>NZ_CP188259.1:0-5116250 GCF_049995355.1 Dactylosporangium sp. McL0621
CTTCCGCCGGCGCGCCCGTCGACGCCCGGGACCGGCCGCGAGGACCGCCGCGGCGCTCCCACGCCGGCCGGGGACTCGGCGGGGAACCGGCTCAACCCGAAGTACACCTTCGAGACCTTCGTCATCGGCTCGTCCAACCGTTTCGCGCACGCCGCGTCGGTCGCGGTCGCCGAGTCTCCGGCGAAGGCCTACAACCCGCTGTTCATCTACGGCGGCTCCGGCCTCGGCAAGACGCACCTGCTGCACGCCATCGGGCAGTACGCCACGATGCTGGGCAACGCGCGCTTCGTGCGGTACGTGTCGACGGAGGAGTTCACGAACGACTTCATCAACAGCCTGCGTGACGACAAGACGCAGGCGTTCCAGCGGCGGTACCGCGACGTCGACATCCTCCTGATCGACGACATCCAGTTCCTGGAGACCCGCGAGCGGACCCAGGAGGAGTTCTTCCACACGTTCAACACGCTGCACAACGCCAACAAGCAGATCGTGATCAGCTCCGACCGCTCCCCGCGGCAGCTGGCCACGCTGGAGGACCGGCTGCGCACGCGGTTCGAGTGGGGCCTGCTCGCCGACATCCAGCCGCCGGACCTCGAGACCCGTATCGCGATCCTGCAGAAGAAGGCTGCCCAGGAGCGGCTCTTCGCCCCGCCGGACGTGCTGGAGTTCATCGCGTCGCGGATCGCGTCGTCCATCCGCGAGCTCGAGGGCGCCCTGATCCGCGTCACGGCGTTCGCGAACCTGACGCGCTCCCCGGTCGAGCTCAGCCTGGCCGAGGAGGTCCTGCGCGACTTCATCCCCGACGGCTCCGGCCCGGAGATCACCGCCGACCAGATCATGGCGTCGACGGCGGACTACTTCGGGGTGAGCCTGGAGGACCTGCGCGGGCACAGCCGGTCGCGGGTGCTGGTGAACGCGCGCCAGGTGGCGATGTACCTGTGCCGCGAGCTCACCGACCTGTCGCTGCCCCGCATCGGGCAGGCGTTCGGCGGCCGCGACCACACGACCGTCATGCACGCCGACCGCAAAATCCGGCAGCAGATGGCCGAGCGGCGCTCGCTCTACAACCAGATCGCCGAGCTGACGAACCGCATCAAGCAGACGACCTGATCGGCTTTTCCACAGAAAAATGGTCGTCCACCGGCCCTTTTCACAGGGTGTGGACAACGGGTTGTCCACATGCCGCAGCCGCGGCTGACCTCGTGGCAGTTGCCAAATGGCCCTACGTTGTCCACACCCCGCCCACAGGTTGAGGCCGGTCGTCCACAGCCGGTTCGGGCCCCGATCGGCTCGGTTTTCCCCAGCTTCCACACGCTGTCCACAGAAATCCTGTGGATAACTCGGTTCGTGCCAAATTCCGGGGGTGAGTCACCGGGTGGCTACCGTTCGCACACAGGCTGGCCCCACAGGCTGTGGATAACTTCTGGGGACTAGGTGTGGAAGACCTGTGGACGCATCCGGAGAGTGAGTGGACAACCGACCGAACGTGAACGAGGTTCGGGCCCTACGATATCCACAGCCACGGGAAAACCCTGGGGATTACCGGTGGACAACCGGTGGACAAAGGCTGTGGACAAAGCTTCATCCACAATCCACAGGGCTGAGCCCACCGGGTCATGCACAGCTCATACCCAGTGCTATAAGTGGTTTGAGCTGGACGAACACCGGTTTTCCACAGTTTCCACACCACCTATGATTACGAGTAGTTTTTCTTTTAAAGAGAGAAGAAAAGCAATCATCAGTGTGTGGATCGAGCCGGGCCGCCGGATTCGGCGGGGTCGGTGCACGACCCCGCCCCGGAGGCCCTAAGGTTCGATGAGCGACCCCGGCACCGGCGAGAATCGAACCCACGGCCATGTACGCCCCGGAGCGAAAAGCTGGCGGCCCGGGCATGTGGCGTGCGACAAGCGGCGAACATGAAGTACCGATGACGATGCGGGAGGACCGCGATGAAGTTCCGAGTCGAGCGCGACGCGCTTGCCGATGCCGTCGCCTGGACGGCCAAGAGCCTGCCCAGCCGCCCCTCGGTGCCAGTTCTCGCCGGCGTCCTGCTGCGGGTCGCCGACGGCCGCCTCCAGGTGTCCGGCTTCGACTACGAGGTCTCGAGCCAGGTCACCGTCGAGGTGCAGGCCGACGCCGACGGCGCGACACTCGTGTCCGGCCGGCTGCTCGCCGAGATCACCAAGGCCCTGCCGGCCAAGCCGGTGGACTTCGCCGCGGTCGGGGCGCACGTCGAGATCACCTGCGGCAGCGCGCGGTTCACGCTGCCGACCATGCCGGTCGAGGACTACCCGACCCTGCCGGAGATGCCCGAGTCCGCGGGCAGCGTCGAGGCCACCGTGTTCGCCGGGGCCGTCTCGCAGGTCGCAATCGCGGCCGGCAAGGACGACACCCTGCCGATGCTGACCGGCGTGCGTATCGAGATCGAGGGCAGCAAGCTCACGCTGCTGGCGACCGACCGCTACCGCCTCGCCGTCCGCGAGCTGGAGTGGCGCCCGGACGAGCCCGACATGAGCGTCGCCGCCCTGGTGCCCGCCCGCACCCTCGACGACACCGCCAAGACCCTCGGCCCGCTCGGCGGCTCCGTCTCGGTCGCGCTGTCCCGCGGCAAGATCGGCGAGGGCATGATCGGCTTTGCCGGCGGCGCGCGGCGCACGACGTCACGCCTGCTCGACGGGGACTTCCCGAAGGTACGAGCGCTGCTGCCCGACACCCACAACGCCCAGGCGCGAATCCCGGTCGCGGCGCTGAACGAGGTCGTCCGGCGCGTCGGACTCGTCGCCGAGCGGCAGACCCCGGTGCGGCTGTCCTTCAGCACCGACGGGCTCGTCGTGGAGGCCAGCGGCAGCGAGGACGCGAAGGCCAGCGAGGCGATGGACTGCCAGTACGAAGGCGAGGCGATGACGATCGCCTTCAATCACCAGTATCTGCTGGACGGTCTCAAGGCGCTCGACGCGCCGATCGCGGTGCTGTCCTTCACTGACCCGAAGAAGCCTGCGGTCATGTCCCCGGCAAAGGATGATGGAGAAATCGTCCCTGGGTACTGGTACTTGATCATGCCGGTTCGCATCGGCAGCTGATTCGGAGGCACCACAATGCAGCTCGGTCTTATCGGCCTGGGCAGGATGGGCTTCAACATGCGCGAGCGGCTCCGGGCCGCCGGGCACGAGGTCATCGGCTTCGACCACCACCCCGACGTCACCGACGTGCCGTCCCTGAAGGAGCTCGTCGAGAAGCTCGCCGCGCCCCGCGTGGTCTGGATCATGGTCCCGGTGCAGTTCACCGAGCCCACGATCGACGAGCTCTCGGGCCTGCTGCAGTCCGGCGACATCGTGATCGACGGCGGCAACTCGCGTTTCAGCAACGACAAGCCGCGGGCCGAGCGGCTCGCCACCAAGGGCATCGGCTACCTCGACGTGGGCGTCTCCGGCGGCATCTGGGGCCGGACCAACGGTTACGCGCTCATGGTCGGCGGCGAGAAGCAGTACGTCGACCACTGCATGCCGATCTTCGAGGGCCTCAAGCCGGAGGGCGAGTTCGGCTTCGCGCACGCCGGCGGCCCCGGTGCCGGGCACTACGCGAAGATGGTCCACAACGGCATCGAGTACGGCATGATGCACGCCTTCGCCGAGGGCTACGAGCTGCTCGAGGCCTCGGAGTACGTCGACAACATCCCCGAGGTCATCAAGAGCTGGCGGGCCGGCTCCGTCGTGCAGTCGTGGCTGCTCGACCTGCTCGACCGCGCGCTGGACGAGGACCCGCAGCTCGCCGGGATCAAGGGCTACGCCGACGACACGGGCGAGGGCCGCTGGACCGTCGAGGAGGCCATCCGCCTCGCCGTGCCCATGAACGTCATCGCCGCCTCGCTGTTCGCCCGCTTCGCCTCCCGCCAGGACGACTCGCCGGCGATGAAGGCCGTCGCCGCGCTGCGCAACCAGTTCGGCGGCCACGCGGTCAAGAAGGACTGAATGTGTACGTCCGGGGCCTGGAGCTCGTCGACTTCCGAAGCTATGAGCGGGTCGTTGTCGAGCTGGGCCCCGGGCCGTGCGTGCTCGTAGGGCCCAACGGGGTCGGCAAGACCAACCTCGTCGAGGCCCTCGCCTACGTGGCGACCCTGGAGTCGCACCGGGTCGCCACGGACGCGCCGCTCGTGCGCTTCGGCGCCGGCCGCGCCGTGGTCCGCTGCGCCGTCGTGCACGACGAGCGTGAGCTGCTCATCGAGCTCTCGATCGAGCCGGGCCGCGCCAACAAGGCCCGCCTCGGCCGGGCGCCCGTCGCCCGCACGCGCGACATCCTCGGCGCCCTGCGCCTGGTGCTCTTTGCGCCCGAGGACCTCTCGCTGATCCGCGGAGACCCTTCAGAGCGGCGGCGGTACCTCGATGAGCTCCTCGTCGCCCGCCAGCCCCGCTTCGCCGGGGTCCGCTCCGACTACGACCGGGTGCTCAAGCAGCGCAACGCGTTGTTGCGCAGCTCCTACCTGGCCCGCAAGACCGGCGGGAGCCGCGGCGGCGACCTGTCCACGCTCGACGTGTGGGACACGCACCTGGCCCGCCACGGGGCCCAGCTGGTGCGCGCCCGGCTCGACCTGGTCGACGCGCTCGCGCCGCACGTGGCCAAGGCGTACGCCGCGGTCAGCGCGAGCCGCTCCGACGCGCGGATCGCCTACAGCGCCTCCTACCCGCTCGGCGACGACCTCGAGGCGGCGCTGCTCGCCGCGCTGTCGGAATCGCGACCGTCGGAGATCGACCGGGGCGTGACGCTTGTCGGCCCGCACCGCGACGAGCTCACGCTGACCCTCGGCGAGCTGCCGGCCAAGGGGTACGCGAGCCACGGCGAGTCGTGGTCGTACGCGCTGGCCCTGCGCCTGGCCGCGTACGACCTGCTGCGCGACGACGGCGTGGAGCCGGTGCTCGTGCTCGACGACGTGTTCGCCGAGCTCGACACGGGCCGGCGCGACCGGCTCGCCGGGCTCGTCGGCGGGGCGAGTCAGCTGATCGTGACCTGCGCGGTGGAGGATGATGTCCCGTCGGCCCTGCGCGGAATGCGCTTCGAGGTCGGCGGGGGTGAGGTGCGACGTGTCTGACAAATCCGAACAGTCGGGTCCCGAGCTGGCCCGGGCCGCGGTCGAGGCCGCGCTGGCCAAGCACCGCGCGCAGCCGCGGCGCAAGTCCGCGCTCGACTCCCAGCCGCGCCGGCGCGGGTACACCGGACCGGGCCCGGACCCGCGCGACCCGCAGCCCTTCGGTGCGGTCCTCGACCGCCTGATCAAGCAGCGGGGCTGGTCGCAGCCGACCCGCGAGGCGCGGATCTTCGGCGAGTGGGCCAAGGTCGTCGGCGACGACATCGCCGCGCACAGCCGCCCGCTCAAGCTGGAGGACGGCGAGCTGACCATCGAGGCCGAGTCGACGGCGTGGTCGACCCAGCTGCGGATGCTGGCGACCCGGCTGCTGGCCCAGATCGCGCGTGAGGTCGGTCACAACGTGGTCAAGCGGCTGCACATCCAAGGGCCGAGCACGCCGTCGTGGAGCAACGGGCCGCGCCGCATCCGGGGCCGCGGGCCCCGCGACACGTACGGCTAGGTCCTGTCCTGTCGGTCATGTCGAGCCGAGACGAGGTCCAGATTTCGCCTGCGTGTGCCCCGCGGAGGCCTGGCTACCGGTGTTGTAACCCGGCCTTCGCGGGGTGCGCGCAGCGCCTTGGGCGGGCCGGCTTGGCGCAGCGCGCCGGGCCGGCCTGGGCGAGGGCCTGGGCCCGGCGCAGGCCGGCATGATCGGCAGGACAGGGCCTAGAAGTCCGCGTACACCGCGAAGCCGCGGTTGGCGCACCGGCGGTAGAACTTGGCCAGGACGTCGAGCTCGGCGATGGAGTACGACCACTGCGGCGCGTTGCCGGCGTCGTCGCGCAGCGCGTCGAGCCGGCTCTGCAGCCACCGCAGCTGCTGCTCGGCGAGGCGGGAGCCCTCGAGGGCCTTGCGCAGCACGGCGCTCACGGTCTCGAAGGTGATCTCGTCGCCGTACTCGGCGTGGCCGTTGACGAACCGCTCCAGCCCGCCGGCGATCCAGGCGCAGTCATCGGGGCTGATGACCGGATCCTCGTCCTCGGCGGCCGCATCTGTGGCGAAGAGCACGCCGTTGAGCCCGAAGAGGAGGTCGACGAGCTCGGTGTATCCGGTCACGCGCACGGTGCCCGTCTTGGCCACGTGATCGGCCAGGGCCGCGGCCGGCCCGGCGTGCAGCGGCAGCGCCTCCGCCAGGTCCGCGAAGTCGACGAACTCGGCCGGCGCGACCGGGTCGTAGAAACGACCGGTGCGCGGCCACTGCACGGCGACGTTGTCCAGCCCCATCGCGCACCCCTCATCTTTCACTTCTGTACGCCCGCCCCCGCGGCGGGGAACATACGGCACGAACGGCCCCTTGCGCGACCCCCGGAAGCTCCAAATGGCGGATCCGGATGCAGTACTGCCTGTGCCGCCCGCCACCAGGCGCCGGGACCCCCTCTTGCATGGGGGGACCTTCGCCCCGCACCGTTCGGGCCGCTACGGCGATCACAGACCCGTCCCGGTGCGAAATTGTCGCCCGGACACAGTAGGATTACATCGGCTCAGAGAACAGTCGATCACATCCCGCGTGCACGTCACAGCGGTGGTCGGCCGCCGGAGTTGAGGGCGCCTGCCAGGGCGGCGCCGGATACCGGCGTGCCTGCTCCGCCCCGGACGCGCCCGCACCGACTCCGCACGAGACCCGGGACGCCCTCCGCGTGGCCGGCCAGTGCGAGAAAGCGACCGAGGGTGGCAGCAAACAAGCCCGAACAGTCCTACGACTCCGCGTCGATCACCGTCCTCGAGGGGCTCGAGGCGGTCCGCAAGCGGCCCGGCATGTACATCGGCTCCACGGGCGAGCGCGGCCTGCACCACCTGGTGTGGGAGGTCGTGGACAACGCCGTCGACGAGGCGCTGGCCGGCTACTGCGACACGATCGAGGTCACGCTGCGCGCCGACGGGGGCGTGCGGGTCGTGGACAACGGCCGCGGCATTCCGGTCGACATGCACCCCAAGGAGAAGCGGCCCACCGTCGAGGTCGTGCTGACCATGCTGCACGCCGGCGGCAAGTTCGACGGCCAGGCCTACGCGGTCTCCGGCGGTCTGCACGGCGTCGGCATCTCGGTCGTCAACGCGCTCTCGACGCGCATCGACCTGGAGATCCACAAGGACGGGTACGTCTGGCGCCAGACCTACAACCACTCCAAGCCCGACCCGCTGCAGCGGGGCGAGGAGACCGACCGGACCGGGACCAGCGTGACCTTCTGGCCCGACCCGACGATCTTCGAGACGACCACGTTCGTCTACGAGACGCTGTACCGGCGCATCCAGGAGTACGCCTTCCTCAACCGCGGCCTCAAGATCGAGCTGCGCGACGAGCGCCCCGACACGCCGGAGGAGAAGCGGGAGGTCGTCTTCTGCTACGAGGGCGGCATCGCCGACTTCGTCCGGCACCTCAACGCGACCAAGACCCCGATCCACCGCACCGTCGTCGAGTTCGGCTCCGAGGGTGAGGGCATCGCGGTGGAGATCGCGATGCAATGGAACGAGTCGTACGGCGAGAGCGTCTACACGTTCGCCAACACGATCAACACGCACGAGGGCGGCACCCACGAGGAGGGCTTCCGCAGTGCGCTGACGTCCGTGGTGAACAAGTACGGCGCGGACAAGAAGTTCCTCAAGGGCGACGAGAAGCTCACCGGCGAGGACATCCGCGAGGGCCTGGCCGCGATCATCTCGGTGAAGCTGGCCAACCCGCAGTTCGAGGGTCAGACCAAGACCAAGCTCGGCAACACCGAGGCGCGCAGCTTCGTGCAGAAGGTGTGCAACGACCGGCTGGTCGACTGGTTCGACCGGAACCCGGCCGAGGTCAAGACCATCATCACCAAGGCCTCGCAGGCCGCCCGGGCGCGCATCGCCGCCTCCCAGGCCCGCAAGCTGGCCCGGCGCAAGTCGCTGCTCGAGTCCGGCTCGATGCCGGGCAAGCTGGCCGACTGCCAGTCGAACGACCCGCGCCTGTGCGAGGTGTTCATCGTCGAGGGCGACTCGGCCGGCGGCTCGGCCAAGCAGGGCCGCGACCCGCGGGTCCAGGCGATCCTGCCGATCCGCGGCAAGATCCTCAACGTGGAGAAGGCGCGCATCGACCGCGTGCTGAAGAACAACGAGGTCCAGGCGCTCATCACGGCGCTGGGCACCGGCATCCACGACGAGTTCGACATCGAGAAGCTGCGCTACCACAAGCTGATCCTCATGGCCGACGCCGACGTCGACGGCCAGCACATCCAGACGCTGCTGCTGACCCTGGTGTTCCGGTTCATGCGACCGCTGATCGAGCTCGGGCACGTGTATCTCGCGGCGCCCCCGCTGTACAAGATCAAATGGAACAAGAAGGGCGACGACGCGCAGTACGCGTACACCGACCGGGAGCGCGACGGCCTGATCGAGCTGCGGCAGCGCACCAAGCCCAACGCGAAGCCGGACGACATCCAGCGGTTCAAGGGTCTGGGCGAGATGAACTATCCGGAGCTGTGGGAGACCACGATGAACCCGGAGACCCGGATGCTGCGCCAAGTGACCTTGGACGACGCTGCAACCGCGGACGAGCTCTTCAGCGTCCTCATGGGCGAAGACGTGGAGGCGCGCCGCTCGTTCATCCAGCGGAACGCCAAGGACGTCCGGTTCCTCGACATCTGATCTGACCGGCTGAGAGAGATAAGGAATATCCAGCGTGACGGAACCGACTTCCACCCCTGAGAACCCGGGAGAGACTCCGGCTGAGGGTGGGTCTGCGGTCGCCAGCCGAATCGAGCCGGTCGGCATCGAAGTCGAGATGCAGCGTTCGTACCTCGACTACGCGATGAGCGTGATCGTCGGGCGCGCCCTGCCCGACGTGCGCGACGGTCTCAAGCCGGTGCACCGCAAGATCCTCTACGCGATGTTCGACGGCGGGTATCGCCCCGACCGCGGGTACGTCAAGTGCGCCCGCGTCGTCGGCGATGTGATGGGCAACTACCACCCGCACGGCGACGCGTCCATCTACGACGCCCTCGTGCGTATGGCCCAGAGCTGGTCGCTGCGGTACCCCCTCATCGACGGCAACGGCAACTTCGGCTCGCCGGGCAACGACCCCGCCGCGGCCATGCGGTACACCGAGGCCCGCCTCGACCCGCTGGCCATGGAGATGCTGCGGGACATCGACGAGGACACCGTCGACTTCGTCCCGAACTACGACGGCCGGGCCCAGGAGCCCACCATCCTGCCCTCGCGCATCCCCAACCTGCTGGTCAACGGCAGCACGGGCATCGCGGTCGGCATGGCGACAAACATCCCGCCGCACAACCTGCGCGAGATCGCCAACGCGGTGCAGTGGTGCCTCGACCACCCCGACGCCGACGAGGCCGAGACCCTCGACGAGCTGATCGGGATCGTCAAGGGCCCGGACTTCCCCACCAAGGGCCTCATCGTCGGTACCGCGGGCATCGTCGACGCGTACCGCACGGGCCGTGGCTCGATCCGCATGCGCGCCGTGGTCGAGGTCGAGGAGGACCCCCGGGGCCGGACCATCCTCGTGGTGACCGAGCTGCCCTACGCGGTCAACCCCGACAACCTCGCCGAGCGCATCGCCGACCTGGTGAAGGAGGGCAAGCTCGCCGGCATCGCCGACATCCGCGAGGAGTCCTCCGGCCGTACCGGCATGCGCCTGGTGATCGTGCTCAAGCGCGACGCGGTCGCCAAGGTGGTGCTGAACAACCTCTACAAGCACACGCAGCTGCAGGAGACCTTCGGCGCCAACATGCTGGCCCTGGTCGACGGGGTGCCGCGCACGCTCAACCTGGCCCAGTTCGTGCGGCACTACGTGGCCCACCAGGTCGAGGTCATCGTGCGGCGGACGCGGTACCGGCTGCGCAAGGCCGAGGAGCGGGCGCACATCCTGCGCGGCCTGGTCAAGGCCCTGGACATGCTCGACGAGGTCATCGCCCTCATCCGGCGGTCGCCCAGCGCCGAGGAGTCCAAGAACGGCCTGATGAACCTGCTCGACATCGACGACATCCAGGCCACCGCGATCCTCGACATGCAGCTGCGCCGGCTCGCCGCCCTGGAGCGCCAGCGCATCTTCGACGAGCTGGCCAAGATCGAGATCGAGATCGCGGACTACAAGGACATCCTGGCCAAGCCCGAGCGGCAGCGGCAGATCGTCTCCGAGGAGCTGGCCGAGATCGTCGCCCGGCGCGGCGACGAACGGCGCACCCAGGTCATCCCGTTCGACGGCGAGGTCTCCATGGAGGACCTCATCGTTCGCGAGGACGTTGTGGTGACTATCACTCGGACCGGCTACGCGAAGCGCACGAAGGTCGACCTGTACCGCTCCCAGAAGCGCGGCGGTAAGGGCGTCTCGGGTGCGACACTGAGGCAGGACGACATCGTCAGCCACTTCTTCGTGTGCTCGACGCACGACTGGATGTTGTTCTTCACGAATAAAGGTCGGGTTTATCGGGCAAAGGCTTACGAGCTGCCCGAGGCCAGCCGGTCGGCGAAGGGTCAGCACGTCGCCAACCTGCTGGCATTCCAGCCCGACGAGCACATCGCGCAGGTGATCGAGATTCCGAACTACCTGGTATCGCCGTACCTGGTCCTCGCGACCAAGGATGGCCTGGTGAAGAAGACCAGGCTGGAGGAGTTCGACTCCAACCGGTCGGGCGGCATCATCGGGATCAACCTGCGCGAGGACGACGAGCTGGTGGGCGCCGCGCTGCTCGGCCCGGAGGACGACCTCCTCCTGGTGAGCAAGCAGGCCCAGGCGATCCGGTTCACCGCCAACGACGACGCGCTGCGACCCATGGGCCGGGCGACTTCCGGCGTGATCGGGATGCGCTTCGCCGAGGGTGACGAGCTGCTCGCCATGGAAGTGGTGCGCGAGGGGATGGACCTGGACGTTCTGGTGGCCACCGACGGTGGTTTTGCCAAGCGGACTCCCATCGAGGAGTATCCGGTGCAAGGGCGCGGCGGCAAGGGCGTCCTGACCGCTAAAATCACGTCGCGGCGCGGTGGTCTCGTCGGCGCGGTGGTGATCAGCCCGGATGACGAGCTGTTCGCCATCACCTCCAACGGTGGCGTGATCCGGACTCCCGTGAAGCCTGTACGGCGTACGAGAGATCGGAACACAATGGGGGTCAAGCTCATGGACCTTCCCGAGGGTGTGACCATCGTCGCGATCGCCCGCAACGCCGATGAGCCCGACGAACAGGACTAGTTGGATGACAGACACTCAGGCGAAGTCGGGGACCGCCTCGGCAACCGATGAGGCCAAGAAGGCCGGAGAGGCTGCCATGACGGGATCTGACTCGGGGGCGCCTGCCGCCGGTGGAGAGCCTGGCTCGGTCAACGGGGCCGGCTCGTTCGGCTCGTCGAGCTCTTTGGGCTCGCCCGCCGAGCACACGAGCGGCGGCACGCCGAAGTTCCAGCGTGCCCCCGGTATGGCCCCGCCGCCCGACTCACTCACCGTGCCGATCCAGTCACCGTCGAGCCTCGGCGGCGCAACGGCCCCGATCTCCGGCGCGGCCATGGGTTCGACCGCCACGGGCACGGCCAGCGTCTCGGCCATCGCCCGCGCGGCGGTGCGCACGCCGGCCGCGGCCGCGACGCAGGCCATCCATACGCCGACCCCGGCGGTGAGCGGCTCGGCCCGCGTCACCGAGGCCGTCCGCGCGGCGCGCAAGACGGTCAGCTCCGCCGTGGGCCGCGGCCCGCGCCGGGCCCGCCTGCACCTCAAGCGGATCGACCCGTGGTCGGTGATGAAGTTCGCCTTCGCCGTGAGCTTCGTTCTCTTCGTAGTCCTGATCGTCGCGACCTCGGTCCTGTACCTGGCCCTGGACGCGATGGACGTCTTCAAGAGCATCAACAAGCTCCTGGCCGACCTGGTCAGCTCGACCGGCGGCTCGGCCGACAGCACCTTCCGCATCACCGCGAAGGGCGTCATCGGCGGCGCCGCCCTGCTGGGCGTCGTGAACGTGGTCCTCTTCACGGCCCTGGCAACCCTGGGCTCGTTCATCTACAACGTGTGCGCCGACCTGGTCGGCGGCATCGAGCTCACGCTCGCCGAAAAGGACTGACCTGCGGTTTCGTCCCCCCTGGCTTCGGCTCGCCGCGCCAGGGGGGAACCGGTTTGAGCCGGGCGCGTGGGGTACGGTAACCTTCTGTTCGCACCGCTTCGGGGAGTTCTTCCCGGCGGCTGTTTTGCTGGGGCTATAGCTCAGTCGGTTAGAGCGCAGAGCTGATAACTCTGAGGTCGCTGGTTCGATTCCAGCTAGCCCCACATGTGGAAAAAGGTGCTTCTGGTGGTCGCCGTCGTCGGAGCCGCCGCCTACGTCGCGAAGCGCGTCAAGTCCGCGAACGAAGAGCGCGCCCTCTGGCACGAGGCGACGACCGCTCCGGACCTGCGCTAGTCTGTAGCCCACCCCGAGCGGGGGCGTAGCTCAACTGGCAGAGCACCGCCTTTGCAAGGCGGGGGTTAGGGGTTCGAGTCCCCTCGCTTCCACCGTCGATCGGCGCACCCTGCTCATAGGGCGGCGCCCTATTCGCCGTTGCGACGGTGGATCCTTCCCGCTCGCTTCGCTCGCTCGAGGCGGGGGGTTCCCACCCCGCACCCCCCATGCCTCGGCTTCGCCATTGGCACCGGGTTGCTTCGCTCCCGGGAATGGAAACGCGTGCTGGTGTCCTCGCATGGCGTTCGCTGCCTGCGCTGGATCTCCTCTCGACGGGTATACCGGTTGCTTCGATCCAGGTCGACGTCGCGATCGACGCCCCGTGAGACCACACCGACGGGTTCGTCCAGCTCAGCGGCGGCTGGTTTGTTCGGTCAGCCATGAATGGAGCAGGGCCACCTGGTCGCGGCTTGCCCAGCGCACGGTCGTTGCCAGGCCGTAGACGATCAAAGCGGCCAGCGCCGCCCCGCCGGTCACTGCCGCTGGGGTGCCCGCCGCGTTGAGATGCCCCGTCACCAGTTGGTATGTCGCTGCAGCCGCGCCGCCGGCGGCGGTGAGCAGGATGGCGCCGATCAGCGTCGAGCCGAGCAGTTGGACCGGCATGCTCCAGCCGATGTCGTAGTCCAGCACGCAGCCGGTCGGGGTCGATCGCAGGCGGCCCTTCAGGGCGGTCGGCGACCACATGCCCAGGCCGGCGTGCATCGCTACCAGCTTGACGCGGTCCTCTCGCACGTGGCCTCGCACCACGCCGGCCGGGCCTAGGCTCGCTCCGAATGTTCCTCGATGGCCGGCAAGGGCGTCGCTCAGCTGGGCGCGTACGGCGTCCGCCGGCAGGGGTGAGGAGATCCCGAAACGTCGCATGACCACGCTCCATGTAAACCCTTGAGCCCGGGGCGACACATACGGGGTGAGTGTCGTCTACGCGGGGAGGCTGTGTGGAGCGGGGCGAGGAGTGGTTCACCCGGCTGTTTGCCGCGCACTTCGAGGCCGTCGTGCGCTATGCGTTTCGGCGGGTTTTCGATGCCGGGGTGGCTACCGACCTGGCGCAAGAGGCGTTCATCGTGGCCTGGCGGCGGCGGGATGACGTGCCCGTGCGGGAGTTGCCGTGGCTTTACGGGGTTGCCCGGAACGTCATTGCCAATCATCGGCGGGGGAAGGCGCCGCCCGTTGTACCGCACGAAACCTCGCTGCGCGCGGGGTTTGAGGACACCTCGGCCGAGATGGTCGACGTGCTCCGGGCGATAAGTGCGCTGCCCGAGCGGGACCAGGAGATTCTCCGGCTCGTGGCGTGGGAGGAGCTCGAGCTGCGCGAGGCCGCCGTTGTGCTCAGGTGTTCCAGGTCGGCCGCCGCGGTGCGGCTGCATCGGGCGCGCAAGCGGCTTCAGGCGGCGCTGGGTGAGTACAGGGAGGTCGAGTGTGTCTGATCGGCAGAAGGTCACCGAAATGCTCCGGCGCTTCGATCCGGCCCGGGGGCTGCAGGTCCGCGCCGTCGACGCCCGGGCGCTCATGGTCGATGCGCCGGGGCACCGGCGGCGGCGGGCGTCCCGGCTGGTGCTCGTGGCCGCCGCGGTGCTCGTGCTGTTGGTGGGCGGCGGAGTAGCGGTGGCGTACCGAGCGGTTCGCGCTCCAGAAAAAACAGCGCCGGAAGGGGCCGTTGTGGATGACCTGGCGCTCGACTTCTGGCCCGTCGTCCGGCCCATGGCGTTCGAGCAGGGTGATCCGCCGGCGGCGCCGAAGGCCGCGGCGTACGAGTCGCAGCACGGGAAGTACACCCACATCGGCGTCGTGTCGTGGAACCAGGTGTTCGACGACGCGCCCGGCGGCAACTCGCAGATCATCGTTCCGCAGGAGCGGGACATCTGGTTCGACGAGCAGGGGGCCGGGCGCATCGTCACCCGGCAGCTGCCGGCGGTGTTTCCGAACGAGGCATCCCGGCAGTACTGGAAGAACAGGAAGCAGCCGACCGGGGATCCCGGGCCGCACACGGATGACCTCGGCGCCGGCATGGTGGGGTCGACCAAGCCGCTGCCCACCGTCGACCATCTGTTCGAGCGGGGGCCCGTCGAGGCCTGCTGGGCGATCCGGGACCTGTTCAGCGTCCACGTGGTCCCGCTCGGCCTGCGGGCGCGGCTGCTCGACCGGCTCGCGCACACCGAAGGCGTCGAGTGGGTCGGGCGGACCGTCGACCGGGCGGGGCGCGCCGGCGTCGGGGCGCGGGTTCGCAACGGGGACATGACGGAGGTGCTGGTGTTCGACCCGACGACCGGGGTGCTGCTCGCGTGGGACGAGCTCGACCAGCACAACGGGGTACAGGGCGCGACGCTGTTTTTGAAGACCGAGAGGACCGATCGGCTCCCGGCGTAGTGATCGTTAAGAGATTCGTGAGTTGGGTAACAAGTCGGCAACGAGGGTCGGGAGGGTCTTGGCGATGACGATGCAGACAGTCCGGGACGTGATGACCACAAATGTGGTCTATCTGCCGAGCGAGACGACTCTCGCCGAAGCGGCGCGGACCATGCGGGAGCAGGATATCGGCGATGTGGTCGTGGCGGACGGGCCCGAGCTCACCGGGGTCGTGACCGACCGGGACATCGTGGTGCGGGCCGTTGCCGAACGGTGTGACCCGGCGGCCACGACGATCGGGGAGATCGTCACCAAGGCGCTGGTGACCGTGCGGCCGGAGGACTCGATCCACTCGGCCGCGCTGCTGATGCGCGACCAGGCCGTTCGCCGGGTACTGGTCTGCGACGACAACAACGGCCTGGTGGGCATCGTGTCGATCGGCGATCTCGCGGAAGAGATCGACCCGGAGTCGGTGCTCGGCGGAATCAGCAAGGCCGCGCCCAACAACTGAAGACAGCGCAATAGAACACGCGCGCCCCGGCTAATCGGAGTCGAGGCGCGCGTGTACGTGCATGTCGTGCCAGCCGTCCTGGTGCAGCAGCGAGCCGCGCTGCACGCCCTCGGCCGGGAAGCCGGCCGCAGTCGCCACGCGGCACGACGGCTCGTTGCCCATCGAGTGCCGGACCTCCAGCCGGTGCAGCCCGAGCTCCCCGAACGCCCAGGCCGACAGGGCCGCGAGCGCCCGCGGGGCGATGCGCCGGCCGCGGTGCGAGGGCAGCACCCAGTACGACACCTCGGCCTGCCCGTCGGTCAGCTGCAGGGCCCGGAGCGAGATCTGCCCGGCCACCTCCTCGCCGTCCGTCGTGATCGCCCAGCCGGCGCGGGTCTCGGTGCTCCACCGCTCCGGCCAGGCCGCGAGCCAGGCCGCCGCCTCGTCGTCATCCATCGCGCGGCAGTGCCAGCGCTGGATGGCCGGGTCCGAGTACGCCGCGACGACCGCGGGCTGGTCGGCGAGCCGCCACGGGCGCAGCAGCAGGCCGTCGGCGGGCAGGACGGGCTGCGGCAGCGCGGCGAGGCGGCCGCGCACAACCACATCTGCAACGAGGTTCGGCACAGCGGTACGTTAACAAGGTGGAGATGCCCGGCAAGCTGGCCGCGATCGTCGAGGAGTTCGCCTCCGCGCCGCGCGATGTGGTGCTCGAGATGTTGCTCGAGTTCTCTGACGCCGTGCCGCCGCTGCCGCCCGAGCTCGAGGGACACGCGGGCATGGAGCAGGTGCCCGAGTGCCAGACGCCCTTCTTCCTGAAGGTCGAGGTCAACGAGCAGAAGACCGTTCGGCTGTACTTCGACTGCCCGCCCGAGGCCCCGACGACCCGCGCGTTCGCCGGCATCCTGGCCGAGGGGCTCGAGGGTGCGACGGCCGACGAGGTGCTCGCGGTACCGCCGGATCTCTATCAGCGCATGGGGCTGGCGGAGGCGATCAGCCCGCTCCGGGTGCGCGGCGGCACGGCGATCCTGCAGCGGCTCAAGCGCCAGGTCTCAGAGAGCCAGGCCGTCCACGACGGTGGCGCCGGGCAGTGAGGCCAGCACCGCGCCGGGCAGCACGATCTTGCTGCCGCGGATGCCAGAGCCGATGACGGCGGCGTCGACGGACGTGACGCGCGCGTCGACGTACACGGGCCAGCCGGCGGGCAGCCCGATCGGCGTGATCCCGCCGTACTCCATCCCGGAGAGCCCCACCGCGTCGTCCATCGGCGCGAAGCTGGCCTTGCGTGTGCCCAGCAGCCGGCGGACCGCCCCGTTCACGTCGGCGCGGGTGGTCGCCAGGATGACGCACGCCGCGTAGACGCCGGCGGGCTTGCCGACGACGATCACGCAGTTCGCGGATTGTTCGAGGGTCACGTCGTACGCCGCGCAGAAGGCCGCCGTGTCGGCGAGCCCGGGATCGATCGGCGCGACCCGCACCTGGTCGGCGCCGGGCAGCGACGGCAGCGCGGCGAGGACGGGCGGGGCGAGCAGCGCGGGCGTTTCGAGCGCCGGCGAGAGATCGAGGTTCACGTTCAGCGCCCGTCGTCGAGGGCGAGGGCCTTCATGAAGATTTCCCCGATCTTGGACGGGTCGGGGGCGATGAAGACGGCGCCGCCCGTGGCGTCGACGACGCGCTGCATCTCGGCCTGGTTGACCTCGGAGCCGACCCCGATGACGATGATCTGCACCGGCTGGTCCTGGTGCTCGGCCTTGTGCAGCGCGGTGACCAGCCCGTCGAGCGAGAGCCCGTTCGAATCGTTGTTGCGGCCGCCGGTCACCACGACGACCGAGTTGCCGCGGCCGGGGTCCCAGCCCTGCTGGACCGTCTGGTACGCGGCGAGGATCGTGTCGTACAAACCGCTGCCGCCCTTGGGGTTCGGCTTCAGGCCCCCGAGGGCTCCGCGCAGCTGGTCGCGCTGGGTGGTGAGCGGGCCGATCGGCACCAGCTCCTGGTAGTCGTGCCCGCCGGGCATGGCCGTGGAGAAGCACCACAGCCCGACGGCCCACGAATCGGGGAACAGGTCCAGGCCGCCCTGCGCGGCCTGGACGGCGACCTGCCCCTTGGTCAGTCCGCCGGCCGTGGGCACCGGCGTCTTCATCGCCGCCGAGACGTCCACGACGGCCAGCATGCGCGACGGCTGGGTGATCTCGGTCCACATCTGCAGGGCCTTGGAGATCACCTGGGCGTCGGGCACCGGGGTGACCTGGCCGCCGGGCGGGGCGCTGGGGCTCAGCGTCATGCCGGTGCCGACCGTGCCGTCGTTCGCGCGCAGCTGGTGCTGGGCCAGCAGGTTGCGGAACGAGGAGCCGGTCAGCTGCTGGCGGAACGCGTCGGCCGCGGCCTCGCGGTCGGGGGCCAGGCGGGGCATCGCCGCGTACGGGAAGTCCAGGGCGATGGGGGCCGGGTCGGGGTACACCGCGATGAGCGGAACGGCCGGTCCGGCGGCGTTGTAGGCGTGCAGTGCCTGCTCGGACAGCGGCGCGAGGGTCACCGCGGTGGACAGGGTCTTGGGGTCGGCGTCGCGCGGGAAGCGCCCGATGAGGCCGGACTGCTGCTCGTTCTTGCCCGACATCAGGGACTTGACGGCGCCGACGGTCAGCGAGTCGCCCTCGGGGCCGAACTGGTCGCGCACCGAGGCCATTGCCACCAGCGTCGACACGCCGACCGAGTCGCGGTTGGGGTCGACGATGCCCGGGATGATCTGGCTGTTGCCGACGATCTGCTCGAGCACCTGCTTCCAGGTGACCTTGTTCTCGACCCAGCCGAGCTGCTTCGCGGTCGGCTCGGGCACGGCCAGCACGATGGGGCTGCGGGCCAGCGACGGCGACGCGAGGGTCACCAGGTCCTCGCGGGCCGCGCGCATGCGTTGGATCCAGATCGACGAGTCGGGGATCCAGACCTGGGGTACCTGGGTCTTGCCTTCGGCCTGGCCGACGCCGGGCACGGTCGCGCCGCTCTCGCCGGCGATGGCCGCGGCGACCTCACTGGAGGCGACCGAGACCACGTCGACCGCGACGCACTCGTCGTTGACCCGCGGACCGGTCTTCACCCACCGGGCCGCGACGTCCTTGATGACCGGCGCGATCTCCGGGCTGGCGGCGATGGACAGGCGCACCGTCCCCGCGCAGCCCGACGTCGACATGGCGCGGTACCCGCTGTAGACGGCACCGATGGCGACGAGGGGAAGGATCATGCCGGCCGCGAGGGCGACGAACCCGTTGCTCCTCAGGTCCGTGGCCCGATGCCGTCCTCTCACAGCTACCAATATTCCCTAGACAAGCGCTTCTTGGGTCACGCGTTCGGCCAATCGTGAAGGTGTTTCGCGGGCGCTCAATACACTGTGCTTTTGTGCGATTACTTTGAGTTCGAAACTCTGTGGGTTTGCTTTAGAGACTCTTAGTAAGCGCGGCGATCAAATTCCGCCGTTGAGCATTGCCGCCGTCGGGCCGCCAGGTGCAGGCGATGTCCAGGCCGGCCACTCGCCCGGTGGCCACGAGCTCGCGCACCGAGGTCAGGAGCGCGTCCGCGGAGGGCCCGCCGCCGACCGGATACATCAGCCCGGGCAACTCCGACGGATCCACGACGTCCAGATCCACGTGAACGAGAAACTTACCGTCCGGAGGACGAATTGCATCGATGTTGTACTGCATGAGCGTAGCCCTGGCCAGATATTCGATCTCGGCGGGATCGAGATCCCTCGCTCCGGCGAGCACCGCTCGCTCCTCGGGCACGGCCCGCAGCCCGAGCCGCTCGGCGATGAGCTCGCGGCGATACCCGACCAGCAGGCGCAAAGGCATGCCGCCGATGTACCCGGAGGTCGTCGTCTCCAGCGTCTGCACATCCCCGTGCGCGTCGAACCACACGACGCCGACGTCCTCGCCGGCGCGCTGCAGCCCGGTCACGGCCGCGAGCGAGACGGTGCAGTCCCCGGAGATGACGATCGGCGTCGTCTCCTGCGCCGCGACCACGTCGGCGACCCGGTCGTACAGCGCCGCGAGCCGCGCCCAGACGTCGCCCTCGGCCAGCTCCGCGGTCACCGTCGTTCCGGGCGCGGCGGGCAGGTCGGCCTCGAGCCCGGACAGCCGCTCGTCGAGGTGGTACGGCACGAAAATCATGGTCAGACCCTAGTTGTGCACAGCTTTTCCACAAGTACACAGGCGTTATCCACAGGCACCACCGGTGAAAGTGTGGTGTGCGGCAAAGTCGCTTTCGCACGTACATGGGCCCTGAAAGGATGCGGAACGGGGTTTTGTCAACGGGGAGGAGCACGACCTTGGAGCGGTGGGGGAGCTTTGTGGCGGTGGGCGACAGCTTCACCGAGGGGCTCGATGATCCACGGCCGGACGGGAAGGGGTACCGCGGCTGGGCCGACCTTGTGGCCGGCGTCTTGGCGGTCGGCCGCCCCGAGTTCCGGTACGCGAACCTGGCCGTCCGCGGCCGCCTGTTCGACAACATCGCGGCCGAGCAGGTCCCGCTGGCGGTGGCCATGAAGCCCGACCTGATCAGCTTCGCCGGCGGCGGCAACGATGCGCTGCGCCGCAACTGGGAGCACGAGGGCATCGTGGCCCGCTTCGACCGCACCATCGAGAGGCTGTGCGCCACCGGCGCCGACGTGGTCATGTTCCGCTGGGCCGACATGACGGGCCGCATGCCGGGCGGCAAGATGCTGCGCCCCCGGGTCGACCTGTTCAACAACGCCATCGAGGCGGTGGGCGACAAGTACGGCGCGCACGTGGTCTCGCTGTGGGACGACACCGAGTTCGCCAACCCGCGGCTGTGGGGGATCGACCGCCTGCACCTGTCGCCGGCGGGCCACCGCCGCGTGGCCGCGCACGTGCTGAGCAAGCTCGACGTGGCGTGCGACCCGGACTGGCTGGCCGCGCCGCTGCCGCCGGAGGAGCTGTCGTGGATGTCGCGCAAGGCGGCCGACGCGAAGTGGGCGACCCAGCACCTGGCCCCGTGGGTCAAGCGCCGGCTGACGGGCAAGTCCTCGGGCGACATGGTGACCGCGAAGCGCCCCGAGCTGGCCCCGCTCTCCGAGGCCTGAGCGTCTACGTCTACGGACTCGACCGTAGAAGGCTGCGCGTGTTGCCCTCCCGGGCAGCTACGGTGGCACGATTCGGGGATTCCGTCTACTACCTCTCTTAGTAGTGTTCTTCATGTCGGCGCTGACGAACGGCGTCGAGCGGTTGAACACCACCCCGAGAGGAACACGCAGATGAGCGAGTACGGCGACTACAGCATGGGTCACGAGTCCGGTGAGCTGGAGCAGGTGCACCGGGAGGCCGGCAGCGAGCAGGACTACAACTCGCAGTTCGGTGTCTTCGCCCAGGACCACAGCGCGGCCGAGTCCACGGACTTCGAGACCGGCCGCAGCGTCGAGTACACCGGCGCGGACGGCAGCCACTTCGAGTCCAGCGACTACACCAGCTACTCCAACGACTCGCAGGAGTCCGACTCGGTGTTCGCCGCCCAGGGCAGCGAGTCGTCGCACTTCGCCGAGTTCTCCGGCCTGGACGCGCTGAAGGCGCAGTTCGAGACCAACTTCGCCGAGGGCACCTTCGCCGAGGGCACCGCGCTCGGCACCGGCGACGGTGGCCTGTCGATCGCGTCGAGCTGAGCCGCCGCGGCGCGCGGCGGCAGTGGATGGCCGAGTCGTTCCCGCGGGTGGGCTCGGCCATCTACTATCGAGGCCCGTAGGCGACGCGGCGGAGGTGCGCATGCAGGGACTCGGCGAGCTCGAGGCGGCCCTGATGGACCTGATGTGGAGCCGAGGAACCGCCACCACCGTCCGCGAGGCGCTGACCGAGCTGCAGTGGCATCGCGAACTGGCGTACACCACGGTCATGACTGTGGTCGACAGCCTGTACCGCAAGGGCTGGCTCACCCGAGAGCCGGACGGCCGCGCCTACCGGTACACCCCGACGATGACCCGCGACCAGTACGTCGCGAAGACCATGCACGACGCCCTGGTGGACAGCGGCGACCGGCTGGAGGCCCTGACCGCCTTCGTCGGCAAGATGACCATGGACGAGGCCGCGGCACTGCGGGCCGCGCTGGTCAGCTACGAGCATCGGATCAGCGGCCGGTGAGTCCGCTGCTGCTGCTCTTCGCCGGCGCCGTCGCCGCGCTGGCCCCGCGCCTGGCCGCCGCCGACTGGCCGGTCCGCGCCCCGCGGCTGGCCGTGCTTGTGTGGCTGGCCCTGACGAGCGCGATGGTGAGCAGCGTCGCCCTCGCGGGCCTGTCCCTGGCCTTGTACTGGGACCGCACCCACGACCTCGTCGACGGCGCGTGGCACATCTGCCTAGACGCCCTCCTGGGCCACCACGGCTGGCCTGGCCGGGTCGCCGCGGCGGCCGGCCTGCTGGGCCTGGTACTGCTGGCGGCGCGACTGGCCCTCAGCGCGTGGCGGCTGCTGGGCGCCCAGCGCGCCCGCCGGGCTCAACTGCGGCTGCTGGTGCGCGTGGCCGCCGTACCCGGAGCGCTGCCCGGCGCCACCGTGATCGACCACCACGAGCCCGCCGCGTACCTCATGCCCGGCGGCGCCGACATCATCATCACCTCGGCCGCGGTCGAGCGACTCGACGAGGCGGAACTGTCGGCCGTCCTGGCCCACGAGCGCGCCCATCACGCGGGCCGGCACTACGCGCTCACCCACTGGATGCGGCTGCTGTCGCAGGCGTTCCCCTGGGTCCGCTGCCTCCAGCTGGGCCGCCGCCAGGTCGACCGGCTGGTCGAGTTGTGCGCCGACGACCGAGCGACTCGCAGCAGCTCGAGGCTGGACGTGGCGCGGGCCCTGGTGACCATGGCCCAGCCGACGTCCAGTTCACCGCCCGACGGCCTGCTGGCCATCCACCCCGGCGACAGCATGGAACGGTTGCAGCGCCTCCTGACGCCGCCGCCGGCTCTGTCGAGAACGAGGAAAGCACTGCTCCACGGAGCGGTCGCGACCCTGCTGCTGGCCCCGATCGGCCTGGCCACCGTCGACCGCTACGCCGCCTGGCTGCCAAATTTGCTACCGCTGTAACCGAGGCGCGCAGTTCGCGATCTGGCGCCGGCTCTCGAGAACGGCTCTGCCTGCATCGCGGGGTTGACGTGCCGAGCGGCGGCCAGGTGCTCGGCATCGCACCGGTACTCGAGCTGCGGCCCGCTGATCTGCTTGCCGTCGCCGGCGGGCCTACGCAACTGATGGCCGCGATGGTGTTGGGCCGGTGCATGGACACGGCCGCACCGCCGGGGGCGTGCAGGGTCACGTAGGCCGAGCCGGCCAACTGCGCGAAGGTGCCGGGATCTGGAGCTAGGGTCGAAATCATGGCTGTTGCATCCGATTCAGCGCCGGAGCTCAAGGCGTACGCGCACCCGGAGCGGCTCGTCACCACCGACTGGCTCGCTGAGCACCTCGGGGACGCCGGGCTCGTCGTGGTCGAGTCCGACGAGGACGTGCTGCTCTACGGCACCGGGCACATTCCCGGTGCGGTCAAGGTCGACTGGCACACCGAGCTGAACGACCAGGTCACCCGCGATTACCTCGACGCCGAAGGTTTCGCCGCGCTCTGCCGCGCCAAAGGTATCGGGCCGGACGACACGATCGTGTTCTACGGCGACAATTTCAACTGGTGGGCCACCTACGCCCTGTGGGTGTTCTCGCTGTTCGGGCACCGTGACCTGCGGATTCTTGACGGCGGGCGCTCGAAGTGGATCGCCGAGGGGCGGGCGATGACCCGGGACGTGCCGATCCGGGAAACCACAAACTATCCGGCGGTACCGCGGGATGATGCCCGAATCCGCGCGTTCCGCGAGGATGTGTTCGAGCATATTCGCACCGAACGGCCGCTGGTGGACGTGCGGTCGCCGGGGGAGTACACGGGCGAACTGCTCCACATGCCGGACTATCCGCAGGAGGGCGCCCTGCGCGGTGGCCACATTCCGGGTGCGGTGAGCAGGCCGTGGAAGCAGGCGGCGCGGGACGACGGGTCTTTCAAGCCGGCCGACGAGCTGCGAACGCTCTACGGGGAACTGGCCAAGGACGACGACATCGTGGCGTACTGCCGCATCGGGGAGCGTTCGTCGCACACCTGGTTCGTGCTGACGCACCTGCTCGGGTACGAGCGCGTGCGCAACTACGACGGGTCGTGGACGGAGTGGGGGAACCTGGTTCGCGTTCCGGTGGTGAAGGGGCCCGATCCCAAGTAGCTGTCACAAGGTGGCCGGAGACCGGGCCCCGCACCGCGTTACTCGTCCTCGGGTGGCAGTGAGACCAGGTAGTCGACGACCTCCGAGTACTTGGCGCTCGCCATCGCCACGGTGAGGTCCGCCGCGCCGTAGTACATCCGCAGCTCGTCGTGGGTCTCGTCGTGGACCAGGCCGGTCGGGAAGACCACGTTGGGCACGTCCCCGACGCGCTCGTAGTCGGCGTCGGGGCCGAGCACCCAGCTCGGGGTACGACGGATGACCTTGGTCGGGTCGTCCAGGTCGAGCATGACCAGGCCGACGCGGTAGATCGACGTCGCGACCATCTGCTTCACGCCGTGGTACACCGCGAGCCAGCCGTGCGGCGTCTCGACCGGCGGCGGGCCCATGCCGATCCGGGTGGCGTCCCACCAGGGGCCGGAGCGCGACTGCATCACCGGCTCGGGCGTCGTCCACGAGCGCAGGTCCTTGGACTTGGACAGCCACACGTCGGCGCGGGCCGACAGGACCGACACGGGCCGGTGGAACAGCACGTAGTCGCCGTTGATCTTGCGTGGGAGCAGCGAGGCGTTCTTGTCCTCGGGCGGCATGACGATGCCCAGGGACTCGACGGTCTGGAAGTCCTCGGTCCGGGCCAGCCCGACGCAGGGGCCGCCCGGTCCGTACGCCGTGTAGGCGATCACGTAGCCGCCGAGCTCCTCGACGTACGTGACCCGCGGGTCCTCCACGCCCCAGCAGCTGTGGGCGTCGGTGGGGTCGTCGGCGATGAGCGGCTTGCCCTCCACGACCCAGCCGGTGCGCCCGTCCTTGCTGCGGGCGACGGTCAGGTGGGAGATGCCGCGGCGGTCCTCGATCCGGCAGAGCAGGACCGTGTCGCCGTTGTGCATGCAGGCGCCCGGGTTGAAGACACTGTTGATCGGATAGGGCCAGTCCCCCGCGTTCAGCAGGGGGTTCGCGGCTTCCCGATGGAAGAGCTCCGCGTCAAAGTGCATCGGAATGGTCCTCCGTGGAACGCAGACGGGGCGGTGTCGCGGTCGCGCTGAAGCCCGCCGACGCCCGTCCGACCACTCGCCCCTTGTTGGTGGGCTTGGCGAGCGTAGCGGTCGGCAAGGAGGTCGGGACCGGCGTCGTAGCCGCCACAGGATGCGGCAGGGCGGCCAAACCGGCCCGGAGAAGGCTGAAGAGCGCTTGGTAATAGGCTAGCGTGGACTCGGCCCCTTGGTTCCCATTTGGTTCAGTGGACGACAAACCGTCATGGCACGCCCCGGTCGCGTCGACGTACATGCGAGCCCCGGCCCGGTTGCGGCCCAGGAACCACGCGAACGCCCAGCCGGCCAGCCCCGCGAGGTGCGGGTCGGACGTGTGCTGCCAGGCGTCCACGAGCGCCTCGGTCACCGCGGCCGCGTCCAGCGGCTGCTCGTCGCCGTCGTCGGCCACCCACAGCCCCGACGGCTCGCCCCGGTGGTGCCACTTGTTGCCGACGCAGCGCAGGGTGCCGTCGGCGAGGCCCACGTGCTGGGCGTACCAGTCGAGGGCGGCGAGGGCCCGCGTGGCCGCGGCGTCGTCCTCCAGCAGCGCCGCGCCGAGGAGCATCGCCTGGGGCAGGCGGGCGTTGTCGTAGGTCAGCTCGGGCTCGAACCAGCGCCAGGCCGGGTCGGCCGTCGACGTCTCCACGAGCGCCTCGTCGAGCCGGTTGAGCAGCGGGGCGGCCAGCTCCGTGCGGCCGGCGCGGGCGAGGCCGATCAGCGCGTACGCCGCGGAGCGCAGGCCGAGCGCGCCGAGCGCATCGGTGCGCGGGCCGAGCTCGTCCAGCAGCGCCGCGGCCGGCCGGCGGATGTCGTCCGGTACCGCCGGAGTGCCCACGAGCACGCCCAGCGCCCAGACGGTACGCCCGACGTGGTCGCCCATGTGCGGCCAGTCCTGCCAGGTGCCGCCGTAGCTGAGCACGTTGTGCATCGCCCCGGACGGGTCGTAGGCCGCGGTCAGGAACCGGATCGACTGCCGCAGCCAGCGGGTCGCCTCCGCGGTCTGCCGCGCGTCGGTGCCGACCGCGAGCAGGTCCGCGGCCACGATCGCCAGCCGGGCCACGTCGTCGACGCAGTAGCCGGAGGACAGCTCCGGGTTCGGGCCCGTGGCGAACTGGATGATGCCGATCTCGTCGGTGAGCCGGACGAGATGGTCGAGGTTGAGCGGCGGCGCGGCCGCGGTCGCGTGCCCCGGGCGGGCGCTGGCCGCCTCGGACTGGCGCACGACGTCGGCGATGAGGTCCGCCTCGCGGGCGGCGACCGCGGGCCACGGCAGCCAGGCCGCGCACGCCTCGGCGACCGTCTTGGCCGCGGCGAGGGCCCGGGCGTCGCCGAGCAGGTCGATGATCTCGGCGCCGAGCGCGGCCCCGTCGCCGATCGGCACGACGCGACCGGCCCCGCCGGCCAGCATGTCCTCCGCGTAGGAGTACGCCGTCGAGACCGCGGGCAGCCCCGCGCCCAGCGCGAACGTGAGCGCGCCCGAGCAGATCTGCTCGGGCTGGCGGTACGGCGTGACGAACAGCGTGCTCGCGTGCAGGATCGCGGAGAGCTCGTCGAGGGCCAGGAAGGCGTCGACGAAGTGCACGTTGCCGGTCAGCCCCAGCCGCCGGACCTGCTCGTGCAGGCTGTCGCGGTAGACCTCGCCCTCCTGCCGCTTGATCTCGGGATGGGTCGTACCGGCGACGATGTACTGCACGTCGGGGTGCTTGCGCACGACCTCGGCGAGCGCGTCGATCGCGATGTCGATGCCCTTGCCCTTGCCCAGCAGGCCGAAAGTGGTGAGCGTCGGCTTGCCCCGCACGGTGTCGAGCAGGTCGCGCAGGGCCGGCCGCAGCGTGTCGGCCGCGGGTGGGCGGCGCATCGCGTCGGGCGCGCCGTGCGGGACCACGATCAGCTGGTGGCCGGCGGCGATGCCGGTGCGGATGGCGACCCGGCGCGCGGTCTCGGTGAACACCGTGACGCGGGCGGCGCGGGCGCACAGCGCGCGCAGCGTGGCGGCCTGGCCCGGCGACGGGTGCGGCAGCACGGTGTGCAGCGTCAACAGGTACGGGATGCCGCACGCGTTGAGCGCGCGGGTGAGCTCGAGCAGGTGCGAGCCGTCCGGACCCCCGAAGATCCCGTACTCGTGCTGGATCAGCACGACCTGGACGCCGGCTTCGCGCAGGACGCGGACCGCCGACGAGTAGTCCTCGATGCGGTCCTGGGTGATGGTGGCGACGACCTCGTCGCCGTAGGTGAGCCCGTCACGGTCGATGGCCACGACGACTGATTCCAGATCGTCGGTGGCGACACCCAGCGCCTCGCGGAGGTCCGCGGTGTACGTCGCGAGACCGCATTGGCGAGGCAGATAGGTCGACACGATACCGAGTCGATAGGTCGCGGCAGGGTGTGGCATGAGCACATTGTTACCCCGGGCGACTCCGAAAAACCTTCATTCGCCCGGATGAGGAACGGGCCCGAACGGGGTCCATCAGCAGCTCATGCCCGATTTCACCCCGCGTAAACCAACGATAATGGTCAATATCTTGCATTTGCCTGCGCGACGGCCCATTGACCACGTACGGTTACGTGGGTGCCTGGAGCCAATCCGGGAGCGGTTCACGGGCGACGATCCAATCACGAGGAATGCCGGCGGTACCGACCCGGGCCGCGACGATCCCGCCGGTGATGGCGCACATCGAGTCGACGTCGCCACCCGCCCGCACACAGGCCTCCAGCGCCGCCGGGTAGTCCCCGAAGTGCGCGGCCGCCGCCCACAGCGCGAACGGCACCGTGTCCTGCGCCAGCGCGTGCGAGCCGTTGCCGAGGTCGGCCGCGGCCACGCGCGGGTCGGTGCCCGGCGCGATGCGGGTCGCGCGGCCGATGCCGTCGCGGACGTCCGACGGCGGCAGGTGGTGCAGTACGGCACGCAGCAGCCCCGGGGGGTCCCCGGCCCGGTCGCCGGCGGCGTGCGCGGCGGCGAGGGCGACCGCGACCGCGCCGGCCACGCCCTCCGGGTGCCGGTGGGTCACCTCCGCGGAGAGCACCGCCTCGCGCGCGGCCAGGTCCGGGTCGGCCGAGAAGAAGGCGCCCAGGGGCGCGACCCGCATCGCGGCGCCGTTGCCGGCCGACCCGCGCCCGGAGAACAGCGCGCCCGCCGCCGTGCGCCACGGCACCCCGTCGCGGATCGAGGCCAGCAGAGAAACGGCGCCGCGGCCGTACCCGCGGTCCGCGCTCCACCGCCGCGCGAACGCGAGCGCCAGCCGGTCCTGGTCGACCCGCCCGTCGCGCTCGAGCGCCTCCAGCAGCGTGCAGGCCATCTCGGTGTCGTCGGTCCAGCGCCAGGGCGCCGGCGGCGGCTCGAACACCGCGCCGTCGGCCAGCGCGGGCTTCATCTCGAACGGCGCACCCAGTGCGTCGCCGACGGACAGACCGGTCAGACTCGCGGCCGCGGCGTGACGATTCATCGACCGAAGATAAACGGGGCGGGAAATGTCAGACCCACGAGGTAGCGTGCCCGCGTGGATCGGACGTTCCAAGTGGACCTGCGCGGCATCGTCGACCTGCTCAGCCACCACCTCTACGCCAGCCCCCGGGTCTACGTCCGGGAGCTGCTGCAGAACGCCGTCGATGCGATCACGGCCCGGCGCGCGGACGACCCGGGCGCGCCCGCGGCGATCCGCATCGAGCCGCCCGACGTCACCGGCGACGGCACCCTGCGGGTCATCGACACCGGCATCGGGCTCACCGAGGAGCAGGTGCACCAGTTCCTCGCCACCATCGGGCGCAGCTCCAAGCGCGACGACCTCGGCTTCGCCCGCCACGACTTCCTCGGGCAGTTCGGCATCGGCCTGCTGTCCTGCTTCCTCGTCGCCGACGAGATCCGGGTGCTGACCCGGGCCGAGGGCGGGCCGGCGGTGCTCTGGCGCGGGTATGCGGACGGCCGCTACAGCGTCCAGACCGACGACCAGCACCGCGCGGACGTCGGCACCACGGTCACCCTCATCCCGCGCCGCGACGCCGAGGAGTGGCTCAAGCGGCGCACGGTCGCCGAGCTGGCCGCGCTCTACGGCTCGCTGCTGCCCTTCCGGGTCGAGATCGCCGGCGTGCCCGTGAGCGGGGACGGGTTGCCCTGGGCGCCGGGCGCCGCGGGGCGGCGGGAGAGGCTCAGCGAGTACTGCCGCGAGGTTTTCGGTTTTGTGCCCTTCGACGTGATCGACCTGACGGTGCCCGAGTCCGGGCTGACCGGGGTCGCGTTCGTGCTGCCCACGCCGGCGAATCCGGCGGCCCGGGCCGGGCATCGGGTCTATCTCAAGCGCATGCTGCTGGCCGAGGGGGCCGAGGGGGTGCTGCCGCCCTGGGCGTTCTTCGCCCGCTGCGTGATCGACACCAGCGAGCTGCGCCCGACCGCCAGCCGCGAGGCGCTCTACGAGGACTCGCTGCTGGAGGCCGCCCGCGAGGCGCTCGGCGACCAGCTGCGCGGCTGGCTGATGCAGCTGGCCGGGCGCAACCCGCGCCGGCTGGGGGAGTTCCTCGACGTGCACCACCTCGGGGTCAAGGCGCTCGCGCTGCACGACGACGAGATGCTGCGCCTGGTCGAGCGCTGGTGGCCGATGGAGACCAACGCCGGCCGGATGACGCTCGCCGACTTCCGCGCCCAGCACGGCCTGGTGCGCTACTCGGCCCAGCTCGACGAGTTCCGCCAGATCGGCGCGGTCGCCGCGGCGCAAGGGATGCCGCTGGTCAACGCCGGATACATCTACGACACCGAGATCATCGAGCGGCTGCCGCACGTCGAGCCGGGCGCGCTCATCGAGCGCGTCGAGCCGGGCGACCTGAGCACCGCGTTCGACGCGCTCGAGCCCGAGGTCGAGCTGGCCAAGCGGCCCTTCGTGCAGCTGGCCCAGCGGGCGCTGGACCGCCTCGGGTGCGAGGTGGTGCTGCGCGCCTTCGACCCGGCGGGGGTTCCGGCGATGTACCTCACCAGCCGCTCGGCCTCCTTCGCGGCCGACCTGCGGGCCACCCGCGAGCGCGTCGACGACGTGTGGGCCGACGTGCTCGACGCGCTGGCCCGCACCGACGAGCAGGACCGCTCCCAGCTGGTGCTCAACTACCGCAACCCGCTCGTGCGGCGGGTCACCGAGATCCCCGACGCCGACCTGGTGCGGCTCGCGGTCGAGGGGCTCTACGGCCAGGCCCTGCTGCTGGGCCACCATCCGCTGCGGCCGGCCGACGCCGCGCTGCTCAACGGCTCGTTCCTGGGCCTGCTCAACAAGGCGGTCGGACATGAAGACTGAAGAGGAGCTGTGGTCGCTGCTCCGTGAGGCCTACCAGATGCCCTACGGCGGCGCCCAGATCGCGCTCGTGGAGCAGGTCATGCAGCACGCCGATGCGGGCGGCCACGACGAGCTGCGGCTGGCCTCGCGGCTGTTCGCGACCACGGCCTACGTGCACGGCGGGGAGACGGCCAAGTCGTTCGTGACGTTCTCGTGGTGCCGCTCGGAGTACGACGCGCACCCGGAGCGCTTCGACGAGCAGGACGAGCACATGCTGCTCTGGCACTTCAAGTACATGGTCAACGGCCTGCTGAAGTTCCCCGCCGTGCCGCTGGGGCGCACCTACGACGTGCTCGACGACATGGAACGCCGGTTCCGCGCGGGCGGGCACAGCCTGCACGCCGTGTACGCGTACCGGTACCAGGTCGCCGCGCACGTGGGCGACCCGGCGGCCGACGACTGGTACGGCAAGTGGAGCGCCGCGCCCCGCGACCAGAACTCCGACTGCGCCGGCTGCGACCCGGGTGAGAAGGTCGACCACCTCGTCGGCCGGGGCCGCGACGAGGAGGCGGTGGCGATGGCCGCCCCGGTCCTCGCCGGCCGGTTGACCTGCGTCGAGCAGCCGCAGTCGATCCTGACCTCGCTGATGGTGCCCTACGTGCGCACCGGCCGGCTGAGCGAGGCCGCGGACGCGCACCGGCAGGCCTACCGGCGGCTGCGCGGCAACCTCGCCGACATGCAGAGCATCGCCGACCACATCGAGTTCTGCGCCCGGACCGGCAACGAGACCCGCGGCCTGGAGATCGTGCAGCGGCACCTGCCGTGGCTGGAGCGCGCGCCCAGCCCGCAGGCCGAGATGTGGTTCTGCGCCGCGTCGGCGCTGCTGCTCGGCCGGATCGACCCGGCCCTGCCGCTGGGCACGACGACCGCCGGCGAGCTCGGCGCCCGCCTCGCCGCGCGGGCCCGCGAGTGGTCGGCCAAGTTCGACGAGCGCAACGGCTCGGCCGCGGTCTCCGAGCGGATCGAGGCGCTGCTCGGCGCGCCGCCGCTGATCGGGCAGCTGCCGCTCAGCGCCGTCGCGCGCCGCACCGAGGCCGCGACCCCGGCCGCCACCGCTGCGGCCGTGCCCGTCGAGGAGCTGCCCACCGACGCGGCGGCGCTCATGGACCGGGCCTGGGTGCTGTACGACGAGCATCGGATCGACGCCGTCGAGGCCGCGTTCGCCCGCTTCGACGAGCTGCACCCCGAGCCGCCGCCCGAGCTGGCCGTGCGCCGCCTCGACGGGCAGGCCCGGCTCACCGCCATCCGCGACGACGGCGGGCCGGCGGCCGGGGCCCTGTTCCAGGAGACGGCCCGGGCCCATCGGGCGCTCGGCCAGGAGGCGCAGGCCCTCGGTCACGAGGTTCGCGCGCTCGGCCACGACGTGCAGGCGCTCGCCGCCGAGTCTCGGGAGGCTCTGGCCCGCGAGGCCGACGAGGTGATGCTGGCCGAGCTCACCACGCTGACCGAGCGGATCGTGGCCCACCCCGGCGCCGACGCCGACCTGCGGGCCGAGGCGCGGCTGCGGGCCGAGGGCGCGCTGATGCGGCTGGAGCGGCCGGACGAGGCGCTCGCGGCCATCGACGCCGCCATCGCCGAGGAGCCGCCGAAGGCCACGCTGCGGGCCGAGCTCGTGTCCCGGCGCTCCCGGGCCCTGCTCATGCTGGAGCGGTACGACGAGGCGGTGGCCACGGCGGAGGAGGCGCTGCGGCAGTACGCCGAGATCGGCACCCCGCCCGCGGCCGGCATCCCGGCCCTCATCCGCGCCCACGCGCTGGGCAACCTCGAGCGCTTCGACGACGCGACCGCCGGCTTCGACCAGGCCCTCACGCTCGCCTCCGACCGCAACTACCGGCTCTCCGCGCTCGTGGGCCGGGCCCGCTCCCGCCTCGCCGCCGACCGCCCGGCCGCCGCCGTCGACGACCTCGTCGAGGCGGTCGCCGACCACGTCGCCCACGGCGAAGACGTGCCGGCGGCGCTGCTGCGCTACGACCTCGCCACCGCGTACCACCAGGCCGGCCAGCCCACGGACGCGGCCGAGGCGGCGGAGAGCGCCCTGGACGCCCTCGACCGCGCCGGCGCCCAGGAACAGGCGGACCAGACGCGGTACCTGCTCTCCCGGGTGTACCGCGAGCTGGACGAGCTCGACCTGGCACTCGGCCTGCTGGAGACGCTCGCGGCAAACCTCGACGGCTACGACAACCTCCCGGCGCGGGGCCGCATGCTGCAGGAGGCGGGCCAAATGCTCTACGAGGCCGACCGCGACGCCCAGGCCGCAGAGCGGTTCGCGGCCGCCTCGGAGGCGTTCCGCGCGGCGGGCATCGTGCAGGCGGAGATGTACACCCGCCGTTTGCGGGCCTTGTCCCTGCGCTGGGCGGGCGACATCGAGGCCGCGCTGGACGCCCTCGCGGAGGCCGACGACCTGTCGCACTCCCTCAACGGCCAGGTCGACGCGTCCGAGCCCTGGCTCATCTGGCAGCGCGCCATGCTGAACAGCGACGCGGCGCGCATTTACATCGGCGCGGGCCGCCTGGACGAGGCCGCGGCGCGCTCGGCGGGGGCGGCGGAGGCGCTGCGGTCGATCGGCTCGCTGAGTGACGCCCTGGACGCGGACTTCTTGCACGCGGAGACGTTGATGCGCGCGGGAGACCCGGCCGGGGCCGAGGTGCGGTTGCGGTCGGTGCTGGGGGCGGCGCCGCGGGGGTCGCAGCTGGAGCAGAACTCGGCGTGGATGCTGGCGGAGTCGCTGGAGGCGCAGGGGCGGTCGGAGGAGGCGGACGAGGTCCGGGGCAAGTATCTGGCTTAGGTCTTTGTCCGCGGAGGCCGGTATCGGGGCGCTTGCATGCTGGCGGCGCTGGTCCTCGTGATGCTCGCCGAGTTCCTGGTTGGTCGATAAGTCGGGCGCTCCGCGCCGCGACTTATCGGATTTATACCCCGACAGGGCATAAATACCATTTGGATGGTACAGCGGCCCCGTGGCGGCGAATCTGGCGGCTCGTTCCGCACAGCGCGGGTCGGGCGCTGTGTCGCGCCTTGCCACGTGTGCGCAGGCGTTGCGCTGCGCGTTGTTGGGTGGACCTGGCGCCGCGCAATGTGCGTGTGGCTTTGATGTGCGCGGCTTCCCGGCCGCGAGCGGCGTGCGCTGTGCGGAGCCTGGGCGTGGAGTCGTCACGAGCTGCGCAATGTCCGTGTGGCAGTGATCTGTGCGGCTCCCCGGCCGCGCGCGGCGTCTGCGCTGTGCGGAGCCTGCGCCGTGCGCGGCACGGGTCGCGCGGTGAGGGTTGGCGGCCGCCGTGAGGGCCGGTTGTCTCGCGAGGTCGGCGGCCCTGTGAGGGTCGGGGGTTGGGCCGTGCGGCGGCGGTCCATGCGGCGGGGCCCGTGTGGCGCGGGGTCTCGTGCGGCGCGGAGGTCCGTATGGCGCGGGGATTCGTATGGCGCGGAGATTCGTGCGGCGGGGGTCCGTGCGGCGCGGGGGTCGGTGCGGCCGGGCCGTGCGAATACGCCCGCTGGCGTGCACAGACGCGCAATGCCCGAGTCGTGTCGTCGCGAGCGTGGCGGCCCCGTCATCGCGCGCCCGTTAGTCGATCGATTGCGCTGGCGTAGATCTTGAGGGGGTGTGGGTGGAGCGAAGCTCCCCCACCGCGAGCGCCAGCGAGCTAGAGGTACAGTACTTAACGAGCGTTCAGCCGCAGGCTTGACAGGGGGATAGGCTTTTCCAATGACGCTGGAACGGCAAGCCGTACGTCCGCCCGCTCAGTCTCGCGGGGCCGGGGCCGCTGGTCAGCAGCAGGGCGGTCAGCCTCGGCGGCGTTCGCGGCGCGACGAGATCCTCGAGATCGCCGTCGGGCTCTTCGCCGCGCGCGGGTATCACGGCGTTTCCATGGACGACATCGGGGCGGCCGCCGGGGTTACCGGGCCCGCGCTGTACCACCACTTTGCGGGCAAGGAAGCCATGCTCGCGGCCGCGCTCATTCCGGTCAGTGAGCAGCTGCTCGCCGGCGGGCAGGCGCACATCGTCGAGGCCGGCGACGACCCCCGCGCCGCGCTCGCCGCGCTCGTGGACTTCCACGTCGAGTTTGCGCTCGCCAACCCCGCGGTCATCGCGCTGCACCTGCACGAGCTCGACCGGCTGCCCGAGGAGCCGCGGCGGCAGATCCGGCGGCTCCAGCGCCTCTACGTGGAGGAGTGGGTCAGCACCCTGACCTCGCTGCGGTCCGGGGAGCTCAACGACGGCGAGGCCCGGGTCCTGGCGCACGCCGCGTTCGGTCTCATGAACTCGACGCCGTTCCTCGGGGGCGAGGTCGACCGCACCCGCCGCGCCGAGCTGCTGCGCGCCGCGACGCTCTCGGCGTTGCAGGGCTAACTCGGGCGGACGGGAATGCGTCGTGTGGTTGAACGCCCGGGGGATGGCCGGCCAACCGAAGTAACGACGAGCGTCACCGTGATGACCTGGGTAAAGCGGGTTATCCACAGGGGCGCCGCATTCCTTTCCACAGAGTTGTCCACAGGAGAGACGCCGACATGCTGAGCTCGTTGCTCGTCGCGAACCGAGGTGAGATCGCCCGCCGGATCCTGCGCACCGCGCGGCGGCTCGATGTGCGGACCATCGCGGTGTACTCGGAGGCGGACGCCGATCTGCCCTTCGTGAAAGAGGCGGACGAGGCGGTGCCGATCGGGCCCGCGAACCCGGCCCAGTCCTACCGCAACGCCGAGGCCGTCCTCGCCGCGGCGAAGGCGACCGGCGCCGAGGCGATCCACCCGGGGTACGGCTTTCTGTCGGAGAACGCGGCCTTCGCCCGGGCCGTCGTCGACAACGGGCTGATCTGGGTGGGGCCCGGGCCCGAGGCGATCGCGGCGATGGGCGACAAGATCAACGCTCGCAACCTGATGGCGGCGGCGGGTGTACCCGTGGCGCCCGGCACCACCGACCCGGCGACGAGCGCGGACGCGGCGCTGGAGGCGGCCGTGGCGATCGGGTTCCCGGTCATGGTCAAGGCCGCGGCCGGCGGCGGGGGCATGGGCATGGCGGTCGCCGAGGACGCCGGCGGGCTGCGTGCGGAGTACGAGAAGGTGCGCGCCTTCGCGGAGCGGATGTTCGGCGACGGTTCGGTGCTGATCGAGCGCTACTTCCCGCGGGTCAGGCACATCGAGGTACAAATTCTGGGGTTGGCCGACGGGCGGGTCGTGGCGCTGGGCGAGCGCGAGTGCTCCGTGCAGCGGCGCAACCAGAAGCTCGTCGAGGAGAGCCCGTCGCCCGCGCTGACCCCGCAGCAGCGAAGCGAACTGCTGCAGGCGGCCGTGCGGGCGGGGGAGGCGGTCGCGTACCGCAACGCCGGCACCGTCGAGTGCCTGTTCGACCCGGCCGCCGGGCAGTTCTTCTTCCTCGAGATGAACACGCGGTTGCAGGTCGAACACCCGGTCACCGAGGCGGTGTTCGGCCTCGACCTGGTCGAGGAGCAGCTGCGCGTCGCCTCCGGGCTCGCGCCGGGCTTCGACCCGGACGCGCTGACCGTCACCGGGCACGCGATCGAGGTGCGGGTCAACGCCGAGGACCCCCGGCGCTTCCTGCCCGGGCCGGGCGCGATCACCACCTGGGTCGAGCCGGCCGGCGAGGGCGTGCGGGTCGACTCGGGGTACACCGCCGGCAACCTCGTGACGCCGAACTACGACTCGCTGATGGCGAAGCTGGTCGTGCACGGCGCCGACCGGACCGACGCGCTGCGCCGGCTCCGCGCCGCGGTCGCCGGGTTCGAGATCGCCGGGCCGAAGGTGAACCTGGCCTTCTTCGCCGAGCTGCTGGACAACCCCGAGTTCGTCGGCGGCGACTACGACACCGGCATCGTCGGGCGGATGCGGGAGGGCAAGAAATGACGTTCCTGTCCATTCGTGAGGTGGGCCCGCGTGACGGGCTGCAGAACGAGGACCCCGTCCCGGCCGAGGCGAAGGTGCGGCTGCTCGACGCGCTCTCCGGCACCGGGGTCGGGCGGATCGAGGCGGTCTCGTTCGTCCACCCCAAGGCGATCCCCCAGATGGCGGACGCCGGCGAGGTGTGGGAAAGAGCAAAGAAGAACCCCCGGGTTCGGTACAGCGCGCTGGTGCCCAACAGCAAGGGCGCCGAGCGCGCGCTCGCCGCGGGGTTCACCGAGATCGAGGTCGTCGTCTCCGCGTCCGACACGCACAACCGGCGCAACGTGAACCGCTCGACCGGCGAGTCGCTCGACGACATCGCCGGGCTCATCGAGCTGCTCCACTCGGCCGGGGCGAGCGCCGAGGTGATCATCGCGACCAGCTTCGGCTGCCCGTTCGAGGGCGACGTCGACCCCGCGCGGGTCGCCGGGATCGTCGACCGCGTGGTGGCCGACGGCGCCGACCGGGTGGCGTTCGGCGACACCACCGGGATGGGCACGCCGCGAAGGGTCGAGGACGTCGTCGGCCTGGTCCGGGAGCGCCATGCCGACCTGCCGCTGCTGCTGCACTTCCACAACACCCGGGGTACGGCGCTGGCCAACATCCTGACCGCGCTGCGCCTGGGGGTCACCGAGTTCGACGCGAGCGTGGGCGGGCTCGGCGGGTGCCCCTACGCGCCGGGCGCCACCGGCAACGTGGCCACCGAGGAGGTGGTGCACATGCTGCACGACATGGGGTACGACACCGGGGTCGACCTCGGCGAGCTGCTGGAGGCCGCGCGGCTGGCCCAGGAAATCGTCGGCCGCGAGCTCCCGTCGGGCGTGCTCAAGGCGGGTCCGCGCCTCCCCCTGTGAGGCTTGTGTCCGATTCGCCCGGTGTTGTGGCGTGTCCCTGGCCGGGGCGGTTCGTTGCTCAGTACGGAAAGAGTCACATGTGGGGCGTATGCCCGACATTGAGCCCGTACTGAGAGGCGGACATGGCCCAGTCGAGGAGCGAGCGCAACCCGCGCACGGCCGCCGCCAACGACGCCGGCTACGGCAACGGCGGGACCAACGGTGTCGGCGACGACAACGGGTACAACGGTTCCGGCAACGGCCAGGGCAACGGCGACGACAATGGTGGCTGGGACAACGGCGACGACAACGGCGGCTGGGACAACGGCGGCGGCCGTGGTCACCGTCACCACGACGGCCGGGGCAACGGCAACGGTGGCGGCGGCGCGACCGCGGTCAAGGGTGGCTGCAGCGACTGGACCACCGGGTACAACGCGGGCCTGCTGAACGGCAACCAGTTCGACACGACGCTCCAGGTGCCGATCAACATCAGCGGCAACGCCGTCTCGGTCCTGGGATTCTCGCAGGCCCAGAGCTCGGGCGGGGCGCTCGCCTACTCCTGCTGACGCGATAGCGGTACCCCCTGATCCGCATGGGGTACCCGGACCCTATGGCGCACGCCGACCCGTGTCCGGTAGCGGTCCCTCACGAAGGTTGGAACTTCACCTCTGCGTCGGCTAGCCTGAACGATCGTTAGACATGAACGATCGTTCAGGCAGCCGACGCGGAGGTCGCACCATGGAGGGTGATGCCCTCATCCAGACGCGCAAGCGGGTCGAGGCCGGCGGCGCGGAGAAGTACCACGCGGCCAACGCCGCGCGCGGCAAGCTGTTCGCCCGCGAGCGGGTGGCCCTGCTCGTCGACGAGGACTCCTTCGTCGAGGACGGGCTCTTCGCCAACGCGCTGGCCGACGGGCTACCGGCCGACGGGGTGATCACCGGCTCGGCCACCGTCGACGGACGGTCGATCTGCCTCATGGCCAACGACTCGACAGTCAAGGCGGGCTCCTGGGGGGCCCGGACCGTCGAGAAGATCATCCGCATCATCGAGCAGGCCTATGCCACCGGTGTGCCGATGGTGTACCTGGTGGACTCCGCCGGCGCGCGAATCACCGACCAGGTCGAGCTGTTCCCCGGCCGGCGCGGCGCCGGCAAGATCTTCCACACGCAGGTCCGGGCCAGCGGCAGCATCCCGCAGGCCTGCGCCCTCTTCGGCCCGTCCGCGGCCGGGGGCGCCTACATCCCCGCCTTCTGCGACGTCGTCGCCATGGTCGAGGGCAACGCCTCGATGTACCTCGGCTCCGACCGCATGGTCGAGATGGTCACCGGCGAGAAGACCACCCTCGAGGCCATGGGCGGCGCCCGGGTGCACTGCGCCGAGAGCGGCGTCGGGCACTTCCTGTGCAAGACCGAGCAGGACGCGATCGAGACGGTCCGGCGGTACCTGTCCTACCTCCCGCCGAACTGGACCGCCGAGCCGCCGGCCGCCGAGACCCGCGCCGAGACCGGGATGCCCGACATCCCCGCGAGCGAGCGGCAGGCCTTCGACATGCGCAAGGTCGTCAAGGGCCTGCTCGACGAGGACTCCTTCTTCGAGATCCACGCGCTCTGGGCGCGCGAGCTCACCGTCGGCTTCGGCCGCCTCGACGGGCGCGTGGTCGGCGTGGTCGCCAACAACTCGATGTTCAAGGGCGGCGTGCTCTTCGTCGACTCCGCGGACAAGGCGACCCGATTCGTGCAGCTCTGCGACGCCTTCAACGTGCCGCTGCTCTTCCTCGCCGACGTGCCCGGCTTCATGGTCGGCTCGGCGGTGGAGAAGCAGGGCATCATCCGCCACGGGGCCAAGATGATCACGGCGATCTCCGAGGCCACCGTGCCCAAGATCTGCGTGGTGCTGCGCAAGGCCTACGGCGCCGGCCTCTACGCGATGGCCGGCCCGGGCTTCGAGCCCGACGCCACGATCGCGCTGCCCACCGCCAAGATCGCGGTGATGGGCGCCGAGGCGGCCGTGAACGCGGTCTACGCCAACAAGATCGCCGCGATCGAGGACGAGGCCGAGCGGGCCGCGTTCGTGACGGAGAAGCGCGCCGACTACGAGCGCGACATCGACATCATGCGGCTGGCCAGCGAGCTCGTCGTGGACACCGTCGTGGAACCGGCGGCGCTGCGCGGCGAGCTGGTGCGCCGATTCGCCGCGGCCCGGGGCAAGGACCGCACGTTCTCTCGTCGCCGTCACGGCGTGACACCGGTATAGAAGGGCACTGTCATGGTCGACTACACCCTGGGCGAGGAGCTCGAGGCGCTGCGCGAGAGCGTCCGCGAGTTCGCCCGCGAGGCCGTCGCGCCGGTGATCGGCGACTACTACGAGCGGCACGCCTTCCCCTACGACCTGGTCCGCCAGATGGGCAAGATGGGGCTGTTCGGGCTGCCGTTCCCGGAGCAGTACGGCGGCATGGGCGGCGACTACTTCGCCCTGTGCATCGCGCTGGAGGAGCTGGCCCGCGTCGACTCCTCGATCGCGGTGACCCTGGAGGCCGGGATCTCGCTCGGCGCGATGCCGATCTATCGGTACGGCACGCCGGCCCAGAAGGAGCACTGGCTGCCCCGGCTCACCTCGGGTGAGGCCCTCGCCGCGTTCGGCCTGACCGAGCCCGGCGCCGGCAGCGACGCGTCGGGCACCGTGACCCGCGCCGTGCTCGACGAGGAGACCGGCGAGTGGGTGATCAACGGGTCGAAGGCCTTCATCACCAACTCCGGCACCGACATCACGGTGCTGGTCACGGTCACCGCGGTCACCGGGGTCAACCCCGACGGCAGCAAGGAGCTCTCGGCCATCATCGTGCCGAGCGGCACGCCCGGGTTCACCGTGCAGCCGGCGTACTCCAAGGTCGGCTGGTGCGCCTCGGACACCCACGAGCTCAACTTCGACGACGTGCGGGTGCCGGCCGAGAACCTGCTCGGCGAGCGGGGCCGCGGCTACGCCCAGTTCCTGCGCATCCTCGACGAGGGCCGGGTCGCGTTCGCCGCGCTCGGGGTCGGCCTCGCGCAGGGCTGCGTCGACGAGTCGGTGGCCTACGCCCGGCAGCGGCACGCGTTCGGCAAGGCGATCGGGGAGTACCAGGCGATCCAGTTCAAGATCGCGGATATGGAGAGCCGGGCGCACACCGCGCGGCTGGCGTACTACGACGCGGCGAGCCGCCTGGTCAACGGCCGGGACTTCAAGCGCCAGGCCGCCATCGCGAAGCTCGCGTCCAGCGACGCCGCCATGGTCAACGCCCGCGAGGCGACGCAGGTGCACGGCGGGTACGGCTTCATGAACGAGACGCCGGTGGGGCGGATGTACCGCGACGCCAAGATCCTGGAGATCGGCGAGGGGACGTCGGAAGTCCAACGCATGATCATTTCGAGGTCGATGGGGCTCTAGCGCCGCGCCCGATCCGGATTGGGTCGCTAGACCGGCCAGGTGTGGACAGGAACGTTCTCGTGCAGGCCCTCGGAGTACCGCTGCAGCATTTTTCGCAGTGCCTCCGGCCGGGTCGCGCCGCGGGCCTCGAGGTCCTGCACGACAAGCGTCTGCCAGGCGGCGCCGTTGAGCCCGGTGCGGCACCGGCCCTCGATGACGTCGAGGAGCCGGTCGCGGGTCGCGGCGGCCACGCCGAAGCGGTCGAGCCCGGCCGCGGCCACCGGGAGCAGCTCGCGCAGCACCAGGTCGCCGACCGGCACCTCGCCCAGGTCGGGCCACCAGACCTGGGCGTCGAGGCCCTCGCGGGCGGCGGTGTGGAAGTTCGCCTCCGCGGCCGAGAACGACATCTGCGTCCAGATCGGCCGGTCCTGCTCGCACAGCTCCCGCACCAGCCCGAAGTAGAAGGCGGCGTTGGCGAGCTGGTCCACCACGGTCGGGCCGGCCGGCAGGCAGCGGTTCTCGACGCGCAGGTGGGGGCGGTTGTTCATGATGTCGTACACCGGGCGGTTCCAGCGGTAGATCGTGCCGTTGTGCAGCCGAAGCTCGCCGAGGCGGGGCACGCCGCCGGCCTCCAGGACCGCGACCGGGTCCTCCTCCTCGGTGATCGGCAGCAGCGGCGGGAAGTACCGGACGTTCTCCTCGAACAGGTCGAATATCGAGGTGATCCAGCGCTCCCCGAACCAGACCCGGGGCCGCACGCCCTGCGCCTTGAGCTCCTCCGGCCGCGTGTCGGTGGCCTGCTCGAACAGCGCGATGCGGGTCTCGGCCCACAGGCGCTTGCCGAAGAGGAACGGCGAGTTCGCCCCGACCGCGACCTGGACGCCCGCGATGGCCTGGGACGCGTTCCAGTGCTGGGCGAAGGCCTCCGGCGCGACCTGGAGGTGGAACTGGACGCTCGTGCACGCCGACTCGCCGGCGATGGACTCGGACTGCGACTCCAGGCGCTCGTGGCCGCGGATGTCGAGCGCGATGTCCTCGCCGCGGGCGTTGATGATCTGGTCGTTGAGCAGCCGGTACCGCGGGTTGTCGGACATGTTCGCCAGCACGAGGTGCTCGGGGCGCAGCGTCGGCAGTATGCCGATCAGCACCAGGCGCGCGTCGGACTTGTGGGCCCGCTCGTCGGCGTGCACGAGGCTGGCGAGGACCTCGCGCTCGTACACCTCCAGCCCGTCGCCCTCGATCAGCCGCGGCGCGACGTTCACCTCGAGGTTGAACTGGCCCAGCTCGGTCTGGAAGGTCGGATCGGCCAGGTCGGCCAGCACCTCGGCGTTGCGCATGGCGGGCTGCGCGTCCGGGTCGATCAGGTTGACCTCGATCTCGAGGCCGGTCATCGGCCGGTCGGAGTCGAAGCGGAAATCGTTGAGCATGAGCGCGAAAACGTCCAGGCAGCGGCGCACTTTGCGTCGGTATCGAGCGCGGTCCTCACGCGAGAAAGCTCCCCGTGTGACGTCCTGCCCCATGCCCTGCCCTCCGGCCCTCTTGGACCCCTCACGTTAGGAGTAGTCCAGATGTACCGCTAGGGACAAAACGGACATCATGGCAGCCGAGGGTGAGCGAAACCTTGCGGAGGGTGGGAGATTTCGCCCACCCTCTGCACGATGGTCAAACTCCGGCGTTGCCGGAGTTTCCGGCAATTGGGGTCAGCCCTGGCGGACGGCCTCGGCGCCGATCTCAATCTTGACCTTCTTGCCGACGAGCACGCCGCCGGTCTCGAGGGCCTGGTTCCAGGTGATGCCGAACTCCTCGCGGTCGATCTCGGTCGTCGCGGAGAAGCCGATGACCTCCTGGCCCCACGGGCTCTTCGCGTGGCCCTCGAACTCCACGTCGAGCTCGACCTCGCGGGTGACGTCACGGATCGTCAGGTCGCCGACCAGCTTGAACTCGCCGCCGGACAGGCCCACGACGCGCTTGCTCTTGAAGGTCAGGTTCGGCCACTGCTCGACGTGCAGGAAGTCGGGGCTGCGCAGGTGGCCGTCACGGTCGGCGACGCCGGTGTCGATGCTTGCCGCGTCGATGGTGACCTCGACGCTCGACTCCAAAGGGTCCTCGGCGACGACGATGCTGCCGCTGGCGCTGGTGAAGCCGCCGCGTACCTTGCTGACCATCATGTGCCGGGCGACGAAGCTGACCCGGGTGTGGGCCGGGTCGATCTCGAACTTGCCGGCGGTGGGGATGGTCAGGCCGTTGTACTCGCGGGTGTTGACGGGTGCCGTCATGGTGACTCCCTCAGTTGTGCGGTTGTAAAGAAGATTGCCGAAGCAAATATACACTCGACAGACTCTCGTCCGTCAAGCTCTCTGTTAGACTTGCACTGTGACCGACGAAATGCTGGACGATCCGCGAATCACCGCCATGGGCCTCTTCGTGGAGGCCTTCTCCGGGGTGAACGCGCGGCTCAACGTCCAGCTCGCCGAGCACGGTCTCGGCAACGTCGACTTCGAGGTGCTGATGCGCCTCGCCCGCTCCCCGGGCGGTGAGCTGCGCATGACCGACCTCGCCGCGCAGACCGGCCTCTCGACGAGCGGCGTGACCCGGGTCGTCGACCGCCTCGAGCGCGACGGCTTCGCCACGCGCCGGGCCTGCCCGACCGACCGCCGCGGCTCGTTCACCGTCATCACCGCGACCGGCCTGGCCAAGATGCGCGAGATCCTGCCCGGCCATCTCGCGCTGATCGAGGAGTGGTTCACCGGCCGCCTCGCGCCGGACGAGCTCGACGGGCTGCTGGGCGGGCTGCGCACCATCCGCGACGCGGTGCGTCCGGACGCCACGTCGGGTGTGCCGTCGATGCGCACCGCCGCCTGAACCCACACCGGCAGAACCACCGGCAGGTCCGCGACTTACGGCGGGGGCAAGTCCGACATTTCGCTTACGCCGGATCGGGGCTCGTCTAGCCTCTCCCGGCACGGGCGAAGTTAGGTGGGCAGGTGTACCAGTGCCACCAGGGGGTCTTCGTCCGTGCGCCCAAACTCCGCGTCGAGCAGTCGATGCTCCCGCGGCAGCAGCCGGATCCCTGATCGCTCCCGCACCCCCGCGAGGTCCGACAGCGCCCGCTCCCGCCCCGCCGGCCCGGCGCTCGCCGCCAGCCCCACGAGCGCCTCGAGCACATCGCGGACGTCGTCGCGAGCGGCCAGGAAGTTGGCGGCGGTCTCGAACCCCGCCGCCGCGGCCGGCCGATCGCCGCGCCCCAGGGCCAGGTAGCCGGTGACGAGCGCGGCCGCGCCGGCGCTGCCGGGCACCGCCGCCAGCTCCGCCAGCACCGCGGACGCCTCGCCCACCTGCCCCGTCTCGGCGTACGCCTGACCAAGGGTGCCCAGCACCCGGACCCGGTGCGTGGGGTCGCCGACCTCGGCGATCGCCGTCGCGGCCCGCCGGGCCAGCGCGATCGCCTCGTCGAAGCGGCCGTCGAGCCGGGCGATCTCGGCGAGGTTGGCCTCGGTGAGCGCGCGGAGCCGGGCGTCGCCCACGTCCAGCGCACGCCGCCCCGCGCCCTCGAGCCGGCGCCCGGCCGTGCCCAGGTCGCCGGCGAGCACGTCGTGCCAGGCGAGGTTGCTCTGCGCGACCGCGATCTCGCGCGGACGCCCGGCCCGGATCGCCAGGGTCAGGGCCGCCTCGTTGTGGGCGCGCGCCTGGTCGCTGCCGCCGAGCGCCTGCCAGATCCCGGCGAGGAGGGCCCGGGCGGTGAGCTCGCCGGTGACGTCGCCGCGCTCGGCGAGCACGAGCAGGGCCGCCTCGGTCGCGCACAGCTCCTCGACCCCGCGGCCGTGGGCGGTGGCGAGCATGGCCGCGCCGACCTGCGCCCAGGCCCGGGTCGCCGGGTCGCAGCCCTGCGTGCGGCGGTCGCGCAGGAGCCGGTGCAGCAGTTGGTACGCCTCGACGTCCCGCCCGCGCAGCCGGCACCACCGCGGGATGGCCCCCGCCAGCCGGAGCGCGAGCTCGGGCTCCCGCACCGAGGTGTACCGCAGCGCCGTCCGGATGTCGCTGTTGAGGTAGTCCAGGCGCAGGACCGCCGCGGCGGTGCCGGGCCCGGTCAGCTCCGCCGAGGTCCGCACCACCGTGCGCGTCACGACCTCGGCGTGGCGCAGCCGGGCCGCGCGCAGCTCCCCGGCGTCGGCGCAGCGTTCGGCGGCGAAGTCGAAGACCACGTCGAGGAGCCGGAAGCGCAGGTCGCCCGGGCCGCGCACGCTCACCAGGCCGAGCCCGACCAGCCGGTCGAGCACCGCCTCGACGTCGTCGACCACGCCGTCGAGCAGGGCCTCGGCGAGCTCCACGGACCACTTCCCGCGAAACGTCGACAGCCGGCGCAGGGCCGCCTGCTCGTGCCCGGCCAGCAGCGCGTAGCTGTCGGCGACGGCGTCGCGCAGCCGGCGCCCGGCCGGGTCGGTGGCGGCGAGGTCGAGGACGCGGTTGCCGTACCGCGCCAGCAGCTCCCCGAGCTCCAGCACCCGCCCCCGCGCGGCCGCGAGCTCGATGGCGAGCGGCAGCCCGTCGAAGCGCCGGACCAGCTCGGCGATGGTGGGCAGCTCGTCGTCGCGGGCGGGCTCGCGGCGCACCGCCCGCAGCCGCTCCACGAACAGCGCCACCGCGGGCACCTCGCGCAGCGCCGCCGGTTCGAGCCGCCGCCCGACCGGTACCTCAAGCGGCTGCACCTGCCAGTCCAGGGCCCCGGGCAGCACCCCGGCGAGCGGCTGCCGACTGGTGAGGAGCATGCGCACGGCCGGCACCCGGGCCCGCAGCCACGCGATGGCCTCGAGGGCGGCCCGCGGCGCGCGGTCCACGCCGTCGAGCACCAGCAGCGCGGGCGGGGCCCCGGGGTCGCCGAACCGCTCGCCCAGCTCCTCGGCGCGGGCCACGCCGAAGACGGCCGCGACGGCGGAGAAGATGTCGGTGGGCTCGGAGACGTTCACGACGGTCACGGAGACCGCGGTCCAGCCGCCCTCGACCGCACGGTGCGCGACCGCGTGCGCGAGCCCGGACTTGCCGACGCCGGCCATACCGATCAGCGCGATGACCTCGGACTGCGTCCCGAGCCGGCCCAGCAGCTCGGCGATGTCGGCGTCGCGCCCGACCAGCGGGGGCATCGTGGGCAGGGGCAGCGCGGTGCGCGCCGCGTGGCTCGGCGCCGGCAGCGGCGGGTCGAGCCGGGCGAGCACCGGCGGCTCCACGACGTCGGCCGGCTTGCCGGCGCGCGACCGGCGGGCCACGTTGTCGTGCCGGCCCCCGTTCGGCGGCAGCGACGCGCGGCTGGTCGCCGAGCTCAGGAAGGCGTCACGGGCCGGGCCGGTGAGGTCCAGCGCGTCGGCCAGCAGGGCCACGGTGTTGCGCTGCGGTCGGGCGACCCGGCCACGTTCGAGCTCGCGGAGGGTGCGCACGCCGAGGCCGGCCCGCGCGGCCAGTTCGTCCTGGGTCAGTCCCCTGGCCAGGCGGCTGGCCCGCAAGGTCGCGGCGAAGCCTGCCCCGGCGTTGCGCGGATCATGATCCGCAACTGGAGACATGTTGTTGAAGGGTACTGAGCTTGGGTGCGGCGCAGTACCCGGGCGTCAGAACTACGACGGATGTCAATATTTAACCGGGCCGCGCGGCCACCAGTTAACCCGGTCCAACAGCCCCATGAAGGCCGGCAGCAGCAGCCCGCGCACGACCGTCACGTCGATCAGGATCGCGACCGCCATGCCGACGCCGATCTCCTTCACCGCCACGAGGCCGCCGGCGGCGAAGCCCAGGAACACGATCCCGATGCAGACGGCGGCCGCGGTGACGACCGGCCCCGAGTGCGTGATGCCGCGGAGCACGGCCCGTCCGGTGTCGGGGCGCAGGTCGTACTCCTCCTTGATCCGCGCCAGCAGGAAGACCTCGTAGTCCATGGACAGGCCGAAGATGAACACGAACAGGAGCACGGGCGTGGTGAGGTCCAGCCCGCCCCACGAGTCGAAGAACAGCGGCACCTGGCCCCAGCCCCACTGGAACAGCACGACCATCACCCCGAGGGTCGCGGCCAGGGTCAGCAGGTTCATCAGCACGGCCTTGAGCGGGATGACGAGCGAGCCGGTCAGCGCGAACAGCAGCAGCACGGTGACGAGCAGGACGACGAGCGCGGCGCCGGGCAGGCGCCCGGCGATGGAGTCGCGGTAGTCCACGACCTCGGCCGCCGGGCCGGTCACCCACTTCGCGAAGGGCGTCGGCATGGCGCGGATGGCGCGCACGAGGTCATAGCCGGGCCGGTCGCCGACCTTGCCCTTCGGGGTCAGGTCGAGGATCGTCCAGCCGGCCGGGACGTCGCTGCGCACGTCCTGGCGCAGGAGCTCGCCCGGCAGCTGCGCGGCGATGCGGTTCATGAGGTCGCGCACGTCGGCCCGCTCCGGCCCGGCCTGCAGGAGCACCGAGACCGGTGGCGGCGCGTCGTTGAGGAACTTCGACTCCATGACGTCGTACGCCTGGCGCGCCTCGTTCGAGCCGGGCAGCGCCCGCGCGTCGGAGTTGGCGAGGTTGGCCCCCAGCAGCGGCGCGGCCAGCACCAGCAGCCCGACGGTCGCGAGCAGGGCGACCCGGGCGGGGTTCCGCTGGGCCCGCGCGGCCAGCCGGGGCAGTAGCCCGCCCCAGCGCACCGCGGCGGCCGGGCGGATCCGGTCGCCGGTGAGGGAGATCAGCGCCGGTACCAGGGTCAGGGCGGCCAGCGTCGCCAGCGCGACAACCGCGGCCCCGCCGAGCGCGACCGCGGCCAGCAGCGGCTCGGCGAAGGCGGTCAGCCCGGCCAGGGTCAGCGTCACCGCGAGACCCGAGATCGCGACCGCGCGGCCGGCCCGGCGCACGGCCACGCGCAGCGCCTCGTCCGGGTCGCGGTGCTGCCGCTCCTCGCGGTACCGGGCCACGATGAGCAGCGAATAGTCGACCGCCAGCCCGATGCCGAGCAGCGTCACGACGTTGAGGGAGTACTCGCTGACCTTCGTCACGTGGCTCAGCCCGAGCAGCACGAGCAGCGAGCCGAGGACGCTCGCGACCGCGACGGCCAGCGGCAGCGCCGCGGCGAGGAAGCCGCCGAAGAAGAGGTACAGCGCGACGAGCAGGGCGGCGAAGGCGACGCTCTCGCCGATGGCCAGGTCGTGCACGGACTGGTCGGCGAAGGCGCGCTCGGCCAGCTTGTCCCCGCCGACGTGCACGCTGGGCGCCTGGATGCGCTCGAGGCGGTCGTGGACCCGGTCCTCGAGGGCCTCGCGCGGGGCCTCGGCCAGCGCCGGGTCGAGCTCGACCTCGACGCTGACGCTGCGGTTGTCCGCGCCGATGCGGCCGCCGACGCCGGTGTAGAGGTCGTTGACCTCCTTGACCCCGGGCATCGCGCGGATCTCCTGGGCCGCGGCGCTCACGCTCGCGACCAGCTTCGGGTCGTACGGCGCCAGCCCCTCCACCACCGCGTAGACGTGCGATCCCGTCGGTGTCAGCTCGTCGACGTGGCGCTGGCCGACGGCGGACTGGCTGTCGGCGCGGTTCGTGCCGGTGGTGGCCAGGCGGTCGAACAGCCCGCCCCCGAAGACGGCACCGGCGATCGTCACCGCCAGCCAGAGACCGACGACGACCCAGCGAAGCTTCGTGACCCACGCAGCGAACATCGGAGTATGCAAGCACGGCTCGCCTTCGGCCGGACATCGGCCGTACGCGTGGGCTCGGCCACTCGGACGGTTGCCGTGCTTACTCGGACGTGTTTATTCGGACGGCTTGCCGCTTTATTCGGACGGCTTGGCGCGGCCGCGCCCGCGGCCCCGGCCGGGCTTGTCGGCCGGCTTGCCCGCGGTGCTCGACTCCTCCGGCCAGAGCGGCGCGACGGACGCGCGCCCGGTGGAGGTGGCCGGCGTGCCGCTCGCGGCGGGCGCGGGCTCGTCGTCGACGGTGTCCTCGGCGTACGCGCGCTTGGAGGCGTCCGACGAGTACGTGCGGCCGGTGGGCTCGACGCTGCTGGTGCCGTACGCCCGCGACGGCGCGTAGGCGTCCGACTCCAGGTCGGTGGCCGAGTCGAGCTCGGGGCCGGCCCCGACCGCGACCGGCTCCTTCGTCCAGGAGTCCTGCGACGGTTCGTCCTCGTCGTCGCGGCGGGCGTTGGCCTTGGCGTCGGCCTTCGCGTCGGCCTCGGCGAGCGCGGCGTGCCAGTCGGAGTAGTCGGAGGCGGCCCGGGCGTCGCGCGCCTCGGCCGCGGCCCGCCGGCTGGCCCGGGCCTGGGCGCGGGAGCCGCGGGGGCCGATGGAGGAGACGATGACCGAGCCGGCCAGGCCGGCCAGCACCGCGTAGGGCGAGATGACGAACGCCGACAGGTGCTGGTCGTTGTCGCCGAGGCCGGGGATGGCCAGCAGGTAGGCGATGGCCACCAGCAGGGGCCCGGCCAGCCCGGACACGGCCACGCCGACGCGGTTGTCGCCCCGGCGGGCGGCGGGCCAGGCGGCCAGCGCGCCGATGAGCAGCGCGATCACGATCATGAGCAGCGCGGCCGGCAGGTTGACCATGCCGTGGATCCACGTCGCGTCGGTGAACTGCCAGGTGCCGAGCTGGGCCGCGGTGCTGGTGTCGCCGTCGGCGCGCACGACGTCGGCGACGGCGACCACCGCCAGCGCCCACAGCCAGGCGGCCGAGGCGATGACGTTCGCGGCGATGGCGCGGGCGGTCAGGGCGCCAATGGCCACGAGCAGGCCGACGATGATGCCGGCGATGGCGTAGCCGCCGGCGGTGAAGTAGGGCGCGGCGTTGTCCGGCCGCGGCAGGCGCGACGGGATGGCCACGAGCGGCACGATGATCAGCGAGCCGACGGCCGCGGCGAGCGCGACGACCACGCGCCAGGCGACGATCAGGGCCTGGCCGGCGGCGCTGTCCGGGTTGGCGGGCACTGGCGCCCCGGCGCCGGCGAGCCGGTCGGCGCAGATGGCGCCGATGACCGTCGACGATGCGGCGAGCCAGGCCACCCAGGCAAGGCTGCTCACCCACACGGTGGCGCTGTTGCCGGTCGGCTGCCAGGAGATGATGCCCAGCCCGTAGCCCAGCCCGAGCTGCGCGGCACCGGCGCCGGCCGCGACGCCGATCGCCGTAGATATTGAGGTAGCCCAGCTTCTCGCCGCCATGCCGCGCAGCATAAGCCCACCGGTCCACGTCGGCGAGTCCTTGTCGGGGGTACGTCAAGACCCCTGGGTGGGGCGCGTGGGTGGGCATGTCGCGGCGCTGCGGCGGCCAAGTCGGACATGGTGGTGAACTGGAGGCATGGCGAACGAGCGCGACGACGAATCCTCGACGCAGCCGTTCTCGCCCCTCGAGGGTGAGCAGGACGAACACGGCCCGGAGACCGACCCGGACGCCACGCGGATCCAGGATCCCGGCGATGCCACGCGGCCGGTGCCCCCGACGGCCCGGATCGAGGAGGAGAAGCAGGAAGAGCCGCGCGAGCGCTGGTCGGCACGCGCCGGGGTGCCCGCGCCCGGCGATCCGGCCCTGCGCCGGTCCGCCCCGCAGGAGTGGGTGGAAGAGGAAGAGGACCCGTACCAGGGGCGCTCCTGGCTGATGCCGGTGGTCGTCGGCATCGTCGCGCTGGTGCTGGTCGGCGCGCTCAGCATCGGGCTGTACCTCATCTACCGCGCCACCGCCGACGGCCGGAACGCGCCCGGGGTCGTCGAGTCGAGCACCGCGTCCGCCGCCACCTCGTCCGCGCCGCCGGCCAGCGCGCCGGCCCCGTCCACCGCCGCGCCGTCCTCGGAGGCCCCGGCGAGCGCTCCGCCCGGCCCGGTGACGATCCCGCCGCTGCGGGGCAACTCGCTGGCCGAGGCCACGGTCAAGCTGCAGGCGCTCGGGCTCAACGTGCAGGTGGAGCGGACGGCCGACGACTCCCTGCCGCCGGGCGAGGTGCTGTCCGCGCGGCCCGGGGAGGGTGCGACGGTGCTGCCGGGGGAGACGATCACCCTGTACGTCGCGGTGGCCCCGCCGCCGCCGTCCACGAAGCCGCGGCCCAGCGCCTCGGCGAGCGGGTAGACGCGGAAACTCCGCCGGAGCCCGGGGGCTACGGCGGAGGTTCGCGCGACAAACTGTGTGGCCGGTCAGCCCACGGCGACCGGAACGCCCGCCCGAGCGGGGGCGGCGGAGCGCTGGTTGCGGGCGACGAAGCCCGGTTGCAGGCCCTGGAGCAGCACGAAGATCGAGCGGCGCTCCACGGCGTCGCCCGAGGCATTGAGCTGGTACCCGTCGAGCCAGGCCCAGCCGTCATAGGTCTGCCATTCGTGCACGCGGATCACCCGGAACAGCATGGGCTGCGTGAACTGCACACTCGCGGTCTTCGTCACGCGCAGCACGTCACCGGTCCTCGGTAACACGGTGGGACTCCCGTCTTCCGTCGGCTTTGGGGGAAGGTCGGCCGCGGGGCCCCCTCGCGGAGGAGGTCCCGTAACCGCCGATCGGTTCGATCGTTTGTCGCTGCGTCCACCTGAGGCGGATTGGTCGAGCAAATGAACAATCCGTGACCCCAGCCACACGGACAGGTTGCCCCACAACGGTGATCAATGCAACTTGCAACCCGAATTTTCCACCGCAGGTATGAGTCACAGATTGTTGTGCCGAGTCGCCTTGCGCGGCTTTACGATGTTGCGCTGATCTATACGTAAGTCATCTACGTAGGTCCCGCGGCGCGGAGGTACGACAGACGTGGCAAGTCGACGAGGCAGCCCGACCCTCCGGCGCCGGCAGCTGGGCATGGAGTTGCGGCGGCTGCGCGAGACCGCCCACGTCACGATCGACCACGTCGCCGAGCGGCTCGAGTGCTCCGGATCGAAGATCTCACGGATCGAGACCGGGCAGACGGGCGTCACGCCGCGCGATGTGCGCGACATGCTCGATATCTACGGGGTCGACCCGGAATATGCCGATCAATTGCTGAAGATCGCGCGCGAGGCGCGGCAGAAGGGCTGGTGGCAGCTGTACGGCGACGTGCTCACCAGCGCCTACGTCGGGCTCGAGGCCGCCGCTGACCACATCCGCTCCTACGAGGCGCTCGTCGTACCCGGCCTGTTGCAGACCGAGGAGTACGCCCAGGCCATGATCCACGCCGCCCGTCCCGACATCGGCGCCACGGATGTCGACAAACGCGTGCGTGTCCGAATGGGCAGACAGTCGTTACTCACTCAGGATGACCCGATCGATCTCTGGGTGGTGCTGGACGAAGCGGTCCTGCGGCGCCCGGTCGGCGGAAGGGCGGTCATGCGTCGCCAGCTCGAACATCTGAGCTTGGCGGCGAGTTGGCCGAACGTGACCCTCCAGGTCCTGCCCTTCTCCGCCGGATCCCATGCCGGGATGGACGGGGCGTTCACGATGTTGCTGTACGACGAGTCTGCCGGGCAGAACTTCGTATTCGCGTCGAATGCGGCCGGCGGCCTCTTTCTCGAGAAGGACGACGAGCTTCAGCGCTACGGATTCATCTTTGACTACTTGCGCGCCAATGCACTCCGTCCGGACGAGTCAGTGTCGATGTTCGTCAAGCTGACAAAGGAGCTGTAGTGGAGACCGAGGCCAAGGGCTTCAGCGTGAACCTCGAGGGCGCCGCGTGGCGCAAGAGCACCCGCAGCGGTCCGTACTCGGACAACTGCGTGGAGGTCGCGTTCGTCGGCGGGGCAGTGGCGCTCCGCGACTCCAAGGACAAGACCGGACCGGTGCTGCTGTTCACGCCGGAGGAGTGGCTGGCCTTCGTCGGCGGTACCAGGGACGGCGAGTTCGACCTGGCGTGACGACACGCCCGGCGTAACCGGCCGGCCCGTATCCGCGGCGTTTTCGCCCGCGGGGCGGGCCGGTCGTTTTTTGTAGCGGTCGAAGGCGGACGCGCCGGAGCCGGCGGGCGTTTTTCGCGCGGAGCGTGGCCCTTCTACCAGCAACGTCGTTGTAGGAGTGAGTGCCGCGAATCGCACCGATTGCGACACTTCCCCCCGAGTGGGATAAGGCTTCCTACCGTGAACATTGGTCCCGAAAACTTCGGGAACGGATCGTCGAAGACCGACGACCGTTTCTCCGGGCAACTGGGTGGCTACCGGCCGGGCGGTCGCCGCGACGGCATCGGCGACGGGCCGCTCGACGATCTGTCCCCGCGCAACGGCTCGCCGCTGGACCGGGCCTCGATGCCGCTGGACATGACGCCGCCCAAGCTTCCCGAGTCCTCGCTCGTCGCCGACCTCGGCCCGCTCACCGGCGGCTCGCTGAGCTCCGGTTCGCTGAGCTCCGGTTCGCTTGGTGGCGGCGGCCCGCTGACCGAGCCGATGTTCGGCCGCGACTCCTGGCTGGACACGCCGACCGGGTCGATGGCCGACCACCCGCTGCTGCGCGGCCTGCTCATGGAGCTCCCCCCGAAGGGGACCATGCCGCAGCAGGAGTGGCTGGACCGCTGGTTCGAGGCGGCCCGCAGCATCCTGGAGCTCATCTACTCCCAGGAGTCGCGGCAGCTGAAGTAGCGGGAGCGCGCACCTTGCCTGTCTATCGACAGGTCGATCCGCACCCTGTAGAAAGCAGGGAGGACTCGACCTGGGGAGGTCGGACGGGCTCCGGGTGCGCCGACCGCGTGGCCGGGGCCCGTCATGAGTGGCCCTTGCACCTCACGTGCTCCCCGTACAACCAGTGTTCGACCCAGGGCGCGGCCGGCGCCCACATGACGGCAAAGATGCCTCAAGACCGCGAGTGTGCGGCCGATGCAGCATGGTGGGCAAGATCAGTAGTATCGGCCGAATGTCCGATTGGTCGCGCCACCTTCGGCCGAGGGCCGTGTCGCAAAGTTGATGGTCGATCTTGAAATGTCCGCTTAGCTTGGGTCGAAGTTTGCCGGTGAGGTAACGGGCAGCAAGGAGGATTGACGTGACCGATCTGATCTTCGCGTGTGTCAGCGGCTTCGGCCTGCTGGCCCTCAGCGTCGGGGCCTTCGGTGTGCTGGACGCGTATCACAAGCGCGGTGTCGGCGAGAAGCGAATCGACTGGCTGGTCGGTCTGTACGTAGTCGGCGTCGTCGCGAACATCGTGGCCTACGTGATGCTCGACCGCTGGTACATCGCCGCTCCGCTTGCGCTCATGCTCTGGCCGGCCGAGCGCGCCTTCGACAAGCGCGGCACCTTCAAGCGCCGCACCGCCAAGGTCGACGCGATTACGGGTCGCTGATTCCCACACTGCGGGATTGTCCGCTTGGTGTGACAAATCCCCAATTTGCGGACCGGGCGCCCCACGCGGGCGCCCGTCGGCGTGAGCGGCCGCTCAGACCGCGAACGTCTTCAGCGGCTCCGTCGCCGGGGCCGGCGGCGCCGCACGCCACAGCCGGGCCTTCTGGGCGCCCAGGCGGGCCAGGTAGTTGGGGTTGAGCAGGATGTACCGCCGCCAGAGCCGCTTCGGCTCGAGCCCGAGCCGCCACAGCCACTCGAGGGCGTAGCGCTGCATCCAGGCGGGCGGGTTCTTGAGGCCGCCGGCGTGGTAGTCGAACGCCGCCCCCACGGCCAGCATCGGCGCGTCGACCAGGTGCTTCATCGCGTAGACGAAGACCTCCTGGCGCGGGCAGCCGAGGCCCACCATGACGACCCGCGCGCCCGAGGCCTTGATCCGGGCCGCGATCTCCTCCGGCTCGCCTTCGGCGGCGGGGCGGAACTTCGAGGGCTCCATCCCGGCGACCTTCAGGGCCGGGAAGCGCTCGTGCAGCTTGGCGGCCAGGCGCTCCAGGGTCTCCTGGGTCGAGCCGTAGAAGTACACCGGCAGGCCCTCCTCGGCGCTCGCGGCGAGCACCTTGAGGGTCAGGTCCGGGCCGTAGACGCGGTCGGCGAGCTGGGCGTGGTGGAGCAGGTTGAGCGCCCACCGCACCGGCTGCCCGTCCGGCGTCACGAGGTCGAAGGAGTTCAGCCGGGCCCCGTGCGCCTTGTCCTGCACGCCGGTCATGACCCCGTGCACGGCGAGGGCGGTGACGGCCAGCGGACGCCCGTCCCGGGCCGCGCTCATCACCTTGTCGACGGCGCTGTCGTAGTCGACCGCGCTGACCTCGACGCCGAGGACGTTCTGCTTGCCCTGATCGATCACGGCTCAGGCTTCCGGCGTCCACTTGCCGACGTTGGCCTCGTAGATCTCCTGACAGATCATGGGCACGTCGTAGACCTGCTTCCAGTCCGGGTAGTCCAGCTGGAACCGCTCGTTGGACCCGATCCACCAGATGTGGTCGCCGACCCGGTTGGCCTCGTGGTACTCGGTGGTCATCTCGTTGCCGGTGATCGACTGGGCCAGCGCGAACGCCTCGAGCATCGAGGTGTTGGAGTGCCGGCCGCCGCCGAGGTTGTACACCGCGGCCGAGCGCGGGTTGCGGAAGAACGCCTCGAACGCGCTGGTCACGTCGTGGCTGTGGATGGCGTCGCGGACCTGCTTGCCCTTGTAGCCGAACATCCGGTACGTCCGGCGCTCCATGTTGCACCGCATGACGTAGGCGAGGAAGCCGTGCAGCTCGGTGGCGGAGTGCGCCGGGCCGGTCAGCGTGCCGCCCCGGAAGCAGGCGGTCTTCATGTCGAAGTAGCGGCCGTACTCCTGCACCATGACGTCCGCGGCGACCTTGGAGGCGCCGAAGACCGAGTGCAGGCAGGCGTCGATCGACATGTCCTCCTTGATGCCGCCCTCGTACTCGTGCCCGGCCTGGATCTCCCAGCGGGTCTCGAGCTCGTCGTAGGGCAGGGAGTTGGGCCGGTCGCCGTAGACCTTGTTGGTCGAGCAGTGGATGAACGGCGCCTCGATGCAGTGCTCGCGGACGTTCTGCAGCAGGTTGAGGGTGCCGCCGGCGTTGACGTCGAAGTCGGTGAAGGGGTCGCGGACCGCCCAGTCGTGCGACGGCTGGGCCGCCGTGTGGATGACGACGGCGATGTCCTTGCCGTACCGCTGGAAAATCGAGGCGAGCGCGTCGCGGTCCCGGATGTCCACGTCGTGGTGGGTGTAGGCCTCGCCGAGGTCACTCGTTAGGCGGACCACGTTCCACGCGGTGGAGGCCTCGGCGCCGAAGAAGCGCTTGCGCATGTCGTTGTCGATGCCGACAACGTCCAGCCCCAGCGAGGCGAAGTGGCGCACGGCTTCAGATCCGATGAGTCCGGCCGACCCGGTGACTAGTGCAACGCTCACGAGACGGCAGCATACCCGTGGCCCGGCCAGCGCCCCTCCGCCCCGCAAACCAACCGCAGAAGCCAGAGTCATGATGTTTACCGAAAACGACGAAGGCGGCTCCCGAAGGAACCGCCGTCTGTGGTGGGGAAGGGGGGAGTTGAACCCCCACGCCCTTTCGGGCACACGGACCTGAACCGTGCGCGTCTGCCATTCCGCCACTTCCCCGTGGCTTGCGCGTCAGAGCGTAACCGTACTCCCACTCGGCAGAATCACCGGGTAGGCACTAGGCTTCCCTGGGCGCCACGGAAGAGTAGCACGGGCCAACCGGTCAGCTTGCATACGGGCGTGCGACGTCCGGATACCATCATGACCTCGGAACCCGAGGAGGAACCGGTGAGTGTGCTGCAGCGCTTCGAGAAGCGCCTAGAGGGCCTGGTCGAGGGGGCCTTCGCCAAGGTCTTCAAGGGGGTCGTCCACCCCGTGGAGATCCTCAACGCCATGCAACGGGAGGCGGAAGCCCACAAGGCGATTCTGGCCGGCGGGCGCACGCTCGTGCCGAATCGCTACGTGATCGACCTGTCGCCCTATGACCACAGCCGGCTGGCGCCCTACGCCGCCGCGCTCGCGCAGGAGCTCGCCCAGTCGCAGGCCGAGTTCATCGGCGAGCAGGGCTGGACGGTCTACGGCGACGTCATCGTCGAGATCGAGCGGGGCGACGGGCTCGACACGGGCATGTTCCGGGTGACCGCTGAGGTCTACACCGGCGCCGACGTCGCGCCTCCGCCGACCCCGGACCCTTACGGCGGGTACAACCAGCAGCAGGCGGCCGGGGGCTACGGGCCGCCGCCCGGGGGGCCCGGTGGGCCGGCCCGCAATGTTCGACTGGTGTCCGGCGACGGGCGAAGCTACCCTCTGTCGATCGGTTCGACCGTGATCGGCCGGGGCGACCAGGCCAACATGCGGCTCCCCGACGTCGGGATCTCGCGTCGCCACGCGCGGCTCGACTTCGACGGGGCTCAGGTCGTGCTGACCGATCTCGGCTCCACGAACGGCACGATGGTCAACGGTCAGCGCGTCTCTGCCGTCGCGTTGAACCCGGGTGACATGATCCAGCTCGGCACGACCACGCTGACCTACCGCGTGGATGGATGACCGTACTTCACGTAGGCGGATCTGAATGAGCGCGTCGTAGATGGAATTCGTCATCACGGTCGCCCGGTACGGGCTGCTCGTGCTGCTGTGGATCTTTGTGTTCACAGTGGTGGGAGTCATCCGCCGGGACCTGTTCGCGGGCTCGCGTTCGAGCCGGATCGTCGCCGCACCCCGGGGGGTTGGTGCGGTGGCGGCTCCCGGCCGTCCGGCGAAGGTGAAACGGGGCAAGACCGCCAACCAGCTATTCGTGACCGCCGGCGCGCTGGCGGGCACCCGCATCACCCTCGGGGAGGCTCCGATCACGATCGGGCGCGCCGAGGACTCGACGCTGGTGATCACGGATGACTACGCCTCGTCCAAGCACGCCCGTCTCGTGCCGCGCGCCGGCCAGTGGTACCTCGAGGACCTGGGCTCCACCAACGGGACCTACCTCGACAAGACCAAGGTCAGCGCGCCTACCCCCGTCCCCCTCGGCGTGCCGATTCGCATCGGGCGCACTTCTCTCGAGTTACGGCCATGACCCTCACCTTGCGCTATGCGGCCCGCAGCGACCGCGGTCTGATTCGGAGCGGCAACCAGGACTCCGTCTACGCCGGACCGCGGCTGCTCGCCGTGGCCGACGGCATGGGCGGCATGGCCGCCGGTGACGTCGCCAGCAACATCGTCATCGCCACCATGGCGCCACTCGACGAGGATGTGCCGGGCAACGCCATGATCGACACCCTTCGGGGCGCCGTCGATCTGGCGAACCAGCAGATCCGAGACGCGGTCGAGGAGAACCCGGCCATGGAGGGCATGGGTACGACCCTGACCGCCATGCTGTTCTCCGGCTCCAAGATGGGCATGGTGCACATCGGCGACTCTCGCGCGTACCTCGTGCGCGACGGGGAGTTCGCCCAGGTCACCAAGGACGACACCTACGTCCAGATGCTCGTCGACGAGGGCCGCATCAGTCTGGAAGAGGCCAACAGCCACCCGCAGCGCTCCCTGCTGACCCGGGCGCTGGACGGCCGCGACGCGGATCCCGAGTACTCCGTCCGTCAAGTCAAGCCCGGCGACCGCTACCTGCTCTGCAGTGACGGCCTGTCGGGCGTGGTGAGCGCGGAGACCATCGAGTCCACGCTGCGCGAGTACGTCGACCCGAACCAGTGCGCCGGCCGGCTCATCGAGCTGGCGCTGCGCGGCGGCGGGCCCGACAACATCACCGTGATCATCGCCGACGTCACCGACGAGGACATCGTCGAGGCCCGGCCGATCGTGGGTGGCGCGGCGGCCCAGGACCGGGGCATGGCGACCTCGGCCGACCAGTCCATGTCCTCGGCCCGGGGTGCCGCGCTGGCCGCGCCGCGCCCGCCGGTGCCCGAGGACGACGTCGACCAGCGCGGCGCCGGCGCGGGCAACCGCGAGGACGGCGAGCAGCGCTCCCGCCGCCACCCGGTGCGCACCGCGATCCTCCTCGTGGTGCTGCTGGGCCTGCTGGGCGGTGGGCTCTGGTACGGCTGGAGCGTCACCCAGTCGCAGTACTACGTCGGCGCCACGGACGCCGGTCGGGTCGCGATCTTCAAGGGCGTCCCCGGCAAGATCGCCTGGCTCAAGCTCTCCGAGGTCTACATGGAGAGCCCGACGCTGACCCTCGACGACCTGACCCCGGCCGCGCAGGGCACCGTCAGGCAGGGCATCCAGGTCGACACCCTCGCGCAGGCGCAGGACAAGCTGTCGCAGCTCGAGGACCCGACCAACCCCTCGCGCAAGCAGGCCTGCCCGACGGCGCAACCTTCCGACTCAAGCTCGGCGTCTCTTTCCGTGTCGGCCACGACAGCGAATCCGAGCGGCGGCGTGTCCGTGCCCGGCGGCGACCCGGCCATCCCGCCGTCGTCGACCACCGAGCCGTCCACCATGCCGACCCCGACCCCCGGCGCCAGTTGCTGACGTGCTGAGGCGAAAAGGAAGACAGTCGTGACCGCCACCGCCATCCCGGCTCCGTCGCCCATGGGCGGCGGAGCGGGCATCCCGGCGCCCTCCGCCCGCCCGCAGACCCGACGCAACGTGGAGCTGGGTCTGCTGCTCTTCGTGATCGCCATCCTGACCATCTACGCGGCGGTCGTCGAGGGCAACGCGATCGGCAAGGTCACCGGCGACTTCTGGGTGCAGACGGCCGTTATCGCGATCATCTTCCTCGCCGCACACGTGGCGGTGCGCTTCCTGGCGCCGTACTCCGACCCGGTGATCCTGCCCGCCGTGGCGCTCATCAACGGCATCGGCGTCGGGTTCCTGCGCCGGCTCGACCTGGCCACCACGAAGGTGGTCGACCGGCCCGACCTCAGCGTCTTCGGCGGCGACGGCTTCCGCCAGCTCGGCTGGACCGCCGCGGCGGTGGTCGGCGCGGTCGCGCTGATGGCGATCGTGCGCGACCACCGCTCGCTGTCGCGCTACGCGTACACCCTCGGCCTGACCGGCATCGTGCTCGTGCTCATCCCGGCGGTGCTGCCCGCGCGGTACTCGGCCATCCACGGCGCCAAACTCTGGATCAAGCTGCCGGGCTTCACGATCCAGCCGGGCGAGTTCGCCAAGATCGCGCTGCTGGTCTTCTTCGCCTACTACCTGGTGCGCAAGCGCGAGGTGCTGTCGCTGGCCAGCAAGCGGTTCCTCGGCATCGACTTCCCCCGCGGCCGCGACCTCGGCCCGGTCGTGGTCGTGTGGCTGATGTCGCTGATGGTCCTCATCTTCGAGAAGGACCTCGGCACCTCGCTGATGTACTTCGGCCTGTTCGTCGTGACGCTCTACGTCGCCACCGAACGGGTCAGCTGGCTGATCATCGGTCTCGGGCTCTTCCTCGGCGGGGCCTTCCTGGCGTACTTCCTGGGCAAGACCGTCGGCGGCCCCTTCCTGAACTTCTCCGAGCGCGCGACCACCTGGCTCGACCCGTTCGCGGACGCGGACGACAAGGGCTACCAGCTGGTCCAGTCACTGCTCGGGCTGGGCACCGGCGGGCTCACCGGCACCGGACCCGGCGCCGGGCAGCCGACCAAGGTGCCCGAGGTCTGGACCGACTTCATCTTCTCCGGCCTCGGCGAGGAGATCGGGCTCTTCGGGCTGACCGCGCTGCTGGTGACGTACCTGCTGCTGGTCGAGCGCGGCCTGCGGGCGGCGATCAACGTCCGCGACTCCTTCGGCAAGCTGTTCGCCGGTGGCCTCGCGTTCACGCTGGGGTTGCAGGTGTTCGTCATCGTGGGCGGCATCAGCCAGCTCATCCCGCTGACCGGGCAGACCACGCCGTTCCTCTCGGCCGGTGGCTCGTCGCTGGTGGCCAACTGGCTGCTGATCGGCCTGCTGTTGCGCATCTCCGACGCGTCGCGCCGGCCCGCCGGGGGCGCGCCCTCGGGTGGGCTCGGCGGCTCGGCGTCCGGCGGGGGCGGCGGCGCGCCGGTCCAGATCAAAGAGATGCCCACGGAGGTCGTGCGATGAACGCCCCGCTGCGCCGGGTCGGGGTCGTGGTCATGGTGCTGTTCGCCATGCTGTTCCTGAACCTGAACTACCGGCAGGTGGTCAAGGCCGACGACTACCGCACGAGCTCGCGCAACGGGCGTGTGCAGGCGACCGAGTACGAGCGGCCGCGCGGCAAGATCGTCGACGCCAAGGGCAACGTGCTCGCGGACGCGCAGTTGACCGGCGACTCGCTGAAGTACCTGCGGACGTATCCGCTCAAGGAGGAGTACGCCTCCGTCCTGGGCTACAAGCCGGTCAACCTGGGCGCCACCAAGCTTGAAAAGCTCAACAACGACTTCCTTATCGGTACCTCGGACAAGCAGGCGGCCGACCGGATCGCCGGCATGTTCACCGGCAAGGAGCCGGCCGGCGGCAACGTGCTGCTGACGCTGTCCAAGGGCACCCAGGACACCGCCTACCAGGCGCTGGGGACGAACAAGCTCGGCATCAAGAAGGGCGCGGCCATCGCGCTCGACCCGGCCACCGGCGCGATCCTCGCCGAGGTCTCGATGCCCAGCTACGACCCCAACCTGCTGAGCACCCACGACATCAACGCGGCCGCGGCGAACTACAAGACGCTCAACGGCGACCCCAACAAGCCGCTGCTCAACCGGGCGACCTCCGAGGTGTACCCGCCCGGCTCGACCTTCAAGATCATCACTTCGGCGGCGGCCATGACGGCCGACTCCTCGCTCACGCCCGACTCGAGCGTGCAGGGCGGCGAGTTCTACCAGCCGCCGGAGACCTCGTCGTTCCGCATCAAGAACTCCCACGAAGGCATCTGCCCCGACACCATCACGGTGAAGCAGGCGCTGACCGTCTCGTGCAACACCGTCTTCGCCCGCATGGGGGTCGAGCGGGTGGGCGCCGACAAGCTCAAGTCGATGGCCCAGGCCTTCGGCTTCGAGCAGGAGCCCCGCCTGATCGAGGACCAGGACCGCAACTACTGCGGCATCGTGGCCAGCCACACCGGCCCCATGACCGCGGGCACCGACAACCGCGTCGACCCTCCCGCCGTCGCTCAGTCGAGCATCGGACAGCGCGAGGTGAAGATGTCTCCGCTGCAAGGCGCCATGATTGCGGCGACGGTTGCCAACAACGGCAAGCAGATGCGGCCCTACATTGTCGACCGTCTGCAGAACGCCGACCTGTCGACCGCCGACCACACCGAACCCAAGGAGCTGCGCACGCCGATCACCGACGGCGTGGCGCACGAGCTGCAGGACATGATGTTCAGCGTCGTGGCGTCCAACGACGGCACCGGCCGCAGCGCTCGCATCTCGGGTTTGGACGTGGGTGGTAAGACCGGTACGGCGGAGAACGGCGAGGAGTCGGAGGACCACGGCTGGTTCATCGGCTTCGCGCTCAAGGACGGCAAGCCGATCATCTCGGTCGCGGTCTTCCTCGAGAACGCTGGCAAGGGCGGCAGCGGCGAGGCGGCTCGGATTGGCGGCCTGATCATGAAGGCATACGCGGACGAAAAGGGCATTCGATAATGAGGTGCGCGACATGTTGAGCGCCGGCACCACCCTCGGCGGTCGCTACCGCCTGGACGAGCGCATCGCCGGCGGCGGTATGGGTGACGTGTGGCGTGGCACCGACGAGGTGCTCGGCCGCACGGTGGCCATCAAGGTGCTGCTGTCCGCGCTGATGGAGGAGCCCGGCTTCGCCGAGCGCTTCCGGGGCGAGGCCCGCACCATGGCCACCATCAACCACCCGGGCGTCGTGGACATCTACGACTACGGCAGCGAGAACGGCACCGCCTTTCTGATCATGGAGTACGTGGAGGGCGACGCGCTCTCCCGCACCCTCTCCCGGGTCGGCCGGCTCACCCCGGCGCGCGCCATGGCGCTCATCGCCCAGGCCGCCGACGCGCTGCACGCCGCGCACGAGAAGGGCATCGTCCACCGCGACGTCAAGCCCGGCAACCTGCTCGTGCGCCCCAACGGCACGCTGGTGCTCACCGACTTCGGCATCGCCCGCTCGGCCGCCGTCGCGCAGCTCACCGCGGCCGGCTCGGTGCTCGGCACCGCCTCCTACATCTCGCCCGAGCAGGCCTCGGGCTCCCAGGCCACCCCGCTGTCCGACGTGTACGCGCTCGGCGTCGTGGCCTACCAGTGCCTCTCCGGCGTGCGCCCGTTCGAGGGCGACAACCCGCTCGAGATCGCGATGCGCCACGTCCGCGACATGCCGCCGCCGCTGCCGGCCGACATCCCGCCGCCGGTGGCCCAGCTCGTCGAGCGGGCCATGGCCAAGGACCCGGCCGCCCGCTGGCCCAGCGCCGCCGCGTTCGCCCAGGCCGCCCGGCGCGTCTCCGGCCAGTTCTCCGGCGGCACGGCCACCGGCCCCGCGGTCCCGCCGATGGGCGCCCCGATGGGCCCGCCCGGGTCGCCGATGGGCCGCAACCCCGTCTCCGGCGGCCCGGTCTCCGCGTCGCCCGTCTCGCCCGGCTACGGCAACCAGCCGATGTCCGGCTCGCCGATGTCCGGCCCGCCCACCTCGGGCGCCGGCGGCACCCGGATCATGCCCGGCGCTGTGCCGGGCGCGGCCGCCGGTGCGGCCGCGGGTCTCGGCGGCCACCAGGCGCGCGGCGCGGCCGGCGTGCCCCCGCCGCCGTCCAACGACACCGCGACCTACCTCGGCTCGACCGGTGGCTACCAGCCCCCGCCGCCCCGGAACACGTCCGGCGGCAGCGGCCGCAACAACAACATGATCCTGATCGGCGTGGCCGCGGTCGTGCTGCTGGTGCTCGTCGGCATCGGCGGCATCTACCTGGCCACCAAGGGCGACGACAAGCCCAGCAACCCGGTCGGCGGCACCGGCACGTCGGCGGCCCCGACCCAGGCGGCCACCTCCGCCAAGGCGACGGGCAGGCCGGTCGACGTGTCGTGCCGGCCGATCGGCACCGGCGACATCGTCAAGCGTGAGCTCGAGCGCAGGGGCATGAAGGTCACCCTCGTACCCCAGCCGACCAAGGGCGCGTTCCCGAACGCGGTCACCAAGGTGGAGCCGTGCGGTCCCACCATCCCGCAGGGCACCACGATCACGCTGACGGTCAACCAGGGCGCGATCGACGAGGAGCCCACGGCGACGGGCAACCCGACCGGCAACCCCGGCGCGACGCAGTCCAACGCCGGTCCGAAGGCCAGCGTGACCTGCGAGCAGCCGGGGATCGTGATCGACGGCCGCTGTGTCGGAGGATGACCGGCGTTAAGGTTTCACCACCTCGAATGTGTCCCCGTCGCAAGACGTGGCAAGGTAGATAGTCGATGACCGAAGGACGACACGACATGACCGCCCAGCCACGCCTCCTCGGCGGCCGTTACCAGGTCGGGGAGTTGCTCGGCTATGGCGGTATGGCCGAGGTCCATCGGGGTCGTGACCTGCGCCTCGGCCGCGACGTCGCGATCAAGACCCTCCGGACCGACCTGGCCCGCGACGCCACGTTCCAGCTGCGGTTCCGCCGGGAGGCGCAGAACGCCGCCTCGCTGAACCACCCGGCGATCGTCGCCGTCTACGACACCGGCGAGGAGCGCGGGCCGGCCGGCGAGGAACTGCCGTACATCGTCATGGAGTTCGTCAACGGCCGCACCCTCAAGGAGGTGCTGGCGGCCGAGGGCCGGCTCATGCCGCGCCGGGCGCTGGAGATCACGGCGGACATCTGCGCCGCCCTGGAGTTCAGCCACCGGCACGGCATTATCCACCGCGACATCAAGCCGGGCAACGTGATGCTCACGCAGACCGGCCAGGTCAAGGTGATGGACTTCGGCATCGCGCGGGCCCTGGCCAGCGGGGCCACGACGATGACGCAGACCTCGGCGGTGATCGGCACCGCGCAGTACCTCTCCCCGGAGCAGGCCCGCGGCGAGCCTGTCGACGCCCGCAGCGACGTCTACGCGAGCGGCTGCGTGCTGTTCGAGCTGCTCTGCGGCCATCCGCCGTTCGTCGGGGACAACCCGGTGTCGGTGGCCTACCAGCACGTGCGGGAGGACCCGCGGCCGCCGAGCTCCAGCAACCGCGACGTGACGCCCGAGATCGACGCGGTCGTGCTCAAGGCGCTGGCCAAGAACCCGCTCAACCGCTACCAGTCGGCCGGCGAGATGCGCGCGGACGTCATGCGCGCCGCGGCCGGCCGCCCGGTCTCGGCGCCCCCGGTGATGACCGAGGACGAGATGGCCGCGGTCATGGCCCAGCAGCAGACCACGCAGTACCGGCCGCCGCCGGCCTCGCGCCAGCCGGCCCGGGCCAACCAGCGGCAGAAGCGCAAGAGCTCCACCGGCGTCGTGGTGGCGCTGACGGTGCTGGGCCTGCTCGCGGTGGCCGCGCTGTCGATCGGGCTCTACCTGGCCAACCAGGAACCGCCGGTGCGTGTGCCGCAGATCACCGGGCGCAACCAGGGCGAGGCGGCCGAGGTGCTGCGCCAGTCCGGCCTGACCGGCGACCCGCGCGCGGGCTCGACCGAGAACTGCCAGACCGGGGTCGTGACCCTGCAGAACCCGACGCCCGGCGCCGAGGTCAAGCACGGCTCGCAGGTCGACTACGAGGTCTGTGGCGCGCCGGCCCTGGTCACCGTGCCGCCGCTGACCCACCTGAGCAAGAACGAGGCCACGCAGCAGCTGCAGAACCTCAAGCTGCTGGTGCAGGTGCAGGAGCGCGACGGCATCGAGCCCAAGGACGAGGTCCAGACCTCCGAGCCGGCGGCCAGCACCCAGGTCAAGGTCGGCTCTACGGTCACCATCTACGTCTCGAAGTTCAACCAGGCGACCATGCCCAACGTGCTGGACAAGAGCCCGGGCGAGGCCCAGGGCCTGCTCCAGGCCAACGGCTTCACCAACGTCACCACGCAGAACGTGACGGTCACCGACGACTCGAAGGTCGGGCTCGTGGTCGGCGCGACGCAGACCATCGGCAAGGTCTACCTCAAGACCGAGAAGATCGTCCTGCGGGTCGGCCAGGCCGACAACACGCCGTCCGTACCGGCGTCGGCCAACCCGAGCAAGAGCGCCGGCGGCTGACCCTGACAGTCCGTGCCCTGTGGATAACTCGGCAGTTATCCACAGGGTTGTGCACAACCCCCTAGGCGAAAGCGGCGACCCGGCGGGCCTCGACCTCGGCGACGAGCTCCGGGGCGCGCTCGAGCGCGTCCGGCCGCCCGCAGGTCGCCAGCCAGTTGGCGAGCATCTGGTGTCCGCCCTGGGTCAGCACCGACTCGGGGTGGAACTGCACGCCCTCGATCGCCAGCTCACGGTGGCGCATCGCCATCACGACGCCCGACTCCGTGCGCCCGGTCACCTCGATCTCCGGCGGGAGCGTCTCCTCGAGGACGGCGAGGGAGTGGTACCGCGTGGCGATGAACGGGTTCGGCAGCCCGGCGAGCACGCCCTGCCCGGTGTGCTCCACGAGCGAGGTCTTGCCGTGCAGCAGCTCCGGTGCGCGCGTGACGGTGGCCCCGAAGGCCGCGCCGAAGGCCTGGTGGCCCAGGCACACGCCGAAGATGGGCAGCTTCCCGGCCAGCTCCTGGATGACCGCCATGCAGATGCCGGCGCGCTCCGGGGTGCCCGGCCCGGGGGAGAGCAGCACCCCGGCCGGGTTCGCCGCGGCCACCTCGGCGACGGTGATCTCGTCGTTGCGGCGGACGTCGCACTCGACGCCCAACTGGCCCAGGTACTGGACCAGGTTGAAGACGAACGAGTCGTAGTTGTCGATGACCAGGACGCGCACGTTGTTCCTAACTGGGGAGGACCACCTGGGGGGCCGGGCTGGTGCCGCCCGTCTTCGCCGACGGGGCCATGGACGGGGCCGGGCTCTCGATCGTGATGTCCGCGCCCGGGTCGTTGGTCTCGACCTGCACGTCGTCGAACGGCAGGATCGGCTCGACCGCGGGGAAGACCTGATACCAGAGCAGCGCCGCGACGCCGAGGGCGAGCACGCCGGAGACGAGCGCCTTGAGCTGCCACTGCTTGAAGGGGATGTGGCGCCAGAGCCAGGAGTACACGCGCTCAGCCCTTCAGCTCGGCGGGATCGCCGTCGGCGGCGGACTGGGTGCGGGAGAGCTCGGCGTGCACCACGAGACGCTGGTAGTTGTTGAACTTCGGGTTGCACGTGGTCATCGTCAGCAGCGCCTTGGTCGGCACCTCGCCGGGCTTGTCCGGCACGGGCGCCACCACCTGCACGGAGGTGGGCAGGACGATCTCGTGGCCGGTGACGTTGTAGACGTACCAGGTGTCGGCGGTCTTGACCAGCACGGGATCGCCGGGCTTGAGCTGGTCGAGGTCCCACCAGATGGCCGGCGTGCGGTGCCCGGCCATGGAGAAGTTGCCGATCTGCCCCGGCAGGGCCGTGTCCGGGTAGTGCCCGGGCGCGTAGCGGATGTCGGCCGGGGTCACGCCCTGCACGACGGCCCACTTCTTGTTCAGCCGCGGGATGTGCACGGAGGCGATAACGGCGCCGTTGGCCGGCTTGACCACCTGCGGCGTGGCCCCGGTGCTGGGCCCGACGGTGGGCTGCTGGGCCCACTGCTGCTCGAGCTGGCGGTTGAGCTCGTTCTGGTGGGCGTCGACGATCGCGGACTTGCCCCAGACCTCGTAGCCGGCGAACAGCAGCACGATGAGGCCGAAGGTGATGAGCACCTCGCCCGTGCCGCGGCTGATGGCGCGGGCCACCGAGCCGAACGTGGTCCTGGTGTATTCGGAGTACACGCTCCGGTACCCTTCCTCGGTGCGGACCGGGCGCAATGGAACCACCACGGCGCCCTTCGGCGCCGGCGGTGCGGCCGGCTGGTCCTCGTCCTCGGGGGTGGGAGTCGGTGGAAGTTTCTCGGCCTCGGCGGCGGAGGGACCGGCCGTCGAGGTGTCGCTGAATTTCGGAATATAGGCGGTTTCGGCGGCGTCCGAGGTGATTTTGGGGATTATCGCGGTCGCATCCCCCTCCGGAGCCGACGGAATCCGCGGAATCACGGCCGTGGCGTCCGGCTCCGGAGCGAGCGGCGGAGGCGTCGGAGCGGGAGGTGGCGGCGTCGGAGCCGGTGGAAGGCGCGGAATCACCGTGGTGGCGATGTCGTCCTGGTCGAGCGCGCGGTGGCGGGGGCGGTGCGGGTCCACGGCCGCGGCTCCGGTCAGGACCCGGCCTGCGCGGCGCGCAGTGCCGTCGAGCCGTCGTACGCCCTGGCCTGCACGTCGGCCTCCACCTTCACCTGATAGCCGAGCCCGAAGGAATTGGCGGCCTCACTGAACAACCGGACCCCCTCGGAGGCGTCGAGCGCGCGCTGCATGGCTGCCTGGTCGCCGATGGCGGCGACCTCGAACGGCGGGGAGTAGACCTGCCCGTCGAGCAGCAGCGTGTTTCCCACGCAGCGTACCGCGCTCGTCGAGATCACCCGGACGCCCATCAGCGTCATCGCCTCCGCCCCGCCGGCCCACAGGGCATTCACCACGGCCTGTACGTCTTGCTGGTGAACGACGAGGTCATCGGGGGTGGCGCCGGCCGGCCGGGTGCCGTCGGCGCGGCGCGGGGCGTCGTTGAGCGTGACCCGCAGGCCGGGCCCGTGCACGGCCGTCAGCCCGGCCGCCGCCTGCTCGGCGGCGCCTCGCCGGCGCTGCTCGTCGACCTGTCCGTCGGCGCCCGCCTGGCCCTGCTGCTGCCTGTCGATCTCGGCGCGCAGCCGGGCGGCGCGGGACCGGGCGTCGGCGATTTCTTTTTTCCGCTCGGCGATGAGGTTCGTCAGTTCCGGCCGCCGGTCGTCGCGCAGGTCGGTGCCGTGGGCGGTCGCGGCGCTCAGCGAGAACAGCATCCCGGCCACCAGCAGCACCACCGGCGTCAGCACTGACCAGGCGAAACCCTGTTTCTGAGGGCGGCGCGGAAGCATAGCGCGACCGAGCCGCCGCAGGGCGTGGGTCCACGAGGAGCCGCCCGATGTGTACTCCACCACGACCCCTCCCCACATGCGCGTGCCGACTTGACTACGCTAGACGGAGAACATTATTCAGGCCGACGCTGGCGGAGGTGGCGGCGTCACGTGGATAGTGTTGGCCAGACGACCCCTCCAGGAGAGCGCCGTGCCGAAGTCGACAGTTCGTAAGAAGAAGGTCTACACCGCCCCGGCGGAGCTCCGACCGCAGGAGACTGTGTCCGCGAGGCGCCGGCCGAGCCCGGTGTGGGTGCCCGCGCTCGCCGTCGCGTTCGTGGTCATCGGCATCGCGTGGCTGGTGTCGTACTACCTGACGCAGGGTTTCTTCGACGTCAACTGGCTCTCGACGCTGGCGGACCTGAAGTACTGGAACCTGGCCATCGGCTTCGGGTTCCTCGTTGCGTCGCTCGCGGTCTTCTCCAAGTGGCGTTGACCAACTGACCGTCGCCCCCTCGCGCTGCGACAAACTTCACGTTACTCATGGGTAACAAGAGGGACTAAGGTCCTTCTGGAGATGTTCCAGCCCGGACCGTGGGAGGCTTCGGCATGGGTGCAGTGCAGATCGTGACGACCTGTGTCGCCGCGGCGATCACTATCGTCGCGGCGGTCCTGGTCGTGCGGACCGTCCGGCGCATGCTCGCGGTCATCCGGTTGGGCCAGCCCGACCCGACCCGCGGGGACAACAAGGGCCTGCGGTTGCGCACCATGCTCGCCGAGACGCTCGGCCACACCCGCATGCTGCGCTGGACGGTCGTCGGCGCCGCGCACTGGTTCGTCATGATCGCGTTCCTGGCGCTCTCGCTGCTGGTGGTCGAGGCCTACTTCGAGGTCGTCAAGCCGGGCCTGGGCCTGCCGCTGATCGGCGCCTGGAACGTCTACGGCCTGGTCACCGAGTGGATCGGCGTCTTCGGCTTCATCGGCATTCTCGTGCTGATGGGCATCCGGCTGCGCAACCTCCCGCGCAACCCCAACCGGCGGTCGCGCTTCACCGGTTCGACCATGTGGCAGGCGTACTACGTCGAGTACACCATCCTCGGCGTTCTGATCTGTGGCTTCTTCATCCGGGGCTTCAAGGCCGCCAACGACGAGCTCGAGTGGCCGACCTGGGCCGCGCCCGTCAGCCACGCGCTCGGCTCGATCCTGCCCGCCTGGCCGGCCGCGGTGAGCATCGTGGCCATGCTGAAGATCATCATCTCGATGGCCTGGGTCATCGTGATCGCCAGCAACGTGACAATGGGCGTGGCCTGGCACCGCTTCCTGGCCTTCTTCAACATCTTCTTCAAGCGCACCCCGGGCCGGAAGGGCTCCGGCCTCGGCGCCCTGCGCCCGATGACCAGCCAGGGCAAGCCGCTGGACTTCGAGGAGGCCGACCCCGAGAAGGACCAGTTCGGCGTCGCGACCGTCGAGCAGTTCAGCTGGAAGGGCATGCTCGACTTCACCACCTGCACGGAGTGCGGGCGGTGCCAGTCGCAGTGCCCGGCCTGGAACACCGGCAAGCCGCTCTCGCCGAAGCTGCTGATCCTCAACCTGCGCGACCACGCCTACGCCAAGGCGCCGTACCTGCTCGCCGGCGACGACCACTCGCACGTGAACGCGCTCGCGCTGGCGGAGCAGGCGCGGCCGCTCATCGGCACCGCCGAGGAGAACGGCATCATCGACCCCGACGTGCTGTGGTCGTGCACCACGTGCGGCGCGTGCGTCGAGCAGTGCCCGGTCGACATCGAACACGTCGACCACATCGTCGACATGCGCCGGTACCAGGTGCTCATCGAGTCGAACTTCCCGACCGAGGCCGGCGTCATGCTGCGCAACCTCGAGAACAAGGGCAACCCCTGGGGCGCGGCCCAGTCCACCCGCGACGACTGGACCAAGGGGCTGGACTTCGAGGTCCCCAACGTCGCCGAGATCGACGAGGGCGACTTCGAGTACCTCTTCTGGGTCGGCTGCGCCGGCGCGTTCGAGGACCGGGCCAAGAAGACCACGCGCGCCGTCGCGACCCTGCTGCACGAGGCCGGCGTCAAGTTCGCCATCCTCGGCCAGGGCGAGACCTGCACCGGCGACCCGGCCCGCCGCATCGGCAACGAGTTCGTCTTCCAGATGCTCGCCCAGCAGAACGTCGAGACCCTCAACGAGGCCGGCGTGAAGAAGATCGTGGCGACCTGCCCGCACTGCTTCAACACGCTGTCGAACGAGTACGGCCAGCTCGGCGGCCACTACGACGTCATTCACCACACCCAGCTGCTCGCCCAGCTCGTCGCGGCCGGCAAGCTGACCCCGGTCCAGCCGCTCGACGGCGCCGTCACCTACCACGACCCCTGCTACCTGGGGCGGCACAACCGCGTCTTCGCCCCGCCGCGCGAGGTGCTCGGCGCCGTCGCAGGGCCGGCGGACGACAACAAGGGCCTGGTCGAGATGGACCGGTTCGCGGAGCGCTCGTTCTGCTGCGGCGCCGGCGGCGCGCGCATGTGGATGGAGGAGCGGATCGGCAAGCGGATCAACGTGGAGCGGGTCGAGGAGGCGCTGTCGACGGGCGCCAGGACGGTCGCGGTGGCGTGCCCGTTCTGCCTCACGATGCTCGGCGACGGCGTCACCGGCAAGAAGGCCGCGGGGGCCGCGCCGGAGGAGGTCGAGGTCGTCGACGTGGCGTCCGTGCTGCTCCGGGCGGTGCAGAAGTAGGGGTTCGGCGCCCCGCGTCAACGCTGTCCGATGACGTTCATCGCGAGTCCGAGCGCGATGAGCACGGCGGCCGCGGTCGCGATGATCCGCAGCCCCTTCAGGCCCTCCGCGATGGCTGTCTTGCGGGCCCCCGGCACCAGCGCCTTGGTCCGCACGTAGTCGAGGCGGGCCCGCTTCGCCCTCGCGCCGGCGTTGCCCACCGCGATGCCGGCCGCGAGCGCTATACACGCGCCGATCAACGCCGCACCCATCAAAGTCCCCCTCGATGCTTGCCGTGACCCCCGCTGGCATTAGCATCGGCGCTGTTCAACGCGGCGCAAGGCCCTCGAAAGAGGGAAGGTGATCTACGTATCTCGATCTTCGGGTGGCTCGTTTGACACGGACCCGTGGGCAGCTTCAGCACGGCTTGGGTTCACGTGGAACAATCGGATCACACCTGAAGGGACCATCGCGCGAGCGTGTTGACCACACTATTGCCCCTGCTGGCGTTCGTGCTGCTCACCGCCGCGAACGCGGCCTTCGTCGCCGCCGAGTTCTCGCTCGTCACCGTCGACCGCGCGGAGATCGAGCAGCGTGCCAACGCCGGCGACCGCAAGGCCCGCACCGTCCGTCAGGCCCTGCGCGAACTGTCGTTCCAGCTCTCCGGCGCCCAGCTCGGCATCACTCTCGCGGGTCTGCTCACCGGCTACCTGGCCGAGCCCGCCCTCTCGCGCCTCTTCGCGCCCGCCCTCCACCCGATCTTCGGCTCGGTGACCGACACCGTCGCGCACGTCTGCGGCCTGATCGTGGCCACCCTGCTCTCGATGCTCTTCGGCGAGCTCGTCCCCAAGAACGCCGCCCTGGCCAAGCCGATGCCGCTGGCCCGCGCCACGGCCGGACCGCAGCGCGGCTTCTCCAAGTTCTTCTCGTGGCTGATCACGCTGCTCAACGGCTCCGCCAACTGGATCGTGCGGCGCTTCGGCATCGAACCCCAGGAGGAGCTGGCCAGCGCCCGCTCGCCCGAGGAGCTCGGCCTGCTCGCCGCGATCTCGGCCCGGGCCGGCGCACTGCCGAGAGAGACCGCGGTACTGCTGCAGCGCACCATTCGCTTCGGCGACAAGCGCGCGGCGGAGGCGATGACCCCGCGGGTCGACGTGGTGTCGCTGCGGGCCGACGCCACCGTGGCCGACCTGCTGGCCACCTCGGTGCAGACCGGCTACAGCCGCTTCCCGATCTACGAGCAGACCCTCGACCAGGTGACCGGGGTCGTCACGGTGACCGACGCGCTCGGCGTGCCGCCCGTGCGCCGCCCGACCACACGGGTCAGCGCGGTCGCCCGGGAGCCGTTGTTCGTGCCGGAGAGCCTCGACCTCGACGGCGTCCTCGCGGCGCTGCGCCGGGGCAACTCCGACGTGGCGATCGTCGTGGACGAGTACGGCGGCACGGACGGCGTGGTCACCGTCGAGGACCTCGTCGAGGAGCTCGTCGGCGAGATCGCCGACGAGCACGACATCGAGGACGAGCCGGCCACCGTGCACGGCATGCCCGACCTGACCGCGCCCGGCGCCGAGCGCACCGTGCTGGTCGACGGCGTGCTGCGCGAGGACGAGCTGGCCGAGCTGACCGGGTTCCACGTGCCGCCGGGGCCGTACGAGACGCTCGCCGGCTTCCTGATGGCGCGGCTGGGTCACATCCCGACGGTCGGCGAGACCTGGAACGAGGACGGCTGGGAGTTCACCGTGGTCGAGGTCGACCGCCGCCGCATCGAGCAGGTCCGCGTGGTGCGTCCGGAGGTGCCCGAGGATGATTGAGCTGATCGCCGCCATCGTGCTGCTGCTCGGCAACGGCTTCTTCGTCGCGGGCGAGTTCTCCCTGATCGCCTCCCGCCGCACCGTGATCGAGCCGATGGCGGCGACATCGCGGCGGGCCCGCACCGCCATGCGCGCCATGAACGAGATCCCGCTCATGATCGCCGGTGCCCAGCTGGGCGTCACGATCTGCACCCTGGGCCTCGGCGCCATGGCCGAGCCGGCCCTGGCCCACGGCCTGCAGGGCCCCTTCGAGGCCGTGCACCTGCCGGAGAACCTCGTGCACCCGGTGGCGTTCGCCCTGGCCCTGACGGTCGTGGTGTTCGCACACACGGTGGCCGGTGAGATGGTGCCGAAGAACCTGACCCTGGCCAACCCCGAGCGCGCCGTGCTGTGGCTCGGCCCGCCGATGTACGCCTTCTGCATGGGCACCAAGCCGGTGCTCGTCGCCATGAAGTGGGCGTCGCGCACGATCCTGTCGCTGTGGCGCATCGAGGCGACCGGCTCGGTGAAGACCGTCTTCACCGCCGAGGAGCTGGCCGGCCTGGCCGCGCAGGCGACCACCGAGGGCCTGCTGGCCCCGGAGGAGCACGCCCGCATTGCGGGCGCGCTGGCCCTGTCGCACCGCACCGCCCGCGACGCCCTGCGCCCCTGGTCCGAGATCACCACGATCGCTGAGGACGTCTCCCCGGCGTCGCTGGAGGTCCTCGCGACCCGTACGAACCGCTCCCGATTCCCCGTGGTCGAGCGCGCCAGCCGCCGCGTGCTGGGCTTCGTCCACGTCAAGGACGTGCTCGGCTTCGTCGGCCCCCAGCGCCGGGCGCCCATTCCCGCCGACCTGATCCGCCCGCTGGGCATCGTGCCGCCGACCCGGACGCTCGCCGAGCTGCTCCTGGCCATGCGCCGCGAGCGTCAGCACATCGTGCTGGTCAGCGACGGCCGCGTGCCGCTGGGCGTGGTGACCCTGGACGACGTGCTGACCGCGGTCGTCGGCGCGCCGGTCGTCAACGAGCCCCAACCCGCCTGAAATACGGGCCGCGACGCCGGGCAAGATCAGCAAATAATCCCGCCGTGCACAACCGCATATTGGCCGGCTTCACGACAGTGGTCGTGACGGCCGGCGTCGGCCTGCTGGCCGGCGCTGCTCCCGCCGCCGCGGCGGGTCCGAAGGACATTCTCTATGTGTCGGGCACCGGGTCGACCACGACATCGGTGCTCGACGCGGCGACCGGCAAGGATCTCAACGCGATCCCGACCGGTGGCGGCGAGGGCGAGATCGCGTTCGCCCCGCGCACCGGTTACGTGCTGGCCGCCAGCTCCGACCTGGACACGCTGAGCGTGATCGAACCGAGCCGCAGCGCCGTGGTCCGGTCCGTGACCGTCGGGACGGAGCCGCACGGCGTGGCCGTCTCGCCGGACGGCTACCGCGTCTACGTCGCCAACTACGCGGCCAACACCCTCGCGATCCTGGACGGCCTCTCCTACTCGCCCTATCCGCGGCTGGCCGTCGGCGAGCACCCGCAGGGCGTCGCGGTCGCCCCCGACAACCGGCACGTCTACGTCACCACCGCCGGCGGCGTGCAGGTCGTCGAGGCGCCGAAGAACCAGGTCACCGCCACGGTCGCGGCCGGCTCCCGCCCGTGGGGCGTCGCCGTCGCGCCGGACGGCAAGCAGGTCTACGTCACCGATCTGAGCGGCGCCACCGTGTCGGTCATCGACACCGCGACGAACGCGGTGACCGCGACCGTCCCGGTCGGCGCCGAGCCCTACGACGTGGCCGTCACGCCGGACGGCAAGCGCGTCTACGTCACCAACTCGGGCGCCGGCACCGTGTCGGTCATCGACACGGCGACCAACGCGGTCGTCGCGACGGTGCCGGTCGTTGCCCACCCGAAGGGCGTCGACATCGCGGGCGACGGCAAGCGCGCGTACGTCACCGGCGACTCGGTGACGCCGATCGACACCACCACGAACACCGCGGCCGCGGCCATCCCGCTCGGCCACGCCGCGGTGGGCATCGCCGTCGGGGCGATCACCGCCGGCGGTCCCGTGGCCCAGCTCGAGGTCGCCGCCGGCGGCCCGAAGCCGACGGTCTTCGCCGATGGCCAGCGATCGATCGCGGGCCTGGCCCGGATCAGCTCGTACACCTTCGACTTCGGCGACGGTACCGTCGTCACCACGGCGGACTGGGGCCTGACGCACGAGTACGCGCAGCCCGGCGACTACACCGTGACGCTGACGGTCACCGACGCCGCCGGCGCGACGAGCACCTCCACGCGAACGGTCCGCGCCCTGTCGCACCTGCGGTCGGCCGCGCTGCTGTCGCTGTCCAACCTGCGGTTCGTCAGCGCCGAGGACAACGGCAACCAGCCGCTGGTCGCGAACCGACCCGAGGCCGGCCCGTGGGAGGTCTTCGACCTGGTCGACCTCGGCCACGGGGACGTGGGCCTGCAGTCCTACACCAACGCCAAGTACCTGACGGTCGACCCGGGCACGACGCGCCTGCGGGCCGACAGCGCCGTTCCCGACCGCTTCGAGCTCGTCACGGGCGCGAACGGCGCGTTCGGGCTGCGGTACCGCGGCAACGGGATGTTCGTGAGCGGCAACAACGGCACCGGCCCGCTGACGGCGGACCGCCCGGCGCTGGGCCCGTGGGAGCAGTTCGCGACCGCCCATTCCGTGAGCACGTTCATCTTCGGCGTGAACGGTTACGTGACCGCCGAGGCGGCCGGGGCCAAGCCCCTGATCTCCAACCGTGCGCAGGTCGGCTCCTGGGAGACCTTCGACCTGATCGACGCCGGCGACGGCTGGGTCGCGATCCTGGCCCACGCCGACTACCGCTTCGTCACCGCGGAGGCGGGCGGCAACCAGCCGCTGATCGCGAACCGCACCGCGATCGGGGCGTGGGAGAAGTTCCGGCTCGTCCGCAACGACGACGGCACGGGCTCCCTGGTGGCCGGGGTCAACGGGAAGTACGTGACCGCGGAGGCGGGCGGCAAGCAGCCGCTGATCGCGAACCGCACCGCGATCGGCGCGTGGGAGAAGTTCAACCTGAGGTTCTGACCTCGCACCGGGCGGCTTCCGAACTTGGGAGCCGCCCGGCTGGTTCGCCCGCCGAGGCCGCACGAGAAGCCGGCGTTCAGAGCCGGTCGACGGCCGCGCCGAGGGCGGCGGCGTCGAAGCTCCCGGTCGGCAGCGTCGCGACGAGACGGTAGCGCTCCTGCCCGGCCGCGTCGAACAGCAGCGTTCCGCTGTGCTGCATGATCAGCGTCTTGTCCAGTCCCGCGGCGCGGTGTGCGGCGACCCCCTCCGACGAGACGACGGCGCGCGTGCTTCGGCCTCGATGCGGCCGAGCGGCTCCCCGGGGCCGGCTGCCCTACTGCCGGCCCCGGACGCCGGCCTTTGTGCGTCGAAGGTCAGTGGATCGGGTTCCAGCCGTCGGAGCCGGCCAGGTAGAGGGTCGGGGTGTACTGGGCGGCGGTCGAGGCGCTCATCTGCGGGCGGTTGCTGTTGACCACGGCCCCGGCGCCGGTGCTGCTGTACTCCGTGAAGCGCGCGTTGCGCCAGGAGAAGCCGGACATGTCCGTCCACGGGTCGTTGCGGATGTGGGCGTCCATCGTCACGCCGCGGTACAGCACCTGGGCGATCGCGTTGACGTCGCCGCCCGGGTGCCAGGGCCGGCCCAGGTAGACCGTCTTGGCCGGGGCGTTGCTGGTCAGGTGGGTGCCCCAGAACAGGAAGCCGAACTTGTTGTTGATGTTCGTCGCGGCGGCGGTGATGTACCCGTTGTTCGACGACGAGCCGCGGGTCAGCGAGCGCACCTCGCCGTTCTGGAACACCATCGTGCCGCCGCCGAAGATGAAGTCGACGTCGCCCTCCACGTAGGAGTTGCGCACGTACAGCCGGCGCACTGCCGTCCCTGACGTGTTGACCAGCAGCGTGTCCTGGTTGCCCAGGATCCGCACGTTGCTGAACTGCACGCGGTCGCCGGAGGTGTTGACCGCCACCGCCTGCTCGGCGCTGAGGTTGTGCGCGGCCTCGTCGAAGTCGTTGGACATCGTCAGGTTGGACACGGTGGTGTTGGCGGCCGCGATGGTGACGGTGGCGCTGCCGGCCGTGCCGTAGGTGCTGCCGTCCGGCTTGGTCAGCCCGGACGCGTGGCCCTCGACGAGCACCACGGCGGTGGCGGCCGAGCCGGTGCCGACCAGGCTGATGTAGGGCTTGTTCGACGGGATGTTCACGGTGCCGCGGTACGTGCCGGCCTTGATGTTCACCGTGTAGGTGCTGCTGTTGCCGGCCGGGGCGGCGTCGATCGCGGCCTGCACGGTGCGGTAGTTGCCGGAGCCGTCGGCGGCCACGGTGACGGTCGTGGCCGCCGACGCCGGCACCCCACCGGCCGCCACGGCGCCGGCGGCGATGAGCACGACCAGCGAGATTCTTCCGGTACGCATCTGTCCTCCCAGGGCAACGCATCCAGATAGGTCGATTACTCACCGGACGATGTCAGTCCGGCGCGGACCAGGCAAGCGCTTTCCTGAGGGACCCATCCAGTGACGTCACATTCGTGAAACTTTCGCGCATCGCCTCGCGCCGATCCGTCGTACCCTTTTCCGGTGCTGGAGCTGATCTGGGACGCGGTGCGCGCGCGCCGCGTCTCGTCGCTCGCCCTGGGGCTGCTCGCGGCCCTGGCCGTGGCGGCACTCGCGGCCGCGCCGGCGTACTCCGCCGCGGCGGCCCGGGACAGCGCGGCCGCCCTGGTCCGCGACGCCACCCCGGCGCAGCGGACGCTGAGCGTGCAGGGCCGGGTCAGCAGCGGCGGCGACGACCGGCCCGAGGTCGCGGCGGCGGCGCTGCGGCGGTTCCGCGACAGCGTCGGGCTGGAACTGCCGGCCGAGCGGACCGCGATCGGGCTCCGGCGCGCCGGCACGCTCTACCTGGGCGGGCGGACAATCGCGGCCGACCTGCGGTACCGCGACGACTTCTGCGAGGCCGTCCTGGTCACGGGGCGCTGCCCGGCCGCCCGGGGCGAGGTCGTCGTCGGCGCGCAGCTGCCGCTCGGCATCACCGTCGGCGACCGGGCCGGCTACACGGCCGAGGCCGGCGCGAAGCCGCTGGCCCTCACGGTCGTCGGCACCTACCGGGCCCGTGACCCCGCCGACTGGTACTGGTTCGGGACGGGCGGCACCGCGTTCTACGGCACCGCCGACACCGTGCTGGCGGGCAGTGGCTTCGCCGACGCCACGCTCGACGCGCTGCTGCCCGCCGGGCTGTTCGCCGATCCCGGCCGCATCGACGCGGCCCTGAACCGCCTGCACGGGCTGCAGTTCGCGTACTCCTCCGGCGCCGCCGACCTCGACGCCCACCTCGCCGACGACGGGCGGGCGGTGCGGCGCGGGGTGCAGCTCGCCACCGCGGAGCTGTTCGTGGTCGCGCTGCTGGCGTTCGCGGTCACCGCGCGGTACGCGGCCGAGGCGCGCCGGCTCGACATCGCCCGCATGGCCCTGCACGGCACCGCGCGGTCGCGGATCCTCGTCCTCGTCGCGGGGGAGGGCGCCCTGCCGCTGCTGGCGGGCATCGCGCTCGGGGGGTTCGCGTGGAGGTACCCGCCGCCGGCCGTCGCGGCGGTCGCCGCCGGCGGGCTCGGCGCGATCATCGTCGCCGACTGGCGGACCATCAGTACCCCCGTGCAGCGACTGCTGCAGCCCGGCGCCCCGCACGTCTCGCGGCTCGGCCGGGCCACGTTCGACGTCTCCGCGCTCGCGCTGGCCGGCGCGGCGGTGTACCAGGCGGTCAGCCGGCACGGGCGGCCGGACCCCGGGCTCGGCCTCGAGGCGTTCGTGCCGTTGCTGCTCGCGCTGGCCGCCGCGGTCCTGCTGTCCCGCCTGCTGCTGCCGCTCGCCGCCCGGGCCGGTCACGCCGCCGCCGTGGCGAGCGACGACCACCGCCGGCTCGGCGCGGGGATCGGCGTGCTGCTGCTCGCCCGGCGCGGCGCCGTGCACCGGCTCGTGCCGCTGCTCGCCGCCGGCGCGTGCCTGTTCGCCGTCGCCGTGCAGGACTGGGTCGCGGCCGACGAGGCCCGGGCCGACCGGGCCGCGATCGCCGTCGGGGCCGAGCGCGTGCTCACCGTCGACGCCGGCGACCAGGAGCGGCTCCTCGCCGCGGTGCGCGGCGCCGACCCGCCCGGGACCTTCGCCATGGCGGTCGTGCAGAGTGCGGGGCCGGACGGCCGGCCCGTGCTCGCCGTCGACTCGTCCCGCCTGGCCGCCGTCACCGGCATGGGCGCGGCCGTCGCGGCCCGGCTGCACCCGCCCGCGCCGGCGCCGCTGATCGTGACCGGCACGGCGCTGCGGCTCGACGCCACCGCCGATGCGCCAGGCGTGTCCGTCGTGGTCGGGCTCGTTGTCGGCGGTACCGGCGAAAAGGTCTCTGCGGTTTTTCCGGTCGGTGCGTCCACTGTGGAGGTGCCGCAGTGCCGGCGCGGCTGCCGGATGACCACCGTCGAGCTCACCGGGGCCCGCACCACCGTGACGATCCGGCAGCTCAGCGCCGACGGCGCCGTGGCCGTGCCCGCCGCCGTGTTCGGCGACCCGGCCCGCTGGCGGACCGCGCTCGGCGACACCGTGCCGTCGGTCAGCCCGGCCCACCGCGACGGCGCGCTCGTCCTGACCGCCCTCCCGCCGGGCAACGCCGGCTCGACCGACCCGAAGGTGTACGCGGTGGACACCCCGGTGCCCCTGCCCGCCCTGGTCACCGGGCATTACGTGGCCGTCGGCGACGAGCACAACCCCGTCACCGCCAGCCCCTTCGGCGGCGTGGCCGTGCCGATCGCGCCGGACCCTTCGGCGGTACTGCCCCGGGCGGGCGCGGACGGCACGATCGTCGACCTCGAGTACGCCGCCCGGCTGGCCGGCACCGCGATCCCGGGCGACCTGCAGCAGGTTTGGCTGGCCCCGCACGCGCCACAGTCCATCGTGGACGACCTGCGCGCGGCCGGCCTGCGGGTCGTCGCCGAGGACACCACGGCCGCGGCGCACCGCCGCCTGGACGGCTACGGTCCGGCCGCCGCCCTGCGTTTTGACCTGCTGGCGGGTGTACTGGCACTGCTGCTCGTGGCCGGCGCGTTCGCGGTCGCCGGCGCCACGCAGCGCCCGGACCGCGATGCACAGCTGCTGGCGCTGCGCGTGCAGGGCGCGCCGCAGCGGGTGGTGCGGGCCGCCGGGCTCGTGGCGGCGACGGTGCCGGCGGTCGCCGCGGTGCTGATCGGGCTGCTCACCGCCGTGGTCGCGCGCCTGCTCGCCGCCCCGCCCGTGGACCCGTTCGCCGACGGCTGGTCCGTGCTGCCGCCGCCGACCGGCCCGGCGCTGGTACCGCTCGCCGCCGCCGCGGCGGCCGCCGTGCTCTGCCTCGTCGCCGTGGCCCTGCTCACCGCCCGTTCGCGGCGACGCGGGGAGGCGGCGTGACCGGCCTGCTGTGGGACATGGTCCGGGGCCGGCGCGGGCAGTTCGGGCTGACCCTGGTCCTGGCCGCGCTGGCCACCGCGGCCGCCGTGGCCAGCCCGGCCTACCTGGGCGCCGTCGAGGCCCAGATCGTCGCCGGACGGTTCGCCGCCGCCTCGACGGTCGAGCGCACGGTCGAGCTCGCGGCGACGGTACCGCGCCTGGACGTCGGGTTCGAGCGGGACGCGACGCCCCGTCTGGCCGGCCCCGGCCTCACCCAGGTGTTCAGCGCCGAGATCACGATGATCCCGGCCGGCCCGGACAAGGTCCCCCCGGCCGACTCCCGGCGGGTCGGCTACCGGCAGGACCTCTGCGACCACGTCGTCGTCGTGGCCGGCCGCTGCCTGATGGGCGGCATGGAGGTGGTCGTCACCGAGCGCGCCGCGGCCGCCCTCCGCGTACGCCCCGGCGATGCGCTCGACCTGAGCGCCGGGACCTACTCCGGCGCCGAGCAGATCTACCGGCCCGCCGGCGCATCCGTCCTGCTCACCGTCGTCGGGGTCGTGCGCGCCCGCGACGGCGCCGAGCCGTACTGGTGCGGCACCGTCGGCGACGCACCGTTCTACATCTCGCGGTCCACCCTCAACGCGATCGACCACCCCGACGAGACGCAGCACCTCGCCGCGTACTTCGCGCCGCGCGGCGTCCCCGTCGCCACGCTGCCGGCCCTGCGCGCCTGGCTGGCCGCCTCGGGCGCGCAGAAGGACGGCGGCACCCAGCTCGGCACGCGCCTGCCCGACCTGGTCGGCCGGATCGACGCCGACCTCGCCCAGGCCCGCGCCGTCGCCCCCGTGGCCGCGGTACCGCTGGCCGCGCTCAGCTGGGCGCTGGTCGTCTTCGCGGCCGCCGCCGCGGCCCGCGCCCGCCGCCAGGAGCTCGGCGTCGTCGCGCTGCGCGGGGTCACCGGGGTGCGCCGCGGCTGGTTCGCCGCCGCCGAGACGGCGCTGGCGGTGCTGGCCGGCGCGCCGATCGGCTACCTGGCCGTGGCCGTGCTCGGCGGCCGGTACGCCGACCCGCTCATGCTCACCGCGGCCGGCGTGACCACCGTGGGCGCGCTCGCGGTCGCCGTCGCCGCCCAGCTGCGCTCGGCCGGCCGCCCCATCGCCGAGCTGCTGCGCGAGACGGACCGGCGCTCCGGTCACTGGCGCTCGCTCACCCTCGAGATCCTCGTGGTGGTGCTGGCCGCGGTCGCCGTGGCCCAGGTGCAGGCCCGCGGCGGCACGCTGTCCGGCGTCGCGCTGCTCGCCCCGCCGCTGGTCATGCTGGCCGTCGGCCTGATCGCCGCGCGGCTGGCCGGCCCGCTCGCCGCCCGGATCGCCGGCTGGGCGCTGCACCGCGGGCGGCTGGTCACCGCCCTGACGGCGACCCGGCTGGCCCGTCAGCCCACCGGCCGGAGGCTGCTGGTGCTGCTGGTCGTGGCGATCGGCTCGCTGGGCTTCGCGGCCACCGCGACGGACGTGTCCGCCGCGACCGTGGACCAGGACGCCGCTCTGGCCGCCGGCGCTCCGACCGTGCTGACCGTGCACGGCACGACCCGGTCCGCGCTGCTGGCGGCGACCCGGGCCGTGGATCCGGAGGGAAAATTCGCGATGGCGGCGGTACCGCTGCCGGCCCTTTCTTCGGGCGCCCGCCCGGTCCTCGCCGTCGACTCGTCCCGGCTGCCCGCGGTCGCGCTCTGGCGCCCCGGCTACGCCGAGCTGCCGCCGCGCGACCTGGCCGCGCGCCTGCAGGCCGGCCCGGCGGCCGACCCCGTGCGCCTGCGCGGCACGACCCTCACCGTCGAGCTGACCCTGGCCGACCCGAGCACGGTGGTGTCGACCCTGTACGCCGTGCTGGCCCCGGACAACGGCGCCCCGGCGGTGGCGGTCGGGTTCGGCGCCCTCCAGGCCGGCCGGCACTCCTACCAGGCCCACGACCCGGCCTGCGCCGCCGGCTGCCGCCTCGTGGCCCTGAAGATCGGAATCACGACCGCCATCGGCCCGGTCTGCCACCTGACCGTGCACCGCCTGGACGCCGACGGCACCCCGGTCGACCTGACCCGGCACTGGGAGGCCGCCCCGTCGGCGACGGCCACCGCGACCGCCGACGGCCTGGCGCTGACACTGCCGAGCACGAGCCGCAGCAACGCCGGCACGGTACGCCCACTGGACCTCACCGCCCCGCTGCCGGTCCTGTCGACGGGCCCGCTGCCGCCCGACGGCGCGCTGGGCCTGTTCGACGGCGACGCGGCCACCGCGGCCGTGGCCGCCCCGCTGCGCGCGGTACCGGGCCTCGGCCGGCGCGGCATGCTGGTCGACCTGGAGCGCGCCGACCTGCTCTCGACCGACTCCGGCGAGGTCACGGAGGGCCAGGTGTGGCTGGCCGCGGGCGCGCCGCCCACGGTGGAGATCGACCTGGCCTCGCGGGGGATCACCGTCGTCGCCCACCACACGGTCGCCGACGAGCGCGCCGCCCTGGGCCGCCGCGGGGCGCCGCTGGCCCTGCGGTTCTTCCTCGTCGCGGGCGCCTTGGCCGCGCTGCTCGGCGCGGCCGGGATCGTGGTGGTCGCGGTGTCTTCCACCGACGCGTACGGCGTTCTGCGCGTCCAGGGTGTGTCGCGCCGGGTGACGGCCCGGACCGACGCGGCCACTGCCCTCAGCGTCGTGATCGCCGGCGTTGTCGCGGGGCTGGTGGCCGCGGTCGTCGCGTGGGCGACGATCGGCCTGTTCCTGCCGTCCCTGTCCATCGACGCGCCCCGCCCGTCGTGGACTCCACTGTGGACCGTCCTCGTCGCCGGCGCCGCGCTGGCCGTTGTCGCCCTGGCCGGCCAGTTGGCCTCCCGCCGGCGCCGGTAACTCAACCGGAAACGGCAGGGCCCGCACTGACGCGGACCCTGCCGTTTCTCTGTGCTTTCGACCGGATCAGCGGTCGAACTCCTCCCACGGACCGATCGCCGTGCGGTTCGCGATCAGCGACGAGTTGCCGCCGTTCTCCGCCGTGACGTACCGGTTGTTGACCCCGGCCAGCAGGCTCATGCTGCCGTCGGCGTTGGTGATCACCTTGAACTTCTCCCACGGCCCGACGGCCGCCCGGTTGGCGATGAGCGGCTGGTTGCCGCCCGCCTCCGCCGTGACGAAGAGGCCGTTGGCCCGCGAGTACAGCGCCACCCAGCCGCCGCCCACGTCGACCAGGTCGAACTGCTCCCACGAGCCGATTGCGGTGCGGTTCGCGATCAGCGCGGTGGCGCCGCCGTTCTCCGCAGTCACGTACCTGCCGTTGGCGTGGGCGCGCAAGGAGACCGCCGCGTTGGCCACGTCGACCGGGCTGAACTCCTCCCACGGGCCGATCGCGGCGCGGTCGGCGGTCATCATGCTGACGCCGTGGTTGCTGCTCAGGTACTTGCCGTTGACCACCGAACGCAGGCTGATCGTGCCGTCGGCGTTGTTCGTGATCGTGAACAGCGTGTCGTCGCTGTTCGTGGAGTCGCTCCAGGCCCACACGACGTTCGACCCGGCGGGAACGTCCGGGCCGACGTTCACCGCGAAGTACTCGCCGTTGACGCGCGACCGCAACGCGACCAGGTCGCCGCCGACCTTCACGAGGTCGAACTGCTCCCCGGCGCCGATCGTGGGCTGGTACGCGCGCATCTGCATGTTGCCACCCTCGGTGGCGCTGACGTAGCGGTTGTTGTCGTGCGCCAGCAGGGCGAACGTCCGGGCCGCCGGCCACAGCGACTTGACCTGTTGCCGGGTCCCGCTGTAGCCGTTGACGTCGACGGCCGTGACCGAGATGGCGTAGGTCCCCGGCGTCGAGTAGTGGTGGGCGACGACCGGCGACGTCTGCGTCACCGGGTTGGTGGAGTCGCCGAAGTCGAAGCGGTACGTGGCGATGGGCACGTAGCCGAGGGCCGAGCGCGACGCGTCCACCGTGACCGAGTTGCCGGCGTTGTCCGCCGTGATGGTCATGATCGGGTACGGGCCCGGGATCATCTCGGAGTTTCCGCGGTCGGCGTAGGTGACCGGACCGGTGCCCGTGTCGGGCTGCGCCGGGTTGTCCTCGCGCGGTTTGCCGTAGGCGTCGGTGCTCTGGTAGCCGGGCGCGGCCGAGTTCGCCGAGTCCTCCATGTGCGCCTGGTCGACGACGTCGGTGTCGTGGGCGGCCTGACCGGAGGCGGCCCGGAAGCCGGTCAGTCCCAGCGGACCGTTCCACCAGTACAGCGAGTTCGGCGCGGCCGACCGGGAGACGGCGTTGTAGTCGACCACCGTGGTGCCCGCCGCGCCGTCGTACAGGCCGATCTCGGGTCCGCTCGGGATGCCCGGTTCGCAGCCGGTCGTCGAGGACACGTTGCTGGTCGCGACGTTGTTCTGCACGGACACGCCGGTGGAGGCGCCCGCCACGCGGATGCCGCCGAGGCAGTTGAAGTCCAGCGAGTTGTTCGTGATCGCGGTACCGGTGGCACCGTTGTTGAGGATGCCGACGCCGTGGCCGCTCATCACCGTGTTGTTGACGACCGTGTTGCCCGCCGCCCCGGGCCGCAGCGCGACGACCGCGACCGCTCCGCCGAAGACGCTGCTGTTGAGGATCGTGTTGTTCGAGCCGGCGACATCGACGCCCACGCTGCCGGCCGGGCTACCGACGCTGACGGTCAGCCCCTTGAGCACGGTCCGGGACGTCGCCGCGTCGACGGCCACGCCGGCCGACACCGCGCCGCCGCTGACCTTCACCCCGTTGAGCACCGAATCCGTCACGGCGGAGAGCTTGATCGCCGGCCCGGTCGCCTCGTTCGCCATTGTCACACTGCCGTCGACGACCGAGATCCGCACGCCGTTGCTCACCGCGAACGCGGGCGCACTCACCACGTTCTGCACGTTGATGCCGAGAATGGCAACGTCGTGCTGCCCGTCGATGGTGAACCCGGCGTTCGGCCCGGACACCCGCGCCGCCCCCGCCGCGGAGGCCTGCAGCACGACGCTGGACTTGTTGACGGTCACGCGCTCGTTGAACACGCCGGTGATCTGGGCGGTCTGCTCGGGCGCCAACGCCGCGACCGCGGCCGTGATCGTGCAGAACGGCTTGCTCGGGCTGCCCCCGCCGGTGTCGGAGCAGCCGGCGCCGACGGTGTTGTTGACGTACAGCGGGGCCGTTGCGGCGAATGCGGAGCCGGCCCCCGCGACCAGCCCCACACCGGCGGCCACCACGACGGTCGTGAGGCCGGAAAGGACAGATTTACCCACGCTGCTCCTCTTTCGGGGGCACTCGGCGGGATTGCACAGCCACTGATCATTCAGCGGCGCGCGCCGATTATGCGCGGTCCGACCACATTGGACAACCCCGAATCGGGGCGGTGAAATGCCCCCGGCGGGCCATAGTCGCGGCCTCGTGATCGGTCCGGTCCTGCACGCCGATGACGTCGTCGCCGGCAAGATGTCGGCTCTCTTCACGAGAGCCGAACCACGGGACTTCCTCGATGGGCAACGCCGGTATAGGTGCAGATCGCCGGCACCATCGCGACCTCGTACGCGGTGGCCGCGGTCGCTGCGGTGGCCGGGCCTTGGTGGCGGTGGGGGCCGCTACGATGCCGGTGCGCTCCCTTCGCCGCCTGCCGACGGCTCGCCTCCTCGCCGAGCAGTGACCCTCTACCGTTGTCCTCGCCGGGGTTGCGGGCGGGGGTCGACCTATCGGTCTCCGGCTGTATCCGGATCGCTGTCCGGGTCGCCGATCTCGTCCTGGAGCACGCCGGCGACACCTTCGGCGCTGCCATCGGAGCGCCTCCGTCGTCCTCGAACCTTACGAATCGCGCCGCCGGCGGCCGTCCGGATCGCGTCCGAGAGGAGGTCGATCGTCACCCCCGAGGCCACGCTCATAGCGATCGTCACGATCTCGCTGAATCCGAATCCGTGGCCGTCCTCGCGACCGTTGACCGTGATCTCGATGCCCTCGTATCGGTCGTGCCCAATCCACGCACCGGACGACAACGGTGAGTCGGGCCGGCGGCTCGATTCCAGTTCGAGTTCCAGTTCGATGTGTCGCATGGTCGCTCCGTCCTGTCGCGCCGGCTGGCGTCGCCCGTCCTACAGATGCTCGAAGAGCCCGAAGTTCTCCAAGAACTGGGTGCGCATAGCCGCCACACGAGCCCAGTCAAGCATGGAGAACTGGTGATTCAGCAGGGATAGCCCAGCGGTACCGGTCGACTCGATCGCCTCGTCCCACGCCGGGATCGACTCGGCGGAAAGCCGCGACAGCACATCGGCCCGCCGGATGACCGCGGTCCGCGAGTTCGACGAACTCCCACTGAGCGCATCACCGAGCGCGGCATCCAGGCGCAGCGTGCCGAACAACCACGACAACGCCGTGTGGACGTCCTCGACCGGAAAGGCCGGTTCGGAGCGAAGGACGACGCCCAAGGCGAAGGCATCGGCCTCCGCTTCCTCCTGCGGGGTGTTCGGCGAGTCGCCGTGCAGGACGATGTGGGCGTACTCGTGCGCGATGATGAACCGCATCTGGATGGTGCTGGTCTGGTGGGCACGGGTGAACATCGCCGTGTCTCGGGAGCGATTCACCGGAAGCGCCGAGTAGTTGGCGTCGAGGTACAGCGACAGCAGGTGCGGCAGCATCGCCGACGCCAGCTCCGGCAGTGCCTGGTTGTCACGGTCCTCCAGCACTGCCCAGACGTAGCGCCAGATGAGCACGTTGAACTTGATCAGATACTCGCGGGTGAGTACCGATACATGGATCTCGCGCTTCCCGGGATATGAACGCGCATAGAGTCGCGCCTCGAGGTTGGCGAACACCTTCACGTCTCGTGCGACCGCATACTCGTCGCCGATCGCCTGCTTCAGCGAATCATCGTGAATCGTCGCCCAGAACGGCACGGCCAGGTGGTCTGCCCGCACGAGCGCCCCCGCGTGCTCGCGCGCGATCTGCAGGCAGAGCCGGCTCCATTGCTTGAACTGTTCGCGATCCTCGTCCGTCGCGAGCATGGTGACGTGCAGCGCCGATCGAAGCGAGCCGTGCACGATACCCAGGGCTTGCATCATCTCCCAGTACTCCGGGATCTTCTCGCCCTCGGGCACCAGATACGGCCAGGCGGCCGACCATTGTCCGGTGTTCCGCTGCGCCATCCAGAAGAAGTAGCCGTCGGCATCCCAGCAGAGTCCCTGGTAAAGGGCGGAACCATCGCCAACGGCGGGCGCCGCCTCGGCCTCGGCCTCGGCCGACTCTGTCACCGATTCGTCCGCGGCCATTGGTTCACTATGCCAGTGCACCGCAACGCGGCCCGGCCATCGTTTCTTGGCATCTCGGCTGCGACGAGCGGTGTCGGGCGGCCGTCGAAGATGCTGCACACCGGCCCGTCGAAGTCGAGCAGAACGGCCCGGCTGCGCGCGAGCAGCGCCCGACCCCGAGCTCGTGGGCCTGATCGAAGATCGCATCGAGCGAGCGGGCCCGTGATCCGCTCGGCAGTCCTGCCCGGTCGGATCGTCGCTGGCCGTGTCGGCGCGCGGGCGGGGAGGTTTCACACGTCCGATACCACGGACGATGCGGGAGACACCTCGCGATGAAGTGGCCTGAGTTCGAGGACGCGGCGACAGCAGGCGTGCCTTCACCGAACGACTGAACATCTAGGTCACGCTGACGGCGAGCGGCCTGGAGCGGCCAGCCTTCGCCTGGGTTAATGGCCGGCCAATGGCCCGGACGCGGCTTGCCGGATATACCAAGACCGGTATATCGTTCGACGGGTGAGACGCTACGTCATCGAGCTGGAGCCGGAGGTGCGGGACTGGCTCGAAACCTTGCGGCTCACGGAGTACGCCAAGGTCGAGGCGATGGCCGACATCCTTGCCGAGCGCGCCGAGACGCTCGGCGAACCCTACTCGCGCCATCTCGGCGGCAAGACACGTGAACTGCGGTTTCACCTCGACAGGTCGGCCGTCCGCATCAGCTACTGGCTTGCACCACAGACCCGGGTGGTACTGCTGACCGTGTTCCGAAAGTCCCGCCAGGTCGAACGCGCCGAGGTCATGCGAGCCATCGCCGCTCAGCAGACATGCGAACTGGGACATGACGACCATGCGCCGGCGACCGAGATCTTCGAGCGCAAATGGCAATGAAGCACAACGGAAGGGCGGAAGGACCATGACGGCACGCCACTCTCGCTGGGAGCGCACCGGCGCCGAGCAGCACAACTCCGCCTACGAGGAGGCACGAGCAGCGCTCCTGCTCGGCCAGATGGTCCACGATCGTCGCACCGAACTCGGACTCACACAGGGCGAACTCGCCGAACGCGCCGGCATGACCCAGCCCCAACTGTCCCGCCTGGAATCAGGGGGTGCCACACCCACCGTGCCGCTCCTGGCAAGACTCGCAGCTGCACTTGATGCGGAGCTCGACATCACCTTCAAGCCACACCGCGACGCCGCCGCCTGAAGTCGCTCGGCACCGACCAATTCGGCTCGGCAGTTCGGAACAGCCCAGATCAGGTAGTCCGGAAGGATGCCATGTCGCTCCACCACTCGCTGTACCACTTCAGGGCCACGATCAAAGCAACCGACAAATCTGTTCTTGGCGCGCTGCGTGGCCTGTCCTTCGAGGTGGAGACTGCCGACTATCCCCAGATCTCTTCCGGCGGGACCACCGGCGATGTGTGGGAGAAGAACGACAAGCAGGCGAAGTTCCGGTTCACGTCCGCCGAGCTCCGAGAGAGATTCCTTGCGGGAGGCTGCCCGCATATTCCAGACCGGTCTGTTCGAGCTCATCAGCACAGACGATGCAGATCCGGCAACTCCGCGTCACCGGTCGTAGCGAAATCCTGAAGGCCGCATGAGGCCGCCGCGCAGCCCCGCCGAGCACGGCACGCCCTCGGCTCGCAATCGACCGCAAGCTCACTCACTAGAGGTAGAGCCTGTCCCCGCCGCCAGAGGCCGTGCACATCCGGCTCCCGGGCATGCCCCGGGCCGGGAGCCCTGAGCGCTCGCATCCGAGCGGGTAAGCAGGCGCCAACGACACAGCGGACAGTCGGGCTAATGGCACGCTGATGGCCCGCAGCGACTTCCGGGTGACCGGACATGCAAGAGGCCCTGGCCGGAACTACGTCCAAACCAGGGCGTTCTCGTCCGAGCGGGTGAAGGGAATCGAACCCTCACTGTCAGCTTGGGAAGCTGATGTTCTGCCATTGAACTACACCCGCGAGCGACGCCTACTGTACCGAATCCACGGCCTCAGTGCACGGACCATTCTGCCTTGCTCTCGGTACGTGGCCCGGGCGGTCCTTCCACACGGTGCGGGTCGACGTCGTCGGGGTGTCGTAGTGCACGTACATGGCCAGGTCGACCGATAGTTCGTAGAGCTTCCAGTCTATGCCCGGGGCCGCGTGCATCAGGCGGGCCAAGCCGGCGGTGCGCACGTCGTCCGTTACCGGGGTGGCGCGGCCCGAGAGGTAGGCCTCGTCGGCGGAGTCGTCCGACGGGAAGCTGTGCAGGGAGTAGCGGCCGTCGCGGTCCAGGTCGTGGCGCTTCGGGGAGGCCAGGACGAAGCAGAACAGGCCTTCGTCGGTGATGACGGGGGACACGGGGTGGATGCGGGGGCCGCCGTCGGGGCGGACGGTTGCCAGGTAGCCCAGGCCCGGGCCGTACTGGCAGACGAGCGTGCGAATGGACGCCGCCAGTGCGGGGTCGGCGGCGGCGAAGTCAGCCCACGATGCCATGCCTCCAAAAGTACTCGAACACCTGTACGATCGTTGCCGTTTTCCCCGAACGGGGGAAACTGAAGCGGTGACGGGTGCCGACGATCTCATCGACCTCCTGCGGCGCTTCAACGTCGAGGCGGACCGGTTTGTCGACGTGTTCGCGCGCGGGCACGGGCTGCACCGCACGGACATGAACGCGATTGCGCACATCTGGCGCGCGGCCGAGGACCGTACGCCGCTGACGCCCGGGGAGCTCGCTCGGCGGCTATCGCTCAGCCCCGCGGCCACCACGGCGCTCCTCGTGCGGCTCGAGCGCGCCGGGCACGTCGAGCGGCGGCCCGATCCCGAGGACCGGCGGCGGCTGCACCTGCACATTCAGCCCAAGGCCCAGGCGCTGGCGCACGAGTTTTTCGCGCCTCTGGGGGTACACATGCGGGAAGCTTTTTCGCACTTCACCACCGAAGAGATCGAGATCTCGGCGGAAGTGCTGCAAAGGGCGCTCACCGCGACCACCAGGGCGGCCGACGAAGCGAACCCCGTAACCTCAGAGGGTGCTGCTATCCGACCGTGACCTCAACAAGGAGCTCGAAGGCGGCCAGCTGCGCCTCGAGCCTTTCGATCCGGCGCTCGTGCAGCCGTCCAGCATCGACGTGCGGCTCGACCGGTGGTTCCGGGTGTTCAACAACCATCTGTACACGCACATCGACCCGGCCATCCAGCAGGACGATCTCACGTCGATGGTCGAGGTGGACGACGGCGAATCCTTCGTGCTGCACCCGGGGGAGTTCGTGCTCGCGTCCACGCTCGAGGTGATCACGCTGGGCGACCAGCTCGCCGGGCGGCTCGAGGGCAAGTCGAGTCTCGGGCGGCTCGGGCTGCTGACGCACTCGACCGCCGGCTTCGTCGACCCCGGGTTCTCCGGGCACGTGACGCTGGAGCTGTCCAACGTGGCCAACCTGCCGATCCGCCTGTGGCCGGGCATGAAGATCGGGCAGCTGTGCATCTTCCGGCTGTCCTCGCCGTCCGAGCACCCCTACGGCTCGGCGGTGTACGGGTCGCGGTACCAGGGCCAGCGCGGACCGACGCCGAGCCGCTCCTGGCAGAACTGGCGGACCTGGCCGACCAAGTGATGAAACACGAAGGGCGGGCCCGCAGGCCCGCCCTTCGTCAAAGTCACGCCACCCGGCCGTACCCGGATATCGGCTCAGAATCGATCTTCTTCATCTGCACGGGCTGGCTCGAGTTCGGTGCGTGCACCATCCAGCCGTTGCCGACGTACAGCCCGACGTGGTGTTTGTCGGAGTAGAAGAAGACGAGGTCACCGGCCTTGAGGTCGGACCGCGCCACGCGCTTGGTGTCCTCGTACTGCCACATCGTGTAGTGCCGCAGGTAGGTGACACCGACCTGCTTCCACGAGTACATCGTCAGGCCCGAGCAGTCGAACGTGTTCGGCCCCTCGGTCGCCCAGACGTACTTCTTGCCGATCTGCTTGCATGCGACCTGGGCGGCCTTGCTGCCCGGCGAGCCGTCGTACTGCTGCGGGCACGCGACCGGCGCGAGCGAGCCGGTGCCGGCCGCGCTGCCGTACGCCTGCATGCGCATGTCCTGCAGGGTCTTGATGTCGGCGTTGACCTGCGTCTCCTGCTTCGCCAGCGCGGCCTCCTGCTCGGCCTGCTGCGCGATGAGCTGGTCGATGGGGCCCTTCTGGGCGTCGTACTGCTGCTTGGCGACGAGAACGTCCTTGATCCGCGACTGCTCGTCCTTGGCCACCATGTTGAGCAACGTCATCTGGTCGACGAACGTGTCCGGCGACCCCGTGGTGAGCATGGCGTCGAGCTTCGAGACCCGCCCGTTCTTGTACTGCAGGACCGCGAACGCGCTCACCTTGTCGAAGGCGGCGTCCACCTGGGCCTTGAGCGGGGCGATCTGGTCCTCGAGCTGCTTCTGCTTGGTCTTGTTGGCGGCGAGCTCGAGCTTGAGCTTGTTGTGCTGCTCGATGACCGGCTCGATCTGGTTCCACTTCTCGTCGATCTGCTTCTCGACCTCGCCCGGCGAGGGGTCCGCGTGCGCGAGGCCCGTGATGCCGAGGGCGAGGGACAGACCGCCAAGGGTGGCGACGAGGAGCCGCAGCAGACGGGAGGGCCGCCTCGACCACCTCAGATGGGTCTCCACCGAGGAGTTACTCCTTCTTCCTGGCCGCCTACCGGGTTAGCTGACGGGTTCGGGCGGGAAGGTCGCCCTACCGCGCAATCGCGCGGATTCACCCCGATGGAACACGTGGGTCCCCGGCTCGAAATTCGACTCGACGGTGCCGCCTGGCGCACCCGGGTGGGGCGCGGACATCCAGCCGACCGGAATTCACGTTAAGGGCGCACCGTTCCCAGGTTCAAGTCGGAGCGCGATTGTTGTCCGATTTGTCCCTAAGGTCAGGCGATTCGAGTGACGAACACATCATCGATTGCGCCCACGAACTGATCGTTGTTCGCGCTGGTTCCCTTGCCGCCAATACACAACGGGTCGTCGTTCGCTATCGACAGTGACGGCGGTACCGCGGTGCGTCCCGCCTCGGCGCCGTCCACGACCACCGTGAGCAGGGAGTTACCGCGCGAACACGCGATCCGGTGCCACCGCCCGTCGGCGATGGACCGCGCCGCGACGGCCACGAAAATTGCGCTCGAACCAGTGCCGACAATCACACAACTGGGCTGTCCGGCCTCGCCGTCGACCTGCAGTTTGAACTGACTGTCACCGACCGAGAACCCTTTCTGGACCACATTGGCGCCTTTGGAAGTCTCATTCGGCTGAACCAGGACGGTGGCCCCGTACGTAATGGATCCGCGGCCCGGATTGAGAAATCCGGCCGGACCGCTCTGCACGATGGCCCGGGCGCAACTCTCCGCACCGTAATGCTCACACCGCGGCGGAAAGCGCACCGCAAGTCCGCCGTCGTGGGCGACGGCGGAGAGCTGCCCGCCGCCCGCGCGCCGCGCCCGCAGGCCGAGCCGCCCCGCCGCGTCGGTGACCGGCTCGCCGAGGCCGCCGTCGAAGGTGTACCGGATGCCGGCCTCGCTCCCGTGGGCCGCCGTCGCGTTCGAGGCCGGCCCCACTCCCGGCGCGCTGCCCATGCCGGGGCCGGGCACGAACGGGCCGGGCCGGGCGGACGTGCCGGGCCGGGTGGAGAGGTCGGCCCGCTCGTCCGACGGGGCCGCCACCCAGCGAACCGCGAGCCCGGCCACCACGACGAGACCGGCGAGCAGAGCACACAACAACAACCGTCGGCGGCGGCGCATAACCGCACATGATGCCGCGAATGCCGTGATCCGCGCAGTCACTCGGACGGCTACGTTTCAAAGGGCCGGTCCGGCTAAGGTTGCCGCTCGTGGCCCCCGAGGATTGGCGCAACGACACGCGAGCGTCCTACGACACCGTCGCGACCAGCTACGCGGACCTGGTCCGGGATGCGCTGACGAACGACGCGTACCTGCGGGCGACCCTCGACCTGTTCGCGGCGCTGCTGCCGCCGGGCGCCCGCGTGGCCGACGTGGGGTGCGGGCCGGGCCATGTCACGGCGTACCTGCACGCGGCCGGCGTGGACGCCTTCGGCATCGACCTGTCCCCGGCGATGGTCGACCTGGCCCGTACGACGCACCCGGCCCTCGCCTTCGAGGTCGGCGACATGACCGGACTCGACCTGCCGGCGGCCTCGCTCGACGGCGTGATCGCCTTCTGGTCCCTGATCCACATCCCGGACGACCTGGTGCCGCAGGTGCTGGCCCACTTCCATCGGGTCCTGCGCCCCGGCGGCCGGCTGCTGCTGGGCTTCCACGTGGGCGACGCGCACCGGCTGAAGACCGAGGGCTACGGCGGCCACCCGATGCGCGTCCACGTCCATCTCCGCCCGCCGGCCAAGGTGACGGCCTGGCTGGAGGAGGCCGGTTTCACGGTCGAGGCCCAGCACCTGCTGGACCTCGCCGCGAAGACCCCGGGCGCCGCTGTCTTCGCCCGTCGGTAGAGCTTTTCCTACAGTCCGGTGAACGCTTCCCAGACCGAGGCCACGGGGCGGTTGGCGATCAGCGGCGACCGGCCGCCGTTCTCCGCCGTCACGTAGAGGTTGTTGGCGTTGGCGCGGATGCTGACGGTGCTGTTCCAGCCGGCCGACAGGTAGAACTTCTCCCACGCGCCGACGGCGGTGCGGTTGGCGATGAGCGGCGCGTTGCCGCCGTTCTCCGCGGTCACGAAGCGCTGGTTGGCGTGCGAGAAGAAGGCGACGTACCCGTCCCCGGCCTCGATCTCGTCGAACGTCTCCCACGGGCCGGGCGCGCCACGGTTGGCGATGAGCGGCGCGTTGCCGCCGTTCTCCGCCGTCACGTAGTTGTAGTTGGCCTGCGCGTCGATCGATATGTTGGTGGTCCTCGTCGCGTAGAACTGCTCCCACGGGCCGATCGCGGCACGGTCGGCGGTGAGCGGGCCGGAGCCGTTGTTGCCGCTGACGTACCGGTTGTTGGACACCGACAGCAGGCTGAACGACCCGTTCGCCCCGGCGATGACCTTGAAGCGGGACCCGTCGTCGCGCGCCGCGCCGTTCGCGGTCAGCTTGCCGGCCGGGTCGACGGTGAGGTACCTGCCGTTGACGCCGGCCCGGAACACCACCGCGCCACCGCCCACATCGACCTGGAACAGCGTCTCCCACGCCCCGGCCACGGTCCGGTTGCCGACCAGCGGGTCCGCGCCGGCCGTCTCGGCCGAGACGTACCGCAGGTTGCTGGCCGACAGCATCGAGAAGATGCGGGTGATGGGCTGCACCGAGATCTGCTGCTTGGCGGTCGCCTTCACGTTCAGGTCGTCGGTCACCGTCAGGGTCACGGTGTACGTCCCGCCGTGCGCGTAGTTGTGGAAGTTCTGGCCGTTCGGGGCGGTGCCGTCGCCCCAGTCGACACTGAAGCCGATGTTGAAGCCGAAACCGTGCTTCGAGGCCGACGCGTCGAACGAGACGCGGCCCGACTCCGGCAGCGACGAGAGCACGAGGTTCGCGGTCGGCGGGGCCGGTTGCACCGTCGCGATCGCCAGGCCCGCCGGGCCCTCGCCCACGTAGTCGGTCGTCGTCGTCGCGTTGGTGGCCGGGTCGATCACCGTCAGCGTGCCGTCGGTGTGGTTGGCCACGACGACGTGGGTGCCGTCGGCCGCCATCGTCACCGTCTGCGGCCCCTTGCCGGTCGGGACGGTCGCGATGACCTTGTCCGTGGCGGTGGCGAGCACCGACACGGTGTTGCCGAGCGAGTTGGACACGTAGGCGCGGCCACCGTCCGGCGTGACGGCGATGCCGAGCGGCCCGCTGCCGACGGGCACGGTCGCGGTGATCGTGTTCGTCGTGAGGTCGAGCACCGAGACGGTGTTGGCGGCGGAGTTGGCCACGTAGGCGCGACGCCCGTCCGGGGTCAGCGCGACCGCGTGCGGCTCGTGGCCGACGGCGACGGTCGCGGCGACCGTGTTCGTGGCCGTGTCGATGACCGTCAGGTTGCCGCTGCCGGAGTTGGGCACGTAGACGCGCCGGCCGTCCGGGCTCACGACGAGGTGGTCCGGGTCGGTGCCGACGCCGATGGTGGCGACGACCGCGTTGGTGGCCGTGTCGATCGCCTTCACCGTGTTGGACCCGCTCACGACGTAGACGCGGCCGCCGTCGGGCGTGATCGCGATGCCGCGCGGCTCGGTGCCGACGGCGATGGTCTTGACGACTGTGCTTGTCGCGGTGTCGAGCACCGAGACCTGGGCGGCGCCGTTTTCGGTGAGGTAGACCCGGCCGCCGTCCGGGGTGGCCGCCAGGCCGGTGGGGCGCAGGGCGACGGGGATGACGGTGAGGTACTCGTAGGTGTTCGCGTCGAACACGCCGAGGTAGTTGCCGTCGGTGTCGGCAACGTAGATGACCGGCCGGTCCGCGGTGGCCGCGGTGGCCGGAATCGCCGGGGCCACGAGCGTGACGGCCGCACCGACCGCCGCCGCCGTGATCCCGGCAAATAAGGGTTTACGCACGAACGGATTATGGCTCGCAACGCCGATCGATGTTGCCCCGGCAAATCAGTCCAGCGGGGTCATGAACGACCAGAAGCCGCCCTCGGGGTCGCGGACGCTGTACTCGCGCACGCCGTAGGGCTGGTCCATCGGCGCGTACACGATCGCCGCCCCCGTGGCGGCGACCCGTACATGGTGCGCGTCCACGTCGTCGACCAGCACCGACACGCCCGCGGTGGTCACCCCGAGCGTGCGCGGCGAGGCCAGCCCGAAGTCCGGCGAGACCCGATGCAGCCAGATCACCCCGTCGCCCGCCTCCACCTCGGCGTGGAGGACGGTGCCGTCGGGGCCCCGCTCGACGCGGCCGGGGCCGAGCCCGAACACGTCCACGAGGTACGCGTGCATCGCCTCGAGATCCTCGTACACCAGGCCGATGATGCGGCGCTGGATCGTCCCCTGCAGCATGGTCATCTCCTCCACGGTGGTGAGCAGGGCCTCGGCGTCGGGCGGGTCGTCGGCCCCGAGCGCGTCGGCCATGCCTTGCAGCCCGGTGCGCAGCCGGTGGGCCGCGGCCAGGCGGTGGTCGATCTCGGCCAGGTGCCGGTGCACGGCCGCGGACAGGCTCCACGCCGGGTCGTCGAGCGCGCGGGCGATCTGCTCCAGCGGCACCCCGACCCGGCGCAGCAGGCAGATGCGGTACAGCCGCTGGATGTCGGTGCCGCTGTACCGGCGGTGCCCGCCCGAGCTGCGCTGCGACGGCGTCAGCAGCCCGATCTCGTCGTAGTAGTGCAGCGTCCGGACGGTCAGCCCGGTCGCCCGGGCCAGCTCGCCGACCCTCATGTCGCGGTCTTGCTCCACGCCGTCGACGCTAGGTCCTCACGGTCCGTCAGGTTCAAGTCCCGGGCGCAGAATGATCGGATGGTCGAGCGATTCGCCAACGACGGGCTCGAGTTCGAGGTCGATGATCTCGGGGACCCCGGCGCGCCCGCGGTCGTGCTGCTGCACGGGTTCCCGCAGGACCGCCGGGCCTGGGCCGGGGTCGCGGAGCTGCTCGTGGCCGCGGGGCGGCGGGTGCTCGTGCCCGAGCTGCGCGGATACGCGGAGCACGGGAGCCCGGGTTCGCGGCGGCGGTACACCCTGGACGTCCTGACGACCGACGTGCTCGCGCTGGCGGGGACCGCCGGGGTCGACCGGTTCGACCTGGTCGGTCACGACTGGGGCGCCGCGCTCGCGTTCCACGTGGCCGGGCGGCACCCCGAGCGCGTCCGCACGCTCACCGCGTTCTCGGTGCCGCACCGCGGCGCGTGGGCCGGGGCCGGGGCGAGGCAGCTGTGGCGCTCGGCCTACGTCGGCCTCTTCCAGCTGCCGGTCCTGCCGGAGCTGGCCCTGACGCCCCGGTTCCTGGAGCGCCGGCTCGTTCGCAGCGGGCTCGGGGCCGAGCATGCGCGCCGCTACGCCACGGCGAGAAACCGAAGGGCGCTGCATTGGTACCGCGCGATGCTGGTCCCCGGCCGCAAGCACTTCCCGCGGGTCACCGTGCCGACGCTCTTCGTGTGGGGCGATGGCGACGAGTTCGTCACCGAGCGGCTGGCGCGCCGCTGCGGGCGGTGGGTCGACGGGGAGTACACCTTCGAGATCCTGCGCGGCGTGCGCCACTGGATCCCCGAGATGCATCCCCGCCGGGCCGCGGAGCTGGTGCTCAGCCGGTGCCGCTGATCGAGCGCACGTCCCAGAGGTAGACCCCGTCGACGACCTGGGCCGGCGCCACGTCCGGGGCGACCAGCTTGTCGATCGTCTCGCGCAGGACCTTCTCGTTGTAGTACCCGACCGGCATCACCAGGTTGGTGGCCTTCCAGAACCGGATGTCCGCGCGGATCATCTGCTTCTGCTGCTCGGTCACCGCCGGCGAGGTGCGCTGCCGGATGACCCCGTTGAGGTAGATGATCGTGTCGCGGTAGCCGGGCCCGAAGTGCGCGAACTTGTCCTCGGGGTTGGTGTCGTTCGGGCCGAGGAAGTACCCGGCCGTCACCTTCACCTCGAAGTTGGTCTCGGTCGACCAGCGCATCATCTTGATGTTGTCGTCCCAGCCGCCCGGCAGCGGCGCCACCACCGGGTTCGGGGGCAGCTTCGTGCGCCAGTTGCCGTTGGTGAACAGCGCCGGCAGCGGCGGGCGGCCGTCGGCGGGCTGCGGGGTCGGGAACAGCGGCACCAGCGCGGCCAGCAGCGCGACGCCCCAGACCAGGGCGAGCTTCGGGCTGCGGCGCGGGGACGGCTCGGGACGGCCGAGCGGGCGGGCCGGGGGCTTCTCGACGGGCGTCTCGCCGGAGGCGGCGGAGTCGGACGAGCCGGTGCCGACCAGCGCCGGCTCGGGCTCGAGCGCCGGAACCTCGGCCGGAACGGTGGCCGCCACCGGGCGGAGCCGCTCCACCACCAGCTTGTCGACCAGCAGGGCCAGGCCGACACCGACGCAGACCGTCACGATGAGGCCGAGCCGGGTCGGCACCACCGAGTCGAACAGCGGCAGCTGGCTGATCCACTTCCACGGGCCGTGCGTCTCGGTGCGGTCGACGCCGTTGAACCGGAGCGTCGGGCCGAGGGAGAAGACGGCGAAGGCGCCCGCGGTGATGAACAGCGCCCGGGAGAGCCGGTTGCGCCACAGCGCGATCGCGCCGGTCACCAGGACCAGGGCGAGCGGCCAGCCGAAGAAGCTGTTCTCCTCGCTGGCGTTGTTCTTGTTCAGCCGCGCCGCCTCGGCGACGTCGCCGGCGATCGAGTAGCGGCCGAAGGTGACGTAGGAGTACGCGTCGAGGTTGATCCCGCGCACGCCCTCGTCGAGGCCGCTGTAGTGCTGGGGTCCGGTGAACTGGAAGTACAGCGGGTAGGCGAGCACCACCCCGGCGACGAGCAGCGTCACGCCGCACTTGGGCAGCATGACCTTCGCGAAGCCCGGCAGCTGCCGCCACGGCACGTAGGCCAGGATGAACACGAACAGGGCCATCGCCGTGAAGAACAGCATCTCCTCGTTGATGCCGGCCTGCAGAAGCACGAGGACGGCCAGCCAGATGCCCTGCCGCCAGACCTGGCCGGGGAGGCGCATCTTGAAGACCGTGGCGATGATCAGCGGGATGAAGTACTGCCCGGCGATGTTCGGGTGCCCGGCGATCTGCGACATCATCGCCGGTGCGAAGCCCAGGAAGGCGGCGCCGACCGCGGCGGCGGCCCGGGAGCGGCCGAAGTGGCGGGTCAGCACCCAGTACCAGGCGATCGCGGTGCCGGCCAGGGCCAGCGTGGAGATGATCGCGAAGGTGACGCCGACGCCGAGCCACAGCGTCACCGGGGTCAGCGGCAGCGCGAGCGTCAGGATCGACGTGTTCGCCATCAGGTTGACGCCCAGCGGCGAGTTGATGTCGTCGGAGAAGAAGGGCGACTCGCCCTTGGTGAACAGCTCGGTGGCGTGGGTCAGGAACCACTCGAACGTGAAGCTGTCCTGGTAGTTCAGCGTCAGGTAGCGCCCGTTCGGGTCCGCCCAGAGATGGCCCAGCACATACACGGCGCCGAGGAAATAGCCCAGCATGACCAGTGCGTCGACGGCCTTGGCCGGCACCCGCCCCCGAATTCTCACCCGGTGGAGTGTAGGCGAGGGGTATGACGCGTCAAGAATTACCTGCTCATAGTGGTGGGGGCCCTACCTGTACGGACGAGTGCCGCCAGGCCGAAGAGTACGGCGGGCGCGGCCCACAAAGCCAGCGCGACCAGCGGATTTGTCATGATCATGAGGTACGTGGGGCAGCCGGGGAGGGGCGCGAACAGTGCGGGGCCGATCCACGGCCATCGCGAGGCGCCGGCGAGGGCGGCCCCAAGCGCCCCGGAGACCGCCACGAGCAGCGCGCCGCACACCACCGGCGCCCACGGCACCCGGTGCTGCCCGGGCAGGACGGCGGCCAGGTCGGCCGCGGCGAGCACGAGCCCGGCGACCGCGGCGGCGGCCATCCGCGCGACCGTCCGCGCCGGGGAGGGCCGGCCGCGGGCGACGAGTGCGGCGCCGAGCAGCAGCGCGACGAGCTGGGCGGCGCCGAGCCCCGAGGTGGCCAGCGCCGCCGCGTCCGCGTGCCGCTGGTCGAGAAGCTCGGCGTCGCTCTGCGGGTCGAAGTTGATGTACCGCAGGTAGAAGCCGGCGTTGAGCGGCCGCAGGGCCCGGCCCAGCAGGGCGACCGCGGGCAACAGGGCCCACGCCGGCCACCAGCGGGCGAGCCGGCGCAGCTCACCCCCGATCAGCCGCGCGATGCGTCCCGGTTTAGCAGGCCGTGCGGAAGGCGTCCAGGCTCAGGTTCTTGCGGATGTTGCCGAACCGCAGCGACGCTGGGGTGGGGCACTGGGCGGCCTTGTACTCGACGTGAAAGACCGCCTTGCCGACGGCGACGAACGGGCTCAGCTGCCCGCACTCGTTGTACTGCCGGCACGACTCGTTGACCGCGAAGTCGAACGCCGGCTGGAGCGCCGTGACCTGGTCGAGGTCGTTCTTGAGCCCGACGGCCAGGCCCAGGCCGTGGGCCAGGTCGGCCACCCGGCGGTTGAACGTGAGCTGGTCGGCCGCGGTGAGCGGGAAGCCGGTGTCGTTGCTGTACCCGTCCATGTTGTCCGGGTCGACCGCGTCGAAGCCCTTGGCCTTGCAGTCGGCGAAGCGCGCGGCCAGGATCGGGCCCAGCGCGGCCCAGTTGCGAACGTCGAGCCACCGCTCGCCGGCCCAGCCGTCCAGCGCCTTGCCGCGCACCGCGGCCGGGTACTTCGCCGCGTCGGCCCGCCAGTTCTCGAAGGAGCCCGCGTCCACGTAGCACACGACCTTCCGCCCGGCCTGGTGCAGCGCGGCGACCTGCGCCTTCGTGGAGTCGGCGCCGTCGATGTCGTACACCTGCGCATTCACGCTCGTGTCGAGCTTCCCGCTGAACTGCATCTGCCAGCTCAGCCCGACGGCGGGCTGCCACCGGGCCGGGGTCGCGGCGTTCGCCGGGGCGGCCACGGCGAGGACGGCGGCCGTCGCGGCCAGGACGGTCATCAGGAGTCGGCGCATGGCCCCGAGATCGGCGCGCCGGGCGCCCCGGCCGGGTGAAAGCGGGGTGCGAGATCAGTGCGTGACGAGTCCCGTCAGCCGGCCCGAGGTGACGGCGCTCTTCGAGATCGCGTCGAGAGCCTCCTGGCGGCCGGCGCCGTCGCCGAGGCCGGTGGGGCGGCTCAGGCCGTACACCGTGAACCGGTAGTGATGCGTGCCCGACGGCGGGCAGGGCGGGGTCCAGCCCTTGCCGCTGGACGAGTTCTTGCCCTGGGTGACCTTGTCGCCGTCCCGCAGCGACGTCGTGCCGGCCGGCAGGTCCAGGACGATCCAGTGCACGTAGGTGCCGCTCGGGGCGTCGGGGTCGTCGACGACGACCGCGAGGGCGGCGGCCCCCTTGGTGTCACCCGTCCAGGCGATGCTCGGCGCCTTTCCGGCCCCGGCGCAGGTGAAGTCGGCCGGGATCGGGGCGCCCTCGACGAAGTCGGGGCTGGTGACGGTCAGGGTGGTGTCCGGTGTGCTGGCTTTGTCGGCATTGGTCGCGGCGGGTTCGTCGGCCGTGCACCCGGCCAGCAGCAGGACGGCGCACAGCCAGGAAAACCGGGAAGACACGTTCGGTATCGTCCAATGTGACGGAAACGGCCACAAGAAGGTGGACACAAATGGTCCTGAAGATGTCCTCGCTGTTCCTGCGGACACTGCGCGAGGATCCCGCCGACGCCGAGGTCACCAGCCACAAACTGCTGGTCCGCGCGGGCTACGTGCGACGCGTCGCGCCGGGCATCTTCACCATGCTGCCGATGGGCCTGCGGGTGCTGCGCAACGTCGAGCGGGTGATCCGCGAGGAGATGGACGCGATGGGCGGCCAGGAGCTCACGTTCCCGGCGCTGCTGCCCCGCGAGCCCTACGAGGCGACCGGGCGCTGGGCGGAGTACGGCCCGAACCTCTTCCGCCTGAAGGACCGGCGGCAGGGCGACTACCTGCTCGGCCCCACGCACGAGGAGATGTTCACGCTCGCCGTGAAGGACTTCTACTCCTCGTACAAGGACCTGCCCCTGACGCTGTACCAGATCCAGTCGAAGTTCCGCGACGAGGCGCGCCCCCGGGCCGGCATCCTGCGCGGCCGCGAGTTCGTCATGAAGGACTCGTACTCCTTCGACGTCGACGACGACGGCCTGCGCGCCGCCTACGGCCGCCACCGCGAGGCCTACATCAGGATCTTCGACCGGCTCGGCCTCGACTACGTGATCTGCTCGGCGATGAGCGGCGCGATGGGCGGCAGCGCGTCGGAGGAGTTCCTGGCCCTGGCCGACATCGGCGAGGACACGTTCGTGCGCTGCGCCAACGGCGACTACGCGGCAAATGTCGAGGCGGTCACGACCCCGCCGCCCGCCGCGCTGCCCGTCGAGGGGCAGCCCGCGGCCCGGGTCGCCGACACGCCCGACACGCCGACGATCGAGACGCTTGTCGACCTGTTCAACGGCCGCGACGACCTCAAGCGCGACGATCGCGCCTGGACCGCCGCCGACACGCTCAAGAACGTCATGCTCATGCTGACCCTGCCCGACGGCAAGCGCGAGCCGCTGGCCGTCGGGGTGCCCGGCGACCGCGAGGTCGACCTGCGCCGGGTCGAGGCGGTCGTCGCGCCGGCCGAGGTGACGCCCATGACCGAGGCCGAGTTCGCACAGCACCCGGCGCTGGTCAAGGGGTACATCGGGCCCGGCGTGCTGGGCGAGAAGAACTCCTCGGGCATCCGGTACCTGGTCGACCCCCGGGTCGTCGACGGCACGAGCTGGATCACCGGCGCCGACGAGCCGGGCCGGCACGTCGTGCACCTCGTCGCCGGCCGCGACTTCACGCCCGACGGCACCATCGAGGCGGTCCGCATCGTCGACGGCGACATCTGCCCGGTCGACGGCGGGCGGCTGGAGCAGGCGCGCGGCATCGAGATCGGGCACATCTTCCAGCTCGGCCGCAAGTACGCGAAGGCCCTGGGCCTGTCGGTGCTCGACCAGAACGGCAAGGCGCAGGTCGTCACGATGGGCTCCTACGGCGTCGGGGTGACCCGCGCGGTCGCCGTGGTCGCCGAGCAGACCGCCGACGAGCGCGGCCTGTGCTGGCCCCGCGAGCTCGCCCCGGCCGACGTGCACGTGGTCGCCGCGGGCAAGACCGAGGAGATCCGTGACGGGGCGGCCGGCCTGGCCGCGGACCTCGAGGCGGCCGGGCTGACCGTGCTGCTCGACGACCGCAAGGACGTCTCGCCGGGCGTGAAGTTCAACGACTCCGAGCTCATCGGCGTGCCGACGATCGTGGTGGTCGGCAAGCGGCTCGCCGACGGCGTGGTCGAGCTGCGTGACCGCCGGTCGGGCGAGAAGACGGAGATCGAGGCGGGCGCCGCGGTCGCCGCGGTGGTTTCGGCGGTTCGCTCCTAGTTCGGTGGTTTCTGCACCACGGGCCGGTCCAGTATCTGGACCGGCCATGGTGTTTTCGCGGGGTCGTCCGAACGGCTCCTTGGCGGCTCGTCCGAACGGTCGGAACTATGCGGGCAAATCACCACATGAAGAACTCTTCGGTTTGACTGGCGTCAGGGAGGGGCCGATACGTTCGCCAGGGTTTCCTAGAAGAGTGGCTCTGCTGTCGACGAAGGGTGCAGACGTTGTCCGGACGACATTCCGTCGTGGGTCGCCGTCATCTCATCCCATTGATCGCCGGGGTCGGTGCCGTCGTAGTGCTCGTCGGCGGCGCGGTGGCGACCGTCAACATGGGCGGTGACGACCCCAAGACCGTCGCGGCGGTCGACGCCCCCCGCAGCCCCCAGGAGCGCGCGGACCGCGGCGAGCGCCCGTCGCCCTCGGCCCAGCCGAGCCTCGACCCGGGCCAGGGACTGGAGTCCGTGCAGGTCACGGCCTCGCCGACGCCCTCGAAGACGCCGAGCAAGACCAAGACGCCGACGAAGAGCCCGACCACCAAGGCGCCGGCCGAGGTGGCGAGCAGCGGCACCTGCGAGGTGTCGTACTACGCTGACGGGCAGAAGACCGCCAACGGCGAGAACTTCGATCCCAACGGGCTGACCGCGGCTCACAAGACGCTGAAGTTCGGCACCATCGTCCGGGTCACGAACCTGGCCAACGGCAAGTCCGTCGATGTGCGGATCAACGATCGGGGGCCCTTCGTGGCGGGACGCTGTCTCGACCTCGCCAAGGGCGCCTTCGTGACGATCGCTTCGGTGAGTGCCGGAGTGATCAACGCGAAGTATGAGGTACTCAAGTAACACAGACCCGGCCGTTTGATGGAACGGTCCGGCGGTCGGTTGGTGGCATGCTGTTGGCCGGACCTATGAAACGTCAGCTGCTTCCCGAGGCCCGCGCCGGAGTCGGCGCGGCTTTCGTGCTGCTCGCACTCGTGCTGACCGCGGAGGTCGCCGACGGCTCCCAGGCCGACTACGTGGGCATGCTCGCCGCCGCGCCCTTCCTGGCCGCCGCGTTCGCGTCGTGGCCGGAGGTGCTCGCCGTCGGCAGCGCCTCCACGCTGCTGGCCTTCGTCTTCTGCTCGATCGAGCTGATGCACACCCGCGACCGGATGCTCGTGCTGATGCTCAACCTCGGCGGCGTCGTGGTGGCCAGCGGCATCGCGTCGGCCGTGGGGGCGATCCGGCAGCGGCAGATCGCGCGGTACGCCGAGCTGTCCCACCTCGCCCAGGTGGCCCAGGGCGCCGTGCTGCGCCCGCTGGGCCCCCAGGTCGGCCCGCTGACGGTCGCGGCCCGCTACATCTCGGCCAGCGCCGCCGCCGACATCGGCGGCGACCTGTACGAGGCCGTCGACACCCCGTACGGCGTGCGCATGATCATCGGCGACGTCCGGGGCAAGGGTCTCGACGCGGTGCGCCTGGCGAGCATCGTCCTGGGGTCGTACCGCCATGTGGCCTTCGAACGCGCCGACCTGCGCGCCATCGTCGCCGACCTGGACCGCGCCGTGGCCCGCTCGCTGGGCGACGAGGACTTCGTGACGGCCGCGCTGGTCGAGGAGCGCGGCGGCACCCTGACCATCGTCAACTGCGGCCACCCGGCCCCGCTGCTGCTGCGCCGCGGTCGCGTGATCCCGCTCGACCCGCCCGCCAACGCCCCGCCGCTCGGCTTCATGCCGGTGGTCAAGCCGCGCGTGGAGCGCCTGGAGCCGGGCGACCGCCTGCTGTTCTTCACCGACGGCCTGGCCGAGGCCCGCCGCGACGGGCAGTTCTTCCCGACCGCGGAGCGCGCCCAGCGGCTGCTCGGGCACGGCACCGTGGCCGACGGGCTGAAGTCGCTGGAGAGCGCGCTGCTGGACTGGGTGCGCGGCCGGCTCGACGACGACATCGCGCTCGTGCTGGTGGAGTACCAGGGAGTGAAACCGCAGGCCCAGGTGCCCAGCTGGGAGATCGGCGGCGCGGGAGTGGCGTCGTCCTGATGCCCATGGTCGAGGTCGACGGCGCGTTCCACCGGCTCGACGGCCGCCCGATCGCCCAGTGGTCCCGCCTCGCGGCCGGGCGATCGGACGAGCTCGGCTGAGCGTTTATGCCGCTTCCACTTCCACCGCGCGCTGGCGGGGGATGAGGCGGCGCATCGGGGCCCGGTGGCGGCCCGTGTAGAAGCGTGGGTACTTGGGGGCGAACAGCGTGCCCATGAGTCGGACGATCATCGCGGCGGCCCTCCTTATGACTGGGAGTAACCGGTCAACGACCGCATCACCCGCGGGTGACGGCGTGTCTGCTACTCAACTACTCCTCACCGGTACTCACTCACCTTTTCTGTGGTCATGTTCACTCGGCGGAGCGCCTTGTTCCTCGTTACTAGCGAGTAATAAGATGGCTGTTACCGACTGGTAACCCCAGTCGGCCATGCTTTTCGGCACCAGCGACGCGAACCCAGAGACGGGGGCCACTCCGCGATGACCCATTACAAGAGCAACCTGCGGGATCTCGAGTTCAACCTTTTCGAGGTCTTCGGCGTGGACCGAGTCCTTGGTCAGGGGCCCTACGGGGACATCGACGTGGACACCGCCCGCAGCATTCTCGGCGAGGTGGACCGCCTGGCGCGCGAGGATCTCGCCGCGAGCTACGTCGACGGCGACCGCAACCCGCCCGTGTACGACCCGGCCACGTTCTCGGTGCGCATGCCCGAGAAGTTCCGCCAGTCCTACGAGGCCTTCATGGCCGCCGAGTTCTGGCGGCTCGACCTGCCCGCCGAGCTCGACGGCACGGCGGCGCCGCGGGCGCTGTGGTGGTCGCTCGCCGAGCTCGTGCTCGGCTCCAACGCCCCCATCTGGATGTACGCCTCCGGCCCCTCCTTCGCCAACACGCTGCGGATCGAGGGCACCGAGGAGCAGAAGAAGTGGGCGAAGCTCTTCGTCGACAAGCAGTGGGGCTCCACGATGGTGCTGACCGAGCCGGACGCCGGCTCGGACGTCGGCTCCGGCCGCACCCGGGCGGTGCCGCAGGCCGACGGGTCGTGGCACATCGAGGGCGTCAAGCGCTTCATCACCAGCGGCGAGCACGACCTGGCCGAGAACATCGTGCACTACGTGCTGGCCCGGCCGGTGGACACGCCCGGCGCGGGCGGGCCCGGCACCAAGGGGCTCTCGCTGTTCGTCGTGCCGAAGTTCCACTTCGACGGCGACTCCGGTGAGCTCAAGGACCGCAACGGCGTCTTCGTGACGAACGTCGAGCACAAGATGGGCCTCAAGGTCTCCACGACGTGCGAGGTCACCTTCGGCGGGCACGGCGTGCCGGCGAAGGGCTGGCTGCTCGGCGATGTGCACGAGGGCATCCGGCAGATGTTCCTCATCATCGAGTACGCCCGGATGATGGTCGGCACCAAGGCCATCGCGACGTTGTCGACCGGCTACCTCAACGCGCTCGAGTACGCCAAGAGCCGCGTGCAGGGCGCCGACCTGACCTCCACGGACAAGGCCGCCCCGCGGGTCGCGATCATCAACCACCCCGACGTGCGCCGCTCGCTGCTGATGCAGAAGTCGTACGCCGAGGGCCTGCGCGCGCTCGTCTGTTACACGGCGACGTGGCAGGACAAGGTGGCCCTCGCCGAGGCCGCCGGCGACGAGAAGGCCGGGAAGATCGCCAAGCGGGTCAACGACCTGCTGCTGCCGCTGGTCAAGGGCGTCGGCTCGGAGCGCGCGTACGAGTTGCTGGGCCACGAGGCGCTGCAGACCTTCGGCGGCTCCGGCTTCCTGCAGGACTACCCGCTCGAGCAGTACGTGCGGGACTCGAAGATCGACACGCTGTACGAGGGCACGACCGCGATCCAGAGCCTCGACCTGGTGTTCCGCAAGATCGTGAAGGACCAGGGCAAGGCGCTGCTCACCGTGGCCGGCGAGATCCAGCAGTTCCTCGAGTCCGAGGGCGGCAACGGCCAGCTCAAGGTCGAGCGCGTGGCGCTGGGCAAGGCGCTCGCCGAGGTACAGCAGATCCTGGGCATCTTCACCGGCTGGCTGGGCGAGGCCCAGGCCGGCGACCCGCAGGCGCTGTACAAGGTCGGCCTCAACTCCCGCCGGTTCCTGCTCGGCCTCGGCGACATCGTGGTCGGCTGGCTGCTGCAGCGGCAGGCCGAGGTGGCGCTGAAGGCGCTCGCCGGCGAGGTCTCGCCCGCGGACAAGGCGTTCTACGAGGGCAAGGTGGCCGCGGCGAAGTTCTTCGCGCACGAGGTGCTGCCGCGCGTCGGCGCCGACCGGCGGATCGTCGAGTCCACGACGCTCGACGCGATGCAGCTCACCGAGGACGCCTTCTAGGCGTTGACGAGTCGAAGCGGGAGGGCAATGGCGCCCTCCCGCTTTCTTTATCCCCGTCCGGTGTGCTCGGCGTCGAGCGCGGCCTCGGTGAGGCTCGACCAGGCGCCCTCGAACCGGTGTACGGCGATGCCGGACGTGGCCAGGCCGCGGTCGGCGAGGCCGTTCGGGGCGAGCTCGTGGGACAGGTCGGAGAGCGTCGGGTTGTGCCCCACCAGCAGGAGGGTCTCCACGGTCGCGCCGGCCTGCCGCAGCAGGTCCAGCGTGTCGAGGGCCGGGCCGGTGTAGATCCGGTGTTCGTAGATGACCGGCGCGTCGACGCCGAGCTCCTCGAGCGTCTCCCGGGTGCGGACGGCGGTCGAGCACAGTACGGCATCCGGCTTCAGACCCTGGTCCTCGAGCCACGCGCCGGCCGCGGCGGCGTCGCGGTGCCCCCGCGCGGTGAGTGGCCGCTCGATGTCGGTCGCGTAGTCGTCCGGGTCGGCCGCCTTGGCGTGCCGGAGAAGAATGAGCGTGCGGACGGTCATTGCACAAGCCTCCCCGATTGAAGAACGTCGCGCGTGGGTAACCCAGCCACAGACAGTTACCCAACAGACGCCTCGGGAGGCCTTCGATGGGTATCGGCGGAAGCATCCTACTGATCGTTGTCGGCGCGATCATGACCTTCGGGCTCGACGACACGGACGTCGGGCCGTTCAACCTCGACACGATCGGCTGGATCCTCCAGCTCGCCGGCCTCGTCGGCCTGGCCCTGACCCTGTACTTCTGGAACTCGCGCCGCCGCACGGTGGTTTCGGCGGCCCCGCCGCCGCCCCCGCCCGCGGCCGGCACGGTGATCCCGCCCACCGCGGACGAGGTCATCGAGCGGCGCACGCGTCGCTACTGAGTTCCCCGAGACCACTGTTACGGCCCGGGCGGGGCTTCCCGCCCGGGCCGTACGTGCGTGCTCAGGCGCCTGGCCGGTCGAACTCCTCCCAGGCGCCGATGGCGGTGCGGTTGGCGATGAGTGACGAGTTGCCGCCGTTCTCGGCGCAGACGTATCTGCCGTTGACGCCGGCGAGGAGGCTGGTGCTGCCGTCGGCGTTCGTGATGACCTTGAACTTCTCCCAGGGGCCGATGGCGGTGCGGTTGGCGATGAGCGGCGCGTTGCCGCCGTTCTCGGCGGTGACGAACTTGCCGTTCGCGTGCGAGTACAGGGCGACCCAGCCGTTGCCGGCGTCGACGAGGTCGTAGGTCTCCCAGAGGCCGGCCGCGGTGCGGTTGGCGATGAGCGGGGCGTTGCCGCCGTTCTCCGCCGCGGCGAAACGGCCGTTGGCGTGCGCCTTCAGGCTCGCGGTCGCGTTGCCGGCGTCGATCAGGTGGAACTTCTCCCACGGCCCGATCGCGGTGCGGTCGTCGGTCAGCAGCTTCGTGGTGCCGCTGTTGCTGCTGACGTAGGTGTTGTTGGCCAGCGACCGCAGGCTCACGCTGCCGTCCGCGCCCGCGACGAGTTGGAACGAGGTGATGTCGGCCGGTTCGAGCGTCGTCGTGAGGAACTGGGCCAGCAGTTGCCGGCGGGCGTCGAAGCCGTCGGTGACGTACTTGCCGTTGGCCTTCGACCGCAGCGCCACCCGCCCGTCGCGCTCGATCAGCTCGAAGAGCTCGCCGGGGCCGACCGTGGTGGCGCCGGCGCGCAGCTGCTGGCTCCCGTCGGCGCCCGCGCTGACGTAGGTGCCGTTGTCGGCCAGCAGGACGACCGTGCGGGTCGTCGGCCACATCGAGACGTACTGCTCGGCCGTCCCGGGCACGAACCCGTTGACGTCGGCGACGTTGATCCGCACGTAGTAGTTGCCCGGCTGCGCGTACCGGTGGGTGGCGACCGGCGTGGCCTGCGTGACCGCGGCGGTGCCGTCGCCGAAGTCGAAGGTGTACGAGGTGATGGGCGCGTACCCCGGGGTCGTGCCCGACGCGTCCGCGGTGACCGACAGCGCGTTCTGGTCGGTGCGGACGGTCAGCGTGGCGTTCGGGCCCTTGATCGTCTCCCGGTAGCCGCGGTCGGCGTACTTGACCGGGCCGGCGCCGGTGTCCGGCCGTCCCGGGTTGTCCAGGCGCGGGCGGCCGAAGTAGTCCGTTGCCTGGTAGCCGGGCGCGGCCGAGTTCGCCGAGTCCTCGAGCGTGTCCGGGGTCGCGCCCTCCAGATCGTGGGCGGCCTGGCCCGAGGCCGTCCGGAAGGCGGCCAGCCCCATCGCGGTGCCCCAGGCGTACGTGTCCGGCGCCGGCAGCGTGCCGGCGCCGCGGTACACGCTGTTGTAGTCGACCACGGTGGTGCCCACCGCGCCGTCGTACACCCCGATCTCGACCGTGCCCGCCGTCGAGCCGCAGTTGCCGGACGATCCGGGCCCGCTGTTCGTCACGACGTTGTTCTGCACCGACACGCCGGAGGAGGCGCCGGCGATCCGGATGCCCGAACCGCAGCTGTTCTGCACCGTGTTGTTCGTGATCGCCGTGCCGGTCGCTCCGGTGTTGTCGATGCCGACCCCCCGGCCGTTCGTGACGACGCTGTTGACGACGGCGTTGCCGCTCGCCCCGGGCCCGATCAGCACCCCGGCGTTCTGGAACTGGCTGTTGAGGATCGTGTTGCGCGAGCCGAGAACCTCGACGCCGTGCGCGCCCGCCATGGCGGGCCGCGAGACGATCGCGGACTTGACGACGACGCCGGAGGTCGCCGCGTCGAGCATGAGCGCGACGGGCGAGGTGGTGGACCCGCTCAGCCCGACCTTCGTCAGCGTCGAGTCGGTCACACCGGCCAGCCGGGCCGGCGGAGCCGTCGTCCCGGATGCGAGCGCCACGTAGAAGTTGTCGATGGCGATCCGGGTCGAGCCCGTCACCGCGAGGCCCGGCCCGCTCGTCGCGTTGCGCACGAGGAAGCCGCTGATCGCGATGTCGTGCTGCCCGTCGATCGTGAACCCGAGGCCGGGACCGCCGTTCAGCGTGACCAGGCCCGGGCCGGCGTTCTTCAGGGTGATGGGCCGGCCGGGCTCGCCCGACTTGTCGATTGTCACGTGCTCGTCGTAGTCACCGCTGACGGTGATCGTCCGGCCGGCCGAGGCCGCGGCGAGCGCGGCCGCGATCGTGCAGTACGGCTGGCTCGCCGTGCCGGCGCCCGCGTCCGAGCAGTTGGCGGCGTTGTTGACGTAGAGGTCCGGGGTGTCGGCGCGGGCCGGCCCGGCGACCGCGAACACCGCGGCCCCGGTGGTCAATGCGACGACGAAGGCACGCTTAGCCACGGTCGAACTCCTCCCAGGCGCCGATGGCGGTGCGGTTGGCGACGAGGGCGGCGTTGCCGCCGTTCTCGGCGCAGACGTACTTGCCGTTGACGGCGGCGAGCAGGCTGATGCTGCCGTCGGCATTCTTGACGACCTTGAACTTCTCCCACGGGCCGATGGCGGTGCGGTTGGCGATGAGAGCGGCATTTCCGCCGTTCTCGGCGGTGACGAACCTGCCGTTGGCGTGGGAGTACAGGGCCACCCAGCCGTTGCCGGCGTCGACGAGGTCGTAGGTCTCCCAGAGGCCGGCCGCGGTGCGGTTGGCGATGAGCGGGGCGTTGCCGCCGTTCTCCGCCGCGACGTACCGGGAGTCGGCGTGTGCGTGCAGCGTGACCGACGTGTTGGCCGTGTCGACCGCGCCGAAGCGTTCCCACGGGCCGATCGCCGTGCGGTCCGCGGTCAGCACCTGGGTCAGGCCGCTGTTGCTGCTCACGTACGCGTTGGTGAGCAGCGAGCGCAGGCTGATGCTGCCGTCGGCGTTTGTGGTGAGGTCGAACTGCTTGGCCGGCTCGTCCGTCGAGGGGCTGCCGGCCGACAGGAGCGCCTGGGGGCCGTAGTTGACGCCGAGGTACGTCTGGTTGACCCGCGAGCGCAGCCCCACGTGCCCGTTGCCCAGGTCGACGACCTCGAAGAGCTCGCCCGGGCCGACCGCCCGGGCATAGAGGCTGAGGAAGTTGTACCCCTCCGGGCCCCCGTTCACGTAGCGGCCGTTGTCGGCCAGCAGCGCGATCGTGCGCGCGGTGGGCCACAGCGAGGCCGAGGCGACCTGGAGGCCGCTGAACCCGTTGGCGTCGGTGGCCAGCACCTGCACGGTGTACGTGCCGGGGCGGGCGTAGTGGTGCGAGGCGACCGGCGCGGCCTGGGTCACCTTGGCCCCGTCGCCGAAGTCGAAGGCGTACGTGGTGACGGGCGAGTACCCGGGCCGGGTGCCCGACGCGTCCGCCGTGAGCGAGTTCCCGGCGTGGTCGGCCTTCAGGGCCAGCGCGGCCGTCGGGCCCTTGGTCAGCTCGGTCGGGCCGCGGTCGGCGTACGGGACCGGGCCCGCACCGTGGTCGGGCACGCCCGGGTCGTCCTCGCGCGGGTTGCCGGTGCGGTCGGTGCTCGGCCATCCGGGCGCCGCCGAGTTCGCGTTGTCGATGGTGTTCGCGTTCGAGGCCTCGAGGTCGTGCGCGGCCTGGCCCGACGCCGCCCGGAAGGCGGTCAGGCCCATGGCCGTGCCGCTCCACGCGTAGGTGTTCGGCGCCCCGGTCCCGTCGTACCCGTGGTAGACGTTGTTGTAGTCGGCAGCGGTCCGCCCGGCGGCGCCGTCGTAGATGCCGATCTCGGCCGCCGGCTGCGACCGGTCGCAGTTCGTGTTGTCGGCGCCCGGCATGTTCAGGCGCAGGATGTTGTTCTGCACCGAGACGCCCGAGGACGCGCCGGTCACCCGGACACCGCCCTTGCAGTTGTCCTGGATCAGGTTGTTGGCGATCGCCGTGCCGGTGGCGCCCGCGTTGTCGATCCCGGCGCCCAAGGAGGCGCTGACGGTGCTGCCGGCCACGACGTTGGCGTCGGCCCCGGGCCCGAGCACGATCCCGGCCTCGCCGCCGCCGGTGACGCTGCTGTTCAGGATCGTGTTGTGCGAGCCGAGCACCTCGATGCCGCGGGTACCCGGCCGGGTGTAGGGGCCCGACACGCTCGCCGACTTGACGAGCACGCCGGAGGTCGCCGAGTCGAGGGCGATGCCGGTCGTCATCTCGGTTCCGCTGACCGTGATGTTTGCCAGCGAAGAGTCCGTCACGCCGGTCAGCCGGACGCCGGGGATCGCGGCCCCGGTCGCCACCAGGATCGAGACGTTGTCCACGGCGATCCGGTTCGAGGTGCTGACGTCGATCCCGGCCCCGGAGCGCGCGCTCGCCACGTCGATGCCGCTGATCGCGATGTCGCGCCGGTCCGCGATGGTGAAGCCGACGCCCGTGCCGCCCGCGAGCCGGGCCCCGCCGTTGCCGCGCAGCGTGATCGGCCGGCCGGGCTCGCCCGACCGGGGGAAGGTCACGTGCTCGTTGTAGGTGCCGGTGACGTTGACCGTCTGGCCCGCGGTGGCCGCCGCGAGCGCGGCGCCGATGGTGCAGTAGGGCTTCTCCGCCGTACCGGGGCCGGCGTCGGTGCAGCCGGTCGGGGCGAGGAACTGGACATAGAGTGCGGGCACAGTCTCGGCGCCGGCCGGTCCGGCCCCCGCGACCAGAGCTGCGCCGGTGGCCACCGCGACGAGCGCGAGGCCGGACAAGGGGTGCTTGGTTCCCACGCTGTTCCTCTGCATGATTGCGACCGGAACGGCCCCGGCGGGATGTCCCGCCGGGGCCGGTTGACGTGCTCGATCAGGGCCGGTCGAACGACTCCCAGGCGCCGATCGCGGTGCGGTTGGCGATCAGGGTGCCGCTGTTGTTGAGGTCGGCCGTGACGTACTTGCCGTTGACGCCCGCCACCAGGGCGATGCTGCCGTCGGCGTTCTTGACCACGGTGAACCTCTCCCATGGGCCGACCGCGGTGCGGTTGGCGATGAGGGCGGAGTTGCCAGCGTTCTCGGCGGTCACGTACTTGCCGTTGGCGTGCGAGAACAGGGCCACGGAGCCGTTGCCGGCGTCCACGAGGTCGAAGTTCTCCCAGGCCCCGACCACGCCGCGGTTGGCGATCAGGGTGCCGCTGACGTTGAGGTCGGCGGTGACGTACTTGCCGTTCGCGTGCGCGTGCAGCGTGACCGCGGTGTTCCCGACGTCGACCATGCGGAACTTCTCCCATGGCCCGGCCACCGAGCGGTCGACGGTCAGCACCTTGGTGGTGCCGCTGTTGCTGCTGACGTACGAGTTGTTGTTGAAGTAGTAGGCGGAGAGGAACGCCACGCTGCCGTCGTCGAACGACTGGAGCTGGAACGCGGAGCTGTCGTAGTCGAGCATCGTCGTCTCGGCCTGCGCCTTGAGCGTCGTGTCGCCCACGTTGTTCGCGACGTACCGGCCGTTGACCTTGGACCGCAGCGCGATCTGGGTGCCGGACTGGACGAGCTCGAACTGCTCGCCGGGGCCGGCGGTGGTGCTGCCCACGCGCAGCGGCTGGTTGCCGTCGGCGCCGGCGCTGACGTAGGTGCCGTTGTCGGCCAGCAGCGTCACCGTCCGGACCGTCGGCCAGAGCGAGGTGCTCCATGGCTGGCTGGTGCCGCTGATCCCATTGGCATCGACGACGGTGACGTACCCGCTGTGCACGCCCGGCTGCGCGTACTTGTGCGTCGCGATCGGCGACGCCTGCTTGACGGTCGGCGTGCCGTCGTTGAATTCGAACTGGTAGGCGGTGGAGCCGAGCGGCGCCCACCCCGGCGTCGAACCCGACGCGTCCACGGTGACCGAGAGCGCGTTCTGGTCGGTCGACTTGACGGTCACCTGCGCGCTCGGTGCCTTGATCTGCTCGGTGTTGCCGCGGTCGGCGTAGGTGACCGGGCCCGCGCCGGTGTTCGGCCGGGCCGGGTCGTCCTCGCGCGGGCGGCCGCCGGCGTCGGTTGTCTGGTACCCGGGCGCGGCCGAGTTCGCCGAGTCTTCCGAGGTGTCGATGGGCGCCCCCATCGCGTCGTGCGCGGCCTGCCCGGACGCCGCCCGGAAGTCCGCCGGCGCGAAGTAGGTGGCCGTGCCCCACGCGTAGGTGTCCGGGGAGGACTTGTGGTTGACGCCGTTGTAGTCGACCACCGTGGCGCCTACGGCCCCGTCGTAGACGCCGATCTCGGGGCCGGCCGCCGCAGTGCAGGTATGGGAGACGGCGGCACCGTTGGCGGCGACGATGTTGTTCTGCACCGACACGCCGCTCGAGGCGCCGGAGACGCGGATGCCCGGCCCGCAGTTGTCCTGCACCGTGACGTTGGTGATCGCGGTGCCGGAGGCGCCGGCATTGTCGATGCCCGTGCCCTTGCCGCTCGTGATCGAGGTGTTGGCCACGGTGTTGCCGGTCGCGCCCGGCCCGATGAAGACCCCGGTGGTCAGGGCCGAGACGGTGCTGTTGAGGACCGTGTCGTGCGAGCCGAGGATCTCGATGCCGCGGTCGCTCGTGCCGAGCGCGCCGCCGGTGCCGGTGATGTGCGCGGACTTGACGACCACGCCCGAGGTCGCGGCGTCGAGGGAGATCCCGGTGGTCAGCTGCGACCCGAGGACCACGACATTGGTGACCGTCGAGTCGGTCACGCCGGCGAAGCGCACGCCCGGCCCGGCCGCCGCGCCCGGCTGCACCCTGGTGTTCTGGACGGCGATCCGGGAGGAGCGGCTGACGTCGAACCCGGACCCGTTCGTCGCGCTCAGGACCCAGACGTTGTCGATCACGATGTCGTGCTGGCCGTCGATGGTGAACCCGGCCCCGGCGCCCTGCAGGCGAGCCCGCGGCTGGCCCGCGTCGCCGAGGTCCTTGAGCGTGATCGGCTGCCCGGGGTTGCCCGACTTGGCGATGGTGACGCGCTCGTCGAAGCCGCCGGCGATCAAGATCGTCTGGCCCGCCGTCACCGCCGCGACCGCGGGCGCGATCGTGCAGTACGGCTGGGCCTTCGTTCCGGTTCCGGCGTCGGAGCAGTTCGCCGCGGGGTCGTTGTTGACGTAGAGGGGGGAGGGTGTCTCGGCATTGGCAGGTCCGGCCCCCGCGACCAGAGCTGCACCGGTGGCCACCGCAATGATTGCGAGGCCGGATAAGGGATGTTTTGTGCCCACGCTGTTCCTCCGCACGAATGTCGGGGATGCTTAATATCGGCGCGGGCAATTATGACGGAACGCTCAGTGCGCGTACAGCGCAAAATAAATGGCGATCTGGTGACAGATCGCGGCAACGAGCGTGCAAGCGTGGAAGAACTCGTGGTGGCCGAAGACCGTCGGCCACGGGTTGGGGCGGCGCAGGGCGTAGAACACCGCGCCGACCGTGTAGAAGGCGCCGCCGGCCAGGGTCAGCACCAGAGCGGTCACGCCGCCCGCACGCAGGATATCCGGGAGGACCGCCACGGCGACCCAGCCCAGGGCGATGTACAGCGGCGCCGACAGCCACCGCCGTTTGCTCATCGCGGCCGCCATCTTCATCGCCACGCCGAGCAGGGCGCCGGCCCACACCGTGGCCAGGATCGCCACGCGGGTGTTGCCGCTGAGCAGCAGCACGCTGAAGGGCGTGTAGGTGCCGGCGATGAACACGAAGATCATGGAGTGGTCGAGCCGCCGCATGATCTTGTAGCCGCGCTCGGACCAGACGCGACGGTGGTACAGCGCGCTGGTGCCGAACAGCGCGACGACCGTCAGGCTGTACACGACGCAGCTCACGAAGGGGCCCCAGCCCGGGCGCGTGGCCGCGAGCGAGCACAGCACGATGCCGCAGATCACGGCCGCGCCCGCCGCGTAGGCGTGGAGCCAGCCGCGCATACGCGGCTTGCCGAGGTCGACCGGGCGGAGGCGGGGTTCGGTCTTCACGCTCACGTTCTCCAGGTTACGGTACCGTAGGTTACTCGCAAGTAGCAGCGGTGTGACGTCTATCGTGACTAGGTGCAACTTCGCCCGGTCGGCGCCGACGCGCTCCTCATCGAGGTCGACTCTCCGCTGGAATGGTTCGCCGCGCTCGACGCCGAGCGCGCCGCCGGCCGGCTGCCGGTCGTGGACATCGTGCCCGGCGCACGCACGGTTCTGCTAGACGGTGTGACCGACCCGGCGGGACTGGCCGCCGAGCTGTCCGGCTGGGCCTTCGATCCGGCCTCGGTACCCCCGGAGCCGCCCGTCACCGTGGACGTCCGCTTCGACGGGGTGGACCTGCCGTTCGTCGCCGAGCTCGCCGGGGTGAGCGAGGACGAGGTCGTCGACGTGCTCACGGGCACGGACCTGCGGGTCGCGTTCTGCGGCTTCGCGCCCGGCTTCGCGTACCTCTCCGGCCTGCCCTGGAACGTCCCCCGCCTCGGCACCCCCCGCACCCGCGTCCCGGCCGGCTCGGTCGCGCTCGCCGCCGAGTTCGCCGGCATCTACCCGACCGCCTCCCCGGGCGGCTGGCGGATCGTCGGGCACAGCGAGGCCCTGCTCTTCGACGTGAACCGGACGCCGCCGGCCCTCATGACGCCGGGTCGCACCGTGCGGTTCCGGGCCTCATGAGCGGTGGGGCCGAACTGCGGGTCGAAGTCGCGGGCCCGCTCACGACCGTCCAGGACCTCGGCCGGCCCGGCTACGCGCACCTCGGCGTGCCGCGCTCCGGCGCCCTCGACCGCCCGGCGCTCGAGCTCGGCAACCGGCTCGTCGGCAACCCGCCGGGCGCGGCCGGGCTGGAGATCACGCTCGGGCCGTTCGCGGCGGTCGCGAGCCGGGCCGGCACCGTCGCGCTCACCGGGGCCGCGGCGCCGCTGCGGGTCGGCGGCCGCCCGGCCCCCCTCAACGCGCCCGTGCCGGTGCGGGCCGGCGAGAAGATCGAGGTCGGACGGGCGGTGCTGGGGCTGCGGGTGTACCTCACCGCCGCCGGCGGCCTCGCCAGCGACCCGGTGCTGGAGAGCCGCTCGACCGACACGTTGTCGCTGCTCGGCCCGCCGGTGGTGCGCGCGGGCGACCGGCTGCCGCTCGGCCGGACGGCCGGCGCCCCGGCGGCCGTGGACCTGGCGCCCCGGGCCGCGCTCGGCGGGCCCGTCGTGCTCCGGATCGCGTGGGGGCCCCGGGCCGACCGGTTCACGGATGCGGGGCGGCTGGGCTGCGTGGAGTACCGAATCCGCAGTGAGAGCAACCGCGTCGGGGCCCGGCTCGACGGGCCGGCCCTCACCCGCGCGGACGCCGGCGAGCTGCCCAGCGAGGGGATCGTCCTCGGCGCGGTGCAGGTCCCGGCCGACGGGCAGCCGCTGGTGTTCCTCGCCGACCACCCGACGACCGGCGGGTACCCGGTGGTCGCGGTCGTGCACGCCGCCGATCTGCCGCTGCTCGCGCAGGCCCGGCCGGGGGATAGCGTTCGTTTTCGTGGACCTCAACAGTGACCTCGGCGAGGGCTTCGGCGTCTGGCGCCTCGGCGATGACGACGCCCTCCTGACCATCGTGACCAGCGCCAACGTGGCCTGCGGGTTCCACGCGGGCGACCCGGCGACCATGCGGCGGGTCAGCGACCGCGCGGGCGCGCTCGGGGTGCGGGTCGGCGCGCAGGTGAGCTACCACGACCTGGCGGGCTTCGGCCGGCGCCGGATCGACGTGCCGCCGGATGAGCTCGCGGACGAGCTGCGGTACCAGATCGGGGCGCTGGCCGCGTTCGGGCCGGTCGCGTACGTCAAGCCGCACGGTGCGCTCTACAACACCGCGGCCGTCGACGCCGGGCACGCCGGGGCGGTCGTGGCCGCGGCCGCGGCGGCCGGGGAGCTGCCGGTGCTGGGCCAGCCGGGCTCGGTGCTCGCCGGTCTCGCGGCCGAGCGGGGGCTGCGGGTGGTCGCGGAGGGGTTCGCCGACCGCGGGTACCTCCCCGACGGCCGCCTCGTCCCGCGCTCCCAGGCCGGCGCGCTCGTCACCGACGTGGCCGCGGTGACCGCCCGGGCCGTGCGCATGGCGGTCGACGGCGTGGTCGAGGCGGTCGACGGCACGGTGATCCCGATGCCGATCGAGTCACTGTGCGTGCACGGCGACACCCCGGGCGCGGTGGACATGGCCCGGGCGGTTCGTTCCGCGCTGGCCGCGGCCGGGGTGGCCGTGGGGGCGTTCGTCTAGGGGCTGTATCGAAGTGGGGGTCGGAGCGAGGCGAGGCTCAGGCGTCGGCTGGGGCCGCGCCGGGCGCGCCCCGATACCGGGGGTTGTATCGGGGTGTGACCGGCGTGGTTCCAGACGGCGTCTGAGTCCGCCGCAGCCCGGCCATCCACTTCGATACAGCCCCTAGCTGTCCATGCCCCGGAGGATCAGCGGGAGCCGGGCGGCGCCGTCCGGCACCACGCGGACCGGCACGCCCCAGTCCTGGCGGGTGAGGTGGCAGGCCGGGAACTCGGCGTCGATGTCGCAGGTCGCGGCCTGAGCCACTACTTGCAGTACACCCGAAGCGACATCGGCGGCCAGCACCAGCCGGCGGCGCAGGTCCGTGCTCACGCCCGCGCCCTCCACCAGCAGCTCCGGCGGCGAGGCCGAGACCTCCAGCCGGGTCGACGGGCCGAACGACTCGTCGAGCTTCTGCCCGGGCGCCGGCTCGAAGATCAGGTCGAGCTCGACCGCGCCGGGGGCCAGCATGGTCGGCGGGCGCTCGGTGCGGTGCCGCACGCCTGTCACGTCGATGCCGGCCGCCGCGAGCGTGCCCGGGCCCAGCCGCACCAGGCGGTGGGCGCCCGACTCGACCACGACGACGTCCCCGTCCGCGGTCAGCACCAGGTCGCTCGGCTCGGACAGCCCGTCGAGCACGGTCGAGACGCGCCCGCCGTGCTCGCTCGTGATGCGGCGGACGGCGCCGTTGTACGTGTCGGCGACGAGCACGCTGCCGTCGGGCAGAGCCAGCACGCCGAGCGGGTGCTGGAGCAGCGCCTGGTCGGCCGGGCCGTCGACGTGGCCGAAGTCGAACAGGCCCTGGCCGGCCGCGGTGTGCATCTCGCCGTTCTCGATCCAGCGCACGGCCGAGGACTCGCTGTCGGCGATCCACAGCCGGCCGCCGTCGGGCGACGCCGACAGGCCCGACGGCTGGGCCATCCAGACCTCGTGCAGCGGGCCGTCCTTGAGCGCCTCGACCGTCGTCCCGGCGTACATGCCGGCCGTGCGCTTCACCGGGTCGAACCACCACAGCTGGTGGATGCCGGCCATGGCGACCACGACCCGGTCGTCGTACCAGGCCACGTCCCACGGCGAGGACAGGTCCACGGCCAGGGAGTCGTGGGCGTCGAAGTCCACCGTCCCGCGCCACTGGCGGCCGCTGCCGGCGACGGTGCTGACCTCGCCGGTCCGGAGGTTGAGCCCGCGCAGGAGGTGGTTGACGGTGTCGGCGACGACGACGTCGTACCCGGCGATCTCGGCCGCGTGCGGCGGCAGCAGGCACAGCCCGCCGGGCTCGGAGAACTCGGGCTCGAGGCCGTCGCGGCGGCCGCGCTTGCCGGTGCCGATCCGCCGGACGAGCGTCTCGTTGTCGGTGTCGAGCTCGGCGAGCGACTGGTGCGTGGAGTCGGAGACCAGGAAATGCCCGTCGGGCAGCGCGAGCGCCTTGCCGGGGAACCGCAACAGCGTCAAATCACTGGTTTGTACCGCATGAGGGGCATTCGTCCGGTTCAACGTGCCCTTGGCGTCGTGGGTCTCGATCAGCTCTTCGATCAGCTTGGTGAGCCCCTGGGCGTGGCCCTCGCCGGCCATGTTGGCCACGACGTAGCCCTCGGGGTCGATGACCGTGAGGGTGGGCCAGGCCTTCGCGGCGTACTGCTGCCACATGTTCAGCTCGGGGTCGTCCAGCACCGGGTGGTCGACGCCGTAGCGCTCGACGGCGGCCGCGAGCGCGTCCGGGTCCTTCTCGTGCTCGAACTTCGGGCTGTGCACGCCGATCGTGACCAGGACGTCGCCGAAGCGCTCCTCGAGCGGGCGCAGCTCGTCGAGCACGTGGAGGCAGTTGATGCAGCAGAAGGTCCAGAAGTCGAGCAGCACGATCTTGCCGCGCAGGTCTTTGAGGCTGAGGCTCTCGACGTTGAGCCAGCCCCGGCCCTTGAGTTCGGGTGCGCGGACTCTTACCTGCTTTTCCGACATTTCTGTTATTTCCGTTATTTCTGGTTGGCCGGGCGGAGGCAGAGGACCTGGTCCTTCTCGCCCTTGTGCTGGAGCACGATGTACGGCTGGCTGGCGTCGGAGCAGCTCTCGGGCTTGTCGACCTTCGACACGATCTTGAACGCGTCCTTGTTGCCGCAGTCGACGCCGGTCGCCGAGTCGCCGTCCTGCTTGACGCACGAGTTGACCGCGAAACTGGTACCGCCGGCGTTGCTGATCTTCACCACGATGGCCGTGCCGGCGACCGCGAGCAGGAACACCGCGCCCACGATGAGCAGGCCGATGAGCAGGCCGCGGCGGCTCTTGACCGGCGGCTCCGGGGTCGGGAGCGGGGCGCCGTCGATGGGCGGGGCGTCGGGCGGGTTCTCGCCGGGCATGGTGACCAGGTCGCCGAACCGGGGGGCGCCGGACGTGGGGAACTGGCCGGTCGCGGGCGGGGCCGACGTCTGGTACGTGCCGGCGCCGCTCACCGGGCCCGCGCCCATCGGCTGGCTCGGGAACGGCGGGGCGGAGGTGGGGCTGACCTGGGCTCTCGCGCCGTACGTGCGCGGGCCCGCCTCCTGTGGGATCTGGCCCAGGTTGACCGGGGCGGGGACCTCGGGGGCGGGGACCTTGGCGGATCCGGCCGCGCCGGCGCCTGATGCGCCTGATGCCGGGGCCCACGGGTTCGGGTCGGCGGCGGGTTCGGGCTGGTCCGGGGCGGCTGGGGTGAATCCGGGGAAGCTGCCGCCGGGGGCTGGGGCTGGGCTCTGGCCGTACGTCGTGGGCTGGCCGTAGGTGGTCGGGACGCTCGCCGAGCCGTACGTGGTGCCGGATCCCGAGGTGGGGCCGGCGGCTGAGCCGTAGGTTGCCGCGCCCGAGGTGGGGCCGGCAGCCGAGCCGTAGGTGGCGGCTCCCGAGGTGGGGATGCTGGCCGAGCCGCTTGCACCGGGGACGCCGGCGGAACCACTTGCGCCCGGGACGCTGGCGGATCCGCTCGCGCCGGGGACGCTTGCCGAGCCGCTGGCCGGCGGGACGCTCGCGGAGCCGCTGGCGGGCGGGACGCTCGCCGAGCCGCTCGCGCCGGGGACCCGCGCCGAGCCCGAGGCGCTCGGGGTGTCGGCCGAGCCGATGGTGCCGGGGACGCCGGTCGGGTTCGGGATGTTCGGGAGGGCCTGGGCCGGCATCGGGAACTGCGGGGCCGGCGATGCGGGCACCGGCGGGGGTGCCGCGGCGGCCTGCGGATACGGCGGGGCGGAGGTCACCGGCGGCGGGAAGGGCGGCGCGGACGTCACGGGCGGGGCGAAAGGCGGCGCGGACGCGGGGGGCGGCACCGATGCGGCGGCCGGCGGGTATGGCGGGGCCGACGACGGAGCCTGCGGGTACGACGGGGCCGGCTGGTACGACGGGGCCGACTGGTACGGCGGGGCCGAGGAAGGCGCCGGCTGGTACGGCGGTGCGGATGACGGGGACGGCGGGTAGGGCGGGGCGGATGCGGGCTGCACCGCGGCGGCGCCGGCGGCCGGTGGGTAGGGGGGCGCCGGGGGGTATGCCGGCGGTGGCGTGGGGCCCGAAGGCGGGAACGGGCCGGGGCGGGCGGCGGGGTCCGCGTCGGCGGGGTTCGGGCCGGGCTGGTTCGGGGCGGGCGACGACGGGACGGGGACCGACGCCTTCGCGCGCACGGCCGGGGGGCGGCCGGGCGGGGGCGTGCTGGCCGCAGCCTCGTCCGGCTGCTCGGACGGGTGCTGCTGGTCGGACGTCATGCATGCCTCCTGTTGGTCAGACCCCGACCGTAGTCGACCGGAGTGTGACATCCCAGAGCCGGTACCGAGGTTCGTCGGTTCGGATGCTCAGCAAACCAGGACCGGACAACAGATGCACAACCGCCCCGGTCCGAGGAGGTTCGGACCGGGGCGGTGCGGGCGGCGGCGCAACGACTTGGCCGGCCTAATTGCGGTTGATCATGGCGTAGAGCTCATCGCGCAGGGCGCTGGACGGGTTCTTGGCGATGGCGCGCTCGATGGCGTCCATGCGACGCGCGGCGTTGCGACGGGCCTTGATCCGCTCGAACAGGGTGCTCATTGTGGCTCCTCAGGGGGCGTGTAAGGGATGTCCTTGCCTCTCATCCATTACACGCCCGATCGGTGATCCATAGCCAGCGAATACAAGGTGACGCCGCCCACCCGCCGTTGATTCGTAGGCTCCTGTCCAGCGTAAACGCCCAGTTCGTCGGCCATGTGACACCGGGAGCGCTCCCCGGGGCAGTCCACTGCGCGCGGATTGGCCTGCGGCCCGGGGTCGTGGAACCGTCCGCTCGGCGTCGAGGGCCGCAGCGATGTCCCACCGATTACGGGAGGCGGGGCCGGCGCAGGGCCGGGTCAGTGGCGGCCGCGGCGGCGCCGGGCCTGGCGGCGGCCCGGTGCTGACCAGCCGGCGGCTCCAAGAATGCCCACGAACTCCCCGAACCGGATTTAAGACCCGTCGGGGTATAAATCCGATAAGTCGCGGCGCGGAGCGCCCGACTTATCGCTGAGCGCACCCGGACGTGCCTGTGGCCCCGCGCGGGTGCGCGAGGCCACGGGGTACAGAACCAGCAGTCGGTCAGCTCCAGGCGAGTAGCGAGCCCTCCGGGTCCTCCAGGAACGCTCCCACGTCACGGAGGAACTTGGAGCCCAGCTCGCCGTCGATGATGCGGTGGTCGAACGACAGGCCCAGGGTCGTCACCTGGCGGATCTTGATTTTGCCCTTGTGGACCCAGGGCTGCTCGCGTACCGCGCCGAAGACCAGGATCGCCGACTCGCCCGGGGGCAGGATCGGGGTGCCCGAGTCGATGCCGAAGACGCCGACGCTCGTGATCGTGAAGGTGCCGCCCGCCATGTCGGACGGCGGGGTCTTGCCCTCCCGCGCGGTGCCGACCAGGGCGGTCATCGCCTCGGCGAGCTCGCGGGTCGTCAGGTCCTGGGCGTCCTTGATGTTCGGCACGATGAGGCCGCGCTGGGTGGCGGCCGCGATGCCCAGGTTGACGTAGTGCTTGACCACGATCTCGTCGCCGGCCCAGGTGGAGTTGACCATCGGGTACCGGCGCAGCGCCAGCAGGCACGCCTTCGCCACGATGAGCAGGGGCGAGACCCGCGCGTCCCGCCAGTCGCGGTGCGCCTTGAGCCGCTCCAGGGCCTTCATCGACCGGGTCACGTCGACCGTCAGGAACTCGGTCACGTGCGGGGCCGTGAACGCGCTGGCCACCATGTTCTCGGCGGTCAGCTTGCGCACGCCCTTGACCGGGATGCGCTCCTCGCGCTCGCCCGGGGCCCGGGTCGGCGCGGCGGCGGCGGGCTGGGCGCCGGCCTGGGCGCCGAGCACGTCGTCGCGGGTGATCGAGCCCGACGGGCCCGTGCCCGCGATCGCGGCCAGGTCCACGCCGAGGTCCCGGGCCAGCTTGCGCACCGGGGGCTTGGCGAGCACGGCGCCGTTGCGGGCCGGCGGGTACGCGAGGCCTGCCGGAACCGGGGCCGTCGGGGCCGCGGCCGGGACTGCGGGCGCGGGGGCCGGGGCGGGTGGTGTGGGCTCAGTTGGTACCGCTGCGGGTTTTTCTGGAGAGCCCACGCGGGGCCGGCGCTTGGCCGCGGTCGTTCTCGGGCCGTAGCCCACCAGCACCGCGGTGCGGCCGCCCGGCGCGGGGCCGCCGATCAGGCCGGGCTCGACCGGGCCGTCGCCGGCCACCTCGACGGCCGCCAGCGACGCGGCCGAGGGGGTGGGCAGGTCGGCGGGCAGGTCGCCCGCGCCCGGGTCGGTGTCGATCGCGATGATCGGCTGGCCGACCTCGACCATGGTGCCCTCGGCGTGGAAGATCCGGGTGACCTTGCCGGCCCACTTCGCCGGGATCTCGACCGCGGCCTTGGCCGTCTCGACCTCGACGATCGGCTGGTTGAGGGTGATCGTGTCGCCCTCGGCCACCAGCCACTTGAGGATCTCGCCCTCGGTGAGACCCTCGCCCAGGTCGGGCAGGTTGAACTCTTTGACCCTGGTCATCTGCGCGTGGCCCCCTAGAACCCGAACGAGCGGTCGACGGCGTCGAGCACCCGGTCGAGGTCCGGAAGGTACTCCTCCTCCAGGCGCGCGGCCGGGTACGGGGTGTCGAAGCCGGTGACGCGCAGGACCGGGGCCTCGAGGGAGTAGAAGCACTCCTCGGTGATCCGGGCCGCGATCTCCGAGCCGAGGCCCAGGTTGCCCGGCGCCTCGTGCACGACGACCGCGCGGCCGGTGCGGCGCACGGAGGCGTACACCGGCGCCATGTCCAGGGGCGAGAGCGTCCGCAGGTCGATGACCTCGATGGAGCGACCGTCATCGGCCGCGGCGGTGGCCGCGTCCAGGGCGGTGCGGACCATCGGGCCGTAGGCGATCACGGTGACGTCGGTGCCGGCCCGGGCGATGCGCGAGGTGTGCAGCGGCAGCGTGGCCGCGTCGACGTTGACCTCGCCCTTCTCCCAGTACCGGCGCTTGGGCTCCATGAAGACGATCGGGTCGTCGGACTCGATCGACTGCTGGATCATCCAGTACGCGTCGTCGGGGTTCGAGGGCGAGACGACCTTGAGGCCGGCGGTGTGCGCGAAGTACGCCTCCGGGGACTCCGAGTGGTGCTCGACCGCGCCGATGCCGCCGCCGAACGGGATGCGGATGACGATCGGCAGGCTGAGCTTGCCGCCGGAGCGGTAGTGCATCTTGGCGACCTGGGAGACGATCTGGTCGTACGCCGGGTAGACGAACCCGTCGAACTGGATCTCGCAGACCGGGCGGTACCCGCGGATCGCGAGGCCCACCGCCGTGCCGATGATGCCCGACTCGGCCAGCGGGGTGTCGATGACCCGCTCGTCGCCGAAGTCCTTCTGCAGCCCGTCGGTGATGCGGAAGACGCCGCCGAGCTTGCCGACGTCCTCGCCCATGATCAGCACCTTGTCGTCGCGCTCCATGGCGCGGCGCAGGCCGGTGTTGAGCGCCTTGCCGATCGTGAGGTTCTCCGCGGCGGCCATCAGTGCCCACTCCCCTCGAAGGACGCGAGGTACTTGGCGAACTGTTCCTTCTGCTGCGCGAGCTCGGGGGAGCCGTGCGGGTACACGTGATCGAACAGCGTCATCGGGTCGGGGTCCGGCATCGAGAGCACGCGTTCCCGCAGGTTGACGGCGGCCACGCGGGCCTCCTCGTCGATGGCGTCGAAGTAGTCGTCCTTCGCCATGCCCTGCTTGGTCAGGAACGCCCGGAGCCGCTTGATGGGGTCCTTCGCCTGCCAGGCCTCGACCTCGCTCGCGATGCGGTAGCGGGTCGGGTCGTCGGAGGTCGTGTGCGCCCCCATGCGGTACGTGTACGCCTCGATCAGGGACGGGCCCTGGCCGTGCCGCGCGTCGTCCAGCGCCTTGCGGGTGACCGCGTAGCAGGCGAGCACGTCGTTGCCGTCCACCCGGAGGCCGGGGAAGCCGAAACCGCTGGCCCGGTGGTACAGCGGGACGCGGGTCTGGCGCTCGAGCGGCTCCGAGATGGCGTACTGGTTGTTCTGGCAGAAGAACACCAGCGGCGCGTTGAAGACCGACGCCCAGATGAAGGCCTCGTTCACGTCGCCCTGGCTGGTGGCGCCGTCGCCGAAGTACGCGATGACCGCCTCGCCGTCGTCCGAGCCGACCTTGCCGTCCTTGGTGATGCCCATGGCGTAGCCGGTCGCGTGCAGCGTCTGTGCGCCGATGACGATCGTGTACATGTTGAACTTGCACTCGTTCGGGTCCCAGGCGCCCTGGTCGACCCCCCGGAACAGGCTCAACGGCATGATCGGGTCGATGCCGCGGGTGTACAGCACGCCGTGCTCGCGGTACGTGGGGAACGCCATGTCCTGCGCGCGCAGGGCCCGGCCGGAGCCGACCTGGGCCGCCTCCTGGCCCAGCAGGCTCGCCCAGATGCCCAGCTCGCCCTGGCGCTGCAGGGCGGTGGCCTCGGCGTCGAGCTTCCGGACCACGACGAGGTCGTGGTACAGCGCGCGGTACTCGTCGTCGGTGAAGTCGACCGCGTAGTCGGGGTGTTCGACCCGGTCGCCCTCGGGGGTGAGCAGCTGCACGAACGCGGGTTCCGGCGCGGCCCGTGTTCCTGACGCCCGGGCCTTGACTTCGCCCTTCGCCATCCGTATCTCCCTGTCGTCTTTCGCGTCGGCAGCGGGGGTTGCCCTGCCGCGCGGCGGGGGTGTCTGCCACGCGGCGACCCGGTGGGGTCGGCACGTCGCATGTGGACACGACTCGCATCGTGCCCACAGGGACCGGCCCCGGGCTCTGCCTCGCAGGGTATGCGGAGGCTACGGCCCCGTTGCCGGTGTGTGTCCAGCATCGCAGAAGGCGTGTCGGTCGACACCATGGAGTCGTGCCCCACCGGCGGGCTAATCCCGAAAAATCCCCCAAGGCCGGGCAGATCCTCTCCGCGTTACGTCGCGTTAGTCCGAATGACCCCGCTAGGTTTGGAGTTCCGTTGTCTTCGGACGTGCGCAACCATCGGCTGTTCTCGCCCAACCGGCGGCCGCTGCTGATCTCCGCGCTGCTGGTCCTGCTCACCTCGGTCCCGACCATGATCGTCGTGGTGGCCGGGAGCGCGACGCTGGAGAGTGCCCCGCCGACCCGCGCGCCCGTCGTCGCCGACCCGCAGCCGGGTCCGGTCGTGGTCGGTTCGGGCCCGACGTCCGGCCTGCACGCCTCGGGGCCGGCGGGCCGCCACTCGCTCGGCGCCGTGCCGACCGCGCCCCAGCAGCCACTGCGACCCCGCGCGACGCCAAGGTCCACACAGGGTTCCGGAGGATCGGGAGGTGGCGTCGGTACCCCGGGCAGAACGCCCCGCCATTCCTCGGCCGAGGTCTCCCCGCCGCCGGCGCCGACGGAGGAGCCACCGATTCAGGACCGGGCCTGGCCCGGATGGGACGACAAGATCAAAGAATCGGGTATCCATCAGGGTCGGTCGATCGGGCATTTCCGGTCGGCCGATCCGGCGTTCGGGGGTCTACCGTCCGGCCCGCGTGTTCGAGTTGCGCGTCACGACGGCCCATGCGGTGACGAAGGGCTTGCAGGGCCACTGCGGGCACCCCGCCGTGCAGCCCGTGGTGGCCCGGCCGGTGACGGGCTGGTGCTGCTCCACACGGCGCCGGGCGTCCGTGACCGCGTGGTCGTAGATGACCGCCACTGACACTCCTCAGACACCCTGGGCCGCGGGCGCGGTCCACAGCAGGCGCGCGTTATAGAGCTGCTGGGCCGTGGCCAGCGCGGCCTCGGCCGAGCGGAACACCGCGACCTCGGTCTGGCCGTTGCCGAGACGCCAGGTGAGCACCGCCTGATCGGGCAGCTCGTGTCCCCAGGCCACGACTTCGGGATGGTCGTCGTCGAGTGGATCAGCGACAATGCCGAAGAGCCGGGGTGCCCCTTCGAGCAGGAGCGTGTCGTCCTCGAACACCTCTGATCTCCCTCCGGCCGAGGTGCGATCTCACGCCACCAGAATGCACGTGCAGGTTTCGCGCGGCAATACGCAGTTGCGAACTTGAGTAGAGCAAGGCAACGGCTTGCCCAACCCGCGCTTGCGCAGCACACCGGTAGCGGACACACTCGTCTTGAGTAATGGAGGTGAGCGGTGTCCAGCGCCCACAGCCCCACGTTCCCCCGTTTCCAGTTGGGCAAGCAACTGCGCGAGTTGCGCGAGAAGGCCCGGCTCACCACGGAGGACGTCGGCCTGCAGCTGGACTGCTCACCCAGCACCATCAGCCGGATGGAAGGCGGCAAGGTCGGAATCCGGCGCAGCACGCTGGAACGCCTGCTGCAGATCTACGAAGTCACTGATCAAGGACAGATCGACACATTGATCGTGCTCGCGCGGCAGGGCAAGACCCGGGGCTGGTTCGCCCGCTACGGAGATCTGCCCGCGAGCTACTCCCGCTACATCGGGCTGGAGTCCAGCGCGATCGAGATGCGCGACTACGAGGCGCTCGTGGTGCCCGGGATGCTCCAGACGGAGGAGTACACCCGCGCCCTGCTCGCCGCCTCGACCACCGAGTCCGAGGATGCCGTCGAGGCGCACGTCAAGGCGCGCCGCGAGCGGCAGAACCTGCTCAGCCGCGCGGACCAGCCGCTGCAGCTCATCACGGTCCTCGACGAGAGCGTCATCCGGCGCAGCATCGGGGGGCCGGACGTCATGCGGTCGCAGCTCAAGCACCTGGCCGACATGGGCCGGGCGAGAAACGTGACGGTCCAGGTCCTGCCCTTCTCCGGAGGGGCATATGCCGGCATGGCCGGATCGTTCGCGATTCTCAAGTTCCAAGATGCACCAAGCGTCGTGTACGCCGAGGCCATGACCGGTGACATCTATCCGGCCGCCGATGATGTGCAGCGGTATGCCGACGTGTTCGAGAATCTGCGAGCTGCCGCACTCAGCCCGTTGGAGTCGATCAAAATGATCGAGGATTCTGCGAACTGAGTCCGGCCCAACCCAAAGGAGTGCGCAGATGGCTGCGCTGAACGAGCAGTGGCACAAGGCCACGCGAAGCGGTAACAACGGACAGTGCGTCGAAGCGCGGTTCGTCGACGGCGTCGTCGAGGTCCGCAACTCCAACTCCCCCGACGCGGGCCTGGTGCGTTTCACCCGCGCGGAATGGGACACCTTCATCGCCGCGGTCGACGTGGACGGCGAATTCCGCCTTCCGTAACGTGATCTCCCGCCCTTCTGTCGGGGCGGTGTGAACGGCTCTGTGAACAGCGAAGGGACGGCCCCCGACCGGGTCGTCCCTTCGTCGTAGCTGCGAGCCGTTTCCGATGTTATCCCGCATTTACGGGCCGGGCCTACTTCAAGGTCTTCAGTAGCGCGATGCCGCGAAAAGTGGCGAATCGGGCCGGGTAGCAATCCTGCGATGTGGGTGTCGCGAGCGGGCTGAACGGAGTAACTATGAGTTATGAGCACTCAGGTGTCGCCGGCTACGCAGGTGTCCGCGCTCACGGTTCGGTCGTACCGTCCGACCGATCATCGCGAGTGCCGTCAGTTGTGGGCCGAGATGACCGCGGCCGACGCGGGGCTTTACGGAGCGGTGTCGGATGACGACTCGGGGGCGGCCTTCGAGGAGTACCTCACCCGGCTGGACCTGTCCGGGATGTGGGTGGCCGCCGACGTGGGCGGCGGGGTGGCCGGCATGGTCGGGCTGCTGCTCGACGGCCGGGGCGGGGAGGTCGAGCCGCTGGTCGTCGCCTCCTCCCGGCGGGGTGAGGGCATCGGCCGGACGCTGCTGTCGCACGTTGCCGACCAGGCGCGGCGGCGGGGGCTCGGGGAGCTGAGCATCTCGCCCTCGGCGCGGAACCTCGACGCGATCCGGTGCCTGCATGCGGCCGGTTATGACGCGTTGGCTCGGGTGACGCTGACGATTGATCTGCAGCCGGCTCGGTCTTCCGGGTTTCGGGATGGGATCGATCTTCACGATCTGCGGTTTCGGTACTGAGGGGTTTTTGCGATAAGTCGGGCGCTTCGCGCCACGACTTATCGGATATTTCGTATTATTGCGGTGCGTGACCATTTTGCGTCGTGCGGTAACGGCATGGCGCGGTGCTGCGCAAGGCCCTGTGGACGGCGACGGGCGCGTTGTCCACAGGCGGGAACTCGGGCTTCCGGCGGCGTTGCGGCCGGAGAAGGCTCGTCCGCATGGCTTCCCGACTGCGACTGCGCGGACCCGCCGAGCTCCTCTCGGCCATGCCCTACCTCATGGGGTTCCACCCCGTCGACAGCCTTGTCGCGCTCGGCCTGCGCGGCTCCGGGCTGCACCTCCAGCTGCGCGGCGACCTGCCCGACGACCATGACGCCGCCGCGGTGCTGGCCGAGCACTACGGCCGCCTGTTCCGGCGCAACGCGATCGACGGGGCGCTCCTGATCGGGTACGGGCCACCCGAGCGGGCCGAGCCCTTCCTGCGCACGGTGAGCGCGGCGATGAGCACCCGGGGCATCGCGGTGCTGGACATGCTGCGCACGTACGAGGGGCGGTTCTGGTCGCTGCTGTGCGAGGTGCCCGGCTGCTGCCCGCCGGAGGGTCGCGAGTTCGACCCGGCGACGTCGATCGCGGCCGCGGAGGCCACGCTGGCCGGGCTGGTCGCGCTGCCGGACCGGGCCGCCGTCGCCGCCGCGTTCGCGGGCCCGGTGGGGCCGGCGCTCGAGGCGATGGAGGAGGCCGGCAACCGGGCCCACCTGCGGGTGCTGCGGCTCGTCGCGGACCGCGACCGGGCCGGCGTCCGGGCGGCGGTCGTGGCCGCGGGCCGGGTCGCCCTGGACGCGGCCCTCGAGTGCTACGCGGCCGGGCGGCGCCTGACCGACGACGAGGTCGCCTGGCTGCAGGTCCTGCTCCTCGTCGTCGACTTCCGCGACCGCGCGTGGGAGCGCCTGGACCGCGACGTGCGCCGCACCGACGGGCCGGGCGAGGCGCACCAGCGGCTGTGGACCGACCTGGTGCGCCGCTGCGAGCCGTCGGCGTGCGCTCCGGCGGCGACGCTGCTGGCGTACCTGTCCTGGCGCACCGGCAACGGCCTGCACGCCTCGCTGGCGCTGGATCGGGCGCTGGACGCCGACCCCGGGTACTCGGCGGCCGGGCTCATGGCGGAGATCCTCGGGCGCGGGCTGTCGCCGCGGCAGGTGCCGCCCATCGGGCGGCTCCGGCGCCGGCGGGTCACGCGGAGGGTCGGCGCCCGGGCGCTGACGTTCTCGCCGCACACTCCGGCTCCGGACGGGTCGGGGCCGCGGGCTCGGCTGTGCTCGGGGCTCGGCGTCGCCGGGGAGGCCGGCCACGACGGCGGGAGGCCGGCGCGGTGAGCGGTGTCATCGGCCCGGTAGGGGCGGTAGGCCCTGGATGCGTTGGGGGGAGGCGTAGACGTTGAACGTGGCCCCCCGCAGGAAGCCGACGAGTGTCAGGCCGGCCTCGGCCGCCAGGTCGACGGCGAGGGTGCTCGGCGCGGACACCGCGGCGAGCAGTGGGATGCCGGCCATCCAGGCCTTCTGGCACAGCTCGAAGCTGGCCCGGCCGCTGACCATGAGCACGTGGCCTTCGAGCGGGAGGCGCTCCTGGCGCACGGCCCAGCCGACGACCTTGTCGACCGCGTTGTGCCGGCCCACGTCCTCACGGAGGCAGACGAGCTCGCCGCCGGGGGTGAACAGGCCCGCCGCGTGCAGGCCGCCCGTCGTGTCGAACGCGCGCTGGCGGCGGCGGAGGGCGTCGGGGAGGCCGGCCAGGATCTCGGGCGCGACGGTGAGGGGGTCGCGGCTGACGTCGAAGGCCGACCTGGTCCGGACCGCGTCGATGCTCGCCTTGCCGCAGATCCCGCACGAGGAGGTGGTGTAGAAGTTGCGGGCGGCCTGCTGAGTGACCGGCGCGGGGATGTCGGCGCTCAGCCGGATGTCCACGACGTTGTACGAGTTCGGTTCCTCGTCGCCCGCGCACAGTTTGGCCGTGACCACGTCGGCGGCCTGGCGGATCACGCCCTCGGTCAGCAGGAAGCCGATGGCCAGGTCGAGGTCGTCGCCGGGGGTGCGCATGGTGACGGCCAGTGCGGCGCCGCCGACTCGGATCTCGAGTGGCTCCTCGGCGGCGAGCGTGTCCGGGCCGATTTGCGCTTCGACCCGGGTCTGGGGCGCGCTGAGGGGTTCCGTGCGTCTGGCTTGGGGCGCGCTGAGGGCTTCCGCGCGCCCGGTTCCGCCGGCCGTGGCTGTTCCCGCGGCCGTGGCGGTCCCGGCGGTCGTGGCGGTCCCGGCGGTCGTGGCGGTTCCGCCGGTCGTGGCGGTTCCGCCGGTCGTGGCGGTTCCGCCGGTCGTGGCGGTTCCGCCGGTCGTGGCGGTTCCGGCGGCCGTGATGGTCCCGGCGGCCGTGGCGGTCCCGGCCGCCGTGATGGTCCCGGCGGCTGTGATGGTCCGAAGTGGCGTGGCGGTCCCGAGTGCCGTGGCGATCCCCGGGTCGGAGGATTCCGGTGCGCCGGCGGTTTCGCGTTGGACGGTGGCGATCATGGCCGGTGCTGTGGCGGATGTCGGCGGTCCCGTGGTGGCGGCCGGCGCGGCGATGATGGCCGGCGGCGTAGTGGGTGTCGGTGACGCGGCGTTGGTGGGTGCTGTAGTCGGCGGTTCAGGCAGCGGGGGCGTGGGGGGCGGTGTCGGCGGGGCGGGGGATGACACGTGGACGCGGACTATGGTGCGGCGTTGCGTGACGCGGCCCATGTGCGGCCCTTCTGGTGGTGGCGTCCTTCAGCGTTACGGGCGTTCCCGTCCGACGGTAAGTTCTCGTTGTGCTTGACGGCCACCTGAGGAGCGAGCTCGCCGCGGTCATTCTCGCCGGGGGGCGGGGTTCGCGGCTCGACGGGCGGGACAAGCCCATGGTTGCCGTCGGGGGAGTCTCCATGCTCGCCCGGGTTGTCCGGGCCGTCCTCGAAGCCGGGGCCGAGCCCGTTGTCGTGGTCGGGCCGCCCCGGGAAGGGTTGCCCGCCGGCGTCCGGGTCGTGCGCGAAGAGCCCGCCGGCGGAGGGCCCGTCGCCGCCGCGGCGGCCGGAGTGGCGGACGTCGGGGAAAACGCGGCCTACATCGGGGTCTTTGCGGCGGATATGCCCTATTTGTCGGACATGGCGATCCGTGTACTTCTCGACCACCTCGACGAGCACGACGGGGCCCTTTTTGTGGACGAAGGCGGGCGGCGGCAGCTGCTGTGCGGGGTTTGGCGGGCCGGCTCACTGCGGCAGGCGATCGCGCGGTTCGGGGAGACGCAGGGTGGGTCGCTCCGGCGGCTCGTCGAAGGGCTCAGCGTCGGTGAGGTGCGGTGGGACGGGGAGCGGGCGCCGTACTTTGACTGCGATACCGAGGAAGATCTCCGGAGGGTGGAGCTGTGAGCGAGGACGTGCTCGGGCAGTGGTTGGAGACGGCCGCCGCGGCGGTTGGGGTGGATGCGCCCGATGACGCCGTGCGGAAGGCGGTGCTCGATCTCGCTCGGGACGTGGCGCACAACGTGGCTCGGCCCGGGGCGCCGCTCACCGCGTTTCTGCTGGGGCTGGCGGTCGGGCGCGGGGCGGATGCGCAGGCCACGAGCGCCGAGTTGAGCCGCCTGGCCACCCGCGCCGAGTGAGCGATCGACTCTGGATAGGGTGAGGGCGCGGGGAAAGGGAGGCGATCATGGCTGGTGAGCCTGGCGACAGTGGCGCGGCGTTCGAGAGTGCGTTGTTCGACGACGAAGACCCGGTGGGCGGCAACCTCAAGGAGAAGGTGGCCGAGGCCTGGCGGGACTTTGCGCGGCAGCTCGTGGACGCGCTGCGCGATCTCGCGCCCGGGACCACGCTCGACCTGACGCTCGATCCTACGGCCTCCGGGACCGGGGACGCGGTGTACTCGATCCAGGTCACCGGCGAGGAGGAAGACCAGCTCGCGGCCACGGCGGTGAGCAATGCCGACCTGCCCGTCGCGTACCGGCTCGACCGCACCGTCATCGCGGAGATCGTCGCGCTCGGCTGGGCGCCGCCCGGGGTCGTGGCCGGCTCCGGCGAGTCGTTCGGCCTGCGGGTCGGCAAGAGCGAGGCGCCGCGGCTGAGCCGGCTGATCACGCGCACGCTGCGGGACATCTACGGCACCCCGCACCCGGCCTTCCTGACGTATCTGGCGCACGACGCCGAGGGGCGCATCGCTCCGGTGCCGGCGCTCGGCGTGGCGCGTTCGCTCTCGTCACTGGTGGACGGCATCGGCGACGTGGTCCGGGCGGGCTCGGGCACCCTCGCCGACCTGGCCGAGCAGACCGAGGACCTGCCGCTGTACGACAAGGTGACCACGGTCGTCGCGAAGCTCATGAAGACCACGCCCGAGGAGCTGCCGATCGACCCCGACGGGGACATCGGCATCCGCTCCGGCTCGGCGATGGTGTTCGTGCGGGTGCGCGACAACCCGCCGCTGGTCGACGTGTTCTCGCCGATCCTCACCGAGATCGAGCCGACCGAGCGCCTGTACGTCAAGCTGTCCGAGCTCACCAACCGGATGCCGATCGGCCGGCTGTACTGCACCAACGACACCGTGTGGGCCAGCGTCCCGGTGTTCGGCCGCGACTTCCAGGCCACTCACCTCATGCTCGCCGTGCAGGTGATGACCGGGCTCGCGGACGAGCTCGACGACCGCCTGCACGGCGAGTTCGGCGGCAAGCGCTTCTTCGGCGAGGGCGACAAGCCGAAGCCTGCGATCGCCGGCGAGAGCGAGCGAACGGGCATGTACCTATAGGGCCTGTTTCACACCTGCGGCGGGGCTGCGGCGGGCCCAGATTTCGGCTGCGTGCCTCCCGCGGAGGCCTGGCTACCGGTGTTGTAACCGGGCCTTCGCGGGAGGTGCGCAGCCGAAATCTGGACTCCGCCTCGCTCCCACCCAGGTGTGAAACAGGCCCTAAACGATAGGCACCCAGGCCTGCTGGGCGAGCGTCGTGAGGTCGTTCGCCTGCAGGCCCTGGTCCGACAGCGTCCACAGCGTCCCGCCGATCACCAGCGAGCGCTGCATCGCCGAGTACCGGCCGGGGTGCTGGATGGTCCCGGCCTTGGTGAGCTGGTCGCCGTGCACCGAGAGCACCAGGGCGCTGGGCTGGTCGCCCCAGACCGGCACGACCAGGGCGCCCGTCGTGGGCCAGAACAGGAACGCGTGCGGGTCGAACTCGGCGGCCGAGCCGGACCCGGGCAGCTGGAACTGGGCCAGTCGCGCCGGCTGGGTCAGGTCGTGCACGTCGAACAGCGACACCTGCAGCCCCTGCGGGCGGCCCTGCCGGCTCGCCTCCTGCCCGATGCCGATGAGGCGCCCGTCGCCGGCCGGGTGCAGGTAGGCGGAGTACCCCGTGATCTTGAGTTCGCCGAGGGTGCGGGGCGCCGCCGGGTTGCTCAGGTCCAGCGTGTACAGCGGATCCGTCTGTTTGAACGTGACCACGTAACCGGTGGTGCCGATGAACCGCACCGAGTAGATCTTCTCGCCCTTGCCCAGGCCGCCGACCTGGCCCGTGACGGCGAGCGTGCCGGCGCTCTGCTCGAGCACGTAGACGGTCGAGGCGTCGTTCGCGGTCGTCGCCACCCGCAGGCGGCCGTCCCACTCCGACATGGAGTACTGGTTGAGCAGCCACCCGGGCACCTCGCCGGCCGCCACGTACTTCGGCCGGCCGGGCCCGGCGATGGAGAACTTGAACAGCTGCGTCTTCGGGTCCGGCGCCGGGCCGCCCCGCTTGACCATCGGCCCCACGACCCGCCAGCGCTGGTCGTTGGCGACGTAGAGGCTCGGGCCGTTGGCGTAGACGATCCCGCCGTCCGCCGCGACCGAGACGGGCTCGCCGGAGCCGAGGCCGGCTGCGCCGAGGTCGAAGGTGGCCACGGTGAGCAGCGACGTCCCCGAATAGGTCGCCGGCAGCTGTACCGCACCGCAGTCGACATGCCCATCGGTCCGCTTGCCCGCGGCGTCCACCGAGCTCCACCGCGGCAGCCAGTCCTCCACGGGCGCGGCGGCGACGGCGGCGCGGTTGGCGGCCAGCCGGGCCTCCTCGTCCGTGGACTGCTCGTACTGCGGGAACGCCATCCGCGGCGCCGAGCGGATCACGACCCGCGCGACGTTGCCGACCTGGCGGGCGTCGACGAGGGCGCCGTCGATGCGGTACGTGCTCAGGACCTTGGGCGCGCCGGCCAGGTCGACCAGCGTGAGCAGCGGCCCGCCGTCGCGCGGGTCGGAGTAGTCGAAGCCGAGCACCAGCGCGCGGTCGCCGGCGAGCAGGAGCTGGTCGGCGCCGACGGCCATCTTGCCGTCGTTGCTCGCCCCGTCCATCGCCAGCGTGCCGGTGACCTTCCGCGAGGCGGCGTCGACCACGACCAGGCGGCCGCGGGCGAGGGTGACGATGCGCTTGCCGTCGGTCTTGACCACGTCCGGCTCGTCGACGCCGGCCTCGTGGTTGTTGGTGCCCGAGAACGCCTGGTCGTCCGCGCCCTTGGCGGCCGCGGTGTCCTGGGCCGCCTCCGGGACCGCCCCGTTGAGCATGGTCCGCATGCCGCCGGGCAGGTTGTTGAAACCCCAGGGCCCGACGGCCTCCGCGGTGGCGGTCCGCAGGCCCTTCGCCAGCTCCGCGCAGTCGTCGTAGGCGACGAGGCGCAGCGGCGGGGCCGCGGCACTGCCGGCCGCTATGTCTGACAAGTCCGATTTAGCGGTACACCCGGAAAGAACCAGGCAGATGGCGCTCAGCGTGACGGCGGCGCGTTTCATGGCTCTAGGACGGTGGCGGGCCCCCGGCGGTTCCCGGCGCCTCCGCGATTCGCGGCGCGAGCGTCTCCACCAGCCGCGACAGCACGATCATGCTGCGGGTCGAGGTCACGAACGGCTCGGCGCGCAGCCGCTCGAGGGCCTCCTCCAGTCCGGCCATGTCCATCGCCCGCAGGTGCACGAGCGCGTCGGCCTCGCCGGAGATGGTGTACGCCCCGACGACCGCCGGGTGCCGCTTGGCCGCCGCCTTCAGCTGCGCCGGCGAGGTACGCCCGGTGCAGAAGAGCTCGACGAACGCCTCGGTGGTCCAGCCGACCGCGCCCGGGTCGATCAGGGCCGTATAGCCGCGGATCACTCCACTGGATCGGAGCCGGTCGACGCGGCGCTTCACGGCCGGGGCCGACAGCGCCACCTTCTCGCCGATCTCTGCATACGATGAGCGGGCGTCCTCCTGCAGGAACGCAATGATTCGCTGATCAATCGGGTCGAGCCGCAACGAATCCCTCCTCGAAAGCAACTTTTCTCGCTGTTTTGTGAAACACAGGAAATCTACCGTTTGATCTCGTGACGCGGTCGTACCTCATGTCGCCACCCGAGCACTTCGTGGTGGAATATGCGATCAATCCCTGGATGGACACCACCGCACCGGTGGACACCGAGCTGGCCGTGAAGCAGTGGGAGGGCCTGCGCGAGACGCTGGCCCGCCTCGGCCACGAGGTCCACGTGCTGACGCCGGAGATCGGCCTGCCGGACATGGTCTACGCGGCCAACGGCGCCTTCTCGGTCGACGGCGTCGTCTACGGCGCGAAGTTCAAATACCCGCAGCGCACCGCCGAGGCGGCCGCGCACCGGCGGTTCTACGACACGCTCGGCTGGCGGTACGTGGCCGCGTCGGAGACCAACGAGGGCGAGGGCGACTTCGCCTACCTGCCCGCGGCCCTGGGCGGCCTGGTGCTGGCCGGGCACGGCTTCCGGACCGAGGTGAGCGCGCACGCGGAGGCGCAGGAGACACTCGGCCGGCCGGTGGTCTCGCTGCGCCTGGTCGACCCGCGCTTCTACCACCTCGACGTGGCCCTGGCGCCGCTGGACGACGCGAACGTCGCGTACTACCCGGAGGCGTTCTCCGAGTCGTCGCGGCAGGTGCTCGCCCAGCTCTTCCCGGACGCGGTGCTCGCGACCGAGGAGGACGCGCTCGCGTTCGGCCTCAACCTCGTCTCCGACGGCCGCAACGTGGTGCTGAGCAGCGAGGCGACCGCGCTGGCGGCCCGGCTGCGCACGGCGGGCTACGTGCCGGTGCCGGTCGAGCTGAGCGAGCTCAAGAAGGGCGGCGGCAGCGTGAAGTGCTGCGTCGCCGAGCTGCGCGCGTAAGCAAAGGAAAGAAACGGAAAGGCCCGGCTTCCCCGGTACGGGGGCCGGGCCTTTGGGTCAGGACGAGCTCGGGGTCTCACCGTTCGACTGCATGATCACCCACTTCGCGGTCCACGCGGTCGTGGCCGGGGTCGCGTTCGCGGCCGCCGCCGTGCCCGCGATCGTCAGCTGCGTGCCGCTCTGCACGCCGTTGGGCTGCACGGTGTGCCGCTTGTCGTACACCTTCAGGTCCTTCGGTATCTGCCAGGTGCGCGTGAAGCCGTCCGACGACTGGACCGTCACCGCCGTCGCGGTCACCTTCGTCGCCTCGCCGTTCTGCAGGGCCACGCGGACCGGGCCGTTCTTCGTCTCCACGATCCCCTCGCCGTGCAGCACGCCCTTGAGCATGTCGCCGTGCGACTGGTGAGAGGGAGCGGACGGAGCGGAGGGTTCGGGCGTGGGCTGCGCGACCGCGGCGGCGGGCGGCAGGGCGCCGACGAAGGTGAGGGCCACCGCGCTGCAGAGCAGGCCTATCCGCGAGCGTTTCATGGGGGTACCTCCTCGGAGAGAGGGCGAACTGCCCGTCTACCTCGGATCCCGTCCCGCAAACCTGACGTAGGGGGTTCCCAGCGCGCGGAAGGCGTCGCCCGGGCGCTCGTGGCCGTCGGTGGAGTGCCCGAGCGCGTCGGCCGGGTCCTGGCACATGAGCACGTGCGAGGCCTGCGCGCCGAGCGCGGCCAGCGGCCAGAAGAGCAGGTGGACGAGCAGGCCCAGGATCTTGATGGCGATCACGTCGCTGACGTTGTGGCCGGTGTACTCGTGGCGGTACCAGCTGCGGACGAGCCGCCAGTAGGACTGCCGGTCGACCTGGTCGCCGTCACGGTCGGCGACGGGACCGCGCTCGTATCCGATCCCGCGCACGATCACGGCGATCGCCTTCAGGTTGAGCAGGCGGCGCACCGGCACCGACAGGACCGTGGCCACGCCGCCGATCCACCAGCCGGGCTGGTCCAGCCGGGTCAGCAGCAGGAACAGGACCACGTGCAGCGCCGCGAGCGGCACGCCGACCCAGCGCAGCGCGACGCCCTGCGTGAAGATCCCGACCGGGTCGCCGCCCACGCGGCGCAGCCGCTGCCAGAAGAGCACCTGGACGAGCAGAATCCCCAGCGCCGCACCCGCGCCGCCGAGCCCCAGGACCACCCACCAGGCATGCATAGACCGACATCATGACACGGTCCGCAACGGGAAGGTGACAGTGAATTTGGCCCCGCCCTCGGGCGCGTGCCCGGCCTCGATGTACGCCCCGAGCCGCCGCGCCAGCCGGGCCGCCAGGGCGAGGCCCAGGCCGCTGCCGACCTTGCGCACGCCCTGGTACCGCCGCGACAGCGCGCCCCGCTCGAACGCCACCGCCAGGTCCTCGTCGGTGAACCCCGGCCCGCCGTCGCGGACCTCGAGCCGGGCCGCGCCCGGGCCCGTGTGAAGAGCCAGAACCACAGGAGCCTGCGCCGGTACCACGCGCAGCGCGTTCTCCAGCAGCCCGTCGATGATCTGCCGGATGCGCCCCGGGTCGGTCAACACCGGGACGGCGAACGGCGGCAGCTCCGTGCGCAGCACCAGGCCAGCCGCGGCGATCCGCCCGCCCCACGCTTCGGCGGCGGTGGCGAGCAGCTGCGTGAGGTCGACCTCCACCACCTCGATGGGCAGGTCCGCGGCCTCGAGGCGGGCCAGCACGAGCAGGTCGGCGATGAGCCGGTCGAGGCGCTCGGCCTCGTCGAGCACCGTCTGCCCGGCCCGCTGCGCACCCTCCGCGCCGACGACTCCGTCGGCGAGCGCCTCGGCGTACCCGCGGATCGTCGTCAGCGGCGTGCGCAGCTCGTGCGAGACGGACAGCAGGAAGTCCCGCTCCCGCCCCTCGCTGGTGGCCAGGGCGGCGGTGAGCCCGTTTACCGCCTGCGCGAGCTCGGCGACCTCGGCCGGTCCGTCGGGTGAGAGCGTCACCGTGCGGTCTCCGGCGCTGAGCCGCTTCGCCGCCGCGGCCACGTTGCGGATCGGCCGCGAGATGCGCCGGGCCAGCAACGGCCCGGCGATGAGCCCGGCGGCGAGCCCGGCCAGCAGCGCGATCCAGAGCTGGCCGGCGAAGCGCGCGAGGGCCCCGCCCGGCGGCGCCTCGGAGAGCACCACCCCGTTGCCGTCCTTGCCGATCGCGCGCCCGGCCACGAGCCGGACCTGCCCGCCGACCTTGGCCAGGCGCACCTCGACGTTCTGGCCGGCCCCGATCGACTTGACCACCCCGGCGGGAAGTCCGTCGTGATCGGCCTTGCCGGCGCGGATGAGGTACACCTCGATGCCCTGATCCGCCAGACGCTTGGCGACGTTCTCCTCGTCGACCGGGTTGCGGGGCGTGTTGTTGAAGCGCGGGCGCATCAGCTCGGCGGTGAGCTTGGTGTCGTCCGCGAGCCGCTGGCGCGCGGCCTTGTTGGCCTGGGTCGCGGTGAGCGGGATGCCGACGGCCGCGGTGACGAGCACCGAGACCACCGCCACGACGCAGGTGACGAGCGCGGTGCGGGCGGCCAGGCTCCTACGCATCGGCGGTGTACCCGACCCCGCGCACGGTCCGGATCACCGAGGCGGCCCCGCCGAGCTTGCCGCGCACCTGGGCCACGTGCACGTCGACCGTGCGGGTGCCGCTGTGCGCGGCGTACCCCCAGACCGACCCCAGCAGCTCCTCCCGCGTGAACACCCGTCCGGGCCGCCCCATGAGGTGCGCCAGTAGGGAGAACTCGGTGGACGTCAGGCTGACCGGCGTGCCGTCGACGCGGCACTCCCGGCGCGCGGGGTCGATCGAGATCGGCCCGACCGTGCGCACCTGCTCGACGTCGGGTGGCCCCTGGGTGCGGCGCAGCACCGCCTTCACGCGCGACACGAGCTCGCGGGGGCTGAACGGCTTGGTGATGTAGTCGTCGCCCCCGAGCTCGAGCCCGAGAATACGATCGACCTCGTCGTCGCGCGCGGTCAGGAACAGCACCGGCGTCCAGTCGCCCGCTTCCCGCAGCCGCCGGCAGATCTCGGTACCGTCGAGCCCCGGCAGCGCGATGTCGAGAACACAGGCGACGGGCCGGAGCTTGCGCGTGGCCGCGAGCCCGCCGGGCCCGTCGTGCTCGACGTGCACACCGAAGCCTTCGCGCGTGAGGTACATCCGCAGCAGGTCGGCGATCGGCTTCTCGTCCTCGACGACGACTACGAGGCCCTTGCCCTGATCCACCGTCCCATTCTGCGGGTTGGAGTGCTCGGAGCATGTACGGGAGATGTTTGGGCGGGCCGCGTGCCGGTAATCAGCTGGGCGATCGGCCCACTTGCAGCGGAAGCCAGCGCCCGCGGCGAGGTGGGCCGATCACACGTGCGGCCCCACGATAAGTCGGGCGCTCCGCGCCGCGACTTATCGGATTTATCGCCTGACGGGGCTTAAATCCGATTCCGCGGGAATCGGATCGCGGACGCCCTTTGGGGCGGCTGAGCTCGGGATGGCGTTCGCGGCCCGTGGTCGACGCGCCGGTGGTGGCGATCTGCGGCGTGACTTGGTTGCCGGCCGCTGCGGTGCGGGGGCGATCGCGAGTGGATGACCTGGCGGATTGCGGCGCGGGCTCCATCGTGGCGCTGCTGGTCGCGCCGGTTCGACGGTGGCCTCAGGCCAGGCGGAGCTCCGTGCGGGACTTCATCGGGGCGGTGGCGCGCACCTTGGCCGTCGCGGCTCGGGCCGGTTCGATTACGCCCCACGGGGTGCGGAAGGCCTGCTTCAGGGCCTCGTCGAGGCGCCACATCTCGGCCTTGGAGTCGAGGCGGATCCAGAAGTTCTCGCGTACGCCGTCGATGGCGGTCACGCCCAGCTGGATGCCCGTTCGATCCGGCTCCGGGGTCCAAGTCACGTCGGCGAGCTGGTGGAGGTCGGCGTTGAGGTGGAGGGCGACCCGGCGCAGCAGCGGGGTCTCGCTCGTCACCACCAGGCGGTTGCGCGTCAGCATCAGCACGTTGCGGCGGCCGCGGCTCGTGGTGCAGCGCGCTACCACCGCTACCACGTCGCGGTCTCCGGCGCAGCGGCGCAGCACCTGGACATGGCGGGCGACGGTGCCGCCCGGCAGCTTCGCCAGCGCCGTGGCCGGCAGGAACGTCCGTGAGAAGGTGTCCAGCGCTTCCATACCGTGCGCAACGACCCGCCTCGCGCACCGACACGCGTGTTGAGCGCCGATCTCGCGGCCCGGCCATCCGGACACTCCCACGATGTCCGGATTGGTCGATTGCGGCCGCGAGACCGGCGCACAGCGGGTGCGACGCCGACGCACCCTGAATCAGGCACCGGGGGTCGACCCCGCCCGGCTGGTCACCGGGCGCAGTGACCCGGCGGCCGGAACCGTCGAGTCCGGCGACCGGCCGGGCGGGTGGTCAGGGGGTCAGGACGCGGCCGGGGCGGGCTTCAGCGGCGCGCACGCCTGCACCGCCGCCGCGACCTTCGGGTCGGCGGTGTTCAGCTGGTCGAGGTTGCCCTGGACGGTCACGTTGTGCTCGGCGAGGCAGTTGCGGTACGCCGCGTCCTGGCCGTTGCCGCGGTTGCCGAAACCGCCGCCGCCGCTCGGGAAGGCGGTCGGGCGCAGCGACGCGCAGGCCTTCTGGGCCTTCTCCCACGTCTGCTGGTCGACGCCGTCCGGGGCCGTGGAGCCGAAGAAGCCCCCGCCGCCGCCCGGGTTGCCGCCGCGGAAGCCCCCGCTGCCGGACGGGCGCGGCTCGCCCGAGGGCCGGGGCTGGCCGGACCCGCGGCCGCCCGGGAAGCCCGAGGGGCGCGCGGTGGGCCGGCCGGACGCGTTGAACTGCGGGAGGTTGACCCCGTTGTTGCGCAGGCAGGACGCGTAGTCCGTGCCGCCCGACGCGCCCGCGGCGGCCGGTGCGTTGTCATCGGAGGAGCCGCAGGCGGCGGCGAAGAATGCCACCGCGGCGAGCGCCAAGGCCGCGCCGCCGATCCGCTTGTTCATCACCCGTGTGATGCAACGTCGCCAAGCTCGACGGGAGGTGGGCCGAACCTCAAAATTGCCTCACAACCCAACGCCCGCAAATACGGCGAAACGGCTCCCAGCCAACTTTGAGGTCGGGCCTAGCTGGCCGGGAGGAGAACCCGCTGAACTACCTTCCCATGAAGGTCTGGTGGCTGGCCGGAGGGGTCGCCGTGCTCGCGGCGGCAGCCGTGACGACGGTCGTGCTCACGAGTCGTGACGAGAAGGCTCCGGTGCAGGTCAGCACCGCGAAGGTGAGCCGGGGCGCGGTCAGCAGCACGGTGTCGGCATCGGGCACGGTGCAGGCCCAGGCGACGCGCAGCCTCGGGTTCACCACCAGCGGCACGCTCACCGAGCTCAACGTCAAGGCCGGCGACGTCGTGGCCGCGGGCGCGGTCCTGGCGAAGGTCGACGACTCGGCCGCCCAGGACGCGGTGGACCAGGCCTCGGAGAACGTCTCCAACGCCCAGGACGCCCTGGACAAGGCCGTGACCGCGCACGACACCGCGCTGGCCCTGCCCACGAGCAACCCGACGACCGCGGCCGCGACCCCCGCAAGGTCGACCGGCACCGGAACCACCGGCGGCACGGGTGGAACGGGCGGCACGGGTGGAACCGGCGGCACGGGAGGAACCGGCGGCACGGGAGGAACCGGTGGAACTGGCGGCACGGGAGGAACGGGCGGCACCGGGGGAACCGGCGGCACCAACACCGGGCAGAACACCCAGAACGCCGCCCAGGTCCGCGCCAACCAGGTGCAGCAGACCAGCGACAACCTCATGAACGCCCAGCAGCGGCTCAACAACGCCAAGCTGAGCCTCACCCAGGCCAACGCCAAGCTCGCCGGCACCGTCATCACCGCCCCGGTCGGCGGCAAGATCCTCGCGGCCAGCGGCTCGGTCGGCAGCCAGGCCGGCTCCAACGTGATCACCCTGGCCGGCACCGGCGACGCGGTCGTCAAGGCCCAGTTCACCGAGGCCGAGGTGGCCGCGCTCAAGGTCGGCCAGACGGCGAAGATCACCCTGCCGGACAACGCCGCGGAGAAGTACGACGGCAAGGTCCTGCAGATCGACCCGGCCGGCACGGTGTCGAACCGCCTGGTGCGGTACGCGGCCCTCATCTCCTTCGACAAGGTGCCCGACGCGCTGCTCTACGGTCAGAGCGCTACTGTCGCAGTAGTCACCGCATCCGCCGACGACGTCCTGTTCGTCCCCTCGACCGCCGTGCACGACGGGTTCGTCACCGTCCACGCCAACGGCAAGGACGAGCGGCGGGCCGTCGAGATCGGGCTCCGCGGTGACGTCAACACCGAGATCAAGAGCGGACTTGCCCAAGGCGACGAGATCCTGACGGCAGGTCAGTGACGATGGAGCCGATGCCGATCGCGACCCAGGCGACCGAACGCCAGCCGAAGGTACTCGTCGTCGACGACGAGGCGAGCATCCGCGCCCTGCTGTCGGCCACGCTGCGCCTGACCGGGTTCGAGGTGCGCGTCGCCACCGGGGGCAACGAGGCCCTGGCGGCGGCCGCGGAGTACGCGCCCGACCTGGTCGTGCTCGACGTCATGATGCCCGACCTGGACGGCTTCGAGGTCGCCCAGCGGCTGCGCACGAGCGGCCGGCCGGTGCCGGTGCTGTTCCTGACCGCCCGCGACTCCGTCGAGGACCGCATCTCCGGGCTGACCGTCGGCGCCGACGACTACGTGGCCAAGCCGTTCAGCCTCGAGGAGGTCGTGCTGCGGATCCGCGCGATCCTGCGCCGCAGCCTGGGCGACCAGCAGCAGCTCGTCGACGGCGGGGTGCTGCGCTACGCCGACCTCGAGATGGACGAGGACGCCCACGAGGTGCGCCGCGGCGGCAACCGCGTCGACCTGTCGCCGACCGAGTTCAACCTGCTGCGGTACCTGCTGACGAACGCCGGCCGCGTGGTGAGCAAGGCGCAGATCCTCGACCGGGTGTGGAACTACGACTTCGGCGGCGACGGCCGGATCGTGGAGAGCTACGTGTACTACCTCCGCCGCAAGATCGACAAGTGGGACCCGCCGCTGATCCACACCGTTCGCGGCGTCGGCTACGCGCTGAGACTGCCGAGAACCGAGGGGTGAACCTGCGGCTCTGGCGGCGCTGGACGGTCCGGACCCGGATCGTCGTCTCGGTCGTGTCGATCGCCGCGGTCGCCTTGATCACCGCCAACGTCATCGGGGTGCTGTTTCTCAACTGGTACCTCATGGAGCGCGTCGACCAGCAGCTCGCGGGCCCCTTCCGGGGTCGTCTGCCGAACTCGTCCGCGACGCAGAACAAGCGCCCGGAGGGCCAGTTCTCGCCGGGCCCGGACTTCCAGGTGTTCCGCTTCGACGCCGAAGGCCGGCCCGACAGTTCCGCCGAGACGCCGCTGGTCGACCCCAAGCTCTTCGGCGACATCAAGCAGCGGGCGGCCGCCGGCGTGCCGTTCACCGTCGACGCGGCCGACACGCAGTGGCGCGTCCGGGTGCAGGAGTGGCCGACCGGCAACGGCTACGCCTACGGCGCCTTCGCGATCTCCCTGAAGGACGTCGAGGCGACACGCGACCAGATGGTGCAGTACACCTCGGGGGTCAGTCTCTTCCTGCTCGTGCTGGTCGGCGTGGCGACGGCCGCGCTGGTGCGGGTGGGCCTCGCGCCGCTGACGCGCATGGAGGAGGCCGCGGCCGACATCGCCGCCGGCAACCTGTCGCGGCGCATCGACGACGCCGACTCGCACACCGAGTCGGGCCGCCTCGGCATCGCGCTCAACACGATGATGACCCGCATCGAGGGCGCGGTCGACGAGAGCGCGGCCTCGGAGCGGCGGCTGCGGCAGTTCCTGGCCGACGCCGCGCACGAGCTGCGCACCCCGCTGACCAGCGTGCAGGGCTTCGCCGAGCTGTACCGCCGCGGCGGCGCTCCGCCCGGCCCGGCCCTCGACGAGGCGATGGAGTGCATCGACGCCGAGGTCAGCCGGATGCGCCTGCTCGTCAACGACCTGCTCACCCTCGCCCGCCTCGACGAGGAGCGCCCGCTGCAGCAGCACCCGGTCGACCTGCTCGCCGTCGCCGCCGACACGGTCCGCGACGCGCACGTGCGGGTACCGACGCGCTTCGTGCAGCTCGCGGCGCTGGACGAGCGCTCGGCGACCTTCGAGCCGGTGACCGTCGAGGGGGACGAGGCCCGGCTGCGGCAGGTGATCGGCAACCTGGTCAGCAACGCCCTGCAGCACACGCCGGAAGACACCCGGATCGTGGTCCGGGTCGGGCGCGCCGAGCCGCCGAAGATGCTCCCGATCGCCACCGTCGGCCCGGAACTGCCCGTGGGTGTTCCGCTGGGCTGCATCGAGGTCAGCGACACCGGCCCGGGCATGAAGCCGGACGACGCGGTGCGGGTGTTCGAGCGCCTGTACCGCGCGGAGGGCTCCCGCTCCCGCCGCTACGGCGGCGCCGGCCTCGGCCTGTCCATCGTCGCCTCGATCGTGCAGGCGCACGGCGGGCGCGTCGAGCTGTGGACGGCGCCGGGGCAGGGCGCGACGTTCCGGGTACTGCTGCCGGCGCTCGACCTTCCCGACGACCTCGCGGACATCGATCTCGATGAGGACGCCGAACCGGCGCACGAACACACGGACGAATCGGCGAAAATCCGGGCAAGCGGATTCCGAGGCAACTCCGAGGTTCGCTGAGGTTAGCTCCGAGCGACCTCCACCACGATTCCCCTCATGCGTTTGTCGCTGCCGTCATCCCTTGGGAAGCCACGGATCAAGCCACGGATCAACTCCGTGACCCTCGTGAACACCGTGCTCGTGCTGGCCGCGGTCGGCGGGGCCTTCTGGGCGTACCAGATCGTCAACGGGCCGGCCGCGAACGCCGGCACGGGGACGAGTACCACGCGCACCCGGCTCGTGGCCGTCTCCCAGGGCACGGTCTCCCAGACGGTGTCCGCGACCGGCTCGGTCGCCAGCGCCGCCACCGCGAACGCGAACTTCGCCACCTCGGGCACGGTCACCGAGGTCGACGTGAAGGTCGGCGACGTGGTGACCAAGGGCCAGACGCTGGCCAAGGTCGACCCGACCGCCGCGCAGGCCTCGCTGGACACCGCGAAGGCCAACCTCACCGCGGCCAAGGCGGCGCTGACCCGCGACGAGAACAACAGCGCCGACGACGCCACGATCGCCTCGGCCGAGGCGCAGGTCGCCACCGCGCAGGCCAACGTGACCTCGGCCCAGACCACGGTCAACGGTACGGTGCTCACCGCCCCGATCGCCGGCACGGTCACCGCGGTCAGCGGCGCGGTCGGCTCCTCCTCGGGCGGCTCGTCCTCCTCCAGCGGGGGCGGCGGCAGCAGCACCACCGGCTCGACGAGCTCGACCTCCTCGAGCTCCGGCAGCGGCTTCGTGCAGATCGCGGACCTGTCGAAGCTGCAGATCAACGCGAGCTTCGCCGAGGCGGACGCGACAAAGCTCAAGGCCGCCCAGACCGCCAACATCACGTGGAGCGCGCTGTCCGGCACGCGGGCGACCGGCAAGGTGGCCACCATCTCGCCGACGGCCACGACCGCGAACAACGTGAACTCCTACGCCGTGACGATCTCGCTGGACTCGCTTCCGGAAGGGGTACGGCTGGGGCAGAGCACCACCGCGGTGGTGACGGTCGCCGAGGCGCAGAACGTGCTGCGCATCCCGAGCACCGCCCTGCGTACCGCCGGCGGCCAGCGCACGGTGCAGGTGCAGGTCAACGGGCAGAACGAGGACCGGCAGGTCGAGGTCGGCATCACCGGCGGCGGCTTCGTCGAGGTCAAGTCCGGGCTCCAGGCCGGCGAGCAGGTCGTGATCACCACGACGACGACCAACTCGACCACCGGCACGAACAACCAGCAGCAGTTCCCCGGCAACGGCAACTTCGGCGGCGGCGGTGGCAACTTCCCCGGTGCCGGGGCCGGTGGCTTCCGTGGGGGCAACTGAGATGACCGCGCAGACGATCGACGACCTCGCGACCGGGACGGGCCCGGCCGTCAAGCCGGTCCTCGACATCCAGAACGTGAGGAAGATCTACGGGCAGGGCGAGACCGAGGTGCACGCCCTGCGGGGCGTGACGGTCACCGTCGAACGCGGCGACTACGTCGCGATCATGGGCTCGTCGGGCTCGGGCAAGTCGACGCTCATGAACATCCTGGGCTGTCTCGACATTCCGACGTACGGGCAGTACCTGCTCGACGGCGTCGACGTGAGCCGGCTCAACGACCGCCAGCTCGCGCTGGTGCGCAACCGCCGGATCGGCTTCGTGTTCCAGTCGTTCAACCTCATCGCCCGGACCACCGCGCTGGCCAACGTCGAGCTGCCGCTCGCGTACGCCGGGGTCAAGTCGGCCGAGCGCCGCCGCCGGGCCCGCGCCGCGCTGGCCATGGTCGGCCTGGCCGACCGCGAGGGCCACGAGCCCAACCAGCTCTCCGGTGGCCAGCAGCAGCGCGTCGCGGTCGCCCGGGCCCTGGTCACCGCGCCGGCCCTGGTGCTGGCCGACGAGCCCACCGGCAACCTCGACACCCAGTCCACCAACGACGTGCTCGCCGTGTTCGACCGGCTCAGCCGGTCGGGCCGCACCATCGTGCTGATCACTCACGAGCCGGACGTCGCCGCGCACGCGAAGCGGCTGATCCGGCTGGTCGACGGACGCATCGTCCAGGATGAGCGGCTGAAGTGAACATCTTCGAGACCATCCGCTTCGCGCTGCGCGCGATCACCGCGAACAAGCTGCGCTCCGGCCTGACGGTGCTGGGCATCCTGATCGGCGTCGCGGCGGTCATCCTGCTCGTGGCGGTCGGCAACGGCTCGGCCCAGGCGGTGCAGAAACAGATCGAGGCGCTGGGCACCAACACGCTCACCGTGACGGCCGGGGCCGGCGGCGGGGCGCGCGGGGCGGCCTCGACCCAGAACACCGCGCTGAACATGGATCTCGTGCCGGCGCTGGAGAACAAGGACGACGCCCCGCACGTCAAGAGCGTCTCGCCGGTGGTGACCGGCTCGCAGGCGGCGACCTACGAGGGCACGGACCACACCATCCCGCAGTTCGTCGGTACCTATCCGGGCTACGTCGGGGCGTCGAACTTCAAGATTGCCAAGGGCGCGCTCTTCACCGACGACGACGTCAAGGACTCGCGCAAGGTCGTGGTGCTCGGCTCGACCGTCGCCGAGGAGCTCTTCGGCAACGTCGACCCGCTGTCGAAGCAGATCACCGTCTCCGGCAAGCTCTTCACGGTCGTCGGGGTGCTCGCGGCGAAGGGCGGCAGCGGCTTCAACGACCCCAACGACGTGGCCATGGCGCCGGTGAGCGCGGTGCAGGAGTCGCTTACCGGGTACGGCTCGCTCAGCCAGCTCCTCGTGCAGGCCACCTCGCCGGACGAGGTCAGCGCGGCGCAGTCGGAGATCACCGCGATCCTCAACGCGAAGCTCAACATCAGCGGGTCGTCGACGACATCGGCGTACCGCATCCTCAACCAGTCCCAGCTGCTGGAGACCCGGGCCAACACCGCCGAGACGTTCACGCTGCTGCTGGGCGCCGTCGCCGGCATCAGCCTCCTGGTCGGCGGGATCGGCATCACCAACATCATGATGGTGACCGTCACCGAGCGGACCCGCGAGATCGGCATCCGCAAGGCGCTCGGCGCCCCGAAGCGCACCATCCTCACCCAGTTCCTGGTCGAGGCGACGGTGCTGTCGCTCATCGGCGGCCTGCTCGGGGTGGCCGCGGCCATCATCGGCAGCCAGTTCACGATCGTGAGCATCAAGCCGGTCATCGTGCCCAGCTCGGTCGCGCTGGCCCTGGGCTTCTCCGTGGCGATCGGTCTCTTCTTCGGCAGCTACCCGGCCTCGCGGGCGGCGGGTCTGCGGCCGATCGAGGCGCTTCGGTACGAATAAATCCGTTCTTTCCGCACTTTCCGCGCGGGAGGGTCCCGGTTGCGGTGCCAAACCCCCCGCGGGCATCGCAACCAGGTCCCACTCGCACGGCTTCGTCTTTGAGGAGTGTTCCGTGAGCCACGCCGCTTCGCCGTTCCGCCGTCCGGATGCGTCGCCGTACGTTCGCCCTTCGTCCGACGACACCGAGGTGCTGCCGGTCGTGACGGACGACCCGGGCGATTCTGATGTTTCCGATATTTCCGATTTCTCGGTACTGCCGGCAGCGGCCTCCGTCGACGACGAGCCGGATCTGCTCGCCGAGCCGCCGCTGGACGACGACCTCAACGAGCGCATCGCCAAGGCCGCGCCCCGCCGCCTGGCCAACCGCGCCACCTTCGTCCTGGCCGGCCTGGCCCTGCTGGTCGCCGGCTTCGTGGGCGGCGCCCAGGTCCAGAAGAGCTACGGCACCGCACCCGCCGCGTCGGGCGCCGGCGGCGCGAACCCGGCCGCCCTGGCGAGCGCCTTCGCCCGCAACGGCGGCCAGTTCCCGGGCGGCGGCGCCCAGGGCAACGGCGGCGGTGGCGGCACCGGCGCCCGCGGCGGCGTGACAGGCACGGTCAAGCTGGTGGACGGCACGACGGTGTACGTGCAGACCGCCGACGGCCAGACCGTGATCGTGAAGACGAGCGACAAGACCACGGTCTCGACGCCGGGCGCCTTGAAGGACCTGACCGCCGGCTCGACGGTGACGATCCAGGGCCAGCAGGCTGACGGTTCCGTGACAGCAACGTCGATCACCAAGACCAAGTAGCTCTACCTTGGCGGCGTGCGCCGCGACGACTACTCCGAGACCGTGCGCCGCCTCATGTTCCACGAGTTCCCGTGGGACGTGCGGATGGCGGGCCGCCTCATGATCTGGCACCTGTACGCGTGGCCCCCGACCGCGGAGGTGGTGGGCGCGACGGACGCCCCCTTCACCCGCGCCGAGATAACGTCCCTGACCTTCGGCGACCTGGTCGAGCACGGCCTGGACTCCCCGCGCGGCCGGGAGATCCTGCGCTTCGTGAACCGCAGCCATCGCGGCACTCCGGTGACGGCCGCGCACAACCGCTTCGCCTTGGCGGCCCTGGCGGTGACGCTGGTCCGCTGGCTGGACGCCTACGGCTGGCGGCCCCTCGCGCCGGGCGAGCGCGCCGCCCTGATCGACTTCTACGCCGCGCTGGGCCGGCGCATGGGCCTGAGCGACTTCCCGGCGGACCCGTTCGCGTACCTGGCCTCGTGCGAGGCCTCCTTCGCGTTCACGGACGCGGGCCGGGTGTGCAGCGAGCGCACCTTGGCCATGGCTCGCGCGCGCGTGCGGCCGTGGTTGCGCGCGCTGGTGCGGCCGGTGGTCGCGAGCCTGCTGCTGCCGGAGGTACGCGCCGCCGTCGGCCTGCCGGACCCGCCGCGCCTGGTCGGCACGTCGGTTCGTGCGGTGCTGCAGATCCGCCGCCGCGTGTTGCGCTTCCCACCACCGCGCCGCGTGCCGACCACTCCCCGCACGCGCCGCATGAAGGTCGCTGAGCGCCGAGCTCGGCGTGGTGCGTCAGACGCCGGCGTAGGAGTGCAGGCCGTTCGCCACCAGGTTGACGCCGAAGAGGTTTACCAGCATTGTTGCCCAGCCGATCACGGCGATCCACGAAGTCACGCGCCGGCTCACGCTCGGGGTTGAGCGTGCGTGCAAGTAGCAGGCGTACACGACCCACGCGATGAAGGACCAGATCTCCTTCGGGTCCCAGTTCCAGTAGCGGCCCCACGCCGCCTCCGCCCAGATGGCGCCCGAGATCACGCCGAAGGTCCAGATCGGGAAGGCGAAGGCGTGCACCCGGAACGTCACGCGCTCCAGGACCTCGGGCTCCGGCAGGCGCTCGCCCAGGGAGTACGGGAAGCGCGTCTTGCCCGCGTCGTAGCCCATGCGGATCAGGTGCATCGCGGCCGCGACGAAGCCGACCAGGAAGATGCCCGAGGCGGTCGAGGCGGCGCCGACGTGGATGACCAGCCAGTACGAGTGCAGGGCCGGGACCAGGGGGCCGACCGGGACGTAGAGGCTCATGCCCGCGATCGACAGCAGGATCGCGGCCACGAGGGTCACGAAGAGGCCCAGGTGGCGCAGGTTCGGCCGGCGCACGACGGTGAACAGCCACGCCGTCATGCCGACCGCGGTGGCCATCATGACGAACTCGTACATGTTGCCCCAGGGGGCGCGCTCCGCGGCGATTCCGCGCGTGACCAGGGCACCCACGTGGGTGAGGTAGCCCAGGATCATGAGGACGATCGCGGTGATGCCGGCGCGGCGAGCACCCAGGGAGGGGGCCGCGGAGACCGGAATATCGGAAATATCCGAAGAAGACACGGCAGGCCCGCCGCCCACCAGAGCGGGCTCACGCACGGCCACGCGCGCCACCGCGCCGTGGCCGCCGAAGGCGTACTCGATCGCGTAGGCCATCATCGCCAGCACGTAGCTGAAGATCGTGACGACCAACAGTTGGTTGGACAACCCGCCCATCACACAACCTCCTCGACGTTGTCAGTCTGCGCCATCTGCTCGGGCACCGTCGCGGCGGGGGCGGCCGCGCTCACGATGTCGGCGAACTCCTCGGCGAAGCCGGGGTGGTCGCTGCGCGGCAGGCCGCCGGCCGCGATGCCGGTCGGCGTGATCCGGAAGAAGATCCGGCGGCGCTTGCCCCAGAGCGAGCCGAGCAGGCCGACGATCAGCGCGACGGCGCCGCCCAGCATGATCGGCTGGCCCGGGTCGTGCCGGACGGAGATGCTGATCCACTGGCGGGTGCCGACGAACTGGACGGTGGTCCCGTCGGGCAGGGTGGCGCTCTGGCCGGGCTTGAGCATGAGCGGGTCGCCGAACTTGGCCAGCCGGCCGGCCTCGATCTGGCGGGTGTCGAGGGTGTAGACGGACAGGGGCGCGCCCGCGTCGAAGCCCAGCACCCCGCGGTACGGCTGCAACATGAGCCGAGGGTCGTTCTCCGCCGGGAACGCCGAGGAGTTGACCGACGGGTCGGAGGGGACCGTGGGCAGGTAGATGCCCGAGAACCCGATCTGCGCCTTGTCGTCGCGGGTGTTGGTCTGCGGGTTGATGTTCACGTCGGGGAACGTGGCCACGCCCTGGCTGGTGAGCTGACCGTCGGCGGGCAGGAAGGTCGCGACGTTCTCCGAGGTCTTGCCGTACTTGTCGGTGTAGCGCAGGATCGGCGCGTACCCGTGGCCGAGCAGCGACACGTTCGCCCCGTCGAGGCGCAGCGGGTCGTTGACCTGCAGCAGGCGCTGGGAGGACCGGCCGTCCTGGGTCACGTTGACGTCGGCCTTGTACGTCACCGGCTGCCCGTTGTCGAGGTAGGTGGCGGTGAACTTGTCCAGCCGCAGGCAGAACCGGGGCAGGTCGTTCTCGCCGACCTGGGCGCCCAGTGCGTGCTCGTCGTAGTTGAGCAGCGTGTTGCAGAAGGCGAAGTCGTCGCCCTCCACCAGCACGCGGTTGCCGTGCCAGCCGAACCACGAGCCGAACGCGACGCCGAAGATCAGCGACAGCAGGGCGAAGTGGAAGACCAGGTTGCCGGTCTCCTTCAGGTAGCCCTTCTCGGCCGAGATCTCCAGCACGTCGCCGTCCTGGCGCACCGTGGTGCGGAAGCGGCGTTTGCGCAGCACGAGCCGGATGCGTTCGGCATCCTCGGCGGTCCCCGACGGGGCCAGCACGGCGTGCTGCGGCAGCCGTTCGAAACGAGCAGGAGCTTTCGGCGGTACCTTCACCAGCGCCGCGATGTGCCCCCGGAACCGTGGCACCAGGCAGCCGACCAGCGAGACGAACAGCAGCAGATAGATCGCCGAGAACCAGGGCGAGCCGTACACGTCAAAGAACGACAGCCGGTCGAGCGTCGGCCCCCACTGCCGGTGCGTGCCGAGGTAGGTGTCGACCTTCTCCGGCGACACGTTGCGCTGCGGCAGCACCGAGCCCGGGATCGCGGCCACGGCCAGCAGGAACAGCAGCACCAGAGCGGTGCGCATGCTGGTCAGCTGGCGCCAGGCGCGCCGGCTCACGGAGACGGTGGTGTGGTAGAGCCAGCGCATCAGATCGGCACCGTTCCGGCCGGGCCGATGTTCGCCTGCAGGGCGGTCATGAGGTAGCTCCAGACGCCGGTGACCAGGGCGAGCCCGATCAGCACGAGCAGGGCGCCGCCGATGCGGGTGACCCAGCGGCTGTTGCGGCGGATGAACTTCACGACCCCGATGAGCCGCTGGAAGCCCAGCCCCAGGGCGACGAACGGGATGCCGATGCCCAGCGAGTACGCCACCGCGAGCGTGACCGCCCGGGTCTGCGAGCCGCTGGTCGAGCCGAGCGCGATCATCGCGCCGAGGGTCGGGCCGGTGCACGGCGCCCAGGACAGTGCGAAGACCACGCCGAGGACGGGCGCGCCGACCAGGCCCGCGGAGGGCAGGCGCTGGATGCGCCACTGCCGCTCCAGGCCCGGGACCAGGCCGATGAACGCCAGGCCGAGCACGATGACGGCGACGCCGACGACGACCTCGATCAGCCGGCGGTGCACGACAAGCGACATCGCGGCGCGCGTGGCGAGGATGATCAGGCCGATGAACACCGCGCTGAAGCCGGCCACGAACAGGCCCACGCCGGCGAGCACCCGGCCGCGGCGACGCCCCGAGTCGAGGTCGGCGCCGGCGAGGCCGGTGACGTAGGAGAGATAGCCCGGTACCAGCGGCAGGATGCACGGCGACAGGAAGCTGACCAGCCCGGCGAGGGCGGCCACCCCGATGGCCAGCAGGAGCGGGCCGCTGGCGGCCACCGTCCCGGCATCCATCAGGCCTGCTCGGCCAGCAGGTCGCGCACGATCGGTTCGAGCAGGGCCCGATCGACCTCGGAGCGCATGACCGCGGCGATGCGCCCGGCCTTGTCGATCACCAGCGTGGCCGGGATCGAGTTCGGCGGCACGTCGAAGTTCAGGGCGAGCGACGCCGACGGGTCGAAGATGCTGCCGTACGTGGGCTTGATGTCGGCCAGGTACGCCTCCGCCGGCCCGCGCTGGTCCCGCACGTTGACGCCGATGAAGGTCACGCCCTGGGCCTTGGTGGCGGCGAGCACCTTCTCCAGCTCGGGGGCCTCGGAGCGGCAGGGCGGGCAGTACGAGGCCCAGAAGTTCACGACCACGACCTCGCCCCGGTGCTGGGCGAGCTCGAAGCGGCCCCCGCCGTCCATGAGGTCGCCGCCCATCGCGGGCGCCTTGGCCCGCTGGTCCACCGCGATCTTGCGGCTGCCGAGCGCGTTCTGGGGCGTGGCGCTGCCGCAGGCCCCCATGCCCAGGACCGCGGCGAGGGCCACCAGGATCAGAACCCGGCGCATCTCAGGCGCCCTTGGCGTTGCGCGCCGAGGCCGAGAGCGCGATGAGGTGGGCGGCGGGCTCGGAGTACGCGATCCCGACGATCTTGGTGTCCTCGAAGTGGAAGCTGGTGAGACTGGCCAGCGCGCATTCGCGGCGCCGCGGGTCGTGCCACAGCCGCTTCTTCTCGACGTGCCGGCGCAGGGTCCAGATCGGCAGCTGGTGCGAGACGCACACCGCCTCGTGCCCCTCGGCCGCCTCGCGGGCGGCCAGCAGGGCCTGGAACATCCGGGCCGCGATCACGTTGTACGGCTCGCCCCACGACGGGGTCATCGGGTCGCGCAGCACCCACCAGTTGCGCGGGTCCTTGAGCGAGCCGTCGCCCACGCCGACCTGCTTGCCCTCGAAGAAGTTCGCGCTCTCGATCAGCCGCTCGTCGATCGTGACCGGCAGGCCGAGCTGCGCGGCGAACGGCTCGGCGGTCTGCTGCGCGCGCTCCAGCGGGCTCGCGACCAGGTGCGTGATGTCCCGGCCGGCCAGCGACTCGGACGCGGCCTTGGCCATCTGCACGCCGAGCTCGGAGAGGCGGAAGCCGGGCAGGCGCCCGTAGAGGATCTTGTCCGGGTTGTACACCTCGCCGTGGCGCAGCACGTGCACGATCGTCTTCACGCCGCCACCTGAGCCGCGGCCCGGGCGGCGTGCGGCAGGGCCGCCTCCAGCACGCCGAGCGCCTCCTCGTCGATCGCCGTGGAGACGAACCACGACTCGTACGCGCTGGGCGGCAGGTAGACGCCGCGCGCGAGCATCTCGTGGAAGAAGGCCCGGAACGCGGCCACGTCCTGAGTCTGCGCGTCGGCGAACGAGTGCACCGGCCGGTCGGTGAAGAAGATCGAGAACATGCTGCCCGCCGTGGACAGCACGTGGGGTACACCCGCGGCGGACAAGGCACCGGAGGTCAGCTTCGAGACCGTCGCGGCGGTGGCGTCGAGGCGCGCGTAGACGTCCGCGGTCGCCAGTCGCAGGGTCGCCAGGCCCGCCGCGCACGCCAGCGGATTGCCGGAGAGCGTTCCGGCCTGGTACACCGGGCCGGCCGGGGCGAGCCGCGACATGATCTCGGTCCGTCCGCCGAACGCCGCGGCCGGCATGCCGCCGCCCATGACCTTGCCGAACGTGTAGAGGTCGGCGTCGACGGGCTCGAGCCCGGCCCAGCCGCCGCGGCTGACCCGGAACCCGGTCATGACCTCGTCGAGGATCAGCAGGGCGCCGTGGCGGTGCGCGAGCTCGGCGATCCGGGCGTTGAACCCGTCGCGGGGCGCGACCACGCCCATGTTGCCGGCCGCCGCCTCGGTGATCACCGCGGCGATCTGGTCCCCGTGCGCCGCGAAGACGGCGTCGAGCGCGTCGAAGTCGTTGTACGGCAGCACGAGCGTGTCGCCGGCGGCCGCGCCCGTGACGCCGGGCGAGTCGGGCAGGGCCAGCGTGGCCACCCCGGACCCGGCCGCGACGAGCAGCGCGTCGACGTGCCCGTGGTAGCAGCCGGAGAACTTGACCACCTTCGACCGCCCGGTGAAGCCGCGCGCCAGGCGCAGGGCGCTCATCGTCGCCTCGGTGCCGGAGTTGACCAGGCGCACCTGGTCGACCGGGGTCCGGGCGACGATCTCCTCGGCGAGGGCGACCTCGCCGGGCGTCGGCGTGCCAAAGCTGGTGCCGCGCGCGGCGGCCTCGGTGATCGCGGCGATGACCTCCGGGTGGGCGTGGCCGAGGATCAGCGGCCCCCACGAGCAGACAAGGTCCAGGTAGCGCCGGCCGTCGGCGTCGGTGAGCCAGCAGCCGGAGCCGCCGACCATGAAGCGCGGGGTGCCCCCGACCGCCCGGAAGGCCCGGACAGGTGAATTCACCCCACCCGGCACGATGGCCTGGGCACGGTCGAACAGGGCCTGCGAGGCCGGTGCATCGCCCGCGTACGGGCCCAGACCGGCGGCGTCAATATCGGTCACAGCCTGCCCATTCTGACAGTCGCCCCGGCGCCCCGACGCGCGGGCCTCAGCGCCGTGTGCCCGACACCACTGCGGGCGCTGATCCAATATAGGCTGGTGTCGTGGATCGCCCCGATCTCTCCGTGTCCGTGCGCCGAGCGCCCAGCGAGACCGTCGTGGCGTTGACCGGTGAGATCGACATGTCGACCGTGCCGCGCCTGGCCGCCGCCGTCGACGAGGTGCTGAACGAGCCGCCCGCGCGGGTGGTGCTGGACATGGCGGGGGTCACGTTCTGCGACTCCCAGGGGCTCGGGACGCTTGTCGTGCTGAGCCGGAAGGCCACGCTGGCGCAGAGCTACCTGGTGCTCGTCAACGTGGGCGCGTTCCTGATCCGGGTGCTGGACATCACGGGGCTGCGCGACGCGCTGATGATCCAGGAGGCCTAGGCCTAGAGCTTCGCGCGGGCCCTGGCCAGCGCGCTCATCGCCTTCTCGACCTGCTCGCGGCCCAGCTCGCCGTCCGCGGCCAGGGCCCCCTTCAGCAGCGCCGTCGCCTCGTCCACGGCCACGCCCGCCGCGCGCAGCTCGGCGTCGCGCTCCCGCACGAGGTCCGACTGGGCGGCGAGCTGCTGCGTCATCGTCCAGAGCTCGACGAAGACCGACACCTTCGCGCGCAGCACCCACGGGTCGAACGGCTTCGTGATGTAGTCGACCGCGCCCGCCGCGTAGCCGCGCAGCGCCAGGTGGGAGTCCCGGTCCGGCGCGGCCGTGAGGAAGATGATCGGCACGTGGCGGGTCTTCTCCCGGCGCTTGATGTGCCGGGCGGTCTCGAAACCGTCCATCGTGGGCATCTGGGCGTCGAGGAGGATCAGCGCGAAGTCGTCGACGAGGAGCCGCTTGAGGGCGTCCTCGCCGCTGTCCGCGCCGACCGTCTGGACCGCCAGGCCCTGCAGGGTCGCCTCGAGGGCCAGCAGGTTGTCCCGCCGGTCGTCGACGAGCAGCACCTTCGCGGGCCGATCCGGTCCAGTCAAAGGTGGCGCTCCTTCCACGGTTTCCCCAACGCAACCTACACCGCGCGGCCCTCCCCGTTTACCCAGGCGGCCATCACGTCAAGCAGCTCGTCGAGGTCCACCGGCTTGGTGATGTAGTCGCTGGCCCCGGCGGCGAGGGACGACTCGCGGTCGCCGGGCATCGCCTTGGCGGTCAGGAACACCACCGGCAGCTCGGCGAAGCGGCGGTTGCGCCGGATCGCGCGGGTCGTCTCGTTGCCGTCCTGGTCGGGCATCATCGCGTCCATCAGCACGATGTCGACGTCCGGGTGCTCGGAGAGGATCCGGACGCCGTCGGCGCCGTTGTCCGCGTACAGCACCGTCATCCCGTGCAGCTCCAGCGCGCTGGTGAGGGCGAAGACGTTGCGCACGTCGTCGTCCACGATCAGCACGGTGGCGCCGTCGAGCTGGTGGGCCGCCGCCGTCGGGTGACGCTCGGCGGAGGGCAGCGAGCGCAGCATCGGCGGGGCCGCGGCGATCGGGCGGCTCGCCGGCGGCAGCGCGGCCGGCTGGCTCGGCAGCGCCAGGTGCAGCTGCTGGTGCAGGGTCGGCGTCACCTCGGTGGCGATGACGTCGGGGAGGTACAGCGTGAACGTCGCCCCGTGCCCGACCTGCGAGGTCACCCCGATCGCGCCGCCGAGCAGGCGGGCCAGCTCGCGGGAGATCGACAGGCCGAGGCCGGTGCCGCCGTACTTCCGGCTGGTGGTCCCGTCCGCCTGCTGGAACGCCTCGAAGATGAGCGCCACCTTGTCGTCCGAGATGCCGATGCCGGTGTCGGAGACCGCGAACTGGATCACGCGCCGCGCCCCGGCGAGCGTCGGCGACTGGAACTCCAGGTCGGCCGGGGCCACCCCGATGGTCAGCGTCACCCCGCCGTGGTCGGTGAACTTGACCGCGTTGGAGACCAGGTTCCGCAGGATCTGCTGGAGCCGCTGCGGGTCGGTGACGATCGCCGGCGGCAGCGAGAAGTCGGTCACCACGGTGAACTCCAGGCCCTTGTCCTCGGCCTGGGGGGCGAAGGCCTGCTCGACGTACGCCCGGATCTCCTCGAACGAGACCTCGCCCGGCTCGACGTCCATCCGGCCCGCCTCGATCTTGGACAGGTCGAGGATGTCGTCGATGAGCGCGAGCAGGTCGGAGCCGGCGTTGTGGATCGTCGCCGCGAACTCGATCTGCCGCGCGGTCAGGTTCGTGTCCGGGTTGTCGGCCAGCAGGCGGGACAGCAGCAGCATCGAGTTGAGCGGGGTCCGCAGCTCGTGGCTCATGTTGGCCAGGAACTCCGACTTGTACTGCGACGCCTGCGCGAGCTGCAGCGCCTTCTCCTCCAGGCCGAGCCGCGCCATCTCGATCTCGCGGTTCTGCTTCTCGATGTTGCCCTTCTGCTCCGACAGCAGCGTCGCCTTCTCCTCCAGCTCGGCGTTGGTGCGCTGCAGCTCCGCCGACTGGTCCTGCAGCTCCTCGGTGAGCCGCTGCGACTGGGACAGCAGCTCCTCCGTGCGCCGGTTGGCCAGGATCGTCTTGAGCGCCACGCCGATGGTGACGACGAGCCGGTCGAGGAAGGACAGGTGCAGCTCGCTGAACGGGGAGACGCTGCCGAACTCGATCACGCCGAGCGGCTCGCCCTCGAAGAGCACCGGCAGCACGACCAGGTCGACCGGCGGGGTCTCGGTGACCCCGGAGCGCACCTGGAGCCGGGTCTCGGGCGCGGCCTGCACGCGGATCGCCCGGCGAGACAGCGACGCCTGGCCGATCAGGCCCTCGCCGGGCGCGAAGCTGATGTCGACGCCGGGGGCCACGTAGCCGTACGAGGCCTCCAGGCGCAGCCGCAGCCCGATCTCCGGGTCGGCGCCGGAGAGGAAGAACGCGCCGATCTGGGCGTCGACCAGCGGCGTCACCTCGGCCATGATCATGCGGCAGACCTCGCCGAGGTCGCGCTGGCCCTGCAGCAGGCCGCCGACGCGGGCCAGGTTGGAGTCGAGCCAGCCCTGCTCCGCGTTCTTCTTCGTGGTCTCGCGGAGCGTGACGATCATCTGGTTGATGTTGTCCTTGAGCTCGGCCACCTCGCCGAGCGCCTCGACCGCGATCCGCTGGGTCAGGTCGCCGCGGGTCACGGCCGTGGACACCTGCGAGATGGCCCGCAGCTGGGTGGTAAGCGTCGAGGCCAGCTGGTTGACGTTCTCGGTGAGGTCGCGCCAGGTGCCGGAGACGCCCTTCACCTGGGCCTGCCCGCCGAGCTTGCCCTCCGAGCCGACCTCGCGGGCCACTCGGGTGACCTCGTCGGCGAAGGACGAGAGCTGGTCGACCATCGTGTTGACGGTCGACTTCAGCTCCAGGATCTCGCCGTGCGCGTCGACCGTGATCTTCTGCGACAGGTCGCCCTTCGCCACGGCCGTGGTGACCTGGGCGATGTTGCGGACCTGGCTGGTCAGGTTGGACGCCATCGAGTTCACGTTGTCGGTCAGGTCGCGCCAGGTGCCGGAGATGCCCTTCACCTGGGCCTGGCCGCCCAGTTTGCCCTCGGTGCCGACCTCGCGGGCCACGCGGGTGACCTCGTCGGCGAAGGACGAGAGCTGGTCGACCATCGTGTTGACCGTGGACTTCAGGGCCAGGATCTCGCCCTGGGCGTCGACGGTGATCTTCTGCGATAGGTCACCGCGGGCCACCGCCGTCGCGACCTGCGAGATGTTGCGGACCTGGGCCGTGAGGTTCGAGGCCATGAAGTTGACGTTGTCGGTGAGGTCGCGCCACGTGCCGGCGACCCCGCGCACCTGGGCCTGGCCGCCGAGTTTGCCCTCGGTGCCGACTTCGCGGGCCACGCGGGTGACCTCGTCGGCGAAGGACGAGAGCTGGTCGACCATCGTGTTGACGGTCGACTTGAGCTCGAGGATCTCGCCGCGGGCGTCGACGGTGATCTTCTGCGAGAGGTCGCCCCGGGCCACCGCGGTGGCGACCTGGGCGATGTTGCGGACCTGGCTGGTGAGGTTCGAGGCCATGAAGTTGACGTTGTCGGTGAGGTCGCGCCAGGTGCCGGCGACGCCGGTGACCTGGGCCTGGCCGCCGAGCTTGCCTTCGGTGCCGACCTCTCGGGCCACGCGGGTCACCTCGTCGGCGAACGACGAGAGCTGGTCGACCATCGTGTTCACGGTCGACTTCAGTTCGAGGATCTCGCCGCGGGCGTCGACCGTGATCTTCTGCGACAGGTCGCCCTTCGCCACGGCCGTCGACACCTGGGCGATGTTGCGGACCTGGCTGGTGAGGTTCGAGGCCATGAAGTTGACGTTGTCGGTGAGGTCGCGCCAGGTGCCGGCGACGCCGGTGACCTGGGCCTGGCCGCCGAGCTTGCCTTCGGTGCCGACTTCTCGGGCCACGCGGGTCACCTCGTCGGCGAACGACGAGAGCTGGTCGACCATGGTGTTCACGGTGTCCTTGAGCTCCAGGATCTCGCCCTGGGCGGCCACCGTGATCTTCTGCGAGAGGTCGCCCCGGGCCACCGCGGTGGCGACCTGGGCGATGTTGCGGACCTGGCTGGTGAGGTTGGACGCCATCGAGTTGACGTTGTCCGTGAGGTCCTTCCAGGTGCCGGCCACGCCCGGCACGTCGGCCTGGCCGCCCAGCTTGCCCTCGGTGCCGACCTCCCGGGCCACCCGGGTCACCTGCTCGGCGAAGATCCGCAGCGTGTCGACGAGCGAGTTGATCGTCTCGGACAGCTCGGCGATCTCGCCCTTCGCGCTCACCGTGATCTTCTGCGACAGGTCGCCGCGGGCCACCGCCGTCGCCGCCGTGGAGATCGACCGCACCTGCCCCGTCAGGTTGGCGGCCATGGAGTTCACCGAGTCCGTGAGGTCGCGCCAGGTGCCGGCGACGCCGGTGACCTGGGCCTGGCCGCCGAGCTTGCCCTCGGTGCCGACCTCGCGGGCCACGCGCGTGACCTCGTCGGCGAAGGACGAGAGCTGGTCGACCATCGTGTTCACGGTGCGGCCGATGGTGAGGAACTCGCCCCGCAGCGGCCGCCCGTCGATCTCGAGCGCCAGCTGCTGCGAGAGGTCGCCCTCGGCCACCGCCACGATCACTCGGGCGATCTCGGTGGTCGGGCGGCCCAGGTCGTCGATGAGCGAGTTCACCGCGTGGATGCGGTCGAGCCAGGCCCCCTCGAAGCCCTCCTCGTCGAGCCGCTCCGTCATCCGGCCCTCGCGGCCGACGACCCGGCTGATGCGCAGCAGTTCCCGGGTGTGGCGCAGCTTCATCTCGGCGAGCCGGTTGAAGCGTTCGACCACCTCGCCGGGCAGCCCGTCGCGCCGGCTCAACCTGATCTTCAGGTCACCGGAGAGCAATCGGTCCAGCGCCCCGGAGAGCTCCTCGAGGAGGAGGGTTTCCGGACTCTTCTGGGTGACTTCTTCGACTGTGGTCATGACGTCTCCACCGGTCTCGGGGGCAGGCGGTGTCCACCCATCGTCGTCCTTCAGGTTGGATTGTTACCACCGTTCAGTGGAGACTGCGATATGTGACAACCCCGACCGTCCGGCGGATCAGGCTCCCGGCCGACCATAGCTCTCCTGGTCTGGCCCGTGACGCGATCCGGACGATCGCGCACGAACGGGACCTCGTCCCGGTGCTCGACGAGGCCCTCCTGCTCGTCACCGAGCTCACGACCAACAGCGTCGTGCACGCCGGCACCGAGGTCGACCTGGAGATCACCGCCGGTGACGCGTCGCTCACGGTCGCCGTGCTCGACTTCCAGCCCGGCGCCATCGCGCCGAGCTTCCCCGAGACCACCGGCGGCGAGCTGCCCGAGCGCGGGCGCGGGCTGCTGCTGGTCGAGCAGATGGCCACGGCCTGGGGCACCGTGCACTTCAGCGGCGGCAAGGGCGTCTGGTTCCGCCTCGACGTCACCCCCGAGCAGCGGCCCGACGTGCCGGCCTTCGACCTGCCCTCGGCGGTCGATTCGCTGATCTGGTCGGGGCAGGGCGCCGCGCTGGACGAGCTCGCCGAGGAGCTGCTGCAGCGGCTGTGCCGGGCGATCGGGGCCCACGGCGCGGCGCTCACCGTCGACGAGGGCAACGGGCCGCACACCGTGAGTGCGTACGGGCGCCTCGGCGGCACCGTCGGCAGTCAGGCGACACAGGCCACGTCGGTCGAGACCCAGTCGGCCGGCGGCGGCTTTGGCCGCCGGGTGCCGCTGCGCGTGGCCCGCCCGTGGCGCGCCGAGCTGGTCGTGGCCGGGGGCGGGAGCAGCCCCTACGCGCGGCCGCTCACCGCCCTGGCCGCCGACCGGCTCACGCTGCTGGTCGAGAACCACCGGCTGCGCCGCGCCGACGCCGAGCGGCGGACCTGGCTGACGTTCCTCGCCGACGCGAGCGAGCTGCTGGCCCAGTCCCTCGACGTCGAGCTCACGCTGGCGCTGATCCCGCGGCTGGTCGTACCGCGGCTCGGGCAGTGGTGCGCCATCCACGCCGCCGACGCCGGGGGCGAGCTGCGCCTGGCCGCGGCCACGCACGCCGACGAGTCGCAGGTCGCCGACCTCCTCGACGCCCTCGCGCAGGCCACGCCGCAGCTGAAGGAGGCGATGGGCACCGACGCGGTGGTACCCCTGGGGGCCCCGCTGGAGGGCTACATCGTCGCGCTCATCGCCCGCAACCAGCACCTGGGCACGTTGGCGGTCGGCGGGAACCGCGACACGTGGCAGCGCGCCGAGGAGGTGGCAGTCGTCGAGGACGTGGCCCGCCGCGCCGCGCTCGCCATCGACAACGCCAACATCCACGCCGAGCGCCGCCGCGTCGCCCAGACCCTGCAGCGCTCGCTGCTCCCGCCCCAGCTGCCCCGGGCCGAGGGGGTCGAGTTCGGCGCCGAGTACGTGCCCACGGGCGAGGGCGTGGAGGTCGGCGGCGACTTCTACGACGTCGTGCCGCTGTCCGGGCGCCGCTGGCTCGTCGTGGTCGGCGACGTCTCCGGCAAGGGCGTGCAGGCCGCGACCGTGACCGGGCTGGTCCGCGACGTGACCCGGGTGCTCGTCCGCGACGGGCGGCCGCTGCCCGAGGTACTGCTGCGGCTCAACGAGACCCTGCTGGAGCGCGGCGGCGGCCGCTTCTGCACGCTCTGCCTGGCCCAGATCCTGCGCCGCCAGGACAACCGGCTCGACGTGACGCTCCACCTCGCCGGGCACGACCAGCCGGTGCTGCTGCGCGCGGACGGGCGCACGGAGCTCGTCGGCACCTGCGGCACCGCCCTGGGCCTGCTCGACAACATCAACACCCCGCGCACCCAGGTGCTGCTCGACCCCGGCGACACGCTGATCTTCTTCACCGACGGGGTCACCGAGCGGCGCCGCGGCATCGACCTGTACGGCGTCGACCGGCTCCGCGACGAGGCCGCGAAGCTCGCCGGCTTCCCCGCCGACGTCGTCGTGGCCCGGCTGCGGGCGCGCACGCTCGCCTACTCGCCGGAGGCGCCGCGGGACGACATCGCGATCTTCGCGGTGCGCAACGACGCCTGAGCTTCACGCCTGGCTCATGCCACCCAGCCGGCGTGCAGGAAGTGCGCGGCCAGCACGCCCTGGGTGGTCAGGAACAGCGCGAGGACCCCGCGGTCGAGCCAGGGCCTTCGCCCCAGCGCGCCCAGCGCCATGAACGCGGGGAAGATCTCGAGCCCGATCCGGGACGCGGAGTAGAGCGGATACGGGATATCGCTGGTGTACCGGCTGGGAAAGCTCACCATGAACGTCAGCAGGGCCAGGCCGAGCAGCGGGAAGATCGCCTGGTCCCGGGGCCGGCGCAGCCACGGGAGCAGGAGCGCGGCGAGGGCCGCGACCGTCGCGAGCTCGAGGACGTTGTGGGTCCAGATCTCCGTGAACGGCGGGCCGGGTTTGCGTGCGGCGTCGAGCGGCGCCTGCCAGGGCCAGGCCAGGTGGCGGCCCCAGTGCGCGGCCTGCGTGTGCGAGAAGGCGAGCGGGTCGCCGTACGCGATCTTGTTCACGAGCATCACCGCGCCGAGGCCGCACGGGATGACGATTAATGCGCATATTTCGGACCAGCGCTTGGGGCGCGTGCGGGCGTACTCGAACACGAACGCCGCGGCGAGCAGGATGCCCGCGGACCGGGTGGCCGCGGCCAGGGCGCCCAGCGCGCCGGCGGACCACCAGAGGCGGCGGCGCAGGCAGTACACGGTGGCGAGCACGAGCGCGATGAACAGGCCCTCGTTGTAGGCGGCGCTCAGGAAGAAGCCCGTCGGGAACGCCACCAGGTAGAACGTGGCCCGGCCGGCGGCGGCGCGGCCGAGCTCGAGGTCGGTCAGGCGGTACAGCAGGATGAGCGCGGCCAGCAGCGCGGCGTTGGCGACCAGGAGCGCCGCGACCCACTCCCGGTGCCCGCACAGCGGCGTGAGGACCCGGATGAGCAGGGGGTACAGCGGGAAGAAGGCGGCGGGGGAGGCGTCGGAGGTGCGCTGGTAGCCGTGCTCGGCGATGGCGATGAACCACTTCGAGTCCCACTGGGACGCCCACAGCCAAGCGACGTGGGTGGGCGACTTGCCCGGCGCAGGGTCGCCGATCCAGGCGAGCACGGAGACGGCCGCGATGCCGGCGCGACTGGCGGCGAAGATCGCGCATCCGGCCAGGACCGCCCGCCGCCACGGCCGTGGTGTGCGAGGAATCCGCTCGGCCGCCGGTGCCGGTCCTGGTGCCTCTGCTGGAGCCGGCCGGACGACCGGGAGCTGCTCAGTCGCGGGTTCCACTGGCGGCTCGGATGCGGGCCAGGGCGTCGGCGACGTCGGCCGGGCGGGCGTTGAGGTCGTACGTGCTGAGCAGGTGCAGGTTGTCGCCCGTGTCGATCTCGAGGTACTCGGTGCGCAGGCCCGCGCGCGTGCGGGCCTCCAGGCGGACGCGCTCGATCTCGGGCCAGTCCAGGCGCCGGTGGCCCGCGTAGCCGGACACGACCGTCAGGCCGTCCGGATCGGCGGCGAGGCGTACCGGGGCGATGAGGTCGCGCAGCGCGTACGCCCCGGCGACGACGGCCGCGACGATGGCCGCGGTCCGGGCCGGGCGGTCCTCGGCGAGGAACACGGCGCCGAGGGCGAGGGCCACGGTGACCGCGCACTTGAGGGCGGTGAAGCCGGGCGAGACCCGCCACCGCATGGTCGTCGGCTCGGGGCCGCTCGGCTCGTCGGCGGCGGGCTGGTCGGAGAAGGCACCGCTGCGCATCTGCACACCCCTACGATTACGCGACCCAGCCGCCCCGCACGAAGTAAGCGGCCAGAATCGCCTGCAGCATGAAGAAGAGGGCGACCACGATCCGATCGAGCCACGGCCGCGCCCCGATGCGCGCCAGGATCATGAACGCCGGGAACACCTCGAGGCCGAAGCGCGACGCCGAGTACAGCGGGTAGGGCATGTGCGACGACGGGAAGCTGATCATGAGCAGCGTCAGCCCGACGCCGACCAGCGGCAGCACCCACTGGTCGCGGCGCATCTTCCACGGCCCGACGAAGCAGAGCGCGAGCAGCGCGATGCACATCAGCGCGGTCGCCAGCTCCAGCAGGTTGTGCACCCAGACGTCGCTGAAGCCGTACCGCAGGCCGTGCGGGGTCACCAGCGACCTGGCCCCGCGCAGGACCGGCATCCACGGCCAGTCCAGGTGCCGGCCCCAGTACCGCTGCGCCTTCAGGAACGCGAACGGCTCCCCGTACGCGTTCAGCGAGAACACCGCCACGCCCCCCACCCCGACGGGGATGAGCAGCACCGCCAGCGCACTGCTGCGCAGCTTGAACCGATTGACCCGCACGTACTCCCACACGAACGCCGCAGCCAGCAGAATCCCGGCGGACCGCGTGAACACCGCGAGCCCGCCGAACGCGCCGGCCCACCACCAGCGCTGCTGGCGCAGGCAGTACAGCGAGGCCAGCATGAGCCCGATGAACAGGCCCTCGTTGTAGCCGGCGGTCAGGAAGAACGCGGTCGGGAACGCGACCAGGTAGAACACCGTGCGGCCGGCCACGACCCGGTCGAACTCGCGCTCGGCGAGCCGGTAGAGCACCACCAGGGCGCCGAGCGACGCGACGTTGGCGACGAGCAGCGCGGCCACCCACGGCTTGCCGAGGCAGAGCGGGGTGAGAACGCGGATCAGCATCGGGTACATCGGGAAGAACGCGGCGGGCGCCTTGTCCGGCTCCGGATAGTACCCGCGCTGCGCGATGTCGATGAACCACTTCGAGTCCCACTGCGAGGCCCACTGCGCGGCGATGTAGGCCGCGGTGACGTTGGGCCGCTTCTCCCCGATCCAGGAGAACGCCGTGACAACGGCGAGCGCGATCTTGCTGGCCGCGAAGATCCCGAACCCGACGAGCAGCGCCCGCCGCCACGGCCGATCGCGCCCGGTCGCCACGCCACCGCCGGGCTCCTCCGGCCCGCCGCCGCCCGCCGCGACGTCGGCTTCGGCCGCCGCTGGCCGGTCCGCCGTGGCTACCGCGGCCGTCGACCGCTCGCGTGCGGGCGGCTGGTCCGCCGAGGTCTGGCCCGTCGCGGTCTGGTTCGTCGCGCTCCGGCTCCTGGCGGAGCGGCTTCGCGCGGTCTGGCTCCTCACGGTCTGGCCCTTCGCGGTCGGGTCCGCGGTGGTCTGCGGCGCCGTGGCCTGGTCTGCCGTGGCCTGGTCTGCCGTGGCCTGGTCTGCCGTGGCCTGGTCTGCGGTGGCCTGCGGCGCGATGGCCTCGCCCGCGTCGGGGCGGTTCGGCGTTGCCGTCGGGTCGGTGGCCGCCGGTGAGGCCGCGGCGGCCGTTGCCGGGCCGGGGCGGTCTCCGGGGCTGTCGGCGTCCATCTGCGGCATCGTAGAGGCGCTCATGGTCAGGGCCGAAGCCCGCCGCGGATCACGAGGTCGAGCAGGGCGAACACGAACAGCGCGATCCCCACGAACCCATTGGCCGTGAAGAAGGCGCGGTTGACGCGGGACAGGTCGCCCGGTCGCACGATCGCGTGCTCGTACGTGAAGGCCACCGCGGTCACCGCGAGCCCGATCCACCACGGCCACCCGAGCCCGACCAGCTGGCCGAACCAGACGAACAGGGCGAACGTGACGATGTGGGCGATGGTCGACAGGCGCAGCGCGAACGGCACGCCGAAGCGGGCCGGCACCGAGTGCACGCCGATCTCGCGGTCGATCTCGGTGTCCTGGCAGGCGTAGATCAGGTCGAAGCCGCCGATCCAGAGCCCGACCGCGAGGCCGAGCACCCAGGCCGGGCCCGATCCGCGCAGGTCGCCGGTGACCGCGAGCCAGGCGCCGACCGGGCCGACCAGCTGCGCGATGCCCAGGATGGCGTGGGGCCAGTTGGTGAAGCGCTTGCCGTACGGGTACACGACCAGGGGCACCACGGCCAGCGGCGCCAGCGCGAGGCAGAGTGGGTTGAGCAGGGCCGCGGCCCCCAGGAACACGACGATGGCGACGATCGCGCCGGTCCACGCCGTGCGCACGCTCACCGCGCCGGTCACCAGCTCGCGCTTGGACGTGCGGGGGTTCCGCGCGTCGATGTGCCGGTCGATGATCCGGTTGGCGGCCATCGCGAACGTGCGCGCGCCGACCATGGCGATCGTCACCAGCAGCAGGTCGAGCCAGCCGACCCGCGGGCGCTCGCCGCCGGTCGTGGTCATCACGGTCAGGGCGGCCAGGTAGGCGAACGGCAGCGCGAACACCGAGTGCTCGATCGCGACCAGCCGCAGGAACGCCTTGACCCGGCTCGGGGGTGCCTCAGCGAGCGTCACTTGAATCCATACTCTCTCCAGCGCTTGTCCACCCGCGCCACGACCTCGGGCGACATGACCATCTCTTCCGGCCAGCCGCGATGGTAGCCCTCGGCCGGCGTCTTCCGCGTGGCGTCCAGCCCCGCCTTGCCGCCCCAGAACTGCTGGTAGGACGCGTGGTCGAGGTGGTCGACGGGGCCCTGGGTGAGCAGCAGGTCGTGGGTGTAGTCGACGTTGCCGAACGCGCGGAAGGCCACCTCGGCGTAGTCGTGCACGTCGCAGTCGTCGTCGACGACCACGATGAGCTTGGCCAGCGACAGGAGGTGGGCGCCCCAGACGGCGCTCATCACCTTCTGCGCGTGCTTGGGGTACCGCTTGCGGATGGAGACGATCACGCAGTTGTGGAACACCCCGGCCGCGGGCAGGTCGTAGTCCACGATGTCCGGGATCAGCAGCTTGAGCAGCGGCAGGAAGATGCGCTCGGTCGCCTTGCCCAGGCCGTGGTCCTCCTGCGGCGGCTTCGACGTGATGATCGAGTGGTAGATCGGCTGCTTGCGGGTCGTCATGCACTGCACGTGCAGGACCGGGAAGTCCTCGACCGGGGTGTAGAAGCCGGTGTGGTCGCCGAACGGGCCCTCGGGCAGCCGCTCGCCGGGCTCGAGATAGCCCTCCAGCACGATCTGGGCGTTGGCCGGCACCTGCAGGGGCACCGTGAGGCAGTCGACCATCTCGACCCGCTCGCCGCGCAGGAAGCCCGCGAACAGGTATTCGTCGATGTCGGACGGCAGCGGCGCGCTCGCCGTGTAGGCGACCACGGGGTCGGCCCCGATCGCGACCGCCACCGGCAGCCGCTGCCCGAGCCGCTCCGCGACCGCGTGATGGGCCGTGGAGTCCTTGTGGATCTGCCAGTGCATGCCGATCGTGTTGTGGCTGTGCTGCTGAAGCCGGTACAGACCCAGGTTGCGCTTGCCCGTCTCCGGGTGGCGCGTGTGGGTCAGGCCGAAGTTGTGGTAGATCCCGCCGTCGTCGGGCCACACCTGCAGGCCGGGCAGCTTGTTGAGGTCGACCTGGTCGTCCTTGTAGACGACCTCCTGGCAGGGGGCGGACTTCACGTGCCGGGGCGGCACCGACTTGAGCTGCATGAGCTTGCCGATGCCGTCGCGGATGCCGGCCCAGCCGACCGGCAGCTCGGGCTTGACCAGCTCGCCGATGCGCGCGCCGACCTCGTCGAGGTGCTCGACCCCGAGCGCCATGGCCATCCGCCGCTCGGTGCCGAACAGGTTGATGGCGACCGGCATGTCGCCGCGGGTCGGCTTGTCGAAGAGCAGCGCGGGGCCGCCGGCCCGCACGGTGCGGGTGACGATCTCGCTGATCTCCAGGTGGGGGTCGACCGGCGCCGCGACCCGGTGCAGCTCTCCCGCCTTCTGTAGGGCGGCCAGAAACTCGTTGAGGTCTGCATAGGGAAATCCGCGAGCCATGCCTGCATCCTCGCAACCGGGTACGACATTTTCGTCGGCACCCCTCCCGCCACGGCCGTTTGCGCCCGCCGTGGCAGAGTTGTCGCGTGGATCAGCGCAGGCCATGGGTCGTCGGAGTGTCCGGGGCATCGGGCACGCCCTACGCGGCGGCCGTGATCCGGGCGTTGTTCGACGCCGGCGAGGCCGTCGACCTCGTGGTGTCACGCGCCGCGCGGCTCACGATCCTCGACGAGACCGGTGTGTCCTTCCGGGACGCGCACTGGAAGGACGATCTCGCCGCCTGGCTCGGCCGGACGCTCGAGGGCGCCGACGTCGCCTACTGGCCGGCCGGCGACCTGGCCGCCGGGCCGAGCAGTGGGTCGTACCCCGCGAAGGGCATGCTGGTGGTGCCGGCGAGCACGGCCGCCTGCGCCGGGATCGCCATCGGACTTTCCAAGGACCTCCTTCAGCGCTCCGCTGAGGTGAACCTCAAGGAGCGCCGCCCGGTCGTGGTCGTGCCACGCGAGACCCCGGTGACCCGTAGCCACCTGGAGCACCTCATCGCACTACACGACGCGGGTGCGGTGGTCCTGCCCGCGAGCCCCGGCTTCTATGCCGCCGGCGCCGCGGCCACGGCCGCTCAACTGGTCGATTTCGTCGCCGGCAAGGTTCTCGACGCCGCCGCCGTATCGCACAGCCTGTTCACTCGTTGGTCGGGTGAGCTCGGCCATTCCCGTTAGAGGTGTCATCCAGAGCGTCGTCCCCTTCGAGCAACGCCCTCACCTCGGATTCCCGGAACCGCCGGTGTCCACCCGGGGTTCGGATGCTGCTGATCCGGCCGGCCGCGGCCCAACGCGTCACCGTCTTCGGATCGACGCGAAACAAGGCAGCGACCTCACCGGGCGTCAGCAGACGATCTCCCGTCTCCACGGCCCCTCCTTTACCCTGGGTGGCTCGCCATGCTCGCGCACCCCCATGCTGCGAAGCTGAAAGCGCGAGTCATCCTGGGATGTACGCCCATTACAGCACCGCTCACGTGCCGTGTCCGGGAAACGAGGAAAACGCACTTCTGGGTAATTAGCTGTGTTAAAACCCGGACCGTTAGGCTTGTCGCGATGGATGCGATCGACCGCCAACTCCTCGACCTCCTCCGCGACAACGCCCGCCTTCCATATGCGGAGCTCGCCCGGAAGGTCGGCCTCTCCGCCCCGGCCGTGCACGAACGCGTCGGCAAGCTCGAATCCTCCGGCGTCATCCGCGCTTACCGGGCCGAGGTCGAGCCCGAGACGCTGGGCCTGCCGCTGACCGCCGTGATCGGCATCGTGCAGGACAGCAGCGGTGACACCGATGCCGTCCTCGATGCGCTGCGCGACCATCAGGAGATCGAGTCGTGCTACTTCATGGCGGGTGAGGAATCGTTTCTGTGTAAGGCGCGGGTGAAAACGATCGGCGACCTGGAACGGCTCATCGTGGATCTGAACCGCGTCAAGGGCGTGGCCCGCACACGCACCACGATCGCCCTTTCCACGAAATGGGAGGGGCGGATCCGGCCGGTCGCCTGAGCGCTTCATGCCAGGGTCGCCAGCCCCGCATATTCCGCGACGTAACCGTCGTCGGTGAGGTCGAGCTCGGCGGTGAAGTTCTCCGAGCGGTACCGTATCCGGCCCCGCGCCAGCACCTCGTAGCTCTCCGCATAGGGCAGCACGGCCAGGCTCGGCAGCAGGACCCACGCCGCCTCGATGTCGACCGTGGTGCCCGGCTCGGCCCGGTGCAGCCCGAGGCGGCGCAGGGGCAGCGACCTGGTCAGCGGCGACTTGTGCAGGTCGACGTCGAGCACCGCGTGCAGCCGGTCCGGGTCCTCGATGCCCGAGAACGGCGTCGCCGGCAGGAGCCGCTCCAGGTTGCCCTGTTCGCTGGTGGTGACCCGCCAGCGCCCGGCGGCCCGCTCCATGCGCAGGGTGCGCAGCCAGCCGGCGCCCTCGACGGTGACCTCGAGCCGGGTGCTCGCCCACGACTCGTCCGTGTGCAGCTCATAGCGGCTGGTGTACAGCGCGAGGTCGGCCGCGAACGCAACCCCCTTGGCGTGCAGGCCACGCCGGTCGTCCAGGGTGACGAACTCGCCGCCGACGGTGTCGGTCCGCTGCCAGGCGAACGCTCGCGGTAGCACGGTCATCCCCGGACCGTACTCGACCGCGAGCGTTTGTGTGGACCACGTTACCGAGCGTTACCGGAAGCGGGGAGGGCGCCGGTCATTCGTCGGACGGCGCCCGGGAGCGCCCTGGTTCGAGCTCTTGGCGATGCGCACCGGCACCCCGCTGGGCTGACGCGCGCCGGTGACCTCGGCCAGCGCCGGGTCGCCCGCGCGGACGCGCAGCTCGTTGGGGGTGACGCCGGCCTTGGCCAGCAGCGCCGCCGCCCGCCGCCGCTGCCGCGGCAGTACCAGCGACACGACCGTGCCCGCGGCCCCGGCCCGAGCCGTGCGGCCCGCCCGGTGCAGATAGTCCTTCTGGTCCCGCGGAAGATCCACGTGTACCACCAACGAAACATCGTCGATGTGGATCCCGCGCGCGGCCACGTCGGTCGCGACCAGCACGTCGACCGAGCCCTCACGGAACTCGGCGAGCGTGCGGGTGCGCACCCGCTGGGTCTTGCCGCCGTGCAGCGCCCCGGCCCGCACGCCGACGCGTGCGAACTGGTCCACCAGCTCGTCCACGGCCAGCTGGGTCTTCACGAACAGGATCGTGCGGCCCTTGCGCGCGGCGATGGACGCGGCGATGGCCATCTTGTCGTTCGGCGGTACCAGCAGCACGTGGTGGTCCATCGACCCCACCGAGGCCACCGCGGGCTCGATCGAGTGCGTGACCGGGTCGGTCAGGAACTGCGCCACCAGCGCGTCGACGTCCTTGTCCAGCGTCGCGGAGAACAGCAGCCGCTGCCCACCCGCCGGCGTCTGGCTGAGGATCTCGGTGACCTCGGGCAGGAAGCCCATGTCGGCCATCTGGTCGGCCTCGTCGAGCACGGTGATCTCGACCGAGTCCAGGCGGCAGGCGCCCCGCTTGATCAGGTCGCCGAGCCGGCCCGGCGTCGCCACCAGCACGTCGACGCCGCGCTCCAAGGACCAGATCTGGCGGTCGTACGGCACTCCGCCGACGGCGGTCTTGCAGAAGAGCCCGAGCACCTTGCCCAGCGGGGTCAGCGCGTCGTTGACCTGCATCGCGAGCTCGCGGGTGGGCACCAGGACGAGAGCCTTGGGTGCATGGGGCCGGGAACGGCCGGAGGCGGCGAGCCGGACGAGCATCGGCAGGCCGAACGCGAGCGTCTTGCCGGAGCCGGTACGGCCGCGGCCGAGCACGTCGCGGCCGGCGAGCACGTCAGGGACGGTCGCCGACTGGATCGGGAACGGTTCGGTGATGCCCTCAGTGGCCAGCGCCCGCACCAGTTTGGTGGGAAGCCCGAGGCCCGCAAATCCGGGTGCTTGCTCGGTGGGCCGTTCGAAGAGGGATGGATACGAGCTGGGGTCAGCGAGCAGCAAGGAGCTGGGACCTTCCGTTGGAGAACGGTTAAGAGTATCCGATCCCCACTGGAGGGTCCCAGCCGCCGTGTCGCGCCTCACTTGGGCGCTTTGACGCCGCCGAAAATCTCGTCGATGAAATTGTGCGCCAGTGTGACGGCGAGGTAGCCGCCTACCAGCAGTACCACCACCATCACCGCGATGATGACGAACACCCGGCGGTTGCCGGACTTGCGGGGCGCCTCTTCGTCATCCGACTCTTCGGTGCCCTGGCTCAGGATGTGCCCGGTGAGTGACCCGGAGTTCTCGAGCGGACTGTCCCCGCCGTCGGCCGGGAGGGGCGTCGGCGTGGCGCCGCCCTTCCCGCCGTACACAGTGCCGGCGGGGGCTCGCTCGGTGCGGGCCCACTTCCCGTAGCTGTCGGCCGCGTCGGCCTTCTCGGCCTCGGCTTCCTCGGCTAATTCGCCCTCCTCGTCGGGCGGGGGGATGGCTGGGGGCTGGCCGTGCTCCGGGCCGTGCTGCGACGGCGCGCCGCCGGACGGGTACACGTTGCCGGGGCCGCGGTTGGCCGGCGGCGGGTAGCCCCCGCTGACGGGCCAGTTCTGCTGCTGTACCTCATGCTCGTCGCTCTCCGTTCCAGGAGCGCCCGGCACCGGGGGCGGGGCCCCCCACGCGGGCGGCTGCTGCCCGTACTGCGGTTGCTGCCCATACTGGGGCGGCTGCTGCCCGTACTGGGGCTGGCCGTACTGCTGCGGCTGCCCCGGGGGCGGCTGCCATCCCGGCTGCGCCGGCGGCGGGTTCCATCCCTGCGCGGGCGGCCCGGACTGGGGCGGGTTCCATCCGGGCTGCTGGGCGGGCGGCCCGGACTGGGGCGGGTTCCATCCGGGCTGCTGGGCGGGCGGCGCGGACTGGGGCGCGTTCCATCCGGGCTGCTGGGCGGGCGGCCCGGACTGGGGCGCGTTCCATCCGGGCTGCTGGGCGGGCGGCGCCGACTGGGGCGCGTTCCACCCTTGCTGCTGCGCGGGCGGGGCCGACTGGGGCGCGTTCCATCCCGGCTGCGGCGGCTGCTGTCCCTGCCACTGCGGCGGCTGGGGCGGCTGGGGCTGCGGCGGTCGCCAGCCGGGCTGCCCCGGCTGCGGCGGCGGTTGCTGTCCCTGCCAGCCCTGCTGCTGCCAGCCCTGGACGGGCGGCGGCTGCTGTCCCTGCCAGCCCTGCTGCTGCGGGTGGGGCGGCTGCCAGCCCGGCTGGCCCGGCTGCGGCGGCGGCTGTTGTCCCTGCCACGGCTGCTGTTGCTGCGGGTGTCCTTGCTGCGGGTGTCCTTGCTGCGGGTGTCCTTGCGGCGGCGTGTTGGGCGGCGGGCCCCAGCTCTGCTGGCCGGGCAGCGGCGCGACGTACCCGGGCCGGTTCCAAGGCTGCTGCTGCTCCGGCGGCGGCTGCTGCTCACCCGACGGGTTGTGGCCCCACGGGTGCTCCGCGGACGGCGTCGTGTACGCGGGCGGCCTCGGTCCGTCGGCCGGCCGGTTGTCGTCCTCCGTCGGGAGCGGAGGTGGCTCCTCCGCGGCGAGGAACGGCGAGCTGGAGACCGGGGGCGGGGTGCGGTCGGCACCGAAGGGCGGGGCGGGGTTGTTGTCCGGAAGGCCGTACGGGGAGCCGCCGCTCGAGCCCGGGCCGAACGACGAGGCCGGCTGCGCGTCCGGGACCCCGTAGGCGGGGCCGCCGGAGGACGGCGCGCCGGGGCCGAACGAGGGGCCGGGCTGGGAGTCCGGGACGCCGTAGGACGGTGCGCCGGGGCCGAATGACTGGCCGGGTTGCGAGTCGGGGACGCCGTACGAGGGTGCGCCGGCTCCGCCCGGGCCGAATGACGGGCCGGGCTGGGAGTCGGGGACGCCGTAGGACGGGGCCTCCGGGAGCGGCGGCGGGCTCGGCGGTTCCGGGAGCGGCGGCGGGCTGAAGCTGGACGGTCCGGGCTGCTCGGGGAGCGGGGGCGGGCTGAAGGTCGGCGGTCCCGGTGGCTCCGGGGGCGTCGGAAGGCCGGGCGTGCCGAAGCCGCCGGGCGTGCCGAAGCCACCGGGGGCGGCGGGCGCGTCCGGCGACTGGAACCGGCCGGGCTGGAACGGCGACGGGCCGGGGAACGGCGGCTGCGGGAACGGGCCCGGCGTGGGGCCCGGCTGCGGCGTGGGCTCGGGCTGCGGGATCGGGCCGGGCTCGGGCGCCGGCGGGTACGGCGTCGGGATCGGCTCCGGCGTCGGCGCGGGCGGGAACGGCGTGGGCTCGGGCTGCGGCACCGGCTCCGGGCTCGGGAACGGCGACGGCGTCGGGCCCGGGATCGGCTCGTGCGGCTCGTGGGGCTCGTCTTCCGAGGGTGCGTCGCTTGCTGCGTGGGTGTTGACGGCGCCGCCGCGGTACACGGTGGGTGTCGCCCCCCGGGCCGCCTGGGCCGCCTCTTCGGCGCTGACCGTGTGCAGGCCCGGCACGGAGGCGCTGGCCCGCGCCCCGGCCACTCCGGCGAACGGGGACTCCGCGTCGCCCACTGGGGCCGGCACGTCGGCGGCACCCGGGAAGGGCACGTCGACGACCGCCGGGACCTCGGCCGACGCGGCGGCCGGCTCGGGCACCACGGGGATCTGGGGCCGCTGCACCGCGAACGGGTGGACGGCGGGCGCCGGCGGCTCGCTCACCTGGCCGAACGCCTGGTCGGCAGCACCGTGGGAGGGCGCGTATCCGCCGGCTTGACCGTACGCGGGGGCGGGGTCGCTGGGCGGGCCGTAGGACGGTGCGGGGTCGCTGGGCGGGCCGTAGGACGGTGCGGGGTCGCTCGACGGGCTGTACGACGGGGCGGGGTCGCTCGACGGGCTGTACGGCGCCGGGTCGCTGAGCGGGTCGTACGACGGTGCGGGGTCGGCCGCCTGACCGTATGCGGGCGCGGGCTCGCTGGGCGGGCTGTACGACGGCGCGGGGTCGCTCGACGGGCTGTACGACGGGGCGGGGTCGCTCGACGGGCTGTACGGCGCCGGGTCGCTGAGCGGGTCGTACGACGGGGCGGGCTCGTCGGCCTTGTCGTTGGAGCTGGCCGGGGCGTACGACGTTGCCTGGCCGTAGGCCGGTGCGGGCTCGCCGGGCGGGTCGTAGGACGGGGCCGGGTCGCCCGGCCGGCTGTAACCGTGGGCGGGCTCGGCCGGCGGGTTGTAGGACGGGGCCGGCTCGCTCAGCGGGTCGTACGCCGGGGCGCTTCCGTACTGTGCCGGGGCCTCGTTGGTCGGCAGCGGGTACGCGGCCGGGGCCGGGAGCTCGGGGTCGGCCGGCGGTGTCGAAGTCGGCTCCGGGGCCTTCCACGGCCGGGCGAAGGCGTCCCAGGAGGACTCCACCTGGGACCGGGGGGTGCGCAGGCGGTTCGGGAGCGGTGGGGGCTCGTCGCCGGCGGCCGGAGATGACGGGACTGCCGGTTCCGCGGGGGCCGGGGGTGCGTCCGACGACGCGCCGTAGGCGCCGAACGACGGGGGCTGGTAGTTGCCCGCGGACGGGGCGGAGTCGTAGGACGGCTGATCCGCGTCGGCCGGCTGGCCGAACGACGGGGGCTGGTACGACCCGGGATCGCTCGAATAGGACGGCGGCGGCTCGTAGGCCGGCGGCTGGTAGGAGCCGAGGTCACTCGAAGGCGGGGCGGGCTCGTAGGAGGCCGGCGGTGCCTGGTCGTCGAGCGACGGGGACTCCGGGGCGGGCAGGTCGGTGCCCGAGGTCGAGTACGTCGTGGCCCGGTAGGTGCCGGCCTCGTGGCGTACCTCTTCGAACTCCGCCGGGGCCGTGATCCCCGCTACCGTCGCGCGGCCCACCACCGGGGTCATCGACGACTCCGGCTCGGGCTCGTCCGCGGCCGGGGCGAAGCCCTCCAGGGGAGTCGGGGCGAACGGGGGTGCCAGGCCGTCCGAGGGCTCGTCCGCCGCGCGGGGCGCCGGAGGGGCCGGCGGGGGCGGGGGCGGATCGGTCGGCGGGGGGCCGTAGACGTCGGGGGACGGGTTCAGGTTCGGCAGCTCGTACGCCGACTCCGGCGCGGGGGCGAAGGCCTCCCAGGACGGCGACGAAGACGAAGCCGGAGGGGCCGAAGCCGGAGGGGCCGAAGCCGGAGGGGCCGAGGCGGGAGGGGCCGAGGCGGGAGGGGCCGAGGCGGGAGGGGCCGAGGCGGGAGGGGCCGAGGCCGGAGGAGCCGAAGTAGGGGCCGAGACCGAGGCCACCGGTGAAGGCGCCGGCGCCGCGTCCGACGTGTCGCCGAACGCCGCCATCATCGCGGCCAGCTCCGGGTCGTCGTCGTCCTGGCCGCCGGCGTCGAACGGGTTCGCGCCCGGCCACAGGGCGCCGTCCGTCGGGGTCGGAGGAGGCTCGTACGCCCGGTCGGGCAGCTCCTCGTCGGCCGGCTCCGGTGGCAGCTCCGCGCCGACCGGGGGCGGTGGTGGCAGCGGCGGCAGGTCGGCGCCGTCCTCCGGGGTCGGGCGGCCATCCTGGGGGATGCCGCTCGCCGGGGCCGGGTCGCCGAACGAGGGGCCGCTGCGCGCCGCCTCGCCGCGTGTGCCGTCCCGCGTCTCCCGATCGTCCATTGCTGCCTCCATGAACCGGTGCCCTCGACGGGCATCATTGCGTGCCCGACGGGCTCCCCGTCCGTCAGTCAACGGGTCCACGGTGCCACATCGAGTCACGCAGCGCCCGATCGGTGTCCGTCGGGTTTTCGATCACCGCCCGACGGACGCGGTCAGTTACCCGAGGCGGCGGCCGACGTCGTGGCCTGTGTGCTCGCGCCGGCGGACGTCGACTTCTCGACAACCGGCGGGGCGGACGACGCGGCCGTCGAGGGCTTCGGCGGGGTCTTCGTCGGCGCGGGCTGGCTGGTCGACGGCTCGACGGTGGGCGACGGCGGTGCCGACGTCGGCTCCTGGGTCGTCGGCGACGGCGAGGTGCTCAGCGTCGGCGACGGGGAGGTGGAGTGCGACGGGGTCGGCGAGCCGGTGCTCGCCGGCGGCGTGGTCGGGTTGCTGCCGGTCCCGGGCGGTGCGGTGGTCGTCTGGGTCGCGTTCGGGCCCGGTACCGCATCGAAGATCCGGGTCGCGCCGAACAGATTCGACCAGCGGACCGCGGCGATCTTGACCTTCTGGCCGCTCGTCGGGGCGTTGACCATCTTGCCGCCGCCGATGTAGATGCCCATGTGGTAGATCGAGCGCCAGTCGCTCTTGTCGGTCGCGAAGTACACGAGGTCGCCCGGCAGCAGCTGGTCGCCCAGGCTGTTCTTGGTGACCTGGATGGCGTGGGTGCCGTGGTACATGTCGGCGGCGACGCGCGGGACGTGCACGCCCACCTTGCCGTACGCCCAGTAGGCCAGCCCGGAGCAGTCGAACGTGTCGGGGCCCTCGTCGCCCCAGACGTACCAGGAGATGTTGACCTTGCTCAGCGCGTAGTTCATCGCCTGGACGGCCTTGGGGTTGGCCGTCATGCCGTCGATGTTCGGGTTGTCGGCCAGGTTAGGGCTCAGCGCCTGCTCGGCGGCGTCCTGCTCGGCCTCCATCTGCAGCGCGAGCTGGTCGTTCTGCGCACGCAGGGTGACGTATTCGGTGTTCTTGGCCTGGAACTCGGTGTCGATCGGCGTGTAGGTGTTCTGCGCCGCCTGCATCGCCTGCTGGGCCGCCTGCAGCTCCTGGCGCGCGGCCGACTCGGCCTCCTGGGCGCGCAGCAGGTCGCGGGCCGCCTCCTGGCCGCCCGGCTGACCGCCGAGGCCCGGGGCGAGCAGCCCGAACTGGTGCAGGTCGCTGGCGTACCCGTCCAGCGGCCCCAGCTGCTGGGCGCGCTTGTACGCCTCGGCCGCGGCGTCGTCGGCCCGCTGCCGCTGCTCCTCGACCCGCTGGCTCGCCTCGGCGAGCTTGATCTGCGCGTCCGCCAGCGCGTTGCGCGCGGTGTCGAGGTCGGTCGAGGCCCTGTTGCGTTTCTCACCGAGCTGGGCGACGGTCAGCTCGAGCTGGGTGAGCTCGGCCGCCTTGGGCCCGCGCTGGGTGGTGGTCGTGGCCGGCGGGGCGGTCGTCGCGCCGGTGGCCCCAGGCAGCACGAGCTCGCCGGAGGCGATCGGCCGCGAGCCGGTGTCCGGAATGTCGCCCCCGGGGTCGGCGTAGGCCGGGCGCGCGATCAGGGCGCAGAGCATGCTGCACACCACGACCGCGGTCTTCACCGGACCCCGCCTGAGCAGCGGACGACGCTCCTTCACGAGCGCCGGAGAGCGCTCATGTACCACCGAAGGCGCCGGCGTCTCACCCGGAAACGCCGCCCTCAGTACCAGCCCGCTCATTGCCACCGTCCCCAGTCGGTTAGCCATGCAACATGGTCGATCGTTGTCGATCGATCAGTCGGTCTGCCGCCCGACCGTGTTTCTGCCCACTTTTTCTTACCGCACGAGGCGACACACGTCGAGGGGGCGATCAATGTCAGCTTCGTCGTACCGAGGTGAATGCAGATCGAACGACAGGTCCGACGTACGCTGGCTGCCGTGGATGCAGGTTTGAAGCGCGAACTCGAGGCCAAGGTCACCGCCGGGGAGCGGCTGAGCCGGGAGGACGGCGTCGCTCTGTACGAGTGCGACGACCTCGTCTGGCTCGGCGGCCTGGCCCACCAGGTGCGCACCGAGAAGAACGGCGACCGGGTGATGTTCAACGTCAACCGGCATCTCAACCTGACGAACGTGTGCTCGGCCAGCTGCGCGTACTGCTCGTTCCAGCGCAAGCCGGGCGAGAAGGACGCGTACACCATGCGCATCCACGAGGCCGTCGCCAAGGCCAAGGAGATGGAGGACGAGCAGCTCACGGAGCTGCACATCGTCAACGGTCTGCACCCGACCCTCCCGTGGAAGTACTACCCGAAGGTCCTGCGCGAGCTGCGCGCGGCGCTGCCCGGAGTCAAGCTCAAGGCGTTCACCGCGACCGAGATCCAGTGGTTCGAGAAGATCTCCGGCCTGCCCGCCGACGAGATCCTCGACGAGCTCATGGACGCCGGCCTGGAGTCGCTGACCGGCGGCGGCGCGGAGATCTTCGACTGGGAGGTCCGCCAGCACATCGTCGACCACGCCACCCACTGGGAGGACTGGTCGCGCATCCACCGGCTCGCGCACAGCAAGGGCCTGCGGACCCCCTCGACGATGCTGTACGGCCACATCGAGGAGCCCCGCCACCGCGTCGACCATGTCATGCGCCTGCGCGAGCTGCAGGACGAGACCGGCGGGTTCACCGTCTTCATCCCCCTGCGCTACCAGCACGACTTCGTCGACTCCGCCGACGGCAAGGTCCGCAACAAGCTCCAGGCCCGCACCAAGATGGCCTCGCCGGCCGAGAGCCTGAAGACCTTCGCCGTGTCGCGCCTGATGTTCGACAACGTCCCGCACGTGAAGTGCTTCTGGGTCATGCACGGCCTCTCGGTCGCGCAGCTGTCGCTGAACTTCGGCGTGGACGACCTGGACGGCTCGGTGGTCGAGTACAAGATCACGCACGACGCCGACAGCTACGGCACGCCGAACACCATGCACCGCGAGGACCTGCTGCACCTCATCTGGGATGCGGGCTTCCAGCCGGTCGAGCGCAACACGAAGTACGAGATCGTCCGCGAGTACGACCGGCCGACCCCGCTGGCGGAGCGACGCTCCGAGCCCCAGCAGGTCTGGGCCTGACGTTACGCTGGGCTCACCATGTCACCGTTTATCAAGTACACGCTCGCGCGGTTCGGGCTCTTCGGGCTCGCCGCGCTCGTGATGCTCGTGCTCCCGCTCGACATCGACGTGCTCCTCAAGCTCATGATCGCCGTGTTCGTCTCCGCGATCCTCGCGTTCTTCCTGCTCCGCGGGCTGCGCGAGGAGGCTTCCGTGCAGGCCGTCGGGATGGCCCAGCGGCGCGCGGATAACAAGGAACGGCTGCGTGCCGCCCTCAACGGGGATGATGATGGGGGTGAAAGCGCCACCAAATCGGACTAAAGCCAATTAAGCCTTGGATGGCGCGTGGTCATTCAAGGGGCTTGATGGGTCGCAGGTTCGTGCCGATGGTGGCGCTCGCGGTGGTCGGGGTGGTGACGCTCTTCGCGGTCAACCCGGCCGGGGCGAGCCCGACCAGTCCGATTTATCCGCAGAAGTCGGGACAGTACCGCCCGAGCAGTCCAGCAGCCTGTACATCACCGACGGCTCGGTCATCGACTGGCTCTGGGCCACCCAGGGCGTCTGGGCGTTCACCTTCGAGATGTACCCGAACTCGGCGTCCAAGGGCGGCTTCTACCCGTCCTCGAGCGTGATCGACGCGCAGACCGCCTGCAACAAGGACGCCAGCCTGACCCTGGCCGAGTACGGCGACTGTGCGTACCGGGTGATCGGCAAGCAGCAGCTGTGCGCTACAGCATCCAGTCCTCGGTGAACTCGATGACGGCGAAGTGCCCGCCCGACGGGTCCGCCAGGCGCGCGTAGAAGCCGGCCGAGGCCGGTTCGGCACCACGGGCCACCGAGCCGCCGAGCTCGGTGGCCCGTTCGCATGCGGCGGCCGCGTCCTCGACCATGAAGCAGACCGTCCAGTGGTCGGGGACGCCTGGCGGGAAGCGGTCGTCGATCGGCACGAGGCCGCCGACGGTGTCGTTGTGGTGGTGCAGCTCGAAGTACGGCTGGCCCTCGCTGTCGGCCTCGACGGTGTGCCAGCCGAACACCTCCTTGTAGAAGGCGCCGGAGCGGTCGACGTCGCGCGCGGCCAGCTCGAACCAGCAGATGGCGCCGGGCTCGAAGGTGACCTGGGCGCCGACGAACCGGCTGCGCAGCCAGGTGCCGAAGAGCGCGTGGCCGGGATCGGCGAAGACGGCGGCGGTACCGAGGTCACGCACGCTGGCGGGCGGGACGCGCACGGCCCCGCCGGAACGCTCGACGGCCGCCGCGGCGCCGGCCGGGTCGTCCGTGGAGATCGAGATCAGCCAGGCCGCCGTGCCGCCCGGGCGCCCCTGACGCAGGCCGGCCGCGGCGCGCCCGCCCAGCGTGAAGTGCCCGTCGTCGTTGCGGCCCCAGCCGAACAGCTCCCCGTAGAAGCGCTCGGCCGCGGCCGGGTCAGGGGTGACCAGCTCCGCCCAGCACGGCGTGCCCGGTGCATAACCCCGCACTCGCATGACGTTCCCTCCGGCTCCGGTCCTCGACAGACCGAGATGCTGCCATCAGTGGGCGAATCCTTCCAGGGCGGCCGGCAAAGGTCGCGAATGGAGCACATCGAGCCGCGAAACGGCGCGCGTCAGCACGACGAAGAGCCGGTTGAGGCCGCGGGGCTCGGCGGTCACGATGTCGGCCGGCTCGACCACGATGACGTGGTCGTACTCCAGGCCCTTGGCCAGGCTCGCCGGCAGTACCGTCACCCGCTCCTCGGCGTCGAGGCCGGCCTCGCGCAGGGCGTCGGTGAGCCCCGCGACGGCCGCGTCGGCGGCGATGATCCCGACCGAGCCGGGGTGGTCGAGCGCGGCCCGGGCGGCGTCCACGACCGATCCCTCGACATCCGCGACGGTACCGATGGTCAGCGCGCCGTCCGTGCGCAGCGAGCGGGCCTCAGGAACGTCCACCCCGAGCGAGGGCAGCAGCCGGTTGGCGAGCTCGACGACGGCCGCGGGAACCCGGAAGCCGGTGGTCAGCGGTACCACCCGGGCCTCGGGCTTGCCCAGGTGCGACAGCAGCACCCGCCAGTCCCGCGCGGCCCACGGCGCCGTGCCCTGCGCGAGGTCGCCGAGCAGCGTGATCGAGCCGTGCTCGCTGCGCCGCGCGATGACGCGGGCCTGCATCGGGGAGAGGTCCTGGGCCTCGTCGACGACCACGTGCCCGAACGACGGCACCCGGTCGATCAGCCCGGCGGCCTCGTCGATGAGCACCGCGTCGGCCGTGCTCCACCGCGCCGACTTCGCCGACTTGGGCGGCTTGGCCCAGGCGAGGGCGCCGCGCTCGGCCTCGTCGAGCTGTTCGTCGGCCGGGTCGCTGAGGATCTCGAACACCAGCTGCTCCGGCGTGACCGCGGGCCAGACCTTGTCCAGGACCTCGGTCACCGGGACCGCCTTGCCCATCCGCCGCTGCCAGCCCTCGCTGGGCGAGTCACCGCGGCGGGCCTCGGACTGGCGCATGAGCAGGCCCACGATCCGGGCGCGGACGCGCTCGCGGCCGATGCCGTACGGCGGTGCCTCCCGCCGCACGTCGTCGACGATCCGGCGGAGCGCGTCGGCCGAGAGCCGCCAGCGGTACGAGCCGTCCGACACCGTGAGCGGCTCCTCGGGCCGCCCGATCTTGGCCAGCAGGCGGCGTTGCAGTACCGCCGCCATCTTTTCCTGGTTCTTGACCTCGGCGGCGGCCTCGCTGTCGGCCCCGCGCACGGGCGTGGTCAGCAGCCCGTCGATCGTGGACTGCCGCACCTCGAGCTCGCCGAGGGTGGGCAGGACGCTCGCGATGTACTGCAGGAACGCCGAGTTGGGCCCGACGATGAGCACGCCGGCGCGGCGTAGGCGCTCGCGGTGCAGGTAGAGCAGGTACGCGGCCCGGTGCAGCCCGACCGCGGTCTTCCCGGTGCCGGGCGCACCCTGGACGCAGATGGACTCGTCGAGCTCGGCGCGCACCAGCGCGTCCTGCTCGGGCTGGATCGTGGCGACGATGTCGCGCATCGGCCCGACGCGGGGCCGCTCGATCTCGTCGAGCAGGATCTGGCTGGTGCCCTGCTCCTCGCCCCGGCTCAGGTGCTCGTCCTCGAAGCTGGTGAGCTGCCCCTTGACGAACCCGAACCGCCGCCGCACGTCCACGTCCTGCGGGTCGACGGCGCTGGCCTGGTAGAACTTGCGGCTCAGGGGCGCGCGCCAGTCGAGCACCATGGGCTCGCCGACGGCGTCGGTGACGTGACGGCGGCCGACGTGGTACCGGTGCTCGTCGATGTCGAGCCGCCCGAAGAACAGCGGCGTGTCGGGGTTGTCGGCGAGGTCGGCGATCCGCCGGGCGAGCGTACGCCCGAGCGTCTCGGCCGCGAACGGGTCGCCGGCGACCTGATCCCCGGTGGCGAACAGGTCCTCGGCCCGCTCGCGCATGCGCTTGAGCGCCGCGCGCGACGAGTCGAGGTGCGCTTGTTCCTGGGCGAGCTCGGTTTCGAGTGCGGGCACGATGATCCTCTTGGAGGTCGCGTTCGGCTCGCTCGCGTATCCGGGAGTGGTAAACCCGGCGCGTGGGACGTCCGCTGCGGTGCTACATAACCGCGGCCGTCAAGCGGCCATCCACGCTACGCGATTCGCCAGCCCTGTCCACCGATTTTCGGCGGGGCAGGGTTCAGTGACACCGGTCGGGCCGGTCTCCGGCTGCCTGGAACTCCGGCCGCGATCGCGAGGCGGCGGCCGGCGAGCTGCTCGGCGCCGTCAGGGGCGGAGCTCCGGGATGACGTCGATGGCCAGGACCTGGCCGCCCGTCGGGTCCAGGAGTTGGCAGGCCAGGCCTATGCCCGCGTCGATCGGGCCGGCCAGGACGCGGCCGCCCAGGTCCGTTGCGCGGGTCATGAAGCCCGCGCAGTCGTCGATCGAGAAGATCGTGCGCCAGTGGTGCGGGGTGCCCGGCGGGTACTTGGCGTCCATGACGCTCATGCCGCCGACCACGCGGTTGTCGGAGACCCACTCGTGGTACTCGAAGTTCGAGCCCGCCACGGAACCCTCGCGGTCGGTCCAGCCGAAGACCTTGCCGTAGAAGGTCGACGTCGTCGCCACGTCCCAGGTCACCGTCTCGCTCCAGCAGATCGCGCCCGGCTCGTCCTGGACCTGGGCGCCTGCGAAGCGGGACTTCTGCCAGGCGCCGAAGACCGCGCCCGCCGGGTCGGCGAACAGGGCGGCGCGGCCGCGGCCCGGTACTTCGGCCGGGGGCTGCAGGACCGTGCCGCCGGCCGTCGTGACCTGGGCGGTCGTCGCGTCGGCGTCGTCCGTGGCCACGTATGTCAGCCAGGCCGCGCGCTCGGCGGACGACGGGGCCAGGCCGGCCACGACCAGGTCGCGCAGCAGGAACACTGTGGCGCCGTCCTCGGTCTCGGCCGTCGTCCAGCCGAACAGGCCGGTGTAGAACGCGGCCGCCGCGGTCGGGTCGGGGCTGGTCAGCACCGACCAGCAGGGCGTCGCGGGGGCATACCCTCGTACTCGCACCGCGCCAGAGTAGGCAAATGGTCAGACGTTCCAGATCGTCTGAAGGGGTACACATTGGGTGACGACGGTCGGCGGCAGGCTCGGGTTCGCGACGCGGCCACGATGCGGGCGCTCGCGCATCCGGCGCGCATCGCCGTGCTCGACCGGCTGTTCTCCGGGGAGCCGGCGACCGCCACCGAGCTCGCCCTGGTGTGCGGGCTCTCGCCCAGCGCGACCAGCTACCACCTGCGGGCCCTGGCCAAGGCGGGGCTGATCGAGGAGGCGCCCAGCCGCGGCGACGGGCGGGAGCGGCTCTGGCGCAGTCAGCACCGCGGGCTTGAGGTCGCCACCGGGCCCGAGCGGGGCGCCGCCGAGCAGGCCGCGGACCGTGAGCTGGCGGGCATGTTCCTCGACGTCGAGGACGCGCGGGCGCGGACCTGGCTCGCTCGGCGCGACGAGGAGCCGTACGAGTGGTACCTCGCCTCCGTCTCGGCCGGCGTGAACCTCGTGGTCACCGCGGACGAGCTGCGTGAGCTCAACGAGCGGGTGCTGGACCTCCTCGAGCCGTACTCGCGGCGCGCGCGTCCGAACCCGCCCGCCGAAGCGCGCGCGGTAGACGTGACATACCGGGCATTTCCCCGAGTTTAGTCCGTTTCACGTGAATCGACGGGCTTGCTCGCGGCACATGTGAAGCATTATTTTCGAAGTATGTCTTTCACATCTCGCCGGGATGTGTACGCGCTCGCCACCGTCCGCGGCGTCTCCCTGCTCGGGGACTTCCTCGCGACGACGGCGCTCGTGCTGGCGCTGCAGGAGCGGGGCGCCGGCGGGGCCGTCATCGCCGCGGTGTTCGTCGCCGCCGTCCTGCCCGAGGTGCTGTTCGTACCGCTCGCGGCCCGGGTCGTGGACCGCGTCGACAGCCGGCTCCTGCTCACGGTCACCGGCGTGGCCCAGGCGGCCTGCTGCGCGGCGATGGCCTTCACGACCTGCACCTGGGCCCTGATCGGCCTCGTCGCGCTGCTCGGCGCCGGGCTCGCGGTCACCGCCCCGACGTTCAGCGCGCTGCTGCCGGAGATGGCCGGGCCCGAGGGGCTCGGGCGCGCGATGGCGCTCGGGCAGACCGCGAACGCGCTGGGCGCCCTGGCCGGGCCCGCGCTCGGGGGCGTGCTTGTGGGGGCGTTCGGGCTGCGGGTACCGCTGCTGATCGACGCCGCCACCTACCTCGCGGTCGCGGCGGCCGGGCTGCTGTTCCGGACCCGGCGCCGGCGCGCGGCCGCGGGCGGGACGACCGGCTGGCGGCTGCGCCAGGACCGGCTCCTCGCCGCCACCGCCGGGCTGCTTGCGGCCCTGGTGCTGGCGCTCAACGTCAACCTGGTCGTCGGCGTGTTCTACATCCGGGGCCCGCTGGGCGGCAGCGCGGCGCAGTACGGCCTGGTCGACGCGGCCTGGATGGCCGGCATGCTCGCGGGGGCCTGGCTCGGCGCCTCCATCCGCGGGCCCGACGGGCGCCTGGCCCGGCTGCTCGCGGCGGTGTTCCTGGGCACCGCCCTCGTGGTGCTGGGGTCGGGCCTCTTGACGACGGTTTGGCAGTTGTACCCACTGTGGCTGCTCGGCGGCGTCCTGAACGGGATCGACAACACCCTGCTCGGGGTCCTCGCCGCGCGCCGCGTCCCCGCGCCCGTGCGGGGCGCGTACTACGCCCGCTTCGGCGCGATCGTCAACGGCGCGAACCTCGTCGGCTACGCGGCCGGCGGTGTGCTCGTCGAGCACTTCGGCCCGCGCGCGATCGTGCTCGGCTGCGGCGCGGCGGGCGTGGCGGTCGCGGTCGTGTTCGCGGTACCGCTGCTCAGTGCTGCGTCAGCAGTTGCTTCGTCACCTCGCGGCACGTCTTCGCCCCGTAGTCCTTGCCCAGCGAGCTCGGGTAGTGCGCCATGATCCCCAGGCTCCACCCGTCGCCGACCGCCATGCAGGCGATGTGCCACTGCCCGTCGTCGCGGGCCAGCCAGCCGTTCTTGATCGCCGTGGTCTTCTGCACGTCGGCCGGTAGCGCCTCGATCGGGCCGAAGCGCCCCGGGCCGCGCACGCTGCGCATCTCGTTGAGCAGCCAGCCGGTCCACTTCGGGCCGGCCGCGCGGCCGTCGCCGATGCACTTGGCCAGGCGCGCCACGTCGCGGGCCGACATCTGGGTCAGGCTCCACGAGTTCTGGGTGCCCTTGGTCTCGGTCAGGCCGCAGACGGTGATCATGCGCTTGATCGAGGTGAGATTGCCGTTCTGCACGTGGTACTTGAACGTGTTGATGGTCTCGGAGTCGCGGATCATGCGGCTGAGCTCGGCCATCGCGGTGCTGCTGGGCTGCTTGCCGGACTCGGCCTGGCGGCGCAGCCAGTCCGCGGCGACCCAGGCCTTGGCCATCGAGGCCGTGTCGCTGGTGGTGTACGGCGTGGAGCCGTACATCTGATCCGTCTTGTGGTCGTAGTACGCCCACGACCAGAACCCCTTGACGTTCATCGTGACCGTCTGCGTCGGCGTGAACAGCGGCCCGCTCGGCGCGGCGCTCGGGATCTCGCTCGGCGCGGCGTCCGGCGACTCGAACGTGTCGGCGGCCGCGGGCACCTGCCTGGTCGCGGCCTTCGGCGTGGCGCCGCCCGAGCAGCCGGCGGTCGCGAGCGCCGCGAGCAGCGTGAGCACAGCGAGGGGGCGTCGCATCACACGAGGGTAGCGGCTGTGAGAAAGGCCGCCCCGTCCGTGTGGAGCCCGGCCGTTGGGGCACCATGGGCGTTGTGCCTGCACTGCAGCGGCCCCGCGTCGGCCACATCCAGTTCCTGAACTGCCTGCCCATCTACTGGGGCCTGATGCGGTCCGGCGCCCTGATCGACGTGGACCTGTTCAAGGACTCCCCGGAGCGGCTCAATGCGGCGCTCGTCGCGGGCGACCTGGACATCGGGCCGATCTCGCTGGTGGAGTACCTCCGCAACGCCGAGGACCTCCTCCTCCTGCCCGATCTCGCCGTGGGCAGCGACGGCCCGGTCCTCTCCGTGAACCTTGTTTCCGCGGTACCGCTGGAGTCGCTGGACGGCCGCCCGGTCGCGCTCGGCGCCACCTCGCGCACCGGCGTGATGCTGGCGCAGATGTACCTCGAGTCCCATGTCGGCGTCCGCCCGACGTACTTCCAGAGCCCGCCCGACCTCGCCCGCATGCTCGACGAGGCCGAGGCGGCGGTGATCATCGGCGACGTGGCCCTGCGCGCGATGCACGACGCGCCGCAGCACGGCTGGCAGGTCACCGACCTCGGCCAGGCCTGGCGCACCTGGACCGGCCTGCCGATGGTCTTCGCGGCCTGGGCCGTGCGCCGCGACTTCGCCGAGGCCCATCCGGGCCTGGTCAAGGACGTGCACGAGGCGTTCCTCCGTTCGCGCGAGCTGTGCCTGACCGAGCTGGACGAGGTCGCGGATGCGGCGGCGCGCTGGGAGACGCTCTCGGCCGAGACGCTGGCGACGTACTTCCGCACGCTGGACTTCTCCCTGGGCGAGCGGCAGGTGGAGGGCGTGCGCGAGTTCGCCCGGCGCGCGGCCGAGCGGGGCGCCGTGCCTCCGCTGCCGCCCGGCGGGCCGGCGTTCTTCGAGGGCTGAGCCGCCTGTCGGCGCTCGGACGGCGCGCAGGTTCGTTTCGTCCGAAAAGTCCGCTTGGAGGGAAGTCGCGATCCGGCGGGACGTGGAGCCGGCCGGCGGACGGTGGGCGGAAAGTCTGCTTTGCGAAAAGTCGGGCGCTCCGCGCCGCGACTTTTCGGACTTATCTCCGGACGGGGTATAAATGCGAAAAGTCCGATCACGAAGTGTCGGACTTTTCGTTACGCCGGTCGAGCCAGTTACGCCGGTCGAACCAGTCACGCAGGTGGGACCAGCCACACACGTGGGACCAGTCGCGTCGGTCGGTCCAGTCGCGCTGGTCGGACCAGTCACGCCGGTCGGTCCAGTCGTGCAGGTGGGGTCAGTCGTGCCGGTCGGACGCCGGATGCTCGTCGTGCTCGACAACTCCGCGGCCCGACCTCGTCGTGTGGCCCGAGAACGCCAGCGACCGGCCGCGCGGGCCGGATCAGTCGCCCAGGTGGGACCAGTCGCGCCGGTCGGCTCGGTCGCGCCGGTGGGGCCGGCCACGCGGGTCGGGTCGGTCGCGTCGGTCGGGCCAGTCACGCCGGTCAGGCCTGCAACTGCCTGGTCACGCTCGAGCAGATGTTCTCGCCGTACCCCTGCCCCTTCGCGGCCGGGTACACCGTCAGCACGCTCAGCACCCAGTCCGTCCCGATCGCCATGCAGTTCACGTGCCATTTTCCGTCGCTCCGGGCGATCCACCCGTTCTTCACCGCCGTCCCCGCCTGCTCCGCCGCGGGCAGCGCCGGTGTGATGCCGAACTTCTGGTCGTTCGCCACGTTGCGCATCTCGTTGAGCAGCCAGTCCGTCCACTTCGGGCCGGCCGCCCGCCCGTCGCCGATGCACGCGCCCATCCGGGCCGCGTCGCGGGCGGAGACCAGGGTCGAGGCCCAGTCGATGTACGCCTTCGAGTCGGTCAGCCCGCAGGTCTGCACGAGGCGCGTGATGCTGGCGGACCTGCCGTCGAGGCCCCAGAAGTACGCGGCCGCGTTGTTGTCGCTGTTGCGGATCATGAGGCTGAGCTGGGAAAGGTTCGACTTGCTCGGATTGGGGTTGCGGCGCAGGTAGTCGGACGCGAGCCACGCCTTGATCATGGAGGCGGTGCGCTGGGCGCTGTTGGCGTTGTCCGAGCCGGCCATCGCGCCCGTGCGGCGGTCCAGGACGGTCCACGACCAGAAGCCGGTGGCGTCGACCGCGACCGTCGCCGGGTGCAGCAGGGCGGGCGGCAGGGTCGGGGCGGTCGGCGCGGCCGGGGCCGCCTTGCGCGTCGGGGCCTCGCTGGCCGCGGGGCTCTCGCTCGGCGCGGGGGCGGCGGGCGCGGCGGCGTCGGAGCTGGCCCCGAGCAGATCGCTGCCCCAGACGAAAGGTACGCCGACGAGCAGCGCCGCCACGAGCAGTACGAACGCGGTCAGTCCGACACGCTTGCGCATCAGTCGGTGGTCCCTCCCTGGCGGCCGTCACGACGATTCCATCGACCGTCGGTCATGAGCAGGTGTTGCCGGTGTTAACACGACGTAAGAGAACCGGCAGTTCACCCCGCGTGAGGTATTGCCCGACCAGTCTTTCGTTCAACCGAATCACCCGCAGCCCGGACATGCTCAAAAGTCCCTGGTAGTTGCCTCGACGTGATGTGACACCTTCTTGCCGCTCGTGTCGGAAGCTGTAACACTGGAGGTGTGTACGGCAACGACTTCGCCCCCCTCCTCGAGCAGGTGGACAGCGCGGAGCAGGCGCTTTCCCGAAAAAGCTCGGTCGTGGAAGACCGGGGAGACCTGCAGGAGTACTTCGACGCGCTCGTGGCGGCCGACCAGAAGGTCGAGCCGCGGGACTGGATGCCCGAGGCGTACCGCAAGACGCTGATCCGTCAGATCGCCCAGCACGCCCACTCCGAGATCATCGGCATGCAGCCCGAGGGCAACTGGATCTCGCGCGCGCCCTCGCTGCAGCGCAAGGCGATCCTGCTGGCCAAGGTGCAGGACGAGGCCGGGCACGGGCTGTATCTCTACGCGGCCGCCGAGACCCTCGGCGTGTCCCGCGAGGAGCTGGTCGAGATGCTTGTCGAGGGCCGCCAGAAGTACAGCTCGATCTTCAACTACCCGACGCTGACCTGGGCCGACATCGGCGCCATCGGCTGGCTCGTGGACGGTGCCGCGATCGTGAACCAGGTGCCGCTGTGCCGGTGCTCCTACGGGCCCTACGCGCGCGCCATGATCCGCATCTGCAAGGAGGAGTCGTTCCACCAGCGGCAGGGGTACGAGATCCTGCACACGCTCTCGCACGGCACCGAGGCGCAGAAGGCGATGGCCCAGGACGCCGTCGACCGCTGGTGGTACCCGTCGCTGGCCATGTTCGGCCCGCCCGACGGCGACTCCACGCACTCCGAGCGCTCGATGGCCTGGAAGATCAAGCGCTTCTCCAACGACGAGCTCCGGCAGCGGTTCGTGGACATGTGCGTCCAGCAGGCCGGGGTCCTCGGGATAAAGCTGCCCGACCCGGACCTCAGGTGGAACGAGGAGCGGAAGGCGCACGACTACACCCAGCCCGACTACGACGAGCTGATGCGCGTGATCAAGGGCGAGGGTCCCTGCAACCGCCAGCGTATGGCGCACCGCCGCCGTGCCCACGAGGACGGCGCCTGGGTGCGGGAAGCCGCCAAGGCGTATGCGGAGAAGCAGCATGTCTGAGCCGCTCTGGGAGGTGTTCGTCCGGCCGCGCCGCGGGCTCTCGCACGCGCACGTCGGCTCCCTGCACGCGCCCGACGCCGAGATGGCCCTGCGCAACGCCCGCGACGTCTACACCCGCCGCCAGGAGGGCGTCTCGATCTGGGTCGTCCCGGCGAGCGCGATCACCGCGAGCAGCCCCGACGAGAAGGACGCCTTCTTCGAGCCGGCGGCCGACAAGGTGTACCGCCACCCGACCTTCTACACCGTCCCCGAAGGCGCGGAGCACATATGAGCGACACGGCTCTCGAGCTCGGCGACGACGCGCTCATCGCGGCGCAGCGCCTCGCCGAGTGGTGCTCGCGCGCGCCGGAGATGGAAGAGGACATCGCGCTGACCAACATCGCCCTCGACCAGCTCGGCGCGGCCCGGCTCCTGCTCACCTACGCCGGCGAGGCCGTGCAGAAGACCGAGGACGACCTGGCCTTCCTGCGCGGGGACCGCGAGTTCCGCAACGCGCTGCTGGTCGAGCTGGACAACGGCGACTTCGCGGTGACCATCGGCAAGCTGCTGTTCCTGGCCGTGTACCAGCGGCTGCGGTACGAGCGCCTGGCCGCCGGCGACGACGTGCGGCTGGCCGGGATCGGGGCCAAGGCGCGCAAGGAGTCCACGTACCACGCCGAGCACGCCGCCCTGTGGACCGTGCGCCTCGGCGACGGCACCGAGGAGTCGCACCGGCGCATGCAGTCCGCCGTCGACGCGCTCTGGCCCTACACGCACGAGCTCTTCGAGGGCGAGGCCGCGAGCCTGAAGGAGCCCTGGCTGGCGGAGATCACCGAGGTGCTGCGGAAGGCGACGCTGAACCGGCCCGCCGACGGCTGGGCGCCCTCGGGCGGGCGGCACGGGGTACACACCGAGGAGCTTTCCAAACTCCTCGCCGAGATGCAGGTGCTGCACCGCGCACACCCCGGGGCGACGTGGTGAGCGCGCGCGCGACGGTGGCCGCGGTCCGCGACCCGGAACTGCCCGTCGTCACCATCGAGGAGCTGGGCATCCTGCGCGACGTGGCCGAGCGGGACGGGCGCGTGACGGTCACGATCACGCCGACGTACTCCGGCTGCCCCGCCATGGACGCGATCCGCGCCGACATCACCGCGGCCCTGCACGCCGACGGGTACGCCGACGTGGCCGTCGACACCACGCTCGCCGAGCCGTGGACCACCGACTGGATCACCGCCGCCGGCCTCGAGAAGCTGGCCGCGGCCGGGATCGCGCCGCCGTCCTCGACCAGGACCAGGCTGACGCTGAGCGTGCGCTGCCCCCGGTGCGGCTCGCCCGAGACCGAGGAGCTGTCCCGGTTCGGCGCCACGGCCTGCAAGGCGCTCTGGCGCTGCCGGGCGTGCCGCGAACCGTTCGAGCGCGTGAAGGCGATCTGAGGCCATGACCGTTTCGGAGATCCGCCGGCCGGTGAAGCGGCGGCCCATGTTCCACCGCCTCGCCGTCGTCGACGTCGAGCGGCTGACCGACGACGCCGTGGCCGTGACCTTCGACGTGCCGGCCGAGCTGCGGGAGCTCTTCGCGTTCCGGGCCGGCCAGCACCTCACCGTGCGGCGGCACGGCGAGAGCGGGGAAGAGATCCGCAGGTCGTACTCCATCTGCTCGACCCCGTCGCGCCTGCGCGACGAGGGGGAGCTGCGGGTCGGCATCAAGCGGGTCGTCGGCGGGGCGTTCTCGACCTACGCGCTGTCCGGGCTCGCGCCGGGCGACGAGGTCGACGTGCTGCCGCCGCTCGGGCACTTCACCACGGCGTTCGACCCGGGCCGGGCCCGGCACTACGCGGCCGTCGCGGCCGGCTCCGGCATCACGCCGGTGCTCTCGCTGACCGCCACGGCGCTGGAGACCGAGCCCGAAAGCCGGGTCACGGTGGTCTACGGCAACCGGGCGGCCGCCTCGGTGATGTTCGCCGAGGAGCTGGCCGACCTCAAGGACCGGCACCGGGAGCGGCTGCACGTCGTACACGTGCTGTCGCGGGAGGCGCAGGAGTCGCCGCTGCTGTCCGGCCGGCTCGACGAGGCGCGCATCGGCGCGGTCCTCGACGCGCTGCTGCCGGCCGGGACGGTCGACGAGTGGTTCCTCTGCGGCCCCTACGGCCTGGTGCTGGACGCGAAGGTGGCGCTGTCCGCGCGGGGCGTCGAGGATTCGGCGGTACACACTGAGCTCTTCCACGTCGACGACGCCCCGCCGGCGGCACGCCCGGCCGCGGCGCCCGAGGACGCCGGCGAACGGGCGGAGGTCGGCATCGTGCTCGACGGGCGCGCGACGACGTTCACGATGGCCCACGACGAGCGGGTGCTCGACGCGGCGCTGCGGGCGCGGCCCGAGCTGCCGTACGCGTGCAAGGGCGGCGTCTGCTCGACCTGCCGCGCCAAGGTGGTCGAGGGCCGGGTCGAGATGGCGCGCAACTTCGCGCTGGAGCCCGACGAGCTCGCCGCCGGTTATGTCCTGACCTGTCAGGCGATGCCGATCTCGGACCGTGTCGTGGTCGACTTCGACGCATGACCCGTGTCACACCCATCCGGATCGGCGGCCGGTCCGAAGGAGCGACATGAGACCGGATCAGGAGCGGCCCACACAGCGGCTCGTCGCGGTACCACCGCCGCAGTCGCGCCCGCCCGACGCGGATGAGCTGCTGGCCCGGGTGGGCCGCGGCGACGAGCGGGCCTTCACCGAGCTCTACGACCTGGTGTCCGCCCGCGTGTACGGGCTGGTCCGCCGGGTCCTGCGCGACCCCGCCCAGTCCGAGGAGGTCACCCAGGAGATCATGGTCGAGGTCTGGCGTACCGCCGGCCGCTTCGACCCGGCCCGGGGCTCGGCCACCGCCTGGGTCTTCACCATCGCCCACCGCCGGGCCGTCGACCGGGTGCGTTCGGAGCAGGCCGGCGTCGAGCGGGTCCGCCGGGCCGCCGCGGTCAGCGCCGAGACGCCCTACGACGAGGTGGTCGAGGCCGCGACCGCCCGCATCGAGCGGCAGCAGGTGCGCCGGTGCCTCGACGGCCTGACCGAGCTCCAGCGCGAGGCGATCACGCTGGCCTACTACGGTGGCAACAGTTACCGGGAGGTCGCGGATCTCCTCGGTACCGCGCTGCCGACGATCAAGACCCGGATGCGCGACGGCCTGATCCGCATGCGCGACTGCCTGGGGGTGGCGTTGTCATGACGGGAGCCGTGGACATTCATGCGCTCGTCGGCGCGTACGCCCTCGACGCCGTCGACGACCTCGAGCGGGTCGCGTTCGAGCGGCACCTGCGCGACTGCCCCGCCTGCTCGGCCGAGGTCGCCGAGCTGCGCGAGACCGCGACCCGGCTGGCCGGCCCGGTCGCCGAGGCGCCGCCGCCCCGGCTGCGCGGCGCCGTGCTGGCCCAGATCGCGAGCACCCCGCAGGAGCGCATCCGCCCCGCACCGGCCCAGCGCCGGGAGCCCGGCCGGTGGCGGACCTGGGTCGCCTCGGCCGCGGCGGCCGTCCTCTTCGCCGGCGGGGTGAGCACCGGCACGTGGGCGCTCACCCGGCAGCACTACGCCTCGAGCGCGTCGATCGACGCCGTGCTCGCGGCCGCCGACGCCCACCTGGTCAGCCAGGAGGTCGAGGGCGGCCGGATCACCATGGTCGTCTCCCCGTCGCACAACGCCGGAGTGGCCCTGCTCAGCGGCCTCCGCAAGCCCGACGGGGCCTACCAGCTGTGGATGGTCGACCCCGCCGCTTCCGCCTACCGTCCGGTGGGCCTGACCGAGGCGGGCAGCGGCCGGTTCTACATCGAGGGCCTGGAGCCGGCCTTCGGCCTGAGCAAGGAGCCGAAAGGCGGGTCCACGACCGGCACCCCGACCGAGATCGTCGGAAAGCTAAATCTCCGCTAGCTCGGCCAGGTCGTCCGCGGTGGGCTCCCAGCCCGCCGCGGCGACGTTGGCCGCGACCTGCTCGGCCTTCGTCGCGCCGGCGATCACGCTGGCGACCGCCGGCTTCGCGGCCAGCCCGCCGATGGCGACGGTCAGCAGGTCGAGGCCGCGCTCGGCGCCGAACGCGGCGAGGCGCTCGATGCGGTCCCACGGCGCGCCGGCGAGCACGCGCTCCATGCCCTCGCGGGCCAGCCGGGTGCCGGCGGGCGGGGCGTCGCCGCGGCGGTACTTGCCGGTGAGCAGGCCCATCTCGAGCGGGAAGAACGGCAGCAGGCCGAGGCCGAAGCGCTCCAGCGCCGGCACGAGCTCGGCCTCGACGCTCCGGTCGAGCAGGGAGTACCGGTTCTGGGCGCTGACGAACGGGGTCAGGTGCCGGGTCTCGGCGACCCAGGCCGCGTCGGCGGTCTGCCAGCCGGAGAAGTTGGAGTGGCCGATGTACCGCACCTTGCCCGAGCGGACCAGGTCGTCCAGCGCGGCCAGGGTCTCCTCGATCGGGGTGGCCGGGTCGGGCCGGTGCAGCTGGTACAGGTCGATGTAGTCGGTGCCGAGGCGGCGCAGCGAGGCCTCGGCGGCGCGCACGACGTAGCGCCGGCTCCCGCGGGCGCCCCAGTCCGGGCCGTGCAAGCCGCGGGCGTCCATGCCGAACTTGGTGGCCACGACCACGTCGTCGCGGTGCTTGCCGAGGGCCGCGCCGAGCGCCTCCTCGGACGAGCCGGGCGTGGCGCCGTAGATGTCGGCGGTATCAAAGAGGGTCACGCCGTGGTCGAGGGCCGCGGCGACGACCTCCGCGCTGCTCGCGGCGTCGATCCGGCCGAACTGGTTGCAGCCGATGCCGACCACGGAGACGGTGAGGCCCGAGCGCCCGAGGCGCCGGTAACGCATATCAATCACTCCCGTGATACTAGGCACGCCTGCTCGACGGCGTTGGTGACCTGGGTACGCTCTTGGGTGTGACTGCTCCGGTGATCAGCGAGATTCTGCAGCGTGCCGCCGACGGCGGGCGGATCGGCGCGGACGAGGCGCTCCTGCTCTACACGGAGGCGCCCTTCCACGCGCTGGGCGAGGCCGCCGACACGGTGCGCCGGCGTCGCTACCCGGACAACATCGTCACCTACATCATCGACCGCAACATCAACTACACCAACGTCTGCGTCACGGCCTGCAAGTTCTGCGCCTTCTACCGGGCGCCGAAGCACGACGAGGGCTGGACGCACGGCACCGAGGAGATCCTGCGCCGCTGCGCGGAGGCGGTCGACCTCGGCGCGACCCAGGTGATGCTGCAGGGCGGGCACCACCCCGACTACGGGGTGGAGTACTACGAGGAGCTCTTCTCCGCGGTCCACGAGGCGTTCCCGGGCCTGGTCATCCACTCGATCGGCCCGTCCGAGGTGCTGCACATGGCCAAGGTCTCGGGCACCTCGATCGAGGAGGCGATCACCCGGATCAAGGCGGCGGGCCTGGCCTCCATCGCCGGCGCCGGCGCGGAGATGCTGCCCGACCGGCCCCGCAAGGCGATCGCGCCGCTGAAGGAGTCCGGCGCGCGCTGGCTCGAGGTCATGGCCGTCGCGCACAAGCTGGGCGTCTCCTCGACCGCGACGATGATGATGGGCACCGGCGAGACCAACGCCGAGCGCATCGAGCACCTGCGGCTGATCCGCGAGGTGCAGGACCAGGCGGTCGCCAACGGCTACTCGGTCGAGGCCGACCTGGCCGGCACCGTCGGCGGGTTCCGCTCCTTCATCCCGTGGACCTACCAGCCGGAGAACAACCACCTCAAGGGGCGCACGCAGGCCACCAGCCTGGAGTACCTGCGGCTGGTCGCGGTCGCCCGGCTGTTCTTCGACAACATCCCGCACCTGCAGTCCTCGTGGCTGACCACGGGCAAGGACGTCGGCCAGGTGTCGCTGCACCTCGGCGTCGACGACCTCGGCTCGATCATGCTGGAGGAGAACGTGATCTCCTCCGCCGGCGCCCGGCACCGCTCGCGCCTGACCGAGCTGGTGCAGATGATCCGGGGCGCGGACCGCATCCCGGCCCAGCGGGACACGCAGTACCGCCACCTCGAGGTGCACTGGACCGAGGCGGACGATCCGACCGACGAGCGGGTCCAGTCGCACTTCTCCTCCATCGCCATCCCCGGCGGCGGCACGGGCCGCAGCCTTCCTCTTACTCCGGTGAACTCATGAGCCGCGCCTCCCTGGACAAGCAGCCGCACGAGGTCGCGGCGATGTTCGACGGCGTCGCCCGCCGTTACGACCTGACCAACACGGTCCTGTCGGGCGGCCGCGACCGCATGTGGCGCCGCGAGACGCGCCTGGCGCTGGGCCTCAAGGACGGCGAGAACGTGCTCGACCTCGGCGCCGGCACCGGCGTGTCGACGCTGGAGCTGGCCCGCTCGGGCGCCTACGCGGTCGGCGCCGACATCTCGGTCGGCATGCTGCAGGCGGGCCGTGCGAAGCGCCCCGAGGTGCCGCTGCTGGCCGCCGACGCGCTGCACCTGCCCTTCGCCGACCGGACGTTCGACGCGGTCACGATCTCCTTCGCGCTGCGCAACATCGCCGACACCGCCGGGGCCCTGGCCGAGATGGCCCGCGTGACCAAGCCGGGCGGCCGCCTGGTGATCTGCGAGTTCTCGACCCCGACCTGGCGGCCGTTCCGCGCCGCCTACCAGGGCTACCTGGTGGGCGCGATCCCGCCGATCGCGAAGCGGGTGTCGAGCAACCCGGACGCCTACGTCTACCTCGCCGAGTCCATCAAGGCCTGGCCGGACCAGCAGGGGCTGTCCGCCAAGATCGCCGAGAACGGCTGGCGCAAGGTCGCGTGGCGCAACCTGACCGGCGGCGTGGTGGCGCTGCACCGCGGCTTCCGCATCTGACACCTTTCACAATGCGCCGCGCGGTTACTCACGATAACCGTGCGGTGACGCTCTGCCCACGACAAGCTGGGTCAGTGGATCACGAAACGCGCGCCGGGTGTACAGATCAAAGGTGTCCCCGGTCGGGTGAAAAATTAGGGTCGCCTTACCGGCAGCGGCGCACTTCACGGTTCTAGACTGCTCCTCGGGCGACTTTGTGAAGACTTTCACGAGCCGAGCGGAAGTAGAACGGTAGGGGGTGTGACGGCTGTGACCGACACCGGGAAAGACGCGGATGTCATCGTCGTCGGCGCCGGGCCGGGCGGCTCGTCCGCGGCGTTTCACCTCGCCCGGCACGGGCTTCAGGTCCTGCTGCTGGAGAAGACCGAGTTCCCGCGCGAGAAGGTCTGCGGCGACGGGCTCACGCCCCGCGCGGTGAAGCAGCTCGTGAAGATGGGCATCGACACCACCGAGGAGAAGGGCTGGCTGCGCAACCGCGGCCTGCGCGTCATCGGTGGCGGGGTGCGCCTCGAGCTCGACTGGCCGGAGCTCGCGAGCTTCCCGGACTACGGGCTGACCCGCACCCGCATGGACTTCGACCAGATGCTGGCGACCGCCGCGACCGACGCCGGCGCCGTGCTGCGCAGCGGTACCAACGTGACCGGGCCGATCCTCGACCGCACCGGGCGTGTGGTCGGCGTCGCGGCCACCGGGCGGGATCGGGAGCCGCTGGAGTACCGCGCCCCGCTGGTCATCGCCGCCGACGGCGTCTCCGGGCGGCTCGCGCTGGGGCTGGGCATCGCCAAGCGCGACGACCGGCCGATGGGCGTGGCCGTGCGGCAGTACTTCCGCAGCGAGACCCGCCACGACGACGACTACCTGGAGTCCTGGCTCGAGCTGCGCAGCCGCGAGTCGGGCGACAAGCTCCTGCCGGGCTACGGCTGGATCTTCGGCCTCGGCGACGGCCGGGTCAACGTCGGCCTGGGCGTGCTCAACAGCAGCGTCGCCTACGGCAAGACCAACTACAAGACGCTGCTCGCCGACTGGCTGGACAACACCCCGGCCGACTGGGGCCTGTCCGACCCGGCCAACGCCGACGGCAAGGCCCAGGGCGCGGCGCTGCCGATGGGCTTCAACCGGGTGCCGCACTACTCCCGGGGCGTGCTCCTCGTCGGCGACACCGGCGGCATGGTCAACCCCTTCAACGGCGAGGGGATCGCCTACGCGATGGAGTCCGGCGAGCTGGCGGCGGAGATCGCCATCCAGGCGCTGGCCCGTCCGCAGGGCACGGCGCGCGAGCGGGTGCTCGCCAACTACCCGACCGAGCTCAAGGCCCGCTACGGCGGGTACTACCGGCTCGGGAACGTGTTCGTGAAGCTCATCGGCAATCCGCAGGTGATGCGGATCGCCACCAAGCACGGCATGCCCCACCCGACCCTCATGCGGTTCGTGCTGAAGCTCCTCGCCAACCTCACGGACCCGCGAGGGGGCGACGCGATGGACCGCGTGATCAACGCCATGACCCGCCTGGCGCCAGCCGCCTGATCCCCAAACGTACTGGCCAAGGCCGCATTTGGGGTGCCCCGGACGAAGCCGTCCAGGTCTCACCGAATAGTGTTAAACCGCATACAGCTTGAGTGGTCCCCGGAGCCGACCGCCCCGTGGGCTCGCCGAAAGGACGGAGCAGCACGATGTCGCTGGCGCCGTACGTACCGATTCTCGGGCTCTTCGCCCTGGCCGCCGCATTCGCCTTGTTCTCGGTGGCGGCCGCACCGTTCGTCGGGCCGCGCCGATACAACCGCGCGAAGCTCGACGCCTATGAGTGCGGCATCGAGCCGACCCCGCAGCCTGTCGGCGGTGGCCGCTTCCCGGTCAAGTTCTACCTGACCGCGATGCTGTTCATCGTTTTCGACATCGAGATCATCTTCCTGTACCCGTGGGCCGTGAACTTCGACGCGCTCGGCCTGTTCGGGTTCGTGGAAATGGTGCTGTTCATCGTCACCGTGTTCGTCGCGTTCGCCTACGTCTGGCGCCGCGGCGGGCTGGATTGGGACTGAGCCATGGGCATCGAGGAAAAGGTACCGACCGGCATTCTGCTGACGTCGGTCGAGAAGCTGGTCAACTGGTCTCGCAAGGCGAGCTTCTGGCCGGCCACCTTCGGCCTGGCCTGCTGCGCCATCGAGATGATGGCGACCGGCGCCGCGCGCTACGACCTGGCGCGCTTCGGCATGGAGGTCTTCCGGGCCAGCCCGCGCCAGGCCGACCTGATGATCGTGGCCGGCCGGGTGAGCCAGAAGATGGCCCCCGTCCTGCGCCAGATCTACGACCAGATGCCGGAGCCCCGCTGGGTGCTCTCGATGGGCGTCTGCGCCTCCAGCGGCGGCATGTTCAACAACTACGCGATCGTCCAGGGCGTGGACCACATCGTGCCCGTGGACATGTACCTGCCGGGCTGCCCGCCACGGCCGGAGATGCTCATCGACGCCATCCTGCGCCTGCACGACAAGGTCATGGCCGAGCCGCTGGGTGACCGGCGCCGCCGCATGATCGAGGCGCGGGTCGAGCGCGACGGCGCCCCGGTGGTCGCGCCCGGCGCGATGCCGTCCAGCTACCGCTTCGACAAGGCGCGGCGCGCCGAGTGGACCAAGGCCGTCGCCGCGGGCCGCGAGGAGCAGCTGCGCATCGAGAAGTGGATGGAAGAGCGGGCGAACCTGTCCGGAGGGTCGAAGTGACGAACGTAGAGCCGGTCGGCGCCGAGCTGGGCGCCCCCGCCCAGACCCCGCCGTCGACGGCCGCCGGGCGCGGCATGTTCGGCGTGCAGGGCAGCGGCGACACGTCGGGCTTCGGCGGCCTGCGCCGCCGGCGCGCGGTCGAGCTCGACTCGCCGCGGCCCTTCGGCGGCGACTTCGACGAGGTCGTGGACGCCCTCGAGGAGGCCTTCCCGGGCTTCGACGACGCGATCGAGCGGATCGTCGTCGACCGGGGCGAGCTGACGCTGCACATCGTGCCGGAGCGCATCGCCGAGGTCTGCCAGGCGCTGCGGGACGACCACGCGCTGCGCTACGAGCTGTGCTCCTCGGTGTCCGGGGTCGACTACCTCGGCAGCGACGGCCGGCGGCTGCACGCGGTGTACCACCTGACGTCGATGACGTTCCGCCGCCGGATCCGCCTCGAGGCCGCCGTGACGGCCGAGGACCCGCACCTGCCGAGCGTCACCCAGGTCTACCCGACCGCCGACTGGCAGGAGCGGGAGACCTACGACATGTTCGGCATCGTCTTCGACGGCCACCCGAACCTGACCCGGATCCTCATGCCGGACGACTGGGAGGGCTTCCCGCAGCGGAAGGACTACCCGCTCGGCGGCGTGCCGGTCGAGTACAAGGGTGCGGAGATCCCGCCGCCGGACCAGCGGAGGAGTTACCTGTGACCACCGATTACGCCGCCGCCCGCGAAACCACCGAGGGCAAGGTCTTCACCGTCACCGGCGGGGACTGGGACACGATCGTCAACGAGGCCGGCTCCGAAGAGCGCATCGTCGTCAACATGGGCCCCCAGCACCCGTCCACCCACGGGGTGCTGCGCCTGGTGCTGGAGCTCGAGGGCGAGACGGTCACCGAGGCGAGGACCGTCGTCGGGTACCTCCACACGGGCATCGAGAAGAACCTGGAGTTCCGCAACTGGACCCAGGGCACCACGTTCGTGACCCGCATGGACTACCTCGCGCCGATGTTCAACGAGACCGGCTACTGCCTGGCGGTCGAGAAGCTGCTCGGCATCGAGGACCAGATCACCGCGCGGGCCCGCACGGTCCGCGTGCTCATGATGGAGCTCAACCGGATCTCCTCCCACCTGGTCTGGCTCGCCACGACCGGTATGGAGCTCGGCGCCCTGTCGATGATGATCTACGGCTTCCGCGAGCGCGAGTACATCCTCGACATCTTCGAGATGATCTCCGGCCTGCGGATGAACCACGCGTACATCCGCCCCGGCGGCCTCGCCCAGGACGTCACGGACGAGGCGATCGGGAAGATCCGCGAGCTGCTCGGCTGGATGCCGGACCGCATCAACATGTACGAGGACCTGCTCTCGGGCAACACGATCTGGCGCGAGCGCACCCAGGGTGTCGCCGTGCTCGACGTGACCGGCTGCGTGGCCCTGGGCATCACCGGGCCGGTGCTGCGCTCGGCCGGCCTGGGCTGGGACATCCGCAAGCACCAGCCGTACTGCGGGTACGAGACCTACGACTTCGAGGTCCCGACCGCGACGACGGCCGACGCGTGGGGCCGGTACCAGGTGCGGCTCAACGAGATGCGCCAGTCGCTGCGGATCGTCGAGCAGGCGCTGGACCGGCTCGAGCCCGGCCCGATCATGATCGCCGACAAGAAGATCGCGTGGCCGGCGCAGCTGGCGGTCGGCGGCGACGGCCTGGGCAACTCGCTCGAGCACGTCGCCAAGATCATGGGCCAGTCGATGGAGGCCCTGATCCACCACTTCAAGCTGGTGACCGAGGGTTTCCGGGTGCCGCCCGGCCAGGTGTACGTGCCGATCGAGGCGCCCCGCGGCGAGCTCGGCGTGCACGCGATCTCCGACGGCGGCACGCGCCCGTTCCGGGTGCACTACCGCGAGCCCAGCTTCATCAACCTGCAGGCGATCCCGGCGATGGCGGAGGGCGGCCTGCTCGCCGACGTCATCGTGGGCGGCGCCTCGCTCGACCCCGTCATGGGTGGGTGTGATCGTTAATGGTGTTCAGTGACCTCACGCGTGACCGCGCGCGTCAGATCATCGCGCGCTACCCCGAGGGCCGCTCGCGCTCGGCGCTGCTGCCCCTCCTGCACCTGGTGCAGTCCGAGGAGGGGTTCGTCTCGCCGGACGGCATCGCCTTCTGCGCCGACATCCTGGGCATCACCAAGGCCCAGGTCGGCGCGGTCGCGACGTTCTACACCATGTACAAGCGCAAGCCGACCGGCGACTGGCTGGTGAGCGTCTGCACCAACACGATGTGCGGCGTGCTCGGCGGCGACAAGGCGTACGAGGCCCTGAGCGAGTACCTCGGCGTCGGGCACGACGAGACGACGGCCGACGGCAAGATCACGCTGGAGCACGCCGAGTGCCTCGCGGCCTGCGACTACGCGCCGGTCATGACGGTCAACTACGAATTCTTCGACCAGGTCAACGACGACACCGCGCTGAAGCTGGTCAAGCAGCTGCAGGACGGCGAGCGTCCGCAGCCCAGCCGCGGCACCCGCCTGTGCACGCTCAAGGAGATGGCGGTCCAGCTGGCCGGCTTCGCCGACGACCGCGGCGACGAGGTCATCGCCGACGGGCCGGCCGGCGCCCCCACCCTCGCGGGCAACCGGCTCGCCGAGCGCTTCGGCATCTCGGTGCCGGGCTTCGACCCGGAGACACCGATCGCCAAGAAGGAAGACGCGGCCGCCAAGCAGGCGCCGCCCGCGGCCCCGGCATCGACGCCCAAGCCGGCATCGGACGGCAAGCCGGCGGGCGACGGACCGCTGCCGCAGAAGGAGGCGAAGGCCTGATGGCCGTGGACTACCAGCCCTCGCAGGACTCGCTGTCGAGGCTCACGCCGGTGCTCACCAAGCGCTGGCTCTCGCCCGACGCGTGGAAGCTCGACGTTTACGAGCGCCTCGACGGTTACTCGGCCCTGCGCAAGGCGCTCAAGGCCCACCCGGATGACCTGATCCAGCTGGTGAAGGACTCCGGTCTGCGTGGCCGCGGCGGCGCCGGCTTCCCGACGGGCATGAAGTGGGGCTTCATCCCGCAGAACGACGGCAAGCCGCACTACCTCGTGGTCAACGCCGACGAGGGCGAGCCGGGCACCTGCAAGGACCTGCCGCTGATGATGGCCGACCCGCACGCGCTGGTCGAGGGCGTCATCATCGCCTCCTACGCGATCCGCGCGAACTACGCCGCGATCTACATCCGGGGCGAGGCGGTGCACGCGGCCCGGCGGCTGCGGGCGGCGGTGGAGCAGGCCTACGCCAAGGGCTACCTCGGCGCCAACATCCTCGGCAGCGGCTTCGACCTGGACCTGATCGTGCACAGCGGCGCCGGCGCCTACATCTGTGGCGAGGAGACCGCGCTGCTGGACTCGCTGGAGGGCTACCGCGGCCAGCCCCGGCTGCGCCCGCCGTTCCCGGCGACCCACGGCCTCTACGCCTCCCCGACCGTCGTGAACAACGTCGAGACGATCGCCAGCGTGCCGTACATCGTGCTCGGCGGCTCGGCGTGGTTCCGCAGCATGGGCACGGAGAAGTCGCCGGGCCCGAAGATCTACTCGATCTCCGGGCGGGTCAACAACCCCGGCCAGTTCGAGTGCGGCCTCGGCGTCACCCTGCGGCAGCTCATCGACCTGGCCGGCGGCATGCAGGACGGCCACCAGCTCAAGTTCTGGACGCCGGGCGGCTCCTCCACGCCGATGCTGACCGACGAGCACCTCGACACCCCGATGGACTTCGAGGGCATGATGAGCGTCGGCACGATGCTCGGCACCACCGCGGTGCAGGTCTTCTCCGACCAGGACGACATCGTCTACGCGACCTACCGGTGGATCGCCTTCTACCACCACGAGTCGTGCGGCAAGTGCACGCCGTGCCGCGAGGGCAACTACTGGATGGTGCGCATCCTGCACCGCATCCTGGCCGGCCAGGGCACGCTCCAGGACCTCGACACGCTCCTGGACGCCTGCGACAACCTGCTGGGCCGCTCGTTCTGCGCGCTCGGCGACGGCGCGACCAGCCCGGTGATGTCCTCGATCAAGTACTTCAAGCAGGACTACCTGGACTACATCGAGGGCCGCAAGGCGCCGATGTTCCACGGCGAGCTGGTAGGAGCCCACTGAGATGACCGACGTGGTTCCCGCGACCGAGACCGTGAAGCTCACCATCGACGGCGTCGAGGTCGAGGCGCCCAAGGGTGCGCTCGTCATCCGGGCCGCCGAGCAGGTGGGCATCTCGATCCCGCGGTTCTGCGACCACCCGCTGCTCGCGCCGGCCGGCGCCTGCCGCCAGTGCCTGGTCGACATCGAGGGCCAGCGCAAGCCGGTCGCCTCGTGCACCCAGCCGGTGGCCGAGGGCATGGTCGTGAAGACCCAGATGACCTCCGAGGTGGCCAAGAAGGCCCAAGAGGGCATCATGGAGTTCCTCCTCATCAACCACCCGCTCGACTGCCCGGTCTGCGACAAGGGCGGCGAGTGCCCGCTGCAGAACCAGGCGATGAGCAACGGCCAGTCCGAGTCGCGGTTCGTCGAGCACAAGCGGGAGTTCCCCAAGCCGCTGCCGATCAGCACGCAGGTGCTGCTCGACCGCGAGCGGTGCGTGCTCTGCCAGCGCTGCACCCGCTTCTCCGACGAGATCGCCGGCGACAAGTTCATCGACCTGATGGAGCGCTCGAGCAACGAGCAGATCGGCGTGTTCCGGGGCGACCCGGACTCGCCCGAGAGCGACGCCCCGTTCAACAGCTACTTCTCGGGCAACACGATCCAGATCTGCCCGGTGGGGGCGCTTACCAGCTCGCAGTACCGCTTCCGCGCCCGGCCCTTCGACCTGGTGTCGACGCCCAACGCGTGCGAGCACTGCGCGGCGGGCTGCGACCAGCGGGCCGACCACCGCCGCGGCAAGGTCATGCGCCGCCTGGCCGGCGACGACCCGGCGGTGAACGAGGAGTGGAACTGTGACAAGGGGCGCTTCGCGTTCCAGTACGTCACCGCCACCGACCGCCTGACCACGCCGCTGGTGCGCGACTCGAAGACCGGCGAGCTGCGCACGGCGAGCTGGCCCGAGGCGCTCAGCTTCGCCGCGGCCGGCCTGGCCGCCGCGAAGGACAACGGCGGCGTCGGGGTGCTGGCCGGCGGCCGGCTGACCGTCGAGGACGCGTACGCGTACGCCAAGTTCGCCCGCGTCGCCCTCGGCACCAACGACCTCGACTTCCGCGCGCGGCCGCTGTCGGCGGAGGAGACCGAGTTCCTCGGCTCCCACGTCGTCGGGCGGGCCGACGTGACCTACGCGGACATCGAGCGGGCCCCCGCGGTCGTCTTCGTCGGGCTGGAGCCCGAGGAGGAGTGCCCGATCATCTTCCTGCGGGCGCGCAAGGTGTACCTCAAGCGCGGCCTGCCCAGCTACGCGGTCGCCCCGTTCGTCAGCCGCGGGTACAGCAAGCTCGGCACGACGGTCCTCCTCACCGCCCCCGGCGGCGAGGCCGAGGTGCTCGGCGCGTCCGAGCAGCTGCGCGACGCGCTGTCGGCCGAGGGCGCGATCATCTTCGTCGGCGAGCGCCTGGCGACCGTCCCCGGCGGCCTGTCCGCCGCGGCCCGCCTGGCCGAGTCCACCGGCGCCCGCCTCGCCTGGGTCCCGCGCCGCGCGGGCGACCGGGGCGCGGTCGAGGCCGGCGTGCTGCCGACCCTGCTGCCGGGCGGCCGCCAGGTCTTCGACCCGGCCGCGCGCAGCGAGGTCGCCACCGCGTGGGGCCTGGACGCGGGCGTGCTGCCCAGCGCCTCCGGCCGCGACACCGACGGGATCGTCGCCGCCGCCCGCGAGGGCCGGCTCGGCGCGCTCGTCGTCGGCGGCGTGGACCCGGCCGACCTGGCCGACCCGCTCGCGGCCGAGGAGGCCCTGGCCAACGTCGGCTTCGTGGTCAGCCTGGAGCTGCGGATGAGCGCCGTCGCCAAGCGCGCCGACGTCGTCCTGCCGATCGCCCCGGCGGTCGAGAAGTCCGGCTCCTACGTCAACTGGGAGGGCCGGGTCCGTCCGTTCGGCACCGTGCTCAAGACCCAGGCCATGAGCGACGCCCGCGTCCTCGACACGCTGGCCCGCGAGCTCGGCGTGCAGCTCGGCGTCGGCGACGTCGAGGCGGTCCGGGCCCAGCTGGCCGCCCTGGCCCAGCTGCCGCTGCCGGGCACGGTCGCGGTCGGCACGGTCGGCGCGGGCAACCCGAGCCTGGTCCGCGGCACCGCACCGGACGTGGCGCCGGGCGCGCCCGCGAAGCCGGCCGATGGCCAGGCGGTCCTCGCCTCCTGGCACCACCTGATCGATGGCGGCTCGCTGCAGGACGGGGACGGCCACCTGGCCGGGACCGCCCGCCCGGCCGTGGTCCGGATCTCCAAGAGCACCGCGGCCGACCTCGGCGTGGTGGACGGGGACGCGGTGACCGTCGGCACCGAGCGGGGCGCGATCACCCTGCCGGCGCTCGTCACCGACATGGTCGACGGGGTCGTGTGGATCCCGACGAACTCACCGGGCTCGACCCTGCGCCGCACGCTCGGCGTGACCGAGGGCGCGCTGGTCGAGATCAGCACTGGGGGTAGCACGAGATGACATCCGCCGCCGGCAACCTCGACGAGTTCGGCCAGGACGTTTGGTGGCTGGTCCTCGCCAAGGTCGTCGTGATCTTCGCGTTCCTCGTCGTCATGACGCTGTTCGCCATCTGGTACGAGCGCCGCGTCGTGGCCCGCATGCAGGTGCGGCCCGGCCCGAACCGCAACGGCCCCTTCGGCCTGCTGCAGTCGCTGGCCGACGGCCTCAAGCTGGCGTTCAAGGAAGACATCATGCCGCGCCTGGCGGACAAGGTGGTCTTCTTCTTCGCGCCGGTGATCTCGACGATCACCGCGTTCACCGCGTTCTCGGTCATCCCGTTCGGCCCGGTGGTGTCGGTCTTCGGCAACCACACGCCGCTGCAGCTGACCGACATCCCGGTGGCCGTGCTGCTGGTGCTGGCCTGCTCCTCGATGGGCATCTACGGCGTCGTGCTCGGCGGCTGGGCCTCCGGCTCGACGTACCCGCTGCTCGGCGGCCTGCGCTCGACTGCCCAGATGATCTCCTACGAGGTCGCGATGGGCCTGTCGATCGTCTCGGTCTTCCTGGTCTCGGGCACGATGTCGACCTCGCAGATCGTCGCGGCCCAGGCCGGTAACGGCACCGCGGACGTCTTCGGCATGACCTGGCACCTGCCGGCCTGGTACGGCATCCTGCTCATCCCGAGCTTCCTGATCTACTTCACCTCCGCGGTCGGTGAGACCAACCGGGCCCCGTTCGACCTCCCCGAGGCCGAGTCGGAGCTGGTCGGCGGCTTCCACACCGAGTACTCGTCGCTGAAGTTCGCGCTGTTCTTCCTCGCCGAGTACGTCAACATGGTCACCGTCTCGGGCCTGTGCACGACGTTGTTCCTCGGCGGCTGGCGCGCCCCGTGGCCGCTCTCGCTGTGGGACGGCGCGAACCACGGGTGGTGGCCGGTGCTGTGGTTCACGATCAAGGTACTGCTGCTGCTGTTCGTCTTCGTCTGGCTCCGCGGCACGCTGCCCCGCCTGCGCTACGACCAGTTCATGCGCTTCGGCTGGAAGGTGCTCATCCCGGCCAACCTGGTCTGGATCCTGGCGCTGTCCGGCATCCGGGTGCTGCAGAACGGCGGCATCAGCACCGGCGCCCGCACCGGCGTGATCATCGGGATCGTCGTGCTCGTGGTGCTGGTCCTGGCGATGGTCGCGCTCCAGCGCTCCCGCCGGGGCGCCGGCGTCGAGCTGCCGCCGGTCCATCCGGACGGCCGCGTCGGTGGGGCGAGCGGCTTCCCGCTGCCGCCCATGAACCTCGAGGTGCCGCCCAGCCCGCGGGCCAAGCGCGTGATCGTCGAGCGGGAAACCGTCCCGACCGGCAAGGAGAGCTGACTTATGAGTGAGCGAAGCGAGCGAATCATGTTGCAGCCGCTGACTCATGCCGGCGCGGAGCGAAGCGGAGCGGTGGCATGAGCTTTGGTGGAACCCTCAAGGGATTCGGGGTCACCTTCTCGCACATGTTCAAGAAGGTGGTCACCGAGGAGTACCCGGAGGAGCGCAAGGTCGTTGCTCCGCGGTACCACGGCCGGCACATTCTCAACCGCTGGCCGGACGGGCTCGAGAAGTGCATCGGCTGCGAGCTGTGCGCGTGGGCCTGCCCGGCGGACGCGATCTACGTCGAGGGCGCGGACAACACCGAGGACGAGCGCTTCTCGCCCGGTGAGCGCTACGCCGAGACGTACCAGATCAACTACGCCCGCTGCATCTTCTGCGGGCTGTGCATCGAGGCCTGCCCGACCCGCTCGCTCACCATGAGCAACGAGTACGAGCTGGCCCGCGACAACCGCCGCGATCTGATCTTCACCAAGGAGCAGCTGCTCGCGCCGCTGCTGCCGGGGATGGAGCGCCCGCCGCACGACATGCGCCTGGGCGACACCGAGAAGGACTACTACGTCGGCGCGCTGGAGAACCCGGGCACCTCCGCCGGTGCCGAGCGGTCCAAGGGGGTCCACTCGTGAACGGTCCGAAGCGGAGCGGAGGGGCCGTTCACCGGCTGGCTCAGGCTCTTGGTCAGGCGGCCGACGAGCGCAGCGAGGAGGACGCGTGACCAGCACCCTGGCGCTGCAGACGCTTGCGGGCGCGGGCGACGTGAAGGGCGGCGAGGCCGTCACCTTCTGGATCCTCGGCCCGCTCGCGGTGCTCGGCGCGCTCGGCATGGTGTGGGCCCGCAACGCGGTGCACTCCGCCCTGTCGCTCATCATCACGATGCTCAGCCTGGGCGTGTTCTACATCCTGCAGGCGGGTCCGTTCATCGGCATGGTGCAGATCATCGTCTACACCGGCGCCATCATGATGCTGTTCCTGTTCGTGCTCATGCTCGTCGGCCGTGACTCCTCGGACTCGCTGATCGAGACGTTGCGCGGGCAGCGGATGGCGGCCAGCCTCCTGGGCCTCGGCCTGGCGCTGCTGCTGGGCATCGGGCTCTACCGGGCGCTCGGCGACTCCGACCCGAAGGGCCTGGTCGACGCGAACTCGGCCGGCAACGTGATCGGGATCTCGCGCCTGCTGTTCACCAAGTACGTCTGGGTCTTCGAGGTCACGTCCGCCCTGCTGATCACGGCGGCGGTCGGCGCGATGATCCTGGCCCACGCCGAGAAGCGCAAGGAAGACAAGGTCAGCCAGCCGGAGCGCATGGTGGCGCGCTTCCGCCCGGGCAACTACCCGGCGCCGAAGCCCGGACCCGGCGTCTTCGCCGGCTCCGACTCGGTGGCTACCCCGGCGCGACTGCCCGACGGCACGCCGGCCGACCGCAGCATCTCCAAGATTCTGCCGACCCGGGAGTTGACGTCCGCGGACGTCGCACCGAAGGGGACCGAGAAGTGACTCCGACGTACTACATCGTCCTCGCGGCGATCCTGTTCACGATCGGCGCGGTGGGCGTGCTCATCCGCCGGAACGCGATCGTGCTGTTCATGTGCATCGAGTTGATGCTGAACGCGGCCAACCTCGCGCTGGTCACGTTCAGCCGGATCAACGGCACGCTCGACGGGCAGATCATGGCGTTCTTCGTCATGGTCGTGGCGGCGGCCGAGGTCGTCGTCGGCCTGGCGATCATCATGTCGATCTTCCGGACTCGGCGCTCGGCCAGCGTCGACGACGCGAACCTGCTGAAGTACTAAGGAGCGGGTGGTGGAACAAATCGCCTTCTCGGCGGCGACCGGGTGGCTGGGCACGTTCTGGCTTCTCCCGGCGATCCCGCTGGCGAGCGCGGCAGTGCTGCTGCTGCTCGGCAAGCGGGCCGACCGCTGGGGTCACTGGCTCGGCGTGCTCAGCGTCGCCGCCTCATTCGTGCTGGGGCTGACGTACTTCTTCACCCTCCGCGGGCTGGAGAACCGCTCGGGCGTCGAGATCAAGCTGTGGGACTACATCGGCGTCGGCAGCTTCCACGTCGACCTGGGCCTGCTGTTCGACCCGTTGTCGGCGATGTTCGTCCTGCTCATCACCGGCGTCGGCTCCCTGATCCACCTCTACGCGGTGGGGTACATGGAGCACGACCCGGGGCGCCGGAAGTTCTTCGGCTACTTCAACCTGTTCATCGCGGCGATGCTGTTGCTGGTCCTCGGCAACAACTACGTGATGCTCTACTTCGGCTGGGAGGGCGTGGGTCTCGCCTCCTACCTGCTGATCTCCTTCTGGTACCTGCGCCCGAGCGCGGCGACCGCCGGGAAGAAGGCGTTCCTGATGAACCGCGTCGGTGACGCGGGCTTCGCGATCGCGATCTTCATGATGTTCGCCTACCTCGGCACCGTGGACTACGCCGAGGTGTTCAACAGCGTCGGCGGCCTGGGCAAGGGCCCGGTCCTCGCGATCGCGCTGCTGCTCCTGCTCGGCGCGGCCGGCAAGTCCGGCCAGTTCCCGCTGCAGGCCTGGCTCCCCGACGCGATGGAGGGCCCGACCCCGGTCTCGGCCCTGATCCACGCGGCCACGATGGTGACCGCGGGCGTGTACCTCATCGCCCGCTCCCACCCGATCTTCGACGCCTCGCCCGACGCGCAGACCGTGGTGGTCGCCGTCGGCGCGCTGACGCTGCTGATGGGCTGCATCATCGGCTGCGCCAAGGACGACATCAAGCGGGTGCTGGCCTGGTCGACGGTGAGCCAGATCGGGTACATGTTCCTGGGCGTCGGGCTCGGCGGGGCGGCGTACGCGCTGGCCCTGATCCACCTGCTCGCGCACGGCTTCTTCAAGGCCGGCATGTTCCTCGGCGCGGGCTCGGTCATGCACGGCATGCACGACCAGACCGACATCCGCCGCTTCGGCAACCTGCGCAAGTACATGCCGATCACCTGGATCACGTTCGGTCTGGGCTGGCTGGCGATCATCGGCATCCCGCCGCTGTCCGGCTTCTTCTCCAAGGAGCCGATCATCACCGCGGCGTTCGAGCGCGAGGGCTGGCAGGGCTGGCTCTTCGGCGGCGCGGCCCTGCTGGGCGCCGGGCTCACCGCGTTCTACATGACCCGGCTCTTCTGGTTGACGTTCCACGGCCCGGAGCGCTGGACCGACGACATCAAGCACCCGCACGAGTCGCCGAAGATCATGACCGTCCCGCTGATCCTGCTGGCGATCGGCTCGGTCGGGGCCGGATGGCTGCTCTCCACCTCGGTGCCCGAGTGGCTGACGCCGGTTTACGGCTCGGAGCACGCGGAGCCCGCCCGCCACATGAACGAATGGCTCATGAAGGGTGCCGGCATCCTGGTCACGCTGATCGGCGCCGGGCTCGCCATCGCGATGTACAACCGGGGCACGGCCCTGGAGGAGGAGCCGGCCGGGCCTCTGGTCACCGCGGCCCGCCAGAACCTCTACACCGACGCGTTCAACGAGATCGTGTTCGAGGCGCCCGGCCGCTACCTGACCCGCGCCCTGGTCTACCTCGACAACCGCGGCATCGACGGGCTGGTCAACGGCCTGGCGGCGGGCGTCGGCGGCGGATCGGGCCGACTGCGCCGGGCCCAGACCGGGTTCGTGCGCTCCTACGCCCTTTCCATTCTTGGAGGTGCGGTGCTCGTGGTGGCCGCCACGCTTGCGGTGAGGTTCGGATGAGCCACTTCCCCTACCTGACCGTCCTCACGGCCGCGCCGCTCGTCGGCGCGGCGACGGTCGCGCTGCTGCCCAAGGACAAGCCCGAGCTCGCCAAGCGCGTCGCGCTGGCCTGGTCGGTCGTGGTCCTGGGGCTGGGCGTCGGCCTGTGGGCGCAGTTCAAGCCGAACGGCGACCGCTTCCAGCTCAAGGACTCCTGGACCTGGATCCCCCAGTGGGGAGCCAAGTTCACCTTCGCCGTCGACGGCATCGCGCTCGTCATGATCGCGCTGATCGCCCTGCTGGTGCCGCTGGTCATCCTGGCCTCGTGGCACGACGCGGAGACCAGCAAGCGGTCGGTGCCGGCGTACTTCGCCCTGCTGCTCGCCCTCGAGTGCACGATGATCGGCGTCTTCGCCGCCCAGGACGTGTTCCTGTTCTACGTGTTCTTCGAGGTCATGCTCGTGCCGATGTACTTCCTGATCGGCTCGTACGGCGGGCGGAACAAGCAGTACGCGGCGGTGAAGTTCTTCCTGTACTCCCTGCTCGGCGGCCTGTTCATGCTCGCCGCGCTGGTCGGGCTGTGGGTGCTGGGCGGGGAGACGTTCGACTGGCAGACGCTGGTCAACGCCGACTTCTCCACCAACACCGAGCGCTGGCTGTTCCTCGGGTTCTTCCTCGCCTTCGCGATCAAGGCGCCGTTCTTCCCGTTCCACACCTGGCTGCCCGACGCCGGTGGCGCCGCGCCGGCCGGGGCGGCCGCGCTGCTGGTCGGCGTGCTGGACAAGGTCGGGACGTTCGGCATCCTGCGGTACTGCCTCCCGCTCTTCCCGAACGCGTCGAAGGACTTCGCGTGGCTCGGGCTCACGCTCGCGCTCGTCGGCATCATCTACGGCGCGCTCGTGGCGATCGGCCAGCAGGACCTCAAGCGCCTGGTGTCGTACACGTCCATCGCGCACTTCGGCTTCATCGGCATCGGCGTGTTCGCCTTCACCTCGCAGGCCGGCACGGGCGCGGTGCTGTACATGGTCAACCACGGCCTCGCGACCGGCCTGCTGTTCCTGGTCGTCGGCATGCTGGTGGCCCGCCGGGGCAGCGCGCTGGTGACGGACTTCGGCGGCGCCGGCAAGCTCCTGCCGGTGCTGGCGGGCGTGTTCTTCATCGCCGGCCTCGCCTCGCTGGCACTGCCCGGCACCTCGCCCTTCGTCTCCGAGTTCCTGGTGCTCATCGGCACGTTCACGGTGAACAAGACGGTCGCGATCATCGCCACCGCCGGCATCATCCTGGCGGCCGGCTACGTGCTCTGGATGATCCAGCGCACCACGCAGGGCACCCTGAACCCGAAGCTGGCCGAGATCAAGGCCATGGGGCGCGACCTGTCGGTGCGCGAGGCGGTCGTGGTCGCCCCGCTCATCGCCCTGATCCTGCTGCTGGGCTTCTACCCCAAGCCGCTGACCGATGTGATCAATCCGGCGGTGAAGGCGACCATGCAGGACGTCGGCAAGACCGACCCGAAAGCCACCGTGGGTACCGTGGAGGCCGGCAAGTGAACGACAAACTCCAACTGCCGCACCTGGACTACGCGGCGCTCGCGCCGATGCTGATTCTCTTCGGCATCGCCTGCGTCGGGGTCCTCGTCGAGGGCTTCGTGCCCCGGCGCGTGCGGCACACCGTCCAGCTCACCCTGGCGCTGGCCGGCCTCGTGGCCGCGCTGGTCATGGTGATCCGCCAGGGCGACAACCCGGTCATCACCGCCTCGACCGCGGTCGCCGTGGACAAGCCGGGCCTGTTCCTCTCCGGCGCGATAATCGTGCTGGGCATCGTCGCGCTGCTGCTGATCGGCGAGCGCACGCTGGAGCCGGGCGGCGCGTTCGTCGCGCAGGCGGCGGTCACGGCCAACACCGACCGCGACCGTGAGCAGGCCCAGCACACCGGCGGGGCGACCGAGGTCTTCCCGCTGACGATGTTCGCCCTGGGCGGCATGCTGCTGTTCACCACCGCGAACGACCTGCTGACCATGTTCGTCGCGCTCGAGGTCTTCTCGCTGCCGCTGTACCTGCTCTGCGCGCTGGCTCGCCGCCGGCGGCTGCTGTCGCAGGAGGCCGCGATGAAGTACTTCCTGCTCGGCTCGTTCGCCTCGGCGTTCTTCCTGTTCGGCATCGCGCTGGTCTACGGCTACGCGGGCCAGGTGGACTTCAAGGCGATCGACTCGGCGATCCAGGCCGGGGGCAAGGACGACATCCTGCTGTACGTCGGGCTGGCCATGCTCGCCATCGGCCTGCTGTTCAAGGCGGCCGCGGTGCCGTTCCACGTGTGGACGCCGGACGTGTACCAGGGCGCCCCGACGCCGGTCACCGCGCTCATGGCGGCCTGCACCAAGGTCGCCGCCTTCGGCGGGCTGCTGCGCCTGGTCTACGTGGGCTTCCACCGCACCGAGTGGACGATCCAGCCGGTGCTGGGCACCATCGCGGTGCTCACGATGATTCTCGGCGCGATCCTGGCGGTCACCCAGACCGACATCAAGCGCCTGCTGGCCTACTCGTCGATCGCCAACGCCGGCTACCTGCTCATCGGCGTGATCTCGCTCAACGAGAAGGGCCTTTCCAGCTCGCTGTTCTACCTCGTGGCGTACGGCTTCACCGTGCTCGCCGCGTTCGGTGTCGTCACCCTGGTGCGCGACGCGGACGGCGAGGCCACGCACCTGTCGCGCTGGGCCGGGCTCGGGCGGCGCTCTCCGCTGTACGCCTCACTCTTCACGTTCATCCTGCTGGCCTTCGCCGGCCTGCCGCTCACCAGCGGCTTCACCGCCAAGGTGGGCGTGTTCGCGGCGGGTGTCGAAGGCCACCAGACCTGGCTCGTGATCGCCGGCGTGGTGAGCTCCGCCATCCTCGCCTTCCCTTACCTGCGGGTGGTCGTCATGATGTGGCTGTCCGAGCCGGGCGAGACCACGCCGGCGGTGTCCATCCCGGGCGCCATGACGGCGGCCGCGCTGGTCATCGGGACGGTCGCGACGCTGGTCCTGGGCATCGCGCCCGGTGCACTGCTCGAGGTCACGGAGCACGCGGGGAAGTTCCTCGGCTAACCTGTCGGCAAAACCCGACGGTGACGTCCCCCGTGGCCTGCCACGTGGGGACGTCCCTGTATCGGGAGTTGGAAGTTCGTATGGCATCGTTGGAGCTGTGGTGAGTACGGGAACCGTGCAGTCGGTTGCTTCGGTCGGCCTGACGCTGGCCGATCCGGAGCTTGAGCGCAACGTGACGGCGATCCTCCGGGACGTCGAGGCGGTGCTGATCGACTCCGTGCACAGCGCCAACCCGATGGTCACCGAGGCGGCCCGCCACCTCGTCGACGCGGGCGGCAAGCGGGTGCGCCCGCTGCTCGTGGGCCTGGCCGCCCAGTTCGGCGACGCGACCTCCCGTGAGGTCGTCATCGCCGGCGCGGTCGTCGAGCTGACCCACCTCGCCACGCTGTACCACGACGACGTCATGGACGAGGCCCAGGTGCGCCGCGGCGCGCCCAGCGCCAACTCCCGCTGGGGCAACGCGCTGGCCATCCTCGTCGGCGACTACCTGTTCTCGCGCGCCGCGGACCTCGCCGCCGAGCTGGGCGTGGACGCCGTCAAGATCCAGGCGAGCACGTTCTCGCGCCTGGTGCACGGCCAGATCGACGAGACCGCCGGTCCGCTGGACGGCGAGGACGCGATCCAGCACTACCTGCGCGTCCTGGAGCACAAGACCGGCTCGCTCATCTCGACCAGCGCCCGCTTCGGCGCGATGTTCGGCGGGTGCCCGCCCGAGCAGGTCGAGGCGCTGGCGACGTTCGCCGAGACGTTCGGGATCGCCTTCCAGCTCTCCGACGACCTGATCGACATCGCGAGCGACGCCACGGAGTCCGGCAAGACGCCCGGCACCGATCTGCGCGAGGGGGTGCCGACGCTCCCGGTGCTGTACGCGCTGGCGTCCTCCGACGACGACGTGGCCTCGGTGCGCCTGCGCGACATCCTCGCGGCGGGGCCGGTGACCGACGACGACCTGCACGCCGAGGCGCTCGGCCTGCTCCGCGACTCGACCGCCCTCAAGCAGGCCCGCGAGACCGTCCGGGGCTACGCAGACGCCGCTCGCGGGGCGCTGGCGGTGCTCCCCGAGGTGCCCGCCCGCGTGGCCCTGGAGTCCCTCTGCGACTTCATCGCGGACCGCACCAACTGACGTTTCCCGGCATCGACCGACGCCCGTCAATGTGACTTTCACCGGGCGCCGGCCGGTCGCTGCGCTGGTACCGGGCGGGACCGCGCCACGCTCGCAGTCTGCACGTTGCTCAACGCCACCTGGCGCGATACCCGGCCCGGCAACAAGTCGCAACGGCGTGATGACGCCCCGAAGTGTGGCGTGCGCACTTCTGCGCCAAGTACCTACGTACTAGGCCATTACTTACTCAGGCGTACGACCATCACTTAGGGCCATTACTGAGATACATCGGCGTGTCGGGCCATGAGTGGCACATGACCCATGTCCAATATGGTGCATTCATCGCTATGCGCAGCCCTCGTACATCCCCTGACCTCGCGCCATAAATGATCAGATTGTTCCCTCGACCCTCTCCGATTTCATATGGTGTGACTCCAGTTACTGCTGCGGCTGGGGAGGGCGGCGGTGCGAGATCCACAAGCCGAACCCTCGGATCTCATCCGAAGCGTTTCGAGGGCCCTACGAGTGCTGGAGGCGGTTGGCCAGTCGCCCCGTGGTCTGACAGTGAAGCAGATCGCGCGCCGATGCGACTTCACCGTCGCCACCACCTATCACTTGGTGCGAACTCTGGCGTACGAGGGTTACGTGATCCGCAGGGAGAACGGCACCTACGTCGTCGGCCTGGAGATCGCCGACCGCTACCGCGAGCTCGTGCTCGCCTTCCGCGGGCCGAGCGCCGTCGTCGACCGCCTGCGCCGTGCGGCGGCCGAGACCGGGTACTCGCACTATCTCGGCCGCTTCGTGGGCGGCCGGGTGGCGGTGACCGCGATGGCCGAGGGGCCGCGTACCCCGCCGGCGGACGACCTCGTGCCGGGCTACGACGAGGCCGCGCACGCGACCGCGCTCGGCAAGGCGCTGCTCGCCACCATGAGCGCGGACCAGCGGTGGCGGTTCCTCAAGGAGTACGGGATGCGCGCCTACACCTCGGCGACGCTTACCTCGCCGGAGGCGCTGGACTCGGACCTGGCCGCGGGCGACCGCCGGGGAATGCAGATCGAGATCGGGCAGTTCCGCCCGGGCCTCGCGTGCGCCGCCGTGATGGTGATCAACGACCGCGACCAGGACCGGCGGGTGGTGCTGGCGTGCGCGCTGCCGCCGGCGGAGCTGATGTCGTCGGCCAAGGTGGTGCGTACGCGCCTGCTGGCGACGGCTCATCACCTGGCGACCGTTCTCGCCGAGTGACCGCTTTGGTCCGATAAGTCGAGCGCTTCGCGCCGCGGCTCATCGGATTTTTCGGTTATGCCGGAATCCCGCGCCGCCCGTGGCGCTGTCGCATCCGCGACATGTCTACTCCACCTGAACCTCTCTGCGTATTAGTGCGTAGAAGCTGGTGGAAGGGTTCGGAAACATAACGAAGCGTGAGTAGAGACGATGCTGACCTGCTGAAGGCGCTCCACACCGAGCACGGCGACGCGCTGTTCGCGCACACCCTGCGACTGACCGGCGGCGACCGCCAACGGGCCGAGGACCTCGTACAGGAAACCCTGCTGCGGGCCTGGCAACACCCGGAGGCGCTCGACCCGGCCCGTGGCTCGGTCCGAGCCTGGCTCTTCACCACTGCCCGCAACCTCGCCATCGACGCGTGGCGAAGACGATCGGCGCGGGTGGGGGAGGTGTACACCGACCAGATGCCGGAGACTCCGGTGGTGGTCGACGAGACCGAGCGAGCGGTGGAATCCTGGGTGATCGCGGATGCGTTGACCCGGCTCTCCCGCCCGCACCGCGAGGTCCTGGTGGAGTGTTTCTACCAGGGGCGCTCCGTGGCCGAGGCGGCGGAGCGGCTGGGCGTGCCCGCGGGCACGGTCAAGTCGCGCACATACTACGCACTGCGTTCGCTGAAAGTCGTCCTAGAGGAGTTGGGGGTGACGCAATGAGGTGTGAGCACCTCCATGACTCGGCCGTCTACGTGCTGGGGGCGTTGTCGCCGCCCGAGCGCGAGGCATACGAGCGGCATCTCGCCGACTGTGCGCAGTGCCGTGCGGAGGTGGCGGAGTTCTCCGACCTGCCGGGCCTGCTCGGCCGGCTCGATCCGGAGATCGCCGCACAGATCGCCCTGGCGTCAGACGACGACTCTCCGGACGCGGACGGGCCGCCTTTTTTGGCCGATGCGGGGCTCGCCCGGGCGGGCGGCGCTCACTCCGAGCGCGACCTGACCGTCCCGGGCCAGCGCTGGGCCGGTCCTACCGTCACGCCCGATGACGGCCCGGCCCTCAGCCCCGCCGACTCGCGCTGGGCCGGCCCCACCGCCGTGCCCGCGCCCACGCCCGTCAACGGCAGCGCCGCCGACCCGCTGCTGCCGCGCGTGCTCGACCGCGCCCAGAACGCCCGCCGTACCGCCCGCCGCCGCCGTCGCTGGCAGACGGCCGGCACGGCGCTCGTGGCCGCGTTCCTGGGCGTGCTCGCGGTGATCGGGGTCCGCGCCGCAGGGGTCGGGCAGCCGGACTACGAGTCGATGCGCGAGGTGGCCGCGACCGTGCCCATCAGCGCGTCGCTGGCCGTCTCCTCCGACTCGGCCGGGGCGACCGTGCGGATGCGGTGCTCGTACAAGAACGGCGAGGGCGACGAGTACGCGAAGTGGTCGTACACGCTCGTCGTGGTACCGAAGTCCGGGCCGGCCGAGGAGGTCAGCACCTGGACGGCGCGGCCGGGGGACGAGATGGAGCTGTCGGCGCACAGCGGCATCAAGGAGTCGAACATCGACCACATCGAGATCCGCAAGGGCGACGGGACGCCGCTGCTGTCCCTGCGTACCTGACGCGAAGGCCCGTCTCACTCACACCGCCACGGCGGCCGCTTCCTTCGAGGCGGCCGCCGCGTCGCGTTCGGGCCTGTCCGGCGATGGCCACTTCCTCGCCCCGTGGGCGGCCACTTCCTCGCCCCGTGGGCGGTCGCTTCCTCGCCCCGTGGGCGGTCGCTTCCTCGCCCCGTGGGCGGTCGCTTCCTCGCCCCGTGGGCGGTCGCTTCCTCCCCTGCGGGCGCCGCTTCCTTGGCCCACGGTGCGCCCGCCTGTCCGGCGCGGTGGCCGCCTTGTTCCGGCTCGGCCCGCTGGGTCCGCGCGGCTTTTGCGCGTTTTCTTCGGCTATTCGCGCACGCTCACCGCGGGTTCACGCACTGCGGCCGTCGCGTGGCGTTCCGCTCGGTTGCGGCGCGCGACGCGGATGGCGTCGAAGCTGAACACGGCGAGCGCGCCCCAGACGATCACGAACCCGGCCAGCCGCGCGGGCGGGAGGGGCTCGCTGAAGACCGCGACACCGATGATCAGCTGCAGGGTCGGGGTGAGGTACTGCAAAATACCCAGCCCCGAGAGCGGCACGCGGTTGGCGGCCTCCGCGAACAGCAGCAGCGGTACCGCGGTCAGCACGCCGCTGCCCGCCAGCATCACCGAGTGCCACGCGGAGACGGTGCCGAACGTCGACTGGTGCTGGGTGGTGAGCCAGGTGAGGTACACCAGCGCAGGCAGCATCAGAACGCCCGACTCCAGGAACAGGCCCTCGGCCGCGGGGAGCCCGAGCCGCTTCTTGACCAGCCCGTAGCAGCCGAAGGACGCGGCCAGCGTGAGCGCGATCCACGGCAGGTGCCCGTAGTCGACGCTGAGCACGACCACCGCGACCGCGCCGATGCCGAGCGCGGTCCACTGCAGCGGGCGGAGGCGCTCACGCAGGACGAGCACGCCGAGCAGGATGACGAAGAGCGGATTGATGAAGTACCCCAGGGAGGCCTCCACCACCCGGTCCGTGTTCACCGCGAAGATGTACACGCCCCAGTTGACGGCGATGAGGACCGCCGCGGCCGCGAGCCCGGCCATGCGCTTGCGCTGCCGCAGCAGCTCCCCGATCCGCCGCCAGTGGCGGATGGCGACGATCACGAGCGTCATCGTCACCAGCGACCAGACGATGCGGTGCGCGAGCACCTCGACCGCGCCGGCGGGGCGGAGCGCATGGAAGTACAGCGGGAAGACGCCCCACAGCACGTTGGCGGTGAACGCGGAGAGATATCCACGGCGCAGAGGGTCCACGCGCTACACCGTATGCCTTCAACGGTAAGGGGCGGGTCCGGAACCCACCCCTCACGCAATGTCCTTCGTCACCGGGTCCGGCCTCAGCGGTAGTCGCGGTACCCCTGGTTACCGTTGCCGTAGCCCTGGTTGCCGCGGCCCTGGCCCTGCTGGTACCCACCGCCGTACTGCTGCTGCTGCGGCGGGGGCAGGCGGCGGTCGTAGTCGCGGTCGTCCCGCTTGCGCTTCTTGTCCTTGCCGTCCGGAACGAAGAAGTTGAGCAGCCAGCTGACCACGCCGATGAACAGCGCCCCGAGCACGGCGGTCGGCCAGAACTTGTCGACGTGGAACGGCAGGTCGAGCGCCTCGGCGATCTTGCTCGTGAGCAGCAGCAGCGCCCCGTTCACGACGAGCGAGACGAGCCCGAGCGTGAGGATGTACGCGAAGCACCCGATCGTCTTGATGATCGGCCGCAGCACCGCGTTGACGACCCCGAAGATCACCGCCACCACGACGAGCGTGAGCACCTTGCGGCCGGTGTCGCCCTCAACAGTGATCCCCGAGATCACCAGCGTCGCCAGCCAGACCGTGAACGCACTCACAGCGAGCCGGATGAGGATTCCCATGCGGGTGATCGTGCCACGTACCCGCCAGTCCGGAACACCCCGCTACGCCCCTTCTTGCGCCAGAGTTCTCCGCCGAACCGCCCATGGATTCGGACGACGCCCAGCCCGACGCCGCCGTCCGATGCCCCTGCTCGGATACGTCCCGCGCAGTGACCACCAGCCAGCAACCCGATCCCCACGGTCGGACGCGGGCGGAGGCCGGTCTGCACGGGCGCGCTGACGAGTCTGACGAGCCGATTCGGAGCCCATCGGCGCCGCCGAGCCGTACGGCTAGGTGCAGGCTCGACAGGCGGCCGACCGTCACTGCGGGCGCGTGGTCGATCGGCCGCTGATCGGCACGGCTAGGCGTCCGCGGGTCGATCTGCAGCAGTGGTCCGGGCCGCTGATGTGCGTGCGGCAGGCGGCGAACCAGGCCGCCCGATCTGAGTGGCGGTCAGCGGTCACCCCGCCGGTCTGTGCGCCGCGGTCAGCGCGCGGGGCCGATGGTCTGCGCGCCGCGGTCGACGGGCCGGGCCGCCGGTCTGCGCGCGGCGGTCGACGGGCGATGCCGCCGACGTGCATGCGGCGGTCAGCGCGCCGGGCCACCGAACCGCGTCCGGCGGTCAGCGGGCGAGGCCGCCGACGTGCGTGCGGCGGTCAGCGGGCCGGGCCGTCGGTCTGCGCTGGGCGGTCAGGGGGTCGGCCGCCGATCCGCGTGCGGCCCGTCGGCGTGCCGGCCGCCGACGTGCACGCGGCGGTCAGCGGGCCGGGCCGCCCGTCAGCTGGAGTTCGATCGGGGTTGTCGACAGCCGGGTCCAGCGCACCGTTTGCCGGTTCACGACCACGCCCAGCATCTCGGGGTCGATCTTGGTCAGCCAGGCTTCCGAGGCGCCCAGGCCCAGGGCGTCGCCGGCCAGGGCGGCCTCGTGCGGGCTCAGGGGCTGCAGCAGGGCCAGGTCGGAGCGGATCAGCAGGTCGACGTCCGCCGTGGTCAGCTCGTCGCGCAGGAACAGGACGGTGCGCCAGGCGCTTTCCGGCACGAGGGCCGCCCGGGCCGGGACCGGGCCGACGTCCACGACCAGTAGCTGGGGTCGCGTCGCGGTGGCCGGCGGCGGCTCGGGCAGGCGACCCGGCGGCACCACGGCCAGGGCCTCCGACGGGCCCAGCCCCCGCTGGAACGGCTCCCACGCGCGCGGCCGGGACGACTGCACCACTACCCGCGCCCCGGTCGCCAGCGCCCGCAGGACGACGAGCTGAGCGCACCTCGGCCCGCCGATCAGCGTCGCCCGCGTCGGCTCGGGCCGGAACAGCCGCACGACCATGGGCTCGCCGCGGCGGTTGATGCCGATCATCACCCCCTCGCCGCCCACGATCGGCGCGGCCGCCGCCAGCCGTGGGACGCTCACGGTGACCGGGTCCCCGCCGCCGGGCGCCAGCCCGTCGTGCCCGGACAGGAGGCCGGCGAGCAGTGCATCGTCGCCGGGCGGGCCTCCGCCGAGCGGCAGCGTCGCCGCCAGCCCGTCCAGCTGCGCCCCGTCGAGCCGGGTGACCTGGGCCCCCATGCCCTCGGCCAGCCGCCGCAGCGCCGCGACCGCGTGCGCCAGCGTGGCCGCACTCGGCGCCGCCAGCCGCACCACGAGCTCGGCCCGCACCGGTGGCCCGCCGGCATCCGGGGTCGTTGCCGTCCCGCCAGCCTCCCCGGCCGCGGAAGCCGTGAGCGACAGGGTCGTCACCGAAGTCGGCAGCACCAGCAGGCGGCTCGTCAGGGAGCCCTCATCGGGCCAGCGCCGTACGCGGAACGCGGCCTGGTGCAGGTCGCCGATCTGCACGCCCGACCACGTCTCGCGCACGGGATGGGCCGGGTCGTGCTGGGCCGCCTCCGCGATCGCCGCCAGGGCCGACGGGGCGGACAGCGGGCGGGTCGGCAGCCCCGCCTTCGTGAGCAGGCGCTGCACGCGGCGCAGCGCCGCCAGGAGTGACCGCTCCAGGTCCGCGCGCCGGTAACCGCCCGCGCGGCGCACCCGGACGGCGATGAGCACCCGCTGGTGCGCGAGCACCCGGCCCTCGGTGAGCTGCCGGTACGACGTGGCGGACGGCGTCGCCGACGGGGCCGGGGCCGTTACCGCGCTGACGAGCAGTTGGACACGCACCTCCGGCACGTCCCGCGCCGGTGTCGGCAGCAGCGCGCTCAGCGGCGGCAGCGGGGGTAAGGCGGTGCCGAGCAGGTCGGACACGGCGCCGACGCGCACGATCGCGGCCAGGCCGTCGGTGTCTTCGAGGACGCCCACGTCCGCGCCGTCCACGTCGAGCGTCGACGTCGCCGCGCCCGGGCGGACCAGGGCGAGCAGGCCCGGCGGCCCGGCCCCGGGCGACAGGCCGCGCCGGCGGAGCGCCCACCGCGGGCGAACTGCCCACCGCGGCCCGGCCCCAGGCGACGGGCCGCGCCGGCCGACCGTCCACCGCGGGCCTTCGCCGATCCAGCGCGGCCGGAGCCGCAGGACGGCCGTCGCCGCGAGCACCACGGCCAAGGGCAGGGCCACCAGCGCCCACGTGCGGCCGAGCGCCCAGGCCGCGACCAGAAGGGCGGCCGCACCCTGAGCGAGCACTATTCGCGTTCGCGCCGACATATCGCCCCCCGCCAATGAAGTGGACGGGCTTATCGTATGGCGCCGGTATGACAGTTTTGGGGGGCCGATGGCGTCGCGGCAGGACCAGCTGCAGTCGTACCAGTTCATGGTGCAGCGGGTGGTCTCCGCCCTCGTCGTACGCGACACCGACCCAGCCCAGCCGCCATTTCGCCGGGTCGCGGGCGCCACGCTCGTAGGTGTCCTGCTCGCCGCGCTCGGCGCCGGCGGCGCGGCGGCCGTGGCGGCGCTGCACCCCGGGAGTTCTGGCAAATGGCGCAACGACCGTGCGGTAATCGTCGAGCAGGAGTCAGGAGCCCTGTTCGTGTACCGCGACGAGGTCCTCCACCCCGTGCTTAACCAGGCGTCCGCGCTGCTCATCCTCGACGCGGCCGGTGCGCCGACGGTTGTCGTACCCCGTTCGGCGCTGTCGGGCGCGCCGCGCGGTGAGACGCTCGGGATCCCGGGCGCGCCGAGTTCGCTGCCGCCCGCGTCCGCGCTGCTCAAGGGGCGCTGGGCGGTGTGCTCGACACCTGTGGGCTCGGTGCTCTTCGTGGGTGGGGGACCTTCCGGCGGTACCGCTGCGGGGGAAAAAGGCCTGCTCGTAAGCGCCGCGGACCGGCAGACCTATCTGCTGTGGCACGGGTTCAAGCACCTCATCCGGCAGCCCGCGGCGGCGCTGCCCGCGCTCGTCTGGTCGGCGCGGCCGCCGGTGGAGGTGGCGCAGGCGCTGGTGCACGCGGTACCGAGCGGTACCGATCTCGCCACCCCGGACGTCGCGGATCGCGGCGCGCCGGTGCCCACCGGCAAGATCGGGCAGCTGTACGGCGTCACGGCCGGTCAGCGCACGGACGCGTTCATCCTCACCGCGGACGGGCTCGCGTCGCTCACGCCGCTGCAGGCCCAGCTGCTGCTCGCCGCGCCCGAGACGCGCAGCGTGCAGCCCGGCGGAAAGTTCCTGCCGCTCAGCCCCGCGGAGTTCGCCGCGCTGGTGCAGGGCCGGCCGGTGAGGGCGTTCGCACCGGACCCGGGCGGAGACGGTGCACTGCCCTCCGCGCCGCCGGAGCTGGTCGATGGCCTTCCGCATGCCGTGTGTACCGCCGATGCTCTCACAATCGACCCCAAGCTTCCGGACCTCACGCACACCGTGCGCACGGCCGCGGCCACGACGGAGGGCACGGTGCTCGCCGACCGCGTGCTGGTGCCGCCCGGCTCCGGCGCGCTGGTGCGGACCGACTCGGGGGTGCTCACCCTGGTCACCGACCTCGGACGGCGCCACACGGTGCCGGTGCCCGATGCGCTGGGCGCGCTCGGGTACGGCGCCGAGCAGCCCGTCGCCGTGCCGAGCGAGATGGTCGCGCTCCTGCCCGCGGGGCCGGCGCTCGACCCCGGCGCGGCCGGCGCGGTCGCGGGGTGACGCCGGTCGGGCGCTCGACCCCGGCGCGGCCGGCGCGGTCGCGGGATGACGCCGGTCGGGCGCTCGACCCCAGCGCGGCCCGCGCGGTCGCGGGATGACGCCGGTCGGGCGCTCGACCCCAGCGCGGCCCGCGCGGTCGCGGGATGAAGCCGATCAACAGGCCGATCAGTAGTTCGTCAGCACCAGGTCGAAGCTCGCCCGCGCGGACGCGCGCAGGTTGATGTCGCGGCGCGTCGCCATGCGCGTCGCGCGGAAGCCCTCGTAGATCCGCCGGGTCGCGTCGGTGTCGCTGTTCGTCATCGTCAGCAGCACCCCGCGCCGCGACGCGTCGTGCATTTCGGCCGCCAGCCGGTCGTGGTCACCGTCCCGGAACTGCCCGGGGGTGTACCTCTTGAAATCCGCGAACCCACCCTCCGGCAGATACGGAGGGTCCAGGAACACCCAGTCGCCCGCGGCCGCCTCGCGCAACGCTTCGGCGAAGTCGCACAGGCGCACATCGGCCCCGGCGAGTGCCTGGGAGGCTTCGAGGAGCGTTTCGCGGCGATAGTACGGCCGGTCATAGGCTCCATAGGGAGTGTTGAACCCGCCGCGGCGGTTGACCCGCCACAGGCCCCGGAACGCCGTCTTGTTGAGGTAGATGACCCGGGCGGCCCGCTCGACCGGGTCCAGGCTCGCCGGGTCCTGGCGCCGGACGAGGGCGAACTGCTCCGGCGTGTTCGCCATCGCGTCCAGGCGCTCCATCACCGCCTCCGGCTGCGCCGCGACGGCCTGGAAGCAGGCCACGAGCTCGGGGTTGGCGTCGGAGAGCACCGCCTTGGCCGGGCGCAGCTCGAAGAAGACGGCCGCGCTGCCCATGAAGGGCTCCCAGTACCGGCCGGTGAAGGGCGGGGCGGCGGCGACCAGCTGGGCCGCGTACCGCGTCTTGCCGCCGGCCCACTTGATGAACGACCGGCCCTCCGCCATGCCGGACATCTTAGAGGGGCGAAATGCCGGAAGTTATCCACAGCGCAGGTTTGGGTCTGGTGGCGGATCGGCGGGCGCCGATACGGTCGGATCAAATCCCGGGTCGCATTGCCCGGTGTCTATGTCCAGGACGAGAACGGGGTGAATTACCGGTGGCGCAGACGACACAGGCGCAGCAGGCCGAGCTCAACGCGGCCGCGCAGCGGTTCGAGCAGGTCAATGGCGAACTGCAGAGCATGCTCGACACGCTGATGCGGGAGCTGGAGGTGACCCGCACGGGCTGGCAGGGCGCCGGCGGGCGCACCTTCGAGCAGGTGAAGCTCGCGTTCAAGACCGACCAGGACGTGCTCAACCGCAACCTCCTGGAGACGTCCGAGGGCCTGCGCACCGCGGGCCGGAACTACAACGCGACCGACATCGAGGCCGCGGGCACCATGCGCCGCGCCGGCAACACCGACCTGTCCGCGCTCGGCGGCTGAACCCGGAGGCCTTCATGGACGACACGCTGGTAGTCGATTTCGGCGCGCTGGAGCACGCGAGCCAGTCCATCCAGAGCGCGCTCAACACGCTGCACTCGCGCCTCGACGAGGCGTCGCAGCTCGGCAAGCGCCTTACGGCGAGCTGGCAGGGCGACGCCAAGGACGCGTACGCGTTGCGCCAGGCGAACTGGGAGCGCGCCGGCGGCGACCTGGCCCAGATGCTGCGAGACATCAAGGTGGGCGTCGAGGGGGCGATGCAGCGGTACCAGGAGACGGAGGCGCGCAACACGCACCTCTTCCCGGGCCGCGGCTGACCGCCGCTCGAGGGCGGCGCTTCTCCCGGAGAGGCGCCGTCCTCGTGTGCCGCGCCCTCCTGGAGGACGTCGGCTTCGTCGGCCTTGCCTCTTCGAGGGCGTCGCTTCGTTTGGTGGTGCTTCTTCGAGGGCGTCGCTTCGTCTGGTGGTGCTTCTTCGAAGGTGCCGTCTTTCGTCCCTGGCTGCGCTCTCCTGGACAGGCGTCGTCCTCGTCAGTCGCGCAGGCCGGGGCGCCAACTCCGGCGACGGCCCCGAGGCAGGATCGCGGCCAGGGTCACCGCCAGCAGGATCGCCGACAGGCCGCTCAGGGCCCAGGTCAGCGACGTACGGGTGGCCGTGGCGCGCTCGGCCGCCGTGTCGTCGCGGGCCGGCCGGGCCAGGGACCGGGCGGGCGGGTTCGGGGAGGCGCCGGTGCGCTCGGTGAGCGCGCGGTACGGGTTCAGCAGGCCGGCGCCGTAGCCCGGGCCCGCGTGGCCGCCGTCCGCGGTGGCGATGAGCTGGGCGGCGACCTCGGGGGCGGAGAGCTCCGGGCGGTACTGGCGAAGGAGCGCGGCCGCCGCCGACACGAAGGGCGCGGCGAAGCTGGTGCCGTCCATGGTCGCCCAGCCGTCCGGTGTTGCCGTCGTCACAATCTGGGCGCCGGGGGCGACGAGATCGACGTACGGGCCGGTCTGCGAGGTCGGGGCGCGCTGCCCGTCGGCCGCGACCGAGCCGACGCCGATGACGCCGTCGTACGCCGCCGGGTACGGGGTCTGGTTGCCCTGCTCGGCGCCGTTGCCCACCGCGGCCACGACCACGACGTCGCTGTCCCGCGCGAACGCGATGGCGTCGCGGACGGCGGCATCGTCGGAGTACGACACCAGCGACAAGTTGATGACCCGCGCGTGGCGGCCGACGGCGTCGCGGATCGCGGCGGCGAGGCCGGCCGGGGTGCCGCGGCGGCCGGTCAGGGTGCCGTTGTCGGCCTCGACCTGCTCGCTCACGCGCAGGGCGAGGATCGTGGCGGCCGGCGCCAGGCCGCGAAACGGCGTGGCCGGGGACGGGCGGGCCGCGATGATGCCCGCCACGCCGGTGCCGTGCCCGACGCAGTCGAGGACGGATTCGCCCCCGTCGAGCTGGTCGGGGCCGGGCTGGACGGCGCCCCGCAGCTGCGGGTTGCGCGGGTCGACGCCGGAGTCGATCACCGCGACCACGATGCCGTGGCCGTCGGCGAGGGGGTTGAGCCTTGCTTGGTCGTACCGCTGCAGGGGCCACGGCACCCCCGACGGCGCGGGCGCGGGCAGGTGCGGTCGGCTCGGGCAGGTGCCGGGCGCCCAGGCGTGCGCGATCGGGCTCATGCCGAACATTGCCGCAAAAACCGACAAAGCCGCCAAAGCGGATAGCGCGCGCCGGCGAGCCATGTGCGTCATGCTAGGCGCTGAGGCATCGATGGGCTGCCCCGTCGCGGTGCTCCTGTAGTCCGTCTCGGCCGGTTCAGACGTCGAACGGCCCGTATGGGGTGCCGCGAATGAGACAGGCCTGTGAGCCCCCCGCGTTCGATCGCTATGCTGGCCGGAGCGCTTGCCCGCGTCGCACCCCTCGAATTGCCGTGGCCATATAGGTTAGGTTTCGGCGACGCGGCGGTTTCGAGCCCGAAGAGGGGGTGGCCGTTGAGCGAGTGGGAACCGGCCACCGAGGCCGAGGTCGCCATGCGTGATGCGCTGCGCGCGAACGACCAGGAGCAGTACTTCCGCATCCTGGCGCGCACAGACGTCCTGCTGCCGATCGCACCCGACAAGTCCTCGGGCAACGACGGCGGGTGGGGCACATGGACCACCGAGGGCCGCACACATGTGCTGGCTTTCACATCGACGTCCGCGCTGCAGGAGTGCCTCGCGGGGCACCCGGGCACGCACCGCCGTGTGCCGTTCCGCGACCTCGCCGGGATCTGGCCCAACGTCGAGTGGTGGCTGGCCGTCAACCCCGGCCTGCCCGTCGAGGGCTACCTGCCGTCGTGGTTCGTGACCCAGATCAGCCGCGGCGACGTTCGCCTGCCCGGCCGCACCCTGGGGGCGCGGGCGCGCATGGAGCAGGCGTCCTCGCGGACCCGGGCGACGGCCCAGGTGCCGGTGCGCGGCGTGCCGAACCAGCCCGCGCCCACGCCGATCGAGCGCCAGCGCCTGAAGGCGGCCGAGTCGGGCCCCTCGGCCCCGCCGGCGTCGACGGTGCCGCCGCGGCGTGAGGTACCGCCGCCGGATGTTGCGCCTCCGGGGGCTTTCCTGCCCACCCGGGCGGATCGTCCGATCAACTTCGAGCGCTCCGCGGGACGGCCCTTCACGCCCCCGTCGGCGGTTCCGCCGCCCGCCGCGGCTCGGCCGGCGCCGGTTCCGCCGCTCGCCGCGGCCCGGCCCGCGCCGGTTCCGCCGCCCGCTTCGGTTCCGCCACCTGCTCCGGTTCCGCCACCTGCTCCGGTTCCGCCGCCTGCTCCGGTCTTGCCGGCCGAGAACGGCCCGACCTCGCCCGCACCGGCCCCGGGCGCCGGCGCGATCCGCGGCCGCGCGTCGTTCCCCGGCGCGCGCGGGCTCTTCGACGACTCGGACCGCAAGTCGCTGGACGTGCCGGGCGAGCGGGAGCTGTTCACGGACCTGGACCGGGGGCGCAACGGTACGCTGCCGTCGTCCGGCCTTCCCGGCCGCCCATCGCGTGCGGCCAGCGGCGACCCCGGTCTCGCGCCGCGGCCTCTCAGCGACCCTGGGCTGCCTTCGCGTCCGCTGGGCGAGTCCGGCCTGCCCCCGCGTCCGCTGGGCGATCCTGGGCTTCCTTCACGTCCTGTCGGTGACTCCGGCCTGCCGTCGCGGCCCGTGGGCGACTCCGGGCTTCCCTCGCGTCCCGTGGGCGACTCCGGGCTTCCCGCACGTCCTGTGGGCGACTCCGGGCTTCCTTCCCGTCCGCTGGGCGAGTCCGGTCTTGCGCCGCGGCCCCTTGGCGATCCGGGGCTGCCTCCGCGTCCGGTCCGCGATTCCGGCCTGCCTTCGCGTCCGTTCGGGGATTCCGGGCTTCCTTCGCGGCCTGGTAGCGGTGATTCCGGGCTTTCCTCGCGGCCCGGTGGCGGCGAGTCCGGGCTGCCCTCTCGGCCCGGTGGTGGGGAAGACGACGGGGATCCGCGTCGGTACTGGCCGCGCCGCGAGCCCGCACGCAGCCTCGGCGAGATCTACACCGAGCACGCGGAGCCGGTCATTCCGGCCGCCTGGCAGCCGCCGCCGGACCTTCCGGTCGCGTCGGGGCCGCCGTTGCCGACGCGCCAGCCGCAGACCTCGCGGCCCGAGGCCGATGCGCCGCCGGCCTTCCGCCCCGGCGGGACGTTGCCGCAGCGTCCGGGCCGTGGAGATGGCTTGCCGTCCCGGCCCGTACCGGGCGGTGGCGAGCCGCTGCCCTCGCGCCCCGGTTCGGGTGAGTCGCTGTCGCGTCCCGGGCTGGGGGAGCCGCTGCCGCCGCGCCCTGGGCTGGGGGAGCGCCCCGGGCTGGGGGAGCCACTTCCTACGCGCCCCGGGCCGGGTGAGTCGCTGCCGTCGCGGCCCGGGTTCGGTGAGCCGCTGCCCGCGCCTCCGCTCTCGGGCGAGGTTCTTCCGCCGTGGCCCGGTCCGGGTGGGGCGGCGTCGCGGGCCGGGGGCGACCCGGCTCCGTACCGTCCTGGTGATCCTCTGCCATCGCGGCCCGAGCCCGGTGCTTATCGTTCGGGTGACCCGCTGCCGTCGCGTCCCGGATCGGGCGAGCCGGCGGCGTTCAGGTCCGGCGAGCCGCTGCCTTCGCGGCCCGAGCCCGGCGCTTATCGTTCGGGTGACCCGCTGCCCTCGCGTCCGGGTTCCGGTGAGCCGGCGGCGTTCCGTTCCGGTGAGTCGTTTTCTTCGCGGCCGGTGTCCGGGGAGCCGGGCGAGCCGACGCCGCACGGTGAGTCGACGCAGCCGATTCGTTCCAGGTGGACCGGGTCGGCCGACGTGCGTCCGGGGCGGCCCGGGCTCGTGGCCCGCAGTGGTGGCGAGGCATTCCAGTCCGGCGAGCAGAACGGCGGCCAGTCCTGGTCGCAGCCCGCCGCGGCCGCGATGCCTCCCGCGCCGCCGGCTTCCGACGTTCTGGCCGCGCCGCATCTTCCGTCGGTGCCGCCCGCCTCTTCGGCGCCTTCCGGATCGTCCGGTGTACCGGGATCAGGACTGTTCGGTGCCAGTGCGCCCGGCTCCGGGGCTCCCTACGGTGCTGGCGCGCCCGGTTCGGGAGCGCCTTACGGTGCCAGCGGGCCGGGTTCCGGAGCGCCTTACGGTGCCAGCGGGCCGGGTTCCGGAGCGCCTTACGGTGCCAGCGGGCGGGGTTCCGGAGCGCCTTACGGTGCCGGTGCGCCTGGGTCCGGTGCGCCGGTCGCCGAGGAGACCGACGAGCCGTTGCCGTTCGATCGGCCCGTGTTCGATCGGCCCGGCTTCAGCCGGCTCGACATCGAGAGCCCGGAGGCCGACGAGACCCCCGCCAAGCCCTTCGGCGACCTCGCCGCCGGGGCGCGCAGTGCCGGGTTCGGGCGCTCCGACCTCGATGAGCACCCGTTCTTCGCCGACGAGCCCGAGCCCGAGCCCGAGGCCGAGGCCGAGGCCGAGGCCGAGGCATCGGAGCCCGCGCCCGGCTCGTGGATGGGCAGCGCCTGGGAGAACAGCGCGCCCACCGCATCGAGCGACCAGCAGCAGTCCGAGCCGGCGTTCTCCGCCTGGGACGCGCGGCCGTCGACGGAGCTACCGCCGGAGAATGCCGCCGGTGAAGGGGCGTTCTTCACCGGGCGGGCCGAGGTACCGTCGCCGTTCTTCCAGCCGCCCGCGGAGCCGCCACGGTCGTTCTTCGGCGATGGCGATGAGGCTCCCGGCGACCCGCAGCGGCCCTTCTTCGACGACGAGCCGCCGGCGCCGCCGTTCAACGCGTTCACCGAGTCCCGGTCGGACGACCCGCCGATCCGCGACCCGTACGCCGCGCTCGCCGACCTCCGCTCCGAGCCCGACGCGGCCCAGCCCTCGTTCGCCTCGGGCGTGGACGCACTGGCCGAGCACCCGCCGGTCGACGCCCCGGCCGAGCCCGCCGCGACCTGGTCCGAACCCACGCCACGCCCGGCCGAGAACGGCGACTGGCAGGAGTCGTCGTGGATCGACACGCGTTCGGGCGGCGGCACCTTCGAGTCCACCACGAACGAGGACGAGAAGGAGAACACCGGCTCGTTCTTCCTGTCCGGCTCGGCCCGCGACGCCGAGCCGAGCCCCACCCCCGAGCCGTCCCCCTCCCTGCGCTCGTTCTTCGAGGACGGCGAGGCCGAGCGCCCCGACTTCCAGCAGGCCGTGGTCCAGGACCTGCCCAAGCCGGATGCGGAGCTCGAAACCGAGGCGGCCGGCGGCCCGGGCTTCCGGCCCGTGATCGAGGACTCTCTGCCGAGCACCGGGCCGGGGTACCAGGCCGTCGCCGAGGAGAGCCAGGACGCCGGGTTCTCGTGGGCGTACCAGAGCGAGCCGGTCTACGAGCCGGAGATCGTCGACGACGTGCCGGTGCGGCTCCACGACGAGATCGTCGACGCCGAGGTCGTGACGCCGCCGGCGCCCGAGGCGAGCGTGCCCGAGGCCGAGTTCCACCCGGCGAACACGGTCGAGAAGGACCTGTTCGAGGCCGTCCAGGCCAACAGCACCGACCGGTTCCTGTCGACGTTGCTGCTGGCCAAGGTCCTGATCCCGTTCTGGACCGGCGACGGGCCGGTGGAGCCGGCGAACTGGCGTACCGAGCACATGAACGGCCTGCCGCACCTCGTCGTGTTCACGTCGCAGGAGCGCATGTCGGAGCGTCTCGGCGAGGACGCGCGCGGTAGCTGGATCAAGTTTGCGCGCCTGATCCGCCAGTGGCCGCCCGGCGACCAGCTGGCGTTCGCGATCAACCCGGAGTCGCCGTCCGGCGCGGTGCTGCCCGGCGCCGAGGTCATCCAGCTCGCGAGCTGGGCCGCCGAGATGGGCCTGGGCGCCGACGACCCGGACGAGCAGCCCGTCGCCCCGGCGGCCGCGCCCGAGCCGCCGCCGGAGAAGCGCCCCGCGTACGAGCCGCCGGGCACCGCCCTCGAGCAGGTCATGCAGAAGCCGATCTCGCCCGAGCAGCTCTCGTACTACCTCGAGCGCAACTACGACCGCGTGTCGGGCTTCGTCCACCGGGCCGGCGAGGTCGCTCATCTCGAGACGCCGGAGCAGATCTACAACGCGCTCGGCCTCGGCTACGCCGGGTCCTCGTTCAAGCCGGACGCCGACGAGGCCTACGTCCTGCGCTGGATCGCGTACCGCGGCGACCTGTACCGCATCCCGTACGGCGGCTCGTCCCAGGAGGCCATGCGCGCCATGGAGGGCTGGGTCATCGAGCGCCCGCCGTTCCGCGGCAACGGCTTTGCCCCGAGCGAGACGAACGACGTGATCGCCGAGTTCAAGGTCGACAGCGCCCGCCTGCCGCACAACGCCGAGCTGTGGCGCCTCCGCCGCGACGGCCGGCAGGACCTGATCGCGCGCCTCGACGCCGACGGTCCCGCCTGGCGAAAGGCCATCCCGTGATCCGCGACGGCTACGCGGCCCGCTGGCTCGGCGCCGAGTACGAGGCCAGCCCCGACGGCGATGACGTGCGCCTGTACCGCCCCGACGCGAGCGACGGCTTCGACGAGGTCCGCCCGGGCCGGTACCGGCGCATCGTGCCCCGCGGCGAGATCGACGACCTCGTCTACGTGCGTACCACCTGCCTCTGGCGCGATCAGCCCTTCATCGTGCTGGGCGAGCACGAGGGCTGGTTCCGCGTGGAGTACACCGGCGGCCGCGCCCCCGCCGCCGCCGAGCTCGGCCTCGAAGAGTTCGACTACGGCGTGTACCAGGGCTGGGCCCCGCGCGCGGAAGTCAGTGAGGTGCGCGAATACCGCGTATAGAAAGAGTCAGCCGGCCTTGGCCCAGCGAACGATTTCGCCCGTCACCAGATCCGGCTGCTCGACGTGCGGGAAGTGGGCCGCATTCGGCAACAGGCGCCATTCGTACTCGGCCAGCACATAACGGCCGGAGCCCTGCGCCGTGCGCGGCAGGACGGCCGGGTCCAGGGCGCCGTGCAGCTGAAGAGTCGGGGCCGTGATCGGTTGCTGCAGGAGCTTCACGAATCGGTACCCCTGCAGGCGCAGCGCCGAGCGGACGGCCCAGCGATAGGTCTCCAGCGCGCAGAAGGCCGCCTGCGGAATCTGCATTGCGGAGCGCAGACACGCCTCGTATTCCTGGTACGACTCCCGGGCGGTCCACTCGGGGGAGCCCCAGCGGCGCAGGTAGTCGCCGACCAGGGCGGCGTCGTTGCGGGTCAGAACGTGCTCGAAGCGGGGGACCTGGAAGCGCAGCACCGGCTTGGCCGCGGCCAGCTGCCCGCGCGGATCGCTGGCCAGGCCGGCGCGCAGGCGCAGGGGGTGGGCCGCGCCCAGGACCACCAGGCGGCGGACCATCTTCGGATGGAAGGCGGCGGTCGCCCAGCCGATCATGCCGCCGTAGCCCGCGCCGACCAGGATGGCGCTGCGCTCGCCCAGAGCGCGGATGAGACCGGCCACGTCGCCGGCCATGGTGTACCCGTCGTAACCGCGCGGTGGCTTGTCGCTCGCGCCGTAGCCGCGCAGGTCGACGGCGACGGCGCGGAAGCCGGCGTCGGCCAGGGCGGGGAGCTGGTTGTGCCAGGCGTACCAGAACTCGGGGAACCCGTGCAGGAACAGCACCAGCGGTCCGGTGCCGGCCTCCACCACGTGGAATCGGTTGCCGTTGGCGCTGACGAATCGGTGCGACCACGGCCCGTCGATCATGACGCACGTGTCGTCTACCGCTGGGTTCATGCCGCTCAGCGTAGGGCTAACGCTCTCGAAATCACGCCAGGCGACCGGCTAGCGTTCAGCCCATGTTCCCGCCGCTGCCGTTGATTTCCGCCATTGGTACTCCACGTAAGTGTGGGACTACCTACGGTTCGGTTGCCGCCCTCGCAATTGCCGCGAACACCGCGAACTATATGGCCCGATTCGCCGCGGTCGGTATTGACGTCCAGCGGGCTCGCGATTACGGAGCGTTGTTCCGGGTGGCGTCTCACCGCCACGCCCCGCGGGTGGCCGAAATGCTCGACGGCGTAGCCGAAGGCGCCCGCGTGAATGTCGACGAGATATACGCGCTCAACGGGCGCACGGAACTGATCTACAGCGTCGACCCGGACGACGCCGGGAGCGACCGGCGCGCCGGGGCCGGTGAGTGCACCGCGGTGGCCGTGCTCGGCGAGCGCAGCACCAGCGGGCACACGCTGCTCGCGCAGAACTGGGACTGGCACCCGGACCAGCGGCCGTACGCGCTGCTGCTCGACACGACCGACGAGCACGGGCGGCGGGTGGTCGCGCTCACCGAGGCCGGCATGCTCGCCAAGGCCGGGCTCAACGACGCCGGGCTGGGCGTGTGCGTCAACATGCTCGGTACCACCCGGGACCGGCGGGACGGTGGCGTGCCGTACCACGTGCTGCTCCGCGCCGCGCTCGAGCAGCCGCACCTCGGGGCCGCCATCCGGGCCGTGTGCTCCGTCCCGCGCGGCGCGAGCATCAATCTCCTGATGGGGCAGGCATTTCCCGGCGGTACCCCGGGCGAGGCGATCGACCTCGAGGTCGCCCCCGGCGACGTCGGATTCGTGCACCCGGTCGACGGCGTGATCACCCATGCGAACCACTTCGAGAGCGCGCTCTCCGCGGTCGACACGCTGAAGTCGATCGGGAGCTCGTCGTTCTTCCGTGCGGCCCGGGCGCGCCGGCTGCTGGGGACCGGGCCGATCGGCGAGGAGCGGATCAAGGCGGTGCTGTGCGACCACGGCGGGTTCCCGGCCTCGATCTGCCGCCACGATCAGGGCGAGGAGGTCGACGACGCCGATCGAACCGAGTCGCTGTTCACGCTCGTCCTCGACCTGGATGAACGCCGTATATCGATCGCCCCCGGGCCGGCGTGCCGCGGGGTGGAGTACCGCCACATTCGAATGGACAAATCCGGCTGAATCGGACACCGCAAGAGTTCAGCGGCACCTTAAATGTATCTGTGTAAACCGTTCCTTAAGTGCCCTGTTGTTACAAGTGTTTCAGCAGCTCAGACCGGCATTCAAGGTCGTTGTCACAAACCCGGTGACCTTGGGTCACCGGGATTGTCTTAAGTCCTGATCAGCGCGCTTCAAGCATCGGTTGAACGGCTCCTGAGCAGCCACTACCTTCCGCTACGACAACCGCGCGCCCCATTCTTCTGATCGGGACCTGTAGATGAACGAGCGTTATGACCCGTATGCCGACGACTCGTACTACGAGTCCGGCTACGAGGACCAGACCGGTCGCTACGGCCGGCCGGGCAACGGCGACCCCCGCTCCGCCGGTCCGCGCGGCAACGGTTCGATGCCCGCCGATCGCGGCGGTTCCGGCCCGCACTTCTACGACCCGAACGCCATGCCCCGCGGCCGCGGCGCCCTGCCTGACCTGGACGAGTCCGAGGACTACGACGACGAGGCGCCGTCCAGCTGGCGCCGCCGGAGCGCCATGATCGCGATCGGCGGCGGCGCGGCCGCGCTGATCGGCGGCGGCGCGTACGCGGTGACGCAGTTCTTCGGCAAGGGCTCGCACCCGGGCGCCGACCCGGCCGCCGCCGACGCGCCGGTGGACAACACGATCCCGGCGTACGTCGACCAGAACCAGAGCCTCATGAACGGCGAGGCGGGCCTGGGCATCCGCAAGAACACGCCCACGTCCGGCTCCTCGAAGGGCTCGCCGGCCGACGCCGCCAAGGCCGCCGTGGTCAAGGCCAACACCGTGCTGCCGACGAAGGACCCGGTCCGCCACCTGGCCAGCCGGCTCACGTTCGGGCCGAACGCCAAGGTCATCAGCGACATCAACAAGCTGGGCATCAACGCCTGGATCGACAAGCAGCTCAAGCCGGAGACGATCGCGCTGACCCGCGGCGAGCAGAAGGCCGACGCCGAGCTCGTCACCTACGCCATGTCGTACGACCAGCTCAAGGCCCAGCGCGACGACCTGGACAAGAAGGGCATCCACGCGGACGACCAGAACGTCCGGTACGCGATCGCCAAGCAGATCTTCTCCGACCGCCAGCTCTTCGAGATGATGGTCGACTTCTTCCAGGACTTCCTGCACGTCGCGGCCTTCCACGACGGCAACGAGCTGACCCGCGCGGCCTTCGACCGCGACGTCATCCGCAAGTACGCGCTGGGCAACTACGTCGACATGTTCGTCGCCGCCAACAAGCACCCCGCGCTGCTGCGCTACCTCGACCAGCAGGACTCCACGAAGGACCGGATCAACGAGAACCTCGCCCGCGAGAACCTCGAGCTCTACACGGTCGGGGCCTTCAACGGGTACAACGAGACCGACGTGCGCCAGGCCGCCATGCTGCAGACCGGGCGCAGCATTCGGGACAACCAGTACGTGTACCGGCCGGAGCAGCACTACGTCGGCCCCGTGAAGATCATGGGCTTCAGCCACCCGAACGGCGACGCGGCCGGCGGCGAGGCGGTGCAGGAGGCGTACTTCCGGTACATCGCGCTGCACCCGAACACCGCGCAGTACATGGCGCAGAACCTCGCGACGCGGTTCGTGTCCGACGTCCCGCCGAAGAGCCTCGTCGACGCGATGGCCAAGACCTACCTCGACAAGAAGAGCAACATGTCGGCGGTGGTGATGACCATGCTGTCGCGCACGGAGTTCTGGGAGTCCGTCGGGCAGAAGGTGCGCCGGCCGGGCGAGTACCTCACCGCCACCTACCGCGCGCTGGAGATCGGCGCCGACGCCCCGGCGACGTTCACCTCCACCAACACGAACATGAGCCCGATGGTCCAGGGCCTCGGCGACATCATGCGCAAGCTCGAGGAGTTCGGCCACGCGCCGATGGAGCTGCCGACGCCGAACGGGTACGCCGACGTGTACGTCGCCTGGACCTCGGCCGGCACCATGGTCAACCAGTGGAACGACGCGTACACCGCGATCACCGGCGGCCGGCGCCAGTTCACGTGGACCAAGCCCGAGGCGCTGATCCCGAACCCGCCGGCCACCGCGGGCGCCTACCTCGACGCGCTCACCAAGAAGCTGATCAACGTCACGCTCGACAACGACCGCAAGACCGCGATCCTGCACATCGTCAGCCTGACGATGACCGCCTCCACCCCGGTGGACGCCACGTTCAACGGCGGCATCGCGGCGGTCGTGCGCGCGATCTTCGCCACTCCCCACCACCACCTCCGGTAGGCGGCACACCATGGAGAAGCCAGTGCGGAACCACAACTCGCTCCACCCGGAGGTCCCGGACCTGCTTCGGCTCGGTCCCAATCGCTTCGAGGCCGCCCTGCGGGCCGAGGCGGAGGTCGTGAAGGAAGAGCAGAAGAGCGTCCGGGATCGGTACCTCGAGCTGTCGCGCCAGGAGGATGAGCAGGAGGACGGCCGGGGCGTCACGCGCCGCCGCTTCTTCGTCGGCGCGGCGGCCACGGCCACGGCCCTGGCGACGAGCCAGTTCATCACCACGCAGGCCTCGTTCGCGGCCACCCCGACGGGCACGCTGATCCACGTGTTCCTCTACGGCGGGGCCGACGCGCTCTCGCTCTTCGCGCCGATGAACGACGCGACCCTGAACCGTGTCCGGCCCAGCTTCACGCTGCCGGACAGCACCTCCATCCCGCTGGAGCGCGGGTTCGGGCTGAACGAGTCGTTCGCGCCGCTGAAGACGTACCTCGATGCCGGGCAGCTCGCGTTCCTCCCGGGCGTGACCGACCGCCGGCTCGACCGCAGCCACTTCGCCGCGCAGGACACCTGCCAGCTCGGCGGGCTGCCGGCTGAGACGGGCGGCATGGGCTGGCTCACCAACCTGGCCGACAAGCTCGGCCCCGGTACCGCGTTCCGTGCCGTCGGCATCGGCTCGACCCTGCCCCGGTCGCTCGTCGGCGGCGGCGGGGCCCTCGCGCTGAACAGCGTCGCCTCGCTGAACGTCAACGGCGAGGGCAAGTACAAGCAGCCGACCGTCGATGCGATCAAGACGCTCTTCACCGGCGTCGACCACCCGATCGCGACCCCGGTCCGGGCCGGGATCGACGCGCTCACGCTCGCCAGCAAGCTGGCCCAGGAGGGCTACACGCCGGACAAGGGCGTGAAGTACACCGGCGTCGGCAACGCCTTCAAGGAGCTCGCGCAGCTGATCAAGGGCGGCGCCAACGTGCGCATCGCGACGATCGGCATGGGCGGCTGGGACACCCACGACAACCAGGGCACCCGCGGCGGGTACCTCGCCCAGCACTTCGGCGAGCTCGCGACCGGCATGGCCGCGTTCTTCGACGACCTCGGCACCGATCTCGCGGCGAACGTGACCGTGATGGTCTCCAGCGAGTTCGGCCGGCGCGTCGCCGAGAACGTGGGCGGCACCGACCACGGCCACGGCGGCGGCGTGATCGTGCTGTCCGGCAAGAAGCTGGCGGGCAAGCTCCTGGGCACGTGGAACGGCCTCGACAACCTGGTCAACGGCGATGTGCCCGAGTACAACAACATGTTCTCGGTGTTCGGCTCGGTCGCGCAGGGCCGCTTCGGCCTGACGGACGCGGAGGTCGGGCAGATCTTCCCGCGCCAGACCTACACTCCAGTGAAGATCTACGCGTAGCTCCACCTACGCGTTCCGAGGGGCGGCCCCGGTCCCGGGGGCCGCCCCTTTTCATTTCACCCAGTCCGATTCGATGACGCTTCGCGCAGATCGAATCGGCCCGGGGCCCGATCAGGTCAGTCCTCGGACTTGCCCGACTGCAGGCCCGACGAGATCAGGTCCATGACCGTCGAGTCCTGCAGCGTGGTCACGTCGCCCAGGCTGCGGTTCTCGGCGACGTCACGCAGCAGGCGCCGCATGATCTTGCCCGAGCGGGTCTTCGGCAGCTCCGGCACGAGCATGATCTGGCGCGGCTTGGCGATCGGGCCCAGGGTCTTCGCGACGTGGTTGCGCAGCTCCTGGATCAGGGCCTCGCCCGCCTCGCCCTCGGTCTCGACGTCGCCGCGCGGGATGGTGAACGCGACGATCGCCTGGCCGGTGGTCGGGTCGGTCGCGCCCACGACCGCCGCCTCGGCCACCTTCGGGTGGCTGACCAGCGCCGACTCGACTTCGGTGGTGGAGATGTTGTGGCCCGAGACGAGCATGACGTCGTCGACCCGGCCCAGCAGCCACAGGTCGCCGTCGCTGTCCTTCTTGGCGCCGTCGCCGGCGAAGTACATCCCCTGGAAGCGCGACCAGTAGGTCTCCTTGAACCGCTCGGGGTCGCCCCAGATCGTGCGGAGCATCGAGGGCCACGGCTCGCGGAGCACGAGGTAACCGCCGCCGCCGTTGGGCACCGACTGGCCCTGGTCGTCGACCACGTCGGCAGTGATGCCGGGCAGCGGCCGCATGGCCGAGCCGGGCTTGGCCGCCGTGACGCCGGGCAGCGGGGAGATCATGATCGCGCCGGTCTCCGTCTGCCACCACGTGTCCACGACGGGGCAGCGGTCGCCGCCGATGTGCTCGCGGTACCACATCCAGGCCTCGGGGTTGATCGGCTCGCCGACTGAGCCCAGCAGGCGCAGCGACGACAGGTCGAACTCCGCGGGGATGTCGTCGCCCCACTTCATGAAGGTGCGGATCGCGGTCGGCGCGGTGTAGAGGATCGTCACCTTGTACTTCTGCACGATCTCCCAGAACCGCCCGCGGTGCGGGGTGTCGGGCGTGCCCTCGTACATGACCTGGGTGGCGCCGTTGGACAGCGGCCCGTAGACGATGTAGCTGTGCCCGGTGACCCAGCCGATGTCGGCGGTGCACCAGTAGACGTCGCTGTCGGGCTTGAGGTCGAACACCGCGTGGTGGGTGAAGCTCGTCTGGGTGAGGTAGCCGCCCGAGGTGTGCAGGATGCCCTTGGGCTTGGCCGTCGTCCCCGACGTGTAGAGGATGAACAGCGGGTGCTCGGCGTCGAACGGCTGCGCGGTGTGCTCGGTGGAGGCGGTCTCGACCGTCTCGTGCCACCACAGGTCGCGCTCGCCGTCCCAGTCGACCTCCTGGCCGGTGCGCCGGACCACGAGCACCTTCTCGATGCTCGGCGTGCGGGCGACCGCCTCGTCGACGATGGACTTGAGGCCGCTGGGCTTGCCGCGGCGGAAGCCGCCGTCGGCGGTGATGACCAGCTTGGCGCTGGCGTCGTCGATACGGCCGCTGAGCGCGTCGGCCGAGAAGCCGCCGAAGACGACCGAGTGCGTGGCGCCGATGCGGGCGCAGGCGAGCATCGCGACCGCGGCCTCGGGGATCATCGGCAGGTAGATGGCGACCCGGTCGCCCGCGACGATGCCGAGGTCGGTGAGCGTGTTGGCGGCCTGGCAGACCGAGCGGTGCAGGTCGGCGTAGGTGATCGTGCGGGTGTCGCCCGGCTCGCCCTCGAAGTGGATGGCGACCTTGTCGCCGCGGCCGGCCTCGATGTGGCGGTCGAGGCAGTTGTACGCCACGTTGAGCTGCCCGCCGACGAACCACTTGGCGAAGGGCGGGTCGGACCAGTCCAGCACCTGGTCCCACTCCTTGGCCCAGCTCAGCCGGTGCGCCTGCTGCTCCCAGAAGGCGAGGCGGTCCGCCCGGGCCTCCGCATAGGCGCCTTCCGTGAGGTTGGCGGCGGCGGCGAACTCGGCAGGTGGCGGGAACTGCCGTGTTTCGTTGAGAAGGTTTTCCAAGGTCTCGCTCATCGCAGATGGCTCCTCGATGTGGTCCCAGCTCTCGCACTGAGGCTAGTTGGGGGGTGTGACAGAAAAGAAGGCGCCTCTTCTCTAAACTTTGTTCACAGTAGCGGCACGATACCGTCAACGGGTGCCGTCCGACCCGCTCGCACCGCTGCTGGATCTCGCCGACGTCCGCCCCGCGCTCGACCAGGCCCGCGCGGCGGTCGACGCCGCCATGCGCCATCGGGCCCTGCGCCGCTCGGGCGGGCCGGTCGCCGCGGAGATCGCGCTGCGCACCTCCGTCGCCAGCGCCGCGCTGGACACCCACGGCTTCGACCTGGAGGGCGTGCGGGCCGGCGTGGTCACCGACCCCGTCGTGCAGGGCGCGCTGCGCGCCACGGCGGCGCTGGACGGCCTGACGGGCACGTGGACGAAGGCGCCGCGGCAGGTGCTGGCCAAGCTGCACACGCTTGTCGCGCGTGACGTGGTGACCGCCGGTGAGCTGGGCCGGCCGCTCGACCCGGCGGCCGCGCCACGCCTGGACGCGCTGGCCGCGCTGGTGGCCGGGGGCACGAGCGCGCCGGTGCTGTTGCAGGCGGCGGTGGTACACGGGGAACTGCTGGCGCTCAAGGCCTTCGCCGGGCCCAACGGGGTCGTTGCCCGGGCCGCGGCGCGGCTGACGCTGGTGGCGGGCGGGCTGGACCCGCGGGGACTGCTCGCGATGGATGTCGGGCACCGCAGCCGCGAGCCCGAGTACGTCGGGTCCGCCAATGCCTTTGCCACCGGTACACCCGACGGCATTCGATCGTGGTTGCGCCATTACGCGGCGGCGGCCGAGCGCGCCGCGGAGGAGCTGCTCGAGGTGTGCGAGAAGGCCGCGGAGTAGGGGGTCTCCGCGGCCTGTCCCGGTTCAGCTGCTGCTGCGGGCCCGAGCGGCCTTGACCACGTTGATGATCAGCACGATCGGGATGATGAAGACGTACCAGATGATGTAGACCGACTCCGGGTTCCCGATGAGCAGGTACAGCCCGTAGCCGATGAAGGCCACGCCGATCACGACGTTGAGCACTCGCTGACCGACCGACCTCAGGCCGAAGCCGATCGCGCCGATCACGACGGCGATGAGACCGCTGACGCAGAGCAGGCCGATGTAGGCCAGCTCCTGGCCCTCGCTGATCTCGCCAAGAGCAGCGTTCATAGGTGTTGCCTCCGGGGATGGAATGGGGTAGGGCTGCGCCAGCCTAGAACGCGTCCCCAAATCCGTGTGCCCCGTTTTGGCCGGCTGTTATTACAGCCCGGACACAGTGAACGGCGCCTCGATTGCGAGGCGCCGTCACACACGTCCGACCGGGTTACCAGGCGTGCACCTCAAGTCCGTTCGCAACAGTCCTCGCGGATCCGCTGCAACGCGCCTTACCGCGGCTGGTCGCTCGTGGGTGCCCGGCGGCCGTGCACGAGGTCTCTGACCTCGCTATTTCTTTCTACGCCGCCCTCACCACGATCGGAACCCCCGCCCGGCAATCTGTGACTGATGGGGCTCAGGTGGCGGCCAGCTGGGCCGCGCGCGCCTTGCGGTGCCTGCTGTACAGTGCCAGGCCGATCGCGACCGCCGCCCCCAGCCCGAGCGCGGCCGCCGCCACCGGCACCGCCGGCCGCTCCCGCAGGCGGCGGCCCAGCGGGATCGGGTGGCGGAACTCGAGCATCGGCCAGCCGCGCTCGACCGCGATCCGGCGCAGTGCGCGGTCGGGGTTGACGGCGGTGGGGTGCCCGACCAGGCTGAGCAGCCCGGCGTCGGTGACGGAGTCGGAGTATGCGTAACAGGCCGAAAGATCGTAGTCGCGCTCGGTGGCGAGCTCCTTGACCGCGACGACCTTGTTCGGGCCGGCCGCATAGAAGTCGATCTCGCCCGTGTAGCAGCCGTCGTCGCCCACGTTCATGCGCGTGGCGATGATGTCGGTGATGCCCAGCTGCTCGCCGATAGGCCTGACCATCTCGTCACCGGAGGTCGAGACCAGGACCACATCGCGGCCCGCGGCGCGGTGCTCCTCGATCAGCAGCGCGGCCTCGGCATAGATATACGGGTTGATCAGCTCCTCGAGCGTTTCCCGCACGATCTGGCGCACTTGCTCGGCGCGCCAGCCTTTGACCAGCGCCGCGAGATAGTCCCTGGTGCGAGCCATGGTCTGCTCGTCGGAGCCGCCGCCGACGCGGAAAATCAGTTGTGCGTAGGCGCCTTTGATGACATCGCGGCGGCTGATCAGCCCGTCGCGATAGAACGGTCGACCGAAGGCCAAGGCACTTGACTTGGCGATCACCGTTTTGTCCAGATCGAAAAACGCGGCGCTACGCCCCACGGCGGGCAAGTGTAGCGTTGCGCGGCGGCCCGCGGTGTCCGGACTTGTCCAAAGCCGGTCCAAAGGCCGACTGGATCACGCTGGGCTCGCGGGTGATCACGCCTGAGTTACCTCAGAGTGAAATATTGATTGGTGTCCTGGGCGTGTTGCGGGCCGGTCCTACTCGACGTATGGCGGTCGTCTCAGGCATGCTTATGTTTGCGACGAGGTTTCACGTCAGCATGCATGGCGGAGACCCGTTATTGACCCTCGGCGGTTGCACCCCCCGTAACCGCTGAGCGGGTTCGGCTCGACCCCCCCGGAGCCGAACCCCCGGCGACCCCCGTCACCCCCCGGCGGGGGTCGTCCCCTTCTCCGGCACTTTTGCCGTGAGTCGCTTCCGTGCTGGTTGCCGGATTTCAGCCACATGGCCTTTTGTATGGTGGCTGCCGACTTTCGTCGGTATGCGCGGTGGTTAGCCAGCATTGACGCCGGATGCTTTGTTGAGCGTTCACGGTTTCGCTATTTCTTTCGATGCCCCGGCCCCAATGTGCCCGTACTGACCGGATTTGTCGGGGTTTCCTTAGCAGATCGAGTTCGTTCTGGGCAGGTCGTCCACAAGCGGCCGGTTGTCCACAGATCCGGCTCCGGCCGCGAGCGGGCGAGGGCCCGATAGGGCGACGGTGAGCGCCGTTAGTCGAACCGCTCACGACCCGTGGAGCCCTCCGTGCACCGACCATTGCTCGTCTCCGACGATCCCGCGCTGCTCGACCGGGTCGTCGACCTCGCCGCCCGGCACGCTCTCGAACTCGACGTGGCGCCCGGCCCGGCCGACGCCCGCCGCCGATACAGCACCGCGCCGCTCGTGCTCATCGGCGACGAAGCCGCGCACGCCTGGCTGCGCGCCGGGCTGCCCGAGCGGGCCGGGGTGATGCTGCTGACCCGCGGTCATGGGACGGCCCGGGTCGCGAGCCTGGCCGAGGAGGTCGGCGCCGAGTGGATCGTGCGGATTCCCGACGGTGAGCGATATCTCCTGCGCGAGCTGCGCCGTGCCTCCGCCGGGCCCGCGGTCACCACCGCCGTGCGCGGCCGCATCCTCGCCTGCATCGGCGGCCGCGGCGGCGCCGGCGCGACAGTCCTCGCCGCGGGCCTCGCGCTCACCGCCGGCCGCGCCGGGCTGCGCACCCTGCTCGTCGACGCCGACCCGCTCGGCGGCGGCGCCGACCTCGCCCTCGGCTGGGAGAAGGTCAAGGGCCTGCGGTGGCCCGCGCTCGAGCACACCGACGGCCCGGTCGACCCGGGCGCGCTGTTCGCCGCCCTGCCCGCCCGCGACGGCGTGGCCCTGCTCTCGTGCGGCCGCGACCCGGACGCCGCCGTCGGCCTGCCGCCCGCGGCGATGGCCAGCGCCCTCGACGCCGGCGGCCGCGCCCGCGACCTCGTCGTGGCCGACCTGCCGCGCCGCCTCGACGACGCCGCGACCCTGGCCCTGCGCGCCGCCGACCTGGTGCTGCTGGTCGTCCCGGCCGAGATGCGGGCCTGTATGGCGGCCGCGCGCGTCGCCGCCACCATCGCCCCGCACACCGACGCCGTCCAGGTCGTCGTGCGCGACCCCGGCGAGGTGCGGCGCCGCCAGATCGAGGCCGTGCTGCGGCTGCCCGTGGCGGGCGAGCTGCACTCCGAGGGCGGGCTGCCCGGGCGCGTCGACCGCGGCGCCGGCCCGCCCGGCCGGCGCGGCTCGCTCGTCGCGCTCTGCCGGCACATCCTCGGCGGCGTCGGCCTCGGCCCGGTCAGCCCCGAGGCGGGAGCGGCGGCGTGAAGGCCGACACACCGCCGCGGCTCGCGGCCCCGGCCGGCCAGGACATGACGGACCGGGTCCGCGCCCGGCTCACCGCACAGGGCACCGAGGCGACGCCTGGCACGGTCGCGGCCGCTGTGCGCGCGGAGCCGGGCGGCCGGCTGCTCAGCGACGAGTCCGTGCGCCGCATGGCGGGGCGGCTGGCCGGCGAGATGACCGGCACCGGCCCGCTCAGCCTGCTGCTGGCCGACCCGACCGTCACCGACGTGCTCGTCAACGGCGGCGAGGTCTGGGTCGACCGCGGCGACGGCGGGCTGCGGCGCGTGCCCGGATCGATCGGCGACGAGATGTATGTCCGCAAGCTCGCCCAGCGCCTCGCCTCCAACGCCGGCCGGCGCCTGGACGACGCGAGCCCGTTCGTCGACATCCGCCTGCCCGACGGCACCCGCATGCACGCGGCGCTGCCGCCGGTGGCGCTGCGCGGGCCGTACCTGTCGCTGCGCACCTTCCGGCGGCGCGCCTTCACCATCGACGAGCTCGTCCGCTGCGGCACGCTCGACCCGGGCGCGGCGCGGCTGCTGCGCGCGGTGGTGGAGGCGCGCCTGCCGTACCTCGTGACCGGCGGCACCGGCAGCGGCAAGACGACGGTGCTCGCCTCGCTGCTGTCGGTCGTCCCGGTTACGGAGCGGGTCGTGATCGTCGAGGACGCCGCCGAGCTGCGCCCGGCCCACCCGCACGTCGTGGCGTTGCAGGCCCGGGTCGCCAACGTCGAGGGCGCCGGGCAGGTGACCCTCCGCGAGCTGGTACGCCAGGCCCTGCGGATGCGCCCCGACCGGCTCGTCGTCGGCGAGTGCCGCGGCGCGGAGATCGTCGACCTGCTCGGCGCCCTGAACACCGGGCACGAGGGCGGTGCGGCCACGCTGCACGCCAACTCGCCGGCCGACGTGCCGGCGCGGCTGGAGGCGCTGGGGCTGCTCGGGGATGTCCCGCGGCCGGCCCTGCACGCGATGGTCGTCTCCGCCCTGCGGGTGGTCGTGCACCTGCACCGGTCCGGCACCGGGCTCCGCGAGCTCACCGAGATCTGCGTGCTCTCCCCGCACCCCGACCGCCAGACCGCGGTCGTGGTCACCGCGTGGCGGCGGGGCAGCGGCCCCGGTCCGGCCGCGCCGGACCTCGACGAGATGCTGGCCGCACGGGGCGTCGACCCGCCGAAGCCGGGCGGGCGCTGGAAGTACTCACCCGAGGACGGCTGGTCGTGAGCGCCCTCGACCTCGCGCTGCTGGCGGGGCTGGCGCTGGTGCTGGGCTGGGTCGCGTACTGGCGGCACACGCGGCGGGCTTCCGCGCGGCTGGCCCGCGTCAGCCGTGCGGCGTACCGGCGGTCCCGGGCCCGGCCGCTGTGGTCCGCGTGGCTGGTGCGGCGGCCGGTGCTCGCCGGCATGGCGGCGGTGGCGTTCGGCTCGGGCGGGGCGCTCGCGCTCGCGGGGCCGGTGGCGGCGGTGCTCATCGGGGTGTACTGCCTCATGGCGACGCTCGCGGTGCGCCGGCACCTGCTGCGGCGCGACGGCGAGCGGCTCGTGGCGGGGCTGCTCGACGCCGTGGACGCGACGGCGGAGGGTCTGCGGGCGGGGGCCCTGCCGGACGGCTCGACGCTGAACGACCTGCTCGCCGGGGCGCCCTCCGACGGCTCCGTGGTGGGGGTGGCCCGGGCTCGGCTCGCGGCGGCGTACCGGCTCAGCGAGTCCCTCGGCGTGCCGCTCGTCGGGCTGCTGGAGCGGGTCGACGCGGATCTGCGGTCCGGGCAGGCGCTGCGCGCGGAGATGGCGGCGCAGCTCTCGGGGGCGCAGACCTCGACCGCGGTGCTGCTGCCACTGCCGCTGCTCGGGCTGTGGGTGGGCGCGGCCATCGGCATCGACCCGGTCCAGCAGCTCCTGCACACGCCGCTGGGGGCGGGGTGCGCCGCGTCGGCGGTCGCACTGCAGGGGCTGGGGCTGCTGTGGACGGGCCGGATGGTGCGCTCGGTGACGGCGGAGGCCCGGTGATGGGCGCCTGGATGTGGCGGCTTCCGCGGCCGCTCGGGCCGCGGGTGGCGGTGTCCGTCGGCTGGTGGGTCGGTGGCTCGTCCGGCCTGGGGTTCGGGGTCGGCGTGCTCGTCGGGGGCCGGGTGGTCTGCGCCGCGTCGGCGGAGGTGGCTTCCAGGGCCGGGGGTGGCTCGTGAAGGGCTGGAGGCGTTGGCTGGCCGCGTTGGCGGCCGGGGGCGGGGTTGCGCTCGCCGTCGGCGACTGGACCGGGGCCGCTCTGGGTGTCGTCGTGGCCGGCGGAGGCTTCGTGCTCCTCGGGCGGGCCGAGCCGGCCCACGTGCGGCGGGAGCGGGCCACGGCCCGGTCCGACCTGCCGTTCGCGGCCGACCTGCTCGCGGCGGCGCTGCGGGCCGGGGCGCCGCCCGATCGGGCCGCGCTGGCGGTCGGGGAGGTGCTCGGCGGGCCCGTGGGGGAGCGGCTCGTGCGGACCGGGCGGGCGCTGCGGCTCGGGGCCGCGCCCGAGTCCGCCTGGGGGCACCTGGCCGACCTGCCGGGCGGGGCGCGGTTCGCGCGGGCGGCGACGCGCAGTGCCGAGCACGGCCTGGCGCTCACCCGGACGCTCGACCGCCAGGCCTCCGACCTGCGCGTGGCCCGGGCGGCGGCCGCGTCGGCGGCGGTGCGCCGCGTGGGGGTGCTGGCCGTCCTGCCGGTCGCCGTGTGCTTCCTGCCGGCCTTCGTCCTCGTCGGCGTGGTCCCGGTGCTCGCGGCGCTGTTCCGCGACGTTCTCGCCGCCCTGTGAAAGCCGAATACCGAAAGCGACAAGGAGCAGAGATGCAAGTGACGAGAGCCCGCCTCCTGGCCGTTGTGCGCCGGGACGACGGGGCGATTTCGATCGAGTACGCGGCCCTGGTGGTCATCGGCATCATCCTCGTCGGGGTGCTGATCAGCATCGTGCACTCCGATGTGATGAAGGCCTACCTGACCGGCCTGATGATGAAGGACCCGGCGTGAGCGCCCGGGGGAGGGCCGCCGTTCCCAGCGGTCCGAGCAGGAGCGCGCGGCATCGGCGAAGACCGCCGGGCGCGCCCAGCCACCGTGGCGACCGGGAGCGCGGGTCGACGGCGCTCGAGGTGGCCATGGCGATCCCGGTGATCCTGCTGTTCCTGATGGCCGGCGTGATCATGCTCAGCGTCATGACCAACAAGCTCTCCGTCACCGACAGTGCGGGGGCGGCGGTGCGGGCGGTGGCGCGGGGCGAGCAGGTGCCGAAGCTGCACTCGGGCACGGAGGTGATCTCGGTGGAGCACGACGGGGATCTCGTGCGGGTGACCGTACGGCGGAAGGTGTCCAACCCCCTCCTCGCGGGCTTCTACGTCGAGGAGACAGCGGTGGCGATGGTCGAGCCGGGGTCGTGAACCGGGGGCCGCGCGATCGGGGGTCGGCCTCGCTCATCTGCCTCGCGGTCGGGCTGGCCCTCGCGGCGCTGGCGCTCGGCATCTCGACCGGTGGCGGGGTGCTCGTGGCGGCGCATCGGGCCCGCAATGCCGCCGACTCGGCGGCGCTCGCCGGGGCGTTGACGGTGGCCCGGGGGTCCGAGGCGGCTTGTGCGGCGGCGGGGCGGCTGGCGGGGGAGAACCGGGGGCGGCTGGCGGCCTGTGAGGTCGTCGGGGCGGTCGTCACGGTGACGGTCGAGGTGCCGACGTCGGCCGGGCTGGTGGCTCGGGCTCGGGCGCGCGCCGGGCCGGTGGGGTGGGGCGGCGCTGAGTCGGGCGCCGGGCCGTCAGTGGGGCGGGGCGGCGCTGAGTCGGGCGCCGGGCCGTCAGTGGGGCGGGGCGGCGCTGAGTCGGGCGCCGGGCCGTCACTGGCGTGGGGCGGCGCTGAGTCGGGCGTCGAGGCTGTGGGTTATGACGCGGAGCCGGGTGGCGCAGTTGGGGAGGGCGCGCCCGGCCGCCAGGGCCCGTGGGAGGTTCCGCCGGGTGCGCGGTCCGAGCGGGTCCCCGGGGAGGTTCCGTTTACCGGAGAAGTGGAGGGCGGTTTGGACGAACGCTGACACGTGCCAGGGGTCCGGATTTTGGCGAGTCCGGGCCCCGCCGGGCGTCAGATGTGGCTCAGGACCAGGGACAGGAGGCGCGCCGCCTCGGGCTTGTTCAGGGGGTTGTTGCCGTTGCCGCACTTCGGCGACTGCACGCACGACGGGCAGCCGTGTTCGCAGCGGCAGGCCCGGATGGCGTCGTTCGTGGCCCGCAGCCAGGTTGCCGCCGTTTCGTAGGCGCGTTCCGCGAAGCCGGCGCCGCCGGGGTGGCCGTCGTACACGAAGATCGTGGGCAGGCCGGTGTCCGCGTGGGCGGCGGTCGAGAGGCCGCCGATGTCCCAGCGGTCGCAGGTCGCGATGAGCGGTAGCAGACCGATCGCCGCGTGCTCGGCCGCGTGCAGGGCGCCCGGCCACTCCAGGTCGGGGATGCCGGCGGCGTCCAGGGCGTCGGGGTCGATGGTCCACCAGACGGCCACCGTGCGCAGGATGCGCTCCGGGAGGTCCAGCGGCACGGTGTCGATCACCTCGCCCGACATGAGCTTGCGGCGCTGGTAGCTCACGACCTGGTTGGTCACCTCGACCTCGCCCAGCGCGAGGGTGATCGGGCCCGCGGTGCGCGACGACCGCACCGACAGGATGACCATCGAGGTGACGTCGCGCGGGTGGGTGCTCCAGTCCGGGTCCTCCGCGTGCACGAGCGCGCAGTTGTCGGCCAGGTCCAGCTTGTCGACCACGTACGTGGCGCCCCGATGGAGGTACACGGCGCCGTCGTGCACCTGCTGGTGCGCCGAGCCGGTGTCGACGGTGCCCAGCAGGCGGCCGGTCGACGACTCGACCACGGCGATCGGGCCGCCGCCCGCGCCGCGGAGGTCGACGTCGGGGCGGTCGCGCTCGGTCCAGTACCAGCCGGCGGGGCGCTTGCGGAGCATGCCGGCCGCGACGAGCGCGTCTAGGAGGTCGCGGGTGGTCGGGCCGAAGAGGTCGACGTCGGCCTCGGTGAGGGGCAGGTCGGCGGCGGCGCAGCAGAGCTGAGGGGCTAGGACGTGCGGGTTGGCCGGGTCGAAGACGGTGGCCTCGACCGGGCGGCCGAAGAGGGCCTCGGGGTGGTGCACGAGGTAGGTGTCCAGGGGGTCGTCGCGGGCGATGAGGGTACAGCCGGCGGCTCTTCCCGCCCTTCCGGCGCGGCCCGCCTGCTGCCACAGCGAGGCGAGGGTGCCGGGGTAGCCGCACATGAGCACCGCGTCGAGGCCGGTCAGGTCGACGCCGAGCTCCAGGGCGTTGGTGGAGGCCAGGCCCAGGAGGCGGCCGTCCATGAGGTCGCGTTCGAGCGCGCGGCGGTCCTCGCGCAGATAGCCGGCGCGGTAGGCGGCGACCCGCGAGCCCAGGCCGGGCACGGCGAGGTCGAGGTTGTGGCGGGCCATGGTGGCGACGAGCTCGGCGCCCTTGCGGGAGCGGACGAACGCCAGGGTGGGCGTGCCGCGCGCGACGGAGTCGGCCAGCAGGGCCGCCGTCTCGCTCAGGGACGAGCGGCGCGGGCCGTCCTCGGTCAGCAGCGGCGGCTCCCAGAGGCGGAAGGTGATCTCGCCGCGCGGGGAGGTGTCGGTCGCGAAGACAGAGAAGGGCAGGCCGGTCAGGCGGGCGGCCGACGCGCCCGGGTCGCCCGAGGTCGCCGAGGCCAGGACGAAGACCGGGGCGCTGCGGTAGCGGGCCGCGACCCGGCGCAGGCGGCGCAGGACGTGGGCGACGTGGGAGCCGAAGACGCCGCGGTACGCGTGGCACTCGTCGACCACCACGAAAGTGAGCCCGCGCAGGAACCGCGACCAGGCCCCGTGGGCGGGCAGGATGCCATGGTGGAGCATGTCGGGGTTGGTCAGCACCACCCGGGCGTGCTGGCGGACCCAGTCGCGCTCCTCGCGGGAGGTGTCGCCGTCGTAGGTGGCCGGGTACAGGCCGGGCAGCCCCAGCTCTTTGAGCGAGCGGAGCTGGTCGGCGGCCAGGGCCTTGGTCGGGGCGACGTACAGCACCGTGGCCCGCGGGTCGGCGAGCAGCCGGGCGAGCGCGGGCAGCTGGTAGGCCAGCGACTTGCCGGATCCGGTGCCCGTGGCGACCACCGTGTGGGCGCCTTCCCAGGCCGCGGTGGCCGCTTCCGCCTGGTGGCGCCAGGGTTCGAAGCCGAAGGCCGTCCGCAGTGCGGGCGGCACCCAGGCCGGCCAGGGGACGACGGTGCCCGCGCGGCGCGGCAGCGTTTCGGTGTGGAGCAGCACGTCTGCACTCTAAAACACCTGTTCGAACCGCGAGTGACGGTACACACCGGGCGGATGTGGGAAAGGGGGTGGAGCGTCGCCCGGCGGCGACGTCGATGGTTAGATGCCCGTGGAGGGCTTGCAAAATCCGGCCGCCAGAGGAGGAGGTCCGCATGGAGCTGTCGTTGTCGACGTACGACTCCGGCGACCACAAGGTGCTCGAAGTCGGCGGTGAGGTGGACGTCTACACCGCCCCTCGCCTGCGCGAGAAGCTTGTCGAGCTTGTGGAGCAGGGCGCCCGGCACGTGGTGGTCGACCTCAGCCGGGTGGAGTTCCTCGACTCGACGGGGCTCGGCGTGCTCGTCGGCGCGCTCAAGCGGCTCCGCGCGGTCAACGGGACGTTCGGGCTGGTCTGTTCCCATGAGCGGCTGTTGAAGATCTTCCGGATCACCGCGCTCGACCGGGTCTTCCAGCTTTTCGACACCGTGGAGGCCGCGGTCGCCGCGACCGGCGCGGGCACCGACTCCCCGGCGTAGGTCCATGCCGACAGTCCGACTCTCCTTCTCTCCCGCACCGGCGCATGTCCGGACGGCCCGCCTGGTCGGCGTGGCCGTCGCGCGGCGTGCCGGCGTGGCCGAGGAGCTGCTCGAGGAGGTCCGGCTGGCGATCGGCGAGGCGTGCTCGCGGGCCGTCGCGCTGCACCGCTCGCACGGCCTCGACGACCTGGTCGACGTGGCGATGGCCGACGGCGACCGCTTCACCGTGCGCGTCGTGGACCGGGCCGCCAATGGCGCCATGGTGCACCGCGCCCCGCAGGACGAGACCGTCGTGCTGCTCTCCGACCCGGCCCTGCCGCTGACCACCCCGCCGGACCTCCTGGCGGAGGAGGCGGTCGCCGCCCGGATGGGCCTGGCCCTGCTGGCGGGGCTCGTGGACGACCTGAACGTGTCCGAATTAGCCGAGGGTGTCGGCACCGAGGTGCGCATGTCCTGGCCGTTGGAGCGCTCCACCGACTGACATCGTGAGCAAATCGACGGAATGCGATTTGTGTAAAGGTGCAAGTCGGTGTGACCACTGACACGCTGTCCGGCTAGAGTACGGCGATCGTGTATGACGTCGCTGGTCATTGGGTACCTCGGTCGTTCAGCACGGCTCCCTTTGGGGAGATTCGCCGCCGGCCTGACCGCTCGCGGCGCTGTCATGTGTCGTACAGGAGGACAACGAATGTCCGTATCACTCGCCGCAGCCGGCGAGATTTCCCTTTCCGGGAGCAATCTGACCTACATCGTCGTCGCGCTCGTCATTGCCCTGGTGGCGCTCGGCTTTGCGGCCGCGCTGGTCAAGGCCGTGCTGGCGACGGGTCGGGGCACGCCGAAGATGCAGGAGATCGCCGCGGCGGTGCAGGAGGGCGCTAGCGCGTACCTCGTGCGCCAGTTCAAGACCCTCGGCATCTTCGTCGTCATCGCGGTCGTGCTGCTGTTCCTGCTCCCGGTCAACGATGCCGGTGACCACGAGCTTCTCATCAAGATCGGCCGGTCGGCGTTCTTCGTCGTCGGTGCGGTCTTCTCGGCCTTCATCGGTGGCGCCGGCATGGCGCTGGCCACCCGCGCCAACCTGCGCGTCGCGGCGGCGGCCCGAGAGGACGGCGGCCGGGAGAAGGCGATGCAGATCGCGTTCCGCACCGGTGGCGTGGTCGGCTTCCTCACCGTCGGCCTGGGCCTGTTCGGCGCGGCCCTGGTGGTGCTGATCTTCAAGGACCGCGCGCCGATCGTGCTCGAGGGCTTCGGCTTCGGCGCGGCGCTGCTCGCGATGTTCATGCGGGTCGGCGGCGGCATCTTCACCAAGGCCGCGGACGTCGGCGCCGACCTGGTCGGCAAGGTCGAGCAGGGCATCCCCGAGGACGACCCGCGCAACGCGGCGACCATCGCCGACAACGTGGGCGACAACGTCGGCGACTGCGCCGGCATGGCCGCGGACCTGTTCGAGTCCTACGCCGTCACCCTGGTCGCGGCGCTGATCCTGGGCCGGGCCGCCTACGGCGAGCAGGGCCTGGTGTTCCCGCTCATCGTGTCGACCATCGGCGTGATCATCGCGATCGCGGGCGTGGCGCTCACCCGCCTGCGCAAGTCCGACCGCAACGGTCTCGTCGCGATCAACCGGGCGTTCTACCTCTCCGCCATCCTCTCGGCGGTCCTGGTCAGCGCGGCCGCGCTGTTCTACCTGCCGAGCAAGTGGACCGGCCTGACGGGCAGCACCACCGCGCTCGACGCCCTCAAGACCGCCTCGGGCGACGACGCGCCGCCGTTCGGCCCGCACGTCACGGCCATCATCGCCGTCGTCATCGGCATCGCGCTGGCGGCGATCATCCAGGCCCTGACCGGGTACTTCACCGAGACCGAGCGTCGCCCGGTCCGGGACATCGGCAAGAGCGCGCTCACCGGCGCCGCCACGGTCGTACTCGCGGGCGTCAGCGTCGGACTCGAGTCGGCGGTCTACTCGGCCATCGTCATCGGCGCGGGCGTCTTCGGCGCCTTCCTGCTCGGCGGCGGCTCGATCACCCTCTCGCTGTTCGCGGTCGCCATGGCCGGCACCGGCCTGCTCACCACCGTCGGTGTCATCGTCGCCATGGACACCTTCGGCCCGATCAGCGACAACGCGCAGGGCATCGCCGAGATGTCCGGCGACATCGACGAGGCCGGGGCCCGCACCCTGACCGAGCTCGACGCGGTGGGCAACACCACCAAGGCGATCACCAAGGGCATCGCGATCGCGACGGCCGTGCTGGCCGCGACCGCGCTGTTCGGCTCGTACACCGACACCATGAAGACCGCGCTCGCCGACGCCGGCGAGAAGGCCGACGACGCGGCCACCGCGATCCTGCTCAACGTGGCCAACCCGGGCAACCTGGTCGGCCTGCTGATCGGGGCCGCGGTCGTGTTCCTGTTCTCCGGCCTCGCCATCAACGCCGTGGCCCGCTCCGCGGGTGCGGTGGTGTTCGAGGTCCGGCGGCAGTTCCGCGAGTTCCCGGGCATCATGGACGGCACGCAGCGGCCGGAGTACGGCAAGGTCGTCGACATCTGCACCCGCGACGCCCAGCGTGAGCTCATCACGCCGGGTCTGCTCGCGGTCCTGGCGCCCATCGCCGTCGGCTTCGGCCTCGGCGTCGGCCCGCTGGCGGCCTACCTCGCCGGCGCGATCGGCACGGGCACGCTCATGGCGGTCTTCCTGTCCAACTCCGGCGGCGCGTGGGACAACGCGAAGAAGCTGGTCGAGGACGGGGTCCACGGCGGCAAGGGCTCTCCGGCCCATGCCGCGACGGTCATCGGCGACACCGTCGGCGACCCGTTCAAGGACACCGCCGGCCCGGCCATCAACCCGCTGCTCAAGGTGATGAACCTGGTCGCCCTGCTGATCGCCCCCGCCGTGGTCACCATGACCATCGGCAACGGCAACCAGGTCGCCCGGTACGCCATCGCGCTCGGCGCGGTGCTGGTCATCGCCGGTGCGGTGGTGATGAGCAAGCGCAAGTCGTCGACGGTCGACGCCGGCGACGACAACGGTGCCGCCTCGACCGAGGCCGAGCCCGAGAAGGTCACCGCGTAACCGAACCCGCACGACGACGCCCCGGCCGACACACGGCCGGGGCGTTGTGTTTTCTCGAACAGACGATCGGATCTACGCTGGCATTCATGCGCGTCGTCCGCCTCCTTGCCGCCACCCTCGTCGTCCTGGCGATCGGTGCCTGCGGTCAGGACGGGGTGGAGCCGAAGCGGTGGGCGAAGCAGGTCTGCGTCGCGCTGTCTCCGTGGCGGGCCGAGATCGCCGACCTGACGGCCAAGGCCCAGCAGCAGCTCCAGGCGGCCACGACGCCGTCCCAGACCAAGACCAACATCGTCGACCTGCTCTCCGGCGCCGAGGCCTCCAGCGAGCGGGCCCGGGCCGGGGTCAACGGCGCGGGGGTGCCCCGGGTCGACGGCGGGCAGAAGGTCGCCGAGCAGTTCACCGCCTCCCTGGCCAAGGCCCGCGACGCCTACGGCAACGCCAAGCGGACCGTCTCCGGCCTGCCCACCGACAGTGCGAAGACCTTCTACGGCGAGGTCGGCAAGGCGTTCGTGACGCTCAAGGACGACTACGAGCGCAGCGCCATCGACCCGGCCCACGTCGGCCCGGCCGACCTGCAGAAGGCCTTCGACGAGGTGCCCGAGTGCAAATGACGCCGGCCCGCGGCCGGCAGCTGTCGCTCTTCGGGGTGGAGGCGCGCCCACCGGCGCCGCTCGACCTCGAGGGGCTGCTGGCCGGGGCCGGGCAGGTGGGCCGGATGGGCGGCACCGGCCGGGTCTCGATCGTGGTCGACGAGGCCTGGCGCTGCGCGGTGCTGCGGGCCGAGCTGGAGCTGCGCGGGCTGGCGGTGACCTGCGAGCCGACCGGCGAGGGGGACCGGTGGCAGCTGCGCACCTCGTACTCCGCGCTGCTCGCCCCGCTGGCCGCCGCCTGGCTGGACGAGTGGGGGGTGAAGGTGCACCCCCGCACGCTGGGGCTGGACGGCCGCCGGCTGCGCCTGTGGGTGGCCGCGGCGGGCGGCTACGAGGGCCCGCGCTCCTATCTCCTGCGGCTGGCCCCGCGCCCGGTGACGCCGCCGGAGGTCCTGGAGATCGACGAGATCGTCTTCGAAGCCCTCGAACTGGACGAAACGCCTGCTCCGCCGCCCGTCGTCCGCTCGAAGGACGACCGTCCGAACGTCCGCAGGCGCAAGAGCGAGAGCAAAATCACAGCCTTCGATCCCGGCCCGGACGAGTACGCGGACGTCGAGGAGGCCTTCGACGCCGGCGAGTGGGTCGACGACCTGCCCAGCGTCGAGCTGGATCCGGTGACCCCCGAGGCCGCGCCCGCACCCGCGGCCGAGCCGGAGCGCGAGGTCATCGACCGCCAGGTCGCCGACAACTGGATCGCCGTGGGTGACGCGCTGGTGGCCGTCGGGCTGCCCGCGGTGCTCGTCGGGGCCGACTCCGGCGACCCGGCGTACCGCATCGTGGGACCCAGGCGCATCAACCGCCTCGCCGAGCTGGTCGGCGAGGCCCCGGCCGAGGCCCCGGCGGGCGTCTGGCCGGTGTAAACGCGAATCACCCGCAGTAGGGTGATCGAGTCGTTCCGTAGATGTGAATTTGTCCGACGGGCCCCGACAAACCCCCACAAACCAGGCAGTGAACGCGACACGTCGGCAAGATCGGGCAGGTCGCGGTTGTGCATGGGTGTACCGTGGCGCCGATCGGCGTGTCGCAAGCCGAGCGCCGGGCCGCCCCATTGCGCAACTCGGCGCGTGAGTGAGCGTTACGTTTGACGTCTGTCCGTCCGCACCGGGGAGAACTGTGCCGAACTCCGCCAACACAAAGCGGCTGGTGATCGTGGAGTCGCCGGCAAAAGCCAAGACGATCTCGGGCTATCTGGGTCCGAACTACCTCGTCGAGGCGAGCTTCGGCCATGTCCGTGACCTGCCCGTGGGCAAGAAGGACATGCCCGACGCGCTCAAGAGCAAGCCCTGGGCGTACCTCGGCGTGGACATCGACAACGATTTCACCCCGGTCTATATCATCTCGGCCGACCGCCGGAAGCAGATCTCACGGCTGAAGGACCTGCTGAAGCAGGCGAGCGAGGTCTACCTCGCCACAGATGAGGACCGCGAGGGCGAGGCCATCGCCTGGCACCTGCTCGAGACGCTCAAGCCCAAGGTGCCGGTCAAGCGGATGGTCTTCCACGAGATCACCCGCCCCGCCATCCAGGCCGCCGTCGCGAACCCGCGCGAGATCAACCGCTCCCTGGTCGACGCCCAGGAGGCGCGGCGCATCCTGGACCGCCTCTACGGCTACGACGTGTCCACGGTGCTGTGGAAGAAGGTCCAGCGGGGCCTGTCCGCGGGGCGTGTGCAGTCGGTCGCGACCCGGATCGTGGTCGAGCGGGAGCGGCAGCGGATGAAGTTCCGCTCGGCCGAGTACTGGGACATCATCGCCAAGCTGCTGCCCGAGAACGACACGCGCACGTTCAACGCGACGCTCATCGCGCTCGACGGCGACCGCGTGGCCACCGGCCGCGACTTCGACCCCGAGACGGGGCAGGTCAAGCCCGGTGCCGGGGTCATCCACCTCGACGAGACCGGCGCGCGCGGCCTGGCCGCGCGGCTCGAGGGGCGGCCGTTCACGGTCACCCGGGTCGAGGAGAAGCCGTACCGCCGCAAGCCCTACCCGCCGTTCATCACCTCGACGCTGCAGCAGGAGTCGGCCCGCAAGCTGCGGATCTCCTCGGCGCAGACCATGCGCATCGCGCAGCGGCTGTACGAGAACGGCTACATCACCTACATGCGTACCGACTCGGTGAACCTGTCCGAGTCGGCGATCACGGCCGCGCGCCAGCAGATTCACGACCTCTACGGGGCGGCCGCGGTGCCGCCGCAGCCCCGCCGGTACACCGGCAAGGTCAAGAACGCCCAGGAGGCGCACGAGGCGATCCGCCCCGCGGGCGACAGCTTCCGCACGCCCGGCGACGTGGCCCGCGAGCTCAGCGCCGACGAGCTGAAGCTGTACGAGCTCATCTGGCAGCGCACCATCGCCTCGCAGATGAACGACGCGGTCGGCAACTCGACCTCGGTGCGGATCAACGCGGTGACCCCGGCCCAGGAGTCCGTCGACTTCGGCGCCACCGGCAAGACGATCACGGACCCGGGCTTCCTGCGGGCGTACGTCGAGTCCTCCGACGACGAGAATGCCGAGGCCGACGACGCCGAGCGCCGCCTGCCCGTGCTGGCCAAGGGGCAGCGGCTGACCGAACAGGGGCTGACCCCGACCGGCCACACCACCCAGCCGCCGCCGCGGTACACCGAGGCCTCGCTGGTCAAGGCGATGGAGGAGCTCGGCATCGGGCGCCCGTCGACCTACGCGTCGATCATGGAGACGATCAACAACCGCGGGTACGTCTTCAAGCGCGGCCAGGCGCTCATCCCGTCGTTCCTCGCCTTTGCCGTGATCGGCCTGCTCGAGCAGCACTTCCCGCGGCTGGTCGACTACGACTTCACCGCGTCGATGGAGAACGTGCTCGACGAGATCGCCAACGGCGACGGCAGCGCGGTGAACTTCCTGCACCCGTTCTACTTCGGCGGCGACACCGGCGACGAGGGCTCGGTGGCGCGCCAGGGCGGCCTGCAGCGGATGGTCACCGAGCGGCTCGGCGAGATCGACGCGCGCGGCATCAACTCGATCCCGCTGTTCCGCGACGAAGCCGGGCGCGACATCGTGGTCCGGGTCGGCCGCTACGGCCCCTACCTGCAGCGCACGCTCCCGAACCCGCCCGAGGGCGAGGAGGGCGACCGCGCGCCGGTTCCCGACGGCATCGCGCCGGACGAGCTGACGCCCGAGAAGGTCGCCGAGCTCTTCGTCGGCGGCCAGGGGGGCGAGCGCAAGCTCGGCGAGCATCCCGACACGGGCGACCTGATCGTGGTCAAGGCCGGCCGCTACGGGCCTTACGTGGTCAGCGGCGAGAAGACCTCGTCGCTGCTGTCCAGCCAGAGCCCGGAGGAGCTGACCCTGGAGCAGGCCCTGCAGCTGCTCACGCTCCCGCGGGTGGTCGGCAAGGACGCCGAGGGCAACGAGATCACCGCGTCGCCGGGGCGCTACGGGCCCTACATCAAGCGCGGCACCGACACCCGGTCGCTGGAGAACGAGGACCAGCTCTTCACGCTCACGCTGGAGGAGGCGCTGACCCTGCTGGCCGCGCCGAAGACCCGCGGGCGGGCCGCGGCCAAGCCGCCCCTGCGCGAGATGGGCGAGGACCCGGCGACCAAGAAGCCGCTGGTCATCAAGGACGGGCGCTTCGGGCCGTACGTCACCGACGGCGAGTTCAACGCCTCCCTCCGCCGCGGCCAGGCGGTCGACACGCTGACCCTCGACGAGGCGAGCGAGATGCTCGCCGAGAAGCGTGCGAACGGGCCGGCCCCGAAGAAGGCCCGCCCGGCGGCGAAGAAGGCGGCCCCGGAGAAGAAGGCGACCGCGGCCAAGAAGACCACGACCGCGGCGAAGAAGACCACGGCCGCGAAGAAGGCGGCACCGGCGAAGAAGGCGGCCCCGAAGAAGGCCACCTCCTCGCGCAAGAAGGCGGAAGACTAGGGCCTAAGCGCCCAGGACCCGTTCCGTGTAGACGTTCGCGAATACGCGGTTCGGGTCCAGCTTGTCGCGCAGCGCGGTGAAGTCGGCGAAGCGCGGGTAGGCCTGCGCCAGCGACTCCGCCGTGCGGAAGTTCATCTTGCCCCAGTGCGGCCGGCCGCCCAGGGGCGTGGTGACCTCCTCGAAGCGGCGGAAGTACTCCTCGTAGGGCGCGCCCACGTACTGGTGGATGGCGACGTAGGCGTTGTCGCGCCCGTAGCCGTGCGACAGCCAGATGTCGTCGGCCGCCGTGAAGCGCACCTCCACCGGGAACTGGATCTTGTACGGCAGCCCGTCGACGATCTTCCGCAGCCCGTCGAACGCCTCCCGCAGGGCGGCGCGGGGCAGCCCGTACTCCATCTCGACGAACCGGACCCGGCGCGGTGTGCAGAAGACCTCGTGGGAGCTTGCGGTGTACGTGCGCGCCGAGAGCGCTCGCGCGGAGACGCGGCTGACCGTCGGTACCGTCGCCGGAATGGCGCGACCGAGACGGCACGCGGCGCCGAAGACCGTGTTGGAGAGGAAGTCGTCGTCGAGCCACCGGCGCCAGCCCGGCAGCGGCGCGTCCGCGGCCGGCACGGTGTTGTTGCGCTTCATCTGCACGCGGTCGGTGTACGGGAACCAGTAGAACTCGAAGTGCTCGTTGGTGCCGACGTGCTCGTCGAGGCCCGACCAGACGTCGTTCAGGCTCGCCGGGCGCTCGTCGGCCCGCAGCGTGAACGCCGGCACGCAGCGCAGGGTCACGGTGCTGAGCACGCCCAGCGCGCCGATGTTGACCCGCGCCGCGGCGAAGAGGTCCGGGTTCTGCGTCGCCGAGCACGACAGCTCCGCGCCGTCGGCGGTGACCACGGTGAGCGCCTCGATGAACGTGGACAGGCAGCCGTACCCGGCCCCGGTGCCGTGCGTGCCCGTCGACAGCGCGCCCGAGATCGTCTGCGCGTCGATGTCGCCGAGGTTGGGCATCGCCAGCCCGGTGGCGGCCAGGGTGGCGTTGAGCGAGGAAAGCTTCATGCCCGCCTGGACCGTGACGAGATTTCCGTCCACCCGGACGAGGGACGCCATCCGGTCCAGTTCGACCCGGACGCCGTCGGTCAGCGCCGCCGGCGTGAAGCTGTGGCCGCTGCCGACGGCCTTGACTGCAAGCCCCTCCGAAGCCGCCGCGCGGAGGCATTCGCCCAGCTCAGAGGCGCTGGCCGGGTGGGCGACCCGGGCGGGGGTCGCGGTGTGGTTGCCGGCCCAGTTGGACCACGGAGAAGTCACGAAACCTGAGTACCCTTCATGTATGCCCCCCGTCAATCACAAGGGTGAAATGCCCTATCCGTCGATCGTGCCCGGTCGTTGACGTGAGTAGGTTTCAAAGGCGGGCAACTTGGCTATCGGCCAGGCCCGACGAGGTAGAGGGGGCAGACCGGGTGGCGACGCAGACAGTGGCCGGCGCCGGGACGAAGCCGTTGCGCCGGGTTCCGGTGCAGGGGCGCAGCGTGGCGCGGGTCGGGCGGATGCTCGACGCCTGCGCCGAGCTGGTCGACGAGGTGGGGTACGACGGACTCACCACGACGCTCCTGGCGGAACGGGCGGGGGTGGCAATCGGCTCGGTCTACCAGTTCTTCCCGGACAAGCGGGCCATCGTGCAGGCCCTGACACTGCGCAGCCTCGAGGGTTACCTGGAGCGCCTCGGCGCCCGGCTGGCCGACGAGGGCATTGCGCACTGGTGGGACGCGGTGGACGCGGCCATCGACGAGTACATCGACATGCACCGCACCGTGCCGGGCTTCCGCACGCTGCACTTCGGTGACGTCGTGGACATTCACCTGCTCGACGACGAGCGGGACAACAACGACGTCATCGTCTCGCAGCTGTCGGGCCTGCTCATCGAGCGCTTCGGCATCCTCGACGCCAAGCGGCTGCAGTTCGTGCTGGCGATCGCGGTCGAGGCCGCGGACGCGCTCATCAAGCTCGCGTTCCGCCGGTCCACCGACGGCGACCCGGTCGTGCTGGGCGAGGCGAAGGCACTGATCAAGGAGTATCTGCACCACCGGCTCTGATGTTCCACGCGGGCAAGGCGGGCTGTTGAGAATCCCACAACAACTGTCCGCTTTGCCCACTGCGACGCATACTTCTGATCGACCGGTACCGCACCACGAGGACTGGATCGATCGCATGCACAACGCTTTCACCAGCAGAAACATCGGCGTCATCGGCGCCGGACGGGTCGGGGCGGTGCTCGGCGCCGCGCTCGAGCGCGCCGGACACACCGTGGTCGCCGCCGTGGCCGTCTCGGCCGCCTCCAAGTCCCGCGCCCAGGCCCTGCTGCCGCACGCGCGCCTGCTTCCCGCCGACGAGGTGACCGCCGCCGCCGACCTCGTCATCCTGGCGGTCCCCGACGACGCCCTCGCCGCCCTGGTCACCGGCCTCGCCGAGACCGGCGCCCTGCGCCCGGGCCAGATCGTCGCCCACACCTCCGGCGCCCACGGCCTGGCCGTGCTCGCACCTGGAGCGGCGGCCGGCGCGTTCCCGCTCGCGCTGCACCCGGCCATGACCTTCACCGGCACCGAGGCCGACCTCGACCGGCTCGCGGCCGGCATCTCCTTCGGCGTCACCGCCCCCGAGGAGCTGCGCGCGTTCGCCGAGGGGCTGGTCCGTGACCTGCACGGCGTCATCGAGTGGATCGCGGAGGAGCGGCGGCCGCTGTACCACGCCGCGCTCGCCCACGGCGCGAACCACCTCGCCACCCTCGTGGCCGAGGCGATGGACCGGCTGCGCGACGCGGGCGTGCACCAGCCCGAGCGCGTGCTGGCCCCGCTGCTGGGGGCCGCTCTGGACAACACGCTCCGGCTCGGCGACGCCGCGATCACCGGTCCGGTCTCGCGAGGGGACGCCGGCACCGTCCGCAAGCACCTGCGGGCCCTCGATGCCGTCGCTCCGGGTTCGGTACCGCCCTATCTCGCGCTGGCCCGCCGGACCGCCGACCGGGTCATCGCCGCGGGTCGCCTGCGCCCGCAGGACGCCGTGCCACTGCTCGACGTGCTCGCCGACGCCTCTTCGAAGGAGCGGATCGCATGAGGGTCGTCTCCGATCGGGCGTCGCTGCGTGACGCCTCGCTGCCGGGCGACGTCGCCGTCGTGATGACGATGGGCGCCCTGCACGAGGGGCACGCCACGCTCATCCGGCAGGCGCGCGCCGAGGCGAGGTCGGTGCTGCTGACCATCTTCGTGAACCCGCTGCAGTTCGGGCCGAACGAGGACTTCGACCGGTACCCGCGGACCATGGAGGCGGACCTCGAGGTGGCCCGCGCCGAGGGCGTGGACCTGGTCTACGCCCCGACCCGCGAGGTGATGTACCCGCAGGGCGAGCCCGCGGTCCGCGTCGACCCCGGCCCGCTCGGCAACGTCCTGGAGGGCGCGAGCCGGCCGGGCTTCTTCCACGGGGTGCTCACCGTGGTCAACAAGCTGTTCCAGCTCACCCGGCCCGACCGGGCGTACTTCGGCGAGAAGGACTACCAGCAGCTCACGCTGATCCGGGCGATGGCCCGCGACTTCGACCTGCCGATCGAGGTCCGCGGGGTGCCGACCGTGCGCGAGGCCGACGGGCTGGCGCTGTCCAGCCGCAACCGGTACCTGGCGCCGGCCGAGCGGGAGGCCGCGCTGGTGCTGCACCGCGCGCTGGCCGCGACGGCGGCCGCGGGCTCGGTGGAGGCCGGGCTGGCCGAGTTCGCCGCGGTGCCCGAGGTCAAGCTCGACTACCTGGTGCTCACCGACCCGATGCTCGGGCCCGCCCCGGCGCACGGGCCGGCCCGCGCCCTGACCGCCGCCTGGGTGGGCGGCACCCGACTGATCGACAACCTGGGAGCCGAGCTGTGATCCGCACGATGCTGAAGTCCAAGATTCACCGGGCCACCGTCACGCAGGCCGATCTGCACTATGTCGGATCCGTGACAGTGGACGAGGATCTGATGGACGCGGCGGATCTGCTCGCGGGCGAGCAGGTCGCGATCGTGGACGTCACGAACGGGGCGCGGCTGGAGACGTACGTCATCGCGGGCCCGCGCGGCTCGGGCGTCATCGGCATCAACGGCGCCGCGGCGCACCTCGTGCACCCGGGTGATCTGGTCATCCTGATCTCGTACGCCCAACTCGACGACGCGACGGCCCGCACCTACCGGCCGCGGATCGTCCACGTCGATGCCGACAACCGCGTGCTCGAGCTCGGCCAGGACCCGGCCGACGCCGTGCCCGGAATGGCGGGTTCTCCCGTCCGGGGGGATCTCGTCCGCTCTTGACAGCGTTTATCGACCTGTTGCCAACCCCGTCTAAGGTTGGGCAGACTGCCGTGGCATCTGCCGAAGCCCGGGGGAGGGACAGACGAGGATGGCGCGCAAGCTGATCGCGGCGCTGGTGCCGGTGATGGCCCTGGCCGTGTTGGCGGGCTGCGGCACGCCGGCCGGCACCGACAAGGACCTTACCGACGACTGGGCGATGCTGGCTGCGCCCAAGATCCCGCCGCCGCCGTCCGGGGCGTGCTACTCGACGTCCGTCGACTTCTTCGCCACCGACACGACGACGCAGTTCTCCTTCAAGCCGGTGGACTCGTGCTCGTCCTCGCACGCGAGCGAGACCTTCTACGTCGGCGACCTCACCGGCACCGCCGCGAGCGGCACGACCCCGCCGAAGGGCGAGGCGCTCAAGGACGGCTGGGCCAAGTGCAACACCGAGGCCGAGAAGTTCCTCGGCGGCGACTTCCACGACGGCCGCCTCGAGCTCATCGTGCTGGTCCCGTCCTCGACCCAGTGGTCCGCGGGCGCGCGCTACCTGCGCTGCGACCTGGCCGAGGTGGTGAGCGACGGCGACAAGCCGGTCTCGCGCTCGGGCAGCCTCAAGGGCACCCTGAGCGGGGACAAGCCGCTGGCGCTGACGTGCGCCATGGAGGTGTACGACACCGACGGCAAGACGTGGCTGGACTACACGCCGGCCTCGTGCACGGCGACGCACAACATGGAGTACGTCGGCACGTACACCTCGACCGACCGCCCCTTCCCGTCGAACTCGGACGAGCGCAAGACCGCGATGCGCCCGGGCTGCGAGGCCCTGGGCGCGAAGTACCTCGGCATGTCGGCGTCGCAGCTGACCAACCACCAGCAGGTCGGCATCGGCTTCTGGATGGTCGACGAGGAGAGCTGGAACCGGGGCAACCGCTCGGCCCGCTGCTACGCGATGCTCTTCGACAAGAAGACGGTCACGAAGTCCATCAAGAACCTCGGTAGCGGCACGCTCTGACGCTGCGGCGACACCGCTTTCGACGCCCCGGGCCGGCTCCGCCGCCCGGGGCGTCGCTTTTCGCCCGTGCGAGCTGGACAGTTACCGGTGGGTAACGCAGACTGCTTCCTCATGAAGCGGGTCGCCCTCATTGTCGTGGTTGTGGCGCTCATCGGTGGCGGGCTCTACTGGATGTACGAGCGCGGGCAAGGGCGGGACATCCCCGGCTCGCCGCCGGCCGCGGCGCCCAAGGCCGGGACCTGCTACAAGGTTGACGCCAACGGGGCCAAGGCCGCGCTGCCCTGGGACGGGGCGCCCGTCGACTGCGCCGGCATGCACACCGTCGAACTGTTCCACGTCGGGCAGGTTGGCAAGGACCTGCTCCACCGCCTCGATGATGCCAAGGGCGACGACGTCAAGGTCACCCAGGCGCTGCTGTACGCCCAGGCGCGGCGCGCCTGTCTCGTCGAGGGGCCGCTGTTCCTCTCCGGCGGCTGGCACGAGGCGCGCCTGCAGATCGTGGCGGCGTGGATCAAGCCCGCGACCGACGGGTTCTTCGGGTGTGGGCTGGCCGAGGTGACCGGGCCGACCGGGGACGAGTTCGCGCCGCGCTCCGGCTCGCTCAAGGGGGCCCTCGCCCAGGATTCGGCGCTCGCCATCGCCTGCATCAAAAAGGACCAGAACCAGTTGTCGTACGTCCAGTGCTCCGACCCGCACGACGGCGAGTACTCGGGCGTCTACACCATCACGCCGCCCGAGGCCCCGTTCGACGAGGCGGCCGTCCAGTCGGCCACGGCCAAGGGGTGCACGTCGGTGGGCCTGGGCTACCTCGGTCTCCCGGCCGACGGGGGCCGTGCCGACCTCAGCGCCGGCTCCGTCGGGCCGAAGACGGCGAACGAGTGGCTCGGCAGCGACCAGGCGTTCACCTGCTACCTGATGAGCGCCAAGCCCCTGAAGTCGTCGGTGCACAATCTCGGCTCCGCACCGCTCCCGCTGGCCTGAACGGGGCGTTACGGGAGGGCGACGGACATCACCACCCGCCGAACGGGTGCGTGATGTTGACTGTAGTGATGACAGCAGGCATGAACGGGCCGACCGTCCCGCGCCGCCTCGCGGGGCCACCGCCCGGCTGGGCGGAGCCGACCGACGTTGTCGTCATCGGGTCCGGGGTCGCGGGGCTGACCGCCGCGCTGCACCTGCGCGAGGCGGGGCTCCACGTCACCGTCGTCACCAAGGTCAACATCGATGACGGGTCGACCCGGTGGGCGCAGGGCGGGATCGCGGCGGTGCTCGATCCGCTCGACACGCCCGAGGCGCACGCGCAGGACACGCTCGTGGCCGGGGTCGGGCTGTGCGACCCGGAGGCCGTGGACGTGCTGGTGCGGGAGGGGCCGACCCGGGTCCGCGAGCTGATCCGCTGGGGCGCCGAGTTCGACCGTAACAACGACGGCTCGCTCATGCTGACCCGCGAGGGCGGGCACCACGCCAACCGGATCATCCACGCCGGCGGGGACGCCACCGGGGCCGAGGTGCAGCGGGCGCTGCACGCGGCGGTACACCGGGACCCCTGGATCCGGCTCATCGAGCACGCGCTCGTGCTCGACCTGCTCACCGACGCGAGCGGGCGGGCCGCCGGCGTGACCCTGCACGTGCTCGGCGAGGGCGCGGAGGACGGCGTCGGCGCGGTCCACGCGCGCGCGGTCGTGCTCGCCACCGGCGGCATGGGCCAGATCTTCGCCGCCACCACCAACCCGATCGTCTCCACCGGCGACGGCGTCGCGCTCGCGCTGCGGGCCGGGGCGCGGGTCACCGACCTGGAGTTCGTGCAGTTCCACCCGACCGCGCTGGCGCTGGGCAACCGTGACTCGCAGCAGCCGCTGGTCAGCGAGGCGCTGCGGGGCGAGGGCGCCTACCTGCGTGACGGCGACGGCAACCGCTTCATGGTCGGCCGGCACGACCTCGCCGAGCTGGCCCCGCGCGACGTGGTCGCCAAGGGCATCTACCGGGTCATGCGGGCCGAGGGCACGAACAACGTCTGGCTCGACGCCCGCCACCTGGGCCGCGAGTTCCTCGAGGCGCGCTTCCCCACCATCGTCGCCTCCTGCCGCGCCGCCGGCGTCGACCCCGCCGCCGACCTGATCCCGGTCTCGCCCGCGGCCCACTACGCCTCCGGCGGGGTGCGCACGGACCTGCGCGGCCGCACCTCGATCCCCGGCCTGTACGCGTGCGGCGAGGTCGCCTGCACCGGCGTGCACGGCGCCAACCGCCTGGCGTCCAACTCGCTGCTGGAGGGGCTGGTCTTCTCCCGCCGCATCGCCGAGGACATCGCGCGCGACCTGCCCGAGCAGGCCGACCCGGTCGTGGTGGACCGCCCCGCCTGGTCCGCCGACCCCGCCATCCGCCCGCACCTGCAGGCCGCGATGTCCGCGCACGCCTCGGTGCTGCGCAGCGGCGACTCGCTGGAGCAGGCCGCGCAGGCGCTCACGAAGCTCTCGCTCGACCGGGCCGCCGCGAACGTGGCCGCCTGGGAGGCGAGCAACCTGCTGACCGTCGCCAGTGCCCTGGTCGCGGCCGCAACGCAGCGGCAGGAGACCCGCGGCTGCCACTGGCGCGAGGACTTTCCCGACGCCAGCGACGTGTACCGGGGGCACTTCCTCGCCGCCCTCGACGACGCCGGCGCCCTCACGGAAACCTGGGAGGACGCGTGAACATCGACTGCAACCGCACCGAGGCGCTGAGGAGTGTCCTGTGAGGCTTCAAACCGAGGCCGAGCTGCGCAAGGTCGGACTCGACCCCGCGGTGGTCGAGGAGATCGTCCAGCGCACCCTGACCGAGGACCTCGGGCCGGACCGGCTCGACGTCACCAGCGTGGCGACCATCCCCGCGGACCAGACCGACGACGCGGACATCGTGGCCCGCGCGGACGGGGTCGTCGCCGGCGTCTGGGTCGCCGTCGCGGTGTTCGAGGCCGCCTCCGGCAGCGTCACCGCGGAGGTGAAGAAGCGCGACGGCGAGCGGGTCGTGCGCGGCGACGTGCTGGCCACCATCCACGGGCCGACCCGGGGCCTGCTCACCGCCGAGCGTTCCGCGCTGAACCTGCTCTGCCGGATGTCGGGCGTCGCCACCCACACCCGCCGCTGGGCGGACCTGCTGGAGGGCACCGAGGCGCTCGTGCTCGACACCCGCAAGACCACTCCGGGCCTGCGCATCCTCGAGAAGTACGCGGTCCGGGCGGGCGGCGGCACCAACAAGCGCATGGGTCTCTACGACGTCGCCATGATCAAGGACAACCACAAGCTGGCCGCGGGCGGGATCACGGCCGCGTACGAGCGGGTGCGCGCCGCGTTCCCCGACGTGCCGGTGCAGGTCGAGGTGACCACCGTCGGCGAGGCCGTCGAGGCGGTCACCGCCGGCGCGACGTTCCTGCTGCTGGACAACATGCGGCCGGAGACGCTGCGGGAGGTCGTCAGCGCGGTCGGCGGCCGCGCCGAGCTCGAGGCGACCGGAAACCTGACCCTGGACACGGCGGCCGAGTACGCGGCCACGGGCGTCGACTACCTCTCCGTCGGCGGCCTGACGCACTCCTCGCCGATCCTGGACATCGCCATGGACCTGCGCCTGCACTAGGACAGGGCCTAGGCGGGCGGGAAGGCCGTCGTCACCAAGGGGTCGATGCGGTTGTACCGCCAGTTCGCCGGGACGATCCGGCGGCAGTGGTCGGGATCGCCGATGCACACGACCGCATCGACCGACGTGACACTCGCGGGCGGGTGCCCGGGGACCTGGGACTCGAGCTCGACCAGCTGACGGTCCCGCAGTTCGATCTGGAGGGGGTACTCCCACAGGTCCCCGTCCAGCACGAGTCCCACGCGACGGGCCCCGCTGGCGCGCACCTGGTCGATCGCCGTGCGGTAGCTCGCCGCCTGGTCCGGCATCCGCACGAAGCGCTCCTGCCAGTCGTCCTGCGTGAACACCGAGCCCTGGCCCACGAGCCGGCGGGGCTGGCCGTAGTACACCGCGACGTACCCGTGCGCCGCCCCGGCCAGCAGGACGACCGCCACCAGGGCGCTGAGGGCCCACCGGACCGCGTTCCGCTCGACCCGCAGGGCCCGCTCCAGGGCGAAGCCGGCCAGCGGGGCCGCCACCGCGAAGGCGGGCAGGATCAGGCGGTTGCCCCAGTACTGCCACTTCACGATCGCCGCCGTGGTGAGCAGCGCGCCCAGGACGACCAGCGTGTAGCCGCGGGTGCGCCGCACGCACAGGCCGACGACGGTGCCGAGCAGCACGAGCGCGGATTGCACGGGGTACGGGGAGCGGTCCTCGTCGGGCTTCCACCGGTCGCCGGGGAAGACGCTGCGCCACTGCGTGATGCCCGGGTCGTTCGGGTCCACGCCGACCGCGCCGGCGACGCGGACGACCGAGGCGCCGATCGCCTCGTTGGCCGCCTCCACCGGGCTCAGCAGCGTCGAGGCGCCCAGCCGCAGGCCGTTGACGAGGATCGCGGGCGGGTCGTGGCGGGTGGTGGAGAGCGCCTCGCGGTACCCGGGCGGGCCGAACGGGGAGCCGAACGCCTCCTGGACCCGCAGCAGCGACGGGCCGGCCAGGGCGGCGACGGCGAGGCCGACGGAGCACAGCGCGTACAACACCGGCTTGAAGCTTTTCTGCCGCAGTTGGGCGACGCCCCAGTAGACGAGGACCGGCAGCAGGGCCATGAGGCCGGTCGACTTCGTCACCGTGACCAGCCCCGCGGCGCCGGCCAGCGCGAGGATCTGCGGCCAGGTGGCGGGCGCGCGGCGGGCCTCCAGGGCGAGCGTCGCGGCGCAGGCGACCCAGGCGGTGACCACGAGGTCGTTCTGGGTGCTGGTGGACTCCAGGGCGACCGCGGGGGCGGTGAGGAACACGGCCGCGGCCAGCCACTGCCCGGCCCGCCCGGCCCCGAGTTGACCGGCGCAGCGGGCCACGGCCAGGGCGCCCAGCAGCCCGGCGGCCCACTGCAGCAGGTTGAACGGCGCGTCGCCGCCGGTGAGCAGGCGCAGGTGGAGCAGGAGCAGCTCGGCCCCGGGGACCAGGATGATCTGCTGGGTCTGCGTGGTGGCGAAGTTGCCGATGCTGCCGTCGGCGACCCAGTGCTCGATCTTGGCCAGGTGGTAGCTGTTCGAGTCGAAGTTGTTCGGCGAGCTCGCGACGGCCAGCACCAGCTCGCTGGCGACGAGCAGCCCGACGACGACCTGGATGCTCAGCACGACGGGGCCCGGGTTCCGCAACCTCGGCCGGCCGGGCCTGTGCTCCACCGAGCGCCAGGCCAGCCACCCGGTGCCGAGGGTGGCGGCGAGCCAGGCGAGCAGGAAAGGTACCGGCGAAATCCAGTGCAGCAGCGAGAACAGCTCGGCGCAGAGCACCGCGCCGGCCGCTACGGCGATCGCCGCGCGGATGACCGCCAGGCTCCGGTCGGCCTCGGCACGGGGGCGCAGCGCGACGGCCGCGAACGCCAGCGTGAGCGCCGGCAGGAGCGCGAGCAGCACGCGGGCGTTGAGGATCATTGGCACGCGATCGTAATTGAAGGGCCGTTGGTTAGGCTTCCGGGGTGCTGCTGTGCATCGACATCGGGAACACCAACACGGTGCTTGCCACCTTCGAGGGCGAGAAGATCGTCCACTCGTGGCGGATCAAGACCGACGCCCGCGCCACCGCGGACGAGCTCGGCCTGCTCTACCGGGGCCTGCTGGCCACCGACGCGGTGTCCCTGACCGGCATCGCGGCGTGCTCGACCGTGCCCGCGGCCCTGCGCTCGCTGCGCACGATGCTGCAGCGGTACTACGGCAATGTGCCCACCGTGATCGTGGAGCCCGGGGTCCGGACCGGCGTCCAGCTGGCCATCGACAACCCGAAAGAGGTCGGCACCGACCGGGTGGCGAACACTCTGGCGGCGTACACGCTCTTCGGCGGCCCCTCGATCGTGGTGGACTTCGGCACCTCGACCAACTTCGACGTGGTGTCGGCCCGGGGCGAGTTCCTGGGCGGAGTGCTCGCCCCGGGGATCGAGATCTCGGTCGACGCGCTCGCCGACCGCGCGGCCCAGCTGCGCAAGGTCGAGCTCGTCAAGCCGCCGCGGGTGATCGGCAAGAACACCGTCGAGTGCCTGCAGTCGGGCGTGGTCTACGGGTTCGCCGGGCAGGTCGACGGGGTCGTGCGCGGGGTGACCGCGGAGCTCGGCGGGGAGATCAAGGCCGTGGTCGCGACCGGTGGCCTCGCCCCTATCGTGATCGGGGAGTGCCAGAGCGTCACCCATCACGAGCCGATGCTCACGCTGATCGGCCTCCGCCTGATCTTCGAGCGGAACACCTAGAGCTTTTTCGCACGGTACGTGTACGTGACGTACGGCAGCTCGAAGGGCCCGCCGCCGGCCGTGCGCTCCGCCAGCGTGCGCACGCGCTCCTCCAGGGCCGCGCGGGTGTCGGCGTCGGAGACGAGGTAGTACGAGCGGGACCGGATCAGGTCGACAAGCGACGCGGGCGTGTGCGTCGTGCTCCAGTGGAAGAGCTCGAGCTCGGCGGTGCCGAACAGGGGTCCGAACTCGTCGGGGGTCAGCTCGCGCTCGTCGACCGCCGAGCGGGCCCGGTGGCCGTCGAAGGCCTCGGACAGCTCGGCCACCCACGGCACGGACTCGTCGCGGACGTTCCAGACGGGGATGAACCAGCCGCCCGGCTTGAGCACCCGCGCGATCTCGGTGTGCGCGGGCTCGCCGGCGAACCAGTGATAGGCCTGCCCGGCGGTGACCGCGTCCTGGCTTTCCGCCTCGACGGGAATGGCGGTCGCGCGGCCGGCGCGGGCGTCGCCGTCGATCTGGCGGCGCATTTCGTCGTCCGGTTCCACGGCGATGACGCGGTGCCCGAGTTCGCGCAGCTGACGGGTCAGAATGCCGGTGCCCGCCCCCAGATCGACAATCTCGCGGGGGGCGTCGCCGAGGGCCCAGCGCAGGGCCTCGAGGGGATAGCGCGGCCGGATTCGGTCGTAGAGGTCGGCGGCCGCCCCGAACGATGACGCGTGTTTGCTCAAGTCCACGCCGCCAACCGTACGCCGCCGGTCATTCTGGGGCTCGTCACACATAGCAATGCGCTCAACACGGATCTGTACGTCGCACATTGCTCGTGAGCTATTCCTGAACCCGTCGCGGGCCCGCTCATCTCCGGTCCGACCTCGGACATCGCCCCCAGCGAATCCGCCGCCCTTTGCGTCAGCGAAACGATCCCTTTGGCCTTGGCACGGGCGATGAGTTTCGGCGTACCGTTGACGCAACGCGGCCTTACTACGTTATCTTTGCATTCGCACAACGCGGGGCGGGCTTCCTCGAAGGGAATACGACAGTGGCCAAGCGGACCATCCACGTGCTGGTCGACGACCTCGACGGCGGAGAAGCCGATGAGACGGTGAAGTTCGCGCTCGACGGCGTGCAGTACGAGATCGACCTGTCCAAGAAGAACGCAACGAAGCTGCGCGATGCGTTCGGCCCCTTCCTGTCGGTCGCGACCAAGGTCGGCCGGGGTGGCGTGGTGGTCGGGGGGCGTGCGGCCAGTGCCCGCGGCCGGGGCGGTGCCGCGGCGGATCGCGAGCAGAACAAGGCGATTCGGGAATGGGCCCAGAACAAGGGCATCAAGGTGTCCGACCGGGGCCGTATCAAGCAGGAAATCGTCGACCGGTTTAATGCTGAAGCGGGCCGATAGCGCGCTTTGTTGCGCCCTGTACGATTCTAGGCACTCCAGACACCCACCGTAGCGGTTCAGTTACGGTGGGTGTTGTGTGTTCAAGTACCCGATTTCGCTCTTGGCGTACGAGCCGGGGTGCAGGAACAGACGCCCGGGTGTCAACGTTGGGCGAAAGCGCCGGGTACACGTGGTTCCCGGAGGGTAGGCAAGGACGGACCGGGGGTTCCGGCGACCGATCGTGGGGTGCGGCAACGCCGCACACCCCGCAATGTGTCGGCCCGCGGCGATAGAGTGATGGCACGGTCACGTTGGCGTCCGACAGAGCTTTGGCGTGGCGACCCCGACACGACAGGGGTTCCGCGCAGGAGCGGCGGCGACGGACACGGCACGTGAGGAGCAGGGATGTTCGAGCGGTTCACCGACCGAGCACGAAGGGTTGTCGTCCTGGCGCAGGAAGAGGCCCGGATGCTCAACCACAACTACATCGGCACCGAGCACATCCTGCTCGGCCTCATCCACGAGGGTGAGGGCGTGGCGGCCAAGGCGCTCGAGAGCCTCGGCATCTCGCTGGAGGGTGTCCGCCAGCAGGTCGAGGAGATCATCGGCCAGGGCCAGCAGGCGCCGAGCGGGCACATCCCGTTCACGCCACGCGCCAAGAAGGTGCTGGAGCTGTCGTTGCGGGAGGCGCTGCAGCTCGGGCACAACTACATCGGCACCGAGCACATCCTCCTCGGCCTCATCCGAGAGGGTGAGGGCGTCGCGGCCCAGGTGCTGGTCAAGCTGGGCGCCGACCTCAACCGGGTCCGCCAGCAGGTCATCCAGCTGCTCTCCGGCTACCAGGGCAAGGAGCCGGCCGCGGCCGGCACCGGCGCCCCGGGCGAGGCGGCCCCGTCCACGAGCCTGGTGCTCGACCAGTTCGGTCGCAACCTCACCCAGGCCGCGCGCGAGGGCAAGCTCGACCCCGTCATCGGCCGGGAGAAGGAAATCGAGCGGGTCATGCAGGTGCTGTCCCGCCGCACCAAGAACAACCCCGTTCTCATCGGCGAGCCCGGCGTCGGCAAGACCGCCGTGGTCGAGGGGCTGTCCCAGCGGATCGTCAAGGGCGAGGTGCCCGAGACCCTCAAGGACAAGCAGCTCTACACGCTCGACCTGGGCGCACTGGTCGCCGGCTCCCGCTACCGCGGTGACTTCGAGGAGCGCCTCAAGAAGGTGCTCAAGGAGATCCGCACGCGCGGCGACATCATCCTGTTCATCGACGAGATCCACACCCTCGTCGGCGCGGGTGCGGCCGAGGGCGCGATCGACGCGGCGAGCATCCTCAAGCCGATGCTGGCCCGTGGCGAGCTGCAGACCATCGGCGCGACCACGCTGGACGAGTACCGCAAGCACCTCGAGAAGGACGCCGCCCTCGAGCGGCGCTTCCAGCCGATCCAGGTGGGCGAGCCGTCACTGGCGCACACCATCGAGATCCTCAAGGGCCTGCGGGACCGCTACGAGGCGCACCACCGGGTGACGATCACCGACGCCGCCCTGGTGGCCGCGGCGACCCTCGCCGACCGCTACATCTCCGACCGCTTCCTGCCGGACAAGGCGATCGACCTGATCGACGAGGCCGGGGCCCGGATGCGTATCCGCCGGATGACTGCTCCGCCAGACCTGCGCGACTTCGACGAGCGGATCGCCCAGGTCCGCCGCGACAAGGAGTCCGCGATCGACGCGCAGGACTTCGAGCGCGCCGCGCAGCTGCGCGACAAGGAGAAGCAGCTGCTGGGCCAGAAGGCGCAGCGGGAGAAGGAGTGGAAGGCCGGCGACCTCGACGTTGTGTCCGAGGTCGACGACGAGCAGATCGCCGAGGTCCTGGCGAACTGGACCGGGATCCCGGTCTACAAGCTGACCGAGGAGGAGACGGCCCGGCTGCTCCGCATGGAGGACGAGCTGCACAAGCGCCTCGTCGGCCAGGAGGACGCGGTCCGCGCGGTCTCGAAGGCGATCCGGCGTACCCGGGCCGGCCTGAAGGACCCGAAGCGCCCCTCGGGCTCGTTCATCTTCGCCGGCCCGTCCGGCGTGGGTAAGACCGAGCTCTCCAAGGCGCTCGCCGAGTTCCTCTTCGGCTCCGAGGACGCGCTCATCCAGCTCGACATGTCCGAGTTCCACGACCGGTACACGGTGTCCCGCCTCGTCGGTGCACCCCCCGGATACGTGGGCTACGACGAGGGCGGCCAGCTGACCGAGAAGGTCCGCCGGCGTCCGTTCTCGGTGGTCCTCTTCGACGAGATCGAGAAGGCCCACCCGGACGTGTTCAACACCCTCCTGCAGATCCTGGAGGACGGCCGTCTCACCGACGGTCAGGGCCGCATCGTGGACTTCAAGAACACGGTGATCATCCTGACCACCAACCTGGGCACCCGTGACGTGGCCAAGGCCGTGTCCCTGGGCTTCCAGGCGTCGGAGGACAACGAGTCGAACTACGAGCGGATGAAGCAGAAGGTCAACGACGAGCTGAAGCAGCACTTCCGCCCGGAGTTCCTCAACCGCATCGACGACACGATCGTCTTCCACCAGCTCATGCAGGACCAGATCCTCGGCATCGTCGACCTGATGATCGCCCGGATCGAGAGCCAGCTGCGCAACAAGGACATGGGTCTGGAGCTGACCGACAACGCCAAGAAGTTCCTGGCGAACAAGGGCTACGACCCGGTGCTGGGCGCGCGGCCGCTGCGCCGCACGATCCAGCGCGAGATCGAGGACGCCCTGTCCGAGCGCATCCTCTTCAACGAGCTGCGCCCCGGCCAGATCGTCGTCATCGACTGCGAGGGCGACCCGGCCCAGTTCGAGAAGTCCAAGCTGGTCTTCAGCGGGGCCGAGCAGCCGGCGGACGTGCCCGACGCCGTCCCGGCCGAGCTCGCCGGTGGCGGCAGCTCGGACGAGGCCTCGGCCTGACGAAGCACCAAGGCACCAAGGGGGCCGCGCGGCGATTCTTCGCCGCGCGGTCCTTTTTGTGCCTGTCGCCTTTCTGAGGCGTGGCTGTCGGGTTGTCGCTTCTGGCGGTTTGTCGGGTTCATGAGTCGTACAAAGGACTCGGAAGGCAGTTCCGCCGGGCCGGGCGGGTATGTTGCGCGGCGTGAGTAAGGGGCTGTTCCCGTTTGAGTCCGGACGGTTCGTCCGGCGTGCGGGGCGGCCCATTGCCCGGCCCGGGCTGATGGCCCGGCTGGACGCCGCCGACGGGATGGTGGTGCTGGTCGCGGGCACCGGGGCCGGGAAGAGCACGCTCCTGGACGCGTGGGTCGCGGCCCGCGGGGGAGCGCTCGTCGACCTCGCTCACGAGGGGCTCGAGGCCGTACCCGCCGACGGGGTGCTCGCGATCGACGGGGTGACCGATCGCCATGTGCCGGCCCTCCGGACGCTCGCCGGGCGGCCGGGCGTCGTCGTGGCCGCGCAGGAGGAGCTCGGGCTGCCCGGCGCGGTGCGGCTGTCGTCGTGCGAGCTGGGGTTCGCCGAGGACGAGACGTACCAGGTGCTGGCCGCCGCGTTCGGCGACGCCGAGGCCGCGGACGTGCTCGCGCCCGACCTGCATCTGCTCACCAACGGGTGGCCGGCGCTGGTGGGGCTGGCGGCGGCCTGGCTCGCGCAGCACCCGGCCCCGCTGCGGCGGAAGCGGCTGCTCGCGCTGGCCCGGGCCGAGGCCGGGCTCGCCGAGTTCCTCATTCCCGCGGTGCTCGCGGGGCTGGCCGAGGCCGATCGGGAGCTGGTGCGGCGGCTGGCGTACCTGCCGGGGCCGCTCGGCGTCGCCGGGGACCTCGTTCCGGTGGCGCCGTTCGCGCAGGGCCTGTTGCGGCGGCCCGGATGGTTCGCGGTGCCGGCGGGGTGGAAGGCGGCGCTCCGGGCCGAGCTGCCACTGAGCGCCGCCGAGGTCGAACGGATGGCCGCCGCCGAACTGGCCGTATGACCGGTGCCGTGTAGGTCACGTGCCTTTGTGTAGGTCAGGTGCCTTGGTGTCAGGTGCCGGCCGGTCGGCGGTGCTCCGGGCGGCGCCTGACGGTCAGGTCGCCGGCAGGTAGTCGGTCAGCAGGGCCGGGGTCAGGCCCGCGGCCGAGATGGCCTGCAGCGCGGCGATGAAGTCGTCCACGAAGCGGTCCCGGAAGTGCATCAGGACGATGTCGCCCTTCTGCACGCTGTGGCCCTCCTGGTAGCGGACGATCCCCTTGTCGACCGTCTCCTTCCAGAAGAACCCGGCCTGCAGGCCGCAGTCGTGGGCCACCTTCAGCGTCGTCGCGTCCTTGTCGCCGAACGGCGGGCGGAACAGCTTCGGGCGCTGGCCGTACAGCCCGGCGAGCTGGTCGGCCGAGCCGCAGATCTCGCGCTTCTGGAAGTCGTACGACTTGCCCTTGAGGTTCGGGTGGGTCAGCGTGTGCGCCTCGATGTCGGCGCCGGCGTCGCGGAGCTGCTTGAAGTACCCCGGATTGTCCTTGATCGCGTTGATCGTCAGGAACAGAGTGACCTTGGCGCCGGACTCGCGCAGCAGCTCCAGGGCCTCCGGACGCTTCACCCAGCCGTCGTCGATGGTCAGGAACGCCACCGGCTGGTCGGTCGGGATGCGGGAGAAGTAGGGCGCGCCCGCGCCCTCGGGCAGGCCGATGCGCGCCGGCGCCGGGGGCGTGCCGAACTTGGGCAGGCGGCCCGCGTAGGTGCTGCCGGCCGGCGCCTGCGTGGTCTTCGAGGCGCTCGGCTTGCCGGTCTGGGTGGCCGAGGACTGCGGGTCGCCCTCGTCGCTGTCGTCGTCGCCGGGCGAGGTCGAGACGCCGGGCGCGGGTGAGGCCGCGGCGGACGCCGGGGCGCCGTTGACCTGGGAGTGGCCGGGGGCGGCCTTGTCGTCGCAGGCGGCGACCGCGAGCGTCAGCGCGGTGATCACACCGAGCAACGCCCCGATGCGGCTCATTCTGCCGAGTACAAGCACAAACCTGAGAGTAGCGATGGAATTCCCTCAAAGAAGTACCCGAGAGGGGTGTCCGCTTCGGTGAATAACGCCACCCGGACAGCCTGCAACCTAACCCGGCAGGGTGTACGTCTCTTCCCGACGATTCACCAGTCCGTCGAGCAGCAGACCCTCCAGCGCGCGGCGGCGCTGCTCCGCGTCGGGCCACACGGCGTCGAGGCGCTCGGCGGGCACCGGGTCGTCGCTGGCCCGCAGCACGGCCATGAGCAGTCCGCGGACATAGCGATCGGTTCCGTGGTACCGCTGCGAAGGCTTTTTGCTGTCGGCCGGCGGGGAACCGGCCAGTCGCCACGCGCACATGGCGGTCAGGGGGCACTCGGCGCAGCGCGGGGCGCGCGACGTGCAGATCAGCGCGCCGAGCTCCATGAACGCGATCGACGCGCGGGCCGCCGCCTCGTGCCCCTCCGGCAGCAGCGCCTCGACCGCGCGCAGGTCGGCGGGCGTGGTGTTCACGCCGCCGTCGGCGGTCCCGGCGACGGCGCGGGCCACGACGCGGCGCACGTTGGTGTCGACCACCGGGTGGCGCTGCCGGAACGCGAACGCGGCCACCGCCCGGGCCGTGTAGACGCCGATGCCGGGCAGCGCGAGGAGCGCCTCCACGTCGTCGGGGACCACGCCGCCGTGCCGCTCCACGATCGCGGTCGCGCACGCGTGCAGCCGCAGCGCGCGGCGCGGGTAGCCGAGGCGGTCCCAGGCGCGGATGGCCTCGCCGGGCGGGTCGGCGGCCAGGTGAGCCGGCGTCGGCCAGCGCTCCATCCAGCGCTCCCAGGCCGGCTCCACCCGCGACACCTGCGTCTGCTGGAGCATGACCTCGGAGACGAGCACGCCCCACGGGGACGCGCCGGGGCGGCGCCAGGCGAGGTCGCGGGCGTTCGCGTTGTACCACCGCGTGAGGGTGGTCGCGATGGCGGTCGGTGCACTCCGGTGGCTGGCGATACGCAAGGATATAGCCGTGAACGAGTACGCCGTCACGGTGATCGGCCACGACCGGCCCGGCATCATCGCCGATGTCGCCGAAATTCTGGCCCGCCTCGGCCTCAACCTCACCGACTCGACAATGACCCGCCTGCGCGGCCACTTCGCGATGACGCTGGTGTGCGCGGGCCCGACGACCGGCGCGGCGATCGAGGCGGCGCTGGAGCCGCTCACCGCCGAGCGGACGCTGCTGGTGACCGTGCGCAGCGTCGTGGAGGAGCCCGTCCACGAGCCGGCCGGCAGCCCCCACGTGATCACCCTGCACGGGGCCGACCGCCTCGGCATCGTCGCGACGCTGGCCCGCGCCGTCGCCGAGTCCGGGGGCAACATCACCGACCTGACCACGCGGCTCTCCGGCAGCCTGTACGTCATCGTGGCCGAGGTCGACGCCACCAACCCCGAGCGGCTCGACACGGCCCTGCGCACCGCGGCGCAGCGGCTCGACGTCGAGGTCTCCATGCGCCCGGCCGACGCGGATCTGTTGTGAGCGGTCCGGAGCGAAGCGGAGGGGCCGCTCGCCGGGGGCTCAGCATTCTCGCGTCGGCGCCGGAGTTTGCGGAGGCGGCGGCGTGAGCGGGGCCGTACTGCCCGTTGTCTGTGCGCCCGCTTCAGTTCTCGGCACCGCCGCCGAGCCCGTCGACCCGACCGCCCCCGAGATCCTCCAGCTCGCCGAGGACCTCCTGGCGACCATGCGCGTCTCGCCCGGCTGTGTCGGGCTGGCCGCGCCCCAGGTCGGCGTGGGTGCGCAGGTGTTCGCGGTCGACGTCACCGGGCACCCGAAGGCGCGCACCGTCCACGGCGCCTTCGTGCTGTGCAACGCCCGGATCGTCGAGGCGTCGCAGTGGCAGAAGGGGCGCGAGGGCTGCATGTCCGTACCGGACCTCACCGGCGACGTCAAGCGGGCCAACCGGCTCGTGGTGGCCGGGTACGCGCCCGGGGGTACCGAAGAAATCCAGATGGAGACGGACGCCTTCGAGGCCCGGGCACTGCAGCACGAGATCGACCACTGCGCCGGGCTGCTGTTTCTCGACCGGGTCGCGGGGGCGCACGCGGTGTACGCCCGCAAGGTTTATCTCTGAGCGCTGCTCACGGCGTGCCGTCCCGACCACGGACGGTTCCCCCGATACGGTGAGCGCATCATGAAGCTGACGGTTGGCCCATTGTCCGCCGGCATCTACTGGCGGCGCCGAGCGATCGTCGGTGGGGTGCTCGTCGTCGCGTCCCTGATGCTGTGGGCGTCCTGCGGTGGCAGCGACACCGGCGACCAGAAACGCACCCCGGCGGCGGCCTCGGCCGGCCCGGCGTCCGGCGACCCGGCACCGACGGTGACCATCCAGGTGCCGACGACCGGCGGGCCGCCCGCGTCCTCGGCGCCCGCGCCGGTCGTGTCGTCGGCCGCCGCGCCGCCGGTCGCGACGGTGCCGCCGTGCGCCGACGCCGACCTGTCCGTGGTGGCCGCGCCCGAGCAGGCGGTGCAGTTCCGGGGCGCCTACCTGAAGTTCACCATCAAGATCAAGAACGTCGCGGGGCACGAGTGCGCGCGGGATCTCGGCGCGGACTACCAGGAGTTGTACCTCCAGGTCGCGGCCAGCAAGATCTGGTCCTCGGACGCGTGCGACGCGCCGCACGGCAGCCAGATGACGGTGCTGAAGCCCGGCATCGAGGTCTCGTTCAACACCGTCTGGACCGGGAAGGCCACGAACAACGGCTGCGCCAACCGGGAGACGCCGCCGGCGGGGAAGTACGAGCTGGTCGGGCGCCTCGGCACCAAGCTCAGCGAGCCGGTGCAGGTGCAGCTCACCTAGGTCGGCCTCGGCCGGCTCAGCGCCCCGGCTCTTTGCCTTCGGCTGCCTCAGCGCCCCGGCTCTTTGCGTTCGGCCGGCTCCTCGCCTTCGGCCGGCTCAGCGCCCGGCTCTTGCCTTCGGCTGCCTCGGCGCCCCCGGCTTTTGCCTTCGGCCGGCTCTTTGCCTTCGGCCGGCTCTTTGCCTTCGCCCTTCGGCTCGCTCAGAGCCGGTTGGCTATCTGCACCTGATCCGGCGCGAAGGCGGCGAGGGCGGCCAGATGGCCGTCGGGCGTGCCGTTGAAGTCACGCAGGCGCACAGCCACATCGACGTCGCGCCCGTCGCGCCGGCCCTGCCCGTCGCTGATCTTGTTCAGCTCGCGCAGCACGTTCTGGTCGATCCAGGCCGGATTGGTCCCCGTGCGGTCGAGACCCTCCAGCAGGCGTACCACCAGGAACCGCTCGCCGCCCACGTCGACGGCCGCCACCTCGCCGACCCGTGACCAGGGCAGCACGAGCGTGCGCACCCAGCCCGGGCGCACGGTGAGCGCGAAGTGATTGGCCCCGACCCGCGGCCGCCGGATGACCGCCAGCGCGATCGGTACCGCCCCGACCGCGGCCAGCCCGGCCGTCCACATCGGAAGATCGGCGAGCGGGTTGTGCCCGCCGGAGTCCAGCGTCTCGGGCTCGTCGCCGAAGAGCGCGCGGATCAGCAGGACCGCGAGCGTCGCCGACACGGCATACCACGCCAGGGTTCCCAGAGACCGGGACGGAAAACTCCGTCGCCACTCGATCCGTTCCGGACCGGCCACAAACCCCTCGCTGTGAAATCCACCTCCGTCCATTGACGGATGGCATCCGACCACTCTACGGGCTGGGTCGATACCGCACCAGCACCTGGTGTCCGACCATCCGTAGACTGTGCGGGTGCCGATTGACCGCGAGCCCGGCAGGGGCGCCGCCAACACCGGCCTCATCGGGGGCTGGGCCGCCGCGCTGCCCGGCGCCGACCCCCTGCGCGCGACCCTGGCGCTGATGGCCCCGGGCACCGCGCTGCGCGACGGCCTGGAGCGCATCCTGCGGGGCCGGACGGGTGCGCTGATCGTGCTCGGGTACGACCGCGTGGTCGAGCAGATCTGCACCGGCGGCTTCTCGCTGGACGTCGAGTTCTCCGCCACCCGCCTGCGCGAGCTGTGCAAGATGGACGGCGCCGTCGTCCTGTCGAATGACGGCACCAGGATCGTCCGCGCCGCCGTGCACCTCATGCCCGACCCGACCATCCCCTCCGAAGAGTCCGGCACCCGCCACCGCACCGCCGAGCGGGTCGCCAAGCAGGCCGGGTACCCGGTGATCTCGGTGAGCCAGTCCATGCGCATCATCGGCCTGTACGTCAACGGCCAGCGCCACGTCATCGACGACTCGGCCGCCATCCTGTCAAAGGCCAACCAGGCGCTGGCGACGCTGGAGCGGTACAAGCTGCGCCTCGACGAGGTCTCGGGCACGCTTTCGGCCCTGGAGATCGAGGACCTGGTCACCGTGCGCGACGCGGTGGCCGTGGTGCAACGCCTGGAGATGGTACGGCGGATCGCGGACGAGATCGCGGGCTACGTCGTCGAGCTCGGCACCGACGGTCGCCTGCTCGCCCTGCAGCTCGAGGAGCTCATGGCCGGCGTGGAGGCGGACCGCACCCTGGTCATCCGCGACTACCTCCCGACCGGGCGCCGCGCCCGCTCGTCGGAGGACGCGCTCGAGGAGCTGGACGCGCTGACCGCGACGGAGCTGATCGACCTCGTGGGCGTGGCGAAGTCGCTGGGCTACCCGGGGGCGTCCGACGCCTTGGACGCCGCCGTTTCGCCGCGCGGTTTCCGCCTGCTGGCGAAGGTTCCGCGGCTGCCGACCCTGGTGGTGGACCGGTTGGTGGAGCACTTCGGCAGCCTGCAGCGCCTGCTGGGCGCGACGGTGGAGGACCTGCAGGCGGTGGAGGGCGTGGGGGATGCGCGCGCCCGGGGGGTGCGCGAGGGCTTGTCGAGGCTGGCGGAGGCCTCGATCCTGGAGCGCTACGTCTGACCGCTCGTCCGGTGCAGCGGTTCCGGACGTCTGCGGTTGCCATTGCGTCGATCAGGACGGCATGCCGGGTCCGCGGCGTGCTCGTCTGCGGTGACCCGGCCGCGGGTGACCCGGCCGCGTGGTCGAGCGCCCGCCGCTGCCGCCCGGCATGGCCAGGCCCTGCCCGGCACGGCGCCCGTCCGGCACCGAGCCGCACGCGCGTCGAGCGGCGCCGGCATGGCCAGGCCCTGCCCGGCATGGCGCCCCTCCGGCACCGGGCCGCACGCGCGTTCGAGCGGCGCCGGCATGGCGCCCGTCCGGCACCGGGCCGCACGCGCGTCGAGCCGCGACGCAGTCTCCCGCGAGACGGTGGAGACGCACATCCGCTCGGGCATGCGCACGCTGGGCCCGCACGCGTAAGCCCCCGGCGCACGCAAAGTTCCGCCGCGGTGCGGCTAGACCTCCTCTGCCGTCGCCTTGACTGCGTAGTGCAGTGCGGTCCGCACGTCGTTGACCTCCAGGACCCGCATCCCGGGGGGCGTCACGCCCGTGGCGGCCGGGCCGCAGCCCGGCGGGACCAGGGCGAAGCGGAACCCCAGCCGGGCCGCCTCCGCGAGGCGGCGCGGGACGGCGCCCACCCGTCGTACCTCACCTGTCAGGCCCACCTCGCCCAGCGCGACCAGGTCCGGCGGCATGGGCAGCTCGTGCGCCGCCGAGGCCGCGGCGAGGGCGAGGGCGAGGTCGGCCGCCGGCTCGGTGACGCGCAGGCCGCCGACGGTGGCCGCGTAGACCTCGCGGTCGTGCAGCTGGATGCCCGCGCGGCGCTGGAGGACGGCCAGGACCATGGCAAGGCGGGCCGAGTCGAGGCCGGAGACGGTGCGGCGGGGCGATCCCGGCATCTGGGCGCCGATCAGGGTCTGGACCTCGGTGACGAGGGCGCGCCGGCCCTCCATGGCCACGCAGACGCACGTGCCCGACACGGCGTCCGCGTAGCGGGTGAGGAAGAGGCCGCTCGGGTCGGGCAGGCTCGTGATGCCGCCCTCGTGCATCTCGAAGCAGCCGACCTCGTCCGCGGCGCCGAAGCGGTTCTTCAGGCCGCGCACCATGCGCAGGGACGAGTGCTTGTCGCCCTCGAAGTTGAGGACCACGTCGACCAGGTGCTCCAGGACGCGCGGGCCGGCGACGTTGCCGTCCTTCGTGACGTGGCCGACCAGGACCGTGGCCAGGCCGCGCTCCTTGGCGATCGCCACCAGGGCCGCGGTGACGGCGCGGACCTGGGTGACGCCGCCCGCGACGCCGTCGACGCCCGGGGCCGAGATGGTCTGGACGGAGTCGAGGATGAGCAGGCCGGGCTTCACCGCGTCGAGGTGGCCCAGGACGGCGGAGAGGTCGGTCTCCGAGGCGAGGTAGAGCCGCTCGTGCAGGGCGTTGATGCGCTCGGCCCGCAGCCGGACCTGGCTCGTGGACTCCTCGCCGCTGATCACCAGGGACGGGCTCTCGCCCTGGACGGCCCACTGCTGGGCGACGTCGAGCAGGAGGGTGGACTTGCCGACGCCGGGCTCGCCGGCCAGGAGCACCACGCCGCCGGGGACGATGCCGCCGCCCAGGACGCGGTCGAACTCGCCGACGCCGGTCGGGCGGGCCTTGGCCGGGGCCGCGCTGATCTCGGCGATCGGGCGGGCGGGCTCGAGCGGGGCCCGCGACGGAACGGCCCGCAGCGCGGCCGGGCCGGTGCCGGCGGCGCCGCCCGCGACCTCGAGGATGGCGCCCCACTCACCGCACTCCGGGCATCGGCCGATCCACTTGGGTGGCCGGTGCCCGCAGACGTCGCACTGATAGATCGCGCCCCTGGTCTTCGTCACGCCCCAAAACTAGCGAAGGGGTATGACAAAAATCGGGGGCTACTCGCCCGGGACCTCTTCGTTCTTCACGACCGAGCTCGGCTTCGGCAGCGGCGTGCTGGGCGGCGTCATCGGCAGGTTCGGCAGCTTGATGGTCGTGGTGCTGCCGTCGGTGTAGGTGAACGTGAAGACCACGTTGGTCAGCGCGCCCCCGGGCAGCAGCGGCTCGCCGGTCAGCTTGTCGATCGCCAGGTAGGTGGTGCCGCCGTTGTCGCGGCTGAGCGCCGCCACGCCGTTGACCGGGATCGAGACCGCGATCGCCGACGCGCCCGCCGAGGTGGGCGAGGGCTCCGCGGGCCGCGTGGGCGAGGGCGACTCCGCCGACGGGGAGCCGGAGGGCTTCTTGGTGCCCGACGGCGTCGCCGACGCGGTGGTCGGGGTGGGCGACGGGGAGGAGGGCGCCGCGGAGGGCCGGCCCCCGCCGACGAGGACGATCTTGCCGTTGTCGCTTGTCGCCCCGGTCAGCTTCACGCTCTGCTGGGCGTTGTTGAACAGCCGCACGTTGAGCGGGACGGTCGAGCCGGCCTTGTACTGGTCGGCGTAGGGGATGCCACCGTCGCGCAGGGCGATCTTGCCGTCGGCGCTGTCGGCGTTGATGCCGGGCACCGCGGGCTTCTGGTTTTCGGTCTGGGTGATCTGACCCGATCCGCAGGCGGAGAGCAGGCCGACGCCGAGCGCGGCCGTTGCCATGAGCGCGGCGCCCAGCACCGTACGGCGGCGAGCCAGCGGCTTGGCCTGAGTCGAACGCGTCACCTTGGGTCCTCCAAGTCAAGGGGCAGCCGCAGTACAGCCTAGATGCCCTTGATCGGTCGATTACGCCCACCCTGGCAGTGGTGACTCAATCCAGATTCAGGCCGCTGACCAGGAGAAATACGACATCGATAAGCGCCACGGCGATGACGGCGAGGAAAGGCGCGCGTGAAGTTGTGTCGCGGCTCATGCGGTACCACCCCCAGGACAACGCGAGAATCGCGGCCCCCAGCGCCGGCCAGAACAGCACCGGCGGAGGTCCGGGCGGCCCGAACGCCAGCGCGGCGGTGGCCGCCAGCAGCAGCACCGCGGCCGCGACAAGCGACCCGCGGCGCCCGAAGCGCTGCGGCAGGCCGCGAATCCCGGTGCGCGCGTCGGCGTCGAGGTCGGGCAGCGTGTTGACGAAGTGCGCGCCCGCGCCCAGCAGCCCGCCGGCGGCCAGCAGCCACGGCGGCGGCGTCTTGCCCGCGCCGAGTACCACGAAGGCGGGCAGGCAGGCGAACGACACGGCGTAGGGGACGACGGAGGCCACCGTCGCCTTCAGGGGCCAGTCGTAGAGCAGCGCCGAGGCGAGCGCCAGCGCCGACACCAGGCCCGCCGGCACGCCGGAGAGGAACCCGAGCGGCAGGCACACCGCGGCCGCCACGGCGCCGAGCACGGCCACGAGCCGCCGCGAGACCTTCCCGGCCGCCACGGGCTTGTCCGAGCGCCCGGCCGCGGCATCCCTTCCGGCGTCCAGGGCGTCGTTGACCCATCCGATCGCGAGCTGACTCGTCAGTACCGTCGCGCCGGCCGCCACCACCCCTCCGACCGGCCGGTCGAGCCCGATCGACAACAGCACGGCCACCGCCGTGACACCCGCGGCGGGCTCCGGGTGACTAGCCCGCAGCAGCGAGATCGCAACCGACATCCGGCAAGTGTGGCGGCTGGAGGGGTCCCATGTCAGGCTCGTCTCATGCCCTCGCCGAGGCGCGCGCGCAACGACCCTGGTCAGTACGACGACCTGGCCGGCGAATGGTGGCGCCCGGGCAGCCCGTTCTCGATGCTGTACTGGCTCGCGCGGGCCCGGGCGCGGCTGATCCCGCCCGCCGAGCGCGCCGGGGCCGTACTGGTGGATCTCGGCTGTGGCGGCGGGCTGCTCGCGCCGCACGTCGCCGGAAAGGGGTACACCCATATCGGTGTCGATCTCATCGTCTCCGGCCTGGAGCAGGCCGCCGCGCACGGCGTCGCCCCGGTGCTCGCCGACGTCGCGCACCTGCCCTTCGCCGACGGCAGCGTCGACGTCGTCAGCGCCGGCGAGCTGCTCGAGCACGTGCCCGACATGCCGGGCACGGTCGCCGAGGCGTGCCGGATCCTGCGCCCGGGCGGCTGGCTGGTGCTCGACACCCTGAACGACACGGCGCTGTCGCGGCTCGTGGCCGTGCGCCTCGCCGAGGCGGTCGTGCCCGCGGTGCGCGGCATCCACGACCCCGCCCTGTTCGTCGACCCGCGCCGCCTCCGCGCCGAGTGCGCGCGCCACGGTGTGCCGCTGGACGTGCGCGGCGTGCGCCCGGCGCTGCCCGCGCTCGCCCGCTGGCTGGTCACCCGCCGTGGCCGTGTGCCGATCGTGCCCACGTTCTCGACCGCGATCCTCTACCAGGGGCGCGGCAGGAAGGAGCGCCAGTGACAGGTGCCGCCATAGCCGGGATGTACGTGACGTTTCCCGGGCAGATGCGCCAGGACGAGGTGTGGGACGGCTATTTCAGGCGGCATTACGATGGACCCCGGCGCGGGCTGGCCAAGCGGATCTTCGCCAACTCGGGCGTCGTCACACGCCACGGGGCGGTCAACCCGTTGCTGGAGGACGCGTCGTCGTGGTCGACGGCCAAACGCATGAGTCGGTACCTCACCGAAGCTCTCCCCCTCGGCAAGGACGCGGTCAGCGGGGCCCTGGACGCCGCGGGACTGCGCCCGGACGAGATCGGGCTGTTCGTGGTGTGCTCGTGCACCGGCTACGCCACGCCCGGGCTCGACATCCTGCTCGCCCGCGACCTGGGCATGGCGGCCGACACGCAGCGGCTCTTCATCGGGCACATGGGCTGCTACGCGGCGCTGCCCGGGCTCGGCGCCGCGTCGGACTACGTGGCCGCGCGGGGCCGGCCGGCGGTGCTGCTCTGCCTGGAGCTGACCAGCCTGCACGTGCAGCCGCCGAGCGACGACCCGCAGCAGATCGTGGCGCATGCGCTGTTCTCCGACGCCGCGGCCGCCGTGGTGCTGGTGCCGGACGGCGCCGGCGCGCTCGTGGCCGACATCGCCGCGGTCACCGACACGGCCACCGCCGACCACATGACGTGGGACGTCACCGATCTGGGCTTCCGGATGGGGCTGTCGCCGCGGGTGCCCGACGTGCTGTCGATCTACGTCGCCGATCTCGTCGACCGGCTGCTGGGTCCGCGGGGGATGACGGCTCGGGATGTGGACGCCTGGGCGGTACACCCGGGGGGCCCTCGGATTCTCGACGTCGTCCGGGACGAGCTCGCGCTGCCCGAGGCCGCCCTGGCGGAGTCCCGCGGCACCCTGGCCGAGCACGGGAACTGCTCCTCGCCGACGGTACTGCTGATCATCGACGCCCTGCGCCGCCGCGCCGCGGGGCCGCCGCGCACGACGGTCGCGCTCGCGTTCGGCCCCGGCCTCACCCTCTACGGGGCGCTCCTACAGACCTGACAGTTCGGACACGAACGGGTCCGGCGTGGTCACCGAGCGGACCGCCCTGACCAGCTTGCCGTGGTAGTCGACGAGCACCGCGGCGGTGGTGCGGTCGCCGGCCAGGGCGGGCACCGACGCGCGCAGCGAGCCGTTGGGGTCGCCGAGGGAGCGCACCGTCACCTTCGGGTTGAGCTGGCCGGGCAGGGTCGGCGGGCGGGTCGCGACCACCACGACCTTGATGGTGTCCTTCGCGGCGGCGGCGGCGTCGACGGTACTGCGGATGAGCTGCTCGCATGAGCAACCGTCCACGAGCAGCACCACGGCCGGGGTCAGCTCGACGAGCCCGACCGGTTTGCCGTCGGCATCCTGCAGGCTGACACCGGTCAGCGATACCGCGGCGGGCGCGGTGGTGGGCGAGCCGACCTTGGGCGCGGTCTTGGGGGCGTGCCCGGGCCACGCGACGGCGAAGAGGCTCACGAGGGTCGCGATGATCGCAATCGTCATGATCAGCAGTGGTACCGCGAGACCCGGCGAATCATCCGTGGTCCGCCGGGCCGGCTCCGGCCTCAGGTGCAGCCGGCGGCGCCAGCGGCGGCGGATAGCGGTGCGGTGGAATTGCCGGCGGATCGGGGCGCCTTCGTCGTCGAGTGCGCCGGGATCGTCGGGAATGATGATCGTTCCCCACTCAGGCGGGAGATCGGGGAGGCCACCACCCTCTTGTGGTCGCTCACCACCGCCGTTGTCATCCCTCAGCGCGCCCATCGCTGTTCTCCTCGCACCTGCCTCAACTTTCCCTCACCTTCCGGCAGTACGCCAGTGGTGACTGCATCGAGATCTGTGCGTATCATCTACGCTCCGCCGCTGGTCACGTCACTGAGAGTGTCGGTTCTGGACCCAGCGCGTGCGAGGGTGGACACTTGCCGTAATCAATCGGATATGTCCGACTGCCAGGCTATTTGCGCGTGCTCCGCGTTGTTGATCCGCTACACAGCAGGTCCCACGATTTCTGTCAAGCGGGAGAAAGGGGACTCACATGTGTTCTGACCTGCGCGAATGCTGCTCTCTGGGGTGGGCTGTCAGCGCGTGACCGTGTTACCCTAGACACAGCGAAAGGGGTTTCGAACCTATGGTTTTCAGTGTCGGCGAGACCGTTGTCTACCCCCACCACGGGGCCGCACTCATCGAGGCAATCGAGACTCGCGTCATCAAGGGCGAGGAAAAGCTGTACCTCGTCCTCAGGGTCGCTCAGGGTGACCTGACGGTGCGGGTGCCCGCCGAGAACGCCGAGATCGTCGGCGTGCGCGAGGTGGTTGGTGAAGAAGGCCTGACGAAGGTCTTCGACGTCCTCCGTGCTCCGCACACCGAGGAGCCGACCAACTGGTCGCGGCGGTACAAGGCGAATCTGGAGAAGCTGGCCTCCGGCAATCCGCTCAAGGTCGCTGAGGTCGTCCGCGACCTGTGGCGTCGTGACCGTGAGCGCGGTCTGTCGGCCGGCGAGAAGCGCATGCTCGCCAAGGCGCGGGACATTCTGGTCGGCGAGGTGGCGCTCGCCGAGAAGAGCACCAAGGACGAGGCGGAGTCGCTGCTCGACAAGGTGTTGACCGAGGCCTGACGATCCAGCCTGGCTATCCCTTCGATACCGAGGACCGCGACGTGACGGCGCACTTGTCTGTGCGTGGTGACGTCGCGGTCCTCGTGCCTGCGGCCGGTATGGGGGTCCGACTCGGACCCGGTGGCCCCAAGGCACTTCGACTGCTGGGCGGCGAGCCCCTTCTCGTGCACGCCGTGCGGCGCCTCGCGCTCGCGCCCAGTGTCGGCTGCATCGTGATCGCGGCGCCGGCCGACTCCGTGGAGTCGGTGGCGGAGCTGCTCGCGCCCGTCGCCCCGGTGACGGTCGTGCCCGGCGGGGCGACTCGGCAGGCCTCGGTCGCCGCGGCGCTCGCCGCGGTTCCCGAACGCTTCGACATCGTGCTCGTCCATGACGCGGCGCGCGCTCTGACCCCACCGGAGCTGGTGGAGTCCGTGGCGGCAGCCGTTCGTGGGGGGCACGGCGCGGTCATACCCGTTCTTCCGGTGGTCGACACCATCAAGCAGGTCTCGGATTCCGGCGAGGTCGTGGCGACCGTGGACCGGTCCTCCCTGCGTGCGGTACAGACGCCGCAGGGCTTTCGGCGCGATGTGCTCGTGAAGGCGCACGAGTCCGCCCTCGACGAGCACACCGACGATGCCGGCATGGCGGAACGCATCGGGATCACCGTCTTCACGGTGCCCGGGGCCGAGGCGGCGCTGAAGATCACCCGGCCGTTCGACCTGGAAGTCGCCGCGCTGTTTCTGTAGGCCTCTTGGTGCTTCGCCGTCCGCTTATGCGGCGGCGGGCGTGGGCGTCTTGCGCGGGCGGCGGCGCCAGATCAGCAGGCTGCCCACCGAGCCGCCGATGCCGAGCGTGGCGATGACCACGCCGGCGATCGTGATGCCCACCGCGTCGCCGCGGGCCGTGGCCGAGCCGAGCGCCGAGTACGCCAGCGTGGCCGGCAGCGCTCCGACCACGGTGCCGGCGAGGAACGCGCCGATGCGCACGCTCGTGGTCCCGAAGATGTAGTTCGCGACGCCGAAGGGCACCAGCGGGATCATCCGGGAGATCACGATCGCGAGCACGCCGCGCTTGGCGACGGCCTGCTCCATGGCGAGCAGGCGGCCGCTGAGGTGGCGGGCCATGAAGTCGCGGCCCAGGAAGCGGCCCACCGTGTGCGCGATCAGCGCGCCCAGGGTGATGCCGAGCATGATGTACAGCACGCCACTCGTGAAGCCGAACACCAGCCCGCCGACGCCGGCCAGCAGCGTGCGGGGCGCGAGCGCGGTGGTCAGCACGGCCGAGCCGCCGATGGCGATCAACGGGGCCATCGGGTTGTGGCCGACCGCGTCGGCGAGGGACGCGCGGGTCGGGTGAGCGATGATGATGACTACGGACAGGGTCACCACGATCACGGCGAGCAGACCGAAGCGAACTGCGGCTCCGGTGCGCCACCACGGACCGTGGGTCGTCGGGGTCGTCTGATCGCTGCGCACCCGACCCAGCGTAGGCCTCATCCGCCAGCCTGCCGACCCGTGCGGGGGTTCGGCAACCGAAGGTTCACGGTCGCGCACCGAACGTCGTACCCTCCCGAAGTGATGCTGATCGGGAACGGTACCGACGTCCATGCCTTCGCCTCCGGTCGTGACTGCTGGGTCGCCGGGCTCAAATGGGAGGGCGTCGACGGGCTCGCCGGGCACTCCGACGGCGACGTCGCCGCGCACGCGATCTGCGACGCACTGCTCTCCGCGGCCGGCCTGGGTGATCTCGGGGCGAACTTCGGCACGTCGCGGCCCGAGTGGGCGGGCGCCTCGGGCATCACCCTCCTGCACGAGACGGCCCGGCTGATCCGCGACGCCGGCTTCGAGATCGGCAACGTGGCCGTGCAGGTGATCGGGGTCAAGCCGAAGATCAGCAAGCGGCGCGCGGAGGCCGAGCGCGTCATGCACAACGCGCTCGGGGCCATCGTGCGGCTGTCCGGGACCACCACCGACGGCCTCGGCTTCACCGGCCGCGGCGAGGGTCTGGCCGCCACGGCCGTCGCGTTGATCTACCCGGTGGTCAAACAGCACTAGGCCCTGCCCTGCCGATCATGCCGGCCTGCGCCGGGCCCAGATTCCGCCTGCGCGCACCCCGCGAAGGCCGGGTTACAACACCGGTAGCCAGGCCTCCGCGGGGCACACGCAGGCGAAATCTGGACCTCGTCTCGGCTCGACATGATCGGCAGGACAGGGCCTAGGCGTTTCTCGCCCACGACCAGGCGTACCCGGTGTCCTCGATGGCGAGGGCCGGCTCGCACAGGTCGAGCGGCCGGAAGGTGTCGACCATGACCGCGAGCTCGTCGAACGCCTCCGCGCCGATCGCGCGCTCGACCGCCCCCGGCTGCGGACCGTGGGTGAAGCCGCTCGGGTGCAGCGAGATGGAGCCCTGGTCGATGCCGGAGCCGCGCCGGGCCTCGTAGTTGCCGCCCGTGTAGAACAGCACCTCGTCGGAGTCGACGTTGTGGTGGTTGTACGGCACCGGGATCGCCAGCGGGTGGTAGTCGACCTTGCGCGGCACGAACGAGCAGATGACGAAGTTGGGCCCCTCGAACGTCTGGTGCACCGGCGGCGGCTGGTGCACGCGCCCGGTGATCGGCTCGAAGTCGTGGATGGAGAAGGCCCACGGGTACAGGCAGCCGTCCCACCCGACCACGTCGAACGGGTGATTTGCGTAAATGTGCTCGGTCCAGCCCCGGCGGTGCTGCACCAACACGGAAATGTCGTACCCCTCCGCGATGATGGGCTCCGCTGGGGCGCGTAGATCCCGTTCGCAGTAGGGGGCGTGCTCCAGGAACTGTCCACGCACGGAGAGATAGCGCCGCGGGGGTCCGATGTGTCCGGTCGCTTCGATCGTCAGCAGCTTCACCCCACCATCGCCCGGCACGAGCCGGTGGATGATCGAGGTCGGGATGATCGCGTAGTCGCCCTCGGTCAGCTCCAGCCGGCCGAAGGTCGACTCGAGCGTCATCGCGCCGGCCGACACATACAGGCACTCGTCGCCGACCGCGTTGCGGTAGAGGGGCGAGGGCTCGGTCGCCTCGACGTACGAGATGCGCACGTCGTCATTGGCGAGCAGGTGCTGCCGCCCGAGCACCGCGTCCGCCGTGCCGCCGCCGAGCTTGCCGGTCTGCAGGTGGCGCGGCTTGAGCGGCAGGTTCGGCACCCGCGACCAGGCCGGCGGCTCGAACGGCACCGCCGAGTTGATCGCGGTCGGTCGATGCCGGTGATAGAGCAGCGACGAGTCGCTCGAAAAACCCTCCTGCCCCATCAGCTCTTCCGCGAACAGCGAGCCGTCCGGCTGGCGAAACTGGGTGTGGCGCTTCGGTGGCACCTCACCGACGCGGCGGTAGTACGGCATCACGGTCCTCCAGCTGTCATGCGACACAGGCCTCGTCGCCCGAGACGAAGTCGGCCGGCGGTGGATTGGAGTGTCCGGATAACGGACGAAGTTGTCCGCCCTGTAAAGCGTCCACTAGATTCGGAAGCCGTGTCAAACGCAGTGCCACCCCTGCTGACCGCACTGGTCGACGATGCTGCCGTGTTTCCGCCCGGCAGCGCACCGCTGACCGACGCCGTGCCCGCCCATGCCGGCCATTGCCGGAGCTGGTATGCCCAGCTCATCGGCCCCCTCCTGCTGCCCATCGGCGACCGCTCCGACTTCGTCGCCGTCGCCGCAAATCACCCCTCGTTCTCGCCCGGTGCCTCTCCAGACCTCGGGCTCGGCCTGATCGGCGAGCCCTCCGCCATCGAGTCCGCTCTGGGTGATCTTCCGGACGGCACCCGGCAGCTGGAGAGCCCGGTCGCGAAGCGGGGCGAGGACCCGCTGCCCGGCATCGAGCGGCTCGCGGCGCTCATGAGGAAGTGCGAGGGGCCTTTGCAGTGGTACCTGGAGGTGCCGCTCGCCTGGGGCCTCATGTCGGGCCTCGACGCCATCGCCGCCCTGCGCGCCGAGGGGCTGCCCGTCGCCGCGAAGTTCCGCACCGGCGGGCTGGCCGCGGAGCTCTTCCCGAGCCCGACCGAGCTCGCCGCCGTCATCGCCGCCTGCCGCGACCGCGACGTGCCGTTCAAGCTCACCGCGGGCCTGCACCACGCGGTCCGCCACACCGACGCCGAGACGGGCCTGGTCCACCACGGCTTCCTGAACATCCTGGCCGCGGTCGTGGCCGCCGCCGACGGCGCCGACCCGGCCGACCTCGCCCTGCTCCTGTCCTCGACCGAGACCCAGTCCCTGGCCGATCGCATCCGCCCGGACCTCGACCGCGAGCGGCCGCTGTGGGTGGGGTTCGGCAGCTGCAGCGTCCAGGACCCGGTGGGCGACCTGGTGACCCTGGGGCTGCTCGACCAGCCGCGGCCGGGGGGTCCGCGATGAGGACCATGCTGCGCACCTTGCGCTGGCTGGCTCTTCCGCACGCGCTGTCGCCGTCGCCGTCGCGTTCGCTGCCATCGGGGCCACCGGGGCGGCCGGTGCTTCCGCGGGCGCTGGTCCTGTCTCCCTCGGCGCCGCGGTCGCCGGCGTTGTTGCGGCCGTCGTCACCCGGGCTCCCGGAGCGCCTGATCCTGCCGGCGGGCCGGCCTTCTGTCCGGGGTGCGCGATCCGACGTCGCCGTTGGGCATGTTGCCGGTGTCGCGTTCGTGGTTCGTGAGGCTGACGAGGGAGTCGAGCGGGTTTCGGTCCCGGGAGGTGTGCGGTGAGCGGTGCGGCGTGGCTGGAGCTGGCCGAGGGTGAGCCGTTCGGGGTGGAGAACCTGCCGTACTGCGCATTCGGGCAGGACCGGTTCCGCTGGACCGGGGTGCGGATCGGGGACCGGATCCTCAACCTCGCGGCGGCCGAGGGGCGCGGGCTCGTCGATGCGGGCGGGGCCTTTCTCGGGCAGGGGACGCTCAACCGGTTCATGGCGGCCGGGCGGCCGGTCTGGGCCCGGGTGCGGGAGCGGCTGGTCGAGCTGCTGAGCGCCGGGCGGTATCAGGAGTCGATCGAGCCACTGCTGCTGTCGGTCGCCGATGTGCGGCTCGAGCTGCCGTTCGAGGTGGCCGACTACGTCGACTTCTACTCGTCCGAGGAGCATGCGACGAACCTGGGCCGGCTGTTCCGGCCCGGCGGGGCGGCGCTGCTGCCGAACTGGAAGCACCTGCCCGTCGGGTACCACGGGCGCGCCGGCACCGTGGTCGTGTCCGGGACCGAGGTGCCGCGGCCGTATGGGCAGCGCAAGTCGCCCGACGACGACGCGCCCGCGTTCGGGGCCTCGCTGCGGCTCGACATCGAGGCCGAGGTCGGGTTCGTGGTCGGGGTGCCGTCGGAGGAGGCGGTCGCGATCGACGACTTCCGCGAGCACGTGTTCGGGGCGGTGCTCGTCAACGACTGGTCGGCGCGGGATCTGCAGGCGTGGGAGTACCAGCCGCTGGGGCCGTTCCTGGGCAAGTCGTTCCGGACGTCGGTGTCGCCGTGGGTGGTGCCGCTCGACGCGCTCGACGCGGCGCGGGTGCCCGGGCCGCCGCAGGTGCCTCCCGTGCTGCCTTATCTGCGGGCGGGGGAGCACTACGGGTACGACATCGGGATTGAGATTTTCTGGAACGGCACGCTGGTCTCCCGGCCGCCGTTCGCGGGGATGTATTGGACGCCGGCGCAGCAGCTGGCGCACATGACGGTCAACGGGGCTTGGGCGCGGACCGGGGACCTTTACGCCTCGGGGACGGTGAGCGGGGCGGAGGCCGAGCAGACCGGGTCGTTCATCGAGCGGACCTGGAACGGGGCGCGGCCGATCCAGCTCGCCGACGGCACCGCGCGGTCGTTCCTGCTCGACGGCGACACGGTGACGATCACCGCGACGGCGCCGGGGGCGGGCGGGGCGCGGATCGGCTTCGGGGAGGTGACGGGCACGATCACCAAGCCGGAGTGAGCGGAAACCTTGTGACGATGGGCGAGCCGTCGGTCTGCGGCATCGCTCCGGGCGGCAAGGCGTCGATCCGGGAGGCGATTGGGCCTCACGTGCGGCATCCCACCGCGCGTGGCGAGCTCCGTCGCGTGCGCTCGGGCGGGCCGACTGCGGGCTCGCTGCCCGTCGTGCTTGTGGACGCATGGCGGCGACGGCCGTCACCGGTCGTGCCTCCCGCCACGCGCTCAGCCGTGGCCGCCAGTCGCCGGCTCACGGCCACGGGCGGCGGCCCATGCCCGCGGGGCGGGCAAGCGGCCCCATGCCCGCGGGCGGGGCGAGCAGTGCGTGGCTGCGAGCTGGCAAGCGTGCGCGGGTGGGCGAGTGGCCCATGCCCCCAGGGCGGGGCGAGCGGCGTGCGGCTGCAGGCCGGCCTGCATGCGCGGGCGGGGGCGGGCGTTGTGCGGCCGCGGGCGGGTGGCTTTGTGCTTCGGGTCGAGCGCCGAAATGTGGACGGGCGCTGCGGCTCTGAAATGCATGGCCGGGTTTCGCCGAACGTAGGGCACCGGCGCCAATCGGCTTGGCCGACACGATTGGGTGATCTGGCTCGCTCGGATGGAGCGCGAAGAATGTCACGGGGCGGTGGGAACGCGGTGTGAGTCTTCTGCGGATCGACGGTCGCCGTGCGCGTTGTTTCGCATCAGGCAGGTATCGTGCGCGGCGGAGGTGGTTATGGGGACGAGAGCGGACGGGCTCCGGCGGCTGGTGTCGCCGCGTAGCTGGTCGCGGCCGGTGCGGTTCGTGCTCACCGGGCTGCTCGTCCTCGTGGTGCTCTTCGCCATGGGTATCACCGCCTACCGCACGTTGAAGCCCGCCGAGACCGTCAGCCGCGCCGACAAGCCGGTGCCCTCGGCCGAGCCGATCAAGGCGATCCAGTACTCGGAGCTGCCGGCGGCGCCGTTGATCGTCGAAGGGCGGCTGCGGGTGTACACGGAGCAGCGGCGGGTCTTTGCCGACACTCCGGTCACGGCGCAGCGGATGAACACGCCGCACTGGTCGTACCGGCGGTGGCCGGCCGAGGTGGTGTCGATCGTCGAGGTGGAGAAGCCCGCCAGCGGGGTCGGCATGTCGGTCGTCATCACGAAGTGGTCGGACGGCGAGATCGTCGCGCTCGACGCGGAGAAGGGCGACATCGTCTGGCAGGCGAAGATCGACCCGGCGGATGGTGAGTCGTTCGCGGGGCGGCGTACCGGGGCCAAGACCATGTGGCTGCCCGAGGATCTGTTCGTCAGCGCGTCCACGGTCGATCGGCAGCCGGTCGTCATCGCCACCGGCAAGGACGTCGTCGAGGGGATCGACCCGGTCAACGGCACGATCAAGTGGACGCGCTCGTTCACGACCGAGCCGGGGTGCCGGTCCAACGACTGGACGGGCCCGGACACGTACTTCGTGAAGAACACCTGCGCCAAGCCGGCCACCCTGGAGATGTACGACGCGGCGAGCGGCGTGCTGCTGAGTACCTGGCGGCCGCCGGGGGCCTCACTCGGTACCGACAACGTCTCCAACTGGTTCATCGAGCCGTCGTCGTGCCAGCTCGGCCGGTCCGGCTGCACGATGTTCAAGGCCGCGCCGACCGGGGAGGGCGTCGTGTCGTACACCGACGCCGCCGCGGGGCTGGGCACGATCACGGCCTCGTACTGGTCGCTCGCCGCCGACCGCACCGTGAAGCCGGAGCCCGTCGCCGACAAGGACACGGTGATCGCGGTCGGGGACGTGGTCGCGCAGCAGATGACCGGCGGGTACATCTGGGCGTACTCGCGCTCGACGGGCAAGCGCCTGTGGATGTCCGAGGTTTCGGGCCGCCTGATCGGCGGGGACCAGCGCAACTTCTACGTGATCAACACCGAGTACCAGCTGCTGGTGCTGAACCTGGAGACCGGCGCGGTCACCTCGAGCACCGAGCTGCGCATCCGGCCGGCGGACCGGTTCGTGTACAGCATGTACTACCTGCACGCCGGGTACCTGGTGATCGAGCGCCTGCAGACCACGAAGGAATCCGAGATCGACGACAAGTACTACTTCAGCCAGGACACCGTGGTCCTGGTCGGCATCGGCTGACCCCGGCCAGGACCCACGCGCGTGACTACAGCGCGCCGAGGAAGGCGTCGTTCTCCTCCGGGGTGCCGATGGTGACGCGGACGCCGTCGCCCTGGAAGGAGCGCACGATCACGCCCGCGCGCTCCTGGGCCGCGGCGAACTCGGCGGACTGGTCGCCCAGGGGCAGCCAGAAGAAGTTGGACTGGGTCTCCGGTACGTCCGGGTACACCTTGCGCACCGCCTCGACCACGCGCGTCCGCTCGGCCACGACCAGGTCGACCCGGCGGCGCATCTCGGCCTCGGCGTCGAGCGCGGCGAGGGCCGCGGCCTGGGCCGCCAGCGACGTCGAGAACGGGGTGACGACCTTGCGCACCGCCGCGGCCACCTCCGGCGAGCCGATCAGGTAGCCGATGCGCAGGCCGGCCAGGCCCCAGGCCTTCGACAGCGTGCGCAGGACCACCACGTTGGGGCGGTCACCGTACTCCCGCAGGCCGTCGGGCACGTCGGGGTCCGTGACGAACTCGCGGTAGGCCTCGTCCAGGGCCACGATCACGTTCGCGGGCACCCGGTCGATGAAGGCGTCCAGCTCGGCCTTGCGGACCGCGGTGCCCGTCGGGTTGTTCGGGTTGCACACGATGACGATCCGCGTGCGATCCGTGATGGCGTCGGCCATCGCGTTCAGGTCGTGGGCGTGGGCCCCGGTGTTCGGCACGCGCACGCTCTTCGCGGCGGTGGTGGCGCCGATGATGGGGTACGCCTCGAAGGAACGCCAGGCGTAGACGACCTCGTCGCCGGGCAGGCAGGCGACGCGGAACAGGTGCTCGAACAGCGCCACGGAGCCGCAGCCGGTCGCCACCCGCTCGGAGTCGACGCCCAGGCGGTCGGCCAGGCGCGCCCGCAGCTCGGTCACGCCCATGTCGGGGTAGCGGTGCACGCCCGCGACGGCCGCGGTCACCGCCTCGACCACGCCGGGGAGGGGGCCGTAGGGGACCTCGTTGCTGGCCAGCTTGATGGCGCCGGGCACGCTGCGGCCGGGGACGTAGGCGGGCAGGGCATCCAGGTCCGGGCGGGTGAGGCTCATGGCAGATCTCCGGGAGTCGGGGCGGAATCGGGGTCGCGGTCGGCCATCACCACGACGGTGCCGGCCGCGCGGTCGTGGATGGCTCGGTGCAGGGGCCAGTCGATCACCGGGGACAGGGCGTCGATGAACTGCAGCACGAAACCGATCCCGCAGGTCCACAGCAGGACCCACAGGCCCAGCGGGTTCCAGCGGCGGATCGCGCGGCCGAAGCCCAGCGGCTGGTCGGCGTCGAGCCCCACGACCTTGATCTTCAGGAGGCGCTTGCCGAGGGTCTGGCCGCTGCCGGCGTTGGACGGGACCTCGTAGGCGAACCAGATCGCGGCGATCAGGATCAGGATGATGATCTGCAGGTACTGCGCGCGGTCCGAGGTCGTCACGTCGCTGAACGACTGGCCGGCGGCCTGGCGGCGGTAGATCTCCGCCATGACCGGGCCGACCTCCTTGACGTACTGATAAATCAGGAAGCCCGTCGCGATCCCGATGATCACGGCGACCACGAGGATGTCGACGAGGCGGGCGAGGAGCCGCTTGCCGAGCGGGGCGAGGGCGTAGCCGTGCGGGCGGATCTGCGCCGGCACCGCGAAACCGGCCTGCGGCGGCAGCAGCACCTGCACCGCGCCGGCCGGCAGCTGGCCCTGCGGCAGGAGTCCGGGCGGCAGGGGCGTGCCCGGCGGGAGCACGATCGCGCCCGGCGGCAGCTGCCCGGGCGGGAATCCGCCCGGCGGGATCGGAGTGCCCGGCGGGAGTACCACCGCACCCTGCGGCAACGGTGCACCGGGCATGGTGACCACCGGGGACGGCGGCGTCGGCGCTGCCGGCGCGGCCGGGGTGACCGGCTTCTCGGCGATCACCGGCGGCGCCGCCGGGGCGGGCTCCGAGGCCGGGACCGGCTCGCCGATCCAGCCCTCGCCGTCCCAGTACCGCTGGACGTCCTGGTCCGCAGGATCCTTGTACCAACCGGGCGCTGTCACAAACCCTCCGTACCGCTCATCCGACCTTCACCACAATTGTCCCCGCCGCCTTGTCGCGCAGGCACTGCTGGTACGGCTTGTCCCACAGTTGCCACAGACCGTCGACCCAGGAGAAGAACGGTACGACGGCGCCGACGAGGCTCTGCGTCGCCCAGCGCTTGGCGAGCACGCCGCGGTCGACCGGCGCGGCCAGGTCGTCGAGGCGGATCAGCTGCAGCTTCATCGCCCGCTTGCCCCAGGTGACGCCGGTGCGGCCGAACAGCAGGCCCGCGCTCGGGGCCTCTTTGGACGAGGAGGTGGTGGCGCCCGCGCCGGCGATGGCCGCGACCATGCCGAGGACGGTCGGGGTCGCCAGCAACCGGTCGCCGAAGTTCGCCCGGGGCATGCCGTTCGGGACCCGCGGCACCGGCGGCGGTACCGCATAGGCACCCTGTGGATAACCGGGCTGTGGATAACTCGCCGGAGCGCCGCTGACCTGTGGATAACCGCCGGGCGGGTACCCACGTTGTGGATAACCTTGTTGATAACCCTGCGGATGACCGGGTGGTGTCCCGGGGTTCGGGGCACCACCCGGCTGCGGCTGGCCCGGATATGTCACCCGAACAGTGTTACAGGTTCCCGCGAAGTTCCTGCTCCCGCTCGATCGCCTCGAAAAGCGCCTTGAAGTTGCCCTTGCCGAAGCCGAGCGACCCGTGCCGCTCGATCAGCTCGAAGAACACCGTCGGGCGGTCCTGGACGGGCTTGGTGAAGATCTGCAGGAGGTACCCGTCCTCGTCGCGGTCCACGAGGATGCCGCGCGCCTTCAGCTCCTCGATCGGCGCGCGCACCTGGCCGATGCGGGCGCGCAGCTCGGGGTCCTCGTAGTACGAGTCGGGGGTCGTGAGGAACTCGACGCCGGCCGCCCGCATCTCGTCGACGGTGCGCAGGATGTCGTTTGTCGCCAGCGCGATGTGTTGCGCCCCGGGGCCGCCGTAGAACTCCAGGTACTCGTCGATCTGCGACTTCTTGCGCGACACCGCGGGCTCGTTGAGCGGGAACTTGACCTTGCGGGTGCCGCTCGCGACGACCTTGCTCATGAGCGCGGAGTACTCGGTGGCGATGTCGTCGCCGACGAACTCGGCCATGTTTGTGAAGCCCATGACCCGGCGGTAGAAGCCGACCCACTCGTCCATCCGGCCGAGCTCCACGTTGCCGACGACGTGGTCGACGGCCTGGAAGTACCGCTTGGCTGGCGGCGCGACGATCGGCCCGCGCGCGACGAAACCGGGCAGGAACGGGCCGGAGTAGCGCGAGCGGTCGACGAGCGTGTGGCGGGTTTCGCCGTACGTCGCGATCGCGGCCCGGCGCACGATGCCGTGCTCGTCCTGCTCGTCGTGCGGCTCCTCCAGCGGCGTGGCGCCCTGGCGCACGGCGAAGGCGAACGCGGTGTCGACGTCGGGCACCTCGAGCGCGATGTCGGCGATGCCGTCGCCGTGGCGCTCGTAGTGCTGGGTGGCCTCGGCCTGGCGGTGCACGCCGCCGGCGAAGACGAAGATGGCCGAGCCGGACTTCAGCACGTACTCGGCGTGGTCGCGGTGACCCTGCTCCGGCCCGCGGTACGCCAGCAGCGTCATGCCGAACGCGGTCGAGTAGAAGTGCGCCGACTGCTTGGCGTTGCCGACGTAGAACCGGACGTGATCGAGCCCGGTGAGCGGGAAGGGATCGTGGGAGACGTCGTGCTCGACGGCCCCGATGAGCTCGGTCAGGTCTTCGATGGCGCGGGTCATACGTGTAGCGTCGCCCGATTTTCCGATGTTGGGCAAGGAACGCTATTCTGCGTGGTCAAGTTGCACAATTGGCGGCATTTTCGGCGGGTACTGGTGAGCATATTGTCCAATGAAATCGATGTTCTCGATGCACGCCTCATAAGCCTGCTGTACGCCGAGCCGCGCATCGGCGTCCTGGAGTGCTCCCGCCGCCTCGGCGTCGCGCGGGGCACCGTGCAGGCGCGCCTCGACCGCCTGGCCGCCCGCGGCGTGATCCGCGGCCACGGGCCGGACGTCGACCCGGCGGCCCTGGGCTACGCGGTGACCGCGTTCGTGACGCTGGAGATCCGCCAGCGCTTCGGCCACGACCCGGTCTCGGCCCACCTGTCGGACATCCCGGAGGTGCTGGAGGTCCACACGATCACCGGGTCGGGCGACCTGCTGTGCCGGATGGTGGCGCGCTCGAACGCGGACCTGCAGCGGGTGATCGACCGGGTGATGAGCTTCGAGGGGATTCTGCGCTCCTCGACGATCATCGCCCTGGCCTCGCAGATCCCGTACCGCGTGCTGCCCCTGGTCGCCGCGGCGGCTGCCGACGACCGCTGAGCGCATCAGCCGATCGCGAATGGTCGCGAATCCGATCCATTCCGGCTCGCTTCCGACGACGATCGGGTCGTGGCCACTCGTCGCTGGATCGCCGTCGTCCTGACCGTCGCTGCGCTTGCCGCCTGCGATCCGGACACGCCGGCCAAGCCGAACAACCTCGTCGGCGTCGCCCCGTCGGCGGTGTCGAGCGAGTCGGTGAGCCCGTCGCCGTCGGTCGCGCCGGTGATCGTGCCGACGACGGCGCCGGCGGTGCCGGTGCCCGTGGTGACGACCAAGAACCCGACGCCGGCGAAGACGAAGACGACGACGAAGCCGCCGGCGCCGAAGACCACGGCACCGGCGGGCGGGCCGGTCGGCAACGTCCACCCCGGCGCGTTCTGCTCGCCGGAGGGCGCCATCGGTTACACGTCGGCGGGCACGAGGATGCGCTGCACCCGGAACGCCGGCGAGAACCAGCCCCGATGGCGAGCGGCGTCGTGAGTGCTACCGGCGGCCGAGGGTCAGGACGGGCTTCGTGACCTCGGCGAAGAAGTCGTTGCCCTTGTCGTCGACCACGATGAAGGCCGGGAAGTCGACGACGTCGATCTTCCAGACGGCCTCCATGCCCAGCTCCGGGTACTCCAGCACCTCCACGTGCTTGATGCAGTCCTGGGCCAGCCGGGCCGCCGGGCCGCCGATCGAGCCGAGGTAGAAGCCGCCGTACTGGTGGCAGGCGTTCGTCACCTGCTTGGAGCGGTTCCCCTTGGCCAGCATGATCATCGAGCCGCCCGCGGCCTGGAACTTTTCCACGTACGAGTCCATGCGGCCCGCCGTCGTGGGGCCGAACGAGCCCGAGGCGTAGCCCTCCGGGGTCTTGGCCGGGCCGGCGTAGTAGACGGCGTGGTCGCGCATGTACTGCGGCATCGGCTCGCCCGCGTCGAGGCGCTCGGCGATCTTGGCGTGGGCGATGTCGCGGGCCACGACGAGCGGGCCGGTCAGCGACAGGCGGGTCTTGACCGGCAGCTGCGACAGCTGGGCGCGGATCTCCGGCATCGGGCGGTTGAGGTCCACGGACACCACGTCGTCGTCGAGGTGCTCGTCGGTGACGTCGGGCAGGAAGCGGGCCGGGTCGCGCTCGAGCTGCTCCAGCCAGACGCCCTGCTCATTGATCTTGCCGACGGCCTGGCGGTCGGCGGAGCAGGAGACGGCGATCGCGACGGGGCAGGAGGCGCCGTGGCGGGGGAGGCGCACGACGCGGACGTCGTGGCAGAAGTACCGGCCGCCGAACTGGGCCCCGATCCCGAACTCGCGCGTGAGCTGGAGGACCTCGGCCTCCAGCTCCAGGTCGCGGAAGCCGTGGCCGACCGGCGAGCCCGAGACCGGCAGGGTGTCGAGGTACTTCGCCGAGGCCAGCTTCGCCGTCTTGAGCGCGTGCTCGCCCGAGGTGCCGCCGATCACGACCGCCAGGTGGTAGGGCGGGCAGGCCGCGGTACCGATGAGGCGCAGCTTCTCCTCGAGGAACTGCATCATGCGGGTCGGGTTGAGCAGGGCCTTGGTCTCCTGGTACAGGTAGCTCTTGTTGGCCGAGCCGCCGCCCTTGGCCATGAAGAGGAATTTGTACGCGTCGTCGCCCTCGGCGTACAACTCGATCTGCGCCGGCAGGTTGGAGCCGGTGTTCTTCTCCTCCCACATGGTCAGCGGCGCGAGCTGCGAGTAGCGCAGGTTGAGGCGCGTGTAGGCGTCGAACACGCCGCGGGCGATCGCGGCCTCGTCGTTGCCGTCGGTGAGCACGAAGCGGCCGCGCTTGCCCATCACGATCGCGGTGCCGGTGTCCTGGCACATGGGCAGGATCCCGCCCGCGGCGATGTTGGCGTTGCGCAGCAGGTCGAGGGCGACGAACCGGTCGTTCGGCGAGGCCTGGGGGTCGTCGATGATCGAGCGCAGCTGGGTCAGATGGGCCGGGCGCAGGTAGTGCGCGATGTCGTGCATGGCCTCGTCGGTGAGGCGGGTCAGCGCCTCCGGCTCGATCGTCAGGAACCGCCCGTCGCGGCCGACCCCGTCGCTGGTGACCAGGCGGTATTCGGTGATGTCGGGTCCGAGCGGCAGCAGCGGCGAGAACGCGAATTCGGGCATGCCCACGACTGTATTACTCGACCCCGGCGACCCTGAGCAGGGCCGCCGTCAGTGCCGCGGCCACCACGACGACGACGAACGGCGCCTTCCGCCACGCGAGCACCGCCCCCACCAGTACCCCGGCGGGGCGGGCGATTCCGACGAAGTGCGTGCCCTCCAGCAGGGCGGCGGTGGCGATCAGCGCGGCGAGCAGTGCGATGGCGGCGAGCGCGAGGTACCGCTTGACGTTCTCCGACACCGAGACCCGCTCGCGCAGGACGGGCCCCGCGAACCGGAAGGCGTAGGTGCCCGCCGCGAGGACGAGAATGGCGATCCAGCTCATTTGTTCCTCGCGAGTTTCGTGCTCGCCAGGGGCAGTGCGAGCAGGGCGACGAGTACGGGTAGACCCGCGGGCAGGAGCGGCGTGGCGGCGAGGGCCAGGGCGGCGCCGGCGACTGCCACACGTACAGCCGCACGCTCTTTCAGCGAAGGCAGCGTCAGGGCCAGCAGCGCGGCCGGGAACGCCGCGTCGATGCCGAACACGTCCGGATCGCCGAGCGCGGACCCGGCGATCGCCCCCACCGCGGCCGAGACGTTCCAGGTCAGGTACAGGCTGATGCCGGTGAGCCAGTAGGCCCGGCGGCGGCGGGCCGGATCGTCCTGGGCCAGCGCGAACGCGACCGACTCGTCGGTCATCAGGTGACTGCCCAGAATGCGGCGCCGGCCGAGCACCTCGTTGCCGATCGCCAGGCCGAACGGCAGGTGCCGCGCGTTGAGCAGCAGCCCGGCGAGCACGATCGCGGCGGCGGTGGCCCCGGCGCCGACCAGCCCGACGGCGAGGAACTGGGCGCCGCCCGCGTACACCAGCGCGTTCATGGCGATGATCTTCGACAGTGGCACCCCGGCGGCCGAGGCGATCGCGCCGAACGACAGCCCGACGACCATGGCCGCCGCGCACAGCGCCGCCACGTCGCGGGCGATCGGATCTGTTCGGAGAATCGAACGCATAGTTCGGTATGCTGGACCCATCGCCAGTGTTCGTCAAGCCGAATAAATCGTTCGACGTACCGAACGGAAGTGCCTTGAACCCCAACAAGCCCCCGATCGACCTGATCGCCGCGGCGCTGCGCCGCGAGCGGGAGCGCGAGAAGCTGTCGCTCAGCGAGGTCGCCAAGCGCGCGGGCATCGCCAAGTCGACGCTCAGCCAGCTCGAGTCGGGGGCCGGCAACCCCAACATCGAGACGCTGTGGGCCCTGGCCGTGGCGCTCAACGTGCCGTTCAGCCGGCTGGTCGAGCCGCCGCCGACCGCGCCCCGCGTGATCCGGGCCGGTGAGGGTCCGACGGTGAAGTCCGAACAGGCGGATTTCATCGGTACCTTGCTCGCGACCTGCCCGCCCGGGGTACGCCGGGACATCTACCTGATGCGTGTCGAGCCGATCGGCGCCCGCAAGGCCGACGCCCACCTGCCCGGCACGATCGAGCACGTCGTGATGATCAGCGGACGGCTCCGGGTCGGCCCCGAGGACTCACCGGTCGACCTGGACGTCCACGACTACGCCTCCTTCGCCGGCGACGTCGCGCACGGCTATGAGGCCTTGGCCCCTCATACGTCGTTCGCGCTGGTCATGGAGCATCGCTGACCGCGGATCCGCAATTGGACGTTGTACCGCCTGAGCCCGCTCCTTAGCGTCACCACATGACGCTCATCGCGCACGTCAGCGACACCCACGTGGACGGCGGCCGGCGCATCGTCGAGCGGACCACGAGGGTCGTCGACTACCTGCTCGGCCTGCACCGCCAGGTGGACGCGGTCCTGCTCACCGGAGACCTCGCCGACCACGGGCAGCCCGACGAGTACGAGCAGCTCAAGATGTTGTTCAAGCGGCTCGATGTACCACTGCTCCATCTGCCGGGCAATCACGATCGGCGGGAAGAGTTCGTCGCCGCCGGCCTGGGCCCGCTCAACCGCGTCGAACGCGTCGGGGATGTGCTCTTCGCCCTGGTCGACTCGACCATCCCCGGCAAGGACGAGGGGTTCATCGAGAACATCGAGTGGCTCGACGAGGCCCTGTCGATCGACGGCCCCGCGTTCGTGTGCTTCCACCACCCGCCGATCGCGCTCGAGCACCCGTACGCCGACCGGCTGCGGCAGTTCGGCGAGGAGCGCCTCGAGGCCGTGATCCGCCGCCACACGAACGTCGTCGCGGTGCTGTGCGGGCACTTCCACACGCCGACGGTGACCACGTTCGCGGGCGTGCCGCTCGTCATCGCGCCCGGCATCAAGTCGACACTGATCATGCCCTGGGAGCGCGAGACGGACGGGATGGACTACGACGACCGCCCGGCCCTCGTGTTCCACCAGTACACCGGCGGGCGGCTGACCTCGACCTACAAGATCCTCTAACCGAAGGGCAGGTACCCGATGGTCCGGCCCCGCCCGACCATCAGCCCGTGCTCGCCGATGCCGAGGACGTCCGCGGTGGTCTTCGCGTCGATGAGCGTTCGTCCGTCGGCGGGCGCATAGGCGATCAGGTGCCCGCCGGCGGAGTCGCGCACGAGCACCGCGTACCGCGACACGGCGATGTCCGCCTTCGCCGGCACGTCCTTCTGCCACAGCCGCCCGCCCTTGTCGAACCCGACGACCGCGAGCGTCTTGCCGCCGTTGGACCGGACCAGCCCGTACTGGCTGTCGGCCGCCACGATCTCGTCGCCGTCGGCCCCGGCCCACATCTCGCGCCCATCGCGCGGCGACAGGAACACCTCGCGGTTGTCGCCGCGGGTCGCGATCAGCACGGTGTCGGCCCCGGACGGGTCGTGCCGCTGCTCGCACCCGGCGCCGGAGGCGGTGTGCAGGTCGTACCCGTCCTTCTTCCACACCGCCTTGCCGGTGCTCGCGTCGCGGGCCTCGAGGCTGTACCGGCAGTTACCGTCCTTCGGCGCCGCCGTCGACACCAGCACGCGCCCGCCCGCGACCACGACCCGCGTGGTGTTCGAGACGCTCTCCTCCGGCAGCAGCTTGCCGCGCCCGGTGTCGACGACCTTCACCTTCTGGTCGATCGGGAACCCGAGCATCGCCGGGATCGTGCGCGGCATGGCCCCGATCGCGTCGCGGTACGCGTCGGCCTTGACCTCGGTGCCGAGCAGGTCGCTGTTGATGCCGTTGAGCACCCGCCCGATGCCCGGCAGCGTGAGCTTCCAGATCTGCGCCCCGTCGCGCGGCGCCCGCGCGGTGAGCGTGCAGTCGCTGAGCTTGCCGCACGCGAGCGTCAGCACGGAGTCCCGGAACGTCCACGCCCCGACCGCCTCGCCGTCCTTCCACCGCGCCGTCCCGGTGCCGGGGTCGAGCGCCTCGAGCCCGGTCCCGCGCCGCCCGACGATCGCGACCACGTTCCCGCCGTCGCCCGCGACCCCGGCCCAGTCGGCCTCCTTGGTCCACAGCACCTGCCCGGAGGTCAGCGACCGGCCTTCAACGGTGCCGCGCATGCTGACGATGGCGGCGGTACCGGCGACAACGGCCGACGAGGGCTGCCCGCCCACGCGCTCGGTCCACGTCGTGTCGGGGGTGGACAGTTTCCCGGTGCTGTCGGCAACCTTCTCCCACCAGTCACCGACCTTGGGCAGCGGGTTCCAGCCGGTGATGATGATGGCGGTGATGATGAGCGCCAGCACCCCGATCGCACCGAGCGCCGTCTCGAAGTTGCGGACCGCTCCCCTAGCCACGGCCGCGAGCGTAGCGCCGCGGCATGATAATCCGCCGGATGACGCCTTTTGCCCGTGTCGCGCCGATTCACCCGAACGTGACACTCCGGTCCAGGGGCAGAGCCGGCCGGAATCGAACCGGCGTCCTTCGCCTGAGCAAGGCGGTGCGTCGACCTCTGCGCTACGGCTCTGCCGCGCGGCAGTCTAGAGCGTCACCGCTCCTCGGCGGCGTCGCCACGTCGGCGCCTCAGCGCCGATCGCCGGCGCGGTCGCTACCCCTCTGTCGGCCCGACGTCCCGCGTGTGTGGGCCGAACGCTCGGACGCCACGACCGGCGGCAGGTAACGGGCAAATAGGGCCGGCCGACGCCGGTCGGGTTCAGGACTCCAGCTCGGGGGCCTCGCCGCGCCTGGACAGGTGTTTCACGATGGCGGCGGCGCTCACGGCGACCGTCGCGGCCAGGCCGGCGATGAAGGCCACGGTCAAGGCCGGGGCGATCTCGGCCTCGGTCGGGCGGTCATAGGGGCCGTCGTTCGGCCAGAGCGTGGACACGCTGGCCAGGCCCCCGATGACCCATAGCGCGGCGAGCAGGTTGAGGGCGACGACGATGCCGGGCGCTCCGTGCGGCTTCGACACGTCTTCGATCCTGCCGAGTCCGGGGATTCGTACGGTACCCGCCACGTGGCTGGACAACGCCTGCCGTTCGGGGGTTGCCTTCCGGGTGATGAGGGGCAGAGCCGGCCGGAGTCGAACCGGCGTTCCCCGCCCTGCGAAGGCGGTGCGACTACCTCTGCGCTACGGCCCTGCCGCGCCGGAGTCTACGGCGCCGGGGTCCGGTGTCATTGGAGCAAGGGGCGCAGGAAGGCCAGGTCCTTGCGGCCCGTGAAGCCCGCCATGTTCACGTAGCCGCTCGGGTGCGAGCGCGCCTTCGGGTCGGCGCCGGCCTTCAGTAAGGCGCGGACCAGGTGTTCGGAGCCCCGCGCTACGGCCTCGTGCAGCGGGGTGCGGGCCCGGCGGTCGCGCGCGTTCGGGTCCAGGCCGGCCGCCAGCAGGCCCGGCAGCAGGGCCTCGCCGTTCGGGAGCAGGGGGAGGCGGTGCAGGAGGGTCTCGCCGTGTGCGGGCAGGCGCACGTGCGGGTCCAGGCCCCGCGCCAGGGCGTCGAGTACCACGGCGGTGTCGCCGTGCCGGATGACGTGCAGCAGCTCCAGCTGCAGGTGGCGCACCGGGCGCGGCGGGCGGATGTCCGCGGCGCGCCAGCCCTCGCGCGCGGCGACGCAGCCCTGGAGGGCGCCGCCGAGGGCGGACAGGGCGAGCTCGCGGTCGATCTCGGCGGAGGTGTGCGGCACGACGATCTCGCCGGCGCGCATGGTGATCTCGTGGGTCGCGTGGTCGCACTGCACGCGGAGGGTCGTGCGGAGCCGGGTCGGCTCCGGCGGTACCGCTGCCGGCGCTTCTGGAAACAGCGCCCGATGGACCAGCGGGTGCAGCCGCGCCGGGCCCCGGAGCAGGGCGTCGAGCTCCTCGGGGCGGTGGACCAGCACCGGCGGGACGACCGGGATGCGCTCGATCGTCGTGCCGAACTCGTCGAGCTCGGCGTCGCGGCGGGACGCGTCGGTCTCGTGGTAGGGCCCGCGGGTCAGCAGTCGCGCCCGGGCGCCGTCGAGCACGATCGTGCGGCCGCGTACGTCGATGCGTACCAGGCCCAGGTGGTCGTTGACCTCGGTCATCGGGTGCGGCGACGGCCCCACGACGCCCGGGCGGGGCCAGGGGGCGGCGGCGCGGAGTTCCCGCACGTAGGCGAGGGTGCGGCGCGCGGCCTCCCGCAACGTCGCGTGGACCGGGCGCGGCCAGGCCAGCGAGCGCTCGACCGCGGCGCCGCGGGCGCGGTTGCGCTCGGCCGGGTCGATGGCGAACGCGGCGGGGTCGAGGCGGTCGCGGCCGAAGCGGCGGTCGAAGAGGAGGACCTGGAGGTCGTACCCGGCGACGGCCCACGCCGCGGCGTGCCGGCCGCGCGCGTCGAGCCCCAGGGCGGACTCAACGCGGCCCTCGGGGGAGCCGTCCTCCGTTGCGTGGCGCGCGCCCGCCGCGGTGAAGAACGGCAGCCGGGTGACTCCTCCGGATCGGGCCAGGATTTCCGCGGTACACCGGGAATCCCAACGATCCCGCAGGAGCACGAAGGTGTCGTCCCGCCGGCCCGGCTGCTCGACCAGGCGGTCGATGCGCAGGTCGATGCGGTGCTCGCCGGGCCTTGCGCGTGCGAACAGCCCGTGGTCGTCGGGCAGGAGTGCCAGCGGGTAGAACGCGTCGGTGCGCGGGAAGCCGTTGCGGTCGCGGGGGAAATGCCAGCGTAGGAGGTCGGGTACGAGGTGGCGCAGGTCGGCCTCGAGCGGCCCGGCCACCTCGGCGCCGAAGTGTCGCCGCAGCGTGGCCAGGTCGACGTGCACGACGACGCCCGCGGCCGCGCAGGCGCCGGGCCAGTCGCCCGCCAGGCGGCGCTCGGTCGCCTTCTCGATCATCCTGGCCGGCACCGCGGACGGATGCAGCGCTCGCAACCGTCCTCCTTCGTCGCGTGGTCTTCGTCGGGCGTTCTACGTCGGGCGTTCTACGTCAGGCGTTCTACGTCAGGCGTTCTTCATCGGGTGCTCGAGGGCGGGGCCGGCCGGAGTCGAACCGGCGTCCTTCGGATCCGCAGTCCGATGCGTCTACCTCTGCGCTACGGCCCCGCCGCGGGCGAGTCTAGATCGGCGGGGCGGCGCGGGGCGGGGCGCCCGTGTAATGCTGAGGCGCATGTATGACTTCGCCAGACTTGCCGGATTTTTCGCCGCGCACGGGGTGTGGAGCGTGTCCGACGGCGGCCCGTTGACGCCGCTGCTCGGGTACGACGAGGTCAACGGCCAGCGGGGGATGACCCGCTTCGTCGCCGAGGACATCGCGGAGGGCGCGCGCAAGGGCCGCGAGGAGCTGGAGACCAACCCGGCGGGCCGGCTGCGGGCGGTGCTCGTGCTCGACGCGTACATCCACCTCGAGTCGGGCAAGGTGGACGCCCTCATCGCCGAGGCCGTCGAGTACGGGCCGGCGCCGAAGAAGCTGGTCATCGCCGTGCCGTACCGGCCGGAGCCGTTCGCGGTGCACCGGCCGAAGTTCCTGGAGATCGAGGGGTACCCGGACTCGGAGACGGGCAACCTCGCGGACGCCTTCTTCGCCGGCGTCGACGCCCACGAGCAGGGCAACGCGGTGTGGAGCGCACACCTGGACGAGTCGATCTAAGGCAGCGCGTCGAGGCCCGTCGACGGGACGGCGATCCAGCCCTCGATCTTGGCCAGGGGGAGTTGATCGGGGTCCGGGCGCAGGGTCAGGCCCAGGGCCGTCGCCCGCGCGGTCAGGGCCGCGACCAGGGCGTCGAAGGCGTCGCGGTTCGTGATCACGAGCGGGGCGAAGGAGCCGAGGTCGAGCCAGCGCGCGGTGGCGTCGTGCAGGGCGGCGGCCAGGCCCGCGTGGCGGCCCTTGTACCGGCGGGTCACGCCCCAGCGGTGCAGTGACGCCGCCGGGTGGGTCTCCACGATCGTGCCGGTGCCGCTGCGGTCGACGTCATGGCCGGAGCGGGCGAGCATGGCCTGCAGCGCGGCGCAGCGCAGGGCGGCGTGGCCCTGGCGGTCGGCGGCGACGCTGGCCGGGACGACGCCCGGGACGGTGGCGCGCACGGCCTCGTCGGTCGTGCGGTACATCATCACGCGCCGCCAGTTCGCCCCGTTCTCCCTGCTCGGCAGGCTCGCGGTGTGCCCGACGCGGTGCGCGTTGACGAGCGCGGCGAACGGCTCGGGCCAGCCGAGCGCGCAGTTGAAGCCGGTCTTGTCGGACTGGCGCACGGTCGCGACGATGCGCGCGTCGGATACCCCGATGGTGACCTCGCGCAGCGCGGCGCGGCCGCGCGACCACGCGACGGTCACGAGGGCGGTCCGCTCGTCGGTGGGGGCGAGATCGACACCTGCGGTGAGCACGAAGGTAAACAGCGTCGCCCGGGCGTGCGGTGTTACACCTCAGCCGTTGTTGCCCTGATTGTCGTTCTTGCCGCCCGGGCTCTTGCCGTTGCCGCCGGAGTTGCCGTTCTTGCCGCTCGGCGGGGCGGCCGCGGAGGAGGACGGGGCGAGGCCGAGGAGGCGGTCGCAGTACGCGTCGATCGCCCGCTCGCCGCCGGCCAGCAGCGACAGCGCCTTGCGCTCGTCGCCGGTCACGGGCCGGGCGTGGGAGTCGGTGCGGCGCGCCACCCAGGCCCGGCACGCCTCCGGGGGCGTCGGGCCGGCCGCCGCCGAGGTCGCCGCCGACGCGCGGGGTGGCCGGGGGGTCTGCGGCGCGGACATGGTCGAGACCGGCTCTTGGTCGTGGTGGTCGGGCTTCAGGTCGGTGTGCTTGTCGAACCAGGTCTGCACCGGGTCGGGCAGCCGGCCGGTGTTCGCCGCGAACGCCGTCCCGCCGACGCCGGCCGCGAGTACGGCCGCCACGGCCACGGCGAAGATGCGGCGCTTGCGGGGGCGGGCGATGCGCGGGCGGTACTCCTGGCGGAACGTCGCGACCGCGTCCGGCTCGCCGCGCAGCTCGTGCCTGCGCCCGGGCGCGGCCGCGGCCGACAGCAGCTCGCCCAGCCGGCCCTCGGGGAGCTCATCGCGTTTCATCACGCCCGCCCCTCGTTGCCGGACCGCGCCCGGCCGTCGTCGTCGGACCGCGTCCGGTCATCGTCGCCGGACCGCGCCCGGCCATCGTCGCCGGGCCGCGCCCGGCCGTCGTCGCCGGGCCGCGCCCGGCCGTCGTCGCCGGGCCGCGTCCGGTCATCATCGCCGGACCGCGCCCGGTTGATTTCGCCGGGCCGCGCCGGGTCGACCTCGCCGGACCGCGCCCGGCCGGGCCCGTCCGCGCGGTCGGCGGCCCGCAGCTCCGGATGTTCCGCCAGCCGCCGCAGCCCGCGCATCGCCGCGATCCGCACCGCGCCCGAGCGCTTCCCCAGCACCCGGGCCGTCCCCGCCACGTCGAGGCCGGCGACCACGCGGAGCATGACCGCCTCGGCCTGGTCCCGCGGCAGGCTCGCGATCATGCGCAGCGCGCGGTCCGTCTCGTCGAGCTCGACCACCTCCGCGGCCACGTCGCGCGCGGTCGCGGCGACCCTCAGCTGCTCGACGGCCTCGTGCGGCTCCTCGTGCCGGCGCCACGCCCGGCGGTTCTCGTCGATCCCGCGATGCCTGGCGATGCGGAAGAGCCAGACCCGGAAAGCGGTGGCGGTACCGTCAAATCTCGAAAGATCCCGCGACACCTGCAGCCACGTCTCGGAGGCGACGTCCTCGGCGGCGTCCCCGCACACGACGCGCAGGTAGCGCAGCACCGGCGGGTGCAGCGACCGCCAGAGCACCGCGAACGCGGAGGCATCCCCCTCGATGGCGGCGGCGAGCGGCGCGGCGAGATCCTCGTCCCGCACACCCTGAACCGACGCCGTCACCAGCACACGGTAGGCCACGCCGGCTGGGTTTTCGCGACTCGGCTCATCCGAACGGGTGGTTTGGTACGGTCGCCCGTAATGCCGTGTATGCGGCTTTTCTCACGAAGGCAGTCGCGTTGCGTGCTCGAATCCTGGTCGGTCTGGCCCTGGCCGCCGCCGTGCCCGGTCTCGCGTTCGCCGACCCGACGGTCTCGGCCACCCCGACGATCTCGGTCAGCGGACCGGCCGGGCCTCGGCCTTGAGCCGCTCGATGGCCCCGGCGACCAGACCCGACACCGCGCCGATCGCGAACAGGCAGACGTAGGCGCTCGTGAACAGCGGCGCGTCGGCGAAGAAGTGCCGCTGAAGGAAGTCGTTGACGCCGTTGCTGAACGCGACGGCGTCGGCGCTGGTGTACCAGTGGTCGCGGTACCGATGCGGGCTGTTCACCACCAGCAGCGCGAACACCGCCGGCCAGCCCAGCACGTGCTCGGTCACGGTCGAGATCATCCGCAGTGCGGGCGTCGCCGTGCCCACCTTCGCGCTCTGGGTGACGCCGATCGCGAACGGCACGAGACAGGCCCACCAGGTCGGGCGCATCGCGAGGCCGAAGTCGGGCAGCGAGCCCCAGCCGATCGGGCCGTCGTCGGCGGCGCGCCACACCAGGGCGGCGAGGACGAGCAGCACCGCGGTGAGCAGCAGCCCGGTCGCCGCCCCGAGCGCGCTGTGCCGCACGCGGATCGACACCGGGCCGTAGAAGGTGCCGACGGCGCCGTAGTTGTCGCCCAGCCCGGACTCGGAGTGCGAGGAGGCGGCCTGGTTGATGGTCACCGGCCCGTGGATCTGCTGCGCCGCGGCGCCGAGGTTCTTGCCGATCTGGATGTTGCCGTCGCCCGCCTGGACGTTCCCGGCGCCGCGGATGTCCATGGTGTACCGCGAGCCGCCGGCGTCCAGCACCGCCCGCGCCGCGGCGAGCACCTCGCGGTCGCGGGTCGCGCCGGAGGCGACGAGCGCGTCGCCGAGCAGCTCCCGCCAGTGCGCCGCGCTGGTCAGCTCCCGCGCCAGCGCCCCCTGCGCCTCGGGGAACTCGGCCAGCCGCGCGACGAGCGCCCGGCGCAGCGCCCCGGCCGCCGGAGCCCGCCCGCGCCCCGCGGCGAGCGCTGCACAGATCGGGCCGACGGCGTCCACATCGAGCATTCTCGCAGCGTGCAAGGCCTGCTCCGGCCGGAGTGGATGGGCCGTTCAGGTCGAAGATGATGGATGACCGGTGATCCTCAGACGAGGGCGGACAGGGGCAGCGACGGGGTCACGGCCGCGCGGGCGGCGGCGATGCTCAGCGCCAGCGGCAGGACCGCCGCGAGCGGGTCCGCGGCGCCCTCGCGGAGGTCGACGAAGAACTGGCCGCCGTCGAAGCGCTGGGCGCTGCGGTGCGCCCAGCGCACGGCCAGGCTGGTCTTCCCCGTCCCCGTCCCCGGCGCCCCCTGCACGCATATCGACTCGTCGAGCTCGGCGCGGACGAGTTCGACCTGTTCGGGTTGGATGGTGGCGACGATGTCGCGCATGGGTCCGACGCGGGGTTGTTCGATTTCCTCGGCCGGCGGAGCGAGATCCGGATTCTGTTCGTCTTTGATCCATGGCGATCCGCGATCCTGCTCATCGCCGGCGACAAGTCCGGTCAGTGGAACCGGTGGTACCGGCAGGCCATACCGGAAGCGGAGCAGTTCTACGCCACATACTTGAAGGAGCGAGAGAGGGAGGTCGGGGATGAGCGGCGTTAAGCGGTGGCGGGATACCGATCACCTGGAGCGCGCGGTCGAAACCGCAGGCGGCCGCGAGGCGTTCGACGTCGCGGTCGGCGCGATGCTGGACGAGGCTCGGGGCTGGCGGCTGGCTGAGCTGCGCAAGCGACGTGAGATGACGCAGGAGCAGGTCGCGTCCCGGATGGGTGTCTCGGTGGCGCGGGTGTCGCAGATCGAGGCCGGCAGTGTCTCTACGCAGGAGGTGCTCGCACGGTACATCGAGGCACTCGGCGGCACGCTGAAGCTGATCGCCGACTTCGGCGACGAGCAGCTGAAGGTCGCCTGACCCTGACCCCGGCGGTAATGGGTCACAATCCGGGGTTGGGGTTCCCGGTCCCCGGCGCCCCCTGCACGCAGATCGACTCGTCGAGCTCGGCGCGCACGAGCGCATCCTGCTCGGGCTGGATGGTGGCGACCATGTCTCGCATCGGCCCGACGCGCGGACGCTCGATCTCCTCCAGCAGGATCTGGCTGACGGCATTCTGTTCGCCGCGGCTGAGGTGCTTGTCCTCGAAGCTGGTCAGCTCGCCCTTGCCGGACCCGAAGCGGCGGCGCACGTCGACGCCCTGCGGGTCGCGGGCGCTGGCCTGGTAGAAGTTGCGCGACAGCGGCGCGCGCCAGTCGAGCACCATAGGCTCGCCGGCCGTGTCGGTCACGTGGCGGCGCCCGATGTGGTAGTCGTGGTCGTCAAGGTCGAGCCGTCCGAAGAAGAGCGGCGTGTCGGGGTTGTCGGCGAGGTCGGCGATGCGTCGGGCGAGGTGCCGGCCCAGCGTTTCCGTGGCGTACGCGTCGCCGGCGACCTGGTCTCCGGTGGAGAAGAGCTCCTCGGCATGCGCCGCAGCGCCTGCCGTGATGCGTCGAGGTGCGCTCGCTCGTCGGCGAGCTCGGTTTCGAGTGCGGGCACGGTGATCCTGTTGGAGGTTCGGTCGGCTCGCTCGCGTATCCGGGGTCGCACACCCCGGCGCGTGGGACGTCCGCTGCGGTGCTTACCTCACCGCGGCCGTCAAGCGACCAACCACGTAACGCGCGGCACGTCCACCGTTCACCGAATTTCGGTTCGTCTTCGATCCGTTGCGATCCGCGATCTTGAGGCCGAGTCGGCCGACATATCGGCAGGCGGCAGCGTGCTGCTCACCGCGCACGGGGCGCGTTGGCAATATGCGTTTAGCCGCTGACCGGACCGGATCTGTTTTCTTGCATCCGTGGTGTGGATTGCCGGGCGGATGAACCTGCCGGCCGTGGGTAGCGAGGCGGACGCCGGTAGCGAGGCTACTGGGACACCGTGAGGAGGGGATCGGCATGGCGGAGACCCCCGCCGGGCCCGGCACCCGTGAGGGTGACCTTGCCCTGCTGCGCGCGTATGAGCCGGTGATCCGGTACACGGCCGGTGAGCTGTTCCTGCCGACAGCCGTAAGCGCCTACGTCGGCCAGGCCAGCCTGTGGCGTCGGCGCCCGGGTGAACGACGCGACGAATGTCTGGTCCAGGCCGGTGAGCTGACGCTGGAGCGTCTGGCCGCGGTGGGGGAGCGGTTCGCCGGGGACGGCCTGTACCTGCGCCTCGTCGACCGTCCGATGCGTGGTGCCGAGTACCGGCGGTGGCGTCGCGAGGGGACGCAGCCGTCGTTCCGGCCGAGTAGCCGCTTCGCTGCCGTCGGGCTGTTCGCGCGGCTCGTCGATGCCGGGCTCCGCTTGTCCATTCTCCTGCGGGGGACGGTACCCGGCGGCACCCGGGCGGCGGCGCATCGCCTGTACGTCACGCACATGCAGGCGAACGATCATCCCTACTACGCGAGAGTGTCCCGGGACGGCGGCTACGTCGCCCTGCAGTACTGGTACTTCTACCCGATGAATGATTGGCGCTCGACGTTCATCGGGGTCAACGACCACGAGGCCGACTGGGAACAGGTGACGATCTTCCTCGGCGTGACACTCAGCGGCTCCCTGCGCCCGGCCTGGGTGGCGTTCTCGGCCCACGACGAGGTCGGCGACGACCTGCGTAGACGCTGGGACGACCCGGACATGGAGTTCGTCGGCACGCATCCGGTGGTGTACGCGGGGGCCGGATCGCACGCCGGTGCCTACCTACCGGGTGAGTACGTGACGACCGTCGCCCTGGCGTGGCTGAACCGCGTCGCGGCCGCATTGCGGCGGGTGGCCCGGACTCTGCTGCCCTGGACCAGGGACATGCCGGCGACGACCGCCGGCATCCCGTTCATCGACTACCACCGCGGCGATGGCCTGGGCATCGGTGTCGGCGAGCGCCGGGTTTGGCATCCGGTGCTGGTTGACGACAACACTCCGTGGATCCGCGACTATCGAGGGTTGTGGGGGTTGGACACGCGGGACCACTTCGGCGGCGAGCGGGCACCGGCCGGGCCCCGGTATGAGCGAGATGGGGCGGTCCGGCCGGGCTGGGCGAACCCAGTGGCGTGGGCCGGCCTCGACGAGGAGTACCCGACCGTCGAGCACGGTGCCGTGTTGCGGGAGAGCCGTGCGAGCTGGCTGGAACGACGCCTTGCCGAGCTCGCCGTCGAGATCGACGTCCACCGGCAGACGTCGCGGGAGTTGCGCGCCAGCGACCGGGCCAGGGCCGCCTATGCGAGCCGCGCTGGTGCAGACAAGACCCGCCGTGACAAGACCGGCTACGGCCGGGACGGCAGGGAGACCATCGCGCGGCTGCACACCGAGCAGACCGCGCGCCGCGAGGAACTCGATGCGATCGTCCGCGCGAGAACCCAGCCGCCCATCGAGGCTCCGCACGCCCATCTGCGCCGCCGTGCTCTTCCGCTCACCGCCGATGCTCCACGCCAGCGGTTCCTGGCGATATGGTCGGCAGCATCGGTGTCGGTCATGCTGGCCGGGGTTGCGCTCGTGGTGATAAGCCCACCCATCGGAGTGCTCTGGTCGTTCGCCGGTCTGATGGCTCTCATGCTCGCGATCGAGGCGGCCGCCCGCGGCCGGCTGGTGCGGTTCGCGGCAACCATGGCCGCGGCCGGCGCCGCCGTGTTCGCCGTCTTGGGCGCCGTCGAGGTCGTCGTCCGTAACTGGCGGGCCGGAGCGGCTGCCGTGCTGATGCTTGCATCATGCGTTCTGCTCGTTGGCAATCTGCGCGCGTGGATGACGATCCGTTGAGGCGCCGACGGAGGCGAATGGGCCCGCGATGCGCCGTCATCGAGGCTTCTGCGGTGGCTACCTCACCGCGGCCGTCAAGCGGCGAGTCGGCATACGCGTCGTCAGCTGTCAGCTCGACCGAATTTCCTCACGCTCGCCGCGCCGCTGTGTCGCCCGTGTCGCGACCTCAGTCCGTGCCAACGATGTCGGCAGGGGTGAAAGTCCGGACTTCGGGATGGCCGGCCAGTGTTTCGTCCACGCCGCCGCGGGACCAGAAGGCTAACGTGAGCCCGGCCGCACCTGGCGGTGGCAGGAAAGTGGCCCGGCGCCGCAGGTCACCGAGATCCCGCTGCGTGAGCGGTTTGGCCTGCCATCGGCATTCGCCGACGAGGACTGGTTGATCACCAGTTAGGCCTAGTACGTCGATCTTGACAGTCTCGTCCTTCCACCAGCGGCCAACCACCGTGTTGCTGGGCAGTGTTCCCGCCGGCGGCGGTATGTGTGCCGACGCCGGGCAACGACGACAGCTGAAAATTCAGTGCGTGCGAGTCGGAGTCGCCGATCAGTTGGTCGAATGCCTTCACGCGTCGCCTGGTGAGGGCCGCCGCAGCACGTGGTACGTCGGCCGACGCGGGCATCGCCCTCCGACTAGGGCAAGATCCATCGTTGTGCATCGGACTGGTTGCAGGCCACCATCCGCTGCAGGGCCCTGCTGTCCGCGTCGCCCGGACCCCCGAGACACAGCCCCGATGCCGGATTGACCAGCGAGCCCGCGAGTCCTGACCGCCACTGCTGGGCCGGTCCACCATCGCAGTTGCGCAGACGGACCTGGTCACCTGATGCTTGCAGGCATCGACCAAGGGCCTGAATGGTGCCACCGTCAGCGACGGTCCATGCCTGACCGGAGGTGCCGTTGCAGTCCCACCTCCGGATCCCTTCGCCGTTCGGGCCGGCGTTGCCATCGAGGCACAGTCCGGAGACGCTGGTGATCCGTCCTGTGCTGACCTCGCCTCCACGCGGAGGCGGCAGGGTGGGCTGGCCGCTGGTTACGGGGCTACCTATCGGCGGGGCGGCACCCGATGGGTTGGGTGACACCCCGGGCAGGGACGGCTCCCCGGAGACGGACGGCACTCCTGCCGTTGCCGCCGCGTTCGACACCGGCGACGACGGTGGGGCCGGCACAGCAGCTGTCCCGAAGAGACGACCCGCCGGCGCTGTAGACCCGGCCGCACCCGGAGCGGGAGCCGCGGGCCCATCGCCGACGCTCAGCGCAAGCACGGTGGCGCCCAGCGTGACCGTCAGCACGCCCGAGCCGACAGCAACGAAACGCCGTCGGAAACGATTGACCCGGAGGGCGGCCGTCGCGGGGCCGCGCCAGCCCCTGCGCCGGCGCGGGTCAGGCGGATATCGGCGGGCGTTCTCGCGTACTCGGGTTGGCCGTCGGACGTCGATGCACCGCCCAAGGGCTCTTCGGCCACGTGCGCTGCGTGCTGGTGCTCAACGAGGCGGACGTAGGGACGAATCAGGAGCGGCTCGTCGTCGATCTCCGGCCCGACCGTGCCCGCGTCCGTCACATTGGGATAGGTCATTTGCCGGCCGACCGCTCCACCCTGTGCCGTCGGTGCAGTCGCGGCTCGCGGTTGTCATCGCGATCCTCGATCAACATCACGAGCAGCGTCCGGGGTCGCATGACGCCGAACGTAACGGCCATCAGCGTGTGCTGATGAGATTGCGGAGGGTGAACCTGAGAATTCACCCTCGAACTCACCCGCGCGGGTGACGATGCCCGAGGCAACCGGGGGTGTATCGACGTCCGCTGGATCGTGGGCACCTGCTCGACCTCGGACGCGTCCCAGCGCTGGACGGCGAACCGTTCCGCCTGACCGGCCCCGACCCCGAAGGCCGCCCCGCCCCCGGGGCGGCCTTCACCGCGCTCGCCGGGCGCGGCGGCGTCTGAGGAACCAGGTCAGTGCCGCGGCCGTCGTGAGGAGCGCGGCCACCGGCAGGCGCACGAACCAGGGCCACGGGCCGCGGTCCGGGGACCTCGCGGTGCGCACGTCCAGGTCCGGCAGCAGGCCCGCCGCGAGCTGCAGGTCGATGACCTCGCAGTGCTGCGTGCCGAGCTCGCACGAGGAGCCGGCGTCGAAGCGGGACAGCACGCGGCGCTCGTTCGTCGGCAGGGTGATCTCGATCAGCGACAGGCGGCCGCTCGCGTTCACCGCGGCGGCGATCGCGTGGTCCGGGTCGCGCCAGCCCAGGAAGCGGGCGACGTCGTGCAGCGGGGACGGTGTCGGGGTGGCCGGGTCGAGCGGGACGAATGTCGCGTCCACGTTGTCGGTGATGAAGACGTCGTGGTCGGAGGAGCCGGACACCCACGGCACGGTGGTCAGGAACCGCCCGTCCGGCGACCAGCCCACCCCGGCCACGAGCCCCCGCCCGGAGCCGATCGGCACCACGCCCTCCTCGTGACCGTTCAGATCCAGCAGGTGTACGTCCTGAGCCACCTGCACCGCGAGCCGTGCCCCGCCCGGAGCGAAGGCGGCGGTCCACGGTCCCTTGATGGACGGGATCTCGGTGCTTCGCCCGGTTTCGACGTCGAGCAGGCGCAGTGTGCCGTGGTCGAGCACCGACGTCTCGACGTAGTCGACGGCCGACGTGTCGGGCTGCTCGAGGGCCGTGGCGCTGTAGGCCGCGTACCGCCCGTCGGGGGACCAGGCCAGCGGCCGCACCCCGAGCGGTGTGCCGAGGCCGATCGAGCGCCGCCGGCCGGTGGTCAGGTCGACGAGGGTCAGCTCGGAGGTCGCGCCGCGGTCGTCGCCGACGAGCACGCGGGTGCCGTCGGGCGACAACAGGCCCATCGACAGGTCGTGCCGCTCCATGTCGTCCACGCGGCGGTACGTGTCCGCGTCCGCGCCCACGACCAGCGACTGGAACATGTTGAACGCCTCGCCGTTGCCGAAGGTGTACAACGCGATCGCGCGGCCGGGCGCGGAGCGCTCCACGGTGCTGGTCAGCGTCGAGTAGCCGGCGAACCGGTCCGGGAGTGAGGGCCGGTGCGCGGGCGCGGCCGGGCCGGCTGGTCGCGGTACACCCGGCAGCAACACGGCGACGAGGGCCAGCACGACGGCCGTCCAGGCGGCGGCGGTACCGATGCGGCGGCGTCGAACCGAGCGGCGGCCGCGCCGGAGCACCTCGCCCAGGTAGCCGTCCGCGAGCGGCGGCGCGGGATCGTCCGGCAGGGCGGCGAACAAGTCCCTCATGATCCGTCCCCTCCCAGGTGGCGGCGCAGCGCGGCCATGGCGTAGGAGGTCTGGCTCTTCACCGTGCCGGGCGAGCAGCCGAGCGCGGCCGCGGTCTGGGCGACGTCGAGGTCCTCCCAGTAGCGCAGCACGAGCACCGCGCGCTGCCCGCGCGTGAGCCGGGCCAGCGCCGCCCGCACGTCGATCCGCTCCTCGATGCCGGCCGGCACCACCGCGGGCAGGCGCACCTCGGCGGCCGGCTGCACGCGCCGAGCCCAGGGCCGCCTGCGCTCGGCGAGGTACGCGTTCACGAGGATCGTGCGCACGTACGCGTCGACCGACTCGGCCGCGACCGCCTTGGGCCAGTGCCGGTACAGCGCGACGAGGCACTCCTGCACCAGGTCGTCGGCGGCCGCCCACTGGCCGCACAGCCGGTACGCGAGCCGCCGCAGCACCGGCGTACGCGCCCGGACGTACTCCACGAACTCCTGCTCATCCCGCAATCCGGCCTCCCGCAAGAGTATGAGTGGCCTGACGGGCCGGATGGTTGTGGACTTTTTCGGGGCGGCGGAATCGTCGATGCTCCGCAATAATCCCGCCGTGCACAAGCGAATCTTGAGCGGCCTCGCGGCGACAGTCGCCGGGGCCGCGGTGGGGCTGGTGGCCGGGGCAAGCCCGGCCGGCGCGGCGGAGGTCCGGCCCTTCCTCTACGTTTCCGCGACCGCGCCGGGAACCGTGTCGATCGTCGACACCGCGAGCGGCAAGGAGGTCAACACCACCAAGGCCGGCGGCGGCTCGGGCGACGTCGCGTTCGTCCCGGCCTGGGACGCGGTGCTCGCCACCGACTCCGTCAACAACCGGGTCACCGCGTTCGACCCCCGGGTCGGCCTGGAGTTCCTCACGCTGACCGTCGGGGCGGAGCCGCACGGGGTGGCCGCGGCCGCCGGCCTCGGGAACTTCTACGTCGCCAACTTCGGGGACGGGACGCTGTCGGTCATCACCACCGGGACCAACGGCATCGTCAACGTGGCGGTCGGGGACGCGCCGCACGGGGTCGCCGTGACTCCGGACGAGCGGCTGGTGTACGTCACCACCGCCGACGCCGTGGTCGTGGTCGACACCGCCACCAACGCGGTCGTCAAGCGGATCCCCGTCCCGCGCTCCTACGGCGTCGCGATCACTCCGGACGGCTCGCGGGTGTACGTGACCAACTGGACCGCCGACACCGTCTCGGTGCTCGACACGGCCACGAACACCGTCACCGCCACCGTGGCGGTGGGCAACCGGCCGTACGACGTCGTCGTCGCGCCCGACGGGCGGCACGCGTACGTCAGCAACTGGGGCACCGGCACGGTCTCGGTGCTCGACACCACCACGAACACGGTCACCGTCGGTGTCGCCGTCGCCGGGGGCCACCCGTACGGCCTCGACATCACGCCGGACGGCAAGCGCGTGTACGCCACCGGGGGCGCGACCGCCGGCAACGTGACGCCGATCGATACCGCCACGAACACGGCGGCCGCCCCGATCGTCCTCGGCCACGGGGTGACGAACCTCGCGGTCGGCCTGATCGACCCGGCGCCGACGAAGGTCCAGCTGACCACCGAGCTCGAGAACGGCTGGTACGGCGACACGGTGAAGGCGACGGCATTGCCGGCGCTGTCCACCGCGCGGGTCGTGTCGTACTCCTTCGACTTCGGCGACGGCACGGTCGTCACCGGCGCGGAGGCGACGGTGCACCACACGTACGCGAGCGGTGGCGGCAAGATCATCACGCTCACGGCGACGGACGCCGCCGGCGCGACGATCACCGTCAACCGACGGGTCGACATCTGGCACTCGGTGAAGGCCCTGGGCCTGATGGCGGCGAGCAACGCGCGGTACGTCAGCGCGGAGGCCGCCGGGGCCCAGCCGCTGGTCGCCAACCGGACGGCCGTCGGAAGCTGGGAGCAGTTCCACTTCCTCGACGTCGGCGGCGGCGATGTCGCGCTCCTATCGATCGTCAAGGGCACGACGGTCTCGGTGGACGCGGCGGGCCGGCTCACGGTGGACGGCGGGCTCATCGACTCGCCGCAGATCCGTTTCCAGCTCGTCCCGGGCGCCGACGGCACGTTCGGCCTGCGCTCGCGGGCAACCGGGAAGTACGTCAGCGGCAACAACGGCACGGGCCCGCTTACCGCGGACCGTGACGTGCTCGGCCCGTGGGAGCAGTTCTACAGCACCTACAACATCGCCACCGGGCTGGCGATCACCGCGAACGCCAACCACAAGATCGTCACCGCCGAGGCGGCCGGCGCCAAGCCCCTGATCGCCAACCGGGGCGCGGTGGGCCCGTGGGAGAAGTTCGACCTGATCGACACCGGCAACGGCACCGTCGCCCTGTACGCCCAGGCCGACGGCAGGTTCGTCACCGCGGAGGCGGGCGGCAACCAGTCACTGATCGCCAACCGCACGGCGATCGGCGCCTGGGAGCGGTTCACCCTGGTCCGCAACTCGGACGGCAGCGCTTCGCTGCTGGCCGGCGCGAACAGCAAGTACGTGACGGCGGAGGCGGGCGGCAACCAGCCGCTGATCGCCAACCGCACCGCGATCGGGCCGTGGGAAGAGTTCGCGGGCCTGGTTCCCGCGTAGGTCGAGGGCGGGGCTCGGCGGTGCGATCGGCGACCAACGCCGACGCACCGCCGGGCACGAACCGCCACTACGCCGCGCCGCTGACGTCAGCCCTCGATGGTCAGGGCGTCGCCGTCGCTCGTGAGTCGGAGGGACAGGACGCCGGGGACTCCTCGATCACGGTAGCCCGAGCACCTGGTTCAGGCGTTCCCTGGTCTGCTCGGTGAGCATGCCGACCGCGGGGCCGAGCGCGTGCTCGCGGACCTCGGCGTGCGCCTCCGGGGCCGGGCACATGAACACGGCCAGCACCCGGAGCGGGCGAAGATCGTCTTCCAGCCAGGTGTACCGGCCGTGCTCGAACGCGTTCCCGACGTGCCCGACCACGATGTCGGCGACGCGCTTGTCGACCCGCGGCCGGTACTGCGCCTTCGAGGACTCCGTCACCGCGCGCCGCATCCATTCCCGGGCGTCCGGCCCCTTCTCCAGGCCGCGTACGAGCCCGACGAGCAGGTCGCACCATCCGTGGTCGGCGAACTCCCGCCCGATCGCGACGGGGTCGGCGAGCTCGGCCGCGATGCGGTCCCAGGTGCTCAGCGCCAGCCCCTCGGCGAGCGCCTCCACCTGCTCGGTCACCGTCGGCCGGGCGACCTCGGGCCCGGCGACGTTCGCGAGCCGGGTCCGCCGCCCCTCGACCGAGAGCCAGCCGCTGATGTCGATGCGCGCGAGATCGCCCACGATCTCGCGGTTGCGTTGGTTGCGTCGCAGGCCCTGCGACGCGGGTTGGAGCACCCGGTTCCGGCGGTTCCACCGGTGGGTGCGTTCGGCGTTCGGCCCGATGGCCAGATCGAGCCAGGCCCGCCAGCCGTGCAAGGATCCGCCGCAGCTGCCGCAGTGGCAGGCATGTCTGCGCCCGTTCGAGCAATTGTCATTGTGACGACCGGTTGCCACGCTGCATCACCGACCTCTACTCACGAACACTCAGCGTCACACGCCTGTTACCCGAGTCCATAGGCCTGAACAGATGCGTGAATACATGAATCCGTGCCGATTTTGTGTTCGTACATGTGTTCGAAGAGGGGTAGGGTTGGGTCGTCGGTTCGGTACCGCCGCGGGAGGTTTTCGCCAGTGCTCTTCAACCCGGTCGCGAATATCAGCGGCGCCCATGACCTGCGCATCATCGCCGGCGACGCCGCGGTGGGGCAGGCCTTCTGCGACCCGCTGACCTTCGGCGGCCCGCGCTTCGCCACCCCGGCGCGTGAGCTGCTGCGGCTGGTGTGGCCCTCGACCGCGACCCAGGCCCGCCTGATGTGGGGCGCGCGGATCGCGGCCCGGGCGCGGCAACACCCGGTCGACGAGCTCCTCCCGGAGGCCGTCGCAGACCTGATGGGCGTGCCGGCGCCGGTCCTGCGCTCGATCGAGGCGCAGTGCCGCGACCTGGTCGACCCCCTGGCCCCGATGCGCCTGCTCGACGACGCGATCGCCGGGGTGGTGCGCGACCGGGGCGTGGGCCGGCCCGAGACGGTGCTCGACGAGCTGCTGTTCTGGCGCGGGCTGGGGCCGGAGCGGATCGCGTTGGACGAGGTCGCGGAGCTGGTGACGGCGCTGACCGCCGCGCTGTGGGACGCGGCCACGATGGTGCTGCCCGGCCTGCTGGACGCGGCCCTCTCCTACCCGGGCGCCGACCGGGCCCGGCTCGTCGAGCTGGTGCTGTCCAGCGGGCCCGGCGTGGTCGGTTGGCTGCGCGAGACGAGCCAGGCGGTCATGCTCGACGGCGACCTGGTCCCGGCCGGCGAGCGGTGCCTGCTCCTGGTCGACGCCACCGAGCGCCGCACCCGGGAGCCGCTGCGCACGCTGCGGTGGCTGGCGCCCGACTGCCCGACCGGCGCGGGGGCGACGTTCGCGCGCCTGTTCGCCAACGCCCTGCCCGCGCTGCCGTCCGAGGTCATGCCCTTACCGACCCGCCAGCCGCGCCGGCTTCAGCTGCTCCTGCACGCGGCCGGCTCCAACGGCTACCTCGCCCACGCCCGGCGGTCGCGCAGGGGCTGACCGCGCCTGTTGTATCGGCGGCGTATCGAAATTCGCATACGCCGCCGCAACGGTTTCGCGGCTTCAGTGGAGGCATCAACCGCGGCGTATGTCAGCGCCGGGTTCGTCTCCAGCGGGAGGACCGTGATCATGGGCTCGGGTTCGGCACATGGCATCGACCGGCGGCGGCTGTTCAGATGGGGCGGGCTGGCCACCGCCGGCGTGGTGGCGGCCGGGGTGCCGCTGGTGAACGCCGGGATCGGCCACGCCGACTCGGACCACAGCGACCGGATCCCGCCCGACACCCGGCCCGGCGGGGCCTACGACCGGTACGTGGCGCAGCTGGCGGCCGCGGGCAAGTTCTCCGGCGTGGTGCTGTTGTCGCACCGGGGCCGGACGGTCCTGTCCCGCAGCTACGGGCAAGCCGATGAGGAGCAGGGCGTCCCCAACGGCGAGGGCATCGCGTTCAGCCTCAGCTCGGCGGGCAAGCCGTTCCTCGCGGTGGCCGTCCTGCAGCTGGCGCAGCAGGGCCGGCTGCGGCTGACCGACACGGTCGGGCAGCACCTGGCCGGCTTCGCGCCGGACATCGCCGACCGGGTGAGCATCCACCACCTGCTCTCCGGTACGTCCGGGCTCGACAGCCCGCCCGAGGACGTGCAGCGCATCTTCCGGAGCCGGGACGAGGTGCACCGGTACTACGAGCAGCGGGCCCGGATGGCGAAACCGGTCGGCGTGCCGGGCGTGCCCACCACCACCCACCAGGAGGCCGAGATCACGATTCCCGCACTGATCGTGGAGGCCGTGGCCGGCCGGACGTACTGGGACTACGTCCAGGAGCACATCTTCCGGCGTTGCGGCATGACCCGCTCGGCGTTCTACACGCGGACGCAGTGGCTCACCGACGCGCACCTCGCGCACCCGTACATGACGGTGGCCGACGGCCGCGAGGTGGACGCCGTGCGCAACCTGGACCAGGGCAGTCCGGACCCGTGGATCCTCGGCAAGAACCCGGGCCGCGCCTTCATCGACGCCCCGGGGGACGGCGGCTTCGCCACCGCGCCGGACCTGGTCCGGTTCGCGCAGGCGCTCGGCGACGGCACGCTGCTGGACCGGCCCTGGGCCGACGTGCTCACCGCGCCCAAGCTGCCCCTCGGGCCGGCCTCGTTCGGGGCGTACGGGGTGGCGGTCGAGATCGCCGGCGGCCAGTGGACGTTCCAGCGCGCCGGCGGCAACCCCGGGGTCGGGGCCAACTGGAGCGTCTACCCGGACACCGGCTGGGTCGGCGTCATCCTCAGCAACCGCGAGGGCGTGCCGCTGGCGGAGATGATCGGGCGGGAGACACAGGCCGTCACCGGGGCCGCGCCCGGCGACGGGGGTGGCGGCTGAGGGTGTATCGCGGGCGTATGCAAAACCGCATACGCCCTGGCAACGGTCCTCCGGCTTGAATCAGAGCATGAACCGTTTGCGAAGAGGCGTGCTCCTGAGCCTGGCGATCATCGGTCTGGCGGCCGTCGTGTACGTGGTGCGGCGGCCGCTCACGATGGCCGCCCCGGCGTGCCTGGCCGGGCGGTGGCACGGCTGCTTCGACACGGAGAACGGCGTGATGCTCATGACGCTGGCCGGGCTGCCGTTCGCCGCGCTGGCGGCGTGGGCCCTGGCCGTCCACCGGCGGGCCGCCGGCGCCCCGGACGCCGGGCGGGCGTCGCTGGCCGAGGTGGGCATGGTCTACGGGACGGTGCCGTTCGTCTGGATCACCACCATGCCGGGCGCGGGGGCCGGCATCGTGCCGGGCCGGGTGAGCCTGGTACCGCTGCGGGATCTCGAGACGATGGGCCCGATCGGCATCGGCGGCAACCTGCTGATCCTCGCGGCGCTGGGGTTCTTCGCCCCGATGCGGTTCGCGGCGCTGGCGTCCCTGCCGCGGATTCTGGCGCTCGGGGTGGGCGGCTCGGCCCTGATCGAGATCGCCCAGTACGTCCTACGGCTGGACCGGGTGTCCTCGGTGGATGACGTCCTGGTCAACGCGGCCGGGGCCGCGCTGGCCGGGCTGGCGTCGCGGCCCTGGTGGCGCCGCCGGGCGGAGGCGCCGGCGGACCGGCCTCCCCTTGCGCCGCAACGGCCGGATGCCGCGCGGGTCCGGCTATAGGGTTCCGGCATGCGGGTACTGATCGTTGAGGACGAGCCGTACCTGGCCGAAGCCGTCCGGGACGGCCTGCGGCTGGAGGCGATCGCGGCCGACATCGCCGGCGACGGCGACACCGCCCTGGAGCTGCTCAGCGTCAACTCGTACGACCTCGCGGTCCTCGACCGGGACATCCCCGGCCCCTCCGGCGACGAGGTCGCCCGGCGCATCGTCGCCTCCGGCAGCGGCATCCCGATCCTCATGCTCACCGCGGCCGACCGGATCGACGACAAGGCCTCCGGCTTCGAGCTCGGCGCCGACGACTACCTCACCAAGCCGTTCGAGCTGCGGGAGCTCGTCCTGCGGCTGCGGGCGCTCGACCGCCGCCGCACCTACGCCCGGCCCCCGGTCCGGGAGATCGCGGGCCTGCGGCTCGACCCGTTCCGCCGGGAGGTCTTCCGCGACGGCCGTTACGTCGGGCTCACCCGCAAGCAGTTCGCCGTGCTGGAGGTCCTCGTCGCCGCCGAGGGCGGGGTCGTCAGCGCCGAGGAGCTGCTGGAACGGGCCTGGGACGAGAACGCCGACCCGCTCACCAGCGCGGTGCGCATCACCGTCTCGGCCCTGCGCAAACGGCTCGGCGAGCCGTGGCTCATCGCCACCGTGCCCGGCGTCGGCTACCGCATAGACACCGGCCGCGAGGGCGAGGACCGTGGCTAGGCCGCCCGGCTTGAGCGTCCGCCTCAAGCTGACCCTCAGCTATGCCGGGTTCGTCATGCTGGCCGGGGGCCTGCTGCTGGTCACCGTGTGGGTGTTCCTGCTGCGGTACGTGCCCGAGTCGACCACCAACGCCGAGGTGACCGGGCCGTTTTCCGTCCCGGCGATGTTCGTGCCGAACCGCTCCGACCTGCTGCGCGCGTTCGGCCCGCGAGCGGCCGCGGTGCTGATTTTCCTGCTGAACTTCGGCCTGCTGGGCGGGTGGGTTCTGGCCGGCCGGATGCTCGCGCCGCTGACCCGCATCACCAACGCCACCCGCGTGGCCGCGGACGGATCGCTGTCCCACCGGATTCGCATGGAGGGGCGCCAGGACGAGTTCCGCGAGCTCTCCGACGCGTTCGACGCGATGCTGGCACGGCTCGAGGCGAACGTCGCCGAGCAGCAGCGGTTCGCCGCGAACGCCTCGCACGAGCTGCGTACCCCGCTGGCGATCTCGCGGACGCTCCTGGACGTCGCGCGCCAGGACCCCACGCGGGACCGGGGCGAGCTCATCGAGCGCCTGGACGTGGTCAACCGCCGGGCGATCGACCTGACCGAGGCCCTCCTGCTGCTGAGCCGGGGCGAGCGCGGCAACTTCACACGGGAGAGCGTCGACCTCTCCCTCGTCGCCGAGGAGGCGGCCGAGACGCTGCTCCCGCTCGCCGAGCAGCGCCGGATCTCCCTTGACGTCACCGGCGGGGCGGCCCGGACCAGCGGCTCCGCGGAGTTGCTGCTGCGGGTGGTGACGAACCTCGTTCAGAACGCCGTCGTCCACAACCTGCCCGTGGGCGGCACGGTGCTGGTCCACACCGAGGAGCAGGGGGACGCGAGTGTGCTGCGGGTCGAGAACACGGGTCGCCGGCTCGCACCGGAGCTCATACCGGCGCTGATCGAGCCCTTCCAGCGGGGTACGGAGCGCACGCGCACCGACGAGCACGCCGGGGTCGGCCTCGGGCTGGCCATCGTGCACAGCATCGTCCGGGCCCACAACGGGACCCTCGACCTCGTACCCGGCCGCGCCGGCGGTCTGCTCGTCACCGTCCGGCTCCCGCGCACGCCCTGAAACGTGCGGCACCTGCGGCACCCCCTCGACGCCGCAGATGCCCGGCCCAACCGGGGGCAGAACGCCGCCAACGCCCGGCGTCCCTCGCCGCGCAGACGTTGCCGACGCCCAACGCCCGCCGCGGCATTACCTGCCGAAGCGGAACCGGCGCCCGTCGGGAAAACGCCCATATTCGGTGTAATACCCCGTCAGGCGATAAGTCCGTACAGTCGTCGCCCAATACGCCGTGATCGAAAGAGATTTGGGGGCCACACACGGCGTTGGGCGCGGCCCCGTATCAAATGTTTCGCCAGCTCGGACCGAAATATCCCCGTTCGCCCAGAGTAACGCGGGTGCCTTGACTGAGTAAGGCATCCGCACCGGGCGCATTTCGGCACGCACAAGCGCTCCAATGAAAAGGGTCGCCGCCCCTGCTCTTTCGACGCTCTCATCTGACTACCATCAAGTTTCCAGTGCAGCTTCGAGGGGAGGCGGCGGCCGCACAGCGGGTGATGATGCGCGATTCGACCCGATTTTCGATTCTCGGCCCGGTGCAGATCCGCACCCCGGCCGCCGAGATCACGGTCGCGGCGCCGCGGGAGCGGGTGCTGCTGGCGCTGCTGCTCCTGCGGGAGGGGCAGCTCGTACCGGTACAACAGGTCATCTCCGCGCTCTGGGACACCAGCCCGCCGCTGACCGCCCGGGCCCAGGTGCACAGCTGCGTGTCCCGGCTGCGGCAGCTGCTGCGCAAGGCCGGGCTGCCCGAGGACCTGGTGGTGACGGAGCCGTCCGGGTACCGGATCAAGGTCGGCCCGGAGGACCTCGACGCCGCGCTGTTCGCCTCGCTGGTCGAGCGGGGCCGGGCCGCGGCCGCGGACGGGGACCTCGCCGCCGGCCGCGACGACCTGCGGGCCGCGCTCGCGCTGTGGCGGGGCCGGCCGCTCACCGACGTCGACTCGGACGTAGTGCGGGCCGCGGCCGCGCACCTCGAGGAGCAGTGGACCGCCGCCATGGCGCTCTGCCTCGACCTGGAGCTGCAGCTGGACCTGCCCGAGGAGGTGCTGGCCGAGGTCGCCGACCTGGTTGAGCGGTACCCGCACCACGAGCAGTTCCGCGGCCACCTCATGACCGCGCTGGCCCGCTCCGGTCGGCGCGCCGACGCGCTCGCCGTGTTCCGGCGCGGGCGGGCGCTGCTGGCCGAGGAGCTCGGCATCGAGCCGGGCGCCGAGCTGTCCGACCTGCACCGGCGCATCCTCAACGGCGACGCCACCCTGTTGCTGCCGCAGGCGCCGCGCACGCTCGGCCGCCGGGCCGCCCGCTGCCTGCCCCGCGACGTGGCCGATTTCGCCGGCCGGGCCGAGCTGGTGCAGCGGCTCGTCGGGGCGCTGCGCGCCGAGCGGCCCGAGGTGATCGCGATCGACGGCATGGCCGGCATGGGCAAGACGTCGCTCGCGGTGCGGGTCGCGCACGCGGCGAGCGAGCGCTACCCGGACGGGCAGCTGTACCTCGACCTGCGCGGCCACAGCGACCGCGAGCCGCTCGACCCCGGCGAGGCGCTCGGGGCCCTGCTGCGGCAGCTGGGGGTGCACGCCGAGCGGGTACCGCCGGGGCTGGACGACCGCGCGGTGCTGTGGCGCACCGAGCTCGCCGACCGCCAGGTCCTGGTGCTGCTCGACAACGCGCTGGACACGGCCCAGGTGCTGCCGATGCTCCCCGGCACCGCGCACACCGGCGTCGTCATCACGAGCCGGCGCCGCCTGGCCGGGCTCGACGGGGCGCTGACGGTGTCGCTGGACGTGCTGCCGATCGAGGACGCCGTCGAGCTGCTGCGGCGGACCGCGGGCGAGCGGGCGTACGCCGACCCCGCGAGCACCGTCGAGGTCGCCGAGCTGTGCGGGCGGTTGCCGCTGGCGGTCCGGCTGGCCGGGGCGCGGCTGCAGCACCGGCCCGGCTGGAGCGTGGCCGACCTGGCCCTGCGGCTGCGCACCGCGAATCGGCGGCTGCCGGAGCTCGCGGTCGACGGAAGGACTGTCGCGGCCGCCTTCACGCTGTCGTACCAGCATCTGGCGGTACCGTTGCAGCGGCTTTTCGGGGTTCTGGGTCTGCACCCCTCGGGCGACTTCGAGCCCGCCGCGGCCGCCGCGCTGGCCGGCCTGCCCGTGCGGGAGGCCGAGGATCTGCTCGAAGACCTGGTCGACGTGCATCTCGTGGAGGCGCCGGCGGCCGGCCGCTACCGGCTCCACGACCTGCTGCGCGACTTCGCGGCCGAGCTCGCGTGCGACAACACCGGGGCGGTGGCGCGGCTGCTCGACCACTATCTGTACAGCGTGGTCAGCGCGACGAAGTTCATGGAGCTCTCCGACGCCCGGTCGCTGCTGCGCCTCGAGACGCCGCCGCCGACCGCGCTCGACTTCGCGACCCCGCCCGAGGCGCGCCGCTGGCTGGAGCGCGAGCTGCCCAACGTGCTCAGCGTGAGCCGCCTCGCCGCCGAGTCCGGGCACCACCGGCACACGTGCATGCTGACCCGTGCGGTGTCGCCGTTCCTGTTCGGCTTCGGCTTCGGCGAGCACCAGCTCGACCTCTACGAGCGCGCGATCGAGGCCGCGGTGGCGCTGCCCGACGGCGAGCTGGAGGCCGAGTCGCGCAACTACCTCGCCGCCGTGTACTTCCGGATGGGCCGCCTCACCGACGCCCTCACCACCCTGCAGGCCGTCATCCGCATCGCCGAGCGCGAGGACCTGCCCCGACTGGTCGGCACCGCGCTCACCAACCTCGCGATGCTGCACAGCCGGCTCGGGCAGTATCCGGAGGCGATCGCGTCCGCCGAGGCGGCCGCCCAGGTCCGCCTGCCGGAGATGCCGCCGAGCCTCGAGTTCAAGCTGCACAGCACGGTCGCGCTCGTGCACACCCAGGCCGGCAACTACCCGCAGGCCCTGGCCGCGAACCGGCGCGCCCTCGCCGTCGCGCGCCGCATCGGGGGCATCCGGCCGTTCGCGATAAGCCTCGGCGAGCTCGGGCTGGTGCACCTGCACCTCGGCCACCTGACCGTCGCCACCGCCCTGCTGCAGCGGGCGCTGGCGCTGAAGAAGGACTCGGTGAACCAGTACGGGGCGGCGGAGACGCTGAGCAAGCTGGGCACCGCGTACCGTCTCGCGGGCCGCCTGGCCGACGCCGAGACGTGCCAGCGCGCGGCGCGGGACCAGATGGAGCGGGTCGCGGACGTGTCCGGCCAGTGCCTGGCCGCGAACGACCTCGCCCTGACCCTGCGCGCCCGCGGCCTGGCCCAGGAGGCCGACTGGCTCAACAAGGAGGCCTTCGCGAAGGCCTCGCGCATCGGCGACCGCTACGAGCAGGCGCGGGCGCTGCACGGCCTGGACCGCGCCGACGAGGCTGTTGCGCTGTTCACATCACTCGGCGCACAGGACCTTTTCGCGCTCTCCCGCTGAAAGATGGATCCATGGAGTACCGCATCGAGCACGACACCATGGGCGAGGTCCGCGTCCCCGCGTCGGCCCTCTGGCGCGCTCAGACCCAGCGAGCGGTCGAGAATTTCCCGATTTCCGGTGTACGTCTCGAGCCGCCCCTGATCCGCGCGCTCGCCGCGATCAAGGCGGCGGCCGCGGCGGTGAACGGCTCCCTGGGCGTGATCGACCCCGATGTCGCCGACGCCGTCGCCGATGCGGCCCGCACGATCGCGGACGGCGAGCACGCCGACCAGTTCCCGATCGACGTCTTCCAGACCGGCTCCGGCACCTCCTCGAACATGAACGTGAACGAGGTCATCGCCACCCTGGCCTCGCGCGCGCTCGACAAGGCGGTCCACCCGAACGACCACGTCAACGCGTCGCAGTCGTCGAACGACGTCTTCCCGTCGGCGATGCACATCGCCGTGGCCGGCGAGCTGGCGCACACGCTCTCGCCCGCGCTGACGTCACTGGCCGCCGCGCTCTCGCGCAAGGCCGCCGAGTTCGCCCTGCTGGTGAAGGCGGGCCGCACTCACCTCATGGACGCGACGCCGGTCACGCTGGGCCAGGAGTTCTCGGGGTACGCGGCGCAGATCTCCTACGGCGTGGACCGCATCGCCGCGGTACTCCCGCGCGTGTCCGAGCTGCCGCTGGGCGGGACGGCGGTCGGCACGGGCCTGAACACGCCGCCGGGCTTCGCCGCCCGGGCCGTGGCCCTCCTCGCGGAGACGACGTCCCTGCCCCTCACCGAGGCGCGCAACCACTTCGAGGCCCAGGGCGCCCGCGACTCCCTCGTGGAGGCGTCGGGCGTGATCCGCACCATCGCCGTGGGCCTGTACAAGATCGCGAACGACATCCGCTGGATGGGCTCGGGCCCGCGCGCGGGCCTGCGCGAACTGGCGATCCCCGACCTGCAGCCGGGCTCGTCGATCATGCCCGGCAAGGTGAACCCGGTCATCCCCGAGGCGATCCGCCAGGTCGTGGCCCAGGTGATCGGCAACGACGCCGCGGTGGCGTTCGCGGGCACCCAGGGCGACTTCGAGCTCAACGTGATGCTGCCGGTGATCGCGCGCAACCTGCTGGAGTCGATCCGCCTGCTGACGAACGTGGCACGGTTGTTCGAGGAGCGCTGCATCGCGGACCTGAAGGCGAACCCTTCCGTCCTGGAGGCGTACGCGGCGGGCTCCCCGTCGATCGTGACGCCCCTGAACCGCCACCTCGGCTACGAGGAGGCCGCGGCGATCGCGAAGCAGGCCCTGGCCTCGGGCAAGACGATCCGCGAGGTGGTCCTGGACCGCGGCCACGTCGAGCGCGGCACCTTGACGGAGCAGCAACTCGACGAGGCCCTCGACCTGCTGGGGATGACCAACTCGGGCTGATCAACGCCGGCCTCACCGCGATGGCCGATGCGCCCCGGGAACGGAACGCCTCGGCCGGTCGGCTGGTTGTCACGTGAGTCCAACGGCGTGAGGATCGGGCCGGTCCGGTCGTGGCGCTTGGAGGCGATGTGGCGGCGGAAGTAACGCACTGGCTCTACCCGATCAACGCCGAAAGTGAATATGTACTGATCGACCCGGAGTCCGAGGACGAAACCGTCGCCTCCCCGGAGAATCTGCTCCAAGGTATTGAGGAGCACCCGGAGCGGGTCGACCAATGGGTGCTTCGAACGGGCTACCGGAAGATGCGCGAGAACGACGCGGTCTGGGTCTACGCGGGTGGTCAGCGGCAGGCGCTGGTTGCACTGGCCCGCGTGGTGGAGGTCTATCCGGATGAAGACGAGGTTTGGCAGGTCGGGCTGCTGTGGGACCGGCAAGCGACGCGGGCGCTGACGGGTCCTCACCCACTGTTCCGGCGGCAGTCGTTTACGCAGTTCCCTCAGATCGCGGCGGTTCGAGCCGACGCCGATACCACGACGGTGCTCGAACAATGGCTGAAGGGGCGGGGCATCGGCCTCGGCGATCCCGATGCCGGCGATGACCTGTCATTGGAGGACGCGCGGCTGCGAGTCGTGGCCGCGATCGTGCGCAGGCAGGGTCAGGGTGACTTCCGCGCGCGGCTGTTCCAGGCATACGGCGACAACTGCGTTGTCACGGGTTCCCATCCCCGTGCCGTCCTGGAGGCCGCTCATATCGAGCCTTACCGTGGCCCGCACAGCAACGACCTGCGCAACGGGCTCTTGCTTCGCGCCGATCTCCACAGTTTGTTCGACCTGCACCTTGTCGGCTTCGACTCGGCCGGCCGGCTGGAAGTGTCGAAGCAGCTGTCCGCGACGCCGTACTGGAAGATGCGCGGCACGCAACTGCGCGCACCGGTCTCCGGGTACCCGGGACCGCTGAAGCGGCGGCTCGCGGCGCACCTCAAGCAGCTCGAAAGCTAGGACAGGGCTCGCGCGATCGCCGTTGCGGCGGTGATTACTTCCGTCGGGACTGTGGCCGGGTCCAGGTTGGTCAGGGCGACCACGCCCACGCTCGCCTCCAGGCCCTCCACGTCCGGGATGGCCGCGGCCACGCCGTGGGCGCCCTGTTGCAGTTCGCCCGTTGTCGTCACGACCGCGTAGTCGCCGCGGCGGCCGGCCAGGATGGCCTTGCCCGCGGCGCCCTGGTCCAGGGCGTGGCGTGACCCCGTGCGGTATGCCACGTGGAACTGGGTCCAGCTGGGCTCGACCACGGCCAGGGCGTAGGCCTCGCCGCCGTCGGCGATCGTCAGGTGGGCGGTCGCGCCGACCGTTTCGGCCAGGCGGCGCAGGGCGGGGAGGGCGGCGTCGGCGACCAGGGGCTGGGCGCGGCGGGCCAGGTGGAGCAGGCCGGCGCCGAGGCGGAGGCGGCCGGCTCGGTCGCGGCGGACCATGCCGTGCTCGGTCAGGGTCGCGGCCAGGCGGTACACGACCGCGCGGCCCACGCCCAGGGCCGTCGCGGCCTCCGTCATGGTCAGGCCGGCGGGGGTGTCGGCGACGAGGTGGAGCAGGCGCAGGCCGCGGTCCAGGGTCTGCGCCGTCTCGGTAGCCACGGGGCTCAGGGTATAAGGCCGACGGCGGGCGCAAGGATGATCACGCCCGGCGGTTACCCTTGGACGTGTGACCCTACGCTTGTACGACACTGCCACCCGATCGGTCCGGGACTTCGTCCCGTTGACGCCCGGGCAGGTCGGCATCTACCTGTGTGGGCTCACGGTGCAGGCCGGCCCGCATATCGGACACCTGCGCTCCGGGGTCAACTATGACGTTCTGCGTCGATGGTTCCTCGTGTCCGGCTATGACGTCACGTTCATCCGCAACATCACCGACATCGACGACAAGATCCTGGTCAAGGCGGTCGAGGCCGGGCGGCCCTTCTGGTCCATCGCGTATGCCAACGAGCGCATCCTCGCCGCGACCTACGAGCGGCTCGGGGTGCTGCCGCCGACGTACGAGCCGCGGGCGACCGGGCACGTGCCGGAGATGCACGAGCTGATCAAGCAGCTGATCGCGGACGGGCACGCGTACGAGGCGGTCGACGGGTCCGGCGACGTCTACTTCGACGTGCGCTCCTACAAGGACTACGGTGCGCTCTCGGGGCAGCGGCCCGACGCCATGGAGGCGGCGCAGGACGGGCCCGCGCGGGCCAAGCGCGACCCGCTCGACTTCGCGCTGTGGAAGGGGCAGAAGGCCGAGGAGCCCGCGGACGCCAACTGGCCCTCGCCCTGGGGGCCCGGCCGGCCCGGGTGGCACATCGAGTGCTCGGCCATGTGCTGGCGCTACCTCGGCACCGAGTTCGACATCCACGGCGGCGGGCTCGACCTGCAGTTCCCGCATCACGAGAACGAGATCGCGCAGTCGAAGGCGGCCGGGCACGGGTTCGCCCGCTACTGGGTGCACCACGCGCTGCTGAACCTCGGCGGGACCAAGATGGCCAAGTCGCTCGGCAACGTCGTGTCCCTCGACTCCCTGATGGAGTCGGGTCTGCGCCCGGTCGAGGTGCGGTACTACCTGCTCGCCCCGCACTACCGCTCGGTCATCGACTTCACGCCGGAGGCGCTGGCGGAGTCGGCGGTGGCCTACCGGCGGCTCGAGAACTTCGTGCTGCGCGCCGCCGAGCAGGTCGGGCCGGGCGAGCTCGGCACCGTGCCGAGCGGGTTCGCCGAGGCGATGGACGACGATCTCAACACCTCGCGGGCGCTCGCGGTCGTGCACGATGCCGTGCGCGACGCCAACGCGGCGCTCACCGCGGGCGATGGGCCGCAGATCGCCGAGGCGCTTCAGGAAGTACGAGCGATGCTTGATGTCCTTGGGGTTGACCCACTGCACCCGCAGTGGCGCTCCACCGATGCCGGCGACCTGACCAAGGTCGTGGACTCCCTGGTCGCGCTCGCGCTGGAGCAGCGCGCCGCGGCCCGCACGCGTAAGGACTGGGCCGCCGCGGACGCGGTGCGCGACCAGCTCAAGACCGCCGGCGTCGTGGTGGAAGACACCGCGGCCGGTCCACGATGGACGTTGGAGCACTGAACACATGCCAGGAAACTCCGAACGCCGCGGCAAGCGGGTCGTCTCGAAAAAGGGCGCCGCGAAGGGCTCCGGCGGCAAGAACCGGCAGTCCCTCGCCGGGCGTGGCCGCACCCTGCCCGCGGACGAACGTCCGTGGCACAAGGGGTACTCCGGCGACGAGCCGCTGCCCTCGAAGACCGCGTGGAAGCAGGACAAGGAGCGCCGGGCGGCCGCGACCGAGGGCCGCGCGCCCAAGATCGGCCAGCCGGGGACGAAGCGGACGGCCGGCAAGGGCCCGTTCGGCGTCAAAGGCTCGGCGATCGCCAAGACGAGGGTGTCGCCCGGGCGGAAGTCGGTCGCGCCCAAGGACGGCCCGGAGCTGCTCGTCGGGCGCAACCCCGTGGTCGAGGCGCTGCGCACCCACGTGCCGGCCACGGCGCTGTACGTCGCGCTCGGCATCGACATGGACGAGCGCGTCAAGGAGGCCGTGCGCAGCGCGGCCGAGCGGGGCGTCGCGATCCTCGAGGTCACGCGCAACGAGCTCGACCGCATGACCGGAGGGGTACTGCACCAGGGCCTCGGCCTGCAGGTCCCGCCGTACGCGTACGAGCCGTTCCACGACCTCCTGGCCGCCTCGCTCGAGTCGACGCCGCCGCTGCTCATCGCGCTCGACGGCATCACCGACCCGCGCAACCTCGGCGCGATCATCCGCTCCGCGGCCGCGTTCGGCGCGGACGGCGTCTTCCTCACCGAGCGGCGCTCGGCCGCGATCACCGCGACCGCCTGGCGCACCAGCGCCGGCGCGGCCGCGCGGGTCAAGGTCTCCCAGGTCACGAACCTGACGCGGGCCCTGAAGCAGTGCCAGGAGGAGGGCTTCGTCGTCGCCGGGCTCGACGCGGACGGGGAGACGGAGCTGTACTCGCTGGAGGCCGCGGTCGGCCCCCTGGTCGTGGTCGTCGGCTCCGAGGGCCGCGGCCTGTCGCGGCTCGTGGGGCAGACCTGCGACCTGCGCGTCGGCATCCCCATGGTGACCGATGTGGAGTCGCTGAACGCATCGGTCGCGGCCGCCGTAACGCTGGCCGAAGTCAGCCGTCGTCGCCGACTGTAGATCTTTACCCCCGCACCTAGTATGGGCCGGTGACTCAGCCTCAGCAGGGCTTCGCCATCGGGGTCGACCTCGGCACGTCCAACACCGTCGCGGTGGTTCGCCACCCCGACGGCCGGACGCGCCCCCTGCTCGTCGACGGCGCGCCGATCATGCCCTCCGGCGTGTACGTCGACGAGCACGGCCGCATCCACGTGGGGCGGGACGCCTACCGGATGGCCGGGCTCGACCCGTCGCGCTTCGAGCCCAACCCGAAGCGGCGCATCGACGAGCCCACCGTGCTGCTCGGCGACCGCGAGATCGCGACCGTCGACCTGCTGGCGGCGATCCTGGCCGCGGTCGCCCGCGCCGCCGTCGAGGCTGTCGGGTTTCTGCCGGCGGCGGTGCTGACCTACCCCGCGGCCTGGGGCACCCGCCGGCGTGACACGCTCGCCGATGCCGCGCGGCGGGCGGGCTGGCCGCCGGTCCGTCTCGTGCCCGAGCCGGTCGCCGCGGCCCGGTACTTCGCCGACGTCCTGCGCCGGCCCGTCGCGGTCGGATCGTCGCTCGCCGTGTTCGACTTCGGCGGCGGCACGCTCGACATCGCGGTCGTGCGCAACGACAACGGCCGGTTCTCGGTCATCGGCTCCGGCGGCATCGAGGACCTCGGCGGCCTCGACGTCGACGCGGCGATCGTCGAGCACCTCGGCGCCGTGATCAACCAGACGGCGCCGCAGGCCTGGACCGCGCTGCGCAACCCGGCCTCGACGACCCAGCGCCGCGACCGCCGCCTGTTCTGGGACGACATCCGCGGCGCGAAGGAGATGCTGTCGCGCGCGACGGTCGCGCCGATCACGATCCCGGGCCAGGACCAGGCGCTGCACCTCACGCGCGAGGAGCTCGAGCGGGTCACCGAGCCGCTCATCCGCCGCGCCGTCTGGGAGACCGGGAAGGTCATCCACAGCGCCGGCCTGCGCCCGGACCAGCTCGCCGGCCTGTTCCTGGTGGGCGGCTCGTCGCGACTGCCGCTGGCGGCGCGGCTTCTGCACGCCGAACTCGGCATTGCGCCGACTGTGCTCGAACAGCCCGAACTGCCGGTCGCGGAAGGCGCATTGGCGGAGTTGGTACCTATCGGGGCCTACCACACCGAAAGCGTTCCGGTTGCCTCGTCTTCGCCGCATTCCGCACCTCCTGCGTCTCCGGTTTCCCCAGTATCCGGGGGCTTCGGTGTCACGCCGGTGTCAGCGCCGCCGGTCGGTGCCGGGTACCCGATGCGGGCCGCGCAGGTGATCCCGCCCGGGCCGGTCAGCCCGCCCACGGCGCCGTTCTCGGCCCCGCCGGGGCAGGTCGGTCAGCCCACGGCGCCGTTCTCGGCCCCGCCGGCGGCGCCACCGTCCGCGCCTCCTGCGCCGGGTTCGCGCCGCGGCCTGTCACGCCTGCTCGTCGGGGCGGTGGCGGCCGTGGTCGTACTCGCCCTGGTCGGCGCGGGCGTCTGGTGGTTCTTCCTCCGCGACAAGATCAACTCGATCGAGTTCAAGACCGTCGCGAGCGCCGGCGAGCTCCCCCTGGACGAGAAGCTCGACTACCCGGTGACGGCGACGCTGGGCTCGAGGACGTACGCGTTGTACACAACTTCGGACAAGAACGTACACGTGGTGGCGTACGACCTCGACGATCGCAAGAAGCTGTGGCAGTACGACGCCGCCGACAACGATTACCGCTGGGGCGTGTACCCGAACCCGAACGGCATCATCCTGATCGGCACCGGCGGCGACGGCGCGCTGATCATGCTGAACACGTCCGGCAAGGAGCGCACCAAGCAGCAGTGGGCGACGAGCGACAGCGTGAACTTCCTCGACTCCGTGTGGATCTGGCACTCCACGAAGCTCAAGAAGACGAACGCGTACGGCTGGGACGGCGCCAACAAGTGGACACTCGACGACGACGAGAAGGGCACGAGTGTGTACGGCCCGCTGCTCGGTTCTGACGGGCGCGGCCCGACGGACATCGGCGGCGGCCCGGCGAACCGTGATCTGAAGTCCGCCACGCAGTTCGTCACCGTCGACGGCGACAAAATCAACCTGCGCAAGGCCGCCAACCACGAGATCGTGCGCTCGTGGAACGACACGGCGGGGAGCTACGCCGGGTACGCCATGTTCGATCAGCGCCTCTTCGTGTTCGGGACCAGCACGAAGTACACCATCAAAGCCTATGATTTGAGCAAGTCCGGCGAGCCGGTGCAGATCTACACCGCGCCGGACGACAAGCGCGAGATCCAGGCCATGGCCGCGTGTGGCACCGACCACCTGTGCGTGCTCGACTCGGCGTCGTCCGCAGACACCGTGCTGCGCTACATCTCCATTCCGGACAAGAAGCAACTGTGGCAGGGCGACGCGCGGGGCACGACCCGGCTGGTCCCGGTGGGTCAGACGATCCTCGCCACGGCCCCGGGCGGCAGCACCGGGTCGAGCCGGCTGTTCAATGCCGACGGCGGGCAGCTGTTGAAACCCGAGGACCAGGGGGCGCACGGCGCACGCGTCACCAACGGCAGCCTGCTCTTCTTCGCCAAGGTCCCGAGCGCGATCGAGGAGGACGTGACGCTGACGGGCGTGACAGCGGCCTCGGGGGATCGCGTGGCGCTGGGCACCCTGCCGAAGGTCGAGGGCGCGAGCTGCTCGTGGAACACGTCGAAGATCGCGTGCGTGGGCGGGGGCAAGCTGCAGGTCTGGTCGTTCGCCTAGTTCCTGATACGACTTCTTGGTACGACGTCCTGATACGACTTCTTGGTATGACTTCTTGATACGACGAAGGGCGGCCCCTCGCGGGACCGCCCTTCGTGTTCGGCTATCAGATGCGGCGGCCGGTCGCGGCGTTGAACGCGTGGTGGGTGTTCGCGTGGGGGCGAACGTGCACGATCTCGGTCAGCCGCGGCGTGCGGCGCGGGTCGGCGCGTACGACGAAACGCTCGTCCTGGCCCTCGAGCGCGACCGTGCCGTGCACGTAGGCGTCGGAGCCGAGCTCCTCGACCAGGTCGACCGTGATCGGGATGCCACCGTCGTTCGGCCCGACCAGGTCCGTGTCCTCGGGCCGGAACCCGACCGTGACGCGGCCGCTGGCCCCGTCCGACTGCGCGGCGGCGATCTGCTCGCGGGACAGCGGGAGGATGACGTCGCCGAAGCGGCCACCCTGCTCGGTCAGCGGCACCGTCTTGATGTTCATCGCCGGCGAGCCCATGAAGCCCGCGACGAAGACGTTGGCCGGCCGGTCGTACAGCGCACGCGGGCTGTCGACCTGCTGCAGAACGCCATCCAGCAGAACGGCCACCCGGTGACCCATGGTCATGGCCTCGACCTGGTCGTGCGTGACGTACACGGTGGTGATGCCGAGCTTGGCCTGCAGCGTGGCAATCTGCGAACGGGTCTGCACACGGAGCTTCGCGTCGAGGTTCGACAGCGGCTCATCCATGAGGAAGACCTGCGGCTCACGCACGATGGCGCGACCCATCGCGACACGCTGGCGCTGACCACCGGAGAGCGCCTTGGGCTTACGGCCGAGGTAGTCCTCGAGCTGCAGCATCGCGGCCGCTTCCTTCACGCGCCGGTCGATCTCGTGCTTCGGCGTCTTACGCAGCTTGAGCGCGAACGCCATGTTCTCGTACACCGACATGTGCGGGTACAGCGCGTAGTTCTGGAACACCATCGCGATGTCGCGAGCCTTGGGCGGCAGGTGCGTGACGTTGCGCTCGTTGATCAGGATGTCGCCCGCGTCCACGTCTTCGAGACCGGCGAGCATACGCAGCGACGTCGACTTGCCACAGCCGGAGGGCCCGACGAGTACGAGGAACTCGCCGTCACCGATCTGGAGGTCGAGCTGGTCAACTGCGGGACGCGGGGTGCCCGGGTAGATCCGGGACGCCTTCGCGTACGTGACCGTAGCCATGGGGTAGCCACCTTCCACCGGCAGGAACGTGCCGGACGATCCGAGTAGAAGTTCACCGCGCCCGGCTTCGGTGCCGAACACGGAGTGCTGCTTACCTTAAGCGCTTACGGACCGTATGCCAAGGTCATGGTCGGGGTTTGTCCGGGTTGGGCTGGGTTCGACGGCGGTATCTGGGGCGCGGGGGCGGGACAGGACCAAGTACGATCGTGTGGCTAGGCCGACGTGGCGCAACTGGCAGCGCACCCGACTTGTAATCGGAAGGTTGGGGGTTCAAGTCCCCCCGTCGGCTCTCCCGATCAAGCCCCTGACCTGCGCATCCAGGCCTCGTTGCTGATCTTGACCCCTCTGCGGACGGCCGTTTCGTGCTCATTCCGTGCTCATATGGCTTCGTCTGTATGGCTCGGTCGGTTTTCAGGCTCAGACCATGACCTTTGTTGCGACCCGCCGAGGTCTACGTCCGGCACGCGCATGCTGCGGTCACTTGTGTGGCCTACCCTGTCCGCCAGCTACATCGCATTCGTCCCATCTTCGTCGTTCGTCCAGGGCGGGGGTGTCGCGGTGGCTGAACGTAGCTTGGCGTCTACAGGGAAGTCATGTAAGACGAGTCGAGTGCGAGCCTCGTACCGCTCGTCTTCCGTGAAGAGGTCCTCAAACCAGGGCAGGAGCACGGCAAATTCAACGCTGCTGTCAAGGCGTCCCAGTTCGTACAGCTTCTGGAAGCCATACGACGTGTGCCGTGGGTCAGCGAGCAAGCGCTTGGTGGCCCCGACCGCGCCGTAGGCGTGCACCATCGTTTGAAACTCGTTCGGGCGATAGCCGAGCCGAACAAGCTGCGGAATCCCATCAAGCACGTACTGGGTGAACCGCTGGGCCAGGCGGGCGAGCCGGGCCTCGTCGTCACTCATGCCATCCTCCGATGCCGTCGTCGATCGTTGTGGTTCAACGTTCCCCTGTTCAACTACCAGGTCAGCGAGGAGGACGCCTCGCACGGCACACAGTTCGTGGCGGCGTCGAAGCAGTGGTTCGACTCGGTGTGGAACAGCGTCGCCAGGGAGTACCAGGGATGACCGACGACCTGCGCGCGTTACTGGACCCGCAGCCAAGCCATCCTGCTCGACTTCGACGGTCCCGTGTGCTCGATCTTCGGCGGCTACCCTGCGCCGACGGTCGCGGCCGAACTGCTCCAGCTGCTCGAAGCCCGCGGCGTCGACGTCGCCGGCGACATCCGCACCGAGACGGACCCAATGGAGGTGCTCCGCTGGTCGGCCACGCTCGGCAGCCCCGAGCTGCTCCGCGAGGTCGAGGACGGGCTGTGCCGCGCCGAACGGCTCGCCGCAGAGTCCGCAATTCCCGAGCCGCACGGCCAGGCCGCCATCGAGGCGGCCCGCGAGTCGGCGCGGCCCGTGGCGATCGTAAACAACAACTCGGCCGCCGCGATCGAGGCGTACCTGCAAGCGCATCAGCTCGCTGGCCACATCGCCTACGTCGCTGGACGCGCCTACGCGCAGCTTGACCGGATGAAGCCGAATCCAGAACCGGTATGGCGAGCGGCAAGCGCACTCGGGGTCGAGCCAGCTGCGTGCGTGCTGGTTGGAGATTCGCTGTTCGACATCGAAGGAGCACAGGCGGCCGGCGTGCCGGTAATCGCTTACGCGAATAAGCCTATAAAAATACAAAGATTACCGAAGCATCCGCCGACGTCGTACTAACCAGTATGCGTGAAATCGCTTGCGCACTGGCTGGCGCGACACGCTAGACAAGGTGCCATCCGGTTGACACCTTGCTTCGAGACGCACCGCCGAGCCGCTTACGAACAAGGGACATGGCCGGGTTAAGCATGGCTAGTCCTCGTGAAGAAAGCGTTCGACCCGCGCACGAATCTCAGCAAGCTGCGGATTTCCCGGACCGATCTTCCCAAGCGCACGGTACTGCTCTTGCAGGATATCGTTAGCAGTGACGCGCTCCCAATTCCCGAGATTGAGAGCACCAGTGGTGCGATCGACCCAAACACTCTTGCCATTCTTGGGCACGTCGTCATCATCTTCCAGCATCAGCAGAAGTGATTCGGGATTCTCACCGGGGAGATAATCCAGGTTCCTGTAGGTCCACTCCATAATGCGACGCAGCTGCTGGCTTTTTTGCGCGCCTGACCCGGTTGATGGCCCATCGAGCGGCAGCGTTACAGACACAGCCAATGTTTCCGTCAGGGTCGACTCAAGTTTTTTATCCACCAGCGTTTCGGGATCGGGATGGGGAACCGCCGGTCGCTGATCCCCATCAAGAAGAACAAGACATCGCCGTTGACCCGTCAGCGCCAGATTGGGAATGAATCGACCCTTGATGGTTCCAGACCCGCCGGGGAGAACCTCGATATCCAGCCTCGAGTTCAAACTCTCACCGAGGGGTCGGGTCGCAGTCCTCACAATAGCGGCTGCCAGCCGATCTTCAACGTAAACGGTCCATCGCTCTTTAGCTTCGATGCCCAAGCGGAAGAACGCGTCGACCGGATCTGTGTTCTGGCTAACGAGATCGATCTTCCCGTCCGTCTCGCTACGCAGAAAGACCTTGATTGCCTGCGACGGCAGGTCGGCGACAATCGCTGGCGCATGGGTCGATACCACTACCTGATGGCGTCGAGTCTTCGCCTGGCGCGCCATGAAAGCCATCAGCTGCCGCTGCGCTCCTGGGTGAAGGGACACTTCGGGCTCATCAAGCAAGATAAGGGAGCTCGGCGGCGCTTCCGTAATCGCCTTAACTAGCATTACGACAGCGAATTCGCCGCTACCCGCGAAGGCTTCGGAGTACTGAATATCGAGAGACCGAAGGATGATCGTGGCGCCTGACACATCGAAATATTTGTGCGTTAGGACCTCAATCGATTCGTAATTCCTGCCGAGAATCAGAGAGATGGCTCTAACTTGATCTTTGTCGAGGCTCACGGCGGGGGTGATGATGCGTTCTTTGGAATAGAAATTATGGCTCTCGGTCTTAACGTTGAACGCCTTAGACACGTAACCGGCACGACGCCTAACGTGGGCCTTCTTGATCGCCGGCGTACCGCCTCTTTGGTACGCAGCATGGTAGAAAAACTTGTCGTAGGCAGAGAGCTCCGACCGGAAATCAAGATACACGACGTTTTTGCGAATGGTCTTCCACCGAGTGGCCACCCGGTCCTCTGGCATCTCTTGGCCATCTTCGATAGGAGTCATTCTCGCCATGCCGTCCGCGAGGATTGGCCGCGCAGGCTCGAAGTAGTCTGGGTCGTTCTCGCGCACGATGCGCGATTTAACAACCTCGACAATCTCGCCGACAGACCTGGCCAGATAACCGTAAATGAAGCGGTGTCGGTCCTCCGGCTTGATCGGATCTAGATTAGTCGAGAACCAGTATTGCCCGACGTTGTTGTTCCCTGGAGCGCCTTGCAGCGCCCTCAGGATAGCGGTCTTATTTGTACCATTCGGACCGACAAGTGCTGTCACCGGATGGGTGAAGTCGACACGGGTACCGTCCCGAAGCGCCCTGAAGTGCGGAAATCTAATGTGGCGAATGTACGGCTCGAAGGCGTTGGCTGCCAGCATGCCTGCCAAATCGTCATGCGTAGGGTCCACAGAGTCCTCCGGAGCACGGGGCGATCGCACGGTCTCACTTTGTCCTGACCTTCTGTATCGGGATCCCCGCCCCGTGTCAAGACCGCAGAGCGCTCCGCATCAAGGCACCGCAACACTATGCGAACGTCGCCCGGATTCCGCCTCGTTGCGGAGTCCTCAATAAGTCCGAAGATCGGCAAAAGCTAAACCAGCGACAGTTGCCGGCTGAAGTCATCATGTCTTGTTAGATCAGACGCCTTGAGGTGCGTTTCCGGGAGGATGACACTTTCGATATCCGGTCGATCACCGCCGAGAATCCAATTAACCACATGGGCAAGTTGGAACGAGATCAGAGGCGGCACCGCGTCCCCGACCTGGCGATAAAGATTCTTGCGACTGGGTCCGACGAAGCGGTAACTCCGTGGAAAGCCCTGAAGAATTGCCAACTCCCGTAACGTGCATTGCCGATCCTGCTCAGGATGAGAGTAGCGACCATTACCCACATGCGTGCACTCACGCTTGATTGTAGGCGCTGGCCTATTCCACGCCATCCGGCCATAAACGTCGCGATAGGCGTTCGGACGTCCACCCTCGACAGCCTTCCGCATTGACGGGATCAGGTAACGCTCCGTCTCAGGATCTCCCAAGAGATCAGGCCAGCTACCGCCGTCATGCGGCATTCTCCGGATGCGCTCAAGCGACTCGCCGCTCAATAGAGGACTTGTGTGATTGACATCCGCACTGTCAGTCTCGCCGGTGGCGATGACCGGAAGGGACTTGATTGCCCTGTGGACCGTAGTCGCTGAGGGGTCAACACCATAGCCCTCCCACAGATCGTCAAGCGTTCGCGCCTTGAGATCGCCTTTAACGGCTATCAACAGAGCCCGCTCACGCTGCTGAGCAAGGCCGAATCGGGTCAAAACGTACGAGGCCGCATGTAGGCGGAAGCCCTGCTTCGTCAGCCGACGGTTCAACGCTGTAAAATGATGGCGAAAGTTGCCGTTTAGCAGCTGCGGAACGTTCTCCATTACGATCACTCGTGGCTTAAGTACTGCCGCGAAATCGGCAACTCGAGCGACTAGCGAGTTCCGGGGATCTTCTTGCACATAATTCTTGGACACAGCCCGCGAGAAGCCGGTACACGGCGGACAAGCCAGCAAGACGTCAAGTTCCGAGCGGCCAGCAGGAAGGATCTGCGCGGCCAGTTCCTCAGGCTTCAAGACGGAGAGATCCGCATGGAGAGGGGAAATTCCCATATTGGCCTGATAAGTTGCGTTGCAGCCAATAGCACCGTGTCCGGTACTCGGCTTCCCAACCTCTACATCGGCGGCGCCGACGACAGAGAAGTTTTCATGGGCATGGAATCCGAAACTCATGCCACCACCGCCAGAGAAAAGATCAGCGGTGATGTTCAATGACGGACCCAAGCGCTCCACCTCACTGTCTCGTGCGCTTACTCTGAGGCCAATGGAGTCTCGGAAGCGAAAACACGCATACGTTACTCGGTCGAGGTGAAAAAGTCAAGGACGAGGGTCAACTCCTGCACAGCGGAGTCGCGGACGCTCCCCAGCCTCTTGGATACCGCCAGTCACGAAGTCGGCACTCGGTATTGAAAAGCGAGCACGCGCAGGTCGGAATCCGCAATCGACCATGGCCGGCGCTCCACAGCTACGCCCCCCGAGGCTACGGGCTCCGACTTGGAACGGTCCAGCCGGATGCTATGCACAATGAACAACGCGTTGTGCGGGAACCGCTCGCGGTGAAGGTTGACCTCGTTCCTAGTGAGAATGATCGACTCGCCGAATGAAGTTGTTCCTTTCACCTCGACGCTCAACTCCTCCGGACCTTTGCCCACTTTGATGTCGAAAGACTCTGTCGCACCCACGTCCCTGACGTCGGCCCAACCCTGGCTGCGGTGGTACTCCATGGCAACGTCAACGGCTCTGCGTTCGACTGCTTGCTGTTCCCTCTTCGTTAGCCGAAAGCCCTGACCAGACGGCCAGCCACGCCGGCCGGCGGCCATCGCAACGTCGGCTTTCAGCTGGCTCACCTCAGGCGGTTCGACGCCCGGGATGCGCGGGTCGCTGCCTTCCAGGTGGTAGAGCTCCTTGAGCATGCTCAGCATGAATTTGAGGTCGGCAAGTAGTCGATCGGTTGCGGGAACCGCGTCCGCATCGTATTCGATCGCGTAGGCCGTGCTGGCCGCGCCTGCGGCACCAAGGCTGCTTCTTCCGTGAGTCCAGTTGAAGGTCGGTAACAAGGTCTGGGCGCAGTGGCGCAAAGCTCGTGAGGTCTGGGCGCAGTGGCGCAAAGCTCGTGAGGTGCCCTCTTGCCCACTGGACGAGTGCGTTCAGCTGCGCGGGCCGCCGGAGGCGGAACTCGACGCCGTCCCACTCCGTGCTGCTGTGCAACAGCGTTAAATAGCACCGGTGGCCGAGAGCATTGAACAGGTACACCACATACCAGCCCTCGGTCGCGCTCGGACTTCTCGCCGCCGAGTACAGCCGAATCCAGGGCACCTCAGTCTTCTGGCCAGTGCCGTCTCTGCCCTGGATCCGAAGGTCGTCGAAGACGTCGGCCACCCCCGCATGCAGGTCGACAGCGTGCTCGTTCAGCCAGGCACGCATCTCCTGTCGAACGACGACTCCGCGACGCTGCATGGCAGGCGTGTTTTTGGCCTCGTACTGGTCCTGGAGTCGCAGGACTTCCTCGATCAGGTTCTGCATCGTGAGAGCCCTCTCGGATCAAAAGGCTGAAGTCCTACTGATCTTCGTTCACCAACTCCACGGACGGTAGTTCCGCTCGACGCAAGACACTCTGCTGCGTCGATCGACGCGTAGTCGCAGCGCAGCCGCCGAGCGATGGGTTGGAACGGCCACGGCAAATGTACGGCCAGAGTTTCTTATTGATCTTGATTTCGACGGAGAACCGGCAGGTCAAGACGCCTTCCCAGCCCAAGGCGTTTACCCCATCCGGAGGCGGTACCTTCGCCGCAACGGGTGGCACGGAAGCTCGGCGCCTCCGTCAACGCGGGCGTGCACTACATGACTGGTACTCGATATTGGAAGGCCAGCACGCGTAGATCGGCATCGGAGATCGCCCAAGGTCGGTGCTCGACGGCCAGGCCGCCCGACGCGATGGGGTCCGGGCCGGAACGGTCCAACGCGATGCTATGGACGATGAACAGCGCATTGTGCGGGAACCGCTTGCGGTGCAACTCGACTTCGTTCCTGGTCAGGATCACGGACTCGCCGAGCGAGGTCGTTCCCTTGACCTCGATGCTCAGCTCGTCCACGCCGTTACGCACTCGGACGTCGAACGACTCAGTCGCCCCCACGTCCGTGACGTCGGCCCAGCCCCTGTCTCGGTAGTACTGCATGGCAACATCAACGGCTCGACGTTCGACTGCCAGCTGCTCCTTCTTCGTAAGGCGGAAACCCTGCCCTGAAGGCGAACCACGTCGGCCGGCCGCTACGGCCACGTCGGCTTTGAGCTGGCTTACCTCCGGCGGGTCGGTCCCCGGGATGCGCGGGTCGCTCTCCTTGAGCCGATAGAGCTCCTTGAGCATGTTCAGCATGAACTTGAGGTCGGCGAGCAGCTGGTCAGGTCCAGGTACCGCGCCGGCCTGATACTCGATCGCATATACAGTGCTCGCAGCGTACGCCGCACCGAGGCCGCTCCTCCGCGAGTCCAGCTGGAGGCTGGTCACCAGATCGGCGCGCTGCTGCGCGAACGTCATGAGGTGGCTTCTTGCCCATTGGACGAGCGCATGAAGCTGCGATGGTGGCCGAAGGCGAAACTCGACGCCGTCCCATTCCGTACTGCTGTGCAGCAACGTCAGATAGCAGCGATGGCCGAGTGCACTGAACAGGTACACCACATACCAGCCCTCAGTGGCGCTCGGGCTGCGCGCCGCTGAATAGAGCCGGATCCAGGGCACCTCAGTCTTCTGACCTGTGCCGTCCCTGCCCTGTATGCGCAAGTCTTCGAAGACGTCGGCTACCTCGTTGATCAGGTCGCCCGCGAACTGGCTGAGCCACGCGCGCATCTCCTGCCGGACGACGACGCCCCTCCGCTGCATAGCTGGCGTGTTCTTGGCGTCGTACTCGTCCTGGAGCCGCAGTACTTCCTCGATCAGGTCCTGCACCCCGGTGGTCCCCTCATCAGCCGAGCGACGAATGTCCCACAGATCTTCGGCTATGGACCGGATGGGCAACAGACCTGCCGCCCTGGAACTGCACTGCCGGTGTGCACGGCTCGCCACGTAGGCGCCACGGTTGAGTGACGAACTGAGAGACAACCGGCGAGTGCGCCGCTGAACTGCCACGGACGCCCGTGGATCCTGGGCCTGCCCCGTTTTGACGGACATCCGAGATCGGGACTGTAAAACGAACGGTGTAACTCCTGATCAAGGAGCAGCACCTGATGTCCGATGTGGTGATCGCCGAGGCTGATACTGGCTCGGTGGCGAAGCGGAAGCCGGCCCGGCTGGAGGTACACGGTGTCGACGAGCAGCTCGTCGCCCAGCTGGTGGAGCCGGCCCGCACTGCTGGGCTGCAGCTGACGGGTGATCTGTGGACGGTGAACGTCATGCTCGACCCGGACGCGGCGCCGACGATTACTGGCCTGCTGGACTTGACCGGACCCTGTGGGGCGATCCGGCGGCTGACTGGTCGATTCGGATGGTGTCGGCGAAGCCTGGAACGGAGCGCGACGCGTTCTGGGAGACCTACGGCGCGCCGGACGAGTCGGAGTCCGCTCGGTTCCGGCGCCTGGTGTACGAGGCGCGGCATCTCGGGGGCGATTCGCTTGGAACGCTATCGGCTCGGCAAACCCGACGGCGCTGACGGGACGTACCGGGGCCTGGCTGAGGTCGTGGCTCACTTGCCGTAGCGGCCCCCGCCGACGTCGGGATCCCAGTACCGGATGAGGATGATGCCATCGGCGGGCGAGGTCTTCCACAGTGTTGTGAAGCGTAGAGAACTCCATCATCACCGATACGATCTCACCCGCCTCTTCCGCCTCTACCGAGGTGACGAACTCCACGGACTCCCTGATTCGGCTCCGCTGACTGACGACGCAACCGCCCCGCCTCGGTAGTGCCGGCTCGCAGTCGTTGTCAAACCTGCAAGTTCAATGGTCTCGGGCGTTTAGGGCCGCCGGTCCAGCCGGTACAGCGTCGCATCATCGGCCGGGTCCCCGAGCGATCCAAGGTCGATCAGCCGGAGTGGCACGTCCGGCGCAGTGACCGGACGCCACACCGCGTCAGCCACACCACCCTGGCCGCTGATCCGGGCTGCGGCTGCGGTTGCCGCCGGCGTAGCCAGCGGGCCCCGCCCGAGATGCTGGAGCAGGTTCCGCTTCCTGGCCTCGTCCGGCACGAAGAACAACACCGGCCACGCTGCCCACCCTGCGCCGTCAGCTGCTCGTACCGTCGCACCTTGTCCACGAGCACCGGCACCGACTCGGTGCCACGGTCGTACTCGAGGAAGAATGCGACCCGCCGCCCGCCCTCCGCGTAGATGCCGTGGGCGTCGGCACGAACCCGATACATGCCCACCACCCCGAATCGCAGCGGCTCGGCGCACTGCCGTTCCGACCACCACCGCAACACCGCAGCGTCCGGCGTACGGCGGGCATGACTGATCAAGTCGATGAAGAACTGGTTGACACCCCGCAGGTGCGCCAAGGTCGGGCTCATGGCGACCCGCCGCTGGCGTGCAACGACATCCGTGGCCCGGGGCGCCGGGTTTCCGCGCAGCGCCGCGACGATTTCCGCGCCGAGGGGCCCGAGCACGTAGTAGACGGTGCGGTGGCCGGGCGTGGTGTGCTGGAACCGGTCGAGGATGCCAAGCCTGTGCAGGCGCAGCAGTCGGTCGGTCGCCGTCCGGCGCGCGTGTACAGCGCCGACGTGATTTGTTCGATGGTGAGTGCCTGGTGGTCGTGCAGCTATTCGAGCAGGCACACGTCGCGGTCGGTGATGAAAGCACGCGCGGCGAGCACGCGATCTGGACGGGTGGCGGTCATTGGTGCCTCCTGGACGGTCAGCCGTCTGGCGACGGCTCTCATCCACAAAGGCCCCACCGTTGGCCGGTAACCGGCGCCGGCTGGCGATTGATGACCCAACACAACCCAACGCACCCAACCCGGCTCGCCGGCCGACCCAACGAGCGACGCTGCGATGGCGCGTCGGTTGGGCACCGAAGTCTCCGCGGCATGCGGTGACACCCAACCGGCACTCACAGAGCCAACAACGCGCTTGGGCACGTTGGCTACCGGTCGGGCGTCGGTTGGTGAATGACCTGTCCTCGGTTGGGTCGACCCAGCCCGTCAGTTGGGCCGTGTCGGGTCCGGGCCGTAGCCAGCTGCAGGATTGGACACCGCAGGTACTCAACGGGCTCGTGTTGGGTCGATCCAACGGGCCGGTTGGCGCCCAACACCGACTCGGCAACTGCTCTGACGGGCACTGCCAGGTGCGGCACGACGACGCCGGCAATACCGGACGAGGCCGTCAGAACGTCGCTGGTCGAGTCCGCGGAGAGATGGCACGCCGCGTTGCTGGACAGGGGCTCGGGCGGTTCGGTAACGGTGCCCGGTGCCCGGTGCCCGGTGCCCGGTGCCCGTGGTCGAACCCCTAGTCGAACCCGTGGGCAGACCCCAGGCGAACCCCTGTATGCCGATTTGACCTTGAGATGGCGTATCACTGCAGGTCAGCGGCTGGTGTTGGGCACGAACCCAAACCCGACACATCCCCTTGGGGGATACATTTCCCGAACGGGGGTGGGCGTAAGAGCGTGATTGCTGACGTTCCGGCGGGGGCACGTCGATCGCTGATGCCGGCGCCGGACATGATCGACCGGGGCTGCGAACGCCGCGGCCCCACCTGGGACGCTCCGCTTGAGCCTGGTCAGGATCGACTCCCTCGCGGTGCTCCTGCAGCGCTGGGATCTCGATCGGCTCACCGACGCCCTCCGCACGACGACGGACGACCGCGCGAACGAGGCCCGCACGCTCATCCGAGGACACCGAACCACTGACCGAACCGACGATGCCGCCCGATTGGTGATCCCGTTGGGCGCCGACATGGACCTCGACCGGCGCCGCTCGTGACGACTTGATGATCACGGCCGCCCGGGCGTGAATGGCGGTCGTGACGTCGAACAGCAGGAGACGAAACCGTTCAGTCCGGACTATCCGACTCGGTGACCGTCGCCCGCGCTGCCGGCGCTCCGCCACTAGGCGAAGCGTCGTGACGACCCGACCACCCGGTCCACTGCCACCTCGACCGGGCCTCTCGGCTCTGCCTATATAGACAAGTCGGCGTATGCCGGGGGGCTGGATGCAGGCCGGCATGGACCGAGACGGGCGCGGCCCCCGGCGCAGCGGCCTGCCGCACAGATTGGAGGAATCGACGCCCGCAGCACTGGACCGCATCCGCGAGTCGATGACCGTGCAGCCCACGGCCCGAGACAAGGGCCTACGGCTGACCGTCGAGGTCGTGGCCTACGACAACGGCATGATCCAGGTCGACGGCGTGCCGATCAACGCGGCCCGGCCTAAGACGATGGCGAGGGATGGCTCGGCACTGCAGAGGTCGCCGTCGCCACCATCGGTGAGGTCCGGCGTTAGGCCGGCCCGCCGGAGACGCAACGCTGCCGAGCAAGGCCGCGAAGCCGTCCCTCGTCACGGCGATCGTCGACGCGACAACGGGTCGCCGCCTGGGACGGCGCTGCTATCGCCTCCCGTTGACGATGCTTCGGCTTTCCGTGTGCATGTGATCACGTTTGGTTGACCATCGCGGGGAGCACGTATGGCGGAGCTTGAGTGGTATCGGTTGGCCCGATAAGGTGGTCAAATTGATCTCTCGTACGATGCGGCGGATGTTGGTACTGGTGGCGTGATGAGGGGAGACCAATGGCGGCCGACCCGGACACGGAGCCGATCGACAATCCATCGACCCGACTTCGTGTGGTGGATTTGTTTGCCGGCTGCGGTGGCCTGACCAAGGGCTTCCAGCTGTCGGGCTACTTCACCCCGGTCGGCGCGGTCGAGCTGAACGAGTTCGCCGCCGCGACTTACGCCGCCAACTTCGGCGGCGACCACATCTTCTGCGGTGACATCGGGGAATGGGTCAAGTCGGACCTTCCGGCCGCGGACGTGGTGATCGGCGGCCCGCCGTGCCAGGGCTTCTCCAACCTGGGCAAAAAGCGTGCGGACGACGAGCGAAACCAGTTGTGGCGGGAGTATGTCAACGCGCTGGTAAAGATCAAGCCCAAGGCGTTCCTGATCGAGAACGTTGACCGGTTCGCCAAATCCGAAGAGTTTGCCGCGCTTCGACGTGAAACGGCCCCGGGCGGACGGCTCGAGGATTACCAGCTCGACCCCAGGATGGTCACCGCTGCCGACTACGGCTCGGCGCAGGTACGAAAGCGTTTTATCGTCATTGGCACGCACAAGAGCGTGCGGCAGCAGATCATGATCCCCGATCCGACGGTGCGCCGCGAGGCGTGGCGGACCGTCAAGGATGCCCTCCACGGCGTGACCGCGTCGATTCCCGTTGACCACATCGACCTGCCGCCGAATCGTCTGGAAAACGGCATGCCGGGGCCGTTCCTGTCGTCGGAGCTGCATGTCACGCGTTACTACGACCCCAAGGTGTCGATCGCTCGGTTCAAGAAGATTCCGCCGGGTGGCAACCGGTTCGACCTGCCCGATGACCTCAAGGCGCCGTGCTGGAAGAACCACCTGACCGGATCGGCCGACGTCATGGGGCGGCTGCGCTGGGACAAACCGTCCGTCACCATCAGGACGGAGTTCTTCAAGCCGGAGAAGGGCAGATACCTGCACCCCGAGGAGCACCGGGCGCTCACGCATTACGAGGCCGCGCTGCTGCAGGGCTTTCCGGACAACTTCAAGTGGTGTGGCACCAAGATCCAGATTGCCCGGCAGATCGGCAATGCGGTTCCGGTGGAGCTGGCCAAAGCCCTGGCCGAGCACATCGGGGCCAGCCTCATCGACGCCGCCGAAGGCTCCGCTCGCGCACGGCAGCCGCAACAAGAGCAGCTGCCACTTCTGTCTGTTCGTGCTCCCAGATTCGAATGACCTGCCAGCCGGCCTCGGTGAGCAATCGATTGGTCTCCAGGTCGCGGGCGCGGGTTCGGTCGACCTTCTCCGACCAGAACTGAGCGTTCGCCTTCGCTTTGGTGTGATGGTCGGGGCAGCCGTGCCAGAAGCAGCCGTCGACGAAGACCGCCACCTTCGCGCCGCTGAACACCAGGTCGGCCGTGCGGCGGATCGCGGCGAGGGGGCGGGTCGACGTGCGGTACCGCAGACCCAGGGCATGGACGGCCGAGCGCAGTCGCATTTCGGGCCGTGTGTCGCGACCCTTGTTCGCCTGCATGCATCGGCGGACGCCGTCGCTCGACGCCCATCCCCCACTCAGCCGTTCGACCACGCGAACGAGACTACCGCCGGGACCGCTTTGTCAGCCGATCGGCCGAACCGTTCCAGGCCGGAGTACGGCATGATCTTGATGACCTTTAGCGCGCGGAGCTCGCCGTTTCGCGCGTTGGGCGGCCCGTCGGGCGCGTTGCGCGGGTGTCGTTGCGGCCCGGTTGCGCAGATCGGCGGGGTCGGATGCGTGGGTCGCAACGACTAGGCTGAGCGGGTCAAACGGCCGCCGGAGTGGGAGGAGCAGCAGGTGTCGTCGCTCGATGAGTTCGAGGGCCAATACACCGTCTTCCAGCAGATGGCCCAGCAGAACACGCCCGCCGCGGCGCGCTCGATGCTTGAAGTGATGAACGTCAATCAGGACATCATTCAGCGCATCCTCGAGCGGTACGAGCGGGAGACCATCAGGATCAAGGAGCTTGACGAGCCGCGGTCGGTGGTCCTGAACAACCGGTTCACCTGGTACACCGGTCCACGCAAGGACGACCGGTGCTGGCCGGCGCTGGAGAACCTGCTCCGCCGAGACGGGTGGAAGGACGACCCGTTGAAGGTCCTTGACGACGCCTCGACCAAGGTCGTGGCGCTGCTCAGCCATCCTCGCGAGGCCGTGTTCTCCGTCCGCGGCCTGGTTGTGGGGTACGTGCAGTCGGGCAAGACGACCAACTTCACCTCGGTGCTGGCGAAAGCGGCCGACCGCGGCTACAAGCTGTTCATCGTCCTGGCGGGCATTCACAACGGCCTGCGCCGGCAGACGCAGCTCCGCCTCGAGGAGCAGCTCGTCAAACCGAACCCGGGCCTGTGGCACCAGCTCACCGACCCCGACCGTGACTTCACGCCGCCGGCCAACGCCGCGTCGTACTTCAGCTCGTCCAACCGGCAGTACGTCCTGTGTGTGGTCAAGAAGAACCCGGCGGTGCTGCGGAAGTTCAACAGATGGCTCGACTCCGCGCGCAGCTACCTCGCGGACTGCCCCGCCATCATCGTGGATGACGAGGCCGACCAGGCGACGGTCGCCACCAGGACGATCAACCCGCTCATCCGTGACGTACTGACCCGACTGCCGAAGGCGTGCTATGTCGGCTACACCGCGACCCCGTTCGCCAACCTGCTGATCGACCCGTCGGCGAAGGACCTGTACCCCGAGCATTTCGTCGTGAACCTGCCGCGTCCCGTCGGCTACTTCGGCCCCGAGGTCATCTTCGGCCGCGACGTGCAGGAGTACGAGGACCCCAGCGAGGTGCCCGACGGCCACGACATGATCCGTGACGTGTCGCCCGACGACGTCGATCTCGTGCGCCCGGCGAAGGGCGAGAAGGACACTTTCGTACCGGACATCCCCGACAGCCTCCGTACCGCTGTGCGGTACTTCTGCCTCGCCACGGCCGCGCGCCAGGCCCGGGGCAGCGGCAACCCGCACAGCACCATGCTGATTCACACGAGCGTGAGCACGGGCGTCCACCAGGCGTTCAAGGCGCCGCTGCGGGCGGTCGTGTCGGACGTTGTCGCCGCTCTCGACGACCCGACCGCGGTCGAGGAGCTGCGCGCGCTGTGGAAGTCCGAGACGATGCGAGTCCCCGCCCAGGAGCTCGACGAGGAGCCGGTCGAGTTCGAGGCGCTGTTGGCGCACCTTCCCGCCGTTCTGAAGGAGTGCCGGGTCGTCATCGACAACTCGACGAGCACCGACCGCCTCGACTACGAGAAGGGCCGGGTCGTGGCCATCGCGGTCGGCGGCAACACGCTGTCCCGGGGGCTTACCCTTGAGGGCCTCTGCGTCAGCTACTTCGTTCGCTCCGTCTCGGCCTACGACACGCTGCTGCAGATGGGTCGCTGGTTCGGCTTCCGCAACGGCTACGCCGACCTGCCGAGGATCTGGATGACGGACGAGCTGCGGGACTGGTTCCGTCATCTCGCCTCGGTCGAGGCCGAGATGCGGCGGGACATCGACGTGTACATGACCGAGGACAAGACGCCCCGCGATTTCGCCGTACGCATCCGCACTCACCCCGCCCTGCTGGTCACGGCGGCGGCCAAGATGAAGTCGGCCGTGAAGGCGGCGGCCGCCTACGGCGGTCAGCGCGTGCAGACCCGGTTCTTCCGCAGCGACGACCTCGACTGGCTGCGCGGAAACCAGCAGGCCGCGCGAAGGCTGGTTCGGCGCGCCGTGGAGGCCGGGGCACGCACCGAGATCAGGGTGGCCGAGGACCGGATCGTGCTGTTCGACGTCGACTACGACCTCGTTCTCGACTTCCTGAAGGAATACGCCTTCCACGAGCGGTCGCAGGAGTGCGACGCGACGCTGTTGGCCAACTACATCGGGAAGCGCGCGGACTCGGGCGACCGAGCGCTGCGCCGGTGGAACCTGGCGTTGATCGGCAACCCGGACGGCCCCGCCGAGTCGACGTTCGAGTATGCGCCGGGCCTGTCGGTGCGCCGCGTCAACCGTGCGAAGCTCGTGAACGCGCAGGTGCCCGACATCAAGACCCTGATGAGCCGCCCCGACGCCGCGGCCGATCTGTCGGTCCCCGGAGGCTCGAAGAAGGAGCTCTCGGAGAAGGAGATCAAGGACCTGCGACGCGCCCAGATGCCGAAGACGGGCCTGCTCACCCTCTACGCCATCGACAAGACGTCGACACCGCCCGAGCGCAGCAAGAAGCTGCGTGTTCCGTTGAACGCCAAGGACCACGTGATCGGCGTCGGCCTCGTATTTCCGCTGCCGCCCGGGTCGGACTCGTCCGTCGAGTGGGAGTACGTCAGCGCGGATCTGTCGAAGCTGCAGCTCGAGGAGGAGGACCTCACCGGCCTCGAGGTCGAGGAGACCGAGTGAGTGGATCGCTCCGCGACCTGCTTCGCGACCACTGGGAGGCGCTGGCCGCCGAGCCGATCGGCTCGGCGAAGAAGATGCGGGTCGCCGCCCTGCCCGTCAAGGGCAGCACAGGGCCGATCTCGGCCGCCGTGGACGCGTCCGGCGTCCGGCGCCTGCTGATCCCGCTCGCCCCGAACGAGTCGGTCGCCTCCGCCGCCGACTCCGCGCTGCACTGGCGCGAGCGTGGGCTGGAGGACGCGAAGGTCTTCGTCCGGTACGCCGATCTCAGCTGCGATCGGCCGGACCTGGCCGATGTGTTCAACGGACTGTGCGCCGACATTCTGGTTGCAGTCGAGGCGGCGCCGAGCCGACCGCTGAAGGCGGCCCGGACGGTGGTCGCTCGTTGGCGGGCGCTGTTCGCCCCGGGCGCCGTGCCGCTCGGCGCCGATCGCCTGGCCGGACTCTTCGGCGAGCTCGTCGTCCTGGAGCGGCTGCTGCGCAGCCACGGGGGCGCCTCACACCTGTGGACCGGGCCGTCGGGGCATCGTCACGACTTCACCGGCGCGGCGCGCTCCATCGAGGTCAAGACCTCGACGGCGACCGAAGGCCGTCGCGTCCGCATTCACGGCCTTGACCAGCTGGAGGAGCCCGCGGGCGGATGCCTGGACCTGGTGTGGATCCGGGTGGAGCAGAGCACGGGAGGCCGCTGCGTTCCGGCGCTCGTCGACGATCTGCTGCAGTTGGCCGACGACGAGCACGACCTGCTGTCCCGGCTCGCCGAGGTCGGTTACCGGTCGGCCGATCGCGGTCACTACGTCGACGTCCTCTTCCGCGTGACCGAGGAGCGCTGGTACGAGGTCGGCGCCGGATTCCCGCGGGTCACCATCGCGTCGCTCGTGCCACCGGCGCCCCCGGTGATTGACGTCCACTACACGATCGACCTGCTCGCGGATCCCGTGCCGGCGCTCGGCGACGCGGACATCGAGGCGCATGTCGCGGCGGCTACGGGGGTTGGTCAGTGACCGGGATCGGCTGGCAGTCACAGGTCTACCCGCCCGAGGGAGCGTCCGCGGCCGAGGGCATCCGCAACCAGCTCGGCCGGCCGGAACTGGACCTGTGGACGGTCCTGGTCCGTGAGGCGGCCCAGAACAGTTGGGACGCGCGGCAGGGACACCAGGTCGTGGACTTCGAGATCGACATGCTGACGGTGAGCCCTGCCCATGCCGGCCAATGGCGCGACCTGCTCCTGAGGGACGTGCCGCTGAACGACCACCTGCCGTTGCGCAATGCCCTCGCCGCCCCGGTCATCCGGACGCTGCGCATCTCCGACCGCGGTACGACCGGGCTCGGGGGTCCGACCCGCGCGGATCAGGCCGTCGGCGAGGTACGCGACTTCGTCACCTTCGTCCGCAATGCGGGCGAGCCTCGCGACAAACACCTCGGCGGCGGCACGTACGGCTTCGGCAAGGGCATCTTCTACCTGCTCTCGCGGTCCGGCACGATCCTCATCCACACGCGCTGCCAGGGCGACCACGGGTTGGAGACCCGGCTGATCGGGTGTGCGCTGTGGCGCAGCTACACCGCAGACCGCCGCGAGGGACCGGTTCGGCACACGGGCCGGCATTGGTGGGGCGACCGGAGCGCGGACGACGTCGTCGAGCCCCTCGTCGGCGAGGACGCCGACCGCACCGCGCGGCTGCTCGGCCTGCGCCAGTTCGGCGCCGACGAGACGGGGACGACGATCGTGATCGTCGACCCGGTGTTCGGCGACGACGAGCCGGAGGACGTCGCCCGCTACCTGGCGGACACGATCGCCTGGCAGCTCTGGCCGAAGATCCTTCCGCTGGCCAACGGCGATGCCCCGATGCGCTTCGCCGTACGGCACGAGAACGTGAGCGTGGAGATTCCCGATCCGGCCTCGACGGCTCCGCTCAATCTCTTCGTCGAGGCCTACCGCAAGAGCCGCTCCGACCACGCCCATCGCCTCAGCTGCTACCGGCCCAAGCGCGAGCTCGGCTCGCTCGGCCTGGCCCGGCGCCTCATGCTGCCGGCCGAGGGCGGGCGGGCGTCGGAAACCGCGGGCCTGAACCGCGGTGTGCATCACGTCTGCCTCATGCGCCCGGCCGAGCTGGTCGTGAAGTACTACGCCGGTCCGAAGCCGCTGTCGGAGCACATCGGCTACGCCGGGGTCTTCCGGGCGGACGAGTCGCTCGATGACGTGTACGCGAAGGCGGAGCCGCCGACGCACGACAACTGGATCGCAGATCAGCTCGAGGGTAGTGAGCGCACCTTTGTCCGGATGACGTTCACGCGGATCGGCGAGGAACTGGAGCAGTTCAACAATGCGGGCGCGGTCGCGCGGTCCGGCTCGGCGGCGGTCGCGCTCGGCGCGGCGAGCAGCATGTTCTCGGGTCTCGTCGCGGGAGGCTGGGGCATTGGCGGGGCCACGGACTACGGCGGCGGCACGCAGGCATCCAACCCGCCGTCGTCCGTTGCGCAACGTGTCGACCTGGCGGAAGACCGGTCCGATAAGCCGCTGACCACGGGGTCCGCGCCAGGCGGATGGCAAGAGTTCGATGGGCAAACTGCGGAGTCGCGCGCGACCGGCTTCGGCAGCTCGGACGGGAACGGATGGACGGAACCCCAGGATGAGCGGCTCACGGGCGGGCCGACCGAGTCCCTCCGAGCGCCCGCGTCCGAGACTCGGCCGCCGGGCCCGAGACCCGCCGTTCGGCCCGTGGTCCGATACGACGGCGAACCGCGGCTCGACCAGCTCGACGGCCGGCCCGTCGTCGTCCAGGAGTTCATGCTGCCTGTTGACGGTGCTCAGGTGGTCTCCGCTGTGGTGAACGTCGTCATCGCCGGCAGTGGCAGCGGACGGGAAAGCCAGCCGCCCGCCGCGGCGGACATGCCGACCGTACTGGGCTGGCGCGGTAGCGACGGCCGCTTCGTCCAGGGCGACCAGGCAGAGGTCGAAGGCGGCGACGGCATCGTGTGGCAGGCGATCCTACGGCCCGCGCCGAACACCATCACCGAAGTCGCGGTGACGGTCGGGACGGTGATCTCCCGATGAGGCGGAGAATCTGGCCGTACCTTCGGCCGGCGCCGTCCACGGTCGACGCCGGAGGCTGGCAGCTGATCGACAACAATGTCTCGCAGGATCTGCCCTCCGCACTCCCGTATTGGGACTACCGAACGGCTCTTGCGTTGCGGCGCACGGTCGACATCGACCTCGAGGCGATCCTACGAGCGACAATGCTCTCGGCGGACGCTCAGCTATCGCTCGCGGTGATCTGGGCGTCGTCCGGGTCAAGCCTTCGAGAGCCCGCCGTTCGGGTGCCGCTGCCCTCCGGGGGCCGTTACCGGGGCGACCTTGACCTGCTGCTGCCTGGCGAGCGGCTGGGCGGGACCCTGGTGTTGCGCACGGTGCTGACGCTGGTCGACCCCGGAACCGCGCGGCAGCCCCTCGCTCCCAGCCGGCCGGGCTCGATGCTCTGGTCGGACGAGTGCCGCGTGCGTTTGCAGGGCGACGCGCCGCAGTTCCCGATCGCCGTCATCGACTTCACGCAAACGCCGCTGCCCGACGCGGCGGCCTGGCATCTCGACGTCAGCTCGCAGTTGGAGGCGGCGACGATGGGTGCCGTGCTGCTCTACGTCAACGAGCGCAGCACGGCAGTCGTCTGCGCGTTCCAGAACGCGGCGGCGCCGCGCCCGGCCGACCGCCTCATCCTGTCCGCCGTCTACGCCGACGTAGCCCGGACGATGGTCGAGGCCGCGTTGCACAACGACGACCTGGTCGACGACGCGGGCTTCGACGATGACACGCTCGGTCAGACGCTGCAGAATCTCCTGCGACGCCTGTTTCCGGGCCGGTCGACGGCCGACCTTCGTCACCTCCGTGACCACTCACCGCACCTCCTGACGACGCAGATCCAGGCCGCGGTCGGCATCTTCCGGGAGCCGTGATGGGCTATCTCTATCCACGCCTGCTTCCGGCGAAGGCGCAGAGGCTGCACAGCGAGCTGGTCAACGTGCCCACGAACGAGCTGACCGGTCACCACGCGCTGGATCACGTCGCGACCGTGTATGCCGCGACCGGCGGTGATCGCGTCGAACGCCAGGTCCTGTCGGGCCTGCGTGAGGAGCTGACGGCGGCCGCGCGGGCTGCGGGATTCCCGGAGCCGCCCTCTGCCGCCGACCGCATGGCGTTCGATGCCCAGATTGGACCCATGCTGCACCGGCTCATGGGAATTCTGCCGGTCGAGGCGGCTGTCGGCGATATCTGGGCGTTCACTTCGCTGGTCCTCGCACCGGACGTCGCGTATTGGCGATTTCGTCGGCCGGATGCGACGTTCGACAGCGACCGCGTGCTCCGGACTGACCTGACCCGGCATGTGTTCGCGCGGCTGTGGTGGCGGGCGTACCTGTTGTACGAGGATGTCCCCGGTGCCGATCCGTATGGCCTGTTCGACAGTGTCGGCGAGGCGGCATTCGACCAGATCCTGGCTCGGCGAGCGGCGCTCGGCGCGAGCCCGACGCTTGTCAAGGCGATCGTGCGTGCGTGGAAGAAGTCGACCGCCGACGATACGACGGACCGTGAGCTGTTGAGGGACTTCCTCAAACGGCTTCTCCGGTTGGCGCCGTTCATCGCGTTCGACGCCCTGCAGGATGATCAGCTTGAGGCCGAGCTGGCCTTCGTGATCACCGAATCGGTCGAGGCGCTCGGGCGATAGAGAGCCGTCATGGCGCAACGGCGGCTCGGCAAACCGGCCCCGAACGATAACCGCATGCCGAGCTCGTCGGCGACGCGCTCCAGCGCCGCACAGATGATGCCGAGCTGTTGGGTGGACTCGGTCGTCAACGGCCTCTCGTTCGTGGCCGCGGATATCCGACCCGGTGAAACTCATCCGAATGTCTCATTTCGTACTCGTGTGTCGGGCCGACCGGTTCCGGGCCCGACAATCACTTTCGGCCGGAGTAGCTCGGCGCGGAGCCGTTCGCTGTCGTCGTAAGCGGTGACGCGGCCACTCCCTCGATGTTTCACCATTGACTGCATTACGCGGTGGTCGGCGCTCGCGGGTCGGCGAGCCGCCACAGCAGGGGATCCAGCAGGGCGCGACTCGGTTCCCACTGCCTACTTCAGGTGCGCGTTCCGAGCGCAGTACCTTGTCGGCTCACGATGCGATGAACGTCGCGGACAGGCAGACGCCCAATCCCGGAATCCGGCCACTTCCGGACGAGGCGGCCTCGGCCGTTCGCCGTCGATGTCGAGCCGGGAGACGAACTCGCGATCCTTTGGGCCACCTGCTTCCCAACCCGGCGATAGATAGGCTTATGTCCCCAATCGATGACCAAAACTGGGGATTGCTGGAAAATACTGGAAGACCTACCATCATGGCTGTGGACGGCGCAGAGACGCAGGGGCGACTCGCTGAGGAGTCGCGTGGGACCGTGGATCGGACACGAGCTGCCCAGCTTCAAAGGGGGCGGCGATGACCAGTGACCCGAAGTGGGGACAGTTCGATCCGGCATTGCTGCAGTGGCTCGACGACCATCGTCGTCGGGCGCTTGAGGCGTACCGGGCCAATCCCCTGTTGATCGCGGAACACGCGAACCAGGAGGACAGCTATCGAACCGGCGGGTACGCCGAGCGTCAGCTGCTGGAGCTGGTCCAGAACGCCGCCGACGCCCTGCATCGTAGTGGTGTCCAAGGACGCGTTGAGCTGCGACTTACCGACGACACGCTGTACTGCGCCAACGAAGGTGAGCCATTCACGCAGGCCGGCCTGGAGGCTGTGTGTCACGCCTTCCTGAGCGCGAAGCGCGGCGAGGAGATCGGCCGGTTCGGTTTGGGATTCAAATCGGTCCTCGGGGTCAGCCAGCACCCGGCAGTCTTCAGTCGTTCGGTTTGCTTCGACTTCGACAGCGACCGACAGCGGCGTGACCTCCTTGCCATCGCGCCACACACGCGGCGGTTTCCCGTGCTACGCCTTCCGTCGCTCGTCGACGTCGACCGTGAGATGGAGGCGGATGGCGTCCTGCGGGACCTTGCGTCCTGGGCACAGACCGTAGTCCGTCTCCCGCTGTCGAACGACCACTTGCGGCTCAAGCGGGAGATGCGCGAATTCCCACGTGAGTTGCTGCTGTTCGTCCCGAACGTGTCGGCCCTTCGTCTGACGATCGACGGAGATGTCGACGTGCGGTTCCAGATCGAGCACAAATGCGTGCAGTTGCCGTCAGGCGACCTGCGTTTGGAGGGCGAGACCGATCAGCACGCCGACTGGCGCGTGTGGCACCGGACCCACCGTCCCTCGCAAGAGGCGCTGGCCGAGGTCGGCGAGGCGATCCGACGCGAGGAGATCCGCGTTTCGTACGCCGTTCCGTTGGCCGACTCCCAACAGCTCGGACGCTTCTGGGCCTACTTCCCGCTGGCGGATGAGACTTCCGCCCGAGGCATCCTGAACGCGCCGTGGAGGATCAACGACGACCGCACGAATCTGCTCACCGGCGTCTTCAACGACGAACTCTGCGAGGTTGCCGCAGAGTTGATCGTTGCTGGGGTGACCACCCTGGCGACGCCCGAGGACCCGGCCAGGCACTTCGACTACCTTCCCGCGCGAGGACGGGAAGCCCACAACGACGCCGATAAGTACCTGACGGATCGAGTACCGCGCCTTGCTGCCAAGACACGGTGCGTCCCGGACGTCGACGGGCAGCTGCAGTCGCCGAGAAGTCTGCGTGTGCCGCACTTCGACCTGCGTCTCGAGCCGGACACGTATCGTGCATGGCAGGAGGCCCCCGGCCGGCCGGTCGGCGCACCGCATCGGTCCTGCTACAGCACTCCCACGCGTCGAGCACGCCTACGTTCGCTCGTGAGGGTCGAGGACAACCTCAAGGCTTCCGAGTCCGAAGTCGGCGCCGCGGGGTGGCTCGAAATGGTCGTGCCCGCCGGTACGGACGAGCAATGCAGAGCAGCACTGCAGATCCTGGCAACCGTTCGCGACGATCTGACCCGGCGTGACATGCGAGCCGCCCGGGCCCTGCCGGACAGATCGGGTCAGCTCCACCGACTCGACCAGACCGGTGACGTGTTCCTGCGCGGCGACGTCTTGAGCTCCACCGCCGGCCTCAGCCTGGTCCGCTCGTCGTTCCTGACTATGCCAGGCATCGAGGACGCCCTGCGCAACCTCGGGTTTCAGGACGTCGACCCGGTGTTGGAGCTGAAAAAGCTTCTGCAGAAGGCGGAACGAAAGTGGGGCGACCACGAATGGACCGCGTTCTGGGAGCTCGTGGAGGAGGTGCCTGCGGGCCAGGCGCAGAACTTGTTGGAGGAGCATGTCGCCCTTGGTGGGCGCCTCTGTGTCCGTTGCCTGGACAAGTCCTGGCAGACGGTGGGAGAGGTCGTCATCGCGGGCGTCGTCGAGCCTCGTAGCGCCTCGCGTACGGTGGACACCGAATTTCACGACCTGCACACCGCCCTGCTTCGCGCCGTCGGCGTGGATGCACGGCCGATCGTTACCCGCGCAGCGCTGCACGACTCCACGTACCTGGAGTACCTGCGCATCCAGCGAGACCTGTACATGCGTGGCGTGCAGTCGCTGGCCCGTCCCGACCCTGGACTGGTCGAATTCGACGGAACGGACGCCGTCGGGCCCCTGCATCTGCTCCGGCGCTTCGCGGACGTCCACGATCAGGCGTCGCAGCAGGCATGGACGCGTGAACTTCTCGAGGTAGCGGCACCGGAGCGCATTTCACTCGGACATCGCAACCGTCGCATGTTCCCGGCCGTCCGAGAGGTACAGGCGCCTCACCTGTGGGCCGCGAGCACGTACGGCCTGTTCGCCACGGATTGGGGGCCACGTCCGGCGCAGGAGACGGTGGGTAGAGCACTCGCGGAGTACTCTTCACTGCTTCCCGTCGCGCAGTGGCCCTCGACCGAGAAGCTTCCGCTGCCGAAGAGCCTTGATGAGGTGCCGGCCAGCGTCTGGCGTGAGTTCATGACTCGCGAACCTGCGAACGCTGACGCGTGGCGGCTCGGACGACTCCTGGTGGCAGCCGCACGTTGCCTTCCCGATGAGACACCCGCGCGGGTACCTGCAATGTCCGGAACGTCAGAGGTGTTGGCACCGCCGGAAGAGGTGCTCCTCGTAAGTACGGAGGAGCAACTCCGCGCGTTGTCGGGACGGCGATTGCCGTACGTCGCCGTGGCCGACCACGTGGCCGCGCAACTGCTCATCGACAACTGGGATTGTCGCGACGCTTCCACACAGCTCAGGGTAGAGATCGTTCCGGAGACGCCGGGGGAGCCGGTGATCCTGCTCGACCGGTTCCGCGGTCTGCGCCCTCTCGCCGGTGGGCGACTGGACGGGCTCGAACTCGTCGAGTGCCAAGGCTTGGCGAGGGAGGTAACCGCGGCGGGCGGCATCGATCGTGAGCCCGTCGATCTCGCGCAAGACGGGAACGCCGTCTATTACCTGGCGAGTCTCGAGGACGAAGAGCTGCTGGTGCGGCTCGCGAAGGAATTCGAGCTGCAGCTCTCCACCCCCACTGTCTCACGCATCCTCAGCGATGCGCAGGACGAGCAGGTCAAGTCACGCATGGCGGCGTGCCGAGTCGAGCGCAACCTGGCCAAGAAGCTCCTGACACTCGCCGACGGCCGCACGCTGGAATCGAAGCTGCCCGCCGGCCTGCTCCAGGCCGTTCGACGCGTCGGGCAGGACGGAGGCGACTACCAATTGGCGGAGCTCATGCTCCACGTGCACGGATACGAGGTCCTGCGTGAGCTTCGCCGCGAACTTGAGCAGGTCGGGTTGCCCGTGCCCACGCAGTGGGCAGGCTCGCCTCCCGCAGTCGGATTCGTCAGGCAACTGGGCTTTCCCACCGAATACGCCGGGGAGCGAGGGCAGCAGCTCGAAGCAGACCTCACCGTTCCCGGACCTCCCGACCTGAAGCCGTTGCACGACTACCAGGAGAAACTGGCCGAAGACATCCGGGATCTCATCAGACACCCGGACCGTGCGCTGCTTTTCCTGCCGACGGGAGCTGGGAAGACCCGCGTCACCGTACAGGCGTTGGTCCAGGCTTTCGTGGAGGACGGCTTGACGGGTCCATTGTTGTGGATCGCGCAGCGTGAGGAACTCTGCGAGCAAGCGGTCCAGACGTGGAGCGCGATCTGGAGACAATTCGGCGACCGCAGACCGCTCAGGCTGTGCCGGCTCTGGAGCCGCAACGAGGTCGCCTCCAGCGACGACGAGGTCATGGTGGTGGTCGCCACGGACGCCAAGCTCGACGTCTGCCGGAAGAGCGACGATTACGACTGGTTGAGCGACCCGTCCGTGGTGGTCATCGACGAGGCCCACGAGGCGACAGGCAAGGAGTACACGGCCATCCTGCGATGGCTCGGGCTGGACTCGCGCAAGACCTCTCGTCCGCTGCTCGGCCTGACGGCCACGCCGTTCAAGGGCACCGGTAAGGAGGCGAACGAACGACTGGCAGTGCGCTTCGACCGCAACCTTTTGGACGAACTGGGAGACGATCCGTACGGCGTCCTTCAAGCCCAAGGTGTCCTCTCGCGAGTGGAGCACCGTGTCCTGGACGGCGCGAACGTGGAACTCGATGGACACGAGCAGGAGTACGCACGCAAGACGGGCCTGCTGCCGCAGGGCGCATTGGACCGGCTCGGCAGGGACGAAGACCGGACATTGCGATTGCTGGAGGACATTGCCTCGTTGCCCGACGACTGGCCCGTCCTCGTCTTTACTTCGTCCGTGCTGTCAGCGCAGCTGCTCGCCGCACTGCTCCGGGTGGGCGGTATCACGGCGGCAGCCGTAAGCGGAGCGACGCGAATCCACGAGCGACGTCGCAGCATCGAGGCGTTCCGCGCACGAGACATCAGAGTCCTGACCAACTGCAACGTGCTCACGCAAGGCTTTGACGCGCCGAGCGTACGGGCCCTGTACATCGCCCGGCCGACCTTCAGCCCGAATTCCTACTTGCAGATGGTCGGTCGAGGTTTGCGAGGTCCGAAGAACGGTGGCAAGGAAGAGTGCTTGATCGTCAATGTCGAGGACACGTTCGGCCAGTTCGGTGAACAGCTGGCCTACCAGAAGTTCGACTACCTCTGGGAGCGGCAAGGGAGCCGTCTCAGGTGAGACTGATTCCTGAGCTCGCCCGGCTCGGCGGCATCGCCAGCACCGCCGAGCTTCGCGTCGCCAAGCTGCTCGCCGAGGCCGAGTTGTCGAAGCCGGTCACGTGCCTCTACTCGGTGCATCTGCCTGAGCATGAGTACAAGCGGATGTCCGAGATCGACTTCCTGATCGTGTGGGACGACGCGGTCTTGGTCGTCGAGGTCAAGGGAGGCCGGTTGGGACGCCACGGCGGGATGTGGACCGTGACCGAGGACCGACTGCCCGGACTGGACGTCGCCTTCGGGTACCTCGTCGTGACGCCCGATCAGGAGCTCGGGGACGATCTCGAGTGGGAGCCCCAGCAGCACGCCGGCGTCCGCTCGATGAGCGTGACAGGCATGGAAAAGGCGCTCGAGAGCGCGCACCGATTCTGGAGGAACAGGCTCGGTCGAACTGTCCGAGGAGGAGCGTACCGAGACCTGCTGCGGGTGCTCCGGCCTGATTTCGACCACGTCCCGACGTTCCGAGGCAGCGTCGTCGGCCTTGAGGACGAGTACGTCAGGTTGGCCGATCGCCAGTACGACCTGTTGTTGGGCGCCGAGCGCAACCCGAGGATCCTGTGCATCGGCGGAGCGGGTTCGGGCAAGACCATGTTGGCGGCTGAAACAGCCCGTCGGGCCGCGCGGCAGGGGCATCGTGTCATGCTCACCTGTCGCTCCGAGCCGCTCGCACGGATGCTGAGGGGCCGGCTCGGCGGCACGGACGTCAGATGCGTGCCGTTCGACGCGGCACTCGGCAGCAAGCCGGTGGACGTGCTCGTCGTCGACGAGGCGCAGGACGTGCTCAACGTCGAGTCCCTGTTGCAACTGGACGAACTGGTGGTCGGCGGCTGGTCCGAAGGACGATGGCGTGTCTTCTGCGATCCCAACAACCAGGCGAACGTCGACGGGGTTTTCGACCGCGGATGCTTCGACGAGTTGGCGGCACTCTCGTCGGTGATCGAACTGCCGTTCAACTGCCGGAACACCGCGACCGTCGTCCACCAGACGCAGATGGTGACCGCCGCGGACCTCGGGGTCGCCCGCGCGGGCGAGGGGCCGCCGGTGGAGTACAAGCGTTACCCGGACAGGAGCGCAGCCGCCCTTCTGCTCGACGCGCAGCTGAAGCGGCTGCGGAGAGATGAGGTCGACCTGGCCGACGTCGTCGTCGTGACCATGCGCGACAACGTTTCCGAGAGCACCGCGACGGCCACCAAGACTTATCGGGACGGGCGACTCGTGGCCTCGAGGGGAAGCGTCGAACCTGTCACGAATGCCGCTCGTCTGGTCACCGCCGCCGAGATCAAGGGACTGGAAGCCGCTCACGTCTGCGTAGTGGACGTGGACGACGTTCACGAGCCCGTGGCCAGGGCACGGCTGTACGTGGCGATGACCCGGCCACGGATCAGCCTCTGGCTGGCGGTCTCGGACCGCGCTTGGCGACAGATCGCAGAGGGGCCGACCCCAGGAGGAGCGAACTGATGCAGGACCACGACCTGGTTGCCACCCGAAAAGACCTCGTGCAGTACCTCCGGGAGCAGTACCTCGGGCCCGTGGGCGGCACTGACGAGATCGTCCAAGGCCGGCCCGACCGCGTCTACCTCGTCGGCACCCTCTATCCCCGCGGTCGTTCCGCAGAGCGGCTCGACGGCAGCGTTCTGGGCGACGACGCGCACGACGACGACCTGGATGAGCCCGTCGAGCTCGCCAACGCTTGGCACCCTGCCTCCGCAGGCGTGTCGTTCCTGCACGACGCCGTCGCCTTGGAATGCACGGTCACAGCAGCGGTCTACGAACCGGAAGGAACCCCAGGCGGCAAGTCCCGCACGGACCGCTGGCGACGCCGACAGCTGGTGCAGGCTCCGGTCACGTTCTCAGCCGGCGAAGGTCTGCAGCAGGTGAAGCGACAGAGCGTCCTGGGCGATCGTGCCCGACTCGTGTCGGTGTGGCGACCAGTTGGTGACCGATGGCTTGTGACCGTGGCGCTGGAGAATCTCGCGGAACAGGACGAGGCGGACGCTCCACCGGCCACTGATCGCTGCTTGTTCCAGGTCGGCGTCCGGTGTGAGGCCGTCGGGGGGAGTGTGCTGCCGTATCCCACGAGCGAGGAGCTCAGTGCCCACGAAGAGGACGAGGAACTCCGCCTGCTCTATCGCGATCGGCGTGCGTACGGCGTCGGGCACGGGTGCTCCGTGAGTTGGGAATCCGGGCCCGACGGTGCAGTCGTCGCCGTGTCGACGGACATGCTCCCCACGACCGTTGTCCCCGGCGTCAGGGCCAAGGGTCTGGACCTCCCGATTCTCAGACTGGCGCGTCTGGCCGATGAGACCTTGCCGGCCGAACGGCTCTGCGCCGAACTCGGCAAGTTCGTCCTCGCCTACGAGGAGTGGATCGGCAAACGCGAGACGGAGGCCAAGGGCTTCGAGGAGCGACTCCAAGCCGCCGCCGAGCGCTTGCTGAAACGGATGCGGTGCGCGGCCGACCGAATGAGGGAGGGCATCGAACTGCTCGGCGACCCGAAGGACGCACGTCCGTTGCTCGCCTTCAGGCTCGCCAACGCCGCCATGCGCGAGCAGATGCTGCAGAGCAGCCACGTGCGGAAGTCGCCGGGCATCCGGGGCACTCCGCTGACGACACGACCGCATGCGGTCGACGAACCTGCCTGGCACCCGTTCCAGCTCGGGTTCCAGCTGTTGTCCCTCGCGTCCACGGCCTTGGACACGCATCACGACCGGGAAACGGTCGACTTGATCTGGTTCCCCACCGGTGGGGGCAAGACCGAGGCGTATCTCGGCCTCGCCGCTTTCGAGATGATCCGACGCCGCTTGTACCGCGGAACCCGAGGCGGCGGCACCGCGGTCCTCACGCGGTACACCCTGCGGCTGCTCACCGCCCAGCAGTTCCAGCGGGCCGCGACGTTGATCTGTGCCTTGGAGCAGTTGCGTGAGAAGAGGACGGAACTTCGGGACACCCCGGCGTTCAGTATCGGCCTGTGGGTCGGGGGCGAGACCACGCCCAACAACTTCCAGGACGCCCACGAGCTCACGACGGAGCTCAGGAAGGCTCAGGACCCGGAGAGCCCGTTCCAGATCCAGGCATGTCCTTGGTGCGGCACGCCACTCCTGCCGCGCACCAAGCAGCACGACGCCGGTGCATACGGGGTGCGGGCGACCAAGCACACTTTCGAGCTGTTCTGCCCGCACGACGAGTGCCCTTTCCACGCCCTGCTGCCCGTGAGCGTCGTCGACGAGCAGATGTTCCAGGATCCCCCGACGCTGCTCGTCGCGACGGTGGACAAACTGGCGCGGCTTCCGTGGGTGAAGGACGCTGGATCGCTGTTCGGCCTCGGCGGTGTGCCCTACGACCCGCCCAGTCTGGTGATCCAGGACGAACTGCACTTGCTTTCCGGTCCATTGGGCACCACTGTGGCGCTGTACGAGTCGGCCGTACAGAGCTTGATCGGATGGCACGGCCCCCGTCCCAAGATCGTGGCGTCCACCGCCACGATCCGGGCGGCCGATGATCAGGTGCGTGGCCTCTTCGGCTCAGAGGTGGCGCTCTTCCCGCCGAGCGGTCTTGCCGCCGACAACAGTTTCTTCGCCGAGACTGATGAGGACGCCCCGGGCAGGCTCTACGTCGGTCTCATGCCCCAAGCACACACACAAGCCTTCGCCACCGTCCTGACTTGCGTCGCCCTCCTTCAAGGGCCGCGGTATCTGGGTCTGGAGGATGGCGCACTGGACGCCTACTGGACCGTTGTGGCGTACCACAACAGCCTGCGAGAACTCGGTCGCACCGTCACGATCGCCCGGGACGACGTCGAGAGCATGCTTCGCGCCAGGGACAGCGGGGACCGTCCGTCGCGGAGCCTCCGTCGCGGCGGAGTCGTCGAACTCACGAGCAACGTGCCGGCCAATCAGCTGCCCAAGCTCATCGAGCGGCTCGAACGGCCGGTTCAACACGCTGACGCCGTCGACCTCGTCGCGACGACCAACATGCTGTCCGTCGGCATCGACATCAGCCGGCTCGGGCTGATGCTGATGAACGGGCAGCCCAAGACAACGTCCGAGTACATTCAGGCGACCAGTCGAGTCGGGCGAAAGAACGTGCCCGGACTGGTGGTGACGCTGCTGCGGGCGAGTAAGCCTCGCGACCGTTCCCACTACGAAGCGTTCCGTGCATTTCACCAGGCGCTCTACCGTCACGTCGAACCGACGAGCGTCACTCCCTGGTCGCTCGCATCGCGCAACAGGTCGCTTCCTGCTGCGCTGGTGCTTCTCGTCAGGCACGGTGTAGCCCTACGCGGCAACGACGAGGCCGGCGACTTCCACGCTGACGATCCGCTCGTGAAGGCGGCCGTGGCGAAGCTCTGCGCGGTCGCACACAAGGCCGACCCCGACGAAGCGAAGCAGGTCGAGGCGGAGTTGCGACGACTTGTCGACGACTGGGAGCACCGCAGCCGGCTGGCCGAGTCGCACGGCGAGCGGCTCAAGTACGACTCGAAGGACGGCCCGGCACTGCTCAAGGATTTCGGAGAGCAGCGGGACGGGTGGGAACTGATGCACTCGATGCGTTCGGTCGACCGGCAGGTCCGCGTGGTGGCCGTAGGGGAGGCGTTGTGAGGAAGCGGGGCAGGTCCAACCTGAGGACCGTCAGACTCAGCCAAGTGGTCTCCCCGTTCGGAGTGGGCGCGGTCTTCGACGTCCTGGGAGAATCTCTCATGGGCGTCGACATCAGCGAATGGCCCTTCGACAAGACCAGGAGGGTCGAGTCGCAGCGGCTCGAGCAGGCCCTGGGCGTGAAGGAGCTGCGCTCGCCGCCGAGCGTTCCTTCCTACCCTTCCAAGCACACGCCCGGAATTCCCTATCAGCGATTCCCGCGTTGGATCTTCTGTCAGGAGTGCCGGCGCATGCGCTTCGCCGTGGGCCACGAGGAGAACGGTGAGGCGCCGAAATGCGCACATTGCGGCGGGCACATGGTGCCGATGCGGTTCATCGCGGTGTGCGCGCAACGTGGACACGTCATGGATGTTCCGTGGGGCCGGTGGGCGCACTCGCAGGCGGAAACCGACGACCAGCGGCGCTGCCGCAAGCATGAGCTGCGTTTCGACACGAGGAGCGGCGGATCCGAAGGGCTGTCCAGCCTTGTCGTGCACTGTATGACCTGCTGGGCGTCGCGGCACCTCGGTGACCTGCCGAGCAGGGACTCTCTGAAGCGAATCGACGTCCGCTGCTCCGGCACGCAACCATGGCAACGGGGCAGCTTCTCGTGCGACGAACGGCTCGAGGTCCTGCAGCGCGGAGCTACCAACGTCACGCTCCCGGAGACGACCACCGCGCTGGACATTCCCGAACCATCCGTTCCAGCCCGCAACGTCGAGGCCGAAATCCGGCAGCACCGCAACTTCGACGATGTCCGTACCGGCCCCGACGGGCCGCGTGCCTCGGTGCTGATCGGCCTGATCGCAGAGGATCTGGGCGTCACCGAGGACCTCGTGCTGCGGGTTGCTCGCGGGGGCGCCGGCGACAGCGGTGGTGCGGACTCCACGGCGGAAGCTCGCCAGGTCGGTCCAGGATTGCTGAACGATGAATGGCAGGCCTTCATGCAGGCCACAGCCGTTTCGGGAGAGGCGACCGGGACCCCGAACTTCGTCGTGTCCTCCACCGAGCTCGTCACCGATGACGGCAGCGACGTGCATAGATTGCTTGCCGAGAAGGTGCGGGACGTCGTGCTGGTCCACCGCTTACGGGAGGTCCGCGTCCTGCACGGGTACCGCCGGTACGACCTCGCCGCGGACTTGGTTCCTGTTGACCTCGGTCGTCGCGGTCGCGAGCGCTGGCTCCCGGCGATCGAGTCGTTCGGGGAAGGGATCTTCCTTTCCCTCGACGAACAGCGGCTGTCCTCCTGGGAACGGAACGACGCCGTCATGGCCCGCGCCAAGATCCTGGAGCGACGCCGGCGCGACAGCCACATCGGATCACGATTCGCCGAGGTGTCGCCCAGGTCCGTCCTGTTGCACACCCTCGCACACCTGCTGATCCGGCGATTGGCCTTCGCCTGCGGCTATTCGGCCGCATCTCTCCGTGAGCGCGTCTACTCCTCTGCCGGTCCGAGCACACAAGCCGGCTTCCTGATCTACACCGCAGCCGGCGATGCGGAAGGGACCCTCGGCGGGCTTGTGCGGCAGGGCGAACCACCCCGGCTTGCCCAGACGCTGCTGTCAGCACTCGAAGAGGCAGCATGGTGCTCAGCCGACCCGGTGTGTCGAGAAAGCCCGGGGCAGGGACTGGGCAGCTTGAACCTCGCCGCCTGCCACGGCTGCTGCCTGGTCGCTGAGACCTCCTGCGAACGTTCGAACGTACTGCTCGACCGTGTCCTGGTGGTCGGTGACGGTACGACCCCCGGCTTCTTCGGCGATATCGTCAATGCTCTCCGAACTGCTTCGGCGGAGCAGATATGACCGTGCCGGACGAACATCCGCCCGGCGATCGCCGAGACGGAAGGGCCGACGGGTTGGCCGACCGCCTGGCTGATCCTCGGCACGTAGAGCTGGCATCGTGGCAGATCGAGGCTGTCAACACGTGGGTCGGAGCGCACCGGCATGAATCCTCTTACCGCGGCACGCTGGAGATCTTCACAGGCGGAGGAAAGTCGCTCATTGCGCTCGAGTGCATCCGTCGGGCAGCCCTGGTCGACCCGAACCTTCGTGTCGCCATCGTGGTGCCGACGCTTGCACTCGCCCGCCAATGGCGCGACGTGGTGCTGCGCCACACCGGGCTGGACCCGCAGGACGTGGGACGCCTCGACGGCGATCACAAGGACGACCTGCGATCCAAAACGTTCTTGATCAGCGTTCTCAACACAGGCGCGGAACGGCTCCCCGAGCTCGCGACCGCTGCCGGGGCGCCGGTGATGCTCATCGTCGACGAGTGCCACCGGGCAGGAGCGCCTCGCTTCCGCCGTGTGCTGGACACGACGGGGCGCTTCCGGCTGGGTCTCAGCGCGACGGCTGAGCGTGACGACGTCGACGAGGACGGACTCCCGATCCAGTACGACGACCACGTTCTCGGGGAGAAGCTCGGCCCCTTGGTGTATCGCTTCGACCTCCGGGCCGCTCGAGAGGTCGGCTGGCTCCCGGACTACACGGTGCATCACCACGCGGTAGAGCTGACACCAGAGGAGCGGCGCCGCTATGAACAACTGACGAGACGCATCGACGACCTCGCGGACCGTCTGGACGACCTGGGCGTGCCCAGCTCCCTGACACGTCAGGCGACCGGACGGCACGGCGACGTGGGTGCGCTGGCCCGTACCTACGTGGGCATGGTGGCACAGCGGAAGGACCTGTTGTATCGCGCGACCGAGCGCGCACAAGTGGTGACGAAGGTATTGAGCGGTCTTGCCCAGCGGGCGGAGCCACCTCGCGCCTTGTTGTTCCACGAACGCATCGACGAGGCAGTCGAGCTGCATCGCCGGTTGACCGAAGCCGGTCTGGGATTCCCTGTCGGTCTCGAGCACTCGGGTATGCCCGAGGCCAACCGCCGGGAGGCACTCGCACGCTTCGCCCACGGTGCAACACCGGTCCTTGTCAGCGTCAAGTCGCTGATCGAGGGCATCGACGTGCCCGACGCCGACGTGGGCATCTCCGTGGCCTCCTCGTCCAGCGTCAGACAGCGGGTGCAGGCCCTTGGCCGGGTCCTACGACGGCGGTTCGACGGGGGTACCAAGAACGCCGAGATGCACATCGTCTACGTCCATGCCACCGTCGACGAGGCCATCTACGCCAAGGAGAACTGGTCCGACCTGACCGGCGAGGCCGTCAACCGGTATCGCCTGTGGCGGGCCGGCGCCACGGAGCCTGAAGACCGCGAAGGACCACCGAGGACGCCGAGGCCTACCGAGGACCAATTCTGGGATAGCCTCGGCCGCAGCGTGCCCCCGGAACCCGTGCCGTGGACACCTGATCTGCCACCGTCGGAGTGGCGCCTTGATTCCCGAGGTTCTGTCACGACGGTCACGGGCGAGCTCGTAACCAACCCGCAGGACATCGCTCAACGGGTTGGCCTGATCAAGGACGGCGGCGGACGCTTCCGCGTCTCGAGTCGCCACCGACTCGTCGTGGTTCCTGACGTCGGCGGCGGCAACTTGCGGGCCTGGCTGGTCGGAAAACTGGACGAGCCGTTCAAGCCCATGACGGAGGCGGAAGTCAAGACTCCGCCTGTTGCACCCGCCGACGAGCCCGAGGCCGGAGCTCCCTATCACGGTCCGAACGACCGTCAAGGGGGCAGTTATCACGTCAGACAAAAATCGGGCGGCGTCATCGAGCGACGGGTCGCCGGCAGCCGGGAGTGGGCAGCAGTCGAACCATCAGACGGCTCGGCCGATCTTGTTGACAACGCCGTGCGCCTGCTGAGCGCGTGGCGCCGCACAGGTGAGAGCGGCCTGCAATTCCACGTGAACCAAGCCGGCGACGCTTACTACGCGAGCAGGGGACAGCTCTGTTTTCTTGCCCGCGTGCCCGGCGGCTTCGCGTGGCCGAGTCAGCCCTAACCTCCTTGTCCGAACCAGAACTGAGGGTGGCAGTGGTAGCAAAACAGCGACAGGCGTACCCCTGGATTGAACCGAGTTCTACGAAGACCGACGCCAAGTACCGGGTGACCGCCGACGGACAGATCCGGCTGGTCTACATCGTGGACAGACGGGAACGAGCACTTCTGACGACGGATCAGCACCCGCGACTCGTCGAGATGGTCACCGAAGTCAAACGGGAACACGGTGAGCCGCCCTCCGGCGTCTTCTACATCAACGAGTGGCGGCACGTGCTTGTCAAGGCGGGAGGAGGCACTTGGTACGCAGGGCGCTACGACTAGCTCCTCGATTTCGATTTTGACGGGACGAGGATCTCCTCCGTCGCCCCCGATCAACTTTCACCGGGCGACGTCTGGGCGGGCCCTCGCGTCGGCGTCAAGTATGTCCTGAAGGCCTCCGGTGACGACGTCTATTGCCGTCGGCAGATTCGACCGGGGCGGACGCGCGACGAGTACCTGTCGGACTACTTGGCGTCCGCTGGCGAGGTCGTGCGCAGGTGGTCGAAGTACAAGAGGGCAGGCGGGGGCATCTACATCAACGAGGCTCGCGAGCTCTTCACGCCGATCGGCACCGATGTCGTCAGCTTCACCTATCTTGGCCGTGTCCCGATCGACAGCTGGTTTCCGCAGCCGGACGTCGGTGACGAGTACTGACCCGCCCATCGGCGCCGGGCCGGCCCGGCGAGAGCTGGCCGCTCTGCACGGAGGTATCGTGCGGCCTGGCCGCCTGGTTGCCTTTGCTCCAGGCCAACCCGAGGCGCGTTTGCGCCAGCAAGGGTTTCTGTGGCGGTCATCGACAACTGGCGAGGTTCTCGACAGACAGTTCCTGTGACCCACAAGACCATCAAGCACGGCGACGAGCTACGTCGTTACCACCAAGATGACTGGTGGTAACGGAGGCAGGGCATGGACGACGAGGCCAGGCTGGCAGGGCTGGCTCAGCGGGTCGCTGAGTATGTATTGGGTGGGATTCCACGACTCGCTCGGCTCGGCTACCGGCCGAACGAGTTCCAAGCAATGGTGCGGACGCATGGTGCCGTCGGAGCCACGAAACGGCTGCTTGCTGATCCGAGGCATACGTCGTACGGCCTCCAGAGGCTGTACGAACCTGGATGTCTGGAAAGCAGCGTCGAGTTCGCTGTGCTGCTGCCCTGGTTCGAGAGTCTGTTCACGGAGGACGAGCGGTACGAGGCTCGAACCCGACTCATCCTGCATGACCCTCCGGTCGATGCCAAGCTCCGCGCCGACGCGTTCCATCCGGCCAGCTCGATCACGTAGGTTAACGGCTATGACCGCAGCCCAGGAGTCCGATCCCCTCTACTCCGACGTGTCCGAAGACGACCTTGCGATCGACATCGGACCTGACTCAACCGTCACCTGGGGAACCGACTGGACGGTCGCAACAATCATTGATCAACTTTCTCGCGAGCGTTTCGATCTAGAGCCGGCCTTCCAGAGACGCGATGTATGGACGGCAGCACGAAAGTCTCAACTGATTGAATCCTTCCTCCTTGGCGTCCCGATTCCGCAAATAACGTTAGCCGAGCGACAGGGTACCCGCGGGCGCTTCATCGTGCTTGACGGGAAGCAACGGCTGAGAGCATTGCAGCATTTTGCAGGCATCAATACGCAGCCTCTTAAGCTAACCGGGCTCAACGTTCTAACGAACCTCAACGGCGTAACATACGACGATCTTAAGAACGATCCGGACCTCGATTCATACCTTGCCGTTCTAGAGAATCAAGCTATTCGAGCAGTAGTGCTTCGTGGTTGGCGGAATGAGTCGCTCTTGTACTTGACCTTCATGCGCTTGAACTCGAACGTGGTCGGACTATCTCCCCAGGAGTTGCGTCGGGCGATCCATCCGGGGCCATTTATGGACTATGTTGTCCAAAAATCAAGCGACAGTGCGGAAATCCGTCATTTCATGGGGATCAAGGCGCCAGACTTCCGGATGCGGGATGCCGAGATTCTCATCCGCCACATCGCCTTGTCACTGGCGCTCGACACGTATCGCGGCAACCTCAAAGCATTTCTCGACGAGTTTTGCAAGCACGGAAATGATTCATGGCCTGCTGTGGCAGACGAGGTTCGCGCCGCCGCGGACGGTCTAGACAGTGCCATCTCGTTCACCTTTGAGATCTTCGGAAATGACGCTTTCAAGCGGGCCACAGGTCGCGGTTACGAAAACCGGAAGAATCGTGCAGTACTCGACATCATGGCATTCTACTTCCAACACGAGCGGGTGCGAGTTGATTGCGCAGGTCGTGGAAACGAGATTAAGGAAGAGTTTAGAAGGTTATGCGTTGAGTTAAAGGATTTCTCCGACTATCTGACCTCGACTACCAAGTCTGTAAGCGCTGTTCACGGAAGGCTCAGAATATGGGGTGGAACGCTCCAGTCGTTCTCGCCTTCCATTTCTTCCATGATGCCGTAACCATGACACGTCGTCTCTTCGCATATTCGGATCTGCACAACGCTTTGATCAGGTTAAGAGCATTTTACAACTCTCATCCGATTCGTCTGCAACCGAGTGACAACGATCTAACGCGTGGCGATGCCTACCTTATAGCCGCTCACGCGGCGATTGAGCATTACGTGGAAGACTTGTGTCGGCGTAGCGTAAACCAGAGTGTGCATCGGTTTGCCCGGCAAGGCCTTCATACGGCCGCCTTAAAGTCGTTGATCGATGGACACTATTGGCGACAGGCGGTCGATCTACCGAGGGGCGTCTTTGCCTTTGCGTCAGGGCACGAGGAGGTTGCCCGGGCGGTCAAATGGTACATAGGACGGGTCGATACTAACAACGGTATACGTCGATCAAACCTTATGGCCCTCCTCCTTCCACTGGGATTCCGAGAACCCGACTTTGACGAAGTCTGGATGGGCGACATGGATTCATTCGGCGGCGATCGCGGTGATATCGCTCACGGCCGCCCGGTGCAGCCCCGAATCAGTCCCCCAATTCAGGTTGGCCCAGCCGGGCAAACGATAAGCATCACAGTCTGGACGCCGTCTGCTACGCGTCACAGAAATACCGCGCCGCCTTGGGAAATCGAAAGGCGCATTCGACGGATTACACCCGAGCTGCGAAAATGGGATCAGCGTGTCATTCAAAGATCAGCCTAGGCGCATTTCGTGTGATTCAAGCTCCCGGGCGGATCCGAAACATAAATACCTGATCGACCGAGGTTTGTTCGTCGCGTCCGTCTTACTGCGCCTCTCGCAGTGTGCTGCGGCGGCGTGCCGCTCGGTTCGTTTACGGCCCCGGCGCGTCAGCGCCGGGGACGCCGCGTGCGGGCGAAGCGGCTTCCCGCGGCCGAAAGGGCTTGCGCTGCTACACGGGCTGAATCTCACGTATGTCGTCGGCCATCGTCTGCGGAGCAGGGCGGCGCCGGCCAGCCAGGTTCGCCGTAGGCGACCGCGTAGCGGCTTGATCTAAGAACAGGCCAATTCGGCAACACTAGCGGGTGATGGCCGCGATCGGACGGCACCATGGTCTTACGAAATTGCATGAACTAATATGTCGAACCGCAACTCGGGCTGTAGCGGATTCACGAGCGAGCCAATTTGACGCCAGCCCCAGTGTTCATAAATGCTGCGAGCGTCTGCATTGGTGACGGCGGTTAATGTAGCGTACGGCTCGGGGCGATCACTCAACAAGGTGTCGAGTAAGCGCCGGCCGACTCCCTGACCACGGTTTGGTTTGCTGACGACAAGCTCAATGATGGCGAACTTGCGCGAAGATGAAATGTCGTCGGGTACGGGATCTGTGCTACCAGACCACCAGTGACCTTTCGCGAACGGCAGGCCGAACGAGAAGCCGACGAGTGCGCCATTGGATTCGTGCACCGTAACGAGCGAGAAGCCGTCGCGTGTGGCCTGCCGCTGCGTCCGCCCGACGAATTCGTCTATTTGCCAGATGGGTCCGGATTCATATGGCGACTCGGCGTAAACCTGTTCGTATAGCGGTGCTAGATCGTCGAGTTGGCCGATTGCAGCGGTCCCGACATGACTGATAAAGGTAAAGTCTTCATTCATATCGGTTCGCCCTTCAGGGAGGAGTTGCGTGCAGCGATCAGGCGGTCACGGTAGCTCACCACATTGGGTCGACCTCGGTCTGATTCGGGCACGGCCCTGAGCACGTCATCGGCGACAAGAAGCACGAGTTGGCCGAGGTGGTTTGAGGGCACCGTGTTTAGCGCCCAAGTGGCATGTCGGGTGCCCTCGCCGACTTCTCCGCTACGGATCAGTGCTAGTGCTCGATGTAGTTCTAGCTGTGCCTTACTAATTGTTCGTGACGAATCATACAGACGAAGTGCGCGATCGATGGATGCGTTAGCGACTTGATTCCCGCCGATACGGGCATGGACATAGGCCTCCGCGTGTCGGATTCGGTCCTCCGGCCATCCGAAAATTGAGTCCGACTGTTGGACGATCGCATCAGGCAATCGATCGAACGTGGCGTTGGCTTGCGAGATTGCAGCCAATGCGTCTTCTTTCCGCCCGAGAGCAGCGAAAATCTGAGCCTTGCCGGCGAGCAGTTCGGCGCTTCCAGCGAACGTACGACCTTCGAGGACTGTAGCCTGATTGACAAGTTGAAGGACAACGGACACCGGGCGCTGGAGGTATATAGCCGAGGTGATTTCGTGGCCTTGGACCCAGGCTTGGGCCTCTGTCGAACCGGATCGGACTCCGAGCCGCCGGGCAAGGCGCCACGCGTGGCGGGCTTCGCGAAAGTACCTGAGATGCGTGCATGCCATTGCCATAAGTGCGGCAAGCTGCGCACCAACACTGGCGAGCTGTTTTGCCTCCCGCTCGTCTTCGATAGCGGTCATCTGCCGCTGAATAGCGACGAGGTCGGGGGCTAGTTCCCTCAAGAAAGCTGAGCGCGACTGCGAGAGATATGTAAACCCGTACTCCCAAGCTGCCTCGCGCCAGTCCTCGGCGGTGCCGAGGACGGATGAGGCGTGCTCGGCCGACGAGCGAAGGGGTGCATAAGTTCCCAACGCAACGAAAGCCGACAAAACCGTACGACGTAACACATCGTCAGTGTCGCGCGGCGAGTCGCGAACGTCTACCGGTTGAAGGTCTCGGTTGAAGGTTGTCGCGCTTGGAGATCTTCGCGGTTCACGGGAGGTGCGCGAACTGTCGTCGGCACGGTCGGTGTTGTGCTCGTCAGGACCGACGGTTCGTCCTGCACGAAAGTCGCTGGAGAGTGTGTACTCAGCTGCATCCGACACATCTACTGTGGACGCTCTCCAGTCCACTGTGGATGTCTGCTGTGCGCGAGGTTGGTTGTGGTAGGCCAGTCCGAGTCGAGCTCGGGCGCGGTTGGGCATGTTGAAGCCGTCTGCGATGCGCGTCAGCAGCTCGTGTGTGGTGACTTGGCGTTGGCTGCGCATGATGCGGCTGACTTCGGGTTGTGGGATGCCGGTCGCGCGTTCGATCTGGAGCTGGGTGGCTTGGGCGTACTGGCGGAGGAGCCGGAAGAGGGCGCCGATGTCGCGTGCGGCGAGGGCGTCGGTGACGTCGGTGCGGTCCCAGAATCCGGCGGGGAGCCGGATGGGGACTGGTGCATCGGTCGGCATGGCTGCATTCCCGTGACTGTGGGCGCGGGTGGCTGTATGCAGCCTACCCGCTTGGTCGCATATCCAGGCAAGTGACAAGTCGTTGGAGTGAACGCTCGTGGATGGCGGGCTGCGTCAATGTGTGGGTTAGGGTCCGTTTCATAAGGCTGGGGTCAGAGCCACTCGCCGATGACGGCGATGGTCAGGACGGCTTGGTATCGGGTGGCGAGTTTGTCGTAGCGGCTGGCGACGCCGCGGTGGCGTTTGAGTCGGTTGATGCCGCACTCGACGGCGTGGCGTTGCCGGTAGCGGACCGGGTCGAACGCGGGTGGGCGCCCGCCTTTGGAGCCTTTGGCTTTGCGGTGGGCGTCTTGGTCGGCTTTGCTGGGGATGCACGCGGTGATACCGCGGGAGCGCAGGTGGGTCCGGTTGGCCTTCGAGGTGTAGGCCTTGTCGGCCAGGACCAGGTTCGGCCGGGTGCGCGGATGCCCGCCCCCGATCCGGGCGACGCGGATCCTGCGCAGGACCGGGATGAACTGGGGGCTGTCACCGCGCTGCCCGGCCGTGATGAGCAGTGCGAGGGGTTTCTGGCCCTGCTCGCAGGCCAGATGCGTCTTGGTGGTCAATCCACCACGGGATCGGCCGAGCGCGTGGTCGGCGGGCTCGTCATGCACGCCGCCGGGGGGTTCCTTCTGCAGGTGTCCGTCGCGGCGGGCGCCGGCGGCGTGCTGGTGCGCGCGGCTGGTCGTGGAGTCGACGCTGACGTCCCAGTCGATCCGGCCGGTGGCGTCCGCGCGGGCCTGCACGGCGGCGAGGATGGTGTCCCAGGTGCCGTCACGCTGCCAGCGGCGGAACAGCCCGTAGATGGTCTGCCAGGGCGCGTACTCGGCTGGGACGTCACGCCACGGCGAGCCGACCCGGATACGCCAGCGGATCCCGTCGATCAGTTGCCGTCTGTCCCACTTCGGCGGACGACCCAACGACGGCTGCGCAGGCAGCAGCGGCGCCAGCGCCGCCCACTGCGCGTCGGTCAGGTCGTGCCGCCTCGTCACCGCTAAGGTGGCCACGAGGTCTCCGGTATGAAGTTCTGCTTGGTCGCTGAACCATCTACCGGAGACCTCTTCAGTTATCGATCATCGCCACGCTGTGACCTCACCCGGCCCCGTCAGTTCTAAAACACGCGCTAGTGTCCTGAGTCGTTAAAAGTTTTATTGATGCCGGTGCAGTAGTTGGCGAGGCTTTCGAGGATCTGGTCGGCGTTTTTGGTCCAGACAAAGGGTTTCGGGTTGTCGTTCCATGCCGCGATCCAGGCGTCGACGTCGTCTTCGAGGGCCTTGGCGCTGCGGTGGGTGGAGCGGCGCAGCTTGCGGTTGGTCAGTTCGGCGAACCAGCGTTCGACCAGGTTGAGCCAGCTGCCGGAGGTCGGGGTGAAGTGCAGGTGGAAGCGTGGGTGCGCGGCCAGCCAGGTGCGGATCGCCGGGGTCTTGTGGGTGGCGTAGTTGTCGCAGACCAGGTGCAGGTCCAGTTCCGGTGGGGTGTTGGCGTCGATGGTGCGCAGGAATCGCAAGAACTCTTGATGGCGGTGCCGGCGCTGGTGCTGGCCGATGACCTTGCCGGTGGCGATGTCCAATGCGGCGAACAGGCTGGTGGTGCCGTGTCGTACGTAGTCGTGGGTGCGGCGTTCGGGGGTGCCGGGCATCATCGGCAGCATCGGCGCGGTGCGGTCGAGGGCCTGCATCTGGGACTTTTCGTCGACGGCGAGGACCATCGCCTTGTCCGGCGGGTCGAGGTACAACCCGACCACGTCACGGACTTTGTCGATGAACAGCGGATCGGTGGACAGCTTCCAGGTGTCGACGAGGTGTGGCTTGAGTCCGAATGCCCGCCAGATTCGTGACACGGCGGTCTGGTTGAGCCCGGCCGCCTGCGCCATCGACCGGGTCGACCAGTGACTGTCCTGATTGGACGGAGCCGATTCGAGTGTTCTGACGATGACCGCCTCGACCTGCGCGTCGGTGATCTTCCGCGGCGCGCCGGGGCGAGGCTCGTCCTGCAACCCTGCCAGCCGCTGGGCGATGAACCGCTGGCGCCACTTACCGACCGTCGGAAGCGAGGCCCCGAGCTTCCGCGACACCTCGCTGTTGGACAAGCCATCCGCGCACGCCAACACGATCCGCGCCCGCAACGCCAATGCCTGCGCCGTCTTGGCCCGACGAGCCAAGCCCTGCAAAACGTCCCGCTCCTCAGCGGTCAGCTCCAGCACTGCCAGCTTCGGACCACGACCGTCACCCATACCGGCAATCTATCAACGAATCAACGACTCAGGATACTAGTCGCATGTGGCGTAGCCGGTGATGGTGCCGTCGTCGTGGAGGTGCCGCACCGGGGCGGCATGGTGACGGCGACCAGGCGCCAGCCGTCGCGGTCGTGGTGGGCGGTGGCGGTCCAGGGTTGGGCGTTGCTGGTGTAGCCGAGAGGTCCGCCGATTTCTGGTCGGGCGAGGTCGAATTCGGCGCGCCAATATTGGGTGACGGTGGCGTTGTCGCCGTGGATGTCGATGGTGTCGTGTTGGCCGGGGTCGTGGCCGATGGCGAGTTTGGCGGCCTGGTCGGGGTGGGCCCGGTTGGTGGCGTCGATGGCGTTGATGTAGTCGGCGCGCTGCTGGAGTAGGTCTTTGCGGTGGGACCGGGCGATGAGCGGCTCGGCGGTGAGGCGTTTGGCGTCGGCGGGTGGCTGCACGGTGAACATGAACGTGACCATGGCCTCTTGTGGTGTGGTGCTGCCGCGGCCGGCGTTGATGGTGTCGCGGATGATCGGTACGGCGATGACGGCCGCTGGTACGCCCAGGCAGCACGTGAGGCCGGTGGCCACGATGGCGATGGTCCATGGCCAGCGGCGGCGGTGTTTGCGGGGTTTGGGCAGCACGACGTCCGGGCCGCGAAGGACGTCCCCGTGAGAACGCGGTCCATGACATTGAGAGTGGCCAAAGGTCGCACGGGTTCGCTGGTGACGGCGATCGATGTCGGAGCAGTGCTCGTCGGTTGTTCACACAGGGCCTGGTCTCCGGGGGCCGATTGGTGCTTGGCCGGTATGTAGCGGACGCATAGTGCCTGGTGGCATGTGGTGTCGGGGTTGGCTCGTGTCAATGTCGTGGCATGGCTGCACGGGCTGATGTCAGGCCTGGTCGGTGGCGGCGGCGTGGCTGTTGCCGGCTCGGTCGGTCGTGGTCGAAGGGACGCGACTCGCGTTGACGGTTGTCGAATTCCGGCGGGTGGAGCGCTGTCGCGGCTGTGATGGTCGGGGCTGGCGGCTGGCGGCATCGGCTCGGCAGGTGCCGGTAGAGGACGTGAGCCGGTTGGCCCGGCGGGTGTGCCCGGACTGCTTCGGCCGGTCCGGGGCGCGAGCGGCGTAGGTCCGCTGCTGATGCGCCGGGCAGAGGCGCCCTGTTGCTACGTGGCCCACGACGCCCGTGGTGGCAGGTGCAGAGGGGCGTGCCGCGCGATGTGGGCACGGTTGTGGGCCGGCTGGCTCACGTCGTGCGGCGCGTCCTGTTCGGAACGTCGTCGATTGCTGTTGGCCGGCGCTGTCGTGCGCGTGGCGGGACGTGGCTGAGTGCCGGACTGGCCTGGGGAGGCAGTGATGCGGATCGGTGTGCCGCGTGGTCGCGGTGCTGCGACTGTGCGCGGAGTGCCTGAGGCTGGCGGTGACCTGTTGGACGGCCGGGGCGAGCCTTGCGGCCGGACCACGGTCATACCCGGGCCCAATGCCACGGTCGGCGCTGGATGCGGTGCCGGGGTGTCGGGCTGGAACGCGTCGACATCGTTGGTCACGTATGCGTTGACGGCCGGTCAGGTGTGGCGGGGGGATGGTGGTGGGCGGTGACACACGTGTTGCAGCGCCCGTCGTGGCGGTGTTCGTGCGGCGCGCCGTGGCCGTGCCGGTCACGCCGGGAGCAGCTGCTGGACGAGTACAGCGGCGACCTGCATGGGCTGCGGCTGCTGATGTCGACCTATCTGGCCGACGCGTTCAGCGACGCCACGGACGATGTCGAGGCGCGACGGGCGCAGTTGGTCGGCTGGCTCCCTCCACGGCGCGGGGGTGTGTCCGGTGGCTGAGCGGACCGGCGGGGCACCGCCGATCAGAGCTGGTGACGTGCTGCGCCTCCGGGAGGCGGACTACCGCTTCGGGGCGGGGAACCTGCGGCTGCGGGTCACGGCGGCGCCTGCCGAGTCACCGGAACCGGGATGGATGACGGTCACGGGGATGGAGATCCTGTGGAACGGCAAGCCCGGCACCGAACGTCAGGTGGACATCCCGGTCGAGGTCCTGCAGGACCCGCGGATTCGGAGCGTCCGGTGAGGGCGGGGGCGGCGGTGTGGCGGGAGCCGCTGCGGCCGGCTGATGACCTGTGGTTGATCGCGCATGAGGAGCGGGATTGGCGGTGCCGGCTGCATCCCCGGGCGTTGGGTCTCGGCCTGGCGGGCGGGCTGCTGGGGGAGCTGGTGCTGGGCGGCCGTGTCGTAATCGGTGAGGACGATGTGGTGCGGGTGCTGGATGTCGGGCCGCCGCACGATGCGTTCGCGCATGTGGTGCTGGCCTACCTGCGGTCGGAGCGGGCGCTGGATGTGCGGACCTGGTTGAAGTTCTTCGCCGAGGGCAGGGCCGGCGGCCTGGTTGTCGAGCGGCTGCAGCTGGCCGGTCTGGTCGAGGCAGTCGAGGTGTCTCGGTTGCGGCGGCATGCGTCTCGGGTGTTGTTGCCGACCGATCGGACGGCGGCGGGCTGGCGACCGACGCGGCTGCAGCATGTGATCCTCGGGGACCTGCCGCACCTGTCCCGGACGTGGGCGGACATCACCGTGGCTGGGCTGGTGCAGGCGGTCGGGCTGCTGCCGGTGGTGCTGTGGGAGCAGCACACGGTCGGTGATCTGTGGCTGCGCCAGTACATCGCCGGGGAGGCACCCCCGGACCTGCGACGGCTGTGTACGGCTGTGCAAACCCTGGTCGGCGATGCGGTGCTGTCCAGCCACCCCTGAACCCCCTGCACACGTTTGTGTGTTTCAACCCCTCGTTTGGAGGAGCACCATGGCTGTTGCAGCATCGCCGGGGCGGGTCGAGTCGGCCCTTGCCGCGAACAAACTCGGCGCCCTGTCGTTGATCTTCTTCGCCGTTGCGGCGGCGGCACCGCTGACAATCCTGGTGGGTCTGGTTCCGGTCGCGTGGCAGGTGACCGGCGTGACCGGGCTGCCCCTCGCGTTCGTCATCCTCGGGGCGGTCCTGGCGGTGTTCTCGGTCGGCTACATCGCGGTGGCCAAACGCATCCGCAACGCCGGGGCGTTCTACAGCTACATCGCCCAGGGGGCGGGCAAGCCGTTCGGGGTCGCGGCAGCGTTCGTGGCCGTACCGGCGTACGGGATGCTGGCGATCGCGTTGTTCGGGGCGATCGGCCCGACCGCCGTGGCGCTGCTGCCGGCGTCGGTCGCGGGGTCGGTGCCGTGGTGGGCGATGGCGTTGCTCGTGTGGGCGTTCGTGGCGGTGATGGGTGTGCTGCGGGTGGACGTCAACGGCAAGGTCCTGGCGGTGGCGTTGGTCGCTGAGGTGGTCCTGGTCGTGGTCTGTGACGTGATCGACCTGGTCCACCCGGCCGGCGGCGCGGTGAGTGCGGAGACGCTGCGCCCGTCGAGCCTCGGTGGCCTCGCGGCGCTGGGCGTCGCGTTCGCGATCGTCATGTCGTCGTTCGTCGGGTTCGAGGCCCCGCCGATCTTCAGCGAGGAGTCCAAAGACGCCCAGAAGACGGTCGGCCGGGCGATCTACCGCGGTCTGGCCATCATGACGGTGGTGTACGCCGGGTCGACGTGGGCGCTGTCGGTGGCTATCGGCCCGCAGCAGCTGCAACAGGCGGCCGCCGAGCACCCCAGCGATCTGCCGTTCGCCGTCGCCGCCGCGCATGTCGGCGGGCATCTGCTGATCGACGTGGGCCGTGTCCTGTTTCTGTCGTCGTTGGTCGCGGCGGCGTTGTCGTATCACAACAACGTCACCCGGTACCTGTTCGCGCTGGGTCGGGAGCGTGTCGTGTTCGGGTTCCTGGGCCGGACCACGCCGCGGACGTTCGCCCCGCGCAACGCCTCGCTCGTGCAGAGCGGGATCGGCCTTGCCGTGATCCTGGCGTACGCGGCGGTCGGGGCGGACCCGATGGTGCAGCTGTTCTACTGGCTGGGCACCGGCGGCGGGTTCGGCATCCTGCTGCTGATCGTGGCCACGTCCATCTCGGTGCCGTGTTACTTCCTGCGGCATCGCCGCACGCCGGGTTTCGGTCGGGTGTCGGTGTGGCAGGGCTACGTCGCGCCGGTCGCGGCGGCGGTCGCGTTGGGCTGGATCGCCTGGCTGATCGTCGAGAATTTCGCCGGACTGCTCAACGTCGGACCGGACTCCCTGATGCGATCGGCGTTCCCAGTCGGGTACGTGGCGCTCGCGTTCGCGGGTGCCTTGTGGGCGCTGGTCCTGCGCCGCGGGGCTCCGGAGATCTTCCGGGCGATCGGGTTGGGTGCCACACCGGCAACCGCACATGGCGGCACGGTGACCCGGCCGGTCCACCGTCCCGCGCACAGCAGCGCGCCGGGCGGTTCGCGGTGACGACCCCGGACACACAGCACCAGGTCCGCGTCGCCACCGGGCACGACACCCCGGCCGTGGCGCGGCTCATCGCGGCATCCTTTGCACCGCTGGACGTGAGTCGCTGGCTGGTCCCGCCGGCCGAGGCACGCGTCGCGGTGCTGACCGGCTACTTCACGGTCCATGTCGAGCACGCGTTGCGGCACGGCCAGGTCGACGTCATCGAGATGGTTGACGGGGCTTCCCGGATGCTCGTCGCGGCCAGTGTCTGGTTCGCGGTGCCGCACCCGGATGTCGCAGGCTACGAGGCCCGGATGGCCACGGTGTGCGGAGCGTGGAGACCACGGTTCCGACGCCTGGAAGACGAGATGGACCGTGCCCATCCCCGGCACGGCGGCCCGCACGCCTATCTGGCGTTCCTGGCGACCGATAAACGGTGGCAGAACCAGGGCCTCGGCAGCACACTGCTCGATGAGCGGCACCGCACCCTGGACCAGTACCGGCTGCCGTCCTATCTGGAAGCCAGCAACGGCCGCAGCCGCGAACTGTACCTGCGTAAGGGCTACGCCGACTGTGCGCCGGTGTTCGATCTGCCCTACGACGGCGACCCGCTCTTTCCCATGTGGCGCAGCGGCGGCGGATAGCACTGTCCGTGCCGCTGTGTTGGGCGTGTCGTCGTACGGCTGGGTGGTCCGTGCGGCGGCACGCCCGCTGCATGGTCGGGATGGGAGAGGCGATCGGTGATGTGGTCGGTGCGGGTGCCGATGTTCAACGCGGCGGTGAAGGTCGGCGTGGCGCGGGTGCGTGCGGTGGCGGCGCTGACCGAGGCGGACTGCTGGGCGGGGCCGGTAGTGCGGCGGGCGTCGGCATGGTTCGGGTGTGTGGTCGTGTGCCTGGTGGCGGCCCACCTGTTTGTGGTGGGCCTGCTGGTGATGGACGACGACGCGGCACCGGACGTGCTGATCCTGCTGGCCGTGATGGACGCCGGGATCCTGGTGTGGGTGCCGGTGATGCTGGCTGTGCACGGGATGACCTGGTGGCTGGCGGAGCTGTCCGTCAGACGGTCGGCTGCGGATGCCCGCCCGCCGGCCGGGACGGTGTCTGCGCTTGCGGGTCCGGAGCCGGTGTGGCGGGTGCTGGCACCACTGCCTGAGGACGGGACCCCGCTCAAGGATCAGGTGGCGCGGCGCGTCCGGGAAGCGGTGGACGCCGGGCGGCTACGACCCGGCGAGGTGCTGCCGTCCGACGGCGCGTTGGCCCGGCATTGGCGGGTGTCGGCCGCCACGGTCCGCCGGGGCAAACACCTAGCCGCGAACGGCACCGGCGTCCTGCTGTCCGGCGGCCAGGTCGACGGCGAGGGGCCTGCGGGACGGTCCAACGGTGCAGCGCAGCGCGGGCGACTGGCGCTGCTCGACGCGCTGCGGGGCGGTGACGAGTCCTGGCCGTCGAACTAGCTCACGGCAACACCTACCCCTCGTATGAGCCGGAACGGGAGTACCCCCTGATGTTGAAGACCGACGTGACGTTGCAGCTCAACGGCGATGCCCACGCTGAGGCGTGGCAGGTCTACGAGCGCTCGATGGGCGGAATGGCCAGCGGCGCCGTCCAGGCGCACCTGCTGTTCTACGCCGAATTCGCCGACATCTGCATGAACATCAGCATCGAAAAGTGGCGCATCCTCGACCCGGACAACGGCGGCCGGTGTGTCGGGCTGGCCGTGTTCACCAATCACCTCGACGCCTGGCCGTACATCTCACGCACGTACTTCGAAACCCGCTGGCCGCACGCCTACGCCGAGCAGTGTATCTGGTGCTGCGGGTTCGTCGTGACCGCGCCCCGCGCCCCGCAAGGCACCTTCGTGCAGCTCATCACGGCCATGTACGACCAGGTCGCGGACCACGGCGGGATCATCGGCCTCGACTTCGCCGACGCCAACACCAAACTCGCCCGGATCGTCGACGTGGTCCTCGCCCGGGCCGCCCGCAGCCGCGACAGCGACGGCAGCAGTGCCGTCGGCTACCGGAGCCAGCGGACGGACGGTCAGCGCTACTGGACGTACGAGACCGCCGCCCCGAAGCGTGTAGTGGTGGGGGTGACCATGACCGCGGGGCGTGCGGGTGTCGGGGGGTTCGACGTCAAGTGAGCCGTGAGACGTAGGTGTCAGCCGGCTAGACGCATAACCGAGTGTGTACATAAGCGCTTGACAAGACATGTTGATGACCTTCGGATGGTGGTTCGGGTGCCGATCGAGTACGCCCCGCCGATGTACGTGACGATCGTGAACACGGTGCAGGCGCGGATTGAAGACGGCACGTATCCGCCGGGCGCGAAGCTGCCGAGCGAGACCGAACTGATGGAGGAGTTCGGGATCTCCCGGCCGATCGCGGTGCGGGCGTTCGAGCTGCTGCGTGAGGGTGGCTGGATCTACGCCCGGCAGGGTAAGGGCCGGTTCTCGCTGGGCAAGCCGCCGGCGCCGCGTGAGGTGCCGCAGCACGTGATGGCACTGCTGTCCGGCGAGGTCGACGGGCGGGTGCGGGTGCTCGACGCCGGGGAGGAACCGGCCCCGTCTCGGGCGGCGTGGGCGCTGGGTGTGGATGAGGGCACGCCGGTGGTGGCGCGGCGGTGGCTGGTGCAGGTCGATGGGGTCGGCCCAGTGGAACTGGGTACCGCGTTTGTGCCGCTGGACGTGGCCGCGGGTACCGATGTTGCGGTGCTGCGACCGTTGCGGGCGGGCCTGGCACAGCACCTCGCGACGCGTCGGGGTGTGGAACTGGACCACGCCACGCAGCGGATCTCGGCTCGCGCGGCGACGGCGGAGGAGTCCCGGCTGTTGGAGGTCGGCCGTCGTGAGTGCATGCTCACGGCGCTGCTGGCCATCTTCGACCGGCAGCAACGGCCGGTGCTCGCGCTGGACGTGGTGCTGCCGCCGTCCCGCCAGGAGCTTGAAGACGCCTTCACACTGCGGTAGCGCCGTTCAGGCGATACGCCGACCCCCGGGTGCCCTTCGGCATCCGGGGTCTTTGCGTGGTGGCGCCCTGTGGCCTGGGAGTCCGCCCGGGGTGTTGGCGGGTGGCGGGGCTGACGCAGCGGGGCTCCTGCTGGTTCCATCGACGTTCGCTACGGTGCCGGGCGCCAGTCCAGCCGATCCAGCGCCCGTTCGTCCGGACGATCACCAACGCGCCGAGCGGCACCAGGCGCTGGCGGTACGTCGACGTGCCGACCAGCCGCCAGAGAGCATCGGCGACCCGTTCGGATATCCGATCAACACCGTAATGTGCACGGCACAATCGGCTGAGCTTCTCAGCGTTGTGTGAACGGACGACGGTCGAGCCGAGCGAGTGCCGCGTCGTCAGCTGGATCACTGAACGTGTCGAGTTCGATCAGTCGGTACGGCCGTTCCTGCATGCCGACAGGCAGCCAGATGCCGTCGGCGACACAGAGGTCGGTGCGCAGCGCTTCACGGGTGGCAGTCGCAACCGGTGTGGCGATAAGCCGACGACCCAGCTGCTGGTGGAGCTGGCGTTCACGGGCACGGTTCGGCAGGAAGAACAGCACCGGCCATGCCGGTCCTCCCTGAGCGGTCAACTGCTCGTACCGCTTCACCTTGTCCAGCAGCTGCGGCACCGACTCAGTGTCCCGGTCGTACTCGAGGAAGAACGCGATCCGCCGCTGGCCCTCGGCGTAGATGCCGTGGCCGTCGGCGCGTACCCGGTGCATGCTCACCGAGCCGAACCGCAACGGCTCAGCACACTGCCGCTCTGACCACCACCGCATCATGCCGGCGTCTGGCGTGTGGCGCGCATGGGCGATCAAGTCGATGAAGAACTGGTTGACGCCGTGCAAGTGGGCCAGATAGGGGCTCATCGCGATCCGCCGCTGCCTCGCGATCACCTCGGCGGCACGTGGCGTCGGGTCCCCGCGTTGGGCGGCGACGACCTCGGCGCCCAGCCGGCCGAGCAGGGAGTACATGGTCTTGCGGCCCGACGTGGTGTACCGGAACCGGTCGAGAATCCCGAGCCGGTGCAGCCGCAGCAGTCGCTCCGACGCCGCCCGGCGGGAGTCGTACAGCGCCGCGGTGACCTGCTCGAGGGTCAGGGTCTGGTGGTCGTGCAGCCACTCGAGCAGGCACAGGTCGCGGTCGGTGATGAATGCTCGGGCGTAGAGCACTCGGTCTGAGTTCGTAGCAGTCATCGATGCTCCTGAGGAAAGTCGGCCGTCGATTGGCGGCCTTGCATCCACCCATGGCCTCCAGTTGGGTGCGGATGTTGCGTGCGCCTGGGTTGGGTAACCCAACCGCCGCCCAACTCATCGCGCGCCGCGGACGAACCGACCAACCCGTTGGCCGGTTGGGTACGCAACCGGCCAACGGGTTGGGTTGGCTACCCAACTCGCTGCTAGCGGTCCCTTCGAACCAGTTGGATGAGTTGGGTCGGTTGGGCTGGTTGGTCGTTCAATCCGCCAGCTGGTGATGCAAACCGGTCGATGTTGACGGACCGGAACGTCCGCTTGGTGCGCCGAGTGCGGCGGGATGTGATGACCACGCTGCCGTGCCGACATGCGTGGCCGCTGCGGTTCGCGACGACGCCGACGCAGAGGAACCGTACCGGCACGAATCCGGTTCCCGGGACGATGCCCGGGCCGTGGCAGCGAAGGGCGGTACCGGTACCGACCACCCGGCGAGTGACCGGTGACCGGTACCGGCTACCGGTCACCGGTACGGTCGGACCGGTTGACCGGTACGCCCACAACACGACGGTGCGTCCGACCGGGCACCGGACCGGGACCGTACCGCCAGCGCGGTCGCACCGGTCACTGTCCGCCGACGCCCACGTTGGTACCGGTACCAGCCACGCTCACGTCGGTGACGGCACCGGTCCGTCGGCCGCGCAACCGCCATGACGACGTTGCGCAATCCGTGGTCCAAGATTGCGGTAACCCGGCGTTGACCTGCGGTGCAACGATTGCGTGGGTCCTCCCCGCGCTGAGATGCCCACCGGTCATCTGGCCCTCGCAGACCGGTCCCGGTACCGAGGGCTACCCCGGACCGGTACCGCGTCCCCGGCCCCGACCGCGACGATCGTCCTTGGCCCCGTACCGGTATCGAGGATTGGCGCCGCCCGCGCCGGCGCCCGGTCGGTTCGTCGCTGACCGCCCGGGACCGGTTAACCGGTCGTAGGCTCGGCTCGAGTTCCTACCGCAACGGTCCCGGCAGCTGTACCGCCTCGGGGATATCAGTCCCGGCGCTGGGTTGCTCGGGCGGTTCCGGCGGTCACCGCTTCGGGACCGGTACCACGGTAAGGACAGTGGCGAGACCGGTCGCCGTCGCCGCCCGGGCGGTTCTGCTGGCCGCTGGCTACACGCCGCGGGTTGGCCCGAGTTGGCTGCCGGTTGGATGCGGGACGCTGCCGCGGGAACCCAACTCGGGCCATGTGTGGGTGAGACGTTGGCAGGGTGGTCCAGTCCGGCGTCATCAACGTCTCGATCGACCGCGGGCATCGGAGATCTTCACCAGCCACCGCTAGCCGGCTCGGCGGTGTCCTGCGCTGACGATCGGCCGGCTCTTGTCAGGTGGGACGCATGATGGTCATCAACCGCGCCGCCGTCTTGACCATTACTGCGTGCCAGCGGAGGGCTGGCGACACGCCGTGCGATTGCTGCTGCGACGGGCACCGGGTGGCCGCTACGTCGGAACGGCCCAAGCGCCGTCCGCGCCTGCCGGTTGCGCTACGCCTGCGACTGCACGCGGGTCCTGACCCGGGCATTGGCCCGGGCGGTTGGCTAGGTGGACCCCCAGGCCCGCTGTGCGCGAGGTCGAGGCATTAACCACGCAGCTCAGCGGCCGAAACCCGGCTCCTGACCAGACCCGAAATATCCCTAGAGGGGGATATCCCGATGGGGAACAGCTACATAACGCAACCATTGCTCGTCGGCGACGATCGCCGATCCTGCCTGTCGGGGCAGTCATCGTCCCCAAGCCCGATGCGCCAGCAGCCGGCGCCGCCAAGTCCGATGACGACAGCCCGTTCGAGACCTTCGTCGGCGTACGCGGTGGCGACGAGTTCGACGTGACGCGCTATCTCCACAGTCGCTCCCGGAGTGCCCGCGTTCGCAGTTGCTCGACCGCAGCGTCAACATCCCCGCCCGATGACCGGCTGAGATCCCATGCCACGATCAGCGGGTCGGTGTACCGACGTGGGCTTCCATCTCGTAGTGCTGGCAACTCGCGGGACATGGTCAGCACGGTCGGATCCCGGGGGGTACGCAACTCGACCGTCGCATCCGCCGGCCGCACCGTCGCGAAGCCGTGCTGCTCTAATGAGGGCTGACTGATGACGTAGGCGACGACGCGGTTCGGGCGTCGCCACGGGGCGTACAGGTCGGCGGCGAGGTCGCCGGACACGGCCGGCGGGGCGTCGCCTCGGTCCCGGGCAACGTGTTCGATGCGTTCGAGCCGGGCGGCGAGGTCTCCGGCCGCCGCCCAGTAGGTGGTCAACCCGCGCGGTCCGGGATAGTCCACCATGAAGCGGTCCCAGCACCCCGCCCGGTCCACGACCTGCCAGCCGGTCGGCCTGCGCGCCACCAACTCGTCGGGCAGCGGCAGTTGCTTGCCGACCGCAACGTGCGACACGCCCAACTGACGCGCGATCTCCGACTGCGACAACGGCTCGGCCGGGCTCAGTGCGAACAACCGGAGCATGGCGAGCCGGGTCGAACTCGTGCGTCCCGGATGTGCGGGGCCGACCGGCCGTTGCTCACCGGCCCGGTACGTCTCGCCCTGGAAGCAGACAACCGCCTCATCGACTGCCGAATAGGCGATGCGATGATCGCGTTCGGCTGCCTGTTTCAAGGCGCGCCCCGCTCGCGGGACCACGAAGAGCAGCCCGTCCACGTGCGGCCGCAGCGCCGTCACGGCACGATCGATCTCGCGCGGGCTCGGCGAATGGCGCAGCAGCATGACTTGGCGACGTTACCATCGGCCGTCGCCGGTGCCGACGTCGATCTCGGCGCTGTCCACGACCCGTCGGTCCAACCCGACGTCGAGCAGCAGCTCGACACCGTCAACGGTCTCCACGGAGCCAATGTAACCTACCTAGAGAATTTCTAGGTAGGTTACAGCTGCTGGTGGTGGCGGCGGCGTTGCTGTGCGGCAGCGGCAGCCTTGGTAGCGTTTTTAGCGTTTAGCACTACCATGGGTACGTGAGCTCGACATCGGCTGCCCTGCTGACAACCACCGAGGCCGCCGCGTTGCTGCACTGCTCGCGGCAGCATGTCGTCGACCTGTGTGTCAACGGAACACTGCCGTTCGTCCGGGCCGGCACCCATCGGCGGATTCGGCGCGACGACGTCGAGCGGCTCCTGCGGCCGCCATTTCGGCGCGAGGTCGAGAAGTCGCTGTGGCTGCATCGAGCTGTGGCCGGCAAGCTCGTCGCCGACCCAGTGCGCGGAATGGCGCTGGCGTACCGCAATCTGGCGCACCGCCGCGAGGTTCACTCGGACGGTAGCGCCGACGCGTGGTTCGACGCCTGGCAGCGGCTGCTCGACGAGGGTGTGGATGCGGTCGTGGACATGATCACGGCGCGGACCGGGGTGGCGGCGGAGTTCCGGCAGAACACGCCGTTCGCTGGGCTGCTGACCGAGCGGGAGCGGCTGAAGGTGCTAGCCGCGTTCGACGCAACCCATCCCCGGGTGGCGTTGTCCGCATGAGACGCGAGCAACTCGAACACGTACTTCGGGCCGTGTCCGCGATCGTGGGTGACCCCAACGTGCTGGTCATCGGCAGCCAGTCAATCCTCGGCGCGATACCGGAACATCTCCTCCCGCCAGTCGTCACCCGCTCAACGGAAGTCGACATCGCGTTCTTCGACGATCCGGACGGGCGCAAGGCCGACCTCGTCGACGGCGGCATCGGCGAGATGTCGCCGTTCGACAGCACCTACGGCTACTACGCCCAGGGCGTCGACACCTCCACAGCAATCCTGCCCGACGGCTGGCGGGACAGGCTCGTCGTGGTCACCAACGCCAACACCGGTACCGCAAAGGCCCGCTGCCTGGAACCGCACGACTGCGCGGCATCCAAGCTCGCCGCAGGCCGCGAGAAGGACCTCGTCTTCGTCTCCGCACTGCTCGAGGCGCGCCTGATCGACGCCGACACCCTCGCCGATCGCATCAAGGCGATGGACATCTCCACGGTCCTGCGTCAGCGCATGCTGAGCTGGGTAGCCTCGGCAAGGTAAAGGAATCGGAGGTGCGGATCGTGTCGCCTGGCATCGTGGGCGTCGGCTATGAAGGGCAAACGCTCGAAGAACTCGTCGAGCGGCTCGTAACCGCGGGTGTTTCGCGGCTCGTGGACGTCCGGATGACGCCGATCTCCCGGAAGCGCGGGCTGAGCAAGACCGCGCTCGGAGCCGCTTTGGCAGAGGCCGGCATTCGGTACGAGCATCGACGCGAGCTGGGCAACCCGAAGTCGAACCGGGCGGGTTTCGGCGGCTCGCCCGAGGAGCGCCAGGATGCGAAGGCGGTCTTCGCGGGCCTGCTGGAGGTCGGGGATGCCGCCGATGCGCTCGACGCGTTGGCGGAGGCGAGCCGGCGGGAGCGGGTCGCCGTGCTGTGCTTCGAAGCCGACCAGAGCCGATGCCACCGCGACGTGGTGCTCCGCGAGGTGGAGCGCCGCCGGTCTACCGCTTCGGCCAGTACACGCCCAGCACGCTGAAGACGTTCACTCGCTTGGCCTGGTTGCCGACGTAGAACGCGACCTCACGGTCGGCGGCACACATCTCGCCGAAGAACTTGGCCTCGATCGCCCGGCAGGCTTCCTCGTCGGTCACGTCGCCGAGGTTGCGCTGGAAGGCGACGAACTCCCAGTCCAACAGGCCTTGATTGTGGCCGTTGCAACGCGGGTCGTGGCACCGGTACCGGTAGTGGCCCCGGAAGCGGGGCGCCTCCGGCGGTGTGCGATTTTTGCTGTCGAAGAGGTCGAGCTGGTTGACGTACGCGTCGATCTTCTTCTGTTCTTCAGGGGTCCAACCCGGGGTGCGGCTCCACCTTGAAACCGCTGACGTCCTTGGGCCGCACAAGCGCGAGCGACTGAGCGGCGGCATGGTCGCGAGTATTGCGGAACAGGCTGCACATCGAACCCTCGATATGCCGGTCCAGATGCGGCCGACGTGGTTCCCACGCTCGAAGATGCCCCTCGTTGGAGATGGTCTCCGGGTACGGTTTCCAGCTTTCGCGGCGCTGGTCCTGGCGTGCGGGCCGCGCGTCGACGCTGATGATGTCGTACTTGCAGAACCGGTCGTTGAAGCTGAGATCCCGGAAGTTGATTGGGTACAGCCTGATCCACCGTCGTTGGCTCAGGTCGACACTGAGGCCGGCGATGCAGACTGTCTCGCCGTACTTCTCGGACGGGTTCGGGGCGGCCTTCACCGTGATCAGCACCCGAAGCCGCACCAGGTCATCGGAGCTCGGCTTACGTTCAGGCTCGCCGTCACCGGGCCCGAAGAGCGACAGTTGCGTCACCGACACCCCTCATGGCTAATTGTGTCTAATCAACTACCCAGCGTTGTATAGTTTGGCATGAATGGCTTCGAGCGGGAAGGTGCGGCGTATCGTCTAGTCCTGTGCTGTCGCAGTGGCACTCGGCGCTGCCTCGCCGCCAGCGGCTCCGCTCGACAGTCGCGGCCGCGACCTCTCCCTCGGCCTCGGCGAGCAAGGCGTACTCGAAGGCCTGGACCTGCCTCGGCCAGCTGTTGGTCCTCCATGCGTCCGGTCTTGATCTCGACCACGCTCGTGCCGGCGATCAGGTCGCCCATCCGGCGCCCGCCGCGGAACGGTACGTCCGCGGCGCGTACCGGCCCGAGCGCCCGAAGCGTCTCTCAAGGTCCGGCAAGATGCGCCCGCCAGAACGCGCGGAATGCCGGGGCCTCATCCGCTGCGACTCGACGGCGGGCAGCGAAGGACCCGACAGAGGAACTCCAGGTCTCCAGCGCCGTTCGGCTCGCTTCGGCGGTGTTGTTGCCGAAGCGGTACAGCATCGGCATGAGCTGAGCGAGGTTGCTACCGGCCGCGTGTAGCCACGCCGGTGCGGTCTCCTCTCGCCGGCGAACGACAGCCATCGGGCGGCTCGGCCAATCTCGTTGCCGCGGCTTTCCAATCCGACGCTCCGCGCGGGCTGCGGCCCGTAGTTGGAGCGACAGGGTCGCCGGACAGAGGATGCCCCGGCCCTCTGTGATGTTCATCGAGCTCTTTGTGTATGCACCGGCGCCTGGGGCCTGGCGCGGCCGTACCGGCGGTCGCCCGGCCTGCTCGTTACCATTTCGTGACCTGAGTCCGCGAACCAGGCCGGTCAAGGCGGCATCACACATGCCGACCAACCAAGAACGAGCCCCTGAGGAGAGACCCATGCGTCACATCACCCTGGCCGGTGCGACCGTCGGCCTGCTGTTGCTGCTAGCCGCCTGCGGCCCGGTCACCCAGCCCGGCGACGCGGCTCCGGCCGGCGGGCGGACCTCCCCCGGCGCGACGGCCGGTGTCCCGAGCGCCGCTGCACCGAGCGCGGGCGCCGCGGCCGGATCCGCCGCACCGGCCACATCCACCACTACCGCGGCCGCCACGAAGACGACGAGCGGCGCGACGCTCGTACCGATGCAGCGCTCGACCGGCGGCGCGTTCCTCTCGCCGTCCGGGAACATCAGCTGCGAGATCCACTACCAGGACGCGGGGCTCACGGAGGCTTACTGTCAGACGGGCACGCCGGCCCGTTCGGTGCGGCTTGACGCCACCGGCGCGTACAAGACCTGCACGGAAGGCGGGTGCATCGGCAACCCCGGCGAGGGCACGCCAACCCTCGCCTATGGACAGGCGACCGGCGTCGGGCCGTTCCGCTGCGAGTCGGCCACCACCGGCGTCACCTGCACGGCGAACGGCAAGGGCTTCCACATCGACAACGCCGGGATCACCGCGGCGAGGTCATGACTCGCGCCGGCTGCCGGGTCGCCCCGGCGGCCTGCACCGTCAGGGCGCTGCCGATCCGCAGGCCGTCCAGGATCGTGTCGGTGCGGTCCTGGTCGTTGGTCTGGCGGATCTGCACGTACACGCCGAACCCGCGTTGCGCCGGCACGAACACGATCTCGTCGAAGGCGGTGGCCGACCCGTCACAGCGGACCCAGCGGTGCACTTGCGCCGTGGCGCCATCCACCGTCACGGTCCGGTCGGCCACCCGGGAGCAGCTCGTGTGCTCCGGCAGGGCGGGCGCCGCCGTGTCGGCGGCCAGCGCCCGGCTGACGCCGACGAAGACTCCCGGGACCGCGCGGTGCGGGTCGGCCCAGGCCGACAGGTCGCTGGAGACCACCAGGCCCGGTGCGTGGCCGGCCGGCAGGCCAAGGGTGGCCGGATCCCACCCGCCGTCGCGCAGTTGGCTCGCCCACGCCGCCGGCACCGCGACGGACACGCCGCCCGACTTGTCGGTCACCCGCACCGTCCCGGTGTGGGCGCGCACCAGCAGCACGCCCCCCGTGGCGGCCCCCGCGAGGACGGCCACGGCGGCGACGGCCGCCACGCGGGCCCGGCGCGAGCGGCGGCGCGTCGACGGCGCCTCCGGATCCGCGAGCCTGTGCAGGGCCTCGGCGACGGCTGTCGCGGACGGCCAGCGCCGGGCCGGGTCGGCCTGGGTTGCCCGGGTCACCAGGTCGTCCACGGCGGACGGAATGCCGGGCCGGATCCGTGACGGCCGCAGCGGCTGCTCCTTGCCGTCGCGCGGGGGCGGCACCTGCCCGGTCAGCATGTGGTACAGCACCGCGCCGATCGCGTACACATCGGAGCGCACGTCCAGGGCGCTGCCCAGCCGGGCCTGCTCCGGTGACATGTAGCCCGGCGTCCCGGCGACGACGGTGAACCCGGACGCGTGGGCCAGCGCCTTGGCCAGCCCCAGGTCGGTGACGAGCACCCGCTCCTCGCCGCCGGCCTCGTCGAAGAGCACGTTCGAGGGTTTGAGGTCGCGGTGCAGCACGCCGATGTGGTGCAGCTCGGCGACCGCCTCGGCGATCTGGGCCCCCACCGCCAGCGCCTGCTCCACGGTCAGCGGCCCCTCATCGAGCCGGTCGGCGAGCGTGCCGCCGGCGGCGTACGCCATGACCAGGTACGGCCGCCCGTCGGGCAGCTCGTCGATGTCGAGCATCCGCACGATCCGCGGCGAGTCGGCCCGGCGCATCATGCGGGCCTCCTGCAGGAATCGCGCCCGGATGTCGGGATGGTGGGCCCAGTTGTCGGCGAGGACCTTGATGGCCACCAGCGCGTCGAGCGTGTCGTCGGCGCCGAGCCACACAGTCGCGAAGGCGCCGGAGCCAACCCGCTGTAGGATTCGGTACCGGCCGATCTTCTCGGGAATTGGCACGTCCTCATTATCATCGCTACGGAACAGTCCGCGGGTCCGGGAGAGTACGGGTGACGTTGTGCCAGGCGAGCTGAGGGCCGAGGAACTGGAGACGGAGGAGCTCGCGCACCGCGCCGCGGCCGGCGACCAAGCCGCCCTGGACGGACTCCTGCGTCGCATCCGTCCGCAGGTGCTGCACCGCTGTATCCGGTTCCTGCCGTGCCCGCAGGACGCCGAGGAGGCCTGCCAGGACGCGCTGCTGCAGGTCGCCAGGCAGATCCACACCTTTGGCGGCCGGTCGAAGTTCACGACATGGCTGTACGTGGTCGTCACCAACTGTGCCCGGCAGACCTACCGATCGTTGAAGCGCCGCTCGGCCGAGCAGCCGAGCGACGTCCTGCATCTCGATGTCACCGATCCCCGCACCACGAGTGTCATCGCGGGCTCCCGGCTGGACTTCCTGGACGCGCTGGAACAGCTGAGCGCCGAGCGGCCGGAGCTGGTGACCCCGCTGGTCCTGCGCGACGTCTGCCAACTGGACTACGAGGAGATCGCCGACCACCTCGGCATCCCGAACGGCACGCTGAAGTCCCGCATCCACGCCGCCCGCCAGCGCGTGCGCGCGTCCCTGTCGGCCTGACCCGTCCCGGCGGTTCGCCCACGCGCCGCCGGAGCACGCCGCGTCCGCTGTCTCCTGTGGACAGTCACGTCCAGTACGGCACACCGTATATGCCGTGCGCGTGGCTACGCGGCTAGGAACGCGAATCGAGCGCGCTCGAATCCGCTATGGACGATCGCGTCTGTTGACCGTACCGTCGCAAAACCATGCTGTTCCAAGGCGGGCTGCTTGGTGACGTAGGCGACGATGCGGCTCGGGCGGTGCCAGGTGGCGTACAGATTGGCGGCGAGGTCGCCCGACACGGCAGGCGGTGCGTCGCCTTCGTCGTCGGCGACCTGCTCGATGCGTTCGAGTTGCGGCGGGAGGTCTCCGGTCGCCGACCAGTACGTGGACATCCCTCGCGTGCCTGGATAGTCCGCCATGAATCGGTCCCAGCAGCCCGCCCGATCGACGGCTTGCCAGCCGCCGGGCGTGCGTGTCACGAGTTCATGGAGCTGCGGTAGTTGCTTGCCGACCGCGACGTGCGACACCCCTAGTCGGCTCGCGATCTGCAGCTGTAACAGCGGTTCGGACGGGCTGAGCGCAAACATGCGGAGCGTGGCCAGCCGGACCCAACTAGTGCGACCCGAATGAGTCCGGCCGGCCGGACGTTGGGCGTCAGCACGGTACGTCTCGCCTCGGAAGGAGACGACCGCATCATCGACCGCCGCGTGGGCGACGCGATGATCCTGCGCGGGCGGCCTGCTGCAATGCCCGTCCCGCCCGCGCGACCACAAAGAGCAGCCTGTCTTCCTGGGCTCTGAGCGTCGCTAGGGCGCGATCGATCTCGTGTGGGCTTGGCGAGTGACGCAACAGCATGGCTCGGCGGCGTGACCATTGGCCGCCGTCACTCGTGATGTCGACCGCGGTGCTGTCCACGATCCGCCGATCCAACCCGACGTCGAGCAGCAACTCGATGCCGTCATTGGTCTCCACGCTGCCAATGTAACCTACCTAGAAAATTTCTAGGTAGGTTACATTCCGAGGTCAGGTGCCCTCGGGTGAGCGCGTCGTAGATGGCGACGGTGGTTCAGCAGGAGAGGTTATCGCCCGCGGGGACGCCGAGGATGCCGACGAACTGGTTGTAGAGGTTCACGCGGCTCTGCACCTGGGCGGGGTTGCCGCCGTTGCACTCGATGCTGTTGATGGCGCGGATCGTGGTACCGAACCCTTGGCCGTTGACCATCGCGTTGTGCGACGTGGTGCCGGCGTTGCCGGTGCCGGTCATCCAGTACCACAGGCCGGTCTGCCACGAGATCGACGAGTTGGTGGCGACCAGGTTGGGGTTGTTGAGCAGGTCGACGCCGAGGGCGTCGCCGGCCGCCTTGTAGTTGAAGTTCCAGCTCAGCTGGATCGGGCCGCGGCCGTGGTAGGCGGACTGGCCGGCCGGGCAGCCGTAGGGCTGGCTGGTGTCGCAGTAGTGCGGCCAGTTGGCGGTGTTGATCTCGTCGATGTAGACCAGCCCGCCGGTCTCGTGGCCGACGTTGGCCAGGAACGCGGCGGCCTCCTGCTTCTTCACCGTGTCGCTGCCGGTGGTGGCGAAGGCCGGGTACTTCTGCATCGCGTCGGTCAGCCCGGCGTAGGTGTAGAAGCCGTTGCGGCTCGGGAACATCTGGTTGAACTGCGCCTCGCTGACGACGAAGCCGCTCGTGCTGGTACCGCCGCAGGAGTAGGGCGACCAGAACCAGGTGCTGATGGTCGGGTCGTAGCCGGGGTTGTCGTGGGTGGCCTGGTAGAGCTGTCCGTTGGTGTACCGCACGATGGCACCGGTGGCGTAGGACTGTCCGGCGACCCAGTTCGGGTAGTTGCACGAACCTGTGCCGCCGCCCGGGACCGTCCACTTCTGGTTGGCGCCGCCGTGGCAGGACCAGGTCAGCAGCGGGGTGCCGTCGGCCGTACCCCAGCCGGACGCGTCGAGGCACTTGTTGGCCTGGGGGTTGACGATGTCGTTGGCGGCGCTGACGGCCCACTGCTGGGCGCCGGTGCCGTTGCAGTCCCACAGTTGGACCTTGGCCCCGTCGGCGGTGGAGCCGCCGGAGACGTCGAGGCATTTGCCGAGGGCGTGGATCGTGCCGTCGGTGCCCACGGTCCAGTTCTGGGCGTTGGTGCCGTTGCAGGTCCACAGCTGGATCTGGGTGCCGTTTGCGGTGTTGGCGCCGGCGACGTCGACGCACTTACCGCCGTATCCGGAGATCGCACCCGTGCCAGCGGCCAACGCGGTGCCGGGGCTGAACGGGATGACGAAGACGGCGCCGAGCGCGAGAGCGGCTGCCGCGACGAGCACCCGACGCAAGCGCGCCGATCTCGATCTGTCCATTGGGGACGCTCCTGGGAGGGGAGGTTGGCCAGGCAGATACCCGGCTTCAGGGCGCCTTTCTATCGCAACCTCGGCTAACTGTAAAGAGTGTTTACTTTTGTTCGAGCGCCGTAAGATCGTCGATGGATTCGGCCGAGGATCTATGCGCTCGCCGGGCGACCGTCGACACGCCTACCCCGAAGCCGATGGACGGGATCGCTGGGCGTCGGGGGATACCTCGCGAAGCACTGTCCAGACGCCAGCGTGCCGTCGGCGGTGCGATCGGGCCTCTCATGTGATCCTCGACCTGCACGGCAGCGACGAGGACGGCGACGAAGAGTGGTGGGACGACGAAGCCGCGCTCGCGTCGATCGTTCCCGTCCGGGCGGAGCTGGCCGCCGGTGACACCCGGCTGCTGTACCTTGCGTGGCTGTTGTGCGTGCAGGAGCGGGAGCTGGACGAGGATGCGTTGGAACCGCCGGTCCCTCCTGGCCTGGGCAGCGAGTCGGGGCCGCTGCGGAGCCTCGCCGGCTTCCTGCGCCTGGACCAGGATCTGCTCGCCACGGCGGCTCGGGCCAGCGCGCCCCTGACGGCGCGGGCGCCTTCGGCGGCAGTGTTGGCCAAGTGGGTCCGGCGCCTGCCGGTGTCGGACAAGGACGAGGTCATCGTGCGGTTGCTGCAGGGCGACGGCGCGCACCTTCGCGCCGAGTTGCTGCGTCGGTACGGCGGCGCGGCGGTGCCGGAGGCCCTCAGTGGCGGTCGGACGGTGGGTGAGCTGCTGGCCGATGCCGAGACGCGCTGGGAGGGCCGGCAGCGGCAGGCCGAGGAGCGTAAGGCGGCCGAACGGACGCGCCGGGAAGCAGCGGCCGCCGCCGCCCGCGAACAGCGCCTCGACGCCCTCGCTGCCGACCCGGGGCGGGCGTGGCAGCAAGTTGCGGAGCTCATCGCGACCAAGCGGCCCACGGAATACGACGTGGCGGTCGAACTGCTGACCGACTTGCAGTCGCTCAGCGAACGCGCCGGCCGGCGCAAGGCCTTCCGTGGGCGCATCCACCAGCTGCGCTTCGAACATGCCCGCAAGTCGAGCCTGCTGGACCGCCTCGAACGCGCCGGCCTCGTCGCGAGCGCCGCCGGCGAGATGTCGATATGAGCGCGCCTCGCTGAAGGCAATGGCCGGGACGTACGTCACGTACTTGACGTACGTGCCCGTGGAGTCGCATGCTGGAGGGGGCAACCGTTGGAGGTCGCATGTCCGTTGCCGCGCATTTCGACAGCTACTCGGCTGCTCGAGCGCACTTCAAGGAACTACTCGACGCTGCTCGACGCGGCCGGGTCGCGACTGTCCAGCGGGAGTCAGGCCGGGCGGCAGTCGTGGACGCTGACCGCCTGAGGGTGAGCCTCGTCGGCGTTCTGCCATCCCCACAAGTGGTGGCCGAGGACGGCGGATGGTCCGTTCTTCTTCCTGGGGTGCCGGTGGCCGCAGACGCGTCGACGTTCGACGACGCGATCGATGAGATGGTCCTCGCCCTTCGTGAGTACGCCGACGATTGGCAGGAGCGGCTGCTGGATGCACCGAACCACCGAAACAACTGGGCGCTGGTTCAGGTGGTCGAGCTCAGTGATGACGCGCAGCTGCGTGAGTGGCTGGCGGGTTCGGCTCAATGAGCTGGCCGACGCCGGCCCGCCAGGATCACCAGATGTTCTGCGAGACCGAAGGGTGGGAGCCGGTCCGGACCGCGCGCGGCCGGACCGGCACCCACCACCTGACGTACGAGCTGGCGTTGCCGGACGGCCGGATTCTGCGAACCCGGATCTCCCACCCACCGGACCGCAGTACCTATGGTCCCGGCATCTGCAGTCACATCCTGCGTGATCAGCTCGACGTCACCGAGGGCGTCTTCTGGACGTGTGTGCGCGACGGCGTCAAGCCCGCTCGAGGCAGGCCTGAATTGCCAACGGCCGAGCCGATCCCGGCGGAGGTGGTGCATCTCCTCATCGCCCGCGTCGGCCTCGCCGAACCGGACGTGGCGCGCATGACCAAGGACGAAGCCATCGGACGGCTGAACCAGTACTGGGCCGGCAAATGAATGTTCCCGCAGCACGGACGGCCGCTACGTCGAGGGAAGCCTCCTGACATACCCGACCCGGCTACGCCCACCACCTCCGGACGGACGGGGTAGCCGCCGGGCTCCGGCCGCTTGAGGAAGGCGGCCAGGTCTCGAAAGATGACCCATACGCCGTTGGGTGGCGATCTCGGGCATGTGGCATTCCCCGGTAGTGTCGGCAAAGCGGAGCTCGGCGACCGGGTGCGATGCTTCTTGACCGCCCATGCCGCCCACCATACGGAACGTCCACAGTGGATTCGGTTGTGTTCTATGCGTGCTCCGGCGTTTCTGAACCTGCCATGCCGTCCTGGACGCACTTGACGGAGTGGGACGGCAAACCGGACAAGATGGCATTAAACCGAACCAAAAATAACCGCAAAACCGAACACAACTCGCTGGTAAATCGGAAGGTTCGGGTCTGGATCCGGCAGTCCGCTACACGCCGGTCCGTCGGGCCGGCGTACGTGCTCATTCGTGCTCGGCGCCGCCGCTTGGGCGTGCCGTTGTCGTCGCTCATGAAATTCGGTTCTGTCACACGAAGCGTGGCGTGAGGGTCGCTGGTGGAGGTCGACAGTGGATGGTCGCGGTGAACTCGCCGCGCGAAACGCGTTGACCAGCAACGCTTTATGCATGATCCCGTTTCTATGATCATGTTGCGGTGCAGGAGACATCAGTCGGCGGGATTCTCCTGCCGCACCTGGCTGGCGTGGTGGTCGAGCGGCTCGAGTCCAGTGCTGAGGCGACCTGGCTGTATGCCCGGGTCCGGGCGGAGAGCGCCTCGTGTCCGGGTTGCGCGACGGTGTCGATGTCTGTACGCGGCCGCTACCAGCGATGCCTGAACGACACGCCGATCGGTGGGCGGCCGGTGTGGCTGGTCCTGTCGGTCCGGCGGTTCAATTGCGCGGCGAGCAGCTGCACGGTGCGCACGTTCGTCGAGCAGGTACCCGGGCTGACCGCCAGGCGCCGGCGGCGCAGCCAGCCGCTGCAGGAGTTGCTGCATGGCGTCGGCGCTGCGTTGGCGGGCCGGGCCGGAGTGCGGCTGGCCGGGAGGCTGGCGATGCGGGTGTCCCGCAGCACCCTGTTGCGGCTGCTGCGCGCCACGCCGGAGCCGGTGCTGACGGTATCGCCGCGGGTGCTCGGGGTCGATGATTTCGCGCTGCGGCGGGGGCAGGTCTACGCCACGATTCTGCTCGATATGGAAACCCGCCGTCCCATCGACGTGCTGCCCGACCGGGAGGCCGAGACCCTGGCATCCTGGCTGCGCGCTCACCCTGGTGCTGAGATCATCTGCCGAGACCGGGCCGGTGCCTATGCCGACGGCGCCCGCACCGGCGCACCGGACGCGATGCAAGTCGCCGATCGCTGGCACATCTTTCACAACCTCGGCGAAGCCGTCGAGGCCGCCGTTGTCGCCTACCGTTCCAGCCTGTCCGAGCCTCTTGCCGAGCCTGGCGAACCCGCGCTGCCGGCAGAACCCTCTTCCCGACCACAGCTGCCCGACGCGCAGGCGGTGCTGCCCGGCAAGGAGATCCGCCTGGTGACCCGCACCAAGGAACGCTACTACGAGGTCCAACAGCTGCTGGCCGACGGAGCATCGCGGGCCGAGATTGGCCGCCGGCTTGGACTGGACATCCAGACGGTCCGGCGGTTCGCCGACGCCACCAGCATCGAACAGCTCCTCGCCAATACCCACCGAGAGGGCCTGATCGATCCCTACAAGGCTTACCTACATCAACGGTGGAACGACGGCTGCACCGACACCGCCGTGCTGCACGCCGAGATCCGCGAGCAGGGCTTCCGCGGCAGCGTCCAGACCCTGCGCCGCTACCTGCGACCGCTCCGCCCGATCGAGGACGGCACCCGCCGTCACCTGCGCGCGCCAAGCACGCCGCCGACGCCGAAACCCCGCCGCGTCGCTAAATGGATCATGAGTGATCCAGCCACGATCAGGCTCGAAGACCGGCACAAACTCGACGCGATCCGGCGGCGCAGCCCCGCCCTCGACACGCTCGCAGGCCACGTCCACGACTTCGCCGACATGATGCATAAACTGCGCGGCGACCGGCTCCCGCAGTGGATCGCCACGGTGCTCGCCGGCGACGTCACCGAACTGCACTCCTTCGCCAAGGGCCTACAGCGCGATCTCGCCGCCGCCACCGCCGGCTTGACCCTGCCGTGGAGCTCCGGCGCGGTCGAAGGCCAGGTCAACCGCGTGAAGATGCTCAAGAGACAAATGTACGGTCGAGCCAGGTTCGACCTACTCAGGCGCCGCATCCTCCAACCCAACTGACCGTCGGCCGCTCACCCGACCACGCTTCGTGTGACAGAACCGAATTACGTGAGCGGCACGCCGCTACAGCTGGGGAATTACGTGAGCGCCGACAGCCGTTTGTGTTCGGCGCCCCAGATCTCCGTCAGGGCGGCCGTTGCGTCGGGTGCGACGGCATCGGCAACGCCGCGGGCGCATTGGCGGTCTTGTGCCCCCAGTCGCGCTGTTCGCGGGCGTCGGGGGGCACCGCGCGAAGCGCTGTCCAGCAGCCCAGTGCGCCGTCGGCGGTGCGATCGGTCCTCTCGCGCGGGTCGGTCGATGTTGCGGATACTCTGCCGCGGTGAGTTCGCTGAGCCGGCAAGACCTCGACGCCCTGGTCGACGAGGCGACCGTTGACTGCTACAACGAGGACGAGCAGTTGACGGGCCTCTTCACCATGATGGAGGACAATCTCGCGCTGCCGTTCACGACGCTGGTCCTCGGCGTCGAGGTCACGGTGCGCCGAGTGGATCTGCGCGGCGACCGGATCGTGGCGATCTGCCATCGGGGTCGCGAGCGGCAAGCGATCTCGATCCTGGACCTGAAGTTGCCGGATCCGCCACCCGACGGCGCGCAGTGGATCGAGGCGTACCGGCGCTGGAGCGGGTGACGCGTGAGCGAGTACCAGTACTACGAGTTTGTGGCGATCGATCGGCCGTTGACGGCCGCTGAGCAGGGCGAGTTGCGGGCGGTGTCGACGCGCGGACGGATCAGTGCATCGAGCTTCGTCAACGACTACCAGTGGGGTGACCTCAAGGCCGATCCGCGGAAGTGGATGGAACGGTACTTCGACGCTCACCTCTACCTGGCGAACTGGGGCACCCGCCGGATAGCGCTGCGGCTGCCGGTGCCGCTGCTGGCTCCGGATCTGGCGGCGGCGTACTGCGTGGGTCATTCCGCTTCGTCCTGGGCCACGGGTGAGCATGTGATCCTGGACCTGTACAGCAGGGACGAGGACGGCGACGAAGAGTGGTGGGAGGACGAAACCGCGCTCGCGTCGATCGTTCCCGTCCGGGCGGAGTTGGCCGCGGGCGACACGCGGCTGTTGTACCTGGCGTGGCTGTTGTGTGTGCAGGAGCGGGAGCTGCACGAGGATGCGTTGGAGCCGCCGGTCCCGCCCGGCCTGGGGGACCTGTCGGGGCCGTTGCGGAGCCTCGCCGGCTTCCTGTGCCTGGACGAGGATCTGCTCGACACGGCGGCCCAGGCCAGCGCGCCGCTGACCCCGCAGGCGCCTTCGGCAGCAGCCTTGGCCAGGTGGGTGCGGCGGCTGCCGGTGGCGGACAAGGACGAGGTCATCGTGCGGTTGCTGCGGGGCGACGGCGCGCACCTTCGCGCCGAGTTGCTGCGCCGGTACGGCGGAGGGGCGGCGCCGGAGGCCATCGGTGGCGGTCGGACGGTGGGCGAGTTGCTGGCCGGTGCCGAGACGCGCTGGGCGGGCCGGCGGCGGGAGGCCGAGGAGCGTAAGGCGGCCGAGCAGGCGCGCCGGGAGGCGGCGGCCGCCGCCGCCCGCGATCAACGCCTCGACGTGCTGGCCGTCGACCCTGAACGTTCGTGGCGGCGGGTGGCGGAGCTGATCGCGACGAAGAAGCCCAAGGAGTACGACGCGGCGGTCGCACTGCTGGCCGATCTGAAGGCGCTCGGCGAACGCAGCGGCCGGCGCGAGGCGTTCCGCGGGCGGATGCACCAGCTGCGTCTGGAACACGCCCGCAAGCCGAGCCTGCTGGACCGCCTCGAACGCGCCGGCCTCATCGCGAACGCGTCCGGCGAGACGTCGACATGAGCGCCTCTCGTTGAAGCGCCGTAGGCTCGTCGCGAAGCGAACGCGATCGAGGCTGTACATGCCCGAATGCCTGGTGGAGACGTGTGTGCAACTCATTGCATATGAGATGCGATCGGATGTAGCCTGATTTCGAGGGGGTGGTCGCGATGGCTTCACAGACAGTTGGGTTTGCGGTTTCCGACGAGGATCGCGAGCGTCTCGATCGACTGGTTGAGCACTTCGGCGGTGGCAATCGTTCGGCGTACCTGCGGGCGACGTTGAAGGTGATGGAGTCGTTGCGGCGTGCGGAGCGGTTGCGTGAGCTGCAGGCGGCCAACCACCGGCGCCTCGCCGAGCAGGGCGTCTCGGCCGAGGACCTGCCAGATTTGATCAGCAAGGCGTACAAGGGCGCGCACGGGTGAGCCTTCCGGGTCCGGTGGCCACGCCGGTCGTCTTTGACGTCAACGTGCTGGTCCAAGCCATCGCGACCGGCAACAGCCCGTACCTGTCGTGGCCTTCGCCGCCACCGACGTCGGGCAACCCGTTTGCCGATTGCCTCGGGATCGTCAACGATGCTGCAGAGTTTGCGCTGTGGCTGTCGCCGCACATCCTCGACAACATCGTTCGGGTGCTCATGGCCGTCGTCGGTACCCCGAAGGAGGAGGCGGACGACTACCGGGAAATCTTGATCGAGATGGCGGAGGCGTCCGCCGGGGGCGTCCTCACTCCACCGAGAACGGTCCACGACTGCCGCGATCACGAGGACAATCTCGTGCTCGACCTGGCCGCCGAGGTCGGGGCTTTGTTGATCGTGTCTGAAGACGCCGGCCTGACCGGCATGTCGCCGTGGAGGGGCGTGCCGGTGTTGCGCGCCCGTGAGTTCGTCGGTCGGGTCGACGCCATGCGGCGGCACCGCAGGCGCTGACTACTCCTCCGTCAGGTACACCAACCAGCGTTCGACGTGGGACGAGGAACGGGGGACGGTGCCGCTCGACCGGCGATGCTCAGGCCGGCGTTCGCCCGGCGGTCTTGGTGAAGCCGAGTGTGCGGTAGCCGGGCATTCGGCGTTGGAGCGAGGCGGCGAGGATCGGTGTTGCCGCGTCATGGTAGTCGTGGACCTCGGCGGTCTCCTTGCCGGGCGCCGTGCGGATCACGCGTCCGGCACATTGGACGAGCAGGCCGTCGAAGGAGATCGGACCGGCGAGGAAGAGGGTGTCGAGCGCTGGGGCGTCGAACCCTTCGCCGATGAACGGTGTGGTGCCGATGACGAGCAGGCCGGCACCGGCCTTGGCGTCGGCAAGCCGGGCGACGGCGGCCCGCCGGTCGGTGGTGGTCATTGATCCTTGTAGGACGAGCGCCTGATGCCCACGCGCTGCGAGCATCGCGGTGAGGGCTTCGACGTGGGCGACACGGCGGGTGAGGACGAGACAGTTGCGTCCCCGTGCGAGCGCTGCGGCGATGTCGTCGGCGATCTGGGTGTTCCGCGCCTCGTCGACTGCGAGGAGCCGGTGTACCTCGGCGAGGGCGCCCGGCGCGTCCAGGTCCAGGTCGGCGATCTCGAACGCGGTCTCGTGGACGCGCAGCAGCCTTTGTGGACCGGCATCGAACTCCAGGGCGGCGGCGATGGTCCCGTGTTCCTCCTCGGTCATGGTGTGCCGGACGGGCCCGAGTTGCCAACTGACGACTTGGCCGAGCCCGTCCCGTCGGGTGGGTGTGGCGGTGAGGCCGAGCCAGAACTGCGCGGCGATGCGCTTGACAGAGTGCTCGTACGCGGCGGCGCCGAGATGGTGGCACTCGTCGACGATGACGTGCCCATACCCCTCGGTCAGGGCGGCGATGTCGTCGCGCCGGGCGAGGGAGGGCAGCAGGGCGATGTCCACCGTGCCGGTGAGTTTGCGCCGCCCGCCGCCGAGCTGGCCGGCGCGAACGCCGAGGAACTGTTCGATGCGCTCCCGCCACTGATCGGCCAGGGCCTTGCGGTCGACGAGGACCAGCGTCGAGGTGCCGCGCTCGGCGATCACGGCGCAGGCCATGACCGTCTTCCCCGAGCCGGGCGGGGCGACGAGCAGCCCGTCGTCATGGGCCAGCACCGCACCTACCGCGGTGCTCTGTCTAGTGGTGAGCGTGGCGGTGAACGCGACGTCGATCTCCCGGCCCGAGTTGCGGGCGTCGGTGACGGCCAGCCGTGATCCGGCCTGCTCGACAATCGTGGTGATGGTACGGCGCAGGCCGCGCGGCAGGATGAGGCGGTCGTCGGGGGTGAAGTCGTAGCCGCGGATGAACCGTGGGGTGTCCCAGGTGGACTTGCGCAGGCGCTGCAGTTCGTAGAACTTCGGGTTCGCCATCGCGGCGGCGTGCTTGAACGTCGCCAGGGCGGCCGGGGTCAGCTGCGCCGCGTCGATGCTCAGCCCGGCGCCGGCTTCCACGTGTACCACCGGCGGCAGTGCGGGATGGACCCGAGTCGCGGCGGAGCGGCTCATCGTGGCGACGTCGGTGCCGGTGGTGGCGCGTTTCGCCTGCCGGGCGAGGCGTTCGGCGTCGCCGGGGGTGAGCCGGTCCAGCGTCGACAGGAAGGCCCACTGATCCTCGTACGGCTCCAGCGTGGCGAGGTCGAGGAAGGTGGTCAGCCCGTGGTCGTTGCGTCGCCGGCCCTGCAGCGGCGCGGCGATCAGATTGCCGAAGCCACCCTCAGGTAGGACGTCCTGGTTGGGAAAGAGCCGGTCGTACGAGCGCAGGTCCATCGACCCGCGCAGCACCATGGCCTCGTGCAGCAGGACCGTGCCGACCGCCCTGGCGACCGCCGCCTGCACCGGGCCGGCGAAGAAGATCCACACGTGGGCGCCGCGGCCCGACTGGGAGATCTCCAGCCCAGACGGCACGCTGCTGGCCCGTGCCGCCTTGATGTAGGCGAGGGCGTCGAGCATCGCTGTCGGGCCGTCGAAGTCGGCGGCCACGAAGTGGCAGGTGTTGCCGGGCATCAGCGGGTACAGCCCCATGAACACGTCACCGACGAGATGCGCGGCGACGACCTCCGCCGTACGGGGGAGATAGGCGGCGTTACGCCGGTCCATGCCCTTGCGCCAGCCGCCGGCGACCACGGGCGCCCACCCGGCCGCGCCGATTCGACGGTTCTCCCACCGCGTCGCGTACACGTCGGTGCGGGCCTGAAAGAGGTTGGTGAACAGCGCCAGCTTGTCCCGCACCGGTGACGCCATCGTGACCGGCCCCGGCGCGACGACCGGAGCCGCCAGCTGCTGCGGCGTCGGCGCCGTGTCCTGACCGCGCAGCTCCAGCAGACGTGACAGGCGGGCGTTCTCCGCCCGCAACCGCTCAACCTCCCGGCGAAGATCGGCAAACTCCTCCACGGCGACCATCCTCGTAGACCGGTACCAGATACCCCGGCGGAGGGGTCGCATCGATCTGCCGATGGCGTCGAAGCGGGGTATCGAGCCCGGGTCGACCTCCGGGCTAAGGCCCACGAACGCATCGCCATCGACAGCGACAGAACCCACTACGTGACCAAGGGCGGTTACTTCTACGCGTTCGCCAACGACGCGTGGGGCTTCTACGGCAACAACCACGGTACCGTTCGTCTCACCGTCACCAAGAGCTGACGTTTCGCGCTGGTTGTAACGCGGCGTCACCGGGATTGCCGCTGCCCCCGCTGTCTCCTGGAGGATCGCGACGCTGCCGGCGACACTCCACGGCCGGTCGGCGTCGATGCCCGGTCCGGCCGGGAGCCAGCTCGGCCATCCAGTTCACGGACGCCGGGGTCTGGCAGCGTTGCGCGAAGGGCGCCGGCCGCTGCCATCCAAGTGGCGGAGTGAGCCGGTTGACTACCGGAGTGACGGGGTGGTCCGGTTCACCCGGCGGTGCGGGTAGGAGTGGCCGACCCGGGGTAGCTGCGGGATCCGTGCCCGGCGCGCTAGCGGATAAGGCTGGTCACCCGCGTACCTCGCGGCGTTCGGCGTCACGGATACGATCTGACTGCCACCGGCCGACACGTGGGACGAGGCGCCGGCCGCCCGACCGAGCACGAAGGTCACCTCGTACGGGCAGGAATGACGTCGACGTGGACGCGGGGCCAGGCGGTGTTGGCATAGCCGTCCGGGTTCCACACGCTCGACGGTGATTCGGGCTGGGTCGCGCCCGTGTCGTCCCAGGCGCGGGCGACCAGGTCGGCCGCGCCGGCCGTCAGGTTCAGGGTGGTGCGCCACAGCTGCCACGCCGACCGGCCGGCCGGGTCCTCGACGGTGGCGTGGACCCAGGTTCGTCCCCCGTCGGGCGAGACGTCGACGCGGGCGACGGTCCGTTCGCCGGCGAACGCGTAGCCGGCGACCACCGCGCGGCCGGTGGTCAGGCTGGACCCGTCACCCGGGGTCAGGATCGCGGCGTTCAGCAGCGCCGGGCCGAGTGAGATGCCATGGCCCGGTCCGGGCGCCGCGTCGGGTGGGCGGAGGCGGTAGGCGACCGCCTGGAAGTAATTGTCCGACGGTTGCGTCTGCACGGTGATGCGGTGGACCCATTTGACACTGCGGGCGCCGATGTAGCCGGGGACGATGACCCGGACCGGGCCACCGTGGACCTGCGGCAGTGGCCGGCCGTTCATCGCCCAGGCGAGCAGGACCTCGCCCGAGAGGGCTTTCGACAAGGGAATCGAGCCGCCGTACGGCTGCGGCGGATCGGCGTGGTCGCTGATGTCCGGGGCGGCGAAGGCGATGTGCGCGCCGTCGCCGCGAGGTCCGGCCGCGGTGAGGACGTCGACGAGGCTGACCCCGGTCCATTCGGCGGTGCCGATGGTGGCCGGTCCCCACGGCTCCTGGCCCAGTATCGGCCGCACGGCCATCAGCTCGGCGCGCCGGTTGCCGGCACACTCGAGGGTGGCCACGTCCGTGCGGTGCGGCAGCTGCTGCAGATCTGCCAGCGACAGCCGCAGGCTCCGGTCGACCAGGCCGCCGACGTCCAGCCGCCACTCCGCCGGGTCGATGTCGGGGATGGGGCCGTGGTTGCGACTGTAGAAGGTGTCGATCGGGGTCAGCGCCTGGCCGGCCAACGCGGCCGGCGGAGGCTCTGCGTTGAACGGCTCCATCTGGTACACGACCATGTCATCACGCTTGTCCCACATGGCCGGCAACTTCCCGCGCCGGCGCCGACCAAAACGCGCTGGCCCGGATGTACCGCTCGCGGCGGGCGCGCTCGGAACCGGTCCACCACCCCGAACCGCAACGGCTCGGCACAGTGTCGCTTCGACCACAACCGCGCCACGGCCGAACCGCTGCTGCGTCGCGCCCTCGCAATCACCGAGGCCGCGCCCGGTCCGGACCACCCCACCCGTGGCGACCCGCCTGAACAACCTCGCGGCCAGCCTGCGGGACCCGGGCCAGGCCGCCGAACTGCTGCGGCGCCGCGCTGCGAAGATGCTGCGGCGCCGCGCCGCGAAGATCCTTGGGCGGCAAGACTGAGGTCCGCGATCGGCGGATTCACCACCGTCGCCCCGGAGCACGAAGGCACGCCCTGATCAAGCCCTGACTTGGCTTCATCCGTCATCGCCGTTCTGGCGATTACACCCGACGTCCTTGCGCAGTACGACACCGTCAGCGCGACCGGGCCGCGCTCGGCGAGGGCCTCGAGGACGCCCGCGGCGCTGGCCGGTGACTAGACGGCCGTCGCGGACCACCTGCGCCTGGAACGCGGGCGCGGTGCGGACGAGGGCGCCGCGCTCCGTCAGGCGCTGCTGCAGGGAGAACGGCACGACTCCGGTGAGACCGACGGCGGCCTCCTCCTCGTCGGTGAAGCCGGCGACTTCGCGCCCGGCCAGTACGGCCGCGGGCAAGCCGGCCGGGCCGTGGCAGACCGCGCCGACGACGCCGCCGCGGGCGTACACATCGATGTCGACCACCATGAGTACCAGCCAGATCGTCTCCACATTGCTCGAGTTCTTCCGCGAGCGTGGCCACCAGCTCGTCCGCGACACCACGCTGATCCGCCCGCAGGGCGATCCGGTGCTGTTTGTTCACGAGCGCCGGCATGCACCCGCTCACGCCTTACATCGAAGGGGTGCCCCATCCGCTCGGCCGCCGGCTGGTCGGGATGCAGCGTTGTCTGCGCACCACCGACGTCGACGAGGTCGGCGACGACAGCCATCTGACCGCTTTCCAGATGCTCGGCTCGTGGTCGCTGGGTGACTACCCTGGCAGCACGAGCCTGAAATGGGGGTACGAGCTGCTGCGCGATGGGTTCGGCATCCCGCCCGACCGGCTGCACGTCACGGTGTTCGACGGCGACCCAAGCTCCCTGGAGACCTGGCAGCAGCTAGGGGTACCGGTGGAAACGCTCGGCGAGGACAACTGGTGGTCGAACGGGCTGACCGGCCCGTGCGGCCCAGACTCGGAGATCTTCGTGTGGACCGGCGACGGACCACCCACCGGCACCCCATCTAATGACCCGGGTGGTCGGCCGCGGGATGGCGAGATCCGCCTCGCCGGCGATCCCGTCGCCGCCGGTTCCGGCAGCGTCCCAGCGGGCCACGACGAGCACGTCGTGCTGTAGCAGCCGGACACTGCGGGTTTGTCGGCGTGCTGCTACTGGCGGATAGCTGACGGTGGCGGAGGGCGGTGGCCGGCGGCAGGTACCGTCCGCTCGTGATCACACGATGCGCATAGTGCACCTGGTCCGCAAGGTGCTTGGCACCCTGCTCGCGATTGCCTGTTTCGGTCTGGCCCTGTACGCCTTGTTCCGGTTGGTGCAGGGCGGGAGCTGCGCGTCCGGTGGTAACTACGTCTCAACCCGCCAGTGCCCGCCCGGTACCGGCTGGTGGGCCTTCGAGCTCCCGGTCGGCATCGTCGGTGGCCTGCTGTTCCTGGGCGTGGGCTACATCAAGTTCGGTCGAGCGGAGCCGGCACCGGCGATGATCACCCCCCGAGGGGCGCCGACGCTCAACGCGCAGATGTTCACGGCCGGCGGCGACCGCCCGGCCGCCTGGCCGTCGTCGCTTCCGTGGCCACCTGCGGGGGGCAACTGGCAGCACGCCACCGTCGTGAAGCTGCCGAACGACGGGTCGGGGGTCTGGGGCGGGCTGGAGGCGTCACAGACGCCAGGCACCCCGACGGCTGATCAGGACCCGCTGGCCCGGCTCGAACGGCTGCGGGCGCTGCGCGACGCCAACGCGCTGACGCCCGCCGAGTACGACGCGGCGAAGGCGAAGATCCTGGGGCAGCTGTGATCGGCGACCCGGTCGTCGGCTTGGCAGCCGGGCCGGCTGAGATCTGCGGCGCGCGTTGCCCGGCTGTCTGATTACGGCTTGGGGACGGCGCGAGGTTGAAGGCGATCACGCCGACGACGATGAGCGCTGGCGCGATGGTGATGCCGACGGTGATCGGCTCACCGAACAGTGGCACGGCCACCAGCGTGGTGAGCACGGGCTAACCGCGCCGGTTACAGCGGGGATGCTGCTGCCCAGGCGGTGGATCGCGTACGCGTAGCTCAGCATCGAGCGGATGCCGGTTCCGACACCTTGCGGGCCGACAGGATCGCCGACACCGATGCTGAAAGCGCCAGGGGCGTGGGACGCATCCAGGGCTCAAGGCTGCGGATGAAGATCAGCTCGCGGCCTGAGCCCTGGATGCCGGATAGGCGCGTGGGGTCAGCTGGGTTCAGGAACGCTGAGCTTGATGCAGTGCTTGATCGGGTCGATGCCCCGCATGGACCAGGTGCAACCGGTGCCCGACGCCGTACCGGTGACGTGCGTGTCCGGCAGGTCGTCGATGAGGTCGTACTGGGAACAGGCGGACAATGTCGACGCCGGGTTGGCGTTGAGGATGGTGCCCGAACCGCACGTGGGCTCGAGGAGCGTCAGCCAGGACTGGATCCAGCGCTGCCCGGAGGGCGTGTCGTCCCACCCGAAGTAGTCGAAGTCGACGTCGCCGATGGTGATCCACCCGCCCCAGTCCTCGCCCTCGGAGCCGTCGTAGTACTTCCAGTGCGCGCCGTTGCCCTCGGTGCGGATGAACTCGTCGGTGTATGACGAGGGCACATCGATGAAATTGCAGTTGGTCTTGTTGTTGTGGGCGGTGGAGTCGCGGCACAGCACGGCCTTCACGGCGTTGGTCGAGGTCGGCAGCCCGGAGACCTGCACCGTGGTACCGCTGCCGCAGGCCCAGTGTTCGGTGGTGGCGGCCGCGGTCCACTTGACATAGGCGCACTTGCCGTCGGCCACGGTGTCGGTGACGTTCAGGACGAAGGCGCGCGTACCGAGCGCGTCCCAGCCGTTCGCGACCAGCTTCGCGCCCGGCACGTCCAGGGTGACCTGGATGTTGGTGCCGCCGGTGTACTTCCAGGAGCCGGACCAGCCGGTGCCGGAGGGAATTGCGAACGCGGCTTGGGGCGCGGCCACGATCGCCGCCGCCGCGGTGAGCGCGACGACGATCAGTCGAGTGAGCTTCATAGCCGGCGAGTCTGCGCAGCGACGAGGTTGCATGCCCGTGACTGTCATTGTTACGACGGGGGTGCCCGGCAGACCCACAAGCGGTGTTGCTGGTGGCCGGGAACAAGGCCGGCGAGTGGTCAGGTGGTACAGGACCGCCATCCCGGTGGCGGAAGTCGCGTACGAAGCCTGGCTGGCGTTCGAGCGGAAGCGGAGGGAGGACTCATGACCGAGTTCACGACTGGCAAGACATCCGCGCCGAGCTGGACGACGGTGACGCCGACTCGCTCGCTGAGGAGCGTGCACGCACTGAGGCGTGGGTTAGCGCCTTCCACCTTGCCGAGGAGCGTAAGCGGCTGGGACTCACGCAGCGCGAAGTCGCTGACCTCATGGGTGTGACGCCCGGCCGGGTCAGTCAGATCGAGAACGGCGATCTCGACGTCAACGAGGTCGCCACCTTGAGCCGATATGCACAGGCGCTCGGCGCGCGAATGCGGATCATCTTCGACTATGGCAACGACCTCCGCCAGATCGCTCAATCGGGCGACAGCGGTCGGTGGTCGATCCGCGGGGCCTGGGTGACCTGCAGGACGCCAACCGGGCGGCCTGGAGGGACCGCGGGGCGCCGAGGACCGGCGCGACGAACGGCGGCGCTCGGACCGGGAGGAGGACGACGAGCGCTTTGACGACGCCCTCACGTCATTCCGGCGCCTGTCGCAGATGCTTCGCTTCGAACTCGGCCGGGTGGCGACCGCCGCCGAGGATCGCAGTTACGCTGTCGGGTGGCGGATGCGGCTGGGTGGCGCCGCGCTCAGTCTTGGCGTGCCCAGCCGGACGAGGGCCATCGCCGGCGATGGACCCGGTCTTCCGTTCAAGGTCGTCGCGCATGCCCGGATCGCGCTCGAATGGCAGGACCCAAACTCGCCGCACACCGGTAGGAGTCACGCGCTGTGGTTCTGCAATGCCGCTGGCGGCGACCGATTCCACTGGTACGAATCAGCGTATCGATGGCGTGGTCATCGGCGCAGCGCTGAAATGCCGTTCGCGCTGCCGGCTGACATTGATGACGGGTCAGACGCCGGCGAACGCCGGTGTCATTGCGCGGGTGCACAGTTCGCGGGCCCAGGTGATGCGGGTGAGGGCGACGTCAGGGCGGTCGCCGAAGACTTCGGCGGCGCGGGCGTAGCACTCGTCCGGGCCGAGTCGTTCGAGGGTGAGTTCGACGGTTTCGCGGACTGCCGTGTCGTCAAGGTCGGCTGTCTGAGAGGTGTCGGAGACGAACAGTGCCATGCTCAGCACCTGGTCAACTGGGCGGGTCGTCATGGCGGATCACCTGTTCACAGCTGGGGTGTGGTTTGGTATGTCCACCGTCTCTCGTACCGGTGCGCGATGACCTCGACGCCACCTGCACTGTGTGGTTGCCGGTTTCCGCACCCGCGGATACCTGCTGGCTGCCATGCCCAGCCCACCCCGCCTCGCCCTCCGGGGGCGGCGTCATGGTTCGGCGACGCCGCCTGCCGGTTCTCTGCTCGCTGCTGCACGACAAAGGCCCGCGCGCGGCCGGCTACCACGCCGAACAGGGCGAGGTAGAACGTCCGCGGTCTTCACATTCCGCGGCGGTACGACCGGTGGCGGGCCGCGGCGAGCACGTGCGCACTACCCTCCCAGCACCTCTGCACCATCGCCACAAGTGATCTCGGCTCTTCGGCCGGTGTGATCGTCGGGTTCGGGCCGGTACCTTGCTTGCCACATGTCAATGTGCCATCGAGCTGGCCGCGAAGCCGGCATGGGGGTCAGTCAATGACAGGTCAGGTCTCTACCCGCCGCAGACTCGTCGCTGCCGTCGTCGCCGGCGTCATCGCCGCCGGCGCGCCGGTGCTATCCGGAATGACGAGCGCCTACGCATCCGATCCGGCTAGATCCGTCAACGCCGTCATCGTGTGGGACCAGAACGCGCAGACCGCGATCTGGGACTACGCCCAGCAGCAACCGCAAGTGCAGGCCCGCAGCTTCGCCATGGTGCACGGGGCCGTCTACGACGCCGTGAATGCCATCGCCGGAAAGCCCTACCAGCCGTACCTCTCCGCGCCTGCCGCGAACGGGCGCGAGTCCACGGACGCCGCCGTCGGTACCGCGGCGTTCAAGATCCTTTCCTCGCTCTTCCCGGACCAGCAGGCCCGGCTGCAGCAGCAGTACGACGACTACATGGCCGGCGTCCAGACCGGGCCGGCGAAAACCCGCGGCACCGCGGTGGGCGCCCAGACCGCGGCCGCGATGATCTCCGCCCGGCAGAACGACGGGGCGTTCGGCGCGGAGGCCTGGCCGGTCGGCACCCAGCCCGGGCAGTGGCGCCCGACGCCGCCGACCAACGCCAACGCGACGGCGTGGGTGGGCCACCTCAAGCCGTTCCTCATCCCCAGCGTGTCGATGTTCCGTTCCTCCGGCCCGCCGGCGCTCACCAGCGCGCAGTACACCCGCGACTTCAACGAGGTCAAGACGATCGGCGCCGTGAACAGCACCACCCGCACCCTCGACCAGACGCAAGCGGCCATCTGGTGGCACGACCGGCACCTGGGCGAGTGGGAGATCAAGCGGCAGCTCGCCGTCAACCAGCACCTCAGCACGGTGCAGACCGCGCGCATGTTCGCCATGGTCGACTTGTCGGAGGCCGACGCGACGTCGGCCTGCTACAACGAGAAGGGCGCCTGGATGTTCTGGCGCCCGGTCACCGCGATCCAGCTCGCCGACACCGACGGCAACCCGAACACCACGGCCGACCCGACCTGGATGCCGCTGCTGGTCACCCCGCCGCACCCGGACTACACATCGGGACACACCTGCTTCACCGCGGCGAGCATGTCCGCGCTGGCCTTCTTCTTCGGCCGCAACGACATTCCCTTCAGCGCGTACAGCTCGGCGTCGGGCACCACGCGCACGTTCAACAACTTCTCCAGCGCGATCGCCGAGGTCATCGAGGCGCGCATCTGGGGCGGCATCCACACCCGCACCGCCGACATCGAGGGCGCACAGATCGGCCTGAAGACGACGGCGTACGCGGTCACGCACTACTTCCAGCCCCGTCGATAACGTTCCTGAACCGCAGAAGGGGGGTCCGTTCCCCGGACCCCCCTTCTCGTCACGCGGCCTCAGTAGGTGAGGGGCGGGGTGGTTCGGGGCTCGGGCGGAGTCGGCCGAAATACGCCGGCGGCGTGGCGATGTGGGGCCGCAATCACGGGCCTGTGTAGCCGATAGATTCCGATCGGTGGCGGCGGAGCGTCGAACCCGGCGACGCGCTGCCGCCCGGCCTGACCCTCCAGCCCAACGGCGCGATCGCCGGCACACCCACCGCGGTCGGCAACACCTACCTGACGCCGCGGGTCACCGACAGCGCCACCCCGCAGCCCATCTCCACGACGGTACCGATGCTGATCATCGTCACGCAGACGGCGGATGCCTTCACCGCGAGCCTGGCGCCCACCGACGACGGCTCGCTCGCTATCGCTCCCGTCGGCGACGCCCCGGGTGCGGCCTTGGTCAGGGTGGCGGCCACCGGCAGCACCGAACAGCGTGGACCTTCACCCCCGACCAGCGGCCTCGACACGATCGTCAATGCCGCGACCAGCGACTGCCTGACCAGCAACGGCATCGGACAGCCGGTCGTGCAGCAGCCTGTGACGGCGGCGAAGGGCAGCTGTGGCAGCCCTCCGGCGACTTCGGCGGCGACAGCACTTCCTGGCTGCGTAACCCGCACAGCAACGGCTATCCACACCTCAACGGCGACGCGGTCGATACGGCAGCGTGGGACGGCGGTACCTCAGCGGAATCCTTCTTCCCGGTCAACTGAGCCGATCCGGTCGGAGGCCCGGCAGGCCCGTGACGGCTCCGGCCAGCATCCGCGCAGTAAGCACGCGGATCCGCCCCCTCTGGTCCGCCCGCGGAGAGGTCAGCTCATATGGAACAGCGGGCCGGTGATGGTCAGGCCGAGACTGTCGCCGGTGTAGGCGAAGAACGCGAACAGCATCAGGGCCGCACCCGCGAGGGCGAGGTCCTTACTGTCTCGGGATCGCCAACGACGCTGCGGAGTTCGCGCTGTGGCTGTCGCCGCACATCCTCGACAACACCGTTCGGGTGCTCATGGCCGTCGTCGGTACCCCGAAGGAGGAGGCGGACGACTACCGGGAAATCTTGATCGAGATGGCGGAGGCGTCCGCCGGGGGCATCCTCACTCCACCGAGAACGGTCCACGACTGCCGCGATCACGAGGACAATCTCGTGCTCGACCTGGCCGCCGAGGTCGGGGCTTTGTTGATCGTGTCTGAAGACGCCGGCCTGACCGGCATGTCGCCGTGGAGGGGCGTGCCGGTGTTGCGCGCCCGTGAGTTCGTCGGTCGGGTCGACGCCATGCGGCGGCACCGCAGGCGCTGACTACTCCTTCGTCGGGTCCGTGAGCCCGTGGGCCGGTGTCCACACTGGACCTGCCCGGGCTCGACGCGTGCTCCGTTGTTTCTGGATCCCGCCCTGTCGTCTTGGACTTGGCGCACCGGGCTGGACTGGAATCCGGACAAGGCCGCACTAAATGGCACCGGCAATACTCGTAAAAACGGACATAATTCGCCTTGAAATCGGAAGGTTCGTCCACACGCAGCGGCTCAGAGGTCGGCCTCGACCTTGACCACCGGTTCTCAGGCCGGCCGGTCGGCGGCGGATTTCGGCGGGGTACGGGATTCGGGGCGCAGACCGATCGTCGGCAACTGGTCGAAGCAGTAATAGAGCGCCAGCGCAGCGTGCACCGCGAGTGTCACCGACGCGTTCAGGAAGCTAAGGCCGATCGTGGCGAGGTAGAAGACGTTCCCGATGCCGAAGCGGCGCAGCGCGCTCCGGCTGGACCGCGGATCGATGTCGTCCTGCAGGAGGCGCACGTCGCGGGTGAGGGTCAGCCACAGGGCCGCGTAGGCCAGGCCCATCGCCAGCATCGTTGCGCTGTAGACGGCCGCGGCGACGTGCGAGTCGGCGCCGGCCGTCAGGTATTCCGACAGTAGCCGCGTGGGAAACGGGATCAAGGACACGGTGAGCAGCAATGCCAGGTTCGCGAAGAGCACCGGCCGGTCCACCAGCCGTACCTTGTCGAACATCGCGTGGTGGTTGACCCAGATGATGCCGATCACCATGAAGCTGACCAGGTAGGCGAAGTACGCCGGCCACTCGTGTGCGAGTGCGCGCCCCAGACCGCCTTCGGCTGCCTCCTCTCGCGACGGCACCGCCAGCTCCAGTACCAGCAGGGTGATCGCGATGGCGAACACCCCGTCGCTGAACGCCTCGATGCGTCGACTGCTCATCGCCCGCTTGTCCAGCTGCGGAGCCGGCCGTTCATGGCTTCACCTCGTCAAGGCTGCCGGCTATGCCGTCGACGACGATGCGCAGCCCGTGCTCGAAGGAGGCGTCAGTGTCGCCGCTGCCGCGGATGGCGGCCGCCAGAATCGGGGTGGCTTTGAACGCGTCGATGGGGGATGCGCCGGGCGGCGCCTCCGCACCCGGCCCGTCGGTATCGATCTGACGCTGGTGAAGGGCTTGCTCCTCCAGCACGAATCCGTTGACGAACCGGGTGAGGGTACCGATCGCCAGCAACGCCTGCGTCGGGGTGAACCCTTGCTCAACAAGTGATCCGAGTTCCGCCTCGAATCGGACGATGAGCTCGGGCCCAGGCCGGGTGCCCGCCACGAGGCGGGCTCCGTCCCGATGGGACAACAGGATCTCGCGGCGCTCGCGGCCCCGGCGGGTGAACCACTGCCGCCAGTTCTCGCCCTCGTGCGGCGGCCCGAAGTCCTGCCGCGATTGCAACGCCTGGGCCATCTCGTCCAACAAGGCCCGCTTGCTGCGGAAATGCCAGTACAGCGCGGGATTTTGCACGCCCAGGCGCGCGGCGAGCCGCCGGACGGTCACGCCGTCCAGTCCCGCCTCGTCCAGCAGCTCCAACGCCGCGGTGACGATCACTTCGCGATCCACGCGGGATCCCCCTTGACTTCGACGGTTGACAGCTTAGCACTGCTAAGGCATGCTCGGTGATGTCACCACTTAGCAACGCTAAGGAGATGTCATGCCGACTGTTACTGCCTCATCCCGCTCATCACGTACGACGCGGTACCTGCTGGCCGGCGGTCTGGCCGCGCCGCTGTTCGTCCTGGTGACGCTCGTTGACGGTGCCGTCCGACCCGGCTATCAGTCCATGCACCGATACGCCAGTGAGCTCAGCCTGGGCGAGTTCGGGTGGATCCAGATCGCCAACTTCATCGTCACCGGAGTGGCGCTGTGCGGCTTCGCGTTCGGCCTGCGCCGGGCAATGCACGCCGAGGACCTGGACGCCCACCGTCGGCCCAGTGGTCGGGGATCCCCGATGGCCCCGATCCTCGCCGGCGTCTGCGGCGTCGGGCTGCTGGTGGCCGGGACCTTCAGCATGGATCCTTCTCCCGGCTTCCCCGTCGGCAGCACCGTGCCCGCGCACCCGACCCTGCACGGTCAGGTCCACGGCTACGCCCCCATGGCCGTCTTTCTGTCCCTCGCCGCGCTCACCTTCGTCCTGGCCCGTCGATTCGCCACCGAACCGGCACCGCGTCCTTGGATGTGGTGCAGCATCGCCGCCGGAATCCTCGTGCCGGCAGCCTTCGTGACCAGCGCGGCCCTGTATGACTTCGCCACCCAGACCGGCCACTATCACGGCCTCTTCCAACGGATCAGCCTGACCATCGGCTTCGGCTGGCTCGGCGCGCTCGCGCTGCGCCTCCTTCGCGACCACACCAGTTCGTCGCCTGTGAGCGCTCCACGGCGAGACACGTCCGAAAGCCCACGACGGCTAGCCGCGCTCTGACGCATCGAGCGGAAACGGGCTGTCCGGAGATCGGCATTCCTCGGTCAGGGAGCGGCCATCACGGGGCGACCAGCACAGCCTGCTCGCCGCGGCATCTTCGCCATTGGTGATCCCGCTTCCCCGCCGAGATCGCCGCGCGTCCAGACGTGGCTGCGCACCTCCCAGTGCCCCCGTTGGCACCGCGCGATGGGCCGGACCGCGGTCGCGTTCCGCGTGTCCCAGTCATCGTTCTCGGTCTTTTCTTCGATGCCTCTGCAGCGAATCGCAGCCCGATGTACTGCCGAAATATTACTGACATACCAATCGTACGACCATCGAAAGGAGACAAACGATCATGAACAAGGCAACTTCGAAGGACGGTACGGCGATCGCATTCGACCAGGTGGGGGAGGGGCCGGCGGTCATCATTGTCGGCGGCGGCCCGACCACGCGGGCGGTCAACACCGCGGTCGCTGAGCTGCTGGCGCCGTCATTCAGTGTGTTCAACTACGACCGTCGCGGGCACGGCGACAGCGGCGACACCCCGCCCTACACGGTGGATCGCGAGTACGAGGACCTCGAAGCGCTCATCGCAGTGGCCGGCGGGTCCGCGCACGTCTACGGCACCTCCGGCGGTGGGATGATCGCTCTCGAGGCGGCCGCCCGCGGCCTGGCCATCACCAGACTGGTGGTCTGGGAGCCGCCCTACATCGTCGACGACACCCGCCCACCCGTACCGGCGGACTACCACCAGCAACTCGTAGACCTGCTGGCCGCCGGACGCCGAGGCGACATGCTCCAGCTGTTCTTCACCAAGGCCGCCAACCTCCCCGCGGAGTTCGTCAGCCCGATGCGGCAGTCGCCGTTCTGGCCCGCGATGAAGGAACTCGCGCCGACCCTCGTCTACGACGCGATGCTCACCGGGGACTTCTCGTTGCCGACCCAGCGGATCGCCGCCGTCGCCATCCCCACACTCGTGCTCGACGGCGGGACGACCCTGTGGCTGAGCAATGCCGCACGAGCGGTGACCGACACACTGCCCGATGCGCGGCACCGCACGCTGCCCGGCCAGCCGCACAACGTCGATCCCGCCGCCATCGCACCGGCACTGGCCGAGTTCTTCAACCACGGCGCGGCGTGAGTCACCGCGCAGACGGGAGCGTCATGCGCAAGGTAAGCCTGACAATGCAGGTCACCCTCGACGGCTACGTAGCGGGACCCAACGGGCAGCTCGACTGGTTGTTCCGACGCATGGACCCGGCCCTGGAGAAATGGACCACGGAGTATCTGCACACCGTGGACACCGTCCTCCTCGGCCGCACCACCTATCTGGAGCAGGCGGCCGTCTGGCCGCAGCAGCGCACCGAGATGGCCGAGCTTATGAACGGTCACACCAAGGTTGTCTTCTCCACCACGCTGAACGCGCTCGCCTGGAACAACTCCCGGCTCGCGGCCGCAGACATGGCGGCGGAGATCGCCGATCTGAAACACCGGTCCGGCAAGGACATCTACCTGTCCGGCGGACCGACGCTGGTGCAGGCCATCACCCGCTTGGGCCTCGTCGACGAGTTTCACCTGGCCATCCACCCCACCGTACTGGGCCGTGGAAAACCGCTCTTCCGTGATCACCCGCTCGACCTGGAACACATCCACACCACTACGTACGAGTCCGGAATCGTGCAGCACACCTATCGCACCAGTCGCTGAGAGGACGCACACGATGACCCAGAACCAGCCGGCACCCGCGACGCCGACGCCGGTCGCGCCGAGCGAAGGACCAGAACAAACGACCAGAACCCTGTTGTGGTACGGCGCGGTCGCCGGGCCGCTGTATGTCGTGCTCGGCACGGCGCAGGCAGTCTTCCGCGACGGATTCGACATCCGCCGGCACGCCCTGAGCCTGTTGAGCAACGGCGGACTTGGCTGGATCCAGATCACGAACTTCTTGCTCACCGGTGTCCTGACCATCACCGCCGCCACAGGTGTCCGACGCGCACTGCGTGGCGCGCCCGGCGGCACCTGGGCACCACGCATGATCGCCCTCTACGGTGCGGGCTTGATCGCCGCCGGCGTGTTCCGCGCCGACCCGTCGTTCGGGTTCCCGCCCGGCACCCCCGACGGCCAGGGCGCAGTCACCTGGCACGGCATGCTGCACCTGGTCAGCGGGAGCATCGGCTTCGTCGGCCTGATCGGCGCATGTCTGGTGATGGCGCGGCGCTTCACCAGGGCCGGACGTTCCGGCTGGGCCGTCTACAGCCGGGTCACCGGCATCTTCTTTCTCGCCGCCTTCGTCGGCATCGCATCCGGAGCCGGCATCGCACTGATCAACATCACCTTCACCGTAGCCATCGCGGCGGGCTGGCTCTGGCTCTCCGCGACAACGCTCCGGCTGCGCCGCGAGATCACCGAAGCATCGGCCACCTGACATCAACTCCTCAATCGCACGCGCAGGCACGGTATCCGAACTCGGCTGGAACATCCGCGAGACGTTCTTCCAGCGCCGGGCCGGCCTCGCCACGCTGGTCGCGACCACCGCCGGCGGCAACCAGCACTACCCGGTACCCGACGTGCCCGCCCAGGAGGCGCTGCGGCTGGCCCGCGCCGCGGTCCGGGGCTGCTCGACCAGTTCTTGGAGGTCTGACCGGCTGCACACCATGCTGTCGGCCTACCGTCCACGCTGCTGGCGGCGGACGCGGGCATCCTGCGCGGCCAGTTGGCGAGCTCGAAGCCGGCCGGAACGGATCCAGCGCAGGGGAGGGACCGGGTCCATCCGAACTCGCCCGGGCACTCCGAACCTCTGACCCGTCATCCGGGCAATGCTTCCGTCGATCCGGAATGCAACGGCGCCCGTCCTTGATGTGACGCGTAGGCTGGGCAGCCGACGTCATGCGGGGACGGCCGCCTGCCGCGGGGCCCTCGCCGCCGCCAGGCGGGTACGCACCAGGATCGTGATGCGGTTCGCGATCATCGTGGCCAGCGTGAGCAGCATGATCGAATCGGCGAACGCGTTGACGCTGATGCGATTGTCGATCAGAAACATGCCGAGGTCGCGGGTGAACCAGTGCTGGCAACCGTAGATGAACACCTGCCGGGCGGCGGCGATCACGATCCACACCACCGCGTACGCGACTCCCGCTTCGGTCCACATCTGGCCGCCGGTATCCACCGTGACACGCATGAACAGGCATGAGAGGACACCAAGCGAAGCGCCGACCACGGCAGCCGAGATCTCGAGCAGCAGGCCGTTGCCGGTCAGGTCCCAGCCGGGTGACACGAACGGCACGATCACCGCGGCGAACAGCAGCGGCCGCAGCAAGCCGAGCAGGGTCACTCGGCGGTGGCCCCAGTCCCGGGCCAGCAGGACGGCGACGATAGCCAGGTTGAGCAGGGTAAGCGCGGTCGACATGAGGCCGACCGTAGGCTGTGCGTCGGGTGTAGATCATCCATCCGCTGGTTGGAACCTTGGGTGTAGTCATGGCAAGGGATATGGTGTCGCGCTCGTACGTAAAGTTCGCCATGTCGGGAATGCTCACTATGTCGGGCAGAGCGGGACCGCTACGGGCCGCGATGGCAGCCGGACTGGCGTTCATGATCTGGGGCGAGACGGCGCATCCGGGCATCGTCGGCTTGCACGGCGCCCGGCTGGCAACCTCGATCACGCTCGCAGTGGCGGCTGTGGGCTGGGTCGGCTGGGCCGTCACCGGCCCACGCGGGACCTCTCGGCCGCTGACCGTGTTCGTCTGTTGGACCGGGCTGGCCGGCAGTGTCCTGCTGTTCGTGCACCCGGCTCCAGCGGTGTGCTGGTTCACCGTGTTCGCCTGCGTCGATGCGGGTGCCGCGCTGTCCGCAGCGGTCGGCGTGCCGCTGGCAGGCGCGTGTTGCGCCATCCTGGTCGCCGGGTACGTCGTAGGCCGGGGGGACGCGCTGGCCACGTTCGCGGCGGTCGCTTTTGTCGCATACGTCGTGGGCAGCAACCGGCGCTCGACGGCCCGCGCCGCGATGCTCACGGAACGAAGCCGCATCGCGACCGAACTCCACGACATTCTCGGCCACTCGTTGACCGCCCTCTCCCTCCAGGTCGAGGCCGCCTCGGCGGCGCTTGAGACGATCGGCGACACCGACCTGGCACTCGCTCATCTGGCGAAGGCCGCCCGGCTGACCCGCAGCGGGCAGGAGGAGACCGTTGCCGCGGTGCGTACGCTGCGCTACGGAGCCGTCGGCGTCCACGACCTGGTCAAGCAGCTCATCGACACCTCCGGCCTGGCCGCGGACCTCACCGTGCACGGCAAGCCGCGACCGCTGTCGGCCATCACCGGGATGGCGGTCTACCGCCTCCTCCAGGAGGCGTTGACCAACGCGGGTAAGCACGCACCTGGGACCAAAGCCACAGTGACCCTGTCCTACGAGCCGGAAACCGTGATCGTCACCGTCGCCAACGCCACCTCCGCCGGTTCGGACGCAGTCAGCGGTGGGCAAGGGCTGCACGTCATGCGGGAGCGCATTACGCAGGTCGGCGGAACCCTGGTCACCGGCGCCACGGGCGGCCTCTGGCGAATCGAAGCCCAGGTGCCGGCGTGACGATACGGGTTGTGGTGGCCGACGACCAGACCGTCGTACGGGAGGGACTTGCCGCGCTCCTCGGGCTTGTCCCGGATATCGACGTGGTGGGCGAGGCCGCCGACGGACCCGCCGCGCTGGCGGCCGTGGCTCGCCACCATCCCGACGTCGTCCTGCTCGACCTGCGTATGCCCGGCATGGACGGCATCGCCACCACCGCCCGGCTCGCCGCCGATCACCCCGCCACAGCGGTCGTGATCCTCACCGGTTACACCGACGACGCCTCGGTCCTCGACGCGCTCGCCGCAGGCGCCCGCGGTTACCTCACCAAGAGCGCCGGACGGGCGGAGATCCGGCAGGCGATCATGGCGGCCGCTGCCGGCCTGGCGCCGCTCGACCCCGCCGTACAGGCTCGCCTGGTCACGGCCGCCCGGATCGGGCGCGTACCGGCCGAGTTGCCCGACGGGCTCACCGTTCGTGAGGTCGAAGTCCTCGCGCTGATAGCAGCCGGACTCACCAACCACGCTATCGCGACCCGCCTGCGGATCGAGTCCAGCACGGTGAAGTCCCACATCAACCGGATCTTCAGCAAGACCGGAGCCTCCGACCGTGCAGCGGCCATCAGCTACGCCCGCCGCCACGGCCTAGCTCCCTAGTCAGCATGAAGCGGTCGGCGCCAGTTTCCGCTGACTAGCCGAGGACGTCGGTGAGTCCGGCATGGAGGCCAACGTTCCGCTCCATGAGCTGACCAAGATCGCCGACCTGCTGCACACCGTCGCCGGCGTCGCCGGTGAGGAGGCACCCACTGACCGTGTCTGTCGGCACGCGCCACAGTCAGCCGTGCCCCAAGCCCACGACGGGTGCGTGCCGGACCTTCTGGAGACCCTCCTACGCGTCGTGGTTTCTGAGGTTAACCGCGTTCTGGAAAGAGCTGATCTCCTGCGCTAACGCGGGGACGTCGGCCTCGGCCGCGATGAGGCACTTCACACGCCCATAGCCGGATTGGCTGAAGCCCGCTGTGGCCTGATGGCTGGTGGAGCTGTTCGGTTCGCCGGCCGCGTAGTGAGCTGGGCAAGAATCGCCGGCGATCGGGCAGCCTACGCCAGCGAGTAGCCGAGGGCGCTGAGGAAGCGCCGGGCCAGTACCAGCTCCTCCTGGTCCGCATCGGTGGGCGGCAAGACGACGCGCAGCAGGCGGCAGACCGGCCGTTCCGTGCTGGCGGCGTGGAAGGAGAGCAGGAGGGCGAGCAGGACCGCGGAATGGGAGAGGCTCACGCGGGAGTAGCCGGCGCCGATGACCGGCACGGAGACCTCGTCGAAGTGCCGCGACCGGACGGCGGCCCACAGCCCGTCGTACGTTTGGGTGAGATGCGACCACGTGGTCACCGTCCCGTTGCGGGTTGGGCGCCCGCAGGCGAGCAGCAGGATCGGTCCGGGCGCGCCGGACGACTCGATGAACTGCACATCGCCCGGCCGGCTCAGCGGGCCCGACTGCATCTGTTCGATCGCCAGCTCGGCCTCGGTCCGGCCGGCACCGTCCAGCGACTCCAGGTACTGCACGATCAAGCTGCTCGGCGCGACCTTCTCCGGCGAGAGCGTCCGCCGGCGATCGGTCGTGATGACGCAGGGGCGATGATCCAGGACGTTGCCCGGCACGACCTGGATCGTCCAGGCACGCGTGTTGCTCGTCGCGCGGATCGATCGTTTCATCACGCGCAGCACCAGCCCGCCGATGACACCGAAGGCCAGCGTGCCCAGCAGCCACCAACCGCCGACGGCGGCCGACCCGTCCGGCCACACGAACTGGGCGACGCCGAGCCCCGAGGCGATAACGCCGCAGGTCGCGAAGAGCCACTGGATGGCCTCGCGATCAACGGTCCCGGTGCGGCGCTTGATGGCCCGCCACTGCCGTCGCAGCGGCGTCAGCAGACGGCTGTCGCTCGCCGCGTCCGTGGAACTGCCCGGGGTGGCCACCGCATCACGATCCTGCAAGGTTCGTCACCCCTGTTCCAGCAGCATGCGGATCTTGCAGGCGGTCGCCGCCCCGGTGAGGTCCGGAAAGAGCCGCAAAGCGCTGATGCCCATCAGATCGAGGTCGGCCAGCGCAGTCCGGACATCATCCAGGGGTAGCAGGACCCGGGTCAGCGCCACGCCGGTCACGTCCGTGCACCGGATGACGACCTCTTCCAGACAGTTGAACGGGCTGCGGGACAGGGTGTAGTAGCCGGCCTGGTTGCGGGCCCTCGCGTTCTCGTGCGACGGCGCCGCCACGATCTCCACGTCGTACACGCCCGACCACATCGGGGACCGCCGGTGCAGCACCCACAGCACGACGTGGCTGTCCGCCGCGTCGGCCTCTGCGAATGCCTCCTGGTACGCGAAGAATGCCGCGATGTACGGGCTGCTGGTCCAGTCGAGCAGCCTGGTGGGCAGTCCGTGGTGCTGCCCGAGCGCGATGAGCCGGCGGTCGTCGTCGCACAGTTCGGCCGGAAGCCCGTAGTCACGGCAGGCCTCGCGGAACGTAGCCACCAGGTCGTCGAACACCTGTGTACGGCGGTCGGGCTCCACGTGCCGGAATGTCCGGTCGAAGGAGGATTCGAGCTGCCAGCGGGGGGATCGCATGCCGCGGAAGAGGTACGCGTCGTGACGGTACGAGTCGGCGTCGATGAACTCTGACACCAGGTCACGCTTGAACTCCCACCACGAGTCCAGGCGAATCTCGCGAATCTGCGCCACGGTGACCTCACGCGAACGGTCGCACTGGCCGCGACCCGACCGACCGGATACCGACGGCGTCGATCAGGCACGGGTGGAGGACGTATTCGCGCTCGGACAGCGGCGGCTGGAGCTCGCTCATGCCGCCCATCGAATAGAAGAAGGTGCCGTCCGCGCCGTTGCGTTTGCCGACGAAGCCGAGCAGGCCGTTCTGCCACAACACGGTCGCGAGGTCGGTCTGGCCGTCGAAATGCTGCCGGAGTAGATCCCGTGCACACTGCAGGCTCGGCGCGTCGAACCGGTCGGCGCCGAGCAGGAGCAGGGACTCGCGCAGTGCCTCGACGATGTCGTCGCGGATGTATGCGTGCCGCCCGACGTAGAAATCCGCGTACCCGTGCTGCCCCGACTTCGCCGGGGCCAGATCGGCGGAGATCTGGTTGGCGCACTGCTGAATCTGATCGTTGCCGAACGCTCCGGCCACCGCCGCCACGGTATCTCGGATGGACTGCTGCGACGGCGGCCCGTTACCCGCGCGTTTCGCCCGCAGCACGACGTTGCTCAGCGAGTTGCCGACCTCCACCAGATCCCGCGGTATCAGGCGGGTGTGCCGCAGCACGTAATCGATGGCGGTCTCCCGGCTTCCCCGGGCCAGGTTCTCGATCTCGGTGAGCCCGAGCCAGGCGGTCATCGGCTCCCCGGCGGCGGGCTCGGTCAGGTACCGCTTGTCTAGCCGTTCGATCTTGTTGTACAGCAGGTACTTCAGCGACGCGGCGTCCCAGTCCAGCACCCGCACGTGCGGCTCCCCGCGGTACTTGCTGGCCATCTCGCTGCGCAGCACGCTGGAGAACACGACGTCCCGAAGGGCCACCACGACATGCAGCCGCCCGCCGATGCGGTGGTCCTTCAGCCACTGCATGACCGCGTGGAAGAGGCCCTCCTGGCAGGGCAGCCAGTACATCGGGGCGTACGCGAAGGACTCGTCGACCCCGTCGATGTAGAAGGCGATGGGTGGCAGGTCGACGATGGCCTCGCGCAGAAAGTGCGTGAGATCGTTCCAGTCACGTCGTTGCAGGTACGTCATGAGTTTGTGCTTGGCGTCGTACTCGTACAGGATGTCCGCGAGATGGCTGTAGACGGTGCCGGGCGCGCGCCCCTGCCCGATGAGGTGCGCGTAGCTCTGCAACTCCTCGCGCAGCTCACCGTTCACCCGTTCGCGCAGTTCCCGCTGGCGCAGGATGTGCGCGGCCACGGTCCGGGTGATCGAGCACGACCAGAGCCGCTGCCACATTTCGACGAGGTCCCGGCGTTCGAAGAACTGGCAGGTCCGCACGATCGACTCGGTCGAGGGCAGGTCGCCCTGGGACGTGTCGGCGTACACGCTGGCCTCGTGGTCGGCGGACGCCTGTAACCTGCGCAGGTAGACCGTCTTGCCGGCGCCCATCCGCCCGACGATCACGCGGGCACGCATGTCGTCGGCGCGCGTGGCCAGCGCACCGAATGCCTCGTTGCCAGCGAAATCAACGAAACGTTCGAGCAGCGAGTCGAGATTCTCCCGCGCACCGTCCGGATTGCCGAAGGGCGCGGCACCAGTGCTCAGGACCGACGGGCCAGAATTCATCGCCGTGCTCCCCTCCCTCGGCCCGGACGGAGTCGGCACGTGATGCGCTACGCCGACTCGCGGCCCGTCCGGCCGGCCAACACTCTTAGAGACAACCAGGCCACGGAGCGATACACAACAGTCGTAAATGCAAACCAGTGACTGATTTGTCAGCAGGTGCGCGGGGTGCTCCTGCCGAAAAGTCTCATCCGCGCTGGTGAGTGGCGCTCCTCCCGCAGCGCGAAATCGACGCGCAGCTGGTGCAGAACGGCGCTCTTGCCCACCACGGTGGCACCCCCGCATGAGCAGCGCCCACGCCGCGTCCTCGGACAGATTCGCGAGGTGTGCAGATATGTGATGGCGGGCGCGCGGGTCCGGGCCCAGCTGGTTCCGCAGTGATCTGCGTCACTCGGGATGAACTTTCACTCGCCGGTCACGTCCGGAGCGCCTGGATACCTATCGCGTGCATCCAGGGAGAACGATGAGATCAGTTCGCAGGATATCGGCGCTGGCGATGCTGGTGCTGGGCGTCTCGGCGGTGGCTCCGGGCGGTTCGCCGGCGGTGGCGCAGGCCCAGACACAGAAGCCGTCGACCGTACCCGCGGTGGCCTCCAAGCCCCGGACGGTCACTCTGCTCACCGGCGACACCGTCCACGTCAGCACCAAGGACGGCGAGACGGCGGTTGACGTCGTGCCGGGGAAGGGACGGGAGCGGATCCCGTTTATCAAACACAGCGCCGGCGAGGACGTGCAGGTCATCCCGGCCGACGCCGTCGGCCTGCTCAACCGGGGCAAGCTCGACGCGAGGCTCTTCGACATCTCGATGCTCGTCGACTTCGGCTACGACGACACCCGGGCCACCCTGCCGCTCATCGTCCAGCACAGCAGCACCGCCCCCGCCGGCCTTGCCGGCGCCAGGACCACCCGGGAGCTCTCCGGAGCGAGCGCTGTCGCGGAGAGCCGCGCGGACGCGGTGTCCTTCTGGAACAACATCACTTCCTCCGCCAGTGGTACCGAGCGGCAACTACGGGTCGGCTTCGACAAGATCTGGCTCGACGGGCTGCGCCGCCCCACCCTCGACGTCAGTGTTCCGATGACTGGCGCGCCGCAGGCGTGGCAGGCCGGCTGGACGGGAGCAGGGGTGAAGGTCGGTGTGATCGACACCGGCATCGATCAGACCCACCCCGATCTGGCTGGCCACGTAACCGCCGCGGAGAACTTCACCTCCGATCCGGACAGCCTCGACCGGGTCGGTCACGGCACCCACGTCGCCTCCACCATCGTCGGCAGCGGGGCCGCGTCGCAGGGCCGTTACAAGGGCATGGCGCCCGGCGCGACCCTCTACAGCGCCAAGGTCTGCACCGAAGTGGGCTGCCCGGAGTCGGCGATCGTGGCCGGCATGACCTGGGCGGCGCAGCAGGGCGTCAAGGTGGCCAACATGAGCCTCGGCGGCCCGGACAGCCCGGACACCGATCCGATCGAGGCGGCCCTGGCCGACCTCACCCAGCGCTACGGCGTGCTCTTCGTCGTCGCCGCGGGCAACGACGGCCTGGCCGGCGAGTCCACGGTGAACTCGCCCGGCGACGTGGCCGAGGCGCTGACCGTGGGCGCCGTGACCAAGACGGGCGAGCTGGCCGAGTTCTCGAGCCGGGGTCCGCGCGCGAGCGACGCCGGCATCAAGCCGGACATCACCGCACCCGGCGTCGGTATCGTCGCTGCCCGCAGCTCGACCTCCGACCTGTGGCCGGAGGAGAACCCGCAGTACACCCGCCTCAACGGCACCTCGATGGCGACTCCGCACGTGGCCGGCGCGGCGGCGATCCTGGCCCAGCAGCACCCGGACTGGGCGCCTGAGCGGATCAAGTCCACGCTGATGGCAGCCGCTCAGCCGAACGCTGCCATCGGTGTCTACGAGCAGGGCGCGGGCTTCCTCAATGCCGCCCGGGCGATCCAGCAGACCGTCACGGCAAGCCCGGTCAGCGTCGCGTTCGACCGGACCACCACTGCGCAGCACAGCACGGTCACGTACTCCAACAGCGGCGCCTCCGCGTTGACCCTGGCCGTCTCCCTCGACGCCAAGGACGCCGACGGCGCCCCGGCACCGGCCGGCCTGTTCAGCCTCAGCGCCTCCTCGGTGACGGTCCCGGCCGGCGGCACGGCCACCGTGACCGTCAACGTGCAGGCCGGCGCCGGCCTGCCCGACCGCTACTTCGGCGGTGAGGTGACCGCCACCGGCGGCGGCGCGCAGGTGCAGACCCCGGTCGCGCTCGACGTCGCCCGCCACCAGCTGACCCTCAAGCTCGTCGGGCCGGACGGCGGAGCGCCGACGGCCGACCAGGGCTGGGTGACCATCCTGACCGACCTGGACCGGCAGACCAACCTGGTGCTCGGCGACCCGACGACCACCACGTACCGGCTCCGCGCGGGCCGCTACCTGGTCCAGACCTACCTGCTGACCGGCGATCCGTTCTCCCCGGACGTCACGTCGCTGGTGCGCCCGAGCCTCGACCTGAGCACCGACCAGGCGCTCACCATGGACGCCCGCCTGGCGAAGCCGATCGCGGTGTCGGTGCCGAACCCGGACGCGACCGCCGTCTGGCAGGAGTCCGGCTGGACGATCCGGACCGAGCAGCCGCAGATCTGGGGCAGCAACGACCCGTACGGCGTGCTCATGAACGTCCCCTTCGATCACGTGCGGACCGCACAGATCGGGTCCGGCAAGACGCCCGGCTTCGTCTCCTACGTCCACGGGATGTGGGGCCAGGTTGACCAGGACGGAGGCCTGCACAACAGCCCGTACGTGTACCGGGTCTATCTCTACGAACCGGACAGGATGATGACCGGGCTGACCCGCAAACTGCGCCCGGACGACTTCGCCACGGTCCGCTCCCAGGTCAGCGCGGACGTGCCCGGCGTGCCGGTGTCGCGGTCCGCGGTCGCACACGCGCCCGGCAACTCGCCGGTCTACCGCGACGAGCGCAACGTGCCGCCGATCTTCACCTACGACGTGCCGAGCACCATCACCGAGTACTACACCAAGGACAAGCAGGCGGTGTGGCAGTCGACGTCGGCACAGCGGGGGTACACGTACTACGAGTCGGCGTGGACCAGCTTCGAGCCCGGGCGCACATACACGGTGATGTGGGCCAACGCGGTGGCCGGGCCGGTCTTCCCGGAGCCGAACTTCGGCCAGCAGTTCGCCACCCGCTACTGGGGCGACACGATGGGCGGACCGGGGCCGCTGCACGGCGACGGTACCGGGCACATGGGCTTCCGGTTTGTTCGCGGCGGCAGCGTGCAGGTGAACCTCTACCGCAACGGGGTCAAGATCGGCGACGCGAACCAGGCGCCCTGGTCGTGGGACGTGCCGGCGGAGGCGGGTGACTACCGGTTGGCCGCGACCTTCCGCAGCGACCCCGCGTTCACCCTCTCGACGGTGGTCGACGCGGAGTGGACCTTCAAGTCCGCGCACGTGAGCGACGGTGCACTGGTGAAGCTGCCGATGACGGCGATCCGGTTCACCCCGGATCTCGACATCGACAACCGGGCACCGGCAAACCGGCTGTTCGAGATCCCGGTCTCGCTCGACCGTCAGGTCGGGGCGGAGCGGGGCCGGACCACGGCCCTGAGCGTCGAGGCGTCCTTCGACGACGGCCAGACCTGGCACCAGCTGACCGTGCAACGCTCCGGCGAGAAGGCGGTCGCCTGGGTGCACAACCCGGCCGGCACGGGCTTCGTCTCGCTGCGGGCCGCCGCGACGGACACCAGCGGTAACACGGTCAAGCAGACCATCATCCGCGCCTACCGGTACTGAGGCTGAGCCCCGGACGCGGCGCCCACCGGCGCCGCGTCCGGGTCACGAGTGCGAGGCCGTCCCATCGAGTCGGCCGCGTCGTCGTACTCATCCCCGAGCTCCGCGGCATATGCGCGCAGCAGATCATGCATCCGCCACCGGCCGTCGTCCGGCTGGATCAGCAGCTGCGCCCCGAGCTCGGCGAGCAGGCCGCGGGCAGCGCGCAGGGACAAGCCGCCCAGCGCGGCCGCCGCTTCCGTGCTCAGCGGCCCGGCCGGGTGCCGGGGCAGCAGCCGGAAGAGCCGGGCTGCCTCGGGAGTCAGCGCCCGGTAGGACCAGGAGAAGCTCGCCTCCAGATCGGCCTTTGCGTCCCCGAAGCCGGCCAGACGGCCATCGGCCTTAGCCAGCTCACCGGCGATTGCGGGCAGGCCGAGCCCGGGCCGCCCGACGCTGCGGGTGGCGACCAGTGCCAGGGCCAGCGGCAGCCGGCCGCACCGCGCGATGATCTCGTCAACGGTGCCCGGGTCGGCGGCCGCCGCGTCGCCGAGCCAGCGGGCGAGCAGCTCGCGGGCCTCGGCGTCGGCCAGCGGGTGCAGGTGCAGCGTGTGGGTGCCCACCGGACCGGCCACGTCAGTGATCCGGCGGCGGCTGGTGGTGATGACGAGACTGCCGCCGATGCCGGGCAGCAGGTACCGGATCTGGTCCCAGTCGACGCAGTTGTCGAGCAGGATCAGCATCCGCCGCTCGGCCAGGATGCTGCGGTAGAGGCCGGCCTGGGCGTCCAGGTCGGCGGGGATGGCAGCAGGCGCGACCCCAAGGGACGACAGGAAGCCGCGCAGCGCCTCCGCCGGTGTCATCGCCGAGTCGCCGGAGTCGAAACCGCGCAGGTCCGCGTGCAGCTGCCCATCGGGGTAACGGCCGGCCAGCTGGTGAGCCAGGCGCACCGCGAGGGTGGTCTTCCCGACGCCGGGCATTCCATTGATGACCAGCGTGTTGGTCGGCCGGTCTCCGGCCAGCAGCTCCTCCACGCCGCCCAGGACGTCGCGGCGGCCGGTGAAGTAGGGGTGGTCGGCCGGCAACTGCCTTGGCGGCTCGGCTCGGATCGTCGCCGAGGTGTCGTGGTCGAGCAGGCTGTCCCGGGCCGCGCGCAGGTCGTCGCCCGGACGGATGCCGAGTTCATCGGCGAGCCGGCGCTCGATGTCGGTAAACGCCGCGAGGGCTTCGGCCCGGCGGCCGTGCGCGGCGAGCGCGAGCAGCAGCCGCGCCTGCAGTGCCTCGTCCAGCGGTTCGCATTCGGCGGCCAGCCGGATCGCGGGCAGCACCGCGTCGATGCACCCGGCCCGCAAGGCGGCGTCGGCCGCCGCTCGGACGGCCGCGAACCGCTCCCTGTCGACAGCGACGAAGTCCGGATGCGCCCGGCCGCCGGCCTGCAGGCCGGCGGCGCACCGGTCGTGCCACAACGCGAGCGCCTCCCGATAGAGCTCGACGGCAGGCTCGCCGGAGCTGCCATCGGCCTCGGCGACCAGGCGCCGGAAACGCACGAGGTCGAGCGACTCGCTGTCGATCCGTAGCTGATATTCAGCGCCGTCGCGGATCAGCACCGAGCCTGTTGCCCGCGTCGGCAGGCCCGGCTCGAACCGCCGTCGGAGCATCCCGACGTGCCGGTGCACCACATTGACCGCGCTGGGTGGGGGGTCGGACGCCCAAAGCAGGTCGACGAGCTCGGCGACGCTGGCCGCGCCGCCGGCCCGGGCGAGCAGCAACGCCAGGATCAGCCGCTGCTGCCGGGTACCCAGGTCGATTTCGGACTGGCCGCGCCAGGCCCGTACCGGGCCGAGAAGGGCGAATGAGAGCGGGTCGGTCATCTTGATGCGATCTTATGCAGGGCTGGTTGCCGCGGTCGCCACCACATGGCAAGGCCCGCACCGCGAAACGTGCGCACCGATGCCAATGTGCGCTTCGACGTGGTGGCCGGATCGCCTTCCGGCGGAGTCGTACCTGCTCAGGCCGCCTGGAGGCCGGTGCGCAGGGCGCGTAGCGCATGGTGGGTCCGGGACTTCACCGTGCCGATCGGCACTCCCAACCGGCCCGCGACCTCTTTCTTTGACCGCCCGACCAGGTAGACCTCGGAGAGCAGAATGCGCTGCGCCGGGCTCAGCCGACCGAGCGCGCGCCGGATGGCGTACGACGCCAGCGCGGTGCCGGTGGTGTCGTCAGCAGCGGGAATCCAGGTCATGTCGACCAGATGGACCTCGGCCGGGCGCCCCCGTCGCAGCCGGAGGCCGTCGATGACGAGCCGCCGCGCGACGGTGCAGAGCCACCGGCGGGCGGCATCGGGCTCGGTCGGCACCGCGTCGATGTGCCGCCAGGCCCGCAGCATCGTTTCCTGGAGCAGGTCCTCGGCGGTCTCCCCCTGGCCGCGGGTCAGTACGAGCAGCAGACGCAGCACGGCGTGGGCGTGGTCCGCATGCAGTGCAGTCATGCGCTCAGACCTGCCGACCGATGATCCATCGGGTACACGCAGCACGATGTCCCCCGTACGCAGCAGCAACGGTAAATGCGGCACGAGCCTAGGGACGACGGATGCGAATGGACTGACGCTGAAGTGCGGATCGAGTGCCGTCACCGATGGATATCGGTCACGGACGCGACGTGACCGCCGCGAGCAGGTCGGTCAGCCGCTGGCGCATCCGGGTCTGCGCGTGCGGGATCAGCGCCAGCGCCTCCTGCCACACCCGCACCGCGGTGTCCTGGTCGCCGGCGGCGGCGAGGGCTTCGCCGAGCAGCGCCAGCACCTCAGCGGCCGCCGCCGGCGCCGAGGCCTCCTGATAGGCGACGGCCGCCTCGCGCCAGCAGTCAACCGCCTGGCCCAGCTCCTGGCGGGCGAAATGCACCTGGCCGAGCACCTCCCACGCCTCGGCGACGCCCAGCTTGTACTGCGCTCCGCGCGACAGCGCCATCGCCTGCTCCGCGCGGCGCACGGCATCTTCCTGCCGGCCCAACTCGGCGTAGCTCGCGGCCATGATCACCAGGACGTCCGCGAGCAGTTTGTCGTGTCCGGCCACCCATGGCCCGGACGCCGTGGACAGCGTCCGGACGACCTCCTCGTGTCGCCCCTGGGCACGCAGAATCATCGCCCGGTTGATCCCTGCCCGAGTCATCTCGCCGTGCAAGCCGAGCCGGGCGAGCAGCTCGACCGCCTGATCGAGATGCCCGACCGCGGTCTCGTGCTCGTGCCGGAAGTAGGCCGCCCCGGCCAGGCTGCGGTGCACCCGGGCCTGCCCGACGAGGTCGCCGGCGACCCGGGCGGCCTCGAGGGCCACCTCGCCGGTTGCCGTCCAGTCGGCCCACCGGCCGCTGCGTTCGAAAAAGTGCTGCATGCCCAGGGCAAGCTGCCAGGCCTCGGTGTGCCGGCCCTGCCGAGCGGCCCGGCCCACGAGCGCGATCAGGACCTGCCGCTCGGCGGTGAACCAACGCATGGCGTCGCCGTGATCGGCGAAGCGTAGCGGGGTCTCGCCCGGCCCCGGATCGATCATCGGGTGGTCCTCGGAGGTCAACAGCCTTCGATGCGCCTGATAGCCGGTGGCTCGGTAGAACTGCAGGCACCGCAGCTCCGCGGCGGCGCGCTCGGCCGGGCTGTCGTTCTCCTCGCCGAGCTCCATGGCATAGGCCAACAGCAGGTCGTGGGTGCGGTAGCGGCCGGGCAGGTCCTCGTTGATCAGGTGCGCGCGGCTCAGCTCGCCGAGCTGTGCCCGCGCGCTCCGCAGCGGGACGCCGGCCAGGCCCGCCGCCCCGGCGATCGGGATGTCGGGGCCCGGATGGAGCGGCAGCAGGCGGAAGAGCCGGGCGGCCGGCGCGGAGAGTGCCTGGTAGGACCAGGAGAAGGCGGCACGCAAGCCGGTCTGCGGGTCATTGCCGTCGAAGCCGTCCAGGCTCCCAGGCGCTTGGGCCAGCTCGGCGGCGATCTGTGCCGTTGGCGTCCGCGGCAGGCTCGCCGCGCGAGCGGCCACCACGGCCAGCGCGAGCGGCAGCCGCCCACAGCCGGCGATGATGGCGTCGATCGCGGCCGGGTCCGCCGCGAGGCGGCCGGCGCCGAGCGGCCCCAGGAGCGCCGCGCGGGCCTCGTCGACGCTCGGCAGGCCGATCGGCAACGGGTGGGCGCCGGCCGTGGTCAGCAGAGTGCTGAGCCGGCTGCGGCTGGTGACGATCACCAGACAGCCGGGACTGCCCGGCAGCAGGTGCCGGATCTGCTCGGCGTCCCGACAGTTGTCGAGCACGATCAGCAGGCGCCGGCCGGCAAGGCGGCTGCGGTAGATGCCCGCCTGGGCGTGCAGCTCGGCGGGGATGCCCTCCTGGGGCACCCCGAGCGAGCCGAGGAAGCCGCGCAGCGCCTCGGACGGGCTCATCCTCGGCTCCCGCCCGTCGTATCCGCGCAGGTCGACATACAGCTGCCCATCCGGGTACCCGGCGGCGAACTCGTGGGCGAGGTGGACGGCAAGGGCGGTCTTGCCGATCCCGGGCATGCCGTCGATCGCGAGCACAGTCGGCCCGCCCGGGCGCGCGGTCGCCGCGCGGGCCTCGGCGATCAGGTCGTCCCGGCCGCTGAAGAAGGGCAGGTCAGGGGGCAGCTGCGCGGGCCGGGGGAGTGGCGGCGGCGACTTGGTGGGCGCCGACCCGGTGCGCTGGTGCAGCAGCCGGTCGTACGCCTCCCGCAGCTCCTCGCCTGGATCGATGCCCAGGTCGTCGGCGAGCCGGCGGCGCACCGCCTGGTACAGCTCGACGGCCTCTGCCTGGCGGCCGTCGGCGGCGAGCGCCAGCAGCAACCGGCTCTGCAGCGACTCGTCGAGCGGGTGCTGCTCGGCTGCCTGCCGCAACGGCGCCAGTACCGCGCTCAGCCGGCCGCATTGTTCGGCCGCGTCGGCGGCCTCGCGCACGGCGCGGGCGCGTTCGGCCTCCACGGCGAGAAACGCGGGATGCTGGCGGGAGGCCGGTTCCAGGCCCGAGGCGCACCGGCCGCGCCACAGCCGCAGCCCGTCGAGGAAATGCCGCAGCGCCGACTCCGGGTCGCCGTCCTGCAGATGCCGATCCGCCAGCCGGCTCAGTGACCGGAACTTCAACAGGTCAAGGGATTCCTCGTCGGTGTGCAGGCGATAGCCCGAGAGCTCCCGGAGGATGTGCCGGCCCGCCGATCGGGTGGGCAGGCCGGGCTCAAGCAGCCGCCGGAGCATCCCGACGTGCCGGTGCACGACGTTCGCGGCGCTGGCCGGAGGATCCTCGTCCCAGAGCAGGTCGACCAGCTCGGCCGAGGAAACTGGTGAACCAGCCCGAGCCAGCAGCAACGCGAGCACCAGGCGCTGCTGACGGGCGCCAAGATGCAGTTCGGCGCCGGCGCGGACCACTCTGACCGAGCCGAGTACCGAGAAGCTGATCGTCTCGTCCGCCTCCGTCCGCACACCGGCAACCGTAACCGGCCGATCCGCCGTCCGATTCCTGCGACCGCAGGCCCAAGGGCGAGGCGGGTCTCCGGGACACGGCCCAAGCTCATTCGTGCTCAGGCGCCCACGTGCCCGGTATCGTGCGCCCTCGGAAGGTCCGTGTCGTTGACCCGGGTGCGGAACTGGCGGCGGTGGACGTACTCGACCTTGGTGGTGGAGAAGGTGGCCTCGGCGGCGGCGTTCTCGAAGCACGAGCCGACCCTGCCCATCGACTGGCGCACCTTCCATCGGACGCAGGCCCGGGCGAGCTCGGCTGAGGTGTGCCCCGTCCGGATGAAGGATCACTCCGGCGAGATCGCCGACGCGGCTTCGTCGTGGCGACCGGTGCCTGACGGCCGTGGCTGTCGACCGTGATCCACGACTTCACGATTTCTCGCGTCGCCGGTAACCGGCGACCGACTGTCCCGGCGTCGTACAGGTCATGACAATCGACTGGACACTCCGCCCGACCCACGGGCGGGGAGCGTGTCAGATGCTTCCGGTGGCGCCTGTTCGGTTCACCCCGCCCGTCGACCTGCACAATGCTGCCGCGGCCGGCAGCCGTCGTGCGGTTCCGGTCACCTTCACCTCGCCGACCGGTGCGCCGTGAAGCAACTGCCGGTGGAATTCGCCTTCGACGAAGGTGCCACCCGGCGGACGGTGCCGCGCGCGGCCGGCGGCCAGGCCGTCGTGAGCGACCCCGCGGCCGGTGCGCGGTTCGTGTCCCTCCGGGCACACGCCACCGACTCCGGCGGCTCCATCGTCCGCCGGACCGTGCTGCCCGCCTACCGGATCGCGGCGTCGTGAAGAACATCGACCGGGATTTCGAGGCGTTCGTCCAGTCCCGCGCCCATGCCCTGCTACGGGTGGCCTACCTCCTTGTCGGCGACGAGCAACTTGCGCAGGATCACCTCCAGGACGTGCTCATGCGGATGTACCAGCGGTGGCCGCGCGTCCAGCAGGAACCCGACCGGTACGCGCGAGCGGCCCTGATCAACCGGACAACCGATCACTGGCGCCGGCGTAGTCGGCGCCGCGAAGCCTCGATGCCCGACGGACTCACGGTGGTGGCGGCCGACGACACGGCCGCGATGATCGGTCGGCGAACCGTCCTCGACGCGCTGTCCGTCCTGACCGCGCGGCAGCGCGCCGTCATCGTGCTGCGCTACCTCGAGGACCTACCGGTGGCCGAGGTGGCGGCCATGCTGCGCTGTTCCGAGGGGGCAGTGCAGAGCCATGCCGGTCGCGGCCTTGCGAAGTTGCGCGAGCTCCTCCCAAGCCTTTCCGCCGCGTTGAACGGAGACTCCCATGTCTGAGCTCAGCGAGCGAGACGATGAGCACCTGCGTGTGATGCTGCGTGAGACGACCGATCACCTGCGTCTGCCCGAGCGGCTCACGGACACCGTCCGGACCGGTGCGGTGCGCCGTACCCGCCGCCACCGCGCGCTCGGGGCCGGGCTCGGTATCATCGCCGTGACCATGGCCGTGACCGCCGTGGCGATGCGGCCCGGGTCGGACGACGGGCCGACGACCGCGGCGGTCGTTGCGAAGACCTCGCCCACGCCGCGTGGCACTCTGCCGGACAAATGCCTCCTGCACGTGCTGGCGACCCCGGCGGACGGCCAGTTCAGCTCCGTGACCGGCGGCGATCCGTCCGGTCGGTACCTGCTGACTCGCAGCAGCCAAGGTGCGGCGAAGCAGATCAGAATCTGGACCGGTGACTCGTCGCGCGTGGTGGCGATGACCGGCGAGGATGCCACGTTGTATGACGTCAACACTGCCGGGACCGCGGTCGGTTCCAGCTTCGTCAACGACTCGCCGACTGCCTGGCTGTACCGTAACGGCGCCGTCCAGCGGCTGGCCGGTGACAGCGTCAGCGCGAAGGCGATCAACAGCGGCAACCTCGTGGTCGGCCTCCGGGTGTCGGGCCCCGGTCTGGAGCAGCCCGTCGTCTGGCGAGCGCTCGACCGGCCGGCGGAGCAGCTACCGCTGCCCGACGGCGCCCTCGGCGGCAGGGCCGTCGACGTCGCCGATGACGGCACCATCGTCGGCGTGGTGCACCTCCCGGGCGGCGCGAACCAAGGTTACGTCTGGCTGCCCAACGGCGAACACCGGCAGCTGCCGCCGCCTGTGGTCGCAGGTCGCCAGGCCGCGGCTTACTGGCCGACCAGCATCCACGGCACCGTCATCGACGGCACCGCGGACGTCGCCTTCGATCAACCGAAACGGCGAGCTATGGAGCCGGTGATGTTCGACTTGACGACCGGCACGTTCACCGCCTTCCCGGAGGACCTCGTGGAGTCGGTGGGTAACGGCCGCGGAATCCGGGCGGGCCAGGGCGACGGCGGGGCGGTGCTGTCCGACGGCCGGCGGCACGTGAGGCTGGACCAGCTAGCTACGCAGACCGGCGCGCCCACCGGCGTGCCCACCGACGCGCCCACCGCTCCCAACCTGGTGCCGACGGTCGTCTACATCAGCGACGACGCCCGTACGCTCGCCGGCCGGGCCGCCGACGCGAACGGCCTGACGAAAGCCGTCGTCTGGCGCTGCCAGTAAGCCTGTGGCGCACTGAGTGCGGCGGCGTCGAGGTACGACGCCGCCGCGCCTCCGTTCCACCTGCTGCCGATCAGTTCAGCGGAAGCGGCCCCGGATCAGGCCGTGGTGATCGCGGTGACGGTCAGCGTGGCGGAGTACAGGCCGGGCTGGGTTATGCCTGCGGCTGCGGATCGTTGGTGGCCAGCGTGTTGCTGCCGTCCGTCGAGAACGTCGGGTTGTTGCAGGTTCGGACGGTGTCCACGGTCGTGGTGGGCACCTGCGCCCCGGGGACCTTGCGCAGCTGCTCGAAGCCGGCCAGCACCAGGTTGATCGGCAGCGCCGAGTAGCCCAGCGCGTTGACCTGGGTCTGCCCTTGGCACAGCGCGCGCTTGCCGAAATCGCCGAGAGTGAAGCCCTTGGCGGTGGTGAAGCCGAACTCCGTGGTGGTCGGCAGAATCATGTACGAGTAGGAGGACAGCTCGTACGTGCGCGGGTCCGGGTTCGTGTAGACGTCGGAGAGATCCTGGGTGAGATAGGTGGCCCGAATGCTGGGGTCCATGTTGATCTTCGCCCGGAGCAGCGACACGGCGACGTGGCCCGCGGTGGGTTCGGTGTAGTAGCCGGCGGCGTTGAGCATCTTGGCGACCGGAAAGCCGGGTCGTCCCACCGGTCAGGACGCCGGTGAATATCTTGGCGATGTTCTTCCCGGACAGCCGCAGGTTGGTCACCTGGTGACCGCCGACGCTGAGGTTGTACATGAAGGCCGTACCACCGGCGGTGTCCGGCATGTACGCGCTGCCGCGCTGCGGCGGCGGGACGCAGTCGCCGCCCGCCGCCGCGCCCTCGATGACTCCGCGGGCGAGAGAGTGCAGCTCTCTGGCCGCGACCAGGTGCTGCACCTGTCGCCTGGTCGCACCGAGGCGCTCGGCTACCGCGGCGACCGCGACCAGGCCAGGTCGGCTGCCAGCGGAATCACCATTTTCTCGTTCCTGAGTGCATCCCCGCGTCGATCCAGGGCACTTAGCCGGCGGCGGGCCCGTCAGTTCCCGAACAGGTCCCGCCGGCCGCTCATGTCCGGAAGTCAGCGGCGCGCAGCGCGGGGTCACCGCCTGGCCATGCTGACGAGGTGGCGCCGTTCGTTAGCGGCTGCGACGTAGCGTTGCGGGTGGGTATGACCATTGCTGGCTTCCTTGCGCTGAGGTACACGAAAGAGGAGGGCACTATGGCCTTCGAGAAGATGAAGGAGTCCGCCAAGCGTGGCCTGGCGACGAGCCGGGCGCGAATGGATGAGACGCGGGCCCAGCGGCAGCGCGACAAGCTGCTGCACGAGCTCGGCGAGTCCAGCTACGCCGAATACACCGGCCATGCGACACACGAGGCCGTGGCCAGCAAGCTCCGCGTTCTGGATGACTTTGAGCAGAAGCTTCGCGAGAAGCAGGAGTGGCAGGCGAGAGACATCATGCACCCGGGAGCCGAGTGCGTCGACGAGAACGAGACCGCTGCGTCCGCCGCGCGGATGATGCGCGATCTCGGCGTCGGTTCCCTGCCGATCTGCGGCGCGGACGACCGGCTGCACGGCATCATCACCGATCGCGACATCGTCGTGAAGTGCGTCGCCGAGGGCCAGGAGGCCGGCCAGGTCAAGGTGCGTGACCTGACCCGTGGTGAGTTGGTCTGGGTCGACGCCGGCGCCGACGTCAACGAGGTGCTGCGTCAGATGGAGGGCCACCGGGTCAAGCGGCTCCCGGTCATCGAGAACCACCGCCTGGTCGGCATGATCAGCGAGGCCGACCTGGCTCGCAAGCTCGACGAACACCGGCTCAGCGAGTTCGTGGGGAAGGTCTACGCGACGTCCTGACCCCTTGAACCCGTTGAACCCACCCGCGGCTGCCGCGGACGTGACATCTGTCGGCCGTGGCAGGGCGGGGGCCGGCCGGAGTATCCGGAGGCACTGGTGACGATTGCTGTGTCCAGCCCGGTTTTCAACGAGGACGACCAGATTCCTCGGCGGTTCACGTGCGATGGCGTCGACGTGTCACCGCCGCTCAGCTTCACCGGACTGCCGGAGCAGACCGCTGCGCTGGCCGTGCTCGTCGAGGACCCCGACGCCCCCAGCGGTACCTTCACGCACTGGGTCATGTGGGGTATCGATCCTGGCCAGTCAGGCCTGGGTGAGGGCGAGGTGCCGACGAGCGCCGCGCAGGGCACGAACGGCTTCGGCAGGCGGGCGTACGGCGGGCCGTGCCCGCCCCGTGGCCGGTCACATCGGTACATCTTCGAGGTACTCGCCCTGTCCGAACCGCTCCGCCTTGCCGAGGGAGCGTCGGCTGTCGACCTGCGGCGGGCGACGGCGGGCAAGGTGTTGGCCTCGGGCCGTCTCATCGGCCGCTATCAGCGACACTGAACCCGCATCGACCGGATCGGCAGCCGCCGCGCGGCCCGGCGTGTGCCTCGCAACCCATGGGCCGGCGGCCTGCTGGCCGACGACCCGCGCGAGGCGTCGGGTCAGTCCCGCTCGCTATTGTCGTCGGGGGTCGGCAGGTTCGCCGCGAGCTGGTCGACCGGGGTGAGCACCGCCGTGTACCCGGTGCCGGTGAGTGTGCCGTCCTGGTGCAGTTGGTGGAGCCGGTCGACCAGGCTCGCCACCTCCGCTGCGGCGCTGTCGGCGTTGCCGCGCTTGAGGTCGCGGGCGAGGTTGTCGAGCCGGCGGTTCAGCTCACGCGCGGTACCGCTGTCCAGACCGCCGTCAGCGGCCTGCGCCTTCACAGCGGCACGGGCCGCGGCCAGCGTCGCCCCTGTCGTATCACTCGTCGTATCGCTCGGTGTGTCGGTCGGCGCTGTGCTCGACGGGTCGGGCGGTGTGTCACTCGGCGCCGCGCTCGAGGTGTCCGCGGTCGGCAGCGACTGCGTCGTGTCCGCGGGGGTGGGCGCCGCGGCCGGGTGGTCGGACCGGCTCGGGAGTGTCCCGAGCGCGAGCGCGAGCACGACGGCGGCGACCGCGCCGAGCGCCGCCAGTGCGATCCCGGCCGAGCGGCCCCGTCGCCGGGCGGCTGGTGCGGGCGGCTCGCCGAGCACGGGCAGGCTGCGCGTTGCCGGCCGCACCGCGGCGCGGCCGCGGATCGGCGCCTCGCCCCCAACTGCGGCCGGTCCTTCGCCACGCGCGAAAGCGGCCGGTCCGGCGTCGTGCGCGAGCACAGCCGTTGCGGCCCCACCGGTCCCGCCGGCCAAAGCCGTGCGGACCTGCGCCGCGCTCGCCGGCCGGTCCGTCGCGCGTTTGGCCAGCAGCGCGCCGACCAGCCCGGCGAGTTGTGGCGGCAGGCCGGGCCGCAGGACCGCCACCGGTACCGCCGCCTGGTGCACCTGCTGCAAGGCGATCTGCACCGGCGAGTCGGCGATGAACGGCGGGCGGCCGGTGAGCATCGCGTACAGCACGCAGCCCAGCGCGTACAGGTCGGTCCGGGCGTCCACGGGCTCGCCGAGGACCTGTTCCGGCGCCATGTACGAGCTGGTGCCGAGCACGGTGGCGGGGGCGGTCAGCGAGGTCTGCGCCCGGTCGGTGATGCGGGCGATGCCGAAGTCGCAGACCTTCACCCGTCCCTCGTCGCCGATGAGGATGTTGGCCGGCTTCACGTCCCGGTGGACCACCCCGGCGTCGTGCGCGGCCGCCAAGGCGTCGCACACCTGCTCGGCGATGCGCACCGCACGCTGCGGATCCAGTGGGCCCGCGGCCAGCTCGTCGGCGAGGCTGTGCCCCTGGACCAGCTCCATCACAAGGTACGGCGTACGGTCGTCGACCCCCACGTCGTACACGGCCACGATGTTCGGGTGCGACAGCCGCGCAGCGGTGTGCGCCTCACGCTCGAACCGCTCCGGCAGCGACGGATCGGCGCCGCCGTCGTGGTGCAGCATCTTCACGGCCACACCTCGGCCCAGCCGCCCGTCGACGGCCAGCCACACCTCGGCCATGCCGCCCCGGCCGATGACCGATCGCAGCTCGTACCGGCCGTTCAGCAGACGCCCTACCATCGCGCTCAACCATGACACAACCGCCCGGCTCAACCCGCCGGTACGTCACAGTACGTCACGGTGGCCGAGCGCCCGGTGTCGTCACGGAACACATCAGTCAGCCCCGCGCGGCCGCCTTGCGCAGCAGCACTCGCCGCCGCTCTTACCGCACGAATCGAACGCGCCGGCGCGGTCGGCGGCGGCGAGTCCGACGCGGGCCAGCCGTTCGTGGCCGGACGGAGCTGGCGGAGCCAGCCGACCGCCGCACGCTACGGCGGAACCGCATCATTGAGGTGATCCCGACGGCGGCAAGTTGTGCTGCACGCATCGCGGTACTAGCGCACGGTCGTCGACCCCGGGTGTTCATCGGCGCGGAAAGCGGGCACCTGCGGACCCATGAAGACTGCACTGCGCAACGTCCGCGTGTTCGACGGCAGGCAACTTCTTTCGCCCGGAACGGTGGTGCTCGACGGCGACCGCATCGGTTCGGACGCCTCGGGCGCCAAGATGGTCGTCGACGGCGCGGGGGCGGTGCTTCTGCCCGGGCTGACCGACGCCCACCTGCACCTCGACGGGCGGTCCGCGCTCGAGCGGCTGGTGCGCTTCGGGGTGACCACCGCCCTGGACATGGCCAACGCCCCGCCGGAGTTCATCGACTCGATGCGCGGGAGTCGCGGGCTTACCGACATTCGCAGCGCTGGCACGGCCGCGCTCGCCCCGGGCAGCGTCCACTCGCACATCCCGGAGATCGGCGAGCGCGGCCTGATCCGTACCGCTGGCGAAGCGGAGCGGTTCGTGACCGAACGGTTCGCCGAGGGCTCCAACTTCCTGAAGATCCTGATCGATCTGCCCGGGCCCAGCCCCGACCGGGCCACCGTCGCCGCGCTCGTCACCACCGCGCATAGGCTCGGGCGGCTCGTCGTGGCGCACGCCCTCTCGTACGAGGCCGCGGAGGTGGCGCAGGCGGCCGGGGTCGACGCGCTCACCCACACGCCGCTGGACCGGCCATTGGACCGCACTGCGGCGGACCGGATGGCGGCCGCGGGCCGGTTCCTGATCCCCACGCTGGTCATGATGGAGGCGTTGACGGCGCCGTCGACGTCCTCGGAGATGCTGGCCGAGTGGGCGATGCCCGGCGCAACCTTCGACAGCGCGCGGGCGAGCGTCGCCGCCGCGTACCGCGCCGGCGTACCGGTCCTGGCCGGCACTGACACCAACACGGATGCCGAGGCGCCGGGGGACTTCACGTTCGGCGACAGCCTGCACCACGAGCTGGAGCTGCTCGTCGACGCCGGCCTCAGCACCATCGACGCGCTGCGCGCCGCGACGGTGCTGCCCGCCGAACACTTCGGCCTCACCGACCGTGGCATCGTCGCGCCGGGCCGCCGGGCCGACCTGGTGCTCGTCGACGGCGACCCGCTGCACGACATCCGCGCCGTGCGGTCGATCAGCCGCGTCTGGTGCGGCGGCATCGAGCGCACCCCGGCCCGCCTGGCCAAGCAGTCGTAGTGCGGCGCATGTGGTCCAAACGTTGCGGACCGACATACGCACGCTGGGCGGCGGCAGCGCCGGTCAACGGCGGTGCCGATGGGGCCGACAGTTCGTCACCTCGCAAACGTCGGGCCTCCGCCGCAGGCTGACGCAGAAATCTGTCACTTTCACGACACTCCGCGGAATCGAAGTAACCCAAGCGAGCTGGCGTACGCCCTTTCCAGCAGACACGGCGTCCAGGCGGTGGTGGACATGGTGGCCCATCTGGTGGCGTTCTCAGCAGGCGGCTGGGTGCGCTGCGATCCTGCCCTGTGACGGGGATCCGTCAGCATCCTCACAAGGGGACTGCCATGAAGGACTACCCCACACCCGCAACCCGGAACGAGGCCCTCGTACTCATTGAGCAGCACATCGAGCGGGACGGGTTTTGCGAGGGTTGCCTGACCTCGTGGGCACGGCTGACCTCGTTCCCGTGCCGGTACGTGCAGTCGGCCTACCGCATCCTCGCCGATGCTCCCGCCGCCGGCGAGGGCGCCGACCCGGCCATCGGCTCCTGATCACTTCCCCAAGACCGTTGCGGATTGCGCCAAGCGTTGATCCGTCGGGTCAGGAGCGGCAGGAGCAGTCAACGTCGTCCGCCACGGTCCACCTGTCCCTCGACACCGTTGCAGTCCCACAGCCGGACTCTGCCGTTGTTGTTATTGTTGCCGGCGCTGCCATCGAGACACAGGCCGGCGACACCGGTGATCCTGGCGGTGCGGGCCAACACGGGGAGGCCCCGTCGGGCTGGGCAAGGTCGGACTGGGCAACGTCGAGAATGGGACGGTATTTTCTCGCCCGGCGTCGTCCGGCGCCCCTCGACCTGGGCAGACTTGCACCGGCGACCGCTGGTCGTCATCGCTCCGCGCGGCAAGATTGATCGAGCGAGCAGAAAGTCCACTGTGGATAGTACTGACGCCGGGTTGTCCGTGGGCGGGTTTCACGCGTGGCGACGGGCGGTTACGTCGAGGACTCACCTGCAGGTGACGGCCACGCCGCCGGCAGAACCAGTGCCTCGCGAAGCCTTTCGTAGACTCGCAGAGACGTAGAGCGGATGCGGCCCGGCGGCGCACGCCGGGCCGCATCGCACGCGCTACGCGGCGGTGAAGGGCACCTTGGTCCAGCTGAGCTGCTGGCCATGGTGGTTGACGGTCACGCGCAGGTAGTCGTTGGCGTTGTTCGACCCGTCGACGGTGATCCGGGTCAGGTTGGTCAGCGGCTGGGTGACGCCGTAGAACGCGAGCCAGGACGAGCCGGTGGCGAGCGGGTGGTCGGCGTTGAACACGTGGCTGTCGCCGTTGAACAGGTACACCTGCCCGTCGAACGCGGCGGACTCACGCACGATCGCCGCGACGATCGGCTGGAAGCCGTAGTAGTTGGCCCACGACGGGTTGGGCACGGTCGGGTCGAACATGTCGGCCTGGGTCAGCAGTACGACGGAGCGTTGGTGCCTGCGCTGGGCCTCGGCGAACGCGTCGTGGATGTGCTGAATGGCGGCGGCGGTACGGTTGAGCACCTCGGCGGTCTGTTCCGGGGTCGCCGACGTGTTGCCGGTCCAGGGCGCGAGGCTGTTGTTGCTGCCGACGATGTGTACCGCGGCGAACTCGACACCGGCGGCGCTCCAGCGGACGTTCTCCGGAATGCCCCAGTCGGCCTGCGAGTCGACGTGTGCGCTGCGCTGGCCGAGGGTGCGGCCGGGCTGCGCGAAGAACAGCTGCCGCAGTTTCGCGAGCCGGTCCAGAGGGTTGTAGGGCCCGTTGTTCGGCCGGTGGCAGTCGGTCCACTCGTTGTCGCCGATTGTGTAGACCAGCGGATCCTTGAACTGGTCGAAATCCTGCTTGATCAGCTGAAAGTAATCGTCACTGCAGACGGTTGACCCGCTCTTGATGTCGCCGAGGTGGTTGACCCATTGCACGTCCCGATCGGCGTTGATCTGCGCGATGTTGGCCGGGAATCGAGCGAGCGCGGCGTCGCCGTACGGGATGTCGCCGATGACGGCGAACGTGTAGCCGTCGTCCTGTGAAGCCGCCGCGGGGGTGCTGAGTGCGGCGACGGACAGCATCCCGGCGACGGCCAGGGCTCCGACTCTGGCGAGGTTCAGTCTTTTCATGCCGGCTCCTGGTGACTCAACGTCGTTGAATTGTTACGCCCGGCGCGGCCGGGCATACACTTTCATCCAACTCGGAGCATGTTTGCCGTGTGTACTCACCAGCTTTCGGCAGGCTGACGACTGCGTGAACGCTACGTCCGGACTTCGGAGCCTTGCCCGGAACAACGGCCCGCTGATGCGAGCCGGTATGGATATCCCAGCATCAGCGCTGGACGCTTGCCGCGAGGCGGTTCTCGGCATCCATGCACCGGCAATGGACCCTCCCCCGCAAACGGAGCAGAATTCAGCCACTCGCCGATACAACGTCGCCTTCGTTGCGCCGATTTGTGCTATCCGTCAGATTGCTCTCATGACGCTCGCCGCGCTCGGCGCTGTGAAAAGCGCGAAACGCGGATGGTCACCGATTCAGCAATTTCAGGCCTTGTCAGCCGAACTGGCCGGAGGGTCGCACGACGAGCTGGTTCACGTCCACGCCCTCGGGCTGGTTGACGGCGAACACGATCACGGTGGCGATCTGCTCGGCGGTCAGCGTCGGCGCGGCCTGAGGCGTGCCGCCGCGCTCGGTCCAGAACGGGGTGTCCACCACGCCCGGCGCGACCAGCGTGACGCCGACGCGGTCCTTGGCCACCAGTTGCCGGACGTTCTCGACCAACGCGTGCGCGGCCCACTTGGTGACGGAGTACAGGTTCCCGGGCGTGTTCCTGATCCCCGCGACCGAACCGACGACCACGATCCGGCCCTTGGACTCGCGCAGGTGCGGCAGCGCCTCGCGCACCAGCAGCGCCGGGCCGAGGACGTTCGTCAGGACCATGGCACGCATCGCCTGGGGGTCGTGGTCCTCCAGGGTGCCGGGCAGCGAGTAGCCGGCGTTGGCGATCACCGTGTCCAGCCGGCCCCACCGGTCGACGACCTGACGCACGGCCGACGCGACGTCGTTCTCGTCGGCGGCGTCACCGGCGATCGTCAGCAGCTGCTCCCCGGCGTCGACGGAGGTGGCGAAGGCAGCCAGGCGGCCGGCGTCGCGACCGGTGACCGCCACCAGGTCACCCTGCTCGAGCAGCGCCCTGGCCGTTGCTGCACCGATGCCGCTCGAACCGCCGGTGATCAACGTGACGAGTTCCATGGGGCCTGAGGCTACTACGGCTGATCATCGGGACCGCGCCGTACACGGCCACCGGATCGCGGTATCAGGGGCCGTAGACGCACCGGACGAGCGGCCGTCACGCCCAGCGCGCTCGGGGCGATCGAGCAACTGTCGACCACCGACTTCGCGGAGTACGGAGTGACCGGCCGAGTGCTGGACGGCCTGCGCGCTCGGTTTGCGGAGTGGCGTAACAAGCTGACCGAGAGCAACCGGAGGGTAAGACGCGCGGGAGCGGAAGAGGGCACCGTCCACTATGGATCTGACCGCGCTCGACGCGTGCTCCGCCGTTTCTGGACGCCGCCTCGCCGTCTCGGACGCGGCCCGCCAGGCTGGATCGGAATACGGACAAGACCGCACTAAATTGTACCGAAAATACTCGTAAAAACGGACATAACTCGCCTTGTAATCGGAAGGTTGGGGCCTCGACTCATTCGCGGCTTCCTCGATCGAGCCCGAGCTCTGACTAATATGATGCTTTCCGATCTGGGGGCCATGATGCTGGAAAAGCTCGACACCGGGACCGTGCATCCGGCCCGGCGTTACAACTACTGGCTGGGCGGCAAGGACAACTTCGCCGTCGATCGGGAGTCTGGCGATCTGCTGGCGAAGTCCTACCCAGCGGCCCGGATCGCCGCCCGGGCCAACCGCGCGTTCCTGCAACGGGCGGTGCGGTACCTCGCCGTCGAAGCCGGCATCCGCCAGTTCCTGGACATCGGCACCGGACTGCCGAGCGCCGACAACACGCACGAGGTCGCGCAGCGCATCGCCCCGGATGCTCGGATCGTGTACGCCGACAACGATCCGATGGTGATGGCGCATGCTCGGGCCTTGTTGACCAGCACGCCTGAGGGGCTCACCCGGTACATCGAGGAGGACCTGCGCGAACCCGAGCGAATTCTCGCCCACGCCGACCTGGTCGAAGCGCTCGATCTCGATCGGCCAGTCGCGTTGATGCTCGTCGCGGTCGTACATTTCCTGTCCGACCAGGCGACCGCGCGCAATGTCGTACAGACGCTGATGGGTGCGCTGCCGTCGGGTAGCTATCTTGCGATGTCATGCGCCACCAAGGACTTCCTCACGCCGGAGCTGGCCGCCAACTGGGACGAGACGTTGCGCACCGGCAAGTCCGATGTTCATCCGCGCGACCGGGCCGCCTTCGGCGAGTTCTTCGCCGGCCTTGACCTCGTCGAGCCGGGCATCGTCGCGGTGGGAGAGTGGCGGCCGGACCCGGACGCCGAAGAGAAGCCGTTGCCGGTCAATGCCTCGATCTTCGGCGCGGTGGCAAGGAAACCCTGAGGGAGACGCGCGAGGTTCCCCGGAGATCTGGAGCTCGCAGGAACGCGTGCGCGCCACCTGTGATCAGTCAGTTCGGGCTGGATCTCGGCTGCGTCGGCGCGACCGGTCGCATCGATCATGTAAGGGTCATTCCGATGTGGCCGGTGCAATCCGTCTCGTTGTTGTAACCGTTGATGACATGGGCAAAAGACAGCCCATACCCGCGCCCTTCGGCGCTACCACGTTGGGCGGCGGTCAAGCCGACTGAGCGCGCGTTCGTCTGGACGATCACCCAACGCGCCGAGCGCCACGAGGCGATGCCGGTGTTCGGCGTTCCCGACGGGCCGCCAGACTGAATCGGCCACGGTTTGTTGGGCGGCTAGTTCGTTCCGTACGGCAGTGGCCACCGGCGTTGTCGGCGGGCGGCGCCGGAGGAGATGGTGCAGGCCGTCTTCACGCGTCCGGTCGGGCAGGAAGAACAGCACCGGCCAGGCGGGACCGCCCTGCGCCACCAACTCGCCGTATCGGTCGGCCTTGTCAGCCAGGACCGACAACGACTCGGTGCCGCGATCGTATTCGAGGAAGAACGCCACCCGACGTTTGCCCTCCACGAAGACACCGTGGCCGTCGGCACGCACGCGGTGCATGCTCACGGCGCCGAATCGCAGCGGTTCGCAGCACTGCACCTCGGACCACCAACGCAGCAGAGCAGCGTTGTCGTGATGACGTGCGTAGACGATGAGGTCGGCGAAGAACTGGTTGACGCCGAGCGTGTGCTGCAGCTGCCGATTGGTCGCGATCCGCCGCCGCTGCTCGGCGACCGTCGACGGGCGTGGCGTTGGGTCACCGCGTCGGGCGGCGATCACCTCGGTGCCGAGCCGATCGAGCACGTAGTGCCATCCGACCTGGGGCGACTGAAGGAGTCGAAATCGCTCCAGCATGCCGAGGCGGTACAGCCGCAACAGGCGTTCCTGCGCGGCGGAGCGCGAGTTGAACACCATGGCGGCGATCTGGCCGATGGTCAGAACCTGGTGGTCGTAGAGCCACTCGAATACCTGGAGATCGCGTTCTGTGCAGAATGCCAGTGCCGCGAGGACGCGGTCGGCGTTGGTGCGGGTCATCTCTGCCTCCGGGCTGTGGGCGCGGTGTTTCTTGTGTCACCCACTAATGGCTTCGAAAACCCGCCCCTCACCAAGGGCGAATGCGCAGTCCACCCAACACAGTCAACGGTTGGGCCAACACCGCCCTGCCTCCTTATCGATGTGGCAGTCCGTGCCCAACGCTGTTGGCCGAGCCGGGCAACGCGACAGTCGCTGTTGAACCAACAGCGACGCCAGCAGCCGGCTCGCGGTCAACAGGTCCGCGTCGACCGTTGCCGAAGTGCCGGTTCGCTGTTGAGCGTTGATGCTCGTCGTGTTGTTCGTTGACCCAACACCGCTCACCGTCGGCCAACGGGACGTTGGGTGCGTTGCCGCTATACCCAACGGCGCTCCAGCCACAAGGGCCAACTGCGGACCTGTTGGGACGCTGTTGGCCGGAGCAATACGTGTTGGCCAGCCAACGCCAGGTATTCGTTGATGAGACACCGAATCGAACGTCAGCCGAGCCGCTGCTTGCGAGACGGCGGCGTAGCGGCCGGCGATCGTCAGTCGAGTGTCCGGCCGCGGCAGTGGCAACACCTTCGGCGGGATCGGCTCTACGGCGCGGCTGGGAGACGACCGCCCACGGAGAGGACGAGTCGAATCAGGTCGAGCCGCGGCCGAAACCTCGGTCCCGAGGCCGGTCATCGGTCCGGCCGGCCCCTAGGCGCCGTGCGGCCGGGGTCTGGCCGGTGCGCTTCGGCACAACAGCCCAGCTGGATGCCGTATCACCGGTTCAGTACAAATCCCGACTCGTTCCAGATGGGGAACTCCGTACGGGGGAAGGGTGCGGGATCCGTGGTTCAGACGGTCGACGAGCTCGCTGAGGTCCTTGAAGCTCCTGTTCGTCTGCAGCGCCGAGCCGGCTGCCGTGTTGGGTGGCTCGGTTAAGGTTGAGGTCTCATTTCAGAGCACTCTTAAGCAGCGCACCGGGCCATCTCTTACCCGCGACCGTGGTCGTAGCCGCCCACCCGCCTCCTGGCCGGTCGGTCTTCGCCACCCGCAGGCGCTTCGCCCCACTCCCCGGAGTTCGCACCGCCAAGCGTGGTCGCATCGCGGCCTCGCCGAATGCCGTGCTCAGACCATCTCGGCCAAGGCGTGCTGCGCCGACTCCGCCGAAGTGCGCGGGAGAATGATTTCGTGGCCGCCGACGGGCTCGGCGAGGAACCATGCTTCTGGCACCGGGCAGTCCAGCTTCGCCAAGGTGACGTATTCGCCGGAGCCGTCCGGGTCGGCAGCTCGATGAAGGTACAGGACCGTTCCCGGTTCGCCGCTGTCGATCACGAACGGTTCAGAACGGTGCAGCGGTTCCATCGCCTCGTCCATCGCTGTGCACGCCGTCGGTGAACACCAGTCCGGATGTTGGATCTGTTCGGTCATCGTGCCTCCACTGCCATCGGACGGGAGCGGCGACCGTATTGCCGCAACCGATGACTGACCGTTCGCAACTCGTTCATACTCGTCCACACTCGTCCATACTCGCCCTGCGTCGATTACGGACAGGTGGCGAGACTTAACGTCGTGCGCATGGTCGATCCCGACGGCCCCACGCCCTCTATGTGCAGCTCGCAGACCTGATCGAGAAGATGATCCGCGACGGCTCGATCCCGCCGAACCGGCCGATTCCGTCGGAGACAACGCTGCAGCAGCAGTGCGGCGTGGCTCGTGGCACCACGCGCAAGGCGGTCGAGATCTTGCGCGACCGTGGGCTTGTGTTCACCGTGCACGGCAAGGGCATCTATGCCGTGGAGAACCCTCCTCCGGCGAGCTGAGCTCCGGCGGTCTGCCATTCGCCGGAGGCTGCATTTGCTCCCGAAACGGGGTTCTGGCGGCGATTGTCCATAATGGATACTCGGTAACACCGTGATCGATGGTGGGTCTACGATCCCCGGTGCCCTGGCGGTATGCGCCGCTCCGGGATTCGGGGAGGAAACACCCATATGGCACGCGTAGGCAGGATTTTGCTGTCCGCTGGCGTCGCGCTCGTAGTCGTGGCAACCACCGCACAGCCCGTGCACGCTCTGGCCGAGCCGGTCAGCCTCAGCCCCACCAAGTGGGCCTGGACCGACTCGCGCAATCCGTCGGCCAGCTTCGTCAACCAGGCCGGGGACCTGCCGGTCGGCACGTCGCTCGATGGCGCCGGTAAGGCGCACACGCGGCGGTCGTACGTCACCTTGGACCTCACCGGGCTCAAGGGTCAGGCCGTCCACCTGGCGACCCTGAACTCCAGTGAGACCAACGTCACCGACTGCAGCGCCGCCGCGAGCGTTGAGCTCTGGCGGACGTCCACGATCAAGGACAACGCGGCGTGGAATCGGGCTCCACAGGAGATTGAGCGGCTCGGGCAGGCGGCGCTCGGGGCTGGGAGCTGGTCCTGCCCGAGTGGCTTCGGGTTCGATCTCACCGAGGCGATCGGGGTCGCCGTCGCGCGCGGGGACAAGGCGCTCACCGTTGAGCTGCGCATCGCGGCCGCCTCCGAGGGCGATCAGCGGCTCGGGCGGTCGGTGCAGCCGCCGCGGATCGGGGTCAGCGGCAATCATTTGGCGGTCGCGTCCGAGCTCAAACTGCAATACCCGGACGGCGCCTGTGGTACCGCGGCCAAGCACCCGACCGCGGGGTCGTATTCGACCTTTGCCGCCAAGGTTACCGACGCCGACGCCGGCGATCCCACCAACGCGATCTTCGCCGTCTGGGATGCCGACCATCCGGAGCAGCGGCGGGAGTTCAGCGGGGGGACCTACGGCGGGGGCGTCTTCCAGGCGTCGACGGACCTCAGCGGGTACGCCGACGGGACCCTGGTCGCCTGGAGCGCTCGGGGCTACGACTACACCGACTACGGGCCGTGGGCGAAGACCTGCTACCTCACCGTGGACAAGACCGCGCCCGCGCATGAGCCGGGGGTTGCCTCGAAGCAGTACCCGGCCGGCAATGTGCCGTCGGGCGGGCCCGGGGTGGCCGGACGGTTCCGGTTCGACGCCGGCGGGGACCCCGACGTGGCCGCGTTCTACTGGCGGGACATCGTCGGGCACACCGGGGTCGTGAAGGCGAACCGGTCCGGCGGGGGCGTGCTCGAGTACACGCCGGACACGTCGGGGCTCGCGTCGCTGTACGTGACCGCCGTCGACGCGGCCGGGAACCGCGGGCCGGAGAAGAACTACCGGTTCTTCGTGCGCAACACCTCGCCGTACGGGGCCGTCGACGTGGCCGGGGTCGGGCTGCCGAGCACGATCGACCTGACCGCGCCGGCGAGCGAGACGACCGTGATGTCGTACCAGCTGCCCGGGGCGGCCGAGGTCAAGCTGCCGGTGACCGGCGGCAAGGCGAGCGGGCCGATCACGTTCACCCAGGTCGGGTACGTCGACATCGCGCTACGGGCCTACAAGGGCACGAAGATGATCGGGCAGAGCAAGCTCTCGGTCTCGGTCAGCGACGAGCCGGCGGTGCAGTCGGCCGAGTTCGACGTGTTCACCGACCAGGTCGAGGGCAAGACCGGCTCGTTCACGTTCAAGCCGCGCCGGTCCGGGGTGGTGGCCTACCAGTACGTCATCGGCGACGGCAGCGGGCGGGTCGACGCCGGTGCGGACGGCAGTGCCGTGCTGCCGTACACCGCGGACACTCCCGGGTTCTTCAACATGCTGGTGAGCTCCGTGTCGGCCGACGGGACCGTCTCGCAGCAGGCGCAGTACTACTTCTCGATCATCCCGGTGCGGCCGCACGTCTACGCGTGGGGCCAGTCGGACTCGCCGCGGCGCGACGGCGTCGGGATCTCGCAGCGGATCGAGTTCGACAGCCAGCTGCCGGACCTGACCGGGTTCGTCTACAGCTTCGACGGCGGCCCGGAGACCTCGATCTCCAGCAACGGCAACACCTACGCCTACATCGACGTGACGCCGGCGCACGCCGGGGACACCACGGTCGTCGCGCGGGCGGTGCGGGCCGACGGGAGCCGATCGCCGGAGACGCGGTACACCTTCCAGGTCTTCTCCGGTCCGATCGTCACCTGGGCGCCGGCCGGGGACGTCGTCATCAACCACCCGGTGACGGTCACGTTCAAGGCCGCGCTGCCGGGCGCGACGCAGTTCCGCTACACGCTGCCGAACGGCGCCGAGGACCTCACCGTGCCGGTGGGCGCGGACGGCACGGCGACGGTGACGTACACGCCGCTCTCGCCGGGGCTGGACACCATCCTGGTCCGCAGCGTCGGCGCCGACGGCACGGAGTCGGAGCAGCGCCGGCAGTACATCATCGCCAAGGACGACAAGGTCACCGTCTACGGCGCGTGGAACGAGTACAACCCGACGGGCGGCGCCGGCATCCCGGGCAACGTGGGCTTCTACTCGCAGCTGGTCCCGAACATCGTGGAGTACCGGTACCACCTCGAGGACGGCCCGGTCATCGCCGTGCCGCCGACGCCGGACAGCACCACGACGTACACCGAGATCACGCCGACGCACAACGGGCTGAACACGCTGTACGTCCAGCAGGTGCTCCCCGGCGGCGAGCTCTCGCCGGTCACCGAGTACCGCTTCCTCGTCGGCACCGCGACGAAGGTGGTCTCGGCGCAGTACGCGCCCTACGTGTGGGGCGGCGGCGCCGGGGTCGAGGGCACGTTCGAGTTCACGGCCGGCACCGACGGCGTCGTGTCCTTCGACTACCAGTTCGACTACGGCGACACGAAGAACGTCGCGGCGGTGAACGGCCACGCCACGGTGGCGTGGACGCCGTCGGAGGCGGGCTCGCACAACCTGGTCGTCACCGGCCGCCGCGCCGACGGCAGCACGACCGACCAGACGTCGCAGTACCTGCTCGTGCAGTACTGACGCCCGCGGACGCTGGGGCCGGGGGCTTCCCTCGGCCCCAGCGCCGGCTGTACTGCCGGCAGCAGCCGAGATCAGATTCGTTTCGCGCGTTCAATATCCTGCGGGCACGCTCTCGCTATCGGGCAGCCGACGCAGGCTGGGGTCCGGCGGTAGTTGTCGAGCCGTCGCCGGTCCGGCGGGATCTAACGCCTGAGGCAAGGTAGCTAAGCGCGGACGCCGCGCAGGAGGTTGTGTACCAGGGCGCGGGCGAAGTCGTCGGTCAAGGGCTGGTCGGGCATCATGCGGCGGTACAAACACGCGCCCCACAGCTGGTCGATCAGGACCTCCGGGTCGGCGTCGGGCCGGATCTGCCCGCGCTCCTGGGCGGTGTGCAGTGCGGCCAGGCCCGCGGCGCGGCGGGGGGTCGAGTATGAGCGGTGCAGTACGGCCGCCAGTTCGGCGTCGGTCTGGGCCGCGCCCACCAGCTGCCCGATGACTCGGCCGGCGGGCGTGTCGCGCAGTAACGCGACGTACGTGAGCAGCTGCGTCGTCAGGTCATGCTCGATGTCGCCGGTGTCGGGTACGGACAGCGCTCTATCCACCGACGCGGCGTAGCCCTCCAGTGCAAGTGCGCCCCGCGACGGCCACCACTTGTAGATCGTCATTTTGCTCGCGCCGGCCAGTGCCGCGACCCGTTCGATCGTGAACGACGCCATGCCCTCGGTCAGCAGCAGGTGTCCGGCCGCCGCGAGGATTTCGGTTCGTACCTGCTGGCTCGGCCTTCGTCCCCGTCCGCGGCGGGGTGCGGCGTCCGTCGAGTCGTTCACACCGACCATGCTGCCCGAGTGGACGCACCGTACACAACGTGCTTCAGTGGACGGAGCGTCCATTTCCAGTGTGAGGGAGAAGAGCGATGCCGATCCCACCAGACGACCTGGGCCGCGAACTCGTGGTTACCGATGCCGAGGCGGACGGGGCGGTGCACATCGCGCTGGCCGGCGACACGTACACGATGCTGGTCACCGGGGCCCAGACCGGCGGCGCTTACTGCCTCATCGACATGCACGTCCCGGACGGTGGCGGCCCGCCGCTGCATCGGCACGACTTCGAGGAGATGTTCACGATTCTCGAGGGCGAGATCGAGTTCATCTTCCGCGGTACCACCGCGATCGCCCGGGCCGGGACCACGGTCAACATCCCGGCCAACGCGCCGCATCACTTCCGCAACCGTTCGGGGCGGGCGGCCCGGATGCTCTGCATGTGTACCCCGGCCGGCCAGGACGAGTTCTTCCGCCGCTGCGGCGACCCCGTCGACGGCCGCACCGCGCCACTGCCGCCGCTGAGCGCGGACGAGCTCAACGAACGGCGGCAGCGGGCGCAGACACTGGCGCCGCAGTACGCGACCGAAATGCTCTAGCCGTGGGCCATTCCGGTGATGGTGAGCGTGGCGGAGTACAGGCCCGGCTGCGTGGTCGACGGGATCTTCAGGTGCAGCTCGGCGCCCAGCATGGTCGTGCCCAGGCCGCCCGGCGAAGCCGCCGAAGCCAGGCCCGCGCCGTCCTTCAGGCCCGGACCGGCCCCCGGCGACACCGGGGCGGCAGTCGTGACGTCGTGGTTCGCGTTCTGCGCGAGGATGATCGGCGTCCAGCCGAGGTACCCGCCGCTGAAGGTGTGTACGCCGTCCGTGAAGTCGCTTACCTGGCCGGTGACCGTCCAGCCGGGGTGGGTCTGGTCGCGCTCGTCGCTGACTGTCACCGCGCGTAGGTCGCCGGAGGACTCGAAGGTGTGGTCGGGCCGGAGCGTGGCTTCGGACATCTGCACCGGGGTGTTGTCCACGGTCATGGTGAAGACGCCTTCGGTGAGGGGTACGTCGACCTGGATCTTCTCGTCCTGTTGCTGGACCGTGACCGTCATGATGATGCCGCTCGACATCGATGGTGCGTAGGCGATCTCGTCCGTCGGCGTGAACTTGGCGTAGATGTAGAGGTTGTCGATGGGGTACCGGGTGAGCTGCGCGACGCCGTTGACCAGGGGGACGGGAGGTCCGAGCGAGCCCATGGCGGTTATGAACTCGACCGTGCCCACGGCGTCGGCGGGCGTGACGGTGGCGGTCAGGGTCACCGGGGTGTCCTCCCGCGCCTCGGCCGGGCCGGTCAGGGTCGTCGCGGTCGCGACCACCGCCGGGCACAGCGCCGCGCCCAGGCGATCGCAGGGCCTCGGCATCGGGTCGGTCGCCGACAGCGCGTCGGTGCCGTCGGCGGCGACGGCCGGGTTATGGCAGAGCGAGAAGTCGGCCGTCGCGGGCAGCTGCGCGCCCGGTACCTTCTGCAGCTGGCCGTAGCTCGCCCGGAGCAGGTTCAGCGGGAGCGGGGCGTAGCCCTGCCCCGTCACCTGGCTCTGCCCCGCGCACAGGAGGTAGCGGCCGAAGTCGCCCAGCGTGTAGCCCTTGCTCGCGTTGAAGGTGAACGCGTTGTCGGTCGGCAGGACCATGTACGAGAAGGACGACAGCTCGTACGTGCGCGGGTCCGGGTTGGTGTAGACGTCGGACAGGTCGCCGAGGCCGTTGGTCGTGCTCACCTTGGCCTTGAGCAGGGACAGGCCGATGTGGCCGGGAGTGGGCGACGTGTAGTAGCCGGCGGAGTTGAGCACCTTCGCGACCGGGAAGTTGGATGCCGTCACCTGCGGCGACTCGACGTAGCCGATCGCGCCGTTCGCGCCGGCCTGGGTGACGTAGCCGGGCACGCCCAGATCGCCGGGCTGTCCGACCATCGCGGAGCCGGCCAGCACCGGGTACGCCGTGGGCGTGCCGCACGGGTTCACGCCCGTCGCGGCGCAGTAGGCCGTCCACTGCGGCGCGTGCCGGGCGGCCAGCCACTGGGTGAACTGCCAGGTCGAGCCGGACCCGTCGGTGCGCACCACCGGCACGATCGGGATCGCCGGCAGGGCCAGGCCCGGGTTGTCGGCCAGCAGCGCCGGGTCGTTCCACATGGTCAGTGTGCCGGTGAAGATCTTCGCGATGTTGTCGCCGGACAGGCGGAGGTTGTCGACCCGCTCACCGCCGATCGTCAGGTTGTACATGAAGCCGGTGGCGACCGCGATGTCGGGCATGTACGCGTATCCGCGCTCCGGTGGGAGGTCGGTGCCGCCGAGGCCGTACGGGAGGTCCGTGGAAGCCCAGTCCAGGGTGCCCTCCCGGAACCTGGTCCGGCCGGTGGTGTTGCCCGAGCGCTCGTAGTCGACGCGCAGGCCGTACTGGAAGACGTTGCTGATCCAGGTGTGGAACGCGTTGTACGTCATCGTCGAGCCGCCGCCGGCGATCGGGGCGTAGCTCGCCGCCGCCGCGGGCGACGCGGGGCCCAGGAGGGTCGCCATCGCGGTCGATAACACGAGAACGAACGCTGTCCATCGACGACGCGACATATGCAACCCCCCGAGGATTAACAGGCGTCGTCGAGGGTGGGCGCGCGGATGTCACGGAGTGCGGATTGGTGCCGTACGACAGAAATCCGTCAGGTAAACAATCTTCACCGGGGTAGGCGCTTTCTGAGGGACTCGCGCAGGTCGTCGGGGAGTCCTTCGGTTTCGACCAGTCCGGGCAGTAGTTCCGGGGCGGTCGTGTACGCCCGGAAGGCCTGCGCGATTGTCACGCCGTGCGCCGGGCGGTCCTCCACCGTCACCGGATCGCCGGCCCAGACCGCGCCCGGTTCCAGGACCCGCAGGTACGCGCCCGGGCGGTTGGCTCGTGTGAAGGTTTTTACCCAGCGGGGCTCGGCCATTTTGTGCTGAAACGTTGCGCACGGGATGCGGCCGAAGGTCGGCTGCAGGATCAGGGTCGGGCCGATGCGCCAGCGTTCGCCGATCACCGCGCCGTTTACGTCCAGGTCCTCGGTGGTCAGGTTTTCGCCGAAGAGGCCGTTCGGCAGGCGGCGGCTCAGGCGAGCCTGCCACCAGTCGTAGTCCTCGCGCGCGTACGCGTAGACGGCCTGGTCGTCGCCGCCGTGGTTCTGTACGTCGAAGATCTGGTCGCCGATCAGGCCGCTGTGCAGGCCGGTGGTCTTCGGGCCCGGGGCGCGCACCTCGACCAGGCGGTCGACCGGCTGTTTGTTGATGCCGGTGATGCCTACGCTCTTGGCCGGGTTGGGCTCCGGGACCGCCAGGTTTACCGAGACAATCCTGCTCACGTCCGCAAACCTAACCGCCCGCGTCGATGCTCGCCGCACAATTTCGGGCGACCCGTAGGCGGGCTCCGGGTGCGATGCCAGGGGCGGGCCGGGGTCTGTCCCCGATGCCCGCGGACCGCTCGGCGCCCATGATTAATGCATCAGATGTGGTACCTCGACAAGGGAGCGCGGAAAAATGGAAACCGTCTACGGCTCGATGCGGCAGTACGGCCTGGTTCGTCCGACGCACGGCCGGGTGCTCGGCGGTGTTGTCGCCGGGCTCGGACGACGGTTCGGGATCGACCCGTGGCCGGCGCGGCTGCTGTTCGCGCTGATCCTGCTCGCCATTCCCGGCACGCAGATTCTGATCTACCCGGTGCTCTGGATTCTCATGCCGGCCGAGACCGTGGCGACGCCGGTCACGCCGATCGTCCCGGAAGCGCCGATCGCGTAAGGCTCGATGTAAACGAAACGCCCCGGGCGCCATCGTCCGGGGCGTCGGCGTACGTTGCGTTCGTGTACCCGTTCGCCATCGATCTCGGTACCTCCAACACCGTCGCCGTGCTCCGCGGGGCCGATGGGCAGGTTCGTCCCCTGCTGTTCGACGGCCGGGAACAGTTGCCCTCGGCCGTGTACGCCGGCGCGGACGGGGCGTTGGTCGCGGGCAACGACGCGGAGCGGCTCGCGCGTGCCGATCCGGCGGCGTTCGAGCCGAATCCGAAGCGGCGGGTCGACGACGGGACGGTGCTGCTCGGCTCGCACACGGTTGCCGTGCCCGACTTGTTGGCCGCGGTACTGCTGGCGGTCGTCGAGCGGATCGGGCCGGCCGGGCCGGCGGTGCTGACCGTGCCGAGTACGTGGGCGGCGTCGCGGCGCGCGGTGCTCACCGCGGCCGCCGAGCGGGCCGGGCTCGGCGCGGTGACGCTGGTCAGTGAGCCGATCGCGGCCGCCGTCTACTACGCGTCGGTACTGCACCAGGAGCTCCCGCCGCGCGGCGCGCTGCTCGTCGTCGACGTCGGCGCGGGTACTGCGGACGTTGCGCTGGTCGAGGTTGCGGCGCGCTCCGTGATCGCGCAGCGCGGGCTCGACGTCGGTGGCCTGGACGTCGATGCGGCGCTGGTCGGCATCCTCGGCCGGCTCGTGTCCGGCGCGGCGCCCGAGGCGTGGCAGCGGCTCGCGGTGCCGGTGACGAATGCGGATCGGCGCGACCGTCTCATGCTGTGGCAGGAGGTGCGCGCCGCCAAGGAGAGTCTCTCCCGGCTCAGCGTCGCGCCGGTGCACGTGCCCGGGTACGCGGCCGATCTGCACCTGACCCGCGACGAGCTCGAGGCCGTGGCGACGCCGCTGCTCGGCCCGGTCGTCGACGTCGCCGCCGAGCTGGTGGCGGAGGCGGGGCTGGGCCCGCACGAGCTGGCCGGCGTCTTCCTGGTCGGGGGCGGCAGCCGGATGCCGCTGCTCGGGCGGCTGTTGCACGCCCGCCTCGGGGTGGCGCCCACCGTGGCCGAGCGGCCCGAGACGGTGGCCGCCGAGGGGGCGATCCACGTGCCGGCGGCGGCCGCGTCCGGCGAGCGGGTGACGACGGCGTCCGGCGCGACGACCTCGCGGCGGCGGTGGCGCAGCCCGGCCACGCTGGTGCTGATGCTGCTGTGCTTCGTGCTGCCGTTCGCCACCGTCTCCTGCGGGCTGCCGGACGGCTACGGGCACGCCCAGCCGGGCGGGACAACCGAGTACAACGGGCTCGACCTCGCGCTCGGCGGCCGGCCCGACGTGGCGGCCGATCAGCTGCGGCCGGCCGGCGAGTGGCGGGAGGACCGGCTCGGGGCGCAGCCGTTGTACGTGGCCGCGCTGGTCGTGCTCGGCGTTGCGCTGGTCGCGGCGCTGATGCCGGCCCGGCCGCGGCGCCGGCGGGCGGTCGTGGCGGGGCTGGGGGCGCTGGCCGGGCTGGCGCTGGTCGCCGGGCAGGCGCTGGTGGTGAGCCGGCTCGCGGACCGGGTTCGGGAGCAGAGCGCGGTGCCCGCCGGGAAGGATGCGCGCGACTTCGTGGGGACGGGCGCCGGCTTCTGGCTGACGCTCGTGCTGCTCGCACTGCTGCTGGCCGGCAATCTGGCCGCCCTGCTGCCCTGGCGCCGGGCGCCCGGGGCGGGCAAATGATATTCACGATCTATGTAACACTCCGGGGGTGACGCTGCCTCCTCCGCCGCCTCCCTTCGGCTACCCCGGCCCCCCACCGCCGCCGCCGATGCCGATGCCGCCGAAGAGCAACACGGGGCTCATCATCGGCGTGATCGGTGGAGTGCTCGCGTTGTGCCTGGTCGGCGTTTGCGTGGCCGGCGTGGCCTTCCTCTTCTACAAGGACAAGAGCAACTCGCAGGCGGAGGGTCAGTCGCCAGTGGCGGCGGCGACCGCGGCGACCGGGGGGCCGTACGCGACCGACACCTACACGGCGCCGGCCGTCGTGCCCACGACGCGTGCCGCGCCGCCCCCGGCGCCGGTCAGCGTCGGGGACTGCATCGCCGTCGAGTCGACCGGGGACTACGAGGGAAAAGGCAACTGCAACGGCTCCAGCGGCACCTACCGGGTTCTCTCCGTCGACTACTCGGGCAACACCTGCTCGGATCCGCAGTCGCCCTACATCACGGTCGACGGCTACCGGCTCTGCCTGGAGCTGTACCTGGTGCGCAACTACTGCTACCAGTTCCCGAGCGGGTCCGGCTGGGTCGTCGCCGCCTCGGCGTGCAAGGCGAAGGGCACGGTCCACATCGTCGACATCGTGCCCGGCGGGACCAACGGCAACAACTGCACGCGGGACTACAAATGGAACCGGTGGTACTCGTTCACGCACCCGACGGTCGTCTACTGCGTCATGCAGTATTGAGACCGATGACATCTGTCATGCGGTACTGGCGACAAACGACGGCGTGAGGAACGGCGCGTCCATGGGATTGTGAGACCGTGGATGTCGAAGAACAACAGGTCCGGCTGCGGCCGCCGGCGCATCGGGTGAGCCCGCGGGCGGTTTGGTACTGGGCCACGAAAGCCGCGGTGCTGTGGGTGGTGCTCGTCGCGCCCCAGGTGATCTGGTACCTGAACGACGACGGGCCGGTCGCGCCGCACGTCGCCGTGGCCGGGGCCTGGCTGGTGCTCGCGGCCGCGCACCTGGCGATCATGCCGCGCTGGCGCTATCGGGTGCACCGGTGGGAGGCGACCGACACCGCCGTCTACACCCAGACCGGGTGGATCAGTGTGGAGCGGCGGATCGCGCCGATCTCCCGGGTGCAGACGGTCGACAGCGAACGCGGGCCCATCGAGCGGATCTTCCGGCTCGCCAACGTCACAGTCACCACCGCGTCCGCCGCCGGGCCGATCAAGATCCATGGGCTGGCCACCGCCGATACCGACCGCCTCGTGTCCGACCTGACGACCCGCGTCGCCGAGAGCACCGGGGATGCCACGTGACCTCCGTCGACACGATCGCCACCACCGAGCAGACCAGCCTCGACGGCAAGGAGGGCTGGCGCCGGCTGAGCCCGCGGATGCTCCTGGTCCATCCGGTGCAGGAGGCCATCCGCCTGCTGCCGGCGATCGCCGGGCTGATCTTCGCCAGCCTGCAGGGCGGCCGGCACGGCTACTGGGGCCTGCTCGCCGGGGCCGTGGCCATGGGGCTGGGGATTCTGCGGTACTTCACCACCTCGTACCGGATCACCGCGACCCACGTGCAGGTGCGCCGCGGCTTCTTCCGCCGCCGGGTGCTCACCGTGCCGCGCGACCGGGTGCGCACCGTCGACGTCAGCGCCCACCTGCTGCACCGGCTGCTCGGGCTGGCCCGGGTGACCGTCGGCACCGGTCAGACCGACAAGCGCAATGAAGGCGTCAAGCTCGACGGGGTCGGCGCCGCCGCGGCCGAGAACCTCCACCGCGAGCTGCTGCACCACACTGCCGTGCCCGCGCCCGCGACGGCGGCGACCGCCGAGGCCGGCCCGGAGAAGGCCGACCCGGAGATCGAGCTGGCCCGGCTCGACCCGGCGTGGGTGCGCTACGGGCCGTTCACACTGTCGGGGCTGGTCGCGATCGGCGTGCTGGTGGCCTTCGGGCAGCGTTTCGTGAACGAGGGCCACGTCAACGTGACCCAGATCGGGGTTGTGCGGCGCGGCATCGATCAGCTGTCGTCGGTACCGCTGCCGCTTGCGATTTTGGAGGTTTTTGCCGCCACCGTGGTGTTCGTGGCGGTCGCGTCCACGGTCGGTTATGTGCTCGCGTTCTGGGGCTTCCGGCTCACCCGCCACCCCAGCGGGACCCTGCACGTCCGGCGCGGCCTGATCACCACCCGGTCCACCACGATCGAGGAGCGCCGGCTGCGCGGCGTGGAGGTCAGCGAGCCGCTGTTGCTGCGTACCGTGCGCGGCGCGCGGGTGCTGGGGATCGCGACCGGGCTGCGGGTCGGGCGCGGGGCCGAGCGCGGCGGTTCGCTGCTGCTGCCGCCCGCCCCGCGCGCGGAGGCGGACCGGGTGGCCGCACTGGTGCTCGGGGACTCGGCGGCGATCACCGCGCCGCTCACGCCGCACGGCCCGCGGGCGCGGCGCCGACGGTACACCCGAGCCTTGCTCTTCGCTTCTTTGGTCGTTGTCGCCGGTGCGCTGCTCGGGTGGTCCGGCCGGCTGCCGTGGTGGGCGGTGGTGGCGTCGCTGGCCCTGTTGCCGATCGCCGTGCTGCTGGCCGCCGACCGCTCCGCGAGCCTCGGTCATGCGATCGCGGACGGGGCCCTGATCAGCCGGTACGGCAGTGTGGTGCGCCGGCGCGTGGTCCTGCGCACCGACGCCGTCATCGGCTGGAACATCCGCGAGACGTTCTTCCAGCGCCGGGCCGGCCTGGCCACGCTGGTGGCGACGACCGCCGGTGGCAATCAGCGGTACCCGGTGCTCGACGTGCCCGCCGACGAGGCGCTGCGGCTGGCGCGGGCCGCGGTCCCAGGTCTACTGGAGCAGTTCGTCGTCGCCGAATAGTTGACTCTGACTAGTTGATAGTGAATAGTTAGAGCCAACCAAGACGGCAGGCAACGCTCGAAGGGACCCCAGCCATGAACGACGTGCAGACCATCAGCCCGGTCCGGATCGCCGCGAACCACACGGTGACCAAGCGGCTCGGCAACTGGACCACCGAGCGGCACTTCCAGGTGCGGGCGCACCGTGGCGTTGCGGTCATCGACCTGCGATCGCCGCACATCCCCGCCGGCGACATCACCATCGAGCTCGACCTCGACCACGCCATGACGAAGTTGCTGCTCGACGACGACGCGGTCGTCGAGGACTGGGACCTGCAGCGCACCGGTCGCGGCCGGGTCAAGGACGGCGAGGCCCCGAAGGGCGCCGGTGGCCGGCGGATCGTGCTCACCGGGCAGCTGCGCCAGAGTGAGGTCCGCGTGCACCGGGGCGGTATCGCCGTGCTGTCGGCCATGTTCTCGCGTGAGTTCCTGGTCGACGCGCGTCAGGCCTACAAGCTGGGCCGGACCCCGACGGTGGCCGATCCCGCGCACACGTCGTGATCGCGCGCTGGATGGCGGGCGGTGCGGTCGCGGGCCCGGTGCTGTTCACCGCGGCCTGGCTCGTCCTCGGCTTTGTGAGCCCGGGCTTCACGATCTTCGGTACCGAGATCGCGCCCTACTCGTCGATCAGTGCGGGCATCAGCGGGCTCGGCCTCGGGCCGACCGCTCCGTACATGAATACCGCGTTCGTGCTCACCGGCGTCCTCATGCTCGCCGGCGTGGTCGGCGCGCTGCACCTGATCCCGGAGCTGAGTGGCCGAGCGCGGTGGACCTGCATCGTGATGCTCGGCCTCTCGCCCCTCGGCGCCATCATCGACGGATTCTTCACCCTGGAATCGTTCCTGCCGCACTTCGTCGGCGCCGCGCTGGGCTTCGGGTCGCCCATCGTCAGCTTCGTGGTGACCGGACTGCTCCTGCGCCCGATCGCGCAGTGGCGAGCGTTCGCCAACTGGTTGCTCGTCGGCAGTCCGCTCACGCTGGCATTGACGCTGCTGTACTTCAGTACCTTCGAACCCACCGCCGAAGGCGCCAGGACCGGGGTGGCCGGCCTGACCGAACGCATCCTGGTCGTCGAGGCGCTCGCCTGGTTCGTCGTCCTGGGCCGGCTGGCGATCCGCCGGTCGAGACCCGGGACGGGGCCTCGCCAGCGGCCGGGTTTTGGCAGACTGCCCGCATGGCCGAGTCAGCGACGCTTGACGATGGCGGTACGACCGGGAAGCCGCGCTGGGGGATCATCGCGCTCGCGGCCTTAGCGGTGCTGACGATCCTGGGCGGGGTGAGCGCGCTGGTCATCGGCCGCCTCGGGGATTCCCCGGCGGCGCCGCCCCGCTCGCCGAAGTACATCTCCTGCATGTACGCGGGCCAAGCCGGCGACCAGGGGTACTGCGACCGCTACGTCGCGGACGTCGCCCGGCGCGGCGACCTGACACAGGAGCAGCGCGACCGGCTCGACGCCGACATGCGCAAGGCGGAGCGGGCGGTGCAGACGCCGTTGTCCTGCGCCGATGTGCTCGGCCAGGCGCCGTCCGGGCGATTCGCCGAGTGCGAGGGGCTGCCGGTGCCCGTCCGGTCGGATCGGGGGGTGCGCAACCGGGCGCTCTCGACCGGCGATCCCGCCGCCGACCTGCCGTCGTTCGTCGAGGCGATCAGGGTGTCCCTGGAGCGGGCCGGGTACCCGGGGGGCACGGTTCGGGCCGCGCGGGCCGACGATCCGGCACCGCGCGGCACGATCATGTTCGGGGTGCCGATCGCCGAGGCTTGCTTCGTCGGCTACGAAGCCGTGCCGAGCGGTGGCGGCGGCTACGGCCTGCAGGGCAAGCTGCCCGACGGCCGTTGCCTGAGCGCGTAGAGGCGCCCGTCGGTCAGCCGTTGGTGCAGGTGGCTCCGTTGAGCCGGAACGACGTGGGGTTGCTGTCGTTCGAGCCCCACGTTCCCTGGAAGCCGAACGACGTGTTGCCGCCGGGCGGGATCTGGGCGTTGTATCCGACGTTGGTGGCCGTCACGGCGGCGCCGCTCTGGCTCACGGTGGCGCTCCACGCGTTTGTGACGTGCTGGTCGCCGGGGAAGGAGAAGCCCAGGGACCAGCCGTTGAGCGCGGCCGTCCCCGTGTTGGTCACGGTGACGTTGCCGGTGAAACCGCCCGGCCACTCCGACTTGGTGTAGGAGACCCGGCAGCCCGCGTTGCCCGTGCCGCCGCCGGTGGAGGTCGGCGTCGGGGTCGGGGAGCCGGTGGTGCCGCCGCCGATGCTGTAGGAGAAGTTGTTGACGGCGAGGCCGGTGCCGTTGACCCAGGGTTCGAAGCCGGCCTGCACGCTGGTGATGTACCAGGAGTTCTGGGCGTAGCCGCGGTTGACCATGTCGCGGTAGAAGGACGAGACGTTGAAGTTGATCGAGGAGGTCGGGCTCTGCCGGACGTAGGAGACGACGTTCCAGCCGTAGTTGCCGTACCAGACGTCCCAGTTCGCGCCCGCGATGTTGACGGTGCCGACCTGTGAGCCGGCGGCGTGCACGGAACCGGTCTTGTTGAGCCAGACCATCAGCTCGGCGCCGGTGTTCTGGCCGTCGGTGCGCGGGGTCGGGTCGAACCAGACGTCGTAGGAGGCGTCGTACACGCTGCCGTTGTTGGGGTACGACATCCCGACGCTTGTCGAGATCGTGCCGAACCGGCTGTCGCTGACCGCCAGCGGCAGGCCGCTGCCGGAGGTGCAGGCGCCGTAGTGGCATCCGGCGTACACCGAGGGGTAGGCGGCCGGGGCGCCGTTCTGCGGCAGGTTGTGCACGGCCGAGGTGACCGCGAAGCCGGTGCTCGTGACGTTGATGCACTGGGTGGTGTCGTCGCCCCAGACGTTGTTCTGCACGATGTACCGCCCGCCCTGGATGGACGTCGACCCGTACTTGCTGCAGATCTGGGTGTCGGCGCCGGCGGGCGGCGCCGCGAGGGCGATGGCGACGGCGCCACCGACCGCGAGGAGCGCCGCGGCGGCGACGATGGACGGTCGTCTCATGTGATCCTCCAGGCGTGGAACCACTTCCAGAAATATGGCCAGCCGAGATAATGGACCGTTAGGTCATGAATATGGAAGCGCTTCCAGTCGGGAGGAGGAACGACCAGGCGCCAGGAGGCGGTGGCACCTGCGCCGGAGGCGAAACTTTCAGGCCGAGTCGCGTATCACCAGGCGCGTCGGCAGGATCAGCGGGCTGGGCTCCCGGCCGGACAGCAGCGCCGTGAGCATGCGGGCCATCTCCTGGCCCAGCGCGCGGACCGGCTGGTGCACGGTGGTCAGCGGCGGATCCGTGCGGGTCGCGATCTCGAGGTCGTCGAACCCGACGACGGCCACGTCGTCGGGCACCCGGCGACCGTGCTCGCGGAGTACCCGGACCGCTCCCGCGGCCATGTTGTCGTTGGCGACGAACACCCCGTCGGGGTCGGCGCCGGTGTTCAGCAGCGCCGTCATCGCCGCGGCGCCGCCGGTGACGGTGAAGTCGCCGGCGGCCACGGCGGTCGGGGCCAGGCCGGCGGTGGCCATGGCATCGCGGTACCCCCGGTCACGGGCCTCGCTGACGTCGGTGTCGGACAGGCCGGTGATGGCGGCGATGCGGGTGCGTCCGAGCCCGATCAGGTGTTCGGTGGCGTTCCTGGCCCCGCCGCGGTTGTCCGCGTCGACGAACCACCTGGGTTCGCCGCGCAGCGGTCGGCCGCCGTAGACGGCGGGCAGGCCGGATCGCTCCACAATGGGTACGAGCGGATCGTCGCCGCGCAGTGCCAGGAGCATGACGCCGTCGACCCCGCGTGTGCCGAGCAGGCCCTGGAACCGGGCCTGGGACCGCCCCGACGCCGCCAGACACAGCAACAGGTGCAGGTCGGTGTCTTCCAGGGCCGCCGAGATGCCGACGATCACATGGGCGAAGAACGGATCGGCGAAGAGGGCGGGATCGTCACCGGACACGGCCAGGGCGACCACGCCACTCTTGCGGGTGGCCAGCGCGCGGGCGCTGCGGCTGGGGGCGTATCCGAGGTCGCGGATGGCCTTCTCCACGGCCTTGCGCTTGTCGTGGCTGACGTACGGCGCATCGTTGATCACGCGGGACGCCACGGTCATCGACACGCCGGCACGCGCGGCGACCTCGGCGAGGGTGGGCCGCCGACGGGACGGCCCCGCCGTTGTCGCCATGACCCGTCCCTTCGTCGGCGCGCCGTCGCAACATCGACGGCGCACGCTCAGCGTACGAGGTGGGCCGAGCATGCCACGCGTGCCGAGAAGTTAATTGACTCCGACTAGTCGATAGCGAATAGTTAGAGCTGACCAAACGGCGGGCACGGTTCGGGCCGCGCGGGCCGACGATCCGGCACCGCGCGGTGGTGGCGGTTACGGCCTACAGCGCAAGCTGCCCGACGGCCGTTGCCTGACTGCGTAGACGGGCCTCACGCGACGGCGGCGGCGAAGGCGGCGAACAGGTCGCCGGACAGCGGGGTCTGCAGTCGCCACGTCACCGCCATCGGGCGTTCGCCCTGGTGGTCGACGTACGTGGCGGGGCCGAGGAACCAGAACGCGCGATCGTCGGCGCGCGTGCGGGCGAAGAGCAGGATCGACCGCCCCATCGACACATGATTTCGGTACCGGCGTCCGGTCGGGCTGTCGGCGCCCGTTGTCGACTGGCTCTCCCAGTGGATCAGGTCGCGGCTGATGGCGTAGTCGCGGTACCGCGTCGTGGGCGAGAAGTCGCCGCTGGTCTTGTCCAGCGTGAAGGCCAGCAGGTCGGCGCCGGCGGCCTTGGCGTCGTAGACGCCCTCGCGCCATTGCGGCGTTTTCACGCCGGCGCCCTCGCCGACCGCGGCCAGGATTTCGAGGCGGGTGTACTGGCTGTGCACCTGCAGCGGAATGTTCGGCAGGGCCTGCTGCTGCAGGTGACTCGGGGCGTCGCCAAGGACGTGGAGCAGCTCGTCCAGCTCGGCGATCACCTGAGGATGCGACCAGAGCAGATCAACCGCGGACGGCAGCGAGTCGTGCTTGGTCACCACGGTGTCGGCGAGGTTGGCCAGGAGCATCCGCAAGAGGCGCTGTTCACCGGCCGGCAGCGCGTCGACGTCGGGGGCCTGCGGCCGGCCGAGCAGCGCCCGGTACCCGTGCAGCCGCTGGGGGTCGTCGATGTGCTGCATGCGGGCGATGCCGCGGCGCAGCGCCTGCTCGTGGGGCCCGGGGTCGGCGACGGCGAGGCCGGCGGCTTGGCGCATCTCCGACCAGCTGTGGTTGCCGGCGTAGACGTCGCTGACCTCGAGGCCGGTTTCGGTGAGGTAGTCGGCCAGCATGACGGCCGGGCGGCCTTGGGCGAGGGCGCGGAGCTCGTCGACCTTGAGCGGCCAGCGGGACGGGATGGCGTCGCGGATGCTGCGCAGCACAATCTCCCGGGCGATCCGGTCGAGCTCCATGTGGCAGCCGGCAGGCAGGAACGGGAAGCCGTCGGTGATTGATCGTTCGAGGTCTCGGCGGCTGCCGCCGAGCAACGCCCGGTACCGCCGATCGAATCGGAATTCGCGCCGGTGCGTGCCGACGAAGTCGAGGACCGTGCACATGGTCTTGCGCTCGGCGGTGCGCAGGCCGCGGCCCAGCTGCTGCAGAAACAGGGTGGCGCTTTGGGTTGGGCGCAGCATGAGCAGCGTGTCGACGGTGGGGACGTCGACGCCCTCGTTGAAGAGGTCGACGGAGAAGACCACCTGGACGGTACCGTCCTCGAGCTGCCGCAGGGCCGCGCGGCGGTCGGCATCCGCTGTTGTTCCGACGACGGCTATGGCGGCGACGCCGAGCTTCTGGAACTGCGCGGCCATGTACTTCGCGTGGGCGATGCTGACGCAGAAGCCGAGGCAGCGCACGGTGGCGACGTCGTCGACGTGCGCGGCGAGCTGCTGGTAGACGAAGCGGACCCAGGCGTCGTTGCTGGTGTAGACGTTGGTGAGCGCGGTGTCGTCGTAGCCGTGACCGCGGCGCCAGGGAACGTCGCGCAGGTCGACGCCGTCGTGGATGCCGTAGTACATGAACGGAACCAGGCGGTGCTGTTCGATGGCATCCCAGAGGCGGAGCTCGGCGGCGATGCGATCGTCGAACCAGTGCAGGATCGGCAGGCCGTCGGCGCGTTCCGGGGTTGCGGTCAGGCCGAGCAGTTGGCGGGGTTCGAGCTCCTCCATGATGAAGCCGTACGATGCGGCCGCGGCGTGGTGGAACTCGTCGACGATGATGACGTCGAAGTGGTCCGGCTGGAGGTGCTCGCGACCGGCGGCAGCGAGGCTCTGAATCGAGGCGAATACGTGCTCGAAAGCGGTCGGCCGGGCGCCGCCGACCCAGAGCTCGCCGAAGGTGAAATCGCGCATCACCTGCCGGAACGTCGCCAGACTCTGCTCGAGGATCTCCTCGCGGTGGGCGACGAAAAGGAGACGGGCCCGCGGCAGCGTGGTCCGCAGCCGGGCGTAATCGACGGCCGCCATGACCGTCTTGCCGGTGCCCGTCGCCGACACCAGCAGGTTGCGGTGCTGGCCGCGAGAGCGGGACAGCTCGATGAGCTCGAGCATCCGCTCCTGGAACGGCTCGAGGCGGACCTCGAGCGGGCTGAGAACGGTGAGGACGCGACCCGGCGGCTGACGCTCGCGGTCGAGGGCGGCCAGGAAGTCGTCGCGGACGTAGGGAAGGAAGTCCCCGCCCTGCCAGTAGCTGTCGAAGACCGCCTCGATCTTCTTGACGACGTCGAGGTTTCGGGCGGCGGAGACACGCACGTTCCACTCCAGGCCCGCCACCTGGGCGGAGTGCGTGAGGTTCGACGAGCCGACGTAGGCGGTGCTGAAAGCGGAGTGCCGGTGGAACAGCCAGGCCTTGGCGTGTAGCCGCGTCGTGGAGGAGTCGTAGGAGACCCGGACATCGGCGCCGAGCTCTGCCAGCAGGTCCAGGGCCTTCGCCTCGGTGGATCCGGTGTACGTCGTGGTCAGCACGCGGAGCCGCTTGCCTTGCGCGCAATGCTCCCGCAGGGCCTCGAGTAGCGGCCGGATGCCGCTCGTGCGGATGAACGCCATCACCACGTCGACGCCGTCCGCCGAGGCGATCTCGGTGTGGATCTGGCTGCCGACTCGAGGCTCACCAGGTGCGTTCGTCAGCAGCGTGGTGTCCAGCAGCGGAATGAGCGGCCGGCCGGCCGTGTGGACCGAGCCGTCGGGACGGCGTTCGCCGATCGCGTGGAGGATGTGGCCCGGCGGGAGCGGCGCCTCCGCGGTCGGCTCGGTCTTCGGCAGCCGAGCGCCGAGCGACGCGAGCAGATGCTGGGCAACCTCGACGCCGATGGCGACGCGGTCCTCCTCGGGAACCGCCTCGAGGGCCCGCTCGACCTGCCGGGCGAGCAACTGCGCGATCCGGTCGGCGGCTTCCGCCGAGCGCAGGCTTTGGCGGCGGATCAGCTCGGTGTCGACGTTGGCGAGCTCTCCTTCGAGGGCCTTGGTGACGACGACCTCGTACAGTCCGCTCGGCAGCTGATCAACCACCGCAACAGTTTGCCCTACCGGCGCCCTCGGTGGCGCCGCCCGCTTGGGCGACGCCACGAGGCCGAATCAGTTGGCCGGCGTCAGACTCTGGCCAGGGTCCAGAGGTGGTCGGCCGTGCCGTTGTCGCCCCACTGCAGGACCTGGGCGCCGGAGCTGGTGCTCATGTTTGTTACACCGAGGACCAGGCCGCTGTTCACGCTGCGGATCTTGTAGTGGCCGGCGCCGTCGGAGTCCACCGACCAGAGGTGGTCCGTGGTGCCCGTGTCGCCCCAGACGAGGGCGGTCGCGCCTTGGCTGGTGGAGGCGTTCTGGATGCCCAGGACCAGGCTGCTCAGTTGGTTGACGATTTTGTACTGCCCGTTGCCGACGGACACGAGCGTCCAGATCTGTGACGTGCTGCCGCCGGCGGTGGACTGGACGACGGAGGTGCCCCAGGCGGTCCCGGCGTTCAGGGTGTCCAGGCGCAGGTTGCTGTTGCCGTTCGTGATCCGGTACGTGCCGGCCAGGTCGGTCGGGGTACCGCCGGATCCGGCAGTAATCGTGATGCGGTAGGCGTTGTTGGTCGCCATGTTGATCGGGACCGAGATCGAGCCGTTGGACGGCGTGTAGGTCGTCGTTGACACGGTGCTCGGGCCTGAGGACGCTACCGTGCGGCCCAGCGACACCGTCTGCTCGACCTTCACGCTGACCGTGCTGCCGAGGCTGAGGGCGTTGAGTCCGTTGACCGTCACGGCGCACGAGCCGTTGCAGCCGCCGGCGACGATGCTGACCTGGTTGCGGCTCGAGGGTACGGCGGCGAAGCCGTCGATGCCGGTCTGGGCCGGCGGGGTGGTGACGACCATGTTGCCGTTCATCGCGGCGTACCAGGTGTAGAGCCAGTAGGCGGCGTTCGGGCTGCCGCCGCGGGCGGTCAGCAGGTCGCCGAGGGTGCCGGACTGGTTCCAGAAGGCGAGCTCCGCGTCGCGCACGCCGAGGCGCTCGAACTTCGCGACGTAGCCGACCAGCGGGCCGGGCAGACCGACCTCGCCCGGTGCGGCGTACTCCTCGATGGCGATCGGGCGCCGGCTGATGCCGAGCTGGTCCTCGATGCCCTGGACGGTGGCCACGTCCCCGGCGATCTTGGAGGACCGGGTGAGCTCGTGCCAGGCGATGACGTCCGGCACGGTGTTCGTGGCCACGGCGTTCTGCAGGAAGTTCCGCATGTCGCCGATGTTGTCCGAGAAGCTGGGGCCCTGGATCGGCTTGTTCGGGTCGAGCGAGCGGACCTGGCGGAATGTCGTGGTCCAGAAGCTCTCGTAGGTGCCGTTCGCCGAGTTCCAGGTGTTGTCGGACTCGTTCCACAGCTCGTACGCGGAGATGCTGTTGTAGTACGACGAAGCCTTCATCGTGTTGATCTGCGAGTTGATGAAGGGTGTCCAGGTGCTCCAGCTGAACTGGTACGGCCAGCCGGCGTAGTAGTCCGAGAGGCGGTTGACGAGCTTGGCGCCGACGCTGACGGCCGTCGGGGCCACGACAGAGATGTCACCGGTGGGCTGCTGGCGGCCGCCCGCGGGCATCTGGACGAACGTGTTCGGCTTGATCGCCTGGGCCAGCGACACCGTGGGCTGGGTCGCGTTCGCGAGCCCGTAGAGGCTTCCGGTCGCGACGTGGGTCACGGGGCGCAGGGTCTGGCTCGCGTCGACGACGAGGGTGTTGGCGGCGGTGGCGGCCGACGCCGGGCTGAGCACGAAGCCGGCGGACACCACGGCGATGGCGGCGGCCACCGTGAGTGCCAGGGGGCGGGGGGTTCGGACGGTCTGCGGCATGCTTGCTGTCCTTCCGTTCGATGTCCGTCCCGGGAAGGAAACTAGGAAATCGATTGCCTTGACGCTAGGAGGGGATGAATCGGCATGTCAAGGCCGGTTACTGTCACATCGGAAGGAAAATCGGAAACTCCGGAAAACCGTTATGAGCGCCGACTGTGGCGAGTCGTGGGTCTTGACGGCGCCTGTCACCATTCCGTCGAACGGGTGAAGGGGGATGAGGCGGGCCGATGTTTCTCGACGCGGTATTCGAGTTCCCGACCTTCCTGTTCACCTTTCTCCTCGCTTTAGTCGTTTTGTACTGGGTCGCCGTTCTTTTCGGTGGAGCCGACGTCGAGGCGTTCGAAGTCATCGACATCGGACTCGGCGGAATGCCGGTCACCGTGGCGGTATCGGTCGTCGTGACGGTGGGCTGGTTCGTCAGCCTGGCCGCCATGACCGTCCTCGGCGGTCCGCTGCTGGGCGCGGTCGTGCTGCTGGCCGCCCTCCTCGTGGGCCTGCTGGCCGTCCTTCCGCTGCGACGGCTTTTTCCGGCCGCGAACGGCGACTCCCGAACTGCATTTGTCGGGCGTACCTGCGTCATCCGCACCGGCACCGTCACCGAAACGTTCGGCCAGGCCGAGGTCACCGCCGCCGACGGGTCCAGCGCGATCGTCCAGGTGCGCCAGACCGGCGCCGACAGCTTTACCGCGGGCAGCCCCGCGGTGATTTATGAGTACGACCAGAACGGCGAGTTCTTCTGGGTCATTCCCCACCCCGGACAGAGGGAGACTTCATGACCGTCATCACCACCGGCTTTCTCATTGCGCTCGGCGTGGCCGTGCTCGTCGTGGTCGGTGTGCTGCTCGCCGTCAGCCGGCTGTTCCGCAAGATTGAACAGGGCAAGGCGCTCATCATCTCCAAGGTGCGCAAGGTCGATGTCACCTTCACCGGGGCCGTGGTCCTTCCAGTACTCCACAAGGCCGAGGTCATGGACATCTCGGTCAAGACGATCGAGATCGAGCGGACCGGGCGGGAAGGGCTGATCTGCCGCGACAACATCCGGGCCGACATCCGGATCACGTTCTTCGTGCGGGTCAACAAGACCACCGAGGACGTCATCAAGGTCGCCCAGGCGATCGGAACCGTTCGCGCCAGCGACCAGGAGACGTTGCAGGAACTGTTCAACGCCAAGTTCTCCGAGGCGCTCAAGACCGTCGGCAAGCAGCTGGACTTCGTCGACCTCTACACGAAGCGCGATGAGTTCCGGGACCAGATCGTCCGGGTGATCGGTACCGACCTCAACGGGTACAGCCTCGAAGACGCCGCCATCGACTTTCTCGAGCAGACGCCGCTGGCCAGCCTCGACAGCGCGAACATTCTCGACGCGCAGGGCATTCGGAAAATCACCGAGTTGACCGCGATCGAGCACGTGCGCACGAACGAGTACCGGCGAAATGAAGAGAAGGAAATCAAACGGCAGGACGTCGATGCGCGGGAGGCGGTGCTCGAGCTGGAGCGCCGGCAGGCCGAGGCGGAGATCAAGCAGGAGCGCGAGGTCGCCACGATGCGGGCGCGCGAGGAGGCCGAGACCCTTCGCGTGCGGGCCGAGGAGCGGCTCAAGTCGCAGACCGCCGAGATCCGCACCGACGAGCAGCTCGGCGTGCAGCACGAGAACAAGCAGCGGGAGATTGCCGTGGCGGAGAAGAACCGCGAGCGGGTCCTCGCGATCGAGTCGGAGCGGATCGAGAAGGACCGCATGCTCGAGGTCATCTCCCGGGAGCGGGAGACCGAGCTGACCACGATCGCCAAGGACAAGGAGGTGGAGGCCGAGAAGCGGGCCATCGCCGAGGTCGTACGGGAGCGGATCGCGGTCGAGCGCACGGTCGCCGAGCAGGAGGAGCAGATCAAGCGGCTCCGGGTGGTCGAGGAGGCCGAGCGCACCCGCCAGGCCGTCGTCATCCAGGCCGAGGCCGAGGCGCAGGAGAGCCTGGTCAAGGACATCAAGGCGGCCGAGGCGGCCGAGGCGGCCGCGAAGTTCCGGGCCCGCGAGGAGCTGGTGCTCGCCGAGGCCCGGCAGCAGACCGCCGAGCTGGAGGCGCGCGCCAAGATCCGGCTGGCCGAGGGCACGCAGGCGGAGGCGGCCGCGGCCGGCCTCGCCGACGTGCAGGTGCGCGAGCGCAACGCCGAGGCGATCGAGAAGATCGGCCGGGCCGAGGCGGCCGTCGAGCGGGAGAAGGCCGTCGCGACCGCCGAGGCGATCGAGAAGGCCGGCCTCGCCGAGGCCGTCGTCGAGCGGGAGCGGGGCGCCGCCCAGGCCTCCGCGCTGCGCGACAAGCTCAAGGGCGAGGCCGAGGGCCTCAACGACAAGGCCGCCGCGCTCGCCGCGATGGACGAGGCGACCCGCAGCCACGAGGAGTACCGCCTGCGCCTCGAGACGGAGAAGGAGGTCCGCCTCGCCGGCATCGACGTGCACCGGCAGGTCGCCGAGCAGCAGGCGCTCGTCCTGGCCGCCGGCCTGGAGAAGGCGAACATCGACATCGTCGGCGGCGACAGCGTCTTCTTCGACAAGCTGCTCGGGTCGATCAGCCTGGGCAAGAGCATCGACGGCTTCGTGCAGCACTCCGACGTCGTGCAGACGGTCGGCGCCTCGTACCTCAACGGCGGCGGCGACCTGGTCGGGGACCTCGGGCGGATGCTCGGCTCGCTGAGCACCGCCGATGTGTCGAACCTGACGCTGTCCGCGTTCCTCGTCCAGCAGATTCAGCGGGGCGGGCCCGACCGGGACAAGCTGCGTGACCTGCTGGACACGGCGCGGCAGCTCGGCATCGCCGACAAGCCGGTCGCGGCGCTGGCGGCGGCCCAGCAGTGACCGTCGGCGTGGCGGCGGGGGCCGCGGTGAGCGAACGCGCAGTGGTGGTTGGTCGTGCGGCGGTGAGCGAACGCGCGGTGGTGGCTGCTCATGTGGCGGTGGGTGCTGCGATGAGCGAACGCGCAGTGGGCGTTCGTGTCGCGGTGAGCGAACGCGCAGTGACGGCTGCTCACGTGGCGGTGGGCGCTGCGATGAGCGAACGTGCATTGGCGGGCGTTCATACGGCGTTGAGCGAACGCGCGGCGTCGGCTGGTCGTTTGGCGGTGGGCGAACGCGCGGCGTCGGCTGGTCGTTTGGCGGTGGGCGAACGCGCGGCGTCGGCTGGTCGTTTGGCGGCGGGCGCTGCGGTGAGCGAACGTGCAGTGGTGGCTGTTCGCGTGACGATGAGCGAGGCCCAGCGATGACCGTCGACACCGCGGCGCCCGCCGCGGCGAGCCTGGACGCCGGCACCTACGAGGTGCTGCGCGACCGGCTCGCCGCGCAGGCGGCCGAGCTGACCCGCCGGGCCGAGACCCTCAACGCGCAGCGGACCGAGGTGTTCGGCGGCACCGAGCTGCGGCTGCTCGGTACCGAGCGCATTCGGACGGAAAACAACTGCGTTCCGCGCGACATCGTGTCCATCGGTGATCGGATGCTGTTCGGATACAACGTTTTCATCGGGCTGAAGCCGGAAACGACCGTCGCCGACGTGTTCTCGTTGCACCGGTTCAGCCGCGCCGGTGACGCGTTCCGGTTCGACGAGCCGGAGTCCCAGGAGCTGCTGCGTGACCCACAGTTGCTGCGCGACTTCGGCGAGCTGTACAAGTACTATCGCGACACTCGTCTTTTGCAGTTGCGCCGGCTCGACGGCAAGCTCCTCGCCGTCTTCCAGACCGGGCCCCGCACCGACGACATCAAGGTCCTGCGGTGGGCGGTCGGCACCGACGGCAGCGTGTCCTATGTGGACGGACGCGGCGAGCGCGACCATGTTTTCCCGCCGTCGCACGACTTCGAGTGGACCCCCGTCGGCCGGGAGCACCACGTGCTCGGGCGGCACCCGCACATCTCCATCGAGGACGTCGTCTTCGTCGAGACCGTCGGCGGCGACCTCACCGTCAAGGTCGAGAACAACACCGAGACGGGCGAGGGGGTGTACCGCGAGCCGGTCGACGAACCGCTGCAGAGCCTCGCCGACGCCGATGTCAGTTACGCGCGCATCGGACCGCTCGTTTTGTTGCGCATCCGGCCGTACAAGGAAACAGCCTTTCGCTTTTTGGTGTTCAACACGCGCACCCGGTCGGTCGTGCGGCTCGACGGGATCGGCCAGGGCTGCCAGCGGCTGCCGGAGGACCAGGGCCTGATCTTCCCGGGCGGCTACTACCTGGCCACCGGCGTCGCGCGGACGTTCGACACCGACGTCGCCGACCTCGAGTTCGAGCGCGTCATCCGGTCCACCAACGGCGAGGACGTGCTGTACGTCTTCCATGCGCGCGTCGACGGCCGGTCGCTGCTGCTGCCGTACAACGTCATCCGCAAAGCGGTCGCTAACCCGATCGTGTGCCACGGCTACTCGCTGTTCGACGACGGGACGCTCGTGGTCTTCCGGGCGCTGTCCGAGGAGCCGACGCGCGTGCACACCATGCAGGTGTGGCAGACGCCGTACCTGTCCGACACGTACGCCGCGGCCCAGCCGACCGGGGCCGGGCCGCTGGACCGGGTGGGCAACGCCGACCTGGTCCGCGGCATCTCGGACTGCCTGTCGGTGGCCCGCATGGTCGGCGAGATGGGCCCGTCCGCGGCGGTCTTCGAGGCCATCATCGCCGCGTGCCTGCGCACGTTCGACCACTACCACTGGCTCGGCGAGCCGGAGCTCGGCGACCTGCGCAGCCCGCTCGCCGAGCTGCGCAACACCGCCGAGCAGGTGCTCGCCGAGTTCGAGCGGGTGCAGGCGCTCACCGAGCAGGCGGCCGCCGCGCTCGGCGAGGCGGCCGTGCGTGTCGATTCGCTCATCCGCCGCTCGCAGGGCGAGTCGCCGGTCGACACCGACGCCTGGGTGCGCCGCCTCGCCGAGCTCCGCCAGGCCCAGGGCGCGCTGGCACCGCTGCGCGAGCTGCGCTACGCCGATACCGACCGGATCGCTCAATACGAACAGCGCCTGAAGGACGAACTTGTCGCGGCGGCCAAGCGGGCGGTCACATTCCTGCAGCGCGATGACGCCTTCGCCGGCTACCACGCCGACGTCGAGCGCCTCGTGGCCGACGCCGACGCGATCGGTACCGTGGCCGACGCCGCCCCGGTCGCCGAGCGGCTGGCCACCCAGGCCGAGGGTTTGCAGATCGTCACGGACGTGGTCGGCTCCCTCGAGATCGCCGACGCCACCGTGCGTGTCGGCATTCTCACCCGGATCGGCGAGGTCCTCGGCTCCGTCAACCGCGCCCGCGCGACCCTCGACGCCCGCCGCCGCGAGCTGCTCGCGGTCGAGGGCCGGGCCGAGTTCGCGGCCGAGTTCGCTCTGCTGGGCCAGGCGATCGTCGGCGCGCTCGCGGTCGCCGACACGCCCGGACGGTGCGACGGGCAGCTGGGCCGGCTCATGCTCCAGCTGGAGAACCTCGAGTCGCGCTTCGGCGAGTTCGACGACTTCCTCTCGCAGCTGGGCGACAAGCGCACGGATGTGTACGAGGCCTTCTCCTCGCGCAAACAAGCACTCCTCGATGAGCGTTCGCGCAGGGCCGACCGGCTGGTCGAGTCCGCGGAGCGCATCCTCGGCAGCATCGAGCGCCGGGTCGCCGCGATGACCTCGCCCGACGACGTCAACACGTACTTCGCCGCCGACCCGATGGTCGCGAAGCTGCGCGGCGTCGCCGGCGAGCTGCGCGAGCTGGGCGACCAGGTCCGCGCCGAGGAGCTGGAGGGCCGGGTCAAGACGGCCCGGCTCGAGGCCGGCCGGATGCTGCGCGACCGGCTCGACCTGTTCGGCGGCTCGACCGACGTCATCCGCCTCGGCCGCCGCCAGTTCGCCGTCAACACCCAGGCGATCGACCTCACGCTCGTCCCGCACGGCGACGAGCTGGCGTTCACCGTCACCGCGACCGACTTCCGCGCACCGGTCGACGACCCGGTCATCGTCGCGGCGCGCCCGTTCTGGGGACAGCTGCTCGTTTCCGAGACGCCCGAGGTGTACCGCGCCGAGCACCTCGCCTGCCTGGTGCTCGACGCCGCGGCGGCCGGAGTGTCCATCTCGGACGGTCCCGTTTGGACACTCGACGCGCTGCACCAGGCCGCGGTCACCGACGGCGGCCTGCGCGACATCGTCCGGCGCGCGGCCGACAGCCGTTACGACGAGGGGTACGAGCGCGGCGTCCACGACCACGACGCCGCCCTGCTCCTCGAAACGCTGCTGCGGTTGCACGCCGGCGCCGGACTCCTGCGCTATCCGGCGTCCGAACGCGCAGCGGCGCAGCTGTTCTGGGCGTTCCGTGCGGACGACGCGGCCAAGGCGGCCTGGACGCGGCGCGCGCAGTCACTCGCGCGGGCCCGGTCCGTGTTCGGTCCGTCAGAGGCGATTGCGCAATTGTGCGCGGAACTGCAAGAGGCGATCGGATCCTCGGGGGACTACCTTTTCGAGGAGCTGAGCACCGCACCCGCCGGGTTCGTCACGAGCGCCGCGGCGCGGACGCTTGTCGACCGATTCGCGCGGGCGGGTTTCATCCGGGAGCTCCACGAGGACCTGCGCGCCCTCGGCGCGGATCTCGACGCCCGCCGCCAGCTCGTGCACGCGTGGCTTTCGTCCTTCGACAAGGGTTCGGTCGATCTGGACGAGGCGGTGGCGATCGTGCTGGGCGGGACCGACCTGCCGCGGTACGACTCCTCCGCCGCCCTGACCGCGACCGTCGAGGGCCTGCTCGGCGCCCATCCGCGGATCGTCGGGCGCCGGACGGAGGTGCGCCTCGACGAGGTGCTCGCGCGCACCCGCCGGTTCCGGCTCGAGCGCGTTCCGGCGTTCCGCGAGTACCAGCGGCGCCGCAACGAGCTCGCCGCGCAGGAACGGCAGCGGCTGCGGCTGGAGGAGTACAAACCGAAGGTGATGAGCGCATTCGTGCGCAACCGGCTGCTCGATGAGGTCTATTTGCCGCTCATCGGCGACAACCTCGCGCGTCAGCTGGGCGCGGCCGGCGACGCGAAACGGGTCGACCAGATGGGCCTGCTCCTGCTCATCTCGCCGCCCGGCTACGGCAAGACGACGCTGATGGAGTACGTCGCCAGCCGCCTGGGGCTGGTGTTCGTCAAGGTGAACGGCCCGTCGCTGGGCCACCTGGTGACCTCGGTCGACCCGGCGGAGGCGCCCAACGCGACCGCCCGCCAGGAGGTCGAGAAAATCAACTTCGCGCTGGAGATGGGCAACAACGTCCTGCTGTACCTCGACGACATCCAGCACATGTCGCCGGAGCTGCTGCAGAAGTTCATCTCTCTTTGCGACGCCCAGCGCCGCATGGAGGGCGTCTGGAATGGCCGAACGCGCACGTACGACCTGCGCGGCAAGCGGTTCGCGGTGTGCATGGCGGGCAATCCGTACACCGAGTCGGGTGCGCGTTTCCGCATCCCGGACATGCTCGCGAACCGGGCCGACGTGTGGAACCTCGGCGACGTCCTGTCCGGCCGTGAGGAGCTGTTCGCGCTGAGTTACATCGAGAACGCGCTGACGTCCAACACCGTGCTCGCCCCACTGTCCACTCGCGACCGCGGCGACGTCGAGCTCCTGGTGCGCCTGGCCCGCGGCGACGACACCGTGCGGCCGGACCAGCTCGCCCACCCGTACTCCGCGGTCGAGGTCGACCAGATGCTGTCCGTGCTGCGCAAGCTACTGCGCGTGCAGGAGGTGGTGCTGGCGAACAACCGCGCGTACATCGCGTCCGCGGCCCAGGCCGACGCGTCGCGTACCGAGCCGCCGTTCCTGCTGCAGGGCTCGTACCGCAACATGAACAAGCTCGCGGAGCGCGTCGTGCCGGTCATGAACGAGGCCGAGCTGGAGGCCGCGATCGACGACCACTACATCGGCGAGGCGCAGACGCTGACCGCGGGCGCCGAGGCGAACCTGCTCAAGCTGGCCGAGCTGCGCGGCCGTCTCACGCCCGCGCAGGCTGCGCGCTGGGCCGAGGTGAAGGCGGCGTACCTGCGGGCGCGGGCGCTCGGCGGGGACGGGGACGACCCGATGAGTCGCGCGGTCGGCGCGGTCGGGCTGCTGGCGGACCGCGTCGGCGCGGTGGAGGCCGCAATCAACCGCGCAGCCGGTTCGTGACGCAGCGGCCGCCGCTTTCAGGAGGCGGCGGGTTCGTGAGGCCGCGTCGTCGCCAGCTCGCGGAAGTCTCCGGGCTGGGCGCAGCTGAACTCGGCGCGGGTCGATGACGGCGGCCCGGTCGACCAGGACCGGGCCCACAGGGCGAATAGCTCGGCCGCCGCGGCACCCCAGAACACCAGCACCGCGGCGGCGCCCGCGCCGACGGCGAGGAACGGCCGCGCTGAGGTCTGACGCATGACCCGATGGTCCACCTGCGGCTCGGCGAAGAAGTTGTTCTGACGACCGGAGCGCCGCCCTCACGACGGGAGGGCGGCGCTCCGCGGTCAGGCGTCGCCGCGCAGGCGGCGGGCCAGCTCCTCGATCTGGGCGTCGATGTTGGTCTGGCGGTCCGCCTCGGCGTCGCGGCCCTGCTCCTCGATCCGCTCCTTGCGCACCCGCACGTTGTGCTCGTTCTGCTGGATCTGCACCTCCAGGTCGCCGACCTCCCGCTCGGAGCGGTTCTTCAGCGTCTTTTCGTGCAGCCGGTTGTCGACGGTGAGCTGCCTGGACAACAAACCGTCGTAGGTCGTCGGCCGGGTCATCTTCTTCACCAGGACGGGCAGGCAGTCGAGCACCATGAGCAGCAGCCGCACGAGGTTGCTCTGGAAGAGCACGAAGAAGTTCTGACCGCCCAGCTCGGTCAGCGCCTTCTCCTGATCGAGCAGGCCGGGCCGGTCCATGTCGGCCTTCTTCTGCTCGACGCGCTGCTTGATGGCGGCGGTGACGTTCTGGGAGTACGTCTGGCTCGCCGCGGCCAGCTGGACGTCGATGCCGGAGATCTTGGTGTTGGCCGCGTCGAGCTCGTCCTGGCGATCGGCCCGGCCGCTGCTCGCCTTGTACTGCTGGGTCTCGCCGCGCAGCTGCCGGCAGTTCGGCCCCTCGCCGACCCGGCCGCTGAGCCCGTTGCCCTTCGTGCCGTTGCACTCCTGCCGCGCCAGGTCCTCGCGCCGGTTGATCTCGGTGTCGATCGCGGCGATGTCCGTCTTGGCCTTGTCCCGCTCGCGCTCGGCGGCGGCCTTCGCGTCCAGCAGCGGCCGCGGCGCCCCGGGCACGTTGAGGGTGAACTCCTTCGAGCAGCCGGCCGCGTCCTTCGGCGCCTCGCCGTCGAGGGGGTTGCAGCGTTTGAGCGTGCTCTCGTACGTCTCGATGCTCTCGGCGCGGGTCTGGTTGATCTGCGTGTGGATGTCGGTGCCGAACATCCACAGCAGCAGCGGCTCGGCGACGACCAGGCCCATGAGCACGGAGATCGCGGTGCGGGCGATGAACGTGCCGGTGCCCATCCCGCCGGTGCCGTGCGTGTTGGACACGAGCCAGCGGTCGAAGCTCAGGACGATGTACCCCCACGTCAGCGCGGCGGGCACGAGGATCAGCGGCGAGATCTGATGCGAGCCGAGCAGGACGTACATCGACAGCGCGGCCATGAGCCCGGTGTTGAGCACGATCGCGCCGAGCCGGGTGTACCGGTGCCGCTCCTCCGGCGCCCAGTCCAGGATCGTCTCGTCGATGCCGGCGATGTGGCGCAGCACCCGTCCCGGGCCCATGCGGGCGGGGCGCGACGGGCGGTACGGCTCCCGCTTGATCTCGACGGTGTCGTCGTCGGTCTGCGGGCGAATCAGTACGGTCTCAGTCATCCGGTCTCGTCCACTCCGCCGGGGTCTCCGTCGAGCTCGGCCTCGGTGCCGGCGCCGACCGCGCGGCCGCCGCGTGTGTCCCGGCCGGCCAGCGCCGGCTCCGGCATGTCCATCACCTTGGCGAAGAGCCGGTCGGCGCCGAGGTCCGACGTGTTGAAGTGCCCCTGCGCGGCCAGGTGCTTGGCCATGTCGAACTGCCGCTCCTGCAGCAGCCGGGCATCCTCGCGGGCCTCCCGCCGGTCCTCGATCCGCTCCTCGCGCTCCTGGTCGTGGCGGCGCTGCTCGAACTCCCGGCTCTGCTGCCGCTCCGCGGCCGACCACGAGTGCCGCGCCCCCTCGGCCTTCAGGTTGCCCTCCTGCAGGGCGAGGGTCTCCTCGCGCTTGGCCAGCGCCTGCTGCAGCATCGAGTCGCGGGCGCTGTCGTCAAGGGCCTTCAGCCCGGTGGAGAGGCCCTGGGCGTCGAGCTGCCCGGCGGCGTAGGCGGCCAGCAGCGCCCGCTTCGGGTCGCCGTTGATCATTTCCGCGTTCGCCTCGAACTCGGCGCGGGCGGCCTCGTTGCGCTGGCGGACCAGGAAGATCTCCTGGGCCGTGTCGGCGCGGGTCTTGCGCAGTGTCGAGGCGTGCTGATCCTCGTCCAGCTCGATGTCGAGGCGGGTCTTGCGCTGGCCGTGGGCGTGCGAGTCCCCGTCGAGCTCGAGGTCGAGCGAGTGCCTGCCGCGCTGGATCTGTGCGCCGTGCCGGGCGGTGTGGGACTCCTTGAGCTGCAGGTGCTCCATCTCGTAGATGTCGAGCTGGTGGGCGAAGTCGGAGTCGCGCAGCTTGCTCTCGAACTCGACCACCGCCTTGGGGCTGGAGACCTCGACGTTCGCGAAGCGGACCTGCAGGCCCGGCACCCGCGCCGGCACGTGGGTCAGGTAGGCCCGGATCTGCGCGCTGACCACCCGGCGGACGTCGTTGACGTCGGTGAGCTTGTACTCCAGCCCGAGCTCGAAGATGCGATGGTGCGCCTTGAGGTGCCCGGTCAGCGACGACACCGCGTTCACGCCGCCCTGCACGACCATCGTGGGGTCGTTCACGGTACAGGTGAAGGTCACGTAGACGTCGAAGAACGACGCGTCGGCCGAGGGGATCGTGAACGACACGGTGACCAGCGCGTCGCGGCGCATGTCGACCACGCTGACGTTCGTCGCGTTGACGACCCGCTCGTCGACCGGCGACATGCGGTCCTCGTCGAGCACGAAGTCGTTGCCGACGCGGTAGACGAGCGACTCGTGGGCCGACGGCCGCGGGATCTCGTCGGGCCGGCGGCTGCGCCGGCTGAACCAGCGGGTCTTCTCCGCCTTGGTCAGTACGCGCGACTCGATGATGGGGTAAGGATCGGTAGTCATCGTCTTCCTTCCGGCCGGATCTTCACGGCGATGGCTTCGAGACAGGCGACGAGGACCTCGGCCAGCGGCTCCCGTCGTCCCTTGCGAATGCGTTCGTCGACGCGGATGAACGTGTCCTGGAAGGCCTCCCGCTCGCTGGTCGGCAGCGCCGCGGCCAGGGCCCGGCCGAACGCGCGGGCGGTCTCCGACGGCTCTTTGCTGATGTCCGGCAGCGCGTGCAGGGCGGCCCGGAGTGCGGCGAACGCCTCCCAGCGCAGCGGGCGGTAGACGAGGACGCCGGCCCAGATCCGGGCGATCTGCTCCATCCGGTCCTGGTCGGTGTAGAGGTACTCGGCGATGGCCGGCCGCGCGGTGCGGAAGCTGCGGGTGCGCACGACCGAGAGCGTCATCAGCATCGTGAGGTCGCGCAGGTGCACGAGCTGCGTCCACGGCATCGGCCCCTTGCCCGGGCGGCGCCCGTCGCCGGTGCCGAAGCTGGCCATCTTCTTCTCCAGCAGGCCCAGCACGATGCTCGGGTCGCCGTGCTCGTCGTCGCGCAGCGTGGTGAACAGGTTGGCCATCGCGATACAGCTGACCGTGAACAGCACGTCGTCGCGGGTCTGGGAGCCGAGCTGCCAGAGCCGGTTCACCGCGTCGGACGGGAAGTACATGCCGAGCTCGCCGCCGAGGGCGACGGCCGCGGTCCAGCGCCGGGCCGCGACCTTGTCCTGGGCCCAGCGGACCGCCGTCTCGAGGGCGACGGGCTCGAGCCCGTCGCGGTGGCACAGCAGCCACAGGACGTACGCGGTCATGATCTGGCCCGGCAGCCCGATCGCGCCCGTCGACCAGCGGTCCAGGTAGGAGCGCTGCACCTCGTCGACGCTGCAGCAAGCCAGCCAAGCCAGGCCGCTGCTGATCGCGGTCACGTCGCCGGCGTCGGTCGCCACCGCGGCGTCGAGCCATTCGCGCACGGCGTTCCAGAAGTGGATCGTCTGCGAGCGCCACAGCACGGCCAGCACGTACCGGCGGTAGGCGGGCTCCTTGAACTCGATCCGCTGGATGGTGCCGCCGCGCCACGGCACGTCGGACATGACGATAAGGCTCGTGTCGTGCAGCCGCGCCTCGCGCTCGCCGAAGATCGAGGCGTCGCGGCGGCGGAGCTCGGCCCGTGCCGTGCGGCCCTCGACCCGCTGCGCCATGATCTCGTGCAGCAGCTCCAGCAGCGTCTCGTAGGTGCGCACGTCGGTGCCGGCCAGGAAGCACGCGGCCGTCACGGCGTGCAGCTCGCGCTGGCTGGGGCCGCCGGCGAACCACTCGCGCACCTGCCGCTGCGCGCTCTCGTCCTGCTTGCGCAGCGCCTCGTCGACCGTCAGCCCCTCGTCGCGGATTCTCGCGGCGAGGGCCGCCACCTTGGCCGGCGAGGCGTCCTCGGGCAGCGAGGCGAGCACGGCGGCGACGATCTGTTCGAGGTCCGGGTGGCCGGCCAGATGCGCGCGCAGTACCTCCGCCACGGGCGGGCAGCTCCACGGCACGCGGGCGATCGAGCCGGCCGCGACGCCCACGTAGTCGTTGGTGATGACCAGGAACGCCTTGGCCGCATCGACGTGCTGGCGAAGGCTCGACCAGCTGAACTCGACGTCCGCCCGGCCGCGCTCGCGGACCTGGTCGAGCACCAGGTAGCCCTTGGCCGCCTCGTACACGCGCTCGGCCAGCTGCTGGGGCGTGTTGAGCGGCGACAGCACGACGATCTCGCCGCGGGTGACCCGGCGCAGCAGGCTTATCGCCCCCGCGCGCCGGCCGAGGCCCGGGCGCCCCTCGATGACGACAACGCGGTCCTGCTGCAGCTTCGCCACCGTGTCGGGGAAGCACTCCGGCTCCGCGTAGGTCGAGGTGATGGCGTCGATCTCCGCGGCGCTGAGCTTGCCGGTCACCTTCCGCTGCCCGCCGGCGCGGCGCTCGCCGTCGTCGAGCACGCCGAACTGGGCGCCGGTGGCGTTGACCTCGGAGTAGAAGTGCATGTTGACGTTGCTGACCTGCTCGCGGATCTTCTCGCTCTCGGCGTGCGTGGCCCGGGCTCGGTCCTCGACCACCCGGCCCAGGTCGAGGTCGGGCGTCTCCTTGGGCTCGTCCGCCGGCGGTTCGGCCGGCTCGGTTGGTTCGGCCGGCTCGGGTTCGGCCGGTGCGGCTTCTTCCGCGGCCTCGTCTGCGGCCTCTTCCGACGCTGTCTCCGTGGTCACGCGCTACCCCTGGTAGTGCTTGACGATGCCGAAGACGCCGTTGCTGACGTCCACCCGTCCGTGGAAGTTGTTCACCACGCTCGGCGCGACCGCCGCCGGCGCCGGGTCCGGGTCCGGGTCGGTTGCCGGCTCGTCCAGCATCGCGACAAGCTCGTCGGCCAGCCGGTCGGCGTCCTGGACGGCGTCGCGGAAGCGCAGCGTGCGGTACTGGCACAGCGCCAGCCCCCGCAGTTCCAGCGGCAGCTCGCCCGCCGGGGGCAGCTCCGAGTCGCCGACGAGGATCGGGACCACGACGGCCTCGCGGCGCAGGGCCTCCGCGACCTCGCGGCGGACGTAGTCCTTGGGGTCGTCGATGCGCCGGCGACCGTCCTCGCCCCGCTCCAGCCAGCGCGAGCCGATCACGACCGCGAGGACGCGGCACTGCCCGACGGCGGTCCAGATCTCGGCCGGATAGGCGGCGCCGGGTGGAATCGATCGGTGATCACGAAAGACCCGCGCCCCGATCCGCTGGGTCAGAGCTTGATCGATCAGCACCGCGGCGAGTGGCTCGTCCGCGGTTCGATAGCTGATCATAATGTCGATCATCGGTGCGTCGGCCCCTTTCTCTCGATTGCGAATGCAAAGCTTCGCCGCTGATTCCGGTGTCGGCAAGGTGTTGCGTGTAGCTCAATCGGTGGAGGTTGCCGATTGTGCCCGGACGGGTCGGCCGGGCGGCCCGATCGTCCCGCTCAGACCGTGTCCGGGTGACCGGAAGGGCCATCGGGAACTGGCCGAATTCCGCACCATTCCGGGTATTGGCGAGCGTGGCAGAATAGTGTCTGGCGGCACTTGCGCGCAGATCCGATGCTTGATGGAAACCCCCGACCAGCGGGCGCGACTATACGCGTCGGAAGCATTACTCGGAGGCACCGTGGCAGAGCAATTCGGCCCCGAAATGCGGCGCATGCGACTGGCGGCGGGATGGTCCCTGAGCCGCCTGGCCGATGAGGTCCATTACCACAAGAGCCATCTCAGTAAGATCGAGAATGGCGTACAGCTGCCGAGCCCGGAGTTCGCCCGGGCGGTCGACAACGCGTTCAAGGCGAAGGGCCGCCTCGCGGGGCTGGCCGAGGCGCCGGCGCCCGCCCGGGGCCGCCGCGCCGGTCGCGCCCCGCGGCGGCCCGGCGACGGCGTCGAGGTCGTGTACGTCGCCCGCGACGGCGCTGGGGGCTTCGCCGACCGGTTCGCCTGGCCGGCGGCCGGCGGGCCCGACGCGGGCCACGACCACTACGAGTGGTACCGGCTGATGTTCGACATGCTGCGTGGCCGGGGCCAGGCCACCGCGCCGTCGTCGCTGCTGCCGCACCTCATCCTGCACACCCGTGAGCTCGAAGCGGCCGCCGGCGCCGCCACCGGTACCGCGGGCCGGCCGCTGTGGCAGCTCGCCGCCCGCTACGCCGAGTACACCGGCTGGATGGCGCAGGAGAGCGGCAACGACGAGCACGCGCGGTACTGGACGGACCGTGCGGTCGAGCTCGCGGACGAGGGCGGCGACCGGAGCCTGCGCGGGTACGCGCTGGTGCGCCGGGCCGAGCTGGCCATGTACCAACTCCGCCACGAAGAGACCGTCGCGCTGGCGCAACAGGCCCAGCGGCTCGACTGCGGCAGCCGGGTCCGGGGGCTCGCGGCGCAGCGGGAGGCGCAGGGGTACGCCATCGGAGGCTCGGTTTCGCAGTGCCACCGGGCGCTCGAGCGCGCCGAGCGCTGGCTGTCCGAGCCGGAGACCCGCGGCCCGCTGCCCGCGCTGGGCACGACAAACGTCACCGACCTCAACGACATGGCGGCCGGCTTCTCGCTTGTCGACCTCGGCGATGCGGCGCGCGCCGCCGGGCTGCTGCGCGACCAGCTCGAGCGCACGCCGCCCTACGCGTACCGCATGCGCGCACGCATCGGCGCGCGGTACGCGCTGGCCCTCGTCGGGGTCGGGGACGTCGAGCGGGGCTGCGCCGAGGCACGGCGGGTCCTGCAGTGGTGCGCCGCGACCGGGTCGGCCACGATCGCCGCCGACCTGCGCCGGCTGAGCCGGGAGCTGAACCGCTGGTCGTCCCGGCCGCACGTGCGGGAACTGCTGCCGGAGCTCGCCGCCGCGGTCGCGGGGTATTGACAGGCATTGCCAACGGGCAACCCCTGCCCGGCCGGTGCGGCGGTGCACACCCTGGTTACGGGGGTGCAACCGCACCGATGGTCACGAGGGCTGGCGCCGAACGCCAGCCTCTCGTCCGTCCGGACGTGCCTTGCGGCGATTCGAATCGTTTTTCCTTTATGACCCGGTTTCCCCAAACGGTCATGGAGGTAGTGCGATCTTCGTCGAACGATCGGGGCCGTCACGGCGGTCGCGGTCGGAGTGCTGGTGGCGCTCGGCACCGCGGCCCAGGCGGCCCACGAGCCCGCCGAGGGTCTTTCCGCGCTGCCGCGGATCGCGCCCTGCGCCACGGTCCGGCACGGCAACACCGAGGGCATCCTCACCACCTCCAACGGTGAGGCGCGCAAGGCAACGCCAAGTGGTGGAGCACCCGCTCGCTCGCGCAGCTGCCCAACGGGGCCACGCAGAGCTACCCGACCGCGTGGTCGGCGATCGTCGCGGCCTACCCGGACGCCACCGTGCTCGCGTACGGCACCGACCTGGGCAAGGGCACGGCCGGTGCGGCTGCGCGAGTGGACAGTCTGGTGTTCGGTGCGGACCGCACATGTGTGCAGCACCAGTGGTCGACGCGGTTCGGTCGCACGTCACACCCGATTTCGCTGTTCCAGATCTGGCGAAAGTGGTTGCTACGGTAAGACCGAGACATTCCGGCGAGGCAGGGGAGGGCAGTGGGTGACCGAGCCCTTCGTTGCCTCGCCGGTCGGGCATGCCTCGATGCGCGCGCGGTGGCGGGCGCTCATCCTCACCGACCCGGTCGCGCGGCTCGTGCGCAATGCCGCCTACGCCGACGTCCATGAGGCCTATGACCTGCGGCAACTCGCGCTCGCGGCGGTCGACCTGGCCGTGGCCTCGCTCGGGTTCGCCCGGGCGCTCACGCTCGCCGAGCTGATCGAGTCGATCGCCGAGCTGGCCGGGCGGATGCGGCCCGGCCCGTCGCACCAGCACGAGGACGCGGCGCGGTGGGTGGTCAAGGGGCTGCTCAACGACGCCGACAACCAGCGCGCGTTCGTGTACACCTTCGGCAATTCCGAGGAGTACGCGTTCCGGCTGTTGCAGCTGCAGGACGGGCCCGACGGCGCCGTGGTGCTCGCTTCGCCGCAGGCCGTCATGTTGTACCTGTCCGGGCTCGACCTCGACGTCGACGACGCCGAGGCCGCGTTCTCCGTGGTGCTCCAGCGGCAGCTGCGGGACCGGCGGTTCGAGGCGGCCGGCCGCACCGCCATGCAGGCCGAGCGGGTGTCCGTCGCGATGTCGGCCTCGCTCGCGGACATCCTCGATGCGACACAAAGGGACGTTCGTTCCGTCGACTGGGTGAACGATGTGCCGCCGCGCCTGCAACGCGCACGCGAACATGTCGAAGCGCGCATCGCGGCCGACGCCGAGGTGCTCAATCACGTCGCGGCCGGCATCGACACCGAGACGGACTCCGCGGTCCGGCGCGCATCCGGTGACCTCGTCGACACGCTCAGGCGCATCCGGCAGGTGCATCTGGACCTGGCCGAACGCGTCAGCGACGCCCGGACGATCTTCCTCGAGGCGCAGCTGCAGCAGGTGTTTGCTCGACGCGTACACCTGCGGCTGTTGAATGTCGAGCGGGAACTGCTCCATCCCGTCCTGAAGCTGCCCAGTGAGCCGGCGACGGCGGTCGTCGAGGCGTTCGGGGACCGCGTCGTCGGGCTGCAGATCCCGCGGCTGCTGCAGCTCGACAATCTCGTCGACGTGCTGCTGGCGCCGCCGCGGCTCGCCGGGGCCGAGGACGACGAGGACGAGGAGCCGGGGGAGAGCGAGGGCGCCGAGCTGCAGGCCTACCCGCCGGCCGTCGTCGCCGAGGTCACGCGCATCCTCAAGCGTGCTGCGCGGCAGCCGGTGCTGCTCTCTGCGTTGCTCCAGGACCTAGATCATGATCAGACCGCTGAGCTGGTTCTGCTCTCCGCGCTGTGGGCCTACGCGCCCGACGCCGTCGAACCGGGAGGGCAGCGTGGTGCCGGTCTCGCCGCGATACACACCGAACGAACGGGCGGACAACTCGATCACCCGTTGGTGTGGGGCGATGACCTGCGCGTGATGTACACCGAGGAGGAGCAGGAAGCGTGACGGTACCCATCGAGGACGTCCGGGCCGCGGCGGAGCTGGTTGCGCTGGGGCTGCGCACGAGTGCGCGTCCGACCGACGGCAACCCGTACGGGAAGCTGCTCGAGCGGTACCGCACCCAGACGCTGTTCCGCGACACGGTGGACACCCTCGCGAGCGGGCTCGGGCTCGTCGTGCTCGGCGCGCCGGTGCGGACCGGGCTCGTGCTCAGCACCTACCCGGGCAGCGTCTTCGCGGTGCGGATGGGGGATCTGCGCAGCACCGGCATGTCCGCCGACGAGAAGCTCATCGCCGGGCTGATCGTGCTGGGCATCGCCGCGTACGCCTTCCCGCAGGAGGCGGACCTCGACAGCGCCGAGGTGAGGACGGTCGAGGTCGCCGCGCTCGACAAGTTCATCCGGGACACGATCGATCGGATCCTCACGATCCCGGGCGACGAGGACACAGTGGACGGTCAGGCGCGCCAGGCCGCCGAGGTGTACCGGCGCACGGCCGCGTTCCGGCCCAAGGACCGCCAGCCCGGGCCGGCCAAGGGGTGCACGCAGTTCGCGGTCGCCGAGGTGCTCGGGTGGCTCGTGGAGCGGGGGGCCGCGCGGCCCCTGGCGCAGCTCGGGCCGAGCACGTACCAGCTCACGGACCGCTTCCGTTTGCTGGTGGCTGACGTGGCGGGTGGCGAGGCGCTCGAGGCCATGAGGTCGGTAAAGCACTGATGGCGGCGCCCGCGAGACTTTGGAAGATCCGGCGCGTCCACCTTGACCGGATCGGGTCACCGGCCGCGCGATTTCGCGAGGTGTGGCTGGATTTGACGAGCCGCGACGGCACACCGCTGGACACCATCTTCTGGATGCGCAACGGCGGCGGCAAGTCCACGCTCATCGCGTTGCTGTGCGCGCTGATCCGCCCGGACCGGCGCGACTTCCTCGCCACCGCGACGACCGGGCGGCACCTCGAGGACTGCGTCCTCGGCTCCGACACCGCGCACGTCGTCGTCGAGTGGATCGACCCCACCGGGCAGCGGCTGGTCACCGGCGGCGTCTACGAGTGGGCCGACCGCGCACAACCTTCGGACCCGAACGCTTCCCACGAGCGGCTGCGCCAGACCTGGTACGCGTTCACGCCCACAGCCGGCGTCGAGCTCGAACAGCTCCCCTTCTCCGCCGAGCTCAAGGACTTCGCGAAGGCGGTCGAGGGCCTGCCGTTCGAGGCCGAGCCGGTCGTCACCACGAAGCAGGAGCGCTGGTCGCAGGCGCTGCAGGACCGCGGGCTCGACCCCGGCCTGTTCACCGCCATCCTGAAGATCAACGCGACCGAGGGCGGCATCGAGCACCACTTCAGGTTCCGGACCGCCGACGAGTTCGTGCAGTACCTGCTGACCCTGGTCACCGAGCCCACCTCGGCCGGCAAGGTCGCCGGCATCCTGCGCACCACCCGCGACCGCCTCGCCCGCCAGCCGCGGCTGCGCGCCGAGGTCGCCTTCTGCGACGAGGCCACCGCGCTGCTCACCGGCCTGGCCACGACCCGGGACGCGCTGGTCGCCGCCGAGCTCGCCGCGCGCGCCGCCCGCCTCGACGCGGCCGGGCTCGCGGGCGCGCTGAGCGCCGCCGTCCGGTCGGCCGCGACCGCCGCCGAGGGCCACGACTCCCGCGCCGCGGAGGCGCATTCGGCGGTACTGCGAGCAACGGCCGAGTCCGCGACTTCGGACGAGCACGTACGGTTCTATCGATGGCGCGCCGCCGGCCTGGCCCACGCGCGCGCCGAGGCGGCCGCGCGCTCGGCCGACGCGCTCGTCGGCGAGCGCCGCCACGCGCACCGGTCCTGGCAGCTGGTGCCGGCGCTCATCCGCCACGTCGAGCAGGCCCAGCGCCTGGAGGTCGCCCGCCGCCAGCAGGAGCAGGCCGAGGCGGGCGTGGCTCCGCTGCGGCGCGACCGGGCCTCGGCCGCGGCGGTGCTCCTCGCGGTGTTGCTCCAGGCCCTGGGCGAGCTCGAGGTCCGCGTCGAGTCCGTGCTGGCCCAGGCCGCGTCCGCGCGCGAACGTCAGGCCGCGGCGCGTACCCTCGCCGACTCGCTGCGGGGCCGGCTCGGCAGCCTCGACGCCCAGCAGCGCACCATCACGGCCCAGGTGTCCGCCTACGACCGGGACCTCTCGGCGGCGGCCGAGCACCTCGACGGCTTCGATCTCGATCGCGCGCTGACGAACGCCTCCGCGGCCGAAGCCGACGCCGCGCAGCGGATCGAGCACGAGATCCCGCTGGCGTTGTCCACATTGGACTCCGAGCGGGCCGCCTACGAACGCGAGCGCGCGCTCGCCCAGACCGCCCTTGCGGAGCTGTCGCGCGACAAGGCCGTCCTCGACGCCTCGCTGGGCCCGTTGCTGGCCGAGATCGAGGCGCTGGGCGGGGATCCGCGGCTGGCCGCGCTCGCCGAGCGGGACCGCGTCGACCCGATCGAGTCGCAACGGTCCCTTGTGGACCTGCTCACCGAGGCGGTCATCACCGCCGACCGGCACCGCATCCAGCTCGCCGTCGCCGACGCGGAGGACGACCGGGCGGTGCAGGCGCTCGCCTCGGCGCGGGGGCTGCTCCCGGCCGCGCTGGACCTCGCCCGGGCCGCGGACGTCCTGGCCGCGGAGCGGATTCCGGCGACGACGGGCTGGCATCATCTGGCGGATTCGGTACCGCCCGCAGCCTGGCCGGCCGTCATCGCCGACGCGCCGCATCTGGTGGGCGGCCTGCTCGTGCACGACGCCGCCGATCTGGAGCGGGCGCGTTCGGTGCTGGCGTCCGCGGAGCTCTATCCCACCTCGGCCGTGCAGGTGGCCGCGACCGGCGATCTGCAGTCCATCGTCGACTCGGAGTCCGCCAAGCCGGTCGGGTTCGTGCTGCCGCCGGCGTCCGCGATGTACGACCGGACCGCCGCGGCGTCGGAGGTCGACCGCCGCAATCGGGGGCGGGACGAGCGCAACCAGCGTGTCCACGATCTGCTCGAGTCGCGGGATCGGGATCTGCGCCTGCGGGGCCGCCTGCTCGACCTGGCCGCACGCTGCCCCGCCGGGCATCGGGAATACCTGGAGGCCTCGTCGGCGCGGTTGACGACGGCGCTGCGGGTTGCGGAGGAGCGTCTTGCGTCGTTGCAGGAGACGCGCTTGTTGCTGGACGAGCGTGCGGCGTCGCTGGAGCGCGCGCGGGGCGACCTGGCCGAGCGCCGCCGGCGGTTGACCATTCGCATTGCGGCTCTGTCCGACCTTGCGCGCCGGGCGCCGGATGCTGCACGAATGCGCACCGAACTGTCCGAGCTGCCGGCCTTGCGGGCCGGACTGCTTGCCGAGCTGGCGTCGGCTTCGGAGGCGGAGCTTTCCGCCGCGAGCGCGGCGTCACAGTTGTCCGCGGACGCTGGGCGCGACGCCGCGACCGTGCACGATTACCGCGTGCGGTGCGAGGATCTGCAGCGCATTGCGAACGTTCCCGTCGACGGCTTGCCGTCGGACGGTTCGACCGGCGGTTCGTTGCTGGACGGTTCGACCGGCGGTTCGTTGCTGGACGGTTCGACCGGCGGTTCGTTGCTGGACGGTTCGACCGGCGGTTCGTTGCTGGACGGTTCGACCGGCGGTTCGTTGCTGGACGGTTCGACCGGCGGTTCGTTGCTGGACGGTTCGACCGGCGGTTCGTTGCCGGACGCTTCTGCCGGTGGTTCGTTGCCGGACGACTGTGCCGGCAGTTCGTCGCCGGATGGTTCCGCGAACAGTTCTGCCGCCGGTCCGTTGCCGAGCCTTGTCGAAGCGACAAACGCCTACCAGGCCGCGCACGACGCCTACGTCCGTCAGACGTCCGGGTCGGCGCTGGAGGCGACGATCGCTGAGATTGCGAGCCAGCTCTCCGCGCTCGACGACGAGATCGAGCAGTTCGCACCGAGCGAACGCGCGACTGCGCAGGGTTTTCTGGACACCGCGGACCCGGCTACGGTGCGCCGGGAGATCGACCAGGCGGAGCGCGCTTTCCTGGACGCCCAGCGTGACGCGACCCTGGCCGGCGCGGCCTTGGCCAACGCGCGCCGAATCCTCGACGGCTGCACGTTCGTGCAGCACGACGGTGCGAATCCGTGGTCTTTGGAGGAGGCCACCGCCGACGCGACGCTTTCGAGTGCTCATGGTGTCGTCGACGGTCGCGCGTTCGTGCACGACGGTCGCGCCTTCGTGCACGACGGTCGCGCGTTCGTGCATGGCGATGGCGCTGATGTGCGCGGCCACGGCGCTGATGTGCGCGGTGATGGCGCGGAGTTGTCGTCTTCGGAGGAGGCCACCGCGCTAGCCGATGCGGCTCAGCACCGCCTCGAAGCGTCGCGCGCCGCGGAGCAGTCCGCCCGCGACGCGGCAGCCGCCGCCGAGGGTGAGGCGAGTGCGGCCCGCCGCCGCGCCGATGACCTGCAGCAGCTCGTCACCGACCTGACCGAGGACACCGAGCCCGCGGAGGCGGCCGCGTTCGCCGGCGACGTCGACGCCGCGCGCGAGATGGCCCGCGGCGCGCGCCGGGCGTTGCAGTCCGCCGACCGTGCCGTGACCGCGGCCCGCAACCGGCTCAACGCCGAGGCGCACCGGGCCGACCGCTGGGCGTCCGAGGAGCGCTTCGCCACCGTGAGCCCCGAGGTGCGCGACCGCTTCCGCGACGGCCGCCTCGACTTCGACGGTACGGAACTGTTGGGTCAGCAACTGTCCACCTACCGTCACGGCCTGGCCGGCGAGCTGGACGCCGTGGACAAAGACAAACACCTCGTGGTGACGGCGTTGTGCGCGGAAGTGCGCGAGGGCCTCAAAACCTTGCAGCGGGCGCAGCACCACGCGCAGCTTCCGCCAGGTCTGGCCGACCATTTGCGCAACCGGCGCTTCCTCGACGTCGGCCCGCGCTCAAGTGTGGACACCAGCGACGCAACGTTGCGCAGCCGCGTTGAGCGTTTGGTCGACAAGCTCGTCGCCGGCAAGGACCCGATCCCGGATGGCCTGACCCTGGCCTGGGAGGCGATCGCCGCGGTCGTGGGCCGCGGCAACTTCGTGGCGCGGGTGCTGAAGCCGTCGACCGAGCTGACGGACGACCGCCAGCCGGTCGAGCTGATGAGTAAGTGGAGCGGCGGCGAGAAGGTGACAATCGGCCTGCTGCTCTTCTGCATGCTGGCCCGGCTGCGCGCCGCCAACCGCGGCGGCGACGTGCCGGGCCTGGGCGTACTGCCGATGGACAACCCGCTCGGCACCGCCAACTACGTGGCCTTCCTGGACCTCCAGCGCCGGGTGGCCGCCGCGAACGGCATCCAGCTCATCTTCCTGTCGGGCCTGGGCGACATGCGCGCGGTGGGCCGCTTCCCGAACGTCGTGCGAATGCGCAATACGCACAACCGCGGCCGCAACTACGCGCGCGTCATGGATCGTGAACTGAACGAGGACCAGATCCTGGAGAGCATCACCACCGCTCGCCTGACGTTCCCGGTCCAGGGCACCCTGTTGTGATGCACCTGGAGACCGGGCGGCTGCGACTGCGCCGGCTCACCGTGGACGACGTCGACGATCTCGTCGAGCTGGACAGCGATCCCGAGGTCATGCGGTACCTCAACGGCGGCCACCCCAGGCCCCGCGAGCGGATCCGCGACATGATGCCGCACCTGCTGGCCTACTACGAGCGCGGGGACGACCTCGGCTACTGGGTCGTCGAGGCCGGCGGAAAGTTCCTCGGCTGGGTGTTCTTCCGCCCGCACCGCGGCGACGGTCCGCCCGTCGACGTCGATCGCTCGGGTATCGAGATCGGGTACCGCCTCCGGCGCGAAGCGTGGGGGAATGGTTACGCAACCGAGGCCTGTCGTGCACTCATTGTGCGCGGTTTTGACGTTGTCGGCGTTACGCGCGTGTTCGCCGAGACAATGGCCGCCAACGCGGGATCACGCCGTGTGATGGAGAAATCCGGTCTGCGTCACGTCGCCACGTTTTCGCTGGACGGGGCGCCCGAGGTGCAGTACGCCCTAACGGGCGCCGAGTGGCGGAAACTGCACGTTTAGCCGAATCCATCGGCCTTTCCGCCGATTCACGTCGAGCTATGGCTCTGTCACTTTCGCCTGATGGACCATTCAACTCATGTCACGTTGGGGGGATTCCTGGCCGGCGGCGTGGTCGGCTTCGGGCTCGGATTTCTGTACGCCATGGCCCGCCGTGCCTGGCGTAGCCTCAGGGGCGCCAACGCCCTCGCCGGCGAGGCGAACCGCGCGGCGTGGCAGACGACCGGGGAACTGATCATCCTCGGGTTCTTCCTCGCCGTGTTCGCCGCCCTCGCGCTGGGTGGGCTCGGCGACCGATGACGAAGACACACGGCCCGAACTCTGGGGGAGTCCGGGCCGTGTGCGGGATCACGGCTGGAAGCGCCAGGTCTGGTTCGACTGGGCGTTGCCGCAGTCCCAGATGAATGAGCTGCGTTCCAGTGGCCGTGCCCCAGCCGTCGGCGTCGAGGCACTTGACCGAGTTCGGGTTGCGCAGCCTGCGCGGTGGGCACGACCGCGTACGCGCTCCACCCGGGCAGCCCGATGAGCGCCGCGAGGCCGGGTACGCCCGCATTCGTAGCCGGTTCGTTCAGCCCTCAGGCCGGTACGCGGTGTTGTTCGAGGTGGGACATGACGGCCTGGTTCGCCTCCCAGCCGTCCGGGAACTTCACGACTTCGTTCAGGTACACGCGGCCCGTTGACGGGTGGGCGTCCAGCAGTTCCGAGATTCCCGCCCGCGCGACCGCGATACAGGCGTGTCGATGGCGCGATGTCAGCACGCACAGGCGGCCCGCCTCCAGGTGGAAAGCGGTGGCGTCGCGGCGGCCCGACAGTGGGTGCCAAACCACGGTTACGTCGTACTCGCGGCCCTGGAGACGGTTCGCCGTGTCCACCGTGATGCCGGAATTCGGCGGTAGGTGTTGGCGTACCGCCGCGGCCTGGTCGCGGTGCGCCGTGCCGATGGCGATTCGGTCCGCCGTTACCCGCGCGCCCGCCCGGGACTTCTCCGAGACCGCCACCGGGCCGCGTTCCAGCAGGCGCAGGGCGACCGCGGCGCAGGCCCGGGCCACCTCGTCGTCCGTGCGCATGGTGTGCCGGGCCGGCAGTTCGTGCAACGCCCAGCCGGTTGCCGCGGCGGTCTCCAGGGTCCTGTCCACTGGGGACGAACCGAAGGCGTGCGTCGCGAACGACAACGAACGGTCGGAGTGCGCGGTGCCGGACGTGAAGCCCGTGAAGGGGTAGAAGGCCTCGGAGATCACCGGTGCGGCCGTGGCCGGGAGGCGCCAGGAGACCGGCAGGCGGTGGACCGGGATCCCGGGATTGTGGCGCAGCAGTACCGCCACGGCGCTCAACTGCGGATCCCACGACAGGCCGGCCCAGCGCTCCGTCTCCACCGTGGAGAAGGGGTCCAGCTGGCCGGGGTCGCCCACGAACAGGGTGCGGTCGAAGCGGCCCGCGATCTGCAGCAGGCCGTCCGAGCGCATCTGGTACGCCTCGTCGACGATCGCCCACGGCCAGGCGCCCTGGGTCAGGGTCGACCACTTGGCCGCGGTGCCGATCACCACGGCGGAGCCGGCCAGGCCGGCGATCGCGTTGTCCACCGTGACGTTGTTGTGTGTCGCAATTCGCGGCACGGGGACATAACCCTGCGCTGAGAGGCGGCCGATCGGCAACGTCGGGGCCGAGCGGGCCAGGTTGGCGATCAGATCGTCCACCTGCTCGTTCGTTTGTGCCACGATGGCCAGCGGGTCGCCGCTTTCGGCGATGTGGCGTGCAGCGCGTACGACCAGGGTGGATTTTCCCGCGCCCGGGGGCGAGTCGACGACCACTCCGGGAGCGTCCGCGAACTGCAGGTGTTCCATCACCGCGGGCAGCACGTCGGTCATGACCAGGCCTCCACGGCGTCTTCCTCCGTCGGCTCCGGCGGAGGGGGCGGGCCGCCGTGGGTCCAGGGCGTGTCCTCGACCGGCGGGAAGTTGCCCCCGGGCTGGAAACCCGTCGACACGGTGCTGTACGTGACCTGTTCGCCCACCTCAGGGACGCTGCCGGGCGCCGGGGTGAGGGCGCGGCCCATGCCGCCCGTCAGCTCCAGAACGACATCGGAGCCGTCGATTTCGACGATCCGGGCCGTCTGCGCGCGGCGGGAAGGGCTTTGGACGTCGGTACCGACGGCAAGGCGCAACGGATCCGAGGTGCGAACCGTCACATGTGGACGGAGCTTGCGGCGCGGGCCCGTGGCGTCCAGGCGGGTCGGGTCGGCCGCGACGACCGAGCCTGCGAAAGCCTCACCCGAAAGGCGGAACTCGGCCATCACCAGCGGGTCGTCCAGGGCTCGTTGGGCGTCGAACGAGGCCTGCGCGCGCTCCAGACGGTTCAGGCGGCGGGCGGCGGCCACGGCGTTGTCGCGGCGGGCCTGCGGCAGGGAGCCGTCGCTGCGCAAGTAGTCGACGTAGTTCGTGTACGAGTCGCGGTCCTCGGCCCAGCGGTCCAGGACGCTCTCGCCCGGCCGCAGCGAACGCAGCAGCTCGACGCCGCGCCACATCAGTCGCCACGTCGGCTCCAGCTGGCTGCGCAGGGCGTCCGACAGGCGGGTGAGCGCCGCCTGGCGGGCCGCGGTGTCGGCGTCGGTGCGCGCGTACCGCTCGATGGCCGGCATCAGCGTGGCCGCGTCGAACGTCGGGTCGGTCGCGGGGCCGGCCGGCGGCCAGATCTCCGGATCCTCGGCGTCCCGCGCGGCCTCGAACGGGTCGTCGTCGAACCAGGCGAGCAGCGCGGCCAGGTTGGCGTCCTCCATCGCGCTCTGACCCGTGGCCCAGTGCGCGCTCAGCGCCGAGGTCATCGCGAGCATCAGCGACGAGCCGGGGTGTTCGGCGCGCTCGGCGAAGTACGTCAGCCAGCGTCCGAGCAGGGGCACGACGCGCGCGACGGCGTACTCGCCGTACGTGCGGCGGAGCCTCGTGGAGCGGCCGAACAGCCGCACGAACTCGACGCCGCCGGGGTTGGGGACGAGGATCTGCGGGGCGTCGGTGAAGCGGCGCCGGCCGCGCACGTCCTCCTGGTGGCGTGCGAAGCTGTCCACATACGACACGAACGCGCGTCCGAGCTCCGCCGCGAACTGGAAGCGCTGGTCGCGGTTGCGCGGTTGCGGCACGAGCAGCAGGCGCGGGTGGTCGGGGTCGTCGCCGAGCATCGCGGCCAGGGGCGCGTTCGCCTCGCCGGCCAGGGCCAGCGGTATCAGGACCAATGGTCGTTCGGCCAGGTGGACGTGGCGCACCGTGGTGATGGGCTGCGCGGTCCGGTCGCGAACGGCCAACGCTCGTGCCAGAGCGGTCAGTGAGCTCACGCGAGGCACTCTTCGCGCAGGCGCAGGGCGGCTCGCAGTACCGTCGCCGCCTCCTGCTGTTCGGGGGAAGGCTCGAGCGCACCCGCGGCGAGCAGCAGCGCGGTCTCGACCGTCGCCACGCTGCCCAGCTCCTCGGCCACCGACTTGCCCAGCGCGTGGGTGCTGCCGCGGGCCTCGTTGCGGCAGAAGTACGACATCTCGCAGGTCGACAGGCACTCGGGGGAGTACCGCGCGGGAATGTGTTCGATTGCGTCGCACAGCTCGCCGACCGCGCGCGTCGGACGTCCGTCACGGTCGGGAGCCAGGTCGAACGTCACGTCGTCGTCGATGTGCGTCAACCGCTCGTCGATGCGCGTCATGTGCTGCAGTTGCCGCCTGAGCACCGTGAGCTGCCGCCGTACGTCCAGCCGCGTGGCGACCGCGTGATTGGAGAAGTTCTCGGGGCAGACGAGCACGACTCGATCGGAAACGATCGCCGGATCGTGTCCGAGTTCGTCCAGGAGCCGTCGGAGCGCCACGACGTACACCGCGGACTGCACCGCCGCCGAAGCCACCTTCCCGCCGTCGGCCTGGCCGTCGATCACCGCGAAAGACTTGATCTCGATGACGTGGAAGATCCCCTGGTACTGAAACGCGATGAGATCGGGCTCGAGAAACACCTGCCGGCCGCCGACCGGCAGGCGCAGCAGCGGATGGTCGAACAGCGTGCCGGCCTCGTTCACCTGCTCCGCCGCGGCGCCGAGCACCTGGCGGGCGAGCTTGTGCCGCACCTCCTGGCTCTCGTTGCCGGCCGCGTCCTCGAGGTCCTGATACGCCACTTCCTTGATGTCCAGTTGCAGCGTTTGGCGCAGCAGGCGCAGCAGTTCCGCGCAGCCGTTCGCCTTCACCTGCGCGGTGAACGCTCGCGTGCGCGTGATGGCGAACGGGGACTGGCCGTAGGGCGGGGCGTAACCGACGCGCGCGGCGATTGCGCGTTTGTCGACACCCGCGGCGTCCATGACTGCGCGGCGCGCGCAGCCGGGGTTCGTGGTGAGCGCGGCGATCGTGCGGGCGTTGTGGGGAAGTGGCGGTACCGGCCCGCGCAGTTCGGCGAGCCGCTCCTCGGTGCTGTTCACGGTGCACTTCCTTCGCGGTGGTTCACGTGCCGGTTCGGCACCGGTGCCGGCTTCAGGTGCCGGTCCTGGGCACCGCCTTCAGGCTGACGCCGAACAGCTGGCCGGCGTCGTCGAGCTGGGCCCGGGCCCGGGCGGCGGCCGCTTCGCGGTGCGACCGGTCGACCGGTTCGTGCGTCGCCAGTTCATTCTCGGCGGCGCGGATGACGACCTGCGGTTTTGCTGAGCCGACGCCGTCCGCCGCACCCGGGATGTTCTCGGCGAACAGCCACAATAGGCGCGCGGCGGCGCGGTCGGTATCAGGCAGACGATCGACGTGTTCCGCGATCCTGACCGCCGCCCGGAGAAAGTCGACGCGCGGACTGAGCGCGCCGATGACCCGCTGTTCGAGCGGCCACGTGGAGATCGCGAGCAGCCCGCGCACCGGCGAGAAGCGGTCGGCGGCGAGGGCCGCGCACAGGTAGTACGGCCGCGCGAACGCGTTCATCCGGAACGATCGCTCCTCGTCCCGGCGCAGGCTGGTGAGCTTGGCGCTGTCGATGTCGCCGCTGAAGCACGCGTTGTAGACCTGCGCGATCAGCTTGGGCGCGGCCGGCACGGCGAGCAGGGTGAGCGCCCCGTGGACCTGCTCGCGCAGGGGCAGCAGCGACCCGCCCTCGCGCGGCGCGGCGACCGCGGCCGTCTCCGGCGCGAGCGACTCCTCCCAGGCCGTCTCGAGCGCGCGCTGCTGGGCTCGGAGCGCCCGCTCGCGCGGCCGATCGCCGGCCGCCCGGGCCTGCCGGACCTGGGCCCGGAGGGCGGCGAGCTCGCGCTCGATCTCCTCCGCGTCACCGGCCATGCCCCCGACCGTACGCCTCCCAGTAATTTCCAGCAATCCCCACTTCCATCCAGAAACATTGTTGCGTGGCTCCGCTATTTTCCAGTAAGTTCCACTAAACGCCGAGCGTTCGGTTCAGGGGGTCGACATGTACGACATCGCCGCGCTGGAGGCGGTACTACGCGGGGTTCTGGCCGACGTGCCAGGAGACCGGGAGATCGTGGTCGTGGCCGTCATGCCGCAGGGGCCGACGACGACGGCGAACGGTTGGGCCACGCTGAGTGAACGGGAGCGGGAGGTGGCCCGGCTCGTGCGGCGGGGCCTGATCAACCGCCACATCGCGACCAGGCTGGGCATCAGCGCGCACACGGTGAACTACCACCTGCGCCGGATCTTCAAGAAGCTCGACCTGGGCTCGCGGGCCGAGCTGGCGGCGTTCAGCCCTTCGGAGTGACGGGTCTCGGCGCGCGTTCGAGGTGGCCCTCCCCGGCCTGGCGGCTCAACGTGCGGCCTTCGGGAAACGGGTCTCGTTGTAGGCGATCTTGTCCGCGACCGCCTTCGCTACGTCGATGCCCGTCACGTCGGCGAAGCGGAGGAGGTAGATCATGACGTCGGCGATCTCCTCGGCCACCCGGGGGTACGGGGGTGGCTCCGCCGGGTCCCACTGGTACAGCTCGGTCAGCTCTCCGACCTCGCCGACCAGGGCCAGCAGCAGGTTGCGCGGGGTGTGGTACTGCGGCCAGTCGCGTTCCTCCGCGAACCGGCGTAGTTGCTGCTGGACCTGAGCGGGCCACTCGTTCGTCACCGGGGTCACGTCACCACAGCGACCGGTCCTGAACGCAGATGGCCTTATGGGGCGTGGGTCGCAGGTGTAGATATCTGCACCCCCGATCCGGGGATCAGGGTCAGTCCGCTCGTTTTCAAGACTCTCTATCTTCAAAGGCATGTCACAGGAAACGGGGCCGGCGCTCGAGATTGCCGGGCTTACCAAGCGCTTCGGGGACAAGGTCGCCGTTGACGCCATCGATCTCGTTGTGCCGCAAGGGTCGTTCTTCGGGCTCGTCGGGCAGAACGGCGCCGGGAAGACGACCACGTTGTCGATGGCGGTTGGGCTTTTGCGTCCGGATGGCGGCGTGGCGCGCATCTTCGGACAGGACGTTTGGACGGCGCCGGCCAAGGCCAAGGCGCTCGTCGGGGTGCTGCCCGACGGGCTCGCGATGCCCGAGCGGCTCACCGGGCGCGAAGTGCTGACGTACCTCGGGCTGCTGCGCGGGATGGACAAGAGCGTCGTTGCGCAGCGTGCAAGTGAGCTGCTCGCCGTGCTCGAGCTCGATGACGCGGAACGCACGCTCGTGATCGAGTACAGCACCGGTATGCGCAAGAAGATCGGGCTCGCCACCGCGTTGTTGCACGCGCCGCGGCTGTTGGTGCTCGATGAGCCGTTCGAGGCTGTCGATCCGGTGTCCGCGGCGACCATCAAGACGATTCTGCGCGGGTTCGTCGCCGCGGGCGGGTCGATCGTGTTGTCCAGTCACGTCATGGCGCTGGTCGAGCAGCTGTGCGACCACGTCGGGGTGGTCGACGGCGGCAAGGTCGTCGCCGCGGGTCCGCTCGGGTCCGTGCGCGGCGCGCGGTCAATGGAGGAGACGTTCGTGGAGCTGGTCGGCGGGGAGCGGGCCGGGATGTCGAAGGAGCTGTCGTGGCTGTCGAAGTGACCATGGCGCAGATGAAGGTCGCGGTGATGCGGCACTCGTACCGCGGGCAGCGCGCCCAGATGGCCGGCACCGGTGCGGCCATCGGGGTCCTGCTGGCGGCCGGGACCGCGTTCCTCGGGTACCTGAGCCCGGACTATCTCGCCGCCGGGCTCGCCGTGTGGCTGCTCGGCTGGATGCTCGGCCCGGTGTTCATGGGCGGCGGGGACGAGACCCTGCGCCCGGAGTACTTCTCGATGCTCGGCATCTCGCCGCGGCGCCTCGCGGCCGAGCTGCTCACCGCGTCGTTCGTCGGCGTCGCGCCGCTGGTGACGCTCGGGGCGCTCGCGGGACTGATCGTGGCCGGCGCGCGACTGGGCGTGGTCAATGCGCTGGTGGCGGTACCGGCGATGCTTCTGCAGTTGGCAGTTTTCGTGCTGCTGTCGAAGATCTCGGTGGCCGTCGTCGGGCAGGCCCTGCGGTCGCGGGTCGGCGCGATCGTGGCGGGCGTCATCAACGGCGTCGTGTTGTCGTCGCTCGGCCAGATCTGGGTGTTCATGGTCGCGTTCGGGGTGGCGGGTACGCCGGCCGCGGTGTGGTACCTGCCCTCGTCCTGGGGCCTGCTGGCCGTCCGGGGCCAGTGGTGGGCGCTGGGCGCACTGGCTGCACTGGTACTGCTGCTGCTCGGTCTCTGGGCCGCGCTGCTCGGTCGCCGGGCCGGTCGTCCGCGAGTGTCCGGACGGGCACAGCGCCCGATCACCGCGTCCACCGCGGCCGGGGCCGTCGTCGCCAAGGAAATGCGCACTTGGACGCGCGACCTTGTCCGTAACCACCAGCTCGCGTTCGCACTCGCCTACGGCTTCTGGTTCGCCGCCAGCCCGCTGGTGATCGGCTGGAACGGGATGCTGCCGTACGCCGGGCCGATCTTCGTCGTGATGGCCGCCGGCATGGCCTCGAACCTGTACGGCACCGACGGCACCGCGCTGTGGCTCACGATGATGACCCCGGGTGCTTCCGACGTCCGCGGCCGCCAGCTCGCCTGGATCACCACGCAGGGAACGATCGCAATCGCACTGTCCGTTGTGTGCACCGCGATCGTCGGTGGTCCGTGGCCGCTGATCCTGGCGCTCCTGGCCGCACTGCTCGGCGGCGCGGCCGGGCTCGTGCCGCTGGTCTCGGTCTACGCGCTCGTGCCGGCCACCGACCCGCACCGCCGCACCGGCAACCCGCTGCGCACCAGCGAGGACGACGGCGGGCTGACCGGCCTGGCGTACCTCATGCTGTTCCTCGTCCTGCTGACCGGCGTGCCCGCGGGCCTGGCCGCGCTGTGGCTCGGCTGGGCGGGGGTTGCGGTCGGTGTTGTCACGGGCGCGCTGTGCTACTGGCTCTTCGGCCGGCTCGCCGAGCGCCGGCTGCGCACCCATGGCCCCGAACTGCTCGACACCATGCGCACGGGGCGCAAGCCGGCGTCGTCGGCCATGAAGGGCTATGACGAGCTGTCCAAGACCCAGAAGAACATCGCCGGCCTGGGCTTCGGCCTCGGCGCCATCCCGCTGTTCCCGCAGGGCATCGTCGCGCTGGTCTTCGTGGCCAACGGCAAGGCGGACATGTCGTGGTTCCTGGCCACGTACCTGCCGTCGCCGTGGAACTACGCGGTGGCGATCGGGTTCATCCTGCTCGGCCTCGGGCTGTACGGAAGCGCGCTGTGGGTCGTGCGGAAGCGGCCAGAAGCTGACCGCATCCCCGCCTAAAGTTCCCGGTATGACGACGACTGATACCGCCGAGCGCGCCGATCTGCTGGAGTCCCTGGGCGTCGCTCGCCACTTCCTCAAGTACGCCGTGCAGGGCCTGACCGACGAGCAGGCGCGGCAGCGCCCCACGGTGAGCGAGCTGACCCTCGGCGGTCTGATCAAGCACGTGAGCGAGGTCGAGCGGCAGTGGGCGCGGTTCATCACCGAGGGCGCGGTCGCCGTGGCCATGCCCGAGGACGAGCGCGGCTTCCAGGAGTGGGCCAACGGCTTCAAACTGCTGGAGGACGAGACTTTGGCCGAAATCCTGCAGCGGTACGACGCAATCGCCGCCGAAACCGACAAACTCCTGCAGACGTGCGACCTCGACGCCTCCCATGAGCTCCCGCCGGCCCCCTGGTTCAAGCCGGGCGCGCGCCGCTCGGCCCGCCGCACGTTCGCGCACATCCTCGCCGAGACCGCGCAGCACTCCGGCCACGCCGACATCCTGCGCGAGTCGATCGACGGACAGAAGACCATGGGTTGATCGCCAGGCGTCTGCACGTGCATGCACACGTGCAGATGTACTTGTATTACTCAAGGGTAAGTCGGCACTATACAGCGCGTGAACTTAGAGGGGTGCCAGTGTGGGCACGGCTCGAGACGAGAGCTGCTGAGCTTGTTCGCGTTGGAAGCGCTGCTGACGGGCCTCGCCGTGCTCGGGGCCGTGCTGGCGCAGCCGGAGCTGGCCGTGGTGGCCGGGGTCGGCTGCGTCAGCCTCGCCGACCGGATCGCCGGTCGGCTCGCCGAGCGAGGCTCGGTGTCGCGGTGAGGGCGCCGGGACCGGCGTCGGGGGCTGAGCCGGCGGCCGCGCGTGCCGATCGCCGGGCGGCGCCCGGGCCGGCTTCGGGAGCCGAGGCGGCGGCCGTGCGTGCCGATCGCCGGGCGGGGCCCGTTGTCGCGGTGAAGGCGCCCGGGCCGGCGTCGGGGGCTGAGCCGGCGGCCGTGCGGGCCGATCGCCGGGCGGGGCCCGTTGTCGCGGTGAAGGCGCCCGGGCCGGCGCCGCGGGCCGAGCCGGCCACCGCCCGCCCGCAGGTGGTCTGGGAGATGATCGGCCGGCAGCTCCGGGACTTTCGCAACGCGCGCGACATCAGCCGCGCGGAGGCTGGGCGGCACATCGGCAGTGACGAAACGAAGATCAGTCGGCTCGAGCTCGGCCGGGTCAAGGTGAAGGAAGAGGACCTGGTGCGGCTCCTCGACCTGTATCGGGTCACCAGCGTCGCCGAGCGGCGCGCGATCCTGGACCTCACGCAGCGAGCCACCAACCGCCAGTGGTGGTACCAGCACCGCGACCTGCTGGCCGACTGGTTCTGCTCCTATCTGCTGCTCGAGTCGGCGGCGCACCTGATCAGGACGTACGAGGCGCAATTCATCCCCGGCCTGCTGCAGACCCGGGCGTACGCCGAGGCGGTCATGCGGCTGCGGTACACCGACGAGGCCGAGGTGCGGCGCCGGGTTGACGTGCGGATGGAGCGCCAGCGCATCCTGCACGAGCAGCGCTCGACGCGCGTGTGGGCGGTGGTCGAGGAGGCCGCGCTCCGCCTGCAGATCGGCGGGCCGCACGTCATGCGCGAGCAGCTGAAGGCGCTCGTGCAGGCCAACGAGCGGCGGTACATCAGGATTCAGGTGCTGCCGAACAGCGCCGGCGGCCACGCGGGCACCGGCACCTCGTTCTCGATCCTGCGGCTGCGCAGCGAGAAGCTGCTCGATGTCGTGTACCTGGAGCAGTTGGAGAGCGCGCAGTTCTTCACCGACGTGTGGCAGTCCGACCCGTACTTCGAGGCGTGGTTGCGGCTCAGCGTCGCGGCCGGTAAGCCGGACGACACCACGGCGGTCTTCGCGGACCTCCTGCGCGAGTCGATCGACGGGCAGAAGACCATGAGCTGAGAGGTCAACTTCGATGGCGCCGAGGGTTGCATAGTGCGATTATCTATGTACATTATGCAACCCCCGGATCCGTTCTAGGAGGGCGTCATGGATCGTGACGCGACGCGGACCGACGAGATCAGCCCCCGGCAGCAGGATCGGGACGACGACGTCCTGAAGCGGCTGGAGCTCGACGCCGAAGTGCCCGTGCGGCGCCATCGCCGCCGCGAGTACCCCGGGCCTGACGAGGGGTGACATCCGCTGGACCAGATGCTTGCACAGTGCAATGATGGTGGTGTGCACCGGCTCCGCTGAGGAGGGCGTCATGGATCGCAACGGGCACCACCACGTGGCGCGGATCGACGACACTGTCACTCCGGCCAACCTGCACGAGCGCGCCGAGGCGGTCGCCGTGCCGGACTTCAACTATCTGGAACAGCCCGTCGAGGCGATCGTCGAGGTGCTCACCCACGTGCGCCGTCACCGGAAGCGCGAGCAACCGGACGAGCACCACTGACCAGCGCGGTCAGCAGGGCCAGCGCGATCGTCCCGGCGGTGATCGCGCCGAGCGTCAGCCACGGCACCGTGATCGTCAGCGGGCCCGTCACGCGTAGCAGCGTGAGCCACAGGCCGCCGACGGCTATGAATGCGCAGGCGGACGCGAGTACGACACCGATCGCCACCGAAATGAGCACTTCGAGCAGCGAAACGCGCAGGATCTGCGACCGCAGGGCGCCGAGCAGCCGCAGCGTGCGGTGCTCGCCGGCGCGGTCCGGCGCGGCCATGAGCAGCGTGTTCACGAGGCTGAGCGCGGTGTAGCCGAGCACGATCGCGAGCACCACGAACAGCCCGGTGCGGCTCGCGCTCGGGCCGGCCGTCCGGGCGTTCGAATACGTCGCATTGTGTCCGGGCGGGAGCGGGACGCGCGCGGACAGGTACGCCACGGTCGGCCGCGCCGAGAAGGCGTTGCCCGCCCCGACCAGCAGGTCCGCCGGGCCGCCCAGCGGCAGCTCGCCGATCACGCGCAGCGCGGCCGGTGAGCCGTCCGCGAGCCACACGTGCGCCGTCGAGCCGACCGGCAGCGCGAGGTCCGGCGTCACCATTACCGCGTCGTCGGGCACCCACGTGACCGCCAGGGCTTCGCGGCGGATGAGCACGGTGTCACCCTCCAGCGTGTAAACGCTCGTCGGCGTCGAGAACTGTGCATCCGGCAGTGCGCGAACGAGCTCTTGATCCAGACCCGCCCCGCCGGTCGCCACCACCGTCGCCGCGGCCGGGATCGGCGGCTTGTCCAGCGCGGTCTTCGCGGTGTCGGTAAGCGCCGACGCGGTGAGCAGGGCGGCCGCGAGCCCCACGGTCACGAGCACCGGCGCCGCGATCGCCGCCGTCCGGCGCGCCGATGCCCGCGCCGATGCCGACGCGACCAGGCCGGTCGCCCCGCGCGGCCGGTCCAGCGCCGCGGCCAGCGCCCGGGCCACCGGCCGGACCAGGGCCGGCGCGAGGAGCCCGGCCGCGGCGACGAGCAGCATCACGACCGGCATGTACGTCTTGCGGTTCGTCGCCGAGCCCGGGTCGCCGATGGCCGTGACCGCCATCGTGACCAGCGCCGTGCCCAGCACCCCGAGGCCGAGCACCCACCGTGTCAGCGGCATGACCCGCGGCTCGACCGCCGTCTCCCGCAGCGCCTCTCCGGGCCGCACCCGGCCGGCCCGCCAGGCCGCGGCGAGCGCACCGAGCAGAGCGACGGCGACGCCGGTACCGAACGAAGTCCACAGTGGCCAGTGCGCGTTGCTGAGCGTGGAGACCCACGCGGGGACAAAATGCGACGAGATTCGTGCAGCGAGCCAAGGCCCCGCGGCGGTGCCCGCGGCCGCGGCGGTGACGGCGACGAGCAGCGCCTCGGCGTACACCATCCGCCTGATCTGTCCCGGGGTCGCCCCCGTCGCCCGCAGGAGCGCGAACTCGGCCCGGCGCTGGGCCACGGCGAAGGCGAACGTGGACGCGACGACGAAGATCGCCACGAACGCGGCGAACCCGAGCGCGATGCCCACGATCGTCGCGGCGTTGTTGCGATCGCGCGCGTCCGGCTCGCGGTTTGCGTCGAGGCGTGCGCGATCCTGTCCGGTGAGCACGATCGCGCGGTCGCCGATGACGGAACGCACATCGTCCGCGGGGCGGGTCAGCGCGAGCGCGTCGACACGGGGGTGGAGGGCGGCGGCGCGGGCGTCGGTGAAGAAGACGGCCGGCTGCGGTCCGTCGGTGACGATGCCGACGATCGTGTACCGCATGAGCCCGCCGTCCGTCACGACCGGCACCCGGTCGCCGAGCCGCCCGTCGGCGACCGCGATCTCGTCGTCCGCGGCCGGCGCCCGGCCCTGGCGCAGCGCCTGCCCGTCGAGGCCGAGCGCGGACCAGGGGCGCCCGACCCCGTCGCGGCCGTAGTACGCGCGGAAGACCCGGTCCACGACCGCGTCCGGGAGCGCGGCGACGACATCGGCCGGCACGCCCCGCGGCTCGGCCAGCGGCGCGCTCGCCCCGCCCCGCCCGGTCGGCACGGTGAGCGTCTGGGACGCGGCCACGACGACGGGCGCGGCGGAGTACCGCTGCGGGGGTCTCGGCGGCGCGGTCACCGTCGTGTCCAGGACCAGCCCGAGCGCGGCCATCAACGCCGAGCCGAGCGCGAGCGCGATGAAGGTGCCCACGAACGACAGGCGGCGCAGCCTGATGGTGGCCGCGGCGATGCGGATCACGCCGGCACCGACTCACGCACGACGCGACCGTCGGTGAGGGTGACGATACGGTCCGCGAACGAGGCGGCGACGGGGTCGTGCGTCACCATCACGATCGTCTGGCCGTGCTCGTCTACGAGCCCGCGCAGCAGCCGCAGCACGTCGCCGCCGCTCGCGGTGTCCAGGGCCCCGGTCGGCTCGTCCGCGAACAGCACCGCGGGTTTCGTGACGAGCGCCCGGGCGATCGCGACCCGCTGCTGCTGCCCGCCGGACAGCTCGTGCGGCCGGTGTCCGCCCCGGTCGCCCAAACCGACACTTTGGAGCGCTCGTTCGAGCTCGCTCGTGTCCGTACGTTGTCCGGCCAGCCGCATGGGCAGGCCCACGTTCTGCCGCGCGGTGAGCGCCGGCAGCAGGTTGAACCCCTGGAACACGAACCCGATCCGCCGCCTGCGCAGCAGGGTCAGCCGCCGCTCGCTCAGCCCCGTGAGGTCCTGCCCGTCGAGCACCACGCGCCCGCTCGTCGGCCGGTCCAGCCCCGCCGCGCACTGCAGCAGCGTCGACTTGCCCGAGCCGGAGGGGCCCATGACCGCCGTGAAGGTTCCGGGCCCGAAGTCCACGGAGACGTTGTCGAGGGCGGTGACGCCGTTCGGGTACCGCCGGATGACCTCTTGCAACTGCACTCCCATACCGAAAAGCTAGGAATCGCGGGACCCGAGCCGGTACCGGACACATGACCGGTCGGGCCCCTACGGGCGGTAGGGTCGGTGATCGTGCTCTGGGGGCGGGAGGCCGATCAGGCGCTTGTCGCACGCGTGCTGAGCCGGGCCCGCGCCGGGTCCAGCGCCGTGCTGGTGCTGCGCGGCGACCCCGGCATCGGCAAGACCGCGCTGCTGCGGCAGGCCCGCGACGCCGCCGCCGGGATGACGGTGCTGCGGTGCGCGGGGGTCGAGACCGAGGCGGAGGTACCGTTCGCCGCCCTCCACCAGCTGCTGCACCCCGTGCTCGGCCGCGTCGACGCCCTGCCTCCCCTGCAGGCCGACGCGCTGCGGGCCGCGCTCGGGCTCGGCCCCGCGGCCGGCGGCGACGAGCTGCTCATCGGCGTGGCGGTGCTGTCGCTGCTGGCCGAGGTGGGCCCGGTCGCGTGCTTCGTCGACGACGCGCACTGGCTCGACCGCGCCTCCGCCCAGGCGCTGCTCTTCGCGGCGCGGCGGCTGGAGGCCGAGGCGGTGGCCCTGCTGGTGGCCACCCGCGATGCCTTCGGGGATCTGCCCCACCACATGCTGCGGCCGCTGTCGCCCGACGCGGCCGCGCACCTGGTCGGGCCGGTGCCCGCCGCCGTCCGGGACCGCATCGTCGCCGAGGCCGCGGGCAACCCCCTCGCGCTGCTCGAACTGCCACGGTCCGTCGCCGATGACCGCCCGCTGCCACTACCCGAACGCATTCAACAGGCCTTCGCTGCACGTTTGGACACGTTGCCGGCCGAGGCCCTGCTCCTGGCGGCCACCGACGACGAGGCCGACCTCGCCACCCTCGTGCGCGCCGGTGCAGAGATGGACACCCTCGCGCAGGCGGAACGCGCACATCTCATCGAAGTCGTCGACGGCCGCGTCATCTTCATGCATCCGTTGCTGCGCGCCGCCGCGTACCGGCACGCCACCTTCGACCGCCGCCTCGCCGCGCACCGCGCCCTCGCTGGCGTCGTCGACGACCCGGATCGCCGTGCCTGGCACCTGGCGGCCGCCGCGACCGGGCCCGATGAGGACGCGGCGGCGGCCCTGGAGGAGGCGGCCGAGCGGGCGCGGGGCCGCAAGGGGTACGCGGCCACGGCGGCCGCCCTCCGCCGCGCCGCGGACCTGAGCCCGGGCGCGCATCGGGTTCCCCGGTTGGTGTCCGCCGCCGAGGCGGCCGACGCGGCGGGCCAGCCCGACCAGGTCCGCTCGCTGCTGGAGCGCCTGCCTCTGGATCATGCTCTGGCGTTGCGGGCCAAGCTGGCCTTCGACGACGGCGACGCCGCGACCGCGCACGACCTGCTGCTGAGCGCCGCCGCCGGCGCGCCCCGCTCCGTCGCCGGCCCGATGCTCTTCGACGCGGCCCGCAACGCGTGGCTGCTCGGCGACGCGGCGCGCCTGGCCGAGGTGTCCCGCCTCCTGCACGCGCGCGGCCTGCGCTCCGCCGCCGGCCTCGACGCCGCCCTGGCCGCCGTGAACGGCACTGCGCCGCCGCCCGAGGGGGTGGCCGCGATGGCCGAGCTGGTCGCCGAGGCCGACGGGCTCGACGCCGCCTTCGTCGCCGGCCTGATCGGCGCCTTCGAGGCGAGCCGCGACATCGCCGCCTCGGTGGCCGCCCGGGCGAGGGCCGAGGGCGCGGTCGGCCGCCTGCCGCGCGCGCACGCGACCCTGGCCGCGGCCGAGCTGCACCTGGGACGCTTCCGCGACGCGGTGGCCACGGCGGCCGAGGGCCTCCAGCTGGCCGCCGACCCGACGGTGCGGGCCCAGCTCGAGGGCGTCCTGGCCTGGATCGCCGCGGCCCGGGGCGAGGAACGCATTGCCGGGGGTGCCGATCAGGCCTGGTCGGTGTGGGCCCTGGCCCTGCTGGATCTGGGCCGGGGTCGCTTCGCGGAGGCCTCGGACCGCCTGGAGTCCGCCCTCGCGGGTCCGGCCGGCCGCCGCATCCAGGCCGTGTACCTGACCCCCGACCGGGCCGAGGCCGCGCTCCGGGCCGGCCACCGCGCCCGCGCCGAGGCCGCCTGCGCCCGCTTCGAGACCTGGGCCGCGGCGTGCCCGTCGCCCTGGGCCACGGCCGCCCTGACCCGCTGCCGCGCGCTGCTGTCCCCGGTCGACACCGTCCCCGCCGACTTCCCGTGGGAGGCCGCCCGCACCCATCTGATCCTGGGCGAGCGCCTGCGCCGCGAGCGCCGCAAGACCGAGGCGCGCACGCACCTGCGTACCGCCGCCGATCTTTTCGACCGGCTGGGCGCCGACCCGTGGTCCGAGCGCGCACGGGCGGAGCTGCGCGCGGCGGGCGAGGCGATCCCGGCCCGCACGGGCGATTCCCTGGCCGCGCTGTCACCCCAGGAGCTGCAGATCGTGCGCCTGGCCGCGGCGGGCCGGACCAACCGCGAGATCGCCGCGACGCTGTTCATCAGCCCGAAGACGGTCAGCTACCACCTGTACCGCGCGTTCCCGAAACTCAACGTCACGAGCCGCACCCAGCTCGGCCGCCTCGACCTGAGCTAGAGCCGGCGTTGTCCAGCGCACGGTGTAATTTACAGCGACCATCGCCGATGTGACGTAACATCCCGTGGCCCGGTTGCAGGGTTGTTGCAGGCGGTTGACGCGCGTTTCGAAAACGCCCTAGGTTCCCGTTCAGGAAAGCGCTTTCCCCTGAATGGAGGAGCAGATGCAATCCAGTTCCACGCGGCGGCGGGTGCGGCTCGCGCTCGCCGCCGCGTCCGGTGTCGTCGCGGTGGCGGGGGTGACGCTGGTCGCCACGAACTCGGCGTCCGCGGCCACCGTCGACACCAACGCGACGTACGTGTTCGTCAACCACAACAGCGGCAAGGTCATCGACGTCTACAACTGGGCGACGAACGACGGCGCGCCGGTCAACCAGTGGTCGCGCAACGACCTCGCCGTCCAGCAGTGGAAGTTCGTCGACGCCGGCTCGGGGTACTACAAGATCAAGTCGGTGATGAGCGGCAAGGTGCTCGACCTGCCCAACGCCACCGACGGCCTGCAGCTCGTGCAGAACGCCGACAACGGCTCGACCACGCAGCACTTCCGGCTGCAGGACTCGTCGGGCGGGTACGTCCGTTTCGTCAACCGCCACAGCAACAAGGTCATCGAGACCTGGCAGTGGTCCACCGCCGACGGGGCCATGCTCGACGGGTACACGAACCTCGACGGCGCGAACCAGCAGTGGCAGCTGGTCAAGCTGGGCTCCGGCGGCGGGGGCAGCACCCCGACCACCGGCGGCGGCAGCACCCCGACCGGCGCGTGGCCGTCCGCGAGCGGCTCCGCGTCCGTGAGCGGCACGATCAAGGTCAGCGGGACCCTCGACGGCGGCATGAAGCGGTACTGCTGCATCGGTGACGGTGGCCAGAGCGAGAGCCAGGACCCGATGTTCGAGCTCGCCGACGGCGCGACGCTCAAGAACGTCATCATCGGCTCCCCGGCCGGCGACGGCGTGCACTGCCTCGGCCGCTGCACCATCCAGAACGTGTGGTGGGAGGACGTGGGCGAGGACGCCGCGACCTTCCTGGGCACCAGCGGTGGCGACTCGTACGTCATCGGCGGCGGCGCCAAGTCGGCCTCCGACAAGGTGTTCCAGCACAACGGCAACGGCACCGTGCACATCAGCAACTTCTACGCCAGCGACATCGGCAAGCTGTACCGCGGCTGCGGCAACTGCACCAACCACTACGAGCGCCACGTGACCGTCGACAACGTGCTGCTGAACAAGACCAAGTACGTGGTCGGCATCAACACCAACTGGGGCGACACCGCCACGTTGTCCCGGGTGGTCGTGCAGAGCTCGTCCGGCATCCACATCTGCGCGGAGTACACGGGCGTGGCGAAGGGCAGCGAGCCGAAGTATCTCGGCGACGGCATGGGCGACGGCCACTGCAACTTCAAGTCGTCCGACATCACCTACAAGTAGTGGCCGCGGGCGGCGGGCGGCTCGGGCCGCCCGCCGCTCTAGCGGTTGGTGAACCCGAAGACCGGCCGCTCCATCGAGATGCTGTCGGCGGTGATGTTCGTGATGACCGTGTCGCCGCGCGGAGCACTCGACTCAGGCGATGAAGCCGGTGAAGCCGGTGAAGCCGTGGCGGCCGTCAAGGCCCCGGACGGGGGCGCGAAGCGGTCGGGCACGTGCAGCCAGGCGTCCTCACGCAGTTCCTTGTTCTCGACCGCGACCCGGGCGAACCGTGCCGGGTCGTGGCCGGTGTGCGCCTGCTCGATCACGTCCTCGAAGATCACGCGGGAGACGATCACGGCGAGGTCGGCGCGCCCGTCGGCGAGCGCCGCGCGGGTCACCGGCGCGTCCACGAGCCGGCTCACCTGCACGACGCCCTTGCCGGCGAAGCCCATCGGGGCCGGCTTCACGACGCCGTGGTGGATGCCGAGCCGCAGCCGGAGGCGGTGCTCGGGCCGCGCGAACCGGTTGCGCCGCCCGAGCGCCGTGTTGAGCTCGCGCACGAAGTCGTCGACGACGCGTACCTCGGACTCCGGCTCGGGCAGCACGGCGAGCTCGCCGTCCCCGGCCGGCTGGCGATCCCACCCGGACCGGTCCAGCCCCGCCCGGCGGGCCGCCTCGTCGAGCACCGCGGGCAGTGCGTGCTGGAGGTCGTCCTGGTCGATGTCGACGCGCCCGCCGTACCCGCTGGCGTCGACGCCGATCAGCAGGCGCCGTACGAATCCGTCAATCGACATCACTGCAGCCTAGGTTCGGTCGCGACCGCCGCGGCACCGCCGGACGGCCGGGCGATTCCGGTTAGTACGCGCCGGCGACGGTGAGGATTCCCATCGCGGCGACGGCCGCGGCCAGCAGCGTGACCGAGGCCTGCAGCAGACGGTGTTTGCGCCAGTTGAGCCGGCTCATCCGTACCAGCTGGCTGGACATCATCGCCAGCTCGTCGTCGGGCGTCAGGGTGTTCAGGTGGCCCGTCAGTTCGACCGGCTGCCAGTGGCGCAGGTGCCCGAAGTACACCGAATGCCGCGCGAACTCGACCCGGTGCATCCGGCGCGGGCCCAGGATCGGCAGGACCACCGCGGCCGTGGTCGCCATCGCGGCCAGCAGGAGCAACAGGATCACCGCGACCGGCCAGTCGCGGTGGCCGTCCGGGGTGCCGACGACGAAGACGGCCGCGCCGCCCTCGACCGCGAGCAGGATCGACGCCTTCACATCGGCGCGGGTGGTCCAGGACTCGAGGGCGGCGTGCACGCGCCACGCGAACTCGTTCGGGTTCATGCCCCCAGCGTGCGGCGCATCGCCCGGCGTGACCCCCGATTTCTGGGGCGTTGCCGTGTCAGGAACTCGCCAGGAAGCTGAGGTCGCGCCCGTTGCTGTAGTTGCGCGCGGCGTACCGCGGGGTTGCCCCGTGCGCGGTCTCGGCCATCGGGTCCGCGCCCGCCGCCAGCAGCCCGCGGATCAGCTCGGGGGAGCCGCCCTGCATCACCGCCTCGTACAGCGGCGTCCGGCCGATCCGGTCCGCCCCGTCGACCGGCACGCCCGCGGCCAGCAGCGCCGGCAGGGCCCGCTCGTGGTCGAGCCAGATCGCCATGTGCAGCAGCGACCAGCCGTTGTTCGCGCGCATCCGGGGGTCGATGGTGCCGTCGGCGAGGCCGCGCAGCAGGTACTCCGTGTCGCCGAACTGCAGCCGGTGCATGACCGCGCGGCGGTGTTCGTGCAGGGCCTTGGGCAGCCGCGCGCCGCCCTGCTGCCAGGCCTGCTCGACGGCGTAGCAGCCGTGGCTCTCGCCGCCCAGTGCGCGCAGGGCCGCCTCGCGCCGCTGCTCCGGCTCGTCGTGGTCCAGCAGCGTGAGGGCGCCGCCCGTGATCGTGAGCCGGTGCCAGACCCCACCGCAGCGCGAGCGACAGAATGCCGAGGAATCAGATATATCTCGCGACGGGGTATAAGTCCGAAAAGTCCGATCACGAAGTGTCGGACTTTTCGTGGCAACGTCCCGAATGAGCGGGTGCAGTTCCGCCGGCGACAGAAGACCGGCGGTGAGGAGGGCGAGATCCGGCGGCACCGACGACGTCGGAATGCGCACCGGGATCTCCAGGTACTCGCTGGGGTCGGACGGCTCCGCCCGCAGTGAGGACACGTGCAGGGTCAGGGTACGCACCCAGCATCGTCGCCACCCGATCCACGCCGAACGCCTCCGCCGCCTCCCGGGCCAGCGTCGCCACCCCGACCGGGCTGGTCGGCGAGGTCGCCGGGCGCTGCAGGCAGGAGAGGTCGTCGAAGTCCAGCGTGATCCCGCAGTGGCGCCAGGCCTGGTGGTAGTCGCCCGCGGCCAGCAGGGCGAAGACCTCCGGCGCGGCCCACTGCTCCGCCAGCCCGCCGGTCTCGCGGACGTCCCAGGTGTACCGCGGCGCGTAGTACCACCGCTGGTCCCGCAGGTCCGCCAGCGTCACGACGCTCAGGTGGGCCCGCTGTGGCCCCGTCGGCGACTGCGGCAGGCGCAGGTGCAGCAGCGGTTCCCCCGAGGCGCGGGCGCGGGGGGCGAGTACCGCCGCGACCTGGGCCTGCAGGGTGGACCGTCCGCCGCGGTGCCGCGGGAGGTGCCACCACAGCAGGTCGAGGGCCAGGTGGCGCAGGTCGTCCTCGAGCCGGTCGGCCGGGCCGGCGCCGAAGCGGGCGCGGACGACGGCCAGGTCGACGTCGACCGTGACCGGCATCAGGGTGGCGGCGGCGCGCCAGTCGCCCCGGGCGCGGGCCGAGGCCGCCGCCGCCACGAGCTCGGGCGGTGGCATCTCGGCGCGGATGTTGCGCCACAAGGGCAGCTCACGCGGGTCGATGGGCAGGCCGACCGGATTCGAACCGGCGTCCTCCAACTTCGCAAGGTGGCGTGACGACCTCTGCACTACGGCCTGCCGCGCATGAGCGTAATCGTCCTCGACTCTCGGGGTGGACCCGGCGCCGCCGGGCGATCATGTCGCGGACCGTATCGACAGGGCTCACGTTTCGCTGCCCCGCGCCGGATGAGCTTGACCATGTTGAGATGCGGGTTCGCTTTGCCGACACTGCGTGATCAGCACCCGGTGTAAGGTAGCCCCGTCGAAGTGGCCCATATGAAGAGGAAACGATGGTCGACGTTGCGCTGCTGCTGGGCGGCCCGTCCGAGGAGCGCGGGATCTCGCTCAACTCCGCACGCTCCGTAGCGGATCACCTAGAGGGCGCGATCGTCAACCTGACCGAAATCATCTTCTTCGACCGGCAGAAGCGGCCCTACTCGATCCCCCGGGGCCTGCTGTACTGCAACACGCCCTCCGACTTCGACTTCAAGCTCGCCCACGAGGGCCGGCCGCTGACCGAGGACGAGCTGATCGCCCGCCTGCGCACGGCCGGGCTGGTCTTCCCCGTCATGCACGGCGAGTTCGGCGAGGACGGGCAGGTCCAGGCGCTGCTGGAGAAGGCCGGGGTGCCCTTCGTCGGCGCCGGCGCCGAGGCGTGCGCGACCGCCTTCGACAAGTACAAGGCCAAGCAGGCCCTCGACGGCCACGGCATCGGCGTGGTGCCCTCGGTGCTCGTCGACGCCTCCATGTCCGACGCCGAGGCCGAGCGGGTCGTGGCCGAGGCCTTCCCCGACGTGGCGAAGCTGGTGCTGAAGCCGGCGACCGGCGGCTCCAGCATCGACGTCTTCGTCGCCCGCGACCGGGCCGCGGTCGTCGGCATCCTGCGCACCCTGCGCCAGCGCCACGACCGCATCGTGATCCAGCCGCGCATGCACGGCGTCGAGGTCACCACCATCGTGCTCGAGAACGCCGACGGGCCGGTCGCGCTGATCCCGGTCGAGATCGAGCTGCAGAACCGGGCGACCGAGGACGAGATCTTCGACTACCGCCGCAAGTACCTGGCCAGCAACGACTCGCACTACCACTGCCCGCCGCCGCGCGACGACGAGACGATCGGCCGCATCCAGGCCATCGCCGAGTCCGTCTTCAAGCACCTCGGCCTGCGCGACTTCGCCCGCATCGACGCGTGGCTCGAGGAAGACGGCTCGGTGCTCGTCTCCGACGTCAACGTGATCAGCGGCATGGAGCAGAACAGCTTCCTGTTCGTGCAGGCCGCCCAGCTCGGCATGACCCACGCCGACGTGCTGCGCGAGGTCCTGCGGGCCGCGTCGCGCCGCAACGACCTCGACTTCCCGGTCGCCTACGACACCACCACGCAGACCGGCGAACCGGTCGCGGTGCTCTTCGGCGGCGCGACGGCCGAGCGGCAGGTGTCGGTCCTGAGCGGCACCAACGTGTGGCTGAAGCTGGCCCGGTCCGAGAAGTACGCGCCGATTCCGTACCTCCTGGCCCCCGACGGCACCGTCTGGCAGGTGTCGTACTCCTCCGCCCTGCGCCACTCCGTCGAGGAGATCGTGTACGCCTGCCGCGACGGCCTGCGCCTCGAGGAGCGCCGCCGCCGGCTCGCCGACCGGATCATCGAGCGCCTCGGGCTGCCCGCCGAGGCCTACAGCACCTCCGTGGCGCCCCCGGTGCAGCTGACGATGGAGGAGTTCCTCGACCGTCACGAGCTCGTCTTCATCGCCCTGCACGGCGGCGCGGGGGAGAACGGAACCCTGCAGGAGCTGCTGGACCGGCACAACATCCGGTACAACGGCTCGGGCCCGGCCGCGTCCCGCCTCTGCGCCGACAAGTACGAGACCGGCAAGGTCGTCGCGACGCTCGAGGGCGAGGGCATCCACACCGCCCGGCGCGTGCGCGTCGACGTCCCGGAGTCGTTCGACGAGGCCGCCATCGCGGAGCTCTGGCACGACATCATCACCGAGTGCACCGACAGCCGCGTGGTCGTCAAGCCGTTGGACGACGGCTGCTCGGCCGGCATCGTCCCGCTGGGCAACGCGGCCGACCTGCAGCGGTACCTCGAGCTGATCAACGCCGACGCGCGGCGCATCAAGGGCGCCGGCTTCTCCCTGCTCAGCCCCGACCAGCTCGTCGAGATGCCGACGAGCCGCCCCCAGCACCTGCTCTTCGAGGACTACATCGACACCGACGACGTGCGGGTCGAGGACCACTCCGGCCAGGCCGAGCTCCTCTGGGGCCGCGAGCGCGACACCGGCTGGATCGAGGTGACCGTGGGCGTGATCGGCCCGCACGGCGCCATGGTCGCGATGAACCCGTCGATCACCGTCGCGAGCGCGGGCATCCTCAGCCTCGAGGAGAAGTTCATGGGCGGCACCGGCATCAACATCACGCCGCCGCCCGGCCCGCCGCTCGGCCGCGTCGAGCCCGGGGCGGTCGACGCCGTGCGGGCCCGCGTCGCGCGCACCGCGAATGTGCTGGGCATGGAGGGGTACGGCCGGATCGATGCCTTCATGCACCGCAAGACCGGCGAGGTCATCATCATCGAGGCCAACTCGCTGCCGGGCCTGACGCCGGCGACCGTCTTCTACCACCAGGGCCTGGCCGAGGAGCCACCGGTGCCGCCGCGCCAGATCCTCGAGCGCATCCTGGACCTGGCCACGCACTCGTAACCCGGTCGGCGCGAGGGTTCAACAAGCCAGGGCCGAGCCGGAATCGGACGATGATCGGTTCCGGCGGCTCGGGCTGATCGGACGATTCGCAGCACCGCGGCCTGCACTACCGTCTGACGAATGATTGGCCGGTTTCTTGGATCGGTCGACTACCATGGCGTCATTCGAGGGAGCGATCATCTTCGATCGCGTCGGGCTGGCCACTGACAGGCAGGGTGCAGGTACATGTCGTGGATCAGGCATGTCCTAGGTGACGCGGCATGGCAAGGCATTGCGGGGATCATCGCATTGATCGGCATGGTCGCGGCGGCCATCCGATTCAGCTGGCGGAATGGGTCACGGCCAGGCGTGCCGGAAATGGGCAAGACGCCACCGACGGCGGTGGAGCCGCCGTCGGTGGTGGAAGCGCCTCCGGTGCGGCCGGAACAGGCGAGGCGCGTAACCGGACAGCAGGCGCAGTACTTCGACCTGTCGGACGAGGTGGGCGAGCGCGAATACTACGAGGCCCTCGCGGAGGGCATGCGCAACGCCAAGGAGAAGGTCTACCGAGTCGGCCGGGGATTTCATCGCGAACAGAGCCTGTCGATCTACCAAGCCCTTCAGCAGGCCGAAGAGGCGGCATTGCAGAGGAAAATCAAAGTCGTGCGGATTCAGGTCGGCAGCATGGTCGCGCAGAGCTGGGCCGCGGGCTACGCGCGAATGCTCGCAGATTATCCGAACTTCGAGATGGTTGCGGACTTCGACTACACCGGGCACAGCGACATCGCCGTCGTCGACCCGCATGGCCGCAACCCTTTCGTGAGCCTGCTGTTCGAGAGCCGGGAGCAGGAGCGGCTCGGGACGGTGGGGCGCGCCAAGATGGGCTTCATCGTTCGTGAGACCCAGGCCGCCGGTGATCTCTACGCCCTCCTGCTGGAGCAGGCGAACCGTTCACAGGTGCTGACCGCCCAGGCCGTCCGTGACCTCGCGCGCACGTACGTCTACTTCGGTTGGGGCGTGCACATGGCCGCGCGCAAGATGACGCAGGACGCCCCCGGCGCCGAGTGCAAAGGCGTCGCGGTTCTCCGGCACTGGCGCCGGAACATCAACGCCATGATTGACCGGCCCGCCGACCGGGCCACGATCGTCGAGAGCGAGAGCAAGGACAGCGATGACTGGTTCGACGGCGTGGCCTACGAGATGTCCTGGTGGGAGAAGGAGCGGCTGACGCGCCTGGAGAGCCGAGCCTACGCCCGGAGGGACGTGACGATCGAAATCGCGGGGGTGCCGGTCGATGCCTTCACATTCGTGCCGCTGCCGTCACCGAAGGGAAGCGCCGTGCTCCGGAGCGGCAGTTGGATCGACCTGGTCAAGGAAGGGGCGATCGAGAACGACATGACGCAGTTGCTCTCCGAGCTTCGGCGGGCGGGCGTTCCCTTCGGCGAACTGCGCCCGGATTCCCTTTGAACGTGCGCCCGAAGCAGATTCCGAGCGTCCGGCCGCTGCCTTTCCGGACATTTTTCCCTCGGTCGGTACTTCCGGTCGATCGCCGGACCGCCGGGTCCCGGGCGTAGCATTGTCGGCAACATACGTCAAGCGCTGCGATCTTGTTGCGTGAGTGAGCCAGGTCGTGCGGGCTGATCGGCGAAGGGGGCCACGGGTGAGCGAGACGGCCGGGTTACGCCGCCTCGACCTGCGACAACCCTTCGAGGTGCCTCCTGGCCGCAGCGAGGCGGTCGGGCTCGAGGTGGAGGTCGGCCTCGTGCGGCGCGACGCCGGGAAGAACGCCACCTACCCGCAGAGCTTCGCATTCCTGCTCGATATCGTCCGGCATTTTGACGGAAATCCTTTGATGGACGGTCCCAACCTCGTCGGGGTCGGCCTGGCCGGTGGTGCCGCATTCACCCTCGAAACCGGTGGGGCCGTCGAGTACTCCTCGCCGCCTTTTCCGACGGTCGCCGCCGCGGTCACGGATGTCCGCGACCGGCTGGGAGCCGCCGCCGGCATCGCCGCGGCCCACGGCCTTGCGCTGCTGACCGGAGGTATTACGCCGTTCGCCTCGCCCGGCGACATCGTCTGGAACCCCAAGGCGCGCGTTCAAATCATGCGCGACTATTTCCGGGCGATCGGCGGCGACGGTGCGCATGCCGACGAGGTCATGGGGCTGATTCTCTCCGCACAGACGTCCCTCGACTACACCAGCGGCGACGACCTGATGAGCAAGCTGCGGCTGCTCGTGCGGGCGTCGCCGGTCGTCGCGGCGCTGTTCGTGAACTCTCCCGTCGCCGCCCGGGAGCGCACCGGCGCACTGTCCCGGCGCATGCAGTATTGGCGCCGGTTTGACCCACGCCGCTGCGGGGTCCTCGGATTCGCGCTCGAACCGGGCGCCGGCATCGAGGACCTGATCGACTGGGCGGCGGGACTGCCGATGATCTACCGGCTCGTGGCGGGTACCCATGTCGCGGCACCGCCCGTCTCGTTCCGCCACGCGACGGAGTGCGGCTTCGGTGACGGCACCTACCCGACGACCGCCGACTGGGAGCTGCACCTCAGCCAGGTCTGGCCGCATGTTCGCGTCCGGCACACGCTCGAGCTGCGCCTGGCCGACGCACCGCCGTGGCCGTTCTTCGGGGCCGGTGCCGCGCTGTGGGCCGGGCTCGCGTACGACCCCCAGGCCCGCCATGCGGCCAACGACCTGCTGGCCGGCCTCTCGGCGGCCGAACTCGATCGCGCCTGCTCGGACGTGGCCGTCAAGGGGCTGAGCGCGACGGTCGGCCCGTATCCGGTCCAGGACGTCGCTCGCGAGCTGTTACGCCTGGCCCGGGCCGGCCTGCAGGCCCGGGTGCGGGCCGGCCTGGAGGCACACGAGGCACTCGCTTTGCTCGACCCGGTCGAGGAGGTGTGCGAAACGATGCAGACCTTCGCCGATCGCGCCCTCGACGCGTGGGATCGAGGCGAGCAGCACTACCTGCACGCGTTCAGCATTCCGGCCGGTTGATCCCCGCCGCTAGTGCTGGGTGAAGATGCGCTGGACGCGGGGGCCGACCTGGGTCAGCAGCTCGTGTGACACCGTCTCCATGGCCGCGGCGGCCTGCTCGATCGGGACCGAGAAGCCGGCGTACTGGCCGAAGATCAGCACGTCGGAGCCCACCTCGGCGTCCGGGTGGCCGGTGATGTCGATCGCCATCGAGTCCATCGAGATGGTGCCGGCGATCTCGCAGCGGCGGCCGTTCACGAGCACGTAGCCGACCTTGCGGAAGGCCCTCGGCACCGCGTCGTAGTAGCCGGCGGCGATCAGGGCGATCCGCGTGTCCGGGGTCTGGGCGCGGAACAGGCCGCCGTACCCGACCCGCTCGCCCGGGGCCATGTCGTGGATCTCCACGATCCGCGACACCAGGCCGACGCCCGGGGTGAGGTTGATCAGGCTGCTGGTCGCCGTCGAGGGCTGCAGGCCGTAGAGGCCGATGCCGATGCGCACCATGTCGTAACGCGCCTCCGGGAAGCGGATCGTGGCGGCCGTGGCGCTGGTGTGGCGTACGACATCCTCGAAGCCCATCTCGGCCGCCGCTGCGCACACCGAGCCGAACCGCTTGAGCTGCTCGCGGGTCAGGTCGTCCTCGTCCGGGTCGTCGGGGCAGCCGAGGTGGCTCATCAGGCCGGCCAGCCGCAGGTGCTCGCTGCGCCTGAGCTTGCCCAGCAGCTCGATCGCGGCCTCCGGGTACAGCCCGCTGCGATGCATCCCCGAGTCCACCTCGACGTGCACGTCCAGCCGGCGCCCGCTCACGGCGGCGGCGCGACCGGCGGCGTCGTACATCTCCACCGAGTACAGCGACGGCGTCAGCCGGTGCCGGACGAGCCGCTCGAGATCGCCGGGCACGGCGAGGAAGACGAGGATCGGCATCTGTACGCCCGCGCGGCGCAGGGCGATGCCCTCGTCGGCGGTGGCCACACCGAGCCAGTCGACGCCGGCCTCGCGCAGCGTGTGCGCGACGGTGAGGGGGTTGGTGCCGTACGCCTCCGCCTTCACGACCCCCATCAGCTTCGTGTGCGGGCCGACGAGCTTGCGGAAGGCGGCGACGTTGTCCTTCACGGCGGCGAGGTCCACGTAGAGCCGGGTCGCGGCCGCGGTCTCCACCAGGTGCATCCAGGAGTCGGTGACCATGGTGTCCCGCGGTACGTGCACCAGCGCCACGTCGTCCGGCCGCAGCTCGGTGGCGACGAACGCGCGCATGCGGTCCTCGTCCGCGAAGCGGTGCACGGGCACGTCGCCGCCGGCGAGCGCCGCCTCGATCAGGCCGTGGGCCTCGTCGGCCAGGCCGCAGACCAGCCGTACGTTCTCCGCCCGCAGGCAGCGCGCCATCGCCTCGGCGCCCTCGGCGGTCAGCCCGGCCAGCGGGTCACCGATGATCATGAGGGTGCGGCCCTGCGCGCCCATGAGCGAGCGCGCCGTGCGCAGGGCGCTGCTCAGCGCCAGCGGGTCGGTGTTGGCCAGCTCGCCGACGACCGTCGCGCCGTCGGGCCGGCGCCACATCTGCATCCGCGTCGAGGGCGGGGTGTAGTCGGCGACGGCCGCCAGCAGCTCGGCCGGCCCCGCGCCGAGCAGGGTCGCGGCACCCATCGCGAGCTCGAGGTCGCTGAGGACCTCCGGCGACGGGGTCGCGATCAGCAGGTCCTCCTCGGCCCCGCCGGGCAGCGTCGCCCGCACCAGCGACGAGCGCTCGACGTGCCGCAGCCGGGTAAGCCGGGGCAGCGCGGCGTCCCCGGCCGGCAGCAGGCGCGCCTTCGAGATTTGACGGGCCATTTCGTGTACCGCCGGATCCTCCTCGCCCATCAGCAGCCACCCGTCCTCGGGCAACCCGGCCGCCATGCTCAGCAGCTCGCGGGCGTGCTCGTCGCGACTGCCGAAGCTCTGCCCGCTGCGCGAGCCCAGGTTCGTGAACACGACCGCGCGCGGGTCGACCATGCGCGCCAGGCGGGCCATCTCGCCGGGCTCGGTCGCGGCCGCCTCGATCACGGCGACCGGCACGTCGGCCGGGCACTGCAGCACCGACAGGGCCACGCCGAGCTGGCTGTTGTAGCTGCCCGGGCTCCCGTACGTCATCCGGTGCGCCGAGAGCAGCCCGACGAGCGCGTCCTTGGTGAGGGTCTTGCCGTTGCTGCCGACGACCGCCACGAACGTCGTCGAGGTCAGCTTCCGCCGCCACCACACCGCCATCGCCTGGAGCGCGGCGAGCGGGTCCGCGACGGCGATGAGGGGTCCCTGGCCGTCCAGGTCGCCGAGCCTCGCCTGGTCCACGACCGCGGCGATGGCCCCGTTCGCGAGGGCCCGCGCCACGAATCGGTGACCATCCGTGACACCCTGGAGAGCGAAGAAGAGACTGTCGGCCTGCAACCGGTCCGAGTGGATGGCGACGCTGCCGACCTCGCGCTCTCCCTCAGGGAAGCGCACCGTTCCGCCGACGATCGACGCCACCTCGGCGACCGAGACTGGGTCCATTCGCCGAATGGTAGCTGGAGTGCGCTGCTGCACGGACAGTAAGATTGCCGGGTGTTGGAGATCATGGAGATCCTCCGGAAGGACGCCCACGCGACGCCGGAGCGCATCTCGGACCTGACCGGGATCGACGTCGACCGGGTCCGGGCGCAGATCGCCGCCTGGGAACAGCAGGGGGTCATCCGGCGGTACAAGGCCGTCGTCGACGCCGACCGGCTGCGCGAGATCAGCGGCGAGCAGGTGATCACCGCGTTCATCGACGTCGCGGTGATGCCGGCCCGCGGCCTGGGCTTCGACGACGTCGCGCTGCGGATCTCCCGCTTCCCGGAGGTGCGTTCGGTGTACCTCGTGTCCGGCGCCCAGGACCTGCGGTGCGTGGTCACGGGGCGCAGCATGCACGACATCGCCGACTTCGTGGCCCAGAAGCTCTCCACGATCGAGCGCGTGACGGCCACGGCGACGCACTTCGTGATGAAGACGTACAAGGACGACGACGAGCTGTACGCGTCCCCCGAGGCCGACCGGCGCCTCCCGGTCACGCCGTGAAGCCGCTCAACCCGATCGTTGCCGCGTGCCCGCCCTCGGGCATCCGCCGCTTCTTCGACATCGCGGCGACCATGGACAACGTCATCTCGCTGGGCGTCGGCGAGCCCGACTACGTGACCCCCTGGCACGTGCGCGAGGCCGGGATCTACGCGCTGGAGCAGGGCTATACGACGTACACCTCGAACGCCGGGCTCCTGGAGCTGCGCCAGGCGATCGTTTCCGATCTGTCGCGTCGGTACTCGGTCAGCTTCGACGCCGACTCGGAGTGCCTGATCACATCCGGCGTGTCCCAGGGCCTCGATCTCGTGATGCGCACGCTGCTCGACACCGGCGACGAGGTGATCATCCCCGAGCCGTGCTACGTGGCGTACGGCCCGTGCGTGACCTTCGCCGGCGGCACCCCCGTCTACGTCCCGTCGTCCCCGACCTTCGAGATCCTGATCGACGAGATCGAGCGGGCCGTCACCCCGCGCACGAAGGCGATCCTGGTCTCGTCGCCGTCCAACCCGACGGGCGCCGTCCAGCCCGCCGCGCTGCTGGCCGCCCTGGTCGAAGTGGCCGTGCGCCACGACCTGTACCTGGTCTCGGACGAGATCTACGAGCGCCTGAGCTACGGCACCGCGCACACCTGCCTGGCGTCGCTACCCGGGGCGCGCGATCGCACCGTCGTCCTGGGCGGCTTCTCCAAGGCCCACGCGATGACGGGCTGGCGGGTCGGCTTCGTGTGCGCGCCGGCGTTCGTCCTGGAGCTCGCGGGGCGCATCCACCAGTACACGATGCTGTGCGCCCCGCACGTGTCGCAGGCCGCCGCCCTGGAGGGCCTGCGCTCGGGCGACGCCCAGGTGGCGGAGATGGTGGCCGACTACGACCGGCGCCGCCGCCTGTTCGTGAAGGGGCTGAACTCGATCGGCCTGACGTGCGAGGAGCCGCGGGGCGCGTTCTACGCCTTCCCGTCGATCCGCTCGACCGGCCTGGACTCCGAGACGTTCGCGTCGCGCCTGCTGGAGGCGGAGCGCGTGGCGGTGGTACCGGGAAGTGTCTTCGGCCCGTCCGGGGAGGGCCACGTGCGCTGCAGCTACGCCACGGCGCTGCCGCTGCTGGAGGAGGCCGTCAAGCGCATGGACCGCTTCGTGCGCTCCCTGTAGCCGACCCCGGACGGGCCTCAGCTCCTAGGGCTGTATCGAAGTGGATGGCCGGGCTGCGGCGGACTCAGGCGTCGGCTGGAACCACCCCGGTCACACCCCGATACAACCCCGGTATCGGGGCGCGCCCGGCGCGGCCCCAGCCGACGCCTGAGCCTCGCCTCGCTCCGACCCCCACTTCGATACAGCCCCTAGTTGATGGAGCCGGCGTCGGGAATCGGCCCGTCGGAGAACTCGGCCTTGACGACCGCGGTGTAGCTCAGCCGCTTTCCGCCGGTCCACGACTCCTGCGCGAGGGCGCGGCCGGTCGCCGGATCGATGATCAGGCGCTGCTCGCCCACGGCGCCGGAGTCGCCGCGGCGCGCGTACGCGACCGCGACCCCCGGCCGCCCGAGTGCATCGGTGGCCGGGCCGAGCGTGGTGATGCCGGGGAGCGCGGCGAGCATCCGGTACGCCGCGGCGCGCACGGCCGCCGGGACCGGCAGGTCCAGCACGAGCGCCGCGCCGCCGTAGAACAGGAAGGCCTGCTCGTTCTCCTGCTCGTGCCACGTGAGCAGCTTGGCCTTGAGCGCGTCGGGGTCCGTGGGCAGGGCGTTGAGCTCGGCGACCGAGTGCGTCCGGCCCGCGAGCAGGAAGTTGTTCGCCGCGGTGTGGCCCTCCATCGGGCGGGCCGACCAGGGGCCGTTCCCGGGGTGCATGAACGCGGTGGTCGCGTCGCCGGGCCTGGTCGCCAGCCACTGCTCGTCCGTCATCGCCTGGCGGCCGTCGCCGTTCGTGCGGCGCAGCACCCAGTAGCGGCCCTCGCGGATCGTGGCGCCTTCGTTCTGGGTCGCGGCCACCAGCAGAATGTTGGTCTCGACGGCCGCCGACGGGGCGTCTGCGGTCCGGGGTGAGGCCGTGGCCGGGGGCTTCTCCGGCGTTGCGTAGGCGATCGCCACCCCCGTGATCGCCATGGCCGCCGCCACCGCCGTGCCGGTCAGGATCCAGCGCCGGCGCGGCGACCTGTTCGGGTTCGGCCGGGAGTATGCGGGCCCCAGCGGCGGGACGGCCGGGGCGTCCAGGCGCGAGGGGCGGGCCTCCGACAGGGCGCGCATGGTGTCGTTCACTGGCTGTACTCCTTGGTCGGGGCGGGCTGGGGAGACGGGGACGTGTACGCGAAGGCCGATTCCAGGCGTTTGCGTGCGCGGTGGAGACGGACGAAGTAGGTGGCCGTCGAGCAGCCGACCACCGTGGACGCCTCGCGCGGCGACAGGCCGTGCCAGGCGATCAGGGTCAGCAGCTCGCGGTCGTCCTCGGCCAGCCGGGACAGGGCCGCCAGCATGGCCGCCTTCTCCACCACGCCGTCGGCCACGTCGGCGCGGGCCTCGTCGACCCAGGCGCGCATCTCCGCGGCCAGGCCGGCCTGGCGCTCTTCGGCGCGGTACCGCTCGCGCAGCACGTTGCGGGCCACGCCCAGCAGCCATGGGAGGGGGTCGCGCGGCACGGCGGTCCAGCGGCGCCACGCCACGAGGAAGGTGTCGCCGACAACGTCGTCGGCCAGGTCACGGCCGGCTCGGCTCACCGCGTACGCGTACACCTGGCGATAGTTCGCCTCGTACATCGCGGTGAACCGCCGGCCGTCGTCGGGTTGGTCCACGGTCCTCACAAGGGGTAATGCGTCCCGGGCCGCGATTCTTACAGGCTGCCGGTCAGGTCCGTCCCGTGGCCAATCGCAGGCCCTTCGCGGCCAGGCGGTCGGCCCGCTCGTTCTCCGGGTGTCCGGCGTGGCCCTTGACCCAGTGCCACTCGATCTCGTATCTGGCCGCGAGCGCGTCGAGCTCCTGCCAGAGGTCGACGTTCTTGACCGGCTTGCGGTCGGTGGTCTGCCAGCCGTTGCGCTTCCAGCGGGGCACCCAGGCCGTGATGCCGTTGCGCACGTACGAGCTGTCCGTGTACAGGTGCACGACCACGGGCCGGGTCAGGCTCTCCAACGCCCGAATCGGCGCGGTGAGCTCCATCCGGTTGTTCGTGGTCGCCGTCGCCTCCCCGCCGCACAGCTCCTTCTCGACGTTGCCGTAGCGCAGGACGGCGCCCCAGCCCCCCGGTCCCGGGTTTCCGCTGCAGGCGCCGTCCGTGTAGATCTCGACGTGGGTCACACAGGTATTAGACCGTGTGCCACTTCTGGTTCGCCGTGCCGGCACAGTCCCACAGCTGCAGGGCCGCGTCGTTGTTCGGGTTCCAGTCCTTGATGTCGACGCACTTGTTCGCCTGCGGGTTGACCAGGTCGCCGGCGGCGCTGAGCACGAACTGCTGCGCGGCGTTGCCCGAGCAGTTGGCGATCTGGATGACCGCGCCGTTGGCGGTGGAGCCCCAGGCCACGTCCATGCACTTGTTGTTCTCCGTGCGCAGCGTGCCGTTGGCGAACGTCCACTTCTGGTTGGTACCGCCGGTGCAGCTCCACATCAGCAGCGCCTGGCCGTCGTTGAACTTCCAGTTCGGCACGTCGATGCATTTGCCGTTCCAGTTGCTGGCGATCGACTTGCCGGTGCCGGCCGGCGGCGCCGTCGTCGGCTGCGCGGTCGTCGGCTGCGTCGTCGGCTGGGCCGGCGGCTGCGTCGTCGGCTGGGCCGGCGGCTGCGTGGTGGGCGGCGGGTTCGAGCCGCCGGTGAACGGGCTCAGCGTGATCGCGGCCGAGCGCGGGTCGCCGTCGTGCACGAGCGACTCCTGGTTCTGCACGTCGTCGAAGGCGAAGCCGTACGCCTTGCCGTCGGCCATGTTCGCGTGCACGATCCGCGAGTAGTGGTTGGTCAGCGCGCTCTTGTAGAAGTCGGCCGCGGTACCGCCCGGCTGCGTGTCGATGGTGCCGAGGGTGCTGCGGTGCAGGGCCGCGCAGAGCGTGCGGGCGATCGGGCCCACGACCTGGTCGTTGGGCGCGCCGAGGGCGCCGTCGCAGCCCCACACGTTGGCGGTGGTGGGCCGGTTGAACGAGGCGACCTGCTGGCCGGAGGCGTTCGTGAACGTCATCACGGTGCCGTTGGTGCGGCCGAAGTACTTCACGTTCGGCTGGTCGGTGAACGGCTGCACGGTGAGCGTCTTGGTGGTGTACGCACTCCAGGCGTTGGCGATGTACGGGTCGAGGTACGTCGCGCTGAACAGCCCGGCGTCGGCCGCCTTGCCGGGGGCGAGCACGCGCAGGACGGTACCGTCGGCGCGGGTCACGACCGTGTTGCCCCAGCCGGCCTGGGCCTTGACCTGGTCGATGACGTTCTGGCGGCCGTTGGCCTTCAGCGCGCCCGTTGTCGACGTGGCTCCGCTCGCGCCGGTGACGCTCACCGCGTGCGGCACCGCGAACATGTCGACCTGCGAGCTGTTGAGCCACAGGCCGGCGTCGTTGTAGGTGAACTCGCTCCAGTCGAACAGGATGTCGTGGTTCGGGTCGCCCGAGGCCCACGGCGCCGGCTGGACCAGCCCGTCGGGGGTCAGGAAGAACTTGAGCCGCTCGCCGAGCGACATGTACACGCGGCCGGAGAGGTTCTTGGGCAGCTGGATGGTCTTGCTGGAGCCGTTGGCCGGGCCGGGGATGGAGACGTCCGGGGCGGGCATCGGCGGGTTGGTGCCGGCCGACCACTGGGTGAACGTCCCGTTGGCGGAGACGTACCCGAGCTTGCCGGTGCTGAGGTTGGTGCCGAGCACGTACAGGTAGACCGCGTCCCCGCGCCCGGTCGAGTTGGTGACGGTGAACGGCAGTACCGAGGGGCCGGCCGCCTCCGCGGATGGCAGGGCGGCGATGGCCACGGGTATCGCGGCGGCGACCACGGCCGCGGCGCCGAGCAGCTTCGTCCTCAATCGCACGGGGAACTCCTGTCGAATCTGAACGTGAGAGCGCTCTCAGATTCCGGGACTGCGCGAACATGTGTCAACGGACACCAACTAGACCCAACGATCTGTTAAGGGCATGTTGAGATTGACGGGTCTAGCAAACCGTACGTACGTCTTGTTAGGGTGACGGCATGCCACCACTGCGGCTGCTCGCGCTCATCTCGCTCATCAACACCACCGGTACCGGCCTGTGGATGGTGTCGAGCCCGCTGTACCTGACGCGGTACGCGGGCCTGTCGATCGCCGCGACCGGCCTGGCCCTGACCGCGACCGGCCTCGTGTGCATGGTGGCGAGCGCCCCGATGGGCTATGTCGCGGACCGCCTGGGCGCGCGCGAGGTCTTCGTCGCCGGCCTGGTCGCGCAGGCGCTCGGCACCGCGGCGTTCGCCTTGGTGCACAACGTCTGGGTGTACCTGCTGATCGGCGTCCCGCTCGCCGTCGCCGACGCGGCCCAGCGCGCCGCCAAGGGCGCGGTCATCGGCGGTGCGGTGCCGCCGGAGGACCGCGTGCGCACCCGCGCGTACCTGCGCTCGGTCACCAACGTGGGCATCGCCGTCGGCTCCGCGCTCGCCGGCGTGGCCCTGGCGGTCGACACCCGCTGGGCCTACGTCGCCCTGATCCTCGGCGACGCGCTGACGTACTGCATCGCCGCCGCCCTGGCGAGCCGCCTGGAGCGCATCCCGCGCCACGCCCACGAGCCCGGCGCCCCGCGGCTGGTCGCCCTGCGCGATCGCCCGTTCCTCGCCTTCGTCCTGCTCGACGGCCTGCTCTCGACCCACTTCGGCCTGTTCGAGGTCGGCCTGCCGCTGTGGATCGCGCACCGCACGGACGCCCCGACCTGGCTGATCGCGGTGGTGTACCTGACCAACACCACGGCGGTCGTGCTCTTCCAGGTGCGGGCGGCCCGCGGCACCGACGAACCCCGCGGCGCCGCGCGGGCCGCCCGCCGCGCCGGCCTGACCCTCCTCGTCGCGTGCGGCCTCTACGCCCTGTCCGGCCATGCGCACGCCACGGTCACGATCGCGCTCCTCGTGGCGGGGGCCCTGACCCACGTGGTCGGCGAGCTCTGGCACTCCGCGTCCGGCTGGGGCATCTCGTTCGGCCTGTCACCGTCGGACAAGCACGGGCAGTACCAGGGCGCGTACGCGATAGGCATGCAGCTGGGCCAGATGCTCGCCCCGCTCGTCGTGACGACGCTCGCCCTCGGCTGGGGCGACCCGGGCTGGCTCCTGCTGGGCGCGGCCTTCGCCCTGGCGGGCGCGGCGATGCCGCCGACGGTCGACTGGGCGCTGAAGAACCGTCCACATGAGACGGCTCAGTTGCCGACGCCCAAGCCGGCCATGAACGCGGAGGGGTAGCGGTCGCCGCGCGCGGAGCCGGCCGGCACCGCCCGCTCGATCTCGGCGCGGTCCTGCGCGGTCAGGGCCACCTCGACCAGCGCCTCGGACAGCCGCTCGCGGGTGCGGGCCCCGACCAGCGGGACGATGTCCGGCCCCTGCGCGGCCACCCACGCGATGGCAAGCTGGGCGACCGTGCACCCCTTGGCCGCCGCGATCCGGCGCAGCGCCTCGACCAGGGCCAGGTTGTGCTCCACGTTGCCGGGCGAGAACCGCGGGGTGCGCGCGCGGAAGTCGCCGGGCGCCGCGGTCCGCTCCGCGCTCCAGTGCCCGGAGATGAGACCGCGGGACAGCACGCCGTACGCGGTCATCCCGATCCCCAGCTCGCGCAGGACCGGCAGCACCTCGGCCTCGACCGCGCGCGACACCAGCGAGTACTCGATCTGCAGGTCGGCGACCGGGTGCACCGCGTGGGCCCGCCGGACGGTGTCGGCGCCGACCTCGGAGAGCCCGAGGTGCCGCACGTACCCGGCGTCGATCATCTCCTTGATCGCGCCCACGGTGTCCTCGATCGGCACCTGCGGGTCGAGCCGGGCCGGACGGTAGATGTCGATGTGGTCGACGCCGAGGCGCGTCAGCGAGTACGCCAGGAAGTTCTTCACCGCCGCCGGCCGGTTGTCCGGCGGCCCCATCACCGCTCCCGGCCCGCGCAGGTGCCCGAACTTCACGCTCAGCACGTAGCCGTCGCGGTCGCGACCGCGCAGCGCCTCGGCGAGCAGCAGCTCGTTGTGCCCCATCGCGTAGAAGTCGCCCGTGTCGATGAGCGTGACCCCGGCGTCGAGCGCGGCGTGCACCGTGGCGATGCTCTCGGCGCGATCGGCGGGCCCGTACGCGCCGCCGGACATGCCCATCGCCCCGAGCCCGAGCGCCGAGACGACCGGCCCGGTGCTTCCCAACTGTCGTGTCTGCATCATGATCTCCACCCTGCGCCGGAATCGCGGGCTTCGGGAGCGGAGCGTGCATCGTGGGAGTACCGCTCCCTGGTTAGTGCTCTTGGGAAGGGCACCATGGAGGGCATGGAACGTGAGCAGCTCGCCGACTTCCTGCGCCGGCGCCGCGAGGCGATCCGCCCGGGCGAGGTCGGCCTCACCGACGGCCCGCGCCGGCGCACCGCGGGCCTGCGCCGGGAGGAGGTGGCGCTGCTCGCCGGCATGTCGGTCGACTACGTGGTGCGCCTGGAGCAGGGCCGCAGCAGCCAGCCGTCGACCCAGTTGCTGGCCGCCCTGGCCCGGGCCCTGCGCCTCTCCGACGACGAGCGCACCCACCTCTTCCACCTGGCCGGCCACCGCCCGCCGCCGGCCGAGGGGGTGGCCCGACTGGCCCGGGCGGGCCTGGTGCGCCTGCTCGACCTGCTCCCCGACACCCCCGCGATGGTCATGTCCGACCTGGGGGAGATCCTGGCCCAGAACCGCGCCTCGCTCCTGCTCTCGGGGGACCTGACCCGCTTCACGGGCCTGCGGCGCTTCACGGTGTACCGCTGGTTCACCGATCCCGCGGCCCGCGCCGTCCACCCGCCCGACGACGAGGAGCGCCACGCTCGCGTACATGTGGCCGACCTGCGCGCCACCGCGGGCCGCCGCGCGGGCGACCCGGTCGTGACGGAGCTGGTGTCGCGCCTGCGGGAGGAGAGCGCGGAGTTCCGGCGGTTGTGGGAGGAGCACGAGGTCGCGGTGCGGAGGGCCGATCAGAAGACGCTTGTCAACCCGCGGGTCGGGCCGATCCTGGTGGACTGCGAGACGCTGGTGACCCCGGACCAGGGGCAGCAGTTGCTGGTGCTGACGCCGGCGAACGCTGAGGCGCGGGAGCGTTTGGAACTGCTGCGGGTGCTCGGTACCGAGGAGTTCGCGCAGGCCTGAAACGCCGACGAGGCGGGGCCGGCGGGCCGCGGGCGCTGCCCGGCCCCGAAAAGTCGGGCGCTGCGCGCCGCGACTTTTCGGATTTATACCCCGGCAGGCGATAAATCGGATATGTCGCGGCGCGGCAGCGCCCGACATTTCGCCGACGACGAGCCACGAACGACATGTCGGATTGCTGGGCATTGGACAACGGCCTGCAAGGAGTCATGATGTCTCCGGCAGCCGGGCCGCGGTGAGCTGCAAAAAATGACTGTGTACGGACGTACGCATCCAATGTACGTTTGTACACATGACGGGGAAGTCCATGCGGCAGCGGATGCTCGACGGGGAGCTGTACATCGCGGACGAGGAGATCGGTCGCGACTACCTGCGCGCGCAGGACCTCACGCGCCGCATCAACGCTCTGCCCGCCGCCGACGGTGAGACCAGGCGCAAGCTGCTCACCGAGCTCCTCGGGGCGCTCGGCGAGGAGACCGAGATCCGCACGCCCGTGCAGTTCGACTACGGGTACCAGACCTATTTCGGCGCCCGCAGCTTCGTCAACTTCGGCTTCGTCTGTCTCGACGTGGCGCGGGTGACGATCGGCGACGACGTGCAGATTGCCACGAACGTGCAGCTGCTCACCGCCTGGCACCCGGTCGATCCCCAGGCGCGGCGCGACAAGTGGGAGGCCGGCTCCCCGATCACGATCGGCGACAACGTCTGGCTCGGCGGCGGCGTCATCGTCTGCCCGGGGGTCACGATCGGCGCCAACACCGTCGTCGGCGCGGGCTCGGTCGTGAACAAGGACCTGCCCGCCAACGTCGTCGCCGTGGGCAACCCGGCGCGGATCGTCCGCGAGATCTGAGATGCCCGTCCGGCGCCACGACCCCGACCGCAAGGACCGCATCATCGACGCGGCCATCGCGGTCATCGCCGAGCGCGGGGTCGCCGGCACGACCCACCGGCTCATCGCCGCGGCGGCCGACGTGCCGCTGGGGTCGCTGACGTACCACTTCACGAGCCTCGAGGACCTCCGGTGCCAGGCGTTCCGGCGCCACGCCGAGCGCATGTCGGTCACCTACGAGGCGCACTTCCGCGGGGTACGGACGCGGGAAGAGCTCGTCGAGGCGGTCACCGATCTCATCGACGGCGACGCCGGCGCGGACGCGGCGGACTGGGCGATCGCGTACGAGCTGTACCTCGCCGCCCTGCGCGAGCCCGCCCTGCGCGAGGTCACCGAGACCTGGATGCGCGCCAGCCGGGCCGTGCTCGAGCGGTTCGTCGACCCGATCACGGCCCGGGGCGTCGACGCCCTGATCGAGGGCCTGGTCATGCACAAGACCCTGTCGACCGGACCGGTGTCCCGCGAGGACATCCGGACGATCGTCGAGCGAACGATCGGAACTTCATGAGCCTGACCGTCACCGCCCCCGTCGACCACCGCCCCGCGACCCGAGCCACCTACGCCGCCTTCATCTGGTCGGGCGTGGCCATGGCCAGCTGGGCCTCGCGCATCCCGCAGATCCGCGACGCCCTGCACCTCGAGCCGTCCAAGCTCGGCCTGGTCCTGCTGTCCATCGCGGCCGGCTCGATCGTGTCGCTGCTCGCCTCGGGCCACATCGTCGCCCGCTTCGGGTCGCGCAAGACCGTCGCGGTGATGGCCGCCCTGCTCATGGTCGCCCTCGCCGGCGCCGCCTCGGGCTACCACCTCGGCGTCGCGCCGGTGGTCGCGAGCCTGCTGCTGTTCGGGTTCGCCAACGGCGCCTGGGACGTGGCCATGAACGTCCAGGGCGCGGTGGTCGAACGCGCGGTCGGCCGTTCGATCATGGCTCGCTTCCATGCGGGCTTCAGCGTCGGTACCGTCGCGGGTGCCCTGCTCGGCGCGGCGATGGTCGCCCTGCACGTACCGGTGACACTGCACCTGACCCTGACGGCTCTCGTGGTCGGCGCGAGCACCGCGTACTCGGTGCGCAACTTCATGCCCGACGGCGCCTCCGAGACCGCCCCGGCCGACGGCGGCCTGAAGCACACCCTGCGCTTCTGGCGCGAGCCCCGCACCCTGCTCGTGGGCGTCTTCGTGCTCGCCTTCGCGTTCGCCGAGGGTACCGGCATCGACTGGATCGGCATCGCGGTCATCGACGGGTACAAGGCCCCCGCGGCCGTGGGCACCCTGGCGTTCGCCGTCTTCCTGGCCGCGATGACCGTGGGCCGCTGGTTCGGCCCGAACCTGCTGGACCGCTACGGCCGCGTCCCGGTCGTGCGCGCCCTGGCCGTGCTCACCGTCGCGGGCCTGCTGCTCTTCGTCTTCGGCCCGAACACGCCGATCGCCTTCCTGGGCGCCCTGCTCTGGGGCGTCGGCACGTCGCTGGGCTTCCCGGTGGGGATGAGCGCGGCCTCGGACGACCCGGCGTACGCGGCGCCGCGGGTGAGCGTGGTGGCGTCGATCGGGTACTGCGCCTTCCTGGGCGGCCCGCCGCTGATCGGCTTCCTGGGCGACCACATCACGGTGGTGCGCGCCTTGGCCGCGGTGGCGGTCCTGATGGCCGTCGCGTCCCTGGCCGCCGGCGCCGTCCGCCCGCTGAAGGCCGCCGAGTAGGCCTCAGGCCGAGGCGCCCGATGGGATGACGTGCGTCGCGCCGAGGCCGAGGCGGGTCACGACCTCCGTCGCGGTCTCCGGGGTCAGGTTGCGCGTGTCCGCCACGTTCCAGCCGTCGCCCGAGGCGTACGAGGCGCCCGACCAGGTCGGGTGCAGAGGGCTTGTCGACGATCGTGGCCACTGGGCAACCCCGCTTCTGCTCCGCCGGTTATCGGTACAAAACCAGGCTAGGTGCGAAAAGGGTGCAGATCTGTCCCCCGATGCGCCGCCGTTGAGCGCGAAGAACCCGGCACCCGTTGCGGGTGCCGGGCGCTCGCGCACAGGTCAGGCGGACGGGACCGCCGACGTGACCGGGAACCAGGTCGAGGGCTGCTTCGGGTCGGCGAACTGCAGGCCGTTGAGCGTCTTGAGCAGCTCGGGCTGGGGGATGGCCGCGCCGCCGTCGGCGTAGATCTCGGCGAGGTACTTGCCGTCGGCCGTCATCCGGAAGCACAGGTTGGCGTTGCCGGAGTTGCAGAACGCCGCGCCGCCCGGCTTCTGGTGCGTGCTGTCGGTGAACTCGACCGGGTACAGCGCGATCCGCACCGTCGGCCCGTGGCCGGTGGACGCGTCGATCGGCTCGGTCAGCGCGGTGTACGACGGCACGGTCTTGCTCAGGCGCAGGCTCGCCGACATGTACGACGCGCCCGACGGGAAGTCGTCGGTGCGGCCGGCGGAGACCAGCGTGTACCCGGCCGGCGCGTACGTGGCCTTGATGGCCACCGTGGCCGGGGCGACCTGGGCCGGGGCGAAGGCCGAGGCGATCTTGACCAGCTCGTCCTTGTTGTACTCGCCCTGCACCACCGAGCTCGCGACGGCCCACGCGTTGTCGGCGTACTGCCACGCGAGCGCCACGCCCGGCGCGAGGTCGGTCGAGTCGATGTACATGACGCTTGCCGCGAAGAGCCCGGGGCGCCCGTTGACCTTCACCGGCGCGGCGTTGGCGAACTTCGTGGGCTGGAAGACGCCGGGGCGGTACACCGTGATGTTGGCGCTGTACAGCGGCGAGGAAGCGACCACGCTGTTGTTGTCGCCGTAGAGGTTGGAGACCTCGTTGCCGCGCCGCACGTACAGCTCCTGGTAGCCCGGCGTGATGTGCTCCGGCGCCGTGACGGTGAACTCGCCGGCCGTGAAGCCCTTGAAGCCGTACGTCCACTGGGCATCCGGGTACGCGACGGCCCTGGCCCCGGCCGCGGCGACGGGAGCCGGGGTCGCGGGGGGCGCGGGGGGCGCGGAGGAGAGGGAGGGCACCATGAGCGCGGCGAACACGGCCGCGGCGGTGGCCACGGCCGCCCCGCCGCCCTGCAGCAGGCGGTGCCGCGAGCGGCGCCGCTGGCCCGCGGTCACGAAGTCGTCGACGTCGCGGCGCATGGGCGGCGCCTCGGCCAAGGCGTCGGTGCGCGCCTGCGCCAACAGGTCCTGCATGTTGCTCTGGGTCATGACGCCCTCTCGATTTGTCCGGGTCCCGCGATGCTGCCTTGGGGTTCGGCGACGTCGAGCCGTTCGCGCAGCTTGGCCAGGCCGCGCGCCGTGTTGGTCTTGACGGTCCCCTCGGGGCACCGCAGCGTCTCCGCGGTCTCCTGGACGGTCCGGCCTTCGAGGTAGCGCAGCACCAGCGCCGCGCGCTGCTGCACCGGGAGGGTGCGCAGCGCCCCGAGGACCGTGACCCGGTCGATGACGTCCGGCGTGCCGTCACGCACGGCCGGCTCCGGCATCGCGTCGCCCACCGCCTGCTCGCGGCGCCACCAGGGGCGCCGGACCTCGTCGACCGCCGCCCGCACCACCATCGTGCGGGCGTAGCTCTCCGGCCGCTCGACCTTGCGCCAGCGGGCGTACAGCTTCGCCAGGGACGTGCACACGGCATCCTCGGCGAGCTGCCAGTCACCGCACGTGAGGTACGCCAGCCCGCGCAGCTGATCCATCTGCACGGAGACGAACTCCCGGTACGCCGCCTCGTCGTCGCGGTTCACCAGTCACTGCTCCAATCGTCGCGAGGGCTAGACGGGCGAAGGGGCGGCCCCCGTTTCAGCTTTCGCCGAAAACTTCGGGAACCGCCCCCACAGTGGCACGAGGAGCTACATCGACGAGGCCGGGACGAAGGTGTATCCCGCGCCCTGCACCCCTTCGACGGTGGTCTTCAGGTAGCTGACGTCGACGTACGGGTGGAAGAAGAAGCTCGCCACCCCGTCCTTGACCGCGGTGTTGAGCTGCGCCGCGGCCCCCGGCGCCGGCCGGCCCCTGAGCCCCGACCGCGGAGCTCGCGGCGAGCGCAGTGAGCGGATGCGTCGGAGATTCGAGCGCGAGTTCGCACCGGATCCCCATGGAACACAGTTGTCCGGGGCCGGTTTCGCCACTGGCTCCCCGCCGGGCCGATTCGGCGACCAAGAATGGTGCGCCCGGCGGATCACTGCCTTCCCGTCAGCCCGTCGCCGGGCTGGTCCACTCAAGGTAGCGGCCCGGGTGCAGGAGCGTTGTCGTCAGCGCGGGATGCAGTCGCGCGCCAACCGGATGACAGGACCTACGGAACGTACAGGCAGAACGGGTGCCCGTCGGGCTGCCTCATCGGACCGTCTCGATCAGCTGGGTCAGCTCGCGCATGAGGCGCTCGGCGCGGGCACTGCCGAACGCGGCCTCGACCGCGCGGTGGTGGGCCGTGGCCGTGCCGTCCAGGCGGCCGAGCAGCGTGGTGCCGGCCTCGGAGAGGTACACCGCGACCCGCCGGCGGTCGTTCGCGTCCTGCCGGCGGTAGACCAGCGCGCCGTCCACGAGCCGGTCGACGGCCTTGGTCAGCGTCGGGTGGGGCATGAGCGCGGCCTCGGCGAGGTCGCCCATCGAGTGCCCGCGCCCGTCGGAGAGCGCCTGCAGGATGCGCCACTGCTCGACGGAGACGCCCTCCTCCAGCAGCGCCGCCGCGAGGCCGCGGTTGACCGCGCGCTCGGCCTCGCTCAGCACGTATCCGAGGTGGGACCGCAGCCCGACCGCATCCACCAGAGTCGCCCCTTCCACCCGCCCGCCCTAGGAAAGATACTCGGCGCGTGGAAGAGGTCCGGGTGCTCTCCGACCCGCTCGAGGCGCGGCTGCTCGCGCCCGAGCCGGGCGGCCCGGTGCGCGTGGCGCTGGCCGTGCCGACGTCGGGCCCGCTGGGCATGATGGCTCCGGCGGTGCTCAACTGCGCCCGCCTGGCCGTCGCCGAGCTCAACGCCGCCGGCGGTCTTCTGGGCCGTCCGATCGAGTTGGTACTCCTCGATGCCGGTCGAGCCCCGTCCGCCGTCGCCGGGGACCTGGCCGACCTGGCCCGCTCGGGCGCGATCGCGGCGGTCGTCGGCACCCATGCCAGCGACGTGCGCGTGGCCGCCGTCGCGGCCCTGCGCGGCCGGGTCCCGTACGTCTTCACGCCCCCGTACGAGGGCGGCGAGCGAGCGCCGGGCGTGTACCTGCTCGGCGAGACCCCGGCCCGCCAGCTGCGCCCGGCGATGGACTGGCTGGTCCGCCACCGCCGCGCCCGCCGCTGGGCCCTGGTCGGCAACGACTACGTGTGGCCGCGGATGCTGCACGACGCCGCGGTCGCGTACCTGCGCGCGGCGAGCGCCCAGGTGGTGGCCGCCCGCTACGTGCCCCTGGGGGCGCTCGACCCGGCCCCGCTGCTGGACCTGATCGCCCGCCGCCGCGCCGACGCCGTGCTGCTGACCCTGGTCGGCAGCGACCTGGCCGCGTTCAACCGCGCGTTCGCCGAGTCCGCCCTGCGTGCCCCGCGCCTGTGCGCGGCGCTGGAGGAGAACGGCCTGCTGGCCACGGGCGGCGACGCGACCGGGGAGCTGTACGCGACGATGGGCTACTTCGGCAACGTGGCCACGGACGCGGGGCTGGCGTTCGTGGAGCGGTACACGCACCGTTACGGCTGGCAGGCCCCGGTCCTGAACGGCCACGCGGAGGCCTGTTACGACGGCGTGCGCCTGCTGGCGGGCCTGGCCGCGCGGGCGGGCAGCCTGCACCCGGCGGCCATGGACGCCACCGCCGACGGCACGACAATCACCGGCGGCCGCGGCACCCTGGCCGTGAAGGACCGGCACGTGAACCCGCCGGTGTACCTGGCGCGGGCCGACGGCCTGGACTTCGACGTCATCGACGCCTTCTGAGGGCGAGATCTTTCCAGATTCAAGTATTAGGTCTACCGTTTGCTGGCATGGCGGAGGCTCCCGATATCGAGCGTTTCGGATACACGCAGGAGCTGCAGCGCTCCCTCGGCTTCACTGATCTGCTGGTGTACGGCCTCATCTTCATGGTGCCCATCGCGCCCTTCGGGATCTTCGGCGGCGTGTTCCAGGGTTCCGGCGGGATGGTCGCCCTCGCCTACGCGATCGGCATGGTGGCCATGGTGTTCACCGCGCTGTCCTACGCACAGATGGTCAAGGCCTTCCCGATGGCCGGCTCCGTGTACACCTACGCGGGGCGCGGCATCGCGGCGCCGGTCGGGTTCCTCGCGGGCTGGGTGATCCTGCTCGACTACGTGCTGGTGCCCAGCCTGCTGTACCTGGTCGCGAGCGTCGCCATGAACTCGGTCGTCACCGCGGTGCCCGTGTGGGCCTGGCTCGTGGCGTTCGTCGCGCTCAACACCGTCGTGAACCTGCTCGGCATCCAGCTCACGGCGCTGGTGAACCGGTACATGCTGCTCGGTGAGCTCCTCGTGCTCGCGGTCTTCATCGTCATCGGGATCGTCGCGCTGGCGCAGGGGAAGGGGCGCGGCTTCGACTGGTCGCCCTGGTACAACTCCGGGACCTTCTCCTGGCCGCTCGTGTTCGGCGCCGTGTCGATCGCGGTGCTGTCCTTCCTCGGCTTCGACGGCATCTCGATGCTCGCCGAGGAGCACCGCGGGGAGGCGCGCCAGATCGGCCGGTCGATGGTCGCCGCGCTCGCGCTGGCCGGGGTGCTGTTCATCGTGCAGACCTGGGTCGCGGCGCTGCTCGTGCCCGACCCGCAGAAGCTGCTCGACGAGGGCGACCCGGGCGGCACCGCGTTCTACGACGCGGCCCGCGTCGGCGGCGGGGCCTGGCTGGCCACGCTCACCGCCGTCGCGACCGCGGTCGCCTGGGGCTTCGCCAACGCGCTGGTCGCGCAGGTGGCCACCTCGCGGCTGCTGTACGCGATGGCCCGCGACCGGCAGCTGCCGTCGTTCCTCGCGCGGATCTCCGCGAAGCATCGGGTACCGGTCAACGCGACATTCGTCGTCGCGGTGGTCTCGCTCGGGCTGGGGCTGTACATGTGGTCCCGCGACGACGGGATCACGCTGCTGTCGACGCTCGTCAACTTCGGCGCGATGACCGCGTTCCTGGCGCTGCACGTGTCGGTGTTCTGGCACCATGTGGTGCGCGGGGGCAGCCGCGACTGGCTGCGGCACCTGGTGTTCCCGCTGATCGGGTTCCTCATCCTGCTGTACGTCGTGATCAATGCCAAGGTCGCGGCCCAGATGCTCGGCTTCACCTGGCTGGGCATCGGCGTGGTCATCCTCGCGGTGCTCTACGCGACCGGGCGCCGGCCCCGACTGTCGGGACAGACGAATGACTGAGCTGCACGAGTACGAACCGAAGGCGGACGAGCTCGCGTACACCTTCGGCGGAAGGGCCCCGGTGCGCCGGATAAGGCCCGGAGACGTGCTGCGGGTGTACACCGAGGACTGCTTCGGCGGCCGCGTCACCGGCATCGACACGCTGCCCACCGACGTGGTCGAGTTCCCGTTCCTCAACCCGGTGAGCGGTCCGTTCTTCGTCGAGGGGGCCGAGCCGGGCGACACGCTGGCGCTGCACTTCGTGAGCCTCGAGCCGGCCCGCGACTGGGCCGTGTCGAGCACGTTCCCGCACTTCGGCGCGCTCACGTCGACCTCGCACACGGCGACGCTGCAGCCGCCTCTGGAAGAGCGCGTCTGGGTCTACGAGCTTTCGAAGAACATCGTCCGCTTCAGCGCCCGCAACAGCGACTTCGTCGTCGACCTCCCGCTGGACCCGATGCACGGCACGGTGGGCGTGGCCCCGGCCGCCTTCGAGGCGCGCATGACGATCACCCCGGACGCGCACGGCGGCAACATGGACACGCCCGAGCTGCGGGCCGGCGTGACCGTCTACTTCGGAGTCAATGTGGACGGTGCGCTGTTCGCGCTCGGGGACGGGCACGCGCGGCAGGGGCACGGCGAGGTGAGCGGGGTCGCGGTCGAGTGCGCGATGCGCACGACGCTGGTGGTGGAGCTGCTCAAGGGGGTACCGACGCCGTGGCCCCGCCTCGAGTCCGACGAGTTCCTCATGAGCACCGGCTCGGCGCGGCCGCTCGAGGACGCCTACCGCATCAGCCAGCACGACCTGGTGACCTGGGTCGGCGGCCTCACCGGGCTCGACGAGCTCGACGCGCTGCAGCTGGTCAGCCAGGCCGGCGAGGCCCCGGTCGGCAACGTGTGCGACACGAACTACACCATGGTCGCGAAGGTGGCCAAGCGGTACCTGCGGGGCGCCGAGGCATACGACGGAGTTCACGCGCGGTTGCGGGGGATCGCGGTAAGAATGGGCTCATGAAGCTGGGTCTGCACTACTGGAACTTCTCCAACCCCGCCGAGCCCGTGGCCATCGCGCCCACGCTCCGCGAGACCGCGCTCGTCGCCGAGCAGGCGGGGGTCGCCTCGTTCACGGTCATGGACCACTACTTCCAGATGGATCAGTACGCGCCGGCCGAGGAGCCGATGCTCGAGGGGTACACGACGCTGGGCTACGTCGCCGCCCTGACGCAGAAGATGACGCTCGGGCTGCTGGTGACCGGCGTGATGTACCGCCACCCGGGTCTCCTCGCGAAGATCGTCACCACCCTGGACGTGCTCTCGGGCGGCCGCGCGCGGCTCGGCATCGGCGCCTCCTGGTACGAGCGCGAGCAGCGGGGCCTGGGCGTGCCGGTCGTACCCGTCGCGGAGCGGTTCGAGCGCCTGGAGGAGACGCTGCAGGTCTGCCTGCAGATGTGGAGCGGCAAGGGCGGCGAGTTCAACGGCGCCCACTACCAGCTCACCGAGGTCCTCAACTCCCCGGCCGCCATAAGCACCCCGCACCCGATGATCATGATCGGTGGCGGCGGCGAGAAGAAGACGCTGCGCCTCGTGGCCAAGTACGCCGACGCCTGCAACCTCTTCGGCACCTCGAAGGAGGACCTGGCCCACAAGCTCGACGTGCTGCGCGAGCACTGCGCCGCCGAGGGCCGCGACTACGACACCATCGTGAAGACGGCGCTGGTGACCCGGCCGGCCCTGGTCGACCCGGACGCCTGGCTGGCCGAGGTCGAGTCCTTCGCGGCGCTGGGCATCACCGAGGTCATGACCATGCCCGACCGCAACCCGCTCGAGTTCGCCAACGGCCTGGCCGAGAAGATCCTGCCCCGCCTGGCCTCAATCTAACCGGGGCAGTCCGGTCCGGGGCTCGCGTGAGAAACTAGGAACCTGTCGGGGTTGGGAGGTGATCCGGAATGAGTCTCGCCGTGCTTGAGCACGTCGGCCCGTGGAGCGAAGTCGACTACCTCGCTCTCGGCGAGACGGTCGACCGGATCGAGCTGATCGATGGGAGTCTCCTGGTGAGCCCCGCGCCGAGCAAGCGCCACCAGCATGTCTCGCGCCGCCTTGCCAATGCCCTCGATCCGTCCGCGGCCGAAGCGGGCCTGTGGGTCTACGAGGCCGTCAACGTCCGTCTGGCCGCAGGCCGGATCGTCATCCCGGATGTCGTCGTCGCGGACACTGACGACGAGGGAGCCTTGGTCGAGTCGGTCGATGTGCGCTTGGTCGCCGAGGTTGTCTCGCCCGGCAACGCGGCGGCCGACCGCCTCGTCAAGATGCAGCTCTACGCCGCCGCGCGGATCGAGTGGTATCTGCTGGTCGAGCAGGAGCCAGGCGGCGTTGGGCTTCGCTTGTATCGGCTCGATGGCACTCACTACGCCGAGCATGCCGTCACCCGGAGCGGCGATGCGCTGGTCGCTGACCAGCCGTTCCCATTCCGGCTCGACACCGCCGCGCTCGTCCGCCGCTGACAGCGCCCCGGCCCGGCCCCGAGTCGGGGCTGGGCCGGCGCCCGTTCTCCGCACGGTTGGTGTCGGTCTTCCGGGTCAATCAGATCGCCGATTTTGGCTGATGTTTCGGGCCGATTAGTCCGAATTGAGCCGAAGGGGATATCTGTCCGGCTTCGGGGGCGTTGGACTGGAACGATGAGAGTTCTGGTCACCGGCGGGGCGGGGTTCATCGGCGGCAACCTGTGCCGGGAGCTCGCCGCCCACCCACGGGTCTCGGAGGTCGTCGCGTTCGACGATCTCAGTACGGGCAGCGAGCGCAACCTGGACGGCGTCGACGTGCGGCTGGTCGTGGGCAGCATCTTCGACCGGCCCGCGATCGACGCCGCCGTCGGGGAGGCCGACGTCGTCATCCACCTCGCCGCGCGGCCCAGCGTGCCGCGCTCGGTCGCCGATCCCATGCGCAGCCACCTGGTCAACGCCAACGGGACCATGCACGTGCTCGAGGCGTGCCGGCTCGACGGCACGCCGATCATCGCGGCGTCCTCGTCGTCGGTGTACGGGCCGACGCGCACGCTGCCCAAGCACGAGGAGCTGCCGACGCGGCCGCAGAGCCCGTACGCCGGCGAGCAAGCTGGCCGCCGAGGCCGCGCTCCTCGCCTACGGGGCCACCTACGGGCTGCCGGTGCTCGCGCTGCGGTTCTTCAACGTGTACGGGCCGCTGCAGTCGGTCGGGCACACGTACGCCGCCGTCATTCCGACCTTCGCCGACGCGGCCCTGCGCGGGCAGCCCGTCCACGTGCACGGCGACGGGCGGCAGACGCGGGACTTCACGTACGTCGGCTCGGTCGCGCGGCTGCTCACCGACGCCGCCGTGCGCCGGGTCACCAGCCCGACGCCGGTCAACCTCGCGTTCGGCACGCGGACCTCGCTGGCTGGAGCTGGTGGAAAAGCCTGGTGCACGTCGGCGACGGCCGGTGCCGGCCCGACCTGGAGCGGCTGGTGCGCGAGCGCCGCCTCGGCGGCCGGGGTCTCCTTCGCCGGCGCCGTGCCGCCCGGCGCGCCCGTGCGGCTCTTCCTCGACGACGCCGACCTCTTCGTGCTCCACCTCCCGCTCCGAGGGGCTGCCCCGGGCCCTGATCGAGGCGATGGCCCGCGGGCTGCCCGCCGTGGCCAGCCGGGTCGGCGGCGTACCCGAGCTGCTCGGCGCCGACCGGATGGTGCCGCCCGGCGACCGCGCACGTACCTCGTGCTGTTCCAGAACCTCGCCGAGGTCCGCGCCACCGGCGGCATGCCCGGCGCGTTCGCCGTCGCGCAGGCCGACCACGGCCGGGTGAGCCTCGTGGAGCAGGGCACCGCGGCCAAGACCCTGCGCGACTTCGACGAGCCCCTCACCGACCACGACGACTTCGACTACGAGCTCATCGAGGAGCATGCGCAGTACATCTTCGACACCCGCGACCGCTGCCGGGGCCGTGTCGTCGAGCGTTTGTAGAACACTCAGGAAAGTTCGGTAACCTGCCGCGGTGCTTGTTGCGCCGACCCGGCTCCTGCTGATTCGCGCCGGCGTCGTCTTCGGCACCGCGGCGGTGCTCCTGGTGGAGCTCCTGTCGGCGGTTCACCTGCTGAACCGGCCCACGGTGATCGTGCTGTGGGCGCTCGCGGCGGTGCTGGTCGGATTTTTCGGACATAAGCGCGTTTCTGGGCTCTGGGGGGCCTTTCGCGAGTTCTGGGCGAGCGCGGACCGTCTCGAGCGCGTCATCGCCCTCGTGCTCGGCGGGCTGTTCCTCGCCGACCTCGTCATCGCGCTGGTGGCCCCGCCGAACAACTTCGACTCGCAGACCTACCACCTGCCCAAGGTCGAGCACTGGGCGGCGCAGGGCGGCGTCGGGTTCTACCCGACCGTCATCGACCGCCAGCTGGCCATGGCCCCGGGCGCGGAGTACATCCTGCTGCACCTGCGGCTGCTGACCGGCGGCGACTCGCTGTACAACCTCGTGCAGCTCGCGGCGGGCGTCTTCGGCGCGCTGATCGCGTCGCGGATCACCGCCCAGCTCGGCGGCGCCCGGCGGGCCCAGCTCGTGGCCGCCCTGATCTTCGGTACCACCCCGATCGTCGCGCTGGAGGCCACCAGCACCCAGACCGACCTGGTCGTGGCCCTGTGGGTCGGCGCGGTCGCGACCCTCGTGCTCGACGAGCGCGAGCGCCGCACGCCCTGGCCCGCGATCGCCCTGCTCGGCGCGGCCGCGGGCCTGACCCTGCTGACCAAGGCGACCGGCCTGCTGGCGGCGGGCCCCCTGCTGGTGTGGTGGTTCGCCACCCGGCTCCGGCGGCGCGAGTGGGTCCGGGCCGTCGCCGGCACCGGCATCGTGGTGGCGTCGGTGGCCCTCATCGCCGGCCCGTACCTCTGGCGCGTCGAGACCACGTACAGCAACCCCCTCGGCCCCGACCACCTGCGCGACTCGATCTCGATGCAGCGCCACGACCCCGCCTCGGTGCTGATCAACGCGCTGCGCATCGGCGAGACCGCGCTGCAGACGCCGGCCGGCCCGGTCGGCGCGGGCGCGATCCGGTCCCTGGCCCACGCGGTCGGCGTCGACCCGGACGCGCGCGACATCACGTACTGGGGCGCCACCTACCCGTACAAGTCCTGGCTGCCGGACGAGGATCGCGTCTCCTTCCCGGTGCAGGGCGCCCTGATCCTGGCCGGCGCCGTCGTGCTGGCCTGGCGCCGCAGCCCGGCCCGCGTCTACGCGGCCCTGTTCTGGGTGGCCGTCCTCGCGTACGTCGTCATGGTCAAGTGGCAGCCCTGGGGCAACCGCCTCATCGTCTTCCTGATCCTGCTGGGCACGCCGCTGGCCGCGCTCTGGGTCGAGCCGCTGTTGGTGTACCGCCGCCGCTGGGTCTTCCGCGCAACCGCCGCGGTGCTCGCGATCGGCGCCCTGGCCGGCACCGCGGCCGTCGCCGCCGGGTGGCCGCGCCGGCTGGTCGGCTCCGGCTCCGTGTTCACCACCTCGACGATGGACCAGCGCTTCATCCGCCGGCCCGAGTGGGGACGGGACTACCGCTGGGCCGCCGACGCGGTGAACGCGTCCGGCGCCGAGCGGGTCGGGATCATCCAGGGGTACAACAGCTGGGAGTACCCCTGGTGGATCCTGCTCAAGGGCGACGACCTGGTGTCGCTGCAGTCGCTGCAGCCCGACATCCCGGCGCCGCCGATCGCCTCGGTCGACGCCGTGGTGTGCGTGGACCCGCCGATCGGCTGCTGGTTCTACATCCCGCAGGAGTGGCACCCGCAGACGCAGGGCTCGGTGACGTACGCCATCCGCCCTCATTGATGCTGTTTTCTTGCTTCCTTCGGTCGCGGTGGGGGAGCTTCGCTCCACCCACACCCCCTCAAGGTCTGCGCCGGCGCGTTCGAGCGGCGCCGAGGAGACGGTGATCGGCGTCGGGCGCGGTGACGTACGCCCTCATTGATGCAAAGTTTCGGGTGGTCTCGCGCGTGTAGTCCGCGAGGGAGGTGCCCGTGGAGGAGGCGGAGTTCTCGGCGTTCGTGGCCGAGCGTGCCCACGCGCTGCTCAAGACCGCTGGCCCCGAACGGCCTCAACGTGGTGACCCTGACCAAGGACGGCCCGCAGCTGATCGAGCGCCCCGTGGACGTCCCGGACGGCGGCGCGCCGATCGTTCTCGGGCCGCCGGCCTAGGGTAAGGCCGGCTCGGGCTGCCGCGGCTGCTCGGCGGGCTCGTCGCGGTGCAGGAGGGTGCGCGCCTCGCCCGCGGCCAGGAGGAGCCAGATCGCGCCGTTCGTGCCGCCGATGAGCCAGTCCTCGGTCGCGATGGTCGGGACCACCGCGAGAGCGCCGATGGTGAACCAGGCGGCGGGCAAGGTGCCGTCCGGCCGGCGGCGCACCGCGTGCCAGAGCAGCAGGACGAGGCCGAGCAGGAAGGCGGCCGCGCCCAGGACGCCGCCGCGGCGGAAGGCGCCCACCGCGGCGTTGTCGGTGTTGAGCTGGCGGCGCGGGCCCTCGACCGGGTTGCCGTCGTCGATGCGCTCGACCACGGCCCGGGAGGTCTTGGCGTCGCCGAAGGCCTTCTCGGCCCACCCGGCGTCCTTCCAGTCCACCCAGACCTGCCGCCAGGTGTCGGTACGCCCACTCGTCACGTCGTTCGGGTTGTCGGCGAAGCGGTCCTTGAGCACCCACCCGTAGCCGCCGCCGAGGGTCATCACGATCGCGAGCACCACGAACGGGGTGGCGACCGAGACCCACCGCCGGTCAATGCCCTCAAGGTCCTCGTTGCGCTTCCACAGCACGAGGCCGAGGTGCACGACCGCGGCCGCGGTGGCGAAGACGAAGCCGGTGCGGGACTCGCAGATCGACAGCACGAGCGCGGCCAGCGCGGCCACGCCGAGCCGCTGCCACCACGCCATCGCGCGGTCGAAGCCGATCCGGATGCCGGCCACGGCCATGAGCCCGGCCAGCGAGTTCGGGTGGTAGAACAGGCCCGGCCCGCCCCAGAAGCGGTCGGTCATCATCCGCGCCGAGGCGTTGTCGGGGATGGCGCGGACCGCGTCGAAGAGGCTGCCGGAGCCGGCGAGCAGCAGCGCCGCGACGCCGAGCAGGATGCCGCTCGCCATGCCGACGGACAGGTCGCGGCCGCGGCGCCCGGCGGTGCTGTTCAGCGCGATGAGCGCGAGGACGGCCAGGGTGAACACGCCCGCGTAGGCGACCCGCTGCCCGGCCACCTTCCAGTGCGCGACGAGCACCGCGCCGGCGATGCCGAGGAACCAGTACGCCAGGCCGAGCCACGCGGTGCCGAGCCGCGGCAGGGAGCGCAGGGAGCGCAGCCACGGCCACGCCCACACCGCGAACACGACCACCTCGACGGCGAGGACCGCCCAGATGATGCCGGGGCGCTTCGTCGCCGTCCAGGTGAGGATGCCGGCGACCACGAACAGCCCGCCGAGCGTCAGGCCGGGCACGGTGATCCCGGGCAGGCTCAGGGCGAGCCCGGCCACGGCCAGCGCGATCAGGCCCGCCGCGAACGCCGCCGCCGACTGGCCGATGGAGTCCGTCCGGGTGTACTCCAGCACGCCCGCGAGGAGCGCGACGACGACTGCGACGATGACGAAGGCACTGCGCCCCCGGGCGGTGATCATCCGACGTTTGTCCTTGTCCGGCGGCGGCTCAGGAAGAAGTCGCGCACCACCCGGCGCGGCCCGGCCGGCACCAGCCAGACCTGCAGGAAGGTGATGTAGTCGGTGAAGCTCGGCTTGCCGTGCGTGCGCGCCTCGCGCAAAAGGTCGAAGAAGACCCGCGGGCTGCGGCTCGCGGCCGCCATCGAGCCCACGACGCTCATCGCCAGGGCCGCGTACGCGCGCGGCGTCACCCGGGGCCGGGTCTGTTGCAGCCACTCCAGCGACTGCTTCCACGGCGCGTCGAAGCTGATGCGGGGGCGGTTCTCGTCGGCGTACCAGATGACGAGCGGCTCCTCGGCGTAGATCAGGTCGACGCCGTCCTCCTGGAGGCTGCGCAGCGTCCAGTCCAGCTCCTGCAGCCGCCGCAGGCCGTCGGTGAACGGCACCTTCCGCAGCAGCGCGGTCGGGGCCAGGATCGTCGAGGTCTGGATGAAGCCGTCGCCGTGGAACAGGCCGTGGCGCACCGCGAGGTACTCGCTGATCGGCTCGCCCGGCGCCGGCACCCGGCGCGGCATGATCAGCTCGGCCCGGGGCGTGCGCATGTAGAGCCGGCTGCCCACGATCGGCTGGGCCACGGCCGAGGCCCGCGCCCGCTTCAGCTGCGTCTCGAGCTTCTCCGGCAGCCACTCGTCGTCGTCGTCGAGGAACGCGACCCAGTCCGCGCGGGCGTTGTCCACGCCGCGGTTGCGGGCGTTCGGCGCACCGCCGGACTCCGGCAGCTCGACCGGCCGGACGCGCTCGTCACCGATCGCGGTGAGCGCCGCCACGGTCGCCGGGTCGGGGCCGTCGATCACGACCACGATCTCGATGTCGGCCAGGGTCTGGGCCAGCGCACTTCGAACGGCACGCACCACCAGCTCGGGCCGGTTGCGCGTGGGGATGACGACGCTGACCTCGGGTCTTTGCACGATGACCAATCCGTCTCGGTTGCGGTGCTGCGCCACCACACGGAGTCCTATGGGTTCGCTGGCGTAGCGTACACGACCTGCACTTTCGTCGGATATTTCGCAGCCAGCGCCCGGGCTGCCGCGATGTTCGTCGGCGCCGCCGGGTCGCCGAACGCCACCGGGAGCGGCTGCCCGGATTTGACGTTCGGCCGGTACGGGTGCTCTCCATCGACAACGAGCAGGCTCGCCTCCGGGTCGTGCACGAAGAAGCGGACGGGCACCGGGCTCTCGCGCACCAGCCGGTCCAGGTCGTCCATCGTGGCCGCCTTTCCGGCGGACCCCGGGTACAACAGTCCGGACCAGGCCGGGAAGTAGCGGTACTGGTGCTGCAGCGCCGCCGCGCCCAGCGTCGCCGACCAGTTGCGCCACGGGCTGCCCATCAGGTCGACGTTGACCGCGCCGCCCCCGTCGGGGTACATGCGGGCCATGAGCAGGGCGTCGCGGGCGGCCTCGGGGGAGCCGCGGTCCTTGCCGAGCGCGAGCTTCACCCCGGGCGCGACGGGCGTGGCGTGCCACTCGCCGCCGGCGAACGCCAGCGCGGCGACCACGGGCAGGGCCACGGCCACCCGCGCGGCCACGCCGAGCGCGGGGGCGAAGCGCACCAGCCCGCCCAGCGCGCACAGGCTGACGACGATCAGCAGGTGCAGGAGCTTGTCGAAGTAGTACACCGGGCGGCCGATCGTCGCGGTCTGGTACAACCCGAGCCCGGCCGCGAGCGTGAACGCCACGGCGACGGTGAAGAGCGCGGCCCGGTTGCTCGGCGAGCGCAGGCCGCGGCGCAGGAGCACCGCGAAGACCGCCAGCCCGACCAGCGCCGCCGTGGCCGGTCGGTCCACGACCCGGGCCGTGCCGTTGAGCAGCAGCTGGGCGCCGCTGGAGGCGGCCATGGCGGTCAGCGGGCCGATCGCGCTCACGAGCGCGACAAGCGCCGCGGCGAGCCAGCCCCACCAGAACCGCCACAGCCGCGCGCGCTTGATCCACCACAGCGCGGCCAGGCCGGCGAAGGGCAGGAACAGCGGGTAGCTGAACGAGATGCCGACCAGCAACAGGGCCACGGTCACGGTCTGTTCGCCGAGGCGGTGCAGGGGCCGGACCACGATCGCGGTGAGCACCGCGGCGCAGGCCAGGCCGGCCAGCTCGTTCGGGTACCCGCGCGAGAGCACGGTCACCGGGTCGCCCAGCACCAGCCAGGCGGCCGCGATGAGCAGCACCGGCAGCAGCCGGGCGGTCGTGGTGGCGGGGCCGGCCAGGCGGCGCACGGCCCAAAGCACGGCCAGCGCGAGCAGCAGGAACGTGCCGACCAGCAGCCACACCATGACGTCGGCGCTCGCCGCGGCCGAGGTGCGGCCCGTGGTCGAGGAGATGAACCGGTACAGCACCGCGTAGGCGAAGTGCAGGCCCTGCGGGTAGTTCGCGATGCCGGTCAGCTCGTCGTCGGGCACGAAGGGGCGCAGCGCCTCGGGGCGCAGGAAGAGGTACCCGCCGGTGCGCCCGATGACGTCGTAGAGCAGGTAGTGCCGGGCGATGTCCTCGCCCGCGAGCGGCAGGCCCAGGCGGCCGCCGAGGTCGCGCGCGGCGTACGGGATCAGCGACACCGCGCTGACGCCGGCCACGGCCACGGCGAGCAGCCGGTCGACCTTGGCCTTGCCGGGTTTCTGGAGACGGCCCGTGGCGGCCGCGATGACCACGAGGACGGTGAGCGCGACGCCCGCGACCAGCGTGGGGTGCAGGTGCCCGGGCCAGAGGGTGAGGCCGAGCCCGAAGACGCAGGCGGCCCCGAAGAGCTGGGCGCAGGAGAGGACGAACCGGTCGATGAGCCCGGTGGCGCCCCGCTGGACGGCCATCGTGCCGGCGAGCACGACCAGCGGCAGCAGGGCGTCGAGGCGCAGCGGGTGGGCGGCCAGCGGCACGGCCCAGGCGAGCACGAGCGCGAGCCCGGCCGTTTTCGGGCTGGTCCGGGCCTCGGACGGCTCGGTTTCGGGCCGCATCACCGTCACCACATGCACTCTCCGTCACTGGCCCGGGCCGGCGGTTCGCGTCGGCCGCCGGGAGGTGACGATATCGCGTCGCCCGGGTACGGTCGGTTCCGGCGTCATCTCAGTGACTGATGGTGATGGAGGGCCCGGCCTTGGTTCAGGGCAAGACCCGGAAAAGACGTGGCCGGCGGGATCCGGCGTGGGCTCGTGCGCTGGTCATCGCCGGTGCGCTCATGATGATCGTCGCGGGCGGCGCGTTCGTGGTGAAGGACGCGGTGCTCGGGTTCGCGACCCGCAGTGTGCACAAGGAGGACCTGCTGCCGCAGGAGGCGCAGCAGGGACGGCACGCGTCGATCAGCGGGTCGAAGAACATCCTGCTCATCGGCATCGACCCGCGGCCGAACCAGAACCCGAACGACGCGATCCGCTCCGACTCGATCCTGATCCTGCACATCCCGGCGTCGCACGACATGGCCTTCCTGATCTCGATCCCGCGGGACACGTGGGTGTCGATCCCGAAGTACGACAACGGCAAGCGGGTCTACCGGGGCGGCAAGGACAAGATCAACGGCGCCTTCGCCGAGGGCGGCATCGGGCTGACCGGCAAGGACCAGCGCAAGCACGGCACCACGCTGCTCGCCGCGACCATCAAGCAGAACTGGGGCGTCACCTTCGACGCGGCCGCGATCGTCGACTTCGTCGGTTTCCAGGAGGTCGTCAAGGTGCTCGACGGGGTCGACATGTACGTCGACCAGCGCACGACCTCGGTGCACATCGGCCACGACGCGCGGGGCAACACCAAGACGCCGTTCGAGCAGCGCGACGCGCCCAACGGCGGCACCCAGCTGATCCCGATCAAGGGGGTGACGCCGGTGGTGTACGAGGTCGGGTACCAGCACCTCGAGGCCTGGCAGGCGCTGGACTTCGTGCGCCAGCGCGAGACGCTGCCCAACAGCGACTACGACCGGCAGCGCCACCAGCAGCAGTTCATCAAGGCGCTGCTGAAGAAGATCGCGAGCAAGGAAGTGATCGGCAACCCGCCCAAGCTCAACAAGGTGCTCGACGTCATCGGCCGCGCGATGACGATCGACACGGGGCCGTTCGGCGTCGACGACTGGATCTTCGCGATGCGGGGGATCGACGGCGACCGGCTGCTGACGCTCAAGACCAACAACGGCGGGTTCCACCAGTCCACGGAGAACCCGGGGGCCGAGGCGCTCGACCAGACGACGCTCGACCTGCTCGCGGCGGTCCGGGCGCGCACGGTGCCGGAGTTCGTGCAGAACCACCAGACGATCGTCGGCGCCTCGTAGGCGAGATTTTTCAGCGGGCGCCCGTCGATTTCCCCCCGACGGGCGCCCGCTCCATCCCCCCACGCAGAGTTGGCTGTGGGGTTTCCGGTCCTTGTTACTCGGCTACGGCGCTGAGCTCGGTGCGCAGGGTCCGCAGCGCGCCGGCCAGCAGCCGCGACACGTGCATCTGGGAGATGCCCAGTTCGGCCGCGATCTGGGACTGGGTCAGGTTGCCGTGGAACCGCATCGCGATGATCTTCTGCTCGCGCTCCGGCAGCTTGGCCAGCAGCGGGCGCAGGGCCTCGCGGTTCTCGACGTTCTGCATGTCCGGGTCTTCGCCGCCGAGCAGGTCGCCGAGGCCGGCCGCGCCCGGGTCGCTCCCCTCGCCGGCGGGAGCGTCGAGGGACAGGGCGCGGTACGCCTGCCCGCAGTCGAGGCCCTCGATGATCTCTTCCTCGCTGACCTCGAGCCGCTTGGCGAGGTCGGCGACGGTCGGGGAGCGGCCGAGGTCCTGGGCCAGGTCGCCCGAGACCTTGCTGATCTCCAGGCGCAGCTCCTGGAGGCGGCGGGGAACGCGGACGTCCCAGCCCTTGTCGCGGAAGTGCCGCTTGAGCTCGCCGACGATCATCGGGATCGCGTAGCTGGTGAACGCCGCCCCGCGGGACGGGTCGTAGCCGTCCACGGACTTGATCAGGCCGAGGTTGGCGACCTGGACGAGGTCGTCGAACTGCTCGCCGCGGTTGCGGAAGCGGCGGGCCAGGTACTCGGCGAGCGGGATGTACAGCTCGATGAGCCGGGCGCGTACGCGGTCGCGGTCGGGGCCGGCCTGGAGGTCGGCCATGAGCGACAGCAGCGCGCGGGCCTGCGCGTCGGTGGCGCGGGTGCTGGTGCTCTCGCTCGCGGCCTGGGTGCTGGGCGCGGCGTCGGCGAGGGCGCGGTCGATGGCACGGTCGACGGAGATGGTCATGGGAATGTGGCCCTTCTGGTGCTTGACCGGCGGGTTCGGTGGTCGGCAGCCTGCGCGCAGACTCGTGCTGCGCCCGGGAAGGAAGGAAGGCATGCGCCGCCACGCCGGTCGGAATCGCTACTCGGCGCCCGTTTCTTGAGCGCCGGTGCAAGACCTGCGTCGCTCGCCGGGGCACACCGCCGCTGCTGGACGGCACCCCGCGGCCGAACTGTCCGTTCGGCTGAGGCGAGCTGACCCGACTGTACTAGATCTCCACGCCGAACGCGAGGCCTGGGCGTTGAAGTCTGTCGCTGTATCACTGACTGTTGATTGGGTCAATACGCTGAGTATCCACAATGCCCGAGTGTGCATTTCAGTTTGGTAATCGATCAGGTCCGCATGCCGATACCGGGGCTGCGTTTTTGCAGCGCGCAAGCTACCGTCTCCACCGTGGCGCGCGCCTGTTTCAACATTGATCCGTGAGGTGCGGATCGGGGTGCCGTCGCTAAGGAGTTACACGTGGCATCAGGCACGGTGAAGTGGTTCAACTCGGAGAAGGGCTACGGCTTCATCTCGCAGGACAACGGTGGTCCCGATGTGTTCGCGCACTACTCGGCGATCCAGGCCACCGGCTACCGCGAGCTGACCGAGGGTCAGAAGGTCGAGTTTGAGATCACGCAGGGCCAGAAGGGGCCGCAGGCCGACAACATCCGCGCGGTCTGACACACACCCCAAGTCGTAGGCCGAGACCCGCTTCACGGCCGAAGGAGTAGCAAGCCCCCGTCCGAGAACCCTCGGCGGGGGCTTTGCAGTTTTGTGAGACTTTCACAGATCCCGGCACTTTCGCCGACTTGTCTCAGGGCCTTTGCGTGCTTGTCCCGCGTTGCGCGCTGAGCGCTGGTTCGGGCCTTTACGCCAGGGCCGCCTTGGGGCGGGCGAAGACCTCGGGCGTGCACGAGTGGGCGTATGCGTGCCGGATCATTCGCAGCGCCCACCCCATGCGGTGGGTCGCGCACTCCGGATGGTCGCCGAACTCGGTCGCGACATTGGCCGCGCAGCCCTGAACACCGATGTGCCGCAGGGTGCTGGTGACCGCCGCGCGCACGTCCCGGTCCGCCGGGAACTGGGACATCTGCAGCGTGGAGGCGAAGAGCGCTTCGGCGCGGACCGCTTCGAACGTGGACTCCATCACAACCTCCTGCCGAACTCTCTCTCCCTGCTGTGGTCCAGCTAACTCCTGTCCAGGTGCCGGGGCGGGAACTGTTCGGTTGCGAAATGGTTCGGTTCCTCTAAGGGGAACGCTCGGCGGACAGGCCGAATTCCTCAAGTACGCCGGTCAGCTGCAGCAGCCGGTGCACCGCCGGGCTCGTGCCGGTGATGCGCAGGCCGCCGCCGACGTCGGTGTTTGCGGCCACGAGCACCTGCAGGCCGGTCGAGTCCATGAAGGTCACGCCGGTCAGGTCCAGGTCGACCCGCGACGGGCCGTGGCGGTGGATGGCTTCCCGGAGCACGTTGATCAGCTCGGGGGCGCTGGTCATGTCGAGCTCGCCCGAGGCGGTCACGGTGACCGTACCGTCCGGGGCGGGGGTGGCCTGGGCGGCGAACTGGGTCATAGCAGCTTCGTGACCTTCACGAGCAGGCCGTCGCGGTCCACGTCGACGGCGTCGGCGAGGCTCCGGACGACCTTGAGGGAATGACCGGAGGTGGTCAGGGCGTTGAGAGTGTCAGACGCGGACTCTCCGGGGTTGGTGACTTCGATCACACACTGGATCTCGTCGACCGTCGCGCGGACCTGAAAGGCAACACCGACGCGCACATGGGCGATCACGTTCGCCCACGTCTCGTTGACGATGAGGCCGATGTCTGTCCGGGTCTGTTCGGTCACGCCGAGCCCGCTCAGGGCCCCGTCCAGAACATGCCGGAGCGTGTTCATGTGATCGAGGTCGCGCGGTAGGTCGACGGTGAGGCGAAGGTCCACGAAACAACTCATACCGCAGCTGTTCAACAAGGAAACGTCGGGACGGTCCCAAAACGATCAAGCTGTGGCCGGGGCGACGCTCAGCCGGCGTAGGCGAAATCGTGGGCGGCCAGGTCCTCGTAGGCCTCGCGGACCATCTGCAGCGCCCAGGACATGCGGCGGGCGGCGGTCTCGGGGTGCTCGCCGAACTCGCCGGCGACCCGGCCGGCGCAGCCGTTGACGCCGTAGCGGCGCAGCGTGCTGGTGACCGCGCCGCGCACCTGCAGCGGCGTGGGCTCCTGCGAGGCCTAAAGGACGGAGGCGAACAGGGCCTCGGCGCGTACAGTGTCGAATGTGGTGTCCATGTCAACCCCCCGGTTGATGTGCTTCCTGACACCATTCAGAGAACAGGTGGACCGGTGCCTCGCCGGGACTCCTTCGGGTGCCGGACGGTAGCGCGGCCTCCCGGCCAGCGTGGGGGCGGTTACGGCCCCCGGGACCCGCCCGGTTGCCGGACGGTTGCCCGCCACGCGGGCGCAGGGCTTGCCGACCGATCGTGTTCGGGTTACGGTCGATCCAGTCCCGCGGAAGTCGGCAATCTGCCGCCCGGGGACGCTCTTCGCCACCGCGTGTCACGCTCTCGCGTAGGAAGCCAGGCGGCCACCGCACACGCAGCGCAACCCCGTTCCTCGGATACACGCGTACCCGACGATCGCTTTTCCTCACGGCCGAACAGTCCTAGGAGGACGCATATGGCCCCAATCGAAGTGTTGGAACGCACCACCCAGAAACAGAACCCCGCAGGTCAGGGCCGCCGCCGGACCCGCTCCTCGCCTCGCAACCGCGATCACAGCCGCCCGGCCAACCAGCCGCAGCCGCCCACTCCGGGCGAGGCCCGCGAGGTCGCCGGCATCGCCGACGTCCACCGCGACAAGATGATTCTCCGGGTCGACAGCTACCTGCCCAGCCCCGAAGATGTCGCGATCCCCGCGGCGATGGTCCGCAAGTACGGCCTGCGCCAGGGTGACGCCCTCACCGGCAGCGCCAACGGCGGCACGCTCACCCGGCTCGACACGGTGCACGGCAACGACCCCGAGTGGGCCCGCAACCGTCCCGAGTTCAGCAAGCTGACCGCGCTGTTCCCGCAGGAGCGCCTGCGCCTGGAGACCGGCCCGCGCCAGCTCACCGCCCGGCTGATCGATCTGGTCATGCCGATCGGCAAGGGCCAGCGCGCGCTGATCGTATCGCCGCCGAAGGCCGGCAAGACGATGGTCCTGCAGGCGATCGCCAACGCCGTGGCGCGCAACAACCCCGAGTGCCACCTCATGGTGCTGCTGATCGACGAGCGGCCCGAAGAGGTCACCGAGATGCAGCGCTCCGTGCAGGGTGAGGTCATCGCCTCGACGTTCGACCGTCCGGCGAACGAGCACACCGGCGTCGCGGAGCTCGCCATCGAGCGTGCGAAGCGCCTTGTCGAGCTCGGCCATGACGTGGTCTTCCTGCTCGACTCGATTACCCGGCTCGGCCGGGCGTACAACAACTCGGCCCCAGCCTCGGGGCGGATCCTCAGCGGTGGCATCGACGCCAACGCGCTGTACCCGCCGAAGCGGCTCCTCGGTGCCGCGCGCAACATCGAGAACGGCGGCTCGCTGACCATCATCGCGTCCGCGCTGGTCGAGACCGGCTCGACGGGCGACACCGTGGTCTTCGAGGAGTTCAAGGGCACCGGCAACGCCGAGCTGAAGCTGGACCGCAAGCTCGCCGACCGCCGCGTCTACCCCGCGATCGACATCGACTCGTCGAGCACCCGTCGCGACGACGTGATCCTGCACCCCGACGAGCTGATGGCCATCCAGCGCCTGCGCAAGGCCCTCAGTGCCTCCGGGCCGTCGGCGACCGAGCAGCTGCTTGACCGTCTCGCCAAGACGCAGTCGAACGCCGAGTTCCTGACGCTCCTGCTGCGCGGCCAGGCCTGATGCCGCGCTAGAGCGCCAGACGAGCCATACGGGAGTGCCGCGCTAGAGCGCGACGCGGGAGCGCATCAGCGCCTCTTCGGTGGGCAGGACGCCCAGAGCCGAGGCGAACGCCATCTCGCGGCCCCAGGACGCCACGTCCGCCGGGGCCAGGTCGGCCATGCCCTCGACGGCGACCAGGTGGGCGCGGTACGCCAGCCAGCGCGCCGCCGCCGCCGCGCCGTCCGGCGTGTTCTGGTCGCTCCAGCGCATCTCGACCACGAGGAACATGGCCAGGTAGACGGCGCCCGCGGCCATGAGGGAGCCGGTGATCTGGTCGGCCAGGTTCGCGTGCAGCTTGAACGAGGTCCACATCCACGTGGCGAACATGAGCGCGGCCGGCAGGGCGGCCGTGGCCAGCAGCATCCGGCGGGTGGGGCGGGAGAGCCGAGCCTGGGACAGGCCGCGCGTGCGGGCCTCCTCGATCACGGCGCGGTAGAAGGTGCCCCGCCAGCGGCGAGCCTCCGTCCAGCTGCGGAACGCCAGGCTGGTGAGGGACGCCTCGCCGTTGACCGAGAGCTGGTTGACCCGGTCGAGGACCTGCTGCTCGTACGGCGTGAGGCTGCGCCCGTCGCCCTTGCGGAGGCGGACCGTCGTCTCCTCGGGATCGTCGCCGGGCTGGCGCAGCTCCAGGAAGCCGCGGGCGGCCAGGTCGAGCAGCGTGCTGTCGATCGCGTCCTCGTCGGAGCGCCACCGGTTGACCATCAGGCTGACCACCGCCGGGGGCTCCTCACCCGGAGGAGTGGTCAGCGCCTCGCCGGCCTCGGGCAGCCGTGGCCGGGAGCGCCAGAGCGAGGCGACCGTCAGCAGCACCCACACCGCAAGCGTGACGGGCACGCTGAGCTGCAGGAACGGTGGCCAGTCCACGGGAACCTCCGGGCGGGGATCTGCGATGGCGGCGGAGCAGGGGAGCCCAACCACCTTAGACCGTGCGGCCGTGAAGCCGACGCTGGTGCCCGCCGTTGATCCGCTAAATGATGATAAGTCCGATATGTCGGGCTAGCGGAGCGCCCGACATATCGTATGAGCGTGCAGATCCCTCTGGTGCCGGAGATCGAGCTCGAGCTCGCCGAAGAATGCGTCGGGCTGTTCGATGCCACCGGTGGATATCGCAGCGATACGCCGCCGCCGTTCTGGCGGTTCGCGTGGCCCGGTGGAATGGCACTCGCCCGATTCGTCCTCGATTTTCCGCACATAGTGCGGCAAAAGCGAATCGTTGATCTGGGCAGCGGCTCCGGCATTGTGGCAATCGCCGCCGCAATGGCCGGGGCGCGCCAGGTCGTCGCCGTCGACACCGATCCCGCGGCGCGCGCCGCGGCCGTGCGCAATGCCGCGCTGAACCGCGTCGAGGTCGAGACGGGCGCGGAGCCGGTGCCGGGCGACGTCGTGCTGGCCGGGGATGTGTTCTACTCCCCGGCCGTCGCGCCCGCCGTGCTGAAACTCCTGCGCGGGACCGAGGCCTACGTCGGCGACCCCGGCCGCGGCTTCCTGCCCGAGCGGCTCTTCGAAGCGGTCGCGGTTTACGACGTCCCCGTCCGCCGGGCTCTGGAGGACGGGGACGTCATGCGTACCACGGTGTGGCGGCTCGCTACTTCCCGCGCTGCTTCGGCTGCTGGTCCTTGAGCTTGTCGAGGCCCTTGTCGAGGCCGGCCCGCCGCAGGGCGTCGGCGAGCGCGCCGCCGCCGCTGAACGACGAGTCGCGGCCGCCGCCGGAACGCCCGCCGCCGGTACCGCCACCGCCGGAACGTCCGCCGCCGCGGGCATCGCCGCCGCGGGAGTCGCCGCGCTGACCGTCGCCGCGCGGGCCGTCGCCGCGCGGGCCGCCGCCGCGCTGACCGTCGCCCCGGGGACGGCGCTCGGCCGGGCCCGAGCCGCCACCGGACGCCGGCGCGGCCTCGTCCTCGAGGCGCAGCGTCAGCGAGATGCGCTTGCGCGGGATGTCCACGTCGAGCACCTTCACCCGCACGATGTCGCCGGGCTTGACCACCTCGCGCGGGTCCTTCACGAACGTGCGCGACAGGGCCGAGACGTGCACGAGGCCGTCCTGGTGCACGCCCACGTCGACGAAGGCGCCGAACGCGGCCACGTTCGTGACCACGCCCTCCAGCAGCATGCCGGGCGTCAGGTCCGAGATCTTCTCGATGCCGTCGGCGAACTCGGCGGTCTTGAAGGCCGGGCGCGGGTCGCGGCCGGGCTTCTCGAGCTCCTTGAGGATGTCGGTGACGGTCGGCAGGCCGAACGTGTCGTCGACGAACTCCGCGGGCTTGAGCCGGGCCAGCGCCGTACCGTTGCCGATCAGTCCTTTGACGTCGCCGCCCGTCGTGGCCAGGATGCGCCGGACGACGGGGTAGGCCTCGGGGTGCACCGAGGACGAGTCCAGCGGGTCGTCGCCGTCCGGGATGCGCAGGAAGCCGGCGCACTGCTCGAACGCCTTCGGGCCGAGGCGGGCGACGTCCTTGAGGGCGCGGCGGGTGCGGAACGGGCCGTTGGCGTCGCGGTGCGCGACGATCGCGGCGGCCAGGGTCGAGCCGATGCCGGAGACGCGGGTCAGCAGCGGGGCCGACGCGGTGTTGACGTCGACGCCGACGCCGTTCACGCAGTCCTCCACGACGGCGTCGAGGGAGCGGCTCAGCTTCGCCTCGGACAGGTCGTGCTGGTACTGCCCGACCCCGATCGACTTCGGGTCGATCTTGACCAGCTCGGCCAGCGGGTCCTGCAGGCGCCGGGCGATCGAGACCGCGCCGCGCAGCGACACGTCCATGCCGGGCAGCTCCTGGGAGGCGTAGGCGGAGGCGGAGTACACCGAAGCGCCCGCCTCCGACACCATCACCTTCACCACCGACAGCTGCGGGAACTGGGCGACCAGGTCGGCGGCCAGCTTGTCGGTCTCGCGGGAGGCGGTGCCGTTGCCGATCGCGATGAGCTCGACCTTGTGCTTCTGGCACAGCGCGGCCAGCGCCGCGATCGACTCTTTCCACTTGTTCTGCGGCACGTGCGGGTAGATCACGTGCGTGTCGACGACCTTGCCGGTGGCGTCGACGACGGCGACCTTCACGCCGGTGCGGAAGCCGGGGTCGAGGCCCATCGTGGCGCGGCTGCCGGCCGGGGCGGCGAGCAGCAGGTCGCGCAGGTTGGCGGCGAAGACGCGCACCGCCTCCTCCTCGGCCGCCTGCCACAGCCGCATCCGCAGGTCGATGCCGAGGTGCACAAGGATGCGCGTACGCCACGCCCAGCGGACCGTGTCGGTGAGCCACTTGTCGCCCGGCCGGCCCTCGTCGCGGATGCCGAACTTCGAGGCGATGGTCGGCTCGTACAGCGACGGCGCCTCCGGGTCCTGGGTCGGCTCCAGCACCAGGTCGAGCATCTCCTCCTTCTCGCCGCGGAACATGGCGAGGATGCGGTGGGAGGGCAGCTTGGTGAACGGCTCGCTGAAGTCGAAGTAGTCGGCGAACTTGGCGCCGTCGGTCTCCTTGCCGTCGCGGACCTTGGAGACGACCCGGCCCTGGGCCCACATCTTCTCGCGCAGCTCGCCGATGAGGTCGGCATCCTCGGAGAAGCGCTCGACCAGGATGGACCGGGCGCCGTCCAGCGCCGCCGCGACGTCGGCGACGCCCTTCCCGGCGTCGACGAACACGGCCGCGGCCGCCTGCGGGTCCACGTTCGGGTCGGCGAGCAGCCCGTCGGCGAGCGGCTCCAGGCCGGCCTCGCGGGCGATCATCGCCTTGGTGCGCCGCTTGGGCTTGAACGGCAGGTAGATGTCCTCGAGCCGGGCCTTGGAGTCGGCCCCCATGATCTGCGCCTCGAGGGCCTCGTCGAGCTTGCCCTGGCTGCGGATCGACTCGAGGATCGCGGTGCGGCGCTCCTCCATCTCGCGCAGGTACCGCAGCCGCTCCTCCAGCGTGCGCAGCTGGGCGTCGTCGAGCATCTCGGTCGCCTCTTTGCGGTACCGGGCGATGAAGGGCACCGTGGCGCCGCCGTCGAGAAGGTCGACCGCCGCGGCCACCTGCCGCTCCCTGACGCCGAGCTCTTCCGCGATGCGCTGGTGAATCGAGACCGTCACGACCATGCATTGTGCCCCACCGGGCCCGGCTGCACCCAGCAGCCACAACGCCAATTAACGGAACGGGTCGGTGACCCAAAGTAGTTTTCCGGGAAGCGTTATTGACCCTGGGCCGCCACGTCTCCTGAATAGGTTCGACAGGAGGCGCTGATGAGCACGGCCACGGTGATCGCGGCACGAGCCGGTGACCAGCGGGCACTCGATGCCCTGGTCGGCGAGTACCTGCCGCTGATCTACAACATCGTCGGGCGCGCGCTGCAGGGGCACGCGGACGTCGACGACGTCGTGCAGGAGACGATGCTGCGCGTCGTCGACGGGCTGCCCCGCCTGCGCGAGCCGGAGAGCTTCCGCTCCTGGGCCGTCGCCATCGCCATGTCGCAGGTCCGCGACCGGCACCGCCGCCAGACCCAGGCGCCGCTGGTCGGGGACTGGGCCGACCCGACCGACACCGCCGACCCCGGCGCCGACTTCGCCGACCTGGCCATCACCCGGCTGCGCCTGTCCGGCCAGCGCCAGGAGGTCGCCGAGGCCACCCGCTGGCTCGACCACGACGACCGCGAGCTGCTCTCGCTGTGGTGGCTGGAGGCGGCCGGGCAGCTCGACCGCGAGGAGGTCGTCGACGCGCTGCACCTGACCCGCCAGCACGCGGCTGTGCGCATCCAGCGGATGAAGGCCCAGCTCGACGCGGCCCGGGCGGTCGTGCGCGCGCTGGCCGCCCGGCCCCGCTGCCCCGAGCTCACCGCCGTGCTGCACAGCTGGGATGGCCGTCCGAGCGCTCTGTGGCGCAAGCGGCTGGCCCGGCACACCCGCGAGTGCCGGCAGTGCGACCGGGCGTGGTCGGACATGGTCGCGGCCGAGCGGCTCCTGGCCGGCATCGCGCTCGTGCCGGTCCCGTTCGTCTTCAGCGCCATGGCCGCGGGCGGCGCCGGCACCGCGGCCACGACGACGGCCGCGGTCACCACCGGCAAGGCGGGCGGGATCAAGGCGATGCTGTTCGGCTGGTTCGCCGCCTCGAAGCCGGCGCTGGTGGGCCTCGCGGCGACGGCCGCCATCGCCGGTACCGCGGGCGCCGCCTACATCGCCACCCAGGGCGACGAGAAGCCGGCCGTGGTGGCGGCGGCCCCTTCCACCTCCCCGGCCGGGAACAGGCCGAGCGAGGCCCCCGCCCCGAGCGAGGGGCCCAGCAGCGCGCCGCCGACCGCCACCCCGTCCAAGACCACCGTGGCCGCACTGCCGCCGGCGACCAAGAGCGCCAAGAAGGGCGTCAGCACCAACGACAAGTTCGGCGCGAACAACGCCCCGGCGATCAAGGACGTCAAGGCCGCCTGGTACTACGACTGGTCGCCGAGCCCGGTCGCGACCGTCGCCGGCGCCGAGTTCGTGCCGATGGTCTGGGGCGGCGGCAACGTGAGCGGCGACCTCGCCAAGGCCAAGGCCAACGGCAAGACCCTGCTCGCGTTCAACGAGCCGGACCTCAAGGAACAGTCGAACATGACCCCGGCGCAGGTCCTCGACCTGTGGCCGCAGCTGCAGGCGACCGGGATGCGGCTGGGCAGCCCGGCCCCCGCGTTCGGCGCGGACACCCCCGGCGGCTGGTTCGACCAGTTCATGCAGGGCGTGAAGGACCGCGGGTACCGCGTCGACTTCATCACCTTGCACTGGTACGGCGGCGACTTCGGCCCCAACGCGGCCAGCCAGCTCAAGACCTACATCCAGAACGTCTACAACCGCTACCACCTGCCCATCTGGCTGACCGAGTACGCGCTGATGCGCTTCGACAACGGCACCGTCTACCCCTCGACCGACCAGCAGGTCGCGTTCGTCAACAGCTCGACGGCCATGCTCCAGGGCCTGTCCTACGTCGAGCGGTACAGCTGGTTCCTGCTCTACACCAGCAAGTCCGGCGACACCGGCCTCTACAGCAACGGCACCACCCCGACCCAGGTTGGCGCCGCCTATCGAGCCGCAGGAGGATGATCATGGACGCGAGATCGAGCGGGGCCGCCACGCTGCTCGCCGCCCTCAACGAGGCGTGTGAGGACTTCCAGCGCTACGGCCAGCAGGTGGCCGCGGCGTACGGGCAGTTGCCGGGTTCCATGCACTGGGAGCTCATCGGCCGCATCGGGCGGATCGGCCCGGGCGAGTCGCCCTTCGCGCTCGTCGGGGTCGTGCTGCGGTACGAGCGGACCACGGTGGACCTGGGCGTGGACGTATGGGTGCGCGAGGGGGCGTTCGAGGTGAGCGGCTACGCCACGATCGACGGCCGCCGGATGCTCATCGACCTGCCCGACGTGCTGACCGAGGACGTCGACGAGGCGATCAGCGCATTGCGGGAGTACACCCGCCGGCTTTGCGCCCGTCGGAATGTTCTCGAGGAAGCGGCCTGAGCACACGCACCACCACCGCGACCAGGCCGAGCGCCGCCGTGGCCGCGCCGCAGGCCACCAGCGTCGCGGCCGGGCCGGCCGCCTGCACCAGCGGCGCGCCCAGCAGCGCGCCGAGCGGCGTGGACACGACGAGCACCGCGTGCCGGGCGGCCAGCACCGGCGGCAGCCGCTCGGGCGGCACCACGCGCTGGAAGATCGACATGCTCGCGGTCGGGTACGGCGCCCACGCGAGCCCGGCCAGCGCCAGCGTGAGCAGGTCGGCCCAGCGGGGCAGGCCGAGGCCGAGCGGCAGGAGCAGCAGGCCGAACGCGAGCACGGAGCCGATCGCGGCCGGCCACAGCGGCAGGCGCGGCAGGTGCCCCGTGGCGATCGCGCCGATCACGGCGCCGACGCCGAAGGAGGTGTACAGCAGCCCGACGTCCTGCGCCGACGACGCGAAGAGCGGTATCGCCACCGGTACCGGGCCGAAGAGCAGGAAGAACCAGAACGACAGCGTCATGAGCGCGACGAGCCGCCGGTCGCGCCGGATCGCCGCGAACCCGGCCGAGCGGTGTTCCCGCCGCGGCAGGGGGCCCCGGGCGCGTACCAGCGCGAAGGAGACGGCCAGCACCGCGAACGTCACCGCGTCGGCCGCGAGCACCGCAGGCGCGCCCAGCCACCCGATGAGCAGCCCGGCGAGCAGCGGCCCGGCCACCGTGGCGGCCTCGGTGATCAGGGTGAGCAGCGCGTTCGCGGGCACGTGCAGCTCGGCCGGGAGGACCTGGGCGACGAGGGTGTACCGCCCCGCCGACCCCCACGCCGAGAGCAGCGCGGAGCCGGCCAGCAGCGCGGTGTACCGGCCGATGGTGAGCTCCCCCAGCCAGGCCAGCACCGGCACCGCGCCGAGCAGCACCGCCCGCAGGGCCGCGTCGAGCGCGGCCAGGTGCGCCCCGCTCCGGCCGCGCAGCAGCGGCGCCAGCAGCACCGCGCCGGCCGCGCCCGGCAGCGTGTAGGCCGCGATCGCGAGCCCGACCCACAGCCCGCGCTGGTGCTGCGGCGCGCACTGCAGGGCGAGCCAGCCGATCGCGACCGCGCTCATCCCGTCGCCGAGCGCGGACAGGGCCAGGCCGGGCAGTACTCGGCCGAAGATCCGGTTCCGCACCACCGGCCAATAGGGAGGCATCGATTGATTCTGGCCCATGCGGGCATGGGGGTCGATGCCTGTGGGCGGTCCGGAGCGAAGCGGAGGGGCCGCCCACCTTGAGTGCAGTGTTGACGCGCCGGCGCCGGAGCTTGCGGAGGCGGCGGCGTGAAGTTTGCTACACGCCGCCGGGGCGCAGGCGGGGCAGGCGCGTGTCGACGTCCGGCACCGAGTAGCCCAGCGCCCGCAGCCGCGCGCTGACCTCCTCGATGGGCTTACGGATCTTCTGCGCCGCGGCCAGCAGGTGGTTGAGCGGCACCGGCTGGGAGGCGTCCAGCCACGGGCGCGAGCCGTCCAGGTCGGTGCTGGCCAGCAGCAGGTCGTTCGGCTTCACCGAGTCCACGGCGATGCTGGAAAGATCCACATCCACGGTGTACCCGAGCGTCTCCAGCCGGGCCGCGATCTCGTGCACCGGCCGGCGCACCCGGCGGGCGGCCTGCAACAGGTGCGGCAGCGGCACCTGCTCCTCGAGGTCCAGCCACGGCTGCGAACCGTCCAGGTCGCGGCTGGTGATGAGCAGGTCGTCGGGCTCCACCTGGTCCAGCGAGGGGCCGGCGCCGTGCAGGCTCACCGCGTAGCCCAGGAACGTCAGCCGGGCGGCGATGTCGTGCACGCTGCGGCGGGTCCGCTGGGCGGCGCGCAGGATGCGGATCGTGGGCACCGGCTTCATCGGGTCGAGCCAGGGGTCGGACCCGTCGAGGTCCTCGCTGGTGATGGTCAGGTCGTCGGGCTCGAGATGGTCGATGAGGATGGCGTCCGGGTCGACGTCGACGCGGTACCCGCACGCGGAGAGCCGCGCCGCGACCTCCCGCACCTCGCGGCCGGTCGACTCGGCGGCGCGCAGCAGGTGGATCAGCGGCACCGGGCGGGACGAGTCCAGCCACGGCTGCGAGCCGTCCAGGTCGCGGCTGGCCAGCTGGAGGTCCTCCGGCTCCAGCTTCACGACCTCGATCGCGTCGAGGTTGCCGCCGAGCTGGAAGCCGAACGAGCGCAGCCGCGCCGCGACCTCGGTCACCGGCCGCGAGGTGCGCTCGGCGGCGCGCAGCACGTGCACCGGGGCCACCTCCTCGCTCAGGTCCAGCCACGGCGAGGTGCTGTCCAGGTCGCGGGAGATGAGCACCAGGTCGTCGGGCTCGGTGGTGAGCGTCTCCCAGCCGCTGTCCAGCGGGTACCCCAGCAGCGCCAGGCGGGCCGCGATCTCCTCGGCCGGCAGCCCGACCTTGTGCGCGGCGCGCAGCAGGTGCAGCAGCGTCACCGGCTCGCGCGGGTCCAGCCACGGGTGTGAGCCGTCCAGGTCACGGCTGGCGATCGTGAGGTCGCGCGCGTCGAACTGCTCCAGCGGCAGCACGTCGACGTCCACGTCGACCTCGAAGCCCAGCTGGCGCAGCCGGGCCACCACCTGGTGTACGGTCCGGCCGCTGCGATGGGCCGCACGCAGGAGATGCACCAGGTGTACCGGCTGATCGGGCTGCAGCCACGGGCGCGTACCGTCGACGTCCCGGCTCGTGAAGATCAGGTCGTCGGGGTCCACGCCCACGGTCGTGGCGCCCACCGACGGCTCGAAGCCCAGCGTCTCCAGCCGCGCGGCGACCTCCGGGGCCGAGCGCCCGGTCTTGCGCGCCGCCCGCACCAGGTGCACCAGCGGCACGATGTCCACCGGGTCGAGCCAGGGGCCGGTGCCGTCCACGTCGACGCTGAGCAGCAGCGCGTCGGACGGGCGGGACCGCAGCGCCCGCCGCCAGTCCGCGCCGGGCTTGAGCACCTTGCGGTAGCGCCCGCCCGCGGCCAGCGCGGTCAGCCGCCACTCGACGAGCTCGTCCGGGCCGCCGACGGGGCCGTCGTTGGCCACGAAGCAGCCGGTCACGGCCGCGTCGACGGTCTCGCCGTCCATCTCCCACTTGCCGTGGCCGCGCTCGATCGCCTGCTCGAAGATGAGGTCGGCGACGAGCGGGCGCACCGGGGCGAGCCGGCACAGCCACTCGTAGCCCAGCAGGGTCGTGCCGGGCGCGGTGAGGGCGGGGACGGCCTCCCACAGCAGGCGGTCGACGTCGTCCTCGCGGTACGCCAGGATCTTCGTGCGGTCGACGGACAGGCGCGGCGCCAGGTCCCGGTTGAGGTTGACCACCGCCCCGAAGATCTCCTTGCCGGCGTAGAGGCCGTCGGCGAGCAGCGCGCCGCTGCTGCGGCACCACCAGACCCGCGAGCCGTCGGCCGCGACCACGCCCGGCCCGACGCGCTCCTCCTCGTCCTCGTCGTCGCCGAGGTCCTCGGCCACGCTCGACAGCTCGCCGGGCGCCCAGGCCTGGCTCTGCACGCCGTCGGTCGCGTCGGTGCCGAACTCGGCCACCCACAGGAGCTTGCGCAGCTCGTCCACGGCGCTGACGGTCACGCCCTCGCGCAGGTGCAGCCGGACCGTTGTACCCGTCTCGGTGCCCGGCCCCAGGTCCTGGATGCGGAACAGGCTGCCGGGGCCCGCGATCGAGACCCGCAGCCGCTCGCCGGCCTGGCCGTCGCGGCCCATCCGGCACGTCTGGACGGTCAGCTCGTCGGCGAGCATGAAGTAGCTCAGCACGCCGATGCCGAAGCGGCTGTTCGGGAACAGCTGCACCGGCGGGTCGAGCCGGGCCCACTCCGCCTGCTCCTCCAGGAACTCGGGCAGGTCGGCCAGGCGGACGCCGGCCTGCGAGAAGACCTCGCTGAGCTCGCGCACGCCCATGCCGATGCCGTTGTCGGAGCAGTCGAGGTAGGCGCGGCCGTGCTCGTCGACGCCCTGGGTGAACTGGATGCGGCCGTCCCACGGCAGCCGGCGGTCGTGGGCGCGGGTGAGGTACTCGGTGCGGGCCTCGCGGTAGCGGCAGGCGTCCAGCGCGTTCTGGTACAGCTCCCGGATCGCCAGCGCCGGGTCACCGTAGAGCTGCTCGCCCATGAGCAGCTCCCGGACCCGGTCCTCGGCGAGCCGGAAGCGCACCCCGGCGGACTGGTAGGCCGGCGCGCCGTCGCGCACCAGCGGCCCGACGTCGTCGGTCGCGGCCCGGTTGGGCAGGTGCCGCAGCGGCAGCAGCTCGTCGTCGCGGGCGGTGGCGCGCTGCGCCTCGGCCAGCAGCTGGTTGAGCGTGTCGATGTGCGCCCGCAGCGCCACCTCGATCGACGGGTGCGCGCAGGCGGCGGTGAGCACCAGCGTGGCGCCCCGCAGGTCCCAGTGCGAGTCGCGGACGGTGGCCAGCACCTGACCCGGGGTGACCGGGTCGCCGATGCCGAGGTGCTCGCCGACGACCTCCGGCAGCACCGTGACCTCGATGGCCAGGCCTCGCGCGATGGCCAGCAGGAAGCCGACGAGCCGCTCGCGTACGTCACCGTTGCGCGACAGCAGCGACTCGGGCCGGTCGTGCCGGTTGAGGAACGCCGGGTCGGCCCGGATCGCGCGCAGCAGCTCGGCGGTGCGCGCGTCCTCGGCCGCGCCGGTCAGCGCCGCGATCGTCTCGGGCTGGTAGGCCTGCGGGCGGCGGCCGATCCACCGGTGCAGCAGCCACCAGCCGAGCTCGGCCGCGGTCTCCCGGCGCCCGGCGCGGATCGCGGCCAGGGCCCGCCGGTGCGGCTGGGCGTAGGTCTGCGTGAAGCGCTCGAACGCGGCCCGGTCGCTCGTCGCGTCCTGGGAGGGCTCGAGATCGCCGGGCTGCACCCCGCGCTCCTGGGCCGCGAGGCCCGACCAGAGGGCGTCATGCAGCAGCGGTACCGTCACGAGCAGCAGCGCCTCGGCCCCCGTGAAGATCACGTCGGCCGGCAGCAGGTCGAGCAGCTTGGTGATCTGCTGCGACATCCGGTCGCCGAAGTCGTCGTCCTGCCACGGGTCGTCGCCCAGCGCGGCCGCGGCCCGCCCGCGCGCCCTGGCGAGCGATCCCGCCAGCGCGACGGCTTGCTCACGGTGCGCTGACGCGTCCTCGACGCGACCCCACACCGTATGCTGACCCGCGATCGTTTCCCAGCCCGTTGGCGCCATGCGGGAAAACTTACCGGCCGACCGCAACGCACTGCGCGTAATACCGTCTGCTGGCGTTCCGGATGTTTGTGACTCGGACTTACGACCGGTCGCCTTTTCCTGCGCCAGCCGCTACGGTGCTCCCGGCGTCTATGGTCACCGGAGGGGGATCCACGGAATGTCCGTCGCTGGAGACGGGGACAACGCGGGCGTTTCGGGCGCGGAGCCGCCCGCCGCCGGGCCGCTGCCACCCGCCGCCGGTCCCAACCCCCGCCATCGCGTGCCCCCGACGGCCGCGGCCGCGGCGCGCGTGCTGCCGGAGCCGTTCACGCCGCCGAAGCCGAGGATCCCCGCGGTGCCCCACCAGCGCCGCCCCGACGGCCCGACCGCCGTCGCGAGCGCGGCCGTGCCGCCCGCCGAGGAGCCCGATCCGCTACCGGTGGCGACGCTGGCGGGCGAGGCGCGCGCGGACGCGGCCGATATGGGCGACACCCGCAACCTCGAGTTCATCGTGTCGCTGCCGGGCATCTCGAACGACCCCGACGACGTGGCGCCGGCCTCGGCCGACCCGATCGAAACGGTCGACGGCGAGCTGGTCCCCGACGGCCCGGCGTTCCCCGCCGACGACTCCCCGACCGTCGCCGACTACAAGGTGCCGGCCCTGACGATCGTCACCGACTACGCGCACGAGGACGCCGAGGACTACCGCGGCAGCCGTCGACACCGGGTGATGCCCTGGCGGCGGTACCCGGTCGGCGCCGTCGCCGTCGCCGTGCTCATCCTGCTCATCACCGGCGCCGTGGCGTTCCAGGCCGTCCGCGGCCACTCGACGCCGGGCAAGAGCGACAGCGCCCTGCCGGGCCGGGTCCCGGGCGTCGACATGCCGGGCGGCGCGGCCCCGGCGGGCGCCGTGGGCAGCCCCTCCGGCGAGACGACCGGCCCCGAGGCGACCGGCGACGGTGCGAACCCGGCGACGACCCGCCCGCGCACGACGGCGACCGGCTCGGCCGTCTCCCACCCGGGCGGCTCGGCGGCCGTGTCGACGCCCCCGACGAAGGCGGCCACGACGACGCCCCCGCCGCCGGTGGTCCAGCCGACGCAGGGCCGCGTGGTGGGGGCGCAGTCGCGCAAGTGCCTGGAGTACCGCAGCGGCTCGGCCTATCGCGTGGTCATCGACGACTGCGGCGGCTCGGCCCAGGTGTTCCGCGTCCAGGGCAACGCCGCGACCGGGGCGGTGCTGCTCGCGGACAACAACTACTGCCTGGACGTGCAGAACCGGGACACCGCGAACGGGACGCCGATCCAGGTGTACCAGTGCAACGGCACGCCGGCGCAGGTCTGGGTCCGCCGCGCGGACAACACCTGGCAGAACCCGAACGCGAAGCGCTGCCTGACCGCGACGGGCACGGGCGCGGGCTCGTCGATCGTCATCTGGGACTGCGTGGGCGCCGCGAGCCAGATCTGGACGATGCAGTAAATCGTTTCCGATCGTTTGGATCCGACCGATTGCAAACGGTACGCCGCCTCATTCGCTTACATTCAGTCATGAGTCCCGGAATATGATCTCCGCACCCCGTCGATGACGCCTCTACGCCAACCTCGTGCTTAGCCACTACAACCTGGCCTTTTGTATCGGTTACCGCGACGAGGCCTACTTTCGCGTCGTGCTGGCCGGCGAGTTTCGGAATCCGTTGATGCGCGGCTTCTGGGCGGAGGTGCGAGAGTTCCGCCACGCGGTCCGTCCGCCCGGCACACCGGAGGGAGCCTTCGACGCACTGTGCGAAGAGGCTTACCAGGCCGGTGTACCGGGTGGTGAGGAGACCTGACGTCATGCCGCCGGGATGTCCGGGCCGGTCATTTCCTCGTGCGAACCCCGGTCGCGCGGTGTGGATCGCATGCGGTGACCTTGTCGGGTGACCGCGTCAATGAGACGCAACGCGAACGGCTTGGCGATATGCGATGTCTGCGATCGGCGCTCCTGGAATCCCAGCGCGACGACCGAGGCGAGCAGGATCGCGCCGCCCACCGCCGACCACGGGGTCAGCGGCTCGTGCAGGACCATGGCGCCCAGGGCCACGGCGGCCAGGGGTTCGCTCAGGGCGACGACCGAAGCCGTGGTGGCCCGGACCACGGTCAGGCCCCGGAAGAAGAGGGCGTACGCCAGGGCCGTCGGTACGGCGCCGAGGAAGACCAGCAGGCTCACGGTCTCGCCCAGGTGGTGCGCGCCCGGGGCCAGGCCCTCGAAGGCGGCCACCGGCAGCAGGGCCGCGGCGCCGATCGCGAAGCCGCTCAGGGCCGAGTCGTACGGGTCGTCCGAGTGGGCGCGGTTGAGCAGCGTCACGGCGGCGTAGCCGGCGGCCGAGACCAGGGCCACCGCCAGGCCGGCGAGCGGGTGTCGTCCGGTGCCCGGGTTCTGGGCGACCAGCAGCACCAGGCCCAGCACCGACGCCGCGACCGTGGTCAGGCCGGCCCGGCCCAGGCGCTCGCCGAGGAAGAGGCGGGCGCCGATGGCGATCAGGATCGGGCCGGAGCCGAGGGTGACCACGGTGACGATGCCGACGCCGCCCAGCGCGATGGCGACGTAGTAGGCGGTCTGGTACACCGCCATGCCCAGGCCGTTGAGGATCCGCGTGGAGCGGGCGGCCTTGCGGGGCGTCGCGGTGCGCAGGAACGGGCGCAGCGCGGCGAGCAGGGCCAGGCCGCCGGCGTAACGCCAGAACGTGACGGCGATCGGGCCGAGGTCGCTGTGGTGGTACAGCACGGCGGCCACGAAGCCGCCGACGCCCCACGACACGGCGGCGAAGGCGATGAAGGACAGGTTGAGGCCGATGGAGTTTCGCATTCGGGTGTGCTCCCGGGTGGTCGGTGGGCTGGACGCGTTCCGAACGCGGGCAGCCGCCACCGGCCCGGGGCCCTGGCCGCCGGGTGCTGTGGTTCTTGGCCTGCCCGCTACCGGATGGGCGGCGGGCACACGACGCGCAAGCACATGCGCGGGACCTTAGCGATCACCCGGCGGCGCGACACCTGAATTTGTCGTCTGGTCACGATGTGATGACAAGTCCCCGACACTCCCGCGTTGATCGACACGTACCGCGATCGCGACACGCCGGTTGACACGCCGCTGAGCGCGGGTTTCTTGCCTGGTCGTAACTATTCGTGTACCGAACTTCGTCGAATAGTCACCTTTCGATCGGGCGCCGGGTTGGTGCGTGGCGATTACGCTGTAGCGACACGCACAGCCGGAGGTCGCGCCGTGGCCATTCACACCCCCGCCACGTTGGCACAATCCCCTCGTGACCTGCCGTGGACCCTCACGGGCGGGCGCGGCATTTTCGGTCTCGACCCAGTGACCGGGGCCATCGTGCTCTGGCTCGGGCTGATGGTGCTCATCTTTGTATTCGTCCTGCTGGCCGCGTTCCTGTCGCGCTGGAGCCTGTACCGGCTCAACCGCGCCGACCGCCGCGCCGCCGTCGAGGAGGCCGAGGCGAGCCTGAGCCCGGCCGAGCGCGCGCGGCTGCGCACCGAGGCCGGCGAGCTCATCCGGCAGGCCGCCGCGACGGCCGCGGCCGCCAAGCGGGCCCAGCTCACCGTCGTCGAGGCGCAGGCCCGCAGCCTGTCCGCGCAGATCGCCCGCGAGCACGCGTGGACCACGTTCGACGTGGCCCAGAAGGCCTACCAGGAGGCGCTGCAGGCCGCCGGGCAGGTCGTCGAGACGCAGCAGGCGCCGATCGACGCGGACGACGAGACCAAGCGCGAGGTGTCGCGCGCGGCCCTGGACGCCTTCAAGCGCGGCGACATCACCGTCGACGCGCTGGAGCAGGTGTTCAAGGGCGTCGCCGGCGCCGACCCGCTGCAGGAGCTCGCGGCCCGCGAGGTCGAGCTGCGGCGCACCGCGGAGAGCCGCGCACGCCGGCTGTACGAGGCCGCGGCGGCGACCGAGCGCGCAGCGGTGAAGGCGGCGGACGTGGCCGTGGTGGCCGCGGCGGCGCTGGCCCAGGAGGCGGCGGAGGTGGCCGAGGAGGCCGCGGAGCTGCGCAACACCCTGGACGCGGCGCGGCAGGCGGGCATCACCGCGTCGACCCTGCTCCCGAGGCCGCGCGTGCCCCGGCAGCGCGGCCGCAACTCGCGCTCGGACACGGCGGACAAGGCGACGCTCTCGGCGGGCGAAGCCGCCTGACGGCACCGGCATTGACGCGATTTGGGGCCGTTGGAGGCGCGGGCTTCGAGTGGTCGAAATGGTCCGATTCGGGCGCCCGGGGGCGAGCTTCGTTGCCGTGGTTTCGAGTGGTTGGGCTGCTCCGATTCGGCCTCGGGGGTCGAGATACGACGAAGAAGCCGAAGCGCGGCCAAGAGCCGGCCGGCGGTGGAGATCCGCTGTCCGGAGCGCGCCGCCGCCCCGGCGGGCATGCTCGGATTCGGTGCCGTCCGCGGGTGAGACCCGCACGCCGAGCTGCGATGAAGAAGCCGAAGCGCGGCCAAGAGACGGCCGGTGCTGGATGAACGCCGCGGCGGGTTGATGTCCGCGCGCGGAAGGAGCGGGTCAGGCGGTGTCCGCCAAGGCGTCCGGCGGGGCCAGGGGCTCGTCGAAGTGCATGTCGGCCAGCGCGGCCTGCAACCGCGGCAAGTCGTCGTCGGCGAGTTGGAACGACGCTCGGCAGATCTTGTCCACCCACAGTGACACGACCACCGTGCCCCGCGCGGGATGGCACGTCACGCGCATGGTGCGGTCGCCACCGCGTCGGTCCTCGAATACGTCGCCCGATTTGGGCAGCGCCACCAGCTCACCCATGCATCGATGGTGCGGCACCTAACGCCGGTTCAGCAAGCGTTCGGTGCCGCCTCATCCACGAGATCGCCCGGACCCTCAGTCAGCGACCGGTATCACTGCGCTCGGCGACGGGTGCTCGACGACCACGCGGGCGGGGTGCGGTACACCCGAATCGCGATCCAGCTCGAGCAGCGCCACGGTGTTGGAGTGCTGGTTCGCCACGCACAGGGCGCCGTCCAGCACCGCGAAGTGGCGCGGGTAGGTGCCGCCGGTGCTCACCTCGTCCACGGGCAGGAGGCCGCCGCCCTCGACGGCGAAGGTGGTGATCGTGTCGTTGCCGCGGTTGGCCACGTAGAGGTGCCGGCCGTCGCGGGAGAGTGCGATCTCGCTCGGCAGGTTGTCGCCGACCGGCTGCACGAGGCAGGAGGGCTTCACGTCCAGCAGTTCGAAGCCGGAGGTGTACGTCGCGACGGTCGACGACAGCTCGTTGGCGACGAACACGCGGCCGTCGGGGTGGAACACGAGGTGCCTCGGGCCGCTGCCCAGCGGCTGGACCGTCGTGGTGCGCAGGTGCTCCAGGCGGCCGTCGGGTGTCACCCGGTAGTGCACGATCGCGTCCATGCCCAGGTCGACCGCGTGCAGCGTGGTGCCGCGGATGGTCACCTGATGGGCGTGCGGGCCCTCCTGCCGGTTCGCGTTGACGCTCGCGCCCGCGTGCTGGGCCACGTCGGTCGGGCCGTCGAGCCCGCCGTCCGGCCGCAGCGCGAACGCCGCGACGCTGCCGGTGCCGTAGTTGGCCACGAACAGCCGGCCGCCGGCGACCGCGGCGTGGCACGGGGAGCCGCCGCCGGACGGCAGCGTGTTGATCAGCTCGCCGCCCGGGGTGAAGGCCGACACCTGGCCGCCGTCGAGCTCGCCGACGGCGTACCGCACGCCGCCCGGGCCCACGGCGAGGTAGCTCGGCGCGGGCGTCCGCACCGGCGGGGCGAGCGGCTTGAAGTCGTCGTCGTAGGTGGAGTACTGATCTGCGTAGGAGCCGATGAGCAATGGCACCCGACCAAGCCTAGGCTCCGTGCCATGGGTGTGCAGCGCGGACGGCCCCTGATGCCCGGATATGGCATCGAGGAGAGCGACGACGGCCTGCTCGACTGGGAGACGGTGCTCGGGCGGCTGCGGGAGTCGCACAACTACTGGGTGTCGACGGTACGCCCGGACGGACGCCCCCACGCGATGCCCGTCTGGGCCGTCTGGGTCGACGAAGCCGTGTGGTTCTCCAGCGGGCGGCGCTCGCGGAAGATCCGAAATCTGCAGGTCAACCCGGCGTGCACCGTCACGACCGAGAGCGGCGCCGAGCCGGTGGTCGTCGACGGCCGGGCGGAGGTCGCCGACGCGGTTCCGGCCGTGCTCGACGCGTACCGCGAGAAGTACGGCTCGGGGATGGAAGTGCCGGGCAGCGCGATCGTGCGCGTGGCGCCCAGCGAGATCTTCGCGCTCGAGGAGGCCCGGTTCGCCCGGACGCCGACCCTCTTCCGGGGGTGGGGCTAGCACTACCATTGATTCAGGTGCTGCCTGGTTCGATCACGGCGCCCGGACCCGCAACGCTGAGGTGCATGACAGTTCTGGCTTCTGCGGAACGCACGAGCGACTTCACCGCCCTGTCCCAGCGGATCCGCACGGCCGGACTGCTCGACCGGCGGCCCGGCTACTACGCCCTGCGGCTTTCGCTGGTCGGCGCCCTCTACGCCGGGGGCTGGGCCGGGCTCGCGCTCAGCCACAGCCTGTGGTTCGCGGTCGTCCTCGCCGTCGCGTACGCCCAGCTCGCCCTGGTCGCCCACGATCTCGCCCACAAGCAGATCTTTCGCGGCCGGCGCTGGTCGGAGGGGCTGGGCATCGCCGTGGGCAACTTCGGTATCGGGATGAGCTACGGCTGGTGGATGAACAAGCACACCCGCCACCACGCGAACCCCAACCACGAGGACGAGGACCCGGACGTGGCGCCGGACATCCTCGTGTGGTCGACGCGGCAGGCCGAGCGTGCGACCGGGCCCGCGAAGTTCATCGGCGGGCACCAGGCGCTGCTGTTCTTCCCGCTGCTGCTCCTGGAGGGCTTCAGCCTGCACGTGGCCAGCGCGGGGGCCCTGGGCACCGTGAAGCGGCGCCGGCTGGAGAGCGTCCTGCTGTACGGCCACTTCGCCGTCTACCTCGCCGTCGCCTTCCTGCTGTTCTCCCCGGGCATGGCGATCGCGTTCATCCTGATCCACCAGGCGCTGTTCGGCCTGTACCTCGGGATGACCTTCGCCCCGAACCACAAGGGCATGCCGATGCTCACCGCCGAGGACGAGCTCGACTTCCTGCGCAAGCAGGTGCTCACGTCGCGTAACGTGCGCGGCGGCGTGTGGCTGGACGTCGTGCTCGGCGGCCTGAACTACCAGATCGAGCACCACCTGTTCCCGAACATGCCCACGCCGAACCTGCGCAAGGCCCAGCCGATCGTGCAGGAGTACTGCGAGGAGATCGGCGTGCCGTACCACTCGGCGACGTTCGTGGGCTCCTACGCCCAGGCCCTGCGCCACCTGCACGAGGCCGGCGCGCCGCTGCGGCGGTAGCGTCGGGGGCGTGGATCATCTCGCCCTTGCCGACTACCGGGCCCGGGTCGCCGCCATGTACCTCGCCGACGAGGACCTGGCGGCGTTCCGGGCCCGTCGCGACGACCTCTTCGCCACCCACTCCCAGTCGGCGGCGCCTGGGCCGCTGCGGTACTTCCCGCCGTCCGACGAGTTCGTCGCCACCGTCCCGCTGACGCCCGCCGAGGGCAGTCTCGAGATCGCGACCGGCGGCCCGGACGGCGTGCTGCGCTACGAGCGCGCCGGCATCCTCGACACGCCGTGGGGGCCGCTGACCCTGTTCTGGCTGGCGGCGTACGGCGGCGGGCTGTTCCTGCCCTTCCGCGACGGTACGAGCGGCCGGGAGACCTACGGCGCGGGCCGCTACCTCACAGACACGGTGAAGGGCACGTTCGGCCGCGGGGTGACACCCCTGGCCGACGGCCGGGTGCGGCTGGACTTCAACTACGCGTACAACCCGTCGTGCGCCTACGACGACGCCTGGGCCTGCCCGCTCGCGCCCTTCGAGAACCGCCTGACGGCCCCGATCCGCGCCGGCGAGCTCTCCTACGAACAGCAGCCCTAGGGGCTGTGTCGAAGTGGATGGCCGGGCTGCGGCGGACTCAGACGCCGCCGGGAACCACCCCGGTCACACCCCGATACAACCCCGGTATCGGGGCGCGCCCGGCGCGGCCCCAGCCGACGCCTGAGCCTCGCCTCGCTCCGACCCCCACTTCGATACAGCCCCTAGCGGCGCCGGGCCCGGGACAGCCCTAGCGGCGCCGGGCCCGCGACGCGCGCAGGCGGCGCAGGCGCTGGACCACGAGCGGGTCGTGGGCCAGCGCCAGCGGATTGTCCAGCAGGGCGTTGAGCAGCTGGTAGTAGCGCGTCGTGCTCAGCCCGAAGGTGTCGCGGACGGCCTGTTCCTTCGCGCCCGCCTGGCGCCACCACTGCTTCTCGAAGGCCAGGATCTTCTTGCCGCGCTCGTCGAGCTCGGCCGGCTCCTCGGCCACCGCGATGTCCGGGCGCGGCGCCGGCTCGTCCCCGTCGAGGAAGTCGTCCTGCAGATCGTCCTCAGTGGACTGCTGGGCCGGGATGCGGGCCGCGGCCAGGTCCTCACCCACGCCGCCCACCCTATCGGGTGAGGGCCTTGATCACCCACTACGCAACGCGCTTGCCCACCCAGCTCAGGTCGGGGGCGGACCAGGACAGGTCGCGCAGGGCCTTGTCCGCCTCGTCGCGGGTGAAGTTGGCGCTCGCCTCCTGCTCGTCCGGGACCCACAGGGTCACGCCGCCGGGCCGCGCGGCGCGGGCGAAGGTGTGCGCGGGGGCCGCCCCGGTCGAGGCGATCACCGTGCAGCTGTGGGTGCGGTCGGTCGTCATCGAGGTGAGCGAGTACAGCCAGCCGCCGGGCCGCGGGTGCACACCGGCCACCAGGTTGCCGGCGAAGCGCTGGGGTACCTCGGCCAGGTGCATCGTCAGCGGGAGGCCGGCCAGGGTCGGCGCCATCGAGCGCGCCACCCGCAGCACGAGATCGGCCTGGTTGGGCAGCTGGTACGCCGTCACGCGCATCGGCCGCTCGTCGTGCCGCCATGAGACCATCGCCATGTCCGCCGTCACCAGCAGGCGGCCCTGCTCCGCGCCGACGGGCACCGGATCGCCCTCGCCGTCGTTGTTGAAGTGCTCGCCGATGACCCAGGTGATGCCGGGCGGGGGCGAGTGGTCCTCGGGGTACGCGGCGCCGGCCGGCAGCCAGCTGCGCCGCGAGGCGAAGCCGGCCGGCTCGGCGCCGGAGCCGGCGGGCGCGGGGGTGCAGCTGACCTCGCGGTACTGCTCGGTGAGCCCGTCGGGCAGCCAGCCGGGCCCGAACAGGAACGGGATGCCGTCCGGCCGGGACACCGTGGGGGCGGGCGACGGTGCATGCGAGGCCGAGGGCGCTGCCGAGGCGGACGGCGCGGCCACTCCGGCGGTGCCGCCGGAGCCGGAGCGGGCCAGCAGCGGCGCGCCGATCGCGGTCGCGGCGGCCGCGCCGCCCAGGGTGCCCACGCCGGCCAGGACCAGGCGGCGCTGGCGGTGGACGCGGGCCCGGGCCGCGATGCGGGCCCGGATCCCCTCGGGCGGCGGCGCGGTCGCGGCGATGGCTTCGAAGGCCGCGCGGATGAGCGGGTCGGTCATGCGGAACTCCTCGAAAGTTGGCGCAGCGTCGCGAGGCCGCGCGCGGCGTGGCTGCGCACCGTCGCCGGGCGGCAGCCGAGCAGGTCGGCGATCTCCGGGTCGGACAGGCCCTCGTAGTACCGCAGCGCGATCACAATCCGCTGGCGCACCGGCAGCCCGGCGAGCCGGCGGATCATGGCGTCGCGCTCGTCGACGGCGGTCGCCGGGTCGGCCAGCGGGGCGCCGACCGCGTCGAGCGCCATCAGTGACATGGGCACGACCCGGGCCGCCCGGCGGCGGCGCCACGAGGCGAGCTCGTTGACGATCATGCGTTTGACGTACGCCTCCGGCACGTCCGCCGCGGAGATGCGCGCCCACCGCGTCTGCGCGCGGGCGAGCACCTCCTGCACGATGTCCTCGGCGAGGTGCGGGTCGCAGGCGAGCACGGTGGCGTACCGCAGCAGGGCCGCCAGCCGCGCGCTGAGAAACTCTTCGAACTCCATCGCTCTGCAGACGCTCGCCGGCGGCGGAAATGTGCAGTCAGGCGGTGACGATCTTCACGCCGGCCTCGCGGAACGCGTCGAGGGTCGGCGGGGTCGCGTTGGAGTCGGTGACCAGCGTGTCGATGCGGTCGATCGGGCAGATGCGGGCGAACGCGTGCCCGCCCAGCTTGGAGCTGTCGGCGATGATCACGACCCGGCGGGCGCGGGCGACCATGAGGCTGTTCATCGCGGCCTCGCCCTCGTGGTGGGCGGCGGCGCCGAGCGTCACGTCGAGCGCGTCGACGCCGAGCAGGGCGATGTCGAGCGTGACGTCGCGCAGGATGTTGCCGCCGAGCGGGCCGACGAGCTCGAAGGACTGCGGGCGCACCACGCCGCCGGTGACGACGATCTTCATCCGGGAGCGCACGAGCAGCTCGTTGGCGATGTTCAGCGCGTTTGTGACCACGGTCAGCTGGGCGTCGTCGACGCCGCCGGTCAGCTCGGGGCGCACCGCGAGGGCGCGGGCGACCTCGGTCGTGGTGGTGCCGCCGTTGAGCGCGACCACCATGCCCGGCGAGACCAGGGCGGCCGCGGCCGCGCCGATGCGCTGCTTCTCCGGGGCGTGCTTGGCGGTCTTGTACCGCAGGGGCAGGTCGTAGGAGACCCCGTTGGCGACGGCCCCGCCGCGGGTCCGCGTGATCATCTGCTGCTGCGCGAGCTGGTCGAAGTCGCGGCGGATCGTGGCCTGGGACACGTCGAGGCGCTCGGCCGCCTCCTCCACGCTGATCCGGCCGCTGTCCGTGAGGACCTCGAGGAGTGCGTTCCAGCGCGCGTAACGGTCCACGCGGCCCCCTCCTCTGCGCGTACGGTGCGAGATGTGTGCACAATGATGCGCGAAACGGCCGGTAAACGCAAAGGCAACTGCGCGAACGAACGGACGCGTTACGGTTGCCAGCCCGGCCGACGGTGCGCGATGATGCGCAAACCGGAAGGTTTGTTGCCAGTAACGAACGGGCGAGGGTAGAGCCGCACATGACGCAGACCGTGATCGCCCTCGACGTCGGCGGCACCGGGATCAAGTGCGCACTGGTGGGGGCCGACGGCGACGCGCGGCACACGGTCCTGCACGCCGAGCGCCACCCCACCGGGGCCGAGCGCGGCGGCGCCGCCGTCATTGCGACGATCCTGGACATCGCCGAGGGCCTCGCCGCGACCGCGCGGGCCAAGGACCTGGAGCCGATCGGCGCCGGGCTGGTCGTGCCCGGGGTCATCGACGAGGTGAACGGCGTCGCCGTGTGGGCGGCGAACGTCGGCTTCCGGGACGTACCGCTGAAGGCTCTTCTGGAGGCCCGCCTCGGGCTGCCCGCGGCCCTCGGCCACGACGTGCGCGCCGGCGGCCTGGCCGAGGCACGGCTGGGCGCCGGGCGGGGCGAGGACTATGTGCTCGTCATTCCGATCGGCACCGGGATCGCGGCGGCCAACGTGGTGCACGGCCACGTCTACACGGGCGCGCACGGCGCCGGCGGCGAGATCGGCCACATCGTGGTGCGCCCGGGCGGCCGGGAGTGCGGCTGCGGCCAGCGCGGCTGCCTGGAGGCGATCGCCTCGGCGTCGGCCGTCGGCAAGCGGTACTCCGAGCAGGCCGGCCGCCCCGCCACCGCCGAGGAGGTCGCGCGTCTGGCCGCCGAGGGCGAGCCGACCGCGGTCGAGGTGTGGCGCGAGACGATCGACGCGCTCGCGGACGGGCTCATGACCGGCATCGCGCTGTTCGACCCCGCGGTGATCGTGCTCGGCGGCGGGCTGGCCGAGGCCGGCGAGGCCCTGCTCGCGCCGCTGCGGGAAGGCGTACACGCGCGGGTGACCTTCCACCGCGAGCCGGAGATCACCCGGGCGGCCCTCGGCGACGAGGCTGGCTGCCTGGGCGCGGCGCTGATCGCGCTCGACAACCTGATGCACACGAAGGAGAGCAAAGCATGACGCTGGTGTCCGGGGTACGTGTCGTCGCGGGCGAACGCGTCATCGACAACGGCTTCGTCCGCGTGGAGGGCGAGCGGATCGCCGAGGTCGGCGCCGCGCCGGCCGCCTCGGCGGGCGGTGCGCCGGCCGCCGCGCTGGTCGTGCCCGGGTTCGTCGACATCCACGTGCACGGCGGCGGCGGCGCGACCTTCACCACCGGCGACGCCGAGGAGGCGCGCAAGGCGGCCGCGTACCACCTGGGCCACGGCACCACCACGATGCTGGCCAGCCTCGTCACCTCGCCGCCGGAGCTGATGATGAGCGCCACCAAGGCGTTCGCCCCGCTCGCGGCCGAAGGTGTGCTGGCCGGCATCCACTTCGAGGGCCCGTACCTGTCCCAGGCCCGCTGCGGCGCCCAGAACCCGGCCCACCTGCGCCACCCCTCCCTCGACGAGCTCAACGCGCTCATCGAGGCGGGCGAGGGCGCGGTACGCCTGGTGACGGTCGCCCCCGAGCTGCCCGGCGCCCTGGACGCCATCCGGCTGCTGGTCGAGCGCGGGGTGGTCGCCGCCATCGGGCACACCGACGCCACCTACGAAGAGACGCTCGCCGGCGTCGAGGCCGGCGCGACGGTCGGCACGCACGTGTTCAACGGCATGCGCCCGCCCCACCACCGCCAGCCGGGCCCGGTCTTCGCCCTGCTCGGCGCGGCCGGCGTGGTCTGCGAGTTCGTCGCCGACGGCATCCACCTGCACGACGGCACCCTGGCCTTCGCCGCCTCGGTCACCGGCCCGGCCCGCGCCGCCCTGATCACCGACGCCATGGCCGCCGCCGGCATGCCCGACGGCACCTACGACCTGGGCGGGCAGAGCGTCGACGTCGCCGCGGGCGTGGCCCGGCTGACCCGCGACGGCGCGATCGCCGGCAGCACGCTCACCATGGACCGGGCCTTCCGCCGGGCCGTGGGCGGGGGCCTGTCGCTGGTGAACGCGTCGCGGATGGCCTCCGGCACGCCGGCCCGGGCGATCGGGCTCGGCGACACCGGGGAGCTGCGCGCGGGCGCGCGGGCCGACCTGGTGCTGCTCGACGATGACCTGAACGTTCAGCGCGTGATGCGCGCCGGCTCCTGGGTGTCGTAGAAGGGCCCCGCCCAGCCGCTGCGCGTGAGGCGGGAGCCGAGCGGGATCGCATCCCACGGCACCCGCCCCAGCACCCGGTCGAGGAGCAGGCCGACCATGATCCCGGCGATCCCGTCGGTGAGCCAGTGGAAGCTCAGGAAGGTCGTGGTGAACAGCACCACCAGCGGGACCGTGTAGCGGAGCGCGACCACGACGCCGGGCCGCACGACGCCGGTGAGCATCGTGGCCAGCACGCCGTAGAACACGACGGTGTTGACGACGTGACCCGACGGGTAGGACAGGCCGGAGTCGATCCGGAAGAGCCACTCGGGGTGGCTGAGCACGTGGTTGCTCGGCGCGGTGCGGTCCGTCCACAGCTTCAGCGGGCCGATGGTCACGTAGGTGATCAGCTCCGCGCCGATGAACGGCAGGAACGGGCGGATCGTGTGCCGGGACCGGCTCAGGAAGAAGGCGGCGATCGCGACCAGCGGCGTGAGCACGGCGCCGCCCTGGCCGAGCAGGTTGCCGATCCGCAGCGCGATGTAGAACCAGTGGGGCCGGTGCGCGTCGGCGAAGTCGCGCACGGCCAGGTCCGCGCTCAGCAGCGGCGTCTTGGCGGCCAGCAGAAACGTGACGAGGGCGAAGCCCGCGACCAGGAGCGCGTCGAACCACCAGCCGGCGGGGCGGACAGGACGAAGCTCGAGGCGCACGAGCGCAAACGGTACCCGAACATACGAAAGGGCCCGGTCGCCCGGGCCCTTTGCGCACAGCACCTCTACATTTCATCAACTACAAGAGGCTGCGCAGCTGCTCGGCGATCCGGTCGATGCGCACGCCCGAGTTCGGGCAGCCGCCGAAGTGGTGCAGCGCGATGACCTTGTTCGTGCGGCGGGAGATGACCGGGGAGCCGGACGAGCCGCCGTCGGCGTCGCAGTAGTACGACATGTCGGCGGAGGGAGGGGTTTAATTCGGGCAATCCGCCCACTCACCGACCGATCTCCGCAAGAGGGATCGCGGGATCCGCTCGCCAGCCCCGTCTGGTCAGGAAGAAGAGTCGACCGTTCCGCCGGTATGAGCCAGGAGGCCGCCCAGTCCCAGCCGCGTCGTTACCACGGTGAGCAGGTCGTCGGCGCGCAGCACGTAGGAGTCCGGCGGGGCCCAGACCGTCTGGCGCTGCCCGTCGGTGGCGACCGCGAGCACCCGCACCTCGCCGACGTCCTGGGCCGTGGCGACCGGGCGCCCGTCCAGCCGCGAGCCGGCGACGATCGGCACCTCGGCCAGCAGCAGCACCCGGCGGCCGACCGGGATGGTGCCGATGACCTCGCGCTCGAGCAGCGCGGCGGCGAAGGCGGGGGCGGCGAGGTACGACACGCTGCGCGAGGCGGTGATGCCGAAGGCGCGCTGCACGCGGTCGGCGAACCGGCCGTCGAAGAGCCGCAGGATGACCCGCAGGTCGGGCTTGAGCGCCCGGCCCTCCAGCGCCGCCTCCAGGTTGGCCTGGTCGTCGGTGGAGACGACCACCAGCGCCCGGCAGGTGTCCACCGACGCGGCGCGCAGCGTCTCGACGTTGCTGGCGTCGCCGACGATGAACGGCACCCCGCGGCTGCGGGCCGCCTGCGCGCCGCGCGCGTTCTCGTTGCGGTCGATCACCACGACCGGCACGCCGAGGTCGACGAAGGAGTGCATGACGCGGGTGCCGACGTTGCCCAGCCCGACCACGACCACGTGCCCGGAGACCGGCTCGCGCAGCCGGCCGAGCGCGAGGGCGAGCCGCGCGTTTACCACCGCCTCCACCACCGCGGCCGTGATCACCGGGATCAGCGCCACGTTCACCAGGCCCAGCAGCGTGGTGACCAGCTTCTCCGGCCAGTGCGACTCGAGGTCGGGGCTCGCCCCGGTCAGCTCGGCCAGCAGGGTCACGTAGGCGGCGTTCCACCAGCTGATGTGCTTGTAGTGGGCGATGATCGCGGTGCCGGCCGCGAGCATGGCCACCAGGACCAGCGCGGTCAGCCACAGCTTGCGCCCGACCAGGCCGCGCAGCGTGTGCAGGGGACTGTGCAGCTGACGGCGCCACCAGCGGCGCAGCCGGCTCTCGCGCACCGCGGGCGGCCGGTCCGGGCGCTCACCCCGCTCGATGACCGTTGCCGCGCGCTCGCCGTTGGCGACGGCCAGTACAAGATCGGCGTTGTCTTTGGGCAGGAGCTCGGCATCGGTGCGGGCCAGCCCGCAGACGACGTCCTCCGGGCGCACCTCGGCGCGGCGGGCCACGAAGAGGGTGCGCTGCGCGACCCGCACGTGCACCGGCGCGACCTCGCCCAGCGCCTCGGAGACGAACGCGGGCGCGGCCATCTGGGCGTCGGAGAGCACGCGCACGTCGGCGAAGTTGCGCCGCACGCTGTGGCCGAGGCGCAGGTTGAACATCCGGATCACCAGGCGGATGCGCGGGTTGAGCTCCTGCGCCTGCAGGGCCGCGTCGAGGTTGCCGATGTCGTCCTGCTTGACCAGCGCGAGCGCGTCGGCCCCGGCCAGGTCGGCCCGCTCGAACGCCTCGGTGTCGGGCCGCTCGGCCTCGATCACGCGGCCGCCGGGCCCGTGCTCGGCGAGCAGCCGGACGATGTCGGGGCCGTGCCGGCGCTTGGCGCTGGGCAGGATGACGGTGACGTGCACGCCGTACTGCTGGACGAGCTCGGCCACGAGCCGGTGCGCCAGCGGGTCGTCGCCGCACACCACGACCCGCTTGGCCGGGGCGTGCACGACGTGGCGCACGGTGGCGCCGGCCGGCTCGATCGACCACGGACGGGTGATCGCCTGAACGCGTGGAAGGTTGCCCCGCAGCCGCCTCATCAGCCACGACTCGGACGTCACGGGCCGATCCTAGCGAAGATCACCAGTTTCCGAAGACCTGCGATCTCGTTGGTGCCGGCGAATCGCATTGCCGACCAGATGGGTATTCGAGAATGAACACGTGGCTTCGCCGGACGGTTGGGACGGTCGGAATCGCGGGCGGCATGCTGCTGCTCAGCGCCGGCGCCGCGCACGCCGATGACACCGCGCTCGCGCCCGGTCAGCTGGACGACCTGTTCTCGCCCGCGGGCGGCCCGAACAACCAGTCCCTGCGGCTCCAGGCGCATAGCGACCGTATCGACACGAACACCGAGGCGGCGACGTCCGCGCAGGGCGGCGGCCGCGCGCACCGTGGCGAACCGCCTCGTGCCGACGACGGGCGCCCTGCCGCCGGCGGCGAGCAACCTGCCGCTGGTCACGGAGTCCGCGGCGTATTCGCCGCGGCACGCGGAGTCCTCGTACACGCCGCAGCACGCCCGGACCGAGGCCCTGCCCGTGATCACCGGTCTCCCGGTGGTGGGCGGCCTGGCCCAGGGTGCGCTGCCGTTCTTCAGCGGCATCGTGGGCTGATTTCCTCCGCGCAGGGCCGGTCCGGACCTCCGGGCCGGCCCTTTGCGTGTCAGCGGACCTTCTGCTGCTCGGCGTAGTTGGCCAGCCACTCCACCTGGGTCGGGTCCAGCGACGGGCGCACCCGCGAGCGCGCCAGCTCCACGTGCTCCGCGGTCACCTCCGTCGCGTCGAGGGACTCGCGCATCGCGGCCAGCGCCGACTCCCGCACCAGGGCCGCGCAGTCCGCGGCCGAGAAGCGGTCCAGCGACGCGGCCAGGGACGCCAGGTCGACGTCCGGGGCCAGGGGCACCGACTTCGCCGCCGCGCGCAGGATCTCGGCCCGGGCGTCGGCGTCCGGCGGCGGTACGAAGACCAGCCGCTCCAGCCGGCCCGGGCGCAGCAGGGCCGGGTCGACGAGGTCGGGCCGGTTCGTCGCGCCGATGACCACCACGTTGCGCAGCGACTCCACGCCGTCGAGCTCGGTCAGCAGGGCCGCCACCACGCGGTCGGTCGTGCCGCCGTCGGTGGCCTGGCCGCGGGTCGGGGCCAGGGCGTCCACCTCGTCGAGGAAGACGAGGGTCGGGGCGGCCTCGCGGGCGCGGCGGAACAGCTCGCGGACCGCGCGCTCGGACTCGCCGACCCACTTCGACAGCAGCTCGGCGCCCTTGACCGAGAGCACGTTGGCCTTGCCGGTGCCCGCGATCGCCTTGACCAGGAATGTCTTGCCGCAGCCGGGCGGGCCGTAGAGCAGCACGCCGCGCGGGGGCTCGACGCCGAGGCGGGAGAAGGCGTCCGGGTAGGACAGCGGCCACAGCACCGACTCGGTCAGCGTCTGCTTCACGTCGACCATGTCGCCGACGTCGTCCAGGGTCACCTTGGCCAGCTCGAGCGAGCTCTCCGCCATCGACGTCGGCCGGACCACCTCCAGCGCGGCCTCGAAGTCGGCCATCACGACCTGCGGCGTCTCGGCCTCGCGGCGGTGGCGCAGCGCGGCGCGGACCCCCGCCTCCCGGGCCAGCGCGGCGAGGTCCGCGGCCACGAAGCCGGGCGTGCGGGAGGCGACCTCGTCGAGCTTGACGTCCTCGGCCAGCGGCATGCCCCGGGTGAGCACCGTGAGCTGCTCGCGGCGCAGCGCCGCGTCGGGCAGCGGCAGCGAGATCTCGTGGGCGAGCAGGCCGGGGGAGTGCAGGGCCGGGTCGACCGACTCGGGGCGGCTGGTGGTGCACACGACCGCCTCGCCCTCGCGGATCAGCTCGCCGAGCAGCTGGCGGAAGACGGTGGAGAGCGGGCCGGGCTGGTCGCGCGGGGCGAGGGCGTCCACGTCGGAGATCAGCAGGATCGCCGGGCCCGGAGCGCGCATCTCGTCGGCCGCCTTGCGCAGGCGCGCGGCGGCGTCGTTGTTGGTCAGGGCCGCGATCTCGGGCGCCCACAGCGGCACCACCTGAGCCTCGACCTGGGCCGCGACCGCGTGCACGAGCGCCGACTTGCCCGAGCCGGCCGGGCCGGTGACGAGCACGCCCAGCGAGACCGTGGTCCCGAGCTTGGCCAGCACCTCGCCGTGGTGGAAGCCGAGGTCCAGCAGCTCGATGAGCTGCTCGCCCTGGGCGCGCAGGCCGGGCAGGTCGTCCAGGGTGGGCACCGGGCCGGTCGGGGTCACGCTCGGCGTGGCCGGGGCCGGCGCGGAGGCGGGCGTGGCCATCACGCCGCCGGGCGCGTGGGTCGCCTGGCCGTACAGCCAGCCGACCGCGGTGTCCATGGTGACCAGCGCGCCGGCGTCGGGCTCGGCCGCCGAGACGTTGAGCAGCGCGCTGGTGAACGCGTAGCCGACGGTGTTGGACAGGCTGCGCCGGGCCGCCTCCACGAGACCGCGGTCCACCATGTGTACCGCCGGCGCCGACACCGACAGCGTGCCCAGCGAGACGTCCTGAGGCAGCAGCGACACGTTGTCGCCGACCGTGACGACCTTGCCCAGCAGCGCCAGGCGCAGCATCTCCGGCGACACGACCGCCGTGATCTCGGCCGGGCCCGACAGCGTGACCGTCGAGGCCGCGCGCAGCGGGGCGGCCGCGACGGTGACCTGGCCGCCGTCGCGCAGCCCGAGGTTGCCCAGCAGCAGGTCGTCGGCGTAGAGCAGGGCGCGGCTGGCCCCGGGCTCGGCCACCGCGACGATTCCGGCCGAGGTACGCCGCCCGGTGAGCGAGATCGGATCGCCCGGGCGCAGGCCGAGCGCGGTGAGCACCTCCGGGTGCAGGCGCACGACGCCGCGGCGGGCGTCGAGCGCGGCTGGGCGCAGGCTGGCAGTGAGCGTCAAGGTCGCCGACACGCGTTCGAGCGTAGCCGTTGCTGAGAAGGGCCTGAGTCTTTCGGCCGCCCGCAACATCGGGTGCGTACGTTTGGCCAATGCGACTTCGTCTCCCGGGCCTCAGCCGGCGCCAGGTCATCGCCGGCGCCGTCGGGATCGTGCTCGTCGCGGGGCTGGTGGCGTGGGCCGCGACCCCCGCGCCCAAGAGCTACCGCACGAGCGACCGGATGCTCACGGTCCACACCGGCCCCGGCGACGCCGCCGAGGTGACCCTCGACACGACGCTCTACCTGCCCAAGTCCGCGAGCGCGGACCACCCGGCGCCGGCGATCCTGCTCGCGCACGGCTTCGGCGGCACGAAGCAGAGCGTGAAGAGCGATGCCGAGCTGTACGCCGAGCAGGGCTACGCCGTGCTCGCGTGGACGGCCCAGGGCTTCGGCCGCTCGACCGGCGAGATCCACCTCGACAGCCCCGACTGGGAGGTCAAGGACGCCCAGCGGCTCATCGACTGGCTCGCGGCGCAGCCGGAGATCGCCAAGTCGGGCAACCCAGTGTCGGCCAACGATCCAAAGGTGGCCGCGGTCGGCGGCTCCTACGGCGGGGCGCTGTCGCTGCTGCTGGCCGCCCAGGACGCCCGGGTCGACGCCATCGTGCCGATGATCACCTGGAACGACCTGGTAAACGTGTTCCTGCCGGGCGGGGTGTTCAAGAAGCAGTGGGCCGGGCAGTTCTTCGGCGCCACCGAGGACCCGAAGAACCCGCAGTGCGGGCGCTTCGCCGCGGACCTGTGCCGGGCCTACCTCGACATCGCCACGACCGGCAAGGCCACGCCGGCCGCGGAGGCCCTGCTGCGCAAGTCCTCGCCGTCGTCGGTGCTCGACAAGGTAAAGGCGCCGACGCTGCTGATCCAGGGGCAGGTCGACACGCTGTTCCCGCTCAGCGAGGGCGACGCGAACGCGCGCGGGATCGCCGCCACCGGCACCCCGGTGCGGGTCGCGTGGTTCACCGGCGGCCACGACGGCGGCACCGGTCCCCAGTCGGAGGTCGACCGGCTGCGCCTGCTGAGCGGCCAGTGGCTGGACCACTACCTCAAGGGCAACGGCCCGGCGCCCGCGAACAGCTTCACCTACTCCCGCGTCTCCGGCCTCAACGCCCAGGGCCGCGGCCTGGTCACCGCCGCCTCCAAGGTGGACACCTACCCGGGCATCAACAGCGGCGGCACCGCGGTCGACCTGAGCGGGGCCGCCCAGCCGATCGCCAACCCGCCCGACGGCAACCCGGCCGCGATCTCGTCGCTGCCGTTCGCCGGGCTGTCGAGCCTGCTGGGCTCCAGCGGCCTGGCCGACGGCATCTCCCAGGAGATACCCGGCCAGCACGCCGACTTCGTCTCGGCCCCGCTGGGCGCCGCGCTCGACACCGCGGGCGCCCCGCGGGTGCAGATCCGCGTGGCGTCGCCGACCGGCGAGGCGACGCTGTTCGTGAAGCTGTACGACATCCCGGGCAAGGGGGCCCCGACGATCCCGGAGGGGCTGATCGCCCCGATCAGGCTCACGGGGCTGCCGAAGGACATCGCGGATGCGGTACCGATGACCGTCATCCTGCCCGCCGTCGTGCACCGCTTCGAGGCCGGCAGCCGGATCGGCGTCACCGTGGCGACCGCCGACAGCGCCTACTGGTCGCCGTCCGAGCCGGCCGTGTACACCGTCGCGGTCGCCGGGGGGATCACCCTGCCCGCGGTCGCCGGCACGCCGATCGCGAACCCGGACGTCATCTGGCGCTACGTCCTGGCTGCCCTCGTAGCCGCGATCGCCCTGGCGCTCGTCGCCGCCGTGCTGCTGGCCCGCCGCCGGGCCCGGCGCATCGACCGCAGCGTCGCCGCCGAGCACGTGGACACGCCGCTGGTGGTGCGGGGGCTGCGCAAGGAGTACAAGAACTTCGTCGCGGTGGCCAAGGTGGACTTCACCGTCCGGCGCGGGCAGGTGGTCGGGCTGCTGGGGCCGAACGGGGCCGGCAAGACGACCTCGCTGCGGGTCCTGATGGGGCTGACCCGGCCGACGGCCGGCGAGATCCTGGTCTTCGGCCACCGGCTGCTGCCCGGCTCGCCGGTGCTGTCGCGGGTCGGCGCGCTGGTCGAGGGGCCGGGCTTCCTGCCCCACCTGACCGGCAAGCAGAACCTGGAGCTGTACTGGCAGGCCACCGGGCGCCCGGCCGAGGACGCGCACCTCGAGGAGGCGTACGACATCGCGGGGCTCGGCAACGCGGTGCACCGGCGCGTGAAGACGTACAGCCACGGCATGCGCCAGCGCCTCGCGATCGCCCAGGCGATGCTCGGCCTGCCGGAGCTGCTGGTGCTCGACGAGCCGACGGACGGGCTCGACCCGCCGCAGATCGCCGAGATGCGCAAGGTGCTGCGCCGCTACGCCACCGGCGGCCGGGCCGTGCTCGTCTCCAGCCACCTGCTCGCCGAGGTGGAGCAGACCTGTACCGACGTGGTGGTCATGCACCGTGGCGAGGTGGTCGCGGCCGGCCCGGTCGACGACATCGTGGGCGACTCGCCGACGGTGCAGCTGGACGTGTCCGACGTGGACGCGGCCGAGAAGGTCCTCGAGGAGCTGGCCGGGGTGCGCTCGGTGGCCTGGTCCGGCGGGCAGGGCCTGGTCGTCGACATCGACGGCACGCCCCGGGCCGAGGTGGTCGCGGCGCTGGTGCGCGCCGGGGTCGGCATCGACCGGGTCACGCCGCGGCGGCGGCTGGAGGATGCGTTCCTGTCCCTGGTGGGCGGGGACACCAAGGCGAGCGGAGAGCGGGAATGAGTGTCATCGGCGGTGCGGTCGGCTACCGGCCGGGCGCGACCCTCTCGCTGTGGACGGAGATCAAGCGGCAGGGCGCCCGGCGGCGCAACCAGTTCGCGCTGGGCTTCATGGTCCTGCTGCCGCTGATCATCCTGACCGCGTTCCAGCTCGACAGCGGCGGCGGCGATGACAACGGCGGCGGCAACGGCGAGTTCTCCCGCCTCTCCGACCTGGCCACGAGCGGCGGCCCGAACTTCACGCTGTTCACCCTGCTGGTCTCGGCCGGCTTCCTGCTCGTCGTCGTGGTCGCGCTCTTCCACGGCGACACCGTGGCGTCGGAGGCGAGCTGGGGGAGCCTGCGGTACCTGCTGGCGATGCCGGTCCCGCGCTCCCGCCTGCTGGGCATCAAGCTCGCCGTGTCGCTGCTCTACAGCCTGGCCGCGATCCTGATCCTGGTCGCGACGGCGCTGGCCGCGGGGACCCTGCGCTACGGCTGGGCGCCGCTGAGCGCGCCGGTCGGCGGGGAGATCGCGGCCGGGACGAGCGTGGTGCGGCTGCTGGAGATCGTGGCGTACCTCTGCATCACGCTGCTGGTCGTGGCCTCGCTGGCGTTCCTGCTGTCGGTGTCGACCGACGCCCCGCTCGGCGCGGTCGGCGGCGCCGTGCTCCTGCAGATCCTGTCGAACATCCTCGACCAGATCACCGCGCTCGGAAACTTGCGCACGGTCCTGCCGACGCACTACGCCGATGCCTGGCTCGGCCTGCTGTCCAGCCCGATGCAGACCGACGACCTGGTCAAGGGCGCGATCGCGTCCCTGGTCTACGCCACCGTCTTCTTCTCCCTGGCCTGGTGGCGTTTCCTGCGCAAGGACGTCGTCAGCTGACCCGCGTTGGACGGGCCCCTACCGGCGGGTAGGGTGCCCGTCCATGCGGATCTCCGCCTTAGCCGGCGCGTGCGTCCTCGCCGCCGGGCTCGCCGCCCTCGCGGCCGGGCTGTACTACGACCAGGACCACATCTTCCAGTGGACGCACTTCGCCGAGAGCTCGAACCTCACCAAGGGCCCGGTGGAAGCGCAGACCGCGAAGATCTTCACCCTGATCGGCGCGATCGCGAGCGCGTTCGGCGCGACGGTGGCGGCGGGCAGCGCGGCCCTGGCCCGGCTCGGCGGCCGCACGGGCGCCTGGGTCCTGCGGCTGACGTCGGTCCTGCTGCTGGTCCTCATGCTGCTCGTCACGGTGGTCCTCGTGGTGGGCTCCCTGACCGGCGAGGCCCCGGTCGCGATAATCGACACGCCGTGGTGGCTGCTGAGCGCCGAGTGGGGCGCGCTGATCCTGGCGATCCTGGGCGCCGGTACCGCGACGGCCCAGCTGTGGCGCTTCGTCCCCGCGGATCAGGCCGAGGCGGCGTAGCCCGGGACGGTCCGCATCGGGGGGCGGTCCGGATGGGCGACCGGCGTCTCGTGGGGTACCACCGCGGAGTTCCGGCGCTCGAACTGCGTCAGCGTCGGCCAGAGGGCGTGGCTCGGGGAGATGCGGGCGTTGATCGTCTGCAGGATCGTGGCGGCCATGCGGCCCAGGGCGGCCGTGTCCTGGTGGCCGTGGGTGCGCTGGCCCAGGTCGACCTGGGCGACCGCGTCGAGGCCGTGCGCGCGCCAGGCGTCGACGAGCAGGCCCGTCTCCACGCCGTAGCCGGCCGCGAACGGCAGCGACTCGAGCAGGGTCCGCCGGGCCGCGTACTCGCCGGCCAGCGGCTGGACCACGCCCGCGAGCTCCGGGAAGTGCGCGTTGAGCAGCGGGCGGGCGGCCAGTTCGGTCACCCGGCCGCCGCCGGCCGCGGAGACGTCGAGCAGGGGCCGGTCGTAGAACGCCTTCACCATCAGCGTGGCCGGGTCGGCCAGCAGCGGGCCCAGCAGGCCCGTCACGAAGTGCGGGCGGAAGTCGGTGAGGTCGGCGTCGACGTACACCAGGATGTCGCCCTTGGTGACCGCGAGGGCCTTCCACAGCACCTCACCCTTGCCCGGCCGGGAGCCGGTCGCCGGGAGGATGTCGTCGCGGTGGTGCACGGTGGCGCCCGCGGCCGCGGCGACCTCGGCGGTGCGGTCCACCGAGCCGGAGTCGACCACGATCAGCTCGTCGACGATGGGGCCCAGGGAGCGCACCCCGGTGACGATCTCCCCGACCGTCGGCTCCTCGTCGAGGGCGGGCATCACCACGCTGACCCGGGTGTCGCCCTTCGCCGCGAGCACCTCGTCGGCCGGCCAGTCGGACCAGCGGGAGGTGCGCCGCGCGAACCAGTCCGCCGCGATCGGGTGCATGAGTGAACGCTAGCCGCGCCCACCTCGTGAGATGACTCATACCCGGCGGACGGTGGTGCCCCTTACACTCGTGTGAGCACCACATCACAACTCAATACCTCATCCAGAGGGGCAGAGGGATACGGCCCGATGAAGCCCCGGCAACCCCTGCGACGCGCTGCTCGAAGACGAGGCTCGTCGCGGTAGGTGCCAAATCCGTCCCGGCGCACGCCCGTGCGGCCTGGGAAAGATGAGAGGAAGGCCTCCGCCATGACCTCGACGCTCAGCGTCTTCACCGGCTCACCCGCCCGCAACCTCGTCTGCCGCGGATGTGGGGCCACCTTCCCGCTCGCCGCGCAGCACGCGTGTTACGAGTGTTTCGGCCCGCTGGAGGTCGGCTACGACGCCGAGGCGCTGGCCAAGGTGACCCGGGAGCAGATCGAGGCGGGCCCCCAGAACATCTGGCGCTACGCGCCGCTGCTGCCCGTCGGGATCGACCCGGAGAGCCGCGTGACCCTCGACCCGGGCCTCACCCCGCTGGTGCGCGCCGACGGGCTGGGCAAGGAGCTCGGGTTCACCGCGCCGCTGTACGTCAAGGACGACTCGGCCAACCCGACCCACTCGTTCAAGGACCGCGTCGTCTCCGTGGCGCTGACCGCGGCCAAGGCGCTGGGCTTCACGCGGTACTCCTGCGCGTCCACCGGCAACCTCGCCAACAGCGTCGCCGCGCATGCCGCGCGGGCCGGCGTGCCCTCGACCGTGTTCATCCCAGCCGACCTGGAGCCCGGCAAGGTCGTCATGACCGCGGTGTACGGCGGCGAGCTGGTCGCCATCGAGGGCTCCTACGACGAGGTCAACCGCCTGTGCTCGGAGCTCACCGAGACCGACGAGTTCGAGGACACCGCGTTCGTCAACGTGAACGTGCGGCCGTTCTACGCCGAGGGCTCCAAGACCCTCGGGTACGAGGTGGCCGAGCAGCTCGGCTGGCGCATCCCGGCCCAGGTGGTCATCCCGATGGCCAGCGGCGAGCTGCTCACCAAGATCGACAAAGCGTTCACCGAGCTGGTCGAGATCGGGCTCGTCCCGGCGACCGAGTGGAAGGTGTTCGGCGCCCAGTCGGCCGGGTGCAACCCGATCGCCAAGGCGCTGCACGACGGTACCGACGAAATCATCCCGGTCAAGCCGACCGGCATCGCCAAGTCGCTCAACATCGGCGACCCGGCGGCCGGGGTCTATGCGCTGGAGTCCGTGCGGCGCACCGGCGGCTGGATGGAGTACGCCGGCGACGACGAGATCCGCGCCGGCATCCAGCTGCTGGCCCGCACCGCCGGCGTCTTCGCCGAGACGGCCGGCGGGGTCACCGCCGCGGTGCTCAAGAAGCTCGTCGAGTCGGGCCGGCTCGACCCGAACGCGGAGACGGTCATCTTCAACACCGGCGACGGCCTCAAGACCCTCGACGCGGTCGCCGGCCTGGTCGGCCCCACGCACCGGGTCAAGCCGTCGCTCAAGGCGGCCCGTGAGGCCGGCCTCCTCGGATGATTTTTTAACTGGGGCGATCACCGAGCGTTGAACTGCGGAGAGCGCTTCCACGCTCGGACGAGGACCACCTCGTCCGAGCGGGGGAGGCGGTCGATACTGAGCGTGATCGGCGGTGCGCGGATCGTCGGATGGGTGACTTGACGCCCCAGGGCCCGGGGTTCAGGATGCTCGGTGCGGGAGGACGCGTCGCCTCGGACCCCTGGGTCCGCGACCACAACACCGGAGGTGTTGGCGAGCGTCCTCTCGACCAATTTCCGGGCATAAATGGTTTGCCGTGGCCGCTCGCCCGGAGCCACCCTGGCGGGCATGGCCCAATCAACACTCGAGATCGACGAAGTGCGCGCCGACGACCCGGCGGCCGTCGACGCGGTGTTCGAGATCGTCAACGAGTCCGTCCGGGCTGACCTGCCGGACCTGCCGCCGAACTGCCGCTACCAGTACGACATGCAGTGGCTGATACCGCCGCCGCGCGCGGTCCGCCGCCGCTTCCTCGCCCGGCACGGCGACGAGCCGGTCGGCGTCGCCGAGCTCGACCTGCCCCGCCACGACAACCTCGACAAGGCCCACGTCGACGTCCGGGTGCACCCGGCCCACCGCCGCCGGGGCATCGGCCGGGCCCTCTTCGCCCACGCGACCGCCGCCGCCCGCGCCGACGGCCGCACCGGCGTGCTCGGCTTCAGCCCGGTCGCGGCCGGCCCCAGCGGGTTCGCCGAGGCCGCCGGGGTGACCAACCGCCTGCTCGACGCGCGGCGCCGGCTGCTGCTCGCCGACGTCGACGAGGGCACGCTCGACCGGCTGTACGCCGAGGGCGTCGCCAAGTCCGCCGGGTACGCCCTCGTGCACTGGGGCGCCACCCTGCCGGAGGAGTACGTGGAGGACCTCGCCGCGCTGGACAGCTCCTTCCTGGAGGAGACCCCGATGGGCGAGCTGGACTACCAGCCGGAGCGGGTCGACGCCGAGCGGCTCCGCACCCAGCAGGCGGCGTTCGTCGCGTGGGGGGCGCGGCGCTACGAGGCCGGCCTGGTGCACGAGGCGACCGGCCGGCTGGTGGCGTGGACGGCGATCCGGGTCACCCGCACCGTCGGCTGGCACGCCTGGCAGCTGATCACCCTCGTGCACCCCGCGCACCGCGGCCACCGCCTCGGGCTCGTGGCCAAGGTCGCCAACCTGCGGGCGATGCGCGCGGCCGAGCCGGCGGTGACCACGATCGACACCTTCAACGCGGCCGACAACTCCTACATGATCGCCATCAACGAGGCGATGGGCTTCCGCTTCGCCGATCACTGGGCGAACTGGCAGGGTGCGATCGCACCCTGAGATCACCCCGGGGTTGCCCGGCCGCGGGAACTCGTCAGATGGTCGGCGGGCCCGCTCCGCGGTGGCAGGATGGCGCCATGGAGAACTCACACCCCATGTTCGCCAGCCACGCCGACACGCTGGAGCGGGCGCTGACCGCGATCGCCGAGCGTGCGTACTGGTCCAACTACCCCGAGTCGCCCAGCCCCCGCATCTACGGCGAGCACGCGGCCGCCGACGGCGAGGCCGCGTTCCGGGCCTACCTCGGCACCGACTTCCCGCTCAAGGACCAGCCCGGCATCACCGACTGGGTCGCGACCGAGACCTCGCCCTTCGGCATCGCGCTCGACGTGCGCTACCCCCACCTCGACCTCGACACCGCGTTCGCCGCGCTCGCCGAGGGCATGCCCGCGTGGCGCGCGGCCGGCCCCCGGGCCCGTGCCGGCGTCGCCCTGGAGATCCTGGCGCGGCTGCACAAGGCCGCGTTCGAGCTCGCCAACGCCGTGCACGCCACCACCGGCCAGGCCTTCGTCATGGCGTTCCAGGCCGGCGCGCCGCACGCGTTCGACCGGGCGCTCGAGGCGGTCGCCTACGCCTACCGCGAGATGACGCGCACCCCGGCCACCGCCGACTGGCAGAAGCCCGCCGGCAAGGGGCAGACGCTGCACATGGCCAAGACCTTCCATGTCGTACCGCGCGGGGCCGCCCTGGTCGTCGGCTGCAACACGTTCCCGACCTGGAACTCGTACCCGGGCTTCTTCGCGTCGCTGGTCACGGGCAACCCCGTGATCGTCAAGCCGCACCCCCGGGCCGTCCTGCCCCTGGCCATCACCGTGAAGATCGCCCGCGAGACGCTCGCCGACGCCGGCTTCGACCCCAACCTCGTGCTGCTGGCCGCCGAGGCGCCCGGCGAGGGGCTGGCCAAGACGCTGGCCCTGCGCCCCGAGGTGCGCATCATCGACTTCACCGGCTCGACCGAGTTCGGCGACTGGCTGGAGGACAACGCCCGCCAGGCCGTGGTCTACACCGAGAAGGCCGGCGTCAACACCGTGGTGGTCGACTCGACCGACGACTTCGCCGGAATGTGCCGCAACATCGGGTTCTCGTTGGTGTTGTACTCCGGGCAGATGTGCACCACTCCGCAGAACATTCTCGTGCCCGCCGGGGGCATCGCCACGAACGAGGGGCACAAGAGCCTCGACGACGTCGCCCAGGGCATTGCCGGGGCCGTCTCGGCGCTCACCGCCGACCCCGCCAAGGGCGTGGAACTCACCGGCGCAATCGTGAACGAGGGCGTTCTGGAAAGGCTCCAGAAAGCCGCGGCGATCGGCGACGGAGTACTCGAATCCTCAGACGTTTCACACCCCGCTTATGAGTCGGCGACAGTCCGCACTCCGCTCATCCGGAAACTCGGCGCGGGCGATGAGCAAACCTATGGATCGGAGTGGTTCGGGCCCATTTCCTTCGTTGTCGCCACCGATTCCACGGCGGGCAGTTTGCGGATCTTTGCCGACACCGTCGGCAAGAAGGGCGCATTGACCGCTTCGGTGTATTCGACATCGCCGGAGGTCCTCGACTCCATGGAAGAGGCCGCTCTACTTGCTGGTGTGCATCTGTCAGTCAACCTTACGGGTGGCGTCTTCGTGAACCAGTCGGCGGCGTTTTCCGACTTCCACGCCAGCGGCGCCAATCCGGCGGCCAATGCCGCGCTGACCGACGCGGCCTACGTCGCGAGCCGCTTCCGCGTGGTTCAGTCACGCCGTCACGTGTAGCGCCGAAAGTTACCAACACGTAGTCGCCGGGCGATGCTTGACCCGGCAAGGAAAGGTCGCCGAGAAGGCATGCTCGGCGACCTTTTCGTACTGTTTGATTCGTGACCTTGCTGTCCGATTTGGGCCTGTCGGCGGTCGGTTCACTCCTGTACCGTGCGGTTCGGTCGTCGTTCCTTCGTCGGTTCCACCCCCGGACCCGGCGGCTGTGGGTCGGCAGGCCCGGGCTGGTCCCCACAGCCAGCCGGAAGGCAGTAGGACCGAAGTAGAGGAAGTGCACCGTGGCACAGGGCACCGTCAAGTGGTTCAACAGCGAGAAGGGCTACGGGTTCATCGCGGTCGACGGGGGGCAGGACGTGTTCGTCCACTTCTCCGCGATTCAGATGGACGGCTACAAGTCGCTGGAGGACGGACAGCGGGTCGAGTTCGAGATCGCGCAGGGTCAGAAGGGCCCGCAGGCCGAGCAGGTCAAGCTGCTGATGGCCTGACCCGCCACTCCCGTAAAACCCGCCGGGGCACCGTCCTCATTGATGAGGAACGGTGCCCTGAGTCCTTTCTCCGGTGCCCGATTTATTGGCAATCGCGCGCTTCACGACCCCGGGTGGGAATTGCGGACTACGACGGATCTGCGATGATCCGTGGTCACCAGGACGAGGCGGCCTGATAGGCGGGCGTCGCCACCGGGTTCAGGGGGCCCGAATCCCCGGTGAGGATCGCGTGCTGCAGCCGCGTGAGCCAGTCGGCCGGTTCGAGGCCGAGCTCGCGCACCATCGAGGCGCGCAGCCGGCGGAAGAGGTCCAGCGCCTCCGCGCGCCGGCCTGCCGTGTAGAGGGCGACCATGAGCTGGCCGTGGAACCGTTCGTGGGTCGGGTGCTCCGCCACCAGGCCGGTCAGCTCGCTGATCAGCATGGCGTGACGCCCGAGGCGCAGGTTGGCCTCGATCCGCAGCTCGCGCACCCGCAGCACCTGCTCGGCCAGGCGGGCCACGTGGACGCTGAGCAGTGGCCCGGTCTGCACGTCGGCGAGCGCCGGCCCGCGTGAGCGCTCGAGCGCGGCCCGGAACTGCATGGCCGCGATGTGGAACTGGTCGTGCTGCATGGCCTCGATGCCGGCCTCCGAGAGCCGCTCGAAGTCGTGCAGGTCGAGCTGGCCGTGCCCGAGCCGGAACTGATATCCGACCGGCGCGGTGAGCAGGACGTTCTTGCCCGAAGGGCGGGTGCCGTCGGCCGCCGCGGCGTCGAGCATGCGCCGGATGCGCAGGACGTAGGTCTGCAGCGTGTTCACCGCGCTCGCCGGCGGCTCGTCGTCCCAGAGCTCGCGGATGAGCTCGGAGATCTTGACCGGGCGGTTGCCCTGCAGCAACAGTGCCGCCAGGACCTTGCGTTGCTTAGCGGCCCGTGGTGTCAGGTCTTTCCCGTTGTGCTCGACCTCCAGAGGGCCCAGGACGCGAAAATGCACGAAAACTCCCCGTGGTTGGTGCGCGTTCAACAATGTCACGAAATTGACATTTCTCTATCGTAGGCCGAGATTACACCTCCGTGGGTCTTTATGCGGGTCCGGCGGCCCTGGGGATGTATCGCCTGGTCAGGGTACTTCCGCCAAGTTGCGTACTACGAATTTGCATTGCAAGACATTGCCGTGCGTATATTCTTTGAAACCTCAGTTCGGTACCGCCGCAAACTCCGCCGGCAGTCGCCCGGCAATTTCGTGCGGGTCGGGCGCGGCCGCGTTCTCGGCCGCCACGGCCCGGGCCGCCTGCCGGTGGCGCGGGTCGGTCAGCACCGCCTCGCACGCCTCCCGCAGCTCGGCGTCGGTGGCCTCGTGCGGCGCCAGCGCCCGGGCCGCGCCCACGGCCGCGAAGCGCTCGGCGTTGCCGAACTGGTCGGCGAAGTGGGGCAGGATGACCTGCGGCACCCCGGCCGCCATCGCCGTCATCGCCGTGCCCGAGCCGCCGTGGTGCACGATCATCGAGCACCCGGCGAGGGCCTGGAACAGCGGCACCCGCCCCGCCCGCACCCCGTCCGGCAGCGGGCCGAGCGACTCGCGGTGCCGGTCCGGCACCGCGATGAGCACCTCGGCCCCGAGCCCGGTCAGCCGGTCGAGCAGCCGGCGCCACAGCGGCTCCGCGCGCTCGTCGCGCGGCAGGATCGTGCCCAGGGTGAGCAGCACGCGGGGGCGGGTCGGGGCCTCCAGCAGCCACGGCTCGAGGACCGCGGTGCCGTTGAACGGCACGTAGCGCATCCGCAGGCCGCCGTCCACGCCCGGGTACTGCACGCTGTCGGGGCACACGTCGAGCGTCCGCGCGGGCCCGGCCCACGAGCCGCCCCCGGCGACCACCGCCTCGGCCCCGTTCGCGGCCAGCTCCGGGCGCAGCGGCAGCCCCCACTGGTGCCGGACCCAGGGGAGCCCGGCCTCGGTCGCGGCCGCCGGGCCGGCGAACTCGGCCGGCTCGGCGACGACCAGGTCCGGCCGCCACCGCCCGACCAGCTCCCGCGTGCCCGGCAGCGCCCGCACCGCCAGCTCGCCGAAGCGCCGCCCGGTGCGCGCGGCCATCTCACCCGGCGAGGGCGGCGAGGGCGGCCCGGCCGGGGCGGCGCCCGGGGGCGGCCCCGGCGGACGGAGCCAGCCGACGAGGTCGACCTCCTCCGCCACCGCCGCGACCGGCAGCCCGGTCGCGGTCACGGCCGGCACGAAGTCCGCGCTCGTCGCCATCAGCACCGAGTGCCCGGCGGCCCGCAGGGCCCAGCCCAGCGGCACGAGCGGATACAGATGGGCCTCCGCGGCCGCCAATGTGAAAAGGACTCGCATTGATACCTCCCCGATATGTTCGCCCCTGTGAATATGCAGAACCGCACTGGAGCCGAACTGGAGCGGCGCGACGCCCTCCTGGACTTATGACGAACGCGTGACGAACGCCACGTCCAGGCTGGGAACTGCCTCGGAACAGGCCGGTCCAGCAGCACCGCCGCCCCTCGCCCGGCGCGGCCGGCCGGGGCCGCGCGGCCCGCGTTCAAGTTCGCCGCGAGGGCTGGTCCAGAGGCCGCTGGAACGATCGCTCGTGTTCGAGGCCGGGCGCCGGTGCAGGCATGGCACCGGCCGCCCGCGAGCTGAGACCCGGCAAGGGGAGATCGATCGTGAACAACACATCACCGGCCGTCCGCCTGTCCGACGCGACCCCGAACCGCCGCCGCGGCGGCGACCTGCGGGTCCTGCTCGGCCCGGCCACCGTCGGGGCCACCTCGGGCTTCATGGGCGCGCTGACGCTCCAGCCCGGCGAGTTCGTCTCGGAGCACTACCACCCGTACTCGGAGGAGTTCCTCTTCGTCGTGCGGGGCGAGGTGACCGTGCGGCTCAACGGCGAGCCGGTCGAGCTCGGGCCGGAGGAGTCCGTCTTCGTGGCCCGGGAGGCGCGGCACCGGGTCGAGAACCGCGGCACCACGGAGGCCTTCGTGGTCTTCCACCTCGGCCCGCTGGCGCCGCGCCCCGAGCTGGGCCACGTCGACACCGAGCCCCAGCCCAACCCCGGCGAGGCTCCCTTGCGGCTGGCGCCGGCCGAATGAGCGGGCGCGAGGTGGTCGTCACCGGCATCGGCGTGGTCGCCCCCGGCGGCGTGGGCCGCAAGGCCTTCTGGGACCTGCTCACCGCCGGCCGCACCGCGACCCGTGCGATCTCGCTGTTCGACGCGGCGGGCTTCCGCTCGCGCATCGCCGCCGAGGTCGACTTCGACCCGGCGGCGCACGGGCTGAGCGCGGAGCAGGCGCGCACGCTCGACCGGGCCGCCCAGTTCGCCCTGGTGGCCGCGCGGGAGGCGCTCGGCGACAGCGGGGTGGAGTTCGACCAGGTGCGGCCCGAGCGCGTCGGGGTGAGCATCGGCAGCGCGGTCGGCTGCACGATCAAGCTCGAGGACCACTACGTCGAGGTCAGCGGCGGCGGCCGGAACTGGCTGGTGGACCCCGCGCGGGCGATCGAGCAGCTCTACGACTACCTGGTGCCGAGCTCGCTCGCGCGCGAGGTGGCGTGGTTGGCCGGGGCCGAGGGCCCGGTCTCGCTCACCTCCACCGGGTGCACCTCCGGCCTCGACGCGGTCGGGCACGGCTTCCGGCTGGTCCAGGAGGGCGCGGCCGACATCGTCCTGGCCGGCGCGACCGACGCGCCGATCTCCCCGATCACCGTGGCCTGCTTCGACGCCATCCGCGCCACCTCGCCGGACAACGGCGACCCGGCCCACGCCTCGCGCCCGTTCGACCGCACCCGCAACGGGTTCGTGCTCGGCGAGGGCGCGGCCGTGCTGGTGCTCGAGGAGGCCGCGGCGGCGCGGCGGCGGGGCGCGCACGTGTACGGGCGGATCGCGGGATTCGCCAGCCGCAGCAACGCCTACCACATGACCGGCCTCAAGCCCGACGGCCGCGAGATGGCCGAGGCGATCCGGCGGGCCCTCGACGAGGCGCGCCTCGCCCCGGAGGCGGTGGACTACATCAACGCGCACGGCTCGGGCACCAAGCAGAACGACCGCCACGAGACCGCGGCCTTCAAGGACAGCCTGGGCGGGCACGCGTACCGCACCCCGGTCAGCTCGATCAAGTCGATGGTCGGGCACTCCCTCGGCGCGATCGGCTCCATCGAGCTGGCCGCGTGCGCGCTGGCGATCGACCGCAACGTCGTGCCGCCGACCGCGAACCTGCACCACGCCGACCCCGAGTGCGACCTGGACTACGTGCCGCTCACCGCGCGCGAGCGGCGGGTCGACGCGGTGCTGAGCGTCGGCAGCGGCTTCGGCGGCTTCCAGAGCGCCGTGGTGCTCACCGCCGACCGGGCGGTGGCGGCATGAGCGCGGACGCGGTCTTCACCGGGCTGGGGATCGTCGCGCCGACCGGGGTCGGGCACGAGCGGTACTGGGCGGCGACGCTGGAGGGCCGCGACGGGATCGCGCCCATCACCCGCTTCGACCCCGGCGGCTTCCCGGTGGGCGTCGCCGGGCAGGTCGCCGCGTTCACCGCGGAGGAGGGGGTGCCGGGGCGGCTGGCGGTGCAGACCGACCGCTGGACGCACCTGGCCTTCGGCGGCGCCGAGCTGGCGCTGCGCGACGCCGGGGTCGACCTCGCCGAGCTGCCCGACTACGAGCTGGCCGTCATCACCGCCAGCTCGTCCGGCGGCAACGAGTTCGGCCAGCAGGAGATCCAGAAGCTGTGGGGGCAGGGGCCGCAGTTCGTCGGCGTGTACCAGTCGATCGCCTGGTTCTACGCCGCCACCACCGGCCAGCTGTCGATCCGGCACGGGCTGCGCGGCCCCTGCGGGGTGCGGGTGACCGAGCAGGCGGGCGGCCTCGACGCGATCGCCGACGCCCGCCGGGCCCTGCGCACCGGCTCGCGGCTCGTGCTCACCGGCGGCACGGAGGCCCCGCTGTCGCCTTACGCGCTGGTCTGCCAGGGCGCGAGCGGGCTGCTCAGCGGCGACGGCCGGTACCGGCCCTTCGACCCCGCGGCGGCCGGGTACGTGCCGGGCGAGGGCGGCGCGATCCTGGTCCTCGAGTCCGCCGCGGCCGCCGCCGAGAGGGGCGCGCGCGTCTACGGCCGGCTTGCCGGCTACGGCGCCACGTTCGACCCGGCGCCCGGCTCCGCCCGCCCTCCGGGCCTGCGGCGGGCGATCGAGCTGGCCCTGGCCGACGCCGGCCTCGGCCCGGGCGACATCGGCGTGGTCTTCGCCGACGCGCACGGCGCGCCCGAGCCCGACCGGCGCGAGGCGGAGGCGCTGCGCGCGGTCTTCGGCCCGCGCGGGGTGCCGGTGACGGCGCCCAAGTCCATGACCGGGCGGCTCTACGCGGGCGGCTCGGCCCTGGACACCGCCACGGCCCTGCTGGCCCTGCGCGACGGGGTGATCCCGCCGACGACCGGCACCTCCGCGCCGGCCGGGGACTACGAGCTCGACCTCGTCCTCGGCACGGCCCGGCCGGCCCCGCTGCGCCACGCCCTCGTGGTGGCCCGCGGCTTCGGCGGGTTCAACGCGGCGCTGGTGCTCTCACGGGATTTCGCAGTCTGATTTCGAGGAAGGGAGACGGACCATGTCCGAGTTCACCGTCGACGACCTGCGCCAGGTCGTCCGGGAAGTGGCCGGCGCCGATGCGGGCGTCGACGTGGAGGGCGCCGCGCCGAGCGCAACGTACGAGGAGATCGGCCTGGACTCGCTGGCGGTACTGGAGATCACCGCCCGGCTGACCCAGCGCACCGGCCGGGAGATCCCCGAGGGCCTGGTCGAGAAGGAGACCAGCCTGCAGGCCACGGTCGACCTGCTGCACTCCGGCCGACTGGCGGCCTGAGCCGTGGCCGGACACACCGAGAACGAGATCGTCATCGACGCGCCGATGGACCTGGTGTGGAAGATGACAAACGACGTGCCGGGCTGGCCGGAGCTGTTCAGCGAGTACGCCGAGGCCGAGGTGCTGGCGCGGGAGGGCGAGACGATCCGCTTCCGCCTCACCATGCACCCCGACGAGGAGGGCCGGGTCTGGAGCTGGGTGTCGGAGCGCACCCCGGACCCGGCGGCCCGCACGGTCAGCGCGCACCGGGTGGAGACCGGCCCGTTCGAGTACATGCGCATCCACTGGGACTACGCCGAGGTGCCCGGCGGGGTCCGGATGCGCTGGGTGCAGGACTTCGCGATGAAGCCGTCCGCGCCCGTCGACGACGCCGGCATGACCGCGCGGATCAACAAGAACAGCGCGGTGCAGCTGGGCCGGATCAAGTCGCTCGTCGAGGCGGCCGCCGCACGCTGAACGCACAGAAGGGGGCCCGCCGAGCGGCGGGCCCCCTTCGTGTCGTCCGGGCTACTGCGCGGGGCGTGGCGGCATCCCCGAGCGCGGGATCCACGGCGGCAGGGAGCCCTCGGCGTTGGCCGACTTCTCGATGACCGCCACGCCGCGGTAGAAGTGCACGGCGCCGATGTTGCGGTCGAAGTACCGCGCCTGCGCCGGGTCGAGGCCGGGCCGGTCCTCGTAGTGCAGGCCGTCGGCGAGCGTCTTGAGGAAGCCGACCGACGTGTCCGGCGAGTTCAGGTCGGTCGGGCTGCCGCCGAAGCCCTGGAAGTACGAGAACATCAGGTCCTCGACCACGTAGTAGCCGCCGGGGCGCACGTACGGCAGCAGCGTGCGCAGCGACACCAGGACGTGCCCGGAGATGTGGCTGCCGTCGTCGACGATGATGTCGAAGGGCCCGTAGCGCTCGGCCATCTCCCGCAGGTACGCCGGGTCACTCTGGTCGCCGCGCAGCGTGGTGATGCGGGGCTCGTCGTGCGCGGACTTGTCGAAGATGTCCAGCCCGTAGATCAGGCCCCGGCGGAAGTACCGCTTCCACGTGCGCAGCGAGCCGCCGCCCAGGTGTGGCTGCTCGTAGCCGCCGATGCCGATCTCCAGCAGCCGGACCGGCTCGTCCCGCAGCTCGCTGAAGTGGCGCTGGTAGTGCGGGGTGAACCAGTGCAGGCCGCCCCACTTGTCGGTGGCGTAACGCACCGCCAGGTCGCCGAGGTCGGGCTCGGCCGGGTCGACGGCGCCGAAGAGCGCGTGCACGGCCCGCGAGACCGGCTCGAGCTTCACGAGGTACGCCTTCGGGTTCGGCGGCCCGGACTCGTCGCGCCCGAGCCGCAGCTCCACCCGCCGCGTGTGCCCGGCCCGGCCGCCGGACGGGCCGTAGACCGCGCGCACGAGGTCGGCCAGCTCGTACGACACCCACATCGGCGCGTCCGGGTCCTGCCCGGCGTCGGCGGTGGCGCCCTTGCCGGACAGGGTGACGACGAACCCGAGCGTGCGCTCGCCGTGCACCAGGTCGAGCTGGACGTTGACCTCGGGCAGGTCGGCCGGGGGCGCGGCGCGGAAGCGGAGCTCCGCCACGACCGCCTCGGCGACCGGCCCGGCCCCGAGGCGGTCGACGGCGGCGCGCACGTCGTCCGGGCGGCCGCCCACGGCGAGGATCAACGCCTCGACCGTCTCCTGTTCCGTCATGCGATCTCCTTCTGCTACTGGTTGGTTCATGGCGTCCGCAGTGCGGACTGTGGCGGGCGTTCGCGCACCAGGCCGAGCCCGACCAGCCGGGCCGGCGGGCCGCCCAGCGCCGGGAAGCGCTGCATGAGCCGCATCGGTGGCGCGGGCCGGGCATTGGTGCGCCCGATGTTCTGCTCGGCGTCGGGGGTGTCGGCCGGGTACACGTCGCGCTGGATCACCCGCTGCAGGCCCTGCACGACGACCGTCGGCCACCAGCGGCGGCGCTGGACCGCGGCGAGCTGCCGCACGGTCGGGACCCGGCCGGCGGCGAGCGGCCCGCTGAGCATGCGGGCCGTGGCCACCGCGTCCTGCACGGCGAGGTTGATGCCGACCCCGGCGATCGGCGACATGGCGTGCGCGGCGTCGCCGATGCAGAGCACGCCCGGGGTGTACCACCGGCGCAGGCGGTCGATGCGCACGTCGAGCACGCGCACGTCGTCCCACGAGGCCAGCTCGCCCATCCGGCCCGCCAGCCACGGCAGCAGGGCGACGGCCGTGCGCCGCACCACGTCGACGTCCTGGGTGCGCAGCCGCTCGTAGGAGCCCTTCTGGATCAGGTACGCGACCTGCCAGTAGTCGCCCCGGTCGACGAGCACCATGCCCCGGCCGTTGGAGAAGCGGATCACCAGCCCGGTCGGGTCGTCCGGGAAGCGGGGCAGCCGGAACCACAGGGTGTCCTCGGGGGCGCCGAAGTTCTGCCGGAAGCCGTCGAGCCCCGCCAGGCGCCGCACGGTCGACGAGCGCCCGTCGCAGGCCACGGTCAGCGCGGCCGCGAGCCGGTGCGTCTGCCCGTCCGCGTCGGTGTACTCGACGCCGGCCACCCGCCCGCCGTCCTCCCACAGCCCGGTCACCGAGGCCCGCATGACGAGCCGGAACGTTGGCTCGGCCGCGCCCGCCTCGGCGAGCAGGTTCAGCAGGTCCCACTGCGGGGCCATGGCCAGGTACGAGTACGGCGGCGGCAGGCGCGTGAAGTCGGGCATCACGAACGTGCCCCCGTCGAGCTGGACCCGCACCCGGTCCAGCCGCTGGTGCGGGATCTTCTGGAACCGCTCGCCGAGGCCCAGCTCGTCGAGCAGGCGCAGCGTCGAGGCGTGCACGGTGTCGCCGCGGAAGTCGCGCAGGAAGTCGCCGTGCTTCTCCAGCACCGTGACCCGCACGCCGCAGCGGGCCAGCAGCAGCCCGAGGAACAGGCCCGCCGGTCCGCCGCCGACCACGCAGCAGTCGGTCTCCGGGGTCATCGCCGCGCCTCCGTCCACGTCACCAGCCGCCCGTCGCCGGGGACCGGCGCGAGCCCGGGCAGGCGCCGCGCGGTGGCCCGCTCGGCGATCTCCGTGACCAGCCGCACCGGCGCCTCACCGAGCAGCTCCTCGGGGCCGCCCGCCCCGGTCTCCTCGGGCCCGCCCGCCCCGGTCGGTGCGGCCTCGGTCAGGGCGGCGGTGAGCCGGTCCGCCAGCGCGGGCGCGGTGGCCAGCAGGGCCGTCGCGGCCCGTACGAGCTCCTCGGCGTCGAGCGCGCCGGCCCGGATGCCGCGGATGCAGTGGATGAGCACGCCGTTGTCGAGCACGTCGGGCGAGGCGACGAGGTGGCGCAGCGCGGCCAGCAGCTCCTCGCCCGGCAGGTCGCCGCGGACCCAGGCGAGCAGCGGGGCCTGCCGGTGGGCCGGGGCGCCGAGCAGGTCGGCGACGGTGCCGGCGGCCAGCGGCAGGGCCAGCCGGTCCCGGAGGTCGGCCGGGGGACCGGCCGCGACGATGCCGTCCAGGGCCGCGTCGCAGCGCCGCCGGGCCGAATCGGCGACGGGCTCCAGCAGGGCGGCGGCGAGCACGGCGGCCACCGGCTCCCGGGCCGCCGCGCGCAGGGCTCCGCAGCCGTCCGGGACATCGGGTGGACGCGATCCGGCCCGGCCGGAACCGGGCCGATCGAAAGCGGTAATGGCCATGTGCGGAACGTAAATGGCGGCCCTGGAGTATTCCTTGACGACTCTGGAGCCGTCCTTGAGCCGCCCGGTCCGGTCGGAGTCAATCGATGCTCCATGCGCCGCTGCCACGATGGCGGCGTGAAGCACAAGATTCTGATGATCGGCCGCCTGCCGGAGGGCAACGAGCCCAAGATCGCCGAGGTGTTCGCGGCGCACGACGGCACCGACCTGCCCCGGCAGATCGGCGCGCAACGCCGGACCCTGTACGGCTTCCGCGGCCTCTACCTGCACCTGGTCGAGGCCGACGGCGAGTTCCGGCAGCGGCTGTACGAGAACCGTGAACACCCCTTGTTCCAGGAGGTGAACCGGCAGATGTCGACGCTCATAACGCCGTACGACCCGCAGTGGCCGACGATGCGCGACGCCGAGGCGAAGCCGTTCTACGAATGGTCGGCGGAGTAGCCATGACCGTGACTCGCGCGAGCGTCAACGAGATGATGCGCGCCTACAAGAGGACCAGCCTGCTGCGTACCGCCGTCGAGCTCGGGGTCTTCGACGCCGTGCACGAGGGCGCCGGCACCGCCGCGGCGGTGGCCGAGCGGGCCGGGGCCGACCCGCGCGGCATGCGCATCCTGCTCGACGCGCTGGCCGCGGTCGGGCTGCTCACCGCGGACGGGGAGCGCTACGCCCTGGCCGAGGGCGCGGCCGACGTGCTGGTCAGCTCCGCCCCCGGTTACCTCGGCGACATGACCCGGGTGGTGGTCAGCCGCTTCGAGTGGGACTCGCTGGGCCGGCTCGCCGATGCCGTGCGCAACGGCGGCACCGTCGAGGAGCAGAACGCCGAGACGCCGGGCTTCGCCTACTGGGAGACGTTCGCGGAGTTCGCCTCCGCCGTCACCCTGCCGACCGCGGCGGTCATGGGCGACCTGCTCGAGCCGTGGGCGGCCGGGCGCGACCCGCTGTCGATCCTCGACGTGGCCTGCGGGCACGGCCTCTACGGCTTCACCCTGGCCCGGCGCTTCCAGCAGGCCCGGGTGACCGGCCTGGACTGGGACAACGTCCTGCCGATCACCGAGAAGCACGCGGTCGAGCTCGGGGTGCACGACCGGGCCGGGTTCATCGCCGGCGACATGTTCGAGGTGGACTATCAGGGCCCGCACGACCTGGTGCTGGTCACCAACGTGCTGCACCACTTCGACGAGGAGCGCTGCACCCAGCTGCTGACCCGGGCCGCAGAGGCGCTCCGGCCCGGCGGCCGGCTCGGCGTGGTGAGCTTCGTGCGCGACGGCTCGCCGGCCGAGGACCCGGAGCCGTACCTCTTCTCGATCCTCATGCTGTCGTGGACGGCCGCCGGCGAGGTGCACTCGCAGCAGGCCCATCACGACATGATCACCGCCGCGGGCTTCACGAACATCGTCCAGCGGCAGGTGCCCGGGCTGCCGTTCCACGTGCTGGTCGCCGAGCGGGCCTGACCCGCCCCGCTCCGGGCCCGCGGCCGGTCCCCCGACGGGGCCGCGGGCCCGCACTCTCGGTTCGCATTGGAGTTTTCGCATGCGAGTGCTCGTGACCACGTGTCCGGCGCACGGACACTTCCTGCCCCTCGTCTCCCTGTGCTGGTCGCTGCGCGCGGCCGGCCACGACGTGCTGGTGGCCACGCCGGAGCCGTTCGTCGCCTACGCCGCCACCGCCGGCCTGCCGGTCGTGGCCGCGACCGACCCCTTCGACCCGCGGGCCGTCATGCGCCCGGAGCCGGCGACGGACCGGCTGGAGCTGCTGACCGGCACCGGCCGCGGCTTCGGCCGGCTCGCCGCCCGGACCGTCGACGGCCTCGCCGGGCTGGTCGGACGCTGGCGGCCGGATCTGCTGGTGACTGAGCCGACGGAGTACGCCGGGCCGATCGCCGCGGCCGCGCACGGGGTGCCGTACGCGATCCAGACCTACGGCATCGCCAGCCGCCGCGAACTGCACGAGGCCGCGCACGCGGAGCTGGCGCCGGTGTACGCCCGCTTCGGCCTCGCCGGACGGCCCCGCGAGTCGCTGTACCTCGACGTCTGCCCCGCGCAGCTCCAGCTGCCCGACCAGCCGGCCGGCGTCCGGATGCGCTACGTGCCCTACAACGGCGCCGCCGACGTCACCGCGGACATCCCCGATCCGGGCCGCCCACTCGCCGTGGTGACCGCCGGGTCCTTCCTCGGCCGCGCGCCCGCGGTGCAGGAGCTGCTGCGCGGGATCGTCGCGGACCTCGGCGGCCTCGGCCTCGCGGTCGCCCTCGCCGTCGACCCGGCCGTGCGCGAGCAGCTGGGGCCGCTGCCGGCCCACGTCGTCGCGGCCGGCTGGCTCTCGCTCGACCAGGTGCTGCCGCGCGCCGCGGTGGCGGTCCACCACGGCGGGGCCGGCACCACGATGACCTGCGCCGCGCACGGCGTGCCGCAGCTGGCGCTGCCGTTCGTCAACGACAACTTCGACCACGGCGAGCGGGTGGCCGCGACCGGCGCGGGGCGCTGCCTGCCCGGCGCCGAGGCCGAGCCGGCCGCGGTGCGGGCCGTGGTGCGGGAGCTGCTCGACGATCCCGCCGCGCGGCCGGCCGCGGCCCGCCTCGCGGCCGACAACGCCGCCGCCCCGGCGCCTCCGGCCCTGGTGCCGGCGCTGGAGGCGCTGGCTTTCGCGGGGGTGCCGGCATGACCGCCCTCGACCTGTGGCCCGGCCCGTTCGCGGCTTTCGCGGGGGTGCCGGCATGACCGCCGTCGACCTGCTGCCCGATCCGTTCGCGGCTTTCGCGGGGGTGCCGGCATGACCGCCGTCGACCTGCTGCCCGATCCGTTCGCGGCTGAGCACGATGCCGACCCGTACGCCTACCTCGCCGGGCTGCGCGAAGCCGCGCCGGTGCACCGCGCCCGCACCGCCGACGGGCGGTGGGTCTGGTTCGTCACCCGCTACGCGGAGGCCCGGGCCCTGCTCGCCGACCCGCGCATGAGCCGCGACCCGCGCAACGCCGGCGCCGACTGGCTCGCCGCCAACCGGGCCAACCCGACCACGGACCCGGGCGTCATGGCGCCCCACGTCGGCATCACCGACGGCGCCGACCACGCGCGGCTGCGCCGGCTGGTGTCCGGCGTCTTCGCGCCCGGGCCGGTGCGGGCGATGCGGGCCCACGTCGACCGGCTCGCCCACGGCCTCGTCGACGCCCTCGCCGGGCGGGACGAGACCGACCTGGTGACCGCGTTCGCCGAGCCGCTGCCGGCGATGGTGATCTGCGAGCTGCTGGGCGTGCCCGAGGGCGACCGCGGGCAGTTCCGTGGCTGGATCCGGGCCGTCGTCGCCGACGACACCCAGGCCGGCCCCGAGGAGTCGGCCCGGCGGCGCCAGGCCGCGGTCGGCAACCTGTTCGCGTACTTCGACCGGCTCATCGCCGAGGCCCGCCGGGCGCCGGGGGAGGGGCTCGTCTCGACCCTCGCGGCCGAGGCGGCCGACGGCGACCGGCTCAGCGAGCCGGAGCTGCGCTCGATGCTGTTCGTGCTGCTCATCGGCGGCTACGAGACCACGCTGGGGTTCCTGGCCACCAGCGTGCTGCACCTGCTGGCCGACCCGGGCCGCTGGCGCGCGCTGCACGCCGAGCCCGGGCGCTGCGCGGACGCCGTCGAGGAGCTGCTGCGGTACGACGGATCGGTCAAGACGTCGTTCTGGATATTCCCCACCGAGCCGGTGCGGATCGCCGGCGTGGAGCTGCTCCCGGGCGACCCGGTGATGGTCTCCTTCGCCGCCGCCAACCGGGACCCGGCCGCCAACGCCGAGCCCGACCGGCTGCTGCTGGGCCGTTCCGACGCGCGGCACCTGGCCTTCGGGCACGGGCCGCACTACTGCCTCGGCGCGCCGCTGGCCCGGGTCGAGGCGAGCGCCGGCCTGGCCGCGCTGGCCGCCCGGTGCCCGGGGCTGACGCTGGCGGTACCGCCGCGGGAGGTTCGCTGGCAGCACAGCCCCATCGTGCGGGCCCCGCTCGCGCTGCCCGTGCACCCCGGGCGGGTCCTCGGCCGGTCGGGCGCCCGCTGATGCGCATCCTCTTCACCAGCTGGGCGTGGCCGTCCCACCTGCACCCGATGATCCCGCTGGCCTGGGCGGCCCGGCTCGCCGGGCACGACGTCCTGGTCGCCGGCCAGCCCGCCATCGTGCCCGAGATCTGCGCGGCGGGGCTGCCGGCCGCGCGCATCGGCACCGACGTGGACCTCGCGGCCCTCATCCCGAACATGCCCGGCGGGCCGGCGCGGGCGCGCGCCGCCGGGCGCCCGGCCGGGCACCCGCTGTCGATCTTCACGGCGATGGCCGGGGCGATGCTGCCGGGCCTGACCGAGCTGGTCGGGGCGTGGCGGCCGGACGTCATCGTGCACGAGCCGACCACGTACGCGGCCCCGATCGTGGCCGCCCGCTTCGGCCTGCCGCACGTGCGCCACCTGTGGGGCGTGGACTTCCCGCAGACCCTGCGCGGCTGGGAGGCCGAGGCCCTGGCCCCGCTGGCGGCGGAGGCCGGGGTCGCGGTGCCGGACCCGCGCGGCGCGTTCACCGTCGACCCCTGCCCGCCCGGCCTGCAGCTGGAGCCGGACGGCCCGCGGCAGGCGGTGCGGCACGTGCCGTACAACCGCGACGCCATCTGGCCGGGACCGCTGCCGCGCGCCGCGGACCGGCCGCGGGTCTGCGTGACGTGGGGCTCGGTCCTCGGCCGCTACGGCGGCGGCGGCAGCGACGCGGCCCGGGTGGTCGGCGCGCTCGCCAAGCTCGACGTCGACGTGGTCGTCACGGTGGCCGCGCGGGACCGGGCCGGCTTCGGTGCCGTACCCGACAATGTCGTGCTGCTGGAGCACGCGCCGCTGGCCCAGCTCCTGCCCGGGTGCGCGGCGATCGTCTCGCCGGGCGGCGGCGGCACCTTCATGACCGCGGTGGTGCTGGGCGTGCCGCAGGTGATCTGCCCGGGTGTACCCGACCAGCGGCTCAACGCCGTCCAGCTCGCGAAGGCCGGCGCCGGGCTCGACCTCGGCGGCCCCGACCCCGGCGACCAGGAGCTGCGCGACGCCGTGGAGCACCTGCTCGCCGGCCCCGGCTTCGCCGCCCGCGCCGCGGTCCTGCGCGACGAGTCCGCGGCCGCCCCTGACCCGACCGAAGTCCTGCGCCGCATCGAGGCGCTGACCAGTCAACGGATCGGAGACCAACCATGAACACCGCAACCGGCGTCCGGGACCTGCGGGTCTCCCTCGCCGAGCGCATCGCCCGCTCGGCGATCGCCCTGGACAGCCGCGTCACCCCGAACGACGAGTTCCACGCCTGGTGGGCCGGCCGCTCGGCCGCCCTGCGCCAGGAGGTACGCCGGATTCCCTTCGCCGAGCTCGGGCAGTGGTCCTTCGACCCGGTCACCGGCAACCTCGGCCACGCCAGCGGCAAGTACTTCCTCATCGAGGGCCTGCACGTGCGCAGCGACTACGGCCCGGTCGGGCAGTGGAGCCAGCCGATCATCCACCAGCCCGAGATCGGCATCCTGGGCATCCTGGTGCGCGAGTTCGACGGGGTGCTGCACTGCCTCATGCAGGCCAAGACCGAGCCGGGCAACTGCAACGACCTGCAGCTCTCGCCGACGGTGCAGGCCACCCGGAGCAACTACATGCAGGTCCACGGCGGGCGGGCGGTGCCCTACCTGCAGTACTTCCGCGAGGCCCGCCCGGAGCAGGTCGTCGCCGACGTGCTGCAGTCCGAGCAGGGCTCGTGGTTCTTCCGCAAGCGCAACCGCAACATGATCGTCGAGGTCGACGAGGACGTGCCGCTCGGCGACGACTTCCGCTGGGTCACGATCGGCCAGCTGCACCGGCTGCTCGCCGTGGACAACATGATCAACATGGACTCCCGCACGGTACTGTCCTGCCTGCCCTTCTCCGGGCCCGGCCTGGAGGGCGTGTTCTCGCACGCCGACGACGACTGGGCCGCGGCCATCGTGCACTCGCTGACCGGCGAGCGGGCCCGCCACACCACCGGCGAGATCATGAGCTGGATCACCGACTGCCAGAGCCGGCACGAGGTCGTCACCCGGCTGGTCCCGCTCAACCAGGTCGAGCACTGGCACCGCACCGACGACGCGATCTCGCACGAGGAGGGGCGGTACTTCAGCGTCATCGCGGTCGACGTCGAGGCCCGCGGCCGCGAGATCGCCGCGTGGCGCCAGCCGCTGCTGGAGCCGCACGGGCACGGGCTGGCCGCGTTCCTGGCGCGCCGGATCGACGACGTGCTCCACGTGCTGGTCAACGCCCGCGTCGAGCCCGGCTACCTGGACGTGGTCGAGCTCGCCCCGACGGTGCAGTGCACCCCGGACAGCTACGGGCACCGCCCCGCGCAGGAGCGCCCGGCCTACCTCGACGTGGTGCTCGGCGCGCCGCCGGACAGCATCCGGTACGACACCGTCCTGTCGGAGGAGGGCGGCCGCTTCCATCGCGCGGAGAGCCGCTACGTCGTGGTCGAGCCGGCCGACGACATCGAGGTCGAGGAGACCCCGGACCACCGCTGGATGACCCTGGACCAGCTCGCCGACCTGCTGCGCCACAGCCACTACGTCAACGTGCAGGCCCGCACGCTCGTGACCGGCCTGCGGGGGGCCTGGTGAGCGCCCCCTTGCGGGTCGGCGTGCTGGGCTGCGGCAGCATCGCTCAACGCAAGGCGCTGCCGGCCCTGGTCGCCGGCCCCGACACGGTCGTGGCGGCGATCGCCAGCCGGGACAAGGACAAGGCGGCGCGGTACGCCTCCGAGTTCGGCGGCGAACCGGTGGGCTACGAGGATCTGCTCACCCATCCGGGCGTGGACGCGATCTACCTCGCCCTGCCGACCGGCCTGCACCACGAGTGGACGCGGGCCGCGCTGGAGGCCGGCAAGCACGTGCTCGCGGAGAAGCCGCTGACCGCCGCGGCCGCGGACACCCGCGACCTGCTCGAGCTGGCCGAGCGGCGCGGGCTCGTGCTGCGGGAGAACTTCGTCTTCCCGTACCACGCCCAACACCGCGCGGTCCGGGAACTGCTGGCCGGCGGGCGGATCGGGTCGCCGCGCTCGTTCGACGCCGTGTTCTGCATCCCGCCGCTGCCGTCGACCGACATCCGCTACTCGCCGCGGCTCGGCGGCGGGGCGCTGCTGGACCTCGGGGTGTACCTGATCCGGGCCGCCCAGGACCTTTTCGGCGAGCTCACCCTCGTCGGGGCCACCCTGCGGGAGGACCCGCGGACCGGCGTCGACGTGGCCGGCAGCGCGCTGCTGCTCTCCGGCGGCGGGGTGATGGTGACGGTCCGGTTCGGCATGGAGCACGCCTACGGGTCGTGGTACTCGGCCTGGGGCTCCACCGGCCGGCTGCTGCTCGACCGGGCGTTCACGGCCCCGGCCACGCTGGAGCCCGTGGTGCGCATCACCGACGCCCTCGGCGAGCACGAGGAGCGCCTGCCCGCCGACGACCAGTTCCGGCAGGCCTTCGCGGCCTTTGCGGCGCAGGTGCGCGAGGGCCGCCACGAGCCCGATCCGGCCGTGCTACGCACCGCCGAACTGGTCGATGAGGTGCGGCGCAGCGCACGGCGGGCGTCGCCTCCGGATTCACCTCCCGGGGTTGCCTGATTGCTTGCACTCGCCGGGCCAGAGTGCTAAACAAGGACTTGGCACTCGCAACCGGTGAGTGCCAAGGTCGGGACGGTGCAGTCCTCCGGTGGGCAACCATCGAGAGGCTGGTCGTCGCGGGCTATCCGGCCCGACCGCCGGGGATCCCGACTGGGTCCTCGAAGGTGCGCAAGCAGGCGGTGCGCCGCCGGCCCCGCGTGGGTCGTGGCGAATCGTGAGTGTCCAGGAGGACAACGCCGAATGGCCAAGATTATCGCGTTCGACGAAGAGGCCCGCCGCGGTCTCGAGCGGGGCATGAACCAGCTCGCCGACGCCGTCAAGGTGACCCTCGGGCCCAAGGGCCGCAATGTCGTGCTCGAGAAGAAGTGGGGCGCGCCCACCATCACCAACGATGGTGTGAGCATCGCCAAGGAGATCGAGCTCGAGGACCCCTACGAGAAGATCGGCGCCGAGCTGGTCAAGGAGGTCGCGAAGAAGACCGACGACGTTGCCGGTGACGGCACGACGACGGCCACCGTGCTCGCGCAGGCGCTGGTCCGCGAGGGCCTGCGCAACGTCGCGGCCGGCGCGAACCCCATGGCCCTCAAGCGCGGCATCGAGGCGGCTGTCGCCGCCGTCGCCGACGAGCTGGCCAACCTCGCCAAGGACGTGGAGACCAAGGAGCAGATCGCCTCCACCGCCTCCATCTCCGCGGGTGACAACACCGTCGGCGAGATCATCGCCGAGGCGATGGACAAGGTCGGCAAGGAAGGCGTCATCACCGTCGAGGAGAGCAACACCTTCGGCCTTGAGCTCGAGCTCACCGAGGGCATGCGCTTCGACAAGGGATACATTTCCCCGTACTTCGCCACCGACAGCGACCGGATGGAGGCCGTCCTCGACGACCCCTACATCCTCATCGTCGAGTCGAAGATCTCCGCCGTGAAGGACCTCCTCCCCGTGCTGGAGAAGGTCATGCAGGCGGGCAAGCCGCTCGCGATCATCGCTGAGGACGTCGAGGCCGAGGCCCTGGCGACCCTCGTGGTGAACAAGATCCGCGGCACCTTCAAGTCGGTCGCCGTCAAGGCCCCCGGCTTCGGTGACCGCCGCAAGGCGATGCTCGCCGACATCGCCATCCTCACCGGTGGCCAGGTCATCAGCGAGACCCTCGGTCTCAAGATCGAGAACGCCGACCTGGGCCTGCTCGGCCGCGCCCGCAAGGTCGTCGTGAGCCGGGACGAGACCACCATCGTCGATGGTGCCGGTGACGCCGAGGCGATCAACGGCCGGGTCGCCGAGATCCGCGCCGAGATCGAGAAGAGCGACTCGGACTACGACCGCGAGAAGCTGCAGGAGCGCCTGGCCAAGCTGGCCGGCGGCGTTGCGGTCATCAAGGTCGGCGCGGCCACCGAGGTCGAGCTCAAGGAGCGCAAGCACCGCATCGAGGACGCCGTGCGCAACGCGAAGGCGGCCGTCGAGGAGGGCATCGTGCCCGGCGGTGGCGTGGCCCTGGTGCAGGCCGGCAAGACCGCGTTCGACAAGCTGGACCTCGTCGGCGACGAGGCCACCGGCGCGAACATCGTCAAGGTCGCGCTGGACGCCCCGCTGCGTCAGATCGCGGTGAACGCCGGCCTCGAGGGCGGCGTCGTCGTCGAGCGCGTGCGCAACCTGGAGCCCGGCCACGGCCTCAACGCCGCGACCGGCGAGTACGTCAACCTCCTGGCCGAGGGCATCATCGACCCGGCCAAGGTGACGCGCTCGGCGCTGCAGAACGCCGCCTCCATCGCGGCCCTGTTCCTCACCACGGAGGCCGTGGTGGCGGACAAGCCGGAGAAGGAGAAGGCCCCGGCCGCCCCGGGCGGCGGGGACATGGACTTCTGAGTCCACCCAGCTGAATCATCGCGGGTCGGCCCTTTCGGGGCCGGCCCGCTTTGCTGTTTTCCGCGACTTCGCGCCCGCCCCTTCCGCCGCGACTCGCTGTGCCGCCCGGTTTCGCGTTTGTCGGCGTCGGTTGTTCGACAAGGCGGGCGCTCGCCCTTCTGTCGTGATTCGCTTGTGCCGCCCGGCCGGGTTCGCCGCTTACGCCGGGACTCTGCAGCTGCTCCTGCGCGGTCGGGTCGGCCCTCGCTGGTCGATAAGTCGGGCGCTCCGCGCCGCGACTTATCGGATTTTTCGCCTGCCAGGGGATATGCCGCTTTCGCCGAGTTCCCCGGCCGCCTCGGATTTCGCTCACATCCTTGTGACCTGGGCGGACAGGGCGCAAAACAGTTAGGTATGTTTACCAAATGATCGGGGATCTCGACGACGTCGCCGGCGCCGGGGCGCTGCTCGGCCGCGCGCTCGACTTACCGGAGGACGCCGCCGAGGCGGAAGCGCTTGCCGCTCGGCTCGCGGCGCCGCCGCGGGGGAGGGCGGTGGTGAGGTTGGGGGCGGGTGACGGTACCGGCGCCGCGTTTGCCTCGATCAGTGATGCCGACCCGGGGCTCGGACACGTCGAGCTCCTGGCCGTGCTGCCGGAGGCGCGCCGGCGCGGCGTCGGTTCGGCGCTGCTACGGGCGGCCGAGGAGCGCCTCGCGGCCCTGGGCGCCACGCGGGTGCGCCTGGGCGGCAACCCGCCGTGCTACGCGTGGCCGGGCGTCGACGTGCGGTACACCCCGGCGGTGTGCCTGGCGCGCCGGGCCGGGTACAAGATGACCGACACCGCCTGGAACATGACCGCCGATCTGACGCTGCACAGCGCCGAGGCCGCCCTGGACGAGTCGCGCCTCGAGGGGCAGGGCGTGAAGGTGCTGCCGGCCGGCCCCGACACGCCGCGCTGGGTGCGCTCGATCTGGGGCGACGGCTGGGCGTGGGAGGTCGAACAGTCGCTGGGCCGCGGCGGCGCCGGCTGCTACGTCGCCGTGCGCGACGGCGAGATCCTGGGCTTCGCGGCGTACGGCGCGAACCGCCCGAGCTGGTTCGGTCCCATGGGCACGTCGCCGGCGGCGGAAGGGCTGGGCGTGGGACGGGTACTGCTGCGGCGTTGTCTTGCCGACCAGCGCGCGGCCGGACTGCGGGCGGCCCAGATCGGCTGGGCGGGCCCGATCGGGTTCTACTCCAAGGCCGTGGGCGCCCGGGTGGAGCGCGTGTTCTGGATCTACACCAAGGCGCTGTGAGCGCATGTGGGGCAGGCCGTGGGTCCGCCACGCTCCTGCCCCGCACACGTGCCGCCGTCGCCCGTGATCCCCCGTCATGCCACGGGCGTCGACGTCGCCTAGATGTCCGGCTGGTTCCCGCGCTTCTTCTGCAGCGCCGTCTGCTCCTGCTGCGTCTTCGTGCGGGCACGCATCGTCGCCGTGTTCGCGTTCGTGTTCTCGCCGGACATCATGTCGTCGGTGAGGTCCTGGTCCAGGTACCCGAGATCGTCTTCGCTGCGGTGCATGCCGCGCTCGATCTTGGACTTGCCCATGGGTTCCCCCTCATGTCGGCCCAACCTCACCATATGAGGACCGTTCGTATGTTGACGGCAAAACGAGCATTTCGGCGGCCTAGGGTCGGCCCATGGACGTGATGGACGGGCACAACGACCTTCCGTGGCGCCTGCGCATCCGCGCCGCCGCCGAACTCGACCTGAGCACCGACCTCCCACGCCTGCGCCGGGGCGGCGTGGGGGCGCAGTTCTGGAGCGTGTACGTGCCGAACGACCGCCCCGAGCCCCAGGCCGCGGTGCTGGTGGTCGAGCAGGTGGAGCTGGTCCGTCGCCTGGTCGCGCGCCACGGGTCGGCGCTGGCCCTGGCCACGAACTCCACCGAGGTCCGGATAAATCCGGACTTACTGAGGTTGGCGTGCCCATCACCGCAGCCGCCGTCTGCCTCGATTGGAATCCCCGCAAGCCAGGCGGCCGGTTGACGCGTTGGGGCCACGGAGGCTCTGAACGCCAAGGGCGCGCTCGTGCAAAAAGCCCGGGCCCGCGAAGCCCAAGACTTCGGTGAAAGGCTTGCGCCTGCAAAGCCGCCGGGTCCGCGAAACTCGCGACGTCGGTGAACGGGCTTGGGCCTGCAAATCTCGAGACGTCGGTGAACGGCTTGGCCTGCGAACGGCCGCGGCCCGCGAAGCGCGGTCCGCGGACGCCTTGTCCCGCCAAAAGCTCGTGGCCGGGGACGCGGGGCCGGACCGATTCCGCGAGCGCTGGCCTTCGAAGCGTGGCCGGCGAAAGGTGCGGCCGCCGCGGAGATTCGGGCGCTGGCACCGCTGGCTTTCTCCGGGCCGCGGGTGTCGCTCGGCGGGCCGTCGAACGCTGCTTACGTTCACGAGAGGCGATTCCGCTAACCGCGCGCGAGTGGCCGAAGGAGCCTTCCGCGTGCGAAGGGATGGAAGGGCCGAGAGCGCGCGAACGGCCGAGGGCGCCACGCACGTGCGACGGCCTTGAAGGAGCCGTACGCGAATGGCCGAGGGAGCATTCTGCGTGTGAGGGGGTTGAAGAAGCCGAACGGTCGAGGGGGTCATGCGCGTGCGGCGGGGGCGAAGGAGTCGTGCGTTCCCGAACGGGCGAAGAAGCTATCCGCGTGCGTGCGGCGGGGGCGTGCGTGCGCCAACGGCCGGAAAGAGCTGAGCGCGTGGAGTGGCCGAAATGTGGGCGTGGCGAAGGGGAAGTTGATGGCGTCGGCAGGCCGTGGGTGTTCGAAGGGTGCCGCGCTCCGCTTTCCAAAAGCACCATACAGCATCGACAAAAACCGATGTAATTGATCGATACGCACAGTAGTCGGGGGTTAAGCAGCGTTGTACTTCACTGCGGCCTCGACCGCTGCGTATGCGTCTACCAGGCCCGCGCCCACTGTATTCGACTCCGAGCCGCACGACGTGCCCCGCGGGGTGGCCGGCTTGGCTGTTGTTTTCAGGATTTCGCGCGTTCGGGCTATGTTGCCCGCCAGGGCCGGGTTCGCCGACCACATCAAGGCCACCACGCCCGCCACGTGTGGTGTGGCCATCGATGTGCCGCTCAGTACGTCGTAGCCGCCGCCCGGCAAGGCCGACAGGATGTCCACGCCCGGGGCCATGACGTCGGGCTTCGACAGGCCGTCCGCCGTTGGGCCCCGGCTCGAGAACTCGGCCACGCGCGCGGTGCGGTCCACGGCGCCCACCGTGAGGGTCGAGGCGAAGTTGGCCGGCGGGTCCGTGATGGAGCCGCAGCGCGGGCCCGTGTTGCCCGCGGCGGCCACGAAGAAGATGCCCGCGGCCGTGAAGGCGTTGATCGCGGGGCGCATGGAGTACAGGTCGCAGCCCTCGACCGTCGGGCAGCCCCACGAGTTCGTCAGCACCTGCGGGGCGCGGTCGGGGTGGCCGGCGTGCCAGGGGTCGGTGCCCGGCGAGTACGGCGCGAGCATGAACTGCAGGCACGTCAGGTAGTTGGCCATGCTGCCCAGGTTGCGGGGCAGGTTTTCGCACGCGATCCACTCGGCGCCGGGGGCCACGCCGACGCCCGCGCCGACCGCGGTCGCCACGGTGTGGGTGCCGTGGCCGTTGTTGTCCGTCGGGGTGGTGGCGCCGCCGTAGGGGTCGAGCCAGGAGTCGGGGCCGCCGCGGAAGTTGGCGTGCAGGGCCGGGTGGGTGCCGTCGACGCCCGAGTCCGAGCTGCCCACGACGATGCCCTTGCCGGTGCCGTACCTCGGCCAGACCCGATCCGCCCCGATCAGCGCCAGGTTCCAGGGCGTCCCGCTCGGGGCGGTCTGCGCGCCGTGCATCGGTTCGGCGGCGGCCGGCAGCGGGCGCAGCTGCGGGTTGAGCAGCACGTGGGCGACGTCGGCGCGGCCCGCCAGCCACTGCCGGGCGATCGGGCCGGCGTCCACCTCGACGCCGTTGACAAGGTAGAACGGCGTGTAGGACACGTGCTTGGAGCGCAGGTCGGCCCGCAGCGCGGCCTGGGTGCGCTCGGCCGTCGTCACCAGGCGCTCGTAGGTCTGCCGCACCCGCTCGGCCCGGTCGGTGACCGCGGACAGCCCGCTCAGGTCGGCCTGCTCGCGCATGACCACGAAGAGCCGTTCGCCGGTCAGGCCGGGCCGGCCGAGCCCGATGTACACCGTCGCCCCGGCCGCGGCCACCACGACGGCGAGCGCCGCGGCGAGCCAGGGGTGCCAGCGCACCCGCCGGAACGCGAGCAGCAGCGCGATCGCGGTGAGCAGAGCGAGTACACCCGCCGCCGCCGCGCCGATCGCGCCCCAGAAGAGCCCGTCGCGCAGGCCCAGGATGAGCGAGGTCTCGTCGGCGTCGACGAGCGCGAGGGGGCCGAACAGCACCGGGGTGAGCAGCGCGATCACCGAGGGCGCCCCGGCCCGGCGCAGCGCGGCCAGCGCGAACGCGGCCGGCGGCACGCACAGCAGGGCCAGCAGCTGGGCCGCCGGCTCGCCCACCCCGGCCGCCAGCGGCACCAGCGCGACCCCGGCGAGCAGCCCGCCGATCGCGGCGCGGCCCCACGAGTTGCCCCCGGTGGCCGTGCGCGCCGTCAGGGCGAGCAGCGGGCGGGTCGCGAGCCAGGCGATGGCGAGCGCGGCGACCAGTGCGAGGACGGTCTCGGTCGCGCCGCCGAGGGCGCCCACCCACAGCCAGGGCAGCAGGAGCAGCAGGCCGGCGGCGAGCGACAGCCAGACCATCCAGCGGTCCGGCTCCCCGCGCCGGTCCAGCCCCCCGCTGATGAGGCGGTGTGTCAGGGCCGCGGCGGCGGCGAGCGCGGCCAGGGCGGCCAAGTACAGCTCGTGGTAGGTCGGCGGCACGAGCCGGGCCAGCCCCAGCAGCGACCCGAAGCCGGCGGCGAGGGCCCACTGGCGCCCCGCTGTCCGCGCGAACGACACCGGCGACAGCAGCCCCAGCAGCAGCGCCGGCACCCCGACGAGCAGCAGGGTGGCCACCGCGACCACGAGCCACAGCACCCGCGGCGCGGACTTGCCCTCGATGGTGAGCGTGTCGGCGACGAGCCAGAGACCCGCGTTGGGCACCACGACGACGAGGGGCACCCACAGGCCGAGGACGATCGTGAGGGCGAGTGACCAACCCCAGATTCGACGCGAGGGTGCTGCCATGGTCGGGATGCTACGTCGCGGGTATGACGAAACGGGAAGGCGAGAGAAGGAGACTGGGGAGCATGACGGAAACGGTCGACGCGGTCGTCATCGGCGCCGGGCACAACGGCCTGGTCGCCGCGAACATGCTCGCCGACGCGGGCTGGGACGTCGCCGTCCTCGAGGCGACCGGGCACGTCGGCGGGGCCGTGCGCTCGGCCGAGATCACCGCGCCCGGGTTCCTCAGCGACCTGTGCAGCGCGTTCTACCCGCTGTCGGCCGCGTCCCCGCCGCTGCTCGCGCTCGACCTGGAGTCGCACGGGCTGCGCTGGACGCACGCGCCCGAGGTGGTGGCCCACCTCTTCCCCGACGGGCGCGCCGCGGTGATCAGCCGCGAGCTCGACCTCACGGTCGAGTCGCTCGAGCGGTTCGCGCCCGGCGACGGCAGGGCTTGGCGGCAGTGGTACTCCGAGTGGCGCCGTCTCGCCCCGCACCTCATTCCCGCCCTGCTCACCCCGTTCCCGCCGGTCCGCTCCGGGGCCCGCCTCGCCCGCGCCGCCGGCCTCGGGGGCGCGCTGCGGCTCGGCCGCCGGTTCCTGGTGCCCGCGCGCGTGCTGGGGGAGGAGACGTTCGCCGGCGACGGCGCGCGGATGCTGCTCACCGGGCTGGCCCTGCACACCGACCTGGCCCCCGACGACGCGGCCGGCGGCGGCTTCGGCTGGCTGCTGGCGATGCTGGCGCAGCAGCACGGCTTCCCGGTGCCCGAGGGCGGCGCGCAGCAGATCGTCGAGGCCCTCCTGCGCCGCTTCCCCGGCGTCGTGCACCGCAACGCGGCCGTCGAGGAGGTCATCGTGGGCGGCGGCCGGGCGCTGGGCGTGCGCTGCGCGGACGGGCGGCTCTTCCGGGCCCGCCGGGCGGTTGTCGCGGACGTGCCGGCGCCCCCGCTGTACCAGTCGATGATCAAGCCGGAGCATCTGCCCGGGCGGCTGCTCGCGGACCTGGCCGGCTTCCGCTGGGACAACGCCACGCTGAAGATCGACTGGGCACTGTCGGGCCGGGTGCCGTGGATCGCGCCGGAGGTCGCCGGGGCCGGCACGGTGCACCTGGGCGCCGACCCGGTGCGCTACGCGACGGACATCGCGGCGGGCCGGCTGCCCGAGGACCCGTTCCTGCTCGTGGGCCAGATGACCACGGCCGACGCGGCCCGTTCGCCGCTCGGGACCGAGTCGCTGTGGGCGTACACCCACATCCCCCACGGGAGCGGCGCCGAGGAGGTGTCGGCCCAGGTGGAGCGGGTCACCGACACCATGCGGCGGCACGCCCCCGGCTTCGACGACCTGGTGCTGGCCCGCTACGTCTCCGGCCCCGCGGAGCTGCAGGCCAAGAACCCCTCGCTGGTGGAGGGCGCGATCAACGGCGGGACGGCGGGGGCTTACCAGCAGCTCATCTGGCGGCCGACGCCCGGGCTGGGCCGGGCCGACACGCCGATCGACAAGTTGTACCTGGCCAGCTCCAGCGCCCACCCGGGCGGCGGCGTGCACGGCGCCCCCGGCGCGAACGCGGCCCGCGCGGCGCTGGCCCGAAACCGTCCGGTCCTGGGCGACGCCTACGAGGCCGCGATCAAGGGAGCCCTGAGCCGCATCTACCCGCGCTGAGCGGCGGCGCAACGGCGCGACGGCGCGTGACGGACCTACCCCGCGCTGAGCGGCGGCGCAACGGCGCGACGGCGCGTGACGGACCTACCCCGCGCTGAGCGGCGGCGCAACGGCGCGACGGCGCGTGACGGACCTACCCCGCGCTGAGCGGCGGCGCAACGGCGCAATGGCGCGTGACGGACCTACCCCGCGCTGAGCGGCGGCGCAACGGCGCGACGGCGCGTGACGGACCTACCCCGCGCTGAGCGGCGGCGCAACGGCGCAATGGCGCGTGACGGACCTACCCCGCGCTGAGCGGCGGCGCAACGGCGCAATGGCGCGTGACGGACCTACCCGCGCTGAGCGGCGGCGCAACGGCGCAATGGCGCGTGACGGACCTACCCGCGCTGAGCGGCGGCCACCCGGCGCTCGGCGATGTCGGCCAGGCGCTGGAGGGCCTCGGCGTTGCGGAAGTGCAGGAAGAGGTCGCCGACCTTGTTGCGCACGCCCAGCAGCGGGCCCTCGGTGAACTGCTCCTGCATGGTGACCCGCGTCGCCCGGTCGTCGAGCCGGTCGAGGGTGAACTTCACGTGCCCGGCGCCGAACGGCCACAGGTGCACCTTCAGCAGCAGCATCCGGCCCGGCTCCCAGTCCAGCGACTCGCTGCGGTCGCGGATCGAGACCGGCCACGGGCCGGCCTTGTGGTGCAGCCGGGTGCCGGGCGCGGGCCACGCGTCGTCGACGTCGCGGATGTGCGCGGTGCCGACCACCCAGTCGGAGTACGACCAGCCGTCGGACAGCACGGAGTACACGGCTTCGGCGGGCGCCCGCACGATGCGTTCGGTGATTGACACAACTCCTCCCATTCCCTCAGCCGCGCATCTCACACCAACGGCGTGGCGGGCGCGGCTACCGTGTAGTAGTGCGCCGTGAACCCTCCACGTCCCGTTTCGAGGCGTCCCGCCTGTCGCCCGCGCGCCGTGCCGGCGACGTGGCCCGGCTGCGTCGTGAGCGTTTCGACGTCCTGATCATCGGCGGGGGCGTCACCGGCGCCGGGGCCGCCCTCGATGCCGCCTCCCGCGGCCTGTCGGTCGCCCTCGTCGAGGCCCGCGACCTGGCTGCCGGCACCTCGAGCCGGTCCTCCAAGCTTATCCACGGCGGCCTGCGCTACCTCGAGCAGCTCGAGTTCGGCCTGGTCAACGAGGCCCTCCAGGAGCGCGGCCTGCTCGCCTCCCGGCTCGCGCCGCACCTCGTGCGCCCGGTGCCGATCCTGGTGCCGCTGCCCGCCCACCGCGGGTTCGTCGGCCTCGGCCAGCGGGCCTGGCAGCGGGCGTACTACGGCGCCGGCGTCGGCCTCTACGACGCGTTCGCCGCCACCTCGCGCCTGCGCCGCTCGTCGCCGCCGGGGATGCCGCTGCACCGGCACCTGTCGCGCGCGGAGACGCACCGCCGCTTCCCGTCGCTGCGCGAGGACGCGATCAGCGGCGCGATCCAGTACTACGACGGCCAGGTCGACGACGCCCGCCTGGTCGCGACCCTCGCCCGGACCGCGGCCAGCCTCGGCGCCGCGATCGTGCCCAGCGCCCGCGCGGTCGGCCTGCTCCGCGACGCCCGCGAGGTCACCGGCGTGCGGGTGCGCGATCAGGAGACGCGCGAGGAGTTCGAGGTGCACGCGCGCACTGTCGTGGCCGCGACCGGCGTGTGGATGGACGACATCGCCGGCATGCTTTCGGAGCAGGGGCCTCGGGAGTCGGCCGGCCTGCAGGTGCGGGCCAGCAAGGGCGTCCATTTGGTGGTACCCCGCTCCGCCATCACGGGCGAAGCCGGCCTCATCCTGCGCACCCCGTCGTCGGTGCTCTTCGTCATCCCGTGGGGCGGGCACTGGATCATCGGCACGACCGACACGGACTGGAACCTGGACCGCGGCCACCCGGCGGCGTCGGCGACGGACATCTCCTACCTGCTGGGCCAGGTCAACGCCGTGCTCGACCGCCCGCTCGGCACCGGGGACATCGAGGGCGTCTACGCGGGCCTGCGCCCGCTGCTGTCCCGCGAGGCCCGGCACCGCCAGCCGCACAGCCGGGACGAGCAGACCTCGGCCCTCTCGCGCACGCACGCCGTCGTCGAGCCGATGCTGGGCCTGATGCTGATCGCCGGCGGGAAGTACACGACCTACCGGGTGATGGCCGCGGACGTCATCGACCGCGTCGCGCACCGCCTGGGCGGCCTGCGCCGGCACGGCGGCCTGGTGCCCGCGTCCCGGACGGCGGACCTGCCCCTGCTGGGCGCGGACGGTTACTATCCACTGTGGACGAACCGGGCGGATCTGGCCCGCCGGCACGCAATTCCGGTCGGCGTGCTCGAGCACCTGCTCGAGCGGTACGGCTCGCTGGCCTTCGAGGTCCTCGCGCTCGACTCGGACCTGCGCCGCCCGGTCGCGGGCGCGCCGGAGTACCTGGCGGCGGAGGTGGCGTACGCGGCCCGGGCCGAGGGGGCGCTGCACCTGGAGGACGTGCTGACCCGCCGCACGCGCATCTCGTTCGAGACCGAGCACCGCGGCACGGCGACGGCCCAGGACGCGGCCCGGGTGATGGGCGACGTGCTGGGCTGGGACGCCGCGACGCGCTCGCGCGAGGTGGACCACTACCTGGCCCGGGTGGCGGCGGAGCAGGAGTCGCAGCGGATGCCGGACGACCTGACGGCCGACGCGGCCCGCCTGGGCGCGCCCGACGTCCGGGGTTTCCAGGCGGACCGGGCCACGGCGGTGTAGCTACGCGCAGCTCCAGCGGACCGGCACGACCGCCGACCGACCGGCCGGCAGTGCCGGCAGTCGGGGGCCACGAAAAAGGGGGGCCGGAGCCCCCCTTTCCCGTCGCGCCCGTCTATCCGATCTTGGTGAACTTCTCCCAGGCGCCGACCGCGGTGCGGTTGGCGACGAGCCGGCCCCCGTTGTCGAGGTCGGCGGTGACGTACGCCCCGTTGGCCCCGGCGAGCACGCTCACCGTGCCGTCGCCGTTGTCCTGCAGCCGGAACCGTTCCCACGGCCCGACGGCGGCCCGGTTCGCGACCAGCTTGCCCCCGTTGGTGAGGTCGGCGGTCACGTAGGACGAGTTGGCGTGCGCGCGCAGCGCCACGTCACCGCTGCCGAGGTCGATGACGTCGTACTGCTCCCAGGCCCCGGCCGCGTCCCGGTTGGCGGTCAGCGTGGCCGTGTTGTTCAGGTCCGTGGTCACGAACTTGCTGTTGGCGTTCGCCTTGAGGGTGACCAGTGCCGGTGCGGGCACCTTGGCGAACTTCTCCCAGGCCCCGACCGCGGCGCGGTTGGCGATGAGCCGGCCCCCGTTGTCGAGGTCGGCGGTGACGTACATGCCGTTGGCCGCCGCGAACAGGCTGATGCTGCCGTCGGAGTTGTCGCCGACGGTGAACTTCTCCCACGCGCCGATCGCGGTCCGGTCGGCGACGAGCTTGCCGCCGTTGGTGAGGTCCGCGGTCACGTAGAGCCCGTTGGCGTGCGAGCGCAGCGCGATGTCGCCGTTGCCGGCGTCGAGCACGTCGTACTGCTCCCAGACCCCGATCGCGTCGCGGCTCGCGGTCAGCGTGGAGCCGTTGTTGAGGTCGGCGGTCACATACTTGCTGTTGGCGTTGGCCCGCAGCTCGACCGGCGGCCCGTCGGCCGGGATGTCACCGGCGAGCTTGGTCAGCGCCGCGTAGTCGCCGTTGAAGGCGTTCTTGTCGTAGTTGCCGGCCTGCGAGTTGTTGCCGGCCCCGTACTGCCACAGCGTGAACTTCGTCCAGCCGCTGGGCAGGTTGGTCGGCGCGGTGGCCGTGTAGCTGGCCAGGTCGAGCGGGTTGTTCGAGAACTCGGCGTTGCTGCCCGTGCACGGGTTCCACCAGTTCACGTTCGTGTAGATCATCATGTCTCGGCCGGTGCGGGCCTTGACCTGGTCGACGAAGCCGTGGATCCACGCGACCATCGCCGCCGGCGTGAGGTTCCAGCAGGCGGGAAGGCCGAGCGAGGAGTACGGCCACTCCATGTCCAGGAACGGGATCAGGGTCCGGGAGTTGTTGACCCACTCCGCGCGGTCGATGAAGTAGTTCGCCTGGCCGACGGGGTCGCCGAGGTCCGGGCGGGCGAAGTGGTACGCCCCGGTGAGGATGCCGGCGCCCTTGGAAGCGGCGTTGTCGGCGTGGAAGTAGGGGTTGACGTAGAAGTTGCCCTCGGTCGCCTTGATGTAGGCGAAGCGGCCGCCGCTCGCGGCGACACCGGGCCAGTCGATCGGGTAGGACGAGTGGTCGTGGCTGGAGACGTCGATGCCGAGGATCGAGTAGCCCGCCGGCGCCGCGGTGACGGCGGCGGTGGCCGAGTGTGCCCCGGGCGGAAGGCCGCCCTGGGCGTGTCCGCCTCCGTCGCCCGACGGCTGGGCCGAGGCGGGCCCGGCCACACCGATCGAGAGCAGGCCGCAGGCGAGAACCGCGGCGGCGAGCTTGGGTACGGATAACCGTAGCGACATGCCCGGAAATGTACGCACCAAAGTGAATTCGTGTTGCCCCTGATGCGTGTGGGATCGGTGAAAGTGTTGTGTCCGGTCGTCCGGCGAAAATGGCACGAAGGGTGGACACCGGACGGCCGGCAGTCGGTCCTCCGATGCGCCAATTGCCCCCGAACACCTCAGCGGGGCCCCGGTAAAGCCGATCAAGCTGGCGATGAACGTGCAGGATCCCGTCACCGGCGCCCATACGCGCGCCGCCCTGGACGCCGCCCTGCACGAGGTCGGCGGGGCCAGCCTGCTGCTCTTCGACGTCGACCACTTCAAGACCGTCAACGACGCCTTCGGGCACCTGCGCGGCGACCTGCTGCTGCGTCAGCTCGCCGAGCGCATCCAGGGGCTGATCCGCGCCGATGACGTGCTGTTCCGCTACGGCGGCGACGAGTTCGTGCTGCTGCTGCCGGGCACCGCGCCCGATGAGGCGCTGCGGTTGGCGATCCGGCTCACCGACGAGGTGCGCGCCCGGGAGTTCGCGGGCACCCCGCCGCTGCATCTGTCGATCAGCATGGGGGTGGCGTCCAGCCCGGCCGACGGTACCGACGGCGAGACCCTCGTCGCCGCCGCGGACCGCCGCAACTACCTGGCCAAGCGGCGGGGCCGGGGCCAGGCGGTCGGCGACGACATCGAGGCGGACCCGGCGGCCGGCTCGTCGCGCCTGTGGGAGCGCGACGCCGCGCTGAGCGCCACGCAGGAGTTCATGACCCGCGTGTCGGCGGGCCTGCGCGGGTCGCTGCGCGTCACGGGGCCCAAGGGCGCCGGGCACACGCGGTTCCTGTGCGAGGTCGCGCAGATCGCGCGGCTGCGGGGCTTCGCGACAGAGCTCTCCGGCAGTACGGCGGACGCCTCGGGCAAGCCGGTGATCCGGCTGGCCGACGTGGGTGAGCCGGAGCGGGCGCGCGCGGTCGACGCCGACTTCGAGATCACCATCGACACCGCCCTGCCGGTCGCGCAGCTGTGCCGCCGCCTCGACGGCCCGCTGGAGAAGCGGCTCGCCGCGCTGGTGGACAAGCACCTCGTGGTGCGCGACGACGACGCCGGGCGCTACCACCTGCTGTCCACGATCCGCGCGTACGCCCGCAACCGCCTCGGCGACGAGCCCGGCCCGGCCGACCGGCACGCGGACTTCTACGCGGCGTTCGCGGAGGCCTCCGCGGTCGGGCTCACGGGGCCGGAGCAGGCGGAGTGGACCGGCCGCATCGAGACCGACTACGAGAACGTCCGGGCCGCGTTCGGCCACGGCGCCGGGCCCACGCGCATGCGGATCTCCCTGGGGCTGTGGCGGTACTGGCCGCGGCGACGTGGCGGGCGCCCGCGCCGCGCTGGACGAGAGCCTGGCCCTGAGCCGGCAGGTCGGCGACGCGTTCGGCGCGGCGATGGCCCAGCACCAGCTCGGGCTGGCCGCGCTGGCCGAGGGCGACCGCGTGGAGGCGCTGCGGCTGCTCGTGGCGGCGCTTGTCACCCGCCACGAGGTCGGCGACCGGCTCGACCTGGCGATCTCGCTGGACGTGGTCGCGGCCCTGCTCGCGGCCGACGACCCGGCGCACGCGGCGCGGCTGGCCGGGGCGGCGGACGGGCTGCGGGCCCGGCACCGGCTGCCGGAGCCGCCGGACGCGCAGACGCTGCGCTCGCAGACCCTGCTGCGCATCGCCGCCCACCAGCGCGACCGGGCGGCCGGGCGCGCGGTGAGCCTCGACCACATCGTGGAGAGCGTGGGGCACCTAAGCTCGTAGTCGTGATCGAGGCTTGGCAGCGGATCTTCCCGGGCGAGCGGACGGTGGGGCGGGACCTGCTGGCCCGCTGGTCGCAGCCGCACCGGCGGTACCACACGCTGGCCCACCTGGCCGTGATGCTGCGCGTCATCGACGAACACGCCGACCTGGCCGACGACGCCGACGCGGTGCGACTGGCGGCGTGGTTCCACGACGCGGTCTACGAGGTGTTCGCCGCCGACAACGAGGAGCAGAGTGCGGCCCTGGCGGGTACAACCCTTGCCGCACTTGGCTTTTCCGCGGAGCGCGCGGCGGAGGTGGCGCGACTGGTGCGCCTGACCGCCGGCCACGCGGTCGAGCCGGGCGATCGCAACGGCGCCCTGCTGGCGGACGCGGATCTGGCCATTCTGGCGTCGGAACGGCCGGACTACGACCGTTACGCCGCGGCGGTCCGCGAGGAGTACGCGGCGGTGCCGGACGACGTGTTCCGGCCGGGGCGGGCGGCCATCCTGCGGAAACTGGCGGACCTGCCGGAGCTTTTCCGGGTCGTACCGGCACGGGCGGAGTGGACCGCCCGTGCCCGCGCCAACCTGGAGACGGAGATCGCTACGCTTCTGGGTGCTCGGTGACGTTCTGCAGGTACAGCGCCTCGCCGAGCTTCTCGATGAGCCCGAGCTGGGTCTCGAGGTAGTCGACGTGGTGCTCCTCGTCGGCGAGGATCTCCTCGAAGATGTTCGCCGAGGTGATGTCGCCGATGGAGCGCATGTACTCGATGCCGCGCCGCAGCCGGTCGACGGCCTCCATCTCGATCTGCATGTCGCACTTGAACTGCTCCGGCACCGACTCGCCGATGCGCAGCGGGAACAGGCGCTGGTAGTTCGGCAGGCCCTCCAGGAACAGGATCCGATCGGTGAGCACCTCGGCGTGCTTCATCTCGTCGATCGACTCGTGCTTGGTGTGCTTGGCCAGGATCGTGTATCCCCAGTTCTCCTGCATCTTGGCGTGCAGGAAGTACTGGTTGATCGCCGTGAGCTCGGCGGTCAGCTGCTCGTTCAGAAACTCGATGACTCGTGCGTCCCCTTGCATGGTGGCAGGTTACGCCCCGAACGCCCGTTTCTAGTTGAAAACGGGCACCGCGGCCGCGTTTTCGGCGTCGATCAGGTCGGCGATGCGGTCCAGGCAGGTGCCGCAGCCCGTGCCGGCGCCGCACTCGTCGCCGACGGAGTCCTCGCTGCGCGCGCCGGACTGGATGACCCGGCGGATTTCGCACTCGCGCACGCGGTGGCAGATGCAGACATACAAAGGGGTGCTCCCTAAAGCGACACAGGCCTTGGCGGTGACGTAGTCGGCCCGCTCCGGCTCGCTTAGCCTTACCTAAGCAAGGGTTGCCTAATCTTGCCGCGGAAACAACCCCTGACCAGCCTTTTTCTTGCCCCGAGAATCGGACAAATGGCGCGGTCGCCGCAGCCCGGCGGCAACCAGGCGCTCGACGATCACCCGCTGGCTCACCCGGGTGGCCCCCAGCCACACGGCGATCTGCGCCCGTTCGGCCGAGACGTCGTAGTGGTCGCGCTCGAACGCCCGCCGCGGCACCCCGACCAGCTCCGCGAAGGCGTGCAGCTCGGCCGCCGACACATCGCTGATCAGATGGGCGAAGAGGCGCCCGTGGGCGGGCCACCGGGGCGTGTCGATGTAGAGCACAACCACTAGCGTGCCAGGTATGGATCTGCTCGAGGAGTTGCGGGCGGCGCTGCCCCACGAGGGCGGGGTGCTGACCGATCCGGACCTGCTGCGCTCGTACGAGCACGACGAGGCGGACCTGGTGCCGTACGGCACGCCCGCCGTGGTCGTGCGCCCGCGCACCACCGGTCAGGTGTCCGCCGTCCTGCGCGCCGCGAGCCGCCACCGCGTGCCGGTCATCCCCCAGGGCGCCCGCTCGGGCCTGGCCGGGGGGGCCAACGCCATCGACGGCGCGATCGTGCTGTCCCTGATCGCGATGAACGACATCATCGACATCGACGCCGAGAACCGCATCGCGGTCGTCCAGCCCGGCGTGGTCAACGCCCAGCTGCGCCGCGCGGTGGCCGAGCAGGGCATGTACTACCCGCCGGACCCCGGGTCCTGGGAGCAGTCGACCATCGGCGGCAACGTGTCCACCGACGCCGGGGGCATGTGCTGCGTGAAGTACGGGGTCACCAGCGACCACGTGCTCGGCCTCGAGGTGGTGCTGGCCAGCGGCGAGGTGCTCAACTGCGGCCGGCGCACCGCCAAGGGGGTTGCCGGCTACGACCTGACCAGCCTCTTCGTCGGCTCCGAGGGCACCCTGGGCGTGATCACCGAGATCACCGTCCGACTCCGCCCCGCGCCCGAGCCGTCGCTGACCCTGGTCGCGGTCTTCGACACGTTCGCGGCCGCCGGCGCCGCGGTCTCGGCCGTCGTGGGCTCGGGCCTGACCCCGAGCATGCTCGAGGTCATCGACCGGGTGGCGATGAGCGCGATCGAGGCGTACCGCCCGATGGGTCTACCCACCACCGCGGCGGCGCTGCTGATCGCCTCCGTCGACTCGGGCGTCCGCGCGCCGGACGACCTCGCGGCGATCTCGGCCATGTGCCACCAGGCCCGCGCCGCGGACGTCTTCGTGGCCGCCGACGCCACCGAGGCCGACGCGCTGCTCGCCGCCCGCCGCCTGGCCCACCCGGCCCTGGAGCACTTCGCGGCGCACCTGTTCCCGCTGGGCGGCGGGATCATGGTGGACGACGTGGCGGTACCGCGGACCCGGCTGGTCGAGCTGATCGAGGGCATCGAGCGCATCGCCGAGGAGCACGGCGTGGTGGTCGCGACCGTCGGCCACGCCGGCGACGGCAACCTGCACCCGATAATCGTGATCGACCGCTCCGACGCGTTGAGCCTGGCGCAGGGCCAGAAGGTGTTCGACGCCATCATGTCGCTGGGCCTGTCCCTGGGCGGCACCTCGACCGGCGAGCACGGCGTGGGCCTGCTCAAGCGCGACTGGCTGGCGCGCGAGATCGGCCCGACGGGCCTGAAGGCGCACCGCTCCATCAAGGCCGCCCTGGACCCGGACAACATCCTCAACCCCGGCAAGATCTTCTGACCGCTGGCACGTTTCCGGGATTCGTCTCGATCTTGCGTTCCCTAACGTTCTTGTCATCACCGAGTTGCCTTTGATGACAGGGAGATAGAGACATGAGCGACGTCGACTACGGGCAGTACGAGGCCGGCCAGGACAGCGGCGAGCTGGACCAGCTGCACCAGGCTTCGGGCTCCGAGCAGGACGCCGGCAGCCAGTTCGGGGTGTACGAGCAGGACCACTCGGCGGCCGAGTCGACGGACTTCGCGCAGGGGCGCCACGAGGAGTACGAGGTCCCGGGGGGCGTGCGTTACGAGTCGGACGACTACACGAACTACAGCCACGACGCGTCGGTCGACGACCACGTGTTCGCGGCCGAGGGCTCCGAGTCCTCGCACCAGGCCGAGTTCTCCGAGCTCGACGCCCTGCAGGAGCGCTTCGGCAGCGCGTTCGCCCAGGGCACCGCCTTCAGCGGCACCGGTAACTGAGATGTGGCCCGCGCCTCGGCGCGGGCCACATCTGTTTGCCTATGGGGTCCGATCCGACGGCGGGTAAGGCCAGTCGAGCCGGGGATTCTCCGACTCGGCCTCCGACTCCTCCGGCGGCTCGCCGGCCGGCACGGGCACCGGTTCGGGTACGGCGGCGGCGGGCACGGGCCGCGGCGCCTGCGCGGCCCGGGCGGGCGTGGGCACCGGCGCCGGGCGGCGGCGGACCGTTGCCAGCAGCTCGCGCGGGGTCGGGATGACGCTCCACAGCGGACGGTCCGGCATTCGGTCGGCGGGGGCCAGCCGCCCCCACATGACGGCCACCGCTACACAGGCGGCGAAGACGAAGTACCACGGCCAGTAGTTCTGCCCCGTGCCCGGGTTGGTCTCCACGGCCGGGAGTATCCGTGCGGCGTGGGGCTCGCGGATGCGGGCGGCCAGCCAGGTCAGGACCGGGTCGTTGGCGTCGCCGCCGCTGGACGTGAAGCGGCCGAGCAGCATGATGTCGCCGGTGACCGTGATCGCGAAGCCGACCAGGCCGGTGAGCATCGACAGCGCCAGCGGCAACCAGTTGTGCAGGCGCTGCAGGGTCACCGCCACGTAGAACGCGAGCAGCGGCACGAGCACGACCGGCAGCCGCCCGGGCGGCGTGAACCCGGCCCACCACGTGCGGAACGTCGAGACGGCCAGGATGTACGGCAGGATCACCGCGAGCAGCATCCAGTGCGACTGCATGCGGCCGTGGCGCCGGCCCACCAGGAACATTCCGGGCACGGCCAGGGCGAGCACCGGGAAGTGGCTGATGAGGCCGTACTGCCGGTCGAAGAGAATGCCCGCGAGGCCGGTCTGCGGCGGGATCTGGAACAGGCCGTCGCCGAGCGCGGAGTTGCCGGGGGCGGGGCTCAGCGACCGGTAGTGCGTGTAGTTGAAGATCTCCAGCGCGAGCAGGAGCACGACCATCGGCACCGCGGCCGGGATGTACGCCGTCAGCGCCCGCACGCCCTTGAGGCCGCCGCGGTCGACCCGCAGGAGCAGCAGCACCCCGAGGATCACGGTGAACAGCGTGAACCGGCCGTGCACCCAGGGCATCCAGCCCAGCCCGGCCGAGGCGAGCGCGACCTGCCACTTGGCCGGCCGCGCGGCGACGAGCACGCGCACGGCGTACGCGACGAACAGGGCGCCGAACGGGTCGATGAACAGCATGGAGGCGTACATGTACAGCGGCGTGGCGACCACGAACAGCCCGGTGACGATCGCCGCGTAGGAGCGGACGATGCCGAGCTCGCGCATGATGCGGTACATGACGCCGACGGTGAGGACGCTGGCCAGCACGACGACGAGCTGGGCGCCGTAGCGGCCCCAGATCTCGTACGGGATGGTCCACAGGATCGGCCCGCCGAAGTTGTGCAGCGGCACCATGATGCCGTCGGCGTTGGGGTACACGTGCGCCTCGATGTTGTCCGGGTAGAACACCCGGTAGTCACCGTTGGCGTAGGCCTGCGTCAGGTCGAACGTGTGGTACTTGCCGAGCGCGATGCTCATGATCAGGTAGTGCGGCTCGTCGCCGAGCGGCGGCATGCCGAGTCGCATCTTCGCCGCGATCGCGTAGAGCACCGCCGAGAACGCCATCAGCGTCCAGGCCAGCTGCCGGTCGCCGAACCGCAGCCGCACCTCGGGCTCCGGATCCGCCGTCTGGGTTGAACGGTTCGCCACTTGCTACCTCCGAGCCATCACACGCGCGCGACGGCGAAGGTAGCACGCCGCCGGAGTCCGGGTCGTCCTTCGGGGTGATGGACTCTTCCGGCCGAAAGGGGTAAACGGTGCTACCCAGCCTTCGCGATCTTGTAAAGCCGCAGCCCCTAGGCACAGTGCCAGACGGCCGGGCGGGTCTGCTCGCCGTCGATGACCGCCCCGGCGACCGCGAGCGTGCCGCCCACGGTCGTGCCACCGGGGTCGATCGCTACGGCCACGCCGTTCGCCGCGCCCGGCGTGTCCAGCAGCGTCGGCACGCAGCCCGCCGCCGGGTTCCCGGCCGTGGACGGCGGCGCGCTCGTCGCCGGGCCCTCGACGCCCGCCGGCGGCCCGGCCCGCATCGGTCCAGCAGGAACCGCAGGACCAGCACCGCCCGCTGGCGCGGGGGCAGCCGGCGCAACGCGGCCACGAGCCCGTCCCGGTCGTCCACCCCGGCGTGCGGGTCGCCACCGGGAGCGTCCAGGAGGCCGCTCGACGAGCCGGACCCGCGCCCACGAGTGCGCCGCTCGTCGATGACGGCGTGCACGAGCATCCGGTGCACGTAGGCGTCGACGTTGTCGCTGCGGGAGACCCGCTTCCAGTGCTGGTACAGCCGCGTGATGGTCGCCTGCACGGCGTCGTCGGCGCGATTTCTCCCGAGCGGGTGCCCGCCTGTCGCCGCCGGGTATGCGCTCGTGGGACGCTGTTCGTGGGGGTGAGTCGCCGATGGGCGTGAACGTGCTGGAGCACGCGGGGCCGTGGAGTGAAGATGAGAACTTCACGCTTGGCGAGACGCCGAACCGGGTCGAGTTGATCGATGGGAGCCTGCTGGTGAGTCCGGTGCCGGGGGTTCGGCACCAGATCTTGTCCCGCCGCATCGCGAATGCTCTGGACGCCGGCGCCTCGGATGCCGGGCTGCTCGTCCTGGAAGCGGTAAACGTCCGCCTGCGTACCGCCGAATCGTCATCCCGGACCTCGTCGTGTCGGATGTGGAGGACGGGTCGACGATCGACGCGATGACGTCTCCCTGGTCGGCGAGATCGTTTCACCCAGCAACGCGGCGACGGACCGGTTGGTGAAGACTCAGTTGTATGCCGCCGCACGGATTGACTGGTACATGCTGATCGAGCCGGAGGCGCCGTCCTCCGTGACGCTGCGTCTGCTGCGCCTGGAGGGCGAGCACTACGTCGAGCACCTGGTAGCCGGCCCGGGGGAGACGCTGACGTCGGACGCCCCGTTCGCGATCCGCCTCGAGACCGATGCGCTGGCTGCGCGGCGCGCCTCTTCCTGATCGGCTCTTCGCTGCTGCAGTGCCTGCCCACGCACAACGGGATGTCTTCCGTGACCTAGGAGCTTTCTCCCGCGAGGGGCTGGGAGACGACTCAGGGCCGATCCCTCGCGATGAGGAAACCGACCCTGGCCTGGTGTTTCACGAAGTCGGGGTAGCCGGATTTGAACCGACGGCCTCTTCGTCCCGAACGAAGCGCGCTACCAAGCTGCGCTATACCCCGAGCGTGCCGAGTAATCGTAGCCCACGCCCGTCGCATCCCCAACTCGGTATCCCCCGTGTCGGTCGGGGCCGGGCTGAGCTGGGCTTATATCGACTTCAGGAACGACGCGAGGTGTTGCTCGTACACGGAGGGATCCAGGTTCCAGCCCCGGCAGTGACCCGCCTCACGGGTCTCGACCAGGGTCACGTGCTCGGCCGCGGCGTGGGCGAAGTCCACGGTCGGGGCCGGCGCCACGGTGCGGTCGTCGTGGTCCACGTAGAGCAGGGTGGGCACGTCCAGGCGGGCCGCCAGCGGGCGGTAGTCGAGGTCGGCGCCGGCGACGCCCAGGCGGTGCTGGATGAGCTTGAGCGCCGTCCAGGTCCAGACCGGCGGGACGTTGAGCTGGCGGGCGTTCATGCGCAGCGTCTCCTTCCAGTCGACGACCGGGCAGTCCAGGACCAGGGCGCGCAGGAAGCCGTCGTGATCCCACTCGCGCAGCAGGTTGAGGATCGCGGCGCCGCCCATCGACCAGCCCATGAGGATCACGTCGCGGGCGCCGGCCGCGCGGGCGTAGTCGATCGCGGACTTCACGTCGCGCCACTCGGTGTAGCCGAGGTGGAAGCGGTGGTCGTAGGACGGCGGGGCGTCCGGGTCGTTGCGGTACGAGACGACGAGCGTGCGGTGGCCGGAGGCGGCGAGGGTGGGCAGGGCGCGCAGGGCCTCGCCGCGCGGGGCGCCGCGGCCGTGCACAGCGATGATCCAGGTGTCGTCGGCCGGGCCGGTGGGCGGGACGAGCCACGCCGGGAGCGGTCCGAGCTCGCCCGGGACGACCACCTCGTCGAACGGCAGGCCGCGGGCGCTCGACGGGTCGCCCTCGAAGACATAGCCCGAGGTGTACCCGCGCACGCCCGTCGTCAGCGCACCCCGCGTGACCTCGGCCACCTCGCGGGTCACGGTGGCGCGGTCGACGGAGATGACGTCGCCGAGGATGGCGTGGCCCGTGGCCCAGACGAACGACAGCGGGATGTTGCGCGCCGTGTCGGGGGTGCGGGTCAGCGTCATCCGGTTGCCCGCGTAGGCGCGTACGCGCACGGGGTACACCCGCTGGCCGTTCACGTTGAGGACCTGCCCGGCCAGGAACCAGCCCGCCCCGGCGGTGCCCGTGGGCAGGAGCACGGCGAGCCCGGCGGCCCCGGCGATGCCTGCGTAGGCGGCCCGCCGCGGCCATTTGCGGATCGCCCCGACCGGGGCCGGGAGCGACTCGGCCTGGGCGGTCATCGCGGGATGAGGGTCAGGATCGTTGCCTCCGGGGGGCAGGCGAAGCGGATCGGCGCGGTCGGGTGGGTGCCCAGGCCGGCCGAGACGTGCAGGTACGCCTCCGAGAAGGGCCAGCGGTGCAGGCCCTTGGCCATGCTCCGGTCGAGGCCGCAGTTGGTGATCAGGGCGCCGTAGAACGGGACGGCGACCTGCCCGCCGTGGGTGTGCCCGGCCAGCAGCAGGTCGAAGCCGTCGTCGGCCATGCGGTCGAGGATGCGCGGCTCGGGGGAGTGGGTCAGCCCGATGCGCAGGTCGACGTCGGCCGCGGCCGGGCCGGCGACGGCGTCGTAGTCGTCGCGGCCGACGTGCGGGTCGTCGACGCCGACGAGCTCGACGGTGCGGCCGCCCGCCTTGATCGTGGTGCGGGCGTTGTTCAGGTCGGCCCAGCCGGAGCCGGCCAGCACGTCGCGCAGCTCCTCGGCGGGCAGCGCGGCACCCTGCACGTACGGCTTGTGCTTGTTGAAATACCCGAGCGGGTTCTTGAACACCGGGCCGTGGTAGTCGTTGGAGCCGAAGACGAACGCGCCGGGCCGGTCCAGCAGCGGCGTGAGCGCGCGGACGACGGCGGGGACGGCGTCGACGTGGGCCATGTTGTCGCCGGTCACGATGACCAGGTCGGGGTCGGTGCCGGCCAGCTCGGCCACCCAGCGCTGCTTGCGGTGCTGGCCCGGCATCATGTGCAGGTCGCTGATGTGCAGCACCCGCAGCGGCTCGGCGTCGGGGGCGAGCACCGGCACGTCGAAGCGGCGCAGGGTGAACATGTTCCGCTCGACGAGCGAGGCGTAGGCAAAGGTGGCGGCGCCGGCGGCGACGGTGCCGGCCGCGAGTCGCAGAACGGTCTTCGAGCGCATCCGCTCAGCCTACCGGCGCTTTTGCAACGGAATATGAGCATGATCCGACCGATAGACTTTTCTCATGTTGAAGGCACGCCTGGAATCCGACCTGCGCGACGCCATGAAGGCTCGTGACGAGCTGGTGACGTCGACCCTGCGGATGGCGATCGCCGCGGTGCGAAACGCGGAGGTCGCCGGCAAGTCCGCCCGTGAGCTCTCCGACGACGAGATCCTCTCGGTGCTCACCAAGGAGGCCAAGAAGCGGCGCGAGGCCGCCGACGCGTTCGCCGGCGCGGGCCGCGAGGCCCAGGCGGCGAAGGAGCGCGCCGAGGAGGAGGTCATCGCGGGGTACCTGCCCAAGCAGCTCTCCGAGGACGAGCTCGCCGGCATCGTGCGCGACGCCCTCGCCGCCGGCGGGTTCAGCGGACCCCAGCAGATGGGGCCGGCGATGAAGGCCGCGCAGGCCGCGGTCGCCGGGCGCGCCGAGGGCGGCCGGGTCGCCGCGCTCGTCAAGGCGCAGCTGACCGCGGGCTGACGCAAACCCGACAGCGAAAACGGCGGGCGCCCCTCGAGGGTGCCCGCCGTTTTTCATGCCTTCAGGTGATCAGCACACCCACGGGATCGGGCAGTTGCCGTTGTCGTTCGGAACGTCGCCGTTGGGCACCGCGTCGTTCCCGCCGCCGTTGTTGTCACCGTTGTTGTTGCCGGCGTAGGGCGCGGCCGGCGCGCCCGGGCCCTTGCTGACGACCAGCTGGACCGAGCTGCCCTTGGCCGTGGAGCCGGCCGGGTTGGTGCGGTCCACCGTGCCCGGCGGGCACTGCGAGGCGACCTGGCCGGACGCGACCGAGACCGAGAAGCCCGCGTTCTTGATCTTGGCCCGGGCCTGGTCGACCGAGAGGCACTTGACCGACGGGATGTCGACCAGCTTGCCCTGCGAGCGGTCCTTCGTCGGCGGGGTGAACTGCACGACCGGCTGGCCGGCCAGGCCGTCGCGGAGCACCCCCAGCGCGGCGTAGTTGACCGGCGGGTGCTTCATGTCCTTGTTGGTCTCGGGCCAGTCCGGGTCGGTCAGGAAGCCCGACACCGCGAGCTGCTTGGTCATGACGGTGAACGTGGCGCTCTTCTCGGAGTCCGTCGTGCCCGTCTTGCCGGCGATCGGCCGCTTCACGAAGTCCCGGGCGTACCCGGCGGTGGCGCCGGCGCACTTGCCCGACGCCGACTGGTCGCCGACCGGGCAGCGGGCCATGTCGACCGCAGCGCGGGCGACCTCGGGGTCGATGGCCTGCTTGCACTTGGGGTCGAGTCCGTCGACCTTCTTGCCGTTGTTGTCCTTGACCTCGAGGATCGGGGTCGGCTCGCAGTACACGCCGTCCGCGGCGAGCGTGCCGTAGGCGTTGGCCAGCTGCAGCGGGGTCGTCGCCGAGACGCCCAGGGTGAACGCGCCCCAGCCCTTCGGGTTGGCCGCGAGCTTGGCGTCCTCGGGGGCGTTGAACTGGATGCCCATGCGCTTGGCCACGTCGACCACGTGGTCGACGCCGACCTGCTGCTCCAGCGGCACGAAGAACGTGTTGATGGAGCTGCCGAAGCCGGTCCACATGTTGTACGGGCCGGACTGGCCGCCGGAGTTCTTCGGGCAGTAGTGGTTGCCGTTGCAGGCGGCGGGGCTGCCGGAGCTGATGATGAAGTCGGAGACGAACTGCTTCTCCGTCTGGATCGTCGTGGCCAGCGGCAGCCCGGACTCGAGGGCCGCGACCGCGGTGAAGATCTTGAACGCGGAGCCGGCCTGGTAGCCGGGGATGTCCGTGTCACCGGTGATGATCGGCACCGTGGTGTTGGGCCAGTTGCCCTTCTGGTTCTTCTTGTCCGGGTTGGTGTTCTTGCCGTTCTGGGTCTGGTCGTTGCTGAAGTTGCGGTTGGTGGCCAGGGCGGTCACGCGGCCGGTGCCGGGCTGGATCGCCGCGAGCATCATCGCGTTGGACTGGCCCAGGGTGACCTTCTGGTCCTTGGAGACGAGGGGCTGGTCCTGGGCGTACCTGAACGCCGCCGTCTGCGTCTGGATGTCGAGCGAGGAGATGACCGTGTAGCCGCCGGCCCGCAGCCGGTTGGCGCGCTGGTACTGGTCCTCGCCGAACACCTTCTGGTCGGTCCACCAGCGGCGCATGTAGTCGCAGAAGAAGCCGGCACCGAGCTCCGGGCGCTGGATCGACTCGCAGCCCTCGGGGGTCCGCTTGCCGACGATGGTGAGCTTCACGCCGCTGGCGGCGTCGGCCGCGGTCTTGTCGATGTAGCCCATCGAGACCATCTGGTTCAGCACGTACTTCTGCCGCTCCAGCGCCCGCGGCAGGCCCTCGGCCGTGGCCGGGTCGTTCGTGCCGGGCGCCTTGACGAGGCCGGCGATGAGCGCGGCCTCGGGGAGCGTGAGGTCCTTGGGGTCCTTCTCGAAGTAGACGTGCGCGGCCGCGAAGACGCCGTAGGCGCCGTGGCCGAAGGGCGCGATGTTGAGGTACCGCTCGAGGATCTCCTTCTTGGAGAGCTTCTTCTCGAGGTCGATCGCGTACTTCATCTCGCGCAGCTTGCGCGTGGGCGTCTTGTCGGTGGCGTCCACGACCTCCTGCGGCGTGCGCGCGGAGTAGGCGATGGCCTGGCGCACGTACTGCATCGTGAGCGTCGAGGCGCCCTGCTCGGTCTGCCCGCCGGCGTTCTGGTTGGCCACGAACGCGCGGGCCACACCCTTCACGTCGACCCCGCGGTGCTCGTAGAACCGGTTGTCCTCGGCCGCGACCATCGCCTGCTGCATGACCGGGGCGACGTCGTCGATCTTCACGTCGCGGCGGTTCTCGTCGTACATCATCGCCAGCAGCGTCTTGCCGTCGGAGGCGTAGACGTAGGAGATCTGCGGCGAGGGCAGCACGTCGATGTCGGTCGGCAGGTTCTCGAACGTGTCGGATCCGGCCTTCGCGGCCAGACCGGACATCGCAACCGCCGGGAATGCGGCCGCGGCCACCACAAGTCCGGCCAAGAGCCCACACAGCAGCAGAGAAGCCGCGTTGGGCAGCAGGCCGTGCTCGCGTTTGCGCATCCAGGTCACCGCCTCAGACTACGGGACGACGTCAGGAGGCCGCGTCCAGATGGAGGCGCCCTCGTTGTCCTAGACGCGTCACACCGAGTGTGAGGTTGACCCAGTTCCGATTCTGCGGCACGCCGCACGGGGGCCGTCGGCATTTTGGGCAAATCGCACCCGCTAGTGGCACAGCGGTAGCACGAACCGGCCTTTTGGTGGATCGCGAAAGGCCGGTTAACCTGGTGCAATAACGTTGCGTAACTGGACGACTACAGAGCATGATGTTCCGGAAAGCTCCTCTCGGGGTTCCCATGGCCGGGGATCCCGCTGTCGCGGCCGGGCAATCCGGCGAACTGCACCCGAATGCCATGGGGGGACGTGGTTTGGGCGCTTTTCGCCGGGGCAAGACCGGCGGATGGACCCGGGGGGAGTCCAAGGGGGGAAGAGGAAATATGAGCATGGTCGTCGACTGGCCCAGCATCGCCGCGTGTCGCAATGGCGACCCGGACGCCTTGTTCGTCCAGGGTGCCGAGCAGAACGTGGCGAAGCGGATCTGCCGGAGCTGCCCCGTGCGGTACGAATGCCTGGCGGACGCCCTCGACAACCGGATCGAGTTCGGGGTGTGGGGCGGAATGACCGAGCGCGAGCGCCGCGCGTTGCTGCGCCGTCATCCGCAGGTGCCCAGCTGGCGCAAGATGTTCGAAGCGGCCATGGACCGCAACGGCGTCAGCAAGGACACCAAGGAGCTGGTGCCGACCGGCTGATCGCAGCCGCTATGCGAGAGTCGCTCCGATCGCGCGCAGCCCGTCGAGGTCATGGACGTCGGCGGGCTGGGCCGGAATGCGGACGACCGGCACGCCGGGGTGGGCGCGCAGGAACCGGCCGGAGACCGCCGCCTGCCGATCGTGCTGGTCGGCCAGGTCCGCGTGCACCCGCAGCACTTCCGCCGTCGCCCGGTGGTCGCCGAGCTCGTCGAGACGCTCCGCGGCCGCCCGGGCGTCGTCCGCCGCGAGCGCCGGCGCCGCGACCGGCACCACCCGGTTGAGCACCAGGCCCGCCAGCGGCATGCGGTCGGCCGCGAGCCGCCCGGCGAAGTAGACCGCCTCGCGCACCGCGTCGGGCTCGGGCGACGCGACGACCAGGAACGCCGTCTCGGGGGCCTGCAGCACGCGGTACGTCTGCTCGGCGCGCTCGCGGAAGCCGCCGAACATCGAGTCCAGCGCGCCGACGAAGCCCGACAGGTCGGTCAGCAGCTGGGCGCCCAGGATCTTGGTCACGGTCCGGCTGAACAGCCCGAACGAGGCCGAGACCAGGTTGAACACGCTGCGGCCGCCGGCCCGCGCCGGGGCGAGCAGCAGGCGCAGCATCCGGCCGTCGAGGAACCGCGACAGCCGGGCCGGCGCGTCGAGGAAGTCCAGCGCCGAGCGCGACGGCGGGGTGTCGACCACGATGAGGTCCCACTCCTCGCGCGCCCGCAGCTGGCCCAGCTTCTCCATCGCCATGTACTCCTGCGTGCCCGAGAACGTCGAGCTCATGGCCTGGTAGAAGGGGTTGGCGAAGATCTCCTCGGCCTTCTTCGGGTCGGTGTGCGTGAGCACGACCTCGTCGAAGGTCCGCTTCATGTCCAGCATCATGGCCTGCAGCTCGGCCGAGTCCGGCTGGAGGCCCTTGACCTGGCGGGGCGTGTTGTCCAGCTCGGTGAGGCCGAGGGCCTGGGCCAGCCGCCGGGCCGGGTCGATGGTCAGGACGACCGTGCGCCGGCCGTGCTCCTCGGCCGCACGCAGCGCGAGCGCGGCGGCCGTCGTCGTCTTGCCGACGCCGCCCGAGCCGCAGCAGACCACGATCCGGATCGCGCGGTCGGCGAGGATCGCATCAAGATCGAGGCCGGGTGACCGCGTCTCGGCAGTGGGAGGCACCCTGCGAGCGTATCCGCTGCGGGCATCCTCAAGCAGTCGTGAGGAGCAGATCACCGAGCGACTCGAGGGTCGCCGCCGTCACACCCTCGGGGACGACCGGCAGCTCGACCACCGGCCGGCCGAGGCTCTGCAGCTCCGCGCGCAGGGAGGACTCGGCGGCGACCTTGGTCTGGTAGGCGCGCGCCTCGCCGGCCAGCCCGCCCAGCAGCTCCTTGTCGACCGGCAACCCGGCCGCGGTCAGCCCGCGGCGCAGGTCGGCCTGCGTGACCTTCACCCCGTCCAGCACCGGCGGGCGGGTGGCGTTGACGATCACGGTGCCGATCGGGATGCCCAGGCGGGTCAGCTCCTCGATCGCGTCCGAGGTCTCCTGGACCGGCATCTCCTCCAGGAGGGTGACCACGTGCACGGCGGTCATCGGCGAGCGCAGGATGGCCGCCACACCCTCGCTCTGGGTCTTGATCGGGCCGACCTTGGCCAGCCGTGCCGTCTCGGCCGTCACGTTGAGGAAGCGGCCCACCCGGCCGGTCGGCGGCGCGTCGAGCACGACGGCGTCGTAGACCCGGCGGCCGTCGACGGTCCGCGTGACCGCCTCCTTGATCTTGCCGGTCAGCAGCACGTCGCGCAGGCCCGGGGCGACCGTGGTGGCGAAGTCGACCGCGCCGACCTTGCGCAGGGCCCGGCCCGCCACGCCGAGGCGGTAGAACATCTCCAGGTACTCCAGCAGCGCCTCTTCGACGTCCACCGCCAGCGCCCGCATCTCCCCGCCGCCGCGGGCCGAGGCGATGCGCAGCTCCTGGTAGGGCAGCGGGTCGCGGTCGAAGAGCTGGGCGATGCCCTGCCGCGCCTCGACCTCGATCAGGAGGGTCCGTTTCCCGTCGCGCGCCAGTGCCAGCGCGAGGGCGGCGGCCACGGTCGTCTTGCCCGTGCCGCCCTTGCCGGTGACCACATGCAGACGGGCGGGCCAGCCGTAGCCGCCCCGCCCGTCCGAAGTCTCGCGCGCCGTCACGCCCTCGACGCTACCTGGTCGAGGCCATCCGTCACCCGGCGGTGATCTCGCACACGAACCAGCCCTTGCCCTTGGAGGCGATGTAGTGGTACTTCGTCTCCGCGACCTTCTCGTCGCTGGTCGTCACCTTCACCGTGGTGGCCAGCGTGGCCTCGTCGCCGGTCTGCTTCTCGACGGTCGGGGTCGGCCAGGTGTACGTCGGGCTGCTGAGGCTCGCGTCGTACTTGCGGATGTCGTCGATCCGCGCGTTCAGCTTCTCCTTGTTGCGCGACGAGGAGCAGACGTACTTGAGCGCCTCCTCGCTGTTCTTGTTCTTGTACACCGCGGTGAGGAAGCTGTTGACCGCCTCGACCGCCGTCGGCGCGCCCGTGCCCTGGTTGTTCTGCACCACGAAGTAGGCCGCGGCGCCGCCACCGCCGCAGAGCACGATCACGACGCCCAGGATGATCAACGTGATCATCAGGCCGCGCTTCTTCTTGACCGGGGCCTGCTGCGGGTAGACCGGGTAGCCCGGCGCCGGCGGGCCGGAGAACGGCGGCGCCATGCCCGGCTGCGGGATCCCGCTGGTCGGCGCGCCCATGGGTCCCGTCGGGAACTGGCCGGTGGGCGGCGGGAACTGCCCCGTGGGCTGCCCGAACGCGCCGGTGGCGGGCATCTGCCCGGTCGGCTGGCCGTAGGGCTGGGCGTACGGCTGCCCGGACATCGGCGGCGCCGAGGTGGGCGGCGCACCGTAGGGGTCCGGCTGCGGCGCGTACGGGTCCGGCTGCGGCGGCTGCACCGTGTACTGCTCGGGCTGCGGCGGCACGGCGAACGGATCCTGCACCGGCGGGGGCGGCGGCCAGCCCGGCTGACCGGGTTGTCCGGGTTGACCCGGATACTCGGGCTGACCCGGGTATGGGGGCGGTTGCGTCATTTCTCCCACCTTTGTGCGACACACGCGACGGCGGCCCTCACAGTAGCGTCACGCGGCCACCGATGGGGGGTCCCGATATCAGGCTGTGCCCGACAAACCCGGACGGCCCGGCGTTACTGTCCCCACATGCAGAAATGGGAGTACCTGACCGCGCCGCTGCTGGTCCACAACACGAAGATGATCCTCGACAACTTCGGCGAGGAGGGCTGGGAGCTGGTGGCCATCGTGCCCGGCCCCAACCCGGAGAACCTGGTCGCGTACTTCAAGCGCCCGAAGGCCGGCTGACATGGGTGACGTCCACGCCCGCCTGGCCGAGCTCGGCATCACCGTTCCCCCGGTGGTACCGCCGGTGGCCGCCTACGTTCCCGCCGTGCGCACGGGCAACCACGTCTACGTGTCGGGCCAGCTGCCCATGGTCGGCGGCGCGCTGCCCGCCACCGGGCTCGTCGGCGCGGAGGTCACCCCTGAACAGGCCAAGGACCTCGCGCGCAACTGTGGCATCAACGTGCTCGCCGCCGTGGAGGCCCTCGTCGGCCTCGACAGCGTCGTGCGGGTCGTGAAGATCGTCGGCTTCGTTGCGTCGGCGCCGGGCTTCACCGGCCAGCCCGGCGTGGTCAACGGCGCCTCCGAGCTCTTCGGCGAGGTGTTCGGCGACGCCGGCAAGCACGCGCGCAGCGCCGTGGGGGTCGCCGCGCTGCCGCTGAACGCCCCGGTCGAGGTCGAGGCCATCGTCGAGGTCGCCTGACGGCTGCTGTGGACCGGCCTCGGGGCGACCAGCCAGGGGCCGGTCCACTGGCCGGTCGGGTGACGTGTGGGGCGAAGAGCCCCGCCGTAGGATCAGTTCGTGGTAAGCCACGTCACCATCCCCGCCGCCGAGGTGCTCGCCGCGTTGCCCGACTGGGTGACGCTCGTCCGCGCACCCAACCCCGGGCCGATGACGCTGGACGGCACCAACACGTGGCTGCTGCGCGCCCCCGGCGGCGGCAGCGTCGTCGTCGACCCGGGCCCCCTCGACGAGGGGCACCTGCGGGCGGTCGCCGGGCACGCCCCCGTCGCCGCGATCGTGCTCACGCACGGCCACATCGACCACACGGAGGGCGTCGAGCGGCTGGCCACGCTCACCGGGGCGCGGGTGTACCACCCGCCGGTGCTCGACCGCCTCGACGCGGACGGCCTCACGGTCGAGCCGCTCGCCACGCCCGGGCACACCAAGGACTCCGTCTGCTTCCTCGTGCGGTACCGCGGCGAGGAGATCGTGCTGACCGGCGACACCGTCCTCGGGCGCGGGACCACGGTCGTGGCCTGGCCCGACGGCGACCTCGGCGACTACCTCGGCAGCCTCGACCGGCTGGCCGCGCTCGACGGGCGCCCCGCGCTGCCCGGGCACGGGCCGGCGCTCACCGACACCGGCGTCGCGGCCCGGTACTACCGGCAGCACCGCGAGGCGCGGCTGGAGCAGGTGCGGGCGGCGGTGGCGGCCGGCGCGACCGAGGCCGTCGAGGTCGTGGCCCGGGTCTACGCAGACGTCGAACGCTCGCTCTGGCCCGCGGCCGAGATGAGCGTGCGCGCGCAGCTTGATTTCCTGCGACGGGAATCACACCCGGGTCTTGATGGTTTGGACCGACCGTGAGCGGTCCGGAGCGAAGTGGAGGGGCGGCTCACCGGGAGACTCAGTCCGGTACGTCGCGGCGGCACCGGAGCTTGCGGAGGTGACGGCGTGACGTGTTCGGTGTGCGGGACTGTGGCCGTTCCCGGTGCGCGGTTCTGCCACCACTGTGGTTCCGCGCTGCCCGCGGCCGCCACCCTGCCGGCGGCCGAGCGGCGGATCGTCACCGTCCTCTTCGGTGACCTCTCGGACTTCACCGCCTGGTCGGAGGACCTGGACCCGGAGCGGGTCGGCGCGGTCACCGACCGGGTGCTCGCCGCGCTCGCGGGCGCGGTCAAGACCTTCGGCGGGCACGTCGACAAGCTCACCGGCGACGGGATCATGGCCGTGTTCGGCGCGCCGGTCGCGCACGAGGACGACGCCGAGCGGGCCGTGCGCGCCGCGCTGTCGATGCAGCGCGCGGTGCGGCGGGTGCTCGACGACGAGCGCGGCGGCGGCGCCCCGCTCGGCCTGCGCATCGGCCTCAACACCGGGCCGGTCGTGGCGGGCGTGCAGGCCGGCATCGAGTACACGGTCATCGGCGACACCGTCAACACCGCCGCCCGGCTCGCCGACGCGGCCGCTATCGGCGCGGTGTACGCGGGCGACCGCACGTCGTCGTCCACCCGCCGCCTGGCCTCCTGGCGGGCGCTGCGCCCGCTGCGGCTGAAGGGCAAGCGGGAGCCGGTCGACGCCTACGAGCTGCTCGGCCTGCTCGACGCGCCCGGCACCCGCTCCGGCCTCGGCGACGAGGCGCCGTTCGTGGGCCGCGAGCCGGAGCTCGGCCGGGTGTCGGGCCGGCTCGCCGAGATCGCCGACCGGCAGGAGCCGCGCGTGCTGGTCTTCACCGGCGAGGCGGGCCTGGGCAAGACGCGGCTGGCCGGCGAGATCGAGCGCTTCGCGGCCGGCTACCTGGGCGGCGCCGGGTACACCCCGAGCGCCGGCTTCGCCCCGGGCGGCGGCGCCCGCGTGCTGTCCGTGCACTGCGCCGCGTTCGGCGAGCGTCGGCGCCTGGCCCCGCTGGCCGACCTCGTGCGCGCCGCGATCGGCCTGCCCCCCGACGCCGTGCTGACCCGCGAGGCGGTCGAGGAGCGGCTGCGCCGGCTCGCCCAGCGCCTGGCCCGGGCCGCGCGGGGGCGTCCGGAGCCGCCGCGGTTCGCCAGCGACCTGCTGCTGAGCCTGATCGGGTACAGCGACGCCACCGCCGACACCGCCTGGGTCGCGCCCGGCGGCAAGGCCGACGAGCTGGACCTCGACGCCGTGCCCGCCGCCGTGGCCGAGCTGCTGTCGGGGCTGGCCGCCGAGACGCCGCTCGTGGTGACCGTCGACGACCTGCACGACGCCACCCCCGAGACGCTCGACGCGCTCGGCGCCACCATCGAGCGGCTCGAGGGCCCGGTGCTCATCGTGCTGCTCGGCCGGCCCGAGCTGGTGCGTTCGGCCGGCGTGCTGACCCGGATCGCCGATGCCGAGGTCGTACCCATCCCGCCCCTGCGCGGCGCGGACGCGGCCCGGCTGCTGACCTCCTACCTCGGCGGCGGACGGGTCGCCCCGGCCGACGAGGACCGGCTCCTCGCGACCGCCCAGGGCAACCCGTTCTACCTCGCCGAGCTCGTGACCCTGCTGCAGGAGCGGGGCGCGCTGACCACCGTGGCCGGCACCGACCCGCCCGGCTGGCGGCTCGCGCCCGGCTCGCTCGGCGGCCGGCTGCTCTCCCGCGACCTCGCCGCCGTGCTCGCGGCACGCATCGACGCGCTGCCCTCCGACACCCGGGCCGTGCTGCGCGACGCCGCCGTCATCGGCGACACCGTGCCCGCCCGGGCGCTCGAGGCGCTGCGCTTCAACCCGCCCGGCCAGCCGGCCCGGCCCGCGGTCGTGGCCGCGGTCGAGCTGGAGCGGGCCGTGGAGGAGCTGCTGCAGCGCCGCATGCTGCGCCGCGGGCGGGGCGGGTTCGCCTTCGCCACCCCGCTGCTGCGCGAGGCGGCGTACGCGGGCATCGGCAAGGCCGACCTGGCCGAGCGGCACGCCGCGCTCTCGCGCTGGGCGTCCGCGGCCGTCACGACCTTCCTCGCGGCCGGCGGCACCGGCAACGTGGCCGGGCTCAACATGACCCTGGGTTCGGCCGACGCGTTCATCGCCGAGCACGCCGAGCGGGCCGGCCGGCTCGCCGACGTGGTCGGGCTGCGGCCGGACTCGCTGGCCCGCTCGGCCGCGCCGCTGGGCGTGCAGGCGCTGGCCCGCGCCGCCCGGGCCGCGCTGGCCTCCGGCGAGCCGGCCCAGGCCGCGCAGGCCGCCGACCGGGCCGCGGTCCTCGGCGGCGGCGTGCTGCCCGCGGCCGACCGGCTCGTGCACGCCCGCGCGCTGCTGCAGCTCGGGCGCACGGCCGAGGCGCTCGCGCTCGCCGAGAAGATCACGGCGAACGCCGGGGACGAGGCGGCCGTGCAGGTGGGCGCGCTGCTCGTGGCCGGGCGGGCCTACCGGGCCACGGGCGATCACCGGCGCAGCTACACCACGCTCTCCGAGGCGCTGGACGCGGCGACGGCGGCGCACCTGACGTACGAGCGCGGCGACGCCATGCGCCGGCTCGGCATGGCCGACTTCCTCGAGGGGCGCCTGGCCGAGGCCGGGGGCCGCTTCGCCGAGTCGTTCCAGATCGCGGTCACCGCCGGCGACCGGCGCGCCCAGGCGTGGTCGCTGCAGCACCTGGCCTGGGTCACCACCACCCGCGGCGACTTCGCCGGCGCCGACGCGGCGCTCGGGCGGGCCGCCCGCCGCTTCGCCGAGCTCGGCGACCCGGTCGGGCGGGCCTGGCTGCGGGGCACCACGGCGTTCGTGCGGCTGCTCGCCGGCCGGCTCGGCGAGGCGCGGCGGCTGGCCAAGGCGTTCCTGCCCTTCGGCGAGCGGGTCGGCGACGCCTGGGCGGTCGGCACGCTGCGCGCGGTCGAGGCGTTCGCCGCGGCCGAGAGCGGCGACCTGGCCGAGGCCGACCGGGAGGCGCGGCGGGCCTACCGCGAGTTCGCCGCGGCCGGCGACGACTGGGGCCGCGGCCTGGCGCTGGTCGTGCGGGGCGTGGTCGCGCGCGAGCTGTCGGCCCCGGCCCACGCCTACGACCTGCTCAGCGACGCCACCGAGTGGGGCGAGAAGACCGGGCACCCGCTGCTGCTGGGCATGTCGCGCACCATGCGCGGCTTCGTGAGCCTCGACCGGGGCGACCCCGTCGCCGCCGAGGCCGACGCCCGGGCCGTGCTCCAGGTCGTCGAGACCCACGACGTGCTCGAGGCGGCCAAGGTCGGCCCGCGGGTGCTGTTCGGGCTGGCCCGGCTGGCCCAGGGCGACCTGCCCACGGCCCTGGAGACGCTGGGCTGCGTCGCCGCCGAGCGGCTCGGCCCCTCGGTGATCTTCTCGCGCCGCCAGGCCGTGGCCGCCTACGCCGCCGCCCTGCTGGCGGCCGGGCGCACCACCGAGGCGCTGGACTGGGCCCGGCAGGCCCAGAACGCCCCCGGCGAGGACGTCCGCGGTCGCGATTATGCGGCGGCGGTACTCCAGGAGGCGATCGAGGCCAACCGAGCGTACGCGATCGACTCCGTTGCGGCGGTCGCCGAGTCCGGGCGGCCCGCTGTGGCCGATGCGTGACGGAGAACTGTCCCACCCCTGCCGTACCGTCTTAGCGTGACCGCATCGGCTCCGCTCCCCTCGGTGCCCGGACTGACCGGGTTCTCGGTGCTGGCCCGTGGCGGGTACGCCACCGTCTACCGCGCCCAGCAGGAGTCGGTCGGGCGCGACGTCGCCGTCAAGGTCGAGAACCGGACCCTGGAGACCGAGCGCGACCGGCGCCGCTTCATGCGCGAGGCCCGCGCGGCCGGGCGCATGTCCAGCCACCCGCACGTCGTCGACCTCTTCGACGCGGGCATCACCGGCGACGGGCACCCCTACCTGATCATGGAGCTCTGCGACGGCTCCTACGCCGAGCGCATGCGCACCGCCCCGCTGACCCCGGCCGAGGTCCGCGAGGTCGGCTTCAAGATCGCCGACGCGCTCGCTGACGCGCACTCGCTGGGCGTGCTGCACCGCGACGTCAAGCCCGCGAACATCCTCTTCAGCCGCTTCGGCGAGCCCGCCCTGGCCGACTTCGGCCTGGCCATCCTGGCCGAGTGGCGCGACGTGTCGATCACCCTCGACGTGCTCACGCCCGCCTACGCCCCGCCGGAGACGTTCCGCCACGCCGCGCCGGGCCCGGCGGCCGACGTCTACGCGCTCTGCGCGACCCTCTACGCGCTGATGCGCGGCCGCCCGCCGCGCTGGCGCGAGGACCAGATGCCGAGCCTGCTCTCGCTTGTCGACATGTTCAACGACCAGATCCCCGACCTGCCCGGCTGCCCGCCCGAGCTCATGGCGATCCTGCGCGCCGGCATGGCCAACGACGACACCCGGCGCCCGACCGCCCTGCAGCTGCGCGACGCCCTGATCGCCCTGCAGTTCGGGCCGACCCCGCCGGTGCTCGTGCCGCCGCTGGGCTCGCCGCCGCTCGAGCCCGTGTACACGTCGCCGCCGCTGCCGCCCCCGCCGCCGGCGGACCGCCTGCTCGACTCCCCGTTCCTGGGTGGCATCCCGCGCGACCCGGAGCAGACCGTCCCGCACGAGGCCGGCCCCGAGGAGCCCCCGACCGACCCCCTCCAGCCCGCCGCGGCCGGCGCCCCGTCGTCGGGAGGCCCGTCGTCCGGCGCCGCCGGGGCGTCCGGAGGCCCGTCGTCCGGTGGCCCGTCGTCCGGAGGCCTGGCTGGTGCCGCCGCGGCCGCGAACTCGCCGGAGGCGCCCCCGTCCGACCCGTTCGTCGCGCCGGTCAAGCCCCCGTCCGGGAGCCGGCGGGGACTGTGGATCGGCCTGGCCGCGGGCCTGGTGGCGGTCGCGGCCCTGGTGAGCGTCGCCGTCGCGTACGGCTTCGGCGACGGCGACCCCGGCCCGACCCCGTCGTCCTCGGCCCTCGCCGCCCCGGCGACCACCACCTGCGGCCCGGTCGCCGGCGACCGCGCCCACTGCTCCAGCACCCCGGAGTGCTTCGACGCCAAGCTCGCCCCGGCCTCGTGCGACGGCGTGCACACGTGGGAGGTCTTCGCCTACGGCGACCTCGCGGCCGGCAGCAAGGTCACGAGCCGCAAGGCCCCGGAGGTGACCGCGGTGTGCAGCATCGGCACGCTGGTGTCGGTCAACATCGGCGCGGCCAACTGGGAGATCCAGGTGCTGCTGCCGAGCGCGGCCGAGCAGAAGGCGGGCCCGACCACGTTCCGGTGCCTGGCCGGCCGCGGCGACAACGCCCTGACGGGCGAGCAGCTGCACAAGTCCCGTTAGGGGCTGTGTCGAAGTGGATGGCCGGGCTGCGGCGGACTCAGACGCCGCCGGGAACCGTAGCGGTCACACCTCGATACAACCTCGGTATCGGGGCGCGCCCGGCGCGGCCCCAGCCGACGCCTGAGCCTCGCCTCGCTCCGACCCCCACTTCGACACAGCCCCTAGGCGTTCTGCCCGGCCACCGTCCAGCGCGTCTCGAAGTGCATGCGCTGGCAGCGGTTGTCGGTCTCCGGGCTCAGCGTCACCGCCGAGCGCAGGACGATCGTGACCTCCGCCGCCGGCGGGATGCGGTACGCCGGCGGGTGCCCGTCGATGGCGAAGACGGGCCTCGGGGCGAGGGTCAGGCGGTCGGTGCAGTAGGCGCGCCTGGCCGCGTCGTCCGGGGTCGTGCCGCCCGTCACCGACCGGGCCGCGGAGCGACGGCCGTGGATGGGGCCGTCACTCCCGGTGGTGTCGTCAGTACGACTTCTCCTGGCCCAGCAGGTGCTGCGAGACGAAGTTCAGGATCATCTCGCGCGAGACGGGGGCGATCCGGCCCGCCCGGACCGCGCCCAGCAGGGTGGAGACGCCGTACTCGGTGGTCATGCCGTTGCCGCCCAGCGACTGGATCGCCGTGTCGACCGCGAGCGCGGCGGCCTCGGCGGCGGCGTACTTGGCCATGTTCGCGGCGACGCCCGCCTCCAGGTCGCGGCCCGCGTCGTACAGGGAGGCGGCCTTGGCGACCATCAGCCGGGCCAGCTCGACCTGGATGTGCGCGTGGGCCAGCGGGTGCGCGACGCCCTGGTGGCTGCCGATCGGCCGGCCCCAGACCGCGCGCGTGGCCGTGTAGGTGGAGGCGCGCTCGAGGGCGTAGCGGGCGGTGCCGCACGCCATCGCGGCCACCGTGATGCGCTCGGGGTTGAGGCCGGAGAACAGCGCCGGGAGGCCGGCCTCGGGGGCCTCGCCCACGAGTGCCCCGGCGGGGACGCGCACGTCGTCGAGGTACAGCTGGAACTGGTTCTCCGGGCTGACGATCTCCATGTCGATCTTGGTGGCGGTCAGGCCGGGCGCGTTGGCCGGCACGACGAAGAGGGCCGGCTTGAGCTTGCCGGTGCGCTCGTCCTCCAGGCGCGCCACCAGCATGATCTTGTCGGACTCGTCGACGCCGGAGATGTACACCTTGCGGCCGGTCAGCGAGTAGCCGCCCTCGAACGGGCGGGCCACGGTGGTCAGCTTGTGGAAGTTGGAGCCGGCGTCGGGCTCGGTGATGGCGAAGCAGACCTTGAGCGTGCCGGCGGCGAAGCCGGGCAGCAGGTCCTGCCGCTGGGCCTCGGTGCCGTGCTTGGCGATGATCGTCGCGGCGATGGCCGGGGAGACGACGAGCAGCAGCAGCGGCGCACCGGCCGCGGCCAGCTCCTCGCAGACGATCGCCAGCTCGGTGATGCCGCCGCCCCCGCCGTCGTAGCGCTCGGGCACGCTGACGCCGAGGTAGCCGAGCTTGGCCGCCTCCTGCCACAGCTCGTCGGAGTGCTCGCCGGCCTTGGCCTTGCGCACGAAGTACTCGTGGCCGAAGCGCTTGCCGAGCTTGGCCACCGCGTCGCGCAGGTCCTGCTGTTGAGGGGTGTAGTCGAAGTCCACGCAAGGCTCCAAACGAACTATGAGGGGGAGAGCACCGCCAGCAGTGCGCCGGACTCGACCTGCGAGCCGGCCGCGACCCGCAGGTCGCTGATGACGCCGTCGGTGGGGGCGTGCACGGGGTGCTCGAGCTTCATCGCCTCCACCGTCAGCAGCAGGTCGCCCGCCGCGACCCGCTGGCCGGGCACCACGAGTACCCGGCCGACCGCGCCCGGCAGCGGCGCGACGAGCGAGCCCTCCGGCTGGTCGGCCACGGGCAGCGGGTACCGCGGCCACTCGGTCAGGGTCGCCGAGCCCTCGGAACTGTCCACGAAGGACACCCCGTCGACCTCGTGCACCGCGAACTGCAGCCGCACGCCGCCGACGTCGAGCACGACCCGCTCGCCGGTGGCGGAGAGGATCGCCGCCGGCGGGTGGTCGGGCGCGCCCGCGGGGTCGAGCGCGGCGCCGGGCAGGCCGATGTCCTCGGGGTCGATGCGGCGCACCGCCCACGCCGCGAGGTCGTTGGCGCGGTCGAGCCGGTAGCCGACCTCGATCGTGCCGGTCGGCCCCTCGTACACCACCGTCTGCAGGGCGCTGGGCACGTTGCGCCAGCCCGAGGGCAGCCCCGGCAGGAGGGCGGTCCTGGCCCGCCGCGCGGCGCCGGCGAGCGCGGCCGCCAGGCAGGACAGGCGCACCGCGTCGACCGAGGACAGCAGGGGCGCGAAGACCTCGGGGTGACGATCCAAAAAGCCGGTGTCGGTACCGCCGGAGAGGAACGCCGAGTGCCGCAGCACCCGCACGAGCAGGTCGCGGTTGGTGGTCACGCCGTGGATGCGCGCCCGGGCCAGGGCCCCGCCGAGCATCCGGGCCGCCTCGGCGCGGGTCGGCGCCCAGGCGATGAGCTTGGCCAGCATCGGGTCGTAGTGCACGCCGACGACCGAGCCGTCCGCGACGCCGGAGTCCAGCCGCAGGCCGGGGCCGGGCAGCGGGCCGAACGAGTGCGTCACCCCGGGCACGTCGAAGCGGTGCAGCGTGCCGGTCGAGGGCATCCAGGCGTAGGCGGGGTCCTCGGCGTAGAGCCGGACCTCGATCGCGTGCCCGCGCAGCGGCGGCGGGCCGTTGAAGGGCAGCGGGCCGCCCTCGGCCACGACGAGCTGCAGCCGCACCATGTCGACCCCGACCACGCACTCGGTGACCGGGTGCTCGACCTGCAGCCGCGTGTTCATCTCCAGGAAGAAGAACTCGCCGTTCGGCGCGAGCAGGAACTCCACGGTGCCGGCGCCGACGTAGGACACGGCGCGGGCGGCCGTGATCGCCGCCTGGCAGAGCTTGTCGCGCAGCGACGGGTCGACGGCCAGCGAGGGGGTCTCCTCGACGATCTTCTGGTGCCGCCGCTGGATCGAGCACTCGCGCTCGCCGAGGGGGACCACGTTGCCGTGCGAGTCGGCCATGATCTGGACCTCGACGTGGCGGGCGCGCTCGACGTACCGCTCGCAGAACACCGTCCCGTCGCCGAACGCCGAGGCCGCCTCGTGCCGGGCCGCGGCCACGGCCTCGGCCAGCGACTCACGGTCGCGCACGATGCGCATGCCCCGCCCGCCGCCGCCCGCGGACGCCTTGACCAGCACCGGGAAGGCGTCGACGTCCTCGGGCTCGACGGCGGTGGGCAGCATCGGCACCCCGGCCTCGGCCAGCAGCGCCTTCGCCTCCAGCTTCGAGCCCATCATCGCGATCGCCTTGGGCGACGGGCCGACCCAGGTCAGGCCGGCGTCGATCACCGCGCGGGCGAACTCGGCGTTCTCCGAAAGGAAGCCATATCCCGGGTGTACCGCGTCCGCGCCGCACTTGCGCGCCGCCGCGATGAGCAGATCCCCGCGCAGGTACGTGGCGGCCGGCGAGCTGCCCGGCAGGTGCACCGCGTAGTCGGCCTCGGCCACGTGCGGCGAGTCGGCGTCCGCGTCGGAGTAGACGGCGACCGTCTCGAGCCCCATGGCCCGGCAGGTCGCGAACACCCGGCGGGCGATCTCGCCGCGGTTGGCTACCAGCAGCCTTCTGATCACTTGTTCGCTCCCCTAATGCCGGAATACGCCGAACTGCCCACGGTCGCCCGTGCCGACCAGCGCCAGGCACAGGCCCAGCACCGTCCGGGTGTCGCGTGGGTCGATCACGCCGTCGTCGTACAGGCGGCCGGAGAGGAACAGCGCCGCCGACTCCTGCTCGACCTTGTGCTCGACCATGAACCGCATGGTGCGGTCCTGCTCCTCGTCGTAGGCGTGTCCCTTGGCCTCGGCCGCCTGGCGGGCCACGATCGACAGCACGCCGGCCAGCTGCTGCGGGCCCATGACGGCGGACTTGGCGTTGGGCCAGGTGAACAGGAACCGCGGCTCGAAGGCGCGGCCGCACATGCCGTAGTTGCCGGCGCCGTAGGAGGCCCCGATGTTGACGGTCAGGTGGGGCACCCGCGAGTTGGCCACCGCGTTGATCATCAGCGCGCCGTGCTTGATGATGCCGCCCTGCTCGTACTCGCTGCCGACCATGTAGCCGGTGGTGTTCTGCAGGAAGACCAGCGGGGTGCCGCTCGCGTTCGCCAGCTGGATGAACTGGGCCGCCTTCTGCGCCTCGGCCGAGAACAACACGCCGCGCACGTTGGCCAGCACGCCGACGCGGTGGCCGTGGATCGCGCCCCACCCGGTGCACAGGGCCGGGCCGTAGGCCGGCTTGAACTCGTCGAACTCGCTGCCGTCGAGCACCCGGGCCAGGATCTCCCGCGGGTCGAACGGCACGCGCAGGTCGGCGCTCGGGATGCCGAGCAGGTCGTCGGCGTCGTACTTGGGCTCGACCCCGAACATGCGGGTCTTCGCGGTGTTGTCGAAGTTCCGGACGCACGAGCGGGCCAGGCGCAGCGCGTCGCGCTCGTCCTCGGCGACGAAGTCGGCCAGGCCCGAGCGCACGCCGTGCATCATGGCGCCGCCCAGCGTCTCGTCGTCGACCGTCTCGCCGGTGGCCATCTTCACCAGCGGCGGCCCGGCCAGGAACACCTTGGCCCGGTCGCGCACGAAGATCGTGTAGTCGGACATGCCGGGGATGTACGCGCCGCCGGCCGTCGCGTTGCCGAAGACCACCGCGACCGTCGGGATCGCCGCTGCCGAGAGGCGGGTCAGGTCGCGGAACGCCGCGCCGCCCGGGATGAAGATCTCGGCCTGCTGCGGCAGGTCGGCCCCGCCCGACTCGACCAGGTTGACCAGCGGCAGGCGGTTCTCGCGCGCGATCTGCCCGGCCCGCTGGGTCTTCTTCAGCGAGAACGGGTTCACCGCGCCGCCGCGCACCGTCGGGTCGTTCGCCACGATCACGCAAGGCACGCCCTCGACGATGCCGATGCCGGCGACCACGCTGGCGCCGACCGGGTAGTCGGTGCCCCAGGCCGCGACCGGGCAGATCTCCAGGAACGGCGAGTCGCGGTCCACCAGCAGCTCGATGCGCTCGCGCGGCAGCAGCTTGCCCCGGGCGTGGTGGCGCGTGACGTACTTGTCGCCCCCGCCCCCGCGCGCCTGGCGCAGCGCCGACTCCAGCTCGGTCAGCCGCTCGAGCATGGCCGCCCTGTTCTCCTGGTACGCGCCGGCGCGCGCATCGCCCGGGTGACCCGACCCGCGCGGGCCGAGGTTGCTCGTCAGTACCGGCATGGCCTCAGACCCCCAACTGCTTCGCGATGATCTCGTTCATGATCTCCGTGGTCCCGCCGCCGATGCCCATGATCCGGGCGTCGCGGTAGTGGCGCTCGACCTCGGCGTCCCGGATGTACCCCAGGCCGCCGTGCAGCTGCACGGCCTGGTCCACGACGTGGTCGCACGACGCGACCGCGGTGTTCTTCGCCATCGCCACCTCCGTAACGAGCCGCTCGCCGCTTGCGACACGGACGGCGACGTGGCGGACGTAGGTCCGGGCCACCTCCACCTGGCGCGCCATCTCGGCGAGCCGGTGCCGGACCAGTTGCCGGCTCGCCAGCGGGCGGCCGAACGTGTGCCGGTCGCGCACCCAGGCCAGCGTGAGGTCGAGGCAGCGCTCGGCGGTGGCGTACGCCTGCACCGCCAGCGAGATCCGCTCGGCCGCGAAGTGGGTCATGAGCTCGGCGAACCCACCCACGACCCGGCTGCGGGGCACCCGCAGGTCGACGAAGGCCAGCTCCGCGGTGTCCGAGCAGTGCCAGCCCATCTTGTCCAGCCGCCGGGTGACGCGGAAGCCCTCGACCACGAGGAGCCGCAGGCCGTCGGCGGTCTGGACGGCCGCGGTCGCGAAGTCGGCCCGCGCCCCGCTGGTGATGAACGTCTTCGTGCCGTTGACGATGTAGTCGTCGCCGTCCTCGGTCGCCTTCGTGCGGATGCCGGCCACGTCGGAGCCGCCGTCGGGCTCGGTGACGGCCAGGCAGCCGATCCGCTCCCCGGCGAGCGTCGGGCGCACGAACCGCTCGACCAGGTCGGCCCGCCCGGTCGCGACGATGTGCGGCAGCGCGATGCCGTGCGTGAACAGCGCGGCCACGAGCCCCGAGGACCCGCCGGCCCGGATCAGCTCCTCGGTGACCACGACGCTGTCGACGAGGTCGCCGCCGGAGCCGCCGACCTCCTCGGCGAAGCCGATGCCGAGCAGCCCGATCTCGGCGGCCCGGCGGTGCAGCGCGCGGGGTACCTCACCGGCGCGCTCCCACTCGTCCAGGTGCGGGCGCACCTCGCGCTCGACGAAGCGCCGGGTCAGCTCCCGCAGCCGCCGCCGCTCCTCGGTCTCGAACGGGTCGCCGGTCACGGGACCAGCTCCGCGGGAAGCTCGACGACCCGGGAGCGCAACCACTCGCCGAGCGCCTTGCCCTGCGGGTCGAACCGGGTGCTGGCCGCGACCCCCGCGCCCAGGATGCCGCGCACGACGAAGTTCACCGCGAGCAGGTTGGGCAGCTCGTACCGCTCGACGTCGAGCTCCCGCGCCTCGGGCAGCAGCTCCCGGAGCCGATCGGCGGTGAGATTTGCCCGGAGCCACGCGTAGGCGGGCTCGTCCCGCGCCCAGACCCCGATGTTGGCGTCGCCGCCCTTGTCGCCGGACCGGGCGCCGAACAGCGTGCCGAGGGGCGCTCGGACGAAATGTCCGGCCGCTGCCGCGTCCGGACATTTCGGACTTTTCGTGTTATTGAGGGATTGTGTGATCTCGGGCGGCTCGATCTTGACCCGCGTGCCGTCGGGGCGGACGGCGATGTGCTCGACCGCGGCCTGCGGGATCAGGTGGCCGGTGAAGACGCCGAACGGGGTGGCGTCGCCGGGCGGGGCGGTCAGCGCCAGCCCGGGGTAGGACGCGAGCGCCAGCTCCACGGCGGCCTGGGAGAAGGTGCGGCCGGCCCGCTTCGGGTCGGAGTCCTTGATCGACACCGTCAGCAGGGCGCTCGCCGCCGCCTCCGAGTCCGCGTCGGGGCGGTCGGTGCGGGCCAGGGTGAACTCGAGGCCGTCGGGGCCCAGGGCGTCGGTGAGCTGTGTACGTACCAAATCCGCTTTTGCAGGAATTTCCAGGCCGCACAGGACGAACGTCATCGCGTTGCGGAAACCGCCCAGGGCGTTGACGCCGACCTTGAGCTCCGGCGGGGGCGGGGCGCCGCGCACCCCCGAGATTCGGACGCGGTCCGGGCCGTCGGCGGCCAGGCGGATCGTGCCGAAGTCGGCCACCACGTCGGGGCCGGGGTAGGCGGGCGCGCCGATCTCGTAGAGCAGCTGCGCGGTCACCGTCTCGGCCGTCACGGCCCCGCCGGTGCCCGGGTGCTTGGTGATCACCGCGGAGCCGTCGGCGTGCAGCTCGGCGAGCGGGAAGCCGGGGCGGCGGGCCCGGTCGGGCAGCTCGGTGAAGAACGCGTAGTTGCCGCCGGTCGCCTGGGCGCCGCACTCCAGCACGTGCCCGGCGACCGTGGCGCCCGCGAGCGCGTCGAGGTCGGCGCGGGTCCAGCCGAAGCGGGCGATGCCGGGGCCGACGACCAGGGACGCGTCGGTGACCCGGCCGGTGACCACAACGTCCGCGCCCGCGGTCAGGCACTCGGCGATGCCGAAGGCGCCGAGGTACGCGTTCGCCGTGAGACCGGGGACCTGCGCCGTGACGTCGTCGCCCTCCACGTGCGCGACGGCCACGTCCTGGCCGAGCCGCCCGGCCAGGGCCCGCACGGCGTCGGCGAGCCCGGCCGGGTTGAGCCCGCCGGCGTTTGTCACCAGGCGTACGCCGCGCTGCTTCGCGGTACCGAGGACGGATTCCAGCTGCCGCAGGAACGTCTTGGCGTAACCGGTCGCCGGGTCCTTCAGCCGGTCCCGGCCCAGGATGAGCATGGTGAGCTCGGCCAGGTAGTCGCCGGTGAGCACGTCGAGCTCGCCGCCGTCGAGCATCTCCCGCCAGGCCGTGGCCCGGTCGCCGTAGAACCCGGACGCGTTGCCGATCCTGATCGGGGCCGTCATCGTCCGGCCCTCGGCTCGCGCTTCGTTCCGGGAGGCCCCGCGAACGCCTGGGCCTTCGTCATCCACTCCGCCGCGTCGTCCCCGGACGCCTGCAGCGCGAGGTCGGCCGGGTGCCGGCGCTGGGTGACAAGCAGGCAGAAGTCCAGGATCGGGCCGGTCACGCGCTCCGGGGACGCCTCGGGCCCGAAGGTCATCTCGCCCCCGTCCGGCAGGCTCAGCTCCACGCGGAAGGGGGTCGTCGGGCCGGCCTGCCCGTGGCTCTCGAATCCGTGATTTATCGTTCTGTAGCCAATAAAAGCGACATGCCGCAGACGGTCGGTCGGGCGGAGGTGCTGCCGGGCCCGCTCGTCGTCCGGGAACGTCTCGGCGATGTCGCGGCCGTGCGCCCAGGTCTCCATGAGCCGGGCCGTGGCGCACGAGACGGGCGACATCGAAGGGCCGAACCAGGGCCGTTTTTCTCCCGGGGGTACCGCCCGCAGCGCCGTCGCCAGCGCCGCCCGCCCGGCGCGCCAGCGCGCCAGCAGCTCGTCCGGCGGCGCAACGCCCGCGGCCGCGGCCCGATCCACGAAGGTCAGCGGATCGTCCACCGCCGACAGCCGCGCGAAGAAGGCGGCCGGGTCGGCGTTGGCCAGCGTGGCCGCCTCGTCGGTCCAGACCAGGTGTGCGATCTGGTGCGCGACGGTCCAGCCGGGCGCGGGGGTCGGCGTGCTCCACTGCTGCGCGTCCAGGCCGGCGACGAGCCGGTCGAGCGCCTCCGACTCCGCGGCCAGGTCCGGCAGCACCTCGTCGAGCTGCATCGCGCCTCCTTCAGATCAGCTGGGCCAGCTGGAGTTTCCAGGCCGCGAGGAGCTGGGTGCGGCGGGCGGTGTCGTCGGTGAGCAGGTTGGCCACGCCCAGCCCGCGCAGCAGGTCGAGCGTCGCCTGGACGGCCTCGCGCACGCCCGGGCGCGTCTCGTCCGCGCCGAGCACGTCGACGGTGAGCCGGTGCATCTCGCGGCCGACCCGCGCCTCCAGCGGTACGAGCGCGTCGCGCAGCTCGGCGTCGGTGCGCGCGGCGACCCAGACCTCGAGGGCGGCGACGAACAGCGGGCCGGTGAAGGCCGCCGCGAGCAGTTCGACCACCCGGTCCAGGCGCTCCTCGCGGTCGCCGGTGAGGGCGGCGGCCTCGTTGCGGATCTCCTCGGCGCGCCGCTCGGCCAGGTGCTGGACGGCGGCGAGCACCAGGGCGGCGCGGGTGGGGTAGTGGTGCAGCTGGGCGCCGCGGGAGACGCCGGCGCGCTCGGCGATGACCGTGGTGGTGGCGCCGGACCAGCCGTGCTCGTAGAGGCACTCGACGGTGGCCTCGAGCAGGCGCCGCTGAGTGACCCGGCTGCGCTCCTGCATGACTGCCAGCGTGCCGCTCCAGAAACAAACAGTCAAGACTGATTGTTTTGTGGATCGCAAAAAGCCGCCTCGCGGGCGGCCTTTTGGGGTGTCTTTGTCCTTTTGGGGGGTCTTTGTCTCAGACGCGCGCGCGGCGGGCGAGGCGCTCCGGGTCCATGATGATCACGCTCTTGCCGTCGAGGCGCAGCCAGCCGCGGGAGGCGAAGTCGGCCAGGGCCTTGTTCACCGTCTCGCGCGAGGCGCCGACGAGCTGGGCCATCTCCTCCTGCGTGAGGTCGTGGTTGACCCGCAGCACGCCGCCGTCGCGGGTACCGAAGCGGCCGGCCATCTGCAGCAGCGTCTTGGCCACGCGGCCGGGCACGTCGGTGAAGATGAGGTCGGCCAGCGAGTCGTTGGTGCGGCGCAGGCGGCGGGCCAGCACGCGCAGCAGCTGCTCGGCGATCTCCGGCCGGTTGGTCAGCCACGGGCGCAGCGCCTGCTTGCGCAGCCGGGCCAGCCGCGTGTCGAGCACGGCGGTGGCGGTCGCGGTGCGCGGGCCGGGGTCGAAGAGGGAAAGCTCGCCGACCATGTCGCTCGGGCCCATGACGGCGATGAGGTTCTGCCGGCCGTCGGCCGCGCGGCGCCCGACCTTGATCTTGCCAGACAGCACGATGTAGAGACTGTCGCCCGGCTCGCCCTCGCTGAACACGACCTCGCCCTTGCGGACGTCGATCGTCTCCATCTCCTTGGCGAGTGACTCCGCGGCGTCGGCCTCGACTCCCTGGAATATCCCGCTACGCGCCAGTACCTCGTCCATCGCGTCCACCTCTATCCGTCGGCGCGTCCTCTCCGCTGCGAAGCGATCGCGCGAACGCCAGTTTATGCATACGGTGTCGTCTTCAACGACGGTGGGCAGGTCGAGAGGGTACTGCGCGACCTGCGGCGGGGCGGTCATCCACAAGGGCGGCCCGCGGTTCGCGGGGGTGCGATATCTTCGCGTCGGACACGACCGCTCGTGCTCACTCTGAGCGCGAGCGTCGCCGAGTGGTGGAGTGGATCGCATGACGCTGTACGGCGGACCGTCCCGCTGGCCGGATGAGCAGCCGGAGCGGGGTGGGCCTGCGTCCCCTCAACCTGAGCAACCGACCGGCCCGGCCGGAGGTTACGCCCCGGGGACGGGTCGTTTCGACGGATTTGCGGCAGGCCGCAACCCGCGCCCGGATTCCGACCCCGCCCCGGAGCCCGGCTCCGGCAACGTCTGGGGCGGCGACCGCACCGGCGGGGTCTACGGCTCCCCGCCCGTCGCGCCGCTGCACGTGCCGGCCCCCGGACCGCAGCGGCGCCCCGAGGAGCTGTACGCCGCCAAGGCCTACGAGCCCGAGGAGCGCGCCGGCCGGCGCAAGCTCCCGCTGCCCGGCGAGCCCCCGCCCGTGCGCGGGACCGGCGGTGGCGGCCGGCGCACCGCGATCATCCTGGCCGCCGTGGCGGCCGTGGTCATCGGCGCCGGCACCGCGGGCGCGGCCACCTTCCTCGGCGGCGGCGACGACAAGCCCGCCGCGACCCAGGGCCCGACCCAGCAGCAGCCCCAGGCCGGCGGCGCCTCCGACGCGGGCGGCGGCGGCTCCTCCGCGCCCGCCGGCGCGGTCCCGGGCCCGGCCGAGGGCATCACGCTCAGCGCGACCGGCGACATCGTCATGGGCATGGCCCCGGGCGGGCTGCCGCCGAACAACGGCAAGGGCTTCTTCGACCCGGTGAAGCAGTACCTCGCCGCCGACTTCCAGATGGGCAACCTCGAGCAGGTGCTGACCGACGACACCGGCGTGGGCAAGTGCTCGGCCGACAACGCCGGCAAGACGTGCTTCGCCTTCCGCACCCCGCCGGCGTACGTGCAGAACCTCACCGACGCCGGCTTCAAGATGATGAACATGGCCAACAACCACGCCTACGACTTCGGCCCGGTCGGCTACAAGAACTCGCAGAAGACGCTGGACGGGGCGGGCATCAAGTACACCGGCTGGCCCGGCGACATCTCCATCGGCGAGGCCAAGGGCGTGAAGATCGCGGTGATCGGGTTCGCCTCCTACACCTGGTCGAACCTCTGCTCCGACCTCGACGCGGCGGAGAAGATCGTCAAGGAGGCCGCGACCAAGGCCGACCTCGTGGTCGTGCAGGTCCACATGGGGGCCGAGGGGTCCGACAAGACGCACGCGAAGAACGAGACCGAGATGTTCCTGGGCGAGAACCGCTGCAACCCGGTCGCGTTCACCCACCGCGTCATCGACGCCGGGGCCGACCTGGTGGTGGGGCACGGGCCGCACGTCATGCGCGCGATGGAGTTCTACAAGGGGCGGCTGATCGCGTACAGCCTCGGCAACTTCGCGGGCTACAAGGCGCTGTCCTACAACGGGACGGTCGGCATCGGCGGCGTGCTCAAGGTGACGCTGCGCGGCGACGGTACGTGGAAGGGCGGATCGCTCAGCGCTACGTACATGGTCGCGCCGGGCCTGCCCAAGCCGGACCCGAAGAAGCAGGCCATCCCGTTCGTGTCGAACCTGAGCAAGCAGGACTTCCCCAAGACGGGCGCGGTGATCGGCCAGGACGGCGCGATCACGCAGCCGGCGGCGTAGCGCGGTTGTCGGGCGCGCCGCGCCCGCTCGGCTCTTTCCGCGGCCGCCGGCTGCGGTCGATAAGTCGGGCGCTCCGCGCTGGCCGCCCGCTCGGCTCTTTCGGCGGCCGTCGGTTGCGCTCGGTTAGGTCGGCGCTTTGCGCCGGGTGCTCCACTCCGCGGCCGCCCGCTCGGCTCCTTCGGCGGCCGTCGGTTGCGCTCGGTTAGGTCGGCGCTTTGCGCCGGGCGCTCTACTCCGCGGCCGCCCGCTCGGCTCCTTCGGCGGCCGTCGGTTGTGCGCGATAAGTCGGGCGCTCCGCGCCGCGACTTATCGGATTTTTCGTATATGCCGGGTTCTCGGTTCCGCCACTTGGCCGGTGGCGGGGTCGCTCGATCGGTGCCGTCCGGCGGGCGACGTATTGTCGTTGCGTGACCGAGACCGAGACCGCGTTGGCGTTGAAGCGGCGGGCGCGGCGGATGGGGCGCGCCCTGGCGACGATCCACCCCGACGCGCACTGCGAGCTCGACTTCACCAGCCCGCTCGAGCTCGCCGTCGCCACGATCCTGTCCGCGCAGTGCACGGACGAGCGGGTCAACCAGGTGACGCCGAAGCTGTTCGCGCAGTACCCGGACGCCGCCGCGTACGCCGGGGCCGACCCGATCGAGATGCAGGAGCTCATCAAGCCGACCGGCTTCTTCCGCAACAAGACCGACTCGCTGATCGGGCTCGGGCAGGCGCTGGTGGAGCGGCACGACGGTGAGGTACCGGGGACGCTGAACGAGCTCGTCGCGCTGCCCGGGATCGGGCGCAAGACCGCCAACGTCGTCCTCGGCAACGCCTTCGACGTGCCCGGAATCACGGTCGACACCCACTTCCAGCGCCTGGTCCACCGCTGGCAGTGGACCGACGAGACCGACCCGGTGAAGATCGAGTTCGCCATCGCGGTGCTGTTCGCGCCGCGGGACTGGACGATGCTCTCGCACCGCGTGATCTTCCACGGCCGCCGCGTCTGCCACGCGCGCAAGCCGGCCTGCGGGGCGTGCACGCTGCGGCGGGACTGCCCGTCGTACGGCCTGGGGCCGACCGAGGTCGAGGTGGCCGTCAAGCTGCTCAAGGGGCCCCGCGCCGCCGAGCTCGCGGAGCTGGTCCTGTGAGGCGTCTCCTCGGGCTGGCCGCGCTGTTCACCGTGGTCGCGGCGCTCGCGGCCTGCACCGCCGACGTCCGGCCGCCGGCCGAGCCCGCGACCGCGACAGGTGGCCCGCGCTGCATCGAGCGGGCGGGGGCGTCGGGCTCAGGGGGTACCGAATCCGGCCCTGCTCTTCCGGCCATGGCGCTGCCCTGCTTCGCGGGCGGGCGGTTCATCGACGTGGCCGACCTCGGCGGCGCGCCGACGATTGTGAACCTGTGGGCCTCGTGGTGCGGGCCGTGCCGGGAGGAGCTGCCGGCGCTCGAGAAGGTCGCGGCGGCGGGCCGGGTGCGCGTGGTCGGCATCGTCACCAAGGACCGCCACGACCAGGCCGGGTCCGTGATCGACGAGCTGAAGCTGACGTTCCCGATGCTGGAGGACCCGCAGCAGCAGTTCGCGCTCGCGGCGAGCCCGCTCGTGAACCGGTCGCTGGCCTCCACACTGCCGGCGACGCTGTTCGTCACGCCGGGTGGCCGCATCGCCTACGCCTACCAGGGGCCGGCGCTGACCGAGGCGAAAGTGCAGGAGCTGAGTCTTCGGTACCTGGGGGTGGCGGGGTGACCGCGCACGACCTGCCGGCCTGGTTCGAGCCGCTGCTGAGCCGGCGGTACCTGGGGGTGGCGGCGTGACCGCGCACGACCTGCCGGCCTGGTTCGAGCCGCTGCTGAGCAACATCCGCTCGGCCGACGCTTCCGACTTCACGCGGCTGCCCACGCCCGACGGGGAGGGGCAGCGGCAGAGCGCGGTGCTCGTGCTCTTCGGCGAGGACCCGGTCACCGGGCCCGACATCCTGGTACTCCAGCGCGCCGCGACCATGCGCAACCACGCCGGGCAGCCCGCATTCCCCGGCGGCGCGGTCGACCCGGGCGACGCCGACACGGTCGCGTGCGCGCTGCGCGAGGCCGAGGAGGAGGTCGGCCTGGACCCGAGCACGGTCGAGGTCGTCGCGACCCTGCCGACGCTGTGGATCCCGGTGAGCAACTTCCTCGTCACGCCGGTGGTCGCCTGGTGGCGTTCGCCGCACCCGGTCGGCCCGGCCGATCCGCGCGAGGTGGCCCGCGTCGAGCGCCTGCCCATTCGTGAACTGGTCGATCCCGCGCACCGGCTACGACTGCGGCACCCGAGCGGGTGGATCGGCCCGGCGTTTCGGATACACGACATGTTGGTGTGGGGCTTCACCGCCGGCGTGCTGTCTACGCTGCTGGAACTCGGCGGTTGGGCGGTCGAGTGGCCAACTGGCCGGGTTGAGGAACTGCCGACACCTGGTGCCGCACCTGTACGTTGAATGCGTGTCTGGCAGCGTGATCGATATCGTCCTTCTGCTCCTCATGGTGATGTTCGCAATCAACGGATATCGCCAGGGGTTCCTTGTTGGTCTGCTGTCATTCGTCGGCTTCTTCGGCGGCGCGCTGCTCGGTCTGCAGCTCGGCCCGCTGCTCGCCGAGCACTTCTTCACCTCCGACCAGGCCCGTGTGGTCATGTCGCTCTCGGCGGTCTTCGGCCTCGCGGTCGCCGGCCAGGCCCTCGCGAGTTTCGTGGGCAACCGGCTACGCAACGCGATCGTCAGCCGCAACGCGCAGGCTGTCGACAACGCGGGCGGCGCCGTGGTCTCGGTCGTCGCCGTGCTGCTCGTGGTCTGGCTCGTCGCCGCGCCGCTGAGCGCGTCGTCGCTGCCGTGGCTCGCCCGCGCGGTCAGCAACTCGATAATCCTGAACGTGGTCGACAAGGCGATGCCGGCCCAGGCCGACGCGCTCTCCGAGGCGCTGCGTGAAACCGTTGACACCCGCGGCTTCCCGGACGTGTTCGACGGGCTCTCGCCGACCCGCGTCAAGGAGGTCTCCCCGCCGGACCCGAAGCTCGCCGGCTCGGAGCTGGTCAAGAATTCCAAGAAGTCCGTGGTCAAGGTGCTCGGCCAGGCGCCCTCCTGCTCCCGGCGCATCGAGGGCTCCGGCTTCGTGTACTCGCAGAACCGCGTCATGACCAACGCCCACGTCGTGGCCGGCACCAAGACCGTGAGCGTGCTCGTCGACGGCTCCTCGCGACCGCTGCCGGCGACAGTGGTCGCCTACGACCCGGACCGCGACATCGCCGTCCTGTACGTCAAGAACCTCAACGCCCCGGTCATGCCCTTCGCCGCGAAGAAGGCCGACTCGAACGACGACGCGATCGTGCTCGGGTACCCGCTGGACGGGCCGTACGACGCGCAGTCCGCCCGCATCCGCGACCACCGCAACATCACCGGCCCGAACATCTACGAGGACGGCAAGGTCTCGCGCGAGATCTACACGATTCGCGCGCTGGTCCGCTCCGGCAACTCGGGCGGGCCGCTGCTCTCCACGAACGGCGAGGTGCTCGGCATCATCTTCGCCGCGGCGGCCGACGATCCGCAGACGGGCTTCGCGGTGACGGCGGACGAGGCGTCGTCGGTGGCCGAGGCGGGGCGGCAGCACACGGACCCGACTCAGACGGGCAAGTGCGCCTAGCTCGCTTCATGTACGGCTTGCTTGATCGCACCCGGTTCGTCGCTATAGGCGGGTGGAGTGTCTTGCTCGCCGACGGTGATGGAGCAGGACCCCTGACGCGCCGACGACGAGGATCAGCAGCGTCGCCGTGAGCCCGGCGACCGCGCTGAGCTCGGTGCGCGCGTCGCCGGCCATCTGCCGCAGCTCCGGCTCCTCGGACGTACTCGGCATCGGCGCCGCACCGCCCGGTCGCAGCGGCTCGCCCTGGTCGGCCTCGGCGTCCCCGACCGGCCCGGGCTCCGTCGCGCCGTCCGCGAGCGGGTTGGTCGCCACCTCGCCGACGCTGGACCGCAGCGCCGCGACCGGGTCGACCTCGCCGTAGCCGAACTGGTCGTCACGCCCCTTCGCCCCGAGGTCCCTGGCCGTGCCGATCAGCCGGTTGATGACGTTCGCCGCGCTCATCTTCGGGAACCTGGCCCGCACGAGCGAGGCCGCCCCCGCAACCAGCGGAGCGGCGAAGCTAGTGCCCTGCACCTGCCAGTACCCGCCGCCGGGCTTCGCCCCGGTGAGCCCCACCGCGGGCGCGGTGAGCACCGTCTCGGGCCCGGTGAGCGACCCGGACCAGAGCGCCTCCGCCTTCGACGTCGGCGCCTTGGCCCCGAGCCCGGCCACCGCGATGACCCCGGGCTCCCGCGCCGGATACCAGACCTGATGGATCGACCGGTCGGTAGCGATATTGCCGGTACAGGCGACGACCACGACATCGTGCGCCGCCGCGTACCGCAGCGCGTCAGCGATCGCCTCACTGCGCAGCGCCCCGCCCAGCGACAGGTTGATCACCGTCGCCCGGTGGTCCACCGCCCACCGCACCGCCTGCGCCACGACGCTCGGATCGTCGTACTTGTTGGCCTTGTCCAGCACCCGGATCGGCAGGATCTTGGCCCCGGGCGCGATGCCCTCGGCCCCCGAACTGTCCTTGTTACTGCCCGCGATCAGCGCCGCCACGGTCGTACCGTGCCCGACCGGATCGACCTTCCCCTCGTCCCCGGCCGCCCGGTCGACGAGGTCGATGCCGGGCAGCACCTGCCCCACGAGGTCAGGATGCGACGCGTCCACCCCACTGTCGATGACTGCGACGATCACGCCCTTGCCGGTGGACACCTTCCAGGCGTCCCGGGCGTCGAGCGCGCTGAGCTGCCACTGCTCGCTGCGAGCCTCGTCCGCCCAGGCCGCCGCCCCCGGCGCGACCGCGACGCCAACCCCCACCGCACAGGCGAGCGCCGCCGACAGCCCCAGAGCGAGGACACGGCCGGCGGCGCGGGCGATGGAGGTGTGCGCGATGGAGCCCATTCTGGACTGTGCCGCCCGGGTCTGTCAGGACTCTCGCCACACCTAGCCGAAAGGTGTTCCCGCCCGCGTAGCCCACCAATCACGCCCGCGCACCCGACGGCGGTCCCTTCCGACCGTTGCGACCATTCGCCCGACCGCCTCTGACCTCGGCCACCGAAGCGCTTCGAATCGCGCCACACACTCCGAGCTCCGGTTCGACGGAGACCTCGGCGAGCGACGGGCTCCGGCCGCCCCGCCTCGGCTGAGGTGTTTGTCGGGCGGCAGCCTCCGGCCGGGTCTCGGTTGGGCTGAGGCGCTGACGGCGGTGGACTCCGGCCGGTCGAGGGTGACTGGGCCTGACCGCTCGGCATCCGGCCACACAGCACTGGGCGACCCTCGTTCCAGAGCGCGTGACTGTGTTGCAGCGCAGCCGGGAGTGCCGGCGTGCACGGCAGCGGCACTTGTGCGTGGTGCGTTGGGCTGCCGCGGCGAATCGCAGGACTCCGCGGCAGGTGAGCTGGCGGCGCGGCGGGGTGGATCGGGGTGGCGCGAGTCAGGTGGCGGGGCAGTCGGCGATCTGGATCAGGGTGCCGCTCTCCTTTCTCGTGACCAGCTGGGCGCGGCCCGGCGGCAGGGTGGCGAAGCGCACCTTGCCCAAGGCCAGGCTCTCCTCCCGGTCGCCCGACATGAGCAGGACCGGCGACGCCAGCTCGCGCAGGCGCTGGAGGACCGGCTCGAACAGGGCGCGGCCCACCCCACCGCTGTGGCGGGCGACGATCAGGTGCAGGCCGATGTCGCGGGCCTGGGCGAGGTACGGCAGGAGCGCCGCCAGAGGATTCCCCGCCGCGGTCGGCACCAGGTCGTAGTCGTCGACCAGGACGAAGCACTGCGGCCCCGTCCACCAGGAGCGGCGGCGCAGCTGGTCCTCGGTCACGTCCGGTCCGGGCAGGCGCCGCTGCATGTAGTCGGCGACCGAGCCGATGAGGTCCACGGTCTGTTGCGTCCCGGTCCCGTACCCGATCAGATGCTCCGTCCGCACCGCCCCGAGCAGGCTCCGCCGGTGGTCGATCAGCACGATCCGCGCCTGCTCCGGCGTGAACCGCGTGCTGATCGAGGTCGCGAGCCCGCGCAGCAGGGTCGACTTGCCGCACTCGGCGTCGCCGAAGGCCAGCAGGTGCGGCTCGCCCGCGAAGTCGATGCGCACCGGTAGGAGGTTGGACTCGTCGATGCCGATCGGCAGCGCGAGCGGGTTCTGCGGGTCGGCGTCGTCCGCGATCGCCGCGAACGGTACCGACGCGGGCAGCATCCGCACCGGCCGCGCCCGCGCGCCGGTCCAGGCGGAGGCGACCGCCGTCACCAGCTCGCCGGGCTCGCCCCCGTTCAGCTGCGGCTGGGCCACGAGCAGGTGCAGACCCTCCGGCGTGATCCCGCGCCCCGGCGCCTCGTCCGGCACGCCCGCGGCCGCCTTGCGCGGGGCGATCGAGTCCGCGCCGTCGCCGAGGCGCAGCTCGATCCGCGCGCCGAGCAGGTCGCGGAAGTTGGAGCGCAGGTCCATCCAGCGCGGGGCGGAGACGATCACGTGGATGCCGTAGGCCAGCCCGCGCGCCGCGATGTCGTACAGCACCGTCGCGAGCTCCTCGTAGTCGTTCCGCAGGCTCACCCAGCCGTCGACGACCAGGAACACGTCACCCCAGCCGTCGTCGGGGCTCCCGGCGCCGCCGGCCGCGCGCCGTCGCCGGTAGGTGGGCATGCCGTCGATCCCGGCCGCGGTGAACTGCTGCTCGCGCGCGGCGAGCAGGCCCGCGACCTCGCCGACCGTGCGCCGGACCCGGTTGGTGTCCAGGCGCCCCGCGACGCCGCCGACGTGGGGCAGCTCGCGCAGGCCGGCGAGCTGGCCGCCGCCGAAGTCCAGGCAGTACACCTGGATCTCGACCGGTGTGTGGGTGAGGGCCAGGGTCATGACGAGCGTGCGCAGGGCCACCGACTTGCCGCTGCGCGGGCCGCCGACCACGGCGACGTGGCCCTGGGCACCGTCGAGCCGGAACCACAGCACGTCGCGGCGCTGCTCGAGCGGGTTGTCGACGAGCGCGACCGGCAGGTGCAGGGCCCCGTGCAGCTGCGGGTTGGCGACGGTCAGCCCGCGCGCCGGGTCCGCGGCCAGCGGGCCGAGCAGGTCGTCCAGCGGCGCGGCGGCGGCCAGCGGCGGCAGCCACACCTGGTGCGCGGGCACGCCCCGCCCGGCGAGCCGGTCGACGACGATGTCGAGCAGGCTCTCGCCCTCGGGCGCCTCGGCCGGCTCCAGGTCGGGCCTCGGGGCCGTCGGCGCGGGCACGTACTGCGTGCCGTACCGCATCACCCGCGCCGGCCCCTCGCCGTGGGACACCGCCGCGATCCGGCCCGCCCGCCGCCAGCGCCCGCCGACGTAGGCGCCCTTGAACCGGGTCAGCGGCTCGGTGCCGGACTTGAGGATGCCGTGCCCGCCGGGCTTGCCCGGCAGCTCGTACGCGTCCGGCACCCCCAGCACCGTGCGCGACTCGAGCGACGTGAAGGTGCGCAGGCCGATGCGGTACGACAGGTGCGTGTCCAGACCTCGCAGCCGCCCCTCCTCCAGCCGCTGTGAGGCGAGCAGCAGGTGGATGCCCAGCGACCGGCCGACCCGCCCGATCTGCACGAACAGGTCGATGAACTCGGGCTTGGCCTCCAGCAGCTCGCTGAACTCGTCGACGACGACCATCAGGCTCGGCAGCGGCGCCAGCGGGGCGCCCCCGGCCCGGGCCCGCTCGTAGTCGCGGACCGAGTCGTAGTCGCCCGAGCGGCGCAGCACCTCCTGGCGGCGGATCACCTCGCCGGTGATCGCGTCGGTCATGCGGTCGACGAGCAGCAGCTCCGAGCGCAGGTTGGAGATGAACGCGGCCACGTGCGGCAGCCGGTCCATCCGGGCGAAGGTCGCGCCGCCCTTGTAGTCGATGAGCACGAAGTTGAGCGTCTCGGACGAGTGCGTCGCGGCGAGGCCGAGCACCAGCGTGCGCAGCAGCTCCGACTTCCCGGAGCCGGTCGCCCCGATGAGCAGCCCGTGCGGGCCCATCCCGTCCTCGGCCGACTCCTTGAGGTCGAGGTCGACCGGCTGGCCCTGCGGCCCGACGCCGATCGAGATCCGCAGCCGGTCGCGGTGCGGCCGCGGCGCCCACGTCTCGGCGATGTCCAGGCGCTCCGGGTCGCCGATGCCCAGCAGGGCCGGGAAGTCGAGGTCGATGCGGGCCTCGCGGCCGTCGCCGCCCTGCTGGTCGGGGCCGGCCGCGACCGCCGGCCGCAGCGGCGCCAGCAGCCGGGCGATCGCCTCGGCCTCGGCGAGGTCGAGCGCGTCGAGGACCCCGATCGGCGGCTGCGGCTCGGCGATGTCGTTGTCGGCGGTGATCGTGGTGAGCCGGCCGCCGGCCGCCTCGAGGACGATCGCGGACCGGTCGAGCAGCCGCGGCGGCTCCCGGTCGAGGTCGATCAGGGTCACGCCGTCGATGCCGCCGTCGGTGCCCAGGTGGGCACTGCCGGACAGGTCGCCGCCGTCGAGCACCACCACGATGTGGGGCGCGGCCGGCGGACCGTCCCGCTCGGCGTCGAACCGGCCGCGGCTGCGGAGCAGGTCGTCGAGGCGCTGCTCCAGCTCCTTGGCGGTCCCGGCGACGAGGCGCACCGGCCCGAGCGCGTCGGTGCGCGTGGGGTGCAGGGCGTGGGGCAGCCACTTCGCCCACTCCCACCACTCGCGCCGGTCGGGCCCGGCGCAGACCGCGACGAGCAGGTCGCCGGGGGCGTGGAACACCGTGAGCTGGGCCAGGATCGCCCGCGTCAGCGCTCGTGCCGGATCGTGCTCGCCGATGAGCCCGGGTCCGGAGCCGGCGCGCAGGTGGATGCGGGCGAAGCTGCGCAGCGAGACGGCCACCGGCAGGTCGGGGACCACCGAGTAGGTGTCCAGGAACCGCCGCAGCGCGGCCGCGGTCATCGGCTCCAGGTCGTCCAGTGGGCGGGTCGCCGGCGGGACCAGCGGGGTGGCCAGCGTCTGCGGCCCGGTGGCGACGCGCACGATGGCGAAGTCGCCGTCGCTCACCCGTCGCTCCCACAGGCGGTAGCTGTCCACCGACGACCAGAGCGAGTGCGGGTCGGGGTGGCGGTAGTGCAGTCCGGTGCGCTGCCGGGTCGCCGTCGCGCGGACCTGGCGGCGCAGGTCGGCGAGGTGGCGCAGGTACTCCCGGCGGGCCGCGATCATCTCCGCCTTCTTCGGCGAGCCGGCACCGGTCGACGTGAAGAGCATGCCGAGCGTGGAGAAGCCGAAGATGGCGCCTATGACATAGGAGTAGGTCCCGCCGTCGCGCCCGGCGAACAGCAGGGCCGTCGCGATGGTGCCGGTCAGCATCGGCACCACCTGGATCACCTGCTGCCATCGCGAGGCCGGGGCCGGCGGGATCTCCGGCGGCGCCGGCACGACGACCTCCCCGCTCGGGATGTCCGGAGCGGGTCGGCGCGGGGATTGCTTCACGACGACCGTGGTCACGCCGGGAACTCTAAGTGAGGGGTACGACACTTTTCGCCCCCGTCCCATCGATCGTAACGACTTCGTCACGCTGTGGAGTCGCCGCGCGCACCGGCCCCCCGCGCCGCCAGGGATCGTGATAGTTCTATGGCCATGGCAGCTGCCGCGGCCGGTCTGGCCCGCATCACGATCAACGCGCCCCAGCGGCGCGTCGATGTTGCGGTGCCTGATGCGGTACCACTGGCAGAACTGCTTCCCGAGCTCCTGCGGCACGCGGGCACCGGGCTTGCCGACGACGGCGAGCGGCACGGCGGCTGGCTCCTGCGGCGGCCCGACGGCACCACGCTGTCGGCCGCCGCCGGGCTCGCCGGGCAGGGCGTGCGCGACGGCGCCGTGCTGCATCTGGTGCCGGCCCGCACCGGCTGGCCCGAGCTGGAGTACGACGACGTGGTCGAGGCGATCGCGGTGGGCGCCCGGCGCCAGGGCGTGCCGTGGAGCCCGGCCGCGACCCGGGCGACCGCGATCGGGGTCGCGGGCGCCGGCCTGCTCGTCGCGCTCGTCGCGATCATGCGGGCCGACCTGCCGCCGGTCGCCGCGGCGGTCGCGGTCGGGCTGGTGCTGGCGGGGATCGCGGCGTCGCGGGCGTACGGTGACGCGCTGGTCGGCGCGATCCTGGCCGCCTACGCCCTGCCGTTCGCGGCCGCCGGCGGCTGGCTGGCGGCGCCCGAGCCCGCGACCGCGGCGGCCCGCACGCTGCTCGGGGCCGTGGCGCTCCTGCTCGCCGCACTCGTTGCCGCCGCCGGCGTCGCCCACCTGCTGCGGCTGTTCGTGGCCGGCGCGACCGCCGGCGTGCTCGGCTCGCTCGCCGGGCTGCTCGCCACCGCGACCCGCCCGGCGGCCGCGGCGGCGGTGCTGCTCGCCCTACTCGTGGCGGGCGTGGCCGGGCTGCCGCTGCTGGCCATCCGGCTCGGCAAGCTGCCCATGCCGATCGTGGCCACGCCGGCCGACCTGTCGCCGGGTGGGCGCGCATCGGCGGCGGACCGGGCCCGGATCTTCGCGGCCGTCGCGCGTACCGACGAGATGCTCACCGGGATGCTGTTCGGGTTCGCGGCCTCGGGGGTGGGCGGGTCGCTGGTGCTCGCCCGGTCCGGGGACGTCTCCGGGGCCGTGCTCGTCGCGGTGGCCGCGGCCGCGCTGCTGCTGCGGGCCCGCACGTTCCTGACCGTGCGGCAACGGTTGCCGCTGATCGTGGCCGGGGTGGCGGGTTTCGGCCTGCTCGCGCTGTTCGTCCGGTTCGACGTGCGGATCGTGGCGGCGGTGGTACCCGTGGTCGCGTTCGTTGTCGCGGTGGCGGGGGTGCGTGCGGCGGTTCGGCCGGTGTCGCCGTACACGGGGCGGGCGGCGGATCTGCTCGACACCTTGTGCGTGGTGGCCGTTGTGCCGCTCGCGTGCGCGGTGCTGGGCTTGTACGGCCTGTTCGGTTGACCGAGCGCGCTGAACGGGGCTCCGCGAGGCCATTTGGCTGGGTGCGAAATGTGGGCTTTTGGCGGTACCGATAAATCGGCTTTTCAATGCGAAAGCGCCCGGCGGACTGCAAACCGGGCGCTCGCGGGGGGTTCGTTGGTCAGTAGAGCGGGCGGGCGATCGGGGCTACGCCCGGGTCGTGGTACGTGCCCTCGGCGATCGCCTCGGTGTAGCGGCGGCGGGACTCCTCGATCTCCGCCTCCGCCTCGACGCGGCCGACCCAGGTGGCGCCCTCGACGCTCTTGCCGGGCTCCAGGTCCTTGTACACCTCGAAGAAGTGCTGGATCTCGAGGCGGTCGAACTCGCCCAGGTGGTGGATGTCCCGCAGGTGCTCCAGGCGGGGGTCGTCGGCCGGGACGCACAGGACCTTGTCGTCGCCGCCCTTTTCGTCGGTCATGCGGAACATGCCGATCGCCCGGGAGCGGATCAGGCAACCCGGGAACGTCGGGGACTGCACGAGCACGAGCGCGTCCAGCGGGTCCTCGTCCTGGCCGAGTGTGCCCTCGATGTAGCCGTAGTCCGCCGGGTACTGCGTGGACGTGAACAGCGTCCGGTCCAGCCGGATCCGGCCGGTCGCGTGGTCAACCTCGTACTTGTTGCGCTGACCCTTGGGGATTTCGACCGTGACGTCGAAGTCCATCTGACGACTCCTCACCCTCGCACCGCTGCGCCGACCACTAGTCTCGCGTACGGCACGGCGGGGCGATACGGGGAGGGTCAGATGGCGAGGGAAACACCACAGCGGGGCGGCCGGGCCGGCTTGATCGCCGCCGCCGTCGCGCTGGTCGTGGCGCTCGGCGCGGCCCTGGGCTCGGTTTTCGCGGGTACCGAGATCGTCAACGGGCTCGGCCTGGCCGGCGGGCAGAAGACGCACTGGACCGGCGGGACGGAGCCGGCCGCGCCGCCGCCGGTGCTCGCCGCGATGGACTCGCAGGCCCCGATGCCGAGTGAAGGCGGTGTCACCTCGGCGCTGAAGCCGCTGCTGACCGTGCCTCAGCTCGGGCCGCACATCACCGCGTCGGTCGTGGATGTCTCGACCGGGCAGACGGTGTACTCCTCCGAGCCCGACGCCGCGATGACCCCCGCCTCGACCACCAAGCTCGTGACCGCGGCGGCGGCGCTGGCGGCGCGCGGGCCCGCGTACCGGATCGCGACCAGGGTCGTCGCGGGCGCCCAGCCCGGCGAGGTCGTCCTCGTGGCCGGCGGCGACCCGACGCTCGCGGTCTTCCCGACGTCGTACTACCCCGGCGCGGCCCGCATCGACGACCTCGCCAAGCAGGTGAAGGAGGCGCTGGGCGGTCAGGCGCCGACGAAGGTGATCTACGACGTGAGCATCTACACCGGCTCCGGCATCGGGCCGGGCTGGGACGCCGACGCGACCACCGGCGGGTCCGGCGCCGTGATGACGCCGATCATGACCGAGGGCGGGCGGCAGAAGCAGCTGAAGTACGCGCAGCGGTACCCGAAGCCCGACCTGCAGGCGGCCCAGGCCTTCGCGAGCGCGCTCGGGGTACCGGCGAATGCTGTAACGGCCGGCAACGCCGCGCAGGGCGCGAAAGAGCTCGGCAAGGTGGAGTCCGCACCCATGTCGCGCATGGTCGAGTTCATGCTGCAGGAGAGCGACAACGTGCTCGCCGACGCGCTCGCGCGCCAGGTGGCGCTGGCCAAGAACCAGCCCGCCTCGTTCGAGGGCGGGGCGGCGGCCACGAAGAGCGTGCTGGAGGAGCTCGGGCTGCCGGTCACCGGCTTCGGCCTGGCCGACGGCAGCGGCTTCTCGCGCAACGACCGGCTCTCCCCGGCCCTGCTCACGGCCGTGCTGGCGATGGCCGCGCGGGCGGACCGGGCCGACCTGCACTCGATCTTCAGCGGGCTGCCCGTCGCCGCGTACTCCGGGACGCTCACCCTCCGCTTCCTCAAGCCCGACCAGGGCGGGGCGGCCGCCGGGCTGGTGCGCGCGAAGACCGGCACGCTGACCGGGGTCAACTCGCTGGCCGGCGTCGTGGTGGACGCCGACGGGCGGACGCTCGCGTTCGCGTTCATGGCCGACCAGACCACGAACGCCGACCAGGCGGTCGTCGCCCTTGACAGAGTTGCCGCAGCTCTTGCCGCATGCGGGTGCCGCTGAGCAGTGCCGCGGTCACGCTGCGTCGATCAGGGTGCACTCAGGGTTCGCAGCTCCCGCGGCGGTGGCCCGGCGCGGGTACGGTTGGTCCATGGCGCAGTTCGTCGATTGGGATCTGGCCGCAGCAACCGCCGCGGCGCTGGGCAAGAGCGGCCCCGCGGTTTCGTACGAGGCAGCCGCGGACGCCGTCACCGACCTGCGTGGCCTAGCTGAAGAGGCCTCCGGGCACGTCACCGAGTTCACCGGCCTGAAGGCCATGATCCAGGGCCCGCCCGTGCGCGTCGTCGACCGCCGCGACTGGGCCGCCACCAACATCGTGGGGCTGCGCGAGGTCATCCAGCCGCTGGCCGAGCGGCTCGCGGGCGGCAAGCCACCGGGCGCCATCGTCGGGGCCATCGGCTCGCGGTTCACGGGCGTGCAGGCCGGAACGGTGCTGGCATACCTGTCCGGCAAGGTTCTCGGGCAGTACGAGGTCTTCTCCGCCGACCCGGGCCAGCTGCTGCTCGTCGCGCCGAACATCGTCGAGGCCGAGCGCAAGCTGGGCGCCGACTCGCGCGACTTCCGGCTCTGGGTGTGCCTGCACGAGGTCACCCACCGCGTGCAGTTCACGGCTGTGCCGTGGATGCGGGGGTACTTCCTGGGAGAGGTCGGCGCCTTCGTCGACGCGTCCCAGCTCAACCAGGACCAGCTCGCGGAGCGCGTACGCCGCGGCGTGAGCGCGCTCGCCGACGTGGTCCGCGACCCCGACAGCCGCGTCTCGGTGCTGGACCTCGTCCAGACGCCGGGCCAGAAGGCGGTGCTCGACCGCCTCACCGCGCTCATGACCGTCCTCGAGGGCCACGCCGAGTTCGTGATGGACGGCGTCGGCCCCGACGTGGTGCCGACGGTCGAGGAGATCCGCTCCAAGTTCAACCGCCGCCGCGAGGCCGGCAACCCGCTCGACCGCGTCCTGCGCAAGCTGCTGGGCGTCGACGTGAAGATGCGGCAGTACGCGGAGGGCCGCAAGTTCGTCCACGCCGTCGTCGAGCGCGTGGGCATGCAGAGCTTCAACCGCATCTGGCAGTCGCCGCTGACCATCCCGCGCCTCAACGAGCTCGGCGACCCCGACGCCTGGATCGTGCGCGTCCTGGGGGCGAGCGCGCTGAGCCGCTCGGTCGCCGTGACGCCGTCGGCCTCGCTCGCGGCCCCGATGCCGGGCGCGTCGTCGAGCGTCGAGGAGCCGCCGGCACCGGTGCCGACGGTGCCCGAGCCGCTGGAGGAGGCCCCGGCGGAGGCGGGCGTCGCGGAGCCGACCGAGGTGGCGGGCCTGACCCCGGAGGAGTCCACGGCTGTGGTGGCTCCCTTGGTTGTACCGCAAGAGGCTTCCGAGTCCGAGCCGTCCCCCGCCGCGACCTCGGACGCGGTCTCTTCGGACAGCGACGATTCGGCCTCTGACGCTGGGTCGGCCGCGGTGTCTTCGGACAGCGACGATTCGGCCTCTGATGCTGGGTCGGCCGCGGTGTCTTCGGACAGCGACGATTCGGACGGGGACGAGCCGGCCGAGATCGAGCCGGGTGCAGCGGCGGAGACGACTACCGGGCATGCGGGGGAGGCACCGGAGCCGATCGGCGCCTTCGAGCCGGGCGAGGCCATGGGCGTCGCCGAGACCTCGGACCCGGAGGTGGCGGAGCACCTGACCGACACCGGCCCGACCCCGGTCACCGACACGGCCCCGGCCGACGAAGACGACCAGGGGCCGACCAGGCCCGCCGGCAGCGCCTGATCGGGTGGGGGCGCTGGCACCGGCGGTTGCCGCCGTACGCAATGCGGTGCGGCGCAGCCTTTCGGGCTCCGGCGTCCCCGATCCCGGCGAGTTGACTCCGGGCTCCCGGTCCGCGACGTCCGCGGGTTCCCCGCGGGCCCTGTCCTCGGCCACGGCGATGGCCGCCCAGGACCACTCGCCGCCGGCCGGGAGCCCGGCTACCGCCGACTCGGTGCCTGTTTTCGACGCCGAGGACGGCGCTTTGTCGCGTCGCGCCGCCGGAGCGCTGCCGGGCGGTAGGTCGCAGCCGGGCGGCGGGGCGCAGGGCGGCGGACCGCGCTCGGGCGGTGAGGCGCGCTCGGGCGGCGGGGCGCAGGGCGGCGGACCGCGCTCGGGCGGTGAGGCGCGCTCGGGCGGCGGGGCGCTGGGCGGCGGACCGCGCTCGGGTCGTGAGGTCGAGGGCGGCGGGCCGTCGATCGTTTCCGGACCGGCGGACCGTGAGGTCGAGGGCGGCGGATCGCGCTCGGGCGGTGAGGCGCAGGGCGGCGGATCGCGCTCCGGCGGTGAGGTCGAGGGCGGCGGGCCGGCGAGCGGTTCCGGACCGGCGGATGCGCAGGATGGCGCCGGTGGGGTCGGGGCGCTGCGGATCGGCGGGGAGTTCGCCGGTGCCGGGGTTGCCGCTGGGGACATGGTGCTCGTGGCCTGCTCCGGTGGGGCGGACTCGTTGGCGCTGGCGGCGGCGGCGTTGTTCGTTTCGCGGCGGATGGGGGTTCGCTGCGGGTTCGTGACCATCGACCACGGGCTGCAGGACGGGTCCGGGGAGCGGGCCGCGGACCTGGCGGACTGGGCGCTCGATCGCGGGTTTGCGCCAGTGCAGGTGCGTACGGTGCGGGTCGGGGGCGGCGGGGGGCCCGAGGCCGCGGCCCGGGAGGCGCGGTATTCGGCGCTCGCGGCGGCGGCCGTCGAGCTCGGGGCGGCGATGGTGCTGCTGGGGCATACGCGGGACGATCAGGCGGAGACGGTACTGCTGGCATTGGCTCGTGGGTCCGGGCCGCGCGGGCTGGCGGGCATGCCCGAGCGGCGGGTGCGCAACGGGGTGCTCTTCGTTCGGCCGCTGCTCGATGTCGGGCGGGCCGAGACCCGGGCGGCCTGTGAGGCCGAGGGGCTTCCGGTTTGGGAGGACCCGCACAACGTCGATTCGGCCTTTGCGCGGTCTCGGCTGCGGCCGTTGGTGGCCGCGCTCGGTGACGGTGTTGTCGGCAACCTTGCCCGGACCGCGCGGCTCGTGGGGGCGGACTCCGCGTATCTCGACGGGCTGGCCGCCGAGGCGCTGGCGCGCGCGCTCGACGAGCGGGGTGGGCTGGCGGTCGGCGAGGTGGAGCGGATGCCCGGGCCGATCCGTACGCGGGTGTTGCACGCCTGGGCGCTGCGACTCGGGGCGCCGGGGACGGATCTTTCGCACCGGCACGTCGATGCGCTCGACGCTCTGGTCGTGCGGTGGCATGGGCAGGGGGCGGTCGCGCTGCCCGGTGGACTGTTCGTGTCGCGAGCGGGCGCGGCGCTGAGGGGTGTCGGCGGCGCCGGTTAGGTGATCTGCTGCTTGGGTCGCCGGAACCGGATGGTGGGGAGCGGGGCTCATGGGGTACGACATCCAGCGCTCTTCGGTTTTTGCTCCTCGCGGTGTGGTCGCCACCAGCCAGGGGCTGGCCGCCGGGGCGGGGCTGGCCGTGCTGCGGCGCGGGGGGAACGCGATCGACGCGGCAATTGCCACGGCCGTTGCGCTCACCGTGGTGCAACCCGGGTCCAATGATATCGGCGGTGATCTCTTCGCGCTGGTCTGGGACGGGGAGCGGCTGCACGGGCTGAACGCGTCCGGGCGGTCGCCGGCGCTGCTCACCCGGGATCTTGTGCTCGATCGGGGCGCCTCGGCGTCCGACGGGCTCGGCGGGGATCAGGGTGAGGCCGGGGTCGCCATGCCCGCGCGCGGATGGTTGCCCGTCACGGTGCCGGGGGTGCCCGGTGGATGGCGGGATCTGCATGCGCGGTTCGGGTCGTTGCCGTTCGCGGAGCTGTTTGCGGACGCCATCGCGTACGCCGAGCATGGTTACCCGGTGTCACCCCGCGTTGCCGCCGGGTGGCGGGTCGCGGCCGAGCGGGTCTTTCGGGGGCTCGACGGTCCCGAGTTCGCCGAGTGGGGGCGGGTGTTCACGGTCGGTGGGCGGGCGCCGCGCGCCGGGGAGCGGTGGCGGAATCGTGACGCAGCCAACACGTTGCGCCTCATCGCCGGTACCAACGGTGACGACTTTTATCGCGGCGCCATTGCGGACGCGATCGTCACGCACGCCGAGCGGACCGGCGGGCTGCTGCGCGCGGCGGACCTGGCCGCGCACGAGTCGCTCTGGGTGGAGCCGATTTCCGTGTCGTACCGCGGGCACGAGGTCTGGGAACTGCCGCCCAACGGGCAGGGGATCGCGGCGCTCATCGCGCTCGGCGTGCTGGACGGCTACGAGGAGTCGTCGCTGCACGAGCGGATCGAGGCGATCAAGCTCGGGTTCGCCGACGCGCACGCGTTCGTCGGTGATCCGGCGGCGGGCGGGCCGGTTCGGGAGCTGCTCGATCCGGCTTATCTGGCCGGGCGGCGGGCGCTGATCGGGGGGACCGCCGGGCGATACGGGGCCGGGGAGCCGGCGAGGGGCGGGACCGTGTATCTGTGCACGGCCGACCCGGCGGGGCGGATGGTCAGCCTGATCCAGTCGAACTACATGGGGTTCGGCTCGTACGTGGTGCCGCCCGGGACCGGGTTCGGGCTGCAGGACCGCGGGGCCGGGTTCGTGCTGGCCGACGGGCACCCGAACGTGGTCGGGCCGGGGAAGCGGCCGTTCCACACGATCATCCCGGCTTTTCTGACCAGGGGTGGCGAGCCGGTGGGGCCGTTCGGCGTGATGGGCGGGCACATGCAGCCGCAGGGGCACGTTCAGGTGGTCCTTTCCACCGTGGACGGGCGGCTCGATCCGCAGGCGGCGCTGGACCGGCCGCGGTGGTACTGGCACCGGGGGCTGGACGTGCTGGTCGAGCCGGGGCTGGCCGGCGAGGTGGACGGACTGCGGCGGCGTGGTCACGCTGTGTCGGTGGCGGCGGAGCCGGACGCGTTCGGGATGGGGCAGGCGATCTGGCGTACCCCGGCCGGGTATGTGGCCGGGTCGGAGCCTCGCGCGGACGGGTCGGCGATGGGGTACTGACGGAAAAAGCCGCAGGGAGACAGGTCTCTCATTGGGTGACCCCGCCTCGATCCGGCCGCGCCGATGGTGCACGCTTGTCGCATGGCCGACGGCACCACCTGGCACTCGTCCGACATCGACCACGTCATCGTCACTGAGGAGCAGATCCGCGAGAAGACCGCGGAGCTGGCCAAGCAGGTCGCGGCCGATCACGCGGACGCCGAGTCGGTCCTGCTGGTGGGCGTGCTCAAGGGCGCCGTCATGTTCATGGCGGACTTCGCCCGGGCGCTCGGGCGGATCGGCCCGCCGGTCGAGCTCGAGTTCATGGCCGTTTCGTCGTACGGCCAGGGGACCACGTCCTCGGGCGTCGTGCGGATTCTGAAGGACCTCGACCGGGACATCGCCGGGCGGCACGTCATCGTCGTCGAGGACATCGTCGACTCCGGGCTGACGCTGTCCTGGCTGCTCAAGTACCTCGAGAGCCGCTCCGCGGCCCGGGTCGACGTCGTCGCGCTGCTGCGCAAGCCCGACGCGCTCAAGGTCAACATCCCGGTGCGGTACGTCGGATTCGACATCCCGAGCGAGTTCGTCGTCGGCTATGGCCTCGACTACGCCGAGCGCTACCGTGACCTGCCGTTCGTCGGAGTGCTGAAGCCGTCGGTCTACGGACGCGGCTGACCAGCACTTTTGAGCATACTTTCCTGAGAGTCTGCTGAGAGCACCGCGTCCCCGGCCTACGCCGATCCGCGACTGTCGGTGCCACGGTGTACCGTCAAATGGTCGCAAGCGTCAACTGAGCCCATACCTTTGGCGGCGTTTTCGGCACCGCGTCGGAAAGTGGGTCCGACGCGGCAGACGGCCTTACGGATGGAGGGGCCGGGCGCCGTGTGCGTCCGACGACAACATGGAACGTACCCGTTTGTTCCGCCGGCCGGTGGTCTGGATCCTTCTGGTGATCATCGGTGCCATCGTGCTCAGTTCCTTTTTCACCTCCGGCCCGAGCTACACCAAGGCGGACACGTCCGTCGTGCTCGAGCAGCTTCGCAGCGGCAACGCGAAGAAGGCTGTGATCCAGGACAAGGAGCAGACGCTCAACCTCGATCTGCGCAACAAGATCAAGGTCAAGGGCACGGATACCAACAAGATCCAGGGCCAGTTCTCCTCGCAGAGCGCCGATGATCTGCAGAACGAGCTGAGCACGCTCAAGTCCGAGAAGAAGCTCGACGAGTACAACGTCAACGTCACCCAGGACAACATCTTCATCAGCCTGCTGATCAACCTGCTGCCGATCGCGGTGCTGGTGGTCCTGCTGCTGCTGTTCATGTCGCAGATGCAGGGCGGCGGCTCCCGGGTGCTCAACTTCGGCAAGTCCAAGGCCAAGCTCATCTCCAAGGACACCCCGAAGACGACGTTCGCCGACGTCGCCGGCTCGGACGAGGCCGTCGAGGAGCTCCACGAGATCAAGGACTTCCTGCAGGCTCCGGCGAAGTACCAGGCGCTCGGCGCGAAGATCCCGAAGGGCGTGCTGCTCTACGGGCCGCCCGGCACCGGTAAGACGCTGCTCGCGCGGGCGGTTGCCGGCGAGGCCGGCGTGCCCTTCTATTCGATCTCCGGCTCGGACTTCGTCGAGATGTTCGTCGGTGTCGGTGCCTCCCGCGTCCGCGACCTGTTCGAGCAGGCCAAGGCCAACGCGCCGGCCATCGTGTTCGTCGACGAGATCGACGCCGTCGGCCGTCACCGCGGCGCCGGCATGGGTGGCGGTCACGACGAGCGCGAGCAGACGCTCAACCAGCTGCTCGTCGAGATGGACGGCTTCGACACCAAGGGCGGCGTGATCCTGATCGCCGCGACCAACCGGCCCGACATCCTCGACCCGGCCCTGCTGCGCCCGGGCCGCTTCGACCGGCAGATCGCGGTCGACCGGCCCGACATGGAGGGCCGCAAGGCGATCCTGCGGGTGCACGCCAAGGGCAAGCCGTTCACGCCCGACGTCGACCTCGACTCGGTCGCCCGGCGCACGCCCGGCTTCACCGGTGCCGACCTGGCCAACGTGGTCAACGAGTCAGCGCTGCTGGCCGCCCGTAACGACAAGCGGGCGATCACCAACGACTTCCTCGAAGAGGCAATCGACCGGGTCATCGCCGGCCCGGAGCGGCGCACGCGGGTGATGAGCGAGCACGAGAAGAAGGTCACCGCTTACCACGAGGGCGGTCACGCGCTCGTCGCCTGGGCGCTGCCCCACTCAGCGCCGGTGCACAAGGTGACAATCCTGTCCCGCGGCCGCTCGCTGGGCCACACGCTGGTCCTGCCGACCGAGGACAAGTACACCCAGACGCGCTCCGAGATGATCGACACACTGGCGTACGCGCTGGGCGGTCGCGCCGCCGAGGAGCTCGTCTTCCACGAGCCGACCACCGGCGCCGGCAACGACATCGAGAAGGCGACCGCGCTCGCCCGGTCGATGATCACGGAGTACGGCATGAGCGCCAAGCTGGGCGCCGTCAAGTACGGCACCGGCGAAGGCGAGCCGTTCCTGGGCCGCACCATGGGCCACGAGCGGGACTACTCCGAGAAGATCGCCGCCGAGATCGACGGCGAGATGCGCTCCCTCATCGAGATCGCGCACGACGAGGCCTGGGAGATCCTGGTCGAGTACCGCGATGTCCTCGACAGCATCGTCGAGGAGCTCATGGAGAAGGAGACCATCTCCCAGGCGGACATGACCCGCATCTGCGCCCGCGTCGTCAAGCGGCCGCCGATGGCGCCGTTCAGCGGCAACGGGCGTCGCCGGCGGGCGTCGGCCGAGGCCGGTGCGAACGGCTCCGAGGTCAGCCAGCCGCGCGGCGACGACCACGTCCGCATCGGCGGTGGCGAGATCCCGGACGGCACACACTGAGCGAGTACAGCGGCACCGAGCCCGACACCGATAATGGTGCCGGGCTCGTTGTCGACCGGGAGCTGGATCACGTCGCGGCCCGCCTCGTCAGCGGCAGGCTCGGCGGGGTCCAGGTCGAGCGCGCCGTCGACCTGAAGCGCATCGAGGATGCGGTACGTGAGATCCTCGTCGCGATCGGTGAGAACCCCGATCGCGACGGGCTGCGCAAGACCCCGGCCCGCGTCGCGCGGGCCTATGCGGAGCTCTTCGCCGGGCTGCGCGTCGACCCGGCCCAGGTGCTCAGCACGACCTTCGAGGCCGACCACGAGGAGCTCGTGCTCGTGCGCGACATCGAGGTCCAGTCGATGTGCGAGCACCATCTGCTGCCGTTCCACGGGGTCGCGCACATCGGGTACATCCCCGGCGCCGACGGCCGCATCACCGGGCTGTCGAAGCTGGCCCGGCTGGTCGAGGTGTACGCGCGCCGGCCGCAGGTGCAGGAGCGGCTCACGTCGCAGATCGCCGACCTGCTGATGGGCCAGCTCAACCCGCGGGGCGTCATCGTGGTCATCGAGTGCGAGCACATGTGCATGTCGATGCGCGGCATCCAGAAGGGCGGCTCGCGCACGATCACGTCGGCGGTGCGGGGCCTGCTCCGTGACGACGCGAAGTCGCGGTCCGAGGCCATGGCGTTGATCATGCACAGCTCGGGTCAGTAGCTTCGGGGCCACGACGCCGATCATGCGCCGCTCGGGTCAGTAGAACAGGATTACGCCGCCGAACACCAGGACCGGTACCAGGGCCAGCAGGCTTATGACCAGGCCCAGTACCGGGGTCCGGGACGTGGACTTGCGGGTCATGGCGCCGATGGTGAGCCAGCCGAGTCCGAAGGACAGCGCCGGGAGTACCAACGCGCAGGGAAGGGCCAGGAGGCCGGCCCCGGTGAGCTCCTCGCTGGCCATCAGCGCGGGGATCTGGACCACCGCGGCCAGGAGCGCGAAGAGGAAGTAGACGCCGGCGTTGACCCAGACGCGGCGGTTGGACGCCGCCTGGCGACCCGGCGCCGCCAGCTCCGCCTCAGAGCGCTTCAGGCCCGCCGAGGCCATCCGGAGGGCCAGCGACACCCTCCCGGGTACCGAATCCGGCACGGGCGGGCTCAGGGGGCTTACGACGCCCGTTCCGACGAACCCGCCCGGGCCCGACACGGGGATGCCGCTGACGCGGTTCGGCACGCCGCTGACGGGGACCCGCGGGATCGACCCGGTGTTGTGCAGGCTCGGCGGGACCGGCGGGGCACTGCGCGGTACAACCACCGGATAGCCGCCCGTGGATGACCCTCCGGCCCTTGCGACGGCGGGTGTTCCGGGCATGGCCGACGTCGGCACGCCGGACACGGGCGGCGCCCCGCCCGGCGGCCACGGCGGCGCGCTGACCGGGGTCGTGAGGATGCGCCGGCCCGGGGGCCACGTGCCTCCGGTGAGCGCGGCCGGCGGCGGGGGCGGGGCCATGGGCGCGCCACGGCGCGGGTCGGCGGGCTGCGGGCCCGAGGTCAGCGCGGCCTGCGCGGCCTGGATCTCCGGCCACGCGGGGCGCAGCTCCAGGGGCCGCCCGCCCGCCTCGCCGGCGACCTCGGACAGGTAGGCCTCGTGGTGCGCGAGCTTGGCCCGCATGTTCGTCAGGTCCTGCTGGGCCGCCTTGAGCGCGGACTTGTGCTCGGCCACCACCGCGATCACCTCGCGGCGGACGGCGTCGAGGCGCTGGCCGGCCGCCACGTACTCGAGCCAGGCCGTCCGGCTCGGCTCGCCCACCGGCACCGGCGGCGCCGTCCACGGACCGCTCAGCTGGGTGCAGACCCGGCGGACGAGATCGACGGGCGGGTCGGGGTCGAGGTAGACGGGGGCGTTGAGCCGGCTCGGACCCGTACCGGTGCCGGAGAACGTGGTGCCGGGCGGGTCGCCGACCCACGCGTGCGGGTTGCGGATCGCGATCTGGGTCGCGTGCGGCAGCGGCGCCTGGGTCGTCTCCTGCGTCAACGGCGGCGGCGGCCAGCCCGCGGCGATCAGGTGCAGCCGCCCGGCCGGCCCGGCGTGCGCGAGCTGGGCGATGCGAGCCAGGTCGCGGCCCTCGGTGAGCTCGGGCAGCGAGGCGATGACGATGAGCAGCGTCGGAGCCGGGCCGTCGGTACGCGCGGCAATCCAGCGTTCGCCCTCGTCGAGCACCTTGCGCAGGCCCTCGGCATCGGACGCGGGCCGCGGCATGATCGCATCGATCCCGGTGAACCAGTCGAAGGTGCCACCGTCGACCACGGCGTCGATCGCCCGGATCCGCACCGAGCCGGGCGGGGACGAGGAGAGCAGGCGCAGCACCAGACTCCGCAGCAGCCCGCCCACCCGAGCATCCCGAGCATCGGCGTCGATCGCGATGTGGCCGGCCCGCAGCAGGGGAACGATCACGGGGAACCGCGCGTCATCCAGCGGGTGAGCCTGCCCCACTCGTACGAACGTGGGCGGGAGGGGACCGCCGAGCGGGGTCGTGGGCGCCAGGGCATCGAGCTGCGCCCCGAGCCATCCGGGCGCGAGCATCGCCGCGTTCGCACGGAGCCCGGCGGCCAGGTCGTGCTGCTCAGCGTACTGCTCGGCGGGCGCGGCATTCGGGGAGTACTGCTCGAGGATCGGCCCGGCGGCGGCGACCAGCGCAGCGGTGTGCCGATGTTGCACAGCCGCTCGCTCGATCCGTGCCCGCAGGCGTGCCACCGTGCCCCTTCCGATCCAAGCAGATGCGGGAACGGTAACGCAGACGGCCATTCCCGTCAGCAGGCGCCATGGGAGTCGTACGTTGTCGCAGGTAGCCGGGTCGCCGTTGATCTGCTGTCCGGGTGGGTCGGCGCGGGAGGGTGCTTGGGGGGCGCTGGGCGGCTAGCCTCTCGGGTGTGGAGCCATCGATTCCTAACGACCCGGGTGTGGAGCGGGGGCGGTCGATTCCGCGGTCTCGGTCCGGGTCTGGGTCGGATGAGGTTCTCGAGGGCGAGATCATTGAGAAGGGGGCGCCGATTGGGCGTCCGCGGACTGGGCCGCCTCCGCCGCCGGACGCGCCGCCGCGAAAGGCTCGCAGGCCGGGTCAGCTCAGGCGCACGATCCTTTGGACGATACTGGGCATCGTTGTCTTCGGGTGCCTGGGTGGGGGTGTGGCCGCGTGGGTGCTGTACAACAAGGCGGCTGAGCCGGATCGCGGCAATCCGACCGCAACCTTGCGCCAATACCTCGATGCTCGGATCAATACGCGGGACACAGCCCGAGCCAGCGTTTTTGTGTGTAAGTCGCCGACGCTTTCGGAGCTGGACCGAGCGATTAGCGATGTCGAGCGGCGGGAGCAGAAGGACCAGATCCGGATTCGGATGTTCACCTCGGAGATGGCCGTGACGGAGTCAACTGCGAAGTCCGCGACGGTCCATACGGTCATCACCTACCAGATCCCGGAGGAGGGGGGCCGGAGTTCCGGCGAGGTGTACAACTGGGATTTCGGTATGACACTGGAAGAGGGTTGGCGGGTCTGCTCCGCATCGCAGCAGCCCCCACCCAAATGACCTACTCCACCCAGAGCAGGTGTACCGGCACTTCCATGGTTTTCGGGGCCTGCCCACTCCACGCCCACCGATACCAGTCCACCTCCCGGCAGACCCGAACGCAGATGTCGCCCTCAACCCCGTTGTACGCCTCGGTCACGGCCCGCAAATCCCGCTGATCCCCGCCGGTCTTGTCGTCCGGCCCAGGCACCCGAACCATTCGTAACCCCGTAACGCGCGGAACCTCCCGCACCCGCCGAGGCACCCGAGCCGGCGGCGCATCCAGCGAAACGAGGGCCAGGTCAGCCCCAGACGGCGGCGTCACCGAGAGAGACACGCGCTCGACCCACACGCGTTCCAGCGGCACGAGCGGCGCGAACACCTCGGTCTGCTCGGACTCGGCGCGGTACCACTCCTGCTCCGGCAACGCCGGCACAAAGGTCCGGCTCGCCTGCACGATGGCGTCGTCGACTCGCAGGTCGCCGCGCCAGCCCAGGCCCGGCAGGCCCACGACCGCGCGCAGGCCGCGCAGGCTGCGCACACCCGCCGCGGGCACGAGTTCGATCCCCGCGGGCGTACGTTCGGCGTCTCCCGCCAGTAAGTCCCAGTCGGGAAAGTCCGAGTCCGAGCTCACGGTTTGACCCCCAGCGGCGCGCCCATGCGCTGCATGAACGGCACGGGATCGATGGCGCCATTGTTGCTCGGATCGCTGTTGATGTGCACCTCGAAGTGCAGGTGCGGCCCGGACGAGTGCCCGGTGGTGCCCGAGAAGCCGATCTCCTGGCCGGGCGCGACGTGCTGCCCGATTGTCACACTGGGCTGTTTGATCATGTGGCAGTACCGTGTCAGCAGCCCGTTCGCATGCTGGATCTCCACGTACCAGCCGCACCCGAGCACGGAGGGCGAGCCGTCGCGCCAGCAGCCCCATTCGGTGCCGTTCGCGAGGTGGGCCTGGCAGCGGACCTTCACCACGAGCCCGGCGGACGCGGCGCGGATGACCGTGTTGCGCGGCACCATGAGGTCGACTCCCTGGTGGGTCGGGCGCGAGGCGGTACGGAATCCGGAACCCACCTCCCCGTTGACCGGCGCCGTCCACCCGGACGCCGCGATCTGCCCGGCCGCGGCGCACATGAGCTGGTTGGAGTCCCCGACCGCGCGCGCCGCCCCGCCGGTGAGCGAGTTGACGACGGTGCTCGCGAGCGCCTCGTGCTTGGCGTACGCGTTCGGGTACGCGCTGCGCTGCACCTTCTGCGCCGCGCGCGTGAGGCTCAGCTGCTGCCATCCGGGCACCTGGACGAGCTTCTCGTAGAACTTCCGCGTGGCGTACTGCGGGTCCATGATCTGCTCCGGCGTACCCCACCCGGTGCTGGGCCGCTGCTGGAACAGCCCGAGCGAGTCGTGGTCGTTGCGGGCCCCGAGATTCGGCAGGTTGTGCAGGCTCGACTCCTGCATCGCGGTGGCGACCGCGATCACCCACCCGCGCGGCGGCACCTTCAGCTCCTGCCCGACCCGGACAATGATTGCCGCATTGCGCACCTGCTCGTCGGAGAGCTCCCGATGATTCGGCAGCGACTTCGCCCCCGCATCGACGAGCTGCCCATTCCCGCACCCGGCGGCGTCATAGTCCTGTGTGTTCCGCGCGGCATCCATGAAGAACGCGACCGCCCCGCCCCCGCAGCAAAGCAGAACCAGACCGACGCCGAGAGCGGCCAGAAGTGCCGAACGGAGCCGTTTCTTTTTCGCCGGTACCGCGAAATCGTCGTCGTCATCACCAAGAACGCTCACGACGCCCCCAGCCCCAGCGGCACCCTGTCCCGGAAAGTCGTCATGCGGTCTCCCAGTCCAGCGAGGTGACCAGCCACCGCCCGCCGGACGCCTGCAGCTCGAGCACGATCGTCCCGCCCTGCGCCGGAATGCGCGCAACGGTCGCCGGCCCGACGTTCTGCAGTTGTACCTCTCCGGTGACCGCGTCGGTCGGCACGTCCGATGGGTCCGTCTCGGCGAGGTCGGCCATCAGCTCCGCCGAAGCATCCGGCTTCAGCCCGGCCCGCCACTGCTCCCCGGTGATCCCCGGCTTGCGCAGCCACGCCTTGGCGAACCGCTTGGCCACCGTCGTGACGTCGGCGGCCCCCTTGCTCAGCGAGGGCCCGGGCTCGACCGACTCGTCAACCCCGTCATCGCCGAGCGAGGCGTACGGGTCCGCCGAAGTAGGTACCGCCGCAACGGTGGGCCCGAGCGCATCATTGGCCGACGACCCGTCCCCCCGATCGAGCACGGTCCGCCCGAGCCCGACAGCGACGAGAACGACGACAACGAGCACCACCGCGATGCCGTACCGCGTTCCGAGCAGCCTCAGGACCGTACGCATGCCCGCCTACCCGGGAAGACTCGCCGACTCAGGCCGCCGAGCCGGCGCCCGCTCGGACCCGCTCCGCTCCGACCCGGGCCGATAGATCGAGTAAGACGGCGCATTCTCCGAGGGCACGTCGGGCGCATCCCAGGAGGGCTCCCGCCGCCGAGCGGGCCGAGCCGCACCGCCCGCCGCCCCAGCGCCGCGCCCACGACCACCGCTCCCGGTCTCGGGCCGCTCAACGGGCGCAACTTCCCCGCCCCCGACGGAAACGGTGTCCTCACTACGAGACTCAGGCCGCTGCTGCGTCTGCAAAGTCTCCCCACCGCGCCGCTGCGAGCCAGGCTCCCGGGTACCACCGGCATCAACAACCTTGAGCGCGGCGGCCTGCCGCACATCGCGCATAAACAACCGATGCCAACTCCCGGCAGACGTAAGCGCCCGCGTGGAGTCCTTCCCCCCGAGCTGCGTAATGCGCCGATACGGCCGCAGGAGCAACCACCCCACGACCCCGGTAAGCCAGATGAGCAACACCTGAAGCCAGGGTGCCAATGATGCCGTGCTCAGGATCAACGAGACGGAGAACAGGTAAATAGCCGATCCTGTGCCGAAGATGACGATGTTGAACATGGCGGCGATGACAGCATTGCCGAGCCGTCGAAGTCCGGCGTTGGCCGGCCGCAGCAATCCAATCGTGCCGAGAATCGGCGACGCGATGACCGCCCATCGGAACAGCAGGAAGCCGAGAATCACGAGTACGGAAGCCGTGATGTCAAACAGGGCAAAGAAAAGCGCGGAAAGGATGGCCAGGAATCCAGCGCCGACGCGATCCATGCCGCGACTACCCTGTAGATGTTCGTACGCCTCGGGGTCTTCGGTGCGGATCTGTTCCGCAATTCTCATCCACCGTTGCTGCTTTTCTTCGGTGATTGTTTTCCGCATGGTGGACGTTTTGGGCGGGCCGGGTTCATGATTGCGGATGCGCTTCGCCTCATCCTCGGTGGCGCGCTTCTCGTCGGCCCGGATGTTCTGAATGTCGACCCAGGTAAAGGACTTGGCGTCGTATAGAGCCGGGCCGTACTTGTTGGCCGTCTCGCTATCTGAGGATCCGAGGGTTCCACGAAGCCAGTTGCGGTACAGCAGTCCGTCGACGACGGTATCGCTTGCCCGCACGGCCGGTGGTCGGTTGTCCTGGCAGGCGGTGGGGTCGTTGTTGCGGCACTTTTCGGGTGGAATCGATTCGTCCGGCGGGCCGACCGCGCTGTGAATCATATCAAGACTCGTGATCAGCGTCTTGTCCGCCAGATTGGCTGATAGCGTCGGCCAGTGGGCAATGGCGGTGATCAGGACCATTACGAAAATTGCCCAACCGGCGGTGGTGACCGCGTTGGAGAGGTCCGACTGCCGCGACCGCCACAAGAGGTAAAGGCCGACGATTGCGACCGTGACTGCCCCAAAAGCGGTGAACACTTTCGCGTACACTGCTTTGGTTGCGGTGTCGACCAGTGGGTCGGCCCAGCCCCACATGTACGATGGGTCCCAAGCGCGTTCGCGAAGCGCATTCGAAGCGCCGATCACTCCCGTTGCGAACAGAAATTCACCATTGGCAACAGTGTTTTCGAATTCTGCGCTCGGATTGGTAACAACTGAGGCGCATTTGAGATCATATGTACTGAAGTCGTAGCCGGCGTAACCGTACTCGCTGTAGCGGAAGAGTAGCCGGGAACCGCGATCGGCATCTGGTTGCTGTGAGAACCAGCCAGCCACACCCGAATCGGGAGCACTCGGAACAGGGGCATCGAGACAGCTCAGTTTGCCTTGGACGTCGACCTGGAGGCGGCCGGCGCAGTTGTCGAAGTTACCCGGAAAGCGCCATTCCTCGACGGTACAGAGGGGATCCCCCGGGGCGCGGGCGGCAGGGGAAGCCGCTGCCGGACCGGCCGGACCGCCGAACAGTGTGGCCATGGCCGCGACGAGGACCACGGCCACGTACACGGGCAGGCGTCTCACCGCTCATCCTCCGCCTCGTCATCATGGACGTCCACGACCTCGCCGCCCACGGCGTTTGCCGCCGGTACGCCCCCCGGGGTCGTGTCGAGGTACCTCAGCAGCTCGGCAACGTAGGAAACGTCCACACGCACCTTCTGGACGCGCCCGTCCACGTCTCGCATCACGAACTCGCGGAAGCCCAGGCGCGCGGACGAGCTGGTGTCCACCTGGGACAGGGCGGCCAGCGTCTGCTCGTAGCCCACGTCCGTCGGCACTCGCAGCAGGCGCAGCGCCTCGGCCGCGATCTCGGTGTCCTCAGCGATCCGGCCCACGAAGACGGTCGAGACCAGGTTCTGCACGTCAAGGCCCAGGATGTCCTTCGGGTTCTGCGAGGCCACCAGCGCGGCGAGGTTCCACTTGCGGGAGTCGCGGGCCAGGCGGACTAGGAACGAGCGGCCGGAGCGCCAGCCCTCCATGAAGTGGGCCTCGTCCAGGCCCACGAGCTTGCGCATCGACATGTCGCCGCCGTAGCAGCGCCGTACGGCCAGGCGGTGGGCGGTGTGCAGCATCGGCAGGGCCAGGGACTCCTCGGCCGACCAGTACTCGCGCTCGATCTTGAGGTCGGGCAGGCGCAGGCCGGCCATGGTGATGACGGTCAGGGCCGCGTCCGCGCCCAGCAGGCCCGGGGGCGGGGAGCCGAAGAAGAGCATGGCCAGCGGCATCTCGGCGGTGTCGAGCAGGAGGTTGCCCAGCTCGGCGGCGTCGTGGTCGCCCGTGTCGCGCAGCGAGCGGATGACGTCCTCGAGCGTCGAGGACTCCTCGGCCGGCACCTGGCGTACGGCATGGCGCAGCATCGTCGCGGTCGAGGCCTCGCGGGCGACCTGGGGTGGCACGAGCATCATGCAGATGTCCTGCACGAGCATGCGGCGCTCGGCGCGGGCGTTCGACACGGCGATCTCGAACTCGCGGTCGCCGGCCGGGCCGTGGGCGTAGTGGGCGCGTTGCGGGGTCGGGATCAGGGCGTAGGGGGCGAGCGTGCCCTGCTCCGAGCCGGTCAGGTTGAGGACGCGGGCGTACGGCTTCAGCTCCGGCATGCTGCAGAGCCGGGCCAGCGGGCCGGACGGGTCGAGCAGCGTCACCTGTACCCCGCGCCGCGCGGCCAGGTAGCCCAGGGCGCCCATGAGGGTCGACTTGCCGCCGCCCGGCTCGGCCACGAAGACCGCCAGGCCGGAGCGCTCCCGGACCTCCATCGGGAAGTGCAGGTCGAGGAAGACCGGGCGGCGCGACGTACCCGCGGTGCGCCCGATGAGGTCGCCGCGGCGGTCGCCCACGGTCGAGGCGGCCTGGGGCAGCGCGGCCGCGAACAGCTTGACCGGCATGCGGCGCACGTACCCGGTGTTGGCCAGCGGCTCGCCCGGGATGAACTCGCGCGCGAGCCAGTCCTGGTTCTTCGGGTGCTGCAGGGCGACGCGCATCTCCCGCGAGTACATCTGGGTGATCCGCCGGGCCCGCTCGAGGCACTCCTCGCGGGTCCGCCCGCCGACCGCGATGCGGTGCCAGCCGTGGGCGCGGGACGAGTCGACGGGCAGGCCGGTGCTGATCTCGTCGCCGATGGTGAGCGCGCGCTTGGCGAGGCGCTCGAGCTCGGGCGGGGCGTCGATGCCGTGCTCGGAGTAGTCGGCCTGCTGCGAGCGGATCAGCCGCAGCCGGTGCTCGAGGTTGCGGAACGAGTCGCCCGGGCCGAGGATGTCGATCCGCGACGACAGCTCCATCGGCCACGGCAGGCGCTCGTGGAAGTGCAGCCAGGGCTCGTGCCGCTCGGGGATCTCCAGCGGCTCCATGCGCCCGACGGTCAGCACGGCGACGTGGCGCTCCTCGCCGGTCTGCCGGTTGACGAGCTTCACCGTCGAGCCGTACGGCGTGCGGTACCGCTCCACCGCCTCGGTCAGCGCGAGCAGGTCGCCCGAGCCCCACGAGCCGTCGAGCGAGGTGATGTTCCCGGGCGGCGACATGCAGAGGGCGACCGAGCGGTACAGCAGCCACTCCAGCTCGTACGCGGTGACCCGCCGGCCGCGCATGCCGAAGGCGCCCAGGACCTCGTCGAACTGCTCGACGGTGCGGGCCATGCGGCGGCGCTCGGCGTCGGCGACCCCGCGCTTGAACAGGGCCCCGAGGCGCTCCGACAGCGTGTCGCCGAGCGTGCGGCGGGCGAAGGCGATTCCGAGGTACGTCTGGCCCTCGGCGTGGTTGATCGACAACAGGTGCTTCTGGGCCGAGACCAGGTGGTCGGCCCACGAGGGGCCGCCGCCGACCGTCGGCAGCGGGTGCGGCGTGTTGCCGTCGACCACGCGCGCCCACTGGTCGGCCGGGAAGGGCCGGGTCGTACGCCGCAGGTGCAGCCGGAAGCCGGCCAGGCCCGCGTACTGCTCGGAGATCGCCGACAGCAGCGCCTCGCGCTCGGCGTCCGGGCGGAACGCCCAGCGGACCTCTGGCAGCCAGTACCACGCGGTGACCGTGTTCGGCGTGAACGTGAGGTGTCCGGCGATCTCGGTGATCGCCAGGTCGATCGACGCGGTGCGGTCCTTGTGCTTCGGCCGGGGCGTCTTGTCCAGCGGCGTCTTGCGGCCGCGCTGGGCCGGCGGCGGCTGGACGCGCGGCGGCCGGGGCGGCTGCTGAGCGGGGACGCCGCGGGCGGGTGCACTGCGTCGCGCCGGTGGCGGCGGTGCCGTGGTTACGGCCTTTCGAGTTGTACCCGCTGAGCCGCTCCGTCCCCCCGGCGCCCCGTAGCGTTCGGCGGCCCACTCGTCCGTGGGGGTGAGCCGTTCCCCGTTGCGCCCGGAATGCCCGGAATGCCCGTTCGGGTCACGCAGGGGCGGGTGCTCGCCGGACGGGTCGCCGGGTCGCCCACGCAGTGCCGGCCGGCCGCCGGACTCGGTCCAGTTGTCGTACGCGGGCCGCTCCTCGATCGCCGGCCGCTCACGGGCGGCGGACCGATCGCGCGCCGCAGCACGATCGCGTGCCGCGGACCGGTCAGCGGACCGGTCACCGGACGCCGACCGGTCACCAAGTGCGGACCGATCACCGGCTGCGGACCGGTCGCCGAGCGCGGACCGGTCACCGGACGCGGACCGGTCACCGGCCGCGGGCCGGTCGCCGAGCGCGGGCCGGTCGCCGAATGCGGGCCGGTCGGACAACGCCGGCCGGTCGCTCAGGGCCGGCCGCGTGGGGTGCCGCTCGCCGTTGGCGCGAGCCGGGTCGGTGCCCGGGTTGCGGGGAATCGCCCGTTTGGGGGCCCGCAGGTCCTCGGGGGCCCGCGGCGCACCCGAAGCGGGCGCGGCCGAGATCGGGATGCCGGAGACCGGCTGGACCCGGTCGGCGCGGCTCGGGCTCGGCTCCAGGGCCCGCAGCCGGTCGCGCGGCGCGCCGCCGGGCGGGTCGTCGAAGAGCCCCATGAACGGGGAGTCGACGTCGGGCGCCGGCTGGCCGCTCACCGGGCGCTGCGAGCCGCCGGAGCGGCCGTTGGCGCCGTTCTCGGGCGGGCCGGGCGGCGTGCCGGCGCGCGGACCGGTCGGCGTGCCGCCGGCGCCGCGGAACATGGCGACGCGACCGCCCTCGGCCACCGCGCGAAGTCCGCCATCGTAGTCGGTTGACTGCGCAGCGTCGTCATCGATGTCCGAGCGGTCCTGAAAGCCCCCGGTATTACGGGGAGGCGGAGTGGTCATACGAGATCACCGGTGAGGTCCGGGCGGATACGCACCTTGGAGGCGACCAGGCGGGCGTCACGCTGCTCGGAGCTGGGCTCGCGAGTGTGACGCCAGTCGGTCAGGGCGGTGCGGACCACCATGCGGGCGGGTCGATCGGGGTCGACGTAACGGAAGATCAGCGACGTCGCCACGATCGCGAGAGCGATCTCGTAGGCGGGGAAGTAGTCGACGTGCAGCGTGATCAGGTAGCGGATGAACATGAACAGCGGCACCAGCAGTGCGAACACCCCGTACTGCGCGTACGGCAACTGAATGGGCAGCGTGTAGCCGGGCGGCCCCAGGTAGACCAGGCGGGCCCGGTAGATGTCGTCGTCGGTGCGCAGGCGCATGGGAGGCCAGGCCTACTTGAAGATGAGGCTGACCAGCGAGTCGCCGAAGAAGAACAGCGACGCGGCACCGGCGACGAAGGCCAGGCCGATGATGGCGATCGCCGAACTCGTCAGGACCCGTGAGACCTCACCCTTGCTGGCCCGGCCAATGAAGATCACTCCGAGCGCCGCGAGCAAAATCGGAACGATCTTGGTCGTGAAGAAGGTGAGGATGCCGTCGGTGTTGATCGTCTTCGGCTCGGGTGTTGGCGTCGGCGCGAGGGCGATCGCATCCACGGCGCGTGCGGCCGAGCCCCACATCGCCTGGCCGATCTCCATCAACATCATCAGACCTCCCCGGAGGCGCGACGGGCGAGGTGCGCGCCGCGCGTTAAGCCTCGCCGAAAAGACGACCCGGTGGTACAACCCCGGCTGCTGTGTCGTCCTCCAGCGGAACCTTATCCGGGCGTTTGCCCTGCTAAATGCCCATTGTCGGGTTTAACGGTCCGAATAACGTTCACTTGCAGAGAGTACGTTGCGGCCCTCTTTCCAACAAGCTGACCGAACCGTGGTCAGTGTGCACAGTGTGCCTCGTGGGACGCGTGAGCGCGCCCCCCGTAGGGTTGTCGCAGGTCGCCACCGGGCGGCGGCATTGAGTTGAGTACCTTCATTCAAGTGATGGTCTTGCCACGTTCAACGCCGCTCGTGATGGGCGTGCTCAACGTGACCCCGGACAGCTTCTCCGACGGCGGCCGCTACGGGGACCTCGACGCGGCCGTGGCCCACGCGCGGGAGATGACGGCCGAGGGCGCCGACATCGTCGATGTCGGCGGGGAAAGTACCCGTCCGGGCGCCGGGCGTGTCGACGCGCAGACCGAGGCGGCGCGCGTGCTGCCGGTCATCCGCGCCCTGCACGCCGAGGGCATCGCGATGAGCATCGACACCACCCGCGCCGCGGTCGCCGCCGCCGCGCTCGAGGCCGGCGTGGCGCTGGTCAACGATGTCTCCGGCGGCCTCGCCGACCCGGACATGGGCCGGGTCGTGGCCGAGGCCGGGTGCCCCTGGGTGCTCATGCACTGGCGCGGGCACTCCCGGCGGATGGCGGACCTCGCGGTGTACGACGACGTGGTCAAGGAGGTCGCCGCCGAGCTGCTCGAGCGCGTGGAGGCCGCGGTCGCCGCCGGCGTGGCGCCCGAGCGGATCGTCCTCGACCCCGGGCTCGGCTTCGCCAAGCGGCCCGAGCACACCTGGAAGCTGGCCGCGCACCTGCCCGACCTGATCGCGCTCGGCCACCCGGTGCTGGTCGGGTCCAGCCGCAAGTCGCACCTGGGCCGCCTGCTGGCCGACGCCGAGGGTCACGACCGCCCGACCGAGGAGCGCGAGGCCGCGACCATCGCCACCACCGTGCTCTCCGTCGCGGCCGGCGCGTGGGGCGTGCGCGTGCACGACGTCCGTGGGAACGTGGATGCGATAAAGGTGTGGCAGGCGACGAGGGCGGCGTTGTGAGTTCCGGACGAAACGACCGTATCGCCCTGCGCGGGCTCACCGTCCGCGGCTTCCACGGCGTGTTCGACTTCGAGCGCCGCGAGGGCCAGGACTTCGTGATCGACGTGGAGCTGGAGCTCGACCTGCGCCCGGCCGCGGCCTCGGACGACGTCGCCGACACCGTGCACTACGGCGAGCTGGCCGAGGGCCTGGCGGCCGTCGTCGCCGGCGAGCCGGTGAACCTCATAGAGACCCTGGCCGACCGGCTGGCCGCGGTCTGCCTGGCCGACGGCCGGGTCCGGGCCGCGACCGTCACGGTCCACAAGCCGCACGCCCCCATCCCCCTCCAGTTCGCCGACGTCGCCGTCGTCATCCGCCGGGAGAGGTCGTGACCCGGGCTCTTCTCGCCCTCGGCAGCAACCTGGGGGACCGCGAGGGTCACCTGCGGGGCGCCGTCGCGGGCCTGCACGACCGGGTTCTCGTGGTTTCCGGGGTGTACGAGACGCCGCCGTGGGGCGATCCCGACCAGCCGCACTACCTCAATGCCGCCCTGCTCGCGGCGGATCCCGGCGCCACGCCGCACGACTGGCTCGCGGCCGCCCACCGGCTCGAGGACGAGGCCGGACGCGTGCGCGATCCCGCGCGCCGCTTCGGCCCGCGTACCCTGGACGTTGATGTGATTGCCGTGTGGAACGACGACGGGGCGCCGGTGACCTCCGGTGATCCCGAGTTGACCTTGCCGCATCCGCGCGCCCACCTGCGGGCGTTCGTGCTCCGGCCGTGGCTGGACATCGAGCCGTACGCCCAGCTGCCGGGGCATGGATGGGTCAACGACCTGCTCCGCGCCGACGTGGTCGCCGACGACCTCGCCGACCTCCGTCCAAGAGTTGACGTCCACCTCGATACGTGATCTGGAGCGGAAAGCCGATGGCCACGCCGTCACCCGAAGACCCCAACGTGAACGGACCGAGCGGTCCCAAGGGCCGGATGGAGCCGACCCGCCCGGCCACGCTGGTGATCGCGGCGCTCGCCACCACCGCGCTGGCCTGGATCGCCATCAGCAACTTCTGGAACAGCCTGCCGACCCTGCCCTGGCTGCCGCCGCTGACGTTGATCGGGCTGGCGATCTTCGAGGGCATCGAGGCGTACTCCACCCGCAACCGCATCCTGCGCAAGGAGGGTGCCGGCCCGCTGCAGCCGCTCGTGATCGCGCGGTACGCGGTGCTCGGCAAGGCCTCCGCGCTGGTCGCGGCCCTGTTCGGCGGCATGTACCTGGGCATGTCCACCTGGCTGCTCACCCAGCGCGGCGTGCTGGCCAAGGTCTCGGAGAACCTGCCCCAGGCCCTGCTCGGCGTGGCCGGCTCGATCGTGCTCATCGCCGCCGCGCTGTGGCTGGAGCGCTCGTGCCGGGTACCCCCGACCGACCGTGACAAGGACGTGCCCCGGCAGAACCGTCAGGGCGGCAACGACCGGGCGCCGGACGACCAGATCGCCTGATCCCGGCGCCGGGCGCCTCGACGGGCGAAACCGGGCGGTTCGGCGCACGATCGTCAGGAGGCAGGGTCTGTCGCTGGTCACCTTCCGCGGTTACTGTGCGACCCGTAACCGTCGGTTGGCAGGAGGCGAGCGCCATGGCGTACGACGACTCGCGGTTCCGCGGCGAGCCCGGATTCCGGGAGGAGCCCGACTTCCGGTCGGGGGGCGTCCCCGAGGACGCGCCGACCCTGGGGGTCTCCAACCAGTCCGTGTACACCCCGGGCGCCTTCCCGGTCTCGCCCGCCTACGGCACCCCGCCCGCCGAGAGCACGCTCGGCCTGGGCGCCGCCGGCCGCCGCCGGAGCCCGACCCCCCAGCAGCTCGGCGATGTCTTCGACGACCCCGAGCACGGCGAGCCCGGCCGCGACCGCTTCGCCGTGCACGCCCTCTGGGAGCTGGTCCTACTGCTCGCCGCGGGCGCCCTGCTGTACCTGCTGCGCGACGCCAGCCCCGCCGCGCTGCGCGGGACCGAGCTGCGCTCGCTGCTGCTCTCCGGCGCCGAGCTCGGCCTGGTCGCGCTGGCGATGGGCCTCACCCTGCGGGCCGGCGCGCCCAACCTGGCCGTCGGCCCGATCGCCTTCGCCTCGGCCCTGTTTTTCGCGAACAACTCCGAGCGCGGCCTGGTCATGACCGCCGCCATCACCGGCCTGGTCGCCGTCGGCGTCGGCGTGGTGATCGCGGTGCTGGTCGTCGCCTTCCACGTGCCCGGCTGGGCGGCCAGCCTCGGCGCGGCCCTCGCCCTCATCGCCTGGAACGCCAACCAGTCCGGCGAGAAGGTCGTCGCCGGCGCCTACGACCCGCACAAGCACGCGATGTGGTGGGCGCTCGGCGTGGCCGCGCTCGCGGTCGGCGGCGGCGTGCTCGGGCTCGTCCGGCCGGTCCGGCGCGGGCTCGGCCGTTTCCGTTCGGTGCGCGACCCGGCCGACCGCCGCGGCGGCGGCGCGGCCACCTTCACCGGCCTCGCGATCGCCGGGTCGGGCCTGCTCGCGGCGGTCGCCGGGGTGCTGGTCGCCCTCGACGAGCGCACCGTGGTCGCGGGCGGCGCGGACACCTCCCTGGGCGGGTTCGCCGTCACCGCCGTCGCGCTCGGTGCGGCCCTGGCGGGCGGCACCTCCGCCTTCGGCCGGCGCGGCGGCGTCCTCGGCACGCTGCTCGCGGTCACCGTTGTCACGCTGCTGCTGCGGTACACGGATGCGGAGGGCTGGAAGCTCCAGCCGGTCGCCCTGGCCGCCGGCGCGATCGGCATCGGCCTGGTCGTGACCCGCCTGGTGGAGACCTTCGGCCGGCCGCGCACCGCCGCCGAGACGGCCGAGGAGCAGGCCTGGACCCCGCCGTCGATCACCGCGCCGCAGCCCGAGCCCGAGGACAACTGGTCCCCGCCGTCGACGCGCACCGGCAGCTGGCCCGCCACCAGCGCCTACGGCAACGACCCCGGTGAAACCGACCGCGGCTGGGGGCTCGAAGAGCGCTGGGGCACCCGGTAGGAGCTCTGATCCACCCGATAGCCTGGGACCCATGGCCGAAGTCACCCTGGAACAGCTCGACGCGCTGACCACCGAAGAGCTGCGCGACCGCGCGTTCGCCCTCGCGCGCCAGAAGCGGGACATCAAGTTCTTCTGGGACCTGTTCACGCACGTGACGCAGAGCGACAACGACACCCAGGACGGCTGGATCGGGTCGCTCGACGCGACAATCGACGACGCCGTCGCCCTGTGGCGCGAGGCCACCGGCCACAAATACGGCGAGAACGAGCCCCTGGTACGGGCGGCGTTCATCGATTATCTTCTTGAAAACGACAAATCGCCGTCGGTTTAGTTTTCGCGGCCGGGGGGCCTTATCCCGGCATGGCAATCACGCGATCCCGTTACCGCACCGCGACGAGTGCCGGTACCCTCGTCGCATTTCTCCTCGTGCTGATCTTCGGCAGTCCTTGGTACGTCGACTGGACCCAGAAGGCCGACCGGGGCATCTTCCTGGAGACGCTGGCCTGGCCGGCGTGGGACCTCGACACCAACGCCGCCGTTCGTGACGTGCTCGGGGCCGACCTCAAGGCGATCCTGCTGATCGTCTTCACGGCGCTGTTCATCACGCTGCTCGTGGGTGCGCAGCTGGCCGCCGCGCGCGGCACGATCTCGGCGATCTTCACCGGGTGGGCCGCGTACATCTTCGCCGCGGCGCTCGCCGCCTTCATCACGTCGTTCCTGCTCGCGAACCCGTCGTTCGGCCAGGCCACCGCGAACGCGGCCGGCGGCGCGGGCTACGGCCTGATCGTCGGCTGGATCATCGGCCTGGCGACCATGGCCGGGCGGCGGCCGTAGCCGCCGCCGGGAACCATGATCACGCGGGCGTGTCCACCGCCGCGGACGCCAGGGCGACCTGGACGTCGGCGGCGGTGAGCGCGCCGATGGGCGAGTCGCCGTCGCGCACGACCACCGCGCCGCGCCCCGCCGCCAGCATCGCCCCGAACGCCTCCCGCAGCGTCGCGCCGGACGACACGACCGGCGCGCCGTCGCCCGCCTCCGCGACCGGCCGCAGCCCGTCGGCGGGGATGGGCGTCACCGACAGGCGCATGATGCCCCGGTCCTCGCCGACGAAGCGCTCCACGAACTCGTTGCCGGGGCGCGCGAGCAGCTCGGCCGGGGTCGCGTACTGCTGCAGCTGGGCGTGGTCGGAGAGCACCGCGATGCGGTCCCCGAGCTTGATCGCCTCCTGCAGGTCGTGCGTGACGAGGATCGTGGTCTTGCGCACCGCGCGCCGCAGCCGCATGAACTCGTCCTGCAGCCGGCCCCGGTTGATCGGGTCGACGGCCGAGAACGGCTCGTCCATGAGCAGCACCCGCGGGTCCGCGGCGAGCGCGCGGGCGAAGCCGACCCGCTGGCGCTGACCGCCGGAGAGCTCGTGCGGGTACCGCTTGCCGTACTGCGCCGCCGGCAGCCCGACGAGCTCGAGCAGCTCGTCGGTGCGCTCGGTGGTCCGGCTCTTGTCCCAGCCGAGCATCCGCGGCACGGTGCCGACGTTCGTGCGCACGTTCTGGTGCGGGAACAGCCCGACGTTCTGGATCACGTAGCCGATGGTCCGGCGCAGCTGCGTCGGGTCGGCGTTGGTGACGTCGGTGCCGTCGATGAGGATGCGGCCGCCGGAGGGCTCGATGAGGCGGTTCACCATCCGCAGCACCGTCGACTTGCCACAGCCCGACGGGCCGATAAGCACCGTGACCTCGCCGCTGCCGATCTCGAGACCGAGCTCCTCGACCGCGACCGTTCCGTCCGGATACACCTTGCGCAGCCGATCGAGGGTGATCGGCGCGGCATCGTGCTTCGCGGTAACGTCCACGCATGTCCTTCCTGGCTCGCGGTGAGGCGGGCAATCCCTGGTTCTCCTGGTCGTACGTCCGGGACAACGCCGACACGATCCGGGATGCGCTGCTCGACCACGTCGTCATCACGTTGTGGTCGGTGGCGATCGCGGTGGTCATCGCGATTCCGCTGGCGGTGCTGGCGTACTGGGTACGCCCGCTCGCCACGCCGATTCTGACATCAGCGGGCGTGCTTTACACGATTCCGTCGCTCGCCCTGCTCGCCTTCCTGGCCCCGTTCATGGGCACGGGACGGTCCCCGGTCATTCTCGCGCTGACGTCGTACGCCCTCATCGTGCTCATCCGCAACGCCCTCACCGGCCTGCTGCAGGTGCCCGACGACGTGCGCGAGGCCGCCACCGCGATGGGGTACAGCCGCTCCGCCCGTCTCTGGCGCGTCGAGCTGCCGCTGGCCCTGCCCGGCATCCTCACCGGCCTGCGCCTCGCGACGGTCTCGACAGTGGCGTTGGTCACTGTCGGCGCGATCGTCGGCTCGCACGGCGGCCTGGGCTCGCTGATCCTGGCCGGCTTCCGCAACAACTACTACAAGGCCGAGATCGCCACGGCCGCGATCGCCTGCGTCGTGCTCGCGCTGGTGCTCGATGTGGTGCTGATCCTGGTCAGCCGGGCGCTGACCCCGTGGACCCGGAGGCGTGCGGCATGAGCGGTTCGGAGCGAAGCGGAGAGGCCGCGAACCAGAAATGCAGTGTGGCCGCCGCGCGGCGGGCCCGGAGCGAAGCGGAGGGGACGGCGTGAGCGTGATCAATGATGCGGTGGTGTGGCTCAACGACCCCCTGAACTGGAGCAACCCGGGCGGGATCGAGGAGCGCCTGACGGAGCACCTGGAGATTTCCGTGGCGGCGGTACTGCTGGGCTGCGTCGTCGCCTGGCCCGTCGGCATCCTGCTGGGCCGGCGCGGGGCCGCCTCCGGCGTCATCGTGCTGCTGTCCAACCTGACCCAGGCCGTCCCCGTGATCGCGCTGCTGACCATCCTGTCGCTGACCCCGATCGGGCTCGGCAAGACCGCGGTGATCATCGCGCTCGCTGTGTTCTCGCTGCCGGCGTTGCTGGCCAACGCCTACACCGGCATGCGCGAGGTCGACCCCGAGGTCCGCGACGCGGCCAAGGGCGTCGGCATGACCACGGTCCAGCAGCTCCTGCGGGTGGAGCTTCCTTTGGCGGTACCGTTCCTGGCCACCGGCCTGCGCATCGCCACGACCACGGTGGTGGCCACGGCGACCCTGGCCACCGCGGTCAACGGCGGCGGGCTCGGCATGATCATCTCGGCCGGCTTCGGCCTCGGCCCCGGCCACGGCGGGCAGATTCTGGCCGGTGCGGTTCTCGTCGCCGGGCTCGCATTGATCATCGACGGTGTGATGGCGCTCATTGAGCGCAAGCTCACACCGAAGGTATTGCGGCGGGCCGCGGGCCGTTCCTGAGCGCGAAAGGGTGACCTGCGCAACACTCCGGTGACCGGTCGTTACGAAAACGTGCCTGGTTGCGGTTGCCGAATTTCCATCGCCGGAGTTGCCTATTTGGAAGCGGGCGGGCTTTCTTGCCATTCAAGCGCCGTCCGTCGGACACGCGGCCGGTCACAGTGATCGCGCCGGGACACGGAAGGCGGGCCATTTTGCGAACTGCCATACGCGCCACCCTCGGGGTCGTCCTCGCCTTCGCCGGAGCAGGCCTCGCCGCCTGTGGCGAGTCGGGGTCCTCGGGCACGGAGGCGCCGGCGAGCGTCAGCGGTGCGGGTTGTGCCCCGGTGGCCGGAGAGAAGCTCGTCGTGCTCGACGACGACAAGAAGCTCCAGCTGGCGGACAACATCATCCCGGCGGTCAACACCAAGATCGCCGATCCGGCCCTCATCGCGGCGCTGGACAAGGTCTCCGACGCTCTCACGCCGGAGAAGCTGATCGCGCTCAACAAGGCGGTCGACGTCGACCGCAAGACCTCGAAGGTCGCGGCGGAGGACTTCGCCAAGACCGCCAACCTCACCACCGGCATCGAGAAGGGCAAGGGCGGGGCCATCAAGATCGGCGCCGCGGACTTCTCCGAGAGCGCCACCCTGGGTGCGCTCTACGAGCTGGTTCTCGACGCCGCGGGCTACGACGCCTCGGTGCAGACCATCGGCAAGCGTGAGGTGTACTACGGTCAGCTCACCAAGGGCGACATCCAGGTCGTGCCGGAGTACGCGGCGACCCTGACCGAGTTCATCAACCAGTCGGTCAACGGCAAGGACGCGAAGGCGCTGGCCTCCGGCGACGTCGACGCGACCGTGACCGCGCTGAAGGACCTCGGCGGCAAGCAGGGCCTCTCCTTCGGCAAGGCCTCCAAGGCGACGGACGGCAACGCGTTCGCGGTGACGTCGGAGTTCGCTTCGAAGTACGGCGTGAAGACGCTCAGCGACTTCGCGACGAAGTGCTCGGGTCAGGCCACCGTCCTGGGCGGTCCGGCCGAGTGCCCGCAGCGCCCGTTCTGCCAGCCGGGCCTGGAGAAGACGTACGGCATCCAGTTCGGCAAGGTCCTCAGCCTCGACGCCGGCGGCCCGCAGAGCAAGGACGCCCTGAAGAAGGGCACCGCCTCGCTCGCGCTGGTGTTCTCCTCCGACGGCTCGCTCGGCTAGCCGGTCGGCTCGACGACGTCCTCCCGTACGCCGCTTCGCCGGTGGTGCGGGAGGACGTTTCGTTTGTACTGAAGACGGGGTAAGTTCTCTGCTCATGCCGGCCGCGGAGACCACCGGACCCCCCGGGGCAATGCGGAGCACCAAGCTGCTCCAGCTGCTCTTCTGGGGTGGGGTCGGGCTGGCCCCGCTGGCCGCCCTGCTCCTGCTCGTCGGCAGCGGCTTCGTGCTGCAGTTCGCGGCCGTGCTCGGCCTGCTCGCCGTTGTGCTCATCGGCCTGTCGATCGCGCTGCGCCGCGAGGGGGAGACGGTCAAGGGCGAGGTCGAGGAGATGGTGTACGAGGAGATCGACACCCTTCGCGAGAACGTCCGCACGGACATCACGCACGCCGCCCGCCAGACCCACGGCCAGCTCATGGAGCGCATCGGCGGGCTGCACGAGACCGTCGACGCCCTGCGCAACCAGGTCGAGATGCTGCGCGGGCAGCTGGAGCGGGCGGCCGCCCAGCCGCCGCCCCAGGCGCACCCCACCGGCTCGGCGCCGGCCGCCCCGGGGGTGCTGCGGCACACCGAGACCGTGCAGGTCACCACCAAGACGATGGTCGTCGATCCGAACGAGTCGCGCTCCGGCACGGTGTACGGAGCCGGGCCGCGCGCGGACATCCCGCAGCAGCGCCGGCCGGACCGCTCCGAGCGCATGCCGGCGCGGCCCGAACCCCGGGGCGAGGAGTACGACCGCCGCCCGGAACGCCGCGACGACTACCCGCCGCGCGACGAGCGCCGTGACGACTACCCCGCGCGCGACGAGCGCCGCGACGACTACCCCGCGCGCGACGAACGCCCCGCGCGCGACGAACGTCGGCAGGAGCGTCCGCAGGAGCGTCGCGACGCCTTCGCCGCCGCCGCTCGGGATGAGCGCCGCGACGAATACGGCCGCCGCGACGACCGCGAGGACTACGGCCGCCGCGAGGAGCGCAGCCGGGACCAGGTACGGGAGCAGGCCCGCGAGCAGACCTCCTGGACCGAGCAGCTGCTGCGCGAGCGGATGGCCCGGTCCGGGAGCGGCGAGTGGGAGCAGACCCAGTCCCGCGGGGCCGACCTCGAGCGCCGGGGCGGCGGACGGCGGCGGGCCGTCGAGGATGACGACGACGACAACGTGACCGGCATGCGCACCACCGACCGCTGGGCCTCGGTCCACAGCGACGAGCGCGGCGGTCGCGAGCTGCGCATGGGCGAGCGCCGCTCGGCCGTGCACGCCGACGAGACCGGTACGCACGTGCGCATCGAGGACCGCTGGGCGAGCGTGCGGCACGAGGAGTACTACCCGGACGAGGGCGGCCACCGCGCCGCCCCCGACGACGACCGGCGGAGCGAGCGCCGCGGCGGGCGGCGCCGGGCCGAGCCGGACGACCGCGACGACGAGACGGTCGACCCCCACACCGAGGGCCGCTACGACTCGGGCACCGAGAGTCCCCGCCGCTCCGAGGCCCGGCGGGAGCGCGAGCGCAGCTGGGCCTCCGGCGAGCAGGCCCGGGTCGAGGTGGGACGGCGGCCGGACGAGCACTGGGCGGAGACGTCCTACGAGGAGGCCCGGCGCGACGACACCGGCTCCACCCGCTGGTCCGAGGTGCGCCGCTCCGACCGGGCCCTCGGCGGCCCGCAGGCGGCGCTGCCCGCCGCGCCGGCCGAGCCGGCGTCCCGCTGGACCGGGGGCGTGGCGCGCGACGAGGACCGCTGGGCCGGGGCGCGCGACGAGGAGCGGGTGTCGCGGCGGGCGCGGCCGGAGGACGACGAGGAGTACGGCTGGAACGGGGGCCGCGACGAGCACCGCGGCGGCCGGGCGGCCCGGCAGATCGTGGACTTCGAGGGCAACGACGACCGCTGGCGCTGAGGCTGGCTGTATTTCGCGCTGCGCTCCCCGATGGGAGCTCCGCTCCACCCAAACCCGCTGTGTTTCGCGCTGCGCTCCGCATTGGGGGAGCTTCGCTCCACCCAAACCCGCTGTGTTTCGCGCTGCGCTCCGCATTGGGGGAGCTCCGCTCCACCCAAACCCGCTGTATTTCGCGCTGCGCTCCGCATTGGGGGAGCTCCGCTCCACCCAAACCCCCTCCCACACGTGGGTCACCGTTCGAGGGCGGAAGGGGCCGGGTTCGTGTGGCTTCAGGCCTTCACAGACCGCACCTTCGGTCTACTTCCCTTCTGTTCTGCCCTACTTGTCTATGTCGCCGACTACGAAGAACATTGAGCCGAGGATGGCGATCAGGTCCGGTACCAGGGTGCCGGGCAGCAGGGTGGAGAGCGCCTGCACGTTGGCGTAGGAGGCGGTGCGCAGCTTGAGGCGCCAGGGCGTCTTCTCGCCGCGGGAGACCAGGTAGTAACCGTTGATGCCGAGGGGGTTCTCGGTCCAGGCGTAGGTGTGGCCCTCCGGGGCCTTGACGACCTTCGGCAGGCGGACGTTCACCGGCCCGGTCAGCTGGTCGACCCGGTCGAGGCACTGCTGGGCGAGGTCGAGCGAGACGTACACCTGATCCAGCAACACCTCGAAGCGCGCGTGGCAGTCACCCGTCGTGCGGGTCACCACCGGCACCGACAGCTCGCTGTAGGCCAGGTAGGGCTCGTCCCGGCGCAGGTCCAGGTCGAGCCCGGAGGCCCGCGCGACCGGGCCCGACGCGCCGAACGCGGCCGCGTCGGCGGCGCTGAGCACCCCGACGCCGACCGTGCGGGCCAGGAAGATCTCGTTCTTGCGGATCAGCTTGTCCAGGTCGGGCATGCGCCGGCGGACCTGGTCGATCGCGGTCCGGGCGCGGCCGGTCCAGCCCGCCGGGACCTCCTCCTTGAGCCCGCCGACGCGGTTGTACATGTAGTGCATCCGGCCGCCCGAGGCCTCCTCGAGCACGGCCTGGATCGTCTCGCGCTCGCGGAAGGCGTAGAAGACCGGGGTGATGGCGCCGATCTCCAGCGGGTACGAGCCCAGGAACATCAGGTGGTTCAGCACCCGGTTGAGCTCGGCGAGGGCCATGCGCAGCCAGATGGCCCGCTCGGGGACCTCGATGCCCATGAGCCGCTCGACGGCCAGCACCACGCCGAGCTCGTTGCAGAACGCCGAGAGCCAGTCGTGCCGGTTGGCCAGCATGATGATCTGGCGGTAGTCGCGCACCTCGAACAGCTTTTCGGCGCCCCGGTGCATGTACCCGATGATCGGCTCGGCGCTGATCACACGCTCGCCGTCGAGCACCAGCCGCAGGCGCAGCACGCCGTGGGTCGAGGGGTGCTGCGGGCCGATGTTGAGCACCATGTCGGCGGTGTCGAGCCCGGCACCCGTGCCGACGGTGACCTCGGACGTCATGGGGTAACTCTAGAGGTCCTGCAGGATCCGCAGGGCTCTCGATACGTTGTGCATGGTGCTGGTGTCGGCCACCGCCACCCGCTCCACGAACCACCGCTTCAGCGGCGAGGAGAGCCGGTCGGGCATGACCACGAGCTCGTCGAGCTCCACCGAGAGCGGCGAGTCGCGCAGCTCCTCGGCGTCGGTCACCTCGGCCACGATGACGACTGGGACGTCGGTGCTGTTGAACACGTCCGAGCTGATGATCAGACCCAGCCGCTCACGGGCACCCTTGATGAGCCAAACTTCACCGCGACGCACGGCGTCCACGGTATAGCTCGGCGTTGACGAGCGCGATCTCCTCCTCGTCGGCGAGTGCGGACGCGTCGAGGTCGATCTTGGCGCGGCGGACCGCCTCGGCGTGGGCCGAGAAGATCTCCCGCAGGGCGCGCTCCTGGGTCGCGCGGTCGATCCACGCGCTGAGCGACACCCCGTCGCGCTCGGCCCAGTGCCGGGCGTCGGCGATGGTCTGGTCGGAGAACGAGAGCGTCACTTTGGTCGTCATGCCATCGAGTGTACCGCCGGTATGACCGTTGGTCATACCCAGTGCATGACCCAATGGTGGCCGCCCAGTCCGCCGGGGTCTGTGAGCTCGGCGGCGGCCGAGGCCCGGGCCAGGGCGCGCACGTAGCCGGCCGGGTCGGTGCTCGCGAGCGCGAGGGGCGGCCGGGCGCCGTCCACGCCGAGCAGGCGCAGCGCCTCGCGCTGGGGCAGGGCCGGCGCGCCCAGCGAGTCGAGCGCGACGTGCGCGGTCAGGTCCCGCTCGCCGTCCGCGACCGGCTCGACCTGGCGGCCGTCGCGGTACGCGGTGAGCGTGCCGAAGAGCGGGCGCCCGGCCGCGAAGTGCCCGTAGTCGACGGCCAGGGCCAGGCCGCGCTCGACGGTGGCCACCGCGGCCGACCAGGCCTCGTCGCGCGGCGTGCCGATCTCGGCGCGGGCCCCCGGCGGGGCGTCGTCCAGCGGCCACCAGCGGTCCAGCCAGGCCCGGTCCGACTCGGCGATGGGTTCGTCGGCGGGCGTGAGGTCGCTCAGGAGGTACCGAATCCGGCCGTTGACATCGAGCTCGACGATGTCCAGCGGGACGTTGTCGAGCCACTCGGTGGCGATCAGGAGCCCGTTGGTGCCCTCGGGCGGGGACGCGGTCCACCCGATCGGGGACGGCAGGTCACCCGGTCGGGGCGCCCGCTCGACCCCGGTCGCGCGCACGCGGCGGCGCACGTCGTCCGGCAGGGCGCCCAGGACGCCGGTCAGCAGCTCGCCGCGGCCGGCCCCGACGTCGACGAGGTCGAGGCGGGCCGGGCGCTCCAGGGCCTCGTCGAGGCGGCCCAGCAGCGTGGCGATCGCGCCGGCGAACAGCGGGGAGGCGTGGACGCTGGTGCGGAAGTGATCCGCCGGTCGGTGCCTGCGGAAGAAGCCCTCCGGCCCGTAGAGGGCCGCGTCCATCGCCTGCCGCCAGCGGGTCACAGGAAGGCTTGGCCCTCGCCGCGGTACGTGGGGACGACGTCGACGATCCGGTCGCCCTGCACCAGGTGGACCTCGTTGACGTGCTCGCACAGCTCGCCGGCCTTGGAGTGGCGGAAGTACACCCGGTCGCCGGGGCTGAGGCCGGCCGCGCCCGGGCCGATCAGCGGGGTCTGCACCTCGCCGGCGCCCTCGGTGCCGATGAGCTTGAGGCCCTCCGGCAGCCAGGGCAGCGGCTGGCGGCTCGGCGCCGTCTCGCCCGAGGCGATCCAGCCGCCGCCGAGGACGGTCGCCGTGTCCGCGTTGGGGCGCCGCACGACCGACAGCGCGAAGAACGCGGCCGGTTCCGGGCGCCATTGGCGGTACCCGTCGAAGAGCCACGGCCCGAAGAGCCCCGATCCGGCGGCGACCTCGGTCACCGCCGGGTCCGCGGCCGTCGCGGCCACGCTGCCGGTGCCCCCGCCGTTGACGAACTCCAGCTCGGCGTGGCGGCGCACCTCGGCGACGACCGCGGCCCGGCGGGCGAGCAGCTCCGGCATCGAGCGCGCCTGGATGGCCCGGATCATCGCGCCGCGCACCGGGCGCCCGGGCGGGGCGTCGCCGAGGCCGGCGATCTGGGCCTCGTACGACATCAGGCCGACCAGGCGGAACCCCGGCCGCGCGGCGATCGCGGCGGCCAGCGCGCCGGCCTGCTCGGGGCTGTGCACGGGGGAGCGCCGCACGCCGATGTGCACCTTGGACAGCGGGCGCCAGGAGGCGTCGAGGTCGATGCAGAGCCGCACCGTCTTGCGCTGCGCGGGCGGGACGAGGGCGTCGATGAGGTCGAGCTGGTCGGTGCTGTCGACCATGACGGTGATGGTGGCGGCCAGCTTCTCGTCGGTGGCCAGGCGGCGCAGCGCGGCGCGGCCGGCGGTGGGGTACGCGACCAGGATGTCGTCCGCGGTGCCGTGCCCGGCCAGCCAGATGGCCTCCGGAAGGGTGAACGCCATGATGCCGCGCCAGCCGGGCCGGGCCAGGGTGCGGTCGATGAGGGCGCGGACGCGCACGGACTTGCTTGGCACCCGCAGGGGCTTGCCCGCCGCCCGGGCGATCAGGGCCGAGCTGTTGGCGTCGAAGGCATCCAGGTCCACGATCGCGAACGGCGGGTCGAGCTCGGCGGTGGCCCGGTCGTAGCGGGCACGGGCGTTGGACACGCCGTCACGGTAACTTGTGCGCCCCGAATATGAAAGAACCTCGCATACTCGGGCGCGGCTCAGAAATTGTCAGGGGTGGGCTGTAGCGTGAGGGCCGGAGATTTGAGGGGGTGTCGTCATCGCCAGCAGCGACCTCTCCGGATTCGGGGAGCTTCAAGCCGTACTGCGCATCCGGCCCTTCCGCCGGCTGTGGGCGGTGCTCGGGCTGTCATCCCTCGGCGACTGGCTCGGCCTGCTCGCCGCCTCGACGTTCGCCGCCGCGCAGGTGTCCAACGAGGCCGCCCAGGGCGTGGCGTTCGGCTCGGTCATCGCCGTTCGCCTGCTGCCCGCGCTGATCCTCGGCCCCGTGGCGGGCGTGTTCGCCGACCGGTTCGACCGGCGCTACACGATGGTCGTCTGCGACCTGCTGCGCTTCTTGTTCTTCGCCTCCATCCCGGCGGCGGCGCTGCTCACCGACGACGCCGCGCTGATCATCACCTGGACCGCGATCGCCACGTTCGTGATCGAGACCGTCGCGATGATCTGGACGCCGGCCAAGGAGGCGTCGGTCCCCAACCTGCTGCCCCGCGCCCGGCTGGAGACCGCCAACCAGCTCACGCTGGCCACCACCTACGGCGTCACGCCGGTCGCGGCCGCGCTCGTGCTGATCGGCCTGCAGCAGCTGGTGACCGCGTTCTTCGGCAGGGACGCGCCGGCCGGCGTGCAGCCGAGCAGCGTGGCGCTGTGGTTCAACGCGCTGACGTTCCTGGCCACCGCGGCCACCGTGTTCTTCGGCATCCGCGAGATCAGCGGCCGGCGCACGGCCGGGGTCGAGCGCAAGCCCGGCATGATCCACGAGTTCACCCAGGGCTGGGCCTTCGTCAGCAAGACCCCGCTGGTGCGCGGCCTGGTGCTGGGCATCTTCGGCGCCTTCGCCGGCGGCGGCGTGGTCGTGGGCACCGCCAAGTTCTACGCGGTCTCCCTCGGCGCCGGCACCGCCGCGTTCGCGCTGCTCTTCGCCGTGCTCTTCCTCGGCCTCGGCCTGGGCATCGCGGCCGGCCCCAAGCTCGTCGGGGCGCTGTCGCGGCGCCGCTGGTTCGGCCTGTCGATCATCCTGGCCGCCGGCTCCGTGCTCATCCTCGCCCTGGCCACCCACCTCGCCGTCGCCGTGGGCGGCGCGCTGCTGGTCGGCGTCGGCGCCGGCATGGCGTTCCTGTCCGGCACCACGCTGCTGGGCGGCGAGGTCGCCGACGACATGCGCGGCCGCGCCTTCGCCTTCGTGCAGATGGGCACCCGCGTGGTGCTCATGCTCACCATCTCGCTCTCCAGCGTCATCGTCGGCCTCGGCGGCACCCGCACCATCAACCTGGGCTTCTACGAGTTCGACGTCTCCAGCACCCGCCCGCTGCTCGCGATCGCCGGCGTGCTGGGCGTCTTCGCGGGCCTGTTCGCCCTGCGCCAGATGGACGACAAGCGCGGCGTGCCGATCCTCGCCGACCTGATCGGCTCGGTGCGCGGCCGCCCGCTCAGCGCGGCCGACCCGCGGGCCGCGCAAGGGCTGTTCATCGTGTTCGAGGGCGGCGAGGGCGCGGGCAAGTCGACCCAGGTCGGCCGGCTCGCCGCGGCGCTGCGCGGGATCGGGCGCGACGTCGTGGAGACCCACGAGCCGGGGGCCACGCCGATCGGCTCGAGCATCCGCAGCCTCGTGCTCGACCGCCCGTCCGTGGGCGGCGACGTGATGACGCCCCGCGCCGAGGCCCTGCTCTACGCCGCCGACCGGGCCCACCACGTGGCATCGGTGGTCCGGCCGGCGCTGACGCGGGGGGCGGTGGTCATCAGCGACCGGTACGTCGACTCGTCGCTGGCCTACCAGGGCGCCGGGCGCACCCTCCCCGTCGACGAGGTGTCGTGGCTGTCGAAGTGGGCGACGGGCGGCCTCAAGCCGGACCTCGTGGTGCTGCTCGACCTCGACCCGGCGGTCGGCCTGGCCCGCGCGGGCAAGCGGGGCGACGCGGACCGCCTGGAGAGCGAGTCGCTGGCCTTCCACGAGCGCGTGCGCTACGCGTTCCTCGACCTGGCGTCGGCCGACCCGAGCCGCTACCTCGTGCTCGACGCGTCCAACGGGGTGGAGGCGCTGGCGGAGGGGATCCTGCAGCGGGTACGCCACCTCATCCCCGAGGACGAGTCCTCCATCGAGACCGTCCTGCGCGACGCGGCCGAGGTCGCCTCAACGCTGACGGGCGACGCGGGCGCGGACGACGAGACCGACTTACCGAAGGGCTCGCGCGTATGACGGGGCCGCCTTTCGCTTCGCCGCCGCGCCGTGCTGCCGCTTTCCTTTCCGCCCCCGAGCTTGGTGGTACTCGGCGTCGCGCCGTCGCGCCGCTTTTCGTCGCGCGGTCGAGCGTGGTCGTGCGCGGTTGCACGCGGCGCGTTGCTGGGTTCGTGACCGCTTTCGGCCGCGTGGCGGTGTGCGGTCGTGGGTGGCGCGGTGCCGGGCTCACTTCGCCTTTCGCGGTGCGGCCGTTCTTCGGTTCGCTTTCGCACGGCCGTCGGCAGCGCGGTGCCGTCGTCGCGTCGCTTTTCGTTGCGCGGGGCGTGTTGCCGTCCCTGCTGGCCTTGCCGTCCCTGCTGGCCTTGTCGTTCGTGCCGGGCGGGGGGTTGCTCGTATGACGCCGCCGATCTTTGATGAGCTCGTTGGGCAGCCCGATTCGGTCGCCACGCTCTCCCGTGCGGTCGAAGCGGCCGACGCGATCGTGCGTGGCGAGGCGCCCGACGTTGCCGGGCAGCAGGCTATGACCCATGCGTGGCTGTTCACTGGGCCGCCGGGCTCTGGTCGTTCGGTCGCCGCGCGTACGTTCGCGGCCGCGCTGCAGTGTCCGAACGGCGGCTGCGGCACCTGTCAGGCCTGCCACACGGCGCTCACCGGGACCCATGCCGACGTGCGGTTCGTGGTGCCGGAGGGCCTGTCGATCGCTGTCGGCGAGATGCGTGCGCTGGTGCTGCGGGCCGCTAGCTCGCCCACCCAGGGGCGCTGGCAGGTGCTGCTAGTCGAGGATGCCGACCGCCTGACCGAGGCGGCCGGCAACGCGCTGCTGAAGGCGGTCGAGGAGCCTCCCCCGCGCACGGTGTTCCTGCTGTGCACGCCCAGCACCCACCCCGACGACATCTCGGTCACGATCCGTTCGAGGTGCCGGGTCGTACCGCTGCGCCAGCCGTCCGCCGATGCCATCGCCGCCGTCCTGCACCGTCGCGACGGCATTGACGAGCAGACCGCCGCGTGGGCGGCCGCCGCGTCGCAGGGGCACGTCGGTCGCGCCCGCCGCCTGGCCCGTGACCCGCAGGCGCGCAGCCGGCGGGATGCCGTGCTGGCGGTACCGCGGCGGCTGACCGGCATCGGCGCGGCCTTCGACGCCGCGAGCTCGTTCATCGAGGCGGCCGAGGCCGAGGCGGCCGCGTCCGTGGCCGAGACGGACGCCAAGGAGCGCTCGGCCCTGGAGACCGCTCTCGGCGCGGGCGGCACCGGCAAGGGCGCGGCGGGGGCGGTCCGCGGCTCGGCGGGCCAGCTGAAGGAGCTGGAGCGCCGCCAGAAGTCCCGCGCGACCCGGACCCAGCGCGACTCGATGGACCGCGCCCTGGTCGACCTGGCCGGCTTCTACCGCGACGTGATCGCCAACTCCTTCGGCGCGGACGTGGCCCCGGTCCACGGCGACGTCGACGAGCTGGCAACGGCCGCGGCGGAGAAGTGGACGCCGGAGAGCGCGCTGCGGCGGCTGGAGGCGGTCCTGGACTGCCGCGTCGCCATCGAGGCGAACGTGAAGCCGCGGATCGCGGTGGAGGCCATGATGCTCTCCCTCTGGCGCGGTTGATCCCGCCTTCGCGGGTTTCGCCTTTGCCGCGGTTCCGTCGAACGACCGTCTTCCGCGCCGCTTTCTTCGCGCCGCTTTCTTCGCGCCGCTTTCTTCGCGCCGCTTTCTTCGCGCCGCTTTCTTCGCGCCGCTTTCTTCGCGCCGCTTTCTTCGCGCCGCTTTCTTCGCGCCGTCCGCTCCGCGCCCTGTGGGGTTACTCGCCGGTTGTGGACGGTGGGCGGGGTTATCCACAGGGGTGGATTTGGTCTTCCGTGCGGGTGTGGGGGTGTCGTACGGTCGGCCGGGGAGGTCGAATGGGGCGCGAGATCGACGAGGCTTGGATCGAGGAGGCGGTCGAGCGCTACCGCCGGATCGAGGCCCTGCAGGCCAAGTTCGACAAGGCGGTGAAGACCGTCGAGGTGACCGTTCGATCGGCCGACGGGCTGGTCGAGGTCCTGGTCACGGCCGACGGGACGATCCGCGACGTTCGCATCGACGGGCCGCTGCACAACCGGTCGAGCGAGGCCTTGTCGCGCTCGGTACGCGAGGCGGTGACGGCGGCGGCGGACGCGGCGTCCTGGGCGCGCAGGAAGCTCCAGGCCGAGACCTTCGGCGACTACCGCGACCCCCGATGACCGCGGCCAGGAGCGCAATTCGGGTCGTCGGCGACAGGCGGGCAATCCGGGTCGTCGGCGATGAGCGGGGAATTCGGGTCGTCGGCGACAAGCGGGTACCTCGGGCTGTCGGCGCTGCGCGGGGAATTCGGGTCGTCGGCGACAAGCGGGTAATTCGGGCCGTCGGCGCTGCGCTGGGAATCCGGGCCGTCGGCGCTGAGCGGGCGGTTCGGTTCGAGTGGCCGGTGGGTTTCGGGCCGCGCGGCAACCTCGGAGAGATTCGCGGCGATGGCGCCGCCCTGGCCGCCGTCCGGGTGGGGGTGTAGATGCGACTCGATGACCTCGCGCAGCGGATCGAGGCGGCCGGTGACGAGCTCGCCGGGGCCGGCGCCACCATCAACGTCATCGATCCCGGGGCCCGGGCGCTCGGCGGTGACTTCGACGGCGCGCTGGGGCAGACCGGGCGGGAGCTGCATCGGCTGCTCGCGATCGCGTTGAGTGCCCGGGCCCACGAAGCCGTTGTGCACGGTGGGCGGCTCTCCGAGACGGCGCATGCGCTGCGGCGGGCCGCCGACGGGTACCGCGGGGCCGAAGCAGACATCCAGGGGCGGCCGTGAAGCGCGCACCGAAGGCCGGCGTGAACGGGTCGCGGCCGACCCGCGCCCGGTGGCGTGTGATGGGGGTGGGCCGTGACTGACGCGCTGGATCGGCTCGCCGTTGTTGGCAGTGACCTGTTCCGGCGGGTTGATGTGCTGCTCGCCGGGGGCGGGGTCGCGCCCGGGAGCCGGGCCGCCGAACTGCTCCGGCGCGTCGGTGGGCTGCCCGCGGACGTGCTCGAGTACGCGCTGCGGCTCGACGTCGCCGGGCTGCTCGCCGCCTCGGACGAGCTTCGGGGCGTCGGGGACCGGTTCCGGGGGCTGCCCGGGACGGTCGCGGTCGGAGTCCGGGGGAGTGCCTGGGAGGGCAGCGGCGCCGAGGCGTTCGGGGTCGCCTGGGCCGCGTTGGCGCAGTACATCGGGGAAGGCGGCGACGAGCGCAGCATCGTCGGGCGGGTCGACGCCACCGCCGACTATCTCGGGGCCGTCGCCGGCTGGGCCCAAGGGTTTCGGCACGAGCTCGCCGAGGCCGTCGCCCGGGTCGTGCAGTCCGCCGAGGCCGTTGTCGTCGTCACGGTGAAGGACGGGGTCGAGGCCGTCGCGGCGGCGGGGCGGATTGCCGAGCGGGTGCTGCGTACCGCCGGTGAGGCGCTCGATGCCGCCGACGAGCTGCGGCGGCAGTACGAGGGGCGGCTTGGCGAACTCGAGTACCAGCCGCCCGAAGTGCCCCGCGGGACGGCGGCCATCGCCGGCGTCACGCGGGTGACGATGTAGAGGCGGCGACCAGGAACTGAGGGCCAGGCGGGCGCCGAAGGCCAGCAGCACGCCGCCGGTCGTGACGTCCGAGGCGCGGCGCACGCGGCGGCCGGCGAAGAAGCGGCGCGCCCGGGCCACGTTGGACAGGGTGACGCCCAGGGCCGCCCGCGCGCGGAGAAGCGGCGCGCCCGGGCCACATTGGACAGGGTGACGCCCAGGACCGCCCGCGCGCGGAGAAGCGGCGCGCCCGGGCCACATTGGACAGGGTGACGCCCAGGACCGCCCGCGCGCGGAGAAGCGGCGCGCCCGGGCCACATTGGACAGGGTGACGCCCAGGACCGCCCGCGCGCGGAGAAGCGGCGCGCCCGGGCCACGTTGGACAGGGTGACGCCCAGGGCCGCCCGCGCGCGCCCGTCAGGGTGTTCTTGACGACGACGGTGGGGTCGGCGCCGGGGACGAGCACGAGAACCGTGGCGGACGCCAGGAACGCGCGTATGAGCTCATCGGATCTCGATCGGGTCGTCGATGAGGTGCAGCTCCATCGGGCGGCCCGGCTCGAACCAGGGCGCGGACGGGGCGGCGTCCGGGCTGGCGTGCCAGTGGCGGCCGGTGTGCCGCGTGCCGATCGGGTAGATGGTGAGTGCGCCGTCGGCGTGGAAATGCAGGCGCAGGAAGCCTTTGTACCCGGTGATGCCCTGCCCGGCGAAGAGCTCGTTGACGTTCACGTCGAACTTGGCCGCGACGAGCAGGTACAACGCGAAGAGCTCGCCCGCGGCGACGGCTGACAGCGGGAGGTACAACACGATGGAGATGAGCAGGGGCAACGGCCAGGCCAGGTCCACGAACGGAAGGCTGAGCCAGCCCCAGGTGCCGAGCGTCGCCAGTCCGACGAAGGCCAGGCCGTGCACGAGGCCGAGCACCCAGTGCCGGGGCCTTCGCTGGCCGGCCGAGCGGGGCATCGCCAGCAGGCAGGTGCCGAGGAGGTCGAGGATCACCATGAGCACGGCCGGCACGGTGACCAGGCGCTGCTCCACGCCCGACACCACGCGGTCGGCGGCGTTGACGAACGCGAGCATCGTGAGCAGCTGGAGCATGCCGAGCAGGCCCAGGAACATGGGGTTGCGCCAGGGCAGGCGCCAGAAGACGCCCAGGGCCAGGCCGCGCGACTGGGACTTGGTGGGGAACGTGCGCCGCAGGTCGTACGACTTCGAGGGGGTCGCGTTGCGGACCAGCGAGCGCACCGGCGGGACCGAGATCTTGTCCGGCAGCTCGTGGGTCGGGTAGAGGTACGCCCCGCCGCCGCCCGAGGTGATGAGCTCGCGGCCCGGGCGCGAGTAGCGCGCGTAGTGGTGCAGGTCGCCGGAGATCATCGCGCGGACGTCGGCGCCGGTGGGGGCGACGATGGTGCGGACGAAGTAGTCGAGGCTGTCGTAGGCCTTGCGGTCGTCGGTCGCCTCCACCCAGCTCGGCGACGGCGGGCAGATGATGACCTTGTCGCCGGGGCCGAGGCGTGCGGCGACCGAGCGGAAGTACCGCAGCTGCGGGTCGTCGATGTAGGCGCCCGCCTGCACGTCGAGCCCGAGCAGCCACCAGCGGTTCGGCAGCTCGATCGCGAAGTACGAGCGCGACTGCCGGGTCCGCCAGCCGCCGACCGAGCCCTCGTCGCCGCGGACGAAGAGCCGGAGAAAAGCGGTGAGCCCGTCGTACCAGTCGTGGTTGCCCGGCACCGCGTACATCCTCGGCCGCGGGCCCTCCTCCGGCGGCTCCGGCAGCGCCGCGCGGAACGGGCCCTTGAAGCGGTCCTCGTACTGCTGCCCGCTCGCCGTCGGGTAGACCTGATCCCCGCCGAGGACCAGCACCTCGCCCCGCGGCAGCTCGTGGCCGTCGACCGTCAGGCTCGGCTGGGCCAGCAGGTACGCCACCGAGTAGGTCGCGTTGAAGCCGTCGCCGGTGTCGGCCGCGTAGTCCAGCCACAGCTCGCCGGTGTCGGGCCAGTCCGTCTCGTCGGTGACCTCGCCGGCGTAGTTCGCGCCCTCGCGCAGGATGCGTGCGGAGAGTGCGTCCTGCAGCTCGCGCTTGTCGAGGTACGCGCCGAAGAGGTCGGCCAGCAGCACCCGCACCGCCGTCCCGCTCAGCAGCACCGGGCTCAGCCAGGGCACCCCGCGCCGCGGCGTGAAGCCCATCTGGTCCGGGTCCAGCGCGGTCGGCCGGCCGCCGGGCGCGGTCGGCGGGGCGTCGCCGTCCTCCTGGGGGATCGGCAGCAGCGGCTCGCCGGGGTCGGCGGACAGTTCCCCCGGTGCGGGCGGCATATCGTCGGGCATCACGCGCGGGACGTTACCGGGGCCGCGGGGGCGGGGAAACCCCTCGCGCAAGCGCCCGGGGTGTGCCGTACACTAGGGAACCGTTGCCGCCTTAGCTCAGTCGGCAGAGCGATTCACTCGTAATGAATAGGTCGACGGTTCGATTCCGTCAGGCGGCTCCGAAAAGGGCCCGGGAGGCAGCTCCCGGGCCCTTTCCACGTCTCCGGGCCCGCGAACGGTCAGGTTCGCGGCGCCCCGGCCGATGGGGACGGGGTGGAGTCGGGACGCCGGGATGCGTGAGGCCGTGGCCGCGGCGCTCAGCCGGGGTGCGCGCGAGGGCCGCAGCACCGCGGTGCTGCTCGTCGGCCCCGAACGGCCCGACGGCGCGACGCTCGACGGCTTCGACGAGCTCATGCGCCGCAGCGTCCTGCGCGACGACCCGGTCGGGCGCATCGGCGACGAGTTCGCGGCGGTGCTGCAGGACATCCGCAGCGTCGACAACGCCGAGGCGGTCGCGCGGCGCATCGCGGTGGCCGGGCCGGCGCGCATCGGCATCGCGGTGGCCGCGCCGGGCGAGTACGGCGCCGACGACCTGCTGCACCGGGCCGCCCTCGCGCTGCAGGAGGCGCGCAGCCGGTCGGACGGGGCGCCGTGGGCCTGCTACGAGCCGGATCTTTCGGCGAGCACCCCGCTCGCCGAGGAGCTGCACGAGGCGGTCGGCAAGGGCGAACTGCGGCTGTTGTACCAGCCGATCGTGGCTCTGCCCGATGGAGAGCTGACCGGCGTGGAGGCGCTGGTGCGCTGGGCCCACCCGGAGCGGGGACCGCTGGAGCCCGACGCGTTCGTCCCGCTGGCCGAGCGCTCCGGGGCGATCGGCGATCTGGGCCGCTGGGTGCTCGGGAGGCCTCGACCCAGGCCACGCGCTGGCAGCGGCGCCTGCCGGCGCTGCAGCTGAACGTCAACGTCTCGCCGCGGCAGCTCGACGACGACGGCTTCGCCACGCAGGTGCTGCGCATCCTGGAGCGCACCGGCTTCTTCCCCGGCAACCTGGTGCTCGAGGTGACCGAGGGCGCGGTCATCGGCGACCGGACGTGCGTCGCGCAGCCCGCGGTGCTCAGCAACGCCGGGATCCGCATCGCGCTGGACGACTTCGGCACGGGGTACTCGTCGCTGCGGTACCTCGCCCGCCTCCCCGTCGACGTGCTCAAGCTCGACCGCCTCTTCGTCGCCGAGCTCGACGGCACCTCCCGCGGCGGCGCGGTCGCCCAGGCGGTGCTGCGCCTCGGCCAGATCCTGCACCTGGACACGGTGGCCGAGGGCGTGGAGAGCGAGGCCCAGGCCCGGGAGCTGACGCTGCTGGGCTGCCACAAGGCCCAGGGATTCCATTTCGCCCGCCCGGTCACCGCGCTCGAGCTGCAGCGATGGCTCCCCGCAGGCGACCTGTCACGCTACGAGGCGGAGGTCTGGGGCCCGGAGGTGTGATACTGCACGGGCCATGCGTGCCGATCTTCGCCTCCGCCTCGGTGTGTCACTCGTCGTGGCCGTCGTGGCCGCGACCGCCGCGACGGCGCTCGCCGCACTGCCCGCCGCGATCCTGCTCATCGCCGCCGCCGCGCTCGCCGGCGCCCTGCTCGGCTGGCCCGGCGCGGTGTTCGGGCTCGCTCTGCTGGTCTTCGCCGACGGGGGCGCGGCCAAGGTCGCGGTCGGCCTCGCCGGGGTCCTGCCGTGGGTCGCGATGGCGGCGTGGCGGCGCTGGTCGGCCCGCGGCCGGCGGGTCCGCGCGGCGGCGGCCGCGGCCGAGCGGGAGCGGCTGCAGCGGGAGATGCACGACTCGCTGACCCAGACCCTGGAGATGGCCGCGATCCGCGATCCGGACCCGGCCGCCGCCGCCCTGCCCGACCTGGTCGCCGCGATCACCCAGGAGTGGTCGGCGCGGACCGGCATCGGGGTCATCCTGCACAGCGCCGGCCTCGACGCGGCGGGCGACGCGGCGCCCGAGGCCGGCATCGAGCTGTGCTGGATCCTGCGCGAGGCGCTGCGCAACGTCGCCACCCACGCCAAGGCCGAGACGGTGGCCGTGACGCTCGAGCGCGACGGCGACGGGATCACGCTGGAGGTGCGCGACGACGGCGCCGGCTTCGCCGAGGGGCCGCCGGGCGGTCGCGGCATCGCCCGGATGCGGGAGCGGGCCCGCGTGTGCGGCGGGCAGCTGACGGTCTGGTCGCGCCCGGGCGGTGGCACCCGGATCACCGCCACCGTGCCGGCCTCGATGGCCGTGGGGGCTGCTCAGCCCTCGTGGCGCGTCCGGCTGGGCGCGGCTTTGGCGGCTGCGGCGGTACCGCTGGCGCTGGTTGCTCTTCTGACCGCCCCCGGCGGCCTCACCTCGCCGCTGGTCGCCGACGACGGGCGCCTGCCCTTCGATCCGAACGCGACCGGCGGGCCGGCCACCGCGCGGGCCGCGGCCGAGGTCTCGTCCGGGCGCTCCGGCGCGACGGCCACCGGCAGCCCGGCCGGGGGCCCGTCGCGCACCCCGTCGGCCCGCCCGTCCGGGCCGGTCGCCAGCGGGGCCGCCGCGCCGCCGCCCACCGCCGCGACGACCGTGGCCGAGCAGCGCACCTGCCGGGTCACGTACGTCAAGCGCAGCGAGTGGAGCCCGGGCTTCGTCGCCGACGTGACAGTCACCAACCTCACCGCCGCGCCGATGACGGGCTGGTCGCTGCGCTTCGAGTACACGGCCGGGCAGAAGGTCACGAGCTACTGGAACGCGGTCGTCGCGCAGAACGGCGCCGCGGTCACCGCGCGCCCGACCGGGGACCAGCCGTCGCTGGCCGCCGGCGCGTCGCTGACCTTCGGCGTGCAGGGCGTGTGGCAGGGCAGCAACCCGAGCCCGGGGGCCTTCACGCTCAACGGGTCGCCGTGTGGCTGAGCCAGTGCACGAGCACCTTATGAGCTCCGGGTCGGTCTAGCCGTGCCGCTCCTCGTAGGCCTGGCGCGATCCGCACACCGACGCGCGGCTGCAGGAGCACCGGGAGCCGTCGGCGTCCATGCGGACGATGACGGAGTCGCGGGGCACGCTGTGGCCGACCACGCGGCCCTCGCCGTCCGGGGTGCTCACCCGCGCCCCGACCGCCGGGGCCGTCGCCTGGAAGGAGGCGTACAGCGGGTGCTCGTACTTCAGGCAGCACATGAGCCGCCCGCAGGCGCCGGAGATCCGCAGCGGGTTGAGCGGCAGGTCCTGGTCCTTGGCCATGCGGATGGTGACGGGCTCGAAGTCGTTGAGGAATGTGGCGCAGCACAGGTCGCGCCCGCACGAGCCGATGCCGCCCTGGACGCGGGCCGAGTCGCGCGCCGAGAGCTGGCGCAGCTCGACCCGGCAGTGCAGCGTGGCGCCCAGATCCCGCACCAGGGAACGGAAATCCACCCGATGGGGTGCGGTGAAGTAGATGGTCGTCCGCGCGCCTTGCCCGCCCGTGGAGTCGAGCACGTGATCTACTGCGACGACCTTCATCGGCAGCTCGTGGTCGCGGATCAGCCGCTTCGCCGCGACCTTGGCCTCGGCCTTGCGCTTGCGCAGCAGCTCGTCGCGGCGCAGGTCGTCGTCGCCGGCCAGCGCCACCAGGCGCGGGAAGCCCTCGGTCTCCTCGGTGACCCACTGGGCGGCCCAGACGCACTCGGCCACCTCGGGCCCGTCGTCGGTGGGCACCAGCACGCGGTCGCCCACCTGGGGGCGCAGGTCACCGGGGTCGAAGTAGAACAGCCGCCCGTAGCGATTGAAGCTCACCGCGCACAGCATGCCCATGGCGCTCACAGTAACGCGGGTCACGCGGAGCGCCTACGGCTCGGTACGAGATGCCGGGAAAAGTAGGTAAAAGTCCGACTCGAAACTTTTGGGCGACCCCGTACCTACTTCGTAGCTTTCGTCGTTACTAGTGCGGATGAGCCCGTAAAAATCGGCGTAACTCCGGCCGGGAAGGCCTCGTTGGGCGCAGCAGTGGCACGCCCCGACGGGCCTGCACCCGTACTCCCCGGTCTCGGAGGATCTCATCACCATGACGGCACCAGTAGCTTCCGCGCGCCCAAAAACAGCCCGACTCATCGTCGCCCTCGCCGCCGCGGGGGTCCTCGGAGCAGCGAGCCCGGTCGCGTCAGCGGCACCCGCCTCGGCGGGCGCACCGGAGAGCTCCGGCTGCCCCGAGGGCTTCGTCGCGACCGCCGCGGCCAACACGCTCGCCGTCGGCGGGCTCGACCTGCGGGGCATCGGCCTGGACACGCCGCCGCTGCCGGAGCTGCGCGCCGCCACCGCGCACTCCGGATTCGCGGGCGGCCCGGCCCGGGCGGCCGCCGACGCGCGCTACATCCAGAGCAGCGGCGTGCTGCCGTCCGGCCTGATCGGGCCGAGCGCCTACCAGCAGGCTCCGCCGCCGCATGATGAGGCCGCGACGGTACCGGTGCAGGGCATCGACATCGGCGCCCTCCAGGCCGGCTCCGGTGGCCTGCGCGCGAACGCCACCTGGAAGGACGCCACCCAGTGCACCCCGGCGCCCGGCCGCGCGCCACCGCCGACGCCCGCCTGTCCGGCCTGGCGGTACTGCCCGGCCGCGGCGGCAAGGCCCTGCTGCGCTTCGGCGCGATCCAGAGCGCGACCGCGACCGGCGTGGACAAGCTCGACGGCAAGACGGCCGCGAAGGCCACCGCCACCGGCGACATCGCCGGCTTCACGCTCCTGGCGGGCGGCCCGTCCGCGATCGGCATGCGCGTCGTCAGCCCGCCGAGCCTGACGGTCGCGGCCGGGGCCAAGAAGTCCGTCGACTACAAGCCGCCGGTGCTGGAGGTCCGCGTGCCGGGCCGCGACGTGCTGCGGGCCGACTCGGCCGGCTCCCACATCGACGTGGTCGTCCCGGTCGACGGCAACTCCCGCGCGGACGCCGAGGACCTGGGCCGCGCCGAGAACCTCCCGGTAGCGGGCGGCCTGCCGCTGCTGGACCAGCTCGGCGGCGCGACGAGCGCCCTGTCCGGCACCATCGCGGGCGCGACGAAGATCCCGGAGTCGCTGCTGACCGGCCTGCTGCCGGGCCTGCCGGTGGTCGGCGGCGGCCAGTCCACGGTCCGTGACACGGAGGGCCCCCCGGCCCACCCGGCGCGCGCGGTCGTGCTGCGGGTCGAGATCGGGTCGGTGGAGCAGCAGACGAGCGCGTCGGGCATCTACGCGAAGGCCTACTCGGTCCGCGTGAAGCTCATCGTGCGCACGAAGTGGAAGTCGGGCGGGTACGGCGACCAGGCCGACCGGACCACGATCCTGGACCTGGGCGTGTGCGCCCTGGAGGCGGCCGCGGCGTCCCCGTCGGCGGGTGGCGGCTACGGCGCGGGCGGCCGCTCGCACGGCGGCTACGGCGGCGTGAGCGGCGACACCGGCGGCGGAGGCGGCACCCTGCCGGTGACGGGCTCGCGCGCCGCGATCGTGCTGGGCGCCGGGCTCCTGCTGGTGGTGGCGGGCCGCATGTTCCTGGTTCTGTCGCGCCGCCGCTCGGCGCACTGACCCCTCGAACCCCTTCGCCGCCCGTGCAGCCTCGCAAGAGGCTGCCCGGGCGGCGTTTTTTGGGGGTGTACCGCTACCGCTTCAGCCGGCGGCCACCGGCGCCCCGCCGCCGGCGCCAGCGCCGGATCGCCGTGCCACAGGCGAGCGCGAACGCGACGAGGGCCGCGCCGAAGCGCAGCGCCACCGTCAGGTCGGGCACGTGCTGCCAGATCAGGTGCACCAGGTCATTGGCCACCGTCATCATCTCGACTCCCTTCATCGAACCGGTAGGCCCGACCGTGGCTGTCCAGTCGTCCGCTTTCCGGGCACTGGACGGAACAGGAAAACTGGACGAGGTTCGGACGCAATCGAGCACTCGGAGGCGAGACCGCGTGGAGGCCGTGGCGGGCGACGACGATCCCCTGACCGCCCTGCGCCGGCATCTCGGCGAGCTGTACGCCCAGGTGGACCGCCCTCCGTACGCGGCGCTGGAGCGACAGGCGAAGCTGGGCGGCGACCGGCTGGCCACGTCGACGATCGGCACGCTGCTCAAGGGCCCGGGCCGCCCGCGGTGGGACACCGTGCGGGTGTTCGTGGCGGCGTGCGCGCGGATCGTCCAGTCTTCCTGGGGCCGGCTGACCGTCCGGGAGGGCGACGTCGAGCCGGAGCGGTGGCGGACTTTGTACGACGCCGTCATGCAGCCGCGGCCGGCGAGTGCGCCGGACGCGGGCGAGCGGTCGCCGGTCGGCTGGCCCCGGCGGGGTGCGGTGCGCGATCTGGACCCGCGGCTGCTCGGCGTGCACCGGCCCGTCGCGGTGCCCGGCGCCGACCGGCCGCTGCCCGCCTACGTCGAGCGGGACGTCGACCACGGCCCGGACGGCGTGCGGTCGCGCATCGAGACCGCCGCCCGGCGCGGCGGGATGGTCGTGCTCATCGGCGGATCGTCGGTCGGCAAGACGCCGGACCGCGTACGAGGCCGCGCTCGCGGTGCTGCCCGGCTGGCCGCTGTTCCGGCCCGACCCGGACGACGCCGACGACTGGGCCCTGCGCGATCGCCTCGACGAGGCGCTCGACCTGGTGCGGCAGGCCGACCCGAACGGGATCGACGTGATGCACCAGCGGGCCCGCCTGCTACGGGCCGCCGGTCTCGAGGACGAACTCGTCGAGCTGGTCGAAGCGGGCGACGAGATGGCCCACGAGCTGTGGCACGCGTGGCTCGCCGAACGCGGGGACGCCGATGCGCTCCGGTCGCGGGCCGAGGCCGGAGATGCCGCGGCCGTCGCGCACCTGGCCTGGTTGCTTGTCGAACGGGACGAGATCGAGGCCGCCGTCGCGCTGGTGCGGGGCTGGACGCCGCCGGAAAGCGGACGGCGTTGGCCGGCCGCGGAGGCCGGGCTGCCGGTGCTGCTGGAGCTCCTGACCAAACTCCGGGAAACCGAGCGGGTCCGGGCGCGGGTGACGGGGTGTGCGCGAGCTCGCGGCCGAGCACAGGAAGCTGCTCGAGGACGAGCTGAGCGATCTTGAAAAACTCACGGTCGAGGACTTCCCCGATTCGGTGGTGGCGTTCGAGAACTGGCTGGGCCGGGCGCAAACGGCCGTGGACCGGGCGGGTGAGCTGCATACGTCGGTCGCCGCGATCAAGAAGGAGGCGCGGTCCCACCTCGACGGTCCGTCGCTCGAGGAGCTGACCAGGAGGGCCGACGCCGGCGACGCGGACTCCGCGCGCCGCCTGGCCGATCGGCTGGCGAGCGAGGGCGACGAGCCCCGGTTGCGCGCGCGGGTGCGGGCGGGCGACGAGACGGCGGCGGCCCGGCTGCTCGACGTGCTGCGGCGCAAGGGGAACCGCCGCCTGGCCGACCGGATCGAGTGGGCCGGGCTGACGGAGGACGGCTCGGTGGCGGAGGTGCCGGAGCCTGGTCCTGATTCGTCCTCGGCTCGGCGATCGCCCACGACGGTTCGGCGTTACGACGGGACGCAGTTGTCGGTGCGGGTCGGGACGGACGGACTGCCGGTGCGCGAGCTGTGGGCGATGCACTACGCCATGGGCACGCGGGGCTGAGGACCGTAAAAGCAAAAATCCGCCTCTGGGAACTCCAGAGACGGTGCGGTGGTGCGGTGGGCCGGGCGGTTCTGCGCTATTGGGGGACCGGGCGTCGGCGGAGGATCGCGGCGAACTCGAGCGACGCGGAGGCCACCCGCTGGGCGCCGATTATGGCGTGCTCCCAGCTGCCGTTCATGCCCGTCGTGAACTCGATCTGCACGTCGCCGTCGTCGATCAGGAGGATCAGGTCGCCGTCGTCCTCTGTTATCACCGCGTTGATGGCTCGCAGGTCCAGGGACACGACCGGGCTCAGCTCTTCCTCGTCGTCCAGCATGACGGGCCTCCAAATGGCCTGCTCAGGGGGTGCGGCGACCGCGCGGCTCGCAGCATGTGGACGGCCGCCGCACCCCGGTTCCGGGAGTGCGCGGGGCCTGACCGCCCAGCCCGGCCCCGCGCTACGCTAAACAATAGTGGCCGTTGGGCCATAAGGCCAGTATCAGTTGTGCCGATAGACCTTCGTATGGTCGCGAGCATGATCTCCCGGAGTTCCGGCCTGTCGCTGTATCGGCAGGTCGCGGACGCGATTCGGCAACAGATCATCAGCGGTGAACTGCCGCCGGGAAGTCTGCTGCCCTCGGAAAAATATCTCGCCGAGGAGCACGATGTCGGTCGCGACACCATCCGCGACGCGATGGCGCACCTGCGCAGCGAGGGTCTTGTCGAGAGCAAGCGCGGGTACCGCAGCCGCGTCCGCGCCGTCCAGCCGCGCGAACGCGTCTGGCTGCACGCCGGCGAGCTCGTGACCGCGCGCATGCCCACGCCGGCGGAGAAGAAGGAGTACAGCATGCAGGAAGGCGTGCCCGTACTCGTCGTCGGCGACAAGGCCTACCCCGCGGACCGCTACGAGTTCGGTCCCGCCGAATAAAGGTGCCGCCGGGTAAGGTGCCGCCGAGTAAAGGTGCCGCGCATCACGCGTAAATAAGTTGTAGTCGGCCGCCCATGATACCGATGCTTGTGGCAAGCAAGTATCAACACGGGGGAGCCGGAGCGCGTGTACGAGGACAGTGAGCACGCCGCCATCGGGCGGCAGGTCGGCCGGTTCATCCGGCTCTCCGAGCGGCTCTTCGCCACGCTCAAGTGGAACGAGGCCGGTCGCGGCCTCGAGCGCCCCGCGTACGTACTGCTGAACCGGATCGCGGTCGACGGACCCTTCCGGTTGTCAGCCCTCGCCGCCGACGTCGCCCTCGACCTCTCCACCGTCAGCCGGCAGGTCGCGGCGCTGGAGAGTGCCGGCCTGATCGGCCGGTACCAGGACCCGCACGACCGGCGGGCGAGCCTGGTCGAGGTGACCGAGCTCGGCCGTGAGGTCTTCGCCGAGAACCGGGCCCGCTGGCTGGCCATCTGGGAGGACCTGCTCTCGGACTGGACGCCGCACCAGCGTGCGGAGTTCGCCGAGCTCTTCACCCGGCTGAACGAGTCGATCGCGGAACGCTTGCCGCACGCAGCGCCATCTACCGAAAAGGACCCTCGATGACCACCGCGCCACCTGAGCAACAGACCCGGCCCACGCTCTCCCATCGGCAGATCCTGCTGCTGATGGGCGGCCTCATGACCGGGATGCTGCTCGCCGCGCTCGACCAGACGATCGTGGGCACCGCGCTGCCGACGATCGTCGGCGACCTCGGGGGCCTCGACCACTACTCGTGGGTCGTCACCGCTTACCTGCTGGCCTCCACCGCGTCGACGCCGCTGTACGGCAAGATCAGCGACCTTCTCGGCCGCCGCCCCGTGCTGCTGTTCGCGATCGCGACCTTCCTGGCGGGCTCGCTGCTGGCCGGCCTGTCGCAGAACATGACCCAGCTCATCGCGACGCGCGCCCTGCAGGGCATCGGCGCCGGCGGTCTCATGACGCTCGCGTTCACGATCGTCTCCGACGTCGTCGCGCCCCGCGAGCGGGCCCGCTACCAGGGCCTCTTCGGCGCCGTGTTCGGCATCTCCTCGGTCGCCGGGCCGCTCGTCGGCGGGTACTTCGCCGAGCACGACTGGCGCTGGATCTTCTACATCAACGTGCCGCTGGGCATCTTCGCCCTGTTCGTCTGCGCCCGCGTGCTGCGGCTCGTCCCGCACACCCGCCGCGAGCACCGCATCGACTACCTCGGCGCCGTGCTGATGGTCGCCGGCTCCAGCGCGCTACTGCTGGCGCTGTCGCTGGGCGGCAGCGACGGCTACGCGTGGAACTCGGCCAAGATCCTCGGCCTGCTCGCCGCGTTCGTGGTGCTGGCCGCGCTGTTCGTGTTCGCCGAGAGCCGGGCCCAGGAGCCGATCCTCCCGCTGCGGCTGTTCAAGCGGGCCACGTTCTCGCTGGCCAACACGGCCACGTTCATCCTCGGCTTCGCGATGTTCGGCTCGATCATCTACGTGCCGCTGTACCTGCAGATCGTCAAGGGCGCCACCCCGACCCGCTCGGGCCTGCTCATGCTGCCGATGATGGCGGGCGTCATCGTGACGTCGATCGTGTCCGGCCGCGTGATCTCGAAGCTCGGACGCTACAAGTGGTTCCCTGTCGCCGGTACCGTCGTCATGGGCTCCGGTCTTTTGCTCTTCACGACCCTCCAGGTCGACACGCCGCTGTGGCAGGCGTTCATCTACATGACCGTCATCGGCGTGGGCCTGGGCCTGGCGATGCAGCCGCTGATCCTGGCCGTGCAGAACGCGCTGGACCTGCGTGACATGGGCGCCGGTACCTCCGCCGCGACCTTCTTCCGCTCGCTCGGCGGCTCGGTCGGCGTCGCGGCGCTCGGCGCGGTCCTGAACAGCAAGCTGAGCAGCGGCGGCGGTGGCGTCTCGATCAACGCGCCGGCGCAGGTGCGGGCGCTGCCCCCGGCCCAGCTGCAGATGGTCGAGCACCTCTTCGTGAACGCCCTGCACCCGGTGTTCCTGTCGGCCGCGATCGTCGCGCTGGTGGGCACCCTGATCACCGTCGCCCTGCCCGACAAGGCGCTCCAGGGCGGCGCGCCCACGGAGGCCGCCGAGGGCGAGGACGCGGCCGCCGACATGGAGGCCAAAGTCGCCGCCTTTTAGGTAAATCGCGAAATGTCCGGACGTCGAACGGCGTCCGGACATTTTGTTACCCGTGGGTTTCAATGTGGTGCAGGACACATTAGCTTTGGCGTCATGCGCAGCACGATGATGAAGACACCCCTCCTGATCTCCCGCATTCTGCAGCACGGCAGCTCCGTCCACGGCGACTCCGAGGTCGCGACCTGGACCGGGGAGGGCGCCCGGCGCACCAGCTACGCCGAGGTCGGCCGCCAGGCCGCGCGACTGGCCCACGCGCTGCGCGGGCTCGGGGTCACCGGCGACGAGCGCGTCGGCACCCTGATGTGGAACAACGCCGAGCATCTGATCGCGTACCTCGCGGTGCCGAGCATGGGCGCCGTGCTGCACACGCTCAACCTGCGTCTGTTTCCCGAACAGCTGATCTACATCGCCAACCACGCCGAGGACCGCGTGGTCATCGTCGACTCGACGCTGATCCCGCTGCTGGCCGGCGTGCTGCCGCACCTGAGCACCATCCGGCACATCGTGGTGGTCGGCGGCGGCGACACCGCGAAGCTCGCCAAGGACGGCGTCGAGGTGCACGCCTGGGACGAGCTCCTCGCGGGCAAGCCGGAGACGTTCGAGTGGCCCGACGTGGACGAGAACGACGCGGCGGCGCTGTGCTACACCAGCGGTACCACCGGCAACCCCAAGGGCGTCGCGTACTCCCACCGCTCCATCTACCTCCACTCGATGGAGGTCTGCATGGCCGAGAGCTTCGGCCTCGGCCCGCAGGTGCGCGACCTGTGCATCGTGCCGATGTTCCACGCGATGGCCTGGGGCCTGCCCTACGCCGCGCTGATGAGCGGCGCCCAGCTCGTCATGCCCGACCGCTTCCTGCAGGCCGCCCCGCTGGCCCGGATGATCGAGGTCGAGAAGCCCACGTTCGCCGGCGCGGTGCCCACGATCTTCACCGATCTGCTGGCGTACCTCGACGCGAACCCGACCGACGTCTCCTCGCTCAAGGAGGTCGTCATCGGCGGCTCGGCCTGCCCGCCGGCGCTCATGCACGCGTACGCGGAGCGGTACGGCATCCAGGTCATCCACGCGTGGGGCATGACGGAGATGTCCCCGCTCGGCTCCATCGCCCGGGCGCCGTTCGGCGTCGAGGGCCCGGAGGCGTGGGCCTACCGGTACACCCAGGGCCGCATCCCGGCCGGTGTCCAGGGCCGGATCGTCGGGCCCGGCGGCGAGGCGATGCCGAGCGACGGCAAGGCGGTCGGCGAGCTGCAGGTGCGCGGGCCGTGGATCACCGCGCAGTACATCGGCGAGGACGGCCCGGACCCGGAGAAGTTCGAGGACGGCTGGCTGCGCACGGGCGACGTCGGCACCCTCACGCCCAACGGGTACCTCACCCTGACCGACCGCGCCAAGGACGTCATCAAGTCCGGCGGCGAGTGGATCAGCTCGGTCGACCTGGAGAACGCGCTGATGGCCCACCCGGCGGTGCTCGAGGCCTGCGTGGTCGGCGTGCCCGACGACAAGTGGGGCGAGCGGCCGCTCGCGACGGTCGTGCTCAAGGAGGGCCAGAGCGCCGACGCCGAGACCCTGCGCGAGTTCCTGTCCGCGAAGGTGGCCCGGTGGCAGCTGCCGGAGCGCTGGTCGTTCATCGAGGCGGTGCCGAAGACGAGCGTCGGCAAGTTCGACAAGAAGCGGGTCCGGTCCGACTATGCGGGCGGCACCCTCGAGGTGGTACAGATCAACGGGTGACGCGCCCGGCCAAGATTGCATTGGTGATCACCGCCGCCCTGTCGGCCTGCGTGATCGCGCTGTGCGGCGTGGCCCTGGCACTGCGGGACTGGGTGCCGGGGCTCGCGGGCTGCCCCGACCCCACCCGGCCCGCCAAGACGTCCGTCTTCACGGAAAAGGCCAGGATCGAGCAGCAGTACCCCGAACTGAGGCCGATCCGCTCCGTGCACTGGCAGGAGCGCGAGGCGCGGGCCCGCAGCTGCCCCGAGATCGGCCCGATGGACTACGTGATGAACGGCTTCGTGCTCATCACGCCCGAGCGCGCGGCCGCGGCGCCCGACGGCCCGGCCGCGGCCGACCCCGAGGTGCCCGCGGACCTGCGCCCGTTCGCCCCGGCGGCGCCGCACTGGGTGGACGTCGGCGGCGGCCTGCTGCTCGACCGGGCCTCGTCGACCGTCTACTTCACGCGGATTTCTTCGCGGCCGTCTTCTTCGCCGGGGCCTTCTTGGCCGGCGTCGCCTTCTTCGCCGGGGCGGCCTTCTTCTTGATGGGCGTGGGCCCGGCATCCTCGTCCGGCGCCTCCTCGCCCCGGGCGGCCCGGGCGCGCTCGACCGACGCGCGCAGGGCGGCCATGAGGTCGACCGCCGCCGCCGGGGCCTCCTCGGCCTCCTCCGGCTGCACGACCTCGCGGCCGGCCACCTTGGCGTCGATGACCTCCTGCAGCGCCTCGCGGTAGTTGTCGGTGTACGAGTTCGGGTCGAAGTCGGCCGCCATCGACTCGATGAGCGAGCCGGCCATCGCGAGCTCGGCCGGGCGGGCGGTCACGTCGTCGTCGAGGATGTCGAACTTGGCCGTGCGGATTTCGTCCGGCCACAGCATGGTGTTGAGCACCAGCACGTTGTCGCGCACGCGCAGGGTCGCGAGCTGCTCGCGCTGGCGCAGCGCCACCTTCACGATCGCGACGCGGTCGACGTTGGTGAGCGCGTCGCGCAGCAGGGCGTACGGCTTGGCCGCGGTCTGCTCCGGCTCGAGGTAGTAGGCCTTGTTGTACAGGATCGGGTCGACCTGTTCGGTCGGCACGAACTCCAGGACCTCGATCGCGCGGCTGCTGGTCAGCGGCAGCTCGGAGAAGTCGTCGTCGGTGAGGATCACCATCTCGCCGCCGCCGAGGTCGTAGCCCTTGGCGATGTCGTCGTAGGCGACCTCCTCGCCGTCGACCGAGCAGACCCGCTTGTACTTGATCCGCCCGCCGTCCTCCCGATGTACCTGGTGGAAGCGGATGTCCTTCTCCTCGGTCGCCGAGTAGAGGCGGACGGCGATCGAGACCAACCCGAAGGAGACCGCGCCCTTCCAGATCGCGCGCATGAAGATCCTTTCCCCGGCGGACCATGCAAACTTCAGCTTCCCATCGTTTTGACCTGGGCGCGAGCAACTCCTAGGCGAACTATCGTGTGGCTATGGCCGGCCCGCCCGCTCCGATGCTCGCCTCGCCCGGCGTGCTGCCGGCCGGGCCGGGCTGGGCGTTCGAGTTCAAGTGGGACGGCATCCGCGCCATCGCGGTCGTCCAGGCGGGCGTGACCAGGCTCTTCGCCCGCAGCGGGGCGGAGGTGACGGCCGCCTATCCCGAGCTCGCCGGCATCGGCCGGGACCTGTCCGACTCGGTGCTCGACGGCGAGGTGGTGGCCATGGACGAGGCCGGCCAGCCGTCGTTCCAGGTGCTCGCCGAGCGCATGCACGTGCGCGAGCCCAACCGCGCGGCGCGGCTGGCGGCGACGGTCCCGGTGACGTACCTCGTCTTCGACGCCCTGCGCGCGGAGGGGCAGGAGCTGGTCGGGCTGCCGTACCGCGGCCGCCGCGAACGCCTGGAGCGCCTGCCGCTCGGCCCCCGCGCGATGGTGCCCCCGTCCTTCGACGACGGCCCGGCGACCGTGGCCGCGAGCCGCGAGAACCGCCTCGAGGGCGTGGTGGCGAAGCGGGCCGAGTCGCTGTACCACCCGGGCGTGCGCACCCCCGACTGGATCAAGGTCAAGCTGGAGGAGAGCAGCGAGTTCGTGGTCGGCGGCTGGCGGCCGGGCAAGCGCGCCCTGGGCGCCCTGCTGGTCGGCGTGCCGGTGCCGGGCGGGCTCGCCTATCGCGGCCGGGTGGGCGGCGGCATCTCCGGCGCGGCCGAGCGGTCGCTGCTGTCGGCGCTCGAGCCGTTGTCGACGGCCCAAAATCCCTTCGGCGCATCGGTACCGCGGGAAGACGCCCGCGGCGCCGTCTGGGTCGACCCGCACCTGGTGGTGGAGGTCAAGTTCAGCCACCGCACGCGCGACGGCCGCCTGCGCTTCCCGCGCTTCCTGCGCATCCGCCCGGACCTCTCCGCCGAGGAGGTGACCGATGCCTGACCGCATCCCGGTGGAGGTCGACGGCCGCCGGCTGGAGATCTCCAACCTCGACAAGGTGTTGTACCCGCGCGCCGGCTTCACCAAGGGCGAGGTGCTCGACTACTACACCCGCATCGCGCCGACGATGCTGCCGCACCTGCGGGGCCGCCCCCTCACCCGCACCCGCTACCCGAACGGCGTCGAGGGCGCCGGCTTCTTCGAGAAGAACGCGCCGGCCGGGACGCCGGAGTGGGTGCGGACGGTACCGCTGCCGGTCCCCGGCTCCTCCAAGGGCCGCGAGAAGATCGACTTCATCCTGGTGGACGAGCTGGCCACGGTCGTGTGGCTGGCCAACCTGGCGGCGCTGGAGCTGCACACTCCACAGTGGCGCGTCGACGCCGAGGGCCGCGCGCTCGACCCCGACCAGCTGGTCGTGGACCTCGACCCGGGCCCGCCGGCGGGGCTGCCGGAGTGCTACGAGGTGGCCCTGATCCTGCGTGAGCGCCTGGCCGCCGACGGCCTCGAGGGCGCGGCGAAGACGTCCGGCAAGAAGGGCATGCAGCTGGTCGTCCCGCTCTCCGGCGCCGAGACGGCCGACGAGGTCAGCGGCTACGCGAAGGAGGTAGCCGAGGAGCTGGCGCGCGCCCACCCGAAGCTGATCGTGGCGAAAATGGCGAAACAGCTCCGGCCGGGCAAGGTCTTCATCGACTGGAGCCAGAACAACGCGTTCAAGACGACGGTCGCGCCGTACTCGCTGCGAGCCGGCCCGTCCCCGACGGTGAGCGCCCCGCTGACGTGGGACGAGGTCGAGGCCGGCGAGCTGACCGCGGCCGACCTGACCCCGGCGGCCGTGCTGGAGCGCGTCTCGACGCGCGGCGACCTGCTGCGGCGCGGGTCGTGACCCGACATAACTCGGACGCGCTGCGCCGCGCCGCGCGGGTCGTGGCCCGGTAACTCGGACGCGCTGCGCCGCGCCGCGCGGGTCGTGGCCCGGTAACTCGGACGCGCTGCGCCGCGCCGCGCGGGTCGTGGCCCGGTAACTCGGACGCGCTGCGCCGCGCCGCGCGGGTCGTGGCCCGGTAACTCGGACGCGCTGCGCCGCGCCGCGCGGGTCGTGGCCCGGTAACTCGGACGCGCTGCGCCGCGCCGCGCGGGTCGTGGCCCGGCAACTCGGGCGCTCGGCGCCGCTACACGCCGCGCGGGTCGTGACCCGATAAGTCGGGCGCTCCGCGCCGCGACTTATCGGATTTATACCCCGACGACGGATAAGTCGGCACTCGGCGCGACGTGCCCTGGGAATTCACTCCGAGGAGACGATCACCGCGTCGGGCGGTGGCTCGCTGCGGTGCTGGACCAGGTGGCGAATGCCCGTGTTCAGCACCGCCACCAGCGGCACGGCCACCAGGGCGCCGATGATCCCCGCGAGCACGACGCCCGTCGCGATCGCCACGATCACGGCCAGCGGGTGTACCGAGACCGCGCGCCCCATGATCAGCGGCTGGAGGACGTGCCCCTCCAGTTGCTGGACCGCGATCACGCCGATCAGCACGACCAGGGCGGTGATCGGGCCCTCGTCCACGAGGGCGACGAGCACGGCCACGGCGCCGGAGACCGTCGCGCCCACGATCGGCACGAACGCGGCCAGGAACACGAGGGTGCCCAGCGGGAACCAGAAGTCCACGTTGAGGAAGAACAGCAGCAGGCCGATGCCGAGCGCGTCGATGAACGCGACGAGCACGGTCGCCCGCACGTACGCGACTAGCGTGCGCCACGCCGCCTCGCCCGCGCGGCGGACCGGGTCGCGGGCCGGCGTGGGGAGGATGCCGGTCACGAAGTGCCAGATCCGCTTGCCGTCGCGCATGAAGAAGAAGGTGACGAAGAGGATCAGCAGCATCAGGGCCAGGAACTCGACCGTCGCCGTGGCGGTGTTCACGGCGCTGTCGGTGAGGCTGCCCCGGTTGTCGTTGAGCCAGGTGGTGGCCGCGTCGAAGGTGGCGTCGAGCTGGCGGCCGCTGAGGTGCAGCGGGCCGGTGGTCAGCCACTCCTGGATCTGTGACACGCCGGCCGACGCCTTCTCGGCCAGCGCCGGGAAGCCCGCCACGAACTCGCTCACCACCAGGGTGAGGACGCCCGCGACCGCGCCCAGGCCCATGATCAGCACGAGGAACGCGGCAAGCGACGGCGGCAGCTTGACCCGGCGGCGCAGGACGCCCATCACCGGGGCGAGCAGGGCCGAGAGCAGCAGCGCGATGCTCAGCGGGATCAGCACCGTCTTGAGCCGGCCGACGAGCCAGAGCAGCACGGCCGCGGCCGCGATCAGGATCAACAGGCGCCAGGACCAGGCGGTGGCGATGCGCAGGCCGTGCGGTACCTCCGCGTCGTCCCGGCTCGTCGTCGTCGCGTGGTCGAGCGGGCGGGCGGGCGGGGCCGGCTCCGGCTCGGGCTCCTCGACCGCCGCCAGTTCGCGCTCGGCCTGCACCTCCGCCAGGCGCTGGAGATAGGCCCGCCGCAGATTGGCGCGTACCTTGTCGAACCGGCCCACGGACTACCTCCCCGATTGCACCCTGACGTTGCTGTACCCGACGGCGACTCCCCACGGTAGACCGGGTCGCGCGGCGTTCGCACGCACCGAAGCGGTAGCGTCGCAAGCGTGACAGCACAACCCGCCGCTGGTTACCAGGGGTCCACCGAAGATCCACCCACGTCCGTGGATGCCCTGCCGATCCGGCTCCTGCACGACCGGGTGCTCGTCCGGCTGGAGGGTGCCGAGGGTGAGCGGCGGCACATCTCCGGCATCGTGATCCCGGCGACGGCCTCGGTCGGCAAGCGGCTGTCGTGGGCGACCGCGGTCGGGGTCGGGCCGAACGTGCGCTCGATCGTCTCCGGCGACCGCGTGCTCTTCGACGGCGAGGACCGCTCCGAAGTCGAGCTGCAGGGCCGCGACTACGTGCTGCTGCGCGAGCGCGACGTGCACGCGGTCGCGGCCCGGCGCGTCGAGCCGGACTCGACGGGCCTCTACCTCTAGTTACCGGTAATAGGGCGCCTACCTCTAGTTACCGGTAATAGGGCGCCGCGAAGACCGGTGGGGGCGGCGGGGCCAGTGAGATCGGCACGGGTACCACCGGAGTCGCCGGGGCGTCGAGGACGCGCACGATGCCGTCGGGGAAGGTGATGTGGTACCGCGAACCGTCCCACACCGCCCGCGGCGACTGCGGGTCGCGGCCGACGAACACCTGGCGGTACGCGTCGAGCGCGGTGAGTAGCTGCCGCTCCTCGGCCAGGGCCTCCATGCGCCGCTTCGGCTCCTTGTCCAGCCCCCGGTGCAGCCCGTCGCGCAGCAGCGCCAGCCGCGTCGCGTCGAACTGGAACGCCCGCATCGCCTTGGCCCCGGCGTCGCCGGCCACCCGCTTGGCCCAGCGGCGCGCGGAGAGCCGGCGCCCGAGCGTGCCGAGCGCGGCGATCTCGGGCGGGGAGAACCACCCGGCCCGGGCGTACTCGCCCAGCACCCGCTCGGTCAGCCGGCCCTCGTTGGCGCGCAGCCAGAGCGCGAAGCCGACCATGCACAGGAAGATCGGCATCATCACGGCGAAGTAGCCGTACAGCAGGACCCAGGCGCTGGTCGACGCGGTGACCGACATGAGGTTCCACGAGCCGTGCAGCATCATCGCGACCAGCAGGCCGGCGAGCGGGGCGAGGAAGCGCACCGCCCGGGCCGAGGAGCGCGAGGCGAAGCCCAGGCCGATGCCGGTCATCGAGGTGAACAGCGGGTGGGCGAACCCGGTCATGAGGATCCGCACGATGAAGATGCCGACCAGCGCCGCGGCCCCGGTCACGGGCCCGGACTTGTCGGCGGTCTCGCCGTAGCCCTTGAAGCCCAGGTACAGGATGTTCTCGACCATCGCGAACCCGGTCGCCGACAGCCCACAGTAGACGATTCCGTCGATGATGCCGGAGAACGCGCGGGGGCGGCGCCAGAACAGCAGCACCGGCCCGAGCGCCTTCATGCTCTCCTCGATCAGCGGCGCGACGAGCACGGCGACGAGCGCGTCGGACAGCCCCGCCTTGTCGGCGAAGTAGGAGCCCGCGGTGTTGACGACCAGCGCTACGCCGGTCGCCACGCAGGCGCCCCAGCCGAAGACGAAGACGAGATACTTGACCGGCTCGGGCTCGTACCGATCCAGCCAAAGGAAGCAGGAGACCAGCACCGGCACCGGGATCACCGCGGAGCCCACGCCGACGACCAGCGCTGTCCAGCCGCCGTTGAAGCCGAAGAACGCGAGCACGGCGACGCCGCAGGCCGCGATGAACCCCATGACGCCGATCAGCGTCCAGAGCCGGCGGCGGTCGGAGCGCTTGGGGGGCGGGGCGGCGGCCAGGGCCAGCGCGGCGGTCGGGTACTCCGTGCGGCCGGTCTGCGGCTCGGCCGCCTCGGTCACGTTGGGCACGGCGGACGAGGGCATCATCGGCGGGCCGGACGGCTGGCCGGCCGCGACCTGGGGCGTCATCGGGCGGCCCCACTCGGAGCCGGGCGGCGCGCTCGGCTGCACCGCCGCGGGCTGGCCCCACTGGGGCTGCTGGTCGGGGCGGCCCCAGGCGGCGGGCGGCTGCGCGGACGCGGGCGGCTGACCCGGGTGGCCCCACGGCGGCGGTCCCGAGGCCGGCTCCTGCCCGGGCGGTTGCGCAGCGGCGGGCGGTTGCGGTTGTGCAGCAGGTGGTTGCGCAGCCGGCGGTTGCGCAGCCGGCGGTTGCGCGGACGCGGGCGGTTGTCCAGGGTGGCCCCACGCGGGCGGGCCAGAGGCGGGCTCCTGTGCAGGCGGCTGCGGCGGTTGGCCCCACGCCGGCGAGCCCGGGGCGGGCGGCTGCACGGGTGGCGGCCCTGACGCGGGCGGCTGGCCCGGCGGGCCCCAGGCGGGTGGCGGCCCTGACGCGGGCGGTTGGCCCGGCTGGCCCCAGGCGGGTGGCGGCCCTGACGCGGGCGGTTGGCCCGGCTGGCCCCATGCCGGCGGCGGCCCCGAAGCGGGCGGCTGGCCCGGGTGACCCCACGCGGCCGGCGGGCCCCATGCGGCCGGCGGCCCCGACGCGGGTGGCTGCCCCGGCTCGTTCCACGCCGGCGGTCCCGAGGCGGGCTGGGCGGCGGGTGGTCCCGAGGCGGGCTGGGCGGCGGGCGGGGCCGACGCGGGCGAACCCCAGTCGGAGGGCGTCGACGCAGCGCCCGGCGCGGTCCAGGGGGCCGCGCCCGAGGTCGGGGCGGCCGGCGGCCCCGACGCGGGCTCGGGCGAGGACGGCGTCCCATTCGGCGGGAGTTCGCTCATGGGGCAACTTTATCCGCGGTACCGTCGGGACAGGTCATGAGTGCCAGCGCACAGCCCCGGCTTGCTGGCCGGCAACCCTCGCGTTCGCGGCGGGGTGCCCCGGGTGATGACACGGTCCGGCACGCGGTGTGTCCGGGCAAGCGCGAGCGGAGGGGTCTACCCGTGTCCGAAATTCTCACGCCCGGCGAGGTCAAGCTGTCCGACGGCCGGTCCGTCGACTTCGCCAACCTCGACATCGCCGCGACCGCGCCGTGCCTTCGGGTCGTCGCGGACACAGTCGCCGAACTGCTGCCCTACTACGGCAGCGTCCACCGCGGCGCGGGCGCGCTGTCCGAGCGGTGCACGCGCGAGTACGAGCAGGCGCGCGAGACCGTCGCCGATGTCCTCGGCCACGGGCCCGGCGACACGGTGATCTTCACGCGCAACACCACGGACGCGTTCAACCTGCTCGCGCGGGCGGTCCCGGCGGACACCACGGTCGTCACGTTCGACGCCGAGCACCACGCCAACCTCCTGCCCTGGCGCGACACGATCCGGCTGGCGGCGCCCCGGTCGCCGGAGGAGGCCGTCGAGGCGCTGGACTCGTGTCTGTACCGCCGGCAGAACCCCAACGCCCTCGTCAGCGTCACCGCGGCGAGCAACGTGACCGGCGAGGTGTGGCCGGTGGAGCGGCTGGCCGAGGTCGCGCACCGCCACGGTGCCCGCATCGCCGTCGACGCCGCCCAGCTGGCCCCGCACGCGCCCGGGCGGCTCGCCGGCCTCGGCGCGGACTACATCGCGTTCTCGGGGCACAAGCTCTACGCGCCGTTCGGGGCGGGCGTCCTCGCCGGGCGGGCGGACTGGCTGGACGCGGCCGAACCGTACCTGGCCGGCGGCGGCGCCAGCGCCCACGTCGCCGACGACGGCACGACACGCTGGGCCACCGGTCCGGCGCGCCACGAGGCCGGCACCCCGAACCTCATCGGCGCGGTCGCGCTCGCCACCGCGCTGCGCACCCTGCACCACCGCGACCTCGCGGCGACCGAGCAGGCGCTGCTGCACCGGCTGCGTACCGGCCTGGCCGCGCTGCCGCACGTGGAGGAGCTGCGCCTCTTCCCGGCCGCCGCGGAGCGGGTCGGCATCGTCTCCTTCACCGTGCCCGGCCGCGACCCGGGCGAGCTCGCCACGACCCTCGGCCGCGACCACGGCATCGGGGTGCGCGCGGGCCTGTTCTGCGCGCACCCGCTGACCCGCCGCCTGCTGTCCGAGGCCACGACCCGGCTCACGGGTACACCCGAAACAACCGGGGCGGCCGGGTGCGAGCCGGGCGCCGACCAGGCGATCCGGGCCAGCTTCGGGATCGGCACCACCGAGGGGCACATCGACCGCCTGCTGGCCGCGCTCCGATAATCCGGCATATACGAAATATCCGATAAGTCGCGGCGCGAAGCGCCCGACTTATCGGCGACCGGGCGCAAGCGTCAGACCTTTGGCCGCGCGCGGAGTGCGGTCGGACGTGCGCAGGGGAAGGCGCGGCCTGGCGTTGTATGTGCGAGGTGCGGCCTGGCGTTGCGCAGGCGAAGGCGCGGTCCGGCGTTGCGTGTGCGACGGCGCGGCCTGGCGTTGCGTGTGCGATGGCGCGGCCTGGCGTTGCGCAGGCGAAGGCGCGGTCCGGCGTTGCGCGTGCGACGGCGCGGCCTGGCGTTGCGCCCGGAGTCGGCTTCGGAGTGGGTGCGACAGCGCCCGGCGGTCGGGGTCAGTCGGAGAGGCGTACGCGGACTCGGCGGTTGGCCTTGCCCTTGCTCTCCACCTTCACGACCTGCAGGCGGCCGATCTGCGCCGTCGACGCGACATGCGTGCCCCCGTCCGCCTGGGTGTCCAGGCCGATGATGTCGACGATGCGGATCTCCTGCTCCTCGGCCGGGATCAGGTTCGACTGGGTGCGGATGATGTCGGGCAGGGCCAGGGCCTCCTCGCGCCCGAGCACCTTCGTCACCACCTTGCGGTCGGCGATCACCTCGGCGTTCACCAGCTCCTCGAGGCGCGCCTTGAAGTCCGGCGGTACCTCCGGCAGGTTGAAGTCCATGCGCGCCTCGGCCGGCTCCATCGAGCCGCCCGTCACCAGGGCGCCGAAGTCGCGGAACACGACCCCGCACAGCACGTGCAGGCCCGAGTGGGTGCGCATGAGCTTGGTGCGCCGGTCGTCCTCGACCGCGCCGGTCACCTCGGTGTCCACCGGGGGGAGCGGGTCGCCCTCGACGGGCAGGAGGTACAGGTCGTCGGCCTTGCGCGTGCCGGCGATCCGTGTCTGGACGCCCTGCCAGAGCAGGACGCCGTGGTCCGGGGGCTGGCCGCCCCCGCCCGGGTAGAACGCCGAACGGTCCAGCACGATCCCGTCCTCGGCCGACGCGTGCAGGACCTTGGCGGTCCATTCGCGCAGCGTCGGGTCGGCGAGGTCGAGCCGGTACGTGCGGCCGTGATGTGTGACACCCATGAAAACCGACTATATGCGGCGGGTCGGCCCCGCCCAGCACCACGAAGTAGTCATGCAATACAGAATCTGTCGGGGGCCGTTCTGATACGCGTCACCGGCTCGGCCGTTCGGTCACTCCTGGTGGGCCGATCGAGGGGTCAGGCGTTCAGGAAGTCCGAGATCCGGCTGCGCAGGTCGGCGCGCTGGGTCCACAGGATGCCGGGGCGGTCGTAGATGTGCAGGTCGGCCTTTGGCAAGGCGGCGGCGAGCTGCTCGGCGACGACGGACGGGTGCAGGTCGTCGCCGCGGCAGCCGATCACCAGGCACCGGGCGCTCACCGCGGCCAGGCCGGCGCGGTCGTCGAGGGCGGCCTGCTCGGGCAGGCCGGCCAGGCCAGCGGCGAGGCCGTCGCGCATGAGCTGGTCGAGCCGCTGGCGCAGGAACGCCCAGACCGGCGGGGAGTTGCGCAGCTGGGCCGGGACCTCCTGGGCGATCACGTCGGCCACGGCGGCGGCGTCGCCGACCTCGATCGCGCTCAGCAGGGCGGTCAGCCGCTCGTGGGCGGCGGCCGGGCGGGGGGTGTCGAGCACGGCGGGCAGGAAGAACACGACCCGCTCGAAGCGGCCGGGGTTGTCCGCGAGGAGCCGGGTCAGCGCCCCGGCGCCCAGGCTCACGCCGAGGGCCCGGGTGGCGCCGGCGAGGTCGGCGATCGCGCGCAGGTCGCGGGCCAGGTCGAGGTAGGTCCACGTGCCCCCGGGCGCCGCCGACTGCCCGTGGCCGCGGAACTGGAAGAACACCTTGCGGCCCCGCACGGCGCTGCCCAGCGGGCGGGTCTCGGCGATCCCGCTGCCGAGGCCGTGCGCGAACACCGTCACCGGGTCGCCCTCGCCGGTCACCAGCTGCTCCAGCTCGACGCCGTGCGGCGTGGCGATCAGCTCGGTGGGCGGGGCGGGGAGGGTGGGGCGGCCGGTCTGCGGGCCCCGGGTCACGGGCGGCCGGAACCGGTCGGGGCGCCCGTCCGGCGGGGGCGGCCAGCGGAAGTCCATCACCAGGAGCCGTGGCCGTCGACCGCGTCGCGCAGAGCGGGGCGGATGTCGAGCAGGTACACCGCGAAGATCCCGGCCGCGATGAGCGAGAAGATGCCGAGGTAGCCCAGCTGGAGGTTGGGCGAGATCGCGGTGAGCAGCTCGCCGCCGCCGATCAGGGCCAGCCAGATCGACTTCGACATGGTGCCGATCGCCGGGAAGGCGTCGGTGCGTTGCACCACGCAGTGCAGGAAGGCGGCGGCCCCGAGCACCAGGCAGAAGATCCACACCGTGATGGAAATGTAGTTCTCGACCTGGGCGTAGAAGATCGGGACGGCACTCACCATGCAACGAGCTTAAGCCGAAGCCCTCCGGCCCGTGTACGACGGTGCCGGAGGGCTTCGCAGAATCGGTGTTACTTCTTCGGGGCGGCCTTCTTCGCCGCGGTCTTCTTGGCCGCGGCCGTGGCCGCAGTGGCGGGAGTGGCCGGCGCGGCGGGCTCCTCGACCGTGGTGACCTCGGCGGTCACGGCCTTGTGGGCCGGCTCGAGCTCGACCCGGGCCTCGGCGGTGCGGGCGGTGCTGACGACCTTCTCGCCGCGGGCGACGAGCTCGGTGTAGACGGCCAGGGCCCGGTCCTGCGCGATCTGGGCGCCCTGCTGGGCGTTGGCCAGCAGGTTCGCGGCGTTGCGGCGCGCGGCGCCCCGCAGCCGGTCGAGGTTGGTGTCGGCGACGGCCGGACGCAGCTCCTCGACCCGGGCGCGCAGCTGGGCGACCTGCTCCGGCAGCTTGCGCAGCTGCTGGTAGGCGAGGTCACCGGCGCCCGCGGCGGCGTAGAGCGGCGTGGGGATCTTGCGCGTGGTGCTCTTCGTGGTGGTTTCGGTGGTCACTGCGACTCCTCGTGGGAACGTGTCGGCTCGGCGTCGGGCGCTTCGTGCGTCGCGCCAGGCTGTTCGGCGCCATCGGTACCCCGGACGGCTTCGTCGGCCGGGGCCGGGTTGTTCCGCGCGTTCTCCCGGCGGAACGTTTCGTAGATCTGGGTGAGCGACTGCTTCTGGGCCACGGTGAGATCACTGTCCGCGGCGATCGCGGCCAGCACGTCGTGCCCCTCGCGCTCGAGCAGCCCGGCCCGCAGGTACATCAGCGGGGTCGAAACCCGCAGTGCCCCGGCGAGCTGAGCCAGGACCTCGGCGCTGGGTTTCCGCAGGCCGCGTTCGATCTGGCTCAGGTACGGGTTGCTCACTCCGGCCTGCTCAGCGAGCTGCCGGAGCGAGATGCGCGCGTTGCGGCGCAGGTCACGGATGAACCCACCCAGGTCGCGCGGCTCTTCGGTCACGCTTACCGACGGTAGCGCGGGGTGCTAGCTGTTGCAAGCAAAACGCTAGCTCCCGTTAGCGTGAACCCGGTCACCGCCGCTCACCACACCGAGCGAACCACGCCCACCTCGCGGCCGCCGCCGAAAACCGGAACCTGGCCCGGGAGGTTCACCCCGAGGCGCGCGAACCCCGCCGCGAGCACCGGCAGCCGCGCCCGCATCCCGCCGTCGTCGATCTTGAGTGCGACCGCGCCGACGCCGGGCAGCGCGGCCGCCGCGACCCCCTCGGCGCCGCCCTTGAGCAGCAGCCCCGGCACCGCGCGCATCAGGCGCGTATCGTCCTCGCCCGGGTCGTCGCCGGAGACCAGCAGCGGGTACCGCCGCATCGCATCGGCCACCGCACGCTCCCCGCTGCCCTCGGGCGCGCTCACCAGCCGCAGGAACGCCCCGGCCAGCCCGCGCAGCGAGAACGCGTACACCGGCGCGCCGCAGCCGTCGACCCCGGTCGCCCGGATCGGCTCCCCGGCCAGCTCCTCGACGGTGGCGGCCAGGCGCTGCTGGAGCGGGTGGGCCGGGTCCAGGTAGGTCTCGAGGGGCCAGTCGTTGGCCTTGGCGGTGCGCAGCATCCCGGCGTGCTTGCCCGAGCAGTTCATGAAGACCCGCTCGCGGCGGTGCCCGGCCCGGACCACGGCGTCGCGGGCGTCCTCGGCGAGGGGGTAGTCCGGCGGGCACCGGAGGTCGTCCGCCGTGATGCCCGACTTGTCGAGGATCTCCCGTACGCCGGAGATGTGCGCGTCCTGCCCGCGGTGGCTCGCCGCGACCAGCGCGAGATCCGGGCCGGCGAGGTCGAGCCCCGCGCGCAGCATCCCGACCGCCTGCAGCGGCTTCACCGAGGAGCGCGGGAACACCGCGCCGAGCACGTCGCCGGCCCAGGCCGCGACCTCCCTGTGGGCGTCGAGCACGACGACGGACCCGTGGTGGCGGCTCTCCACGAACTCGCTGCGCACGACCTCGGCGAGCAGCTCCCCGCCCGCGTAAAGGTCAGACACGGTCGATCCCCAGCGTGGTGCGGGCCTCGGCGGCGCTCATCGGGGGCCGCTGGGCGAGCCGGGCGAACCCGCTCGCCCGGGCCACGAGCTGGGCGTTGCTCTCCACCGGCCGGCCCTTGGCGTAGGTGACCGTGTCCTCCATCCCGACGCGCAGGTGCCCGCCCGCGGCGAGCGAGGCCAGCAGCACCGGCAGGGAGGAGCGGCCGATGCCGGTCGCCGAGAACGTGGTGCCCGCGGGCAGGTCCCGCAGCGCGGCCTCGCAGGCGGCGAGCGCGGCGACGGTGCCGGGCATTCCGCCGGGTACCCCCATCACGAGGTCGACGTGCACATGGCCGCCGGCGGGCAGGCCGTGCTTGTCCAGCAGCCGCGCGAGGGTGGCGAGCTGGCCGAGGTCGAAGATCTCGTACTCGGGGACGATGCCCCGCTCCTGCATCCGGGTGTGCAGCTCGACGACGAACGCCCAGCGGTTGAGGAACACGTCGTCGCCGAAGTTGACGGTGCCCATGGTGCAGGAGGCCATGTCGGGCCGGGCGTCGAGCACCCGCAGGCGGTCGGCCTCGGGGTCGGTCACCGCGCCGCCGGTGGACAGCTGCACGACGAGGCCGGTCGCCTCGCGCAGCGCGGCCACGGCGTCCTTGAGCCGGCCGAGGTCCAGCGTCGGCTCCGCGTCGTCGTCGCGGAGGTGGACGTGGATCACGCTCGCCCCGACCGCCTCGCAGTCCCGTGCCGTCGTCACCAGTTCGTCCAGCGTCACGGGCAGCGCCGGCACGTCCGTTTTGCGGGTCTCCGCACCGGTCGGGGCCACCGTGATCAACGTCGTCGTCATCACGACGATGAGGTTACGGCTCCGGGTCGATGCGGGCCGCGGAAGGCCCCACACGCAGGGCGGAGTCGGGGGTCAGGTTCTGCTTCACCACGGCCAGGGCGATCATCCCCAGCTCGTGGTGGCGCACCGCCGTGCCCACGAAGCCGACGGGCCGTTCGCCGCCCTCCAGCAGCACCGGCGTGTGCCGGGCCGGGAGCTCGTCGGTGGTGATCCCGTCCAGGTGCAGCAGCGCCAGCTTGCGCGGCGGCCGGCCCAGGTGGTGCACGCGGGCGATCGTCTCCTGGCCGCGGTAGCAGCCCTTCTCCAGGTGCACGGCCGGCCCGGTCCAGCCGACCTCGGCCGGGAGCGTCTTGTGGTCGGTCTCGAACCCGGCCCGGGGCCGGCGGGCCGCGACCCGCAGGGCCTCGAACGCCCAGATGCCGGCCATCGGCAGCCCGAGGTCCTCGACCATCTCCGGCACGACCGGGCGGGGGACGAGCAGATCGGCGCCGTACGGCATCCGGCGCGCCCAGCCGCCCTGGGCGAGGCGACCGGCGGCGTAGACGGCCGTCGGGCGCGGCGGGACGGAGCCGGTGGCGAACTTCGCCTCCGGTACCGAGAGCAGGTCGGGCGGCAGCAGCGGCCCGACGCCGAGGGAGATGAGCACCTCGTCGGTCTGCGGCCCGACGATCGACAGCAGCGCCCAGTCCGCGGTCACCTCGGCCGGCTCGACCCGCATCAGGAAGCGCATCCGCTCCAGGAACCCCAGCAGCCCGGGCGCGTCGCCGGTGTCGAGCCAGGTGGTCTCGCCGTCGTCGGTGAGCACCGCGTGGTGCTCGACGTGCCCGTGCGGCGAGAGCACGAGCAGCTCCGAGCCGGTCCACGGGGCCAGCCCGGCGAGGTGCTGGGTGGTGAGGCTGTGCAGCCAGCCGAGCCGGTCGGCGCCCGGCACGCCCAGCACGCCCGTGTGCGAGCGGTCGACCAGGCCCGCGGCGGTGTCGAGGAGACGCTGCTCACGCGCCGGGTCGCCGTAGTGCGCCACGGCGCCGGCGTCGGGGTCGTTCGGATCGAGGGCGGCGACCGGTACTGCGCTCAGCATGTTGCTCCCTTACTCGTCCCGCATTCGGTGCACAGCCCGAACAGCGCCACGTGCCCGATGTCCAGGCGGAACCCGCGGCTCTCCAGCAGTTCGCCGGCGAGCTGGTCGAGGACCGGCGACGGCAGCTCCCGCACGGAGCCGCAGCCCCGGCACACCAGGTGGGCGTGCTGGTGCTCGTCGACCGCGTGGTAGGTGGGGGCGCCGTGCGACAGGTGCGCGTGCGTGATCAGCTCCAGCTCCTCCAGGAGCTCGAGCGTGCGGTACACGGTGGTGATGTTGACCCCGGCGGCCTTACCCGCCACCTCGGCATGGATCTGGTCCGGGGTGGCGTGGCGCAGCCGGTAGACCGCCTCGAGCACGAGCTGCCGCGGCGCGGTCAGTCGTAACCCGCGCGACCGGAGCATCTCCGCGAGGTCCACGGGACTAAATCTAGCCCGCTACCCGCTCCAGACGCGCGGACAGGTGTACCTGGAGGGGCTGGCCGACCGCGGCCATGTCGAAGGTGTACAACAGCGCGCCCTCGACGATCCCGTAGAGGCGCTGCCCGCCGCGCACCTCCTTGGCGGTGCCGGTGCGCCCGACGCCGTCCGTGGCCATCTGCCACTGGGTGGTGGAGCGGGACTGCCCGGTGTACAACTCGACGATCCCGGTCGGCGCGGACACCAGCACCTCGAGCTCGTCGGTGGCCTTGCCGTCCACGATCACCGGCCGCCACCAGCCCACCTCGCGGTGCGACGGCCGCACCGGGTTCGCGTCGGCGTCGATGATCCACGAGCGCGACTCGTAGAACAGGAACGGCCGCCCGTCGTGGCTGAACCGGACCTCCTGGCCGTAGTGGAAGCCTTCGATCGTGGGGTAGTCGCCCTGGCCGCGCCCGCGCCAGACGCCCACGAGCGGCAGCAGCCCCAGCAGGGCCGGGTGCAGGTCCGGCCCCGATCGCAGGTCGTGCGTCTCCTCGTATGGATACTCACCGACCTGGGCGAGCCCCGCCCACGGCGGCTGCACATCAGTCACCAACGCCCCCTCGACACCCGAACCGCAAGGTAGACGAGCCCGCCCGCCAGCGCGCCCATCCCGGCCACCAGCAGGCTCACGAACCCGATCTCCGTAACCATCACCGGAATTCTATGCTGCGAAGCATGGCCCGTTCTCTCGTCGTCAAGGCAACCGCCGGATCTGATGCCCCGGAGCGCTGCTCCCAGGCCTTCACCGTGGCCGCGACCGCCGTCGCCGGCGGCGTGCCGACCTCGCTGTGGCTCACCGGCGAGTCGGCGTGGTTCGCCGTGCCGGGCCGCGCGGCCGAGTTCGACCTGCCGCACGCGGCGCCGCTGCCCGACCTGCTGGAGGCGATCCTCGCCGGGGGCACGGTGACGGTGTGCACGCAGTGCGCCGCGCGCCGCGGCATCGGCCCGGAGGACCTCCTGCCGGGGATTCGCATCGCGGGGGCGGCGGCGTTCGTCGAGGAGGCGCTCGCGGAGGGCGCGCAGGCGCTCGTGTACTGAGGCCTCGTGTACTGAGGCCTCAGGTACAAGGCCCGGTCAGCAGCCCGCGGACGAGCTCACCACGAGCGTGTCGCCGTCCTTGCGCAGCGCGACCCCCGCGGACCCGGCCCGGTAGGCGAAGACCTTCGCCGTGTCGAGCACCACCGCCGAGGCCGGGACGGTGCCCCGCGCCGCCGCGCCGTCGCCGGTGGTCACGGCCTCCACGGTCCACAGCGCCCCGCAGGCCGGCGAGGTGAGCCGGTGCGTGCGCCACTGCGAGGCGGGCTTGCCCAGCGTGTCGAGCACGGCCTGCACCGGCGCCCGGTTCGCGTCCTGCGACTGCGGCGTGGCCTCCGTGACCGCCGCCTTCTGCACCCGGCACCCGGTGTCGGCGCTGAAGCGCAGCACGCCGGGCTCGGTCACCGAGCCCCGCACGGCCACGAAGTTGCCGGCGTCGGCGGTGAGCAGGTCGGTCGTGCCGCTGTGGGCCACGTTCGGCTCGTACGCGGCCGGGAGCGCCGACTTCACGCGGTCGAGCGCGGCCGCTTCGGAGCCCTGCTTGACGTACACCATCAGCTCCCGGTTGAAACGGGTGCCCTCACGTGCCGAGGTCACCCGGCAGCTCACCTCGGTGCGCCGGTACCCGCCGAGCGCGGCCACCGACGCGGCCGGGTCGAGCGCGGCGTAGATCCGCCCGAGCGCGGTGTCGACGGTCGGCAGGGCGTCGGCGATCGTGGTCTGCTCGCGGGCGGTGGGCGGGTCGCTGGAGTACGAGTACAGCGCGAACCCGGCGACGACCACGGCCCACGCGACGACCCCGGTGACGATCCAGCGACGCTTCACGGCGGTCATCCTCGCAGCCACATAGTGAGACGCCGCCCGCCGGGTTGATCCCGGCGAGCGGCGTCACGTCCGAGCGCGTCAGCCGACGGTGACGGCGACCTCGTTGAGGCCGCGGTTCGCGGCGAGCGTCGCGTCGCCGTTGCCCTGGCGGGACAGGGCGCGCAGCGTCCAGTTGCCCGGGGCGGCGAAGAAGCGGAACTGCCCGGCCGGCGAGGTGACGACCTCGGCCGTGAACTCGCCGGTGGAGTCGAGCAGGCGCACGTACGCGCCGCCGACCGGGTCGGCGCCGGAGCGCACGACGCCGGTGATGACGGTCTCCTTCTCCACGTCGACGGACGCGGGCAGCGGGGCGCTCTGGTCGGGCGCGGCGCAGCTGTCAGTGCTCATGATTCGGGATTCCTCTCTGTCTTGGCCCGGATTAGTTGGCACTGCCGGGCTCGTCGCCCAGCGCCACCGGCACGCCGACCAGCGAGCCGTACTCGGTCCACGAACCGTCGTAGTTGCGCACGTCGGAGTGGCCGAGGATCTCCTTGAGCACGAACCAGGTGTGCGAGGAGCGCTCGCCGATGCGGCAGTACGCGATCGTCGCCTTGCTGTCGTCGAGCCCGGCGGCGCCGTAGATCGAGCGCAGGTCGTCGTCGGACTTGAAGGTGCCGTCCTCGTTCGCGGCCTTGCTCCACGGCACCGAGATCGCGGTCGGGATGTGGCCCGGGCGCTGCGCCTGCTCCTGCGGGAGGTGCGCCGGGGCCAGGAGGCGGCCGGCGAACTCGTCGGGGGAGCGGACGTCGACCAGGTTCTGCACGCCGATCGCCTTCACGGCGTCGTCGCGGAACGCGCGGATCGACAGGTCCTGGTCGTGCACGGCGACGTAGTTGGTCGCGGGGCGGTCGACCTCGTCCTTGTTCAGCGGGCGGGCGTCGAGCTCCCACTTCTTGCGGCCGCCGTCGAGCAGCTTCACGTCGCCGTGGCCGTAGAGCTTGAAGTACCAGTACGCGTAGGCGGCGAACCAGTTGTTGTTGCCGCCGTAGAGCACGACCTTGTCGTCGTTGCCGATGCCCTTGGCGGACAGGAGCGCCTCGAACTGCTGCTTGTTGACGAAGTCCCGGCGCACCGGGTCCTGCAGGTCGGTCTTCCAGTTGATGCGCACGGCGCCGGGGATGTGGCCGCCGTCGTACGCGGTCGTGTCCTCGTCGACCTCGACGAACACGACGCCGGGGGTCTCGATGTTCTGCTCGGCCCAGTCGGCCGTGACCAGGGCGGATTCGCGACTCATGGGTGTTCTCTCTCCCAGGAACGAGTGGTGGGTTCGAGTCGTCACACGGGCATGCAGCCGCGCGCGACCCGAGGGGGACGGATCACGGTTTCGGCGATGAGTCTGTCGGAATGCCCGCGGAAATATGCCGAAATCGGCTCGCCGGCCAGACCCATCGGTCTGGGGCGCCGCTGCCTCGAGCCGTTACTAGAGCACGCTGCAGGGCCGCACCACTAGGGGCGGCAACACAGGCACGTGGTCACGCGGCAAAGGTCGACCGCGCGGCGCTTCGTGAGCAGCATGCTCATAGTCCCGGAGCCTAGCATTGCCGAGCGTGCAGGCCCAGGGTCCGCCGCGTCACTGTCCCGTGAGCTTGACGTCCGCGGCCGAGGCGGTGACCTGCAGGCCCGCGTCGGTCGTCTGCACCGAGTTGACCACGAGGTTGTACGGCAGTCCAGGCAGCTTGACGGTGACCTGCAGCTTGTTCTGGTACTGCTTGATCAGCGTATTCACCTGGGGCGGGAGGTTGCCCTTGTCGGTCGCGACCGATTCGAGCTTCAGCCGGATCTTGCCGGTCTCGACGACCATCGAGCCCGTGGCGATGAGGGTGACCTTGATCCCCTGGAACGCCAGCGGCACCCGCATCTCGATCTTGTTGTTGACCACCTTCAGGTCGACGTTGGAGGGGTCGATCGAGGACGGCAGCCCGGCGACTTCCAGCAGCGGCCGCACGTTGTCCCAGCTCATCGACGCGTTACCGGCCACCACCCCGGCCACCACGTCGCCCTTGCCGTTCATGAGGTCCCGCGCGTCGGCCTTCACCGAGCGCGCCTCGACGTACAGGGTGTCGAGCTTGACGTTGTTGAGCTGCGGCTTCGTCAGCGAGATCGTGATCTTCCGGTACTCCCCGGCGACCACCTGCGTCAGGAACGGCCACCCGGTGATGTCCACCGCGGGCTCGCCCTCGTACTTGACGTTGTTCGCCGCCAGCTGCGTCTTGGTCTCCTGCGTGATGCGGTCGTCGGCCGCCCCGGCCGCGATCCGGTCCACCACGAAGAACACCCCGACCAGAATGATCGCCAGCACGACCAGCACGATGCCGATCTTGGCCCCTCGCCTCGCCGCCACTGACACTCCCTCCGACCGGTGGTTGTCTCGCTCGTACCCAAGCACGAGGATTCCGTACCCGCACAAGTCCGAGCGGGATGCCCGGGCAAGCTTGGCGCGAATTGGCGGCTCAGTTACAGCAATAGCAGGACACTCGCGACATATGCCGCGGGCGCCGCGAAGGCGATCGCGCCGATCGGGCCCTGGATGTGCCGCGCCAGCCACAGCGCCGGCTCGTCGCCGTCGATGATCCGGCTCGCCTCGGCGTAGCCGACCGACAGGTCCACCATCACCGCCACGATCGCCGTCGCGAGCCCGGCCAGGGCGCTGGGCAGCGGGCTCAGCCCGTCGAGGTAGTTGCCGATCGCGCCGGCCGCCGCGGTGCCGACCATCGTGCCCAGTACCACACCGGCGCCGCCGCGGGGCACCTGCGGGGCGATGCGCGGCAGGGCGGCGATCGAGTCGGCGAACCGGGCGATGAACAGCGCCAGCCCGGCGGCCACGAGGCAGGCGACGATGGCTTGGGTGCCCTTCGGGCTGCGCCCCAGCACGACGAGGCTCGCGAAGGAGACCACGCCGAGGGTCACGACCAGCGAGGAGCCCAGGGACTCGGTGACCCGCTGGCGACCGGCCGGCCGTGTCAGCTGGCCGACGACGCCGATGATGAAGCCGGCGGCGGTGAGGTAGGCGAGCGGGGCCAGCGACGCCGGCCGGGTGAAGACGGCGGCCGCGTCGGTGCCCGCCGCCACGGCGATGCCCACCACGCCGACGACCCGCGGGGCGGGCGGGCGGCTCGCGATTGTCCAGACGGCGACGAAGAGGACCTGGACGCCGAACATCACCACGGCGTACGACTCGTGGCGGGTCTGCGCGCCCACGATCAGCGCGATGGCGACCAGGGCCGCGAAGCCCGCGGTGCCGAGCGAGATCCAGCGGCGTACCGGCGGCAGGTCGGCCTCGCCCTGGGTAGCGCCGTCGTCACCCGATTGGGGGTCACCCTCCGAGTGGTCTGGACCCGCATCGCGGTGGCGGCGGGCGGCCGGCTCGGTGGCCTGGGGCCAGGCACCGAAGTCCTCGGCGGGCGGCGGGGTTGTCGGCACGCACCGATCGTGCCAGAAAGCACCGGATCCGGCCTCGGCGGGGAGCCGCGAACCGCTATAGCACGTCGGCGGAAACGGTGGGGTGTGGCTCAGCCGACTGTCTCGAACTGCGATTCGACCGGTCGCAAAACGTGAATACTCCGATATTCTCGTTGGGGATACACCCATAACCTCCCGCCAGTGCTGCCGGGACGATAGCGAGCCGCCGCCCCTCCAGGGGCGCCACAGCGCCCCTCTCGCGAGGAGCGCAGCGGCCACGGAGGTGACTCGTGGAGATTCTGCTGCTGACCGCGGCGCCCGCGGGCCAGGTGGTCCTGCCGGGCCTCGACCTGCTGCCCCACGCGGTGCGCACCGCCCCCCGTGACGTCCGCACGCTGGTGAACGGCCCCAGCCCGGACGCCGTCGTGGTCGACGCCCGCACCGAGCTCGCCGACGCCCGCGCCACCTGCCGCATGCTGCACGCCACCGGGCTGGGGGTGCCCCTGCTCGCCGTGGTCACCGAGGCCGGCCTGGTCGCGCTGCACGCCGACTGGGGCGTCGACGACGTCATCCTCGCCACCGCCGGGCCCGCCGAGATCGAGGCGCGCCTGCGCCTGGCGGTCGGGCGGCTCAACTCCGCGGCGGCCGCCAGCGGCGGCACGATCAAGGCCGGCGAGCTGACGATCGACCCGGACACGTACGCGGCCAAGCTCAAGGGCCGCCCGCTCGACCTCACCTACAAGGAGTTCGAGCTGCTGAAGTTCCTGGCCCAGCACCCGGGCCGGGTGTTCACCCGCGACCAGCTGCTGCGCGAGGTCTGGGGCTACGACTACTTCGGCGGCACGCGCACCGTCGACGTCCACGTGCGGCGGCTGCGGGCCAAGCTCGGCTCCGAGTACGAGTCGATGATCGGCACCGTGCGCCAGGTGGGGTACAAGTTCGTCGTCCCGCCGTCGCGCCCGCTGCACGACTCGGAGCCGGTCCGGGTCTGAAGATCCTCCGACTAGATTGATCGGATGAGCTCCTCGCCCCCGGTGCGCCGCGCCGACCGTCTGTCCCCCGACCAGGTCGAGCAGGTGCTCGCCCTCATGCGGGCGGCCGGCGACACCGACGGCGTCGTGCCGCTCTCCGAGCACGTCGTGCTGCACCTGCGGCACGGGGGTGAGGCTCCCGCGGTACACCTGCTGGGGTATTCCGGGGAAACCGTCGTCGGCTATGCGCACGTGGACACGACCGACGCGGTCGAGGGGGCCTCCGCGGAGCTCGTGGTGCACCCGCTGCACCGGCGGCACGGGCTCGGGCGCGCGCTGGTCACCGCGGCCATGCAGGTCGCCGACGAGCGCGCCGCCGGCCGGCTGCGGCTGTGGGCGCACGGCGACCACCCGTCGGCGTCGGCGCTCGCCATCAGCCTGGGCTTCGACCGGGTCCGGGTGCTGCTGCAGCTGCGGCGCTCGCTGTTCGCGCCGCTGGACGAGGTGGCGCTGCCCGAAGGGGTACGCCTGCGCGCCTTCGAGCCCGGTCGGGACGACGCGGAGTGGGTGGCGCTCAACGCGGCCGCCTTCGCCACGCACCCCGAGCAGGGCAAGTGGACCCTCGACGACCTGCACGTGCGGCTGCGCGAGCCGTGGTTCGAGGCGGCCGGGTTCCTCCTGGCCGAGCGCGAGACCGACGGCCGGCTGCTCGGGTTCCACTGGACCAAGGTCCACGGCGAGGAACATGTACATCCGCATGAGGCCGGGGAGCCGCATGCACATGAGCCGATCGGCGAGGTGTACGTTCTCGGCGTGGCCCCCGACGCGCACGGCGGCGGCCTCGGCCGGGCGCTGACCCTGGCCGGGCTCTGGCACCTGCGCAACCGCGGGCTCGCCCAGGTCATGCTGTACGTCGACGAGAGCAACACCCGTGCCGTCGCGCTCTACCAGCGGCTCGGATTCGTCCGCTGGTCGAACGACGTTTCGTACCAGCGCGCGCTGTGATTCACGCCCTGTAACGGCGATCACGGTACAAAAGCGGACACCAGGCAACACCGCTGGGCAGTTCACCCAATGGACAACTCTCCTCCGACCAGGCGTCATCTGCGCCCAGTGACCTGTTCACCCTGCGTTCACCCTTCTCCACGGGCCTGTTTCCCTGGTCCTTTTAGCGTGCCTTTCAGTCGACGACGTGCGTCGGCCTTCCGCATCCTCCCAGGCATCGGAAGTCGGTTCATCCCCGACGAAGGGACCGCAGTGAACTTCAAGCGGCACGGCCTCATCGCCGGCATCGCGCTCACCGCGACGCTCGCGCTCGCCGCGTGTGGCTCGGACAACAACGAACCCTCGAGCTCGGCGTCCGGCGGTGCTTCCGGTGGTACCGGCAGCGACGTCGCTTGCGCGAGTGGCACCCTTACCTCGCAGGGCTCCAGCGCCCAGGGCAACGCCATGGCCGAGTGGGCGAAGGCCTACCAGCAGAAGTGCTCCGGCGCCCAGGTCAACTACCAGGCGACCGCGTCCGGCGCGGGCATCACGGCGTTCCAGGGCGGCACGGCCGACTTCGCCGGCTCCGACTCCGCGCTCAAGAGCGGTGACGAGCAGACGAAGGCCGACGCCCGCTGCGGCGGCGCCCCGGCGCTCAACCTGCCGATGGTGACGGGCCCGGTCGCGATCGCCTACAACCTCGATGGCGTCAAGGACCTGCAGCTCAAGCCGGAGACCATCGCCAAGATCTTCTCGGGTTCGATCAAGACGTGGGACGACGCCGCGATCAAGGCCGACAACCCGAGCGCCTCGCTGCCGTCGACCGCGATCCTCGCCGTGCACCGCGGTGACTCGTCCGGCACCACGGACAACTTCACCAACTACCTGACCGCCGTCGCCCCGTCCGCGTGGACCTTCGGCCACGACAAGGTGTGGAAGGCCCCGGGCGGCTCGGCCGAGCAGAAGTCCGACGGTGTTGCCGGCGCCATCAAGAAGACCGCCGGCGCCATCGGCTACGTCGAGCTGTCGTTCGCCAAGACCAACGCGCTGTCGATGGCCAAGGTCCAGAACGGCGCCGGCGAGTTCACCGCGCTGACCGGTGAGTCGGCCGGCAAGACCATCGCGGGCGCCAAGATCGCCGGCACCGGCGACGACCTGAAGCTCTCGATCGACTACGCCACCAAGGAGGCCGGGGCCTACCCGATCGTCCTGGTGACCTACGAGATCGTCTGCAGCAAGGGCACCGACGCCGCCAAGCTCCCGCTCCTCAAGGGCTTCCTCGGCTACACGGTCAGCAAGGACGGCCAGGCGCTGCTCGACAAGCTGGGCTACGCCCCGCTGCCCGAGACGGTTCGCGCCAAGGTCGAGACCGCCGTCAAGAACCTGGCCTGACAGGAAGTCTCGTTGAGCCAGACGACTCTGCCCGCCACCTCCGCCGGTACGCCCGGCGGGGGTGGCGGTCTTCCGCCGCGCAAGCGGTTCAGCGGTGACATGATCTTCCGTGGAACCGCGACAGCCGCCGGCTCGATGGTGCTCGTCATCATCGCGGCCATCGCCATCTTCCTTGTCGTGAAGGCGCTCCCCGCCATCAACAAGGACACCGAGAACTTCCTGACCTACAAGGACTGGTTCACCGACGGCGACCAGCCGAAGTTCGGCGTCGCGGCAACCGCCTTCGGCACCGTGCTGACGGCCGTACTCGCGCTGATCATGGCCGTTCCGGTGGCCCTGGGCATCGCGCTGTGCCTGTCGCACTACGCCCACCGGCGGGTCGCCACCGCGCTCAGCTTCGTCATCGACCTGCTTGCGGCGGTACCGAGCGTCGTGTTCGGTCTGTGGGGTCGTGACTACTTCTACGAGCCGATCGCCAACTTCTCGAAGTGGCTGCACGACGTGGCCGGCTGGCTGCCGATCTTCGGCAGCAACGGCCCGTACGGCAAGTCGGTCCTGCTGGGCTCGGTCGTGCTGGGCATCATGATCCTGCCGATCGTCACCTCGCTGTCCCGCGAGGTGTTCCTGCAGACGCCCCCGGAGAACCAGGAGGCGGCGCTCGCGCTCGGCTCGACCAAGTGGGAGATGATCCGCACCGCGGTCATCCCCTACGGCCGCGCCGGCATCATCGCTTCGATCATGCTCGGCCTCGGCCGCGCGCTCGGCGAGACGATCGCGCTGGCCCTGACCCTCGGCAGCGTCTTCGCCGTGAACTTCGACCTGCTCGGCCCCGGCGGCGTCACCATCGCCTCCAACATCGCCAGCCGGTTCGGCGAGGCCAACGAGTTCGGCCGCAGCGCGCTGATCGCCTCCGGTCTCGTGCTGTTCGCCATCACGCTCGCGGTCAACATGGCCGCCCGCGCGATCGTGTACCGGCGTCGTGAGTTCGTGGGAGGCTCAGCGTAATGGCCGTCGAGACCCCCGTCCGCAGCCTGGGCGTGCAGGACGCGTCCCAGCTGCGGGCCAAGCAGCTGCCGAAGTGGACACCGGTCGCGGTGGCCGCGGCGGCGATCGTGCTGTCGTACGTGCTGATCAACCTCACCGGCGCCGGCGGCATGGTCCTCACCGGCGTCGTCGCGGCGGTGCTCTTCGTGATCCTCATGGGGGTCGTGGCGGCCGTCGTCGAGGGCGGCCGGTCCGCACGCAACCGCATGGCGACCGTGATGATCTACGGCGCGTTCATCCTCGCCCTGCTGCCGCTGCTGTCGGTGGTGTGGACCCTGTTCGACAAGGGCAGCACCCGCCTCGACGGCAACTTCTTCAACACGTCGATGAACAACATCGGCCCGTTCGACGAGCAGGGCGGCGCGTACCACGCGATCATCGGCACGGTCGAGCAGGCGGGCATCGCCACGCTGATCACCGTGCCGCTGGGCATTCTGGGCGCGATCTACATCGTCGAGTACGGCCGCGGCTTCTTCGCCAACCTGATCCGCTTCTTCGTCGACGTCATGACCGGTATCCCGTCGATCGTGGCGGGTCTGTTCATCCTGTCGTTCTGGGTCTTCACGATCACGCCGCTGTACAGCTCCGACGGCTTCGCCCACTACTCGGGCTTCGCCGCCGGCCTGTCGCTCAGCGTGCTGATGCTGCCGACCGTCGTCCGCTCCAGCGAGGAGATGCTGCGGCTCGTGCCGACGGCGCTCCGCGAGGGCTCGTACGCCCTCGGCGTGCCGAAGTGGAAGACGATCACGAGCATCGTGCTGCCCACCGCCGGCCCCGGCATCGTCACCGGTGTCATGCTGGCCGTGGCCCGGGCCTGTGGCGAGACCGCTCCGGTCCTGCTCGTGGCCGGCGGCGCCTCCGCCATCAACTTCAACCTGTTCGACGGCAACCAGAGTTCCCTGTCGCTGTTCGTGTACCAGCAGGCCGGCGTCGCCTCGGAGTTCGCACCTGGGCGGGCCTGGACGGCCGCTCTGACCCTGGTCGTCCTCGTCCTGGTCCTCACCGTTGCGGCGAAGATGCTCGCCCGCCGCAACAAGATCGCCCGATAATCACTGGAGCGCCAACATGGCAAAGCGGATCGAAGCCCACGGCGTCACCTCGTACTACGGATCGTTCAAGGCGATCGACTCCGTGTCGATGACGATCGAGCCCAAGTCGGTCACCGCCCTGATCGGACCGTCGGGTTGCGGCAAGTCCACGTTCCTGCGGTCGATCAACCGCATGCACGAGGTGCTGCCCAACGCCCGGATCGAGGGCCAGCTCCTGATCGACGGGCAGAACATCTACGACCGGGACGTCGACGTCACGGCCGTGCGCCGGATGATCGGCATGGTCTTCCAGCGGCCGAACCCCTTCCCGACGATGTCGATCTTCGAGAACGTCGTGGCGGGCCTGCGCCTCAACGGCGTGCGCCGCAAGTCGGTGCTGGAGGAGGTCGCGGAGAAGGCGCTGCGCAGCGCCAACCTCTGGAACGAGGTCAAGGACCGGCTTGGCCGCCCCGGCGCGGGCCTGTCCGGCGGTCAGCAGCAGCGGCTGTGCATCGCCCGGACGATCGCGGTCGAGCCGCAGGTCGTGCTGATGGACGAGCCCTGCTCGGCCCTCGACCCGATCTCCACGCTCGCGATCGAGGACCTGATCACCGAGCTGAAGAACCAGTTCACGATCGTCATCGTCACGCACAACATGCAGCAGGCGGCCCGCGTGTCGGACCGCACCGGCTTCTTCTCGATCGACAAGACCGGCGAGCCGGGCCGGCTCATCGAGTACGACGACACGGCGAAGATCTTCACCAACCCCTCGGTGAAGAAGACCGAGGACTACATCACCGGCCGCTTCGGCTGAGCCGGCTATGCAGTAGGGCGGATGGCGTCGGCCGGGTCCCGGTCCGGCGCCGCCGCCAGCGCGGCGTCGATGCCGCCGGCCTCCGCCAGCTCCAGCAGCGTGTGGCGGGTCGGCGGCAGCATCGTGTAACGGCCGTCGGCCGCCTCGGCCGGCGAGCACCACTCGGTGGCGTCGGCCTCGCCGCCCACGTCCCGGGTCAGCTGGCCCTTGGGCAGCAGGGCGAGGAAGAAGTACGTGTCGAAGCGCCGCGGCTCGAACTCCGGCGTGATCCAGCGTGACCACGGCACCAGCAGGTCGCTGCGCAGGAGGAGCCCGTTGCGGCTGAGGAACTCGGCGAAGCCGAGGTCCCGGGCGATCAGCGCCAGCCGCGCCTCCTCCCAGTCCGGCCCGCTCACGTCGCCGACCACGCTGTCCGCGTCGGGCCCGGCCAGCAGGACGCCGGACTCCTCGAACACCTCGCGCACGGCCGCGCAGACCACCGAGCGGGCCACGGACTCCTCCAGCCGCAGGCGGGCCGCCCACTCCGCCGGGGCCGGGCCGGCCCAGCCGGGCAGGACGCCGGCGTCGCGCGGGTCGACGCCACCGCCCGGGAAGACGTACATCGAGGCCGCGAACGCCATCGTCGCGACCCGGCGCAGCAGGTAGGCCTCGAACGGCTCGCGCAGCAGCACCACCGTGCTCGCCAGCCTCGCCGGCACCGGTACCCCGCCCTCCCGCTCGAAGCGGCGGGCCATCTCGGCCAGTTCCGGCGGGAGCTTGTACTCGACCATCAGCCCACGCTATGCGCCCAATTCGTCCGGCACAGCCTCGTGTCCTGTTTGTCCATGGGTCCGGCGTTGCTCCTTCATCTCCGCCTCGTACAGGTGGCGGCGCCCCCCGGCGAGCTCCTCGCGGGCCTCGCGCTCGACGTTGCGGAAGGTGGCGTAGTACCCGTCCTCGAAGTCCTCCACGATCTGGAACGTCCACCGCCCGGCGATGACGTTGCGCCCGAGGACCTCGTCGCGCACCCGGTCGGCCGTCTTGCCGTGCCCGGCTGCGCGCAGCAGCGCCACGGCGTCGTCGAGCATGAGGTCGGCGTGGCCGATCAGCTGGTGCAGGTCGAAGAGGCGGCCCCGGGCCCGTTCGACGGTCTCCAGGGCCTCGCTGAGCTTGCCCAGCGCCTCCACCGTCTTGTCGTCGAGGCCGGCGGGGCGGGTGTGGGCGGCGTCGGGGCCGTCGGCGTTCCGGTCGTCGTTCATGAGCCCCTGCATACCCACCTAAGCTACGGCCATGAGTGATCGCACCCGCTGGGGCATCCTTTCGACCGGCTCCATCGCCGCCACGTTCGCCGAGGACCTCCGGCTGACGCCGGACGCGGAGCTGGCCGCGGTGGGGTCCCGCAGTCCGGAGTCCGCGGAGCGTTTCGCCGCCCGGCACGGCGCCGCGCGGGCGCACGGCTCGTGGCAGGCCCTCGCCGACGACCCCGGGGTCGACGCGATCTACGTCGCGACCCCGCACAGCGCGCACTACGAGGCCTCGATGCTGGCGCTGCGGGCCGGCAAGGCGGTGCTGTGCGAGAAGCCGTTCACGCTCGCCGTCGCCGAGTCCGAGGAGATGGTGCGCACGGCCCGCGCGTCCGGCGTGTTCCTCATGGAGGCCATGTGGATGCGGTGCATCCCGGCCATCCGGCGCATGGGCGAGCTCGTGCGCGACGGCGCGATCGGCGACCCGGTCTCGGTCCACGCCGACTTCGGCATGCAGGGCCCGTTCCCGGAGACCTCGCGGCTGCGCGACCGCAAGCTCGGCGGCGGGGCGCTGTACGACGTCGGCATCTACCCGGTCACGTTCGCCCACCTGTTCCTGGGCGCGCCGGCCTCGGTGCAGGCCTGGGCCCGGATGAGCGCCGGGGGCGTGGACGAGAACACCGGGATGCTGCTGGGGTACGAATCCGGCGCCCTCGCCGCGCTGAGCTGCTCGCTGCTCGGGGACAGCGCCCGCACAGGCGCGGTCACGGGCACGCTCGGGCGCATCGACGTGCGGCGGGACTTCTTCCACCCGCACGGCTTCACGCTGTCGCGCGGCGGCGAGACCGAGGAGTTCGAGCTGCCCTACGAGGGCCACGGGTACCAGTTCGAGGCGGCCGAGGTGCAGCGCTGCCTGCGCGAGGGGCTGACCGAGAGCCCCCTGGTACCGCTGGACGAGACGCTCGACATCCTGCGCCTGCTGTCGCAAATTTCCGGAATTATCGGACTTGACTATTCAAGCTGAGGGCTGAACGGGGCGGACGTAGCGTCCCGCCCCCACTACGGTCCGGCGTATGGCTCAGGAGCTCCGGGCCGACCCGGACGAATTGATCACGCTGGCCGCCGCCTGCCTGGCCGCGGCCGACACGCTGGGCGAGCACTACCGCACCGGGCTGGGCGAGCTGACCCTGCCCGCCGACGCCTTCGGCAACACCGGGGCGTCGGCGGGGCTGGCCGGCGCGGCCGCCAACATCGGCGCGGACGCCCAGGAGGCCGTCTCGGCGCACGTCGAAATCCTCGAGGAGGACGCCGACGCGCTGCTGCAGACGGCCTTCGCGTATCTGGCCGCCGACCGGCAGGCCGCCCGGACGGTGGGCAACGCACGGCGAGCGCCGCTCTGAGCGCTCTCGACACACGGGGGATCACATGGTGCAGACGGTTGAGGCGCCCACCGTCACGGTGGACGACATCTGGGACCTGCAGGCGCGGCCGGAGCTGCTCGGGCGGGCCGCCGCGGCCTGGCGGGCGGTCGGCGCCGACGTGCGCGCCGCCTACGACACGCTCGCGCGCGCCGCGGCCCCGGTCGTCGGCGGCGACTGGGAGGGCCAGGCCGCCGACGGGTTCCGGGGGCATTACCGGCAGTACACGGACGGCCTGAACGACCTCGACGCGGTCGTGGGGGACACCGCCACGGCGCTGGACGGCGCGGCCGCCCTGCTGCGCGGCGGGCAGGACCAGCTCGCCGACGCCTTCGCCGGCGCCGCCGGGGTGCCGCACCGGCGCGGCGGCGGGAGCGTCACCTTCACGCCGGCCGACGCCGCCCAGGAGGCGGCAGTGCGCGCCGCGGTCGCGACGGCGGGCGGGATCCGCGCCGACCTCGAGCAGGGGCTGGCCGGGTACCGTGCGGCGCTGGCCGGGGCCGGGGCCCGCTGGGAAGTGCTCGCCGCCGTCTGGACCCCGGTCATCGGCCGGACGTTCCCGGCCTGGGTCCCGCCGGCGGCGACCGGCGGCGTCGACGCGCGCCTGGCCGGCGACCTCTTCGTGGTACAGACCGGCGGCACCTCGGACGTCGTCGTGGTCGACGACGGCCACGTGACGGTGAACGGGCAGCGCCTCACCATCCCGCCCGGCGCCCGGCTCGTGCTGCGCACCGGCGCCGGTGACGACACCGTCCGGGTCGACGGCGCCGCGGGCGTCACCGTGCTCGGCGGCGACGGCGACGACCGGCTGACCGGCGGGCGCGGCGACGACGTGCTCATCGCGGGCCTGGGCGTGGACACGGTGGCCGGCGGGGCCGGCGCCGACCGGGTCAGCCTCGGGGCCATGGTGACCGCGGCCCAGACGCCGCCGAAGGACGCCACCGAGCGCGCCGACCTCGGCGACGGCGACGACCGGCTGTGGGGCAGCCAGGGCGCCGACACCGCCGACGGGGGCGCGGGCGCCGACCTGCTCTTCGGCGGCTCAGGGGGCGACCGGTTGCGGGGCGGGGCCGGCGACGACACCCTCGCCGGCGGCGCGGACGGCGACCAACTGCTGGGCGGGGACGGCTTCGACCTTCTCGACGGCGGCGAGCACCGCGACTACCTCGACGGCGGGGCCGGCGACGACCGGCTCGAAGGCGGCCGCGGCGACGACACGCTCTACGGCGCCGGCGGCGCCGACACGCTGCGCGGCGGCGTGGGCGACGACTTCCTCGACGGCGGGGAGGGCGCCGACCGGGCCGCCGGGGACGACGGCGCGGACGTGCTCTCCGGCGGACGCGGCGACGATGCGCTCGACGGCGGGGCCGGCGACGACGTGGTGTACTCCGGCGCCGGGCGCGATGCGGTGACCGGGGGCGCCGGCGCGGACACGCTCTACGGGCAGGGCGAGGACTCGGCCGCCGGGGTCGAGCGGATGACCGCGACCGGGGACGACGACATGACCGGGTTCATCCGGGTCGGCGGCGACGCCGAGTACAAGGCGCGGGTGCACGCCGACCTCGACCTGCTCGCCGCCTCGCCCGCGGGCCGCGCGATGCTCGCCGACCTGCAGGCGTCCGGGCAGCGGCTGTACATCGAGCCGCTCGACGAGGCCAACGGCCACGCCACCTACGACGACGGGGTGCCGCGGATCCAGTACAACCCGGCCTACGACGCCCGGACGCCGGTGACGACGCTGTTCCACGAGATGGCGCACGTCTACGACTACGAGCACGGCACCGACGACGGGCACGCGTACAACGAGGCGAGCGGGCCCGACTACCAGTACCGCGGCGGCCCGGCGGTGCTGAACTTCGAGCGCCAGGCGGTGGGCCTGCCGATCGACGACGACGGCGACCCGGGCACGCCCAACCGCATCGACCCGAGCCACCCGCTGACGCTCACCGAGAACGGGCTGCGCCGGGAGATGGGCCTGGCCGACCGGCCGCGGTACGGGTCGTCCTAGAAGAGCCAGTGCGTGAGCAGGTACATCACGATCGCGATGATTGCGGCGGCCGGGAACGTCAGGACCCAGGCGATCAGGATGCTCCCGGCGACCTGCCAGCGCACCGCCGAGAGCCGCTTGGTCGCGCCGACGCCCATGATGGCCGAGGTGATGCTGTGCGTGGTCGAGATCGGCAGGCCCAGCTGCGAGGTGGTGAACAGCACGCCGGCGGCGACCGTCTCGGCCGCGAAGCCCTGCGGCGGGTCGAGGTCGATGATCTTGCGGCCCAGGGTGCGGATGATGCGCCAGCCGCCGGAGTACGTGCCCAGCGCCAGCACCGTCGAGCAGGCGAGGAACACCCACTCCGGGATGTCCGTCTTGTCGGCGTGGTAGCCGCCGGTGTACAGGGCCAGCACGATGATGCCCATCGTCTTGGCGGCGTCCTGCATGCCGTGGCCCACGGCCATGGCGGCGGCCGAGACCGTCTGCGCGCGGCGGAACCGGCGGCCGAGCACGCGCGGGTTGGACCGGCGGAACGTCCACATGATGGCGATCATCAGCAGGCCGCCCAGGACGAAGCCGACCACCGGCGAGGCGACCATCGGGATCAGGACCTTGTCCACGATGCCGGACCACAGCACCTTCGCGTCCAGGCCGAACCACACGGCGCAGAGCGACGCGCCCACCAGCCCGCCGAAGAGCGCGTGGGAGGACGAGGAGGGCAGGCCGAAGTACCACGTGAAGAGATTCCAGGCGATGGCCCCGACGACGCCGGCGAAGACGATGCCGAGCCCGCCCATGCCGGTCGGCGGGTCGATGATGCCGCCGCCGACGGTGGCCGCGACGTGGCCGCCCAGGTGGGCGCCGACGAAGTTGCCGAGCGCGGCCATGATGAGGCCGGCGCGCGGGGTCAGCGCGCGGGTCGACACCGACGTGGCGATGGCGTTGGCCGCGTCGTGGAAGCCGTTGGTGTAGTCGAAGACCAGCGCCACCGTGATGACGGCGAGGACCGCGACGAGCTGCGCGCTGATGGCTACGACTCCTTGACCACGATGGTCTCGACCGTGTTGGCCACGTGCTCGAAGGCGTCGCAGGCGGCCTCGAGCTCGTCGACGACCTCCTTCATCTTGAGCACGGTCAGCGCGTCGTACTCGCCGGAGAAGAGGCGGACCAGGGCCATGCGGTAGGCGCTGTCGCCCTCGTTCTCCAGGCGGTTGCACTCCACCCAGTACGACTCGAGGTCCTTCATGGACTTCAGGCGGGGCATGGCCTCGGCGGTGAGCCGGGACTGCTGGTCGAGCACCTTCACGATCTCGTGGATCTCGCGGGGCAGCGACGGGAGCTTGGTGAGGCCGTAGAGGTACAGCAGGCTGCCCACCGCCTCCAGGTGGTCCATCACGTCGTCCAGCAGCGACCCGAGGCGGTAGATGTCCTCCCGGTCGAAGGGGGTGATGAAGCTGGAGTTGATCTTCTTGTACAGCTCGTGCGTGATCGCGTCGCTGTCGTGCTCGACGTCCACGAGCCGCTCGCTGATGGACTGCACGTCGGCGTCGGGCAGGGCGAGCTCGGCGAGCAGGTCGGTGCCTTTGACGAGGTTGCGCGCCGCGCGGCTGAAGAACTCGTAGAACGAATCGTCGCTAGGACGCAGCCTGAACCGCACAGTCGACCCCGATACCTCGATGAAGAAGCGCCGAAACACCTGAAACGTGAATGTTAAGGCTCACGATCCACCGCAGTAGCAGTGAGATGCACCGCACGCTGCTGGTTCACCTGGCGTTCACCTACCGTTTACCTCTGGTGCCGGGGTGTACCGGACCGACGCCGCACGGTGTTTGCAGGTGCGCTGCACCGGCTCGCGCAGGAAGCGCGCGAGCGCCCCCCGGTGCCGGCTGGCGATCACGTCCACCTCGGCCGCGCGCATCTCCCGCCAGAACGCGTTGCGCACGCGCCGCGGGCCCTCGGGCACGTCGGCGAAGCGCACCCGCCGCCCGTCGGTGTACGCGGCTCGGACCAGCGAGCGCAGGATGTGCCGGGCCTCGGCCGGGAACCCGGGCCACTCCTCGTGCGCGTCGAACCCGAGCCGGGCCGCGAGGGACTCCGAGACGAACGGCGCCACGCCGACCGGGAGGCCGCCCTCGGCGAGGTCGCTGAAGCGGCCCTCCAGGAAGGCGTACCGCTCGTAGGCCCCGAGCAGGTCCGCCCGGGACCAGTGCGCCCCGGTGAGCACGACGGTGATCGCGCCCGGCACGACCCGGCCGCCGAGGAACTGGGTGAGGATCGGCGCGTGCGGCCGCAGCAGCCGGTCGAGGGTGTCGTACTCGCTCCCGGTGGCCCGGACCACGCCGGTCTCCGGGTCGGGCTCGGGCTCCGCCCGCACCATGAGCAGGAACGGCTCGGCGCGCCGGGCGTGCACCCGCCCGAGCGGGTTCCCGGCGGCGCGCGTGGCCAGCGGGGTCAGCACCGCCTGGTCGAACGTGGGGGCCGGCTCGCCGGGCGGCATCGCGCAGGTCAGGCGCAGCGTGGGCCGGGTCGTGTCGGGGTCGATACGCACGCCGACCTCGACGCCGGCGAACCCGGCGCGGGCCGCGGTGGCGGCCGGGTCGACCGGGCCGTCGAGCGCGACGAGGAGGCCGTTCGCGAGGTACGGCCGGCCGCGCCGGACGCTGGATGCGGCCACCGCGCCGACGGCTCCGCAGGTGGCGAGCCCGGCAAGTCCTACGGCAACGGTCGCCAGGGCATTGTCCATGGGAAAATGGTACTTAACGTACATTTCGCACGGCGCCAAACGCCGCGCTTTGCGCTCTTCAGAAGCAGGCCCTACACAACCTCGTCGAGCCACCGCCGGTAGGCCGTGCCGAAGGGCTCCACGTGCCCGCCCACCGCGCCCATCAGCCAGTCGGCGCTCGTCAGGGCGGAGGTCACGACCTCGGAGGGGTACTGGTAGCGCACCTGGTGGACCGCGAACTCGTCCTCGTCCAGCAGCTCGACGTCGCCGGTACGCCGCCGGCGCACGTCCAGGTCCAGGTCGATCGCGGTCACCTCGGTCGCGCTCGGCCAGTGGGGCACGCTCGTGATGTCGCAGTAGACCTCGGTGCGGTGGGGCTCGGCGTTGAAGCAGGCCGTCCACCAGGCCTGGCGGGGGAAGAGCAGCACGTGCGGGGACTCGGGCGCGCCCTTGAGGGTGGTGCCCTTGAAGACCTGCGTCGCCGGGCCGGCGCCGACCCATACGCCGTACTCGTCCTCGCCCAGGAGCTCCGTCTCGTAGTTCCAGTGGAGCGAGCCGTCGTACTTGCGGTACACGACCCGGATACGTTTCATGCCGCTCACGGTACCGACCGGGTGCGCCCGGCCGATTCTGTCGTACGCAAGGGGTAGCGTCCCCACCGTGACAGCCACCCCTCAGCTCCGCCGCCCCAAGCCGGAAGTGATCGATCTGCTCGCCGCCGCCGTCGGCGCGGTGCCTGACGGGGCCGAGCGGCCCGGTCAGCAGAGCATGGCGACGGCGATCTCGGCCGCGGTGGAGAAGGAGGAGCACCTGCTCGTGCAGGCGGGCACCGGCACGGGCAAGTCGCTGGCCTACCTCGTCCCGTCGCTGCTGGTCGACGGGCCGGTGGTGATCTCGACGGCCACGCTCGCCCTGCAGTCGCAGCTCGTCGACCACGACCTGCCCCGGCTCGCCGACGCGGTGCAGCCGCTGCTGGGGCGCCGCCCGACCTATGCGGTGCTCAAGGGGCGCCACCACTACCTCTGCCTGGCGCGGCTGGAGGGCACGTCCGCCGACGAGCCCGACGACGGGCTGTTCGACGTCGGGGAGGCCCGGCCCACGAAGTGGCTCGGCGAGGCGGGCCGGATCGGCAAGCACATCGAGCGGCTGCGCGGGTGGGCGATGGAGACCGAGACCGGCGACCGGGACGAGCTCGACCCCGGGGTGGAGGACTCGGCCTGGAAGATGGTGTCGATGCCGGCCCGCGAGTGCGTCGGGGCGCAGCGGTGCCCGTATGGCGCCGAGTGCTTCGCCGAGGCCAGCCGCAGCCGGGCGCGCGAGGCCGACATCGTGGTCACCAACCACAGCCTGCTCGCCGTGGACATGCTCACCGGGCGGCAGATCATCCCGCCGCACGAGCTGCTGGTCGTCGACGAGGCGCACGAGCTCGCCGACCGGGTCAGCTCCGCCTCGCAGGCCGAGCTCACGCCCGAGACGCTGGAGCGGGCCGCTCGCCGGTGCCGGGCCTATGTCGACGACGACGTGGCCGACCGGCTCATGGAGGCCGGCGACCTGCTGACGGTCGCGCTCGCCGAGGTGCCCGCGGGCCGGGTCGTGGGCGCGCTGCCGACGGTGCTCGGCGAGGCGCTCACGCTGCTCGACGCGGGCGGGCGCAAGGCGCTCGACGCGATCGGTGAGGTGCGGGCCGACGACTCCGACCCGGTGCGCAAGCAGCAGGCCAAGACCATGATCGGGGACCTGGTGAAGGTCGCCCAGCGCATGATCGCCAACGTCGAGCACGACGTCACCTGGGTCGAGCGCGACGAGCGGGGGCGCCGGGCCGTGGTCATCGCGCCGCTGTCGGTCGCCGGCACGCTGAGCAGCCACCTCTTCAGCGAACGGACCGTCGTGGCCACCTCGGCCACGCTCGCCCTCGGCGGCCAGTTCGACACCGTCGCCCGCTCGCTCGGGCTGCCGATCGCCGTCGAGCGCCCGAGCACCGCGGCCGGCCCCGCCGAGGCGGCCCGCGAGGCCGTCGTGCGGGCCGACGCGGCGCGGGACACGGCCGGGCTGGCCTGGAGCTCGCTCGACGTCGGATCGCCGTTCGACTACCAGAAGCAGGGCATCCTCTACGTCGCGGCGCACCTGCCCAAGCCGCAGAGCTCGGGGCTGTCCGAGCCGGCCGCCAACGAGATGGTCGAGCTGGTGCAGGCGCTCGGCGGCCGGGCCCTGGGCCTGTTCTCCTCGCGCAAGGCGGCCGAGCGCGCCGCGGAGGTGCTGCGCGCCCGCACGCCCGGGATCACGATCCTGCTGCAGGGCGAGGAGTCGCTGCCGATCCTGGTCCGCAAGTTCCGCGAGGACCGCAACAGCTGCCTGCTCGGGGTCATGTCGCTGTGGCAGGGCGTCGACGTGCCGGGCGACGCATGCCAGCTCGTCATCATCGACCGGTTGCCGTTCCCGCGCCCCGACGAGCCGCTGTCGGCCGCCCGCTCCGACGCGGTGCAGTCGGCGGGCGGCTCCGGCTTCGCCGCGGTGAGCGTGCCGATCGCCGCCGTCCGGCTGGCCCAGGGTGTGGGCCGGCTGATCCGCTCCAACGCCGACAAGGGCGTGGTGGCGGTGCTGGACTCCCGGCTGGAGCGCGCGCCGAGCTACGGGCCGTTCCTGCGCAAGTCGCTGCCCCCGTTCTGGTACACCACCAAGCCCGAAGTCGTCCGCGGCGCCCTGCAGCGACTCGCCGGCTCCTAACCGACGGGCCGTTTGGCCTTGCGCGGCAGGGTGAGGATCACGCCGATCAGCAGCAGGCCGCACACCACCTGCTCGAGCTTCATCCACACCGGGAACAGCCCGGGCACCGCGACGATCACGGTGATCGCCACCGTCATGACGATGGCGATGATGCGCAGCCGGCGCACGTCGCCGCGCGCCGCCAGGATGTTGCACACCGCCGCGCTGGCAACGACGATCGTGCCGCGCACCCAGACCGCGTCGGTCACCAGGTTCGCGTGGTGGCGCAGCAGGTAGGCGACGCCGAGGGTGGCCAGGCTGAGGATGAGGTACAGGGCCGTGAGGAGCCGTGGGGTCCGTGTCATGGCCAACAGCCTGTCCGGCGGCCCCGCTCAACCGCATCGGCGCACGGTTGGAGCCGCGGGCTATAACCACGGTTGGATGTGGATCACCGCCGGAACGGATTGAATGGGCGTCATGAGCTCCTCCGCGCTCGCCACGCTCGACCGCGCCCGGGCCCAGCGCGCCGCCGTCATCCGCTGGCTGCGGCCCCTGGCCCCGCTCATCATGGCCGTGGTCGTGTGGTCCGCCTGCACCGCGCGGCCGGGCCCGGCGCTGTCCGGGTCCGGGCTGGCGGTGCTGCTGGCCCTGGCCGCGTTCGTCGTCTCCGGTGCGGGCGGGGTGCTGACGCTGGCCCGGTCGCCGCGCACGCACATCGCGTGCACCGCGGTCATGCTGGCCGCGTCGGCCGCGCTGGCGTGGCTGCAGCCCGACGGTGCGGCCGTGGCCGGCATCTTCGTCGGCGTGTCGTTCCTGGCCCCGCTGCTGCGCGGGCACATCTCGATCCCGATCACCGCCGTCGCGCTGATCCTGCTGGCGGTCGGCGTCGCCTCGGCGCACCACGGCTCGATCATCGACGCGCTCCTCGACGCGGTGATGGTCGGCGCCTTCTACGGCATGCTGGTCTTCGCCATCCGGCTCGGCGAGGCCAACGAGCAGGCCGAGCAGCTGGTCGAGGAGCTCGAGCGGGGCCGCGCGGCCCAGGCCGAGGCGGCGCGCCTGTCGGAGCGCCAGCACCTGGCCCGGGAGATGCACGACGTGCTCGCCCACTCGCTGTCGGGGCTGATGCTGCAGCTGGAAGGGGCGCGCCTGCTGGCCACGCGCACGCCCGACGACCTGCGCCTGCCGGCCGCCCTCGAGCGGGCCCAGCAGCTCGGCCGGGCCGGGCTCGACGAGGCCCGGCGCGCGATCGGGCTGCTGCGCGACGACGAGCTGCCGACCCTGACCGAGCTGACCAGATCCTTCGCCCACGACCACGGCATCCGGTGCGACTTCACCACCGACGGGCCCGCGCGCGAGCTGGAGTCGCCGGCGCGGATCGCGGTGTACCGGGTCGCGCAGGAGGCCCTGACGAACGCCGCCCGGCACGCGTCCCCCACTCTGGTGACCGTGCACCTGGAGTACCTGCCGAGCGCCGTCCGCCTGACCGTCGACGACGTCGGCCCGCTCGCCGCGACCCCGAGCGCCGGCGCCGGCTACGGCCTGACCGGCATGCGGGAACGGGCCGAGCTGCTGGGCGGTACCCTCGCCGCCGCCCCCACCGCGACCGGCTTCCGCGTCCGGCTCGAGGTGCCGGCGTGACGATCCGCGTGCTGCTCGCCGACGACCAGCGGGTGGTGCGGGAGGGGCTGGCGCTCGTACTCGGGCTGCTGCCGGACATCGAGGTGGTCGGGGCGGCCGCCGACGGGGCCGAGGCGGTGGACCTCGCGGTGCGGCTGCGCCCGGACATCGTGCTGATGGACCTGCGCATGCCCCGCTGCGACGGCGTCGAGGCGACCCGGCGGCTGCGGGAGCGGGCGCCCGAGGTGCGCGTGGTCGTGCTCACCACCTACTCCGACGACCGCTCGGTGCTGGAGGCGCTGCGGGCCGGGGCCAAGGGGTACCTCACCAAGGAGGCCGGCGGCGAGGAGATCCGGGCCGCCCTCCAGCGCGTCCTCACCGACGGCGCCGCGCTCGACCCGGCCGTGCAGCACCACGTGCTCAACGCGCTGACCCAGCCCCCGCCGCCGAAGGCGGACGACCTGACGCCGCGGGAGGTCGAGGTACTGCGGCTCATCGCGGCCGGGCTCACCAACGGCGAGATCGCGGCCCGGCTGTTCATCAGCGAGGGGACGGTCAAGAGCCACATCAACCACCTGCTGGCCAAGATCGGCTGCCGGGACCGGGCGCAGGCGGTGTCCTACGCGTACCGCAACGGCCTCGCGCCTACAGAGCACCCGGACTGTTCCTAGCTCGGCGCGGCTAGGCCGCGCCCGCTGGGCACCGGCCCTCGAGCGCCCGCCCCGCCCGGCGCCGCGCGGGAGCGCCGCCAAAAGTGGTCGCGTAGCGGCCATGGGGGGGTGCGGGGTGGGAACCTCCCGCCGCGTATCCGGCGGAGCCGGCGCCAAGCTAGGAACAGTCCGGACGAGTAGGCTGCCAAGCCGTGGGTCAGCTGAAGACGACCGGGTCCGAGTTCGCGATGGGGCTGCGGCTGCTGGGCAAGGGGTTCGCGCGCTACGGGCGCAGTCCGCGCCTGCTCCTGCTCGGGGCGATCCCGGCGGTCATCACGTGCGCGCTGTTCGGCGTCGCCTGGACATTCCTCATCATCTACATCGACGACATCGCGTCGGCCGCCACCTGGTTCGCCCACGACTGGTCGGACTTCTGGCGCGGGCTGATCGAGTTCGGGGCGGGCGCCGCCGTCCTCGTCGCCGCCGCGCTGCTCTCGGCGCTCACGTTCACCGCGCTGACGCTGCTGATCGGCGACCCGTTCTACGAGGTCATCTCCGAGCGCGTGGAGGACGGTCTCGGCGGCACGCCCGGGGCGGTGGACCTTCCGTGGTACCGCACCCTCTGGCCGAACCTCGTCGACTCCCTCCGCCTGATCCTGCTGGGCGTGGTCCTGGCCATCCCGCTGTTCCTGATGGGGTTCATCCCGGTCGTCGGGCAGACCGTGGTGCCGGTGCTGAACGCGATCGTCGGCGGCTGGCTGATCACCGTCGAGCTTACCGGCATCCCGTTCAACCGCCGGGGGCTGCGCCTCGCCGAGCGCCGCAAGATCCTGCGGGCCAACCGCGCGATGGCGCTCGGCTTCGGCATCCCGGTGTTCCTGGTGCTGCTGGTCCCGATCGTGGCGATCATCGTGATCCCGGCCGCGGTGAGCGGGGCGACGCTGCTGACCCGGCGGAGCCTGGGCCTGCGCATCGACGACGGGCCCGGCCCGGCGCTCAGGCCAGCAGACCCCGCAACAGCGTTGCGTCCCCGCTGACGAGCAGGGTGTCGAACGGCACCCGGCCCCACAGGGCCAGCGCCAGGTCGCTCGCGCTGCCGCTGGCCGTCGCCCGCTCGTGGTGCTCGTCGGAGTCGAGCAGGGTGTCGGTGTCCAGCAGCGCGATGCCGGCGCCGCGCAGCCGGACGTACCAGACCTGGTCGGAGTCGGTGGCGTGCAGCGCGATCATGCCGGCCCGGTCGGTGGGCCCGCTGCGGCGCCCGGACGGGATCCAGGTGTCGAGCACCTCGGTGACATTGTCGCTGGCCAGCCGCGCCTCGATCGGCTCGGCCAGGCCGCCGGCCATCTGCGCGTCCCAGCGGTGGATCACCGTCTCGTGGGCCATGCGCCGGTGCCAGAACGACGCCTTCTTCGCCTGGGGCGCGAAGTTCCAGGCGGGCAGCTCCGGGTCGACGGCGTCGAGGGTCGCCACGAGCTCGGTGAACGCGTCGGTCCAGGCCGTCGCCGCGTCGACGCCCTCGGGCCGCGGGTCGGTCGAGCGCGGCGCCGGCTTGTCGAGGACGCCCCGGGCGACGTGCCCGGTGACGTACACGTACACCTGGCTCACATGCCACGCGAGATCGGCCAGGCTCCAGTCCGGACAGCTCGGCACCGGCGCGTCGAGCGGCACGCCGCTGCTCAGAACGGTGCGGAAGGCGTCGCCCTCGGTGCGCAGGGCGGCCAGCCAGATGTCCTTGGCGAGCTGTGGCTTGCTCATAGCCACCAAGATTAGGGCACCGCTTACTCTGGTGCGGTGCCCGAACCACGCACGCTCGCCGCGTTCACGACCCTGCGCCTCGGCGGCCCGGCCGGCCGCCTGATCGAGGCGACCACCGAGGCGGAGACGCTCGCCGCCCTGCGCGCGGGCGGCGACCAGCTGATCCTCGCCGGCGGCAGCAACGTCGTGGTGGCCGACGAGGGCTTCCCGGGCACCGTTGTGCTGCTGCGCCGGCGGGGCCTCACCAGCGACGTCCGCGACGGCGAGGTCACCCTCACGGTCGCCGCCGGTCACCCGTGGGACGACGTCGTCGCCACGGCCGTGTCCAGCGGGTGGTCCGGGATCGAGTCGCTGTCGGGCATCCCGGGCTCGGCCGGCGCGACGCCGATCCAGAACGTCGGGGCGTACGGCCAGGAGGTCGCCGAGACCATCGCCGAGGTGCGCGCCTACGACCGGGAGCGCGACGAGGTCGTGACCATCCCGGCGGCCGGGTGCGGGTTCGCGTACCGGACGAGCATCTTCAAGCACAACGCCCGCTTTGTGGTGCTGTCGGTGGTGTTCCGCCTGAAGGTGTCGGGGCGGTCGACGCCGATCGCCTACGCCGAGCTGGCCCGCACCCTCGGGGTCGAGCCGGGCGCGACGGCCCCGCTGGAGGAGGTCCGCGCGGCGGTGCTGAAGCTGCGCGCCGGCAAGGGGATGGTGCTCGACCCGGAGGACCCGGACACGTACTCCGTGGGCTCCTTCTTCACCAACCCGGTCGTCCCGGCCGCCGACTTCGAGCGTGTCCGCGAGCTCGCCGCCGAGCTCGGCCCCCCGCCCTCGTGGCCGGCCGGCGACTCGGTGAAGCTGAGCGCGGCCTGGCTCATCGAGCGCGCGGGCTTCGCCAAGGGCCACGGGGACGGGGCGCGCGGGGTGGCGCTGTCCGGCAAGCACACCCTGGCCCTGACCAACCGCGGCACCGGTAGCACGAGCGCCCTGCTGGACCTGGCCCGCGAGATCCGGGCCGGCGTCGAGGCCCGCTTCGGCGTGACGCTCCATCCGGAGCCGGTCCTCGTGAACTGCTCGCTGTAGGCCCTGTCCTGCCGATCATGCCGGCCTGCGCCGGGCCCAGACCCTCGCCCAGGCCGGCCCGGCGCGCTGCGCCAAGCCGGCCCGCCCAAGGCGCTGCGCGCACCCCGCGAAGGCCGGGTTACAACACCGGTAGCCAGGCCTCCGCGGGGCACACGCAGGCGAAATCTGGACCTCGTCTCGGCTCGGCATGATCGGCAGGACAGGACCTAGGGCGCGACGGCGGCGTACGGCACCGTGACCTCGCCCAGGCGCCAGCGCGCCGGGCGGTCCAGCACCGGCCACCCCGCGCCCCGCGCCGCCTCCACCGCGGCCCGCCACCGCTGCCGGGGCCCGAACACCGACAGCGGCGCCGCGGCCCGCCAGCCGGTGTCGAGGGCGTCCAGCAGGGCGTGGATGCGCGCGCCGGGCACGTTGTGGTGGATGAGGGCCTTCGGCAGCCGCTCGGCCAGGGTGCCCGGCGTGTCGAGGTCGGCCAGGCGGGCGGCCAGGGTGAGCGTGCGCGGGCCGGTGGGGGAGACCAGCGCCCAGGCCGCGAGCCGGCCGAGCTCGTCGCAGGTCCCCTCCACGAGCAGCGCGCCCGTCGCCGTCATCGCGGCCCAGGCGCCGGGCACGTCGGCCTCGTCGTACTGGCGCAGCACGTTGAACGCCCGCACCAGCGTCGGGCGCAGGCCGGCCAGCTCGAAGCCGCCGAGCTGGAAGCGCAGGCCGGCGGTCTCGTAGGGGCGCGCGGCGGCCACGCGGTCCGGGGCGATCTCCAGGCCGACGACCGGCACGCCGAGGCGGGCGTGCAGCTCGATCGCGGTGATCGGCGAGGCGCCGAAGCCGAGGTCGACCACCAGCGGGTCCGCCGCCCGGCGCAGCGCCCCGCCGAGCGTCGCCGCGATCCAGTTGTCGACGCGGCGCAGGCGGTTGGGGTTTGTCGTGCCCCGCGTGATCGACCCGACGGGCTTCACAGCACCCGGTGGACCTTGTGCTGGGCGGCCTGGGCGAGCGGGCGGACCACGAGCCGGTCGATGTTCACGTGGTGCGGGCGGGTCGCGGTCCAGGCGATGCAGTCGGCGACGTCGTCGGCGACGAGCGGCTCGGCGACGCCCGCATAGACCGCGGCCGCCTTCTCGGCGTCGCCCTCGAAGCGCTTGAGGGCGAACTCGTCGGTGCGCACCATGCCGGGGTCGATCTCCACGACCCGGATCGGGCGGCCGCTGAGCTCCAGGCGCAGGGTCTCGGCGACGGCGGTCTGGGCGTGCTTGGCGGCCGTGTACCCGCCGCCGCCCTCGTAGACGACCAGCCCGGCGGTCGAGCTGAGTACCACGACGGTGGCCCGGCCCGAGCGCTCCAGCAGCGGCAGGAGCGCCTTGGTGACCCGGACGGTGCCGAGCACGTTGACGTCGAACATCCACTGCCAGTCGCCGAGGTCGGCGTGCTCGACGTACTCGGCCCCGATCGCCCCGCCGGCGTTGTTGACCAGCAGCTCGACCGGGCCGCCGAGCGCCTCGACCGCGGCCGCGAGGGCGGCCACGGACTCGTCGGACGTGACGTCCGCCACGATCGCGGTGCCGGAGCGCAGCGATCCGACCAGCTCTTCGAGGCGGTCCGCGCGGCGGGCGACGGCGACGACGTGGAAGCCCTCGGCGTCCAGACGGCGGGCGGTGGCGGCCCCGATGCCGCTGGAGGCGCCGGTGACGACGGCGATTCGAGTAGACATGTGGCCATCCTGCACGAAGTTGCCCGGGATGCAGTGACCAACGCAACGGTGGGTAGACCGCCCTCGGCGAGGGAACATGGACGGTTGGGAAGATGTAACAGCCCGGCAACAGAAGGAGCACGACGTGGCGCGGGTCGATTCGCTGCACGGCCATACCCCGCAGTCCCGCCGTACGCTCCCGAGGCGCGTCGCGACGCTGTCGGTGCACACCTCGCCGCTGGACCAGCCGGGCACCGGCGACGCCGGCGGGATGAACGTGTACGTCGTGGAGGTGGCTGAGCGCCTCGCGCGGGCCGGCGTCGAGGTGGAGATCTTCACCCGGGCCACCAACAGCGAGCTGCCACCGACCGTCGAGATGGCCCCCGGCGTGCTCGTGCGCCACATCATCGCCGGGCCGTTCGAGGGCCTGGCCAAGGAGGACCTGCCGGCGCAGCTGTGCGCGTTCACCGGCGGCGTGCTGCGCGCGGAGGCGTCCCGCCCGTCGGGCTGGTACGACCTCGTCCACTCCCACTACTGGCTCTCCGGCCAGGTCGGCTGGCTCGCGAAGGACCGCTGGGGCGTCCCGCTGGTGCACACCGCGCACACCCTGGCCAAGGTCAAGAACCAGGCGCTCGCCGACGGCGACAAGCCCGAGCCGATCGCCCGCGTGATCGGCGAGGAGCAGGTGGTCGCCGCCGCCGACGGCCTGGTGGCCAACACCCCGGCCGAGGCCGCCGACCTCATCGACCTCTACGACGCCGACCCGCGCAAGGTCAGCGTCGTGCCGCCCGGCGTGGACCTCGACCGGTTCTCGCCGCGGCCGCACCGCAAGCTCGCCGCGCGGGAGCGCTTCGGCCTGCCCGCCGACGCCCGGATCGTCGCCTTCGCCGGGCGTATCCAGCCGCTCAAGGCCCCCGACATCCTGCTGCGCGCCGCCGCCGAGCTGCGCGCCACCGACCCCAAGCTGCTCGTGGTCATCTGCGGCGGCCCCAGCGGCTCCGGCCTCGACCGGCCCACCGCACTCATGGACCTCGCCCGCGACCTCGGCATCGCCGACATCGTGCGGTTCCTGCCGCCCCAGCCGCGCGACGCCCTCGCCGAGCTGTTCCGCGCCGTGGACGTCGTCGCCGTGCCCAGCTTCAACGAGTCGTTCGGGCTTGTCGCGATCGAGGCCCAGGCCTGCGGCACGCCGGTCGTCGCGGCGGCGGTGGGCGGCCTGGTGACCGCGGTCCGTGACGGCGTCTCCGGCTTACTTGTCGACACGCACAAGCCGGCCGACTGGGCCGCCCTGCTCGGGCCGCTGCTGGCCGAGCCGGCCCGGCGGGCGGCGCTGTCGCTGGGCGCGGTGCGGCACGCGCGCGAGTTCTCGTGGGCGCACACGGCCAGCGGCCTGCTGGCCGCGTACCGGGACGCCCTGGAGTTCCATCGGGAGGTTGTGGCGGCATGAAGGCTTCCGTGAGTGCCCTGATCGAGCGGGTCGCGGCCGAGCGTGAGATCCCGTGGGAGAAGACCGGCGAGCACGCGTACGTCGTGACCCTGCCCGGCACCCACAAGCAGAAGACGAACTGCAACCTCATCGTCGGCGAGCACGCGCTGCGGGTCGAGGCCTTCGTCATGCGCCACCCGGACGAGAACCGCGAGGCGCTGTGGGAGTGGCTGCTGCAGCGCAACTCCCGCATGTACGGCGTGGCCTTCAGCATCGACGCGGTCGGCGACGTGTACCTCATGGGGAAGCTCCCGCTGCACGCCGTTACCGAGGCCGAGCTCGACCGCCTGCTGGGCGCCGTGCTGACCTACGCCGACGAGAGCTTCGACCCGATGCTGGAGATCGGCTTCGGCTCGGCCATCCGCCGCGAGTGGGAGTGGCGGGTCAAGCGCGGCGAGCCCCTGGACAATCTCCGGGCCTTCAGGGACTTCGTGAATCGACCGGCTTAGCTACGATCTCGGAGGTGACCCCTCGGGCGCCTCTGGCCTGGAAGCCCGTCGGCGCAGTCGCCGGCGCTGCTGTCCTCGTGCTGCTACTGACCATCGGCCGTTACGACTACCACCGCGACGAGCTCTACTTCCGCATGGTCGGCGCGCACCCGAAGTGGGGCTACGTCGACCAGCCGCCGTTCACGCCGCTCATGGTGCGCGGCTGCATCGAGCTGTTCGGCGACACCGTCTGGGCCATCCGCATCCCGGGCCTGTTCTTCATCGCGGGCGCGGCGTTCCTGCTGGCGCTCGTGGCGCGCGAGATCGGCGGCGGCGCGCTCGCCCAGACCCTCGCCGCGGCCGGGGTGCTCACCACGTTTCCGCTCGTGGCCGGGCACATCACCATCACCGCCGCGCCCGACCTGGTGATGTGGCTGCTGGTCATCCTGAGCCTGATGCGCGCTCTGCTGCGGGATTCGCCACGGTACTTCCTGTGGGCCGGCCTGTTCGCCGGGATCGCGCTCTACAACAAGCACCTCGTGATCCTGCTCCTGCTGACCTTCGCGGCCGGGCTGCTGACCGTCGGGCCCCGCGGTGTGCTGGTGTCGAAGTGGCTCTGGGCCGGGGCCGGGATCGCGGTGCTCGTCGGGCTGCCCAACCTGCTGTACCAGATCGCCAACGACTTCCCCCAGATCCACATGGCCGGCGCGCTCGCCGAGAACAAGGGCGACGACGCTCGCATCACGCTGCTCCCGCTGCAGCTGCTGTGGCTCGGCCCGTTCTTCGTCCCCGTCTGGGTCGCCGGGCTCGTGACGCTGTGGCGGCGCCCGGAGCTGCGGCCGGTGCGCGCGTTCGCCGTGGCGTACCCGCTGATGCTGGTCCTGCTGTTCGTCGTCGCCGGCCAGCCGTACTACAGCTTCGGCCTGCTGGCCGCGCTCTTCGCCATCGGCGCGGTGCCGACCGTGCGCTGGCTCGGCGACCGCACCGCCCGGCGCTGGCTGCTCGGCGCGGCCGTGGTCGTCAACTGCGGCGTGGCGATCGTCTCGTCGCTGCCCGTGCTGCCGATCGGCGTCGTGGGCGACACGCCGGTCCCCGCCATGAACCAGGGCATCTCCGACGAGATCGGCTGGCCCCGCTACGTCGCCCAGGTCAAGGCGGTGTACGACGCGCTGCCGGCCGAGGACAAGCCGCGCACGGTGCTGCTCACCGGCAACTACGGCGAGGCGGGCTCGCTCGACCGCTACGGCAAGCCGCTCGGCCTGCCCGATGTCTACAGTGGACAGAACGAGCTGTGGTACCTCGGCCCGCCGCCGGAGTCCGCGACAGTCGTGGTGCTCGTCTCCCAGGGCGACCCCGCCCGCTCGAAGGCGTTCGGCTCCTGCGAGGAGCGGGCGCACCTCGACAATGGTTACGGCGTGGACAACGAGGAGCAAACAGCGCGCGTGTACGTCTGCCGCGACCGGACCGGAACATGGGCTGAGCTGTGGCCACGCTTCCAGCATTTCGATTGATTTCAATTATTTCCGGTGTGTGAGCGAGGCGACATCGGGTTTACTTGGCGGTCCAATCGACGCCGCGTAACGTCGTTTACGGATCCGGCGATTCCTTGAAGTTGGGGAGCGGCGGGGGTGTTCCGGGCCGAAAGGCCCACTCGCGATGACATGTCCGGGCGGGGCGTGTCGTCGCAACCGGCGGCACATAGCGGGTGCCGTGGACTGGGGGTGCACCGCACCCGCTGCCGCCGGTTACGAGCTGGATTTCGCGGTCGCTTCGCTCCCTCCCCATTGGGGGAGCTCCGCTCCACCCAAACCGCCTCGCCTCTCGCGGACCGTGTCTTGCCGCTGGCAAACTTAAGGCGGCCGTAAAGACGCCGGAGCTTTGAAGCCCGTAACTTCCTCACATGCGCAGGCGTCTGCTGATGGCCGCCCTTTTGCTGGCCTCGCTCGCCGGCTGTGGCACCCAGGCCGCCAACGGTGCCCCCGGCGGCGTCGAGAGCGCGGCCCCGGCCGGCTCCGATGGAAGTTTCACCGAGGACGGCAGCGGTGCCCTCGCGGCCCGGGCCGGCGCCAGCGCGACCGCCAAGGGTGCGACGACCACCGCGCCCGCCGCGAGCTCCGGCCAGGCGCCGACGCAGACGTTCGCGACCACGAGCAGTCAGTTCACCTTCACGCGCGCGGGGCGGACGCTGCGCACGGTCGTCTGGTATCCGAAGACCGCCGGCCGCTACCCGCTGGTGCTGTGGAGTCACGGGCTGCACGGGTCGCCGGAGGGGTACAGCGGCGTGACCCAGAAGATCGCGGCCGCCGGCTTCGTCGTCGCCGCGCCCGCCTACCCCGGCACCAACGACAAGGCGAACCCGTTCAACCAGAACGACATGGCCAACCAGCCCGCCGACGCCTCCGCCGTCATCACCGAGGTGCTCAAGCTCGACGCCCAGGCCGGCTCCCCGCTCGCCGGGCGCATCGACACCGCCCACGTCGGCGCGGCCGGGCACTCCGCCGGCGGGTACACCACCGCCGGTCTGCTCTCCGGCTCCACCCGCGACGCCCGCCTCAAGGGCGCGGTCATCGTGTCGGGCGGCTCGATGGGCGGCAAGTTCTCCGGGACCGCGACGCCGGTGCTGTTCATCCACGGCGACGCCGACGCCACGGTGCCGTACAGCAGCGGCAAGTCGCTCTACGACAACTGCACGTGGCCCAAGGGCCTGCTCACGCTGCTCGGCGGCGACCACGGCGCGGCCCTGTTCGGCACGACCCCGGCCGCGAACGCGGTGAGCCGTTCCATGCTGGACCTGTTCCGCTACGGCCTGTACGGCGACGCGGCGGCCCGCTCCCGGCTGCGCTCCGACGGCACCGTGAGCGGCGCCGCGAAGTACGACGGAACGCTCTAAGACAGCGCTCTTTCGGACAGGGCTCTTCTCAGGACAGGGCGAACACGTCGAGCAGGCCCGTCAGCTCCAGCTGTGCGTAGGCCAGGGGGCGCGGGTTGCGCAGCCGCAGCACGCACCCGGCGCCCGCGGCCAGCTTCCAGCAGCCGACCAGCGCCCCGATCCCGGCCGAGTCCAGGATCGTCACCGCGTCGAGGTCGAGGATGAGGGCGTCGGGACGGAACGTCGGCAGCACCGCCCGGACCGCCTCGGTGACCTGCTCCCGCGTGGCCAGGTCGAGCTCGCCCGCCAGCCGGATGACGACCGTGTCCGGCGGCGCGGGCTCGAGAGTCGCGGACAAGCCGTCCAAGGCCGTCTCCCATCTGAGGTGATCAGCGCCACTACCCGGCGACCGGTACCGCAAACTCCTTCTCCGCCGCCAGTTCCTTCGCCACCCGGCGTTCCCGCGCCGGCTGGATGAGCAGGTGGCCGGCCGCCGCCAGCACGCCCAGCGCGCCGCACACGACCCAGTGCCAGTCGCCGAGGTACTGCAGGCTGACCCCGCCGGCCGCGGGCGCGATGAAGCCCGCCGCCGGGAAGGTCAGGTAGAACACGCTCTGGTACCGCCCGCGCAGCGCCTCCGGGGAGAGCTCCGCGATGACCGCGGCGTTGGGCGGGGCGGCGATCATCGAGCCGACGGTCCACACGGTCGCCGCGGCCAGGTACCCCGGCAGGCCGTCGGCGAGCGCGACGGCGGCGAAGCCCAGGCCCAGGAAGACGTTCGCGACCGCCAGGGCGGTGCCCTTGCGCCAGCGGCCGATCAGGCGCGGCACGAAGAGCTGGCCGACGACGATGAGCAGGGCCGCGTACGCCACCACGGAGCCGTACGCCGACGGCCGCAGCCCGTCGCCGGTGATCGCCAGCGGCAGGATCGTCGACGTCTGCGTGCTCACGATCGCCAGCAGCAGCGACAGCCCCACGAAGCCCATGTACGCGCGGTCGGTGAGCGCCGTGTGCAGCCCGCCCGCGGCCTTCGTCGCGACCCGGTGCGCCGGGCGGGTCTCGCGGACCTTCCACAGGATGAGCAGCGCGGTCACCAGGGTGCCGCTCGCGTCGACGGCGAAGAGCAGGGTGAAGCTCACCTCGGCGAGGGCCCCGGCGAGTACCGACGCCACCGCCATGCCCAGGTTGAACGCCCAGAACTGCAGGTTGAACGCGCGGCTGCGGTCGTCGGCCGGGGTCACGTCGACGATGGCGGCCACGAACGCCGGGCCGGGCATCGAGTGCATCACGCCCAGCAAGGCCGCGAGCACCGCGATCGCCGGGATGGGCCGGGCCAGGGTCAGGCCGGACAGCACGGCGACGGCCCCGAAGTGGGCGAGCAGCAGGGTCGGGCGGCGGCCCCAGCGGTCGGCCAGCACGCCGCCGAGCAGCACGCCCGCGATCCCGCCGATGCCGTAGACGCCCACCACCAGGCCGGCGACGGGGATCGCGAGGTGGCGCGCGGAGGTGAGGTACAGCGACAGGACCAGCGCCACGAAGCCGCCGACGCGGTTGATGAGCATGCCGGTCCAGAGGTACCAGTAGAGCCCGGGGAGCCCGCCGATCGTGGATCGGTACCAGTTGCGCACGTGCTTCCCCTTTAGTTAAGACCCCTTACAGTTTCGATCTTATCCACCTCGCGCGCCGTCAATGCGTTCACCCGGTGCTCCCGGGCCGGTGCGGCGACCAGGCTCCAGACGGCGGCGACGAGCGTGGCGCCGAGGCAACCCAGCCAGAGCGTGGTGTTGTCGAGGTGGCCCCGCACCAGGCCGCCGAGCGTGGGCGCCAGGAACGACGCGCCCTGCCAGGACAGGCCGAACACGCCCTGGTAGCGGCCGCGCATGTGGACCGGGGACAGCCCGGCCAGCAGGGCCGAGTTGGACGGGGCGTTGAGCATCTCGCCGGCCGTCCAGACCAGGACCGTTCCGGCGTACAGCAGCGGCGTGTGCGCGAACGCGGTCAGCCCGAACCCCAGGCCGATGATGACGGCCGACACCGGCATCACGAACGCGGGCCGCCGCTTGGCCAGCACCCGGCTCACCAGCATCTGCCCGGCCACGATCATGACCCCGTTGAGGGCGATCACCACGCCGAAGGTCCGGCTGGACAGGCCGTCGTCGATCATCGCCAGCGGCAGCATCGACATGTGCTGGAGCATCACCAGCGCGATGAGCAGGTTGCAGGCCACGAAGCCGAGGAAGACCCGGTCGCGGAGGACCGTGGCGAGGCTGCCGCGCTCGTGCTCCTCGTGCGGGGCCACGGCCGGCTTCGTCTCCCGGATGCGCCAGGCGACGAGCACCGCGGCGAGCGCGGTGGTGGCCGCGTCGCCGGCGAACAGCGTGAAGTACCCGGCCGACGCGGCGAACCCGGCGACCACGGCCGAGACCGCGAAGCCGAGGTTGATGGCCCAGTAGTACGTGCTGAACGCGCGCATCCGGTCCTCGGTGGGAACGATGTCGGCGATCATCGCGCCCAGGGGCGGGCGGGCCGACTCGGCGGCGGCGCCGAGCAGCAGGGCGGCCACCATGATCTCGGCGGGGCTGCGGGCCAGGCCGAGCAGGAGCATCAGCACCGAGGTCGAGAAGAGCGACAGCAGCGCGGCCGGGCGGCGGCCCCAGCGGTCGGCGAGGTGCCCGCCCGCGGTCACGCCGACCGCGCCGCCGACGCCGTAGAGCCCGATCACCAGGCCGGCCGCCGACTCGCTGAAGTGGCGCTGCGTGGTCAGGTAGATGGTCAGGAAGATGATGACGAAGCCGCCGGCCCGGTTGACCAGCGTGGCGGTCCACAGGACCCAGAACTGACTCGGCAGCCGTCGTTTCCCCGTAATGACTGGCACGGTCTCGCATCCTTACACCCGGGACCGTGTGATGTCGAAGTGATTCGGTACGGGAGGATGGTCGGCATGAGCGGTCCGCAGCGCAGCGGAAGGGGCCGCTCATCATCGGCGCAGCCTGAAAGCTCAGGCGGCCGGAGCGAAGCGGAGGACGAATGAGCTCGGAAGTCGGGACACTGGTGCTCTTGCGGCACGGTGAGAGCGAGTGGAACGCCAAGAACCTGTTCACCGGCTGGGTCGACGTGGACCTCAGCGCCCAGGGAGAGGCCGAGGCCCGGCGGGGCGGCGAGCTGATCCGTGATTCCGGTCTCCGGCCGGATGTGGTGCACACGTCAGTGCTGCGCCGTGCCATCCGCACCAGCGAGATCGCCCTGCACACCGCCGACCGGCACTGGATCCCCGTCCAGCGCTCGTGGCGGCTCAACGAGCGCCACTACGGCGCCCTGCAGGGCAAGAACAAGAAGCAGACCCTGGACGAGTTCGGCGAGGAGCAGTTCATGCTCTGGCGCCGCTCGTACGACGCGCCCCCGCCGCCCATCGCCGACGACGACGAGTGGTCGCAGGCGCAGGACGCGCGGTACGCGGCGCTGCCGCCGGAGCTGCGGCCGAAGACCGAGTGCCTCAAGGACGTCGTGGCCCGGATGCTGCCGTACTGGTACGACCAGATCGTGCCCCAGCTGCTGGACGGCAAGACGGTGCTGGTGGCGGCGCACGGCAACTCGCTGCGGGCGCTCGTGAAGCACCTCGACGGGATCTCCGACGAGGCGATCGCCAAGCTCAACATCCCGACGGGCATCCCGCTGCGCTACGACCTCGACGCGGCGCTCAAGCCCGTCACGGCCGGCGGCACCTACCTGGACCCGGAGGCGGCCAAGGAGGCGGCCGCCGCGGTGGCCAACCAGGGCCGTTAGTTCGTCAGCAAAAGGGGGGTCGGGCGCGCGCCCGACCCCCCTTTTGCGTCTCTTACTCGGCTTTTGCGTCTCTTACTCGGCGCGAGTGTCGAGCGTCTCACCCGTGACGAGGAACACCACGTGGTTGCCGGCGTTGACGGCGTGGTCGGCGTAGCGCTCGTAGAAGCGGCCGAGCAGCGCCCCGTCCACGGCGGCCTCGGTGCCCTCGGACCAGTCCGGCGCGAACATGATCGCGAACAGGTCGGTGTGCAGCTTGTCCATCGCGTCGTCGTCGCGCTCGAGCTGGCCGGCCGCGACCACGTCGAGCTTGGAGATGGCGCTCGAGATCTTGCCGGCGATCCGGTCGGCGACCTGGCCCATCTGCTCGAACGTCGCCACCAGCGGCTCCGGCACGGCGCGGGCCGGGTGGCGGCGCAGCGCGGTCTTGGCGACGTGGTCGGCGAGGTCGCCCATCCGCTCGAGGTCGGCCGCGAGGTGCAGGGCGGTCAGCAGCAGCCGCAGGTCCGAGGCGACCGGGGCCTGGCGGGCGCAGAGGTCGTAGACCTTGTCCTCGACCAGCCGGTAGAGCGCGTTGACCTCGGCGTCGCGGGCGATGACCTCCTCGGCGTCGGTCTGGTCGGCGGTGAGCAGGGCGTTCGTGGCCCGGCTCATGGCCGAGCGCACCGCGTCGGCCATCCACACCAGCAGCTTGTTGACCTGAAGAAGATCGGCACGATATTCGTCGCGCATATTGCTCCCATCGTTGTGTACCTACCTTAGGGCCCGAACCTGGAGCCTCCAATGAACAAAGGCCGCCAGCAGGGTGAACACTGGACCACATGAGCCCGATTCGTGCCTCCGTGTGCGCTGGATGCGCTAGACGGTCTCCTACCATCGGATCGTGGATTGGAAGTTCCGGCAGGCGAAGTCCGAGGGACCGGCGGTGACCGACATCCTCGACGCGCTGCAGGTCGGGGTGCTCGTCCTGGACGAGGACGACAGACCCGTGCTTGCGAATGCGGCGGCACGGGAGATGGGGCTCGTCCGGCAACGGCAGAACGGCTCCGCGGGCTCGACCGAGGAGGCGCACACGATCGTGCGCACCCTGGCCGGGCAGGTGCGCCGCAACGGGATCACGCGTGTCGTGGAGCTCGACCTGCCCCGCCTGACCCACGGCGAGCCGCTGGGCGTCAACGTGCGGGCGGTCGCGCTCGAGGGCGGCCGGGTCGCGATCGAGGCGGCCGACGTCACCGAGGCCCACCGGGTCGCCCGTGTGCGCCGGGACTTCGTCGCCAACGTCAGCCACGAGCTCAAGACCCCCGTCGGCGCGCTGCAGCTGCTCGCCGAGGCGCTGCTGGACGCGACCGACAAGGACCCCGCGGCCGCCATCCGCTTCGCCGAGCGGATCAAGCACGAGTCGTCGCGGCTGGGCCGGCTGGTCTCGGAGCTGCTGGAGCTCTCCCGGCTGCAGGGCGCGGAGCCGCTGCCCGAGCCGGAGCCGGTCGACGTCGACAAGATCACCGTCGAGGTGCTCGACCGGGCCAAGACCCCGGCCGCGGCCAAGGGGATCGAGCTGCAGTTCCGGGGCCTGCGCGGGCTGACCGTCTACGGTAACGAGAACCAGCTCGTCACCGCCGTGGTCAACCTGGTCGAGAACGCGATCGCGTACTCGCCCGAGCACACCGCGGTCACGATCACCACCAGCGAGGACAACGGGTACGTCGAGATCGCCGTCGCCGACCAGGGCATCGGCATCGAGCCCCGCGACATCGACCGGATCTTCGAACGGTTCTACCGCGCCGATCGGGCGCGTTCCCGGGCCACCGGCGGCACCGGGCTGGGGCTAGCCATCGTCAAGCACATCTCTACCAACCACGGCGGCCGAGTGACCGTCACCAGTACGGTCGGAGTTGGCTCGACGTTCACGTTGCGGCTGCCTTCGCGTCCGACGGAGGCCGCGTTGACGCTACCGCCATCAGTTGAGATCGGAGGGGCCCCATGATCGTTACGCAACAGCAACATTCCACCCGCGGTTCGCAGCGCAGTGTGGCTCCCCGGCAGCTACGAAAGGACAGCACGTTGGCGCGCGTACTCGTGGTCGAAGACGAAGAGTCGATCTCGGACCCGTTGTCGTACATGCTCCGCCGCGAGGGCTTCGAGGTCTCGATCGCGGCGACCGGTACCGAGGCCATGACCGAGTTCGACCGCACCGGCGCGGACATCGTCCTGCTCGACCTGATGCTGCCCGAGATGTCCGGCACCGAGGTCTGCCGCCAGATGCGGCAGAAGTCGAACGTCCCGATCATCATGATCACGGCGCGGGACAGCGAGATCGACAAGGTGGTCGGCCTGGAGATCGGGGCCGACGACTACGTCACCAAGCCCTACTCGCCCCGCGAACTGGTCGCGCGCATCCGCGCGGTGCTGCGCCGCCAGATCGACACGGTCGGCGAGCTCGCCCCGCCGACGCTCTCGGCCGGTCCGGTGCGCATGGACGTCGACCGGCACGTCGTGACCGTGGCCGGGGATGCGGTACAGCTGCCGCTCAAGGAGTTCGAGCTGCTCGAGCTGCTGCTGCGCAACGCCGGCCGGGTGCTGACCCGCGGCCAGCTGATCGACCGCGTCTGGGGCGCCGACTACGTGGGCGACACCAAGACGCTTGACGTGCACGTCAAGCGGCTGCGCTCCAAGATCGAGCCGGAGCCCTCGGCGCCGCGGTACATCGTCACCGTCCGCGGGCTGGGCTACAAGTTCGAGCCGTAAACCGTTCCTAACCGGCATTTGCCACCGATTCGCGGTTGCGCCTGCGCTCCTCCATCTCGCGAAGCAGGACGTAACCGCGGATCGCGCGGCCCACGAGCTCGCTTGTCTCGTACGTGATGATCACGTCGTAGCTGGCGTTCTCGGGATCCCGCCGGACGAACAGGACGGACCCGGTCACGGTGATCGAGTCGGTCTCGAGGGAGACCGTGACGTCGACGCGGTCGTCGCGCTCGAAGCGGTCCTCCAGCATCCGGCACCGCACGCCGCCCTCGGACAGGTCGATGACCCGGCCGCGGTACGTCGAGCCACGCCGGCTCACGTCGACGAACTCGCCCCCGCCGCCGCGCACGTAGTTGCGGCGGGCCTGCAGGCGGATCGAGCCCACCGCCTCGAGCGACCAGCGGGGCGGCTGCTCGCGGCCGAGCGCGACGAGGCGCACGTCCACGGCCTGGCGCCGGTCACCCGCGACCCAGGCGAGCTCCATCGACGCGCCCACCTTCGGCACATCCGCCGGTGCCACACCGAACGGCGCGGCCACGGTCAGGCGCTTGCCGCTCGTGTCCTCGACACGGGACTGATAGGCCTCTCCGTCCATCAGCACCACGTCGACCAGGGCGTTGATCGTGGGCAGGGTGGTCACTCCCGCACCTTCGGCTCACCTGGGCGAGACTTGACGAGTCCGGCCGTACGACACCGCGGGCTCCCGTAGCGTTTGCGCCGGTGCGCAGCTTCAACACCGGCCCGGCCGGCATGCTCATGATGATCGTCGGGCTCATGCTGGCGATCAGCTCCGCGTACACCGCGTTCGCCAGGGCGAACTGGCGGCTGCTGCCGAGCATCCTGATCGGGCTGTCGCTGATGGCGGTGGGCTACTCCCTGATGGCCCGGGCCCGGCGCAACCGGTCCCGCTCCGGCCGGGGCTCAGACGGGTCGGATCGGGATGAGCTTCAGTGAGCGCGCGCTCGAGGTCGCCGGGTGCTCGGCGATCATCCCCTGCTCGGCGCGGGCCGCGCACAGCTCCGCGAGCCGCACGTAGGCCGGCTTGCCGATGAGCGCGGTCAGCTCCGGCTCGTACTCCTGGTAGAGCCGCTTCGCCCCGACGTGCGCCTCCGGCGACGACGTGCACCACCAGTGCAGGTCGTGGCCGCCCTCGCCCCAGCCGCGGCGGTCGAACTCGCCGAGCGTGGAGACGAGCACCTTGGTCCCGTCGGCGCGCTTGCGCCAGTCCTGGTCGCGGCGGACCGGCAGCTGCCAGCAGACGTCCGGCTTGTACTCCAGCGGGTGCACGCCGTCGCGCAGCGCCTGGCCGTGCAGGGCACAGCCGCCCCCGCCCGCGAAGTCCGGGTCGTTCTGGAAGACGCAGCCGCCGCCCGGTCGCGTCGCGGTGCGCAGGGCCTTGTTCTTGCCGTCGATCGTGTCATTCTCGGTGAAACGCTTGAAACCCCGGCGGAAGTACTGCCAGTGCTCGGGCGTGAGCCGCTTGGCCGCCGCGCGCACCCGCTCCTGGTCGTCGTCGTCGGTGAAGAAGGCGCCGTGCGAGCAGCAGCCCTCCTCGGCGCGGCCCTCGATGATGCCGTGGCAGCCGTTGCCGTACACACAAGTCCAGTTGGACAGCAGCCAGGTCAGGTCGGCGCGGACGAGGTGGTCGGCGTCGGCCGGGTCGGAGAACTCGAGCCACTCGCGCGGGAAGTCGAGACCGACCTCGAGGTCGCGGGGCTCCTCGTAAAACTCGACGTCCACGTCGACCTCGACCTGCTTGTCCATTCGAAACAGCGTACGCCGTGCTGTTCCTGGCCTGGCGCGGGCTTCGCCCGGTACGCGGCGGGGGGTGCCCACCCCGCGCCCCTCATGGCAACTGTTTCTGGCTTGGCGCGGGCTTCGGCCGGTACGCGGCGGGGGGTTCCCACCCCGCACCCCCCATGGCCGCAGGCGGCAACTGTTTCTGGCTTGGCGCGGGCTTCGGCCGGTACGCGGCGGGGGGTTCCCACCCCGCACCCCCCATGGCCGCAGGCGGCAACTGTTTCTGGCTTGGCGCGGGCTTCGCCCGGTACGCGGCGGGGGGTTCCCACCCCGCACCCCCCATGGCCGCTGCGCGGCCACTTTTTGCGGGCGCTCTGCGCGCGCGGCTGTTCCTGGCGCGGCGCGCGGTCGTTACCGCGCACCGATACCGTTTCAGCATGCGACTCGGCGTGCTCGACGTGGGCTCCAACACCGTCCACCTGCTCGTTGTCGATGCCCACCATGGCGCGCATCCGTGGCCGGCCCACTCGCAGAAGGCCGAGCTGCGCCTGGCCGAGCGGATCGGGGGCAACGGCGAGCTGACCAAGGCCGGGGCCGACAGCCTGATCGCCGCCGTGGAGCAGGCCCGCGACGCCGCCGCCCGGCTCGAGAGCGACGACCTGCTCGCCTTCGCGACCTCGGCCGTGCGGGACGCGAAGAACTCGAGCCGGGTGCTCAAGCGCGTACGCGAGGAGACCGGCGTCGACCTCCAGGTGCTCTCCGGCGAGGCCGAGGCGATCATGACCTTCCTGGCCGTGCGCCGGTGGTTCGGCTGGTCGGCCGGGCGGCTGCTGGTGATGGACATCGGCGGCGGGTCGCTGGAGCTCGCCGCGGGCATCGACGAGGAGCCGGACGTGGCGCTGTCGGTGCCGCTGGGCGCCGGGCGGCTGACCCGGGAGCGTCTGCACGGTGACCCGCCGTCGGCCGCGTCGGTCGACGGGCTGTGCGAGTACGCCGAAACGGTCGTGGGCAAGGTCGCTCCCACGCTGCTCGCGAACGGGTGGGATCGGCCGGTCGCGACCTCGAAGACCTTCCGCACCCTGGCCCGCCTGGCCGGGGCCGCCCCGTCCGGCGCCGGGCCGCGGGTGCCGCGCCGCCTCTCCCGCACCGGCCTGCACCAGGTGCTCTCGTTCATACGGCGCATGTCGTCCTCGGCCCTGGCCGAGATCGACGGCGTCAGCCCCGGCCGCGCCCACCAGATCCTGGCCGGCGCGGTGGTGGCCGAGGTCACGATGCGGGTGCTGGGCATCGACGAGGTCGAGATCTGCCCCTGGGCGCTGCGCGAAGGGGTGATTCTTCGCCGCCTGGAAGTACTGGAGTCGAGTTGATCGACAGGAGACGCTACCCGAGTCGGGCTAGCCTGGTGGTGTGAGTCGCCAAGTTCCGGTCCTGTTGTCCACCTCCTCGGTGTTCCCCGAGCCGACCGCGGCCGGGTTCGAGATGGCCGCCGCCCTCGGTTACGACGGCGTCGAGGTCATGGTCTGGTCCGACGCGGTCAGCCAGGACGCCCGCGCCCTGGTGGGGCTCTCCAAGCACTACAACGTGCCGGTGCGCTCCGTGCACGCGCCGTGCCTGATGGTCACCCAGCGTGTGTGGAGCCCCGACCCGTGGGAGCGCCTGCGCCGCGCCGCCGAGCTCGCCGACACGCTGGGCGCCGACGTCGTCGTGGTGCACCCGCCGTTCGCGTGGCAGCGCGAGTACGCGCGCACGTTCTCCTCGGGCCTGCTGCGCCTCGGCCGGCAGTTCCCGGGCATCCGCTTCGCCGTGGAGAACATGTTCCCGCTGCGCGGGGTGGGCCGCGAGTTCGTGCCGTACGCGCCGGGCTGGGACCCCACGCTCACCGGCTTCGACGCCTACACCCTGGACCTGTCGCACTGCGCCGCCTCGCGGACCGACGTGATCACGCTCGCCGACACCATGGCCGGCAACCTCGCCCACGTCCACCTGGGCGACGGGACGGGCAAGGGCCGCGACGAGCACCTGGTGCCGGGGCGCGGCAGCATGCCGTGCGCGCAGTTGCTGGCCTCGCTGGACTCGCGCGGCTTCACCGGGTCGGTGGCGGTGGAGGTGGGCACGCGGAAGGCGGGGAGCCGGGCGGAGCGGGAGGCGGATCTCGCGGAGTCGCTGCGGTTCGCCCGCCAGCACCTGGCCACCACGTCGCCGGTCGCCTGACGCGCGTTTGGCGCCTCTGACACGCCGGGCCTTTGGTGCGTTGCGCCGCCGGTGGCCTGGTGCCGTTGGCGCACTGCGCCTTTCCGCGCTGGTTCCGCCGACGCATTGCGCCTCTCAGACTCGGCGCGTTTCCTGCGTGGTCGACCGGCGCGGATGCGGCCCAAAGGTGCGCTGCGCCTTTGGCGCTCTGCGCCGCTCCGTGCCTTTGGCCGCCCTGCGCGGCGCTGCGCCTTAGGCGCTTTGCGCGCCGCGCTGTGCCTCGGCGCTCTGCGCCGCGCTGTGCCTCGGCGCTCTGCGCCGCGCTGTGCCCCGGCGCTCTGCGCCGCGCTGTGCCCCGGCGCTCTGCGCCGCGCTGTGCCCCGGCGCTCTGCGCCGCGCTGTGCCCCGGCGCTCTGCGCCGCGCTGTGCCCCGGCGCTCTGCGCCGCGCTGTGCCGCGCTGTGCCCCGGCGCTCTGCGCCGTTGCGCCTTTGGCGCGTCCGCCGTTACCAACGGCGGACGGTGAGGCCACGGGAGTAACGGTCCGGACCAACGACGGACGCCGCGGTAGCTCTATGCTTCGGCTAATCCCGACAGAACCGACTTATCGCCTGTCGGGGTATAAATCCGATATGTCGCGGCGCGGAGCGCCCGACATATCGCGGGGCGGAAGGTGAACCGGCCCCGGCCGCGGGAGTGGTGCGCGGGCCGGGGCCGGTTGAGAAGTCGGCGTGTCAGATCTTGCGTACGGACTCGGCCTGGGGGCCCTTGGGACCCTGCTTGATCTCGAACTCGACTCGCTGGTTCTCCTCGAGGCTGCGATAGCCGTCCGCCTCGATGGCTGAGAAGTGGACGAAGACGTCGCTGCCGCCGTCGACGCTGATGAAGCCGAAGCCCTTCTCGGCGTTGAACCACTTCACGGATCCCTGGGCCATGGTGCCGTTCTCCTTCGTAGGGCCGGCCCCAAAGTCAGCGCCGGCACCGCATCGCTCAAGCCCACGTGTCCAATTTGTCGGACCCGCGGCAAAGCGAACCACATGACGCAAGATATGCCGAAGTTACCGACCCTGGGGGCGGTTTCCGACAGTTGGCCGCCACGGAGCGTCGTCAGGAGGGCGCGAAGAGCTGCGGCCGCGGCCACAGGGCGGCGGCCTTCGGGCGGACCGCCTAGGCGGTCACGACCGCCCGCTCGGCCTCGGGCGCCGTCGCCGGCGTCAGCGGGGCCGGGGTCGCGCCCGTCTCGGCGGCCCGCTTGCGCGCGCGATGGGCGGCGACGTGCGAGCGGGTCGCGCAGCGCTCGGAGCAGAAGCGGCGGCAGCAGTTGGACGAGGTGTCCAGGTACACGTTGCCGCAGCGCTCGTCGGCGCACACGCCGAAGCGGGTGCTGCCGTGCTCGCACAGCCACACGGCCAGGCCCCAGGCCGCGCCGGCCAGGAGCTCCGAGCTCACCGACGAGCCGCGACCGGTCACGTGCATGTGCCAGTCGTGGGTGTCGTGCCCGGAGATGCGCGGCTGCATCGGGTACGCCTCGAGCAGGGCATTGAGCTCCGCCACGGCGGCGACGTCCCGGCCGGACGACCCGTGCTCGAACACCTCCCGCAGCCGCTTGCGGGCACGGCGGAAGGCGACGAGGTCGCGCTCCGTTGCCTCGGAGGTCTGCCAGCTGTCCTCGCCGAAGAGCGCCGCGAGATCTTGCATGCTCTCGAGCGGCGCGTTGACGATGTCGACGGCGGTCCGCGCATACGCGTCGAAGTCCACCCGACCAAGGTAGTCAAGAAATGCCACACTGGCGACCAGGCGTCACCGGACACCCGCGGTTCTGTTTACGCTCGGCACATGCTCAGATCGGTCATCCTCGCCGCCGCCCGCTCCACCCGGGTCGAGCGGCTCGTCGAAACCGCCCCGGTCAGCCGCAGTATCGTGCGCCGATTCATCGCCGGGGAGCACGCGGACGACGCGCTACAGCGCACCCGCGAGCTCGTCGCGGACGGCCTCTCCGTCACGATCGACTACCTCGGGGAGGACACCACCAACCCGCACCAGGCCGAGGCGACGCGGGACGAGTACCTCAAGCTCCTCGACGCCCTGCACGCCGCCGAGCTGACCCCGGCCGCCGAGGTCAGCCTCAAGCTCTCCGCGCTCGGCCAGGTCTTCGACGAGAAGGTCGCCTACGAGCACGCGCGCGCGATCTGCGCCAAGGCCACCGAGACCGGCACCACGGTGACGCTTGACGCCGAGGACCACACCACGACCGACTCGACGCTGGAGGTGCTGGCCCGGCTGCGCGGGGAGTTCCCGACCGCCGGGGCGGTCCTGCAGGCGTACCTGCGCCGCACCGAGGCCGACTGCCGGGAGCTCGCCGTCGCGGGCTCGCGGGTCCGGCTGTGCAAGGGGGCCTACAAGGAACCGGAGTCGGTGGCGTACCAGAGCCGCCTCGACGTCGACAAGTCCTACGTGCGCTGCCTGAACGTGCTCATGGCCGGCGCCGGGTACCCCATGCTCGCCACCCACGACCCGCGGCTGATCGGCATCGGCGAGGACCGGGCGAAGTGGTACGAGCGCACCCCGGACGAGTTCGAGTTCCAGATGCTCTACGGCGTGCGCCCCGAGGAGCAGCTGCGCCTCGCCCGGCTGGGCTACACCGTGCGGGTCTACCTCCCGTACGGCACGCAGTGGTACGCGTACATGATGCGGCGTCTCGCGGAGCGCCCGGCGAACGTGAGTTTCCTGGCCAGGGCCCTGCGGTCGCGAGGCTGACAACGGGCTTTCGCCACATCAGGTCGCCTCTCGTCCGTATGGGCGACGCGGCGGGTTGACCCGTTCGCGTACGGTCCGGCAGTGATGGTTGGGGATGCACGCCGGAGGGCGGGCGGTGACGTCACCGCGAGCTACCCGGCCCTTCCCCACCAGCGCGCCCCGCAGGACTGGGACGGGCCGACGCCGCCGATCGGGCTGCGGCGGTACACCGAAGAGCCCCCCAAACCCGGGAGCTCCACGGTGTTCCGGGCGGCCCTGGTCGTCACCCTGGCCGTACTGCTGCTGGCCCCGGCCGGCGCGATCGCGTTCGCCACGGTGCGGATGGAGCGCTCGACGGTCGTCTCCGGCCAGGGCCTCGCCGGCGCCGGGGGCCGGGACACCGGCGGGCGGCCGGGCGCCCAGGCCGAGCGGCCGGGCACCGCGGGCGCGACCGCGAACCCGCCGCCGACCGGTGTCGACGGCCGGATCCGCCGGGCCCTCGCCGACCAGGCGGACGCGCTGCTCGGCGGCGACGAGGACGGCTTCCTGCGCGCCGTCGACCCGTCCGCGGGCGGGCTGCGCGAGGATCTCGCCCGGCGGTTCGGCTCCCTGCGCCAGCTGCAGGTCAAGATCTGGCAGCCGGCGGTCGAGGCACGGGCGAAGACCGAGGCCGGCGGCACCGCGAGCGCGACGGTGCTGGTCCGGTACTGCTTCGTGGTGACCACCTGCGACCCGATGAGCCTCGAGGCCGACACGCGGTGGAAGGTCGCGGGGCAGAGCGTCACGCTGCTGGAGTTCAGCGTCGCCAAGGACCTCGGGCCGCGCCCGTGGGAGGTCAGCGAGCTGCGCGCCCAGGTCGGCAACCGGGTGGTGATGGCGACGACCGCGAAGTACGCGTCCCGCCTGCCCTCGATGCTCGCCGCGGCCGAGCAGGCGGCCGCGCTCACCGACACGTTCGCGCGCTGGGGACCGCCGCCGGCCCGGTACGTCGTCTACCTGGCCGGGCCCGACGAGTGGTCGAAGTGGTACGGCATGCGCCAGGAGGCGTGGGTGGCCGGCTTCGCGCTGCCGCTGACCGCGAGCGCGACCGAGATCGTGCTCAACGCCGCGCGCGTCGACACCAAGCAGACCCTCGACGTGCTGCGCCACGAGTTCACCCACGTGGTGACGCTGGCCGGGGTCGAGAAGGCCTACGAGCACACGTGGTGGCTGGTCGAGGGCATCGCCGAGTACGTGCGGGTCAAGGGCAGCGGCAAGGCGTTCGACCAGATGGGCGACGTGCGCACCTACCTGCGCAGCGGGCACTGGAAGGGCGACATCGCGCTCGACGACCCGCCCGAGGGGGCGAGCACCGCGGACGTGAGCGGCCGCTACGGCGTCGCCTACCTGTCGCTGCAGCACCTGGCCGACCGCTTCGGCGAGGACCGGCTGCTCGACTTCTTCGACGCCACGGTCCGGCAGGGCCACCCGCTCGACGACTCGGCGCGCCAGGCCTTCAGCATGAGCTGGGAGGACGTGCAGGCCGACTGCGTGCGGTACGTGCGGGGCCGCAACTAGCGCATTCGCGTATCTACACTTGCGAGCGTGTATCGCGTCCCCCCGCGAACGACCGCCGTCGCGCTGCTGATCCTCGTGTCGCTCACCGGCGCCTCCTGCACCGGTAACGACACCGGCATCGGCCTGGGCAGCGCCGGGCGCAGCGACGTGGTCGAGGTCGTCGACGCGCCCGCCACCGTCACCGCCCGCGCCGCCGCCACGCTCACCGCGGCCGCCGACGGCACCCTGATCTCGCTGAGCGTCAAGCCGGGCGACACCGTGACCGCCGGCCAGGTGCTCGCGGTCGTCGACTCGCCCACGGCCCAGCAGCGGCTCAAGGAGGCCAACGGCGCCCTCGACGCGCTCAAGGGCGCCGGCGGCGGCGGGGCCGGGGTCAAGAACCTCTCCGCGCAGCAGAAGAAGACCGACGACGCGGCGGCCAAGGCGTTCGCGGACGCGCGCACGGCCGCGGCGCAGATCGCCGACGCGGCCGTGCGGACCTCGCTGACCACCCAGATCGACCTCGCCGAGCGGACCTACCAGGAGGCGGCCGCCTCCGCGCGGGCCGTGATCCAGAGCGTGCAGCGCGGCCTGGCCAGCGTCTCGCAGGCGATGGCGGCGCTCACCCAGGCCCAGCGCGCCCAGGCCCAGTCCGCGGTCGACCTCGCGCAGTCCACCGTGGACCAGCTGACCCTGCGCGCGCCGGTCGCCGGCGTGGTCCAGCTCGGCGGCACCTCGGCGGCGAGCGCGCCGTCGATCACCGACCTCATCGGCACGGCCACCGGCGGTGGCCAGGCGCCGGCCGCCGGTGCGGGGAACGGACCAGGAGTGGATCCGGCGGTACCGGTGGGAGGCCGGGTGACCGCCGGCACCGCCCTCCTGACCGTGGTCGACGTGTCGGAGCTGGGCCTGATGGCGGAGGTCGACGAGACCGACGTGCTGCTCGTCCAGCCCGGCGTCACGGCGCGGGTCGAGCTCGACGCGGCCCCCGGGGCCACCTACGAGGCGGCGGTGACCTCGGCCGACGTGCTGCCGAGCACCTCGGCGCGGGGCGGGGTGGCGTACCGCTCGCGGCTGCGGCTGGGCCCCGGGAAGTACGACGACGGCCGCCCGGCCCCGTCGCCCCGCCCGGGCATGAACGCGGTCGCTCACCTGCAGGTGCGCTCGATCCAGAACGCGGTGACGGTCCCGGCCGCGGCGGTCTTCAACGTGGGCGGCAAGGACGTCGTGTGGCTGGTCCGGGGTGGCAAGGCGGTCCAGCAGCCGGTGAGCGTCGGCGTCTCCGGCCAGGACCGCGTCCAGGTGCTCAGCGGCGTCACCGACGGCGACCAGATCGTGGTGCGCGGCACCGACAAGGTCAAGCCGGGCATGGACCTGCCGAAATGACGGCGGCCCTGGTCGCGGAGGACGTCACGCGGGAGTACGCCCTGGACGGGGTGACCGTCCCGGCGCTGCGGGGCGTGAGCTTCACCGTCGACGCCGGCGACTACGTGGCGATCATCGGGCCGTCGGGCTCGGGCAAGTCGACCCTCATGCACCTGCTCGGAGGGCTGGACCGGCCAACGTCCGGGCGGCTGCTGCTCGGCGGCCGGGACGTCGGCGGCCTCGACCCCCGCGAGCTGGCCCGGCTGCGCAACGAGACCATCGGCTTCGTCTTCCAGTCGTTCCACCTGCTGGCCCGCACGAGCGCGGTCGACAATGTGGCGCTGCCCCTGGTGTACCGCGGGATGCGCGCCGCCGACCGGCGCCGGCAGGCGGTCGCCATGCTCGAGCGCGTCGGGCTCGGCCACCGCCTCGACCATCGCCCGAACCAGCTCTCCGGCGGCGAGCAGCAGCGGGTCGCGATCGCCCGCGCCCTCGTCACCGACCCGCAGGTGCTGCTGGCCGACGAGCCGACGGGCAACCTCGACACCAAGAACGGCCAGGCGGTCCTCGCGCTGCTGGAGACGCTCAACCGCGAGCAGGGGGTGGCCCTCGTGATCGTCACGCACGACCGCGAGGTGGCGGCCCGCGCCGACCGCCAGATCGTCATGCGCGACGGCGAGATCGTGTCGTGAGCGGTCCGGAGCGGAGCGGAGGGGCCGTTCACCATGAGCGCAGCTATGTGCCGTTACCGGAGCTTGCGGAGGTGACGGCGTGAGGCTGGCCGAGGCCTGGCGCGTCGCGATCGACGCGCTGCGGGCCAACCGCCTCCGGAGCATGCTCACCATGCTCGGGGTGATCATCGGGGTCGCCGCCGTCGTGGTGCTGGTCGCCATCGGCACCGGCACCAAGCAGGAGATCGAGCAGCAGGTCGAGGGGCTGGGCTCCAACCTGCTCATCGTCGTGCCCGGCGAGGTCAACATCGGCTCCGCGCCGTCGGTCTCGCGCATGGACCTCGCCGACGTCGACGCCGTCTCGAAGATCGTCGGCGACCGCAGCCGGGTGGCGGTGACCGTCGCCTCCGGCGAGACCGTGGCGGCCGGCAACACGGAGACCTTCGCCAGCATCAACGGCGTCATCGAGACGACGCCGAACGTGTTCGTGCGCCATCTCGCCCGCGGCACGTACCTCACCCGCTCCGACGTCGACACCCAGCGGCGCGTCGCGGTGCTCGGCTGGACCGTGGCCCACAAGCTCTTCGGCGACCGGGACGCGGTGGGCCAGCAGCTGACCATCGCGGGCGTGCGGTTCCGGGTGGTCGGCGTGTTCGAGCAGCTCGGGCAGAGCCTCGGGATCGATCGCGACAACGAGGTACACGTGCCGGTCACGACCGCACAGCGACTGCTCGCGACCAACCGGGTCGACGGGATCGCGGTCAAGGCGCCCAACCGCGACGAGATCGGCGACCTGTCCGCGCGCATCCTCGCCGAGCTCACCCGGCGCCACCCCGGCACGCAGTTCAGCGCCGTGACGCAGGAGCAGATCCTGGGTGTACTCGGCGACATCCTGGGCGTGCTCACCGGCGTGCTGGCCGCCATCGCCGGCATCTCGCTGCTGGTCGGCGGGGTCGGGGTCTCCAACATCATGCTGGTGTCGGTGCGCGAGCGGACCAAGGAGATCGGGCTGCGCAAGGCCGTCGGGGCCCGGCCGCGCGACATCGGGGTGCAGTTCCTGCTCGAGGCGGTGCTGCTGACCACGCTCGGCGGCGTGATCGGCATGGCGCTGGGCATCGGCGCGGCCCTCGTCGTGGCCGCGCTGTCGCCGGTGCCGGCCGCGATCACCTGGTGGTCGCTGGCGCTCGCCTTCGGCGTCTCGGCCGGGGTCGGGATCATCTTCGGTGTGGTTCCCGCCCAGCGTGCGGGCCGCCTGGACCCGGTGGTCGCCCTGCGCACCGAGTGATCAAGTATCCGGGAAAGATTCCGACGAACCTGGGGTGCAAGTCACAGGCGTACCGTTACCGTACTGGTAACACGCTGATTGAGTGACGCTCGATCCGGGGCTGCCGGGCCGAGCGCTGGGCGAGCACGCTGGTCGGAGGTCGCGATGTCGAGCACGCCACACACCACGGAAGGCCGGCTGGGTGAGGTCAGGTTCCTGACCGTCGCCGAGGTGGCCACCTTGATGCGGGTGTCGAAGATGACCGTGTACCGGCTCGTCCATGCCGGCGACCTGACCGCGGTACGCGTCGGACGGTCGTTCCGGGTGCCCGAGCACGCCGTCGATGCGTACCTGCGCGAGGCATTCCGCGAGACCGCATAACCCTTCGGCAGTGGCGCTTGCCGGGGCCGTTTTCCGATCCAGCAGCGATGCGGCTACCCTTGAACGGCTAACCATGTCTTCGGCGTGCCAGCGATGGCACGCGTTCCGTTGTATCGAGGAGATGCTCGTATGGGCTCGGTGGTCAAGAAGCGCCGCAAGCGTATGGCCAAGAAGAAGCACCGCAAGCTGCTGCGCAAGACCCGCGTCCAGCGTCGTCGTCTCGGCAAGTAGCCCTTCCGTTCGTTACCCGGCGGCCCGATCGGGCTCCAGCCGGGTGACGGGCGTGCGCTTCGCTGTGATCGGAGCCGCGTGACCGCGTCACCCAGCGTCGTACTGGTGACCGGGGTGAGCCGGCATCTCGGCGCGCATCTGGCCGCCCGGCTCGCCGCCGACCCGCGTATCGAACGCGTCGTCGGCGTCGACACCACGGCACCCACCGGCGACCTCGCCGAGGTGCTGTCCGGCGCCGGTTCCAAGATCGACGTGCTGCAGTTCGACCTGCGCACCCCCGGGGTGCTGCGGGCGATGGTCGACGCCCGCGTGGAGGCGGTGGCCCACCTCGCGGTGGCCACCGCGACCGACCAGCACGGCGGCCGCGCGGCGATGAAGGAGCTCAACGTCATCGGCTCCATGCAGCTGCTCGCGGCCTGCCAGCAGGCGCCGCGGCTGCGGAAGCTGATCGTGCGCTCGTCGACCGCGGCGTACGGGGCCTCGTTCCGTGACCCGGCGATCTTCACCGAGGACACCGAGCCGCGCGAGGTGCCCCGCGGCGGGTTCGCCAAGGACGTGCTCGACATCGAGGGGTACGTGCGCGGCTTCCGTCGCCGCCGCCCCGACGTGGCGGCCACGGTGCTGCGCTTCGCGCCGTTCATCGGCTCGGCGGTGGAGACGCGGCTGACGCGGTACTTCGACCGCCCGGTCGTGCCCACGGTGCTCGGCCGCGACCCGCGCCTGCAGTTCCTGCACGTCGACGACGCGTTCGACGTGCTGGTGCGCTCGGTGACCGAGGACCATCCGGGCACGTACAACGTGGCCGGCGCCGGAACGCTGACGCTCTCGCAGGCCGTGCGCCGCGCGGGCCGCGTCACCATGCCGGTGCTCGAGCCCGGCCTGAACGTCCTGGCCGGCCTCGGCCGCGCCGGGGTGTCCCTGGACCAGCTCGACCTGTTCGTACACGGCCGGGTCGTCGACACCACGAAGCTGATCCGCGAGTTCGGCTGCACGCCGCGCACGACCGCGGAGGCGTTCGACGAGTTCGTACGCAGCCGCCGCGCGAACGAGCTGCTGCGCACGGATACGATTCGCTCCGTCGAGCAGGCGCTGCTCGACGGCTTCCGCAGGACACGTGCGGCGCGGGCCGCATTGGAGCGTGGCGAATGACTGACCCGAATCTCCCGGACGTCTGGGACGATCGGGTCGCCGGCGCGCTCGCCTTCCTGCGTGAGCGGCTGACCGGCGAGTACGAGATCGACGGCTTCGGCTTCGACCGCCACCTCACCGACGGGGTCTTCCTGCCGCTGCTGCGCCCGCTGTACAACCAGTGGTTCCGCACCGAGGTCGCCGGCACCGAACACCTGCCCAAGGAGGGCGCCGCGCTGGTCGTGGCGAACCACTCCGGCACCGTGGCGCTGGACGCCCTGATGCTCTCGGTAGCCGTCCACGACGAGACCGCGGCCCGCCGTCACCTACGCCTGCTCGGCGCCGACCTGGTCTTCCGCATGCCGTTCCTGTCCGAGGTGGCCCGCAAGTCCGGCGCGACGCTGGCCTGCAACCCAGACGCCGAGCGCCTACTCGCCGACGGCGAGCTCGTGGGCGTCTTCCCGGAGGGCTTCAAGGGCATCGGCAAGCCGTTCGCGGACCGCTACAAATTACAGCGCTTCGGCCGCGGCGGCTTCGTCTCGGCGGCCCTGCGCACAGGCACCCCAATCGTGCCAGTCTCGATTGTGGGGGCCGAGGAGATCTACCCCATGATCGCGAACCTCCGCCCGCTGGCCCGGCTCCTGGGCGCCCCGTACTTCCCGGTCACGCCGACCTTCCCGTGGCTGGGCCCGCTGGGCCTCGTCCCGCTGCCGAGCAAATGGCTCATCGAGTTCGGCGAGCCGATCCCGACCGAGGAATACGTAGACTCGGCCGACGACCCGATGGTGGTCTTCAACCTCGCGGACCAGGTTCGCGAGACGATTCAGCAGACGCTGTACAAACTCCTGGACCGCCGCCCGGACGCTTTTTCCGCCTGACTCCCGCGCATATTTTGCGGGTGGCCTTGACGGAATGCACAATTCATCGGTCGGTGCGGGCCGTCGTTGATTGTTCCGGGTATTGGCGGACCGACGCGATCGCGATGCCGGTGCGCGACGGTGCGGCCGATTGGGGCCAGACTGCTCGGCGCGGTCCACGCTCTGCTGCGGCGCGGGATCGCTCGCGGTGTCGGAGTCGGCCTGCTCCACGGCTTGCTGAACTGGCTGCTCCACGGGCTGGTCCACGGCCTGCTCAACTGGCCGCTCCACGGGCTGGTCCACGGCCTCCTCAACTGGCCGCTCCACGGGCTGGTCCACGGCCTCCTCAACTGGCCGCTCCACGGGCTGGTCCACGGCCTGCTCAACTGGCCGCTCCACGGGCTGCTCCACGGCCTGCTCAACTGGCTGCTCCACGGCCTGCTCAACTGGCCGCTCCACGGGCTGCTCCACGGCCTGCTCAACTGGCCGCTCCACGGGCTGCTCCACGGCCTGCTCAACTGGCTGCTCCACGGCCTGCTCAACTGGCCGCTCCACGGGCTGCTCCACGGCCTGCTCAACTGGCTGCTCCACGGCCTGCTCAACTGACGAAACCGGTGGAGCCGGGCATTCGGCCTGCTCAACCGGCGGAACCGACCCGCCTGGCGCAACGGCAGCCGCAGCCCGCTGCTCGTAGTTCGCCTTCGCCTCCGCCGCCCGCCGAGCGAAGCTCGCATACCCAGCCGCCTCGCTGCCATATTCCCGCCGAAGCTTCTCCGCATACCGCCGCTTCAGCCCCCAGTAGCGACGCTCCTTGCATTCCCGCCGAAACGCATCCTGAGAAGGCGACCAATTCCGCGCCCGAGTCCGATCCCGCATAGCAGCCACTTGCGCCCGACTGAACAAAGATATCTGCCCGACCACAAAACAATTATCCCAACCCACGCAGAAACCCGCTGCCCCACTTCATATAGCGCACAAATCCGGGACCACCGAATGACGACCCGCACGAACCCGCCGGCAAACCACGGCCAAGAGGAATAACCGTACGCAACAACGAGCAGGGACCACGCTTACACGTTGCGGGAGCGCAAGCTCCCGCCACCATCGGCCGAGCGTCGTTTGGCAGCCCCAAAGTCCAGGTAAGCCGACATAAACCCCGTCAGGCGAAAAATCCGATAAGTCGGGCGCGGAGCGCCCGACTTATCGGGGCCGGGCCGGGCGGAGCGCCCGACTTATCGGGGCCGGGCCGGGCGGAGCGCCCGACTTATCGGGGCCGGGCCGGGCGGAGCGCCCGACTTATCGGGGCCGGGCCGGGCGGAGCGCCCGACTTATCGGGGCCGGGCCGGGCGGAGCGCCCGACTTATCGGGGCCGGGCCGGGCGGAGCGCCCGACTTATCGGGGCCGGGCCGGGCGGAGCGCCCGACTTATCGGGGCCGGGCCGGGCGGAGCGCCCGACTTATCGGGGGCCAGCCCGAGCGCAGATCAGTCCGAAGAAGCCGGAGTCCGCCGCCGGCGCTTGCGCATCGCCGTGAAGGTCGCCACGCCGCCGATTACGACGCCGGTTGCCAAGGCCGTGGGGATGGCGATCTTTGCGGCCTTGCGGCCGGTGCGGAAGTCGCGGATCTCCCAGCCGCGCTTGCGTGCCTCGCGGCGCAGGGACGAATCCGGGTTCACCGCCACGGCGTAGCCCACGGTCGAGAGCATCGGGGCGTCGTTGATCGAGTCGCTGTAGGCGGCGCAGCGGGTCAGGTCCAGGCGCTCGGCCCGGGCCAGGGTCGTGATCGCCGCGGCCTTCTCCGGGCCGTGCATGAGGTCGCCGACCAGGCGGCCGGTGTACACGCCGTCCTCGACCTCCGCCACGGTGCCGATCGCGCCGGTCAGGCCCAGCCGCGCGGCCATGATGCGGCCGAGCTCGACGGGGGCGGCGGTGACGAGCCACACGCGCTGCCCGGCGTCGAGGTGGAGCTGGGCCAGGGCCAGGGTGCCCGACCAGATGCGGTCGGCCATGAGCTCGTCGAAGATCTCCTCGCAGAGGCGCTCCATCTCCTCGACCTTCCAGCCGGCGATGAAGGCGAGCGCGGTCGACTTGGCGGTGGAGACGGTGCCCGCGTGCTCGGAGGCGAGGAGGCGGAAGCGGGCCTGGTGGTAGGCGAACCGGGCGATGTCGCGGCTCGTGAAGTACTTGCGCTTGGCCAGGCCGCGGGCGAAGTAGTAGATCGACGCGCCCTGCATCATGGTGTTGTCCACGTCGAAGAACGCGGCCGCGCCGGCGTCGGCGGGGATCTCCAGGGCCGCCTCGACCTCGGCCGCGGCCCAGCCGGCGGCGGAGACCACGATGCGGCCGGCCGGCCGGCGACGGCGCAGCGCGTACGGACGGATCGGCACGTCGGTGTCTCCCCTCGAAAGAACCCAACGGTACAAGCACCGAACAGCAACAGGGCCCGATGACGTGCACCGGACCCTGTCATGTCGTGCAAGTGTCGCCGCGTTGAATCAGTGCAGCAGTCAGTCGAGCGGGCCGCGGCCGCGCTTCTTCGACTTCGTCGGGGCCGGGCTCGGATCCGACACCGAGTCCGCGTGTGGTTCGGCCGGGGCCGACTCGGTCGCGGTGGTGTCCACGGCGGCGCCGGACGGGACGGTGGCGGGGGACGGCCCGCCGGTACCGTTGCCGGAGTTGTTCGCCGCCGGGGTGCTTGGGGGCTGCTCGTTGGTGACGTTGCCCGACTTGTTCGCCGGGTGGCACGCGCTGCTCACCGGCACCGGGCCGAGCGAGTCCGGCGCCGTCACGGCCGTCGAGCCGCACTTGATCAGCGGCCGGAGGGCCTTGGACCGGCGGTCGATCTCGTCGAGCAGGGTGGCCGACTTGCTTGCGCGGGTGCGGGCGTCGCCGCTCGTGCCCGTCTTGAGCCGTTCGGCCGCGCCGCGCTGGTTGGTCACGAAGCCGTCGATCGCATCCAGCGCCGCGGTGTCCTTGCGGGTGACCGCGGTCGCGGTCAGCAGTCGCACGCCCTCGAGCGTCTCGCTGTCCATGTCGTCGAGCACCGAGGAGAGCCCGGTCGGGTCCTTCACCGCCTGGGCCTCGTCGAGCCGCGTACGGGCGAACTCGAGGTACAGCTGGCCGCGGCTGATGTCCGAGCCGGCCAGCGCGAGCTGGGCCTTCTCGGTCGACCGCTTGACGGAGTACAGCGCGTCGCCGGGCATCGCGCCGCCGCTCGCGGCCGACATGCCGGACAGGGCCAGCGTGCCGGCGGCCAGGCCGACGACGATGGCGCCCCGGGTGCGCGTCCGGCGGCTGACGGCCGGTCGGCTCCCTGCGGGCCGGCGCAGGGAGCGCAGGCCCGTCCGGCGGGTCGGCTCGGGCTCGGTCACCTTTGCGGTCACCCCGATGCCGTCGCGCTCGATCGTGGCCATGAGCATGGCCCGCAGACCGTCGCGGAACTCCTGCTGCGCCTCCACCCGGATCGGCAGCTCGCCGAGCCGCTGTCCGACCGACACAAGGTCGGTCAGGGAGTCGTCGAGCGTGGTCCTCGTGTGGTGTCGCCGGGCCCCTTTGGCCTCGTCGAGAAGCTGAGCCAGTCGCTCAGCCCGCCGACGATGGAAGACGGAGCCAATCACCTGAGGCACCCCCCTTCGCTGATCGCGTCACTCAGGCGCGGCAGGGCAGCGGGATGGTGGGCCACCGCGTCCGCCGTGCGCCATGCCGACGGTCGCATCAGGACCAACGGTGCAGAGCGGAGGCTGGTTACGGCGCTTGTGGGCGCACTGCAACCGGAGGTGACAGCGATCACGGCTGGAATCCGTCGGGGAGCAGCCGGGCGAGCGCACGCACCGCGCGGTACTGCAACGCTTTGATGGCTCCCTCGTTCTTGTTCATGGTCTGTGCGGTCTCGGCCACGGAGAACCCGTGCAGGAACCGCAGCACGATGCACTCCTGCTGCTCGGGGTTGAGCTGCTTGACCGCCTTGAGCAGGTCCACGTTGGTGATGTGGTCGATGACGGCCGCCTCGGGGCTGCCCTCGGGTCCCCGGTCGGGCCGGTCCGCGTCGAGCACGTCACCGGTGGTGACCTCCAGCCGGTACCGGCCGGACTTGAAGTGGTCGGCGACGAGGTTGCGCGCGATAGTGACCAGCCAGGCCCCGAGGTCGCGACCCTGCCACGTGAAGCTGCCGATGCGCTTGAGCGCACGCAGGAACGTGTCGGCGGTCAGGTCCTCGGCGAGCTGGCGGTTGCCGACGCGGAAGTACACGAACCGGAAGACCGTGTCGAAGTACCGGTCGTAGAGGAGCCCGAATGCCGCACCGTCCCCGGCCTGGGCGCGCTCGATGAGCGCCCAGACCTCCGACGCCGGGTCGCCGCGCTCGGGGCGCCTCGGCTGCGGCGGTACGAGCTCGCGCGGGCCGGTCTCGGTCAGCGTGTCCGTGCCGCCGCCGAGCACGTCCTGCGGGATCGGCACGGTCTCCTCGCCCAGCACTCCGGCGCCGGCGTTGGACGACTTGCCGTTCATCCCGGCGTTGGGCCGTGCGTTCGGGGCCGGGCCAGAGCGCGCCGGTGCCTCGTTGGTGTGGGGGCGGCCACGGGTGCGCGGCACGCTGCCTCCCTCACCACGGATCACCGTGCTGAACATGTCGCGCATCGAGTCGCGCAGCATCGACAGCCCACCGGTAAGTTCGTGCTCGGCCTCGAACACATGCAGGTAACCGCTCATGCTTCGCGAGCCCTGACATTGGGGCTATTCGGCGCGAACACGAACACTTCGGCCTCCTCGGGGTGAGGGGTATCAACTCGCAGCAAATGGGGTGAGTCGACTTCGGTGACAATAGGTCCGGCGTCACCCGCGTGTGGGCGGCTCTTCATGTGAGGGCACATTCTTTCCACGGATCGGTGTGCGATCGGCGCACATGCTGTCCGTCACTTAGTCGCGACACGCCGTACGGCACGCCGCCAAACCGGAGGAACGGGACGCAAACGGTCACGGTGCGCCCCGGCATCTCACGTCCGTTGCACACTTTCGGGTGGTCTCTTACTCAGTCGGCGGGTCGGGACTCTCACGGTTACGCCGTCGAGTGCTCGTCGCGCCGCAGGCACGATGGCATGGAAGAGGGTGATTGGTGACGGGTGATCTTCCAGATGCCCCGTCATCACCCGTGGGTCTCGATGCCGCGCGGGGCGCTGTGCAAGACTCGGCGACCGTGCAGGAAGTTTCGATTTCAGCTGTCGGCAACTTCTCGGATGTCGTCCGGCGCGCCGCCGCGACCGGTGGCGACCGCCCGGCCCTGCGCTCGCACGATGCCGAGCTGACCTGGGCCGACCTCGACCGCCAGGTGGACGCCGTCGCCGCCGGCCTGCTGGCCCGGGGGATACCGGCCGACGAGCGCGGCCCCGCCCGCGTCGCCATCGCGCTGCCCAACGTGCCCGAGTTTGCCGCCGTGTTCTTCGGGGTGCTGCGCGCCGGCCTGGTCGCCGTGCCCGTCAACCCCGCCTACACCGCGCGCGAGCTGACCCACGTGCTGTCCGACTCCGGCGCGGCCGTGCTGGTCGCCACCGGGCCGGTGCTGGAGGCGCTCGGGGAGGCGGCGCCGGCGGTGCGGTACCAGCTCGGCAAGAACCTCGCCGGGTTACTCAGTGCCCCCACCGGGATCACTCAGGCGCCCACGGCCGGCGGCGACGACCTGGCCGTGCTGCTCTACACCTCCGGCACCGCCGGCGCGCCCAAGGGCGCCATGCTGCCGCACCGCGCCCTGCTGGCCAACCACGAGCAGCTCGCGCGCCTGGAGCCGGCCCCGGTGACCCCCGACGACGTGCTGCTGCTCGCCGTGCCGCTGTTCCACGCGTACGGCCTCAACTCCGGCCTCGGCGCGGTCGCCTTCCACGGCGCCTGTGGCGTGCTCGTCGAGCGCTTCGACCCGGCCGACTCGCTGGAGGCGATCGAGCGCCACGGCGTGACCGGGGTGGTCGGGGTACCGCCGATGTTCATCGCCTGGTCGCTCATGGGCGAGCGGCTCGCCCGGGCCTGGTCCGGGGTGCGGCTCGCGGTGTGCGGGGCCTCGCCGCTGGACCCCGCGGCCGAGCGGCGCTTCGCGGAGGCGACCGGGCGCCCGGTACACCAGGGATATGGCCTCACCGAGGCGGCGCCGGTCCTCACCAGCACGCTCGCGAGCCCTTCGGTCAAGCCGGGCGCCATCGGCCGGCCGATTCCGGGGGTGGAGGTGCGGCTGGTCGACGCGGCCGGCGAGGACGTGCTGGACGACGACGAGGACGGCAGCAGCGACCCCGGCGAGATCGTGGCGCGCGGGTCCAACCTGTTCCGGGGGTACTGGCCCGACGGCGCCGGCGGCCCCAGCGCGGACGGCTGGTGGGCGACCGGCGACGTGGCCTACGCGGACGAGGACGGCGACCTGTTCATCGTGGACCGGCTCGGGGAGCTGATCCTCGTCAGTGGCTTCAACGTGTACCCGCACGAGGTCGAGTCCGTCCTGGCCGCGCACGAGTCCGTTGCTGAGGCCGCGGTGCTGGGCGTGCCGCACCCGTACACCGGCCGCACCGTCAAGGCCCTCGTGGTGCGCGTCCCCGGCTCGCAGGTCACCGCCGAGGAGCTGATCGCCCACTGCGAGCGCAACCTGGCCCGCTTCAAGTGCCCGACCGCGGTCGAGTTCGTCGCGGAGCTGCCGCACTCGGCCACCGGCAAGGTGCGCAAGGGGGAGCTGCGATGACCAGGCTGACGCTGTACACCCGGCCGGGCTGCCATCTCTGCGAGGACGCCAAGGCGGCGCTGGCCCGGGTCGAGGCCGCCACCGGCGAGGGGTTCACCGAGGTGAGCATCGAGGGTGAGGACGAGCTGGAGGAGGAGTACGGCTTCCGCATTCCCGTCCTCCTCCTCGACGGCAAGGAGCACGGCTACTGGCGGGTCGAGGAGGAGCGGCTGCTCCGCGATCTGGCGCTATCCTCACCCGGGTGAAGCACCTGGTCTGGGACTGGAACGGAACTCTCCTCGACGACCTCAAGCTCGTCGTCGACGCCACGAATGTGTGCCTGGCCACCGTCGGGGGCCCGGTGATCACCGCGGAGGACCACCGCCGCGACTTCCGCCGGCCGATCCTGGACTACTACGCGCACGTGCTCGCGCGCCCGGTCGACGAGGTGGAGTTCCAGCTGCTCGACGACGCGTTCCACGACGCGTACCGGGACCGGATCGACGAGGTGCAGCTCGCCCCCGACGCGCTGGCGGCCATGGGCAAGTGGCCCGGCACCCAGTCCCTGCTGTCGATGTTCTTCCACGATGAGCTGCTGGTCGAGGTCGAGCGGCACGGGCTGAGCGCGCGCCTGGTGCGCGTCGACGGGCTGCCGGGGACCGTCGGCGGCCACCGCAAGGCCACCTTCCTGGAGCGGCACCTCAAGGCGCTGGAGCTGGACCCCGCGAACGTGGTGCTGATCGGCGACTCGGTGGACGACGGCGACGCGGCGCGCGCGGTGGGCGCCTCGGCGGTGCTCTACGCGGGCGGCTTCACCGACGCCGCGCTGCTCGAAGCGACCGGGCTGCCGGTGGCGTACTCGCTGCTGGAGGCCGTCGACCTAGCCCTGTAGGTAGGTCAGGACGGCCAGCACCCGGCGGTGCTGCTCGTCGTCCGGGGGCAGGTCCAGCTTGGTGAAGATGTTCTTGACGTGCTTCTCGACCGCGCCGTCGGTGACGACGAGCTTGCGGGCGATCGCGGTGTTCGAGCGCCCCTCGGCCATCAGGCCCAGCACCTCGCGCTCCCGCGGGGTGAGGCTGCGCAGCGGGTCGTCGCGCCGGCGGCGGACCAGCAGCTGGCCGACGACCTCGGGGTCGAGGACGGTCGCGCCGGCCGCGACGCGCCGCATGGCGTCGAGGAACTCGGCGACCTCGGAGACGCGGTCCTTCAGCAGGTACCCGACCGCGCCGGCCCGGTCCGCGAGCAGGTCGTCGGCGTAGGAGACCTCGACGTACTGCGACAGGACGAGGATCGGCGTCTTCGGTACCCGGGCCCGGGCCTCGACCGCGGCGCGCAGCCCCTCGTCGGTGTGTGACGGCGGCATCCGCACGTCGACGATCGCCACGTCGGGCCGGTGTTCGACGACCGCCTCGACCAGGCTGGGGCCGTCCCCGACGGCGGCGAGGACCTGGTGGCCGCTCTCGGTGAGCAGGCGCACCAGGCCCTCGCGCAGCAGTACCGCATCATCCGCAACGACTACTCGCACGCGGTGATCCTAGGCGCTCTGTGCGCTCCCGAAGGGAGCGCCGGGGCGCGCGCCGGCGCCGGGGGCAGCTACACCGGGAGGATTGCCACGAGTTTCGTGCCGGCGTCCAGCTGGCTGGTCACGGTCAGCTCCCCGCCCGCGGCCCGCACGCGATCGGCCAGCCCGCTCAGCCCGTGCCCCTTGGCCAGGCTCGCGCCGCCCACGCCGTCGTCCTCGATCGTGACGAGCATCCCGTAGGCCGAGCGCTGCAACGTGACCTTCACCTCGTTGGCGTGGGAGTGCTTGGCCACGTTGGTGAGGGCCTCGGCCACGACGAAGTAGGCGGTCGTCTCCACGTGGGTGGCCAGCCGCCCGACCTCCGGCAGCTCCAGGTCGACCGGGATGATCGACCGGGCGGCCAGGGCGGTCAGCGCGGCGTGCAGCCCGCGGTCGACCAGGATCGGCGGGGCGATCCCGCGGGACAGCGCGCGCAGCTCCTCCAGGGTCTCGCGGGTCTGCGCGAGGGCCTCGGCCACGGTGGCGCGGGCGGCCGCCGGGTCGTTGTCGAACTGCAGGTCGGCCCGGCCGAGGTCCATGGCCAGGCGGACCAGCCGCTGCTGGGGGCCGTCGTGGATGTCGCGCTCGAGCCGGCGCAGGGCGGTCGCCTCGGCCGAGACCGCGGCGGTGGTCTGGGCGCGGGCCCGGTCCCGGCCGAGCTCGGCCTGGTAGACCCGCTCGCGCAGCTCGTTGACGCCGCTGAGCAGGGCGCGGGCGAACAGCGCCTCGAGCAGGGCCACGCCGCGCACGACGGGCACCAGGGTGAGGGCGAACACCAGGCCGAGGCCGGTGTAGAAGAGCACGCGCAGCCCGGTGCCGCTGCCGAGGCCGAGCAGCTGCGGCAGGTCGGTGTTGTCCGGCCCGCGCGGGATCGACCAGTCCCACAGCACCGTGGTCAGGCCGCCCAGCGCGCCGGCCCACCAGGTCACCACGAACACGAAGGCGAACGTGCTGGGGATGAAGCGGAAGACGCCGTGCAGCAGGTCGAGCCACGACTGGCCGTCGGTGAGCGGGACGAAGGTGCGCCGCCAGAAGCCGGCGCCCGGCGCGGCCTTCTTGTAGTACGGGTGTGGCAGGTGGGTGTGCAGCACCGGGCCGATCCGGGCGCGCTCCAGGGTGGCGAAGCCGCGCGCCTGGAACGCGGTGGCGAACAGGATCGGGAAGCCGACCGTGAGGACCATCAGCCCGACCCCGAGGGAGAACCCCGTCAGGCACAGCACGATGGTGATGATCGACAGGGGGAAGCCGAGCAGCACGTACTGCGTGTCGATGCCCAGCTGGCGGAAGATGCGGGAAACGCGGCCCGGGCCGAGCGGGGTGATGGTCGTCGTCATGTCATCGACGCTAGGCATCGCGACCGCCGCCTCCCATCCCGCCGTCCAGCCACTTGATGGTAGGGGCAGCCCTACTGAAAAAACGTGTAGTCTCGCTACATAAGGCGTGTTGGGTGCGGCAACTGTCCCAATTGTGCGGATACTTGCGACAGCGCCCGCCCGCTGCCGACCGCGTCGGAGAAAGGGGGCACCACGTGCCGCGGGGGCTTTTCTCGCGTGCGCGATCCGCACGGGCGGGCGCTGACCTCTACGTGGTGGGCGCCGCCTCTTCAAGATCGCGATTTGTGCACGGCTTCACAAGCGCCTACTCTGTTGCAACGACGAATCCCGCTAGCACAGGCGGTAACCGCCCTTGCGAGCGGCCTCGTACACCGTCGTCGTCGTCTCGGAGACTCATGAGCCAGCAGCGCACCGGCCCCACGGACGGACCGGACTTTCCGGACCTTCCGGAGGCGACCGTCGCCAGGCTTCCGGAGTACCTGCGCGCCCTGCACCACCTCTCGGAGGAAGGGCACGACACGGTTTCCTCGGAGGGTCTGGCCGCGGCCGCGGGGGTCAACTCCGCCAAGCTCCGCAAGGACCTGTCCCATCTGGGCCGCACCGGCACGCGCGGGGTCGGCTACGACGTGACCCTGCTCATCGACCAGATCGAGCAGGTGCTCGGGCTGACCCATCGCCGCGGCGTCGCGCTCGTCGGCGTGGGTAATCTCGGTCACGCCCTCGCGGGCTACGCGGGCTTCGGCAGCCGCGGATTCCGCATCGCCGCCCTCTTCGACGCCGACCACGGCCGCGTCGGCGAGCAGATCAACGGCCTCGTCGTGCGCCACATCGACGAGCTGCCCGAGGTCGTGCTGCAGGAGCAGATCTCGATCGCGGTCATCGCCACGCCCGCCCACGCCGCCCAGCACGTGGCCGACCGCCTGGTGGCGGCCGGTGTGAGGAGCGTCCTGAACTTCGCGCCCTGCGTCTTGAACGTTCCCGAGGGCGTCGACGTGCGTAAGGTCGATCTGGCAATCGAGTTGCAGATCCTGTCCTTCCACGAGCACCGCAAGTCGGCCCTCACCGCACTGCCGGCGCCGGTGCCGAAGGCCGGGCGGGGCGAGGCAGAGGTGGCGTCGTGAGCGGTTCGCAGCGGAGCGGAGAGGCCGCTCACCAGGAAGCACAGCTTTTGTCGCGACGACGCCGGAGCGAAGCGGAGGTGGCGTCGTGAGCGGTTCGCAGCGGAGCGGAGAGGCCGCTCACCAGGAAGGACAGGTCTTGTCGCGACGACGCCGGAGCGAAGCGGAGGTGGCGTCGTGACCGGGAACGTGAACCTGCTGGTCGTGGGGGTGTCGCACCGCACCGCGGGCGTACCGCTGCTGGAGAAGCTCACGCTGGGCACCGGCGAGCTGCCGGCCGTGCTCGCCGAGCTGGTCGGGCTGCCGTACGTCGACGAGGCCGTCGTCCTGTCCACGTGCAACCGGGTCGAGATCTACGCCGCCGTCACCGCGTTCCACGGCGGCCTCGCCGACATCGGCGGGGTCCTGGCCGCCCGCGCCGGCCTGCCCATGGGGGAGCTGGCGCCGCAGCTGTACGTGCACTACGAGGCCGACGCCGTCCGGCACGCGTTCCGCATCGCCGCCGGCCTCGACTCGATGGTCGTCGGCGAGGCCCAGATCCTCGGCCAGCTCCGCGACGCCTACGGCACCGCCGGCGAGCAGGGCACGGCCGGGCGCCTCCTGCACGAACTGCTCCAGCAGGCCCTGCGGGTCGGCAAGCGGGTGCACGCCGAGACCGAGATCGACCGCGCCGGGCAGAGCGTGGTCAGCGCCGCGCTCGCCTACGGCCAGGGTGCCACCGCGCCCGTCGAGGGCCGCCCCGCGCTCGTCATCGGGGCCGGGTCCATGGGCGCGCTGTCGCTGGCGACCCTGCGCCGGGCCGGCGCCTCGCCGCTGTACGTGACCAACCGCGGCCACGCCCGCGCCGAGCGCCTCGCCGAGCTGCACGGGGCCGAGGCGGTTCCCTTCGCCGAGCTGCCGTCGCTGCTCGAGCGGGTCGACGTCGTGGTGAGCGCCACCGCGTCGCCAGGCCCGGTCCTCGACGCGCCCTTGCTCGCCGGAGCCGGCCACGAGCTGCTGGTGCTCGACCTCGCGCTGCCGCGCGACGTCGCCCCGGCCGCGCACGACCTGCCCGGCATCACCGTCGTCGACATCGAGCTGCTCGCCGAGTCGCTGTCCACCACCTCCGAGGCGGAGGAGCGGGCCGGCGAGGAGATCGTCGCGGCCGAGGTCGAGGCGTTCCTCACCTGGCTGCGCGGCGCGGACGTGGCCCCGACGGTGGCCGCGCTGCGGGCCCGGGCCGACGAGGTCGTCGAGGCCGAGCTGCGCCGGCTCGCCCAGCGCTGCCCCGAGCTCGGCGACGCGGCGCGGGCCGAGGTGTCGCACAGCATCCACCGGATCGTCCAGCGCCTGCTCCACCAGCCGACCGTCCGTGTCCGGCAACTGGCGTCGGCGCCCGGCGGCGAGGCTTATGCTCAGGCGCTGCGCGAGCTGTTCGATCTGCAGATTCCCACCGCCGAGATCAACCCGGCCGAGGCTTCCGAGGTGCACCCGTGACGTTGAGGCTTGGCACCCGGGGCAGCGCGCTGGCTCTGGCCCAGTCGAACACCGTGGCGGACGCCGTGCGCGAGCGCACCGGCCGTGACGTGGAACTGGTCGAGATCGTCACGCCCGGCGACCGGTCCAGCGCCCCCATCCAGCAGCTCGGCGTGGGCGTGTTCGTCTCCGCCCTGCGTGACGCGCTGCTGAACAAGGAGATCGACCTCGCCGTCCACTCCTACAAGGACCTGCCGACCGCGAAGGCCGAGGGCCTGGTCGTGGCCGCGATCCCGGCGCGGCAGGACCCGCGCGACGCGCTGGTCGCCCGCGGCGGGCTCACGCTCAACGAGCTGCCCGACGACGCCAAGATCGGCACCGGGGCGCTGCGCCGGATCGCCCAGATCAACGTGCTGGGGCGGCGGCTGCATGCGGTACCGCTGCGGGGGAACATCGACACGCGCCTGCGCAAGCTCGCCGAGGGCGAGTTCGACGCCATCGTCCTGGCCACCGCCGGGCTGGCCCGGCTCGGTCGCGCCGGTGAGGCCACCGAGGTGCTCGACCCGCTGCTGATGCTGCCCGCCCCCGCGCAGGGCGCACTGGCGGTCGAGTGCCGTGAAGACGATGCCGAGCTGCGCGAGGTCCTCGCCGCGCTCGACGACGAGTACACCCGCGCGGCGGTCACCGCCGAGCGGGCGCTGCTGGCCGAGCTCGAGGCGGGCTGCTCCGCCCCGATCGCGGCACTGGCCGAGGTCGCCGAGGGCGACGAGGGGCCGGAGATTTATCTGCGCGGTGCGGTGTTCAGCCCGGACGGCGGCTTCGCCCTCCGGCTCTCTCGCACCGGAACGCTCGCCGACGCCGCGGAGGTGGGCCGAGCCTTGGCCCGCGACCTGCGCGAGGAAGGCGCCGACAACGCACTGGGAGTGCAGCATGACCCGCACCCGTAAGGGCAGCACCGGCCGGATCGCCTTCGTCGGGGCCGGCCCCGGCGATCCCGGCCTGCTGACGCGCCGCGCCCATGAGGCGCTGGTGTCCGCCGACCACGTCGTCCACGACCGCAATGTCCCGGAGCCGCTGCTCGCCGCGATTCGCGCCGAGGCCGACCCGGAGTGCCAGTTCAGCCCGGCCGAGGGCGCCCCGGGCGACGTCGCCAAGGTGCTGCTGTCCGCGGCCCGTTCCGGGCTGCGTGCGATCCACCTCGTCGGCGGCGACCCGCTGGCCCACGAGACCGTGCTCAAGGAGGTGCAGGCGGTCGCCCGCACCGCGGTGCCGTTCGAGGTCGTGCCCGGCATCGGCCAGGCCGCCGGCGTCGCCACCTACGCGGGCGTGCCGTTGCCCGGGGTACGCGTGACCGCCGACGTCGACGACGTGCAGTCGGTCGACTTCGAGTCCGTCGCCACCGCCGTGGCCCGCGGCTCCTCCGCCCTCGCCGTCGACGCGGGCGACCTCGCCGCCGTGCGCGACGGGCTGCTGGCCGCCGGGGTCGACCCGGCCACGCCGGTCTCGATCACCGGCGACGGCACGGGCGAGACGCAGTACAGCTCCGCCTCCAGCGTCGACAGCATGGTCGCCGCCGCGCTCGGCTTCGCCGGCCGCGTGGTGCTGTGCCTCGGCTCCGGGGTCGCCCAGCGCGAGAAGCTCGGCTGGTGGGAGAACCGCCCGCTGTACGGCTGGAAGGTCCTCGTCCCGCGCACCAAGGAGCAGGCGGGCGCGATGAGCGAGCGCCTGCGCGCCTACGGCGCCATCCCGTGCGAGGTGCCGACGATCGCCGTCGAGCCGCCGCGCACCCCGGCGCAGATGGAGCGGGCGATCAAGGGCCTGGTCGACGGCCGGTACGCCTGGACCGTCTTCACCTCCGTCAACGCCGTGCGCGCGGTGTGGGAGAAGTTCGCCGAGCACGGCCTGGACGCCCGCCACTTCGGCGGCGTCAAGGTCGCCTGCATCGGCGAGGCCACCGCCGAGGCCGTGCGCGGCTTCGGCATCGTGCCCGAGCTGGTGCCGACCGGCGAGCAGTCCTCCGAGGGCCTGCTGGCCGAGTTCTCGCCGCACGACGAGGTGCTCGACCCGGTCGGGCGGGTACTGCTGCCGCGGGCCGACATCTCGACCGAGACGCTCGCCGCCGGGCTCACCGAGCTCGGGTGGGAGGTCGACGACGTCACCGCGTACCGCACGGTCCGCGCCGCCCCGCCGCCGGCCGACATCCGCGACGCGATCAAGTCCGGTGGCTTCGACGCGGTGCTCTTCACCTCTTCTTCCACCGTGCGCAATCTGGTCGGCATCGCCGGCAAGCCGCACGCCCGCACCGTGGTGGCCGTCATCGGCCCGAAGACGGCGGATACCGCCGTCGAGTTCGGTCTGCGCGTCGATGTCCAGCCGCCGCACGCCTCCGTGCCCGACCTCGTCGAGGCGCTGGCGGGCTACGCTGTGGAACTGCGGGAGAAGCTCGCCGCGATGCCCGCCAAGCAGCGTCGTGGCTCGAAGGTCCAGGGCCCGACCGCCCTGAGGTTCCGCTAGAGGGGGTCAGTCCCGTGGGTTTCCCGGAGGTCCGGCCGCGCCGGCTGCGTCGCACCCCAGCGATGCGCCGGCTCGTCGCCGAGACGCACGTGCAGCCGTCCAACCTGATCCTGCCGATGTTCGTCAAGGAGGGGCTGGCCGAGCCGCGGCCGATCAGCTCCCTGCCCGGCGTGGTGCAGCACTCCCGCGAGTCGCTGCGCAAGGCCGCGGCCAAGGCGGTCGCCGAGGGCGTCGGCGGCCTGATGCTCTTCGGGGTACCGCAGACGCGTGACGAGACCGGCTCCGGGGGCATCGACCCCGACGGGATCCTCAACGTCGCCATTCGCGACGTGATCTCCGAGGTCGGCGACGCCACCGTGGTCATGTCCGACCTGTGCCTGGACGAGTTCACCTCGCACGGGCACTGCGGCGTGCTGGCCGCCGACGGCTCCGTCGACAACGACGCCACGCTGCGGCAGTACGAGCTCATGGCCCTGGCCCAGGCCGAGGCCGGCGCGCACGTGCTGGGCCCGTCCGGGATGATGGACGGCCAGGTCGGCGTGGTTCGCCGCGCCCTGGACCGGGCCGGGTACATCGACGTGTCGCTGCTGGCCTACGCGGTGAAGTACGCCAGCGCCTTCTTCGGCCCGTTCCGCGAGGCGGTCGAGTCCGCCCTCGTCGGCGACCGCATGAGCTACCAGCAGGACCCCGCCAACCTGCGCGAGGCCCTGCGCGAGGTCGCCCTCGACGTCGAGGAGGGCGCGGACATGGTCATGGTCAAGCCCGCGCTGCCGTACCTCGACGTGCTCACCCGGGTCGCCGAGATGGTGGACGTGCCCGTCGCGGCCTACCAGGTCTCCGGCGAGTACGCGATGGTCGAGGCCGCGGTCGCCAACGGCTGGCTCGACCGCGAGCGGGTCATCCTCGAGACGCTCACCTCGATCCGCCGCGCGGGTGCCCAGCTGATCCTGACGTATTGGGCGAGTGACGCGGCTCGCCTGCTGCGCCGCATCTGAATCCCTCATCCGGTCCGGCCGCCTGCCGACGTTCCGGCCGTGACCGGACCGGACGGGGGCACCACATGGCGATGACAGGGCTGCCCGCCCCCGTCCGCGTGTACGGGCCGTTCCACAAGCTGGCCCTGCAGGTGCACGAGCCGACCGTGCAGGGCCGCAACTCCGACGCGCTGACCGCGGCCGAGCCGGCCCTCGGCATGACCGGCCGCGACCTCTACGACCTCGCCGACCGGCACCTGTACGCGGCCAAGCGCAACGGCCGCGACCGGGTGGCCGCGGCGGCCTGATGGATCGGCGCCGGACCCCGCCCGCCCGCTCGATGCGTTCCGCGGTGCCGGCCGGGGTGCTCACCGCGGCCGGGACGGCGCCGGCCGGGGCGGCGGTCGCGGCCCCGCTCGCCGCGGGTAGGCCGGCCGCCGGACCGGGCGGCAACGATCCGGGGACACGGCCCTCGGCGGCGCCGCCCACCCCCTAGCCCGGAGGAATCTGGCATATCGGGCGTGTCGCGGCGGTTTCCCCGCTCGCCCGGCCGCAGAATTGTTCGCGCAGGTCGCGGGCATGGTTACGGCCCCGGGTCGGTGATTTCCGGCCCCGGCCAACTGTCAGGAACACGACAGTCCCCGATCGGGTGGGTCAGGCCCTCGTTGCCCCCAACGTGAGATGGCTCGTCACCGGAGGCGCCGGTTACATCGGCGCGCATGTCGTCGGCGCCCTGCAAGGGGCCGACATTGAATGCATTGTCGTCGATGATCTGTCCACCGGCCGGGCGGCGCGGGTGCCGTTCGGGGTGCCGCTGTTGCGCGCCGACGTGCGCGACACCGCGGCCGTGCGCGAGATCTTCCTGGGGCACCGGCCCGACGGGGTGATCCACCTCGCCGCGCGCAAGGACGTCGCCGAGTCGGCCGCCCACCCGCTGCGGTACTACCGCGACATCGCCGACGCCCATGTGCGCGCCGCCCTCGCCCTGCACGAGGACGAGCTGCGCGACGAGGTGCTCAGCGTCGGCCGCGGCGAGGGCGCCTCGGTGCTGCAGATGATCGCCGCCGTCGGCCGGGCCCTGGGCCGCCCGCTGCCCTACGACGAGGCCCCCGCCGCCTCGGCGACCCCGCCGTCGTCGCCAGCCCCGCCCGAATCCGCGCCCGCCTCGGCTGGCGCGCCCGCCACAACCTGCACAGCATCGTCGCCTCCTCCATCGCCGAAGTCGTGAAAGCCGCCTGAGACGAACCCCCCGAAGGAGCACAGCACCTTGAAGTCCCGGATCGTCGCCGGTGCCCTGGCCCTGCTGGGCCTGGCCGGTATCGCCCTCGCCCAGCCCGCCCTGGCCGCCACCACCCGACAGCGCATCGACCTGCGCTGCTCGTGCTCGACGACGACAGCACCGGCGTCGACACCCTCCGCGCCCAGCTCGACCGGGAGGGCGTGCCCTACGACACCCTCGGTCTCGCCGCGGCCGGGCGCCCCGTCATCACCGCCGCCTACCTCGCCGACACCGTGAGCGGGGTGCGCCGGGCCAAGTACCAGGGCGTCATCGTGCCGAACGAGAACTCGGTGACCGGGGCCGAGGCGACCGCGCTGGCCGACTTCGAGCGCGATTTCAAGGTGCGCCAGATCGACGCGTACACCTTCGCCGGCGCGGGCGTCGGGCTCACCAACACCTGGAGCGGCGTGCTCGACGGCTCCACCATGCAGGTCACCGACGCCGGCAAGGGGGCCGGGTTCGGCTACCTCAAGGGCGCCGTGCCGGTCGACGACATCGACCCGGCGACGTCGGAGTCCTTCGGCTACCTCGGCGCCGCGGCGGCTACCGCTGACGGCTCCCAGGCCGGCACGACGTTCACCCCGCTGGTGACCGGCGCCCAGCCCGGCGGCGGCGCCACCGGCTCGCTGATGGGCGTGTACGCGCACGACGGGCGCGAGGAGCTCGTGGTGACGCTGGCCACCACCGGCACCCTCGTGCTCGGCTGGGGCGGCGGGCAGGCGCTGTCGCACCTGGGCTACCGGGCGCTGTCCGAGCGCGGGCGCGCCGCGGCCGCGCGGCTGCTCGGCGCCGGCTTCCTCGGCCTGGCCGCGCTGTGGGCCCTGGCCCTCATCGGCGAGGGCGTCCGTGCCTACGCCGTGGCCGCCGTCCAGCTCGCGCTGTTCGCCGTGGCCGCGGTGGCCCTCGTGACCAACCGCGAGCGGGCGGTGATCGGGGCCGTCGCGCCCTGCTGGATCGCGTCCGCGGGGCTGCGCTGGGGCCTGAGCGTGCACCTGCTGCTGATCGGCGTCGCGCTGCTCGTCGCGGTCGCGTACCGGCCGGTGCTGCGCGAGCGCGAGCCGCGCCGGGTGACGCGGCGGCGGTGGCGCTCGTGGCGGCACGATGTCGGGTACGCGGCCCTGTACGGGATGGTCGGCACCGGCCAGGCCGTGCTGTTGCGCACGGTCGCGCTCGACGGGATCGCCCCGCACCGGGTGCCGCTGGAGGCCGTGCCGTTGCTGCTCGGGGTACCGCTGATGGAACTCACCCTCGTGTGGCACCAGCGGCGGATCGCGTCCGCGCGGGCGGGCCTGGCCGACCGCTTCGCCTTCGACCGCCGGCTCGGCCGGATCAGTGCCGGCACCGTCGCCGTGCTCGCCGTCCCTGTCGTGGCGGGCGCGGCGATCGCCGGGGCCGTGTGGTCCGGGCTGCTCGCGCGCGGGCAGTCCTTCGCCGCGGCCGTGCTGCTCATGGCCGTCTACGCGCTGTGCCTGGTGCTCGCCTCGCACGGCCGCGCCGGCACCGCCGCGATCGTCGTGTGGTGGCCGGCGCTGCTCGTCACGGGCGTCGGGCACTGGGCGCCGGCCCTGGTGCACGTGGCCCCCACGTTCGCCGAAACCCTGACCGTCGCGACCCTGCTCGGGGCCGGCCTGCCCGGGCTCGCGGTCGCGGCGCTCGTCCTGCGCGATCCGGAGAGTTACCGAGCATGATGCTGCTGCCGTTGTACGTCCACCCGCTGGCCGACCCCGAGGCGTGGGACTGCCTGCCCAAGGGCGCCTGCTGGACCATCGTGAACGTCCACAATGGACCAGGCTCGGCCCGCGACGAGGTCTACGCGCGCGCGACCGCGCGGCTGCACGAGGCGGGCGTGAAGATGCTCGGCTACGTCGACCTCGGCTACGGCGAGCGCGCCAACGGCGAGGTCTGGTGCGACATCGTGGGCTGGTCGCAGCACCCGGTCGGCGGCATCTTCTTCGACCAGGTGCCCGCCGACGCGGCCGGCCTGGCGTACGTGACCCAGGTCGTGCGCGCGGTCCGCGGCTCGGTCGTGCTCAACCCCGGCACCCGCTGCCTGCCCGGCTACGCGGCCCTCGCGGACGTGGTGTGCACGTTCGAGGGGTCGTGGGAGACGTACGCCGCGCTGCCGTCGGCCGAGCGCGACTGGCCCAACGCCGCCCACCTCGTCTACGGGGTGCCGGCGGCCCGGCTGGGCGAGGCGAGCGCCCTGCTGGTGCGCCGGGCCCGGCACGGCGGTCCCGCCCCCGCCGGCCGGCGGTCCCGCCCCCGCCGGCCGGCGGCTGGTGGAGGCCGGCCGCCGGCCTGACCTGGCAGTGGCAGCTGACCGGGACGCTCGACAAGTCGGTGCCGGCGGAGGTGTACGACGTCGACGGCGCGAACACTGCGGCCGCCGACGTGGCCGCGCTCAAGTCCGCCGGCCGGCACGTGATCTGCTACGTCAACGTGGGCGCGCGCGAGGACTTCCGCGCCGACGCCAAGAACCTCCCGGAGGCGGTGCAGGGCAAGGGCCTGGACGGCTGGGCGGGGGAGAAGTGGCTCGACATCCGGCGCTGGGACGTGCTCTAGCCGCTGCTGACGGCCCGGTTCAAGCAGTGCCGGGACAAGGGCTTCGACGCCGTGGAGCCCGACAACGTCGACGGGTTCAGCAACAGCAGCGGCTTCCCGCTCACCGCCGCGGACCAGCTCACCTTCAACCGGCGCGTGGCCGACCTCGCCCACCGCACCGGGCTCGGGGTGGGCCTCAAGAACGACGTCGAACAGGCCGCGGCACTGGCGCCGGCGTTCGACTTCGCGGTCAACGAGGAGTGCGCCCGCTACAACGAGTGCGACACCCTGAAGGTCTTCACGGACGCCGGCAAGCCCGTGTTCCACGTGGAGTACGACGGCTCGACGAGCTCCTTCTGCGGCAAGACCAAGGCCCTGCACTTCTCGTCGATGAAGAAAAAGCTGGACCTGGACGCCTGGCGCGAAACCTGCTGAGTTTCGCGCTTCGCTCCCCATTGGGGGAGCTCCGCTCCACCCAAGCCCCCTCCCACACGTGGGTCGCCTTCCGGGGGCGAAGGGGCCGGCTTCGTTCGGCGCCAGGCCTTCACGGAGCATCAACTGGTCCGTTGCCGCCGGCCCGTGGGTCAGCCCAGGCCGTTCCGCTCGGCGAGCACGTGCATCGCGCGCTGGATGCCGAGGCGGTCCGGGGGTACCTCCAGCGCCTCCGCCGTCGCGCGCAGGCCCGCCAGGGTGTAGCCCAGCTGGCGCCGCCAGGCGGTCGGGGCGCTCTCCACGGTCCGCTCCACCAGGCCCGCGTTCGCCATGAGCATCGGCACGACGTCCTCGTGCTGGAAGTCCGGCCGCAGCACCCCCGCCGCCCGGGCCCGGTCGACCAGCGCGGTCAGCCCGCGGAAGGCGCGCCCGCGCAGGCTCTCCAGCTCCGGCACCCCCGACACGGTCGCGATGAGCAGGTCCGCGAACGCGCGGCTGCCCGCCTGCACCTCGCACAGGAACGTCAGGTGCTCGGCGAACGCGGCCCACGGGTCCTCGACCGCGAGCGCCCGCTCGGTGGCGTCGACCACCTCCTGCAGCGCGTCGCCGAACACCGCGGCGACGAGATGGCCGCGGCTGGGGAAGCGGCGGTAGAGGGTGGCGTTGCCGACCTTGGCCCGGCGGGCGATCTCGTCGAGCGGCGCCTCCAGGCCGCGCTCGGCGAACACGACCTTGGCGGTCTCCACCAGCTGCCGGCGGTTCTGCTCGGCGTCTCTGCGCAGTGCCCCCTGAGCCCCCATGGCTACAGCATATGGGCTGGAGCTTTTTACCGGTTCAGCAAAAGTTAGCGCATCGACGATGCAAAGTATGGACAGCCGTAGCTAAAGACCCTAGTGTGTCCTCCACGACACCAGCGCGTTTCATCAATGTATCCGGATCGGCACCGGATGCGGCGAACGCCGCGGGGTCGACTCCGGCATCCGGCGCGGCGGCGCGCGCCCTGCCTGGCACATCACCACGTCAGGAAGGGACACCGTGAACCAGCAACCCTCCAGGCATCGATGGCGGCCGATAGTAGCCGCGCTGATCCTCGTCGTTTCCAGCCTCACCGCGACCGCCTTCACGCTCGCCGCCGGGCCCGCCACGCCCGCGCAGGCGGCCATCAACGCGGCCGACTTCCAGCAGGTGACCCTCGCCAAGGGCGAGCCCGAGGTCGGCGAGCCGCTGGCCATCTCCGTGCTGCCCGACCGGTCCGTACTGCACACCGCGCGCAACGGCACGCTGCGGCGCACCGACGCGAGCGGCAACACCACCGTCATCGCGAACATCCCGGTGTACACGCACGACGAGGAGGGGCTGCAGGGCGTCGCCGCGGACCCGAACTTCGCGAGCAACCGCTACATCTACCTGTACTACGCCCCGCCGCTGTCCACGCCCACCGGCGACGCGCCCGCCACCGGTACCGACGCCACCTGGGCGACCTGGACCGGCGTCAACCGGCTGTCGCGCTTCACGCTCAACGCCGACTACACCGTCAACACGGCCAGCCAGGTCAACATCCTCGACGTTCCGGCCAACCGGGGCATCTGCTGCCACGTCGGCGGCGACATCGACTTCGACGCCGCGGGCAACCTGTACCTGTCCACCGGCGACGACTCCAACCCGTTCGACTCGGCCGGGTACGCCCCGCTGGATGAGCGCACCGACCGCAACCCCGCCTACGACGCCCAGCGCTCGGCCGGCAACACCAACGACCTGCGCGGCAAGATCCTGCGCATCAAGGTCAACGCGAACGGTTCGTACTCGATCCCGAGCGGCAACCTCTTCGCCGCCGGCACCGCGAACACGCGGCCCGAGATCTACGCGATGGGCTTCCGCAACCCGTACCGCATGACCGTCGACAAGGCCACCGGCGTCGTCTACGTCGGCGACTACGGCCCCGACGCCGGCGCCACCGACCCCAACCGCGGCCCGTCCGGGCAGGTGGAGTTCGACCGGATCACCGCGCCCGGCAACTACGGCTGGCCGTACTGCACCGGCACGAACACCAGCACCGAGACGTACAACGAGTGGAACTTCGCCACCAACGCCACCGGCCCCAAGTTCAACTGCGCGGCCGGCGCGACAAACAACTCCTTCCGCAACACCGGCCTGGGCACCCTGCCCGCCGCCAAATCGGCGTGGATCCGCTACGGCGGTGACGCGGGCAGCCCGCCCGAGTTCGGCAGCGGTTCGGAGTCGCCGATGGGCGGTCCGGTGTACCACTACGACGCCGCCAACCCCTCGACCACGAAGTTCCCGCAGTCCCTCGACGGGCTGTTCTTCGCCGGAGAGTTCGGCCGCGGCTGGATCAAGCCGATCAAGGTCAACGCCGACGGCTCACCCGGCGCGATCGACAACTTCCCGTGGAACGGCAAGCAGGTCATGGACATGCAGTTCGGCCCCGACGGCGCCCTGTACGTCCTGGACTACGGCACCGGGTACTTCAACGGCGACCAGAACTCGGCCCTGTACCGCTACGACTACGTCGGCGCCGGCGGCAACCGCGCCCCGACCGCCGTCGCGAGCTCGAACGTCACCTCCGGCTCGGCCCCGCTCGCCGTGACCTTCTCCTCCGCGGGCTCCACCGATCCCGAGGGCGGCGCGCTGACCTACTCGTGGACGTTCGGCGACGGTGGTACCTCCACGGCGGCGAACCCGTCGCACACGTACACCACCAACGGCACTTATTCGGTGACCCTGACCGCCAAGGACCCGCAGGGCGCGATCGGCACCGCCAACGTCCTCATCAGCGTCGGCAACACGGCGCCGACGGTCAGCATCAACGGCCCGAAGCCCGGCCAGCTGGTGTCCTTCGGCGACACGGTGCCGTGGAGCGTCACGGTCACCGACCCCGAGGACGGGGCCATCGACTGCAGCAAGGTGACGATGACCTACGTGCTCGGCCATGACCAGCACGCGCACCAGATCACGTCGCAGACCGGCTGCGCGGGCACGATCACCATCCCGGTCGACGGGGAGCACGACTCGGCGTCGAACATCTTCCCGATCTTCGACGCGCAGTACACGGACAAGGGCGGGCTCACCGTCCACGCGCAGAGCATCATGGCGCCCCGCTACCGCCAGGGTGAGTTCTTCAAGTCCTTCCTCGGCGTCGACCAGATCACCAAGCCGACGGCCGAGGGCGGCAAGACCGTCGGCAACATCAACAACGGCGACTGGATCGGGTTCGACCCGTACAAGCTCAACAACGCCACCGCGTTCTCCGCACGGGTCTCCTCCGGCGGCGCGGGCGGCACGCTGCAGCTGCGCACCGGCTCGCCCACCGGCACGGTGATCGGCTCGGCGACGGTGCCGGTGACCGGCTCCTGGGAGACGTTCACGACGGTCGGGGGCCCGATCACCAACGCACCCGCCGGGACGACGTCGCTGTACCTGACCTTCTCCGGCAGTACCACCGCCGCGCTCTTCGACCTCGACAGCTTCACGTTCACCACCGCCGCGACCGGCAACGGCGTCGGCCCGGTGAAGGGGCTCGCGGGCAAGTGCCTCGACGCCCGCGGGGCCGGCAGCGCCGACGGCACCCAGATGCAGATCTACACCTGCAACGGCACCGGCGCCCAGGTGGTCGTCGTCGCCGGCCAGCAGCTCAAGGTGCTCGGCAAGTGCCTGGACATCTCGGGCGGCGCGACCGCCGACGGCACCAAGGTGCAGCTGTGGACGTGCAACGGCACCGGCGCCCAGAACTGGGCGGCCCAGGCCGACGGATCGCTGAAGAACCCGGCGTCGGGCAAGTGCCTCGACGTGGCCGGCGCGAACACCGCCGACAGCACCGTCGTGCAGCTGTACACCTGTAACGGTACGACCGCACAGAAGTGGACACTGCCATGAAGCTCCGCGCTCTCGCCCTGATCGTCGCCGTGACCGCGGCGGCCTGTGTTCCGGCGACGCCCAGCCTGGCCGCCGACGCGCCCTACGACGTCCTGGTCTTCTCCAAGACCGCGGGCTTCCGCCACGACGCCATCCCGGCCGGCATCCAGGCCGTGCGCGACCTGGGCGCGGCGAACAACTTCACCGTGACCGCCACCGAGGACGCCGCGGTGTTCACCGCGGCCAACCTCGCGCAGTACGAGGCCGTCGTGTTCATGTCCACCACCGGCGATGTGCTCAACGACGCACAACAGACGGCGTTCGAGGCGTACATCCGCGGCGGCGGCGGGTACGTCGGCGTGCACGCGGCCGCCGACACCGAGTACAGCTGGCCCTTCTACGGAACCCTGGTCGGGGCCTGGTTCGCCAGCCACCCGGCGATCCAGCAGGTCAACTCGCGCACCGAGGACCGCGCGAACCCGGCGACATCGCACCTGCCGCAGGTCTGGACGCGCACCGACGAGCTGTACAACTACCAGACCAACCCGCGGGCGAGCGCGAAGGTGCTCGCCACCCTGGACGAGTCGTCGTACTCCGGCGGCACCATGGGCGCCGACCACCCGATCACCTGGTGCAAGACCATCGACTCCGGGCGCTCCTTCTACACCGGGTTCGGGCACACCCAGGAGTCGTACGCCGACGCCAACTTCCGGGGCGAACTGCTCGGCGGCATCCGGTACGCGGCCAAGCGGGCCCAGGCCGACTGCCGGCCCGAGAACGGGTACACGCCGCTGTACAACGGCTCCACCACCGGCTGGTCCCAGGCCGGCCCGGGCAGCTTCACCAACGCCGACGCCACGCTGTCCTCGACCGGCGGCCTCGGGCTGTACTGGTACTCCGCCAAGCAGTTCGGCACGTCGTACTCGCTCAAGGCCGACTTCCGCATCACCGGCGACAGCAACTCGGGCGTCTACGTCGGGTTCCCGAACCCGGGCAACGACCCGAACATCGCGATCAACCAGGGGTACGAGATCCAGATCGACGCCACCGACACGCCCGATCACACGACCGGCGCGATCTACAACTTCCAGTCCGCGAACATCGCCGCCCGCGACGCCGCGCTCAACCCGCCCGGCGCGTGGAACACCTACGAGATCGCGGTCGAGGGGCAGCGGATCCGGGTGTACCTCAACGGCTCGCTCATCAACGATTTCACGAACACCGATCCGGCGCGCAACCTCGACGGGTACATCGGCATCCAGAACCACGGATCCGGCGACCAGGTGTCCTTCCGGAACGTCCGGATCGCCTCCGGCGACTCCGCCCAGCAGGCCGAACTGTTCACAACGGCCTCCGGGGTCGAGCCGTACACGAAGGCGGGCGCGCACAACGGCCAGACGCTCGGGTACATCGAGCCGGGCGACTGGGCGGCGTACAACGGGCTCAACATCGGCGGGTCGACGTCGTTGCGCGCCCGGGTCGTCTCCGGCGGCCCCGGCGGGCAGATCCAGGTGCGCACCGGCTCGACCACCGGCCCGATCCTGGGCACCGTGAACGTGCCGAACACCGGGAGCTGGGACACGTACGCCGACGTCACCGCGCCGTTGACCGGCGTACCGGCGGGCTCCGCGAACGTGTACCTGACGTTCACCGGTACCGGCACCGGGCTCTTCGACCTGGACGACTTCACGTTCGTTCGCGGCGGGTCGCCGACCGGGCCCGTGAAGGGGCTGGCGGGGAAGTGCCTCGACGTGCGCGGGGCGGCCACGGCGGACGGGACGCAGATCCAGCTGTACACCTGCAACGGCTCGGGCGCGCAGAGCTGGACGGTGTCGGGTCAGACGCTGCGGGCCCTGAACAAGTGCCTCGACATCTCCGGGGGCGGCTCCGCGGACGGCACGCGCGTTCAGCTGTGGACGTGCAACGGCTCCGGCGCGCAGAACTGGGCGGCCCAGGCCGACGGCTCGCTGCGCAACCCGCAGTCGGGCAAGTGCCTGGACGTGGCCGGCGGGGTGTCCACGGACAGCACGGTCGTGCAGCTGTACACGTGCAACGGCTCGAACGCGCAGAAGTGGACGCTGCCGGCCTGACGTTTCTTCGCGCGTTCTTCGCGCGTTCTTCGCATTCTCCGGCGGGGACTGTACGTAGACGTACAGTTCCCGCCGTTGCGTTGCTTACCGTGACGGATTCAATCGCGGGGCTCCATCGGTTGCGGATTTCCCCTAGGCTCGGCCGAGTGCTGGGGACTCGGGCGAGACACATTGGGCTAGCAGTGGCGCTACTGTCCGTGCTGGCGGGCTGTGGCACGCATGCGGAGTCGTCCCCGCCGCCGTACCTCGTCGCCGACGCCCCGTCGAGCTCCGACCCGTTCCCGGTCGGCCAGCTCGAGGGCGTGGGCGAGCTGGCCGCGGCCCCGACCCCCTCGAAGGCGGCACCCAAGCCCTCGGCCACGGTGAAGAAGGTCAACCCGGGCGGCGACACCGGCGGCGGCAAGGCCAACACCAACGACGGCGTACCCAACACCGCGAGCGGCACGTTCACGGTCTCGACGGGCGGCACCGACGTGATCGGCGCGGCGGGGGCGGCGACGCTGGTGAGGTATCGCGTCGAGCTGGAAAATGGGATAAAGTGGGGCAATAACCCAGTCTGGACGACGGACTCGGTCGCCGCCGAGGTGGACCGGGCCGTGTCGTCACCGGAGGGCTGGACCAAGTCGGCCGACCACCCGGTCACCTACGCTCCGAACAAGCTGAGCAACGCGAGCTGGAAGTTCCAGCGCGTGAGCGGCGCCGACTACGACGTGACGCTGAAGCTGGCCACCCCGGGCACGGTGGACAAACTGTGCAAATCGGTGGGCGTGACGACGCAGGGCATCTACTCGTGCCGGTACGGCAAGACGATCCTGCTCAACCTGCGACGCTGGCTCAAGGGCATCGAGGGCTTCCCGGTGGGCATAGACTTCCACTCGATGACGGTCCTGCACGAGATGGGCCATTTCCTGGGCTTCGACCACATGAAGTGCCCGGGCTCGGGCCAGGTGGCCCCGGTGATGCAGACTCAGACAATAGCCTTGAACGGTTGCAAACCGAACGCGTACCCCTTTACCACGGACGGCACCTTCGTAACGGGCCCGTGGGCCGCGAGCTAACGTCGCGTGACGACTTTTTACGGAGCGTCATGATCGACTCCGCCGATTTTTTGGCGTCGGCTAAAATGAGTTTTGAAAAGACAGCGGGCCCGACGGCTGGGATGTGCGCTCGTTCGCCAGGGGGCGCGGTTCGTCGTCCTTCCGGATTTCACTCCTAGCGGGTCGTCCAACCGGCCAACCACGCACGTCGCGGAGCCCTTGAGGTCGGCGTCGCGCCGGCGGCCAGGGGTCCGACCCGGGCCCTTGGCGCCGCACCGGCGGCCAGGGTCCGACCCGGGGCGCGGCCTGGGGCGCGGTCACGCCAGTCCGGCCGGGGCTCCTCCCAGGCGCGCGGTCACGCCACCCGGGCCGCGCGGTCACGCCACTCCGGCCGCGGGTTACCGGCTTGACGGCTTGCGGTCGGCATGACGGCTCAACGGCTCGCCTGCTTGCGGCCGGTCCGCGGGTCTGCCGGCTTCAGCTTTGCGCGGGCCGCCGGCGGTCAAGGGCCGGCGGCCTGATGGAACGGGCCGCGTCAGGATTTCAGGCGGCGCAGCAAATCGATGACGTCCGCCTCGTACTCGCGCCACTCGCGGTCCGGTTTGAAGCCCAGCTCTGCGTTGACCTGCAGCAACGGCTCGTTCTCCAAGGCGTTCCACGTCTGCACGTCCAGCAGGTGGGGCTCGGCCGCGCGCAGTTCGAACAGCATTCGGGCCTTGATCGCGCGGCTGATTCCGTAGCCGCGGTGGGTCGGGACCTCGATGGTGTCGTACTGGTCCGCGCGCGTCGGGCGCTGTGCCGGTACCACCACCTCGGTCAGGCCCGCGATCGTCTCCGACTGCTCGTGGACGGCCAGCACGATGTACGGCTTGAGCCCCCGCGCATGCAGCGTGCGCAGGCTCGCGGCCAGTCGTTCGGAGTCGTACGAGCTCGGGCGTAGGTCCAGGTCGTCCGCGACAGAGGCGCGTGCGACCTCCTTCGCCGTGGCGTAGCCGGCGTAGAGCTCCGGGGGCGGGCCGCCGGGGTAGTACTCGATGCGGTACCCCGCGCCGATCCCCGCCGCCATCTCGCCCAGCCGCAGCCAGTCCACGCCGGACAGGTCGAGCAGGTTGCGCATCTCGATGAACGCGCACTCGAACCCGTGGGCCTCGAAGAACTTGATGCTCGGGGTGCCGCCGATGACCTCGACGCCGACCGACTCGAAGCCCTCCTCGGCGGCGCGGCGAGCCACGGCGGACAGCAGCGTGGTGCCGACGCGGCCGCGGCGGGCGCTCGGCACCACCGAGAGCTCCAGCACGCCGATGTCCTCGAGCGCGAGCAGGCTCGCGTGGCCGAGAAGCTCGCCGCCGTCGGTCGTGGCCAGCCACGATGTGCGCCGCTCACCCGGCATGGTGACGCCGAGGTACTCCCGGAACATGGTCTCGCGCCACGGCGGATCCTCGGGCACATCGAGTGCCACGATGTCGTTCAGTGCCCGCAGCATCGCGTCGAGCTCGGCCGCGGGTGCGGTCCCTGGGTCCCACTCGCGCACCTTCACGCCCTAAGCCTGCCCTTGTTTGTGGCTGAGCGGAAGTACCAGAGCGCAGAGCGTGGCATTGATCTACCCTGCGGGCCGGTCCCGGTCATCCCTGCCGGTCTTTGCGCCCGTAGTCGTTGGTTGCGTTGAAGACAGCGGCGCGGTACTCCTCCGGCACGTTGTAAGCGTGGATCGCCGCGTTCCAGCCTTCCAATGTGGACAGGTCGCGGCCGTTCTCGCACAGGAACGCGGCGGCGGTCAGGGCGGCGTCGTCGATGTCGTTGATGTCGATCACCCCGTCGGCGTCGGCGTCGACGCCGTACTGCTTCCACGTCGCCGGCAGGAACTGCATCGGGCCGACCGCGCGGTCCCAGCTGCGGTCGGTGTCCAGCTGGCCCTGGTCGGTGTCGGCGATGGACTGCCGGCCGTTCTGCCCGTCCAGGGGCGGGCCGACGATCGGCGGGACGGAGCGGCCGTCGTCCTGCAGTACGGAGCCGCCGGTCTGGCCGTGGTCGGACTCGATCTTGCCGATGCCTGCGAGGGTGGTCCAGGTCAGGTGACACTTCGGGGTCGCGCGCGCGGCGGCGGCCTCCGCGTAGCCGTACGCCTGCAGCGCCACGACCGGAATCCTCAGCCGCACCGAGCGGGTGCCCGCCCACGCGCCGTAGACGTCGGCCGGCCGCTGGTGGGTGCCCGGCGGCGGGCTGAAGGTGGGTGAGGCGGACGGGTCCTCCGGCCGCGGGGCCTCACCCGTCTCGGGTGCTCCCGTGATTGGGGGGACGCCGTTGGTACCCCCAGGAGCCGGCGCCGACTCGGAAGCCTCCGCGCGCGGCTTGGACGCCGCGGGCACCACGACCGCGCCGGCGACCCCGGCCGCGGCGAGCAGCACCGCGAAGAGCACGCCGGGCAGCAGGAACCGGAAACCGGGCCGGGCCTTCGTCCGCTCCAGCCACTCCCGCCGCGCCGCCGCCCGGGCCGACTTCTCCGGCCGCGACTCGAGCACGTCCGCGTCGCCGCGCGAGCGCCGCAACTCGAAGCCGAAGCCGCGCGGGCTCCGCGACTCGGGCGTCCCGGGCTCGTCCCGCCGCGACTCGGCAGCGCCGGGCTCGTCCCGCGAGCGCCGCAACTCCAGCCAGCTGCGCCGCGGCCCGTCCCCCACCGCGTGTTTGGGCTGGTGGGGCGGCTTCGGCTCGCTGGCCTGGCTCAGGTCCGGCGCAAGGATCTCCACCGGCATCGTGTGCTCGTCCGGGGCCCTGGGGGCCGGGGGACGGATCACGGGGGCCGCGGGAGTGTCCATTGTGGTCGGTTGCTGGGCCTCCGGCTTCTCGTCGTCGCTTGCCACGCTCTCGAGTATTCCGAATTCCCGGGCGCGTGTCACCGTGGCATAGCCTGTGGGAATGCCACGTTACGAGTACCGCTGCCGGGCCTGCGGAGACACCTTCGAGGTGCAACGCCCGATGCGTGAAGCGAATGTGAAGGCCAGCTGTCCGGCCGGCCACGACGACACCGTGAAACTGCTGTCCACGATCGCGGTCGGGGGCGGCTCTTCCGGCGGGTCCGGCGCGATGCCCGGCCCGCCGGCCGGCGGCGGTTGCTGCGGCGGCGCCTGTGGTTGCTGAAACATTGTTACGGATGGGTTTCGGATTGCACCGGTAAAACGGCTTTGATGTTGTGTCCTGTCGTGCCACATCCGCTGCCGGAGTGTTGTCGTTACGTCACGCGAAACCCACTCAAGCTTTGCCTGTCATCGTTACTGACCAGCACGGATCGCCCCGGATGACCAATCCGGGATCGACCGTTTCTACGATGCGCGGGCCACTTGGTTGGGGAAATATGGGGCACGCCTGAATTAGGAAGGCGGAGGTTTCACGTGTCGGGGCGGACGCACCTGCCCAGCGGGCTGGTGACTTTCCTCTTCACCGACATCGAGGGCTCGACTCGTCTGGCCCAGATGCTCGGTGCGGGATACCGTCCGGTGCTCCACGAGCACCGGGAGGTGATTCGCCGCGCATTGTCCCAAGCGGACGGTGTGGAGCTCTTCACCGAGGGTGACTCGCTCTTCGTCGCCTTCGCCGACGCGGCCGCCGCCCTCGCCGCCTGCGCCGAGGCCCAGCGCGCGCTCGCCGCCCACGAGTGGCCGAGCCCCGAGGCCCGCCCGAAGGTCCGGATGGGCCTGCACACCGGCTTCGCCGAGCCCTACGGCGGGGAGTACACCTCCCCGGAGGTCCACCGCGCCGCCCGCGTCGCCGCCGCCGCCCACGGCGGGCAGGTCCTGTGCTCGGCCGCGACCGCCGCCCACGTCGGCCTGTCGTCCGCGGCCGCCCCGGTCGACCCGACCGACCCCTGCGTCGAGAACGGCCCGCTCGGCCACCGTGCGTGGCTACTCGACCTCGGCCTGCACCGCCTGCGCGGCTTCGACGGCTTCGAGCGCATCTTCCAGCTCGTCGCGCCCGGTCTCGACCGGCAGTTCCCGCGCCCGCGCACCATCGACGCGCCCGCCCACAACCTGCCCGTGCAGACCACCCGGTTCATCGGCCGGGCCACTGAGCGGGCCGCCGTGCGCGACCTCATCCACCGCCACCGCCTGGTCACCGTCGTCGGGGCCGGCGGCGCGGGCAAGACCCGGGTCGCGGTCGAGGCGGCCGGCGAGATCGTCGAGCGCTTCCGCGACGGCGTCTGGTTCGTCGACGTCAGCGCCGTGGCCACCGCCGACCTCGTCGACGTCAGCGTCGCCGCCGCCCTCGGCCTGCGCCCCGAGCCCGGCCGCGCCGTCGTGCAGACGATCGCCGACCACGTCCGCGACCGCCGGCTCCTCGTGCTGCTCGACACCTCCGACGCCCAGCTGCCCGCGGCCCGCCGGCTCGTCGCCCGCCTGCTGTCCGCGGGCCCCGAGGTGTACGTCCTGGCCACCTCCCGCGAGCCGCTCGGCCTGGCCGGCGAGGTCGTCTGGCGCATCCCGCCGCTGTCGGACGAGGCGGCCAGCGGCGGCGGCTTCAGCGACGCGGTGGCCCTGCTCGTCGACCGCGCCTCCGCGGCCCGCGGCGGCCGCCCGGTCGAGGCCGGCGACATCGCGCACCTCACCCGGGTCGCGAAGTCCCTGGAGGGGCTGCCGCTGGCCCTGGAGCTCGCCGCGGCCCGGCTTCGGCTGCTGTCGGTACCGCAGCTGGCCGACCGCATCGGCGACGTCCTGGGCACCCTGGACGCCGGCTCGGCCGCCGCGCTCGGAGAGGCCTCGGACCGGCACCGCACGATGCAGGCCGCGGTGGAGTGGTCGTACCGCACCCTCGACCAGCGCTCGGCCCGGCTCCTGCGCTGGCTGTCGGTCTTCGCCAGCCCCGTCGACCTGCCCGCGATCGAGTGGCTGCACGACGGCGACCCGCTCGACCCGCTGGCCACGCTCGTGGACAAGTCGCTGCTGCAGGCCGAGGCGGGCGCCACCAGCGCGACGTACCGGATGCTGGACCCGATCCGCGCGTACGCCGCCCGGCTGCTGGTCGAGGCGGGCGAGGAGGAGTCGGCCCGCGAGCGGCACGTCGCCTGGTGCCTGCAGGCGGCCCACGACGCGTACCTGGATCACGACGGGCGTCCGGTGACGCTCTCGCTGTACACCCTGGATCCCCTGGCCGACGAGCTGCGGGCCGCCCTGCACTGGACGGTGACCCGCGGCAGCGCTCGTCAGGGCCTGGCCGTCGCGGGCGCCCTCGACCAGTGGTGGCGCGAGCGCGGCCTGGTGCGCGAGGGCCGGATGTGGCTGTTCCGGCTGTACGAGCGGATCAGCGCGACCGGCGAGCCGGTTCCCGACGCCGAGCTGGCGGCGGCGTACCACATGCACTCCCTGCACGCGGGCGCCGACGGCGAGACGGTCGAGGAGCTGCGCTTCTCGCAGCGCGCCGAGTCCGCGGCCCGCCGCGCCGGCGATCCGGGCCTGATCGCGCGCATCCTCTCGGCCCGCGGTACCCCGCTGCTGGAGATGGGGCGCACCGAGGAGGCCGAGCGCCTGACCCGCGAGGTCATCACCTGGTCCGACGAGCAGGGCGTGGCCGGGGAGGCCCTGTCCGCCGTGTACGCCCTGGCCCAGCTCCTCTGGCGCCGCGGCGCCCTGGACGAGGCCGCGGACCTGCTGGCCAGCGCCCGCCCGCTGGAGAACAGCCGCCCGCTGGAGCGCGGCCGCCGCACGGTCGACATGGTGCTGGGCATGGTCGCCCTGTCCCGCGGCGACCTCGTGGCCGCCCACGACCACCTGATCGTGGCCCTGCGCTCGCGCATGACCCACGGCTTCCACCTGCGGGTCTGCGAGACGCTGAACGCCATGGCGGTCCGTTGCGCCCTGGCCGAGGACCTGGAGACCTCGGCGCGGCTCTTCGGCGCGGCCCAGTCGGCCCGGATCCGCCTGCGCTGCTCGAGCGGCGCGTTCGGCGCGTTCTGGACCGAGCAGCAGGCGGAGCTGCGCCAGTTGATGGGCGACGCGGCCTTCGACAGGGCCTACGCGGCCGGCGGTGCGCTGGGCCTGGAGGAGTCGGTGGCGCTGGCCCTGACCATAGAGCACCCGGACCTCATGGCCGGCTCGATCCGCTTCTCAACGGTCGAGTAGGGCACTCGCGGCCACCGCCTCCGCAAGCTCCGGTGAGTGAGCGGCCCTCCGCTTTCGCTGCGGACCACTCACTCCTCTTCGGGGTCCTGGTTGGCCTCGGCCCCGAGCACGTACGCCTGCATGGCAAGCTCGTCCCCGGCCGGCCACACGAACGCCGGCAGCTCGGCAGGCCCCAGCTCGCGCACGTAGCTCCAGAACGCCCGCACGGCCTCGCCCGGCGAGGCCGCCTCGATGGGCAGGTCGACGCTGACGAGGTAGGTCCGCCGCGGCGCGGGCGGGGCGGGCTCGATCTGCCTGGCGACGGCCACGAACTCGGCGTCGTCCAGCCGCCGCGTGCGATCCCCGAACGCGCCCGCGGGGAGCGGAGAGTCGAGCAGCCGCACCGTGTACTGCACCCGCCCGTCCCGGTCGACCCGTCCCAGCCCGAACACGACGGGCTCATCGCCCCCGGCCACCAGCAGCGCCTCGTCGCCCGGAGCGAGCTCGGGTGCGGTCAGCCCACCGGCGCCGTACACCCGCTCGTTCGCGTACTGCTCCCCGGAGACCACGACGACCCACTTAGCCATGGCCCAATTCCATCACGCCCGCCCGCCGGCCCTCCGCTCGCTTCGGACAGGCCCACGCCGCAGCCTCCGCTTCGCCCCGGACCGATCACGGCACCTCCACGAAACACCCGGCGACGTGATCGTTCACCATCCCGGTCGCCTGCATCAGCGCATACGCCGTAGTCGGCCCCACGAAGCGGAACCCGCGCTTCTTGAGTTCCTTCGCCATCGCCTTCGACTCCGCCGTCACGGCCGGCACCTGAGAGAAGTCCGAGGGGCGCGCCGGGCGCGGGTCGGGCGCGAACGACCACAGCAGCGCGGCGATCCCGCCGGGTAACTCGGCCGCCGCGCGGGCGTTCGCGATCGACGCCTCGATCTTCGCCCGGTTGCGCACGATCCCCGCGTCGGCCAGGAGCCGGTCGACGTCGGACTCCCCGAACGCGGCGACCTTCTCGATCTCGAACCCGGCGAACGCCGTGCGGAACGAGGGGCGCTTGCGCAGGATGGTGATCCAGGACAGCCCGGACTGGAACGCCTCGAGGCACATGCGCTCGAAGAGCCCGTTGTCGTCGCGGACCGCCCGTCCCCACTCGTTGTCGTGATAGTCCAGGTAGTCCGGGGTCGAGGCGCCCCAGCCGCACCGGGCCCGCCCGTCCGCTCCCACCACCACGTCGCTCATGCCCAGCAAACTACTCCGGGGGTGTGACAAAAAATCCGGACTCCACCAGCCGGGCGAACCGGCGCAGCGCCCCGGTCAGCCCCGCCTTCGAGCCGGGCCACAGCAGCGGCCACGCGAACTTGCCGGCGTTGCCGGCCGGCAGGTGCAGCCACTCGTGCCAGACCACCTGGGTGCGGTTCGCGCCCAGCTGGGTGCAGCGCAGCACGCCGGGCCCGCGCAGCACCTTGCCGTGGTGTACCACCCGGATCTCGAACGGCGGGTCGACCTTCACGACGCGCATGAGGTCGCGCACGGTCGCGGGTCCGACCTGCGTCACGGCCTCGACCTGGCTGCCCTCGCCGCCGTCGCCGGAGAGCACCCGGACCCTCGTGAACGGGATCCACTCGCCCTGCCGCGACCAGTCGGCGAGCGCGGCGAAGACACGATCGGCGGGGGCGGCCACGATCACCGTGGCCGTGACCTCGCCGGGCCCGGGCCGTGCGGCCTCGGCATAGTCGTCGCTCACTGCACCACCGGCGAGATCATTGCACCACCGGCGACGAGCGGTCCCACGAGTCGTCGTTGAGGGACGCGGACGACTCGTCGTCGGCCGGCTTGGCCGGGCCGCCCTCGATGACGTCGGCGTCCTCGACCGGGGCGACGGTCGGCGCCGCCCCCGCAGCGGCGGCCCCCGCGGCCGCGGCCTGGCGGGCGTCGCGCAGCGCGTCGGCGTCCTCCGGGCGGCCCTCGCGGAGCGCCTTGATCTCGGCCTCGAGGACCTGGATCAGCTCCTCCTTGTAGCCGATGTCGTACCCGGCGCGCCGCAGCGCGGTGTCGACCTGGTTCATCCGGTATCCCCGGACCACCGTGTCGAACCGGAGCTGGTTGACGTCACCCTCGACCAGCGGGCGTGACGACGGCAGCGGTACGGAGCGACCGTCGGGTTCATGTCCTTCGATTCCGGGGTCGTCACCGGTGATCAACAAGGACACGCCGAACCCGATGGCCCCGACAACCACAGCGGCGATCAACACCAGGAGGAACTCAGCCATAGGGGGAATCGTGGCACGCTGAGTACGCCTGGGCGAGCCCGGCACACCCATCTGTAGGAAAGACGGAGGTCATGCGATGTTTCGTCTGGGCGCCCGGCGCTTTGCCGACGGCGACTACGCGGTGATGGCGATCATCAACCGGACTCCGGACTCCTTCTTCGACCGCGGTGCAACTTTCGCCGAGGACGCCGCCCTGCGGGCCGTGGAGGTGGCGGTCGGCGAGGGCGCGGACATCGTCGACATCGGCGGGGTGAAGGCCGGGCCGGGCGAGACCGTCGACGCCGCCGAGGAGCTGCGCCGCACGCTGCCCACGGTCGAGAAGATCCGCGCGATGTTCCCCGAGGTGGTGATCTCGATCGACACCTGGCGGGCGGAGGTGGCCCGGGAGGTCGTGGCGGCGGGCGCGGACCTGATCAACGACACCTGGGCCGGTGCCGACCCCGCCCTGGCCGAGGTCGCCGCCGAGACGGGGGCGGGCCTCGTGTGCTCCCACGCCGGCGGCCTCACCCCGCGGACCCGTCCGCACCGCACGGCCTTCGCGGATCCGGTGGCTGATGTGGTACTGACGGTGACTGCTCTGGCGGAGCGGGCGCTCGCGCTCGGGGTACGCCGCGACGGCATCCTCATCGACCCGGCCCACGACTTCGGCAAGAGCACCCGCCACTCGCTGGCGATCACCAACCGGCTCGGCGAGCTGGTCGCGACGGGCTGGCCGGTGCTCGTGGCGCTGTCGAACAAGGACTTCATCGGCGAGACCCTCGACGTGCCCGTGGGGGAGCGGCTGGAGGGCACCCTCGCGGCGACGGCGGTCTCGGCCTGGCTGGGGGCCCGGGTGTTCCGCGCCCACCAGGTGCGCGAGACCCGCCGGGTGCTCGACACGGTGGCGGCGATTCGGGGCGACCGCCAGCCCGCGGTGGCGCGGCGGGGCCTGGCCTGAGGCAACCGGGCGGCTACGTCCAGCGCAGGATGTTCTTCCGCCACGCGTAGAGGATGCCGAGGAACAGCACGGCCACGAAGATCGCCATCTCGACGACGACCGCGCCCCCGTAGCCGGGCGTGTCGTACACGACCGCCCACGGGAAGAGGAACACGCTCTCCACGGCGAACAGTGCGTACAGGTAGGCGTACACGTAGTAGCGGATCTGGGCCTGCGCCCAGTCGCCGCCGACCGGGTCCAGCCCGCACTCGTACGTGTCGTACTTGGCGCCGGCCGCGGCCGCCCGGTCGGCCGAACGGCGCGGACCCAGCAGCCGGTTGGCCGTAAACGCGGCGACGAACACCGACGCTCCGACCAGGAGCAGAAGGCCGAGCGTCGCATATCCACCCAGATATCCGCTCATGCCACGCACCGTACATGCATCATCACGATCTCCGACATGCCGAAAACGCGAGTCTGTCTAGATAATGTGCCTCAGGTTTCTTGCCGGACTGCAAAAGAGCCCGGCCGGTGACCCACCAGACACGAGATCAGAAGGACACCCCTCATGGAAGCACCCTCGGGCCGCCGAACCACACGGCGGCTACGGGCCGGCTCCTTCGTGCTCCTGGCCACCGTCTGCTCGCTGCTCTTCGCCGCCCCGGCGTACGCGGAGCCGGGCGAGGGCGAGACCAGTACCGCTCCCGTCGAGACGCCCACCACCGACGCCCCGACGCCGGACCCGACCACCGATGCGCCCACCGAGGTCCCGGCCACCACCGAGGCCCCGCCGCCGCCCCCGCCGACGACCGCCGCCCCGCCGCCCCCACCGACGGCCGTGCACCGGTTCAAGATGACCGTGAGCACCGTGTCGCTCGGCGACGCGTACTGGCAGGGCGACGGCTCCGGCGAGCTCGTCATTGCGATCAAGAACACCGGCGAGAACGTCGGCAAGGACACCGTCACCGGCTTCTACGCGCTGCCGAGCGGGGCCCAGGCCACCGGGGCGTACGGCACCGGCGGCTGCGCCGTGGCCCCCGCCGCGCTGAGCTTCAGCTGCTCGCTGCCCGAGCAGGGGCTGGGCCAGGTCGTGGTGAAGGTCGACGTCGACGCGGGCGCCTGGAAGACCATCGGGCTCGGCCAGGTCACCGCCGCGATCGGGCCGTACCAGCGGATCGTCCCGATCTCCTTCGCGTTCACCACGCCGCCCACGCCGGGCATCGAGCTGAACACGTCGGCCCCCGAGCTGCCGGCCGCCGCCACGGCCCAGGACGAGTCGTTCCAGCTCGCGGTGCGCCTGCGCAACACCGGCGCGGCCCGGGCCCCGGGTGCGGTCGAGATCGTCACGCCGCCCGGTGTGGACCTTGTCACGTTCCCCTCCGCCTGCCGCTCACACCGGCGCATCGGCGCCGACCGGGACCGCTGTGAGCTGGGCGACATCGCGCCCGGCAAGGAGATCTCGGCCGCTTTCGGGATGGCGGTCAGCGCCGCCGCGCGCGCTGAGCTGCCGCTGACCGGGGCGGTCCACGGGTACCTCGCGCCGGCCGGGCTGAACGTCCTCGAGACCCGGTACGACTACAAGATCACCGCGCCCCCGCTGGCCGGCGCGGATGCCCCGCTGCCGACCTCGGCGCCGCCGTCCCCGGCCGCCCAGCGGACCTTCGAGACCGACTTCAGCCTGAGCCGGCAGTCGAACGACGACGGCGGGCAGCTGTCCAGCCTGCCGATCGTCGGCGGCCTGGTCGGGCTGGTCGCGATCATCGTCGGGCTGGTCGTGCTGTCGGTGCGACGGCGCATGCGCGACGACGCCAAGGACGGCGACGAGCTCGGCGCCGACGAGGTCGAGGACGTGGTGCTCGTCCCGGCCCAGAGCGGCGGCCCGACCGGCCCGTCGGCGGCGCTGACCCGCTCACCGATCCCGCGCTCGCTGACCCTGCCGCGCCTGCCCGACGGCCCGACCGCCGGCTCCGGCTTCCGGGACCGCGAGCAGCCCGCCGACGAGGACGAGGGCTGAGCCCGGCTTCCGGGACCGCGAGCAGCCCGCCGACGAGGACGAGGGCTGAGCCCGGCTTCCGGGACCGCGAGCAGCCCGCCGACGAGGACGAGGGCTGAGCCCGGCTTCCGGGACCGCGAGCAGCCCGCCGACGAGGACGAGGGCTGAGCCCGGCTTCCGGGACCGCGAGCAGCCCGCCGACGAGGACGAGGGCTGAGCCCGGCTTCCGGGACCGCGAGCAGCCCGCCGACGAGGACGAGGGCTGAGCCCGGCTTCCGGGACCGCGAGCAGCCCGCCGACGAGGACGAGGGCTGAGCCCGGCTTCCGGGACCGCGAGCAGCCCGCCGACGAGGACGAGGGCTGAGCCCGGCTTCCGGGACCGCGAGCAGCCCGCCGACGAGGACGAGGGCTGAGCCCGACTTGCGTGACGGCGGGCAGCCCGCCCGCGAGGACGAAGACTGAGTCGGCGACCGCGAGCAGCCCGCCGACGAGGGCGACGACTGACCCCCGGCTGACCGGAAACTGACTGTTTGGCGCGTATTCGCGGACCCCGCACACCTCGGCGACCTGCGCAATGACCAAAGTCGCAGCATCGGTGCCCGAGAGGGCACATGCGACGAAGGCATGGCGCTGCCGCCGACGTACCCTCAGGGTGTAGACAACCCATCCGCCGCCACAGGAGGTCAGCTCACGTGACCAAGCAGGTCCGCCAACTGGATCGAGTGGTCATCAGGTTCGCTGGCGATTCCGGCGACGGCATGCAGCTCACCGGTGACCGCTTCACGTCCGAGACCGCGCAGCTCGGCAACGACATCTCGACGCTGCCCAACTTCCCCGCCGAGATCCGGGCCCCCGCCGGGACCCTGCCGGGCGTGTCGAGCTTCCAGGTGCACTTCGCCGACTTCGACATCCTCACGCCCGGCGACGCGCCGAACGTGCTCGTGGCGATGAACCCGGCGGCTCTGAAGGCGAACATCGCCGACCTGCCCAAGGGCGCGTCGATCATCGTCAACACCGACGAGTTCACCAACCGCAACCTCGCCAAGGTGGGCTACGCGGCCAACCCGCTCGAGGACGGCTCGCTGGAGGGCTGGAACGTCGCCCCGGTCGGCCTGACCTCGATGACGGTGAAGGCCCTGGAGTCGTTCGCGATCTCCAAGAAGGACGCCGAGCGGGCCAAGAACATGTTCGCGCTCGGCCTGCTGTCGTGGATGTACTCGCGCCCGCACGAGTCCACGCTGTCGTTCCTGGAGCGCAAGTTCGCCTCGCGCCCGGAGCTCGTCGCCGCGAACGTCGCCGCCTTCAAGGCCGGCTGGAACTTCGGCGAGACCACCGAGAACTTCGCGGTGCGCTACGAGGTCAAGCCCGCACGCATGGTGGCGGGCAACTACCGCAACATCACCGGCAACGCGGCGCTCGCCCTGGGCGTGGTGGCGGCGGGGGTACGGTCGCGGCTGCCCGTGTTCCTGGGCGCCTACCCGATCACGCCGGCCTCCGACATCCTGCACGAGCTGAGCAAGCACAAGAAGTTCGGCGTGACCACCGTGCAGGCCGAGGACGAGATCGCGGCGATCGGCGTGGCCCTGGGCGCCTCCTACGGCGGTGCGCTCGGCGTGACCACCACCTCCGGTCCCGGCGTCGCGCTCAAGGGCGAGACGATCTCCCTGGCCGTCGCGCTGGAGCTGCCGCTGCTGATCATCGACGTGCAGCGCGCCGGCCCGTCGACGGGCCTGCCGACCAAGACCGAGCAGGCCGACCTCAACATGGCCCTGTACGGGCGGCACGGCGAGGCCCCGGTCGCGGTGCTCGCGCCCCGCTCGCCCGCGGATTGCTTCAACACCGCGCTCGAGGCGGCCCGCATCGCGCTGACGTACCGCACCCCGGTGATCCTGCTCTCCGACGGGTACATCGCCAACGGCTCCGAGCCGTGGCGCCTGCCGGACGTCGACGAGCTGCCCGACCTGCAGGTCGAGTTCGCGACCGCGCCCAACGGGGAGGACGGCAAGACCTTCCTGCCGTACCTGCGCGACCCGAAGACGCTCGCCCGCCCGTGGGCCGTCCCCGGCACGCCCGGCCTCGAGCACCGCATCGGCGGTCTGGAGAAGGCCGACAAGACCGGCGACATCTCCTACGACCCGGCCAACCACGACTTCATGGTGCGCACCCGCGCGGCCCGCATCGAGGGCATCGAGGTGCCCGACGTCGAGGTCGAGGACCCGGACGGCACCGCCCGCGTGCTGGTGCTGGGGTGGGGCTCGACCTACGGTCCGATCGGCGCCGCCGCCCGTGCGCTGCGCCAGCGCGGCCTGGCCGTGGCCCAGGCGCACCTGCGCCACCTCTCGCCCATGCCGAAGAACCTCGGCGCGGTGCTCAAGTCCTACGACAAGGTCGTGATCCCGGAGATGAACCTCGGCCAGCTCGCCGGGGTCATCCGCTCGCGCTACCTGGTCGACGCCATCGCCTACAACCAGGTCCGCGGCCTGCCGTTCACCGCGTCCGAGCTGGAGGGCGTGCTCGAGGAAGTGGTCAAGAATGCCTGAGCCAATGGAGTCCAACGGCACCGGGGCGCAGACAAGGTCTACGTCTTTGAAGCTGACGACCAAGGACTTCAAGTCCGACCAGGAGGTCCGCTGGTGCCCCGGCTGCGGGGACTACGCGATCCTGGCGGCCGTCCAGTCGTTCATGCCCGAGCTCAACATCCCGCGCGAGCGGATCGTGTTCGTCTCTGGCATCGGATGCTCCTCGCGCTTCCCGTACTACATGAACACGTACGGCATGCACTCGATCCACGGCCGCGCGCCGGCGATCGCGTCGGGCCTGTCCGTGTCCCGCCCGGACCTGTCGGTCTGGGTCGTCACCGGTGACGGCGACGCGCTGTCCATTGGCGGCAACCACCTGATCCACGCGCTGCGCCGCAACGTCAACCTGAAGATCCTGCTGTTCAACAACAAGATCTACGGGCTGACCAAGGGGCAGTACTCGCCCACCTCCGAGGTCGGCAAGGTCACCAAGTCGACCCCGGCCGGCTCGGCCGACTCGCCGTTCAACCCGATCTCCCTGGCCCTGGGCGCCGAGGCGAGCTTCGTCGCGCGGACCATCGACTCCGACCGCAAGCACCTGCAGTCGGTGCTGCGCGCCGCGGCCGAGCACCGCGGATCGGCGTTCGTGGAGATCTACCAGAACTGCAACATCTTCAACGACGGCGCGTTCGACGCCCTCAAGGAGCCGGCGACCCGCGACGACTGGCTGATCCGTCTCGAGCACGGCCGGCCGATCACGTTCGGCAAGGACGGCGAGTGGGCGGTGACCCACCCGCCCGGCGGCTTCGGCCTGTCCGTGGTGCCGACCGCCGAGGTCGCGCCCGACGAGATCGTGGTGCACGACCAGGCGGTGGCCGAGCCGGCGTACGCGTTCGCACTGTCCCGCCTGCCCGGCCTCGACCTGCGCAACACCCCGATCGGCGTGTTCCGCTCCGTGGATCGGCCCGCGTACGACGACGTCGTCCGCGACCAGCTCGTCACGGCCCAGGCCAAGGCCAAGGGCACGCCCGACGAGGAGCTCGGCGCGCTCCTCAACAGCGGCGACACCTGGACGATCCTGTAGCGAAGATCCTGTCGCGAAGGAGCCATCGCCGCCGGCGACTCAGGCGGCGGTGGTCTCCAGCCAGCGGGTCAGCGTGCGCACGCCCCAGCCCGTGGCGCCCTTGGTGAGCTCGCCGTCGCCGGAGTCGGCCCACGCGGGCGAGGACATGTCGAAGTGCGCCCAGCGGTCCCGCAGCGGGCCGGTGAACTCGCGCAGGTAGAGCGCGGCCAGCAGCGAGCCCGCGCCGATGTCGGTCGAGTTGATGATGTCGGTGAGGTCGCCGCGGATCTCCTCGGCGTAGTCCTCGTTCAGCGGCATCCGCCACACCGACTCGCCGCTAGCCTCGGCCGCGGCCGCGAGGTCGCCGGCGAGGGTGTCGCTGTGGCTGTACATCGCGGCGGTCCGCTTGCCCAGCGCGACCCCCTGGGCGCCGGTCAGCGTGGCCAGGTCGATCATCACGTCGGGGCGCAGCCGGCGCACCGCGTAGGCCATCGCGTCGCCGAGCACCAACCGGCCCTCGGCGTCGGTGTTGAGGATCTCCGACGTGATGCCGCCGTAGTGCGTGACGACGTCGCCGGGGCGCATGCTGTCGGCGCCGAGCGCGTTCTCGGCCAGCGGGGCCAGCGCGGTGATCCGCACCGGCAGGCGCATCGCGGCGGCGGCGAGGGTCGCGCCGATGACCGCGGCCGCGCCGCCCATGTCCTTGCGCATGAGCTTCATCCCGGCCAGCGGCTTGATGCACACCCCGCCGGTGTCGAACGTGATGCCCTTGCCGACCAGCACCACGTGCCGCCGCGCGCTGCGCGGGCGCCAGGACAGCTCGACCAGGCGCGGGCCGCGCTCGGCGGCCGCGCCCTGCCCGACCGTGAGGATCGCGTTGAAGCCGTGCTCGCGCAGGTAGCCGGGCTCGCGGACCTCGACCGTCAGCCCCGGCACGCCGGCGGCGGCCTTGACCACCTGCTTGGCGAACCAGGCCGGCGTCTTGCGGTCGCTGGGCATGTTGGTCAGGTCGCGGGCCAGGGTCGTGGCGGTGACGACCGCCCGGGCCTGCTCCAGGGCGGCGGTGCGCTCGTCGCTCGCCGGGAGCGCCACCGTGACGCGCCGCAGCGGGTCGGGGTCGGCCTCGGCGATGCGGAAGCGGTACGACGCCAGCCACAGCCCCTCGGCCAGGGCGCGGATCGCGGCGGGTGCGGTGTCGGCCGGCACCAGCACCCGCAGCGCGGACTCGGAGCGCGCCGACCGGGCCAGCGCCGCGCCCGCGGCCCGCCAGCCGGCCTCGTCGCCGTCGCCGACGCCGGTGAACAGCAGCGGCGAGGGCTTGCGCCCGGGCCGCGGCAGCTTGTGCACGGTGCCGGCCGACCCGGAGTGCTCGACGTCCTGCAGGAACGCCGCGCACTCGGCCAGGTCGGCCGCACCGAACTGCAACAGGTCGAGGCTGGATTCGGGGTCGCCGGACATCACCACGACGGCGACCGCGCCGGAGGAGCCGCGGCCCGTGGCGAACCTGATGTCCAGCAAGGGGACCCTCCATCTTTCGGCGCAGTTCCTGCGCACCACGACGGGAGCGACCGCACGCCGGCCGCTCCTCCCAACCCAGTCAACCCGAAAGCGGAGCCGTATGCAGGAAGACTCAGCCGGTGGCCGTCTTCAGCGCCTCGCTGAGCTCGTTGGCCTCATCCTTGGTCATCTCGACGACGAGCCGCCCACCACCCTCGAGCGGGACGCGCATGACGATGCCGCGGCCCTCCTTGGTGACCTCCAGCGGACCGTCGCCTGTCCGCGGCTTCATGGCCGCCATGTTGTCTCCCTTCGCTTCCTGATGTACCCAGACATCAGGTGGCACAGCCGTCCCCGCATGCCCGGCACGCCTGCTCACGGGGCCTCGACCGGACCCGTGGACTCCGTGAGACACGCACCAACCGATGATTTTCCCTGATGATGGCCCCAAGACCCAAACCGGGGCGCGATCCTTGTGACAACTCCTGGCGGAAAATGCCGGTCAACTGTCACAATAAGCGGCCATGCAGGCCCGGTCCGCCCTCTTTGATCTCTATGGCGACCATCTCCGCCCGCGCGGTGGGCGGGCCGCCGTCGCCGCTCTCGTGCGCCTGCTCGCTCCCCTCGGCATCGCCGCGCCGGCCGTGCGCACCGCGGTGTCACGGATGGTCCGGCAGGGCTGGCTGCACCCCCTACGGTTGCCGACCGGCCCCGGCTACGGCATCACCCCCAAGGCGGCACGCCGCCTCGACGCCGCCGGCGCCCGCATCTACCGCACCCAGCGGCCCGGCGGCCCCGGGGGCGCATGGTCCGGCCGCTTCGATCTCATCACGCTGGAAGCGCCCGCGCACCGCGGCGCGCGGGCGAGACTGGTGGCGAACCTCGGATTCCTCGGCTACGGCTCGATCGACGGCGCCACGTGGATCGCGCCGCGCCCGGGCGAGGGCATCGACGCGTTGCTCACGGAGGCCGGTGTGCGCTACGACCGCTTTACGGCGGAGCATTCCGGCGGTACCGATGGGGCGGTGAACCTGGTGGCCCGGGCCTGGGACCTCGACGCGATCGCCGCGGCCTACGGCGAGTTCGTCGAGCGCCTCACGCCGCTGGTGCACTCCGTCGGGCCGGCCACCCCCGACGAGCAGGCGTACGCGGTCCGGTTCACGCTGGTCCACGCCTGGCGCGCGTTCCTCTTCCGCGACCCCCAGCTGCCGCCGCAGCTGCTGCCCCCGCGTTGGGCCGGCACCGCGGCGGCGGCCTTCTTCGACCACCACGCCCACCGGCTGCGCCCCGCCGCGGACCGGTTCGTGGACGCCTGCCTGACCCTCTGACGCCTGGAGCCCGCAATGGACCTGCTCGTCGAACGCACCGAGACCGGTGTGGCGATCCTGACCCTCAACCGCCCCGACGCCCTCAACTCGCTGACCGACGCGCTGAAGGTGGCCCTGCGCGACACCCTCGCCGACGTGGCCGCGGACGAGTCGGTGCGCGCCGTGGTCCTCACCGGCGCCGGCCGCGCCTTCTGCGGCGGCCAGGACCTGCGCGAGCACGCCGGCTCCCTCGACGCCGGCACCGGCTCGTCGCTGTCGACCGTCACCGAGCACTACAACCCGATCGCCACGACGCTGGCCGGGATGCCGAAGCCGGTCGTGGCCGCGGTCAACGGGATGGCCGCCGGGGCCGGGGCGTCGCTGGCCCTGCTCGCCGACTTCCGGGTGGGCGGCCCGCGGACCGCGTTCCTGATGGCCTTCGCGAACGTCGGCCTGGCCGGCGACACCGGCATCTCGTGGAGCCTGCCGCGGATCGTGGGCCACGCGAAGGCGACCGAGCTGCTGCTGCTGGCCGAGCCGGTCAAGGCCGAGGCCGCCGCCGCCCTGGGGATGCTCACCCGCCTGGCCGAGTCCGACGAGGACGTGCTGCCGACGGCCGTGGAACTGGCCGACCGCCTCGCCGCCGGCCCGACCGTCGCGTACGGCCAGATCAAGCGCGAACTGGCCGCCGGCGGCGCGGGCTCGCTGGCCGACGCCCTGGCCGTGGAGGCGCAGGCCCAGACCGCCTGCGGCCACACCGCGGACCACCGCAACGCCACGGCCGCCTTCGTCGCCAAGCAGAAGCCGGTCTACGAGGGCCGCTGAAACTTCATCAAGCGGCCTTCCTCAGGCGGCTTTCTTCAAGCAAGGCTGAACCGCGCCTGACGTGTCTCGTACAAACAGGCCATAGCCTGGGGTCCATGGCCGATCGTGAAAAGGTTGCACATCTGCTGCGCCGGGCGACGTTCGGGCCGACCGCGGAGGAGGTCGACGCCGCCGAGGCCAAGGGCCCGGCGGCGACCCTGGACGCCCTGTTCGCCCCGGCCGAGCCCGACGCGGGCGCGGCCCGGACCCCGATGCCGAAGCTCGGCCCGGTCATCAACGAGAAGTCCGACCGCGCCGAGCAGATCCGCACCGTCGGCGCCTGGTGGCTGGACCGCATGGTGCAGGCCGAGCACCAGGTGCACGAGAAGCTGACCTTCTTCTGGCACGGGCACTGGGCCACGTCCGCCGACAAGGTCAAGTCCGGCCCGCTGATGCTCGGCCAGCAGCAGACCCTGTTCCGCACGGCGCTGGGCGGCTTCGCCACCCAGGTGCACGCGATGCTGCGCGACCCCGCGCTCATCATCTGGCTGGACGGGCAGAAGAACACCGAGAAGGCCCCGAACGAGAACCTCGCCCGCGAGCTCATGGAGCTCTTCACGCTGGGCGTGGGCCACTACACCGAGCCGGACGTGCGGGCCGGCGCGCGGGCGCTGACCGGCTGGGTCGTGGACCAGAAGGCCGGCACGGCGACGCTCAACGCCAAGCGCCACGACGGCGGGTCCAAGACGATCCTCGGCCGGACCGGCAACTACGACGCCGACGGGTTCGCGGACCTCCTGCTGGCCGAGCCGGCCTGCCCCGAGTTCATCGCGCGGCGGCTCTGGCTGCGCTACGCCAGCGACGCGGCCATTCCCGACGACGTCCTCGCCCGCGTCCGGTCGCAGCCGACGACCGCCGCGATGCTGCGCGAGGTGCTCGCCGCCGACGGCCACGCCGAGCTGGTCAAGCAGCCGGTGGAGTGGCTGGTCGGGGCGCTGCGGCAGCTCCAGCTGCGCCCCGGCGAGCTCACCGACGCCCAGCGCAAGCAGCTGCTCGGCGGCCTGACCCAGCTGGGCCAGGTCCCGCTGCGCCCGCCGAGCGTGGGCGGCTGGCCCGCCGGCGCGGCCTGGCTCACGACCTCGGCGACGCAGGCCCGCATCAAGCTGGCCCAGAGCCTGGCCGCGCGGGCCCCGCAGCCGGTGCTGGACCGCCTGACCGCCGCGCCCGCGGCGCAGCGCCCGGCCGCCCTGGCCCGGCTCCTGGTGGTCGACAAGTTCACCGACCGCACGCTGGCCGCGCTGACCCCGGCCGCGAACGACGCCCGCCGCCTGCTGACCCTGGGCCTGGCCAGCCCCGAGTACGCCATCAACTGAGAGGAGGCGACATGGACGCCCTGACCCGTAGGAAGTTCCTGATCGCCAGCGGCGTGGCCGGCGGCGCGGCCCTGGCCGCCGGGGGCGCCTGGACGCTGCGCGACGTCTTCGACACCGCCACCTGGGACGACCGCCCCGGCGACGCCCGGACGCTCGTGCTCGTCACCCTCTACGGCGGCAACGACGGCCTGGCCAACGTCATCCCGTACGCCGACCCGGCCTACGCCCCCGCCCGCCACGGGCTCGCCTACCGGCCCGAGGAGGTGCTGAAGCTCGACGACGCGCTGGGCCTCAACCCCGGCCTCGCCGGACTCAAGCGCATGTTCGACGCGAAGAAGCTCGCCATCGTCCGCGGCGTCGGCTACCCCAAGCCCGACCACAGCCACTTCCGGTCCATGGACATCTGGCAGACCGCCCAGCCCGACCGGCCCGGCAACACCGGCTGGCTGGGCCGCTGGCTGGACGCGTTCGGCGGCGACCCGCGCCACGCGGTCTCCTTCGAGCCCGTGCTCCCGCCGCTGCTGGCCGGCGCGACGACCGCCGGGGCCGCCGTGCCGGTCACCGGCCTGACGCTGCCCAACGGCGTCAAGCCCGAGGTGCTCACCGCGTTCGGCCGGTCCTCCGACGGCGAGCCGCCGCTGCAGGCCCGGGCCGCCCGCGCCTTCGCCGACCTGGTCGAGGTGGACGCCCTGATCCACAGCGTCGACGACCACGACGGCGACGAGGACACGTCCACCTCCTCCGGCACCGCCACCGGCGGCCGCTCCGACCTCAAGACCCAGCTCGACCTCGTGGCCCGCTGCGTCGAGGCGAACGTGGCCACCCGCGTCTTCTCCGTCTCCCTCGGCGGCTTCGACCTGCACGCGGAGGAGCGCAACTCCCAGGAGATCCTGCTCAAGCTCCTGGACTCCGCGCTCACCACGTTCGCCGACCGGATGGCCAAGACCGAGGCCGGCCGCAAGGTCGTCATCGCCGTCTACTCCGAGTTCGGCCGCCGCGTGGCCGCCAACGGCTCCGACGGCACCGACCACGGCACCGCCTCGAACATGTTCATCCTCGGCAGCCCGGTGCGCGGCGGCCTCTACGGCGAGCAGCCCGGCCTCGCCGACCTCGACAACGGCGACCTGAAGTTCACGACCGACTTCCGCAAGGTCTACGCGACCCTGCTGCACGACGTGCTCGACGCCGACCCGGCGCAGATCCTGGGCTACCAGGACCGGCTCGAGGGCATCCTCTGACCCGCGACGGGCCCGGCGGGTGCCCGCCCGCGACGGGCGGGCCGGTGATCGGCCCGGCCCGTCGCCGGCTCGGCTCAGCCCACGACGGCCTCCGCCGGGGCCGCCCGCGCCGTGAGCGGGGGCCGGGTGCTCCCCGGCGCCGGGCGCGGCCGCCGCACCGCGGGCGGGCGCGACCGCCGCCGCTCGGCCCGCTCGCGCTCCTTGCGGTCCTCCTCCAGCCATGTCAGGGCGGTCCGGCAGGTGTACGCCCACCACCCGATGTAGGGCCCGTAGCGCTCCCGCAGCTCCTGCGGCGAGGGCACGGCGTCGCCGTAGACCGCGCGGGCCGTGTGCGCGTACTGATCCATCTCCAGCGGCACCGCATCCGGCCGCCCGAGCGCCCGCAGCAGGAGCGCGTGGGCCGTGTAGCCCCCGATGCCGCGCACCGCCAGCAGCGCGTCGCGGGCCCGCTCGTAGGGGCCGGTGCGCAGCAGCTCCTCGTCGATCGCGGCGACGCCGCCGAGCACCTGCACCAGCCGCTCGGCCTTGTGCGGCGCCCCGGCGTAGGGCAGCGCCTCGGCCGGGGTGAGCCGCGCGAGCCGGGCGAGGTCGGGCAGCGCGGTGAACTCCTCGCCGGCCGCCCGCACCATCGTGCCCAGGTGGAGGGTGAGGCGGCGCTTGCGCAGGGTCGCGTACCACTGGGTGGAGTTCTGCAGCAGTGTGAAGTACACCACTCCCTCGGCGAGACTCGAGAACCGCACCTGGTGCAGGCCCCGGGCGACCTCGAACAGGGGCCGGACGGGCCCGTCGGCCCCGGCGCGGCGCAGGAACTCCGCGCGGTCGTCGTCCAGCCCCAGCCAGTCGCCGACCCGGCCCCGCACGGCGTCGAGGGCGGGCCCGTCGAGCGGCTCGGCGCTGAACACGGTCAGGGCGGCGCCCGGCGCGCCGTCGTCGCGCTCGGCGACCTCGACCACGACCGCCGCGTCCGGGTCGGCCGGGTGCGGGAAGGCGCGGCGCACCGTGCCGCCGGGGTCGAGCGAGATGTCGCGCCGCCCGGGCCGGAAGCCGGCGAGCGCGCGCAGGGAGCAGTCGAGGTCATAGGGGGCGGTGGCGGACAGGATCGTGCGGGTGATGATGCCGAGTTCGGTCATGGAGGCATCTTCGAACACAGGTACGACAGTTCCGGGCCGCCGCCCGCCGATCGCTACTGTGCGCGAGCGGCGATCAGCAGGCCGTCACCGAGGGGGAGGAGGGCGGGGATCCACGCCTCGCTCTCGCGCAGCGACTTGACCGCCTCCCGCAGCAGTACCGTCTCCGCGTCCCGCACCGTGGGATCGCTGACCCGGCCGCCGGCCAGGGCGTCGGCCAGGGCCAGGGTGCCGCCCGGGCGCAGGAGCCGCTCGGCCGCGGCGATCACCGGACCGTACTCGCTGGGGTCGTGGTCGACGAAGACCAGGTCATAGGCCCGGTCGGCCAGCCGCGGCAGCACGTCGAGCGCGCGGCCGGTGATGATCCGGGCCCGGGACGGCGGGTTGCCCGCGGCCGAGAAGACCCGCCGGGCGACGCGCTGGTGCTCGGCCTCGAAGTCGATCGTGGTGAGCACCCCGTCGCGGCGCATCCCGCGCAGCAGCCAGCCGCCGCTCACCCCGGTGCCGGTGCCGACCTCCACGACCGCCTTGGCGTTGCTCACCGCCGCGATCACCCGCAGCGCCGCCCCGCAGCCCCGGCTCACCGCGCTGATGCCGAGCTCGAACGCCTGCTCGCGAGCGGCCGCGAGCACCGGGTCCTCGGCGACGAAGCCGTCGATGAAGTCAGCCGTCCGGGCGGAGGTGGTAATGGGGCACCCCTTAAGAGAAGTCGATTGACCGCAAGCCTAGGAGACCTCGCCCGCGCATGCTTGCGGCCGGGGCGTGTAATGCTGGATGCGAAACGGACGGAGGAGCCGATCGTGACAGACGGTTCGGCCTGGCGTCAGCCGGGCCCCGGCGCACCGGCCAGCCCCACCGGCTGGGGGCCGCGCCCAGCGTGGGCCACGCCCAACGCGCCCCAGGCCGCAGGGCCGCAGCCCGCGCCCAACACCTGGTGGTCCGACGCCCTGTCCGACCCGTGGCGCGACCCGGACGCCCCGGTCGTGGTGGTCAAGCCGCCCGCCGACGAGGCGCCCGCGCTCGAGAAGCCGCCACCGCCGTCGGCCGGCCCGCGGGTCGGCATCGGCCTGGTCCTCGTCGTGTCGATCGTGACCGCGCTGCTCGCCGGTGCGCTCGGCGGCACCCTCGGCTACGTCTTCGCGGTCGGCGGGGGTGGCAGCACCCTCGGCGGCGGCCAGCTCGGCAACGCCCCGCTGAACAACCGCGCCCCGGAGTCGATCGCCGGGCTGGTCAAGAAGGTGCTCCCGAGCGTCGTCACGATCAGCGTCCGGGTCGGCAACGGCACGTCCCTGGGCTCGGGCTTCGTCGTCAGCGGCGACGGCCACGTGATCACCAACAACCACGTCGTCGAGGGCAGCGCCGGCACCGCGACCGTCCGCTTCAGCGACTCGACCGTGGCCGGGGCGACCGTCGTGGGCACCGACCCGGAGTCCGACATCGCCGTGCTCAAGATCGACACCAACGGCCTGCCCGAGGGCAAGCTGGCCCCGGTCGAGTTCGGCAACTCCGACTCGGTGCAGGTCGGCGACCCGGTCGTCGCGGTCGGCGCCCCGCTGGGGCTGACCAGCACGGTGACGTACGGCGTGGTCAGCTACCTCGACCGCCCCATCCGCACCAGCGAGGGCGGCACGGCGCGGTACTACTCGGCGATCCAGACCGACGCCGCCGTGAACCAGGGCAACTCGGGCGGCCCGCTGTTCGACGCGGCCGGGCGCGTGATCGGCATCAACTCCGTCATCGGCACCCTCTCCGAGGACCAGGCCAGCGCCGGCAACGTCGGGCTGGCCTTCGCCATCCCGATCAACCACGCCCGGCGCATCGCCACCGACATCATCAACACCGGCAAGGCGCGCCGCACGGTGATGGGCGTCCAGGTCGACACCTCCTACACGAACCCGGCCGGCGGGGCGCGCCTGTCCACGGTCGAGCCCACCGGGCCGGCCGGCTCCGGCGGGCTCAAGGCCGGCGACGTGGTCCTGGCCGTCAACGGCAAGCCGATCGACGAGTCGTGGGACCTCACCGCGCTGATCCGCAAGTACGCGCCGGGCGACACGGTGGAGATCCAGTACCTGCGGGGCGCGTCCCGGGCCAAGGCCTCGGTCACGCTGGTCGCCGACGCGAAGTGATCTGACCGGCGGCCCTCCCGGAACCGGCCCGGGAGTGCGTAGTCTGGCAGGCGAGAGCAAGGGGAGGGCCGGCACATGGGCTTCGACATCGGCGGCTGGGAAGTTCTGGTCATCATCCTGGTCGGGGTGTTCATCTTCGGGCCGGACCGCCTGCCCAAGGCGATCAGCGACGGCGTGAAGATGCTGCGCCAGGTGCGCCAGATGGCGCGCAACGCCACCGGCGACCTGAGCAAGGAGCTCGGCACCGACATCCAGCTCGAGGACCTGCACCCGAAGACGTTCCTGCGCAAGCACCTCCTCAGCGAGGAGGACGAGGCCGCGCTGCGCAAGCCGCTGCAGGGCATCTACGACGACGTGCGCGGGGTCGCCGACCAGGTCAAGCGCGACGCCCAGGACGCCGCGGCGGCCGCCAAGAACGTGGGCAAGGACGCGGTCGCCCCGGTGACGGCGCCCACCCCGCAGCCGGCGGTGCGCGCCTCCTGGGACGACGTGACCTGAGCTACCGTCCGGCGGGCTTGAGTCCCAGCGGCTTGCCCACCAGGCTCTCCCGGCGCAGCGCCAGCTTGTCGGCCACGGCCGCCAGGGCCTGCGCCGCCGGCGCGTCCGGGGTCGCCAGCACAAGGGGCAGGCCCACGTCGCCGGCCTCGCGCAGGCGCGTGTCGAGGGGGATCTGACCCAGCAGCGGCACCTGGGCCCCGACCGCCCGCGACAGCGAGTCGGCGACCGACTGCCCGCCGCCGGCCCCGAAGACCTCCATGCGCTGCCCGTCCGGCAGCTCCAGCCAGGACATGTTCTCCACGACGCCGATGATGCGCTGGTGCGTCTGCAGCGCGATCGACCCGGCCCGCTCGGCGACCTCGGCCGCGGCGGCCTGCGGGGTCGTCACGACCAGGATCTCGGCCGACGGCAGCAGCTGGGCGAGCGAGATCGCCACGTCGCCGGTGCCCGGGGGCAGGTCCAGGAGCAGGACGTCCAGCTCGCCCCAGTACACGTCGGCGAGGAACTGCTGCAGCGCGCGGTGCAGCATCGGGCCGCGCCAGACGACCGCGGCGTTGCCCGGGGTGAACATGCCGATCGAGATGACCTTCACGCCGTGCGCCGACGGCGGCATGATCATGGACTCGACCTGGGTCGGCCGCCCGTCGGCGCCGAGCATGCGCGGCACCGAGTGGCCGTAGATGTCGGCGTCGACCACGCCCACGGACAGGCCCCGGGCGGCCAGCGCGGCCGCGAGGTTGACCGTCACGCTGGACTTGCCGACGCCGCCCTTGCCGCTGGCGACCGCGTAGACGCGGGTCCGCGAGCCGGGCTGGGCGAACGGGATCACCGGCTCCTGCACGTCGCCGCGCAGGCTCGTCTGCAGGTCCTTGCGCTGCTCGGGCGTCATCACGCCGAACTCGATCTCGACCGCGGTGACGCCGCCGACGGCGCCGACCGCGCGGGTGATGTCGGAGCGCAGCTTGTCCTTCAGCGGGCAGCCGGCCACCGTGAGCAGGATGCCGATGGCGGCGACGCCGTCCGGGCGGAGCGTGACGTCGCGGACCATGCCCAGCTCGGTGATGGGCCGGCGGATTTCGGGGTCGTCGACGGTCGCGAGCGCGGCGGTGATCGCGTCTTCGACGGTGGTGGCCGGGGCTGACATGGGTGCCATGGTACGTCGGACCGCCCGCCCGATCCGCCGCGTCGAGCCGGTACGAGGAACGCGTCACACGCCCGATCGGCGAACAATGTCACCTTCTCGGGCCACAAGGGGCTTGTCCGCGTACCGAATCCGGTGGGAACATCGTTTACACGCCGCGCGCCTCGCCCCTTGAGGCGCGCGGCGTAATGCTCACCGGGACCGGCGCCGCGGCGGCTCGTCGGAGTCCACGACGTCGTCCGGCTCGTCGGCCACCAGGGGATCGGCCAGCGAGCCGAGAGCCTTGCGCACCTTCTTGCGCTCCGCCTTCGCCCGCCGGTCGGCCGCCTCGTCCAGCTCCTCGGCCACCCGCGCCAGCTCCGAGCGCAGGAAGTCGCGGGTCGCCACCTCGCCGAGGGCGATGCGCAGCGCCGCGATCTCCCGGGCCAGGTACTCCGTGTCCGCCTTCTGCGCGGCCGCGCGCCGCCGGTCCTCGTCCGCCGCGACCCGGTCCCGGTCCGTCTGCCGGTTCTGCGCGAGCAGGATCAGCGGGGCGGCGTAGGAGGCCTGCAGCGACAGGATGAGCGTCAGGAACGTGAAGGTGTACGGGTCGAACTGCCAGCTCTTCGGGGTGAGCGTGTTCCACGCGATCCAGCCCAGGATCACGATCGTCATGTAGACGAGGAACTTCGCCGTGCCCATGAACCGGGCGATGCCCTCCGACCACTGCCCGAACGCCTCCGGGTCGAAGCGCGGCAGGCTCATGCGCGTGTCGCGCGGCTGGTCCAGCCGCTTGCGCTCAGCCACGAGGACCGCTGTTGAGGGAGATGGGCTCGGCGTGGTCCCGGTCGCGCCAGCCCTCGGGCAGCAGGTGGTCGAGGACGTCGTCGACGGTGACGGCGCCGACCAGCTTGTCGTTGACGTCGACCACGGGCATCACCACCAGGTTGTAGGTCGCCATCCGCCGGGTGATCTCGGCCAGCGTCAGCTGCGGGGACAGCGGTTCGATGTCGTTGTCGACGACGCCGCCGAGCAGGGCCGAGGGAGGCTCGCGCAGGAGGCGCTGGAAGTGCACGACGCCGAGGTACCGGCCGGTCGGCGTGGCCATCGGCGGGCGCGTCACGAACACGCCGGCCGCGACCGCCGGCGACAGCTGCGGCTCGCGGATGCGGGCCAGCGCCTCGGCGACGGTGTTGTCCGGGGCCATCACGATCGGCTCCGAGGTCATGACCGCGCCGGCGGTGCCGGGCTCGTACTCCAGCAGGGCCCGCACCGGCGAGGCCTCGTCCGGCTCCATGAGGTCGAGCAGCACCTCCTGCTCCGGCTTGGGCATCCCGGCGAGCAGGTCGGCGGCGTCGTCGGGGTCCATCTCCTCCAGCACGTCCGCGGCGCGCTGCGGCTCCAGCGCCGTGATGATCTCCAGCTGGTCGTGCTCGGGCAGCTCCTCGAGCACGTCGGCGAGGCGCTCGTCGTCCAGCGCGGCGGCGACCTCGACGCGCCGGGCCTCGGAGAGGTCCTGCAGCACGTTGGCGAGGTCGGCGGCGCGCATGTTGTCCAGCACCGCGAGCAGCCCGGCGGTGCCCTGGGTCTGCGGCTCCCCGGCCAGGCCGGTCACCTCGGTCCACTCCAGCTGGTTGAGGTGGCCGCGGCGGGTGAGCCGGCCGGTGAACTCGCGCACCGCCACCCGCGACAGCGACCACTCGCCGGTGCGGTCGGCGTCCATGGCCACGTCGACCACGGCCCCGGCGCGCCCGGTCGCGACAACTGTCACGTGCCGGTCCATGAAGTCCTCCAGCACCAGCAGCTCGCCCGGGCGCTTCTCGAAGCGGCGCAGGTTGAGCGTGCCGGTGTTGAGCACCACGGCGTCGGGCTCGATGGCGGTGATCCGGCCGATCGGCAGGAAGATGCGTCGCCGCATCGGCATCTCGGCGACCAGCCCGACCACGCGGGGCGGCTGGTTGCCCGTCCGCGGCCGCGCGACGGCGTCACGCACCCGCCCGACCTGGTCGCCGTTCGGATCGAAGACGCTCAGACCAGCGAGGCGCGCTATGTAGACCCGCGGCGCAGTACTCACGAGGCTCAAGCCTACTGAAGCAGGCCACGAAGCAGGCGGTGGACCGAACCTCAGCGTCCGGCGACCCCTAGGCTGCCCTCATGAGCATGGTGCGGTACTCGATCGTCGACGTCTTCACCGACCGGCCCTTCACCGGCAACCCGCTGGCGATCGTCTTCGACGCCCAGGACCTGGCCGCCGAGCAGATGCAGGCGATCGCGCGGGAGTTCAACCTCTCCGAGACGATCTTCGTGCTGCCTCCGAGCGAGGGCACGGGCGCGACGTACCGTGCGCGGATCTTCACTCCGGGCACCGAGCTGCCCTTCGCTGGGCACCCGACGGTGGGCTGCGCGGTCACCCTGGTCCGCAACGGGGTGATCAAGGGCCCCGACGTGATCCAGGAGTGCGGGGCCGGGCTCCTGCCGATCCAGGTCGACGAGGTGCACGGCGCCGCGACCGTCACCGGCGGCAAGCCGACCGTCGGCCCGGCCCTCGACCCGCTGCCGCTGCTCGACTCGATCGGGCTGACCGAGGCCGACTACCTCGGCCCGGCGCCCCGCAAGGCCGGGTGCGGGCTCGAGTTCACGTTCCTGTCGGTCACCGACGAGGCCGTGGGCCGGCTGCGGCTGCAGCGGCCCGTGGACAACCTCAGCGTCGTGCACTGGGACGCCGAGCGGCACCTCGCGCACGTGCGGGTGCTCGTGCCGGAGGTGGGCGTCGCCGAGGACCCGGCGACCGGCTCGGCCGCGATGGGGCTCGGCGTGTGGCTGGTGACGAGCGGGCTGGTGGCGGGGGAGGGGCTGACGCGGTACGAGATCGCCCAGGGTCTGGAGATGCACCGCCCGTCGGCCCTGCACTGCACGGTGACGGCCCAGGCCGGTGCGGCCGTCTCTGCCACGGTCTCGGGTCACGTGGTGCCGATCGCCTCCGGCGAGATGATCGTGCCGCCGTTCGTGGGCTGACGCCGCCGGGCCCCCAGCACCACCACCGCGACCCCGGCGAGCAGCACGGCGATGCCCGGCAGCGTGCGGGCCGCCGGAAGCTGGCCGAGCAGAATCCAGGCGATCACCAGGGCGCCCGGCACCTCCAGCAGGAGCAGCACCGCGACGGTCGTGGCGCTGACCCGGTGCAGCGCGTAGTTGATCAGCGTGTGGCCGAGCAGCTGGGGCCCGATCGTCATGGCGACGATGGCGATCCAGGTTTCCCAGGTGTACCCCCAGAGCCGCGCCGAGCTCGCCAGGCTCGCGACGAGCAGCAGCGCCGCGCAGATCCCGTAACACACAGAGGCGTACGTCGTCGTGGCGAGGCTGGCCCGGGCGCGCTCGCCGAGCAGCGTGTACCCGGCGGCCGCGATGCCGCCGGCCAGCGCCAGGGCGTCGCCGAGCAGCGCCCGGCCCGACAGGTCCGGGTCGGCCCCGGTGGCCAGCGCGACCCCGGCGACCGCGACCCCGATCCCGGCCCACGTGCTGCCCGGCACGCGCACGCCCCGGGCGGCCGCGATCAGCGCGGTCCACACCGGGGTCGTGGAGACCAGCGCGACCGACATGGCCACGCTGGTCAGCTTGGCGCTGGGCACCCAGGTGCCGAAGTGCACGGCCAGGCACACCCCGGACAGCACCGTCACGCCGAGCTCGCGCGGCCGCGTGCGCTGCCGTACGAGCGCCACCGGGGCGAGCGCCGCGGTGCCGAGGGCGTTGCGCCAGAACGCGATGGCGAGCGCCGGGGCGGCCGCGAATGCGATCATGGGCGCCGAGGCCGACACCGCCAGAATCGCGACGACGAGAGCGGCGACGGTGGGGAGACCGACCTTGCGCATGGTGCGAATTGTCGTTGATCCGACACGGGAGGCCGCGGCGACCAGGTAGACCGTTCGGAGGATATGAGGGGGGCCGAACGGTGATTGAAGCCATCTGTTTTGACTATTTCAACACGTGTACGCGCGCAGTTTGTCGGGGTGGAGGGCACCGCCGCACCGCCGAGGTGCTCGGCGTCGACCCGGGCGAGTGGCTCGCGCTGCTGGACCGAACCTACGACGAGCGGGCCCGGGGCGCGTACCCGACCCACCTGGCCGGCCTGCGCCGCCTGTGCACGGAGCTCGGCGTGGAGCCGACCACCGCCCAGTTACGCGAGGCCGCCGAGCTGCGGCTGGCCACCGTGCAGGCCGACGCTCCGCTGCGGCCGGAGACCATCGACGTCCTGCGCACCCTGCGCTCGGCCGGGGTGCGCATCGCGATCGTGAGCGACTGCTGGTTCGAGCTGCCGCTGGTGCTGCCGCGCACGCCCCTGGCCGGCGTGATCGACGCCGCCGTGTACTCCTGCCAGGTCGGGCACACCAAGCCCCACCCCGCGATGTACGCCACCGCCTGCGCCCAGCTCGACGTGGACCCGGCGCGCTGCCTGTACGTCGGCGACGGCGGCAGCCGCGAGCTCACCGGCGCCGCGCGCTTCGGCCTGACCGCGGTCCAGCTGCGCGCGCCCGATCTCGGCGCCCACCTGACCTTCCACGCCGAGCCGGACTGGCCCGGGGCCTGGGTGACGACCCTGTCGGCGATTCCCGACCTGATCGATGCGCCGGTGCTCGTGGCCTGAGCGCCTATCCTGAGGATGTGACCGTGACGGCGGCACTGTCGCTGACGGATGGCCTCTACCTCGCCCGCTTGGCGGCGGGCGCGGTACACGCACGGCTCACGGGCGCGCCGCTGGAGGATTCGGTCCCGCCCGGGAGCCCGCTGCAGGCGCACGGCGCGTCCTTCGTCACGCTGGAGCGGTCGGGCGCGCTGCGCGGGTGCGTGGGGACCCTGGAGCCGGTTCAGCCCCTGCACCGCGACGTGGTGCGCAACGCCGTCCAGGCGATGCGCGACCCGCGGCTCCCGCCGGTGACGAGCGCCGACTGGCCGGCCCTGGACGTGAAGGTGTCGGTCCTGACGCGCCCGGAGCCGCTGCCGGCGGAGTCGCGGGCGGCCCTGGTCGCGGCGCTCCGCCCCGGCGTCGACGGCCTGATCCTGCACGACCACGACCACGCCCACCGGTCGACGTTCCTGCCGACCGTGTGGGCGAAGCTGCCCGACCCGGAGGAGTTCGTGGCCGCGCTGCTGCGCAAGGGCGGCTGGCCGGCGGAGGGCTGGCCCTCGGACATCGAGGCCTTCCGCTACGCCTCGACGGAGTTCCGCGACTCCGCCCCGCGCCTGCCGATCGCGGCCTGACCCCGGCGCGCCGTGGTTGGATGTCAACCATGGATGCGCTGGTCGAAGAGGCGGCGAAGAAGGCCGCGGTCGCCTGGATCGCCGTCGGCGGCCGCCCCCCGACCCTGGCCTGGTGCGCCTGGCTCGACGGCTCCTTCCTGGTCGTGACCGGCGAGGGCGAGCAGGCGATCCCCGGCCTGGCCGAGGCCGCGTCCGCGGAGGTGAGCCTGCGCGGCGACCACGGCGGCCGGATCGTGACCTTCCCCGCCGACGTCACGAACCTCAGCCCGTCCGACGAGGCCTGGGCCGAGCTGGTACCTCAGCTCGCCGGCAAGCGCCTCAACGGCCGCGGCGGCGCCGAGGACCTCGCCCGGGCCTGGTCCGAGCGGTGCGTGGTCAGCCGCCTCACGCCGGCCGGCGCCTCCGCGGATCTGCCGGACGACGCCCAGGCCGCCCCGCCCCGGCCGACGCCGGCCACGCGCATCCCGCGCCGCCCGTTCCGCCTCCACAAGGTCCGGGGCGCGACCCGGAAGCGCTGACCCGACCGGCGGTCAGCCCAGGCCAACGGCGCGCAGGCTCTCGTCCCACAGCTGTGCGGCCAGGGCCGGGCTGTCCGTGCCCCGGGTCGGGCGCGCGAGCTTGCGGTCCATGTAGTAGCCGCCCGACGTCAGCTGCGACGTCGGGGTCGCGGCCAGCCAGACCAGCGTGTCCGCGCCGCGCTCCGGGGTGCGTGCGAACGGCGCGATCCGCGCGGCCAGGTTCACGCCGATCGACGAGCCGAAGCGGCTGCGCACGAAGCCCGGGTGGTACGACGCCGACATGATGTCCGGCCAGCGGCGGGACGCCTCGGCGGCGAAGAGGATGTTCGCCTGCTTCGCGGAGCCGTACTGCCGCCACAGGCCCCGCTTCCGGGCGCCGCGCAGGTCCGCCGGGTCCAGCGCGCCCATCGCGTGCGCGCCCGAGGCGGTGTTGATGATGCGGCCGCCGCGCAGCTGTTCGCGGAGCAGACTGCTCAACAGGAAGGCCGCCAGGTGGTTGGTCTGGAGGGTCGCCTCGAAGCCGTCGGGGGTGATGCGGTGGCCGCGCACGACGCCGCCCGCGTTGTTGGCCAGCACGTCGATGCGCTGGTAGCGCTGGCGCAGGTGGTCGACCAGCACGTGGACGTCGTCGAGCTTGGCGAAGTCGCTGCGGTACGCCGGGACGGTGCGCCCGGCCGCCGCCGAGACGGTCGCGGCCGCGGCCTCGAGGCGGGCGGGGTTCCGGCCGACGAGCACCGTGCTCGCGCCGCGGCGGGCCATGTCGACGGCGGCGGCCAGGCCGATGCCGGAGCTGGCTCCGGTGATGACCACCGTGCGACCGGTGAGATCTCCCACAGGGGCATTCTGCGTACTCACGCGTCGAGGTTACCGTTTGGTAGCCGCCTGAACCCTCGCTAAGTTGCGCGGGAAGGCCCCTCCCGAATCCCGGCAAAGCCGCCGAAACCCCAAAGGAGCCCGCCGATGGCCGCCCTCGGACGACCGCGCCGCTCGTGTCTCGCCGTGCCCGGCTCGAGCGTGAAGATGCTCGGCAAGGCCCAGGGGCTCCCGGCCGACCAGGTGTTCCTCGACCTCGAGGACGCCGTCGCGCCGCTGGCCAAGCCCGAGGCGCGCAAGAACATCGTGGCCGCCCTCAACGACGGCGACTGGGCCGGCAAGACGCGCGTCGTGCGCGTCAACGACCTGACCACGCCGTGGACGTACCGCGACGTCATCGAGGTCGTCGAGGGCGCCGGCGAGAACCTCGACTGCATCATGCTGCCCAAGGTGCAGAGCGCGGCCCAGATCCAGTGGCTCGACCTGACGCTGACCCAGATCGAGAAGACCATCGGGCTGGAGCCCGGCGGCATCGGCATCGAGGCGCAGATCGAGAACGCCGCCGGGCTGGTGAACGTCGACGCCATCGCCGCGGCCAGCCCGCGCGTGGAGACCATCATCTTCGGGCCGGCTGACTTCATGGCCTCGATCAACATGAGGTCGCTGGTCGTCGGCGGGCTCATCCCGGGCTACCCGGGTGACCCGTACCACTACATCCTGATGCGCATCCTGATGGCCGCCCGCATGCACGACCTGCAGGCCATCGACGGGCCGTTCCTGCAGATCCGCGACGTCGACGCATTCCGCGAGGTCGCCGTGCGCAGCGCGGCGCTCGGCTTCGACGGCAAGTGGGTGCTGCACCCGGGCCAGCTCGACGCGGCCAACGAGGTGTACTCGCCCGCCCAGGACGACTTCGACCACGCCGAGCTCATCCTCGACGCGTACGACTACTACACCTCCGAGGAGGGCGGCCGGCTCGGCGCCGTCATGCTCGGCGACGAGATGATCGACGAGGCCTCCCGTAAGATGGCCCTGGTCATCGCGGCCAAGGGGCGTGCCGCAGGGATGAAACGGACCACCGCCTTCACCCCGCCGAACTGAGAAAACGCGCGTCGCATTGCCCGGTGGTGTATCCGACAGGCAGGATTTGCCCTATGGCACCCGACCTACGTTCCAGCGGCCCCGCCGGCAAGAGCGGCCGGCGCGATGCGAGCCGGCCCTCGTCCGCGCGGCGCACCCTGCGGGCCGTTCCGTCCAGCGGTCCCGATCTCGCCGACGAGCCCGTCGAGGAGGAGGCGCCGACCGCGACCGACCGGCTCGACGGTCGGGTCGCCCTGGTCACCGGCGCGGGCAGCCCGGACGGCATCGGCTACGCCACCGCCCGCCGCCTCAAGCAGATGGGCGCCGCGGTCGCGATCGTCTCCACGACCCGGCGCATCCACGACCGCGCCAGCGAGCTGGGCGTCATCGGCTTCGTCGCCGACCTGACCGTCGAGGCCGAGGTCGGCGCGCTCGCCGACGCCGTCCTCGACCAGCTCGGCGCGGTCGACATCCTGGTCAACAACGCCGGGCTGGCCAGCAAGGCGAGCCCGGAGGTGCTGCGCCCGGTCGCCCAGCTGACCTACGAGGAGTGGCGGGCCGAGATCGACCGCAACCTCACCACCGCGTTCCTGGTCAGCCGGGCCTTCGTCGGCGGCATGGCCGAGCACGGCTGGGGCCGCATCGTGAACCTGGCCGCGACCGCCGGGCCGGTCAACGCGCTGCCCGCCGAGGCCGGCTACGCCGCGGCCAAGGCCGGCGTCGTCGGCCTCACCCGGGCCCTGGCCATGGAGCTCGTCGCCGACGGCATCACCGTCAACGCGGTCGCCCCCGGCATCATCCACACCGGGGCATCCACGCTCGTCGAGCTCAAGCAGGGCTTCGGCACGCCGATGGGGCGGCCCGGCACGCCGGAGGAGGTCGCGGCCACGATCGCGTTCCTGTGCTCGCCCGGCGCGTCCTACATCACCGGCCAGATGCTGGTCATCGACGGTGGCAACAGCGTCCGGGAGGCGCAGTACCGGTGAGTCCGACGGTCAGCGAACCTCCAGGTTCGCTGGCTATCTTTGGCCGCATGGGGGCACGGTCGGCGGACTACGCGGTGCTGCTGGCGCCGCCGACCGTCGTCGGGGCGGCCTGCGGCGCCGTGCTGCTCTCCGGTGAGCCCGAGGTGTTCCTGCCGCTGATGCTCGTCCTGCAGCCGCTGACCGTCCTGGGCATCGTGGTGGGGCTCGTCCAGCTCACCCGCAGCACCCGCGGGCCGTCGACGTTCCAGCTGACGGTGTACCGCGGGCGGCCGGCCTTCGCCGCGCTGCCCGCCTTCCGCCGCCAGTGCGTCTTCAACGGCCTGCTGAGCGCCGCGCTGCTGCTCATGGCGGTCAACGGCCTGCGGGTCACCGGCCGGATCGTGCCGACGATGGCCGCGGTGATCATGATCCTCAACGGCTGCACGCTGTTCCTGCTGCTCTTCCGCATGGTGCGCAGCGGCCCGCTGCTGCTGACCGAGCTCGGCATCGCGGTCAACGGGGGCCGCTCGTTCGTGCCGTGGGCCGCGCTCGAGCCGGGGCACGAGCACGCGCTGTGGAGCGTCGCGCACCCCTCGCTGATCGAGGGCCGGCGGATCAGGCGCTTCCAGCCGGGCCAGGACGTCCCGCTCGACGTGTCGCTGTGGTTCCTGTTCCGGGCCATCCACGCCTATGTGCAGCAACCGCACCATCGCGCGGCGATCGGCACCCCGCAGGAGCTCGAGCGCCTGCGCGGCACCCTCACCCGCCAGACCACCTGATCGCCCGCCGGGCGAGCTAGGTTGGGGGCATGCGCAGCGCTGAACAGATCCTGCGCGAGGCCCGCACGATCGCGGTCGTGGGCGCCTCCCGGGATCGATCGAAGACGGCCCATGCGGTACCGCTGCAGATCCAGCGCCACGGCTGGCGCATCGTGCCCGTCAACCCGTTCGCGGACGAGATCTTCGGGGAGCGTGCCTACCGCCGGCTCGCCGACCTTCCGTTCCCGGTCGACCTGGTGAACGTGTTCCGCCCGTCGGCCGACGCGACCCAGGTGGTCCGGGACGCGCTCGCGATCGGCGCGCCCGCGATCTGGCTGCAGCAGGGCATCTACAGCCCCGAGGGCCGCGCCCTGGCCGCGGCCGCGGGCGTGGACTACCTCGAGGACACGTGCATCGCCGTGATCCGCGCGGTGCACGCGGTCAGCGCACCCCGTAGTCCCGCAGCAGACCCCGGCTGATGATGGTCTTCTGAATCTCCGAGGTGCCCTCGCCGATGAGCAGGAAGGGCGCCTCGCGCATGAGGCGTTCGATCTCGTACTCCTTGGAGTACCCGTAGCCGCCGTGGATCCGGAACGCCTCCTGCACGACCTCCGCGCAGTACTCGCTGGCCAGCAGCTTCGCCATGCCCGCCTCGACGTCGTTGCGCTGCCCGGCGTCCTTCAGCCGCGCCGCCCCGACCATGAGCGCGTGCGCCGCCTCGATCTTCGTGGCCATCTCGGCCAGCTTGAACGCGATCGCCTGGTGCTTGACCAGCGGCACGCCGAACGTGTGGCGCTGCTGGGCGTAGGCGATCGCGAGCTCGAACGCCCGGATCGAGATGCCGCAGGCGCGCGCGGCCACGTTGACCCGCCCGACCTCGATGCCGTCCATCATCTGGTAGAAGCCGCGGCCGGCCCGATCGGCGCCGCCCAGGATCGCCGAGCCGGGCACCCGCACCCCGTCGAGCACCATCTCGGTGGTCTCGACGCCCTTGTACCCCATCTTCTCGATCTTCCCGGGGATGTTCAGCCCCGGCAGCGCCTCGTTGAGCCCGAACCCGGGCGTCTTCTCCAGCAGGAACGTCGTCATGTTCCCGTACACCGACTCGGCCCCGAGCTCGGTCTTGACGAGCGTGGCCACGACGGAGGAGTACGCCCCGTTGGTGAGCCACATCTTCTGCCCGTCGAGCACCCAGTCGTCCCCGTCGGCGACGGCCTTGGAGCGGATCGCGGCGACGTCGGAGCCGGTGCCGGGCTCGGACATCGAGAACGCCCCGCGCACCTCGCCGGTCGCCATGCGCGGCAGCAGCCGCCGTTTCTGCTCCTCGGAGCCGTGCTGGGAGACCAGGTAGGCCACGATGAAGTGCGTGTTCACGATGCCCGACACGGACATCCACCCGCGCGAGAGCTCCTCCACCACCAGCGCGTAGGTGAGCAGCGACTCGCCGAGCCCGCCGTGCTCCTCGGCGATGGTGAGCCCGAACAGCCCCATCTCCTGCATCCCGGCCACGATGTCGGCCGGGTAGACGTCGTCGTGCTCGAGCCGCTGCGCGTGCGGGATGATCTCCTTGTCGACGAACGCCCGCACGGTCTCGAGCATCGACTGCTGCACATCGCTGAGCCCGGGCGTCCGAGCGAGACGAGCCATGCGAGACCTCCGTTGGTCGGCTCCTGCCCAAGAAGTTACCGGTGGGTATCCTGCTTCCCGCCGCCCGGAGCCTGTGAAATGGTTCTCAGGTGCGAGTCAACGGCCTGGCGGTAGCCGCCCTGATCTGTGCGGTCCTGGTGCCTCCGTTCGGCATCCTGATGGGCCACATCGCGTGGAGCCAGTGCCGCCGCGAGCAGCGCCCGGGCGCGGGCCTGGCCCTGGCCGCGATGATCACCGGCTACGTGGTGCTGCTGATCGTCTGCGGCCTGCCGGTCATCTACTTCGCCTGACCGCCTACTTCCGCCGGGCCGTCGTCGATCCGCCGCATGAGATCTTCCAGCGGCCCCCGCCGCCCATGGATGTGCTCCAGCCAGAGCGTAACCCCGGCCTGCTCGTATTCGGCGAGCATCGGATCGTCCGGCCCGCGCGAGGTCCCGGTGAGCGCGACCTCGAACGCCGGCTCCCGATGCCCGCGGATGTAGGCGATGTCGGCCGCGACGGACTCGGGCCGGACCGCCATCCGCCCGCTCTCCTCGTCACCGGCGGCGATCCACCCGTCCCACCGGGCGGCCCGCCGCAGCGCCGCCCGGCTGGCGCCCCCGACCAGGATCGGCGGCCGGGGCCGCTGCACCGGCAGCGGCGCCAGCGTGACCCCGCCGACGCTCGCCCCGCCGAGCAGCCCGCCCACGGTCTCGAGCCCGGCGTCGAGCAGCCGGGCCCGGGACTTGAGCTCGGCGCTCTCCCCGAAGGCGGTGAACTCGGCGTCGACCCCGCCGAGGCCGACCCCGAGCACGACCCGGCCCCGGCTCAGCCGGTCGAGCGTGGCCACGGCACTGGCCACGACCGCGGGCCGCCGCCGGGGCAGCGGCGTGACGGCGGTCCCGAGCCGCAGTGCGGAGGTCGCCTGGGCGACGGCGGCCAGCGTCACCCACGGGTCGGCGGAGGGGACGCCCCAGGCGAAGGCGAGATGATCCCAGACGAAGAGCGACTCCCAGCCGGCCTTCTCGGCGGCCCGGCCGATGTCGACGACCAGGGATGGCTCGGCGAGGTCGCCGAGGGTGCAGACGCAGATCCCGTGGCGCATGCGCATCAGGCCTCGACCGCGGTCCAGGGGTCTTTGGGCGGCGCGGTGGACCCTTCCGGGCAGGACTTCCGGTAGTCGCACCAGGAGCAATGCGGACCGACCAGCGGCCGGAACTCCGTGTCGGCCACGATGTCGGCCGCGGTCGCCTCGGCCCGGCGCAGATGCCGCTCCAGCGACGCGTCGGTGTGCTCGAACGCCGCGACGGTGCCCGTGGGCAGATGATGCAGCTCCACCCGCCGGCACGCCTTGCGGAACACCCTCGACGTCGCGATCGCGTAGAGCGCCAGGGCCCGCGACCCCCGGGCATCGTCGGGCGAGAGCCCGCTCCGCCCGGTCTTGTAGTCCACGATCACGAGCTCGTCGCCGCGCTGGTCGATGCGGTCGACCCGGCCCGACAGCGCCAGCGTCTCCGTGCGCGCCGCGACCGTGCGCTCCACCCCCACGGGGTCCTCGGCCGGGTCGAGGGACTCCACATAGGACTCGAGCCAGCCCAGTGCCCGCCGGTAGACCTCCCGCTCCTGCGCGTCGTCGCGGTAGCCCTCGCGCACCCACGTCGCCTTCAGCAGGCCCGGCAGCGCCTCCGGCGCGCGGCGGGCGGGCTCCAGCGCATACCAGTTCTTGAGCGCCGTGTGCACGGAGGCGCCGAGCGAGTTGTGCGCCCACGGCGGCCCCTTGGGCGGGGCCGGACGGTCGACGTAGGAGAACCGGTAGCGGCGCGGACAGTCCTCGTAGCTGCCGAGCTTGCTGGGCGTGCAGGTGAAGAGGCGCGGCGGTGATGCGAATAGTCCCAACTGCTCCACGCCCAGCATCCTGCCATCCGGGTACGACAAAATGACGAATCCCGATGTCAGTGCGGCGCGTGCAGGTACGTGGTCACGAACGCGCCGATGGCGTCGGCGAGCAGCTGCACGGCGATCGCGGCCACGAGCAGACCGGCGATGCGGGTGACGACCTCGATGCCGCTCGGCCGCAGGATGCGCACGAGCACGCCGGAGAAGCGCAGCACGAGGTACACCACCAGCATGACGGCGACGATGCCCACCGCGATCGCCGAGTAGCCCGCGAAGGTGTCGGCCCGCCGCACGAACAGCATGGTGGCGACGATCGCGCCCGGCCCGGCCAGCAGCGGCGTGCCCAGCGGCACCAGGGCCACGTTCGACGTGACCTCGTGCCGGGGGTCGTCGGTCTTGCCGGTGAGCAGCTCCAGCGCGACGAGCAGCAGGAGCAGGCCGCCGGCGCCCTGCAGCGCGGGCAGGTCGATGTTCAGGTAGGCCAGGATCTGCCGGCCCACCAGCGCGAAGGCGACGATGACGCCGAGCGCGAGCAGCACCGCCTGCAGCGCCGCGCGATGGCGGGCCCGGCGCTCCATCTGCCCGGTGAGGGCCAGGAAGATCGGCACGGCGCCCGGGGGGTCCAGGATCACCAGCAGTGTCACGAATACCTCGCCGAAGAGCTTCAAATCCACGACCGGATTGTCATAGCAGGCCCATATCGAGCGGATACCTGGGTCTTGACGCCATCGAACGCCGCCCCTACGTTGCCAGAGAACAGCAAACTTTCCTTACAGATGGAGGGTCTATGGGCAACCGCAGGCTCCTGGCGGGGGTCGCGGCCGCGCTGGCGGTGTCGTCGCTGGCCCTCGCGCCCGCGACGGCGGCCGGCGCGCACGGCGGCACGCATCAGGACGAGTTCAAGCGCGTCGGGTACTTCGTCCAGTGGGGCATCTACGGCCGCCAGTACTTCGTCAAGAACCTCGAGACCAGCGGGCAGGCCGCGCGCCTGACCCACATCAACTACGCCTTCGGCGGTGTCGACAAGACCGGCCAGTGCGTCTCCGTCGACCCGTGGGCCGACTACCAGCGCCCGGTCCCCGCCACCGAGAGCGTCGACGGCGTCGCCGACGAGGCGGGCCAGCCGCTGGCCGGCAACTTCAACCAGCTCCGCAAGCTCAAGGCCATGCACCCCGGCCTGAAGGTGCTCATGTCGCTGGGCGGCTGGACGTTGTCGGCGAACTTCTCCGACGCGGCGCTGACCGACGCGTCGCGCAAGACGCTGGTGAAGTCCTGCATCGACACGTTCATGTCGACCGGCGTGTTCGACGGCTTCGACCTCGACTGGGAGTGGCCGGGCTCCGACGGCAACCCGGGCAACGTGATCCGACCCGAGGACAAGCAGAACTTCACCAAGCTCGTCGCGGAGTTCCGCAAGCAGCTGGGCAAGAAGGCGACGCTTACCGCGTTCCTGCCGGCCGCCCCCGCCAAGATCGACGCCGGCTTCGAGGCCAACCAGATCTTCAAGTACCTCGACTTCGGCTCCGTCCAGGGCTACGACTACCACGGCACCTGGGAGACCACCACCAACCAGCAGTCCGCGCTGTTCGTGCCGCGCAATGCGCCCACGACGCCGGACTTCAGCGGGTCGACGTCGCTCAAGGCGTGGACCGACCGCGGCGCGCCCAAGAAGCAGCTCGTGCTCGGCGTGCCGTACTACGGCCAGGGCTGGACCGGCGTCACCAACGCCAACAACGGCCTGTTCCAGACGGCGACCGGACCGGCGCCGGGCACGTGGGCGGCCGGCAACGAGGACTACAAGGTCCTCGCGACGCTGCCGCAGCAGGGCTACAAGGTCTACCACGACCTGTTGTCCGGCCACGCGTGGCTGTTCAACGGCACGACGTTCTGGACCTTCGACGACCCGATCGTCGTGGCCCAGAAGGGTCTGTACGTCCGCATCGCCGGCTACGGCGGCGCGATGATCTGGTCGCTCGACGGTGACGACGCCAACGGCACGCTCACCAAGGCGATCTACACCACGCTGCGCTGATCACGGGGTGCTCGGCGGCATGAACTTCGCGATGCCGTCGAGCACCCTCGGCAGGCCGAAGGCGAACGCCCGGGCCGGGTCCCCGGCGCCGTACTCCTCCCCGGCCGCCTGCCCGACCCGGGCCGCGGTGGGGAACCGGGCCGGGTCGAGGACCTCGGCCAGCAGCGGGGCCCAGGCCTGCCACCACTCGGCGTCGCTGCGCCCGGTGCGCCGTTCGGCCTGCTCGGCCAGCACCGCGGCCCGGGCGGCGCCGGTGACGTAGTCGAGCACCAGGCTCAGCAGCTGGTCGGTGTCGACGTCGGCGAGGCCGGTGCCCTCGAAGGCGCGCAGTTCGAAGTCGTACTTCGCGATGCTGTTCGGCCCCAGCACGGGCCGGCTCGTGGCCACCTGGAGCAGCCAGGGGTGGCGGCGGTACAGCTCCCAGTTGGTGCGGGCCACCGCGGTGAGCCGCTCCCGCCAGCCGCCGGGCGCGTGGGCCTCCGGGACCGCCTCGGCGCCGACCGCGTCGACCATCACGTCCAGCAGCTCGGCCTTGCTCGGCACGTAGGTGTACAGCGACATGGCGGTCACCCCGAGGCGCTGCGCCACCCGGCGCATCGACACCGCGGCCAGCCCCTCGGCGTCGGCCAGCGCGACGGCGACGGCGACGATGCCCGGCACGGTGAACTTGGGCCGCGGGCCCCGCCGGGCCTCCGTCCCCGGTCCGCGGCCCCACAGCAGGTCGATGCTGCGGCGGGGGTCGCCGGAGCCGCTGTACTCGGTCGTCACCCCACCACGCCGCTTCCGCGCCCGGCCGCGACGATGCGCTCCAGCGCCTCGGGGGCGGTGGTACGGGCGCCGAGCCGGACCGTCTTGTTGGTGCCGTGGTAGTCGCTGCTGCCGGTGGTGACCAGGCCCAGCCGCCCGGCCATCGCGTGCATCTCCGCCTGCTCCTGGGGGCTGTGGTCGGTGTGGTCGGCCTCCAGGCCGAAGAGCCCGGCCGCGGCCAGCTCGACGATGAGCGAGTCGGGCACGATCGGGCCGCGGACGCTGGCCCGCGGGTGCGCGAACATCGGCACGCCACCCGCGCCGAGGATGAGCCGCAGCCCCTCGAAGACGTCGATGTCGTCCTTCGGGATGCGGTACCTCGCGCCCAGCCACTCGGGCGCGAACGCCTCGGTGACGGTGTCGACGAGGCCGCGCCGCATGAGGGCCTGGGCCAGGTGCGGGCGGCCGACGGTGCCGCCGCCCGCGTACTCGAGCACCTCGTCCCAGGTGATGTCGATGCCGTCGGCGCTGAGCAGGTCGACCATGCGCTCGGCGCGGGTCTCGCGGGCCGTCCGCACCCGGGCGAGCGCCCCGGCCAGCTCCGGCTCGGCCGGGTCGAACAGGTAGGCCAGCATGTGCAGGCCGATGGGGCGGGCCCCGCCGTGCCAGCGCAGCGAGAGCTCCGCCCCGGGCACGATGGACAGCCCGGCCGGGCGGGCCGCGAAGGCCTCGGCCCAGCCGCGGGTGGTGTCGTGGTCGGTGACGGCCAGGACGTCGAGCCCGGCCGCGGCCGCCTCCCCGACGAGCTCGGCCGGGGTGGAGGTGCCGTCGCTGGCGGTGGAGTGGGCGTGAAGATCGATCCGCACGCCCCCAGTCTAGGGAGCCGCTACTTTTCCACGAGCGGTTCGATGAGCACGGCGTCCTGACTCTCCTGGTCCAGCGGCTCGACGTCGTCGGCCTTGCCGGTGGGGTCGAGCTTCAGGAACTTCTTGCCGTTGTCGACCACGAACGTCTTGGCGTTGAGCCAGACGGTCTTGGCGGTGACGGCGAGGTTCCACAGCTTGACCTTGCCGCCGGTGAACACCGTGGTGAGGTCCAGGATGGCGACCTGCTTGGCCCCCACGACCGGGTAGGCCAGCCAGTGCCCGTCGGGGGAGATCCGCGCGCCGTCCTCGGCCGCGACCGGCAGCCCGCAGAACTTCTTGATGATCTTGAATGGCTGGTCGAACTGGAGCAGGGCCAGGCACATCGAGGTGTCCGGCGCGACCGCCTTGAGCTCGGCGTAGACGCCGCCGTTGTCCTGGGTCCCGCCGAACACGCGCAGCACGGTGCTGTCCCAGGTGGGGCTGTACCCGCGCTCGGTGTGCCAGACGTCGAAGCCCTTGTCGTCGTTGCTGATCACGAGGTTGGTGCCGACGAAGGCGATGGGCTGGGTGTTCACCGGCACGTCGACCGAGTTGCCCTGGGTGATCTTCTTGGTCTTCTCGTCGCTGCGGGTGCCGACGTTCATCTTGCCCTTCGACGCCCAGGCCACGGTGCTGCCGTCCTTGGCCACCGTGATGTTGGTGGCGTCGTCGACGAGCACCTGCTGCTGATCGTCGTCGTCCTGCAGGACGAGCTGCTTGTCGCCGTCGGGCTGGGTGTTGACCACCAGGTAGCCGTCCTTGGCCTGGTAGGCCGCGGTGACGGTGCTCTTGGCCGGCAGCTGGAGCCGGACCCGGGTGGCCGCCTCGGCGCTGGGGCCGATGCCGGTGACCTCGCGCATGTCCGACGAGGACGTCGGGGCGGCGGGCGAGTCGGTCGTCGACGGGCGCTGCGCGGGGCTCTCCTGGGCGGCCGGGCCGGGCGGCTGTGGCGCGCCGGCGGGCCCGCCGCCGGTCAGCGTGTGCAGGACCGCGACGGACGCGGCGGCGATCGCGACGAACCCGGTCAGCCCGGTCACCGCGGCGCGCCGTCGCCGGCGCACGCGCGCGGCGCCGCGGATGGCGACGTCGGCGAATCCGTCCAGCGACGTGAGCGACCCGGGCGGGGGACTGCCCGCCTTGGCCGCGAACGTCTCGCGGAGCTCGTCTTCCAGCATGCTCGTCACGTCCCCAGTCACACTTCAACCGGCTCTTCGACCGGCGCCTCGACCACGGTGTCCGTGGGTAGAAGCGCCTCAGCCTCGGCAAAAGGTTGTTCCGGGTCTTCGACCTCGTCAACTTCCGGCACGACGGGTGCCGCAACGGGGTCGCTGGGAGGGCGTGCGGGCTGGGCTTTCGTGGCGGGGCGTACACCCTCCGCGCTGAGCTTCTCGCGCAGCGTGGCCAGGGCGCGGGAGGTCTGGCTCTTGACGGTGCCGACGGAGACGCCGAGCAGGCGGGCGGTCTCGGCCTCGGACTGGTCCTCGTAGTACCGCAGCACGAGCACGGCCCGCTGCCGGTTGGGCAGGTTGCGCACGTGCCGCCACATGGCGTCGCGCTCGAGGCTCGCCTCGAGCTGGTCGGCCGCGGCGCTCTCGGGCAGGATCTCGGTCGGGCGCTCGCCGTGCCAGCGCCGCCGCCACCAGCTGGTCGCGGTGTTGACGAGCACGCGGCGCGCATAGGGCTCGACGGCCTCGATGTGCCCGAGCCGCTTCCAGGCGAGGAAGGTCTTGGTCAGCGCGATCTGGAGAAGGTCCTCCGCCGTGGCCCAGTCGCCGGCCAGGAGATAGGCCGTGCGCAACAGCGCCTTGGAGCGAAGCCCGACGAACTCACGAAAGTCTTCCTCGCGGAACCCTGCGTCGTCCGGCACCGGCCGCCCCCTCCACCCTCCGCGCCCACGTACGAAGACGCATCCGAGGGGTCGCGAGGTTGCACCACGGCACAGACTTTCAGGTAACTCTCAGCCTCAGGTGCCGTCGTCCTCGCCGGTGACCGCGCGGCCCAGGCGGGCCTCGACGGCCTCGGGCTCGTACATCTCCTCGACAATGCGCAGGTAGAGCTCATTCGGGTTGGGCAGGTTGCGGATATTGCGCAGCGCCTGATCCTGGCCGGCGGACTCCAGCTCGAAATGGCCGTAGCCGAACATGCGGCCCGTCAATGACTGCACGTATTTCATGTCCGTGACCCGCTGCAGCGGCATCATCGCCACATTGCGCGTGAAAATGCCCGATACGACCATCACCCGCTTGTTGGTGAGGATGAATCGGTCGTACCACCAGTCGGTGACCTTCCACGCGCACCACAACACCACCAGCGCCCAGACGATCACGACTCCGGTGCGCAGTTGTTCCTGGTTGTGCTTGGTGAGCCAGCCCGCGATGTAGCCCATCGCGATCGTCGCGAAGATCGCGATCAGGCCCTCCTTGGCCAGCTGGATCCAGTGCCGTTTCCACTCCCCCCGGAACTTCTCGGTGGGGAACAGGTAGCGGGCCGCATGCCGGCTGGCCTCGTCCTCCAGGGGCGCCATCCGGCTGCCGGGCGGCACCGACGGCACCGCCTCGCCGCCCTGGAGCCGGGCGAACTCGTCCTGGGAGAAGGAGGGCGGGGCGCCGCCGTACTGCGGTGCGGCCGAGCCGCGGGCGTGCGCGCCGTCGGTCATCGAGTCCGCGTACGGGTCGGAGACGAACTCGTCGCCGTCGGTGGTGTAGTCGGCGTGGGCCGCCTCGCCGCCGCTGTGCGTCGCCTCGTAGTCGCGCGCGGCCTCGTAGTCGGAGGTCGGCGAGTACTCGATCGGCGGCTCGTCGGACGAGGTGTAGTCGGCCCGCGACTCGGGGCGTGAGCCCGGCCGCGCGCGGGGGATCGGCTCGGTGTCCCGGTCCTGGTTCCGCCGGTCGTTCGGGTCGTCCTCGGGGGGCTCGGCACCGGTCGACATGGGCCGGCCTTAGGCGACGAGGCTGGAGAAGAAGTCGCCGAATCCCGTGGCGATGTCCATGATGCCGCCGCCGATGGACTTGAACACCTCGGCGGCCGACTGTGGCCGATATGCCACGAAGAAAATGAGGAAGGCAATGCTTCCCCAGGTGAGGACCTTCTTGACCATCGCCGTCAATCCCCTCCCCGCGGCGTCGCGCATCAACGCCCCGGCGAACTCAGCGTATCAGCTACGCGGCACAGGGTGCAGTTGCGCCGCGCCGAGCGTCGGCTCGGAGCTCGATCCTAGTCGCGGCTGTCTACGCCTTGCCGTGAAGATATGGCGACGGCGCGCCGTAGACGAGGTGGGCCGGCACGTCATCCGAGAGATCGTGCAGGTCCAGCTCTTCCTCGAGGAGATATCCGGCCGCGGCGGGCCAGGTGACGACGTAGATCCACATGCCGGCCGCCTCGCCGACGTACGCGCATCGATCCTCGGGCGACTTGGCCATCCACAGCGGGGTCGGCCAGCCGGCGGCCCGGACCCGCGCGTGCGCGACGGTGCTGGCGAGGTCCCCGTCGAAGAAGGGCCCGGGGTCGGTTCCCGGGATGCCGGCGAACCGCGTGCCGAGCCCGATGCCGGGCTCCTCGGCGATGATCACGCAGTCGGCCGGGCCGTGCTCGACCGGCCCCGGCCCGCTGCACGCCACGGCGGTCGCCCGGACCCCGGAGCGCTCGTCGCCGACCCACCCGACCCCGGTGACCGTCCAGCCGCTCGGCAGCGGCCACGGGCACCACAGCGGCGTCGGCCGCTTGTCCCCGACACGGGCCGCGGCGGCGACCAGCTTAGCCTTGGCGGCGTCGACGATCTCGGGCCCGATGTGGTGCGCGACATGCAACGGCAGTACCGCACCGTCGGCGTCGCAGCGCCAGTCGGAGTGCATCAGGTCCGGCGGCCGCACCGGACCACCACAGCGGGGACAGCTGACTGCGACGCCCATGTACCCACCGTAAGGCCGTTCAGGGGTTTCCGACCCCGTACTGACGGATCCAGGTATGCATGGCGATGCCGCTGGCGACCCCGGCGTTGATGGAACGCGTGGAGCCGTACTGCGCGATGGAGTACACCGCGCCGCACGCCTTCCGGGCGGGTTCCGAGAGGCCAGGACCCTCCTGGCCGAAGAGCAGCACGCACCGCTCGGGCAGCTCCGCGCGTTCCAGCGGCCGGGCGCCGGGCAGGTTGTCGATCCCGATCAGCGGCAGATCCTCGGCCTGTGTCCAGGCCAGGAACTCCTCCACGTCCGGGTGATGGCGGACGTGCTGGTAGCGGTCGGTGACCATGGCCCCGCGCCGGTTCCACCGCCGCCGCCCGACGATGTGCACGGCGGCGGCCAGGAACGCGTTGGCGTTGCGCACGACGGTGCCGATGTTCAGGTCGTGCTGCCAGTTCTCGACGGCGACGTGGAACGGGTGCCGGCGGGTGTCGAGGTCGGCGACGATGGCCTCGAGGCGCCAGTAGCGGTACCGGTCGACGACGTTTCGGCGGTCGCCCTCGGCCAGCAGCTGCGGGTCGTAGTGGGCCGCGTCCGGCCAGGGCCCCGCCCACGGGCCCACGCCTACCTCGAGCGTCGGCTCGATCTCCATCCGGGCACTGTATTGGAGGCCGGTCGGGTGAGAAGGGTTGGCCAGCCCACCCGACCGGCGCTCGCGGCGCGCGCCGTGGTCCTGCCGCTCAGCGGTGCAGAGCGCGCGTCAGCTCAAGGGCGATGCCGTTGACGAACCGGCGCTCCGCCAGCTGGATCTCCACCCCGGCGAGCCGGATCCGCCCGCCCTGCCAGGCGGTCCGCCCCACGCTGGCGGCGATGTCCATCAGCCACTCCCCGTAGGCGAGGGCGACGTCGGGCCCGATCCGCTCGGCCAGCAGTCGTACGGCGTAGCCGCAGTCGGCGAGCACCGCGACCGGCTCGGCGGCGGTGTCGTCGATGTCGTTGTCGGTGAGCTGCTCGGCGAAGATGGCGGCCACCACCCCGCGGACGAGCAACGCCCGGGACCGCTGCCCCGCGGCGATGGCCTCGACGCCGGCGACGGCGTCCACGCGCTCGTCCCCGGCGCACGCCGCGACGAGCACGGCACGGGGCAGCCGGACGAGCAGGTCCCACTCCGGCCGCCGCAGCGGCAGGTCGACCCCCACGGCCGGACGGCCGGACGGGCCGGATGCGGGCTTGCTCGGCATGGCAACCTCCCACCGCCGAGCGTATGCCGAAACACCCGCCGGCAGCGCCGCTTTGCCCGGGCAAAACGGTTGCGCGCGGCCGCCGTCCGGCGCCCAAACTGGACCCTCGCGCCGATAGGGGAGGACCGTGCCGTGCAGATCTGGACCGAGGAGCCGCTGGCGGGTGGGGCGGGCGCGGCGACCGGCGCGGTGACGCGCCTGACCGGGCGGGTCCGCGGGCGTCCGGTCGCCCTGATCCGCAAGGAGTTCCGCCCGGTGACGACCGGCCGCCACGCGGCGGCGGCGCAGGACCTGCGGCACTGGGCGTACTGGCGGCGGGAGGCCCTCGCGTACGCGTCCGGGCTGCTGCCGGCCGGCCCCGGGCTCCGGGCCCCGCGCTGCTACGGCATCGCGGGCGACGTGGTGTACCTCGAGGACGCCGGGGCCGCCCCGGAGTCCGCGGCGGTCGCGGCCCGCCGGCTCGCGCGGTGGCAGTCGGCCGCGCCGGTGCCGGACCGGCCGTGGCTGGCCGGCGACCAGCTGGTCCAGCGCCTGGCGGTCACCGACCTCGACTGGCGGGCGGTCCGCGCGGACCCGCGGCTGGCCGCGCTCTGGGCCCGCCGCGGGGAGCTGCTCGCCGTCCGGGCGGCCGTGCCGCGGGTGCTCAGCCACGGCGACTTCCACCTCGGCCAGCTCCGGGCCGTCGGGGACACGACGGTGGTGCTCGACTGGGCGACCCTGGGCCTCGGCCCGGTCGGCGCCGACCTGGCCCAGCTGGCGCTGAGCACGCTGCGCGACCCGGTGCCGGACTACCTGTCCGGGAGCCGGTTCGCCCCGGCGGCGGTCCGCACCGGCTACGCCACGACGCTGGCCCTGACCGGCGCGAGCCGCGTGCACTGGATGCTGAGCGCGGGCGTCCCGGTGCCGGCCGGGTACCAGGAGTTCGTCGTCGCTCAGGTCTGCACCATGCAGCCCCAGCCGTCGTAGATGCCGTCGTGGTTCTCGACGATGCCGCGGACCTTCCACGTCATCTCGTGCAGCGCCGGGGGCTCGACCGCGTCGCGACGGATCGCCTGCAGGACGAAGTCGGCCTCGTCGCCGCGCTCCACAGTGACCGCGAAGCCGTCCTCGCGCAGCGCCTCGGCCGAGGACTCGGCGCGGTCCGGGTCGGGGAAGTACGCCAGGAACTCCACCGCCCGCGGCGCGCTCAGGCGGTCGCCGTGGGCCTCGAGCTCCTGCACGACCTGGTTGTCGTCCATGATGTTGCGCTGCCAGGCGTCGGGCGTCAGCTCGTCGCGGACCCGGGTCCAGCCCGGGTCGGAGGCGACGCCGGTCTTCGGGGCGATGCCGGCGATCGCGGGCAGCGGCGGCGGGGTGCTCTCGGCGGGCAGGTACCCGGTGATCCGCCCGGCGTTGTCCGACAGCACGCGGCCGACGAGGGCGCCGCCGGCGGAGCGGAGGATCTGGCGCACGGCCGCGTCGAGCTCGTGGATCGACGCCAGCTCCTCGGCGGCCGGCATGCCGCTGGCGCCGTCACCGGTATAGGTGAACTCGACGTCGAAGCGCTGCGGGAACCGGGCGACCGGAGCGGCCTCGACCGCGCCGAGGTCGATGTTGTACATCGCGAGCCGGCCGCCCACCTCGCCGGGGTAGACCGCCCAGCGCTCCTCCCACGCCGGTTCCCGCCCCAGCAGCTTGCGGAGCAACCCCACGCCGTCCTCCTTGACGTTGCCTGGTTCTACGACTTCGGCTCCGGGAAGCTCGGTGCCTCCGGGCCCGCGTGCGACTTCTTCGGCACCATCACCCGGCGCCGGAAGACGCAGACGAGAGTGCCGTCCTGCTTGTACCCCTTGGTCTCCACCGTCACGACGCCGCGGTCTTCCTTGGACGCCGACTCGCGCTTGTCCAGCACGACGGTCTCGCCGTAGATGGTGTCGCCGTGGAAGGTCGGCGCGGTGTGCCGCAGCGACTCGACCTCCAGGTTGGCGATGGCCTTGCCGGACACGTCGGCCACCGACATGCCCAGCAGGATCGAGTAGATGTAGTTGCCGACCACCACGTTGCGCTGGAACTGCGTCGACGTCTGCGCGTAGTGGGCGTCGAGGTGCAGGGGGTGGTGGTTCATGGTCAGCAGGCAGAACAGATGGTCGTCGGACTCGGTGACCGTCTTGCCCGGCCAGTGCCGGTAGACCGCGCCGACGTCGAACTCCTCGAAGTACCGGCCGAACTGCATCGTCGCCCCCTCTTTCAGGTGTCAGCGCAGCATGCCGGGCCGGATCGGGCACTCGAAAGAGGGACGCGGGCAAGTGTGACAAAACGCAGCAAGCGGCGGGGCTCATCGGCGCCCGCCGCCCACGCTTCGTGGTGGATATCTTGGTACCGCAACCGGCCCGTTCGCAACGCTCCGTATAGAGACGCGCGTCACATTCTCGCGATATAGAGCGTGCTCGCTACGCATGGTGACGGAGATCGCACTACGGAGAGTTATCTGTTTGTCTTTGCGGTAAAGTCCGGTGCCGATGGAACGGTTGAACACCCGCGGGCGCGTGCTGCGGATCGTGGCGGCGCTGGTCTTCGGCGCCCTGACCCTGGCCGGCACCTTCTGGGGCGACGACACGGTGTTCCCGTTCGCGCCGTTCCGGATGTTCTCCACCGCCGACGACCCCAACGAGCCCGTGCTCGTGCTGCGGACCGACGGCATCGACACGACCGGCCGGAAGTTCGAGCTCAACGAGGACAACGCCGGGGTGCGGCGGGCCGAGATCGAGGCCCAGATCGATCGCTTCAAGGCCGACCCGGCGCTGCTGCACTCGGTGCAGGAGTCGTTCGCCGCGCGCAACCCGGGCCGGCCGCCGCTCGTCGAGGTGGACATCGTCGAGGTGCAGCACCACCTGCACAACGCCCAGCCGACGGGGGAGACCACCGAGGCGGTTCTGGCGAGGTACCGCCCATGACGCGCTGGCTCTTCGCACCCGTGCCCAAGGCGCGCGTCGCCGCCTTCCGCACCCTGGTGTACCTGTTCATCCCGCTCGACCTGGTCTTCTTCAGCGCCTGGATCCGGTCCCACGGCAACCTGCCGGGCAACCTGTACCAGCCGCTGGTCGTCGGCGACCTGCTGCACCTGCCGACGCCGACCCACCTACTCGTCAACGCGATCTACTGGGCGCTCATCCCGCTGTCGGTGCTCGCGGCGACCGGGCGCGCCCACCGCCTGCTCGGCTGGGCGGTGTTCGCGCTGTACTTCGAGTGGATGATCATCGCGATGAGCTACGGCAAGATCGACCACGACCGGTACGCGATCCTGGTCGCCCTCGCCGCGCTGCCCACCGCCGGCAAGGCCCGCCACGGCGACCGGACCCCGTCCGAGGCCGGCGGGTTCGCGCTGCGGGTCACCCAGATCGCGGTCATCGCGACGTACTTCCTCGCCTCCGTCGCGAAGCTGCGCTACGGCGGGCTGGAGTGGCTCACGGGCGCGACGCTGACCCGCTCGTTCATCCGCCGCGGCACGGTGCTGGCCCAGTGGCTGCTGAAGATCCCCGGGTTCACGACCGTCTCGCAGTTCGGCATCGTCGGCTTCGAGCTCTTCAGCCCGGTCGTGTTCTTCGTCCGGCCCAGGTGGCGCTACGCGATCGTGGCCGGCTTCTACCTGTTCCACCTGCTGACGTTCAGCCTGATCACGATCTCGTTCATCCCGCACCAGATCGCCATGGCGGGCTTCCTGCCGCTGGAGAAGGTCACCCCGATCGAATGGTTCCGCAGGTGGCGCGGCCGGGCCGCCGATTCCGAGCCGGCGGAGCCCGTCGGCGCGGCGTGACCCGCTACGCCGCGCCCGCGCCCGCGCCCGCGTGGGCGCGGCGTGACCTGCTACGCGGCGCCCGCGCGGGCGCGGTGTGACCTGCTGCGCCGCGGGCGCGGTGTGACCTGCTGCGCCGCGGGCGCGGTGTGACCTGCTGCGCCGCGGGCGCGGTGTGACCTGCTGCGCCGCGGGCGCGGTGTGACCTGCTGCGCCGCGGGCGCGGTGTGACCTGCTGCGCCGCGGGCGCGGTGTGACCTGCTGCGCCGCGGGCGCGGTGTGACCTGCTGCGCCGCGGGCGCGGTGTGACCTGCTGCGCCGCGGGCGCGGTGTGACCGCTACGCCCGCGCCCGCGCGGGATGGTCCGGCGGGAGGGCGCAGGCCGCGGTGCCGCCGGGCATGCGGTGGCGGTTGCGGGCGACCCAGCGGTACACCGGCCAGGCCAGCGCGGTGACCGGGCGCAGGCCCAGGACCGCACCGGCCGCGCGCCAGAGCGGGCCCGCGCCCTTGAGCAGGTCGGCGATGGCGGCCGGGCCGGCGCTCGTCCGGCCGGGGGCCACGTAGCAGACCGCCGAGCCCACCTGGTCCTCGGTCAGCCCCAGCGCGCCGAGGTCGGCGAACTGCCAGGCGACGACCTCGGCGGCGGGCCTGATGCGCCGCTCGATGAAGCGGGCGCATGATGAACAAAAGGCACAGTCACCGTCGAAGACGAAGACCGGACGTTCGATTGCCGCCACGTGACCATCGTCCCGCAGACAGGTTGGGAATGCCCGTAAGGGGTAGCTGGTTATGACGGTGCATACCTTGAGGACGCCCTGAGGGATCGGAGCAGACAAGCATGGCAACCGTAGAGCTGACCGCGGAGAACTTCGCCGAGAAGATCGGTGGGGAGGGCATCACCCTCGTCGACTTCTGGGCATCCTGGTGCGGGCCGTGCCGGACGTTCGCGCCGGTCTACGAGCGCGTGTCCGAGCTCAACCCCGACATCACCTTCGGCAAGGTCGACACCGAGGCCGAGCAGGTGCTCGCCGCCGAGTTCAACATCCGCTCGATCCCGACCCTGATGATCGTGCGCGACGGCGTGGCGCTCTACTCCGAGCCCGGCGCCCTGCCCCAGCAGGCCCTCGAGTCGCTGATCCAGCAGGCCCGCGAGCTCGACATGGAAGAGGTCAAGTCCAAGGTCGCCGAGGCCAAGGCGGCCGAGGAGCCGGTCGACGAGGCCGTCGAGGAGCCCGTTGAGGACCCCTCCGTCACCAAGGCCTGACCCACGGTAGTACCCCGCCGCGCCTCCTTGCGTCCCCTTAGAACGCGTGTTCGAATGAACCCGTGCGATGGGACAACCTCAAGGCGACCGGCGGTCCTGGCACCGGTGACCCCGGGCGGCCGCGAGCGCTACCGCTCGCCCTGCCCGGGGCCGTCGTCCGGACCTTCGACACGCCCGAGTTCCGCGGCGTCACGTTCTACGAGGTCCAGGCCAAGTCGCTGATCAACAAGGTGCCGGGCGCATCGCGGGTCCCCTTCCAGTGGACCCTCAACCCCTATCGCGGCTGCTCGCACGCCTGCGTGTACTGCCTGACCGGCGACACCGCGATCCTCATGGCCGACGGCACCACCCGGCCCCTGGCGCGGCTGAAGGTCGGCGACGAGATCGTCGGCACCGTGCGGGACGGGCGGCTGCGGCGCTACACCACGACCCGCGTGCTCGCGCACTGGCAGACCGTCAAGCCCGCGCACCGCGTCACCCTCGCCGACGGCACCGCGCTGGTGGCCTCGGGCGAGCACCGGTTCCTCACCGACCGCGGCTGGAAGCACGTGACCGGGGCCCGGCACGGGCGCAGCCGGCGGCCCCACCTCACCACCGCCAACCGGCTCGCCGGGTTCGGCGCGCTGCCGCCTGCCCCGCCGGTCGACGACGCCGGCTACCGGCGCGGTTACCTGTGCGGCTTCGTCAACGGCGACGGGCACGCCTCCCCGGTCCCGCCCGAGGTGCGGCGTCGCGCCGACGACTACGCGGCGGCCTGCGGGGGCCTGCACGCGCTCACCCGTGACGCGCGCGAGTTCGCCGGGGCCAGCGTGCGCGACGCGAGTGCCGTGCTCGACTGGCCGGAGGCGCCCGGGCCCGCGTGGCGGCTCGGTTTCGTGGCCGGGCTCTACGACGCGACCGGCTCCCTCGCCGGGGGCCTGCCCCGCTTCGACGTGGTCGACAAGGTCGTGGCCGACTGGCTGGTCGAGTGCCTGGAGCGCTGCGGATTCGCCGTCTGCGCAGGTGATCCGTTCGAGGGCGTCCGCGTGCTCGGCGGTCCCCGCGAGCGGGTCCGCTTCGGCCTGCGCTTCGGCCCGGCCCGGGCCACCGGCGTCCCGGCCGGCGAGCAGGTGCGCGGCGACGAGTCCCTGCGCGTCGCGGCGGTCGAGCCGCTGGGCGTCGACCTGCCGATGTACGACATCACGACCGGCACCGGCGACTTCATCGCCAACGGGGTCGTGAGCCACAACTGCTTCGCCCGGCACACCCACACATACCTCGACCTCGACGCCGGCCACGACTTCGACACCCAGATCGTGGTGAAGGTCAACGCCGGCGAGGTGCTGCGCCGCGAGCTGTCCGCGCGCACCTGGACCGGCGGCCACCTCGCCATGGGCACCAACGTCGACTGCTACCAGCGGGCCGAGGGGCGCTACCGCCTCATGCGGGAGATCCTCGCCGCCCTGCGCGACCACGCCAACCCGTTCTCGATCCTCACCAAGGGCACGCTGATCACCCGCGACCTCGACCTGCTGCGGGAGGCCGCCTCGGTCACGTCGGTGAGCCTGTCCATGTCGGTCGGCTTCATCGACGAGACCTACTGGCGCGCGGTCGAGCCGGGCACCCCGAGCCCGCGCCGCCGCCTCGACGCCATCCGCCGGTTGAGCGACAACGGCTTCGAGGTGGGCGTGCTCATGGCCCCGATCCTGCCCGGGCTGACCGACACCCCGGAGTCGATCGACGCGACGGTCGCGGCCCTGTCGGCGGCGGGCGCGGCGAGCATCGTGCCGCTGGCCCTGCACCTGCGGCCGGGCGCCCGGGAGTGGTACCGCGCCTGGCTGCTGCGCGAGCACCCGGAGCTGGGGCCGCGCTACCGGGAGCTGTACGGGAACGGGTCGTACGCGCCGCAGTCCTACCAGCGCGAGATCTCGGCCCGGGTCCGGCTGGCGGCCCGCCGCCACGGGATGCGCACGGGCGGCACGGGCACGACCCGGATGGGCGGGCCCGAGGAAGGCCCGGCCGAGCAGAAGCCGGAGCCCGCGCAGAAGCCGAAGCCCGCGCAGAAGCGGGAGCCCGCGCAGAATCCGAAGCCCGCGCAGAAGCCGGAGCCCGAGCAGCTCACCCTGCTGTAGGACTCAGGGGGAAGGCGAGGGCGAAGCACGCCTCGACGAGGGCGTTGAGGTCCTCGTGGGGGTCGGCGGCCCAGCGCGTCAGCGCCGTGTCGAAGGCCGCGAACGCCACCGCCACCAGGACCGCCGGCTCCAGGTCGGTCGCCGGGTCGGTGCGCATGCGCCGGGCCAGCTCCTCGGCCAGGGTCTGCTTCCAGGCGGTCTGGCGCTCCAGGTAGCGCCCCAGCAGGGCCGGCGTCTCCATGGTCACGCGGGTCAGCCGGCCGGCCTTCTCCGGGTGCTCCCAGAACTTGTCGGTGAAGACGCGCAGGGCCTGGCGGACCGCCTCGGCCGGGGGCTCCGCCGGCGGGCGGGCCTGCAGGGCCGCGCTCAGCCGGCGGCCCAGGTCGCTCAGGAACTCGATGATGACGTCTTCCTTGGACTGGAAGTACCGGAAGAACGTCCGCCGCGACACGCCCGCCGCCGCGGCCATCTGGTCGATCGTCGTCTCGTCGAAGCCCTGGAAGGCGACGAGCTTCAAGGCGGCCTCGGCCAGCTCGTCCCGGACGAGCTGGCGTTTGCGTTCCACGAGGCTCACCCGGTCATCTTACGTCCCGGACGGCGATTTTGGCATGCGGGGCCCTAGTTGACACTGAGTGCCAGGCGCGGCATCCTGGGACTCATGCGGTGGACTGAAGAGCAGGTGCCGGCGTTGACCGGTAAGACGTTTCTGGTGACCGGGGCCAACAGCGGGCTCGGGTTCGAGACCACCAGGGCGCTCGCGGGCAAGGGCGCCCACGTGATCATGGCGGTGCGCAACCTCGCCAAGGGGGAGGCGGCCCGGGCGCGGATCGAGGGCAGCACCGAGATCCGGCAGCTCGACCTCGCCGACCTCGACAGCGTGCGGGCGCTCGCCAGGGCGCTGCACGACGAAGGCCGGACGATCGACGTGCTCGTCAACAACGCGGGCGTGATGATGCCCCCGCGCGCGCTCAGCGCGCAGGGCCACGAGCTGCAGTTCGCGGCCAACCACCTCGGGCACTTCGCGCTCACGCTGCTCGTGCTCGACCTCGTGACCGAGCGCGTGGTGACGGTCAGCTCCGGCCTGCACCGCGGCGGGCGCATCCACTATGAGGACCTCGACGGCGCGAAGCAGTACAACCGCCAGGCCTTTTACAGCCAGTCCAAGTTCGCCAACGTGCTCTTCGGGCTCGAGCTGCACCGGCGGCTGCGCGCGGCCGGGGACCCGCGGCGCAGCCTGCTCGCGCACCCGGGCTACTCGGCGACGAACCTCCAGCTCAGCGGCCCGACCGGGGCGCTGCGCACCTTCATGCGCATGGGCAACGCGATGCTCGCGATGCCGGCCGCACAGGGCGCGCTGAACATCCTCTACGCCGCGACCGAGCCCGGCGCCGGGAGCGGGCAGTTCATCGGGCCCGACGGGCTGCGGGAGCTCCGCGGGTGGCCCTCTGTCGTGCCGCCCGATCCGAAGGCGACCGACGAGGCCGACGCCGCCCGGCTCTGGACCCTGTCGGAGCAGCTCGCGGATGTGCAACTTTCAGGTGCTGACCTGCGCCGATAGCGGCAATTGGCAGTCTTCCTTTCCGAAGGGCGGGTGGGGGCGGGTTCAATCCGACCAGCCATCGCAGGGAGGGAAGTCGATGCGTAACCGGAAACTGATGAGCGCGCTGGCGGCCGTGGGCATGGCCGCGGCCGCCGCGCTCGGGGTCGCCATACAACAGCCGTCGGCCCACGCGGCGTCCGCGTACAACTACGCCGAGGCGCTGCAGAAGTCGATCTGGTTCTACGAGGCCCAGCAGTCGGGGCCGAAACCCGCGTGGAACCGCGTGAACTGGCGCGGCGACTCCGCGCTGAACGACGGCTCCGACGCCGGGCTCAACCTCACCGGCGGCTGGTTCGACGCCGGCGACCACGTGAAGTTCGGCTTCCCGATGGCCTTCTCGACCACGATGCTGGCCTGGGGCGCCGTCGAGTACCGCGACGCCTACGTCCGCTCCGGCCAGCTGACCAACCTGGTCAACAACCTCAAGTTCGTCAACGACTACTTCATCAAGGCGCACCCGAGCGCCAACGTCCTCTATGGACAGATCGGCAGCGGCAACCCCGACCACGCCTGGTGGGGCCCGGCCGAGGTGATGCCGATGGCGCGCCCGTCGTACAAGATCGACGCCACCTGCGGCGGCTCGGACCTGGCCGGCGAGACCGCCGCCGCGATGGCCGCCTCCTCGATCGTGCTGCGCCCGACCGACCCCGCCTACGCGGACACCCTGGTCGCGCACGCGAAGCAGCTGTACACGTTCGCCGACACGGTCCGCAAGAAGTACTCGGACTGCATCACCGACGCCGCGAGCTACTACAACTCGTGGAGCGGCTACAACGACGAGCTCGTGTGGGGCGCGATCTGGCTGTACCGGGCCACGAACGACAGCAGCTACCTCGCCAAGGCCGAGAGCGGCTACGACAACCTCAGCAACGAGAACCAGACCACCACGAAGTCGTACCGCTGGACGATCGCCTGGGACGACAAGTCGTACGGCTGCTACGTGCTGCTGGCCAAGCTGACCGGCAAGCAGAAGTACGTCGACGACGCCAACCGCTGGCTGGACTACTGGACCGTGGGCGTCAACGGCGCGAAGGTGCCGACGTCGCCCGGCGGGGAGGCGGTCCTCGACAGCTGGGGGTCGCTGCGGTATGCCGCGAACACCTCCTTCGTCGCGTTCGTCTACAGCGACTACCTCACGGACGCGACCCGCAAGGCGCGGTACCACGACTTCGGCGTCCGCCAGATCAACTACATCCTCGGCGACAACCCGCGGAACTCGAGCTACATGATCGGTTTCGGGGCCAACCCGCCGAAGAACCCGCACCACCGCACCGCGCACGGCTCGTGGTCCGACAACATCAACGAGCCCGCGCAGTCGCGCCACACGCTCTACGGCGCCCTGGTCGGCGGCCCGACGTCGGCGAACGACGCCTACACCGACAGCCGCAACGACTACACGATGAACGAGGTCGCCACCGACTACAACGCCGGGTTCACCAGCGCCCTGGCCCGCATGTACGGCGAGTACGGCGGCACCGCGCTGACGAACTTCCCGGTCGCGGAGACCCCAGACGGGCCCGAGATGTACATCGAGTCCTCCATCAACACCCCCGGCACGACCTTCACCGAGGTCAAGGCCCTGGTCTACAACAAGTCGGCGTGGCCGGCCCGGGCCCTGACCCAGGGCTCCTTCCGCTACTACTTCACCCTCGACGGCGCGACCACGCCGAGCCAGATCTCGCTCTCGAGCGCCTACAACCAGTGCTCCGCGCCGACCGGCCCGACGCTGGTCAGCGGCAGCACGTACTACGTGACCGTGAGCTGCGCCGGGCAGAACATCGCCCCGGCCGGGCAGTCCGCGTGGCGGCGCGAGGTGCAGTTCCGCATCACCTCGGCCGGCTCCTGGGACCCGTCCAACGACTGGTCGCTGCCGGCGGGCGCCACCCAGGCCGCGAACAGCCACATGACGCTGTTCGACGGGGCCACCAAGGTCTGGGGCGACGCGCCGGGCACGGGTCCGGCCGACACCACGGCGCCGAGCGCGCCCGGCAAGCCGGCGTTCACGGGCGTCACCGCGACCGGGGCCACCGCGACCTGGGCCGCGTCCACGGACAACGTGGGGGTGACGAGCTACCGCGTGTACAACGGCAGCACTCTGGTGGGGACCAGTGCGACGACGTCGCTGGCGATCACCGGGCTGACCCCGTCGACCGCGTACTCGTTCACCGTCGTCGCGCTCGACGCGGCCGGCAACGCCTCGGCCGCCTCGCCGGCCGGGACGGTCACGACGGGGGCCCAGACCGGAGACGTGACCCCGCCGAGCAAGCCGGGCACGCCGGTGGCCTCCGGGATCACCGCGTCGGGGGTGACGCTCACCTGGGCCGCCTCGACGGACGCGGTCGGCGTCACCGGGTACGACGTGCTGCGTCTCGGCGGCACGGCCGGCCCGGTGGTGGTGGCCACGGCGACGGGGACCACCGCGAGCGTCACCGGGCTCACCGCGAACACCGCGTACCAGTTCGCGGTGCGGGCCAAGGACGCGGCCGGGAACCTCTCGACGACCTCCGACCCGGTGTCGGTGACCACGACGGGCGGCTCGACGGGCAAGACCTGCTCGGCCACGTACAAGGTCACCAACCAGTGGGGCGACGGCTTCAACGGCGAGGTGACGGTGACGAACACCGGCACCACGGCGCTGGCCGGCTGGACCGTCTCGTTCACGTTCCCGGGCAACCAGAAGATCAGCAACGGCTGGTCGGCGGTCTGGAGCCAGTCGGGCGCCGCGGTGACGGCGGCCAACGCCGACTGGAACGGCACCCTCGCCCCGTCGGCCTCGGTCGCGCCGGGCTTCGGGGCGAGCTACTCGGGGACGAACGCGGCCCCGGCCACGCTCACGTGCACCGCACGCTGAGCCGGTAGATCACGATGTCGCCGGCGGACCAGGCGTACGTAGCCTGGTCCGCCAGGCGCGGGGACTCCCGGCCCTGCGCGCGGTCGACGAGGATCCAGCGCACCCGCTGATCCCGCAGCCAGCGCAGCCGGTCGGGGGTCGGCTCGTAGATCGCCAGGTCGTTGGCGGCGAGCCGGCCCGGGTCCCAGTACTGCAGGGCCGGCCCCACGCCGCGGCGGGCGGCCTGGATCGCGTTCGACTCGGGGGAGTAGCCCCAGCTGCCGAGGAGCACCCGGCGCTCGGAGTACGCCGAGATCCAGTAGGCCAGGCTCTGCCGGGCCTGCTCACCGGAGCCGACGCGGTGCACGTTGGTGGCGACGTACTCGTCCGGGGAGCTGTGCGCGCGCAGCCAGCGGGCGCCGGCGGCCTGGTCGGGGGTGACGCGCACGTGGTAGGCGGTGCCGAGTTTGGCGTGGTGCACGGCGTCGTAGGGCAGCCCGGCGCCGCCCGCGAACAGCACGACGGTGAGCGCCGCGGCCCGGCTGCGGGTGGCCGCCGCGACGGCGAGCACCAGCGCCGCGAAGACGTAGACGGGGAGGACCGCGTCCCAGGAGTGGTGCACGTGCGACAGGGCCGAGGCGAACAGCACGGAGCGGCTCGACCAGGAGTAGTACGCGGTGATCGTGCCGAAGAACGCGGGCGCCCGGGCGGGCAGGACCGCCTCGCCCACGGTGTACATCAGCGCCGCCGCGACCGGCCCGGCCCAGGCCCGGCCGGTGACCCGCCAGGCCGCCACGGCCAGCAGCACGACCGCGAGCACGGCCAGCGCCGGCAGGTCGAGCCGGAACCACAGCACCGGCAGGTCGATCCCGGTCAGGCGGCCGGCCGCGGCCAGGTGCGCATAGGCGAACCAGTGGTAGGGCAGCGGCTGGTCGCCGAGCTCGGGCACGGCGAGCGGGAAGTGGTGGGCGAGGTTGCCGGTCACGGCCAGCAGGTTCAGCTGGTCGATCATGTACTCGGCCGGGCGGGTCGTCGGCACGGGCGGGTCGACGCGCAGGAAGGCCCAGGTCAGGTAGGCCACGAAGCCCAGCGCCACCGCGGTCACCGCCCACGACCAGCTTCGCGGGGGCCGGTGCGGGTACTCGGGCGTGCGCAGGTGGCGGCGCAGCAGGATGACCGTCAGGATCGGCCAGGCCCACAGGACCGGGCGGGCGGCCGTCTCGGCGATGAGGCCGATCGCGGTGCCGAACGCCAGATCCTCGACCAGGCTGTGGGGCGCCTTGCGCAGCGCGCGGTAGATGAGCGTGCCCGGGAGCGTGATCGCTGTAGCGACATATCCGTGATACACGGCGATTTCGGAAATGTCGGTTTTAAGGGTTATCAGTACCGCGGTCAGGGCGGCGGCTACGGTGAGCGCCGGGAGCCAGCGGGTCACTCCGGGTTGAACGCCGTGGAGGGCCTCTCAGTTGCGGCTTCCGTTCCGCCTTTGCTCGCGGCCCCCGTTGCGGCTTCTGTTGCGCCTTTGGTCGCGGCCTCCGTTGCGGCTTCTGTTGCGGCTTCAGCTGCGGCTTCTGTTGCGCCTTTGGTCGCGGCCTCCGTTGCGGCTTCTGTTGCGGCTTTGGCTGCGGCTTCAGTTGCGGCGGCCCAGCCGCTGCATCGCGCGTTTGCGGGCCGGCGACTCGATCCACTCGATCGGCACCGAGCGCAGCAGGCGGCCCATGACCCGGGCGTTCATCGAGGTCACGAGGTCGGTGGCGGGCAGGCCGGGCAGCCCGTAGAGCCGGCGGGCCCAGGTCGGCAGCAGCCCGATCGCCAGCGCCGAGACGCCGAACTGAGCGCCCCGGACGGGGGTGAGGCCCAGCCCGTACGGCAGCGGCGGCACGGTCAGGAAGATCCCGGTCGCGGCCGAGTCCGCGGTGAGCTCGAGGCTCGGGCGCATCCGCTCGTAGTAGGCCTCGACGGCGGCCACCGAGTCGGGGACCGTCGCCGGGTCGAGGCCGACCAGCGCGGCGGTGCGGGTCTGCTCCCGGAAGTACTCGTCGGCCTCCTGCGGGGTGAGCCGCAGCCCGCCGCGTACGACCGCGGTCAGGAACGACTCGACCTCGGTGACGTGTACCCACCGCAGCAGCTCGGGCTCGTCGACGCGGAAGCGCTCACCGGTGCGCCGGTCGACCGCGGTCATCCGGGCGTGCAGGGCGCGGACCCGCTTGCCGGCGCGCTCGGCCTCCTCGGTGGTGCCATAGATCACAGTGGTCACGTAGGTCGAGGTGCGTGCGAGGCGGCCCCAGGGGTCCTGGCGGTACCGGCTGTTCTGCTCCACCCCGGCGACGGCGCGCGGGTGCAGGGCCTGCAGGTAGAGGCTGCGCAGCCCGCCGACGGTGACCATCGGCTCGCGGTGCACGCGCCACGTGACGGAGTCCGGGCCGAAGAGGCCCTGATCATCGCTCACTGGGCTGTTTCTTCCGCCCGCCGACGTTGGCACGCCGGGCAGAGGCCCCAGAACGTGACCTCGGCCTCGTCCAGGACGAAGCCGTGGGCCTGGGACGGGGTCAGGCAGGGCGCCTCGCCCACCGCGCAGTCCACGTCGGCGATCTCCCCGCAGCCGCGGCACACGACGTGGTGGTGGTTGTCGCCGACCCGCGCCTCGTACCTCGCCGGGCTCCCGGCGGGCTCGATGCGGCGGGCCAGGCCGGCCCGGGAGAGCGCGCTGAGCACGTCGTACACCGCCTGGGTCGAGACCGTGTCGAGGCGCTGGCGCACTCGGACCGCGATCTGCTCAACGTCGAGATGGCCGCGGGACTGCTCGAGGACCTCCAGCACGGCCAGCCGGGGTCGCGTCACTCGCAGACCCCGGGCGCGCAGCAGATCTTCACCCGACACCATTCCATGAGACCACGCAGCCTGGAACCGTTCAAATGTTTCCGGGCTTCTAAGGTCCAACGGTGCTCAGTTGTCGCCTAGGGCGTCGTCATTGAACCTAGGATCTCCCGCACGGGTACCCCCCGAGGGGGAGGATCCGTAACTGGAACGAGGAGGCTTCGTGTTCGATCGTGTCACTGGTATCCCGGCCCATCCGCTGTTCATCCACGCGGCGGTCGTGCTGGTGCCCCTGCTGGCGCTGGTCGCCGTCCTCTACGGGGTATGGCCGGCCAGCCGTCGGCACATCCGCTGGCCGCTCGTGGCGTTCGCGATCGCCGCGCCGATCTCCGTGTTCTTCGCCAAGGAGTCCGGCGAGTCGTTCAGCGCCAACCGGGCGTTCCAGTCGCCGCAGCTCAAGGCGGCGATCACGGAGCACGAGGGCTACGCCGACAATTTGTTCTGGGTGATCCTGGGCCTCGCGGTGGTGGCCCTGGTGATGGCGTTCATGATCCCCGCGAGCCGCGAAGGTACCGCGCGGATCAAGGCCCCGGCCGTGGCGCACTACGTCGTCGCGGGCCTGTCGGTGATCCTGGCCGCCGCGGCGGCGTTCTACGTGTACAAGACCGGCGACAGCGGCGCGCACATGGTGTGGGAAGGCTTCTAGGGGCTGTATCGAAGTGGGGGCCGGAGCGAGGCGAGGCTCAGGCGTCGGCTGGGGCCGCACCGGGCGCGCCCCGATACCGGGGTTGTATCGGGGTGTGACCGGGGTGGTTCCCGGCGGCGTCTGAGTCCGCCGCAGCCCGGCCATCCACTTCGACACAGCCCCTAGGGCCGGCGCGCCTCCACCTGCTGCAGCCGGCCTCCTGGCGGTTCACAGCAGGTGGAGGCGTTCCCGCTCGCCCTGGGGGTTGACCATCGTGATGCTGCCGCCGCCCTCGTCGGCGAGCCCGCGCACCAGGTCGTAGACCAGCAGGGCGCGGTTGATCGTGTCCGTCTTGGAGTCGCCGGTCGCCTCGCAGCTGCGGGTGAGCGCCCCGAACGCCTTCGGCGTGAGGTTGACGGTGATGCGCACGAGCCCGCCGCCGTCGCCCGCGGGCGTGTCCGGCTCCGTCCCGGCTCTGCGCTTCCGAGTTCCCGGCGTGACTCCGCCAGTTGCGTCGATAACGCGCTCCGCTGCTGCCACGGACCCTCCTCGAGGTCGGCCCGATGCAGTGGTCATCATGACGATTCGCGGACAACTGCTGCATCGATGGCGCTTGCGAGGCTTCGACTGTACCCCGGTTGCGCCCTCATCTGCACCTGCGGATGCATATGAAATGCATATGCGACACTCCTGCGGCCCGCCTGCGGACGCTGGATCGCTCACGGTAGGGTGGCGTTCCGGAGGGCCACGATCTGTCACCTGACAAGATCGAGGGCCGGAGGTCAGGCGATCAGGCCGAGGGGGGTTCATGACGCGATCGCATCGGCTGGGAGCGGTCTGCGCATGGACGGCCCCGGCGCTCGTCGCGGCCGGACACTCGTAGCGGCCGCCCCGTCCGCGGCCGGAGCGTCCCTCGGGGGCGGGCGCCGCCGAGGTGCGGGGTGCTGCCGCCGACCAGACGCGATCTTCCTCGAGGAGAGCTTTATGCCGCGGAGCCAGGGCGCCGCCGTCAGCCGCCGCCGCCTGCGATCGTTGCTGCGCAAGATCCGCATGGATCGGGACATGACGCAGAAGGAGATAGCCGATGCGCTCGAATGGTCATCCACCAAGGTGATGCGTATCGAAATGGGCAAGGTGAGCATTAATGTCACCGATTTGCGCGCCATACTGACCGGCTATGGCGTCACCGATCCAGCCGAGGTGGAATCGATGCTCAATCTGGCTCGCGCCGCCAGCCGTGGCGCCGACACCATCAGCGGCCGCTACCGCAACGTTCTGTCAAAGGGGTTCGCCGAGTTCCTCGAGAACGAGGAGGCGGCCCGCGTCATCCGCCAGCACGAGCCGACGCTGATCCCCGGCCCCCTGCAGACGCGCGAATACGCGACCGAAATCATGCGCCTCACGGCCGAGGACCTGCTTCCCGAGGAGATTCGCGAGCAGCGCATCAACGCCCGCCTCGAACGCAAGGCGATGCTGATCGACGAGGACGGCCCGCAGGCGTTCTTCATCATCGACGAGGCGGTCCTGCACCGCCCGATGGGCAACGGGGCCGACCCCTCGCTCATGGTCGAGCAGGCCGAGCACCTGCGGGAGATGGCGGCGTATCCGAACATCACGATCCAGGTCATGCCGTTCAGCGCCGGCTTCTATCCGGCGCTGCGGTCGGCGTTCGTGCTCCTGGAATTCGAGGACCCTCTGGACAACGGCCTGCTGTACATGGAATCCATCAACGACCAGCTGATCGTCCGGGACGACTTCGACGTGATCGCCCGATACGTGGACCGGTTCCAGGACATGGAAAACCGCGCCAGCCGGCCGCAGGACATCGGCTCGGTCATCGATGCGGCGACGCAGCGCCTAAAGGCCGTCTGACCGCCGAAAAATACCCAGAACTGGTGATGCCAGCGGATGCCGACGGGCCGCATCCGCTGGTCGAGATTGCCGATCGCCAATATACTTCTGGGATGTTCGGCTAGCCCGACCGCCCGGGGCTCCGTGTGCCGACGACGGCGGACGGGGTTGGGGAGGATCAGTGGTTGGCGACGATCGGGGCGCGCCGGTCTGGCGGCACAGCTCGGCGAGCGGCCAGGACGGCTGCGTCGAAATCGCCGAGCGCGACGATTCGGTGCTGATCCGGGATTCGAAGAACCCGGACGGGCCGATGCTGGCGGTCGACCCGCGCGACTGGCGGCGATTCGTCGCGTACGTGACGCGCTGACGCCTCAGTGCCGCGGCCGGCGCCGATTGCGCCGTCGCCTTCTCGGGCGCAGCGCCGGCGGGCGGGGCGGGTGGGCCTTGGCCGGCAGGAGGCGCCCGCCGGCCGGTGGGTGAAGCCGGCGATCGCCGTCGACGCGAACCGGGGCGGAGCGCCCCCCGTGGGCCGGGCGGTGCAGTGTGCGCCAGGCGTCGCTCAGGGTCAGTGCGCTCAGGGCGAGAAACACCGAGAGCGTGATGAGCGCGTGGGCGCCGACCGCGAGGCAGGCGACGACGCCGACCACCGGCGGACCCATCGCCGTGCCGATGACCACGGCCCGGATCACGGCCCGGGCGGAGCGATCGCCGCGACCCCGGAGCGAGATCTCGATCGACAGGCCGAGGATGCGCACGTGGGAACTGGCCGTGATGTCCTCGCCGTCGGCCCGGGGGCCCGGCACCCGCTCCCGCTCGTCGTCGGACGCGGTGAGGTCGATCCAGTGGACCTGTCGCTGCAGTCGATCGCGCCGGGTCATCGCGAACACCTCGCTTCGGGACCAGCGAGGCAATTGATCTTGTCATGTGACAAGTAGCCTGGTTGCGGTCCGCTTGCCTACAGAGTGTAGCGCGACGAAACGCCACCGCACATGAACAAGCGTCAAAGCGGTGGCGCATTTCGGTGTAGGCGGGGGTGGATCTCTGCCGGGGCGGTCAGAAGAGGGCGCGGCCGCAGAGGATCAGGAGCAGGACCAGCATTACCGCGCCCGCGAAGATGCCCATGCCCTTCGTCAGGATCGTGGCCGCCTGCTCCTCGCGGTCGATGCGCTCGCCGTCCTGGGCCGGCAGTGTGCGCGGCGGGGCGGGGGTCTCGACCACGGGCGGGCGCCAGCCGTGCGGCGGCGGGTTGCTGCGCGGCGCGCCGGTGTACGGGACGCTCGCCGGCGGGGCCGGGGGAGGCGGCGGAGCCGCCTCGCTGCCCTCCGCGGGCCGTCGCCAGAACGCGTCGTCGCTCACGTCACCGACCTTACCCACCGCCGGGGCGCAAACCCGGCGGTGGGCGCCGGATCGGCTAGTCGTTCTCGAGTTCGCGCAGCTCGGCCAGGGACATCGGCCGGGTCGCGTCGGGGTCCTGCTGGTCGAGACGGAGCGTCTCCTGCTCGTCGGCGGAGGGGTCGCCGGCGGGCTCGGGGGTGGGTTGTGTCATGCCGCCGAGTGTGACCCGCGCACCGCGCAGGCGACTGTCGTCATTCGGCCACTTTCCGGCAAACTCCCGGGGGTACTCTCGCAGCCGTGGCAGGTACCAGCGGGTGGGCGCCCACCGATGAGCAGCGAGAAGTGAGCTTCGAGGACTTCGCCGAGGAGCTGGTCGTGCTCCCGGACCACACCACCGACGACACCGACGCCGGTTGGGGCGAGCGCGCGTCGACAAACGACGACCGCCTGCTCTCCGACCGCCCGCCGCACTGGGACTAGGGGCGGTACACCAGAACGCCCGGTCTTCGCAGGCCGGGCGTTGGCGTGTGGGGCCGAGGTCAGGAAGTGGCGGACGACCCGCCGCTCGACGACGAGGATGACGACGAAGACGTCGAGGTGCTCGCGGCCGGCTTCGAGTCGGTCTTGGTCTCCGTCTTGGTGGACGTCGACTCGCTCTTCGTCTCGGTCTTGGTGGACGACGAGGACGCCGGCTTGCCGGTGGAGCGGGAGTCGGTGCGGTAGAAGCCCGAGCCCTTGAACACCACGCCCACCGCCGAGAACTGCTTGCGCAGCCGGCCCTGGCACTCCGGGCACTCGGTCAGCGGCTCGTCGGTGAACGACTGCACAGCCTCGAGCTGGTGGCCGCACACCGTGCAGGCGTACTGGTAGGTAGGCACCGCTCAGCCTCCATCATTGGCACTCTGATACTCCGAGTGCCAATGATGCGGTATCGGGCACCCCTTCGTCCAATGGACGTGCGCGGTGTCATAGCCCAGCAACGCTCCGCAGACGCGCTGGTCATGCGGTTCGGCCGGGATCTTCGGCACCAGCTCCCCGGGGTAGAGCAGGACGATCGCGGGCGCCTGGACCCGATGCAGGACCCGGTCGTACGAGCCGCCGCCCTGCCCGAGCCGGGTGCCGTCCTCGGCCACCGCGAGCCCCGGCAGCAGCACCAGCTCCGCCGACCCGATCGCGTCAGGGCCGAGCCGCGGGCCGGCCGGCTCCCGCAGGCCGAAGCGGCCGGTGGTGAAGGTGTCGTCGTACACCGCCCAGTCCAGGTCGTTGTCGTCCAGCAGGACGGGCAGCAGGAGGCGCTCGGCCACGGCGGCGAGGGCGGGCACGAGGTCCGGGCCGCCCGGCTCCAGGTCGAGCGGCACGTAGGCGGACACGTTCCGGGCGCCGGCTCGGCGTACCAGATCCGCCGCCGCCACGGCCAGGGCCCGGTCGGCGCCGGCCCGCACGGTCGCGGGCAGGGCGCGGCGGACGGACCGGATGTGCGCCCTGAGCTCGGATTTGGGGGACACCTCGGGCAGTACCACTCGATTCCTCCTGATCTGTGACAGCATCGCATCAAACCGATGGGAGGACGACGTGACCCTGCGGGCGCGGCTCACCGCCGCCTTCCTCGCGGTCGTCCTGGGCCCCGTGCTGCTCGGCGCCGTCTTCGTCGGCATCGCCGTGGCCACGGTGAGCGACCAGCGTGCCTCGGAGCGGCTCGCCGCCGGCGCCGACAACCTGCGGGCCGCCCTCGCCGTCACCTGCCAGCGCCTGCGCCTGGCGGCCGAGACCGCCGCCCTGCTCGGCGACCGCCCGGACGCGGCCCAGACCGCCGTCGGCCGCGGCCTGGCCCGCGCGGTGGAGGTGACCGACGGCGGCGCCGTGCTCGCGACCGCGGGCGACCTCCCGCCCCGGCCCTGGGCCGACTGCGGCGCGCCGGCGTCCCAACCGGCCCCGTCCGGGTTCGCCGCGATCTCCGCCTCCGTCGACGTGCTCGACGCGGCCGGGGGCCGGACCGGCCGGGCCTACGCGGTCGAGCCGGTCGACTCGACGCTGCTGGGCTGGCTCGCCTCGGCCAGCGGGGTCCGGGTCAGCTCGCTGGCCGACGGTCCGCCGCCCACCGCCGAGGACGCCGCCATCGTGACCCTGGCCAAGGGGCTGATGCCCGGCGCGACCGGCACGACCGACGGCGGCCGGCTCGTGCGCCGGCTCGACCCGCAGTCCGGCCAGCCGCTCGCCCTGGCCGTGAGCGTGCCCGCCCCGGACGTGCAGGGCCTTTACGCGGTACTCGTCGCCGTCGTGGTCTGCGCGGGGCTCGTCGCGATCAGCGTCGCCTGGTGGCTGGCCCGCTCCACCACGCAGCCGCTCACCGAGCTCGCCCAGGCCGTCGAGCGGGTCGCGGACGGCGACCTCGGGGCCCGGGTGCCCGTGCGCAGCCAGGACGAGGTGGGCCGGCTCGGGTTGACGTTCAACCGCATGACGCGGGAGATGCAGGGGTACGTCCAAGCCTTGACCGCCAGCCGCGACCAGCTGCGCGGCCAGCTCGGCGTGCTCGGCGACACCCTCGCCGGCACCCACGACCCCGACCGCATCCTGCAGGTGATCCTGCAGACCGCGACCGCCGCGACCGGCGCGCAGGCCGGGGTCGTGCTCATGCTCGACCAGTCCGGCGCGCAGCTGCGCGGCCAGGTCGGCGAGGGCCTCGCCGGGCTGGACGTGGCCGAGCTGCGGCTGTCACCGGGCGAGGGGCTGCTCGGCACGGTCGCCGCGTCCGGCGAGCCGATGCGCGGGCGGGTCGACCGCGACGGGCCCGTGCTCTCGGCGAACGAGCCGCGCTGCGTCACGTACGTCGCGGTGCCCGTCGCCGCCCCCACCGCCGGCCCGACCACCGGCCTGGAGCCGCACACCGAGCGCCCGCCGGCCGCCCGCGGCGTGCTCGCCCTCTACGACCGCCACGGCTTCGACGAGTTCGACGACGCCGACCTGGTGACCTTGCGCACGTTCGCCGGCCAGGCGGCCGTCGCCGTCGACAACGTCCGGGTGCACGAGGAGGCCCAGCGGCTCTCCCTCACCGACCCGCTGACCGGCCTGTCCAACTACCGGTACCTGCGCGAGTCGCTGCGCCGCGAGGTCGAGCGGGCCAGCCGCTTCGGCCGCGACCTGGCCGTGCTCGCTCTCGACCTCGACCACTTCAAAGAGGTGAACGACGGCTACGGCCACGCCGCGGGTGACGCGGTGCTGGCCGAGTTCGCCCGCCGGCTGCGCGCCGAGATCCGCGAGGTCGACTTCGCCTTCCGCCAGGGCGGCGAGGAGTTCGTGGTGCTGCTGCCGGAGACCGACGCGGACGGCGCGTCGGTGCTCGCCGAGCGGCTGGGCACGGCCGTGCGGCGCAGCCCCGTGCTCGTCGTCTCGGCCGGCGGAAGCCCGGCACCGCGTCGTATTCCCGTCACCGTATCGATCGGCATCGCGGTCTTTCCACACCACGGCGCGACCGGCGCGGCGGTGCTGGAGGCGGCCGACGACGCCCTCTACGCGGCCAAGGCCGGAGGTCGCGACACGTATCGGCTGGCGTCGGGGCGGGCGGGCGCGAAGGCGAGCGCCGAGGTGACGCCCGGCGCGCCAAAGGCGGCGCAACCACCGCGACAGAGCCGCGGCGGCTAGCCTGCTTACATGCCTGACACGACTCCTCACCAGTCCGCGACGCGCCAGCGGGCTGTCAAAGCCGTGATCCCGGCGGCGGGGCTAGCGACCCGCTTCCTCCCGGCAACCAAGGCCGTCCCCAAGGAGCTGCTGCCGGTGGTCGACCGGCCCGTGCTCCAGTACATCGTCGAGGAGGCGGCCGCCGCCGGTATCAGGGACATCCTCCTGGTGACCGGCCGCGGCAAGACCTCGATGGTCGACCACTTCGACCGCCGCCCCGACCTGGAGGCCCGCCTCATCGAGAAGGGCGACACCAAGCGCCTGGAGGCGATCAAGCGCCCGGCCGAGCTCGCCGAGATCTACACCTGCCGCCAGGCCGAACCCCTCGGGCTCGGGCACGCGGTGTCGTACGGCGAGTCCCACGTCGGCCCCGAGCCCTTCGCGGTGCTGCTGGGCGACGAGTTCTGCGACGAGACGGAGCCCCTCCTGCCGGCCATGCTCGACCTGCAGGCCCAGACCGGCGGCATCGTGCTCGCGTTCATCGAGGTCGACCCGGAGGAGACCAACCGCTACGGCATCGCGGCCGTGGAGCCCTCCGACCTCAAGGTCGACGCCGGGGAGACGGTGAAGGTCACGGCGCTCGTCGAGAAGCCCAAGCCGGAAGAGGCCCCGAGCAACCTCGCCATCGTCGGGCGCTACGTGCTGCCCGCCGAGATCTTCGACGCGATCCGCCGCATCGGCCCCGGGGCCGGCGGGGAGATCCAGCTCACCGACGCCATGGCGCTGCTGCTGGCGGAGGGCACCCCGGTGCACGGGATCGTCTACCGGGGCATCCGGTACGACACCGGCATGCCGCTGGGGTACTTGCAGACGGTCGTCCAGCTCGCGGTGAAGCGTGACGACCTCGGTCCGGCGTTCAGCCAGTGGCTGACCCAGTTCGTGGAGAAGGATCTGCGCGGGTGACAGCGGCTCCAGCGAAGGGATCCCACCACGACGCGGCGCGCGACGCCGGCGTCGGGTCGAACGCGCGCGTCCCCCTCGCCGACTACCTCGCCGGCGTGCTCCGTGGGCTGCGCCCGTTGCCCCCGCTGGACCTGGAGATCACCGCGGCGCACGGCAACGTGCTCGCCGAGGACGTGGTCGGGCCGGGCCCCGTGCCCGCGTTCGACCACGCCGCCATCGACGGCTACGCCGCACGCTTCGACGACGTCAGCGACGCCCAGCCGGGCCGCCCGGTCCGGCTGAGCGTCGTCGGTGACCTGGTCGCCTCGAGCTGGCGCCCGGTCCGGCTCACCCCCGGCACCTGCTTCTCGGTCGCGTCCGGCGCGCTGATGCCGGTCTCCGCCGACGTCGTGATCCCGCCGGGGATGACCGACCAGGGGATGGCCGCCGTCGAGGTGTACCACCCGACGAAGCGCGGCCACGGCGTGCGCCGCGCCGGCGACGAGCTGCCCGCCGGGGCGACGCTGGCCCGGGCCGGCGCCTACGTGACCCCGCCGCTGGTCTCGGTGCTGGCCGCGAGCGGGATCGGGCACGTGGTGGTGCGCCCCAGCCCGCGCGTGGTGGTCATCGCGACCGGCGACGAGCTCGTCGACGTGGGCCGGGCCAGCCAGCCGGGTCAGGTCGTCGACGCCAACTCGCACGCGCTCACCGCGGCCGCGGCGGAGGCGGGCGCGCACGCGTACCGCGTCGGCATCTGCGACGACGACCCCGAGGGCCTGCGCGGCCTGCTCGACGACCAGATGCTCCGCGCCGACCTCATCATCACCACCGGCGGGACGGGCACCGGCCCCGGCGACATGGTGCGCCGGATCCTGTCCCGCACCGTGGTCTTCTCGGATCTTTCCGTGTACCCGTGCAGCTCGCTCGGCTACGGCACCGTCGGCGGCCAGAACGGCGTGCCGATCGTCTGCCTGCCCGGCGACCCGGGCGCGGCCCTCATCGGCTTCGAGGTGCTCGCCCGCCCGGTCATCCAGCTGCTGGCCGGGGCCGATCCGGTGTTCCGCCCGAGCGTGCGCGCCCACCTGCTCGAGACGGTCAGCTCGCCCTCCGGGATGCGCGAGTTCCGGCCGGCGTACATCACCGAGCGCCGCGGCGGCGGGTACACTGTCGCTCCGCTCGCCGGTGGCCCGTACACCCTCTCCGGTCTGGCCGACGCCAACGGCCTCATGGTGCTGGGGGAGAAGGTCATCAGCGCGGCCGCAGGCTCCACGGTGGACGTCATACTTCTGGATAGGCGGCGATGAGTCAGCCCGGTTGGCCCGTAGTGCTCAGGGACGGTCCGGTCACCTTGCGCCCGTACCGGCGCTCCGACGCGCGGCCCTGGTCCGAGGTTCGCCGGGCCAACGAGCAGTGGCTGGGCCGGTGGGAGCCGACGCCGTACGGCACCTGGCACGACCTGAACTCCGTGCCCGCGTTCCGGGCCGTGCACGCCGACCTGCGCCGCGCCGCGCGCCACGGCACCGCGATGCCGTTCGCGGTCTGCTTCGATGACCGGCTCGTCGGGCAGCTGACGCTCGGGAACATCGTGCGGCGGGCGTTCTGCTCCGGGTACGCCGGCTACTGGGTCGATGCCCGCTACGCCGGCAAGGGCATCATCCCCACCGCGCTCGCCCTGGTCGTCGACCACGCGTTCACCGCGGGCGGGCTGCACCGCATCGAGGTCAACATCCGCCCCGACAACGCGGCGAGCCGGCGGGTCGTGGAGAAGCTCGGCTTCCGGCAGGAGGCCTACCACCATCGGTACCTGCACATCGACGGCGACTGGCGGGACCACCTCGGCTACGCGATGACCACCGAGGACCTCGCCGACGAGGGCGGCCTGCTCGCACGGTGGCACAAGACCCTGGCGTCCACCTAAGTCCCCCTTCTCCGACTTTTCGGATAAGTCGGATTTGCCCCTTCGGGCGTTTCCTCCTGCGTGTTGACGTGGTACGAGCCCCGGCGCGTCGTAAGGTCATAAGTCGGAGTTACCGTGCTGTAACTTCCACAGACTTGGATGACTCGCGCGCCTGGGGGGACCGGCGCACGGGACTCGATTAGGAGGGGTGAGGGTGCCGACCTCGGTGCTCCTCGCCGTCCTCGCCGCTGCTGGGCTTCTCGCCCTGGCGCCCGCACTGGTGCGCCGTTACGACGCAACAGAGCGGCTGGTGGCGGAGCGGGCTTTGTCGACCGCGCGGGTGCTGACCCGCGCCGATCGACGCCGCCGTACCGTGCCCGGCCGCCGCCCGGTCAACCCGCCGCGCCTGCTCGTCCCGCGGCTCTCCTCGGCCTCCGGCCCGCTGCCCGCGCCCCGCCGCACCCTGACGCCGGTGGCGCCGGCCGCCCAGCGCGCCCGCCGCCGCATGCACCGCGCCCCGCGCGCGATGTACCGCCGCCGCCGCGTGCTGCTCGCGCTCGTCCTGCTCAACCTCGCCGAGGTCTGCGGGATCACACTGGTCAGCCCCGGCTTCTGGGTCAGCTTCGCGGTGACCGGCGCGCTGCTCGTGTACTACCTCGCCCACCTGCGCACGCGCGCGCTGCGCGACCGCCGGCGCCGGCGCGAGGAGGCGCGGTACGCCGCCTGGATCGCCCGCCGGCAGGCCCAGGTCCGCCGCGAGCAGCTGCGGCGCGCGGCCGCCCGGCGCGAGGCCCTGGCCCGTCAGCTGGCCGAGCGCGACCGCGCACGGCGGGAGGCGGCGCGGATGAACTCCCTGCGTGGCCGCCCTTACGACACGCGCGCGTCGGGTCAGTGAACCCGTTCGCAAACCCCGCAACCGACCTGTTAGTCTTAGCGCCGGTCCGCTTCACCGGGACCGGTTGGGGTTGTGGCGCAGTCTGGTAGCGCACCTCGTTCGCATCGAGGGGGTCAGGGGTTCGAGTCCCCTCAACTCCACCAATGGGCACAGCCTGTTCACGGGCTGTGCCCGTTCGCGTTTGTGGTGGAGTTGATTCCTCGCGCTCGCTTCGCTTGCTCCCCAGTGGGGGCTTCGCCACCCACACCCCCGATTGCAGGTCGGGCCCTCGGGTACATCCAGTGGTCCCCGCGGGGGTTCGGGGCTGAGATGGTTCGGGGTTCGGGCTGGGATGGTTCGGGCTGAGATGGTTTCCGCGCTTGGTTTGCTTGCGCCGGTGGGCTTTAGCGGCGGCGGAAGCCTGTTGCCAGGACCATGCCTACCTCGGGGCGCAGGTCGGTCTTGATCGGGGTGATCTCGGCGCCGGGGGCGTGGCGGGTCAGGGCGTGTTTGATGATGTCGGCGTTTACTGGGAAGGCCGGGAAGGTCTGGTTTTTGATTTCGTAGCCGCTGGAGCCGGTCATGAAGGCGGCGGCGAAGGGGGCGCCTGGGCGTAAGGCCTCCAGGAAGCGGCTCACGCCCCGGAAGAACTCGCCGCGGTCGGCTGACAGGGAGCAGGCTACGAAGAACATGGTGCCTACGTCCCAGCGGGCTCGCTTGAGCTCGAAGATGCTGCCGGGGCTCACCGTGGCCTTCTCGCGGAAGGCGTCCAGGGGTCGGTTCGCGCGCACGAAGGGGGCGTAGGCCGGGTGCTCGCCGTACAGGCTCCAGAACTTGTCCCAGGAACGATCGAAGCGGCGCAGCCACAGCTGCTGGCGGCGCAGCCAGGCGATGTTGGCGGCCGAGTACTCGACCAGCTCGACCTGGCCGCAGAAGGGCAGCATCGACAGTGACGGGTACAGGTTGGCGCCCGGGCCGATGTCGAGGCCCTTCGCGGTCGGGGCGATCCGCACGCTGCCGAAGAAGTCGCGGACGTGCGTGACGAGCTGGCGGTCGTCGTCGCGCAGGGTCCGGTAGTTGTGCGCGTGGTAGATCCTGGGGTTGAAGAGGTTCCAGTCGACCTGGTCGTTGCGTGGCGGCGCGACGGTGTCGGCGGTGGGGCCGCTGCCCCTCCGGCGGGTCTTCAGGGCCGTCGCGGAGCTCGCCATTGAGCCTCTCCTCGGATCGCCGTCGATTGCGGAGTTGGGGGTCGCCCGGCGCGGCGCCGGTGATCGACCGCTGACATTACTGGAGGGCGTTTCGCGGCAATCTCCACCGAACCGGCAGTGTCACCCCGGGCGGGTGGGCGGGTTCTACACCCTGGCTCCACCTTACGACAGCCACGACACGCGCGCGGGGGAAGGCGCGAGTGACGTGTCGCGAACCGGCAAGGCTTTTGTCGGTACTCCGACAGTGAACTCGTAAATATTCATGCACGTCGTGATGTTCAGCCGATCGGGTTAACCTGTGTGCATGGGGCGCCCGGACTTCTTGGTGGTGGGTGCGGGCGTAACGGGACTCACGACGGCCGTCTATCTTGCCGAGCGGCAGCATTCCGTGCACCTCGTGGCCGACCGATTGCCGACACGGACGACGTCGGCCGCCGCCGGGGCCAGTTGGGGGCCCTATCTGGTGAACGATCCGGAAATGATCCATTGGTCCGACGTCACCCTCAAGGAGCTGGAATCCCTCTGTGGTGACCCCCGCACTGGGGTGCGACTCGTCTCCGGGCTCGAGGTCTCCGGCGACGCCGGCGGGCCGCCCGAGTGGGCGAAGAAGATCCGTGACTACCAGCCGTGCTCCGAGGAGGAGCTCGACACCTACCGGCCGCGGTACCAGACCGGCTGGCGGTACACCATCCCGCTGCTCGACATGCCCGTCTACCTGGACTATCTGACCCAGCGCTTCCGCGCCGCCGGCGGCACGGCCGACTTCGACCGGCACGTCGCGTCCTTCGACGACCTGCTCGGCGAGGCCGGATGCCTGATCAACTGCAGCGGCGTCGGGGCCCGGGACCTCGTGCCCGACGACTCCGTGTTCCCGGTACGCGGGCAGCTGCTGGTGGTCGAGAACCCCGGTCTGGAGGAGTTCTTCCAGGACAATGGGTACGGCGAGGACCTGACCTACATCTTTCCGCACGGCAGCCACGTAGTGCTGGGTGGATGCGCCACCGAGTACGCCGAGTCGTGGGCGCCGGCCGAGGACACCGCCCGGCGCATCTTCGAGCGCTGCGTGAGCATCCGCCCGAAGCTGAGCGGGGCCACGGTGATCGAGCACCGGGTCGGCCTGCGGCCCTCGCGCAAGGAAGTGCGCCTGGAGCTCACCGATCGCAACGGCACACCATTGATCCACAACTACGGGCACGGCTCGGTGGGGGTGAGTTTGTCGTGGGGCTGCGCCGAGACGGTGGGTCACTTGATCGAATGATCCCGACCGCCGGTGGGGATCACGATCCGTGCCGGGGTCTAGGGATAGTCGATTCCGATGGTTACGATTTTCGTTGTAGCCTGCGTCGCGGTATTGGCCACGGGCTGCGACCGCGATCAATAACGCCCTCCAGGTACGATGGTGGTTTGCGATGAGAATGCAGCCCCGGCAGGAAATTCTCGACATCTGGCGCGCCCTGGTGCGATGGTCCTGGCAGAAGGACCAGTGGGTCTGGGGTGGCCGCTTCGACTCCAACTCGATCGGGGACGCCGAGCAGCTGCTGTGCCTGCTGCTGCCCGCGTCCAAGGTCCACGTGTTCGGCCTGGACGATCCCGACCGCACCGGCATCGACTCGCTGGATGCGCTCGAGGACTTCGGCGGCACGATGGAGATCCCGCGGCGGATCGTCACGGTGCTGCAGGACTACTACGTGCGCTACACGGACGAGTCGACGGCCGGTGAGGAGACGGCGGCCACGCCGATCTTCGCCGGGGGCAGCTACTTCAACGAGGCCCTGGACGGCAGCGAGCCGACCGAGGAGCAGCGGCAGCTCGACATCGTCGACTCCTACGCCATGGCGATCACCCTCTCGCTGGCCGTCATCGGCTTCGTGCGGGTGTTCCGCAGCAAGACGCGCCGCCAGGCGATACGGGACCAGATCGACGACGTGGAGCGGCGGGCGAGCGCGCGGCTGACGGCCGCCATGGTCGGGCTGCTGCGCAGCTTCAGCGTCAACGTGTTCGACGCCGACTCGGAGTACGGCCGGAACCTGGTGCGGACGGTCAACCAGGAAGGCCTCCCGTCGCGCGAGGTGGTCGACGGCCTGCGCCTCGAGCTGCGCCAGACGATGGCGAGCTTCCGCGAGGTGCTCATCGGGTCCGGTCAGGTGACCGACCTCGACAGCCAGAACCAGCTCTTCGAGTGCGGCTGGTCGTGGGGGATCGTCGAGGACGCCCCGAACATCGAGGTCGCCCCGACCGAGGCGATCGGCGTGCAGCGCAAGGGTATCGCCGAGCAGGCGCCGTATCTGTACTTCACCGTCATCGCCCTGGACGCGATCGAGGACCTGTTCTCCGAGCGCACCCGCGTGCTCGGCCTGCTCAACGAGGAGCAGCAGCGGCTGTCCCGGGCGCTGCAGCTGCGCTCCGACCTCACCCGCTCCTACTGGGCCACGGTCGCCACCTACGGCGAGGGCACGCGCTGGCCGCTGGAGGACATCCCCTGGCGGACCACCGACGGTCTCGACTCGGACTACTTCACGCTGCAGGTGACCTCGCTGGCCGTGAAGGGCCTCGTGCAGGACCGCAGCTCCAACGACGAGCTGGTGCGGATCGGCAACGTCCTGTCCGAGCTGGCCAACCGGGCCCGGATGACCCGGCGGCCCAACCGCAACGACCCGGCGCTCACCCTGCACCACCCCGGCGTACAGCTGTCGCTGGTCGGCAGCGAGCGGGCGGGCGACTCCGAGATCACCTGGATCGTCAACGAGTTCGCCCCGCTGCTGCTGCAGCGCACGGCCAACATCGCCGGGCTGCTCTCCGACGCCGCCGACCGGGGCGCGCTGCTCGAGACCGCCGACCGGGTCTGGGAGCACCTGTTGCAGCGGCGCCTCCAGCGCGGCCCGGGCCGCAACCTCTGGGACGACCCGAGCGGGGCGTTCACCGAGCTGGAGGGGCGGGTCCCGCCGCAGAACGCGCCCTCGTGGCTCATCAGCGAGCGCGTGGTGGCCGCGCTGGTGGCCACGGCCACCGTGCTCGATCGGCGCCCGCTGACCAGCCCGGCGCTCGGCGAGCACGCCGACGCGCTGCTCAGCGAGGCCGAGCAGCTCTTCGACCGCGAGCTCATGCGGGGCACCGGCAAGTCCCTGGAGTCGGATATCAAGAGCATCCGCGCCAACCTGCGCCGGGCCCGGGAGATCATCAGCGACCGCCCCGGCACCGCGGCCCACCTCGCCCTCTCCGTCCTCGGCCTGCTCAACGATCTGTCGGCCGGCCGGCAGAAGTCGACTGGGGTGAACTGACCTTGCTGATCTTCGCGACCTCGGACAAGGGCGGCACCGGCCGCTCCGTCACCAGCTGCAACGTTGCCTTCCGCAGCTCGCTGGACAACCGCGAGGTGTGCTACCTGGACTTCGACTTCGGCTCGCCGACGGCCGGAGCGATCTTCCAGGTCGCGGGCGCCGCCAGCGGCACCCGCAACGGGGGACTGCACTCGTACCTCGACGGCCGCACCAGCCAGCCCGAGCGGATCGACATCTGGTCGAGCTCCGACCGCCAGAGCCTGCGGCAGCGCCCGCCCGGCGCCGGCCAGCTGGTGCTGTTCCCCGGCGACCACGGCGGCTCCGAGTTCCCGAACACCCCGGAGATGAACAAGCGCTGCGCCGACCTCTTCCTGCGCCTGGATGAGGAGTTCGACATCGTCATCGTGGACCTCAGCGCCGGCCGGTCGTATGCGACCGACATGGTGCTGGCCGCGACCGCGATGCCGAGCCTGCGCAAGGTCCTCACCCGCTGGCTGATCTTCCACCGCTGGACGAACCAGCACGTGGGCGCGGCGGCCGGCCTGGTGTACGACGAGGGCGGCATCCTGGCCACCGGCGAGGAGCGCGGCCACGACCGCCAGGAGCTGCTCGACGCGCTGCGCCTCGTCCGCACCGCCGTCATCAACCCCGACGCGGAGGAGCTCAGCCCGCTGCGCCCGGCCCAGATCGCCTTCCTGCGCGAGTGCAACTCGCGGCTGACCGACTTGGCCAGCAGCCGCAAGGTCGGCATCACCCAGGTCATCGCCTCGATCCCGCTCGACCCGCTGCTGCAGTGGCGGGAGCAGCTGATCTCCGACAACGACCTCTACGAGCGCAAGATCGCCAACGTGGAGACCGTGGAGGCGTTCGAGAAGCTGGCCAAGGACATCGTCGACCCCGTCGCCTGGGAGGTCGTGTAATGGTGGCGGAGGTCGAGTTCCGGGAGCTCGCGGCGCAGCCGCGCACGGTGTCGATAGCGTTGTCGCACCTGTCGATCGAGATCGGCCACCTTTACGCGGAGGACTTCGGCCCGGGGTACGTCAACATCCACCGGCACTTCGAGCGCGTCGCGCCGTGGGTGCACCAGGCCCGCGCGGCGTGCGCGGCCCAGCTGCCCAAACACGTCCGGCCGCGGATCAGCACGTGCTTCCTCGTCGACGACTACCGCAACACGATCCCGAACCCGGCCGAGGTCATCGAGCAGCTGCGCAAGGCCGCCGAGGCGTACGACCTGACCATCGACTACGTGGCCCGCGAGTCCGGCTGCGTCGAGGCCGAGGGCGTTCCGCTGGCCCGGCTCGTCGCCGACCGCCTGGTCTCCGACCCGCCGCCGCAGACCACGGGCGGGCGCCCGCCGGTCGCCGAGTCGGGCTGGCTCTGCAACGGCCAGCGCACCCCGGGCACCGCCCCGGCGATGGCCGCCGGGCCGCAGTGGAGCCCGCCGCACGAGAACGGGCCGAAGGGTCACTCGATCTTCGTCGACGTCGAGCTGTGGTCGCACGAGAAGGGTGAGCAGGTCTGGTCGTGCGCCTACCTCGCCTCGGTGTGGCAGCTTGTCCGGCTGGGGCTGCTGCGTCACCACGGCGAGGCGGCGGTGCGGCCGTACCGTCTCGACGACGACGACCCGCTGCCCCCGGACTGGTCCCGGCTGCCGACCGTGGTGCAGCTCAACCCCAAGGCCGCGCCCTTCAGCGCGTACCGCACGATGTCGGTCCTGCGCAGCCAGTTCCTGCCGGTCGAGCTGGCCGTGCGGACGATCCTCAGCCAGGTCTCGGTGGAGGGCTCGGTGCGCGAGGAGCTGACCGAGCGCAGCACGCACGAGGGCGTGGCCGTGCCCGATCAGGTGGTGCAGCGGATCTCGTACGCGTTCGTCAACGACGCCTGACGCCTAGGGGCTGTGTCGAAGTGGGGGTCGGAGCGAGGCGAGGCTCAGGCGTCGGCTGGGGCCGCGCCGGGCGCGCCCCGATACCGGGGTTGTATCGGGGTGTGACCGCTACGGTTCCCGGCGGCGTCTGAGCCCGCCGCAGCCCGGCCATCCACTTCGATACAGCCCCTAGCGCGCCGCCGCGCGCTGCAGCAGGGCGATGGTTCCGGACGCGACCTGGTCGCGGATCCACTCCACCGACGTCGTCCACTGCCGGGTGAAGCCCGGGCGGCGCTCGAAGACGTCCCACACCGGCAGCAGCGCCGGGTTCACCCGCGCCCCCGGCATCCACAGGTGCAGCAGCTGCTCCACCACCGGGCGCAGCTGCCCGGCCTTGTCCTGCACCGGGCGGGGGCTGCTGGTGACGTCCTCGATGAACCGGGCGACGGTGGTCAGCAGCCAGTCGTGCAGGGCCAGGTCCTCGCACAGCTCCTGGGCGGCGGGCGCCTCGTGCGGGGCCAGCTCCAGCTCGACGGTGCGCAGGCCCTCGGCGCCCATCGTGAACGTGGCGCGGCCGGACTGGGCGAAGCGCTCGTCGACCCGGACCGTCCAGCGCAGCTGGGTGCGGCGGCTGCGCAGCGGGGCCTGCCGGTCGAGCAGGTCGTTGCGCTGCACCCGATCGAGGAGCCGGTCGGCGATGCCGCCGAGGCTCAGCGTGTCGGCGGGCTCGACGCCCGGGCGCGGCCGCAGGAAGCCGGTGACGACGTCGTCCCAGTCCGTCCGCCCGATCGCCTCCAGGCGGCCGGCCCGGGCGATGTAGTGCGACCACGACAGCCGGCGGCCGGCGGCGCTCTGCTCCAGCCGGGCCGCGACCGAGCCCTGCACGACCCGCCCGCCGCTGATGAGGGCCCGCGACAGCGCCGCGCCCACGCACCGCGTCCGCCGGCCGCTCGCGCTGGGCAGCATGCAGTCGACGCCCTCGGCGACCTCGGGGGACACGGCGTGGGACGCCGGGCGCAGCGACGAGACGACCTCGGCCCCCTCGACCAGGCCCAGCAGCTGGACAGCGTCGGCGATCCTGAGCGACGTGGAGTGCTGCAGCAGGCCGGTGTGCACCTCGCCGATCAACATCGCCACTCCGCTCCGAAGGCTCTGCCCCTGATTTCATCGCACGGAGTCGTTCGGGGCAACTGTGCGGATGAGATCTGCCGCGTGGTGATGCTTGAGTCAACCCGAGCGACCCAAATTTTGATCAATAATCGGGGAGTGGTTCACTTGACCGCTGTGGCACTCGCTGCGCATCCGAAAAGCCTTCTGTACGAGAAGGTATACGTCCCCGTGACCGTGGGTTGGTTTGCCGCCCTCAAATCCTCCCCCGTCAAGGACGAACTGCTGGCCAACGCCGGCGAGTATGGCCTGCGCCGAACCCTCGAGGCGTTCAACGAGCTCTGCCGGAGCCTCGTCGACGAGCTCGTCACCGAGGAGATGGTGCGCTCCGCGCACGGCTGGCGCGAGGCCATCCTCTGGATGGACGGCGACTGGCGGCACAGTGACGAGGCCCCGGGCCCCGACCCCACCCTGGCCCAGCTGCGGATGTCGCTCGAGGCCAAGCTGCGGCGCAACATCAGCCTCGGGGTGCTGGAGGCGGTGCTGTGCCTCGAGTCGGCGTGCGAGTTCGCGCGCCGCGATCTCGGGCTGCGCGGCGACGCGCTGCGCGACACCCTGCAGGGCAGCCGCCAGCTGTATGCCAGCCTCGCCGTGCTGCACGACAAACAGGAACGCGAGCGACTGTCATTTCTCACCGGCATCTCGGGATATCTCGAGTATCCGGCGTACAACTATTCGCACGTGATCGGCGGCGAGTTGCGTATTCCGGCCGAGAAATTCGTCGCGGCCCGCACCGCCGACGGTTTGCGAATTCGTTTCGTGCGGCATCAGGTGGGCCGTATTGATGAGGCGGTGGACGGGCCCGCGATGCGCTGCCCGGCGCACCGGCCGAGCGCCGACCGGGCGGGTTCGACCTACAACGACGTGCTCTGGGACCTGCTGATCGGAATCTATCAGCGATCCGGACGTTTCGAATAGCCGATCGACCCGGACGCTCGCGTCGATCGATGTTGCTACCGTGGAGGCTGCGGCCAACCCCACCCACCCTCCACGGAGCAGCCGTTGACGAAGGCATATATCTCGGCCACCCAGAAGGACCTTCTGGATTGCCGGGAAGTGGTACATGCCGCGCTGCGCCGTCTCGACATCGACGACGTGGCGATGGAGGCGTATGTCGCCGACCGGCGGGCGCCGCTGGAGCGGTGCCTGGCCGATGTGGCGCAGTGCGACATCTACGTGGGGCTGTTCGCCTGGCGGTACGGGTTCCGCCCGCCGGGCCACGACAAGTCGATCACGGAGCTGGAGTACCGCGAGGCGCTGCGGCTGAAGAAGGCGTGCTACATCTTCCTGCTCGCCGAGGACGCACTGTGGCCGACGAACCTGGTCGACCGGGGCGAGGACGCCGACGCGATCACCGCGCTGCGTGAGGAGCTGCGCACCAACCACATCTGCAGCTTCTTCGGCACCGCCGAGGACCTGGGCGCCCAGGTGACCGCGGCGCTGGCGAACTACAAGGGCGCCCAGGAGCAGCGGGCCGCCGCGGACGCCGAGGCCGCCCTGGAGCTGAGCGACGAGGCCCGCAACGCCTATCTCGAGCGGCTGCGCCAGGCCTACGAGGGCGTCGAGCTCGACGTGCTCAGCCCGGAGCCGGCGGTGGACTACCTCAGTGTCGGGCTGCAGTCGGTCTTCGTCGAGCCGTCGGTGCGCGAGGAGGCCGCGCCCGAGGTGCCCCGGGAGTGGTGGCAGGGGATGCGGGCCGAGGACGACCCGGCCCTGCCCGACGACCGGCAGCAGGCGGTGCTGCTGCGCGAGTCCTACGAGATGAAGGCGCGCGAGCGGCTCTTCGGCGTGGTGTCGGACCCGGACCACCGGCTGATCGTGATCCTCGGCGACCCGGGCTCGGGCAAGTCGGCCGTGACCAGGTACCTCGCGCTGAGCCTGGCCGATGCGCTGGCCCGCCCGGACGGAGAGCCGGACCCGCGCCTGGCCGGCCTGCGGGGCCACCTGCCGGTGCTGATCGAGCTCCGCGAGTTCCTGGCGCACATGGGCGACGGGCGCTGCGAGGGCTTCCTGGACTACCTCGACCATCGCGCGAGCATGGACAGCCTCGGGCTGCCGCGCGACGGGCTGAACCAGTACCTGCGCGGCGGCGGCCGGGCACTGTTCCTCTTCGACGGGCTCGACGAGATCCTCGACCCGCACCGGCGGGAGACCGCGGCCGGGCAGATCGCGGCGTTCGCGCTGCAGTTCCCGCAGGCGCGCGTGCTGGTGACGTCGCGGATCGTGGGGTACGCCCGCCGCGCCCTCACCGAGGCGGGCTTCGACCACTTCACCCTCGACGACTTCGACGAGGAGCAGATCGAGCGGTACCTGGCCAGCTGGCACGCGCTCTCCCGGGACGACCGGGCGGCCCAGGCCGACGCGGCGCTGCAGCGCGGGCGCCTCCACGACGCGATCGACGGCTCGGCCGCGATCCGGGAGCTGGCCGGCAACCCGCTGCTGCTGACCATCCTGGCGGTGATGGCCCGCACCGAGGAGCTGCCCAAGGAGCGCTGGAAGCTCTACGACCACGCGGCCGACGTGCTGATCCTGCACTGGGACGTGAACCGGCAGCTGCGCGAGCGCCACGCCGGGGCCGAGCCGCTGGACGAGAACGCCTGCAAGGCGCTGCTGCAGCGGCTGGCACTGCGGATGCAGTCGCGCGAGGGCGGCCTGTCGGGCAACTACATCGCCAAGCGTGAGCTGCAGCGGGTCTTCGAGGACTACCTGGTCGAGCGGTACTCGTACACCCGGGGCATGGCCAGCGCGATGGCCAACACGATGATCGACCAGCTGCGGGAGCGCAACTTCATCCTGGGCCGCTACGGGGCGCGGCTGCACGGCTTCGTGCACCGCACGTTCCTGGAGTTCTTCTGCGCCCAGGCGATCGTCGAGCGGTTCGAGCAGGGCGATTCGGACTGGTCGCCGGAGCGGCTGCGGGAGCTGTTCACGGAGCACTGGGCCGACCCGTCGTGGCGCGAGGTGCTCCGGCTGATCGTCGGGCAGCTGCCGGAGCGGCCCGCGGGCGAGCTGATCGAGATGCTGGCGGTCGAGGTGAACCGGCCGTGGCCGGCGGGGGAGTTCACCCAGCCGCCGTGGAACCTGACGCTTGCCGCGCAGTGCCTGGCCGAGGTGGCCGACGTGCGGACCGTGGCCACCGCGGCGGGTACGGTGCTGCGGCAGCTGATCCTGCTCATCGAGCACGGCATCTCGATCGAGGACCGGGCCACCGCGGAACTCGTCGCGGCGGAGATCCTGCCCACCGCCCGGGTGCTGGGTGAGCGCTGGCCGGGGCGCGAAGCGTTCATCTTCTGGTACCGCCGCCGGGGTCTCATGGTCAGCTGGGTCACCGGCTCGGCGTTCGCCACGCGGATCGCGGCTCTGCTGGCCACCCCGCAGGAGGGCATCGAGGACCTGCTGGACGAGCGGCTCGGGGGCACCCGCGACCGGCGCGCCCGGCATGCGCTGATCGCCGGCCTGGCCGAGGTCGCGGCGCTGCCCGGGCTGGCCGAGCAGCCGGCCGGGGCCAGCCGCCGGGCCCGTTGCGCGGCGCTGCTGACCGCGCGGGCCCAGTCCGACCAGGACGGCAAGGTGCGCCTCGCGGCCGTGCAGGCCCTCGTCGCCGGCTTCGCCGACGACCCGCAGACCACCCAGCTGCTCGTCGAGCACGCCTCCGACGACCCGTCCCCGGACCTGCGCCTCATGGCGGTGCAGACCCTCGGCGCCCGGCCCGAGCTCGGCGACGCGATCCGCGCGCTGCTGGCCGACCGGGCCGCCGAGGACCCGAACGAGCCGGTGCGCCGGGCCGCGGTGCGGGCGCTCGGCGGGCACGTCGCCGGGCGGCCGGACATCGCGCCGCTGCTCGTGGACCGCATCCGCGCCGACCCCGACGCCGGCGTGGTCGAGGCGGCCACGCTCGCGCTGCTCGACGAGGGCGGCGCCGGCGTGGAGGAGCTGCGGGCCCTGCTGCTCGCGCGCGTGGGGGCCGAGACCACCGACCCGGTGCGCCGGTGCGTGCTGCGGCTGCTGGCCGAGTGGTGCCCGGACGACGACGTGCGGGCGCTGCTGGCCGACGCCCTGCGGCACAAGGACTCCGACCCCGGCTGCCGCGCGGTGGCCCTGGACGGCCTGGTCCGGCTGGACAAGACCGGGCCCGGGCTGCGGGAGCTGCTGCTGGACAGCGCCCTGCACGACACCGACGCCGGGCTGCGGCTCAGCGCGCTGCGGACGCTGACCGAGCGGTACCAGCCCGACCGCGCCCTGCTCGGGCGCGCCGCGGCCGTGGACGGCGACGCCGGCGTGCGCACGTTCGCGCTGGGCCGCATCGCCGAGCACTGGCGCGACGACGACACCGCCGACCTGCTCGTGCGCCGCGCCCGCGAGGACGGCTCGGCCGGGACGCGCCTGGCCGCGACCCGGCTGCTGGCCGAGCACTTCGCCGGCGACCCGCGCAGCCGCGACCTGATCATCCGGCAGGCCGCCGAGGAGGTCGACGCCGTCGTGCGGCTGGCCGCCGTGCGCGCCCTGATCCGGCTCGGCGCCTCGCCCGAGGTCCACGACCGCCTGCTCGAGCGTGTCCGCGCCGACGACGAGCCGCAGATCGTGCGGGAGGGCGCCGAGGCGCTCACCTCGTGGTCCCGTCACCGCGACCGGGTCTTCCGCCACCTGGTGCACCGGGTCCGCACCGACGACTACGCGCGGGTCCGGCTGGCCGCGCTGGAGACGCTGATCGGCCGCTTCCCGCCGCCCCGGCTGCTGGAGCTGCTGCGCGACCGGGTCGGGCGGGACCCCGACCCGCAGGTGTTCCGCATCGCCGCCGAGAGTCTCGGCCCGCTCGCCGGCGCGGGGGAGATGCGCACCGCGCTGCTGGCCCGGGCCGCGGACCCCGACCCGGCCATCCGCCGCCAGGCGTGCCAGGTGCTGGGCGACGGGTTCGGCGACGACGAGGAGGCCCGGGCCCGGCTGGCCGAGCGCGCCCGCACCGACCCCGACTTCCAGGTCCGCCGGGTCGCGCTGGCCGCGCTGGGCGAGGCCGCGCCGCACGACCTCTGGCTGCGCGAGCTGCTGGTGGAGATGGTCGACGACGACGACTGGTCGGTGCGCCGGGTCGCCGTGCACGCGCTCGGGCGGCAGTTCGGGGACGACGAGGCCATCCGGGCGCTCTTCGTCGAGCGGGCCCAGGCCGGGCCGGACGCGGACACGCGGCGGCTGTTCGGCCAGGCGCTCACGTGGCTGCCCCGCGCCGACCCGGAGGACCTGCCCTCCGTGATGTAACGGTCGCGGAACGCGGTGGAACGCCTTCCCGGTAGATGTCCGACGGGCATCGGGACGTACTGGGGAGGAGCAACAGGCATGAGCAGGAGACTCTGGGCCGGATCGGCCGGCATCGGGCTGGTCGCGGCGCTCGCCGTCGCCACGCCGGCGTCGGCGTCCGTCACCGGGTGCTACGGCGACTGCAAGCCCGGCATCGTGCGCGTCACCGGCAACCTGCGCTTCGACGCGCCGATCGGCGTCAACGACCGGATCACCGTCACCGGCGACAGCAGCGTCATCACCGTCACCGACCCCACCGCCACCCTCACGGCCGGGGCCGGCTGCACCCTCGTCACCCCGCACCAGGTGCAGTGCGCGTCCACGGCTTGGATGAGCATGCGCATCCGGGGGCTGGACGGGGACGACGTGATCACCAACGCCACCGCGTTCCCGGCCGACCTGTCCGGCAACGACGGCAACGACCGGCTCACCGGCGGGTCCGGGGACGACCGGCTCACCGGGGGCTTCGGGGCCGACGTGCTGCAGGGCGGGGGCGGCTCCGACACCGCGTCCTACGCCGACCAGTCCAACCGGCTCGCCGTCCGGGCCGACCTCGACGGTGCCACCGGCGACGACGGCAGCGCGGACGACGGGCCGGCCGGGGCGCGCGACACGATCGCCGCGGACGTCGAGAACCTCGTCGGCACGCTGCAGAACGACGTGCTGATCGGCAACGCCGGGGCCAACTCGATCGACGGCGACGGCGGCCACGACCAGATCCAGGGGCTCGGCGGGAACGACAGCCTCACGGCGCGGGGCGGCGGGAGCATCGACGGCGGGGCGGGCACCGATGACTGTACGTCGACACTGGTGTCGCAGCCGGTGAACCCCGATGTGTTCACTGGGTGTGAGTCGGCGGTGGTCGTACCGTAACCGGGCATCGATGGCCACCCGCCCGCAGGCCCGCGGGCGGGTGGCCCTTACCGGGGTGAGCGAGGCGGGTGACCAGGGCGGGTGACCGCGGGGCTCCGGCAGCGTACTGTGAGCCAGTCTCGTTTCCGATCGCTGGAGTCCCCGTGAAGCTCTCCATCCTGATGCCGGTGTACAACGAAGAGGCGCGGCTGCCTGACGCATTGAAGCAGGCCCTCGCCGTTGACTACCCGTGCGAGATCGAGCTCGTGGTCGTCGACGACGGCAGCAAGGACGGAACCGCACAGATCCTGGCCGCGGCGGACGACAGCCGGCTGCGCCCGATCACCCACCCGCGCAACCAGGGCAAGGGCGCGGCGATCAAGACCGCCGTGGCCGAGGCGAGCGGCGACTACATGGTGATCCTGGACGCCGACCTCGAGTACGACCCGAACGACATCCCCCGGCTGCTCGACCCGGTGCTCGACGGGCGCGCCGAGGTCGTCTACGGCAACCGGACCTTCGGCTCGCACAGCTCCTTCTCGTTCTGGTACGTGATGGGCAACAAGGCCGTCACCACCGCCGCGAACATGCTGTACAACTGCTACCTCTCCGACCTCGAGACCTGCTTCAAGCTGATGCCGCTCGAGCTGTACCGCTCGCTGGCGGTCAAGTCGAAGGGTTTCGGCATGGAGGCCGAGGTCACCGGCAAGCTGCTGCGCCGCAAGGTGCGCCCGTTCGAGGTGCCGATCAGCTACGCCGCCCGCTCCCGCGAGGAGGGCAAGAAGATCACGTGGAAGGACGGGGTCGAGGCGCTGTGGATCCTCGCCAAGGAGCGCATCCGCAAACCCCCGGCGAACATCTGACGGCATTCGCGGCATTCAACCCGGTGACTCGCTGATCGGCCAGAAAAATCTGACCGATCGATGGAGCCGGGGTGCCTGACCCCTGAGGATCATGGCCCCGTTGTGACCGCTCCCTGTCCATTCGGATCAGGGTCCACTTCAACGGGGAGTTCGCTAAGTGACTGAATCGCGCCTGCCCAGGCGCACCTCGATGACGCGCATCGCGCTCATCGGTGCGGTCGCCACGGCCGTCGTCGCCGCCGGAATTCCGGCGGCGTTCGCGGCGCCCGAGAAGCAAGGCAACACGGGCGCTGACGCCAGCAACCTCAAACCACCGTCCCACAAGCCCCTCACCAAGACGAAGGGCGCCGACCCGCAGGCCAAGCCGCAGGTCACCACGGAGAAGTTCCGTTCCGGCGGCCTCGGCGCGCTGACCGACAGCTACCTCGTCGTGCTCAAGAACAACAAGGCGACGCAGGACCAGGTCACGGCCAGCGCCGGGGCGCTCACCAAGGCCCACAACGGCAAGGTCGGCAAGGTCTGGTCGAAGGCGGTGCACGGCTTCAGTGCCACCATGTCGGACGCGGACGCCCGCAAGCTCGCCGCCGACCCGGACGTCGCCTACGTCGAGCAGAACAAGCTCGCCACGGTGACGGAGGGCACGCAGAACACCGATCCGGCGGACGCCAACCTGAACCGCTGGGGCCTCGACCGGATCGACCAGGCGTTCCACCCGCTCGACCACACGTACAACTACCCTGCCGCGGGCAGCGGCGTCACGGTGTACGTGATCGACACGGGCGTCAACCAGGCGCACCGTGAGTTCGCCGGCAACCCCGGCTTCAAGCAGTCCTACTCGACCACCTGGACGCAAGCCCAGGTCAACGCCTGTGGCACGCCCGCGGCCGGGGCGGACGACGCCGGGCACGGCACCTTCGTGGCCGCCGAGGTCGCCGGTGCGACCTTCGGCGTGGCGAAGGGCGTGCCGATCGAGTCCGTGAAGGTCGTCGCCTGCGACGGCAGCGCCACCACGGACCAGCTCATCGACGGCGTCAACTACGTCACCCAGAACGCCGTCCGGCCGGCCGTGGTCAACATGAGCCTCGGCATCCCGGGCAGCCAGGCGCTCGACGACGTCATCAAGACGTCGATCGCCAGCGGCATCACCTACTCGGTCGCCGCCGGCAACGAGAGCACCGACGCCTGCACCAGGTCGCCGGCGCGGGTCACGGAGGCGATCACCGTCGGCGCCACCGACGAGACCGACTTCCGGGCGTCCTTCTCGAACACCGGCTCCTGCGTCGACCTGTTCGCGCCCGGCGTGAGCATCGAGTCGGCGTACTACGCGCCCACGAGCGAGGAAAGCCAGACCACCTTCGCCGACGGCACCTCGATGGCCACGCCGCTCGTCGCGGGTGACGCGGCCCTGCTGCTGCAGGCCCACCCGACCTGGACCCCGGCCCAGGTGCGGGACGCGATCGTCAAGGCGGGCGTCGCCGGAACGGTCCACGCGGCCGGCGCCGGATCGCCCACCAAGCTGCTGCGCATCGGCGAGCCGGCCGCGCCGACCTCGTTCGGTCTGCGGGCGCACGCCAACGGCCTGTTCGTCACGGCCGAGGGCGCCGGCGCGCAGCCGATGATCGCCAACCGCTACAACAAGGGCGCCTGGGAGGGCATCACGGTCGTGGACGCCGGCGACGGCGTGCACGTCGCGCTGCGCTCCAGCTCGAACAACCAGTTCATCACCGCCGAGAACGGCGGTGCCTCCCCGCTGATCGCCAACCGGGCGAGCATCGGGGCGTGGGAGAAGTTCACGCTCGTCAGCAACGCCGACGGCAGCGTCAGCTTCCAGGCCGCGGTCAACGGCAAGTACGTCACCGCCGACCTCAACAACGGCGGCAAGCTCATCGCCAACCGCGACGCGATCGGACTGTGGGAGTCCTTCGACCGGGCCGGCCCGGCCACGACGGTCTTCCTGTACTCCCTCGTCGCCGGCCTGTACGTCACGGCGGACAACGGCGGCAACTCGCCGCTGGTCGCCAACCGTACGTCGATCGGGCAGTGGGAGCAGTTCGACGTCGTCGACGCGGGCGGGTACGCCGCCTTCGTCTCGCACGCGAACGGCAAGTTCGTCACCGCCGACCTCAACAACGGCGGCAAGCTCATCGCCAGCCGGACGGCCGTCGGCGCGTGGGAGAAGTTCACCGTCGTGGCCGACGGTGACGGCATCACCAGCTACTTCGCCAACGCGAACAGCCGGTACGTCACCGCCGAGAACGGCGGCGCCCTGCCGCTGACCGCCAACCGCACCTCGGTCGGCGCGTGGGAGCTGTTCTTCTTCTACAACGTGGGCGAACTGACCCCGTAAACGCACAAGGGTTCCCCCCGCCGGTCGACCCGACCGGCGGGGGGTTCTTCGTTTCGCACGGCGTACCGTGGCGCGGTGAGCTTCGGTCAACCCGTCGCGTCGCTCGAGGTACAGGTGGCGCTGTCCTGGGCGGTCCGCCGGGCCTGGGAGACGCGCGAGGCGAGTGTCAGCGCGGAGCGCGCCGCCGACGCGATGCTGCGCATGCTCGGCGCCGACGAGGTCCGCTGGCAGATGCTGCCCGGCTGGGGTGCCTCCGGCGAGGAGGTGCCGGCCGAGCAGGAGGACGAGGTCGAGGCGACGCTGCGGCTCGCGCAGTGGCGGGCCCGGCGCGACCTGCGCCGCTCGGCCGACGACCCGCTGCCGGAGTGGGACCCGCGGGTGCGGGTCGGGCTCGGCCGGGCCTTCGCGGCGGCCGCCGAGGCGCCCGCGATCCGCTGCATCGGCTTCCGGCTCTTCCTGCGCGCGCTGCTGGTGGAGTGCGCCTCGCCGGGGGAGTGGTCCGAGTTCATCCGCCGCTTCCACCTGCGCCCCGACGAGGAGTTCCTGCTCGACGGCACGCCCCCGGTCAGCTCGGCCACCGCGTTCCTGCGCCCCGTCCGCAAGGGCGACCCGGTGCTCTCGGCGCTGGCCGCCCCGGCGGTGCTGCGGGGCGAGGCGGTGCAGCAGGCGGTGCGGGGCGGCTGCGCGCTGGTCGGGCAGGCGCACGCGGTGATGGCCATGTGCGCGCTGGAGTACCTGATGGCGATCACCAGCATCCGGCTCGCCGACGACGCCGCCGCCACGAACCAGGGCGCCCGGGTGCTGGCCGAGCTCGGCCTGGCGTACCCGGCCGTGAAGGACTTCGCGATGGACCTCTCGCCCGGCCCGGCCGCGATCCCGCGCGAGGACAAGGCGTGGCGGGCCGGGCGCGGCGACCCGCCGTTCGGCGCCGACCTCTACCACGCCGCGGGCGAGGCGTCGCGGCTGGCGGGCGAGCTCAGGCACCGGTACGTCGGCTCGTCCCACCTGCTCTTCGCGATCGCCTCGGAGGGCGAGGGCCCGGGCGCCCGGATGCTGCGCGGCCACGGCGTCGACCCGGCCGCGGTCGCCGTACGCCTCGGCCGCGAACTGGCCCCCTGAGCAAAGCGCGAGCCGGTCGGTAGGCTGCCACGGTGACCGGGCGACTGCTGGCCATCAGCGACCTCCACGTCGGATACGCCGAGAACCGCGCGCTCGTCGAGCAGATGCGGCCCACCCACCCCGACGACTGGCTGATCGTGGCCGGCGACGTGGCCGAGCGGTTCGCCGACGTCACGTGGGCGCTGCGCACGCTCAGCGAGCGGTTCGCGAAGGTCATCTGGGCGCCGGGCAACCACGAGCTGTGGACGCCGCAGAACGATCCCGAGCAGGCGCGCGGGGTGGCGCGGTACGAGAAGCTGGTCGACGCGTGCCGGAAGCTCGGCGTGCTGACGCCCGAGGACCCGTACGCAATGTGGGAGGACCGCCTCGCGATCGCCCCGCTCTTCGTGCTGTACGACTACTCGTTCTGGCCCAAGGGCGCGACCTCGACCGAGCAGGCCCTGGAGATGGCCCACGCCGCCGGGATCGTGGGCACCGACGAGGCCCTCCTGCACCCCGACCCCTACGCGGGGCGCGCCGACTGGTGCGCGGCCCGGCTGGAGCTGACCGAGGCCCGGCTGGCCGCCGTCGGCGGGCCGACGGTGCTGGTCAACCACTTCCCGGTGGTCCGCGAGCCGACGGACGTGCTGTGGTACCCCGAGTTCGCCCTCTGGTGCGGCACGACCCGCACGCGCGACTGGCCCACCCGCTTCGGCGCCGAGGTCGTCGTCTACGGCCACCTGCACATCCCGCGGACGATCTGGCACGACGGCATCCGGCACGAGGAGGTCTCGGTCGGGTACCCGCGCGAGTGGAGCAAGCGCGCGACCCCGCCGGCCCAACTCCGCCCGGTTTTGGAGCCTCCGTCCGAGAACCTCCCCCCGGCCCCACGGGCGGCCACGCCTCGGGAATGATCGATGCGCCACCCCAACCACCCCTGGGAGCGCAGTTTGCGTCAGCATGCCCTGCGCCGTTCGCTGCTGTCCGCCGCAGCCACGGCCGTCATCGTCGCCGGCATCGCGGTGCCCGCCGGCCCGGCCCTCGCGGCCGGGACGAGCACGGTCACCGGCCACCTCACCGACTCCTCCGGCCAGCCCCTCGCCAACGCCTCCGTCCAGGTCTCCGACGGCGGCACGACGACCGTCGACACCACCACCGACGCGAGCGGGGCCTACACGGCGTCCGGCCTCGCCGCCGGCGACTACACCGTGTCGTTCGTCCCGGCCGGCGCGCAGTTCCGCCAGTACGCCCACCGCCAGCGCGCGTGGGAGGCCGCCGAGCACTTCGCGGTCGCCGCCGGGGCCACGGTCGTCGTCGACGACCAGGCGCTGCCGTCCGGCCGGATCGCCGGGGCCCTGCACCAGCGCGACGGCTCCCCGGCCACCGCGTCCCTCACCGTCTACGCCGGTGACGAGCAGGTCCTGGCCGGCGTCGCGGACACCGCGGCCGACGGCACGTTCTCGCTCGAACTGCTGCCGGGCACCTACAAGATCCAGTTTTACCGGTACCCGTCGATCAACCAGTGGAACGGCGCCTCCTTCACCTACGATTCGGCCGCCCCGATCGCGGTCGTGGCCGGGCAGACGACGCCGCTGCAGGAGACGTTGATCCCGACCGGCTCGATCGCCGGTCAGCTGCTCGCGGCCGACGGCACCCCGGCGGCCGGGGTCTCGGTCGGCGCGAGCACCCTGGAGTACATCGGCGGCACCCACAACGCGACCACGGGCGCGGACGGCCGCTACCGGATCGACGACGTGCCGGTCCGCGGCGACTGGCTCGTCAGCTTCTCCGGGCCGAGGTGGGTCCCGCAGTACGCGCACGACAAGCTCACCCCCGAGTCCGCCGACCGCTTCGCGGTGACCGAGGGCCAGGTGACCACGGTGGACGAGCGGTTCCGGCCGACCGGCTCCGTGCGCATCCGCGCGCACGACGCCGGCTCCGGGGCGCCGCTGTCCGGCTTCTGCGCCTACGCACTGCTCAACACCAACATCTCCGGCTGCACCGACGGCGCCGAGCTGGTGCTGACCGACGTGTTCGCGGGCACGTGGCACTTCAACGTCAACATCGGCGACCGCCGGCACTTCGAGGTCACCGACGCCGCGGCGACGGTCACCGGCGGCCAGACCGCCGACCTCGACGTGGCGATGGCCCTCGGCGCGAGCATCACCGTGCCGATGGTCGCGAGCGCCGGCGGCGCCGCGGCCGAGGGCTGCGTGCAGCTGGGCAAGGTCGGCGACTCGTTCCCGACCTGGCTCTCCTACGCCTGCTCCGACTGGCAGCAGCCGCCGGTGCCCGGCACGGTCGTGCTCGGGCCGCTGGAGCCCGGCGCCTACCAGGTGTTCGCCGACCCGAACGGCGACGCCCTCGGCGCGCAGTGGGTGGGCCCGGCCGGCGGCACCGGCGACCGCGACGCCGCCTCCCGGTTCACGGTGGCCGCCGGGGACCAGCTCACGGTGCCGGTGGTCCGGCTCGACGCGGCCGGCTCGATCCGGGGGAACGTGACCGACGTGGCCACCGGCGCCCCGGTGCCCTACGCCTGCGTCTCGGTCACCCCGATCGTGCCCGGGTTCGGCGGGGACGGCTGCCCGCACTCGACCGGCGCGGACGGCACCTACGTGCTCACCGGGCTGGGCCCGTACGCGTGGCCGGTGGAGTTCGCCAAGGCCGAGTACCAGTGGCGCTGGTCCGGCAACGCCCCCAGCCGGCCCGAGGCCACCAAGGTGACCGTGCGCGTTGGCAAGAGCGTGGCGGCCAACATCAAGCTGCGCACCGGCGGCGGGACCGTCGCCGGCACCCTCCGCGACGCCGCCGGGCACCCGGTCGACGGGGCCGTGACCCCGTACAACGCGGTGACCGGCGAGGCCGTCGCGCTCGGCGGGACGGCCTACAACGGGCAGCCGTACTCGATCCCGCTGCTCGCGCCGCAGCAGTCGGTCAAGCTGCGCTGGTCGACCAACGACGGCCGCAACGGCTGGGTCGGGGGCGCGAACTTCGCCTCGGCCACGGCCTACCCGGTCAAGAACAACAAGACGGTGACGGTCAACATCACCATCCCGTGACACGGCGGTGGCCGGGGCCCGCGGGCCCCGGCCACCGTCCCGGATCGGCGCGCTACAGGCTGAACCGGCGGTCGAGCGCGAGGTTGTGGTCGTCGAGGCCCGGGATGTACCCGGCGGTCCCCGACACCCCGAAGGACGCGGCCGGCGGGGTCACGTTCGCCCAGCGCAGCAGGGCGGCCGTGGCCTTGGCGGTCTCGTCGGGCTTGAGCGCCGCGATGTTCGCGCCGTGGTTGGCGCCCGTCGCCATGTACCACTGCGAGTCGCGGGTGAACGGCCCGAGGCGGAACGGCTCCGCGCCCCAGGGGTCGTTGGCGCCGTACACGAACAGCAGGCGGCTGCCCGCGAACTTCACCCAGATGTCGATGTCGAGCATGGTGAAGGGCTGGAAGCGCGGCACCAGCTCCCGCGGGATGTAGGACTGGGCCCGGTCCTGGCCGCGGTAGTGCTGCAGGCCCTTGAGGTGCGGCTGGGAGACGTCCGGGTAGCCCAGCTGGTACGAGGCCTGGAAGTAGTACGTGATGTAGGGCGTGATGCCCTGGTCGGTGTTGGAGTCCAGGCCGTAGATCAGGTCGATCCAGTTCCAGATGTCGTCGCTGGAAGCCGTGGCCGGGGGCACGTCGGCGCAGTCGCTCTCCAGGCTGTACTGCCAGAAGGCCCACGTCGTGCCGTTGACCATGAACTCGAAGGCCCGGTCGACGCCCCCGACGATGTCGAAGGTCCGCTGGTTCCCCGTCGCCCAGGCCTGGTACCGCGCGACGAGCTCCGCCCGGCGGTGGAAGGCCTCGATCTGCACGCCGTCCAGCGCGGCCCGGCACTGCGCGGTGCCGACCTTGGTGAAGAACTTGTCGTAGGCCGAGTCCTCGTCGTTGACGACGTCCTGCGGCGCGACGTACGCGACGGTGCCGTCCACGTCGCCGGGGTAGAAGCGCCGGTGGTACACCGAGGTCATGCCGCCCTTGCTGGCCCCCGTCGAGATCCACTTCTGCGAGTAGACCGGCTTGAGCGCGGTCACGATGCGGTGGTGGTCGGTGGCCGCCTGCCAGATCGTCATCTGCTGGGGCCAGTTCGGGTTCGCCGGGCGCGACGGGGTGAAGAAGCGCTGCTCGACGGAGATCTGGTTGCCGTCGACCAGCCGGGTCGGCTCGGAGCGGAACGCGTACTCGGGCACGTTGTAGCCGGTGGTTTGCAGCACCATCGGCCGGTCGGTGCCCCGGTGCAGCAGCGTGAAGCGCTGCTGGAAGGTGCCGGCCCGCGGGTTGAGGTGGTCGACCGGCTGGGTGATGCTCAGGATGAAGAAGCGGTACGGCGCGGCGACCGGCTGCTCCGCGACCACGGTCAGGCCGGGCACGGCCGCCAGGCGGTCCTTGATGTCGGTGGCCGTCGCGGCCGACGCGGGCGCGGCCACGGCGACGGTGCCGACCATCCCGAGCATCAGCGCCACGGCGAGCAGCGCCTGTCGGAATCGGATCATGCGGTACCTCCACATCGAGACTTTCCGCTGTCTCGATGGAAGCTACCGGCGCCGCGGGCTATTCGGCCCCGCGTGACCACCCTCGCCGTGGGTCGAACAGGGCGATCGGGTGCGCGGTCGCCCCGGTCAGCGTGAGATCGGCGAGGATCTCTCCGACGACGGGCGTGAACTTGAACCCGTGCCCGGAGAAACCGCAGGCCACGGTGACCCGCTGCCGGTCCGGGTGGCGCGCGATCACGAAGTGCTCGTCGGGCGTGTTGGTGTACATACAGGTCTTGCCGCGCAGGAAGCGCCCGGCCGCGGCCGGCACCCGCTCGGCCAGGTGCCGCGCGACGAACGCGACCTCCTCGTCGCGGATGGCGCGGTCGATGGTCTCCGGCGTGGTCGCCTCGCCCCGCCGGAAGAACGCGAACTTGAGCCCGCCGCCGGGGCCGTCCAGCGCGGGAAAGCCGTACAGCTGCTGCTTCTGCGGGTCCTCCCAGATGAAGATCGGATGCCGGTCCGGGCCGAACCGTGCGACGTCGCCGTCGGGGGCGAACCAGAACTGCACCTGCCGCTCCACCACGAGCGGCACCCCGAGCTCGGGCAGCAGCACCGGCGCCCACGCGCCCGGGCAGAGCACGAGCGCGTCCGCGCGGTAGGTGCCGCGGGCCGTCCGGACGGTCACCCCGCCGCCGTCCTCCGTCCAGGTCTCGACGGGTTCGTGGAAGCGCAGGTCGGCGCCCCTGGCGGTGGCGAGGGCCAGGCCGGCCTCGACCGCGGCCTCGGGCCGCAGCACGCCGGCGTTGCGCTCGAACAGCGCCACCTCGCCGTCGCGCGGGGTGAACTGCGGGTACCGGCGGCGGATCGCGGCCGCGTCGAGCATCTCGTGCGGCAGGCCCCACTGCTCGGCGGTACGCCGGCTGCCCTCCACGGTGAGCGAGTCCGGCGGGCCCATGAAAAGGCCGCCGGTCAGCGTGAGCAGGTCGCGGCCGGAGTCGCGCTCGAGGCGCTCCCACAGCTCGTAGGAGCGCAGGATGAGCGGGACGTAGGCGGGGTCCTCGAAGTACGCCTGCCGCGTGATCCGCGAGCCGCCGTGGCTGGAGCCCTGGTCGTGGGCCGGGCCGAACCGCTCCAGGCCGAGCACCCGCTGCCCGCGGGCGGCCAGGTGGTAGGCGGCCGAGCTGCCCATGCCCCCGAGGCCGGCCACGATCACGTCGTACTGCTGCGCCATCAGGGCAGCGTAGCCACCCTTGCTCGCTTTTGGATCACGGCGGACAGCGCGACCGCGAGCGCCGCGAGGGCCAGCCCGGCGACGGTGAGCAGGCCCAGCGGCCGGTCGACCTCGTAGGCCGCGTAGGCGTAGAACAGGTGCGCGCGGGACTCCGGCAGGGTCACGTAGGCCCAGGCGCCGAGCGTGGGCCAGGCGAGCGTCAGCGCCGCGAGCAGCGCGAGCTCGCCGACGGCCACGCGCCACCAGAACGCGGCCCGGCGCAGCCGGCGCCCGACCCGGGCCGCGAGCAGCCAGCCCGCGACCAGCCCGAGCACCGCCCCGGCCGCCGTGAGCGGGCCGGCCACGGCCGGGGCGGCCCCCGTCGCGATCACCGAGACGGAGCCGTGGCCGTCGACCGACACCGTCGCCTGGATGCCGCCGCGGGCCGCCAGCACGGTCTGGTCGTAGCCGGTGGGCGTCACGCGCCAGCCCGCCGCCTCCAGCCGCGCGCGGGCCGCGGCGAGGCTGGGCGGCCCCGCGGTCCGGGCGGACGTGATCGCCTGGGAGTTCAGGCCGAACGCCTCGGGCTGCCGGGTGACGTCGTGCTCCGCCGGGGCCCCGGCGGCCAGCGTGACCAGCTCGGCGACGACGGCGTCGCCCGGGTCCTCGGCGATCGCCCAGCCCGCGAGCGAGCCCAGCCCGGCCCCGAGCCCGCCCGCGATCAGCGCGCTCGCCAGGGCGGCGAGGACCATGACCCGGCCGGCCGGGAGCCGGAACCGCTGCCGCAGCCCGCCCACGAGGATGTCGCGCGCCTCGCCCGCGGTGGGCCGCTGCCGCCCGGGGCCGGCGCCGTCCATGAGCGTCGTGAGGATCTCGACGCCATGCGAGCGGCGATAGGCGGCCGGATAAGCCAGAAGCAGGCGTCGGTACCGTCGGGGCAGCGCCGTGTTCATGCTCTCGCCGGCCTCGGGGCGGCGGCCCGCCTGCGTCGCGCCCAGACCGTCGCCGGCCTCGGGGCGGCGGCCCGGCAACGCCGCGTCCAGACCGTCGCCGGCCTCGGGGCGGCGGCCCGGCAACGCCGCGTCCAGACCATCACCGGCCTCGGGGCGGCCGGGCGGCGCCGTGCCCAGACCGTCACCGGCCTCGGGGTGGCCGGGCAGCGCCGCGCTCACGCGGTCACCGGGCCCGGGTTCGCCCGGCGGCGCAGGCGCTCGTCCGCGGCCGCCGCGCGCCGTCGCAGTCGCTCGGCCTCGGTCGCCAGCGCGGCCGCCCCGCCGTCGGTGAGCCGGTAGTAGCGGCGCAGCCGGCCGTCGACCGCCTCCTCCCGCTCCACCGCGATCAGGTCCTGCTCGGCGAGCCGGTCGAGCGCCCCGTAGAGCGTGCCGGCGCCGAGCACGACCTCGCCCCCGGACAGCACGCCGACCTCGTGAATCAGCCCGTAGCCGTGCAAGGAGCGCTCGGCCAGCGCGGTCAGGATGAGGAACGTCGGTTCCCGCATGGCAGCCATGCCCGCTGACGTTACGGTCACCGAGACATATCGGCAACCGTATCTACACTCAGTACTTGACTCGGTACCGGATGTGGGTCGCCTCGGCCGTGTCGACCACCCGCACGACCTCCAGCTCGAGGCGCCGGTCCAGCGCCTCGAAGAGCCGTCGCCCGCCGCCGAACAGCACCGGGATCTGGTGGATCTGCAGCTCGTCGAGGACGCCGGCCTCCAGCGCCGTGCGCGCGGTGTAGGCGCCGTGCACGAGCACACGGCCCTCGCCGGCCGCCTCTTTCGCCTGCGCCATCGCGGCGGCGATCCCGTCGTGGACGTACGTGACGAGCGGGTAGCCCGCCACCTCCGGGGCCGGCGGCCGGTGACTGGGCACGAAGATGCGGACCCCCTTGATGTGGTGCTCGCCGCCCCAGTGGTCGACCTGCTCGACCGTGCGCCGCCCGACGAGGATCGCCGCGCACGCGTTCATCTCGTCGACGACCTCCCCGGCCGCCCCCGCGGGCCGCACGAACTCCCCGTCCGGGCTGACGAACCAGTCGTGCAGCCGCATGAAGCCGTCCCCGCCCGGATGGTCCGGCCCGTCCCCGGGCCCGGCGATGAACCCGTCGAGCGACATCGACATGTACAGCACCGATACGGCCACGATGGCCCTCCTCTGGTGGTGGCACGTTTCCGGGATTCGGTGTTCCGGCCCGGCTCCTAATGTTCTTGTCAACAGCGACTTTCCAGGGGGAAACGATATGAGCGACGTGGACTACGGGCATTTCGAGTCGGGCCAGGAGCACGATGGTCTGGACCAGTTGCACCAGGCGCATGGTTCGGAGCATGACGCGCACAGCCAGTTCGGGGTGTACGAGAACGATCACCACGCGGCCACGTCGACGGACTTCGCGCAGGGTCACCACGAGGAGTTCGACCAGCCGGGCGTCGTGCACGCGGAGTCCGACGACTACACGAACTACTCGCACGACGCGTCGGTGGACGACCACGTGTTCGCGGCCGAGGGTGCCCAGGACTCGCACCAGGCGGAGTTCGGTGAGCTCGACGCCCTGTCGCAGCGTTTCGACGCGTCCTTCGCGCAGGGCACGGAGTTCCACGGTGGCGAGGGCCAGTACGGCGTCGCCGCCAACTAGGCAGACAGACGAAACGGCCGGTCACCCCGCACACGGGGACGACCGGCCGTTTCGCGTTCCGCAGGTCAGAGGGCCGTGAGAATGACCGGGCCGTCTTCGGTGACGGCGATCGTGTGCTCCCAGTGGGCCGCCCGGGAGCCGTCGACCGTCGAGACCGTCCAGCCGTCCAGCAGCAGGCGGTGGCGGTCCGAGCCGCTCTCCACCACCATCGGCTCGATGGCCAGGACCAGGCCCGGGCGCAGGGCCAGCCCGCGGCCCGGGCGGCCCTCGTTCGGCACGTGCGGGTCCTCGTGCATGGCGGTGCCCACGCCGTGGCCGCCGTAGCCCGTCGGCATGCCGTACTTGGCGGCGCGGCAGACCGTCTGCACCGCGTGCGAGATGTCGCCCAGGCGGTTGCCCGCCACCGCGGCGGCGATGCCCGCGTCCAGGGCCTGCTTGCCCACGTCGGAGAGGCGCTGGGCGGCCGCGTCGACGGTGCCGATGCCGACGGTGATCGCCGAGTCGCCGTGGTAGCCGTCGATGTGGGCGCCGAAGTCGATGGAGAGCAGGTCGCCGTCGTCGAGCCGGCGGGCGTCCGGGATGCCGTGCACGATGGCGTCGTTCACCGACAGGCACAGCACCGCCGGGTACGGGATCGGCGCGAACGACGGATGGTAGTGCAGGAACGACGACTTGGCGCCCTTCTCGGACAGCAGCTCGCGGGCCAGGTCGTCCAGCTCCTGCAGGGTCGCCCCGGGCTGCGCCGCGGCGCGCACGGCCGTCAGGATCTGGGCGACCACCCGGCCGGCCTCGCGCATCGTCGCGAGCTCCGCCGCACTCTTCAGCACCACCATGCCGGATATTCTAATACCAGGATTATCATCGTCCACATGGTGCGCAATCCGCTGACCGAGGACGAGCGGCACCGGGGACTGGTGCTGGGGAGAATGCTGCAGCAGGCGCGCGGGGCGCGCAGCGCGGCGGCGGTCGCCTTCGAGGCCGGGATCTCGCTCGACACGCTGCGCAAGATCGAGCGCGGGGCGATCGCGACGCCCGCGTTCTTCACGGTCGCCGCGCTCGCGCGCGTGCTCGGGCTCGACCTGACCGCGCTGGGTGAGGCCCTGGCGCAGGAGACGCCCCCGGCGACCAGCCGCGTGGCGTAGCGCCCGCCGACGGCCCTGTGGGAGCGCGCCGGGGCGCTGGCCGAGCTGGAGCGACTGGCCCGGGACGGCGGGCGGATCGCGCTCGTCGCGGGCGAGGCCGGCATCGGCAAGTCCAGCCTCGTGCGCGCCTTCGCGGCCGCGCGGCGCGGCCTGTGGCTGGGGGCCTGCGACCCGCTGGTCACCCCGCGCCCCCTCGGCCCGTGGCACGACATCGCGCGGCAGGCCGGCGGCGCGCTCGCCGAGGCCCTGGCCGCGCACGAGCCGCCCCTGGACGCGCTGCTGGACGCCCTCGAGCGCCCGGGGCCGCCGCGCGTCGTCGTCCTGGAGGACCTGCACTGGGCCGACGCGGCCTCGCTCGACCTGCTGATCCTGCTCGCCCGGCGCATCGAGCGGCTCCGGGCCCTGCTCGTGCTCACGTACCGCGACGACGAGGCCCCCGGCCACCCGTTGCACGCGACCCTGGCCGCCCTCCCGCGCGACGCCGTGCGCCGGGTGCTCCTGCCGCCCCTCTCCCGCGAGTGCGTCGCCGAGCAGGCCGCGCGGTCCGGTCGCGACCCGGCCGCCGTCTACGACCTCACCGGCGGCAACCCGCTGCTGGTCACCGAGGCGCTGAACGAGGAGCCGGCGGGTGCGGTACACCATCTGATCCTGACCCGCCTCGAGCGGCTGCAAGCGCCCGCGCGCGACCTCGCCGAGCTGGCGGCCGTCATGCAGCGCCTCGACGTGGCCGGCGACGGACCGGAGCCGGCGCTCGTGGACCGCTGCGTGGCCGCGGGCGTGCTGGTCGCGGCCGGGGACGGGGCCGGGTTCCGGCACGAGCTGCTGCGCCGGGCCGTCGAGGACGCGCTGCCGCCCGGGCGCCGCCGCGCGCTGCACCTGAGAGCGGTCCGGCGGCTCGAGGCCCGCCCCGCGGTCGACCCGGCCCGGCTGGCCCACCACGCCCGCCTCAGTCAGGACGAAGAGCTGCTGCGGCGGTACTCCCTGAGCGCCGCCGAGTCCGCCGCCGCCCAAGGTGCCCACCGTGAGGCCGCCGCGCACTACCGGGCGCTGGTGGACCTCGGGGCCGGGGCCGAGGTCCTGGAGGCCTACGCGTTCCAGGCGTACCTGGCGGGCCTGTCCGCCGAGGCCGTCGACGCGCGCCGGCGCGCGGCCGAGCAGCGGCGGGCGGCCGGCGACTGGGAGCGCGCGGGCGCGAACGAGCGCTGGCTCTCGCGCCTGGCCTGGTGGAGCGGCGACACCGCGCTGGCCCGGCGCGCGGTCGCGGCCGCGGTGGAGACGCTGGGCCAGGGCCCGCCCGGGCGCGAGCTCGCGATGGCCCTGAGCACCCGGGCCCAGCTGCACATGCTCGCCCACGAGGTGGAGCCGGCGGTCGAGTGGGGCACCCGCGCGGCCGAGCTCGCCGAGCGGCTCGGCGACGGCGAGACCGCCGTGCACGCCGCGATAAACGTGACCACCGCGCGGCTGGTGCGCGGCGACCCGGACGCGTCCGGCGAGCTGGTGCGCCTGCACGAGCGCGCGGCCGCCGCCGGGCTCGTCGACCACGCGGCCCGGGCCCTGGTCAACCGGGCCTGCACCGAGCTGTGGATCGGCGACGACCTCGCCGCGACCCTGGCCGCGATCGCCGCGGCGCTGGCCTACGCCGACCGGCACGACCTGGACGGGTACCGGCAGTACCTGCTCGGCGTCCGCGCGGCCGTGCGGGTCGAGGCGGGCGACTGGGCCGGGGCGCTGGCCGACGCCGACGAGTCGCTGGCGTACCCGGCCCGGGGCGGGGTCGGGCCGCTGCCCGCGTACGTGGCCCGGGGCCGGGTCCAGTCCGCGCGGGGCGAGCCGGAGGCCGAGGCGACCCTGGACCTGGCCCTGCGCGAGGCCCTGGCCACCGAGGAGCTGCAGCGCATCGGGCCGGTCGCGATCGTGCGGGCCGAGCACTGGCTGTACCTCGGCGAGCCCGGGCGCGCCGCGGCCGAGGCCCGGCGCGGGCTCGAGCTGGCGGTCTCGGTCGGGCACAGAAGGTACACCCGGGAACTGGCCTTTCGTCTTTCCCGGGCGACCGGCGCACCGTCCGATGTGGATTGGCGGGCGGCGGCCGAGGGCTTCGGGCGCGGCGGGCGTCTCCTGGCGCGGGTGCACGCGCTGGCGCTCGGCGACGCGGCCGCGGCCGGGGCGGCGCTCGCGGCGCTGGACGCGCTCGGGGCCCGGCAGGCGGCCGGGTGGCTGCGCGCGGACCTGCGCCGGCGCGGGGTGCGCGGGGTGCCGCGGGGGCCCCGGCCGGCCACCGCCGCGAACGCCGCCGGGCTGACCGGGCGGCAGGCCGAGGTGCTGCGGCTGCTCGCCGACGGGTGCTCCAACGCCGAGATCGCGGCGGCCCTGACGCTGTCGGAGAAGACCGTGCAGCACCACGTCTCGGCGATCCTGGCCAAGCTCTCCGCGGCCTCGCGCACCCAGGCCGCCGCGACCGCGCGCCGGCTCGGGCTGGTTTGACCACCATGGTGCGCAGCGGCGCGGTGGACGTGGACTACCCCGGCTCCGGCGGTGGGCGGGCCGCCCTCGTGGTCGGCGCGCTGCCCGGGTTCGCGGTCGAGTCCGAGCGGGTGGCGTGGCTGGACGAGGTCGAGCCGTACGTTCCCGGGCAGTTCTACCGCCGCGAGCTCCCGGCGATCCGGGCCGTCCTCGCCGGCGTGGAGGCGGTCGAGCTGCTCATCGTCGACGGGTACGTGGACCTCGACCCCGGCGGCCGCCCGGGCCTGGGCGCCCACGTGCACGCGGCGCTGGGCATCCCGGTGATCGGCGTGGCCAAGACGTCCTTCCACACCGCGACCCACGCGGTGCCGGTGCGGCGCGGCGGGGCGGCGAAGCCGCTGTACGTCACCGCCGCCGGCCTGCCCCTGGCCGCCGCGGCCGCCTACGTGACCGGCATGAGCGGGCCGTACCGGATGCCGGACGCACTGCGCCGCGTCGATGCGCTCGCACGCGGCCGTGCGTAGGCCGGCCGGGCGCGAAAACACCTCCTGCTGCGCCACGGCGTCGAGCTGCTGCGGCGGGCCGAGTCCGCCACGCCAGTCGCCGGCGACGATGCCGCGGAGGCGCTCGGCGCGGACCGGCAGCACCGCCGGGCCGAGGCCCGGGTCGCGCGCCGGCAGCGGCGGGCGGCCGAGTCCGCCGAGCGCCACGCCCGGCGGCGCGCGAAGGCCCGGGCCAAGCACCGGGGCCATTGAGACAGCCCAAACTGTTAAGGACCTTAAGAGCACTTGCGGAGGCATCGACAACGTTGTACGTTCCCTCCACAACGCTTAACTTTGTTAACAGTTAGCGTCACGTCCGTAATGCTCGTGGAGGGGTCCATGAAACGCAGAACCCTGATCCCCCTCGCGCTGACCGCCGCCGTCACCATCGGTGCGACGACCCTCGGCGTGATCAACGCGCAGTCCGCCAGTGCCGCGTTGACCAGCAACTGGTACGCCTCCGCGCCGTACCTGATGCCGTTCGACAACAGCCCGCCCGACGCCGTCGCGGTCATGAACGCGAGCGGCCAGAAGGCCTTCCAGCTGGCCTTCATCCTCGCCCCCAACGGTGGCGGCTGTACCCCGACCTGGGACGGCACGCGCGCCGTCTCCGCCGACACCGAGGCGGCCGCGCTCATCTCGCGCATCCGCGCCAACGGCGGCGACGTCAGCGTCTCCATCGGCGGCTACGGCGGCACCAAGCTCGGCCAGACCTGCGGCTCCCCGTCCGCGACCGCCGCCGCCTACCAGCAGGTGGTCACCAAGTACGGCCTCAAGGCGATCGATTTCGACCTCGAGGAGCCGGAGTACGAGAACGCCGCGGCCGTGCACAACGAGCTCGGCGCCGCGCAGATCCTGCAGCAGAACAACCCCGGCCTGTACGTCTCGGTCACTACGGCCGGCACGGCGGCGGGCACGGGCTGGTTCGGCACCGAGATGCTCAAGGACGCGAAGAGCCTCGGGTTCACCCCGAACAACTACTCGATCATGCCGTTCGACGGCGGGTTCAACGGCGGGTCGTCCCAGACGAGCGCGCTGGAGGGCTTCCACGGCATCCTGATGAGCACGTTCGGCTGGGACAGCGCCACCGCGTACGCCCATGAGGGCGTGTCGATGATGAACGGCCGCAGCGACGCCGGCGAGTACTTCCGGCAGGCCGACTTCCAGACGGTGCTGGACTACGCGACCTCGCACCACCTGGCGCGGTACACGTACTGGTCGGTCAACCGCGACCGCCAGTGCGCCGACCCGAACCAGTCCACCACGTCGGGCACCTGCAGCAGCGTGCCGCAGACCGACTGGGAGTTCACGAAGTACACGGCCCGCTTCGCCGGGGCCACCCCGCCCACCACAAACCCGACCACGGGCGGCCCGCCGCCCACCACGCCGGGCGGTGGCACGTGCACCGCGGCGGCCTGGAACTCGGGCACCGCGTACACGGGCGGCGCGCTGGTGTCGTACAACGGCCACACCTGGAAGGCCGCATGGTGGACCCAGGGCGAGACGCCCGGCACCAGCAGCGTCTGGGTCGACCAGGGCACCTGCGGCGGCACCGGCGGCACCACGCAGCCGCCGACCTGCCCGCCCGCCTGGAACTCCGGCACCGCCTACAACGGCGGGGCGACGGTCTCCTACGGCGGTCACAAGTGGACCGCGAAGTGGTGGACCCAGGGCGACATCCCCGGCAACAACGGCCAGGGCGTGTGGACCGACAACGGAGCCTGCTGACCGGCACCACCGGGAACGAGGCCGCCGCCCGAAGGGTCATCGGGCGGCGGCCTTCGCCGTTTCTGCCCACCTGCCCGGCCGGGGCACCCGGAACACCATCGCCGCGGCGGTCGAGGAGCAGACCGCGACCACCGGGGAGATCAACCGCCCGGTGACCGAGGCGGCGGCGGGCACGCAGGTCATCGCCGGCGGTGCAGGAGGCCGCGACCGCCTCCAGCCGCGCCGCGTCCTCACTGAACGACATGGCCGGGCAGCTGTGGACGCCGGTGGGGCGATACAGCCTCTAGTGGCCGCCGTGGCAGCACCGCGCCCGGGCGTACGGCTCCTGCATGCGGTCGCCGGCCTCCTCGGGGCGGTCGAGGGGCGACAGGAACGGCAGCCGAACGTCGCGCGCCCGCCCCGCGAACTCCAGGCGCAGGACCACGCCGTAGCGGTTGAGCCGCACGGGCACGATGCGCCCGACGCCGTGCAGGTGATGCGGCGGTACGAGCCGGGCCAGGCGGTCGACGGCGTCGGGGTGGGCGTCGCTCAGGTGGCACAGCAGCTCCGCCTCGACGTGGGCGAGCGGGTCGGTCGCGGCCGCGGCGAACTCGTCGGGGTCGACGGCGACCTCGGCGTCGCGGCCGTACGCCGGGTCCTGCAGCGCGGCCTCGGCCAGCTCCAGCGCCACGCCGCCCCCGGGGTGCGCGGCGAGCCAGCCGCCGAGCACGGCCTTCGCGCGCACCCGGGACCGCACGGGCGTGGGGGCGACGTCCGTGAGCTCGAGGACGGCCGCGGTGTCGATGTGTTGCGGGGGTACGTCGAGCAGGATCCGCCCGCCCTCGACCCGGTGCGCGCCGACCAGGTCCCAGCGATGCCCGGGCACGAGGAGCGTGAGCGAGCCGGCGGCGGCCAGCAGCGAGCGCAGCCGCTCGGCCGGGGTGGGGAGCTTGGACATCTCCGACCTCCTAAGGTTAGGCTTACCTTATTAGAAAGGAGCCCCGTGAACCAGTCACGCCCCAAGGTCCGCCGCTCCCGCGCGCTGGGCATCGCGCTGACCCCCAAGGACGTCAAATACTTCGAGCGCCGGCCGTTCCCGCCCGGCCAGCACGGCCGGGCGCGGCCGAAGGTCAGCGACTACAAGGTGCGGCTGCTGGAGAAGCAGCGGCTGAAGGCGCAGTACAACATCCGCGAGGGCCAGCTGCGGGCCGCCTTCGACCGGGCGGTGCGCCGCCCCGGCAAGACCGGCGAGGAGCTGCTCGTGGATCTGGAGCTGCGCCTGGACGCCCTGGTCCTGCGGGCGGGCTTCGCGCGCACGATCTACCAGTCCCGGCAGGTCGTGGCGCACCAGCACGTGAACGTCAACGGCCGGCGGGTGGACCGCCCGTCGTACCGCCTCCGCCCCGGCGACGTCATCGAGGTGGCCGGGCGCAGCCGGACGAAGACCCCGTTCGCGGTGGCGGCGGCGGGCGCCCACGCGGGCGAGCGCACCGCCCCGTACCTGGACACGAACCTGGCCGGTCTGACCACGCGCCTGATCCGCCTGCCCTTGCGCCGGGAGATCCCGGTCCTGTGCGACGAGCAGCTGATCGTCGAGTTCTACAGCCGCTGACGGGCCGCGACCGGCCGGGAAGGGTACTACGGCCGGTCGCACCCCGTTGGATCAGGCGTCGAGCGGCGCCTGCTGGTTGAGAGCAGTCCGGCGCAGCTCGTCGAGCACGACGAGCGACCCGTCAGGACTCGCGTACTGCCAGAACCGCCAGCCGTTCCACGACTGCTTGTCCAGCACCGCCATGGCGGCCGGGGAGACCGCCTCGAACTCCTCGCCGGACTCGAGCCGGATGCGTGCATCGGCCGTCACCTCGGCCTTGTGGTCGACCCCCCGGTGCGCCCCGACCAGCTGGGAACCCGCGGGCAGAACGCCACCCTCGACCAGCTGCCGGAGCGTGAGGTTGAACCGGGCCCGCCCGTTCTCCTTCGCCGTCGGCGGCGGCGAGGCGGGCACGATCAGGCCGTACTGCGCCGGCTCCCAGACGAGTTCGCACAGCCGCCGGTACGCCGCCTGCCGGTGCTCGATCGCGACCTGGTCGAAGATGTCGGGAAACGCCCGGAACGGCAGATCGTGCTGCGCGATGATGCGCAGGAAGCTCGGATTGTTGACGTAGCAGTCGGGATGCAACGACCGGGCGAGCAGATGCTGGCCCATGTAGAGCGGCAGCTTCTTCGCGTATGGCTTGTCGCCGAAGCTGGCGTTGAAGTCTTTGGGCAGCAGGAGCAGCGCACCGAAGCGGTTCCGCAACTCGCCGAACTTCCGCCGCGGCACGTCCGGCTGGTACGCATGCTTGTCGGCCCAGATGTGCTCGATCTCGAAGGGCTGCTGGTCCTTGGCCGACCGGGAGTAGTCGGCGAACGTGTAACCGGTGCCGCACCGCTCGTCGAGCCACGCCGCCATCCGGGACAGCAGATACTTCACGTACGTGCGGTTGCGCGGACGCAGCGCGAAGCTGCCCACCGCCTCGAAGCTGTCGGAGATCGCGGCGACCTCGGCCCCGAGGCGCGTCGCGAGGCTTGCTACGTCCATGTCCCGGATCTCCCGCGCAAGCGCGAACAGCCGGTGCTCGACCGCCGTGTACCGGAAGTCGTGCGCGTTGACCATGCAGCGCGCGACGAAGATGTCCAGGTAGCCGGCGACGAGCAGCGCCTTGCGCCGGAACGTCTCGTCGTCGTCGCCAGCCGACAGCGTCGCCAGGATCAGTGGCATCTGCAGCGTCACCGAGTTGTACGCGTTGTAGTACACGGGCTCCAGGCCCGGGGTCAGCGTCTTCGTGGCCAGGAGCAGTTCGCGGTAGCGCTTGGCCAGGAAGTCCATTTCGGCGAGGACGAAGTCGCGAGCGCCGGCGGGCCGATCGAGCCCGATCTGACCGGCGGCCTTTCGCACCCATTTGTCGAACGCCGAGCCGATGCCGGCGTCGTCGTCGGCGCCGGTCGAGTGCTTGGCGCGCAACCAGGTCTTCACGAACGCGGAATGAGCATTCGGATCGATGTCCACGAGGTCGGTGAGGCGGCGCCGCCAGACCTGATTGACCTCCTCGCGATCCTCGGCCGCGACCTGCGAGAGCAGGAAGCTCTTGAGCATGTCGATGCTGGTCAGCCGCAGCCCGCGGTCGTTCATGGTCTCGAAGATCTCCAGCGCCAGGCCGCCGTCCTGGGTCGAGATCTCGACGAGCATGACGCGCTCGAGCAGCCAGCAGATGAAGTACGGCAGCTCCTCGTCGCGCAGATCCTCCGGGAAGAGCAGTTCGATGTCCGCGAACCGGTTCCAGAGGTTGCGCACGGTGGCGGACGACTCGTTCGCCACATCGAAGTCGGTCCCGTTCAGCAGCGCGAGCAGACATCCGCGCCGAGCCTCGTCACCGTCGTCGACTGCGAAGGTCTTCTCGCCGAACCGGTTCGAGTAGATGAGCTGATCGAGCCCGTCCTGCGCGTCGTCGCGCCCGTCCTGAATGCGGCGCAGCCACAGGAGCAGCAGCATCACCGTGGTCAACCGCTGCTGGCCGTCGATCAAGTAGGACACACCGTCCCGGCTGGATGTGATCACCGGCCCGAGGAAGTACGGCCGGTAGTTCGCCACATCCTTCAACTCGTGCTTCGGCGACCATTCCTTGACGAACCGTCCGGTCAGGTCATTGATCAGTTCTTCGACCTGCTTCTCGGTCCACGCGTACTCGCGCTGATACGACTCCAGCCCGAATCGCGGCCCGCTGAAGATGGCCCGGATACTCGCGGTGGTGCCGACAATCTGATCTCGGACCTGCATCGCACGCCCCCTACGATGACCTCGATGTCATGTGGTGGCCGACCGTACCCATGTCGTCACACGGACTGGATCGCCATTCCGGTCATTGATGCGTTCCGAACGGGCATCGTCCGATTGGAAACGGCCGGTCGCCCCGTGGTGGGGTGACCGGCCGTTGCCGTGCTGTCTGCCTAGTCGGCCGCGACGTTAGTTGGCGGCGACGCCGTACTGGCCCTCGCCACCGTGGAACTCCGTGCCCTGCGCGAAGGACGCGTCGAAACGCTGCGACAGGGCGTCGAGCTCACCGAACTCCGCCTGGTGCGAGTCCTGGGCACCCTCGGCCGCGAACACGTGGTCGTCCACCGACGCGTCGTGCGAGTAGTTCGTGTAGTCGTCGGACTCCGCGTGCACGACGCCCGGCTGGTCGAACTCCTCGTGGTGACCCTGCGCGAAGTCCGTCGACGTGGCCGCGTGGTGATCGTTCTCGTACACCCCGAACTGGCTGTGCGCGTCATGCTCCGAACCATGCGCCTGGTGCAACTGGTCCAGACCATCGTGCTCCTGGCCCGACTCGAAATGCCCGTAGTCCACGTCGCTCATATCGTTTCCCCCTGGAAAGTCGCTGTTGACAAGAACATTAGGAGCCGGGCCGGAACACCGAATCCCGGAAACGTGCCACGCGGATCAGTAGGGCGCGGTGTAGAAGGTCTCCCAGATGCCGGCCGCCGTGCGGTTCGCGATGAGCGCCGCGTTCCCGCCGTTCTCCGCGGTCACGTAGTTGCGTTGGCCAGGGCGCGCAGCGTCACGCCGCCGCCGCCCGGGCCTACGGTCAGGGGGAACTTCTCCCACGCGCCGATCGTGGCCCGGTCGGCGGCCATGGGCTGCACGCCGTAGTTGCTCGACACGTACTTGCCGGTGGCCACCGACAGCAGGCTGAACGAGCCGTCGGCGTTGTTCGACGAGCGGAAGTACGCCGCCGGGGTGAGCTGGATGCTGCTCGCCCGCAGCGTGCCTCGGCGCCGGGGACGACGTACCGGCCGTAGTAGCGCAGCGCGATCGTCGTGCCGTCGACCTCCACCACGTCGACCACGTCGCCGTTCGTGGTGCCGGTGCCCTGCAGGACGTTGTCGAGGCCGTTCAGGACGACGAACTTGTTGTTGCCGTTCGTCATCAGCACCTCGCTGTCCAGCACCCGGTTGACGGTGCGGTCTGGACGCCGGTCGAGCTCAGGCCGTACTTGTCGGTGACGGTCAGCGTGACGGTGTACGTGCCGGTGGTGGCGTAGATGTGCTGGAGGTACCCGTCGGGGTCGCTCACCGGGGCGGTGCCGTCGCCGAAGTCGAAGACGTAGGACAGCGCGTCGAGAACCAGCCCTGGGCCGACCAGCCACCGCCCGCCGTGACGGTCATGTCCTGGACCCCGACGTCCAGGACGGCGGTCGGGGCGTAGGGGGCGGCCGTGGCGTAGGCCAGGCCCGTCACCGGGTAGGGCGCCGGCCGGGAGGTGACCGTGCCGGTCGGCAGGTCGATCCAGGCGAGGTGGGACTGGTCGGAGGCGACCTGCGCGAGCCGGCCGTCCGCCGTGATCGAGATCTCCGCCGGGCTGTCGGGGACGGCGATCGTGCGCGTCACCGCGGCGGTCGCGGTGTCGACGACCGACACCGACTTCGCCGCGTTGTTCGTCACGTAGACGGTCCGGCCGTCCGGCGTGACCGCCGCGCCGGTCGGGCGCGCGCCGACGGGCACGGTCGCGGTGACCGTGTTCGTCGCGGTGTCGATGACCGAGAGGGTGGCGTCGAGCCGGTTCGGCACGTAGGCCCGGCGGCCGTCCGGGCTCACCGCGACGGCGGCCGGCTCGTCGCCGGTCGCGACGAGGCCGAGCAGCCCGAGGCCGCCCGCGTCGACGACCGCGAGCTGGTCGGTGTCGGCGATGGGTGCGTAGATCCGGGCGCCGTCCGGGCTCAGGGCGAGGCCGCGCGCCGGGCCGGGGAGCGTCACCCGGGCGGTGACCTGGCGGGTCGCGGTGTCTACCGCGGCCAGGACGTGGTCGCCGCCGTCGGCGGCGAACAGCCGCCGCCCGTCCGGGGCCACCGCCAGCGCGTACGGCTTGTGAAGAAGAGGAGCGGGACGGTCCACATTGTGCAGTCGGGCGGTCAGCCGCGGGGCTGCGGGGTGAGCAACGGGGGCGCCGACGGCGGATGGAACGGCGGCGGGTTCTCGACGCCCGCGGCGCGCTCCAGGAGGGCGACCAGGCCGGCCCGGGTCGCGACCACGACCATCGTGTGGGTGCGGTCCAGGGTCCGCCAGGTGTTCTGCTCCGGCGCCCAGAAGGTCTGGACGCCCACGCCCAGGCCCGCGCGGCCGGTCTGCACGGCCACGAGGCGGACCAGGCCCGGCTCGCTGACCCCGCGGAAGTAGTGCCCCTCCAGCTGCGAGCCCGCCCCGACGGGGACCTCGGCCACGAGCAGCACGCGGCGGCCGACCGGGATGGTGTCGATGACCTCGCTGCCGACCATCGACGCGGCGAAGGCGGGCGCGGCCAGGTACGACACGCTGCGTGAAAGATTGATGTCGAACGCGGTCTTGATGCGCTGCGCGAACTCCTCCTCGAAGAGCCGCAGCACGACCCGCAGCTTGGCCTCGGGGTCGGCGCGGCGGCACAGGTCGCGGCCCAGCAGGGCGGCCTCGAGGTTCGTGACGTCCGCCGTGGTGACCACGACCAGGCAGCGGGCGGTGGCCACGGACGCGGAGGTGAGCGTGTCGGGGTTGGTGACGTCGCCGATGATGACCGGCAGGCCGAGGTCGCGGCCGACCTGCACGCCGCGGGCGCGCTCGTCGCGGTCGACGGCGACCACGTCGATGCCGAGGTCGTGCAGCTCCTGGAGCACCCGGGTGCCGACGTTGCCGAGGCCGACCACGACCACGTGACCGGCGACGGGCTCGGTCAGGCCGCCGGCCGCGATCGCCAGGCGGGCCTTGATCACGATGCCGACGACGGCGGCGGTGATCGCGGGGATGACGGCCACGCCGACGACGACCAGGACCAGGTCGACCGCCTGCGACGGGACCGAGGCGTCGTCCTGGGGGTTGGCGCCGCCGAGCGCGGTGAGCACCGCGAGGTACATCGCCTTCCACACCCCGACGTGACGCACGGTGGCCACCGCGACCGTGCCCAGGGCCAGCACGGCGACGATGCTCGCCAGGATCCGGCGCAGGCCGCCGCCGATGAGCAGCCGGGACAGGCGCATCGGGTGGCGGTGGCGCCGGCGGCGCGGTTCGAGGTCGCGCCGGCCGTACACGCTGGTGAGCACCAGGTCGGCGAGCCCCTCGTCGGCCGGCAGGCTCTCCCCGAGCGCGGTGATCGCCAGGCCGCAGCGGATGTCGCCGGGGTTGGCCAGGGCCCGGTCGACGGCCATGAGCTGCTGGCCGTCGGAGAGGCGGATGGTCGTGGGGTTGCTGTCGCCCAGCGCGGCGGCGACGAAGGCCGGCGCGGCGATCTCCGAGGCCGACAGCACCGCGCAGTTGGACAGCCGCTCGACGACGCCGGCGCCGAGGCGGGTGTTGAACATCCGCAGCACGACCCGGATGGTCGGGTCGACCTCGCGGGCGATCAGCGCGGCGTCGACGTTTGCCACGTCGTCGGTGTCCACGAACGCGATGGCGTCGGCGTCGGTCAGGTCGGCCGTCTCGAACACGGCCCGGGTGACCCTGCGGGCGGCGATGAGCACCGGGCGGCTCAGCGGGTCGTCGTCGGCCCGGATGTCGGCGATCTCGCGGGCCTGGCCGGCCGCGAGGTCGGGCACGATGACCGTCACCTGGGCCGAGTACGTGTTGATCAGCTCACCGACCAGCCGGCGGGCGAGCGCGTTGTCACCCCACACGACGAACTTGCGCACGGCGCCGATCGTAACGACGAAGCGCTACCCGCAGGGAGGCGGAAAACCCTGCAACAGATTGACGTTGTACAGCAGGATGGCGTACTTCCCGACGTCGTGGCGCTCGGCCGGGGCGCCCCACATGTGTTCGGCCTGCTCGGGGGTCCCGTAGAACGGGCGGTCCTTCTCGAACACGACGAATCGGGCGTCGTGCGCGGCCGCGTCGTACATCGTGTTCTTCGACTGCCAGCAGAAGGGCACGAGCCGGTCCCCGCCGCCGACGACGGGCGCCACGACGACCCGGTTCTCGGTGGTCACGGTGATGTTGTTCGAGGCCCAGTAGGCGCCCAGGCCGTAGGACAGGCCCCGTTGCCGCAGGAAGTCCGCGGCCTCCTGGGCCTCGGACGGCTCGGCCCGGGGCGGCGAGTAGACGACCACGGTGAGCGCGAAGACCGCCAGCACGGCGGCGAGGGCGCCGCGGCCGAGCCTGACCCCGCGCGCGGAGGACGCCAGCCAGGGACCGGCGAAGCGCCCCGCCAGGGCCGCGGCCATCGGCAGGATCGGCGCGATCTCCCGGGCCGCCATCAGGTCGACGGAGATGGTGGAGACGATCTCGGCGCCCAGGTTGCAGGTGATCGCCGCGATCATCACCGAGTCCACCCGGTCGGCCGTGCCGCGCACCGCGCGCACCAGGGTGACGGCGAAGGCGGCGAGCGCCACCGCGAAGCCGATCAGGTGCAGCAGCGAGAGAAGGATCTCGAACGCGGCCGGGTGCCAGCCGGGCCGGTGGGTGCCGAAGATCACCCCGGCCATGCGGGCCGTCATCCAGGCCCGGTGCGGCCAGTCCGCCAGCGGCGCCAGCTCGATCGGCGGGTGCGGCGACTGGAAGGCGCCGAGCGCGTCGAGCAGGTGGCGGAAGCCGCGGGAGACGACCACCGAGACCACGGCCGCGGCGACCAGGGACAGCTCGTAGACGCGTTCGCCGGAGCCCGCGCGCAGGGCTCGGTAGGCGCAGACGACGGCCAGCGGTACCGCACCCACGAACGTGATGAGCGGGTCGCCCATCGCGCCCCAGCCCAGCACCAGCGCCACCAGCACCGGGGTCCACACGCGGTGCCGGAGCCGGTCGAGCACGAGCCAGGCCAGGACCAGCGGCACCCCCGAGCCCGTGTGGTTGGGCGAGGAGAGCAGCGTCTGGTACCCGGTGCCGGGAACGGGCAGGAGGAGGACCGCGACCGCGACCCCCACACGCAGCCACGCCTCGCGGCCCGTGGCCCGGCCCTTGGCCAGCGCCGCGGCGAGGAACAGGATCATCGTGTAGGTGATGGCCGCCGTCACGTGCACCTGGTCGGCCGTGACCCCGGTGAACCACTGCACGATGCCGTACTGCACCAGCTCCGTCGGGTAGAACGACACGTCGGAGAGGGCCCAGCCCTTGAGCAGCGGGTTGCCGTGGAACATGTCCCAGGCCTGCAGCGCGTTGCTGGCGCCGTCGCCGTTGATCGGGAACGCGCGGGCCATCCGCAGGTACGCCAGGACCAGCCCGACGGCCACGACGACGCTTCCGGCCCCGATCAACACCCTCTGACGCACCCGGGCAGGGTATCCGATTACTCGTATTCGTCGGCCAGCTCCCGGTATGCGGCGAGCACCACCTCCGTCCGCGACACCAGGTCGGGCTCGGGCCGCGAGCGCAGCGAGCCCAGCAGCGCCTCGGCCGCCGTCACCCGCAGCCGCGCCCGGGTCTGGGCGGCCCGCTGGTCGAGAAAGTCCTGGCAGAGCCCGGCCAGCCGGCGCAGCTGCCCGGCCCGGCGGCGCACCTCGGCGTCGACGTCGGTGAGCCGCTGCCCGATCTCGGCCTGCCGGTCGGTTACCGTGCTGAACAGGCTGCCGGCCCCGATCGGCTCGCCGACCGAGGCGCGCAGGTCGCGGTCGGCCGCGCGCAGCTCGCCCCGCTCGGCGAGGGCCTGGGCGAGGTCCCACAGCGCCCGCTCCAGCGTCCGGGTCGGGTCGTCCGGCTCGGCCAGCCGCTCCAGGGCCGGCCAGGTCAGCCGGATGCGGTCGGCGTTGGCCGCGGCCGCCTCGAACTCGGTGCGGTCGCGCGGGTCGGTCAGGTACCGCCGCAACGCCGCCCCGCGCCGTGTCGGCGCACGCACGAGCGCGTAGCCGGCCAGCAGGAACACGGTCGCCGCGACGATCGCGAGCACCCCGCGCAGGGCCGCGGGCGGGGCGAGCCAGTGGATGGCCAGCGCCACCGCGGCCGCCACCGTGAGCGCGGTCGCATAGAGCGCGTGGACCCACTTGTCGACCGGCCAGAAAGGGCCCGCGGGTGTACCCGTCGAGCCCGGCCGGGGCCCGGTCTCGTCCCCGATCGCGGCGAGGCTGCGCTCCACCGCGTTCCCGCCGCGCTGGAGCACCCCGACGCGGAACCCGCGCAGGTAGTCGATCACCGCGCGGCCCGCCGCTGCCGGGTGCGGGCGGCCAGGCTGGCGACCACGAGCGCGATCAGGGCCCCGAGCACCCCCCAGGCGACCCCGCCGAGCACGGCCGCGGCCGACGCGGCCGGGATGGACAGCGGGCCGAGCCGCCCGGGCAGGTGCTGCGCGGGCGCGGCGGCGAGCGTGACGAGCGCGGCGGCGGCCAGGCCCAGCAGCGGGGCGTACGGCTGCGGGACCAGGGCCGCGAGCACGGCCGTCAGCAGCACCCCGAGCAGCGGACCGAGCCACGGCAGCACGGTCAGCAGGCCGACGGCGACCGCCGCGGCCTGCGGGTGGCCGACCCCGCACGCGGACAGGACCGGCCAGGCCACCGCCGCCGCCAGCGCGCCCCACAGGCATCGATGGGTGGCGGCGGTGGCGGTCCCGGCGACCCGGGCCGGCCGCGAGCCCGAGCGCAGTATCAGCACCGGCTCCGGCATCGGCTCGACGACCCGGACAACCGGACCCGCTCTCACGCCGCCACCTCCGCAAGCTCCGGCGGCGGCGCGAAACAGCTGTGCCTGTGGTGAACGGCCCCTCCGCTCCGCTCCGGACCGCTCACAGAAGCCTGAGTTCCCGCGCGCGCTCGACGGCCTCCCGCCGGCGGCCGGCGTGCAGCTTGCGGTAGATGTTCTTGACGTGCGTCTTCACGGTGTTGACCGAGACGTACAGCGTGGAGGCGATCTCCAGGTTCGACATGGTGCCCTGCAGGTAGCGCAGCACCGTGAGCTCACGCTCGGTCAGCGGCTCGACCAGGTTGGCGTCCCCGCCGTTGCGCGAGCCCCCGGCCAGCGGCGACGAGCCGGCCGCCAGCTCGGCCGCGAGCGGGTGGTAGACCGGCAGCAGCGGCGCGAAGTTGGCCAGCAGGTCGCGCACCGGGTGCCCGCCGACCAGGAACGGGCGGCGGAAGCTCTCCTCCTCGGCGATGTCCAGCGCCACCTCCAGGCCGCGCAGCACCCGGTTGCGGTCGCCCAGCGTCCGCCCCGCCAGGCTGGTCAGGATGGCCGCCTGCACGGTCCAGGTCAGCGCGGTGTCGACCGACGGGGTGGCGTACTGCGCGGCCGTCGTCGCCGCGGCCGCCGCCTTGCCCTCGATGAGCGCCGCGGACGCGTCCACGCACGCGGCCCAGCCGGGGAACACCTCCGGGTCGCCGCCGGTGGCCACGAGCCGCCGGGCCGCGCCGAGGTCGCCGCCGCCGATGCGCAGCTCCGCCTCGGTCAGCGCGAGCCCGCGCTCGACCGCCGGGGCCAGCGCCGCCCCGCCCAGCTCGCGGCGGGCCGTGTGCAGCACCTCCAGCGCCGCGGCGAGCCGCCCGGAGCCGTGGCGCAGCTTCGCGCGTACGGTCGCGATCGACACCAGCAGGTCGGGGTCCCCGGCCGCCAGGTCCAGCGCCTCGTCCAGCAGGCGGTCGGCCTCCGCGATGCGGTCCCACTCGCCGTAGACGCCGGCGAGGGCCATGCGCACCCAGCCCAGGTCGGTGGCGTCGGTGATGCCGAAACGGTCAGCGGTCACCAGTGCCTGCCGGCCCAGCCGGGCGCTGGCCCGCAGCCGGCCGCGCATCGACTCGAGCACCGCGAGCTGGGAGGCCGCGCAGACCTGAGCCTGGGCCAGGCCGGCGCGCTGGGCCAGCACGAGCGCGCCGTGCAGTGGGGCCCCGGCCGCGCCGAGCTCGCCGAGGCGCAGGCGGGCCTCGCCCTCATCGAGGAGCGTCAAGGCCCGAGTTTCATCGTTATTTGCCGATATTTCGGACACCTCGGCGAGCATCCGGCGCGGGTCGCCGCCCAGCCACGCCTCGGCCGCGACGAACGCGCGGAACATCGGCGTGGTGCGGTCCTCGCCGCAGCGGCGCAGGAAGTCGCGGGTGCCCTCCAGGTCGCCGACGCGCAGCCGCTCGGCCGCGAACGCCAGCGGGAGCCGGGGGTCGGTCGACTCCTCGGCCGCCGGGGCGTGCGGGGCGGCCTCGTGCGGGCGGTCGTACCGCACCCCGCCCACGATGTCCGGCCAGGAGCGCTCGAGCGTCTCGACCGCCCCGGTCCAGTCCTCGGCCAGCAGCGCGTGGCGCAGCGCCTCGGCCGGGATGCCGTAGGTGCCGTGCCAGGCGGCCGCCCGCCGGTGCAGGTCGGCGACCCGTTCCGGGCTGCGGCGCAGCAGCTCGGCGTGCAGGGTGCGGGCGAAGAGGGGGTGGAAGCGGTACCAGCCGCCCGGCCCGGCGTTGCGGGTCAGGAACGCGTTGGAGCCCTTGAGCTCGGCCAGCACCCGCGCGCCGTCGTCGCGGCCGGTGATCGCCTCGACCAGCCCGGCGTTGAGCCGCGGGGCGATCGCCGTCTCCAGCAGCAGCCGCCGCGTCTCGATCGGCAGCGGTTCGATCACCTCGCCGGTGAGGAAGTCGCCGACCGCGCTACTGAACGCGCCGCCGTCGTCGAGCACCCGCTCCGGCTCCGGGTGCCCGCGCATCGCCATCGCGGCGAGGCGCACGCCGGCCGGCCAGCCCTCGGTGATCGAGTGCAGCGAGTACAGCGTCGCGCTCGGCAGCACCACGTCGTGGGCCGCGAGCAGCTGGGCGGTCTCGGCGATGGTGAGCGACAGGTCGCTCGTGCGCATCTCGGTCAGGGAGCCGTCGACCCGCCAGCGGTACAGCGGCAGGGAGGGGTCCCGCCGGCAGGACAGCACCAGGCGCAGCTTGCCCATCCCGTGGCGGACCAGCGCCTCGAGCTCCGCCAGCGCGTCCGGGTCGCTGATCTCGCGCACGTCGTCGACGACCACCACGTGCGGCCGCTGCAGCGAGTCGACCACCCGCAGCAGGTTGTCGCCGTCGCTCTTGCCCCCGGGCGTGTCCGTCGGCTCGGACAGCGCGCCGAGCAGCTGCCCGGGCACGTCCGCGCCCCCCTCGACGTGCGAGGTCACCCAGCGCACCACCGGCAGCTCGCCGGCGTCGCCGATGCGCACCGTGCGCGCCCAGGCGACCAGCGCCGCCGTCTTGCCCCAGCCGGCCGGCGCAGTGACCAGCGTCAGCGGCGCGCGCACCGCGGCGTCCAACTGCGCGACCACCCGCTCCCGCAGCACGTACCCCGGCGGAAGATCCGGCACCGCCACCGACGACGACGCCGCGAAATTTCGGCGATCCTGCTGTACCAACGCTTGTGACACCCGTGCCCCCCGATATCGCTTTCCCGGCCCTGTTTCGACGCGGATGGCTCGCAGTTTTTCCACTCGTCTTTCATCCGGGCCAAACGTCACGAGCAAAGCATCGGCGCACGCTGCGGCGCCTCACCCGGCCCGGGTGGTCCACCCGCCTCAAGCCCAGCGATTTCCCTTACGTGCCAACGGTTCCATTGACACCATTGCACCGCCGCGCCGGGTGCCGGAGGCTCACCCGATTCGGATGACGCGCGCTCACCACGGTCGTCGGCAGCGTTGACCGCTGCCGCCCGTCATTCGCAACGGGCTTGGGGAGGAGGACCAGCGAGCATGAGCGCGGTTGTGGGCGAGATCGAGCTGAGCCCCGCAAACGGATTCGAGCTGAGCCTGAGGGGCTACCACCGCCCGCAGGTCGACCGGTACATCGCCACCTTGCAGATGCGGCTCACCACCGCCGAGACGGAGCTGGCCGCGGCCCGCTACCGCGAGCAGCAGCTCAGCGGCCGGGTGGAGCGCCTCGGGGCCGAGCTGGAGGAGTGCCGGTGCGCCGACGAGTCCTCCAAGGCCGTCGGCGGGCGCATCCAGCGGATCATCGAGCTGGCCGAGGAGGAGGCCGGCGCCCTGCGCACCCAGGCCCGGGAGGACCTCGATGGCGCCCGGGCGGCCGGCGAGGCGCTGCTCGCCGACGCCCGCAAGCACGCCGAGGACGCCATGCGCGACTTCCAGGCGGCCCTCTCCCAGCGCCGCGCCGAGGAGGCCCGCGTCGAGGCGAACCGGCGGGCCCAGTGGGACGCCCGCCGCCAGCGGCAGCGCGAGGCGGCCGAGAACCTCCTGGCCACCACGCGCTCGGTCGGCAACGACACGGTGCAGGTGACCCGGCGGCTGCTCGACGCGCTCATCGCCGAGCACAGCAAGCTGCTGGCCGATGTGGAGACCGCCGAGAAGGAGATGGCCAACCTCTCGTCCGCGTGATGGCGATCGGGCAGGTGCTTCACCCCGCCCGGGTGAGGACGGATCACTCCGGTACCGGGCAGGATCTCTTATGTGACAAGGCAAACGACGGACGGACCGGGGCCGATGACTGCTGCATCGTCCACTGTGGTCTGTCCGGTCCCGCCAGCCGCGGGCGTCGCGTCGTCGGTGGTCCCCGGCGCGACGAACCCAGCTGGGTCGCTCGGTGAAAACCGTTGAGCAGGGGGTACTCAACGGTCCCAGGAGTCAGTGGTGAAGATGGCCCACGTCCTGAGCACCGGCCGGCCTTCAGCGAGGGCGGCGGGAGCCGATGGGTGGGCGGCTGATCCGGAGGAGGCCGCCCACCCATCGCAAGTCACACCACGAACCGGGGCGGCGCGCTCCCAGGCCCGCGCCGTCCTTTTTTCTGCCATCGTGAGGGCATGGCGTCCTCGCTGATCCATCGGCTGCGGCACATGCTCACCCCGCACTCCCATGACGCGGCGGACAAGGTCGACCCGGCGATGGAGGGCTCCCGTGAGGGACTCCGGGCGCTGTGGGTCTCGCTGGTCGGCCTGGGGGCCACCGCCGCGCTCCAGGGCCTGGTCGCGGCCTGGTCCGGCTCGGTCGCCCTCCTCGGCGACACCCTGCACAACGTGGCCGACGCGCTGACGGCGGTGCCGCTGGGCATCGCCTTCCTCGTCGGCCGCCGCCCGGCGAACCGGCGGTACACCTACGGCTACGGCCGTGCCGAGGACCTGGCCGGCATCGCCATCGTGCTGACCATCGCCGCGTCGGCCGCGCTGGCCGCCTACGCGGCGGGGGAGCGGCTCCTGCACCCGCAGCCCGTGAGCCGGCTGCCCTTCGTCGCGGCCGCCGGCCTCGTCGGCTTCGCGGGCAACGAGCTCGTCGCGCGGTACCGCATGCGCGTCGGCCGCCGCATCGGCTCGGCCGCCCTGGTCGCCGACGGCCTGCACGCCCGCACCGACGGCTACACGTCCCTGGCCGTCCTGCTCGGCGCCGGCGGCGTCGCCCTCGGCCGGGCCTGGGCCGACCCCCTGATCGGCCTGCTCATCACGCTGGCGATCCTGTTCGTGCTCAAGGACGCGGCGCGGGAGGTGTACCGCCGCCTCATGGACGCGGTGGACCCGGCCCTGATCGCGGACGCGGAGGCGGCCCTGGCGGCGACGCCGGGGGTCGTACGCGTGGCGGCGCTGCGCATGCGCTGGATCGGCCACCGCCTGCACGCGGAGACGGACCTGGTGGTCGGCTCGGACCTGTCCCTGACGCGGGCCCACGAGATCGCGGTGGACGCGGAGCACCGGCTGCTGCACGCGGTCCCGCGCCTGACCGCGGCGACGGTGCACCCGGACCCGGCGACGGCCCACGCCCACGACCCGCTGGACCACCACCGGGACCCGTCGGCCGGGCCGGCCCCGGACCACCCGGACCTGGGCGCGCCGGAGCACGGACACTCACACAGACACTGACATGCGAAAAGTCCGGCAACCCCGCGGGAAGCCGGACTTTTCGGTGGGCATTGACATGCGAAAAGTCCGGCAACCCCGCGGGAAGCCGGACTTTTCGGTGGGCATTGACATGCGAAAAGTCCGGCAACCCCGCGGAAAGCCGGACTTTTCGGTGGGCACTGACATGCGAAAAGTCCGGCAACCCCGCGGGAAGCCGGACTTTTCGGTGGGCAGCGATGGTGTCAGCGCGGGCGCATGCCCGGGCCCGAGGTCGGCGCCGTGGACGACGGGTCCTCGGCGCGGTGGGACGCGGACGTTTGCGGTGTCTCGCCCGCGTACGGCGGCGGGGCCGTGCGGTCCGGGCCGGCCTGCGGTGCGCCGCCCGTGTACGGGTGGGGCGCGCCGGTCTGCTGCTCGTCCGGGACCGGCCGGGGCTGGTTCATCGGGAAGCCCGTGTCGCGGGCCTGCTGCTGGTCCGCACGGTGGACGCCGCCCACCGGCGCGGCCGGCGGGAGCTCCTCGCGGGGCGCCCAGTGCACCGTCAGCGCGAAGAGCACGATCACGTCCAGGGCGATCATGAGCAGCGACCAGACCGGGTACGCGCCCAGCCAGGCGATCTGCGACAACGCGTGCAGGGAAACGATCACGATCGCGGCGACGCGGGCCGCCACGCTGCGCAGGAGCAGGCCGATGCCGCACAGGGTCAGGAGCGCGCCGAAGACGATCATCACCACGCCCACGCCGGTGAGGTCCACCACGACCAGGCTGTCGCCGTCGATGAACGTGACCTGGTTCTCCAGCAGCGCTACGAGCCCCTCGAGAATGTTGAGGACCCCGAGCACCGCGAGCAGGACGCCCGCGAACGTGATCCAGCCGGACCAGACGCCGGCTCGGCGGGTACTGGTGTCAGCCATTGCTTCTCCTTCTCGAATGAGGTCGCCCCGGGATGGGCCGCGGCGGACAAGAGAGGAGGCGCCGCGGCCGGATCCGGCGAAACTCGTGTGGCGACCTCCCTCCCTTGGACATGCGGTTACCGGTGCTTTTGCCTGTGATCGTTCGGCTTGCCCGGATGAGGGGGCATCACCCGGTGCGTGTGAAGGGCTCCGGCGCCGGGACGTCCGCCGGGCCTCACCCGGAGTGGGTGAGGCCCAGTCACCCGCGGCCGTCCGCACAATGCGGTCGTGGAGATGGCCTGGATCCCCGGTGGCACCTTCGCCATGGGTGCCGAGGGCTTCTATCCGGAAGAGGCGCCCGTACGCAAGGTCGCCGTCGATGGCTTCTGGATCGACTCGCACCCGGTGACGAACGCGGAGTATGCGCTGTTCGTGCAGGAAACCGGGTACGAGACGGTTGCGGAACGGATCGACGAGCAAGGCCCGCCGGGCTCGATGGTGTTCGTGCAGCCGCCCGGCCCCGTGCCGCTGCGCGACTGGCGCGTGTGGTGGGAGCTGCGGCCGGGTGCGTCCTGGCGGCAGCCCTTCGGCCCGGGCACCGACATTCGCAAGCGTTCGGCCCACCCCGTGGTGCACATCGCCTACGAGGACGCCGCCGCCTATGCACGCTGGGCCGGCAAGGACCTGCCGACCGAGGCCGAGTGGGAGTTCGCGGCGCGCGGCGGGCTCGACGGGGCGCCGTACCCGTGGGGCGACGACCCGGAGCCGGGCCGCGCCAACATCTGGCAGGGGATCTTCCCATGGCTGGACCGCACCGACGACGGGCACGGCACCAGCCCGGTCGGCGCGTTCGCGGCCAACGCCTACGGCCTGTTCGACGTGGTCGGCAACGTGTGGGAATGGACCTCGGACTACTATCGCTCGGGCAACGCGCGCTTCGGCGAGGTCGAGGGTGAGATCCCGCAGAACCCGCGTGTCGACTCACCACCCGGGGCTACCGTCTTCAGCAGCCGAGTGGTGAAGGGTGGTTCCTACCTCTGCTCGACGGGGTACGACCACCGCTTCCGGCCCGCGGCGCGCCAGCCGGAAGCCATCGATAATGGTAGTTGCCATGTCGGCTTCCGATGCGTGCGGCGACAGGCCCCCGTAGCTGCGACAATAGCCGGGTGACCACGGACTGTATTTTGTTCACCCCCTACGGGTGAGGCGACATCACCTTTTGTCGCCTCACAATCCCGTGGTCATCCGCCGTGCTGCGGTGGGTGGGAGGGGGCGAAATACGTTGGGGCAGAAAACGCTCGTTGACACCATCACCCGTCCCGCACTGCACTTCGCAGTGCCTGAGCCGCCCCGCTATCACGTGCCGCGACCGCGTCTGCTGGACGCTTTGGATCGCGCCGTTGCGGGGCCTTTGACATTGATTTCCGCTCCGGCGGGGTGGGGCAAGACCACCCTGCTGGCCGAGTGGGTGGCGGCCGGGCGAGCACCCTGGCCGCTGGCGTGGCTGACCGTCGAGGCGCACCACGGCCCACGCTTTTGGGAGCACGTGCTCGACGCGGTCACCCAGACGACCGGCGAGGAGCCGGCCGAGAGCGGCGCGGACGGGCCGGGTGAGGCCCTGGAGGCGCTCGTCACCCTGCTGCGCCGGGCCGGACCGCCGGTGGTGCTGGTCCTGGACGACCTCCAGGAGCTGTCGGTCCCGCGGGTGTGGGGTGAGCTCGAGACGCTGCTTTCCCAGGCGGGTGACCGCCTGCGTCTCGTGATCTCCTGCCGGACCGATCCGGCGCTCACGCTGTACCGCTTCCGGATCCGCGGCGCCCTGAGCGAACTGCGGACCGGCCCGCTCGGCTTCACCCTGGACGAGACCGCGCAGATGCTGAACGCGCACGGCGTCCGGCTGGCCGAGTCGGCCCTCGTCGAGCTGCACGCGGTGATGAAGGGGTGGGCCGCCGGCCTGCGCCTCGCCGCGCTCGCGGTGCAGGGTCACCCGGAGCCGGACAGTCTGGTACCGCGGTTCGCCCTGCAGGACCGGGCGCTGGGGGAGTACCTCGTGGGCGAGGTGTTCGACACGCTGCCGGAGGACGTCCGCGAGGTCGTGCTGTGCACCTCGGTGCTCGACCAGGTCAGCGCCGAGCTCGTGGAGGCGCTGACCGGCCGCGTGGACGGGGCCCGCATCCTGGGCCAGCTCGAGCACTCGAACCTCTTCGTGGTGCAGGGCAGCGGCAATTCGGGGATGTACCGCTGTCACCCGCTCTTCGGCCTGATGCTCTACGACGAGCTGCGGCACCGCCGGCCCGAGCAGGTACGCCAGCTGCACCGGCGGGCCGCCGACTGGTTCTCCGCGCACGACCAGCCGGCGGACGCTCTTCGCCATGCCCTGGCCGCGCGCAACTGGAGCCAGGCCTCGGACCTGCTCGCCGCGAGCTGGCAGGAGCTGGTGCCGGGCGCCCGGGTGCGCACCATCAAGGAGCTGGTGCCGCCGCCTCCGCAGGAGGTGCGCAACGATCCGAAGCTGGCCCTGGCCTTCGCGGCCGAGCGGCTCGACGCGAGCGACCCGCAGGGCACGGAGACGTTCCTGCACCTGGTCGACCGCTCGCAGCACACGCTTGTGGAGTCGGCGCGGGCCGAGCTGCGCCCGATCGTCGACAGCTTCCGCGTGGCCGAGGCGCACCAGAGCCAGAAGCCCGAACAGGTGCTGGCGACCGCGCCGCTGCTGCTGCGCGAGGACACCGGCCTCGACGACCAGGACACGGCCCGGATGCGGGCGCTGGCCCTCGTCGCGGTCGGCGGCGCCCGGCTCATCCAGGGCGATCTCGTCGCCGCCGAGCTGGCGCTGCAGGAGTCGCTGATCCTGGCCCGCCGCTGCGGCGGCGTGCAGTCCCAGCTCGCCGCGCTGCGCCAGCTCGCGCAGCTCAACGCGGCCCGGGGCCGGCTCACCGCGGCGATGCGCTACGGCAAGGAGACGCTCGCGCTGGCCGACCGCGAGGGCCGCACCCAGGGCAACGACGTGGTGTGGGCCCAGCTCACCGTGGCCGAGGTCTGCTACCTGCAGGCCCGCGTCCGGGCGGCCGAGCACTACCTCGACCGGGCCCTCGACGGCGGCGGCCTGGCCGACCCGGCGCTCGTGGCGGTGGCGACCATGACCCGCGCCCACATCCGGGCCGCGGCCGGGGATGCGCGCGCGGCGTGCACGGAGCTGGCCGCGATCCGGCGGCAGCTGGCCGACTGGCGGTACACGCCGAGGATGCAGCACTGCGTCACGCTGGCCGAGGCCGAGCTCCGGCTCGCGGCGGGCGACACCGAGGCGGCCAAGCGGCTGCTGACCCTGGAGCCGGTCGAGATGCTGGCGCCCTGGCTCGGTGTCGTGCGCGCCAAGGCCCACCTGGCCGAGCGTCGGCCGGCCGCGGCGCTGGGGGCGGTTCAGCCGTACCTGGAGCACACGGTCGGCTCGCTCGTGTGGACGGTCGACGCGAACCTCACCAGCGCCCGGGCCCTGCGTGCCCTGGGCGACCGTTCCAAGGCCGGACGGGCCCTGGAGCAGGCCCTGCGCCACGCCGACGACGAGTCGATCCGCTGGCCCTTCGTCGCCGGTGGCCAGCCGGTGCGGGAGCTGCTCGTGACGTACCTGCCGGCCGGCAGCGGCTACCGCGGCCTGGCCGAGGACATCGCGCAGGAGCTCAACGGCTTCGGCCGGCCGCCGGCCGCGGCGGGGGAGCTCGCCGAGCCGCTGACCGAGCGGGAGCTGGCGGTGCTGCGTTACCTGCAGGGGACGCTGTCGGCGGGGGAGATCGCCTCGATGCTGTACGTCTCGGTCAACACCGTGAAGACGCACATGAAGAACATCTACCGCAAGCTGGGGGTCGGCCGCCGGCGGGAGGTGATCGAGCGCGCTCGTGAACTCAATCTCCTGTAGCACCAGCCGCCTTTAGGAGCGCGAACCCACAGCCGGGTTCGCGCTCCTTTGTGCTTGGTGGTTGGTGTTTGTGCTCGGGCGCGGGCGTGCGGGGTGTCGGGGTGTGCGGGCATGCGGGGTGTGCGGGCATGCGGGGTGTACGGGCATGCGGGGTGTGCGGGCATGCGGGGTGTGCGGGCATGCGGGGTGTGCGGGCATGCGGGGTGTACGGGCATGCGGGGTGTGCGGGCATGCGGGGTGTGCGGGCATGAAAAAGCGGCGGCGGCCTCCCGGTGGGGAGGACCGCCGCCGCTTTTCCGGCGGGGTGAGACGGGTCAGCGGTTGACGTACGGCCGCGCGCCGATCGCGGCCAGCTCCTCGGGCTCGCCGCCGTCCACGCTCTCCGCCGCGATCGCCGCCTCGCCGGCCAGCACCAGCGGCAGGGGGTCGATCAGCGGGTCGAGAGAGTCGAGGGAGGCGCGCTGGACCGGCACGTGCGCGTCGGCCGGCGGCACGGTGGCCTGGCCCACGGCGCGCACCCAGACCGTCGGGGTGTCGCCGACGAGCTCCGCCTCGATGGTCTCCTCGACGAGCGCCGAGGCCACCGGCGCGCCGACGGACGCGGTCACGATCACGGTGTCGTCCTGCGACCCGACGCCGACCGTCCGCAGGTGCTCCGACAACGCATGGGTCGTCGGGTCCTCGATGACGTCCGGCGGCAGCAGGTCGATGGTGATGATGTCGTCGCGGGAGACACTGTGGCGCACGGGCGGGCGGCCGGCCTTGTGGCGCCCGTGGTACGCGTCCGAGCGGCTGTTGCGCCGCAGCGTCAGCTTCGCCACCGGGACCGGGCGCAGGGGCCGGACGGGCCGGATGGCCTCGTCGTCCTCGGCGGCCACCACGCTGCCGCGCGGCACCGTCAGGATGAACAGGATGATCACGTCCAGCGTGACCATCAGCAGCGACCACGCCGGATAGGCGCGCAGCATGGCCAGCTGCGAGATCGCATGCAGCGCCACGACGCTCGCCGCCACCGCCTTCGCGTTCGGGCGGCCCGCGCGCAGCACGAGGCCCGCCACGGCCAGCAGTGCACCGAGCGTCGCCGTGGCCGCGGCCCAGGTGCCGGCGCTGGTGAACGCCACATCGTTGCGGTCGAATCCGACCTTGTTGCCGGCAAATGCCACCAGCAGTCCCTGCGAGACGTTCAGGGTGCCCACCAGCGTGAGCATCGTGGTACCGAACGTCCGAAATTCCTTGACCCGCATCCGCCCGACTTCTCCTCGTTCTAAAAATGACGGCAAACAAACGTGAGGCCGTGCCGGTCCCCGGTCGAAACCAAGGACCGGCACGGCCTTATATCCCCCGTAAACGCGAACCCGGTCCTCTCGGACCGGACCCGCACTTTTGTTCCCCCCGGAACAGGCCCGACCCGTGGTGTCCGGTCCCGCCGCCCGCGGCACCGGACACCGGCGCAGACCCCTCCACGCCGGTCGCGGGGGCGCCGGCTGACCCCTCCCGCGGACGTGGGTGGGTCTCCCGGCTTCCCCGTTCCCGGACTTCGGCGCCTGCCCAAGTCGGCAACGTGTCGTGCCTGAGAACATGATTCGAGCGAGCCGGGTGAATGGGGATCACCCTCGATGGGTGAACGGCCGGGTGGCGCGCGGGCACACGCCGGAGGGCCGGTGCTACACGGGCTCGGCGGCGAGCAGGCAGGCGTCGTCGTCGGGGTTGCCGCGGTGGGCGCAGTCCAGCGCCGTGCGCAGCCGCTCGCCCGGCGCCGAGGCGCGCACGGCCACCCCCACCTCGTCGGCGAGGCCCTGCACGCCCTGGTCGATCGCGCGGTCGCGGCGCTCGACGACGCCGTCGGTGTACATCAGCAGCAGGTCACCCGCGTCGACGACGATGGACGCGGTGGCGTAGCGCGCGGCCGGGTCGACACCGAGCGCCATGCCGAACGGCTGGGCCAGCGCGCTCACCCCGGCCGCGGTGGCCCGCAGGATCGGCAGGTGCCCGGCCCGGGCCCAGGTCAGCGAGTGGTCGGCCGGGCGGAAGCGGCCGCACACGGCGGTGGCCAGCACGGTCGACGGGCGCCGGCAGAGCATCCGGTTGAGGGCGGCCAGGATCGCGCCCGGCTCGTCCCCCGCCAGCGCCAGCCGGGTCATCGCGGCCCGCAGGTGCAGCATGGTGGAGGCGGCGGGGCGGCCGTGGCCCATCACGTCGCCGACGGCGAGCATGACATCCCCGCCGGGCAGGGGCGTGCTGAGGTACCAGTCCCCGCCGACGGGGCCGGCGTGCCCCGCGACGGCGTACCGCACGCCCACCCGCACACCGTTGACCTGCTCCCGTAAACCAGTCATGGGCCATATCGTGTCCCCGCCCCGGCCCCCGGCGACTCGCCTGCGGCGGGTGAGGGCCTAGATGAGGCTCAGCTCGCGGCCGCGTCGCACAGCGTCACGTCGGCGGCTGACACCCAGCTTGCGGTACACGTGCCGGACATGGGTCTTGACGGTGTTCGCCGAGACACTGAGCACCGTGGCGATCTCGGCGATGGACAGCATGCTGCGCAGGTACTGCAGCACCAGCGTCTCGCGCTCGGTCAGCGGGTCCGTCATGTGCTCGGCGGCCACGTCGAACACGTCCTCAGCCGGCTCGGGCTCGGGCTCCTCGTCCCGCCCGGTCTCCGCCGGCCCCTTCAGCAACCCGGCGATCCACGCGCTCTGGCCGAGGAACGGGGCCCGGATGCCCTCGGGCGCGGCCACCCGCAGCGCGAGCTCCATCTGCTCGGCCGCGCCCGCGGCGTCGCCGAGGCGGTGCAGCGCCTGGGCCAGCAGGACCCCCGCCACGACCGCCACCGTCAGCGCCGGCGACGGCGCGGCGAGCAGCTCCTCCAGCTCGCGGGCGGCCGTCTCCGGGCGGTCGCGGGCCAGCGCCGTCCGGGCGCGGGCCAGCGCCACGGCGGGGGAGCCGGGCACGTGCCGGTCGAGCTCTTCGAGCACCGCGAGGGCCTTGTCCGGCTGCCCCTCGGCCAGGTACAGGTCGGCCTGCAGGACCCGTGCGGCGATCTCGGCGGTCGGCGGCAGGGCGCCGATCCGGCCGCCCAGCAGCGGCTCCAGGACCTCCGCCGCGCCGGCCAGGTCGCCGCAGTCGAACTGCAGCAGGGCCAGGCTGAGGATGCCGCTGAGCCAGCCGTGCGGGTCGGGCGGCATCTCGGCGGTGATGCTCTCGTCGAGGTGGTACCGCGCCTCGTCGAGCTGCCCGCGCAACCGGCACACGGCGGCGAGCACCAGCCGGGCGTAGCTGATGTTGCGCGACTCCGCGATGCCCGCGTCGCGGCTGCCGTCGAGCACGCGGCGCGCGCACGCCACGGCCGCCGACAGCCGTCCACGATGCAGGTGCACCAGCGCCTGCTGCCGGTTCGCCTGCACGATGAGCAGGTTGAAGCCGGACTTGCGGGCCAGCGCGGCGCCGCGCTCCAGGGCGGCGTCGGCGTCCTCGATCGCGCCGTCGGCGATCGAGGACCCCGCGATCGTGAGGTGGGCGGCCGCGCGGGCGCCGTCGGCCGCGTCGGCGTAGAGGTGCTTGCCGGCCGCCTCGTCGGTGCGCTGCAGCAGGCGCGCGGCCGCGTCCGCGGAGCGGCCCGGGTCCTCGGCCGTGATCGCCTCGGCCAGGCGCATCGCGGCCAGGATCTCGGCGTCCAGCGGGGTCGGCGCCTCGCCCAGCGCGCGCTCGCCGAGGCGGATGAACGCGGACATGCCGGCCGTGTCGCCGGTGTCGCGGCAGCAGACGGCCAGCGCAAAGGCGAGCATCGGGCGCTCGGCGATGTCCCGGGGAGGCTGCGGGCCGGTCCGCGGCGCCATAGCGCGCGGCCCCGACCCGCAGAGCTCCGGCCAGTACTGAAGAAATAATCGTTCGGCGCTCACCCAGTCGGCGCCGAACACGGCGTGCACGACGGCGTCGCCGGGCAGCCCGTTCGCGGCGTACCAGCCGGCCGCCGCGCGGTGCAGGGCGCCCTCCTCGGCGGCGAGCACCGTGCGCACCTCGGCGCGCAGCACGGAGCGCAGCAGGCGGCGGTAGCGGTACCAGGAGTGGGAGCCGCCGTAGAACGTGGCCAGGGCGTTGGCGCGGCTCGCCTGGGCCAGCTGGCGGGCCCCGTTGCGGCTGCCGGACAGCGCCTCGACCAGGCCCGGGCAGACCGTCTCCACGATCGAGGTGCGCAGCATGACCTCGTACACGTCCGGGTCGAGGTGGGCCAGGATCTCCCGCTGCACGTACTCGGTCAGCCCCACCTGCTCGTTCAGCCCGGCCTCGCCCACGAGCAGGTCGGTGACCACCCGCTCGGGCTCGTGCCGGCCGACCATCGCAGAGAGGGCCACCGCCACGGCGGCCGGCCAGCCCTCGGTGACGTGCCAGAGCGTGTGCCGGAAGTGCTGCGCCAGCCGCACCCCGAGCCGCTGGGCGAGCCCGGTGACCTCGGTCTGGGCGAAGGCGAGGTGGTCGGCGCGCAGCTCGGTGAGCTGGCCGCGCACCCGCCAGCGGTACAGCGACAGCGGCGGCTCGCTGCGGGCCAGCAGCAGGAAGCCGATGCGCTCGCCCAGGCGGGTCATCAGCCGTTCGACCCGGCGCAGCACCGTGCGGTTGGTGACGTTGTGCAGGTCGTCGAGGACCACCACCGGGCGCTCGGGCAGCCGGCCGTTGTTCCACGCGTAGGTGGCGGGGTCCAGCGCGATGCCCGCGGCGTTCAGCGCGGACGTGAGCTGGCGCCAGGCCGCGGCCCCGCAGTTCGGCTCGAACCGCACGTAGGCGGTGCGCCCGGGCGGCCGACCGGCGCGGATCCACGACGCTGCGAGCACGGTCTTGCCCCAGCCCGTCGGCGCGCAGACCAGGGTGACCGGCTGCTGCACCGCCGCGTCGAGCTGGTCGAGCAGTCGTTCGCGCTCCAGGTGTACCGCGGGCAGGCCCGGTACTTCCCGATCGGGCACGATTTCGGCGGGTTCCGGCCGCACCTCCAGGGACCGCGCGGTGCCGGCCCACCCCGCCGAGCCCAGGAACCGCTCGGCGGCGTCGTTGTGCGCCAATCTGTCAAGCGTGGTTTCGCCGTGGTGGCTGCTATGCACCGTCACTCCCGAAGACGCGGGTCTACGACGTGCCCGGATTGGCACCTTTCCCGTGCTGATTGGCCATGTTCGACGTCGAACACCATAGAACCCGGAGCCCGTTTCGTGGAGGGGCTCATTGAGTTTCGTCGATGCATACAGGCGTGGAGGGTCCCCCGTTTCCTCATTTTGAGCGCGACTGCAATAGACGCACATCGATTTATTGCAGGGGTACAGCCAACCGCGAGTATGCAATTGCGTGGGCGAATGGGGGCTTTTGCCCAATTTTGCTGTCGGCGTGTCTTGGCACAAGCCATGCACCGATTACGGAGTGTGAGCCACCGCTGTTTACGCTTGGGTAGCCGCGTGTTGGCCGGGGGTGGCGCCACGGGTGAACGACCCCCTGACGCGGCTCGGCGCCCGGCTCTTGCGGAGGGCGACGGCGTGTCGCGCGCCCGACCGCGGAGTTTCATTTCAGATCTTACTCAACTGCAGGACGGAGCAATGACGATCTTTCTCATAATTACAAGCTTGTCATCAGTGAAATTACTCTGAGATTTAGATCCGATTGCTCAATCCGGTGCCAATCTGCAATTTGCACTCGTGAACTTCGGGCGATTCCGGCCAATTCGGTCAGTCGGGTATGGCGGTGACGAACGTCGATCGGATAGCGGCCTATCCCGTATATTCCCCGACGGGGGATAAATCCGCAAAATTCGGTCGGCGAACCCTGCACTTCGCGCCTGAACTGGGCAAACGCGTCAGCTGGCCTGGGCGGCCGCGTCGTCCTCGGCGACCGGGACTCCCGACGCCCGCGAGAAGGCCGACAGCCCCTGCAACAGCGCCGCGCGGTCGTCCGGCGCCATCCGCCGCAGCACCGTCGCGATCGTCTCCTGCCGCTGGCGCCTCAGGCCGTCGAGCAGCCGGCGCGCCGTCGGGGTGAGGACCAGCCACACCTCGCGGCGGTCACGCTCGTCGGCGGTGCGGCGCAGGAGGTCGGCGGCCTCCAGGCGGTCGCACAGCCGGCTGGCCGAGGACGGCGCGGTGTGGAGGGCCACGGCGAGCTGGGTCAGGTTGACCGATCCGGCCTGGTCGACGACGCCCAGCACGCGCAGCTGGGCGGCGGACACGCCGGAGTTGTCGTTGGCCGCGCTCGTCGCGAGGACGAGGGCCTGGCTCGCGGCGTCCGCCAGGGTCGCCGCGCGCGCCAGCTCATCGTGGCTCGACGGGTGCGGTGAGGGTCGGCTCCGCACTTTGTCCTCCGTGTGTCGCGGCGGTCACGGGTCGGCTCGGGGCGACCAGTCCAGGCAGATGATCAGGGCGTCGTCGGCAAGCTCGGCGCCCGCGTGATAGTCACGAAGGCTCCGCATGACGCTGCTGATCGCCTCGGCCGGTGGTTGCAACCGGGTCGATCGTATGGCACGGCTCAACTCCCGCTCACCGAACGTCGCCTCGTTCGGCCTCATGGCGGCATGCACCCCATCACTCACTACGAAGAGACGATCGCCAGGGTTCAACCTGGTGTGCTCCTCCACGTACCGGGTGTCGCCGAACATGCCCAGCGGCAGCTGCGCGTCGAGGACCATCTCGCTCACCTGCCCGTTGCGGACCATGATCATGCGCGGCGAGCCGGCGTCGATCATGTGCAGCTCGCCGGTGACGGTGTTGAGCGCGAGCAGGAGCGTGGCCACGTGCCGGGCCCCGCCGTACTGCGAGAAGATCGCATCCGCCGCGAGCACCGCCTGGTCGGTCAGGTCGCCGGGGCGGCTCTGCCCCGAGGGGATCGAGCGGCGGGCGTTGCGCATCGCGTTGACCGCGAGCGTGGTGAGCAGGGCCGCGTCCAGGCCGCTGCCCATCCCGTTGAGCGCGGTCACCGTGAGCCAGTCGCCGTTTATCGACCAGTCGAAGTGGTCCCCGCCGACGGCGTAGGCCGGCTCGAGCTGGCCGGCGAACTTCATGCCGGGCTGCTCGTACGCCCGCGCCGGCAGCAGGTCCCACTGCATCTCCGCGGCCATGGTCAGCCGCCCGCTGCGCCGCCGGTCCATGTAGTAGCGGTCGGTGCGCCGGTACGCGGCCGCCAGGGCCACCGCGAAGCTCTCCGCGAGCTCCTCCAGCCCCGGCCGCTCGGCCGGCACCCGGTCGGCGTCCAGCCCGACGCTGAGCACGCCGACCCGTTCGCCCCAGGCGGTCACCGGCAGGTGCAGCCGGGCGATGGCCTGCCCGTCGCGGGCCTCCAGCACCGGGGTCTGGCTCGCGAACGCGCGCATCGCGGGGCCGAGCTGCTCGCCGAGGAACTCGTCGGGCTCGGTGCCGCTCGGCGAGAGTGCCGTCGTGCGATAGTCGGCCAGCCACACCGTGCTGCTCTTCGTGCCGTGGTTCGCGCTCAGATACGCGTCGAGCGCCTCCACCAGGCGATCCGGTGGAGACGTGCGCAGTGCCTTGTCGAGGGAGCCAACGCGGGACATGCGAGCCTTTCGCCAGCCTTTGCTTGCCGTGCGGCAAACAATATAGGGCAGGCTTGTCGGCTAACTGGTACCCACTCCCGTCCGGGATCTACACCCAGCGCGACCCGAGCCACATACGTGAGAACCATTCGGTATATGAAATGTTCATTCCCGCGTAAATCGGATAAAAGTACGCAAAGCACGCGGCGACCAGGAGCATGTACGCGCCCACGATGATCGCGCCGATGAGCCGCTGGTCGCTGTTCGGCCGCAGGTGGCGGGCCGGGCCGAGGATCGCGCCGAGCACGTAGACCACGGCCAGCACCAGGAACGGCTCGGCCGGGAGGCAGTAGAAGTAGAACATCGTGCGGTGTTCGGGCATCTCGTTGAACCAGGGCAGGATGCCGGTCAGGGCGCCCGCCATGATCAGCCAGGCGCGGCCGTCGCGGCGGGCGACGGCCAGCCAGCCCAGCGCGATCAGCGCCGGCAGGAACGACCACCACAGCAGCGGCGTGCCGAGCAGCAGGATCTCCGAGGCGCAGCTGGGGGCGCCGCAGGGGCCGGACTGCTCCCAGTAGAAGGCCACCGGGCGGCCCAGCAGCAGCCACTGCCACGGCCACGACTGGTACTGGTGTTTCGTGCTCAGGCCGGTGTGGAACTTGTACGCCTCGCTGTGGTAGTGCCACAGGTTCACCAGCGGGTCGATGAACCGGTCGTGCGGCAGGCCGTTGGTCTCGGCGTACCAGTGGCGGAAGTACCCGCCGTCGGAGAGGAACCAGCCCCACCAGCAGTTGATGTAGACGACCGCGGCGATGGCGATCGTGGCCGCGAACCAGATGACGCCCTCGGCCAGGACGGTGTCGCGGATCCAGTGCTTGAAGCCGGCGCTGCGGCGGGCGCTCATGTCGAACAGCACCATGGCCACCGCGAAGATCAGCACGTAGTAGATGCCGCTCCACTTGACGCCGCAGGCGAGGCCGAGCGAGATCGCGCAGAGCAGCCGGTACCACGGGAAGCCCAGCCGGGCCCGCGCGCGCGGCCGGTCCGGATCGAACCCGTCGTCGAGCACCTTCAGCCAGCGGGCCCGGCGCTGTTCGCGGTCGAGCACCAGGAAGAAGAACGCGACAACGATCCAGAACATCAGGAAGATGTCGAGCAGGGCCACGCGGGAGAGCACGAAGTGCATGCCGTCCAGCGACATCAGCAGGCCGGCGGCGCCCGCGAGGATCGTGGAGCGGAACAGGCGGTGGGCCGCGATGATGATCAGCAGGATCGAGATGGCGCCGACGGTCACGGCCGAGATGCGCCAGCCGAAGGAGTTGTACCCGAAGAGCTGTTCGCCGAGCCCGATCATCCACTTGCCCAGGGGCGGGTGCACGACGTACTGCGGCGTGTTGTCCTCGGGGTTCCACTCCACGCCCCGCTGGAGCAGGTCCTGCGCCTCGTTGGCGTAGTAGACCTCGTCGAAGATGACGTCCTTCGGGTGCGCGAGGTTGACCAGGCGCAGTACCAGCCCGACGCCGGTGATCAGCGCCGCGACCAGCCAGAAGTTGAGGCCGCCCTTCGGCGCGCGGGCCAGCCGGCGGCGGACGATGTCGGGAACCGCGCGCGGCCCGCTGGACGGCACCGGGGCGGGGGCGGGGCTCTCCGGCTCGCTTGCTTGGGTCAGCACACCCGAGGTCATTGAGCGATCGTAGGGGTCGGGATGCCACCATCGCACATGTGCCGTTGATTCTGCTCGGAGCGCCGCTGGGAAATCCCGAGGATGCGTCCCCCCGCCTGCGTGAAACACTCGCGACCGCCGATGTCGTCGCGGCCGAGGACACGCGCCGGCTGGGCCGGCTCGCGCAGCACCTCGGGGTCGAGATCACCGGCCGGCTGGTGAGCTACTTCGAGGGCAACGAGGAGCGGCGCACCCCGGACCTGGCCGAGGACCTGGCGGCCGGGCGCACGGTCGCCGTGGTGACCGACGGCGGCATGCCCAGCGTCTCCGACCCCGGCTTCCGGCTCGTGCGCGCCGCCGTTGCGCTCGGGGTGCCGGTCACCGCCGCGCCCGGCCCGAGCGCCGTGGTGACCGCGCTGGCCGTCTCCGGGCTGCCGTGCGACCGCTTCTGCTTCGAGGGATTCCCGCCGCGCAAGTCCGGGGAGCGCCGCTCGTTCTTCGCGACGCTCGCCGCCGAGCCGCGCACCCTGGTGTTCTTCGAGTCCCCGCACCGCATCGCCGACACCCTGGCCGACATGGCGCTGGCCTTCGGCGAGGACCGCCCGGCGGCGCTGTGCCGGGAGCTCACGAAGACGTACGAGGAGATTCGCCGCGGGACGCTGGCCTTCCTGGCCGCGGACGCCGAGACCGCCCGGGGCGAGATCACGCTCGTGGTCGCGGGCGCGCCCGCGACCACGGCCGAGCGCCCCTCCGACGAGGCCCTGGCGGCCGAGGTGGCCGCGCTGGTGGCCGGCGGTACCGACCGCAAGCAGGCGACCCTGGAGGTGGCGAAGCGCCACGCCCTGGCCAAGCGCGAGGTCTACGCGGCGGTCATCGCTCACAAATAGGACCCTTTCAGTAGGCCGCGAGGACGATCGCGGCGCCGAGCACCAGCGGGGCGGCGGCGGTCAGGGTCCAGACGACGAGCCGGTCGCGCAGCCGGCCGAGGCGCCAGGCGCCCGTCAGCCAGGCCAGCACGATGCCGCACAGCACGATCAGCCCGAGCCCGGCGGCCCAGCGCACCCGCAGTCCGGACGGGTTGCCGGCGTACGCGATCCGCCCGCCCGGCACCATCACCGCGGCCACCGTGGACCCGGCGGGCTCGTCCAGCCCCATCAGCCGGGTGCCGGCGACCTTCTCGGCCCCCGGACGGGTGAACTCGGCCAGGCAGCGGCGCAGCACGCCCGAGCCCTTGCAGGAGGTGATCTCCGCGGTACCCCGCACCCGGTGCCCCATGTCCAGCCAGAACGGCTCGGCGCTGGTCCAGGCGAAGAACCCGGTCAGCAGCGCCATGACGAGCATCGCGCTCAGCCCGGCGGCCGGGCCGCGGGCGGGGCGCACGCGGCGCTGGCGGGGCCGGCGCTCGGGCGCGGTGCGGCGGTCGTCGCGGGGCCGGCGCATGACCCGCATGGCCGGCGGCGGCCACTGCTCGGGCCGCCCGGCCAGGTGGTCGGCGACCGCGGCGCGCCCGACCTCGTGTGCCGCGGCGGCCTCATCGGCCACGTCCGGCTCGACCGCCGGCGCGCCCTCGTGCAGCGCCACCGTGGTCGTCGTCGGCCACTGCTCGGGCCGCCCGGCCAGGTGGTCGGCGACCGCGGCGCGCCCGACCTCGTGTGCCGCGGCGGCCTCATCGGCCACGTCCGGCTCGACCGCCGGCGCGCCCTCGTGCAGCGCCACCGTGGTCGTCGTCGGCCACAGCGGGAAGTTCTCGGGCGCGGGCGCGGCCAGCGACGGGGACGGGGCGCTGGGCAGGGCGGCGGCCGGCACCAGGACCCGGGCCGGGGGTATCCCCGCGGCCTGCCCCCGCCATCCCCGCCGAACTTGGTCTTCGCTCACGTTTTCATTGGACAACGGACGATAGCCGACGTTTCGGACGTGGGGCGCGTGTCGGCCGAACTTATCCTGTTCGCGGAACACCGGGACGGGTCACTACGCTTGCAGGTCATGAGTCGTGTTCTCGCCGCGGTTGCCTGGCCTTACGCCAACGGACCGCGCCACATCGGTCACGTGTCCGGCTTCGGGGTGCCCTCCGACGTCTTCAGCCGCTACATGCGGATGGCCGGCCACGACGTGCTGATGGTCTCGGGCACCGACGAGCACGGCACCCCGATCCAGGTGCAGGCCGACGCCGAGGGCGTCACCCCGCGCGAGCTGGTCGACCGCTACAACCGCGTGATCGTCGAGGACCTGCACGGGCTCGGGCTCTCCTACGACCTGTTCACGCGCACGACGACCGGCAACCACTACCAGGTCGTGCAGGAGCTCTTCGCCGGGCTGTACGACAACGGGTACATCGTCGCCAAGACCACGCTCGGCGCGATCTCGCCGTCGACCGGGCGCACCCTGCCCGACCGGTACATCGAGGGGACGTGCCCCATCTGCGGGTACGACAGCGCCCGCGGCGACCAGTGTGACAACTGCGGCAACCAGCTCGACCCCGACCAGCTGATCAACCCGCGCTCGAAGATCAACGGGGAGACCCCGGAGTTCGTCGAGACCGAGCACTTCTTCCTCGACCTGCCCGCCTTCGCCGAGCAGCTCAACGCCTGGCTCGACACCCGCGAGGGCTGGCGGCCCAACGTGCTGAAGTTCTCCCGCAACCTGATCGGCGACCTCCAGCCCCGGGCGATCACCCGCGACCTGGAGTGGGGCGTGCCGATCCCGCTGGAGGCGTGGCGCAACCGCGACGACAAGCGCATCTACGTCTGGTTCGACGCGGTGATCGGCTACCTGTCGGCCTCGATCGAGTGGGCCCGCCGCACCGGCGACCCCGAGGCGTGGCGGCAGTGGTGGCAGGACCCCGAGGCCCAGGCGTACTACTTCATGGGCAAGGACAACATCGTCTTCCACTCGGTGATCTGGCCCTCGATCCTGCTGGGCTACTCCGGGCCGAAGCCGCAGTCCCTGGGCGCGCTGAACCTGCCGACCGAGGTGGTCTCCTCGGAGTACCTCACGATGGAGGGCAGGAAGTTCTCGTCCTCCCGCCGCGTGGTCATCTACGTGCGGGACTTCCTGGAGCGCTACGACGCCGACGCCCTGCGGTACTTCATCGCCGTGGCCGGCCCCGAGTCCAACGACACCGACTTCACCTGGTCGGAGTTCCGCCGGCGCAACAACGACGAGCTCGTGGCCGGCTGGGGCAACCTGGTCAACCGCTCGATCTCGATGGCCGCGAAGAACTTCGGCGAGATCCCGCCGGCGCTCGAGCTCACCGCGGAGGACAGCGCACTGCTGGCCGCCGTCCGGGCCGGCTACGACTCGGTCGGCGCGCTCATCGGCAAGCACCGCCAGAAGGCCGCCATCACCGAGGCCATGCGCATCGTCGGCGAGGTCAATAAGTACTTCTCCGACCAGGCCCCGTGGAAGCTCAAGGAGGACAAGGCCCGCATGGGCACGGTCCTGCACGTGGCACTTCAGGCCGTGCGCGACTGCAACACCCTGCTCACGCCGTTCCTGCCGCACGCCGCCCAGCGCATCCACGAGCTCCTCGGCGGCGCGGGCGTACACGCCCCGATGCCCGAGATCCGCGACGTCGAGGACCTGGACAACGGCCGCACCTACCCGGTGCTGACGGGCGACTACACCGTCGGCGCCAAGTGGGAGCACGTGGCGATCGAGCCGGGCACGAAGCTGGCCGCGCCGACCCCGGTGTTCAAGAAGCTGGACGAGTCCATCGTCGAGGAAGAGCTGGCCCGGTTGCAGTCGTAGCCGGATGCGCCGCCCTGGTCAGCCGACCCGGCCGACCAGGGCGGCGATGAGCGTCGCGAGCCGGGCCGCCGGCACATCGAGGTCGGAGCGGCGCCGGCTGCGTCGAGCCAGCTCGTGCAGGTGCACGGCGGCATCGCGGCGCGAGGCCCGCAAGGGCGTCTCGTGAAGCCGCCGGCCACCGATCTCGCCGGCCGGGTAGAGGTTGATGATCTCCAGGAGCCGGTAGATGTCCTCGGCATCCCGGGCCTGCAGGCGCGAGCCGTACGCGAGCGCCTTGATGACGAGCGCGAGCTCGACGGTGGGCACCGGCACGGAGAACTCCAGCCGGGCGCCGTTGAGCATCCGCCCCCCGACGTCGATCACGATGGGGTCCGCGGCCAAGGCCGGGGCGAGCCCGGGCGCTGCGTCGAACGCGCGGCCGCCGTGCTCCTGAGATCGAAAGCGCCCGTCGAGGGAGGGTATGAGCAGGTCGACCGCGAGCTCGGGAACGGGCCCACCGGCGACGGCGAGGTCGGGTAGCGGCCGGGTGTAGCTGTTGCCGCTCGTGGCGGCGTACCCGTGGTCGAGGAGACGCTGGTGGATGACGCCGGAGCCGGCGAGCTCGGCGGTGATGCCGGCATCGATGTCGCGGGTGCGGCGCACGGCGATCCCGGGGACGGGAAAGGCGGTCAGGAGCAGGGCGGTCATCTGGCCGCCGATGATGCGCACGTTCTGGTCGGCGGTGATCGTGCCGATCTCCGCGAGCGATCGGATCGACAGCTCGTCGGCGTACGCGGTGGCGACGAGTTCGACGCGGCGCCTTATGTCCACAGTCGCTCCCGGAGTGCGTGCGCTCGGAGTTGCTCCAGCGCTGGTTCGACGTCACCGCCGGGCGAACGGCGTAGGTCCCACGCCGCGATCAGCGGGTCGGTGTACCGGCGGGGCGCTCCGTCCCTCGCGGCCGGCCGTTCGCGGGACATGGCCAGGATGGTCGGATCCCGGGGGGTGCACAACTCGACCGTGGCGTCCGCGGGCCGTACGGTCGCGAAGCCGTGCTCCTCCAGGGGCGGCTGATCGACGACGTAGGCCACGGCGCGGTTCGGGCGTCGCCACGGGGCGTACAGGTCCGCGGCCAGGTCGCCGGACACGGCCGGCCGGGCCTCGCCGCGGTCGTGGGCAACCCGTTCGATGCGTTCGAGCTGGTCCGGGAGGTCGCCGGTCGCGGCCCAGTACGTGGTCAGGCCGCGCGGTCCCGGGTAGTCGGCCATGAACCGGTCCCAGCACCCCGCCCGGTCCACGGCCTGCCAGCCGGCCGGTGTCCGCGCCACCAGCTCGCCGGGCATCGGCAGCTGCTTGCCGACCGCGACGTGCGACACCCCGAGCCGGCGCGCGATCTCCGACTGTGACAGGGGCTCGACCGGGCTCAGCGCGAACAGCCGGAGCATCGCCGGCCGGGTCCAGCTCGTGCGGCCCGGGTGGGCGGTGGCGGCGGGTCGCGGCTCGCCGGCCCGGTGCGCCTCGCCCCGGAAGTGGACGACGGCGTCGTCGACCGCCGCATAGGCGACGCGGTGGTCCCGTTCGGCGGCGCGATGCAGGGCGCGCCCCGCTCGCGCGACCACGAAGAGCAGGCCGTCCACGTGCGGCCGGAGCGCCGCGACGGCGCGGTCGATCTCCTGCGGGCTCGGCGAATGACGCAGCAGCATCACCTGCCGGCGTGACCAGCGGCCGTCGCCGGTGCCGATCTCGACCTCGGCGCTGCCCGTGACCCGCCGGTCCAGCCCGGCATCCAGCAGCAGCTCGACGCCGTCGCCACTCTCCACCGGGTCAATGTAACCTACCTAGAAATCATCTAGGTAGGTTACAGGCAATCAGAGCTGGTACCAGTGATCGCTCTCGTGGGCGTCGACCACCTCGTTGGCCGGCGCCCACGCCTCGTACAGGCCCCGCTCGACGCAGTGGGCGCCCAGGCGGGCGACCTCGTCGCCGTCCGGGCGGGACAGGCGCAGCCGCAGCCAGTCGCCCTCCTGGCGGATCACCGTGCAGCGGGCGTCGCGCCACGTGGCGCGGGGTACGCGGCGGGCCAGGGACTCCAGCGGGTACCGCGCGGCCCGGGTCTTCGCGGCCACGCGGAACTCGCCGGGCGGGTCGACGATCGCCTCGAACAGGTTGTCGCGGTAGGTGCCCAGGTAGCGGGTCATCGGCGGGTCGACCGGGAAGTACTCCTGGTCGGAGGCGCCGGGCAGCAGGTGGCGCCACTGCGGGCCGTGCATGCGGCTCCAGGCGCGCTGCTCGGGCAGGTAGGTGTAGAGCGTGACCTCGGTGCCGTCGCCGGTGTAGGCGACCAGGGAGGTGTTCGCCGGTACGGGGAGCTCGGCCAGGTCGGCGGTGACGAACTCGGGCACGATGTGCTTGCCGCTGGGGGCGAAGCCGGTGCCGATCACGGGCGGGCCGAGGCGGTCGTGCGGGGGCATGGTCACCAGGCCGCCGTAGTTGCCCGCCAGCGGCACGTCGTAGTCGTAGGCGTCCACGGCCCGCCAGCGCACCGCGAAGACCACGTCGCCGGTGGTCTCGCCGGACAGGATGGCCAGGTCCTCGGGCGTGCGCAGGTGGGCCACGTCGAAGGCGCGGTAGCAGAAGCCGCTGATCGGCCAGCCCTTGAGGTAGCCCTGAAGCTGGCGGCCGGAGAGGAACTTGATCATCCGGGTGCCGCGCCGGACGGCGGCGGTGCGGCGGATCGGGGCGAGCGCGGACGCGGCGGCCGGGGTCTGGCTCAGGCGGTGGATCGCGGTCCAGTCCAGCGCCCGGGTGACGGGCATCAGCAGCGGCTCGTCCTCCAGCCCGTCCAGGGCGGAGGCCACCTCCGTGGCGTGGATGAAGCGGCGGTACGGCCACTTCGCGCCCGGTCGCGGGTTGGGCAGGAATCCAGGGGCCGCGTGCGTCGCGTAGACCTCGTAGGCTGCGCCCTGAGCGATCTCCTCGGCCGGGTAGCTGACCCCGTCGATCGTCACGCTGTGGGTCGCGGACCCTTCCGCGTGTCCGATTACCGTCACTTGCGCGACGCTAGGGCGGGGTGGTTGTGGCGAGGTGAACGGAACGTTAACTACGCATCGAGGATGGCATGCTTGACCCCGATGAGTGCCAGAAAACACAGTCGCCAGGGCGCGTTTCCGCCTGTACCCGAGCCGTTGCCGGTCGCGGTGCTCGACAGTCATACCCACATCGACATCACCCTTGAGGGTGAAGGCGCCGGCGGGCCGGTAACGGTCGAGGACGCGATCGCCCGTTCTGCCGAGGTCGGCGTCGACCGGCTCGTGCAGGTCGGCGTCGACGTCGGGTCGTCGCGCTGGGGCGCCGAGGCGGCCGAGCGCCACCCGGCGGTGCTCGCCACCGTGGCGCTGCACCCCAACGACGCGCCCCGGCAGGCCGACCTCGACGCCGCGCTGCGCGAGATCGAGGGCCTCGCCGGCCGCCCGCGGGTGCGGGGGATCGGCGAGACCGGGCTGGACTACTTCCGCACCGGCGAGGCCGGGCGCAAGGCCCAGCACGAGAGCTTCCGCGCGCACATCGCCATCGCCAAGCGGTACGGCAAGGCGCTGGTCATCCACGACCGCGACGCGCACGACGACATCCTCGCCGTGATCGACGAGGAGGGCGCGCCCGACCAGGTGGTCATGCACTGCTTCTCCGGTGACGAGGAGTTCGCCCGGGAGTGCCTCGACCGCGGCTTCCTGCTGAGCTTCGCCGGCACGGTGACCTTCGGCAACGCCGAGCACCTGCGCCGGGCCGCGGCGATCACCCCGCTGGACGCGATCCTGGTCGAGACCGACGCGCCGTTCCTGACGCCGGCGCCCTTCCGCGGCCGCCCCAACGCCTCCTACCTCATCCCGCTGACGGTCCGCGCCCTGGCCGAGGTCATGGGCCACGACCTCGAGACCCTGTGCGCCGCGATCTCCGCCAACGGCGAGCGAGCCTTCGGGAGCTGGGCGTGAGCGGTCCGGAGCCTGAGCTTGCGGAGGTGGCGGCGTGACCCTTCTGAGCCCGGCCGACGTGCGGCAGCTGGCGGAGCGGCTCGGCATCCGCCCCACCAAGCAGCTCGGGCAGAACTTCGTGCACGACCCCAACACCGTGCGCCGGATCGTGCGCGCCGCCGAGCTCGCCCCGGACGATCTGGTGCTGGAGGTCGGGCCGGGGCTGGGCTCGCTGACCCTGGCGCTGCTGGAGCACGGCAACGCCGTCTGCGCGGTGGAGATCGACCCGACGCTGGCCGCGGCGCTGCCGGAGACGGTGGCGCGGCACCTGCCGGAGCAGGCGGAGCGGCTCACCGTCATCGCCGGCGACGCGCTGCGGACCGACCTGTCCGCCGTCAAGCCCACGGCGCTGGTGGCCAACCTGCCGTACAACGTCGCCGTTCCGGTCGTGCTGCACCTGCTGGCGACCGTGCCGTCGCTGCGGCGGGGGCTGGTGATGGTGCAGAAGGAGGTCGCCGACCGGCTCACCGCCGGGCCGGGGTCGCGGACCTACGGCGTGCCGAGCGTGAAGCTGGCCTGGTACGCGACCGCGCGCCAGGCCGGCAAGGTGCCCGCGTCGGTGTTCTGGCCGGTGCCGAACGTCGAGTCGGGCCTGGTGGGCTTCGCGGCGCACGAGGAGCCCCGGGCGGCCGACCGCGCCGGCACGTTCGCGGTGATCGACGCCGCGTTCGCCCAGCGGCGCAAGACGCTGCGGGCGGCGCTGGCGGGCTGGGCCGGCGGGCCGGTCGAGGCCGAGCGCATCCTGCGCGCGGCCGGGGTCGACCCGCGCCTGCGGGGCGAGCAGCTCACGGTGGAGGACTTCACCCGGATCGCGAGCCAACGCGGGACCGCGGACGCGCCCGGGTAGGGTGCAGCAGTGACCGAGCCGCTCTTCTCCGAGGACGAGGAGTTCGACCGGCCGCGCCTGGCCGCGCACGGACCGGTCCGGGTCCGCGTGCCCGCGAAGATCAACCTCCACCTGCGCGTCGGGCCGGCGCGTGCGGACGGCTTCCACGAGCTCACCACCGTGTACCACGCGATCGGCCTCTACGACGAGCTGACCGCCCGCCGCGGCGACACCCTGACGCTCACCATGGAGGGCGAGGGGACCGGCGAGCTGTCGCTGGGCGAGGACAACCTGATCCTGCGCGCGGTGCGGGCGCTGGCCGCCGAGACCGGGCACGACGCGCACGCGCGGCTGCACCTGAAGAAGCAGATCCCGATCGCGGCCGGGCTCGCCGGCGGCAGCGCCGACGCCGCCGCCGCGCTCGTGGCCTGCGACCACCTGTGGGGCACCGGGATGGCCCGCGACGACCTGGCCGCGATCGCCGCCACGCTCGGCTCCGACATCCCGTTCCTGGTGCTGGGCGGCACCGCGCTGGGCACCGGGCGGGGCGAGCTCGTCAGCCCCGTGCTCACCGGCGGCCACGCCTGGCACTGGGTGCTCGCCGTGGCCGACGAGGGGCTCTCCACGCCGGTCGTGTACCGCACCTTCGACGAGCTCGGCGGCCACTCCAGCGCCGGGCCGCCCGACGACCTGCTCGCGGCCCTGCGCCAGCGCGACCCCGAGGTGCTCGCCGGCCGGCTCGCCAACGACCTGCAGGCCCCCGCCCTGCACCTGCGCCCCGAGCTGCACGCGGTGCTCGACGCCGGGCTGGACGCGGGGGCCCTGGCCGGCCTGGTCTCCGGATCCGGCCCGACCTGCGTGTTCCTGGCCGAGGACGCCCGGCACGCGGCCATGCTCGCCGCCGAGTTGGAGTCGCGCAAGTGCTGCCGGGCCGTGAAGACCGCCGTCGGCCCCGTTCCCGGCGCCCGAGTTCTGTGAGGGCGTGAAGATGGCCAACATCGTCAGTCTCGACAAGGTCTCCAAGACGTACCCGGCCGGGCGCATCTTCGACGAGGTCTCCCTCGGCATCGACGACAGCGACCGGATCGGCATCGTCGGGCTCAACGGCGCCGGCAAGACGACCCTGCTGCGGATGCTCACCAAGGCCGAGGAGCCCGACGAGGGCCGGGTCACCCACCGCCGCGACCTGCGCGTGGCCGCGCTCCCGCAGGCCCTGGACCTGCCGCCGGCGGCGACCGTGCGCGACGTCATCCTCGGTACGGCCTGGCTGCCGGCCGGGTTCGCGGCCGAGCACGAGTGGGCCGGCGACGCGGGCGTGCGCACGGTGCTGGCCGGGCTGGGCATGCCGCACCTGGGCCTCGACGCGCCCGTCGGGCCGATGTCCGGCGGCGAGCGGCGCCGGGTCGCGCTGGCCGCGCTGCTGGTGCGCCCGGCCGACCTGCTCATCCTCGACGAGCCCACCAACCACCTCGACGTGGCCGGCATCGCCTGGCTGGCCCGCCACCTGCTCCAGCGCCGCGGCGCGCTCATGGTCGTCACCCACGACCGCTGGTTCCTCGACGCGGTGTGCACGAACACGTGGGAGGTCGCCGACGCGACCGTGCGGGTCTACGAGGGCGGGTACGCGGCCTGGACCCTGGCCCGGGCCGAGCGGGTGCGGGTCGCCGCCGAGACCGAGTCCCGCCGCCAGAACCTGCTGCGCAAGGAGATCGCCTGGCTGCGCCGCGGCCCGCCGGCCCGCACCAGCAAGCCCAAGTTCCGCATCGACGCCGCGAACGCGCTCATCGCCGACGTCCCGCCGGCCCGCGACAACGTCTCCCTGCAGCGCCTCGCCGTGACCCGGCTGGGCAAGCAGGTGTACGAGCTGCAGGGCGTGCGGCTCGAGGCGGGGGAGCGGACCCTGCTCGGGCCCACCGACTGGATCGTCGGCCCCGGCGACCGGATCGCCGTGCTCGGCGCCAACGGCGCGGGCAAGACCACGCTGCTGCGCGTGCTGGCGGGCCTCCGCGAGCCCGACGGCGGCCGCGTGGTGCGCGGCACCACGGTCCGCCCGGCGTTCCTGTCCCAGGAGCTGCGCGAGCTGCCCAACGAACTGCGGCTGCTGGAGGCGGTCGAGGAGGTCGCCAAGCGGGTCAGGCTCGGCGACCGCGAGCTCTCCGCGTCGCAGCTGGCCGAGGTCTTCGGCTTCACCGGGGCCCGCGTGTGGACCCCGGTCGGCGACCTCTCCGGCGGCGAGCGGCGCCGGCTGCAGCTGCTGCGGCTGCTGGCCACCGAGCCCAACGTGCTCCTGCTCGACGAGCCCACCAACGACCTCGACATCGACACCCTGGCCGCGCTCGAGGACCTGCTCGACACCTGGCCCGGCACGCTGATCGTGGCCAGCCACGACCGGTACCTGGTCGAGCGCGTCGCCGACGTCGTGTTCGGCATGCACGGCGACGGAAGGCTGCGCCACCTGCCGGGCGGGGTGGACGAGTACCTGACCCACGTGACCGACTCCGAGGGCTTCGGGTCCGGGCCGGTCACCCGCGCGCCGAGCACCGAGCGGGCGTCGGACCTGCGGGCGAGCGAGAAGGACCAGCGGGCGGCGAAGAAGGAGCTCTCCAAGATCGAGCGCAGCATCGACCGCCTCAGCCAGAAGGAGGCGCAGCTGCACAGCCAGCTCGCCGAGAACGCCACCGACTACTCGAAGATCACCGAGCTGGACGCCCAGCTGCGTGCGGTACAGCAGGAGAAAGCCGATTTCGAGGAGCAATGGCTCGCCCTGGCCGAGATCGCCGGGTGAGGTCATCTTAGGATTGGCGCATGGCCTCACACTTCCCGGTCAACCACCACCTCCGGCCGCTCTACCGGCTGCTGTGCGCGGTGGCGGGCCTCTACATGCTGGTCTTCGGCGTGGTCGGCTTCATCCAGACGTCCGGCTCGGACTTCTTCACGCGTGACGAGGCCGAGTGGGTGCTGGGCCTGCGTACCAACGCGGCCTTCTCCCTGCTCTCGATCATCGCGGGCGTGGTCGTGCTCGGCGGGAACATCGTCGGGCGCAACCTCGCCCACCAGGTCAACCAGCTGGCGGGCGTGGTCCTGACCGTGGTCGGCATGGCCTCGCTGGCCCTCCTGCAGACCGAGGCGAACGTGTTCGCCTTCTCCATGGTCAACGTGATCGTCACGTTCATCCTGGCCGGCATCACCGGCACCGCGAGCCTCTACGACCGCGTCGGCCCCGTCGCCGCGGCCCACGAGGAGCGCCGGGCCGACGCCCGCGCCACCGCCTGACCCGTTCGAAGCAGGGTTTTCCCGGAGTTCGTACCGCCCACATGCCCCCGTACCCTCGCGGTGCTCTGGTGGAGGCATGACGGACGCGCTGCTGATCGCCGAGGGTGACGCGCCGCCCGCCGGGGGCGAGCTCCTGCTGCACGCCGACCTGCACAACCACACGCGACTGTCGGACGGGGCCGGCCGGGCCGAGGAGGCGTTCGCCTCCATGCGGGCCGCCGGCCTCGACGTCGCCGCGATCACCGACCACGCGTACGGCCCCAGCGAGCCCGACAAGACCATCGATGACGAAGGCTGGATCCGGCTCGGCAAGCTCGCCGACGCCGCCGACGAGCCCGGCGCGTTCGTGGCGGTGCGCGGGTTCGAGTGGTCGAGCACCTCGCTGGGGCACATGAACGTCTGGGGCGGCGACCGCTGGGTCCAGCCCGTGCCGCCGGACACCGCCGCCATCCCGGCCTTCTACGAGTGGCTCGCGGCCGGGGACGAGCTCATCGGCTTCAACCACCCGGGGCGCGAGCCCGGTCGCTTCGGGCTGTTCCGGTACGACCCGCGCCTGGCCCGGCGCCTGGTCGCGCTCGAGATGTTCAACCGGGACGAGGACTACCTCTTCGAGGGTGTGGACGGCGGGCAGCTCTCGCCGCTGGTGGCCTGCCTGGACGCGGGCTGGCGGGTCGGGCTGGCCGGCGTGACCGACGAGCACCGCGAGGACTGGGGTTTCCACGAGGGCCTCGGGCGTACCGGCCTGTGGGCCCCGAGCCGCAGCCGCGACGGGGTGCGGGCGGCGATGCTGGGCCGGCGCATGTTCGCCACCCGGGAGCGCGGCCTGCGCGTCGACGCGCGGCTGGACGGCACGGCGATGGGTGGGCTCTCGGGGTACCGCCGCCGGATCGGGGAGATCGAGCTGGACTTCGCGGCGCCGGACGAGTGGCGCGGGCACCCGCTGCGCCTGCAGGTGCTGCAGCGGGGCGAGCCGGTGCCGGCCGTGGTCTCGGAGCACGACTTCCGCGTCTCGGCGGGCCCGCTGCGCCTGCGCACGCCGCTCGAGGAGGGCGACTGGGTGGTCCTGCGGATCACCGACCCGGGCCGCCCGGCGGACCCGCGGGCCGAGCCGCTGCCGGGCTACCGCTCGGCCGGGCTCGCCGTGGCCTACCTGAGCCCGTTCTTCACTTCCCCGCGCCGGTGACGAGGGTCGGCCTGCCCTCCATGTTGGACAGCCCGTTCCAGGCGAGGTTGACCAGGTGCGCGGCCACCACTTCCTTCTTGGGCTTGCGCACCTCCAGCCACCAGCGGCCGGTGAGCGCCACCATGCCGACCAGGGCCTGGGAGTACAGCTCAGCGAGCTTGGGGTCGAAGCCGCGCCGCTTGAACTCCGCGCCCAGGATGTGCTCGGCCTGGTGGGCCACGTCGTTGAGCACGCTCATGAAGTTGCCGCTCCCGGACATCACCGGGGCCTCGCGCACCAGCACCCGGAAGCCGTCGGTCTCGGCCTCGATGTAGTCCAGCAGCGCCAGCGCCGCCTGCTCGAGCAGCTCGTGCGGGTGGCCGGCGGTGAGCGCGTTGGTGATCCGGTCCAGCAGCGAGCGCACCTCGCGGTCGACGACCACCGCGTAGAGGCCCTCCTTGCCGCCGAAGTGCTCATACACCACCGGCTTGGAGACCTTTGCGCGCGACGCCACCTCCTCGATGGAGGTGGCGTCGAAGCCTCGCTCGGCGAACAGTGCCCGCCCGGTCGCTATCAGCTGCTCACGGCGTTGTGCGGAGGACATCCGCACCCGTGACTTGGTCGATACGACGGGCGGCGGCACCGGCGGCCGCGGTTGCGTGGTGTCATCCGGGCGCTCGGTCACCCGTTCATCGTGCCAGCCGCGACGCGCTTGGCGTCCAGCCGGTCGGGCTTGGGCCAGCGGACGTTCGTCGCCCACCCGAGCTTCTCGAAGATCCAGATCAGCCGCGCGTTGATGTCGATCTGGCCCCGGTCGACGCCGTGGCGGGCGCTGGTCGGGTCGGCGTGGTGCAGGTTGTGCCAGCTCTCGCCGAAGGACAGGATCGCCAGCGGCCAGAAGTTGCTGGCCCGGTCGCCGTCGCGGGTCTCGAACGGCCGCTCGCCGTAGACGTGGCAGATCGAGTTGATCGACCAGGTCACGTGGTGCAGCAGGCCGATGCGGATCAGGCCGGCCCAGAAGAACGCCGACAGCGCGCCCTGCCACGACCAGGTGACCAGGCCGGCGATGATCGCGGGCAGGGTCGCCGAGAGGGTGACGATCAGCGGGAACGCCTTGTCGACGCGCTGGATGTCCTTGTCGGCCATCAGGTCGGGGGCGAAGCGGTCGCGATTGGCCAGCTCGCGGAAGAACAGCCAGCCCACGTGGGCGTAGAACAGGCCCTTGACCAGGCCGCCGAAGCTCTCGCCGAAGCGCCAGGGCGAGTGCGGGTCGCCCTCGCGGTCGGAGAACGCGTGGTGGCGGCGGTGGTCGGCCACCCACTGCGTCGGGTTGCCCTCGATCGCGGTGCTGCCGGCGATCGTCAGCGCGATGCGCAGCCCGCGGTTGGCCTTGAATGATCCGTGGGTGAGGTACCGGTGGAAACCGGTCCCGATGCCCAGTCCCCCGATGACGTAGAAGACGACGCCGATCACGACGTCGAGCCAGCTCAGGCCCCAGCCCCAGGCGACCGGGACGGCGGCGACCAACGCCACGAACGGCAGCACCACGAAGGCCCACAGCGCGATGATGATGCTGGTCGGCTGCTTGCCCTCGGTCAGCGGCTTCGCCCCGCGATCGGGGCCTTCGGTGGACGTGGAATCAAGCACCGATACGGACATGGCACCTCTCAAGGGGACTCGGCGGGCGGGCGGGCTACGCCTACGTCACCGTAACTTACGGGGGCGTAGGTTGGCCATACGAAGCTCGTGTCAAGCCGATTACCGGAGGCTCCATTGTGATCTTCGTCCGGCCCGGTACCGACACGAATGGCTGAACTTGGCGCGGCGCGCCCCGGGGCAAAAGGGATCGACGCGCAAGTTAGGCTTCCTATGCGGCGGAATGGGGTGTGGGGTAACGGCAGCCCGCAGGCCTTTGGAGCCTTGCAGTCCTGGTTCGAATCCAGGCACCCCAGCCACCTGACTACGATGAGGCGCACCGACACCGTCGAGGAGCGCTCCGTGAGAAACGTGATCATCCTGGCCGCCGGCGAGGGCAAGCGGATGAAGTCGGCGATCCCCAAGGTCCTGCACCCCCTGCTCGGGCGCACCCTGCTCGGGCACGTGCTGGCCGCGGCGGAGCCGTTCCTGGACAGCGGCACCGTGACGGTCGTCGTGGGCCACGGGGGCGACCAGGTCCGCGAGCACCTCGCCGAGGTGGCGCCGCAGGCCCGCTCGGTCACCCAGGAGGAGCGCCGCGGCACCGGGCACGCCGTCCGCATCGCCCTGGACGCCGACCCCGACCTGACCGGCACCGTGGTCGTGCTCAACGGCGACATCCCGCTGCTGCGCGCCGACACCCTCGCCGCCCTCGTGCACACCCATGAGGGCACCAAGGCCGCCGCCACCGTGCTCACCGCCGAGGTTCCCGACCCCACCGGGCTCGGGCGCATCGTGCGCAACAAGGGCGGGGAGTTCGCGGCGATCGTCGAGGAGCGCGACGCGACGCCGGCCCAGCGTGCGATCCGGGAGATCAACTCCGGGGCCTACGTCTTCGACGCCGCCGCGCTGCGCGCGATGCTCGGCAAGCTCTCCACGAACAACGACCAGGGTGAGGAGTACCTCACCGACGTCATCGGCCTGCTAGCCGCCGACGGCGCCCCGATCGTCGCCCACCGGGCCCCGGACGCGACCGAGACCCTCGGCGCCAACGACCGTGCGGAGCTGGCCGGCCTGCGCGCGCTGATGCGCGACCGGATCAACGGCGACTGGATGCGGGCCGGGGTGGCCATCGTCGACCCGGCCACCACCTGGATCGACGTCACGGTGACGCTGGAGCGCGACGCGGTCGTCGAGCCCAACACCCACCTGCGCGGCGCGACAAGCATCGGCGAGGGCGCGGTCGTCGGCCCGGACTCGTCGCTCATCGACGTGGTCGTCGGCCCCGGCGCCACGGTCGTGCGCACCCACGCCCTCTCCTCGCACATCGGGCCGCAGGCCTCCGTCGGGCCGTTCGCCTACCTGCGCCCCGGCTCCGAGCTCGGGCGCAAGGCGAAGGTCGGCACGTTCGTGGAGACCAAGGCCGCGACGCTGGGGGAGGGCGCGAAGGTGCCGCACCTGACCTACGTCGGCGACGCCACCATCGGCGAGCACACGAACATCGGCGCCGCCTCGGTCTTCGTCAACTACGACGGCGTGCGCAAGCAGCGCTCGGTCATCGGCGCCCACGCCCGCACCGGGGCCGACAACATGTTCGTCGCGCCCGTGACCGTCGGCGACGGCGCCTACACGGCCGCCGGTAGCGTGATCATCAAGGACGTCCCGCCGGGCGCACTCGGGGTCTCCCGGGCCCAGCAGCGCAACATCGAGGGCTGGGTCGAGCGCAAGCGGGCGGGCACCGCGGCCGCCGACGCGGCCAGCGCCGCCCGAGCACGTGAAGAAAACCACGCCGGGGCCGGTCAGGTGGCTGAAACGGGTCTTCCCGACGAACAATGAGCGCAACCACGAGATCGGGAGCGGGCGACCCCAATGGCCAGCATCAGTTCGGAGAACCGCAAGAACCTCATGCTCTTCTCCGGCCGGGGCTTCCCCGCGCTGGCCGAGGAGATCGGCGCCGTGCTCGGGGTCGACCCGACCCCGATGGACGCCTACGACTTCGCCAGCGGTGAGATTTTCATCCGGTACCGCGAATCCGTCCGCGGTTCCGACGCGTTCGTGGTGCAGTCGATGGTTTCGCCGATCAACGACTGGCTGATGGAGACGCTGATCATGGTCGACGCGCTCAAGCGCGGCTCGGCCAAGCGCACCACGGTCGTGCTGCCGTTCTACCCGTACGCGCGGCAGGACAAGAAGCACCGCGGCCGCGAGCCGATCTCGGCCCGCCTGATCGCGGACCTGCTCAAGACCGCCGGCGCCAACCGCATCCTCACCGTCGACCTGCACACCGCGCAGATCCAGGGCTTCTTCGACGGCCCGGTCGATCATCTGTTCGCGATGAACACGCTGGCCGACCACATCGAGGCCAAGTACGCCGGCCGCCCGATCACGGTCGTCGCGCCCGACTCCGGCCGGGTGCGCGTGGCCGAGCGGTGGACCGACCGGCTCGGCGGGTGCCCGCTCGCGTTCATCCACAAGACCCGCGACCCCAGCAAGCCCAACCAGGTCGTGGCCAACCGCGTGGTCGGCGAGGTCGAGGGCCGGGTCTGCCTGATCGTCGACGACATGATCGACACCGGCGGCACCATCGTCAGCGCCGCGGACATCCTCTTCGACGAGGGCGCCGCCGAGGTCGTGGTCGCCGCGACCCACCCGGTGCTGTCCGACCCGGCCTGTTCCCGGCTCGACACGAGCAAGATCAGCGAGGTTGTGGTGACAAACACCCTGCCCCTGCCTCCGGACCGTAAGGTTGAAAAGATCACCCAGCTCTCCATCGCCCCGCTGCTCGCCCGAGCGATCCGCGAGGTGTTCGACGACGGCTCCGTCACCACCCTCTTCGGTGGTTTGTCCTGAGTTTCGGCCGTTCGGCTCACGCGCATGCGTGATCTGCGCAATCAGACGGGGCACCCCGTGAGTGACGGTTCGTGCCTCGGGTAAGCTAGACCGGTTGCCACGGCGAGGGTGCTCCTTACGGGCCAGGCGTTGCGGTCTCCGTGTGACTGCCGGGTGTTCTAACCCCGACGGCCACACAGCGACCGGCACGACGGCCAAGCGGGCTCCGTGATCGACGCGGTGCTCAGGGCCCGTGCCCCAAGCGCCTCTCGCCCGAGCGCCGCACATAGACAACTGTTACCGGTCGCGCAGGCCGGTGCCCGCCGCACAACCGCATCAGGAGTTCTGTCGTGTCCGAGGTAAAGATCAGCGCCGAGCCCCGCACGGAGTTCGGCAAGGGTGGTGCCCGCCGCACGCGCCGGGCCGGCAAGGTGCCAGCCGTGCTGTACGGCCACGGCGAAGCGCCCCGCCACATCGCCCTCCCCGCCCGTGAGTTCGCCGCGGCCATTCGCCACGGCGGCAAGAACCAGATCTTCAACATCGAGATCTCCGACGGCAGCACCGCCCTGGCCCTGCCCAAGGCGATCCAGCGCGACCCGATCAAGGACACCTTCGAGCACGTGGACCTGCTGGTGGTCCGCCGCGGCGAGAAGGTGACAGTCGAGATCCCCGTCCAGCTCATCGGCGAGGCGGCCCGCGACACGCTGGTCATGACCGAGAGCAACACGCTCGCGGTGCTGGCCGACGCGACCAAGCTGCCCGAGCACCTGGAGGCCTCGATCGACGGCCTCCCGGCCGGCAGCCAGGTCAAGGCGGCCGACGTCAAGCTCCCGGCGGGCGTCGAGCTCGCGGCGGACCCCGACCTCGTCATCGCGATCGTCTCGGCCGCCCAGGACCAGTCGATCGTGTCCGAGACCGCCGAGGAGGCGCCGGCCGAGCCGGAGCCCGCGGCCGCCGAGGCCTGATCGCCCCAGCACCGTCACCTCCGCAAGCTCCGGTGCCGGCGTCAGCTCTGTGCTTATGGCGAGCGGCCCCTCCGCTTCGCTTCGGACCGCTCGCGTGAAGTGAGTCGCGGCCGCCTCCCGGGCGGCCGCGACTTTGCTGTGTGAGGAGGAGACCCCGGTGACCGACGCCGCACCCTGGCTCGTCGTGGGGCTGGGCAACCCCGGCCCGGAGTACGCGCGCCACCGCCACAACGTCGGCTTCATGGTCGCCGACCTCCTCGCCCGGCGGGCCGGGCTGCGCTTCGGCAAGCACCGCCGGACGGTCGCCGACGTGGCCGAGGGCCGGCTGCGCGTCGGCGGGCCGCGCCTGGTGCTGGTGAAGCCGCTGACCTTCATGAACCTCGCCGGCGGCCCCGTGGCCGGCCTGGCGCAGTTCTACAAGGTGCCGCGGGAGCAGATCATCGCCGTGCACGACGAGCTGGACATCCCGTGGACCCAGCTGCGGATCAAGCAGGGCGGCGGCGAGGGCGGCCACAACGGCCTGCGCTCGATGTCGAGCTCGCTGGGCGGCAAGGACTACCTGCGGGTCCGCTTCGGCATCGGCCGCCCGCCGGGCCGGCAGAACCCCGCCGACTTCGTGCTGTCCGACTTCGCGGCGGTCGAGCGCAAGGAGCTGGACTACTTCGTGGACCGCGCCGCGGACGCGGTGGAGATGATAATCGACCAGGGGCTCGAGGCCGCCCAGAATCGATATCACGCGGAGTAGACAACACTTTCATCTATGCAATAACGACCGTCCCGATTACCCGTCGGCGTGACGAATGTCCGAGTTGCACGTTGTACCCGAAGTTGCACCGTTTGATGGAAACGGTCCTTCTGAAGGAGGCAGCGTGGCGATCGACAGCGGACGAACGCGGGACGGGTTCCACCGCCCGGCCCATCTCCGCCGTGAGGATCGCCCCGGTGCCCCGCGCCGCGAGGGCCGCCCGGGGGCCGCGCGCCGCGAGCAAAGCGCGGCGGCCGCGCGCCGCGACGACCACCCCGGGGCCCTGCGCCGCGAGGAGCGCACGCCAAACGTCCGCCGCGAGCCCGACGCCGCCCCGCCGCCCGCCGCGAAGGCCCGCCTCGCCGACCACACGCCCGCCCTGAACAGCCGCCCGGCCGACCGCGCGCCCGCCGTGAAGATCCGCCCCGCCGACCGCCCGCCCGTGGTGTACGGCCGCCCGGCCGCCCCGGCCCGCGGCCGCTGCCCGAGCCCCGTGCGCAACCAGATCCGCCAGGTCTCGGCGAAGAAGCCGGCCGACGTGAACGTGCCCGTCTCGCCCGCCCCGGCCCCCGGCGCCGCCCCGGCCGCCGAGGTCGACCCGGCCCTGGCCGCCGAGGTCGAGGCGGCCGTACGCGGCACCACCCCCTTCACCCGCACCACCCCGGTGCGCATCGCCGCGCCGGACATGTCGGCGGGGGCCGGCCGCGCCTCGCGGCACCGGGCCCGCTGGGCGTGGGAGGGGCGCTACCTGCGCACCCTGCTCGTGATCGACTTCGTGATCGGGCTCCTGGCCGGCGCGGTGGCGTTCGAGGCCCGGTTCTCGGGCGGCCTGACGCTGTACAACAGCCGCTACATCCTGCTGTCGGTGCTGCTGCCCATCGCGTTCACGGCCAGCCTCGCGGCCAACCGCGGCTACGAGAAGCGGTACCTGTTCGTCGGCACCGACGAGTACCAGCGCGTCCTGCGGGCGGGCCTGGCCCTGACCGCCGCGACCGTCTTCATCGCGTACGCCACCGAGACCCGCATCGCCCGCATGTGGCTCTTCGTCGCGCTGCCGCTGGTCACCTTCGGCTGCCTGCTCGCCCGGTTCCTCCTGCGCCAGCTGCTGCACCGGGCCCACAAGCGGCGCGGGGCGTGCATGCGCCGGGTCGTCGTCGGCCACGAGCTCGCGGTCGAGGCCATGGCGCGGCAGCTGCGGCGCGAGCGGTACCACGGCCTGAAGGTGGTCGGCGCCTGCCTGCCCGGGGCCGGCGAGGTCGCCGACGTGCCGATCCTGGGCCGCTTCGACGAGGTCGCGGGCGCGGTGCGCACGGCCCGGGCCGACACCGTGCTGTCCTGTCCTGCCCGGAGCTGGACGGCCACGCGCTGCGCCGGCTGGCCTGGCACCTGGAGCGCGACGACATCGACCTCATCGTGGCCAGCACGCTCATCGACGTGGCCGGCAGCCGGACGACCATCCGCCCGGTGGACGGTCTGCCGATGCTGCACGTCGAACACCCGACCCTGAACGGGGCCCGCCGACTGGTCAAGGCGTTCGTCGACCGGGCCGGCGCGGCGCTGCTGATGGTGCTGGCCAGCCCCCTTCTGGCGATTCTGGCGCTGGCGGTTCGCATGGACTCCGCCGGACCGGTACTGTTCCGTCAGGTAAGAGTGGGCAAGGACGGTCACGAGTTCGTGATCTTCAAGCTCCGAACGATGCACATCGATGCCGAGGCCCGCCTGGCGGAGCTGCGGCACCTCAACGAAGTCGACGGCGCGCTGTTCAAACTGCGCAACGACCCGCGGGTCACCCGCGTCGGGCGACTTCTGCGAAAGTTTTCGCTCGACGAGCTGCCGCAGCTGCTCAACGTGATCGGCGGCAGCGTGTCGCTGGTCGGGCCGCGCCCGCCGCTGCCGGAGGAGGTCGCCGTGTATCCGGACGACGCCCGGCGCCGGCTGGCCGTGCGGCCCGGGATGACCGGCCTGTGGCAGGTGTCCGGCCGGTCGGACCTATCGTGGGACGAAGCGGTCCGCCTCGACCTGCAGTACATGGAGAACTGGTCGCTCTCGCTCGACCTGGTCATCATGCTGCGGACGCTGAGTGCGGTGACCCGAGGGGCTGGAGCTTACTGATGACCGATCTACCACCCGCCACCGACGGGGGCTTCGCGCGCTGGCTGGCCCAGCGGGCCGGGGACATGCTGCTGAAGCTGCGCGAGGAGATGGGGTACGCCGACCCCGCCGCGCTGCGCAAGGCGGGCGACCGTCTCTCGCACGAGCTGCTGGTGGAGCAGCTCACACGCTGGCGCCCGGCGGACGCGATCCTGTCCGAGGAGGGCGCCGACAGCGCGGCCCGGCTGCAGGCCGAGCGGGTCTGGATCGTCGACCCGCTGGACGGCACCCGCGAGTTCGGCGAGGAGGGGCGGGCCGACTGGGCCGTGCACGTGGCCCTCTACTGCCGGGCGACACCGGCCTCGTTGTCCGGGACCGGGGCGGTCCGCGGCCGCCTGACCGCCGGCGCCGTGGCCCTGCCCGCCCAGCACTGCGTGCTCGGCACCGACGCCCCGCCGCCGTTCCCGCCGATGCCCGGCGTGCAGGGCGAGCCGATCCGGATGGCCGCGAGCCGCACCCGCCCGCCGGCCCTGCTGGAGACCCTCGCCGGGAAACTTCCAATCGAGCTGGTGCCGATGGGCTCGGCCGGCGCCAAGATCGCCGCGGTCATCGACGGGGCCGTCGACGCCTACGTCCACGCCGGTGGGCAGTACGAGTGGGACTCCGCCGCCCCGGTCGCTGTGGCTCTCGCCACGGGCCTGCACGCTTCCCGTATCGACGGGACTACGTTGGAATACAACCAGCCCGACCCCCGCCTGCCTGACCTGGTGGTGTGTCGGAAGGCACTGGCGCCGTCACTGCTGGCCGCAATCAACAGCTGAGAGGTTCCCGCAACTCATGAGCCGGCCGCCCTACCGGGTCTCACACCTGGATGCTCTCGAGGCGGAGAGCCTGTTCGTCATGCGCGAGGTGGTCGCCGAGTTCGAGCGGCCGGTGCTGCTGTTCTCCGGCGGCAAGGACTCTATCGTGATGCTGCGCCTCGCCGAGAAGGCGTTCGCGCCCGCCCGCATCCCGTTCCCCGTCATGCACGTGGACACCGGTCACAACTTCGCCGAGGTGCTGAAGTACCGCGACCGCCGGGTCGCGGAACTCAACGTGCAGTTGATCGTGGCCAGCGTGCAGGAGGCGATCGACGCGGGCATGGTCCGAGAGTCGGCCGACGGGATGCGGAACCGGATCCAGACGCCGGTGCTGCTCGACGCGGTGGAGAAGTACCGCTTCGACTCCCTCTTCGGCGGGGCGCGCCGGGACGAGGAGAAGGCGCGGGCGAAGGAACGGGTGTTCAGCTTCCGCGACGACTTCGGGCAGTGGGACCCGCGCAACCAGCGGCCGGAGCTGTGGGCGCTCTACAACGCCCGGATCGCGCCGGGGGAGTCGATCCGGGTGTTCCCGCTGTCCAACTGGACCGAGCTGGACGTCTGGCACTACATCGCCCGCGAGGGCATCGACCTGCCCAGCATCTACTACGCGCACGACCGCGAGGTCGTCGACCGCGGCGGGATGCTGTACGCGATAAACGAGTTCCTGCCGCTGAAGGCCGGGGAGACGCCGTTCGTGGAGCGGGTCCGCTACCGCACGGTCGGCGACGCCTCCTGCACCGCCGCCGTCCGCAGCGACGCGGACACGATCGACAAGGTCATCGACGAGGTGGCGGCGACGCGGATCACCGAGCGCGGGGCGACCCGCGGGGACGACAAGGTGAGCGAGGCCGCGATGGAAGATCGCAAGCGGGAAGGGTACTTCTAAATGACCGCGGTGCTGGAGCGCCAGATGGACCTCCTGCGGTTCGCGACCGCGGGTTCGGTCGACGACGGCAAGTCGACGCTGATCGGGCGGCTGCTGTACGACTCGAAGGCGATCTTCGAGGACCAGCTGGAGGCGGTCGAGGCGACCTCGCGCTCGCGCGGGGACGAGTACACCAACCTGGCGCTGCTCACCGACGGCCTGCGGGCCGAGCGGGAGCAGGGCATCACGATCGACGTGGCGTACCGGTACTTCGCGACTCCCCGGCGCAAGTTCATCATCGCGGACACGCCCGGGCACATCCAGTACACCCGGAACATGGTCACCGGCGCGTCGACCGCCGATCTGGCCCTGATCCTGGTCGACGCCCGCAAGGGCCTGGTGGAGCAGTCCCGCCGCCACGCGTTCCTGTGCTCGCTGCTGCGGGTGCCGCACCTGGTGCTGTGCGTGAACAAGATGGACCTGGTGGACTACTCGCAGGAGGTCTACGACCGCATCGCCGACGAGTTCACCTCGTTCGCGGCGAAGCTCGAGGCCCCCGACCTGACGGTGATCCCGATCTCGGCCCTGCACGGCGACAACCTGGTCTCCCGCAGCGACAAGATGCCGTGGTACGAGGGCCCGTCGCTGCTGCACCACCTCGAGCACGTGCACATCGCCTCCGACCGCAACCTCGTCGACGTGCGGTTCCCGGTGCAGTACGTGATCCGCCCGCAGTCCACCACCGTGTCGGACTACCGCGGGTACGCCGGCCAGATCGCCTCCGGCGTGATGAAGCCCGGCGACGAGGTCATGGTGCTGCCGTCCGGCTTCACCACGAAGATCACGCACATCGAGACCGCCGACGGGGAGCTCGCCGAGGCGTACCCCCCGATGTCGGTCACGATCCGCCTCGCCGACGAGATCGACATCGCCCGCGGCGACCTCATCTGCCGGCCGAACAACGCCCCGCAGGTCGCCCAGGACATCGAGGCGATGGTCTGCTGGATGGACGAGACCCGGCCGCTGACGGTCGGCGGGAAGTACGCGATCAAGCACACGACCCGCTCGGCCCGCACCGTGGTCCGGGGCCTGCAGTACCGCCTCGACGTCAACACGCTGCACCGCGACGAGTCGGCCACCCAGCTCGCGCTGAACGAGATCGGCCGGGTCCGGCTGCGCACGACGGTGCCGCTGCTGGCCGACGAGTACCGCCGCAACCGCACCACCGGCGGGTTCATCATCATCGACGAGACGACCAACCGGACGGTCGGCGCCGGCATGATCATCGAGGCCGGCTGACCGAGATCCGGGCGACGCGGCGGCCCTCCACGGTGCTCACCTGGAGGTGCCAGCCGTCGTGGCGCACGTGGTCGCCGACCCGGGGCACCCGGCCCAGCCGGGCCATGAGGAAGCCGGCCACGGTCTCGTAGGGCCCGGCGGGCAGCCGCAGCCCGACCCGCTCGGCGAGGTCGGCCAGGTTGAGCCGCCCGTCCACCTCGTCCACCCGGGCCGGGGCCGGCGGGGCGTCGTACTCGTCGTGGATCTCCCCGACGAGCTCCTCGATCAGGTCCTCGAGCGTGACGATCCCGGCCGTGCCGCCGTACTCGTCCACGACGACGGCGAGGTGGTGGCCCTCGCCGCGCATCTCGGCCAGCGCGGCCAGCACCCGCTTGCTCGCCGGCAGCCGCTTCACCTCGCGGGTCAGGCCGCGCAGCGTCACCGCCGGGTCGACCGCGGGCGTCAGGAGCAGGTCGCGCAGGTGCACGAAGCCGAGCACGTCGTCCGGGTCGCCGTCGATCACCGGGAAGCGGGAGTGGCGGGCCCCGCGCACGGCCAGCACGGCGTCGGCGACGGTCAGCGCCGCGTCCAGGAACACCACCTCGGTGCGCGGCACCATCACCTCGCGCACGTGCCCGGTGCCGGAGTTCACCGTGATGAGGGTCCGCAGCTGGGCCTCGGAGATGCGGGCGGTGTCGGGAGTAGCGTGAAGCCGCCGCGCCCAGCGGATCAGCAGGGCGGCCGCAGCCTGCCGCAGGGTTCCGGGGCCAGGCTCCGGCATGGACAAAAGTGTAGCGGCGTGTACTTTTGTTTGAATCCTTTGATTAATCTGTCGAATTTTGGGAGGTTGTAGTGAAGCTACTCGTCACCGGTGGTGCCGGGTACATCGGCAGCATCGTGACCGCGCTGCTGCTCGACGCCGGGCATGAGGTGGTGGTGCTCGACGACCTCTCCACCGGCCACGAGGCGGCGGTACCGGCGGGCGCGACCTTCGTGCGCGGCCGGGTGCACGACGCGGTCGGTGACCTGCTGACGCCCGACTTCGACGGGGTCCTGCACTTCGCGGCCTTCATCGCCGCCGGGGAGAGCGTGCAGAAGCCGGAGAAGTACTGGGAGAACAACGCCGTCGGCACGCTGCGGCTGCTCGACGCGATGAAGGCGGCGGGGGTACGGCGGCTGGTGTTCTCCTCCACCGCGAACGTCTACGGCGACCCCGACACCGTGCCGATCCCGGAGACGGCGGCGGTGCGCCCGCCGAACCCGTACGCGACCTCCAAGCTCGCCGCCGACCATGCGCTGACCGGGTTCGCCGTCGCGCACGGCTTCTCCGCGGTCAGCCTGCGGTACTTCAACGTCGCCGGCGCCCTGCGCCGCCCCGACGGGAGCATGATCGGCGAGCGCCACGACCCGGAGACCCACCTGATCCCGATCGCGCTGCAGGTCGCGGCGGGCAAGCGGGAGAAGCTGCAGATCTTCGGCGACGACTACGACACCCCCGACGGCACAAACATCCGCGACTACATCCACGTCGCCGACCTGGGCGCGGCCCACCTGCTCGCGCTGGGCACCATGGACGGGGCGGGGCACCGGATCTTCAACCTGGGCAACGGCACCGGCTTCTCCAACCGGCAGGTCGTGGAGGTCGTGCGCGCCGTGACCGGGCACCCGATCCCGGTGGAGATGGCCCCGCGCCGCCCCGGCGACCCGGCCCAGCTGGTCGCGTCATCGGACAAGGCCAAGCACGACCTGGCCTGGACGCCGCACTACGCCGACCTGGCGACGATGGTGGCCGACGCCTGGGCGTTCATGAACCGGTAGCTACTGCGCGTCGAGCTTCTGCCAGGCGGTGCCGTCGACCGAGAACGCGGTGTAGATGTCCGCCATCTGGTAGGCGACGTACCCGGCCTCGGTGCGGGCCAGCCGCATGGTGCGGTGCAGGCCTTCCAGGCGTACCCACGACGCACCCCCGTCCTCCGAGACCAGCCAGTGGCCGTAGCCGTCGACGATGAGCAGGCGGCCGTCCAGCAACGGGACCAGGTCGCCGCCGATGGTGGCCTGGCCCGCGGTCGGATGGGGCGCGTCGAACGTCGCCCCGCCGTCCACCGAGACGGCGACGGCGAGCAGCCGCTCCGGGGTCGCGGCGGCCTCCTGGGGCGCGACGATCGTGACGTAGACGGCCCGGCCGAGCAGCGCCGCCCGGGCCGAGGACTTCGCCGGGAAGCCCGGGAACGCGGTCAGCGCCCAGCTCGCGCCGCCGTCGCGGGAGACCGCCACGGCCGGCCGCCCGTCCCCGGTGCGCCCGCCGACCCACCACGACCCGTCGCCGGCGCGGACGGGGGAGCGCCAGCACACGGTCAGGGGCGGCTGCTGCGGTACCGGGGCCAGATCCGTCTTGGTGATCGCGCCCGTCGGGGCGCCGCACGCGTCGTCGGCCAGCGCGAGCAGCCGCGAGTTGCCGGTCAGCGGCGCCGCCGGGCCGGGCGGCCCGTTGCCGGTGTTCCACTGCTCGCCGTCGGCGCTGGCCGCCCACGGGTGACCGGGGCCGGCGCCGAGCACGACGACTCCGCCCGGGACCAGTACCAGCTGGGGCCGGTCGGCGACGGGCGAGCGGACGGTGTGCCACGACCGGCCCCCGTCCGTGGTGCTGCTGACCCACGCCTGGCAGCAGTCGGAGGTCAGCAGGAAGCCGCGGTCGGCGTCGAGGAACTCGGCGTCGCGGACCGTGCCCGGCAGGTCGGTGGGCAGGTGCGGCAGGCCCGAGATGGCGATGCCGGCGGCGCTCCAGGTGCCCGCCGGGTCGGCCGTGTCCGAGGCGGCCACGATCGGCGCCGGGCCCTCCCGGCGGTCGAGCCCGGCGATCGTCGCGGCCACGGCGGCCAGGACGGCGAGCGCGCCGGCGCCGGTCCGGGCGGCGAGCCGGCGGCGGCGCAGGGCGGCGGCCCGGACCGCGATGACCTCCATCGGCGGCTGCTCGATGTCGAGCCGGTCGCGTTCGGCCCGCAGCCGGGGCCCCAGCTGGTCAGGCACGGGCCACCTCGTATCCGCGCAGGCGCCCGGCCAGCGCGGCGCGGCCGCGGGACAGGCGCGACTTGACGGTGCCGGCCGGGACGTGCAGCGCGGCGGCGATCTCGTCCACGCTGAGGTCGGCGTAGTAGTGCAGCACGATGACCTCCCGGTAGCCGCGGGGGATGGCGTCGAGGGCCTCGGTCAGGTCGGTGCGGGTGTCGAGGTCGGGCTGCGCGGGGTGCTCCTGCAGCGGCCGCTCCCGCAGCATCAGCAGGTCGAGCACCCGGCGGCGGCGCCAGCGGCGGCGCACCACATTGAGCGCCACCGTGCGCAGCCAGGCCTCGGGGTTGTCGATGCCGGCGAAGCCGCGCGGGCGGGCGACGGCCCGCGCGAACGCCTCCTGTACCGCGTCGTGGGCCTCGTTGAGGTCGGTCGTGAACGCGTAGAGCTGCACCACCAGCCTGCGGTAGCAGGCGTGGTACACCTCGCCGACGTCGCCCACGCTGACCACGATCCTCCGGGGGCCCCGCGGGTTCCCGCGATTTTCAGCTCGGCTGCATGGTGCCGGTCACGGCCGCCTCCTGCCAGGCCTTCGCGTCGCGCGAGACCCGCGCCGGGTCGCCCAGCGCCGCGTAGCCGTTGTCGACGACGGAGATCGCCCCGCCCGGCCCGGGGACGACCGTGAAGTGCTCGCCGTCGTTGCTCTCGAAGAAGACCGTCTCGCTGTCGGAGTGCACCCACAACAGCACCGAACGGTCCGCGCGCACCAGGGCGCCCAGCGTGCGGTTGTCCAGCGTCTTGAGCTGCGCCGGCAGCTCGACCGCGCCGCGGACCTCGCGCCAGTTCAGGCCGCCGTCGCTGGTGCGGAAAAGCCGGATCGCGTGGCTGTACGGCACGAAGGCCCACGCGCTGTGGCTGTCCGCCGAGGCCACCGTCGGCACGTCGCTGCCGGCCGGCGCGTCGAGGGTGCGGGCGAGCCAGCCGCCGCCCTGGTCGAGGCTGACGCCCACGGCCGGCGCGCCGGTGTGCAGGTCGGCGCCGGTCACCCACCAGCCGGCCTTGGCGGGCAGTCCGGCCGCGACCGTGCGCCGGGCCATGGGCGGCTGGCCGATGATGCTCAGCGCGCCGTCGCTCTCGCGGACGCCGAACAGGTCGCCGTACTGCACCAGCTGGACGGCCCGGTCGCCCGGCCCGAGCGCGAGGCGGTCGGCGGGGCCCATGACCGGGGAGGTGTCCTGGGGGTTGAGCTGGGTCTGGATGTCGGTGGTGAGCTCGAAGCGCACGCTGGCCCGCGACCCGCCGCCGACCTCGCCGCTGAGGATGTAGCTGGTCGCGGCGATCCGCAGCAGCTGGACGTTGGAGATCCGCTCCAGCGGGCTGGTGCGCAGCGCGTCCACGACGTACGGGTTGCGCCGCTCGGGCCCGCCGAGCGTGGTGACCTGCAGGCTGCAGCGGCGGGCCTGGGGCACCTCCACGCACACGTCGACCGCGGCCACCAGGCTGGGCAGATCGCCGGCCGCGGCCATCACAGTGATCGTGGACGGGTACTTGCCGGCCGCCGGCGGCGTCTCCGACGCCACGGGGCTCCAGGCCTCCCCGAGGTCTGGGTTGGGGCCGAGCGCCACCGGGCCCGGGCGGCCGAAGACCCCGGCCAGCGCGACCGGGGCGAGCACCCCGAGGGTGCCGACCAGCGCGCCGAGCACGGCTAGGCGGTCCCGCAGGCGGACGCGGCCGGCGCGGCGGTACAGCGTGGCGAAGTCCGGCACCCAGGTGGCCGCCTCGATCTGCGCGCGCAGGGTGCGGAAGTCCAGCTCAGGGCGCATCTCGCACCTCCTGGGGCTGGTCCGGGTCCGGCACGTGCGGCGGGGCGGGGCGCCGGCGCGGGGCCGCCTCGCCGGCCTCGACGTCGCTGAGCAGGGTGGCCAGCATGGCGCGGCCACGGGAAAGCCGCGCCTTGACCGTGCCCACCGGCACGCCCAGGGCGTCGGCGACCTCGTGGACCGACATGTCGGCCAGGTGGTGCAGCACGATCGTCTCCCGCGTGGCCTGCGACAGCTGCTGCAGGGCGGCGACCAGGGCGACCCGGTTGGGGTCGACGCCCGGCACGCTCTCCACGGGCCGGGCGACCCGGCCGCTGCGCACCAGTGTGTCGAACAGGCGGCGCCGCCGCCAGCGGGTGCGGGCCAGGTTCATCGCGACGGTGCGCAGCCAGGCCTCCGGGTCGGCGACGTCGAGGAACTGCCGGGGCCGGGCCAGCGCGCGGGCGTACGCCTCCTGGACGAGGTCCTGCGCCTCGGCGTGGTCACCCGTCAGGGCGTACAGGGCGGCCACCAGGCGGCGGTAGTGCGCCTGGTACGCGTCGCGTACGGCCTCACGGGCCTCCAGCTCGTCGCCCACGCGCCACCTCCCTCGCCAAGCACGCTATCCAGACAGACGCCTGTGTGAAGCATCTGGTTGCGCCTGACAGAATGGCGGGCATGTCGTCTCCCGCCCGGCCCCGGGTGCTCTCCGGGATTCAGCCCACCGCCGACTCGTTCCATCTGGGCAACTATCTCGGTGCCCTGCGCAACTGGGTGGCGATGCAGGAGACCCACGACACCTTCTACTGCGTGGTCGATCTGCACGCGATCACCATGGGTCACGACCCGGCGCTGCTGCGCAAGCGCACCCGGGTCGGCGTCGCCCAGCTGCTGGCCCTCGGGCTCGACCCGGAGCGGTGCACCCTGTTCGTGCAGAGCCACGTGCCCGAGCACGCGCAGCTCGGCTGGGTGATGAACTGCCTGACCGGCATGGGCGAGGCCGGCCGGATGACCCAGTACAAGGACAAGTCGGCCAAGCAGGGCGCCGACCGGACCAGCGTCGGGCTGTTCACCTACCCGATCCTGCAGGCGGCCGACATCCTGCTGTACCACGCCGACGCCGTCCCGGTCGGCGAGGACCAGCGCCAGCACCTGGAGCTGACCCGCGACCTGGCGCAGCGGTTCAACACCACGTTCGGCCAGACGTTCACGGTGCCGGCGCCGTTCATCATCAAGGACACCGCCAAGATCACGGATCTGCAGGAGCCGACGGCGAAGATGTCCAAGTCGTCGTCGACCGCCAACGGCCTCATCGAGCTGCTGGAGGACCCGGCCCGCGCGGCCAAGAAGATCCGTTCGGCGGTCACCGACACCGGCCGCGAGATCCTCTTCGACCAGGTGAACAAGCCGGGCGTGTCCAACCTGCTCACGATCTACTCGGCGCTGTCGGGCCGAACGGTCGAGGAGCTCGTCGCGGCGTACGACGGCAAGGGCTACGGCGACCTGAAGAAGGACCTCGCCGAGGTCGTGGCCGAGTTCGTCAGGCCGATCCAGCAGCGCACGAACGCCTACCTCGACGACCCGGGGCAGCTCGACAAGCTGCTCGCGATCGGCGCGGAGAAGGCGCGGGCGGTTGCGGAGCCGACGCTGAAGACGGTGTACGACCGCATCGGCTTCCTCGCTCCCGGCGCTGCCGCGCACTGAGGTGGACAGGACCACCATCGGCGTCGCGATCGACATTCCGGAGCCGTGGGGCGGCGAGCTCACCGCCGCCCGCCTGGCCGCCGGTGACCGGGTCGCGGAGCACGTGCCGGCTCACGTCACCCTCCTCGGCCCGACCGAGATCGACGCCGCACGACTGCCGGAGATCCACCGGCACCTCGGCGAGGTGGCCCGGGCGCACCGGGAGTTCACCGTGCAGCTGCGCGGCACCGGCACGTTCCGCCCGATCACCCAGGTGGTGTTCGTGGCGGTCGCGGCCGGTATCGGCGAGTGCGAGCAGCTGCACACCGCGGTGCTCGGGACCGGCGCGATCTCCCCGGCCGCCCGCTTCCCCTACCACCCGCACGTCACCATCGCCCACGACGTCGCGCCCGAGCAGCTCGACGCGGCGTTCGCGGATCTGGCCGGCTACGAGGCCTCGTTCGCGGTCCGCGGGTTCACGCTGTTCGAGCACGACCACGGCGGGCGGTGGCGTCCCTGTGCGGAGTACGGCCTCACGGCGGACCATTAGACGTGAGCGGTCCGGAGCGGAGCGGAGGGGCCGTGAACCATAGGCACAGTTTTTTCGCGCCGACGCCGGAGCTTGCGGAGGTGGCGGCGTGAGCGTCCTGGACCGGCTCGAGGCCGGGTTCGACCGCATGATCGCGGCGGCCCGCGGTCGTTCGCGGGTGTTCGACCACGTCTGGCGGGCCCAGCAGCGGTACTTCGACGTGGACGCCGTCCGCCTGGCCGCCGCGACCGCGTACTACGGCTTCTTCGCCGTCTTCGCGATGGTGGTCGTGCTGTTCTTCATCCTGGGCCAGGTGCTGGACAACAACCGGCTGGTCGTCGAGCGCGTGCAGATCTACCTGCAGGCCAACCTGCCCCAGCTGCAGGGCGACCAGATCTTCGCGGGCAGCCAGCAGATCGGCATCATCGCCCTCGTCGGCCTGGTCATCGCGGGCGTCGGCTGGGTGGAGAACCTGCGCTCGTCGCAGCGCGCGCTGTGGCAGCTGCAGGAGCATCCCGGCAACCCGGTGGTCCGCTGGCTGCTCGACCTCGCCGTGCTGGTCGGCCTCGGCCTGCTCCTGCTGATCTCGATCGGCATCTTCGCCGGCGTCCAGGAGCTGATCTACTGGCTGGCCGGCGACTTCGACCAGGACCCGGTGCGCGTCGCCCTGCGCGGCTTCTCGACCGTGCTCTCCGGGGTGGTCGACGTGTCGCTGGGCGCGGCCCTGCTCGTCGGGGTGCCCCGGCTGCGGATGTCGCTGCGGCGGCTGTGGCCGTCGGCGCTGCTCTTCGCGATCGGGCTCGGGCTGCTCAAGACGCTCGGGAAGTGGTACATCACCCGCACCGAGCACAATCCCGCCTACCAGCTCGTGGCCGGCACGATCGGGCTGCTGCTGTACATGTACCTGCTGCACCAGCTCCTGCTCTTCGCCGCGGCGCTGTCCGCCACGAGCCCGCACGGCCAGGTGCACGACCTGGCCGGCGGGGCGCCCCGGGCCGACGTCCAGGCGGCGCGGCGCGCGGCGGAGCTGGTGGAGCAGGCGGCCGAGCAGGCCGAGCACGCGGCGCAGGTGGCCGCGAACGTCGTGCCGCCGCCCGGATCGACCGGCATGGTGTCCGGCGGTTCGGCGGGTGCGGAGCGTCAGGAACCGTCATGATGGGCGCCGTGGGTGCACTCGTGACTTTGGACCTGCCGGCCGACGCGCCGGCGCTGACCCTGCCGTGGATCATCACCTTCGGCCCGATGAACGACGAGGAGGAGTGGGAGCCGGTCGTGTGCGGCCCCTACGAGCGCGCGCACGCGCTGGCGCTCGCGGAGGCCGTGGTGGCCGACGAGGACCTGATGGCGGTCGTCGAGCCGCTCCAGCCGCACGTGACGGTGGACCAGATCCAGGGCGACATCGCCGCCTCCCGGATGGCGGCCGAGAACGAGGACCTGGAGACGGCCGCGCTGGACGCGGAGCTCGCCGGCTACGGCGAGGAGTACCACGACCACGACCACGAACACGGCGACGACCACACGCACGAGCCGCCGTCGGTCGACGAGATCCGCGCCGGCTTCTCCCGGATCGCGGCCAAGCTGAGCAGCTGACGAACCGTCAGTCCCGTTCCATCCAGACCGTCGTGTCGGGCGGCAGCGTGCCGCCCACCGGCGAGCTGGCCAGCACCGGCGCCCGCGGCAGGCCGAACGCCGGCCCCCCGAGGTTGGCCGCGACCAGGAAGCCCTCGGTCTCGAAGCACAGCACGCCGTCGGGCGCCGGGCGCCAGGCCAGCGTCGCGGCCGGGCGGCGCCGGCGCAGGGCCTCGCGGTAGAGGCTGAGGACGGAGTCGGGGTCGGCGCGCTGGACGGCGACCGTGCGCGCGACCCAGTCCGCCGGCATCGGCAGCCAGGAGCGCCCGCCCGGCCCGAAGCCGAACGGCGGCTCGTCGCCCTCCCACGGCAGCGGCACGCGGCAGCCGTCGCGGCCGATCTCGGCGCCGGCCGAGCGGATCCACTGCGGGTCGGCGCGGGCCTCGTCGGGCAGGTCGAGCACCTCGGGCAGGCCGAGCTCCTCGCCCTGGTAGAGGTACGCCGAGCCGGGCAGCCCGAGCATGAGCAGCGCGGCGGCGCGGGCCCGGCGCAGGCCGACCACGCCGCCACCGAAGCGGGTGACGGGGCGGCGCCGGTCGTGGTTGGACAGCACCCACGTCGGGGGCGCGCCCACCTCGGCCGCCGCGGCCAGCGAGGCCTCGATGATCCGCCGCAGCTCGGTGGGGTCCCAGGGGGCGTCGAGGAAGTCGAAGTTGAACGCCTGGTGCAGCTCGTCCGCGGCGACGTACCGCGCGACCCGGGCCGGCTCGGTGTCGAAGACCTCGGCGACGGCCATGCGCTCGCCCGGGTACGAGTCCAGGATCTTGCGCCAGCCGCGGTAGATGTCGTGCACCCGGTCCTGGTCGAAGATCGACACCGCCGCGAGGTCCGGTTTCACCAGGCCGTGGGCGACGTCCACGCGGAAGCCGTCGACGCCGCGGTCCAGCCAGAACCGCAGGATGTCGTCGAACTCGGCCCGGACCTCCGGATTGTCCCAGTTCAGGTCGGGTTGGGCGGGGTCGAAGCAATGCAGGTACCAGGAGCCGTCGGCCACCTGGGTCCACGCCGGGCCGCCGAACAGGGACCGCCAGGCGTTGGGCCGCTCCTCGGTGGAGCGGAACACATAGCGGTCCCGCCGGCCCTCGGTGAACCACGGATGGGCCGAGGAGGTGTGGTTCGGGACGATGTCGACGATCACCCGCAGGCCCAGGCGGTGGGCCTCGGCGAGCAGGGCGTCGAAGTCGGCCAGGGTGCCGAAGACCGGGTCGACGTCGCGGTAGTCGGACACGTCGTAGCCGCCGTCGACCATGGGGGAGCGGTAGAAGGGCGACAGCCACAGGGCGTCCACGCCCAGGTCGGCCAGGTGTGGCAGGCGGGCCGTGATGCCCGGCAGGTCGCCGACCCCGTCGCCGTCGGAGTCGGCGAAGCTGCGCGGGTAGATCTGATAGATGACCGCGGTCCGCCACCACTCCACCTGATCAACGCTACCGGGGCGGCGTGGCCCGCAGGGCCGAAAGGAACCACGCCCAGCGGTGCATGGTCGACGGGATCGGGGGCCAGCCGTTGATCACGGCCATCAGCTGCCAGTACCGCTCCGCCCGCGGCTCGATCGACAGCTCGATCGCCTCCGCCACCTCGCGGCGCAGGTCCGCGCCGTCCGGCACGCCGGCCGCCGCGGACCACCGCTGCATCACCTCGTCCACCACGGCCGCCGGCGCGGGCGAGCCCCGGTCCTGCGCCTCGGCGACCAGGTCGATGAACCACTTGAGGTCGGCCGGGCCGGTCGGGACGATCCGCCGGGCGCCGGGGGCGAAGCTGCGCCGCCCCATCTCCCGCAGGCGCGCGCGGAAGTCCGGCGCGCGCAGCATCTCGGCCAGCTCGATCCAGGCGTCCACCTGCTCGTCGGTCGGCTCGTCCGGCAGGTCGGCCGACACGCTGCGCATGCCCGCGGCGAACTCCTGCGACTCCGCGGTCTCGTTCACGCCCGCGAAGATGCTGTCGAAGAACTCGTCGATGATCCGCCGGCGCTCGTCCGCGCTCGCCTGCGCGATCCGGGCCAGGCGCTCCAGGTCGGCCGGGCTGGAGTCGCGGCCCGCCACCGCGCGCAGGGCGGCCCGGCGCAGGCGCAGGACCCGGATCTGGATGCCCAGGGCGGAGGCGTGCGCCGCGGCCACTTCGCGCAGGTCCGCCCCGCGGTCGAGCACCTGGCGGATGGTGGCCAGGTCCAGGCCCAGCTCGCGCAGCGTGCGGACGAACTCGAGGCGCACGATCGAGCCGTGGTCGTAGCGGCGGTACCCGGCCCGCGACCGCTCGGCCTCCGGCACCAGGCCGACGTCGGAGTAGTACCGGATCGTCTTGACCGGCAGGCCCGTCAGGCGCGACAGCTCGCCAATGTTCACGGACGACGCCTTGGGCGAGTGGTGAACCCGATCAACTTCATAAAGGGAATCGTCGACCCTCCAGTTGGGGGAGAGTCAACCGGCCGCTACCTTGCGCGAGTGGAACCTTTGCGGCTCATCCTCCTGTTTCTGCACCTGATCGGCTTCGCGATGCTGCTGGGCGGATCGATCGCGCAGTACCTCACGGGCAAGCTGCGCGTCAACCAGGCCATGCTCTGGGGCGCGATCGTCCAGGTGGTGACCGGCCTCGGGCTCGCCGCTCCGCTGCGCGGCGGCGGGGATCACGAGCCGCCGACGGCCAAGCTCGCGGTGAAGCTCGTGATCGGGCTCATGATCTTCGTCATGGCCTTCTTCTCCCGCAAGCGCGACGAGGTCAACCGCGGCCATTTCCTCGCTTTGGTCGGGTTAACGATCGCTAACGCCGCGGTTGCCGTGTTTTGGCGGTAACTAGGAGGTTACAAGATCGATCCCACGAGGCGGGAGCGCCGTCGGCACGTCACGGCCCTATAACGCACTCCTCCCAACCCGGCAGCAAACGGTGGTTCAGCACCGGCGAGGGCGTACGCTCCCGCCGTTGGGTTCACCGCGTTCCGGCGGTGCATTGGGAAGGGAGACCGTCTTGCGCCAAGTGCGTGGGATGAAGGTTCTCGCGGCCGCCGCGGTGGCGTTTGTCGCGTTGGGCACCATTACCGCTTGCGGTGATGACAAGAACAGCGCGGGAGATGGCAGCAGCGCACCGCCCGCGAAGAAGAGCGTCAAGGTCGGCCTCGCCTTCGACATCGGCGGCCGGGGCGACAAGTCGTTCAACGACTCCGCCGCCGCGGGCCTGGACAAGGTCAAGAGCGACCTCAACCTCGAGGTCAAGGACCTGGCCGCGGTCGCCGGCGAGAGCGAGAACGACAAGTACTCGCGGCTCAAGCTGCTCTGCACCAGCGGCTACAACCCGGTCATCGCCGTGGGCTTCGTCTACGACGGTGCCGACGCCGCGAACGGCCCGCTCGCCCGTGCGGCCAAGGACTGCCCGAACACGAAGTTCGCGATCGTGGACGGCGCGACCAAGGCCGACAACGTGGCCGACCTGACGTTCGCCGAGGAGCAGGGCTCCTACCTGGTCGGCGTCGCCGCGGCCCTGAAGAGCACGAAGGGCACCGTCGGCTTCATCGGCGGCTGCCAGGTCGACCTGATCAAGAAGTTCGAGGCGGGCTTCACCGCCGGCGCCAAGGCCACCAAGGCCGACATCAAGGTGCTGACGAACTACCTGTCGACCCCGGCCGACGCCTGCAAGGGCTTCAACGACCCGGCCGGCGGCAAGACCGCCGCGAGCGGCATGTACGACCAGGGCGCGGACATCGTCTACGCGGCGGCCGGCGGCTCCGGCTCCGGCGTCTTCGAGGCCGCCAAGGACAAGAAGGCCCTGGCCATCGGCGTCGACTCGGACCAGTACAACACCGTCAGTGACGCCTCGCTCAAGCCGGTCATCATGACCTCGATGCTCAAGCGGGTCGACAACGCGGTGTTCAACTTCGTCAAGGACTACGCCGACGGCAAGTTCACGGCCGGCGCGACCGTCTTCGACCTCAAGGTCGACGGCGTGGGCTACGCCACCTCCGGTGGCAAGATCGACGACATCAAGGACAAGCTGGAGGCGGCCAAGGCCGACATCGCGTCCGGCAAGGTCGTCGTTCCTACCAAGTAGTAGGTTCTCGTAGTAGACATCGGGTGCTCGGCGGGGGACTGTGATCCGGTCCCCCGCCTCATCTTTAGGGAGCCTGGATGACCGCGGAACCATCCGCCGTCGAGCTGAAGGGGATCACGAAGCGGTTCCCCGGCGTTGTGGCCAACTCCGACGTCAACCTCACCGTCCGCAAGGGCACGATCCACGCGATCGTCGGTGAGAACGGTGCCGGCAAGTCGACCCTGATGAAGATCCTGTACGGCATGCAGCCGCCCGACGAGGGCGAGATCATCGTCGACGGGAGCCCGGTCCGGTTCTCCTCGCCGCAGGGCGCCATCGCGGCCGGCATCGGCATGGTGCACCAGCACTTCATGCTCGCCGACAACTTCACCGTGACCGAGAACGTGGTGCTCGGGGCCGAGAAGCTCTACGGCATCGGGTCGAAGGCCAAAGCCAAGATCAACGAGATTTCGCAGCGGTACGGCCTGGGCGTACGCCCGGACGAGCTGGTGGAGCACCTCGGGGTCGGCGACCGGCAGCGCGTGGAGATCCTCAAGGTGCTCTACCGCGGCGCCCGGATCCTGATCCTCGACGAGCCGACCGCGGTACTCGTCCCGCAGGAGGTCGACGAGCTCTTCGGCAACCTCCGCGAGCTCATCCGCGAGGGCCTCACGGTCCTGTTCATCTCGCACAAGCTCGACGAGGTGCGTGCGGTCGCCGACGACATCACGGTCATCCGCCGCGGCACGACCGTCGCCTCGGTCAAGCCGGCCGACGTGTCCGCCCGCCAGCTGGCCACCCTCATGGTCGGCAGCGAGCTGCCCAGCCCGGAGGCGCGCGAGTCCACCGTGACCGACGAGCCCGCCCTGGTCGTCGAGGGGCTCACGGTCCTCGGCGCCGAGGGTCGCCCGGTCGTGAACAACGCGACCTTCACCATCCACCGCGGCGAGGTCGTCGGCATCGCCGGCGTCGAGGGCAACGGCCAGGCCGAGCTCGCCGAGGCCATCCTCGGCATGCGCGCGGCGACCGGCACCATCCGCCTCGGCGGCGACGACGTCTCCTCCTGGTCCACCCGGCGCCGCCGCGAGGCCGGCATCGGCTACGTGCCCGAGGACCGGCACCGCCAGGGCCTGCTGCTGGACGCGCCGCTGTGGGAGAACCGCATCCTGGGCCACCAGACCGAGCGGCCCAACGCGCGGGGCTTCCTGATCGACGTCGGCGGGGCCCGGCGCGACACGCAGCGGATCGTCGAGCAGTACGACGTGCGCACCCCCAGCATCGACGTGGCCGCCCTGGCCCTCTCCGGCGGCAACCAGCAGAAGCTCATCGTCGGCCGGGAGATGAGCCACGAGCCGAAGGTGCTCATCGCGGCCCACCCGACCCGCGGGGTCGACGTCGGCGCCCAGGCCGCGATCTGGGACCACATCCGCAGCGCCCGCATCGCCGGCATGGGCGTGCTGCTGATCTCGGCCGACCTCGACGAGCTCATCGGCCTGTCCGACTCGCTCAAGGTCATCTACGGTGGGCGGCTGGTGGCCGACGCCGACCCGGCGACCGTCACCCCCGAACAGCTGGGCGTCGCCATGACCGGCGCCACGACCGAGGAGGCCTCGTGAGCGGTACGGAACGAAGTGGAGTGGCCGCTCACCGGGGGTGCTGTGATCCGGCGCCGACACCGGAGCTTGCGGAGGTGTCGGCGTGAGTGCGGGAACCGTCACCGCCGCCTCCCCGCCGCCGTTCTGGCGCCGCGTCGACCCGGCGAAGCTCCTGCCGCAGCTCATCGCGCCGGTCGCGGCGCTGCTGCTGGCCGCGGCGATCTCCTGGCTCGCGCTGAAGCTGACCGGCAAGGACGCGGGCCAGGCCTTCAGCGACATGCTCGACTTCGGCACGCAGCCGGACTCGATCGTGGAGATCCTGAACAAGGCCAGCGAGTACTACATCGCCGCGGTGGCCGTGGCCATCGGCTTCAAGATGGGCCTGTTCAACATCGGCGTCGAGGGCCAGTCGAAGATCGGCGCGTTCATGGCCGGGGCCCTGGCCAGCGCCTCCTTCATGAGCTGGCTGCCCGGCACGCTGCGGATCGTGCTGATCATCGTGGTCGCCGCCATCGTCGGCGCGATCTGGGCCTCGATCGCCGCGCTGCTCAAGACCCAGCGCGGGGTCAGCGAGGTCATCTCCACGCTGATGCTCAACGCGATCGCCGGCCAGGTGGTGACCTGGCTGCTCAACGAGCACTGGGGCGTGCAGCAGCCCGGCGCGCAGATCAAGACCACCGGCGTGCTCCCCGAGAACTCCTGGATGCCCGGCCTGCCGATCGTCTCCGGCACCGACCAGAAGGTGCTGGGCTTCCTGGCCATCGCCGCGGCGCTGGGTGTCGTGTACTGGTTCACCGTCAACCGCACCCGCTTCGGCTTCGACCTGCGGGCCACCGGCTACAACCCGTTCGCGGCCACGGCCAGCGGCGTGAGCGCCAAGCGGATGGTCATCACCGCGATGATCATCTCGGGCGCCATCGGCGGCCTGGTCAACCTGCCCCGCATGCTCGGCGAGACGCACACCTACACCGAGGGCTTCGGCGGCATCGGCTTCACCGGCATCGCGGTCGCGCTGCTGGGCCGCAACCACCCGGTCGGCATGGCCCTGGGCGCGATCCTGTGGGGCTTCCTGGCCCGCTCCCAGCTCATCCTCGACCTCGACGGCATCCCGAAAGAGATCGTGGTGATCATGCAGGGCGTCGCCGTGCTGTCCGTGGTCGTCGCCTACGAGCTGGCCAACCGCATCGGCCGGCGCGCACAGCAGCAGCGGGTCGGCGCCGCCACCGCGGCCCCGGCCGGCTCCGCCCCGCTGGCCCCCGTAACGGAGGAGTCCAAGTGAGCACCGACGCGATGCTCTCCGCCGTCGCGGCGGAGCCGGCCGCACCGAGGCGGCGTCGCATGAGTACCGCCCGGATCCTGCTCATCGTCGCGGGCACGCTGATCGGCCTGTCCCTGGTCCACCTGCTCACCGGGGCCGACGACGTCACCTCGCAGGGCGCCATCCAGGCCGCGCTGCAGGCGGCGGTGCCGATCGGGCTCGCCGGCCTCGGCGGGCTGTGGTCGGAGCGGGCCGGCGTCGTGAACATCGGCCTTGAGGGGCAGATGATCCTCGGCACCTGGTTCGGCGCGTGGGGGAGCCTGAACTACGGGCCCTGGGTCGGGCTGTTGATCGGCATCGCCGGCGGCGCGCTCGGCGGCCTGCTGCACGCGCTGGCCACGGTGACCTTCGGCGTCGACCACATCATCTCCGGTGTGGCGATCACGCTGCTGGCGCCGGGCATCACGCGGTACCTCTCCTTCATCGTGTGGGGCAGCGCCGGCGCGACCCAGTCGCCCGCGCTCAAGCCCGACCAGACCGTCCCGCGGGTCTCGGTGCCGTTCGTCGACCGGCTGGCGGGCCTGGAGAAGCACCACTGGTTCCTCGTCAGCGACCTCGCGGGCGTGCTGCGCGGCCTGCTCGTGGACGTGTCGCTGGTGACGGTGCTCGCGGTGCTGCTGATCGTCGGGACCTGGCTGGTGCTGTGGCGCAGCCCGTTCGGCCTGCGCGTGCGTTCGGTCGGCGAGGACCCGCGGGCGGCCGAGAGCCTCGGCATCAACGTCTACAAGTACAAGTACTACGGCGTCGTCATCTCGGGCGCGATGGCCGGCCTCGGCGGCGTGTACCTGTCGACGGTCAGCTCCGTGATCTTCCGCGAGGGGCAGACGGGCGGCCGCGGGTACATCGGCCTCGCCGCGATGATCTTCGGCAACTGGCGTCCGGGCGGGCTGGCGCTGGGCGCCTCGCTGTTCGGCTACACCGACGCGCTGCAGCTGCGCCGCGGCTCGGAGTCGGTGCACGCGCTGCTGATCCTCGTCGGCGCGCTGCTGCTGGCCCTGGCGGTGTGGGAGTTCGTGCGCCGCAACACCGTGGTCGGCGTGGCCGCGGGTGTGCTCGGCATCCTGTCCTACGTCCTGTACTTCACCGTCGACAAGATCCCCACGGCGCTCGTGCAGGCCGCGCCGTACATCACCGTGCTCGTGGTGCTCGCCCTCGCCGCCCAGCGGTTGCGGATGCCCGCGGCCGACGGCAAGCCCTATCGCCGCGGCGGATGATGGTCTTGTGAACTCTGTACCGGTTGATTGGGACGCGCTGCGCAGCGCGGCGGTCTCGGCCATGGAAAGGGCGTACGCGCCCTACTCGAAGTTCCCGGTCGGGGCCGCCGCGCTCGTCGACGACGGCCGGGTCGTCGTCGGGTGCAACGTGGAGAACGCCTCCTACGGCCTCGGCCTGTGCGCCGAGTGCGGTCTGGTGTCGAGCCTGCAGGTGAGCGGCGGCGGCCGGCTGGTCGCGCTGGCCTGCGTGGACGCCGACGGCCGCCCGCTCATGCCGTGCGGGCGCTGCCGGCAGCTGCTGTGGGAGCACGGCGGCGCCACGCTGCTGATCGACCACGCGAGCGGGCCGCTGCCGATGTCGGCGCTGCTGCCGTACGCCTTCGACGACACCGATCTTTCGCGCATCGGGAGTCTCGTGCGGGCCCAGGAGCGCGAGGTCGGCCTCAACCCCACGGTCCCGGCCGCGCTCGCGCTCAAGGTCGGCAGCGGCACGGTCTTCGTGCACCCGGACATCGCCGACGGGCGGCAGGTCTGGACGTCGTACTGGGAACGCTCTTCCGGCACCGGTGAGGACGAGCCGGCGGGCATCCTGGAGGAGGGCCCGATCTTCGCCACGGCGGCCGAGGCGGTCGACTGGGGCCGCATCCGAACCCCCCGCGTGATCGTCGTCGACGCGCAGGGCACCGCGAGCTGGGCCGGGGACACCCCGCGCCCGGCCGGCATCGAACAGGACTGGAGCAGCCGATGAGCTTCGCGGCCGTGGACGTCATCCGCGCCAAGCGCGACAAGGGCGTGCTGAGCGACGAGCAGATCGACTGGGTCGTCGCCGCCTACACCCGCGGTGAGGTCGCCGACGAGCAGATGTCGGCGCTGGCGATGGCCATCCTGCTCAACGGCATGACGCCGGGGGAGATCGCCCGCTGGACCGCGGCCATGATCGCCTCGGGGGAGCGGCTGGACCTGTCCGGGGTCGGGCGCCCGACCGTCGACAAGCACTCCACCGGCGGGGTCGGCGACAAGATCACGCTGCCGCTGACGCCGCTCGTGGCCGCGTGCGGCGCGGCGGTACCGCAGCTGTCCGGCCGGGGGCTCGGCCACACCGGCGGCACGCTGGACAAGCTCGAGTCGATCCGCGGCTTCGGCACGAAGCTGTCCAACGAGGAGTTCACCGAGCAGCTGCGCACGGTCGGCGCGGCGATCTGCGCCGCCGGCGAGGGCCTGGCCCCGGCCGACCGCAAGCTCTACGCGCTGCGGGACGTCACCGGCACGGTCGAGGCGATCCCGCTCATCGCGAGCTCGATCATGAGCAAGAAGATCGCCGAGGGCACGTCGGCGCTGATCCTCGACGTGAAGTTCGGCTCGGGCGCGTTCATGCGCGAGGTCGCCGACGCCCGGGAGCTGGCCCGGACCATGGTGGAGCTGGGCAAGGCACACGGCGTGACAACGGTCGCGCTGCTCACCGACATGCACACGCCGCTCGGCCGCGCCGTCGGGCACTCCGTCGAGGTCGAGGAGTCGCTGGAGGTGCTGGCCGGCGGCGGGCCGCAGGACGTCGTCGCGCTCACGCTGGCCCTGGCCCGGGAGATGCTCGACGCGGTCGGCCTGGGCGACGCCGACCCGCAGCAGGCGATCGCCGACGGCCGCGCGATGGACTCGTGGCGGGCCCTGGTGCGGGCGCAGGGCGGCGACCCCGACGCCCCGCTGCCGGTGGCCAACGAGGTCGAGACGATCACCGCGGCGGCCGACGGGTTCGTGTCGGGCCTCGACGCGTACGCGGTCGGCGTGGCCGCCTGGCGCCTCGGGGCCGGCCGCGCCCGCAAGGAGGACCCGGTCAGCGCCTCCGCCGGGATCATCCTGCACCGCCGGCCGGGCGACCCCGTGCACGCCGGTGACGTGCTCATGGAGCTGCGGGCCGAGGATGCCGCGAAGCTGCCGGCGGCGCTGGAGGTGGCCCGCGGGGCGGTCACGCTCGCCGCGTCGCCCCCGCCCAAGCGGCCCCTGATCCTCGACCGGATCTCCTGATGGAAAGACTGTCCGAACGGTTGGTTATTGTGCGCGGATGAGCACGACGGCGCCGGACCCGCAGCGGGTGCGGGAGGCGAGCCTCGAGGAGCTGCACCGCCTGCGGCTCCCCCTCCCCCCGCCCGACTTCCCGCTGATCTGGGAGCCGGGGGACCAGGTCGACCTGCGCCCCGGCCCCTCGATCGAGGCCCGGGCCGCCTGCCTGAACGTCGTGCTGGCCCGGGCCTGGGGCCTGCCGCCCGAGCTCGGCGTGCAGTGGCTGGCCGAGGCGCGCCTGGTCGAGTGGCTCACGCCGGAGGAATGGCGGTTCGTCGCCGAGGCCGACGGCGACGAGCGCGCGTTCGCCCGGCACGTCGAGGCCCTCTTCACGCTGGCCTGGCTGCTGGGCATCGCGATGGACCTCGACCCGCTGTGGGGCGCGGCCGAGGGGCTCATGGAGCGGCTGCCCGACCTGGCCCAGGGCGAGAGCTTCGACACCTGGCGCCGGCGCACCCTGGCCGCCCCGCGCTCGGCGCTCGAGGCGGCCCGGCAGCTGGACCTGTATTACTGCCTGGACTGGGCGCTGCGGGAGTGCGAACGGCGGGGGCTGCCGCTGCCGGGGCAGCTGGACGCGAGCGCGGCGGGGCAGCGGCGGTGGGCCCTGGAGTGGGCGGTGGTGTTCGCCGGGCCGTACCACGGCGCGCCCCCGGGCTGGGGGCAGGTGGACCTCTCGACCTAGGTACGAGCGCGCCACACGGTGAGGTCGACGTCGAGCGTGGCGGCGACCGGCTCCGGCATCCCCTCCAGCGCGGCCCGGATCGCGTCCGGGTCGGTGTGCCATGCGCTCGGGCCCATCCCGACGAGGGCGTGGGCGTCGGCGCGCGTGAGGGCGAGCGGGGCGCGGACGCGGTGCTCGCCGGCCGGTACGAACCACGGGTCCAGGCTTTTCCGCAGCCGCTCGCGCTTGGCCGGGTCGACGCGGATCAGGCCGAGGGCGTCGACGAGCTCGGCCAGGTGACCGGCGGCCGGGGTGGCCACCACCAGGGCGCCGCCCGGGCGCAGGACGCGCGCGAACTCGGCCCCGGAGCGGGGCGCGAAGACGTCGAGGACGACGGCGGCGGCGTGGTCGGCGACGGGCAGGCCCTGCCAGATGTCGGCGCGGACGGCCCCGATGCGCTCGTGGGCCCGGGCGGCCCGGCGCAGCGCCGGCTTGGAGGTGTCGACCGCGAGCCCGTCGCCGCCGGCTCGGATCGCGGCGGCCAGGTAGTGCGCGGTACCGGCGCCGACCTCCACGACCAGGCCCGGCCGCTCGTGCGCGACAAGCTCGGCCACGGCCGCGGTCAGGGCGCCGAAGTGCCCGGCGGCCAGCAGCGACTCCCGGGCCGCGACCATGTCCGCGGTGTCGCCCTTGGCGGGCCGGCCGGCGGTCAGGTCGACGTACCCCTGCCGGGCGACGTCGAACGAGTGCCCCTGCGGGCACCGCAGCGCGGTATCGGCGCGGGCGAGGGGGGCGCGGCACACGGGACAGCGCAGATGTGTGACGACGGTGGGTTGCACACCACTAGTGTCGTTGCATGGCTATCCCTTCTTCGGCGGCCCCAACCCTCGACGAGATCCGTCGCGCGCCCAAGGCCCTGCTCCACGACCACCTCGACGGGGGTCTGCGCCCCGCCACGATCCTCGACCTCGCGGCCGGGATCGGCCACGAGCTGCCGGCGGCCACGCCCGAGGGCCTGGGCGAGTGGTTCGTCGCGGCCGCGGACTCGGGGTCGCTGGAGCGGTACCTGACCACGTTCGCCCACACCGTCGCCGTGATGCAGACCGCGGACGCGCTGCACCGGGTCGCCCGCGAGTGCGCGCTCGACCTGGCCGCGGACGGGGTGGTGTACGCCGAGGTCCGCTTCGCGCCCGAGCAGCACCTGGAGGCGGGGCTGACCCTGCCCGAGGTCGTCGAGGCGGTGCTGGACGGGTTCCGGGCCGGCTCGGCCGAGGCGGCCGCGCAGGGCACCCCGATCCGCGTCGGGACCCTGCTCACGGCGATGCGCCACGCGGCGCGCTCGATGGAGATCGCCGAGCTCTCCATCCGGTACCGCGACGCCGGCGTCGTCGGCTTCGACATCGCCGGGGCCGAGGCCGGGTTCCCGCCCACGCGCCACCTGGACGCCTTCGAGTACCTCCAGCGCGAGAACTCACATTTCACCATCCACGCCGGTGAGGCGTTCGGCCTGCCGTCCATCTGGCAGGCGCTGCAGTGGTGCGGCGCGGACCGGCTCGGGCACGGCGTGCGCATCGTCGACGACATCGGCGCCGGGGGCACCGGCAACGCGCTGGGCCGCCTGGCCGCGTATGTTCGCGACAAGCGCATCCCGCTGGAGCTGTGCCCGTCCTCCAACGTGCAGACCGGCGCCGCCCCCTCGATCCGTGAGCACCCGATCGGCCTGCTGCGTGACCTGCGCTTCCGCGTCACCGTCAACACCGACAACCGGCTCATGAGCGGCACGAGCATGTCGCGCGAGATGGCTCTGCTGGTGGAGGCGTTCGGCTACGGCTGGGCGGAATTGCAGTGGTTCACGGTAAATGCGATGAAGAGCGCGTTCATTCCGTTCGACGAGCGGCTCGCCCTGATCAACGACGTCATCAAGCCGGCATACGCCAAGCTCACGTGATGTCCGGATTTGTCACCGGCCATGATCCGGAGCTTGGTGAGGGTTCGGTATAAATGCCTTCAAAATGGACATTCTCTTCAGTCTTACACATAAAGCACAGCGGCAGACCTGGGCTTTCTTCTTGGCACGGGACATGGTGGAATCTCGGAGGTCTGGCCCAGTAGGGTCGGCCGGTCGCGGGTGCCTGCTGTTTCACAAGGCGCCGGTTCGGAGGGCGGTGAAGTGAGCAAACGGCCATCGACGCAAGAGCCGGTCTCGTCGCGTCTGCGTTTCCCGATCGGCCGGCTCCGAGACCTGCCGATCTGGTCCAAGCTCGGTCTCATCATGATCGTCCCGATCATCGCGACGATCGTGGTCGGCACGAACGGTCTCGTCGGCAACATCGGTGAGGCGAACGACGCCGACCGGGCCCGCACACTCTCCGGGCTCTCCGCCCAGGCCTCCGCCCTCGTGCACGAGCTGCAGAACGAGCGGGCCAACGCGGCCATGCTGCTCGGCCAGCTCAACACCGACGCGGCCGTCGAGGCCCGCAGCATCTTCGAGCGGCAGACCCAGAAGAGCGACGACGCCAGCAAGGACTACCGGCTCACCCGGTCCGGCCTGGCCGACCCGCCCGAGGACTTCCGCAAGCAGCTCGCCTCGATCGACACGCAGCTGCAGGACCTGCCCGGCATGCGCAAGCAGATCACCGAGGGCAGCAAGGAGATCCTGGCCAGCACCGTTGTGGCCCGGTACAAGTCGCTGATCGACGACCTGCTCAGCATCCGCGACAGCGCGGCCGAGCTGTCGAACAACCCGTCGCTGGGCGCCGACATGCGCGCCGCGGCCGCCATCTCGGAGATGAAGGAGCAGGTGGCCCTGGAGCGGGTCGTCGGCATCCGGGCGCTCACGACGAAGGCCTTCACGCCGCAGCTGCGCAAGGAGTTCCAGTCCGCGCTGACCGGCCAGGACCAGGCCGAGGAGCAGTTCCGCACCAACTCCCAGCCCTGGCACCGCGACCTGTTCGACAAGAAGCGGTCCGGCTCGGACCTCAAAGAGGCCTCCACCTTCGAGGGTGTGCTGGGCCCGCTGACCATCGAGCAGCTGCCGGGCGACATCTTCACCGCCACCGCGTGGGACAACGCCATGATCAACAAGGCGAACCTGCTGCGGGGCATCGAGATCGAGTTCGACGACCACAACATCGACAGCGCCACCACGGCCCGCAACGACCTGCAGCGCCGGGTGCTCGTCACCGCCGGCGCGCTGCTCGGCATGCTGCTGCTGGCGATCCTCTTCGCCTGGATCGTGGCCCGGTCGATGGCCCGCTCGCTGCGCGAGCTGCGTCACGGCGCGCTCACGGTCGCGCAGTTCGGCCTGCCCCAGGCGGTGCAGCGACTGCGTGACCCGGCGCTGGCCACCCAGATGTCGCCGCACCAACTGGCGCTGCAGATCGCCGAGCCGCTGCCGATCCGCAGCCGCGACGAGTTCGGCCAGGTGGCCGAGGCGTTCAACGCCGTCCACCTCGAGGCCGTCCGCACCGCCGCCGAGCAGGCCGCCCTGCGGGCCAGCGTCGCGACCATGTTCGTCAACCTCGCCCGCCGCTCCCAGATCCTGGTCGACCGGCTCATCGGCCACCTCGACCGGCTGGAGCGCGGCGAGGAGGACCCGGACCACCTGGCCGAGCTCTTCCAGCTCGACCACCTGGCCACCCGGATGCGCCGTAACGACGAGAACCTCCTCGTCCTCGCGGGCGCCGACTCCACGCGCATCCAGCGCGAGCCGGCTCCGCTGATGGACGTGCTGCGCGCGGCGCAGTCCGAGGTCGAGCACTACACACGCATCGAGTTCGGCATGATCGACCGGGACATCGAGATCTCGGCGCACTCGGTCAACGACATGGTCCACCTGGTCGCCGAGCTGCTGGACAACGCGACGGCGTTCTCACCGCCGGACTCGGCCGTCATCGTCGAGGCCCGCCGCGTCGGCGACCGCGCCGTGCTGCTGGTCGAGGACCACGGCATCGGCATCTCGCCCGAGCAGCTCGCCGAGCTCAACGACCGGCTCGCCAACCCGCCGATGGTCGACGTGGCCGTCTCCCGGATGATGGGCCTGGTCGTGGTCGCCCGGCTGGCGGCCCGCCACGGCGTCAAGGTCGAGCTGCGGGCGGCGCGCGAGCGCGGCACGATCGCCGACATGACGCTGCCGGCCGGCGTGCTCGTGCCGCGGGCGCTCTCCGGGCGCGCCGCCGCGGGGATGCCGACCGCCGGCATGCCCGCCGTCGGCCCCAACGACGTCGTGCAGGCCCGGCCGATCCCGTCGACCCCCGCGCCGCGTTCCCCGCTCGCCTCGCCCCTGGCGCTGGAGAGCGGCCCGACGCCCGGCGGTCTGGGCGGCGGCTTCGCGGGCGCCGGCACCGGCCCCGGTGGCGGCCCCGGCAGCGGCGGCGGCCCGCGCTTCGGCACCCTTACCAGCAGTGGCCTCTTCGGCGGCGACCGCCCCGACCGCAGCAACGGCGGCGGCACCGGCGAGCGCCCGACCGTCAACGGCTTCGCCAACGGCGCCCCGCCGCGCCCGGCCCCGCCCGCGCCACCGGCCCGCCCGACGCTCCCGCCCGGTGGCGGCGGCTTCGGCGGCGAGGACACCGGTGGCTTCCGGCGCGGGGACACCGACGGGTTCCGCCGCGGCGACACCGGGGACACCGGTGGCTTCCGGCGCGGCGACACCGACGGGTTCCGGCGCGGCGACACGGGCGACCCCGGCGGCTTCCGCCGGGGCGACACCGGGGACACCGGTGGCTTCCGCCGCGGCGACACGGGCGGCTTCCGGCGCGACGGGAGCGGCTTCGGCCGTGACCCCGAGCGCGACGCCGGCGGCCGCAACGGCCTCGGCGCGGAGCGCGGCCCGGCCGAGCGTGGCGGCGGGCGCAACCTGCCGGCCTGGTCCGACCTCACCGGCGCCGGCGACGTCAGCGACGCCGGCGGCGAAGAGGCCTACCGGCGCGACCGCGACGACGCGCCCGGCGGCCCGGGCGGGCTCAACCCGCTGCCCCAGCGCCGGTCCAACGACACCTGGCCCGCCGACGGCGAGACGGGCGACGCCGAAGAGGCGGGCGGCCCGATCCCGCGGCAGCGCCCCGGCTTCCCCGGCGCCTACGACGACGCCCCGGCCGGCTCGGGCATGCCCGCGCCCGCCGCTCCGCCGTCGCCGTGGCCCCCGGCCGACGCCCAGCCGCCGCAGCGGCCCGCGCCGCAGCCGGAGCCGTACGCGCCGGTCGACATGACCGCGGAGATTCCGCGCGTCCGGCTCGACTGGGACCCGGCGCCGAGCGAGAGCGAAGCCCCTGATTCCCGGCAGCGCTTCGTCGACGAGACGATGGAGCTGCCGATCTTCCGGGAGCTGGAGTCCGCCTGGTTCACGACCAAGCGCCAGCCCCTGGAAGACCTGACGCCCCCGGCCGCCGCTCCGGCTCCGGCTCCGGCCGCAGCTCAGCCGCCCTCGGCCAGCCCCCGGCCGGTCGAGGTCACCTACAGTGAGGCGCCGTCCCCATACGTCCCGCCGCAGCGATTTGAAACCCGCACTCCGGGTGAACCTTCGCGAGGTTCGGCCGACCGGGCGTCGAGCGGTTCGACAGTAAACTGGCACACTGCGGCAGACGAAGGATGGCAAGCGGCAGCGGCAATCGCCGAGGCGCAGGAATTCACGACGACCGACACGGGTTTGCCCAAGCGTGTGCCGATGTCGCAGCTGGTTCCAGGTGGCGTTGAGAAGAACACCGCCGTTGCGCACAAGCGGACGCCGGAGTCCGTGCGCGGTCTGTTGTCGGCGTATCACCGAGGCGTTCAGCGGGGCCGCACGCGGTCCGACGACTCGAAAACCCCGGAGCCGACTTCGGCCGGGCCTCAAAACTCGCAGGTTGGCAAGGAGCACGAGGCATGACATCTACGCAGGATCTCGGTTGGCTGCTCGCCAACTTCGCGGACCGAGTGCCGGGGGTCGCCCACGCGGTCGCCGTCTCGGCGGACGGTCTGCTGCTGGCTGCTTCTCGCGACCTGCCCCGCGACCGCGGTGATCAGCTGGCCGCGATCGCGTCCGGTCTGGTGAGCTTGACGCAGGGCGCGTCCCGCTGCTTCGAGGGCGGGGCCGTGTTGCAGACTGTCGTCGAAATGGACAACGGCTTCCTGTTCCTCATGTCGATCTCCGACGGTTCGTCGTTCGCGGTCCTCGCGGCCCGCGCGTGCGACGTCGGTCAGGTCGGCTACGAAATGGCATTGCTGGTCGACCGGGTCGGCGACGCGCTCACGCCGCCGCCTCGCCCGACGGCCTCGATGCTCGGCTGAAGCTGAACCAGGTGACAGAGCAATATCTCTTAGCTGTACCAACGACGTACTCATTGGCTGCTTACGAGGCCCGACGAGTGAGGAGGTGAACGGCGAACATGGCCGAACGCGATGAGCCAACGGGCGCGTTGGTAAGGCCGTACGCCGTCACCCGAGGTCGCACCCGGCCCAAGCTGGAAATCGCGATCGAGGCGCTGGTCGAGACCACCGTGCGTGGCCGGGCGGCCAATACCCGGCCGGGTGGTGCTCACGGCCAGGAGCAGCAATACATTTCAACGCTTTGCGACGGTCGCCTGCAGTCTCTGGCCGAGATCGCGGCGCGCATGCAGCTCCCGCTGGGTGTCGCCCGCGTCATCGTGGCGGACATGGCTGCCGATGGACTGGTCGCGGTGTACGAGCCGGCCTCGCTCGACGAAAACGAGTCGGTGGGCACAGAACTGCTTGAGAGGGTGCTGAGTGGACTTCGGAGGCTCTGACGTGGCGCACCGCCCAGGGCGGGTCACGTCAGCGAAGATCGTCATCGCCGGCGGTTTCGGCGTGGGCAAGACCACACTGGTCGGCTCGGTCTCGGAGATCACGCCGCTGACCACCGAGGCCATCATGACCTCCGCCGGTGTCGGTGTCGATGACACCCGCAACGTGCCCGGCAAGACGACGACCACGGTCGCGATGGACTTCGGTCGTATCTCGATCGACCGCGACCTGATCCTGTACCTGTTCGGCACCCCGGGCCAGACCCGTTTCTGGTTCATGTGGGACGAGCTCGTGCGGGGCGCCATCGGGGCGGTCGTCATGGTGGACACCCGGCGCCTGGCCGACTGCTTCGCCGCGATCGACTTCTTCGAGCACCGGCGGCTGCCGTACCTGGTGGCCATCAACTGCTTCGACGGCGTGCAGTACCACAACGCCGACGACGTGCGGGAGGCGCTCGCGGTCTCGAGCGACGTGCCCGTCGTGTCGTGCGACGCGCGCTCGCGGGAGTCGACCAAGAACGTGCTCATCTCCCTGGTGGAGTACGTGCTGTCGATGCGCCGAAGCCGTGCGACCGCGCCGGCGTAGCGCCGGCACGACAACAGCCGCACCCACTCAGCCACAGACGCGCACCGAGCCCCCGTGAGGGACGCCCGGTGCGCGTTTGCGTTGGCGGGGATCACGCTGCGTTGCGCACCGAGTGCGGAACGCGGCGGTTTCCGTTTCCGGCCCCGCTGAGCGCTTCAGACCCCCTGGGTGTACTCGCTACCACACCGGGCGAGCCTGAGCCGCCCACGGCCCGCACAGGGCCGTCAATGTACCGGCAGACAGCGAGGGCCGCCCCGGCTGACCGGGGCGGCCCTCGACGTGCTCGATTCGCTAGCGGCGGGCGGAGCGGTACTCGTACTCGCGCTCCTGGTAGTCCCGGCTCGCCTCGCGGCTGAAGTCCCAGCCGCCCGCCGACTCGCGGCCCGGGCGGCCGCCGACCGAGAAGCCGCCGACCTCCTGCCCGCGGCGCCAGCCGCGGAAGTAGCCGGTCGTGTGCGCGGCGATCTGGGCGGCGTCGCGCACGATGCGCAGCGGCCGCTCCGGGTTGGCGTTGACCGGGGACCCGGGCACCAGGTTCTGCTGCGGGACGCGGCGCGGGAGGCCGGAGCGGGTCTCGTCGCCGATCTCCGGCGCGCTGGCCCGCTGGGCCGCCTGCCACGCCGTGTCGTTCGAGTTCTCCCAGCTCGGGTTCGGACGCTCGGCCTCGCCGGTGGACTCGGCGTCGCTGTCCCAGTCGGTGAACCAGGCCGAGCGGGCGGCCGCGAAGATCAGCAGGTCGCCGTCGCCCTCGTCGGCGGGCTTGCCGGCGTCGCGCTCGGCGGCCGGGGCGCGGCGGCTGCGGCCGGCGCCCGTGCCGGTGCTGCGCGCGGTGGCGCGCTCCGCCGGGCGGTCCGAGTCGACCAGGCGCAGGGCCGGGGGCTCGAAGCGGAACTCGCCGCTGTACTCCCCGCTGAGCTCGTCGACCGGGTAGCCGCTCGTGAGCGCCGGGTCGGCCACGGGGGCCGGCTCGACGAGGCGCAGGCCGCCGGCCTCGACCGGCAGCTCGCCGGTCTGCCACGGCGGGGGCACGCGGCCCTCGCGCTGGCGGGGCAGCTCGACGTGGCGCTCGGCCGTCCGGGCCCGCTCGCTGCGCGGGATCTCGGTGCGGGCCCGCTCGGAGCGGGGAATCTCGGTCCGGGCCCGCTCGGAGCGCGGGATCTCGGTGCGCGAGCGCTCCGAGCGCGGGATCTCCGTGCGGGACCGCTCGCTGCGGGCCGGCTCGGCGTCCTGGTCGTGCTCGGCGTGCCGCGACCCGGCGTGGGTCTGGGCGGCCGCCTGCTCGGCCCGGTCGCGCTCGGCGCGCCGCTCGGCCCGGGACAGCCCGTCGGCGGTGGACTCGGCCCGGGACCGGGTCGAGCGCTCGCCGTTGAGCGGCGGGAACTCGCCGGAGCCGAACGCGCTCAGCGCGTCGGCCGTCTCCGACCCGCGCCGCGGCATGGGGGCGGCGTCCGTGCCGCGGGACCTGGTGCCGGACGCGCTCAGCGAGCCCGAGGTGGACTCGAGCGCCGCGTCCAGCGCCGAGAAGTCCGGCGGCTGCGGGATGTCGCTCAGCCGCGGCAGGCTGCTCAGCTCCGAGGAGGAGGCGAGCGGGTCCGCGCCGAACTTGTAGGCCGAGGTCTCAGTGGTGGGCGTGTCCGCCGAGCCGAGCGGCCAGCGCGCGCTCGCGGCGCTCGCGGCGTCAAGCGTCGGGGGCTCGCCCAGCGCGCTGAGGTCGCTCAGCCGCACGCCGCTGTCGAACGCGCCGCCCGAGGTGGGCGCGGCCGGGGTCACCGGCGCGGCCGGCGGGACGGGCGACGGGGCGGAGAGCGGGTCGTAGCCGAAGGAGTCGAAGCGCGGCGGCTCGTGCCCCCCGATCAGCGGGGCGATGCCCGGCGGCGGGGACGGCATGAGCGACGTGAACTGCGGCTCGTTCGACGACGACGTCGGCTGCGGCGGGATCACCGGGGTCGGCGCGACCGGCGGCGGCGCGACCGGGGCCGGGGCCACCGGCAGCGGCGCGACGGGCCGGGGCTGCGGCGGGGCCGCCTGCAGCGGCACCGGGATCGACTGCATCGAGGCCGGGGTCGGCGCCTGGCCCTGGTACGACGGCGTCTGGCCCTGGTAGGTCGGCGGCGCGGGCGGCGCGGGCGCGTACATCGGCGCCGGTGCCTGGTAGGCGGCCGGCTGGTACGGCGGCGGGGCGGCGTGCGAGCCCGGCGCGTAGCCGGGCGGGGTCGACGTCACCGGCGGCGCCGAGGGAACCCCGTACGCCGGCGGGGCCGACGAGATCGAACCGTAGGCCGGCGGCCCGGACGGGACCGAACCGTAGGCCGGCGGGCCCGACGGGACCGAGCCGTACACCGGCGGCGCCGACGGGACCGAGCCGTACACCGGCGGGGCCGACGGCACGTAGCCGGGCGGCGTGGAGACGACCGGCGGCGTGGAGAGCCCGGCCGGCGGTCCGGAGACGACGGCGGCGGCGGACCCGATGGTCGCCGGGGGCGCCGACACGACGGGCGGCTGGGCCTGCGACGGCATGACCGGCGCGTTCTGGGCGCGGCGGCGGCCGCCGACGGACCGGGCGGTGGCCGACTCCTCGGCGCGGGCCACCTCGGCGGCGCGCGAGGCGCTCTCGGCGGCGCGGCTCGCGGCCTCGGCGGCCCGGGTCGCGGCGCGGGAGCGGGTGGGCGTCGCCTCGCTCGCCACGGCGGCCGGCCGGGCGTTGGCGGCGACGGCGGCGGCCCGCGAGCGGGACGGCGCGTTGTCCTGGACGGCGGCCGGGCGCAGCGGGGTCGCCGGGGTCAGCGGCGACGCGCTCGCGGGGACCGACTGGTTGAGCGGCGCGGCCGGGCTCAGCGGCGTGGCCGGGCGCTGCCGGTTGGGCAGCGTGCGGTGGCCGGCCGGGCTCATCTTGTCGGCGAGCACCGCGACGAGCGCGTTGGCCGCGGCGTCGCCGGCCCGCACGGCCGCGACGGACTGCCGGATGGTCTCGGCGACCGCGGTGGTCATGGCCCGGTTGACGCCGGTGCGGCGGGGGGTCTCGGCGATCGCGACACGCAGCGCGGTGATCGCCTCGCCCAGCGTGACGGCGTCGGCGACCCCGGCCTTGGCGAGCTCGGCGACGACCGCCTGGTCGCCCTTGCGGCCGGTGGCGCCGCCGCCGAGTATCCCCGGCTCGGGCAGCGCGTCGAGGATGGCCAGCGGGATCGACTCGGCCGGGTCCGGGTAGGCGCGCAGGGCCGCGGGGTAGAGCTCGCGGAGCACCTCGCGCAGCGTGGCCGCGGCGCTCTGCCGGCCGGAGACGACCGCGGCGTGCGCGGCGAGCACCGGCTTGAGCGGCAGCATGTCGCGCGGCGGGCTCTGGCCGACCGCGGAGAGGACGCCGGCCTGCAGGGCCCGGGCGAGGCCGACGGCGCGGCGCTCGGCGGCGTTGGACTGGATCTCCTCCGGCGACTCGTCGTCGGCGAAGCGCTCGGCGTAGTCGTCGGCCGAGTCGTCGTCGGTGAACGCGAGGTTGCGGCCCGCCGCGGTGAGCAGCTGGGTGACGACGTGGTCGTCGCTCTCGGCCGCGACCGCCACGGCGGAGGTGCCGCCGGAGCGCTGCGCCAGCAGAGCGCTGAGCTCGGCGTAGCCGCCGGCGTCGTCGCTCACCTCGCAGATGTCGATGAGTCGGCCGGCGTCGTCGACGACCGCGACGGTCAACCAGATGTCGGAACCCGACTGCGGCTCGGCGGGGTCAGCCGACGCCAAACCGCAGTACACCCGAACGAGCGCCACCGCGTCGTCCTCCTCTCGGGACATTAGTTGAGCTTTCGTCACATCGACGGAGACTGTCCCGGCGCCCCGCCGTCGTGTTACTGCAGGTCAAACTGAACGACCTCTAGTGAACAGGTTGCCGGCCGGTGACGCGATCAGCCGAAACGGCTGAATACCCCGTTGGCTGATCGTCGTCCACCGCCACACCCGTCCGGCTAGGGGCCGGGTCGCCGTGCCGAAATGCCCACGGCTTAGATCCTGTCGGTCACAAATCAATCACGCCAGTCCACGGCGGCAGAAATTTTGCCGATAATCGTCCGCCAGCCGAGTGCTGCCTGTTGTGCCCCGATTTTCTTGAGCCGGCGCTTGGCGAAGAATCCGCCCACGCCGCCCGACGCCGCAGCTCGCAGGCCCTCGTCGAGGTCGTCGAGGGGGGAGCCGGGGGAGAGCGCCGTGCGGACCGCTTCGAGGCGCAGAGCGTAAGCAAGGTCACGTGCCGCCTCGCCCGCGCCGAGCAGCAGCTCGGAGTCCCAGGCGTCCTGGCCGCCGCGGAGGTTCTCGACCACGAGGTCGAGCTCGTAGCGGTTCTCGTCGGAGGGCACGACGGCCGCGACGGTGATCCGCTTCTTCAGGCTCTCCCAGGTGTCGAGCTGGGTCAGGTCGTGCTCGGCGTCGGTCTGGACGAACTCGACCAGGCCTTCGGCGGAGCGGAAGAGCAGCAGCTTGCCGCGGTGGGAGAGGAACGCCGGAACCTCCTCGGGCTCGGCTTCCTCCTCCTCTTCTTCCTCTTCGTCCTCGTCCTCGGCGTCGGCCTCGTCGTCGACATCGTCGGCGTCGTCCTCGTCCGACTTGTCGGAGTCCTCGTCCAGCTCCGCGGCCTCGTCGAGGTCCGAGTCGTCCGAATCGTCGGAGTCCGCGGCGTCCTTCCGCGCGGGCTTCTTCTTGTCGGTCTTCGATGAAGCTTCCACGACGGCCGGCTCCGGCTCGTCCTCGAACAGCTCCGCGTTCTCGAGGATCACGACCCGGTCGTCGTCCTCGTCCTCCGCCGGGCGCCGGTGGAGGATCGCGAAGTCGTCCTCCTCCTCGTCGACCTCGGTCGGGGTCAGCTCGGTGTTGAGCCGGTACGCCCGCAGCGTGTAGCCGACCCCCTTGGGCAGCGCGATCTCGACGGGCTCGACGCGCACGTCGTTCCACATCGCGTCGGCGAGGGCCGAGCGCTCGCCGGCGCCGTCCTCCTCGTCGACGTCGTCCTCGTCGAGGTCGGCGTCGGCGTCCTCGGCGTCCTCGTCGTTCTCGGCATCGTCGGCGGCGTCGACGTCCTCGACGGTGTCGACCTCGTCGTCGATCGCCTCGACGGCGTCCACTTCCTCCTCGACCGGCTCGACCGGCTCGGCCGCGGGCGCGGCGGGCGCCGCGGCCGGCGCGGCCTTGCGCGGAGCGTTGCGCGATGCCGCTGGGCGCGACCCCGCGGGCCGGGAAGAGGGAGACTGGCGGGCCACTGTGACCTCCGTAGTCGGGCTCGGCGTGCGGGCACATCAGGGCCTGTGTGGCCTCGCGCACAAAACACCCTAGTGTGCACCGTCTGCGGCGGTCAGACCCCCTTGGGGTGCCAGACCGTCTTGATCTCCAGGAGCGAGAGCATGCGCGAAACGCCGGGGTCGGCGCCCCAGTCCGGAGTACTCGGTCGGATCACCCGCTTCAGGTTTTCCGCCGCGGCCGCTTCCAACTCCTTCGCGAGTGTGGGGTCTGTCACACCGGTCAGGTCGATGGCGTTGACGTCCATGTGCGCGGCGAGCCAGGGCGCCATCTCGGCGACCGAGCCGGTGAGCAGGTTGACCACGCCCCCGGGCAGGTCGGAGGTGGCGAGTACCTCGGCCAGGGTGACGGCCGGCAGCGGGCGCTCGGGCGCGGCGAGCACGACGACCGTGTTGCCGGTCACGATCGCGGGTGCGATCACGCTGACCAGCCCCAGCAGCGAGGAGTCGGCGGGGGCGACGACCCCGACGACGCCGGTCGGCTCCGGGGCGGAGAGGTTGAAGTAGGGACCGGCGACCGGGTTGGCCCCGCCGTGGACCTGGGCGATCTTGTCGGCCCAGCCGGCGTACCAGACCCAGCGGTCGATGGCCGCGTCGACGACGCCGGCGCCGGCCCCCTCGGCCGCGGCGACCTCCTCGACGAACTGCGAGCGGCGCCCCTCCAGCATCTCCGCGACCCGGTAGAGGATCTGCCCGCGGTTGTACGCGGTCGCCCCCGACCACTTCGCCACGGCCGCCCGGGCCGCCTTCACGGCGTCGCGGACGTCCTTGCGGGAGCCGAGCGCGGCGTTGGCGAGGAACTCGCCCGAGGCCGACTGCACCTGGTAGGACCTCCCCGACTCGCTGCGGGGGAACGCGCCCCCGATGTACAGCTTGTACGTCTTGCGGACGGCCAGCCGGCCTTCAGTGCTCAAGGTAGGCCTCCAGCCCGTGCCGGCCGCCCTCGCGGCCGTAGCCCGACTCCTTGTACCCGCCGAAGGGTGAGGTCGGGTCGAACTTGTTGAACGTGTTGGCCCACACGACGCCGGCCCGGAGCCGGTCCGCGATCTGCAGGATGCGCGAGCCCTTCTCGGTCCAGACGCCGGCCGAGAGCCCGTACGGCGTGTTGTTGGCCTTCTCCACCGCCTCGTCCGGCGTGCGGAACGTCAGCACCGACAGGACCGGCCCGAAGATCTCCTCGCGGGCGATCCGGTGCGCCTGGGTGACGCCGGTGAAGATCGTCGGGGCGAACCAGAAGCCGCGGTCGGGCAGCTCGCACGGGGCCGACCAGCGCTCGGCCCCCTCCTGCTCGCCGACCTGCGACAGCTCCCGGATGCGGGCCAGCTGGGCCGCCGAGTTGACCGCGCCGACGTCGGTGTTCTTGTCCAGCGGGTCGCCGACGCGCAGCTGCGCCATGCGGCGCTTGAGGGAGGCGAGGAACTCCTCGGCCACCGACTCCTGCAGCAGCAGCCGCGAGCCCGCGCAGCACACGTGGCCCTGGTTGAAGAAGATGCCGTTGACGACACCCTCGACCGCCTGGTCCAGCGCCGCGTCGTCGAACACGATGTTCGCGGCCTTTCCGCCCAGCTCCAGCGTGAGCCGCTTCTCAGTGCCGGCCACCGCCCGCGCGATCGCCCGCCCGACCTCGGTCGAGCCGGTGAAGGCGACCTTGTCGACGCCCGGGTGCTCGACCAGCAGCCGGCCGGTGTCGCCCGCCCCGGTGATGATGTTGACCACGCCCGGCGGCAGCTCGGCCTGGCGGCAGATCTCGGCGAACAGCAGCGCGGTCAGCGGCGTGGTCTCGGCCGGCTTGAGCACGACCGTGTTGCCCGCGGCCAGCGCCGGGGCGATCTTCCACGCGAGCATGAGCAGCGGAAAGTTCCACGGGATGACCTGGCCGGCGACGCCCAGCGGGCGCGGGTCGGGGCCGAAGCCCGCGTACGGCAGCTTGTCGGCCCACCCCGCGTAGTAGAAGAAGTGCGCGGCGACGAGCGGGATGTCCACGTCGCGCGACTCGCGGATCGGCTTGCCGTTGTCCAGCGACTCCAGCACCGCCAGCTCGCGGCCGCGCTCCTGGATGATCCGGGCGATGCGGAAGAGGTACTTCGCCCGCTCCCGCCCGGGCATCGGGCCCCACACCTTGTCGTAGGCGTGCCGGGCGGCGTTCACGGCGGCGTCGACGTCGGCCGCGTCGGCGCACGCGATCTCGGCGAGGGTCTCCTCGCTGGCCGGGTTGATCGACTTGAACGGCTCGCCCTTGCCGTCGACGAACTCGCCGCCGATGAACAGGCCGTAGGACGAGGCGATGTCGACGATGGCGCGCGACTCGGGCGCGGGGGCGTATGAGAATTCCATCGCTAGTCCAGGGTGAAGTAGTCGGGGCCGCTGTAGTGGCCGGTGGCGAGCTTGGTGCGCTGCATGAGCAGGTCGTTGAGCAGCGTGGACGCGCCGAAGCGGAACCGGTCGGGGTCCAGCCAGTCGGGCCCTGCGGTCTCGTTGACCAGCACGAGGTACTTGATGGCGTCCTTGGCGGTCCGGATGCCCCCGGCGGGCTTCACGCCGATGACCCGCCCGGTCTCGGCCCGGAAGTCGCGCACCGCCTCCAGCATCACCAGCGTCACCGGCAGGGTGGCGGCGGGCTGGATCTTGCCGGTGGAGGTCTTGATGAAGTCGGCGCCGGCCAGCATCGCCAGCCAGGAGGCGCGGCGCACGTTGTCGAGGGTGGCCAGCTCCCCGGTCTCGAGGATGACCTTGAGGTGGGCCGGGCCGCAGGCCTCCTTGACCGCCGCGATCTCGTCGTGCACCTCGGCGTAGCGGCCGGACAGGAACGCGCCGCGGGAGATCACCATGTCGATCTCGTCGGCGCCGTCGGCGACCGCGGCGCGCGTGTCGGCCAGCTTCACCGCGAGCGGGGCCTGGCCGGAGGGGAAGGCGGTGGCCACGCTGGCCAGGTGGACCTTCGAGCCGCGCAGGGCCGCCGCGGCCCCGGCGATCATCGCGGGGTACACGCAGATGGCCGCCGCGCTCGGGCAGCTCGCGTCGGCCGGGTCGGGGCGCACCGCCTTGGCGCACAGGGCGCGCACCTTGCCCGGCGTGTCCGAGCCCTCCAGCGTGGTCAGGTCGACCATGCGGATCGCCAGGTCGATGGCCTGGGCCTTGGCCGTGGTCTTGATCGACCGGGTGCCCAGCATCGCGGCGCGCTGTTCGGCGCCGACCTGGTCGACTCCCGGCAGGCCGTGCAAGAAGGTCCGCAGCGCGCCTTGTGAACGCGGCGTGACCTCGGCGGTGAGGCTCATGGTGAAAATACTAGGCTCTCGCATCGTGGACGTACTCGTGGTGGATCACCCCCTGGCCAAGTCGCGACTGACCGCGATGCGCGACGAACGCACCGACAACGGGGCGTTCCGCGCCGCGTTGCACGAGCTCACGACGATGCTCGTGTACGAGGCGGCACGCTCGTTCGCCACCGAGCAGTTCCCGGTGAAGACGCCGGTCGCGACCGCCGAGGGCACCCGGCTGGCCCGTCCGCCGCTGCTCGTGCCGGTGCTGCGGGCCGGGCTGGGCATGTCCGACGCCGCTCTGGGGCTGCTGCCGGAGTCGTCCATGGGGTTCGTGGGCCTGGCGCGCGACGAGCACACCTACGAGCCGCGCGCCTACATGGAGTCGCTGCCGCGCGACCTGTCCGGCATCCCGGTGCTGGTCCTCGACCCGATGCTGGCCACCGGCGGCTCGCTGGAGCACTGCGTGCGCCTGCTGGTCGACCGAGGTGCGACCGACATCACGGTGCTGTGCGTGCTGGCCGCCCCGGCCGGCATCGAGCGGCTGGCCAACAGCGGCCTGCCGATGCGCCTGGTCACCGCGGCGATCGACGAGCGGCTCAACGAGCACATGTTCATCGTCCCGGGCCTGGGCGACGCGGGCGACCGCCAGTTCGGCGGCATGCCCCGCTTCGGCGACGCCTGAACTTAAAACCTTGCTTAAGAAAGGTCGCCGTAACGAGGGATTACGGCGGCCTCGCCCTTGAACGGGTGAACGGGGCCGGCCTTACGTTGACGCTATAGGCCGAGCGCCTCCGCGGTCTGGGTGCGCAGGGCGGCGAGCGCGGCGGACGCGCGCTCCCGGGCCCCGGCGATGTCGCCGCCGGCGACGGGCTCGACGACCTCGAGGTACGCCTTCAGCTTCGGCTCCGTCCCCGAGGGCCGGACCACGACGCGGGTGGTGCCGGCGCGCAGGATGAGCACGTCGGACTCGGGCAGCCGGTCCTCGACCGCCGTCACCGCCTCGTCGAGCAGCTCGGCCGGCGGGCGGGAGCGGATCGTGGCCATCATCTCCGCGATCTCGTTGAGGTCCTCGACGCGCACCGAGAGCTGGTCGGTGGCGTGCACCCCGTAGCGCAGCGCCAGTTCGTCGAGCCGGTCGCCCAGCGTGCGCAGCTCGGCCTTGAGCCCGGCGGCGAGCTCGCAGACCAGCAGCGCGGCGGTGATGCCGTCCTTGTCGCGCACCATCCCGGGGGCGACGCAGTAGCCGAGGGCCTCCTCGTAGCCGTACACCAGGTCGTCCCCGGCCCGCACGATCCACTTGAAGCCGGTCAGCGTCTCGCCGTAGGGCAGCCCCCGGTCCGCGCACAGGCGGGACAGGAGGCTGGAGGAGACGATGGTGGTCGCGTAGCGGCCCCGGACCCCGCGGCGCATGAGGTGGTCGGCCAGCAGCACCCCGACCTCGTCACCCCGCAGCTGCCGCCAGACCCCGCCGGCGGCGTAGGCGACCGCGCACCGGTCGGCGTCGGGGTCGTTGGCGATGGCGATGTCGGCGCCCTCCCGCGCGGCCAGCGCCAGCAGCAGGTCGGTGGCGCCGGGCTCCTCCGGGTTGGGGAAGGCCACGGTCGGGAACTCGGGGTCGGGCTCGGCCTGCTCGGCGACGACGAACGGCTCCGGGTAGCCGGCCGCGGCGAGCGTGGCCGCGAAGACCTCCCGGCCGACGCCGTGCATCGGGGTGTACGCGACCGCCAGGTCCCGCGGCACCTCGGGGTCGATGACGCCGAGCGCGGCGTCGACGTACTCGCGCACGATCCGCTCGTCGAGGACCTCGCCCGGCGGGCCGAGCGGCACGTCGGCGAGCGGGCCCACCGCGCGGATCGCGTGCTCGATCCCGGCGTCGGCGGGCGGGACGAGCTGGGCGCCGTCGGCGAGGTACACCTTGTAGCCGTTGTCCTGCGGCGGGTTGTGGCTGGCGGTGACCATGACCCCCGCGGCCGCCCCGAGGTGGCGCACGGCGAAGGCGAGCACCGGGGTCGGCAGGGGCCGGGGCATGAGCAGCGCGCGGCGGCCGGCGCCGGTGGCGACCCGGGCGGTCTCGACGGCGAAGGCGTGCGAGCCGTGCCGAGCGTCGTACCCGATGACCAGGGGACGCTCGTCGGGCGCATGGGGCCCCCCGCTGGAGGCAGGGCCCTGCGCGGCGAGCCAGCGCACCAGGCCGGCCGCGGCGCCGCGCACGACCGCGAGGTTCATCCCGTTCGGACCCGCCCGCAGCGGCCCGCGCAGGCCCGCGGTGCCGAAGCGCAGCGGGCCCGCGAACCGGTCCGCCAGCTCGGTGTCGTCGTCGAGGACGGCCTGCAGCTCGTCCCGGCTCGCCGGGTCGGGATCATCGGCGAGCCAGGCCTCGGCGACCGAGCGTAGGGGGGAGGTCATCTGCCTTTCATAACACGGCTCAGCCCCCGGTCGTCGCCGTAGTGAGCTTGAAGCTGGCGACCATCTGCTCGAAGATCGCCTTGCTCTCGGCGAACCGGGCGTCGGGCACCGTCACGAAGAAGTGGTAGGCCTTGCCGTTGACCACGACCGCGTCCCACAGCGCGTGGCGCAGGTGCTCGCCGGAGCCGCAGGTGTACTCCAGGACCGCCGACGTCTGCCCGTCGAGCTTGCCGGCGTTGAGGCCGACCCGGCTGTACGGCGTCTCGCAGCTGCTGGGCGTGGTCTGCAGCCGCTTCTCGGCCGACTCCAGGAACGCCTGCGGGCTGGCCGAGGCCTTCTCGATGTTGACCCGGATGCGGCGGTTGGCGTCGGTCGGGTCGGTGATGTCGAAGTACGGCGCGGCGGCGGTGCCCTGCTGCTTCTTCGTCCAGCCCTTCGGCACGCTGACCGTGATGCCGCCCGGATGGATGAACGGCTCCACCTCGAACGACGGGCCGGCCGGGGCGCTGGAGCCGCGGGCGCTGGGCGCCCCGCCCTTGTCGCCGCCGTCGCCGGAGAACAGCCCAGCCGCGGCGCCGATGCCGAGGAACAGCACGAGCACGACCGCGGCCGCGACCCCCGCCTTCATCCAGCTCGGGGCGGCCTTGACCCGCGCGGTGAGCCCGCTCGCGCCACCGCCGAAGGTCCGGCCGGAGCCGGGCGGGGTGGACGTGGTCGGGCCCTGGGCCCAGTCGTCCTGGGCGTACTCGGGCCCGTAGGCGTTGTACGTCTCGGCGCCGGTGCGCTCCAGCTCGACCTCGTGCGGGCCGGCCTGGGCGGGCGCGCCCGAGCTCATCCGCCGCAGCGCCCCGCTGACCGTCTCGCCGGGCGCCATCATGGCCCGCCCGCCGATCTGGCCGCTCGGCTGCTGCGGGTGGACCATCGTCGGCTGGTGGGCCGGGCGGACCACCGCGTAGGGGTCGGTCATGTGCGCCGGCGCGTTGCTGGCCAGCGGGCCCGCGAGCAGGTCGCGCAGGACGGCCCGGGCCGTCTCGACGTTCCAGCGGCGGGCCGGGTCCTTCTCCAGCAGCCCGTAGAGCACCCCGGCCAGCGGCCCGGCGCGCATCGACTGCGCCGGCGGCTCCTCGACGACGGCCCGCATGGTCTCGAACGGGTCGCGCTTGTCGAACGGCGGCCGGCCCTCGACGGCGGTGTACAGCGTGACGCCGAGCGAGAACAGGTCGCTCGGGGGCCCGAACTTGGCCCCGATGGCGCGCTCGGGCGAGATGAAGTGCGGCGAGCCCAGCACCATGCCGGGCGTCGTGAGCTCGCTGTCGGTGGGCATGCGGGCCACGCCGAAGTCGGTGAGCACGCACCGGCCGTCGCCGCAGATGAGCACGTTGGCCGGCTTGACGTCGCGGTGCAGCACCCCGGCGGCGTGGGCCACCTCGAGCGCGCCGAGCAGCGCGATGCCGATCTTGGCGACCGCCCGGGCCGCGAGCGGGCCGTCCTCGACGATCATCTCGGCGAGGCTGCGCGCCTGGAGCAGCTCCATGACGATCCAGGGGCGTCCGGCCTCGGTCACGACGTCGTACACCTGTACCACCGCGGGGTGGGAGAGCGCGGCGGCCGCACGGGCCTCGCGCAGGGTCCGCTGGTACATCGAGTCGCGGTCGCTCGGGGCGAGGCCGGGCGGGAGGATCACCTCCTTGACCGCCACGTCGCGGCGCAGCAGCGTGTCGCTGGCGCGCCAGACGGTGCCCATGCCGCCGTGACCGATGGCGGTGCGCAGGGCGTAGCGCCCGCCGATCACCACACCGGGCGCGGCGCGCTGCCCCGGAACCGGGGGAGCGGTCGAGCCGGGCTCGCGTGGCGAGGCGGGTCCGTTGGAGGTGGAGTCGGAGCCGCGCGCAGGTTCGCGCCCGGCTCCGGCCGAGGCCAGAGCACCGGTGGGTGGCAGGGGCTCGCCATGCCACGTCGGAAGCTGAGTCACAGGCAGTTAACCGTCATGGGGAGAGGGGAGGTTGACTTCTCGCCCCACTATCTTGCGTGTTCTTGGCCGCCGACGAAAGGTGGGGTCCGGTCCTTCACCGTACCGTGACCCGAAGACAACGGACCGTACTGGCCATGTAGCCCTGCGGACGGTTGCAGGATTGAATTCGTTCATCCGGGGAACCTGAACAGACGGATGAAGCGTCTAGCAGGTGACGGAAACCATTCGGGAACGTCGGCGACTCGGCTTTCCTGGATTCTGAACTCCGCCGGCCGATAGTCGGACGAGGGGTGCGTCGCCGGGTTCCGGGGTCATGCCACCCTGCGACGTCTTCCGTCACTGTGTGTTGAACAGTGGCGACGCAACTCACGGCATCGTCGCGAAAAACTTCTCGCGACGCCGCGTGACCGTGGCGCCGGTCACGCGTTAGAGGGGGTGAGGTGGCGCCTGCTGTTCGGCGCCTTTAGCAGCGGTTAAGTGACGCTCAGCTATTCCGGCATCACGAGAATGATGTTGCGCTCCGTCACCTTGACCCGGTTAGTCTGTCCATGGCACGCATGGGGCGGGCCGCTCCTTTAGACCGAAATAGAGAACTCACCGTGACGAGAGCGCTGACGCTGACCGAGACCGCCGCCACGGCGGCGCGCCCGGTTGGCAGGTTGACGTCGTCGAGGGCCGAGCGGCTGTCCGAGGGCTGGCCCGAGACCCCACCCGGAGCCGATCCGCTGCCCGGACAGCTCGACCGCTGGCTTGCGTCCCGCGGTGCCGAGCTCGTAGCGATCCGTCGTCACATCCACGCCCACCCGGAGCTGTCCGGCCAGGAGTTCGAGACCGCGGCACTGATCGCCCGCGAGCTCACCCGCGCCGGGCTCTCGCCCCGCCTGCTGCCCAAGGGCAACGGCCTGATGTGCGACATCGGCCGCGGCGACAGCGTCATCGCGCTGCGCGCCGACCTCGACGCGCTGCCGCTGCCGGACACCAAGGACGTGCCGTACCGCTCGACCGTCGACAACGTCTGCCACGCCTGCGGCCACGACGTGCACACCACGATCCTGCTCGGCGTCGGCCTCGCGCTGGCCCAGCTGGCCGAGCGCGGCGAGCTGCCCGGCCGGGTCCGGCTGCTGTTCCAGCCGGCCGAGGAGACCATGCCGGGCGGCGCGCCCGAGGTCATCGCGGCCGGCGCGCTCGACGAGGTCGCCGCGATCTTCGCCCTGCACTGCGCGCCCCAGCTGCCCGTCGGCCTGGTCGGCGTGCGCTCCGGGCCGTTCACCGCGGCCGCCGACAAGATCGAGGTCCGGCTCAGCGGCCGCGGCGGGCACACCGCCCGCCCGCACCTGACCGCCGACCTCGTGCACGCGCTCGGCCGCATCCTGGTCGACGTGCCGTCGCTGCTGGACCGCAAGCTCGACGCGCGGGCCGGGGTGTCGATGGTGTGGGGCGCGGTGCGGGCCGGCGAGGCCGCCAACGCCATCCCGATCGAGGGCATGGCCCGCGGCACGATCCGCGTGCTCAGCCGCGAGGCCTGGCGCGACCTGCCGGAGCTGGTCACCAAGCTCGTCCACGACGTCATCGCGCCCACCGGGGCCGACGTCGAGGTGACGTACACCCGCGGCGTTCCGCCCGTGGTCAACGACCGGCTCGCCACCGCGATCATCGCGGGCGCGGCCGGCGCCGCCCTGGGCCCCGACCGCGTGGTCGAGGCCGAGATCAGCATGGGCGGCGAGGACTTCGCCTTCTACCTGGAGAACGTGCCCGGCTCGATGATCCGGCTCGGCACCGGCATCCCCGGATCGGAGACGAAGTTCGACATCCACCAGTCGGCCTTCGACGTCGACGAGCGGGCGATCGGCCACGGCGTGCGGATCATGGTCCACACGGCATTGGCCGCGCTGAGCGCCGGCGCGTTCTGAGCGTCCTTTCTAAGACTGTCCATGTCTGGTAAACCGAGGCGTGGTCACTGAGCTGCGCGTGCACGGCGTCACCGGCTCCCCGGCCGAGGACGTGCTGGACCGGCCGCTGCTGCGCCGGGTCGCCGGGGACACCGATGCGGGCTTCTTCCGCCCGCGCGCCGAGTACGGCGCGATCACCGGCCCCGGCGGCGCCACGCTGGAGGCGTACCGCTGGGGCAACCTCACCGCCGGGGCCGCCGCCCGGGCGCTGTGGCTGTTGCTGCTGCCGTTCATGTTCGCCAACGTCGCGCTGTGGCTGCGCCCGGCCACCCGGCCGGGCCCGCGGGCCGCGATCCGCGCCCTGGTGCGCGTCTACGCCCTGTCGATGACCGGCTCCTTCGTGCTGTCGTTCACCGAGGTCGCGGTCGACCTGGTCGGCTGGCAGTGCGCGAGCCTGCCCCGCTGTCTCGAGGGGCGCGGCTACCTCGCGCTCTTCGCCGACGGGTTCTTCGCCACCACCGGCCGGCGGATGGCGCTCGCCGCGCTCGGGCCGGTGCTGGCCATCGCGTTCCTGTGGTTCCTGGGGCGGCGGACCTGGGCGCGGTACGAGGCCTTCCCCGCCCAGACCGAGGGCGACGGCGACGGGCTGGCCCACCCGTGCTTCTGGAACGGCAAGCCGCTCGTCGGCCGGCTCCGCTCCCTGCACATCGCCTTCGCGTTCGCGACGCTGGACGCGATCCTGCTGAGCAACCTGCTCCCGCACGGCTGGCGCGGGCCCGGCCTGGTGCTCGCCGCGCTGACCGCGCTCATCCTCGTGCTGTGTTTCGTCGCGGTGGCCGTGCGCGCCGTCGTCGACCGCGACAACCCGGCGCGCTGGGCCCGGCCGGGCACCCGGCTGCTGAGCCACGCCGCCGTCGGCCTGACCGTGCTCGTGCTGGGCTACGCGCTGCTGCCCCGCGACCCGTGGACGGCCGGCGGCCGGCTGCCGGTGCTCGGCGGCACCATCACCGGGCTGTTCGCGGCGCAGGTCGTGCTCCTGCTCGTGCTCGGCGCCGTGGTGCTGGCCAGCCGCCCGCACGGCACGTTCCTGCAGGGCCTGGCCGGGCCCCTCATCGCCAGCGCCGGGCTCGGCGTCGCGGTCGCGTTCTCCGCCGGCCTGGCCTACCGGGCCGCCGACTTCCTCGACCGCCGTGCGCGCCCCTCCTCGGCCGACTACGCCGCCTGGCAGCCGCTGCAGCCGCCGCCGGCCTACGAGTGGGCCGCGGCCGGGTTCGTGCTGCTGCTCCTGCTCACCGTGATCGTCGCGGTGGCCGGCGGGCTCCCGCTGGTGCGGCGGCTGCGGCGGTACGCCCGCGTCGTCACCGACGCCGACTTCCGCGGCGGGCGCGAGCGGGACGCGGCCCGGGCCGGGCACGTCGACCGCGCCGTCGCCGACGCGCTCGTCACCGACCACATCGGACGGATGCTCGTGTGGGTGTTCATCCCCGCGGCGCTGGCCGCCGTGGCCGCGACCGGCTTCGCGATCGCCGCGCGCCGCCCGATCAGCCTGTTCCCGTCCGGCTCGACCGGCGCCGAGGTCATCTCGTTCGCGGTCAACCTCGGGACGTACCTCATCGGCTTCTCCGCGTTCGCGCTCGTGCTCATCGGCGTGCTGGCCTACCGGTACCAGCGCTTCCGGCGGATCGTCGGCGTGCTGTGGGACCTGGGCACGTTCTGGCCCCGCGCCGCGCACCCGCTCGCCCCGCCCTGCTACGCCGAGCGCGTGGTGCCGGAGCTGGCCCGGCGCGGCTCCTGGCTCGCCGCCGAGCAGGGCGGCGTGATCCTCTCCGGGCACAGCCAGGGCAGCGTGCTCGTGGCCGCGACGGTGCTGCAGATGCCGCCGGAGGCGCAGGCGCGCACGGCCCTGCTGACCTACGGCTCACCGTTGCGCCGGTTGTACGCCCGGTTCTTCCCCGCGTACCTCGGCGACGACGTGCTCGCCGAGGTGGGCGCGGTGCTGACCCGGCCCGGAGCTCCGGTGGAGCCAGAGCCGGAGCCGGGTCAGCACACCCCCCGTTGGGTCAACCTCTGGCGGGACACCGATCCGATCGGCGGGCCCGTGCAGTCGCCGGCTGCGCGCGACGTGCGCCTCGTCGATCCGCCGGGCTTCGCGATCCCGCCCGGCGACACGGTGTACCCCAAGGTCGACGGCCACTCCGGCTACCAGCTGCGGCCGGAGTTCGGTGCGGTGGTCAGGGCTCTCGTGGCGGATCTGGCTCCTCGCCGTCCTTCGACGCCTTCGTCGCCATCTCCGGTGCCGCCTGCTTCGGCGCCTCCCGCTGCGGCGCCTCCCGCTGCGGCGCCTCCTGCTGCGGCGCCTCCCGCTGCGGCGCCTCCGCCGCCGCGGGGGGACGCTGGACCGGGGCCGGCATCGGCGGCATCGGCCGAGGGTGCGGCGGCATCGGCGGCGGATACATAGGGCCCGCGCCGGCCGGGACGGCGAGCGGCGGCCGGACGGGCAGCGGGTGGCTTCGGCGGTACCGCTTGAGGAGCCACACCACCAGCCAGATCGGCAGGCCGATGAAGACCAGCCACGGCAGCAGCCAGCCGACGACGGTCAGCGCCACCCGCAGCGACGCGACGAACGCGTCCCAGCCGTGCCGCAGACCGACCAGGATCCCGGTGTCCTCTTCGGACACCGCGGGCGCCTCGGGGCCCTGCAGCACCAGCGTGATGGTGGACAGCGCGGTCAGCCCGTCCAGCTTGCGCTTGCGGGCCTGCAGCGACTCGAGGTCGGCCTCGCGCCGGGACAGCTCCGCCTCCACCGACGTGATCTCGCCGATCGTCTGCGCCTTGGCCAGCAGCGCCCGGATGCGGTCGACGCTGGCCTGCGCCGTGATGATCCGCGACTCGACGTCGACGACCTGGTCGGTGACGTCCTGCGCGGAGACCTGCCGGTTCTTCTCGTCGCCGATGCCCTTGAGCTGGTCGAGGGTGTCCTGGAACTTGGCGGCCGGCACCCGCAGCGTGATGGTCGCGGTCGAGCTCTGCCCGTCGATGTGCCGGTTGTCGCCGCCGACGAACCCGCCCGCCCCCGTGGCGAACGCGATCGCCTGCGTGGCCGCGGCGTTGACGTCCTTGACCTGCACCGTCATGGTGCCCGAGTAGATGATCGACCGGTTGGTGGCGTCGAGGTTGTCGGGGATCTTCTGCTGGCCCTGGCCCTGGCCCTGGCCCTGGCCCTGGCCCTGGTCCTTGGCGGAGTCGGCGGCGGCCCCCGCGGCGTTCTCCTGCCCCGGCGCCACGGCGGGCCCGGCGGCCTCCTTGTTGCTGCTGCTGCTCGGTGCGTCGCCCGAATCGGAGCCGCACCCGCTCAGCGCGAGGACCAACGCGCCGGCGGCCGCGAGGAACGCGGTCGTGCGCCTGACTGACATGACGCCTCCTGGGTAGGGTCCGGTGAAGGTAGTGCCGGTCCGACGCGGGCCGGGCCGCCGCCGTTCCGCCCGCCCGGGTCACAGTTCCGCCACGAGGAGGTCACCGGATGCGCATCACGAAGTACACGCACGCCTGTCTTCGTCTCGAGCACAGCGGCGGGGTGCTGGTGATCGACCCCGGGGTCTTCAGCGAGTCGGAGGCCCTCGAGGGCGCCGACGCCGTGCTCATCACCCACGAGCACATGGACCACGTGGACCTCGACAAGCTGCGCGCCGCGGCGGCGGCCCAGCCCGAGCTGACCGTGCACACCCACCCCGACGTCGAGGCGCAGCTGACCGACCTCGACGCCGACGTCTTCGCGGTCAACCCGGGTGACATCTTCGTCGCGGCCGGGATGACCGTGCGCGCGCACGGCGGGCGACACGCGGTCATCCACCCCGACATCCCGCAGATCGTCAACGTCGGCTTCGTCATCGACGCGCCCAGCGGCCCGATCTACCACCCGGGCGACTCGTTCCACGTGCCCGACGAGGAGATCGCGACGCTCTTCGTGCCCGTCTCGGCGCCGTGGCTGAAGCTGGCCGAGTCGATCGACTTCGCGCGGGCGGTCAAGCCGGAGCGCGCCTTCGCCCTGCACGACAGCCTGCTGGTGGACGCCGGCCAGCAGATGGTCACCGGCCACATGACGCGCCTGTCCGGCACGCACTACACGCGCCTGGAACCCGGCCAGACCATCTAACCTCGCCCTATGGCAGATGCCCTCGCCGCAGTGGTGGCCCGGCTGTACTCCGCACCGCCGGAGGACTTCATCGCGCTGCGCGGCGAGGCGGTCGCCAAGGCCCGCTCGGCCCGCGACACCGCGCTGGCCGGGGCGATCGGCAAGCTGCGCAAGCCCACCGTCGCGGCCTGGCTCGTCAACCGGCTCGCCCACGAGCGGCCCGACCTCGTCGCGGAGCTGCTGGAGCTGGCCGAGCAGCTGCGCGCCGCCCAGCGCGAGCTGCGCGGCGCCGACCTGCGGGAGCTCTCGGTGCGCCGCCGCAGCACGGTCGCGGCCCTGGCCCGGGAGGCGGTACGACTGGCCGGGCGCGGCCCGGGCGGGAACCTCCCCGTGACCGAGGTGGAGGCGACGTTCGCCGCCGCGCTCGCCGACACCGACGCGGCGGCCGAGGTGCGCGCGGGGCGGCTCACCAAGGCGCTGGAGTACACCGGCTTCGGTGAGACCCCCCGCCCCAACCTGCGCCTGGTGCAGGGCGGCGGCGCCCCGCCCGCGGCCGCGGTCACGCCGATCCGCTCGGCCCCGGACGAGAGCGAGAAGGAGCGGCGGGCCGAGGCGCGGCGGCGCGAGGAGGAGCGGCGCCGGGCCGAGGAGGAGCACGCCCGGCTGGTCAAGCAGGCGCGAAAGGAGCTCATGACCGCCCTGCAGCAGGTCGCCGACGCCGAGAACGCCAAGGCCGAGGCCGAACGGGCCGTCGCCGCCGCCGAGAAGGCCGTCAAACAGGCCGAGAAGCGGGTGCGGATCGCCCAGGACGCCCTCACCGACCTGGGGTAATCCATCGAGACGAACCGTTCGTCCGTTCGCGCACATGGGTAGTCCTCGAACGAGTGCCTTCACCGTGATCCGTGCGGGAGGGCAGAATGACCCGGGTGACTCCCGAGCAGGCGGCCGCCGCGGCGAAGCAGGCGGTGCTGGTGCTGGGCGGCGCCTTCAGCGACGACCCCAAGACCATGCGCCGCGCGCGTCAGATCGGCCTCACCGGCTGGGCCTTCTACGTGGCCGGCCGCGGCGGCGCCCTGGGTGACGTGCGCGCCGACACGGTCGCCGCGGCCCTGGGCTTCATCGCCCCGGAGGCGGTGCAGGACGGCTGGGACGCGGCCCGCAAGGTCGCCCCGCCGGAGCAGATCGCCGCCGACAACCTCGACGAGTGCTGCCGCTGGGGCCGCGAGCACCTCGAGAGCTTCTATGCGCTGCCCAAGCTCGTCGAGCTGGCCGAGCGGGTGGTGGTCAGCGCCGAGACCGCGGGCATGCCGCTCTTCGCCGCCTGGCGCGCCATGCCGCTGCCGGACGACTCGCCGGGCGCCCGCGCCGCCGTCCTGGCCCACCTGCTGCGCGAGCACCGCGGCGCCGCCCACCTGCTGGCGATCCGGGCCAGCGGCCTCACCCCGCTGGAGGCGATCGTCTCCGGCCCGGACGGAGAGGCCGAGGCGACCGCGTTCGGCTGGCAGCCGCCGTTCCCGCCGTTCGAGCCCCTGGTCCGCCGGCGCAGCTGGGCCGAGGCGCTGACGGACCGGATCGCGGGGGAGGCGTTCAAGTCCCTGTCCCCGGCCGAGCGCATCGAACTGGTGAACCTGCTGGAGGCGGCGGTGCAGTCGGTCAAAGAGGCGTTGCCCGGTTAGCGTCTGTCCCATGGAGCTTCCGGGGCTTTCCGGGTGGACGGTGCGCGGCTGCTCGCTGCGCGACGTGGCGACGGTCCTGTCCATCACCACGGCGAGCGACCTCGCGTCCGTCGGCGAACCCGACTGGACCGAGGACGAGGTGGTCGCGACCCTCACGGCCCCGCATCTGGACCCGGCCGTCGACGCCTGGCTGGCGTTCGGGCCGGACGGGACCGCGCTGGCCTGGGCGTACGTCGACAACCCCGAACGCGGCGAGCGCGACAACGTCGAGGTCTACGCGGTGCCGACGGCGGGCCGGCCCGCGTTCGGGCCGCTGCTCGACCTGGCCCTGGCCCGGATCGCCGAGCGCGGCCCGCGGATCGTGCGCGCCGGGGTCGTGCCGAGCGAGACCGCCTACGTCGAGGCGCTGACCGCCCGCGGGTTCGTCTTCCGCAAGCGTCACGCCCGCATGACCCGGGTGCTGACGGGCGACGAGCGGCCGCCCGAGCCCGGCTTCGGCGTGCGGGCCGTGCGCGAGGAGGAGCTGCCGCGCTTTCACGAGGTACTGCAGACGGCTTTTGCCGACGCGCCCGACTTCGTGGCGACGTCCTACCCGGACTGGCTGGCCGCGCTGGCCGCCCTGCCGTCGGTGAGCCGGGACGAGTGGCTCGTGGCCGAGGCGGACGGGGCGATCGTGGGCGTGCTGCAGTCCGCGGACCAGGGCGTCGAGCGGGGCGAGGGCTGGGTGAAGAACCTCGCCGTGCTGCGCGGGCACCGCGGGGCCGGGATCGGCGGCGCGCTGCTGCGGGCGGCCTTCGCCATCTACGCGGCGAAGGGCCGCACGACGGCCGGGCTGGGCGTCGACCTCACCAACCCGACCGGGGCGTACCACCTGTACATGAGCGCGGGCATGACTGTGGCGTTCGCCGCGGACATGTACGAGCGGACGGGCTAGGGGCTGTGTCGAAGTGGGGGTCGGAGCGAGGCGACGCCTGAGTCCGCCGCAGCCCGGCCATCCACTTCGATACAACCCCTAGGGCATCGCCGTCTTGGTCGGGTGCGCGCGCAGGGACTCGAGGTAGTCGGCCGGCGCGCCGGCCTTGGCCGCGGCGTTGGCGATCTCGGCGAGGTACCACGCGGTGGGCAGCCCGCCCTCGTAGCCGTTGAACACGTAGACCCAGGCGGTCTCCTCGCCGTCCAGGGTGGCCACGCGCAGGTGGAGCTTGCGGTACGTGCCCGCCAGCGCCCCCTCGACCTCGTCGAGCTGCTTCTCGTCGTTGGGGTGCACGTCGTACAGCGCGACGAAGACCCGGTCGCCCGGCGACGCCTCGACGATCGTGGTGACCGAGCCCTCCCAGCCGAGGACGTCCTCCCCGGCGAAGGTCAGGCGCCAGCCCTCGAGCCAGCCGGTCCCGATCATCGGTGAATACGGACAGTAGGCCCGCATGCGGGCAGGGTCCAGGTTCGAGCCATACGCGGCGTAATGACGCACGGCGATGACGATAAACCCGACCGGGCGTACGAGTGAATACTGCAGAGCGTGTCGGATTCGGATCCACTCGTCGGCGCGGCATGGGCCGACCGGGTGGCCCGCCGCGGGCCGGCCGGTGCGGCGAGGGAGAATACGAGCAGGAAAGCCGAGGAGGGGTGGCTGGCGTGGGCCGGATCGTGATCATCGGAGGGGGCCCGGCGGGCTACGAGGCGGCCCTGGTCGCCGCGCAGCTGGACGCGCAGGTGACGATCGTCGAGGCCGAGGGGGCCGGCGGCGCCTGCGTGCTGCACGACTGCGTGCCCAGCAAGACCTTCATCGCCAGCTCCTCCGTGGTCACCGCGCATCTGGACACCGAGGCGTTCGGGGTGATCGGCCCTGCCGGGCCGGACGTGCGGGTGGACGGGCCCGCGGTACACCAGCGGGTCAAGCGCCTTGCCCACGCGCAGTCCGGCGACATCCACGCCAAGCTGGTCAAGGCCGGTGTGGAGTTCGTCACGGGCACAGCGAGCCTCGGTGAGGACACGCTGGGTCACACTCACGCGGTCCGGGTGACGCCGGCCGACGGTGACGCTCCGTATGTGATCGCCGCCTCCACGGTGCTGATCGCCACCGGCGCGACCCCGCGGGTGCTCGCGTCCGCGGCGCCGGACGGCGAGCGGATCCTCGACTGGCGGCAGGTGTACGACCTGCCGGCGCTCCCCGAGAAGCTCATCGTGGTCGGCTCGGGTGTGACCGGGGCCGAATTCGCCTCGGCGTACCTGGCCATGGGCGTCGACGTCACCCTCGTCTCCAGCCGCGACCGCGTCATGCCGCACGAGGACCCCGACGCCGCCATGGCGATCGAGCGGGTCTTCCGCACCCGCGGCATGACGATCCTCAACAACTCCCGCGCGTCGGCCGCGCGCCGCACCGCCGACGGGGTCGAGGTCGAGCTCGCCGACGGCCGGGTCGTCGCGGGCTCCCACGTGCTGATGTGCGTGGGTTCGGTACCGCAGACGGCCGCCCTCGGCCTGCCCGAGTACGGCGTGGAGGTCGCCGCGGGCGGGTACGTGACGGTGGACCGGGTCTCGCGCACCAATGTGCCCGGCATCTACGCGGCCGGCGATTGCACCGGCCTGCTCCCGCTGGCCAGCGTCGCGGCGATGCAGGGCCGCATCGCGATGTGGCACGCGCTGGGCGAGGCGGTGGCCCCGCTGAAGCTGCGCACGGTCGCCGCGAACGTGTTCACCGACCCGGAGCTGGCGTCGGTGGGCATCACCCAGTCCGACATCGACAGCGGCAAGGTGCCGGCCCGCGCGGTGATGCTGCCCCTGGCCGGCAACGCCCGGGCCAAGATGGACGGCCTCGACGACGGCTTCGTGAAGATCTTCTGCCGCCCGGCCTCGGGCCTCGTGGTCGGCGGCGTCGTGGTCGCCCCGAAGGCGAGCGAGCTGATCATGCCGATCGCGATGGCGGTGGAGAACCACCTGAGCGTCGACCAGCTCGCCCACACGATCACGATCTACCCGTCGATCTCGGGCTCGATCTCCGAGGCCGCCCGCCAGCTCATGCAGCACGACGAGGACTGACGTAACTTTCAGCTCCAGCGCCGGGCGGCGCGCCTTGTTTCGGCCGCGCGTTGACGCCGGTCGCCCGGCGGGGCCTACTGAAGCGGTTCAGTAGGCCCACGCCAGGAGGCGCACCCCCATGCTTCAGTCCCGTTTCGCGCGGGCCGGCCGGCGCCGGTACGCGCTCGTCGTCGCGGCCTGTGCCGCCGTGCTCGCCGCGGCGGTCGCGTTGCCTCTTGTCCAGGCGTCCGCCGCCACCGCCGGCTTCGTCAGCCGCTGCGGCATCCACTTCTGCCTGGGCGGCCACACGTACTACTTCGCCGGCACCAACGTCTACGACACCTTCACCTACGGCGGCAGCTACGGCGACACCGAGACCCAGTGGATGGACAAGGCCCGCATCGACAACCACATGGCCGAGATGGCCGCCGACGGGGTCACGGTCCTGCGCACGTGGATGTTCGACCACGAGACGTGGCACGGCTTCGAGCCCAGCAAGGGCGTCTACAGCGACCAGCAGTTCGCCGAGTTCGACTACATCCTCTACTCGGCCGCCCAGCACAACATCCGGGTGATCCCGGTCTTCGAGAACTACTGGGAGGCCTACGGCGGCATCGACACGCGCCTGTCGTGGGAGGGCCTGCCGACCGGCCAGGCCAACCGCTGGCGGTTCTTCAACGAGACCGCGTGCCCGGGCTGCTTCACGCAGTACAAGAACTATGTGTCGTACGCGCTCAACCGCACCAACCACTACACGGGCGTCAAGTACAAGGACGATCCGGCGGTGTTCGCGTGGGAACTGATGAACGAGCCGCGGTACGAGGGCCAGGGCGCCGCGGAGAACGTCAACGGCACGACGCTGCGCAAGTGGGTCGACACCATGGCCTCCTACATCAAGGGCATCGACGGCAACCACATGGTCGACGCCGGCCTGGAGGGCCACGGCACGAAGTACGGCTTCGGCGGCGACGAGGGCAACCCGTTCGTCGCCATCCAGCAGTCGCCGTACATCGACTTCACCTCGGCGCACCCGTACCCGAACGAGGGCTGGGCCAACCTCACCCTGGCCCAGACGATCACGCTCATCAACGCCTGGCTGTCCGACTCGCACGCGGTGGTCGGCAAGCCGTTCTTCCTGGGCGAGTTCAACACCATGGGCGTGGACCGCAGTACCTGGTGGACGTCCATCTTCAACGACCTGCAGACCCAGGACGCGGACGGCAGCGCCTTCTGGTGGAACCCGGACGCCCAGGCGGGCGGCGACAACTACAGCGTCAAGCACGGCGCACCGGAGATGTCGGTGTTCAAGGCGCACTCGGCGTTCATGGTGTCGAAGAGCGGCGGCAACCCCCCGATCTCGACCAGCCCGTCGGCGTCGGCCTCCCGGTCGGCCTCCCCGTCGGCATCGGCCTCGCGGTCGGCCTCCCCGTCCGCTTCGTCCTCACCCTCTTCGGGCCCCGGCTGCCGGGTCGGGTACAGCCTCAACGACTGGGGCAGCGGCTTCACGGCGAACGTGACGGTGACGAACGCCGGTACGGCCCCGATCACCGGCTGGACCCTGAAGTGGACGTTCGGGGGGAACCAGACGGTGAGCAACGCCTGGAACGCGACGGTCACGCAGTCGGGCTCGGCGGTGACCGCGGTCAACATGTCGTACAACGCCACCATTGCGGGGGGCGGCAATGCGCAGTTCGGGTTCCAGGGGGCGTACAGCGGGACCAACGCGGTGCCGGCCCAGTTCACCCTGAACGGAACGACCTGCACCAAGGTGTAACCACGTGAGACGGCGGCCGCCCGTGCCCATCACGGGCGGCCGCCGTCGTTTCTCCCGACCAAAGTACGGCATCGTCCCCGACTATTGGTTGGCGCGGCTCCGGCCCGTGGCCGGATACGCCACCGCCGCCCCCGCCGCAGGATCGTGCCATGACGATCGACAGTTCTCAGCGCACCGCGGCCCGAGTGGCCGGATTCGTGCTACTGCTCCTGATGGCGGCCGGATTCTTCTCGCAGGCCTATGTGCCCGGCCGGATCATCGTGGCCGGCGATGCCGCCGCGACGGCCCGCAACATCGTGGCGTCGGAGCGTTTGTTCCGCATCGCCATCGCCGCCGATGTTCTCATTTTCGCCGCCGACATCGTGATGGCCGTGGCCTTCTACGTGCTGCTCAAGAAGGTGAATCCGGGCCTTGCCCTGCTCGCCCTGCTGTGGCGAACGGCGCAGTCGACGATCATGGCCGTGAACGGGCTCAGTTTCCTCGCGGCATCGTCGGTTCTCAATGGGGCCGGCAATGCCGGAGCGCTCGGCCCGGACCAGCTCCAGGCGTTGGCGAACACGTACGTCGGCGCGCATGCCGCGGGTTTCAACCTCGGGCTGGTCTTTCTCGCGCTGGGAAACGGCGTGTTCGCCTATCTGTTGTTCCGGTCGAACTACATTCCCCGCGCCCTGTCCGCCTGGGGGGTTCTGGCCTATGCCGTGATGGCGGCCGGCAACCTCGCCACGATCGTTCTTTCCGGGACCGGGGCCGGGGCCGGGGACGCCGCCGGGGGCGTGATGATCCAGTACCTGCCGGCCTTCTTCTTCGAGGTGATCGCGGGCGGGTGGCTGCTGTTCAAGGGAGTCGGGACTCACGGAATCTCGTGGAAGATGTCCCGCGCGTAGTCGGCCACCGCCGCGCGGGTCACCGTGGCCTCGATCGGCAAGGACTCCAGGCAGCGGCGCAGCGCATCCGTGAGCAGGGGGCGCGGCACGCGCATCGAGACCGTTGAGTGGGGTACCCATGCGCCCGGTTCGTACAGCGGCAGTGACGCCATCCCCGCCGCGCTCAGCAACCCGTGAATGCGCGCCTGGTGCGCGACCAGCTCAGGGGTCGGGGCCGGCCCGAGGAAGACCACGCGACCCACGAACACGCCCGCGTACTGGAAGTTCAGCCGCAGCGGCTCGGCGACCCGGGTGCCCGCCAGCGCCGAAGCCACCGCGTCCGGGTCGAGCTGCCGCGCCACCGCGAGGGTCACGTGCGGGCGGTGGCGGCCGTCGTGCGGGGTGCGCAGCGACTGCACGCCCATCTCCTCCAGCTGGTCCCAGAGCACACGGACCCGCCGGGACGCGCGTTCGTCCAGGTACATCTCGACCGAAGCGACCATCAGCGGGCCCGCTGGCAGCGTGGGCACCAGTACGCGTTGCGCGCGTTGAGCACGGCGGTGCGCACGGGGGAGCCGCACACCAGGCACGGCCGGCCGGTACGGCGGTACACGTACACCTCGCCGCCGTGGCGGTCCACCCTCGGCGCGCGGCCCATCGCCGACGGCGTGTGGGCACTGTGGACGGTGTCGATGCGGCCCTCGGCCACGCCCGCGCGCATCAGGGTTCGCAGGTCCTGCCAGATGGCGTTCCATTTTCGGCGGCTCAGCTTCGTGCCCGGGGTCGTCGGCGGCAGGCCGGCCCGGAACAGCGACTCGGTCACGTAGATGAGCCCGGCGCCGGCCACCACCGACTGGTCCATGAGCAGCGCCATGAGCGGCCGGCCGGAGGTGCGGATGATGTCGTACGCCGGGCCGCCGTCGCTCTCGTCGTCGAGCGGGTCGGGGCCGAGGCGGGCGTGCAGGGCGTCCAGGCGGGCCGGATCGAGCCGTTCGCAGGCGGCCGGGCCGCGCAGGTCGAGCCAGTGCTCGCCGTTCACCAGGCGCATGCGCACCTCGCCGACGGGAGCGGGCGGCGGGCCGGAACCGTCGGTGAACTTGCCGTACAGCCCGAGGTGCACGTGCACCGTCTCGCCGTTCGCGTAGTGGTGGAACAGGTGCTTGCCGTGCGCGGACGTGTCCTGCAGCACGTGGCCGTCGACGCGCCCGGCGTCCGCGGCGAAGCGGCCCTGCGGGCTGGCGACGGCGACCGGGCGGCCCGCGAACAGCTTGCGGTGCCGCTCGGCCAGTCGGTGGATGGTGTGACCTTCGGGCACCGGGCATTTATACCCGGCCCGTTCGCCGCGCGCCGCGCTATTCTCGGTGCCATGAGTCGCAGCGCACTGTTCACGACGACGCCGGGAATCGCCCGGCGGCGCTGATCGACCATTTCAGCCGGCTCCGGAGCGATGCGCTCCGGAGCTTTTTCATGGGCCCGAGGCGACGCTCCGAACACTTGAGGAGTTCGTCATGCAGGACCACCGCAAGCTCGGCCGCGAGCTCGAGCTGTTCCACTCCGACCCGCTCGTCGGCGCCGGGCTGCCGCTCTGGCTGCCCCGGGGCGCCGCGGCCCGCCGCGCCGTCGAGGACTACCTGCTCGACCTGGAACGCCGGCACGGCTACCAGCACGTGTACTCCCCGCTGCTGGCCAAGGCCGAGATGTATTACCGGTCCGGGCACCTGCCGCACTACGCCGACGACATGTTCCCGCCGATGGAGCTCGACGCCGGCAACGCCCTCGTGCTGCGGCCGAGCCTGTGCCCGCACCACATCGCGGTGTTCGCCGCGCGCGGGCGCTCCTACCGCGAGCTGCCGCTGCGCATCGGCGAGATCGGCGGGCAGTACCGCGCCGAGCGCTCCGGGGTGCTGGGCGGGCTGTCGCGGGTACGCGCGATATCGCTCAACGACGGGCACGTCTTCTGCGCCGAGGACCAGGTCGAGGCCGAGGTGGTCGCGGCGCTGCGGGTGATGCGGGAGGCGCACGCGGCGCTCGGCTTCGCGCCGTCGTCGTGGCGGCTGTCGCTGCGCGGCGACGGGCCGAAGTACGTCGACGACCCCGAGATGTGGCGGCGCGGGACCGAGGTGCTGCGCCGGGCGCTGGCGGCCGCGGGCGTGGACTACGTCGACGGGCCGGGCGAGGCCGCCTTCTACGGGCCGAAGATCGACATCCAGCTGCTCGACCACGCCGGCCGGGAGAGCACCCTCGCCACCGTCCAGGTCGACTACTACATGCCGCGCCGCTTCGAGCTGTCCTATGTGGACGCGGACGGGGCCCGGAAGCGGCCGGTGATGGTGCACCGCAGCGCCGCCGGCAGCATGGAGCGGCTCTTCGCGCAGCTGATCGAGGTCCACGACGGCGCCTTTCCGGCGTGGTTCGCGCCGGTACAGCTGGAGGTGCTGGCGGTCGGCGACGCCGACGTGCGCGGGTTCGCCGATCGCGCGCGGGCGCTCGGGCTGCGCATCGAGGAGTCGTACGCCGGCAGCCTCTCGGCCCGCATCCGCGACGCCGCCCGGCGCAAGGTGCCCTTCGTGGCCGTGCTCGGGGCGAACGAGGTGGCGGCGGGCACCGTCTCGCTGCGCTCCCGGGGCGGCGCGGTCGAGGTGCTGCCGGTGCCGGCGGCCCTGGCCCGCCTGGAACACGAGTGCCGTGCGCCTAAACAGGAGGGGGTGCCGGCCCCGTCTGTCTCCGTGTGAAGGTTCTTCGCCTCGTGGGTGCGGTGTTCGCGCTGGCCGCGTGCTCCGCACCCCCGTCCTACTCCGCCCCGCCCCCCGCCCCGGCCGCCTCCGCGCCGTCGCCGGCCTCGCCGCCGCCCGTGGCGGGGCACGCCGCCCGGGTGCCCGAGATCGGCTATCCCGCGCAGGGCGGTGGCGCCTATGAGATCGCCGCGGCCGGAGGTCCCGTCATCGGTACCGCGGGACAGCTGCTGACGTACCGCATCGCCGTCGAACGCGACATCACCGGCATCTCCGCCGCCGGGTTCGCCGAGGCGGTCGAGGCCGTCTTCGCCGACCCGCGCAGCTGGCCCGGCACCGGCAAGTGGCGGCTGGGCCGGGCCGCGGCCGGGGATCGCTACGACTTCACGATCTACCTCGCCACCCCGGCGACGCGGGACCGGCTGTGCGGCAGCTCCTACGACCGGTACACCAGCTGCCGCAACGGCAACAGCGTCGTGATCAACGTGGCGCGCTGGGTGCGCGGGGTGCCGGACTACGGCTCCGACCTGGTGACCTACCGGCAGTACGTGATCAACCACGAGACCGGGCACCGGCTGTACCACGGCCACGAGCTGTGCCCCGGCCCCGGCCGGCCCGCGCCGGTCATGCAGCAGCAGACGCTCGGCCTGCACGGCTGCGTCGCCAACGCCTGGCCGATCGCGGACGGGCGGGAGTACTCGGGGCGTTCCGGGCAGTACGACGACCCGACTCCGCGGGACCCGTAAACGCCACGGCCGTGATCCCTCGTCTACGTGGGTGGAGCCGTGGCGGGGGAGGGTGTCCGTGCAGGTCGAGTTCACCGAGTTCGTGCTCGGGCGGTCGCAGGCCCTGCTGCGCTTCGCCTACCTGCTCACCGGGGACCGGCACCTCGCCGAGGACCTCGTGCAGGAGGCGCTCGTGCGGGCCCATCGCCGCTGGTCCGGCATCGTGGGGGCGGAGGGGCCCGAGCCCTACGTGCGCAAGACGATGCTGCGGCAGTACCTCTCCTGGCGCCGCCGCCGTTCGTTCGCCGAACGACCCGTCGCCGACATCCCCGAGCTCGCGACGGCCGACGCGGCGGCCCGGGTGGCCGAGACCGACGCGATGTGGGCCCTGCTGCGTACGCTGCCCCGTTCGCCGCGCGCCGTCGTCGTCCTGCGCTACTACGAGGACCTGCCGGACGCCGAGATCGCCCGGCTCCTCGGGTGCGCCGAGTCCACCGTTCGAGTACACGCGTTCCACGCACTGAAAAAGCTTCGGGCGGCCCTGGCGAACGACCGGGACGCCGCCCCCACGCCGGGAGGCAGATCATGAACGACGACGAGGTCGCGGACCGGCTTCGCAACGCCCTGCACCAGTTCGCCGGGGACGCCCCGCCCGGCGTGTCGATGCTCACCACCGTCACCACCGAGTCGGCCCGCCGCGGCCGCCGGGCCCGGCTGGCCACCCTCGCCTCGGGCGCGGCCGCCCTGGTCGCGATCGGCGCCGCGGTGCCCTTCGCCCTGCGCGGCGCCCCGGCGCCCGAGCCGGTCGCGGCCCCGCCGTCGCCCGTCGCGTCGGTACCGTGGCCCGCCGGCTCCGCCACGCCCGCCGGCGCCCCGGCGCCCGCCACGCTCGTGCCGGCGACGGTGCCGGGGTCCGTGGTGTTCCCGTTCTCGGCCCCGACCGGCGACGGGTACGGCACCCCGGTGGTCATGCTGGCCGGCGGCCGCCCGACGCTGCTGCAGAGCCTGCCGACCGGCGCGCCGATGACGGTGAAGGCCTACGAGTCCGAGCCCGCGAGGCCGACCTCGAAGGCGCAGGCGAGCCCGGCGAAGGTCGGAGGGCAGGCGGCGACGGTGTACGAGTGGTCGTGGTCCGACGACGACCCGGCGAGCCCGGACACGGGCCGGCGCCTCTCGCTCGTCTGGCACCCGGCGGCGCGCACCTGGCTCCGCGTCGACGCCGACCCGGCGGTGGCGTTGCCGCTGCTGAGCGCGTACGCCGGCGCATTCACGCCCGGAGGGGTCAAGGCCGAGGCGCCGTTCTCGTTCAAGGTGATGCCGGGCGGCTGGACCGTCGACAACATCAGCTACGCGGTGGTGACGTTCGCCCCGCCCGGGGTCGCGGCCGACGAGTCGTTCGTGGACAAGATCGCCGTACAGCTGGACGAGGCGGCGGGGGCGGAGCCGAAGCTGGCCGGCCCGGAGACCGTCGCGGTGACCGTTGGCGACCGCCGGGGGTGGCTCACCACGACGTCGGAGGGGCAGTTCCTCCAGGTCCCGGTCGAGGGCGGCCGCTCGCTGCTGCTGCAGATCGGCCCGCGGGCCGCGCTGCCGACGGACGTGCTGCTGCGCTTCGCGGCCGGCATCGAGGTGCGCCCGTCCGCGCAGGTGAGCCAGGGCTGATTTCCGGGGTGACGGGGTTACGACCGGCCGTCGGATGGGGAGCCCTCCACCCGGCGGCCGAATCGGGTCAGATATCGGATGATTCGCCCAGATCGCCCCGTAGGGGGTATATACCTGCATACCATCGATTTCGTGCTGGTAGTAACGACCGAAGGGCTTGCCGGTTACGACATCACCGCCGTGCTCGGCGAGGTGATCGGCGTGGTCGCCACGTCCCGTAACCCGTTCGCGGTCGGGCTGCGCTCGACCGAGGGCGGGCCCGGGGGGGACATGTCGCAGTTTCTGGTGCAGACCCGCGCCCGGGCGGTGGGGCAGATGGTGCAGGCGGCCGAGAACCGGGGCGCCAACGCCATCGTCGGCATGCGCTTCGACCACCGGGACGTTACGAACACGTGGGTGGAGCTGTGCGCCTACGGCACCGCGGTGGTCGCCGTCCCGGCCCACATCCGCAACGGAGCGCACGCCGCCTGAGGGCGGGACCTACGACTTGATCTCCGCGATGACCGCGCCCGCCGACACGACCTCGCCCACCGCCGCCGCCAGCCCGGTCACCACGCCGGCCTTGTGCGCGTTGAGCGGCTGCTCCATCTTCATCGCCTCGAGCACCACGATCGGGTCGCCCTCGGCGACGGTGTCCCCCTCGGCCACCGCGATCTTCACGATCGTTCCCTGCATCGGGCTGGTCAGCGCGTCGCCGCTCGCCGTCGCGCCGGCCTTCTTGGCGCCGGCGCGCTTGCGCGGGGCCGCGGCGGGCGCGGTCGCGCCGACGGACCCGAACCCACCGGGCAGCGAGACCTCGAGCCGCTTGCCGCCGACCTCGACGACTACGGTCGAGCGCGCGGCGGGCTCGGCGGCGGCCTCGGCCGGCGCGGCGAAGGCCGGCACGTCGTTTACCCACTCGGTCTCGATCCAGCGGGTGTGCACACGGAACGGCTCATCGGTGAAGGCCGGGTCGCGCAGCACCTTGCGGTGGAACGTCAGCGCGGTCGCCATGCCGTCGACGACCATCTCGTCGAGGGCCCGGCGGGCCCGCTCGACCGCCTGCGCGCGGGTCTCGCCGACGATGACGACCTTGGCCAGCAGCGAGTCGAAGTTGCCGCCGATGACGCTGCCCGACTCGATGCCGGTGTCGACGCGCACGCCCGGGCCGGTCGGCAGGACGAGCGCGGTGACGGTGCCGGGGGCGGGCAGGAAGTTGCGGCCGGGGTCCTCGCCGTTGATGCGGAACTCGATCGCGTGCCCGCGGGGGGCGGGGTCGGCGTCGAAGCGCAGCTTCTCGCCGTCGGCGACGCGGAACTGCTCGCGCACCAGGTCGATGCCGGTGGTCTCCTCGCTGACCGGGTGCTCGACCTGCAGCCGGGTGTTGACCTCGAGGAAGGAGATGGTGCCGTCGTTGCCGACGAGGTACTCCACCGTCCCGGCCCCGTGGTATCCGGCCTCCTTGCAGATCGCCTTGGCCGACTCGTGGATCTGCGCGCGCTGGCCGTCGGTGAGGAAGGGCGCCGGCGCCTCCTCGACGAGCTTCTGGTGCCGCCGCTGCAGCGAGCAGTCGCGGGTGCCGACCACGATCACGTTGCCGTGCTGGTCGGCGAGCACCTGCGCCTCGACGTGGCGGGGCCGGTCGAGATAGCGCTCGGCGAAGCACTCCCCGCGCCCGAACGCGGCGACCGCCTCGCGGACGGCCGACTCGAACAGCGACGGGATCTCCTCCAGCGTGCGGGCCACCTTGAGCCCGCGCCCGCCGCCGCCGAAGGCCGCCTTAATGGCCACCGGCAGGCCGTGCTCCCGCGCGAACGCGACGATCTCGTCGGCGTCGGCGACCGGCTCGGGGGTGCCCGGCACGAGCGGGGCGCCGGCGCGCTGGGCGATGTGCCGGGCGGTGACCTTGTCGCCGAGGTCGCGGATGGACTGCGGGCTCGGCCCGATCCAGGTGAGCCCGGCGTCGATGACGGCCTGGGCGAAGTCCGCGTTCTCGGACAGGAACCCGTAGCCGGGGTGCACCGCGTCGGCGCCCGCCCGCGCGGCCACGTCGACGAGCTTGTCGATGCGCAGGTAGGTCTCGGCGGCCGAGTCGCCGCCGAGCGCATAGGCCTCGTCGGCCAGCCGGGCGTGCAGCGCGTCGCGGTCGGAGTCGGCGTAGACGGCGACGCTGGCCAGGCCCGCGTCGCGGCAGGCCCGGATGACCCGAACGGCGATTTCGCCCCGGTTGGCGATCAGTACCTTGCGCACGCAGGCAGTCTATGCCCAGGGTCCGACACTTTCCGTTGCCAAGAAAATCACTCCCGGCACTAGTCAACTTTTCCTATTACGCTTATGTCGTGTCCACTACGCGCCTGATGATCCTGGGCCTCGTGTCGTACCTCCAGCCGGTCCACGGCTACGACATCCGCAAGGAGCTGACCAGCTGGAACGTCGAGAGCTGGGCCAACGTCCAGCCGGGCTCGATCTACCACGCGTTGCGGAAGATGACCGAGGAGGGCCTGCTCGAGGAGGTCGCGACCGAGCAGGTGAACAACCGGCCGGCGCGCACCCTCTACCGGCTCACCACGCCGGGCACGGCCGAGTATCAGGCGCTGCTGCGGCGGTACTGGTGGGAGTACCAGGAGCCGCAGGACCCGTTCCTGGCCGCCTTCGCGTTCCTGCCCAGCCTGCCCCGCGCGGAGGCGGTCGGCGCGCTGCGGGCCCGGGCCCGGCTGCTCGAGGGCTGGGTCACGTCCTATCGCGACAATGCCGACAAGTGGATGGAGCACAAGCCGCCGCACGTGGGCTGGCAGTTCGAGCTCACCATGGCGCGCTGCGAGGCCGAGGCCCGCTGGTGCCACGACATCGCCGCCCGCATCGAGGCCGGCGAGGGCGATCACCACAGCGAACACCCCGAGGGCCACGGCGCCGAGGAGTGGCGCCGGGCGATCCGGGCCGAGTACGGCGAGCCGGTCGACGACGAGGACGAGTAGTACGCGACATACTCAAGCTTGACCCACAAAACTATATCGCGTTACAGTCTCCCTGCGAACACTCAGACAGGGGGACGGACCATGATCGAGACGAGGGGCCTGCGCAAGTCGTTCCGCTCCCGCGCCGGTCGGGAGAAGAAGGTCGTCGAGGCCGTCCGCGGCGTCGACCTCTCCGTCAAGGAGGGGGAGATCTTCGGCTTCCTCGGGCCCAACGGCGCGGGCAAGACCACCACGCTGCGCATGCTGGCCACGCTCATCACGCCCGACGGGGGCGAGGCCACCATCGCGGGGACCGACCTGCTCAAGGACCCGGGCGAGGTGCGCCGGCGCATCGGCTACGTCGCCCAGGGCGGCAGCACGTGGGACGAGAGCACCGCGCGCGAGGAGCTCGTGCTCCAGGCGCGCTTCTACGGCATCGGCAAGGCCGAGGCGCACCGGCGCGTGACCCAGGCGCTGGCGGCGTTCCAGCTGAGCGAGTACGCCGACCGCCGCTGCAAGACCTACTCCGGCGGCCAGCGCCGCCGCGTCGACATCGCGCTCGGCATCATCCACGAGCCGCGGATCGTCTTCCTCGACGAGCCGACCACCGGCCTCGACCCGCAGAGCCGCGCCCACATGTGGGACGAGGTGCGCCGCCTGCGCGACGAGGGCATGACCGTCTTCATCACCACGCACTACCTCGACGAGGCCGACGCCCTGTGCGACCGCATCGCGATCATGGACAACGGCGAGATCGTCGCCGAGGGCACCGTCGACGCCCTCAAGCGCGAGGTGGCGGGCGACGTGGTCACGGTCGGCGTCAACGGCAGCTCGGAGACCGCGATGGGCCTGCTCGCCAACCAGGACTACGTGCGCAACGTCGACCGCGTGGACGGGCGGTTGCGGCTGTACGTCACCGACGGCGCCACCGCCATCCCGCACATCCTGCGCCTGCTCGACCACGCCGGCGTGACGCTCGGCGAGATGGAGCTGCACCGCCCGAGCCTCGACGACGTGTTCCTCACCAAGACCGGCCGTTCCCTGAGGGAGAGCTGACCGATGAAGTTCCTCCGCGACACGTGGCTCGTCTTCCAGCGCCAGATGCAGCTCATGCTGCGCAACCCGGTCTGGCTGATCGTCGGCGTCATCCAGCCCCTGTTCTACCTGCTGCTCTTCGCCCCGCTGCTCAAGCCGGCGCTGGGCGTGCAGACCAACGCCGAGGCGTACCAGGTGTTCGTCCCCGGCCTGCTGGTCCTGCTGGCCATGTTCGGCTCGCTGTTCACCGGCTTCGGCCTCATCGCCGAGCTGCGCGCCGGCGTCATCGAGCGCAGCCGCGTGACCCCGGTCAGCCGCTTCGCCCTGCTGATCGGCCGGTCCCTGCGCGACGTGGTGTCGCTGCTGTTCCAGGGCCTGCTGATCGTGCTCATCGGGGTCGCGGTGGGCCTGCGCGTGAACGCCCTGGACGTGGTCGGCGCGTTCGCGCTGATGGCGGTCATCTCGCTGATGCTCTCGGCCTTCTCCTACGCGATCTCGCTCAAGCTGCGCAGCGAGGACGCCCTGGCCCCGCTGCTGAACACCATCACCCAGCCCCTGCTGCTCACCGCGGGCATCCTCCTGCCGCTGACCTGGGCCCCGAAGTGGCTCAAGACGGTGGCCGACTGGAACCCGTTCTCCTGGGCCGTGGACGGCGTGCGCGCGCTCTTCGACGGCCACCCGGGCGCCGACTCGGTCTGGCAGGCCGCGGTCGTCATCGGCGGCCTGGCCCTGATCACGGTGGTGTGGGCGTCGCGGGCCTTCGCCAAGGGCGTTCGCTGAGGTCGCCCGGGATTCGGCTGTACCGGTAATGAGCCTCACCGTCGCGGACCCTTCCGCGGCGGTGAGGCGCATGACAGCGTTTGCGCCGTGCCTCGTCTCGTTCGTGATCGGCTCACCTGGGTCATGTACGTCCAGCTCGCCCTGTGGGTCTACTTCCTCTACGGCTTCGGCCCGGTCGCGCCGATCCTGCGGGACGAGCTGCACATCAGCCGCACCCTCGCCGGGCTGCACGGCACCGCGTTCGCGGTCGGCGGTGTGGTCGGCGGCCTGATGCTGCCGGGCCTGACCCGCCGGCTCGGCCGCGGGCGGCTCGTCTGGATCGGGCTCGCGTGCATCAGTGCCGCCGCCGTCGGCATGTACACCGCGCACCACCTCGCCCTGACCCTCGCGTTCGCCACGCTGGCCAGCACCGGCTCCGCGCTCGAGGTCAACGCCATCAACGCCGGCCTGACCGACCACCACGGCACCGCCGCCCCGGCCGCGATCAGCGAGGCGAACGCGGCCGCGGCGGCGCTCGGCCTCGTGGCGCCGCTCGTGGTGGGCGCGACCTTCGCGGCCGGCTGGGGCTGGCGGCTCGGCCTCGCGGTGGTCGTGGTGCCGGTGCTGGGCATCGCCTGGTACGCGCGGGCCCACGGCGTCCGCCCGCCGGAGCCCGCCGGCTTCGGCGCCCCGCGGGTCGCCCACCGCCGGCTGCCGGTCGCGTTCTGGCTGGCGCTGATAAGTCTCTTCGCGACCGGCTCGGTCGAGATCTGCCTGACGCTGTGGGGCAGCGACGTCCTGCGCGAGCACGCCCACGTCTCGGCGGGTGTGGCCACGGCGGCGGTGTCGGCCCTGATCGCCGGGATGGTGGCGGGCCGCCTGGCCGGCGGCCGTCTCCTGCTCCGTTTCCGCCCGTCGCGCATGCTGCTGGCCGCGCTGGGCGTGAGCCTGGCCGGCTTCGCGATCTTCTGGGTGACGAGCACCCCGTGGCTGGCCATGGCCGGCCTGTGCGTGTGCGGCGCGGGCATGGGCCTGCACTACCCCCTGGGCATCGGCCTGGCCCTGGCCCACTCGGACGGCCAGCCGGACCTGGCCGCGGCCCGCGCGTCCGCCGCCGTCGGCGTCTCCTTCGGCCTGGCCCCGTTCGCGCTGGGCGCCCTGGCCGACCGGGTGGGCCCGCACCCGGCGTTCCTGCTGGTGCCGGTGTTCGTGGCCCTCTCGGCCGCGGCGGTCCTGCGGCTGGACCGGATCACCCGGCCGCTGACGAGCCCGGCCTAGGTCCTGCCCTGCCGATCATGTCGAGCCGAGACGAGGTCCAGATTTCGCCTGCGTGTGCCCCGCGGAGGCCTGGCTACCGGTGTTGTAACCCGGCCTTCGCGGGGTGCGCGCAGGGGGAATCTGGGCCCGGCGCAGGCCGGCATGATCGGCAGGGCAGGGCCTAGACCCGGCGGGCGATCGTTAGGCCGTCCGCGATCGGCAGCAGTACCGACTCCACCCGGGCGTCGGCCAGGACGTGGCGGTTGAACTCGACCATGGCCACGGTGCCCTCGTCGCGCGGGTCCGGGTCGACGATGTGGCCGTGGCGCAGGACGTTGTCCACGAGGATCAGGCCGCCCGGGCGCATGCGGGGCACGAGCTGCTCCCAGTAGTCCAGGTAGCCGGTCTTGTCGGCGTCGATGAAGACCAGGTCCAGGTGCGGCTCGGCCGGCAGCGTCGACAGGGTCTGCGACGCCGGGCCGATGCGCAGCTCGATCCGGTCGGCCAGGCCCGCGCGGTCCCAGTAGCGGCGGGCGATCTTCGTGTACTCGTCCGACACGTCGAAGCACGTCAGGCGGCCGCCCTCGGCCAGGCCGCGGGCGATCGCGATCGACGACAGCCCCGTGAACGTCCCGATCTCGACCGCGTTGCGGGCGCCCACGGTGCGGGTCAGCAGGGTCATGAAGCCGGCCTGCTCCGCGGCGATCTGCATGCCCTGCTCGGCCGGCAGGACCCGCGCCGTCTCCTCGATCAGGTCGTGGACGATCTCGTCGGGGGTGCTGCCGTTGGCCACCACGTAGTCGTGGAGGGCCGGGGTCAGCGCGAGCGTCTCTTTGGTCATGACCAAAGAGTGTCACGCGCCCCAGAGGGAGACGATCGGGACGCCCAGCCGGGCCAGCAGGAGGCGCAGGGTCGGCACCGACAGGCCCACCACGTTCGTGTGGTCGCCCTCGATGCCGGCGACGAACGCGCCGCCGCGGCCGTCGATCGTGAAGGAGCCCGCCACCTCCAGCGGCTCGCCCGTGGCCACGTAGGCGGCGATCTCGTCGTCGTCCGGGTCGGCGAAGTGCACAGTCGTGGCCACGACCTCCTCGGCCGCGGCGCCGGTGGCCGCGTCGAGCAGGCAGTGCCCGGTGTACAGCACGCCCGAGCGCCCCCGCATCGCCCGCCAGCGGGCCGCCGCCGCCGCGGCCGACTCCGGCTTGCCCAGGATCTCGCCGTCGAAGCCGAGCACCGAGTCGCAGCCGAGCACGAGGGCGTCGGTGCCGGCGACCGAGGGCAGCACGGCGCGGGCCTTCATCCCGGCCAGCGTGCCGGCCAGGGTGCCGGCGTCGCCGGCCTGGACCACGGACTCGTCGACGCCGCTCACGACAGTCGTGGCCGCGATGCCGGCCTGGGCGAGCAGCTTCCGCCGCGCGGGGCTCGCCGAGGCGAGGATGAACGTTCTCACGGCCGCAACGTTAGCGAACTACGATCTATGTCCGTGCGGAAGCTGTGGGCGGAGTTCAAGGCGATCGCCATCGGGGGCACGGTCCTCGACCTGGCGCTGGGGTTCATCATCGGCACGGCGTTCGCGACCCTGGTCCAGTCGTTCGTGACCAACCTGTTCCTGCAGGCCATCGCGGCCGTGGCCGGCGAGCCGGACTTCAAGAACCTGGCGATCACGGTGCATCACACGCCGATCCGGTACGGCACGTTCCTCAACGACCTGCTCCAGTTCCTGCTGCTCGCCGTCGGTCTCTTCGTCGTCATCAAGTTCATGACGCTCATCGGGGTCGACCGCGGCCGCTCGCTGGAGCTGCGCAACTGCCCGTACTGCCTCGACCGCATCCCGACGGCCGCGCTCACCTGCCGCTCGTGCGGCCAGCAGCTGGTCACCGAGCTGCCCGACCCGCAGGCGGCGGAGCGGTTGCAGCTGGAGCGGGAGGCGCGCCGGTGGCCGGCCCTGCCGCCGATCGCCATCCCGCGGCGGCGCGGCACCAACGGCGGGGTCAGCGCCAGCGACGAGGCTGACCCGGACGAGCGCTCAGCGCCCACCGTGACCGCGGACGAGCCGGGGCCGCCGGCGCGGGAGCGAGACTGAACAGCGCGCCCACGATCGCGGCCACCTCCTCGGCCGTCGGCGTCCCGCGTACCACCCTGAACAGCGGCTCCTCGGCCACGTAAGCCTCCCGAACACATCGCGTCCCGACAGCATACGTTCGCGAAACGTTGCCGTCCTGCGAGCATTCGCACACCTCATCGGCGCATACTCGTTCCCAACGGAGCGCGTGTCGATGGCGAATTGGGGGACGCATTGACAAACGTCCTGGGTCGCCGAGTCTGTGCGACCATATCGATAATTGTCGCTGTTGTGCTGGTCACCGCGGCCGCTCCGGCGTCGGCGCGGGAGGGCGAGGCGCCCGCCTCGATCTCCGCGTCCCTGCACTACCAGGTCACCTTCGTGGCCCGGGCCTGCGACAGCTACCAGAGCGTCATGGGCAACCGGGTGCGCGACGACAACGCCGAGAGCGCGGCGCCGGCCGGGCGCGACAGCGCGTACCACGACGGCGACGAGGTCGACCCGGGCGTCGAGGCGGCCAGCTCCGGCGGCTGCACGCCGCTGAACGGGTGGCAGTTCTCGCTCGGCGCCGGGCACGAGAAGAAGAGCGCCCTGTCGACCGTCACGACCCCGGCCACCGGCTCGGGGCCGACCGCGGCCGCCGCCCCGCTGCTCGGCCGCACCGGGCAGAAGTCCGGCCAGACGATCGACGGCGCGGTCACCGTCACGCTCACCGACGAGCAGGCCAAGGCGGCCGCCCGCCACCAGCTCTGGGCGCAGGGCGGCAGCCCCGGCGACCCGCTGCTGGCCGGCGCGGGCGGCTACGGCTTCGGCGTCCTGCGCTGCGGCATCGACGGCCACGCCGGCGCCAACGTGCAGTGGGTCGGCTTCCCGGCGGGCGCGCGGCACGTCTTCTGCTACGCGTACTACGTCAAGGGCGCCCAGCCGACCGGCACCCTCATCGTGCGGGCCCGCACCACGACCGGCCCCGGCTACCCGCAGCGCTTCACGTTCGACGCGAGCCCGAGCTACAACCCGCAGCGGCGGGTCGACATCGACGCCAAGACCGACGCCACCTTCGTGCGCAGCGCGGGCGGCGCGCCGGGCACCGTCGTGGCGCACCCGCCGGCCGGCTGGACCGTCGCCGGCGTCGACTGCACGAAGACCGGCGCCGGGCGGAGCCTGACCACGACCGACGTGCCGACCGCCGCGGCGACCGTCACGCTCGCCGCGGGCGAGGTCGTCACGTGCACGTTCACCTTCACGCCGCCGCCCGCCGCGCCCGGGCTGACGCTGCGGCTGTACTCCGACACCGCCGGCGGCGCCTTCGACCTCGCGGTCGCCGACCCGGCCGGCGGCCCGCCCCGGCACCTGAGCGCCACCGCCACCGGCGACGGCTCCGCGTCCGTCGCGACCGGCGCCGACCTCGGCACGCTGCTGCCCGGCGCCTACGCGGTCACGCTCACCGCCCCGGCCGGCGACGCCGCCGCCGCGTGGAGCCTGGCCGGCGTCGGCTGCGGCGACCAGGAGCTCAAGCCCGACGCGATGACGGTCACCGTCACGCTGTCGACCACCCCGACCGACTGCGCGCTACGGGTCACCCGCAAGGCCGGCGCGATCGAGCTGCGCGCGGTCACCATCGGCGGCACCGCGGCCGCCGCGTTCGCGGTCACGCCGCGCAAGCAGGGTCTGGCCGGCTGGTCCGGCGTGGCGACCACGGCGGCGGTGGGCGAGCCGGCGGTGGCCCAGGGCGACGTGCCCGGGTCGCTGACGTTCGCCGAATACCTGGTCACGCCCATCGCGCCGCTCTCGACGGTGGACGGCGGCTGGCGGCTGAGCTCGTTCGCCTGCGACCCCGGCGAGTCGTCCGGCACCGACGAGGGTGCGGCGGCGGCGGTACCGCTGAGCAAGGCCGACGCGGCCGCGAAGTGCACGGCCACGTACACCTTCGAGCCGGCCCGGCAGCTCCAGCTCACCGTGCGCTTCGCCGGCAGCGCGGCCGGACGCGCCGGGGCGCTCGTCGTGGACATCGACTGCGAGGACGGCTCGAGCGGCCGGGCCGTGCTCGGCGGCGACGACAACGGCGAGGCCTCGCTGCCGGCGCCGCTGGGCTTCCTGAGCCCGACGAAGTGCACGGTGCAGCCGCTGCAGGCCCCGGCGGCCAAGAACGCGCAGGTCTCGTTCGCCGGCTCGGTCGACCCGAACCCGGGCAGCGGGCCGCTGGCGATCCCCGGGGTGGTCCAGGTCGGCGCGGACAACGCGCAGGACACGGAGGAGTACACCGTCGTCGTCACCGTCACGTTCGACATGGGCAAGGCGGGCCCGACCCAGCAGAAGGTCCTCGACACGGTCCGGGTTCTGCCGGTCGCGCTCATCGGGGCCGGGCTCGTCGGGCTCGGTCTGCTGATCCTGCTCATCATGGTGCTGCGCTCCCGCACCGACTGACCTTGAGATCTTCACCAGAACCGGGGTTTTTCGGAGGTGCATGCGTTGGGTACGTTGCTTGGTGATGACCTACCCCGGGGCGTTGGTCGCCGAGCGCTACCGCTTGATCGAGCAGCTCGGCTCCGGTGGCATGGGCCGGGTCTGGCTGGCCCGCGATGAGATGCTGCGCCGCGACGTGGCCGTCAAGGAGGTCATCCCGCCCACGGGGCTGACCCCGGAGGAGCGCGACGAGCTGCGGATGCGCACCCTGCGCGAGGCGCGGGCGGCGGCGCGGCTCAACGACGCCAACGTGGTGCGGATCTACGACGTGGTGCACACCGAGCAGGCGCCGTGGATCGTCATGGAGTACGTCCCGTCCCGCTCGCTGCACCAGGTGATCACCGAGGACGGCCCGCTGCCGGCCGAGCGGGTCGCCGGGATCGGCCTCGCCGTGCTGGGCGCGCTGCGGGCCGCGCACGCCGCCGGGGTCCTGCACCGCGACGTCAAGCCCGGCAACGTGCTGCTGGCCGACACGGGCCGGGTGGTGCTTACCGACTTCGGCCTGGCCGTGTTCGAGGGCGGCGACGGCGCCGTGACCCGGCCGGGGCTGATCCTGGGCTCGCCGCAGTACATCTCGCCCGAGCGCGCCCGCGAGGGCACCTCGGGCCCCGAGGCCGACATGTGGTCGCTCGGCGCCACGCTGTACGCCGCGGTCGAGGGCCGCTCGCCGTACGCGCGCTCGACGACGTACGCCACCCTGACCGCCCTGGCCACCGAGGAGCCCGACCCGCCCGCCCGGGCCGGCGTGCTGAAGCCGGTGCTGGCCGCCCTGCTGCGCAAGGACCCGCGGGCCCGGGCCGGGACGGCCGAGACCGAGCGGCTGCTCCAGCGCGCCCTGTCCGGCGAGGGCCGAGCCTGGTGGAGCATGCCCGCCCTGCCCCGGCCGCGCCGCTCGCGCGAGGGCCACTCCGGCTCGACCTCCGGCGGGAGCCTGCGGCCCGTCGCGGCCGCCGCCCCCGCGGCCGCGCCGGCCGGCCGGGAGCCCGGCGCCCCCGCGAACGTCTCGCCCGACCTGATCTCGTTCTTCGGGCCCGGCCCGCGACCGGCGGCGACGAGCAACAGCAACAGCGACGGCTACCAGCTCGTCCCGCTGCACTCCGCCGACGACGACCTGGACCGCACCGTGCCCCGGACGTCGCCCTGGCGCTGGGTCGCCGCGGCCGCGGCCGTCGTGGCCCTCGTGGTCACCGCGGTGCTGCTGCTGGCCGACTCCGGCGACAGGGGGGACCGCGGCGCCGGCGGCCCGCAGGGCACCGCGCTCGCGGCCGCGTCCGCCCCGGCCTCGGAGCCGACGTCGGCGACGGCGGTCACGACCAGGTCGCCGATCGTGCGGGGCAACATCGGCGGCGACGAGATCCAGCTGCCGGACGGCTTCGAGTGGATCACCGATCCCGAGTTCGGCTGGAAGCTGGCCCTGCCGGTCGGCTGGAGCCGCAAGCCGCACCCGACGTCGGACACGATGGTCTACTACGAGTCCAACATCGTGCCCGGCATGCGGGTCGGCATCGACACCACCGACAAGCCGTTCAAGGGCGATCCGGTCAAGGACTGGGAGCAGCAGGAGGCCGCGCGGCTGGCCGACAACATGTACCCGAACTACCACAAACTCAAGATCGTGCCGGTGACGTACCTCGGCGAGGCCTGCGCCGACTGGCAGTGGACGTACGACAGCCCGCAGGGGCACATGCACGTGTCCAACCTCGGCTGCCGGATCCGCCCCGACCTCGGCCAGGCCATCTACTGGGAGTGCACGACCGACATGTGGACCCAGGCCACCGCCCAGAACATCTACGCCCTCATCAAGAGCAGCTTCCAGCCCCGGCCGGAGTAGGCCTACAGGGGAATGTTGCCGTGCTTCTTCGGCGGCAGCGTCTCGCGCTTGGTGCGCAGCAGCCGCAGCGCCCGCACGATCTCGACCCGGGTGGTGGACGGCGGGATGACCCCGTCGACGTAGCCGCGCTCGGCCGCGACGTAGGGGTTGGCCAGCGTGTCCTCGTACTCCTGCACGAGCTCGGCCCGCAGCGCGGCCGGGTCCTCGGCGTCGCGCAGCTCCTGGCGGTACAGAATATTTACCGCGCCCTGCGCCCCCATCACCGCGATCTGCGCCGTCGGCCAGGCGAAGTTGAGGTCGGCGCCGAGGTGCTTGGAGCCCATCACGTCGTAGGCGCCGCCGTAGGCCTTGCGGGTGATGACCGTGACCTTCGGGACCGTCGCCTCGGCGTAGGCGTAGATCAGCTTCGCGCCGCGGCGGATGATGCCGTCCCACTCCTGGCTGGCCCCGGGCAGGAATCCGGGCACGTCGACGAACGTGAGGATCGGGATGTTGAAGGCGTCGCAGGTGCGCACGAACCGGGCGGCCTTCTCCGACGCGTCGATGTCGAGGCAGCCGGCGAAGTGCATCGGCTGGTTGGCGACCACGCCGACCGGGTGGCCCTCGACGCGGCCGAAGCCGACCACGATGTTCTGCGCGAACAGCGGCTGGACCTCGAGGAAGTCCTCGACGACGGCCTCGATGACGGCGTGGATGTCGTACGGCTGGTTGGCCGAGTCGGGGATCAGCGAGTCGAGCGCGCGGTCGTCGTCGGTCACCTCGAGCACCGCGGGCGCGCCTGAGGATGAGCCCGACACCGGCGCGTCGTCCATGTTGTTGGACGGCAGGTAGGACAGCAGCGCCCGCACGTAGTCGATCGCGTCGTCCTCGTCGGTCGCGAGGTAGTGCGCGTTGCCCGACTTCGTGTTGTGCGTGCGGGCCCCGCCGAGCTCCTCGAAGGCGATGTCCTCGCCGGTGACCGTCTTGATCACGTCGGGGCCGGTGATGAACATGTGCGAGGTCTGGTCGACCATGACCGTGAAGTCGGTGACGGCGGGGGAGTACACCGCGCCGCCCGCGCACGGGCCCATGATCAGCGAGATCTGCGGGATGACGCCCGAGGCGCGCACGTTGCGGAAGAAGATCTCGCCGTACAGCCCCAGGGAGACCACGCCCTCCTGGATGCGCGCGCCGCCGGAGTCGTTGATGCCCACGACCGGGCAGCCGATCTTCATCGCCAGGTCCATGACCTTGACGATCTTCTCGCCGAAGACCTCGCCGAGGCTGCCGCCGAAGACGGTGAAGTCCTGGGCGAACACGCACACCTGGCGGCCGTCGACGGTGCCGTAGCCGGTGACCACGCCGTCGCCGTACGGCCGCGTGCCCTCCAGCCCGAAGTTGGTGGACCGGTGCCGGGCCAGCTCGTCGAGCTCGACGAACGAGCCGGGGTCGAGCAGCAGGTCGATGCGCTCGCGGGCGGTCTTCTTGCCCCGGGAGTGCTGCTTCTCCACCGCGCGGGCGGAACCGGCGTGGACGGCCTCGTCGGTGCGCCGCTGCAGATCCGCGAGTTTGCCCGACGTCGAGTGGATGTCCGCCTGCTTCGTGGTCACCCTCGGCAGCTTAATCGCGCCGACATAGGGTCGAGCTGTGAACATTTCCACCGGCTCCTGGTCCGACCTCGACCGGCCGCCGCTGCGGCCGGTCGCCCTGCGCCGGGCCCTGCTGGGGCCGGGGTCACTGTGGCGGGAGCTGCGTGTGGTGGAGGAGACGGGCTCGACCAACGCCGACGCCGCCGCGGCCGCCCGGGAGGGCGCGGCCGAGGGCCTGGTGATCGTCGCCGAGCGGCAGACCGCGGGCCGGGGGCGCCTGGGCCGGCAGTGGCAGTCGCCGCCGCGGGCCGGCCTCGCCCTGAGCGTGCTGCTGCGCCCCGACGTGCCGCCGGCCCGGCTGGGCTGGCTGCCGCTGCTGGCCGGGGTGGCGCTGGCGGAGGCCGTGCGGCGGGTGGCGCGCGTCGACGCGTACCTGAAATGGCCGAACGATCTGCTGCTCAAGGGCGACCGGAAGACGGCCGGCATCCTCGCCGAGGCGGCCGACGGCGCGGTCGTGCTCGGCATCGGCCTCAACGTCACGCTGCGCGAGGACGAGCTGCCCCGTCCCGATGCCACGTCGCTCGCGCTGGGCGGGGCCGCCGCCACGGACCGTGACCCCCTGCTGCGGGCGCTGCTGCGGGCGGTCGCGGAGTGGTACGGCCGGTACGCCGAGCACGGCGGCGACCCGGAGGCGTCGGGGCTGCGGGAGGCGTACGTCTTCCACTGCGGAACCATCGGCCGCCGCGTCACCGTGGAGCTGCCCGGGGGCGCGACGCTCGAAGGGCTCGCCTCGGGCGTGGACGGCGACGGAAGACTGCAGGTCACGGGCCGCGACCAGATTGTGCACTCGGTCGCCGCCGGAGATGTCGTACATGCGTGCCTCACCTAACGGCAGGATCCGGCTGGGTAGGCAATGCCGCCGGGTGGCGGTAAGGGTCTAGCCTCACCTCGACATTCATGAACGAGGAGGGGTTTCGCGTGGGGTTCCCGGAAAGCGTCCTGACGAAGGACGAGCAGGTGGTGCTGCACCTGCACCCCCACTGGAAGGCGTTGTTCCTGCCGGTGGTCTGGTTTGTGCTGGCCGTGGCGGCAGTCGTCGTCCTGGCGATCTTCACGGGCTGGGGCCTGATCCCGATGCTCATCGTGGGCGGCGTGGCCCTCGTGCTCGTCGTGGTGGTCACGGTGTGGCCGTGGATCAGGTGGCGGACCACGCACTACGTGTTCACCAACGAGCGGGTGATCATGCGCAGCGGCGTCTTCTCGCGCAGCGGCCGCGACATCCCGATGGGCCGGATCAACGACGTGTCGTTCTCGCACTCGCTCTTCGAGCGGATGCTGGGCTGCGGCACGCTGACCATCGAGTCGGCCGGCGAGCGGGGCCAGGTGCAGCTCACCGACCTGCCGCAGGTGGAGAAGACCCAGAGCATGCTCTACGAGCTGGTCGACGCCGACCGGCAGAAGCACACCTTCGGCGACGACGACCGCGAGGCCCTCGTCAACGAGATCAAGAACGACTGAGACCCGGCCGGGCGGCCCCCGTCAGCGCTTCGCGACGGGGGTCTCCAGCTCGTCGGCGGCCGGTCGGGGCGCCGGCGGGGCGGCCGCGGGGTCCGCGAAGGCCGCCTCCAGCTCCTCCATCTGCCGCTCGTCGGGGGCGATGGGGACGCTGTCCGAGAACGCCACCTCGAGCGCCTCGATCTCGCGGTCCTCGGTGCTGCCCGGGGTGAACACCCAGGTCCGGTACGCCCAGAAGCGGAACGACGTCGCCAGCAGGATGCCCGCGGCGTTGGCGATGTTGAACGCCAGCCGGTCGCCGGGGTTGGACTCGCTGAAGTGCAGGCCGTACTTCGCCACGGCCAGGCCCGCCTCCTGGATGAGCAGGCCGACGCCGTTGAGCGCGAAGAACAGCACATACTCCCGGCGCGCGCTCCCGCTGTCGCGGTCCTTGTAGGTCCACTGGCGGTTGAGCAGGTACGACACGACGGTGCCGACGACCACCGCGACGATCTTGGCCTTCAGTGGCCCGATGAACAGCAGGGCGTTGACCAGGATGAAGTCGACGGCCGTGTTGACGCAGCCGACCGCGCCGAACTTGAACAGCTCCGTCGCGAGCGAGTGGTAACGCTCGGGGAGGAAGCGGTCGCGGAGTCTGCTGGCGAATCGCACCGGCCAACCTTACGGTAAGCGACCAAATTCGCGCGCGGGCCCGAGGCCGAGTGCGGGACAGGTCACCCCGAGGCCTCACTCCCCGTGACGACCGGGGTGCTCGCGGTGTCGTCCGGCGACTTGCGGAAGACGATCTGACGGTACGACCAGAAGCGGAACAGGGTGCCCAGGACGAGCCCGACCCCGTTCTTGGCGATGTTGTCGGAGAGCTGGCTGGTGAAGCCCAGCACGTAGTGGCTCACGCCGAGGCAGGTCAGCGCGATCAGCAGGCCGACGAGGTTGAACAGGAAGTACAGCGCGTACTCGCGGCGCAGGTCGGTGCGGGCCCGGTCGCGCCAGGTCCAGAAGCGGTTGCCGATGAACGCGCAGGTGGCCGCCACGGTCATCGAGATGGCGCCGGCGACCAGCGTGTTGAGCGGCCCCCACAGCAGGTTGAACACGGCGGTGTCGATCACGAAGGTGATCAGGCCGATCGTGCCGAACTTGCCGACCTCGCGCACCAGGCCCTCGAACCGTGTGTAGAGCTTGCGCACGAGGGAGGGCGGCGGCGTCGTCGACTGCAGGTCGGTCACGCAGGAAAGGGTAAGCCACCGGAGGCTTTGCGCAGTAATGCGCGCTGAAAGAAAAGTTCGCGCGCAATTCTGCGAGCGGGGTTGAAAGTCTCCTGCTCTTGTGCAGGTTTTCACAAGGTCCCGCGATGCCGGTCCCGGCCTGCGGGCCTAGGCTGGGAGAAACCCGCCGGATTTTCACGACGCGCTTGCACCATCGCGCGCCGCGCTGCTGCGCACAGTTTTTCTGGCGCTCCGTCCGGCCGGGTCGAGGTCAACGCCGACCAAAGGAGTCACCGCATGTCTGCCCCGGTTACCGTGCCCGGCCTGGATCAGGCGCCGTCCGACCACCCCCGGCTGCTCGCCTGGGTCCGCGAGGTCGCCGAGCTCACGAGACCCGAACGCGTCGTCTGGTGCGACGGTTCGGAGCCGGAGTGGCGCCGCATGACCGATGAGCTGGTCGAAAGCGGGGCCCTGGTCCGCCTCGAGGCCCGCCCGAACTCCTTCTGGGCCCGCACCGACCCGTCGGACGTGGCCCGGGTCGAGGAGCGCACGTTCATCTGCTCGGCCGACGAGGCCGACGCGGGGCCGACGAACAACTGGATGGCGCCGGACGAGATGAAACGGCGCATGACCGAGCTGTACGACGGGTGCATGCAGGGGCGGACGATGTACGTCATCCCGTTCTGCATGGGCCCGCTCACCGCCGACAATCCGATGTTCGGGGTCGAGCTGACCGACTCGCCGTACGTCGTCGCCTCCATGCGGATCATGACCCGGATGGGCGCCGCGGTGCTGGAGAAGATGGGCTCCGGCGCGTCATTCGTGCCCTGCCTGCACTCCGTGGGCGCCCCGCTGGAGGAGGGGCAGGCGGACGTCGCCTGGCCGTGCAACGACACGAAGTACATCTCCCACTTCCCCGAGACCCGGGAGATCTGGAGCTTCGGCTCCGGATACGGCGGCAACTCGCTGCTGGGCAAGAAGTGCTACTCGCTGCGCATCGCCAGCGTCATCGGCCGCGACGAGGGCTGGCTCGCCGAGCACATGCTCATCCTCAAGCTGACCAGCCCCGACGGCGTGGTCAAGTACATCGCCGCGGCCTTCCCGAGCGCGTGCGGCAAGACCAACCTGGCGATGCTGGAGCCGACGATCCCGGGCTGGAAGGTCGAGACGCTCGGCGACGACATCGCCTGGATGCGCTTCGGCGAGGACGGCCGCCTCTACGCCGTCAACCCGGAGTTCGGCCTGTTCGGGGTCGCCCCCGGTACCGACTGGAAGACCAACCCGAACGCGATGCGCACCCTCGCGCGGGGCAACTCGGTCTTCACCAACGTGGCGCTCACCGACGACGGCGACATCTGGTGGGAGGGCATGGGCGAGCCGCCCGCGCACCTGACGGACTGGCGCGGCCAGGACTGGACCCCGGACTCCGGCGAGCTCTCCTCGCACCCGAACTCGCGCTTCTGCACCCCGATCTCCCAGTGCCCGATCCTGGCGCCCGAGTACGACGACCCACGCGGCGTGCCGATCGACGCGATCCTCTTCGGCGGCCGGCGCAAGACCACCGTGCCGCTCGTCACCGAGGCGCGCGACTGGGTGCACGGCGTCTACCTCGGCGCCACGCTGTCGAGCGAGACCACGGCGGCGGCGGTCGGCAAGGTCGGCGTGGTGCGCCGCGACCCGATGGCCATGCTGCCCTTCATCGGGTACCACGCCGGCGACTACTTCGCCCACTGGATCGAGATGGGCAAGGGCGTGGACGGCGACGCCGCCAAGCTGCCCCGGATCTTCTACGTGAACTGGTTCCGCCGCGGCGACGACGGCCGGTTCCTCTGGCCCGGCTTCGGCGAGAACTCCCGGGTGCTCAAGTGGGTGGTCGAGCGCATCGAGGGCACCGCGGCCGCGGTCGAGACGCCGATCGGCGCGGTGCCGGCCCCCGGCGCGCTCGACGTGGCCGGCCTGGACCTCACCGAGGACGACGTGGCCGCGGCGCTGCGCGTCGACGCCGCCGAGTGGCGCGCGGAGCTGCCGCAGATCCAGGCGTGGTTCGAACAGTTCGGCGAGAAGTTGCCAGGAGTTCTCTGGGCCGAACTCGACGCGCTGCGGGCCCGCCTCGGCGAGGAGTAGCCGCTGGTGAGCGGCCGGTTCGTCGGGTGACCGGCCGCTCATGACTTTACTGAACCGGTACTGTCCGGTGCCCGGCTGGCGGTGTTGCTTCGCCCGCCGGGTCGCTAGTCTTCTCTGCCGTGGGCCTGCGTGACGTGGTTTATTCGTTGTACGAGAAGCGTCTCGCCCGGAGGCTGCTCGGCAAGCCGAAACCGCACCACGTCGGCGTCATCGTCGACGGCAACCGGCGCTGGGCGCGGGAGATGGGGTACGTCGACCCCAACGACGGCCACCGGGTCGGCGCGGAGCGGATCAAGGAGCTCCTCCGCTGGTGCGACGGCGCCGGGGTGAAGCACGTCACCCTGTGGCTGTTGTCCACCGACAACCTGTCGCGGCCGGCCCAGGAGCTCGACCCGCTGCTGCAGATCATCGAGAGCCTGGCGGCCGACCTGGCCGACGACCGCAACCCCTGGCAGCTGCGCATCGTGGGCGCGCTCGACCTGCTGCCCGCGGCCAGCGCCCAGGCCCTCAAGGCGGCCCAGGAGCGGACCGTCGAGCGCACCGGCGGCGCCCAGGTCTCCCTGGCCGTGGGCTACGGCGGCCGCCGCGAGATCGCCGACGCGGTGCGCTCCCTGCTGCACGAGCACGCGAAGGCCGGCACGACGATCGAGGAGCTCGCCGAGATCCTCGACGTCGACCACATCTCCGACCACCTCTACACGCGCGGCCTGCCCGACCCCGACCTGGTCATCCGGACGTCGGGGGAGCAGCGGCTGTCGGGCTTCCTGCTCTGGCAGAGCGCGCACTCGGAGTTCTACTTCTGCGACGTGCACTGGCCGAGCTTCCGCCGCACCGACTTCCTGCGCGCCCTGCGCTCCTACGCCAACCGCCAGCGCCGCTACGGCGCCTGAGTTTCGCGCTTCGCTCCCCATCGGGGGAGCTCCGCTCCACCCGAACCCCCTCCCACACGTTGGTGGCGGTCCGGGAGCGAAGGGGCCGGGAGCGCTGTGCGCGCGGCCTCCACAGGCCGCACCAGCTCTTGTTGTCGGGTGTTCGGACCCCATCGGCTGGGAAAAGGCTGGCTGATCTAGTGGATTTTGCCAGTACCCGTTAGCGTCATTGCTGTGGCGGGGGTTTTCCCCGGCATCCGAGGCCCGGACCGAGCGAACGCATGTGAAGCCACGGGGCCAAGCACCCGACCCCGTGCGGGCGTCGGAGGACGCGAGTGCGGGCGGCGAGGTGCCCGCCCCCGGAGATCCCGTGACCGTTCGCCGTAGTCCCTCAGCATCGTCCTCCTCCACCTCCGCGGAGCCGGCGCCAGCCGTGGCGCCCCCGCCCGCCAAGGCCGTCCGGCGAACCCGGAAGAAGGCCGAGGAGACTCCCGTCCCCGCGCGGCGCACCTTCGTGCTCGACACCTCCGTGCTGCTGTCCGACCCGGGCGCCTTCCTGCGCTTCGGCGAGCACGACGTCGTCCTGCCGCTGGTCGTCATCTCCGAGTTGGAGGGTAAGCGGCACCACCCCGAGCTGGGCTACTTCGCGCGGCGCTCGCTGCGCTTCCTGGACGAACTGCGGGCCAAGCACGGCCGCCTGGACGAGCCGCTGCCGCTGACCGACGCCGGGGGCACCCTGCGGGTCGAGCTCAACCACGCCGACCAGCACGTGCTGCCGGCCGGGTTCCGGGCCGACACCGACGACGCCCGGATCCTCGCCGTGGCGCTCGCGCTGCAGGCCGAGGGCAAGGACGTCCTGCTGGTCACGAAGGACATGCCGCTGCGGGTCAAGGCCGGCTCGGTGGGCCTGGCCGCGGACGAGTACCAGCCGGGCCCGGCCGCCGATCACAGCTGGACCGGCATGGTCGAGCTGGGCGTCAGCGAGGCCGAGGTCAAGCAGCTGTACGCCGGGGAGGCCCTCGACCTCGACGGCGCCGGGGACCTGCCGGTGCACACCGGGCTCGTGCTCACCTCGCAGAACGGCTCCGCGCTGGGCCGGGTCGGGGCGGACAAGTCGGTGCGGCTGGTGCGGGGCGACCGCGAGGCGTTCGGCGTGCGCGGGCGCTCGGCCGAGCAGCGCGTGGCGCTGGACCTGCTGCTCGACGACTCGATCGGGATCGTCTCGCTGGGCGGGCGCGCCGGCACCGGCAAGTCGGCGCTGGCGCTGTGCGCCGGGCTCGACGCCGTGATGGAGCGGCGCAAGCACAAGAAGGTCATCGTCTTCCGGCCCCTGTACGCGGTCGGCGGCCAGGAGCTGGGCTACCTGCCCGGCAACGAGGCCGAGAAGATGTCGCCGTGGGCGCAGGCCGTCTTCGACACGCTCGGGGCGCTGGTGCACGACAACGTGATGGAGGAGGTCGCGGGGCGGGGCATGCTCGAGGTGCTGCCGCTGACCCACATCCGGGGCCGGAGCCTGCACGACGCGTTCGTGATCGTCGACGAGGCCCAGTCCCTCGAACGAGGCGTTCTGCTCACGGTGCTGTCCCGCATCGGGATGAACTCGCGGGTGGTTCTCACCCACGATGTCGCTCAGCGTGACAACCTGCGCGTCGGCCGGCACGACGGCATCGCCGCGGTCATCGAGGCGCTGAAGGGCCATCCGCTCTTCGCACACGTCACCCTCACCCGTTCGGAGCGTTCTCCGATCGCCGAAGTGGTCACCGATCTGCTGGAGGACCTGCCGTTCGAGCGCTGATCATCGGCGGTCGCGAGCCGGACTTGACGACAACCGTCCGAATTGCGGCGTGATTAGGATCACAGAAGGTACTGTTCGGGTTCTCACCCGCGATCGTGCTGGGCGATGGTGGGTCTCGAGCGCGTGACGCCACGCAGGTGGACATCAGGCGCTCACGGTGCGTAAGGGTCCGGGCGGTGGGTAACACCCCGTCCGGGCCCGCTCCGCGAGGGGCGGCGCCGGTTCCTGTCCCCGACGAATGGATGACCCTGTGATCCGGCTGTGGCACCGGGTCGGCACCATCCGAGCCGTATTCGCCCTCGTGATCCTCGCGGGTCTCGTCGGCGGCCTCGTGATCGCCGGCCTGACCCAGCACGACGACGACTCGGCCAGCGCCGTCAAGGCTGCCGACACCGCCGCGTTCCCCGTCTCCTCGTCCTCCGCGACGCCGTCCGCGTCGCGCTCGCCGGGCAGTGCCGCCGAGGCCGACGCCCTGGCCAAGGCCAAGGCCGCCGCCGAGGAGGCCTCCGCGGAGGCCAAGGCCGCCGACGACGCGGCCCGCAAGAAGGCCGAGGAAGAGGCGAGCCGGAACAAGACGCGCACCAGCGCGCCGCCGACCAACTCGGCCCCGAAGTACCCCGTGCCGAGCTCGTGCGACGTCTACTCGGGCAACAAGAAGATCGGCTGCGCCGTCCTCGTCGGCTACGGCTTCGGGCTCGACCAGATGCCGTGCCTGGAGAAGCTGTGGGACCGGGAGAGCCACTGGAACGTCAGTTCCTCCAACAGCAGCAGCGGGGCGTACGGCATCCCGCAGGCGGTCCCGGGCAGCAAGATGGCCTCCGTCGGCGCCGACTGGAAGACCAACCCCGAGACGCAGATCCGCTGGGGCCTCAACTACATCAAGAGCCGGTACAAGACTCCGTGCGGCGCCTGGTCGCACAGCCAGTCCTCCGGCTGGTACTAGAACCTTCCGCTACTAGAACCTTCCGCCGCCGGCGCCGTCGCACGCTCCTCGTGTGGCGGCGCTGGTGCGTCTCTGCTACCACTTTGGGCGTGGCCACCGACAACGACCGCGCCTCCGACCCGACGCGCTTCGGGACCGAGGCCTTCTACGCCTCCATCGGGCGGGCCTTCGTGGCCATGTGCGCGTTCGTGCCGGTGCTGTTCCTGATCGAGTTCTTCGACAAGCTCAGCGGCAACCGGCTCGACCAGGAGGGCGGCATCCGCCCGCACCACATCGACGGGCTGGACGGCATCGTCTTCGCGCCGTTCCTGCACGCCAGCTTCGACCACGTGCTCGGCAACAGCATCCCGCTGATCCTCCTGGGCACCTTCGTGCTGGCCGACGGGGGCGCCCGGTTCTGGATCACGACCGCCTTCATCGCGATCGTGGCCGGGGTCGGGGTCTGGTTCCTCGGCGACGCGGACACGGTCGTGGTCGGGGCGAGTGCGGTGATCTTCGGGTACCTCGGCGTGATCCTCATGCGCGGGGTGGTCGGCCGGCGGCTGTGGTACATCGGCGTCGGCCTCCTCGTCGGGCTCCTCTACGGCTGGCAGCTCTTCGGCGTGCTCCCCGGCGACCCGGAGGTGTCGTGGCAGGGTCACCTGTGCGGGTTCCTCGCCGGGCTGGTCGCGGCGATTCTCTTCCGGCGGCGCCGCCCCCGCGCCGTCGAGCGCGGCGAGCCCCTATCCCTGGGGCCGGAGCTGTCGTAGCGTCGGCGCATGCGCGAAGTTGACCTCGCCATCGTTGGTGCGGGACCGGCGGGGCTCTTCGCCGCCTATTACGCGGGATTCCGCGGGCTGTCCACGGCGGTGATCGACGCGCTGCCGGAGCCCGGCGGCCAGGTCACCGCCCTGTACCCGGAGAAGATGATCTTCGACGTGGCCGGCTTCCCGGGCATCCGCGGCCGCGACCTCGTGGCGAACCTCGTCGAGCAGGCGGCCCAGTTCAACCCGGATTACCTGCTGGGCGTCCGGGCCGACGGGCTGTCCTATGTGGACGACCGCCCGGTGCTCGGGCTGTCCTCGGGCGAGTCGCTGCGCTGCGGGGCGGTGCTCATCACCGGCGGCCTGGGCAGCTTCACCGCGCGCCCGCTCCCGGCGGCCGAGGGCTTCACCGGCGAGGGGCTGGTGTTCTTCGTACCGCACCTGGCCGACCTCGCCGGCCAGGACGTCGTCATCGTCGGCGGCGGCGACTCGGCCTTCGACTGGGCGCTCGCGCTGCAGCCGATCACCCGCTCGATCACCCTGGTGCACCGGCGGGACAAGTTCCGCGCGCACGCCTCGACCGTCGCCCGGGTGCGGGCGCTGCCGATCGAGATCGTGGTCAACGCCGAGGTGACCAAGCTGCACGGGGACGCCCGGGTGAGCGGGGTCGACGTGGCGGTGCGCGGCGCCGAGGTGCGCACGCTGCCGGCCGACACCGTGGTGGCCGCGCTCGGGTTCACCGCCGACCTCGGGCCGCTCGCCGACTGGGGGCTGGAGCTGTCCAAGCGGCACATCTGCGTGGACAGCACGACCGCGACGAACCTGCCGAGGGTCTTCGCGGCCGGGGACATCAGCGAGTACAGCGGGAAGGTCCGCCTGATCGCGGTGGGCTTCGGGGAGGCGGCGACCGCGGTGAACAACGCCGCCGTGATCATCGATCCGGCCGCGCACCTGTTCCCCGGCCACTCGTCCGACAACGGTTGATTCTCGCGAACACCCCGTCGGGCGAAAAATCCGATATGTCGGTCGGTTCGGCCGCGAAGCGGCCGACATATCGGCGGTGCGGGGCACGCGCGGCCGGCATCTCGCGGGCGGGCCGCACTCGAACGGCTTGTTCGGCCGAGGTCGGCTGGTTCGGCGGCCAAGGGAGCGGCATTTCGCGGGCGGGGCGCGCTCGGACGGGCGGTTCGGCGGTGAGGCGGTCGGCCCATCGGCGGCGGGACCGCGCTCGAACGGCAACTTCTCAAGCCCCGCGGCGCACCGCCGATGGGACAGGGCGTGGTGGGCGTCCGCTTGCAGGTCCTCGGCGTGGTGCTCCTCGGCCTGCTGGTGTCCGGCGGCGCGGGGCTGCTCATGCACCGCGTCGAGCGGGACAACGCCGACCAGGCCATCGGCCGGCGCACCGCCGCCGTGCAGGACGCGGTCGGCTCGGCGACCCAGCGGTACGTCGACGCGCTCCAGCTCGTCGCGGGCGGGCTCGAGGCGCTGGCCGAGCCGGACCCCGCGGCCTTCACCACCGCCACCGAGCCGCTGGGCCGGCTGTGGCTGGCGCCACCGGCGTCGACTACGTGGTGGTGGTGCCCGACGCCGGTGTCGATGCGGCCCAGGCGGCCTGGCGCGAGCGCGGGGCGGCGGAACTGAGCCGCGCCCGCGTGGCGCCGGGTGGACGGGCGCGAGGAGTTCCGCGCCGCGCTCACCGACGCCGATGGCCCGCCCGACTTCATCCTCGCCGACTACTCGCTGCCGCAGTTCAACGCGCTCGAGGCGCTGGAGATGCTGGACGCGGGCGGGTACGACATCCCGGTCATCGTCGTCAGCGGCGCCATGAGCGAGGCGGCGTGCGCCGGCGCGCTGCGCCACGGCGCCGTGGACTACCTGCTCAAGGACCGCCTCAGCCGGCTCGGCCCGGCGGTCGGGCACGCCCTGTCGCAGCGGCGCCTGCTCGCCGACCGCCACCGCGCCGAGATCACCTTCCGCGCGGCGTTCGAGAACGCGCCGGTCGGCATGGCCGTCAGCGACCTCAGCGGCCGGGTGCTATCGAGTCGGGCACGCTCGCCCTCGACCTGGGGCCGGTGCGCGTGCGCGGGCTCGTCGAGGCGGCCGCCGAGGCGATCCGCCCGGCGATCGAGACCGCCGGGCTGCGGCTCACCCTGGACGTGGACGAGCACATCACGCTCGTGCAGGGCGACGGGGAGCAGCTGGAGCGGGTGGTACTCAACCTGCTCGGCAACGCCGTGAAGTTCTCCGACCCGGCCGCAGCGTGACGGTCACCGGCCGCGAGCGCGACGGCGAGGTCGTGCTCTGGGTGCGCGACACCGGGTGCGGCATCCCCGAGCACGAGCAGGGGATGACCTTCCAGCGCTGCTTCCGCACCGTCGACGCGCAGAAACGCGCGATCAAGGGCAGCGGGCTGGGGCTGGCCGTCGCGAAGGCGATCGTCGAGGCGCACGGCGGATGGATCGCCCTCGAGTCGATCGAGGGCGGCGGGACGACGGTCGGCTTCGGGCTGCCGCTGCCTACGCTCTGAGGCGGGTCGCCAGCTCGGCGAGCTGGCTCTCCTTGGCCTGGCCCACGATGATCACCGTCCGGCCGCCGCTCTCCTGCACGATCGCGCGCTCGCCCGGGCGACCCTCGGAGTAGCGGTGCCACTGCAGGCCGGCGATGGTCGTCTCCCCGTCGTCGTGGGGGTGGGCGCCGACGATGGCGGGGACGAGTACCGTTGCCGGATCGGCGCCCTCGACCACCTGCACGGCGCCGTTGTCGGGCGCGGTCACCCCGATGCGCAGCACGCCGCCGGTGAACGTGGCCGAGGCGATCCGCCACCCGTCGGGCAGGCCTTCGGGCCGCAGCGGCTGGAACTTCCCGGCCCGCTGCACCGAGGCGTAGACCTCGGTGGTGTCGACGGTGGGCGGGGTCTCGTGGCCCAGGTACCGGTAGAAGGCCACGATGAGGAACACCGGCACGATCAGGACCAGCATCGACAGCGCCATGTCGCGGGGCCGGCGGGCCTTGGGCGCCTTGGGCTGCTCGGTCGTACTTGCCACGTGACCATCTTGACAGGTCTTGCGGGCCGGATCGCTGCGAGGATGGTCAGTGGTGATGGACACACCCACGCAAAGAGGCGCGAGGAGTGCACGGTATGAGTCGTGAGATGGACCGGAACCTGGCCCTGGACCTCGTCCGGGTCACCGAGGCCGCGGCGATGGCCGCGGGCCGGTGGGTCGGCCGGGGCGACAAGAACGGCGGCGACGGCGCGGCCGTCGACGCGATGCGCCTGCTGATCAACTCGCTGCCCATGCGCGGCACGGTGGTGATCGGCGAGGGTGAGAAGGACAACGCGCCGATGCTCTACAACGGCGAGAGCGTGGGCGACGGCACCGGCCCGGAGGTCGACGTGGCGGTCGACCCCGTCGACGGCACGACGCTCATGAGCAAGGGCATGCCCAACGCCCTGGCCGTGCTGGCGGTGGCCGAGCGGGGCGCGATGTTCGACCCGTCCGCGGTGTTCTACATGGAGAAGCTGGCGGTGGGGCCCGACTGCGCGGACGTCGTGGACATCGACGCCGGGGTCGAGGAGAACCTGCGCCGGATCGCCCGGGTGAAGCGCTCCAGCGTCTCCGAGCTGACGGTCTGCATCCTGGACCGCCCGCGCCACCAGGAGCTGGTGCAGCAGGTGCGGCAGACCGGCGCCCGCATCAGCTTCATCTCCGACGGCGACATCGCGGGGGCGATCAGCGCGGCCCGCGAGAACTCGGAGACCGACGTGCTCATGGGCGTCGGGGGCACGCCGGAGGGGATCGTGGCGGCCGTCGCGCTCAAGTGCATGGGCGGGGCGATCCAGGCCAAGCTGTGGCCGCGCGACGACGCCGAGCGCGAGAAGGCCCTGGCCGCGGGCCACGACCTTTCGCGCGTGCTGCACACCGACGACCTCGTCAGCGGCGACAACATGTTCTTCTGCGCGACCGGGGTGACGAGCGGCGACCTGCTGAAGGGCGTGCGCTACCGCGCGGGCGGCGCGTACACCCAGTCGATCGTGATGCGCTCGCGCTCCGGCACCATCCGGTGGATCGACTCGTTCCACCGCCTGGAGAAGCTGCGGGCCTACTCGCTCGTCGACTTCTCCTGAGGGTTCCGGGGTTCCGCGCGGGGCGCCGGGTGGCGTCCCGCGCGGACGCGGCTAGACGTGCTTGAGGGTCTCGCGGATGGCCTCGTCCAGCGGGGTGGCGTGCAGGCCGAACTCGGCGGTCACGCGCGAGGAGTCCATGACGAACGGGCGGTCGTGCTGGTAGCGCACCTCCTCGAACTCCCGCGCGAACTTGTCCCACAGCCCGGCCGCGCGCACGACCGGCCGCGGGTACCGCCGCAGCTTCGGCGTTCCCAGCCCGTCCAGGGCCGCGACCCGGGTGAGCAGCTCCCGTGCGGTCATCGCCGGCACCGACGGGGTGTGCCAGGCCCGGCCCCAGGCGCGCGGGTCGCGGGCCAGGGTGACGAGCGTGTGGGCGGCGTCGCCGGTGTACGTGTACGTGTGCGGCGTGTCCACCGAGGCCGGCAGCCAGGCGGTCCTCCCGGCGCGCAGGGCGGGGAGGGCCTGGTCGATCAGGGAGTACTTCGGCCCGATCCAGTCCGACGAGCGCACCTCGACCGCGCGGACGCCCGAGGCGAGCGTGTCCAGCCACATCTTCGCGCGCACCCGGCCCTTGACGAACTGCGCGGCCAGCGGCAGGTCCTCGGTCATCGGGCGGTCCACGGGCCCGTACCCGTACAGCGGCGCCGTGATCGCCAGCACCGCCCCGTGCGCCCGGGCCGCCTCGAGCATCGCGTTGTGCATCGGCGGCCAGGCGGTCGGCCACTCGAAGTACTGCGGGTTCGCGCAGTTGTACACGACGCTCGCGCCCTCCGAGATCCGCACCAGCGTGCCGGCGTCGCTCGCGTTCGCCGCGACGCGCTCGATCAGCGGGTGCTCGGGCCCGCTGCCGCTGCGCGTGACGATCCGGACCCGCTCCCCGGCCCCGGCCAGCTCGAGCGCGACCGCGCCGCCGACCGAGCCCGACCCGACGATGACCTGCATGACAGCCTCCTAGTGCTCCGTTTGGAGAGCAGTGCTCTCGAAATGGAGCATAGGACGGGTACACCCAAAAAGCAAGAGCAGTGCTCTCGTTCCGGAGCGTGTGTCATGATGGGCGCATGAAGGCGAACTCGATCAGGGCCCGCGTCCGCGCCGAGATGACGGACGAGATCAAGGAGATCGCCCGCCGCCACCTCGCCACCGACGGCGCCAACCTGTCACTGCGCGCCGTCGCCCGCGACCTGGGCATGGTGAGCTCGGCGATCTACCGCTACTTCCCGAGCCGCGACGACCTGCTGACCGCCCTGATTCTGGACGCCTACAACGCGCTTGGCGGCAGCGCGGAGAAAGCGGTGGCGGCGGTACCGGCCGAAGCCCACGCCGCGCGCTGGCTCGCCCTGGCCCGGGCCGTACGCGACTGGGCACTCGAGCACCCGCACGAGTACGCGCTCATCTACGGCAGCCCGGTCCCCGGCTACCGCGCCCCGGCGGACACCGTGGCCGCGGCGACCCGGGCGGTGACAGTGCTCGGCGGCATCCTGCAGGCGGCGAGCGCGGCCGGCGCCCTGCGGCCGAACGAGGACGGGCTCCCGCCGGCCGGCTCGGTCGCCGACCTGGACCGCATCCGCGCGGCGATCGCGCCCGACGTGCCGGCGGCGACCCTGGCGCGGGCGCTCTCGGCGTGGGTCGCGCTCTTCGGGCAGGTGAGCTTCGAGATCTTCGGGCAGCTGAGCAACACGATCAACCACCCGGCCGAGTTCTTCGAGCACCAGATGCGCGCCCACGCGCGGTACATCGGGCTGGAGGCTCCGGCCTAGGACTCGGTGGGGGTCAGGCGCGCGCGGGCGGTGTCCAGCCAGCCCTGGCAGATCGTCGCCAGCTCCTCGCCGCGCTCCCACAGCGCCAGGGACTCCTCCAGCGTCGAGCCCCCCGACTCCAGTCGCTCGACGACGGTCGCCAGCTCGGCGCGCGCCTGCTCGTAGGTCAGCGTCGAGCCCGGCTCGGCCATCTTCCGCTCGCTCACGCGGTCGATCCTTGCACACGCTCCGCGACGGAGCGCGACGGCACTCAGGGGCGGAGCGCGACGGCGCGCAGGGCGACGTCGACGGAGGCCTGGAGATCCTCGCGGCTCGCGCCGGCCGCGGCGTGGACCGCGTGGCCCTCGCTGAGCGCCATCACGAACCGGGCCAGCGCCCGGGGGTCGACGCCGTCCGGGAGGTCGCCCTCCCGCGCCGCGCGGGACAGCCGTTCCTCGAGGGCGGACTCGGTGGCGGCCCGGCCGGCGGCCAGGATCTCGGAGACGCGGGTGTTCTCCGGCGAGCAGGCGAGGCCGCCCTGGATGGACAGGCAGCCCGCGGGGTGGTCGGCGGCGGTGAGGCCGTCGGCGCTGGAGCGCAGGAAGGCCTCGACGGCGGCGTAGGCGGTGGGCCGGTCGAGGGCGGCGCGGGCGGTCGCCACCTGGGCCTCGTGGTAGCGGGCGAAGGCGCGCTGGAACAGCTGCTCCTTGCTGCCGAACGCGGCGTACAGGCTCGGCCGGTTGATGCCCATCGCGCCGGTGAGGGCGCTCAGCGACGCGCCCTCGTAGCCGTGGCGCCAGAAGACCTCGGCGGCCCGGCCGAGGACGGTCTCCTCGTCGAAGGCCCGCGGTCGTCCGACGGTGGGCGTCTCGGTGCTCATGTAGTCCAGCCTACCGCTCGGTACAGATCGTGACCCGGCTCACCAACCGTTCGGTACAAAAATTGCTACGGTGAGTTTCTAACCGATCGGTACAAAATGGAGGCGACGCATGACCGTCACACTGATCACCGGCGCGAACAAGGGCATCGGCTTCGAGACCGCCCGGCAGCTGCTCGAGCTGGGCCACGACGTGTACATCGGCGCCCGCGACGCCGAGCGGGGCGAGAAGGCCGCCGCGGAGCTCGGGGCGCGCTTCGTGCCGCTCGACGTGACCGACGACGACTCGGTGCGCGCCGCGCTGGCGGTCGTCGACGCGGCCGAGGGCCGGCTCGACGTCCTGGTGAACAACGCGGGCATCCTCGGGGCCGGGGTCATCGACGGGCCGACGGCGCTGCGCGTGTTCGACACCAACGCGGTGGGGATCGTGCGCGTCACCGAGGCGGCGCTGCCCCTGCTGCGGCGGTCGGCGAACCCGACGGTGGTCACGCTCTCGAGCAGCCTCGGCTCGTTCTGGGCGGTGAACAACCCCGACCGGCCGGAGTTCGGCATGCCGCTGGCGCTCTACTCGGCGTCCAAGGCGGCGGCCACGATGCTCACCGTCCAGTACGCCAAGGCCCACCCGGGCATCAAGTTCAACGCCCTCGAACCCGGCACCACCGCCACCGACATGACGGCCGCCTTCGGGGTCGGGCGGCCGGTGGCGGAGAGCGCCCGGACCGTCGTGCGCCTGGCCACCCTCGGCGCGGACGGTCCGACCGGCACCCTTACCGACGAGTCAGGAGCGCTGAGCTGGTAGCGCGCGCCTCACGCGGCGGAGTACGACGCCTCACGTGACAGAGCACGACGCCTCACGCGGCGGAGTACGACGCCTCACGTGACAGAGCACGACGCCTCACGCGGCGGAGTGCGACGCCTCTCGCGGCGGAGTACGACGCCTCTCGCGGCGGAGTGCGACGCCTCTCGCGGCGGAGTACGACAGGAACAGCACCTCGCCCGCGCGCCGGTAGCCGACGCGCCCGTACACGCGCTCCTGGGGCTCGCCGGCCGGCGTGAGGAAGGCCAGGGTCGCGCCCGCGGCGAAGGCGGCGCCGGTCAGGTGCGAGGTGAGCGTGGCGCCGAGGCCCCGGCGCTCGTACCGCGGCCGCACCGCGATCCCGGCGACCTCGCTGATCCCGTCGCGCACGGCCACCGCGATCCCGCCGCCCGCCGTCTCGCCCGTCGCGGTCTCGCGGGCCAGGAGCTGGATCTGGCCCGACGCGGCCTTGGCGCGCGTGGCGGTGACGTGGGCCGCGGTCGGGGGCGCCTCGCCGAAGGCCTCGTGCTGGGCCGCGAGCATCGCCTCGATCTCCTCGTCGGTGGTCGGGGTCACCAGCTCGAAGCCGGCCGGTACGGGCTGCTCGGTGGCGGTGTCCGGCCCGCACTCCATGAGCGGCAGGCGGTCGGCGACCGTGAAGCCCGCGGCGAGCAGGACCGGCTCGACCGCCGGGGCCAGGCCGGGCAGGTACTCCAGGCGGGGCGTGCGGCCGCGGCTCGTGAACGCGGAGATCAGCGCCTCCACGTCGGCCGGGGCCGGGTCGGCGCCGGGGGCCGGGACGGCGTAGTTGAGGTACACGTTCGGGTCGTGCTCGGTGATCGTCACCGTGAACGGGCCGGCCTGCACCACCTCGCGGCCGCTCTTGGCGCTGGCCAGCATGTAGTCCTGGAGTCGTCGGGACACAGCGATCCTTCCGGAGAAATCGGTCCTAAACTGGCCGGAACGACATCATCCCGCATAAATGACAAACGTCAAGAGGCGGCGTTCGCGCCCAGTTCGCCCTCGGCCAGCCGGATGCGCAGCCGCTCACCCTCGGCCACGTCGGCCGGGGCGCGCACGACGGCGCCGTCGGCGCGCTGGACGATCGCGTACCCGCGCTGGAGCGTCGCCGACGGGGACAGCGTCCGCAGCCGGGCCAGGGTGTGCTCGAGCTCGCTGCCGGCCCGGTCGAGGCGGTGCACGAGGTTGCGGGTCGCGCGGGCCCGCAGGGCGGACACGTCGGCGGCGCGGGTCTCGACGATGGTCAGCGGGCGCGCGACCGACGGCCGCGAGCGCAGCGCGTCGAGGCGGTGCTGCTCACGGTCCAGCCGGCCCCGCAGGGCGCGGTCGAGGCGCTGCTTGGCCTGGCCGATGAGGCGTACCTCGTCGGCGAGGTCGGGCACGATGCGCTTGGCCGCGTCGGTCGGGGTCGAGGCGCGCAGGTCGGCGACGAAGTCCACCAGCGGCACGTCGGTCTCGTGGCCGATCGCCGAGACGACCGGCGTGCGGCAGGCGAACACCGCGCGGCACAGGGCCTCGTCGGAGAAGGGCAGCAGGTCCTCGATCGAGCCGCCGCCGCGGGCCAGCACGATCACGTCGATCGTCTCGTCGCGGTCCAGCACGGCGAGGGCGTCGAGGATCTGCGGTACCGCCGACGGCCCCTGCACCGCGACGTTTATCACCCGGAAGTCCACGGTCGGCCAGCGGCGCCGTGCGTTGGTGAGCACGTCGCGCTCGGCCGCGCCGGCCCGGCCGGTGATCAGGCCGACGCGGTGGGGCAGGAACGGCAGCCGGCGCTTGCGCTCGCGGGCGAAGAGCCCCTCGGCGGCGAGCAGCTTCTTGAGCTGCTCCAGGCGGGCCAGCAGCTCACCGACGCCGACCTGGCGGATCTCGTCGGCGCGCAGGCTCAGCGAGCCGCGCGCGGCGTAGAACTCGGGCTTCGCGTGGACCACGATCCGGGCGCCGTCGGTCAGGTTGGGCGCGCCGAGGTCGACGACGTCGCGGTTGGTGGTGACGGTCAGGCTGAGGTCGGCCGACGGGTCGCGCAGCGTGAGGAAGACCGTGTTGGTCCCGGGCCGCCGAGTGACCTGCGCGACCTGCCCGTCGACCCAGATCCAGCCGAGCCGGCCGATCCACTGCGCGATCTTGTTGCTGACGACCCGGACCGGCCAGGGCTTCTCACTGCTCGACGCCTCATCGGTCACCGCAACACCCTAACCACGCAGGTACGCCAGCACCGCGCGGACGCGGCGGTGCACGTCGTCGTCGGGCGGCAGGTCCAGCTTGGCGAGCAGGCCGTTGATGTGCTTGGCGACGGCCGCCTCCGACACGACCAGGGCCCGGGCGATCGCCGCGTTCGAGCGGCCCTCGGCCATGAGCGCCAGCACCTCGCGCTCGCGGGGGGTGAGCCGGGCGAGCGGGTCGCGGCGGCGGCCGAGCAGCTGCCCGACCACCTCCGGGTCGACGACGGTGTGGCCGGCGGCGACGCGGGCGACGGCGTCGGCGAACTCGGCCACGTCACCGATGCGGTCCTTGAGCAGGTAGCCGACGCCCGCCCGGCGGCCCGACTCGAGCAGCTCGGCGGCGTAGGTCTGCTCGATGTACTGGCTGAGGACCAGCACCGGCAGCCCGGGGTCCTCGGCGCGCAGCCGGATCGCGGCCTGCAGGCCCTCGTCGCCGAACCCGGGCGGCATTCGCACGTCGGTGACGACGAGGCCGGGCTTGTGCTCGCGCACGGCCTCGACCAGCGCGTCCGCGTCACCGACGGCGGCGACGACCTCGTGGCCGAAGCGGCGCAGCAGGCCGGCGATGCCCTCGCGGATGAGCACGCCGTCCTCGGCGATCACGACCCGCAAGACGGTCCTCCGGAGGCGGTCACGAACCGCAAGGAAGCTCCACGTGTACCACCGTAGGCCCACCCACCGGACTCGCCAGCGCCACGGTGCCCTCCCCGGCCGCGACCCGGTCGGCGAGCCCCGACAGGCCGCTCCCGCGCGCCGGGTCGGCCCCGCCCCGCCCGTCGTCGCGCACCTGCACCGTGAGGCGGCCGCCGGAGACCGAGGCGACCACCCGCGCCCGCGTCGCCGCGCTGTGCTTGGCCACGTTGGCGAGGGCCTCGACGACGACGAAGTACGCGCACGCCTCCACCGCCCCCGGCAGCCGCTCCGGCAGCGCGACCTCGACGTCGACCGGCAGCGGCGCGCGGTCGGCCACCTCCAGCAGGGCCGCGTGCAGTCCCCGGTCGGAAAGGATCTTCGGGTGTACCCCGCGAATGAGCTCGCGCAGCTCGGTCAGCGCCTCCTTGGCGAGCTCGTGCGCGCGGGCCACCGGCTCCGCGCCCGGCGCGCCCGGCGGCAGCTCGAGCCGGGCCAGGCCGAGCTGCATGCTCAGCGCGAGGAGCCGCTGCTGCGCCCCGTCGTGCAGGTCGCGCTCGATGCGCCGGCGCTCGACCTCGAAGGCGTCGACGAGCCGGGCCCGGGAGCGGGCCACCTCGGTGAGCTCGGCGCTGGTCTCCATCCGGGGGCCGAGCACGGCCTGCGTGATCGCGGCGCGGGCGGCGGCCCAGGCGCTCAGCGGGTACAGCAGGACGATCCCGAGAATGACGCCGAAGACGGCGCCGGCGAGGGTCAGCGACAGCGGGGTCTCGTCGTGGATGTAGAGCGGGCCGCCCACGAGCGCGGTCACGATCCAGAACCACAGCGCCACGACCATCCCGTCGAGCCAGCACAGTGCCGTGACCATGAGCATCGTGTAGCCGAGCTCCCGCCACGTCGCCGGCTCGGCGAGCCGCGTCGCGACCCAGCGGCGCAGGCCGGGCCGGTCGGGGCGGCGGTGCGGGTCGGTCAGGCGGATGTCGTCGACCATGCGCAGGCGCCGGCGCTCGACGCGGGCGACCACGATGCCGGACAGGGCCGCGGCCAGGAAGCCGGCCAGCCCGATGACCAGCAGGCTCAGCGCCGCGCCGGCCAGCAGCAGCCCGAGCAGCACCGCGCCCGCGGCCAGGCCGACGGCGCCGCCGGTGGTGAGGTACAGCAGCGACCGCCACGGCCACCAGGACGTGATGAACCGCATCGGGGGCAGCCGCAGCGCATCCATGACCGATCGGGGCTGCATGCTGCCGACCGTACCGGCGGCGCGCCCCCGTCGCGGTAGTGCTGGCGTTACCGGGAGATCTCACCGCCGCGCGACTGTGCCGGCGGCCTCGAACGGCTTCGATCAATGGCGTGACGACGACACTGCAGACCCATCAGGCGGTCGAGCTGTGGTCCGTGACCCGGCGCTACGGCGCGGGGGAGCACGCGGTGACCGCCCTCGACGACGTGTCCGCCGGGTTCGCCCCGGCCAGCTTCACCGCGGTCATGGGCCCGTCCGGCTCCGGCAAGTCGACGCTGCTGCACTGCGCGGCCGGGCTCGACCGGGCCACCGCGGGCCGGGTGCTCATCGACGGCGTGGACCTCGGCCCGCTGTCGGAGAAGGCGCTCACCCGGCTCCGGCGCGACCGGGTCGGCTTCGTGTTCCAGGCGTTCAACCTCGTCGCCGCGCTCAGCGCCGAGCAGAACGTGGAGCTCCCGCTGCGCCTGGCCGGCCGCCGGGCCGCCGCCGGACAGGTCGCCGCGGTGCTCGCCGAGGTCGGCCTGGCCGATCGGGCCCGGCACCGCCCGGGCGAGCTCTCCGGCGGCCAGCAGCAGCGGGTGGCGATCGCCCGCGCGCTGGTCACCGCGCCCGCCGTGCTCTTCGCCGACGAGCCGACCGGCGCGCTGGACAACACGTCGTCGCGCGAGGTGCTGCGGCTGCTGCGCACCGCCGTCGACCGGCACGCGCAGACCGTCGTGATGGTCACCCACGACCCGCTCGCGGCCGCGCACGCCGACCGGGTGCTCTTCCTCGCCGACGGGCGCATCGTCGACGAGCTGCGCGAGCCCCGCGGGGCGGAGCAGATCGCCGCCCGCATGGCCCACCTGGAGACCGGAGCCCCGCGATGAGTCTGGCCATGATTCGGTACCGCTGGAGCTCTTTCCTCGGCACTTTCGCCGCGCTGCTGCTCGGGGTCGCGGTGCTCGCGGGCAGCCTGTCGCTCTGGGCCGCGGCGCGCCCCCGCGTGCCCGACGAGCTGGCCGGGGCGGCCGTGATCGTCGCGGCGCCGCGGTACGACCCGCCCGACGGGGGCTTCCCGACCTTCCGCCCGTGGTCGGCCGGCGAGCTGGACCGGCTCACCACCGACCTGGCCGCGGTGCCGGGGGTCGCCGCGGCCGTGCCCGACCGGCCCTTCTACGTGCAGCGGATCGTCGACGGCCGGCCGGTGGGGGACCGGCGCGAGGCGCTGCACAGCGGCCGGCCGTGGGCCGGGACCGTGGCCCTGACCGCGGGCGCCGCGCCGTCCCGCCCCGGCGAGGTCGTGGTGGACGCGGCGCTCGGGGTGCCGGTGGGCGCGGCGCTGCCGGTGCTCACCGCGGCCGGCCCGGCGACCTGGACCGTGAGCGGCACCAGCGACCGGCCCGGCTTCTACGTCGCGCCGGCCACCGCCGACGGGCTCGCGGCCGGCCCGCGGTTCATCGCGCTGTGGCTGGCCCCGGGCGCGAGGGCGGCCGAGGTCGCGGGCCGGCTCCCCGCGGTGCTCGGCGGCCTCGGCACGGCGCTGACCGGCGACGCCCGCGGCGCGGCCGAGCCCGAGAGCGACCAGCGCACCCGCTGGATCGGCGCGCAGCTGATCATCGCCGTGGTCTTCGTCGCTACCTTCGTCGCGATCTTCGTGGTCGCCTCGACGTGCGCCTTCTCGGCGGCCCAGCGCCGTCGCGAGCTCGGCCTGCTCCGGGCCGTCGGGGCCACGCCCGGCCAGGTGCGCCGGATGCTGCTCGGCGAGGCCCTGCTGGTCGCGCTCGTCGCCGGCGTGCCGGGCGCGCTGCTCGGCGTCGCGCTGGCCCCGCCGGCGGCCGGCCCGTTCGTGGCGACCGGGCTGGAGCCGGCCGGGTTCCGGGTCGGGTTCACCTGGTGGGCGCCCGTCGCCGCGATCGCGGTGGGGCTCGTCGTCGCCGGGCTCGGGGTGTGGCTGTCGGCCCGCCGGGCCTCGCGGGTGCCGGCGCTGGAGGCGCTGCGGGTGGCCGCGGCCGAGCCGCGCCCGATGACGCTCGCGCGGTGGATCACCGGCCTCGCGCTGCTCGCCCTCGGCGGCGGCCTGGCCCTGCTCCTGCCCGGTTCCTCGGCCGAGCAGAAGCCCACGATCGTGCTGAGCTCGGCGATGGTCCTGCTGGTGGCGGCCGCCCTCCTCGCGCCGGTCTTCGTGGTGCCGATCGTGCGCCTGGTCACCTGGCCGGCCCGCCGCGGCCCGACCGGCCTGCTGGTGCGCGAGGGCGCGCGGGTGTCGGCCCGCCGGGTGGCCTCGACGGCGGCGCCCGTGCTCGCCGCGGTCGGCTTCGCGGTGCTGCTCGTCGGCACGTTCCAGACGGCGGACGCGGCGGTCGGGATCGAGGACACCGCGAAGATCCCGGAGTCGGCGGTGGCCGCGCGCTCCGACGACAGTCCCGGGCTGTCGGAGGCCGCGGTGCGGGCCCAGCCGGGCCGGTCCGCGCTGACCAGCATCGTCTACCTGGAATCGGGCCGGCCCCTGGTCGCGAGTGGTGTGCCGGGGTCCGCCGGTCTCGTGGCCTCGCCCGAGCTCGGCTGGGCCGCGGGGCAGACCGTCCCCCTGCGCTTCGCCGACGGGGCGGTGGTGGCGGTGCCGGTCGCCGCCGTGTCGGACCGGGTCGGGTCCGTCGAGCTTCCCCGGGACCTGGTCCGCGCGCACGACCCGGCGGCCCTCACCGATGTGGTGTATCTCGCGGGTGACTTCGCCCCCGCGCCGGGCGCCGTGCGGATGACGGCGCGGCAGTTCGTGGAGCGGGAGGCGGCCGAGGAGGGTGACCTCATCGACCTGTTCCTGGGGGTGCTGCTGGCGATCTCGGTCGGGTACACCGGGCTCGCCGTGGCCAACACGCTGCTCATGGCCACGAACGCGCGGCGCCCCGAGTTCGACACCCTGCACCGCACGGGGGCGACCACCGGGCAGATCGTGCGCGTGGTGGTGAGTGAGGCGTTGCTCTCCGTGCTCGTCGGGTCGCTGCTCGGGCTGGCGGTCGCCGTGCCGGCGCTGTTCGAGAGCCGGGCCGGGCTGCAGGACGAGATCGGGGCCCCTGTGACGCTGGTCATGCCGTGGGGGACGCTCGCGGCGGTGGTGAGCGTGTGCGGCGTTCTGGCGGTGCTGGCGGCCGCGCTGCCGACTTTGCGGGCCCGGGGCGGCGGGGCGGTGGCACGTACCATGGCGGGGTGACTGCTTCGAAGCGTGTCCTGCTCGCCAAGCCCCGCGGCTACTGCGCCGGTGTGGACCGTGCGGTCCAGACGGTGGAGGAGGCGCTGAAGCTGTACGGCGCTCCGATCTACGTGCGCAAGGAGATCGTGCACAACAAGCACGTGGTCAGCACGCTGCAGGGCAAGGGCGCGATCTTCGTCGACGAGAACGACGAGGTGCCCGAGGGCGCGATCGTGGTCTTCTCCGCGCACGGGGTCGCCCCCGAGGTGCACGACCAGGCCAAGGCCCGCTCCCTGCGCGCGATCGACGCGACCTGCCCGCTGGTCACGAAGGTCCACCAGGAGGCCCGCCGCTTCGCCGCGGACGACTACGACATCCTGCTCATCGGGCACGAGGGGCACGAAGAGGTCGTCGGCACCACCGGCGAGGCCCCGGCCCACATCCAGCTGGTCGACGGACCGGACGGCGCCGACAAGGTGACCGTCCGGGACCCGGCGAAGGTGGTCTGGCTGTCGCAGACCACGCTGTCGGTGGACGAGACCCTGGAGACGGTGGCGCGGCTCAAGCAGCGGCTGCCCCTGCTCATGTCGCCGCCGAGCGACGACATCTGCTACGCCACGTCCAACCGCCAGGACGCCGTGAAGGCGATGGCCCCGAACTGCGACATCGTCCTGGTCGTGGGCTCGCAGAACTCCTCGAACTCCCAGCGCCTGCGCGAGGTCGCCGTGGACGCGGGGGCCAAGGCCGGCTACCTGATCGACTACGCGTCGGAGATCCAGGACGAGTGGCTCACCGACGCGACCACGGTCGGCGTGACGTCGGGGGCCTCGGTCCCCGAGGAGCTGGTGATGGACGTGCTCGACTTCCTGGCCCAGCGCGGCTTCGCCGACGTGGCCGAGATCACCACGGCCCAGGAGAAGCTGGTCTTCTCGCTGCCCCAGGAGCTCAAGCGCGACATGAAGGCCCAGGCCGCGGCCCGCTCGGCCGAGGTGGCCAAGACCCTCTCCTGACTTTCCTTCGGCTACTTCTTACTTCGGCGGCTGGCTCCTCGCGGTCTTCTTTTCTTCCGCGGCTCCTCTCGCACTTTTCTTACTTCGGCGGCTCCTCTCGCAGTGCCGCCAGCAGTGCCTCGTACTCGTCGTCGACCAGCTCCGGGGCCTGCAGCTGGCGCGGGGTGGCCTCGACCTGGGGCGGTGCCGGCAGGTCGTCGCCGCTCACGCCCAGCTCGGCGAGCCGGCGCGCGCTGACCAGGACGCGGCCCTCCAGGGAGCCGACCGCCCGGTTGTACGACGTCACGGCCGTCGCCAGCGACGTGCCGACCTTCGCCAGGTGCTCGCCCATGGTGCTCAGCCGCGCGTACAGCTCGCGGCCCGTCTGGTGGACCGCGAGCGCGTTGGTCGTCAGGGAGTCCTGGCGCCACGCGTAGGCGACGGTGCGCAGCAGGGCGACGAGCGTGGCCGGGGTGGCGAGGATCACGTTCCGCGCGAAGGCGTGGTCGAGCAGGCCCGGGTCGTGCTGGAGCGCCGCGTCGAGGAACGTGTCGGCCGGCACGAACAGGACCACGAACTCGGGGGCGGGCTCGAAGGCGGTCCAGTAGGACTTGGCCGAGAGGGCCTCGACGTGGGCGCGCACGTGCTTGGCGTGCTGGGTGAGCCGGGCCGTGCGGCTCTGCTCGTCGGGGGACTCCAGCGCCGACAGGTACGCCTCCAGGGGTGCCTTCGCGTCCACGACCACCTGGCGCCCGCCGTGCAGGCGCACGACCAGGTCGGGGCGCACGACGCCGTCCTCGGTCGCGGCGCTGACCTGCTCGTCGAAGTCGCAGTGCTCGAGCATGCCCGCGGCCTCGACGATCCGCCGTAGCTGCTGCTCGCCCCAGCGGCCGCGGACCGTGGGCGCGCGCAGGGCCGAGACCAGGCGATGCGTCTCGGTGCGCAGCTCGCCGGAGACCTCGTGCATGGCGCGCACCTGCTCGCGCAGGGCCTCGTAGGCCCCCACGCGGTCGCGCTCCAGCTCCGCCACCCGGCGCTCGTAGCGCAGCAGCGCCTCGTTGAGCGGCGCCACCGCGTCGGCCACGGCGTCCTGGGTCTGCCCGCGGGCCTCGAGCGTCAGCGCGCGCAGCGAGGACTCCAGCCGCGCCTCCCCGTCGCGGGTGGCCTGCAGCGTCGCCTCGAGCTTGGCCAGGTCGACGGCCGAGCGCGACCGGGCGACGTACCAGCCGAGCGCGGCACCGAGCAGGAGACCGATGATCAAGAGGACGAGATCCACGGTATTCAGCATGCCGTAGGGGTATGACAGAAACCGGTACCGTCGGAGGCATGGGTTACTCGTCCTGGTTGGAGTGGTGACGGTGTTCGGCTTCGGGCGCAGGAAGCGTGAGGCGCAGCAGCTGGCCGATGCGCGGGAGGAGGCCCTGCGCTGGTACGAGCGGCTCGGTGGGCAGCTCATGAACCTCTCCGGCGACCAGCCGGCGGTCAAGCAGGCGCTGGTGGACGCGAGCGAGCGGTACAACGCCTCAGGCGGGCAGCTCGAGCGCGCGACAAGCCTCAAGCAGTTCGACCTCGCGCGCGAGACCGCGCTCGAGGGCCTGGCCTACATCCGCGCGGCCCGCACGGCGATGGGCCTCGACCCCGGCCCCGACCTGCCCCCGCTCGCGGGCGCCCGGGCCGGTCAGATCACGAAGGAGCGCGAGGTCAACGTCCAGGGCCACTCGTACCGTGCCAGCCCCCAGCCGGCGAACGGCACGCCGTACTACTACCCCGGCGGCGCCGTGGCCGGCCGCGGCGTGCCCGCGGGCTGGTACTCCGAGCCCTGGTGGAAGACGGCCCTCGTGGCCGGCGCGTGGGGCATCGGCTCGGTCCTGGTCTTCGACGCCCTCTTCGACAACTCCTTCGGCGACCACGGCTACGACGCGGCGTACAACGCCGGCTTCGACCAGGGCGTGGACCAGGGGTACGACCAGGGATTCGACCAGGCCATGGACGACGGCGGCGGTGACGGCGACGGCGGCGACTGGGACGGCGGCGACGGCGGCGGCTGGGACGACGGCGGCGGCTTCGACGGCGGCGACTTCGGCGGCGACTTCTGACCTTGCCGGCGGCCCCGGGTCTCGCGCCCGGGGCCGCCGCGCCCGCTCGGAAGATGTCTGACTCACGTCTGTCGCGGACATGATCGAGCCGCGGCCCGCGGGGTTCTAGCGTCGCGCCCATGTTCGGACTCGGCCGGAAGCCCGGCGCCCAGGCGATCACCGCGCGCGGCGAGATCGTGCACGTCGACCTCGGCCTGCAGAACGTCGACGGGCACGGCCATGCCCGGTCGGCGCGGTACACGGTGCGCGTCCGCGTGTACCCCGACGACGCCGCCTCGTTCGAGGCCGCGATCAAGGTCAAGCTCCGCGGGACGGCCGGGCCCATGATCGGGGAGGAGACCTGGGTGCGGTACGAGCCGGGCGCTGCCGGCCGCATCGAGTTCGACCGCGATCGCATCAAGGACCGCAGCTACGACCGCGTGCTGGCGAACCCGGGCCTGCGGGTGGTCGTCGACACCCTGTACCGCCACGGCGACCCGCCGGTGAGCGTCATCGCCACCGCCCGCTGAGGTCCGCGCGCCGCCTCGGCCGCATCGGGCGCGTTCCGCGCATAACCGAAATATCCGATAAGTCGCGGCGCGGAGCGCCCGACTTATCGGTTCGCGGCGCGGAGCGCCCGACTTATCGGTTCGCGGCGCGGAGCGCCCGACTTATCGGTTCGCGGCGCGGAGCGCCCGACTTATCGGTTCGCGGCGCGGAGCGCCCGACTTATCGGTTCGCGGCGCGGAGCGCCCGACTTATCGCTGCGCGGCGCGGAGCGCCCGACTTATCGGCGTGCCCAACTCTTCGGCGTGCCCGACTGATCGGCGCCCTGCCGTACGGGATCAGTAGCGGTGGCTGCCCTGCGCGCCCCGCAGGGCTCGCTCGGCCAGGGCCAGGTCCGACGCCGCCGCGCGTGCGAAGGGGCTCGACGCCCCCAGGAGCTCGGCGTAGACGGCCTGGGCCGCGCGGTACTCCGTGATGGCCTCGTCCAGCCGCCCGAGGTCGTGGAGCACGCTCGCGAGGCGGTGGCGGGAGACGGCGGTGTCCAGGTGCACCGGGCCCAGGAGCCGCAGCCGGCTGCCCAGGACCGCGCGGTGCTCGGACTCCGCGTCGCCCAGGCGGCCCGCGTGGTGCAGGGCCGAGGCCAGCAGGCTGCGGCTCATGAGGGTGTCGCGGTGCTCCGGGCCGAGCAGGCGCGCCCGGGCGCGCATCACGGTGCCGTGCTCGTCGATCGCTCGGTCGAGCTCGCCCATGTCCTGGTAGACCTTGGCGAGGTTGCTGCGGCTGATCAGCGTCTCCTGGTGGTTGGCGCCCAGGACGCGGGTGCGGGACTCCAGCACCCGCTGGTGCTCGCCCTCGGCGCGGGTCAGGTCGCCGAGCTGGTGGTAGATCGTGGCCAGGTGGCTGCGGCTGGTCAGCGTGTCGGGGTGGTCCTCGCCCAGGATGCGCACGCGGGCGGTCAGGGCCTCGTCGCACTCCACCAGGGCCTCGGCGAGGCGGTCCAGGTCGCGCAGGACCGTCGCGTGCTGGTCGCGCGCGGTCAGGGTGTCCGGGTGGTCCCAGCCGAGGGCGTGGGCGCGGGCGTCGACGATCTCGCGGTACGCCTCCTCGGCCTCCTGCAGCTGGCCCCGCCAGTGCAGGTCGGTCGCGCGCTGCCAGGTCGCCGAGTCGTCGTAGACGCGCGGGGCCGGGGACGGGCGGCGGCGGGGCTCGGGGGCGGGCCACTCGACCGGGTCCGGGTCGTCGTCGTGGTGCTCGGCGGCGCTGCCGTACACGGTCGAGGACGTGACGTGCGGGTACACGTCGTCATCGTCCATGCGCTGCGGCTGCTGGTGCGGGATCGCCGGGGGCGGCGGCGGAGGCGACGGGGCGACGACCGGGCGGCTCGGGATTCGTACGGGTTCGAACGGTTCCGGCTGGTCGTAGGCCGGCTCGTACTCGTCGAGGATCTCCGACGGCACGTCGATCGGGGACTCGCGCTCGCGGCGGCGCAGCTCTCGGCGCAGGGAGACGATCGCGTCGGAGATGGCGTCGGAGTGGTCGCCGAGGCGCCAGGCGACGGCCGCGACCGGGCGGTCGAGCGCGGTGCTGAGCTGGCGCACGGAGCCGAGGAGCGAGTCGTCCGGGGCGGCGTTGATGATGACCAGGGCGGCCTGGAACGAGGCCGTCGGGCCGACCAGCAGGGCCTGCAGGGTCGCCTGCATCCGCGCGATCGAGAAGCCGGTGCCGGCCCGGATGTCGACGATGATGTGGGCCTCGGACATGGCGATCGGGCCCAGGAAGTACCCGAAGACGGGCTGCAGCTTCTGTCCCTCGCGCCCGGCGGCCTCGTAGAGCGCGGCGTTGGCGCCCTCGTGGTAGGCGATCGCCTGCGGGGCGTGGCCGCGGATGAGCTGGACGAAGCGGTCGTAGGCGCCCTCGGCGTCACCGTCCTGCTGGGCCCGGCCCGCCGAGGCGAGCCGCTCCTCGCGGTCGGTGGAGCGGACGTTGATGATGCCGCCGGACAGGCCCGCGAGGCCGACCAGGACGCCGGCGCCGACCAGGGCGGCGGCCCCGGCGGTGCTGCGGAACTGCACCGTCGTCAGCACACCCAGGGCGACAAGCGCCAGCCCGACGAACACGACGAGAAATCGGGTCTGGCCACTCCAGCGTCCGCCAGTCATCGGTCCTCTTCATCCGCGCCGTACCAAAGCGAGTGCAACAAACGCCCCACGAACCGAGGAGACCCTCCGAAGATCACTACGGGCAACAAGCCGAGATCCTTAGCGTGACGAGAATCCTCCCACGAACCGATGTATCAACGGTAGATCGACGGCATGAACCCCGCCATTCACGCAGACCTACGGGTAGAACTGTCAATTTCCCGACAGAATCAGAGCAGGGAGTCGCGCCACTGGGCGTGCAGGTCGGCGTAGTGGCCGCCGCCGCTGATCAGGGACGCCGGCGGGCCGTCCTCGACGATCCGGCCGCCGGACAGGACGAGCACGCGGTCGGCGATCTCCACTGTGGACAGGCGGTGGGCGATGACCAGCGCGGTCCGCGAGGCCAGGATCGTGCGCAGCGCCTGCTGGACCAGCCGCTCGCTCGGGATGTCCAGAGAGGACGTCGCCTCGTCGAGAATCAGCACCGCGGGGTCGGCCAGAAAGGCGCGCGCGAACGCCACGAGTTGGCGTTGTCCGGCCGAAAGGCGTCCCCCGCGCTTGCGGACGTCGGTGTCGTACCCGTCCGGCAGCCCGCGGATGAACGCGTCCGCCCCGATCGCCGCCGCGGCCGCCTCCACCTCGGCCCGCGTCGCGCCCGGGCGGCCGAAGGCGATGTTGTCCGCGACGGTGCCGGAGAAGAGGTAGTTCTCCTGGGTCACCATCACGATCGCGCGGCGCAGGTCGTCCTCGGCCAGCGAGCGCAGGTCGACGCCGTCGAGGGCGACCGTGCCGGCCGTCGGGTCGTAGAAGCGGGCGACGAGCTTGGCCAGGGTGGACTTCCCGGCGCCGGTCGCGCCGACCAGCGCGATCGTCTGCCCGGCCGGGACGAACAGGTCCAGCGGCGGCAGCACCGGGCGCCCGGCGTCGTAGGCGAACTCGACCGCGTCGAAGGCGAGCTCGCCCCGCGCCGCGGCGAGGCGTGCGGGCGTGCGCGGCTCGGCGACCGCCGGCGGCTCGTCGAGTACCGCCGCCAGCTTCTCCAGGGCGGCCGTCGCGGACTGCAGCGTGTTGTAGAACTGCGACAGCTCCTGCATCGGCTCGTAGAACCGGCGCAGGTAGAGCAGGAACGCGGCCAGCACCCCGACCTCGGTGCGCCCGTGCAGCACCCGCCAGCCGCCGTAGGTGAGCACCACGGCGACCGAGACGTTGCCGATCATCTTGATGGCGGGGGAGTACGTCGCGACGAGCCGTTGCGCGCGCAGGCTCGCGTCCCGGTAGTCGTCGTTCACCGCGGCGAAGATCTCGTCGTTGCGCCGCTCGCGCCGGAAGGCCTGCACCGCGCGGATGCCGCCCAGCGACTCGACGAAGTGGATGATGACCAGCGCGATCGTCTCGCGGGTCCGGCGGTACGCCCGCGCGCTGGCCCGCTGGAACCAGCGCGAGAGCCACAGCAGGAACGGGAACGACGCGAGCGTCACCAGGGCCAGCGGCAGGTCGAGCCACAGCAGGATGCCGGCCACCGAGAGCACCGACAGCGCGGCGAGCACCAGGTCGTCCAGCGCGCCGTCGACGAGCTCCGAGATGTTGTCGACGTCGCTGGTGAGCCGCGCGATGACCCGGCCCGAGGTGAACCGCTCGTGGAAGCCGATCGACAGCCGCTGGAGGTGGTTGTACACGCGGCCGCGCAGGTCGAGCAGCACGGCGTTGCCGACGCGGCCCGACAGCGCCAGGAACGCGCGCCGGGTGCCGAACTCGGCCGCGGTGGCCAGGCCGAACAGGACGGTCACGAGCACCAGCGTCGGCGGGTGGCCGATGCCGCGGTCGATGCCCAGCTTCACCAGCAGCGGCCCGGCCATCCCGGCCAGGTTCTGGGCCAGCAGCAGCGCGACGAGCGCGGCGATGGCCGCCCGGTGCGGGCGCAGCAGCGAGCCCAGCAGCCGCCGGCTGGCGACGCGCTGGGTCGGGTCGGGCTCCTCCGTCGCGGTGCCCCGCCACCGTTGGACGTCAAGCGCCACGCAGCACCTCGCGGTAGCCGGGGCACGTGGCCAGCAGGTGCGAGTGGGTCCCGATCGCGGCCAGGCGGCCGCCGTCGAGGAACGCCACGCGGTCGGCGAGGGCGATCGTCGACGGCCGGTGTACCACGAGCAGCGCTGTCGTCCCCGCCAGCACGGTCGACAGCGCCGCCTCGACGAGCGCCTCGGTGTGCACGTCCAGCGCCGAGAGCGGGTCGTCGAGCACGAGCACGCGCGGCCGCCCGACGACCGCGCGGGCCAGGGCGAGGCGCTGGCGCTGCCCGCCCGACAGCGAGAGCCCCTGCTCGCCGATGCGCGTGTCCAGGCCCCACGGCAGCTCGTAGGCGAAGCCCGCCTGGGCGATGTCGATGGCCTCGGCGATCTCGGCATCGGTGGCGTCGGTGCGGCCGAGCGTCAGGTTCTCCCGCACGCTCATCGAGAACAGCGTCGGGTCCTCGAACGCGGTGCCCACGATCCGGCGCAGCGAGTCGAGGCGGATGTCGCGGATGTCGTGCCCGTCGATGGTGATCGCCCCGGCGTCCACGTCGTACAGCCGCGGGACGAGCGAGACCAGCGTCGTCTTGCCGCTGCCGGTGAGCCCGACGATCGCCACGGTCTCGCCCGGCTCGACCTCGAGGTCGATGCCGCGCAGTACCGGCCGGCCCGGCTCGTAGCCGAACTCGACGCGGGAGAAGCGCAGCCGGCCCTCCACGGTGGACAGCGTGGCGGCCCCCGGGCGGTCCACGATGGACGGCGCGCTGTCGAGCACCTCGTAGATGCGCGCGGACGCGCTCATCGCCTCCTGCGCGTTGGCGATGATCCAGCCCAGGATGTCGATCGGCCAGACCAGCATCACCTGCAGCGCCACGAACCCGACGAGCGTGCCGACGGTGAGCTGGCCCCGCGAGACCTGCACGGCCCCGGCCACCAGCACCACCGCGAGCGTCACGTTGGGCACCAGGTCGAACTGCGAGAGCGTGCGCGCGACCATGCGGCTCTTGCCCACGCCGAGGTCGTGCACGTGCCGGGCGCCCCCGGTGAAGCGCTCGCTCATGTGGTCGCGCCGGCCGAACGCGCGGATCACGCGGATGCCCTGCGCCGATTCCTCGACCTGCGTGGTCAGGTCGCCGATCGCGTCCTGCAGCTCGCGGGAGGCGGCGAAGTACCGCCCGGTGAAGCGCCGCACGATGAGGAACAGCGGGATCGCGCTGAGTGCCACGAACAGGCCCAGCGGCCAGTACAGGTGGATCAGCAGGCCCGACACGGCCAGGTAGGTGGCGAGGTTGAGCACGAAGAAGAAGAGCCCGAAGGACAGGAACCGCCGGATCGAGGACAGGTCCGCGGTGGCCCGCGAGAGCAGCTGCCCGGACTGCCAGCGGTCGTGGAACTCGATGGGCAGGCGCTGCAGGTGCGCGTACAGATCCTCGCGCAGCCGCGCCTCCATGCCCACCGACGAGGCCGACTGGGCCCAGCGGCGGATGAAGCTCAGCACGCTCTCGCACACCCCGAGCGCTACGGCGAGCCCGCCGAGCAGGAACAGGCCGCGGGTGTCGCCGTGGCGCACCGGGCCGTCGACGACGCGCTGGATGAGCAGCGGAATGGCGAGGCTGGCCGCGGTGGACAGCACCGCGGCCAGCATCGACCACGCGGTGAGCCGGTAGTACGGCTGCAGGTAGACCCGCATGCGCCACAGCGCGTGGGCCTTGCCGGGCCGCCGCGCCTGCGGGGGCGCGGCGGTCGCTGACATGCCTCAAACGTACGTGTCCCGTTACATCGGCGCCAAGCGATATTCAGATAGCCTCATGTTCCAGCAGCCAGCGCTTGACCGGCAGGCCCCAGCGGAACCCGCCCAGCGTCCCGTCCAGGCGCAGCACCCGGTGGCAGGGCACGAACAGGGCCGCGGCGTTCGTCGCGCAGGCCATCGCGGCCGCGCGGACCGCGGCCGGGCGCCCGGCCCGCTCGGCGAACTCGGTGTAGGTCACCGGCGCGCCCGCGGGCACCTGCCGCAGCACGTCCCACGCGTGCGCGATGAACGACCCGCCCCGCTGGCGCACCGCGACGCCGTCGATCGCGGCCAGATCGCCGTCCACATAGGACTGCAGAGCCTTCAGCGGTACCCCCGGATCCACGCGCTGTTCCGGCGTGCCCGAGAGCCGTGCGAGCTTCATGAGCCCGGGCACATCGGTGGTCCAGCCGCTGGCCAGCACCGTCTCGTCCGCGTCGGTGAGCATGGTGAACGGGCCGGCGGGCGTGTTCGTCGTGGTCCAGTACGTGCTCATGGCATCCTCCAGAGTCTGATGGCGGCGTAGGACCGCCAGGGCCGCCAGCGCTCGGCGTGAGCGGCCAGGGCCTTCGGGTTGTCGGGGAGCCCGGCGGCCCGCGCGCCGCGCAGCACCCCGAGATCGGTGGGCAGGAAGGCGTCGGGGTCGCCGAGGGCGCGCATCGCGGTGTACTGCGCGGTCCAGTCCCCGATGCCGGGCAGCGCCTTGAGCCGCTCGACGGTCTCGTCGCGGTCGCCGCCGCCGTCGAGGTCCAGCCCGTCGACGACCGCGGCGGCGAGCCCGCGCAGGGTGCGCCGGCGCGACTCGGGCATCGCGAACGCCTCGTCGGGCAGCGCCAGCAGCTCCTCCGCGCTCGGGAACAGCCCGGCGTCGGCGCTGATCAGCTTGCGCAGCACGGTGCGCGCGGCGGCGACCGAGATCTGCTGGCCGACCACGGCCCGCACGGCGATCTCGAAGCCGTCGGTGGCGCGCGGTACCCGCACGCCCTCCTCCTTGAGCACCATCGGCGCCAGGGCCGGGTCGGCGCCGAGCACGGCGTCGACGGCGGCCGGGTCGGCGTCGAGGTCGAACAGCCGCCGGCAGCGCGCCACCGCCGGGGCCAGGTCGCGCAGGTCGGTCAGGCGCAGCGTGGCGGCCACGTGGCCCGGGTGCGGGGCCAGGGTCGCCCGCCCGATGCCGTGGGGCAGTCGCAGGTTGCGGTGGTACCCCTCCGCGTCCAGCCCGTCGATCCCGGCCACCGCGCGGTCGCCGAGGAACGTCAGCAGCGCCTCGGCGTGCAGCGGGGCCCGGTACGGCAGCCGTACCGAGATCAGGCCCTCGTCCGTCTCGGGCTGGGTGCGCCGCTCCCGCAGCTGCGACGGGGTGCGGCCGTAGATCTCGCGGACCGTGTCGTTGAACTGGCGCACGCTGCCGAAGCCGGCCGCGAACGCGATGTCGGCCAGCCCGAGCCGGGTCGTCTCGATGAGCACCCGCGCGGTCTGCGCGCGCTGCGCCCGGGCCAGGGCGAGCGGGCCCGCCCCCACCTCGGCCGCGAGCATGCGGTGCAGGTGACGCTCGGTGTACCCGAGCCGGCCCGCGAGCCCCGGCACCCCGTCGCGGTCGACCACCCCGTCGGCGATGAGCCGCATCGCGCGCCCGACCACGTCGCCCCGCACGTCCCAGTCGGGCGAGCCGGGCGCCGCGTCGGGCCGGCAGCGCAGGCACGCGCGGAAGCCCTCGCGCTGCGCGGCCGCGGCCGTCGGCAGGAACCGCACGTTCTCCCGCTTCGGCACGATCGCCGGGCAGGACGGGCGGCAATAGATCTTGGTCGACTTGACCGCGGTGACGAACACGCCGTCGAAGCGCGAGTCACGGCTGGTCGCCGCCTTGCGACAGGTTTCGAAGTCGAGTTCCACGACTCCATCCTGCCCCGCGCGGCGGCCGTCGACTGGCGGGATTCGGACGCGTACTTGCACGACGCCCGGCCCTAGTCTGGACGCTATGACTGACCACGAGGCCACCGAGGGACTTGAGGCCGCCGACCACGGCTCCGCGCACGCCGGGCTGGGGGCGGCCGACGACAACGAGCCGCGGATCGTGCAGGTGCACGGCGAGCACGGCGAGACCATCTACGCGCTGGACCGGGACGGCGACAACGTGGCCGACGCGGCCGCGTACGACGACGACAACGACGGCGTGATCGACCGGATCGCGATCGACACCGACGGCGACGGCACGCTCGAGACCGAGCTGCGCGACCTCGACGGCGACGGGCGCATCGACGCCGTCTTCGTCGACACCGACGGCGACGGCCACAAGGACGTCGCGGCGCTCGACTCCGACGGCGACGGCCGGTTCGACCGGGTGATCGTCGACTCCGACGGCGACGGGCACATCGACACCGACATCCGCGACACGAACCACGACGGCCGGGCCGACTACATCGCCCGCGACGAGGACGGCGACGGCCGCCGCGACTACACCGTGACCGACAGTGACCACGACGGGCACTTCGACACCGTGCACTACGACGACCCGAAGAGCGACCCGCTGGCCCAGGCCTGAGCGTCCGGCCGCCGCCCCCTCGTCACGGGCGGCGGCCGTTCGTAGGCTAACGATCATGTCCGAGGACATGGAGCTGCTGAACCCGGCCGAGCAGAGCGTGTACCGGCTGTTGGTGCGTCTGGCCGGCGCCGGCGCCGACGACCTGGCCGAGCGCGCGGACATCCCGGCCGCCGAGGTCGCCCGCCTGCTGGAGTCGCTGCGGGCCAAGGGCCTCGCGCGGGGCGGGCCGATCTTCGAGCCGCTGCCGCCCGACGTCGCGCTCGGCGACGCCCTCCTGCGCCGGCAGCGGGCCCTCGACTCGGCGCGGCGGGTGGTGGCGGGGCTCACCGAGGAGTACCGGGCGACGTCGCGGCGGCGGATCGCCGACCATCTCGTCGAGATCGTGGTGGGCGCCTCGGCGATGCGGGAGCGGCTGCGCGACATGCAGGACTCGGCGCAGGACGAGATCCTGTGGTTCTGCCGCGTCAACCCGATCGCGATGGCCGGGCCCGAGAACACCGAGGAGTCTTCGGCGCTGGCCCGCGGGGTCCGGTACCGCGCGATCTACGAACGGGCGCTCATCGAGATGCCCGGGGAGCTCGACGGCATCGCGGCCTCCGTGCGCCGGGGCGAGCGGGCGCGGGTCGTCGACGCGCTGCCGGTACGCCTCGCGATCGCCGACCGCGCCGTCGCCATCTGCCCCCTCGTGCCCGACCGCGACCGCGGCCTGGTGGAGCCGACGGCCGCGCTGATCCGGCGCAGTGAGCTGCTGGACGCGCTGCTGGCGCTGTTCGAGGGCACCTGGGAGCGGGCGGCGCCGCTGCTGGAGGGCGATGCGGACGCGGGGCCGGTCGGGGCCGAGCGGCTGCTGCTGTCGCTGTTCGTGGCCGGGTTCCCGGACAAGTCGATCGCCTCGCAGCTGGGTGTGAGCAAACGTACCGTCCAGCGGCGCCTGGAGCGGGTGATGGCCACGGCGGGGGTCGATACCCGGGCCGGGCTGGCGTTCGAGGCGGGGCGCCGGGGCTGGCTCGCCTGAGGCCGCCGCCGTGCCAGGCGCTGGAGCCGGCTCGCCGACCCTGTCCACATTGCGCCATGTCCGCATTGCGGCACAGGCCGGACATGTCGCGAGAATCGTTCGGGAATCAGACTTCTCGGTCGGGTGGCCCGGACGATCCCCCCTCACAGTCCGTGCCGCCTGTGCCAAGGGCCGCGTGTCGTCGTTCAGCCCTCCACCTAAGCGACGCCGCGCGGCCCTCCCTCGTTCTCGACGTTCGCCGCGCGCTGGGACAGCCAGCGGGTGCCGAAGTCGACGAGCTCGCGCTGGCGCATCAGGCGGCCGGTGCCGGCCCCGACCGGGCCCACCCGCTCGCCGCCCGTGATCTCGGCGAAGTCGGCGCCGAGCGGCTCGAAGAGCGAGGTGTCGTCGGCCAGCTCGCGGTACGAGACCCAGCGCCGCTCCCCGTCGACGAGCACGGGGGAGCCCTGGCGCAGGTACCGCTTCGGGGCGTCCGCGCGGTACTCGGCGAGGTGCAGCGACGTGTTGTTGTCGTGCCCGACGCCGAGCAGCAGGACCCACGCGTCCGCCTCGTAGAGCCGGGCCAGCGGCGAGCCCTCGCCGAGGCCGTCGTCCAGCCCGTGGCCGCCGGTGATCCGCTCCGCGAGCGGGCCGAGCGCGGCGAACGAGACCGTCGGGTGGGCGCTGCGCACGACGCCCGGGAACGAGCGGAAGCACTCGACGACCGCGCCCATGTAGCCCGTCGGCGTGATGCGCGGGTCGTACGCGGGCGTCTCGGCCCGGATGATCTCCCACCACGGCTCCGGGACCGGCGGGTTGCCCCAGTCCGCGGGCTCGGTCAGCTGCCGCGAGTGGGTCGGCATCACCAGCGTGCCCTGCGGGCCGAGCGCCTCCAGCAGCGCCAGCACCACGGTGTGCGCGCCGCCGGCCACCCAGCCCAGGCGTGACAGCGCGGAGTGGGTGACGACGGTCGCGCCCGGGGGCAGTCCGAGGGCGCGCAGCTGCTCGGCCAGACCGGTGGTCGTGCCCGGGCGGGACGTCCGCGCGACGGCATCGGCTTCCATCCCTTCATAATCGCGTGCATGGTGCGGTGGACGCTGTCGGGGTTCGGGGATGAGATCGATGCGGATCCGGCGGTACAGCTGCCGGTGCTTCTGGCTCTTGGCGCGCGGCACGTCGAGGTCCGCAGCGCGTGGGGCACAAACGTCGTCGACCTGGCCGACGAGGACGTCGCCCGCCTGGCCGACGTGCTGGCGCGGCACGGCGTCGGGGTGTCGGCGGTCGCGTCGCCGATCGGCAAGAGCGGGGTCGGCGACGATCCGGCGGCCGAGCAGGCCCGGCTGGAGCGCGTGGTGTGGGTGGCCCGGAGGCTTTCGGCGCGGTACGTGCGGCTGTTCTCCTTCTACCGGCCCGACGGGGTCGCCGCGGCGGACGTGCGCGACACGGTGGTGCGCCGGATGCGCGCGTTCGCGGACGTCGCCGAGCGCGAGTCGGTCGTCCTGGTGCACGAGAACGAGAAGGCGATCTACGGCGACACGCCCGAGCGCGTGCTGGACCTGATCGAGTCCGTGGGGTCGCCGGCGCTGCGGGTGGCGTGGGACAACGCGAACTTCGTGCAGGTGGGCGTGCGGCCGTTCACCGAGGGCTTCGCGATGCTGCGGCCCTACATCGAGTACCTGCAGGTGAAGGACGCCCGCGCGGCCGATGGGATCGAGGTGCCGGCCGGGTACGGCGACGGGGAGCTGCCCGAGACGCTCACCGCCCTGCGCGACTCCGGGTTCGAGGGCTTCGCCTCGCTGGAGCCGCACCTCTCGGACCCGGCCTTCCCGGACGTGCTGTCGGGGCCGCGGCGGTTCGGGGAGGCGGCCCGGGCGCTGCGGGGGCTGACCGACGGGCTGGGGATCGAGCTGGCCTGAACCGGCTGTTGCGTACGCTTACGTGTTGTGGCACTCAGCATCGGCATCGTCGGCCTGCCCAACGTGGGCAAGAGCACCCTGTTCAACGCCCTGACCAAGGGGGACGCGCTCGCCGCGAACTATCCGTTCGCGACCATCGAGCCCAACGTCGGCGTCGTCGGGCTGCCCGACACGCGGCTCGGGCGGCTGGCCGAGCTGTACGACTCGCAGAAGATCATTCCGGCCCCGGTGTCGTTCGTCGACATCGCCGGGCTGGTGCGGGGCGCCTCGAAGGGGCAGGGCCGGGGCAACGCCTTCCTGGCCAACATCCGCGACGCGTCGGCGATCTGCCAGGTGGTGCGGGCGTTCTCCGACCCGAACGTCGTGCACGTCGACGGCAAGGTCTCGCCCCGCGACGACATCGAGACGATCAACACCGAGCTGATCCTCGCCGACCTGCAGACCATCGAGAAGGCGCTGCCGCGGCTGGAGAAGGAGGCGAAGGTCCGCAAGGAGCGCGCCGGCGTCGTGGCCGCCGCGAAGGCCGCCGGCGAGCTGCTCAACGAGGGCAACACCCTCTACGCGGCCGGCTTCGACGTCTCCGACCTGGGCGAGCTGCACCTGCTCACCGCGAAGCCGTTCCTGTACGTGTTCAACGTCGACGAGGCCGGCCTGGCCGACGAGTCCTTCCTCGACGACCTGCGCGCCATCGTCGCCCCGGCGGAGGCCATCTTCCTCGACGCGAAGATCGAGTCGGAGCTCACCGACCTCGACGAGGAGGAGGCCCTGGAGCTGCTGGCCTCGATCGGGCAGCCGGAGCCGGGCCTGCACCAGCTGATCCGGGTGGGCTTCCGCACCCTGGGCCTGCAGACGTACCTCACCGCCGGGCCCAAGGAGGCCCGCGCCTGGACGATCCCGACCGGCGCGACCGCCCCGGAGGCGGCCGGCGTGATCCACTCGGACTTCCAGCGCGGCTTCATCAAGGCCGAGGTGGTCTCGTTCGACGACCTGATGACGGCGGGCTCGATGAACGCCGCGAAGGCCGCGGGCAAGGTCCGCATCGAGGGCAAGGACTACACCATGCAGGACGGCGACGTCGTCGAGTTCCGCTTCAACGTCTAGGGGCACAGGTTGTCGTACGTGGTCGATTTCGAGACCGTCTCCACCACCGGCCTGGAGACCTCACCGGTGGCCGAGGCGCTCGCCGGCCTGCGCGCCAACGAGGCCCGTTACTTCAGGAACAAGTACGACCACGTCTTCACGGTCGAGCCGGCGACAGCGGCCCCGGATGCGGTGGAGTACGTGCACCGCATCCTGCGGGACGAGCGGGACCTCGCCATCGGCTCCCGGCCGCTGGAGGTGACGTCCTTCGAGGTCGAGGGCGTGCGATGGACCTACGTGTTCTACGAGTCGGGCCTGTCGATCAATGTGCTCTACACCGTCGAGGACGGCGGGAAGCGCGCCGTCGGCTTCAAGCTCTCGGACGGAATGGAGGTCCCGGAGGAGCTCGCGGACCGCTTCAAGTTCGCCCGTCAGCGGTCGAAGCTCGCCGGCACCATCCGTGGCTCGTTCTTCGTCATCAAGGGCGAGTACTGAGTCCGGTTCCGATCTGCCGGGCGCGCAGCGCCCCGCACATCGGTGCGGTGCGGTCTTGACCGCACGGACGCCGGGATTTCTGGCGGGAGCGACGGTCCGCAGGTGACGCGGGCCCGAGCCAGGATCTTTTTCATGCCGCTCCGGCAATGATGTTCTTGTACAGGTCCTCGATGCGCGCGGCAAGCGTCACTTCGCCCGGGGAGAGGTCCGACTCGTCGCTGCCGGGCACTCGTAAGCGGATCTGGGTGCGTCCGTCCAGGCGGCGGACGTCCGGGCGGACGCCGACGGCATCGGCGACCACTTTCATTCGCTCGGTCAGTGCCGCATGCTGGGATTCGTCGAGCTGCAGCGTCCGGCGGATCTCACCGCCGTCATGTGTCCAGCCTTGTAGTAAGGCCAGCGCATCGCTGAGATAGTCGCGGTGATCGTCGCTCCACCGGGCCCGCATGTACGACCTACCCTCCCACGGCATCGTTGCCGGCTTGTGGCCGATTCGAAGCCTGCCCGTCATCAACGGTGTCTGCAAGTCTGACTAGCAACCGGGGGATCTGTCCACGGCCACTTTTCCCTCGTCTGGTGAACAACAGGGCATAGCCCGCCACCGGAACTTCATGTGGATCTGGCACCCTGGTTGCCCGTGCAGACCGAACGGTTGATGCCACGGATCATCGTCGGCGCGGCGATCATCGCCGACGGGCGCGTTTTGGCGTGCGAAAGAGCCCAACCGCCCGAAATGGCCGGAAAGTGGGAGTTCCCCGGGGGCAAGGTCGATCCGGGGGAGACCGAGGAGCAGGCGCTGGTGCGCGAGTGCCAGGAAGAGCTCGGGGTCGACGTCGCGGTGGGCGAGCGGGTCGGGGACGACATCGCGATGCTGAACGGGACCGCGATCCTGCGGGTGTACATCGCGACGCTGATCAACGGCGGCCAGCCGCTCCCGCTCGAGCACAGCGACCTGCGCTGGCTGGGCGCGGGGGAGCTCGACAGCGTGCCGTGGCTGCCCGCCGACGCGCCGATCGTGCACGCGCTGGAGCCCCTGCTGCCCTCGTAGGCGCCGTTGTTACCTTGGGCCCCGTGGATGTCACATACGCCGAGGTCGGCGCGACGCGCGAGGGTCCGCTGCCGGCCGGCTATCTGCACGTGACCCGGCGGGTCCGCCTCACGGCGGGGTTCGCGGCGGCGGCCGAGGCGCTCGCCCGCTGGCGGCCGCAGCACGGGGCCGGGCTCAGGGTGCGCACGGACGCGGAGCGGGCCGGGCTCGGGGTCGAGTTCGCGTCCGGCATCGGGGCGGGCCCGCTGCGGCTGTGGGTGCCGTGCAAGATCGTGTGGATCGTCGACGAGCCCGACCGCTACGGGTTCGGGTTCGGGACGCTGCCCGGGCACGTGGAGACCGGCGAGGAGGCGTTCCTGCTCTCCACCGACGCCGAAGGGCACGTGTGGTTCGACGTGCGGGCGTTCAGCCGCCCGGCCAAGTGGTGGGTGAAGCTGGGCGCGCCGGTGGCGCGCCTGCTGCAGGCGAAGGTCACGGACCGCTACACGGCCGCGATGCAGAGCCTCTGACCGGTGGCCGAGGCCCTGCATCCGGGGTCGTCTAGTGCGAGTCCGGGTGGTTGTACCGCAGCTTCTCCGGCGGCAGCGGGAACTCCTGGTCGTCGCCGAACGGCGAGGCCGCCGCGGCACGGTCCAGGTAGAGCTCGGCCACGGTCAGCTTGCCGTCCGAGCCGAGGGCCGGCTCCTGCGGCACGGGGCCCTGCTGGTTCCAGTGCGTGCCCGTGTCCGCCGCCGCGCCCGTCGGGCTCGACGCGTGCGCCAGGGCCGGCTCGTCCAGCTGGTCACGGCGGAAGATCTTGCGCCCAAGCCAGGTCACGGGGTCGTACCTCCGATCGACAACGCGTTCCTTCATGGGAATGATCGCATTATCAGTGATCTTGATGTGTTCGGGGCAGACCTCGGTGCAGCACTTGGTGATGTTGCAGTAGCCCAGGCCCTGCTCCGCCTGGGCCATCTCCTTGCGGTCGCCCCGCGCGTCGAGCGGGTGCATGTCCAGCTCGGCGGCCCGGATGAAGAACCGGGGTCCGGAGAAGGCCCGCTTGTTCTCCTCGTGGTCGCGGATCACGTGACACACGTTCTGGCACATGTAGCACTCGATGCACTTACGGAACTCCTGCGAGCGCTCCACATCGATCTGCTGCATGCGGTACTCGCCGGGCTCCACGCCCTTCGGCGGCGCGAAGGCGGGCATCTCCCGCGCCTTCTGGTAGTTGAAGTTGACGTTCGTGACCAGGTCGCGGACCACCGGGAAGGTGCGCAGCGGGGTGACCGTCACCGTCTCGTTGTCCTCGAACGTCGACATCCGGGTCATGCAGCCCAGGCGCGGCTTGCCGTTGATCTCCATCGAGCAGGAGCCGCACTTGCCGGCCTTGCAGTTCCAGCGCACCGCGAGGTCGGGGGTCTGGGTGGCCTGGAGGCGATGGATGACGTCGAGCACGACCTCGCCCTCGTTGACCTCCACCTGGAAGTCCTGCAGCTGGCCGCCCGTGTCGTCGCCGCGCCAGACGCGGAAGTGGCGATTGGTACCCATCACAGCTCCTCGTCGGTCATGTACTTGGCCAGCTCGCTCTGCTCGAACAGGGCCTGCAGCTCCGGCCGCATCACCGGCAGCGGCTTGCGCTCGAGCCGGACGTCCTCGCCGTCGAGCGAGCAGACCAGGTTGACCCGGCGCCAGTCGGGGTCCATCTTCGGGAAGTCCTCGCGGGTGTGCCCGCCGCGCGACTCGGTGCGCTCCAGCGCCGCCTTCGCGGTGCACTCGGAGACCACCAGCATATTGCGCAGGTCGAGCGCCAGATGCCAGCCCGGATTGTACTTTCGCCCGCCGGCTACGCCGACCTTCTTCACGCGCTCCTTGAGCTCGGCCAGCCGTACCAGCGAGTCGCGCAGCTCACCCTCGCGCCGAATGATGCCGACGAGCGTGCCCATGATGTCCTGCAGCTCCTGGTGCAGGGTGTACGGGTTCTCGCCGCCCTCACCCCGGGCCAGCGGGGCCAGCGCCGTCTCCACGGCCGCCTCGACCGCCGCCGGCGACGGCTTGCGCCGCCCCGCGTCGGTCGCGTGGACCGCCGCGTGCTCGCCCGCCCGCTTGCCGAAGACCAGCAGGTCCGACAGCGAGTTGCCGCCGAGCCGGTTGGAGCCGTGCATGCCGCCGGAGACCTCGCCGGCCGCGAACAGGCCCGCCACCGCGGCCGAGCCCGAGTCGGCGTCGACCTCCACGCCGCCCATCACGTAGTGGCAGGTCGGGCCGACCTCCATGGGCTGCTTGGTGATGTCGACGTCGGCCAGCTCCTTGAACTGGTGGTACATCGACGGCAGCCGCTTGCGCACCTGCTCGGCCGGCAGGCGGCTGGCGATGTCGAGCAGCACGCCGCCGGCCTGGGTGCCGCGCCCGGCCTTGACCTCGCTGTTGATCGCGCGGGCGACCTCGTCGCGGGGGAGCAGCTCGGGCGGGCGGCGGTTGTTGTCCGGGTCGGAGTACCAGCGGTCGGCCTCCTCCTCGGTCTCCGCGTACTGCTTGCGGAAGACGTCGGGGACGTAGTTGAACATGAACCGCTTGCCGTCGGTGTTGCGCAGCACGCCGCCGTCGCCCCGGACCGACTCGGTGACCAGGATGCCCTTGACCGAGGGCGGCCAGACCATGCCGGTCGGGTGGAACTGCAGGAACTCCATGTTGATCAGCGTCGCGCCGCTGCGCAGGGCCAGGGCGTGGCCGTCGCCGGTGTACTCCCACGAGTTCGACGTGACCTTGTAGGACTTGCCCACGCCGCCCGTGGCCAGCACGATCGCCGAGGTCTCGAAGACCACGAAGTCGCCGGACTCGCGGTAGTAGCCGAAGGCGCCCGCGACCGCGCCGTTCTCGATGAACAGCTCGGTGATCGTGCACTCCTGGAAGACCCGGATGCGCGCCTCGTAGTCGCCGTGCTCCGCGTAGTCCTCCTGCTGCAGCGAGACGATCTTCTGCTGCAGGGTGCGGATCAGCTCCAGGCCGGTGCGGTCGCCGACGTGCGCCAGCCGCGGGTACTCGTGGCCGCCGAAGTTACGCTGGCTGATCTTGCCGTCCTTCGTGCGGTCGAACAGCGCACCGTACGTCTCCAGCTCCCAGATCCGGTCCGGGGCCTCCTTCGCGTGCAGCTCGGCCATCCTGAAGTTGTTCAGGAACTTGCCGCCGCGCATGGTGTCGCGGAAGTGCACCTGCCAGTTGTCTTTCGCGTTGACGTTGCCCATGGCCGCGGCGGCGCCGCCCTCGGCCATGACGGTGTGCGCCTTGCCGAACAGCGACTTCGAGATGATGGCGGTCTTCTTGCCCGCGAGCCGGGCCTCGATCGCGGCCCGCAGCCCGGCGCCGCCCGCACCGATCACCACGACGTCGTAGGTGTGTCGCTCGATGTTCGTCATCGGGGGGTCCTAATTCCAGATTCGAAGGTCGGTGATCCAGTTCGCGGACACGGCCATGATGTACGCGTCCGTCAGGATGACCGTGAACAGCGACGTCATGGCGAAGGTGCCGTGCCGGGTGTTCAGCTTGGAGATCAGCGTCCAGAGCCGGTACCGGACCGGGTGCTTCGAGAAGTGCTTGAGCCGCCCGCCCATCACGTGCCGGCAGGCGTGGCAGCTGGCCGTGTACCCCGCCAGCGCGAGCACGTTCACCACGATGATCAGCGAGCCGAGCCCGATGCCGAACCCGCCGTCGTCGCCCTTGAAGGCGTGGAAGGCGTCCCAGACGTTGATCAGCAGGATCAGCGAGGCCACGTAGAAGAAGTAGCGGTGCGAGTTCATGAAGACCAGCGGGAAGCGGGTCTCGCCGCTGTACTTCTTGTGCGGCTCCTGCACCGCGCACGCCTGCGGGGACAGCCAGAGCGACCGGTACCCGCTCTTGCGGTAGTAGTAGCACGTCACCCGGAAGCCGGCGACGAACGGGAATGCCGCCAGGCCGAGCGGAAGCCATCGCGGGAACTCGCCGAACGGGGTGCCGAAGTGCGATGCGCCCGCCTGACAGGAGTCGCTCAGACACGGCGAGTACAACGGCGTGAGATATCCGTGCTCGGGGACGAAGTACCACTTCGCCATGAAAATCCGGATCGTCGAATAGACGATGAAGAACAGCAGAATCGCCGCGATGGAGAGCGGGGAAGTCCGCCACCCGTCCGTCCGCAATGTCTTGGCGCCAATGGCTGCGCGGGGCCCAGCGCCCGCAACTGACCGTGGCCGTGTAGGCGTGGTCGTCATGGTGAGTACTCCCTGGACGGGCTGGTGAAGAGTTCTCTGATGTACCGATCTATGGTCGGTGCACACGTTACGCCCGATCCCGAAGCGACGTGCGTTGGGAGTCTTACGCGCGCCGAGTCGCTACCGAAAGGCCTGATGGAAACCTCGGCCCCGGTTGTGGAGAACTTCACTGTCACGGGTATTCGCGCTCAGCCCGACGCGCCTCCGGTGTAGTTCCACGAGGCGAGCCGCAGCGCCGGGGCCATGAACCCGGCCTCGGCCCACGGCCCCGGCATCTCGACCGCGTGCGACCCGATCCCGAGCACCGCTCCGGGCCCGAGCGCCTGCGGGTAGGACTGCGTGAACCGGAAGTTCCGCACCGGGGTCGTGATCCGCCCGTCCTCGATGAGCCACACCCCGTTGCGGGTCAGCCCCGTGACCACGAGCGTGCGCGGGTCGAGCACCCGCGTGTAGTAGTTGTCCGTGACCAGCAGCCCGCGCTCGACCCCCGCGACGAGCGCCGCCACGGTCGAGTCCGTCGCCGGCCCGTCGACCTCGTGCACCGCCGGCCCGTCCGCGGGCAGCAGCCGCAGGCTCGAGGGGAGCGCCCCGAAGCTGGCCCCGCCCGGGATCGCGTGCCCGGTCGACTCGGTCCCGTCGCCGGCCCGCGCCGCCGTCCGCCGGTCGTGCACCACCGCGGCCGACACGCCCCGGTCCACGAGCACGACCCGCCGCCGCGGCGTGCCCTCGACGTCGAACGGGATCGCTGTCGCATCCGGCTGCAGGGCGTCCTCGACCATTGTCACGGCCGGGTCGAACTGCGCCGCGCCGACCTCCAGGAACGACTGGCGGTCGAGCACCATCCGGGCGTTGAAGCCGTACATCGCCAGCATCATCAGCACGTCCGCGACCGCGGCCGCCTCGAGCACCACCTCGTAGCGCCCCGGCGCCAGCTCCACCGGGTCGACCCCGGCCCGCGCCTTCGCCGCCGCCCGCGCGCCGAGTACCGCGCCGTCGATGTCCCCGAGCCGCACCGCCGCGAGCCGAGCGAGCCCGTCCGAGCTCGAGGTCCGCGCGATGCCGTCCATCGCCGCGCTGGTCCGCGCCGCGGCCAGGTGCTGCCCCGCCGAGTTCGCGTACGCCACGCGCGTCGCGGACGTCCGGCAGTACCCGGCGGTGTCCAGCCCCGCGGCCTCGCGCACGAACGCCCGCACCCGAGCGGCCCGGTCGTCCGGCGACGCGGCGGCGGTCTCGTCGTCCACGTTCCCTTCCGCCGCGGGGCCGAGTGCGCTCGCCGGCGCGAGCCCGGGCCACGTCGGGTCGGCGGGCGCGAGCCGCATCGACGCGACCGTGCGCCCCACCAGATCCTCCAGCCCCTCGACCACCGTGGTCGAGGCGCTCGCCGTCCGCCCGTCGGCGTGCAGCCGCAGCCGCACCGCGGTGACCTCGTCGGCCACGTTCTGGTGGATGTACGACCCGGCGAACCGCGTCAGCGCCAGCGCCTGCCGCTCGACCGTCACCTCGGCCTCGATCCCGGCCCCGACCAGCTCCAGCACCCGCTGCGCCAGGTCGGTCTCCGTCGCCGTCACGCTCATCCCCGCACCCCCACGGTACCGATTCCGCCCGGCGCCTTGCCGTTCCCGCTCATCCGCGCACCCCCACCCTGACGTTCTGGAACCGCGCGGCCGCCGCCGGGTGCCCGGTGTGGCCGATCTGGCCCGGCTGGCCCTTGCCGCAGTTCGGGGTGCCCCAGGAGACGCTCTCCGAGCTCAGCATGTCCATGGAGCCCCAGAACCGGGGACCGATGCCCGTATACGTCGGGTTGCGCAACATCCGCCCGCGGCGCCCGTTCTTGATCTCCCAGCCGACCTCGCAGCCGAACTGGAAGTTGAGGCGCTTGTCGTCGATCGACCAGGACCGGTTCAGGTCCATGAGCACGCCGTCGTCGGTCGCGGCGATCATCTCGTCGAGCGTGTGCGGCCCCGGCAGCAGCCCGACGTTCGTCATGCGCACCATCGGCAGCCGCGCCCACCCGTCGGCGCGCACGCTGCCCGCGTAGTCCAGCCCCGCGACCGCGGCCGAGTCGCGCCCGGCGAGCGTGCCGACCCAGATGCCGTCGCGCACCGCATAGCGTTGCCGGGCCGGAGTGCCCTCGTCGTCGTACCCGAACGAGCCCAGCGCCCCCGGAATCGTCGGGTCGATCGTGATGTTCATGAGCTCCGAGCCGTACCGCAGCTGGTTGATCTTCGCCAGGTCGAGCCACGACGTGCCCGCGAACGCCGCCTCCCACCCCAGGATGCGGTCCAGCTCGATGGCGTGCCCGACCGACTCGTGGATCTGCAGCGCCATCTGCTCGCTGCCGATGATGAGCGTCGTCTCACCCGCCGGGCACTGGGGCGCCGAGAGCAGGGCCCGCGCCTCGTCGGCGATGCGCGCCGCGTGCGCCGCGAGGTCCAGCTCGTCGACGAGCTCCCAGCCGCGGGTGCCGTACTGCCCGCGGTAGGACGGATACGAACGCCGCTGGGTCTCGCCGTCACCGATGACCGTGGCCGAGATTCCCGCGCCCGACTCCCGGATGTGCTGGTCGATGCGGTGCCCCTGCGAGGAGACGAACCACTTGCGCGTGTCCCAGATCTGATACAGCCCCTCGGCGATGTCCGCGCCCGCCTTGTGCGACTCCGCGGTCGCGCTCGTCAGCAGGTCACCCTTGACCGACAGCGCCACCCCGAGCGGGTCCACCGCGCAGGCGCTCGCCCACGAGTCCACCCGCGCCTCGACGTCGACGAGGTCGACCGCCGGCCCGGGCACCGTGGCCGAGGCCCGGGCGATCGCCGTGGCCCGCTCCCCGGCGCGCTTGGCGGCCGCCGAGCCCAGGTCGGGCACCGCGAAAAATCCCCAGCTCGATCCCACCAGCGCCCGCACGCCGACACCCGCATCCTCGTCCTGGCTGAGATCCTCGATCTCACCGTTGCGAGCGGACATCGACTCGGAGCGGCGGTGCATCACGCGGGCATCGGCATATCGGGCGCCGGCCGCGAGGGCTGCCTCGACCGCCGCGGTCGCCACGTCGAAGTGGGTCATGGTTGGACCCTACCGAGGGGGTACGACACTTTGGGCGGACACGACCCTACGTCGATGTCCCGGCTACCCGATCAACTCGTTGATCTGCCGCGCGAGCGCGATGTCCTTCTCCGTCACCCCACCCGCCGAGTGAGTGGACAGCCGGAAGGTGACGGTCCGCCAGCGGATGTCGATGTCGGGGTGGTGATCGGCGGCCTCGGCCAGGTGCGCGACCTCGGCGACCAGCCGGATACCGTCGAGGAACGAAGCGGCGGTCACGGAGCGCTCGATGCCGTCCGCGTCACCGGCCCAGCCGGCGAGCTTCTCGAGGGCGGCGGAGATCTGGTCGTTGCCGAGTACGTCAGCCATGCTCCCGAACCTACTCCGGCCTGTTCACCGATGTTGCCGGCGGCGGCTGCTCCGGAGTACCGCTATGAGAACCATGACCACTACGGCGGCGCCGATGGCTGTGATCACGGCGGCGCTTTGGTTGGCGGGCGGTGGCGGGCTTGGGGGTGGGGAGGCGCTGGGTGGGGCTTGGGGGATGTCGGCGGTGAGGGCCTTGACCAGGTCGATGACGCCGTAGCCGTACACCGGATCCTTGCCCGGCTCACCCTTGTCCTGCGCGGTCACGGTGAGCCGGCGGACCACGTCGGGGCCTTTGAGCTGCGGGTACCTGGCGCGGATGAGGGCCACGGCGCCGGCGACGAGGGCGTTGGCGTCGCTGGTTCCGGTGCCGGTGCGTGTCCTTCCCTCGGCGTCGACCGCGGTGATGTCGACTCCCGGGGCGACCAGGGCGAGTTCGGGTCCGGCGACTGAGATGGCGGCGCGCTCACCCTTGCGGTCGACGGCACCGACCGCGACGACGCCCGGCACTCGCGCGGGAAAGGCGACGTCGCCGCGACCGGGCTTGTTGCCGGCCGCCGCGACTACGACGACATCCGCGGCTATGGCGTTGGCGATCGCGGTGCGCACGATCTTGGTGTCGCCCGTGCCGATGGATAGGCAGATGACTTTGGCGCCCTTGCTCACGGCGTAGTCGATGGCGGCGGCGACGTCGCGAGCGTCGCCCCCAGCGAAGTCGAAGTCCTGAGACAGTTGGATCGGCAGGATCGTCGCCTTCGGGGCGATGCCGAGCGCACCCTTGCCGGCCCCGCGGCCGCGTCCGGCGATGAGTGTGGCCATGGCGGTGCCGTGACCTTGCGGGTCGGTGGTTCCGTCGCCGGTGTTGCCGCCATAGTCCTTGCCGGGGACCAGCGCCCCGGCCAGTTCCGGGACGGTCGCTTCCACGCCGGTGTCCGCGACGGCGACGAGCACGCCCTCGCCCTGACTGAGTCGTTGCGCCTCGACAACGTGCATGAAATCCAGGTGCCACTGCTGATCGCGAACGCTGTCGGCCAGCGCCGGAGTGGGCGCGGCCACGGCCGCCAGCATCACCGCCGCCAACGGCAGCACGATTCGTCGCACGATCAACGGTCGATGCCGATCACGCCGGGTGGCACGTCGCCGGTTGGCTTGGCCGGCGGCGACTCGAGAACGGGGGGAACGCCCTCCTCGACCTGCCACACGTCGTCCTCTGGCCGCTTGCGTCCGGACCGGCGCTGGGCGTACGCCTCGTAACTGCGATCCCGCCAGCCGCCGCCCGGCAGGTGTTCGCCGCCCTCTGCGGTCGGTTCGGCTGCGGGACGGCCGGTGCTGCGCCCGGTGGAGCGCGACGGGCGGCCACCGCTGACACCCGGCTGTCGGACCGGCCCTGTGCCCCGACCGCCGATGACGCCGTGCTCGCTGAGCGGCGCACCGGCCGCACGACCTGCGCCCGGCCGGGCCGGTGGACGCTCGATGAGTCCGTTGGTCGGCATCAACCGGCCCGGCACCCAGCCGGTCATGGGCGGCGCTGGCAGCGGTGGCGGCAGAGTGATCGGCGGCCCGACGGCCGGTCCGGTCAGCGGAGGTGGCATCAGCACCGGAGGGAGCACCGGTGTCGGAGTCGCGGTCAGAAACGGGCCCGGATCAAAGGTCACTGGCGGAGCCGCCGGTCCCGGGCCGGCGTTGATCAACTCGAGATTGGGTGGAGGCGGATCGAATACGGGCCGGGGCACGTGATGACCGGCGCCGGACGTGCCGTTGTCGCCGTGTGACTTTGGCGAAGGTGGTGGCGCTCCCCCGTCGAAGCGCTCCATGGGCGGCATGTAAACAGGCTGAGCGGTGGCGGCCGCGACCTTCGCGTCAGTGTCTTCCATGATGACGCGGGCCCGCCGGTCGAGCTCCTCCCGATGCTGGCGGAGGACCGCAGCGGTGGCCAGCTCCGGCATGCTCGCATTCGGCGCCCAGCTGTCCGGCAGCGCGCTGACCATCGGACCTGCCGGAGTCTTCGCGAGGTATTCCCGCCAGGCTTGCTTCGGGTCGTCATAGGAGTCGTGCAGCGGCTTGATCCGCTGCTGCGCCGCGATCAAGGCGCTGGTCACCTTGCCGTAGACCGCCTTGGCTTGACCGGCGCCGTCCTGCGCTTTGGTCATGAAATCGATGGTCCGGTCGATCTGCTCGAGGAAGGCCTGCGCTGCCGGGCTGCCCTCCGGGCGCCAAGCTTCGGCGAGGTCCTCGCGCAGCCGCCGCAGGTTGTTCACCTGGGCGCTGAGCATCGAGTGCTTCGCCTCCCAGCCGCGCATGGCCTCGGCGTGTTCCGCCGGGTTCTCGTGCGCCACCATCTCCCAGAGTTCGCGCACCGTGTACTGCTGGTAGTTGGTCATGCGGCACCGCCGTGCGTGTTGCGCCGCTCCTGGAGCAGGTCGTTGCGGTTCTGGACCTGGGCGGCCTGCTCGGAGGCGGTCAGGCCCGTCGACGCGCCGCCCTCGACCGACTTCAGGAAGTGGGCGGAGTCGAGGTCGGCATCGCGGTACGTGGTGGCGAGTTCCCTCGCCGTCCGGGCCAGCGCGCCCGTGTTGTGCGACAGGGCCGACAAGAAGGTGATGGCCTGGTCCATCGTGTTCCAGTACTGCAGCGCCGCTTCTTGAACCGCCGGGCTGGCGCTGCGTATGCCGAAAGCGCCGTACGACTGCAGTTGCCGCGTCACGAAGGCCGTTGTCGGGGCGATGTCCTTGTCCACGTAGGCCTGTAGGTCGGCGCCGAAGGTGCGGACGCCCTCCGGGTCGATCTCGATGCGCTTGCCGTCCGCCACGGTTTGCCTCCCCGTCCGTGTATCGACGTGCTTAAAGTAGCGGGGTGGGTACTGGGGTCGAAAGGACGATATGTCTATCCGTGCGGTAACCCGGGAACTGCTCGTGCGCTGTGTCGACACGTGGGCGCCCGGGAATCTGCACGCTGCGCACGGGGCCGCGTTTCTCTACGCGTCCGCGCGGGGGATTGACGATGAGGCGGCCGAAGCCGCCGTTCGTGCGTTCGGGGAGTTCGGGGATCGGCTGCGTGGGCGGCTTACGCTGCTGTTCGTCGCGCCCGGGACCGAGGGGCTCCGGGGGCGGCTCGCGGAGGTTCAGCGCGAAATCGGTACACCCGCGGAAATGGCCGTTCACGTCGTGCCCGGCGGTAATGTCGATGCCGTTCTCAAAGCGGCCGGGGCCGCGAGCGGGCCGCTGCTGGCAATGGTCGACGACAGCATTGTCAAAAGCTTCAAAGCCGCGGTTGTACTCCTCACCGCCCCCGCCGGTACATGGGCCGAACAGCGCCGGGAACTGCACGCGGCGGGGCTGGAGCTCACGGCCGGGGTCGAGCTCGTGGAAGGCGACGAGGAAATGCTCGTCGGCTTCGGTACGCGCTCGGACAAGCGCCTCGAAGCGTTCAAGGGCGAGCTTTGGGCGCTGGACGAGTACGCCGGCGTGCGCTATCGCGATCCGCGTGATCCCGAGGGGCACCTGATGGACATCTCGCTGGAGCCGAACCCGGGCGCGCTGCGGCGCGAGATCCTGCAGCGGCTCGGCGGCGGCGGGCTCACCGTGACCGAGCTCAAGCGGTTCGCGCTCACGGAAACGGTGTACCGCGCCGCCGACGCGCAGAAGGTCATCGCGGCGCTGCTGCACTCCGGGGCCGTGCGGCGCTCGCCCGAGGGCGGGCGCCTCGGCGGCGACGTCGTGATCAATCTGGCGGCGGCAGGGAGCGGCGGATGAAGTCGAGCTCGATGCGCAGCAGCTTCTCGGCGAGGCCGCCCGCGGCCATGTGCGTGGCGCCGGTCAGCGGGATCATCGAGTGCGGCCGGCCCGTGGCGAGCAGGGCGGCCGAGAGGCGCAGGGTGTGCGCGGCCACCACGTTGTCGTCGACCAGGCCGTGCACGAGCAGCATCGGCCGCGCGTCGTCGGGGCGCACCGGCGGCTCGGCGGCCAGCTCGACGAGCGAGTTGTGCGCGTACACGTCGGGGGCGTCGGCCGGCAGCCCGAGGTACCGCTCGGTGTAGGCGGTGTCGTAGAGGGCCCAGTCGGTGACCGGGGCCCCGACGACCGCGCAGTGGTACACGTCCGGCCGCCGCAGCACCCCGAGCGCCGACAGCCAGCCGCCGAAGGACCAGCCGCGGATCGCGACCCGGCCGAGGTCGAGGTCGGGGTGCTTGCCGGCCAGCGCCTCCAGCGCGTCGACCTGGTCGGACAGGATCACGTCGGAGAAGCGGCGGTGGATGGCCTTGTCGAAGCTGGGCGCGATGCCGGGCGTGCCGCGGTTGTCGATGGACACGACGGCGAAGCCCTGGTCGGCCCACCACTGCTTCTCCAGCCAGCGGGCCCGCGCGGCGACGACCTCCTGATGGCCCGGGCCGCCGTAGATCGCCACCAGCACCGGCAGCCGGCGCCCCGCCACGTGGCTTCGGGGGTACAGCACCCCGGTCGGGACGTGCCGATCGGTCACCCGCTCGAGGACGGGCCGCGGCGCGAAGGGCGGCGGCGCGGCCAGCGACGCGATCGCGCCGACCGTCTCGCCGTTGTGGACGATCCGGTACTCCCAGCCGGCCCGCTCCAGCGTCTGCGACCCGATCACGACGGTCCGCCCGGCCGCCTGGGCCACGTGCCAGCCGGGCTCCGACGTCAGGCGCGTCGCGCTCGGGCTGGACTGGGTCACCGGGATGTGGAAGATGTGCTGCTCGCTCGGCTCCCCGTCGCTGGCCTCCACGACCAGGTCGCCGTCGAGGCGGCCGACCACCCTGCGGACGTACAGGTTGGGGGGTGTGATGAGGCTGCCGTCGGCGAACAGGCAGCGCGCGTCGTAGCCGTCGTGGGCGAGCTCGCCCCCGACCAGCACCCGGCCGTCGGAGAGGTGGGTGGGTGTGCCCGGCACCGGCTCGACCCAGCGGGGGTCGGCGAGCTCGGCGTGGACCTGCGTCTCGCCGGTGCGCGGGTCGACCGCGATCACGAGGCCGTGCTGCTGGAGCCGGCGCAGCACCGCGAGCAGCGGGCCGCCCTGCTCGGACCAGCTGGCGGCGACCAGGTACGGATACGTCTCCCGGTCCCAGTGCACGTCGACCCAGCCGCCGTCGAGGTCGAGCACGTGCAGCGTGACCTTGGCGTTTGTCGCGCCGGCGTGCGGATAGGCGACCGTGGTGGGCGGCTGCTCCGGCTGCGACGGGTCGTGCAGGTGCCAGCGGGGGACCCGCGACTCGTCGACGCGGGCCGTGAGGATGCTGCGGCCGTCGGGCGACCACCAGTACCCCCGGAAGCGGTGGAACTCCTCAGCCCCCACGAACTCCGCGAGGCCCCAGGTCACGCCCTCCTCGCCGGCCAGGACCGCGTCGGTGCCGTCGGTGTCGATCACCCGGAGGGCGCCGCCGCTGACGTAGGCGATCCGGCGGCCGGTCGGGTCGAGCCGCGGGTCGACGACCGGCCCGGCGGTGTCGATCTCGGTTACGTCGCCGGTGAGCAGGTCGGCGCGGAACAGCCGGCCGCCGAGCGCGAAGACGGCCAGCACCCCGGCGGCGTCGAGCGCGAACGAGCCGATGCCGCCCGCGGACAGCCGCAGCCGCTCGCGCAGCGCCCGCTCGGCCGGTGGCAGGTCGGGCTGGTCGCCCAGCAGCGTCGCCGGGTCGGCCAGGAGGCGCTCGGTGCGCGCGGCGGCGTCGAAGACCCACAGCGCGTCCGTGGGGTCCTCGGGGCCCGACGAACGCAGGAAGATCACGCGGGCGCCGTCCGGGCTCACCGTGACGGCGCGGGGCGCGCCATAGGAGAAACGTCGGGTTCGTGCGGCCAACTCCGGATAGTCCACCCCGGAATGTTGACTCCTGCCCGCCGGATTGTCATGTGATTGGGCCGGAACCGGGCACGTTGGTCACTCTTGGTGAGGGGATGCTCACGCGGGCCGTGGCGGTTGGGAAAAGTGTCGGGGGCAGGCCGTAGAGTTGCCCCCGTGAGTGCTCGGAGCATCCTGTTCGTCCATGCACACCCCGACGACGAGTCGATGGGGACCGGCGCGACCATGGCCCGCTACGCGGCCGACGGCGCCCACGTCACCCTCGTCACCTGCACGCTCGGTGAAGAAGGCGAGATCCACGTGCCCGCGCTGGCCGGGATCGCCGCCGCCGAGGGTGACCAGCTCGGCGGCTACCGCATCGCCGAGCTCGATGCCGCCTGTCGCCACCTGGGCGTCCGCGACCACCGCTTCCTCGGTGGGGCCGGGCGCTACCGCGACTCCGGGATGATGGACACCCCGGCCAACAAGCACCCGCGTTCCTTCTGGGGCGCCGACCTCGACGTGGCCGCCGGCCAGCTGCTCGAGGTCATCCGCGAGACCCGCCCGCAGGTGGCGGTCACCTACGACCCGAACGGTTTCTACGGGCACCCCGACCACATCCAGGCCCACCGCGTGCTCATGCGCGCCGTGGAGCTGGCCGAGGCCGAGGGCACGGCCCCCGCGAAGGTGTACTGGACCGCCGTGCCCCGTTCCGTGCTGGAGGCCGGCATGGAGCAGTTCCGCGGATCCTCCGACAACCCGTTCGCCGAGATCGAGCGGCCGGAGGACCTGCCCTTCGGCACCGCCGACGCGGACATCGCGGCGCGGGTGGACGCCCATGAGTACGCGGAGGAGAAGACGGCCGCCCTCAAGGCCCACGCCACGCAGATCCCGCAGACGTCCTGGCTGTTCTCGATCGCGGGGAACTTCGGCGCCGAGTTCATGGGCGTGGAGTACTACCAGCTGGCGCGCGGCGCCAAGGGGCCCGGCGTCGGGCCGTACGGCTGGGAGGAGGACCTCTTCGCCGGCCTCGACGTGGACGCGGCCCGGCCGCCGGCTCCGCGAGTGTCGGTGCTGGAGCCGCCCGCGCCGTCGGCGGCTGTGCTCGGGACCTCGGCGCTGGGGTCGGCCGGTCTGGAGTCCGGGTCATCGTGACGACCAAGCGCAAGGGATCGCCGCGGCCCGGGCCGGCCGCTACCGCGCGTGGGCCGGCTGCCTCGGCGCGCGGGCGGGCCGCTTCCGCGCCCGCTCCGGCTTCCAACCCCGCTCCGGCTCCCGACTCCGCCCCGGCTCCCGACTCCGCCCCGGCTCCCGACTCCGCCCCGACTTCTGGTCCGGCTTCCGGTCCGGCCTCGGCTTCCGGTCCGGCCTCGGGCTCTGGTCCGGCTTCCGGTCCGGCCTCGGCTTCCGGTCCGGCCTCGGGTTCTGGCTCGGCCTCCGACTCTGCTTCGGATTTCGGTCCTGCTTCGGCTTCCGGTTCCGTCTCGGCTTCCGGTCCCACCGAGTCGCCGTTTGCTGGCGCCGCGCCCGAGTCCGGGTTCGGGGTTCCGGACGGCGTCGTCTGGCCCGCGGCGGAGCCGTCGCGTTCGTGGCTGAACCTGTCGCCGGAGACCCGGGCGTCCCTCGAGATCGCCCTCACGATCGCCGGGCTGCTCGTGGCCACGCTGCTCGGCGCGGCGCTGGCGATCATCGAGGCGCTGTACTCGCCGCTGCGCATCGGCGGGTGGCGCGTGCCCGTCTCGCTGGTCATGGCGCTGGTGACCAATCCGCTGCTGGGGTGGTTCGCGTACACGACGACGCGGCGGCGCCTGGCCGCGCTGCTGCCCGCGGCGGCCTGGTGCGTGGTGTGGGTACTGGCGGCGGGGCGCACCTCGGAGGGCGACCTGATCATCACCGAGGACAACTGGGTCGGGCTGCTGACCCTGTTCGCGGGTCCGCTCGCGTTCGCCATCGGCATCTACATCTCGACGCTGCGCTCGCGGCCCGCCCCGCCCGCGTCCGCCGGCACCTGAGCTCCGCCCGGCCCGGGTCGCCCGCGGTCCGAAATGTGACCGTGGGCGGTTCGGCGTCGCTTTGTCGTGCGGAAATGCGGGGGGTTCAGCGAACTCTGAGGCGGCGGGTCTTGCGCGCACGCAGTGTAGACGGGTAAACACGTTCCCGCGCCGGGATTGCGAGAGTTCGGCGAATCGGGGAACACAAGTGACGGAGGCTGGCAATGAAGGAGCGGTGGTTGCCCGTCGGGCTCGTCGCGGCGGGCCTCTTCGTGGTCAACGTCATCGCCCGGCTCGTGGTGCGGTTCGCGGCCGGCGGCGATGACGCCAAGCAGATCACGATCGGCCTGTGGGCGCTGTTCGCGGTCGGCGCGGTGATGATTCCGATCGCGTTCTGGTACGGCCGGCGCGTCCCGATGATCCGTGTCATCGGCGAGCTCGGCCTGGCCGTCGTGGCGGCGTGCCTGCTGGCCGTGCTCATCGGGCCGTTCGTGTCCGGGGTCGGCCCGTTCAGCAACGGCGTCGGGCTCGTGTTCCGCCAGTTCTTCTACTTCGTGGGGCTGTCCGCGATCGGCGCGGTGGTCGGGCTCCTGGTGCTCATGACGACCGGGCTGGACTACCGGTCGCAGTCCTGGAAACGGTACATCGACCAGGCCGGAACCAAGCCCCGCAAGGTCGTTCGCCGCTGACCCCCGGCCCGTCAGCCGGTGAGCAGGCGGCGGGACGAGTAGACGTGGTGCACCGTGAAGCCGAGGCGCTCGTACAGCGCCACGGCCGCCGTGTTGCGCTGCTCCACCTGCAGGTAGGCGTCGCGGGCGCCAAGCGTCAGGGCCCACTGCACCAGCGCGGCGATCAGGCGCTGCGCGAGGCCGCGGCGGCGCATGCGCTCGTCGACGCCGATCAGCGACAGCCCGAGCCAGCGCGACTCCTCGTCGGCGACCACGCCGCGGGCGGTGCCGAGGAGGGTGCCGTCCTCGTCGTACCACTCGGCGAACCGCACCTCGGGCACCGCCGTGAGCACGTGCCGCGCCGACTCGGGCAGCGGGCCCTTGCGCCCGGCGACGGCGGCCAGCCAGTCGTCCGACGGCGAGGTGGCCAGCTCGATCCGCTCGCCCGCGGGGGATTGTGCGGGTGAGGTGGCCGGCTCGATCGGACCGCCCGGCGGGGACGGCGCGGGCGAGGTGGCCGGCTCGATCCGCTCGCCCGGCGGGGACGGCGCGGGCGAGGTGGCCGGCTCGATCCGCTCGCCCGGCGGGGACGGCGCGGGCGAGGTGGCCGGCTCGATCCGCTCGCCCGCCGAGGATTGCGCGGGTGAGGCGGCCGGCTCGATCGGGCCGCCCGGCGGGGCCGGGGACAGTGCGGCCGGGCCGCCCGGCGGGGCCGGGGACAGCGCGGCCAGCAGGGGCGGCAGGGCGGCCGTCATCACCTGTGTCACCGGCATCGCGGTCCAGCCGAGGCGCTCCAGCTCGTTGTCGAGGCGCTGGAAGAGTGGCACCGGGATGGACATGGCGGGGGTTAGGGAGCGTTCCCGGTACCACTGCCGGACGAATTCGATCGCGTCGGACGGCGGGAGGTCGGGGGAGCCGATCGCCAGCGCCGAGTTGGCGCGCTGGGTCCAGCCGTCGGTCGCGCGCAGCTGCCAGTCGCCGAGGCGCGCCTGCTCGCGGGCCGGCCAGCCCAGTGCGGCGGCGGCCTCGAGGGACTCGGTCGGTGTGAAACGACGTCGCGGCGGTACCGGTTTGGCGCGTACGATCTCATTAACTGGAACGCGTACCGCGCCCGTGCGCGCACGGATTGTGAGATGCGTCTCGGTGGCTTCGAGAAGGTGGCCCAGAATGTCCGAAAACACGGGTCGTGCGTCACGCATCCCCACGATTCGGCGCACCACAACGCGTTGTCCCACATGTCGTGGCCCGAGCACGATCGACCTCCCGTGAACCTGGATACTAGGCTCGTACCGCCGCGGTAGGGATGCGGCGGGGCTTGCCAGCCCAGGTTGGCAGCCTCAGGCGCGAAAGAGGGCGACCCGTGACTTACATCATCGCCGAACCCTGCGTGGACCTGCTCGACAAGGCATGCATCGAGGAGTGCCCTGTCGACTGCATCTACGAGGGCAACCGCATGCTCTACATCCACCCGGACGAGTGCGTGGACTGCGGCGCCTGCGAGCCGGTGTGCCCGGTCGAGGCGATCTTCTACGAGGACGACGTTCCGGAGAAGTGGAAGGACTACGTCGGCGCGAACTACACCTTCTTCGACGAGCTCGGCTCGCCCGGCGGGGCGTCGAAGGTCGGCAAGATCGAGAAGGACGCGTCGTTCGTCGCCTCCTTGCCGCCGCAGGAGCGCGAACACTGACCGGCACAGTCTTCGGGGCCCGGCGCGCACTCGCGGCCGGGCTGCCCGACTTTCCGTGGGACCGGCTCGAGCCGGCGAAGGCTGCCGCGTCCCGCCACCCCGACGGCCTCGTCGACCTGTCGATCGGCACGCCGGTCGACCCCGTGCCGGCGCTGATCCGCGCGGCGCTGGCCGAGGCGTCGGACGCCCCCGGGTATCCGCTCACCGCCGGCACCCCGCGCCTGCGCGAGGCGATCAGGGGGTGGGTGGGGCGCTGGTGCGGTACCGAATCCGGCAGTTTCGGTGTGTTGCCGACGATCGGCTCCAAGGAGCTCGTGGCCTGGCTGCCGACGCTGCTTGGCCTCGGCCCCGGGGACACCGTGGTGATTCCGCGGGTGTGCTACCCGACGTACGAGGTGGGCGTCCTGCTCGCGGGCGCCCGCGTGCTCCGCGCCGACTCGCTGACCGCGCTCGGGCCGGAACGCGTCAGCATGGTGTGGGTCAACTCGCCGTCCAACCCGACCGGCAAGGTGCTGCCCGAGGCGCACCTGCGCAAGGTCGTCACGTGGGCGCGCGAGCGCGGCGCGGTCGTGGTGAGCGACGAGTGCTACCTGCCGCTGCCGTGGGAGTCGGAGCCGGTGTCGATCCTGTCGGTGTGCGACGGGAACTTCGACGGGGTTCTCGCCGTGCACTCGCTTTCGAAGCGCTCGAACCTCGCCGGGTACCGCGCCGGGTTCGTCGCCGGTGACCCCGCGCTCGTCGACGAGGTGCTCGCCGCCCGCAAGCACGCCGGCATGATCGTGCCCGCCCCGGTGCAGGCCGCCATGGTCGCCGCGCTGGGCGATGAGGCGCACGTGGAGGAGCAGCGCGCCCGGTACGCCCGGCGCCGCTCGGTCCTTCGCGAGGCCTTCGAGCGCGCCGGGTTCACGGTCGAGCATTCGGAGGCCGGCCTGTACCTCTGGCTCACGCGCGGCGAGGACTCCTGGGCGACCGTCGGCTGGCTGGCGGAGCGAGGGATTCTGGCGGCGCCGGGCGCGTTCTACGGTCCGGCGGGGGAGCGGCACGTGCGGGTGGCGTTCACGGCCACGGACGAGCGCGTGAACTCGGCCGCTTCGCGCCTCTGACCAAACTTGCGTCGCGCTTTGCCGCGCCGGTTTGCGCGTCCGCCGGGTTTGCGCGTCCGCCGGGTTTGCGCGTCCGCCGGGTTTGCGCGTCCGCCGGGTTTGCGCGAAATGTCGGGCGCTGGCGCGCCACGACATTTCGGACTTATGCCCGGCCAGGCGATAAATCGGATATGTCGGATCGCGAAGCGTCCGACATATCTGCGCGCTGGAACCCCGCAGCCAGCCAGCCCGAGCGCCGCGCCGAGAGTCCCCGGGCGTCGAACGCGCGGCCGTCGGCGACCAGGCGGGGCGGCAATAGGCAAGTCGCCCGGCCGTGAAGGGCTGGTCCCGTCGGGCCGGCGTGAGAGAGCCGACCAGGAGCCGCGGGAAACGGGCAGGCCGTGGACCTGGGTGCGGCCTGCCCGTCCGCGGTCAGTTCGCGTGCAGGGCGGCGTTGAGCTCGATGCCGCGGCCCTGGCGTTCGCGTACCTCCAGGCGGCCCGTCACCGAGTTGCGGATGAAGAGCAGGTTGCTCACGCCCGAGAGCTCGCGCGCCTTCGCCACGCGGCCGTCCGGCAGGGTCAGCTTCGAGCCCGCCGTGATGTAGCAGCCCGCCTCGACCACGCAGTCGTCGCCGAGGGAGATGCCGATGCCCGCGTTCGCGCCGAGCAGGCAGCGCTCGCCCAGCGAGATCGTCTCCTTGCCGCCGCCGGAGAGGGTGCCCATGATCGAGGCGCCGCCGCCGACGTCGGTGCCGTCGCCGACCACGACGCCGGCCGAGATGCGGCCCTCGACCATGGAGTTGCCCAGGGTGCCCGCGTTGAAGTTGACGAAGCCTTCGTGCATGACTGTCGTACCGGGGGCCAGGTGCGCGCCCAGGCGCACGCGGTCGGCGTCGGCGATGCGCACGCCCGACGGGGTCACGTAGTCGACCATGCGCGGGAACTTGTCCACGCCGAAGACGTTGAGGCGGCGGCCCGCGCGGCGCTCCAGGACGCGCAGCTCGTCGACCTGTTCGGGCAGGCACGGGCCGGCCGAGGTCCAGGCCACGTTCGCGAGCAGGCCGAACTGGCCGTCGAGGTTCGCCTGGTGCGGGCGGATGACTCGGTGCGACAGCAGGTGCAGCCGCAGGTACACCTCGGCCGTGCTCTTCGGCGCATCGCCGAGGGACTGGATCTCCACGCGGACGACCTCCGACCGCAGGCCGAGGGGGCCGTCCGCGGCCGGGAGGTCCGAGAAGTCCGCGGGGCCCGCCGCGGCGACGGCGGCGGAGACCGCGGCGGCCGTGTCGCCGGGGTCGAGGACGGAGGCGGCGGTCGCGGCGGCGGCCACGGCCGGGTCCAGGCCCGGCGCGTCCGGCGCGGAGGGGGCGGCGCCGAGGCCGAGGTTGCCGGCCGGGAACCAGGCGTCCAGCACCTGGCCCGAGGACGTCACGGTGGCCAGGCCCAGGCCCCACGCGGGGGAGTCGATGTAGGCGGTCGTCACGTGAGCGAACGCTACCGCACCCGCCGGATCGGCCGCCCGGATAAGGTCGACCCATGCTCACCCGTGATGTGCTCGCCGATCCCGTGGCCCTGACCCGGGCCCTGGTCGACATCGAGTCGGTCTCCGGCAACGAGGCCGAGATCGCCGACCGCGTCGAGGAGGCGCTGGCCGGCACCGTGCTCAAGGTCGAGCGCTTCGGGCACACCATCGTCGCGCGCACCGAGCTCGACCGGGCGCAGCGGGTCGTGCTCGCCGGGCACCTCGACACGGTGCCGCTGCACGACAACTTCCCGTCGCGCACCGAGGGCGACGTGATGTGGGGCTGCGGTACGTCCGACATGAAGTCCGGCACCGCGATCGCCCTGCACCTCGCGGTCACCGAACCGGAGCCGCGCCACGACGTGACCTACGTCTTCTACGAGGCCGAGGAGGTCGACTCCGCGCGCAACGGGCTGAAGATCCTCGCCGACAGCAACCCGCACCTGCTCACCGACGCGTCCTTCGCGGTGCTGCTCGAGCCCACGCACGGGCTGATCGAGGGCGGCTGCCAGGGCACTCAGCGGGTGCTGGTGCGCACCAGCGGGAAGCGCGCGCACTCGGCCCGGTCCTGGCTCGGCGAGAACGCCATCCACAAGGCGGCCCCGATTTTGGAGCGTCTGCAGCGGTACCGTGACCGCTCGGTCGTCATCGACGGCTGCGAGTTCCATGAGGGACTGAACGCGGTCCGGATCTCCGGCGGCGTGGCCGGCAACGTCATCCCCGACGAGTGCGTCGTGGAGGTCAACTTCCGCTTCGCGCCCGACCGCGACGAGGCGGCCGCCGAGGCGCACGTGCGCGAGGTGTTCGACGGGTTCGACATCGAGTTCGTGGACTCGGCCCCGGGCGCGCTGCCCGGCCTCGACGCGCCCGCGGCCCGGGAGCTGCTCGCCGCGATCGGCCGCCCGCCGCGCGCCAAGCTCGGCTGGACCGACGTGGCCCGCTTCGCCGCGCTGGGCATCCCCGGCCTGAACTTCGGCCCGGGCGACCCCAACCTCGCGCACAAGCAGGACGAGCATGTCGAGATCCCCAAGATCACCGAGGGGGCCGAGGTCCTGCGCCGCTGGCTCCGAGGCGTCGCCTGACCAAACGGCGGCGCAGCCCGATCGAACGCGCCGCGTAGTCAAAGCGCGCCTGGTCGGCGGCGCCGCGTGGTCAAAAGGGCTGCCTGGTCGGCGGCGCCGCGTGGTCAAAAGGGCTGCCTGGTCGGCGGCGCCGCGTGGTCAAAGGGCTGCCTGGTCGGCGGCGCCGCGTGGTCAAAGGGCTGCCTGGTCGGCGGCGCCGCGTGGTCAAAAGGGCAGCCTGGTCGGCGGCGCCGCGTGGTCAAAGGGCTGCCTGGTCGGCGGCGCCGCGTAGTCAAAAGCGCGCCTGATCGGCGGCGCCGCGTGGTCAAAAGGGCTGCCTGGTCGGCGGCGCCGCGTAGTCAAAAGGGCGGCCTGGTCGGCGGCGCCGCGTAGTCGTAGACGAAGAGCATCAGCGCTCCGCCGGCGGCTCCTCCGGCATGGGCTCGAGCGTGCGCATCATGCGGCGCAGCGCGAGCACCTCGCGAATCCGACGGTTCATCTGCCGCTTCTGGCGGTCGGTCTCAATCCGTGTCATGCCGGTCACACCCCCCACGCCCTGCCACCGGTATATCGGGTAGGACGCGACGGTAGGGGTAAACGTTGCCCTCTGCACCCGTTTTCCTACCGGGAACGTCCGATCAGCGCGGCGCCGGTGGACCTGTGACGAAGGTCTTACCGTCCGGATAGGGCCAGGCGTTTGCGACACAGCCCTCGAGCCCGAACGACTGGCGGGCCATGACCGGGGCCGGCGCGCCCTTGCGCGGGCAGACCGCGTGGCCGTTGCCGAGGAAGTGGCCGACCTCGTGGTTGACGACCATGTGGCGGTACTCGGCGACGCTCGGGTACCACGCGACGCCCAGCAGCCACCGCTTCAGGTTCACGATGACGTCGCGGCCGCCGCGGCAGGAGACCTCGCCCTTGGTGCGCACGCCGCGCCGCGCGCACATGGAGTCGGTCGTCGACGGGGTGGCCAGGTGCACCGTGAGCTCGGACGCGCTGCCCGCCGGGACGCGCTGGAACGAGAACCGGCCGCCCGCGATCCAGCTGCGCGCGTCGCCCAGCGTCTGCTGTACCGCCGCCGCGAAGACCTCCGGATCGACGCCCGAGCCCTGTTCGGTCGCGACCACGTAGTGCACCAGGTGCCCGGCGGTGCCGACCCGCTCGCCGCCGCTCGCCGCGAGGTCGAACTTCCCGTTGCCGTGCGCGGGCACCGTCGGCGGGGCCGAGCGCGTCGGCGACGCCGGAGCCGAGGCCGGCGGCGACGGACGCTCGGAGACCGGAAACTCGACGGCGGCCGAGGAAGGCGCGTCGTCCGCCACGAAGGCGCCGGTCGGAGCGGAGCCGCTCAGGGTGTACCAGATGAGCAGCGATCCGGCCAAAAGGGCGCACGCCGCCGCGATCAGCAGCCCCGTCCGTCTCCCCATGGCCGTATTGGACCATGACTGTGCCGGGCTGGTGGGCCCCGTCTTCGGTGATCCACGTACCGTGACAGGCATGAGCGAGCCGAAGCGCAACCGCCCACGGGAGCGGCATCGCGGCATGGTGACGCTGCGACGCGACGCGATCCCGCCGAGCACCGCCGACCAGCGGCTGCTGGACTCCCGCCTGCGCCACGAGTGGAAGACGAAGGATGCCTGGCGGGCGCTGCGCATCCTCAGCGAGTTCGTCGAGGGGTTCGACACACTGGCGGACGTGCCGCCCGCGGTGAGCGTGTTCGGCTCGGCCCGCAGCAAGCCCGAGAGCGCCGAGTACCGCATGGGCGAGGAACTCGGCGGGGCACTCGCCCGCGCCGGGTACGCGGTGATCACCGGCGGCGGCCCCGGCGTCATGGAGGCCGCGAACAAGGGCGTCGCCGACGCCGGCGGGCTCTCCATCGGCCTGGGCATCGAGCTGCCGTTCGAGCAGGGCCTCAACGACTGGGTCGACGTCGGCATCGACTTCCGGTACTTCTTCGCCCGCAAGACGATGTTCGTGAAGTACGCCCAGGCCTTCGTCGTGTTGCCGGGCGGCTTCGGCACGCTGGACGAGCTCTTCGAGGCCGTGACCCTGGTGCAGACGCGCAAGGTCACGCGCTTCCCGGTGGTCCTCATGGGTACCGCCTACTGGCAGGGCCTCCTCGACTGGCTGCGCGACACGATGCTGCCCGACGGCAAGATCGGCCCCGAGGACCTCGAGCTGCTGTACCTCACCGACGACGTCGACGCCGCGGTGCAGCACATCCAGGTGACGGCCGAGCAGCTGGAAGAGGACAAGCTCGGCGGCGGCAGCTGATGGCGCGGATCTGCGTCTTCTGCGCCTCGTCGCAACGCCTCGACCAGCGCTGGCTCGACCTGGCCCACGACCTCGGCGTCGAGATCGGCCGCCGCGGCCACGAGCTCGTCTCCGGCGGCGGCTGCGTCGGCATGATGGGCGCGGTCGCGGACGGCGCCCGCGAGGGCGGCGCCCGCACGTACGGCGTCATCCCCCAGAAGCTCGTCGACCTCGAGGTCGCCGACACCAAGTCGGACGAGCTCGTCGTGACGGACGGGATGGCCTCGCGCAAGACCCTCCTGATCGAGCGCGCGGACGCCTTCGTCGTCCTCCCGGGCGGCCTCGGCACCCTGGACGAGCTCTTCGAGGTCTGGACCACGGCCACGCTCGACCTCCATCGCAAGCCGATCCTGCTGCTGGACTACGAGGGCTTCTACGACGGCCTGCTGCAGTGGCTGCGCACGCTGGCGAGCCAGGAGTTCGTCCGCTCCACGGCCCTGTCGATGCTCCTCACCTCGCACGACGTCCCCACTTCGCTGGACCTGATCGAGGCGTCCCTGCTGGGCGCCGGCAGGTCGTGACCGGGCGCGTCGACGCCCAGATCCGCGCCGCGGTGCAGCGCGGCGACGCCGGCTGGCTCGCCGCCCACCTGGAGGCGCGCGACTGCCCGCCGGCCGTCGTGGGTCTCCTGCTCCGGCCCGACGACGCCGGGCTCCGCCATCTGGGCTGGGTCCGGCTCGCCGAGCGGATCGCGCGCCCCGAGACCGACGAGTCCGAGCTGGCCGAGCTCGGGGAGCTGCTCCCGGCGGGGCTCGACGGGCCGCCCGAGTCGGCGCTCGTCGCGGCGGGCGTCCACCAGAGGCTTTGGCGGTACGTGCCGGGGCCGCGCCGGCCCCGATGGCGCCCGGCCGATCTGCCGGTCCGGGTGCGGGTCGCCTGGTTGCGGGCCGAGCTGGTCAACGAGCCGGCGACCGTGCGGAGCGAACCCGCGGGCGAGCTGCTGTACCAGGCCGTCGCGGGGGTCGACGCGGTCGGCGGGCCCGATCCCGAGGCGCTGATCCGTGAGCTGGTCGACCGCTCCGATCCGGTGCTGCACACCGCGGCGTTGCGGTTGATCCGGGAGGGACTGCACGCCGGTCTGCTGGCTCCGGCGCGGGCCCGGGGGTACATCGGGCGGCTGCTCGCGACCCCGGCCGTCGCCGTCGCCGTCGCCGCCCTGCGCGAGCTCGCGGAGCCGTGGGCCGCGCTGGTCCCGTTGCCGCGGGAGCGGCTGCGCGCGGTCCTGGCCGTCGGCTCGCCGGTTGAGGCTGGGTTGGCCGGCGCGCCGGTTGAGGCCTTGTCGTCCGGCGCGCCGGTTGAGGCTGGGTTGGTCGATGGGCCGGTTGAGGCCTTGTCGTCCGGCGCGCCGGTTGAGGCTGGGTTGGTCGATGGGCCGGTTGAGGCCTTGTCGTCCGGCGCGCCGGTTGAGGCTTCCTTGGTCGATGCCGCGCTCGCGGCCGCCGCGCGGCACGGGCACGCCGACCTCCTGCGTGACCTCGTCGCGGACGAGAGCGCGCCGCCGCGGGCGCGGCAGCGGGCGCTGGCGGCGCTAGGCGAGCTCGCCGACCGCGACGACATCGGCGCGCTGACGGCGCTCGCCGCCGCCGATCCGCTGTTGCTGGGCGGACCGGCGGTGGCCGGTCTGCGGGCGATGCACCGGCGGGGGCGCCTACCGGGCGGCGCCGACGCGGCGGCCGTCGTGTCCCTGGCGCTCGCCGATCACACGGTGTCCGCGGACGAGGTCGCCACGATCTTGTTCACGTGCCGGCGCGAGGCGTTCGGCGCGCTGACGGCGGCGGGGCCCGACGACGAGACGTGGCCGCGGCGGCTGGACCTGCTGGTCGGCCTGGCCCGGCAGGGCGGCGACGATCTCCCGATCGGCGACGCGATCACCGGCGGGCTGGCCGGGGCGTCCCGGCCGGAGCCGTTCCTCGCCGCTCTCCGTACGCTGCGGCACACGCCCGCCGAGACGGCCGTCCTCGACACGTTGCCGCGGGCGCCCGAGGCGGCCCTGGACGCGCTCGAGGCCATCGGTGGCCCGGCCACCGCGGCCGCGCTGGCGGCGGGACTCGGGCTGTCCCCGAGCGGGGGTGAGCCGGAGGCGGACGACGCCATCGCGGCGTACCTGCGCCCGGTGCGCCATCGTGCCCTCGAGCTGCTGTGGCACCTGACCGACGAGATCGAAGGGCGGCGGGCGATCCTCGCCCGCCTCGACCCCCGCGATCTTCCCGGCCGGATCGTCATCGACCTCGGCGCCGCCGACCCGCGGGAACTGGCGCTGCTCGGGGCCGGGTTCGATCCGGACGACCCGGTCGCGGCGCTCGTCAGGCTGGCCCGCAACGGCGACTCCGGATCCGTGCCGATCATCGCCGACCTCCTGGCACGGATCGTGGCGGATCTCGCCGCGGCCTGGGAACCGGGCGGCCCAAAGCCTCCGGGCGACTGGTTCGACGGCGACCGGCCCGCCGGCGAGCCCGCCGTGCCCGAGCCGGTCGTGGCCGCCGTCCACGCGCTCGGTCGCCGGCTCCACGACCGGGGAAAGATCCGGCCGGTCTGCCTGCTCGACGCGGCCGACGCCGAGGCGGCCGGGCACGCCCTCGTCGCGACGGTCGCGCTGGATCTCGTCGAGCGTCCCGACGTGCCGGATCGCGAGCGGGCGATCCTGCTCGCCCTGCTGCGGCGCGCCCCGTACCCGGGCACCCGCGCCCGCATCCACCGCCTGCTGCGCCACCGCGACCGGCACGTCCGCAAACACGCGATCGCGGCGATCGCCGGCGACGGCACCGGCGCGGACGCGGAGGCGCTGTCGGCGAGCTTGATCGCGCTGACCGCCGCCGGGGATGCCCAGACCGTGCGGCAGGCCCTGCTCGCGCTCGGTCGCGTCCGCGCGCGCTGGGCCGCGCCGGCGATCGCGGCCGGGCTCGACCACCCCGCCATGAACGTCAAGAAGACCGCCGCCGCGGTCCTGGTCGACGCCGGGGCGCCCGCCGCCGTGCCGAAGCTGCTGTTCTGGCTCGGCCACCATGACAACCCCGGCCTGCGCGCCACGCTCGTCGAGGCGCTCCGGGCGATCCTCGGCGCCGCGTACGCCGCCACCGTTCTCGCCGCGGCCGAGCAGGCCGGCGACGACCGGGGCCGCGAGCTGCTGCTCGCCGGGCTCGGCCGGGTGCTGGATGCGCGCGCGGTGAACGCCCTGGCACAGCAGGGGTCACCGGTCGCGCCGATGCTGCTCACGCTGGTCGCCGCCGGACGGGTCGGGCTCGCCGGCGGAACCGTCGAGGACCTGGCCGCCCAGCTGGTGGCGCACGGCATCGCCGGGCCGGTCCGACCCGTGCCGGCCACCGGCGACCGGCCGGCCGGCGGCGTCGACTCGCTGGTGCGCGACGGCTGGACCGACGAGGCCGCGCTCCAGGCCGTGGATCGGCACGAACGGCGCTCCGGACGGCCGCCCGCCGACCAGGCCGCCCGGCTGAGGCCGCTGCTGGCGGACTGGCTGCGCCTGGCCGAGGCCCAGCCGGCGGCCCGCCAGGCCATCCTGCGGTTCACGCTGACGATCTGCCCCGCACCCTGGTCGGCCGCCGAGGTCGACACCTTCACCCGGGCGGCCCCGACCCTGCTCGCCGGCCTGTCCGCGGCCGGCGGCGACGACCGGGACGCGCTCCTCGCGGTCCTCGGGGCGGTCGCGCCGAAGCTGTCCCCGGCCGCGGCCCTCGACGCCATCGCGCGGCTCCGCGCGCTGCCGCCCGCGCCGGCCGGGCGCCGCTCGCTGCTGGCGCTGCTGCGCCGCTGCGGCGCGGTGCTGACCCGCGGCGACGTCGAGCGGTCGCTGGCCGCCGCCCGGCTCGGGGCCGACCCCTGCCTCGCCGAGACCGAGGTGCTGCGCGAGGCGTTCGCGGTCCCCGCCGCAGCGCCGTCCGAGGGGGCCGAGGCCGTGGCGCCGTCCGGGAAGGTCGAGGCCGTGGCGCCGTCCGGGAAGGTCGAGGCCGTGGCGCCGTCCGGGAAGGTCGAGGCCGTGGCGCCGTCCGCGGAGGCCGAGGCCTGGCGGCGTGCACTCGAGGCCGCCGTGGGCACGCTGCCGGCGCTCGCCGCCTTCCGGTCCCGCGACCGGCTCAGCGCGCCGATCGACGCGTCCGGCGACGAGCGGCCGCTGCCGTCCCGCGAGCGTCTCAACGCGTTGATCGACGTGTTCCCCTCGGCCGGCCCCGACGCCCGCGGCGCGGTTCTGGACTGGCTGGAGGCCCTCCAACCGATCGACGCGCCCCGCTGGACCCTCGCCGAGGAGGCCCGCCGGCCCCTCGCGACGCCCCGGACACCCCACGACGGCGACCTCGACCAGCCCCGATCGGCCGCGCTCCGAACCCGCCTGCTCGCCCTGCTCGACGCGCCCGCCGCCGGTCAGCGCCAAGCCGCGGCAAGGGCCCTGCGGGACTGGCCGGAACCGCAGACCAGGCAGGCCGTGCTCCGCGCGTTCCTGCGCGGAGACGTCGACGTCGCGCCCGTCGGTGTCAATGAGGCCGAATTGCGGATCGCGGCAGGCGGCGGCGACGTGGCCGACGCCGTTCGCGAGCGCGCCGCCGGCCTGGCCTACCACCTCGACCCGCCCGAGCTGCACCGCCTGATTCCGCTGCTGCTGCAGTGGTGGGAGCAGGGCGGCCAGGCCACCCGCGCCGCGGCCGGACGCGCCCTGCGCCGGGAACACGCCGACGCCGTCGCCGAGCACCTCCGCGGCCGCCTCGACGCCGGGGCCTGGGGCTTCCTGGACCTGATCGCCGGCCGCCCCCTGCTGCGGACCCCGGCCCTGACGCAGGCGTGCGCGCGGCTTCGCCGAGAAGGGCGCGGCGACCTCGCCGACAGGCTCGTCCTGGTCGACGGCCCGCTGCGGAACCCGCAGGCGCCGCGCGAGGACGCCCTCGCGGCGCTCCGCGTCCGCCCGCATCCGGCCGCCGAACCCGGGCCGTCCCGGCGCGAGCTGTTCGACCTGATCCGGACCGGCGGCCCCGAACAGATCCGGCGCGCACTCACCCAGCTGGCCGAGGACCGTCGCCCGGCGGGCCCCGATCCGGAGCTGGAACGGCTGCTGGCGGACCTGCTCCGCCATCCCGAGGCCCGGGTCCGCCGGCACGCCCACCGGATCGGCCGCGAGGCCCTGGACCGGCCGACCCACCTGCGCCACACCGCGGTCCTGCTCGAGGACCCCGAGCCCGACACGGTCCGGTCGGCCGTCCGCACCCTCTGCCACGCCGGCCACCGGCCCGCGATCCCGCCGATCGTCGGACTGCTGGCCCATCCCCACCCCGCCGTACGCCGGGCCGCCGCGACGGGACTCGCCCAGATCGGATCCCCGGCGATCCCGGCCCTGCGCCATGCCGCGGGCCGCGCCCGGCCCGACAAACGGCACCTCTACACCGCCGTCCTGGAACGGATCGCCGAACGTGACCGCCGAGTCGCGAAGCCAACCTAGAGACGCGTCGATGCTGGAAAACGGTGTGACGCGTGATTGCATTGGGCCGTGACCGCGACCGCTTCCCCCGCGCCGCCGCGCCGGGCCTACCGGCTCGTGCGCCGCGCGCCGGGGCGGGCCGTTCCGGTCGCGGCCGACCCGTGGCAGCGGCTCGTCGTGGAGCACGTCCGGGGGCCGCTGCTCGTCGTCGGCGGGCCCGGCACCGGCAAGACGAGCACGCTGGTCGAGGCCGTCGCTCAGCGCGTCGCCGACGGGGAGGACCCGGAGTCGATCCTGGTCCTGACCTTCGGGCGGCGCGGGGCGAGCCGGCTGCGCGACCGGATCGAGGCGCGGCTCGGGCGCTCCAGCGGACTGCGCACGACGGCCGAGCCGATGGTCAGGACCTTTCACGGGTACGCGTTCGGCCTCCTCCGCCGGGCCGCCGTCGACCGCGGCGAGGCGTCGCCGCGGCTGCTCACCGGGCCCGAGCAGGACCTGGTGATCCGCGAGCTCCTGCCGGAGTCGGCTGCGCCATGGCCGGAGGCGCTGCGCAGCGCGCTCAACACGCGCGCGTTCGCGACCGAGCTGCGCGACCTGCTCCTGCGCGCGGTCGAGCGGGGCGTCGGGCCGGACGGGCTCGCGGCGCTGGCGCGGGTGCACCGCCGCAGCGACTGGAGCGCCGCGGCGGTCTTCTTCCGCGAGTACCTCCAGGTGCTCGCCCTGCGCGACGCGACCGGGCGCGGCTCCGTGGCCTACGACTACGCCGAGCTCGTGCGCGCCGCCGCCGGGATGCTCGCCGACGACGAGGACCTGCTGGCCAGGGAGCGCAACCGGCTGCGGTACGTGTACGTCGACGAGCTCCCCGACACCGACCCCGCCCAGGTCGAGCTGCTGGAGCTCGTCGCCGGCAACGGCAAGCACCTCGTGGCCTTCGCGGACCCGGACTCCTCGACCTTCGCCTTCCGCGGCGCCGACCCGGCGATCGTGAACGACTTCGAGCAGTACTTCCCGGGTGCGGTACAGGTGACGCTGCCTCATTCCCGGCGGCTCGGCGAGGGCCTCCTCGCGCCGATCGGACGGGTCGCGGCGCGCCTGCGCGGGCCCTCGCGGCACCGGGCGATGCTCCCGCAGCGGGCCGGCGGCAGCGTCGAGACGCGCACGTTCGCGTCCGAGACGTCCGAGGCCGCGTTCATCGCGCACCGGCTGCGGGAGGCGCACCTGCTGCGCGGCATCCCGTGGGCGCGGATGGCGGTCGTCGTGCGCTCGACCGCGCGGCAGCTCGCCCCGCTGCAGCGGGCGCTGCACACCGCCGGGGTACCGACGACGACCGAGGCCGAGGACCTGCCGCTGCACCTGCAGCCGGCGGTCGCGCCGCTGCTGCTGCTCCTGCGGTGCGCGCTGGACGACGCGCGGCTGGACGAGGACGCGGCGGTCGCGCTGCTGCACTCGGCGCTGGGCGGGGCCGACCCGCTGGCCGAGCGGCGGCTGCGGCAGGGGCTGCGGGCGCTCGCGCTGGCCGCGGGGGACCGGCGGCCCTCGGGCCTGCTGCTGCTCGCGGCGCTGCGCAACCCGGCCGAGCTGGCGATGGTCGAGCGGCGCTGGGCGGCGCCCGCGCGGGCCGTGGCCGGGCTGCTCCAGCAGGCCCGCGACGCCGCGGCCCGCCCGGGCGCGACGGCCGAGGAGGTGCTGTGGGCGGTGTGGCACGCCGGCGGTCTGGCCGAGCGCTGGTCGGCGCTGAGCGCGCGCGGCGGGCACCGGGGCGCGGCCGCCGACCGGGACCTCGACGCGGTCGTGACGCTCTTCGACGCGGCCGCGCGCTTCACGGACCGGCTGCCGGGCGCGGGTACCGACGTGTTCCTGGACCATGTCGAGGGCCAGGACCTTCCGGCGGACAACCTCGCCCCCATGGCCGACCGCGGCGACGCCGTGCGCATCCTCACCGCGCACGCCGCCAAGGGCCTGGAGTGGGACGTCGTCGCCGTGGCCGGGGTGCAGGAGGGCGTCTGGCCCGACCTGCGGCTGCGCGGCAGCGTGCTCGGCTCGGAGCTGCTGGTCGAGGTGCTGGCCGGGCGGACGATGGAGACCATCGGGCGGCTCTCGGCGCTGCTGGACGAGGAGCGGCGGCTGTTCTACGTGGCCGTGTCGCGGTCCCGGGAGCAGGTGCTGGTGACCGCGGTCGCGTCGGGCGACGGCGAGGAGCAGCCGAGCCGGTTCCTCATCGAGCTGTCGATCGACGACGAGCAGCCCGGGTTCGAGGCGCCCCGCGCGCTCACGCTGCCGACGCTGGTGGCCGAGCTGCGGGTCGCGCTGGTCGACCCCGACGCGCCCGAGGAGCGGCGGGCCGCGGCCGCCGCGCTGCTGGCGCGCCTCGCGCAACAGGAGGTACCGGGGGCGGATCCCGGCGGTTGGTGGGGCCTGCCGGCGCTGTCCGACGAGCGGCCGCTGGTCGACCCGGGCGAGCCGGTGCAGGTGACCCCGTCCACCGTGGAGAGCGTCGAGCGGTGCAGCCTGCGGTGGCTGCTGGAGCGCCACGGCGGGGCGCTGACCCCGTCGCCGGAGCAGTCCATCGGCAACCTCGTGCACGCCGCGGCGATGCTGGCCGCCGACGCCAGCGCGGACCGGGCGCAGCTGGTGGCGTACGTCGCCGACCGCTTCGACGCCATCGAGCTCTCGGCCCGGTGGCTCGCCGGGCGGGAGCGGGACCGCGCGGAGACCATGCTCGACAAGCTCATCGGCTGGCTGGCCGGCAACCCGCGCCGGCTCGTCGCGATCGAGCAGGACTTCCTCGTGGAGCTGGCCGACCCCGAGGCGCCGGTGGAGATCAAGGGGCGGGTCGACCGGCTGGAGCTCGACGAGCACGGGCGGCTCGTGGTCGTGGACCTCAAGACCGGCAAGTCGATCCCGGCCAACGCCAACCTGGCCGAGCACCCGCAGCTGGCCGCGTACCAGGCCGCGATCGAGCTCGGCGCGTTCGAGGAGTCGTCGGTGGCCGGCGGCGCGGCGCTGGTACAGCTGGGCGGCGAGACCAACACCGCGCGCGAGCAGGTCCAGCCGCCGCTGGGCGAGGCCGACGACCCGAACTGGGCCCAGGCCCTGGTGCAGCGCACCGCGAAGACGATGGCCGCCTCGACCTTCAGCGCCGTGGTCAACAACAAGTGCCGGGTCTGCCCGGTGAAGACCGCGTGCCCGGTCTCGGGCAAGGGCCGCCACGTCACATGACGCCCTTGGAGCTGGCCCGACTGCTGAAACTGCCGGCGCCCACGCCGCAGCAGGCGAAGGTCATCGCCGCGCCGGTCGGGCCGCTGCTCGTGGTGGCCGGCGCCGGGTCGGGCAAGACCGAGACGATGGCGGCCCGGGTCGTCTGGCTCGTCGCCAACGGCCACGCCCGCCCGGAGCAGATCCTGGGCCTGACCTTCACCCGCAAGGCCGCCGGTGAGCTCTCGCACCGGGTGCGCCAGCGCCTCGGCCAGCTCGTGCGCAGAATCGGAGGTGGGGGCCGCGCCGAGACCGAACTCACCGTCGGCGAGCCGACGGTGGCCACCTACCACTCGTACGCGGCCCGGGTCGTGCGCGAGCACGGCGTGCGGGCCGGGTTCGAGCCGTCGACCCGGCTGCTGACCGAGGCCGCGTGCTGGCAGCTCGCCGACGCGGTCGTGCGCGCGTACGACGGCGACATGACCGCGGTCTCGGCCGCCCCGTCGACCGTTGTCGATGCGGTGCTGCACCTCGCCGGCGACCTGGCCGAGCACCTGCGCGAGCCCGCCGACGTGGCCGCGTGGACGGGGCGGTTCTTCGCCGAGATGGGCTCGAAGACCGGCAAGATGGCCAAGCCGGTGCGCGACGTGCTCTCCCGGCAGCAGGCGCGCCTGCAGCTGCTGCCGTTGATCCGGCAGTACGCCGAGAAGAAGGCCCTGCTGGAGGCGATGGACTTCGGCGACCAGCTGTCGCGCGGGGCGGCCGTCGCGACCGCGCACCCCGAGGTCGGCCAGGTCGAGCGGGACCGCTTCCGGATCGTGCTGCTGGACGAGTACCAGGACACCTCCCACGCCCAGGTGGTGCTGCTGCGCGCCCTGTTCGGCGGCGGCCACCCGGTCACCGCGGTCGGCGACCCGTGCCAGTCCATCTACGGCTGGCGCGGCGCCTCGGCCGGCACCCTGGAGCGCTTCCCGGCCGAGTTCCCGGTGACGGCCGAGGAGCCGGCGCCGTTGATGGAGCTGACCACGAGCTGGCGCAACCGGCCCGAGATCCTCGACATCGCCAACACCCTGTCCGCGCCGCTGCGCGCGTACGGCGCCCGCGTCGCCGAGCTCGCCCCGGCCGACGTGCTCGCCGAGCCCGCCTCGACCGCGACCGTGCACTGCGCCCTGCTCGACACGTACACCGAGGAGGCCGCCTGGCTCGCCGACCGGGTCCTCGCCTCGTGGCGGCTGGCGGCGAAGGTCGAGCCGGACACGTTCCCGTACGACATCCCCGTCGAGGACCGCCCGTCGACCGCCGTGCTCGTGCGGACCCGGGCCCAGATCCCGGCGCTGGAGAACGCGCTGCGCTCGCGGGGCCTGCCGGTCGAGGTCGTCGGCCTCGGCGGGCTGCTGGACACCCCCGAGGTACGCGACGTGGTGAGCATCATGCGGGTGCTCGCCGACCCCGCCGAGGGCGCGGCGCTCCTGCGCATCCTCACCGGCCCCCGGTGGCGGATCGGCCCGCGGGACCTGGTCGCCCTCTACCGGCGCGCCCGGGCGCTCGCCGCCGCGCGCCGCCACGGGGACAGCGCCGCCGAGCCGGAGCTCGCGGACCGGCTGGACGAGGCGGTACTCGTGGAGGCCCTCGACGACCTGGGCGACCCCGAGCTGTACTCCGAGGAGGGCCACCGCCGCTTCGTGCGCCTCGGCGGCGAGCTGCGTGCCCTGCGCCGCCGGCTCGACCAGCCGCTGCCCGACCTCGTCGCCGACCTGGAGCGCGTCACCGGCCTCGACGTCGAGGTCGCCGCCCGCCCCGGCGACGCCGGTCTGGCCCGGGGCCACCTCGACGCGTTCGGCAACATCGCGGCCCGCTTCGCCGCCGAGTCGGAGGGTGCCACGCTGAGCGCGTTCCTGGCGTTCCTGGCCGCGGCCGAGAACGAGGAGCGGGGCCTGGCCCCGGGCGAGGTCGAGGTCGTCGCCGGGGCGGTGCAGATCCTCACCGCGCACGCGGCCAAGGGCCTGGAGTGGGACGTGGTGGCCGTCGCCGGGCTGTGCACGGACGTCTTCCCGGGGCCGAGCAACGCGGGCGACCACTGGCTGCGCGGCCTCGGCGTGCTGCCGTTCCCGCTGCGCGGCGACCACGCCGGGCTGCCCGCGCTGCGCCTCGCCGGCGTCGAGGACATCAAGGGCGTGGTCGGGGCGCTGGAGACGTTCACCCGGGACTGGCGCGAGCACGACATCCGGGAGGAGCGGCGGCTCGCGTACGTCGCCGTCACCCGCCCCCGCCGGCTGCTGCTGGCGAGCGGGTACTGGTGGGGTGAGGGGGTCAAGCGGGCCCGCGGCGCCTCGGTGTTCCTGGACGAGATCCGCGAGCGCTGCCTGGCCGGGGCCGGGGTGGTCGACGTCTGGGCGCCCAAGCCGGAGGCCGACGCGCAGAACCCGACCGCCGCCGACGTGCCCAGCGCCAGCTGGCCCGCCGACCCGCTCGGCCACCGCCGCCCGCTGTTGGAGGCGGCCGCCGAGCTGGTCCGCGCGGCCGACCCCGAGGCGCCCCTGGACACCGGCGACCCGCTCGTGGCGCGCTGGGCCGGCGAGGCCGAGCTGCTGCTGGCCGAGCGCGCCCGGCTCGCGCCCCGGGCCGGCGGGACGGTCGAGGTCGCGCTGCCCGGGCACCTCTCGGTGTCGCAGCTGGTGTCGCTGCGCCGCGACCCGCAGCGGCTGGCCCGCTCGCTGCGCCGCCCGCTGCCGGCCCGCCCGGACCCGTACGCGCGCCGCGGCACCGCCTTCCACCACTGGCTCGAGCAGCGCTTCCGGGCCGAGCGGCTGATCGACCTCGACGAGCTGCCGGGCGCGGCCGACGAGGACGCCGCCCCCGACTCGGCGCTGGCCGACCTGCAGGCGCGGTTCCTGGCCAGCGAATGGGCCGACCGGGTGCCGCTCGACGTCGAGGTGCCGTTCGCGTCGGTGATCGCCGGGGTGGTGGTGCGCGGGCGGATGGACGCGGTCTACCGGTACCCGGACGGCCGCTTCGACGTCGTGGACTGGAAGACCGGCGGGCGCCCGGGCGGTGTGGACGCGACGGCGGCGGCGGTGCAGCTGGCGGCCTACCGCCTGGCGTGGGCGCAGCTGCGGGGGGTGCCCCTGGCCGGCGTCGGGGCCGCGTTCTTCTACGTGCGCAGCGGCGAGACGGTCCGCCCGGCCGACCTGCTGGACGAGGCCGGGCTGCTCGCCCTCATCACGGAGCTTCCCGCCACCTAGGTAACAGCCAAGTCTCAATGAATTGGCAAGCTTCCGACACGCGCCTGTCGGTGCAACCGATCCGTCCCCGAAGCTGTCCAAGAGGGCATGCGAGGGGGAGCGCTCAACATGCAGGCACCGTACGTTCGCGAAGTCGCACTGGTGGTGGGCGTTGCCACCGCCGGGGTGCTGACCGTTGCGCTCGTGGTCATCGGACCCGTGGCGGCGGCCGATTCGCACCGCTATCCGCAGGTCACCCAGCTGCACCCGCCGCCCCACCCGCAGCCGTAGTCCACAACCCCCAGCGAATCCCCAGCTGGGCGGGGCGGGGGGCTGCTGGTCGCCGTCGCATTCGGCTGCGACACTGGGTTTTGACATGACCGAGCAGAATTCGCCGTGGGCGACGCCGGACACACAGACCGTGATCGAACCGGTCACCGTGCCCGCGTCGCCATCAGCCGCACCCGCCGAACCGTTCCGCCGGCGCGAGCAGCGGGTCGCGGGGGGCTACGCGTCCGGGCGGGTCGGGCGGTCGGGGACGCCTCCCGTGGTACCGCCGCCGGATCTGCCGGATCTCGAGCGCGCCGGCGACGACGATCCGATCCGCCGCAACCAGCGAATCCTGAAGTGGCTGGGCGGGGGCGCCATCCTGGTCGTCGCGATCGGGCTCATCGTGATCCTCGTGTCGGTGATGACCAACAACGCGACCACGCCGGGCGGGCTGTTCAACAAGCAGGCCGAGGGGCCCAGCGACACCCGGCCCGAGCTGGCGCGGCGCTGCCCGCCGCCGACGATCCCGCCGGACAACCCGAACCAGGGCGGCGAGGAGGTCCCGCCGGGTCCGCGCACGAGCGACGGCGAGTCCGGGATCAGCTACAAGCAGTACGGCCAACCCTGGCGCCCGCTCGCCGAGAACTGGCGCGACCAGGGCGAACTCAAGATCACGTACCGCATCGGCCAGGACTTCGTCACCGAGCCGAACTACGACGGGGCCGGCGCCGACTACCATGCCACGATCCTGTCCGGCCACGTTCCGGCCGCGGTAAACGACGGCATGGTGCTCGACCTGCACTGCGTCGGCGACCAGATCGCCGCCGACGTGCGGGTCAGCTTCTACCCCAAGGGCAACCAGCTCGAGCAGATCGCGGCGAAGGACCTGACGCTGGGCGGGCGCCCGGCCCGGCTGCTCAAGTTCCGCCTGCACTTCAACCAGCCCGGGCTGCGGGCCAAGAGCGAACTGGTCTCGATCGCCCTGGTGGACCTGGGCAAGCCCGAGGCGGCGATCCTGTACGTGTCCATCCCCGACACGCACCGTCAGTTCGACTACGTCGCCGACGAGGCCCCCGAGAGCATCCGCCCCGTCTGAGCAGGGCAAGTGGCGCCGCTTGCATCCATCCGGCACGCTAGCCCGCATGAAGCAGCGGCTGGCCGCGGTGGCCCTCGGACTCTTCGCGGCCGTGGTGCCCGCCGGCGCCGCCCGGGCCGACGTCATCCGCGACACCGAGTGGCACCTGCGGTACCTCAGCGTCGCCGAGGCCAACGGGCACACCCGCGGCGAGGGCGTGACGGTCGCGGTGATCGACCGCGGCGTCGACCGGGCCCACGCCGACCTCGCCGGCGCCGTGCTCGACCCCGTCCGCGTCACCACGCCGGGCGACCCCGGGGCCGCGCCGAGCCCCTCGGACCCGCCGGCCGCCGGCGTCCCGGAGGCCGACCCGGACGGGCACGGTACCGCGCTCGCCGGCATCATCGCCGGTCAGGGCCACGGCCCTGAGCACGCCGACGGCGTCATCGGCATCGCGCCCGGCGCCAAGGTGCAGCCGATCGTGCTCGACACCCCGGTCGGCCGGGCGCCCACCGGCGACGAGCTCGCGGCCGGCATCGAGGCGGCGATCGCCCAGCGCACCGCGGTCATCGTGATCGGGTACTCGGTGGCCGGCAGCGAGCGGCTGCTGCAGGCGGTCCGCGACGCCCAGGCCGCCGACGCGATAATCGTGGCCGCCGACGGCGACCAGCCCGGCCGCGACTTCGAGCCCTACCCGGCCGCCTACGACGGCGTGCTCGCCGCGGTTCCGCTCACCCGCACCGGCGAGGTGCTCGTGAGCTCGGCGAGCGGCCGCAAGCTGGGCCTGGGCGTGCCCGGGTTCCAGATCATGACCACGAACAGCGGCAACCGGTACCGCGTCGACGACGGCAGCGCCTCGCCCGGCATCCTCGGGGCCGCGGTCGCGCTGGTCCGGGCGGCGTACCCGGGGGTCAAGGCGCCCGAGATCGTCCGCCGGCTCACGCTGACCGCGGTCGACGCGGGCCCGGCCGGCCCCGACGCCGACAACGGCCTCGGGCGGCTCGATCTCGTCCAGGCGCTCACCCGGCGGCTGCCGAGCCCCTCGCCGTCACCTTCGGTGAGATCAACATCACTCGCCGTCTCTCCGGCGACCACGCCGGTCGCGGCACCCTCGACACCGCGCTCCCGCGGGCCTTACGGCTGGCTGCTGGGCCTGCCGCTGCTCGCCGTGATCGCCGGAGTGGGCGTCTACGCCGGTCTGGCCGAACGCCGAATCCGGATTTCGGCCCGGAACGAAGTAGATTCGGTGGGTGTCCAGTCGTAGCCCCGCTGTGCGGATCCCGGCTTCCAAGTATCCCGTCGAGCGCTTCACCCTGGCCAACGGCCTGCGCGTGGTGCTGACCCCAGATCGCGCCGCGCCGGTCGTCGGCGTGGCGGTGGTCTACGACGTCGGCATCAGATCCGAGCCCCAGGGGCGCACCGGCTTCGCCCACCTGTTCGAACACCTGATGTTCCAGGGCTCGGAAAACCTGGAGAAGCTCGCCCACTTCCGGCACGTGCAGGGCTCGGGCGGCACGTTCAACGGCTCGACGCACTTCGACTACACCGACTACTTCGAGACGCTGCCCTCCAACGCGCTGGAGCGGGCCCTCTTCCTCGAGGCCGACCGGATGCGCGCGCCGCGGCTGACCGAGGAGAACCTCCGCAACCAGATCGACGTGGTCAAGGAGGAGATCCGGGTCAACGTGCTCAACCGCCCCTACGGCGGCTTCCCCTGGCTGCGGCTCCCCCCGGTCATGTTCGACACGTTCGCCAACGCCCACGACGGCTACGGCTCGTTCGAGGACCTCGAGTCGGCGACCGTGGCCGACGCGGCCGACTTCTTCGACCGGTACTACGCCTGCGGCAACGCCGTGCTCGCGGTCTCCGGGGACTTCGACGTGGCCACCGCGACCGAGCTGGTCGAGCGGCACTTCGGCGACGTGCCGGCCCGGCCCGCGCCGGTGCGCCCCGACTTCACCGAGCCCGACCTCACCGCCGAGCGCCGCTCCACCTACGAGGACCGGCTGGCGCCGCTGCCCGCCATCGCGGCCGCCTGGCGGGTGCCCGACCCGGTCAACGACCTCGCCGGCTACCTGCCCTATGTGGTGCTCGCCGAGGTCCTCACCGACGGCGACGCGTCGCGCCTGGTCGAGCGGCTGGTGCTGCGGGACCGGTCGGTGACCAGCGTCGGCGGGTACATCGGCTTCATGGGGGAGCCCTTCGCGGTACGCGACCCCACCGCCCTGGTGCTGCAGGCCCACCTCCCTCCCGGCGGCGACGTCGACAAGGTGCTGCGCACCGTCGAGGAGGAGTGCGCCCGCATCGCGAGCGACGGGCTCGCCCCCGACGAGCTGAGCCGGACCCAGGCGCGCATGGCCACCCACCTGCTGCGCGACACCGACGCGGTGCTCGGCCGCGCCCTGCAGATGGCCGTGCTGGAGCAGCAGCGCGGCGAGCCGGAGCTGCTCAACCGGCTCCACACGCTGATCGGTGACGTCACCGAGGAGCAGATCGTCGCGGCCGCGGCCCAGCTCGTGCCGTCCCGCCGCGCCGCGGTCGAGGTCATCGCCGGAGGAGCCAAGTGACTGTGCCAACCCCCTCGCGCGCCCTGCCGGTCCTCGGGCCCAACCGCGCGCTCAAGGTGCCCTCGACCGTCGAGCACACCCTGGACAACGGCCTCACCGTGATCGCGCTGCGCCGCCCGTCGGTGCCGCTGGCGGAGGTCCGGCTCCGGATGCCCTTCGCCCAGGCCGACCTGTCCCGGGCCGCGCTGCTGACCCAGACGGTGCTGTCCGGCACCTCGACCATGTCGACCGTCGACATCGCGGCCGAGCTGCAGAAGGTCGGCGGCGGGCTCTCCGCCGGGGCCGACCCCGACCGCCTGCTGATTTCGGGCAACTCCCTGGTGGACGGCCTCGACCGGCTGCTGGACATCCTTTCGGCCGTGCTCACCGACGCCGCGTACCCGGCGGAGGAGGTCGACACCGAGCGCGCCCGCCTCGTCGACCGGATCCGCGTCGCGCAGAGCCAGCCGAGCCACCTGGCCCGGGTCGCGCTGCTCAAGCGGATGTACGGCGCCCACCCCTACGCGGTGCAGACCCCGGCGCCGGAGCAGGTCGAGTCGGTCGTACCCGACGAGCTGCGACTGCTGCACAGCGAACGGGTACATCCGGCCGGCGCCACGCTCGTGGTCGTCGGCGACCTCGAGCCGGAGCAGGCGATCGCCGCGGCCGAGCGGATGCTGGGCAAGTGGAACGGCGGCGGCCTGCTGGCCGAGCTGCCGCCCGCCCCGGCGCTCGAGCCCGGCCCGCTGACCCTGGTCGACCGGCCCGACTCGGTGCAGTCCTCGCTGCGCCTGGCGCTGCCGGCGGTGTCGCGCCGGCACCCCGACCACGCCGCGCTGCAGCTGGCGAACCTGGTCTTCGGCGGGTACTTCTCCTCCCGCTGGGTCGAGAACATCCGCGAGGACAAGGGATACACCTACGGCCCCCACTCGCTCATCGAGCACGCCGTCGCCGGCTCCGCGCTCGTGGTCTCCGCCGAGGTCGCCACCGAGGTGACCGGTCCGGCGCTGCTGGAGACGCTGTACGAGCTCGGGCGGATCGCCAGCCTCCCGCCGAAGGACGAGGAGCTGGAGCAGGCGCGGCAGTACGCGCTGGGCACGCTCCAGCTCGGGATGTCCACCCAGGCCGGGCTGGCCGGGCTGGTATCCACCTACGCGGGCTTCGGGCTGCGGCTGGACTACCTGGCCGAGCACGCCGCCCGGCTGGCCAAGGCGAGCAAGGAGGACGTGGCCGCGGCGGCCGCGCAGTACCTGGCCCCGGCCCGGGCCGCCGCCGTCGTCCTCGGCGACGCCGCCCGGATCGAGTCCGGGCTCGCCGCCCTCACCTCGGTCCAGCGCGCCGAGGCGGCATGACCGGTCCGGAGCGAAGCGGCGCCTGGTCTGGGTCGATCGGCGCGAAGCCTCATCGAGCCAGACTGGGCGGAGGGGCCGGGCATCGGGAAGCCCAGCTCGACGGTCAGGCCGCCGACGAGCGCAGCGAGGAGGTGGCATGACCGCGTTAGTTCCCGACGCTCCGCCGTTCGCGCGCGGCCCGCTCGACCGGGCCGCGCACCGGCGCACCGACGAGGCCTGGCTCGCCGCGGCCTTCGAACGGGCCCGGGTCGTGGTGGTCGACGACGGCCACGTGCTGGTCCACCCGGGCGACGCGCCGGAGCTGGTCTTCATCGATCCCGCCGACGCGCCGGCGGGGGAGCGCTTCTTCCTCGGTGAGGAGGACGACGGCACGGTGTACTTCGCGGTCGCCGCCGACGTCACCGAGTCCGAGGGCACCCGCCGGGTCAACCTGCGCCAGGTCGGGGCGGCCCTGACCGACCTGCCCGCGGGGCTGTTCATCACCTCGGTCGCGCTGGCCAACTGGCACTCGCGCCACCCGTACAGCCCGCTGAGCGGCCGGCTGACCCGCCCCGCCCAGGGCGGCTGGGTGCGGGTGACCGAGGACGGCGAGGAGACGCTCTGGCCGCGCACCGACCCCGCGGTGATCATGCTCGTGCACGACGGCGTGGCCGGCCCGGACGGGCGCTGCCTGCTCGGGTTCAACGCGCAGTGGAAGGCGCTCGGCGCCACGGTGCCGCGCTTCTCCACCCTCGCCGGGTTCGTGGAGCCCGGCGAGTCGGCCGAGATGGCGGTCGCCCGGGAGGTGCTCGAGGAGGTCGGCGTGCGCGTCGGCGCGGTCACGTACCTCGCCAGCCAGCCCTGGCCCTTCCCGGGCTCGCTGATGCTCGGCTTCCACGCGCTCGCCCCGGAGGGCGCGGCGATCACCGTCGACGTGGAGGAGATCGCGGAGGCGCGGTGGCTGACGCGGAGCGAGATCGCGGCGGTGCTCGCGGGCGAGTCGGCCGAGTTCGGGCTGCCGTTCCCGGCCTCGATCGCGCACTACCTGATCACGTCCTGGCTGTACGCCTGAGCGCTTCGCGGTGCCAGTCCGCGCACCAGCGGTCCAGGACGGCGGCGGCGTGCGCCGGGGAGACCTCGCGCAGCTCGTCGTCGACGCCTGGTCCGGGTCGGTCTCCGCGAAGCGTCACCGAGCCGGACTGGGCGTTGCGCTGGCTCACGAAGGCGTTGGTGGGGTGCCAGGCGAGGTCGCGCCAGACGGCCTCCTCGGCGACCCCGCCCGCCGGGCCCACCGTGCGCCGCAGCAGCGACAGCGGGCGCTCCGGCGTCGTCTCGGGACTGACCCGCACGAAGTACGTGACCAGCTGCCGCGGGTCCACCGGCGGCCCGGCGCGCCAGGCGCGCATCGCCTCGTCGTTGAGCCGTTCCCCGGGCGCGGGCGCCTCGGGCCGGTAGGAGTGGGCGTGCATGCGCGCGAGCAGGTCGGGCTCGGGCGCGAGGCCCTCGTCGCGGATCTCGCCCACGAAGCGCTCCGGCCACAGCCACAGCCCGTCGGTGTGCAGCACGGCCGGCCCGTGGCCGCGGCCTATCGTCGTGCCGCCCGCGAGGTAGTCGGCGATCCGGCGGCGCCGCTCGGGATCGGCCACCCGCGGCCGCTCCGGCGCGTTGCGCACGGCGTACAGACGGGCAACCCGCATGGTGGCCGGCCTTCCCATCCAGGGAACTCCATCGAATCCCGGCGTTTCTAGCCAGCCACCGTAACGGATTTGCTCCAGTTCAGCTACCGACAGTTTCCAGATGCTTCTTGACCTGCACGATCGTCGGGTTGGTCATGGACACGCCGTCGTCGAAGCGCAGGGTCGGAACCGTCTGGTTGCCGCCGTTGACGGTCTCGACGAACTTCGCGGCCGCGGGGTCCCGCTCGATGTCGATCACCTGGTACTGGATGCCCTCGCGGTCCATCTGGGTCTTGAGGCGGTGGCAGTAGCCGCACCAGGTGGTGGAGTACATGGTCAGCATGGGGTGGTTCCTCCAGAAAGCATCGGCGGGGTCACACAGGCGATACGGCATAACGTCGTACCCAACTGGAATGATGTCCAGCTGTGGCGGACTCCTCAGAGATTCTCGCGGGATTGGACCGGGACCAGTCCATCGCCGTGACCGCCCCGGCGGGACCCCTGTGCATCCTCGCCGGCGCGGGGACGGGCAAGACCAGGGCGATCACGCATCGCATCGCCCACCGGGTCCGGTCCGGGCAGGTCCGGGCCCAGCACGTCCTCGCCGTGACGTTCACCGCGCGCGCGGCCGCCGAGATGCGCGAGCGCCTGGGGCGCCTGGGCGCCGACGGGGTGCAGGCGCGCACGTTCCACGCGGCGGCGCTGCGCCAGGTGCGGTATTTCGCGCCCCGGCTCTTCTCCGGCCGTGACATGCCCCAGCTGCTGGACAGCAAGGCCCGGCTGGTGGGCCTGGCCGCGACCAAGGCTGGGCTGAAGACCGACCGCGAGGTGTCGCGCGACCTCGCGAGCGAGATCGAGTGGGCCAAGGCGTCGCTCATCGAGCCGGACGACTACGCGGCCGCGGCGGCCAAGGCGCTGCGCGAGCCGCCGTTCGACGGGGCCCTGGTCGGCAAGGTGTACGCGCACTACGAGCGGGCCAAGCGCGCCCAGGGCGTGATCGACTTCGAGGACATGATCCGCGCCGCGATCTGGGCCGTCGAGGAGCACCCGGACGTCGCCGAGCAGGTCCGGGCGCAGTACCGGCACTTCGTCGTCGACGAGTACCAGGATGTCAACCCGATGCAGCAGCGGCTGCTCGACGCCTGGCTGGGCGGGCGCGAAGACCTCACCGTCGTCGGCGACGCCAGCCAGACGATCTACTCGTTCACCGGGGCGAGCGCGTCGTACCTCGTGGACTTCCGCCGCCGCCACCCCGGCGCCACGGTCGTCCGGCTCACCCGCGACTACCGCTCCACCCCGCAGGTCGTCGGCCTCGCCAACGCCGTCATCTCCCGCGCCCGCGGCGAGCTGTCCCGGCTGCGGCTGGAGCTCGTCGGGCAGCGCCCGGCCGGTCCGGAGCCGACCGTGAAGACCTTCGCCGACGAGCCCGAGGAGGCCGCGGCCGTGGCGGCGCGCTGCGCGGAGCTGATCGCCGCCGGCACCCCGGCGCGCGAGATCGCCGTGCTGTTCCGGGTCAACGCCCAGTCCGAGGTCTACCAGGAGGCGCTGGCCGAGGCCGGCATCCCCTACGTGGTACACGGCACCGAGCGCTTCTTCGAGCGCACCGAGGTCCGCGAGGCGATGATCGCGCTGCGCTCCTACCGCGGCCCGCACGAGGGCGGGCTGCTCGAGATCGTGCACACGGCCCTCGAGCGGGTGGCCTGGCGCGCCGACGCCCCGCCCGCCGGCGGGGCCCAGCGGGAGCGCTGGGAGGCGGTCGCCGCGCTCGTCAACCTGGCCGAGGGCATGGCGACGCTGTCGCTGGACGAGTTCAACACCGAGCTGCAGCGGCGGTCGGCCCTGCAGCACGTGCCGACCGTCGAAGGCGTCACGCTGTCCTCGCTGCACTCCGCCAAGGGGCTCGAGTGGGACGCCGTGTTCCTCGTCGGGCTCACCGAGGGGACCCTCCCGGTGATCCACGCCCGCACGCCGGACGCGGTGGAGGAGGAGCGGCGGCTGCTGTACGTCGGCGTCACCCGCGCCCGCCACACTCTCTGGCTCTCGCACGCGGCCGCGCGCACCCCCGGCGGCCGGGCCCGGCGGCCGAGCCGGTTCGTGCCCACGACCTCCTCGGCCGGCGCGGCCTCGGCCGGCGCCGCGCCCGCTCCGCGCCGCCCGCTGGACAAGGCCGCCGTGGCCGGGCGGGTCCGGCGGGTCATGGCCGTGTCGTGCCGGGTGTGTGGCACCGGGCTGGTCAACGGGGCCGACCGCAAGCTCGGGCGCTGCTCGACGTGCCCGTCGGACCTCGACGAGGACCTGCTGGCCCGGCTGGTGGACTGGCGGGCCCGGCTGGCCGCGATCCAGAAGGTGCCGGCGTTCGTGGTCTTCACCGACGTGACGCTGTCCGCGATCGCCGAGCGGCGGCCGTCGCGCCGCGAGGAGCTGGCCGCCATTGCGGGGATCGGGCCGCGAAAGCTGATGTTGTACGGCGACGACGTCATCGCCCTCGTGGGTGGCACGAGCGTCGACGCGCTGGCCCGGTCCATCGATGAAGTTTGAGCGTTTCGGGGCACCACGAGCTGGCCCGACATGGCACACTGAGTACCGGCGCGAGCGGTTGCCCGGGGGCTGGAAACTGACAAAAAACTTTCCCCGATAAATCGTTTGCCCTACCGTTGGGGCACGGCATAGCCTGCGAACACGACGCCGGACGACCGGCGGTCGACTCACGACGAGTAGCTAGAGAGAAGGTGGGACCCGTGAAGCTCTATCTGACCTCGGAGCGGCACGCGCTGCTGCCTGCCCTCTGCTTGTCGACAGCGCCGACCGCTTCCCGGCAATGGCAGGACTCTGCCCTGGCTCCGGCTGCTCTGGTTCCGACCGCGCGCGTTGCGGGCGTTACCGGCGTTCCGGCTGCTCTGGTTCCGACCGCGCGCGTTGCGGGCGTTACCGGCGTTCCGGCTGCTCTGGTTCCGGCCGCGCTCGTCGCGGGCGCTACCGGGTCGGCCCGGGTGGATCTGGCGGTTCGGGAGACCGAGCCGGCGGAGATCCGGACCGACGTCACGACCGATGAGATCCACGTCGCCTCGGCGGCTCTGCTCGACCAGCGCGGAATCCGGGTTCAGGGGACCACTGGGTTCAGCGCGAAGCACGACGACATGACGGCTCCGAAGCCCAATGGCGGAGTCCGCGGCATACCACCTCGAGGCAGGCCGGTCTAACAGACCGACCAACCGGCTCACCTCGAGGCCGCGGAACCCGTAACCGGGATCCGCGGCCTCATTCGTTTGCACCGAACGATCACACCAAACGATCGAAAGACAGAAAGGGGTGACCGGGATGAGCCTGGCCTTGGCATCGATCGATGTGCGCATCGACCCGGCCTCGGACGAGCGTCTCCGTGCGGCTGCGCGGGGTGTGAAGTCCGACCTGCCGTGCCGCACCTTCGACCCGGACCTGTGGTTCGCCGACTCGCCGGCGGAGCTCGAGCTCGCGAAGTCGCTCTGCGTGGAGTGCCCGCTCCGCGCCGAGTGCCTGGCGGGCGCGATCGAGCGCGCCGAGCCCTGGGGCGTCTGGGGCGGCGAGATCTTCGAGCGCGGCGCGGTTGTGCCGCGTAAGCGTCCGCGGGGCCGCCCGCGCAAGGAGGACGTCGCTCGCGACGCCGTCCTGCGCGGCGAGGTTGCCGCCCGTACGGCGGCCGTGGTCGCCGGTGTGGCGGCCTGAGATGAGCGCACATCGCCAGCCGGCCAGCCGAGGACTGCGCGCCGCGCAGCCGACCCGGCTTAGTTCCACCGAGTTCGTCACCGACCGACCCAGGAGTTACGCGATGTCTTTGCAACTACTTCACGAAGCACTGTCGAGAGCGCGAATGCGTCGGCCTCAGACTGCCATCCACTCTGAGGCTTACCCGTCCGCCCGTCAGGTCGCCATGCGCGCTCGTCGCGAGCAGGAGCGTTTCCTGACCCGACCCTGACCCTGATGACGAGAAACGGGCCCCTTCACGCGGAGGGGCCCGTTTCCATGTCCTGTTACTGCTGCTTCTTCGCGCGTGCCTTCTTCGCGCGTGCCTTCTTCGCGCGTGCCTTCTTCGCGCGTGCCTTCTTCGCGCGTGCCTTCTTCGCGCGTGCCTTCTTCGCGCGTGCCTTCTTCGCGCGTGCCTTCTTCGCGCCGGGCCTTCTTCGCGCCGGGCCTTCTTCGCGCCGGGCCTTCTTCGCGCCGGGCCTTCTTCGCGCCGGGCCTTCTTCGCGCCGGGCCTGCTTCGTGCCGGGCCTGCTTCGCGCCGGGCCTGCTTCGCGCCGGGCCTGCTTCGCGCCGGGCCTTCTTCGCGCCGGGCCTGCTTCGCGCCGGGCCTTCTTCGCGCCGGGCCTGCTTCGCGCCGGGCCTTCTTCGCGCCGGGCCTTCTTCGCGCCGGGCCTTCTTCGCGCCGGGCCTTCTTCGCGCCGGGCCTTCTTCGCGCCGGGCCTTCTTCGCGCCGGGCCTTCTTCGCGCCGGGCCTTCTTCGTGCCGGCTACTGCTGCTTGGGCCAGCCTTCTGCGCGTCCGCTGCTGCGGTTTGCGCTGGCCTTCTGCGCGTCCGCTGCTGCGGCTTGCGGCGGCCTTCTGCGCGTCCGCTACGACTGCTTGCGGCGGCCTTCTGCGCCTCCGCTACCGCTGCTTCGGCCGGCCTCTCCGCGCCGGCCTCTGCTGCTTGTACTGCGCCTTTGCTGCGCCGGCTGCTACTTCTTGCGCCGGGCCTTCTTGGCCTCCGGCTCGGCGAACCCCGGCAGCCACTCGGTCAGGATGGAGCGATAGGCGGCCTTCGCTTCCAATTGGCACAGCACGCCGATCGAGCCGAGCGTGACGCGGTGCACCAGCATGTACGACGGGGGCAGGTTGAGCTGGCGGCTCAGCGCGTACGCCGGGCTCTTGGGGTTGGCCAGCCGGGTCGCCTCCCCGCGCAGCCAGGCCCGCGTGAACTGGAACTCGTCCTCGGCCAGCGGGTCGAGCATCGGCCGGATGTAACCGAGCACCGCGGGCGCGTCGACCTTCGCGTCGCCCTTGATGAACCCCTCCTGCCGCAGGCCGTCGAGCACCGCCTCGGCGTCGCCGGCCAGGGCCAGGCGGGTCAGCCGGCCGATGATGTCGGGGTGCCCGCCGGGCAGCCGGGCGACCGCGCCGAAGTCGAGCACGCCGAGCCGGCCGTCGTCGAGCAGGCGGTAGTTGCCGGGGTGCGGGTCCGCGTGGAGCATCTCGGCCCGGGCCGGGGCGGAGAAGTGCAGCAGCGCCATGAGATGCCCGGCCCGGTTGCGCTGTTCCTCGGTACCGCTGGAGATGATCCCCGACAGCGGCGTCCCCTCCACCCACTCCGTGACGAGGACGCGGGGCGAGGAGGCGAGCACCGGGGGCACGAAAATGTCGGGATCGTCGGCGAAGGCCGCGGCGAACGCGGTCTGCGAGCGCGCCTCGAGCTCGTAGTCCAGCTCCTCGGTGACCCGCTCGCGGATCTCGGCCACGAGCGGCTTGACGTCCAGGCCGGGCTGGATCGCCTTGAAGAGCCCGGCGAAACGCGCCAGCTGGTTGAGGTCGGAGCGCAGGGCGTCGCCGGCCCCCGGGTACTGGACCTTGACGGCCACGTCCCGCCCGTCCAACCACACGGCCCGGTGCACCTGCCCGATGGACGCGGCGGCGGCCGGCTTGTCGTCGAACTCCTTGAACCTTTCGCGCCAGTCGGCCCCGAGCGACTCGGCGAGCACCTTGTGCACGCTGGCGGCGGGCAGCGGCGGGGCCGCCTCCTGGAGCTTGGTCAGGGCCGCCCGGTACGGCCCGGCGAGCTCCTCGGGCAGCGCGGCCTCGAAGACCGACAGCGCCTGCCCCATCTTCATCGCACCGCCCTTGAGCTGCCCAAGAACGCTGAACAGGTGCTCGGCGGTGCGGCGCTGCACATCGGCGGAGACGACTTCGGCGGCCATGCCTGTCACGCGCTTGCCCAGCCCGAGCGCGGCGCGCCCGGCCAGCCCGAGGGGAAGCGACGCCAGCCGTGCGGTGCGGGCCACTGCGCCCCTAGGGATCTCGGTCACAAGTCATTCTTACCCGCTCGAGCCACCCCGACGACGGCGACGGCAGTCACAGCGTGGATGTCCGCCCTTTTCGGGCCCCCGGCGTCCGCTTCGGGGCGGCCCCGAATGTGACCGAGCGGAGTTCTCTGCTCGCCCGGCCGGGGCCGCATCGGGCCGCTTTCGGGCCCGCGCTCTGCGATGGAGTGCCAGACATCCAGCGCGGTCTGCTCGCTCAAGGCACCCCCTGTCCCTTCGGGCCGGTCCGTCGTCGGCGACGGCAGTCGCAGCGCGGATGGGCGGTCCACTCCCGGCGCCGGATCTCTCCCGGCCGGGGGATCTCGACGATCGCCGCCTCGGTGCGCAGTGCGATCCCGTCCAGGTACGACAACACCTCGTCGGCCGCGAACGCCGCCCCCGCCATCGCCGTGGTCAGGCTGCACGGCTCGCCGATGCCCGGCGGGGCGGTGGCCAGCTGGGCCGCGAGCGCGGGCCAGGCCGGGTCGCGATCCTGCCGGTGCAGTTCCAGGCAGCCGCGGCACGGCGACCGGGTGGGCCGGACGAGCGGGCCGACGATGACCGTGCCGAGCCGCACCCGCACCTCCAGCCGCGGCAGCAGATGCAAGCGCACCCCGCGCCGGTCGAGCGCGTCGAGGCGCCGGTCGCCCACCCGCACCACGAAGTCGATGCCGTCCTCGCGCCCGGGCGTCACCCGCACCCAGGGCGCGTGCCGAGCGATCGCGGTGGAAGTGGCCAGGAACCGCGAGGCCGCCACGTCGTCGCGGGCCAGGCCGCCGACCGCCACATCCGCGGCCGTCGCCCGGCCCTCGACCACCGGTTCGACGTGCCCGACCCCGGCCCCGGCCAGCGCCGCGGCCAGCGGCGCCACCAGAGGCCCGTCACCGGCCACGATCACGCGTGCCGCCCGGCGCCGTCGTAACACCCCGGCCGCCGTCTGCCGCCGCGCTCCGGCCGTCCCCGACCGCGTCGCCACCGTGGGCCGCTCCGCACCGGACATCGGCCGCACTTGCGCCGCCGTGGGTCGCGCCGCCTCTGTAGGCCGCGCCGCCCCGGACACCGGCTGTAGCTCCAGCGCGGCCTCTCCCGCTGAAGTCGCCCGCCCCGTCGCCGCCTCACTCGCCCGGTCCGCCGCGGAAACCGGCCGCAGCTCCATCGAGGCGGCCGCTGTTGGCTGCGTAGTAGTCACTGGTGGCGGCTCCGCCCCAGACTCCGGCCCGCCCCGATCCGCCCCCGTCAGCCCCGCCCGCAGCCGAAGGCTGATCGCCGCCGCCTCGGTAGTGAGCCCATCCCCCTCGTCCGGCCGCAGCCCGGTCGGCAGCATCTCGTGCGCGGCCACCACCATCCCCGTGGCCCGCAGCGCCTCGACCAGGTCGAGCACCTCCGCCCCGTCCACCCCGAACGGCCGGGCCTCAGTGAACACCCGCTGCAGCGTGCGCGACCCGTCGAGCAGGTCGAGCACCCGCGCCAGCCCCGGCCGCCTCAGCTCGAGCACGACGGCGGTGGCCGGGTCGGTGCCCAGCTGGATGGTCCGCTCGTCGCGCCAGAGGCGCCGCAGCCCCGGAAGCAGCCTCGGTCGCATGCCCCAACGCTCCCACGCCCGCCGCCGGCCGACGGTGGTTGTCCACAGGACGATCCACCGCCGGCCGGCGTTATCCACAGCCGGCGGGCTGGTTATCCACAGGGAAAGGGGCAAAGGCCGCGTACCGCGCGGGGTCCACGCGAGCATCTGAAGCTTCGGTCCCTCGGCGTGGATGGCGAACCTCGCTGACTGCCGCAGGACCGATATTCCGGAAATGTCCGTCACAAAGCGCGGACCGATCCGGCCGAATGCCGGGCGGGGAGGGCACTCAGCGCGGTACGGCGCCACAAGCCAGTCCGAGGTGCGTCTGTGCGAGGCGGGCCGAGCTGCGGGCTCAGGCCTTGCCGAGGATCCGGTTGACCGTGGTGCCGCAGACCGGGCAGGCGCCCTTGGCCATCTTCATGCCGGTCTTCGAGATGGCGATCTCGCCCTCGAAGTCCCGCTTCTCCTTGCACTTGACGCAGTAGCCGTTGTAGGTCTCGGCCACGATGCCCTCCTCATCTCGGTCCGGCACGTTCCGCGCACCGGTGCTGACCAGCTAGGCCAACGTGGTGAGTGTGCCTTGTCGGACACTCGGGGAAAGTGCGGTTAGACGGGACACGCCGAGCGTAATCGGAAGATCTTCCTCTAACCGCACCGTACACACTATGCACAGCCTGGGGATAACCGTGTGGGCAACGGTGTGGGTTGCTGTGGATGAAATCGTCGCGGGTACCCGGAGCAGGCCGGACTTCCGGCGGAATCTTTCCGGCGAGTGCCCACGAATGGGTGACTTACGGACGCGCTCCCAGAGATTGGGCCTTGCGAAGGGATGGCTTCCTCCGGCTAGCGTTCCCCCGTGAGCGGGACCCGAGGGGGGCGGCCGGCATGACCCGCAAGCCGGTCATCGAGGTGCGGCGCAGTAAGCGCCGCCGTCGCACGGTGTCGGCGTACCGTGACGGCGAGCGTGTGGTGGTGCTGATTCCGGCCCAGTTCTCCCGCGCCGAGGAGCGCGAGTGGGTCGACCGGATGCTCGAGCGCCTGGCGGTGCGGGAGCAGCGAGCACGGCGGACCGATGTGGAGCTGGCCGGTCGGGCGCAGCGCCTCGCGGCCCGCTACCTGCCCGACCATCCTTCGGCCGCCCGCCCGGCGAGCGTCCGCTGGGTGCAGAACCAGAACGGGCGTTGGGGATCTTGCACGCCGGCCGACGGTACCATCCGGATCTCTCACCGGGTGCAGGAGATGCCCGACTGGGTTATCGACTACGTGCTGCTGCACGAGCTGTCACACCTGGTCATCCCGAGCCACAGCAGCGCCTTCTGGGCCCTGGTTGCCCGCTATCCGAAGTCGGAGCGCGCCCGGGGGTATCTTGAGGGGGTGTCAGCGGCCGCCGGTCTTGGGATCACCGAATGACGGTTGCCGCTGTCGTCGCGTTGCTCGTGCCGGTCGTCTGGGCTCCGCCCGGTACCGACCCCGACACCTGGCGCTCGGCCATGGCCGAGGATCTCGTCGACCTGCTGACCCCGTTGCCGCGCGTCCAGCCGGCCATCGCCGCCATCACGGCCGACCTGCCCCTGGCCGCCAAGATCGCCTGGCCGTCGACCCGGATCTACGAGATCCCGGCCCCGACCATCCGCGCCGCGCTCGCCGCCGCGGCCGCCGACGGGCACGACAAGGCGGCGGTACTGGTCGCCGACGCGCCCGACCTCCCGGCCATGCTCGTGGGCAAGCTGCTGCGCCCGCTGTCGACCCGCCACCTGGCGGTCGCCCCGGCGCACAACGGGGGCCTGCTCGGCGCGGCCGCCCGCCTGCCGCTGCTGGAATGGGTGCCCGAGCTCGACGCCGAGACCGGCGACGTGGCCACGGCGCGCCGCCCGGCCCCGGAGCCGACAATGGTCGCCTCCGCGCCGGGCTGGCACCGCCTGCGGGGCCCCGAAGACCTCCGTCGCCTGGATCTCGGGCTGGACGGCTGGGACGCGACCCGCGCGCTGCTGACCTGACCTGGTTCAGTCCTCGGGCTTGGGCTCTTCCTCGGTGCCGGTCTCGTCGTTGAAGCCGAGATCGCCGAGGTCGAGCTGGGTCCGCGCGAACATGTCCGGGTCGGCGAACGCCTCCTCGTCGGGCAGCAGGTCCGGGTGGCCCCAGAGCGCGTCGCGCCCGCTGACCCCGCGGTGCTCGGTGAGCGCGTTCCACAGCGCCGTGGCCTCGCGCAGCCGCCGCGGCCGCAGCTCCAGGCCGACCAGGGCCGCGAACGTCTGCTCGGCCGGGCCGCCGGCCGCGCGGCGGCGGCGGAAGGCCTCGGAGAGCTTCACGACGTCGGGCAGGCGGTCGCCGGCCGCGCGGTCCACCACGTGGCAGACCCAGCCCTCGACGAGCGCCAGCGCCGTCTCGAGGCGGGCCAGGGCCGCGCGCTGCTGCGGCGTGTCCTCGGGCGTGAAGATGCCCTCGAGCACCAGTTCCTGCGGGTCGTTGCCCAGCGTGGAGGGGTCGATGCGGCTCATCGCCTCCTCGATCGCCTCGCGGTCGACGTGGATGCCGGCCGCGTAGGCCTCGACGGCGGCGAAGACGTGTCCGCGCAGCCACGGGACGTGCCCGAAGAGCCGTTGGTGGGCCGCCTCGCGCAGGGCCACATAGAGACGGACCTGGTCGTCGGGGATTTCCAGCCCTTTGCCGTACTCCGCGATGTTCGCCGGCACCAGGGCCGCCGTGCCGGCCGGGCCGAGGGGCAGGCCGATGTCGCCGGCGGAGAGGACCTCGGCCGCCAGCGAGCCCAGCGCGGTGCCGAGCTGACCGCCGAGCAGCGCCCCGCCGAGCGAGGCCACCATCGAGGTCATCGGCCCCATCTGGGCGCGCATCTCCTCGGGCACCAGCTCGGTCATCGCCGAGACCATGCGGGCCGCCACGGGGTCGCAGAGCTTGCGCCAGATCGGCAGGGTCTGGTTGAGCCACTCGCCGCGGCTCCAGGCGGCCGTCGACCGGACGCCCGAGGGCAGCGAGGACTCCGGCTCGAGCCACAGGTCGGCCAGGCGCAGGGCCTCGATGACCGCGGCGCGCTCGACGGCCGTCACGGCCGGGTCACCGACGGGCTTGGCGGCGTCCGGGTCGCTCGGCTCGGCCGTCGGCAACGGGGTGCCGGGCATCGCGAAGCCGACCGGGAACTGCGACACGCCGGCCGCCGGGCCGGCCCCGGTGAGGTGGGCCTGGGCCAGCTGTCGAGCCAGATCCCAGTTGACCGGACCGCCACCGGGCGTGGCGAACAACTGCTGCAGCTGGCTCAGGAATTGCTGCATCTGGCGCGGATCGTTCGGATCCGGCACGTCGCCGCCGGACGGACCGAAGCCGAACGGGATGTCTGCTGGCATTCCACAAAGGTACTCGCTTCCAGGTGCTCCCGGCCGGGAGCGCTAGGCTCGCCGCCATGAGACGTCGTGGGCTGACCGTGCTGTTCGGCGCGCTGCTCCTGTTGGTGCTGGCTTGGCAGGCGACCGTGGTCAAGGTGCCGTACGTCGAGATGGGCCCCGGCCCGACGTACGACACGCTCGGCACAGACACGGGCAAGCCCGGCGGACACCCGATCATCAGCGTCGACGGGGCCGAGGCCACCAGGTCCAAGGGTCAGCTGCGCATGACCACCGTCTCGGTCCAGCCGGACATGACCCTGCTCGACGCCATGATCGGCTGGTGGCAGCAGGACCGGGCGGTCGTGCCGCGCGAGCTCATCTACCCGCCGGACCGCACCCAGCAGCAGGTCGACGAGGACAACGCCCGCGACTTCCAGCAGTCGCAGACGTCGGCCGAGACCGTCGCCCTGCGCGAGCTCGGCTACCCGGTCATGGTCACCGTGGCCGAGGTCAGCGCCGGCTTCCCGGCCGAGGGCAAGCTGCAGAAGGACGACGTCATCAAGTCCGTGGACGGCACCGCGGTGGACAGCCCCGACAAGCTCACCCAGCTCGTGCGGGCCAAGCCGGCCGGCACGACGCACCAGATCGAGATCGTGCGGGGCGGGCAGACGCAGACCGTCGAGGTTGCGACCAAGGCCGGCGACGACGGCAGCCCGCGCATCGGCATCCAGGCCGGCACCAGCCAGCCGCACCCCTTCAAGCTGACGATCCAGCTCGACCGCATCGGCGGCCCCTCGGCCGGCCTGATGTTCACGCTGGGCATCATCGACACGATCAAGCCCGAGGACCTCACGGGCGGCATGGTCATCGCCGGGACCGGCACGATCGACGACGCCGGCGCCGTCGGCCCGATCGGCGGCATCCCGCAGAAGCTCGTGGCCGCGAAGGCCGCCGGGGCCAAGGTGTTCCTCACGCCCGCGGCCAACTGCGGCGAGGCGATGGACAACCCGCAGGCGGGCCTGCCCTTGATCAAAGTGAACAACATCGACGACGCGCTGACCGCGCTCGACACGCTGCGAGCCGGTCGGACGCCGACGCTGTGTAGCCGATGACTACGCTGGACGAGTTTCCATACGCGAACGGGCGGAGCCGACCGTGGTAATGCGTAATCCAATGACCAGGGTGAGCCGGCGAGGGCGGGTCACGATCGCCGTCCTGGTGGTCGTCTTCCTGCTGTTCACGTTGTTCGACCGGGTGGTCGGGGCGTGGGCCGACTATCTGTGGTTCTCCGAGGTCAAGTACCCCCAGGTCTTCACCGGGGTGCTCACGACGCGGATCTGGATGTTCGCGATCTTCGGCGTGGCGGTCGGGCTCGTCATCGCCGCCAACCTCTACCTGGCCTACCGCACCCGCCCGCTGCTGCGGCCGCACTCGGCCGAGCAGCACGCGCTGGACCGCTACCGCCTGTTCCTGCTGCCGCACATGACCGGCTGGATCGTCCTGGTCGCCGGCCTGATCGGGCTGTTCTCCGGCCTCTCGGCGCAGGGCCACTGGCAGGACTGGATGCTGTTCAGCAACAGCACCCCGTTCGGCCAGACCGACCCGCAGTTCCACGTGGACCTGTCGTTCTACGTGTTCGAGTACCCGTTCTGGCGGTACCTGCTGGGCGTCGCCTTCACCGCCGTGGTCTTCTCGCTGATCGGCGGGCTCGCGCTGCACTACCTCTTCGGCGGGGTGCGCCTGCAGGGCGCCGGCGAGCGGATGACGGCCGCGGCGCGGGCCCACCTGACCACCCTCGTCGCGGTCTTCGTGCTGCTCAAGGCGGCGGCGTACTTCCTGGACCGCCGCGGCCTGCTGCTCGACAAGTTCCCCACGCAGGATCTGTACGGCGCCGGGTACACCAACATCAATGCTCTTCTGCCGGCCAAGGAGATCCTCGCGTGGATCTCCATCGTGGTCGCCATCGCCATTCTCGTGTTCTCCAACGCCTTCATGCGCAACCTGGTATGGCCCGGCCTGGCGCTCGGCCTGCTGGCGCTGTCCGCGGTGGCGGTCGGCGGCATCTACCCGGCCGCGGTGCAGTCGTTCACCGTCAAGCCGAGCCAGCTGCAGAAGGAGGCGCCGTACTTCAAGTACGCGATCGACGCCACGCGCGAGGCCTACGGCTTGAAGGACGTGCAGGTGACGCCGTACGCGGCGGACAACACCAGTCCGCCCCAGTCGCTGACCAACGGCACCGACCCGACCGTCAACAACATCCGGCTGCTCGACCCGGCCGTCGTCGGTGACACGTACACCCAGCAGCAGCAGGTCCGCGGCTTCTACGAGTTCAACCCGAAGCTGGACATCGACCGGTACTCGCTGACCGACCCCAAGACGGGGAAGTCCCGCACCCAGGACTACGTCGTGGGCGTCCGGGAGATCCGCTACGACCAGCTCCAGCAGAACAACTGGCAGAACCGGCACAGCGTCTACACGCACGGCTACGGCTTCGTCGCGGCCCCGGCCAACCAGATCGTCTGCGGGGGCCAGCCGTTCTACGTCTCCGGCTTCCTCAGCGACAACACCAAGCCCGACGACCAGGGCAGCGAGCAGTGCGCCTCGGACGAGGACCAGATCAAGGTCACCCACCCGCAGATCTACTACGGCGAGCAGATGGGCGACGTCTACGCGATCGTCGGCAAGGGCAAGACCGCCGACCGCAACGCCGAGTTCGACCGGCCGACCGGCGGCTCGGGCGACCAGGACCAGTACTCGACGTACGACGGCAGCGGCGGCGTCGACGTGAACACCTTCTGGCGCCGGCTGCTCTACGCGTCGTACTTCCGCGAGACCAACTTCCTGCTCTCCGGCGTGCTCAACGACCACTCGAAGGTGCTGTACGTCCGTGACCCGGAGACCCGGGTGCGCAACATCGCGCCGTTCCTGACGCTGGACAGCGACCCGTACCCGGCGGTCGTCGACGGCAAGATCCAGTGGATCATCGACGGGTACACCACGTCGGCGACCTACCCGTACGCGCAGAAGATCGACTGGAACACCGCGATCCAGGACTCCTCGACCGGCGGCCGGGTGTTCCCGGAGCCGCGCCAGGACGTCAACTACCTGCGCAACTCGGTCAAGGCGACGGTCGACGCGTACACCGGCGAGGTCAAGCTCTACGCGTTCGACGAGAGCGACCCGGTGCTCAAGACCTGGAACAAGGCCTTCGGCGGCAAGCTGGTCCAGCCGCGCTCGGCGATCTCGCCGAGCCTGATGGACCACCTGCGGTACCCGGAGGACCAGTTCAAGGTCCAGCGTGACCTGCTCAGCCGCTTCCACGTCACGTCGCCCGAGGGCTTCTTCTCCGGCCAGGACTTCTGGGAGGTCCCGAAGGACCCGGCGAACGCGACGGCCGACCAGCCGCCGTACTACCTCGTCGCCCAGCTGCCCGGCCAGAACGACGCCCGCTTCCAGCTCACCGCCGCGATGGCCCCGCGCAAGCGCGGCAACCTGGCCGCGCTGATGTCGGCGTCGTACGTCAACGGCCAGCCCCGCTTCGAGGTGCTGGAGCTACCGGCCAACACCGCGATCCAGGGCCCGAACCAGACCCACAGCAGCATGACGTCGATCGCGGACGCCAGACGTGAGCTGACCCAGTTCAGCTCGCAGAACTCCGACGTGTTCTACGGAAACCTGCTGTCCCTGCCGGTGGCCAACGGCATGTTGTACGTCGAGCCGATCTATCTGAAGGCGAAGAACGAAACCGCGTTCCCGCGCCTGCAGAAGGTGCTCGTCGCCTACGGCCCGAAGTACATGGCCTACGCCGACGACCTCGCATCGGGCCTGGATCAGCTCGTCAAACAGCTGACCGGCCAGGCGCCGGTGCCCCAGACCGACAACGGCAACACCGACCAGGGCACGACCGGCAAACCGGGCACCCAGGGCACGCCCCAGGTCCAGGAGGCCATAGCCGCGATGAACAAGGCGATAGCCGACCTCAAGGCGGCCCAGCAGTCGGGCGACTTCGAGGCGTACGGCAAGGCCCTCAAGGCCCTGCAGGACGCGATAGCGCGGTACGAGGAGGCCACGAAGGCGGCGGGTGCGAGCCCGTCCCCGAGCGGTTCGCCGAGCAACACCACGTCGGCGGGCGCCTCGCCGTCGCCGTCGGTCCAGCCCTCCACGGGCTGACCGGAAGTCTTCGTCACCCGGGCCGGCGGTAACGACCCCGGCCCGGGTGACACCCGACACGGTCACCCGCCCGCGATTTGGACCTCAAGACCCCCGTACGCTAATCTGAACAAGCCGACGCGGGGTGGAGCAGCTCGGTAGCTCGCTGGGCTCATAACCCAGAGGTCGCAGGTTCAAATCCTGTCCCCGCTACTCATCTGGGCGCCCCCTGGTCACGACCAGGGGGCGTTTTCCGTTTGATGAGCAGCCATTCCCGCTCGCTTTGCTCGCTCTCTCTGTGGGGGGCTTTGCCACCCCACACCCCCCATCCGCGGGTCGGGGGCGGGGGCGTGGCGGGTTGTGGCGGCGCGGGGGCGGGGGCGTGGCGGGTGGTGGGGGAGCGGAGTGCGTTCGGGCAGGCGCGGAGCTCGGTTCCTGTGTCAGGTGCGGTCCACAAGAGGCGAAGTACGCCCACACCCCCTGGGGTTGGCATCCGCGCGGGCGCGGATATAGAGAGAAAGCTATTGCTTGTACTGTCGGGCTGGCCCAGGTTGGCTACGGCGACAGGAGGCAGGGATGGCACAGCGGCTGCGGGTGCTCGCCCCGAGCGGGCAGCAGGTCGACATCGGGCTGGCCGACGGGCCGAAGGCCGGCTCCGTCGGCACGCACATCCGCTTCGCAGGTGGATCGCTCGCCCGCGGATTCCAGATCGGCCCGCGTGGATACCACAAGTTTGCCGGGACCTACGTCGTGCCGGCGTCGACCGTCGACCGCTTCATCGTGCACGGCCGCGAGGTCGTGGTCTCGCGGCAGGAGAACGGCGCCGGGGCGGTGGCCACCCTGATGGGCGACTACCACGAGCTCATGACCGTGTTCGGTGGCCCGGCGCCGCGTCGTGAGGTCGTGATCAACCTGTTCTCCGCCCTGGAGATCGAGGATCACCCGGAAGGCATGCTGGTGCGCCCGACGTCGAGCATGCTGCTCGACTCGGTGCTGGAGCAGATCGTCGTCTCGGTCGCCGGGCGGGGCACGGTCAACACGATGAGCCCGCAGCAGGCGCGGTCCGTACTCCCCGTGCACCAGGGCCAGGCCACCCGCTACGGCGAGGTGTGGCGCGGTGCGCGGCCGGGCGTGCAGAGCCCCTCGGCCCTCACCGACTACACCTACCTCATGGGTTTCCCCCGAGGATTCGGCGAGGTGCACTTCGCGCCCGGCGCCGGGGTGACCGACGATGCCCTGCTCGCCTGGCTGGACGAGGTCCAGGTCGAGTGGGCGGATGCGCCGGGCGCCGCGCCGGCCGGGAAGTGACGGCCGGGAGATGCCCGCGATGACCGCACTGCTGCTGTTGACCTGGCTGGCGATCGCGCTGCTGTTCCTGGCGCTCGGCGCGACCGTGCGCTCCCTGCGGCTGCTGCGGGCCCGGGTCGACCGGCATGCGACGGAGTTCGCCGCGACGCGGACCGCGATGCGCATCGCCGGCACCGGCACCGCCCGGATCGTGCTGGCGGCCGACTCCGGCTGCCCGCTGTGCGGGGCGGTCGCCGAACGGCTGTCGCGGCTGGCGGACCGGTTGCCGGCTCCGCTGTCGCTCATGACGTACGAGCAGGCCGACGCGTGGGCGGGCCGGATCGACACCGACCGGTTGCCCGTGGTCAGCGACCCGGTGTCGTGGCAGGAGATCGCCCATCTGTCTCCGCCGGTCCTGCTGCTGGTCGCCGCCGACGGTGAGGTGCAGCGGCTGTTCCTTCCGGTCGACGTCGCAGGTGTCGACCGGGTCCTGAACGAGTGGTCCCTAGCGATGAACCGGGGAGTGGAAGCCGATGCCGTACACGCTGGAACAGATTCCGTTCGCTGACGTCGTCCCGGCCGGCGCGCCGCGGACGCGGGCCCTCAGCGGCCTGCCGGTCACCTCGAACCGCCGGGTCGTCCTGCGCGCGCTGACGCTCGGCGCGCTGACGGTCGGCGGCGTGGTGGCCGACCTCGGCTCCCGCCTCGTGCCGGGAGGCGGTGGCGTGGCCCACGCCGAGACCGGCCCGGGCGGTCTGCTCGGCTGGGACCGCAACGACTGCCAGGACGCCTACCCGGGCGGCTACGGTGAACAGTCGGACAACGTCGGGGCCTACATCGGGTACCAGGCGGCCTGCTTCGGCGGCGACTACCGCGGCAGCACCTACTGCTCGTCGGGCTGGCACCGGTCCGGCACCGTGTACGACGCACCGGTGCACTACACCTACTCGCCGTCGTCGAGCTACTGCGGCAGCAACGGACGCTACAAGAACGCCTGGCGATGGACCACGCCGTCGAACGGCCTCTGGTGGCGCTGCTCCGACGGGCACATGACGGTGAGCGCGGGCGGCACCAGCTACACGTACTTCACGATCTGCCGGTACTGAGATGACCGACACCGCGCGGGACCGCTCCCGGGCGCGACTGTTCTGGCACCCGCGTGTACTCGCGGGGGCCGTCGTCGTCGCCGCCGCGGTGGCGGTCATCGCGCGGGCGGCCGGGCTCGCCCCCGGCTGGACCGTGCTCGCTTGCTGGCTCGCGGCCGGGGCGTCGGCCGGCTTCGCGGCCAGTGGATCCACTTGAAGCCGCAACTCCGCCTCGGTGCTGGGCTCGCCGGTCTGGCGGGGTGCACCGACTTACGCCTTCTGCGCCGGCCTGCTCGCCGGTGGGACGGCGATGTGCCTGCTCCTGCTCGTGCTGGGCGCCCTGCTGCGGGCGCCGCTGCCCGGGTGGGGCCGGGTCGCGATCGTGGCCGGGTGGTACCTCGTGCTGCTGGCGCGTGAGCTGGGCGTGCTGCGGTTCCGGTTGCCCGAGAACCGCCGGTTGGTTCCGGAGACCGTGTTCCGCCTTGGCCGGCTCATCGGTCCGTTCCAGTTCGGGCTCGAGATGGGCACCGGAGCCCGGACGTACCTGCCGACCGGCCTGCCGTACGCGCTGGCGGTCGCCGTTGCCCTCGTCGCCTCGCCGGTCGCCGCGGCCGTGGCCGGGCTGGGTTTCGGGCTGGGCCGGTCCCTGATGCTCCTGGCCAACCTCGGCTACGACAAGGAGGGCGGCTGGGACGTGCAATGGCAGGCGTACCACCGGCAGATCGCCGCCGCGCTCATCGTCGCGTTCACCGCGACGCTCGCGGTGGCGGTCCTGATTGCGGTGAACTGGATCCGTTGACCGTGTAACACGGTGGCGGGCTGGGGCGTCGTAGCAGGTGACCGGGGAGGTGCCGAAGGCGTGGACGACAGCGAGTGGGCCGGCTTCACCGCCTTCGTGCGGGCAACGCTGCCGGCACTGGGCGCGTTCGCCCGTGCGCTGACCGGCGACCGCGACGACGCGCAGGACCTGGTCCAGGACACGCTGGTCCGGCTCGCCCGGGCCTGGCGGACGGTCGAGCAGGCCAGCAACCCGCAGGCGTACGCCAAGACCACCATGGTGCGGCTGCACGTCACCGGACTGCGCCGAATCCAGCGCTGGCGACGGTGGATGCCGGTCGAGGCCGCCTCGCGCCGGGACGGCCCGGACCCGGCGATCGACCGGATCGTCGAGCGGGACGGCTTGCAGGCGGCTCTGCGCGACCTGCCGCCGTCGCAGCGGGCCGTGCTCGTGCTGACCTACTTCGACGACGACGACGACGTCACGATCGGACAGGTGCTGCGGCGCACCCCCGGCGCGATCCGGGTTCTCCGGCATCGCGCCCTCGGCCGGCTGCGGGCCGCGCTGGCATCGTCGGAAGCCGCGGAGGCGATTCGTGAACAGCTCTGACGATCTGGAGCGCCGGTTGCGCCGCGAACTCACCGCCGACCGCCAGGCGCTGCCGTTGCCGGCCGAGGCGGTAATGGCGCACGTGGAACGGGAACTGCGTCGCGGACGCATGATGCGACGCACCGGCGCGGTGCTCGGCGCGGCGGTCGCCGCCGCCGCGATCATCGTCACGATCGGTGTGCTCGCCCGGCCCGGCGGATCCATCCGGCCGCAGCCCGGTGATCCGGCGACCACCGGGATCACCGGCTCCGTGGCGTCGCCCACGGCGGCGCCGCTTGCGCTGCGCGGCGTGGCGGAGGCGCTGACCGGCGTGGCCGACGTGGACGCCGCGGCCCGGCGCGAGCCGGCGCTCAAGGTGTGGCCCAGGGAAGGTCGCCGGGCGGCGTTCGTGCGGTCGGACGGTTCGACGGCCGACGTGTGGCGGGTCGTCGTCGTCGAGGACGGCGCACAGGACCAGGGCCTGCCCGGCGTGCCGCTCGACCTTCCCGCGTCCTGGAACACGGGCGGTCAGTTCCTGCTGACCGACGACGGCTCGACGCTCTACCTCAAGGCTTGGCAGCCCGACGGCCACCGGTGGTTCGTCGCGGTCACCGGCGCGACGGAGGCGGCCCGCCTGGAGATGGCGCGGCCGATCGTGCAGCAGAACTTCACGATGTGAGTCAGGCGGACCGGGCGAGGCGGGGTACGAGCAGATCGAGGTGTTCGGTGCGCACGATGCCGCGCCGCAGCGTCGTGCGCACCAGCAGCTCGCGTCGCCACGGGCCGCTTCGCTCGCCGTCCGGGTCGGCGCTGCCGGCCAGCGCGAGCTTGCCGAACACATGGTCCAGATGGTCGCGAGCGCCCCTCGGCGTGGTCGGCACCCCGGCCCGGGTCAGGATCCCGGCGATCGTCGCGGTGCTCGGCAGCCGGGCGTCCGATCCGCCGTGCATGCGAGAGGCGCACAGCGCGACGAGGGCACGGAAGTAGGCCGTGCCCTCGTCGAGCACCGGTTCGTAGGCGACCTGCGGGCACGACACGGTGACCGGAGCGAGCTGCGGTTCCGGGCCGAACACGGTGAGGGCCGGCCGGCCGCCGCTGATCACCGTGGCGAGCTCGAACGGCACGGGCATCGCCATCCGGCCGCTGGGAACGGCGATGTGCTCCGCCGGCGCCTCCAAATTCGAAACGGTACAACTGACGTCGGAATGCAGGTTGCCGATCCGCCACATGGTCTCCTCCGCGATGATGCGCACCGCGATGGTGATGGCCGGATGCACGTGGACGTCGAAGGTGCAGTTGTTACAACGACATGATCCGAACGTGGCGGACCGGCCGGGCGGCAGATCGACGATTTCTTCCGCTCCGGTGGTCATGACTGTAAGGCCCGACTTCATGCGATTCCCCCATAGAACGCATTCGGTGGCGACGGCCTGCGATGCTGCTTTGAGCGCCGAAGCTTACGACCCCGGAATATCGGCGTCAATGGATCGGGGTCCGCTCGGAGGCGGATGGCGGGCCCTGCTCGTTTGGGCGAGGTTCATCGGTGATGAGGACCAGGTGGATCGTCGTACCGCTCGTCGCGGCCGGGCTGGCGGCGGCGGGATGCGACCACCCGCCCACCGCCGAGCCGGTCGCGCTGCGGGTCGGCCGGTTACCCGCCGGCGGGGCCCCGGCCGATCAGTTGCTCGAGTGGGCCGAACTGCTCCTGGCCGGACGGTGCATGGTGGCCAACGGCTTCCGGTTCACGGTGGACTGGACCGCACCCTCCGCCGATGACGGCGTCTCGGCCGTGCGGCCGTACGGCAGCGACGACGCCGTCGCGGCCGCGGCGAACGGGTACGGCATCACCGCGGAGATGCGGCTGGACAAGGACGACCCGAACCGCTCCTACCGTTCCGGACTGAGCCCCGAGCGCCGGCAGCGCTACGACGAGACGTTCTTCGGCGCCGGCGACGACACGACCAGCGCCGAAACCGCCGACGGCCTGCGGTACACGACCGGTCGTACCGGCTGCCTGGCCGACGCGCGCCGCGCGCTCTACGGCGACCTCGACCGCTGGGTCGCCCTCGACGTCTGGGCGTCCGACCTGGACGCGCAGATCGTGCCGGTGGTGCGAGCGGACCCGGCGTACCGGGCGGCGCTCGAGGTGTGGCGGGGGTGCCTGGCCGAGCACGGCTTCGACCTCGCCGACCCGGACGCGGCTCGCGCCGCCGCGCTGGCGCACTACCGCGCCGCGACGCCGGGCCAGGCGCAGGAATACGAACGAGCGCTCGCCGCCACCGATGCGGGCTGCTCGCAGCGCAGCGGGCTGCGAGCGACCGGCGACCGGCTGCACCAGGCGCAGCTCGCGCGCATCGCCGGCGCCCGGGCCGGCGACGCCGGGGAGTACCGCGCGATCAAGACCGAGGCGGTGCGCAAGGCACAGAGCCTGCGCGACGATCTGCGCACCGCCGGTGGACAATCCTCAGGAGGCAGCAGGTGAAACGACACAGATCGGCGGCCCTTGTCACCGCCGTCGCAACGGCGGCGACGCTTGTCGCCACGGCCCAACCCGCTCAGGCGGCCGCGGCCTACTACGAGCACTACGGCAACGCGAACTGCCAAGGCGGCTACGTATGCGCCTGGGTCTGGGAGGACTACACCGGATACGCGATCGGTTTCTACAACGACGCCTGGGACTATGCGTCCATTCCGAGCGCCTACCGGTACATCAACAACAACAGCCGTTCCTGGGAGGACCACGGCCTGAGCACGTACGGCAATGTGCGTTTCTTCGACGCGGCCGGCGGCAGCGGGCGGAACAAATGCCTCAAGAAGGGCTACAGCGTCTCCCGCCAAGCCGACATGAACGACCTCATTTCGGCGCATGTCTGGACGAGTACCTGTAGCGGATACACGCTGTTCGCCGAACAGTTCGTGGTCTGGCCGTAGGTCGACGTCGATGCATATTGGTCGGGTGGTGGGCGCGGCATGGCTCGGCGTGCTCTGCTGCGCCGCCGCCTGCTCCGCACCGCCGGGGGCGCCGGCGGCCGGCGGCCCGGCCGACCCGGGCCCCAAGGCGAGCCCGGTCGTCCAGGTTCTGTCCGAGGTGTGGTCGCTGCTGGACGGGGCGGAGGCGGCCAAGGGCAAGGCGGTCACGCGGTGCATGGAAGGCCGGGGCTTCACCGTGCATCCGGCCTCACCCGCCAAGGCGGCCACCCGGCCTGCCGCCGACGCCTACCCGTACCGCGACGGTGCGCCGACGCTGGAACAGGCCCAGCGCAACGGGTACGGGCTGCAGCGACAACCATCGGGCGAAACGCCTTCGCCGGCCCAGGCCCAGGCCTCGGCGTACGACCGGTTGCCGCAGGCCGACCGCGACCGCTACCAGGCGGCGCTCGGCACCTGGGCGCAGTACACGCTCGCCGACGGGTCGAAGCTGCGGATGCGGCGCGGCGGCTGCGACGAAGAGGTCATGACGAGCATGTACGGGGATCTCCAGCGGTACTTCCGGCTCGTCGCCGTCGCCGGGGACATGAGCAGCCGGCTGCGGTCGGCCGGCGAGGCCGACGAGCGGGTCGTCGCGGCGACGAAGCGCTGGACCTCGTGCATGGTGGCCGCCGGCTACCCGGGCCTGGAGTCCGTCGACGACGCGGAGGCGGCCGCCGTGAGCTATCACTGGCCGCACAACGCGCCGGCGCCCAGCTTCGAAGACGCCAAGCGCAACGAGATCGCGCTGGCCGTCGCCGACGCGAAGTGCTCCGAGACCTCGCAGGTGGACCGGGTGCTGCGCTCGGCGTGGACCGAGCACGCGCAGCAGTACATGCGCGAGCACGACACCGAGTTCGTCGCGCTGCGGGAGCTGCTGCAGGCCGCGGTGGTCGCCGCCCAGCGGCTGCTCGGCGCATGAGCGCGGCGGTCAACCACGGGCCGGGCCGCGCCCGGGCCTGGGCGCTGGCCGGCGTCGTCGCCTGCCTCGCGCTGGCCAGCGTGGTCGCCGTACAGTCGGCCGGCCGGGCCCGAACGCCGGCGCAGAGCGCGGCCCAGGCCGCACCGCCCGCGCCGTCGGTGGTGACCGTCGCCGTCGAGGCGGGCGAGCTGATCGACGCCGCCGCCTACGACGGCCGGTTGCAGCGGGAGTTCCAGGTCGACGTGCCGGCTCCGACCCGGGTGGCCGGTGCGGCGGCCCTGGTGGTCACCGCGACGCCGAACGTCGTCGGCGGGTCGGTGCGATCCGGCCAGGTTCTGGTCGAGGTGTCCGGGCGGCCGGTCATCGCCCTGCCCGGGGCGTTTCCGGCCTACCGCGACCTGACCGTCGGCGACACCGGGCGCGACGTGCGGCAGTTGCAGGCCGCGCTGGGCAGCCCGGTCACCGGAACATTCACGGCCAGGACGGAAGCGGACGTCGATCGCATGTACCGGCGGGCGGGCTACGGACCCGTCATGATCGATGTCCCGGCCACCGTCCCGGCCACCGTCCCGGCCACCGTCCCGGCCGCCCGGCACGTGCAGGTGCCGGCGGGCGAGCTGGCGTTCGTGCCCAGCCTGCCGGCGGAGATCGGCACGGTGCGCGTCCGGCTGGGCGGCACCGCGACCGGAACGCTGCTGTCGCTGGTGACCGGCGCCTGGCAGGTGCGCGTGCCGCTGGACGCGGACCGGCCGCCGCCCACCGAGGCGGGGGTTGCGCTGCGCCTGGGCGACGGGCCGTTCGAGGGCCGCACGGCGACGCCGGGCGGCGTCATCGAGGTACCCGGGCGCGACCCCGAGTCGCCGCCGACCCAGGCGGCCGTGCTGACGGTCAGCGGCGGTGCGGCGCCCGCCACCGCGCACGTCGGCGACGCCCAGCAGGTGATCGCGGAACGGTCGCACAGCCCGGCCGGTTCGCTGATCGTGCCGTTGTCGGCGCTGTGGACCGCGGCCGACGGGGCCGTCAACCTCACGCTGGAGTCCGGCGTCCAGGTGCCAGTGACGATCTCGGTCCGGGCCGACGGCCGATGCGCCGTGGTGCCGGTCACGCCGGGCGCGGTGCGGGCCGGCGACCGGGTGCGGGTCAGCGATGGCTGAGCCGCTGGTGGAGGCCGTGGGCGTGGCGCGAACCTTCGCCGGGCCGCCGCCGGTCACCGCACTGCGCGAGGCCAACCTGCACGTCCACGGCGGGGAACTGGTCGCGATCGTCGGGCCCTCGGGGTCCGGCAAATCCACGCTGCTCAACCTGCTCGGTCTGCTGGACACCCCGACCGCCGGCGAGCTCAGGCTGGCCGGGCGGGCCGTGCACGGACTGCCGGAGCGCACCCGCACGGCGTTGCGGGCGCGCCGGATCGGCTTCGTCTTCCAGGCCTTCCACCTGGTCGCGCACCTCGACTGCGTGCAGAACGTGATGCTGCCGATGGTGCACTCCGGGCAGTCGCGAACCGGCCGCCGGGCCCGAGCGGTGGCCGCGCTGGAGTCGGTGGGTCTGGGCCATCGGACCGCCGCGCGACCCGCCACCCTGTCCGGCGGCGAGCGGCAGCGGGTCGCCATCGCGCGGGCGATGGTGCACGAGCCGGTGCTCCTGCTCTGCGACGAGCCCACCGGCAACCTGGACCAGAACGCCACGCTGGCGATCCTCGCGCTGCTGCGGGAGACGGTCGGGCCGCAGCGCGCCGTCGTCGTGGTGACGCACGAGCAGGCGGTACGCGAGGTTGCCGACCGGACGCTGGAAGTGCGTGACGGCCGTGTCGGCTGAGCCGGGTCCGCGCCCGCGGACCGCGGTGCTGGACGTGCTGCATCAGGCGTGGCTGGCCGTGGCCGGCCGACCGCTCCGTTCGCTGCTGACCGCGGCCGGGGTCGCCCTCGGGGTGGCCGCGACCACCGCCACGCTGGGGGTCACGGCGACGGCGGCGGCCGCCATCTCCGACCGCTTCGACGCGGTTCGGGCAACGCAGGTCTCGGTCCGCTGGCCCGAGGACCTGCCACGACCCGAGGCCGGCCGGGCCGCCGGCCTGCGACGGCTGAACGGCGTCGTCGGCGCCGGCCTGCTGTGCGAGGCGACCGGCGACCGCAACCGGGTTGCCACGGTCGAAGGTACCGGCGGCGGCTCGGTCAACGTGATCGCGGCGCAGCCGGATGCGTTGGCGGCGCTGCACGTCACAATGGTCGCCGGCCGGGCGTTCGACGCCGGGCACGGCATGCGTCGTGACCCGGTGCTGCTGCTCGACACGGTCGCGGCCCGGCGGCTGCACGTCGAGGAGCCCGGTCGCATGGTCTTCCTCGACGGCCGGGCGACGCTGGTCCTGGGCGTCTTCACCGCCCCGATCGGCGACATCCGGCTCACTGCGGCGGCGGTGGTGCCGTACGAGACCTGCCTGGACGAACGCCACCACTTCGACCGGTTCGGCCCGGCGAGCGCGGTGATCAACACGCGGCTGGGCGCCGCGGACCAGGTCGCCGCCGAGGCGCGCCTGGTTCTCGCGCCCGAGGCGCCCGACCGGCTGGCCGCGCTCGTTCCGCCGGACCTCAGGACGTTTCGGCAGGGGGTGGAGCGGGACACCGCCGCGCTGTTCCTCGGCCTGTCGATCGTGTCGCTCACCATCGCGGCGCTGGGTGTGTCGAACACGACGTTCGTGGCGGTGCTGGAGCGGCGCACCGAGATCGGCCTCCGCCGGGCGGTCGGTGCATCCCGGCGGGCCGTGATGCTGCAGTTCATCGTCGAGTCCAGCATCCTGGGCGTCACGGGCGGCCTGGCCGGCACGCTGGCCGGCATCGACGTGGTGACCGGTGTGGCCCTCGCCGAGGACTGGCTGCTGGTGCTGGACATGCGGGTTCTGATCAGCGGTCCGCTGGTCGGGCTGTTGGTCGGAGCCGTCGCCGGCATGTATCCGGCGTGGGCCGCCGGCCGGGTCGAGCCGGCCGGCACCCTGCGCGGCGAGTAATCAAGTTGGGCATCCGCGCCCCGCTGCGCTAGTGTTCTCTTTGCGACGCGGGGTGGAGCAGCTCGGTAGCTCGCTGGGCTCATAACCCAGAGGCCGCAGGTTCAAATCCTGTCCCCGCTACCAAATGAAAGGCCCTCGTCATTGCGGCGGGGGCCTTTCGCAATTCCTCACCTGGGCCGGCCGCATTGATCGGACCGCCTCACCTGTTTGCGTGAGGCGTGTGCGCGGGCGTTCGCCGACGCTGTGCGGCATGACTGATGCAACGCAACCCACCATCGTGCTGGTGCACGGTGCCTTCGCCGACGCCTCCGGGTTCGCCGGGGTCATCCGGGAGCTCGAGAGCGCCGGGTACGCCGTCGTCGCCCCGCCCACGCCCCTGCGCGGGCTCGCCAGTGACGCCGCCGCGCTCGCCGCGGTCGTCGGCGCCATCGACGGGCCCGTGCTGCTGGTCGGGCACTCCTACGGCGGCGCCGTCATCACGCAGGCCTCGGCCGCGCTCGACAACGTGATCGGGCTGGTCTACCTCGCCGCGTTCGGGCTCGACGTCGACGACAGCTGCGCCGGCGTGACGCAGCCGTTCCCGCCGGCGCTGCTCGTCAAGACGTACGTCCCGACGCCCTACGAGGCCCCCGGCGCGCCGGGCGGCCCGGACCTGTACATCGGGCGCTCCGACTTCCGCGAGACCTTCTGCGCCGACGTCCCGGCCGACCTCGCCCGCGTCATGGCGGCGAGCCAGCGGCCCCTGTCCCTGGCCGCCTTCACGGAGCCGCTGACGGCGGCCGGCTGGCGGACGAAGCCGTCCTGGTACCTCGTCTCCGAGTTCGACAACGCCATCGCCCCCGACGCGGAACGGTTCATGGCCCAGCGGATGGGCGCCACGACCGAGACCATCGGCGGTTCCCACTGCGCGTTCATCGCCCGCCCGGTGGAGGTCGCCGCGTTCATCCGCAAGGCCCTCAACGGCTGAGCCACCGGCAGTTCATCGTCCGGATCTATGCTCGCACCCGATGAACCGGGTGACGTTGCGCGGCCGCGCCGAGGAGATGGAGCGTCTCCTCGGCGCGCTGCGGCATACGACCCGCACCGGGTGCGGCTCGCTCGTCGCCGTCGTCGGCGAGCCCGGGATGGGCAAGACCACCCTGCTGCGCGACGCGGCCGAGCAGACCCGGCGCAAGGGGTTCGCGATCGGGGTCGGCAAGGCCGAGGAGATCGACCAGGTCGCGCCGGGCGCGCCGTTGCTGCTCGCCCTGCGCTCCGGCGCGCGGCCGCTGGTCGACGCCGACGCGTTCGCCGGGCTCGAGCCGCTGTACGAGCGCCCGCTCTGGCTCGTCGACCGCGTCGCCGAGCTCCTGGAGGGCCTCGCCGCGCGGCAGCCGGTCCTCATCGGCCTCGACGACGTGCAGTGGGCCGACCCGCTCACCCGGTTCGCGCTGCGCTACCTGCCCTCGCGCCTGGCCGGCGCGCCGGTCGTGTGGCTGCTGACCAGCCGCCTCGCGCCGATCGACCGGCTCGAGGACGTCGTGGGCGCGTGCGATCCGGCCGTCGCCGTCACCCGGGTGCCGCTCGGGCCGATGCGCGCCGCCGACCTCGACGCCCTCGCCGCCGACCGGCTCGGCGCGGTACCCGACGCGCGGACCTTGCAACTGCTGCGCGGCGTCGGCGGCAGCCCGTTCTGGGCCGTCCAGCTGCTCACCGGCCTGGCCCGGCGGCGCGCCCGCGGCCTGCCCGAGAACGACCTGCACGCCGAGCTCATCGCCAGCATCCGGCAGCGGCTGGCGATGGTCCCGCCGCCGGTCGCGGCCGTCGTGCGGGTGGTCGCCGTGCTGGGCCGGGTCGCGTCCGCGGAGATGGTCGCCGACCTGGTCGGCGACACCACGCCCGAGCTGGTCTTCGCGGCCGCCCTGCAGGGCCAGGACGAGGGGCTCATGGTGCTGGCGGGCGACGGGCTGTCGCTGCCGCACGACCTGATCCGCGAGGCCGTGTACGCGCACATCCCGCCGGTCGAGCGCCGCCGCCTGCACCGGGCCTGCGGGCGGCGGCTGGAGCGCGACGGCGCCGGCCCCCTCGCGGCCGCGCCGCATTTCCGCGCGTCCGCCGGGCCCGGCGATTTCGAGGCGGCCGATGTAGTACTGCGGGCCGCCGCCCAGAGCGCCCACGTCATGCCGGAGCAGGCCGCCGAGCTGGCCCGCGAGGCGGTCGCGCGGCTCGGCCGCGACCACCCGCGCCGGCTGGAGACCGGCGAACGGGCGCTCGCCGTCCTCATCGACGCCCAGCGCGAGAGCGACGTGATCGGCCTGGCCGACGCGATGCTGCCCTTCGCCGGGACGCCCGCCGCGGTCGCCCGCATCGAGGTCGCCGTGGGCCGCGCCCTGTGGGCCAACGGGGCCTGCCGCGAACTGGAGCGCCGCGCGGGGGCCGCGCTGGAGCGCGCCGCCGTGCCCGAGGTCGAGCGGGCGCGGCTGCTGGCGCTGCGAGCGCTCGCCGCCACCCGCACCCCGTCGGCCCCGGCCGCCGCCCCGGCCGCGGCCGCCGCCGACGCCGAGGGGCGCCGCCTCGGCGACGACCTGACCCGCCAGATCGCGCTGCTGGCGCTCACCGAGGCCGGCCGCAACTTCGGCGACCACGCGCAGGTCCTGGCGTACTTCGACGAGCTGCACGCGATCGCGCCGGCCGCCCACCGGCCCGAGCGGATCCGCGCGCTGCAGCACCTCGACCGCTACGCGGAGGCCGCCGGCCTGCTCGCCGCCGCCCGCGAGGACGCCGACGGGGACCTGGACCGGCTGCTGCCGTCGTACCTGTACGCCCAGATGTGGCAGCACCACAACCTCGCGGAGCTCGACGCCGCCGACGCCACCGCGCGCACCCTCCTGCGCCAGGCCGAGGCGCTGCGGCACTTCACGTACGCCATGAACGCCCGCATGATCCTGTGCGGCGTCGCCATCTACCGCGGCGAGCTCGGCCGGGCCCGCGAGCTGCTCGCGCCGCTCGAGTCCGCGGCCGAGAGCGCCGACGAGCTGCGCGCGTCGCGGCTGCGGCTCATGCTGGCGTGGCTGGCGGCCGAGGCGGGCGACCCGGCCGAGGCGCTGCGGATCGTCGGGCCGCTGCTGGACGCGGCCGACAACGGCTGCCACGCGTGGGCCTGGTCGCCGCCGTGGATGCGGGTGTTCGGCGACGCCGCCCGGCGTGCCGGCGACGCCGAGCGGGCCGCCCGGGCGCTGCACATCGCCGAGCTCGGCGCGCGGCGCAACCCGGGCGTCGCCACGCTGGAGGGCGTGGCGCTGCACCTGCGCGGCCACCTCGGCGGGGACGTCGCCGACGTGCGTGCGACCGTCGCGGTGCTGCGCCGCTCGCCCCGCCCGATACCGCTGGCCGCCGCCCTGCACGATCTCGGCTCCGCGCTCGCCGCCGGCGGCGACACCCCCGGCGGCCTCGCCGCGCTGCGCGAGGCCCACGCGATCTACGCGCGGGTCGGCGCGTCCGCCTACGCCGGCGCCGTCGCCGGTGAGCTGGCCGCCCTGGGCGGGCCGGCGCGGCGGCGCCCCCCGGCCGGCCCGCCGCGCGCCCTGACCGGCCGGTCCGCGCTGACCGAGACCGAGGCCCGCGTCGCCGGCCTCATCGTCGCCGGCCACACCAACCGCTCGGCCGCCGCCGAGCTCGGCGTGTCCGCGAACACGATCGGCACCCACCTGCGCGCGATCTTCGCCAAGCTCGGCGTCAACTCCCGGGTCCAGCTGACCAACGCCCTGCGGACCGGTGATCAGCGGTAGGCCCCCGCGACGCGGTCCGGCTGTTCGGAGCCGTCGGCGTCGGCGACCGGACCCCGGCGGGCGGCCGGCCACCAGACCCGAGGTCCTATGTGGAGGGTCAGGGCCGGCACCAGCAGGCTGCGCACCAGCAGGGTGTCGATCAGTACGCCCACGCTGACGATGACCCCGATCTGGACCGACGGGACCATGGGCAGGACCGTCAGCGCCGCGAACGTCGCCGCCAGTACGACTCCCGCGCTCGTGACGACGCCCCCGGTCACGGTCAGGGCGTGCAGCACGCCCCGGTGGTGGCCGAGCCGGGCGGTCTCCTCGCGCGCCCTCGTCATCAGGAAGATCGTGTAGTCGACGCCCAGGGCGACGATGAACAGGAACGTCTGCAGCGGCACCGCGCTCCACAGGCGCGGGTGGCCGATCGCGTCCAGGATCAGGCCGGCGGCGCCGAGGGCGGCCGCGTACGACAGGACCACGCTCGCCAGCAGCATCAGCGGGGCGACCAGGGCGCGCAGCAGGACGATCAGCACAAGCAGGACCACGGCCAGTACCAGCGGGACGACCACGCGGTTGTCCCGGCTCGTGACCGCGTCGCCGTCGGCCTCGGCCGCGGTGTCGCCGCCGACCAGCGCGTCCGACGAGGGCACCGAGCGCACCGCGGTGCGCAGCCGCTCCAGGGTCCGCACCGCCTCCGGGGAGGTCGGCTCCGACGCCAGCGTGGCCTCGATGCGCGCCCAGCGGCCGTCCGCCGACCGCGCCGGCGCGCCGACCGCCGCCACTCCCTCGACGCGGCGGGCGGCGTCGGCGACCTCGGTCGCGGTGCCGGCGGTCGCCGTGATGACCGCGGGGGCCAGGGTGCCGCCGGGGTAGTGGCGCTCGATGAGCCGCTGGCCGGTGATCGAGCCGACCTCCTTGGTGAACGTCTCGTCCGCGGGCAGGCCGATGCTCAGGTGGCCGATGCCGATGGTGAGCGCGGCCAGGACGGCGGCGGTGGCGAGCCAGACCGGCCGGGCGTGGTCGCCGACGAGCCGCGCCACGCGCGACGACCAGGAGGCGGAGGCCGCAGCGCCGGCGCGGGGCACGAACGGCCAGAAGATCCAGCGGCCGAGCAGCACGAGCAGGGCCGGCAGCAGCGTGGTCATCGCGGCCAGGGTCGTCACGACCGCGATCGCGCCCACCGGGCCGAGGCCGCGGGTGGCCGGCAGGTCGGCGGCGAGCAGGCACAGCAGGCCGAGCGCGACGGTGACCGCCGACGCGCAGATCGCCGGGAACGAGCGGCGCAGGGCCACCGCCATCGCCGTGTGGCGGTTCTCGTGGTGGCGCAGCTCCTCGCGGTACCGGGAGATGAGCAGCAGCGCATAGTCCACGCCGACGCCGATGGACAGGATGGTCATGATGTTCTGGCTCTGCAGGTCGACGGTCAGCCCGGTGTGCCGCACGAGCAGGTAGACGATGCCGCCCGCGCACTGGCTCGCGATGCCCGCGGTCAGCAGGGGGATGAGCCAGAGCACGGGGCTGCGGTACGTCAGCAGCAGCAACAGCGCGACCGCGCCCACGGTGGCGAGCAGCAGCGTCAGGTCGAGGCCGGAGAACGCCTCGCCCAGGTCGTCCTCGGCCGCGGCCGAGCCGGTCAGCGCGGTGCGCAGCCCGTCGGGGGTCTGCTCGGCGAGCCGCTGGCGGATCGGGGCGACGTCGTCCGTGACCGGGAAGGTCAGCAGCAGCGCCTGGCCGTCGGCGGCCGGGGCGGGCTCGGGAACGAGGCCGCCCTGTGCGTTCGCGGCGAACGCGGCCCGGTCGGCGTCGACCTTGGCCCGGTCGGCGGCGGTGAGGCCGGACTCGCGCACGTACACGGCCACGGCCACGAGCGCGTCCGGCTCCGGGAAGGCGGCCTCGGCGCGGGCCGCGGCCCGGGTCGCCTCGGCCGCGGCGGGCAGCGAGCCCAGGGAGTCGTTGTCCTGGACGTCGGTGAGCTTCATCGCGAGCGGGCCCAGCCCGGCCGCGACGACGACCCAGAGGGCCAGAGTCAGCAGTCTGTAACGCATGCTTCGATCCAAGGCGCCGGGCGCGCGCCGGTCAGGAGCGACAACTCCCCGGCCATGGTGGAGCCAGCACCACCGACCGGCGTACGGCGATGGGCGAGAATGGCACCCGTGCGTGTCTGGGTGGTGCGGGGCCTGCTGGCCGGCCTGCGCGGGCTGCTGCTGGCGGTCGGCGTGCTGGCGGTCAACGCCGCGCTGTTCGGGCTGTTCCTGGTCGGGGTCCTGCTGTCCGTCGCCGGCCTCGGCATCTTCCTCGTGCCGGTGCTCGCGCTGGTGGTCCGGGCCGTCACCGACCACTACCGGCGGACCCTGGCCCAGTGGACCGGGGTCGAGATCGCGAGCCCCTACCGGCCGCGGCCGGAGCGGCTCGGGGTCTGGGGCACCTACCGCTGGGTGATGAGCGACGCCGCCACCTGGCGCGACCTGCTCTGGCTGATGGTGTCGGTCTACGTCACCGCGCCCCTGCTGATCGTGCCCGCGGCGCTGACCGTATACGGGGTCGAGGGCATCCTGGGTGTACCCGTCCTGCTCTACTACCTCCTCGACTGGTACGGCTACGGCGTCTTCTGGCCGCTGCGCAACGCGGTGCAGGCCGTGCTCGGCTGGCCCCAGGGCGTCGCCTTCCTGGCCTTCGGGCTGACGTTCGCGCCGCGGGCCCTGCGCTGGTTCGGGCGGTTCAGCGCCGCCCTGCTCGGCCCGACCCGCGCCGCCGCGCTGGCCCTGCGGGTCGACCATCTGACCCAGACCCGCACCGAGACCGTCGACGCACAGGCGAGCGAGCTGCGGCGGATCGAGCGCAACCTGCACGACGGCGCCCAGGCCCGGCTCGTCGCGCTGAGCATGAAGATCGGGCTCGCCGAGGAGCTGATGGGGCGCGACCCGGAGGCGGCGCAGCGGCTGATGGCGCAGGCGCGGGAGTACAGCGGCCTGGCCCTCGAGGAACTGCGCGACCTGGTCCGCGGCATCCACCCGCCGGTGCTCGCCGAGCGCGGGCTGGACGGGGCCGTCCGCGCGCTGGCCCTGACGCTGCCGCTGCCGGTCGACGTGGAGATCGACCTGCCCGGCCGGCCGCTCGCCCCGCTGGAGTCGGCGGCCTACTTCGCGGTCGCCGAGACCCTCGCCAACGCCGTGAAGCACGGGGGCGCCTCGCGGGTGTGGGTGCTCGTGCGGTACCGGCAAAATTGCATCGGCATCGTGGTGCGCGACGACGGCCGGGGCGGGGCCGACCCCGCCGGGGGCAGCGGGCTGCTGGGCATAGGGCGCCGCCTCGCCGCCTTCGATGGCACCATGTCGGTGGTCAGTCCGCCGGGCGGACCCACCACCGTGACGATGGAGCTGCCGTGCGCGTTGTCATCGCCGAGGACCTCGCCCTCCTCCGGGACGGGCTGATACACATCCTGCAGGCGTTCGACTTCGAGGTCGTCGCGTCCGTCGACAACGGACCGTCCCTCCTGCCCGCCCTGCTGGCGCACCGCCCCGACATCGCGGTCGTCGACGTGCGGCTGCCGCCCACCTTCACCGACGAGGGCCTGCAGGCCGCGATCGCCGCGCGGGAGCGGGTGCCCGGGCTGCCGGTCCTGGTGCTCTCGCAGCACGTGGAGCAGCTGTACGCCCGCGACCTGCTGGCCGGCGGCAACGGCGGCGTCGGCTACCTGCTCAAGGACCGGGTCGCCAACGTCGGGCAGTTCATCGACGCGGTACGCCGGGTCGCCGGCGGCGGCACCGTGATGGACCCGAAGGTCGTGGCGGCGCTGCTGGCCCGCCGGCCGGCCGGCCCGCTCGACGCGCTGACCGCCCGCGAGCGCGAGGTGCTGGGCCTGATGGCCGAGGGCCGCTCCAACGCCGCGATCGCCGGCCGCCTCTTCGTCACCGACAAGGCGGTCAGCAAGCACATCAACAGCATCTTCGCCAAGCTCGGCCTGCCGCCGTCCGACGACGACAACCGCCGTGTGATGGCGGTGCTGGCCTACCTCGGGGGCTGAGCGGGTGGAAGGTGCCCCCTGTTACACCACACCGTGGTGCCGCACCTTCCACCCCGGTGTTGGACGCTTCACGCGCGTTGCGGGGTTGCCCACCATGTTCAACATGCGTTTCGCACAACGGTCAGAGAATACGCCGTCCGGATAGGCGACTGTCAACGCGTGCCCGTTTGATGCCATATACTCGCAGCCGCGCGTCAGCGGAGGAGGCGGGCATGGAGGGACGACGCTCCCTGGCGGATCGCCTGAACCTGCTCTTTGCGACGTTCAAGCCGGTTGACGGCGTCAACCGGGCGCGCTCCGACGGTGAGTACTTCAACAGCGAGATCGCCGAGCGCATCAACAAGGGCGAGGTCGCCGAGCGGCTGCTGCAGGAGATGGACGCACCGGTCACGATCAGCGGGGCGTACATCGGCGAGCTGCGCAGCGGCAAGGCCACCGACCCGCGGCTGAGCCACCTCAAGGCGCTGGCGATGGCGTTCGGGGTGCCGACGACCTACCTCGTCTCCGCCGACGACGACCCGGCGCTGGACGACGTCGAGGGCGACCTCTCGCGCCTGCGCGCCCTGCGCGAGCTCAACGTCCAGAAGGTCGTGCTGCGCGACGTAATCGGCCGCACGGGGCTGTCCTCGGCCAGCCAGCACGCGCTCAACTCGGTACTCGCGCAACTGCTCGAGCTCGAAGGCCTTGAGAGCACTGGAGGCACCGGCCACCCCGACGCGCCCGGCCCGGGCGCACCGGAGACGCCGGCGTGAACCAGAGCCTGGTATCGGTGTGGGCGCTCGCGCCGCACGCCGGTCTGGAGGATGAGCGGGACGGTGGACGGATGAGATGGGCCCGGCCGCACCGGCGCGGCAGCCTCGTCGCCGGGCTGGCACTGCCCCGGCACGTCACCGCCGACGCCCTGTGCGACGCCGTCAGCGCGCGCGTGGGCCGGCCGATCCAGCGCCTCTACCTCGCCATGCCGCCCGAGCTGCCCAGCGGCCTGGTCGCGGTGCGCGCGGCGAGCCTGAGCATCGTCATCGACGCCGCCGCGCCGCGCTGGCTGCGCGACATGGTGCTGTGCCACGAGCTCGCCCACCTCCTGCACGGCCACCACCTGCAGGAGCTCGACGACCCCGACGCGCTGCGCCGCCTGCTGCCGAGCCTCGACCCGGCGGCGGTGCGCGCCACCCTGCGGGAGCCGGTGGAGGGCACGCTCGCCCGCACCTGTTTCGCCGGGGCGGCCGAGCGGGAGGCCGAGGAGCTGGGCACCGAACTGTTCGAGCGGCTCAACCCGTGGCGGGGCGAGCAGCGGTGGGACGTGCCGGAGCGGGCGGCCGGCGTGATCACCCGCATCGAGCGTGCGCTCGGGGAGGGCGAATGAACGGCCTGTTGTACCCGCTCGCGGCGGCGGTCGCGTGGCTCGCGCTGGCCTACCGGCTCGCCCGGGGCCTGCGCCACGACCCGCGGGACCCGTCGCTGTACTCCGTCGGGGCCGCGTTCGCGCTGCTGGGCCTCATCTTCACCGTGTCGACCCCGGCAGTGTGGGCGCGCATCGACGCCGCCGTCGCGATCCCCAACCTGTCGCTGCTCATCAGCCAGGGCGGCGTCATCGCCTTCTCCGGCACGATCCAGTGCATCATCATCTTCTGGACGCATCCGCGCGCCGGCGCCTGGCGGCGGGCCCGCCTGCGCATCGCGTGGGTGCTGGCCGTGCTCACGGTGATGACGGTGCTGTTCACCGCGGCCGCGCGGCAGGCCGAGCACCCGACCGACGCCGCCGTGACCTACGCGCACGACCCGGTCTACGCGGCCTACCTCGGCTGCTACATCGCGATGGTGGGCCTGGGCTTCCTCGACATCTTCCGGCTGTGCCTGCCCTACGCCCGCGCCGCCGGGCGCGTCTGGCTCCGCCGGGGCCTGCGGCTCACCGCCGCCGGTGCGGGCCTGGGCCTGCTGTACTGCGCGGTCCGCGCGATAACCCTCGTGGAGGGCCGGCTCGGCGGCGACCCGCGGCGGCTGGAGGTGTTCGTGCCGGTCTTCTCGGCGCTCGGGGCGGTGTGCGTCATCGTCGGGCTCACCCTGCCGTCGTTCGGGCCGCGGCTGTCGCGCGTCGCCGCGTGGCAGGCCCAGCGCCGGGCCTACCGGCAGATGTACCCGCTGTGGGAGGCCGTCACGGTCACCGTCCCCGAGGTCGTGCTCGACCCCGCGGCCGGGGCGGGGCGGGGCACCGGCCTGCGCCACGTGGACCGGCGGCTGCGGCGGCGGGTGGTCGAGATCGGCGACGGCCTGCGCCAGCTGCGCCCCCACATGGACGACCCGGCGGCCGGCGCGGACGCGGACGCGGACGCGGGGCAGATCGTGTCGGCCTGCCTGGCGTACGAGGCGGAGCGCCGCGCCCGCGACGACGGGTCGGCGCCGTCCGCCGACGAGGCCGGGCGCCGGGCCCGCTGGGACGCCTGGCGGGCCGCGCTGCCGTCGGAGCACCACAACGGCACGGACCAGGATGACTTCGCCGGCGAGGTGCGCCGGCTCGTCGCCGTCGCCCGGGAGCTGCGGGGCGCCGACGAGGGGAGCCGGACTTGACCACCGCCGCGATCGACGCGCTGCTCGCGGACCCGCACGACTTCTACGCGAGGCTGCGCGAGAGCGGCCCGGCCCACCGGGTGACGCTGCCCGACGGGTCCCCGGTCTGGCTGCTGACCCGCTACGAGGACGTCCGGGCCGCGCTCGCCGACCCGCGGCTCTCGCTGGACAAGCGCAACTCCACCGGCGGCTGGGCCGGCTTCTCGCTCCCGCCGCGGCTGGACGCCAACCTGCTCAACATGGACGCGCCGGACCACAGCCGGATCCGTCGGCTGGTCGCGCCGGCGTTCACCCCGCGCCGGGTCGAGGCCCTGCGCCCGGGGATCGAGCGGACCGCGAACGACCTGCTCGACCGGTTGGCCGCCGACGCCGGGACCGACCTGGTGGCCGAGTACGCCACGCCGCTGTCGGTCGCCGCGATCTGCGACCTGCTCGGCCTGGCCGATGCCGACGTGGACCGGATGCGGGCCTGGACGAACACGCTGCTGAGCCCGCCGCCCGACGACCCGAAGGCCGCGGCCCGGGCGGTCATGGCGATCGAGCGGTTCCTGGTCGAGCTGATCCGGCGCACGCGCGAGGAGCCGGCCGGCGACCTGCTGAGCGCGATGATCACGGCCCGCGACGAGGGCGACCGGCTGAGCGAGGAGGAGCTCACGTCGCTGGCGTTCCTGACGATCTTCGCCGGCTACGAGAACTCGATAAACCTGATCGCCAACTGCGTCCTGGCCCTGGTACGCCACCCGGACCTGCTCGACGGCGTCCGCACGGACGCCGAGCTGCGCCGGGCCGCGATCGACGAGACGCTGCGGCACGAGCCCGCGGCGCAGCTGTCGATCCGCCGGTTCGCCCGGGAGGACCTGACCTACGGCGCGGTGACGGTCCCGGCGGGGGCCACCGTGCTGCTGAGCCTGGCCGCCGCGAACCGCGACCCGTCGGTGGTCGAGGCGCCGGACGAGTTCCGGCTGCGCCGGCCGAGCGCGCCGCACCTGGGGCTGGGCTACGGCCCCCACCACTGCCTGGGCGCGGCCCTGGCGGTGCTGGAGGCGGACGTGGCGGTGGGTGAGCTGCTGCGCCGGTTCCCGCGCCCGATCCTGGCCGAGCCGCCCGTGTGGCGCCGTTCGTTCCGCAGCCGCTCGCTGTCGGCGCTGCAGCTGACGCTGAAAAGCTGAAGGGACCGGCATCCACGGGGGGAGACGCCGGTCCCGCCGACCACTTTACGGCATTTGACCCTCATGTACCAAGGTCTATCGATGTGAAAATATTTCGCTAGGAGATTGTGCAGGTCACGGCGGGGGGCGCGTTCGTGATGTTGTTCCAGGAGGCGAGGAAGCCGAACGAGGTGGACGCGCCCGGGGCGATGCTGCCGTTGTAGGTCACGTTGCGCGCGGTCGCCGTCGCGCCCGACTGGGTCACGGTGGCGTTCCAGGCCTGGTTGACCTGCTGGCCGTCGGCGAAGGTGAGGGTCGCCGTCCACGCCGTCGAGGCGGTGCCCGACGCGTTGGTCACCGTGACCTCGCCCTGGAAGTTACCGCCCCACTGGGAGACGACCTTGGCGGTCGCGGTACACGCCCGGGAGCCACCGGAGGACGCCGACGGGGACGTGGAGCGCGACGGCGACGGGGATGTGGACGCGGAGCGGGACGGCGAGGCGGACGCCGACGCCGAGCGCGACGGCGAGACGGACGCCGACGGCGACTGGGTCACGCCGCCCAGAGCGCGGGCGAGCACCGGGTACCAGGCGTTGGCCATCTTCTCGAAGCCGCCGTCGTTCGGGTGCACGCCGTCGCCGGTGTCGGCCACCGCGTCGAAGCCCGTCCACAGGTCGGCGAGCGTGATCGGGGACTGGGCCGTGGTCAGGCCCGCGGCCCAGGCCGGCAGGGCGTTGTTCAGGGCGACCACGTCGGCCGGGCAGGTGGCGCAGGCGGCCTGGCTCATCGGGATGATCTGGGCCACCACGATCTTCACGGCCGGGTTCTGGGCGCGCATCTGGCCGACGAGCTTCGTGAAGGCGGCCAGCTTGGTGGCGAGCGGGATGTAGCCGCCCCACATGTCGTTCGTGCCCAGGTGCATGAGGATCACGTCGGGCCGGGCCGCGGCCAGCCACGGCGGGAGCTGGTTGTTGTCGGCGATGCCCGTGGCGGAGTACCCGCCGTGGCCCTCGTGGTCGAAGTCGTACGCGTAGCCGGGGTTGCAGCCGCCGCCGTCGGAGACGCCGCCGACGAAGTCGATGTTCGTGTAGCCGCTGGTCTGCAGGCGGTGCCAGAGCTTGGCGCGCCAGCAGCCGGGGCCGGCGGTGATCGAGTCGCCGAGCGGCATGATCCGTACGGGCGCGGCCGCGGCCGACTGGGCGGCGCCGGCGGGCTGGAGGACGACGAGGCCGGCCGCGGCCAGGAGCGCGGCGAAGAGGGCGGGCAGGAGCGTTCGGCGCAGCATGGGAGAACTCCTCGGAGGAGGGCAGGCGGGGGTGCTGGCGGCCGGCTCCCACTGGCATCGCGCTGCGTGGATGTTAAAGCGACGTACGACGATTTGGAAGACTGGACCTCATGAGCGACACCACCCTGCGCGTCGGGCTGCTGGGCTACGGGCTGGCCGGCTCCGCGTTCCACGCGCCGCTGATCAGCGTCACGCCCGGCCTCCGGCTCGAGGCCATCGTCACCGCCAACCCCGAGCGGCGGGCCGCCGCGGCCGCGCGCTACCCCGAGGCCCGGATCGCCGAGCGGGCCGAGGAGCTCTGGGACGGCGGGCTCGACGCCGTCGTCGTCGCCTCGCCGAACCGCACCCACGCGCCGCTGGCCCGCGCCGCGCTCGAGGCCGGGCTCTCCGTGGTGGTGGACAAGCCACTCACGCCGACGTCGGCCGAGGGCGAGGAGCTGGCGGCGCTGGCCGCGCGGAACCAGCTGCTGCTGACCGTGTACCAGAACCGGCGCTGGGACGGGGACTTCCGCACCGCCCGGCGGCTCGTCGCGGAGGGCGCGCTCGGGCGGGTACTGCGCCTGGAGTCCCGCTTCGACCGGTGGCGTCCGGTGCCCAAGGGCGGCTGGCGCGAGAGCGACGACCCGGCCGAGGCGGGCGGGCTGCTGTACGACCTCGGCAGCCACCTCGTCGATCAGGCGCTGCAGCTGCTCGGCCCCGCGACCGAGGTGTACGCCGAGGCGCACACCCGCCGCGCCGGGATCACCGTGGACGACGACACCTTCATCGCGCTGCGGCACGAGGGCGACGCGCGCTCGCACCTGTGGATGACCACGCTCGCGGCCAAGACCGGCCCGCGGCTGCGGCTGCTGGGCGACCGCGGGGCGTACACGAAGTACGGCCTCGACGTGCAGGAGGACGCCCTGCGCGCCGGGCGGCTGCCCACCGAGCCGGGCTGGGGCGAGGAGGACCCGGGCGCCTACGGGGTGCTCACCGACTACGACGGCCACGACCACACGGTGCCGACCGACCCGGGCGCGTACCAGGAGTTCTACGCCGGCTTCGCGGCCGCCCTGCGCGACGGCGCCCCGAGCCCGGTCGACGTGGCCGACTCGGTCGCCGCGCTCAAGGTGCTGGAGGCGGCCCGCCGCTCGGCCGAGCGGGGCGAGGTCGTGAGGCTCTAGGTGCAGACGGCGCGCGCGGCCGCGAGGATCTGCTCGGTCACCGGTTGCGGGTGGGACACCAGCGTCAGGTGCGACCCGCCCGGGACCGTGCGGACCTTCGCGTGCGCCCGCTTCGCCATCGCCTGCTGCGACGACGGGGTGATGATCCGGTCGGCCGAGCCGATGACGTACCACGACGGGATGTGCTGCCACGCGGCCGCCGCCGACGGGGTGGTGAACGCGCCCATGGTCGCCGGGTTCTGGCCGGCCCACAGCTGCCGGCCCGTGGCCCGGGGCAGGTCGGGGCCGAACGAGGCGAGGAAGACCGACTCCTTGAGGTACAACTCCGAACCGACCTTGTCGTAGAGCATCGCCGCGGGGCCGCCGAGTGCGGAGCCGGCCCCGCTGAGCTGGCCCGTCGTCTCGCCGACGGCGGGGGCGGCCGCGTCGACGTAGACGAGCTGCTTGACGTTCGGGCTGCTCGCGGCCGCGTTGGTGATGACCGAGCCGCCGTACGAGTGCCCGGCCAGCACGACCGGGCCGTCGATGGTCCGCAGGAACGCCGCGAGCCCGGCCGCGTCGCCGGTCAGGCCCTGCAGCGGGTTGGCAAAGGCGCGCACGGTGTACCCGGCCCGCTGCAGCCGCTCCGTCTCGCCGTTCCAGCTGGAGGTGCCGGCCCAGGCGCCGTGCACGAGCACCACGGTCGGCCTGGGCGTGCAGTCGGCGGCGGCGAACGCGGGCGGCGCTTGCCCGGCCGGGGCCGGGACCAGGCCGAGCACCAGCGCGAGGGTCGTCAGGACCGTGCTCATGAGGACCAACGGTGACAGCCTCGGGCCGCCGGTTCCTCGCCCGCGCGGGTGATGTCACGAATCCGGGCGCGGTACCGTCTTGTCACGCATGGGCCCCGATGACTTCACGCCGCACCGCCGCCGACTGCTCGACGTCGCCTACCGCATCCTCGGCACCGTCTCGGACGCCGAGGACGTCGTGCAGGAGGCCTGGCTGCGCTGGTCGGCCGTCGACCGGGCCACGGTCGGCAACCCGCAGGCGTTCCTGGTCACGGTGACGACGCGGCTCGCGATCGACCGGCTGCGCCAGGTCCGGGCCCGCCGCGAGGCCTACCCCGGATCGTGGCTGCCGGAGCTGGTCAGCACCCAGCCCGACCCGCAGGGGCGCGCGGAGCTGGCCGAGAGCGTCGAGCTGGCGCTGCTGGTCGTGCTGGAGACGCTCTCGCCGCTGGAGCGTGCGGCGTTCGTGCTCCATGAAGCCTTCGGCCTCTCGCACGCCGAGGTCGGCGAGGTCATCGGCCGCAGCGAGGCCGCAACCCGCCAGCTGGCCCGGCGCGCCCGCGACCACGTGCAGGAGGCACGGCCCCGCTTCCGCGCCGACCGCGCCCAGCGAAGGCGCCTGACCGAGCGGTTCCTCGCCGCCTGCTTCGGTGGCGACCTGGCCGGCCTCGTCGACCTGCTCGCCGCCGACGTGCGGCTGGTCAGCGACGGCGGCGGGCGGGCCAAGGCCCCGCTGCGGGTCCTGCACGGCGCGGACCACGTCGGGCGGTTCCTCAACGCGATCTCCAACACCGAAGGGGCCCAGCGCTTCCTGGACTCGATCGGCGTGCCCCGGACGAACGACTTCGGGGTCGCCGTCGAGGACGTGAACGCCGCCCCGGCCATCGTCATCCGGGTGGAGGAGCAGGTGATCCTGGTGCTGTCGGTGGAGCCGGCGGACGACGACCGCATCGGCACCGTGTTCCTGGTGGGCAACCCCGAGAAGCTCGCGTGGGTGTCACGTTCGGGGGAGGGCGCCGCGTCCACACCCGCATGAGGAACTCCATCACCATCGTCGGCGGCGGCGTGGCCGGGCTGACCGCCGCCATCGCGTGCGCCGAGCGCGGGCTCGCCGTCACGCTGCACGAGGCCCACCGCCGGCTGGGCGGACGGGCGCGCTCGACGCCCGGGCCGTACGTCGCGAACGACGGCACGCACGTGCTGTACAGCGACGGGGAGCCCTTCCGCTGGCTCGCCGAACGCCGCCTGGTCCAGCCGTTCAGCCGGCCCACCCCGGGCGAGCTCGCGCGCTTCCGGTTCCGCCGCGACGGACGGATCCGCGCCCTGCCGCCGCTCGCGCTGCTGCGCATGGTCGCCCACCGCCGCCTCACCGCGCCCGCCGACGAGCCCTTCGGCGAGTGGGCCGGGCGCCGGTTCGGCCCCGAGGCGACGCGCGCGGCCGCGGGGGTGGTGGGCGTCATCACGTACACCGCCGACCCGGGCCGCCTCTCCGCCGCGTTCGTCTGGGAGCGCCTGCTGCGGGCGGCCGCGCCGGGCTGGCCGGCGGTGCGCTACGTGCACGGCGGCTGGTCGGCGATGGTCGAGCGGATGGCCGCCCACGCCCGCCGCCTCGGCTCGGTCATCGCCACCGGCGAGCGCGTCGACGCGCTGCCCGACGGCCCGGTCATCGTCGCCACCGGCCTGGACGCGGCCCGCGCGCTGCTGGGCGACGAGTCGCTGCGCTGGCCGAGCGGGCGGGCCGCGCTCATCGACCTGGGCCTGCGCGCGGACCGCCGCGACCCGTTCGTGGTGTCGGACCTCGACGAGGGCGGATTCGTGGAGCGGTACTCCGCGCCGGACCCGAGCCTCGCCCCGCCCGGCCACGCCCTGGTGCAGCTGGAGCTGCCGGCCCGCCCGGACGAGGCGGTCCCGGCCGCGACCGCGCGCGCCGAGGCCCTCGCCGACCTGGCCCTGCCCGGCTGGCGCGACCGCGTGACGTGGCGCCGCGACGCCTTCGCCAACGGCCGCACGGGCGCGGTCGACGGGCCGGGCACGACCTGGCGTGACCGCCCCGCGATCGACCGCGGCGAGGGCGTCTGGCTGATCGGCGACAGCGTGGCCGCGCCGGGCATGCTCGCCGAGGTGGCGCTCAACTCGGCGCGCAGTGCGGCCCGGGCCGCCGCGCTGAAACTTTCACCTTCGCGGGTCCCGAAGGCATCGACGTCTCACGATTAATGGGGAAGCAGGCGCTCCAGGTGGTCGGCGGCGCGCTCCGGGCCCGCCACGGTCGGCTCGGTGAATCCGGCCGCCCGGCCCCCGTAGCCGGTGTCGGTCAGCGCCGCCCACAGCCGGTCGGCCGCCGCCTCCGCGGTCCAGGCGTCGGCCGGCAGCCAGCGCGCCAGGTCGTGGCGGGCCAGGCGCTGGGCGACGTCCGGGCGGTCGGCGCCGTGGGCCAGGATCACCTGCGGCGTGCCGGAGAGCAGCGCCCGGGCCGCGGTGCCGATCCCGCCGTGGTGCAGGATCGCGCCGCACTGGGGCAGGGCCGAGGGGAAGGGCAGGCGGCGGTACCACGGGAAGCCCTCGATCGGCTGCGGCGAGACGACCACGACCGGGTGGTCGACCAGCCCGGCCGCGGCGAGGGCGACCTCGTAGTACCGCGGGTGCAGCATCTGCCCGGTCCCGCCCGTGACCAGGATCGGGCGCCCCGGCAGGTCCACGGCCTCGCCGTCCTCGTCGCCGCAGACGAAGCCGGTCAGCGCGGCCCGCGACCGGGTGCCGGCCGCGTCGAACCAGCCCGGCCACAGCCCCAGCGTCGGCACCCGCAGGAACCCGGCCCAGTCGGCCACCGGGGCCAGCCCGACGCCCGCGCGCACCGCGTCGACGCCCGGGGCCAGGCCCTTGCGGGCGTGCATCGCGGCCACCGGGGCCACCATCAGCTGCACCGGGGCGACCGCCACCCACGCGGCCGGGGCGCCGAGCAGGTCGGCGGCGATCGGCACCGACAGCGCGCTGGTGTGCCGGCCCACCAGCACGGTCTCGCCCGGCCGGTGCCGCTCGGCCAGCAGCGCGACCTCGCGGCGCAGCTCGTCGAAGAGGCCGCGCTCTTCGTAGTAGCGGCGCAGGTCATCGGGGCGGCGCGCGGCGAGCAGGCCGGCCGAGTGGGCCTGGTTGTCTCGGTAGCGCTCCTCGGTGTCGATCGCGGCGAAACCGTACGGCGCGTGCCGGGCGAAGGGCGCGTGGCTCACGAGCGTCACGTCGTGGCCGCGCGCGGCAAGCGTCGCGCCGATGCGCGCGAACGGCAGCACGTCGCCGGCCGAGCCGTGCGCGACGAGGAGGAAGACGGCCATGGCGGTGGAGTATGACCATCGCGGCGGCCGTCAAACAAGACTCATTCGATCTGAAGATCCAAATACGTAGACCTTGACGCTGTGCTGTCGGCGTGCGTAGCGTGCGCACATCTGGAAGCGCTCCCAACACCGCCAAATGTGGGTATTCCGGCACTAATTGTTCGCGGGGGAACGATTGATGGTCACGCCTGCCTTAGCGCGCCTTGATCCGGATCGCCGCGCCGCGCTCGACCGCCTGCTCGCCGCCCGCCGCGCGGGCGCGGGCGGCGCGCCCGACGCCATCGCGCCGCGGCCGCCCGGCGGCGGGCTCGTCGCGTGCTCGCCCGCGCAGCGGCGCATCTGGGTCGCCGACCGGCTCGGCGCCGCCCCGCCCGCCACCTTCGGCCTGCGGCTGCGCGGCCGGCTCGACGTGGCCGCGCTGCGCCGGGCGTTCGCCGCGGTCGCGGCCCGGCACGAGGCCATGCGCACCGTCTACGAGGTCGTCGGCGACCGGCCCTGGCAACGGGTTCTGGAACGCACCGAGGTCCGCCTCGACGTGTGCGCCGGCGACCCGCACGCGATCGCCGCCGAGGCCGTCCGCGAGCGCTTCGACCTCGCCACCGGCCCCGTCTTCCGGGCCACCCTGGTCGAGACCGCCCCCGACGACCACGTGCTGCTCTTCGTCGGCCACCACATCGCCTTCGACGAGCACTCGGTCGACCTGGTCCGGCGCGAGGTCGCGCGGGCCTACGCCGGGCACGACCTCGGCGCCCCGCCCGGGCTGCAGTACGCCGACTACGCCGCCTGGGCCGCCGCCCGCCCGGTGCCCGAGGCGCACGCCCGCTACTGGCGGGAGCGGCTGGCCGGCCTCGGCGACACCCGCCTGCCCTTCGCCCGCGACCACGCCCCCGGCGCGCCGACCCGGGCGCTACGGCTGGAGCTGGCCCCGGGCACCCTGGACCGGCGGCGTGGGGCCACCCCGTTCGCCGCCCTGCTCGCGGTGCTGTCCGACGCGGTGGCGCGGTACACCCGCGACCCCGACGTCAGCATCGGCACCATCTCGTCGGGCCGCCCCCGGGTCGAGCTGGAGCCGGTCGTGGGCTGCTTCCTCAACCCGGTCGCGCTGCGGACCGACCTGAGCGGCGCCCGCGACCTGGCCGAGGTCGCGCGCCGGACCCGCCGCACGGTCACCGAGGCGCTCGCGCACGAGGTGCCGTTCGAGACCGTCGGCCGGAGCACGCCGCTGTTCCGCGTCGCCCTGCACCTGCACCAGCCGCGCGCGACCGAGGCGTGGCCCGGCCTGCACGCCGAGGTCTGGCACCACGACGTGCCCGCCGTCGAGCAGGACCTCGTGGTCGAGGCCGTGCCCCGGCCGGACGGCGGCGCCGAGCTGGCGCTGCGGTACACCGACCTGGAGGACGGGGCGCTCGAGCACTTCGCCGAGCACCTGCGGATGCTCGCCGAGGGGCGCGCGCCCGAGCCGCCGCGGCCGACCCGCTGGCGTCGGGACCCGCGCACCGTCCTGGACCTGATCGACGCCCAGGCCGCCCGCACGCCCGGCGCCGTGGCGCTGGAGTGCGCCGACGGGCAGACCCGCACCTACGCCGAGCTGATGGCCAACGTGGACCGGCGGGCCGAGGAGATCTCCGGGGTGCTAGTGCCGATCGCCCTGCGGCGCACGCCCGAGCTGGTCGAGGAGGTCCTCGCGGTCTGGCGGGCCGGGGCCGCCTACGTGCCCGTCGACCCCGGCTACCCGCCCGCCCGGCAGGAGCTGATCCGGGCCGACGCGCGCGCCGGCGACCCGGGGGCGGGCGTGGCGTACGTGCTGCACACCTCCGGCTCGACCGGCCGTCCGAAGGGCGTGGTCGTCGAGCACCACGCGCTCACGAACTTCGTCCTCGACATGGCGGCCCGGCTGGGGTCGCGGCCCGGGCACCGCTGGCTCGCCGTCACCTCGCTCAACTTCGACATCGCCGGGCTGGAGCTGTTCCTGCCGCTGGTCACCGGCGGGCGGATCGTGCTCGCCGACGAGGAGGCCCAGCGCGACGGGCACCGCCTGGACGCGCTCATCGCCCGGGCCGGGGTCACGCACGTGCAGACCACGCCGTCGCGCTGGCGGCTGCTGCTCGCCGCGGGGTTCGACCGGCCCGGCGTCGTCGCGCTGGTCGGCGGGGAGGCCCTGCCGCTCGCGCTGGCCCGGGAGCTGCGCGCGAAGAGCCGGGCCACGCTCAACGTCTACGGGCCTACGGAGACGACCATCTGGTCGGCCGCGTGGCCCGTGCCCGAGCACGCCGACGAGGTGCGGATCGGGGAGCCGATCGCGTACACCCACATCCGCATCTGCGACGAGGACGGCCGCGAGCTGCCGCCCGGCGCGGTCGGCGAGCTGTGCATCGGCGGGCTCGGCGTGGCCCGGGGCTACCTCGGCCGCCCGGCCCTGACCGCCGACCGGTTCCGGCCCGACCCGTGGGGCGCGCCCGGCGCCCGGCTCTACCGCACCGGCGACCTGGCCCGCTGGGGAGGTGACGGGCAGCTGCGCTTCCTCGGCCGGGCCGACAACCAGATCAAGCTGGGCGGGCACCGCATCGAGCTCGGCGAGATCGAGGCCCACCTGGCCGCGCTGCCGGGCGTGCGGCAGGCCGCGGTCGCGGTGCGCGACGACCGGCTGGTCGCCTACGTCGTCGGCGCCCCCGAGCGCAACGACCTCGCCGAGCAGTTGCCCGGGCCCATGGTTCCGCGGGTGTACGTCACCCTCGACGCCCTGCCCCTGACCCCGAACGGCAAGCTCGACCGGGCCGCGCTGCCCGATCCCGCGCCGGCGACCGGCACCGGCGTGGCCCCGCGGACCGACACCGAGCGCCTGGTGGCGGACATCTGGGCCGAGGCGCTGAACCGGTCCGACGCCGTGACGTCGGACGGGACCGTCCTCGACTTCGGGGTCGAAGACGACTTCTTCGCGCTCGGCGGGCACTCGCTGCCGGCGATGGCGGTCGCGGCGCGGCTCTCGGTCGCCTGCGGCTACGAGGTCGCCGTGCGTACCGTGTTCGCGCACCCGACCGTGGCCGCGCTCGCCGCCGCCGTGGACGAGCTCGTCGCCGCCCCGGACCGCACCCGCGACGTGCCGGTCACCCCGCGGGCGGATCCGGCCGCGCCCGCCCCGCTGTCCCCGGCCCAGCTGCGGCTGTGGTTCCTGCAGGTGCTGGAGCCGGACGACGCCGCGTACAACATGGCGCTCGTCTACCGCCTGCGCGGGCTCCTCGACGCGGACCGGCTGCACCGGGCCCTGGAGCTGGTCGTCGCGCGCCACGACACCCTGCGCACCCGCTTCTTCGCGGCCGACGGCGAGCCCCGCCAGGTCGTCACCGGCAACCGCCCGGCGCTGGAGCGCGGCGCGCCCGCGGACGTGGCCCGCTGGACCAACCGGCCGTTCGACCTCGGCTCGGGGATGCTGCTGCGCGCCGGGCTCGTCCCGGTGGCGGACGACGAGCACGTGCTGTGCCTGGTGATGCACCACATCGCCGGCGACGGGCGCTCGCTGGGGATCCTGTGCGAGGAGCTGTACGCCGCCTACGCCGGAGAGCCGTTGCCCGAGCTGCCGGTGCGGTACACCGACTTCGCCGAGTGGCAGCGGGCGCGGGGCGACGAGCGCGACCTGGCCTACTGGACCCGGCGGCTCGCCGGGGTCGCGCACCTCGACCTGCCCACCGACCGCCCCCGCCCGGCCGTGCAGACCTCGCGCGGCGCCCACGCCCGCCGCCGCCTCGGCGCCGGGGCCGCCGACGCGCTCGACCGCCTCGGCGCGGCCCACGGCTGCACCTTGTTCATGGTGCTGCTCGCCGGCTACCAGGCGCTGCTGGCCCGGCACACCGGCCAGAGCGACATCAGCGTCGGCACCTCCGTCTCCGACCGCGCCCGGCCCGAGCTCGCCGGGCTCATCGGCATGTTCGTCAACACGCTCGTGCTGCGCACCGACCTGTCCGGCGACCCGTCCCTCGCCGAGCTGCTCGGCCGCGTGCGCGAGGTCGCCCTGGGCGCGTACGCCCACCCGGAGATCCCGTTCGAGCGCCTCACCGCCGAGCTCGGCCTGCCCCGCGACCCGTCGCGCACCGAGCTGTTCCAGACCATGCTGATCCTGCACACCGAGGAGGGCGCGACCACCGGCCTGCTGCCCGGAATCGCCGCCGAGCACGCCGAGGACGGCCTCGCCCAGGCCAAGTTCGACCTCATGCTCGACGTCTGGCGGGAGCCGGACGGCATCCAGCTGTCCCTCAACTACCGCACCGACCTCTTCGACGCCGCCACCGCGGACCGGCTGCTGGCCCGGCTGGAGCGGCTGCTGGCCGCCGATCCGGCGCGGCGGCTGTCCGAGGTGGACCTGCTCGGGCCGGGGGAGCGGGAGGAGCTGGTCGCGCTCGGCACCGGCCCGGCCGGCGACGCGCCCGACGTGGTGCGGCTCGTCGCCGCCCAGGACCCGGCCGCGGTCGCCGTGTCGTGCGGAACCGCGTCGCTCACCTACGGCGAGCTCAACGAGCGGGCCGCCCGCCAGGCCGGGTGGCTGCGCGCGCAGGGGGTGCGCCCCGACGACCGAGTGGCCGTGCTCATGCCCCGCTCGCTCGACCTGATCGTCACGCTGCTGGCGGTGCTGAAGGCGGGCGCGGCGTACGTGCCGATCGACCCGCGCTACCCGCAGGCCCGCCGGTCGCTGCTGGCCGAGGGGTGCGCGGTGACCGTCGGCGCGGTCGCGCAAGGGGAACCGTTCGAGTCCACTGTGGACCCGGCGCACCTGGCCTACGTCATCCACACCTCCGGCTCGACGGGCACGCCGAAGGGCGTCGGGGTCACCCGGGAGGCGCTGAGCTCGCGCGTTTCGTGGATGCGGCGGCGGTACCGGCTGAGCGCCCACGACGTCGTCGCGCAGTTCGCCACCGTCAGCTTCGACACCCACGTCGAGGAGGTCTGGCCGACGCTTACCGCGGGCGCCCGCCTGGTGCTGCTGCCGCCCGGGGAGGACCTGCCCGAGCTGCTGGCGCGCGAGCCCGTCACCGTCCTGGACCTGCCCACGCCCTACTGGCACGAGCTCGTCGGCTCGGGGGTGCCCTGGCCCGCGGCGCTGCGCCTGCTCATCCTGGGGGCCGACACGGTCCGCGCGGACCGGCTCGCCCAGTGGTACGCCGAGGTCGGCGGCCGCGTCGAGCTGCTCAACACCTACGGCCCGACCGAGACGACGGTCATCGCGACCACCGGCGCGCTCGGCCCGCGCGAGACCTCGATCGGCACCCCGATCGCCGGCACCCGGGTGTACGTGGTGGACGAGCGGCTGCGGCTGACCCCGGCCGGCGTCCCGGGCGAGCTGTGCATCGCCGGCGACGGCGTGGCCCGTGGCTACCTGGGCCGGCCGGGGCTCACCGCCGACCGGTTCCGCCCCGACCCCTTCGGCCCGCCCGGCGCCCGCCTGTACCGCTCCGGCGACCGCGCCCGCTGGCGCCATGACGGGCTTCTGGAGTTCCTGGGCCGCCTCGACGACCAGGTGAAGATCCGCGGCTACCGGGTCGAGCCGGGCGAGGTCGAGACGGTGCTCGGGGGCCTGCCGGGTGTGCACCAGGCCGCGGTCGTCGTGCGCAACGGCGCCCTGGCGGCCTACGCGGCCGGCGCGGGCCTCGACCCGGCCGCGCTGCGCCGGGAGCTCGCCGAGCGGCTCCCCGCCTTCCTCGTGCCGACGCACCTGACGGTGCTGGACCGCATCCCGCTCACGGTCAACGGCAAGGTCGACCGGGCCGCCCTGCCCGCGCCCGTCGCCGCGGCCGGCGGGTACGTGGCCCCGCGGACCCCGGCCGAGGACCTCGTCGCTCAGGTCTGGGCCGGCGTGCTGGGCGTGGAGCGGGTCGGCGCGAACGACGACTTCTTCGCCCTCGGCGGCCACTCGCTGCTGGCCATCGCCGCGGTCGCCAAGCTCTGCGCGGCCACCGGGCGGGACATCCCGGTGCGGGCGCTGTTCCTCGTCCCGACCGTCGCCGGGCTCGCGGCCGCGGTGGACCGGTACCGCGCCGAGGAGCCGGTGACCCGCCGCGGCCTGACCCGGGGCCCGCTGTCCTACGGCCAGCAGCGCCTGTGGTTCCTGCACCATCTCGACCCCGCGGACGCGTCCTACAACATCGCCGTCGCCTACCGGCTGCGGGGCCCGCTGGACCCGGCCCGGCTGGAGGCCGCGCTGAACACGGTCGTGGCCCGGCACGAGTCGCTGCGCACGCGCTTCCTCCCCGGCGAGGACGAGCCGGTGCAGGAGGTGACCGGCGCGCGGCTGGTGCTGGAGCGCGGCGACGACGTCGGGGCCTGGACCAACCGGCCGTTCGACCTCGCCTCCGGGCTGCTGCTGCGCGCGGGGCTGCGGGTGCTCGGCCCCGACGACCACGTGCTCGGCCTCGTGGTGCACCACATCGCGGCCGACGGGCGCTCGCTCGGCGTGCTGGTGCGCGAGCTGCGGGCGGCGTACGCCGGGGAGGCGGGGCCGGAGCCGCCGGTGCAGTACGGCGACTTCGCCGTCTGGCAGCGCGGGCGGGACGAGGACGACCAGCTGGAGTACTGGCGCGGCCAGCTGACCGGCGTGCCGATCCTCGACCTGCCCACCGACCGGCCGCGGCCCGAGATGACCGGCTTCGACGGCCGGTTCCTGGTGCACGACCTGCCCGCGAGCCTGGCCACCGGGGTGCGCCGGATCGCCGCCGAGGCCCGGTGCACGCCGTTCATGGTGCTGCTGTCGGTCTACGAGGTGCTGCTGGCCCGGCTCACCGGCCAGGACGACTTCTGCGTCGGCACCCCCATCGAGAACCGGCCCCGCGTCGAGGTCGCCGACCTGATCGGCTTCTTCGTGAACACCCTGGCCCTGCGCGCCGACCTGGCCGGCGACCCGACGTTCCGGGAACTGCTCGGCCGCACCCGGGACACCGCGCTGGCCGCGTACGCCCACCAGGACGTGCCCTTCGACCGGCTGCTCGCCGCGGTCGACGTGCCCCGGCGGCTCAACCGGACGCCGCTGTTCCAGACCTCGTTCACGCTGCACACCGAGGAGGCGGCCGGCACCGACGTGCTGCCCGGGGTCGAGGCGGAGTTCCACGACCCGGGCGCGCGCCAGGTGAAGTTCGAGCTGAGCCTCGACGTGTGGCGCACCGCTGACGGCCTGCGCCTGGTGCTCGGCTACCGGGCGGACCTGTTCGACCGGGCCACCGCCGAGGCGCTCGCACTGCGCTTCGAGGCGCTCGCCACCGCGCTGCTGTCCAACCCCGACGCCGCACTGTCGACGGTCGACGCGGGCGGGGACGCCGCCGCGCGGGCCGCGCTGCTGCGGTCGGTCCGGGCGCCGCGGGCCGTGGCGACGGCCGCCGAGACGGTGTACATCCCGCCGCGCGACGCCGCCGAGGAGCTGGTCGCCGAGGTGTGGCGGGAGGTGCTCGGGCTGGAGCGGGTCGGCGTGCACGACGACTTCTTCGCCGTCGGCGGCCACTCGCTGCTGGCGATGAAGGTGGTGGGGCGCCTGCGGGCGGCCACCGGCACCGAGGTGCCGCTGCGGACCGTGTTCGCCCATCCCGTCCTCGCCGAGCTGGCCGTGGCCGTGGAGGGGCTGATCGTGGCCGAGCTGAGCGCACTCACCGACGAAGAGGCCGAGCGGCTGCTGGGGGAGACCGCATGACGACGCTCTCGCCGGCCAAGCGGGCGCTGCTCGAACAGCGCCTCAAGGGGCGCTCGGCCCGGACCGTCCCCGCCCTTCCCGCCGGGACGCCGCCGCCGCTGTCGTTCGCGCAGGAGCGGTTCTGGTTCCTCGAGCAGCTCGCCCCGGGCAACCTCGCCGCGGTGATCCCGATCGTGCTGCGGCTGCACGGCGACCTCGACCGCGGGCGGCTCGCCGACGCCATCTCCGGGGTCGTGGCCCGGCACGAGCCGCTGCGCAGCCGGTTCGCCGACGCCGGAGACGGCCGGCCCGAACTGCGCATCGACGAGCCCGGACCGGTACCGCTGCCGCTGTTGCCCTTGGAAGGGCTGGACGCGCACCTGGCGGAGCCGTTCGACCTCGCGGCCGGCCGGCTGCTGCGCCCGGCCCTCGTCGAGCTGGCCCCGGGCGACCACCTGCTCGCCGTCGCCGTCCACCACATCGTCACCGACGGCTGGTCGATGGACCTGTTCGCGGGCGAGGTCGCCACCCTCTACGCCGGGGGCACGCTCCCCGAGCTGCCGGTGCGCTACGGCGACTACGCGGCCTGGCAGCGCGCCAACACCGGGTTCCCGGCGAGCGTCGACTTCTGGCGGCGGACCCTGGCCGGCGTCGAGCCGCTCGACCTGCCGACCGACCACCCGCGCCCGCCCCGGCAGACGTTCACCGGGGCCGAGCACAGCCTCGCCCTGGGCCTGCGCGACGAGCTGTCGGCACTGTCCCGCGACCACGGCGTCACGCTGCACATGACGCTGCTGGCCGCGTTCCTGGCGGTGCTCGGGCGGCTCACCGGGCAGTCGGAGTTCGCCGTCGGCTCGCCGGTGGCCGGGCGGCAGCCGCCGGAGCTGGAGCGACTCATCGGCATGTTCGTCAACACGGTGACGGTCCGCGCGCCGCTGGCCGGCGACCCGACCTTCGCCGAGCTGCTCGGGCGGGTGAAGGAGGCGTGCCTGGACGCGTACGCCCACCAGGACCTGCCCTTCGAGCAGCTGGTGCAGGAGCTCAACCTGCCCCGGGACGTCCGCCGCTCGCCGATCTTCCAGGCGCTCTTCGCGCTGCAGAACTACGACGAGTACACCGGAACGGACTGGGGCGGGCTCACCCCCGGGCACTGGCCGGCCCCGGTGTCCGCGACCCGCTTCGAGCTGGAGCTGTACGTCAGGGAGCACCCCGGCGAGCTGTGGGCGACGGTCGTCTACAACACGGACCTGTTCTCCCACGACACCGCGGTCCGCTTCGCCGGGCACTTCCGCCGCTTCCTCGCCGAGGTCGCCGCCGACCCGTCCCGGCGGCTGTCCGATGTGGACCTGCTGGAGCCGGACGAGCGCGCCGCGGTGCTGCGGGCGCCGGAGCCGGTCGAGCTGCCCGCCGCCACCGTGCCGGCGCTGATCGAGGCCCGGATGGCCGAGCGGCCGGACGCCGTGGCGCTCACCTTCGCCGGTCGGCACCTGACCTACGGGGAGCTCGACGAGCGCTCGGCCCGGCTCGCGGCCCGCATCCCGCGCGGCAGTCTCGTCGCGGTCTCCACGGACCGGTCGTTCGAGCTGGTCATCGCGCTGCTCGCGGTGCTGCGGGCCGGGGCCGCCTACGTGCCGCTCGACCCCGAGTACCCCGCCGACCGCCTGGCCTTCATGCGCGCGGACTCCGGCGCGCGGCCGCTGGACGACGCCCTCGCCGACCCGGACGGCTTCGCGGGGCCGGGGCTCGACGACATCGCCTACGTCATCTACACGTCCGGCTCGACCGGCCGGCCCAAGGGCGTGCCGAACACCCATCGCGGCCTGCTCAACCGGCTCGACTGGATGCAGCGCCGGTTCCGGATCGGCCCCGGCGACGCGGTGCTGCAGAAGACCCCGGCCGGCTTCGACGTCTCGGTCTGGGAGTTCTTCTGGCCGCTCATGACCGGCGCCCGCCTGGTCCTGGCCCAGCCGGGCGGCCACCGCGACGCCGAGTACCTGCGCGACCTCATCCGGGCCGAGCAGATCACCACCGTGCACTTCGTCCCGTCGATGCTCGCCGTGTTCCTCGCGACCGAGGACGTGGCCGCGTGCACCTCGCTGCGCACGATCGTGTGCAGCGGCGAGGCGCTCCCGGCCGACCTGGCCCGCCGCTGCGTGGCCACCCTCCCGGCCGGCCTGCACAACCTCTACGGGCCGACCGAGGCCGCGATCGACGTCTCCGCCTGGCACTGCGACGGCGACGCGCTCGCCGGCCTGGCCCGGGTGCCGATCGGCGCGCCCATCCAGAACGTCGCCCTCTACGTGCTCGACGCCCGGCTGCGGCCCGCCCCGGTCGGCGTCCCCGGCCAGCTGTTCATCGCCGGCATCGCGCTGGCCACCGGGTACCTCGACCGACCGGCCCTCACCGCCGAGAAGTTCCTCCCGGACCCCTACGGCCCGCCCGGCCGCCGGATGTACGCCACCGGCGACCGGGCCCGGATGCGCCCCGACGGCACCGTGGACTTCCTCGGCCGCCTCGACACCCAGGTCAAGCTGCGCGGCCTGCGCATCGAGCTGGGCGAGATCGAGACCGCGATCCGGGCCCAGCCCGGCGTCGACGACGCCGCCGTGGTCGTGCGCGAGGACCGCCTGGTCGCCTACGTGGTCGGCCCCGACGCCGACCTGCGCCCGGCGCTGAAGCAGCGCCTGCCCGACTACATGGTGCCGGCCGCGTTCGTGCGGCTCGACGCGCTGCCGCTGACCCCGAACGGCAAGCTCGACCGCGGCGCCCTGCCCGCCCCGACCGTCACGCGCAGCGCCGAGGTCGCGTTCGTCGAGCCCGCCACCGACGCCGAGCGGCTCGTCGCCGGCGTCTGGCAGGAGCTGCTCGGGGTGGAGCGCGTCGGGGCCGGCGACGACTTCTTCGACCTCGGCGGGCACTCCCTCGTCGCCACCCAGGTCGTGGCCCGGCTGCGCAAGGCCGGCGGGCAGGTCTCCGTGCTCGACGTGTTCCAGCACAAGACGCTCCGCGAGCTGGCGCGGCGGCTGGCGGAGCCGGACCGCGGGCCCCGGCGGCTGCTGCACGAGCTGACGCGGCCAGTCCCGCCCGAGCGGCGGGTGGCCTCGATCGTGGCGGTGCCGTACGGCGGCGGCAGCGCGGTCGTCTACCAGCCCCTGGCCGACGCGCTCCCGGCCGGGTGGTCGCTGCACGCGGTCGCCATCCCGGGCCAGGACATCGGCGTGCGCGAGGCGGCGCTGCCCTTCGAGGAGCTCGCCGCGCGGCTCACCGCCGAGGTGCTGGAGCGCGTCGAGGGCCCGCTCGTCGTCTACGGCCACTGCGGCGTGGGCTCCTCCGTCGCGGTCGAGCTGGCCCGCCGGCTGGAGGCCGCCGGGCGGACCGTCGAGGCCGTCTACATCGGCGCGGTGTTCCCGTTCGCGCGCCCCACCGGCCGGTTCAGCGGGCTGCTGGCGCGGCTGGCCGGGCGCGAGGCGCTGCTGTCCAACCGGGTGTACGAGAACTGGCTGCGCTCGATGGGCGTCGAGATGGCCGAGTTCGACAAGGACGAGGCCGACCTCATCATCGCCAACATGCGCGAGCACACGCGGCTGGCCGAGGAGTACTTCACCGGCCTGTTCGCCGGGCACGTCACCCCGCTGCGGGCCCCGATCGTGTCAGTGGTCGGCAGCCAGGACTCGCAGACCGAGTTCTACCGCGAGCGCTACCGGGAGTGGCACTTCCTGACCGGGGCGACCGCGCTGGTGGTGCTGGACGAGGGCGGGCACTTCTTCCTGAAGTACCGCGCCGAGGAGCTCGCGCACGTCGTCACCGAGGTGCACCGCACCGACGAGCGGCTGCGGGACCCGCAGGGCGGCTGGGAGGTGGCCGGTCGTTCGTCCACCGTGGAGCGGACCGAGGGGCCGGAGCCCAGCCTCGGCCGATTCATGGCGGTCGCGGCCGGGCAGCTCGTGTCGATCGTCGGCTCGGCGCTGACCGAGTTCGCCATCCCGCTCTGGATCTACCTGCAGACCGGCTCGCTGGTGCGCTTCGCGGTCTTCGCGGTGCTGGGCCTGGTGCCCGGCATGCTCGTCGCCCCGGTCGCCGGGGCCGTCGTCGACCGCTTCGACCGCCGCCGCGTGATGCTCGGCGGCGACCTCGCCGCCGGGGCCAGCCAGGCCGTGCTGCTCGCGCTGGCCCTCACCGGCACGCTGCGGGTGGGGCACGTGTACGGGCTGCTCGTCGTGCTGTCGGTCGCGCTGACGTTCCAGCGGCTGGCGTTCTCCTCGGCGGTGCCGCAGCTGGTGCCCAAGCGGTACCTCGGCCACGCCAACGGCATGGTCCAGCTCTCCTTCGGCGCCGGGCAGTTCCTCGTCCCGCTCGTCGCCGCGGGGCTCCTGGCCACCGTCGGCCTGCGCGGGGTGCTGCTGCTCGACGTGGTCAGCTACGTCGTCGCGGTCGGCGTGACGCTCGCCGTGCGGTTCCCGAAGACCCTGGCCTGGGTGCGCCGGGAGACGTTCTGGCAGGAGGTCGCCGGCGGGTGGCGGTACGCGCTGGGCCCCGGCGGCCTCCGCCCCGTCCTCGTGTTCTTCGCCGTGCTCAACCTGTTCATGACCCCGCTGTTCCTGCTGCTCTCGCCGCTCGTGCTGTCGTTCGCCGACCTGGGCGCGGTGGCCCGGGTGAGCACGGCCGGCGGCCTCGGCGCGGTCGCCGGCGGCCTGCTCATGAGCTTCTGGGGCGGCCCGCGGCGGCAGCGGGTGCGCGGCATGCTGCTGGTCGTGCTCGGGCTCGCGCTGTGCAGCGCGCTGCCGGGGCTCCGGCCGAACGAGCTGCTCGTGGCCGCCGGCGCGCTCGGCATGTCGCTCGGGCTGACCCTGGCCAACGGCGTGTACACCACGATCGTCCAGGTGAAGGTGCCGCAGCGCTTCCACGGCCGGGTCTTCGCCGTCAACACCGTCATCGCGTTCTCCACCATCCCGATCGGCTACGCGGTCGTGGCGCCGCTCGGCAGCCGCCTGCTCGACCCGCTCATGGCGCCCGGCGGCGCGCTGGCCGGGAGCGTCGGCGGGCTGATCGGCACCGGACCGGGCCGCGGCACCGCGCTGCTGTTCCTGCTGCTGGCCACCGTGATGGTGGTGCAGGTGCTGGTGTCGCTGCGGCTGCCGAGCCTGGCCCGCTTCGACGAGCGGGTGCCCGACGCGGCCCCGGACGACCTCATCGGGGCCCAAGTCCGCCAACGCCGCAAGGAGCACACCCATGGATGACTACGTCGTCGTGCGCAACGACGAGGAGCAGTACTCGATCTGGCCCGCCGGCGACCCGACGCCGCCCGGCTGGCACGCCTCCGGCTTCCGCGGAGCGCGCCAGGAGTGCCTCGACCACATCGACCTCGTCTGGACCGACATGCGGCCGGCGAGCCTGCGGGGGGAGCGGAGATGACGCCGGAGGAGGCCGCGGTCGCGCGGATCTGGACCGAGCTGGGGCTCAAGCCGGCGTCGGCCGGGGACGACTTCTTCGACCTCGGCGGCGAGTCGCTGACCCTGGTCGGTTTCCTGGCCCGGGTGCAGCACGAGATGGGCCTCGAGCTGCCCGTCGACGAGCTGTTCGAGGAGGACCTGACCGTCGCCTTCGCGGCCCGGGTGATCGACAGGGCCCGGATGGCCGCGGCGCTGGCCGAGCTCGACGGCATGTCCGACGCCGAGGTGGCCCAGCTGCTGAGCCGGGCCGACTAGCGATGCGGGTGCTGCTGGCGCAGAACATGCCGTACCTGCCCGGCCACGGCGGCGCCACGAAGTCGAACCGGCTGCTGCTGCAGGAGCTGGCGGCCCGCGGGCACCGCTGCGTCGCCGTCACCCGCGGCGAGCCGGGGGTGCGCACCATCGCGGGCGTGGAGGTGTTCGCGGCCGGCGGCCCGCGGCTGCCCCGGCTCGTGCGCGAGGTCGCCGCGGCCGAGGAGCCGGACGCGGTGCTGGTGCCGTCCGACGATCCCGGGCTCATGGTGCTCGGCTCGGCGCTGCGGGCCGCGCCCGGGCGGGTGGTGTACCTCGTGCACACCCTCCAGCAGCTGCCGTTCGGGCCGCGCGCGTTCTACCCCAGCGAGTCCGGGCACCGGATGGTGGCCCGGGCGCGCTCGATCGTCGCGGTGAGCCGGGCCGCGCACGACTACGTGCGGGAGCACGGCGGGCTCGAGTCCACCGTGCTCTACCCCCACGTCTACGGCCCCGGGCCGCACCCGGACCTGTCCGACGCCGGCGGCGTGGTGACGATGGTGAACCCGTGCGGCTTCAAGGGGCTGCCCGTCCTGCTGGGCCTGGCCGACGCCCGCCCGGCGACCCGGTTCCGGGCCGTGCGGACCTGGGGCAGCACCGATGACGAGCTGGCCGAGCTCGCCGCGCGCCCCAACATCGAGGTCGTCGCGGCCGTCCCGGACATCGCCGACGTGCTGCGGGGTAGCCGCGCGCTGCTGATGCCGTCGCTGTGGGACGAGACGTTCGGGTATACCGCGGTCGAGGCGATGCTGCACGGGGTACCGGTGCTGGCGGCCGACGTCGGCGGGCTGCGGGAGGCCAAGCTCGGGGTGCCGTACCTGCTGCCGGTCACCCCGATCACCGGGTACCGGCCGCAGCGGGGCGGGGAGCCGTACCCCCGGCCGATCGTGCCGCCGCAGGACATCGCGCCCTGGCTGGCCGCCCTGGACGACGCGGCCGCCGTCGCCGCGCAGGGACGGCAGGCGGCCGCCGCGTTCGTCGCCGCCCTGGACCCGGGGGCGCTCGAGAAGCACCTGGTGAACCTGTGAGTGGTCCGGAGCGGAGCGGAGGGGCCGCTCACCATGGGCTCAGGGTTGTCGCGTCGGCGCCGGAGCTTGCGGAGGTGACGGCGTGCGACGACCTGCGGACGCTGCTGCTCATCCGCCACTTCGAGACCGCGCTGCTGGAGCTGTTCGCGCAGGGGCTGCTGCACGGCACCACCCACACCTGCCTCGGCCAGGAGGCGGTGCCGGTCGCCCTGATGCCGCTGCTGGACCCCGGCGACTTCGTGTTCTCCAACCACCGCGGCCACGGCCACTACCTCGCCCGCTTCGACGACCCGGCCGGCCTGCTCGCCGAGATCATGGGGCGGGACGGGGCCGTGTGCCACGGCGTCGGCGGCAGCCAGCACCTGCGGCGCGACCGCTACCTGTCCACCGGCGTGCAGGGCGAGAGCCTGCCGCTGGCCGCGGGGGCCGCCCTGCACCAGGCCCGCAGTGAGCCCGGACGGCTCGCGTGTGCATTCATCGGCGACGGTACCTGGGGCGAGGGCGCGGTGTACGAGACGCTGAACCTCGCCGCGCTGTGGCGCCTGCCGCTGCTGGTCGCGGTCGAGCACAACGGCATCGCGCAGAGCACCCCGTCGGCGGCGGCCATGGCCGGCACGATCGCCGCGCGGGCGGCCGCGTTCGGCGTCGCCCACGTGCACGTGCCCGTGGCCGAGCTCGACGACGACGTGGCGGCCGTGCGGGCGATGCTGGAGGAGCCGCTCAAGCACGTGCGCGACGGGGCCGGGCCGCTGGTCGTCGAGTTCGCCGTGCACCGCCTGGGCCCGCACAGCAAGGGCGACGACACCCGTCCCGCCGCCGCCGTGGCCGCGCTGCCGGACTGGTACCCCCGCCACGCCGGCACCCCCCTCGACACGCAGCAGCGCGAGCGGGTCGCGGCCGTCGTCGCGGACGTCACCGCCCGCCCGCCCTCGACCTGGGACCCGCGGTGACCCGCGTCGCCGAGCGCCTCAACGCCGCCCTGGCCGCGCTCCTGGACGAGGACCCGGCGCTGTACCTGCTGGGCGAGGACATCACCGACCCGTACGGCGGCGCCTTCAAGGTGACCCGGGGCCTGTCCACGCGCCACCCGGGCCGGGTCCTCGCCACCCCGATCAGTGAGTCGGCGGTCGTCGGCATCGCCAACGGGCTGGCCCTGGCCGGCGACAAGGCGATCGTCGAGATCATGTTCGCCGACTTCGCGCTGCTCGCCTTCGACCAGATCGTCAACGTGGCGGCCAAGTCGACGGCGATGTTCGGCCGCCCGGTGCCGATGCCGCTGGTGGTGCGCTGCCCCACCGGGGGCAACCGCGGCTACGGCCCGACGCACAGCCAGAGCCCGCAGAAGCACTTCCTCGGCGTGCCCGGCCTCGACGTCTTCGAGCTGAGCCCGTTCCACGAGCCGCTGCCGCTGTTGCGCGCGATGCTGGCGAGCGGCCGGCCCGCGGTGCTGTTCGAGGACAAGGTGCTGTACGGCCGGCCGATGGGCGTCCCCGGCCCGTTCACGGCCGACGGGGACGTGGTCGTCGTGGACGGCGCGCCGAGCGACGACTACCTGATCGTGGCGCCCGGCGGGCTCGCCCACCGCGCGCTGGAGGCGATGGAGGCGCTGCTGGTGCGGTACGAGCTGTGCGGCGCCCTGCACGTGCCCACGCGGCTCTACCCGTGGGACCCGGAGCCGGTGCTGGGCCACCCGGCCCGGCAGGTCCTGGTGGTCGAGGACGGGCCGCCGGGCGCCTCCTGGGGCACCGAGGTCGCGTACCGGCTGCGGGACTGCGGGCGGCCCGTGCGGGTGCTGCACGCGGCGGACACGGTGGTGCCGACCGCGGCCCACCTGGAGCGGGAGGTGCTCGTGCAGGCTTCGACGATCGTTTCGGCGCTCACGTGACCGAGATCCGGGTACCCAAGCTCAACACCAACGACGCCGAGTACACGCTGGTGGAGTGGATCGCGCCCGCCGGTTCCCTGGTGCGCGCGGGCGATCCGGTCGCGACCGTGGAGACCTCGAAAGCGGCCGAGGAGCTGCCCGCCACCGACTCCGGCTACCTGCGGCCGCTGCTGCCGGTCGGCGCGGTCTTTCCGGCCGGGGCCGTGATCGGCCGGCTGGAGGCCGCCCCCGGCCCGGCTCCGGCGGCGGTCCCGGCGGAGATCTCGCACATCGTGATCACCGAGCCGGCGCTGCGGGCCATGGCCGAGCGGGGAATCTCGCGCGCCGCCGTGGAGGCGCTCGGGCGCAAGGTGGTCCGGGTCGCCGACCTCGACGAGCTGGCCCCGGCCCCCGCCGCCTTCCGGGAGGAGCGGCTCTCGCCGGTCCAGCGGGCCGTGGCCGCCGTGGTGAGCGAGTCGGCGCGCGGCATCCCGCAGGCGTTCGTGGCCGTGCGCGTGCCGGTCGGGGCCGCCGTGGCGCGCGGGCGCGACCTCACGCGGCGGTACCGCCGGATGATCGGCCTGCCCGAGCTGACCGTCGCCGCGATCGGCGCGGCCGCGGGCGAGCACCCGGACTGCTTCGCCGCGTTCGCGCCGCCGGACCGGGTGCGCCGGGCCGCGAGCGTCGACGTCGGGGTGACCGTCGACGTCGGCCAGGGCCTGCACGTGCCGGTCATCCGCGACGTGCCGGCGCTGTCGCTCGCCGACATCGCGGGCCGCCTGATGCAGCTGCGCACCACCGCCCTGCGCGGCGCCTTCCGCCCGGCCGACCTCGCCGGCCCGGCGATCCTGCTGGCCCTGCACACCGACCCGGACGTGACCGCCGCCGTGCCGCTGGTGCTGCCCGGCACCACGTGCGCGGTCTCGCTCACCGCGCAGGTGGACGGGCACGTGCAGCTCGGGCTGGCCTACGACCACCGGGTCCTCAACGGCCGCGGCGCGACCTCGTTCCTCAAGGCGGTGGCGGCTACGTTGGCCGTATGACCAAGAACTACAGCGCGATCATGTACACCGAGTTCGGCGCGGCCTCGGTACTCGAACCGGCCGAGCGGGAGCTCGCCGAGCCGGGGCCGGGTGAGGTCCGCGTCCGCGTGGTGATGTCCGGGGTGAACCCCACCGACTGGAAGACGCGCAGCGGCGCCACCGCCATGGCGCCGGTCGCGCCCGAGGGCCAGGTGCCCAACCAGGACGGCTCCGGGGTCGTCGACGCCGTCGGGGACGGGGTGACCGGGCTGGCCGTGGGGGACAGGGTGTGGCTGGTCATGGCGGCCTACCAGCGGCCTGGGAGCGGGACCGCCCAGGAGTACACGGTGGTGCCGGCGGATCGTGCGGTACCGCTGCCGGACGAGGCGTCCTTCGAGGCCGGGGCGAGCCTCGGGGTGCCCGCGATGACCGCGCACCGGGCGCTCACCGTGCACGAGGGCGCCCCGGCGCGGCTGGCCCCCGGCGCGCTGGCCGGCCGCAACGTGCTCGTCGCGGGCGGGGCCGGGGCCGTGGGCAACGCGGCGATCCAGCTCGCGGCCTGGGCCGGCGCGACCGTCGCGGCCACCGTCAGCGGGCCGGAGAAGGCCGAGCTGGCCCGGCTCGCCGGCGCGCACCACGTGGTCAACTACCGCGCCGCCGACGCGGCCGAGCGCCTCCGGACCGTCTTCCCGGACGGCGTGGACGTGGTCGTGGAGGTCGCCGCGGCGCACAACCTTGAGCTCGATCTGGCCGTGCTGCGCTCCGGCGGGACGATCGCCGTCTACGCCAACGACAGCTCCGGCGGGCCGCTGAGCGTCGAGGTGCGCCGGCTCATGGTGCTCAATGTGCGGTACCAGTTCGTGCTGCTCTACACCGTCCCGTCCGCGGCCCTGGCCGACGGCGCCGCCGCGGTGAACGCCGCGCTCGCCGACGGCGCCCTGCGCTTCGGGGCGGAGACGGGCGTGCCGCTGCACGAATATCCGCTGTCCGAGACGGCGGCCGCGCACGCCGCGGTGGAAAGCGGGGTCGTCGGCAAGGTCCTCATTCGCGTCGCTACCAGCAATTAGCAGGACCCGGCCATCGACCTTTCGGACAGCGATTTTCGGCGGTATTTTCTGAACATTAGATAGCCAGGTCAGAGGCGTGCACGAACCGTCATTTGCCGAGTCGTGGACCTTTTCGTGGGAAACGCTCGAAACGGTCACGATCCACTTCCGGCGATCCACGCTTCGTTCGGCGTTCACTATTTGACCCTTCGCACTTGGTCAAGCCTTGCGAGGTTCAGCACTGCGTCCCGGCGTAACGGGATTCGCAGAGCGGACTGGAGAGGTTGATGCCCCAGGTGCGTATCCAGGTCCTGTGCGGACCGGCCTCGGTGCACCCGCACCGGATGGCCTGGCCGGCGGGGGCGACCTGGCACGGCGAGTGGTACGCCTGGCGGCTCATCGGCACGAACAACCATGAGCTCGGGCGCAGCGCGCTGAGCTTCCGCAGCTACCAGTCCGCCCTCGCCGCCTTCGCCGAGCTGCGCGGCGGCCTCGACCGGCTCGTCCAGCAACTGGTCCCCGAGCGGCCCACCGGCCGCTGGGGCTGGCGGCTGGAGCTGGACGGCGCGGCCGTCGCGGTCAGCGGCCGGTGGTACCAGCGCAACAAGCTGAGCCTGCTCGGGGCGGCCAAGTTCGTCGCCCTGTGCGCCGAGGCGGAGCCGGCCGGGGGCGTCGTGGCCCGGCCCGACCGGGGGCCGCGATGAGCGGCGACCTGACGGCCCGCCAGGCGCGGCGGAAGCTGGTCGACAACGCCGGCCCGGCCGACAAGATCTACCGCGGCGTGGCCCGCGGCGGCGGCAGCCTCGTGCTCGTGCTCATGGTGCTCGTCGGCACCTTCCTGGCCTACCGGGCCTGGGAGGCGCTGAGCGAGGCCGGGCCCGCCTTCATCACCACCGAGCAGTGGAACCCGGACGGCGGCGGCTTCGGCATCGCCGCGGTGATCGTCGGCACCGTCCTCATCGCGCTCGTCGCGGTCGCGGTCGCGGTGCCGCTGGCCATGGGCGCCGCGCTCTACATCTCCGAGTACGCGCCGCGCTGGCTCAAGCGCACGATGGTCGCCATGGTCGACCTGATGGCGGCCGTGCCGAGCGTGGTGTTCGGCCTGTGGGGCGCGTTCTTCCTGCAGTGGAAGATCGTCGACCTGTCCCGGTGGATCTCCGACTGGTTCGGCTGGATCCCGATCTTCAAGGTCGGCGGGGTCGAGCGGCACGACCCGCTGGCGACGGCGACGGCGTACACCTCGTCGACCTTCATCGCGGGCGTGGTCGTGGCGCTGATGGTGGCGCCGATCGCCTGCTCGGTGATGCGCGAGGCGTTCGGCCTGGCCCCGATGGGCGAGCGGGAGGGCGCGTTCGCGCTCGGCGCCACCCGGTGGGGCATGATCCGCAGCGTCGTGCTGCCGTTCGGCCGCGGCGCCGTCGTCGGCGGCACCATGCTCGGCCTGGGCCGGGCGCTGGGCGAGACGATCGCCGTCGTCATGATCATCTCGCCGCGCTTCGAGATCCAGCCGCGCGTGCTCGAGCACGGCACCAGCTCGGTCTCCTCGCTGATCGCGCTGCGGTACGGCGAGGCCAGCCCGTTCGGCATCTCGGCGCTCATGGCGGCCGGCGTGGCGCTGTTCGTGCTGACCCTGCTCGTCAACTTCGCCGCGGCCTGGGTGGTCTCCCGGTCCCGGTCCGGCGCGATGAGCGAGGTGTGACGGTGCTGCACCAGGTCGAGCCCGACACCCGCGCCACCGTCGTGCCGGCGCGCCCGGCGGCGCCGGGCGCGCAGACCCGGCGCCGCACCAGCGGGCTGCGGCGCACGGACTGGTTCGCCATCATCGGCGCGTTCGCCGCCGGCAGCGCCACGACCGGCGTGCTGTGGACGCAGCTCGGGCCGTTCACCGGGCTGCTCGGCTACGTCGTGGTGACGTGGCTGGTGACGGTCGTCTGCTACGCGGCGCTGGTCTCCTTCGACGAGAACCGCGCGGCGGTACGCGACCGGATCAGCGCGTTCGTCGTGCACTCGCTGGCCTCGGTGCTGCTCGCCGCGCTCGTGTTCGTCATCTTCTACACGTTCTCGCGCGGCTGGCGGGCCGTGATCCACCTGAACTTCTACACCCAGGACATGCGCTCGACCAAGGCCTCGGACCCGCTCACCGAGGGCGGCATCCTGCACGCCATCGTCGGCACGCTCTGGGAGCTCGGGATCGCGCTGGGCGTCGCGGTGCCGCTGGGCCTGATCGCGGCCGTGTACCTGCACGAGGTGCCGGGCCGGTTCTCGCGGTTCGTCCGGACCGTGGTCGAGGCGATGACCGCCCTGCCGGACATCATCGCGGGCCTGTTCATCTACGCGACCCTGATCCTGATCTTCCACCTCGGGCCGTCCGGGTTCGCGGCCGCGACCGCGCTCGCCGTCACGATCCTGCCGATCATCATCCGCGCGGCCGACGTGGTGCTGCGCCTGGTGCCCGGCTCGCTCAAGGAGGCGTCGCTGGCGCTCGGGGCCAGCCGGTGGCGTACCACCTGGCACGTGCTGCTGCCGACGGCCCGCTCGGGCCTGGCCACCGCCGTGATCCTCGGCGCCGCCCGGGCGATCGGCGAGACCGCGCCGGTGCTGCTGACCGCCGGGGCGACCAACTACCTCAACCTCGACCCGATGCACGGCCCGATGATGTCGCTGCCGCTGCTGGCGTTCACCGAGGTGCAGTCGCCGGAGAAGAACGAGATCGCCCGCGGCTTCGGCACGGCGACGGTCCTGCTGGTCCTCGTGCTGCTGCTGTTCATGGTCGCCCGGATCATCGGCGGCCGCGGCCCCGGCGAGCTCACCGCGCGCGGCCGGCGACGCCGCGCGGCCGCATCCCGGCGCGACGTGCAGCGCATGTCCCGGCCGTACCCGCCCACCGGGCTTCCGCAGGAAACCGCAATTCAGCAGGGAATCGCATTTCAGCAGGGAACCGAACCCAGGCAGGAAGAGGCCTCACCATGAACCCCCGATGGCGTCGCCGGTCGGCCACCATCCTCGTCGCGCTCATCGCCGCGATGGTGAGCGTCCTCGCCCCCGCCCGCCCCGCGGCCGCCTACGTGCCGATCACGGGCGGCGGGTCCACCTGGTCCTACAACGCCTTCCAGGCGTGGATCGGCAACGTGGAACAGAACCGCATGCACGTGGACTACGACCGCAGCGGCTCGACCGTCGGCCGGCAGCGGTTCCGCGACGGCACCCTCGACTGGGCCGCGTCCGACATCCCCTACGGCGTCAAGGACGGCAACAACAACGACCTGCCGCCGGAGCGCGGGTACGTCTACATGCCGGACACCGCCGGCGGCACGACCTTCATGTACAACCTGAAGATCGGCACCAAGCGGGTCAACAACCTGCGGCTGTCCGGCGAGAACATCGCGAAGATCTTCACGGGCGTCATCACGAAGTGGAACGACCCGGCGATCAAGGCCGACAACCCCGGGCTGAACCTGCCGGGCATCTCCGTCATCCCGGTGGTCCGCTCGGACGGGTCGGGCTCCAGCGCCCAGTTCACCCAGTGGATGGTCGCCACCCAGGGCGGCTACTGGACGGCGTACTGCGCCAAGGTCGGCAAGAACCCGTGCACCCAGACCTCGGCCTACCCGGTGCTCGGGGGCTCCTCGATGATCGGGCAACCGGGCGACCTCGGCGTCTCCGGCTACGTCTCCCAGCCCGGCGCGGCCGGCTCGATCGGCTACGTCGAGTACTCCTACGCGATCCAGGCCGGCTTCCCGGTGGCGAAGGTGCTCAACCCGGCCGGGTACTACACGGAGCCGACGGCCGGGCACGTGGCCGTGTCGCTGATGGCGGCGAAGATCAACAACGACAAGAACAACAAGGCCCTGTACCTGACGCAGGACCTCTCGGCGGTGTACACCAACCGGGACCCGCGCACCTACGTGCTGTCCTCGTACTCGTACATGATCCTGCCGACCACGACCGCCGATCCCTTCAACGCGGACAAGGGCCAGACCCTCGGCGACTTCGGCAAGTACCTGCTGTGCGAGGGCCAGTCCCAGGTCGACACGCTGGGCTACTCGCCCCTGCCGCTCAACCTGGTGCAGGCGGGGTTCGGCCAGCTCGCCCTCGTACCCGGGGCCAAGGTGCCGCCGCCGACGGACATGCGCAGCTGCAACAACCCGACGTTCTCCACCGACGGCACCAACACCCTGGCCAAGCGGGACGCGAACCCGCCGGACTGCGACAAGCAGGGCCCCCAGCAGTGCACCACCGGCACCGCCGGGACCAGCACCGCCGGCAACGGCAACGGCGGCGGGAACAACAACGGGAGCAACAACGGCACCGGCAACGGCGCCACGGCCGGCGCGAGCACCGGCGCCTCGGGGGCCGCGACGGACAACGCCGGGGCCGCCCCGACCTGCGACGCGGACACCGGCATCTGCTCGGGCGGCAGCGGCGGCGGTACCGGCGGCGAGGGCGCGCCGGGGCAGGTCGACGCGGCGGCCGTGGAGACCTCGCCCGCACTGTTCGACGGGTTCGAGACCGCCCTCATGGTGGTGGCCGCGGTGCTGCTGCTCGGGCTGTGCCTCGTCCCGCCCCTCGCCGTGCAGCTGGCCACGAACCGGCGGGCGCGGCGCGACGGATCGAGAGGTTTCTGATGCTGACCCAGGCCGCACGCCGGCGCCTGGCGAGCGGGCTCGCCGCCGCCGTCGCCGCGCTCGGGCTGTTCGCGCTCGGCCCGGTGGACCCGGCGCGCGCGGCGGACCCGTCCGACCAGATCACCGGCAACGGGATCACCGACTCCGCGGTGACCGTCCGCTGGAAGGACGGCCTCCTCGGCGCGGACAACAAGACGGTCGTCAAGGCGCGCGACTCCGCCGACCCGTACGCCTTCATGCACGACGACTTCAAGGACCTCGAGGTCACGGTCGGCCAGACCCGCAACCTCGTGCACCAGGCCATCAAGGTGACCTGGAAGGGCAAGCCGATGAAGGGCCTGTTCAACGCCAACTACCTGCAGCTCATGGAGTGCTACGGCGACGCGGCCGAGGGGCCGCAGCCGGAGCAGTGCCAGTTCGGCACCGAGGGCCTCAAGCAGGACAAGACCGGCGGCGCCAACATCGGCACCCGCAAGGGCAACGTTTGCGACACCCATCGGCCCAGCACCACCGAGCCGCCGGCCGGCGTGGGGCTCGCGCCCTTCCTGGGCTGCGACCCGGCCGAGGACCCGGCGGCGCCCGGCTACAGCCACCACGACCCGGCCGGCAGCGCCGACACCTACACGGTGCCCTTCGTGCCCGTCGGCACCACCAACAAGCTCTACCAGCCGATCAAGTGGCCGTTCAGCAAGGCCAACAGCAACGAGATCCAGGAGGCCGGCACCCGGGCCGACGGCACCGGCGACCTCTACTTCAACGCCCTCACCCAGACCGAGGCGCCCGGGCTCGGCTGCGGCGAGGCGCTGACCGACGGCAAGGCGCGGGACTGCTGGCTGGTCATCGTGCCGCGCGGGGAGTACGAGCCCAACGGCTGGAAGCTGCAGGACATCGACGCCGCCTCGATCATGCAGGAGTCGCCGCTCGGCGCGGCCTCCTGGGCCCAGCGCATCCAGATCCGCCTCGGCTACAGCCCGATCGCGCGCGCCTGCGGCATCGGCGGCGTCAAGCAGCGGCAGACCCAGGGCACCGAGCTGATCTCGCACGCGTTCTACTCGTGGCAGCTGGCGCTGAACACCGGGGCGAACTGCCAGAAGGTCTACGGCTTCACCCGCGCCCCGGAGGCGTCGAACACCTCCCAGCTGGGCAGCGAAACGGGCAAGGGCCTTGCCTTCACCACCGTGCCGATCGGCAGCGAGGCCGGGCGCGCGGGCGACACCCCGCCGCCGCTGCCGCCGCTGGCCTACGCCCCGGTCGCCGTATCGGCGATCACGTTCGGCTTCCACGTCAACCTCACGGACGGCTACGTCAGCACGCCGATCAAGCTGACCCCGCGGCTGGTCGCCAAGGGGCTGACCCAGTCGTACAAGAGCGACCTGACCGACAGCCGGGCCAACGGCGGCCAGGGCCCGGACTGGGCCAAGCAGAACCCCGCCTTCATGACGTCGGACCCCGAGTTCAAGAAGCTCAACCCCGGCCTGCCCTTCCGGCCGGGCAGCTCGCTCATGTCGCCCCTGCTGACGGCCGAGCACTCCGGCGTCATCCGGCAGGTCTGGGCCTGGGTCCTGTCCGACGCGTCGGCGCGCGCCTGGCTCGGCGGGGAGCGCGACGAGTACGGCATGATCGTCAACGACGACTACCGGAAGCTGAACCTGGCGGCGAGCCCGACCGACCTGTTCCCGCGCGTCAACACCTGCTTCAACACCGGCGCGCCGGGCGAGAAGATCCCGGATCGCTGCACCCTGAACCTCTTGCCGTACATGGAGAACTACGACGAGAGCGCGAGCCGGGTGCGGGCGGCCAACAACCCGCAGGGCGCCGACTGGAACCCGAACATCTCCTCGCCGCAGAACACCGCGGGCTGGTGGGAGGTCGGCCAGCCGATCGAGTTCCCGGGCCAGATCTTCATGTGGGGCGTCATGGACTCCGCGAGCCTGGCCAACTACGGGGTCGTGCCGGCCCAGCTGTGCAAGTCGGACGGCACCGGCTGCGTGTCACCCACGACGACGTCGATCTCCACCGCCGTCGGCGCGGCCAAGGCCGACGGCAGCGGGCTGCTGCAGGTCGACCCGGCGGCGGCCGGCAACGGCGGGTACCCGCTGGTCGCGGTCACCTACGCGGCGGTACGCAAGACCCAGGACGCGGAGGCGCTCGCCGACTACGCGGCGCTGATCAAGTTCGCGGTCAACGAGGGCCAGACGCCCGGCGTCGAACCCGGCCAGCTGCCGCACGGGTTCCTGCCGCTGCCGGAGAGCCTGCGCACCACCGCCATGAGCGTCGCCACGGCGCTGACCGTTCCCGCCAGCACGTCGGAGGCGGCGAACACCGGATCGGGCGGCGGCAGCGGCACCGGCGGCGGCAACTCCGGCACCGGCGGCGTGCCCGCCACGGGTGCGCGCCCGGTGGCGTCGAGCTCGTCCGGCCCGGCCTTCGTCACCACCTCGGCGAGCCCGGTCCCGGCCGCCCTGTCGACCTCGCCGCTGAGCATCGGCGCGATCCGGTGGGCGCTGGTCATCGTCATCATCGCCGGCCTCGGCGGGGCGATCGGCGGGCCGTTGCTGCGCCTCGCGCTCAGTCGCCGACCGCCGGGAGCCGGGGGATGAGTCCACACATTCCCGTAACCCTCCCTTAATGCTGGCGTACCCGCACATATCCCGACCTTCTATGCAGATCCGGTATCGGCCTCGGCGCTCAGATCCACAAGATGTTGTCGCTCCCCTCATCGCAGGAAAGGAAGCACATGAACAACACGAAGCGCCTCGTGCAGCGGTTGCTGGTCGGCGGTATCGCCGCCGCCACCGTCGCCACGGGTCTCATCGTCGGCGTGGCCGGTCCCGCCTCCGCCGACCCGGTGGGCGACCTGGTGGGCGTCGGCTCTGACACAACCCAGGACGTCATGAACGGCGTCGCGGACAGCATCGGCCTCGGCCTCATCGGCTCCTGGGACGCCATCGACCCGAACAGCAAGGCCCAGCACCTGGCCATCTCGCCGAAGCGTGGCTGCAGCCTCAACCGGCCGAACGGTTCCGGCCAGGGCGTCACCGCGCTGCGCCAGTCGGGCAACGTGGCGGCCGCGATCGCCGCCCCGTTCGCCGACGAGACCGACCTGCCGGAGGCCGGCTGCGTCGACTTCGCGCGGTCCTCGGGCGACCCGGGCACCTCGCAGTCCAACACGGGCCGGTGGGCCTACGTCCCGTTCGCGCTGGACGCGGTCGGCGTGGCGAGCCAGCACTTCGGCGACGCCACCGCCACCAACTACAACCAGCTCGGCTACGACCCCAGCAACGCCGCGACGGGCACGGGCACGCTGCAGAAGCTGTACCGCGACGGCCAGCCGGTGGTGCTCGGCGGGGTCACGTACGACCCGCAGTGCAACGCGGCCCCGTGCACCGGTGGCGCCACGCCGATCCACCTGTACATCCCGCAGAACGGCTCCGGCACGCGCTCCTTCTGGCTGAGCAAGATGGGCATCGGCACGGTGCCGGCGTGGCTGCACGACCACGCCTGGACCGGCACCGACTACAACGGCGCCCTGGTCGAGGAGCACGACGGCACGGTCCTGCAGGGCGACGCGAACGGCATCGCGCCGTTCTCGATCGCGCAGTGGGTCTCGCAGCGCAACGGTCACGGCGACCGTCGTCACGGCGCCCACCTGCACAGCCTCGTGAACGTCGGCGTCACGCCGAACGTCACGGTCAACCCGCTCAGCGGCGCCTTCCCGACGGCGGAGACGGGCAACCTGAACGCCTCCTTCATCATCCGTCGCGAGGTCTACAACGTCGTCGAGTGGAAGAAGGTAAACGTCGGCAACGCGGCCTTCGACGCGAAGCTCTACTCGGTCTTCGGCCCGGGCCAGGGCCTCTGCGGCAAGTCCGCGGTGATCCTGAGCTACGGCTTCGCGCTGCTCAACTCCGCTCCGCTGGGTCACACCTGCGGCGCGATCGTCGACGGCCTGCGCGCGTTCGGCACCGACTGATTTCACGAACGGGCCGGTGCCTGGCCGATCGATGAACGGCCGGGCACCGGACCTCGCACGGCGTCCTGGACTGATCCACCTTCGCAGACTCCCTGGGGGGCCATCCCCAGGGTCGTCCAGGGCTGTGCAGCGGGCATTGCCCTCTATCAGAAAGGTCAGTGTAGCCCCTGATGAAGACCACTTCCCTGAAGCGCCGGGCCCTCACGGCCGGTGTGGTGCTCGGGGCGATGGGTGCGACCCTGCTCGCGCCCTCCATCGCCCAGGCCGAGGTCCCGAACCCGCTTCCCGCGGGCATCAACCTCGGTGGCCTCCACCTCACGCCGAGCTCCGGCGACGCCGGTGTCACCCCGAGCTTCACGGCCGACTCCGCCTGCCCGGCGGGGACCAACCTGGCGAACGTCAACACGATCGACCTCGGCGGCGTGGAGCAGACGATCTCCAGCAACGTCGCCGGTGTCGTCGCGGTGACGCCGGGCTTCGGCGCCGCGTTCAACACCGACATGGGCACGGTTCAGGCGCTGGCCGGCAACGGTGGCCAGGAGTCGTTCCTGTTCCTGGTCGACTGCCGCACGGGTGCCGGTCACGGCACCTACACCGACGCCGTGCAGGTGGACTACGCCGCTGATGGCAGCTGGCAGATCCACGGGTCCGGCCCGGTGCTGCAGCAGACCACCACGACGGTGTCGCCGGCCACGCAGACCGTGGCGCCGGGCACGAACGTGACCGTGACGGCGTCGGTCTCCCCGGCCGCCGCGACGGGCACGGTCGAGTTCAAGGAGGGTGCGACCACGCTGTTCACGACCCCGTCGGGCAGCGGCACCTTCACGTACTCGACGACCGGTCTGGCGCTGGGTTCGCACAGCATCACCGCGACGTTCCACGCGGCTGACGCGGCGGCGTACTCGAACTCGACCTCGTCCGCGGCCACCGTCGTGATCGCCAGCGACACGCAGACGGCCACGGAGAACATCCAGGTCGGCGTTCCGCAGGAGCAGGGCGTGTTCACCCTGACGGTGGACCCGGGCCTCGTGGACATGGGCACCGCCCACCTCACGGGCACGGGCGACACCCGCCACTTCCACGCCGAGGGCAACCTCAAGAACGTGAACATCTCCGACGGCCGTGACCAGACGGTTCCCGGCTGGTCGGTCACCGGCCAGGTCGGCGACTTCACCAACACGGCCGACGCCACCAAGAAGTTCTCCGGCTCCAGCCTCGGCTGGCAGCCGGCCGTGGTGGCGAACAACGCGGCCGCGAACGTCTCCGCGGGCCCGGCCGTGAACACCGGCTCGACCCCGGGCCTGACCAGCGCCACCACCCTGGGCGGCGCCCAGGCCGGCAAGGGTCTCGGCGACAGCAAGCTCGGTGCGGCCCTGTCCCTCGACTTCCCGAAGGGCACCACGCCGGGTACGTACGCCGCGACGATCACGATCACCGGCCTCGGCGGCACCCCGCTCGCCTAAGGCCTCTCGCAACACGGGGGGAGCGCGCGGCGCCGTCCGCGCGCTCCTCCCGGAACCTCCGTCGACCTGAATGGACGTGCTGCGATGACCACTCCGCGCCCCTCGCGCGCGATCAGTGCCGTGCTCGGCCTGCTGTTCGCCGCCGCCGCGATCCTGCTGCCGGGCCACCCGGCCGGCGCGGAGCCCACGCCGGGTTCGATCACGTGGGCGGTGCAGCCGTCGGGCGCGAACGGGCCGGACAGCCGCAAGGAGTTCTCGTACCTCGACATCAAGCCCGGAACCGTCGTGCACGACTACGTCGCCGTGACCAACTTCAGCGCGATGCCGGTGACGTTCCAGATCTACGCGACCGACGCGCTCAACGGCAACAACGGCGTGCTCCAGCTGCAGCCGGCCGCCGAGAAGCCGCGCGACATCGGCTCCTGGGTCACGATGCAGAAGACCAGCGTCACCCTCAAGCCGAACGAGCGGGCCATCGAGCCGTTCACCCTGACCGTCCCGGCCACCGCGACCCCCGGCGACCACACCGGCGGCGTCCTCGGCTCGATCGGTGTCGAGGAGAACAGCGCCAACGGGCCCGTCAAGGTCGACCGCCGGCTCGGCGTGCCGATGTACCTGCGCGTCGCGGGCCCGCTGAACCCGGGCATCGCCGTCGACTCGGTGAGCGCCAGCTACCACGGGACCGCCAACCCCGTCGGCGGCGGCAGCACCGATGTGACCGTGACCGTGCACAACACCGGCAACGTCCGGCTCAACGTGAACCCCGAGATCGCGGTGAACGGCCTGTACTGGCTGAAGGTCGCGAGCGCGAGCCAGTCGACGCTGCCCAACCTTCTGCCCGGCTCGACGGTGCAGTTCACCGTGCACGTCGCCGGCGTCTTCCCGCTCGGCCCGATGACGGTGAAGGTCCGCGCCGTGCCCAGCCAGATCACCGCGCTCGGGCTGCCCAAGGCGCCCTCGGAGCCGCAGACGGTCGAGGCCGAGGCGTTCCTGTGGGCCACGCCGTGGACGCTGCTGCTCGTCATCCTGCTGCTCGTCGGCGGGTTCTTCGCGGTCCGCTGGCTGCGGCGCCGGCGCACCGGCCGTCAGCAGCGCGTGGTGGCCGACGCGGTCGCGAAGGCGCGCCAGGAGACGGTCGAGGAGCTTCGGACCAAGGCGCTGGCGGCCCGGTCGTCCGCCGGTGGCGATGGGGAGTGACCTCCTCATGACCGCGACCGACCTGCTGCCGCCGCCCGTCCTGCCGGCCGCGCCGCCGCCGCGCCCCCGGCGTCAGGCGCCGCCGGCGGTCCAGGTGGTCTCGACCGCGATCACGATCCTGTCGCTGACCCTGCTGGGCTTCGGCGTGTACGCCGGCTGGGTGTCCCGGCTGCACCACGACCGTGCCCAGCTGACCGCCTACGCCGACTTCCGCAAGGACCTCGCCCTCGGCACCGCGCCGACCGGGCCGACGAAGCCCACGGACCCGAAGCGGCTGCTGGACTTCGGCACGCCTGTCGCGGTGCTCGACATCCCCAAGCTGCACCGCAAGGAGGTCGTCTTCGAGGGCACGACCGGCGCGGTACTGCAGGACGGGCCGGGCCACCGGCGGGACACGCCGCTGCCGGGGCAGTCCGGGGTCAGCGTGATCATGGGGCGGGCCACCATGTACGGCGGGCCGTTCGGCGCCCTCGCGACGCTGGTGCCCGGCGACGAGTTCACCGTCACCACCGGCCAGGGCGTGAGCCGCTTCAAGGTGCTCGACGTCCGGCACGGCGGCATGCCCCAGCCGCCCCCGCCGGCGACGGGCGCCGGGCGGGTCGTGCTGACCACGGCGTACGGCGGGCTCCTCGTGCCCTCCGACGCGCTGCGGGTCGACGCCGACCTGGTCTCCGAGGTGCTGCCGAAGCCGCAGCAGGTGGTGAAGAACTCGCAGCTCGCCCCGGCCGAGCAGGTCATGGCGGTCGACACCCGGGTGTGGTTCCCGCTGGTCTTCATCGGCGAGGCGCTGCTGCTCGCGGTCGCCCTGCTCTCCGCCGCCCGCGCGTTCTGGGGCCTCTGGCAGACCTGGATCGTGGCGGTGCCGGTGGTCGGGTTCCTCGGCCTCGCGACCGCCGACCAGGTCTCCCGGCTCCTACCGAACCTGATGTGACCCGACGGCCGAGGACGGCATGGTGACCCTTCCAATCGACGACACCGCGTGGGCGAGCTCGCAAGAGGCGCTCGCCGCATACGACGACTACCTCGGCATCCACCGCGAGCTGCCCTCGCTCGCCGGGCTCGACGCGCGCGACATCAGCGCGTGGTTCGGGGACCACCAGGTGCTGGACCGGGTGACGCTGTCCATGAAGGCGGGCCGGGTGACGGCGCTGATCGGCCCGTCGGGCTGCGGCAAGTCGACCTTCCTGCGCATCCTCAACCGGATGCACGAGCTGGTGCCGGGCGCGTCCCTGGCCGGCGAGGTGCTGCTGGACGGCGTGGACGTCTACGACCCGGCCCGGCGCCTCACCGACGCCCGCCGCCAGATCGGCATGGTGTTCCAGAAGCCCAACCCGTTCCCGGCGATGTCCATCTACGACAACGTCTGCGCGGGGCTGAAGCTCACCGGCCGGCGGCTGGCCCGGTCGGCGCGGGACGCCCTCGTCGAGGAGTGCCTGACCAAGGCCGGGCTGTGGCGCGAGGTCGCCGACCGGCTGCGCCAGCCGGGCGGGGCGCTCTCCGGCGGCCAGCAGCAGCGGCTGTGCATCGCCCGGTCGCTCGCGGTACGCCCGCGGGTCCTGCTGATGGACGAACCGTGCTCGGCCCTGGACCCGACGTCGACGCGGGTCATCGAGGAGACGATCCAGGAGCTCGTCGCCGAGGTGACCATCGTGATCGTCACGCACAACATGCAGCAGGCCCAGCGGATCAGCGACCACTGCGCGTTCTTCCTCGCCGAGCAGGGCACGCCCGGCTACATCGTCGAGCACGGCCCGACCGACGCGATGTTCTCCACGCCGCAGGACCCGCGCACCTCCGACTACGTGAACGGCCGCTTCGGCTGATGACGGCCACGGCCTCGACACCAGAAAGGTCAGCGGACCCCTCATGAAGACCACGCTCTCGAAACGGATGGGCCTCGCGTTCGCCGCGCTGCTCGGCGCGATCGGGGTGAGCCTGCTCATCCCCGCGGTCGCCCGGACCGCGGTGCCCAACCCGGCCCCGGCCGGCATCAACCTCGGCGGTCTGCACCTGACCCCGACGTCCGGCAACGGCGGCGAGACGCCGAGCTTCAAGGCGGACACCGCGTGCCCGGCGGGCACCAACCTGGCCAACGTCAACACGATCGACCTGGCCGGTGTCGAGCAGACGATCTCCAACAACGTCACCGGTGTCCTCGCGGTGAAGCCCGGCTTCGGTACCACGTTCAACACCACCATGGCCACGGTCCAGTCCCTGGCCGGCAACGGGGGCCAGGAGTCGTTCCTGTTCATGGTCGACTGCCGGACCGGGGCCGACCACGGCACGTACACCGACGCCGTGCAGGTGGACTTCGGCGCGGACGGCAGCTGGGTGGTGCACGGGACCACGCCGGTGCCGCCGACCTCGTCCGCGACCCCGACCGCCTCGGCGCCCCCGTCGAACGGCGCCTCGCCCGAGGCGAGCACCACGCAGACCGCGACGCCGGGGCCGTCGGACCCCATCTCGCCGACCCCCGCCTCCAGCTCCGGGAACCTGCCGGTCACCGGGGGCGCCATCGCCACCATCGCCGGCGTCGCGGTCGCACTCATCGGGGTCGGGGTCGGTCTTCGGTACGCCGCGCGCCGCCGCGATTCGGAGTCCTCGGCGTGACGCACGAACGCGCTCGGCTGGCTATTGACCGTTCGGGCAATGGTTGCTGCTGAATGGATCGCTCGTCGTTTTCTGATGTTCATCTCGTGCATGTCCGGTGTGCGGTCAGGGACGCGCGAGGTGTCATCGCCGGAATCGAGGGTCAGCACGGTGGCCTGCGCGCCGGACGGGCTACGAGCCTGCCGGCGCGCCGGTGACGAACATTCGGGGAGGAATGTCCAAATGCTGCCGCCGCGGTTCATTTTCCTGGCAATCGTCACATCCGACGACGAAGAGTCCATCGTGGACCGGAAACAACGGACCGCGTGGATGCTGTGCTCGCCCAACAACCGGATCCTCGGCCGTGGAAAACAGACCTTCGACACCGAGGCGGAGTGTCGCGAGGCCGTCCGCGGGCTGGTACAAGCGGCCGACCGGCTCAATCCCGTCTCGACCGCGCTGGGCTCCAGCGGGCACTGGGTGTGGCGGGTCGAGCTCGACGGCGTGCCGCTCGCGGTATCGCACCGCGCATATCTGCGGGCCCGGGAATGCCAGTACAACGTCGGGCGATTCCTGGCCGCCCTGCCCGCCGGGCTGCTGACCGAGGGCCGGCGGCTGCTGCGCGAGGCCCCCCGGACGGTCGAGCGGCTGACCCGCAGCGAGACGCCCTGGCGAATGATCTCGACCGCGTGAACAAGTCGTCCTCCATTCGGATCGGAACATTCATGAGATTTGCCCTCGTATTGGTGAGCGTCATTGCCCTGCTGCTGATGGGCGCACCGGCGCGCGCCGACGACGGGATGCCCATCGTGGTCGTGGTGAGCGGCAGCCCGGAGCCGGCGACCCCGGCACCCGGCGGCGGGAACGGCGGGGGCGGGAACGGCGGCGGGCTCGCCCGGACCGGCCTCGACATCGTGCTCATCGCGGGCGTCGGCGTCGGCCTGGTCGCCCTCGGCGCGGCCGTCCTCGTCGCGGCGAGGCGGCGCTCCGGCAGCCGTACGATGGGCGCGTGAATCCCGAGTCCCATCTGGACCTGGAGCTCGTCGCCGAGCGGCTGCGACGGTGCACCGACGACCTCTCGCTCTACGGCGGCATGCTCCTCACGGTGCTCTCCGCCGCGCTGCCCGCCGACCTCGTCGAGGTGCGGCGGGAGGGCCGGCTCAAGGCGCGCGTCGGCGGGCGGGAGCCGGCGGTGCTCGGGGTGACCGTGCGCCTCGACGGGCGCCGGTTCGAGCTCGACCGCACCGGCGTCGGCGCGCGCCCGGTGACCGTGATCCGGCACGAGTCCCGGGGCGTGGTGCTCTCCTCGGAGACGGTGAGCGCCGACGAGTGGTGCCGGGCGCTCACCGCCGAGCTCGTGCGGGTCGCGGGGGCCGATTCGGCCGCGGTACAGGCGTTGCAGCGGCTCACGTCAACGGCATGACCATTGTCGGGTGCTCCGGCTGCGCGTCCGGGTGCAGGCGCGCCACCGCGGTGCCCATGGCGAAGAACTCGATCGCGTGCTGCCCCCACTCCCACGCGGACTCCTCGACCGTGACGCCCACGATGCCGTCGGCCTGCAGGAGCTGACCCTCGTACTGCATGCGGTCCATGGCGATCTCGCGTGCGTCGTACGCGGCCTGGGAGAAGTTCGTGAGCTCCACGTTCTGCCCGGCGTTGGCCAGCATCTGGCGGAACGTGAGGTGCGCGATGTGGTAGACGCACGTGCCGAGCACCAGCCCGCGCGGCAGCCAGCCGTGCCGGTGCAGGGTCCAGAAGTCCTGGCCGCTGAGGTGCGAGGTGAACGGCCGGCCTTGTGGCGTGCGGTAGTTCTGCCCGCTGGTGGACTTGACCGCGGTACCGACCGCGACGAACTCGAGCACGTCCGAGGCGAACTGGTAGTTCAGCGAACGGATGCGCACCCCGATGACGCCGTCGGCGCCGAGCGTCTCGGCCTCGCTCTCCATGCGGGCCATCGCCAGCTCGCGGCACTGGTACATGGCCTGGCTGAGCACCTGCAGCTCCTGGCTCACGCTCCACTTGGACTGCTGGAGACCGACGTGATAGATGCAGGTGCCCATCACGAGCCCGAGTGGCTCGAACCCGGTCTGCGTGGTCAGCACGAACTCGTTCACCGATAAGTCGGACGTGAAGAAGGGCTTGCCCTGCTGGGTGCGGGCGAGCCGGGCGCGGGCGCTCTCGGGGAGCTGCTGGGGTTGCTGGGAGACGGGTTCGTTCATGTCTTCGGACCTTAAACCGGTCGAAGGCCGGAGGTAAGCGTTGCTACGGTGTGGCCCGTGAGTGGCCGCCTGCGGGAGATCGCCCGCCAGACCGTGGCGATCGCCGAGCGCGGCTCCTACGTCAACGCCGCCGGTTCGACGGTCCCGGTTCCCGTCGCGCCCTCGCGCCTGTTCCTGCCGGACGACGCCGTGCCGACCGGGGTCGCCGCCGGGTCCGTCGCGATCGAGGTGACGCACGAGTCGACGCTCGCGGCCGCGCGCCGGGCCGGCCCCGGCGCCGCGACGCTGGTCTTCGCCTCGGCCAAGAACCCGGGCGGCGGCTTCCTGGGCGGCGCGGAGGCCCAGGAGGAGAGCCTGGCCCGTGCGTCGGCGCTCTACACCTGCCAGCGCACCGCGCCGGAGTTCTACGACTTCCACCGCCACCAGCACGACCTGCGCTACAGCGACCGGGTCATCTACTCGCCGGCCGTACCGTGCTTCCGCGACGACAACGGGCGCCTGCTGGACGCCCCGTTCCGGACGGCATTCCTGACCGCCGCCGCCCCGAACCTCGGCGCGCTGCTGCGCAACCAGCCCGGCGACGCCGCCGACGTGCCCGAGGTCCTGCGCCGGCGGGCGACGCGGGTGCTGGAGATCGCCGCGGGGCACGGGCACCGGACCCTGGTCCTGGGCGCCTGGGGCTGCGGCGTGTTCCGCAACATGCCGGCCGAGGTGGCGCGGGCCTTCGCGGTGGCCCTGGAGAGGGTGCCGTGCTTCGAGCGGGTCGTGTTCGCCATCTACGACCGCCTGCCGCGCACCCCGGTGTACCAGGCCTTCGCCGACGCCTTCCCCACCATCGACGGAGCCTGATCAAGGCATTCGGCCACGTGTATGCGTGTGATGTTTTCGGCATTGACAAACGGCCATGCGACGGACTGTAGGCGACAACGGGCGGGGTTGAGCGGATTCGGCCCGCGGAGCGTCACGGGGTGTGCTGTGCGTGCCAATGTTGTCGCTCGCTGTCAATCTTCTCTTTCGTTGACTTGGCTCACAGGGAACTCCTAGCCTTCCGTCGCACCAGTCGACTTGATCATGGGGGAGTGGCCGACGTGAGTCTCGTGCTGCCTGTTTTGCGTACGCGTTTTAGGCCCGGCGTATTGGCCGCGCTGCTCGGTCTCGTCGTCGCACTCCTGGTGGCACCGCCCTTCGCGGGCCCTGTTCAAGCCGCGCCCAAGCCCGTCGCCTGTCCCGGAACGGCGAACGACGCGGCGAGTGCGAAGCAGCAGGCGGCCGTGTGTAAGGGCCGGGTCGAGGTCCTGTCGGGGCGTACCGAGCGGGCGCAGGTTTTCGCGAACCCGAATGGGACCTTCACGTCGTCCGAGGCGATGGTGGTGCAGCGGGTGCGGACCGCGAGCGGCGGCTGGACCGCGCCGGATCCGACGCTGCGTAAGACGGCGTCCGGGTATGCGCCGGTGGCGAGTTGGCTGGGTACGACGTTTTCGGGTGGTGGCAGCGGTCCGCTGGTGTCGCTGCGGCGGGGGTCCGGTGAGCTGGCGCTGTCGTGGCCCACGGCGTTGCCCGCGCCGAAGGTGGAGGGCCGCACCGCCACGTATCCGGAGGTGCTTCCCGGCGTGGATCTGCAGCTGACCGCGGAGGTTGAGGGCTACTCCGAGGTTCTGGTGGTGAAGACGCCGGAGGCGGCGAAGCAGCGGGCGCTGGAGAATGTGCGGTTCCGTACGGCGGTCAAGGGTCTGCGGGTGAAGACCGGTGATGCGGGGTCGGTGAGTTATGTCGACGGTAGCGGCGCGCCGATGTTCTCCTCGGGTACGCCGGCGATGTGGGACTCCTCCGGCGGTGTGCCGGCCGACGCGAAGGCGGTCGGGGTGCAGAGCCGTACCGCGCGGATGCCGGTGGCGGTCGAGGGTGGCGATGTCGTGATCCGGCCGGATCTGCAGGTGCTGCGCGGGGGTGCGACGAAGTTTCCGGTGTTCATCGATCCGGCGTTCAACGCGTCGGCCTGGACGATGATCAATAGCCGGTTCACGTCGCAGTCGTATTGGAGCTATGACCGCAACGGGTGTCCGTCGCCGTATACGGCGGTGCCGTGTGCGAAGGTCGGGTACACCGATGAGGGTCAGACGATGATCTACCGGTCGATCTTCCTGCTGCCGACGTCGTCGTATGTGGGCAAGCATGTGCTGGACGCGAAGTTTTCGATGGATCTGCTGCATTCGTGGACGTGCAGCGACACGCGTACGAGCCTGTGGTGGGTCGGGGGGATCGACGCGAACACGAACTGGAGCAACCATGCGGGTAGCTGGAGCTCGTTGCAGACGTTTGTGGACAACCACACCTGCAACAAGACCCGGGTGCGCAGTGAGTGGGGGATCACCGGGCTGATCCAGTCCGCGGCCGGGCAGTACTGGAACGGTGTGACGATCGGCCTGCGGGCGGGTGATGAGGCGAACCATAACGCGTGGAAGAAGTTCGACGCCGGGACGGCGTTGCTGACGGTGACGTACAACTCGTACCCGAACGCCCCGGATCAGCTGACGGTGTCGGGCAGTGCGTGTGTGACGGGTGCGGGGCGGCCGGTGGTGAAGACGGTGACGCCGGAGTTGCGGGCGCGGACGAGTGATGGTGACGGTACGGCGCAGGTGCACAATGTGTCGTTCTGGTGGTGGCCGGTGGGCGGTGCCCGCAACGACAACGACCGGGTGATGCAGAACTCGGTCACGCCGGGGACGACGGCGATCGTGAGTGTGCCGCCGGGCCGGCTGGTCAACGACGGGGTGTACCAGTTCCAGGCCCGTTCCTACGACGGTACCGACGACGGGCAGTTCTCGCAGGTGTGCGAGTTCAAGGTGGACACCGCGCCGCCGGGGGCGCCGTCGCAGGTGACGTCGACGGACTATCCCAGTGACGGGCAGCGGCACGGCGGGGCGGGGGTGGCGGGGACGTTCAAGTTCTTCCCGCCGGCCACGGTGCCGTCGGACTTCGCCGGCTACGCGTACACCCTCGACACGGGCACGACCCCGCCGAACGCCACGCAGGTGGCTCCGGCCGCGGACAACACGGCGACGGTGACCATCACCCCGCCGACCGACGACGCGTTCACCCTGCGGGTGTGGACCAAGGACACCGGCGGCAGCTACTCGGCGACCCCGAAGTCGTACGCGTTCAGCGTCCAGGCCGGCCTGGGCCCCGACGGGCGTTGGGACTTCGAGGAGGGCACCGGCGCGACCACGGCCGACAGCTCGAACCACGGGAACACCCTCGCCCTGTCGAACACCACCTGGACGGCGAGCCGGGGCGGCACCCGCCACGCGCTGGCGTTCAACGGCTCGGCGCAGGCCGTGGCCGCGGGGCCGATCAAGACGAAGTCGCCGACGACGGGCGCGCAGACGACGGTGCGTACCGACGCCAACTTCACGGTCACCGCCTGGGTGAAGGTGGACACCCTCGATCCGACGACCGCGTACGTCGCGGCCAGCCAGGACGGGACGCAGACGGCGGCGTGGGCCCTCACCTACCACGGACCGACGGCCCGGTGGCGGTTCACCATGGCCGGCTCCGACGTGCGATCGCCGGCCATCTACGCGGTGGTGTCCGACAATCCGATCACCGCAGGGCGGTGGACGTACCTGGTGGCCACGTACGACGCTTCCACGCACCAGATGCGCCTTTACGTCGACGGCGTCGCCCAGGCGGCCACCGCCACGGTCGTCGGCGGCTTCAACGCGACCGGCCCGTTCGTGATCGGCCGGCACCTGTGGGACATCGGGCCGAACAACTTCTTCAAGGGCAGCATCGACGACGTCCGGCTCTACGGGCGCCTGGTTGCGTCCACCGATCCGCAGTTCGCCGCGCCGCTCAAGCCCGAGCAGCCGATCGTCACCTTCCCCAACGGCAATAACGCCACGGTGAATCAGCCGCTGCAGGTGACGTTGAGCGCGGGCGGCGACACGACCGTGACGGCGATCAAGTACAGCCTCGGCACCTTCCCGCTCAACTCGACCGCGACGCTGCCGACGCCGGGCGGATCGGTCACCGTGACCGTCACTCCGGTCGCCCAGGGCCAGGTGCAGCTGTTCGCCGAGTCCGTGGCGGGCGCCCAGAACAGCCTGACGACCAGCGCGCTGATCAACGTCGGCACGCCGCCGGCGATCTCCGGCGTCGTCAACGACCCGGTCGCCGGCACCGCGGTCGCCGGCGCGACGGTGATGCTGCATCCGGGCGGTGCGACCCGGGTGACGGACGCCTTCGGGACCTTCTCGTTCACCGGTCTGACCGCCGGGACCTACTCGGTGTCGACCGCGGTCGGCGACGCGTGCGGCCTGTACGCGAGCACCCAGGTCGAGGTCACCGGGCAGACGAACGTCCAGCTGGACCTGTACCCGCAGTCGGACCTCTTCGGGTACACCTGCATGGCGCAGAGCCAGGCGTTCGAGCCGGCCGACGGGGCCGTGCTGAACCTGAACGGCGACGACGCGATGACGCAGATGGCGCTGCCGTTCGTGATGCCGTTCTACGGGCACAACCAGTCCACCGCGTGGGTGTCGACGAACGGCTTTATCACCTTCCTCGACCCCAGTGCCGCCGCCTTCGCCGACGCCGGCGCGGCCGCGGCGGCCATCCCGCAGGCGGCGGCCCCGAACGCGATCGTCGCGCCGTTCTGGCGTGACCTCGAGGTCGGCGCCGGCGCCAGCGTCCGGACCGAGGTCGCCGGGGTGTTCCCGAACCGCCGCCTCATCGTGGAGTGGCGCGACGTCCAGATGTGGGGGACCTCGAAGCACGTCACGTTCGAGGCGATCCTGTCCGAGAACGGCGACATCGCCTTCAACTACGCCGACCTGGACGCCGACGACGTCGAGAAGGGCCTGGACGCGACGGTCGGCATCGAGAGCACCGGCGGCGAGTACGGGCTGCAGTACCTCTACAACCAGCCCATCCTCGACAACGACAAGGCCGTGCTCATCGACTACCCGCTCGACGCGCAGCCGATCGGCACCGGCACCGTCAGCGGCACCGTGACCCGCAACGGGGCTCCGGCCGGCGGGCTGACCGTGTCGCTGCAGCCGCAGAACCTCACCACGATGACCGCCTCCGACGGCACCTACGCGTTCGCCGCCGTGGAGGAGGGCGGGTTCAGCGTGTCCGCAGTGGACGGTTGCGCCACGGCCGTCGTCAGCGGGCACGTGTCCGGCCCGACCGTCGCGAATCTGGCCCTGGCACCGGTGCCCGACGAGTTCGGCTACTCGTGCGGCCTGGTGACGCAGGCGTTCGTCCCGGCCGACACCACGGTGCTGCCGCTGACCGGCGACGACGCGCACACCTCGCTCACGCTGCCGTTCCCGGTGACGTTCTACGGGCAGACGTACAGCACCGCCTGGGTGTCCACCAACGGCCTCGTGAGCTTCGCCGACCTGACCTCCGACGTACCGGACGGGCGTGCGGCCGTGCCTGATGCGACCGGACCCAACGCGGCCCTGTACCCGTTCTGGAACGACCTGGTCGTCGAGAGCGACTCCAGCGTCCGCACCGCGGTCGTGGGCTCGGCCCCCAACCGCAAGTTCGTGATCGAGTGGCGCAACGTGGGCATGTTCGGCAACAGCTCGCAGCGCTTGAGCTTCGAGGTGGTCATCGCCGAGAACGGCACCATCACGTTCAACTACACCGGGCTCGACAACCCGCCGGAGCGGGGGACCGGGGCCGTGGTCGGCATCGAGAACGCCGACGGCACCGTCGGGCAGACCTACTCCGCCTTCCGGGAGGCGCTCGCCGACAACCAGGCCATCATCTACACCCCGCCAGCCGCGTGACCGCCATGCCTGATCTGCGGAGACGTTCCTTGAAGCGGACGACCGGCCGCGTGCTGACGCTGGCCCTTCCGGTCCTCCTCGTCGTGTCGCTGGGCGGCCAGGCGCCGGCGTTCGCGGCCCCCGCGAAACCGTTCAGCCCGGCCGCCGCGGCCAAGGTGCCGAGCGTCAGGACGAAGGCGGTCCCGGCCGGGAAGCCGGTCAAGGACACCACGAAGAAGGCGCAGGACAGCCCGGCGCCGGTGTGGCCGGGCGCGTCGGCGGCGGATGTCGATGTGGCGGCGGCTTCCGGTGGCCCGGTGTCGGTTACGGCGCCGACGACGACGGCCAGGGCGCGGACGATCGGGGCGGCGAGCGTGCCGATTCCGGCCCGGGCGCACGTCGAGGTTCTGGACCAGCAGGCGGCGAAGAAGGCCAACGTCCAGGGCCTGCTGTTCAAGGTCGGGCGGGGCGACGGCGGCAGCGACGCGGCCGGCGTCGGGGTGAAGGTCGACTACAGCAAGTTCGCGACGGCGTACGGCGCGGACTGGTCGACCCGGCTGAAGCTGGTGGAACTGCCCGCGTGCGCGCAGTCGACGCCGGAGCGGGCCGAGTGCCGGGGCACCGACGTGCCCAGCCACAACGACTCCAAGACGAAGACGGTCTCCGCGGACGTCGTCCTCGGCGCGACGGCGAAGACGCTCGCCCTGACGGCCGGGAGCTCGGGGGCGTCGGGTAGTTACGGTGCGACGAGTCTGTCGTCGTCGAGTACGTGGTCGGCTGGTGGGTCGGCTGGTGATTTTTCGTGGTCGTTCCCGATGCGGACGCCGCCGTCGTTGGGTGGTCCGTCGCCGACGTTGCAGATTACGTATTCGGCGCAGTCGGTTGATGGGCGGATGGTGACGTCGAACAATCAGCCGTCGATTGTGGGTGAGGGTTTCGAGCTGTCGACGTCGGGTTATATCGAGCGTCGGTACAAGACGTGTGCGGAGGATCCGAAGACCGGCGGGAACGCGGCGGCGAAGACCGGTGACATGTGCTGGGCGACGGACAACGCGACGATGAGTTTGAACGGTTCGGGTTCGGAGCTGATCAAGGATGGTACGGACCCGAACAAGTGGCATCCGCGTAATGATGACGGGTCGCGGGTGGAGCACAAGCTGGGTGCGGCCAATGGTGACAATGATGGTGAGTGGTGGGTTGTCACCACGGTGAATGGGACGCAGTACTGGTTCGGGCGGAATCAGTTGCCGGGTGCGCCGGCGGGGACGGCGACGCAGTCGACGTGGACGGAGCCGGTGTTCGGCAACGACGCCGGCGAGCCGTGTCATGGTGCGACGTTCGCGGCGTCGTCGTGTACGCAGGCGTACCGGTGGAATCTCGACTTTGTTGTCGATCCGCACGGCAACACGATGTCGTACTGGTACGGCGTCGACAGGAACTTCTACAGCAAGAACAACGGTACGGCGACGCAGTACGACCGGGGTGGCTACCTCGACCACGTCGTGTACGGGACGCGGGATGAGAACCTGGCCACGGCCGGGGACTGGACCACCGGCACGGACACGGTGTTCTCGGGGCATCCGGCGGCGCGGATCAACTACGGCTACGCCGATCGGTGCCTGTCGTCGTGTGGGACGAAGGACAAGGCGCACTGGCCGGATACGCCGTGGGATTTGAACTGTGACAGTGGGGCGACGTGTCCGCAGACGTCGCCGTCGTTCTGGACGACCCGCCGCCTCGCCTCGATCACGACGCAGGTGTGGGAGGTGTCGACGTCGGCGATGCGCGACACCGAGCGGTGGACGCTGATGCACACGTTCCCGGATCCGGAGGACGGGACCCGGGCGGGGTTGTGGCTGGACAAGGTCGGGCACAGCGGCCTGGTGGGTGGGCAGACGGATCTGCCTGATGTGAGTTTCGTGCCGACGCAGATGCCGAACCGGGTGGATGGGGTGGATGCGTCGCCGTCGATGAACTGGTCGCGGTTGACGGCGATCAACACGGAGACCGGTGGTCAGATCCAGATTGTGTATCTGGGGAAGGACTGTGTGGTCGGTTCGCGGATGCCGGCGTCGCCGGAGAACAACACGTTGCGGTGTTATCCGGTGCGGTGGACGCCGGACCCGATCACGGGTGAGGTCACGGACTATTTCCACAAGTATGTGGTGGACAAGGTCATCGAGAACGATCTGACGGGCGGGTCGAAGCGGGTCCTGCACCAGTACACGTACCTCGGTGACCCGGCGTGGCATTACGCCGACGACGACGGGCTGATCTCGTCGGATCAGAAGACGTGGAACGTGTGGCGGGGCTACGCGAAGGTCGGCACGTCGGCGGGTGAGGCGCCGACCGCGCCGGGGAATCCGGATGAGCGGACGTACTCGGAGACGCTGTACTTCCGGGGGATGAACGGCGATCACCTGCCGTCGGGGACGCGTTCGGTGAACGTGGTCGACTCCGAGGGTGGCAGCGTCCCGGACGACGACGCCTACTCGGGGATGATCCGGGAGTCGCGGACGTTCAACGGTGTCGGCGGCCCGGAGGTCAGCGGCGCGATCAACGACCCGTGGCAGTCCGCGGCCACGGCGACGCGGACGATCAACGGCGTTACGACGACGGCGAAGTTCATCAACACGTCGGCGGTGCACAGCCGCACGACGCTGGATGCGGGCCGTGGGGTGCGCCGCTCGTCGACGAAGAACACGTTCGACTCGCTGGGCATGGTCGTGACCGCGACGGATTACGGCGATGACGCGGTGACGGGCGATGAGCAGTGCACGACGACGTCGTTCGAACCGCGGAACACGTCGGTGTGGCTGATGACGGCGCAGCAGCGGACGCAGACGTTCTCGGTCGACTGTGACAAGGTGGCGGCGGGTCCGATCACCGAGGCTGATGTGATCGGTGACAGCCGCCTGTACTACGACAACGCGACCACGTTCGGCACCGCCCCGACGAAGGGTGATGTGACGAAGAGCGAGGCGTTGAGCGTCTGGAGCGCGACCAACCCGACGTACTACCAGTTGAGCCGCTCCACGTACGACGTGCTGGGCCGCGTCACGGAGTCCTGGGACGCGATGGACTATCACTCGCAGACCGACTACACCCCGGCCACCACCGGCCCCGTCACCCAGACCGTCGACACCAACCCGCGCAGCTGGCAGACCACGACGAACCTCGAGCCGGCGTGGGGCCTGACCACATCCACCGTGGATCAGAACGGACGCCGCACCGAGACGACGTACGACGGGCTGGGCCGCCTGACCGGGGTGTGGTTGCCGGATCGCTCCAAGGCGGCCGGCGCGACCGCCAACATGACCTATGAGTACCTGATCCGCAAGGACGGGGCCAACGCGGTCACCAGCAGGAGGCTCAACCCGTCGGGTGGCTACACCACCTCGTACGCGCTGTACGACGGCCTGGTCCGGGAGCGGCAGACGCAGACGGACTCCCCGTCGGGCGGCCGTCTGCTGACCGACGTCTTCTACGACACGGCCGGTCGCAGGTCGCGCAGCTTCGCCGCCTACCACGACGCGTCCGGGGCGCCGGGCACCTCGATCGTGGCGCCGGTCGACGAGGGCCTCACGATCCCGTCGCAGACGCGGCTGCTCTACGACGGTGCGGGGCGCGAGGTCGCGCAGATCTTCCAGCCGTACAACTCCGAACGCTGGCGGACCGAGACCTACTACGGCGGTGACTACACCGCGGTCACCCCGCCGCTGGGCGGGACGGGCAGCCTCACGCGCACCGACGAGAACGGCCGCACCACCGAGCTGTGGCAGTTCGCCTCGCGGATCCCGGGCAATCTCAACTCGGACCCGAGCACGTACGACAAGACCACCTACTCCTACAACCGGCGCGGCCTGCTGGCCAAGGTGGTCGACCCGGCCGGGTACGAGTGGACGTACGACTACGACCTGCGCGGGCGCAACACCTCCTCGAAGGACCCGGACAGCGGGACCACGACCAAGGAGTACGACAACGCCGGCCGGATGACGAAGACGACCGACAGCCGCGGCAACGTCCTCGTCACCACCTACGACAACCTCAACCGCCAGACCGGTCTGTACCAGAACTCGGTCACGGCGGCGAACCAGCTCGCGGGCTGGACCTACGACACGACCAAGTTCGAGGACGGGGTCACCAACGCCAAGGGCAACCCGACGGCGTCGATCCGCTACGTCAGCGGGCAGCAGTACAAGTCGACCGTCGTGCAGTACAACGACCGGTACCAGGCCACCGTCTCCACCGTCACCATCCCCGCGTCCGAGACCGGTCTCGCCGGCGACTACACCTACTACACCGGGTACAACGCCGACGGCACCGTCACCAGCACCAGCTCGCCCGGCGTCGGCGACCTGCAGCCCGAGACCATGGCGGTCGGCTACAACGCGCTCGGGATGACCGACAATCTCAGCAGTTTCTACGGCGCCGACCAGCGCCGCTGGCTGGTCGAGCGGACGTCGTTCAACGCCCTGGCCCAGCCGACGCAGTACTCGCTCTTCAACGGCACGGTCACCACCGACGACAACGACAGCGGCGGTCCACGCACCTATCTGTCGCGCAGTTACGAGCTCGAGACCGGCCGGCTGACGGGCCTGAAGACCGACCGCGACCAGGTGTCGCCGAACACGGTTGCGGACCTGCACTACAGCTACAACGACTTCGGCACCATCGGGAAGATCGCCGACACGCCGGCCGGCGGCACCGCGGACACGCAGTGCTTCACCCACGACCGCTACGAGCGCCTCACCGACGCGTGGACCCCGGCCTCGGGCGACTGCGCGACCGGCCCGACGGCCACGACGGGCGGCCCGGCGCCGTACCGGGTGCACTACGACTACGACACCGTCGGGCGCCGCACGGGCCAGACCCAGTACGGCACCGCGGCCGGCACCAGAAGCACGACGTACGGCTACCCGGTCGGCGCGACGCCGGCCACGACGACCCGCCCGCACACGATGACCGGCACCAGCACGACGGACGACACCGGCATCCACACGGCGTCCTACTCGTACGACAACGCCGGCAACACCATCGGCCGCCCCGGTACGAACGGCAACCAGACGCTGCAGTGGGACGCCGAGGGCAACCTGACCAGCGTCACCGACACCGCGGGCAGCACGACGTTCCTGTACGGCGCGGACGGCAACCGCCTCATCCGCAAGGACGTCACCGGCAAGACCCTGTACCTGCCGGACATGGAGGTGAAGTACAACACCCAGACGGCGGCCAAGACCTGCACGCGGTACTACTCCTTCGGCGGCACCATCGTCGGTCAACGCACCGCGGGCGGCATCACCTGGCTAGCCAGCGACGGGCAGGGCACCGCCGACGTGTCGATCCTCGCCACGACGCAGGCGGTCACGGTGCGCCGCCAGCAGCCCTTCGGCGAACAGCGCGGCGCCTCGGTGACCTGGCCGAACGAGAAGGGCTTCGTCGGCGGCACCAACGACCCGACCGGCCTGGTACAGATCGGCGCCCGGTACTACGACGCCGCGATCGGCCGCTTCATCTCCACGGACCCGGTGCTCGACAACACGGACCCGCAGCAGTTGCAGGGCTACGCGTACTCCGAGAACAGCCCGGTCACCCACAGCGACCCGACCGGTGAGCGCACCGACGAGCAGTACTACGGCAAATCCGGCGCCGCCAACATGGACCGTCCGTTCGACCAGGCTCAATGGGACCGGGACGCGCAGGCCGAGCTGGACCGGCAGAAACGGGCCAAGGAGGCCCAGCAGAAGGCCTACTGCAAGGCCCACCCGATCAAGTGCGGCTGGCAGAAGGCCAAGACCGCCACGGTCAACTGGGTCGACGAGCACAAGGCCGAGATCATCGGCAACATCGCCGGCTTCGCCGTCGGCCTCGGCTGCGGCGCCCTGATCGGGGTCACCGGCGTCGGGGCCGTCGCCTGCGGGGCCCTGGCCGGCGCGGTGACGAACATGGTCACCTACGCCATCCAGACGAAGGTCGAGCACAAGGGCAACTTCTCCTGGGGCGGCATGCTCAAGACCGGCGCGGAGGGCGCCATCATCGGCGGCGTGATGGGCGGTCTCGGAGCGGTCGCCGGCCCCGCGCTCAAGGCCGGCAAGGCCGCCCTCATGGGCGGCGGCGGGCTCAAGGCCGCCGTATCGGCGGGCGGCAAGGCAGCCGCGGCCGAGTCGCGCGCCATGGCCCAGGGCGCGAAGAACATGGTCAAGGGGGGCGCGGCACCCAAGGCGGCCGCTCCGAGGCGTGGTTGCAGCTTCACCGCCGGCACCAGGGTCCTGATGGCGGACGGCAGCCGTAGGCCCATCCAGGACGTCAGGCCCGGCGACACCGTGTCGGCGACCGATCCCAGGACCGGGAACACCGTGCCGCGCAAGGTCGTCGCGGTGTACGTCAACCGCGACAACGCCCTGACCGATCTGACGGTCAGGTCGGTGGACGGCTCGATCGCCACGGTGCGGACGTCCCAGAACCATCCGTTCTGGGACAGCGAGCGCCAGGCCTGGGTCGGCGCCGGCGATCTCCGGCCGGGCGCAACGCTGAACGACGGAAGTGCCGTGGCCCCGACGGTCGTCCGGGTCAGCAGCTACGTCGGTGCGCGTGACATGTACGACCTCACCGTGGACGACGTCCACACCTACTACGTCGGCGCCGGCGAGACGCCGGTCCTGGTGCACAACTGCGGCGACGCCGACGAGTGGCAGATCGAGGATCACGTGATGCCCCGGCACGTTGCCGGTGGGGCGGAGAACGCCGGCAAGGCGACCTTCGGGCCGCAGTTCAGCAGCAAGGAAGCGCTGCTGAACCTCGCCTCGATGTCGAAAAGGTACATCGGCCGGACGCAGGCCGCGACCGGACGGGCGCGCTGGGTCATCGACACGGGCATCGAGATCGGCAAGAACGCGGACGGGTCGCCGACGACCGTGCTGACCATCGTGCGGCAGGCGACGAACGAGTGGGACTTCGGCGATCTCGTGACGATGCATCCCGGTCTGCCGCGTGACCTCATAAGGCCGTTCGCCCATTGACGTTCGCGAACCGGACTCCTCGAGGCCGGGAGGCTCGCACCAATCGCATGGAGCGAGCCTCCCGGCCCGGGGTAGCCTCAGCGGACGGCGCGCAAGGAGAGCTCATGCTGACGGTCGAGGGTAGGACGTCGCGAGGCGAGGTCCTGTTGCGGGTGGTGGCGCACCCGTCGTTCAACCCGGTGCTCTTCGAGGTCGATCCCGTCAGGTTTCCGCTGCTTGCCGGAATCGATCCCTACGACGACACGTTCTTCAACTCCCTGCAGGTGAAGCGCCTGCTCCTGGAGATCGATTCCTACGATACGAACCGCGGGGAGTGGGAGGTGTTCCTGCCCGAGTTTCTCGCCGTGTGCCGAGAGGTCCTCGCCAGGCCGCATCGATTCCTCCGATTCGTCGGAGACTAGTCACGCCAGGGTGACGAGCGCCGCGCTGCCGCCCGGGACGGTCAGGGTCAGGCCCGCGGTCGTGCTGGTCACGGACTCGGCCGGGCCCTGCACGAAGGTGCCGTCCGGCCGGACCGTCGCCCCGGCGAGCGTGATGTTCGAAGGCGAGTCGAGGGCCGCGCCCGCCAGGCGGATCACCGAGGCCTTCCCGCCCGGGGCCGCGCCCGTGGACAGCGTGACCGTCACCGGCGCCGCCGTGGTGGCCTCCTTGTTGACAAGCATCACGCGCGTCCGGCCGTCGCTGCCGCGCACGGCGTACGTCGTCAGGTTGTGGCCGGTGTTCACCGTCGTGCGCAGGAACGTGCCGGTGCCCATCAGGGCGACCATCAGCATCCCGTAGTACAGCGGCCGCGGGGTCAGGCGGCCCGCCCGGCGGTCCTCGTCGGTGGCGGCGCACAGCGGCGTGTACACGCGCACGTTCATGTCCTGCTCGGGCTGGTCGCACACGCCGAGGGTGCCGTGGAAGTTCAGGCCCGACAGGCCCGCCTGCAGCAGCATGAGCGAGTAGTCGACGCCCCACAGGGCGGCGCCGTAGACGTTGCTCACGCCGGGCAGGCCGCCCAGGTTCACCGAGTTCGTCTCGTCGTGGCGCAGGGCGAGGCCGTACTTGCGGGCCGCGGCCAGGGGCTGGCCCAGGTTCTGCAGGTCGTCGCGGGCGTTGTTCGGGGAGAGCAGCTCCTCGACGGTGTGGCCGGGGCTGTTGTGCTGCGACAGCGAGTACGGCTGGTCGGTGAGGTACGCCACCTTGGCGTGCCGGTCCCGGGCGAACTCGTCGATCCACGTGTTGTTGTACGTGTTCGGGCCGGCGACGCGGACGCCGGCGCCCGAGATCGCGCGGGCGCAGGTGTCGAAGTCCGAGAGGTACTGCTGGTAGCCCCAGCCCCCGTCGCGGACGCGGCCCGGGTAGCCGTTGGGCTCGTTGCCGCACTCCATGGCCAGCAGGTGCGGGCCGAGCCGGGTCGCGGCGTAGCGGGCCTCGTCGGCGATGCGCGCCTCGTCCAGGTGGGCCAGGTTCACCGCGAGCTCGACCGGCCAGCCGGTGGCGGCCGAGAGCGCGGCCAGGCGGTCGATCTCGGCCGGGCCGATCGGGGTCTTGGCCCAGGACGGGACCGGGTCGTTGTTCGGGTTCCACAGCACGTACGAGTCGACCGCGTTCGCCCCGACCTTGAGGTTGCCGGTGCCGAGCGTGTGCAGCAGGTTCTTCAGGTTGCCCTGGACCGGGTCGAAGCCGGGGGCGACGGCCAGCTGGTCGGCCTCGTAGGAGAGGCCGAGGGCGTTGGCCGGCAGCGGGTTGCCGGGGGCGTTGCGGTCCACGGCGACCACGGCGGCGTCCGCCCCGCCGGGGGTGGCCGGCGGCGTGCGCGACGGGGAGGGCGAGGCCGACGCCGGCGCGGAGTGGGTGAGGCGCCGGGCCGGCAGCGCCGCCGCCTCCGGGCCGCCGAGGCTGCCCCAGGCCGCGGCCGCGCTCGTGCACAGCAGGGTCAGCACGACGACGGCCGCGATCAGCCACAGCGGTGGCGTCCGGCCCGGCCGGCCGGGGATGAAGACCTCGGGCGGCTGCACGCTCATGGGCCGCCTCAGCCGCCCTCGACCGGGTGCCGGAGCAGGAGCACGACCTGCAGGCGCCGGAACTTGTCGGTGCGGGCGACGCTGTACTCGTCCTTGATCACGTGCTGGCGGCTCTCGGAGAGATCGTGCAGCGGGTCGCCGGAGGGCGCGTCGAGGGCGACGATCCAGACCCGCTCCGTGTCGCCCAGGCAGGCGGCCAGGTCGGTGCAGGCCACGCCCGTGTAGGTGCCCGACTCCGGGCCCGAGACCCGCTGGAACGCCTCGCGCGGGATGGCGCTGCCCATCTCGACCATGATCGGGACGCGGCCGTCGCCGAGCCCGGCCGGGGCCGTGTAGGCGATGGCGTCGGCCGGCTCGACCTGGGTGCGCATGTACGCGGCGGCGCCGCGGAAGTCGGGCTCGCCGAGCGAGTCGGCGGCGCGGATGCGCTCCTGGACGGGCCAGCCCAGCACGAGGACGGCCAGCAGGGCGGCGGGCATGGCGAACCAGCGGTACCGCACGAGCCGCGGATCGGGCCGGCGCAGCGGTACGACCACCGCGGCCGCGGCGAGCAGCGCCCACGCGGGCAGGGTGAACAACACGTACTTGGGCAGGAACACGTGCACGACGGGGTAGATCGCCCAGGCGCCCAGCGGCGGCACGAACGCCCAGGCCAGCAGCGCGGGCACCACGTCGCGGTACGCCGCCCAGAGCGCGACGGCGCCGTAGGCCGCGGCGATCATCATCACCCAGGCGACCGCGTGATCGCCGAAGAGCGTGGTGGGGAAGACGGCGATGTCCTTCTCGCCCCGGCCGATCCAGGCGACCTGCTGCTCCTGGCCCTTCGCGACGAACGCCATCGGCGCCGCGAGCGCGGCCGGGACCAGCACGGCGATGAGCCACGGGCGCAGCCTGCGCCGGTCGCCGCCGGTGAGCCGCCAGGCCAGCAGGGCGTGCGCCGGCACCACGAGCAGCGCCACGAAGTGCAGGTAGGTCAGCGCGACCAGGCCCGCGCCGTAGAGCAGCCAGCGCCGGCGGCGCGGGTCGCGCAGCGCGGAGATCAGGCCGAGCGTGGTGAGCATCACCAGCGCGCTGACCCAGGCGTACGAGCGGGCCTCCTGGGCGTAGCGCGACACCGACGGCACGACCGCGAACAGCAGCCCGGCCAGCACGCCGGTGGTGGTGTCCACCAGCCGGCGCCCGAGCACCGCCAGCGCCCCGGCCGCGACGCCCATCGCGATGATCGAGGGCGCCCGCAGCGCGAGCGTCGAGCTGCCGAAGACCTGCGCCCAGAGGTGCACGAACAGGTAGTACAGCCCGTGCACGATGTCGATGTGCTGCAGCAGGTGGAACAGCTGCGGCCACGTCAGCCGGGACGTGTAGGCGGTGACGTACTCGTCCTGCCACAGATTGCGCCCCGACGGCAGCACCGCGCCGGCCGCGAGCGCGGCCGCGGCGGGGGCCCAGGCGACGCGCCACCAGTCCGGCGCGGGGCGCGCCGGCTCATCGGTCGTCGCCGGCGGCGGCGCATCAACGACGGCGGTCGACATGCGGCCGAGGTTAGCACCGAGCCCCGTCACCCGTATGCTGGCCTGCGTCGGGGGGAGGGAAGAGCGTTGCGGAAACGGTTGCGCCTGCAGGCCTGCGTGTTGGCCGTGTCGCTCCTGGTGACCGGGTGCGACCGGCTCTCCGACGAGGTGCAGCCCGGCACGTCCGGCGCCGCGAGGACGCCCCGCGCGGCCGCCTCGAAGTCGGCCCCGGCGCCGCACGCGTCGGTGGCCGCGGCCGTCGCCGCCCGCCAGGGCCCGGCCGTGGTGCCGGGCAAGGTGATGCTCGGCGCGTTCGTGAGCATTCAGGGCACCGCCCAGGGGCCGGCCCTGCAGCTGCGCCGCGACCAGCTCGGCCGCGACTTCCGGATCCTGCACTACTACTACGAGTGGAACGATCCGCTGCCGACCTCGATGCCGACTATCGGCGCCGGGCAGTACGCGCTGCTGTCGTGGCGCGGGCCGGCGTACAAGCAGATCCTCAGCGGCTCGCAGGACGCCTGGATCGCCAAGGAGGCCGACCGCCTGGCGCAGTACGGCAAGCCGGTCTTCCTGCGCTGGGCGTGGGAGATGAACGGCAGCTGGTACGAGTGGGGCGGCGCCAAGAACGACAGCCGCCCGCAGGACTTCATCGCGGCCTGGCGGCACATCCACGACATCTTCCAGGCCCACAACGCCAAGAACGTCGGCTGGGTGTGGGGGCCGAACTGGTACTCCAAGCCCGACCTGCCGTGGAACGCGATGGGCAACTACTACCCGGGCGACGAGTACGTGGACTGGGTGGCCATCTCCGGGTACGGCGACAGCAGCCTCAACCCGAACGCGATCTACGACGCCTTCTACGACGAGTTCGGCGCCCGCAAGCCGCTGATGATCGCCGAGACCGGCGTGCTCGACCGCGGCGGCACCACCAAGCCGGACTGGATCGGCGCGCTGTCGGACTGGACCAAGAAGCACCCGGCGATCGCGGCCGTGGTCTGGTACGACACCGACCACAGCCCGGGCACCGAGGAGAACTTCCGGCTGGACAGCACCCCGGGCTCGCTCGAGGCGTTCAAGACCAAGCTGGCGAGCGACCCCTACTTCGCCGGCTGAGCGCGGAACCCGCGGGCCAGCTCGACCTGGCGCAGCACGCGGGCCCCCGCCGTCTCCGCCCCCCAGGCGTGCACCGCGCCGGCGATCCGGACGGCGCCGCGCAGCAGCCCGGGGACCGGCACGAACGGCCGCACGAAGCCGGGCACCTGGGTCAGCGGGTCGACCGCGGTCACGTACTCCGGGAACAGCCGGGCCAGGGCGGCCCGGGACCGGCCCTGCTCGTAGAACTGCCGGGCGAAGCCGGCCGGCGACTGCGCGTGCAGGTGCGTCGCGGCCAGCGAGCGGTCGAAGACGCCGGTCAGCCCGGCCCGGGCGCAGCGCAGCCCGAACGCCCGGTCCTCGTGGCGCACCAGCCCGGGCCCGCCGTCCAGGCCCACCGCGAGGGCATCGGCCCGGCGCAGCGAGACGTTGCCGGCCCACAGGTGGGTGATGACGGAGCCGGGGTCCTGCTCGTACGCCCCGCACGCCCGCTCGTAGTCCTCGGCGTAGAGCCAGGCCGGGTAGTCGCCGGGCCGGCGCGGCTCGGGCCGCCGGGTCGGCATGTATCCGAGCACGACCGCCCCCCGCAGGTGCGCATGCGCCGCCGCGTGCCCGGCGGCCAGCCCCGGCCCGGCGAGCACGTCGTCGTCGAGCAGCAGCACCACCTCGCCGGTGGCCCGCTCGACCCCCGCCTGCCGGGCCGCGCCCTGCCCGCGGTTCTCCTGCCAGACCGGGACGATGCGCGGCTCGTCCACGGCGAGCCGCCGCAGCAGCTCCAGCGAGCCGTCCGTGGAGCCGTCGACCACGACGAGGATCTCGCGCGGGCAGGGGTCGGCGGCGACCGCGGCGACGATCTCGGTCAGGTGCCGGCCCCGGTTGTACGTCGGGATGACCACCGAGATGGAGGGGGTCGTCATGCGCGGTGCCTTCCCGCCGCGTGCTTCCAGGCGTCGGGGCGGCGCAGGGCCACCCCCAGGACGGCCGGGGCCGTGTACAGGCCCTGGAGCACCCAGACGCCGGCGAGCCAGAGCGCGAGCCCGGTCAGCCCGTCGTGGGAGCCGCCGTACCAGGCCGCGCCCAGCTCGGCGAGGCCGGCGATCACGGCGAAGACGCTGGCCCGGGGCACCCGGCCGCGGACGCGGGCGATCGCGAAGTACAACGGCCGGAACAGCAGCGCCGAGTAGGTCAGCGCGAGGATCGACAGGGCCGTCCCGGCCAGGTTCGCGTAGTCGGGGCCGAACAGGCCCATCACCGGCCGGGCCACCAGCGCCAGCACCACGCTGGCGGGCACGCCCAGCCCGACGGAGAGCAGCAGCGCCATGCGGACCTTCGCGCGCAGCGCCGTCATGTTGCCGGCCGCGGCCGCGAACAGCGTCGTGGCCAGGTTGTTGGGCAGCATCGTGACGAACGAGAAGATCATGTACATCGTGTAGAACGCGGCGGTCGCGGCGGGCGAGATGACCGCGGCCACCACCAGCGGCTGCACGGTCCGCGGCACGAACAGCGCCAGGTTGAGCGCGTTGTGCTCCAGCGCCTGCACCAGCCGGCCGCGCAGCATCGAGCGGTCGGGCCGGACCGCGGCCGAGAGCCCCCGCCGGCGCAGCGAGAGCGTCAGCAGCAGCACCGACAGCAGCGCGCCCGCGACCCAGGTGGCCAGCAGGTGCCCCGGGCCCACGGCCAGCGGCACGAACGCGAGCGCGCCCAGCAGCGCCAGCTTGATCAGCGCGAAGTACGTGTTGCGCAGCAGCTGCAGCGGGCCCGACATGAGCCCGAGCAGCCCGTCGTCGAGCACCAGCGTGGTCGCCGTGACCACCACGCCGAGCAGCAGCATGAGCGTCATCGGCCAGGAGCCGATCGAGTGGCGCAGGCCCGGGATCGCGAAGCGGGCCAGCCCGACGTAGATCAGCCCGCCGGCCGCGGCCGCGGTCGTGGCCACGAGCAGGCAGGTGACGATGAAGTTCCAGCGCCGGGCCGGGTCGGGCAGCCGCGGCAGCTCGGAGATGAGCAGGGTGCCCATGCCGAACATGCTCAGGGTGCCGACCAGGGTGAGCGCGGAGACCGCGGCCGACGCGCTGCCCACCACGTCGGCCGGGAACGCGCGGGCCGCGACCCACCAGTAGGCGAAGCCGAGCACCGACGTGACCACCGTCGTGCCCATCAGCGAGCCCGAGTTGGTCAGCAGGTCGACGTGGCGGCGGGCGGCCCGGCCGAACCGCCGGTCGGGGCGGGTGGCGCTGGTGCCCTCGTAGACGGTCATGGTCTAGCTCAGATGGACCGAGCGGTAGGGCGTGGTGTCGCCCTCGCGGTAGAGCTCCGCGGTGATCGTGCCGGTCGCGGGGACCGCCGTGGTGACCGCCCAGGTCGCTTCGTTGCGGACCCGCGGCGTGAACGAGGCCCGGAAGCTGCCGTTGTCGTGGATCTTGACGGTGTACTGCGTGGTGTGCTGCTCGTGACAGATCACGCCGATCACGACGTCACGCTGGGCCGCGCCCTCCTCGACCGGCCCGGCGGGCACGATCGAGAGCTCGGTGAACGCGACCGCGTCGGCCCGGCTCGCGCTGTGCCAGCTCACGACCCCGGCGACCGTCACGAAGAGCACGGCCAGGGCCAGCGGGGCCAGGCGCAGGGCGGCCTTGCGGGTGCTCAGCGTCGTCGCGCGCAGCGGCACCGCGCCCTGCTCGACGGTGTCCGCCGTCGACCAGTTCGAGTCCGGCCGGGTGCGCTGGCGCAGGTACCAGACCAGCGCCGACACCACCGTGACCCCGACGCCGAGCTCGGCCCAGGACAGCCGGCTCAGCCGCGCGCCGCCGGCGAACATGCCGATGCCGCCGAGCGCGAGCGCGGCGAGGCTCAGCGTGACGGCGAGCGTGCCGCGCTCGATCGGGCTCAGCGAGCGGCCCGGGAACAGCCCGCGGGTCATCGCGTAGCCGGGCAGGACCAGTGTCAGCAGCAGGCCGGCGACGACCGCCGGGGGCCCGTCGAACTGCAGCACGACCGCGAGCGCGGCCACCGAGGTGATCGCGAGCAGGACCGCCGGCGTCCCGGCGCGGTTGGGGGCCATGCTCAGCTGTCCCTGAGGTCGTAGATGCGGATGGTGCCGTTGTCGTAGACCCGGTCGGCCCCGACGATCGCGTCGAACTTGGTCAGCCCGGCCCGGTCCAGCGGGCCCGTGCGCTTGCCCACCATCGGGTCCTGCGGGAAGTACGAGCCGGTGACGGGCTCGTGGTCGGCGAGGCGGATGTCGACGTAGACGAACTCGACCGAGCGGGCCCGGACCAGCTCCTGGTCCTTCAGGCCCCACGCGGTGGAGTAGAACAGCGGCGCGGTCTCGCGGACGATGCGCTGGCCGCCGTACGTCGACACGAGGCCGAACCCGGTGGTGTCGGCGGCGAAGCGGTGCCCGGTGCCCAGGTAGGCCCGGCTCCAGTTGGCCGCGGTCACGCCCATCGGGTCGACCGCCCGCTCGAAGCCCGAGGCCAGGAACCCGCCCGGCAGCCGGCCGTAGAAGGCGGGCCAGCCGCCGACCCGGGAGTTGACGAGCAGCAGCAGGGTCAGCCCGGCCGCCAGCGACCAGGTGACCGCGGTGCGGGTGCGGGTCATGGACAGGTGCCGGCGCATCCGCAGGCCGCCGTTGCGCCGCCAGGCCAGCACGGTGCTCGCCACCAGCAGCGACACCGGCACGTAGGTGAAGGTCGCGGCCCGCCCGGCCAGCTCCGGGCCCTGGGTGCCGATGAAGCGCAGGCCGGCGGTGGCGAAGAAGACGAACGTGCCGGCCAGCAGCGACCAGTGCCAGACGTCGCGGGACCGGCCGGCGACCGCCGTGCGCAGCTGCTGCACGAACAGCGCGAACAGCGCGAGCACGGCCACCACGGACACCGCCGTCTCCCAGCGCGGGGGCGTCGCCGACCCGTTCGCCGCGCCGCCGAACTCGCCGTGCAGCAGCAGCCGGACGCCCGCGCTCCAGAGGCCCCGGGCGGCCGGGGTGAGGTACGTCGTGACGTCCGTGGCCACGAAGACGAACCAGGTCCCCGTCGCCGCCGCGGCCAGCCCGCCGAGGATCAGCGCCCCGTAGCGGCGCGGCCGGCCGAACAGGAACTCGCAGGCGCCGATGAGCAGCAGCGTGCCGACCGTCATCATCGCGGTGACGTGGTGCGTGACCACGACCCCGGCGATCGCGAACCCGCCGATCGCGAGGTGGGCGAGCACCCGCCGCTCGTACTGCCAGCAGATCGCGGCCCACACCGCGAGCATCAGGAACGGCAGCGCGCCGGTCTGGTACACGTACATCGAGTCGAAGAACAGGTAGTGCAGCGAGGTCGCGTAGATCACGCAGGTCAGCCCGGCCAGGCGCGGCGAACCGCCGACCCGGCGCACCACCGCGAAGAGCAGGCTCACGAAGGCCAGGTGCGCGAGCCCGGCCACGACCAGCCCGGCGACGGTCACCGGCAGCCCGGTGAGCAGCGCGACCGAGCCGCCCATCTCCTCCAGGCCGGGGAAGTGCTCGACGACCGGCAGGCCGTGGTCGGGCTCGTAGAGGTGCGCGGTGCGGACCAGGGTCGAGGTCGCGGCCCAGTGCTGCAGCTCGTCCGGGAAGCGGAACTGGTCCGGGCTGTACATCCACTTCTGCAGGTACTGGTTCACGGCCAGGCCGAGCACGAGCGCGTAGGCCTCCGCGGTGCCCGCGAGCCGCGCCAGCATCCGCACCGCGACGGGCGCGAAGACGAGCACCTGGCCGAGCCAGTAGGCCGCGACCGCCCAGCCGGCGCCGTCGCGCCCGCCCGAGTAGGCGAGGGCGACCAGGGCGACCCCGGCCGAGGAGAGCGCGATGATCCAGGGGGCCTGGCCCAGCATCGGGACGTGCGCGGCGAGCCAGCCGGTGGGATCGGACATTTTGACGGTACCGCTGGAAGGCGCCTCGGCTTTTACGAGTTGCTCGGCGCTGACCTCCACGGTCGCGTCGTCGTCCGCGGGCAGGCGTGGCGCGGGGATCGGGGTGCGGCGCACGGTGCGGCGGGTCGTGTGCACCCGCATCAGTTCCTCGCGGCTCACCTCGACGGTCTCGTCGTCGGAGACGGTCTCGCCGGCGGGTGTCCGCGGCTCGGGCGGCGGGGTCTTGCGCACGGTCGTCCGGCGGGCGGGGGCGCTCACGCGGCCACCTCCGCCGGCTCGGGCGTGCGCGGGCGGCGGCGCTGCTCGCGGCGGCCGCGCAGGTAGGCGGCCGGGCCCTGCAGCATGCCGCGGCGGTTGTTGGCCAGGATGTGGGCCGGGAAGTCCGGGCCGACCGTCGCCAGCCGGGCCCCGTCGGGGTTGCGCAGGTCGCGCAGGGCGGCCGGGGCCAGCCGCAGCAGCCGCGGTACGAGCGCGGGCCGCCCGAGCACGAGGCTCGTGTACCCCGCGGTGAGCCCGACGCCGTAGCCGAACAGCTGCCGCTCGAGGCCGGCCAGGTCGCGGCGGTGGGTGTGGCGGGTCAGCGCGGCCGGGCGGTAGGCGATGGTGCCCCCGGCGAGCAGCACCTTCGCGAACGCGACGGTGTCCTCGCCGCCCATGGCCGGGGTGCCGGCGCCGAGCGCGGGGTCGAAGCCGCCGATCGCCCGGGCCGCGGCGGCGCGCCAGGCCATGTTCGCGCCGGCGCCGAAGGGCGGGAGGGGGTACAGCGGGCTCTGCACCTTCGCCGTGGCGGGGGAGAAGACGGCGGCGGTGAACCCGCGGCCCTTGCTGTGCCCGCCGAACTCCTCGAACCAGACCTGCGCCGCGGTGGCCAGCTCGGCCGGGACGACCGCGCCGGTGACGACCCCGGCCTCGGGGTGCTCGGCGAAGCCGCGGGCGAGCTCGGCGAGCCAGTGCTCGTCGGCCATCTCGTCGTCGTCGAGCCAGGCGAGGATCTCGTCGCCGGTCTCGGCGAGGGCGCGGTTGCGGGCGTTGGACAGGCCCGGCCGCGGCTCCCGCACGTAACGCACCCCGCGGGCGCGCGCGATCTGCTCCGTTGCGTCACTGGTGGGGGCGTTGTCCACGACCAGGACCTGGAAGTCGGGGTACCGCTGCCGCGCGACGCTGTCGAGGCATGTGGCGAGGGCCTCGGGCTGGTCGCGGGTGCACACGACGACCGTGATCGGGGGCGCGTCGCGCAGGACCGCCGCGCGCCGCGCCAGGAAGTCGCCGTCCCGGCGCTCGGCGATCGCGGCGCCGAACTTCCGGTCCACGGCCGCGTGCGGGTCCTCGCCGGCCGCGACGACCAGGGCGCCGATCGGCTCGGTGTGGACGCGGACGAGGAGCCACGTTTGTTGTGATTTCTCTGATTTTCCGGACATGTCGGTTGTCGCGGCGGACGGAAGGTTGTAGTCCGCGACCGCCATCCCGACGCTCATGCCGTTCCGACCGCCGGCTCCAGCACCTTGCGCCGGCGCGCGCCGAACGCCCACTCGTAGCCGGCCCCGACGCCGGCCGCGCCCGCCCCGGCGACGAGCGCGAACGCCTGGCCGAACCGGTGGGCGCCGCGGCCGCGCAGGCCGTCGAGCAGCGCCCGGGCCGCCGCGCGGGGCAGCTCGCGCGCGTAGTCCTGCTCGGAGCCGAGGCTCTCGCGGCCCAGGTTGAGCCGGGCCAGCTCGACCTTGCCGCGGCCCTCGTTGGCCGAGCGGGCCACGAAGAAGCGCAGCGTCGAGCGGGCCGCGGGCACCGAGTGGTCGATGACGGAGGCGGGGTTGTAGACCCAGCGGCCGCCGTCCTCGCCCATGCGCAGGCAGAGGTCGGTGTCCTCGGGGCGGGCCCGCTCGCCGACCTTGCCGAAGCCGACCCGGAAGCCGCCGACGGCCAGGAACGCGTCGCGGCGCACCGCCATGCTCTCCGACCACACGTTGCGCACCGGGGCCTGCTCGGTGGGCATCCCGCGGTACGAGGCGCCGACGACCCACAGGAACTCGTCCGGGAACCAGCCCGGCCGGCCCCGCTCCCACGCCGGGGCGATCGCGCCGCCGGTGCCGACCACGCCCGGGTCGGCGAACGGCGCGAGCAGGCCGGCCAGCCAGCCCGGGCGGGCGGTGGCGTCGTCGTCGAGCAGCGCGATGTACCGGCTGGTGGTGTGGCGAACGCCGGTGTTGCGCGCGCCCGAGGCGCCCCGCTCCGACTCGTTGGCCACGACCGTGGTGCCGGGCAGCTCGCGCCCGGCCCGGGCGAGCAGGGCCGGGTTGTGGTCGACGACCACGACGACCCGCTCCGGACGCGGCTCCTGCGCCCACGCGGAGGCGACGGCGGCTCGCAGCTGCTCCCAGCGCCGCTCGGAGTAGCAGGGGATGACCACGCTGACGTCCGGTGCGCTCATCCGACGAGCGCCTCGTCGTCGTGCGCGGGCCGGGGACGGCGCTGGCCGGGGACGGCCGCTCCCGGCACCGAGTGGCGCGCGACGACGCCCGTGGGCGCCGGTCGCGGCCGGGGCACCGTCGGCAGCTCCTGGGTGTTCGCGAGCACGGCGCGGCGGTCCGTGGTGCGGGCGCGGCGCTTGCGGCGGAACTCGACCAGGATCGTGCGCAGCACGCGCAGGCCGTCGCGCGGCGCGTTGAGGTTGCTCACGCCGTGCAGCCGGGCGCCCTCGACGCTGCCGACCTCGGCGACGTTCAGGCCGGCCACGGCGGCGCGGACGTTGAGCATGGTCTCGATCTCGAAGCCGTCGCCCCAGAGCTTGCTGCCGTCGGCCGGCGCCGGCAGCCGCGGGTCGGGCAGGTCGAAGCCGGGCAGGGCCCGCGCCCAGAAGGCGTTGTAGCCGTAGCAGAGGTCGGAGTACCGCGTCCGGAACAGCACGTTGACGAACAGGTTGAGCCCCGCGTTGCCGAGCCGCCGCAGCCGCGTGATGTCGTGGCTGCCGCCGCCGTCGCGGAAGCGGGTGCCCTTGGCCAGGTCGGCCCCGTCGACCAGGGCGGCGATGAAGCGCGGGATCTCGGCCGGGTCGGTCGAGCCGTCCGCGTCGATCATCACCACGATGTCGCCCGTGCAGTGGGCGAAGCCGCAGGCCAGGGCGTTGCCCTTGCCCTTGCGGGTCTGCTGTACGACCAGGATGTCGGGCCGCAGCCGGCGGGCCACCTCGACGGTCCGGTCCCGCGAGCCGCCGTCGACGAGGACGACCTCGTGCAGCGGCCCGGGCAGGCGCTCGAACACGTAGGGCAGGTTGCGTTCCTCGTTCAGCGCGGGCACGACCACGCTGATCAATGGCCAATCGGTGTGGTCAGCCATCGCGGAACGGTCCCCCCAACCAGTCTCTGCGGTTCCGCGGTTCCCTGCGGTTTGCCTCCGAGTCAGGGGAGCACGTTAACAGGCATGGCCCAGCCCTGCGCACCCACACAGACGTGAGTGTGAGGCTTGGCGCATCGGCCGCTGCCGGGCCGGGCCATTTCCCAGATGTTCGCTGTCGCCGCGTTCAGCGGGAGAACTTGGCGACGTTGGCCTGCTCGCGGGCCTGCATGATCTCGGCGGCCTTGAGCACGGCCCCCTTGATGCCGTTGAGCAGCTGGTGCAGGTCGTTCGCCGCGCTCTCCCACTCGGCCTTGCGCTGGGCGAACGCCTCCTGGGCGTCGCTCTGCCAGCTGGAGAGCAGCGGTTGCACCTGCTGGTTGACGCCGTCGAGCTCCGACTGCATCGACGACAGCGCGGTGCTGATGTCGGACGCCGCCTGGTTCAGTGCCGCGAACTGGACGACGATCTCGTCACCGGCCATGGTGTTCCTCCCCGTTTCGGCTCAGTTGATCATCAGTGCGCGCGTGATCTCGCCGGCGCTCGCCCCGGCCTGCTGCATCTCCTGGCGCATCTCGTCGTCGCTCAGGGTGTAGTCACGGCCCGCCGTCGACACGGCCTGCGCGATGCTGCGCAGCGCGACGTTGAGGTTCGCGACGTCGCCGTCGAAACGGTCCTTGATCCCCTGGAACGACGAGCCGCCGGCGCCCACCCAGGACGACTGCAGCGGGGTGAGCTCGTTCATCAGCTTGTTGAACATGCCGGTGAGCCGGTCCGCGGCCCCGTCGATCTCCTGAGCGGTCTTCGCCATGACCGCGGCGTCAGTGGTTACTCCCTTGCCAGCCATCGTCAGACCCACCTCCATTCGGATGCCGACGCCCCCGTGGGGCGGCGCTTGTATATATCACCGTATCGAAGTTCTCCCACTTCCCGTAGTGGGCGGTGCCCCGGATTGGCGCGCTAGCCCGCCAGCGGACGCTGCGCCGCCCTCGGGTCGAGGCCGGGTCCCGCGGGAATCCGGGCCACGACGAACGACGGCAGCTCGATCGGCTTGACGGAACCGTAGCCGAACCACGCCAGCTGCGCGGGGCTCACCAGGGCGTAGCGGCGGCCCTGGTCGGTGACGAAGAACACCTGGCCGGAGTCGGTGTCGGCCGACTGGGCCGAGCGCACGATCGCCCCGCCGCCCGACGGCACGACGACCCGGGTCGCGACCTGGTCGGTCGCGTTGCCGTTGGTGGCGATGCCGGCCCCCTCCGGCTGCGGGCCGGCGTTGACGAGCAGCTTCGCCGCGCCCTGCCCGTCGGCCCAGGTGGTGCACAGCGTCTTGTCCGGGTCGACGGCGGCCATCGAGGGCACCTGGGCCGGCGGGTCGAGGTCGGTCTGCGGCCGGTTGGCCTTGGCCACGTTGGCGACCTCGGCCGCCTGCACCGCCTTGGCCTGCGGGGTCGCGTTCGGGTACGCCGCCGCGGTGCCCGGATCCGCCAGGATCAGCGCCTGTTCGACCCCGGTGACCGGCATGATGTCGTTGGCGCGCACGAGGTAGCCGGTGGTGGAGCCGCCGACGGTGACCGTGAGCAGCTGCCCGATGAGGTAGTTCTTCAGCGCGGTGGACGCTTTGCCCTTGTTGTCGACCTGCGGCTGGACGATCGGCAGGCCCAGCGGCACGGTGTCGAGGAACGCCTCGTCGACGAGCACCCGCGGCTGCCCGTCGATGCCCATGGCGGCGAAGGTCTGGCGGGAGTCGACGCGGTACCGGTGACCGTTCCAGACCAGGTAGGCCTTCTGACTGTTGTTCTCGCGCACGATCAGGGCCGAGTCGCCGAGGTCCAGGCCGCCGGGCGGGGTGGCGCCGACCATGATCTGGCTCGACACGGTGGCGCCGCCGCTGGAGTCGTGGCCGGCCACGGCGCACACGGCCCACGCGGAGCGGCTCATCCGGCTCGTGGGGGGCAGCGCGTCGGGCGCGCCCGCGATGCCGATCAGCGGGCCGCGGGTGGCGCCGGTCAGCGACTCCCGGGAGACCGAGACGGTCGTGGCCGGCTGGCCGATCACGAGCACCGCGGAGGAGTAGTTGGCCACCGGGTAGAGCACGCCGTCGCGGTACACGTACCGCGTCCCGGTCTCCTTCTCGATGACGACCGCGTTGCTGGCCTGCCAGCTCGTGTTGCCGCCGTGCTTGACGAGCCCGATCACCCCGAAGACGGCGAGCACCAGCACGGCGACCATGACGCTGGCGTACCCGGCCCCGGCCAGCCGGCGCGTCGGCGACATCGCCGGGTCGGCCTCACCCGCGACGAACGCGTTGACCACGCGCTGCATCAGGTACTGATAGGACTGGATCTGTTCCCGTCGGGACGGCATGTCCGGTTGGTCCCCTCCCCGTGGCCCTCGCGCTTGCTCGGCGCTCGGCTGCATACGATAGGCCAGCGACCACGGAGGTGCGGCATTGGTGACGTCTGATGAGGCCACGCAGATCGCCCGGCCCTGGGCCCTGGCCAGCCTTCCCGTCAGCGGGGGCGACGTCGGGCTGTTCGAGTTCGAGCACGGGTTCGTGGCGTGGGCGAAGGTGCCGCCGTCCGACCCCGACCGCCCGCCGGAGGTGCTGGGCGCGCCGCTGGCCGTGATCGACAAGGAGTCGGGCGAGCTGACCACGTGGCCGTCCCTGTCGCCGCAGGGCGTCGCCGAGCTCTACGAGCTCGAGGTGGCGGCCCGCCGGCGGTTCCCCGACGACGTGCGGCAGGTGCTCGCCAAGGCGGGCTGGCGCTCGGACCGCAACGTCGGCACCTGGGTCTCGAGCTGGCTGCGGGACGTCTACGCGGCCACGCCGGGCCTGGAGGCGCGGCTGCCCCTGTTCCCGGTCGCCCGGCGCATCCTGGAGGAGTTCGGCGGCCTGGCGTTTCGTCAGCTCAAGCAGCCGGGCGTGGCCACGGGCGGCTTCGACGTGCAGTTCTGGCCCACGCAGGGCCGGCTGCTGGCCGACCTCTTCGTGGAGTTCGCCGCCGACCTCGGGATGCCGGTGTTCCCGCTGGCCTGGTTCGAGGACGGCCCGAGCGACATCGTGGCCGCGGCCGACGGGCGGGTCTTCCTGCTCCACGAGGCGGGCGAGTTCCTGGTCGGGGCGACGCCGGACGAGGCCCTGACGCGCCTGGTGCGCGGCGAGCCGTTCGCCGAGGTCGACGACTCGGGCGAGGTCATCGCGCCCTGACCGGCGGGGCCGGAAGTCGGGCGCGGGGCGCCCGACTTCTCCGGTTCATCCCGCGAGGCCGCGAATCCACGAGTACACGCCCAGCACCTGGCAGACGATCGGGATCGTGGCCAGGACCAGCAGCACGTCGAAGATGTCCGCGAGCCGGCCCAGGTAGACCGAGGGCGGCCGCACGCTGTACCGCATCCCCGCCGTCACCGCGAGCACCGCCACCACCAGCAGCGCGACCCCGACGCCGACCTGCACGGCGAACGAGGCCGCGGTCAGGCGGGCCATGAGCAGCGCGATGCCGGCCAGGCCGGTCAGCAGCAGCGGGAGGCGGTGCCGGACGGTCGCGAAGAGCCGGGCGCGCAGCATGTTGGCCGCGGCCACCACGCCGACCAGGACGCCGGCCATGATCCCGTGCTCGCGGCTGATGAGCCAGAACGAGGCGACGTTGAGCACCGCGAAGGCGAACAGCAGGCCGGTGAAGATCTCGTCGGCCCGGGCGACGGTCGCGTACGTGGTCACGGCCGGCGGCACCGGGTCCTGCTGCAGCAGGTCGTCCGTCGTGCGGGGCAGCTGCGGCACCGGTACCTTGCCCAGCCGCACCGACGCCAGCGGCAGGACGGGGGCCAGCAGCACCAGCAGGCCGACCAGGGCCGCGGCGCACTCCGGGGCGCCGAGCGAGGTCAGGCCGAGCAGGCCGGCGAGCACGCCCATGGCACCGGCGAAGATGCCGGCCACGAAGAGGCGGATGTTCGCGCCGACCGCGAGGTACCCGATCACGCCGAAGACCAGCAGCGCGCCCGCGCCCGTGAGCAGGTGCGGTGCGCCGAGGCGGGAGAGCTTCTCGTCGCCGCCGAGCAGGAGCAGGCCGCCGGCGAACGCGTACAGCAGGCTCGCCGCCCCCAGGGTCGAGCCCGCGGTGGCGTCGGACATCGCCCGGGACAGCACGAAACCGCCGGTCAGCAGGCCCGCGGCGATCACCAGCGCGACGATGCCGGGCAGCGTCCAGGACGGGCCGGCGAAGAACAGCAGCGCCAGGGTGCCGAAGAGCAGCAGCACACCTGTCGCGAGGCCGGTGACGCGGGTCGCGGCCGGGGTCCAGGCGGCGCCGTAGCGGCGGGCACCGGCCGCGATCGCGTCGACCACGTCGTCGTACTCGAGCTCGGGCCACTCCTCGTAGCGCGGCGCGAGGTGCAGGATGTCGCCGTCGTGGACGTCCTGGGCGGCGAGGGTGCGGCTCATGTCGAGCGTGCTGCCGTCGGTGCGGCGCAGTACCCAGCCGCCGTGGTCGAGGCCGTCGTCGGCCAGGGCCTCGCCGGCCCGGGGCAGTACCCCCGGCAGCAGCATGGCCAGCGGAATCTGCTCCGGCAGCGCCAGGTCGAGCCGCCGCTTGGGTGCGGCCAGCACCACCCGGGCCAGCCCGGCACCAACGTTCTCGGCCATCGCCCCGTGCTCCCTGCCAGTTCCAGCGCCCGAACGAGAGTGCCCAACCTAGCAGCCCTGCGGATAGCATGTGTGATCGAACGGGTTCTACGGGGAGGGATGAGCTCGACGTGAGCACTGTCGTGCGCCGCAGGCCTTCGCGGCGGGCCGAGCCCGAGTACCCCTCGGGCGAGGTCCTGCTGGAGGCGCCACCGGAGGTTCCAGCCCCGACCGGCAAGGGCTGGACCCAGATGCTCATGATGATCCCGATGCTGGCGGGGTCGGGATCGATGGCCCTGATGTTCGCCGGCCAGCGGGGCGGCCCCCTCGCCTACATGACGGGCGCGATGTTCGGCCTGTCCGCGATCGGCATGCTCGCCTCCCAGTTCGGCCAGAACGCGGGCCCGGGGCGGCAGGAGATGCTGCTCGCCCGGCGCAACTACATGCGCCACCTCTCCCAGCGCCGCCGTCAGGTGCGCCGCGCCGGGCAGAAGCAGAGAGCGGCGCAGCTGTACCGCTACCCCGACCCCGATGCGCTGTGGTCGATCCCGGCCAGCCAGCGGCTCTGGGAGCGCCGCTCCGGCGACGCCGACTTCGGCATGGTCCGCCTCGCGCTCGGCCCGCAGGACCTCGCGACGCCCCTGGTGCCCCCGGCGAGCAAGCCGCTGGAGGACCTCGACCCGATGTGCGCGGTCGCGCTGCGGCGGTTCGTGACGACCTACGCCACCGTCGACGACCTGCCGATCGTGATGGCGCTCGACGGCTTCGCCCGCGTGTACATGCAGGGCGGGATCGAGCAGACCCGCGGACTGGCCCGCGCGATCGTGGCCCAGGCGGCCACCTTCCACTCCCCGGACGACCTGCTCGTCGCGGTGTGCGCCGGGCCGGGCAGCGCCGGGCTGTGGGAGTGGGCCAAGTGGCTGCCGCACGCGCTGCACCCGGGGCGCAACGACGCCCTCGGGCAGCTGCGCCTGGTCTCGACAAACGTGCCGGGCCTCGAGGCGATGCTCGACGACGTGCTGGGCTCCCGGCCGCGGTTCAACCCGTCCGGCAGCTCGGAGCGGGTCGGCGGCCCGCACCTCATCGTCGTGCTCGACGGCGGCGACGTGCTCGGCTCCGACCACCTCATGACGGAGGGCGGCGTCGAGGGCGTCACGGTGCTCGACCTGTCCACCCCGCCGCCGCGCCTGCTCGACCAGACCGCGCTCGTGCTGAGCATCGACCCCGACGGCGCCCTGTCCAGCAGCACCTTCGAGGGCAAGGCCGAGGTCGGCCGGGCCGACGGGCTCAGCCTGGCCGAGACGGAGGCGCTGGCGCTGCAACTTTCGCCGCTGCGGCTCTCCGCGGCCTCGCGCACCGAGCAGCGGGCCACCGGCACCATCGACCTCACCGACCTGCTCGAGATCGGCTCGCCCGAGGACTACGACCCGACCCGCTACTGGGTGCCGCGCCCGCAGCGCGACCGGCTGCGGGTGCCGATCGGCTGGTCGCCGGACGGCACGATGGTCGAGCTGGACCTGAAGGAGTCGGCGCAGGACGGCATGGGCCCGCACGGCCTGCTCATCGGGGCCACCGGCTCCGGCAAGTCGGAGCTGCTGCGCACGCTGGTGCTCGCGCTCGCGGTCACGCACAGCTCCGAGGTGCTCAACTTCGTGCTCATCGACTTCAAGGGCGGCGCGACCTTCACCAAGCTCGACGTGCTGCCGCACACCAGCGCGGTGATCACCAACCTCGAGGACGAGCTGCCCCTGGTCGACCGCATGACCGACGCCATCAACGGCGAGCTGCTGCGGCGCCAGGAACTGCTGCGCAAGGCCGGCATGTACGCGTCCCAGCGCGACTACGAGAAGGCCCGCACGGCCGGCGCCCCGCTGCAGCCGCTGCCGAGCCTGCTCATCATCTGCGACGAGTTCAGCGAGCTGCTCACCGCCAAACCGGACTTCATCGACATGTTCGTGCAGATCGGACGGGTCGGCCGGTCGCTGGGCGTGCACCTGCTGCTCGCCTCGCAGCGGCTGGAGGAGGGCCGGCTCAGAGGCCTGGACACGCACCTGTCGTACCGCGTCGGCCTGCGGACGTTCTCGGCGGTGGAGAGCCGCATCGTGCTCGGCGACGTCGCCGCCTTCGAGCTGCCCCGCTCGCCCGGCCACGGCTACCTGCGCTTCGGCACCGAGCCGCTCAAGCGCTTCCGGGCCGCGTACGTCTCGGGCGTGTACCGCCGCGACACCGCCGTCGCCCTGGCCGCGGCCGGGGGCGGGCCGGTCGTGCGCGACTACGTCAGCGGCTACGTCGCGCCGCCGGTGACGGAGGAGCCGGTGGTCGTCAAGGAGGACGAGAACCTCGTCGGCGAGAGCATGCTCGACCTCCTGGTCGACCGCATGCGGGGCAAGGGCATGCCGGCCCACCAGGTGTGGCTGCCGCCGCTGTCCGACCCGCCGTCGCTCGACACGCTGCTGCCCTCGCGGATCGTTGACCCCGAGCGCGGCCTGACCGTGCAGGTGGCGGAGCTGCAGGGCAGCCTGCACGCGGTGCTCGGCATCGTCGACCGGCCGCTGGACCAGCGCCGCGACCCGGTCTGGTGGGAGCTGTCCGGCTCGGCCGGGCACGCGGTCGTCGTCGGTGGCCCCGGCAGCGGCAAGAGCACGATCCTGCGCAGCCTGGTGCTGAGCCTGGCCCTGTCGCACACCCCGCGCGAGGCCCAGTTCTACTGCCTCGACTTCGGCGGCGGCGCCCTGGGCACGCTGCGCGAGGTGCCGCACGTCGGCGGGGTCGCCACGCGGCTCGACCCGGGCGCGGTGCGCCGCACGGTCGCCGAGCTCTACGTGCTGCTGGCCGAGCGCGAGCGGCGCTTCGCTGCGGCGGCCGTGGACTCGATGGCGACCTACCGCCGGGCGCGCCGGGCCGGGCAGCACGCCGACGACCCGTTCGGCGACGTGTTCCTGATCATCGACGGCTGGTCGACGATCCGCTCCGACTTCGAGGACCTCGAGGGGACGATCAACGACCTGACGAACCGCGGGCTCACCTACGGCGTCCACGTGATCGCCTCCGCGACCCGCTGGAACGACGTCCGGCCCGCCATCCGCGACCTCTTCGGCAGCCGGCTCGAGCTGCGCCTGGGCGACCCGAGCGACTCCCAGATCGACCGGCGCGCGGCGATGAACGTGCCCGACCGCACGCCGGGCCGCGGCATCGTCCCCGGCGGCCTGCAGTTCCTCGGCGCCCTGCCGCGCGTCGACGGGCAGCAGACGGTCGAGGACCTCTCCGACGGCGTCGAGAAGCTGGTCGCCGAGATCCGCCAGAGCTGGCCCGCGGCCGGGGCCCCGCCGGTGCGGCTGCTGCCGGCGATGCTGCCGTACGAGAGCCTGCCGATCACCGACCGCGAGCGCGCCGGCATCCCGATCGGCATCGCGGAGGCCGACCTGAGCCCGGTCTGGGTGAACTTCGACCAGGACCCGCACTTCCTGCTCTTCGGCGACTCCGCGTCGGGCAAGAGCGCGTTCCTGCGGGCCTTCGGGCAGGCGCTCATCGACCGGTACGAGCTCAACGAGGCCCGGATGATCGTGGTCGACTACCGGCGGAGCCTGCTCGGCGCGTTCGAGAGCAAGCACCTCATCGGCACCGGCACCTCCGCGCAGACGGCCCAGACGATCATGAGCGAGGTCGTCGCGGTGCTCAAGAGCCGGCTCCCCGGGCCCGACGTCACGATCGACCAGCTGCGCAACCGCAGCTGGTGGAAGGGCCCGGAGCTGTACGTCCTCGTCGACGACTACGACCTGGTCGCCGGGGGCAGCACCAACCCGGTCACGCCGCTGCTGGACTTCCTCAGCCAGGCCCGCGACGTGGGCCTGCACCTGATCCTGACCCGGCGCACCGGCGGCGCCAGCCGGGCGCTGTACGAGCCGGTGCTCATGCGGCTGCGGGAGCTCGGCTCGCCCGGCATGCTGCTGTCCGGCGAACGGGACGAGGGCGCGCTGCTGGGCAACGTCCGCTCTTCGCACCAGCCGCCCGGCCGCGGGTACTACGTGACGCGCAAGGAGGGCGGCCGGCTCGTCCAGCTGGCCTGGCGCCCGCCGCCGAGCTGATGAACCTCGATTTCTTGTGGTGCGTGAACTATATGATTGAGTTAAATCTATCGGGGACGACTTCGGCCGACGGGGAGGGCGAATGACCAGAGACGGTTATGACTACAAGCCGGGGCATGACTCCTGGACGCCGGTCGAACATACCGACATCAAGGTCAACGTCTCGAGCCTTGGTGACTACGTGAAGTACGTCAACAAGGAGATCGAGGACTACAACACCAACCTGAAGGACGGCGTCCTGCCGATGACGAAGGTCCAGTCGACCTTCGCCGGCTTCGGGGAGGCCAAGCTCTACCGCGGGGTGCACGCGAACGCGCTGGCGGCCACCGGCGAGATGCTCAAGGACGTCGCGTTCAGCCTGCAGGCGATCGCCTCGGCCGCGGTCGGGATCTACTACGAGTACCTCGGCGGCGACGACCTCGGCAAGGCCAAGGTCGACGACGTGTACGACGTGTTCTGGCCGTCCGACGGGCGCCCCACGCTGCAGGACAAGCTCAAGGAGCAGCAGCCGCCCGCCTCGACCGAAAACACGTCGTTCGAGGCGTCGGAGTACCGCCCGGAGACCGAGGGGGTCATCCCGCCCACCCCCGGTTCGACGTACTTCAACACCTGGGACCAGGGCTTCACGGTGGGCGAGGGCAACAACGCTTACCACGTGAACGACAACGGGAACAACATGATGGGCGCGCCCGAAGACCCGTTGAAGAAGTGAGACGGGGACACCGATGACGGACCAGTACTACGGGTATGTGAAGTACACACTCCCCCCGAGCGTTTCGCAGTACGACAACTACTCCTCCTCGAACGACATCGTCGACTACAACCCCACCGACTGGGATGCGGAGTCGACGACGATCGAGATGATGTGGCCCTGGATCCAGATCGACTCCGACGCGCGCGCGACCGCGTTGGCCGACATGTGGCGCCGGGTGCACACGCTGCTGGACAACACCGGGCGCAATCTGCGGCGGTACACCGACGAGCTCGCGGCCAACTGGACCTCGGACGCGTCAAAGGTGTTCCTGCGCGAGATCGGCGCCTCGCTGTCCTCGATCGACGAGTGGAAGGACGCCGCGAACACCAACGCGGAGGGCCTCGACGTGCTCGCCAGCACCATCAAGTACAACCAGGGCAAGGCACTCGGGATCTGGAACGAGTTCGTCGCGGCGATCAAGAACCCGGGCAGCGTGGCCGGCTCGGCGCCGGCGGTCACTACGCGCACCGTCGGCGGCGGTCACGGCTACAGCGCCACGTCGAGGGAGGTCGAGCCCGAGGACGACCGCAAGAAGCGGCTGATCAAGGAGTACACGGCGAAGATCAAGCCGTTCGTCAAGGACCTCGCGGACACGTACCTCAGCGTGTACTTCAACCACCTGACGCACGGGTCGCGGTACAAGGGCCCGACGAACGCGGCGGTGCCGGTCCCGCCGACCAACCACCCAGGCGGCCCCGGCGGCAGGATCCCGCCGCCGCCGATCCTCAACCCGCCGTCGATCCCGAAGATCACGCCGCCGGACCCGAACCAGCTCCAGTCGCAGCTGGCCGGCCTCGGCGTGCCCGGGTACGACCCGGACCACGCCCTGACCCTGGCCGGCGGCGCGGTCGCGCCTCCGCTGCCGCCGCTGCCCGAGATGCACCTGCCCCCGGCCCCGGGCCCGGGCGTGGTGCCCTCGATGGGCATGCCCGGCCTGCCGGCGTTCCCGGGCGGCCCGAACTTCCGCGCCGGCGGGGGCCTGTCCGGCCTCGACCCGGCCGAGGCGGCCCAGCGCCTGGGCCAGGGCCAGGGTGGCATGCGCCCGCAGCTGCCCGGCCGCCCGAACCTCTCGGGCATGCGCCCGCCGCCCGGCGGCGGCGCCCGCCCGCCGATGCCGCCCGGCCGCGGCAACCCGAACCTGCGCGGGTCGAAGGGCCGCCTCCCCGGCGGCGTCCATGGCCCCGACCTGAGCGAGGAGATGCCACGCACCGGCACGCCGCGCAGCCCGATGCCGCCCCGCCTGGGCGGCCGTCGCGGCCCCGGCGGCCAGTCCGGCCACGTGGGCCCGGAGAACGAGCGCCTCGGCGGCCGCGGCAACGGCATGCCGCCGGGCCAGCGCGGCGCAGGCCGCGCCGGCGCGCCGGGCGAGCGGCTCAGCGGCCGCCGCGCCCCGGGCCTGCCGATCGAGGAGCAGGAGGCCTTCAACCGCCAGGCGTCGCGCCCGGCGATCGAGGGCCGCGGTGGGGCGTCGCGCCCGGCCGGCACCTCGATGCCGGAGGGGGCGGGGCGCAACCCCGCCCTGCGCGGGCGCGGTGGTCCCGGCTCCGGGGAGCAGGGCTACCGGCCGGTGCGCCGCGACCAGCGGGCCGACCACGACTACCACGGGGAGGCCACGGAGGACGAGCTGTGGACGGTGGAGCGGCCCAACCAGGGCGGCGCCGTCATCGACACGCCCGACCTTCCGTCGTCGCCGGAGGCGGGGCCGGCCATCGGCCGTTCCTGACCGCTGCTTGTGCGCCGTGCCCTCGCCGTTCGTTCGGCGGGGGCACGGTGGTTTCCGCCCCGATTTTTCGGACGTTTCGGATTTGTCGGTTCAGTCGTTTCTTACAGACGCCGGCGCCGTTTCGCGGCTGTGGCTGTGGCTGCCGCTGCTGCGGCGGCTGCGGTTTCGCGGCCGCCGTTTCGGGGCCTCAGTCGGGGCGTGACGAGCGGCTCGGCAGGGCGAAGAACACGTCCTCCGGCTCGATGTCCGGGTCGAGCTCCCGGCGCGGGACCGGGCGGACCTCGCCGGGGCGCCAGTTGCGGGCCCGGCCGCGGCGCACCGCCATCCGCATGGCGAATATCACAAAGGCGGCGACCAGGATCGCGAGGCCGGTGAAGGCGGCGATGCGGCCTGTCGTCCGCCAGCGGCTCAGGCGGGCGGCGGCGGCCGCGTCCTTCACGGCGGGCGGGATCGGCGGCGGGGTGGCCGCGCCCTCTTTCGCCACGGTCTCGTAGACGGCGCGGAAGGGGTCGACCATGCCGTACCCGAACTCGTTGCTGCGCTGCGCGCCCGCCATCCGGTCCGCGGTCACCTGCAGCCGCCACGACACGTCGGAGTTCTTCAGGCCCGGCTGGGCCGACCACACCAGGGCCGCGGCGGCGCTCACGATGGGCGCGGCGAAGCTGGTGCCCTTCCAGTACTGGTGGCCGCGCTCGCGCGTGGCGCCGAGCACGAGGTTGCCCGGGGCGGCGATGTCGACGTACGGGCCGACCTGCGACTCGGCGACGCGGGTGCCGTCCTGGTTGATCCCGGCGACGCCGAGGACGCCGGGGTAGCTCGCCGGGTAGGACGGCGGGTCGCTCGGGATCGGGTTCTTCGGCGAGCCGATCGGCGGCGGGGTCGCGTCCGCGGTCGAGTGGTGGTTGCCCACCGCGGCGACGACGAGCGCGCCCTTGGTGTTTATCGCGTAGTCGACGGCCTGGGCGACGGCCGGGTAGTCGGCGTCGAGGCTCAGCGAGATGTTGATGATGCGGGCGCCCTGGTCCGCGGCGTACCTGATCGCCTTGGCGAAGACGTCCGGGGGGGCCGCCTCGCCGTTCGTGCCCTCCTCGTGGTCGGACACGCGGATCGGCAGGATCTTCACGCCCGGGGCCAGGCCCTCGAAGCCCACGCCGTTGGCGTGCTTGGCCGCGATGATGCTCGCCACCGCCGTGCCGTGCGAGGTGCAGTCGAAGTCGGCCCCGGCGGCGTTGCGCAGGAAGTCGAACCCGGGCAGCACCTGGCCCGCGAGCTGCGGGTGGGCGCCGTCGACACCGGAGTCGACGACCGCGACCGTGATGCCGGCGCCGGTCGTGGTCGGCCAGATCCGCGACGTCCCGAAGGCCTGCTGCGGCCAGGGCGCCTCCTTGACCACGTCACCCGATTTGGCCGGGTTGTTGCACGTTCCGGCCGGAGGCGGCCCCGCGAGTGTCGTTTGCGGCACGGTGAGCAGTGCCGCCGCGGCACCGAGCGCTGCGAAGGCGGCGAACCAACGCTTGCGCTGCACGTCGGAGCCCTTCTGTGACATCGATTCGCACTGGTGGCGTATTGCCGTTGTTGAGTATCGTACGGTTGGACGGCTTGCGACGGGGAGGGCACCTTGGACAACCGTGCGCTCCGAGCGCGCGCAGACGAGCTGATGGGCGAGCTCGAGCGGGTGCGTGGCGGTATGGGCACCCTGCAGCAGAAGCTGCAGGCGATCACCGCGACGGCGAAGTCGGACGACGGCTTCATCACCGCCGTCGTCGGGCCGCGCGGCCAGCTCATCCGGCTCGACATCGACGCGCGCATCTACCGCCGCCCGGACTCCCGGCAGCTGGCGCAGTCGATCACCAAGACGATCCAGGCGGCGTCGGCCGACGCGATGAAGCAGGTCACCGACGCGTGCAAGCCCTTCATGGCCGAGTCGGACGTCCAGGCGCATCTTGCGTTCGACCTGCAGGGCATGACCCACAAGCTCGACTCCGAGCTGGGCCTGCTCGCGGTCGACGCGGAGCAGGAGAAGGAGCAGCGATGACGGACAGCACCGCGGTCAACCCCAAGCAGGCGCTGGGCGCCGCGTCGCAGCTGACGACCGCCGGCGACGCCATGCTCAAGAAGTGGCGGGGCCTGCGCGCCCGCATCGACGCGCTCAACGGCGGCCAGCCGTGGGGCAACGACGAGCCGGGGAAGAACTTCAACAAGTACTACCTGGAGGGCAACCCGCCGCCCTGCACCAGCGTGCTCGACGGCGGCGAGAGCATGGTGGTCGCCCTGTCCAAGCTCGGCGAGCAGGTCCGGGAGGGCGTCCAGGGCGTCGTTGACATCGACGACCTGACCGCCGAATGGTTCAAGAAGAAGTGACGCGGCCCCTCGCGGGTTGACACGGGGAGCCGTCCAAGTTGGCCATTGAGAAGCCCGACCTTCATCCCGTCGATTGGCTGTGGGACGCCGTCTGCATCATCGGCGGCGGTTCCGCGTGGCCGGAGGGCAACGAGGACGAGCTGCGCGATCTCGCGCACGCCTGGCAGGACCTCGCGACCGAGCTGAACGGGGCGCTCAACAACGCCGACACCCTCGCCATGCAGATCGCCCAGTCGTGGGGCGGCGACGCGGGCGAGGCCTTCAACACGTACTGGTCGGGGCTCGCCGTCGGCCCCCAGCACGGCCTGCCGCAGGTCGCCGACATGGCGCTCAACTACTCCGCGGGGGCCGAGAACGCCGCCATGGAGATCGAGTACGCGAAGCTCGTGCTCATGATCACGCTGGTGATCACGGTCATCACGATCGTCATCTGCCAGATCCTCGCCGCGTTCACCTTCGGCGGCTCCGAGGCGGCCGCCGGCGCCGCGGTCGCCACGGCCCGCACGATCGCCGGGCGCGTCCTGCAGCGCCTGATCCAGTGGGTGGGCAAGGGCATCATCCGCAAGCTCTTCGTGAAGTTCGTGATTCACGAGGTACAGCAGATCGCGCTTTCCGTCGGCACCGACTGGCTGGCGCAGGAGATCCAGATCCAGGAGGGCACCCGCAAGGAGCTCGACACCCACTCCCTGCTCAACAGCCTCGTCTCGGGCGCCATCACCGGCGCGCTGACCTTCCCGCTCAACTTCGTCCACCTGCCGATCAAGAGCCGCTGGCCCCGGGTCGCCGCCAACATGGGCGTGCACGGCCTGGCCAACGCCGCGATCATGCCCGCGTCGATGATGCTCACCACCGGCTTCATGACCGGCGACTGGAGCTGGAAGAACATCACGCAGGGCATCTCCCTCGAGACGTTCCTGGCCGGGGCCGGGATGGGCGGCACCATGGGCGGGATCGGCGCGCTGCGCAACCCGCACGGGGCCGCCGCTCCGCACGTCGAGGGGGAGACCGGCCGCCCGGGGGAGACCGGCCGGCCGGGCGAGACGGGGGGCACGGGGGAGACGGGCGCCACCGGGGAGAACGGCACCCACGGCCTCGGCGACACCAACGTGGGCGACCCGAACCTCGGCGACATGGGCAACGTGGGCGACTCCGGCGCGACGGGCGATTCTGGCGCAACGGGTGACCGTGGTGCGACGGGCGACTCGGGCGCGACGGGCGACTCGGGCGCGACGGGTGATCGAGGCGCTACCGGCGACTCGGGCGCGACTGGCGATCGTGGTGCTACGGGCGACACGGGTGCGACGGGCGACCGTGGCGCGACAGGGGATTCCGGCGCGACCGGCGATCGCGGGGCTACCGGTGACGGCGGCACTACGGGCGGTGATCGGTCCGGGACGGGTGTCACAGGGGCGGATTACACTCCGGGGGACGGGCAATCGATCGCACCGGCCTCGGACAATCCGGCCGGCGGCTCGATCGCTGCCCCCGTGGACTCCAACGCCGGCGCGGGCTCCCACGGTGGCGGGGACACGGGCTCTCACGGTGGCGGAGATTCCGGCACACAGGGCGGCGGCGACCCGGTCACCCAGCGCGGCGGGGATCCGGTTACACAGCGCGGCGGCGAGCCGGTCACGCAGACGGCCGGAGACCCGGTCACGCAGCGGGCCGACACCGGGCCGCGCGTGACAGATACCCAGACGGGGACTCACGCGGCGACCGACACCGGTGCGCATGCCGGAACCGATGGCGGGCCGGCCGGGGATCGGGCGGCGGCGGGTTCCGGTGGGTCGACGGTGGCCGAGCATCCCGCGGCCGTCATGGGCGCGGACCGGCCGGCGGGGGTTGCGGACGGAGCGCGTACCACCGACACGGGGGCGCGGACCACCGATGCCGGGGCGCGTACCACGGATGCGACCGGGCGAACGACGGACGCCACCGGTCGAGGCGCCGACGGGACCGGCCGGGGTGCTGACGGGACCGGGCGCGGCGGTGAGCAGGCTCGGACCGGTGAGCAGACGCGGACTGGTGAGCAGGCCCGGACCGGGGAGACCGGACGTAGCGGCGACGGGACCGGGCGCGGGGATCAGGGCAGGACCGGGGAGTCCGGGCGGGCCGGGGATCGGAGCGGGGACGGGGCGCGTACGACCGAGGGTGGGCGTACGGCCGAGGAGAACCGCACCAATGGGTCTTTCCGGGCGCCGGAGTCGACCGAGGCCCGGCCCGGGGAACATGCGCCGGTCGGGGATCACGGGGCGCAGCCGGGCGAGCATGTGCGGGCCGGGGAGACCGGGGGCCGACCGGGCGATCACGTGCAGGTGGGCGAGGCCGGAGCTCGGCCGGGCGATCACGTGCAGGTTGGGGACAACGGGGCGCGGCCTGGCGAGCACACGCAGGTCGGGGATGGCTCGGCTCGGCCCGGTGAGCATTCGGGCAGGCCTGGTGAAGACGGTGCGCGGCCTGGTGAGAACGGTGCGCGGCCTGGCGAGAACGGTGCGCGGCCCGGTGAAGACGGTGCGCGGCCTGGTGAGAACGGTGCGCGGCCTGGCGAGAACGGTGCGCGGCCCGGTGAAGACGGTGCGCGGCCTGGTGACAGTGGCGCGCGGCCCGGTGAGAACGGGGCTCGGCCCGGGGAGCATGACCCGGGTGCGCAGCCCGTTCACGCGGGGGAGCCTGTCCGCGGGGCCGAGCACGCGCCGGTGCATGACGGGACCGAGCGCGGCGACGCTAGCGGGCGGCATCGGGCCGATGAGCCGGCCGCTGTGTTCGTGCCCATTCCCCGGCTTGATGATATGCCGGTTCGGATCGGCGGTACCGACACCGGGACCGTGCCGACCCGGCCCGTTTCGGTGCACGAAGGGGCCGCGGGCGGGCGGGGGACCGACACGGTGCCCGGGGGCGAGCACGGGCCCGGGGAGCGGCCGCCCGGTGAGCGGGGCGAAGGGCCCGGCGGGGGCGACGACAATCCGCCGCCGCCCGGGGACCGGCCCGGAGGTGGGGGCGGGGAAGAGCCGCCGCCGTCCAAGCTTTCCACGACCGAGACCGCCGACGGTACGCGTAGCTACGAAGGGCCGCCGCAGCACTTCGAAGGGGAGCCCAACAGCCCCGAGGGGCGGGCGGCCGTCGACCGGTCGGCGCGGGATCTCGCCGATGCCGTTCGCGATCAGATGGACGACGAGGGGCTCGGGAAGAAGAACCGGGTTCGCGTTGCCGGGGCGCTGCTGACGCCCGAGGACCCGACGATCCAGAGTCACACGAGCACGCGGCCGATGAAGCACGGGGATGGTACGCCCACCGACGTGCAGGTACACCCGGAAGCCCAACGCGTCCTGGATGAGATACGCGCGGCGGCCGAGAACGATCCCGACAAGCGCATCGGGCAGAACCACGGCAAGTGCGCCGAGGTGGTGCTGGTCTCCGACAAGCTGTACGACCTCGAGCGGCAGTGGCACGAGGCCGGCGAGCCGGGGGACTTCCCGTCCTACGCCCGCGACCACCTCCGCGACGGTGTCGTCTCCACGCACTGGATCGGGGACGGGTCGCGGCAGGAGCACGGGGAGTTCGCGCCGCCGTGCTCGTCGTGCGAGCCGTTCGTGCGCGACTTCGGGATCAACCCGATCGACCCGCACGAGACCGCGGGGGCGCACGAACCCACAACCGGCCCCCACGAGCCGTCCGGGCACGAGCCGGGCGCGGGTGAGCACCAGCCGGGCGAGCACGAGACCGGCACGGGCGAGCACCAGCCGGGCGAGCACGAGACCGGCACGGGCGAGCACCAGCCGGGCGAGCACGAAACCGGCACGGGCGAGCACCAGCCGGGCGAGCACGAAACCGGCACGGGCGAGCACCAGCCGGGCGAGCACACGACGCGGACCGAGAGCGAGCGACCGCCCGAGTCGCTCGGGCGCCTCGGCGACGGGCAGTCCGTCGGCGAGACGCGGCCCGGCCACGAGATGGACCATCCGACCGCGCGCGACGTACACGAGCTCGAGTCCCGCTTCCCGCGCGACGCGGACGGCAACCCGCTCAAGTCGCCCGACGTCCGCGAGGGCGACTGGGCGCTGCGCGCCAACGACGGCGGCCACACGGAGCCGGGCCGCAACAACAACTGCGCCGACGTCTCCATGGCCGGGCTCGCCAACCACCTGGGCGAGCCCACCGTCGCCGGCTCCATGCGCGACCCCCAGGCCGGCGGCGAGCACCGCGGGGCCGACCGCATCGCCGAGTGGACCGGCGGCGAGTGGCAGATGCACGGCGACAACCCCGGCGGCTTCGAGGGCGTCGTGCGGGACCTGGAGCGGGCGGGCGACGGCTCCGGGGCGATCGTCGTCATCAAGTGGGGCGACACCGGCGAGGGCCACGCGTTCAACGCGCTCAACATCCACGGCGACATCGTCTGGGTCGACCTGCAGCGCGGCATCATCTCCGACCACGGGCCGATGTACCACGACAACGTCGCCGGCGTCTGGTCCATCACGGTCAACGAGCACGGTGAGCCGTTGCACCCGGCCGGCGGCGAGCACGCCGGCGAACACCCGCGCAACGCGGGCGGCGCCGACGAGCCGGTCGACCGCTACCAGCCCTTCGAGCTGTCCGAGGAGCCGGTGGCGCGCGGCACCCACGTGCCGCGGGAGCTGTACCGGGGCGACGACCAACGGCTGCACATGGCCAACGACCCCAAGGGCACGTGGCGGCTCCCCGACGGGCAGCTGCGTGACGAGAACGGCTACGTCACCGACTGGGACACCCCCGGGCGGCAGGGCATCGACGTCCCTGCGCACGCGGGCCCCCCGGAGCCGCACGAGCTCGCCAACCACCCGGAGCGCGCGGACCTCCCGGTCGAGGCCGTCCACGACGTTTCGCAGGCGTACCACGACGCCCACGAGGCCGCCAACCAGAAGTTCCACGACGAGCGGGCCGCGTTGATCGAGGAGATCAACGAGGAGCTCGGGCTCGAGCTGGAGCCCTCGGACTTCGAGCCCGGCAAGGGCTTCAAAGAGTCCCTCGAGGAGCTCGCGACCCGCCCCGGCAGCACCGAGTACGCGGCGAAGTTCAAGGAGCTGCACGACCAGTACAACCGCGACATGCACGTCGTGCGCATGTCCAGCAGCACGGTGGGCATGCACGCCGGCCTCGGCGTGGCGTTCCACGAGGCGATGCACGGCAACCTGCCGCCGCACACCGAGGTCAACCCCGAACACGTGCACCTCAGCGGCGACCCCGGCTCGGCCCGCCAGCACGAGCTGGACATCATCGCGCTGCGCTACGACGAGTCCGGCAGCGCGCCGGACGGGTACAACCGGCTCGACCTCTGGGAGGCCAAGGGCGGCGCCGGCGGCACGAACGGGCACTTCGTACCCGAGATCAACGGCAAGGCGGAGCAGGGCAGCGGGCCCTACCTCAAGTGGATGCTCGAGAACGACCCGCAGATGCTGCGGCTGTACCGCGAGCACCCGACCCTGCTGACCGACATCCGCGAGGGCCGGGTCCACGTCGAGTACCACAAGGTCAGCACCACCCGGATGGACGCGGTCACCGAGCCCGACCCCGCCCGTCCGGGCCGGACCCGCGTCGTGCGGGACCCGGAGACCGGCCGGCCGGTGCTGGTCGATGACAGCAGCCGGACCACGGTCCGGACGTTCGACATCAGGGACACGGACCACCCCTTCGACCACTCGAAGCTCAACCCCGACATGAAGCGGCTCGACCAGTTCGAGGCGCGGGCGGCGCGGCTGGCCGCCGAGGCCGAGGCGCGGGCCAACGGCACGCACCTGCCGGACAGCCTCGGGCAGCACGACCCCGAGAGCGTCCACGGCGTGCACGTGAGCAACGCCGGCCGGGTCTGGCACGCCGAGGTACCGCCCGCGATGGCCTGGCACGGCGCGGCGCCGCACGAGGTCGAGGCGCACGTACGGCACCTGCTGGAGGGCGCCGCGGACCCGAGCACGTGGGTCGACGGCGCGCCGCCGCACATCGTGGTGCACGCCGAGCACGGCATCGACGCGGCCACCGCGCGGCAGATCGAGCACACCCGCATCGAGTTCACGCAGCCCGATCCCGAGCACCCGGTCCCGCCGCCGCGGATCACCGTCGAGGGGCCGCGGCTGCACGGTGAGCCGATCGAGCTGCCGCAGCACACGATCGACGCCGACCGCGCCAACAACGTGCCCTACTTCAACGAGGCCCAGCAGGAACGGGCCACGGTCCGCTTCTCCGAGGGCCGGCTGTACGACCACGAGGGCCTGCCCCTGCACGGGGAGTTCATCTACGCGGTCGACCCGCACACGCAGGAGATCCACGCGTACCGGTTCCAGGCCGAGAACACCCGCCACTCGAGCCTGTTCGCGGGCGGCGCGGTCGACGGGGCCGGCACTATGCGGATCGACCACGGCCGGCTCGTCGAGGTCGACAACGCCAGCGGCCACTACCGGCCGGTCGCCGACCACGTGGCCCGGACCCGGGACGCGCTCGTGCACAACGGCGCCGACCTCACCCGGACCGAGTTCCGGGCCGACGTCGGCGACGGCCCGACCGAGCACTCGCGGGCGCGCGGCGAGCAGGCCTTCGACCGGGCGGTCGCCGAGCTGAACCGGCCCGGCGAGATCGAGGGCGTGGCCGGCATCAGCCGCGTCTCCCACGGTGTCGAGATGGGCCGTCTCGGCGACTCGGCGGTCCTGCGCGTCGAGCTCACCGACGGCCGCGTGATCGAGGTCGACGGCGCCGGGGTGCGCGACTTCCTGCAGTCCCCGCGCCACGACGGGCCGGACGCCGACGGCTTCCCGTTCCCGGCGGAGCGCAACGGCACCGGTACCGACGCCGACCTGGCCTTCCAGGGCGCGGACCAGCTGCGCGACCACATCCGGGGCGAGGTGGACCGGCAGGCGCCGCCCGTACACGAGCCGACCGGCGAGCCGCGCCCGCCGGCCCGTCCCGACCACGTGCTGACCGAGGTCGACCGCCTGCTCGCCGAGCGGACGGGCCAGGAGCCGCTGCACGGCCCGAGCCGCGACGGCGAGCCGACGCTGCCCCCGCACGACACCAACCGGGCGGCCGCGTCCCTGCGCAACCTGTCCGACGAGCACATCGCGGCGCTTGTCGCCACGGCCGGGCTGACCGGGGAGCCGGCCGCGCGGATGGCCTCCGAGCTCGCCGCCCGGCGCGACGCGACGATCGAGGGCCACAACCGGCCGCCGGACCCGGCCACGGTCCGGCAGATGGCCCGCCTGGGCAGCCAGTACCTGCGCCCCGAGAACCCCGGTCACCTGATCTACGACACCCTGCGCGAGCTGGCGTACAAGGAGACCGGCGAGTTCGCGCACGGCATGACGGTCCGTGAGGCCGCCCGCGCCGTCGACGAGCTGAACGCGGCCCAGGGCAAGCACACGGACTTCGAGGGGCAGATCGACAGGTACCTCGACAGCCCGGAGGGCCGCGCGCACCACCAGGCGGCCACGGAGCTCGACCTCGCCACGAACCACGCGCCGCACTTCGACCCGGAGGGCTCGCCGTTCCGTGCGGCGTCGCCGGAGTTCGTCGAGCGGGAGAGCGCCCGGCAGGCGGCCGACTGGTCGGAGCCGCAGCGCGGCGCGATCGAGCGGTACGCGCGCGGCGGCGGCGACTCGAGCTTCGACCAGTTCATGCGCACCGGCGAGACCAGCGACCGGTCGTTGCGCGCCGACGCGTACCGTATCCAGGACCTGATGCGCGAGTCGCCCACCGATCTGCGCATCGACGGCCAGATGGACCTGCGGAGCCTCGGCCTGCACAACCTGACCGAGCTGCCGCGCCTGGTCGAGGGCGACGTCACGGTGAACTCGTTCCTGCGGCTGGACGGCGGCGAACGCGCGGATCTCGGCAACGTGCGGGTCGTCGTCGACGCGCCGGCGGGAACGCCCATCGCCTGGATCGGCGGCGCGAACGAGCACGCCGCGGGCCACGCGCTGCTGCCGGCCGGGTCGCGCCTGCACGTGACGGAGCTGCGGCAGGTCGGGTTCGAGCGGTACGAGCTGCGGCTGCGGTACATCGGCTTCGAGGACCCGCCCGCGATCGAGGGACGGATGCACAGCGACGGTGGACCGCCCCCGCCGCACGACGGTGGACCGCCGCCGCACGACGGAGGGCCGCCGCCGCACGACGGAGGGCCGCCGCCGCACGACGGAGGACCGCCCCCGCACGACGGCGGGCCGTCCGACCACGTGCCGCCGGCGGACCACGTGCCGCCGCCGGTGGGTGAGCCGATGACCGCCGCCCACGCGTACGCCGTCGCGCACGAGGCCGGCGTCGACCTGCGCGGCGTCGAGGTCCGGGTGGCCGAGGACCCGTCGCTGGTGCGGCACATGGAGGAACAGGGCATCGCCGCGGTCGCCTGGCCGGATGGCCGCGTGGTGGAGCTCGGCCCGGCCGCGTTCGCCGACCGCGACACGCTGGCCGCGACACTGCGCGAACACGGAGGGGGTGCCGGTGATCCGCTTCATGGTGGAGAAGCTGTTCGACTGGACGGGCAAGGGTCTGATGCTCTCGGGCTTTCAGATGGGGGGCATCATCGAGCCGGGGATGAGGCTGGGCAACGGCACGGGGACCCGCGCGACGGTGCTGCGGATCGAGCCGGAGAGCCCGCGGGACCGGCAGGAGGGGTGGGTCACCCTGCTCCTGGAGTCCACGACGCCGAGCCCGGCGGCCGTGGGGGTGATGCTGAAGGTGGAGGAGAGCCCGACGGTGGCGTACCGGTTCCACGCGACCCCGGACCTCGCGACGGCGGACCTGGTGACGATCTCGGAGGCCACCCCGGGGACGAGCCGGGCGGTGACCATCCGGCTGTCGACATTGGAGCGATTCTTCGCGGCGAGCCCGCCGCCGGCTTCCCAGGAGATCACCCGGGAGCAGGCGGAGCAGACCCTGCGGGCGGCGCGCACGATCATCCCGTCGGAGCCGGAGCTGCGGCGGATCATGCTCACGCCCGGGCGAACCTAGAGGCGCACCAGCTCGTCCAGGAGCGCATCGCGCCGCACTCGCCGGAGCTGGCGGGCGTGGTCGAGAAGCTGCTGGACGACCCGCACGCGCTCAACGTCACCAACTCGCTGCGCAACCCCGAGCTGCGCGACACCGTCCTGCGCCACATCGAGGAGCTGGCCCGCGGCGACGCCCTGGCCCGCTACGGCGGTGACCTGCACCTGTTCCTGGAGGACAACCCGGGGCGCGGGCCGCTCTACGAGAAGGTGCCGGACTGGGTCAACAAGGTCGTGGTCGACGGGGTCGAGCAGACTCGCATGAACCGGTACGTCGCCGAGCTCAAGGACTCCGACCCGGCTCTCAACGTCGGCGCGCACCCGAGCGAGGCCGAGATGGGGCTGGTGCGCGAGTACGCGGACCGGCTCAAGGACGAGCTCAAGCCCGAGGTCGACCGGGTGCTGGGGGAGATCGCCCAGCGGATCCGTGAGACGACGGACGGGCCGGTGGACTACAACAGCCGGGCCAAGGACGCCGACGGCCTGATCGACAAGGTCGGCCGGATGAGCCGGGGCCGGGAGAACGCGCCCGGCCGCCCCTGGTACCGCGTCGGCGATATCATCGACGCCGTCGGTGCGCGCATCACCGTGCCCGACACCAAGAGCCTGTGGCGCACGCTGCAGGCGGTCGTCCAGGAGTTCGGCGTCGGCGACGGCGGCCGGATCGTGGAGGTGGACAACATGTACGCCTCCCCGAAGTCGAAGAGCCCGGAGTACCGGGTGATCCCGCTCTGCATCGGCATCGAGGTCAACGGGCACAAGTACGCGATCGAGCTGCAGCTCACCACGCTGCGCTCGTCGATCGCCGCGGACATCGAGCACAACTCGCTCTACAAGCCCTACGTCGCCCTCTCGGCGGCCGACGCCCAGGCGGTCCGCGAGGCGTTCGAGGAGGCGGCCGCGCTGGACCAGCTGGAGGACAGCTCGTGAGCGGTCCGGAGCGAAGCGGAGGTGACGACGTGATCGAGCGCGAGACGCTGTACGTGTTCCGGCTGGGTGAGGCCGACGACGACCTCACCCCCGCCTTCGTCGTCGACGGCCGCGACTACCCCGACGACGAGGCCGTGCGCGCCGACGTCGGGGCGGCGCGGGCGGCCCTGCGCGAGCGGAGGCTCATCGCGGATTTCGAGACGTCGGCGGTACACCCGGAAGCCCCCCGAATCCCGCTGCCCTCCTGGCGCGAGTGGCGCGCCCGGCACCTCGAGGCCGGCGAGCCGATCGGCGTGCGCCCCCGCCCCGACACCCAGCCGACCCCGGCGGGCTGGGACGACATGGGGCGCTGGCTGGAGTACGCCCGCACGTGGCTCGACGCCCAGCTCGCGGCGGCGGCCGGGGCGGTGAGCGGGGCCCGGGTGCGGCGCACCCGCGAGCCCGAGGCCCACCGGATCGGACCGGGCTCGGTCGTGCTCGCCGAGGAGCAGTACCGGACGGAGGGCGAGTATCTCGCCGTGCCGCCCGCCGGCGCCGGGCCCGAGGCGGTGCTGCGGCAGATCGCCGGCGCGCTGCACGCCGGCGGCTGGACGGTCGCGGCCCCGGCCGAGTCGCCCGGGTACGTCACGCTGCCGTCGGAGCAGTCCGGGTACACCATCGTCGCCGTCTGGAGCAAGCGCAACAACTCCGTGCGGCTGACCGGCACGTCCCCGGCCGTGCACGCCACCACCTTCGAGGCCCCGGGAGGTGCCGCCGGTGCCGCGCACGTTTGACGGCTCCGTGGGCTGGCCCGCGCTGCGCGCCCGGTTCGCCGGCGCGCTCGGCCCGGACACCCTGGCCGCGCTGGACGAGGCCCTGGCCTTCGCCGCCGAGCGCCACGGCGACCAGCGCCGCCCGGCCGGGGAGCCGTACGTCGAGCACCTGCTGGAGGCCCTGGAGGTCCTCGTCGACGGGGTCGGCGAGCGCGACCCCGACACCCTGCGCGCCGCGGTGCTGCACGACGTCGTCGAGGACACCCCGACGACGCTCGACGAGGTGCGGGAGCGCTTCGGCCCGCGGGTCGCCGAGCTCGTCGGGTGGGTCACGAAGGAGGGGGACCGGGGCGCGTACCTCGCCGCCCTGCGCGGCGCGCCCGACGCCGCGCTCGCCGTGAAGCTCGCCGACCGGCTCAGCAACGTCCAGCGGCTGCGCACGCACCCGCGCCCGGCCAAGCGGGCCTCGTACTACCGCGAGACGGTCGCCACCATCGTGCCGCTGGCCGCCGGGCGGCCCTGGTTCGAGGACTGGTACCGCGACTGGCAGGCCGAGCACGCCGATCTCGACGAGGGTCAACGATGAGCATCGGGGAGTCCGACGAGCCGTTCCGCTTCGCCGTGCTGGGCGAGCACACCGGCGGGCAGCTCGTGCCCGGCGAGATGACCGCGGAGAACCGCCGGTTCCACCGGGTCCTGCGCTACCTGCGCCGGGGCTCCTGGATCCTCCGCGACCCGCTCACCCGGGGCCGCGACGCGCTCGACCCGCAGGCCGAGCCCGCGGTGCCGCGCGGCTACCGCACCGACGGCGAGTGGGTCTGGCCGCTGGCGCTGGAGTACTACCTGGAGCGCCACGGCGTCGCCCCGCCCGAGGCGCTGCTCGACGTGATGACCGAGCGCGCCCACTTCCCGCCGCGGGTCCACGCCGACCGGTGCGGCCAGGCCCACCAGGCGCTGCTGCCGCGCATGCCCGGCCCGTTCGAGCCGCCCACGCCTATGCAGTTCCGGCTGCCGCCCGACGTGTACGACGTGCTGCTGACCATCGGCTGGACCCCCGGCCGCCAGGTCCCGGTCGAGCCGGGCCTGGACCCGCCGCGCGCGGCGATCCTCGCCGAGTTCGGCGGGCTCACCTTCCCCGTGTACGGCTACGGCCGCGACTGGCGCGTGACCGCCTTCCACCTGCGGCCCGACGGGCCGCCGAGCGACCCCGCGCGGCTCGCGGACGCGGAGGGGCGGCTCGGCGGCCCGCTGCTGCCGATCGGCTCCGTGCCCGACTGGAACTGCGAGATCGTGCTGCACCCGCGCTTCGGCATCGGCACCGCCGGCGAGGTCGAGCGGTTCCTCGGCCGCGACATCGACGAGGCCCTCACCGCGCTCGTTCGCGGCGCGGCTCCGGATGCGGTGCACCGGGCGGACACCGGTTGGCTAAGGTAGTTCGCATGTCGACCGACATGCGGATGCTCAGCGGCGACGAGGTCGTAGCGCTGGCCCGCCGGATCCTCGCCGTGCGGCCGCTGCTGGGCCGGGCGGCGCCGGAGCAGATCATGGCGGAGCTGGGCTGGCCGGAGCTGCCGGGCGGCAGCGCGTTCGCGAAGTTCTGCGACCCGGGTCTCGGGTTCGGCGAGGCCGCCATCGGCCTGCTGCCCGACGGCGCGGCCAAGACCGTCGTCGTGCCGGTCCACTCGGTGCTGCCGCGGCCGTCGACCCCGGAGCTGGACGACTTCCGGCAGGACGCGTTCTCGGTGACGGGCCGCGCCCTCACCGCCGCGTTCGGCCGGCCCTACGCGCTGCAGGGCGGGAACTCCCCGCGGCTCAAGTGGCGCGTCGGGGAGTCGGTGCTCACCGCGGCGCGCGAGAAGCTCGGGGTCCGGGTGTACCTGTGGCGCGCCGAGGACCTGGAGGACGCCGAATGACCGCGCCGACGCCGCCGACGTGGGACGAGTTCGCCGCCGGCCTGCGCAAGACGCTGGGCCGCATGGGCGGCGGCATCCTGCTCGTCCTCAACCGCCGGGGCCAGCCCTGGCAGAACGCGCAGTTCGCGCAGTATCCCGACGAGCTGTTCGCCGAGGTGAGCGGCGAGACCGTGCAGGACCAGTCGGTCGTGGAGGTGCCGACCCCGCAGGGGCAGCGGCTCCTCGAGGCGCACGGCTGGCGGCCGCCGGTGTACGAGGACGGGTACCGCTGGCACCGGTTCGTCGAGTACCCGCCGACGAGCGCCGAGTACCGGGAGCTCGTCGAGGCCGTGGTGGTCGCGCTGCGCGACGTCAACGGCGTGCCGGGGCCGGACCACCTGACGTACCGCGCCTGGGACAGCAAGGACGAGAACAAGCCCTGGAAGGTCGAGATCCCCGGCGTCCAGCCGCAGGCGTAGCCGGCTACGGCAGCAGGTCGGGGCGGTAGCGGCGGAACCACTCGCCGATGCGTCCCGCCGGCCAGCCGCGGTCGATCATGGCCAGGCTCATGTTCACCGTCAGCGGGTCGCCGAACGGCACCCAGACGGGGCCCTGCTGGCGCTGCCGCTCGGCCTGCGTGTGGTCGAGGATCTCGCCGACGCCGGTGATGCCCGGGCCGGTGTTGGCGTCGGCGAACATGTCGACGCCGGCCTGCGCCGCGGCCCGGCCCACGCCGTAGGGCGCGATCACCGTGCCGGAGCGGCGGTTGATGACCACCACGCCCTGGATGTCGGCCCAGCGCATGCGCACGACCTTGCCGTCGCGGCGCAGGAACTCCACGCCGGTCGGGGACAGGCGCAGGCCGTGGCCCCGGCTGGCCGCCCGCTGCAGCAGCGTCACGCCGCCCACGACGGCGACCGGCAGCAGGATCATGCCCGGGTAGCCGGCGATCACGTAGCCGATCATGAAGCACAGCAGGGCCACCACGATGTTGGTGACCAGGAACGGCTTCGCGTAGTTGTGCCAGGTCTGCGTCCAGGTCGCGCGGAACTCCTCGGCCTGCGCCTCGGACACGGGCTCGGTCATGCCGACACCTCCGCTTCGCTCCGGTGCCGGCAGTTGAGGCTGTGCTTTCTGCGAGCGGCCACTCCGCTGCGCTCCGTACCGCTCATGCCACCACCGCTTCCAGGTCGGCCAGTTCGAGGATGCGCAGCTCGTCGAGGCTGGGGCGGCGCCCCAGCACCCGCAGGCGCTGCGCCTGGGCCTTGCGAATGAACTCGAAGAGCTTGCGGGCGTCGCGGGCGTTGCCGAAGTTGGCGTCGCGCTCGACGGCCGCGAAGTGGCGCAGCAGCGCCGGCTCCACGTTGTCGCCCAGGACGTAGTCGTCGGCGGCGCACATCCGGCGCACGATCCGCACGAGCTCCTCCGGGCTGTAGTTCTCGAAGACGATCGTCTTGGTGAACCGCGACGCGAGGCCCGGGTTGGCCGAGATGAAGTCGTCCATCTCGGCGGTGTAGCCGGCCGCGATCACCGCGATCTCGTGCCGGTGGTCCTCCATCAGCTTCACCAGCGTGTCGATCGACTCCTGGCCGAAGTCGCCGCCCGAGCCCATGGTCCGCGACAGCGTGTAGGCCTCGTCGATGAACAGCACGCCGCCGCGCGCCTCCTCGAACGCGGCCGAGGTCTTCTCGGCGGTGTGGCCGAGGTACTGCCCGACCAGGTCGCGCCGCGAGACCTCCTTGAACGCGCCCTTCGGCAGCACACCCAGCGCGGCGAGGAGCTTGCCGTAGATGCGGGCCACGGTGGTCTTGCCCGTGCCCGGCGCGCCCGCGAAGACCAGGTGGTGGCTCATCGCGCCGACCGAGAGCCCGGCGCTGCGCCGCCACTCGTTGACCTGGATCTCGTCGATGAGCCCCCGGACCTCGTCCTTGACGCTGGCCAGGCCGACCATCGTGTCGAGGTCGCCCAGCAGCGCCTCGACCGCGGCCGCGTCCCCGCCGGCGGCCGGGCTGCCGTCGCCGATCGACAGCGGCGGCGCGTCGGGCCGGGCGGTGACCAGCGTCGTGGTCGCGCCCTCGGCGATGTCGACGGCCGGCACGCCGGTGTTCTCGATCTGGCACTCCTCGATCGCGCCGCCGCAGCCGCGTGCGACGGAGATGCCGACGCCCTGGGTGTCATGGATCTTGCAGCGGCGGATCGTCGGTGAGCTCTGGTGGGCCACGACCACCCCGGCGTCGCCGGTCTGGGTCACCTCGCAGCCCTCGAGCGTCGGTTTTCCGAATTGGTACACGTAGACGCCCCGCCGCCCGCAGCCCCGCACGACGGTCGCGGTGATCACCGGGTCGGCCCCGATGCGCACGATGATGCCGTCCTCGGCGACCTCGCTGATCTGACAGTCGTCGATGGTGCCCGGGGCGTCCTCGACGACCACGCCGTACTGCGCGCCGGTCACCGTGCACTTGCGCATGTCGATCGAGCCGCCGGCCAGGTCGACGCCCGGCCCGAAGCGGGCGCTGATGTCGCAGCCGTGCAGCGCGAGCTGGGTGCCGCGCGCCGTCACCACCGGGGCGTCGGCCGCCCGCAGGGTGAAGCCCTCGATGGTCAGCGCGCCGTTGCGCACGCTCACGGCCGGATAGGGGATCGCGGACGCGTCGAGCGTGACGGGGCCGCCCGACGGGTCGGAGCTCACCAGCTTCAGGCGCTTGCCGGTGACGAAGATGGCTTCCGCGTAGGTGCCCGGGGCCACCGCGATCACCGAGTCGTCGGTGGCCGCGGCGAGCGCGTCGCCGATGGTGGCGTACGCACCCCGCTGCTGCGGTGAGACGAGAAGTGTGCGAATCGTAGCCCCCGGTAATGAGGTTTTTAGGTGCACTCGCATTATCGCAGTCAGCCGCGCTCAGGACGACGCCCGCCTATGGGCGACCGGCGAACGCGGTGGCGGCTAGGCTGTCCGGCATGGCGACCAGGGCGACGACCGGCCGCAGACTGCCGCTGACCGCGGGCGCGCTGCTGGTGGGCGACACGGTGTTCCAGCACACCTCCGTCCGCGGCGACACCCCGCCCGAGCTGCACTCGCTGATCCGCCGGTTCCTGCACGAGCTGCCGGTCGAGTCGCGGGAGCGCTACGCCGGCTACTGCGCGGAGATCGTCCTCATCTCCGACCGCCTGCACGAGGCCGAGCGCCTCTTCGGCGGCGCGCCGCTGACCCCCGCGGCCGCGCGGGCCGAGCTGTGGGGCGCGCGCCTGTCGCTCGTCCACATCCGCGAAAAGGGCGACCCCGTGCACGGGCAACCGGCCCGGCCGTGCCGCGCCTGCGCCGCGCTGCTCGACTGGCTGGGGATCGAGGTGGGGGACTCATGAGCGGTCCGGAGCGGAGCGGAGGGGCCGGTCATCATGGGCGCAGTTTCGTCATGTCGGCACCGGAGCTTGCGGAGGTGGCGGCATGAGCGGTCCGGAGCGGAGCGGAGGGGCCGGTCATCATGGGCGCAGTTTCGTCATGTCGGCACCGGAGCTTGCGGAGGTGACGGCATGAGCGCGCCGGGCCGTTTCCCTCCCGACGTCGAGACGGCGCTGCGGGAGGCCGGGTGGGAGCCCGGCCGCGACGTGCTGCCCCGCGCCCGCATGTGGGGCCTCGCGCTCGCCTCCCACGCCTCGCCCTCCGGGCACCAGCACACCGTGGTCCCCGCCGCCCTGGCCGCGCTCGCGGAGTTCGGCGGGCTCACGGTCCGCGCCGAGGGCGACGGCGCCGAGGTCGCCCGCACCGGCATCGTCTTCGACCCGCTGCGCGGCCTGCACGCCGCCTCGACCCTGGCCGAGCTCGGCGAGCTGGTCCGGTCGCGGCTGACCCCGATCGGCGAGCAGGACGACGGCGCCGGGCTGCTCGCCGTCGACGAGCGGGGCCGCGTGTTCGTGCTCGACCACACCGCCGACTGGTACGCCGGCGCCTCCCTCGACGAGGCGATCGCCACGCTGCTGGGCGGCCGCCTCCCGGCCCGCATCGCCGACGACGGCACCTGGTCATGACGCTGCCGGGCTACGAGCAGTGGCGGCCGAGCACCGAGGCCGAGGAGGCGATGGCCGCGGCCGTCGCGGCGGGGGACGAGATCGCGTACTGCAAGGCCCTGTCCGACGAGGCGCTGTACGTGCCGATCAGCCCGGCCGCGGCCGCCGGGCGCGAGCCGGTGACCCTGGCGACGTCCCCGGCCGGCGGCGTGACCTACGTGCTGGCGTGGACCTCCGGCGCCGCCCTGCCGCCCGAGATCCCGTACGTGCGCCGCACCCCGCTGTTCGAGGTCGTGCACGCCATCCAGGAGCGCGGCTGGGGCATCGCCGTCGACCCGGGGCTGCCGCTGCAGGCGTTCCTGTCGCCGGAGGCGGTGCGGACCCTGCCGCCGTGGGAGCCGCAGTGGTGGCCGCTGGACGACGCGCTGCGCCGGGCCGTGCTGGCCGAGGACCGGGAGGCGTACATGGCCGCCCTCCTCGAGGCCCATCTGCTCCTGCCGCTGCCGACCGAGCAGGAGCTCGCCGAGGCCAACCCGCAGCCGGACCCGGACGACCCGGAGGCGGCCTACTGGACCGTGGTCCGCACCGACCGGATCGTGCCCAGCATCTCCCGCGACGTCACCGACCCCGAGTTCCCCTGGTGGCGCACCGAGCTGGTCGACGGCCGGGAGGTCGTCTTCGCCTTCACGTCGGTGGCGCACCTGCAGGCCGAGCTCGGCGACCGCGAGTGGGTCGCGGTGCCGTTCATCGACATCGTGGTCGCCTGGCCGGAGAGCTCGGGGGAGGGCGGCGCGGCGCTGCGGCTCAACCCGGGCGGCACGAACGGCATGGAGCTCCCGCACGACGCGCTGGCCGAGATGTACCGGCTGTTCCTCGTGGCCATGCAGGAGCGGAACCGGCCGCGCGACGACGGCTGAGGCTCACCGCTGCGGCGGTCCGTGGTACTGCTGCTCGACGCTGGTGGGGGAGAGCCAGACGTACCGGTTGGCGCCGCTGCCCATGAGCGCGAGCATCTCCGGCGTCATCTCCTGCAGCAGGCCGGCGCCGCTCTCCGTGAGGTTGAGCGCCGAGCCCGCCACCGCGGCCTCCTGCCGGTTGAGCTTCTGCAGCATCACCAGGTTGCAGCCCTGCAGCGTGTGCGCGTGCTCGGCGCCGAGCTTGCGCACCACCGTCACCTGCGTCTGCCACGGGCCCAGCTCGGGGCGGGCGCCGAAGCCGACCTGGCTGACGTCGGTCACGATCAGCAGCGGCTGGCGGGCGCTGGCGGGGGCCGCGGGCGGGCGCGGGTCGTTCCACAGCACCAGCCGGTCGTTGAGGCCGGTCGCCCACTCGCCGAGCCCCTGCCACGGGCGCGGGTCGCCGGTCATCACGATCACGCGGGCGCCCAGGGCAAGGGTCCGGAACACCAGGAGCCGCTGCGCCCACAGCCCGCCGACCAGGGTCACCCGGGTCGACTCGGCGCGGAACAGCCGGATCGGCACCGGCTGGCGCTGGTAGTCCACGCCGAGCATCAGGCCGGTCGCGCCCGTGCCGCCGCGCATCTGCTTCAGCGCCGCCGCGTTCACGTCGTGCCAGCCCACGTGCAGCCGCGGCAGGCTCGGGGCGAGGGGCTTGCCGAGCCGGCGGGGGGCGGCCTGGGCGCGCGGCGGCGGGCCGGTCGGGCCCTCCTGCCGGATCGCGAGGTCCTCGGGGCGGGCCTGCACCGGGCCGGCCGCCTGGCGCTGGGCGGTGCCGGGCGCCGCGGCCGCCGCCTGGGCCTGCTGCCAGGGCAGGCTGGGCGCGGCGGAGCGCGACAGCGAGGTCTCGAGGTCGAACTGCGGCGGTGCGGCGGCCGGGCGCACCTCGGTCGTCACGTGCTCGCGGCCGGTCGGCCTGGCCTGCTGCGGTACGACGGCGGCCCGCGCCTGGGCGGCCTGCGCCTGCTGCGCCTGGTGGGCCTGCGCCTGTTGGGCCTGCGCCTGAGCTTGAGCCTGCGCCTGAGCTTGAGCTTGAGCTTGCGCCAGAGCTTGCGCCTGGGCGGCGTAGGCGGCCTGGGCCTGCGCGTGGGCCGCGGCCTCCGCCTGGGCCTGCGCGTACGCCTGGGCCTGGGCCTGGGCGGCCTGCGCGGCCTGGAGCTGCGCCGCGTACGCCGCGGCCGCCTGGGCCTGCGCCGGGTCGGCCGCGTACTGGGCCGGCTGCGCGGGGATCTGCGGCTGGGCCGGGACCTGGGCCCGGCCGGCGGCGCCGCGGTAGAAGCCGAGCTGCTCCGGGGGCGGCTCGGCGCTGTGCCGCCCGCGCTGCTCCTCGGGCGGCTCGCGGTCGGCCGGCGGCTGCTGCGGGTGGCTCACTTGGCACCGCCACCGGTCGGGGCGCACGCGTAGATGCCCGGCCCGTGCTCGCCGTCGAGGCGCACGAGCTCGGCGTGGGCGGCCGTCGCGGCCTCCGTCACCGCGCGGGCCGAGGGCTCCAGGGCGGCGGCCGGCGCCGAGACGCGCACCAGGCCGCGCAGCGCCAGCCCCTCGCCGTCGCGGGTCAGCACCAGCGAGGTCGCCGACGAGGCCGACGGCAGCGAGATCAGGTGCTCCAGCAGCGCCGAGGTGTTCTCGAGCCGGGGCCAGGTCCGCAGCCAGAAGACGTTGTGGGAGAGCTCACCCGAGCGCCAGGCGGTCCACTCCTCCTGCGGCCGCCAGGCCTCGCCGGGCGCGTCCGGGTCGAGCTCGCAGGCCCGGGTCAGGGCGTCGGTGAGCTCGTCGCCGGTGAGGATGCGGTGCTCGAGGCCGGCGTCGCGCAGCAGCCGGCCGACCTTGCGTATCAGCGAGCCGACGAGCGCGGGCGCGTGTTCGGCGTCGTAGCTGCCGGCCATGCCGACCTCGGCGCGGGAGCGGGCCTCGAGCCGGACCGCGACCCACGTGGTGCGCTCGGCCGGCAGCGCGGGGCCGGGCTGCAGGTGCTGCAGGTCGCGGTAGGAGCGCGCGGCGAACTGGTTGTTGTCGACCCGCTGCCACGGCGCGGGGACGCTGACGGTGCTGACCTGGACGACCGCGCCAGGGTGCTCGGCCTCGTCCAGCACGCGGGCGAGGAGATCCAGCGGTACCCCCGGCTCGGCATCTCCGCGCATGGACGTCTCGGCGCCGACGACGGCCGCGGCGTACCAACCGGCGGCGTCGCACCCGATGCCGATCTTGGGGGCCTCGGCGGTCGCGCCGGTCACCTCCCGGACCAGCATCCCGGGCGCGAGGGTGCGCAGCATCACCAGGCGGCGGTCGGGCTCGGGGCTCGGGTCGGGCGCGGCCCGGCGCCGGCGGTCGTGCTCGCGCGACATCGCGCGCCGCTCCAGCCACCAGCGGCCGCGGCTGCGCAGCAGGGCCACGAGGAGGACGGCGAGCCCGAGCGCGCCGGCGATCCCGGTGACCACGGGGCCCCGCGGCAGCACGGCCGCGATCGCGAACAGGACGGCCTCGACCAGCACCAGGCGCCCGATGTGGACGCCGCCGACGTATCCGGCCCGGCGCCGCAGCTGCGGCCGGTCGGCCGCGGCCTCGGGCGCCCCGGCCGGTCGGCTCGGGCCGCGTCCGTCGGACCGCACGGCGGGGCGGGCGCCGCCCCGCGCGGACACGGGCGCTTGTGTCATCAGGCCGGCACCCCCGTAGCTCGAGCCGTTCAACTAGCCGTTCGGGATCGCAGCTTACCTATCCCGCTCACCCTATGGCGGCAGGCTGGACAGCCTACCGCGTCACCCTTTCATCATCCCCCCACGCGGGCCGATCGCGATCACCGGCGGACCACTCTGTGCGTAATCCGCCAGCCGGCGTCCACCCGCGCCACGGTGTCCTCGTACGTCACGCTGCCCACGGTGCCGTCCCGCCGGACGCCGAGGCCCTTGGACAGCGCCCGCACCGATCCGTCGGCGGCCTCGGTGAGCACGATGTTTGTCACGTGGTGGGCGACCGGGTTCGCGTCGCCCAGCGCCTCGGCCGCGGCCCGGGCCGCGGCCAGCCCGTGCAGCACCCCGCCGCCGAGGTCGCTCACGTCGTAGGGCACGTCCTCGGTGAACACGGCGGTCAGCCCCTCGTGGTCGCCGGCGTCGACCAGGTGCCCGTGCCGGTTGATGAGGTCGGTGATGGCGATGCGGTCCTCGGCGGTCAGGGCCATGAGCGCTCCTCGGCTAAGTGGGGATCTCCCCGTTTACACGCTCGCGTAGCATAAGCGGGGATGTCCCCGATTAGCCAGCGCGCCGACGCGTCCCGCAATGCGGCCCGCCTCCTCGCCGCCGCCCGCGCGCTCGTCGCCGAGGCCGGCAACGAGGTGGCGCTGGACGAGGTCGCCCGGCGGGCCGGTGTCGGCAATGCGACGCTGTACCGCCACTTCCCGACCCGCGGCGACCTGCTCGTGGCCGTCTACGCCGACGAGGTCGCGGCCCTGTGCCGGCGGGGCGAGCAGCTGCGCGGGGCCGGGGACCCGCTCGCCGCCCTGTTCGCCTGGCTCGACGACTTCGTCGAGCACGTCGCGACCAAGCGCCCGCTCGCCCTGGCCGCGACCGAGGGGCCGACCGGGCGCCGGACCACGTTGTTCGACGAGTGGCACGCGTCGGTGAACGCGGCCGCGGCCGGCCTGTTCGAGCTCGCCGCGCCCCGGCTGCGCCCCAGCGTCACCGCGCTCGACCTGCTCACCGTCGCCGCGGGCGCGGCCGTCACCGCGGCCGATGCCGCCCACGCCCGGCGGCTCGTCGGGCTCATCCGCGACGGAGTCACCGCTCCGGGTGAGGGTTGAGCGGCGGCGAACGGGCACAGGCGCGTCATGCCAGCCACCAAGAAGAAAAGCAGCCAGGCCGCCAGCCAGCCCTGGCTGCACCAGCAGGGCCACGAGATCCAGCGCTTCGGCCAGCTGCGCCAGTTCCCGGTCGCGCTGTCCTACGAATCCCGGATGTACTCGTGCGAACGGCTCAACCAGGTGCTCGCCGACACCCAGATCCTCTACGCGCTCTACAAGAAGCACCACTGGCTCATGCGCGGCCCGACGTTCTACCAGCTCCACCTGCTGCTGGACAAGCACGCCGACGAGCAGATCGAGCTCGTCGACACCCTGGCCGAGCGGGTGCAGACGCTGGGCGGCATCGCGGTCGGGGACCCGCGGCACGTGGCCGAGCTGACCCGGGTACCGCGGCCGCCGGACGGTGCCGAGGAGGTCCCGGCGATGCTCTCCCGGCTCCTGGAGGCGCACGAGATGATCCTGCAGGAAACCCACGACGCCGCGGCCCGGGTCATGGAGCAGGGCGACGACGGCACCAACGACCTGCTCGTCTCCGACATCATCCGCACCAACGAGCTGCAGGCCTGGTTCCTGGCCGAGCACCTGGTCGACACCCCCCTCGTGCGGACCGAGGAGGAGGCGAGGGCAGCCGCCAACGGGCGGCGTTGATGGGAGGCGTTACCGTGTCGGCGTGACGAGGCATATCGAGTCGCAGCTGGGCGTCGACCTGGGCACCACCCACACGGTCGCCGCGCTGACCGCCGCCGACGGTCGAAGCCAGCCGCTGCTGTTCGACGCCAGCTTCCTGCTGCCGTCGTCGGTGTACGCCGAGGTCGACGGGCACCTGCTCGTCGGCAGGGACGCCGAGCGCAGTGCCCGGCTCGACCCGTCCCGCTTCGAGCCCAACCCCAAGCGGCGCGTCGACGACGGCACGGTGCTGCTGGGCCAGCGCGAGTACGCCGTCTCCGACCTGCTCGCCGCGCTGCTGCGGCGCACCGCCGACGAGGCGTCGCGGGTGCTGGGGATCATGCCGGTGCGCACCGTGCTGACCTATCCGGCGAACTGGGCGACCCACCGCCGCTCGGTGCTGGCCGACGCGGCGGCCCGGGCCGGCATGCCGTCGCCGATCCTGGTGCCGGAGCCGATCGCGGCCGCCGCGTACTTCACCAGCATCCTCGGGCGCAACATCGTGCCCGGCGGGGTGCTGGTGGTGTACGACTTCGGCGGCGGCACCTTCGACACGACGATCCTGCGGCGCCGCCCCGACGGCGGCTGGGACGTGCTGGCCAGCGACGGCCTGCCCGACGTCGGCGGGGTCGACCTCGACGCCGCGATCATCGGCCACCTGGGCCAGTCGCTCACCGCGAGCGACCCGGAGCGCTGGCGGCAGCTGGTGGAGCCCGCCGACGACGCCGGCCGGCGCCGCCACCACCTGCTGCGCGAGGACGTGCGCTCGGCCAAGGAGCAGCTCTCGCGCTCCTCGACGGCGAGCGTGCACCTGCCGGTGTTCGAGACCGATATCCACATCACGCGCTCGGAGTTCGAGCAGCTGTCCCGCTCGTACCTGCAGCGCACCGTCGACCTCACCGCGAGCACCCTGCAGCGGGCCGGCGTGCGCACCGACCAGATCGGCGGCCTGTTCCTCGTCGGCGGCTCCAGCCGCATCCCGATGGTCAGCACGCTGCTGCACCAGCGGCTCGGCGTGGCCCCGACGCTGATCGAGCAGCCCGAGCTCGTGGTGGCCCTCGGCAGCGTGCTCGCCGCGATGCCCGCGCGCCCGGCCGCGTTCCCGCAGGGCGCGCCGCCGCCCGGCCCGCGCCCGCCGATGATGGGCGCCCCGATGCCGCCGATGCCGATGCAGCCGCCGAACGCCCCGGTCTCCGGCCCGGCGCCGATTCCCGTCTCGGGCCCCGGAATGTCCACCGTGCCGACCTCGGCCCCGGTGCCGGGGCCGGTCTCGCCCGCCGCCTTCCAGTCGGCGGCCACCCCGCAGTCGCCGCCGACGAGCGGCCCGCCGATGGGTGGACCGCCGATGAGCGGGCCCCCGATGAGCGGCCCGCCGATGGGTGGGCCGCCGAACCGGACCGCGGTGTTCGGGGCGCCGCCCCCGGTCGCGCCGCCGTTCCGGCCCGTCGCGCCGCCGCGCCCGGGCGGGGGGAGCAAGACCGGGCTGCTCGTGCTCATCGTCGTGGGCGCCGTGCTGCTGCTCGGCGTCGGCGGCGCGGTCGCCTGGAACGCCGTCGGCAACAACAAGCCCGACACCGACCGGACCGGCACCGCCGGCGCCGGGAGCCGCGGCAACGGCGCCAACGCGGGCAACGGCGGCAACGGGGCCGACGGCGGGGCGGCCCCGACCGGCAACGCCAAGCCCGGCGCGGCCCAGCAGACCGTCGCCGTGAACAAGACGATCTGGTACAGCCAGTTCAAGGTGACCGTGAACAAGGTCGTCTACGACGCCAAGGACGAGAACCAGCCGAAGCTGTCGGCCGAGGTCGTGGTCGAGAACCTGGGCTCGGACAACGACCGGCCGTACCTGCCGACGGTGTTCAACGTCGGCGGGCAGCAGTACACCAGCAGCTTCCGCGAGAACACCACCGTCGCCGGCGGGCAGAAGAGCAACTACAACCTCGACTTCGCCATCTACGACCCGCTGAAGGTCAGCATCGCCACCGGCGAGCTCATCTTCGGCGAGGCCGACCGCGAGCAGCCGAAGATCTCGCTGGCTACCGGGGACGTCAACGCGTACGAGCCGGTCAACCTGGTCAAGGACAAGACCGTGACGGTGCACGATGTGACCGCCACGTTCACCTCGTGCGACCTGCGCGGCGGCTTCTACGACTACAACGGGCAGGCGAAGAAGGGCTACCGCGTGGTGATGTGCAAGGTCGACATCCAGTACACCGGCAAGTCCAGCGAGTACGTCGGCCAGGAGCACTTCCGCCTCGGCGCGCCGGACAACACCGAAGTCGGCCCGGACACGGCGCCGAACGAGGCGCTGTCGGGCGGGCAGAAGGCGGTCGGCACGGACCTCGCGTTCCAGGTCAAGAAGGATCTGTCGGGCACGTACAAGCTGCGCCTGGTCGACCTCGGCGACCACAAGGACCGCCAGGCCGGCGACGTCGCCGAGGTCGACCTCGTACTGAAGTAGCTAGCGGGCGCCGCCGTTGACGTAGAGGGTCTGGCCGGAGACGTAGGAGGCCTCGTCGCTGGCCAGGAACGCGATGACGGCGGCGACCTCCTCCGGCTGCCCGACCCGGCGCAGCGGCGTGCGCTCGGCCACCATCGCCTGGTGCTCCTCGGCGGTGCTGCCGACCCGCTCGGCGGTGGCCGCGGTCATCGGGGTGGCGATGTAGCCGGGCGCGACCGCGTTCACGGTGATGTCGTACGGCCCCAGCTCGATCGCCAGCGTCGCGGTGAGCCCCTGCACGCCCGCCTTCGCCGCGGCGTAGTTGACCTGGCCGCGGTTGCCCAGCGCCGAGCGGCTGCTGAGGTTGACGATCCGGCCGTACCGCGCCGGCACCATCACCTTCTGGGCCGCCTGGCAGCACAGGAACATGCTGGTCAGGTTGGTGTTGAGCACCGCCTGCCACTCGTCGAACGGCATCTTGAACAGCAGGTTGTCCCGCGTGATCCCGGCGTTGTTGACCAGGATGTCGATGCGGCCGATGCCGGCGAACACCTCGTCGACCTGCGCCCGGTCGGTGACGTCGCACGCCACGACGCCGTCGCCGCCCTTGAGGTCGAGCACCACCACCTCGGCGCCCTGCTCGCGCAGCAGCGCCGCGGTGGCCGCCCCGATGCCCTGCGCGCCGCCGGTGACGACGGCCGTCCTGCCCTCGAATCGCATCTCAGACCCTTTCCCCAAGATCATCTTTCTACAAGGACCGCGGAACCCTGCCCCACCCCAACGCACATCGTCGCCAGCCCGCGGGATTCGCCCGTGCGCCGCAGCCGGTGCAGCAGCGTCGTGAGAATCCGCGCGCCCGAACAGCCCAGCGGGTGCCCGATCGCGATCGCCCCGCCGTCCGGATTGATCATCTCCGGGTCGAGCCCGAGCTCGCCGGCGCACGCGAGCACCTGGGCCGCGAAGGCCTCGTTGAGCTCGGCCTGGGCCACGTCGCCGATGCTCCAGCCGGCCCGGGCGAGCGCCTTGCGGGTCGCCGGCACCGGCCCGACGCCCATCACGTCCGGGTGCACGCCGGCGGAGGCGCCGGCCACGTACCGGCCCAGCGGTTCGAGGCCGGACTCCTCCAGGAAGTCCTCGCTGACCAGCAGCAGCCCGGCCGCGCCGTCGTTGAGCGGCGAGGAGTTGCCCGCGGTCACGGTGCCGCCGGCGCGGAACACCGGCTTGAGCTTGGCCAGCTTCTCCAGGCTGGTGTCGGCGCGGATGCCCTCGTCGGCCCCGACCCCCTCGACCGGCAGCAGCTCGGCCGCGAAGTGGCCGTTCTTCGTCGCCTCCGCGGCCCGCTGGTGGCTGCGCAGCGCGAACGCGTCCTGGCGCTCGCGGCCGATGCCGTACCGCGCGGCGACCTCCTCGGCCGTCTCGCCCATGCTCAGCAGCCCGTGCAGCTCCTGCATGCGCGGGTTGACCAGCCGCCAGCCGAGCCGCGTGTCGGCGATGGACATCGTGTGCGGCAGGGCGTCCTCGGGCCGCGGCAGCACGAACGGCGCCCGGCTCATCGACTCCGACCCGCCGGCCACGACGACGTCGGCCTCGCCCGCGGCGATGGTGCGGGCCGCGATCGTGACCGCCTCCATCCCGGAGGCGCAGAGCCGGTTGACGGTCGCGCCCGGCACGCTGTCCGGCAGACCCGCCAGCAGTACCGCCATCCGCGCCACGTTCCGGTTGTCCTCGCCGGCCTGGTTGGCCGCGCCCCAGTAGACCTCGTCGACGCGCGCCGGGTCGATGTCCGACACCAGCTCCCTGACCACGGCCGCGGCGAGGTCGTCGGGCCGCACGTGGGACAGCGCCCCACGCAGCCTCCCGATCGGCGTACGCCGGGCGGCGGCAAAGTACACGGTTCGCATGCCCCTAAAACTAACACTGTTAGTCGCCCCGGGACCCCATGAAGCGTCTCGTTCTCGCGATCGTCGTGCTCCTGGCCGGCTGCGGCGCGGAGGTGGCCGGCGAGCCGCCCGCGTCGTACGCGCCGGACGAGCTGGTGCTGCAGGATGCGCACGTCCGCCGGCCTGGTCCCGGTCGAGACGCTGGTGACCGGCGTGCCGGAGATCAGCGTGTACGGCGACGGCCGCGTCATCACCTCGGGCGCCGCGTCCCACCGCTACCCGGGCCCGGCCGTGCCGAACCTGGAGGTGCGCCGCACCACCCCGCAGGGTACGAGAGGTTACGTCGGTTCTGAGCCCTGCACGGCCCGCCACAGCCAGGCGTCCGAGTTGCGGCGCGAGAGCAGGCCCGTGATGCGGTACGCGAACTGCTCCACCGCCCCGTCCGGGCCGTGCTCCGCGCCGTCCGCCTCGGCGATGACGAAAGCGCCGCCCGGCAGGGTGTGCACCGTGGCCGAGGTTGCCTGCCAGGTGTACGCCGCGGGCCGTGCGAAGAGACCGGTCAGGAGGTCCCGCACGGCGTCGCGGCCCGTTGCGCACTCGCCGGCCTCGGAGCCGACGTACGTGATGTCGTCGTCGGGAACGAAGCAGGCCATCGAGCCGTCCAGGTCGCGGGTCAGGAACGCCCGGCCCAGGCGGTCGACCAATTCGACCACGTCGCTCATGTCGGGACCACCAACTGTTTCGGCGAGCGCATGCCCGGCAGGTACAAGAATGCCAGCGTCACCGCGGCCCCGAGCACACCCGCGCCGATGAGGGTGGTCTGCACGCCGATCGCGGTCGCGACGGGCGCGGCCATGGCGTAGCTCAGCGGTACCAGCGCGATCGAGATGAGCCAGTCGACCGACGAGACGCGGCCCATGAGCTCCTCCGGGACCAGCCGCTGCTTGGCGGTCGCCCAGGCGATCGTGCCGGGCCGCCTCCAGGCCGTTGACCAGCGCGCACGAGATGGCGAGCTGCCACGACGCCGTGGCCAGGCCGTAGCCCGCGACCGCGAGGGTCGCGAGCGTCCAGGTGATGTAGATGAAGCGCATGTACTCCCGCGGTACCCCGCGCTGGCCGACGATCAGGGCCGCCGCGACGGCGCCGAGACCGCCGCTGGCCAGGACCAGGCCGAGGTCGCCCGCGGTGCCGTGCAGCTCGTGCTTGACCACGAACGGCAGCAGTACCTCGGTGGGGCCGATGAAGAGCAGGTACGCGAAGGTGGCGGCGACGAACGTGCCCCACAGCCAGACGTTGCCGCGCACGTAGTTCAGGCCGGCCTTGAACTCCTCCCACACCGAGCTCTCCGGCGCGTCCGACGGCTCCGTTGCCGTGGCCCGCGAGGTTGCCGTGGCCGGCGAGGTTGCCGTGACCCGCGAGGTTGCCGTGACCCGCGAGGTTGCCGTGACCCGCGAGGTTGCCGTGGCCCGGGAGCGCATCAGCAGCAGGCACGTCGCCGAGACCGCGAACGTCGCGGCGTCCACCGCGAAGGCCAGCCCGCTGCCGCCCACGGCGATGAGGACGCCGCCCAGCGACGGCCGGCCATCTGCAGGGCCGCGGGGCGGACGAACTGGTCCAGCGCGTTGGCCTGGACCAGCTCGTCCTCGTCCACCAGGGTCGGCACCAGCCCGTCGAACGCCGGGCCGAAGAAGCCCGACGCCGCCCCGTAGACCGCCACCAGCGCCACGATCTGCCACACCTGCACCTGGCCGGTGAGGCTGAGCGCGGCGAGGACCGTCAGGCCGCCGGCGAGCAGGGGGTACATCGCCAGGTACAGCACGTCGTTGACCGAGGGGAACGGGTTCTCGAGGCCGAAGACGTCGGTGAGCAGGTTGTACAGGAAGTCGCCGGCGCCGAAGCAGGCCAGCGCGGCGGCGAGCAGGAGCCACGGCCAGCGGCGGCTGGGCTTGTGCACCGCGACGCCCACGACGACCCCGGCCACGCTGGACAGGCCGATGGCGCCCCACCAGACCATGTGCTCCTCGGGCCAGAGGTAGAACGCCACGGTGAGCAGCGCCATCCAGATCGCGAACCAGGCGCTGATCTTGCTCTTCACCACTGGGTCCGCCTCCTTCCTGCTCACGATCGGGCTCTTGCGAAATCCCAGATCGGTCACGTGGAGGGCGTCTGAACGAGAACCCGGGTGCGGGCTGGGTCCTCCGAGTTGCCGGACGGTACCGGCCGTTCGGATGACGTGCCGTGCTCAATCAACTACGTGCGGTATTCGCCCTTGGCGCTACGGACGCCGAAGGGAAGGCCGCCAGGCCTGACCGGTGTCTGGCGGGAGCGGCGGCCCGCAGGTGACGCGGGCCCGAGCAATCCCGCTTTTCCGACTTTTACCCCGGCGGGGTATAAATCCGAAATGTCGCGGCGCGCAGCGCCCGACATTTCGTGGGGCGTTTGTCAGCGGGCGGGGCGGCGGGAGGCGCTGAAGGCCAGGCCCGGCGGGGACGGCTCCGACTCCTCGGCCGTCTCGTGGTGGTGCTGCGGCTCGGCGTAGAAGCTCAGGCAGATCACGCCGGCCAGGGTCACGATGATGCCCACGGCCACCAGCCACTCGCGGTGCGGCCACACGCCGTCGCCGAGGAAGAACAGGCCGACCAGCGCGGCCGGCACGGCGCCCGCGGCGTCCATGGCGGCCACCGCGGCCGTCGTCGAGCCGCGCTGCATGGCCAGGCCCAGCAGCAGCTGGCCGACGAGCGAGTGGGCGATCAGCAGGTACGACAGGGGGTCGGTCACGAACTGGGCGAACGAGTCGGCCGAGGCCAGGGGGCGGGAGGCCACCGCGGCGGCGCCGAACGCCACGCCCGACAGGGAGCCGAGCACCACCGAGCCGGGCGCGCCGTGCAGGCGGCCCGCGAAGAAGCCCAGCACCGCCAGCACGACGAGCACCACGATCAGGCCGATCACGCCGCCGGTGCCGAGCTGGCGGGACGGGGACGGCTTGGCCGCGAGCACGAGCGCCGCGATGCCCACCGTCAGGGCCAGTAACAGCGCGATCTCGGTGCGCGGCAGCTTCCACTTGAGGATGAGCACGCCGAGGATGGTGGTGACGCCGAGGCCGGCGGCCATGGCCGACTGCACCAGGAACAGCGGCAGGTCGCGGCGGGCGAAGAAGGCCAGCGCGAAGCCGGCGCACTGGCAGGCGACGCCGACCAGGTAGGACTTGTGGCGGCCCAGGCGCAGCAGGAGCATCGGCTGGAAGCCCTGGTGCAGGTCGGTGCGCGCGGCGGCGACGGACTGCAGCAGGTTGGCGACGCCATAGGCGGCGATCATCGCGCCGAGGAACAGCCAACTCCAAGATGCCACCCGGGCAGGATAGACCCCGCGCGGGTGCTGAGCATACGGACCTTTGGTGTCAGCCTGACAAACCGGACAGCCGGGTCGTGCCCAAACGGGTGAGCACGTCCTCGTGCAGCGGGCCGTTCGTCGCCACCGCGCTCCCGCCGCCCGGGCTCGGGTTGCCCTGCAGGTCGGTGAAGGTGCCGCCGGCCTCGGTCACGATCGGCATGAGGGCGGCCAGGTCCCACAGCGAGAGCTCCGGCTCCACCATGATGTCCACGGCGCCCTCGGCCAGCAGCATGTACCCGTAGAAGTCCCCGTACGCCCGCTGCCGCCACGTGCGGCGGCTGATGTCGAGGATGGCGCCCAGCCGCCCGGCCTCCTCCCAGCCGCCGAGCGACGAGTAGCAGAACGACGCATCGGCCAGCCGCGACACCCCCGACACCCGGATCGGCGTGGCGGCGGCGGTGTGGCGCCCGGCGTACGCCCCGTGGCCGAGCGCACCCCACCAGCGCCGCCCGAGCGCCGGCGCCGACACGAGGCCGACGACCGGATGGTCGCCCTCCATGAGCGCGATCAGCGTGGCCCAGATCGGTACCCCGCGCACGAAGTTCTTGGTGCCGTCGATCGGGTCGATGACCCACTGGCGGCTGCCGGGGCCCGCGGCGGCCTCGGTCGCGCCGAACTCCTCGCCGAGCACCCCGTCGCGCGGGCGCGCCCGGCCGAGGGTGGCCCGCAGCGCCCTTTCCACCGCGGTGTCCGCGTCCGTCACCGGTGTCAGGTCCGGCTTCTCGGTCACGTGCAGATCCTGGGCGCGGAAGCGGGGCACGGCGATCGCGTCCGCGGTGTCGGCGAGCATATGAGCGAGGGCCAGATCGTCCGCGTAGCGAGCCATGGGCGGAAACTTAGCCGACGATCGCCACCTTCTGGCAGTACTGTCGCCGTTTGTGACTCCCACTGCCCTGTGCGGCCTGCTCGCCGAGTCCGACCGCCTGCGGGTGTTCGCGGCCGTCGTGCTCGGCGCGCGCACGCCCAGCGCCGTCGAGTCGGCCACCGGGCTGCCCGCCCGCGTCGTCGAGCCCGCGATCCGCCGTCTCCAGCAGGGCGGGCTGCTCGACGTCGCCGGCGGCGAGCTCGCCGCGTCGGCGGAGACGTTCAAGGACGCCGTTCGTACCGCCGCGGTGCCCGCCGGTCCCCAGCCGCAGCTCGACCCCGACCGGCAGCGCGACCTCGTGCTGCGCACGTTCATCAACGACGGCCGGCTGACCCGGTTGCCCGCCGCGCAGGGCAAGCGCATGGTCGTGCTCGAGCACATCGTCTCGTCCTTCGAGCCCGGGGTGCGCTACCCCGAGCGCGAGGTCGACGCGATCCTGCGCGCCTGGCACGACGACCACGCCGCCCTGCGCCGGTACCTCGTGGACGGCGGGCTGCTGTCCCGGGACAGCAACGTGTACTGGCGCTCAGGCGGCCCCGTCGTCGTCTGAGGGCGTGCCCTCCTTGGAGGCCAGCAGCCGGCGGAACGAGGCCAGGCGGCGGGCGTCGGCCGTGCCCTCGGCCACGATCTTGTCCAGGCCGCAGTCGCCCCCGGCGCCGGTGTGGTCGCAGTTGGGCGCGCACCGCGTCGAGGCCTCCACCAGGTCGGGGAAGCCGTGCAGGAGGCTGTCGGCGGAGACGTGGGCCAGGCCGAACGAGCGGATGCCCGGCGTGTCGATGATCCAGCCGGGGTTGCCGGCGGGGTCGCCCGGCATGCGCAGGGCCAGCGCGCTGGTCGACGTGTGCCGGCCCTTGCCGACCGCGCTGACCACGCCCACCGCCCGGTCGGTGCCGGGCACCAGCCGGTTGACGAGCGTGGACTTGCCGACGCCGGAGTGCCCGATCATCACCGACACCCGCCCGGTGAGCTCGGCGATGAGATCGTCCAGCGGACGGTCGGGGAAGCACAGCACATAGGGCAGGTCGAGCTCGGCGTAGTAGTCCAGCACGGCCTCCGGCCCGGCGAGGTCGCCCTTGGTCAGGCACAGCAGCGGGTCGATCTCGGCGTCGTAGGCCGCGACCAGGCACCGGTCGATGAACCCGGTCCGCGGCGGCGGGTCGTGCAGCGAGTTGACGATGACCAGCTGCTCCGCGTTGGCCACCACCACGCGCTCGAAGCGGCCCTCGGTGCCGCCCTCCTCGTCGTCGGCCGTGCGCATGAGCATCGAGCTGCGCTCGTCGATGCGCACGATGCGGGCCAGCGTGTCCGGGCGCCCGGTCACGTCGCCGACGATCTGCACGTGGTCGCCGACGACCACGCCGCGCCGCCCGAGCTCCCGGGCGCGCATGGCGGTCACGGTCGCGCCGGTGCCGGCGATGTCGCAGGTGTACCGCCCGCGGTCGACGGCGACCACGAAGCCCTCGACGGCGTCGTCGTGCTTGGGGCGTGTGCGCGTGCGCGGTCGCGAGGACCGGCTGGGGCGCACCCGCACGTCATCCTCGTCGTACTCGCGCTTCCGCGTCAGCCGGGCCTCCCTCGTAGCTCGACACCATGCTCGACCATAGCCGGGGAAACTCCGGCAGCGTCTTCGCGGTGCATGCCACGTCGTCGAGGCGCAGTCCGGCGACGGCGAGCCCGAGCACCGCGCCGGCGTGGGCGAGGCGCCGGTCGCCGTGCGTGCGCAGCGTGCCGCCCCGCAGGGGCCGCGGGCGGATGCGCAGGCCGTCGGCCTCCTGGGTGACGTCGGTGCCCAGGCCGGACAGCGCCGAGGCCACCTGGGCGAGGCGGTCCGGGGGCTCCTGGCCGCGCAGGTGCGACGGCGAGTCGGCGAGCGCGGCCACCGCCGCCAGTACCGCCGACACGTCGGCCAGGCCGGAGAGGTCGGCGCTGACCCCGTGTACCGCCCCGGAGCCCCGCACCACCAGCCCCCGCGCGGTCACGGCCGCCTCGCCGCCCATCTGCCGCAGCACGTCGAGCAGGCGCCGGGTCGGCTGGTTGGTCGCGGCCGGCCAGCCCTGCACGGTGACCGTCCCGCCGGCGACCAGCGCCGCGGCCAGGAACGGGGCGGCGCTGGCGAGGTCGGGCTCGATGTCCCAGGCCCGTCCCTTCAGCCGGCCGGGCTCGACCGCCCACACGTCCGGGCGGGTGTCGTCGACGCCGGCGCCGGCCGAGCGCAGCATGTGCACCGTCAGGGCCACGTGCGGGCGGGGGACCGGGGCGCCGACGTGGCGCAGCACCATCCCGCGGTCGTAGCCGGCCGCCGACAGCAGCAGCCCGGAGACGAGCTGGCTGGACGCCGAGGCGTCCATGGTCACCGGGCCGCCCGCGATCCGCCCGTGGCCGTGCACGGTGAACGGCAGCCCGTTGGCGGTGTCGATGCGCGCGCCGAGCGTCCGCAGCGCGCCGATCAGCGGGGCCATCGGGCGGCGCCGGGCCGCGGGCTGGCCGTCGAACGACACCGCGCCGGTGGCCAGGCCCGCGACCGGCGGCAGGAAGCGCAGCACGGTGCCGGCCAGCCCGACGTCGACCCGGGCCGGGCCCTCCAGCGGCCGCGAGCGCAGCAGCCACAGGTTGTCGTCGGCGGTCGACACGTGGCAGCCCATCGCGCGCAGGCCGGCGGCCATCAGCTCGGTGTCGCGGGCCCGCAGCGGGGCCCGCAGCGTGCTCGCGCCGTGCGAGACGGCCCCGAGGACGAGCGCCCGCGCGGTCATGGACTTCGAACCCGGCAGCCGCAGCGCCGCGTTCAGCGGGCCCGAGGCGGTCGGAGCCGGCCACGGTAAGTGCGTTTCCACGCGCTCAGTGTGCAATCAGTTTCGATATGTAGCGACCGTTCGCGGAAGCGGCGGGGGTTTTTGTCATACCCCGCGGATACGGTGACGGCATGTGTGGCAGGTATGCGACCTCGCGCAGCAACGTCGACCTCAGCACGCTCTTCGAGGCGGCCGACGACACCGACGGCCTGGAGCCCGACTACAACGTGGCCCCCACCGACCCGGTGCCGGTCGTGCGGGTCTCGCAGTCCGCGGGCGGAAAGGTCCTGTCCACGGCCCGCTGGGGGCTCGTGCCGTCGTGGGCCAAGGACCCGAAGGTCGGCGCGCGGATGATCAACGCGCGCGCCGAGACCGTCGAGTCCTCCAGCGCCTTCGCGCAGTCGTTCACGCGCCGCCGGTGCCTGGTGCCCGCCGACGGCTGGTACGAGTGGGTCCGCAGTGACGACGGAAAATCCAAGCAGCCGTACTTCATGACGCTCGGCGACGCCGAGCCGTGCGTATTCGCGGGGCTGTGGACCGTGTGGGGCAAAGGCGACGATCGGCTCCTCACGTGCAGCATCATCACCACGCCGGCCGTCGATGACCTGACGCTCATCCACGACCGCATGCCGTTGCTGCTGCCGGCCGAGCGATGGGGCGACTGGCTTTCCGCGGAAGCGGATGCGAGCCTCCTGTTGCCGACGCCGTCGTCGCACGTCGCACGCCTGGAACTACGCCCTGTAGGGGCTCGCGTGGGTGACGTACGCAACGACGGACCCGACTTGGTGGCGAAAGTTCCGGCCCCTCCGCTGCGTTCCGGGGATGTCGATCCGATCGATCTGACCCTTTTTTAGGCTGTAAGTCCAGATAAAATTCCGACCGTTTTTGCGGATCGGCCAACTAACTCTTGAATTTGCCATCGTTAGTGCGATACAACACAGCGCCGGTGGGTCTATGTCGGATGGGGGCATCCCGACGTTCATCCACCTTGCATTCGTTTGACCCACGGGGGAGGTGGGTGTATGACCCGGGCGAGGATGCCACGCCCTCATGAAGTTGCAGCCGCGCGGCGAGACCCGCGACTGCTCAGAGCCGTCAAGGAGCAGCAAGGCGACGGGGCCTGGCGGATCCGCGGCGCCTGTCAGGCCGTCGATCCAGAAACGTTCTTCCCGGCTCCGACCGAGCCGGCCGATGCCGCGGTGGCCCTGTGCCGCACGTGCGACGTCCAGGGGGCCTGCCTAGCGTGGGCGCTCGACGTCGGCGACTGCCACGGCGTCTGGGGAGCCACAACACCCCGCGAACGGCGTGCGATGCTCGTCGCATGGCGCAACGAGGGGCAGGGGCCGGGGGTTCCCGGCCAGAGCGACCCAAGACTCGGCGCAGTGGCGTACCTGCCGATCCTGCCCCTGCAGCGATCGGCTCGGAGTCAGGAGAAGCCGGACCCGGTCGGGGTGGGCGCTCCGCAATAAAGCCGTCCCCGTCCGCCGCCCGGTCACGTCCGGGCGGCGGACGGTCGGTGGCCACACCGCACGGGCCGGCGCGGTACCGCCTCGACGTGCCCGAGAACTACGGCGGGACGCTGCTCGTGCTCGGCCACGGGGCGGGCGGCGACGTCGACGCGCCCGACCTGGTGGCCGTGCGCGCCGAGGCCCTCGCCCGCGGGGTGGCCGTGGCACTGGTGACGCAGCCCTACCGCGTCGCCGGTCGCCGTGCGCCCGCACCCGCCGCCCAGCTCGACGCCGCCTGGCTCGCCGTCGTCGCCCGGCTGCGCAAGAACCTCGAGTTCTCGGCGCTCGTCGTCGGCGGCCGCTCCAGCGGCGCGCGGGTCGCCTGCCGCACCGCGCGCGAGGCCGGGGCCGCCCGCATCCTGGCGCTGGCGTTCCCGCTGCACCCGCCGGGCAAGCCCGACAGGTCGCGGGCGGACGAGCTCCTGACCGGGGTGCCCACGCTGGTGCTCAACGGCGACCGGGACGCCTTCGGGGTGCCGGCGGCTTCCCCCGGGGTACAGGTGCAGGTTCTGCCCGGGGAGACGCACGCGCTGTCCAAGAATCCCGCGGCCCTCGCGGCGGCCGCCGCCGGCTTCGTCACCGGCGACGGGGCCGCCTCGTTGTAGGCAACGTGGCCGGTTGCGCCGGTCACAGTGCCACATCTCCCAGGCCCTTCCTGCTCCCGGCGGCCGGTCCGGTCCCAAGTGCGACCGGCCGCTGGGGCAGGTGAGGCAGGTCCCCTTCGCGTGGAATGACCACGCCGGCTCCGGTGTTACACCACCCGTGCGACGCTGCCGACGGCGCCGCCAGCGGAGGGAACCAGAGCGTGGCAACACTTGAGCGTGATGACCTGCGGATCCGCGAGCTGCTGTTCAGCCCGGCGTGGCCGGCGGCATCCGATGCCGAGCCGGATCCGGCGTGGCAGCCGATCACCCGGGAGCGGTTGACGGGCGCCACAAACACAGAACTCGTCCAGCAACTCGGCGTATCCTCGACCGGACGGTCGAGGGTGGGGGTCGCACGAGTGGTCAGCAGCGAGAGCGCGGAGCAGCAGCGGGTCCGGTTCGAGCACGACGCGCTGCCCTTCATCGACCAGCTGTACGCCGCCGCGCTGCGGATGACGCGCAACCCGTCCGACGCCGAGGACCTGGTGCAGGAGACCTTCCTGAAGGCCTACGCGGCATTCCACCAGTTCGAGTCGGGCACGAACCTCAAGGCGTGGCTGTACCGCATCCTCACCAACACGTACATCAACTCCTACCGTCGCCGGCAGCGCCAGCCCGTCCAGGCGCCCACGGAGGAGATCACCGACTGGCAGCTCGCCGAGGCGGAGTCGCACACGTCCAGCGGCCTGCGCTCGGCCGAGACCGAGGCCCTGGACCGGCTGCCCGACTCCGACGTGAAGGAGGCCCTGCAGTCGCTGCCCGAGGAGTTCCGCCTCGCGGTCTACCTCGCCGACGTCGAGGGCTTCTCCTACAAGGAGATCGCCGACATCATGAACACGCCGATCGGCACCGTGATGTCCCGCCTCCACCGCGGCCGGCGCAACCTGCGCAAGCAACTCGAGACTTATGCTGCCGACCGTGGGTTCACCCGCACCCCGTCCGCTGAGCCGAGCGAGGTCTGAGATCCGATGAGCTGTGGAGACCCGCACGAGACCGACTGCAGTGACGTGCTCGCCGAGGTGTACCTGTACCTCGACCTGGAGTGCACCGACGACCGCCGCGGCATGATTCGCGAGCACTTGGACGAGTGCTCGCCGTGCCTGCGCGAGTTCGGCATCGAGCAGGAGGTCAAGGCCCTGGTCGCGCGCTGCTGCGGCTCGGAGCTGGCGCCGGCCGAGCTGAAGGCCCGGCTGCGCGCGAAACTCTCGGAGTTCGTGGTGAACGCCGACTCGAGAGAACTGCGGACGGACTAGTTCACGCTGTGTGCCTTGTTGTTGCCGCCGCGTAGAACCTTGATCGTCAGATTTGGATGGCTTGTGTAGCCTTAGGTTTGATCGGCCCGCACCGCCCGAGTCTCTATTTCCCGCGGGGGCGCGCGCTGGTCCTCTCTTGGTCTTCGGGGTTGCGTGTCCTCTTGGTCTTCGGGTTGCGTATCTGGTCTTCGGGTTGCGTGTCTTGGTCTTGGGTTGCGTGCCCCCGTCGCGGTAGGGCTCCGCGGCGGGTGGTGGCCCCGATATGCTGCGAGCGCACACGATGCAGCCGTGCCCTCGAGGGAGACCGGGATGTCCGACGAGATCCGTGCCGAGATGGTCGCCAACGTCTGGAAGATCACGACGGAGGTGGGCGCCGAGGTGGCCGAGGGCGACACCCTGGTGATCCTGGAGTCCATGAAGATGGAGATCCCGGTGATGGCCGAGTCGGACGGCACGGTGAGCCAGATCGCCGTACACGAGGGCGACGTGGTGCAGGAGGGCGACCTGATCGCCGTGATCGGGTGAGTTCGCTCCCGCCGCCGGCCGATTCCGCGGCGATCCCGTCTCCGGAGTGCCCGTCTTCGGGCTTCCCGTCGCCGGGGGTCGCGTCTCCGGGCGCCTTGTCTTCGGGGGCTTTGTCGTCTTCGGGGGTGCCGTCTTTGGGGGTGCCGTCTTTGGGGTCTGCCGCGACGGTGGTGACTTCGCCGGGTTCGGACCGCACGGCCGGCCGCGTGCCGGTGCAAGGCCGGACCGTAGCGTCGGCTACGGGTGATGCCCGGGCGGCTCCTGCCCGGGTGGATGCTGTCCGGCTGGATCATGCCGGCGGGGCCGGTGCGGGCGGCGTTGATACCCGGCTGGATGGTGTCCGGGCGGGTGGCGCCCCGGTGGATGGTGTGCGGGTCCGCATGATCGCGGTGGGCGACTACGCGGACGTGTCGCGGCTGACGGTCGAGGCCTATCGGGCGGACGGGCAGTTGGAGGCGGCACCCGAGTACGCGGCGGTGCTCGCCGACGTTGCCAGCCGGGCCGAGGCGGCCGACACGCTCGTCGCCGAGGTTGACGGAGCGCTGCTCGGGGCGGTGACGTTCACGCTCGCCGGCGGGAAGTACGCGGAGGTTTCGCGGGCCGGGGAGGCTGAGTTCCGTACGCTCGCCGTCGATCCCGCCGCTCAGCGGCGTGGGGTTGCCCGGGCGCTGGTGCAGGCCTGCCTCGAGCGGGCCGCCGGGTTTGGGTGTCGCGCCGTTGTGATTTGCGTGCGGGATGACAATCCGGGGGCGTTTGCGCTGTACGAGCGGTTCGGGTTTGTGCGGGAGCCCTCGTTGGACTGGTCGCCGGTGCCCAAGGTCAACCTGCTTGGCCTGCGGCGGGAGCTGGCGAATACCGACAAATAGGGTATTTTTGCCTTTATCGGCCGACGGGGGATATGTCGGGCGCCGACCTGGCCCGCGTCCGGCCCGGCCTCGACGGCAACGCGATCATGGAGCAGGGCGATCGCTTGGGCCCAAGATGGTGGCTGAGCTTCCGGCATGGCTGCGAGGAAATGACGCGCCTGGCCCCACCACCTGCGACAAAACCCCCACCGGCCCCGCCCCGGAGGCGCCCGCAACCCGGATCTCGTCGTGGATCACCGCGGATCGCGCGGAGCGCTGGCAAAGGATCACGTGGAGCGCTGGCAGACCGGCGGTGAAAAGCCGTAATTGCGCGGAAATTAGTCGCCTGAGTGATCCGCTGGCAACTCGTCGGGTTTGGGCGAAATGCCGTGTTCGTCCGCTGACGACATCAGCTCCGACGCCACCTCCAACGCTGCCGCTCGGCGTTCCTCCGGGGTGCCCGGTCGCTCGCGCAGCAGGAACCAGCTCGCGTGGATCGAGAACAGGGCCATCGCCCGGCGCAGCTGCTGCGCCAGGGACTCCTCCGGGTCGCACAGCAGGGCGAACACGCGCAGCATCTGCTCACGCATGCGCTTGCCCGCCGGCAGGGTGTTGACCAGCGTCTGGTTGCGCTCGAAGAAGCGGATCACGTTCTCGTGCGCGAACTCGTCGTGCAGGACCGAGTAGCGCTCGATGAACCGCAGCCGCAGCGCCGTGTCGCGCGGCTCCGACTCGGCCCAGTCCAGCAGGGCGTCCACCGCCGCGATCCGCTGCTCGATCAGGCTCGACACGATGTCGTCCTTCGTCGGGAAGTGGTAGTACAGCGCCGCCTTGGTCACGCCCAGCTTCTCGGCGATCTCGCGCAGCGATGTCTTGTCGTACCCCTCCTCGATGAACAGGTCCAGGGCGACCCGCTGAATCTCGGCGCGCGCGTCCGGCCCGCCCGACTCGCCCGTCCGGATGCGGTTGCGCCCGCGCACGACCCGGGCGGTGGCGGCCTCCGGCTGCGTGGCCTCTGACTGCGTCTCCATCGTGGAACCCATCCTACTTGACGCCCGGCTAGTACCAAGCTTACCGTACGGCTAGTAAGTCCACTAGCCGGTCGACAAGTAAGTAGAGGCGATGAAGATGGCGGACAAAACGGTGAAGGTCGTCCTGCCCGGCCTGCTCATGGCCATGTTGCTGGCCATGCTCGACAACGTGATCGTGGGCACCGCGATGCCGCGCATCGTCGGCGACCTCGGCGGGGTCGACCACCTGTCCTGGGTGGTCACGGCGTACGTGCTCGGCACGACGGTCTCGACCCCGCTCTGGGGCAAGCTCGGCGACCTCTACGGCCGCAAGAACGTCTTCATGACCTCGATCGTGCTGTTCCTGCTCGGCTCGGCGCTGTGCGGCTTCGCGCAGAGCATGCCCGAGCTCATCGGCTTCCGCGCGTTCCAGGGCCTCGGCGCCGGCGGCCTGATGGTCGGGGCGATGTCGGTGCTGGGCGACCTGGTGCCGCCCCGCGACCGCGGCAAGTACCAGGGGCAGTTCGCAGCCGTCATGGCGGTCGCGATGGTCGCCGGGCCGCTCGTCGGCGGCTTCATCACCGACCACGCGAACTGGCGCTGGGCGTTCTTCGTCAACCTGCCGCTGGGCGGGGCCGCGCTGATCCTGCTCGCGCTGACGCTGCACCTGCCGAAGCGGCGCACCGAGCACCGCATCGACTGGCTCGGGGCGCTGCTGCTGTCGATCGGCGTGACCGCGCTCGTGCTCATCACGACGTGGGGCGGCTCGCAGTACGCGTGGGGCTCGGCCGAGATCCGCGGACTCGGCGTGGTCGCCGTGCTCGGGCTCGCCGCCTTCGTGCTCGTCGAGCGGCGGCATCCGGAGCCGATCGTGCCGCTGGCGGTGTTCGCCAACCGCAACTTCACGCTCGTCGCGGTGCTCGGGTTCCTCGTCGGGTTCGCGATGTTCGGGGCGATCACGTTCCTGCCGCTGTACCAGCAGATCGTGCAGGGCGCCTCGGCCACGAACTCGGGGCTGCTCCTGCTGCCGATGATGGGCGGCCTGCTGGTGACCTCGCTGGCGGTTGGGCGGGCGATCACGAAGACGGGGCGGTACCGCATCTTCCCGATCATCGGCGGGGTCCTGATGATCGCGGCCATGCTGCTGCTGTCCCAGCTCGACGCGCACACGTCGAAGCTCACGTCGGGCCTGTTCATGGCGGTGCTGGGCCTGGCCCTGGGCTGCCTGATGCAGACCACGATGCTCATCGCGCAGAACAGCGTCGAGATCAAGGACCTGGGCGTGGCCAGCAGTACCGCCACGTTCGCCCGGTCCATCGGCGGCGCGTTCGGCGTGGCCGTCTTCGGGGCGATCTTCAACCACCGGCTGCACTCGATGCTCGGCGAGCGGCTCGGCACCGCGGAGGCGAGCCGGCTGTCCAGCGGCGGCGGGGGCGCGCGGATCGACCCCGACACCCTGGCCCAGCTGCCGGCGGCCGTGCGGACGGCGGTCATCGACTCGATCGCCGGCGCGACCTCGGGCGTGTTCCTGTGGGCGACCGTGGCCGCGGTACTCGTGCCGGTGATCGCGTTCTTCATCCGTGAGGTCGCCCTGCGCGGCGGGCCCGCCGAGGAGGCCGAGCGCACGCTGATTGCGCAGGAAGGGTAGTTTCGCGCAGGAGGTGCGCAAAATAGCGGCGTAAACTAGCGATCGGTGCGCGAAACTGCCAGACTATGAGCAGGAACGCGCATCGATCGCTCATTTGGAGGAACCGATCATGACCGGCGCCGGGATGAAGGCCGACATCGCCGAACAGCCGGAGGTGTTCGCTCGCCTGCTCGACGAGCGCGCCGGCCAGATCGCCGAGGTCGCCACGAAGATCGCGGAGTGGAAGCCGCGCAGCGTCGTGTTCACCGCGCGCGGCACCTCCGACCACGCGGCCCTCTACGCCGCCTACCTGACCGAGATCCGCCTCGGCATCCCGGCCGGGCTGGCCAGCCCGTCGGCCGTGACCGTGTACGGCGCCCGCCCGGACCTGCGCGACACGCTCGTCGTCGGGGTCAGCCAGAGCGGCGGCTCGCCCGACCTGCACGAGGTGCTGCGCGTCGCGCGCGAGCAGGGCGCACACACCCTGGCCGTGACCAACAACGCCGAGTCGCCGCTGGCGAACGCGGCCGAGCTGCACATCGACGTCGCCGCCGGGCACGAGGTGGCGGTGGCGGCCACGAAGACGTACACCGCGGAGCTCCTCGCCCTGCTCATGCTCGTGGAGAGCGTGCGCGGCGGCGGCGCCCTGCCCGCCGAGGAGCGTGCCGAGCTCGCCCGGATTCCGGGGTACGCCCGGGACGTGCTCGCCGACGACAGCGTCGTCGACCTCGCCGCGCGGTACCGCTTCGCCGGCCGCCTGGTCACGACGGGCCGCGGGTACGCCTACCCGACCGCCCGGGAGACCGCGCTCAAGCTCATGGAGACCTGCTACCTGGCCGGCCTCGCGTTCTCCGGGGCCGACCTGCTGCACGGCCCCCTCGCCATGGCCGACCCGGACGTGCCGGTGCTCGCGGTCGTCGGCAACGGCCCCGCGGGGCAGTCGATGCGCGACGTGGTCGCCCGCCTCGGCGAGCGCCGCGCCGACACGGTCGTCTTCGGGCCGGCCGCGGTCGAGGGCGCCTCGGGCTGGGTGCGCACCCCGGACGTGGACGAGCGCTACGCCCCGCTGCTGGACATCCTGCCGCTGCAGCGCCTCGCGCTCTCCCTCGCGCTGCTGCGCGGCGAGAACCCCGACGCCCCGCGCGGCCTCAAGAAGGTGACGACGACGCTGTAGCGGCCGATGCCGACACGGCGGTGACCGGGATGATCGCGGGGCGACCCTCCGCGAGTTCCTTGGTCGGGAACGAGGTGGCCGGGCGGCCGCCCACCGAGATCTGGTACGTCGCCCGGCTCCCCGACACGTTGCGCACCTCGAACGCGAAGTTGCAGTCGAAGCCGCTCCCGTCGGGCGCCAGCACCCCGGCCGACAGCTCGGCCGCGGCGATCGGGTGCCCCTCGGCGTCGGCGATCCGCACCGTTGCGCCCTGGTATACGTCCGGCACCGACGAGGGCGCGAGGCATGCGCTGCCGGTCACGCCCGCGGCGGCGCCGGCCACGCTGACGTACCCGTGCAGCAGGAACCCGTCGGGCTTGGACGTCTCGCCGTGGCGGCCGAGCCAGCCGCATCCGCCCAGGGAGAAGCCGGTCGAGAGCACCAACAGCAGGGGAAGTACCGAACGCCGCACGCGGCAACCTTAGTCTGGTCAGCGTGTCCACCCTGCGCGACCTGGTCGAAGAGCACACCAACCTCGAACCCGACGACATCGAGCATCTGCACCGCCTGGCCGGCGACTGGCAGATCGTCTCCGACCTCAGCTTCGCCGACCTGCTGATGTGGGTGCCGATCGAGGTCCGCGGCGAGTACATCTGCGTGGCCCAGGTGCGCCCGACGACGGCCGGCACGGCCTACCAGGACGACCAGGTGGGCCGGATCGCCGGCGGCCCCGAGGTCGCGCACCTGGCGATCGTGCGCCAGCAGGGGCGCATCTGGCGGGAGGGCGACCCGGTCTGGTACGGCGACATGCCCGCCCGGCACGAGGCGATCCCGGTCCGGCGCCGCGGCCACGACAAGGTCATCGCCGTGCTCGGCCGCGACACGAACCTGAGCACCGCGCGCACCCCGGCGCAGCTCGAGCTCAACTACCTGACCACCGCCGACGACCTGGCCCAGATGATCGCCGACGGCAGCTGGCCGCCGCCGCGGCACCCGGGCGAGACGACGAGCGCGCCGCGCATCGGCGACGGGCTGGTCCGCCTCGACGCGACCGGGAAGGTGACCTACGCCAGCCCGAACGCGCAGTCGGCGTACCGGCGGCTGGGGCTCGCCGCCCACCTGGTCGGCGAGAGCCTCGCCGAGACGACCGGCCGGCTCGTCGACGACCCCCTGGAGGGGGCCGACGCGACCGACCGCATCCAGCAGGCCCTGCAGGGGGAGGCCCCGGCGCGCAAGGAGCTCGAGGCCCGGGGCGCGACCGTGCTGATGCGGGCGCTGCCGCTGATGCCGGCCGGCGTGCCGATCGGGGCGCTCGTGCTGGTGCGCGACATCACCGAGGTACGGCGGCGCGACCGGCAGCTGATGACCAAGGACGCGACCATCCGCGAGATCCACCACCGGGTCAAGAACAACCTGCAGACCGTCGCCGCGCTGCTGCGGCTGCAGGCCCGGCGGGTGGGCGTGCCGGCGGCCCGGCACGCGCTGGAGGAGTCGGTACGCCGGGTGGCCTCCATCGCCCTGGTGCACGAGACGCTCTCGATGTCCTCGGAGGTCTCCGACGAGGCGGTGGAGTTCGACGGCATCGTCGACCGGGTCGCCGCGGCCGCGGTCGAGGTCGGCTCGACCGGGTTCAGCGTCGCCGTGCGCCGCCAGGGCGACTTCGGGGTGCTGCCGGCCGAGATCGCCACGCCGCTGGTGATGGTCCTCAACGAGCTGCTGCAGAACGCCGTCGAGCACGCCTTCGAGCCCGTCGCGCCGGAGGCGCCCGAGGTGGTCGTGTCGGTGCACCGCTTCCGCAAGCAGCTGCACGTGACCGTCGCCGACAACGGGTGCGGGCTGCCCGAGGGCTTCGACCTCGACGCCAGCGAGCGGCTGGGCCTGCAGATCGTGCGCACCCTCGCCACCGGGGAGCTGCGCGGCACGATCGAGCTGCGCGGGCGGGCGGAGGGCGGCACCGAGGCCGTGATGGTGGTACCGCTGGCCAAGCGCTGAACCAACCGAACTGTGGGACGCCGGGGGAGTCGGGGCAGGTCCAGGCGTGATCCTGCCCCTCAATTCCTATCGGCTGAGTGTTATTCCGGTTACATGCTCGTCAAATCGGGTTGAGAGAACCCTCACGTGGACGTGGCGTAAGGACCGCTCTCCGTGGAAGACTGCTGCCTATGCACGCTGCTTCTCTGCGGCTCGTCAGCCGCCGACACGTTGACTACGGTCGCGTGCGCAGCGCCATCTGTCCGGCTTGCTGAACGCCGCCCGCCGAGATTCTTCCCGGGTGCGCGACTCGCGCCGGAACTCTTATGACATTGACGTCATTCGTTCCCTGGTGATCCGGGAACGACCGGCGAGTGGTCGCGTGCTCTCAACCCTGAGAGGACGCCGACATGTCGGTGAACACTGTCCGCGGACGTGGTGCGGCCGGTGGTCGTCCCCGCGGTGAGGGGCAGTGGGCCCTGGGGCACCGCGAGCCGCTCAACCCGAACGAGCGCAGCAAGAAGGACGACAACCCGCTCAACGTACGGGCCCGCATCGAGAACGTCTACGCGCACCGGGGCTTCGACTCGATCGACCCCGCGGACCTGCGCGGACGGTTCCGGTGGTACGGGCTCTACACCCAGCGCCGCCCCGGCATCGACGGCGGGCGCACCGCCGTGCTGGAGCCGGAGGAGCTCGACGACCGCTACTTCATGCTGCGCATCCGCAGCGACGGCGGGCAGCTCTCGCTCGAGCAGCTGCGGGTCATCGCCTCGATCGCCCAGCGCTTCGGCCGCGACACCGCCGACGTCACCGACCGGCAGAACATCCAGCTGCACTGGATCGAGATCGAGAACGTCCCGACGATCTGGCGCGAGCTCGAGGCGGTCGGCCTGTCGACCACCGAGGCCTGCGGCGACACGCCCCGCGTGATCCTCGGCAGCCCCATCGCCGGGGTGGCCGAGACCGAGGTGCTCGACCCGACCGAGGCGATCACCGAGATCAACCAGCGCTACGTCGGCGACCCGGAGCTGTCGAACCTGCCCCGCAAGTTCAAGACCTCCATCTCGTGGCTGGCCGACACGCCGTACGAGGCCAACGACGTCTCGTTCGTCGGCGTCATCCACCCCGAGCACGGCCCCGGCTTCGACCTGTGGGTCGGCGGCGGGCTGTCGACCAACCCGATGCTGGCCCAGCGCCTGGGCGTCTGGGTGCCGCTGCACGAGGTGCCCGACGTGTGGCTCGGCATCGTGAAGGTCTTCCGCGACTACGGGTACCGCCGGCTGCGCAGCCGCGCCCGGCTGAAGTTCCTGGTCGCGGACTGGGGCGTGGACCAGTTCCGGCAGATCCTGGAGAACGAGTACCTCGGCCGCCGCCTCGTCGACGGCCCGGCGCCCGAGCTGCCGGAGAAGCCGGTCGACCACGTCGGCGTGCACAAGCAGTGGGACGGCAAGTACTACGTCGGCGCCGCCCCGATCGCCGGGCGCAGCTCCGGCACCCAGCTCGCCGCGGTGGCCGACCTGGCCGAGCGGCACGGCTCGGGGCGGGTGCGTCTCACGCCGTACCAGAAGATCCTGATCCTCGACGTCGAGCAGGACCACACCGAGCCGCTCGTGCGGGGCCTGGCCGCGGCCGGGCTCGAGGCCCGCCCGTCCAGCTGGCGGCGCAGCACGATGGCGTGCACCGGCATCGAGTTCTGCAAGCTCGCGATCGTGGAGACCAAGGCGCGCGCGGCGGAGCTCATCGAGTACCTCGAGAAGCGGGTCGCCGACCTCGACGCCGACATCTCGATCCACCTCAACGGCTGCCCGAACGCCTGCGCCCGCACCCAGGTCGCCGACATCGGCCTGAAGGGCATGCTCGTGCGCGACGAGCACGGCGACATGGTCGAGGGCTTCCAGGTCCACCTGGGCGGCGGGCTGGGCATGGCCGCGGGGCAGACCGCCGGCTTCGGCCGGAAGCTGCGCGGCCTGAAGACCACCGCCGCCGACCTGCCCGCGTACGTCGAGCGGGTCGCCAACCACTACCTGGCCGGGCGCGAGTCCGGCGAGTCCTTCGCGCGCTGGGTGATGCGTGCTCCCGAGGAGGAGCTGCGATGAGCGAGCGAATGGCGCCGCTGCACTGCCCGTACTGCGGCGAGGAGGACCTCCGACCACACGAGGACACGCACGGCGCATGGGAATGCCGCAGCTGCGCCCGCGTCTTCTCGCTGAAATTCCTGGGACTGGCGGCGAACGCTTTGGAGGCGAAGCGATGAGCAGCACGACCGTTGCCCGAACTGCGCAAGAGTCCATCGAGCTGGCCGGCGCCGCATCGGCGCGGCTGGAGGGCCAGACGGCCGAGAAGATCGTCGAGTGGGCCGCCGGCCAGTTCGGCGAGCGCTTCTGTGTGACCAGCTCGTTCGCCGACGCGGTGCTCGCCCACGTGGTGTCGCGGGTGGTGCCCGGCGTGCCGGTCATCTTCCTCGACACCGGCCTGCACTTCGCCGAGACGCTGCGGGTGCGCGAGATCGTCCAGCGCACCCTGCCGGTGACCGTCCGCTCGATCCGTCCCCGCCAGACCGTCGCCGAGCAGGACGCCGAGTTCGGGCCGCGGCTCTACGCCCGCGACCCCGACGAGTGCTGCTTCCTGCGCAAGGTCGAGCCGCTGGAGCGGGCCCTGGAGGACTACGACGCGTGGGCCGCCGGCCTGCGCCGCGATGAGTCGCCGAGCCGCGCCAACACGCCGATCGTGAGCTTCGAGCGGGCCCGCGGCAAGTTCAAGGTCTCCCCGCTGGCGCTGTGGACGCAGGCGGACGTGGACGCGTACATCTCCCGCCACAACGTGCCGGTGAACGCGCTCATGCGGCAGGGGTACGCCTCGGTGGGCTGCTGGCCGTGCACGCGGCGCACGCCTCCCGGCGGCGACCCGCGCAGCGGCCGCTGGGCGGCCTTCGACAAGACCGAGTGCGGGCTGCACACCTCGGGATGACGGCCGTACTCCTCGTGGCCCACGGGTCCTCGGACCCGCGGGCGGCCGCGGCCACCCGCGCCCTGACGCGGGCGGTCGCGGCGCAGCGGCCCGGCCTGGACGTGCGCTGCGCGTTCCTCGACCATGCCGGCCCGCGCCCGGGCGAGCAGCTGGCGGCGTTCGCGGCGCTGGGGCACCGGGCCGCCACCGTCGTGCCGCTGCTGCTGACCAACGCCTTCCACGGCCGTTTCGACCTGCCCGCGGTACTGCGGCGGGCCCGGGCCGAGGGGCTGGACCTCGACGTGAGCACGACCGAGGTGCTCGGCGCGGGCGCGCCCCCGCTGCTGCTCTCGGCGCTACGCCGGCTGCTGCCCCCGGTCGCGTACGACGGGGTGGTGCTCGCCGCCGCCGGCACCCGCGACGACCTGGCCCGCCACACCGTCGACGTGGCGGCGGCGGCCCTGGGGGCGTCGCTGGGCGTGCCGTGCACCGCCGCCTACGCCTCGGCCTCCCCGGTCACCGGCGCCGCGGCCGTGGCCGCCCTGCGGGCCCGCGGGTGCGAGCGGATCGCGGTGTCGTCGTACTTCCTGGCCCCCGGCAAGCTGCACGACCTCGTGGCCGGCTCGGCGCTGGCGGCCGGCGCGCTGGCGCCGGTCGCGGCGCCGCTGTGCGCGAATCTCGACGTCGCCCGCCTGGTCGTGGCCCGGATCGGGGCGTTCGGACTCACCCGGGCGGCCTGATCCACCGGCACGTGGCGCGTGACGGTTACCGTTGACGGATGATGACATGTCCCAAGTGCCGCGGCGAGATGCGCCAGTTCGAACGCAGCGGCGTGACCGTCGACCAGTGCCTGGAGTGCCGCGGGATCTTCCTGGACCGCGGTGAGCTCGAGCGGCTGGTCGACGCCGAGCAGGCCTGGCAGGGCCGCCAGCAGCAACCTCCGCACCAGCAGCCGGCATACGGATATCAGCAACCGTACCCTCAGGCCCATGGCGGCTACGGGCATTACGGCCATCACAAGAAGCACCGGCGCCATCACCGTGAAAGCTTCTTCGGGGAGCTTTTCGACTAGATGCAACAACGCCCCGGCCGAAAACGGCCGGGGCGATTGTCGTCTAGGTTCGTGTGTATGAAAGGCTCAGGCAGAGTGAGCGCGGACCCGGAGGCCGCCGCGACGCTTCATCAGGCGACGCTCGTCTTCGCTCATTCCGCCCCAGACACCGGCGTCCTGACCCGAGTCGAGGGCCCACTGGAGGCACTCGGAGGTCACGGAGCAGCGCTGGCAGACCGCCTTCGCCTGCTCAACCTGCAGCACGGCGGGGCCGGAAGTCCCAATCGGGAAGAACAGCTCCGGGTCCTCGTCGCGGCAGAGGGCATGGTGGCGCCAGTCCGACATGGCGGCAACACTCCTTGTTTTTTCGCGGATCGTTGTTGGTGATTCCCGTTATGCATCTCATGCGACGTCTCGGCTAGGCGGAGCCTGAAGATCCGTTACATGTTTGCGGGCAACGCTCAGTGGTCGTTTCGCTTGTGAATGCTTTCACGAACTACCGCGATGTCAAGGGGTCCAAACCAAAAAAATCCAAGTCGGTGAGCAAGCTCACGCACTGTTTGTCCGATTTTGTGGCGACTGGTGACCCTGCATCGCAACAGTCAGTGACCAATGTAGTACGGTTCGGTCAACGACTGGAGGGCTTTTGGAGATGCGGCCGCGGTGTCTCTCTCGCGACTCTCTGCAACTTTCTCCCCCTTCGGTGGTCGACCGCCGGGGTGACTCAACACACTACGCGTAACGCCCCGGGCACGGACGCGAAATCCAACTTGTCGACCTCGCCGAGGTACTCCCCGTCGACCTGATAGGCGATGGGTTTGGCGGACGTCAGCGTGAACCCCGGCAGATCATGCAGTCGCAGGACCTGCTTTCCCTTCGGCACCCGGCGGCTGGACAGCAGTTGTGTCAAGGTGCGCGCGGTGCCGGCGATCTGGAGCTCCCGAAGGCCGAGCACATCCAGGCCCGTGTCGAACGAGGCGCGCGGATTCGGGTTGACGATCCGTTCGCCGATGTACGTCCACGGTGCCGTGTTCTGTACCAACATCCACGTTAGCCCGCTCGTGGCCGGTTCGCCCGGTAACTGCATGGTGAGCAGCGGCACGCGCCGATTGGTGGCGGCGTACTGGGCCATGAAGGCACGGAAGTACAGCAGCGGCGTGGAGGTCGAGCCCTTGTGCCGGGCCTGGTCGACGCGGCGGACGACCTCGGCGTCGATGCCCAGCCCGGCGCAGAAGGTGAAGTAGCGGTCGTCGGCCCGGCCGAGGCCGATCAGCCGCTCGCGCCGGTCCCGCAGCGCCTCGAGGATCGCGCCCGTGCCCTCGGCCCAGTCGCTGGGCAGCCCGAGCGCCCGGGCGAACACGTTCGTCGAGCCGCCGGGGACGACCGCGAGCGCCGGCCGCTCCTGCGCGCGGTGCGCGGCGGGCCCGGCGTCGAAGGTCATCAGGCCGTTGACGGCCTCGTTGACGGTACCGTCGCCGCCCAATGTCACGACGAGATCCAGTCCGTCGCGGGCCGCGTCGCGGGCCAGGTCGGCGGCGTGGCCCCGGCGGCGCGTGTAGGCGACGTCGAGGTCGACCTGGCTGCGCAGGGCCCGCACGAGGATGTCCCGCCCGCGTTCGGTGGTGGTCGTCGCGTTGGGGTTGACCACCAGAAGCGCGCGCATGGGGCGCACTGTACCCCGTCCCCAGCACGATAAGGTTGGGCCTGTGAGGATGTCGTGAGCAGGAGGGACGTGCCGGTGAGCGGGGCGCAGACAGTTCCCGATCGGACGCCGCCGACCCTGCGGTGGGCCGTCCGCCTGCTCCTCGTGGAGGGCGCCGGGCTCGCCGCGGTGACGCTCTGGTTCGTGTACCTCGACCTGACGTCCGAAGCCGCCTCGGTGCCGGGTGCCGTCTCGGTGACCGTCTACCTGGCCCTCATGACCGTGTGCTTCCTGGGCGTCGGCTTCGCGCTGCACCGCCGGCGGCGCTGGGCCCGCGGACCCGGGATCGTGGTCTCGATGCTGCAGATGCCGATCGGGCTGACGATGCTGCAGACCGGGCAGCCGTACATCGGAGGCCCCCTCTTCGTCCTCGGGCTGACCGGCGCCGTGCTGCTGTTCGCGCCCGCGACGCGCATCGCGCTCGGTGTTCGCTAGATCGGCCGCTGTACCGCCGGCTGTCGTTCCCCGTGTGCGCCCGTTCGCCCCGCGTACAGAAAAATTCGTGTCGCACTGATAGTCCGTCATCTCACGGTGACCGATCCTTTAACGGTTTCGGTGCTTTACGCTCGGTTGTCGTGACGGTCGCTCCCGCCTACCAGGTCCTCGCCGAGCGTCTCCGCGACGACATCATCTCCGGCCAGCTGCGCCCCGGTGAGCGCCTGCCCACCGAGCCGCAGCTGTGCGAGCAGTCCGGCCTGAGCCGCTCGACGGTGCGCGAGGCCCTGCGCCTGCTGAGCAGCCAGCACCTGATCGTCACGATGCGCGGGGTCAACGGCGGCAGCTTCGTCGCCGAGCCCGACGCGCACGCCCTGGGCGAGACCCTCGCCGACGGCGTCGGACTGCTACTGGCCAGCGGCGCGGTGACCGGCGACGACTTCCTGGAGGTACGCCGGATGCTCGAGGTGCCGGCCGCGGGTCTGGCCGCCGCCCGGCGCGAGCCTTGCCACCTGGCCGACCTCGAGGACGCGATGTTCGACCCGGACCGCGACGACCTGGGCCGGCTGATCGAGGCGCACGCGGCGTTCCACCTGGCGGTCGCGGCGGCCACCGGCAACTCGCTGCTCGGGCTCGTGGTGCGCCCGCTCTACAGCCTGGCCAACCGCGAGGCGGTCGAGCGGGTCTCGCCGCCGCCGTTCTGGCGTGCGGTCGACCGCGACCACCGGGACCTGCTGGCCGCGATCCGGGCCCAGGACGTGGCCCGGGCGATGGAGCTGGCCCGCGCGCACATCGACAACATCAGGCCGGCCGAGGTGGTCGTCGTCGCCTGAGCCCGGGGCCGCTCAGGTGTGCGAGGGGCGGCGCTTGGTCAGCCGGATGCCGGCCTGGTGCGCGTCCACACTCGCGGAGACCTCGTCGGCGAGGGCGCTGAGCACCTGCCACGCGAACGACTCGTTGCCCGGCAGCTTCTCGTCCGGCGAACCCAGGGGCACGGTCGTGTACACGGTCAGGGCGTCGTTCGTGACGGTGAACCGGCAGGACAGCTCCACGGTGTCGCCCAGCTGAGGGGTGGCGGCGGCGACGGCGAGCAGCATCGCGCACGCCTCGTCGACCGCGATGCGCAGGTCTTCGATCTCGTCCAGGGTGAACTGCAGGCGCGCGGCCAGGCCGGCGGTCGCCGTGCGCAGCACGCCGAGGTAGGCGGGCGACGCCGGCACGGCCAGCAGCACCACGTCGTCGCCGTCGGCGCCGGACCTCTTCGAAACGACCTGAGTCAACGAAATCGAACCCCCTTGCCCGCGACTCTACGACGTCGGCGCACCTGATGACGCGGCGAGTGCTGCCAGCGGCGCGCCGCTGAGGCGGTACGGCACCCATTCGCTCTTCGGTTCGGCGCCGAGGTGGTCGTAGAACTCGCGCGCCGGGTTCCAGTCCAGGACGCCCCACTCCAGGCGGCGGTACCCGTGCGCCACGCACACCGCGGCGAGCGTGGCGAGCAGGGCCTTGCCGGTGCCGGTGCCCCGCGCGTCCGGGCGCACGTAGAGGTCCTCGAGGTAGATGCCGTGCACGCCCTCCCAGGTGGAGTACGTGAGGAACCACAGGGCCAGGCCCACGGGCCGCCCGCCGGCCTCGGCGACGTGGCAGAACACCGCGGGGGAGGGGCCGAAGAGCGCCGCGTGCAGCTGGGCCTCCGTGAGGTGGCACTGGTCGCGGGCGCGCTCGAAGTCGGCGAGCTCGTAGACCATCTCCACGAGCGCGGGGACGTCGTGCGGCTCGGCAGGGCGGATCATGTACAACTCCCGGGTCAAAAAACGACCCCCATCCCGCGGCTGCGGGATGGGGGGTTCTTCAGCTCTGTTACGCCTGCTTGGTCTCCCAGAAGATCTTCGCGATCTCATCGATCTTCGCGAGGAGCTGCTCGGCGACGGCCGGGTCGGCCGAACCCTTGGCGCCCGAGGCCCCGGCGAGCTTGGTGGCCTCGTTGAAAAGGCTGTGCAGCTGCGGGTACTTCTCGAAGTGCGGCGGCTTGAAGTAGTCGGTCCACAACACCCAGAGGTGGTGCTTGACGAGCTCGCTGCGCTGCTCCTTGATCAGGAGGGCGCGGGTGCGGAACTCCGGATTGTCGTTCGCCTGGTATTTCTCACTGATTGCCTTGACGGACTCGGCCTCGATTCGGGCCTGCGCCGGGTCGTAGACCCCGCACGGCAGGTCGCAGTGGGCGCTCACCACGGTGCGCGGGGTGAAAAGCCGCGACAGTCGCATCGAACCCTCCAGGGTGATTTGCGATGATCCTCAGTGCTGACCCTACTCCTATCCAAGTTCGGGGATTTCATGCGCCTGCCGTGGTTTGCGGCACTCGTGTCGGGCCCGTCCATGGTGCCGACGCTGCGTTCCGGAGACCGGATTCTGGTGCGGCGCACGGCATCTGCGCGCCCGGGCGACGTGGTGGTCGCCGAGTTCCGCGGCCGGCCCGGGCTGCTCGTGGTCAAGCGCGTGGAACGGGCCGACGCCGACGGGTGGTGGGTGGTCGGTGACAATCCCTTCGGCAGCGATGATTCCGCGCGGTACGGCCGCGCCGACATCGTCGGCCGTGTGACATTTCGCTGGTGGCCACAACCGGTGCGCCTCCGCCGCGTCCCACGCTAAGGTGAGGCGGATACGGGCGACCCCCGGCCGCAGTCGCACATTCTTTCGCGCTTTCACCCGCGCCGCGCGTCCTTCCTGTATCGCAAGCCGTGGCAAAGGAGCCCCCGTGCTTACATCCGTGTCCGATTCCGTTTCCGATCCCGTCTTCGCGCTGCACACCGGCGGAAAGCTCGCGGTGCAGTCGACGGTCCCGCTGTCCACTCGCGAGGACCTTTCCCTGGCGTACACGCCCGGCGTGGCCCGCGTCTGCGAAGCGATCGCCGCGGACGAGTCGCTCGTCCACCAGCTCACCTGGGTCGGCAAGGCCGTCGCCGTCGTGACCGACGGCTCCGCGGTGCTCGGCCTGGGCAACATCGGCCCGCGCGCGGCGATGCCGGTGATGGAGGGCAAGGCCGTGCTGTTCAAGCAGTTCGGCGACGTGGACGCGGTGCCGATCTGCCTCGACACCCAGGACCCGGACGAGATCGTGCGGATCGTGACCGCGCTGGCGCCGTCCTTCGGGGGGATCAACCTCGAGGACATCTCGGCGCCGCGCTGCTTCGACATCGAGCGGCGCCTCGAGGAGTCGCTGCCCATCCCGGTCTTCCACGACGACCAGCACGGCACCGCGATCGTGGTGCTGGCCGCCCTGCGCAACGCCTGCAAGGTGCTCGGGCGCGGCCTCGGCGACCTGCGCATCGTGGTCAGCGGCGCGGGCGCGGCCGGCATCGCGGTGACCCGCATGCTGATCAACGGCGGCGCGGACGCGGGCGAGGTCATCGTCCTGGACTCGCGCGGCTGCCTGCACCCCGGGCGCACCGACCTCAACCCGGCCAAGGCCGCGCTCGCCGCGCAGACCAACGCCGGCGGCGTGACCGGCGACATCGCCTCCGCGCTGCGCGGCGCCGACGTGCTCATCGGCGTCTCCGGCGGCACGATCGGCGAGGCGGCGCTCGCGGGCATGGCGCCGGACGGTGCGATCTTCGCGCTGGCCAACCCGACGCCCGAGGTGCACCCGGAGATCGCGGCGCGGTACGCCAGCGTCGTGGCCACCGGCCGCAGCGACTTCCCGAACCAGATCAACAACGTGCTGGCCTTCCCCGGCATCTTCCGCGGCGCACTGGAGTCCGGCGCGACCCGCATCACCGACGGCATGAAGGTCGCCGCGGCCGAGGCGATCGCCGCCGTGCTCGGCGCCGGCGAGCTCGCGCCCGACGCGATCGTGCCGAGCGCCCTCGACCCGCGGGTGGCCCCGGCCGTGGCGGCCGCGGTCGCCGAGGCCGCCGTCCGCGACGGCGTCATCCGTTAACGAGGGTTAAGGTCACGGACATGCGTGCCGCATTCGCAACCGCGTTCAACGATGCCGACCCGCTCTCCGTGCTCGAGATCGGCGACGCCCCGGAGCCGGCGCCCAAGGACGGCTGGGCCGTGGTGGAGGTGCGCGCAAGTGCGCTCAACCACCACGACCTGTGGTCCCTGCGCGGCGTCGGCCTCCGCGAGGAGCAGCTGCCGATGACCCTCGGCTGCGACGCCGCGGGCATCGGCCCGGACGGGTCGGACGTCGTGGTGTACCCGGTGGTGTACACCGACAAGGGCGACTTCACGATCCTGTCCGAGTACTACCCGGGGACGGTGGCCGAGCGGGTCACCGTCCCGGCGTACAACCTGGTCCCCAAGCCCGCGGAGCTCACCTTCGCCGAGGCCGCGTGCCTGCCGACGGCCTGGCTCACGGCGTACCGCATGCTCACCACCAAGGGCCGGCTCGAACCCGACGGCGCGGTCCTCGTACAGGGCGCCGGCGGCGGCGTGGCCACGGCCGCGGTGCTGATCGGCACGGCCCTCGGCGCCCGGGTGTACGCCACCAGCCGCGACGCCGCCAAGCGCGAGCGCATCGCGGCCCTGGGCGCGACGGCGGTGGAGCCGGGCGCCCGCCTGCCCGAGCGCGTCGACGTCGTGGTGGAGACGGTGGGCGAGGCCACGTTCGAACACTCGATGAAGTGCGCGAAGCTGGGCGGCCGGATCGTGGTGTCGGGGGCGACGAGCGGTCACCTGCCGCGCGTGAACCTGCGGCGCATGTTCGCGCTCCAGCTGGAGATCCTCGGGACCAGCATGGGGACGCCGGAGGAGCTGGCGGGGCTCATGGAGCTGCTCGCGCGCACCGGCATACGCCCGGTGATCGACTCGGTGGTGCCGTTCTCGGAGGCGCGGAAGGCGTTCGAGCTGCTGCACTCCGGGGATGTGTTCGGCAAGGTTGTGCTGGATCACACGAGTTGAGGGCTTCGGCGGCCGCGACGCTGGTTGCGGCCGCCGGCTTTCGATATGTCGGGCGCTTCGCGCCGCGACATATCGGATTTTTCGCCTGACGGGGTTTATGTCGGCTTACCTGGACTTTGGGGCTGCCCAACGACGCTCGGCCGATGGTGGCGGGAGCTTGCGCTCCCGCAACGTGTAAGCGTGGTCCCTGCTCGTTGTTGCGTACGGTTATTCCTCTTGGCCGTGGTTTGCCGGCGGGTTCGTGCGGGTCGTCATTCGGTGGTCCCGGATTTGTGCGCTATATGAAGTGGGGCGGCGAGGTTCGGGGGTGGGTTGGGATAATTGTGGGGTGGTGGGGCAGATATCGTTGTTCAGTCGGGCGCAAGTGGCTGCTATGCGGGATCGGACTCGGGCGCGGAATTGGTCGCCTTCTCGGGATGCGTTTCGGCGGGAGCATGCGGAGCGTCGCTACTGGGGGCTTCGGCGGCGGTATGCGGAGAAGCTTCGGCGGGAATATGGGAGCGAGGCGGCTGGGTATGCGAGCTTCGCTCGGCGGGCGGCGGAGGCGAAGGCGAACTATGAGCGGCGGGCGGCAGCTGCCCTTGCGCCCGTTCCCGTGGCTGAAGAGATCGGCCGCCCTGGCCCCATGGTTGAGCAGGTCGAATGCCCTGCCCGGTCGGTAGAGCAGCCCGAATGTCCCGTCCCGCCGGATGCTGCCGTCGTTGGCGATCTTCCTCCGCGACACCGTACTAATGGCGTCGAGTGGCCCGGGCCCACGCGTTCGCACCGCTTTGCGTTGATATCACTTTCGCGTCGGCCCGTCGGTGCGCCAATGTTCGGAACAAACGACCGTGGTGCATTCCGCCGAAAGCCGCCTTCTCGCGGGCCTCCGCATTGTGCGTGAAAAGGCACTACAGGTGCGAGTCCAGCTCCGCCGTGGGGGTGAATGATGAGCGCGCGGCCTGGTCGCCGTACAGTTCCAGGCGCAGGAATTGCAGCGTGCTCTTTGTGACCGTCTGGTATGCGGACGCCGAGGGGCTCAGGTATGGGTCGTTGTGGTTGCCGCCCGGGATGGTCAGCATGGCCTTGGCCCACGGGACGAGGTCGTAGGTTGCCTTGCCGCTTTCGTACGTCACCAGCGGGTCCGCGTCGCCGTGGATGAAGAACAGGGCCGCCGGGGTGCCCTGGAAGGCCGTTCCTACGCCCAGGCCGCTGCCGGCCAGGATGACGCCGGCTCGCAGGCGGGTGTCCCGGGACGCGGTGAACAGGCCCACCGTCGTGATCGCGCCCGCGGAGTGGCCCGCGGCGGCCAGGCGGTCGGGGTCGATGCGCTTGCTCAGTTGGCCGGACAGGACCTGGCTCAGCACGTAGGTGGCGTCGGCGGGCTGGTTGAGCACGTCGTACACGTCGAAGTTGGCCGCGCCCCTGGAGGTGTTCGGGTAGGCGGGGGCGATCACCACGAAGCCGGCGGCCGCCCAGCTCTTCAGCAGCGGGGCGAATGACTCCGGGGTGCCGTTGAGACCATGGCTGAACAGGACCGCGGGGTAGCGGCCGGGGCGGTCCGGCGACCAGATGACGGTTCGCAGACTTCGGCCCTGGCGGGCGTACGTCACCTGCTGCGACGACACCGACAGGCCCGACGGGGGCAACGTCAGGGGCGGCGGCAGCTGTACCGCGGCCAGCTCGGGCCGGACCGTGGCCGCGGCCGAGGGCGGGGCGCTGACGGAGCGAGCGGGCGCCGGGGCGGTCGTGCAACCACCGAGCAGGACGGCCACGCCGAGAGCGGCGACAAGCGCACGCGAGCGCAGGGCGGCGGCGAGAGGCCGCGTGCGCAGGGCGGCGGCGAGAGGCCGCGTGCGCAGGGCAGCGGCGAACGGCCGCGTGCGCAGGGCGGCGGCGAGAGGCCGCGAGCGCAGGGCGGCGGCGAGAGGCCGCGAGCGCAGGGCAGCGGCGAACGGCCGCGTGCGCGCAGCGGCGGTGAAGGGCCGCGTGCGCGCGGCGCCGGGGAGGGCCTGATTCATGAAGCGAGCCCAGGGCACAGGCCAGCGGACCCGGACGTCGATGAGCGCTCGCAGCCGATGCGCTCCCGGCGCGGCGCCGGCCGGCCGCGTCGTAGCGTGCCTGTTCGCCGCCGGAGCCCCCGGCGCAGACTGCGAGGGGGCGCGGGAGCGAAGCGAGCCAGAGATGCAGCACCCAGCATGGCCCCAACGGTACGAGCGGCTCTGTCGAACGACCGCTTTCCCGCGGGGCGAATTCCGGCTACCTTCCGCGGCATGACTGTCGTGTTCCGCGCGCTGACCGCCGTGTGCGCGGTGGCCGGGATCGTTGCGCTGCTGGTGTGGAACCACGGGGACTTCGGCGCGTTCGTCTACTTCACCGTGCAGAGCGCCGTGATCATCGCCGCGGTGTCCGCGGTGGCGGTGTTCCGGGCCGTGCCCGCGTGGGTCCGGGGCGCGGCCACGCTCTACAGCTGCATCACCGGGATCGTGTACCACACGCTGCTGGCCAACCCGTCGAGCCCGTTCTACCAGGAGGACTCCGGGGCGCACACGCTGCACAACCTGCTGCTGCACTCGGCCGTGCCGATCCTGGCCGCGGTCACGTGGCTCGTCCTGGAGCGGGAGCGGGTGCGCTGGTGGTACGCGGCGGTGTGGCTGGGCTACCCGCTGGCCTACCTCGTGTTCGCCCTGGTGCGCGGGGCGTTCGTGCACGAGTACCCGTACCCGTTCATCGACGTCAACAAGCTCGGCGGGGTCGGCGTCACCGAGACGTCGCTCGGCTTCACGGTCGCGTTCTTCCTGCTCGGCCTGGCGCTCATCGGGCTCGGCGTGCTGCTGCGCCGGCTGCTCACCCGCGGCGGGTCAGACGAGCACCCCCGGGTTGAGGATCCCGCGCGGGTCTAGCGTGCGCTTGGCCGCGCGCAGCGCGTCGTGGAAGAGCGGGGAGCGCTCGCCCTCGTACCACGGGCGGTGGTCGCGGCCGACGGCGTGGTGGTGCGTGATGGTGCCGCCGTTGCTCGTGATCGCGTCGCTGACCGCGGCCTTGATCTCATCCCAGATCGCGACCTCGGCGCCGCGGCGGCCCGGGGTGATGATCGTGAAGTACGGGGCCGGCCCGTCCGGGTACACATGCGTGAACCGGCACGTCACGACCGCGACGCGGGCCGGGGCCGCCCGCTGGGCCGCGGCCAGGACGTCCGCGTGCAGCGCCTCGAAGTGGCTCCAGGTGCAGGCGGTCTCGACGGTCTCCACGACGAGCCCGAGGCGCACCAGCGCGTCGCGGGTGTAGGGCGCCTTCAGGAAGGCGTCCCGGAACGAGCCGGAAGAGCGTTCGGCCTCGGTACCGCCATGATGCCGGCAGATCTCGAGCGCGTCCGGCAGCAGGACCGCGTCGGGGCCCTCGAAGCCCAGCATGAGCCGCGCCTGGCCGTCGGTCGCGCCCGCGTTGAGCATGGCCTCGACCGGGTCCAGCAGCCGGCAGTTCGCGGGGCGCAGCCCGGCCTGCACGATCTCCTTGACGGCCGCGACGCCGTGCGAGTACACCGGAAAACCGACCGCCGCGGAGGACTTCCGGGTCGGTCGTCGCTGCACCCGCAGCCACGCCTCCACGATGACGCCCAGCGCGCCCTCGGAGCCGAGGAAGAGCCCGTTCGGGTCGGGCCCGGCGCCGGTGGCGGGCAGGCGGGGCGACTCGACCGGGCCCTGCGGGGTGACCACGCGCAGCGCCTCGACGAAGTCGTCGATGCGGGTCGGGCCGGTCGCGAAGTGCCCGCCGGAGCGGGTCGCGAGCCAGCCGCCGACCGTCGAGAACTCGAAGCTCTGCGGGAAGTGCCGCAGCGTCAGGTCGTGCGGGCGCAGCGCCTCCTCCAGCGCCGGGCCGAAGACGCCGGCCTGCACCCGCACCGCCCGGTTGACCTCGTCGATCTCCGCGATCCGGTTGAGCCGGCTCAGGTCGAGCGACACCCACGGGCGCTCGCCGCGGTACTCCACCCCGCCGACGACGGACGAGCCGCCCCCGTAGGGCACGATCGCCGCGCCGGCCGCCTCGGCCCAGTCGAGCGCGGCGACGATGTCGTGCACCGTGCGCGGCAGGCACACGAGGTCGGGCGGGTTGGGCAGCTCGCCGTGCAGGGCGCGCACGACGTCGCGGAAGGCCTTGCCGTAGGCGTGCGCGGCCCGGCTCATCGAGTCGGCGAGGAACGCCTCCGCCATGATCGACGGCGGGATCAGCCGGGGCGGCGGCAGCAGCGGGTCGAACGGCAGCGGGATGACCGAGCCGTCGATCGGCAGCCACGGCCGCAGCGCGCGCTCCGCGAGCCGGCGGCAGGCGGCATCGTCGAGGGCCTCGTCGGCATGGCCCCAGCCCCACCAGGAACGCTCGCGGTACCCCACCCGGGGGAGAGTGCCACAATCCGACACTGCATGGCCACTGTCGGCAAGTCACACGTCGGTATTCTGTCGGCCATGCCCGATGAGCGTATTGACCCAAGTCAGAACACTCAGGCGTTTCAGGCGTGGGTGGACAACAGCAGCAGTCAGCCGGTCGAAGAACCCGCCAGGTCGAGGACCTTACTCTGGGTCGGCGTCGGCGTGGCCGTCGTCGCCGTGGCCGCGCTCGTGCTGTTCGTCGCACTCGGCTGAGCGCTCGAGTCCGTGTCGATCCCCGACGACTCGAAGTGCGTGTAGCCCGGTAGCGTCGCGTCGCTCGTCAGGCGCATCCGGGCCACGTCGTCGCCGTTGAGCGCGAAGTCGAGGAAGTCCAGCAGCGTGGCCAGCACCTGCACGTGACCGCGCTCCGGGTCGTTGGTGCCGGCGCCGTGCTCGCCGCCCTCGATGGTCAGGAAGGCCTTGGGCCACGGGTCCTTGCCGTACGACTCCCGGCCCTGGCTGTAGGCGACGACCGGGTCCTTGTCCCCGTGGACGAACAGCATCGGCACCGGGGCGCCCTTGTAGGCCGTGGTCGGCCGGCCGGCGAAGATCACGCCGACCTTGAGGCGCGGGTCGCGCTTGCCGGTGAAGAGCCAGTCCGTGGTGGTACCGCCGCCGGAGTGCCCGATCGCGCCGATCCGGTCCGCGTCGATGTTGTCGGCGAGCGGGCTGCCGGCCTTCATCAGCTGCGTGATCACGAACGAGGCGTCGAGGGCCTGGTTGGGCACGTCGGTCTTGTCGAACTTCGTCCCGTCCTTCTTGGTGAACGGGTATGCCGGGGCGGCGACGATGTACCCGGACTCGGCCAGGAACTTCGTCATGCCCTCCTGCATCTGCGGGTTGCTGTAGAAGCCGTGGCTCCACAGGATCAGCGGGAACTCGCCGGGCAGGGGCGTCGCGTCGACCTGCACGCGGCCGCGGGTCTGGCGGGCGGAGCCGCGCACCGGGTACCACACGGTCGTCGGCAGCGGCCGGTCCTTGCCGCGGGCGAAGGTCAGGTGCCGCACGCCGACCGCGTGCGGGGTGTTGGCGCTGGTGTCGACCGTGGCGGCACCGACCGGCGTGGTGAACGGGGTCCCGCTGTCGTCACTACCGGACGCGGCAAAGGCGCCGCCCAGGATCAGGAGGGCGGCGGTCAGCAGCGTGACGGTTGCGGTTCGGGTGCGACGCGGAGGCACGGGAGAAATGTAAGGGTCGCTCGTGCTAAATCCATATCGCCCGACTGGGGACATTCGAATGTCTTGCCGGACTACACCAGGATGTCACTGGATGACCCATTTGGACGACAACGCTATGCTGCAACGCGATCGACCGGGAGAAATGCGTAAAAGGTCCGAATTGCCCGGCGGTTACGCGTCGTCCTCGTCGTCCAGCCGGGCCAGGTAGACGGCCAGCCGCTCGATCGGCGTCTCGAACTCCGGGTTGAGGTCGACGAAGTCGCGCAGCCGCTCGGCGAGCCACTCGATCGTGACCTCCTCCTCGCCGCGGCGCTGGGCCAGCTCCTCGATGCCGCGATCGGTGAAGTACACGGGAACCTCCAGACAAAGACGCAGGGGCACGGCGTCGCCGCCGTGCCCCTGGAAACGTACCGAACGCGCCTTACTGCTTCGGCAGCGCCGCCTCGATCAGCGCCTGCTGCTCGGCGTCGTGCAGCTTCGTCGAGCCCACCGCCGGCGCGGCCGCGGCCGGCCGGGAGATGCGGCGCAGGCCGACGCCCTGCAGCTGCTCGAGCAGGTTGAGCGCGATGAACGACCAGGCGCCCTGGTTCGCCGGCTCCTCCTGGACCCAGGCGAAGTCCTCGGCGTTGGGGTACTGCCCCAGCGCCGCCTTGAGCTCCTCGATCGGCATCGGGTAGAGCTGCTCGACGCGGATGATCGCGGTGTCGGTGATGCCGCGCTCGGCGCGCGCCTGGAGCAGGTCGTAGAAGACCTTGCCCGAGCAGAGCAGGACCCGCTTCACCGCGGCCGGGTCGAGTGCGGTGCCCTTCACGCCCGGGTCGGCCAGCACCGTCTGGAACGTGCCGGTGGTGAAGTCCTCGACGCCCGACACGCACAGCCGGTGCCGCAGCAGCGACTTGGGCGTGAAGACCACGAGCGGCTTCTTCTTCGGCGACAGCGCCTGGCGGCGCAGCAGGTGGAAGTGGTTCGCCGGGGTCGTCGGCACCGCCACGCGCATGTTGTCCTCGGCGCACAGCTGCAGGTACCGCTCCAGGCGCCCGGACGTGTGGTCCGGGCCCTGTCCCTCGTGCGAGTGCGGCAGCAGCAGCGTGAGCGAGGCCAGCTGGCCCCACTTCACCTCGCCGGAGGAGATGAACTCGTCCACGATCGACTGGGCGCCGTTGACGAAGTCGCCGAACTGCGCCTCCCACATGACCAGCGCGTCGGGGTTCTCGACCGAGTAGCCGTACTCGAAGCCCATCGCCGCGAACTCCGACAGCAGCGAGTCGTAGATGAAGAGCTTCGCGTTGTCCTTGATCAGCGCCGACACGGGCATGTAGTCGGCGCCGGTCTCGGCGTCGACGATCCCGGCGTGGCGCTGCACGAACGTGCCGCGCCGCGAGTCCTGGCCGGAGAGGCGCACCGTGACGCCGTCGTGCACGAGCGAGCCGAACGCGATGATCTCGCTGAAGCCCCAGTCGATGTCGCCCTCGGCGGCCATCTTCGCGCGGCGGTCGAGCAGCTGCTGGACGCGCTTGTGCGGGGTGAAGCCGTCGGGGAGCTTGACGTGGGCCTCGCCGATCGCCCGCAGCACCGACTCGTCGATCCTGGTCTCGACCACCGGCTCCGCCTCGGGCGCGCGCAGCCGGGTGAGCCGGGCGGCCGGGGTGGAGGAGGCGTCGCGGGTCGCCTTGAACACCGTCTCGAGCTGCTCGTGGTAGTCCTTGAGCAGGGCCTCGGCCTCGGTGATCGGGATGTCGCCGCGACCGATGAGCTCCTCGGTGTAGATCTTTCGCACCGAGCGCTTCTGGTCGATGATCGCGTACATCAGCGGGTTGGTCATCGACGGGTCGTCGCCCTCGTTGTGCCCGCGGCGGCGGTAGCAGACGAGGTCGATCACGACGTCCTTGTTGAACGCCTGGCGGTACTCGAACGCCAGCCGCGCCACCCGCACGACGGCCTCGGGGTCGTCGCCGTTGACGTGGAAGATCGGCGCCTGGATCATCCGGGCGACGTCGGTCGAGTACAGCGACGAGCGGGAGTACTCCGGCGCGGTGGTGAAGCCGACCTGGTTGTTGACCACGACGTGGACCGTGCCGCCGGTGCGGTACCCGCGCAGCTGCGACAGGTTCAGCGTCTCGGCGACCACGCCCTGGCCCGCGAACGCCGCGTCGCCGTGGATGAGCAGCGGCAGCACGGTGTAGCCCTCGAGCTTGAGGTCGATCTTGTCCTGCTTGGCCCGCACGATGCCCTCGAGCACCGGGTTCACGGCCTCCAGGTGCGAGGGGTTCGCCACGACCGAGACGGTGGTCGCGTTCTCGCCGTCCGGGTGCGTGTACTTGCCGGTCATGCCCAGGTGGTACTTCACGTCGCCCGAGCCGTGCGCCGACTTGAGGTCCAGGTGGCCCTCGAACTCGGAGAAGATCTTCTCGTACGGCTTGCCGACGATGTTGGCCAGCACGTTGAGCCGGCCGCGGTGGGCCATGCCGATGACGACCTCGTCGAGGCGGCCCTCGGCCGAGTTCTGCAGGATCTCGTCGAGCAGCGGGATCAGCGACTCGCCGCCCTCCAGCGAGAATCGGCGCTGGCCGACGTACTTGGTCTGCAGGAAGGTCTCGAAGGCCTCGGCGGCGTTGAGCCGGTTGAGGATGTGCTTCTGCTCCTGCGTGGTGGGCTTCTCGTAGGGCTTCTCGACCCGCTCGGCGATCCAGCGCCGCTCCTCGGGGTCCATGATGTGCATGTACTCCACGCCGACCCGGCGGCAGTAGGAGTCGCGCAGCACGCCCAGGACGGCCCGCAGCTTCATCTTCTGCTTGCCGGAGAACCCGCCGACCGGGAAGACGCGGTCGAGGTCCCACAGGGTCAGGCCGTGCTCGAGCACGTCGAGGTCCGGGTGGCGGCGGATGCGGAACTCGAGCGGGTCGGTGTCGGCCATCAGGTGGCCGCGCACGCGGTAGGCGTGGATGAGCTCCACGACCCGGGCCGCCTTGTCGATCTGGCCCTCGGACGTGCGGGCCACGTCGCGCACCCAGCGCACCGGCTCGTACGGGATGCGCAGCGCGGTGAAGATCTGGTCGTAGAACCCGTGCTCGCCCAGCAGCAGCTCGTGCATGACCTTCAGGAACTCGCCGGACTGGGCGCCCTGAATGATCCGGTGGTCGTACGTGCTGGTGAGCGTGATGATCTTGCTGATGCCGAGCTCGGCGAGGGTCTCGTCGGACATGCCGGCGTAGGGGGCCGGGTACTCCATCGCGCCGACGCCGACGATCGTGCCCTGCCCGGTCATCAGCCGCGGCATCGAGTGCACGGTGCCGATGCCGCCCGGGTTGGTCAGCGAGACCGTGGTGCCGTTGTAGTCGTCCATCGTCAGCTCGTTGCGCCGGGCCCGGCGCACGATGTCCTCGTACGCGGACCAGAACTGGCGGAAGTCCATGTCCTCGGTGCCCTTGATGCTCGGCACCACCAGCGCGCGCGACCCGTCCGGCTTGGCCAGGTCGATCGCGATGCCGAGGTTGACGTGCTCGGGCTGGACCAGGTTGGGCTTGCCCTCGACCTCGGCGAAGCTGTTGTTCATCTCCGGGTGCGCGGCCAGGGCGCGGACCAGCGCGTAGCCGATCAGGTGCGTGAACGACACCTTCCCGCCGCGGCCGCGGGCGAGGTGGTTGTTGATCACGATCCGGTTGTCGGACAGCAGCTTGGCCGGCACGGCGCGCACGCTCGTGGCGGTCGGCACCTCCAGCGAGGCGTCCATGTTCTGCACGATCCGGGCGGCCACGCCGCGCAGCGGGACGTGCTTGGCGCCGCCGGCCGGGGCGGGGGCGTCCTTGGTCGGAGCGGGCTTGGTCGCCGGGACCGCCTTCTTCTCGACCTTCTCGACCTTCTCGACCGGCTTGGCCGGCGCGGCGGGCCTGGCCGCCTTCGGCTCGGCCGGCTTCGCGGCGGCCGGCTCGGCGGGCTTGGCGGCGGCCTCGGCCGGGGCGGCGTCCGGGGCCGGCTTGTAGTCGGCGAAGAAGTCGTGCCACGCCGAGTCGACGCTGGCGGGGTCCGCGAGGTACCGCTGATACATGTCCTCGACGATCCACTCGTTCGGGCCAAATCCCGCCAGCGGATTCTCCTGCGAGTTGGTCGCTTGGGTCGACACGGCTCTTGATCGCCTCTTCCAAACGCGAGTTGCTAGGGGTTACGGATGTCCGGGTATTCAGGCTACGCGCTGCCTAACGCTCGTTCGTCGCCGACGCCGCCGGAGTGACCATGTAGACGAGCGGTCTGACGTCTCACCCTTACAACTGTGGCCGCCCGCGGGCGGCCACAGTTGTCCAAGATCTTGCAGTTATATCTTGCGTAACTCTTGAGGTGCTGCTGCGACCGTCCGGTTACGCGATGTCGCGGCGGCGGGTGATCAAGGTGCCGATGGTGCCGAGGACCAGTGCCCAGCCGACGAGCACCGCGACGCCGACCCAGCGGGCGGGCAGGTGTGTGTCGCCCATCTGGTTCTGCAGCGTGCCGACCACATGCTCGGAGGCGAGTGGCGGGATGTACACAGCGGCCTGCAGCACCCAGTCGTCCTTGATCAGGTACGTGCGGATCAGCGCCAGGACGGCCAGGGCCGCGTAGGTGCCGATCGTGTAGACGACCGCCGCGGTGATCGTCGCGCCGATCTGGCTGCGGATGAGCACGCCGATGCCGATGCCGAAGACCGCCCACAGCACGTACACCAGCAGGTTGAGCAGGATCGCCTGCTGCGCGTCCCAGTGCCCGAGGCTGTTGCTCACGCCCTCGCTGGAGAAGAAGATCGTGCCGACCACGAGGTTGATCACGGTGGCGATCAGCCAGAAGGCCAGCGCCATCATGCCGCCGGTGATCAGCTTGGCCGCGATGACCTTGGTGCGCTTCGGCGTCGCCAGGAACGTCGCCGTCGCGGTCTGGTGGTAGAACTCGTTCGTGATCAGCAGGATGGCCAGCAGCATCACCATCATCAGGCCGAAGAACTGGCCCGAGGTGTAGACGTTGGCGGCGATGCGGGCCAGGCCGGCGCCGGTGTGGGCGGCCGCCACGTGGTCCTTCTCGGCCTGCTGCTGGGCCAGGAAGTCGGCCTGTTCCTGGCTCGACATCCCGGGCGGCGGCGCCTGGTTGAGGTAGTCCGGCGTCTGCAGGTCGGAGTCCGCCTGCGCGGTGTTGATGAGCAGGGCGAGCCCGACGAACGCCACCGAGCACAGCAGGAAGATCCACCACATGTGCGTGGTGCGCAGCTTGATCAGCTCGCTGCGGATGAGCCGGATCATCGGATGGCCGCCCTTCCCTGGGTCAGTTCGAGGAACACGTGCTCCAGGTCGGGGCGCTCGGCGACGAGCTCGTGCAGCTCGACCCCGGCCTGCAGCGCGAGCTTGCCCACGGCCGGGGCGTCGAGGCCGGTGATCAGGTGGGCGCCGTTGCCGTTGGGGTTGACGGCGCCGCCGGCCCCGCGCACCGCGGTGACCAGCTCCTGGATGTTGGGTGTGCGGACCCGCACGGTGACCTGGGTCGAGCCCTGGCCGATGATCTGGTCCACGGGGCCCTGGGTGACGAGCTTGCCCGCCGCGATGATGACCACGTCGTCGGCGAGGACCTCCATCTCCGACAGCAGGTGGCTGGAGACGAGCACCGTGCGCCCCTGCTGGGCCAATCCCTGCAGCAGCCCGCGCATCCAGCGGATGCCCTCCGGGTCGAGGCCGTTGGCCGGCTCGTCGAGGACCAGCACCTGCGGGTTGCCCAGCAGCGCCTGGGCGATGCCGAGGCGCTGCTTCATGCCCAGCGAGTACCCCCGGAACTTGCGCTTGGCCGCCGTGGTGAGCCCGACCAGCTCGAGCACCTCGTCGACGCGGCTGTTGGGGAAGCCGCCGGCCGCGGCCACGCACCGCAGGTGGTTGCGCGCCGTGCGGCCCTTGTGCGCCGCGGAGGCCTCCAGGATCGCTCCGACCAGCTGCAGCGGCTCGGCGACGTCGGCGTAGCGGTGCCCGCCGATGGTGGCGGTGCCCGCGGTCGGCGTGACGAGGTTGAGCATCATGCGCAGCGTTGTGGTCTTGCCGGCGCCGTTCGGCCCGAGGAACCCCGTGACGCGGCCCGGCTCGACCACGAACGACAAATTGTCGACGGCTCTGACGTTGCGGTACTGCTTCGTCAGGCCGGAGACGACGATCTGCCCGTTGGACAAGGCGCCGCTCCCTCCATGAGAACAAGTGAAGGCGTCAATATGGCACGTCAGGACAAGTAGCCGCGATCTAGCCCCGGTCCGACACCCTGATGACGTGTTTGAGCCCCGACCAGGTTTCGTCGATCGCGCACACCTTAACGTCCACTCGGCCGTTGGCCAGGGCGTATTCGCGGACCACGTTCTCGTCGAGGTCGGTCGCCAGGCCCGAGGCGCGCTTCGGCCACGCCACCCAGAGCGCCCCGGCCGGCGGGGTGAGCCGGTGCAGCACCCGCCACCGGCGCCGCAACCTGGCGAAGTCCGGACAGAACAGGACGATCACGTCGTACAGGCCGGGGGTGTTGCGCCGGTGCAGCACGACGTCCGGGGGCAGCTCCTCGAGCTCGAACCCGTCCGGAGCGCCGTCGAGCAGAACGCGATGTCCCGCATGGACACCGAGCTTCTTGGGTAACGGTGTGCCTGAATATCCCGCCATGGCTGACCACGGTAACCACAGTTCACCCGCGCGCCATCAGGGAAACCTGTGAGCGTCAGCCATCCGCAGGGGTCGACGCTTACACCGAACGCATGACGATTCTCGCCGTCGCCGCCGGCCCGCAAGAGCTGGGCGACTTGCAGCGTTACACCCTGCTGGTGGCCACCGACGGCGCCCAGGTCCGGGCCGCACAACGGCTCCGCCACGAGGTCTTCGCCGGTGAGCTGGGCGCCACCCTGCACAGCACCGAGGCCGGCCTCGACGTCGACGCGTTCGACGAGTTCTGCGACCACCTCATCATCCGCGAGGAGCTCACCGGCCAGGTCGTCGGGACCTACCGCATGCTCCCGCCGGAGCGCGCGGCCGCGGCCGGCGGCCTCTACGCCGAGACCGAGTTCGACCTCTCCGGCCTCGCCCAGCTGCGCGAGGGCCTGGTCGAGACCGGCCGCTCCTGCGTGCACCCCGACCATCGCAGCGGCGCGGTCATCAACCTCATGTGGGCCGGCATCGCCCGCTACATGCACCTGCACGGGCACCGCTGGCTCGGCGGCTGCGCGTCGGTGCCGCTGGCCGACGGCGGCGAGACCGCCGCGGGCGTGTGGGACCTGGCTCAGCGCAAGCACCTGGTGCCGAGCGCCTGGCGGGTGCGTCCGCGCAACCCGTGGACGACCACCGCCGAGCCGCCGGCCAAGGTCAATGTGCCGCCGCTGCTCAAGGGCTACCTGCGCCTCGGCGCCTGGGTCGGCGGCGCGCCGGCCCACGACCCCGACTTCGACTGCGCCGACTTCTACGTGCTGCTGTCGCTGGATCGGATCAACCCGCGGTACCTGCGCCACTTCCTCGGACAGGAGTGAGCTCCATGGCGGTCATGGACAGCCTCTGGCTGCCCCGCTCGACCTGCGGCGCGGACTGCCTGCCGGCCGCCTCCGACCGGCACGCGTCGCGCCTGCTCATGGCCAAGCGCATCGTCGCCACCGGGCTGGTGCTGCTGCTCGCGGCCCTCGCGCTGCCGGTGCTGGCCCTGCTGCCCCAGCGCGGCCTGGTCCGCTTCCAGCGCGGCCTCGCCCGCGCCGTGCTCGCCGGCCTCGGCATCAAGCACTCGGCCACGGGCCGCATCCCGCAGTCCGGCGCCCTGCTCGTGGCCAACCACGTGAGCTGGCTGGACGTCGTGGTGATCCTCGCCCACGCGCCGGCCCGCCTGCTGGCCAAGCGCGAGGTTCGCGCGTGGCCCCTCATCGGCCGCCTGGCCGCGACCCTGGGCACCGTGTTCGTGGACCGCTCGCGCCCGAAGAGCCTGCCCGCGACCGTCGCCGAGGTGCGCCGCAACATCGCCGCGGGCGGCGTCGTGGCGGTCTTCCCCGAGGGCACGACCTGGTGCGGGCGCATGGGCGGGACCTTCCGGCCGGCGATGTTCCAGGCCGCGGTGGATGCCGGTGTACCGGTCGTTCCGGTCCGCCTCACGTTCGCCCAGCAGGGGGTGGTGACGACGGTGGCCGCCTTCATCGGCGACGAGACCCTGCTGGCGTCGCTCAAGCGGGTCGTGGCGGCCCGCGACCTGTCGATCAGCCTGCGCGCGCACCCGAAGCTGCACCCGGCCCCGTGCGACCAGCACACGCACTCCCGCCGGATGCTGGCCCGGGCCGCGACCGCCGTGGTGGCCGCCTGACCGTCGCGTTACGGAGCCGGCCGGGTCGAGCATCTCGACCCGGCCGGCTTTTTCGCGTGACGCAGTCACGCGAGACAGTCGCGATGTATCGCGTTTCGCGCTACGCTCTCCCTGCTGGACCGGGAGCGAGGAGTGCGCGTCATGACGGCGTGGAAGATCAGCGAGCCGCAGCGGCTCGCGCTCGACGAGGAGGTCACCGACCTCAGTGTGTCGCTCGTGTCCGGGCGGCTCAACGTCGTCGGGTCGGACGAGGGGCCCCCGCGGGTCGAGGTCGCCGAGATCAGGGACCAGCCCGTGCACGTGGCGATCGGCGGCGGGCGGCTCGACGTGTCGCAGCGTTTCCCCAAGGGCTGGCCCGGGTTCCTCTGGTGGATCTTCGGCCAGCGGTTCAAGGTCGACATCTCGGTCGTGGTGCCGACGGGGGCCGCGGTGCGCCTGCACCTCGCGTCGGGGACGGTCATCGCGTCCTCGCTGCGCAACGGGGCGACCGTGGACGTCACCAGCGGCCGGATCACGCTGCTGGGGATCGACGGCACCGTGTCCGGGCGGATCGTGTCCGGCTCGATCGAGGGGCTGACGCTCGGCGGCGAGGTCGCGTTCGAGACGGTGTCGGGCGAGATCGTCGTGGCCGACTCGACGGCCGGGAAGGTCAGCGCGCGGACCATCTCCGGCTCCGTCACCTGCGATCTCGACAACCCGCCGGCCGGCACCGAGGTCAGCCTCGACACGGTGTCCGGCGAGATCACGGCGCGCGTGCGGGAGGACAGCGACCTGCGGGTGAGCCTGCACGCGATCTCCGGGCACGTGATCAACGCGTTCCCCGAGCTCGACCAGCACGCGCGCAACACCGTCACCGGCCGCCTCGGCTCCGGGTCGGGTGGCCGTCTGGCCGCCAACGCGACGTCTGGCACCATCTCGCTGTTGCGCAGACCGGTGGACGACGAGGAAGAGATGTCAGCATGAGCGCGGTGTTCAGCCACGGCCGGCTCCGCCTGTACCTGCTCAAGCTCCTCAACGAGGGTGCGCGGCACGGGTACGAGCTCATCCGGCTCCTCGAGAACCGGTTCCACGGCCTCTACGCCCCCTCCGCCGGGACCATCTACCCCCGGCTGCAGCGCATGGAGGCCGACGGCCTCATCTCGCACACGGCCGAGGGCGGCCGGAAGGTGTACGAGATCACCGACGCCGGCCGCGCCGAGCTCGACCGGCGCGCGCGGGAGCTGGAGTCGCTCGAGGCCGACATCAACGCCTCGCTCGCCGACCTCTCGACGCTCGCCGACGAGGTCGAGCAGGGCGTGCGCGGCTCCGTGCGTGACCTCAAGCGCGAGCTGAAGGAGGCCAGCCGCCAGGTGCGCAACGCCCCGCCGGTCGGCCCGACCTCGTTCGGCTGGGGCTACCCGCCGCGCCCCGGCGCCGCCGGTACCCGCTCGGCCGCGCCGCCCCCCGCCGACGTGGTCGGCGAGCTGGAGGAGAAGGCCGCGCTGCTGCTGTCCGAGGTGCGCCGGCTCGCCCGCACCGGCCGGGCCAGCCAGGAGACCATGCGGGCCACCCTCGTGGTGTTGGACGGCGCGATCGACCAGGTGAGACGCTTGCTGCGGTAGGCCGGGCCGGTGCCCAGGAACTTCCCAGGCAACCACCAGCCCTACATCAGCGGAGGGCGGAAAGATATGCACATGGGGGTACGAGGCGGCGTCGCACAATCCGGGGGTGCAATGTCGCCAGGCGTGGCGCAGGCTGAGGCGAGGCTGCTCGTGGTCGAGGACGACCCGAATATCCGCGAGCTCCTCTCGGCCAGCCTGCGTTTCGCCGGTTTTGCGGTCGACGCGGTGACCACTGGAAGTGAGGCGGTCACCGCGGCCCGCGAAAGCAAGCCCGACCTCGTGGTCCTCGACGTGATGCTGCCCGACCTCGACGGCTTCGAGGTGATCCGGCGGCTGCGCGAGGGCGGGGTGCGGCTCCCCGTCGTCTTCCTGACCGCCCGCGACGGCACCGAGGACAAGGTCCGCGGCCTCACGCTCGGCGGCGACGACTACGTGACCAAGCCGTTCAGCCTGGAGGAGCTCACCGCCCGCATCCGGGCCGTGCTGCGCCGCACCGCGGGCGACCCCGGCCCCAACCGCCTGGTCTTCCACGATCTGGAGCTGGACGAGGAGACCCACGAGGTGAGCCGGGCGGGACAGACCATCGCGCTGTCCCCGACCGAGTTCAAGCTGCTGCGGTACCTCATGCTGAACGCCGGCCGCGTGCTGTCCAAGGCCCAGATCCTCGACTTCGTGTGGAACTACGACTTCCGGGGCGACGACAGCATCGTGGAGTCCTACATCTCCTACCTGCGCCGCAAGGTCGACATCGCCGAGCCGCGGCTCATCCACACCCTGCGCGGCGTGGGCTACGTCCTGCGACTGCCCGTCTGACGGGCCGCTCCCGTGCGGTTCATCTCCGACGTACCGCTGCGAGTCAAGCTCGTCGCGGCCGTGCTGACCCTCGTCACCATGGCGCTGCTCATCATCGGCGTCGCGAGCGCGCTGGTCATGCGCAGCTCGATGATCGACAAGGTCGACGGGCAGCTGCGCCAGCTGGCCGGCACCGTCGACCTCAACCGCCTGCTGAAGCAGACCGAGACGTCGGTCGTGCAGTCCAACTACTTCTACTTCTGGCTCGAACAGGACGGTGACAACCTCGGGCTGCGCACGGTCGGCCTGGCCGACAGCGGGGCCCGCCCGCCGCTGCCCACCACCACCGGCGAGCTGGCGGACCACCTCGGCGAGCCGTACACCGTGCGCGCCTCCGGCACCCACGAGCGCTGGCGGGTGCTGATCATCCAGCGGGCCAACCCGAACGGCGCGAGCATCCTGGGCGTGGCCGAGAACCTGTCGATGATCGACAACGCGGTCGACGAGCTCGTCGCGGCCGAGCTGTTCATCGGGGCCGGCGTGCTCGTGGTCATCGCCGCGGTCGGGGTCACGATCGTGCGCACCAGCCTGCAGCCGCTGCGCGACATCGAGCGCACCGCCGCCGCGATCGCCGCCGGCGACCTCACCAAACGCGTGCCCGAGAGCCCGCCGGAGACGGAGATGGGCCATCTGGCGGGCGCGCTGAATACGATGCTCGGCCAGATCGAGGGCGCCTTCCGCGTGCGCGAGGCGTCCGAGGACCGCATGCGCCAGTTCATCGCCGACGCCTCCCACGAGCTGCGCACGCCGCTGACCACGATCCGGGGATTTGCCGAGCTGTACCGCCAGGGCGCCGCCCGCGAGCCGGAGCAGACCTCGGCCCTGCTGCGCCGCATCGAGGACGAGGCGGCCCGGATGGGGCTGCTGGTCGAGGACCTCCTGCTGCTGGCCCGACTCGACCAGGAGCGCCCACTCAGCCTGGCCGACATGGACCTGCGCGTGATCGCCGGCGACGCGGTCGCGGCCGCCTCCGCGGTGGCCCCCGACCGCGAGATCGCGATGGAGCTCGAGACCGACGAGCCGGTCGAGGTCAACGGCGACGAGGCGCGCCTGCGCCAGGTGGTCGGCAACCTCATGACCAACGCGCTGACCCACACGCCCGCCGGGTCGCCCGTCGAGCTCCGGCTGCGCCGCGACGGTACCGATGCGTTGATCGAGATCGTGGACCACGGGCCCGGCCTGAGCGACGAGCAGGCGGCCCGCGTCTTCGAGCGCTTCTACCGCGTCGACAAGGCGCGCACCCGCCAGCAGGCCGGCGGCTCGCACAGCGGCAGCGGGCTGGGCCTGGCGATCGTCGCCGCGCTCGTGGCGGTGCACCAGGGCACGGTCTCGGTCTTCGTCACTCCCGGTGGCGGGGCGACTTTTCAGGTTCGGCTTCCCCTCACAGGCGGTTCCCAGGCCGCTCCCGGTGGCCCGCAAGCTGCCGCGGCCAAGCTCAAATCATGAGCGAACAGCAGGGATGGGCGCAGACGCCGGCCGCCGAAGTACCGCAGCACATGCCCACGAACCACGTGCCGCCACACGTCCCGCACATGCAACACCCGCCGCAGTGGTACCCGCCGACGTCACCCTTCGTGACGCCTGCCATCGCCATTCCGGCCCCCCTCAAGAGCCGCCGGCTGGGCAAGGGCGTCGTCGCCGTGGTCGCCGCGGTCGCGCTCTCGATCGCCTCGGCCGTCGGCGGCGGGGTCGCCGCCCTGGAGCTGCGCCCGGCGACCTCGACGAACACCGTCGTCAGCGCGCAGAACACCGGCAACTCGTCGGCGGGCACCGCCAACCTCGCCGACGTGGCCGCCGCGGTGCTGCCGAGCGTGGTCTCCATCAACACCGGCTCGGCGGTGGGCTCCGGCGTGATCATCACGACCGACGGCAACATCCTGACCAACAACCACGTCGTGGCGACCGCCCGCGGCACCACGGTCCAGATCAGCTTCTCCGACGGCAAGACGGGCACCGCCCAGATCGTCGGCACCGACGAGGACAACGACCTCGCCGTCGTCAAGATCGTCGGCGGCGGTACCTTCACGCCGCTGGCCTTCGCCGACAGCGGCAACGTCCACGTCGGCGACACCGTCCTGGCCGTCGGCAGCCCGCTGGGCCTGGAGGCCTCCGTGACCTCCGGCATCGTCAGCGCACTCAACCGCGAGATCGACGAGGGCTCCGGCGAGGGCCAGAACGGCCGCGGCACGCAGCAGACCTCGGCCGGCGCGAAGATCCCCGGCGCCATCCAGACCGACGCCGCGATCAACCCGGGCAACTCGGGCGGCGCGCTGGTCAACACCGCCGGGCAGCTCATCGGCATCAACACCGCGATCGCCTCGACGAGCGAGACGGCCGGCAACATCGGCGTCGGCTTCGCGATCTCCAGCAACACCGCCAAGACCGTCGCTCAGCAGATCATCGGCTAGTACCGCAAAGGCTGGTTCCCTCCCAGAAAAAGGGCGGCGCACTTGGCGGAGTGCGCCGCCTTTCTGTGCCACGGCTCCTAGGGGCTGTATCGAAGTGGATGGCCGGGCTGCGGCGGACTTAGACGCCGCCTGGAACCACCCCGGTCACACCCCGATACAACCCCGGTATCGGGGCGCGCCCGGCGCGGCCTCAGCCGACGTCTGAGCCTCGCCTCGCTCCGAACCGCACTTCGATACAGCCCCTAGTCGGCCCACCCGAACGAGCGCTCGACCGCCCGCAGCCAGAGGGCGTGGCCGCGGTCCCGCTGCTCGGCGGCCATCGCGGGCTCCCAGCGCTTGTCCAGCTTCCACTTCGCACGCAGCGTGTCGGTGTCGGGCCAGAACCCGACGGCCAGCCCGGCCGCGTAGGCCGCGCCCAGCGCCGTGGTCTCGGCGACCGTCGGGCGTACCACGGGCACGTCCAGCACGTCGGCCTGGAAGGCCATGAGCAGGTTGCTGGCGGTCATCCCGCCGTCGACCTTGAGCGTCTCCAGGGGTACCGCGGACTCCGCCATCATCGCGTCGACCACGTCCTTGACCTGCCAGGCGGTGGCCTCCAGGGCGGCGCGGGCCAGATGCCCCTTTGTGACATACCCGGTGAGCCCGGTGATGACGCCCCGCGCGTCCGGGCGCCAGTGCGGCGCGAAGAGGCCCGCGAACGCCGGCACGATGTAGCAGCCGCCGTTGTCCGACACGGTGGCGGCGAGGTCGTTGATCTCCGGCGCGGAGGCGATCAGGCCGAGGTTGTCGCGCAGCCACTGCACGAGCGAGCCGGTGATGGCGATGGAGCCCTCCAGCGCGTACACCGGATCCGCGTCGCCGATGCGGTAACCGACCGTTGTCACCAGGCCCCGCTCGCTCGACACCGGCCGGGTCCCGGTGTTGAGCAGCAGGAACGAGCCGGTGCCGTACGTGCACTTGGCCTCGCCCGGCGCGAAGCACGCCTGGCCGAACAGGGCCGCCTGCTGGTCGCCCAGCGCGCTGGCCACGGGCACGCCGGGCAGCAGGGTCCTCGCCTCGCCGTACACGTACGACGACGAGCCGATCTCGGGCAGCATGACCCGCGGGATGCCGAACGCCGCGAGCAGCTCGTCGTCCCAGTCCAGCGTGGTCAGGTTCATGAGCATCGTGCGGCTGGCGTTCGTCACGTCGGTGACGTGCCGGCCGGTCAGCTTCTCGATGAGCCAGGTGTCGACGGTGCCGAAGTGGATCTCGCCGGCCTCGGCCCGCGCGCGCAGGCCCGGCACGTTGTCGAGCAGCCAGACCACCTTGGGGGCGGCGAAGTACGTGGCCAGCGGCAGCCCGCAGCGCTCGCGGAAGCGGTCCGGCCCCGCGTCCCCGGCCAGCGTGCGGATCAGCGCGTCGGTGCGGGTGTCCTGCCAGACGATGGCGGGGTGCACCGGCTCGCCGGTGCGGGCGTCCCACAGGATCGTGGTCTCGCGCTGGTTGGTGATGCCGATGGCGGCGACATCGGCGCGGGAGAGCCCGGCCTGGTCCAGGGCGCGGGTCGACACCGCCTGGACGTTGTGCCAGATCTCGACCGGGTCGTGTTCGACCCAGCCGGGGCGGGGGAAGCTCTGACGGTGTTCGCGCTGGTCAAGCGCCACGATGGCGCCGTCGGCGTCGAACACGATCGCACGGGTGGAGGTCGTGCCCTGGTCGATGGCGAGGATGTACACAGTGCCATCTTCGCCGAAGCTCTGTCACGTTCGGGACGGAACCTTTCCGGCGTCTGCCCGGGGGCCTAGAGTCCGTGGCCGGAACCGTGTCCGAACAGGAGCGACAGTGGCCGTCATCGAGACGCGCATCAGTGTCTGGGAGGCCCTCGCCGGGCGCGCCCCGGGTGTACCGCTCGGCCCTGCCGACGTCGGCCTGTGGCATGCCGTATCGGACCGGCTCAACCCGGCCCGGGCCCGGCCGATCCTGCGCGAGGGGGTCGAGGCGGTCACGCTGACCTCGGCCCGCGGCGTGGAGTACGTCATGCTGCGCTCGCCCGACCACGGCGAGTCGAGCTACCTGCGCCTGACGCCCGAGGAGTTCCGGCTCGCGCAGTTCATGGACGGCAGCCGTACCGTCGCCCGCCTCGTCGCGGAGTTCGCCCGCATCTCCGGACGGCTCGCGCCCGACCAGGTGACCCGGATCGTCGCCGACCTCGCCGGCAACCGGATGCTGGCCGAGCTGCCCGTGGACGCGTTCAGCAAGCTGGAGCGGGTGCACCGGCGGCCGTGGCCGATCCGGCTGGGCAAGGCGCTGCTGGCCACCGCCCAGGGCCGCCGGGTCGTGCTCGCCCGGGTCGACCCGATCGTGACCTTCCTGTACAAGGCGGGCGGCCGGCTCTTCTTCACCCGGGTCGTGGCGGTGCTCTGCGGGCTCGTCGCGCTGGCCGGCCTCGGCGTGTTCGTGTGGAACTGGTTCCGCGCCGACCAGTCGGTGTTCCTCACCAACGACTCGTACTTCGCCGGCGCCCTCGTCCTGCTCGGCCTCAACGTGGTGGCGCTGGCCTGTCACGAGCTCGGGCACGCGCTCGGCGCCAAACACGCCGGTCGGCGGGTGCCCGCCGCAGGCTTCCTGGTGTACTTCGGCATCCCGTCGGTCTTCGTGGACACCACCGACGTGTGGATGGCCGGCCGCCGGGCCCGGCTCGTCACCACCACCGCCGGGCCGGCCACCGGCCTCGTGCTCGCCGGCATCTGCCAGCTCGTCGGCGTGTTCTTCCCCGAGCTGCAGCCCTGGACGTTCAAGCTGGCCTTCGCGTGGTACCTCAACGCGCTGTTCAACCTCAACCCGTTCATGGCCCTCGACGGCTACTACCTGCTCATGGACTGGCTCGAGGTGCCCAACCTGCGCGCCCGCGGGCTCGCCTGGGTGCTCGCCCGCCTGCGCCGCCGGCCGCCGCGCTTCTCCGACCTCGACCGGGAGGGGCGGCTCGTCGCGCTGTACGGCATGCTCGCCGTCGTCTGGATCGCGATCGCGGTCAACCTCGTCTACCGCGTGTACACCGACCGCGTGGCCGGCGTCGTGACCGGCCTGTGGAACGCCGGGTGGCTCGCCCGGGGGCTGCTGGCCGTGATCGTCGTCGGGCTGCTCGCGCCCGTCGTGTACCTCTTCTTCGGCTGGCTGCGCCGCCGGGGCCGCCGCGTGCGGGACCAGCTCGGCGAGCGCAAGCTGGTGCGCGACGAGCCGCGCCGGTTCGCCGCGCTGAGCTCCTCGGCGCTGTCCAACCTGCCGCCGGACGCCCTCGCCCGGCTCGCCGGGGACGCCCGCTGGGTGCACCCGCGCACCGGCGACCAGCTCGTCATCGCCGGGGCCGCGCAGCCGTCGGTGTACGTCGTGGTCGACGGGGCCCTGGAGGCGAGGCGTCCGGGCGATCCCACCGGCAGCGTCCGGGAGCGCGTCGGCCGCGGCGGTGTCGTCGGCCTCGCCAACGCGCTGACCGGCGCCCCGGCCGCGCTGAGCTGGATGACCGCGGGCACCACGCTGCTGGCCATCCCGTCCTCGACGGTCTCCGCGGCCATCGGCCCGCTGCCCGGCCCGCCGCCGGTGGAGTGGGCCGAGCTGGAGCGGCTGCTCGCCGAGACCCCGGCGCTGGCCGGCCTCGGCCACGAGGACCGCCTCGGCCTGCTCACCCGCGCCCGCCCCATGCACCTCGGCCCCGGCCAGCCGGTCGTGCTGCGCACCGGCAACGACGCGCTCGTGGTCGAGTCCGGCTCGCTGCAGCTGCCCGAGGGCACCGAGCTGCACCGCGGCTCGATGATCGGCCCGTACGGCGACGGCTCGCCCGGCCAGGTGGCCACCGCCCGCACCCCGGCCCGCGCCTGGCTGCTGCCCGCCGTCGCGGGGCTGCCGCTGCTGCTGGGCCGCGCGCCCGATGCCACCCCGGCCGGCGGCCGCCGCCCGATGTCGGGTGCCCACCCGCCCTCGACCTACCCGCCGCTGGCCGCGCCGCCCGGCGTGCCCGCACCCGTCGACGACAGCGTCGACCGCCGCTTCGAGCGCCGGCTGTGGTGGCTGCTGATCCTGCTGCTGCTCCTCGCCGTGTTCCTGACCGGCGCGAACCTCTTCACCGGCCCGGTGTGGGCGGAGATGCCGACCGACAGCGCGCTCGTCACCGTGACCCGCGGCGAGGCGACCGTGCGGGTCAACGGCACCGACCGCCGGCTGGCGCGCAACGCCAAGCTGTACGTCCAGCAGGGCGACTCGGTCCACATCGGCGCGAAGTCGACCGCGTCGCTGACCTTCCGCGGCGGCAGCGCGACGGTCCTCTGCGCCGGCGTCGACCTGCGGGTCGGCCCCCTGGTCAGCGGCCAGCAGACGCCGATCGAGCCGACCGCGGCGCTGACCCTCGACCGGGGCCGCCTCCTGGTCGACACCACGAGCACGACGACCGCGTTCGGACCGCTGCGCCTCACCGTCGGCGGGGTCACCAACGAGGGCTCGGCCCGCTTCGCACTGCCGGCGGGCGGCGACCCCGACGTGGGCCGCGGCGTGGTGAAGCTCGACGGCACCGTCGTGGATCCCTCGGCCGCGGCCGACCTGACCTGCGGCGACGGGGTGGCGCTGCCGAAGCCGGGCGGGACGCCGACGGTCGTGCCGTCGGCGTCGGACACGCCGTCGGAGTCGCCGTCGCCGAGCGAGTCCCCGTCGGCCTCGGCGTCGGCCTCGTCGACGCCGGAGGCCACCCCGACGCGCACGACGCGGGCCCCGACCCCGACCCGCACGACGGCCGGCCCGCGGCCCCCGACCACGGCCGGCCCACCACCGACCACCACGACCGCGCCGCCGTACAACCTGCCGGTGGTGGTCAGCACCAACCAGTCGACCGGCTCGATCGACCAGACCATGGTGACCGGGGGAACGTGCAACGGCGGCTCGGTGACGCTGTCGATCAGCGCCGTGGTCCAGGCGGGCGACGCGCCGATCCGGGGCGTGACCGTGTCGTGGAGCGGATTCGCCTCAGGGTCCAAGGCCATGTCCCGCGACGGCAACTGGTACGGCAGCATCGGCCCGGTCAACTACCCGGGCAAGGTCAACGGCGGCGGCACACTCAGCGTGACCGTGACCGCCACCGACACGAACGGAAAGAGCGGCTCCAGGCCCGGATCACAGGTCACGGTCCTGAAATGCAGCCCGCCTAGCTAATGAGGAGAAAGCGTGCTTTGTTGGTTCTGCGCCAAGGCGGCGCGGGGGTCGTGCCGGTTCTGCGGCCGTGGGCTGTGTGAGGACCATGCGAAGTTCGGCCCCTACCTGCTCGAGGTGCACCGTTCGCAGCGCCGCGGGCGGGCCGAAGGGCTCGTGGTGGAGGACGCGGTGCAGTGCGGGACCTGTCGCCCGCGGCCGCAGCCGATACCGATGCCTGAGCTCGACTGAGCTCGGGCGGTACACAATCTGGGGGAATTGCGATGTCCGACTTCGATGAGGTGCTGGAGCGCCTGCTCGGCGACCCCGCGTTCAAGGCGCGGCTGGCGGCCGACCCGGCGGGGACCCTGGCCGGCTACCACCTGACCCCCGATGAGCTGGACATCCTCCAGACCCAGTTCGGGGAGGGCGGCGGGCCGACCCACGTGGAGCAGCGGACCAGCAAGGCGAGCATGTTCGGCGTCTTCTCCTCGATCGGCTCCGGCCTCGGCGACGTGCTGCACGGCCACGGCGCGGGGGTGAGCGGGCACGCCCTCGGCTCGGGCGGCACCGAGATGGGCCAGCGCATGCACGACGTGGTCGAGCAGCAGTACGGCGCCCGCCACGCCGCCGTCGAGCCGGTCGACCAGGGCGGCGGGCACTCGCTCGGCGACGCGCTGCAGGAAGCGGGCGACGGGCGGCACTCGGTGTCTTCGTCGCACGTCGAGTACCACTCCGAATCGCACAGCTCGGGCACCGTGTACCACGCGAGCACGTACACCGGCGCGACCGGCGGCGCCCCGCACGAGGCCGCGGGCGCGTCCGGCGTGGCGGGTGGCCTGGCCGGCTATCAGGAGGGCGCCTCGGGCGTCGCGGGTGGCGTGGCCGGCGTGGCGGATCACCAGGCGGGCGCCTCGGGCGTCGCCGGTGGCCTGGCCGGGTACCAGCCGGGCGGGTCGGGCGGCGGGTTCGGGGCCGGGCTGTCGGATGTCGGGCAGCAGGCGGGCGCGGGCGGCGCCGGGCTGGGTCCGGCCGGCGGGGGAGTGGGCGGGGGTCTGTCCGATTTTGCGCAGCATGCCGGACATGCGCAGGTGCCCGGCGCGGCGCCGACCGACGGTTACCACACGCGCGTGGACTGGGACGGCGACGGGCGCTGGGACCAGCACACCTACGTCAACCGCGCCGACGGCGGCGTCGATATCGTGGTCGACACGGACGGTGACGGGCGGGCCGAGTTCGTCGGGCACGACACCGACCGGGACGGCCTGATCAACTCCTCCGAGGTCGACACGAACCGCGACGGCGTCATGGACACGCGCTACGAGGACGTCGACGGCGACGGCTGGCTGGACCGCCGCGCGCGCTGAGTGGCACGTTTCCGGGAGCCGGTCGCTCCCGCTGTTCCCTACCGTTCTAGAGGTACCGCATAGCAGCGGTGCACCGAGAAATCCGGGAGCAGGTTATGAGCGACTTTGACCTCGACTGGGGCATGGAGCACGATCTCCACGTCGACCACGACGGCGGAGTCGAGCATGTCCTGGCCGGCGACCACGGCTACGACGGACACGAGCACCACGACGCATACAACGAAGGTCACGAGCACCACGAGTACGCCGGCGACGCCGACCACGACACCGTCGTGGACGCCGACGCCCAGCACGACGACGCGCCGACCCTGGACGAGCAGGACATCGACCTGCCGGACTGGCAGCTGGACACCGACTTCCTGGACGGCCACTACGACCTGGTCGGCGCCGACCCGGACGAGAACGACATGTGGTCGCAGCTGATGAGCGACATGCACGAAGAAGTCAATCCGTACGCCGCGAACTGATCCGGGCCGGCGCGCGCGGTCAGAGCTTGATCGCGCTCGCCGGACCGGAGCTCGCGTAGTACCAGCCCTGGGCGGTGTCACAGCCCAGCTCCAGCAGTCGCGTCGCCTGTTCGGCGGTCTCGACGCCCTCCGCGGTCACGCTCAGCTTCAGGGTGTGCGCCAGGCCGATGACCGCCGCGATGATCTCCTGGTCGACCGGGTCCGCCCCCTCCGGCGGGCGCAGGCCGGCGACGAACGAGCCGGCCAGCTTGAGGCTGTGCACGGGCAGGTTGCGCAGGTACGCGAAGTTCGAGTACCCGGTGCCGAAGTCGTCGATCGCGATGCGCGGGCCGAGCGCGGCGAGGGCGTTGAGCGCCTCGATCGGGTCGTCGCCGGTGCTCATGACGGCGCTCTCGGTCAGCTCCAGCTGCAGGCCCTCGGGGGGCAGGCCGGTCTGCTCCAGGATCGTCCGCACGTCGCGCACGATGGTCCGGTCCCGCATCTGGCGTACCGCGAGGTTGACGCTCATGATCGGGGCGCGGTCGCCGGCCGTGCGGCGCCACTCGGCGGCCTGCCGGCAGGCCTCGTGCAGCACCCAGCGGCCCAGCGGCACGATGAGCCCGGTCTCCTCGGCCATGCCGATGAACGCGTCCGGCCCGAGCACGCCGAAGCGCGGGTGCCGCCAGCGCACCAGGGCCTCCACGCCGATGGTGACCCCGTCGCCGAGGCGGACCAGCGGCTGGTACTCCACGAAGAACTCCCGCCGCTCCAGCGCCGCGGGCATGGAGGCGGACAGCTCGTACCGTTTGACCTCGCGCGCGTGCCGCTCGGCGTCGAAGAGCGCGAGGCGGTTGCGGCCGTCGGCCTTGGCCCAGTACAGCGTCGTGTCGGCGGCCTTCATGAGCTCGCCGGTGCTCGTGCCGCGCAGCGGCTGCTCGACCACGCCGATGCTGGCCGAGATGCTGATCTCGTGGCCGCCGACGTGGACCGGGGCCCGCACGGTGTCCAGCGCCTTCTCGGCGACCGCGACCACGTCCCCGATGCCGCCGCACCGCTCCACCAGCACCACGAACTCGTCGCCGCCCATGCGGGCCACGAGCTGCCGCTCGCCGCTGATCGAGCGGGCCAGCCGCCGCGCCACGGTCTGCAGCAGCTGGTCGCCGACGTCGTGGCCGAGCGTGTCGTTGATGACCTTGAAGCCGTCGACGTCGAGGTAGCAGACGCCGACCCGGGCGTCGGCGCCGTCCTCGCCGTCGGCCCCCTCGAGCAGGGCGCCGAGCCGCTCGAAGAACAGCGTGCGGTTGGGCAGCTGGGTCAGCGGGTCGTGCAGGGCCTGGTGGCGCAGGCGCACCTGGAGCAGGTACCGCTCCGTGATGTCCTCGAACATGGCCACGAGCCACCGGGGGCGGCCGTCCTCGTCTCGGATGATCGAGGCGACGAGGTCGGTCCAGACGCGGTGGCCGTCCTTGTGCTCGTACGGCTTCTCGATCCGGAACTGGTCGCGGCCGCCCGCGAGCACCTCGTCGAACATGGCCCCGGCGCTGGGCGGGTCGTCGGGCAGCACGAAGTCGTCGAAGGACATCGCACGCAGTTCCTCGGCGGTGTACCCGAGCATGTCGCACAGCGCCTGGTTGACCTCGATCACCTGGCCGTCGATGGTGCTCACGCTCATGCCGATCGCGGCGCCGGCGAAGATCGCCTGGAACCGGGCCTCGCTGACCCGCCGGCCCTCCTCGGCGCGGGCCCGGGCCCACAGCGCCGCGGTGCGGATCTCCTCCTGCTCGTCGAGCACCCGGTCGCGCAGGGCGAGCGCGTAGCCGGACGCGAGCGCGCCCTGGATCTGCGCGACCCGCTTGACCGGGGCGTTGCCGAACTGCTCGGCGAGCACGGCGAGGGTGCGTTCCAGCGTGGTGGGCTCGGTGAAGTGCGCGGCGACAAGCGTCGAGCCGACCTCGCGCACGTCGGTGGGGTCGAAGGTCTCGGCGGTCAGCGCGTGGATGACCCGCGTCGAGAGGCTGGTCAGGAAGTCCTGGACCTCCAGGCCGTTCATCGACACGTAGCTGGTCCCGGCGATGGCCAGCGACCAGGCGCGCGCCATTCGCTCGGCGGCGCGGTGGGGGCGGTCCCACGAAGTCGGCGTGGGGCTGATGGCGGTCATGATCGGCGGCGTTAATCCTTGCGCGCGACGGCCGCGCAGCCGATCGTGTTGCCCTCGGGCGGCGACTCCTCGTCGCCGTCGGGGCGCCACGCGTGGGGCGACACGACGCCGGGATCGAGCACCGTCAGGTCGCCGAAGAGGGCCGCGACCTGCCCGCTGGTGCGCAGGATGAGCGGCGTCGGCGACTTGCGGTACATCTCCCAGGCCTCGACCTCGGCGGGCGTGAGCGGCCGGTCGAGCCCGGCGTGGGAGAGCACGACGTGGCTGCCGGGGACTCCGGCGGCGGCGTACCCGGCGACGATGTCGGCCGGGCGCTGCTCGTCGGGGACGAAGTGCAGCACCGCGACGAGCAGGAAGGCGACCGGGCGGGTGAAGTCCAGCAGGCCCTGGACCTGCGGCTGGCCCAGCACCTCGACCGGCTTGCGCAGGTCGCCGGCGACGACCGCGGTGCCGGGCACGTCGGCGAGGATGGCCCGGCTGTGCGCGACCGCGACCGGGTCGTGGTCGACGTAGACGACGCGCCCGTCGGTGATGCCGGCGTCCTTGAGCACGTCGTGGACGTTGCCGACGGTCGGGATGCCCGAGCCGAGGTCGAGGAACTGCCGCACGCCCTGCGCGGCGAGGTCCCCCACGGCGCGGCGCAGGAAGGAGCGGTTGCTGCGGGCGAGCCCGGCGACGGCCGGCATGACCTTGAGGACCTGCTCGGCGAAGGCGCGGTCGGCGGCGAAGTTGTGGGAGCCGCCGAGGTAGTAGTCATAGACCCGGGCCACGCTCGGCCGGTCGAGATCGACGTCCGCCGGGGCCCAGCTGGGACGATCCACGGATCAACACTCCTCGACCTCGGCTCGCTGCGCCTGAAGCATACGTGCGGGTGGGCGGCGAGCAAACTCGCCGCCCACCCAGACGACTATCGATCAAGCGATCTTCGTGTAGCGGTCGGCCGGGCCCGGAGCGATGGGGCCGGTGCCCAGGTAGGAGGTCAGGGCGTCGATGTCGAAGCCCGGTGCGGTGACGCGGCCCGTCCCCTTCGCGAGGTTGAGGAAGCCGTCACCGCCGTTGGCCAGGAAGTCGTTCGTGGTCACCTTGTAGGTGGCCGCCGGGTCGAGCGCGACGCCGTTGAGCTTGATGTCGCTGACCTTGGAGCCGGCCGGTGCCGCGGCGCTGTAGGTGTACGTGAAGCCGGCCGAGACCTGCAGCATGCGCTGGACGGTCTGGCCCTGGAAGCCCACGAACTGCTGCTCGAGGACGTCCTTGATCTGCGCGCCGGTGAACGACTGGGTGACGACCAGGTTGTTGAACGGCTGGACGGTGAACGCCTCGCCGTACGTGACCTGGCCGGGCGCCTCGCCGCCGGGGGAGTTCGCGTACGTCAGCGACGCCCGGATGCCGCCCGGGTTCATGAACGCGATCTGGGCCCCCGCCGAGGCCTTGGTGTAGGCCAGCTGCCCGTCGGCGATGACGTCGCCGAGCGGCGTCTCGCCGGAGGCGACCTGGGTCGTGGTGATGTCGGCGCTGATGCTGCCGACGACCTTGTTGGCCAGCGGGGCGACGGCGACGCGGTACTTGTCCGCGATCTTCTTCACCTTCGGGTCGACCAGGGCCGGGTTGCGCACCGGGTTGCCGGCGGCGTCCTTCTGGTACGTCCCGTCGGGGTTCTTCACGCCGTTGTCGACGATCACGTTGGTGGCCGACGCGTCGACGAACTTGCGCGTCTTCTTGTCCAGGGTGACCCGGATGTCGGTGACCAGCGTGCCGGCCGTGCCCGCGCTCGTGACAAGCGAGTTGGCGCCCGAGGAGTTGGGCAGCTCGCAGCTGTAGAAGCGGTGGGTGTGGCCGGAGACGACCACGCCGTAGGCCGGGTTGAGCCCCTTGGTGATGTCGGTGATCGGGCCGGCGAAGTTGGCGCAGCCGGACGGGTCCAGCGGCGCGGGCGGGCTGCTCTGCGAGCCGCCCTCGTGCACCACGAGGACCATCGACTTGATGCCGAGCCAGCCCAGGATGGTGGCGTACTTGTTCGCCGTCTCGACCTCGTCGTGGAAGTCGACGTTCTTGATGCCGGCCGGGTTCACGATGCCGGGCGTGCCCTCGAGCGTCATGCCGACGTAGGCGACCGGCACGCCGTCGTAGAAGCGGATGGTGAACGGCAGCAGGATCGGCAGGCCGTTGGACTTCTGGGTGACGTTGGCGGCGAGGTACGGGAACTTCGCCCCGGAGAACCCGTCGCCGTCCTGGCAGCCGTCGGTCGGGTGGCAACCGCCGAACTGCATCCGGTAGAGCTCGGTGACGCCCTCGTCGAACTCGTGGTTGCCCACCGAGGCGAGGTCGAGGCCCATCGCGTTGAGCACCTCGATCGCCGGCTCGTCGTGGAACGCGGCGCTCACCAGCGGCGAGGCGCCGATGTTGTCGCCCGCCGCCACCGTGTCGCTGTACTTGACGCCGGCCTTCTTGGCGTCTTCGCGCAGCTTGGTGAGGTAGGTGGCGAGGTACTCCGAACCACCGGCGGGGACGCCGTTGATGAGCCCGCCACTGCCGGTCGGCGGGTCGATGTTGCCGTGGAAATCGTTGAAGCCGAGCAGCTGCGCGGTCGTCGTCGGCCCGGTCTTCTGAGCGAACGAGACCTTGGCCGGGGTCAGCGGGGTCCACTGGTCCGACGCCTGCGAACCGCCCGTCTTGGCCAAGGGCAGCAGTGCGACGACCGCGACGGCGAGTGCGGGCACCGCGAGGTGCTGCGCGATCCGCCAGCCGCGGGCGCTTGGCTGGGCCATGATCTCTCCTAGTAGCAGGGAAACATGCGTCGGTCGCCATCCTTGTCGATCGCATCGACCGCGCGCGAGCAGGACTTGCCGTCGGATAAATGTCGTACGGGTAAAGGCGAGGGTTCGCCGGAACGGACCCTCCGAACGGGCAGTGCACACTGCGCGACGGTGCACTATCCGTGGGTATCTAGTACGTTGCCGGGGAAGGTACACCGCGCGTACGGAGGCGGTCACGATGCTGAGGCGGTTCTCGGCCGTGCTGGTCGTCCTCACATCGGCCGCGCTGAGTGGGTTGATCTTCCCCGAACGGGTGAACGCCGCCGCTCCGGACGGCTGGCGCCCGGTCTTCTCCAACTCCTTCGACGACGCGGGCACGCTGCCGACCGGCTGCTCCGCGTACGACGGCGCCCCCGAGGGCGCCCAGGCCAGCTACTTCCGCCCCGAGGCGGTGACGGTCTCCGGCGGCCACCTGAGCCTGGCCCTGCACCGGCGCACCTACGGCGGCAAGCCCTTCGTCACCGGCGAGGTCCGCTGCGTGGGCGCCGCGCAGCAGTTCGGCCGCTACGAGTTCAAGGCCCGCGTGCCGGTCGGCGCGGGCATCGACTCGATGGCCCTGCTACGCCCGGTCGACCGCGCCGCGGCCCAGCACGGCTCACAACTGGAGATCATGGCGAAGCCCGGCGCCGAGCAGGCCGTGGTGAGCAACTCCGACGGCGCGGGCACCACCACGAACGTGCTGACCGGCCCGTTCCGGGACTGGCACACGTACGTCATCGAGTGGGCCCCCTCGGGCTTCAAGGTCTTCGTCGACGGCACCCAGCGCTCCCTGGACCCCGCGGTGTCGACCGAGCCGCGCTGGTTCGGCTTCGCCGTGACGACCGGCGACCGGGCGGGCACACCGGGCTCGTCGACCGCACTACCGGCCGAGTTCCAGGTCGACTACCTGCGCATCTGGTCCTTCGAGCCCACCGACCCGGCCACCCCGGCGCCGGTCACCAAACCGTCCACAAGGGAGGGCGCGATGCCGGCCGGCCCGCCGTCGAACCGGCACTGGTCGCTGTGGCTGGCCATGTCCGCGGTGGTGACGGCGGCCTTTGCGCTCTTCGCCCTGGTAATCCACAAGACGCGCCCGCACCGCCCGAAGTCCTCGCACCGCGCATAAAGGCTTCAAGACGTCAATGGCACGCCGCGTCGAGTTAGGAATAACGGTACGCAACAACGAACCAGGACCACGCTTACACGTTGCGGGAGCGCAAGCTCCCGCCGCCATCGGCCGAGCGTCGTTTGGCAGCCCCAAAGTCCAGGTAAGCCGACATAAACCCCGTCAGGCGAAAAATCCGAAATGTCCGATCACGGAGTGTCGGACCATTTCGTCTCACAGCGGATCCGCCCGACGCGAAACGCCCTGTCCAACCCGCGCCCGACAGCAAATCATCGGCCGATGAGAATCCTCGTACTCGGTGGCACCGTCTTCCTCGGCCGCGCCGTCGCGCGGCGTGCGCTCGACGCCGGCCACGACGTGGTCTGCGCCGCCCGCGGCGAGTCCGGCACGCCCGTCGAGGGCGCCGCCTTCGTGCGGGCCGACCGCGACCGCCCCGACGGCCTCGACGCCGTCACGGGCGAGTTCGACGCGGTCGTCGACGTCGGCCGGCACCCGCTGCACGTCCGGCACGCCGTCGCCGCGCTCGCCGGTCGCGTCGGGCACTACACGTTCGTCTCCAGTTGCTCCGCGTACTCCGACGCCGAGACCCCCGGTCAGACCGCCGGCGCCGCGCCGCTGCTCCCGGCCGACTTCGACGCGGACCCCTGGACCGACGCGGAGTCGTACGGGCGGGCCAAGGTCGCCTGCGAGCGCCTCGCCGCGGACGGGTTCGGCGCCGACCGGACGTTCCTGCTGCGGGCCGGGATGATCGTCGGGCCGGAGGACCCCACGTACCGGTTCGAGTACTGGGTGCGCCGGGCGCTGCGCGGCGGGGAGGTGCTCGCTCCGGGCGGGCCGGACGAGGTGGTGCAGCTCGTGGACGTGCGCGACCTCGCCGAGTGGATCGTGGACGCGGCCGGGGCCGGGCTCGCGGGCGCGTTCGACGGGATCGGCGCGCCGATGAGCCGGGCGGCGTTCCATGCCGGCTTTGCCGAAGGCGCGGGTGTACCGCAGCAGCTCACCTGGGTCGACCAGGACTTCCTGCTCGAACGCGAGGTCGCCCCGTGGGCCGGGCCGCGCTCGCTGCCCTTCTGGCTGCCCCTGCCGGAGTACGCGGGGTTCCTCAGCCGGGACGTCACCCCGTCCCTGGCCGCCGGCCTGCGCACGCGGCCGCTGGACGAGACCGTCCGGGACACCGTCGCCGCAATTCGTGACGCACCCCACATCGATGCGAAGAACGGACTGGGTATCGAAGAAGAGGCGCAGTTGTTGCGGGAATGGCACGAGCGGTAAGCATCACGTCGCCCGCCGGTGGGAAAACGCTGTCGTGTGCCCGACCCTTGCCGATAACCACCGTGCCCGAGCAGCGTCCGCCGTCCCCCGCGCGGGCGTTCCCAGGGAACTCACAGCGAATTCAGGCGTCTGACGGGCAGGTAGAGCACGTATCACTTGTTGCAACCGAAGCGAACCGGAGCAGTCTCCCGAGCGTCTAGGTAAGTGGTGCAACTCTCAGGGGTCGTCACCGAATCGCCCCTGAGGGCGGAATTCGGAAGGCGCTTTGACTGTTGTGTAGGGGGCATACCCGGGGGGCACCCGTTTTAGCAGGGTGGAACGGGGAAGGCGAAGGATGGAGCGGGGAGGGGCCCGAAGGTGGAGAACGTGAAAGTGGAGATGCGAACCGACACAGGCGCCGAGGAGCGTGACCTGGTCGGCGTGTACCTGCATGAGATCTCCCGCACGCCGCTGCTCGACGCCGCTTCTGAGGTCGAGCTGTCCAAGGCGGTCGAGGCTGGGCTCTACGCCGAGCACCTACTCGACAGCGACGAGATCCCCGACGGCGTGACGGCCGCGGAGCTGCACCGCCTTGTGGCGGACGGCGAGCGGGCGAAGGACCGGTTCATCCGGGCCAACCTGCGTCTCGTGGTGTCGATCGCGCGGCGTTACGTGCGGTCCGGCATGCCGATGCTCGACCTGATCCAGGAGGGCAACACCGGCCTCGTGCGGGCCGTCGAGAAGTTCGACTACGTGCGTGGATACAAGTTCTCGACATATGCGACGTGGTGGATCCGCCAGGCGATCAGCCGGGCGATCGCGCAGCAGGAGCGCACGGTCCGGCTCCCGGTGCACCTCGTCGAGGACGTCAACCGCATGCGCAACGTCGCGCGGCAGCTCACCCGTGAGCTGGGCAACGACCCGGAGCCGGAGCAGCTGGCCACCGCGCTCGGGGTGCCCGTCGAGCGGGTGCACGAGCTCATGCGCTGGTCGCAGGACACCGTGTCGCTCGACACCCCGGTGGGTGACGACGGCGACACCAACCTGGGCGACCTGGTCGCGGACTCCGACGCCCCGTCGCCGGAGGACGTGGTCCTGGCCGCGCTGGAGCGCCAGCGGATCGAGGGCCTGCTCAACCACCTCGACGACCGTTCGGCCGGCATCATGCGGGCCCGCTACGGCCTCGAGGACGGCCGCGAGCACTCGCTGACCGAGGTCGCTTCGCGGTTCTCGCTGTCCCGCGAGCGCATCCGCCAGCTGGAGATCCAGGCGCTCGGCCGGCTGCGCGAGCTGGCCCGGGCCGAGGGGCTCCAAGCCGCCTAGCCAACCGACAGGCCGCCCAACCCAACGACAGGCCGCCCAACCAAACGACGGGCCGTCCAACCAACGACGGGTCGCCCAGCCAACGCCAGGCCACCTGGCCAAACGACAGGCCGCTCAGCCAAAAGGCAGCCCAACTCAAGACGGCGAAAGGCCCCGGGTCGATGAGGACCCGGGGCCTTTGTCTGCTCCTAGTACGGGTCGCCGCACACCTTCCACGCCCCGCTCTCCTTGAGCAGCTCGAACGTGTGCTTGGACTTGCCGCTGCTCCTGTACGTCACGCTGGCGTCGATCGACGCCGTCTCGGTGCCGTTGTCGTTGCTGTAGGAGCCGCCCCAGCCCAGGTCGTGCCCGGTGACCGGGTCCTTCTTGACGTACGTGTCGAAGGCCTCCGGCCCGTACTGCCGCTGCGCCGAGGAGCACAGCATGTCGTAGGCGGCCTGCGTCCTACCCGACTCGAGGGCGGTCAGGAAGTCCCCGGCCGCGGCCTTGGGCGCCTTCGTGGCGCTGTTGACGATGAAGTACAGCCCGGCCGCGCCGCCCCCGCAACACAGCAGGAAGGCGCCGATCGCGCTGAAAATAATGATCTTCCAGGTTTTGCTCACGCGCGCCAGCGTAGGAACGCCGGGCCCGCCGAGATGTAAACCACCCGACGCGGATCATGGCCGATGGGCGACCACGAAGAGGCGCGGGAACGGCAGGATCGTGCCGAACGGCTCGCGCGGGTACAGCCGCCGCAGTTCGGTCCGGATGTCCGCACTGAACTCCTCGAGGTCCTCGCCCGACAGTGCGTCGAGGTAAGGGCGCAGCCCGGTGCCCTTGAACCACTCGAACACGGGGTCGTCGCCCGGCAGCACGTGGTAATAGGTCGTCTCCCACGCGTCGACGGTGAGCCCGGCCGCGCAGAGCAGCCGCACGTACTCGGCCGCGTCGAGCACCGGTGTCGCCGAGCGCGGCCCGGTCGCCCCCAGCGCGCCCGCGAGCCCGGGCGCCCACCGCTCCCGGGCGGCCACGCCGGCCAGGCCCGGGTCGAAGCCGGGGCTCGGCACCTGGAACGCGAGGGTGCCGCCGTCGTCCAGCGCGGCCGCCCAGCGCGGCAGCAGCGTCTCGTGGTCGTCGACCCACTGCAGCGAGGCGTTGGCCACGATGACGTCGAGGGAGCCGCGCTGGGGCCGCCACCCGGCCGCGTCGGCGAGCTGGAAGGTCAGCTGGGCGGTGCGCCGCTCATCGGCGGCCGTGATCATCGACGGCGAGGAGTCCAGACCCAGGATCGCCGCGTCGGGCCAGCGCTGGGCGAGCGTCGCGGTCATCGTGCCGGGGCCGCAGCCCACGTCGACGACGGCGACCGCGGAGGTCGTCGGGATGCGGGCGACGAGCTCGCGGAACGGCCGGGCGCGCTCCTCGGCGAAGCGCTCGTACTGCTGAGGGTCCCAGGAAGCCATGGTGCCAATGATGAAGGGCCGCCCTTCGAAAAGAGCGGCCCTTCGCGACGCGGCGTTACTTGACGCGGCCGTACCCGTAGATGCTGTCGACGCTGACCGATGCATACCGCACGACGTCACCGGTGTGCGGCGCGTGGATGATCGTGTCGTTGCCGACGTAGATGCCGACGTGGCCGAGGCCGTTGTAGAAGACGAGGTCGCCCGGGGCCAGCGCGCTGCGCGGGATGTGGGCCACCTTGCTCCACTGGCTGGCGGCGTTGTGCGGCAGGCTCACACCCGCGGCCGCCCATGCGGCCATCGTCAGGCCGGAGCAGTCGAACGAGTTCGGACCGGCGGCGCCGTACACGTACGGCTTGCCGAGCTTGCTCTTGGCGTAGTTCACCGCGGCGCCGGCGTTGCCGGAGACGGCCGGCAGGGTGCCCGGGTTGTAGTTCGCCCCGGTGACCTTGGTGCTGCCGGCGTTCTTGGCCTTCTTCTGCAGATCCTCGAGCTTCTTGACGTCGCCCTCGATCTGCTTGCGCTGGTTCTCGAAGTCGGCCTTCTGCGTGTTCTGGGTCGCGATCGTCTGGTCCAGGGTGGCCTTGGCCGCCCGGTACTCCTCGATGCTCTTCTGCTGCTGATGCGTGATCTGCTGCAGCATCGACATCTGGTCGATCAGTGAGCCCGACGACGTCGCGTTCAGTATGGCGTTGAGGTTGCGCAGCTTGCCGTTGCTCTTGAACGCCTCGATCGCGATCGCCTGGACGCCGTCGTTGGCCGCGGTCACGTGCTTCTCGAGGTCGGCGGCCTTCGCCTGCGAGTCGGCGATGTCGATGTTGAGCTTGTTCCACGACTCGATCGTGGCCTCGAGGTCCTTGTTCTGCTTGTCGAGCTGGGCCTCGATCTCGGCCAGCGACGGGTCGGCGTGCGCGACCGTGGCGGGTGCGAGCACGGCGAGTGACAGGAACCCGATCAGCAGGGTCCGCAGCACCGACCGGCAGGCACGATGTCCAGTGGACAAGGGAGGGTAGACCCTTCTGCACCAACCGCCTACCGGGTTAGCTGACGGGTTCGGGCGGGAAGAGAAGCGCCCTACCGCAGCGTCGCGGATTCACCCCGAATTGCGTGGGTCCCCGGTTCGACGCGCGCGCCCGAGGGCGGGTGCGCGCGGGTTCGATTCGGCGGCGCTTGCCCGGCGCCATCCGGGGTGGACGGCGGACTGCCGAGCAGGCCAGGGCCTAACTTAACGTGATCACCCCTCGGGCGGAAGGCGTGCGCCCCCCTCGATATCTAATAACCTAAAAGTCCGGATTACTACCGGTTCATCGGCGGTACCACACCGTGACTTTGGTGCCGGACGGTTACGAATTCGGGACTTGATTCCTCCTCTGGAGCGGGTTAAATACACGTAACTTCTTACACCGCCGGTGCAAATAGTTCGGGGGTCCGCAACGTGCTACGGGTCCAGAACCTCGAGGTCGTCTACGACGACGTGATGCTGGTGTTACGGGGCGTGAGCCTCGACGTCCCGGAGGGCCGGATCGTCGCCCTCCTCGGCGCGAACGGCGCCGGCAAGACCACGCTGCTGCGGGCGCTGTCCGGCCTGCTCGGCGTGCACGACGGGGCCGTCACCCGCGGCAGCGTCACCCTCGGCGACAGGCCCATCCACCGCCTGCGCCCGGCCGCCATCGTCCGGCGCGGGATCAGCCAGGTCATGGAGGGCCGGCGCACCTTCGCCGAGCTCACCGTCGAGGAGAACCTGCGGCTGGGGGCCCACACCCGCCGCCGCGGCGTGGCCGAGGCGATGGAGCGCATGTACACGCTCTTCCCCGTGCTCAAGGAGCGGCGCGGCGCCGTCGCCGGCTACCTCTCCGGCGGCGAGCAGCAGATGCTCGCGATGGGCCGGGCGCTCATGTCCGACCCGGTCTACCTGCTGCTGGACGAGCCGAGCCTGGGCCTGGCCCCGCGCCTGGTCGAGCAGGTGCGCGACCTGATCGTGGAGATCAACCGGGCCGGCACCGCCGTGCTGCTGGTCGAGCAGAACGCGACAATGGCGCTGTCCGTGGCCGAGCACGGCTACGTGCTGGAGAACGGCAAGGTCGTGCTGGACAAGCCGGCCGCGGAGCTGCTCGCCGACGACGACATCCGCGAGTTCTACCTCGGCTCGCACGCGGCCCACTCGTTCCGCGACGTCAAGCACTACAAGCGCCGCAAGCGGTGGTTGTCATGAGCGGTCCGGAGCGCAGCGGAGGGGCCGCTCATCATGAAGCTCAGCTCTCGTCCTGCCGTTACCGGAGCGAAGCGGAGGTGACGGCATGAGCGGTCCGGAGCGCAGCGGAGGGGCCGCTCATCATGAAGCTCAGCTCTCGTCATGCCGTTACCGGAGCGAAGCGGAGGTGACGGCATGAGCGATGTGCTGACGTTCCGTGATGTGCGGCTGAGCTTCGCCGGGGTCAAGGCCATCAACGGGGTCGACTTCACCGTCGGCGCCGACGAGCTCTTCGCCGTGATCGGCCCCAACGGCGCCGGGAAGACGTCCATCTTCAACGTGATCTCCGGGGTGTACCGCCCGCAGGAGGGCCGGGTCCTGCTCGGCGACACCGACATCACCGGCGCGCGCCCGGACAAGGTGGCCCGGCTCGGCGTCGCCCGCACCTTCCAGAACGTCGAGCTGTTCCGCCAGCTCACGGTCGTGGAGAACCTGATGCTCGGCCGGCACCACCACATGCGCTACGGCACCCTGGCCGCCATCGCCTGGGTCGGCCGGGCCCGCCGCGAGGAGCTGGCCAACCGGGCCCGGGTCGAGGAGATCGTCGACTTCCTCGAGCTCGCCCAGTGGCGCCGGATGCCGGTCGGGCTGCTGCCCTACGGCGTACAGAAGCGGGTGGAGCTCGGCCGGGCCCTGGCCATGGAGCCGCGGCTGCTGCTGCTGGACGAGCCGGTCGCCGGGATGAACCTCGAGGAGACCGAGGACATGGCCCGGTACATCCTCGACATCCGCGACGAGCTGGGCATCCCGATGATCCTCGTCGAGCACGACATGGGCCTGGTCATGGACCTCGCCGACCGGGTGCTGGTGGTCGACTTCGGCGTGCCGGTCGCGTGCGGCACCCCGAAAGAGGTCCAGCAGAACCCGGACGTGATCCGGGCGTACCTGGGGGAGACGAAATGACAATCGCCACCCTCGTGCGCGACCGGGCCGGCCGGACCCCGGACGCGGTCGCGCTGCGGGAGAAGCACCGCGGGATCTGGCGCGAGATCACCTGGCGGGAGTACTGGGATTCGGCGCAGTCGGTCGCGCACGCGCTGCGCGGGCTCGGCGTCGGCCCTGGCGACCGCGTCGCGATCCTGGCCGAGAACCGGCCCGAGTGGCTCTACGCCGACGTGGCCACGGTGGCGTTGCGGGCCGCGACCGTCGGGCTCTACCCGACCAGCCCGGCCGGCGACGTCGGCTACCTGCTGGCCCACAGCGACGCGAAGGTGCTCATCGCCGAGGACCAGGAGCAGGTGGACAAGGCCCTGGCGGTGCTGGGGGAGTGCCCGCAGCTGCAGCGGATCGTGTACCTCGACCCGAAGGGCATCCGCAACCGGTACCAGAACGACCGCCTGCTGTCGTGGGACGACATGCTGGCCGACGGGCCGGCCCCGCCCCTGGAGCTCGCGGCCGAGCCCGGCGACCTGGCGACGCTCGTCTACACCTCGGGCACGACCGGGCGGCCCAAGGGCGCGATGCTCACCGTGTCCAATGTGGACTTCGCGGTCGACGTGCTGCGGGGCGACGGCGGCCTCACCGACCCGCCGCCCGGCCCGCGCGACCTGCTGCTGTCGTACCTGCCGCTGTGTCACGTCGCCGAGCGCGTCTTCACCGTGTGGCTGGGCGCGGCCACGGGCGTGGTCGTGCACTTCGGCGAGTCGATCGCGACGGTGCAGGCGGACCTGCGTGAGGTACAGCCGACGATCCTCTTCGGCGTCCCGCGCATCTGGGAGAAGATGCTGGCCGGCGTCACCACGCGCATCGCCGGCGCGTCGCGGCTCAAGCGCGCCAACGCCCGGCTGTGGCTGCGGGTCGCCGACGGCATCGGGGCCACCCTCGCGGCCAACGGCGGGCGGCACACCGCCGGCAGCCGGCTGCGCTACGCGCTGGGCTGGCTGTGCTGCTACCGCGCGCTGCGGGAGCGGATAGGGCTGCGGCAGATTCGGTACGCGGCCAGCGGCGCCGCCCCGGTCGCGCCCGAGGTGCTGCGGTTCTTCATGGGCATCGGGGTGCCGATGCACGAGGTGTACGGCATGACGGAGAACGCCGCCATCGCCACCGCGAACCGGCCGGGCCGCATCCGCCTCGGCACCGTCGGCGAGCCCCAGCGCGGCGTCGAGGTGCGCATCGCCGACGACGGCGAGATCCAGACCCGGCACGCGGGCACCTTCGCGGGGTACTTCGCGGACGCGCCCGCCACCGCCGCCGCCCTGACCCCGGACGGCTGGCTGCGCACCGGCGACATCGGCGTGCTCGACGGCACGTACCTGAGCGTGACCGACCGGGCCAAGGACATCATCATCACCGCGGGCGGCAAGAACGTCGCCCCCAGCGAGATCGAGAACGCGCTCAAGGCCTCCCCGTACATCAAGGAGGCGGTCGTCGTCGGCGACCGGCGCGCGTACCTCACCGCCCTCGTCGGCATCGAGCTCGAGACCGTCGGCGAGTGGGCCCAGCGGCAGGGCCTGGCCTACACCACCTACCGAGACCTGTCCGCCAAGGCGGAGGTGCTGGCCCTCGTGCGCGGCATCGTCGACGGGGTCAACGCCGGCCGCGCGCCGGTGGAGCAGCTCAAGCAGTTCCGGATGCTGCCCAAGGAGCTCGACCACGAGACCGGAGAACTGACCGCGACGCAGAAGGTGCGCCGCGCCGCGGTCGCCGAGGCCTTCCGCGCCGAGGTCGACGAGATGTACCGGAGCGACGAGATGTACCGGAGTCCCGCGTGAAGGATCTGCTCGAGAGCGTGCTGCGGGGCGTCGGCACCGGCAGCGTGTACGCGCTGCTGGGCCTCGGCTTCGTGATCATCTACAAGGCGACGCGGGTGATCTCCTTCGCCCAGCCGTCGTTCATGCTGGCCGGGGCGGTGCTGGTGACGTACCTCGTCGGCCCGCTCGGCTTCTTCCTCGCCCTGCTCGCCGCGGCCGCGCTCACCGGCGGCCTCGCCCTCGGGGTCGAGCGGCTCGCGGTGCGCCCGATGATCGGCCGGCCGGTGTTCACCGTCGCCATCATCACGCTCGGCATCGACATCGCCGTGCGGGTCGCCGACAACGCCTTCATCGGCCTCGACGTGCGCCACGTCGGCGACCCGTGGGGGCTGAAGGTGTTCAAGCTGCCGGGCGGGATCGTCGTCGAGCAGCGGCACGTGGCGATGGTGCTCACGACCGCCGTGCTCATCGCGGGGCTGTTCGCCTTCTTCCGGTACACCCGAACCGGTCTGGCGATGCGGGCCGCCGCCTACGACCAGGAGGCCGCGCTCGCCCAGGGGGTCAGCGTCGGGTCGGTCTTCGCGATGTCGTGGGCGCTGGCCGGGGCCCTCGCGGCCGTGGCCGGCACCTTCGCCGCGGTCGGCGGCAGCGTCAGCGAGTCGCTGTGGCTGGTCGCGCTGACCGCGCTGCCGGTGATCATCCTCGGCGGGCTCGACTCGCTGCCCGGCGCGGTCATCGGCGGGGTGGTGGTCGGGGTGGTGCAGGAGGTCACCGCGACCTACCAGGGCAACCTGCCGTGGCTCGGCGGCAACTTCTCGGTCGTAACGCCCTACGTCGTCATGCTGCTCGTCCTGCTGGTCCGCCCGTACGGGCTGTTCGGCACCCGGGAGGTCACGCGCGTATGAGAAAGCGTCCCCTGCTGCACACCGCCTACGCCCAGGACTTCGCCCTGTTCGGCAGCTCCGTGCAGCGCACCTTCGTCGTCGTGGGCCTGCTGCTCGTGCTGGCCCTGCCGTTCCTGGTCCAGGACGACATGCTGCAGCTGCTCGCCCTCGCCTGCGTGACGGCGCTCGGCGCGCTCGGCCTCAACATCGTCACCGGCCTCGCCGGCCAGGTGTCGCTCGGCCACGCGTTCTTCCTGGCCATCGGGGCCTACACGGCGGCCGCCATCGCCGGCGACCCCGAGGCGCGCACCATCGGTCTCGGCGTCACCGAGATCCTGGTGTGGCTGCCCGCGGCCGGCCTGGTCGCGGCGCTGGCCGGGATGCTCGTCGCGCCGCTGGCCACCCGGCTGCGCGGGCTCTACCTCGCCGTGGTCACCCTCGGGCTGGTCTTCATTGGCGGGCACGTCATCAACGGCTGGTCCGAGCTGACCGGCGGGCCCGGCGTGGGCCGCCAGCCGCCGGCGCCGTCGCTGCTGGGCTACGACCTCAACACGTCGGACGCCTTCCTGACCAGGGACCAGAAGTTGTACCTGCTGATGCTGGTCCTGCTGCTGCTCGGCGCGCTGGCCGCCCGCAACCTGGCGCGTTCGCGGGTGGGCCGGGCCCTCACCGCCATCCGCGACCGCGACATCGCGGCCGGGGTGATCGGGGTGAACCTGGCTCGCTACAAGACGGTCGCCTTCGGGGTCTCGTCGTTCTACGCCGGCTGCGCCGGTGCGCTGCTCTACGTCGGGGCCGGCTACTTCGACCCGACCTCCTTCGACCTGCTGCTGTCGGTGCAGTTCATCGCCATGATTCTCATCGGCGGCGCCGGGACCGTCAGCGGCGCGGTCCTGGGCGCCTTCCTCATCACGCTGCTGCCGCGGCTGACCCGGGAGCTCCCGTCGCTCCTGCCGTTCATCAGCTCGTCCCCGGCGGAGTCGCCCAATGCCTACCAGCTCGAGACCGTGCTCTACGGAGTGCTGATCATCGTGTTCCTCATCTTCGAGCCACGGGGGCTGTTCGGCATCTGGATACGGCTTCGCAACTACTGGAAAGCCTGGCCCTTCTCGTACTAAAGGAGCCTGCACATGAAGTCCAACGGTGCTCAGCCGTCGCCTGTGGCGGTGCCCTTGAAACGGTCGATCGCCCTCACCCTGGCCGCGGTCCTCGCCGCGGCCGGGCTCTCGGCCTGCCGAGGCGAGGACAAGAACACCACCCAGAACGCCGGCGGCACCAAGACCGACGTCGGCATCACCAAGGAGCCCTGCCCCAAGTCCGAGCACAAGGACCGCGGCTGCATCTACCTCGGCATCATCTCCGACCTGACCGTCGGGCCGTTCCACGCGCTCGCGGTGCCGATCACCGAGTCGCAGAAGGCGTTCTGGAAGCGCGTCAACACCCAGGGCGGCATCGGCGGGTACGACATCGACGCCGAGACCTACGTGCGCGACAACAAGTACAACCCGCAGACCCACAACGAGGTGTACCAGGAGATCAAGGGCAAGATCCTCGCCCTCGCGCAGTCGCTGGGCTCGCCGACCACGGCCGCGATCCTGCCCGACATGAAGCAGAACAACATCCTGGCCGCTCCGGCCGCGTGGACGTCGGCGTACGCGTTCGAGGACAACATCCTCGAGTCCGGCGCCAACTACTGCTTCGAGTCGATGAACGCCGTCGACTACGCCAAGGACGCCTTCAAGCCCAAGACCGTGATGGCGGTACACCTGGCGGGCGACTACGGCGACGACGCCGCCGCCGGCGCCAAGATCGCCGCGGAGAAGAACGGGATGACGTTCATCGACGTCAAGACCGACACCGGCACCGACAAGCAGGCCGGCGCCATCAACTCGATCGTCACCCAGAAGCCCGACCTGGTCATCATCACCACCGGCCCGGCCGACACCGCGGCCGTCGTCGGCGGCGCCGCCCAGCGCGGGTACACCGGCAAGTTCATCGGCACCAGCCCGTCGTGGAACCCGGGCCTGCTGCAGAGCCCGGCCGCCCCGGCGCTCAAGGCCCTCTATCTGCAGAGCGGGCCGTGGAAGACGTTCTCCACCGACTCGCCCGGGCACAAGGCGATGCGCGACGCGCTGGGCTCGTCGGTCACGCCGAACGACGGGTACACCTCGGGCTGGGTCTGGTCCTACCCGCTGCTCGCCGCGCTGAAGAAGGCCCAGGCCGACGGCGACCTGACCCGGGCCGGCCTGGTCAAGGCCGCGAAGTCCCTGACCAAGGTCGACTACGAGGGCATGCTGCCCGACGGGGCCGGCAACTACGCCGGCGGGGTCGAGGGGCAGGTCCGCCAGTCGATCATCTCCAACCCTGCCGCCGGCAACGGCACCACGAACGTACCGATGGTCAAGGACTTCTTCGTCGGCCCGACGGCGAAGGACTACAAGCTCGACAAGCCCTGCTACGAGAAGCTGTGAGCGGTGCGGGGCCCCTGCCGTGCAGGGGCCCCGCGAGTCACTTGAGATCCGAGGCGACCTGGCGCATGAGCTCGATCGAGGCCTCCTGCGTCAGGGCGCGCTGGACGAGGCGTTCGAAGACGGTGCGGTACGCCGTGATGAGCTCCGGCTCCTCCCAGAGCAGGTGCTGGCGGTAGAGCACGCCGTCGTCGGCCCCGAACTCCAGCAGCGTGAAGTCGCCGTCCCAGCCCGGGTGGTAGCCGGCGTCGAGCGGCACCACCCGGATATCGGCATACGGGCGCTGGGCCACCTCGACCGTGTGCTCGAGCTGGTCGACCAGCAGCGCCTCATCGCCGGGAACCGGCCCGCGGCGCAGCACCGACTCGTCCAGCAGGAGCTGGATGCGGGGCGGCTCCGGGCGGGCGAAGAGCTCCTCCTGGCGCCGCAGGTGGAACTCGACCCGCCGCTCGGCGGCCGGGGACTCCGCGTCGGTGGTCGCGTGCGCGTACCGCCGCGTCTGCAACAGCGTCGGGAACATGATCGGTGCCCACTCGCCGACCCGGGCCGCCTCGGCCTCGAAGCCCACGTAGGTGACCAGCTGCGCGGACAACGTCGGGCGGTACTCGTCCCACCACATCCGCCGCTTGGCCGCCCGGGCCAGCTCCAGCAGCTCGTCGACCGTCTTCGGGTCGTGGACCCGGTAGTAGGCCAGCAGGCTGCGCAGGTCGCTCACGGAGATGGCGACCGTACCGTTCTCGATGCGGATGAGCTTGGACAGCGACCACTCCATCTCGGCGGCCACCAGGTCCTGGGTCAGCTCGCGCTCGCGCCGCAGCCGTCTCAGCTCGGCACGGAGGCGCCGCTTGCCCACGATAGGCCCGCTCATGGCCATCACCCCAATCGCAAACAGATGGCATCGCCCCGGTCGAGGGCTCCGCCTGTCTACCCGGATTGCGGCAGATGCACCTATCTGGGCGCGTGGGCTGCGAGAAAGATTTTGGCCATGGCGCTCGCCAGGTCGCCGGGGTCGTTGGAGGCGACCGCCTGGCCCCCGGTGAGCTGCGCCATCTGGCGCAGCACGGTCATGTCGGCGTCGCCGCCGTAGCCGATCGCGAACACCTGCACCGGCCGCCCGGGGTCGCGCAGCCCGGTCAGCCGGGCCAGGAACTGGTCGGTGGGCATGGCGAAGCGCGAGTCCTGGTCGCGCCCGTCGGTGAGCACCACGACGAGGCTCGCCGCGTCGGAGGCGGACCGGTCCTTCAGGTCGCCCACGCCGCGCAGGACCGTCTCGAACAGCGGCGTCCCGGCCTTCGGCAGCGCCGTGTACTGCTCCGCCACCTTGCGCATCGCCTCGCGCCGGGGCACGTCGCCGACCCTCTCGCCGATCGGGCCGAACGGCAGCACCACGGTGAACGGCGGCGCCTCGGCGGTGGGCGAGGCGAACATCCACACGCCGAGACTCGTCTCGTCGCCGAAGAGCTGGGCCGCCTGTACCCCGGCCGAGCGCAGCAGCCCCGCCTTGGTGGTCACGTTGCCGGCCCGGTCGTGCACCTCGTCGTTCATCGAGGCGGACGCGTCCACCAGCAGCAGCGTGTGGTACGCCAGCCTCCGGTACTGGGCCCAGGTGGCGGCCCACTCGGCCACGTTGTCCGGCAGGCCGATCGGCGCCTGGTACTGCGCCGTGAGCCCGTCGCCGCTCGGCGCCGCGTCGCCGACCGGCCGCAGCCCGCGGCTGGTGAGCTGCTCCGCGAAGTCCTTGGCGTGCATCCGTTCGGCGAGGCGGCCCGCGAGCGCGGTGAGCTCGCCGTCGCCCGCCGCCTTCGGGGTCAGCAGCAGCGGGAAGTCGGCCTCGGCGATGGCGTCGGCCGGGTACAGCGCGGCCATGGCGACCGGGTGGCGGCTCTGCTGGTACTTCCAGAAGTCCTGCTCGGTGAGCGTGAACAGCCCCACGTCGCGCAGCGCCTTGGCCGCGTCGGTCTGCTGGGCCAGCTTCTCCAGCAGCTTGGCGGGCTCGGCCTCGGCGTCGGCCAGCCGGGCCCGCACCGACAGCGCCCGCATCTGGGCGATGCCGGGGTCGGTCGTGGTGCGGGCCATCGCGCTCTGGATCTCCATGGCGGCGAGCAGCCCCGCGGTGTCGTGCAGCGGGCTGCCGATGCTGAGCTTCGGGCCCTGGCCGTTGTTGAGCGCGGCGCCCAGCCCGGCCCACGTCGGCTGCTTGCCGGGCCAGCCGAGCGACTCGGCGTAGGCCCGCGTCGAGGCGATGACGACGGGCGTGCGGGCCAGTGAGACCGGGTCGGCCGCGTAGTCGAACTTCGCGAGCTTGGCCCAGCCGGCCGTGGCCGGGATCCAGGCCTCGCCACCCGCGTAGGTGTCGGTGGCGGTGACGGCGACGAGCTGGCAGCCGCCCGGCTGGTTGACGCCGATGTCCGCGGCGGCCCGCTCCACGACCGGGGCGAGCTCGGGGGTGACGGTGGCGCGCAGCACCTCGCGGCCCCCGCAGGTCGTGCCGGCCGCCCCGGCCGCGCCCTCCGGGTGCCCGGTGCCGCTGCGCGAGGCGAGGTTGAGCCCGACGGCGACCCCGGCGGCCACGGCGAGCGCGACGATCACCACCCCGACCGCGACCCACCACCGGGTGCCGGACCGGTGCTCAGGCTTCGGCGCCGGGGGCGCGGGCGGCGGCGGGGGCGGCGCCGGCTTCCAGTCGTGCTGGGTGGGGGCCGGGGGCCACTCCTGCGGATAGAGCGGCGGCAGCCAGTCCTCGCGCCGGGGCGCCTTCGCGGCCGTATGCGCCGGTGGAGGCGGGGGGAGGTCCTCCACCGGCGCATACGGCTCTTCCTCCTCGTACTCCGCGGGGTGGTCGTCGGAGTACTCGTCGCCGTCGGCCGGCGCCCAGGGGGAGGGGCGCTCGGTCCACGCCGACGATCGTGCATCGCTCGGGGCCTGCTCGGGTTGCCGTTGGGGTCGCTCCGGCGGCGGCGCCGGCCTTGGCGCAGGGGGTGGCGCGGCCGGCTCGCCCGGCGCCGCGGGGGCCCACGGGGAGGGGGCGGCGGCGGGCGGCTCGGAGCGGGGGCGGGGCATCTCGCGCGGGGGCGGGACATAGATCCCGTCGGCCGTGAGGTCGTCGTCGTCACGACGCCTGTGATGCCGGCCCTCCGTCATGGCATCCCTTTCTCTCTTCTGCGAGCCCGCTACGGTGCGCGAGGGTGAGGAAGCGCGATGCGGCCAACCTAGCACCGGCAAGCGTCGATATGTGACCACCCGACTACGTACTGATCATGAGTTCGACTTGCGGTATCTGGAGACCGGATTCTCTATCGCATAACCCCGAAATCGTGGCGAAGGCCTCAACCCGGGCGCTCAGGTTCGGACGAATCCCGCCGATCTCTTGTCTGGTGACATCCACCGGGGAGGGATCGACAACCATGGCGCTGGACCTGCGGCTGCTGCGCTGGACGGCGGGGCTCGCCGCCTTCGGCGTCGCCTGGCTGGCGGCCCAGTGGCCCAGGCCGCTGCTGCACCCCGCCCTCGGGTGGCTGCCGATCCCGGCCTGCGCGGTCCTCGCCGCCGTCGTCTGCGCCCGGACCGGCCGGGCCGCGCCCGACCGCCGCACCGGCCGCTTCTGGCGCCCCCTCGCGGCGATCCTCGGCATGCTCCTGGCCGCCGTCGCGAGCAGCGCCTACGACTCCCTGCTCGGCCCCGGCGCGCCCACGCAGCACTCCAGCTCGCTGACGATGGCGCTGTACCTCGGGGCGATCGTCGTGCTCGTCTGGGCCCTGCTGCGCCTGCCGATGGGCCGGCGCAGCCGCCGCGACCTGCTCACCTTCGGCCTCGACATGGCCGTCGTGCTCGCCGCCGCGGCGCTCGTGTCCTGGTTCTTCGCGGTCCGCGCCTCGGTGAGCCTGACCAGCGTCACCGGCTCCTCGTGGACGCTCTTCGGCATCCTGCTCATGCTCTTCGCGGGCCTGCTCGCGCTGGCCAAGGTCGCCCTGGCCGGCCTCGGCGCACTCGACCGCCGCGCCCTGTGGATCCTGGGCGGCACGCTGCTGGTCGGCGCCGCGGCCGGCTCGGCGGCGCCGCTGCTGGAGTCGCGGCCGTACCTCAACGACTGCCAGATCCCCATCCCGGTCTGCTGTGTCGGCCTGGCCCTGTCCGCGATCCGCCAGCGCCGCGCCTTCGGCGAGCCGGCCGTCGCCGTCACCCGCCGCCCGGCGCGCCCGTTCAGCCTGGTGCCGTACGTGGCGATCATCGCCGCCGACGCCTTCGTCCTGGCCGGCATCGGCGCCGGCCCGCGCGACACCCGCATCCTGGTCGGCGGCTCGGTCCTGCTCACCCTGCTCGTCGTGGCCCGCCAGCTGGTCTCGCTGTACGACAACTCGCCCCTGCTGGCCCGCGTCGACGCGAGCATGCTGGAGCTGCGCCGCCACGAGCGCCGGTTCCGCTCCCTGGTCCAGCACTCCTCGGACATGCCGGCCATCTGCGACGACGACTTCCACGTCCTGTACGCGAGCCCGAGCCTGCTGCGCTTCACCGGCGAACGCTCGGCCGCCGCCATCTCGCTGCGCGCCATGGTGCACACCGACGACGTGGAGCAGCTGGGCCGGGCGATCGGGGCCCTGGCCACCCCCGGCAGCACGACGACGCTCCAGCTGCGCCTGCGCCGCCCGGACGGCACCTGGCGCTGGTTCGAGGTCGTCACCACGAACCTGCTGCACGACCCGAGCGTCCGCGGCCTGGTCGCCAACGCCCGGGACATCACCGAGGCGCGGCGCTACCAGGACCAGCTCAGCTACCAGGCCTCCCACGACGGCCTGACCGGCCTGGCCAACCGCGCCCTGTTCGCGGCCCGCACCGCCGGGGCGGTCGACGAGTCGAGGGCCGGCGCCGGCGACCTCGCGCTCGCCCTGATCGACCTGGACGACTTCAAGGCCATCAACGACCGCCTCGGCCACGCGGTCGGCGACGCCCTGCTGGTCGAGGTGGCCGAGCGCCTGCGCACGACGGTCGGCCCGGCCGACGTCGTGGCCCGCCTCGGCGGCGACGAGTTCGCGGTGCTCCTGCCGGCCACCGACCGCACCCGCGGCGCCGCGATCGCCGAGGCCTTCATCGACGCCCTGGCCGCCCCGGTCCGCGCGGCCGGCTACGAGCTGCTGGTGCAGGCGAGCATCGGCCTGGCCCGGCACACCGCCGACTGCGACGCCAGCGACCTCCTGCGCCGCGCCGACATGGCCATGTACGCCGCGAAGGAGCTCGGCAAGAGCCGCTGGGTCGAGTACCGCCCGGAGTTCGACGCCCACGCCGTCGAGCACGCCCAACTGGCCGCGGAGCTGAGCCAGGCCCTGGACCGCGACGAGCTGACCGTGGTCTACCAGCCGATCGTCGGCCTGCCCGCCGGCGAGGTGCGCGGCGTCGAGGCCCTGGTCCGCTGGCGCCACCCGACCCGCGGCCCGATCTCCCCGGCCCAGTTCATCCCGGTCGCCGAGCGCACCGGCCTCATCGTGCCCATCGGCGCCTGGGTCTGCGCGAGGCCTGCCACCAGGCCGCCGAGTGGACGGCCGCCCTGGGCGCCGCGGCCCCCGCGAAGATGAGCGTGAACGCCTCGGCCCGCCAACTCCTGGAGCCGTCGTTCGTCCCGGCGGTCGAGTCCATCCTGCAGGAAACGGGCCTGGACCCGTCCCGCCTGAACATCGAGATCACCGAGACGGCCGTCTTCGGCGGCGGCCGAGCCCTGGACACCGTGCGCGCCCTGCACGACCGGGGCGTGAGATCGCCCTGGACGACTTCGGCACCGGCCACTCGTCCCTGGGCCTTGCTGCGCACCTGCCCGGTGGACGTCCTGAAGGTCGACAAGTCCTTCGTGGACGGCGTGACGGGCACGGTCGAGCAGGAGGCGATCGCCACCTCGATCAGCGAGATCGCCCAGGCCCTGCGCCTGGAGGCGGTGGCGGAGGGCGTGGAAACCCCGGAACAGGCGGCCCGCCTGCTGGAACTGGGCTACCACCTGGCCCAGGGCTTCCACTTCTCCCGCCCACTACCCCCAAACGAAATCCCACAGCTGTGCACCAGCCAGCTGACCCATGCGGAAGCGGGCGCGCCCACCGGGGGGATGGCAGAACGCACCCGCTTCCGCACTTAGGGGGGCGAGTAAAGCTCTTGTTCCTACAAACGGACCGCAACCCCTAACAAACCCCAGCGTGGGGCTCACGGAAGAGGCAAACTTCCCCCCCCCCCCCCCCCCCGTTACCGGAGAAAGAAAAGGTTCTTAAGCCGCCCACATAGCCGAGAACGCCGCCGCCTCCCCAGCGAGCCACCGCTCCACCTCATCCACCTTGACCCCAGCCGCCGGCCGCAGCACCTCCCCGCGCCGCAGATCCACCAGCACCGGCGTCGCGTTGGGCAGCACCAGGTCCATGTGCCGCGCCATCAGGTGCATCGTCGCCACCGCCGCCTCGTCCTGGGGCGGGTCCTCGTCGAAGTGCAGCCGCACCGCCTCGCCGCGCCCGTCGGGATAGCGCAGGCCGAAGTGCGGGTTGATCTTCACCGGGAGCGTTCCGATCATGCCGAGCGCGTCGCGCGTCGGCGTCACCTCGACCGGCGTCGGAATGGACTCGAGGTAGCGCAGGGCACCGGGGACCACCGCCTCGTACAGCGGCTTCCACCGGGTGTTGACCTGGTCGACGACGGCGTTGAGATAGGTGCCGCCGGTCCGGAACTGGATGTCCGCCTTCAGGGCCTTCACGAGCTGGCCGTGCGGGTTGAAGCCGTGCCCCGACTCGCGCTGCCGGCGCAGGCCGCCGACGAAGCTCGCCTTGCGCGGGCCGGTCCGCCCGACGTAGCGGGTGAAGCTGAGCAGGGTGGCATAGGGGACGGAACCGGTGGTGGTTACGGGCGCGGTCACTGGCGCTCTCCTCCCAGGTCAAGAGCGTCTTTCGTACATACATTCTAATGGATCCGCGCAAGGATGCCCACCCCGATTGGACGGTGGGACAGTGACCGATGACGCTCGGTGAGATCGAGAACGATCAGCCGATGAGGTTCTCGACGGGGCCCAGCATGAGCCGCACGCCGAACACCAGGCAGCCGAGCACGACGATCACGAAGAAGCCGACGAAGATGATCGCCGGGACGCGGGTGAGGCGCGCGATCTGGTCGGCGTCGGAGTTGGGGGCCTGCCGGCGGAACCGCGACTGCTGCAGCTCGAACACCGCGCGCACGCCGCCGAGCAGCATGAACCAGGCGAACGCGTACGCGAACGCGCCCTGGATCTTCGGGTCGGCGAACCAGGACACGGCGAAGATGATCGCCCCGGCGACGACGACCGAGATCACGCCGTAGAGGTTGCGGATCATGATCAGCATGAGCACCAGCAGGACCAGCAGCAGCCACAGCAGGATCGTGATCCGCCCGGCGCCCAGGATCGCCGCGGCGGCCAGGCCCAGCAGCGACGGCGTGACGTAGCCGGCCAGGCCGGTGACGACCATGCCGGGGCCGTTGGGGCGGCCGCGGGACAGGGTCAGGCCGGACGTGTCGGAGTGCAGGCGGATGCCCGACAGGCGGCGGCCGCTGAGCACGGCCGCGAGCGCGTGCCCGCCCTCGTGCGCGATCGTCACGAAGTTGCGCATGACCTTCCACAGCGGGCGCAGCAGCACCGCCAGCAGCGCGGCCGCGGCGGTCGCGATGACCACCTCGCGCGGCGGGGACGGTTGGCGGCCCAGGGCGTCCTGCAACACGTCGAACACGAATGCAGAGCCTGCCATCTCGCGTGTTGAATGAACAGCGTGGAGATCAGGCGCTTTGCGGACACCGACTGGCCGGGTGTGTGGGACGTGTGGCACGAGGTGGTCGCGGCCGGTGAGAGCTACGACAACGACCCGGACTCGACCGAGGCCGACGCCCGGGCGCACTGGCTGCTCGCACCGCCGTGGGAGCAGTGGGTGGCGGTCGAGGGCGGCGAGGTGCTCGGGATGTACAAGACCGGGCCGAACAAGGGCCGGCTCGGCGCCCACGTGGCCAACGCGAGCTTCATGGTGTCGTCCCGGGCCCGCGGCCGGGGCCTCGGGCGCACGCTCGGCGAGCACTGCCTCGACCGGGCCCGCGCGCTGGGCTACACGGCGATGCAGTTCAACGCGGTGGTCGCGACGAACACCGTGGCGGTGCGGCTCTGGCGCTCACTCGGGTTCCTCATCGTGGGCACGGTCCCCGACGGTTTTCAGAGCACGAAACACGGGTTGGTCGACTTCCATATCATGCATCGCTACCTGTGACGGCGGGCAACGGCCGACAGATCCCCCTTGGGTGGCGTATCTGCTGGTACAACTTGTGACCTTCATCTTGCATTCTGTACCCATACCTCGATGCGTACTCCGCCCGACGCGCGCTACGAGACCGAAGGTCAGCACAGCGGTGACCTGACCGGCTTTCGCATCGGTGACGCCTACGAACTGGTCGAGCCGATCGGCGGCGGCGGGACGGGCACCGTGTGGCGGGCCCGCGCCCTGGTCGGCGACGAGCAGGTCGCGGTCAAGCTGCTGCGCGAAGACCTCATGTCCGAGCCCAAGGCGGTCAACCGGTTCGTGCCGGAGCGCGCGATCCTGCTGATGCTGCGCCACCCGCACATCGTCCGGGTCCGCGACCTCGTCACCGTCGGCACGTCGCTCGGCCTGGTCATGGACCTCGTCGAGGGCGGCAGCCTGCGCGACTACCTGCACGAACGGGGGACGCTGGCCCCGGCCGAGGCGGCCACGCTGCTGGCGCAGGTCGCCGAGGCGCTCTCGGCCGCGCACCGCCGCGGCGTCGTGCACCGCGACCTCAAGCCGGACAACATCCTGCTCGACTTGGTCGACGGCGCGCTGCACTGCCGGCTCACCGACTTCGGCATCGCGCGGGTCCTGGACACCCCCAGCATGACGACGCCGGGGGCTCTTGTGGGTACCGCCAAACTATGTCGCCCCGGAGGCGGTCTACGGCGGCCGCCCGGCCCCGGCCGCCGACATCTACGCCCTCGGCGTGGTGCTGTTCGAGCTCACCACGGGCCGCCCCACCTACGCCGGCGGCCCCGCGTGGGCCATCCTGCGCCGCCACGCCGACGAGTCCCCGCGGCGGGTGCCCGGCCTGCCCGACGCCGTGTGGCAGGTCGTGGTCGAGTGCATGGACAAGCGCCCCGGCCGGCGCCCGACCGCCCGCGAGCTCGCCACCACCCTGCGCGCCGTGGCCCGCCGCACCGCCGACGAGCCCGCGCTCCCGCCGCAGTCGGTGGAGGAGCGCCTCACCACGATCCAGCCGCCGCTGCAACGGCCGCGCACGGCCCCGGGACGTTCCCGGATGGCGTTGCCGGCGGTGGTGCTCGCCCTGCTCGCCGTCCCCGCCTGGCAGTACCTGCACCGCGGCGACCGGGCCACCGGCACCGCGGAGGGCGCGCACGCCACCCCGGCCCCCCTGGCGCCCCCGTCCGGCGCGGTGCGCGGGGCCGGGGCCGCGTCCGGGCCCGCCAGCCGCAGCCCGGGCGCGCTGCGCGCCGAGGACAAGAGCCCGGCCGCGTCCGTCCAGCCGGGCACGCAGGCCGAGGCCTCGGTCGTGTTCGGCCCGTACATCTGCAACGACCAGTACACCTGGGACCTCGGCCACCCGGCCCTCGCCAAGCCCTGCCACGCCCTCGCCCCCGACCAGGTGCGCGTCATCGGGCACATGGAGAGCATCCCCGGCGTGCAGGCCGACGTCAGCATGTCGGTGCTCGACGCCGACTCCGGGGAGCGCGGCGACGGCCCGCACGACTGCAACGGCCTCATGTTCACCGACTTCGCGCCCGACCACACCTGCGGCCCGTTCGAGGTGCGCCTGCCGCGCGGGCACCGCTACGTGGTGGAGGAGAAGTGGGTGTACACCAACCGCGCCCTGCTGCCCGGCGGCGAGGTCCGCGGCCTGGAGTTCGACCGGTAGCGGCCGCCATCCCGGCAGGCAGGAAATCGGGCCGGAATTTGTCGTACCCCTGTGGTGAGGTGTGGGCATGACGGGTGATGCCCCTGCGGGGTTCGAGGAACTGCTCGAGGAGCACTGTGCCGACATCGGGGCGCTGACCCGGCACCTGCGCGAGGTCATCCTGGCCGCGCGCCCGGAGCTGACCGAGCGCGTCTACCGCGGCTGGCACGGCCTGGGCTTCCACCATCCGTCGCGCGGCTACATCGCGGCCGTCTTCCCCGGCGCCGAGTCCGTATCGGTGGGCTTCGAGCGGGGCGCCGACCTCCCCGACCCGCACGGGCTGCTGGAGGGCACCGGCAAGCGGCTGCGGTATCTGCGGTTCAAGCCCGACGACAGCGCCCCCAACCACGAGCACCTGATCGAATACCTGGACCTCGCCGTCGCCTGAGCCCGTCCGCTCGCCGCGGAGACTCAGCGGGGCTTCGGCGGGGCGACCGGCAGGCCGTCGGAGCGCAGCGCCTGCCCGTCCTGCGTCACCACCGCGCTCTCGTGGCCGGGCAGGGTGGCGAGCCAGTCGATGCCGGGCCGGCCCATGGCCAGGGCCGCCGTCGCATACGCGTCGGCCGTGCCCAGCTCCGGCCCGACCACGGTGACCGAGCACAGCTCGCCCGCCGGCCGGCCCGTGAACGGGTCGAGCACGTGCAGCCCCCGCTCGTACGTGCCGGACGTCGCCACCGCCGTGTCCGTCACCTCCAGCACCCACGCCACCGCCATCGGCTCCCACGGATGGCGCACCCCGACCCGCCAGCGTTCGCGCCCGCGCGGGGCTCCGCGCACGACGATGTCCCCGCCGGCGTTGAGACAGTGGTTGACCGCGCCCTCCGCGCGGAGCCGGTCGCCGGCGCGCTGGACGGCCCAGCCCTTGACGTAGCCGGACGGGTCGAGCAGGCCGCCCGCGTTGACGTCGAAGTAGCCGCCGGTGGCGTTCCAGAGCTCGGTGCACCGGTCGAGCACCTCGCCCACGAGCGGCGAGCAGTCCGCGCGCCGCACCTCCCCGCGCCCCAGGCGGCTGATCTCGCTCTCCGGCTTGTAGGTGCTGAAGGTCTCGTCCACCCGCCGCAGCCAGGCGAACACGTCGTCGGCGAGGCGCTCCAGCTCGTACACCGGCCGGTCGTCGCCGTCCAGGTTCAGCGTCACGGCCATCCCCATGACGTGCTCGACCCGCACGAGGCTGTGCGTCATCGCGGCGAGGGTCAGGCCTGGAAGGCCCGGTCGATGGCGGACTGGAGGGAGAGCTTGTAGCCGCTGCTGGTGTACGTGGCACCGGAGACGGTGTCGATGTTGGCGCTCTGCGCGGCCAGGGCCTCGGCGCGCAGCTTGGGCAGGGCCGAGTTGTTGATCTGGACCGAGCGGGAGTGCTCGCTCGGCGAGTCGAGCACCTTGACGTCGGTGATCTTGCCGCCGGCCACGACGATGGAGAGCTCGACGTTGCCGTAGTCGACGTAGATCGGGTTCCCGTTGAAGGTCCCGTCCTTCATCGTCGTGCGCGGCGGCTTCGCGGCCGTCGTGGCCGGCTTCCCGGCCGGGGCGGTCGTCTTCGTGCCCGCGGGCTGGGTCGTCTTTCCGGCGGCCGGGGACGCGCCCGGGGCGCCCGCGCCGGTCGGGTCCGCGCCCGCGGGCGGCGCCTGCGACGGGCCCGCGGACGTGCCCGGGACCGGGCTCTGCGCCGACTGCGGCTGCAGCGCCGGGTCGCTGGAGGGGCTGCTGAAGCCCGCCTTCGCCCCCACGAGCAGGACGGTGCCCGCGGCGGTGCCCATCAGGGCCATCAGGGCGCGTCGCATGTGCGGTTGCAACTCCTCAGAACTCGAACGGATCCAGGTGGACCTGGCGGCGGGGGACCCGCAGGCGGCGCAGGACCTGCAGCGACTGCTGGATCAGGCCGTCGGGGCCGCAGAGGTACACGTCGCGCTCGGAGATGTCGGGGACGAGGTCGCGCATGCCGCCCGGCGTGAACAGGCGGCGCGGGCCGGGCTCGCGCCGGTCGCCGACCACGAACCACAGCTGGGCGTGGCGCAGCTCCGACAGGTGCTCGAGCTCGTGGCGCAGGTGCAGGTCGTGCACGGCGCTCGCGCGGTAGATGACGATGGCGCCGGGCGGGAGCTCCTCCAGCAGGGCGCGGATCGGGCCGATGCCGCTGCCGGCCGCGATCAGCAGCGCGCGCTGCTTGACGCGGCGGCTCGCGGTGAAGTCGCCCCACGGGCCCTCGACGAAGATCCGGGTGCCCGGCCGCATGTCGCGCAGCCGCTGCGTGTGGTCGCCGACGGTCTTCACGGTGAGCCGCAGCCAGCGGCCGTTGGGCGCGGCCGAGAGCGAGAACGGGTGCGCCTGCCACCACAGCCCGCGGCCCAGGAACCGCCAGCGGAAGAACTGCCCGGCCTGGGCGTCGAGGTCGTGCAGGCGGGCGCCGGTGATGTAGATCGACACCATGTTGGGCCCCTCGGCCACCACGTCGGCGACGCGCAGCCGGTGCCGCAGGTTGAGCCAGAGCGGCCCGAAGACCCGGCCGAGCACCACGGCGGCGACGGTGACGACGTAGAACCCGATCCACGCCGTGCGCCCGAGCCCCGGCCGGAACAGCTCCTGGCCGTTGGAGAACTGGTGCGCGAAGCCGAGCAGCAGCGCCAGGTAGGCGGTCAGGTGCAGGAAGTACCACAGCTCGTAGGGCAGGGCCCGGCGCAGCCCGCGGATGCTCAGCAGCCCGATGCACACGAGCATGCCGGCGGCGATGAACGCGGTGACCATGTCGGAGTACTCGGTCAGCAGCGTGCCCAGCTCGCTGGTGAACCCGACGTCGTCGGCGTAGGCGTAGCCGACCGTGATCAGCGCGGCGTGCGCCAGGATCGTGACCAGCACCGAGCCGCCGAGCTCGCGGTGCCACAGCCCCAGGTGCCGGGCGCCGATCCAGCGCTCCAGGAAGCCGAGGCGGCTCATGAGGATGACCTGCATCAGCAGCAGATAGCCCGCGATGAGGCCCGTCACCCGCCCGGCGGCCTGGAACACGTCGGCCGACGTGTCGATCGAGCCGGGCTTCGTGGCGAGCCACCAGGGCAGCACCGCCAGCGCGAAGCCGCCCCAGAAGAGGATGCGCAGAAGGAACCGTCCGGCGTTGTTGTGCTCGACGGGCCGCGCCGACGGGGCGGCGAGAGATCCGGCCGGGCGCTGTCTCGGGACGGTCATCGTTGTCTCTGCGTACTGTGCATGCGGTTCCACTGTCATGTGTGATACCAGGGCCCCCGGCCGCCGGGCCACGGGCTTAATCGGGACTTCAGGTTGCGCACAGGGCGGCCTGCGGGGACATGTTCGCACGCGGGTGCGACAGTTTCGCCACCGTAGACTGCGACAATGCACAGGCTCTGGCGAATTGTCCTGGTCTCGGCGGCGGTGCTCGCGGCGGTGGCCGCGACCGGCCTCGGGATGGCGTACTCCCTGGGCGCCTTCGCCGAGGCGGGGCGCTTCGGCGCGGTGCCCGGCTGCGCGGTGCTCGACCCGGCGACCTTCGCGCCCGTGCTGGCCGCGGCCAAGGTCGAGACGGACGGGGACAACTGCACCGCGTCGGACGGGCAGGTGCAGGTAAACGTCGGGTACACCCTCGTGACCAAGCGGGGCACCGTGGGCGGCCCGGAGCTCGCGTCGCGCTACCTCACCGCGGTCGCGGGCGGGGACACCGAGCGGCTCGACGGCGTCGGCGACCAGGCGATCCGGCAGCGCACCCAGGCGATCGGCTCGCCCCAGGTGATCAGCATGCGGGTCAGCAACCTCATCGTCGTGCTCTCCGTGCTGAACCTCGGCGGGGGAGACCTGCCGGCCGGCGCGGAGGACGGTCTGGTGAAGGTGGCGACGGCGGTCGGGTCCCGTCTGAAGGCCTGATCTTCTTTCGCTCGGCCTGCAAAATCTCACAAATCGGACGGTTGACGGCCCGTCTCCGGGCGTCCACCGGAAACAGTCGCGTCGGGGCGGCGGTCGGCCGGAAAGCCCGCGGCCGCGGGGCCCGGCGCCCGCAAAGAGCGGGCGTCAGGGCAGGCGGCGCTGGAAGCGGCCCGCGGCGTCGGTGCGGTCCTGGTACCCCAGCGCCCGGTAGAAGGCGTGCGCCCCCTCGCGCGTGCGCAGGCTCGTCGCCTCCACGCTGGCGCACCCGCGCATCAGGCCGAACGTCTCGGCCGCGGCGACCAGGCTGGTGCCGATCCCGCGCCCGCGCGCCGACTCGGCCACGGCCAGGGCGACGATGCGCAGCCAGGCCCCGTCGACCTCGAACGACGGGATGACGTGCGCGGCGATGACGCCCAGGAGCTGCCCCCGCTCGTCCCACACGAAGGCGGCCCCGTCCGGGTGCTCGCACCAGCGCTGCAGCCGCTCGGCGACGTTCGTCTCGGTCTGCGGATGACCGTCGCTCTCCAGCAGCCCGGCCACCTGCTCGGTGTCGTCCGGCGAAAGCCTGCGCACCCCACGGGCGACCTGCATGCGGTAGCTGTGCAGCACATCAGCGGTCATGCATGCAGATTAGAACCGGACCCGGGGAGTGTGCCTGCCGGAAAGTAGTCACTCATGTTCACGGCGCTGCATCCACCGCTTGACTGTGCGCCGGCAGGGCCTAGAATTCCCCGCTCAGATCGCGCAGGAGTCGTCCGTGCACTCGCCCGAGGCCGCGCCGGCCGGGGCGCGCAGGATGGTCAGCGAGCTCTGGGCGAGCGCCTGCTCGAAGACCTCCAGCGGCTGGGCCCCGGAGACGCCCAGGCTCTGGTTGAAGACGAAGAACGGGACACCGCTGATGCCGTACGCCCGGGCCTGCGCGATGTCGGCCTCGACGCCGGCGGCGTAGGAGCCGTCGGCGAGCGCCTGCTTGGCCGCCACCTCGTCGAGGCCGGCCTCCGCCGCGAGGGACGCCAGCACCGTGTGGTCGCCGACGTCGGCGCCCTCGGTGAAGTACGCCTGCATCAGCCGCTCCTTGAGCTCGCCCTGGCGGCCGCCGGCCTTCGCGAAGTGCAGGAGCCGGTGCGCGTCCAGGGTGTTGGCGGTGCGGGCGCGGTCGAAGTCGTACGCCAGGCCCTCCTCGGCCGCGATCGCCGTCACGTGCCCGAACATGCCCTTGACCTGGCTCGCCGAGAGGCCCTTGCGCGCGGCGAGGGACTCGGCGACCGTGCGCGGGTCGCCGGTGGGCGTCGACGGGTCGAGCTGGAAGCTGCGCCACTCGACCGACACCTCGCCGGAGTGGCCGGCGAGGGCCCGCTCGAGGCGCCGCTTGCCGATGTAGCACCACGGGCAGACGATGTCGGACCAGACCTCGACCTGGATCATGTGCGCGCTCCCTTACCGCTGGTTGACGCTTCAACAATAGCGCACGGCTAGCGCCCGGCCATATCGTGAAATGTCCGAGGTGTCGGGCTGGCGGGGCGCCCGGCATCCCGTTGCCCGGCCGGCCACATGGCCACCGCCACCGCGCCGAAGACCAGGAGCAGGCCCGCCAGGACGCGGTAGCCGACCGAGATGCCCGCCGTGAACGAGGCGTGGGAGTTCAGCACCGAGCCGATCACGGCCACGCCCAGCGCCGCGCCCACCTCGCGCGCGGCCGAGTTCAGGCCCGAGCCGAGCCCGGCCTGGGCCGGCGGCAGGCCCCGCAGTATGCCCGTCGTCAGGGCCGGCGCGGACAGGCCCAGGCCCGCCGCGGTGACGAGGAGGCACAGCGCGTACCAGGGATAGGGCGTGTCGCCCTTCACGAAGGACAGCAGCACCAGGCCGAGCGCGATCAGCCCCATGCCCGTGCCGATCGTCCGCCGCCCCGGGCCCGCCTTCGCGGCGACGGCCGTCATCGCCATCATCCCGGCCGCCAGCGGCAGGACCGCGAAGGCGGTGCGCAGCGGGGAGTACCCCTTGACCTCCTGCAGGAACTGCGCGTTGACGAAGAACAGGCCGAAGAGCGCCAGGAACGACGCGCCCACGCCCAGGGCGCCCGCGCGCACCGAGGGGATCGCGAACACGCGCGGGTCGAGCAGGGGCCGGCGTCCGCGCAGCCCGCGCCCCACGAACGTGAGCAGCAGCGGGACGGTCGCGGCGAACGCGGTGAGCACGGGCCACGACGCCCAGCCGTGCTCCGGGCCCTCGATGATGCCGAAGAGCAGCGCGAAGAGGCCGGCCACGAGCAGGGCGGTGTCGAGCGCCGACGTCCGGCCCGGGTAGCGCGGCACCGGCGGTACCAGCGCGGCGGTCAGGATCAGCACGAGCACCGCGGCGGGCGCGAAGACCAGGAAGAACCACGGCCACCCGGCCGAGCGCAGCACCGTGCCGGCGATCAGGTTGCCCGCGACGCCGCCGACGCCCAGCGCGGCGGTCCACACCGTCACCGCGCGGGCGCGGCGCTCCCGGTAGACGGCCAGCAGCACGCCGAGCGTCGCCGGCTGCGCGAGGGCCGCCGCGGCGCCACCGAGCGCGCGCCCGAGCTGGAGGGTGAGCACGTTCGGGGCCAGCGCGCTGATCACGCACGAGGCGGTGAACAGCGCCAGGCCCCACACGACCGCGCGCTTGCGGCCGATGCGGTCGCCGAGCGCGCCGAGGGGGATGAGCAGGGCCGCGAAGACCAGCACGTACCCGTCCACGACCCACACGAGGTCGGTGTGCGACGGGTGCAGGCCACCCGCCGCGAGCGAGGGGATCGCGAGGTTGATCCCGGCGACCATGGCCTGGATGAGGACCACGGTCAGCACCATGAGCAGCAGAGTCACGAACCGATCGTGCGGGCCCGGTGACCTAACTTCAAATGCATAGTTCGTACCGCAATAATGCACCGCATGCATGGCAACCTGGACCTGAACCTGCTCACCGCGCTGGACGCCCTGCTGGAGGAGCACAGCGTCACCGGGGCCGCGGCGCGCCTGCACCTGTCCGAGCCGGCGATGAGCCGCACCCTGGCCCGCATCCGCACCGCGCTGCGCGACCCCGTGCTCGTGCGCTCGGGGCGGCGGATGGTGCCCACGCCGCGCGCGGTCGCGATCCGCGACGAGGTCCACGACCTGCTGCACCGCGCCCACGCCGTCTTCGCCCCGCCGGAGCCCCCGGACCTGTCCACATTGGACCGTACGTTCACGCTGCTGGCCAGCGACGTCGCCGTCTCGGTCGCGGCGCCGCTGGTCGGCCGCATCGCCGCCGAGGCGCCCGGCGTGCGGCTGCGCTTCCTCGGCGAGAGCCCGCAGGCCGACACCGCGGCGCTGCGCTCGGGCGACGTCGACCTCGACATCGGCGTCGTGGCCGACCCGCCGCCCGAGGTGCGCGTGGAGGTGCTCGGCCGCGAGCGCCTGGTCCCGCTCGTGCGGGCCGGGCACCCGCTCACGCGCGGGCGGGTGACGCTGCGGCGGTTCGCCGAGGCCGTGCACGTGAGCGCCTCCCGGCGCGGCAAGCTCACCGGGCCGATCGACGCGGTGCTGGAGGCGCACGGGCTACGGCGCACGGTGGCGCTGGCCACGCCGACGTACGCGGCGGCGATGCTCATGGTCGCCCAGACCGACCTGGTGGGGCTGGGCGCCGAGCGGTTCGGGCGGGCGACCGTCGAGGCGCTGAACCTCGTCCCGCTGCGCGTGCCGGGCCTGGACCTGCCCCCTCTCGAGCTGGCCCAGGCCTGGCACGCCCGGTTCGACGCCGACGGCGCTCACCGATGGCTGCGGACCCGGGTGAAGGAGGTCATCCTCACCAGTCTGCGTTGATCCCGCCGGTGCCCAGGATCACCTGGTCGAACGTGTTGCCGTCGTTGTCGTCGGTGTACGCCACCGAGAACCCGCCCCAGTTGTCGACCGCGACGCCGAGCTGCTCCTGGCGCCCGGTCGTGGTCTGGGTGAGCACCTGCGCGGGCAGGCGGCCGGCGGTCGTGCCGTCCGCGTTGAAGCCCCGGCAGTACAGGTCGGTCGCCGACCAGCCGACCACCGTGCCGCCCTGCCCGTCGACGCCGATCGCCGGGTTGGCCCCGCCGTCGGCGACGAGCACCTCGGTGCCGCGCGCGACCGCGCCGGGGCCGAACGAGCGCGTCCACACGCCCGCGGTACCGGTGTGGTCGGACTCCCACGCGACCGCGAAGTCGCCGTTGAAGTCCGCCGCGACGGCGGCGTGGCGCTGCTGGCCGTCGCCGAGGCTGTTCGCGGTACGCCGGGACAGGTTCACCGCCCCGTTCGCCTTGGCCAGGCCGACCAGCCCGATGTTGTAGTACCCGTTGGCGTCGGCGTCCTCGTCCCACACGACCAGCGCGTCGCCGGAGGCGGAGACGGCAACGTCGGGCCGGTGGTGCTGGCCGGTCTGCTGCGACGCGAAGACCTCGTAGGCCTTGGTGGCCGGGCCGGTGTACCCGGCCGCCTTGACCGTGTACGTGCTGCCCTGCACGTCCTCCCAGACCACGGTGAACGCCACCGCGCCGCTGGTCGGGGCGCCGTCGGGGTCCACCGCGACCTTCGGGGCGATCTGGTCGCCCGCGGTGTCGGCGTTGGCCCGCCCGGACGCGGAGATCGTGCCGGTCGGGGAGATCACGCGGTACTGGATGTTGAAGACCCCGTTGCCGTCGCCGTCCTCGGCCCAGACGACGACCGCGTTGCCCTTGTCGTCGAGCCCGACGTCGGGGGAGAGGTGGGTCCAGTTCGAGCTGCCGCCCGCGGAGATCTTGAGCTCGTACTTCGAGACCCCGTTGGTGAACAGGCGGATCCAGATGTCCGAGTGGCTGTTGTTCGCCGGGTCCGTGGTGTCGCGGTCGTCCTCCCACGCCACGGCGACCTGGCCGTTGCGGTTGGCGGCGATCGCGGCGGTGTCCTGGTCGCCGGTCGCGGTGCTGTTGGCGGTCGTCCATGTCATCGAGGCCGCGGCGAGGGCCGCGGCGAGAATGGCCTGCATCTGCGCTGAACCCCCTACAGGGCCTGGAGGCCGGGGCGGCCGTCGAGGATCGCGAACGACTTGAGGGTGGTGGCGGCGACGCCGTGCTCGGTGACCGAGGCGACGCCGCGGAAGTCGGCGGTGACCTGCGCCTGGGTGACCTTGGTGCGCACGTAGCCGCGCCGGTTCGAGTAGAACTTCAGGTGCGGGTTGGTCGCGGCGTTGGGGATCGCGGTGTCCGCGGTACCGTTGCCGCCCGACGTGATCGAGGTGCACACCAGTTCGGTGCCGATGACCGCGGAGCTCGCGGTGGCGTAGTCGGCCTTGAGGTTGTTGGCCCACGAGGCGTGCACGTCGCCGGTGAGCACCAGCGGGTTGCGCACGCCGCGGTCGACCCAGCCCTGCTGGATGCGCGCCCGCGAGGCCCGGTAGCCGTCCCAGGCGTCCATGTTGCCCGCGCCGGCGGAGTCGAACTGGCGCGCGAAGAACACCTGCTGGCCGATGATGTCCCAGTTGGCCAGGTGCTGGCCGAGGCCGTCGAGCAGCCAGGCCTCCTGTGCGGTGCCCGGCAGACTGCGGGTGGCCAGGTCCGCGTCGGCGCACACCTTCCACCCGTCGCCGCAGGCCTGGTCGTTGCGGAACTGCCGGGTGTCGAGCATGTGGAAGACGGCCAGCTGACCCCAGCGGACGCGGCGGTACAGCGGGATGCTGTTGCCGCTGTTGGCGTTGGCCGGGCGCAGCGGCATGTTCTCGTAGTACGCCTGGTACGCCGCGGTGCGCCGGGCCGTCCACTGCGCCGTGGTCAGCGCCGGGCTGCTGTCCGCGCGCGTCATGTCGGCGTAGTTGTTCTCGACCTCGTGGTCGTCCGGCACGACCAGCCACGGCGCGATGGCGTGGGCGGCCTGCAGGTCGGGGTCGGACTTGTACTGCGCGTACCGCCGCCGGTAGTCCGCCAGGGAGACGATCTCGGCCCCCGCGTGCTGGCGCAGCGAGCCGGCGGTGGCGGCGTCCTCGTAGATGTAGTCGCCCAGGTGCAGGATCAGGTCCGGGCGGTCGTCGGCGATGCGGCGGTAGGCGGTGTAGTACCCGGACTCGTAGTGCGCGCACGACGCGAAGGCCATGACGAAGTCGCGGCCCAGCGTGTTGAGCGCCGGCGCGGTGCGGGTGCGCCCGACCGGCGAGATGTAGCCCTGCGCACGGAAGCGGTAGTAGTACTCCGCGTCCGGCTGCAGGCCCCCGGCGACGACGTGCACCGAGTGGGCCGCGGCGTAGCGGGCGGTGACCGTGCCCGACGCCACGAGCGAGGTGAACGCGCTGGTGGTGGAGACCTGCCAGTCGACGGCGACGTCGGCGTTGGCCATTCCGCCCTGCCCGTCGGCGTTGAGCGGGGAGGGTGCGAGGCGGGTCCACAGCACGACGCTGCTCGCGTCCGGCTCGCCGGAGGCGACACCGAGCTGGAACGGGTAGGGGACGGCGGCACTGGCGCTCTGCAGGGGCGCGACCACGGCCCCGGCGGCGGCGACCCCACCGAGGACGAACGTGCGGCGGCTGAGCCTATTCATGGGGCACACCATCGAGTCCGCTCATGAACACAGCATGGCCGCGCGTTGTATAGATGTCTACGGATGTGTTCGCACATGATGCGGGGTGCTGCCGAACGCCTTGCGGAAGGCGCGGTGGAAGCTCGCGACGTTGACAAACCCGGCCTCGGTGGCGATGTCGATGACCCGCAGATGTCCCCGGGCGGGGTCGCGCAGGTCCCGGGCGGCCTTCTCCAGGCGCAGCCGGCGCACGGTCCCGGCGTACGACTCGGGTGTCCCGGCGAACAGTCCGTGCACGAACCGCACGGACACGCCCAGCCGCCGCGCGGTCGCGGCCGGGCACAGGTCGTCGTCGCCGAGGTGCTCCTCGATGTCGGCGAGGGCCGCGGCGTGCGTCCGGGGCGACCGTACCGGCCGCAGCAGCGTCGGATCGAGCGCCACGGCGAGCATCCCTGCCGCGTGCACCGCCAGCCGCTCCGGCCGCGCCACGGCGGGCACCGACTCGAGCGCGAGCCGCACCGCCGCACCCACGCCGGCGCGCGTCGGCACCGCGGCCGCGGTCGGCACCGGCCCCGGCAGCAGCGCGGACGGCACGAAGAACGACAGCTGCTCGAAGTCCGAGCCGAACTCGAAGCGGAACGGCCGGTCGGTGTTGACCAGCCCGAGCTCGCCCGGGCGCAGCAGGGTCACCCGCTCGCCCTGCGCCATGAGGCTGGTGCCGCGCACCTGGAGGTTGGCGTAGAACCCATGTACCGGCGAGCGTGCGATGTCGTCGTCGGTGCGCCGCACCGTCTGCCGCTGCGACGCGATCCGGGCGAGCGCGAGCCCGCCCAGCGGCCACTGCCGCACGTCGCCCGCGAACCCGCCGCGCAGGTCCGACTCCGGCGTGAGGGCCAGGAAGGCGGCGCAGATCAGCTCCCGCCAGTACGCGAACTGCTCGCCCGGCGCCCGGTCCCCCGTCGACCAGTGCATCGTTCCCCCCTGTCGGTTGCACGACCCTGCACGCCATGCAACGTCGCCCTGCGCTCGCCGCAACATGGTTGCGACGGGCTTCCGACACGGTGGGTGCATGAGGACGAGATTCACCGACGCGTTCGGCCTGACCACGCCGATCGCCCAGGCCGGCATGGCATTCGTCGGCATGACCCCCGACCTGGCCGTCGCCGTCGGTAACGCGGGCGCGCTGGGCTCGCTCGGCGTGGGGCTCATGCCCGCGCCGGCGCTCACCGCGACGATCGCCGCGATCCGGTCCGGCACCGACGGCCCGCTCAACGTCAACTTCATCACCACGTTCACCGGCGACGAGCAGATCGACGCCGCCTGCGCCGCGGGCGTGGAGGTCGCCTCGTTCCACTGGGGCCACCCGCCGCAGGCCTGGATCGACCGCCTGCACGCGGCCGGGGTCAAGGTCTTCGAGCAGGTCGGGTCCGTGGACGCCGCCCGCGCCGCGGTCGAGGGCGGCGCCGACGCGGTCGTCGCCCAGGGCCAGGAGGCCGGCGGCCACAACGCCTCGACGCTGCCGCTGTTCGCCCTGCTGCCCCTGGTCGCCGACGCCGTGGGGGAGCGCGCCCTCGTGCTGGCCGCGGGCGGCATCGCCGACGGCCGGGGCCTGGCCGCCGCGCTCCTGCTCGGTGCCGACGGCGCCTGGGTGGGCACCCGCCTCGTGGCGACGGTGGAGTCGGCGGCCCACGACGGGTACAAGCAGCGCCTGGTGCTCGCGGCGGCCGAGGACACCGAGCGCACCTCGCTGTTCGGCCCGGAGACGCCGCAGTTCAACCCGATGCGCGTGCTGCGCAACCGCGTGGTGCGCGAGTGGGCCGGCCGCACCGGCGACATCCCCGACTCCCCGCTGCCGGTGATCGGCGAGACGGTACTGGGCGGCCGGCGCATGCCGATGCACCGCTTCTCCAACCTCGTGCCGATGCGCGACGCGACGACGGGGGACCTGGAGGAGATGGCGCTGCTGTCGGGGCAGGGCGTGGGCCTGGTGCGCGACATCCGGCCCGCGGCGGACGTGATCGCCTCGATGACCGCGGAGGCGGAGAAGCTCCTCGGCGGCGCCTGGTCGGCCCGATAGCATTTGGCGCTTAAGTTTTGCTCGGGTGCAGTTGTGGAGCGCCGATAGGCGGGGCATGGAGGCGCTCCGGCGAACGCGGGTCGTCACTCGGCTGGTGGTCGGGTTTCTCGTCGTGTCCCTGTGCGTGGTCGCCATCTGGCTCTCGGCGATCTCGGCGGCGGGCGGGACCCGGGACACCGCCGAGCGGCTGGCGGCATCACAGGCGCAGCTCGACGCCGCGCAGCAGCTCAAGTTCCGGATCACGGACATCTCGGGGTGGCAGGTCGGGTACGCGTTCGACATCGTGCGCGGCCTGCCGGGCGCCGCGAAGGTGTCGAGCATCCAGGCCGACACGACCGCCGCGACCGAGGCGATCAACCGGATCGTCGAGGTCACCGGCCGGCTCGGGGACTACCAGACCACGATCGCGGCCGCCGTCGAGGAGCAGACGGCGACGACCGACGAGATGAGCCGCAGCATCGCGCAGGCGGCCGCCGGCTCGGCCGACATCGCCGCGAACATCGCCGGCATCTCGGCGGCCGCGCGCGTCACCACCGAGGGCGTCGAGGACACCCGCACCGTGGGTGAGGAGCTCTCCGCGATGAGCCGTGAGCTGCACGGACTCGTCGGGCAGTTCCCGGTCTGATAACAGATCCGGCGGTACTGCGCGACCCCGTCCCCAAGCGCCTCGCCGTCCACAGAATCGGCTCCTGCGCCGAGCGCCGCGCACCCGGTTTCCCGCACGCTCTCTCCCGACACCGCAAGGAGAACGTGGAGGGAGATCGACCGTGTTCGAGACCAAGGTCACCGTCGTGGGCAACGTGCTCAACACACCGGACTGCCGGCGACTCGTGGACGACAACCAGACGCTGGTGGCGAGCTTCAAGGTGGCGTCGACGTCGCGGCGCTTCGACCGGGGCGACGGCCGCTGGGTCGACGGGGACAGCCTGCGGATGCGGGTGAACTGCTGGCGGCAGCTCGCCGAGAACGTGGCCCGCAGCGTGCAGGTCGGCGACCCGGTCATCGTGACCGGCCGGCTGTACAGCCGCGACTGGGAGACCGAGGACCACGTGCGCCGGGTGAGCTACGAGCTCGACGCGCACACGGTGGGCCACGACCTGTCCCGCGGCCGCGCCAAGTTCGCGCGCATCAGGGCCCACACCGCGACCAGCTCGATCGACGACGAGCTCGGCGACGCGCGCATCGGCGACGCCCCGACGGTCCCGGCCGACGACATCAACGGCCTGCCGCGGCGCCAGGCGTTCGACCCGGAGCTCGGCGGCGTGGTGACGCTGGTCGAGGACGGGGACCCGTTCGCGGAGGAGATCCTGGCTTCGCTGGCCGCGTCCGACGACCTGGCGGCGGCCTTCGAGACCGCGACCCCGTCCATCGATTCCCCGGACTCTCTGGCTTCCCCCGATTCCTCGGGGTCCCCAGATTCCTCGGATTCCCCCGATTCCGATTCCGTCGACTCTGACGAGGTCGAGGAGGAGGAGGCGGCGGAGGCTGGTCCCGGCCCACGGGCACGGCGGAGGCCGCGTACGCGCGTCCCCGCGGGCGTCTGAGGACCGGGCGGCGGGCCGGCGCGCGCATTTCCCCGTCCGCGGCGTCGGCCCGCCGTCAACCCGGTTGCCCACGAACCGGCCACATGCTGTTCTTAGGCAGGTCTTCAGCACGGCCCCGCGGTATGGCGGTAGCCTGTGCGACGACATGCGCTCGTAGCTCAGTGGATAGAGCAGGGGACTTCTAATCCCAAGGTCGTAGGTTCGAGTCCTACCGGGCGCACGCTGTATTTCTCCGCGCTGGCGCGCGGGGCGGGGGGTTCCCACCCCGCACCCCCCATGGCTGCTACGCAGCCACTGGCCCTGCTCCGCGGCCAGGTCACCGGCTTCCTTGCGTTCGCCCAAGTCGCCCGACTTCGGGCCGGACGGATTCACCGCCTTGAGATCCGCATCGATGGTTGCGCCGGCGCGGGTGCCGCAGCCGCGGCGCTGCGCGGGCTGGTCGAGGGAACCGGCTACACCCTCACCGCCGAGGGAAGGTTCCACGCCTTGGGTGGCTACTACTCCCTGCCGTCGGAGACCAACAAGGACCGGCACCTCTACCTTGCGACGCCGGTACAACTGCCGGGGCCAGCGCACGGCGAGGCCGAAATCGAGACGTACTTCGACATGAGCGTCGTCTTCACCATGCCGTTCGACGAAGCAGTCGCGCAGGTAGGCAAGACGATCCATGGACTCGAGACGGTCGGAGCAATGCTGCTCGCACAACACCAGCTTGAGAAGCTGCGGGGCCGGACGGGTGACGAACGCCCGATCACATCAGACGCAATGCGTGGCGAGGTTCGGGCTTCGCCGCGTACAAGTCGACTGGCTGAACGAGCTGCTACGCGCGGCGAACGAGGTCCGCCGGAGCTGCGATGCGACCTGGGGATGAGCGATGACGGTCCACACGCCTGAACGGGGCAGAACAGATCCGGCTTACCCGGCTGTCCAGCACAGGGGGCCGGGCCGACGACGAGCCGTGGAGACCTTCCTCTGTGCCTTCTCTTTGCTGATCACCCTGGGGCGGCGTCCGTTCGAACTGGCTTCCCACTTCGTGTGATGAATTTCTGTACGGGATCAAGGCGCCGCTGACGCGGCGCACCGTGGCGCCTCGGGGTCGCTTCGCGCCCTGCCGCTTCGGCTTCGCCTACGCGGCAGGCAAGCCCCGGCGCCCGCACCAGAGTCAGCGACGCCAAGGACCAACCCGTAGAAACGACAGCGCCCTGGCCCGCCGGCGAGACCGAGGACCAGGGCGTGAACGTCGATGGATGGAGCCGCTCTAGGTCTGAGCGGAACTTGCGGTGCGGTGACACCCTCCCCGCCGCCACCCACGAGCTGAGGCATCTCCGCACGGGTGTTGAATCAGTAGCACGAGCGGTCAGCTCACTGCCGATCCGTAACGATGGCTCGATAGTTGAAGATCGGCTTGATTAGGTTCGACAGCCAGTCGTTCACCGGGCCGTCCAGCCATTCCATACCGCCAAAGCCAGACTCCGAGACCGGGTCACGAATCTACCTGCTTGCCACATCCCCCTCCGGGGGTTCAACCTCCCAGGGAAAGGGTCCGGGCGAGTAATCAGTAAACCCGGGAACCTCCGACATGTAGTGCTCGATGAACCTGCCTTGCACCCGTAGACCCGGCGTAAACTCAGGCATGTTAATGCCCATCGCGAAATAGGAAGGCCGCCAATAGTGTCGGTACAGTGGGTTAGCCCGACTAAAGGCGTAGTTCATGTCGAGCTCGAAAGCTGCGAGGGCTCGATCGTTATGTGAGTACCGGAGCGCTGACACCGCTCGATGCCAGTCAAGTTCATGAACCATTTGCATTCGGGGCGATGGAAGTACGTCAACTGACGGTTCATTAGTTTCCCATGTCGCTCGCGTCTGTTGGCTCTCAACCAGACTTCGCGCGCTGCCGATGATGCAGTCCCGAGCAGCGTCAGCAATGCCGTCATTTAGGCCAACGCAGGCCTTCAACGGTGGATACCGATGCTCAATCACTGCAAACCATTGCCCGTCATCTGCATCATAGAGTATTTTGCGTCCGTGCCCATCGGGAATCGGCTCAAGCTGCAGAATGTGCCCGGGATCTAGCGGGATTATCCAGCCGAGCCTTCCGTCCCGTCCTAGCCTAATGTTAGCGAGTCCTCGGTCATTGGTAATGCAGCCAACTTGTGGTGGCAGATGTAGGACCGTCCATCTGGCAACCATCATCGGACCGAGCAGGCGATTGAGTGCCGTGAGGCGTGACAAATTGGTGTTGTCGCCGAGCCTCAACTCATCCCACAGCCCCTCTGCAATATAGTCGCCAAACAAAGGATTGTGGCGATCATCGAAGGCTGGAGTTCGAACGAATGTCCCGGCTACAAACGGCACGAGCACTCGAAGCCAAAGCGTGGCCGACAGTGCCAACGGGGCATCGGTAATGAGTCGAGCGAGCGCAAACGCTAGGTGCTGTTCGTACCTGGCCCACGTTTCATCAACGACGTCCTGACCGAAGTTCTGCGGGTCGTTCAGTTTGTAGAAGTTATTTTCCGCACCTATCTTTTCTGCGGCGACTCGGAACGCCTGCGTCTTGTCACGGCGCTGAACCCAAACCCGGCGTTGCCGCAAGCTCCCACTTACATCCTCCGAGAACCGACCGAGGAACGCCGCGGGAAGATAGTGCTGGAGCGTCACGCCGCCATCGTAGTCAGACCATACAGATGTAGCCCCACCATTTTGTCGGCCAAGCCAGCATGGCAACCCAGGCGGCGCTTATCATGACGCCAGCTGCCAGGCATGATCCCTGTCGTGCCCTCTTAATCTGCGGGTCGCCGTCGGCGCGTACAGCAGTGGAGTACAGCAACCGACCGGACCGAGCCCAACCCGGTCCGGCCCATACCCGTTATGGCGCAACGGGATCGACTGCACCGAACCTTATCGCCGGGAATCCCTTTGTCCGGGGTTGGCCCCGGGTGCTGATGCCTTCATAACGACACTTATGAGGGCATTGAGGCTCGCAACCGGGACAGCGCCGTTTGCGCCGTCCATCGATGATGATCGGGTGAAGGTGTCCTGGGATGCGCGTAGCACCGACCCGCCGCTGCCCGACCGTTCGGTGGTCGACGGCGCCACCCTGGCGGAGCCGGTCACCTTGGTCGTCGAGCAGCTCTTTGTCCACGACCGTCGGCGGCAGGTCCGCATTCCGTTGCTGGCCGCCCAGGAAGAGCGGTTCCTTTCGCACGGCAAGGGTCTGCCCAACGACGTTGTACAGAATTGGTTCGTCCTGGTTCTTGTCGCTTTCAACCTGTTCGGCGTCGTGAGCCTCTTCTTCACACCCGACGCCATCCGCATATGGACGGGGATATCCACGACAGCCAAGATCATCGGCGCCTTGTGCGTCGTCTCCCTGGTCCTGCGGCCCTGGCTACGACCACCGCAGTACCCCCTCCGGTGGCGCGGACGGATCATCCTCCGGAAGGTGCACCCGGAGACAGCGCGCGAATGGCAGCGGGTCGCCGGCGACGCGATACGCATCGAATGATGATCGCGTGAAGGTGTCGTGGGACGCGCGGCGAGCAGCTGCCCCCAGTCCGCGAACGCGTCGCTGGCCCGAACGCCTGGGCAGGCTCGGGTCGCCGATTCACCCGGAAGGGGCGCTGTCCGACAGCAACGATGACAGCAACCGCAGCCCGCATCGACGGTCGCCGCCATCACCAGCCGGATTCGCGAGTGCTGACCGCGACAGTCCGACCGTTGCCGCGATCGTGCCTTCTAATCCCAAGGTCGTAGGTTCGAGTCCTACCGGGCGCACGCTGTATTTCTCCGCGCTGGCGCGCGGGGCGGGGGGTTCCCGCCCCGCACCCCCCATGGCTGCCACGCAGCCACTGGCCCTGCTCCGCGGCCAGGTCACCGGCTTCCTCGCGTTCGCCCAAGTCGCCCGACTTCGGGCCGGACGGATTCACCGCCTTGAGATCCGCATCGATGGCTGCGCCGGCGCCGGCGCGGGTGCCGCAGCCGCGGCGCTGCGCGGGCTGGTCGAGGGAACCGGCTACACCCTCACCGCCGAGGGAAGGTTCCACGCCTTCGGTGGCTACTACTCCATGCCGTCGGAGTACAGCAACCGACCGGAACGAGCCCAACCCAGTCCGGCCCATAACCGTTATGGCGCAACGGGATCGACTGCACCGAACCCGATCGCCCCAACTCCCCTGGTCCAGGGTTGCCCCGGGTGCCGATGCCCTCGTAACACAACTTATGAGGGCATTGAGGCCGCGCGACTCCCTCTCCGTTAGGGCGCACCCCCGACAGCAACCGGATGAACGCCCGAACGGCAAATACGCGGCCAACCACCACAGGAGAACGGGTCGCTAGGCGGTGTTTGTGCTGTTGAACGGTCATCGACCGGTGGGGGCAGGCACCGCTCTCCTAAAGCGATGCCACGCCTCCAGGGGCCACAGCTGCTCGTCGGTCGGTATCGGCAATTGCAGACAGCAGATCGGACGCTGTCGCCTCAGCGATGCGCGGCATTGTCGACGACCCTTGGCAAGGCATGCCGCCCTCCGATACCGACAGTGGCGAGGAGGACGAACAGCAGTCACTGCGCGTGGCGACCGAGTTCCTAGGGCAATATGCGCGGGCGGCGCTGGCGGACTTGCGGGTACCGGCAAGCAGCCGAGCGAATGAAGCAGGTCGATGACGACGTCGAGGCCGGCGGAATTCTGCCCTGGCCTGAGCAGGCATGGCAACGGGCGTTCGAGCAAGTGTGGATGGCAGGAGTCCGGCTGATCTGGTTGAGCTTTCAAGTGGAGAAATGGTATGAACGGCAGCGTCGGCTGCGCGGGCTACCAGAACGCCAGAACGTCGTTTTCACCCTCCCATTGCCGACCGCGTACAATCACTCATCCGGGTATTGAGCTTTCCATTCGATGCCTGTAGGCCGTTTTCCGCCAGTCAACAAAAACTCTTTAACGGCCTCACGAACCACATCAAGCGGAACTTCGCAGTCTTCCGGGAACTCCCTCACGTGCCCAGCAATGCAGTACACGACCCGATCTCGAGGCTCAGTCAAGCCGACCGGCACCCAGTTCTCGTCCTCGTCCATAAAGGCGATCACTCCGACTCGGAGTCCCCTGTCTACACCAACAACCAACTCATGATCTGGATTACCTGACGGCAACAACTGCCGCTCAAGTGAGAACACTTGAGCCGCTTCCTCATCCTCGAGACCATTCAATAAGGCGTCGAGCATAGCGTCAACGTCCGCTAGAGTCCGGAGTTGCATCGGGGATTTCGAGTGATGTCTCCGGTAGTATGCCTCACCTCGAATTGACGTCACCGCGCAGCCCCATTCAACGTGATGGGCTTTTGCCATTCGCCATTACCGTCCCGCCAATGCACAGTCATACTCCAACCTGGATCAAGAATATACGGAACTTCTTTGCGGCAGCCGAGAAGCAAATCACACGGCCATCCTGATCACCGGCTTCCTTGCATTCGCATCAGTCGCCGGACTTCGGGCCGGGTATCGATCCCGGCGCCCCGTTGGGTTCTCGGGCTCAAGAACACGGGGGACGGCCGCCGGCGGTGCACAGGCGGTGGATCAGCGCGTACCGGGCCGGGCTCAGGTCCGGGCGGTGCACGACCGTCTGCGGGCCGAAGTGCACGGCGCGCGGAAAGGCGACCGGCACCTCGCCCGACAGGACCACGCCGTCCAGGTGGGGCCAGGTCGCGAAGACCCGTTCCAGGCCCGGGACCGCCGTGTCGTCCAGGCCCGCGAACGCGCCGTCGTCCTCGATCCACACCCAGACGGCCGGGGCGGTGCGGGTCTGTTTCGCCTTCAGCTCGATCGCGCGTACCAGCCGGCGTGACGTACCGCCGCCGGCGCGGTTCAGGCCGCGCACCTCCAGCAGCACGTCGCCGAGGAGGAGGTCGCCCACCGGCGGCTCCAGCACCGGGCGGACGCCGGCCAGCAGGGCCTGCGCGGCCAGGCGGGCCTGCAGCAGGCCGTGGCGCAGCTCGTCGCGGCTCGGGTTGTTGGTCAGGTGGCCGCGCAGCTTCGCTATGCCCTGCACGTGGTGTGCGGCCAGGAGGCCGAGCGCGTCCATGAAACGTTCTCCGCGATCACGTTGACAAATGCCGACAAGCCGGGCAGGCGCTTGCAAGGCGGACCGGGCCGGACTCAGCTTCCGGATCGAAGCGTTTCACACTCCGAGCGAGAGGTCCGCCGCCATGCCCCAGAGTTCAGTGCGCCGCGCCGCCGGTGCGTTCGCACTGCTCGTCGCGGCCGGCGCTTTGAGCAGCCTGCCGCTGTCCAGCGCGTACGCCGATCCCGTACCGACAAACGTCACCGTCAACACCCGGGCCGGGCTGGCCACCGTCGCCGACACCGCGCTCGGCGTCAACCACGCGATCTGGGACTCGGAGCTCGGCACCACGGCCGTGTCCGACCTGCTCGGCGCGGCGGGCGTCGGCATGGTGCGGTACCCGGGCGGCTCCTACGCCGACATCTACCACTGGCAGACGCACACCGCGCCGGGCGGGTACGTCGCCCCGAACACCGACTTCGACACGTTCATGGCCGGCGCCCAGCGCATCGGGGCCCAGCCGATGATCATCGCGAACTACGGCACCGGTACCGCGCAGGAGGCGGCGGACTGGGTGCGGTACGCGAACATCACCAAGGGCTACCACGCCAACTGGTGGACGATCGGCAACGAGAACTACGGCAACGGCCACTACGGCACCGCCTGGGAGGCCGACGACCACGCCGACAAGAGCCCGAAGCAGTACGCCGAGGAGGTCGTGGCGTACTCGCAGGCGATGAAGGCCGTCGACCCCAACATCAAGATCGGCGCGGTGCTCACCACGCCGGCCAACTGGCCCGACGCGCTCGTCGGGGGCGGCGACACGGGCTCCTGGAACCAGGTCGTGCTGTCGATCGCGGGCCCGTCCATCGACTTCGTGGACCTGCACTGGTACCCCGGCGGCAACGGCGAGGCCGACGCGCTGGCCAAGCCGGGCCAGATCGACGACATCATGTACGTGGTGCGCGACCAGATCGCGAAGTACGCCGGGGCCGGCTCCGGCCGCATCGGCATCAGCCTCACCGAGACGAACGTGGGCGTCGGGCAGAACACCCAGCCGGGCGCGCTGTTCCTGGCCCAGACCTACAGCGCCATGATCGAGAACGGCGTCTTCACCGTCGACTGGTGGGACGTGCACAACGGCATCGGCACCGTGAGCACCGTCGCCGGCCAGACCGACTACGGCGACTTCGGAATGCTTTCGAGCGGCAACTGTACTTCGGACGGGACGGTCTGCCAGCCGGCGAAGAACACCCCGTTCGCGCCGTACCACGCGCTCAAGCTCATGCACTCCTTCGCGCGCCCCGGCGACCAGCTCATCCGCGCCGGTACTGATGACCCGCTCGTCGCGGCGCACGCGGCGCGCCGGGCCAACGGCGACCTCACGCTGCTGCTCGTGAACATGGACCCGGCGAACAGCCACGCGGTGAAGATCGCCTATGACGGGTACACCCCCTCGTCGGCGGCCCCGGCGGTCGAGTCGTACCTGAACGGCGCGAGCGGCATCACCAGCGCGCAGACGGGCACGGCGGCGGCGCAGACCCTGGCGCCGTACTCGCTGACCGTGCTCACCCTGCACCCGGCCACGTCGCAGGCGAACGCCCCGAAGGCGCCGGGCCGCCCGTCGACGACGGCCGTCACGGACCGCACGGCGACGCTCACCTGGCCGGCCTCGCAGGCGGGCGTGAAATATGAGGTGTACCGGCAGGTCGGCGCCCGTTCCGAGCAGCTCGGCGAGACCACGTCGACGTCGTACACGGCGGGCAATTTGACGCCCGGCACGCGGTACACCATAAATATCGTGGCGCGCGACGGCTCGGGCCGGGCCAGCTGGTCCTCGCCGCCGCTCACGTTCCGGACGGGCGCCCCGGCGACGAGCACGTGCAGCGTCAAGTTCACGGACGCCAACGACTGGGGCAACGGGTACGTCGGGAACATCGACATCACCAACACCGGTACCGCCGCGATAAACAACTGGACGCTGACGTTCTCGTGGCCGACGGGCTGGCAGAGCCTGAGCAGCGGCTGGAACGGCACCTGGACGCAGACGGGCGCGACGGTCCGCGTGACGCCGGCGGACTTCAACACCAACCTGGCGCCGGGGGCGACGACGAGCGTCGGCTTCGTGGGCGCCTACAACGGCCCGAACATCCTGCCGGCGGCGTTCACGCTGAACGGGAACGTCTGCTCGGCCGGCTGATCGACCCTGCACGACGACGAGCGCCGCGAACCTTGGCCGGTCCGCGGCGCTTCGTCGTAGCTCGGCTCGGTCGCTCAGCTCGGTCGCTCGGCCCAGTCGCTCAGCCCAGGAAATGCAGGATTCGGACCTCGTCGCCGATCTTGACGCGCAGCGAGCGGCCGTCGCCCTCTTCGATGAGTTCGAGCAGCGTCTCGTACGCCATGACGGCCCGGTTGAGCACGTCGGTGCGCGAGTCGCCGGTCTTCTCCGACACCCGGTCGAGGGCCGCCATGCCGCGGGGCGTGAAGTTGGCGGTCACGCGCGTCAGCGACCCTCCGGTGTGCGCGGAGCTGCGCTCGGGCGGCTGCGGCGGTTGCTTGGAACCCCGCCGCGGAGTGTCAGCATTCCGACCATCGGCATCGATCTGTGTTTCTTTCGACACGTTGTGTAGCACACTCATGATGTCTGTCCTCGGCTTGATCGTGGACTGGACAGGAGCGGCGCCTCGGCCCACGAGGCGTCGCTCTTCTGTTGGTCACCGTGGGTGTGTGGCTTCTTACCTGAGGTAGAGCCTGCCATACCGAACGCCTCCTGTAATCGGTACGTGACCCTCAACCTCGCGGTTCAACCCCCGATGCGCGTATTAGTCGCACTAGGTGTGCGTCATGTGGGGCTAACGCTAGCCGTACAGGCGTCCTGCGTCCACGGCTGGGAGTACTTGAATGCCGCCCCGAACAGCCATTTCACCCGGTCTCACCCGTCTGGCGGGCGACTTTCGTTCATACGCTCCGTATATTTGCCTACTACCAACAGGTGCGGATCTCCAGCTTCGCGATCGTGAGTGGATCTCACCTGCGTACGCCCTGTTACGGCGCGGTGATGGACTGTGACGTGCAGTTTTGTGGGACCAAAAGACATATTGAGATGTGACTGAATCTGTAGGCATTGTGATGTCGATCGGTTAGGCTCCCTCGCGAGACGGCTACACAGCGCAACGGCGTAGCCGTCCGGGATAGGCGTGTGCCAATCCTGCAACGGGCCGGCTACCCGACCCGCTCGACGATGGAGGAGCCCCAAGGGTGACGACTTCCACTGAGGGTGGCCAGCCGCAGCCGGAGGCTGACGATCAGCTGGACCTGTCGGCGGAAATGCCGACCCGGAAGGCCCATGAGCCGCCGCTGCAGCCGCAGGACGAGCTGCGGGCCGAGGCCGTGGTGACGCCGTTGCGCATCGCGGTGTCGTGGGCGGCCCGGGTCCGGGCCGACCTCGGGCCGACGCTGGCCTTCGGGGCGAGCGTCATCCCCGCCATCGCGGCGCTCACCGTGGTCGCCGTGGTCAGCCGCGACGACGACGGCCCGAACCCGCTCGGCCTGCTGCTCGCGGTGGCCGTCGGCGCCGGGGTGCTCTTCACCGGCCTGAAGTTCCTCAAGCCGTCAACCCGCAGAGAGCGAGGCTGAATTCCATGCGCTGGACGCTCATCATCCGCCGGGAACCCATGGACGTGCGCTACGAACGGGTGCCGCAGCACCTGCTCATGGGGCTGATCCAGGGCCACGTGATCGAGGGCCGCGTGCACGGCGTCGAGGCCGTGCCGGAGATCGAGGAGTCGGCGCCGGCGCGCTGCCCGTTGCGGCAAGTGGCCTGAGCCCGGTGTTTCCCTGGCCTACGGCGTCTGCTCTTGCTTTTGCTCTTGCTTTTGCTCCTGCCGTGCCGTCGTGGCCCGGGTGGCCGCCTGCCGCGTGAGCTCGGTCAGCCGGGTCCACGCGGGGGAGTTCAGCCCCGCGGTCGCCGCGACCAGCTGCGCGATCGCCGGATCCTGCGTCATCTCCGGCTCTGGCCGCTCCAGCATCCACGCCGCCGTGCGCTCCGCGAGCCCCGGCAGCCGCGAATCGTCCGCCGCCCACTCGAACGCCGCGTCGTACACAAGGTAGATCGCCCGGAACTCCGGGTCCTCGAACGCGGCGAGCTTGTCCGCGAGCCAGATCCGCGCCTCCGCCGGCGACACCGACTGCAGCAGGATCCACACGTCCCGCTCCATCTGCACCGTGCGGGCGCTCACCCCCGACTCGGCCAGCGCCTCGAGGAACCCGGCCGCCTCCTCGGACACGAACAGCCGGTCGCCGGAGCCCAGCCGCGCGATACGCTCACGGGCCCGTTGCAGCTCCTCGGCGCGCTCGCGCAGGACCCGGTCGATCTCCGCCACCGCCGCCGCGAACTCCTCCGGCCCGGCCGCGAGCAGTTCCTGGATGCGTGCGAGCGGTACACCCGACTCGGCCAGCGTCCTGATCTTCACCAGCGCGATCGCGTGCTCGGCGCCGTAGCGGCGGTAGCCGGAGGAGTCCCGCTCGGGCTCCTCCAGCAGCCCCCGCTCGTGGTAGTGGCGCACGGCCTTCGTCGTCACCCCTGCGTAGGCCGCGAGCTGGCCGATCGTGATCACGCAGTAGTTCTAGCGCCGGGCGGCCTTGCCGTCCAACCAGACCGTGTCGGCGCCGCCGACGTGCTTGCCCGGGATCTTCACCCCGTTCTTGATCACGTGCACGAGCGCCATCGCGTGCCCCCGCCCGACGCCGTAGTCCTCCTTGAGCCAGTCGATGACCGCGCCCGCCCTGACCTGCGGCCCTTCCAGCCCGCGGGCCGCGGCCACGCCGAGCAGCGCGCGCGGGGTCATGCCGGTCTTGGTCTCGAGCGCGTCGATGTAAGCCTGGAACGACATCGCGGTTCTCCTTCGCCTTCGGGCCTGCTTTCACCCCTGCGTCGAAGTCAACCGCGCGCTTTCGACAGGTCCGCCAACCTTTTTCGGCCGTACTGTGTTCGCCATGGACGAGCGCCGCCTGGACGACACCCGCAACGCCATCGGCGTGCTGACCCTGCTCTTCCAGGCCCCCCAGGACGGCGCAACGCGCAGCGGCTACCTGCAGCAGATGATCGGCGACGAGGACGCGGTGGCGGATGTCGGCCGCGCCTTCACCGGGATGACGAACCTGGCCGCGCTGATCCTGCTGGACCACTCCCGCCACACCGGCGAGCCCGCGGCCGACGTCCTGCGCCGCATCGCGACCGATCTGGCCGGCTCCTGACGCGCGGCCGCATCGCGACCCAGCCGGCCGGTTCCTGACGTTCGCGCCGCTACCGGATCCTCAGCCCGGCCCGGATCGCCATCACCACGAGCTGGGCCCGGTCCCGCGCGTTCACCTTCACCATCGCCCGCCCGACGTGGGTCCGAACCGTCGCCGGACTGACCGCCAGCTCGGCGGCGATCTCGTCGTTGGACCGCCCGGTGGCGACCCAGGCCGCAACCTCCCGCTCCCGCTCGGTGAGCCGATCCATCGCCACGGGCGGCGGCCCGCCGACCAGCCCGAACCGCGCGATCACCCGCCGGGTGACCGACGGCGACAGCAGCGCCTCCCCGCCGGCCACCACGCGGACGGCCCGGATGAGCTCGGCCGGCTCGGCGTCCTTGAGCAGGAACCCGGCCGCCCCCGCCTCGAGCGCCGCGAACACGTTCTCGTCGGTCTCGAACGTCGTGACGACCACGACGCGCGTCCCGCGCAGCGCGGGGTCGCCGGCGATCTCCCGCAGTACCGCCAGCCCGTCGACCTCGGGCATCCGGATGTCGAGCAGCACCACATCGGGCCGGGTCCGCCGGAGCACCTCGAGCGCCGCCGCCCCGTCCCCGGCCTCGCCGACGAGCTCGAGATCGCCCTCACGCGCGATGAGCAGCCGGAGCCCGCCCCGGATGAGCGCCTCGTCGTCGACGACGACCACGCGGATGCGCTCGCTCATTTCGGAATCCTCGCGTGTACCGCAAATCCCGGCCCCCGCCGCACCTCGAACGACCCCCCGGCGCCCTCGACCCGCTCCCGCATGCCCTCGATCCCCCGCCCGGCGCTCTCCACGCGTCCGGCCACCTCGCCGTCGTTGCTGACCGTCACGGCCACCTCACCACCGTCCAGCCGTACCGACACCGACGCCCGGGCGAGCGGCGAGTGCTTGAGCACATTGGTGAGCGCCTCGCGGACGACCTCGTACGCGATGCGCCGTTGACGCTCGCCGGCCCCCACGAGCCCGTCGTAGTCGAGCTCGACCGCGACCCCACCGGCCCGCACCTGCTCCACGAGCGCGTCCACGTCCGCGGGCGCGTCGATGTTCTCGATCACCGCCCGCAGCTCGTCCAGCGCCGCACGGCTCGTGTCCCGGATCGCCCGCAGCGCGTCGCGGGCCTGCCCCGGCTGCTCGTCCAGCACGACGAGCGCGACCCCGGCCTGCATGGCCACGACTGCGAACCCGTGCCCGGCCACGTCGTGTACCTCCCGCGAGACCCGGATCCGCTCCTCGAGCACCGCCCGCCGCACGAGCTCGGCCCGCTCCCGAACGAGCGCCTGCCGCCGCATGTACACCAGCGCCCCGAGCGACCAGGGCACCGCCAGCCAGCAGGCCCCCCAGAGCAGAAGCCCGAACGCGAGCAGATCGAGGTGCCCGTTCAAACGCGGCAGTACCGCGAGCGCCGAAACGCCCGCCCCCACCCCGAGCGCGAGCGCCGACTCCCGCAGCGGGCGCCGCCGCGCGTACTCGAACATCGCCCAGACAATGGTGAGCAGAATCGGCCCGAAGGGGTACCCGAGCAGCACATACACCGAGCTGACCCCGACGGCGACACCGAACGGCACGAGCGGCGCAACGCGGCGCAGCCCCAGTCCGAGCGCGGCCACGACCATGAGCCCGAACCCGGCCACGTCCAGCCCTCGCGGCGCCTCCTGGATCAGCCCCGCGCGCCATCCCCCGACCGCCACCGCGACCGCAAACCCGCCCGCGAGCAGCCAATCCCGCCGCACGCCAGAATCCTAGTAGCCACGGCGCCAAACCGATCCGGGCCGCCGCCACGCCGCCGCCGCCGCTGTTTCGCCATCGCCACGCACGCCGCCATCGCCGCCACGGTGCCACGCACTCCGCCGCCACGGTGCCACGCACTCCGCCGCCACGGGCGCCACGCACTCCGCCGCCACGGGCGCCACGCACTCCGCCGCCACGGGCGCCACGCAGGCCGTCGCCCCGCGCCACACCGATCGCCGTCGCCGTCGCCGCGGTGCCACGCCGATCCTGGGTGCCGTCGCTTCGGTGCCACGCGCGCCGCCGCGGTGTCGCGCCGGTCGCCGTCGCTGTGCCACGACGATCGCGGGTGCCGTCGACGCGGTGCCACGCGGATCGCCGCCGTCGCAGCTGCGGTGCCATGCCGATCCGGGGGCGACCGTTGGCGTCGCCGTCCCGGCCGGGGTGTCTAGAACAGCGCGGTGTCGGAGAACGCAGCTTCGCGCGTGGGGGCCTGGCTGGGCACGTACGGTTCCCAGATACCCCGCCGCCGGACGAGCATCTTGCGCGACAGCAGGTAGCGGTCACCGGCGAAGAAGACCCGGTCCACCGCGCGCCGCACCTTGGCCAGGCCGGGTGGCGAGTTGGAGCCGGTCACGATGACCACGTCCCGCGCCGGTACCCCGACGACGAGCTCGCCGGGCACGGACCGCTCGAGGCTCGCCCACAGGCCTTCGGCGAGCAGAAGGCTGGAGGCGATGCCCTCGAAGTTGAGCATGAGCGCCGGTGGCTGTCCGTGGACGCCAACGGCACCGAGTCGTGCGTCGAGGTGGTACGCGGCCTGGCGGCGCAGCATTCGGCGGGGAAGCTCCATGCGTTGCAGGTCGGCCCACGTGACGAGACGCTGGCCGAACGGTGGGCCGTAGCTGTAGCCGACTCCCAGACCGCCCATGAACTCATCGAGCACGGGCGCATGCACATCGTCGCGACGGAAGTCGCGGAGCGGTGCGAGAACGGGGAGGAGCACGGGCTGCACGAGTGCAAGGTAAGACCGTGACGGATGTGAGACAAGCTCTTGTTTTTGCGCCATCTGCTTGCTAGAAGCACAGGCGCCGCCCCATTCGCCGACATGCACTCACTCATATGCGTACATATTCACCACAGTCAGTCTATCAAATTGTGACGATCCGGCGACGGCACTCGGCGAGACGCAACGGCGCGGCGGCCCATGCGGAGCGGCGAGACTTCAGCGAGGGCTATGCGGGGTTTTCGGTGGTACTTCGGCGATGGCGAAGCGTGTTTCGGCGGTGGCAGCGATGGGCGACGGCCGACGGCCGACGGCCGACGGCGCGACGGCGCGATGGGCCACGCGACGGGGCCACGGGGCACGGCGACGGGGCGACGGCCGGCGGCGCGACGGGCCACGGCGGCGGCGCGGCGGGCGGCGGCGCGACGGGCCACGGCGACGGGCCACGGCGGCGGCGCGGCGGGCGGCGGCGCGACGGGCCACAGCGACGGGCCACGGCGACGGGGCGACGGGCGCGGACGACGGGCGGCGGCGCGACGGCCGACAGCGCGACGGGCCACGGCGGCCGGCCACGGCGCGACGGGCCACGGCGGCGGCGCGACGGGCGGCGGCGCGGCAGGCGGCGGCGGGGCGGCAGGCGGCGGCGGGGCGGCAGGCGGCGGCGGGGCGGGCGGCGGCGGGGCGACGGCGCGACGGCGACCGGGCGACGGAGCAGACGTCTAGGTGCGTTTTCGGCGGTGGCGGTGGTGGGCGACGGCCAGGCGGGTGGCCGCGGCCAGGGCGACCGCCGCGGTACCGACCGCGAGGGTGAGAGTGGCGGCCCGGCGCACGTCGGACGGGGTCGGCGGGTTGCCGTCGCCCAAGTGGGGGCGCTCCTCGACGCGGGAGCCGTAGACGTTGCGGCCGCCGAGGCGCACGCCCAGGGCGCCCGCGGCCGCGGACTCGCACTGGCCCGAGTTGGGGCTCGGGTGGTGGGAGCCGTCGCGTAACCAGGTGTGCAGGGCGCGGGAAGGGCGGCCGCCGACGAGGGGGGCGGCGGCGACCGTGAGGGCGGCCGTCAGGCGAGCTGGAACCAGGTTGGCGGCGTCGTCGAGGCGGGCGCTGGCGGTACCGAAGCGGGCATATCGCTCTGAACGGTGACCCACCATGGCATCGAGTGTGTTCACGGCCCGGTATCCGACGATGCCGGGCACTCCGGCGACGGCGGCCCAGAAGAGCGGGGCGACGACGGCGTCCGACGTGTTCTCGGCCAGGGACTCGACGGTGGCGCGGGCCAGGTCGGGCGCTTGCAGGCCGGCCGGGTCGCGGCCGCACAGGTTGGGCAGCTGGGCGCGGGCGGCGGGCAGGTCGCCGGCGTGCAGCTTGGCCGCCATGATCCGGCCCTCGCGGGCGAGGCTGGTGCCGCCGAGGGCCGACCATGTGGCCACGGCGACCAGGGCCGTGCGGGCCAGCGGGCGGTTGCGGGTCAGGCGCGCGGCGGCCGCGGCGGCGAGGACCGGCACGCCGACCGTGATCGCCGTGAACTGCGTGCCGGCCCACCGCGTGCGGGCGTAGAGCCGCCGCTCGACCGCGCCGGCGAAGCGGCCGAAGCCGGCGACCGGGTGCCAGCGGCGCGGGTCGCCGAACACCGCGTCGAGCGCGGCGCCGATCACGATCCCGGCCGCATCGGCCCGTGCGCCTGCCAAAAATTTCATGCTGCGACCGTACCGGGGGCGTCTGACAGTTTTTCGGACCGCCCGCACGGAGGTGACACTGCGAAGTTTTCTGACTACGGAAAGTGGTCGGACCGATTTTGTGTCATACCCGGGGTCCAGAATGGGCGGCGTGGAAGGCAAGGGTGGTCTGCTCGTTGCGGGAACGACGTCGGATGCGGGCAAGAGTCTGCTGACGGCGGGCATCTGCCGGTGGCTGCACCGGCAAGGAGTCAACGTCGCGCCGTTCAAGGCGCAGAACATGTCGAACAACTCGGCGGTGGCGATCGAGCCCGACGGCACCGGGGGTGAGATCGGGCGCGCGCAGGCATTGCAGGCGGTCGCGTGCGGCCTGGCGCCGAGCGTCCGGTTCAATCCGGTGCTGCTCAAGCCGGGGTCGGACCGGCGCAGTCAGGTCATCGTGCTGGGGCGGGCGGTCGGGCACATCGGCGCCGCGAACTACGCGGAGATCAAGGACCGGCTCCGCGCGACGGTGCTGGAGACGCTCGACGAGCTCCGGCGGCGCCACGACGTGGTGATCTGCGAGGGGGCGGGCAGCCCGGCGGAGATCAACCTGCGGGCGATGGACCTGGCGAACATGGGGCTCGCGCGGGCCGCCGACCTGCCGGTGATCGTGGTCGGGGACATCGACCGGGGCGGGGTGTTCGCGGCGCTGTTCGGGACGGTCGCGCTGCTCGAACCCGAGGACCAGGCGCTCGTGAGCGGCTTCGTGATCAACAAGTTCCGGGGCGACGCGGGGCTGTTACGGCCCGGCGTGGAGTCGTTGACCGAGCTCACCGGGCGGCCGACGCTCGGGGTGGTGCCGTGGTCCGACGACCTGTGGCTGGATGCGGAGGACTCGCTGGCGTACGACGGGCGGGTGCTGGGACGGCCGGCGCCGGCGCGCGGGAGCCAGTGGTTGCGGGTGGCCGTGGTACGGCTGCCGCGTCTGTCCAATGCGACGGACGCGGAGGCTCTGGCGTGCGAGCCGGGGGTGCAGGTGCGGCTGACGGTGGAGGCGGCCGACCTGGCCGACGTCGACCTGGTGGTCGTGCCCGGCAGCAAGTCCACTGTGGACGACCTGGCCTGGCTGCGGGAGCGGGGGCTGGCCGACGCGATCGTCCGACATGCCAAGGCGGGGCGGCCGGTGCTGGGGATCTGCGGCGGCTTCCAGATGCTGGCCGAGCGGATCGACGACGAGGTGGAGAGCCAGCGGGGCAGTGTCGCGGGGCTCGGGCTGCTGCCGGTCGACATCGCGTTCGCCGAGCACAAGACGCTGGCGCTGCCGAGCGGGACGGCGTTCGAGGGGGTGCCGGTGCGGGGGTACGAGATCCATCACGGGCAGGTCACCCGCGGCGCGGAACGGCCGCTGATCAGGCTTCCGGACGGCACCGGCGAGGGGGCGGTCGTCGGGAGCGTGTTCGGGACACACTGGCACGGGGCGTTCGAGTCGGACGGGTTCCGGCGGGCGTTTCTGGCCGAGGCGGCCCGGCTCGCCGGGCGACAAGGGTTCGAGGTGGCGCCGGACACGTCGTTCGCGGCGCTACGGGAGCGGACCGTGGACGTGCTGGGCGACCTGGTGGAGGAGCATCTCGACACCTCGGCGCTGTGGCGGTTGATCGAGGACGGCGCGCCCAAGGGGTTGCCGATGGTCACGGCGGGGTTGCGATGAAGGGGACGTACCGGGCGCTGGCCGGCACGGTGCTGGAGCGGCCGCCCCGGGTCGGGGCCGTCCGGGTCGTGGCGGTCGACGGGCGGGCCGGGGCCGGGAAGACCACGTTCGCGGGGCGGCTGGCCCGCGAGCTGGGGCGGACGCGGCGGGTGAGCGTGCTGCACACCGACGACCTCCTGGACGGGTGGGCGAAGCTGCTCGCCTGGCAACCGCGGATGCGCGAGTGGGTGCTCGAACCGCTGCGGCGGGGGGAGGCGGGGGCTTATCGACGGTACGACTGGGGGAGGGGGCGGCTCGGGGACGAATGGACGCCGGTCGAGCCGCCGGACGTGCTCGTGGTCGAGGGGGTGGGCAGCGCGTCGGCGGCGATGCGGGCCGACCTGACGCTCGCGGTGCTGGTCGGGGCGCCGCGGGAGCTGCGGCTGGGCCGCGGGCTGGAGCGCGACGGGGAGGCGCTGCGGGGCGAGTGGGAGCGGTGGATGGCCGCCGAGGACGGGCACTTTGCGGAGGATCGACCCGAACTCGCGGTGGACGTGCTGGTCGACGGGGCTTCGGCGGAGGCCCATGATCCGGAAATTGAGTACATCATCGGCCCGAGCGGGTGGACGGCCCACGCAACACTGGGGGACGATCCGGAGAGCGGGTCGGACGGGGAGGAGCGGAGCGGATGAGCACTGACGAGGCGCAGAGCGGTAATCCTCCGGTACGACGGCGGGTGGTGCTGACCGGGATCAGCTCCCGGGCCTGGGAGCATCCGGCCGACCGGGGCGCCCTGGTGGCGCTGCGAGAGCTGCGCGGGTTCGACGACGTGCTCAAGTCGCTGCACGCCCTGTGGAACGAGCGGGCGTGGCGGCTGCAGTTCCTCGGCAACGCGATCCGGGTGGACCACCGGCAGTATCCGCGGGTGCACCGGCTGCTCGCCGAGGCGGCGGCCACGCTGGACATGGCCGAGCTGCCGGAGCTGTTCGTGCAGCAGGACCGGTCGATCAACGGCATGTGTATCGGCATGTCGAAGCCGTTCATCGTGGTCAACTCCGGCTCCGTCGAGCTGCTCGACGACGAGGAACTGCGCTGCATGCTCGGGCACGAGCTCGGGCATCTGGTGAGCGGGCACGCGGTCTACCGCACGATGGTCATGATCCTGACGGACTGGGCGATCCGGCTGGCCTGGCTGCCCGTCGGGTCGATGGTCCTGCGCGCGATCGTGGCCGCGCTAATGGAGTGGTGGCGCAAGGCCGAGCTCTCCGCCGACCGCGCCGGGCTGCTCGCGTGCCAGGACCCGGCGGCGTCGCTGCGGCTGGCGATGAAGCTCGCCGGCGGCGGGGACCTGTCCGAGGTCGACACGACGGCGTTCCTGGAGCAGGCGGCCGAGTTCGACCGGGCCGGAGACCTGCGCGACAGCCTCATCAAGATCCGGATGGTGACCGCCCGGTCGCACCCGATGCCGGTGGCGCGGGCGGCCGAGGTGCGGGCGTGGATCGACAGCGGGGAGTACCAGCGGATTCTGTCCGGCGACTACCCGCGGCGCGATGACGACGGCAATGCGTCGGTGACCGAGGAGATCAAGGCGGCGGCGGCCTCGTACCGGGAGGCGTTCAGCCGGTCGCAGGACCCGCTCGTGTCGCTGCTGCGCAAGCTCGGGGACGGCGCGGCGGACGTCGGCGGGTGGGTCGGCGCGGGCGCGGGACGGATGCGGGGCTGGATGCGCGGGGACGGTGCGGACGGAGGCGAGCCGCGGACGGCCGAGTCGTAGGCGGGGCTTGAAGGAGGCCGTCGCGGGTGGGATTCGCTCCCGGGGCGGCCACGGTTCGAGGGCAGCCTGCTCGGCGGCGGAGGGCGCGCTTTGAGGGGTTGTCGGTTCGCCTCGAGTTTGGTGGCGGTCGCCCTTCGAGGGTTGCCGGGTTCGGGGTTCCGGTTCGTGTTGGGTTCGGGGCTTCGGAATCAGGGCGGTTCGCGCGTGGCTGCGCGGTGCGCAGTAAGTTCTGCGTATGACTGTGCGAACCGAGGAAGAACTTCGCGCCGCGATCCGGCGGGAGATGCCGGGTGTGCGCGCCGATCTGGAGGCGCTCGTCCGGATTCCGAGCATTGCGTTTGCGGGATTCGACCACAGCCACGTCGAGCGCTCCGCCGAGGCCGTTGCGGAGCTGCTGCGCGGGGCCGGGCTGCCCGATGTGCGGATCGTGCGCAAGGGCGGGCAGCCGGCGGTCATCGGGCGCCGGCCGGCGCCGGCCGGGGCGCCCACCGTGCTGTTGTACGCGCACCATGACGTGCAGCCCGTCGGGGATCTGCAGCAGTGGAAGAGCGACCCGTTCGAGCCGGTGGAGCGCGACGGGCGGCTGTACGGACGCGGGGTCTCCGACGACAAGGCCGGCGTCATGGCGCACGTCGCGGCGCTGCGGGCGTTCGGTGACGACCTGCCCGTCGGGGTCGTGGTGTTCATCGAGGGCGAGGAGGAGTACGGGTCCGAGTCGCTGGAGGACCTGCTGCGGGAGTACCGCGACGATCTTGCCGCCGATGTGATCGTGATCGCGGACTCCGGGAACTGGGACATCGGCCAGCCGGCGCTGACGACCGGGCTGCGCGGGATCGTGAACGGGTTCGTCGAGGTACAAGTGCTGCGTAACGCCGTGCACAGCGGGCAGTTCGGCGGCCCGGTGCCCGACGCGTTGATCGCACTGTCGCGCCTCATCGCCAGCTTGCACGACGACGACGGGAACGTGGCCGTCGAGGGACTGCTCAGCACGCCCTCGGCCCCGCTCGACTACCCCGAGGAGCGCTTCCGCGAGGAGGCCGGCATGCTCGAGGGGGTGCAGTTCATCGGTACCGGACGCCTCGTCGAACGGCTCTGGACGCGCCCCGCGATCTCGATCCTCGGCATCGACGCCCCGCCGACGTCGGGTGCGCCGAACGCGCTGATCCCGCGGGCCAAGGCGAAGTTCAGTGTGCGGATCGCGCCCGGGGATTCGGCGCAGCGGGTGTACGACGCGGTCACCGAGCACCTGCGCCGGAACGCGCCCTGGGGTGCACGCGTGACAATCGAGCTCGAGCAGCTCGGCGAGCCGTGCTCGATCGATGCGACGGGCCCCGCGTACGACGCGGCGCGCGAGGCGTTCACGGCCGCCTGGGACGGGGCGCAGCCGGTCGACATGGGGATCGGGGGCTCGATCCCGTTCATCGCGACGTTCCAGGAGCTGTTCCCGAAGGCCGCGATCCTCGTGACCGGCGTCGAGGACCCGGACACGATCGCGCACGGGCCGAACGAGAGCCTGCACATCGCGGAGTTCGAGCGTGTGTGCATCGCGGAGGCTCTGCTGCTGTCCAAGGTTTCGCGGCTGTCCGCCTGACCGAACTCGCGAGATGCCCGGTGCTGCTGCGCCGGGCATTTTCGTTGAAGCGGGTGTATGCCCTGTCGGGGTATAAATCCGAAAAGTCCGATCACGAAGTGTCGGACTTTTCGTGGGGCGGTGGGGCGGCGCGTCGTGGGGCGGTGGGGCGGCGCGTCGTGGGGCGGTGGGGCGGCGCGTCGTGGGGCGGTGGGGCGGCGCGTCGTGGGGCGGTGGGGCGGCGCGTCGTGGGGCGGTGGGGCGGCGCGTCGTGGGGCGGTGGGGCGGCGCGTCGTGGGGCGGTGGGGCGGCGCGTCGTGGGGCGGTGGGGCGGCGCGTCGTGGGGCGGTGGGGCGGCGCGTCGTGGGGCGGTGGGGCGGCGCGTCGTGGGGCGGTGGGGCGGCGCGTCGTGGGGCGGTGGGGCGGCGCGTCGTGGGGCGGTGGGGCGGCGCGTCGTGGGGCGGTGGGGCGGCGCGTCGTGGGGCGGTGGGGCGGCGCGTCGTGGGGCGGTGGGGCGGCGCGTCGTGGGGAGTCGGCTGGGCGGCTGACTTCAGGTCGTGGGCTTGCCACCACGGACTCGGCGGCGGGCACAGTATGGCCTTGGTCTTGTATTCGGCGGCGTAGGTCGCTGGGCGGCGTACTCCACTCCAGGCCGTCGGACTTGCCCGCCGCCGAGTCGGTGGCGGGCAAGTATGCCTCGATCTTGGTTCGGCAGCCGAAGGTAGCGCGCGGCCGGGAGATTACTGGGCGGCTGACTCCAGGCCGTTGACCCCGACCACCACCGACTCGGCGGCGGCCACGGCCTCGGCGGCTGCCATTACCTCGATCGCGGCCAAGGGCTCCACCGCGGCCAAGGTCTCCATGGCGGAGCGGCGGCGGCAGATGCGCATCGGGCGCCTCGGGGACGGGGTCGCGGCGGCAGTGGCGGTCGCGACCCCGACAAGAGTCGAGCCCGCGACAAGAGTCGAGCCCGCGACAAGAGTCGAGCCCGCGACAAGAGTCGAGCCCGCGACAAGAGTCGAGCCCGCGACAAGGGTCGAGCCCGCGACAAGGGTCGAGCCCGCGATAACAGTCGAGCCCGCGACAAGAGTCGCGTCTGCGGTGGTGGCCTCCGCGATGACGGTGGCGGTCGCGTCCGCTGTTGGGTCGGCGGCCAGGGCGGCTGCTGCCGCCGCGGCGGCGTTGCGCTTGCGTAGCTGGCCCGCCAGGCCCAGCAACGGGGCGGCCGCCACGAAGAGCAGGGCCGCGGCGCCGATCAGCAGGAGCGGCAGCCAGGAGGACTCGGCCATGGCCTCGCCGCCGAAGTGGCCCAGCAGTGCGCCGTACGACGCCCAGAGCATCGCCGCCACCGCGTCGTACGAGGCGAAGCGCCGGGTCGAGAAGCCGTTGCGGCCCGCGTAGAGCGCGGTGACCATGCGGCCCGCGGGGACGAAGCGGCAGAAGAGCACGGCGAGGAAGATGTGGCGCTGCATGGCGTCGTGGAGCCAGGCGGTGACCTTCGCGGCGCTGCGGGGTAGTTCGCGGCGGTGGCGGCGCTCGCCCCGGCGGGCGAGGCGGCGGCCGACGAGGAAAGCCAGCAGGTCGCCCGCGATCACGCCGACGGCGCCGGACAGGACGAGCAGCACGAGCTGGACGTGGCCGGAGGCGGAAAGGATGCCGCCGCCGATCATGAGGGCCTGAGCCGGTACGACCGGAACAAAGGCGTCAATCGTGAGTAGGACGAGGACCGTGGCGTAGAGCACGCCCGGCGTGGACACGAGGTCCAGCACCGTGCTTACCATCTCGGACTCGCCATGGCCCGCCCCTTTACATTGCCCATCGGTTCCCCCGTTGACCATGGCAACACGAGTGCACTCCACCGCATGCCCAACTGAACACGATTGTGTCCCGCGTCTCCTTTGAAGGAGCTGTGAACACGCATACACGCAGGTGGGAAGCCGCCCGGGCGAACCTAGCCGAGGGTCTCGTCGACGAAGCACCAGCGCCAGCTCTCGCCCGGCTCGATCGACTGCATCACCGGGTGGTGGTGAACCAGGAAGTGCTGGGTCGCGTGCCGGCGCGGGGACGAGTCGCAGCACGCCACGTGGCCGCAGGTGAGGCACTGGCGCAGATGTACCCAGTCGGTGAACCCGCCCTCCACGCACTCCGGGCAGCCGTCCACCGCCGGCGGCTCGACCTTCTCCGCCGTCTCCAGATGCACGCAGGTCACAGGTCCCCCCGCTCGAGCAGTGACTCTTCCAGGTCCATGTCGCGCTGCGCCTGGCGCAGCGTCTCCTCCGGGATTCGCCCGGAGTCCCGCGCCTTGCGGAAAACCTCGCGCTCCGCGCTCAGCATCTCGCGGCGCAGGCGCGCGTACGCGGCGGACGGCGTTTCCCGGTCGGATCGGCCCAGCCGCTCCCAGGCCAGGTTCGAGCGCGACAGGGCCATCTGGCGCAGGCGCTCCACGACGCCGTCGGGCGCGTCGCCGGCGATCTCCTCGAGGCGGGCCTTGCCGGCGCGCGAGGCTTCGTGCTGCACCGACGCCTCGGCCAGGGCGTCCTCGGTCTGGTCGTCGCCGGGGACCTTGAGCCAGCGCGCGACCGTCGGCAGGGTCGCGCCCTGCAGGACCAGCGTGGCCACGATGACGCCGAAGGCCAGAATCACGAAAAGCCCGCGGGGGTACCCCACCCCGTTCGCGAGCGCCGTGGGCAGCGAGAGCGCCGCGGCCAGGGTGACCGCCCCGCGCATGCCCGCCCAGGAGATGACGGCCGGGCCGGCCAGCGAGGGCGCCGGGCCGCGGCTGCGGACGCGGGGGAAGAGGCGGGTGAGGTACGTGGTGGGGAACAGCCACACGATCCGCGCCACGATGACGACGCCGACGACGGCGGCCAGGGCGCCCATGGTGAAGGCGAACGAGCGCTCCACGTCGGCGACGAGGGCGCGCAGCTGCAGGCCCACGAGGAGGAACACGGCGCCCTCGAGGAGGAACTTCACCATTCGCCAGAAGGCGTCCATCTGCAGGCGGGAGGCGGCCGACATGAGCGTGGGCATGCGGTGACCGAGCGAGAGGCCGCAGACGACGACCGCGACGACCCCGGAGGCGTGCACGGACTCGGCCGGCAGGAACACCACCCACGGCGTGAGCAGCGACACCGCGTTGTCGATGAGCGGGTTCGCGACCCGTTTGTGCACGAAGCCGATGAGGAGGCCGCCGGCCACGCCAAACGCCACGCCGCCGACGACCGCGATGGAGGCCTGCTCGGTGATGGACCAGCCGTCGACCGCCTCGCCGACCGCCGCGGCCACCGCGACCCGCAGCGTGACCAGGGCGCTGGCGTCGTTGATGAGGCTCTCGCCCTCCAGGACGGTGACCACCCGCCGGGGCAGCCCGATGCGGCGGGCCACGGCGGTGGCGGCGACCGCGTCGGGGGGTGCGACCACGGCGCCGAGGGCGAGGCAGGCGGCCAGCGGTACGTCGGGGAGCAGCATCTTCAGCGTGAACCCCACGGCCGCCGTGGTGAACAGCACCAACCCGACCGCGAGCAGCAGGATCGGGCGGAGGTTGAACTTGAACGCCGGCACCGAGGTCTCCAGCGCCGCCACGTAGAGGATCGGCGGCAGGATGCCGATGAGCACGACCTCCGGGTCGAGCTCGATCTCCAGCACCCCGGGGACGAAGGAGATCACGATGCCGACGACGACCAGGAGGATCGGTGACAGCACGCCGATGCGGCGCGCCAGCACCGAGGTCGCGACGACGACCGCGATAAGTCCGACGATGTTCCCGAGCCCGTGCACGGGGCGAAGCTTATCCAGGCCGCCGTCGGCCACTGTGACGAGTGACGGGCACCACACGGGCCCCCGGGAAACCGCACGAGTGACCGGCGCGTGCGCGAGCGGCCCCGGGCCTGAGAGACTGCACCCGCACATGCAGCAAGCCGTGACCTAGGGGAGGATCGTCCTCATGTGTGCTGCGCGGCAAATACGTCCGTCCCCCGGGCGGGTGTGAGCATGGCCGACGTCAGCACGACGGTTGATCTTCGCGGCCGCCGCATCGGACCGATGGCCGGAGAGCGGATCCGCGTGCTGCTGGTCGAGGACGACCCGGGCGACGCGTTCCTGGTCCGCGAGCTGCTCGCCGAGGCCGACGCGCCGTTCGACGTCGACATCGCGCAGACCATGCGCGAGGCGCGGCCCCGCTTCCGCGACGTGCACTGCATCCTGCTCGACCTCGGGCTGCCCGACGCGAGCGGCCTCGACGGGCTGCGCCAGGTGCTGCAGCACGTCACCGGCGCCGCCGTGTGCGTGCTCACCGGGCTGGAGGACGAGCATCTCGGTACCGCCGCCGTCGCCGAGGGTGCACAGGACTATCTCGTCAAGGGCGCGGTCGACGGGGCCGGCCTGGCCCGGGCCGTGCGCTACGCGGTCGAGCGCAAGCGCGCCGACGAGCAGGCCCGGCTGCTGCGCGAGTCGGAGCTGCGCCAGGCCGAGTCGGCCCGCCTCGAGCGCGGCCTGCTCCCGCAGCCCCTGATGCGCGACGTGCCCGCCGAGCTGTTCAACATCTACCGCCCCGGCCGCGACCGGGCCCTGCTGGGCGGCGACTTCTTCGACGCGATCGGTGCCGACGGCGGCAACCGGCTGCATTTGCTCATCGGCGACGTCTGCGGCCACGGGGTCGACGAGGCGCCGCTGGGCGTGGCGCTGCGCGTGGCCTGGCGCGCCCTGGTGCTCGCCGGCGTGCCGGAGGCGCAGATCCTCGACTCGCTGGAGCAGGTACTGGTGGCCGAGCGCCGCACCGACGAGCTGTTCGCGACCGTGGCGGTGGCCACCGTCGACTTCCGCGCCGGGATCGCGCGCATCCGCCTGGCCGGCCACCCGCCGCCGATCCTGATCACCGGGGACGGCGCGGTGCCGTGCGAGGTCGACCCGGGCCTGGTGCTGGGCGTCATCCCGGGGATGGCGCGCCCGGCCGCCGACATCCCGCTGAGCCCGACGGGGCAGTGGTCGCTGCTGCTGTACACCGACGGGCTGATCGAGGGCGCGGCCGGCCCGGACGCGCCGCCCGGCGACCGTCTCGGTGTCGAAGGGCTGTGCCGCGTGCTGACCGGCCCGATGCGCGCCGAGCCCCGCGACCTGCCGGGCTGGCTCACGCTGCAGGCCGAGGCCCACAACGGCGGCCCCGTCCAGGACGACATCGCCGTGCTCGTGCTGACCCCCTCGAGGACTTCATGAACCCCATTGCCTGGTCGCTGTGGCGGCGCATCACCGCCCTGTGCGCCGTCGTCGTCGGCCTCCTGGTCGTGATCGCGGTCAGCGCCACCGCGACGGCCGCCGCCAACCGCAGCGAGACCGAGCAGGTGATGGACCACCTCACCCCCGCTCTCGTCAATGCCGAGCGGTTGTACTCCCAGCTGCTGCGCCAGCAGTCCAGCGTCCGCACGTTCCTGCTGACGGGCAAGGACACGGACCTCGACAGTTACCGCGACGCGCAGGGCCAGGAGGCCGCGATCCTCGCCGACACCCGGAATCTGCTGGCGGACGAGCCCGCGCTGCTCAGCACCGTGGACGGGATCGCGGGGGCGACGGCGCGGTACCGCAGCGAAGTCACGGAGCCGCTGATCGCCCAGACGCGGACGAATGGCGTGGATCCCGACAAGGCCGCCCCGACCGAGCAGTCGCGGGCCGTCTACAACGACGCCTCCGCGCAGATCGCCGCGCTTTCGGGCCAGCTCGAGAAGCGCCGCGACGAGGTCGCCGGGAGGGTCCGCAGCAGCGGCGACGTGCTCGTGCTCCTGCTCATCTTCGCCGCCGTCGTGGTCGTCGTGGCCGGCGTCGCGCTGGCGCTGCTGCTGCGCCGCCTCGTCACCCGCCCCGTCACCGACCTGGCCGGCGAGGTGCGGCGGGTGGCCGGCGGCGACTACGACTACGCGATCCGCAGCTCCGGCCCGCCGGAGCTGTCCGCGCTGGCCGACGACGTCGACACCATGCGCCGGCGGATCAATGCCGACCTCACCGACGTACAGGAGGCGCGCCGGCTCGTCGAGGAGGCCAACGCCATGCTGGAGCAGCAGGCGGCCGAGCTGACCCGGTCCAACCGGGACCTCGAGCAGTTCGCCTACGTGGCCAGCCACGACCTGCAGGAGCCCCTGCGCAAGGTGGCGAGCTTCTGCCAGTTGTTGCAGCGGCGGTACTCCGGGCAGCTCGACGAGCGCGCGGACCAGTACATCGCCTTCGCGGTGGACGGGGCCCAGCGCATGCAGCGGCTCATCAACGACCTGCTCGCATTCTCCCGTATCGGCCGCCTGACCAACGGGTTCGCCGAGGTCGACCTCAACAAGGTGGTGCTCGACGCGGCCGCGCAGTTCGACGCTCAGCGCGAGGCGACCAACGCCGAGATCATCTTCACCGACCTGCCTGTCGTGCGCGGCGAGGAGCCACTGCTGGGCGCGCTGTTCAGCAACCTCATCGGCAACGCGATCAAGTTCCGCCGGCCCGACGTACCGCCGCGGATCGTGATCGACAGCACGCCCACCGGCGACGGGGAGTTCGAGATCAGCGTCGAGGACAACGGCATCGGCATCGAGCCCGAGTTCGCCGACAAGGTCTTCGTCATCTTCCAGCGGCTGCACGCCAAGGAGACCTACCCGGGCACGGGCATCGGCCTGGCGATCGCCAAGAAGATCGTGGAGTACCACGGCGGGCGGATCTGGATCGATCCGTTGCCCCGCGAAGGTACGCTGTTCCGGTTCACGCTGCCGGCGCCTCTTCCCGCACCCGATCCCGATCCTGTTCCCGCGCTCGATCCCGTTTCCGTTCCCTCTCTCGCTGAGGAGTCCGCGTCATGACCGCCCCCGTCGAAGCATCCCTGCCCATCGAGGTGCTGCTGGTCGAGGACGATCCGGGCGACGTGCTCATGACGCAGGAGGCGTTCGACGAGCACAAGGTCCGCAACAAGCTCAACGTGGTGCAGGACGGCGAGGAGGCCCTGGCGTACCTGCGCCGCGAGGGCAAGTACGCCGAGGCGACCCGGCCCGACCTCATCCTGCTGGACCTCAACCTGCCGCGAGTGGACGGGCGGGAGGTGCTCCAGGTCATCAAGGAGGACCAGGACCTGCGGCGCATTCCGGTCGTGGTGCTGACGACCTCGCAGGCGGACGAGGACATTCTGCGCAGCTACTCGTTGCACGCCAACGCCTACGTGACGAAGCCGGTCGACTTCGACAGCTTCATCGCCGTGGTGCGCCAGATCGACGAGTTCTTCGTCAGTGTGGTCAAGCTGCCGCCGCGCGGCTGAGGGCGCGTCTCCCGCCCGCCACGAAGCGGCGAGCGCTCCACGCCGCGATCGCGGGGCTGGGGCGTCGCGAAATGTTGCGCGCGCCACGCTGCCGCCAGCAGGGCTGAGCCGCGTCTCCTGTTCGCCGCGCCATGTCGCGCGCGCTACGCCGCGTCAGTATGGTCAAGCTGCCGCCGCGCGGCTGAGGGCGCGTCGCCCGCCACGAAGCGGCGAGCGCTCCACGCCGCGATCGCGGGCTGGGGCGTCGCGATATGTCGCGCGCGCCACGCCGCGTCAGCGTGGTCAAGCTGCCGCCGCGCGGCTGAGGGCGCGTCTCCCGCCCGCCACGAAGCGGCGAGCGCTCCGCGCCGTGATCGCGGGGCTGGGGCGTCGCGATGTGTCGCGTGCGCCACGCTGCCGCGGCAGGGCTGAGCCGTGTCTCCTGTTCGCCGCGATATGTCGGCGCGCGCTACGCCGCGTTGGCGCGGGACTGAGGCGCGGTTTCCCGTTTGCCCGGAAATGTCGGGCGCTCCGCGCCACGACATTTCCGACTCATCCCCTGACGGGGTATAAATCCGATAAGTCCGATCGCGGAGCGTCGGACTTATCGGCAACCAGCAGCGAACGCCAGCGAACGTCAGTGACCTGCGGGCCGGCAAAGAAACAGCACAACGGCGACCCGCCGGGCCGCCGTTGTGTCAAAGCGAAGCCGCCTACTGCTTGCCCGCGTGCACCTCAGGCGGATTGTGGGCCGGCACCGGAAGCTCCATCTTGTGGACCCGCTCCCAAGCCTCCACCACCGCCGCGGTCACATGCGCGCGGTAGTAGTCGTTCGCGCTCAAACGATTCGTCACCGACTCCTCGCTCTCCGCGAGCAGGCTCCCCGGCACCAGGTGCAAACCGTTCTGCACCGCGGCGCTGAGGCGGCGGTGGCCGTCGATCACGTAGTACTCCTGGCCGCTGTGGCCGATGGTCAGCGGCTCGAGGTCCGAGGGAGCGGCGCCGGCCAGCTCCTGGGCCAGCGTCTGGTCCGCGAAGTCGATCTCGCGCGTGGGGTAGATGCGCATCGGGTCGAGCAGCAGCAGCGGCGGGCGCTCGCGCAGGATGTCGGTGCCCAGGCGGCCCTCGAAGGCGGCCTGCACGGCCGAGACGACCTGGTCCGGCGTGGCGCGGGTGCTGTCGGCGACGAGGTCGTAGTTGCGCAGGCGGTACTTGTCCGCGCCGTACCGCGTCAGGAACCGCATCCGCTCGCTCTCGCTGCGGCTGTGCAGGTTGCGCTTGGCCTCGTCCAGCGAGGCGTAGTTCTCCACCTCGGAGTGCGGGCGGGCCAGCACGCGCCGGGCGGCCTCGTTCGGCTCCGTGATGAGGTGGACCTTGAACGCCTCGTGGAAGAAGAACCAGGCCAGCCGGCTGTCGACGATGAGCTGCTCACCCGACTGGGCGATCTCGGTCTGCAGGCTGTCCACGGCGCTGTCGATGGCGTCGTCCAGCTCGGCGTGGAGGTTGAGCTGGAGCGCGGTCATGCCGCGGCGCTGGGCCATCTCCCGGTACATGTCGCCCACGCTGATGCGGCGCAGCCCGAGCCGGCTCGCCAGCTCGACGGAGACGGTGGACTTGCCGCTGCCGAGGTCTCCGTTGATGACGACCGACCGGTGATTGCTCATGCGCAAACTCTCCAGGTAGTGAGGCGTCGCGAGCCTAACACGGGCCCGTTGCAGTGCCTTTTTCTCGTGCTACCCAGGGCGGGCGCAACGGATTCACCCGGATGGGCTGCGCAGGGTGGTAATCCGGCGGAAACATCGGAGTGGAAACATCCGGCCACCACCGCCGCAACGGAGGTCCCCCGTTGTTCCTCACCCGCCACGAGCAGGAGCGCCTGCTGATCCACGTCGCCGCCGACGTGGCGCAACGCCGTAAGGACCGCGGGCTCAAGCTGAACTATCCCGAGGCCGTCGCGATCATCACCGCCTTCCTGCTGGAGGGCGCGCGCGACGGGCGCACCGTGGTCGACCTGATGGAGGCCGGGCGGCACGTCCTCGGCCGCGGCGACGTCCTGGAGGGCGTGCCCGAGATGCTGGCGGAGGTGCAGGTGGAGGCGACGTTCCCGGACGGCACCAAGCTCGTGACCGTTCACCACCCGATCCCGTGATACCCGGCGAGGTGATCCCCGGCGACGGGCCGGTGGTCATCAACGAGGGGCGGCCCGAGCTGACGCTGGCCGTGCGCAACACGGGGGACCGGCCGGTGCAGGTCGGCTCCCACTACCACTTCGCCGCGGCCAACGACGCCCTCGACTTCGACCGGGAGGCCGCCCAGGGACATCGGCTCGCCGTGCCGGCGGGCACCTCGGTGCGGTTCGAGCCCGGCGTGGCCCGCGAGGTCGTGCTGGTACCCCTGGCCGGAAGAAGGATCGTGCCGGGCCTGCGGAACGGGGCGTCATGAGCCAGCGAATCGACCGGAGCCGGTACGCGAGCCTCTACGGCCCCACCAAGGGCGACCGCGTGCGCCTGGCCGACACCGACCTGTTCATCCAGGTCGAGGAGGACCACTGCGCCGGCGGCGACGAGGCGGTCTTCGGCGGCGGCAAGGTTATCCGCGAGTCGATGGGCCAGGGCCGCGCCACGCGCGCCGAGGGCACCCCGGACACGGTGATCACCGGCGCGATAATCGTCGACCACTGGGGCGTGGTGAAGGCCGACGTCGGCCTCCGCGACGGGCGGATCGTCGGCATCGGGCGGGCCGGCAACCCCGACATCATGGACGGCGTACACCCGGCGCTGGTCATCGGGCCGGGCACGGAGATCATCGCCGGCAACGGGCGCATCCTGACCGCCGGCGCCATCGACTGCCACGTGCACCTGATCGCCCCGCTGGTGCTGGAGGAGGCCCTGTCCAGCGGCGTCACCACGATCGTGGGCGGCGGCACCGGGCCGGCCGAGGGCAGCAAGGCGACGACGGTCACGCCCGGCGCGTGGCACCTGGCCCGGATGCTCGAGGCGCTCGACCCCTGGCCGATCAACGTGCTGCTGCTCGGCAAGGGCAACACCGTCTCCGAGGAGGCGATGTGGGAGCAGCTGCGGGGCGGGGCCGGGGGCTTCAAGCTGCACGAGGACTGGGGTACCACCCCGGCCGCCATCGACGCCTGCCTGCGGGTCGCCGACGCCTCGGGCGTGCAGGTGAACATCCACACGGACACGCTCAACGAGGCCGGCTTCGTCGAGGAGACCCTGCGGGCCATCGCCGGGCGCAGCATCCACGCGTACCACACGGAGGGCGCCGGCGGCGGGCACGCCCCCGACATCATCACGGTCGCCGCGCACCCGAACGTGCTGCCGTCCTCGACGAACCCGACCCGCCCGTACACCCGCAACACGCTCAGCGAGCACCTCGACATGCTCATCGTGTGCCACCACCTGAACCCGGCCGTGCCCGAGGACCTGGCCTTCGCGGAGAGCCGCATCCGGCCGTCCACGATGGCCGCCGAGGACCTGCTGCACGACCTCGGCGCGATCTCGATCATCGGCTCGGACTCCCAGGCGATGGGGCGGGCCGGCGAGGTGGTGCTGCGCACGTGGCAGACCGCGCACGTGATGAAGCGGCGGCGGGGCGCCCTGGCCGGGGACGGGCCCGCGGACAACGAGCGGGTGAAGCGGTACGTCGCGAAGTACACCATCTGCCCGGCCGTCGCCTCCGGCATCGCCCACGAGGTCGGCTCGGTCGAGGTCGGCAAGCTCGCCGACCTGGTGCTGTGGGACCCGGCGTTCTTCGGGGTCCGCCCGCACGCCGTGGTCAAGGGCGGCGCGATCGCGTGGGGCGCCATGGGCGACGCGAACGCCTCGATCCCCACGCCGCAGCCGGTCCTGTCCCGCCCGATGTTCGGGGCCTACGGCGCGGCCGCGCCGGCGACCAGCCTCGCGTTCGTCGCGCCGGCCGCGATCGAGGACGGGCTGGCGGACCGCCTGGGGCTGCGCCGGCGCCTCGTCCCGGTGGCGGACACGCGCTCGGTCGGGAAGGCCGACCTGCCCCGCAACGACGCCATGCCGCGCATCGAGGTCGAGCCCGACACCTTCACCGTGCGGGTCGACGGCGAGGTCGTCGAACCGGACCCGGTCGAGGAACTGCCAATGGCGCAGCGGTACTTCCTGTTCTGATGGACACCCAGCTGCTCATCCTGGCCGACGGGCGGTTCCCGTCCGGCGGGCACGCGCACTCCGGCGGGCTCGAGACCGCCGTGGCGCGCGGGCGTGTGACGGACCTCGACGGCCTGCGCGCGTTCCTGCTCGGCCGGCTGCGAACGGCGGGTCTGGTCGCGGCGGCCTTCGCGGCGGCGGCCTGCGCGCGCCCGGAGGCGATGGCGGAGCTCGAGGAGGAGCTGGCCGCGCGTACCCCGTCACCGGCACTGCGCCGGGCCGCGCTCCGGCAGGGCCGCTCGCTGTGCCGGGCCGCGCTCGTGGTCTGGCCCGGCGAGCACGTGACCCGGGCGGCGGCCGCGCGGGTCTCCCAGCCCGTCGCGTTCGGGGTCGCCGCGCACGCGGCCGGGCTCGGACCCGGCGAGACCGCGCTGATGGCCGCGTACCACGCCATCTCCGGCCCGGCGAGCGCGGCGATCCGCCTGCTCGGGCTGGACCCGTACCGCGTCCACGCCGTCCTCGCCGAGCTCGGCGACGCGTGCGACGAAGTGGCCCGCGAGGCCGCGACACACGCCCGTGGCCCGATCGGGGACCTGCCGGCGGCCTCGGGGCCGCTGCTCGACGTCTCCGCCGAGGACCACGCCGCATGGGAGGTAAGGCTCTTTGCAAGCTGAGAACGCCGAACACACGCACCCGCATCCGCATGACGACCCGCATCACCCGCTGCCCCGGACGAACCGGGCCGTGCGCATCGGCATCGGCGGCCCCGTCGGCTCGGGGAAGACGGCGCTCGTCGCCGCCCTGTGCCGCAGCCTGTCCGGTGACCTGCGCATCGCTGTGGTGACCAACGACATCTACACCACCGAGGACGCCGACTTCCTGCTGCGCAACGGCGTCCTGCCGGCCGAGCGCATCCGCGCGGTGGAGACCGGCTGCTGCCCGCACACGGCGATCCGAGACGACATCTCGGCCAACCTCGACGCGATCGAGGAGCTGGAGGAGAGCCTCGGCCCGCTCGACGTGATCCTGGTCGAGAGCGGCGGCGACAACCTCACCGCCACGTTCAGCCGGGGCCTCGTCGATCGGCAGATCTTCGTGGTCGACGTGGCCGGCGGCGACAAGGTGCCCCGCAAGGGCGGGCCGGGCGTGACGTCCGCCGACCTGCTCGTGATCAACAAGACGGACCTGGCCCCGCTGGTCGGCGCCGACCTCGGGGTGATGCGCCGCGACGCGGCCGCGCGCCGGGGCGAGCTGCCGACGGTGTTCCTGTCGCTGGTCGAGGACCGCGCGGCCGCGCCGGTGCAGGAGTGGATCCGGGGCCTGGTAGCGACGGCATGAAGGCCGCGGCCCGGATCGTCGCCGAGTGCGAGGGCGGCCGCACGGTGCTGCGCGTGCTCAAGGGCGAGCCGCCGCTGCTGCCCCGGCGCACGGGGCCGGCCCGGGTGCACCTCGTCGGCGGCGCGGCGGGCCCGCTCGGCGGCGACGAGCTGAGCCTGGAGATCGAGGTCGGGCCGGGGGCGGAGCTCTGGATCGGTACCGTCGCCGCCGCCATCGCCCTGCCCGGCCGCTCCGGGGCCGAGTCGGTCCTCGCCGTGCACGCGACCGTCGGGGCGGGCGGCACCCTGGTCTTTCTGCCGGAGCCGATCGTGGCCGCCGCGCGCTGCCGGCACCGCAACGTCTCCACGGTGGAGCTGGCCGCCGGGGCGCGCCTCGTCTGGCGCGAGGAGGCGGTCCTCGGCCGCTTCGGCGAGGAGGCCGGGGAGCTGCGGCTCAGCACGGCCGCGCGCCGCGAAGGCCGGCCCTGGTACCGCAGCGACGTGACCACCGGCCGCGGGCCGGCCCTCCTCGGCGACGCGCGCGTCCTCGCCTCGCTGCTGACGACCGCGGAGGTGACCGCCCCGGCCGGCCCGGACGCGGCGGTCATGGCCCTGGCGAACGGGGGCAGCCTGGTGACGGCGCTCGGCGACGACCTGGCGCAGACCCGCGCGGTCACCGATCCGCTGACTACCCCTTGAGGAACAGCGCGGCGATCTTTGGCAGGTGCTTGCGGACCGCGGCGTCGTCCTCGTCGTCCCAGTCGTCCTCGACGAGCGGAGCGACCTGGCCGGTGCGGGCGCGCAGCAGCATCGGGTAGTCGTCCTCCTCGCCGTAGAGCTCCTCGGCGAGGTCCTCGACCTCGCGCGGGGCCAGCTCGTGGGCGGCCAGGTCCCCGGCGGCCACGGCCCGCAGCACCGGGTCGTCGGCGAGCGCGTCCGGGTCGGCGACCGCGCGCTCGTAGGTCTCGCGTCCGCGCGCGATGAGCCCGTCGACGAACGCGTCGGCGTAGCGGGCCACCACCCGGCCGGTCGCCCACATGGCCGAGGAGTTGGCCCGGGCCTGCAGCCGCGTGCGGTGGGCGTCGAAGTCCAGCAGCTCGCTCTTGTCGAGGGTGGCCAGGCGCATGCGCAGCGCGGCCGTGAACCGCCCGGCGAAGCCCGGCGTGACGCGCTCCCCGGCGGCGGACCGGGCACCGTCGATGATCGACCAGAAAGTATCGCTGTCCACGGCCACGAAGTCTTTCATCCCGGCGCACTCCCCGGCCAACATGCGTGGCACGTTTCCGGGATTCGGCACGTGGGCGGCGACCGTAACGTTCTTCTTGCAAGGCCAACCACACCACATCCCAGAGGGAGCGCACCATGAGCGACATCGACACCTACGACGGCGGCAACGACGGCAACGACGTCGACTACGGCCACTACGAGGCCGGCCAGGAGCACGGCGCCCTGGACCAGCTGCACCAGGCCCACGGCTCGGAGCACGACGCGCACAGCCAGTTCGGCGTGTACGAGAACGACCACCACGCGGCGGAGGCCACGAACTTCGCGCAGGGCCACCACCAGGAGTTCGACCAGCCGGGCGTCGTGCACGCCGAGTCGGACGACTACACCAACTACAACCACACCGCGTCCGAGGACGACCACGTCTTCGCCGCCGAGGGCAGCGAGGACTCGCACCAGGCCGAGTTCGGCGAGCTCGACGCCCTGCAGCAGCGCTTCGACGCCGCGTTCGCCGAGGGCACCGAGTACCACGCCGACGGTGGCCAGGGCGAGATCGCGGCCAAGTAAGGCCAGCTCCAACTCATGGTGTGTGGCAACGGCCGGGCCGGCGGATCAGCCCCGCCGACCCGGCGCCCCACCACACTGCCGATCAACGGCCACGCAACGCACTCGGTTGTTCGACTTCGTCCGGGTGTCCGGGACTGTCCGGACATTCCCGGCCGCCCGCGCGAAGTCGGCCATCCGGGTGCGTTTTCGCGTTCGCGGCCCCCAGCGCCGTGATCATCAGGACCAGCGCGGCCGCGGCCAGGATCGCGGCCGCGACGAAGGCCCGCCCCATGCCGGCCGGGCCCGCCGCCGCCACCAGCACCGCCAGCCCGAACGAGCTGCCCAGCCACTGCGTCGTCTGCAGCACGCCGGAGGCGGCGCCGGCCGAGGAGCCCTCGACGCGGGACAGGATCAGCGTGTAGATCGGCACGAACGACAGCCCGCCGCCCAGCCCGACCAGGGCCAGCGGGGCGATCGCGGCGACCAGCGGGCTGCCCGGCCCGACCAGGCTCAGCAGCATCTGCGCGGCGATGAGCCCGGCCAGCGCGCTGCCGATCACCCGGCGCGGCCCGAAGCGGCCCAGCAGCCGCGGGACGAGGCGCGCGGCGGTGAACAGGCCCAGCGACATCGGCAGGAACGCCAGCCCGGTCGCGACCGGGCCGAGGCCGCGCACCTGCTGCAGGTACGTGGTCAGGAAGAAGAACGGGCCGATCATGCTGGGTCCGACGAGCAGCAGCGCGGCGTAGCCCGAGGCGCGCGCCCGGTCGCGGAAGAGCCCGAGCGGCACGACCGGCGCCGCGGCCCGCCTCTCGACGAGCACGAACGCGGCGAGCGCGGCCAGGCCCCCGGCCAGCCCCGCGACGACCCGGGCGTCGGTCCAGCCGGCGGTGGCGGCGCGGATCAACGCGTACACGATGCCGAGCATGCCCGCGGTGACCGCCAGGGCCCCGGGCACGTCGAAACGGCCCGCGTGCCGGGGCGTCTCCGGCAGCCGCCGGCGGGCCAGCAGCGCGATCGCCGCCCCGATCGGCACGTTGACCAGGAACACCCAGCGCCAGCTCACGGCCGCGGTCACCACCCCGCCGAGGACGAGGCCCAGCGACGCGCCGCCGCTGATCACCGCCGAGGAGATCCCGAGCGCGCGGTTGCGCTGCGGCCCCTCGGCGAACGTGTTCGCGATGAGCGCGAGCGTGCTGGGCGAGGCCAGCGCCGCGCCGAGGCCCTGCACCGCGCGGGCGGCCAGCAGCTGCCCGGGGTCGCGGGCCAGCGCGGCGGCGAGCGAGGCGGCGGTGAACACGAGCACGCCGGCGACGAAGACGCGGCGGCGGCCGAGCACGTCGCCGAGGCGCCCGCCGAGCATGAGCAGGCCGGCGAAGGCGATGGTGTACGCGTTGAGCACCCAGGCCAGGCCGGCCGGGGTGAAGTGCAGCGCGGCCGAGATGCGCGGCAGCGCGACGTTGACGATTGTCGCGTCGATGCCGAGCAGCAGCTGGCACGACACGATGAGTGCGAGGGCGAGGCGTTGCCTGGGCACGGTGAAGCTCCCTGCTCTTGGCAAGATTGGCCGGCGGAGTCACACTGAAGTGGAGACCGTCTCCGCTCTTCGAACCATACGGAGACTGTCTCCACTTAGCAAGGGGGACGTATGCCTCAGCGGGCCGACGCGCGCCGTAACTACGAGCGCATCCTGGCCGCGGCGAGCGAGGCCGTCGCCGAGAAGGGCGCCGAGGCCTCCCTCGACCACATCGCCAAGCGCGCCGGCGTCGGGCCCGGCACCCTCTACCGCCACTTCCCGACCCGCCAGCACCTGCTGGACGCGGTCTTTCACGACCGGATCGTCCGGCTGCGCGACGAGGCCGTCCGGCTGCTCGCCGAGGAGCCCGACCCCCGCGCCGCCCTCGGCATCTGGCTGCGGGCCTTTATCGAGCATCTGCGGGTGTACCGCGGGCTGTCCGACGCCCTCAAGGCGATCTACGACCACGGCGACCAGCTCATGATCTCCAGCCGCGACCTGCTGCGCTGGTCGGTCGGCACGCTCCTGGCCCGGGCCCGGGAGGCCGGTGTGGTGCGCACCGACATCGACCCCACCGACCTGCTGCGGCTGGGCCACGGGGCGGGCACGGTGTGCGAGCCGGAGCCCTCCGGCGACGAGCGGGCCGACCGGTTCGTGCGCCTCCTGATGGATGGGCTCGGTGTCGGAGCCGCGACCAATCCTTGATCGTCCCCGCGGCGGTGGTCACAATCGCGGCCATGGGCTTGGGCGAGTACGTCGGCATGTGGCGGGCGCGGCGGCGGCACCGCCGGATGCAGGAGCAGCGGCGCCGCAACCGCCGGGACAACGACTGCCTGCCGGACTGCGACTTCTGCGACTGTGACTGCAGCCCGTTCATGCTGGGCTCGCTGCTGTCGCTCATGGCGGTCTCCGCGCCGTCGCGCGCGCCGCGGCGCGACCCGAGCGGGCCCGGGCGGGCGGGGATGACGGCGATCCGCGGGTACCAGCGATTCGTGTCCCCGCATCTGCCCATCAAATGCCGGCAGGTGCCCTCGTGCAGCGAGTACGGCCTGCAGGCCGTGCGGCGCTACGGGCTCGTCGAGGGATCGCGGCTCACCGCGGCGCGGATCCGCCGCTGCAACCCGTCGACGCCGCGCGGCACCGTGGACCCCGTGCCCTAAGAGGCGCGGACGCAGCGCAGGCCGGAGTACGTCATCAAGGCCGGCAGCCCGAACGTGACGGCGGAGGCAACCAGGCTCAGGCTCGTCGCCCCGTCGGTGTTCTCCTGGCCCCAGGTGGGGCTGAACGCGGACAGCAGCGTGCCGCCGACGATGAAGAACGCCACGACGCCGATCGCGGCGATGCCGGTGGCGCGCACGAACGCGCGGCCGACGTCGACGTACCGGCTGCCGATCCCGCACGCCAGCGCGGCCAGCAGGGCGCCGAGGACCACCGCGTATGTCGCGTAGTCGACCGTGTGGGCCAGGATCTGGTAGCCGCGGCCCGGCTGCCAGTTCCACGCCACCGCCGCGCGCCGCCAGGCCACCTCGGAGACCAGCGCCTGCACCGCGACCGCGGCGCCGATGATGACCGCGGTCCGGCGGCCCTGGGTCAGCGCCAGCTCGCGCTGGTAGTCGGGGGCGAGCGCGGCGACCGGGCCGAACTCCTCGACCGCGGCGCGCTCGGCGGCCAGGCGGTCCAGGCCCTCGTCCTCGTACCGCTCGGCGGCGTCGGTCAGCCCGTCGCGGGCCTCCTGGACCAGGTCCGCCTTGGCCGCGCGGGGTCCGCGCAGGGCGCCGCGCAGCGTCGCGACGTAGGCGTCGATGGGTCCGGCAGTCAGCACCACCTCAGCATGCCGCCCGGGCGCGGGCGGAGCAGTCCGGGTTCTCCCTGAGCTTTCCCCGGGTTCGGGCCTCGGGTCTGGCGGCCCGCCCCCAGCACCAGCGACGCTACATGTAGCCGTTCTACATGTAGGGAGACATGACGTGCGCAAGTGGCTGCTGGGCGGGCTGGTCCTGCTGCTCGTGCTGTGCGGGGGTGGGGTCGCCGCGCTGGTGTACTTCTTCGCCCGCCCCTCGCTCGACGTCCGCGCCGACTTCGAGCACCCGCTCAAGGTGCCGCCCCTGGCGACCTCGACCGTCGACGCGCAGGGCCGGCGGGTGTTCGACCTGCGCGCCGAGCCGGGCGACAGCGACTTCGGCCATGGCGCGACCCGCACGTGGGGGTACAACGGCGCCTATCTCGGCCCGACGCTGCGCGCCCACCGCGGCGAGCCGGTCGTGGTCAACGTCCGCAACGCCCTGGCCGAGTCCACCACCGTGCACTGGCACGGCATGCACCTGCCGGCCGCGATGGACGGCGGACCGCACCGCCCGATCCCGTCCGGCGGCTCGTTCCAGGCGGCGTGGACGGTCGACCAGCCGGCGGCGACGCTGTGGTACCACCCCCACCCGAGCGAGCGCACCGAGACCCAGGTGTACCGCGGCCTCGCCGGGCTGTTCCTCGTCGACGACGACGAGCCCGCGCAGCGCGCCCTGCCCCACGACTACGGCGTCGACGACATCCCGGTCCTGGTGCAGGACAAGGAGTTCGACGGCGCCCAGCTGAGCATGAGCGGCCGCTTCGGCAGCGACATCGGGGTGCTCGGCGACGAGATCCTCGTCAACGGCACCCCCGGCGCCTACCTCGACGTGCGCTCCGAGCTCGTCCGCCTCCGGCTGGTCAACGCCTCGACCGCGCGCATCTACAACTTCGCCCTCGCCGACGGCCGCCCGTTCGCGCTCGTCGGCACCGACGGCGGCCTGCTCGAGCGGCCCGCCATGACCGGCCACGTGCGGCTCTCCGTCGGCGAGCGGGCCGAGATCGTGGTCGCGCTGCGGCCGGGGGAGCGGGTGGCGCTGCGCAGCGTCCGCGCGCTCGGGGGCGACCTCGAGAGCCGCTTCAACGGCGGGCAGGACGCCTTCGACATCCTCCAGCTGCGCGCCGCCGCGACCCTCACGCCGGCCACGCTGCCGAAGACCCTGGTGCGGATCCCGCGCCTGGACCCGGCCCAGGCCGAGCAGACCCGCACCTTCGAGTTCCAGGGCCGGGAGATCAACGGCGAGGGCATGGACATGGGCCGGGTCGACGCGGTGGTCGTCAAGGACACCGTCGAGGTCTGGAACGTCTCCAACGGCCACGGCACCCCGCACAGCTTCCACATCCACGACGTGCAGTTCCAGGTCCTGAAGGTGGACGGGCAGGCGCCGCCGCCGGAGCTGTCGGGCTGGAAGGACACCATCTTCCTGGAGCCGCGCCAGCACTACTCGGTGATCGCGAAGTTCGCCGACTACGCCGACCCGACCACCGCGTACATGTTCCACTGCCACGTTCTCAAGCACGAGGACGAGGGCATGATGGGCCAGTTCGTGGTCGTCGAGCGGGGCCAGCAGCCGCGGCTCGGGCACGGGTGAGAGGGTGCCGGGCCCCCCGTGGCGGCGCGGGGCCCGGCACGTCTCAAAGCGTTCCGTCGTCCCCGTGTGTCGTCCGTTCGCCGGCAACAAACCAACGAGAACCGCTCTGTGACGGGCATGACACATCGATCAACGCTCCCATGTCAAGGGATCGTCATATCGAGGTGTCCGGAATCACCGAGGGTCCCCCAGATGCGCGCGGAGCGCGACGGCGACGTCTCCCTCGGTGCCCGTCCACGCGGTGTAGCCGTCGGGGCGCACGAGCGCGCAGTGTTCGTGGCGGACGTGGATGAGGCGGCCGTCGTACCCCTCCGGCGCCCGCGGGGCCAGCAGCACGTGGCGGCCCGCGCGGAGCCGCTCGTAGAGCCGCACCCCGCCGAGTTCCAGGTCGGCCTGGCGGGGCGCGTCGTCGTAGTCGATGCCGATCCCCGACACGGTGCCGGTCAGCTTCCGCTGCACCGCCGGCACGTGCAGCGCCAGCCCGCCGAGCACGTCGCGGCCGAGCCGGGCGCCGCGGGAGTGCAGCAGCGCGAGGCGGATGAGCCCGCCGCTGGAGCGCAGCACCGTCCGGCCGACGGCGTGCCGCTCCGTCTGGTACGTGTCGAGCAGCCCGGCCGGCGCCCAGCCCGCACCGGCCGCGGCGAGCTTCCAGCCGAGGTTGGCCGCGTCCTGCAGGCCGGTGTTCATGCCCTGGCCGCCGGCCGGGGAGTGCACGTGGGCGGCGTCGCCGGCGAGGAAGACGCGGCCGGTGCGGTACCGCTCGACCTGCCGCTCGTCGCTGTGGAACCGTGACAGCCAGCGGCACTCGCCCAGCCCGAAGTCGGTGCCGAACGCCGCCCGGACGGTGGCGCGGACCTCCTCGAGCTCCAGCGGCACGTCGTCGGCGACCTGGTGCTCGCGGTTCCAGGCGAAGACGCGGTACCACCCGTCGCCGAACGGGGCCACGAAGGCGAACGCGGAGCCGACCGCGCTGACGGAGATGACGTCGGCCCGCGGCTCGGCCATCCGGACGTCGGCGAGCATGAGCGAGCGCACCGCGGACCGGCCCGGGAAGTCCAGGCCCAGCGCCCGGCGCACCGCGCTGCGGGCGCCGTCGGCCCCGACCAGCCAGTCCGCGGCGTGGGTGCCGCCGTCGGTGCCGACCTCGACGCCGTGCTCGTCCTGGCGCACGCCGGTGACCGTGGTGCCGCGCACGATCCGCGCGCCGGCCTTGACGGCGCGCTCCTCGAGGATGCGTTCGACGTTGTACTGCGGGGTGATGAGCACGTACGGGAACCGCGACGGCAGCGTGCCCAGGTCCACCGACACGTGGCCGAACAGCCGCAGCCGCTCCACCTTCGTCCCGGTGGCGATGACGTCCTCGGCGATGCCCCGGGCGTCGAACTGCTCCAGCGTGCGCGCGTGCACCGCGAACGCGCGGGTCAGGTTGGACTCTTCCGAGCGCCGCTCCAGCACGGTGACCTCGCCGCCGGCGGCGGCGAGGTCACCGGCGAGCAGCAGGCCGGTGGGGCCGGCCCCGGCGATGACGGTCTTCATGACTCCTCCTCGGTCCGTTTGCCAACAAGTGTTGGCAAACAATTGTTGGCATACGCGGCGCACGATGTCAACGGGTGCTGAAATGCCCGGCGGCTTGACCTGAAGCCGTGTTGAGGTGCGACGTTGGGCCGCGTGGAGAACAGACGCACGCTCACCGCCGGCCTGGTGACCCTGGTCACGCTGGTCGCCTTCGAGGCGGTCGCGGTCACCGCCGCCATGCCCTCGGTCGCCCGCGCCCTCGACGGGCTCCCGCTCTACGGGTTCGCCTTCGGGGGCGCCCTCGCCACCAGCGTGGTCGGCATGGTCCTCGCGGGCTCGTGGTGCGACCGCGCCGGCCCCGCGCGCCCGGCCGCGGTGGGCGTGGCGCTGTTCGCCGCCGGACTGCTCCTCGCCGGGCTGGCCCCGTCCATGTGGGTGCTCGTGCTCGGGCGGCTGGTGCAGGGGTTCGGCGGCGGCCTGGTCAACGTGGCGCTGTTCGTCGTCGTGGGCCGCGCCTACCCCGCGGCCGAGCATCCACGCGTGTTCTCGATGATGTCGGCCGCGTGGGTGCTGCCGGCGATCGCCGGGCCCGCGGTGGCCGGGGCGATCGTGCAGTACATCGGGTGGCGCTGGGTCTTCCTGCTTGTCGTCTTCGCGGCGGTCCCCGCCATGGCGGTCGTCTGGCCCCGCGTCTCGGTGATCTCCGGCGGCTCCGGCTCGGCGGAGCGCGGCCGTACCTGGTGGGCGCTCGGCGCCGCCGTGGGCGCGCTCGTGCTCTACGTCGGCGGCCAGGAGTCGCTGCCGCTGCTCGGGGCCGGGGTCGTGATCGTCGCGGTGTGCGGCCGGCGGCTCCTGCCGCCCGGGGCCTTCACCGGCGCCCGCGGCCTGCCCAGCGTCGTGCTCCTGCGCGGGCTGACCGGCGCCGCGTTCATGCTGGGCGACGTCTTCATCCCGCTGCTGCTCACCCGCGAGCGCGGCCTCAGCCCCGCCCTCGCCGGGCTCAGCGTGACCGTCGGCGCGCTCTTCTGGTCCGGCGGCTCGTGGATCCAGGCGCGGCCGGGGCAGCGGTTCTCCGACACGGCCCGGCTCCGGCTCGGCACCGCGGCCGTCGCGGCCGGCGTGGTGTCCGCGACCGCGGTGACTGCGGCGGCGGTACCGCTGGCCGTCGTCGTCGCCGGCTGGTGCCTCGCCGGCTTCGGCATGGGCCTGGTGTCCCCGGGCACCGCGGCGCTCGTGCTGCGCCTGTCGGGCCCGGCCGAGCAGGGCGCGAACAGCTCCGCCCTGGCCGTCGCCGACGCGCTGCTCACCACCACCGCGCTCGCCGCCGGCGGCTCCCTGTTCGCCGCGCTCGTCGATGCGGGCCCGGTCGCGTACCTCGCCGCGTTCGCGGTCGCGCTCGTCCCCGCGCTCGGCGGGTTCGCCCTGGCCGGTCGTACTTTCGGCGGATCTGACGGTACGGCGCCGCCCGTAGCATTGGCCGGTGAGCGTGCGGGTGCTGGTCGCGGATGACCAGGAGATTGTCCGGACCGGGCTGACGATGATCCTCAACGCCCAGCCGGACATCGAGGTGGTCGCCGAGGCCCCCGACGGCCGCCGCGCCGTCGAGCTGGCCCGGCGGCTGCGCCCCGACGTCAGCCTCCTCGACGTGCGGATGCCGACCATGGACGGGCTGGAGGCGACCCGGCTGCTGGCCGGGCCGGACGTCGAGGACCCGCTCGCCGTCGTGGTCATCACCACGTTCGACCTCGACGAGTACGTCTACGCGGCCCTGCGCGCCGGCGCCCGCGGCTTCCTGCTCAAGGACGCCGGCCCGGCGCTGCTCGCCCAGGCCGTGCACGCGGCCGCGAACGGCGACGCGCTCATCGCGCCCAGCGTCACGACCCGGCTGCTGCGCGCCTTCGCCGACAACGGCCCCGCCGCCCCGCCCCGCCAGCCCGTCGACGCGCTCACCGAGCGCGAGGAGCAGGTGCTGGCCCGGGTGGCCCGGGGCCGCACCAACAACGAGATCGCCGACGAGCTGTTCATCACCCTGAGCACCGTCAAGACCCACGTGACCGCGCTGATGCTCAAGCTCGGCGTGCGCAACCGGGTGGAGATCGCGATGTGGGCGTACGAGACCAACCGGGTACGACCCGGCACCTGAACTTTGGTACGGCTCCGGCGCCGGTCCGCGGACCGATGTTTTCTCCGCGCCCGCGGCCCACCATCGATGCTCATGACGACCGTTGCCGCCCCGCCCCGCCGCCGCCCGCGCCGCGACTGGCCCATCATCACCGGCCTGTTCCTGCTCGCCCTCGTGCCGTCCCTGGCCGGCGGCGTGCGCGCCGCCCAGCTCACCGGCGGCGTCGAGCGCACCGCCGCCAACGCCCGCTTCGTCGACCAGCCCGCTCCGGTCCTCGTCCACATCGTCGCGGTCGTCCTGTTCGCGTTCCTCGGCGCCCTGCAGCTCGCCCCGCGGTTCCGGCAACGGCACCGCCGGTGGCACCGCATCAGCGGCCGGGTGGTCGCGGTCGCGGGCCTCGCGGTGGCCCTGTCCGGCCTGTGGATGACCGCCTTCTACGACCTGCCCGACAGCGACAACGCCGTCACCAACGCGGCCCGCTACGTCGTGGGCACCCTCATGCTGGCCTCGATCGTCCTCGGCTTCGCCGCGATCCGCCGCCGCGACTTCCACACCCACAAGGCGTGGATGCTGCGCGCCTACGCGATCGCCATGGGCGCCGGCACACAGGTCTTCACGAGCCTGCCGCTGCTGCCGCTGGACCCGGCGGGCCCGAACTACCCGGCCTGGCGCTGCGTGGCCATGATCTCCGCCTGGGTGCTCAACCTCGCCATCGCCGAGATCATCATCCGCCGCACGGCCCCAAGCCGCCGCCCGGCGGCCGTCCCGACCACCAGTGTTCGATGACGACCGCGTCCCCGAGCGTGTCGTCGACGGGCCTGAACGGCCGGGGCGGGTCGCGCACGCCGAGCACCGGCCCGAGCGCGTCGACGGCGGGCTTCCACAGCGCCGCCCAGTTCCGCCGCGCACTCACGGCGAAGTTGCGACGCGCGCAGGCGCACCTGATCGTCGTGGCCGGCCGCGTTCCAGCTCTCGAGCACGGGCGCCGGCCGCAGCGGGACGGCCGCCGCGCCGGGCCGCGAGTCCAACGGCATCGGCCGATGCCAGGCCCGCACGGACGCCGCCCGGCATCCGCCGCACGGGTGTCGCTCGGCATCCGCCGACCGGAGCACAGCGGCGGGCGCACGGCGGATCCATGCCGGCTCCGGCCGCCGTACGGTGGGCGTCCGTGGGGTTCTCCGTCAAGCTCATGCCCGGCGTGCGGCTGCGGCTGTCGTCGCGAGGCCTGCGAACCAGCATCGGCCCGCGCATCGCGCGCGTGCACCTCGGAGGGGGACGCCTCGGCGTGTCCAGCGGCATCGGACCGTTCGGCGCTTCGACGTCCATCGGCGGACGGCGGGGCGGGCGCCGGACGGCGGCGTCGGCCCGGGCGTCGTACCAGCGGCAGCTCGCCGCGCAACGGCGCCAGGCCGTCCAGGCCGAGAAGGAGGCGCTCGCCCGGGAGCTCGCCGACGCGTTCCTGCGCATCCTCGCGCTGCACCGTGTGGACTTTCCGCCGGCGCAGCGGCCGGTCGCGCCCGAGCCGGCCGCGCCCGACCGCGACGCGGTCTACGCGCACTTCGAGCGGCACGCGCTGACGGGCGTCGGGCTGTTCAGCCGCGCCGAACGCGCCGCCGCGCGGCAGACCGCCGCCGGATGGGCCGCGGCCGAGGTCGAGCGCCAGTGGCAGCGTCTGCGGGCCGAGCGGGCCGGGTGGCAGCAGCAGCTCGACCGGTACTGGCACGCGCTGTGCGCCAACGACCCCGGCACGGTGCTGCAGGCCCTGGCCGACGCCTTCGAGGACAACGAGGCCACCGCCGCGCCGGTCGGCGTCGACGGCTCCGAAGTGTCGCTGGTGCTCGTGGTGCCGCCGGCGGCCGAGGCGATCCCGGAGCAGATGCCGGCCCAGACCGCGGCCGGGAACCTGACGCTCAAGAAGATCACCCAGACGGCCCAGGCCAACTACTACACCCAGTTCGCGTGCGGGCAGGTGCTCGTGACCCTGCGCGAGACGTTCGCGGCCGCGCCGGGGCTCGCGGCCGCACGGGTGGTGGTGCTGCGCAACGACGGTCGCGACGTGTACGGGCGGCCGTCGATGCCGTGCCTGGCCGCGTTCACCGTCGAGCGGACCGCGCTGCACGGCGTGCGCTGGGCCGACGCCGGTTCGGTCGAGATCCTCGACATGGTGGCGCGGGAGAGCCTGGTGAAGCAGGCCGGCCGCACCCGGGACCTGGCGCCGGTCGACCTGCGCGCCGAGCCTCAGATCGCCGCGCTCGTCCGGATCGTCGATCTGGAGGACCTCGCCGCCGGCCGGTGACGGGCGGTCAGGCGCAGGACTCGGCGCGGGACAGGAGCAGGGCCCGCTCGCGTTCGTTGCGGGTCATCGAGGCGGCACGTTCGAACTCGGTGCGGGCCTCGTCGCGGCGGCCCAGGCGGAACAGGAAGTCGGCGCGTACCGAGGGCAGGAGGTGGTACCCCCGCAGCGCCTTGTCCTGCAGGAGCGGCTCCAGCACGGTCAGGCCCGCGGCCGGGCCGTCGGCCATCGAGACCGCCACGGCTCGGTTGAGCTCGACGATCGGGGACGGGGCCAGGTCGGACAGCTGGGCGTACCGGCGCGCGATCTCCGACCAGTCGGTCTCCGCGGCCGTGCGGGCGCGCGCGTGGCAGGCGGCGATTGCGGCCTGCAGGGTGTAGGTGCCGCCGCCGAGCTGCTCGGCTCGGTCCAGCGCCTTGAGGCCGCGGGTGATGAGGAGGCGGTCCCAGCGGCGGCGGTCCTGCTCCAGCAGGGTGATCGGCTCGCCGTCGGGGCCGGTGCGGGCGGCCGCGCGCGAGGCCTGGATCTCCAGGAGAGCGACCAGGCCGTGCACCTCCGCCTCGGCCGGCATGAGGCCGGCCAGGACGCGTCCCACGCGCATCGCCTCCTCGCACAGGGCGGGGCGCATCCAGTCGTCGCCGGCGGTGGCGGAGTAGCCCTCGTTGAAGATGAGGTAGATGACCTCCAGTACCGAGGCCAGGCGCTCGGTGCGGGCCGCGCCCGTGGGCAGCTCGAACGGGACCTGCGCGTCGGCCAGGGCCTTCTTGGCGCGGCTGATGCGCTGCCCGACGGTCGCGTCCGGGACCAGGAACGCGCGGGCGATCTCGTCCGTGGACAGGCCGCCGAGCATGCGCAGCGTCAGGGCCACGCGCGCCTCGGGCTTCAGCACCGGGTGGCACGCGGTGAAGATGAGGCGGAGCAGGTCGTCGTCGATGGGCTCGTCCTCGAGGACCGCGTCGAGCGCCGGATCGTCGAGGCGCTCCTCGCCGGCCAGGGCGGGCAGGTGCTTCTGCAGCACCTGCTGGCGCCGGATCGTGTCGATCCCGCGGCGCTTCGCCGTGGTCATCAGCCACGCCCCGGGGTTGCGCGGGACGCCCTCCGCCGGCCACTGTTCCAGCGCCGCGACCAGGGCGTCCTGCGCAAGCTCCTCCGCGAGGCCGACGTCGCCGACGAGCCGGGCGACGCCCGCGATCACGCGCGCCGCCTCGATCCGCCAGACCGCCTCGACCGCGGATTTCGCATCGGTACCCGCACTGCTCACCCGGCCAACATAGCCAGGATCTGTTTTACAACTGAGGCGGGGCTGCGGCGGGCCCAGATCCCGCCTGCGCACCTCCCGCGAAGACCCGGTTACAACACCGGTAGCCGGGCCTCCGCGGGAGGCACGCAGACGAAATCTGGACTCCGCCTCGCTCCCACCCCAGTGGTGAAACAGACCCTACCCCTCGTACTCGCTGACCTTCCGCACCTCGATCTCGATGTCGTGGTCGAACAGGTCGGCGAAGCGGCGGGCCCACTCGACCGCCTCGGCCTGGTCGCGCACCTGCACGATGCCGAAGCCGCCGATGACCTCCTTGGCCTCCGCGAACGGCCCGTCGACGACCGTGGTCTCGCCGTCCTTCTTGGTGATCGTCGCGGCCCCGGCCGAGCTCGGCAGCAGGCCCTCGGCGGCGAGCAGCACGCCGGCCTTGCTGACGTCCTCCATGTACTTGCCGAACTTCTCGATGAAGCCGGGGGTGGGCTGCCACATCGCCGGGTTCGAGTCGTCCAGCTTGTGCATCATCATGAAGCGCATTTCGGGTCCCCTTCGTGGTTTCTGTAGCCTTCACCACCGCGTCGAACTCGGTCGGCGGTTTTCGACAACACCCACGGAGAGATTTTCATGCGCATCCTCTTCGGGTTCGCCGGCGGTAGCGGCCACGTCCAGCCGCTGCTCCCGCTCGCCCGCGCCGCCGCCGCGCGCGGGCACGCCGTCGCGTTCACCGGACGGCCCGGCGGGCTCCCGGCGGGCTTCGAGGGCTTCCCGGCCGGCACGGACGCGCCGAACGAGCGCCGCCCCCTGCTGGCGCTCGACCGCGAACGCGAGACGCGCGAGTTCCGCGACGGCTTCGGCGGCTGGATCGCCCGCGAGCGCGCCGCGACGACCCGCGAGGTCGCCGCGCGGTGGCGCGCGGACCTGGTCGTCTGCGACGACGCCGACTTCGGCAGCATGATCGCCGCCGAGTCGCTGGGCCTTCCGCACGCCTCGGTGGTGGTACTGGCGGCGGGCACCTTCGGCCGCCCGCCGGGCCTCGCGGCCGTCCTGGACGAGACCCGCGCGGTGTACGGCCTGCCCGCGGACCCGTCGCTCGCGATGCTCGACCGGCACCTGGTGATCTCCCCGGCGCCGCCGACGTTCCGCCCGGCCGCGCAGCTCATGCGCCCGTTCCCGCCCGTGCCGCCGGCCCCGACGAGCCCGCCGACCGTGTACTTCACGCTGGGCACGATCTTCAACACCGAGTCGGGCGACCTCTTCGCCCGCCTCCTGGCCGGCTTCGCCACGCTGCCGGTCTCGCTGGTCGTGACGGTGGGCCCGGCGATCGACCCGGCCGAGCTGGGGCCGCAGCCGGCGAACGTGCGCGTGGAGCGGTACGTGCCGCAGGCCTCGCTGCTGCCGCGATGCTCGGCGGTCGTGGCGCACGCCGGCTCGGGTACGGTGCTCGGCGCCCTCGCCCACGGGCTGCCGATGGTGCTGGTGCCGATGGGCGCGGACCAGCCGGACAACGCGGACCGCTGCGCCGAGCTGGGCGTGGCGGTGGTCCTGGACGCGGTGACGGCGACGCCCGCGGACGCGGCCGCGGCGCTGCGCACGGTGCTGGACGACCCGTCGTACGCGGCCGCGGCCGAGGCACTGCGCCGCGAGGTCGCGGCGATGCCCGACCCGGCCGAGGTGGTGGCGCACCTGGAGACGCTGGGCGCGTAGGGCCGAGCCGCGGCGGCGGCGCGCGCCTGGAGACGCCGAGCCGCGGCGGCGCCCGCCTGGAGACGCCGAGCCGCAGCGCCCGCCTGGAGACGCCGAGCCGCGGCGCCCGCCTGGAGACGCGGCGCGCGTGAGGCTCGCGCAGGGATCAGGCGTCCCGGGCCCAGCGGCGCAGCTCGTCGGTGCCGTCGGCGATCTCGCGGCGCAGCAGGGGGTCGAGGTCGGTCCGGCCCAGCATCGCCTCGGCCGGGGCGAGGGCCCGCGCGGAGTACAGCGGGAAGGCGAACCGGACGACCTTCAGCGCCGCGAGCAGGTAGCGCCCCTCGAGCATGGCGGGCACGTCGGCGAAGTAGCGCTCGGCGTACGCGTCGGTGAGGGCCTCCTGGCCCGGCTGCCAGAACGCCTCGGCGTTGGCGACGGCCAGGCGGGGGTTGGGGTCGTGCACCAGGGTCTGCCAGGCCGCGGCCTTGGCCTCCGCGTCGGGGCGGGCGGCGCGGCCGGCGGCGGCCCGCTCGGCGCCCTTCGCGCCGGGGTCGCGGCGCTCCTCGGCGGCGAGCTCCTCGGCGGTGGCGTCGCCGAGGGCGCACAGGCGCAGCAGCAGGGACCAGCGCAGGTCGGCGTCGATGGCCAGGCCGTCGGGGGCGCCGGGGCCGCCCGCGAGCCACGCCCGCAGCAGCGGCGCATCGGCCACTGTGGACAGTGCCCGCGCGGTCGCCAGCTGGCGGGGCGAGCCCGGCGCCGCGGCGGCCAGCGCGGCCGCGCACACCTCGGCCAGCGGGGCGAACGGGATCAGGCCGCGGCGGGCCAGGGCGTCGCGCGCAAAGGTCACGACCTCCTCGAAGATGCCCTCCTGGCGCTCCGCCGGCAGGGCCGCGACCAGCAGGTTCAGGAACTCCGGCGGGGCCATCTCGCCGTCGCGGACGGCGTCGGTCACGGCGGTCCAGATCACCGCCCGGGCCAGGGGGTCCTCCAGGTCCGGCAGCACCGCCGGCAGGGCCGCGCGGCTGAAGCCGTCGAAGCGGATCTTCGCGTAGGTCTCGTCGCCGTCGTTGAGCAGCAGCACGGTGCCCGACGGGGGCGCGGCCACGCCCGGGACCACCGCGTCCGGGCCGTCGATGGTGAACGGCACCCGCCGGACCGAGCCGTCCGAGGCGTACGCCGAGACCGTCAGCCGGTGCGGGCGCAGCGGCCGGCCCGACTGCTCGACGACCAGGCCCGCCGCGTCGCGCGACGCGACCGCGCGCAGGGTGTTCGCGCCGGTGCTGCGCAGCCACAGCTCCGCCCAGCCGGTCAGGTCGCGGCCGGCCGCCGCGCCGATGACGCCCAGGAAGTCCGCGAGGTCGGCGTTGGCGAAGCGGAAGCGGTCGAAGTACGAGCGCAGGCCGGCCCGGAACACGTCGTCGCCGAGCAGGACCGACAGCTGGCGCAGGGCCGCGGCGCCCTTGGCGTAGGAGATCCCGTCGAAGTTCTGGAAGGCCACCGCCGTGTCCGCGACGTCCTCCGGGGCGACCGGGTGGGTCGAGGGGCGCTGGTCCGCGAGGTACCCCCACCGCTCCCGCCAGATCGCGAAGTCCGCGAGCGCCGTCGGATGGCGCCCGGTCTCCGCCGCGACCCGCCAGCCCATGAGCTCCGCGAACGCCTCGTTGAGCCACACGTCGTCCCACCAGCGCAGCGTCACGAGGTTGCCGAACCACATGTGCGCCATCTCGTGCGCCATCACCACGAAGCGCCGGTGCCGGTCGCTGTCGGTGGCGCCCGCGCGGAAGAGGAACTCCTCGCGGTAGTTCACCAGCGCCGGGTTCTCGACGGCGCCGCCGGAGAACTCGGGGACGAACGCCTGGTCGTACTTGGCGAACGGGTACCGCACGCCGAACAGCTCGTGGTAGCGGTCGAACGCGGCCGCGGTCGCGCCGAACAGCTCCTCCGCATCGGCGTCGAGCGCGGGGGCGAGGCTGCGCCGGCACAGCAGCCCGAGCGGGATGCCGTCGTGCGCGCGCTCCAGCACGTGCCACGGGCCGGCCAGGAAGCTGAACAGGTAGGTGGACAGCGGCGGCGTCGGCGCGAACTCCCACCGCCCGTCGCCGCCGGAGCGCACCGGCGCGTTGGCCCGGACCGTCCACTGTGCAGGTGCGAGGACCGTCAGCGTCATCGGCGCCTTGAGGTCGGGCTGGTCGAAGCAGACGAACATGCGCTGCGCGTCGTCGAGCGGGGCCTGGCCGTAGAGGTACGTCTCGCCGTCCTCGGGGTCGACGAAGCGCAGGATGCCCTCCCCGCTGGCCGGGTACGGCGCGGTGAACCCGGCCTCGAGCCGGTTCTCGGCGGCCAGCCCGGCCAGCACGACCCGGCCGTCCACGACCGGCACCTCGCGGCCGTTCAGCGTCGCGTGTACCGCCTGAGCCCCCTTGACCTCGGCGAACGTCGACACGCCGGGGGAGGAGCAGCGGAACTGCACCACCGTGCGCGACTCGAACGAGGCGGGGCCCAGGTCCAGCTCGATGTCGTAGGAGTCCACCGCGATGAGCCGTGCGCGCTCGATCGCCTCCCGTCGGGTCAGGCTCGACATGATCCAGACGCTACCCGCTCGCCCCGCCGTCACCTGCGGGGGCTAGCTTTCGGCCCGTGGACGGGTACTGCGAGCGCCTCGGCCCGGGCCTGTGGGCCGAACCCCTGAACGCCGTCTCCAACGCGGCCTTCCTCGTCGCGTGCGCGGTGCTCCTGGTGCGCACCCGGCACCGGACCCTGCCGATCATCCTCGGCGTCGTGGGGCTGTGCAGCCCGTCGTTCCACACCTTCGCGAACGGCTTCACCGCGGCCCTGGACTCGCTGTCGATCCTGGTGTTCGTGCTCGTCGCCGTGGTGCTGCTCGCCCGCTACGGGCTCGGGGCCGGACCGGGGAGGGCCTGGCTGGCCGCGCCCGCGTTCCTGGTGTTCGCCGTGGCCGTCGACGTCCTGCTCGGGCTCGCGGGGCGGCAGTACACCCTCGGCGGTTATCTGCCCGCACTGCTCGGGCTCGGCGGCTTCGCCGTCGCCCTGCGTTCGCGGCCGCTCGGCGTCGCCGCGGTCGTCTTCGCCGTCTCGCTCACCCTGCGCACGCTCGATGAACCCCTGTGTGACCAGGTCCCGGCCGGCCTGCACTGGGCCTGGCACTGCCTCAACGCCGTCGTGCTCTACCTGGTCGCCGTTTCAGTCAACAAACTTCGATGGGCGTTCGGCTCCCCGGCACCGGATCGTCAGCTGCCGACATAAGGGTCGCCGGTATGACTGAAGGGCAATTCGGACGGCGGGCGCTGCTGCAGGCCGCCGTCGCCGTTCCCGCGGCCGGGGCCGTCCTGGCCGCGACCACCACCGAGGCCGGGGCCGCGCCGGAGACGCGCGGGCCGGGCACCGACGCCGGCGTCCCGCGGTTCGCGCTCGCCGTGCTGCCGGACACGCAGTACCTCTTCGACGAGGACAGCTCCCGCCCCGAGCCGCTGCGGGAGACCTTCGAGTACCTGCTGCGCGAGCGGGCCGAGAGCAACATCCTGTTCATGGCCCACCTCGGCGACGTGACCGAGCACGGCAGCGACCACGAGATCGGGCTCGCCTCGGAGACGTTCCGGGCGTTGGACGGCCGGATGCCCTACAGCGTCCTGGCCGGCAACCACGACGTCAACGGCTCCACCGACGACCAGCGGGGCGACTCCGCGTACCTGCGCGCGTTCGGGGCCGCGGCCAAGCGCTTCAGCGCGATGCCGACCTTCGGCGGGGCGTCGCCGGACGGGTACAACAGCTTCCACACGATCCGGGCGGCCGGGCGGCAGTGGCTGGTCCTGGCCCTCGACTGGCGGGTGTCGGACAAGGGCCTGGCGTGGGCGCAGGCCGTGCTCGACCAGCACCGGACGCTGCCGGTCATCCTCACCACCCACGAGCTGGCCTGGTCCGAGGACAACGGCCAGGCGCACCTGTCGGACTACGGCCAGCGGCTGTGGGACCGGTTCATCAAGCGCAACGACCAGATCTTCCTCACCCTCAACGGGCACTTCTGGCCGCCGGGGCGCACCGTGCTGCGCAACGACGCCGGCCACGACGTGCACGTGCACATCACCAACTACCAGGACCGCTACTACGGCGGCGCCGGCATGATCCGGCTCTACCGCTTCGACCTGGCCCGCGGCGCCGTCGACGTGGAGACGTTCTCGCCGTGGTTCCTGCGCCGCGACCCGCACCAGCGCAACCCGCTGGAGGCCGAGACGATCGAGCTGACGGGTCCGGCCGACCGGTTCAGCCTCGAGATCGACTTCGCGGCCCGGTTCGCCGGCTTCGCCCCGGTGACGCCGCCCGGCCCGCGCCCGCCCGCCGCGGTGATCGGCCGCGACACCGCCGCCTACTGGCGCTTCGACGTCAACGGCCTTCCCACCGCCGGTGGCGCCGTTCCCGACGGTACCGTCGTCAAGGACCTGACCGGCAAGGGCAACGACCTCGTCGTGAAGCGCCTGCACGACAGCGCCGCCGGCACCCTCACGTGGTCGGCCGAGCACCACCTCGGCGCGCCGGCCCACGCGAGCCTGCGCTTCGACGGCGGCAAGTCCCCGGACCGCGGCGCCATCCTGGAGGCGGTCGCGAAGGCCCCGATCAACGCCAACCGGTTCGAGCGCGGCTACACCATCGAGGCGTTCGTGAAGTTCCCGGAACCGTTCGAGGGCGACCACGCGTGGATGGGCATCCTGTCGTGGGAGGGCCGCAACGGCGACGCGGGCAAGACCAGCGGCTGGTCGACCGAGGAGCCGACGTGCAGCCTGAACCTGTCGCCGGAGCGGTTCCTGCAGTTCGTGGTCTACCCCACCGACCGTGACGCCGACCCGACGTCGTGGAGCCACGCGCTGCCGGTCGGGCGCTGGATGCACCTCGCGGTGGTGAACGACGCGCGCCGGACGGTGGTGTACGTCGACGGCTCGCCGATCGTGCGTAACCCGACCCAGCCGTCGAAGGGCATCACGACCCTCGGCAAGCCGTTCGTGATCGGCGCCACCCAGTTCGCCGAGCAGTTCTCGCAGGGCTTCTACGGCTGGATCGGCGACGTGCGCATCACCGCGGCCGCGCTGCCGGTGCGCGACTTCCTCACGACCTTCTAGTCAAGCGGGCCCCTCGGGGGCCGATCGGGCGGTCGGTGGCGCCGGTTCCGCGCCACCGACGTCTCCCGTGAGGGGTGTTCAGGGTGCGCCGATTCGGCATCGGTACCCGCCTGACGACCGCCTTTCGCCGCCGTGCTCGTGGCGCTGGTCGTGACGGCGCGTCGTGCGCCGCGTTCGTGGCGGTGCGGCGGACCGGGGTATCGGCGACGGGCCGCGCGCTACGCGATCCTCGACGGGGCGGTCACCGTGCCGGCGGCCTGACGCAGGGCCAGCCGGGCGGCCCCCAGGGCCGGGTCGACCGCGGTCCCCACCTCGGCGCCGCGCTCGTGCAGCCGCGCGAGGACGGCGCGGCGGACCGGGGTGTCGGCCACGAGCAGCCCGCCGCCCAGCACCACGGGGGCCCCGGGCGCGCCGAGCTCGTCGAGCGTGGCCGTCAGCCGGGTCGCGGCCTCCTCCACGATCGCCGTGGCGTCCGGGTCGCCGGCCTCGGCCAGCTCGCACACGACCGGCGCGAGGGCGCCGAACGGCGGCAGCGCCTGCGCCCAGTGCACCAGCTCGTCGGCGCTCGCGACGCCCGCGTGCGCCGCGACCCGCCGGGCCAGGGGCGTCGGCCAGCGCCGGGCCGCCCGCCGGACCGCCTGCAGCCCCAGCCACAGCCCCGAGCCCTCGTCGCCGAGCAGCCAGCCCAGCCCGTCGGCGACGCGGGTAACCTCCAGGCCGTCGACCAGCGCCGCGACCGCCCCCGTGCCGCAGATGAGCACCGCCCCGGACGCGCGGTCGCCGCCGGCCGCGAAGGCCGTGACCGCGTCGCCCACGATCGTCATCGGGCCGGTCACGCCCAGCCGCGCCCACTCGGCCGCGAACGCGGCCGCGATCGCGGGGTCGGCCAGGGCACTGGCCCCGGCGACGCCGACCACCCCAGAAGTCACCGTCGCCGGGGCCGGCCCGAGCGCGGCCCGCAGCGCCGACCCGATGGCGTGCGCGGCCGCCGGACCGCTCGCGGCCGGGTTGCCGGGGCCGGCGGACCCGCGTCCGAGCACGGTGCCCGTCTCGTCGACGACCACCGCCTTCGACGACGTCCCGCCGGCGTCCACGCCAACCACGACTGCCATGGCGTCGATGGAAACATAGAAAATGCTTATTGACTAGAAGTTGAAGTGGTCGTAATTTTCATCGCCAAGGCACAACGATGAAAAGGATGACCGAAGTTGACCGGTGAGAGTGGCGGGCTGCTGGGTCGGCTCCGCATCGAGGGGCCGACGATGCCGGACGCCCTGGCCAAGATCGCCGAGACGATCCTCGAAGATCCCGAGACGGCGGCGCACGCCAGCATAGTCGACCTCGCCGAGCGTTCGGGCACCTCGACGGCGACCGTCACGCGGTTCAGCCGGACGCTCGGCTTCAAGGGGTACGCGAACCTGAGGGTGGCCATCGCGACCGAGACCGGGCGGGCGGAGCAGGCGCGCTGGGAGACCGACATCAGCGGCGACATCGCGCCGGGCGACCCGCTGGGCGACGTGCTCGGGGTGATCACCGCCGCCGACACCCGGGCGATCCAGGCGACCGCGGCCGGGCTCGACGTCGCCGCCGTCGAGCGCGTCGCGCAGGCCATCGCCGGCGCCGGGCGGGTCGAGATCTTCGGGTTCGGCTCCAGCGGTACCGCCGGCCGGGAGATGGCCTTCCGGCTCGAGCGCATCCGCGTGCCGGTCTGGTACCGCTCCGACAGCCACACCGCGCTCACCAACGCGGCGCTGCTCGGCCCGGGCGACGTCGCGATCGGGCTGTCGCACTCCGGGCGCACCCGCGAGGTCATCGAGACCCTCGCCGAGGCCGCCGACCACGGCGCGACGACCGTCGCGGTGACGTCGTTCGGGCGCTCGCCGCTGGCCGAGGTGGCCGACGTCGTGTTCACCACCTCGGTCCACGAGACCACCTTCCGGGTGGCGGCCCTCTCCGCGCTGCACTCGCAGCTGCTGGTCCTGGACCTCATCTACGTCGCGGTGGCGCAGCGCACCTACGAGCGCACCGCCGAGGCCCTCGAGCTGACCGTGCGCGCCGTCGACGCGCACCGGCTGCCCGACACGACCAACACCCGCAAGCGACCACGGAGGGACAAGCCGCTGTGACCATCAGAAGTGCCGACTACGTCGAGGTGATCCGGGCCGCCATCGAGCGCGTCGGCACCACCCAGGGCGACCGGGTCGCCGCGGCCGCCGACCTGATGACCGCGACGATCCAGGCCGGCGGGGTGATCCAGGCGTTCGGCTGCGGGCACTCCGAGGCGCTGGCCATGGAGATCGCGGGCCGGGCCGGCGGGCTCGTGCCCACCAACCGCATCGCCCTGCGCGACATCGTGCTCTACGGCGGCGAACCGCTCAGCGCCCTGGCCGACCCGCAGCTGGAGCGGACCCCGAGCGTCGCCCACCGCCTCTACGACCTCGCCCCCGTCAAGCCCGACGACACGTTCGTCATCGCCTCCAACTCCGGCGTCAACGGGGCCGTGGTGGAGATGGCGCAGCTGGTCAAGCAGCGGGGGCACGCGCTCATCGCGATCACGTCGCTGGAGCACTCCGCGCGCGTCGACTCGCGCCACGAGAGCGGCCGCAAGCTCGCCGACCTGGCCGACGTGGTGCTCGACAACGGCGCCCCCTACGGCGACGCGTCGCTGCCGCTGCCCGGCGGCGGGGCCGTCGGGGCGGTCTCCTCGATCACGGCGGCCCTGCTCGCCCAGCAGATCGTCACCGAGGTGGTGGCGCGCCTGCTGGCCCTCGGCGTCACGCCGCCGGTCTACCTGTCCGACAACGTGCCGGGCGGACGGGAGCACAACGCAGCACTTGAAGCGCGGTACGCCGGGCGCATCCGGCGTACCGCATAAAAGGAGAGCGAGCCTTGCCATGAACCCCTCACCTCTCACCCCACCGTATCCCAGCCGCCGTTCGATCCTGAAGGGTGCCGCCGGCGTTGCCATCGCCGCGCCGCTGCTCAGCGCCTGTGTCACCGGCGGCGGGAACGACGACAGGCCCGCGGCCAACACCGGCAACAAGAGCTCCGACAACCCGCTCGGGGTCAAGGACGACGCCCCGCTCGAGGTCGTCATCTTCAAGGGCGGCTACGGCGACGACTACGCCAAGCACGCCGAGGACCTCTACAAGGGCAAGTACGCCAAGGCGACGATCGACCACAAGGGCATCCAGAAGGTCGGCGAGGCGCTGCAGCCCCGGTTCGTGGCCAACACGCCCCCGGACGTGGTCGACAACACCGGCGCCGGCCGGCTCGACCTGGCCGCGCTCGTCGGCACCAGGCAGCTTTCGGACCTCACCGAGCTGCTCGACGCCCCGTCCTTCGACGACCCGAACACCAAGGTGCGCGACACGCTGCTGCCCGGCGTCGTCGACGACGGCACCTTCGACAAGCAGGTCCTCACGCTGAACTTCACCTACACCGTGTGGGGCCTGTGGTACTCCAAGCCGCTGTTCGCGAGCAAGGGCTGGGCGTACCCCAAGACGTGGGACGAGATGCTCGCCCTCTGCGCGACAATCAAGGCGGCCGGCGTCGCGCCGTGGACCTACCAGGGCAAGTACCCCGAGTACATCAACGACCCGCTGCTCACCATGGCGGCCAAGATCGGCGGCGAGGCGCTGCTCAAGAGCGTCGACAACCTCGAGCCGAACGCGTGGAAGGCCGACGGGCTCAAGGCCGCCGCGGAGGCCTTCGCGGAGCTGGCCGCCAAGGGGTACATCATGAGCGGCTCCGAGGCCCTGTCCCACACCGAGGCGCAGGCCGCGTGGTGCCAGGGCAAGGCCGCGTTCATCCCCTGCGGCTCGTGGCTGGAGAGCGAGCAGAAGGGCGTCGCTCCCAGCGGCTTCGACATGGTGATGGGCGCGGTGCCCGCGCGCACCGGCAGCGACAAGATGGGCGCGGCGGCGGTACAGGCGGCAAGTTCCGAGTCGTTCCTGGTGCCGTCGAAGGCCAAGAACGCCGCGGGCGGGATGGAGTACCTGCGCATCCTGTTCTCGAAGCAGTCGGCGAAGGCGTTCGCGCAGTCCGCGGGCACGCTGCCGGCCGTGGCCGGGGCCACCGACGGGCTCACCCTGAGCAGCGGCCTCGGCTCGACCAGCGACGCGATCAAGGCGGCCGGCAAGGAGGCCTTCACGTTCCGGTTCCGCACCTGGTACGCCCCGCTGGCCAAGGCCGTCGACGACGCGACCGGCGAGCTGGTCAACAAGCGCGCCACCGCCGCCGAGTGGGCCGAGCGGGTTCAGAAGGCGGCCGACGCGCTCGCGAAGGACTCCGGCGTCAAGAAGTACACCCGCTGATGAAACACGGTCGGCTCCGGTTCCTCCTCGGTGCGCTCCTGCCCGCACTGGTGCTGCACGTGCTGTTCGTGCTGTCCCCGTACGCGCAGGCGTTCTACCTCTCGCTCACCGACTGGACCGGCGTGGCCGGCGAGGCGCACTTCGTCGGGGCGGGCAACTACGCCCGCCTCGGCGGCGACTCCCTGTTCCTCGATGCGGTGCGCAACAACGCGGTCATGCTCGTGGTCATCCCCCTGGTCACCATCGGCCTGGGGCTGTTCCTGGCGAGCATGCTGCACCTGGGCGGCCGCGACGGGCGCCGGGGGATCGCGGGCTCCCGCGTCTACCAGATCGTGTACTTCTTCCCGCAGCTGCTGTCGCTGGTCATCGTCGCCGTGCTGTGGCAGTTCATCTACAACCCGAACAACGGCCTGCTCAACGGGGCGCTGCGGGCGGTCGGGCTCGGCTCGGCGGCGCGCAGCTGGCTGGGCGAGCCGTCCCTGGCCCTGCCGGCCGTGATGGCCGTGCTGGTGTGGTCGTCGGTCGGGTTCTACATGGTCCTGTTCAGCGCGGCGATCGACTCGATCCCGAAGGAGCTGTTCGAGGCCGCGCTGCTGGACGGGGCCGGCAGCTGGGCGACGTTCCGCAACGTGACGCTGCCGCTCGTGCGCGACACGGTGCAGGTCGCGTTCGTGTACCTGGGCATCGGGGCGCTGGACGGGTTCGCCGTCGTGCAGGTCATGACGGTCGGGCCCGGCGGTCCGGACGGAGCCACGGAGGTGATCGGGCTGTCGCTGTACCGCAGCGCCTTCACCTACGCCAGGTTCGGCTACGCCTCGGCGATGGGGGTCGCGCTGTTCTTCGCGACGCTGACGCTGGCCGTGCTCGCCCTGCGGGCGGGCCGCAAGGAGAGGGTCGAGCTCGCGTGAAGCGTGTGCTGCCGCATGTGGCGATGCTGTGCTGGGGCGTGGTGACCGCGCTGCCGCTGCTGTGGGCGGTGCTGAGCTCGTTCAAGACCGACAACGAGATCCTCAACGACCCCTGGTCGGTACCGTCCCGGCCGCATTTCGAGAACTGGTCGCGGGCCTGGAACCAGGCCGACATCGGGCGGTACTTCCTCAACAGCCTGATCGTCGTGGGCGGCGGGCTGCTGCTCACCATGCTGCTCGGCTCGCTCGTGGCGTATGCGCTGGCGCGGTACGAGTTCCGGGGCAACCGGCTCGTCTACTACGTCTTCGTCGCGGCCATGTTCTTCCCGGTGTTCCTGGCGCTCGTGCCGCTGTTCTTCGTCGTGCAGCAGCTGCACCTGCTCGGCACCTACCAGGGGCTGATCCTGGTCTACGCCGCCTACGCGACACCGTTCACGGTCTTCTTCCTGCACGCGTTCTTCCGCACGCTGCCCAACGAGGTCGCCGAGGCCGCGTTCATGGACGGCTGCTCGCACGCGGGGGTGTTCTTCCGCGTGATGCTGCCGATGGCCCGGCCGGGCCTGGTCGCCGTCGGCATCTTCAATTTCCTCGGGCTCTGGAACCAGTACCTGCTCCCGCTGGTTCTCAACCCCGACCCGGACCGGTACGTCCTGGCGCAGGGATTGGCCTCCCTGTCGGTCAGCCAGGGCTACCGCAGCGACTGGAGCGGACTGTTCGCCGGCCTCACGATCGCCATGCTGCCGGTGCTCATCGCCTACGTCGCGTTCCAACGGCACATCCGCGCCGGTATGACCGCCGGCGCGGTCAAGTAGCAGGTTCTTCAGGATTGATGGGGAGGACTCTATCCATGTCCATCGGTAAACGTCGATCTCTAGCGATCGCGTCCGCCATCGCGTTGGCCGGCGCGGCGGGCGCAGTCGCACTCACCGCGGCCACCGTCGGCACCGCCAGTGCCGCCGCGAACAACTGCGGGTACCTGTTCGACGACTTCAACTACGGCTCGTCCTCCGACGCGTCGCTGACCGCGCACGGGTGGGTGCCGCGCACCTACACCGGCGGCCCGGGCGTTCCCGGCGCCACCTGGTCGGCCAACAGCATCACCTTCCCGACCAACGGCGGCCAGAAGGTCATGCAGCTCACCGCCTCGACGGACGGGACCGGCGGGGGAACCAACCAGGCCGAGCTCTACACCGCCCAGAAGCGGTACCTCGAGGGCACCTACGCCTCGCGGATCCGCTTCACCGACACGCCTGTCTCCGGTAACGACGGCGATCACATCAACGAGACGTTCTTCACCATCAGCCCGCTCAACGGCGACCTCGACCCCACCTACAGCGAGCTGGACTTCTCGGAGTACCTGCCCAACGGCGGCTGGGGCGAGACCGGGCCGATCAACTACCAGACGACCTGGTACACGTACCGCAACGACCCGTGGTACGCCGACAACGTGCACTCGGAGGAGCGCCAGAGCTTCGACGGCTGGCACGATCTGGTCATCACCGTCTCCGGCGGGCACGTCATCTACTACATCGACGGCGCCCAGGTGGGCGACCACTCCGGCAAGTTCTACCCGCGGCAGACGATGACCATCAACTGGAACCTGTGGTTCATCGACACCGCGGCCCACACCGGCGGCCTCTCGACCTACATCCAGCAGGTCGACTGGGTGCTGTACGCGAAGAACCAGGTCCTGACCCCGAGCCAGGCGACGTCACAGGCGGCCGCCTACCGCAGCGCGGGCAACGCGTTCACCGACACCGTGGACGCGTCCGGCCCGTGCGTGACGCCCTCCGGCTCCACGTCCGCCTCTCCGTCCCGGTCCCAGTCGTCATCGCCGTCCCCATCCCCGTCCACCTCCACGCCGCCGGCCACGAACTGCGCCACGGCTCCGGAGTGGTCGATCAACGGCATCTACACGGCCGGGCAGACGGTCAAGCACGAGAAGAGCGCCAACGGCAACCCGAACGGCCCGGGATCGGGGCAGGGGAAGCACTTGTGGCGCGCGAAGTGGTGGACGCAGGGCTCGGAGCCCGGCTGGACCGCCAACTGGGAGGACCTCGGCCACTGCTGAGGTTTGTCTTTTCGCTCTGTTTTCGCGCGGGCCGGCGCCGTCTCTTTTCTCGGGGGCGCCGGCCCGTCTCTTTTCTCGGGGGCGCTGGCTCCTTCTTGGGCTCTTGGGGGTTTCTTGGGCTCTTGTGGGCTTTTGGGCTCTTGGGGGCGCCGGCCCGTCCTCCTGCCTGCGCTGTGTCGGCGCCTGCTCACGCTGCGGGTCGATCAAGGCTTTGGGGGCGGTGGGATTTTTTGGGGACGGGTAAACTTGAGCAATCGGAACAGCACGCGCGACCCGCGTTCATCTGTTTCTCTTTCTGCCCCACCTCTCTCTTCTTCGTCTCACCTTGCTGTGATCAGTCTCCAGACCTCCGCCGGCGCCTGGTCCGGCGTGAAGTGCCCAGCTCCTTCGATCACCCCGGTCGCCACGTCCCTGACGCCGGCCGCCCGGAACCCCGCCGCGTACGCCGCGATGTCCCCGCCCTCGAGCTCGCCCCGCAGGTACAGCAGCGGCGTGCGCACGTCGATGGCCCCGGCGTTGTCGGCCGCGTCGGCGGGGAACGCCCGGTACCACGAGAACCCGGCCTCGAGCGCCCCGGGCGCGGCGTAGGCGGCGGCGTAGACCGCGCGCGCCTCGTCCGGCACCGCGGAGGGCTCGGGGGAGAGGACGTCGTAGAAGTAGTCGAAGTAGGCGCGCTCATGGCCACGGACGAGCAGCTCGGGGAGGCCGGGGACCGCGTGCAGCCCGAAGTGCCAGATGTACGGGTTGCGCCGCACCTCTTCCCACGGCTCGACGCCGGGCACGACGGTGTTCATGATGACGGCGCGGCGCAGCTCCTGGCCGTACGCGCGGAGGTAGGCGAACGTGACCATGCCGCCGCAGTCGTGACCGACGAGGGTGATGTCGGTGAGGCCGAGGGGTTGCAGCGCCTCGCGTACGGCGGCGGCTAGGGCGGCTTTGCTTCCGTCGGCCGGGGCGCCGTTGGTTCCGCCGGCCGGGTCGGCCTGGGTTTCGTTGGCTGGGTCGGCCTTGGTTTCGGCGGCCGATTCGTTGGCGTCGGTGCTGTCGGTGGCGGGGCTCGCGTTGGTGCTGTTGCCCGCGTGGGCGTTGTGGCTGGCACCGCTAACGGCGGTGGTGGTGTGGCTGGCGTCGGTGCTGTTGCCGGCGGTGGTGTTGTGGCTGGCGGCGGCGTTGTAGCTGGCGTCGATGCCGCTGCCTGCGGCGGCGTTGTGGCTGGCGTCCGTGCCCCTGCCGGTGGCGGTGGTGTGGCCGGCTTCGATGTTGTTCGCGGCGGCGATGGAGGTGTGGCTGGACGTCGCTCGGCGGGTCAGGTTCAGCAGGTCGAGCGCCACGGCGAAGTTGCCGTCCGCTGCGGCCAGGTGCATGACCTCGCGCCAGCAGTGGGGCGTTTCCGGCCAGCCGTGCAGGAAGACGTACGCGGGTGCGGTTGGGTCGCCCTCGGTAACGATTGTCATGTCTCAGCTGTACCCCGTAGTAGCGGTCAGAGAGTGGCCGCATTTGGCCGTACGGTCGGCTGTGTGCGGATCTCATTGCGGGCGCTCAATCGGACGTATCTGCGGCGGCAGCTGCTCATCGGCGCTGGGCCTCGGACCGTGGCTGAGGTTGTTCGGCGTGTTGTGGCTGTTCAGGCCCAGGAAGTTGACGCGCCTTATGTGGGGGTTTGGGCGCGTTTAGGTGGGTTTGGGCATGCGCAGCTTATTCAGGCGCTGCATGATCGGAGTGTTGTGCGTGGGGGGCTGTTGCGCGGTACCCAGCACCTCTGTGTTGCCGCGGACTATCTCTGGATGCGGCCGCTCCTGGCCCGGCGTATGGGGAATCTCGGGCTTTCCGCGTTTCGGCGGCAGCTTGAGGGGATCGATCTCGCCGAGCTCACGCAGCATGCGCGGGACGTGCTCGCCGGGCGCACGATGACTCGGCCGCAGTTGGCTCGGGCGCTTGCGGAGTGGTACCCGGGGCGGGAGACGATTGCGCTCGCCTGGGCTGCGCAGCATCAGCTTGCCCTCGTGCATCCGCCGCCCTCCGGGATCTGGCGGCGGCGTGGGCATGTGCATGTCGCGCTCGCTGAAGACTGGATCGGGGCGCCCCTCGCCAGTGAAGACAGAGAAGGCGGTGAGGGCAGAGAAGCCGGCCAGGACAGAGAAGGCGGAGACAGAGAAGGCGGAGACAGAGAAGGCGGCGGAGACGGAAAAGGCGGCGGAGACAGCAAAGGCGGTGAAGGCGTAGAAGGCACAGTGCGCGGAGACGCGTACGTTCAAGAGCTGTTCCGGCGGTACCTCGCCGGCTGCGGGCCCGCCACCGCCGCGGACTTTCAGAACTGGTCGGGGCTGCGCCGCGTACGCGAGGAGGTCGAGGCAATGCGCGCTCAGCTCCGCGTATACGTCGACGACGCCGGGCGGGAGCTGTTCGACCTCCCCGCGCTCGAACTCGCCGACCCCGATGAGGACGACGCCGTACCCGTGCGGTTCCTCCCCGAGTTCGATAACCTCGTGCTCAGCCACGAGGACCGGTCGCGCATCATCCGGGAGCCCGGCGACCGGGCGCTGATCTGCCCCGGGTACTCCATCGTCCGACCCACCTTCCTCGAAGACGGGTTCGTGGCCGGCACCTGGGCGGTCGAGCGCGGAACGCTGGAGGTGCAACCGTTCCGGCCGCTGCGCGACCCCGCCGCCGTTGTGGCCGAAGGGGAGCGGCTGCTCGCGTTCCTAGAAGAGGGTCAGGGGGCCGACCGGGTCCGGATCCGGTAGCGGGGGCAGGTCCGGCACCAGGGCGCGCACGGCCGCGTGGAAGTCTCGGGCCAGTTGGGGCGCGTCGGCGTTGTCGGGCGTGTGGATGAAGAACGTGGGGGAGCGGCCCTCGCGCAGCCAGAGTGCGGCCTGGCGTACCCAGCCCGGCCAGCCGTCGACGGTTTCCTGGCGGGCGTCGCGGCCGAGGTACCGGACGATCGGCCGCGACGTCAGGGCGACAGTGCGGCGGGGCAGTCGCGGCTTCTTCGTCCACGCGTCGCGCTCGGCGTCGCTCGTCGGGGGCGCGGCGAAGAACGCGGTCGTGTCGAACGGGACCCACTCCGCGCCGACCGGAGCCAGGGCGTCCTCCAGGGTCCGCGCGGCGCCGGCGAAGAAGTCGGGGTGGCGGACCTCCACCGCGCAGTGGTACTGCGACGGTAGCCGGCGCAGGAACCCGGCCAGCGCCGGCACGTCGGCCGGGGCGAAAGACGGCGGCAGCTGTACCCACAGTGCGTGCACCCGCGCCCCGAGGGGCTCGATCGCGTCGAGGAACGCGCGCAGGTCCGCCTCTCCGCCGGGCCCGAGGCGGTGTTCGTGCGTGACCGGCCGCGGGAGCTTGAGCACCATGCGGAAGTCCGGATCGGTCTGCTGCGCCCACGTGTGCACGGTCTCGCGGCTCGGCGTCGCGTAGAACGTAGTGTTGCCCTCGACCGCGTTGCACCAGCCCGCGTACGCCCGCAGGCGCTCCCCGGCCGGCAGCGGGTGCTCGACGAACCGGCCCTGCCACGCCTTGAGGGTCCACATAGCGCAGCCGACGTGCAACGCGGGCGTGGTCAAGGCGTTCGTCCTCCGGCGGGTCGTGGGTGCTCGCCGAACACGGTACCCAGGCGGGCAGCGGCGAACGCCGAGCGGTCACTCCGGCGAGGAGCGCGACGCTGAAGCGAAGGCGAGGCGCGGTGCGGCGCGAAGGCGAAGGCGGGGCGCGGCGCGAAGGCGAAGGCGGGGCGCGGCGCGAAGGCGAAGGCGGGGCGCGGCGCGAAGGCGAAGGCGGGGCGCGGCGCGAAGGCGAAGGCGGGGCGCGGCGCGAAGGCGAAGGCGGGGCGCGGCGCGAAGGCGGGGCGCGGCGCGAAGGCGAAGGCGGGGCGCGGCGCGAAGGCGAAGGCGGGGCGCGGCGCGAAGGCGAGGCGCGCGGCGCTAAGGCGAAGGCGACGAGCACGGGCACGAGAAAGCGCCCCCGCTCCAGGAGCGGGGGCGCCTCTACAAGGCCAAGCGAGATTACTCGGCGGTGAAGGTGATGTTCCGGCGGCGGCGGATCGCGAAGACCAGTGCCGCGCCCCCGGCGACAAGGGCCGCGCCCGTGCCGACCATGGGGAGGGTGCTCGACGAGCCGGTGACCGGCAGGCTCGGGCTCGGCGAGACCGACGGCGCGTGCGTCGCCGGCCTGGACGCCTCGGGCGTCGCCGGCTTCGAGGGCGACTTCGACGGCGACGGCGTGTGCTCCGTCGGCTTGCAGTTGCCGCTGAGGGTCACCTTCGGGCTGTCGAAGGAGTGCTGGTAGTTGTCGGCCCACAGGCCGGTCACGTGCAGCACGAGGTCGTTCTTGGTGTCGCCGCTGTACGTGGTGGTGAAGCTGGCCTTGTCACCGGGCTGGCCCTGGGCCGCCAGGTGGATGGCCGCGTGCGTCTCGTTCGTGGGGAAGATCGAGATGTTCTTGATGTCGACGGACTTCGGGTAGTCGTTCTGGACGGTCCAGGTCACCGTGTAGGTGCCGTTGTCGCCGCAATCCGACTTGCCGAACGGGCCCGCATCATGCGCGCTCGCCGGGGAAGCGAAGAGGGTCGATAGGCCGACGGTGGCGGCGGCGGCGAAAACGCCGACGGCAGCCCTCCTGAACAGCGTCTTTTTCACGTCGTCTCCTAGCGGGGTGGAACTTAGCGACGACACAACATAGAGCAGATGGCCACGGTGGCGACAGTCAGCGACGCATGGAAATTTGCGACTGGTCCGTTTTTGTCCGGATTCTCCGAAAAAATAATGGAGATCTATGGCTCGCTTAATCACCCGATGCGGTGAACCTGTTACACCATAAGGACAAACGCCCAGTTTGCAGGGTTGGTACGCCTGCGTGATCGCGCCGCGACCAAGCGTGTACAACCCGATCTTCGTCGATGGTTAATTCCGCCTACCAGTGTGTTAAGACTCGGAAAATCATCGATGCCGGGGTTGGAATAGGATCGCGCCGGTGGACACGGCGCAGATCCTTCAGCTCGCGTCGCTGCTCACGCTGCCGCAGTTACAGGTCGCGGAGGTCCTGTCCCTGCGGGCGGAGGGCACGCGGCAGCGGGATCTGGCGCGGGCGCTCGGCGTCGCCCCCGACGACCCGCGGCTCACCGCCGCGCTGCGCGCCCTGCACGAGGCCGGCCTCGCCTGGCCCGACGAGCACGACCCCGAGTGGGTCCGCACCGTCGAGCTGCACAAGGTGCTCGCGAACGGCTACGGGTTCGGCCGGGCCGCCGAGCACGAGCTGACGTACCTGCCGCTGGAGCAGCTCCAGCGCATCGCCTTCGAGCTCGGCCGGCCCGTCGGGCGCGACCACGCGCGGCTCGTGCGGGTCATCGGCGCCGCCCTCGCCGACTCCGACCTCGTGCGCGAGCAGTTCCGGCTGGCCCCCAAGCCGGCCCAGGAGATCATGCTCGAGCTCGCCGTGGGAGAGCCGTTCTACTCCGACCCGCACGCGCTGCTCGCGCTGCGCACCGGCCGCCGCGGCAGTCCGCTGCGCTGGGCCGTCGACCGGGGGCTGCTCGTCTTCAACGCGTACTACGCCGCCGCCCTCTCCATGCCCAGTGAGGTCGGGGCCGCGCTGCGCCCGGACTTCCGCGCCGGCTTCGACACGACCCCGCCCGCGCCGCCGTCGGTCCCGGTCGACGCCGGGTCCGTCGACCGGTCCGGGGCGGCCGCGGCCGGGGCGGCGCTGGCCTCGATCGTCACGCTGCTGGAGGAGTGCGGCCGCACGCCGGTGCCGATCCTCAAGGCGGGCGGGATCGGGCTGCGCGAGGTACGAAAGCTGGCTCGGCTCATCGACGCCGACGAGGAGGGCGTGCGGTTCTGGCTCACCGTCGCCGGCATGAACGGGCTCATCGGCATCGCCGGCGACCGGGTCGCGCCGTCGGCCGAGTTCGACAACTGGCTCAAGCTCGAGCCGGCCGAGCAGCTCGCCTGGCTGCTCGACGGCTGGTTCCGGATGCCGGCCGCGCCGCTGCTGCTCGACGGCCGCCCGGCGCTCGTCGGCAGCGAGCACGACGGGAGCAGCGCCGTGCTGCGCGTGACCCTCGCCGCGGTGCTCGCCTCGCTGCCGCCCGGGCGCGGCGCGGCCGGGCTCGACGGGCTCGCCACGATGCTGGCCTACCTGCGGCCGCTCGTGGCCGGGGACGCCGACGAGGTCCGGCCCCTCGCCGGGGCGCTGTGGCGCGAGTGCGAGCTCATGGGCGTCGGCGCCGCCCACGCCCCGACCTCGATCGGGCTCGCCCTGGCCGCCGGGGACCGCGACCGGCTCCTGTCCGGGCTGCGCGACCTGCTGCCGGCGGCCGAGGAGACGGTACTGCTGCAGAGCGACCTGACCGCGATCGTCACCGGCACCCCGTCGGCGTCGCTGGCCGCCCTGCTCGACCTGGCCGCCGACCGCGAGTCGCGCGGGGGCGGCTCCACGTGGCGGTTCACGGCGACCTCGGTGCGCCGCGCGTTCGACGCCGGCACCGGCGCCGACGAGCTGCTCGCGCGCATCCGCGCGGCGGCGGCCGGGGGGCGGGTGCCGCAGCCGCTGGAGTACCTGGTCGGCGACCTCGGCCGCAAGCACGGCAACGTGCGGGTGCGCACCGTGGGGTGCGTGCTGCGCAGCGACGACACGGCGCTGCTGGGCGAGATCCAGCGGGTGCGCAGCCTGGCCCGGCTGGAGCTGACCGAGCTCGCCCCGACGGTCCTGTCGAGCGCGCTGAGCCCGTCCGAGACGCTGGCCGCGCTGCGGGCCGCCGGCTACGTGCCTGCGGCGGAGAACCCGGACGGCACGCTCGCCCTCGAGCGGCCCATCCGGCACCGGGCAGCGACGCCGGGCCCGGAAGCCTGAGTAGCCCGTCCGGCACCGGGCAGCGACGCCGGGCCCGGAAGCCTGAGCGGCCCGTCCGGCACCGGGCAGCGACGCCGGGCCCGGAAGCCTGAGCGGCCCGTCCGGCACCGGGCAGCGACGCCGGGCCCGGAAGCCTGAGCGGCCCGCCCGGCACCGCGCTACAGGGCCCGATCCAGGAAGGTGATCACCGCCCGGGCCAGGGCCACCCGCTGCCCCGAGAACGCGTGGTCCGAGGGCAGCAGCAGGGTCTCGGCGCCGGGCGCGTAGGCCTCGACGAGCGGCGAGTGGTGCAGCGGCGGGGGCGCGACCGTGTCGTCCTCGGCGGCCACGAGGAGGCGCGGGCGGTCCGCGAGGCGTCCGGCCAGGGCGGCCAGGCGCCACGAGGCGCCGTTGGCGCGCATCTCCTCGTAGAGCGCGTCGCCGCTGGTGCCGCGCAACGGCAGCGGGTCGGAGGCGAACATGGCGCGGGCTTCCCGGAGTACAACTTCCGGCGCTTGAGCGATGGCACCGAGGTCGTAGGCGGCCAGGGCCGCGACCGCGCGCACGGACCCGTCGCCGGCCGCCGTGTGCAGGGCCGCGAAGCCGCCGACGCTGTGCCCGACCACCGCCACGCGGCCGGGGTCCAGCGCCGGGTCGAGCCCGGGGGCGGCCCCGACGGCGCGGGCGGCGTCGGCCAGGACGTTGGACCAGGAGTACGCGCCGCCGACGCCCCATGACCCGCGGTAGTGCACCACCAGCGCGGCGTAGCCGGCCCGGCGCAGCGCCTGGGCGAGGTCGAAGTTGCGCTCGTTGCCGGGGAAGCCGTGCAGGAGCACGACCACCGGGTGCGGGCCGGGGCCGGCGGGGAGGTGCAACACCCCCAGCAGCGGTACCCCACCGCTGTCGAAATGCACCTCGGGAGTGCGCGCCCGCGGGCGCAGGGCCGGGTCGGGGTCGTTCAGCCAGCGATCATCCACGTGCAATTTGTACAAGGCGGGGCGCCCGGGCGGGGGGCAGAATCGCAGGTATGACCGCGAAACCCGTGAACCTGACCGAGGCGCTCCAGTCGTTCAGCGAGGTGTACAGCCCGCGGATCGTCGCGCGCATGAACGACTACGACGTGCGCGTCGCCCACACCCGGGGCGAGCACGTCTGGCACACGCATGCCGAGACCGACGAGTTCTTCCTGGTGCTCGACGGCCGCTTCGACATCGCCATCCGCGACGCGGACGGCCACGAGCACACCGTCGTGCTGCATCCGGGCGACATGTACGTCGTGCCGCGCGGTACCGAACACAAGCCCTCGTCCCCGGGCGGCTCCATCCTCATGTTCGAGCCGTCGGGCACCGTCACGACCGGCGACGCCGCCGACGGTGCCATCCCCGCGCACGTCGACCGCACCGCCGGGCACGAGCTGGCATGATCCCGTTCCGCTGCGCGGTGCCCGACGAGCGGCTGGAGGACCTCCGCCGCCGCCTCCGCGCGACCCGCTGGCCCGGGCCGGCGACGGTGCCCGGATGGGAGCAGGGAGTGCCGCAGGTGTACCTGCAGCAGCTCTGCGAGTACTGGGCCGACGGCTACGACTGGCGGCGCTTCGAGGCGCGGCTCAACGCCCACGCCCAGTGGCGCATCCCGGTCGACGGGCTCGGCATCCACGTCGTGCACGCGCGCTCCCCGCACCCGGGCGCGCTCCCGCTCGTCGTGACGCACGGCTGGCCCGGCTCGGTCGCCGAGTTCCTCGGCGTCGTGGACGCGCTCACCCGGCCCGAGGACCCGCGCGACGCGTTCCACGTGGTGCTGCCGTCGCTGCCCGGGTACGGCTTCAGCGACGCCCCCACCGAGCCCGGCTGGGGCGTCGAGCGCATCGCGCGCGCCTGGGCCGAGGTCATGCGGCGCCTCGGGTACGCGCGCTACGGCGCGATGGGCAGCGACTGGGGCACCAGCGTCACCACCGCCATGGCCCTGCAGGACGACGGGCGCCTCGCGGGCATCCACGTGTGCCCGCCGATCGCCGCGCCGATCCTCGAGGACCTCACCCCGGCGGAGCGCGCCACGCTGGCCGAACTGGAGCAGGCGCAGCGCGACGGCGACGGGTACTCGCTGGTGCAGTCGACCCGCCCCCAGACGATCGGCTACGCCCTCAACGACTCCCCGGCCGGCCTGCTCGCGTGGATCGCCGAGAAGTTCACGGCCTGGAGCGAGGGCCCGATCCCGCGCGACGCGCTCCTGGACAACGTCACGCTGTACTGGCTCACCGGCACGGCGGCGTCGAGCGCCCGGCTCTACTGGGAGAGCTTCCGCCAGGTCCAGGCCTGGTTCACCAGCGCCACCGACGACGCGGTCACCGTGCCGGCCGCATGCACGGTCTTCCCCCGCGACCTGCCCCGGCCTTCGCGGCGGTGGGCCTCGCAGCGGTACCGCACGATCGTCCACTGGGGCGAGCCCGCGCACGGGGGGCATTTCGCGGCGCTGGAGCAGCCGGACCTGTGGGTGCACGAGGTGCGGGCGGCCTTCCGGGGTCTACGCGGCGTGTGAGGGCCGCCTCGGCGGCACGCTGCTTGCGGGCCTCGGCGGCGCGGCGGCACGCTGCTTGCGGGCCTCGGCGGCGCGGCGGCACGCTGCTTGCGGGCCTCGGCGGCGCGGCGGCACGCTGCTTGCGGGCCTCGGCGGCGCGGCGGCACGCTGCTTGCGGCCTCGGCGGCGTCGGTCTGCTTGCGGGGGCTCGGCGGCGTCGGGCTGCTAGCGGGGCTTGCGCGGCGGCGTTGGGCTGCTCGTGCGGCTTGGGCGGCGGCGTTGGGCTGCTTGCGGGGCTTGCGCGGCGGCGTTGGGCTGCTCGTGCGGCTTGGCCGGCGGCGTTGGGCTGCTTGCGGGGCCTGGGCGGCGGACCCGGCTGCTCGCGCGGCGTTCCGGCGCTACGTGGCTTGTGCGTGGCGCCTCAGGCTGCTCGCCGCGATCCCGGACTCACGAGCCAGCCTGTCCCCGGCCCATCCGTCGGCCCGTCGCGCGACGACGTAATCGCCGAACGTCGCGAACCCGAACCGCGCCGCGACCGCCTGCCCCCGCTGCCGCGCCCCGTGCCGCTTGGCGGCGTGCGCGACGGCCTCGACCCCGTGGTGACGCAGCGCGGCGAGCACCGTCCACCGCGACGTGCCCGCCTCCGCCGCGATCGCCGCGACGCTGCGGTGCTCGTCGAGGTGCGCGGCCCGCAGGTACGCGGCGACGCCCTCGAACCCCCTGGCCCGCCCGACCGGCCCGAGCCGCCGCTCGCCCGGAGCCGGACGATCGGGCACCGGGGCGTGCCGCCCGACCCAGTCCTTGTGCAGGCCGGCCTCGCGGCTGACGGCGGCCATGCTGAGGCCCTGCTGCACCCGGTCCGCGACGTACGCGCCGAACGTCGCGAACCCGAACCGCGCCGCGCCGCCGATCGCCTCACCGCCGCGCACCGGCTGACCGTGGCCCGCACCCAGGCCGGCGACCGCGGCCCGCAGCGCTCGATCCTGACCGCGACCGAGCAGGGCTCGGCCGCCGTGGCGGACTGGCTGGCCCGGCCGGTCGCCCACGTGCGCGACCTGCGCTCCGAGTTCCTGGTCAAGCTGGCCCTGCTGACCCGCCGCGGCCGCCCCTTGACGCGCCTGGTCGCGGCGCAGCGCGCGGTGCTGGCGCCGCTGGAGCCGGCCCTGGCCCGCCGCCGCACGGAGGCGACGGGCTTCGCCGCGGTCCTGGCCGCGTGGCGCTACGAGAACGCGAGCGCGGCCTTGCGCTTCCTGGACGACCTGACCTGATCGCACACCTCGCGCGACCGCGCGATGTGCACGACCGCGCGCCGGGCCCGACCGTGCGATGTGCGCCCGACCGTGCGACTTGTGCCCGACCGTGCCGGGCCCCGACGGTGCGCGACCGCGCGGGGCCCCGACTGTGCGCGACCGCGCGACCGCGCGGGGCCACGACGGTGCGCGACCGCGCGATGTGCGCGACCGCGCGGGGCCACGACGGTGCGCGACCGCGCGATGTGCGCGACCGCGCGGGGCCACGACGGTGCGCGACCGCGCGATGTGCGCGACCGCGCGACCGCGCCGGGCCCCGACGGTGCGCGACCGCGCGATGTGCGCGACGCGCCGGGCCCCGACCGCGCTACCGCGCGATGTGCGCGACCGCGCGCCTCACCCGATGTGCGCTCCCGCGCGGCCGTCCGACCGCGCCTCGTCCGACCCTGCGCTTCCGCGCGACCGCGCGCTACCGACGCCTACTGCGCCAGATGCCGCTCGACCGTGGCCACCTTCGACTCGAGGCGCCCCACCGGCCCTTCGCGCCAGTCGACCTTGATCACGGTGCTCGTGCGCGGGGCCGCGGCCTGCACGACCGCCACCGCCGCCTGCACGACCGTCATCACTTCCTCCCACGTCGAGCCCTCGACCGTGGTGAACATGGCCTCGGTGCGGTTCGGCAGCCCGGACGCCCGGACCACCCGCACCGCCTCGGCGACGAGGTCACCCACGTCCTCCCCGACCCCGAGCGGCGTGACACTGAACGCGACAAGCACAGACATGCCTCCGACGCTATCCCGGCCCTACTCGTTGTGGAGTACCTCCGCGATGGGGAGGCGCGCCGCCGTGCGCGACGGGATCAGGGCGCCCAGCACGGCGATCGCCACGCCGGTCAGGGCCATCGACGTGAGGGCCGCCGGGTTCCAGACGTGGAACAGCGACGCCGGGAGGTCGATCTTCGCCGTGCGGCCCACCATCGGCAGGATCAGGCGGTGCGCGGCGATGCCCAGCGGGATGCCCGCTACGCCGCCGGCGACGCCCAGGGCCGCCATCGACGTCACCATCATGGCCACCACCTGGCGGGGCGTCATGCCGATGGACTTCAGCATGCCGAGGTCGCGGCGGCGTTCGCGGACGTTGAGCAGCACCGTGTTGAAGACGCTCAAGGCGGCCACGGTACCGATCATCAGGGAGAACACCACCGAGACGGAGACCACCGAGACGGTGTAGGAGTTGCCGAGGCCGGTCACCGCGGACCAGGCCGCGAGGCCGGGATCGGCGGCGCGCACGGCGGAGAGGTACGACTCCACGTCCGTGCCGGGTGTGATCCGTACGAAGTACATGACCTCGTGGCTCACGAGATGGTACGACGGCGCCAGGGTGGTGAAGACGGACCAGTCGGCGAAGAGGGCGCCGCCCGCGATGCCGGCCTCCAGGGTGCGGCCCACGATCGTGACGGGGACCTCGCGGCCGGCGTAGGTGAGGCGGATCGTGTCGCCGACGTGCAGGCCGAGTTCGTGCAGGGCCTTCGAGGCGGCGACCACCTCGCCCGGGGCGGCCATCCAGCGGCCCTCGGTGAGCTCCTCCCGGAAGCCGATCGTGGTCGCGTCGCCGCGCAGGAAGTCGACCTGGACGGGGTCGCGGTGGCCGGCGACGGCGATCGGGAGGGTGAGGTCGGCGGTGACGTACACGGTGCCGGGCAGCCCCCGCAGCAGGGACTCCACCTGCGGGTCGGTCCGGTCGGTGGCGACGTCGCCGAACGTGGCGTTGTGCGGGCGGACCTGGGCCTGGACCGCGTCCGCGCGGTCCACGGCGTCGCCGAAGCGGGTCACCGACGTGGTGAGGCCGCCGGCGAACGTGACGGTCGTGACGCCGAGCAGCAGCGCGGCCATCGTCAGGCCGGTGCGGCCGGGGCGGGCGAAGGGCAGGCCGAGGCCGAGGCTCACCGCGCGGGGGAGGCGGGTGCCGGACAGCGCCCGCTGCACGCGCAGGCCGCGGCCCGCGCGCGGGGCGGAGCCGGCGCTGATCGCCTCGGCGGCGGAGAGGCGGTGCGCGCGCAGGGCCGGCACGAGCGCGACGAGGGCGACGAGCGCGGGCACGCCGAGTACGCCGGTGAGCGGCACCCACAGGCCGGTGTCGACCCGCCCGCCGAAGCCGAGGCCCTGGAAGGCGTTGGCCAGCAGGGGGCGGGCGGCCACGGTGCCGAGGGCGGTGCCGAGCAGGGCGCCGGCGGCCGACGGTACCGAAACCATTGCCACATAGACGAGGACCACCTGGCGCGGGGTGAAGCCGATCGCCTTCAGCACGCCGATGTGCCGGAAGCCCGAGATGACCGCGCCGCTGACCACGCCGGCCACGATCAGGACGGCGACCACCAGGCCCAGCACCCCGAAGACGAACAGGAAGGGCAGCATGGTGCCGGGGCCGGCCGCGACCTCGGCCTTGCGCGTGAGGTACGGCTCCGTCCCGGTCAGCCCGTCGCGCGGCACGGACGCGACCGCGGCGTCGACCTCGGCCCGGTTCGCGGCGTGCCGGAAGCGGTACAGCACCTGGGAGCCGGTCGCGCCGAGCGCGCGCGCCGTGGCCGGGGAGACCCACGCGTCGGCGGTGTGCCCGAGGCTGTACGCCGCGCCGACGATCGTCAGCACCGGTTTCCCGGGCGCGGTCACGGTCTTGCCGAGCAGGTCGCGGGCGAAGTACCCGGCGTCGGCCCGGTCCGACGGCGGCATCGAGGTCACGACGATCTCGTTCGGGCCGGTGGCCCAGTGCCCGACCCACAGGTCGACGCGGTCGACGGGGCCGCCCGGGTCGGCCCGCCCGACCACGGTGAGCGGCCCGGTCGCCCAGACCGGCGCGCCGTCGGCCGGCACGTCGAGGACCAGCTCCGGGAAGGGGCCCGCGACCGCCTCCGCGCCGGGGGCGTTCGTGGCCGGGGTCTGGGTGTCGTACGTCGCGATCACGTGCGGACCCCGCTGCTGCGCGAACGCGCGGTCGAACGGCCCCGTGGCCGCGTCGAGCAGCGCGAGCGCGACCACGATTGTCGCGGTCGAGAACAGCACCACGAGGCCGATGACGACGGTCTGCAGGCGCCGGCGCCGCACCGCCGCGCGCGCGGCCCGCCACACGGCGCTCACGACACCACCCGGCCGTCGCGGAGCTCCACGACCCGGCTCGCGCACCGCTCGGCCAGCGCGTGGTCGTGCGTGACGAGCAGCAGCGTCTGGCCGATCTGGTTGAGGTCGAGCAGCAGGTCCATCACCTGCTCGCCGGCGCGGCTGTCCAGCGCCCCCGTCGGCTCGTCGGCCAGCAGCAGCGCCGGGCGGTTCATCAGCGCCCGCGCGACCGCGACCCGCTGCCGCTCGCCGCCGCTGAGCGCGGCCGGGTAGGCGTTGCGCCGCCCGGCGATGCCGAGCTCGTCGAACAGCTCCAGGGCGCGCCGCCGGGCCGTCCGCGCGCCGATGCCCATGAGCTGCGCGGCCAGCGCGACGTTGTCCAGCGCCGAGAGGTCGTCGAGCAGGTTGAAGAACTGGAAGATCATGCCGATGCGGCGCCGCCGGAACAGCGCAAGGCCCGTCTCGCTCAGCCTTCCAAGATCCTCATCGTGTACCTCCACAAGCCCGGCCGTCGGCCGGTCGAGCCCCGCGATCATGTTGAGCAGCGTCGACTTGCCGCAGCCCGAGGGGCCCATGACCGCGACCGCCTCGCCCGCCCCGATCGTGAGCGTCACCCCGTCGAGGGCGGTCGTGCCGCCGAACTCCTTGCGCACCCCGTCGAGGCGCACCACCGTCGTCATGGCCCCGACGCTATTGCCCCGGCCCGCGCGGAGGCGTCCGCTGCCGGATGCAACCCGCCGCCCGGGGTCATCCTGCGGATGTATGCCGCTGGCCCCGTGGCCCGATGCGCGCCCGGGCGCGGGTCTGGCATCGTGACGAGGGTGACCGTCCTCGCCGGTGTGCTGGTCGCGGCCCTGACGCGCGCCGCGCTCGCGCCGGCCGCGCGCCCGGGCGCCGTCCGCACGCTGTCCGCTGCGCCGGTGCTCGGCGCCACGCCCGGGCGCGGGTGGGTCGTCGGCCCGCTCGGGCGCGTGTGGTGCCTCGTGACGCTCGGGCGTGCGTGGTGCGTCGCGTCGGTTGTCGGCCTGCTCGGGCGTGCGTGGTGCGTCGCGACGGTCGTCGCTGCGCTCGGGCGCGTGTTCGGCGTCGCGTCGGTCGTTGGCCCGCTCGGGCGCGTGTGGGGACTCGTGACGCTCGGGCGTGTGTGGTGCGTCGCGACGGTCGTCGCTGCGCTCGGGCGCGTGTTCGGCGTCGCGTCGGTCGTTGGCCCGCTCGGGCGCGTGTGGGGACTCGTGACGCTCGGGCGTGTGTGGTGCGTCGCGACGGTCGTCGCTGCGCTCGGGCGCGTGTTCGGCGTCGCGTCGGTCGTTGGCCCGCTCGGGCGCGTGTGGGGACTCGTGACGCTCGGGCGTGTGTGGTGCGTCGCGACGGTCGTCGCTGCGCTCGGGCGCGTGTTCGGCGTCGCGTCGGTCGTCGGCCCGCTCTGGCGCGGGTGGGGCCTCGCGACCGTCATCGTCGGCGCCGCGCCCGGGTGCGCGTGGGCATCAGGGCCGTCGCCGTCCGCACGTTGTGCGCGGCGCCGGTGCTCGGCGTCGCGCCCGGGCACGGGTGAGGCGTTGTGACCGTTCTCGTCGGTGTGCTGGTCGCGGCGCTGGTGATCGCCATCGCGGCGGGCGTGGTGCTCGGCGTCGCGGCCGCGCGGGCGCGGCGGCGGTACAGCCGGGCGCTGGAAGAGCGCGGCTGGCTGCTCGAGCGCGAGCGCCAGGCGGCGGCCAGCGGCGCGGTCGCGGCCGAGCGCGCCCGGATCGCCCGCGAGCTGCACGACATCGTCAGCCACAACGTGAGCGTGATGGTCGTGCAGGCCGGCGCCGCGCGGGAGGTGCTCGCCGCGTCCGGGCCGGCCGTGCCGCCCGACGTCGCCGGGGCCCTGGTCGCGGTCGAGGGGGCCGGCCGCGACGCGCTGAAGGAGCTGCGGCACCTGCTCGGCCTGCTCGCCCCGGCCGCGGACGGCTCGGACGGCCCCGAGGAGGCGCTGACGCCCCAGCCCGGGCTCGACGCGCTGAGCCGCCTCGTGGACCGCATCGCGTTCGCCGGGCTGCCCGTCGACGTGTTCGTCAGCGGGGAGCCGCGGGCGCTGCCGGGCGGGATCGACACCACCGCGTACCGGGTCATCCAGGAGGCGCTCACCAACGCGCTCAAGCACGGGGAGGCTGATCGGGCCGAGGTCTCGGTGCGGTACACCGGACGCTCTCTTCGCATCGAGGTTCTCAACACCGGACCGGCCGGGCCGCCGCGGCGCTCCCCGCCGGGCGGGGCCGGACGCGGGCTGCTCGGGCTGCGGGAGCGCGTCGCGGTGTACGGCGGCGACCTCGACGCCCGGCGCCGTTTCGGCGGCGGCTTCCGCGTCCGCGCGCGCATCCCCCTGGACCCGCCGTGACCGATCCGGAGCGGATCGGCGTGACCGAGCCCCGGGTGCTCATCGCCGACGACCAGGCGCTCGTCCGCACCGGCTTCCGCATGATCCTCAACGCCCGCGGCGTCGACGTGGTCGGCGAGGCCGCCGACGGCGTCGAGGCGGTCTCGGCCGCCGTCCGCCTGCGCCCCGACGTGGTGCTCATGGACATCCGGATGCCCAACCTGGACGGGCTGGCCGCCACCCGGCAGATCGTCGAGCGGCGGCCCGAGTGCCGGATCATCATGCTCACGACGTTCGACCTCGACCGGTACGTGTACGCCGCCCTGGCCGCCGGCGCCAGCGGCTTCCTGCTCAAGGACGTGACGCCGGAGCATCTGGCCGGCGCGGTACGCCTCGTTTGCACCGGCGACGCCCTGCTCGCCCCGTCGATCACCCGCCGCCTCGTGGAGCGCTACGCCGCCGGGGCGGCCCCATCGCCGCTGCACCGCGACCTGGCCCCGCTGACCCCGCGCGAGCTGGAGGTGCTGACCCTGATGGGCCAGGGCCTGTCCAACGCGGAGCTGGCCGCGGCCCTGACCCTGAGCGAGGCGACGGTGAAGACCCACGTGGCGCGGATCTTCACCAAGCTGGAGCTGCGCGACCGGGCCCAGGCGGTCGTGCTGGCGTACGAGACCGGCCTGGTCCGCCCTTCCTCAGGCCTCTGAGCGCAGCATCCGGGTCAGCGCACGCAGCCCCTTGACCAGGTCCTGGTGGTCGCTCATGCCGTCGACCGCCTCGTGGATCTGCCGGCCGATCCGGTCGATCGCCGCGCGCAGCTCGTCGTGGCGGCCGTGCTGCTCGTCGGCCTGCCGCTGCAGGCTCGTCACCAGCTCCTGCAGCTCGGCCACGTCGCGCCGCAGCGTGACGACGTCCTCGCGGGGATGGGTGACCTCGCGCGTCATGACGGCGATGCGCCGGCGCAGGTGCGCGAAGTACGCGCCCGCGGGCCGCATGAACGTGGTGAGCAGGAAGAAACCGGCGACGTAGTACCCCACCGTCCGCGCCGTGACGAGCCCGGCCACGGCCGCCACGACCGCGGTGCCGACGTGCCCGGCGACCGCGAACGCGAGCATGCGCCGGGCGATGCGCCGCGCCTCGTCCTCGTAGCCCTCCTTGACCGGGATACCCCGCTCCCGCGACACGTCGGCGTCCGCGACGACGCGGCGCGCCGCGAAGTACAGATTCCAGGGGGCCGACACGAGCACGACCGTCCACGTCAGCGCGGCGAACGCCGCCCCGACCGTCCACAGCAGCCCCGCCGTGACCCCCGCGAGGCGCCCGAGCCACGCGAACAACAACACCGTCGCGGCCCCGACCACCACGACCGACCACCACTTGGTCCCACGCATACGTTTCATCATTCGGTACCGCCATTGGTGCGCGGATGCGCGGCCGTACTCAGATCGCGGTGAGTACCGGTGGCCTAAGGTCGGGGGTGTGACCGCGGGTTTTGCGCTGGCCGGGCGTACGGCGAGTGAGATCTCCGCCGCCGTCGAGGCCGGCGTGCGCTCCGGCGCGTTGCAGGCGGGCGACGCGCTGCCGCCCATCCGCGCCGCGGCCGGCCAGCTCGGGGTGAGTCCCGCGACCGTCGCCGCCGCCTACCAGGCGCTGCGGCAGCGGGGGATCGCCGAGGCGGCGGGGCGGCAGGGCACCCGCGTGCGGCCCCGGCCCGCCGTCGCGCCCGCGCGCGGGCAGTTCCGGCTCGAGGTGCCCGAGGGCGTGCTCGACCTGGCCACCGGCGGCCCCGATCCCCGGCTGCTGCCCGACGTCGGGCCGGCCCTCGCGCGGGCCGCGGCGGACGCCGAGCCCACCGGGTACGCCGCCGAGGCCTACCCTCCGCTGCGCGCGGCCGCGCGGCGCACCCTCGCCCGCGACGGGGTCGACGCCGGCGAGCTGGCCGTGGCCGGGGGCGCGCTCGACGCCATCGAGCGGCTCCTCGGCGCGCACGTCCTGCCCGGCGACCGGGTCGCGGTCGAGGACCCCGGGTGGGCGAACCTCCTCGACCTCGTGGCCGCGCTGGGGCTGCGCCCGGTGCCGGTGCCGGTCGACGAGTCGGGCCCCGACCCGCAGCGGCTCGCCGACGCGCTGCGCGGCGGGGCGCGGGCGTTCGTCGTGACCAGCCGCGCGCACAACCCGACCGGGGCCAGCGTCACCGCGCGGCGGGCCGCCGAGCTCCGGTCCGTGCTGGCCGGGCATCCGGACGTCCTCGTGATCGAGGACGACCACGCCGCCGAGCTCTCGGTCGAGGCCCTGCACCCGCTCGCTGGCGCAACCGGGGCGTGGGGGTTCGTGCGCTCGGTCAGCAAGCCGTACGGGCCGGACCTCCGGCTCGCCGTGGTGGCGGGCGACGCCACGAGCATCGGCCGGCTGACCGGCCGGCAGCGGCTGGGCACCGGCTGGGTGTCGCGGATCCTGCAGCGCGTCGTGACCGACCTGTGGTCCGATCCGGCCGTTGCCGGCGTGGTGGCGGCGGCGCGGAGCGAGTACGAAACCCGGCGCATCGGCCTCGTGAACGCCCTGCGGGAACGGGGTTTGACGGTCACCGGGCGCACGGGGCTCAACGTCTGGGTGTCCGTGCCGGACGAGACGACCGCGGTGGCGCGGCTGCGCGAGGCCGGGTTCGCGGTGGCGCCCGGCGCGCTGTACCGCATCGCCACGCCGCCCGCGATCCGGATCACGATCTCGGCGCTGGACCCGGATGTCGTACCGGCACTGGCCGACGCCGTCGCGCGCACGACCCGCACCGGCGCGGCCGCGCCCGGCGTCTGACGGCGCTGGACTGGATCTTCTACCGTCGATGGGGTGGACCAGCAGACCAGGCCCCGCCCCGGCCCCGCCGGCATCGCCATCGCCGGCGCCGGCATCGCGCTCATCTGCGTCATCGCCTACTGCGGCATGATCCCCGACCAGGCCGACGTCACCTCCGCCGCGCGGGCGACCGCGTACGAGCTGGAGCGCACCCCGGTCCAGGGCCTCGGCATCAACATCTTCGACGTGCAGCAGGCGCTGAGCATGGGCGCCCGCCGCGGCGCGAGCAACATCAAGGTGCGCGACGCCGGGCGGGACGCCGACAAGAACGACTTGTACGAGTTCACGAACTCCCGCGGCGACTACCCGGTCTGCATGACCGTCCACCTGGACATCGACCTGCTCGACGACTCCCCGTCGTTCCCGTCGGCGACGGTCGAGCAGGGGCGGTGCCCAGGCTGACGGTGTTCGTCACTCCTGGACCAGCCGGAACCGCTGCAGTACCGCCGGCGTCTCGTCGGTGACCGTGAAGCCGGGGTCGCCGAGCCAGCAGCGGTAGTCGCTCCCGTGCCAGAACTGCTCGTGCCCGGCCCGCCACTGCGCGACCGAGGTGTCCCCTTCCCCTTCGTCGACGGCGTGACGCAGGTCGACGTCGCCGAGCCGCGCCACCCGGACGTCGACGACCTCGATCACCCCGACCCGCTGTCCGCCGGAGTCGATGACCGCGGACCGCCGCCCGGCGACGGGCAGCGGCTCCTGGTCGATCTCGAAGTCCTGCAGCAGCCCGGTGGTGGTCGTCTTGCTGCCGTCGAGGATCGCGGCAACGAGCTTGTCGCGCAGTTCCCCCGGAAACCCGAACTCAGCAATCGGAAGCTCGTCCATAACTCCTACTCCGAACGACAACGGCCTCGGCGCCGTTCCACGTAGTCTGCCCGCACGGGGCGACGATCGGGACCACCGTCGCCGGCCTCGCCCTCTACGCCGGCCGGGTCGTCCGCGTCGGGCTCGGCGCCGGGGGCTGGATCGCCCTAGCGGTCGTCGGCGTCATCTGCGCCGCCCCGGTGTCGCCCTGCGCGGCCTCCTGGGCGGCGTGTTCGCAACGGCGGTGTGGCGCCGCAGTCCGGCCTCAGGGCGTCGCGTCGCCCGCCTGGCCGCCCTCGCAACGTCGTCGAGATCGTGGCGTCGACGCTGATCATCGTCCTGGTCGGCTGGGCCGTCGCCGCCCTGTCCGGCCGGCTGGTGCGCCGGCAGGCTCAGATCCAGACGCCGCCGGGTCGCACCGGCACGGGCTTGGCCGGGGGCTGAGGGCGAACCGGAACCGGGGCGGGGGCCGGCGCCGGCTGGGACGACGGCGGAACCCACCACTGGGTCTGGGTAGACCCACCGACCCACCGCATCGGGTGCACGCGCGTCGCCGTGTCAGGGCGCCTTGTGGTTACACGGCGTAAGGCGGTGGCCCGCCGTCGGGCCGGGTACTGGGCAACCGGAGACACCGACAACTTTTCCTGTCTTGACAAATTTAGTTGTCGGCTGCCATTCTGATCTCCGTCGGCAACCGGGGTGACCAGCCAGTCCACTGACGGAGGATTTGATGCGCAAACTCGTGGTCTCGCAGTTCCTGACACTCGACGGCGTGATGCAGGGCCCCGGTGACGACCCGGGGTTCGACCGGTCCGGCTGGGCGTTCCGGTTCGACCGCGGTGCGGAAGGTCACCGGTTCAAGTTGGACGAGGTCATGTCCGCCGGTGGGCTCCTGCTCGGCCGCGCGACGTACGACGGTTTCGCCGCCGCGTGGCCGTCCCGGACGGACGAGGCCGGCTTCGCCGAAAGGATGAACACGATGCCGAAGTACGTCATTTCGGCAACGCTTCAGCACCCCGTGTGGAACAACACGACCGTCATCAGCGGAGACATCGCTGATGAGGTGACCCGGCTCAAGGAACAGGCCGGCAATGACCTACTCGTCAACGGCAGCGGAATGCTGGTCCGGACGCTGGCGGAGCGCGGCCTGGTCGACGAATACCGGCTCATGGTGTACCCCACCGTCGTCGGTGCCGGCAGGCGGTTGTTCGACGAGGGGTTCGAGATCTCCGCGCTGCGACTTGCCTCGGTCTACCCGGTGGGTCCCGACGGTGTCGTAATCGTGACCTACCACCCGGTTGCGACGACCTGACCAACCTGACCTTTTGCACCATCCCCCACTCGACCCACCCGCGACTTGCCCCACCTGACGGGCACACCGAGAAAAGAGTGAGCAAACATGCGGCACGTCATTTCCGCCGACGGCACCAAGATCGCTTACGATCGTTCCGGCGACGGGCCGGCGGTCATTCTCGTGGGAGGCGGTTTCGCCGACCGAAAGGACCCGATATTCGTTGCTCTCGCACAGGCGCTGGCCCCCTCCTTCACTGTCTACAACTACGACCGGCGAGGCCGCGGCGACAGCGACGACACGCAGCCGTACGCGGTACGCCGCGAAGTCGAGGACCTCAAGTCCCTCATCGCCGAGACCGCCGGGCAGGCGTACGTCTTCGGTGGTTCCTCCGGCGGGGCGCTGGCGCTGGAGGCCGCCGCCGACGGCGCCGCGATCTCCCGGCTAGCGGTGTTCGAGCCGCCGTACGTCACGGACGAGCGACGCCCGCCGCTGCCCAGCGAGCAAGAACTCACCGCCCTGGTACAAGCTGGGCATCGTGGCCGAGCGGTCGCACTGTTCATGACCCGTGGCGCCGACGTCCCCGCCGAGATGGTCGAGCAGATGAAAGCCACGCCATTCTGGGCGGGCATGGAGGCAATCGCCCACACCCTCGCCTACGAGGCCGCCATCATCGGCGCCGGACCGGTGCCGGTCAATCGCTTCGCCGCAATCAAGATCCCCGCCCTGGTCCTCGTCGGCTCGGAGAGTGCGGCCCGGATGCAGGACGCCGCCCGGACCGTCGCGGACACTCTCCCGAACTCCCAACTCGCCACGCTCGAGGGACAGGCGCACGGACAACTCGACGTCACGTCACTCGCCGACACACTGGCAACCTTCTATGCGCCATGAGCCGCAGATCGCTGCAGGGTCGACCCCGCTGGTCGCTGCGCCATAAGGCCGTAGCGCGCTCGACCGGCTGGGGCAGGGGCACGCTCAAGGCGACGGCTTACGCTCCATGCCGACGTCCGCCTGCGTCGCGGTTGTTCGCATCGCGTCGCCGATGATCCGGCAGATCAGATCCGGCCCCGGATCACGCGGGACGGCACCGTTGCGGATCCAACGCGCCACCGAGGCGCGGTCCTAGCCGAGCGCCGGTATCCCTCGCTTTCACCCATCCGGGCGTACGCCTTGCCGGCTGCGAGTGTAGGTCTGCGGCGAGCGCTGGACCGAGATGTCTCCGCGCCGCGCCAGGGGCTGTTCTGGCTTGTTGCACGACGAGCTGCGGTTCGTGGCGTGCAACGGAAGTCTGCTCAGCAGCGCAACTGCGCAAGCGTCGAGTCGCTCGTCAGCGCTGGCCTTCGCCGTGCGCCGGCGCCGAAAGGGTCGCTGGTCACGGCTTCGCACGCGCATACGCCTGTCAACGCGGAGGACCCGCTGACGGCGGGCTGGAGCTCTCAGATGGCGAGCGCGTGGCCGGGAGGCGACAAGCCCGCAGCGATTCGGGTGGGAGCGGTGCGCCGGACCATCGGTGCGGGTCTCAAGACTGCGGATCCGTCCAGCCCGAACGCGGGAACTTCCGCGAATGCAAGGGAGCCGGTGATCTGGCAGCGATAGCGAGGCCAGTGGCTGCGTAGCAGCCATGGGGGGTGCGGGGTGGGAACCCCCCGCCCCGCGCGCGCCAGCGCGGAGAAAAACTGTGCCCCCGGTAGGATTCGAACCTACGCCCCCGCCTCCGGAGGGCGGTGCTCTATCCCCTGAGCTACGGGGGCCTTAACGGCCTCGCAACAGCCTAGCAGAGCGCCCACCCACCCCACACACTGGTTCCCCTGGGGCGTATGGGGTGGGTGGAAAAGGCGCTCTACGAGGACAAAGGCTGGGAGCCCAAGTCCTTGAGTTTCTCGGTCAGCTGGGAGATGTCGTAGGACTGGGACACGCGGATCTTCTCCGCGGCGTCGCGTACCTCCGCGTTCGAGGCGTCCTTCGCGGCGATCTCCGCCATGTGGATGCCGCCCAGGTGGTGGCGCAGCATGAGCTGGCACCAGAGGGTGTCGAAGTCCTTGCCCGTCGAGGACTTGAGCTTCTTGAGCTCGTCGTCCGAGGCCATCCCGGGCATGCGGCCGTCGCTCTGGAGGGTGTTCATGCCCGATGGCATCCAGGCCATGGCCCGCTTCGACGACGTGGGGGAGAGGTGCCACTCGGTCAGCCAGGTCTGCATCTGGCCGATCTGCCACTGCTGGCTCGCGGCGATGTCGTAGCCCAGGTTGCGGATGTCGTCCGTGGAGCCCAGGCGGTAGGCGAACATCCCCATCTCGACGGCCTGCGCGTGGTGCACGCTCATGTCGCGGGCGAAGCCGGCGTCGATGGAGTCCTCGCCGGGGCGGTTCAGGATCGGGATGAGGTACCCGATCGCTACGCCCGTCACGAGTACGAGGACGGCGGCGAGCACGCCCAGGCTCAGGCGCGCCCGCCGTGAAAGTTGCGTCAGCACAGGTTAGTTGCCGCCCTGCTGCTGCTGTTGCTGCCCAGTGCCGTCCTTGCCGAGGTCGTGGGGCGTGGCGCCCGTCTCGGTGATGATGTCGCCGCTGGAGCAGGGGGTGCCGGCCTCGAGCGACGCGTTCTGGCGCAGGGCCTTGATGAACTCGTCGATGCGCTTGTCGCTGGCGTTGTCGACCTTGAGCTGGAAGCCCCACGCCTGCAGGGAGATCGGCTTGTCCAGGTTCGGGTACGGGCTCATCAGCATGTAGTCGTTGCCGCGCACACGCTTGGCCAGCGCCTCGACCTGGTCGGCCGGGAGGCTCGGGTTGTACGTGATCCACACCGCGCCGTGCTCGAGGCTGTGCAGCGCGTGCTCGTTGGCGATCTGGGACGTGTACACGTCACCCAGGCAACGCTGCCAGTTCGGGTTGTGGTTGCCGGCGACGGGCGGGCTCAGCTTGTAGGTCTGCGGGCCCCACACGTGCTCGCGCTGGCCGACCAGGGCCTTGTCGGACTTGCGGTAGTCCTTGATGCCGCTGATCTGGTCGGCGCGGTCCTGCCAGCCCAGGCCGTTCTCGTACACCTGGTAGCCGGCGAAGCCCACGATGCCCAGGGCCAGCACGCCGACCGTGGTGAACAGCGCGATCGGGCCCCAGCTCATGCCCTGCTTGACCTTGACCGGGGCGATCTTCTTGACCGCGGGCCGGGTGGCGGTGGCCGGCTTCTTCGCGGCGGCAGCGGTCTTCCCGGCCGGGGCGGTCTTGCGGACCGGGGCCGACTTCCGCGGGTTCGCCTTGGGCTTGGCGGGAGTCGAAGGAGCGTCGTCGGACAGGTCGGAGGAGTCCGAGACGTCCGAGACTTCCGTTGTCTCGATGTCCGAAGCGTCCTCGTCCTCGTCGCCGCCCTGCTTCGGCTTCGCGCCGGAGACGGCCTTAGTGGACGGCTTGCGGTTGCCGCCACCGTGCTGGGTGCTCATGCTCATCTCGTCGCCTCGCAACGCTCAGCGTTGTGCTCGCTCATCGGGCCTCGTCTGGTCAACGGTCGGGGGTCACGGCGGGGAACTGCTCCGGTGGGTCCCTCCCCCGTGGGGGAATCCGGTTCCAGCCGTCCCGCATTGTGACCAGCACAACGGGCCGCCGCCAAGTACGGGAGTCTACCCCCGATAGCATTTGTCGGTGACTCCCGCTGAACTCGCCGTAGCAGTCCTCGCCGCCGCCCGGGCGGCCATCACCGAGCGTGACCTCGACGCGTCCGTGCTCCCGGCGACGACCAGCGTGGAGCGACCGCGAAACCCGGAGCATGGTGACTATGCGTCCAATATCGCCCTGCAGCTGGGCAAGAAGGTCGGACTGAACCCGCGCGAGCTGGCCGCGGCGGTCGCGAAAAACTTGCAGGAAACTCCCGGGATCGCCGCCGTGGAGATCGCCGGGCCCGGGTTCCTCAACATCCGCCTCGCGGCCGCGGCCGTCGGCGAGCTCGCCGGGATGATCGTGCGGGGCGGCCGGGGGTACGGCCGCAGCGAGACCCTGGCCAAGGAGAAGGTCAACCTCGAGTTCGTCTCGGCGAACCCGACCGGGCCGGTCCACCTCGGGCACACCCGCTGGGCCGCGGTCGGCGACGCCCTGGGCCGCATCCTGAGCGCGGCCGGCGCCGACGTGACCCGCGAGCACTACATCAACGACGCCGGCGTGCAGATGAACCGCTTCGGCGAGTCGGTCATGGCCGCGGCCCACAACCGGCCGACCCCGCCCGACGGCTACCCCGGCGAGTACATCCAGGACGTGGCCAAGGCCGTTGTCCAAACAAATCCGGACATTCTGCACTTGCCGGAAAGCGACCAGAAGGAAGCATTCCAGGAGGCCGCCTACAAGGCGATGCTCAAGGAGATGCAGGACAGCCTCGAACGCTTCGGCGTCCACTTCGACGTCTGGTTCTCCGAGAAGACGCTGCACGAGGGCGGCGCCGTCGAGCACGCCCTCGACGAGCTGCGCAAGCAGGGCCACGTCTTCGAGTCCGAGGGCGCCGTCTGGCTGCGCACGAGCGACTTCGGCGACGACAAGGACCGGGTGCTGATCCGCTCCAACGGCGAGAAGACCTACTTCGCCGCCGACGCCGCGTACTACATCAACAAGCGCGAGCGCGGCTTCGAGCGCTGCATCTACATGCTGGGCGCGGACCACCACGGGTACATCGGCCGCCTCAAGGCCATCGCGGCCTGCGCCGGCGACGACCCGCAGCGCAACATCGAGGTGCTCATCGGCCAGCTGGTCAGCCTGCTGCGCGGCGGTGAGCCGGTACGGCTGAGCAAGCGCGCCGGCACCCTGATCACCCTCGACGAGCTCATCGACGCCGTGGGCGTGGACGCGGCGCGGTACTCGCTGGCCCGCTCCTCGACCGACTCCCCGCTGACCCTGGACATCGAGGTCATCACGCGGCAGAAGAACGACAACCCGGTCTTCTACGTGCAGTATGTCGGCGCCCGCACCGCCTCGATCGCGCGCAACGCGGCCGAGCTGGGCCACGAGCGCACCGAGGCGTACGACGCGGCTCAACTGGTACACGAGAAGGAACTGGATCTTCTGAAGGCCCTCGGCGACTTCCCGGGCGTCGTCGCCACCGCGGCCGAACTGCGTGAGCCGCATCGCGTGGCACGCTATTTGGAGGACCTGGCCGGGGCCTACCACCGGTTCTTCGACAACTGCCGCGTGCTGCCCCTCGGCGAGGAGCCGTTCACGGAGACGAACCGGGCGCGGCTCTGGCTCAACGACGCCACCCGCCAGGTCATCGTCAACGGTCTGGACCTGCTCGGCGTCTCGGCGCCGGAACGGATGTAGAGGACATGCGCGCACACGAGGCCGGGACGCTCCACGCGGACCTCGGCTCCAACGGCCCGTCCTGGCTGCGCACGCCGGACGACGTGAACGCATTGGTCCCGATTTTGTGGCCCAAAACGGTCACACGCGCCGCGAGTGGCGCCATCGAGGTCGGCGGCGTCGACGTGCACCGGCTCAAGGAGGAGCACGGCACGCCGGCCTACATCCTCGACGAATCGGACTTTCGCGACAGATGCCGAAATTTCCGAAACGCGTTCGGTGGCGCCGAGGTCTACTACGCCGGCAAGGCCTTCATCGCCACAGCGGTCGTGAAGATCCTGGTGGAAGAGGGCCTCAGCCTCGACGTCTGCAGCGGCGGCGAGCTCGCCGTCGCCCTGCGCGGTGGCATGCCGCCGGAGCGCATCGGGTTCCACGGCAACAACAAGTCGGTCGAGGAGCTCACCGCCGCCGTCGAGGCGGGCGTGGGCCGGATCATCGTCGACTCCTTCGACGAGATCGAGCGCCTCACCCAGATCGCCCTCAAGGCCGGCCGCCGCCCGCGCGTCATGGTCCGCGTGACCGTCGGCGTCGAGGCCCACACGCACGAGTTCATCGCCACCGCGCACGAGGACCAGAAGTTCGGGTTCTCCCTGGCCGGCGGGGCCGCGGCCGAGGCGGTCGACAAGATCCTGGCCGACGACGTGCTCGAGCTGCGCGGCCTGCACTCGCACATCGGCTCGCAGATCTTCGACGCCTCCGGCTTCGAGGTCGCCGCCCGCCGCCTGCTGTCGCTGCAGGCCCGGGTCAGCGAGGTGCACGGCCGCGAGCTGCCCGAGCTCGACCTGGGCGGCGGGTTCGGCATCGCGTACACCACGCAAGACCAGCCCGCCGACCCGCACGAGCTGGCCGGCGACCTGCTGCGGATCGTCAAGCAGGAGTGCGCCGCGCTGCACCTGAGCGTTCCGCACCTGTCCGTCGAGCCCGGCCGGGCGATCGTCGGTCCGGCCGTGTTCACCCTCTACGAGGTCGGCACGGTCAAGGACGTCGACGGCATCCGCACGTTCGTCTCCGTCGACGGCGGCATGAGCGACAACATCCGCACCGCGCTGTACGACGCGGCCTACTCGGCCACCGTGGCCGGCCGGGCCTCCTCCGAACCGCCGATTCTCGCCCGCGTGGTGGGAAAACATTGCGAGTCCGGGGACATCGTCGTGAAAGATGAATTCCTGCCGGCGGACGTCAAGGCCGGAGATCTTCTTGCGGTCCCGGGCACCGGCGCCTATTGCCGCAGTATGGCGAGCAACTACAACCACGTTCCCCGCCCGCCGGTCGTGGCGGTGGCCGATGGCACGGCGCGTGTCATCGTCCGCCGGGAGACCGTGGACGATCTGCTGAGACTGGACGTGGGGTGACAGATGCCGCAATCGGTGAAGGTAGCGCTGCTGGGCTGCGGGACCGTCGGTTCCGAGGTGGTCCGCCTGCTGCACGAGCAGGAGCACGACCTCACGGCCCGCATCGGCGCGCCGCTGGAGGTGGTGGGCGTCGCCGTCCGCCGCCTCAACAAGGCGCGTGAGCTGCCGATCGACCCGGCGCTGTTCACGACCGACGCGCACGCCCTCGTCACCCGCGAGGACGTGGACGTCGTCGTGGAGGTCGTCGGCGGCATCGAGCCGGCCCGGTCCTGGCTGCTGGAGGCCCTGCACGCCGGCAAGAGCGTCGTCACGGCCAACAAGGCCCTGCTCGGCGAGGACGGCGCCACCCTGCACAAGGCGGCCGCCGACTGCGGCGCCGACCTGTACTTCGAGGCCTCCGTGGCCGGTGCCATCCCGCTGCTGCGCCCGCTGCGCGAGTCGCTGCACGGGGACCGGATCACCCGGGTGACAGGCATCGTCAACGGCACCACGAACTTCATCCTGTCCTCCATGGACGCCACCGGCGCCGGCTTCGCCGAGGCCCTGGAGGAGGCGACCGCGCTCGGCTACGCCGAGGCCGACCCGACCGCCGACATCGAGGGCTTCGACGCCGCGGCCAAGGCCGCGATCCTCGCCTCGATGGCCTTCCACAGCCGGGTCACCTCGGCCGACGTGCACCGCGAGGGCATCACCGAGGTCACCGCGGCCGACATGGCCAGCGCCAAGGCGATGGGCTGCACCATCAAGCTGCTGTGCATCGCCTCGAAGGCCAACGGGGCCGTCTCGGTGCGCGTGCACCCGGCGATGATCCCTCGCACCCACCCCCTGGCCGGCGTCGGCGACGCGTTCAACGCCGTCTTCGTCGAGGCCGAGGCGGCGGGCCAGCTCATGTTCTACGGCCGCGGCGCCGGTGGCGCCCCGACCGCCTCCGCGGTGCTCGGCGACGTGGTCGCCGTGGCCCGCAACCGGCTCGCGGGCGTCCACAGCGCCTCGGAGTCGGCCTACGCGGACCTGCCGGTCTCCCCGATCGGGGACGTGCTGACGCGGTACCACATCAGCCTTGACGTCTCCGACAAGGCGGGCGTGCTCGCCGCGGTCGCGGGCGTCTTCGCCAAGCACGGCGTCAGCATCGCGACGGTGAACCAGTCCGGCCGCGGCAACCAGGCCGTGCTCGTCATCGTCACGCACGCCGCGCCGGATCGGGCCCTCGCCGCGACCGTCGCCGAGCTGAGGGCACTGGACATCGTTCGCGCCGTGGCGAGCGTCCTGCGGGTCGAAGGGGAGTAAGGCGCCATGTGGCGTGGGTTGATCGAGGAATTCCGGGACCGCCTCCCGGTCGGGCCGCAGACCCCGGTGGTGACGCTGCACGAGGGCAACACGCCCCTGCTGCCCGCGCCGGAGCTCTCCGCGCGGACCGGCTGCGACGTGTACCTCAAGGTCGAAGGGGCCAACCCGACCGGCTCGTTCAAGGACCGCGGCATGACCGTCGCGGTGTCCAAGGCGCTCGAGGAGGGCTCGAAGGCGATCATCTGCGCCTCGACCGGCAACACCTCGGCGTCGGCCGCCGCGTACGCCGCGCGCGCCGGCATCACCTGCGCCGTGCTGGTGCCGACCGGCAAGATCGCCCTGGGCAAGCTCGCCCAGGCCCTCGTGCACGGCGCCCGCCTCCTGCAGGTCGCCGGCAACTTCGACGACTGCCTGGCCCTGGCCAGCAAGCTGTCGCTGGACTACCCGGTCGCGCTGGTGAACTCGGTCAACCCCGACCGGCTGCAGGGCCAGAAGACCGCGTCCTTCGAGATCGTGCGCACCCTCGGCGACGCGCCACACATCCACTGCCTGCCGGTCGGCAACGCGGGCAACATCACCGCCTACTGGATGGGCTACCAGGAGGAGGTCGCAGCCGGCCACGCCACCCGCCGCCCGCGCATGTTCGGCTTCCAGGCCTCCGGCGCCGCCCCGATCGTCAAGGGCGAGGTGGTGCGCGAGCCGAGCACGATCGCCACCGCCATCCGCATCGGCAACCCGGCGAGCTGGACGAAGGCGACCGACGCCCGGGACGAGTCCGGCGGCCTCATCGACGCCGTCACCGACCGCGACATCCTGCAGGCGTACCGGCTGCTCGCCCGCTCGGTCGGCGTGTTCGTCGAGCTGGGCAGCGCGGCCAGCGTCGCCGGCCTGCTCCAGGCGACCGCCCAGGGCCGCGTCGAGCCGGGCCAGACGATCGTCTGCACGGTCACCGGCCACGGCCTGAAGGACCCGGAGTGGGCGATCTCGACGGCGCCCGCGCCGACGACCATCCCGGCCGACGCCCTCGCGGCCGCGAGGGCGCTCGACCTGGCCTAGAAGGGTTTTGGCCCGGGCCGCGTCACCGGCGGACCGTTGCTCCCGCATGACTCGGGCCGGGGCCCAGCTTCGCTGGCCCTGGCCCTGCGACTGCGCGGTGCCAAGGGCAAACCCCGCCGGCGCCCCGGCACTACGGCGAACCTCGCTGGCGCCAGGGTGCTACGCCGAAACCCCGCCGGCGCCCGGCGCCACGGCGAACCCCGCTGGCGTCCGGCCCTGGCTCCGAACCCCGCTGGCGCCCGGTGCTACGGCGAAACCCGCTGGCGCCCGGCGCTACGGTGTTCAGGTGCCGCCCGCCCTTTCGGTCCTTACGCGCAACAAGGACTTCCGCAACCTGTTCACCGCGGACCTGATCGGCCTGGGCGCCGACTGGTTCGTGATGATCCCGCTGCTCACCCTGCTGCCGCACCTCACCGGCTCGGGCCTCTGGGGCGGCCTCGTGCTGGCCGCGGACACCGGGGTGACGGCACTGCTGCTGCCGTACACCGGAACCGTCGCCGACCGCGTCGACCGCCGGCACATCGTGCTCGCCGCCGACCTCGCCATGGCCGCCTGCGCGCTGCTCCTGCTGCTGGTGCGCACGCCCGCCACCGCCTGGATCGCGCTGGTCGCCGTGGGTGCGATCGCCGTCGCCAAGGCGTTCTTCAGCCCCGCCGCCCAGGCCGCCCTGCCCAACGTGGTCGACCCCGAGGACCTCCCGGCCGCCAACGCGCTCGCCGGCTCGGCCTGGGGCACCATGCTCGTGATCGGCGCCTCGCTGGGCGGGATCGCGTCGGAGGCCTTCGGCGCGTACCCGTGCTTCGTCATCGCGTCGGTCCTGCTGCTCTTCTCGGCGCTGCAGGTCTGGCGGGTGCGCCGCCCGATGCAGGCCGAGCGCACCGAGCCCCCGGCCCCCGCGTTCGCGGCGATCGCGGAGGCGCTGCGCTACATCCGCGCCAACCCCCGCATCGCCTCGCTGGTCACCGTCAAGTCCGCGGTCGGCTTCGGCAACGGCGTGCTGACCGTCTTCCCGCTCCTGGCCGCCGCCCTGGGCGCCGGCCCCCTGGGCACCGGCCTGCTCTTCGCCGCTCGCGGCCTGGGCGCGCTCGTCGGCCCCATGGTCCTGCGGCGCGTGCTGTCCCACCGCGCCTGGCTGCTGCCCGGGCTGGCGCTGTCCATGTCGCTGTACGGCCTCGCGTACCTGGGCGTGAGCCTGATGACCTGGTTCTCGCTGGTGCTGGCCGGCGTGGTCGTGGCCCACCTGGCCGCGGGTGGTAACTGGATGATGTCGAACTTCGTGCTGCAGGCCGAGGTCCCGGACGCGCTGCGCGGCCGCGTCTTCGCCACCGACTTCATGCTGGCCACGCTCTCGGTGGCGGTGAGCCAGCTGGCCGTGGGCGCCTTCGTCGACCACGTCGACCCGAGGGTGCTGCTGGCCGCCTGCGGCGCGGTGACCCTGCTGTACGCGGGCGCCTGGTCGCTTGTCGCACTGCGCCGCCGGGATCGGCCACAGCCGGAGGCGAACGCGGCCGGCGCCTGATCGCTGGTCGCGGCGGGCTTCTGATCGCTGGTCGCGGCCGGCTGCCGGCGTTGATCGCGGCCGGCTTTTGGTCGCGCCCGGCTTTTGGTCGCGCCCGGCTTTTGGTCGCGCCCGGCTTTTGGTCGCGCCCGGCTTTTGGTCGCGCCCGGCTTTTGGTCGCGCCCGGCTTTGGCCGCGCCCGGCTTTGGCCGCGGTCGGCTTGGCCGCGCCCAGCCGTTGCCTCGGTCGGCTTTTGGCCGATGATCGCGCTGCGCCGTCGGGATCAGACGCAGCCGGAGGCGAACGCGGCCGGGCCGAACAACGCGAGCCAGCCCGAGCAGAGCAGCCCGAGCGCCGCCGCCCCGAACAGCAGCGCCGCGGGGATCGACCACAGCCCGTAGGCCTCGCGCACGGTGGCGAACGCCAGCAGCACGGCCGCCAGCATCCCGGCCATCGCCAGGAACGGCAGGCCGCCCGGGCCCTCGGCCGAGCACCGCACCGCCTCGGACCGCACGGCCGCGTACAACAGCACCCCGACGGACACCGCGAAGATCAGCCCCGCCGCCCCGAATGATCGCAAGTTCACGTGACATCGACGCGCGACGAGGCGCATCGGTTGACGCCGGTATCGATGAAAGTTTCCCGGAGGGGCTTGCGGGCGTGGGCTATCGTAGTGATATCACTTCGATAGCCCCCCAAGGAGTAGTCATGGAGCGACGGGCGTTTCGTGTTTCCGGGTTCGCGATGCTCGGCGTGCTGCTGATCCTGATCGCCGCGGCCGTGGCCGCGGCCAACAAGCTGGCCGAGGCCCTGGGCGCCGGGCTGGTCGTGCTGCTGTCGCTGGTCGCGGCGCTGGTGCTGACCGGCTTCACCGTGGTCAACCCCAACGAGGCCCGGGTCATGCAGTTCTTCGGCCGCTACGTCGGCACCATCGTCGACGCCGGCTTCCACTGGACCGTGCCGCTGAGCGCCAAGCGCCGCATGTCCCGCCGCGTCCGCAACTTCGAGACCGACCGGCTCAAGGTCTCCGACGCCGACGGCAACCCGGTGGAGATCGCGGCCGTGGTCGTCTGGCGCGTCGTGGACACGTTCAAGGCGTCCTTCGGCGTGGACGACCACATCTCCTACGTGGCGGTGCAGTCCGAGGCGGCCGTGCGCCACCTGGCGACGAGCTACCCGTACGAGTCCCACGACGACGGCCGCTCCAGCCTGCGCGAGGGCAACGTGGTCAGCGAGGAGCTCACCGTCGAGCTCGGCGAGCGGATCGCGCTGGCCGGCGTCGAGGTGCTGGAGTCGCGGATCACCCACCTCGCGTACGCGCCGGAGATCGCCCAGGCCATGCTCGCGCGCCAGCAGGCCAGCGCGATCGTCGGCGCCAGGTACAAAATCGTGGAGGGGGCCGTCGGGATGGTGCAGAACGCGCTCGAGCGGCTCGGTGAGCTGCAGGTCGTCGAGCTCGACGAGGAGCGCAAGGCCCAGATGGTGGCCAACCTGCTCGTGGTGCTCTGCGGCGACCGCAACGTGCAGCCCGTGGTCAACACCGGCACCCTCTACGCCTGAGCGATCGTGCCCGAGCGGAAGAAGCTGCTGCTGCGGCTGGATCCCCAGGTCTACGACGCCGTCGCGCGCTGGGCGGGCGACGACCTGCGCAGCGTCAACGCGCAGATCGAGTTCGCCCTGCGCCAGGCGCTGCGCCAGGCCGGCCGCGAGCCGAGGCGCGGCCCGATCCCGGCGGGGGAGGACGCCGACGAGGACTGACCCCGCGCGGCCGTGAGCCGCGCCGCCAGCCCTGGTCTGGCTCCGGCCGGCTCCGGCTGGCTGGCTCCGGTCGGCTTCGGCTCCGGCCTGCTTGGCTCCGGCCGGCTCCGGTCCGGCTCCGGCTTGGCCCGCTCCGGTCCGGCTCCGGCTTGGGCCCGGCCCGGCCCGGCTCCCGACCGGCGACGACCCGCGCGGCCGCGAGCCGCTGACCGCGCCGCGCCCCCAGCCCCGCCGGCTCCGGTCCGGCCCAGAGTCGGCGAGGACCGACCCGCGCGGCCGCGAGCGGAGGCGCGACCAGCCCCCGGCCGGCGAGGACTGATCCGCCATCCCGGGAAATGGGCTCGGCGTCCTCATGGTGAGATGAACCCATGGTCTTCCTGTCCCGGCCCGTCGTCGTGCGCGTCCCCGCGACCAGCGCCAACCTGGGCCCCGGCTTCGACGCCCTCGGTCTCGCGCTGACGCTGTACGACGAGGTCGAGGCGCGCGTCACCGGCGGCGGGGTCACGGTCGAGGTGACCGGCGAGGGCGAGGGCGACCTACCGGCCGACGAGACCCACCTGATCGTCCGCGCGATGCGCCACGCCTTCGGCGCGCTCGGTGGGCAGCCCGCCGGCCTCGCCCTGCGCTGCCGCAACCGCATTCCCCACGCCCGCGGGCTCGGCTCCTCCTCGGCCGCCATCGTCGCCGGCATCGTGCTGGCCCGGGGCCTGGTCGAGGACGGCGCCGCGCGGCTGGACGACGCCGCGGTGCTGGTGCTGGCCGACGAGCTCGAAGGTCACCCCGACAACGTGGCGCCATGCCTGCTCGGCGGCTTCACGATCGCGTGGACCGGCGCCGGGGGCGCCGCGGCCGTGCGCCGGGACCCCGACCCCGGGATCCGCCCCGTGCTCTTCGTACCCGAGGAGCGCGGGCTCACCCAGGTCGCACGGGCCGCGCTGCCCAAGACCGTCCCGCACAGCGACGCCGCGTTCAACGCCGGCCGGGCCGCGCTGCTCGTGCACGCGCTGACCGTCGATCCGGACCGGCTCTTCGCGGCCACCGAGGACCGGCTCCACCAGGACTACCGCGCCGAGGGCATGCCGGGCACCGCGAACCTGGTGGCCCGCCTGCGCGGCGAGGGCGTGGCCGCCGTCGTCTCCGGTGCGGGCCCGAGCGTGCTCGCGTTCGGCATCGGGGCCTGGACCCCGCGGCCGGTGCCGGGCTGGCGCGTCCTGCCGCTGGACATCGACGGCACCGGCGCCCGGCTGGGCGGCGACCTGAGCTGAGCCCGGACCCGCGGCCGGTGCCGGCCGGCGTCCTGCGCCGGACGTCGAGGGCGCCGGCACGGCCGGGCGGCGACGTGCGCTGGACGTCGAGGGCGCCGGCGCGGCTGGGCGGCGTCCTGCGCTGGACGTCGAGGGCGCCGGCGCGGCCGGGCGGCGACCCGAGCCGAGCCCGGGTCCGCGGCCGGTGCCGGTCCGGCGTGTCCGCGCTGGACGTCGAGGGCATCGGCACGGCCGGGCGGCGATCTGAGCTGAGGCCCGGCCGTTGGCGGAAGCGGTGAGCAGGGATGAGGTACCCTGGAACACGCCGAGCGGGGCCCTGTTGCCGCTGGCTGGCGGAGTTGATTACTCTCTAGTCTTAAGCAGCCGCTCAGTGCGGCGATCTCATGCGGGGCGGCGTGCTCCGAATTCCGTGGCACCCCTTGCGCACGCCCGGCCGCCAACCCGCGTTTCCTGTGGTCGCGCGCACTCGGCTGGGCCGGAGACACCTGTGGCGTCAAGGCCCGCCGCCCAGCGCTGCCACCTCCCGGCCGCACGTCGATTCGGGAACCCAGCAGGAGATACGGCGCAGCAGGAAACTCCGCATCGCAACACGCACCACCTCCGCACCGCGGCGCAACGAGCGGTCGGAGCACCCGCGGGCCGCCCGGCCACCGCAGTCGAAAACGGGCCGGTCCCCGGACCTAACGAGGGAAGGAATCCATTGAGCGACACCACCGACGTCACGTCGGATGTCTCCACCGACCGCGCCGCGGTCGAGGCCGACGGCGCCGAGGCCGGCGCGACGCGTCGGCGGCGCTCGGGCACGGGGTTGGCCGGCATGCTGCTTCCCGAGCTGCAGAGCCTGGCCGCCTCGTTGGGCATCTCCGGCACGGCTCGCATGCGCAAGGGCGAGCTCGTCACCGCGATCCAGGAGCGTCAGGCGGGCGACTCGCGCCCCGCTGCCGCCGAGGCCAAGGCCACCGCGGCCCCCGCCCGCACCCGGTCGCGCAGCACCGAGGCGCGGACCGAGACCCCCGAGGCGGAGTGGCCGTCGGCCACCGAGGCCGCCGAGGCGCCGGCCCGCTCCCCTCGTCGGGCCACCCGCGCCGCCGGGCCGCCGGAGCCGCGGGCCGCGCGTGAGGAGACCGCCGAGCCGGCCGCCGCCGAGGCCCCCGTGGCCGAGCGGGCCGAGCGCCCCAGCCGCGCCACCACCGAGCGGGCCGAGCGCGGCACCACCGAGCGCGCCGAGCGGGGTACCACCGAGCGGGCCGAGCGGGGCACCACCGAGCGGGCCGAGCGGGGCACCACCGAGCGCGCCGAGCGGGGCACCACCGACCGGGCCGAGCGCGGCGAGCGCACTGACCGGGCCGAGCGCACCGAGCGGGCCGAGCGCAGTGACCGGGCCGAGCGCGGGGAACGGGCCGAGCGCGGCGAGCGCACCGACCGGGCCGAGCGCACCGACCGGGCCGAGCGCACCGACCGCACCGACCGCGCGGAGCGCACCGACCGGGCCGACCGCACCGAGCGGCCGGACCGCGGCGAGCGCAACGACCGCGGCGACCGGGCCGAGCGCGGCGACCGCGCCGAGCGGACCGAGCGCAACGGGGCCGACCGGGGCGACCGCACCGACCGCGGCGACCGCAACCAGCGCGGCGGCTTCATCGACGACGAGGGCGACGACGACGGCACCGGCCGTCGCGGGCGGCGCAGCCGGTTCCGCGACCGCCGCCGGGGCCGCGACCGCGACGGCACCGAGGCGCCGGCCCGCGCCGCCAACGAGCCGCAGGTCAGCGACGACGACGTCCTCGTGCCGGTCGCGGGCATCCTCGACGTGCTCGACAACTACGCGTTCGTTCGTACGACCGGATACCTGTCCGGCTCGAACGACGTGTACGTCGCCATGTCGCAGGTCAAGCGCTACGGCCTGCGCCGCGGCGACGCGATCACCGGAGCCGTGCGCCAGCCGCGCGACGGCGAGCAGCGGCGGGACAAGTACAACCCGCTCGTCCGTCTCGACACCGTCAACGGCATGGACCCGGAGGAGGCCAAGCGCCGCCCCGAGTTCTACAAGCTCACGCCGCTGTACCCGCAGGACCGCCTCCGCCTGGAGACCGAGCCGCACATCCTAACCACGCGGGTGATAGACCTCGTCATGCCGATCGGCAAGGGCCAGCGCGCGCTCATCGTGTCGCCCCCGAAGGCCGGCAAGACCATGGTGCTGCAGGCGATCGCCAACGCGATCACCCACAACAACCCCGAGTGCCACCTCATGGTGGTGCTGGTCGACGAGCGGCCCGAAGAGGTCACCGACATGCAGCGCTCGGTGAAGGGCGAGGTCATCGCCTCGACCTTCGACCGGCCGCCGACGGACCACACCACGGTCGCCGAGCTGTCGGTCGAGCGGGCCAAGCGCCTGGTGGAGCTCGGCCATGACGTCGTCGTGCTGCTCGACTCGATCACCCGGCTCGGCCGCGCCTACAACAACGCGTCGCCCGCCTCCGGCCGCATCCTGTCCGGTGGTATCGACTCGACGGCGCTGTACCCGCCGAAGCGCTTCCTCGGCGCCGCGCGCAACATCGAGAACGGCGGCTCGCTGACCATCATCGCCACGGCGCTGGTCGAGACCGGCTCCACCGGCGACACGGTCATCTTCGAGGAGTTCAAGGGCACCGGCAACGCCGAGCTCAAGCTCGACCGGAAGATCGCCGACCGGCGCATCTTCCCGGCGATCGACATCGACCCGTCCAGCACGCGCAAGGAGGAGATCCTCCTCGCGCCGGACGAGCTCGCGATCGTCATCAAGCTGCGCAAGGTGCTGCACGCCCTCGACTCCCAGGAGGCGCTGAACCTCCTGCTGGACCGGCTCAAGAAGACCCGGACCAACGTCGAGTTCCTCATGCAGATCGCCCAGACCACACCGGGCGAGTAAGCGCTGACGAAGACGCCCCCGGAGCCGATGCTCCGGGGGCGTCCGCGCGTTCAGCCCCTGATCTCGGTGGCGGGGTCGGGCGGGTCGATGATCTCGAAGATCTCCACCATCCCGCTGGTGCGCAGCAGGCGGTACACCCCGGGCCCCGGTCCCGCCAGCGCCATGGGCACGCCGGCGCCCTGCGCGTACTTGTACCCGCTGATGAGCACCCCGAGCGCGCTGGAGTCCATGAAGGACACCGCGGCCAGATCGATCACCACGCGGGCCGGGCGTCCGTCGACCGCGCGGACCACGGCCTCGCGCAGCGCGGGCGCCGTGGCCACGTCGACCTCGCCGCTCACGGCCAGAACCGCGCCGCCGTCGAGATCTCGACGCACGCGAATGGGGATGTCGGCCACACGAGCAGTATCGGGGGTCCCGTGCGGACCGGCCATCGGGGGATGCACCATTCCGACCTTTCGCACGTAAGACCGCCAGGCTCATAGACAGGCGTACAAACCCCAACGCATGCGCGGGTTTTCAGTGACGCATCTCTGGCGTACGGTGACGCAGATCGGAGTGGACGCCCTGCCGAGCGGGTCGGCCTTCGGCGCCGCGGACGAAGGGTAGGCGCGGCCTTGAGCATCCTGGGCGGGTCCGTCCTCACAGCGATGGCCGTACACCTGCGCGGCCGGGACCTGCCGTCGCTGCGTACCGCGCTGGAGAACGAGCTCGGCCTGCCCCTCGAGCCGGCGAGCGAGCCCGAGGCCTTCCTGGAGCGGTGCGCCGATCTTCCGGGCGCCCTGCACGCCCTCGCGGACCTGGTCGACGGGGGATTCCGCGAGCAGCTGCGCGCGGTACCGCCGCCGCTGTTGCTGCCCGGCGAGCGACGACGTCTCCAGGAGCTGACCGCCCGCGCCGCCCACCTGCCCGTGGCCGGACCGTACCGCGCGGCCGTCGGCGCCCTGGGGCCCGACCGGCCCGACCGGCCCGGCGGCGGCACCGCCCGCGACCTCCTGCCATACCTCGAGGGCCTGCTCCGCCCGCCCGAACAGCCGCCGCCGCTGCTCGCGTTCGTCGCCGCGCTCGCCGCCGAGGCCGGGGCCGGGCTGCGCGCCGAGCTGCGGGGGTGGCTGGAGGAGCACCTCGCGCGCACCGATGCCCCGGCCGACTGGCTCGCCGCCCTGACCCCCGGCGCCGCCCGCGGCGCCCGCACGATCCTCGTCCTGCGCATCGAGCGCGACTGGGTCGGCGACGGGTACCTCGTCTCCGCCTGGTCGCAGCCCGACGACGGCTCGCCGGGCCTCACGCTCGCCGCCGCCGAGACCGTCGTCGCCGAGGCGGACCTCCCGGCCGAGGCCGACCGGTGCCTCGCCACCGTCCTGGCCTCGCACGCCTCCGACGCCCACGAGGTCGTCGTCGAGTGCGTCCTGCCCAAGGCGCTGGGCAACCTCCCGGTCGACCAGTGGCCCGTCGGGCCCGCGTTCGGCGCCGAGCCGCTGCCGCTGGGGGCGCGGCACTCGGTCGTGCTGCGCTCGTGGGAGCGGACCGCCGAGCCGGCGCTGCGGGCGAACTGGATCCGCAAGTCCCGGCGCCTGCGCGCGCACGGCCACCTCAGCGATCCGAAGGCCGTCTTCTTCCTCGACCGGCCCGAGCCCGACCTCGCGGCGCTCGGCGCGCAGCTGGGGGAGGAGCCGCGGATCTGCTTCATGCAGGAGTTCCCGCCCGGCGAGGAGCCGGGCCTGGCCGCCGACGAGCTGGGCGTGGCCCTGAGCGTGGGCCTGCCGGTCGCGGTCTGGTGCCGGCCCGGCTTCGACCCGCAGGCCGCCGGCCGCCTCGACGAGATCCTCGACGTGTCAAGCGTCGCCGAGCTGCCCGGCCTGGTACTGCGCCGGCGCCGCGAGGCCGCCCGCGCGCACGGCGACGAGGCCCGCGCCGGCACCCACCTCGCCCTGCTGTGGGACGAGGCCGGCCGCCGCCCCGACGCGCCCGCGCCCCGCTGGCAGGTGCCCGGCGCCGAGGACCGGCGATGAACCTCGATCCGCTGCGGCCGCTGGGCGCGCTGGGCCTCGACGAGCTCGCGCTGCTGGTCGACGCCGGCCCGTCGCTGGCGCCGTGGGAGCCCGTGCTCGCCGAGCTGCGGGCCGCGCTGGCCGGCCTCGGCGGGCCGCTGGTCGCCGAGTGGCCGCTCGAGCCCGGCCTGGTGCTGCCGCCCGCCCGGCGCCTCGCCCTGGTCGTCACCGACGGCGTCGGCCCGGCGTGGGACGGCGCGCTCGCCCCGCTGCTGGAGCGCCTGGGCCGGGAGGGCCCGACGGCGATTCTGCAGCTGCTGCCGTACCGCATGTGGCACCGCGCCCGCCCCGCGCTCCACCGCGTCCGGCTGGCCGCCCCGGGCCCGGCCGCCGCCAATTCCGCCCTGCGGGCCGAGGTGCCCGAGGGCCGCTTCGACCCCGCCCGCGCGGGCGTGCCGATCCCGGTGCTCGAGCTGAGCGCGCGCTGGCTCGAGCCGTGGGTCGCGCTCGTCGCCGGCACCGCGGACGGCCCCGTCCCCGGCGCGGCGCTGTTCACCGGGCGTCCGGCCCCGGGCCCCGCCGACGACGAGCCCGCGCCGCGCGTCCCCGCGGGCCCCGAGCGGCGGGTGCGGGCGTTCCGGGCCTCGGCGTCCCCGGCCGCGTACCGCCTCGCCGGACTGCTCGCGGCCGCCCCGCTGACGATGCCGGTCATGCGGCTGGTGCAGGCCGCGCGGATGCCCGGGTCGCGCCCGGAGCACCTGGCCGAGGTGTTCCTGGGCGGGCTGCTCGCCGAGCGCGACGGCTACGACTTCCGGCCCGGCGTGCGGGAGGCCCTGCTGCCGTCGCTGCACGCCGCCGAGGCGTTGGCGGTGGTACGTCTGGTGGCCGGACACCTCGGGCCGGTGGACCTGGACGCGGCGGTCGTCGCCGGCGACCCGGGGCCACTGGCCGCCCTGGGCCCGGCCTTCATCGGGGCGACCGCCCCGGTGCTGCGCGCGCTCGGCGGCGCCCACGCGGAGCTGGCCGAGCGGCTGCGGCACCCGGCCCCGCCCGCCCCGCCGGCCGGCGACGGGCCCGGTTCTGGCCTTCTGGCCGGAAGTGACGGCGCTGACGGTAGCGGCAGGGTGACAGAGATCGATGTTGTGGCCCAGTTCGCCGAGGCGGCGGCCGAGCGGTGGGACGGTGCAACGGGTGGGGCGACGGCCGGGGGACGGGACGTGCACGTGAAGACGCCGCAGCAGGTTCGCAACGCCGTGCCGCCGCGCAACTCCGGCTTCGTCGGGCGCGACGCCGTGCTCGACGAGATCGAGCGCCGGCTCGACACCGGCCTCGTCGCGCTGCTGCCCGACGCCCGGCACTCCCTCGGCGGCACGGGCAAGACGCAGCTGGCGCTGGAGTACATGCACCGGTACGCCAGCGAGTACGACCTCGTGTGGTGGGTGCCGGCCGAGCAGACCGCGCCGATGCGGGTGGCCCTGGCCGGGCTGGCGCGGGCCCTCAAGGTGCGCGAGAGCCCCGACCTCAACCGGACCCTGCAGGTGCTGCGCGAGACGCTCGAGCGCGGCTCGCCGTACCGGCGCTGGCTCCTGATCTTCGACAATGCGAGCCGGCCCGAGGACCTCGAGCCCTATCTGCCCCGCGGCACCGGCCACGTGCTCATCACCTCCCGCAACCCGCGCTGGGCCGACATGGGCCACGCGATCGAGGTCGGCGCGTTCACGCGGGCCGAGAGCGTGCTGCTGCTGCGGCGCCGCTCGCCCGCGATCAGCGGCTCGCAGGCCCACACCCTCGCCGCGCGCCTCGGCGACGTGCCAATGGCGATGGAGCAGGCCGCGGCGACCCAGCACGCGACCGGCTGGACGGCGGCGGAGTACCTCGAGCGGTACGACGAGCTGCGCCGGGACATGGGCGGCACGTCCGAGCGTCCGGAGTACCCCAGCCCGATCGTTGTCACGTGGAACCTCGCCTATGCCGAGCTCGCCGAGCGCAACCCCGGCGCCGCCCGGCTGCTGGACGTGTGCGCGTTCCTGGCCGGCGAGCCGGTGTCGTGGAACGTGCTGTGGGAGAGCCGCGGCGCCGGGCTGCCGGCCCCGCTGGGCGCCCTGGTGCGCGTGGAGAAGGCGCTGCGCACGGCGCTGCGGGAGCTCGCGCAGTTCGGGATGGCCCAGGTCGACCCGGCGCTGCAGTCCGTGCAGGTGCACCGCCTCGGGCAGCTGCTGCTGCTGGAGCGGCTGGGGGTCAAGGAGTACCCGATCTACCAGCAGGCCGCGCACGACGTGCTCACCGCGGCCGACCCGGCGATCCCGGACGACCCGTCGAGCTGGCCGCGGTACGAGGAGCTCAGCGCCCACCTGCTGTACTCCGACCTGCTCGCCGGGGCCACCGACGAGTCCCGCCAGCTCATGCTGCACTACGCGCGCTTCCTGTTCGTGCGCGGCGACCACGACAGCAGCCGGACCGTGGCCCGGCACGCGTACGACCGCTGGCGTCTCGCCCTGAGCGAGGACCACGAGGACACCCTCGCGGCCGCCTACCACCTCGCGAACGCGATGCGGGCCGGCGGCGACGCGGCCGAGGCGGCCAAGCTCAACCAGCAGACCCTGGCCACCCTGCGGCGCGTCTTCGGCGACGACGACGAGAGCACGCTCATGACCGCCAACAGCGTCGGCGCCGACCTGCGCCTGCGCGGCGAGTTCGTGGCCGCGCGCAACGTCGACCTGGACAACCTGGACCGCTACCGGCGACTCTTCGGCGAGGCGTACCCGCGCACGCTGCGCTGCGCCAACAACCTCGCCGTGGACATGCGCCTGCTCGGCGACTTCCGCCAGGCGCGCGTCATCGACGAGCAGACCCTCATGCACCGCCGCCGCGTGCTGCCCAATCCGCACCCGGAGACGCTGTGGTCGCTCATCAGCCTGGCGCACAACCGGTTCGGCCTGGGCGAGCACGAGGTCGCGATCGAGATCCTCACCGACGCGCTGCCCGTGCACGCCGAGGCGTTCGGCGAGGACCACCCGGGCGTGCTCACGGGGGCGCGATACCTCGCGATGGCCCTGCGCCGCGCGGGCGCCTACCCGCGGGCGCGCAAGGAGGCCGAGGCCACCATGGCCCTCTGGCTCGAGAAGTACGGCGACCACAGCGCCGACACCCTCTCCGCCGTGCTCACCTACGCCAACTGCGTGCGCGCCGGCGGCGAGTTCACGGCCGCCCGCACCGCGGCCGAGCAGGCCACCGACGGCTTCACCGCGATCATGGGCGAGCGGCACCCGTTCACCCTCGCGGCCCAGGCGGCGCTCGCGGCCGCCCTGCGCGCCGAGGGCGACCCCACCGCGGCGGCCGAGCTCGACCGGCACGCCCTCGTGGGCCTCGCCCACTCCGTCGGGGCCGAGCACCCGTTCTCGGTCGCGTGCGCCATCGGCTACGCCTCGGACCTCGCCATGTCGGGCCAGAGCGCGGGCGCGGTGATCGCCTCGCGCGACACGGTGCGGGTGGCGCAGTCGGCGTTCGGGGCCCAGCACCCGGCGCTGCTCGTGGCCTCGTTCAACCACGCCCTCGACCTGCGCGCGGCGCACCCGGCGGGGGAGGACCGCGGGACGGTGAGCGCGGCGGCCGAGGCCCTGCGGCGCCGGCTGGGCGACACCCATCCGGACACGCTGGCCGCCTTCGCCGGGCGCCGCCTGGAGTTCGACATCGAGCTGCCGGCCACCTGAGGTCGCGAAATATCCGCTCGTGCCTCGCGAATATTTCGGACTTTTCGCCTGTGGGGCGATAAATGCGGTTGGTTCGATTTCCCGGCGCCGAGTGGAACCAGGGCCGGGTCGGGCCGCGGCGTGTTCGGCTCGGTGCGCGGCCAACACGGCCGAGGGCCGCCTGCGGGGTCAGGCCGCGGCGTGTTCGGCTCGGTGCGCGGCCAACACGGCCGAGGCGGCCAAGGCTCGACCGCGACGGGTCAGGCCGCGGCGTGTTCGGCTCGGTGCGCCGCCAGGGTGGCCAAGGCCCGCCGGCGCGGGCCCGGAGACACCTCGTCGGCCCTCCAGGCGTCGAGGCGCGCCCGCATGCCGTCGACCAGGCGCTGCCCCGCCGGGCCCAGGGCGTCCGAGGCGTCAAGCGTCTCCAGCGTCTCGGAAACCGCGACGCGCCAGCGCGTGAACTCGAAGGCGGCGGTGTCGTCCGCGGTGCGGGTGTGCTCGGTACGCCAGAAGTCCGCGATCGCCAGGTGCGCGTAGCAGCCGTGCAGCAGGGCGCCCGGCGGGCGGGGGTCGGTGCGCCAGGGGGCGTAGTAGCGGCCGGTCGGCGCGTCCGGGCGCAGCATGTCGTGGAACAGCAGGAGGGCGTTGAGCTTGCCGTGCTGCTGCTCGTGGACGAGGCCCGCGGCCAGGCGGCGCGGGTCCGGGGGGCGGGCCAGGGCCGCGGCGCCGAACGCGTCGCGCGACGTGGCGCTGCGCCCGGTGGCGGCCAGGGGGACCACCGACGTCAGGCAGCGCGACATCGAGCGGAGGTGCCAGGGGTGGTGGGCGGCGAGGAGGGCCCCGGCCGCGGCCGTGTCCGCTTGCCAGCGCGCCGCCTCGGCGGCGTCCAGGCGGCCGGTCACGGGGAGGTCGTAGACGCCGCGGTACGGGTCCAGGTCGTCCAGGTACAGCCGCAGGGGGCCCGCCTCCAGGCGGCGCAGGGGCAGCCAGCCGGGGCCGCCGGCGATCGCCGGGCCGGACGCCTCGACCGTGATCGTGACCGTGTCCCGGCCCGGGACCCGGGCCGTGCCCAGCGTCGGGATCGCCAGGCGGCCGGCGGGAACGCGTGCCGGCCAGGTGGCGTCGAGGCCGGCGGCGGCCGCGGCGGCCGCGGCCACGCCGTGCAGGTGGTCGAGGTCCGCGGGGGTCGCGGCGTCGGTCAGGCAGTGGATCGCCCAGGCGCCGACCTGGGGGTGCCCGAGGACGGCCCGGGTCGCGGCCGGGTCGCGCGCGTCGGCGGCGGCGAGCACCCGGGCGGCCTCGGGCGCGCGGGCCCGGGCGGCGTGGGCGACCTCGCCGACGAGCAGCACGTGCTTGGTGATCTGGCCCGCGCGCAGGGTGTCGAGGACCCCGTCCCCGCCCCGGCCGGTCGCGAGCTCGTCCAGGTCTTCGGGGCCGATCACCAGCGCGCGGACGGCGTTCAAGGCCCGCTCAGAGGCTCGAGTTGAAGCCGGCGACGGTCTCGTGCGGGTCTTCGACCTCACCCAGGACGCGACGGATGGTGTGAGCCAGGACACCGTCGCCCAGGGCGGCCAGGCGGGCCGGGTCGCGGAACACATTGAGGATGTCGCCATCACGGAACGTGTTGAAACTAGGTAAGCCGGGCTCGAACAGGCTGTCCGGATTGCACGAAAGGTCGGTCAATGCCGCGTACAGCCGGTCCGGAGTGTCCGTTTTGCCGCCATCCCCCACAAGGCCTGCCTTCACTGGGCGTCACCTATGTCTACCATCCATGACGCCCTTCCGCCCGCCCGCGGTTGGCGTCGCGGCCCGAGGATTCTGCATGAACCGGACGCCCGCGGCAATCGACGTGCGTCGCCGCGAGCGTCCCGTGCCAAAAAAGAATCTCAGAAGTCGCCCTCGGCCACCTGGAAGACCGTGAGGCCCAGCGCGCGCCACATGCGCACCACCTGCTGGCGGTCGTCGAAGACGCCGACCACGTGGTACCGGCTGCGGATCTCCTTCTCGAAAATCTCCGCCTTCACGACGGAGTCGCGGCGCTGGTCGCCGAGCTCGCGCATGAACAGGCCCCGGTAGGGCACGCCCACGTGCTCGGCCAGCCAGGCCTCCGTCGCCTCGCGGCTGTCGTCGCTGCGGCCCGAGCAGAACACGATCTCGTGCCCGGCCGCGTGCATGGCGCGCACGGCGGCGATGACCGGCTCGTTGGGCCGGTCCTCGCCGACGCGGCTCATGTCGTACGGGCTGCGGCCGTTGAACAGCGCCACGGTGCCGTCGATGTCCACGAGCACCGTGCGCGGCGCGTCCGGCGGCGGCTCGTACGCGGCGCCCGTGGCCTCGTCGATGACCGGCAGGGGCAGCGGCAGCACGCGGCCGGCGAGGTACCGCTGATGCATCGAGCGGATCACGGGCTCCCCGACGTGACTGTCGCCCGTGCGCAGGGCGTCGCGGCGGATGCACTCCTCCACCGGGACGTCGGTGAAGTCGCGGACCGTGAAGTGCGCCTTGCACCGCGCGGCCAGCTCGGCGAACTCGCGCACCACCCGGCCGCGCAGGTTCGTGTCGTCGCAGACCACGTTGGAGCCCGCGCGCAGCAGCGCCTCGACCGCGGCGCGGTGTGCGGTCGTGACCTCGCGCTCGGCCCGGCCGCGCAGCTGCTCGTCGGCCACGAGGCCGCCGTGCAGCATGCGGCGCAGGTCGTCGCGGTTGACCCGCACGAGGTGGGGCTGCTGCTTGGCCCAGGTGGTCTTGCCCGAGGCGGGCAGGCCCCGGGTGATGGTGAGCGTGGGCATCACGCGACCTCCCCGACGATCGGGCGTACCTGCTGCCAGAGCAGGGCCCGGTAGTCCTTGTCGTCCAGGCGCAGGAACAGGCAGCCGCGCCGGGGGCTGCGCGCCACGGCGAGCGCGAAGTCCTTGCGCGTCCAGCCGGCCGGCAGGCCCGCCACGACCTGCGCGTACTCCCGCTCGACGGCCCCCGCGAGCTCCTCCACGGCCGCGGTGAGGCCGGCCGCGATGTCGCTCGCCCACGCGTGGAACTCGTCCGGCAGCGGCTCGAGCAGCTCGTCGAGCCGGCCGGCGACCATCGCCTCCCACACGACGCGGGCGTTGAGGCCGGTGACGATCCGGTGCAGCCGCACGTACTCCGAGTACTTGATCTTCAGCCGCGTGTCGGGCCCGGTGAAGTGCACCACCAGCCCCTCCCGGTTGTCCCGGGGCGGCGCGGCGAGGGCGTCGGCCAGCGTGGCGTACGCGAACGACTCCACCACCGGCCCGGGCCACCCCGGCGCCGCGTCCGGGCCGGAGCTGCGCCCGGTCGCGATGTCCACCGCGCCGAGCAGCACGAGGTCGTCCAGGTCGCCGTAGTCCAGCACGATCCGGTTGCCGGGGTAGATGATCTCGAACAGCAGCGTCAGGCCGGCGGGCGGCTCGAAGCGGCCGGCGTACCGTGTGCGCCACACTTTTGTCGCGTGCCGCGCCTGCTCGGAGTCGAACGAGCCGCGGGTCGCCACCGCCCAGCCGTCCGGGGTCGGGAAGAGCACCCCGAGCGAGCCGTCGGCCTTGTCGGTCACCGCGACCGGGCCCTCGAGGTCGAGCTCCGGGGCGCCCGGCTGGCCGTGGTTGAAGAACTTCGCGAAGGGCCGCGCCAGCACCCGGCCGTCGCGGGACACGACGAGGCCGCGGCACGCGAGGGTGGCCGCGTTCCACACGTTCTCGTACTGCGTCTTCTCCGTGTAGTTGTGGATCAGCAGCGGCAGCGAGGGGTGGTTCTGGGTGCGGATGTACCCGCCGCCGACCATCTCGGCCAGCAGCGCCGGATCGCAGAGTTCATCGATGTAGAGGCTCATAGCGCGGTACAGCGTAAGGGGGCCGCGCTCGCGCCCGCGACGGGAATACAGCCAGGGTGGGCGGCGTTGTGCGGGGCGGTCGAGGAGTCGTGGTTCGGACATGGCAGACTTGACCGACGGCCAATCAGGTTCCGGTTCACGCCCAGCGGGCGACCCGGCGACCACCGACGAAAGGACCAGGCCATGAAGCCGGACATTCACCCGGAGTACGCGACCACCGAGGTCAGCTGCTCCTGCGGCAACTCCTTCACCACCCGTAGCACCGCCAAGGGCGGTCAGATCCACGTGGAGACGTGCTCCGTCTGCCACCCGTTCTACACGGGCAAGCAGCGCGTGCTCGACACCGCGGGCCGGGTCGCGAAGTTCCAGCAGAAGTACGCGAAGGTCCAGGCCCAGAAGGCCGCCAAGTAGCTGCGCTTCCGGCGCCCGTCCGCGCCTCCCTCCGGAGGTCGCGGGCGGGCGCCGTTCTCGTGTTTTGACCCGCGGACCCCCAGGCTGGAGAGGACATGACCGCCGACACCCGGCTCGCCACGCTGTTGGCGGAGTACCAGGAGATCGAGCAGAAGCTCGCGGACCCGACGATCCACGCGGACCAGGCGCTGGCCCGCAAGACCGGCCGGCGCTTCGCCGAGCTGTCGCCGATCGCCAAGACCGCCGGCGAGCTCGACCAGGCCCGCGGGGACCTCACCGCCGCGCGCGAGCTCGCCAGCGAGGACGCGGCCTTCGCGGCCGAGGCCGACGAGCTGCAGGAGCGCATCCCCCACCTGGAGGAGCGCCTCGCCGAGCTGCTCGCCCCGCGCGACCCCAACGACGCCAAGGACGTGATCCTCGAGGTCAAGGCCGGCGAGGGCGGCGAGGAGTCGGCGCTGTTCGCGGGCGACCTGCTGCGGATGTACCAGCGGTACGCGGAGCGGCACGGCTGGCTCACCGAGGTGCTCGACTCCCAGGAGTCCGACCTCGGCGGCTACAAGGACGTCGCGATCGCCATCAAGACCCGCGGCATCCCCGACGGCGGCAACGGCGTCTGGTCGCGGCTGAAGTGGGAGGGCGGCGTGCACCGCGTCCAGCGGGTGCCGGCCACCGAGTCGCAGGGCCGCATCCACACCTCGGCGGCCGGCGTGCTGGTCACCCCCGAGGCGGAGGAGGCCGGCGAGGTCGAGATCGACGCCAACGACCTGCGCATCGACGTGTTCCGCTCGTCGGGGCCGGGCGGGCAGAGCGTCAACACGACCGACTCGGCGGTGCGCATCACCCACCTGCCGACCGGGATCGTGGTCTCCTGCCAGAACGAGCGCTCCCAGCTGCAGAACAAGGACCGCGCGATGCGGATGCTGCACGCCAAGCTGGTCGCGCTGTTCGAGGAGCAGGCGGCGGCCGCGGCCGGGGACGCGCGGCGCTCGCAGGTGCGCACGGTCGACCGTTCGGAGCGCATCCGGACGTACAACTACCCGCAGAACCGGATCTCCGACCACCGGATCGGTTACACGGCGTACAACCTGGACCTGGCGCTCGGCGGGGACCTCGACAGCGTGCTGGACGCGCTGGCCGAGGCCGACCGAAAGGCCCGCCTCGCGGGCGAGGACCAGCTCAGCCGGGGGTGACGGACGTCTAACGCCGACGTCACATCCCGGAAACGGTGCAGCGGCACTCTGGTGTCGGGTAGCGTTCCTCGCGAACCGAACCGCACCCACCGTGAGCACCGCCACACCCGGGAGGGCCGCCATGCCGTCGTCATCGACGCCCGTCGACATCTCCGCGGCGCCTCGTGCCGTGGTCAGCACCGCCGCCGAGCTGATCTTCCGGGTCGGCCGCTCGGTGCTGGGCGCCGAACGCGTCCCGACGGCGAAGGCGAACGCGTGGGCGGCGGTCTGCGCCGACCAGGAGCGCGCCCGCATCCGCGAGGAGAACGCGCGGATCCTGCTCGCGCGCTGAGCCTCCCGCGGGCCTCAGGACGCCGCGCAGGTCTCGGGACGCGGCGCGCAGGTCTCGGGACGCGGCGCGCAGGTCTCAGGACGCGGCGCGCGGGTCCCAGGACGCGGCGCGCAGGTCTCAGGACGCGGCGCGCAGGTCTCAGGACGCGGCGCGCGGGTCCCAGGACGCGGCGCGCAGGTCTCAGGACGCGGCGCGCAGGTCTCAGGACGCGGCGCGCAGGTCTCAGGACGCGGCGCGCGGGTCTCAGGACGCGGCGCGCGGGCGCGGCGTCTTCGCCCGCAGCATCGCGTGGTCGGCCGCCTCGAAGGCCTCGGCCACGGTCTGGAAGTCCTCGCCCGACAGCCCCGCCCAGCCGATCGTGACGCCCACCGGCGTGCCCGGCACGAGTGAGTGCCAGTCCTCCCCGGCCACCGCGACCTCGATGCGCCGCGAGATCTCGTGCGCCTCGCCCGCCGAGGTGGTCGGCAGCACCACCACGAACTCGTCGCCGCCGTAGCGGGCCACGAAGTCGCCCTTGCGCATGACGCGGTTGAGCACGCCCGCCACCCGCTGCAGCACCAGGTCGCCCGCCAGATGGCCGTGTACCGTGTTGACCTGCTTGAACCCGTCCAGGTCGCAGACGCCGAGGGCCGCGTGGCCGCCCGCCGCCACGAGCTTGGTGATGTGCTCCTCCAGGTAGCGGCGGTTCGGCAGGCCGGTGAGCGGGTCGGTCTGGGCCTCGCCCCGGTGGAAGTCGACCATGCGGGCCAGGTCCTCGTGGTCCAGCAGCGCCGCGACGCCGTCGACGAAGAGGTCGCGCAGCAGGTCGAGCTGCGTGTTGGCGGCGCGGTAGGCGATGCGGTCGGCGTGGTACGCCGAGCGGTAGTCGCCCGCCCCGAGGTGCGCCAGCGCGCGCAGGCGCAGCAGCTCGGCCGGGCCGAGCGAGTCGTCGCTGACGCGGGCCGTCTCCAGCCGGGCCACCGCCTCGATCGGGCGGCGCTCGGTGATCGCCTGGCACACCGCGCCCAGCGTGCGGAAGTCCCGGGCCCGGGTGGACAGGCCGGCCGACTCCAGCAGCGGCCACGGGTCGGTCTCGGGGGCGGCGCCACCGAGGGTGCCCAGCCGCACCACCGCGTAGCCCATCGCCCCGCGGGCCACCGGGCGCAGCCGGGCCACCTCGTCGTCGCGGACGCGGCGCTCGAGGTCGGTGGCGATGTCGCGCAGGATGCGCAGGCAGCCCTCGCTGTCGCCGCGGTGGTCGAGGTCCACGGCCAGGCGCAGGCGGATCTGCGGGGCCGCGAAGTCGGTGCCGGCCGTGGGCACCCCGACCTCGAGCGCCACCTCGCGCGCCTTCTCCATGGCGGAGAGCGCGTGGCCGTGGAAGCCGGTGTACGAGTACGCCATCGCGAGGTTGTGCCAGCCCCACGCCGTCTTCTCGTCGAGCAGCTCGACCGCGCCGAGCGCGCGGGAGCCGTGCACCAGCGCGCGCACGCAGTTGTTCAGGGAGCCGGCCCGCAGGGCCACGATCGCGGCCAGGGCCTGCAGCTCGCCGTACTGCCCGGGGTCCTGCAGGTGCCGGGCGGCGGCCAGGCCGGCGTCCAGCGCCGCGGCGTACTCCTCCGAGCGGCCCATGTTGATCAGCGTGATGAGCCGCAGCTTGAGCGCCTCGACCCGCTCCGCCGGCGCCTGGTCGCCGTCCGCGAGCACCCGGTCCACGACGGTCAGCGCCTCGCCGAGGCGGTCGTCGAAGATGAGCCGCCGCGCGCGCGTCAGCTCCGACGTGCGGTCCCCCACCGCCATCCGGCCCCCTTTCGGCGCGCCTCATGATTATGGGGTGCACCGAGTCGAAGATGACACGCCGGAACGTGAGTTGCCCACGCTACTTTCCGTCGCCTCCGCCACGCTCGCGGCCGCCGGGGTCGCCTCGCCGCGGGTCGACGCCGAGCTGCTGGCCGCGCACGTGCTCGGCGTGCCCCGGTCGCGCCTGCTGACCGCCGCGATCACCGCGGAGCAGGCCGCGGCGCTGGAGGACCTGGTGCGGCGGCGGGCGGAGCGGGTACCGCTGCAGCACATCACGGGCAGTGCGCCGTTCTACGGACTGGAGCTGGCCGTCGGGCCGGGCGTGTTCGTGCCGCGGTTCGAGACCGAGCTGCTCGTCGAGTGGGGCCTGAAGCAGGCGGCGTCCGTCGTCGTCGACCTGTGCGGCGGCTCGGGGGCGATCGCCGTCGCGTTCGCCGCGCAGCGCCCGGGCGCGGCCGTCGCCACCGTCGAGCGCTCCCCGGCCGCGCTGGCCTGGCTGCGGCGCAACGTGGCCGAGCATGCGCCCGGCGTCCGGGTGGTCGAGGGCGACATCGCCGATCCGGCCGTGCTCGCCGACCTGTCCGGGGCCGTCGATCTGGTGCTGTGCAACCCGCCGTACGTGCCGGAGGCGAGCCCCGTCGACGTCGAGGTGGCCGAGCACGACCCGCGCGAGGCGGTCTTCGCGGGCGCGGACGGGCTCGAGCTCATGCCCGCGGTCGCGCGGACCGCGGCACGGCTGCTGCGCCCGGGCGGGCGGCTCGGCATCGAGCACGACGACACCCAGGGCGGGTCGCTGCCCGCGCTGCTGCGCGCGACCGGCGACTTCGAAGACGTCGCGGACCACCGGGACCTGGCGGGCCGCCCGCGGTTCGTCACCGCGGCGCGGGCCGGCCGTTAAGGCGCCGTAGCCACCAGCAGGTTGGTCAGGAACGCGACCGTGGCGGCCGGGACGGCGTCCGTGCCCGCCAGCGTCTCGTCCAGCCACGCCTCGCGCACGATGCCGTTGCCGCGCAGGGGCGCGACCGCGTCGGGCTGCGCCCGCCAGTGGGCCACCACCAGCGCCGCCATCTCGCCCGCGCCGAGCTGGGCCTTGCTGCCCCGGCGGATGCGCTGGCGGATCTTGCGGGCCAGCCGGTTCGCGGTGACGCGCGCGGCCGCGGCGCGGGTGCCGAGCCCGCCCTGGCCCAGCTTGGCCGGGATGAGCCCGGAGTCCAGCGGCACCGCGGCCAGCGCCGGGTCGAGCCGCTGGATCAGCTGGCCGGTCAGCCGGCCGCCGCGCTTGTCGTCGGGCGAGACCGCGTGGGCGATCTGGATGAAGCGGCGGTCGAACATCGGGTTGATGAAGTGCCGGTTGGTGTGGGCCACCGAGCCGTGCGCGCCGGCCCAGCGCTGCATGCGCTGGTACAGGTAGAACTGGTCGGTCGCGAGCAGCCAGTCGGAGGACGTGCCCTCGAAGCCCGCCCAGATCAGGTCGAGCGCGTCGGTCTGCGCCGCGGCGGCGAAGCCCGGTTCGAGCGCCTGGTCCAGGACGCGCTCGTTGGCGTACAGCCGCCAGCTGGCCAGCTGCTCGACGTGGCGCCGCGAGGTGGTGGCGTGGCGGGGCTGGCCGAAGTACCAGAAACCGCGGCAGGCCTCGCCGCCCAGCCCCGAGAGCCGGTGCCCCTGTTCCAGGTGGCTCTCGGCCAGCAGGAGCGGGGCCAGCGCGAGCGGGCTGGCCATGCAGTCGAGCGCGGCCGCGGCCTCGAGCGCCAGCGCGTGGGCGTGCGCCGGCGTGATCGGGTCCTGGTCGTCGAGCCAGTAGATCTGGTGGTTCAGCCCGCACATCTCGGCGAGGCCGGCCGCGTGCCGGGCGTCGGAGCCGCCGTGCACGTCGACGGTGAGCGCGCGCAGGCCGGGCCGCAGCTTGGCCGGCACCGCGCACAGCAGCACCCGGGTGTCCTGGCCGCCGGTCAGCTGCAGCACCGTGTCGGGGTGGTCGCCGAGGTAGGCGGTCTGGAACTCCTCGAGCAGGCCCGCCATCTCCTCGGCGGCCGCGGCCACGCTGGGCGTCTCGCCGATCTCCAGCGACGGGTCGATGTACCGGTCGACGGCGACCCGGCCGGCGGCGAGCACCGCCAGCGACCCGGCCTCGAGCTTGCGCACGCCGCCGAACACGGTGCCCAGCCCGACCTGCCAGCCCACCAGGCTCTGCAGGCCCAGCGCGGCGGTGTTCAGCGGGGCGCCGGCGAGTGCCTTGAGGGCCAGGGCGCTCGTCGACACCGCGGCGATGCCGTCGCCCTGCCAGAAGAAGACCTGCCGGAAGCCCAGCCAGTCGGTCGCCACGACGATCGGGGCGCCGGGGCCGGCGCGGTGTGCGGCCGCGAACGGCGGCACCAGCGCGGCCAGGGCCTCGCCGTCCACGCCGGCGCCGTCCTTGAGCAGTGCGGCCAGGGCGTCGGCCGAGACCTCGCCGGAGCGCGTGCGGGCCGCCTTGCCGAGCCGCACGGTGAAGGCGCGGGCCCCCTCGTCGACGCGGTCGCCCGTGTCTTCGGTACCGAGTGCGACCCACCCGTCGTCGCCGGTGTGCACCGTGGCGTCGCCGAGCGCGCTGACCGCCGCCGGCGCCGCGGCGACCGCCGACCCGGGGGCGAAGGAGACCGCGAGGAAGGACCTCACCGTGAGCACGCCGACGCAACGAGCGAATGCATGGCGGCCATCGTAGTCCCCGCGCCCGGACGGCCGGATGACGCAAATTTGACAACGTGGGGGCACCGGCGGGGCCTGTGGTTAACTCTGCGGGTGTTGCGTCGAATGTGGGCGAGGCGAACGCTGGCCGACGCTTTCTCGCCGAGAGACAACAGCTTCGGCTTCCTCCGGCTCTTCTTCGCCTTCCTGGTCCTGCTGTCGCACACCTATCCGCTGGGTTACGGCCGCGACGACCCCGGTGCCGGCATCACCAACGGCCAGGCCGAACTGGGTGAAATCGGGATCATCGGATTCTTCGTCATTTCCGGCTTCCTCATCACCCGCAGCGGGCTGCGGTTCGGTCTCGGCCGCTTTCTCTGGCACCGGGCCCTGCGGATCCTGCCCGGGTTCTGGGTCTGCCTGGCGTTCACCGCGTTCGTCCTCGCGCCGCTGGTCGCGCTGCTGGAGCGCGGCAACCTCCGCGGGTTCTGGTCGCATTCCGACGGCCCGGTGCAATACGTCGTGAAGAACCTGTTCGTGGCGATGCAGCAATACGGCATCTCGGACCTTCTGCGCGATACCCCGTATGCGCACCGGACCGGCGACTCCGTGTTCGACGGCTCGCTGTGGAGCCTGATGTACGAGGTCGGCTGCTATTTCATGATCGGTGGACTGGCCCTCGTCGGCGTGCTCAAGCGCGCAAAGGTCGTGGTGCTCGTCATGGCCGCGGCCGGCTTCGCCGTGATGGTGTACGACCTGATCCAGGCCCCGCATGTGCCCGGCCCGCAGGGAATCCACGGCCCGGTGTTCGGATTTCACGGCCTGGACCGGTACTCGCTCATTTACCTGACGTATCTGTTCCTGCTCGGCGCGGTGTTCGAGCTGTACAAGAACCGCATCGTCATGAACGACGCGGGCGCCGTCCTGGCCGTCGTCGTGGTGGTGGCCACGGTGGAGCTCGGCGGCGTCGACGTGCTCGGCTACCCGGCCTTCGCCTACCTCATCCTGTGGTCCGCCATCCGGCTGCCCAAGTGGCTGCGGGGCATCGGCCGGCGGCAGGACTACTCGTACGGCTTCTACATCTACGCGTTCCCGGTGCAGCAGCTGCTGGTGCTCTTCGGCGTGCCGGACTGGGGCCTGTGGACGTACGCCCTGGTCGCCACGGTCGGCACCTTCGCGCTGGCGGTGCCGTCCTGGCACCTCGTCGAGCGCCCCGCGATGCGGTTCAAGGACTGGACCCCGCGGTGGGCTCAGCGGACCACGGCGGGGGACCAGGCGTCGGGGATGAGCACGCGCGAGGCGCCCGAGCCGTCGGCCGCCGCGACCCAGACGTCGCTGGCCGAGGGGCCCTCGCCGGCGCGCGGCAGGCCGTAGACCACCTGGTTGTCGTCGAGCCACTCGATCTGGTCGTCCACGCTGCGCGGCTCGGCCACGGCGGTGGCCTTGCCGGTGGCGATGTCGTAGACGCTGATGCCCCACTGCCCGGCCGGGCGCCCGGCCCGCGTCTTGAACGCGATCCGCTTGCCGTCCGGCGACAGCGACGGGCACTCGGCGTCCTCCCGCACCGCCTCCAGCCGGCTCGCGGACAGGGTGCCGCGCACCAGCCAGGTCTTGCTGCCCGAGGCGGCGGTCGCGTAGAAGTGGTCGTCGTCGGCGAAGGTGACGCCCCACATGTTGCGGTCCTTGGCGTCGATCGCCTTGCCGTTGACGGTGAGGGCGAACTGCTCGATGTTGGTGGTCTGGTGGGTGGCGGTGTTCGTCACCAGCGTCTCGGTCGAGAACTGGCCCGGCGAGGAGTAGTCGTGGCCCGAGACGAACGTCGTGGTGGCGACCAGCGTGCCGTCGCGCGAGAGCCGGGTGCGGCTGGGCACGCCCGACAGCGGCAGGTCCAGGACGGGGGACCAGTCCGGCCCGAGGACCTTGGCCGTGTACGTGGTGACGAGCGACGGCTTCGCGAACAGGCACACGGCCTGGCCCTCCCGGGCGTACACCCGGTCGCAGCTCACCGGCGTCAGCGCGCGCGGGCCGGCCGGCGCGCTGAGCGGCACCTCGGCGACGCGGCCGTAGTTGTCGCCCAGGGCGGTGCTGCGAAAGACGATGTGCGGCTGGCTCTGTACCGCCGACAGGTCCTGCGTGGCCAGCGGCGGCGCGTCCTCGGCCGCCTGGGTCTGGGCCCGGCGCGCGAACACGACGTAGCCCACGGAGCTGAGCACGGCGAGGACGACCACCACACCCAGAGCGATCAGTTTGGCGCGTGTGGTCACGCCGTCACCTCCGCAAGCTCCGGCGCCGGCGCGACAACACTGTGCCCATGGTGAGCGGCCCCTCCGCTTCGCTCCGGACCGCTCACGCCGTCACCTCCGCAAGCTCCGGCGCCGGCGCGACAACACTGTGCCCATGGTGAGCGGCCCCTCCGCTTCGCTCCGGACCGCTCACGCCGTCACCTCCGCAAGCTCCGGCGCCGGCGCGACAACACTGTGCCCATGGTGAGCGGCCCCTCCGCTTCGCTCCGGACCGCTCACGTCACCGGGGCCTCTCGGTTGCGCAGGAGCCACAGGGCCAGGGCGAGCGCGGCGGCGAGCAGCCCGGCCACGAGGTAGAGGGCGTGGGCGCTGCCGAGCAGCAGCCACAGGCTGCCGAACGCCAGCGAGGACGCGAACCGGGCCAGCACGACAACGGTCTGGGCCGCCGCGATGCCGCTGCCCCGCGCCTGCGCGTCGACCAGCGGGGTCACCAGCGCCGGCAGCACGCCGTCGGTGGCGGCGTAGTAGGTGCCGATCAGCGCCAGCACCAGGACCGTCGCCACCCCGCCGCTGAACGGCCCGGCGGCGAACAGGTAGACGCACAGCAGCGCGACGTGGCCGCCCAGGAAGACCTTGGTCCGGCCGATGCGGTCGGCGAGGCGCCCGAACGGGATGGCGAGCAGCAGGTACGCGAGGTTCGTGCCGACGTACAGCAGCGGGAAGTACTTGGCCGCCAGGTGGTCGCGCTGCTGCAGCGACAGGTACAGGAAGCCGTCGCCGACGGTGAACAGCGCCAGCAGCCCGGCCGCGATCAGCGGGCGACGCAGCCGGGCCCCGGTCACCTCGCGCAACAGGCTGCCGATGCTCTGGGCCCGCCGCGCGAGCTTCGTCCGGTGGTTCGGAACGAACAGCACGATGACGGCCACGCCCACGAAGGCGAACCCGGAGGACACGACCCAGACCGAGTTGTAGTCGCCCGGCACGAGCAGGAGCATCGAGAAGGCGACCAGCGGCCCGATGGCCGCGCCGATGGTGTCGAGCGTACGGTGTACCCCGAACGCGCGGCCGAGGCCCTTCGGGTCGGACGCGTCGGCGATGATGGCGTCCCGCGGCGCCGTGCGCAGGCCCTTGCCCAGCCGATCCGCGGTCACGACGGCGCTGATCGCGCCGAGGTTGTGCGCGACGAGCATGCCCACGCGGCTCAGGGCGGACAGCCCGTAGCCGACGGTCGCGACCCACTTGGGCTGGTTGGACCGGTCGCCGGCGTAGCCGCCGCCGATGCGCAGCAGCGCGCTGACGCCCTGGTACAGGCCGTCGACGAAGCCGTACGCGAGGACGCCCAGGCCCATCTCGGCCGTGAGGTACAGCGGCAGCACCGCGTTCACCATCTCCGAGGAGATGTCGGTGAGCAGGCTGACGATGCCGAGCAGGAACACGGTGGTGGCGACCCGCGGGACCACCCTGGACCGCGACGCCGGGTCCGGCTTGCCGCCCGGACGGTCCCGCAGGGTCAGGTACATCTGGCGCGTCTCACCTTCGTGCGGCCCGCAGCGCCTCCACCACGGCCTCCTGCTGCTGCGGCGTGATCTGCGGGAACAACGGCAGGGTCAGGATCTCCACGGCCGCTCGCTCCGCGTGCGGGAAACTGCCCTTGGCGTACCCCAGGCCGGCGAACGCCGGCGTGAGGTGGATCGGGTACGGATAGTGGATGCCCGCGCCGACGCCGGCGGCGTTGAGCCGGGCCAGCACCTCGTCGCGGCGGGTGGACGTGCCGTCGGCACTGGCCTCCCGCACCACGTAAAGGTGCCACACGTGCTCGTTGCCGTCCAGCGTCACCGGCCGGGTCACGCCGACCCCTTCGAGCAGCTCGTCGTACCGCGCGGCGGCGGCCCGGCGGGCGGCGTTCCAGCCGGCGAGGCGGTTCAGCTTCGCCCGCAGGACCACCGCCTGCAGCGCGTCCAGCCGGCTGTTGACCCCGATCACGTCGTGGACGTACTTGGTCAGGCCGCCGTGGCTGCTGATGGTGCGCACCGAGACCGCGAGGGCCTCGTCGGCGGTGACGACCGCGCCGGCGTCGCCGTAGGCGCCCAGGTTCTTGCCGGGGTAGAAGCTCGTCGCGGCGATGCCCTCCGCGCCGGCGCCCGCGCCGAAGCGCGTCGCGCCCTGGCACTGCGCGGCGTCCTCGACGATGACCACGCCGGTGCCGGCCAGGCCGGCCCGCAGCCGCTCGACCGGCGCGAGCTGGCCGTAGAGGTGGACCGGGATGACGGCCTTGGTCGCCGGGCCGACGGCGGCCAGCGCCGCGTCGACGTCGATGAGGTAGGTGACCGGGTCGCAGTCGACGAGCACGACCCGCGCGTGCACCCGGGCCACCGCCTCGGCGGTGGCGATGAAGGTGTTCGCGGGCAGGATGACCTCGTCGCCCGGCCCGACGCCGACCGCGCGCAGCGCGAGCTCCAGCGCGTCCGTGCCGTTCGCGACCCCGACGCAGTGGGCGACGCCGCTGAACTCCGCGTACTCGCGCTCGAAGGCCGTCACCTCCGCGCCGCCGATGAACGCGGTGTCGGCCATGATGCGCTTGAATCCGAGGTCGACGTCTTCGGCGACCTCGGCGTGGGCGGCCTTCAGGTCGACAAGGGGAATCATGAAGCGGTACTCCCAACGGTACGGAACGATCCGGCGAGCTTGCGCAGGACGCCGACGATGTGGTCCTGGTCGTCCTCGGTGAGGGCGTGGTGCAGCGGCAGGATGAGCGAGTCGCGGGTGAGCCGCTCGGTGTTCGGCAGCCCGGCCGGCGGCACGACGTCCTGGTACGCCGGCTCCAGGTGCGAGGCCATGATGCCGCGCCGCGCGGAGACCCCGGCCGCGGCGAGCTCGGTCAGCACCTGGTCGCGGGTGACCCCGAACTCGGGGGAGAGCAGGACCCAGAACGACTGGAAGTTGCTCTCGCCGTACGCCGGGTCGCGCACCGCCCACAGCCCGTCGATGCCGGCGAGCAGCTCCTGATAGCGCGCGGCGAGCTGACGCCGCTGGGCCACCAGGCCGGTGAGCCGGCCGAGCTGCACCAGACCGACCGCGGCCTGGATGTCGGTCATCCGGAAGTTCCAGCCGGTCTCGAGGTAGGCCTCGAGGATCGGCTGCGCGCTCTTGTGCCGGTCCGCGGCGGAGACGTTCATGCCGTGCTCGCGCAGCCGCCGCAGCCGCGCCGCGCGGTCCGCGTCGTCCAGCGTGATCATGCCGCCCTCGCCGGTCGTGATGACCTTGCGCGGGTGGAAGGACCAGGCCGACAGCAGCGAGCCGGCGCCGACCGGCGCCCCGTAGGCGGTGGAGCCGGCGGCGCACGCGGCGTCCTCGACGAGGGGGATGCCCCAGCCGGTCGCGGCCTGGCGCAGCGACCGGACGTCGAACGGCAGACCGCCCTGGTGCACCGCGATGATCGCGGCGGTGCGCGCCGTGCGCACCTCGTCCAGCGTCGCCACGGTCACGTTGCCGGTCTCGATGTCCACGTCGGCGAAGATCGGCGTGGCGCCCACGTAGCGGACCGCGTTCGCGGTGGCGATGAACGACAGCGACGGCACGATCACCTCGTCGCCCGGCCCGACGCCGAGCGCGATGAGCGCGAGGTGCAGCGCCGTGGTGCACGAGCTGACGGCCACGCCGTGCTCCGCGCCGACCAGCGCGCTGAAGGAGCGCTCGAACTCGGCGACGCGCGGGCCCTGGGCGACCCACCCGCTGCGGACGGCGTCGGCGGCGGCCTGCGCCTCCTCCTCGCCCAGCTTCGGGATCATCACCGGGATGGTGGCGCTCACTTGGCGTCCCCGCCCGCGCCCTGGTCGGCGAAGCGCTCGGCCCGCCACCACTCGACCAGGCCTTGCAGGCCCTCGTCCAGGCCGATCTGCGACCGGAACCCGATCCCGCCGTCGGCGTGCGAGATGTCGGCCAGGCGCCGCGTGACGCCGTTGACCGCGCGGGCCGGCCCGTGCTCGGGGCTCAGGTCCGACTTCATCACCGCGCTGAGGGCGGCGGCCAGCTCCTTGAGGCTGGTCTCCTCGCCGCTGGCGATGTTGAACACGTCGTCGGTCACGTCGGCCTCGGCGGCGAGAATGTTCGCGCGCGCGATGTCGGCGACGTGGACGAAGTCCATCGTCTGCAGCCCGTCGCCGAGGATCAGCGGCGGGGTGCCCGACTCGATGCGCTCCATCCAGCGGATCAGGACCTCGGTGTAGACGCCGTGGACGTCCATGCGCGGGCCGTACACGTTGAAGTACCGCAGCGCCACGTAGTCCAGCCCGTACATCGCGTGGAAGCTGCGCAGCATGCCCTCGTTGAACGCCTTGGCCGCGCCGTAGAACGTGTCGTTGTTGTACGGGTGGTGCCGCTCGGTGGTCGGGAACTGCTCGGCCAGGCCGTAGACCGACGCCGAGGAGGACGCGACGACCTTCTTCACGCCGGCCGCCTGGGCCGCCTCGAGCACGTTGAACGTGCCGTCGACGAGCACCTCGTTGGCCAGGCGCGGCTCGCTGGCGCACTGGGTGATCCGGATGGCCGCGAGGTGGAAGACGAGGTCGATGCCCTGGCTGAGCTCGTGCACCAGCGCGGCGTCGCGGATGTCGCCCTCGACGATCCGGACCGGGCCGTTGGCGCTCGCCCAGGCCAGGTTGGCCCGGCGGCCCCGGACCAGGTTGTCCAGCACCACGATGTCGGCGGCGCCGCCGCGCACGAGCAGGTCGACGACGTGGGAGCCGATGGTGCCGGCGCCCCCGGTCACCAGGACGCGCGCGCCGCGAATCGGCACAGATGCCTTGCCCATCAGTTTTCAACCTCCAGGGGAACAGCCACTCCGCCGCCGGCGAGGCTACGCGACGCCGCCTCCAGGATCTCCAGCACCCGCAGCCCGGCCCGGCCGTCGGTGAGCGACGGCACGCCGGTGTGGATGGCCGAGGCGAACGCGGCGACCATCTGCCCGAGCGCCTCCTTCTCGACCAGCGCGGGCGCGAGCATGTCGCCCGAGCGGTACGAGACCTGCATGTCGCGGCGCTGGTCGGGGGCCAGCTCGTCCGGGGCGGCGACCTCCACGCCCCGGTCGTAGATGGCGATGCGCTGGGTGGGGCTCAGGTCGTCCCAGACCAGCGTCCGCTTCGAGCCGCCGACGAGCGTCGTGCGCACCTTGATCGGCGAGAGCCAGTTGACGTGGATGTGCGCGATGGCGCCGGTGTTGAGCTGCAGCGTGAGATAGCCCACGCAGGCGCGGCCGGCGCCGATCGGGTCCGCGCCGTGCGCGCTGACGGTGACCGGCCGGACCCCCTCCGGCAGCACGTAGTCCAGGATGGACAGATCGTGCGGGGCCAGGTCCCAGATGACGTCGATGTCGCGCTGCACCAGGCCGAGGTTGATCCGCACCGAGTCCAGGTAGTGCACTTCGCCCAGCTCGCCGCTGTGCACGGCCTCGCGGATCCGCGTGACGGCCGGGGTGTAGCAGTACGTGTGGTCGCACATCAGGGCCAGGCCGCGCGCGTCGGCCTCGGCCACCAGCCGGCGGCCCTCGGCGACCGTGGCCGCCAGCGGCTTCTCGACCAGGACGTGCTTGTCCGCCTGCAGCGCGGCCAGCGCCACGTCGAGGTGGGTGCCCGCCGGGGTGGCGATGGCGACCGCCTGCACGGCCGGGTCGGCCAGCACGGCGCTCAGGTCCGAGGTGGCCTCGACGGTGGAGTAGCCGCCGAGCACGCGCCGGGCACGCGCCACGTCGAGGTCACACAGGGCCTGCAGACGGAAGGCCGGCGACGCCATGAAGTTGCGTACGAGGTTCGGGCCCCAGTAGCCGGCCCCAACGACGGCTACGCCGATCGGCTGAGAGTCAACCTGGACGTTTGTTGAATTCACAGATGCTCGATTCGGTCAACAGTCGACATAGGCCGAGAGGCGGACGATTTCTGGCACAACGTGTTGAGCGCGAGGCGCACACAGCAGGGGCAAGCTACCGCCACCGTCAAGCAATGGAGCACCACTGACGGAAATCTGGCACAGTGATCCTTTTCCCGCAACGACCGGTGGCCTGATCATTCGCCGTGAATACCGACGATCGTTGCTGTGTATGGTATCTGTGGCGAGGTCAACGCCGCGGCGCGGGTGCAGCCGGACATGTGTCACGTGCGCAGCCCGTGAATGGACATGGATTCGAAGTCGCATACACTGCGACGGGTTTTGGAACTTGAGGCCGCCGAGGCTTGCTTGCCATCCTTAGGGGGACATGGCCAATGGTGCACTCGAATAAGGGCAGGCGACTGGGGCGCCGGGGATTGATCCTGATCGCCGCGTCCGGCGTGCTTCTTCTCGCGGGGGCCGGGCTGTGGGTGGTTACCGGCCGCACCTCACCGGCGAAGACCTGCCCCGAGGGGCAGACCGCCGAGCAGTGCGCGGCCCTGGCCGGGCAGTCGGGCGACGCGGACACGGCCCTGTCGTCGGCCGATGGTGTCGACCCCGGCAAGGCGGGCCTCGGCAGTGCCAAGCCGTCCGGGAGCGCCTCGGCCGCGAAGCCGGGGGGCGCCGCCGGCGGCGGCAGCAACGGCGGCGGAAAGTATCCGGCCCGGTACTCGGTCGGCGCCCCCGGCGTCGGCAAGTACAAGCAGTCCGATGCGAAGCTTCCGGTGCCGTCCGGATATCAAGAACTGGCGGCGAGTGACGGCCAGAGCAAGGCGTACAACCTGTACACCTGCGGGAACCTCACACTCGATCACAAGTACATCCACGGCTTTATTTACGTCGGTACCGACTGCCATGGCACGGTCAACATCACGAACTCCATCATCGCGCCGCCGCCCGGCTCGACGAATCGCGCGATCCTGGTCAACGCCAACGCTTCGGGCAAACTGACCCTGAACATCACCAACACCACAATTCGCCCCGAGCCGGTCGGCCTGGGACAGAAGAGCGTGCCGCTCAATGACCACGCGATCAATGACTGCGAAACCTGCACGATTCACCTGAACAAGGTCGACGTGGCCAATACCGGCGGGATGTGCCTGTGCGGGCAGAACGTCAAGATTGAGAACAGCTGGCTGCACGACAACTACATCGCCAACCTGACCGACCCTTCGGCGGCGCACACCGGCGGCGTGTTCCCGTACGGCGGCAGCGGCCCGCTGGACATCAGTCACAGCCGGTTGGAGCCCGGGGTCGACGCCTACACGGGCGCCGAGATCCCCAACTACTGGCAGGCGATCACCGCGGTGCTTTTCACGCAGAGCGCCGGCGGCTCGTCGCTGACCAACTACAGTGTCACCGACAGCTTCATCTCGCTCGGCGCGTACGGTTTCTACGCCCAGGACGGCGTGGGCCTGCGGGTGCGCGGCAACGTCTTCGGCCCCACGCACTGGGGTCACACGGGCGGCTGCGGCGGGGGCTGCAAGGTGACGTATGCGGAATGGGCCGACAACGTGGCCGGGTCCATCGACGGAACGCCATCCGCCGAGGCGGTACAGCAGCCCAAGTGAGCGCCCTCGAACGGCGCCGCCGGAAGTCGTGCCGCGGCGCCCGGGTGGTGCACACGACAAAACGCGCCCGGCGAGTCCGATTCACGACTTGTCCAGGCCGTTTTCTACGCTGAAAGGCCGACCCTTACCGAGCCGGGCGCCGGGTAACGTGGCCCGCGGCCGGCCGCCGGTGATGGGGCGCCGGTCCCACTCATGCCTCCTACGTTGTCGCGATCGCGCTGAGGAAGGAAAGCCCATGGTGTCGACGGCGCCCCCGCCGACCCGGATCGACCACGCCGGACCCGGGGTCCAGGACCCCGGCTTCGCGGCCGCCCCGGCGACCGACGAGCGGTTGACCGGCCGGCCCGGCGAACCGGACGAGCACCGGCTCTACCGCCGGATGCGGTTCATCCGGCGGTTCGAGGAGACCTTGCTGTCGCTCTTCGAGGAGGGCGCCCTCAACGGCACCACGCACGCCTGCATCGGCCAGGAGGCCGACGCGGTGGCCGTGATGGAGCACCTCGCCGACATCGACCACGTGTTCAGCAACCACCGCTGCCACGGCCACTACCTCGCCCGCACCGGCGACGCGCTGGGCCTGCTCGCCGAGATCATGGGCAAGGAGGCGGGCATGTGCCACGGCATCGGCGGCAGCCAGCACATCTGCGCCCCCGGGTTCAAGTCCAACGGCGTGCAGGGCGGCATCGTCCCGGCGGCCGCGGGCATCGCGATGGCCGGCCAGCTGGACGGCTCCGGCATGGTGAGCGTGGTGTTCATCGGCGACGGCACCCTCGGTGAGGGCGCGGTGTACGAGACGCTGAACATGGCCTCCCTGTGGCGCCTGCCGCTGCTGGTGGTGTGCGAGGACAACCGCTGGGCCCAGAGCACCCCGGTCGAGGCGAACCTCGCCGGCAGCATGGCCGCCCGGTTCGAGGCGTTCGACATCCCGGTCCGCGAGGTCGACAGCACCGACGTGGTGGAGCTGAGCGAGCTCGCCCGCGCCGAGCTCGACGCGGTGCGGGCCGGCGGCGGCCCCCGCGTGCTGCTCATCCACACCTACCGGCTGTGCCACCACTCCAAGAGCGACGACGAGCGTCCCGAGGAGGAGATCGCCGCGCACTGGCTCGTGGAGCCGCTGGTGGTGCACGGTCGCCGGCTCGGCGAGGCCGACCGGCGCGCGATCGACGACGAGGTCGAGACCGCACTGGCCGAGGTGGTCGCGACGGCGAGGGCGTTGCCGTGATCTTCGCCAAGGAGCTGGGTGACGCCCTGCGGACCAGCCTGAGCACCGACCCGCGCGTGGTGGTGCTCGGCGAGGACATCGCCGACCCGTACGGCGGCGCGTTCAAGGTGACGCGCGGCCTCTCGACGGACTTCCCGGCCCGGGTCCGGACCACCCCGATCAGCGAGGGCGCCGTCGCCGGGATCTCGGCCGGGCTCGCGCTGGCGGGCTACCGGCCGATCGCCGAGATCATGTTCGGCGACTTCCTGACGCTCGTGTTCGACCAGGTCGTCAACCACATCGTCAAGTACCAGGCCATGTACGCCGGCCAGGCCACCTGCCCGGTCGTGATCCGGGCGCCCTCGGGCGGCCACCGCGGCTACGGGCCGACGCACAGCCAGAGCCTGGAGAAGCACTTCCTCGGCGTACCGCACCTGCGGGTCGTCGCGGCCTCGCTCTACCACGACCCGAAGACGGTCTTCGCCGACTTCCTGGGCCAGGACAGCCCGGTGCTGTACATCGAGCACAAGCTGCTCTACCCGCAGCACCTCACGCTGCCCAGCGGCGGGATGGTGGGCGACCTGCTCGCCTCCCACGACGCCGGCCCGGGTGCGCTGCCGACGGTCCGGCTCTCCGCCGTGCCGCGGGAGGACTGCTCGATGACCGTGCTCGCGTACGGCTACCAGGCCCTGCTGGCGGCCCGCGTGATCGAGCGGCTGGCCGTCGAGGAGGAGATCTTCGCCGAGCTGCTCGTGCCGGCCCAGATCGCCCCGATGGACTGGGCCCCGGTGGAGCGGTCGGTGCGGGCCACCGGGCAGCTCATCACCGTCGAGGAGGGCGCGAGCGGATGGTCCTGGGGGACCGAGGCCGCCGCGATCATCTCCGAGCGGCTGTTCGGCGCGCTGCGCCGGCCGGTCAAGGTGGTCGCCAGCGCTCCCACGGTGATCCCGTCGTCGAAGCGGCAGGAGAGCCGGTTGCTGGTCGGCGAGGAGCAGATCGAGTCGGCCATCCGCGCCGCCGCCTGAGAGCACAAGAGGAGACAGAGCGTGAAGCCAGTCCTGGTTCCGACCAACGACGTCAACAGCGAGCACGGCATCGTCGTGACGTGGTTCGTCGACGACCGCGACAAGGTCGAGGCCGGCGCCCTGCTCGTGGAGGTCGAGACCAGCAAGGCGGTGCTGGAGGTGTACGCCCCCGAGCCGGGCATCCTGCTGCACCTGGCCCGCAAGGGCCAGGAGGTGCCGCTGGCGGAGCCGGTGGCGATGCTCTTCGACGACGCCGCCGGCCTCACCGCGTACTCCGACCGGCTGGCCGCGGAGGCCGACGCCCGCGCCGCCGCTCCGGCCGAGGTCCGGGCGACCGTCAAGGCGGTCGAGCGGGCGCGGGAGCTGGGCGTCGATCTGTCCACATTCGATGGTTCGCGCCTGATCACGGTCAAGGACGTCGAGGCGGCCGCGTCCGCGCCGGTCACCGTGGACTACACGACGATGCCGGCGGCTCTCGCGACGGAGCCCGGCGTGTCCCGCATCCTCGTCATCGGCGGCGCCCTGGGTGCGACCCAGGTCATCGACATCTTCAGCCAGGTGCCGACCCAGCAGGCGGTGGCGATCCTGGACGACGACCCCGGCCGCTGGGGCGCGGAGGTCGCGGGCGTGCCGATCGTCGGCGGCACCGACCGGCTCGCGGCGCTGTTCGCCGCGGGCGTCTACGATGCGGCAATCATCGCGATCGGCACGTCGGTGGACACCCGGGCCCGGTTCCGCAAGCTCTGCGCGGAGGCGGCGATTCCGCTCGCCAACGCCATCGACCCGACCGCCAAGATCGCCACCGACGTGGTAATCGGTCAGGGCAACATTATCTGTGCGTTCGGCCACCTCGGTACGGGCGTGCGCATGGGGGACAACAATTTCCTGTCCGCGTACAACTCCTTCGACCACCACAGTGTCATCGGCTCGGACAACGCGACCGGACCGAGCTGCGTCTCCTCGGGCAAGGTGACCCTGGGCGACCGGATCCGGCTCGGCACCGGCATCTTCATCGAGCCGAACGTCGTGCTCGGCGACGCCGTCCAGGTCGCGTCGGGGGCGGTGATCGTCACGTCGGTACCGGCGAACCACGCCGTCAAGACGAAGGTCGTCACCACCACCGTGGTGCCCCGTCGCTCTTCGTGAAATTGCACGCCCGGACATATCCCAATGGCCGGGTCGCATAGGCCGTACGGCTGCTTCCGGCCGACGTTGATGCGAAGAAATCCGACAGCTGGTCGGCAGCTCACATGCGATAAATTCTTGTCTTTCAGCATGCAGGCCGTAAGCTCCCGAACGAGTCCTGGGGTTGCGGGTGCTACGGATGATGACGTCGTTACGGAAATAGGGCGAAGACATGAGGTCTCGGTTCATAACCGGCTTGGCGGCTGCGGTCATCGTCGCAGCAATCGCGTGCGTACCGTCCGCAAGTAATGCTGCGACCCTGGACCCGTGCGGCTCGGGGTCCAATCCGATCGTCTGCGAGAACTCGAAGCCCGGCTCCCCCGTCGAGGACTGGTACTCGGAGAACTCCTGGGGCGACATCGAGGGCTTCACCACCAAGTCGAGCGTGCAGCCGGGCGAGACGCTGCAGGCCAAGGTGACCTCGCCGGCCTCGGACTTCCGGGTGTCCATCTACCGGCTCGGGTACTACGGCGGCCTCGGCGCCCGCAAGATGCCGACCTCGCCGACCCAGAGCTTCCCGAAGAAGACCCAGGACCCCTGCCTGCACGACTCCGGCACCGGCCTGGTCGACTGCGGCAACTGGACCACGAACGTCTCCTGGACCGTGCCGTCCGACGCCGTCTCGGGCGTCTACCTGCTGATGCTGGACCAGCTGGACAACAACGGGTTCATGCCCTACCCGTTCGTCGTGGGCAGCAGCTCGAGCCACTCCGACATCCTGGTGCAGACGTCCGACCAGACCTGGCAGGCCTACAACGAGTGGGGCGGCCAGAGCCTGTACCAGGGCGGCGGCCCGGCCCTCGACGGCCGCGCCTACAAGGTGAGCTACAACCGGCCGCTGCGCACCGCCGGGGACAACGGCATCTTCTCGACCGAGTTCCCGATGATCCAGTTCCTGGAGCGCAACGGGTACGACGTCAGCTACGCCGCCTCGGTCGACGTGACGAACAGCGCCTCGCTGCTGCTCAACCACAAGGTCTTCATGTCCTCCGGGCATGACGAGTACTGGAACCAGGGCCAGTGGGACCACGTCTCCGCGGCCCGCACCGCCGGGGTCAACCTGGCGTTCTTCAGCGGCAACGAGGTGTTCTGGCGGACCCGCTTCGAGCCCTCCATCGCCAGCGGCGCGGCCGCCGACCGGACGCTCGTCTGCTACAAGTCGACCAAGCTGAGCCAGACGCCGCCCAACGGCACCGCCGACCCGAGCGGTCAGTGGACCGGGACGTGGGCCGACACGGACGGCGCCGGGCACGGCGGCAACAAGCCGCAGAACCAGCTCACCGGCACGCTGTTCTCGGTCAACGGCTACCGGTCGGACGCGATCACGGTGCCGGCGGCGTACAAGGACCTCCGGCTCTGGCGCGGCATCAGCGCCATCAACAACCTGCAGTCGGGCCAGTCGGCCACGCTCACGGCCGGGTCGCTCGGCTACGAGTGGGACTCGGACGCCGAGAACTCGGTCCGCCCGGCGGGCGCCGTCGCGTTCTCCTCGACCACGATCAGCATCACCAACGACACGCTGCTGCTCGACCCGGACCACGGCAACAACTACGGCAACGGCCTCGCGACGCACAGCCTGATGGCCTACCGCGACCAGACGTCGAAGGCGCTGGTGTTCGGGGCCGGCACGGTCCAGTGGGCGTGGGGCCTGAGCGCCTTCCACTCGGGGCCGACCAGCACCGAGGACAAGAAGATGCAGCAGGCGACGGTCAACATCCTCGCCGACATGAGCGCGCAGCCGGTGACCCTGATGGCCGGGCTCACCCTGGCCGCGAAGTCCACCGACACGACCGGCCCGACGGTGACGGTCACGTCGCCCGCGGCCAACAGCACCGTGCCGCTGCTGAGCCCGGTCAACGTCACCGGCACCGTCGCCGACAGCGGCGGCGGGCACGTCGGCCGCGTCGAGATCTCCGTCGACGGCGGCACCACGTGGAAGCCGGCCAACGGGCTGGGCACCTGGAGCTACACCTGGACGCCCACCACGCAGGGCGCGGCCACCATCAAGGTCCGCGCGTCGGACGACAGCCTGAACATCGGGCCGGTCGCGAGCCTGTCGGTGACCGTCGGGTCGCAGCAGTGCCCCTGCACCGCCTTCCCGAGCTCGGCCGAGCCGACGAACGCCGACTCCTTCGACGCCTCGCCGAACGAGCTGGGCGCGAAGTTCCGGGTACCGGCCGCGAGCCAGGTGCTCGGCGTGAAGTTCTACAAGGCGAGCACCAACACCGGCACCCACGTGGGCAAGCTCTGGAACTCCAGCGGCCAGCTGCTGGCCTCGGGCACGTTCAGCGGTGAGACCGCCACGGGCTGGCAGACGCTGACGTTCGCCAACCCGGTGCCGATCGCCGCGAACACCACGTACATCGTCTCGTACTACACGCCGACCGGGCACTACTCGTACGACAGCGCCTACTTCGCCAACCACGGCGCCGGTCAGACCGCCGTGCAGCTGCTGCAGTCGGGCGTCTCCGGCTCCAACGGCGTCTACAAGTACGGCACCGGCGGCGGCTTCCCGAACCAGAGCTGGAACGACACCAACTACTGGGTCGACGTCGTCATCGACAACCACGCCGGCACCCAGAACCCGCCCACCGTGACGGCGCGCACGCCCGCCGCCAACGCGACGGCGGTCGGCATCAACACCGCGGTGACGGCGACCTTCAGCCAGGACCTCAACCCGTCGGCCATCCAGTTCAGCCTCACCGGGCCGGGCGGCGCGGCGGTTCCGGCCTCGGTCGGCTACGACGGCAACAGCCGGGTGGCGACGCTGCAGCCGACCAGCGTGCTGGCCCCGTCCACCGCGTACCAGGCATCGGTGCAGGCCACCGACGCCTGGGGCAACGCGATGACGAGCCCAACGGTCTGGTCGTTCACCACGGGCGGCAGCTCGCAGGTGACCTGCCCGTGCTCGGTCTGGTCCAACGCGGCGGTCCCGGCCAACCCGAGCGCCGGCGAGGTCAACTCGCTGGAGCTGGGCATGCGGTTCACCTCGGCGGTGGACGGCCACATCACCGGCGTCCGGTTCTACAAGAGCGCCGAGAACACCGGCACGCACACCGGGTCGCTGTGGTCCAACACCGGGCAGCAGCTGGCGACGGGCACCTTCACCGGTGAGTCGGCGTCCGGGTGGCAGACCCTGACGTTCGCCACGCCGGTGGCGGTCACGGCCGACACGGTGTACGTCGTGTCGTACCACACCGAGGTCGGTCACTACGCCTACGACGCCGGCTACTTCACGCAGCCGCAGGTGTCCTATCCGCTGACCGCGGTCGCCGACTCGGCGACGGGGCACAACGGACTGTTCCTGCTCAGCAACAACGTCGGTTTCCCGACATCGACCTGGAACTCCAACAACTACTGGGTCGACGTGACGTTCACGACCTCGTGAGACGATGAAATGGCCCGCACCCTTCCGGGTGCGGGCCATTTCTCTGTGAACCGTAAATGTCGCGCGACATCGTTAAGGTGGCAGATGAGCTCGGTCAGTGTGGTCATCCCGTGTTACCGCTACGGCCACTACCTCGCCGACTGTGTGAGCAGCGTCGTCGACACCAACCCGGGGGTGGACGTCCGGGTCCTGATCATCGACGACGCCTCCCCGGACGACTCGGCCGACAAGGCCCGGGCGATCGCGGCGGCCGACCCGCGGGTCGAGGTCCTCGTCCACGAGCAGAACAAGCGGCACACGGCGACGTACAACGAAGGCCTGATGGAGTGGGCCGACGGTGACTACTGCGTGCTGCTCTCGGCCGACGACCTGCTGACCCCGGGCGCGCTCACCCGCGCCGTGGCCCTGCTGGACGCCAACCCGAACGTGGGCTTCGTCTACGGGCACCCGGTGCACTTCCAGCATCCCGGGCCCCCGCCGCCGGCCCGGACCGACGACCGCGGCACCAGCGTCTGGCCGGGGCACTGGTGGCTGGAGCGGCGGTTCCGCGAGGGCACCGGCTGCATCACGTCACCCGAGGTGGTGGTCCGCACCAAGCTGCAGCACCAGGTCGGCGGCTACGACGTCGATCTGCCGCACGCGGGCGACATCGAGATGTGGATGCGCCTGGCCGCCCACGCCGACGTCGGCTACGTGCGCGCGGACCAGGCCTACTACCGGCTGCACGGCGACAACATGTCGCTCACCGACTACGCCGGGCAGCTGGACGACCTGCGGCAGCGCAAGGCCGCCTACGAGGCCGTCCTGACCCGCTGCGGTTCGCTGCTGCCCAACGCCGCGGAGCTCGACGCCGTCGTGCACCGCCGGCTGGCCCGGTTCGCGCTGCGGCGCGTCGTGCGCGCGTACGACCGCGGCCGCACGACCACCGTGCCGCTGGACGAGCTCATCGAGTTCGCGGCGGAGTGCTGGCCCGAGTACCGCAGCCTGCCGGAGTACCGGGGCCTGCGGGTGCGCCGCCAGATCGGCCCGGCCGCGATGCCCTACCTGCAGCCCCTGGTCCTGTCCGCGGTCGCGCACAAGGGCCGCGAGTGGCTGTGGTGGCAGTCCTGGAAGCGCCGCGGCATCTGAACGGATGTGTCCCCGTGCTCGAGCACGGGGACACATTGTCGTCAGCCGGTCAGGCCGGTTCCCAGTTCGTCCAGTAGCTGTTGGGGTTCACGACGTAGTCGACAGTCGCCTCGGGAATGTGCTCGACCCGGTGGTTGCGGCTGAACCGGTAGATCAGCTCCCAGTCCTCCTTCGGCGCCACCGAGGACTTCCGCCGCAGGCGGCTGAAGCGCAGGTCCGCGCTGCGCCGGGCCACGAACGGGTTCGAGTCGAGGAAGCACCGCTCCCAGGCGAGCTTCCGGTCGAAGGGCACCGACAGGACGTCGCGCTCGACCCCGTCCGGGGTCACCCGGCGCATCGCCGTGTACACCGCGTCCGGCCGCGACTCGGCCGGCTCCGGGCCGTCCAGCCGCGCCAGCGCCACTTCCAGGTGGTTGGCGTGCCAGGCGTTGTCGTCGTCCAGGAACGCGACGAACTGCGAGTCGGTCAGGCGCATGCCGATGTTGCGGCTGACGCCGAGCACGTTGATGTTGTGCCGCAGGCTCACCACGTGCAGGCGCGGATCGGCCGGCAGCTCGGGCAGGCCGCCGCCGCCGTCGTCCACCACGACCACGACCTGGTCCCGCACCGTCTGGGCGAGCACCGACTCCACGGCCCGCACGAGCCCTTCGGGGCGCTTGTAGGTGAGCACCACGGTGGCCACGCGCGCCTGGGGCCGCCGGCCCCCGGGCAGCGTGGCCAGCAGCCGCCGCACCTCGGAGTCCTCGAAGCGGCGCAGGCCGACGGCCGTGTGACCCAGCACCACCTTGTTGCGCATCTCCTCCAACGGCAGCCATCCGTAACGGGCGCGCAGCCGTCGCTTGACCGAGCTGATCATCGTGGCTCTCCCTAGAGAACTTCGGGCGCGGCGGTCGCCAGGACCGCCGGTTCGGAGATCGGGGACGGTTCCAGGGGTTGCGGTTTGGCGCGCAGGCTGCGCAGCAGGGGCAGGACGAACGGCAGGTAGACGGCCAGGCCGGCCACGCCGGCCAGGGCCAGGCCCAGGAACCCGCCGCCGGCGAGCCGGTGCACGGCCCAGGCGGCCACGCCCATCGCGAGGCCGCCGAGGAAGGGCAGGACGCACACGCGGGCCACGCCGGCGGCCCGGATGCCCAGGCCGGACAGCACGAACAGGAACACCGGCGCGACGAGGAGGCCCGCGACGAGGGCCTGGCCGGCGGCCACGCCGTCGATGCCCCACACGTGCGCGAACCAGATCAGGACCGGCACCAGCGAGAACAGCCACCAGCCCTGCATCAGCATCAGGGTCTTGCGCTTGCGCGCGGCGATGCCGTCGTATGCGAGCTCCACGGTCACCCGGACGAAGCCGAGCACGACCAGCCATTGCAGGGCCATCGCGGCGCCGCCCCACTGGTCGCCGTACACGAACCGGATGACCGGGTCGGCGAGCACGCCGAGCAGCACGCACATCGGCACCGAGGCCGCGACGACCAGCGACAGGGCCCGGGTGAAGCCGGCCGCGAACTCGGCCGGGGAGTCGGCGAGCCGCGAGAAGCCCGCGAACGACACCCGCCGCGCCGTCTCCGAGACCATCCGCACCGGCCAGCTGGACATGTTGAAGGCCATGGCGTACAGGCCCAGCGCGGCCGGGCCGAGGATCGAGCCGACGACCACCGAGTCGAGGTTGACGATGCCCAGCGTCAGCAGGCTGGCCGCGGCGAGCGGGAGGCCGAACTTGTACAGCTCCTTGGCCTGCTGCCGGTTCCAGCCGAACCGCAGCATGCCCGGGGCGGCCAGCGAGAAGCCCACCAGCGCGACGATGTTGCCGGCCAGCGAGCCCCACGCGAAGGCGATCGCGCCGACGTGCATGGCCGCGAGCACGATCGTCACGGCGGTGTTCACCGCGAAGTTGAGGATGTCGACCGCGGTCCGCCAGAACTGCTCGAACTCGCGGTTCAGCTTCGCCAGGGGCACGCAGGCTATGCCGTCGATGATGACGCTGATGCACAGCAGGCGGAGCATGAGCGTGGCGTCGGGGGAGCCCAGCAGCCGGGCGACCGTGGGCGCGGTGACGTACAACAGGACGTAGAAGGCCGTGCTCGACGCCGTTGACAGGGTGAGTACCGTCGGCGCGAACCGCTTGATGTCGCCTTCCCAGCGGACCAGCGCGAGGCTCACGCCCATCTCGTTGAGCGACAGCAGCATGGCCAGCACCAGCAGACCGACGGCGTAGAGGCCCCACTCGCGCGGCCCGAAGAACAACCGCGCCAGCACCACGCCGCTGGCGAAGGTGCCGACCCGGCGTACGACGGTGTTGATGAGGCTCCAGCGGGCCGCGGACGCGACCTTCCGGTTCAGCTCCGTCACAGCGACGGTTCCCCTCTCAGCATCTGGTCTTGGCGAGCCATGCCGAGGTACGCCCCGGCGAGCCCCATCATCAGGAACGACAGCCCGGCGACCATCGGGAAGCTGAGCGTGTCGAAGGTCGCCGTGACGACCAGCATCACGAACCCGCCCGCGGCGAAGCCCTGCCCGGTCTCGCGGCGCGCCGGGTCGGCGAAGCGCCGCCGTCCCGCGCCGCCGCAATGCAGGGTCACGATGTAGACGAGCACGACGGCGGCCACGCCCAGGATGCCCATCTCGACCAGCGCCAGCAGGTACTCGTTGTCGGTGTACCGGTACATCAGGGGCAGGAAGGTGCCGTAGCCCCGGCCGGTCCAGGGGCGCTCGTCGAAGTACTGCGAGATCACCGCCGACGTCGCGGTGCGCGAGTTCGTGCTGTTGTCGCCGCCGTTGAGCATGGCCGAGAAGAGCCCCACCACGGTGCCGATCAGGCCCGGTAACGCGACGGAGGAGAAGCCGACGCCGAGCGTGAGCGCGCCCATCGTCGGCAGCAGGCGCTTCGCCGGCCAGGTGGGCAGCAGGGTGAGGAACACGAGGGCCAGCCCGATGACTGACGTGCGCGACACCGTCATCACGGCGGACATGGCGATGACGGCGACCGGCAGCCAGTTGCGGACCAGGCCCTTCCTCACCGGGTTGAACCCCTGCTGCAGCGCGAACGGCAGGGCGAGCGCCATGACGGTGGCGAGCTCGAGGGTGTTGGCGGCCGTCGACGTCGGCCGGACGAAATCACCCCGGGTGATGAGCTCCGGGCCGCTGTTGGAGAAGCCCGGGAGGGTCATCCACGCGGTCAGGCTGGTCTTGAAGAGGAACTCGAGGATCGCGACGGCGCCGATGACGGCCGCGCACCGCACGAAGATGCGCAGCAGGCGCTCCAGGTCCGCGTACTCCCGCAACGAGGTCGCGATGAGCACCACGGCGAACCACGTCACCAGCTGGATGAGGGCCCGGTCGGCCGCGCTGGACTCCAGCGCCGAGCTGTCGCGGCGGGCGGCGGCGATGTAGCTCAGCAGCACCGCCACGGCGAAGAAGAACATCGCGAGCCGGGGGAGCCGGGTGTACCGCGCCGGCGTGATCCGGCGCATCAGCCAGCTGACGCCGTACCAGACGAGTGAGGCGAGGATGAAGACGTTGGCGATGGTGCCGGTCGCGCCCACGCCGGGCAGCACGATCCGGGAGGGGATCAGCAGCAGCAGGACGATGTAGATGGACAGGATGGTGGCCGGGCCCCGTCCGCGCGCCGTGCGGCGCGAGGTGTAGATCGAGCCGAGGCGCCGCAGCACCCCCGGCGCGGCGTGCCCGCGAACGGGACCGACGGACACCGGCAGCACGACCGTCGCCTCGGTCGGGCTCGGCTGCTGGGGCTGGTTCGACGGCGGGACGACGGCGACCACTTCAGCGGGCCGAGCCCCAACGGCCCTTGGCCGAGCCGGTGTCGCCCCGGCCCCGCGAGTCCGAGCCGCCGGGTTTGACCGGCATCTTGATCACGACGGTCTGGTCGGTCTCGCCCGGGCGGTCGGCCCCCTCGGCGCCGGCGCGTTTGGAGTCCATGTCGAGCACGACAGTCTGGTCGAACGGCACGTCGGACCACGTGACCGAGATCGGGTTGGGGCGCGGCAACGACGTCACCGCCGCGACCGAGGCCGTGGCCGAAGCGGCGACCGGCGCCGCCGTGTCCGCCTGCGCCGACGAGCCGGGCTTCCGGTCCCCGGCCGTGCGGCGCGCCTTGTTCCGGCTCATGCTCTCCAGCACGAACGTCACCAGCAGCGTCAGCGCGATCATGCCGCCGGTCGCGGCGAGGACGACCTCGATCTTCTTCTTCGACTTCGTCTCCGGCGTCTGCGGCGGGACGATCTCCGTCATACGGATCATGTCCTGCGTCTTGACGCCGTTGTTCTGCTGGATCTCCGTCAGCTTCTCCTGCGCGAACCTCGCCAGCGTCGAGGTCGAGGCCCGCACGTGCGCCTTGTCGGAGCCGGTGACCGTGAAGGTGAGGAAGGGGCCCTGCGCGCCGTCGGCGAGCGACACCGCGTACTTCTCGGTGACGCCCCGGTCCTTCAGCTCCTCCACCGCGTCGGTGGACTGCAGGCTGCGGCCGAGGAAGTCGGCGGTGGCGATCAACGACGCGTCGAACGTCATGAACGGGTTGTCGTTGCCCTTGGTGGCGACGGTCGTGGCCATGGGCGAGCTCAGCAGGCTCACCGTGGTGTACGACTCGTAGGTGTTGGGCACGTAGACCATCGCGGCCACACCCGCCCCGATCGCCAGCACGAACATCGGCACGACGAGCACCCAGCGCTGACGCAATACCCGAAGGATCTCGCCGAGGTCCATGGCCCCCCTCCAAGTCCCTTCAGAAAGCGTCTGTGCTCGCGCGTGCCTCGATTCCGGACATGAGGCGGCGGCCAGCGCTCGGCCAACACGCTATACGGCCCGTGGGTGAGTCGGCTAGCTCTAGGTGAGTCGGGTTCTTGGCGAACCGGGACGCCATCATGTCACCATTGGCCGCACTTGGGTACCGTTCGGCAGTCGGAGAGGAGCGTCCGCCAGATGTACATGACCGACGTCCTGCGGGCGCTGAGCCGGCGTTGGTACGTCGTGGTGGTCGGGGTGGTGCTGACCGCCGCGCTCGGCTACCAGGCCGCGCGGGTCACCCCCGTGTACCTGGCCTCCGAGGTACTCGTGGTGAAGTACCCGGTTTCGCCCGATGCGCCGAACCCGTTGACCGGGCTGTACCCCTCCGTCGCCGTCACCGCCGCGGCCGTCGCGACAAGCCTGCGCACGCCGGCGTTCGAGGCGGAGTTCCGCCGGGCCGGCGTCACCGGCACGTACGAGTTCGCGCCGCGCAACACGGGCACCAACCAGGAGCCGCGCTACATCATCTCCTCGCTGACGGTGACCAACACCACCGACAGCGAGGAGGGCGCGCTCCGCGCGCTGCGGATCCTGACGGCGGCCTACACCGACAAGCTCAAGGAGCTGCAGGACCGCTGGAACGTGCGGCAGGACCTGCGCTTCACCGTCTCCACCCTGGTGGCCGCGAGCGTCGTGGAGCTGTCGCACTCGTCCCAGCGGGCGCTGATCGGCTCGGCCTTCCTGGGCGGGCTGGGCACCCTGGCGGTGCCGCTGTGGGTCGACGAGATCATCCGGCGCCGGCGCGGTGAGGCCGCGGTGGCGGATCAGGACTGAGCGTCCCCGGCCTCGCGCAGCCGTCCGTCCGTCTCGACATACTCCGTGCCGGTTTCGGGGCAGGTGAACTGCCCGTCCCCCTTCGCCTCCAGGCGCACGCCGGCGCGGCCCACCCAGCCGATCCGGCGGGCCGGCACCCCGACCACCAGGGCGTAGTCGGGCACGTCGGAGACGACCACGGCCCCGGCCGCGACGAGCGCCCAGCGCCCGACGGTCACCGGCGCGACGCAGACCGCCCGGGCCCCGATGGCGGCGCCGTCGCCGATCACCACGCCGACGGCCTCCCAGTCCTCGCCCGTCTTGAGCCGGCCCTCCGGCGTCACCGCCCGCGGGTAGGTGTCGTTGGTCAGCACCGCCGCCGGGCCGATGAAGACGCCGTCGCCCAGGACGGCCGGCTCGTAGGCCAGGGCGTAGTTCTGCAGCTTCACGTTGTCGCCGATGCGCACCCCGGGGCCGACGTAGGCGCCGCGGCCGATGATGCAGTTGCGGCCGAGCCGGGCCTCCTCGCGGACCTGGGCCAGGTGCCATACGGTGGTACCCGCGCCGAGCTCCGCGCGCTCGTCGACGTCCGCGCTCGCCATGACGCGGGCGGGCCGCGTGTTCTCGTCCACCTCGTGCATGAGTCACCTGCGTTTCGTGCTCGACTGATACCGGACGCGGCATACTAACGCCCGTGGCTTCCCGAACGGTGCGGCCGATGTAAGAAAGGCGACACGGCGGCGACTGACCGGCCCATTGTTTTCGCCTGGGTGGTCGCGCAGCGTACATCCGTATTCTCATGTCTCATCGGCGGAACGAGGCGATCCCAACCATGCCAAGCGCTCGGCCACAGGTCACCATCCTCGTGGCCAACCTGCCCGCTGAGCGAGACCGTCGCGTCATTCGCGAGTGCCTGAGCCTCGAGGCGAACGGGTTCGACGTCACCGTCATCGCCCCGCGGGGGGACCCGAAGCTGAAGATCCTGCCGAACAGCCGGGGCACCCGCCTGAAGCCGTACCCGGTCAAGGTGTACGGCAGCGGCGTGCTGACCTTCGCGTTCGAGTTCGCGTGGTCGTTCCTGTGCGTCGCTTTCCGGCTGCTGGGCGAGATCTTCGCCGGCCGGGCCCACGCGGTGCAGGTGTGCAACCCGCCGGACATCTACTGGCCCCTGGCGCTGCTGTTCCGGGCGATCGGCCGGCCGTGGGTGTTCGACCACCACGACCTGTGCCCCGAGGTCTACGCCACGCGCTCCGGAACGCCGGTCGGCGCGGTGTACAACACGCTCGTCGCGTTCGAGTGGCTCACGCTGCGCACCGCGACCGCCGTGTTCGCGACCAACGAGTCGTACCGCAGCAACGCGCTCGCCCGCGGCGTGAAGCCGGAGAAGGTGACCGTCGTGCGCAACGGGCCCAGCGCGAGCGAGATCAGGCCCGGCGAGCCGGAGCCGTCGCCCGGCGAGCACACGATCGTCTACCTCGGCGTGCTCGGCCCGCAGGACAACGTCGAGGGCGCGGTCCTGGCCGCCGACGAGCTGACCCGGCTCCGGCCCCGCAACGACTGGCGGATGGTCATCGCCGGCGACGGCGAGAGCCTGCCCGCCCTGACCAAGCTCGCGGCCGACCGCGGCCTCGGCAGCGTGGTGGAGTTCACGGGCTGGCTCGAGGGCCCGGCGATCGACGCGTTGCTGCGCAAGGCGACCGTCGCCATCCAGCCGGACCTGCCGACCCGGATGAACAACCTGTCCACAATGGCCAAGACGGTCGAGTACCTCGGCCGCGGCGTTCCCGTCGTCGCGGCGGACCTGATCGAGACGCGGCGCAGCGCGGCCGAGGCCGCGGTGTACGTCGAGCACGGCACCGCCCACGAGTACGCGGCCGCCATCGACGCGCTGCTGGACGACCCGGCCGCCCGCGGCCGGATGCGGGAGGCCGGGCTGGCCCGCTTCGCCCAAGAGCTGTCCTGGGAGCACCAGAGCCGCGGGTACATCGAGGTCTGGAGCCGCCTGCTGGCCAAGCGGCTGCGCCGGAGCACGGCCGCGAATGGCTGACGGCGAGGTCCTGAACGTCCTGTTCCACGGCGTGGGCCGGCCGGAGCGCGAGCTCGAGCCGGGCGAGGACGTGTACTGGATCGACGTGGACACGTTCCACCGAGTCCTCGACGACGTGGTGAGCGCCTCGTCCGCGGGTGCCCTGCCGGCGCTGCGGCTCAGCTTCGACGACAGCAACACCTCCGACCTGACCGTCGGCCTGCCGGCGCTGCTGGAGCGCGGCCTCACCGCCGACTTCTTCGTGCTGGCGGGCCGGCTGCGCTCGCCCGGCAGCCTCGACGCGGACGCCGTGCGGGAGCTGCGGGACCACGGCATGGGCGTCGGCACCCACGGGATGCACCACCGCCCGTGGCGCGGCCTGGACGCGGACACCCGCCGGGACGAGTTCGAGGCGGCCCGGGACCTGATCGCCGAGGTGATCGGGGCGCCGGTGCGCCGGGCGGCGTGCCCGCTGGGGCGGTACGACCGCCAGGCTCTGGGCGAGCTGCGCCGGCTCGGCTACACCGAGGTGTTCACCAGCGACCGCCGCTACGCCCGCCGGGGCCGGTGGCTGCAGCCGCGCTTCAGCATCCGCCGCGGCGACACCCCGGAGACCTTCCGCGCCCAGATCGCGGCCAGCCGGTCCCCGGCCATGCGCACACGCAACGCGCTGGCCGGGACCGTCAAGCGCCTGCGTTAACCGCGGGCCGGGGCGGGGCGGGGCACCGAGGGGTGCACGGTCCAGGGGCCGGGCGTCTCGCGCAGGCGGCTCGGGCTCAGCAGCGACCGTACGGCCGTGCGGCTCTGCGGCTTGCCCGTGACGGCGCGGCTGGACTCACGCAGCAGGAGCACCGACCAGTAGACCGCGGTGGCCGCGACCGAGTGCCGGCGGCGGTAGAGCCGGACCCGGTTGGTCGTCAGCAGCGCCCACAGCCGGGGCGAGACCCGCGAGTCGCCCTCCAGGTGCACCGCCCGGGCGGCCGGGTTGTACCGGGTGCCGAGGCCGGCGTCGCGGGCGCGCAGGGCGAAGTCGGTCTCCTCGGAGTACAGGAAGAAGGACTCGTCCCAGGGCGCGCACCGCTCCCAGCACTCCCGGCTGACCAGCATGGTGGAGCCCTCGGCCCAGTCGGCGAAGCGCGCCTCCTCGTAGTACCGGTCGTCGGTGATCACCTCGCCGAGGACCGGGAACTTCCCGGCCCGGCGCGCGCCCAGCAGGGCGTCGCCGAGGATGCGCGGGATGGAAGGTTCGCGGCGCAGGGTAGGTATGAGTCGGCCGGTGCCGTCCTCGATGCGGGGGACGGCCAGCCCGGTGCCGGGCGTGCGCAGCGTGTCCAGCAGCGTGCGGATGCAGCCGGGCCCGAGCCGGACGTCCGGGTTCAGCACGAGGACGGCGGTGTGCGGCCCGGCCACCGCCACGGCGGCGTTGATGCCCGCGGCGTAGCCGGCGTTGCGGCCCATCTCGACGATGGTGGCCTCCGGTGCGAGCCGGCGCAGCGCCTCGACGGTACCGTCGGCCGACGCGTTGTCCGCGACCGTCAGGTGCCAGGGCACGCCGTCCAGGCCGGCGCCGAGCGACGCCATCAGGGCCGGCAGCAGCTTCTCGCTGTTGTAGGTGACCACGACCACCGCGACCGAAGCGTCGGTGCCTTCCACGGCTTCCTCCCTCGCGCTCATCGCCCGGCCAGCCGGGACTTCACCGTGCGCAGCAGCTTGCCGGTGCGGCCGCCGCGCAGCGCGTCGCCCAGCTTGCCGCTCTTCACCGACCGCGCCAGCGCGTCCTGCGCCCGGCGGGCCGAGGTGACCGACCAGGACCGGCCGACCCGGCCCTCGGCCACCGGCAGTTCGTCGTTGCGCAGCCGGTCCTTGTACAGCGCCTTGGACTTGCCCAGGTCGATGTGGCCGATGCCGTCGGCCGCGCCGGCCTCGGCCATGCGCAGGCAGAGCAGGATGCCGGCCGAGTACTTGTGCAGCTCGGGGTCGTACGAGGGGAACCAGTAGGCGAGCACCGACTCGCTGCGCAGCCCGAGGTGCGCCGCGACCGGCCGCGACCCCGCGTAGACGGTGGAGACGAAGGCCCGGCAGCCCGGCGCGTCCGAGGTCATCAGGTCGTCGATGACCTGGCGGATCCACGGGGTGTTGAACCGGTCGTACTGCTGCGTGCGCTGGTACTGGGCCGACTTCCAGGCCCGCAGGGCGTCGAACGCCTCGCCGCCGCGGTCGTCCCAGGCGAAGCGCTCCTCGCCGAGGTCGCGCACCATGCCCCGCTGCTTGCGGTTGGCCTGCCGGACCACGTCGCCTTCGCGCATCCGGTCGGCGATGTACTCCTCGTAGCCCTTGGAGATGTCCATGATGGGCGAACCCGCGCGTTCGCGGTGATAGGGCACGAACGGCGCCTGATCGCCCATCAGGTGGTCGAACTCCCAGACGGGCAGGTTGCACGCGCGCAGCAGCGCCAGCGGGTCCCAGTCGAGGCCCTTCGCGTGTACCAGTCCCTGGCAGTCGGAGATCCCGAAGCCGATGGGCACGCCGATGACCCGCCGGCGCACCTCGTAGGGGAAGAAGCCGACCACCTCGGCGCCGTCCTCGAGCACGGCGACCCGGGCGGTGGGCCGGACGCGGGCGACGGCCAGGGTGAACTCGGGCGACAGGAACGGACTGCCCAGGGCCGGGTCGGCCGCTTGCAGCGCGCGCCACCGGGCGAGCTCCTCCGGGCCGAGTTCAGTCGCACGGACAACCGAAATCTTCACCTTGTGTCTTCTCCCAATCGCTTCGCGCGAGGCGTCGTGCGGCGGCGTCCATCCTGCCGCCCGGCGCGCGGTGCCGAAACATCTTCGAGTGTCGGCTATGTGCACCGGACGGCCGCGATCGGCCTCCCGTTCGGCGGGTGGCAGACTAGCTCCTTCTGCCACCCCCACCGGCCTTGAGCTGTGTCCCGTTCCTTTCTGGGGCGCCGTAGGCCGTCGCCAGGCCGTCAGCCGTCCAAGATGTCGTCGATGGCGTTGCGCGTCCGGTCCTGGCTGCCCGGCATCAGGTGCGTGTAGATCCGCAGCGTAAACGCCGGGTTGGCGTGGCCCAGGTACTCCGAGACGGCCCGGATGCTCTCGCCGGCGTGCAGCAGCGACGAGGCGTAGAAGTGCCGGAGCGCGTGGCTGCCGTTCTCACGATCCGAGCCGCGCTCCACGCCGGCCCGCTTGAGCGCCTTCTGCCAATGCGCCCGCTCGAAGGTGCACCGGTGCGTCGCGCCACCGTCCTGATTGGTGAGGACGAGCGGAACGGCCACAAGGGTGGTCGAGTCCGGGTTCTCCCAGGGCAGGGTGACCAGCCGCGCCGGGAACGCCTCCAGATGGGCCTTGAGCGCCCGGGCCACGCTGCCCGGGAGCGGACCATCCGTTCCTTGTCGCTCTTGGGCAGGCCGAACACGAGCCGGGATCGGACCCGCTTCACCTGCCGGCGGATGTGCAGCCATCCGCCGTCGAAGTCGAGATCTTCGAGGCTCAGTCCGAAGATCTCGCCCTGACGGGCGCCGCAGCCGGCCCCGACGTCGACGAACGCCCGGTACCGCTCCGACAGCCCGGCGCGCACCGCGTGGACCCGCTCCGCCTTCCACGGCACGATCTTGCGTGGTGCCGACCTGGGAGGTGTGACGGACTTCGCATCACACGGATTCGCGGCGATCTTCCGGTCATCGACCGCGGCGTTCAGGATCGCGTGCAGTGTGGCATATGTCACAGCCCGGGTGCCGCGCGAGTAGCGCCCGGTCATTTCCTGGTCCCACTCCCGGATGTCCTCCGGCTTGATGGACTTGAGTTGCCGAGCACCGAAGAACGGCAGCAGGTGGTTCCGCAAGCGCGCGCCGACGGTCTCCCGGGTCGACTCGTCGACCTGATTGGTACGCAGCCACCGCTCCGCGTACCCGCCGAACGTGACCCTTCCGGCCCCCGGGTCGATGTAGTCGCCGCGGAACTTGTCCGCCTCGATCGACACCAGGAACGCATCGGCGTCCCGCTTGGCCCGGTCCGGGAATGACTTGCTGCGCTCCCTGCCGTCCGGGGCGATGTATCGGACCCGGTATCGGAGCCCTTTGCCGAACAGTTCCGTCTTGACCCGCTGCCGCCGGCCGTTCGGCCCCTCGACGGACTTGTACCAGCGATCCTCGACGTGCGCCATCAGGCCGCCTCCCGCTGATCGACCCAGGCCCGCACCTTCGTCGGGTTGTAGCGCAGGTGCCGTCCGACCCGGGCCGCCGGAGGCCCCGACCTGCGTTTGCGCCAGTGATAGAGCGTCTCCACCGTCACGCCGAGGAAGTCAGCCACTTCCTCCGCACTCCACAGGCGATCACTCACAGGTGCGCTTCCTCCCCGTTTGTCAGTTGCTGTTCGTATTGAGCCGCCCGGTCGCGGGCAGCGTTGATCGCGTTGCGCCACTGGATGCGCTGGGCGAGCGCCCGCAGCAGGCGGTGCCGCATCGGCGGAAGGTCGGGATCGTTTGGCCGCGCGAGCTCCCAGGCGACCGGGGTCGGCGACTCCGGGTCGGTGGCGGTATCTCCGTCGGAGACGCCGAGGAGAGCCTTGACCCAGGCGCGTGCGTCGTAGCGGTGATCGGCGAGGGTCTTACCCGACCAGTCCCGCGAGACGAGAATGCGCCGGCCACCGATGCCCAAGGTGGAGCGCTGGTGCACGCGGCCCTTGCAGTTGCCGGGGCGGAGCCGGGCGTGGGCGTTCTTCGGCTGGATGCCGTAGAGCAGCCAGTTGGCGCAGCGTTCCGAGCACGGTGTGACGCGCAGTTCGCGCCAGAACCGTTCGAGGTGGTCCCGCTGACGGTCGGTGGTGAGCTGGTGGCAGTCGGCGGCGGACTTGGTCACGTACTTCGTGATGTAGCCGATGGTCCGGTCGACGTTGCGATCGTCGGCGTTGACGCCCTCGGCGCGGACCTGGGCGCCGAACCGGATGACATGGGCCGGCTCGTCGTCGAGCGCGTCCAGGGCGGAATCCCAGTCGGTCAGCGGCTGCCCCGTTGCGCCGTCGCACCACGTCTCCGCGTCGGCATCCCATACAGGCCGGCAGGTCGGTTGGTCGACCCTCGGCCACCACACCTGGTGATACGTCGCCGCCGCCACCTGCCGGAGCACCGCGCGGGGGATAGTGCCTCGGATGGCGAAGTGGGCGTGTGGAGCGAGGCGCCGTTGGGGCTCGACGCAGCCGGCGTACTGGACGTTCCAGCCCACACAGCGGCGCAGGTTCTGCCAGAACCGGTCCAGCAGCCGGGGGAACGTGATGGCGTCCCAGGCCGCCCGGCGATAGTCGTACGTGGACGGGTCAACCGGGGAACCGTCCGGCCGTACGGGGCCGTACGAGTCCAAGGTGACCGTCAACCACATAGAGGGCCGGTACTCGGTGCCGTCCGGGGCGGTGTAGATCCGGCCGATGGTGCGCGGGTCGACCTTCTGCCGGGGCAGGTCGGGTGCGTCCTGGCGCCGCTTCGTGGAGCGCTGCCGCTTCGGCTCGGTCGGCTTGTCGTGCGGCGGGGCGACGGTGCCGCGCAGCCCCTCGGCGGCGATTGCTTCCTCGACCTCGCGGATGGCGTCGTCGACCTCGCCGAGCTGGTCCCACAGGGATGCGCGTACCGCCTCGTCGCGGGCGTGTTCCAGGTGGGCTCGGAGGCTGATCAGTGCGCGCTGTCCCTCGGTCGCCGGCTCGGGGGAGGGGGCGGGTTCGTCGGCCCGGTGCCAGCCCTCCCGGATCTGTACCTTCCGCAGCCGCCGAGCCCGCTTGGCGCACGGAGGGCACTTATCCTCTCGGGTCGCGCCGCACGGCACGTCGATGATCTCGGTCTTGCCGGTGGTGAGGTCGGTGCGCCGGAGGCCGACCGGGCGGAGGCAGACGCCGTACTCGGTAGCCATGTCCTTGACCACGTCGGCGGCCAGGGGGATGAGCCGGCGGGCGGCCCGCGATCCCGGTCGGGGCTGCTGCTCCTCTGGTTCGAGGCCGGGGAGGGCGGTGATGGTCAACGGTCACCGCACCCGGGGCAGTGCCGACTGTGTCCTTCGCGAGATGCGGTGAGCCCGCCGGCGAGGACCAGGACCAAGACGGTGGTGACGATGATGGCTTTGAGGTGGGCGGCCACCCAGGCGATGAGCAACCACACACCGCACCCGACCCCGACCACCGCGGCCAGTCCGGCGACGATCGCCGCGACTTTGGCGACGAGCCGCCACCGGATGCGCCGGTACCAGCGCGGCCGGGGAACGGGCTCGAGGAGGGTGACGTTGATGGTGAACCGGCCGTCGGCGAGCCGGCGGGGTCGGCCGTAGTGGATGAGGTGCCCCCGGTCGTCGGCGGCGCGCAGCACGTTGGCCAGCTGCTCGCCGGGGCCGGTGAGGTAGTGGTCGACTGGCTGGAGGTGGTTGGAGGTCATCGCACGACTCCTGAGGGGATCGCTCCGTTGACGGTGCGTGGCAGTGGTTGCAGGCGAATCGTGTTGGCTGGCAACGGTTCCGGCTCAGCGATGCTCACCGGTTTGGGGTGCGCGGCCAGGAGAGCCGCAGCGGCCATGACCATCAGGCCGTCGACGGCGAGGGGGCCGAGGGTGGCGGTGAGTGGGTCTTCGCCGTAGTGCCGGAACAGCCCGGACAGGTGCCGGTAGGACACGACCGCGGCGACGAGCGCCACGGGCAGCAGGCCGGCGAACCGGGCCAGGCGCCACCACCCGCCCGCCGGCCACACGGTACGGACCAGGATCTCGACGGCGATGAAGACCGCGATGGGCCAGAACATCGCCGACAGCACCGCCCCGGCTTCGGGCCGCCAGGACGCCGGGGCGCCGGTGGGAGGGATGTAGCAGTGGGCGACGTTCGCGGCGAGGGAGCCGAGCCCGCCCAGCGTGGTGCCGAGGTAGGCCCAGGCCCGGCCGGTCACCACGACTCCTCGGCGATGGTGCGGGCGTGACGGCGGCGGGCGGCGGCGATGATGTCGCTGCCGTCGTGGCGCCCGCGGGTGCAGGTCGCGCAGGTCATGTCGGGGAACCGGTGTGCCAGGTCCAGGCAGGGACGGCGGCGGGTACGCACAGGAGACCTCCTCATCGGTTCTTGGGCTTGATCGGGACGCGGATCCACTCCGGTGGGGCGCCGGTGGAGGCGACCGCTTCGGACAGGCACCGCCACAGCGCCCACGCCTCCGCCGGGGTCAGGTACATCCGCCGGCGACCGGCCCCCACCGCGACGTAGAGGTCTTCGGCGTCGGTGACCCGCACGGTGACCGCCGAGGAGCCCGCCGTGGGGTGCGGTGCCCGGAGCCGGTAGAACCGTCGCTCGGCATCGGTAGTCGTCATGCGGGTTCACCGCCGTCCAGCAGCCCGGCGAGGCTTTCGGGCAGGAGCGGCCCGGCGGTTGCAGGGCGAGAGCGGTGGTTGGCGTGCCCCGCAGGCTTGGCGCGCTGCCGGGGCGTTGGCCGGGGCGCCGGTTCCGGCGGCGCGCTGTACTCGACCGCCATGGCCCGGATGTCGTCGTCGGTGACGTACCCGAACCGCACCCGCAACGGCTCCGGCCGATCGTCGAGCACCACGAACCCGATGCCTCGCATGGCCGGCTCCGCCGAGAGCTGGTCGGCGTGCGCACCGCGCTCCCGGGCGCCGTCGCCGAGCACGAGGTCGACGTGGTTGCGTTCGTTGAGCCGCAACGCAATGCGCGTCGGGAAGAAGTCGCGCAACTCCACGACCTCCTTGCGCGGGTCCTGCGTCGCCCCGATGACCAGGAACCCGAGCCCGGCGCCCTGGGTCAGCAGCAGCGCCAAGGCGGCGCGGGCGCGGTTCCGCAGCTCGGTGTCCTGCAACAGCGCCACCAGCGCAAGGAGCTCGTCGACCATCAGGACGTACAGCGGTTCCGCCATCGTCGGCGCGTGGACCCGGACGGCGCCCTGCATCCGGGCCTGCCGGTCGCGCATCAACGAGACCAGGTCTTCGAGCATCGCGACCATCGGTTCCGGGTCGGCGTACTCGTACCGGGCGAACAACTCCCGGCCGATGGACAGCTCGACCCCACCCTTCGGGTCAATGGCCCACATCCGCACCAGACCCACCCGGATGCCGGCGGCGAGCGCCCGGATGAGCGACCACTGCACTGAACCCTTGCCCGATCGGGTTGCCCCGACGATGAGCACGTGCGTGGCGAGGAGCCTCAGGACGAACGTCCGCAGGTCCTCTCCGAGCCCGAGTGGCAGCCGCTCGAAGTCCGGCTCATCCGCCACCGGGAACGCCGGCACGATTTGCAGCAGCGGGTCACGACGCGGGAACACCAGCCACACCAGCCGGGGCCGATCCCGGAACCGGAACCGGTCGACCACCCGCAGGAGCAGCGCCCAGCGGCCCGACCGGGTCGGCGGCACGGTGCGCCGACCGGTGTAGACGCGGCAGCCACGAGCGTTGAACGAGTACGCCAGGTTCGCCGACGCCTTGTGGTACAGATCCGGGTTCTGCCCGCGCGGCATCCGCAACAACACCTCATCGGCCGCCGGCGTGCACCGGACCCGCAGCAGACGCGGCATGATCCGGGCGTCGTCGAACCGCTCACTCAGCCCGCACAGCGTCATGGCCTCGCGCCAGTGCAGGCCGTACAAGGAGAGGCGTCGCCACCAGGCCGTGGTCGGCAGCAGCACCCACCGCTCCCACGAAGCGCGCCACCGCCACCACCACCCGGCCAGGAGAACCACGACGACGAGCGCGACCAGGACCAGAGTGAGCCAGCCGTGCCGCCACCACAGCCACCCACCGGCGCAGACGAGCGACAGTGAGCCGCAGTTGCGCCGTACGACCGGAACGAGCCGGATGAGCGCCTTGGCCGTCTTCCAGGCCAGGTACGGCCCGACGACCCAGATGACGACCCACCACGGCAGCGGTACCGAGAGCCGCCGGAAGTTGACCAGCGGAGCGTTGTTCTTCACTTCGACCCTCCCCAGGGAACCCGGGCTTCAGCCGGCGGCCGCGAGGGAGGCGAACCGGCCGCGGGCATCGCGACGGAACGCCAGGAACTCGAACGGCATGCCGGTGAACCAGCGGGTGAACCGCCCGGACGCGTCCCGCGCCACAGGCATCAGCAGCAGCAGTTGGTTGGAGCAAGTGCGCCGACCAGGCTGGAATGGGGAGCCGGACTTGGGCATGATGAAGCCCGCCTTCCTTACCGCCCAGAAGTGAGTTGCAGGGAAGGAACGGGGCGGTCTGATGCCGTAGGAAGCCGGACCGCCCCGTACCTCTGTCGTTACTTCGCGCCGCGACCCGCCGACACCGGCGCACGGAAGCCGGACGCCCGCAGCGAGTAGGCCAGCCGCCCGGTCTGCCCGACGTAGGGCGTGACCGTCATGCCCTCGAACTCCACCGGCGCGAATGGCACCGACGACTCCGGAACCGGCTGCACCGGCGCCGAGATCTTCACCGCCACCTCACGGGCCCGGCCCGCCAGATCCGGGTCCATGTCCATGACCCGCACCGTCCACACCCGCTCACCGGTGAGCTTGTCCAGCGCCGGCGTCCGCGCCCGGGTCACCTCGTTGTAGTCCTGCGCCTCGACGATCGAGTCCGGCACCAGCGCACAGCCAGCCGGAAACACGTCCTCGAACCGCACCGCGAACCGCGTTCCGCCCTTCAGAGCCACAGTCACTCCTCCAACTTCGGTCACCCAATCAGATGACCAGTTGACTTATTAAGTTGCTCCAAGCGTAGCGCCGGAACCTAACTTGTTAAGTGGTTGACCTTGCTCAATCCGTCAACGGGGCGAGATTGAGCAAGGTCGACGCGTCGGCTAAGTAAGCGGGAACGAGTCCTCGAACTCGTGCCGAGCCGGCGGTACCGCGACGTCGAGCGCGAAGGCAGGCAAACCGTCGCGGGTATGGACGGCGAACAGCACCGTCAGCACCCAGTCGCCCGCGCCGATCTCCAGCAGGTCCAGCTCCTCGTCGGTGGCCGGACGCGCTGAGATCCGTTCGGTGACGTGGCCGAACTGCAGACCCTTCGACTTGCCCAGGTGCTCCAGGAGGCCCTCGGGCAGTGGACTCGGCGAGCCCACCGCAGTGCCGTCCGCCAGGTCGACCGGGACGTACACGGAGCCGAGCTCCACGGGCCCGAGCCCATCGACGCTCACCAGCCGGCGACGCACGACGACCGGCGCCCCCTCGCGGATGTCGAGCGCGAACGAGGCCCGCGCAGGGGCGGGCACTTCGGTGACGTCGACGATCCGGACACGGCCCTCGGCCTCATCCATCAGCAGTGCCGCCGCGTGTGCCGGGATCGAGCGCTTTCCCGGAGGCTTCGAGCGCACGAACCGGCCCTTGCCCTGTTGCGTCTCGATCCAGCCGTCCTGGCGCAGGATCTCCAGCGAGCGCACCACGGTCGGCCGCGAAGTGTCGAACTCCTTCATGAGGGCGGTCTCGCTGGGCAGCATGACCCCAGACGCGTACGTGCCGTCCTCGATCCGGGCCTGCAGCGCGTTCACGATCACTATGTACTTGGGTGGCACATACTCGATCGGCATCGAGACCGCCGTTCGCTGGGACGACAACATAGCTTGTCAAGAGCTTATCTGTACGAGTGAAGGCATGTCGATTCGGCCGTCCGGACGATCCGGACCGCTCGACGTCACGCGGCTGCATCGCGCCGGCGGATCTGCTCGACGTGCCTGCGCCAGACGGTTTCCATCGACGCGTCGAAGCCGTGCGCGCGATAGTCGGCCTCATCCAGCTCTGACAGTTCGACCACGTCGACGTAGTCCGCCGCGAACTTCGCGATGGCCGTTGCGCGATCCCCGAGGTACCGCCGACGCTGACCCGGCTGGAGACCACACCAGCGGCGCGTCACCTCCTGCACGAGCACTCGCCGATCGTCGACACCGTCCAGCCGATTGCCCTGCTGGTGTACATCGCGGTCGCCCTCGATCTGCACGCAGCGGCCGATCAACGGCAGCAGCGCCAGCGCCACCTCAAGTTGCAGCTCCGCATCCTCGCGTTGTTCCTGCACATCCATCGCTACGCGACCCCTCACGTACTGACCCCATGCCCGGCCGGCACGGAGTGGGAAGATGAGTCGCGGTCCCTTGGTGCTACCGACATCAAGGGGCCGCCCTGTCAGGCGTTGCTCTCGTCCTTCTGCTTCGCCTCGCCCATCGCCGTTCGCAGGGTCGAGGCGTACATCAGCGCCGCATCGCTGAGCCGTTCCGCGGATCGGATCGCCGAATCCCAGGCACCGTCGCCGCCGAACTCGATGATCACCGTCGACTCAAGGTCCTTGAGCACGAGCACCGGGTCGCCGTTGTCGTCGGCGGCCTCCCAAATCCGCAACGTCCCGACATCCAGATCGATGTCGCCTTGCGGTGCGCGCAGCACATGCACAGGTCATCACTCCTTTCCTTCGCTGGGGCGCCCGTTGTCGCAATCCGTGCACAGGCGGACGGCGAGGGTGTTGCGCGGCTCGCGATCACGCAAGACTCCGATCCGACTGACCACCTTCCAGCCGCGCCCCTCGCAGGATCGGCACTCGGATGTTTTCCGGCGGCTCATGGGCCACCGTCCCCGCACGTCAACCGCTTGATCCGAACCAGAGCCGCCCGAAACATAGATCGAGCGTCTACCCAGATAGGGCATTCACCCCGGAAAATTGTTCCGGGGTCCACAGGAAGGGCGGTGCGACGCTTACGACATGCGAGGGATGACGAACACCTTGACCATCGGCGAACGCGTCGCGTGGTACCGCCGCCGGCGCGGCATGTCGCAAGAAGTCTTGGCCGGCCTCGTCGGCCGCACGGTCGACTGGCTGAGCAAGGCCGAGAACAACCGGATCGACCTGGACCGGCTCTCAGTCATCAAGTCCCTCGCCGACGCGCTCGACGTCGCCCTTGGTGACCTGGTCGCCGAACCATCCCTGGTCGACTGGACCAGCGAAAGCGGCACCCAGACTGTGCCCGCGCTGCGGGCCGCGCTGATGAACTACCGCAACGTCACCCCGTTCGGCGCCACCGTGAACGCCGTCGAGCCGCCCTCGGTCCCGGCGCTCCAGCAGGAATTGGCGACTCTGTGGGAGGCGTACCAGGCCTCACGGTTCGGCTATGTCACCGGACGCTTGCCCAGCCTCATCGCCCACGCCGAAGCAGCCGTCGCCACCTACGCAGGCGACGACCTGAACGCGGCCCGACGGATTCTCGGCCTGGCAAACCAGCTCGCCGCGACCCAGCTCACGAAGATCGGCGAAGCGGACCTCGCGTGGATCGCCGCCGACCGTGGCCTGAATGCCGCCCGCGCCGCCGGCGATGTCGTCGTGACGGGCACGCTGTTGCGGACGGTTGCCCACGCGCTCCAGGCGACCGGGCGCTACCGCGAAGCCGTGCAGCTGACCAACGACGCCGCCGGCTACCTCGAACCGCACTTGCGCAAGGCGACGCCCGAGCTGCTGTCCGTCTACGGCACGCTGTTCCTCGCCGGCTCCATCGCCGCCGCCCGAGCCAGCGACGCCATCACGACCCGGGCGTACCTCCAGGCCGCCGACGAGGCTGCCACCAGACTCGGCCGCGACGCCAACCACTTGTGGACCGCGTTCGGCCCCACCAACGTCGCTATTCACCGAGTCGCCACCGCGGCCGAGCTCGGCGACGTCCAAGTCGCAGTCGACCTCGGCCCCCGCGTCAACACCGCCGGCCTTCCGATGGAACGGCGCGTGCGGCACGCCCTTGAGGTCGCCCGGGCCTACAGCGCCTGGAACCGCAGCGACGAGGCCCTGGCAACGCTGCTCGACGCGGAGAAGATGGCGCCCGAGCAGGTGCGGTACCACGTGCTCAGCCGCCAACTCGTGCTCACCTGGATCCGCCAGCAGAAGCACAAGCCGTCAGCGACTCTCGTGGACCTCGCCCGCCGCCTGGACGTCATGGACTGAGCGCGCCACGCTCGCGCCGCTTATCGTGTGGGGCGTGACGCATGCCGACGAGAGCACCGCAGCGACCACCATCCCGGAAGAACACCGCGCGGACGTCGAGACGTTGTGGGAGTACCACAACATGCACCACGAACTCCGTCCCTGCGACGTCGGCATCGGCCTCGGCAGCCACGACCTGGGCGTGGCCATCATCGCCACCGACCTCTACCACCGCGGCCTGTACCCGCTCCTGGTCTTCACCGGCGCCAACGCCCCGACGACAGTCGAGCGCTTTCCGCGCGGCGAAGCGGTTCACTACGCCGAATACGCCAATGAGCACGGCGTTCCAACCGACGCGATCTTGGTCGAGACGAAGGCGACGAATACTCAGCAGAACTTCGAGTTGACCCGCGCGCTCCTCAACGAGCGCGGGATCACCGTCGGTTCCGCCGTTGTGCTCTCGCGCCCCTACCAGCAACGCCGGGCATACGCCACCGCCAAGAAGCTTTGGCCGGAGATCGAAATCATTTGCGCGTCAAAACCGCTCAGTCTCGACGAGTACGTACGCGGCATCGGCGATGTAAATAAAGTGATCAGCATGCTGGTTGGCGATACGCAACGAATTCACCTTTACGCCGAACGCGGATTTGCGATTCCTCAGGAAGTTCCGCTCGACGTAGATTCCGCATACGAAAGGCTTGTGGAAGCTCGCTTCACTAGTCGACTTCTATAGCATGAGGGTTGGCATCACCGAGCTTGCGAGACAACCGACGCCGTAAGGCATTCATGGTTAATGGAGCCATCAGGCTCAACGACGCGGCTCTACGCGCGTTGGTACGCCAGCTCATCTCAGGCGGGTGTTACGCCCGCGCCCACGAGGTCTCGTACGGGAGTCACCGGAAAGAACCCATACCTACCACGTTCACGCTTTGTAAACTCGTATACCTGCGTATCTGGCGGCAGGGTCGACGGTGGCGCTACATTCTCCATAACAATTGCCTGACCGCTGAAGGTTGAACTGAGATAGTGGAAGAACTGTCCACTCACATTGCTGTCGATTAGCAAACGATCCAGCGAATCCTCCGGCTCCTTGTAGGTAACCAGCGGTGAGTCCAACACCACAAACCCAGGATGGGGACGATTTCGTTCGATACACCACTGGGCCAGACCTACTGTAAATGCCGAATGCAGAAGAGCTCTCATGCCCTTACCGTGTGACGCCCGCGGAACTCCGTTCATACTAATTTCGCAGCTGTCGGCATCGAATGACACATCGCGGAGTTCCGGCACGCCCCAAGCGCGAAGTATCGAATACAGTAGCCGCCCGAACTCGTCTGAGATGCCGCGCGCAAGGGCACGTGGCTGAACAGCGCTTGGGGACTGCACTGGACCCACCGCAGACCTCAGAAGCTCAATCTGGGCTAACTGTTCATACGCTGCGGCTTTCCGCTCTAGTTGGCCTTTGGCCGCGATAAGCTCGCGCAACTCGCCCCTCTCGGGCGCTAGGCGCTCATCCAGCGCAAGAAGGGCGCCACGTGCTTCTTCGTGCATGGCCTCGAACCGCGAAAGTTCGGATTGAACGGCATCCTGCTCCGCAGCCAGGTCTTCCAGCGCCAACTGAAGGTCGGCATGCAAGCTTCGTGTCTTGATCTGCTCGGTGCGTACAGCTTCAGTGAAAAGCGTTCGGTCTTCAGCCTGATGGACGAATGGTGCCTGATGTTCCGGGGCGGCACCGCAGAATACGCAGCGGCCCACGTCAAAGAAGCCCAGAGCAGTGCCAGCCTCTTCCAGCATCTCAAGCCGTTCTAAGTCCGACTCATACTTCTGCGAGAGAAGTGCAAACCCAGCAAGCAGTTCAGAAATTTCATTAGCCCTGTTCCGCCGGACATCAAGACTCATATGCAGTTCACGAAGGGTTTGATTTAGCGCTGCCTGCTCTTCGATATGCATCTCTAGAGAGTCAGAAATGGCATCGATAGACTCCCCTATCATCGAGAGTCGTCGACGAACTTCGGCAAGGCTTTCAGAGTCGATAGACGCCCGTCGCATCTCGTTAGCGATCTGCTCGAGTGCGGCAATTCGCCCTTCGTTCCTCTGGCGCTCAGCGCTCGCCGCCTTAGTTGTGCGTGGTAGATATGAGTCGTCCTCACCTTGAAGCATGAACCGCAATACAGACCGTTCCGTGGTTCTCGACGTGAACTGTCCGCTCAACGGGGCCGGCACCTCAGAAACAATACCTGTCTCACCCACGAGGAAGAGTCCAGAGATCAGACGAAACGTTAACGAGACAGTTTCGTTCCGCTCATTCGAGCGCACCCACTTATTCTCGATTCCCATCTCACCGAGCAAAAGAGATGATATGTCGTTTCCTGATTTTTGGTGCCGAGGTGAGAGTACTTTGGCTCTACCAATTCGGTGGAGGCCGTCATACACGCGAAACTTGGAACTCCCCTTACCGCGGATCGATCGTTCGAATGTGAGCCCGGCAGGACTCGAGGCGGTCATAAGAGAAAGCGCGGCGGTGTCATATCCTGACGCTTCTTCGATGGCCTTCAAACTCGAAGCGCCAAGCATATAGTTAATAGCGTCAAAGACGTACGTCTTCCCGGTGTTAGAAGCCCCGAAAATTACGGTAAGTCGAGGTCCGAATTCAATCTCCGCTGGCGTTACTTGGGGGCCAAGTACCTCCAACTTTCGCATCCGCAAATCAAGCATCGGCACCTCCTTCTTCGGGACGCGATCCTTCTGCAATCCACTTTCGCACCATAGCGCGTAGCCCGAGCGAAGGTTCTGATTGTTCCTCGTCAGGCAGCCGTTCTACGACCCACTCAGCACGGTTACGGAGACGCACGGCATAAGGTGAACCTAGAACCGAAATGAAGGGACGAGCATTCTCTGTTGCAGCAAATTTGAATCCAGCTCCAGTCGGCCGCCCGAATACCAAGCCTGCGCGGATCATCGCATCGAGGCCGGCCCGGACAAGATCTTCTTTGATCGCAAGTTCGCCGATGGAGCCTGGTAATTCCGGATGGATGCTCGGTGGCCCATCGCTCTGTCCGGTGTGTAGTAGAGCGTGGTCGAGCTGGGCTAGGGTGGCCAGGTCAAAGGAACGTGGATATGCGAAAGATAGCAAAAACGCGACACGTAGCCCAACCTCTAGAGGGCTGTTAAGGGGTGCCGCAATCATTCCTGACACCACCGAAGTCGAAGATCATTCGCTAACTGATGACAGATGCCTTTCTTGTCACGGCCTTGGGTGACCGAGATAAGGGCGTTATTGCTAAGACTGATTGCCTGTGATGCACTTAAAACGCGTTGGAGTCGATCGTAACCGGTCGGGTGTTCGTCATCATGAATCTCTCGCACGCCCTCATGCACTTCGCCCTGCAGGTTCTCGAAAGTTAGACTCGGGACCTTATCGCGATAGAAAACTCGCAATCTCTCGGCACTAAAGAAGTATTCGCGCTGGAGTTTCAGATGGTCGTGCGCTCGGCCATGCGTAGAGAGATCTTCGATTGTTCGAGCTGAAAGTCCGTACTTCTCGGCATAGACGTCAAATAGCTGAGAAAGGTAATTGGTCTCCTCTGGATTCGGCACGTCCGGTGGAGTTGGGGCTGGCGGCGGCACAGGAAGTGGTACCGCAAACCTCACCGTATGCTGAGGAGAGTTCTTATGCTGCTCGATCAAATCCGCAGGAACAATTGACTGGAACATCGAGAAATCCACGCCGCTAGCGAATGTCGCTATCGCCGCCCTCTCTATCGGGTCCCCAGCGGGTCCGACCTTCCCGCTCGCGAGGACCGCCAAAAACTCCCGCTTCAACGCCCCCGGACGCAGCAGCATCTGATCCAAGCTCGGACCAAGACCCCTCGGTGCAAGGAAGCAGTATTTTTGGGGCAGAGAATAATAGCCCGACTTTGCGTGGCGCAGGACCTTATAGATTTCCGGCCATACGTCGGTTGGGATCAGCGCATCCTTATAATGTTTACACTGAAAACAATCCCATTCCCCGTAAAAGCCCGCCGCCGAACAGAAGCCAGCTACATCTACTCCATGGTCGTTCGCGCCCCCAAATTTGCGGACAACTGGATATGTCAGCGTGCGCGCCCATTCGTAGATAAATTCTTCCCACTGATCGGCTGTGTAGATAAACAACTGCAACTCGGGAGAGAACAGTGGACCTTGAACCGGGGGCACCACAAGAGCGATCCCAAGCGGCTCTGGCGGCAGGGGAGTCAGGTCCGCTTGGGCGGCGAAGTGCGACACCGTGGCCTCCGAGTCCCACATCAGTTGCATCCCGTATACGCAGGGTAGAACAATCACATACGTAGCGATAGATCCTTTTGGCTGATAGATTCCGACATCGCCGTTGTCGGGCACACGGGACAACCTGTGTGCCGAAGATGAGCCTTATGGGCGCGCCGTGTGGTGATGAGTTGAGGGAACGTCTGCCGAATTGGGCTGTACTAGATCAAGGCGCCTTCGGCGCAGCCCGTGCGCGGTCGTCGAGCTAGACGTGCGAGCGGCGCCGGCGCTCCGCGCCGACGCCGTAATCCCGCCGGCTCGGAACCCGCGCACGGGCCACGCGAGATGGTCTCGAAAGAGTCCGATCAGCTTGCGGCCGCCGATGCTTCCGCAGCTTTGGGTCCCCGGTCCGCCGGGCTACATGCCGTCGCTCCCGCGGACACCGGTCGCTTCGCTCCCTGCCGACTGCGCGTCCAGGTGCACTCTTTGCCTCCGGCGGGGCCTCCAGCCGGGGGCCTCAGGGTTCCGGTGGGGGAGCCCCGCCGCACACCCGCCGTCCAGGCAAAGCCGAGCAGGCCGACGCCGGGGGCCGCCAAGCGTGGTCGCGGACGTCGCGGTCCGTACTCACGAGGGCAGCCCCCGGCGCCGGCCCGCTCCCCGAGAGGTGGACGACGGGTATACGGCGGGGCGAGGGCAAAGATCAAACCCAGGCCGTCTCCAGGCCGTCAGGCCGTCAACGGGCCGTCCGATGGCCACCGTTGTTGACCAACAGCGACCGACGGTGACCGAGCCGGACCGCAGGTCGGCGGCGGAGGGGTACCGCGACCAGCGGCTCCGAAGAAACTCCTGGCAAGATAGCTCCTCGTGATGCTCTACGACTGCAGTGTGCTCGCCGAGCGTGAGCGCGGCATTGCCGCGGCGATCGAGGCCGTCGGGCGCGGTGACCTGATCGTGATGCCGACCGACACGGTGTACGGCATCGGCGCCGACGCGTTCAAGACCTGGTCCGTCACCGCGCTCAACAACGCCAAGGGGCGTACGACCCCCGTGCCGGTGCTCGTCGGCTCGCGGCACACGCTCGACGGGCTCGTCTTCGGGCTGCCCCAGGCCGCCCGCGACCTGGTCGACGCGTTCTGGCCGGGCGCGCTGACCATCGTGGTCGAGCACGCGCCCAGCCTGCAGTGGGATCTGGGCAGCACCGACGGTACCGTCGCGGTCCGTATGCCCCTGCACCCCATCGCGCTCGAGGTGCTGCGCGAGACCGGGCCGATGGCGGTGTCCTCGGCCAACAAGCACGGGCAGGCGCCGGCCGAGACCGCGGCCGAGGCGCGCGACCAGCTCGGCTACTCCGTCAGCGTGTACCTCGAGGGCGGACCCTGCCCGGAGCCGGTCGCGTCCACGATCATCTCGGTCGTCGGCGGCGAGCACCGGGTGCTGCGCGCCGGCGCCGTCCCGCTGGAGAAGCTGCGCGAGGTCGTGCCCGACCTGGTCGCCCTCGAGTCCTGATGGGGCCGTTCGGCGTCCTCTGCGTGTGCATGGGCAACATCTGCCGCTCGCCGATGGCCGAGCGGCTCCTCGTGGCCGACGCGCTCGCGGTGGGCGGCTCCGCCGACGAGCTGTACGTGCACGGCGCCGGCACCGGGGGCTGGCACGCCGGCGAGCCGATGGACCCGCAGGCGGCCCGGCAGGTGCTGGACCGCGGCGGCCGCGTCGACGGGTTCAAGGCCCGCCGGCTGCTGGCCGAGCACGTCGACGCGTCCGACCTCGTGCTGACCGCGACGATCGAGCAGGTCGAGTTCGTGGCCGAGCTGCGCCCCGACGCGGCCGCGCGCACGTTCGTCTTCGGCGAGTTCGGCCGGCTCATCCGCGGCGTGGCGCTGCCCGCGACGCTGACCGGCGTGTACGAGCGCGGGGTGGCCCTTGTCGAGGCGGCGGACCGGGCCCGGGCGGGGCGGCCGGCCCTGGCGTCGGACGAGCTCGACGACCCGTGGGGGCGCGCCGACTCGTACTTCAGCCGGGTCGCCGACGAGATCCAGTCGACGACGAGGCCGCTGGCCGAGGTGCTGTTCGCACGCTGAGCGCGGCCCGGGCGACGTTGCGCGCCATGCGGCCGAAGACCAGCCCGTGCAGCGGCGCGACCGAGCGCCAGTAGAGGTGCCCGGCCAGCCCGCGCGGCACGAAGACGAGGACCTGCTCGTAGACGGTGCGGTCCCCCTCGTCGACGGCGGCGCGCAGCTCGAGCCACGCGCGCCCGGGCATCCTCATCTCGGCGCGCAGCCGCAGCAGCTCGCCCGGCACGATCTCCTCGACGCGCCAGAAGTCGAGCGCGTCCCCGGCGTACAGGCGGTCGGGGTCCCGGCGCCCGCGGCGCAGGCCCACGCCGCCGGCCAGCCGGTCGACGGCGCCGCGCAGGGCCCAGGCCAGGCGCGAGGAGTACCAGCCGTGCTCGCCCCCGATCGACTCGATGACGCGCCAGAGCTGCTCCGGGGTGGCGGCGGTGTAGTGGGCGCGCTCGTCGCGGTACGCGCTGCCGCCGGACCAGGCCGGGTCGCTCGGCAGCGGGTCGCTCGGCGCGGTGGCGAAGGCGCCGGACCGGCGGGAGTCCTCCCAGCGGGTCTCCACATCGGCGTCGCGGATGCGGCGCAGGGCCAGGCGCACGGCGGCGTCGAAGCCGGTCAGGCCGTCGTGGGGGTCCGGGATGTACTCCGCGATGTCGTGCTCGGTGCAGACGGCCTCGTGGATGAGGCTGCCCACCAGCGGCTTGGCGATGCCGGCGGGCACCGGGGTGACCAGGCCGACCCAGTACGACGACAGCCGCGGGGTCAGGGCGCGCACCGGCAGCAGGACGCGGCGCGGGAGGCCGGCGATCCGGGCGTACCGGTGCATGAGCTGGGCGTAGGTGAGCACGTCGGGGCCGCCGATGTCGAACGCACGGTTGACCGGGGGCGGGAAGACGGTGGCCGCCGAGACCAGGTAGCGCAGCACGTCGCGGATGGCGATGGGCTGGATGCGGTTGCGTACCCAGCGCGGGGTGACCATGACCGGCAGGCGCTCGGTGAGGTACCGCAGCATCTCGAACGACGCCGAGCCGGAGCCGATGACGACCGCGGCGCGCAGGACCGTGGCCGGCACCGCGCAGCGCAGGAAGATGTCGCCGACCTCGGCGCGGGAGCGCAGGTGCGCGGAGGCGTGACCCGGGGGCACCGGGCCGCCGAGGTACACGATCCGCCCGACCCCGGCCCGCTCGCACGCGATCGCGAAGTTGAGCGCGCCGAGGCGGTCGACGTCCTCGAAGGACTCCTGGCCCAGGGCGTGCACGAGGTAGTACGCCACGTCGATCCCGTGCAGGGCCGCGGTCAGGCCGGTGTCGTCCTCGGCGGCCACGTCGCCCTGGGCGATGTCGACCCGTGCGGCCCAGGGCACGTCGCGCAGGCGGCGCGCGTCGCGGGTCAGGCAGCGCACCTCGTGCCCGGCCGCCAGCAGGCGCGGAACCAGGCGGCCGCCGACGTACCCGGTCGCGCCGGTCACCAGACATCGCATGACTTCATGCTTACCCTGCGCAATCTGCCCCTAGACTCATTTCATGGGCGACACCTACTGGGGGCCCGACTTCGACGCGCTGCGGGACACCGATCCCGAGATCGCCGACGTCGTCCTCGACGAGCTCGCGCGCCTGCGCGGCGGGCTCCAGCTCATCGCGAGCGAGAACCTGACCTCGCCGGCCGTGCTCGCCGTGCTCGGCTCCGCGCTCACCAACAAGTACGCCGAGGGCTACCCGGGCCGCCGGTACTACGGCGGCTGCGCCGAGGTCGACCGGGCCGAGGCGCTGGGCATCGAGCGGGCCAAGGCCCTCTTCGGCGCCGAGCACGCCAACCTGCAGCCGCACAGCGGGGCGAGCGCCAACCTGGCCGCGTACGCCGCGCTGCTCATGCCCGGCGACACCGTGCTCGCCATGGAGCTGCCGCACGGCGGGCACCTGACCCACGGCAGCAAGGTCAACTTCTCCGGGAAGTGGTTCAGCACCGTCGGCTACCCGGTGCGCAAGGACGACGAGCTCATCGACTACGACGAGGTGCGCGACCTCGCGCTCGCGCACCGGCCCAAGCTCGTCATCTGCGGGGCGACGGCGTACCCGCGGCTGATCGACTTCGCCCGGTTCCGCGAGATCGCCGACGAGGTGGGGGCGTACCTCATGGTCGACGCCGCCCACTTCATCGGCCTGGTCGCGGGCGGGGCGATCCCGTCGCCGGTGCCGTTCGCCGACGTCGTGTGCGCCACCACGCACAAGGTGCTGCGCGGCCCGCGCGGCGGCATGATCCTGTGCAAGGAGGGGCTCGCCCCGCGCATCGACAAGGCGGTGTTCCCGTTCACGCAGGGCGGCCCGCTCATGCACGCGGTCGCGGCGAAGGCGGTCGCGCTGAAGGAGGCCGCCCAGCCCGCCTACGCCGACTACGCCCGCCAGGTCGTCGCGAACGCGCGGGCGCTGGCCGCGGCGCTGGAGGGCGAGGGCATGCGGCCGGTGTCCGGCGGCACCGACACGCACCTGGCGCTCGTCGACCTGCGCGCGCTGTGCATCACCGGCCGCGAGGCGGAGGAGCGCTGCGACGCCGCCGGGATCACGCTGAACAAGAACGCCATCCCGTACGACCCGGAGAAGCCCATGACCGCCTCCGGCATCCGCGTCGGCACGCCCTCGGTCACCACCCAGGGCATGAAGGAGCCCGAGATGCTGCGGATCGCGGCGCTCATCGCGGCCGCGGTGCGCGGCGAGCCGGTCGGGCCGCAGGTGCGGGAGCTCGCCTCCGCGTTCCCCGCGTATCCTTCCCCCTGACATGAGGTCCTAGCGGCACCGCTGCACAGACAAGGTCTTCGTTCTTGAAGAAGAGGCTGAACCACCTGCCCGCCCAGCTGCTCGCGATGGCGATCGTGCTGGTCGTCACCGTGCCGATCGCGCTGTGGCGCGACGGCTGGACGGGCGTCGGCGGCGACGCGGCCGGGGTCGCGCTGGTCACCCTGAGCTACGTGGTCTCCAGCCTCATCATCGCCTGGACCGACCTCAAGGCCCGGCCGCTGCTGCTGCCGGTGGCGCTGGGGACGTACATCGTGAAGTTCACGATCATCGGCCTCGCCATGTGGGCGGCGCTGAACACGAACTGGGCCGGGCTGCCCTGGATGGGCGTCTCGGTGATCGTGGCGGTGATCGCCTGGATGACCGCGCACGCCGTGTGGGTGTGGCGGGCCAAGATCCCGTACGTCGAGGTCTAGCCCCTAGCGGCAGGGGTTGCGCCGCTCGGGGCCGAGGGCCGTTCCCGTTCGGCCGCCGTTCACCGACCATTCCGCGGCGGTTCGGTAGACGCCCGCCTGGCAGGCGGCGCTCACCTGGCGCGTGCGGCGGCTCGCCGGTACGGAGGGCAATGTCTCGCCCTTGGCCGCCGTGAAGGCCTGCTGGGCGAGGGTGGTCCAGCCCGCATCGGTACTGCGCTGCAGGCGGACGGTCAGCGTGAGGCGATCGGGGCCGGGGGAGTCGCAGTGGTACTCGGCGCCGGCCACGAGATTTCCATCACGCAGCGTCACGCGCTGTGGTGATATGGAGCACAGGGTCCCAGTGATCCCGCCCACGGGACGGGGGGTCTGGTCGCGGCCGGTCTTCGTCACCACGACGGCCGCGAGGATCAAGAAGAAGGCGATGACGGCGTTGCGCAAGGTCATCACCCCAGTGCGGAGAGTTAGGCTGTGCTCCCAGCTAACCCTCCGGGGGTGACCGTGCGCAACATTCACTCACGCATCAGTCGTGTAGTTGACCCTCCGCATCGGCTCGGAGGAGTAACGTTGACGCCCGCCGGTTGATGGCCCCGGCCCGATGAGCGAACCCCCGCGCGATGAGCACGCGGGGGTCGATGCACGGGTGCTCCCGGCTGACTGATATGGTCACCGCGTCATGGCCGGTAACCAGACACCCAAGCAATCCGGAGCGAGTGGCGCCAACACTGGCTGGGCCGCCGTCGGATACCTCATCTCGGGCATTGCCGTATGGGGATTCGTTGGCTGGCTCGTCGACCGCTGGCTCGGTTCGGACGGAATCGCCACCGCGATCGGATGCGTGCTCGGCGCCGCCGGAGGCATCTATCTGGTGGTCAAAAAGCTGGGCGCCTGAGGCCCCGGCGGACTTATATACATCGAGAGGAACGTGGTGAGCGGTCAGGTTCTGGCGGAGGTGCCCTTCCCGCCCAGCGTGAACGACATCTACCCGCCCGCGTTGGTGGACGCCGCTCCGTGGCTGACCAAGTTCAGCCTGTTCCTGTGGCTCGCCGCCGCGCTCGTCATCGTGTTCTTCCTGATCGCCTACCGCAGCCCGAAGATCGTGCCGACCAAGGGCCAGTGGCTCGCGGAAAGCCTCTACGGGTTCGTGCGCGAGGGCGTGGCCAAGGACGTCATCGGCCACGAGGGGCTGCGCTTCGCGCCGTACCTCGCCAGCCTCTTCATCTTCATCCTGGTCGGCAACGTCTTCTCGATCGTGCCGTTCATCCAGGTCTCGCCCAACGCCCACATCGCCTTCCCGCTGATGCTGGCGCTGTGCACGTACTTCCTGTACCTGTACCAGGGCTTCAAGAAGCACGGCTTCCTCGGCTACTTCAAGCACGCCACGGTGCTGCCCGCCCCGTGGTTCATGCAGCCGCTGCTGCTGCCGATCGAGGCGCTGCAGGCGTTCATCCTGCAGCCGCTCACGCTGGCGCTGCGACTTTTCGCCAACATGTTCGCCGGCCACATGCTGCTGCTGGTGTTCACACTCGGTGGATTCGCGCTGCTCAATGCCGAGAGCTTCTTCCTGAAGCCGATCTCCCTCGTCTCCTGGGCGATGACGATCATGCTGACGTTCTTCGAGCTGCTGATCGCCGCCCTGCAGGCCTACGTCTTCACACTCCTGACGGCCAACTACCTCGCCGGCACGCTCGCCGACGAGCACTGAGCCGCTCGCAGACTTTTTTGTTTCGTTTCTTCACCACCCCCCGCTGTTCGAGCTTCGAAAAGCGTTGCTGCTCCACCTTTTTCAGTTGTCCCGCGTGAACGGGTTCACGCGAGATCCCAGGAGGATTCACAGATGGCTCTGGCAGAGATCACCGGAAGCATGGCCGCGGTCGGTTACGGCCTCGCCGCGATCGGCCCCGGTATCGGCGTGGGCATCGTCTTCGCGTCGTACATCCAGTCGACCGCGCGTCAGCCCGAGTCGGCCGGCCTCACCCGTACCTACATGTTCCTCGGCTTCGCCGTGGTCGAGGCGCTCGCCCTGCTGGGTATCGCCTTCGGCTTCGTGTTCGGCAAGTAACCTCCCCTTCGATTCCAGCCGGGAGGTTTCCCATGCTGATCTTCGCTGAAGAAGCCGAGCACAACCCGATCATTCCGATCTGGCAGGAGATCGTCGTCGGCGGCATCGCCTTCGCGATTCTCTGCTTCGTGCTCATGAAGTTCGTGTTCCCGCGTATGGAGGAGACCTTCCGGGCGCGCGTCGACGCGATCGAGGGCGGGATCAAGCGCGCCGAAGAGGCGCAGGCCGAGGGGAACCGGCTGCTCCAGCAGTACAAGGAGCAGCTCGCCGAGGCCCGCACCGAGGCGGCGCGCATCCGTGACGAGGCGCGTGCCGACGCGACGGGCATCCGCGAGGACATCCTCGCCAAGGCCCGCGAGGAGAGCGACCGCATCATCGCCGCGGGTCGAGACGCCCTGCAGACCGAGCGCCAGACCATCGTGCGCCAGCTGCGGGCCGAGATCGGCTCGCTCGCCGTCGACCTGGCCGGACGTATCGTCGGCGAATCCCTCGAGGAGGAGGCCCGCCGCCGTGGCACGGTCGAGCGGTTCCTCGAGGAGATCGGCGACGGCGACGCGGCCGGCGCCGCCGGGCGGCGCTGATGGAAAACATCAACCGCGAGGCCTACGGGGCCGCCGTCGACAAGCTCGCCGAGTTCTCGGCGAGCGCTGACGTCGCTGCGATCGCCAAGGTCGCCGACGAGATCCTCGCGGTCGCGGGGCTGCTGCGGCGCGAGCCGCGGCTGCGCCGGGCGCTGGCCGACCCGGGCCGTTCCGGGGCCGACCGCGCGGAGCTGATCGGCTCGATCCTGTCGGGCAAGGTCAGCGCCGAGACCGCCGGCCTGCTGAGCACGCTCGTGACCGGCCGCTGGTCCGGCCCGGGCGCACTGCTCGACGGCGTCGAGCGGCTCGGTGTCGACGCGCTGCTGTCGGCCGCCGACCGCAGCGGAGACCTGGCCGACGTGGAGGACGAGCTCTTCCGCTTCAGCCAGATCGTCGCGGGCGACTCGCGGCTCGCCGGTGCCCTGAGCGACACGACCGCGCCCGCCGAGGCCCGCTCGGAGCTGGTGGCGGGCCTGCTGAAGGGCAAGGCCAAGCCGGCCACGCTCGGCCTCGCGCAGCTCGCGGTCTCCGGGTTCGGCGGGCGTGGCTTCGACAGCTCGCTCGGCCGCCTGGTCGAGCTGGCCGCCGCGAAGCGGGACCGGTCGGTCGCCTACGTGACCACCGCCGTCGCGCTGAGCGACGCGGAGGAGCAGCGCCTGGCCGACCGTCTGGCGGAGCTGTACGGTCGGGAGGTCTCACTCAAGGTCGATGTCGATCCGCGCATTATCGGAGGCGTGCGGGTCAAGGTCGGCTCCGACCTTTACGACGGCACGGTCGCCCGGCGTCTCGCCGAGGCCAAGACGGCGCTCTCGAAGTAACCATTACCCCGAAGCTTGATACTCCAGATAGAAGGTTGAGGATGGCCGAGCTGACCATCTCCTCGGACGACATTCGGGGCGCACTCGAGCGCTACGTCTCGTCCGTTGACTCAAAGATCTCCCGCGAGGAGGTCGGCGTCGTCTCGTACGCCGGCGACGGTATCGCCCAGGTCGAGGGCCTGCCCTCCACCATGGCCAACGAACTGCTCGAGTTCGCGGACGGCACGCTCGGCGTCTCGCTCAACCTCGACGTCCGCGAGATCGGCGTCGTCGTCCTCGGTAAGTTCGAGGGCATCGAGGAGGGCCAGCAGGTCAAGCGGACCGGCCGCGTGCTCTCGGTGCCGGTCGGCGACGCCTTCCTCGGTCGCGTGGTCAACCCGCTGGGCGAGCCCATCGACGACCGCGGCGACATCGCCAACGAAGGCTTCCGCGAGCTCGAGCTGCAGGCCCCGAACGTCATGGCCCGCCAGCCCGTCAAGGAGCCGCTGCAGACCGGCATCAAGGCGATCGACGCCATGACCGCCATCGGCCGCGGCCAGCGCCAGCTGATCATCGGTGACCGCAAGACCGGCAAGACCACGGTCGCGCTGGACACGATCATCAACCAGCGCGACAACTGGAAGTCCGGCGACCCGAAGAAGCAGGTCCGCTGCATCTACGTCGCCATCGGTCAGAAGGCGACCACCATCGCCTCGATCAAGGGCACCCTCGAAGAGCAGGGCGCGATGGAGTACACCACCATCGTCGCCTCCCCGGCGAACGACCCGGCCGGCTTCAAGTACCTCGCCCCCTACACCGGCTCGTCCATCGGGCAGCACTGGATGTACGGCGGCAAGCACGTCCTGATCGTCTTCGACGACCTGACCAAGCAGGCCGAGGCGTACCGCGCGATCTCGCTGCTGCTGCGCCGCCCGCCGGGCCGCGAGGCCTACCCGGGCGACGTCTTCTACTTGCACTCGCGCCTGCTCGAGCGCTGCGCGAAGCTGTCCGACGAGCTCGGCGCGGGCTCGATGACCGGCCTGCCGATCATCGAGACGAAGGCCAACGACATCTCGGCCTACATCCCGACGAACGTCATCTCGATCACCGACGGCCAGGTCTTCCTGGAGTCCGACCTGTTCAACCAGGGCGTCCGCCCGGCCATCAACGTCGGCACCTCGGTGTCGCGGGTCGGCGGCTCGGCCCAGGTCAAGGGCATGAAGGACGTCGCCGGCCGGCTGCGGCTCGACCTGGCGCAGTACCGCGAGCTCGAGGCGTTCTCCGCGTTCGCCTCCGACCTGGACAAGGCCTCCCGCGCCCAGCTGGACAAGGGTGCCCGCCTGGTCGAGCTGCTCAAGCAGCCGCAGTACTCGCCGTTCTCGGTCGAGGAGGAGATCGTCTCGGTGTGGGCCGGCACCACCGGCCAGCTCGACTCGATCCCGGTGAGCGAGATCCGCCGCTTCGAGAGCGAGTTCCTGCAGCACCTGCGCTCCAGCCGCAAGGAGCTGCTCGACACGATCGCCGAGAGCAAGAAGCTCGAGAAGGACACGATCGACGGCCTGACCGAGGCGATCAACTCGTTCAAGCAGGTCTTCTCGGCCAAGGGTGACGACGCGACCGTCAACGAGGCGCCGGCCAAGGCGCTCCAGGGCGAGCAGAGCCGCGAGACCGTCACCCGCCAGGTCCGGAAGTCGGGCTGACGCATGGCCGGTCAGGTACAGGCACTGCGCCGGAGGATCCGCACGGTCAAGTCGACCAAGAAGATCACCAAGGCGCAGGAGCTCGTCGCCACGAGCCGCATCGGCAAGGCGCAGGAGCGGGTCGCCGCCTCCCTGCCCTACGCCGAGGCGATCACGGGCGTGCTGACGGCACTGGCGAGCAACGCGAACGTCGACCACCCGCTGCTGGTGCCGCGCAACCCGGTCCGCCGGGCCGGCGTGCTCATCGTCACCAGCGACCGGGGGCTGTGCGGCGGGTACAACGCCAACGCGCTGCGCACCGCCGAGCAGTTGATCGCCCGGCTGCGCCAGGACGGCAAGCAGGTCGCGCTGTACGTCTCCGGGCGTAAGGGCGTCGGCTACTACCGGTTCCGCGGCCGTGAGATCGCCGGGAGCTGGACGGGCTTCTCCGAGCAGCCGCGGTACGACAACGCGGCCGAGATCGGCGAGACGCTCATCCAGGCCTTCGTCAGCGGCGCCGACGACTCCGTCGACGGCCCGGGCCCCGACGGCGTCCTCGGCATCGACGAGCTCTACATGGTGCACACGCAGTTCCGCTCCCTGATGACCCAGACCCCGGTGGCGCGGATCGTCGCGCCGATGGAGGTCGAGGAGCAGGAGGTCAGCGGGCCGCTGCCGGCCTACGAGTTCGAGCCGGAGGCCGAGGCGCTGCTCGAGGCGCTGCTGCCGAAGTACATCAACACGCGGATCTTCGCGGCGTTGCTGGACTCGGCGGCCAGCGAGTCCGCCGCGCGCCGGCGTGCCATGAAGAGCGCCTCCGACAACGCCGACGATCTGCTCAAGCGGTACACCCGCGAAATGAACTCCGCGCGGCAGGCGGCGATCACCCAGGAAATCAGCGAGATCGTCGGCGGCGCCAACGCGCTGGCAGCGACGGGAAGTGATGTGTGATGACTGCACCAGCAGACACGAAGACCGCGGCCGGCCGCGTGGTCCGGGTCATCGGCCCGGTCGTCGACGCCGAGTTCTCGCGTGACAACATGCCCGACATCTACAACGCGCTCCACGTCGACGTGACCCTCTCCGGAGGCACCAAGACGCTGACGCTCGAGGTCGCCCAGCACCTCGGCGACAACATGGTGCGCGCCATCTCCATGCAGCCCACCGACGGCCTGATCCGCGGCGCGGCGGTGCGCGACACCGGCGCCGGCATCTCGGTGCCGGTCGGCGACGTGACAAAGGGCCACGTGTTCAACGCCCTCGGCGAGGTCCTCAACGCCGACCCGTCGACGCTGGAGATCACCGACCGGTGGGAGATCCACCGCGACGCGCCCAAGTTCGCCGAGCTCGAGCCGAAGACCGAGATGCTGGAGACCGGCATCAAGGTCCTCGACCTGCTCGCGCCGTACGTGCGCGGTGGCAAGATCGGCCTGTTCGGCGGCGCCGGCGTGGGCAAGACGGTGCTCATCCAGGAGATGATCACCCGTGTCGCCCGCAACTTCGGTGGTACGTCGGTCTTCGCCGGCGTGGGTGAGCGCACCCGCGAGGGCAACGACCTGATCCTGGAGATGGCCGAGGGCAACGTCCTGGACAAGACCGCGCTGGTCTTCGGCCAGATGGACGAGCCGCCGGGCACCCGTCTGCGGGTCGCGCTGTCCGCGCTGACCATGGCGGAGTACTTCCGTGACGTGCAGAACCAGGAGGTGCTGCTCTTCATCGACAACATCTTCCGGTTCACGCAGGCCGGCTCCGAGGTGTCGACGCTGCTCGGCCGTATGCCGAGCGCCGTCGGTTACCAGCCGACCCTGGCCGACGAGATGGGCCTGCTGCAGGAGCGCATCACCTCCGTGCGGGGCAAGGCCATCACCTCGCTCCAGGCGATCTACGTGCCCGCCGACGACTACACCGACCCGGCGCCGGCCACCACGTTCGCCCACCTCGACGCGACCACGAACCTCGAGCGGTCGATCTCGGACAAGGGCATCTACCCGGCCGTCGACCCGCTGGCGTCCTCCTCGCGGATTCTCGCGCCGGAGTTCGTCGGCGTCGAGCACTACACGGTCGCCCGCGAGGTGCAGCGGATCCTGCAGAAGTACAAGGACCTGCAGGACATCATCGCCATCCTCGGCATGGACGAGCTGTCCGAAGAGGACAAGGTGACGGTCGCCCGCGCCCGTCGCATCGAGCGGTTCCTGTCGCAGAACACCTACGCCGCCGAGCAGTTCACCGGCGTCGCGGGCTCGACGGTGCCCCTCAAGGAGACCATCGAGTCGTTCAAGAAGATCAGCGAGGGCGAGTACGACCACTTCCCCGAGCAGGCGTTCTTCATGTGCGGCGGCCTCGAGGACCTCGAGAAGAAGGCGCACGAACTGATGAAGGACTGACCTTCGTCGGTCTTTCGCCGGTTTTGGGAGGGCGCGTCGCCGGGCGGTGGCGCGCCTTCTCTTTTGCTTACGAACATCTGAAATTTTCGGCAAAGCCACTTCGCGAGGCGGTGACGTGCGTCACGCTCTGAAGTGTTCGAGCCGAGGCTCCGCGCCCGGCGCCGCAATGGCGCTTCACCAGGTGTGCCAACGTGGTGAGGCCCACTGCTCGGCGCGTCGGATCTTTGACTAGACTCGTCCAAACCGAATCGCGCACACGAGGAGTAACTAGCGTGGCGAGGCAGCTGTACGTCGAGCTCGTAGCCGTCGAGGAGAAAGTCTGGTCCGGCGACGCGGACATGGTCGTCGCGCGCACGACCGAGGGTGAGCTCGGCGTCCTTTACGGCCACGAACCGCTCCTCGGCCAGCTCGCCGAGGAGGGCCAGGTACGTATCAAGCAGGGCGGCCAGGAACTCGCCTACGACGTGGCCGGCGGGTTCATCTCCGTCACCGGCACCGGCGTGACGGTCCTTGCCGAGAGCTGCACCCCCGCCTCCGCGTCCTCAGCGCACTGACGAGCGGGCGGCGCAGGTGAGGATCGTCGAGGGCATCGGCATCGCGGTCCTGATCCTGCTGGCTGCCCTGGCGTTGCTGTTCCTGCGCCGCCTGGTGATCGCCCGCAAGGGTGGCACCATCGAGCTCGGCGTACGCCTGAGCACGATCATCCCGGGCCGCGGCTGGTCGGCCGGCCTCGCCCGGTTCGCCGGCGACGACCTGCGGTGGTACCGCATCTTCAGCTTCTGGCCGGGCCCGCGCCGGGTGCTCTCGCGGCGCGGGCTCGCCGTCGACCGCCGCCGCACCCCGGACGCGGCCGAGCTGCTCGTGCTCCCGCCCGACTGGGTGATCGTGCGCTGCGTCAGCCGGCAGGCCCCGGTCGAGATCGCGATGGCCGAGCGCGCACTGACCGGCTTCCTCTCCTGGGTAGAGGCGGCGCCGCCGGGGGATTCGACCCCGGAGACGCGCCCGTACCGCTACAAAGCCAGCTGAAGCCGTCTACCGCTGCCCTCCCGGGACCCATTTCACGTCGCCGCCCGGGTTGGCGGTGCGGCACAGGATGAAAAGCAGGTCCGACAGGCGGTTGAGGTACTGCAGCGCGATCTCGTTGGTGCGCCGGGCGTCGACCTCCCAGAGGGCCCAGGCGCTGCGCTCGGCGCGCCGGCTCACCGTGCGGGCCACGTGCAGCAGCGCGGCGCCCGGGGTGCCGCCGGGCAGGATGAAGGAGTCCAGCTTGGGCAGCTCCTCGTTGAACTCGTCACACCACTGCTCCAGCCGCTCCACCTGTGCGGCCGTGACGCGCAGCGGCGGGTGCGGCGGATCGGCCACGACGGGGTTGCACAGGTCCGCCCCGACGTCGAAGAGGTCGTTCTGCACGGCCCGGAGCACCGTCGCGATCCGCTCGTCGAGCGCGCCCAGGGCCAGCGCGACGCCGATCGCCGCGTTGGCCTCGTCGACGTCGGCGTACGCGACCAGGCGCGGGTCGGTCTTCGACACGCGCGAGAAGTCCCCCAGTCCCGTGGTACCGGTGTCGCCGGTTTTCGTGTAGATCCGCGTGAGGTGAATGGCCATGGTTTTCACGGTACGGAATGCCCCTACGATGGCGGACGTGGACGTGATCCGTGTGATGGGCGGGGCCCGGCTGGCCGGCGACGTATCCGTCGTCGGGGCGAAGAACTCGGCGCTCAAGCTGATGGCGGCGGCGCTGCTGGCGACCGGGCGCAGCGTGCTGACGAACGTGCCGCGCATCACCGACATCGCCATCATGGCGGAGGTGCTGCGCCGCCTCGGCTGTGAGGTCGAGCAGGACGGCGACCGCGTCGTCATCGACGTGCCGGACGAGCTCGGCACCGAGGCCGACTACGACCTCGTGCGCCGGCTGCGCGCCTCGATCTGCGTGCTCGGCCCGCTGCTGGCCCGCCGCGGCCACGTGCGCGTCGCCCACCCGGGCGGCGACGCGATCGGCTCCCGCGGCCTCGACATGCACGTCGAGGGCCTGCGCCGGATGGGCGCCGACATCTCCGGCGAGCACGGCTTCGTCATCGCCACCGCCCCGAAGCTGCACGGCGCGACCATCTGGCTCGACTTCCCGAGCGTCGGCGCGACCGAGAACCTGCTCATGGCCGCGGTCCTGGCCAACGGCCGCACCGAGATCGACAACGCGGCCCGCGAGCCGGAGATCGTCGACATCTGCCGCATGCTGACCGACATGGGCGCCGACATCCAGGGCGCCGGCTCCTCCCGCCTGGTCATCCAGGGCGTGCCGGAGCTGCGCCCGGTCGAGCACCGCACCGTCGGCGACCGGATCGTGGCCGGCACCTGGGCCTTCGCCGCCGCCATGACCCGCGGCGACGTGACCGTGCACGGCATCGACCCGGCGTTCCTGGAGATCGCCCTGGACAAGGTCGTCACCGCCGGCGGCGACGTGACCACGACCGCGGACACCTTCCGCGTCGTGATGCCGTCCCGCCCGAAGGCCGTCGACGTGGTCACGCTGCCGTTCCCGGGCTTCGCGACCGACCTGCTGCCGATGGCGGTCGGTCTCGCGGCGGTCTCGGAGGGTTCGTCGCTGGTGACCGAGAACATCTTCGACGGGCGCTTCATGTTCATCAACGAGATGTCCCGCCTGGGCGCCGACATCCGCACCGACGGGCACCACGCGGTCGTGCGCGGCAAGGACCGCCTGTCGGGCGCCCCGGTGACCGCGACCGACATCCGCGCGGGGGCGGGCCTGGCGATCGCGGGCCTGTGCGCGGACGGCGTGACCGAGATCCGGCACGTGCACCACATCGACCGCGGGTACCCGAGCTTCGAGTCCGACCTGCGGGCCCTGGGCGTGGAGGTCGAGCGGTCGGCCGCGCCGCCGGACCAGTTCGACTTCTGAGCCCGCGACCTCAGGAGCTGATCAGGCGCCGCGCGCGGTCCAGCTCGTCGGCGAAGACCAGGATGCGCACCATGCCGTCCGGGCCGGTCGCCAGCGTCGCGCGGACGCCGTAGTGGCGCAGGCGGTCGCGTACCTCCCGGGCGAAGGCCAGGTCGCCCACCATCGACACGGTGCGCAGCAGGCCGTAGTCGGTCGAGGGGCGAGGCGCCGGGACCGGGCTGCCGTACTTCAGCAGGCGGATGATGAGCAGCAGCGCGGCCAGTACGCCGGCGGAGGCGGCCCAGCCCGCGAGGTACATGAGGGGCACCTTGACAGTCTGCCATCAGGTGATCACGCAGCGGAGCCGGATAAGGTCAACAGCGTTCACGACGACGTGGAAGGCAAAGGGGTACGAGCTATGGCGGGTCGTCTTGCGGTCATCGGAGCGGGGCTCATGGGGGCGGGCATCGCCCAGGTCGCCGCGCAGGCCGGGTGGGAGGTGACGCTGCGGGACCTCAACGACGAGGCGGTCCAGCGCGGCCTGAGCGGCATCCGCGCGAGCCTCGGCAAGTTCGCGAGCAAGGGCGTCATCGCCGAGGGCGACGTCGAGGCGGCGCTCGGTCGGATCACGCCCACGACGGAGCTGGAGGCGGCCGCCGACGCCGACATCGTCGTCGAGGCGGTCTTCGAGCAGCTCGAGGTCAAGCAGGAGGTGTTCCGGGCGCTGGACCGCATCTGCAAGGACGGCGCCGTACTGGCCACGAACACCTCGGCCATCCCGGTCACCCAGATCGCCACCGCGACCCGGCGCCCCGAGCAGGTCGTCGGCACCCATTTCTTCTCCCCGGTACCGGTGATGAAGCTGTGCGAGCTCGTCCGGGGGTACAAGACCGGCGATGCCGCGCTGGCGACGGCCCGCGCCTTCGCCGAGGAGATCGGCAAGACGTGCATCGTCGTCAACCGCGACGTGGCCGGCTTCGTCACCACGCGGCTGATCGCGGCGCTGGTCGTGGAGGCGGTGAAGCTGGTCGAGAGCGGCGTGGTGAGCGCCGAGGACCTCGACCTGGCGTGCAAGCTCGGCTTCGGCCACGCGATGGGCCCGCTGGCCACCACGGACCTGACCGGCGTCGACGTTCTGTACCACGCGGCCAAGAACATCCACACCGACACCGACGACCCGAAGTTCTTCCCGCCGGAGCTGCTGGCCCGCATGGTCATCGCCGGGGATCTCGGGCGCAAGAGCGGGCAGGGCTTCTACACGTACTCGTGAACGTCCGCCGCCGCGGCCACCACGGGTAGCGCGCCGGGGACGGTGAAGGCGAACCGGCTGCCCCCGCCGGGGTTGTCGGTCACCGTGATCATGCCGCCGTGGCGGTCCACGATGCGGCGGCAGATCGCGAGGCCGAGGCCGGTCCCGCCGTACGACTGCCCGGCGTGGGCCCGGTGGAACGACTCGAACACGTGCGGCTTGTCCGCGTCGGGGATGCCGATCCCGCGGTCGGCGACCTCGACGCGGATCCAGCCGCGGCCGGCCGGCTGGGCGCTGATGTCGATCTTCGCGACGCGGCCCGGCTGTACGTACTTGAGCGCGTTGCCGACGAGGTTGTCGAGCACGCGCCGCAACATCGCCGGGTCCGCCACGACGCGGGGAGCATCCCGACGTACACATCCGGCGGCACCCGCAGATGCCCGACCCGCTCCGCGACGACGTCGGCCACGAGCCCGGCCAGGTCGACCTCGCACGGCTTGAGGGCCGCGTCGCGCGCGGTCACGTAGGCGAGCAGGTCGTCGATCAGGCGCCGCATGCACACCACGCCCGACCCGACCCGCTCGAGGCTCTCCGCGGCCTGGTCCGGCCGCTCCGGCAGCGCGTCGCGGGCCCATCTCCGCGTGCGCGCCGATGACGGTGAGCGGGTTCTTGAGGTCGTGCGCGACGATCCCGGCGAACGCGGCGAGGTCGGCCTCGCGCTCCCGGGCGTCGGTGATGTCGTGGAACACCGCGATCGCCCCGCGCTGCCCGTCGGCGTCCAGCGGCCGCCCGCTGACCGACAGGAACACCCCGTCGGGGCGGTCGGGGCTGCGCAGGACCATCTCCACGCGGTCGGTCGACTCGCCGGCGAGGGCGCGCACCAGCGGCAGCTCGCCGGCCGGGAACGGGGTGACGCCGTCGGGCCGGAAGAAGCGGTACTCCTCCGGCGCGTCCCCGTCCAGCGCGCGCCCGAGCATCGCCTGCGCGGCCGGGTTGTGCACGATGAACCTCCCGTTGCCGTCGACCACCCCGACGCCGTCGCTGATCCGCTCCAGGACGCCGTTGAGCAGCGCGACCCGGTTGTCGGTGGTGCGCTGGGCGGCGCGCAGATCCGCGGTGGCGGTCACGACCCGGTCCTCGGCCCGCCCCCGCGCGCCCGCCAGCGCCCACAGCATCGCGCACACCAGCAGCGTGAGCAGGGCGCCGCCGAGCCCGACGACGAGCGGCAGGATCGGCGCCGAGCGGCCCAGCCGGGCCGAGTCGGCCGAGACGACCAGCCGCCACTCCCGGTTGGCGATCTGCACGTGCAGGTCCCGGTGGATGTCCGGGTGCTGCCCGGCCTGGTGCAGCCGGGCGACGCGGCTCTCCTGCCCGCCGCCGTTCTGCGCCCACAGCTCGGCGTCGGCCTGCCCCTGCGTCGCGCGGGTGAGCACGCCGCCGATGAAGTCCTGCCCGCGCAGGCCGAGCACGACCCAGCCCTTGAACTCGCGCCGCCCGTCCGGCGTCGGATCGCCGTACGCGGGGGCGGCGAGCACGAACGACAGCTGCTGCCGGTCGGCGGGCAGGCCGCGGTCGCGCAGCAGGACGTACGTGTCGGAGACCGCGGCCTCGCCGGAGCGCCGCGCCTCCCACAGCGCCGCGGTCGGCTCGGGCACCGGGGACAGGTCGGTGCCGGCCGGCAGGATGGTCGAGTCGTCCAGCGGGCGCGTGAAGATGGTGAAGAGGTGCTCGCGGCTGCTGCCAGCACACCGGCCCAGCCGACCTGGCGGACCGCCTTGCCGAGCCGACCCGTCACCCAACGCTGATCGGCACCGGAAGGCCCGGTTCAAGCCTTTTGCCGTTGGCTGACCCTTTGCGGCGGCGTGCCTCGGTCGCGCTCGGTCCTTTGGCGCGGCGCGCCTCGGTCGCGTTCGGTCCTTTGGCGCGGCGCGCCTCGGTCGCGTTCGGTCCTTTGGCGCGGCGCGCCTCGGTCGCGTTCGGTCCTTTTGGCGCGGCGCGCCTCGGTCGCGTTCGGTCCTTTTGGCGCGGCGCGCCTCGGTCGCGTTCGGTCCTTTGGCGCGGCGCGCCTCGGTCGCGTTCGGTCCTTTGGCGCGGCGCGCCTCGGTCGCGTTCGGTCCTTTGGCGCGGCGCGCCTCGGTCGCGTTCGGTCCTTTTGGCGCGGCGCGCCTCGGTCGCGTTCGGTCCTTTTTGGCGCCGCGCGCCTCAGTCGCGTTCGGTCCAGCGGAACGTCAGCAGGCACAGGATCAGCCCCAGCACGATCCAGCCGCCCAGCACGAGCGCGATCATGCCGTGCTGCCAGGCGTGCGAGGGCTCCTGGGCCGCGAACGAGTCGGGCAGGAACACCGAGCGCATGCCCTGCGTCATCCACTTGAGCGGGAAGACCGAGGCGATCGCGCGCATCCAGCCGGGCAGGTCCGTGTACTGGAAGAAGACGCCGGAGATGAACTGCAGCACGATCGCGACGGGCGTCACGACGGCCGGGCCGCTGCGCCCCGAGCGGGCCAGCGAGGAGAACGCGATCCCGCACAGCGTGCAGGCCGTGATGCCCAGCAGCGCCACCCAGACGAAGGTCAGCCACTTCTCCCCGGTGGCGGGCAGCTTCACGCCGAAGAAGAGGGCCGCGACCGTGACGAGCAGGATCGTCTCCACGAGGCCGATGGCCAGCACCATGACGATCTTGCCGATGAAGTAGGCGGCCCGGGGCATCGGCGTGCCGCGCAGGCGCTTGAGGATGCCCTTCTCGCGCTCGATCGGGATCTGGATGGCCAGGCTCTGGAACCCGGTCGCGAGCAGGCCGGCGGCGATCATGCCGGCCGCGAAGTACTGGGTGAACGTGACCCCGGGCGCGATCTCGCCGCCGAAGACGGCGCCGAACACGCACAGCAGGATCAGCGGGAAGGCGAGGGTGAAGACCACCGACTCGCGGCTGCGCAGGAACTGCTTGATCTCGAGGCCGCCGCGCAGGAGGCCGAGCCGCAGGGTGTTCATTCGCCGGCGCCGATCATCCGCAGGTACACATCCTCGAGACTGGGTCTGGTGACGGTCAGGCCCGGCACCTCGCCGCCGAACTGCTCGGCCAGGCGCGCGACCACGGCGGTCGGGGCCTCGGTGCGCTCGCTGCGGGGCCCGTCGGGGGAGTGCCAGGCGACGGTGGCGCCGCCCTCGCCGCGGCCGCCGAGCCGGGCGGGCGAGTCGACGGCGATGAGCCGGCCGCCGGTGAGCACGCCCACGCGGTCGGCCAGCGCCTCGGCCTCGTCCAGGTAGTGCGTGGTGAGCAGGATCGTGGTGCCGGCCCCGGCGAGGTCGCGGATGAGGCCCCAGAACTCGCGGCGCGCCTCCGGGTCGAAGCCGGTGGTCGGCTCGTCGAGGAACAGGAGCCGGGGGCGGCCGACGATGCCCAGGGCGACGTCGAGCCGGCGCTTCTGGCCGCCGGAGAGGGTACGAGTGCGGGCATTCTGTTTTTCGGACAGCCCGACCCGCGTGAGGATCTCGTCCGGGTCGGCGGCCGACGGGTAGTAGTTCGCGAAGTGGTGCACGACCTCGCGCGCGGTCAGGTCGTCGAACTCGCCGGTGCTCTGCAGCACCACCCCGACCTGGGCCCGCCAGGCCGCGTCGCCGTGCTGCGGGTCGATGCCCAGCACCGAGACCTCGCCCGCGGTGCGGTGCCGGAAACCCTCGAGGATCTCCACCGTCGTCGTCTTGCCGGCCCCGTTCGGCCCGAGCAGCGCGAACACCTCGCCGTCGCGGACGTCGAGGTCGACCCCGTCGACGGCCACCGCCTTGCCGTACGCCTTGCGCAGGCCGCGCACCATGATCGCATCCGCCACGGCGACCACTATAGGTGGTGACAACTTTCACCGCCGACCCGTAGTTACCCTTCAGTAGGGTGGGCGGCATGGATGCTGAGCGGCTGGCCGAGCCCGACCGTCCGTGGGTCATGCGCACGTATGCCGGCCACTCCTCGGCGGCCGCCTCCAACGCCCTGTTCCGCCGCAACCTGGCCAAGGGCCAGACCGGCCTGTCGGTGGCGTTCGACCTGCCGACCCAGACCGGCTACGACCCCGACGCCGAGCTCGCCCGCGGCGAGGTGGGGCGGGTCGGCGTGCCGGTCGCGCACCTCGGCGACATGCGCGCGCTCTTCGACGGCATCGACCTCGAGCGCGCCAACACCTCGATGACCATCAACGCGACTGCGATGTGGCTTTTCGCGTTGTACGTCACCTGCGCCCGCGAGCACGGCGTGGACATCGCGCGCCTGGCCGGGACGACGCAGAACGACATCGTCAAGGAGTACCTCTCCCGGGGCACGCACATCTTCCCGCCCGGCCCGTCGCTGCGCCTGACCACGGACACCATCGCGTGGACCGTCGCGAACTGCCCGCGCTGGAACCCGGTCAACATCTGCTCGTACCACCTGCAGGAGGCCGGCGCCACGCCGGTCCAGGAGGTCGCCTTCGCGCTGGCCACCGCGATCGCCGTGCTGGATGCGGTACGCGACTCGGGCCAGGTGCCGCCCGAGCGCTTCGGCGACGTGGTCGCCCGGATCTCGTTCTTCGTCAACGCCTCCGTGCGCTTCGTCGAGGAGACGGCGAAGATGCGCGCGTTCACGCTGCTCTGGGACCGGCTCACGGCGTCGCGGTACGGCGTCGCCGCCCCGGCCGCGCGCCGCTTCCGCTACGGCGTGCAGGTCAACTCCCTCGGCCTGACCGAGGCCCAGCCGGAGAACAACGTGCAGCGCATCGTGCTGGAGATGCTGGGCGTGACGCTCTCGCGCGACGCCCGGGCGCGCGCCGTGCAGCTGCCGGCCTGGAACGAGGCGCTCGGCCTGCCGCGGCCGTGGGACCAGCAGTGGTCGCTGCGCATGCAGCAGGTGCTGGCGTTCGAGTCGGACCTGCTGGAGTACCCGGACCTGTTCGAGGGCTCGAAGGTCATGGACGCGCTCGTCGCCGGCATCGTGGCGGGCGCGACCGAGGAGCTGGACCGCGTGCTGGAGATGGGCGGGGTGGTCGCGGCCGTCGAGTCCGGGTACCTCAAGAGCGCCCTGGTCGCCTCCCTGGCCGAGCGCCGTGCCCGCATGGAGCGCGGCGACGACGTGGTGGTGGGCGTGAACCGCTTCACCGAGACCGAGCCCTCGCCGCTGACCGGCTTCCTGGTCGAGCAGATCGACCCCGCGGTGGAGCAGGCCGCGGTGTCCTCGATCGCGCGGTGGCGCGCCGACCGCGGCGACGTGACCGCGGTGCTGGCCGCCCTGAGCGCGGCCGCGACCGGCTCGGGCAACCTCATGGAGGCGACGCTCGCGTGCGCTGCCGCGGGGGTGACCACGGGCGAGTGGGCGGGGGCGCTCCGGTCGGTCTTCGGCGAGTACCGCGCCCCGACCGGCCTGAGCGCCGCGATCTCGGCGCCGGCGGGGAACCTGGATGCGGTACGCGAGCGCGTACGCCGAACCGCCGCCGACCTCGGCACCGGCCGCCTGCGCATGCTGGTCGGCAAACCCGGGCTGGATGGACACTCCAACGGCGCCGAGCAGATCGCGGTGCGGGCGCGGGATGCCGGGTTCGAGGTGGTGTACCAGGGGATCCGGCTGACGCCGGCGCAGATCGTGGCGGCGGCGGTGGAGGAGGACGTGGACCTGGTGGGGTTGTCGGTTTTGTCGGGCTCCCACCTGGCCGCGGTGGCGTCGGTGCTGGCGGGGTTGCGCGCCTCGGGGCTGGGCGACCTGCCGGTGGTGGTGGGGGGCATCATTCCGCCGGGGGACGCTGAGGAGTTGCGGGCCTCGGGGGTGGCGCGGGTCTTCACTCCGAAGGACTTCGCGATCACGGATGTGGTGAACGAGCTCGTGACGGTGGTGCGCGAGGCCCACAACCTCTGAGGCGGTCTCGCGTTGCTGTGGACGGTCTCGCGGTGTCGGGCGATTCGCGCGGCATTGGGCGCTCTGCGGCGGCGCGGGCGGTCGGACTGCTGGATCGTTCCGCACTGTGAGCCGCCTCGCGTTGCTGTGGACGGTCTCGCGGTCTCGCGGTTTCGGGCGATTCGCCCGGCATTGGGCGCTCTGCGGCGGCGCGGGCGGTCGGACTGCTGGACCGTTTCGCGCTGCGAGCCGCCTCGCGTTGCTGTGGACGGTCTCGCGGTGTCGGGTGCTTCGGTCGGTCCTTGAGTGCTCTGCGTCGGGGCGGGCGGTCGAAATGTCGGGCGCTCCGCGCCGCGACATTTCGGATTTATACCCCGACGGGGGATATGGGGGAGCCGACGCGATCCCGCGTTCGGGTCGGGATCGGTGTCAGAACAGCGTCAGCTCGTCCTTCTGCACGCCCCGCAGGGCGTTGTAGTCCAGCACCACGCAGCGGATGCCGCGGTCCTCGGCCAGGACGCGCGCCTGCGGCTTGATCTCCTGCGCCGCGAAGATGCCCGTGACGGGCGCGAGCAGGGGATCGCGGCCGAGCAGCTCGAGGTACCGGGTGAGTTGTTCCACCCCGTCGATCTCGCCCCGGCGCTTGATCTCGACCGCCACGGTCGCGCCCTCGCCGTTGCGGCAGAGCAGGTCGACGGGGCCGATCGCGGTCATGTACTCGCGGCGGACCAGCGTGAACCCCGCCCCCAATGTCTGCGGCGCCGCGGCCAGCAGCTCCTGCAGGTGCGCCTCGACGCCGTCCTTGACCAGGCCCGGGTCGATGCCCAGTTCGTGCGAGGTGTCGTGCAGGATCTCCTCGATCGTGATCCGCAGCTCCTCGCCGCCCTTGTTGACCACGCGCCACAGGCCCTCGGACTCCTCGAGCCGGCAGGGCGGGCTCATCCAGTTCAGCGGCTTGTACGCCCGGTCGTCGGCGTGGATCGAGATCGACCCGTCGGCCTTGATGAGCAGCAGGCGGGTCGCGGGCGCGAGATGGGCCGTGAGCCGGCCGATGTAGTCGACCGAGCACTTGGCGATGACGAGACGCACGGCGGACAGCCTAACCCGCTCGCCGGGTGGGACTGGCAACCCGATGTCATGCTGATGGGGTGTTGGAGTCATTGACGGGTCTCGGCCTCGCCACATCGGCCGGGCTCAACGCATATATCCCGTTGCTGGCGATCGGCCTGCTCGCGCGGTACACGGACATGATCACGCTCCCGTCCAACTGGTCGTGGATGGAGAACGGCTGGACGCTCGCGATCGTCGCGGTCCTGCTCGCGATCGAGTTCGTGGCCGACAAGGTACCGATGCTCGACCACGTCAACGACGTCATCCAGACGTTCATCCGCCCGACCGCGGGCGGCCTGGCGTTCGGCGCCGCGTCGAGCTCGCAGACGGTCACGGTGAGCGATCCGGGCTCGTTCTTCACGAGCCATCAATGGGTACCCATAGTCGTCGGCGGCGCGATATCGCTGGGCGTGCACGGCATGAAGGCCGCGTCGCGCCCGGTCATCAACGCCACGACGGTCGGTTTCGGCGCCCCGATCGTGAGCACCATCGAGGACTTCTTCAGCGTGTTCCTCTCGGTGATCGCGATCGTCCTGCCGATCCTGGTGCTGGTCTTCCTGCTGGCGCTCTTCCTGGCGTTCGGCTGGCTGATGCGGCGCCGGAAGAGGCGCAAGCAGGAGAAGGCGGCCGCGAAATGGGCCGCGGCTCAGGGGTGGCGCCCGACCCAATAGCCCAGGCCGGGCGGGTCGACGACTCGCCCGGCCTCTTTTTGTGCCGCAAGGAACCGTGCCTCGCCGTCGGCTCGACCCGAGTCACCGCGAGCCGCTGGCTCGGCCTGAACCGCCGCCCGCCATTGGCTCGGCTCCAGCCGCCCCCAACGCGACGCTGGCTTGACCTGGGCCGCAACCGTCGTGAGCCGCTGGCTTGACCTGGGCCGCAACCGTCGTGAGCCGCTGGCTTGACCTGGGCCGCAACCGTCGTGAGCCGCTGGCTTGACCTGGGCCGCAACCGTCGTGAGCCGCTGGCTTGACCTGGGCCGCAACCGTCGTGAGCCGCTGGCTTGACCTGGGCCGCAACCGTCGTGAGCCCGCTGGCTTGACCTTGGCCGCCCGCCATTGGCTTGATCTGAGCCGCCGGCGGCGCCGGCCGTCTGCTCAACCTGGGCCGCCACCCGCCGCGAGCCGTGGCTTGAACACCCGAGACGCGACCCGCCGCCCACTGCTTAATCGCCCCGAGCCGGCGCCGAATCCCTCGAACCGCATTTATCGCCCGACGAGGTATAAGTCCGAAATGTCGGCTGCGTCGGCCGCGACGCGGCCGACATTTCGTGACCCCGACCGGGCTACTTGCTGCGCCCGTGCACCACCCTCACCACGCGGAGGATCTGCTGCATGGTCTTTTCGGTGCGGTCGAACGTCGCGGCCGCCAGCACCGTCGGGCCGCGGCGCTTCACGATCGCCTTCGGGCGGGTGAACTCGCGCAGGCCGTCCGCTCCGTGGATGCGGCCGAACCCCGAGTTCCCGACCCCGCCGAAGGGCAGCGCCGGCATCCCCGCGAAGGTGAGGGCCGAGTTGACCGACGTCATGCCCGAACGTACCTGTCGGGCCAGCGCCAGGCCGTTGGACTTCGAGAAGATCGCGCCGCCCAGGCCGTAGCCGGTGTTGTTGGCCAGGCGCACGCCCTCCGCCGCGTCGCGTACGCGCGTCACGGTCAGCGTCGGGCCGAAGGTCTCCTCCTGCACGGCGGCGGCGTCCTCGGGCACGTCCACGAGGATCGTCGGGTTGACGTAGGGCGGCTGGACCGCCTCCGCGCCGCCCAGGACCGCTCGGCCGCCGCGGGTGAGGGCGTCCTCGATGTGGCGGCGGATGATGTCGATCTGCGCCGGCATGGTGATCGGGCCGATGTCCGCGCCCGGCTCGGCCCCGACGTTGAGCTTGGCCGCGCGCGCGACCACGCGGTTGAGGAAGTCGTCGAAGACCGGCTCCGCGACGTACACCCGCTCGATCCCGACACACGTCTGACCGGCGTTGGTGAGCCCGCCCCAGACGCAGGAGGCGGCGGCCGCGTCCAGGTCGGCGTCGGCGGCCACGACCATCGCGTCCTTGCCGCCGCACTCCAGCAGGACCGGGGTCAGCGACTCAGCGGCCGCGGCCATGACCTTCTTGCCGGTGGCGGTCGAGCCGGTGAAGGCGATCTTGTCGACCCCGCTGCGGCAGAGGGCCGCGCCGACGTCGCCGAGGCCGTGCACGATCTGCAGGACCGGGTGCTCGGGGACGACCTCGTTGAAGCGGTCCACGAACCACTGACCGACCGCCGGGGTGTACTCGCTGGGCTTGAACACCACCGCATTGCCCGCCGCGAGCGCGTACGCGATCGACCCCATCGGCGTGAGGATCGGGTAGTTCCACGGCCCGATCACCCCGATCACGCCGAACGGCAGGTACTCGAGGTACGAGGCGTGCTCCTTGAGCAGGATCGAGCTGCCCACCCGGCGCCGGCCCAGCACCTTGCGCGCGTGCTGCGCGGCCCACGCGATGTGGTCGACCGCCGCGATGGCCTCGACCAGCGCGTCCGCCCGGGGCTTGCCGCCCTCCCGGTTCATGAGCGCGGCGAGCTCCTCCAGGCGGTTGGTGAGCACGCTGCGATAGGCCAGGAGGCGCTGCTTGCGCCCGGCGTACCCGAGTCCGGCCCACCACGCGGCCGCGTCACGCGCGCGCGCCACCGCGTCGGTGAGAGAATCGGCGGAGGCGACCGGAAAACGGCCGACCTCCTCGCCCGTGGCGGGGTTGGTCGATATCAGCGAGCCCTCGTCGATGGCGGGGACGCCGGGCGTTCGCGTGGCGGTCATGGCGCGAGTGTAAACCCGGAAATTACTCACGAGTAGGCCCTGAGTGGCCGGCCGTCCGACGTCGAGAACCGGTGCCCGGCCCCGACCGCTGGGTACAACGACCCCAGGAGGAGCCCACATGGAACCCGTGAAGAGCGATCGGCTGGACGTCCCCGGTGCAACCCTGTACTACGAGGTGCGCGGCAGCGGCCCGGTACTGCTGCTGATCTGCGGCGGCATCTACGACGCCGAGGGCTTCGCGGCCCTCGCCGGCGAGCTGGCGGCCGAGCGCACCGTCGTCACCTACGACCGGCGCGGCAACTCGCGCAGCCTGCTCGACGGGCCACCGGCCCTGATCATCATGGAGGAGCAGGCGGACGACGCGTACCGCGTGCTCGGCGCCGTCGGGGTGACCGAGGACGAGCCGGCCGACGTGTTCGGCAACAGCTCGGGCGCGGTGATCGCGCTGGAGCTCGCGACCCGGTACCCCGGGATGGTCCACACGGTGATCGCGCACGAGCCGCCGGTGTTCGAGCTGCTGCCCGACTTCGACCACTGGCGCACCGTCATGGCCCAGGTCGGGGAGGCGTACCACGACGGCGGCACCGGCCCCGCGATGGAGGTCTTCCGCGCGGCCATGAACATGCACGGCGACGACAACACGCCGAGCACCCCGCCCTCGCCCGAGTCCGGCGCCCGGATGATGGCGAACATGGACTTCTTCGCGGCGTACGAGGTGCCGCCGGTCTCCGAGTACGTGCCCGACCTCGACGGCCTGCGCACCATTCCGGTGCGGATCGTGCCGGCCGTCGGCGCGACGAGCGCGGGGGAGCCGCCCAACCGGGCCGGCCGCGAGCTCGGCGCGCGCCTGGAGACCGCCGTCGTGGAGTTCCCCGGGGGGCACGGCGGTTTCGGCGACGCCGAGCCGTTCGCGGCGCGGCTGCGTGAGGTCCTGGACGAGAGGGTCTAGGTCCTGTCCTGCCGGTCATGTCGAGCCGAGACGAGGTCCAGGTTTCGCCTGCGTGTGCCCCGCGGAGGCCTGGCTACCGGTGTTGTAACCCGGCCTTCGCGGGGTGTGCGCAGGGGGAATCTGGGCCCGGCGCAGGCCGGCATGATCGGCAGGACAGGGCCTAAGCGGCGTGTTCCTTGAGGATCCGCTCGGCCACGGCGAGGGGGTCGGCGAGCCGGCCCTCCGCCGGGGCGTCGACCCAGCGCTGCCGCCCGGGGAAGTAGGCCCCCGTCCCGGCCACGCGCCGGATGTTCTCCTGCATCCCCGTGTCCATCTGGCCGGGGTCGACGTTCACGATGCTGATCCGCTCCTCGTCGCGCACCTGTGAGGCGACGACGTCGAAGAAGGTCTCGCCGGCCGCCTTCGTGGTGCAGTACAGCGCCCAGCCGTCGATGATCCGGTGCGCCGCGCCCGAGGAGATGAACAGCACCCGCACGCGCGCGTCGGACGGGGCCGCGCGCAGGAACGTGTTGGTGAGCACGACCGGGGCGGTGAGGTTGACCGCGATGGCGTTGGTGATCGCCTCGGTGGTGAGCCGGCCGACGGCGCCGATGGGCTCCACGACGGCGGCGTTGTGGATGAGTACCACCTCGTCGGCATCGCGCAGGAAACCGCGCAGGGTGTCGTAGTCCGGCAGCCAGTGCGCGTCGGCGATGTCGGTCGAGAACAGCGTGACATCCCCGGGCCGCTCGTCGCGCAGCAGCTGCTGCTGCGGGCTGAAGTGCCGCCCGACGGCGAGGACCCGGTCACCGCGCGCGCTTGACACGTCGAAGAGGGCGGCCCCCAGGCCGCGGGATACCCCGGTGATCACGACGGCACGCATGCGGTCACTCTATTCCTGTCGCAGGCGCATTTACATGGCCGGTGCGCCGGGGACCGGTGGTCCCTTCGGCGCACCCGGGCACGAGTCGCCGAGCTTCGCCGCGACCGCGCCGAGAGCCTCGGCCAGCGCCCGGGTCTGGGCCTCGTCGAGGTGGTCGAAGATGAGCCGGCGTACGTCGGCCACGTGGGCCGGGGCGACCTGCTCGGCGAAGTCGCGGCCGGCGTCGGTGACCCGCGCGATGCTGACCCGCCCGTCGCAGGCGTCGCCGGAGATCTCGACGTAGCCGAGGTCGACGAGCTTGCGCATGCGGTGGCTCAGCCGGCTGGCCGACATGTTCATCTGCCCCGCGAGGTCGGACAGGCGCAGCCCCTCGCCGGCGTCGCTGAGCGCGGCCAGCAGACCGTACTCGACGTGGACCAGGCCGTGCGGGCGGAAGGTGCGCTCGAGCTCCGGGAACCCGACGAGCACGACGGCCAGCAGCGACATCCAAGCGTGCCGCTCGGTGTCGTCCAGCCATCGTGGCTCGTCCGTCATGGGTTCCATGGTGCCCGGATCTTGCACGGATGGGCCAGCGACGCGTCCGGCAATCGTCAGAACCGGCCGACCGCGATGATCACGGTGAGTGCGCCCAGCACCACGTTGACGGCGATCATGGGGTACTCCTTGGCGCGGGCATGATCGACGATCGCCAGGAGCATGATGAGCGCGAGCCCGACGGCGGCGAGCGGGGTCAGGATCGTCGCGATGCCGGTGGCCCAGGGCAGGATGAGCCCGAGCCCGCCGAGGATCTCCATCACGCCGATGAGCCGGACCGTGTTCGTGCTGTACCGCTTGACCCAGGTCATGTTCTCGGCCAGCTTCTCGACGGGCTGCGACGCCTTCATCGCGCCCGCGCCGATGAACGCCGCACCGAGCAGCCCTTGCAGCACCCACAGGAAGATGTTCACGGCCGCAGCATACTTGAAGCATCAAGTTTCTGGCTATCCCCGCCGCCGGGTGATGGGGGTTCATCCCTCCTGCGCCCACCGTGTGCGCATGGAGACGTTGCAGCAGAGGGACTCCCGCTGGGTCACCGGGTTCGCCGCGTTCGGCGGGAGCATGATGCTCGTCATCGGCATCTTCCAGATCGTCGTGGGGCTCACGGCGATCTTCGAGCGGACGTTCTACATCCTGGCCGACAGCTATCTCTTCGGCTTCAGCGTTGTGGGCTGGGGCTGGGTCCATCTCGCCCTCGGAGTGCTCGTCGCGGCCGGCGGCCTGGCCGTGCTCGCCGGGCAGATGTGGGGGCGGGTGCTCGGCATCGTGCTGGCTTCGCTGAGCGCGATCGCCAACTTCCTGTTCCTGCCGTACTACCCGCTGTGGTCGATGCTCATCATCGCCGCCGACGTCGCGGTCATCTGGGCGCTGACGCGGTATGGCCGTGAGGAGGCCGTTCTGCGGTAGCAGTGTGTGGGCCGGCCACATGTGACCGGCCCCGGCCCGGTGCGACCATGCGGTGATGCACGTCACGACCCAGGGCCCGGAGACCGGCCCGCCCGTCCTGCTCATCCACGGCAACTGCTCCTCGTCGGGGTACTGGGAGCCCCTCGTGCGCCACCTGCCGCCGCACTGGCGGCTGGCGCGGCCGGACCTGCGCGGCTACGGCAAGAGCCCCGCGCCCGGCATCGACGCGACCCGGGGGCTGCGCGACTTCGCCGACGACGTGGCGCCGCTGCTGGCCGAGCTCGCCGGCGGGTCGGGCCGGGTCACCGTGGTCGGGCACTCGATGGGCGGCGGGGTGGCGATGCAGCTGCTGCTGGACCACCCGGAGCACATCGGCGCCCTCGTGCTGGAGGCGCCGGTCTCGCCCTTCGGCTTCGGGGGCACCCGCGACCTGGAGGGCACGCCGACCACACCCGACTTCGCGGGGTCGGGGGGCGCCTCGGCGAACCCCGACTTCGTCCGGCTGCTGGCCGCCCAGGACCGCGGCACGGACGAGCAGGCCAGCCCCCGCAACGTGCTGCGCGCGTTCTACGCCGCGCCCGGGTTCGACTTCGGGGCCGACGAGGAGCTGCTGCTCGACACCATGCTGTCCACGGCCGTCGGCGAAGGGCAATACCCCGGCGACGGTACCGCGAGCGACAGCTGGCCCGGCCTGGGCCCCGGCACCAAGGGCGTGCTCAACACCATGTCGCCGCGCTGGCTGAACCTGTCCGGGATCGCCGGCCTCGCCGTGAAGCCGCCGATCACGTGGGTCCGCGGCGACCAGGATGCGATCGTCTCCGACGCCTCGCTCTTCGACCTGGCCCAGTTGGGCAAGCTCGGCCTCGTGCCCGGCTGGCCGGGCGAGGACGAGTGCCCGCCCCAGCCGATGGTCGGGCAGACGCGCGCGGTGCTGGAGCGCTACGGGCCGTACCGGGAGATCGTCTGGGCCGGCGTCGGGCACAGCCCGCACGTCGAGCGCCCGGAGGACTTCGCGGCGATCCTGCGGGAGCTCGTACCGGAGAGCGACTGACTCTGGATGCGCCCGGCCGCCGCGTGCTGCACAGTGTTCGGTGTGGATGCGACCGACACGGGCGGCCTGATCTCCGTCATCACCCCGATCTGCGTGGTCCTCGGCCTCCTCGGGGTGCTCGTGCCCATGCTGCCGGGCCTGCTGCTGTGCTGGGCGGGCGTGGCGGCGTGGGCCGTGTTCGGCGGGCACGGGGCGACCGGGTGGGCGGTGGGGATCGCGGCCACGGCGGTGCTCGCGCTGGGGCTCGTCGCCAAGTACCTCGTCCCCGGCCGCAACCTCAAGCGCGCCGGGGTGTCCAACCTGACCCTGTTCCTGGGCGGCATCGGCGGCATCATCGGCTTCTTCGTGATCCCGGTCGTGGGCCTGGTGATCGGCTTCGTGCTCGCGATCTTCCTCGTCGAGCTGGCCCGGCACAGCGACTCCCGGCAGGCCTGGCAGTCCACGAAGCACGCGCTGAAGGCCGCCGGCCTGTCGATGCTCATCGAGCTGGCGACGGGCCTGATCATCGCGGCCATCTGGCTCGCCGGGGTCTTCATCGCCTGACCCCTGGTTGCCCCCTCGCCGATCCGCTACCCGACCGAAAATGTCGTACCCGTGTGGCACTGTGTCGGGATGGAGATCGGTCGGCACATCGACGCCTTGGAGCGCGCCGGGCTGGATCTCGTCGACGCCGCGGAGAAGGCGGGCTTCGACGCCCCGGTGCCCACCTGCCCCGAGTGGACGGTCCGCGAACTGCTCCAGCACGTCGGCTACGTCCACCGCTGGGCCGCCGCCTATGTCCGCGACGGGCGCATCCGCATCCTGACCGACGACGAGGAGGCGGACGCGGTCGGCCCCTTCCCGGAGGACCCGGCCCTGGTCGACTGGTTCCAGGCCGGCCACACCGCGCTCGTCGACCTCCTGCGCGCCGCCCCGGCCGACACCGCCTGCTGGCACTTCCTGCCCGCCGACTCCCCGCTCGGCTTCTGGGCCCGCCGCCAGGCCCACGAGACGACGATCCACCGGGCCGATCTGCAGGGCGCCGTCGGCGACATCGCCGGCGTGGAGGCCGACCTGGGCCTCGACGGCATCGACGAGCTGCTGATGGGCTTCTACGGCTCCCGCGGCGGCCGCCTGCGCAGCGAGAAGCCCTGCACGCTGTCGGTCCACGCGCTGGACGGCGCCGCCGCGGACGGGCCCCACGAGTGGACGGTCGCGATGACACCCCAGGGCGCGACGATCGTGCGGGGCGCCACGACGCCGGCGGACTGCTCGCTGCGCGGCCCGGCGAGCGCGCTGTACCTGGCCCTGTGGAACCGCCGCGCCACGCGCGACCTCCACGTGCAGGGCGACGAGTCGGTGCTCTCGGTCTGGCGCGACCGCGCGACGATCCGCTGGACCTGAGACAGCGGGATATGCCACAGGAGGTCGGATCGACGGTGCCCGGCATGGGAGACTCGCCCAGGAACTGAAGGGTCGTTAGGGAGGCGGGCTACATGGGGCGCGAGTTTGCATCCGTCGGGGTGGTCGGGCTCGGAACCATGGGGGCCGGCATCGTCGAGGTCTTCGCCCGCAACGGGATCGACGTCCTGGCCGTCGAGGTCAGCGACGCGGCGCTCCGGCGGGGGCAGGAGACGCTGCACGGCAGCGTCGACCGGGCCGTGCGCAAGGGCAAGCTCTCCGAGGACGAGCGCGCCGCGCTGCTGAGCCGGGTCACCTTCGCGGTCGGGCTGCCGGCGCTGGGCGACGTGGACCTGGTCATCGAGGCCGTGCCCGAGCAGCTCGAGCTCAAGCAGCGCATCTTCGCCGAGCTCGACAAGGTGTGCCGGCCGGGCGCCATCCTCGCCACCAACACCTCCAGCCTCTCCGTCACCGAGATCTCGGTCGCCACCAGCCGGCCCGACCGGGTCGTGGGCATGCACTTCTTCAACCCGGCGCCGATCATGAAGCTCGTCGAGGTCGTGCGCACCGTCGTCACCGCCGACGACGTGGTCGCCGACATCGAGGCGCTGTGCGCGCGGCTGGGCAAGGTGGACGTCACCATCGGCGACCGGGCCGGGTTCATCGCCAACGCGCTGCTGTTCGGCTACCTCAACCAGGCGGTCTCGCTGCTCGAGGCCAAGTACGTCACCCGCGAGGACCTCGACGCGGCCATGCGGCTCGGCTGCGGGCTGCCCATGGGTCCGCTCGCGCTCATGGACCTCATCGGGCTCGACACCGCTTACGAGATCCTCGACACCATGTACCGCCGCGGCGGCCGCGACCGCCGCCACGCCCCCGTGCCGCTCATCAAGCAGATGGTCACGGCCGGGCTGCTCGGGCGGAAGTCGGGCCGGGGCTTCTACACGTACGAGAAGCCGGGCTCGCCCGTCGTCGTGCCCGACGAGGCCACCCCGGCCGCCGGCGGCGGGAAGACCGCGGCGGGGCCGGCGGTCGCGAAGGTCGGCGTCGTCGGCTCCGGCACCATGGCCACCGGCATCATCGAGGTCTTCGCGCGCGCCGGGCTCGAGGTCGTCTCCGTGACCCGCGGCGCCGAGCAGTCGGGCCGCACCTTCGAGACGCTCAAGACGTCGCTGAACAAGGCGGTCGTGCGCGGCCGGCTCGACGAGGCCGGGCGGGACGCGGCGCTGGGCCGGGTCACCTGGTCGGCGACGATCGAGCACCTGGCCGACGTCGACCTCGTCGTCGAGGCCGTCGTGGAGGAGCTGTCGGTCAAGAAGGCGCTCTTCGCCTCGCTCGACGAGATCTGCAAGCCCGGCGTCGTGCTCGCGACCACCACGTCGAGCCTGCCGGTGATCGAGCTCGCGGTGGCCACCGAGCGCCCCGCCGACGTGGTCGGGCTGCACTTCTTCAACCCGGCGCCGGTGATGGGCCTGGTCGAGGTGGTGCGCACGATCCGCACCTCCGACGCGACAGTCGCCGCCGCCACCGCGCTGTGCCGGGCCGTGGACAAGCACGCGGTCGTGTGCGCCGACCGCTCCGGGTTCGTCGTCAACGCGCTGCTGTTCCCGTACCTCAACGACGCCGTCAAGATGGTCGAGGCCTCGTACTCGACCGCCGACGACATCGACCACGCGATGAAGCTGGGCTGCGGCTACCCGATGGGCCCGTTCGAGCTGCTCGACGTCGTCGGGCTCGACGTGGCCCTGGCGATCCAGCGGGAGCTGTACCTCGAGCTGCGCGAGCCCGGCTTCGCCCCCGCCCCGCTCCTGGAGCATCTGGTCACGGCCGGCTACCTGGGTCGCAAGGTGGCCCGGGGATTCCGCGACTATTCGAAGCGGTAGTTCCCGCCGGATACGCTGAATGCGTGTCCCCCCGGCGCAACCACCCCAAGCGCGACGACGCACCGCCGCCGATCGACCTCGACCGGATCAAGCGGGGCGTCGGCGCCGTGCAGCAGTGGAGCGACGGGGAGTGGCAGGTGCGCAACATCCCGGCGGGCGGGGCGACGAAGGCGTACCGCTGCCCGGGTTGTGACCAGGAGATCGGCCAAGGCGTGCCGCACCTGGTGGCCTGGCCCGCGGACGAGCGCGGCGACCTGACCGACCGCCGGCACTGGCACACCGGCTGCTGGCGCGCCCGCGACCGGCGCGGCCCGAACGTCCAGCGCAGCCGCAGCGCGCCGCGGTACGGCTGAGCGACTAGGGGCTGTATCGAAGTGGATGGCCGGGCTGCGGCGGACTCAGACGCCGCCGGGAACCGTAGCGGTCACCCCGATACAAGCCCGGTATCGGGGCGCGCCCGGCGCGGCCCCAGCCGACGCCTGAGCCTCGCCTCGCTCCGACCCCCACTTCGATACAGCCCCTAACGGTCGGGGCGGGACAGGTCGCGGCGCAGCAGCGACGACGGCGGGCGGTCCTGGATCGGGACGAACGGCATCGGCTCTGCGGCCGACAGCCAGGAGTCGCGGCGGCGCCAGATCGACAGCCACGGCTCGCCGGTCGCCGAGCGCACGAGCGCCGCCGCGCTCAGGATCAGCCCCGCGGCCCGCGCCCGGGCGGGCGCGAGGTGCCGGTGCGCGAAGGCCATCCGCTCGGTCAGCAGCGCCGTGCTCACCAGGCGGGGCCCCGGGCGCTCGGGGTCCAGCGCCGAGTGCCGTCCGGCCGGGCGATCCGGGGCGATGGCGGCCATCTGCGCGTCGGGCACGAGGACCGGGCGGGCGCCGAGGGCTCGTGCGCGTACCGACAGATCCGCCGTGGGCATCCGCTCGTCGAACCCGCCCAGCCGCCGCCACAGCTCGCGCTCGATGAGCAGCATCCGGGGCGTCACGGCCGGCACCTCGCCGCCGATCGCGCGGTCCAGCCGCGGCAGCCGCTCGGGATCGTAGGGCAGCCCGGCGGCCAGGCAGGCGGTGCCGAGCAGCGACGGCGGCCCCTCCACGGTGCGCCCGTCGTCGATGCGGTCGCGGCCGGCGTGCGGCGTGCGCCCGAGGGCGAGCAGGCCGGAGAGCGGCGAGCGGCCGGCCTCCACGCGGTCGCGGGCCGGCAAGGGCAGGCGGGCGAGGACGGGCGCGAGGCGGGCGGTGAGCGGCGCGCGGCCGGGGGAGACCCGCTCGCGCAGGGTCCGGCCGGTGTACAGCCGGTCGTCGGGGTGCGAGCCCGCGTACTCGACGAGCGTCCGCACCGTGTCGTCGATCGGCTGCAGGCCGGGGTCGAGGAAGAGCAGCCAGGGCGCGCGGGCGCGGGCGGCGCCGAGGTTGAGCGCGACGGGCGCCGGCAGCGGCTCGTCGCGGCGGATCAGCGCGACCGCGCGAAAGGCGTGGCGCACCGCGGCCGCGGTGTTGTCGGTGGAGCCGTTGTCGACCACGATCATTTCGGCCGGGACCTCGGTGCCCGTCCGCAGCGCGGCCAGCCCCTTGAGCAGAACCTCGCGGGAGTTGTGCGTGACGGTGATGATGCTGAGGACCGGTGCTGGCTGACTCACTAGCGGCTCCCACGGCGCGGCTGAAGCTTCCCGGATAGTACCGGCGGCGGGGGTGAATTAGCCGAAAGTACCGGGGGAAGTCCGCCGACAGGCCGGGTGAGAACCCGGCGGGGAGGCCGTGCGAGCTGCTAAAACGATCATTCCGGACACAAACCTGGCTCGGGTCCGCCTGCCGTCGCGCCGGTGGGCGCTGCTACTCTCGCGTCAGCGGTGCGGAAAGTCTGCCCGGCTATTTGTGCTCATGCGTTGAAACATTCCTTGCGCCATTGCGTTCGACCGCCGGATCGGGCGACAACCGGTATACAAGGATGCGAGCAAAGGGCGGAAGTGGTCCGAGGTGGCGGCTTGATGGTGACGCTCCGTTTGTTTACGACGAATGTAAGGATGGCAGAACGGACGGTGATCACGCGTTTCGCCTGGTCATGGGGTTGGCGGTATCGGTCATCGTCGCTGCACGGATCTTTAAGTCCGGCATAGCCGGTCATTAAGGCGACGCAGCGTGATTGCCCGGAGTTCGCCGGCCGCGGACCTGGAGCGGGTTTCCCGCACGGTCTCCGTCTTGTCCTTTTTCCCCTTATTGGTGGACGGTTCGGGCAAAGGTGCAGCACCCACGGTGTCAATAGCACCTTCAGCCACGTCGGGAATGCGGCACGACGGTACCGTCTATGAGACTTCCTCGGTACCTTACGCCGGGGTTCGGCCGCGCATGGGTTGTCGCGGCGGGCGGACGCCACCACAACCTTCGATTAGTGGATCTGTGCTGGTACGCAAAGGGGGTTGGGATGGTCATGGCGGATTCGGCCACGGTCGAGACCGCGGTGATGGCGGCGTTCCCTGGGGTCCAGCGCCGGCGCCTCCGGTCGACCGGGCGTAATCTGCTGGTCGCCTTCCTCGGCGACGCGCTGGCGGTCACGATCACCATCACGACCGTCGTACTGTTCATGGCCGCCGATCTGATGGGCGGGGCGTTCGTGGCGCCCGGCGAGGGCGTGGCGCCCGCCTACTCCGTCACCGCCTTCGGTCTGTTCTGGCTGCTGCTGCTCGCGAGCAGCCGGATGTACGACCGCTGGTTCCTGGAGAACCACACGGGGATGATCTACCGGAGCCTGCGCGCCGCCGTCGTCGCGGTCGCGATCCTCGCCCCGGTCTGTGTGCTCTTCGACATGCTGTACCTGCTCAAGCCCATCATCGTCGCGGTACCCGTCGCCGTCGCCCTGACCATCGCCGGCCGCTACACCACGCTCGCGGTGCTGCGCACCGTGCAGCGGGAGTACGTCCGCCAGCGCACCCTGGTCATCGGCCCGGCCGACTCGGTCGTCACCCTGCTCACGGCGCTGCGCCGCGACCGTTCCTACGGTCTGCGGGTCGCCGGAGCCTGCATCACCGACCTCGACCACGCACGCAAGATCACCGCTCACTCCATCCCGGTGTACGGCGACCTCAAGGACGTCGCCGGCACCGCCCTCGGCGCCGGGTGTACCGCGGTGCTGGTGGCGCTGCCGCTGGAGATGGACCCGTACAAGATGCGCCGCCTGGCCTGGGAGCTCTCGGACAACGACATCGAGCTGCTGGTCGCCCCGGCCCTGCCCGAGGTCGCCCCCGAGCGCGTGGCCGTGCTGCCCAGCGGCGGGGGCCCGCTGCTGCACGTGCGCGCGCCCGTCCTCACCGGCCCGCAGCGTGCGGTCAAGAACGTGCTCGACCGGCTGCTGGCCGCGATCCTGCTGATCCTGGCCGGACCGTTCATGATCGTGATGGCCATCATGATCCGCGCCACGAGCCCGGGGCCGGCCCTGTTCCGCCAGCCGCGCGCCGGGATCAACGGCAAGGAGTTCACGTGCTTCAAGTTCCGCACCATGGTCAAGGACGCGGACAAGCTGCGGCAGGACATCGAGCACCTCAACCAGCACACCGAGGGCCTGCTGTTCAAGATGAAGCGAGACCCGCGGGTGACCAAGGTCGGCTCGATCCTGCGCCGCACCTCGCTGGACGAGCTGCCGCAGCTGCTCAACGTCATCAACGGCACGATGTCGATGGTCGGCCCCCGCCCGCCGCTGATGTCGGAGGTCGCCGCCTATGACGAGGACGTACGCCGCCGGCTGCTGGTCAAGCCGGGCATGACCGGGCTGTGGCAGGTCAGCGGCCGCTCGGAGCTGTCCTGGCAGGAGTCGGTGCGGCTCGACCTCAACTACGTCGACAACTGGTCGCCGCTGCTCGACCTGCGCATCCTGGCCCGAACGGCGAACGCGGTGGTCCGCGGGACCGGCGCCTACTGATCTCTTGCGTGGAACCAAGGCCCCCGGCGCGCCGGGGGCCTTCGTCGTGTCAGTCCATGCTGAGGGCCGACCGGGTGCTGAGGTCGCTGCCCCAGCCGGCCCGGTCGCGGCGCACCCGGCTGAGCGTGCGGTCCAGGACGAGCACGCTCAGGTAGCAGGCGGCGTCGACCGGGCTCACCTCGCGGCGGCGGAGCAGGGCGGCGAGGGAGCCCAGGCCGGGCCCGCCCTCGGCATGGGCCCGCTGGAGGCCGGGCCCGCCCTCGGCGTGGGCCCGCTGGAGGCCGGCGAGCTGGCGGTTGCCGCGGCGCACGCGGACGCGGCGGTTCAGGTGGGCCTTGACGGTGCGGGCCGGGCGCACCAGCGACCGGGCCTCGGCCACCACGACCCGCTCGTCCGGGCCGAAGCTGGCGTGCACCCAGCCGTCGTCGGCGATCACGTCCGGCATCGGGAAGACCCGGGCGTGGCCCGCCTCGGTGAGCACGTAGACGCCGACCCCGGCGAGCGCGCGCATCGGCGCGATGAGCCGGTCGTGCACGCGGTGCACGCGCCGCACGAGGCGGCCGACCCGGGCCAGGTCGAGCTCGGGCACCGGGGCGCAGGCCAGCACGCCCGGCCGTTCGCAGGCGCGCACCAGGGCCCGGACGGAGTCGGCGGTCAGCTCGACGTCGGCGTCGAGGTAGATCCGGGGGAAGGTCCGGCAGGCCTCGTCGCCGAGGCGCAGCGCCGGCACCTTGCCGGGGATCGAGGTCTCCAGCACCCGCACCCCGGCCTCGGCCGCGACCTCGGCCGTGCGGTCGCCGCACGCGTTCGCCACGACGATGACGTCGAATTCGCCGGGCGTGGTGCCCTCCAGCAGCCGGCGCAGGTTGGCCCCGATGACCGCGGCCTCGTTGTGGGCGGGAACGACGATGCTGACCAGCGGACCCGTCACCGGACCACCTCTCGTACGGGAGTGCACCAGTGGGCCGCCCGGGTCAGGCGACGAGGATCTCCGCGGCGACGCCGAGCTCCACGAGGGCCTTGGCGATCTCCTCGTGGTACGCCGCGTTGGTGATGACGACCGCCTTGGGCTGCAGGGCGGTAAGCGACGACGGCGGGTCGACGCGGTGCCCGGTGACCGGCAGGAACCGTCCCCATTTGCGCGGGTTGAGGTCGACCACGCCGGCCAGGGCGAGGTCGCGGTCGGCGAGGGTGAGCAGCTGCACGCCCCGCGATCCGGCCCCCCACAGCACCGGCCGGGCGCCCTCGGCATCCAGCCGCGCGATCGTGGACCGCCAGCGCTCGCGCTCGGCGTGGTGCCGGTCGGCGAAGCCCGCCAGCGTGGCGAGCTGCTTGTCGCGCGCCCGCAGCGACGGGAGCTCGCCGGTGTGCGCGACGTGCCCGCCCGCGCGCGGGCGGTTCGCCGAGACCTCGATGTAGCGGTACATGCCGGAGAACAGCGTCCCGGTCGACTCGACGGTCCAGCCGGCGCGGCCGAAGAGGATCGCCAGGGAGTAGGCGCCGAAGTACGACACCTGCGGGTAGGCGACCTCCCAGCCGGCCGAGGCCAGCTCGTGGGCCGCGTCGGGCACCTCGACGTAGCCGAAGACCTCGCGCCCGCCGGCCTGCTCGCGCAGGTCGACCAGGAACTCGTAGGGGTCGTCGAGGTGCTGGAACCAGTGCCGCGAGGTGAAGAAGTCGTACGCCGGCAGGCCGCTCCCGCGCGGGGCGAGCACGCTGTGGAACGTGGTGGAGCCCTGCTCGCCCTCCTCGCCGGCGTACCGCGCGTCGTAGCCGACGCCCCGGGCGCCGCCGACGCGGGTCAGCTCCTGCAGGAACTCGCCCTGCCCGCACCCGAGGTCCAGCACGAGCTTGCCGTGCAGGTCGTAGCGCTCGTTGAGGTTCTCGACGAGCTCGGCGGAGAACCGCTGGAACGTCGGGGAGAAGTACCGGCTGGTGTCCATCGCGGTGTCGTAGACCAGCAGGTCCGGGTCGAACGCCGCGTTGCGCACGTAGGCGCAGCGCGGGCAGGCGGCCGGCACCATCCGGGCGAGCGGCGCGGCGACCGCGTCGCCGTGCGCCTCCCAGTGCACGCCGCTCTGGACCGGGACGTCGCCGAGGTCGGCGAACGGTACGAGCTTGTCCTCGCCGCAGGCGTCGCAGACTCGGGCGGCCTGTTCCGTGGTCACGCCGTCACCCACCCGGCAGAGACAGTGACGAACACGCACATAGTAAAGCTCCCGAACGATCGTCGACGGGCGGAAGTTTATGGGTCGTCAAACGGCCACGGTGTCGTCTGTCGATTACCTGACTGTGGCGAGCAGCCTAGCGCCGGCGCGCGCGGGGCCGCGGTGAGGGTCAGCGGGTGCCGTTGGCCTCGACGGTGACCTTGCCGTTGGTGGGCAGGGCGGCGGTGGCCGCGGTCAGCTCCTCGTCGATCTCGGCCTTGGCCTTGTCCGCCGCGGCCTTCGCCTGCGCCTTCGTGCCGTCGGCGCCGTTGACCCCGTCCGTCGCCTTGGCGGCCTCGGCGGCCTCGGCGGCCTTGGCCACGGTCTTCAGGGCCTCGGCCGTCTCGGCCTGGGCGGCCTCGGTGGCCTTGGCCGCGTTCCTCAGGGCCTCGATGGCCTCGGCCTTCGCGGTCTTCGTCGCCGTTTTCAGGGCCTCGGCGGCCTTGGCGGTCTCGGCCTGGGCGGCCTCCAGCGCCGCCTGGCCGGTCGCGAGCTCGGCCTCCAGCGTGGCCACCTTCGCCTTGAGGGTCTCGGCCTCGGCGGCCGCGGTGCGCAGCGAGTCGGCCTCGGACGCCGTGGCGCGCAGGGTCTCGGCCTCCGCCGCCGCGGCGCGCAGGGAGCCGGCCTCGGCCTCCAGGGCGGCGATGCGGGCCTGGACCTGCTCGGCCTCGGTGTCGGCGGCGGCGCGGACCTCGGCGGCCTCGGCCTCCGCGGCGGCGCGGGCGGCCTCGGCGGCCTGCAGGGCCTCGTCGGCCCGGGTGGCGGCCTCCGCGCGCAGCGACTCGGCGTGCGTGGCGGCCTCGGCCTTGACGGTCTCGGCGTGGGTCGCGGCCTCGGCCTTGACCGTGTCGGCGTGGGTCGCGGCGTCCGCGCGCAGCGAGTCGGCCTCGGCCGCGGCGGCGGTGCGCAGCGACTCGATCTCGGCCGCGGCGGCCGTGCGCAGGGACTCGGCCTCCGTGGATGCGGCGGTGCGCAGGGTCTCGGCCTCGGCGGTGGCCGCGGCGCGCTGCTCGGCGAGCTCGGCCTCGTGGGCCGCGCGCAGCCCGCTCAGCTGCTGCTGGAGGGTCTCGCGGTGGGCGGCGACCTCGGTGTCGGCGGCCTGCTTGGCCGTGACGGTGTCGGCCTCGAGCCGGCGGCGGGCCTGCTCGGCCGCCTCGGCGGCGGCGGCCTCGGCCTGGGCGACGAGGGCGGCCGCGGCCTCCTGGGCCTGCTTGGCGACGGCGGCGGCGTGCTCCTGGGCCTGCCGGGCGACCGCCTCGGCGGCCTCCTGGGCCTTGGCGGCCACGGCCGCGGCGGTCTGCTGGGCCTGGGCGGCGAGCGTGTCGGCCTCGTGCTTGGCCTGGGCGGCGACGGTGGCGGCCTGCTCCTGCGCCTGGGCGACGAGGGCGGCGGCGTGCGACTTGGCCCCCGCGGTCTCCTGCTCGGCGGCGGCGCGCACGGTGTGGGCGTGCTGGTCGGCCTCGGCCTTGACGGCGGCGGCGTGCTGCTCGGCGGCGGTGCGCACCTCGTGGGCGTGGGCCTCGGCCTGGGCGCGGGCCTGCTCGAGCTGGGCGGTGGTGACCTGGGCGATGCGCTGGGCCTCGGCGTGGGCGGCCGCCATGATCTGCTCGGCCTCGCCGCGGGCGCGGGCCGAGCGCTCCTCGACGGCGCGGGCCTCGGCGTCCAGCGCCGAGCGGCGGTGGAAGACCGAGCGCTCCTCCTCCGCGCGGCGGGCGGCGAGGGCGAGCTCGAAGTCCTCGTTGGCCTTGGCGGCGCGGTTGCGGGCCTCGGCGAGCAGTCGCTCGGCCTCGCCCCGCAGGCCGGCGATCTCCTGCACGGCGCTGGCGCGGATGTCGGCGGCCTGGTCCTCGGCGAGCCCGAGGATCTGCTCGACGCGCGCGCCGAGGTGGCGGAAGGAGAGCACCTCGCCGCGGCCGGGTGCGTGCCGGCGCAGCTCCGCCAGCTCCATCTGGAGATCCTGCACCTGGGAGGCGAGGGCCTGGACCTGCCCCCAGACCTCCTCGTTCTCCAGCTTCAGCGCGGCGATCTCGTTCTCGGACTGCGTCCAGTACTTGTCGACCTGGTCGCGCCGGTATCCGCGGATCGCCGTTTCGAAGTCTGGCTCCGAGGACACCCCAGTGCCCGAGTTGAAGAGGTCGCCGCCGTCTGACATAACACCCATCCTCACACGCAACGTCCCGCCACGCGCAATTACACACTGCGCGTGACGGGACGTGCGATCGAACTCCCCGTGAATTAACTTCGAGAACTGGCTGCGACCGCCCCGACCCGGTTCGGTCAGGCGGAGACCTTCTCGCCGTCGCCGGACTTGCCCTTCTTGGCGTCGCCGCCACCCTGGGCGGGGGCGACCGACGGCATGATCCCGGCGAGGCCGGACAGCATCTGTCCGAGCTGCGAGGTGACCGCGTCCTTCTGGCGGGTGAGGTCGTCGACCTCGCGCCGGGCGCGCTGCGTGGTGTCCTCGGCCTCGGCCCGGGCCTCGCTGAGCACCCGGTGGGCCTCGGCGCGGGCCTCGTTGACGGTCTTGTCGGAGAGGTTCTTCGCCTTGTCGATGGTCTCGGCGGCGGCCCGCTCGGACTCGACGCGGCGGGTCTCCGCGCGCTGCTCGATCTCCTTGGCCCGGTCCTCGGCCGCTCGGGCACGCCCCTCGGCCTCGGTGACCAGCTTCTGGGTGGCGGCGACGGCGGAGGCGTGGCGCGCGGACTCGTCGCGCTCGGCCTTCTCCTGACGCTCGGCGATCTCCAGCGCGAGGGACTGCAGGTCCTTGTCGCGCTTGTCGCGGGCGTCGGTGAGCAGCTTGGTCGCCTCGGCGCGCTTCTCCTCGGCCTCGCGGGCGGCCTTGGCCCGCAGCTGGGTGATCTCCCGCTCGGCGGTGGCCCGCAGCGTGGCGACCTCGCGCTCGACGGTCGCCTTGAGCTCGGCGACCTCGTGGGCGGTGGCGGTGCGCAGCTGCTTGGTCTCGCGCTCGGCGTCGGCCCGCAGCGTGTCGGCCTCGCGGCGCGCCTGCACCCGCACCTCGGCGGCCTCGCGCTCGGCGGCCGTGCGCAGGTTGCCCGCCTCCCGCTCGGCGGTCGCCTTCATCGCGGCCGACTCGGCACGCGCCTTGTCGGTGATCTCGCGGGCCTCCAGCCGGGCCGCGGAGATGATGCCCTCGGACTCGCGCTTGGCCTCGCCCCGGTGGTCGTTGGCCTGCTCCTCGGCCAGCCGCAGGATCTGCTCGACCCGCGTGCCCAGCCCGGAGAGCGTCGGCCGGTTGTTCTCTTCCAGCTGCTTGTTGGTGTCGCTGAGCTTCTGCTCCATGGTGCCGAGGCGCTGCTCGGCCTGGCGAACCCGGCGCTGGGCCTCGGCGAGGCGGCCCTCGGCCTCTTCGCGGGCCTGACTGGCCTGCTGCAGCTGCGCGTTGAGGCGCTGCAGCTTGCTGTCGACCTGCTGGCGGTCATAACCGCGAAGGACGACACTCAGCTCTTCGTGATCAGAGCCGTTCTGGAAGAAGTCAACCGAGGACTGCTGCTGGGGCATTGCCACATACTTGCAGACCACCCGGGGGAGTTCGCAAGGGTGGAACGGGTATCTTCCGCACGGCCCTCATGGTCATCTTTCCTGGGCCAGGACACGCCGCGTTTTTGTCACGCTTTATGGGCGTGTCGGGTGACCGAAAGGACCGGAACGCGGGGGGTATCAAATCCCACTCGACATCCCCCGCGCCGTTTGCCGGCCCTCAGCGGTCGCGGAAGCGGTTGATCGCCGGCTCGTGCCGGGCCCGCAGTTCGGGGTCGCGCACCCCGAGGCCCTCGGCCGGGGCCAGGCCCAGGACGCCGACCTTGCCCTGGTGCAGGTTGCGGTGCACGTCGTACGCCGCCTGCCCGGTCTGCTCCAGTGGGTACACCCGGGAAAGGGTGGGGTGGATGCGCCCCCGCGCGATCAGGCGGTTGGCCTCCCAGGCCTCGCGGTAGTTCGCGAAATGGGAGCCCACGATGCGCTTGAGGTTCATCCAGAGATACCGGTTGTCGTACTGGTGCATGAACCCCGACGTCGAGGCGCACGTGACGATCGTGCCGCCGCGCCGCGCGACGAACACGCTGACGCCGAACGTCTCGCGCCCGGGGTGCTCGAAGACGATGTCGGGGTCCTCGCCGCCGGTGAGCGCGCGGATCTCGGCGCCGAAGCGCTTCCACTCGTCCGTGTCCTGGTGGTGCTCGTCGCGCCAGAACCGGTACCCGGAGCGGTCGATCACGAGCTCGGCGCCCATCGCCCGGCACAGCTCCGCCTTCTGCGGGCTGGAGACCACGCACACCGGCGTCGCGCCGCCGTTGAGCGCGAACTGCACCGCGTAGGAGCCCAGGCCGCCCGAGGCGCCCCAGATGAGCACTGTGTCGCCCTGCTTCATCTGCGCGCCGTGGTGGGAGACGAGCTGGCGGTACGCGGTCGAGTTGACCAGCCCCGGGCAGGCCGCCTCCTCCCAGGACAGGTGCGCGGGCTTCGGCATGAGCTGGTTGGCCTTGACCAGGGCGAGCTCGGCCAGGCCGCCGTAGTTGGTCTCGAAGCCCCAGATGCGCTGCTGCGGGTCGAGCATCGTGTCGTCGTGGCCGGCGGCGTCCTCGAGCTCGACGCTGAGGCAGTGCGCGACGACCTCGTCGCCGGGCTTCCACTTGCTCACCCCGGGCCCGACGCGCAGCACGACGCCGGCCGCGTCGGAGCCGACGACGTGGTACGGCAGGTCGTGACGCTTGGCGAGGGAGTTCAGCCGGCCGTACCGGCGCAGGAACCCGAACGTCGAGACCGGCTCGAAGATCGACGTCCACACCGTGTTGTAGTTGACCGCGCTGCCCATCACGGCGATCAGCGCCTCGCCCGGCCCGACCTCGGGGGTGGGCACCTCCTGCACGTGCAGGGACTTGCGGGGGTCCTTGTCGCGCGTCTCCAGCCCGTCGAACAGGCCCGCCTCGCCGGCGCGCACCACGACGCCCCGATAGCTGTCCGGCACCGGCAGGCCGGCCACCGCCCGGAGCTGCGCGGCCGGGTCGGCGGCCCCTTCCGCCTGCATGATCGCGTCGAGGATGTGCTGCATCGCTGGCGCTCCTAACCTCCGCAGGAAAGCGTCGCCGCAGGACGCCCTGGGGCGGAGGTTACTGACCGGTAGCTATGGCCGGAACGGGCTAGTGAAAAACTGCACTAGCGGGTTCGACCAGCTCCACCAGTACACCCCCGGCGTCCCTGGGGTGCACGAAGTTGATGCGGGAGCCGGCGGTACCGCGCCGCGGCTGCTCGTACAGCAGCCGCACCCCGCGCTCGCGCAGCTCGGCGCAGGCGGCGTCGACGTCGGTGACGGTGTAGGCCAGCTGCTGCATCCCGGGCCCGCTGCGCTCCAGGAACTTCGCGATCGTCGACTCCGGCGACAGCGGCGCGAGCAGCTGCAGGCAGCCGCCTTCGGGGGTCGGGCCGACGGAGAGCATCGCCTCGCGCACGCCCTGCTCCTCGTTGGTCTCCTCGTGCACGCAGCGCATGCCGAACACCCGCGCGTAGAAGGCGATGGCCTCGTCGAGGTCGGCCACGGCGATGCCCACGTGGTCGATCCGCTGGATGCCGATGGGTGATATATCCAACTTCTGGCCCGAGGTCTCCATGGCGATAGTCTGAACTGAATCCACGTTCAGGTCGCGACGGTGCGATGTGAACCTTCTCTCGGAGGCCTCCTGCGATGACTCAGTCGGTGATCGTCAACGGCGCGCGCACGCCGATGGGCCGCCTGCTCGGCGCCCTCAAGGACTTCCCGGCGACGAAGCTCGGCGAGGTCGCGATCCGGGCCGCGCTGGAGCGCTCCGGGGTCGCGCCCGAGCAGGTGCAGTACGTCATCATGGGCCAGGTCCTGCAGGCCGGCTCCGGGCAGATCCCCGCGCGCCAGGCCGCGGTGGGGGCCGGGATCCCCATGCACGTCCCGGCGCTCACGATCAACAAGGTGTGCCTCTCCGGCCTCGACGCCATCGCGCTGGCCGACCAGCTCATCCGCGCGGGCGAGTTCGACATCGTCGTGGCCGGCGGCATGGAGTCGATGACCAACGCGCCGCACCTGCTGGTCGGGCAGCGGCAGGGGTACAAGTACGGCGACGTGGTGATCAAGGACCACATGGCCCTCGACGGCCTCACCGACGCCTACGACCAGGTCTCCATGGGCGAGTCGACCGAGCGGCACGTGGCCCGCCTCGGCATCAGCCGCGAGGCCCAGGACGCGTTCGGCGCGGCCAGCCACCAGCGGGCCGCCGCCGCGCAGAAGAACGGCCACTTCGCCGAGGAGATCGTTGCGGTCGAGATCCCGCGGGCGCCCAGGAAATCCGGCACTGCCGAGCCCCTGGTCGTGACCGAAGACGAGCAGATCCGGCCCGAGACCACGGCGGAGAGCCTGGCCAAGCTGCGCCCGGCGTTCGCCAAGGACGGCACCATCACCGCCGCGACCTCCTCGCCGATCTCCGACGGCGCCTGCGCCGTGGTCGTGATGAGCAAGGCCAAGGCCGAGGAGCTGGGCCTGGAGTGGCTCGCAGAGATCGGCGCCCACGGCAACGTGGCCGGCCCGGACAACTCGCTGACCAGCCAGCCCTCCAACGCCATCAAGCACGCGCTGGGCAAGGCCGGGCTCACCGCGGCCGACCTCGACCTGATCGAGATCAACGAGGCCTTCGCCGCCGTCGGCGTGCAGTCCACCGCCGACCTGGGCGTCGACCCCGCGATCGTCAACGTCAACGGCGGCGCGATCGCCCTGGGCCACCCGATCGGCATGAGCGGTGCCCGCCTCGCCCTCACCCTCGCGCTGGAGCTGCGCCGGCGCGGCGGCGGCCTCGGCGCGGCCGCCCTGTGCGGCGGCGGCGGCCAGGGCGACGCCCTCCTGCTGCGCGTGCCCAAGCGGTGACGATCCGCCGCTCGCGCGACGTGCCGACGCTCGTCGACGCCGCCCGGGAGGGCGACCCGCGGGCCGTGGCGCGCCTGATCAGCCTGGTCGAGGACGGCGACGAGGTGCTGCCGGCCATCGCGGCGGCCCTCGCGCCGCGCACCGGCGCGGCCGCCGTCATCGGGCTGACCGGCTCGCCGGGCGTGGGCAAGTCGACCACGACCAACGAGCTCGTCCGCGCGTTCCGCAAGGCGGGCCGGCGCGTCGGCGTGCTCGCCGTCGACCCGTCGAGCCCGTTCACCGGCGGCGCCATCCTGGGCGACCGGGTGCGCATGCAGGACCACGCCACCGACCCCGGCGTGTACATCCGCTCCATGTCCAGCCGGGGCCACCTGGGCGGGCTGTCCGCGGCCACGCCCCAGGCCGCGCGGGTGCTCGAGGGCGCCGGCTGCGACCCTGTCGTGGTCGAGACCGTCGGCGTCGGCCAGGCCGAGGTCGAGATCGCCGGGCTGGCCGACACCACCGTCGTGCTGCTGGCCCCCGGCATGGGCGACGCGATCCAGGCGGCCAAGGCGGGCGTGCTCGAGATCGCCGACGTGTTCGTGGTGAACAAGGCCGACCGCGACGGCGCCGACGCCACGTACCGGGACATTCAGGGCATGATCGGCCTCGGCGAGCGCGCCGCCGGGCAGTGGCGCCCGCGCGTCGTGCGCTGCGTCGCCGCGCGCGGCGAGGGCATCGACGAGCTGGTCGAGGCGATCGAGGCGCACCGTGCGTACCTGCACGACTCCGGCGAGCTCGACACCCGGCGCACGCGGCGGGCCGAGGCCGAGATCGAGGCGATCGCCCTGGGCACGCTGCGGGCCCGGATGAAGGACCTGCGCCGGGGCGACGCCCTGGCCACGCTGGCCCGCGACGTCGCGGGCGGCCGCACCGACCCCTATGCGGCGGCCGATGCCCTGCTGGCCCAGCTCGGCTAAGGTCTGCGGGTCAACCACCGCTAGACCAGCACATTGGGGGCTCACGTGACGGCCTGGACCGTCATGTTGCGTGGCATCAGGTACCGGGCCGGCCGGTCGTTCGTGGTCTTTCTCCTCGCCGTGACGGCGACCACGGCGGCCGTGCTCACCCCCGCGTACAGCCGTGCCGCGCAGCAGTCCGTCCTCACCGACGGCCTGTCCGTCGCGTCCACCGACGCGACCGGGCTGACCGTCGGCGCGCAGGGCACGAAAGACAGCGCCGCGTACCTGGACCTGGCCGAGATCCGGCTGGCCACGAACGCGGCCCTCGACCAGGACCAACTGCTCGCCGACCGGCTCGACCGCCCGGTCGCGGCCATCGACACGGAGGTCACCTACGCCGAGGCCGGCGCCCGCCTCGCCTACCGCCAGGACGTCTGCGGCCAGCTCGAGCTCGCCGGCGCCTGCCCCGACAACCCGGGCGAGGTCGCGGTCAGCCGCCGCACCGCCGACGCGCACCACCTCAAGCCCGGCGACCCGCTCGTCGTGCACCTCGGACCGGCCGGCGCCGGGCGGGACAAGACCTTCAAGATCACTGGGCTGTACACCCCGAAGGACGCCGACGCCGCGTACTGGGGGCGCACCGCGTACTTCAGCGCCGGCTCCGGCGGCGACGGGGAGCGGGCCGACGCGCTGTTCAGCCTGACCGAGGACGACCTGCGGGCGGAGCCGGCGGCGACGCTGTCGACGCGGCTGGAGTACCCGCTGCGCGCCGGCCGCGTCCGCCTCGACGACGTCGCCGGCCTCCGCGCGAGCCTGCGCACGCTCGCCGACCGGATGCGCGGGCGCGAGCTCGAGGTCACCACCACGCTGCCGTCGGTCCTGCAGGGCATCGACGCGGACCAGGGCGCGATCGCGCGGACGGCGCCCGTCATCGCGGTACCGCTGCTGCTGTTGTGCTGGTTCGTGCTCTTCCTGCTCGTCGCGTCGCTCACCGAGGAGCGCGGCCCGGAGATCGCGCTGGCCAAGCTGCGCGGCTATCCGGCCGGGCGCGCGGCCCGCTTCGGCCTCGGGGAGGTGCTGCTGCTCACCGCCGCCGCCGTCCCGGTCGGCCTCGTCGCCGGGCTCGGGCTCGTCCAGGTCGCCGCGGGGGCGCTGCTCGCCCCCGGGGTGCACGCGGAGCTGCGCTGGCCGGTCCTCGCCGCGGCCGGGATCGCCCTGCTCGCCGGCGTCGTCGCCGCGCTGCTGGCGGCCCGGGCCACCCTCGCCCGCCCGGTGCTCGGCCTGCTGCGCCGCGTGCCCGAGCGCGGCGGCTGGAAGGCCGGGCTCGCCGAAGGCGTCGTCGTCGCGCTCGCCGCGGCCAGCCTGGTCGCCGCCGCCGGCGACCGCACCTCCCCGCTGGCCCTGCTCGCCCCGCCGCTGCTCGCGCTGGTGCTCGGCATCGCCGCGGCCCGCCTGCTCGGGCTGTGGTCGGTGGCCCGGCTGCGCCTGGCCCGCCGGCGTGGCCGGATCGTGCCGCTGCTGTCCGCCGCGCAGCTGTCGCGGCGCCCGGGCGGGCAGCGCCTCGTCGTGGTGGTCACCGTGGCCGTCGCGCTGCTCTCCTTCGCCGCGACCGCCTGGGACGTCGCCGCGCGGGCGCGCGGCGACGCCGCCGAGGACGCGGTCGGGGCGCAGCGGGTCTACACGGTCAACGCCCCGCACCCGGACGCGCTGGAGGCGGCGGTGGCCAAGGCCGACCCCGGCGGGCACGCCATGGCGGTGGTACGGGCCAGCCAGCGCTTCGACAACGCCCCCGTCGAGCTGCTCGGGGTGCAGGCCGACCGGCTCGCCGACGTGGCCGTCTGGCGCGGGCACTCCCGCGAGCAGGTCGGCGCCATCGCCGCGCGCCTGCACCCGGCGGCCGCCGACCCGCTGCGCCTGGGCCGCGAGCTCAGCGCCGAGGTGAGCGTCGACGCGCTGCCGGCCAGGCCCGCGCTGCGCCTGGCCGCGATCGTGGCCGACCCCGGGCAGCCGCCGCGCACCGTCACGCTCGGCCCGCTGGCCAAGGGCACGCACAGCTACCACGCGGCGCTCGTGGGCTGCGCCGCCGGGTGCCGGCTCATCGGCCTCGCGGTCGGCCGGGCCGCCGGCGGCAGCGACCCGTTCGCCGTCACCGTCGCCGTGCGCGGTCTGACCAGCGACGGCGGCCCGCTCAGCCCCGGCTTCGACCTCGCCGGGCGCTGGCTGGCCCGGCCGGCCGCGGCCGGCCGGGCGACGGTGACCGTGCGCGCGGGCGCGGCCCTGGGCATCGACGTCTCCGGCAGCGACCCGGCCGACGCCGTGGTCGAGCACGTGGACACCCCGGACACGCTGCCGGCGGTGCTCGCCGGCGGCGCGCCGACCGACGACGCCCGGGCCGCCGCGTTCAGCCTGCCCGGCTTCTCGGACCAGCCGCAGCCGTTCACCGTCGCGGACCGCGCCGACAGCCTCCCGCGGGCCGGGCGCCGTGCGGTGATGTTCGACCTCGACTACGCCACCCGCATGGCGGAGCGCACCGCGAGCCTCGCCGACAACGGCAACCTGCGCTACGAGGTGTGGGCCGGGGCCGGCGCGCCGGCGGACCTGGGCGCCCGGCTCGGGGCCCAGGGCGTGCAGGTGCTCGGCACCGAGTCGATCGACGGGTTCACCGACCGGCTCGCCCGGGGCGCCCCCGCGCTCGGGCTCTGGCTCTACCTGCTGGCCGGGGGCGCGGCGATCCTGCTGGCGCTCGGGGTCGTGCTGCTCAGCGCGTACGTCGGGGTGCGGGCCCGCCTCTACGAGCTCGCCGCGCTGCGGGTCGCCGGGGTGCGGGCCGGTCAGCTGCGGCGGGCGTTGTTCCGGGAGTACCGCGCGCTGCTCGGCCTGCCGCTCGTCGTCGGGCTGGCCGCCGGGATCGCCGGCGCGCTGGTCATGCTGCCCGGGATTCCGCTGGTGAGCGTCGGGGAGCCGGCCGGCTCGTTCTCCTACGAGCCCGGGTTCGGCGCGCTGCCGGTCGCGCTCGGGCTGACCGTGCTGGGGCTGCTGGTGACCGTGGCGCTGGTGCTGCGGCTGCTCGGGCGGGCCACGCCGGCGCGGCTGCGGGACGGTGCCCAGTGAGCGGTCCGGAGCGGAGCGGAGGGGCCGCTCACCATGGGTTCAGTGTTGACTCGCGGCGGTGCCGGAGCGAAGCGGAGGTGCCGTCGTGAGCGCCGGGCTGGCGGTCATGTGCCGCGGGCTGGTGTACATCTACCGGCTGGAGGGCTACGACGTCGTCGCGCTGTCCGGGGTCGACCTGGACATCTCGGCCGGCGAGTCGGTCGCCCTGCTCGGCCCCTCGGGCTCGGGCAAGTCCACGCTGCTGTCGCTGCTGGCCGGGCTGCTGCCGCCGTCGGCCGGGCGGCTCACGGTCGGCGCGCACGACCTCGTGCGGGCCACGGGAGCCGAGCTGCAGGCGATGCGCGCGGCCGACGTCGGGGTGGTGCTGCAGGGGGCCTCGCGCAACCTGCTGCCGTACCTCACCGCCGAGCAGAACATCCGGTTCGCCCAGCGGGGAGTGCCCGGCGACCGGCGCCGCGGGCTGCCCGAGCCGCGCGAGGTGCTCGCGACGGTCGGGCTCACCGGGCGCGGACGCAACCGGCAGCGCCCGCAGCGACTCTCTCCTGGTGAGCGCCAGCGGTTGGCGCTCGCCGTGGGGCTGGCCGGACGGCCGGGCCTGCTGCTCGCGGACGAGCCGACCAGCCAGCTCGACACCCGGGCGCGCGACGAGGTGCTCACGGCCCTCGACGCGGTCCGCCGGGCGGGCACGACCGTGGTGGTCGTGACCCACGACCCGGACGTCGGGCGCCGCATGGGCCGGACGGTCACCATCCGCGACGGCCGGGTCGGGGCGGAGGGCCGGCGCGGAGAGGACTACGCGGTCGTGGGTCGCGACGGTACCGTGCATCTGCCGCAGGACGTGCTGCGCATGCTGCCACCGGGAACGCTCGTGGGCGTCGAGCCCCAGCCCGACGGCACCGTGCTGCTGGTCCCGGCTCGAGCCAACGTGGAGGGTGTGCAGTGAAGACACTGACGGTCGATGGGGTCACGGTCGCCTACGAGCGGGACCACCCCGTCCTGCGCGACGTGTCCGTCGTGGTGTCCCCGGGCCAGATCCTGGCCGTGACCGGGCCGTCGGGCGCCGGCAAGACGACGCTGCTGTGGGCGATGGCCGGGCTGCTGCGCCCCGCCGAGGGCGCCGTGACGGTCGACGCGACGCCGCTGCGCGACCGCGACCACGCCGTCGCCGAGCGCGTGGTGCTGATCCCGCAGGACAACGGGCTGGCCGCGATCCTCACCGCGCAGGAGAACATCCAGGTCGCCATGATCGCGGGCGGCGCGCCTCCCGCCGACGCCCGGCGCGCCACCGTCTCCTCGCTGGAGCGCCTCGGCCTCGCCGGCCAGGCCGACCAGCTCGTGGAGGAGCTGTCCGGCGGTCAGCAGCAGCGCACGGCGATCGCGCGGGGCCTGGCCCTGCACGGCGACGTGCTGCTCGCCGACGAGGTGACGAGCGAGCTGGACGCGACCAACCGGCAGAAGGTGATGGAGCTGCTGCAGGAGGAGGCCCGGCGCGGGGCGGCGGTGGTCTTCGCGACCCACGACCCGGAGGCGGCGGCCGCGTGCGACCGCGAGCTGCACCTCTCGGACGGCGCGGCCCAGCTCGTGCGGGGCTGACCCTTCTCCGTAGGGGCGCGGCCTTTCGGCCGCGCCCATACGGTCACTCCGCGAGGGCGGCGCGGAGGCCGGTCAGGTCCTCGGGCGCCTTGCGGCGGGTCTCGCCGAGGCGGCGGACCAGCTCCACCAGGGTCTTGCGCTGCTGCTCCACCTGCTGGTCGGCCCGCTCCCGGGCGTGCCGGATGCTGTCCCGCCGGCCGCCCGCCTCCATACGGCCGGCGAAGATGCCGCGGACCCCGGCGAACGCGAAGACCAGCGCCACGAGCACGAGCACGACGGCGAACCCGAACGGCACCGCGACCGCCGCGGCGAGCAGCAGGACGGCGGCGGCGAACCAGGCACAGCGCTGCCACGCCTTGGACGGCCCTTCGGGGAAGCGCGCTTCGATCGCCCGTTGCAGCCCGTCGACGTCGGCGGGCATCGGCCCGTTGGCCCGGACGCGAACCGACTGCCGCTCGACGACGACCGTCTGCTCCTGCGGGTCGGGCACGTCGGTCTCCGCGCACAGCGCCTCGCCGACCGCGAGCAGGCGGTCCCGCAGCACCCGCCGGGCCAGCGCGCGTGGCCCCGGCGGCTCTCCGAACGCGTCCGCCACCAGCAGCGTCAGCGGCAGCCCCACCGGATCGTCCCAGCGTCCGGCCGGGGTGAGCTCGCGATCGTCGATCACCGCCCGCAGTTCCTGGATCCGCCGCAGCGTCGCCGACTCCTCGTCGCTGCCCTCGTCCACGAGGCTTGGCAGCAGCGCCTCCAGCGCCGCCCGGCTCCCGGCGCCTTCCTCCGGGGCGGCCGCCAGGCCGGTCGAAGCGGCCCAGTCCCGGAGGGCGGCGAGGCGGGACCCCGCGGTCAGGGCGGCGACGGCCCCGCGGTCCGAGGCGGAAGTCAGGCCCGTCACCGGTACCGTCGCCGGCAGGTCCTGGGTCCGGTCCGTGAGCCAGCGGTCGAGGGCCGCGCGCCGCTCGTCGTCGAGGCCGGCGACGAGAGCGGCCAGCCGCGCGGCGACGAGCTCCCGGGCCGCGTCGCCGAGGTGGCCGTCGGCGGCGGCCGTCCAGACCGCGCGCTCGGCCGCGGTGAGCTGGGTGTCGGCCGCGAGCTCGGGCAGGGCCCCGCCCACCCACCGGACGTCGGCGGCGGCGCCCGACATGACGAGCAGCAGCGCGGTCCGTCGGAGGTCACGCCCGGCGGCGCGGTCGAGGTCGGCGGAGGGGTCGTCGCCCCGGCTGAGGGCGGCCAGGGCGGACGCGGCGGGGGACAGCCAGTACCCGTCGACGTCGGCCAGGGTGGCGGGCAGGGCCGGGGCGGCGCCGGCCCGGAAGGCCAGGACCTGACGCATCCGGTACCGGGCGCGGGCGGCCTCGTCGAAGCCGGCGAGATCGGCCCGCAGGTCGCTGAGCTCGACGAACGCGTCGAAGGACCGGATCAGCCGGCTGAGGCGCTGCTCCAGGGAGCCCTGCAGCCGGGACAGCTGCGAGCGCAGCGCCCGGCTCTCGGCGCGCTGGCCGTCGAGCGAGGACTCGATCTCGCGGATCGCCCGCTGCTGCTTGTAGTCCTGCCAGCTGTCGCTGACGAGCCAGTCCTGGAACGCGCTGTCGGACACCGGGAAGGACCTCCTGCCGATCGATCTCTCCGGCACGGTACCGATGTCGCGCCAATCCGGCCGGTTCGGCCGGGTCCGACTTTTCCTGACAAACGCCGACGCATATGGTTAGACGTCTATGTCTGCTACGGGGAGGTCCGGCATGAGGAAACGTCTGTTGGTGGCCGCTGCGGTCGTGGCCGCCGGGGTCGGGGTCGTCGCGGTGCCCGAGGCGCAGGCCGCGGCCGGGCCCGTCGCGCTGCCCGCGGGCCAGTACACGCTCGCCGCCGACTACCACCGCTACGACGCGCTCAACGATGCGCTCGCGGCCACGCTCGGCACCGCGGCCGTGCACACCGTCATGGACAACGCCAACCACGACCGGACCGGGATCACCGACTCGCTCGGGATCGCCGGCTTCCAGACCGGGTTCCGGTTCGACAGCGGCGACAACAGCGACTGCGCCAACTATCCGCAGGGCATCACCACCAGCCGCGACGCGGTCGGGACGGCCGGCGGCGGCAACTACGACGGGCATCAGCTCGTGCTCGTGAGCTGGTACACCAAGGACGGCTGCGACGGGGACTCCGCGCGCAGCCGGATCACGCTGGTCGACTGGGACGCCACCTACCCGAACAAGTACCGGAAGATCCTGCTCGTCGAGGCCACCGGGACCGCGGACGCGCCCAGCTTCAAGGACGTGAAGGTCCACGCCGGCGGGGTGTCGTGGTACGGGGACCACCTGTACGTGGCCGACACCGGGCACGGGCTGCGGGTGTTCGACCTGCGCAAGATCCTCGAGACGGACACCGGGGGCACCGCGGACCAGATCGGGCGGCAGGCCGACGGGGCGACGTACTACGCGCACAACTACGCGTACGTGCTGCCGCAGGTCGGAACCGTCACCGCGGCGACCACGTCGGGCACGGCGCTCGCCTGGTCGACCGTCTCGCTCGACCGGGTCGACCGGTCGCTGGTGATGACGGAGTTCACCTGCTCGTCCGGCTGCACCGACTACCCGAACCGGGCGCCGCGGGCGGTGCGGTTCCCGTTCGCCGCCGGCGGGACCACGTTCGCCGCGGCCACGACCGCCTCGCAGGCGCTGCAGCTGCCCTGGTACAAGCTCAACGGGGTGGCCTCGCACAACGGGCGCTGGTGGTTCAACTCGTCCGGGTCCAAACAGCTGTACTACTGGACGCCCGCCGACGGCGCTCACACGTACGCGTGGGTGAGCGGCGGGGAGAGCATCAGCTACTGGGAGGACGCGACCGGGCCGGACCTGCTCTGGTCGCTGCAGGAGATTGTCGGGCACCGCAATGTCTTCGCTGTGACTCAAGCGACCTACGGGGCCTGATTCGGGAGTACATTGCTCCCGTTTTCCAGACCGGGGACGATGGGGAGAGCGACATGAGCCAGACCGACATTGACGACCCCGACCTGACCGGCGACGCGCTCGCCACGGTCGAGCCGGCCTCCGCGATCGTTCCGGCCCAGGCCGGGGCGCCGGAGCAGGAGCACTCGCGCTTCGACGAGGCGGCCGAGAAGGTCACCACGTTCGCGTCCGGGGCGGCGGAGCGGGTGGGCGACTTCGCGGCGAGCACGGCGGCCGCGTCCGGGCGCGTGGCGTCGCAGGTCGTCGACCGGCTGCGCAACAACGCGGAGCTGGCCGCCGACCGCGGTACCACCACCATCGCCGACGAGGTGGTGGAGAAGATCGCCGGGATCGCCGCGCGGCAGGTCGAGGGCGTGTACGACCTCGGCGGCGACGTCGCCCGGGTGTTCGCGTCGGTGCGCGACCGCATCGGGCTCGGCGACGACGAGCGGGAGAACGGCAACCGGGGCGTCACCGTGCGCCTGGAGGGGCGCAACGCCACGGTGCGCGTCACGCTCGTGATCGAGTACGGCTACGTGGTGTACTCGGTGGCCGAAAAGGTGCGCACGCAGGTCATCGGCTCGGTCGAGAACCTGCTGGGCCTCGAGGTGACCGCGGTCGACATCGTCGTGGACGACGTGCACGTCGCGGAGCAGGAGAAGTCGGCCGCTTAGCGCCATCGCTGGGGCCCGCACCGGGAAGGAGCGGGCCTTAGCGATCGTTCAGGTGGGCCGCTAGCATCATGGTTATGGACGCCCACGAGATCGCCGACGGGCGCGCGCGCTGGCAGCGCCGCTACGACGAGGCCCGCAAGCGCGACGCCGACTTCACCACGCTGTCCGGCTCGCCGGTCGAGCCCGTGTACGGACCGCCCGAGGACGCCGACGTGCCCGGATTCGAGCGCATCGGCTGGCCCGGCGAGTACCCGTACACCCGCGGCCTGCACGCGACCGGGTACCGCGGGCGGACGTGGACCATCCGCCAGTTCTCCGGGTTCGGCAACGCGCAGCAGACCAACGCGCGGTACAAGATGCTGCTCGGCGCGGGCGGCGGCGGCCTCTCGGTGGCCTTCGACATGCCGACGCTGATGGGCCGCGACTCCGACGAGCCGCAGTCGCTGGGCGAGGTCGGGCACTGCGGCGTCGCGATCGACTCCGCCGCCGACATGGACGTGCTCTTCGACGGCATCCCGCTGGCCGACGTGACCACGAGCATGACCATCTCCGGGCCGGCGGTGCCGGTGTTCTGCATGTACCTGGTGGCGGCCGAGCGGCAGGGGGCCGACCTCTCGCGGCTGGACGGCACGCTGCAGACGGACATCTTCAAGGAGTACATCGCGCAGAAGGAGTGGCTCTTCCCGCCCGAGCCGCACCTGCGCCTCATCGGCGACCTCATGGAGTACACCAACCGGCACATCCCGCGGTACAAGCCGCTGTCGGTGTCCGGTTACCACATCCGCGAGGCCGGGTCGACCGCCGCGCAGGAGCTCGCGTTCACGCTCGCCGACGGCTTCGGCTACGTCGAGCTGGGCCAGTCCCGCGGGCTGGACGTCAACACCTTCGCGCCCGGGCTGAGCTTCTTCTTCGACGCGCACATCGACTTCTTCGAGGAGATCGCCAAGTTCCGCGCGGCCCGGCGCATCTGGGCCCGTTGGCTGCGCGACGTCTACGGGGCCACCAGCGAGAAGGCGCTCTGGCTGCGCTTCCACACGCAGACCGCGGGCGTGTCGCTGACGGCGCAGCAGCCGTACAACAACGTCGTGCGCACCGCCGTCGAGGCGCTCTCGGCCGTGCTCGGCGGCACCAACTCGCTGCACACCAACGCGCTGGACGAGACCCTCGCGCTGCCGACCGACGAGGCGGCCGAGATCGCCCTGCGCACCCAGCAGGTGCTCATGGAGGAGACCGGCATCACGAACGTCGCCGACCCGCTCGGCGGTTCCTGGTACGTCGAGGCGCTCACCGACCGCATCGAGGCCGAGGCGGAGGCGATCTTCGCCCGCGTCCGCGACATGGGCCAGGACGGCTCGATCACCGCCGGCATCCTGCGCGGGATCGAGGACGGCTGGTTCATGTCCGAGATCGCCGACTCCGCCTTCGCCTACCAGCAGGCGGTCGAGAAGGGCGACAAGCGCGTCGTCGGGGTCAACGTGCACACCGGCTCGCTCACCCGCGACCTGGACATCATGCGCGTCTCCCACGAGGTCGAGGTGGAGCAGAAGAAGCTCCTGACCGAGCGGCGCACGCAGCGCGACAACGCCGTCGTCAAGGAGCGGCTGGAGCGCATGGTGGCGGCGGCCCGCGGCGGGGAGAACATGATCCCGTCGATGCTTGACGCGGCCCGGGCCGAGGCGACGCTGGGCGAGATCTGCGGCGCGCTGAAGGAGGAGTGGGGCATCTACCGCGAGCCCGCGCGGTTCTAGCCATCTCCCGTTACCCAACCGCAATACAAGACCGCAACCGGTACCGTCCCCCGCTGGTCTGTTTACGAACGACCTTGACCACGGGGGAGGGGCCTTGCTGGCACTCGTGCTCGCAGCGCTGCGGGCCCGGCGCGTCCAGGCGCTGACGTTGGTGCTGCTCAGCACCCTTGCCGGCGCAGCTGCGGCGGCCGCGCCGTGGTACGTGCTGGCCTCGACGGAACGGATCGCCACGCGGCACGTGGACAACGCGCCGATCCAGGAACGGTCCCTGGAGACCATCGGCGAGGGTCCCGTCGAGGGTGGCTCGGTCGAGGCGCAGATCGCCGCCCAGGCCGAGCTGACCCAGCGCATCGTGGGGCTGTCGGGCTTCGTGACGTACACCGAGGCGTTCCTCGACGGCACGCCCAGCACCGGCAGTTCGCAGGGGACCAAGGGCGGCGGCACCGACGCGCGCAACACCGACTCCCCGCTCGCCGTGCGCACCGACGTCTGCTCGCACGCGACGTTCGAGGGCCGCTGCCCGTCGGCCGCCGACGAGGTCGCGGTGAGCTACCGCACCGCCCGGTGGCTGCGGGTCAAGGCCGGCGACACGCTGGCCTACGGCGCGGTGACGCTGACCAAGCCGCTGCAGCTCAAGGTCGTCGGCGTGTACCGCCCCGACGACCCCGCCGCCCCGTTCTGGAGCAGCAACGCCGACCTCGTCGCGCAGACCCTGCCGACCAGCGCCCCGCCGGAGATGACCGAGCCGGTCGACGACGCGCTGCTGGCCGCGCCCGCGCTGTTCGACAAGAGCCTGTCCGGCGTCACCATCCGCACGATCGTCGACATGGTCGCGCAGCCGCGGCTGCTCGTCGACAACGCGCCCGGGGACGTCACCGACCGCCTGGCCGGGGCGACCGTCGAGGCGGGCAACAACCGGCTGACGCTCAACACCCAGCTGCCCGAGACCATCGGCAAGGTCGAGCGCGACCGGCAGCTGGTGTCCCTGGGCGTGCCGGTCGGCGCCTTCCAGCTGCTCATCCTGTGCTGGTTTGCGCTGTACCTCGCGGTCAAGTACACCGGCGAGGAGCGGCGCCCCGACGTCGGCCTGGTGAAGCTGCGCGGCGCCACCCGCCTGCGCACGTGGGCCCTCGTCAGCGGGCAGAGCGCCCTGCCGATGCTGGCCGGCGCGCTGCTCGGGCTGCCCATCGGCTACGCCGCCGCCACCGCCGTCAACGGGACCATCAACGACACCCGGGTCAACGCGCTCGCGTTCGGGCTGTCGGTCGGCGCGGTCGTCGTGGCCGTGCTCGGCGCCCTGCTCGCCGCGCTGCTGGCCGAGCGCCGCTCGCTCTCCTCCAGCGTCTCCGACCTGCTGCGCCAGGCCTCGGCCCGCAACCGCGTCTGGCGCGACCTGTTCGACCTCGTGCTCGTCGTGCTCGCGGTCGTCGCCGTCTACCAGGTCAAGCACCGCGCCGCGGGCGACGCGGCCGGCCTCGCGCTGCTCGCGCCCGGGCTCGCCGCGCTGGCCTTCGCGCTCGTCGCCGCGCGGCTGATCACGTTCACCGCGGGCCGGATGGTCGAGGGGGCGCTGCGCCACGGCCACCCCGGCCGTGCGCTCACCGCCATCTACCTCGCCCGCCGACCCGGGGTGCACCGGCTCGCCGCGCTCATGATCGCGACGGTCGCGCTGCTGTGCACGTCGGCGCTGACCTGGAACGCCGGGCGCAGCGCGGGCGAGACCCGGGCCCAGCTCGAGGTCGGCGCGGACAAGGTGCTCACGGTGCGGGCCGAGAACCGCCTCGCGCTGCTCAACGCCGTGCGGGCGACCGACCCGGACGGCAGGTTCGCGATGGCCGCGGTCGCCTCGGTGATCTCCAACAACGACCGGGTGCTGCTCGTGGACAGCCCGCGGCTGGCCGCGGTGGCGACCTGGCGGCCCGAGTACGGGCCGAGCGCCGCCCAGACCGCGGCCCTGCTGCACCCGGCCGCCCCGGCGCCGGTGAGCATGACCGGCGGGGAGCTGACGGCCGACATCACGACCCACTTCGCCACCGAGGAAGCCGGCCGGGTGGTGTACCTCGACGCCGTCTTCGGCAACGCGAAGGGCGAGCGGATCGCCGCCCGGTTCGGCCCGCTCGCCGAGGGCCGGACGACCCTGAAGGCCCCGGTGCCCGGCTGCGAGAGCCCGCCCGGCTGCCGGCTCAGCTCGCTGCAGATCGTGCAGAGCACGCAGGAGCAGAAGATCTTCTTCGCGGCCCGGCCCGGCCCCGACGTCGTCGTGCACGGCCTGACCGCGGGCGGCCAGGCGGTGCTGAGCAAGGAGCTGCTCGCCGACCGGACGCGCTGGCGCCTCGGCGTCAACGGCAACCCGCCCAACCTCATCGTCACCCCGGTCGCCGACGGGCTGCACCTGACCGTCGCGCCGGTGCGCAGCAGCGGGGTGAGCGACCCGGGCGTGTACCCGCTCGACACCCCGGCCCCGCTGCCCAGCGTGCGGGCCACCCGGCTGCAGCCGCGGCTGGTGGGCGACCAGCGGGTCAGCTACGGCTCGGTGTCGATCTCGGAGGACGTCGCCGCGACCGCGCGGGCGCTGCCCCGGCTCGGCACCCGCGGCGTGCTCATCGACCTCGAGTACGCCGACCGGCTCGGGGCCGACTTCGGCGCGGGGGAGTCGCTGCAGGTGTGGCTCAACGCGAGCGCCCCGGCGAACATCACGCAGCTGCTGCAGGACCGGGGCCTGATCGTGCTCGGTGAGGAGACGATCGACGGCACCGCCGACCGGTACGCCTCCTTCGGCCCGCCGCTCACCCTGCAGTTCATGCTGCTGTCCGGGATCGTCGGCTTCGCCCTGGCCATCGGGGCGGCGACCGTCGTCGGCGCCGTCGAGCGCCGCCCGCGGGCCCGGGAGCTGGACGCGCTGCGGTCCCAGGGCGCACCGGCCGGCCTGATAAGACGCGTCGGCATAGAGGGGTACCTGGTGCTGGCCATCTCCTCGCTGGTGTTCGGGCTGATACTGGCCGCGGTCATCCGGGCCTACATCGGCGACGTCCTGCCCTACTTCGCCGACGGTTGGAGCGCGCCGTGAGTGGTCCGGAGCGCAGCGGAGGGGCCGCTCACCACGGGTACGGCTCGACGGTCATGACGGCGCCGGAGCTCGCGGAGGTGGCGGCATGATCGGGCTGGCCCTTGCCATGGTGCGGGCTCGGCCCGGGCAGGCCCTCACCGCGTTCCTGCTGGCCGTGTTCGCGATGGCGGCGGCCGTCAGTGCCCCGGTGTACTCCACGACCGCCGACCGCGCCGTGGTGCACAGCCAGGTCGCGGCAGCGCCCACGAGCGAGCGCGTCGTGCAGGCGCGGCGCACCTCGCCCTCGCCCCAGGACCACGAGTTCGAGAACCTGCTGCCGCAGCTGTTCAACGGCGGCGGCTTCGCGAGCGTGTTCAGCACCGAGTACGACATCATGATCGTCCCGGACGACCTGAAGATCGAGCCGATCGCGCCGCGGTTCGTGTACCGCGACGACGTGTGCGCCCACGTGCGCATCACGGCCGGCCGGTGCTTCATCAGCGAGACCGAGGTCATCCTCAGCACCGCGCAGGTGCAGCAGCTCGGGGTGCACATCGGCGACGTGCTGCAGGCCGCCTACGCCAAGACGGACCCGAAGGGCGGCGACTACTTCGAGGCCGGCAAGCGCGCCCAGCTCACCCTGGTCGGCTCGTACGACCCGATCAACAAGGCCGAGCAGTACTGGTCCGACCTCGACTACTTCAACCCGCGCGCCAGCGCCCGCTTCACGACCGAGCCCGCCCTCGCCGGCCGGCTGACCCTGGAGGCGATGGAGCACGGCCCGGAGAAGCAGGCCCTCGACGTCGTCATCGACGACTCGGCGATCACCCGCGAGTCGCTGGACGGCATCAGCGCCCAGGTGCAGGCCGGCAAGGGCAAGCTCGAGGCGCTGCCCGGCCACGCGGTCGTCAGCACCGGCCTGCCGGCCCTGCTCACGCGCATCGACGGCGACCGCAGCCTGGTGGCCCAGGTCGTTCCGGTCGCGGCGGTACCGCTCGTGCTGCTGTGCTGGTTCGTGCTGTTCATCGCCGTGGCCTCGGCGACCCAGGAGCGGCGGCGCGAGCTCGGCCTGTTCTCCCTGCGCGGCCTCACCGCCCCGCGGCGCTGGTGGCTCGCGGCCGGCGAGAGCATCGTGCCGATCCTGGCCGGCGCCGTCGCCGGCTTCTTCCTCGGCCACTACCTCGTCCGTTTCGCCGCCTGGGCGCTGCTGAGCACCTCCTCGGACGTGCCGATCTCGGCCGGGCTGAACTGGTGGGCGGGCGTATCCCTCGGCGGTGCGCTGCTGGCCGCCCTGCTCGCCCAGCGCGCCGAGCTGGCCAAGCGGACCGTCGACCTGCTGCGCAACGTGCCCAGCCGGCTGTCGCGCTGGAGCGCGCCGATCTTCGAGGTCGTAGTCGTGGTGCTGGCCGCCGTCTCCGTGGTCCAGCTGCGCCGGGGCGGCAGCGGGCTGACCGGCTTCGCGCTCGTCGCCCCGTCGGCCGTGGTGATCGCCGTCGCCCTGGTCGCGGCCCGCCTCGTGCTGCCCATCGCCGAGCGCATCGGGCGCCGCGCCTCCCGCCGCGGGCGGATCGGGCCGATGCTGGCCGCCTACGCGCTCTCCCGCCGGCCCGGCACCCAGCGCATCCTCGCCCTCTTCGTCGTCGCGATCGGCCTGCTGGTCTTCTCCGCGACCGCGGCCGGCGCGTCCGCCGACGCCCGGGACCACCGCGCCCGGGTCCAGCTCGGCGCGTCGCGGGTGCTCACCGTCGACCCGCTCACCCGCGCGGCGCTGCTGTCGAAGGTCCGCGCCGTCGACCCCCACGGGCAGTTCGCCATGGCGACCGCGATGCTGCCGCCCGCCGAGGACGGCACGCCGCCGGTGCTGGCCGTGGACAGCCAGGCGCTCGCGGCCACCGCGCTGTGGGACGACTCGCGGATCTCCGCGGCCGAGGCGGCCAAGCTGCTGCACCCGCCGCTCGGACACGACCCGATCCAGGTCGACAACAAGGAGATCTCGCTCGACGTCACCATCGACAAGCTCGTCGACGCGTTCCGGGTGCACTGGGTCGCGGTCGTGGTGCCCGTGGACGGGTCCGACGTCGGCCGCGTCGACCTGGGCGCGGTGACCACCGGCCGCAAGACGTACGTGCGCAACCTGCCGATGTGCGTGAACGGCTGCCGGCTCGCGGCGCTGGAGCTCGAGCAGCCCGAGGAGCGCGGCTTCGACGCCACCGTCGTGCTGCACAGCCTCAGCCAGCACGGCAAGGCCATCGTCGACGAGGCGGGCTTCGCGCAGACCGACGGCTGGCGGGTGCCGGAGACGCCGGGGCCGAAGCTGCTCGTGCCGACGCTCACCGGGCAGCAGGACGGGCTGCGGGCCGAGATCTCCAACTACAAGGGCGCCGACACCGCGATGCGGGTCATGCCGACCGACGTGCCCAACCCGCTGCCCCTCATCGCGGCCCGCACCGCCGGCTTCGGCGACCACATCACCGGCCTGGACGGGGCGCTGCAGCCGACCCAGCTCGCCGGCGAGGTCGAGACGGTGCCGCGGCTCGCCTACGGGGGCGGGATCGTCGACCTGGACTACGCCGAGCGGCTCTCGACGGACGGGGGCGACGCGCGGTACCCGCAGATCTTCCTCGGCCCGAAGGCGCCCGCGGACGTCGTGGACCAGCTGCGCAAGCAGGGCCTGACGATCAGCCTCGACCGGCCGCTCGGCCCGGTGCGCGACGCGCTCGACGAGCAGGGGCCGGCCATCGCGCTGCGCTTCCACGAGATGGCCGGGGTGCTGGCGGTGATCCTCGCCGTCGGCGCGCTGTGGCTGGTCGCGAGCCTCGACCGGCAGCGCCGCCGCGGGGAGCTGCGCTCGCTACGCGCGCAGGGCGTCTCGCGCCGGGACGCGTCCGCCAGCGGCTACCTCGCCCTGGTCGGCACCGCGGTCCTGCTCGCCCCGTTCGCGGCACTGGCCAGCTGGCTGCTGGTGCGCGAGTATCTTCCGGTGTTCAGCGACGACGCCCAGGGCTTCAAGGCCGCATACTGGCCGTCGCCGCTGCCCGTCATCGTCGCGTGGGCGGCCGCCGCGGTGGTGCTCGCCGCGGCCGCGGTCGTCGCCGGGGCCAGGCTGCGTGCGGCCGCGACAACGAAGCGCTGAGGGACCACAGCGAGGGAATGGGGACGCGATGAACGGATTGGCGGTCGCCTGCCGGCGGGTCGTGCACATCTACCGGGCCGAGGCGGGCGACGTCGTCGCGCTGGCCGGGGTCGACCTGTCGATCGGGCCGGGCGAGACGCTGGCCCTCGTCGGGCCCTCGGGCTCCGGCAAGTCGACGCTCATCGCCCTGCTCGCCGGGCTCATGCGGCCGTCGGCCGGCCGGGTCAACATCGGCACGTACGACATGGGCAAGCTCTCCGACGGCGAGATCGCCCGGCTGCGCGGGACCGAGATCGGCGTGGTGCTGCAGGGCGCGGCGCGCAACCTGCTGCCGTACGCCTCGCTGCACCGCAACATCTGGCTGGCCCAGCGGCGGGCGGCGCGCACCGAGGGCATCAAGCTCGACGACCCGGACCGCATCCTCGACCTCGTCGGCCTGCCCGGGCTCGGCCGCGCCCGCATCGACGAGCTCGCCCCCGGCGCCCGGCAGCGCGCGGCGCTCGCCGTCGGCATCGCGGCCGGCCCCGGCCTGCTGCTCGTCGACGAGCCCACCAGCCAGCTCGACACGCACGGCCGCGACGAGGTCCTGGAGGCCCTCGAGACCGTCAACCGCGAGCGCAACACCACGATCGTCGTCGTCACCCACGACGGGGACGTCGGCACCCGGCTCGGGCGCGCCGTGACCATCCGCGACGGCCGGGTCGGCGCCGAGGGGCGCGACGGGCAGGACTTCGCGGTGGTGGCGGGCGACGGCACGGTACAGCTGCCACCGGAGGTTCTCGGCGACTTCCCGCCGGGGACGCTCTTCACCGTCGAGCACATCGACGGGTCAGTCACACTGGTTGCGGGTGGATCTGACCGATCACTTGCGGCAGAGCACTAGGGCCACGTGCAAAACTAGGGCCATGACGGACCCACGCCAGTCTCAGTCGATCTTCACCCGCGGGGCGGTGGACCTCGGCGCCCTGGCCGCCCGCAATACCGCGGCCACGGCGCAGCGGTCCGCCCCCGAGGCCGCCGCGGGAGTCCCCGGCGGCGCCAACGTGATCGAGGTCACGGAGGCGAGTTTCCAGCAGGACGTCATCCAGCGCTCGCTGACGGTGCCGGTCGTCGTCGACTTCTACGTCGCCGGCAGCGCGCCCGACCAGCAGTTCTCGCCGCTGCTGACCCAGCTCGCGGCCGAGGGCGGCGGCACCTGGACGCTCGCCCGCGTCGACATCGAGACGAGCCCACGCCTCGCGCAGATGTTCCGCATCCAGAACATCCCGTTCGTCGTGGCCATCGTCGGTGGTCAGCCGGTCGACGCCTTCAACCAGGCGCTGCCCGAGCCGCAACTGCGCCAGTGGATCGACGCGGTGCTCAAGGCGGCCGGCGTCGAGGTCGAGCAGCCCGAGGACCCTCGCCTGCTCGACGCGGACGACGCCATGGCCGACGGCGACCTCGACGCCGCCGAGGCCGCCTACCGCAAGATCCTCGCCGAGACCCCGAACGACATCGTCGCCGAGTCCGGGCTCGCCCAGGTGGGGCTGCTGCGCCGCACCGACGGCATCGACCTGGCGGGCGTGCTCGCCGCGGCCCAGGCCGCCCCCGACGACCTCGACGCGCAGATGCTCGCGGCCGACGTCGAGGTGCTCACCGGCGAGGCCGACAAGGGGTACACGCGCCTGGTCGGACTCATCCGCCGCACGGCGGGCGACGAGCGCGAGGCCGTGCGCAAGCACCTCCTCTCGCTGTTCAGTGTCGCCGGCCCCGACGACCCCGCGGTCGCCAAGGCCCGCCGGGCACTGGCGAGCGCGCTGTTCTGACGGCGGCCGCCATGCGCCGCATCGCCGTCGTCGACGCGCCGAGCAACCTGGGGTTACGGCCACCGACCGCATCCTCGGTGCCCGGCTGCGCCAAGGCGCCCGGCGCGCTGCGCGACCACAACCTGCTGGCCCGCCTGGGTGCCCGCGACGCCGGCTGCATCACCCCGCCGCGGTATGACCCGGCGGGGTGGCAGCCCGGCGACGGCGTGGCCCAGTCGGCCGAGATCGCCACGTACGTCAAGCGCCTCGCCGACCGCATCGGCTCGATCCTCGGCGCCGGCGACTTCCCGCTCGTGCTCGGCGGGGACTGCTCGATCCTGCTCGGCGCCGGCCTGGCGATGCGCCGCTACCAGAACGAGGCCGGCGGGCGCATCGGGCTGGTCTACGTCGACGGGCACTCCGACTTCCGCCACGAGGGCAACGCCTCCTACGTGGGCGCCGCGGCGGGCGAGGCGCTGGCCCTCGCGACCGGCCGCGGCCAGGCGAACCTCGCCTCGATCGAGCAGCGCCGGCCGTACTTCCGCGACGTCGACGTAGCGCTGCTGGGCATCCGCACCCACGACGAGTACCGCCTCGACCTGCAGGCCGCCGGGATCGTCGCCCGCGCCGTGCCGGAGCTGCGCTCGGACGGGGCCGCCCGGTCCGCGCAGTGGGCCCGCGACCAGCTGCGCGACTGCGCCGGCTTCTGGGTGCACATCGACGTGGACGTGCTCGACCCGGCCGTGATGCCGGCGGTGGACGCCCCGGACGTCGGCGGAATCGCGTACCGCGAGCTGGAGATCCTGCTCAGCGGGCTCATCGCCGACCCGCGCTGCCTGGGCGCGCAGGTCACCGTGTTCGACCCGGACTACGACCCGGACGGGCAGTACGCGGCGGAGGTCGTCGACGTGCTCGTGGCCGGGCTGGAGCCGCTCATCACGTCGTCGGCCCTCGTGGCGGCCTCGCCGGACCCGGTCATCTCGGCGCCGCCGTTCGCCGACCCGGTGTCGGCGCCGCCGGTCTCCGCGCCGCCGCTGGCGACACCCCGGCCGCCGGCATCGCTGCCGCCGCTGCGGCCGTCGCCGGAGGGGCATTCGCCCTTGACGCCGGGGGAGCTGCTGTCCGGCGGGTCGTCGCTCGCCGACTGGGGCACCTTCGCCACGCCGACTTCCCCGGCCGCCACGCCGACTTTCCCGGCCGCCGCGCCGACGTCTTCGGCCGCCGCGCCGACGTCTTCGGCCGCCGCGCCGACGTCTTCGGCCGCCGCGCCGACGTCTCCGGCCGCCGCGCCGACGTCTCCGGCCGCCGCGCCGACGTCTCCGGCCGCCGCGCCGACTTCGCCGGCCGCGCCGACGTCACCCGCCGCCGGGCCGACTTTCCCGGCCGCCCCGGTTTCGGCCGCCACCCCGACGTCACCTGCCGCTCCGATCTCGGCCGCGACGCCGACTTCGCCCGCCGGGTCGTGGCCCGCTGATTTCGGCTCGCCCGCTGCACCTGCCGGGTCCGTTTCGGTCGAGCCCGGCGCCGGCTTGAGCGCTGCCCCGGTGTTCGCATCCCCATCACCCGACTTCACTCCTCCCGACATTTCCGACATGTCGGGCGAGGGGGCGGACCTGCGAGGGGAAGTGGAGGACGATCGCCGTCGCGGAGACGCGGACGGCGGTCTCCGCGCGGGCGCGAACGGCGGCCACCGCGAACATGAGGACGGCGGCCTCCGCGGGGGCGTGGACGGTGGCCGTCGCGGAGATGAGGACAGCGGCATCGGGGCGGGCGTGGATGATGGTCTCCGCGCGGGCGTGAACGGCGGCCACCGCGAACATGAGGACGGCGGCCTCCGCGGGGGCGTGGACGGTGGCCGTCGCGGAGATGAGGACAGCGGCATCGGGGCGGGCGTGGATGATGGTCTCCGCGCGGGCGTGAACGGCGGCCACCGCGAACATGAGGACGGCGGCGTGCACGGTGGTCTCCGCGGAGACGTGGACGGCAGTCTTCGTGGATACGAGGACGGTGGTCGTCGCGAAGATGAGGGCGGCGGCCGTCGTGGAGGCGTGGACGGCTGGGACGAGTGGCCCGCGGACGAGGAGCGCGCCGCCGTGCTCCGGTCCGACCCGGCGGATGAGCAGCCCGGCGACGTGGGTGGCGACCAGGGCGATCCGGCGGCGGACAAGCCGGCCTGGCTGCTCGGGCGGTACAGCCGCTCCGCGTCCCTGTCGCTCGACTCGCTGCCCCGGGACTCGCTCGGGCCCGGCGGGCTCAAGCGCGGCGGCGGCAACGGCCCGTTCGTGCCCGCCCAGGCCGCCCGGCGCGGCGCTGACGACTCGCCCGAGTCGCCGCTGACCGATGTCGTGCCCGCCGCCCGTACGCCCGTCGAGGAAGAAGAGCCCGCGGGCTGAGCGACCGCGACGGCCGGGTCCCGACGGGGAGCCCGGCCGCCGCGCCAGGTCAGCCGACCGTCTGGAAGAACTTGCCGGCGATCGGGACGGCCGCCGCGGTCGAGGCGCCGCCGTTCTCGACGAACACGCAGAAGGCGATGTCGCCGCGGTAGCCCATGAACCACGAGTGGGTGTGGGCGGGGTCGTTGTCGTACTCGGCGGTGCCCGTCTTGCCCCGCAGGTCGCCCGGGAGGTTCTTGAGCTGGCTCGCGGTGCCCTCGGTGACCACCTCGCGCATCATCTGCCGCAGGGCGTCCACCGAGGCCTGGTTGAGCTGCGGGCCGTCGGCCGCGGGGCTCTTCGGGGCCGGCTCCAGCACGAGCTGCGGCTGCTTCCACTGCCCGCGTGCGATGCCCGCCGCCGCGGCCGCCATGATGACCGGCGAGACGAGGTTGGTGCCCTGGCCGAACGCGGCCGCCGCCTGCTCGGCCTTCGAGCCGTTCACCGAGATCTTGCCGCTGAACACGTCGGTGCCGAGGTCCCACTGGACGCCCAGGCCCAGCGACTGGGCGGTCTTGCCCAGGCCGTCGGGGGCGATCTGGGGCGCGAGCGAGGCGAACGCCGTGTTGCAGGACTTCGAGAAGTCGGTGCGCAGCGGTACGTTGCCGAGCTCCTCGTCGTGGGAGTTCTTGAACGTGCGGCCGTCGACCGTGAGCGTCTTCGGGCAGGCCACGACCGACTCGCCGGTCATGCCCTTGTCCAGCACCGCGAGCGCGGTGACGGCCTTGAGCATCGAGCCGGGCGGGGTCTGGCCGACGAGCGCGAAGTTGTTCGCGGCCGCGCCGGGGCCGTTGGCGACCGCGACGATCTTGTTGTCGCTGATGCGGATCGCTACCAGGGCCGAGCGCCGCGTCTCGCCCGCGAGGGCCTGCTCCGCCGCGTTCTGCATGTTGACGTCGAGGGTGAGCTTCACCGAGGTCCCGGTGGTGGGGTCGGAGGCGAAGAACTCCTTGTCGGGCGTGCCCTGCGGCATGGAGACGATCACCTTGACGCCGGACTTGCCCTGCAGGTCGCCGTCGTACTTCTGCTGCAGCCCGGCCAGCCCGACCACGTCCCCGACCTGGTACTTGCCGGGGTTCTTGTCCATGATCTCCTTCGTCACCTCGCCGGTCGTGCCCAGCAGGGCGCGGGCGAACTGCGCGGAGGGGGCCAGGGCCTGCGTCGAGTTGCGGGTGATCACGCCCGGCGTCGAGTTCAGCTTGTTCGCGATCGGGTCGAAGACCTCCTTGCGCAGCGTCACGATCTGCACGAAGGCGTCGGGCGCGGCCTTCTTCACCTTGTCCGGCAGGCCCGACACGTCGACGTCGACCTTCGCCTGCTTGAACGCGTCTGTCAGATTTTTGACCACGATGTTGATGTCGGTGATCGAGCGCGGCTGGACACCGACCGTCACGACCGGCTTACTGCTCACGATCGGCTGGCCGGCGCCGTCGAGGATGCTGCCGCGCGTGCCCGCCGTCTTGCGGACCGCCAGCTTGTCGGTCGGCTCGAGCTTGGGGTTGATGGTCTTCGCGCCGAAGACGACCGTCCACTGCTTGTCGACCCGTTTGGCGTCGACCGTCGTGTCGTACTCCCACGTCGAGTCGGCGACCGGCCACGCCACGTGCACGACGGCGCTGCTGTTGTCGTCCTTGACCACCGGCGCGCCCTTGAGGGTGAGCTTCGGCGGGTGGGCCGCGAGGTCGCCGGCGACGGTCGTCCACAGCTTCTGCGCCGCGTCGCCGGAGAGGGCTTTACCGTCCTGACCCAAGAACTTCAGGCCGCCGATGTTGCCCTGCTCCCAGGCCCCGAGGAAGGTCTTGAGCGAGTCGTCCGGCGGCTTGCTGGAGCACGCGGGCAGCGTGCCGAGCAGCGCCACGGCGGCGACGAGTGCGGTGACACGACGGATCGAAACGGCCATGTGGGCGATTCTGCGCTATGAAAGCACGGTTCCGCACGCCCCAAGATCGCATAAGTAGGACAATTCTCTACGCCGAGCCCCGCTTGATCGGGTACACGACGATGGTGAACCGGACTGAGGCATACCCCGCGAAGAGTCTTAGGCTGAGGGCGGACAACCCACAACGTGGTGGGCGAGGGGAGAACAACCGATGAATCGGCCTGGGGCAACCCCGGTGAAGGACGACGCGCGCGACTTACGCGGCGCGCGGACCCCCGAAGCGGCGGTCGAAGACGACGAGCTGGAGCAGTCAGTGCCCAACGCGGAGCATCTGGTCGCGGAGGCGGTCGTACTGGCCACCGCGCAGGATTCCGATCCCGAACTGGTCGCGGCCTACTGGCGCCTGGTTCCCGACGAAGAGCTGGCGTCCTGCAACGTCGCCAAGATGGTCGAGGCCACCCACTCGCACCTGGAGCTGGCGCAGCAGCGCCTGCCGGGCGAGCTGAAGCTGCGCCTCGGGCTGAGCGTCACCGGCGGCACCTCGGTGGAGATGGTCACCGACGACATGCCGTTCCTGGTCGACTCGGTCACGAGCGCGCTGTCCTCGCGCAACATCGACGTCAACCTGCTCGTGCACCCGCTCGTGGTGGTGCACCGGGCCCCGCTGGGGGCGCTGGAGGCGGTCCGCGTCGGCGTCGAGCCCGAGGACGCGGCGGCCGGCGACATGGTCGAGAGCTGGATCCGCATCGAGGTCGACCGCATCCGCGACGAGGCCGAGCTCGAGGAGCTGCGCACCGACCTGGCCCGCGTCCTCAACGACGTGCGGGAGGCGGTCGAGGACTGGCCGAAGATGCGCACCCAGGCGCTGGCCCTGGCCGACGAGCTCGGCTCCGCGCAGCTGCCGGTGCCGGACAAGGACATCACCGACTCGGTCGAGCTGCTGCGCTGGCTCGTCGACGACCATTTCACGTTCCTGGGCTTCCGGCAGTACAAGCTGATCCGCGGCGACGACGGCGAGGAGCTGCTGCAGGCGGTCCTGGGCAGCGGCCTGGGCATCCTGCGCGGCGACCAGGTGCAGCCCCGGGTGCTCTCCTCCATGACCGCGGAGGCCTACGCCAAGGCGCTGGAGAAGCGGCTGCTGATCATCACCAAGGCCAACTCCCGGGCCACCGTGCACCGCTCGGCCTACCTGGACTACATCGGCTTCAAGATGTTCGACGCCGACGGCAACGTGATCGGCGAGCGGCGCTTCCTCGGGCTGTTCTCCTCCTCGGCGTACCGCACCAGCGTCCGCGACCTCCCCGTCGTCAAGCGCAAGGTCGCCGAGGTGGTCGAGCGCTCCGGGCTGTCGCCGCGCTCGCACTCGGGCAAGGACCTGATGGAGACGCTCGAGACGTACCCCCGCGACGAGCTCTTCCAGATCGGCACCGACGAGCTCTACAAGGCCGTCATGGGCGTGCTGCGCCTGGCCGGCCGTCGCCAGCTGCGGGTTTTCCTGCGCCGGGACGCGTACGGCCGGTTCATCTCCTGCCTGGTCTACCTGCCCCGCGACCGGTTCACCACGGCCAACCGGCTGCGCATCCAGCAGATCCTGCTGGCGGAGCTCAACGGCGTCGGGGTCGACTACACCACCCGGGTCAGCGAGTCGAAGTTCGCGCGCGTGCACTTCATCGTGCGCACCGAGCCCGGCAACCCGCCCGGCTGGGTCGACGTCGACGACCTGACCGAGCGCCTGTCCGAGGCGACCCGGCTCTGGGACGACGACTTCCGGCTGGTGCTGGAGCGCAAGCTCAACGACGAGCACCAGGCCAAGGTGCTGTACCAGCGCTACGGCGGGGCGATCTCGGACACCTACAAGGACGAGCACACGCCCTACGAAGCGGTGAAGGACGTCGCCAAGCTGGAGCTGCTCGACGAGCCGGGCCAGCTCGTCATGCACGTGTACCGCCGCCGCCAGGACGAGTCCGACATCCGCTTCAAGGTCTTCCGCTACGGCGAGCCGATGATCCTCTCCGCCGTGCTGCCGGTGCTGCACTCCCTCGGCGTGCGGGTCACCGACGAGCGGCCCTACGAGGTCGTGCGGGCCGACGGGACGATCTACCTGTACGACTTCGGCCTCCAGCTGCCCCCGGACTCCCGGAACATCGCCGACGTGCGCCCGCACCTGGAGAACGCGTTCTCGGCCACGTGGCGCGGCGAGGCCGAGGTCGACAACTTCAACAGCCTCGTGCTCAAGGCCGGCCTGACCTGGCGCGAGGTCGTGGTGCTGCGGGCCTACGCGAAGTACCTCCGCCAGGCCGGCACGGTCTTCTCGCAGGACTACATGGAGACGACGCTGCTGGCGTACCCGGCCATCGCCTCCAAGCTCGTCGCGCTCTTCGCGGCCCGGTTCGACCCGCGCCTGCAGCTGTCCGAGGCCACGCGCTCGGTGCAGTCCAAGGAGCTCGTCGCCGCGATCAACGCCGACCTGGACGAGGTCACCAGCCTCGACCAGGACCGGATCATGCGCTCCTTCCTGCACCTGATCCAGGCGACCCTGCGCACGTCGTTCTTCCAGCGCGGCGACGGCGGGCGGCCGAAGTCGTACACCGCGTTCAAGCTCGACCCGCAGTCGATCCCGGACCTGCCGGCGCCCCGGCCGCGGTTCGAGATCTTCGTGTACTCGCCCCGCTTCGAGGGCGTGCACCTGCGCTTCGGCTCCGTGGCCCGCGGCGGGCTGCGCTGGTCCGACCGGCGCGAGGACTTCCGCACCGAGATCCTCGGCCTGGTCAAGGCCCAGATGGTGAAGAACGCCGTCATCGTGCCGACCGGCGCCAAGGGCGGGTTCGTCCTCAAGGAGAAGCCGGGCGACCGCGACGAGGCCGTGGCCTGCTATCAGCTGTTCATCTCGGCCCTGCTCGACGTCACCGACAACCTCGACGGCGGCAAGGTCGTGGCGCCGCCGGACGTGGTGCGCCACGACCCCGACGACCCGTACCTCGTCGTCGCGGCCGACAAGGGCACCGCGACGTTCTCCGACATCGCCAACGAGATCTCGCTGCGGTACGGCTTCTGGCTCGGCGACGCCTTCGCCTCGGGCGGGTCGGCCGGGTACGACCACAAGAAGATGGGCATCACCGCCAAGGGCGCCTGGGAGTCGGTGAAGCGGCACTTCCGCGAGCTCGACCTCGACACCCAGGCCACCGAGTTCACCGTGGTCGGCGTCGGCGACATGTCCGGCGACGTCTTCGGCAACGGCATGCTGCTCTCGCCGCACATCCGCCTGGTCGCCGCGTTCGACCACCGGCACATCTTCATCGACCCCGCACCCGACGCGGCCGCCTCCTTCGCCGAGCGGCGGCGCATGTTCGAGCTCCCGCGCTCGTCCTGGGACGACTACGACAGATCGGTCATTTCGCCCGGCGGTGGCGTCTTCTCGCGGACGGCCAAGTCGATCGTGCTGTCCGACGAGGCCCGCGAGGTGCTCGGGATCACCGCGCCCGGGCCGCTCGCGCCCAACGACGTCATGCACGCGATCCTCGCTGCGCCGGTCGACCTGTTCTGGAACGGCGGCATCGGCACCTACGTCAAGGCGACCGGCGAGTCGCACGCCGACGTCGGCGACAAGGCCAACGACTACCTCCGCGTCAACGGCCGTGAGCTGCGGGCGAAGGTCGTCGGCGAGGGCGGCAACCTGGGCCTGACCCAGCGGGGCCGCATCGAGTACGCGCTCAACGGCGGCCGCATCGCGACGGACTTCATCGACAACTCGGCGGGCGTCGACTGCTCCGACCACGAGGTCAACATCAAGATCCTGCTCGACCGCGCGGTCGCCGCGGGCGACCTGGAGCCGGCCGATCGCAACCCGCTGCTGGCCGAGATGACCGACGAGGTCGGCGAGCTGGTCCTGCGCGACAACTACGACCAGGCCACGGCGCTGGGCAACGCCCGGGCGCAGTCGCGCTCGCTGCTGCCGGTGCACAAGCGGCTCATCGCCGACCTGGAGCGCCGCGGCCAGCTCGACCGCGCGCTGGAGGGGCTGCCCAGCGACGAGCAGCTCGACGAGCGCGCCGCCAGCGGGGTCGGGCTCACCTCACCCGAGTTCGCGGTCCTGCTCTCGTACGTCAAGATCGTGCTGGAGCACGAGATCCTCGACTCCGACCTGCCGGACGAGGCGTGGACCACCGACGTGCTGCTCGGGTACTTCCCGACCCCGCTGCGCGAGCGCTTCGCCGAGGCGATGGCCGAGCACCCGCTGCGCCGCGAGATCGTCACCACGGCCGTCGTCAACGAGGCGGTGAACCGCGGCGGCACGTCGTTCTTCCACCGCGCCTCCGAGGAGACCGGCGCCGGGGCCTCGGACGTCCTGCGCGCCTCCGTGGTGGTCAACGAGGTGTACGGGCTGAGCGAGCTGCGCCGCGCGGTCGAGTCGCTGGACAACCGGATCCCGACGAAGTCGCAGACCGCGGTGTACCTGGAGATGCGCCGCCTGCTCGACCGGGCGGTTCGCTGGCTGGTCTCCAACCGGCGGCTGCCCATCGACGTGCCCGCCGAGATCGCGCGGCTGCGCCCCGGCATCGCCCGGCTGCTGCCGCAGCTGGACACGCTGTTCCGGGGCCGCGAGCGCGACTCGCTGCACGCCAACGCCGAGGGGCTGCGGGAGCTGGGGCTGCCCGAGGAGATCGCGGACAGCACGACCCGCATCATGTACGGCTTCGGCCTGCTCGACATCGTCGAGGTCGCGTCCACGACCGGCCGCGACGTCAACGAGGTGGCGACGGTCTACTACCTGCTCTCCGAGCGCTTCCGCGTCGACGACCTGCTCTCGCGGATCTCCGACCTGCCGCGCGAGGACCGGTGGCAGACGCTGGCCCGGATGGCGCTGCGCTACGACCTGTACGCCGCGCTGGCCGCCCTCACCGCGGAGGTGCTCAACGCCACCTCGCCGGAGGCGGACACCGAGGCGCGGGTGCACGAGTGGGAGCAGAGCAACGCGACGTCGATCGCGCGGACGCGCAACGCGATCGGGGAGTTCGGGGAGTCGCCCGGGGACCTGGCGGCGCTGTCGGTGCTCCTGCGGCAGATCCGCACGCTGGTGCGGGCCTCGGCCGCGTAGCGGCTACTGGCAAGGCTGGGCGGCCCCCTCTCCGGAGGGGACCGCCCACCTGCTTGTCCGGCCGCGCTTCGTTGATCAGGTCAGGCGGCCAGGCCCAGCGTCTCCGCGGCCGCGCGGCCGTTGGCGTGGCTCGCGCCCCACGTCGTGATGAACGCGCGGGCGCCCGACGGCCGCCACGACGACGGCCAGCCCATCTCGACCACGGTCACCGCGTGGGTCTCGGCCAGCGTCTCCACCAGCGCGCGGGCGCCCGGGAGGCGGTGCACGTTGCGGCCGACGACCACGATCGGGCGCGCGGCCGCGCGGGCGCGCAGCTGGGCCGGGTCGGCCCGGTCGGCCACGATGCGCACCTGCTCGGTGCCGTTGACGTGCGGGCCGAGGCCCCAGGGCACGCGGCCGGCGGCGATCGACGACTCCGACTCGAGCTGGACGATCAGGGGCGCGGCCGCGCGGTCGTGGGTGCCCTCGATGCGCACGGCGCCCAGGGCCGCGGGGTAGCCCAGGCCCGGCTCCTCGCGGTCGGTGCGGTCGCCGCTGCGCGTCCACGCGGCGAGGTCGGCCACGCGCGCGCCGGCCTCCTCGAGGCGGTCCAGCGGGAGGCGCCCGTCGCCGACCGCGGCCACGATCTCGTCCGCGCACGCGTTGGTGATCTGCTCGTCGATGTCGGCGCCGATGCAGAGCAGGTCGGCCCCCGCGGCCAGGGCCAGGATCGCGCCCTCGGGGATGCCGCCCGCGTACCGCGCCGCGCCCAGCATCTCCAGCGCGTCGGTCACCACGACGCCGGTGAAGCCCAGCTCGCCGCGCAGCAGGTCGACGAGCACCGCGCGGCTGAACGTGGCCGGGGCGTCGCCGGTGAGCGCGGGCACGCGGATGTGCGCGGACATGATCGACTTGGCGCCGGCCTCGATGGCGGCGGCGAAGGGCGGCAGCTCGCGGCCGCGCAGCAGGGCGGCGTCGATGTCTACGGTCGGCAGCTCGCGGTGCGAGTCGGCGAGCGTCGCGCCGTGGCCCGGGAAGTGCTTGGCGCACGCCGCGACGCCCGCGCCCTGCAGGCCGAGCACGGCGGCCGCGGTGTGGGTGGCGACGGCGATCGGGTCGGCGCCGAAGCTGCGGGTACCGATGATCGGGTTGTCGTCCGCCGTGTTGACGTCCACGGTCGGCGCGAGGTTGAGGTTGATGCCGAGCGTCTCGAGCTCGGCGCCGATGGTGCGGTACACCCTCCGGGTGACGGCGGGATCGCCCAGCGCCCCCAGCGCGGCGTTGCCCGGGTAGGGGCTGCCCGCCCGGTGCGCCAGGCGGGTGACGTCGCCGCCCTCCTCGTCGATGGCGATGAGGACGCCCTCGCGCGCGGCGTGCAGGCTCGCGGTAAGTTTCGCGAGCTGCTCGCGCTCGACGATGTTGAATCCGAAGAGCAGGTGCCCGGCCATCCCCTCGGCGAGGAGGTCCACGGCCCACGCGGGGGCCTCCTCCCCGCGGAAGGCGCCCAGCAGCGTGCCCAGGGCCAGCCGGCGGAGTCCGGGATCGGTCGACACGATGTTCCCCCCTCAGCGCGGACGGGGGTGCGGCGGCGGGGCTGCACACTCGTCCGATGCGCTATCCACGATCGTAAGAGCTTCTTGACCGGTTGTGCGTAGGCCGAGTGGTTGGTCCGGCCGTACGCTCTCCGAATAGGTTGCTTGTGGCACGCTAATAGGAAAGTTTCCTAAATACTAGGGGTCTTCGTCACGATGAGTTCCGCCCGACTGCCCGGCACGCCACGGCTGCTGCGCGCCCTCAACGATCGTGCCGCCCTCGAGCTGCTGCTGAGCCGCGGCCCACTCACCCGCGCCCAGCTCGGCGAGCTGACCGGGCTGTCCAAGGTCACCGCGTCGCAACTGGTCGAGCGCCTGGAGGAGCGCGGGCTCGTGGCCCGCGTGGGCGAGCAGGCCGGCGGGCGGGGCCCGAACGCGCAGATGTACGCGGTGGTACCGGCCACGGCGTACGTCGTCGGCGTCGAGGCCGGCCCCTCGCACGTGGTCGCCGGCGTGGCGGACATCACCGGCAACATCGTCGGGCGCACCGACATCGCGATCGGCGACGGCGACGACCCGGTCAAGGTGGTACACGCCGCGGTCATCGAGGCCGCCTCGGTCGCCGGCGCCCCGCTCGACCGGATCCGGCGCATCGTGCTCGGCACGCCCGGCCTGGTCGACCCCAAGAGCGGCGAGATCACGTTCGCCTGGGACCTGCCGCGCTGGCACCGTGGCCTGCTCACCGCCCTGCGCGAGGACCTCGACCGGCCCGTCATGTTCGAGAACGATGTGAACCTGGCCGCGATCGCCGAGCAGCACTCGGGCGCGGCCGTGGGCGCGCAGGACTTCGTGCTCGTCTGGCTGGACCGCGGCGTCGGTACCGCGGTCGTGCTCGGCGGCCGCCTGCACCGGGGCAGCGCCGGGGCGGCGGGCGAGATCGGGTACCTGCCGGTGGCGGGCACCCAGGTCAGCCGCGACGCGTCGCGCCGCTCGAAGAACGGCTTCCGCACCCTGGTCGACGCCGCGGCCGTGCGCGGGATCGCGAAGACGCACGGCTTCAAGGCCGCCGGCGTGGGCGACGCGGTGCGCGCGGCGATCGCCGCCGGTACCGCGGGCAGCCCCTTCCTGGACGAGCTGGCGCGGCGCATCTCGCTCGGGGTGGCGTCGGTGGGCCTGGTGCTGGACCCGGAGCTCGTCGTGCTCGCGGGCGACGTGGGCAAGGCCGGCGGAGCGGACCTGGCCCAGCGCGTGCAGCACGAGGTGGCGGCGATCGCGGTGGTGTCCCCGCGCGTGGTGTCAACCGAGGTGACGTCGGAGCCGGTGCTGCACGGGGCGATTCTGACGGGCCTGGACGCGGTACGCGAGGAGGTCTTCGGCTCGACGGCGTGAAAGTTTCACGCCGTGGGCGTCAACGCGCGTCGCGGCGGCGCATCGACAGGAAGGCCGCGGCGGCCACCGCGGCCACCACCGCCGTGATCACCAGGCCGCCCGTCTCCCAGCTGGCCTTGAACGTCGACCTCGCCACGGTCCCGACGCCGCCCTCGTCGGGCAGGACGCCCTTGCGCAGCCAGGCGCGGGCGTAGCTGGAGAGGCGGTACGGCTCGGCGTAGTCGGTGGTCTCCACGACGGTGAAGACCACGGTGCTGCCGAACTCCCACAGCAGCAGGTAGGTGATGCCGACGCCCAGGGCGGCCGACGTGTGGCGGCCGATCGAGGCGACCGAGAAGCCCAGCGCGGTGCCGGCCATGGCCAGAAACACGACGCGCAGCGCGGTGAGCAGCAGGGACCCGAACTCGCCCGCGGTCATCTGGCTCACGGTGCCGTTGCCCGCGGAGATGGCCAGGAAGGCGCCGGTCCACAGCGTGAGGTACACCAGCGAGACGAGGCCGACACCGGCCAGCGCGGCGAGCAGCTTGGCGCCGAGCACGGAGCCGCGGCGGGGAGCCCATAGCAGCAGGCTCGACATGCCGCCGGAGCTCCACTCGACCCCGACGAACGAGGCGCCCAGCACGAAGCCGGCGAGGGCGAAGAGGACGGCGGCCCCGTAGTACAGCGACGGCCACTGGCGGTGGAACGAGAACCCGTAGTCGAGCAGCGAGTCGGCGGTCGGGCGGGGGCCGTAGTCGCAGGCGCGCGGGAGGTCCTCGTTGGGCTCGGCCTGCTCCAGGCCGCTCTGGACGCGGCTGCAGTGCTCGGTGCGCTGGTCCCAGAGCTGGGCCAGCGGCACGGCGCGCTGCTCCGCCTGCGTGACCTCGGCCGGCGTGGGGCTGCTGCCGGTGAGCGTGAAGCCGAAGGTGATGAAGGCCAGCATCCCGCCGACGAGCAGCGCGGTGACGAGCGTGATGCGGCGGCTGAACAGCCGGGACCATTCGGCGGCGAACAGGTGCCTCATGCCGTGTGCTCCCGGGTCGTCCACTCGGAGTCGTCGACGGGGCGGAAGGAGCCGCGCGGGCCGCCGCCGGTGATGGTGAGGAACGCGTCCTCGAGCTGTGCGACCGGGGCGAGCTCGCGGACCCACATGTCGTTGACGCCGAGCGTGTAGGACACCCAGGCCGGCTCGGCGAGGTCGTGCACGACGAGGTGGTCGCCGGCGATGCTCACGTCCGCGCCCGCCTCGGCCAGAATCTGGGCCGCGCGCTCGTGGTCGTCGACGCGGACGCGGTACGCGCCCTTGTCCGCGACCGCGAGCACCTCGGAGACCGGGCCGGCGGCGACCGTACGACCGCGGGAAATAATCGTGACGGAGTCACAGATCTGGGCGATCTCGGCCAGGATGTGGCTGGAGATGACCACCGTCTTGCCCTGCGCGGCGTGGCCGCGCAGCAGGTCGCGCATCTCGCGCACGCCGGCCGGGTCGAGCCCGTTGTTGGGCTCGTCGAGGATGAGCAGGTCGGGGTTCTTCAGCAGCGCCGACGCGACCGCGAGGCGCTGGCGCATGCCGAGGGAGTAGGTCCGCACCATGTCTTCCGACCGGTCGGAGAGCCCGACCTGGTCGAGCACGACCCCGATCCGCTGCTTCGGCACCCCGCCGGCCTTCGCCAGCAGGGACAGGGTTTTGTACCCGGTGACGTTGCCGAAGAACGCCGGTGCCTCGACGATCGCGCCCACCCGCGGGGCGACCTCGGCCTGGCGCTGCGGCACCGGCTCGCCGAAGATCCGCATGCGCCCGCCGTCGGGGCGCAGGAGCCCGAGCAGGGTCTTGAGCGTCGTGGACTTGCCCGAGCCGTTCGGTCCGAGGAACCCGTGGATCTGCCCCGGCTCGACCAGCATGTCGAGCCGGTCGAGCGCGGCCCGCGGCCGTCCGAACACGCTCTGGTACGTCTTGACCAGACCGTCGATTTCCAGTGCGGGTGTCATCGAAGCGCACAATACGGCGTTCGTCACGTCCGTGTAGCCCCGGCAGCGGTCGATATGTGAGGCGTGGTTGGATTGGCATGTGTCAGATGACCTTGTCATCGCCGTGGACAATGCGACGGTCACCCGTAACGGCAACCACCTCATCCGATCGGTGAGCTGGCAGGTCGAGCTGGACGAGCGCTGGGTGATCCTCGGCCCGAACGGGGCCGGCAAGACCACGCTGCTCAACCTGGCCGGCGCGCGGATGCACCCCTCCAGCGGCACGGTCACCGTCCTCGGCGAGCGGCTCGGGCGGACCAACGTCGCCGAGCTCAAGACCCGCGTCGGCTTCTCCTCCAACGCGCTGCGGCTGCCGTTCGAGGAGACCGCGCGCGACGTGGTCCTCACCGCGTCGTGGGCCGTGGTCGGGCGCTACCGCGAGGCCTACGACACCATGGATGAGGGCCGCGCCCTGGCGCTGCTCGACCAGCTCGGGGTCGCGCCGCTCGCCGACCGCGTGTACGGCACGCTGTCCGAGGGGGAGCGCAAGCGGGTACAGATCGCGCGGGCCCTCATGACCGACCCGGAGCTGCTGCTGCTGGACGAGCCGTCGGCCGGCCTGGACCTGGGCGCCCGCGAGGACCTGGTGCGCCGCCTCGCCGAGCTGGCCGCCGACCCCGACGCCCCCGCGACCGTGCTCGTCACGCACCACGTGGAGGAGATCCCGCCGGGCTTCACCCACGCCATGCTGATGCGCGACGGCGGCGTCGTGGCGCAGGGCCTCGTGCACGACACGATCACGGCCGAGAACCTGTCGAAGACGTTCGGGCTGCCGCTGACCCTGACGACGGTCGACGGCCGCTTCCACGCGCAGTCGTCCTGAGCGCTGCGCTGCGCGCCGGCGTCCGATAAGTCGGGCGCTCCGCGCCGCGACTTATCGGATTTATCGCCCGACGGGCCATTCGCGCCATTCGACCCGTTCAGGTGCGCGGGGCTGGGCCGGCCGGGCGGGGCGCCCGACCGGTCCCGGTTTCCAGGGGCGTCAGCGGCCCTTGAAGGAGGGCTTGCGCTTCTCCACGAACGCGGTCATCCCCTCGGCCTTGTCGTCCGTCGCGAACAGGGCCGCGAACAGCTGGCTCTCCCAGGCCAGGCCCGACGCGAGATCCATCTCCAGGCCGCCGTCCACCGCCTGCTTCGCGGCGCGCAGGGCCAGGGCGGGGCCGTTCACGTACGGGCGGACGAGGTCCAGGGCGGCCTCGTAGACGCCGGCCGCGGGTACCACCCGATCCACCAGACCCATGGCCAGCGCCTCGGCGGCGGGGACGAAGCGGCCCGACATGATGAGGTCCTTCGCGCGGGCGGGGCCGACGAGGCGGGCGAGGCGCTGGGTGCCGCCCGCACCCGGGATGATGCCCAGAGTGATCTCCGGCTGGCCGAGCTTGGCGTCCTCGGCGGCCACGCGCCAGTCGGCGGTCAGGGCCAGCTCGCAGCCGCCGCCGAGGGCCCAGCCGGTGATGGCGGCGACCACGGGCTTGGGGATGCGGGCGACCGCGTCGAAGGCGGAGCTCAGCGCGCCCGCGCGGGCGGTCATCTCGGGGTAGCCCATGCCGGCCATCTCCTTGATGTCGGCGCCCGCCGCGAAGACCTTCTCGCCGCCGTACAGGACCACCGCGCGCACGTCGTCGCGCGCGGTCGCCTCGCGGGCGGCCTCGCGCAGCTGCTCCTGCACGGCGATGTTCAGCGCGTTCATCGGCGGACGATCGAGCCGTACGGTGCCGATTCCGTCCGAAACCTCCAGCCGGACAAAGGAAGTCACGTCTGTCTCCTCAACGTCGTTGTCGTTGCCCGGAGCGTATTCCGCTGTACCGTCAGAGGTGCCATGGCCACCACGTACTACCGGGACAACGTGGTGCACATCAGCTCGGGCGGTGTGCGCGTCGCTGAATCCTGGTATCCCCTCGAAACCCTCACCTACATCTGGCACGAGCGCACGGGACGGCTGCGGCACGGGGCGTACATGATCGGCACCCGCGGCGGGGCCGTGCTCCTCGTCATCGGCCTGCTCGTCGCGGCCGGGTTCGCGGCGCGCCGGATCGACTTCGGCGGGGAGCGGCGCACGATGTACATCGCGGGCGGCATCCTCGCCGTGATCTTCATCGGCGGCGTCGTCGCGTTCTGCCTGGAGGGGCTGCTCGACCTGCTCGACCGCGCCCACGACCACGGCAAGGGCGTCCACGAGATCTGGGTGCGCACCACCAACGGCGACTCGATGATCTACTCGACGACCGATGCGCCGAAGTTCGGCCAGATCTACCGAGCGCTGCAGCGGGCGGTCGAGCAGGCCGCTTAGACTGCGCGGCATGGTGGCCCTGGGTGTGGACTTCGGCACGTCGCACACGGTGGCCGTGGCCCGCTGGCCCGACGGCCGCGCCCGGCCGCTGCTGTTCGACGGATCGCCGCTGCTGCCCTCGGCCGTGACCCTCGAGGAGCAGGGGCTGGTGGTGGGCCGCGACGCGGTGCACGCCGCCCGCCGCGCGCCCGAGCGGTTCGAGCCCAACCCGAAGCGCCGCATCGACGACGGGTCGGTGCTGCTGGGGGAGCGGCCCGTCGCCGTGCCCGAGCTGGTCACCGCGGTGTTCCGGCGGGTGCTGGCCGAGTTCACGCGCACCGCCGGCGGCCCGCCCGACGCGGTCACCGTCACCCACCCGGCCGGCTGGGCGACGACGCGGCGGGCCACGCTGCAGGAGGCGGTGCGCCGGGCCGGGCTGCCCGGGGCCGCGCTGGTGCCCGAGCCGGTCGCCGCGGCCACGTACTTCGTGAGCGTCCTGCGCCACATGGTGCCCGTGGGATCGGGCGTCGTCGTGTACGACCTCGGCGCCGGCACGTTCGACGGCAGCGTGGTCGCCCGCACCGCGGCCGGCTTCGACGTGCGCTCCGTCGGCGGCCGCGACGACCTGGGCGGCCTCGACTTCGACGAGCTCGTGGTCGGGCTCGTGAGCCGTGCCCTGCCCGCGGAGGACTGGGCGCGGGTGAGCGCCGACCCGCGGGCGACCCGGCGGCTGCGCGACGAGGCGCGGGAGGCCAAGGAGCGGCTGTCCCGGGCGGCGTCGGCGACGGTCATGGTGCCGGTGCTCGACGTGGACGTACCGGTGACGCGGGAGGAGTTCGACAACGCCGCCCGGCCGCTGGTCGAGCGCTCGGTCGCGTCGCTCGCCGAGACCCTGCGCCTGTCGCGGCTCACGCCGGACCGGGTCGCTGGCGTGTTCCTCGTCGGCGGGGCGAGCCAGATGCCGCTGGTCGCCACCGAGCTGCACCGCGAGTTCGGCCGCCCGCCGATCACCATCGAGCAGCCGGAGATGGTGGTCGCCGAGGGCGCCGTGCTGGTCGGCCGGGCCGTGCAGACGACGAAGACCGGCCGGGTCGTGCCCGAGCCGCGGACCGCGGCGCTGCCGGCGGGCACCGGGAGCGTCCCGGCCGCCGCGCCGTCCGTGTCCGCGCCGCCGGTGTCGCCCGCGACCGCGCCGAACCACCCGATCAGCCCGATGCCGATCAGCTCCACCCCGATCAGTCCGACCCCGACCAGTCCCACGCCGGTCAGTCCGATGCCCGTGAGCCCGATGCCCGTCGTTCCCATGCGGCCGCCGATGTACCCGGTGGCGCAGCGGCCGATGTACCTGCCGCCCCCGCCGCAGGTCGTGTACTACCCCGTGGCGCCGATCCCTGTGCCGTTCCGCAAGGGGCCGTGGTCGATCCGGTGGCCCGCGGCGTTCATGACGACGTACGGCATCCTGCTGTACCTCCTCACCGCTCTGCTGCTGCTCGCCGCCGGCCTGCCGCAGCTGCTCGACCAGCCGCCCGAGGGCTGGGACGAGGCCGGCATCGACCGGCTCACCACCGACGCCCTGGAGTGGGCCGGCATCTGCGCGGTCGCGGCCACGCTGCTCATCAACGGCGCCATGCGGGCGCGGCGGCCGGCGGCCGGGCATCACTGGTACCCCCTGGCGCTCTGCCTGATCGTGGCCGTCAGCAACGCGGCGCTCACCCGCCCCGGAGGCGGCTACTGGACCCTCGTGCCCGCTGTGGTGTTCGGCCTGTCCACGGCGATGATGCTGCTACCCGGCTCCCGGCGCTGGATGCGCCGCCCGCCGCGGCCGCGTGCCCTGAAGCCGACCGACACCAAGGCCGGTTCGTAACCTCCGCCTAGACTTCGGGTCATGCCTACGCCAGGGATCCGGCTCGGGGTCGACTTCGGCACCTCGAACACCGTCGCCGTCGTGCGATGGCCGGACGGGCGCTCCCGGCCCCTGATCTTCGACGGATCGCCGCTGCTGCCCTCGGCCGTCTACGCGGAGCCCGGCGGCGCGATCATCGTCGGCCGCGACGCCGTGCACAGCGCGCGGCTCGAGCCGGCCCGCTTCGAGCCCAACCCGAAGCGGCGCATCGACGACGGCACGGTGCTCCTCGGTGACCGCGGGGTGCCGGTCAACGAGCTCGTCGCGGCGGTGCTGGGCCGGGTCCGCGACGAGTGGGCGCGCACGGTCGGCGACGCGGTGCCGGATGTGACGGTGACGGTACCGGCGTCATGGGGCGCGACCCGCCGTCTCTCGGTCGCCGACGCCGCCGCGGCCGCGGGGCTGGGCCGGGTGCGCCTCGTGCCCGAGCCGGTCGCGGCCGCCGCCTACTTCACCCAGGTCCTCGGCCACGACGTGAAGGTCGGCTCGGTCGTGGTGGTGTACGACTTCGGCGCGGGCACGTTCGACGCGAGCGTGGTCGCGCGCACCGCCGACGGCTTCGAGGTGCTCGCCGTCGACGGCCGCGACGACATCGGCGGCATCGACGTGGACAACGCGGTCGTCGGGCACATCGGCACCATCTGCGAGCCGCGCGCGCCGCAGGAGTGGGGGCGGCTGATGAGCCCGCAGACCGTCGAGGACCGCCGCCACCGCCGCCTGCTGTGGGACGACGCGCGGGTGGCCAAGGAGCGGCTGTCCCGCCAGCCGGCGTCGGACCTGACGATCCCGCTGCTCAACTTCGACGTACACCTGACGCGGGAGGAGCTCGAACACCTCGCGCGGCCGATGATCGAGCAGACCGTGCGGGTGACGCAGGGCGTGATGCGCTGGGCCCAGCTCGGCGAGGGCGCGGTCGCGGGCGTCTTCCTGGTCGGCGGCTCGAGCCGGATGCCGCTCGTGGCGACCATGCTGCACCGCCTGCTGGGCACCGCGCCGACCGCCATCGAGCAGCCGGAGCTGGTCGTGGCCGAGGGCAGCATGCTGGGCGGCTCGAAGTCCACCCAGCCGACCGCGCAGCCCGCCCCGGGCCCCGCGACGGGCGTACTGCCGCAGGTCGAGGGCTTCCCGTGGGAACGGCCGGAGCCGTCCTCGGCGCCGCCGGTCGCGTCCGCGCCGCCGGTCTCGGCGCCGCCCGCCTTCTCGATGCCCCCGCCCAGCCGGTTCGGCGGCCCGGTGTCGGCGCCGCCCGCCGAGAACCCCGTCTGGCCCGATCTGCCCCCCGCCGCCCCGGTTTCGGTCCCGCCGCCGGTCGCGCCGGTCTCCGCGCCGAGGCCGCCCGTGTCGGCCCCGCGGCCGCCCATGTCCGCGCCTCCCATGTCCGCGCCGCCCGTCTCAGCACCGCGGCCGCCGGTGTCGGCGCCGCCGGTGTCCGCACCACCCGTGTCCGCGCCGCCGGTCTCGGCGCCCCCGAACCGGCCGGTGAGCAGCGGCCGGGTCTACGGATCGGGCGGCGGCGTCCCGGAGCCCTCGACGCGCTACGACGAGTACGGCCGGCCGTTCAACAGCTCGCAGCCTCAGCCTCAGCAGCCGCCGCCGCAACAGCAGCAGCGCGTGCCGGAGTACGCCAAGGTGTACGACGGCTCGCGCCCGCGCCGCGGCCCGGCCGCCCGCGCGCTGCGGACCCTGGTCGTGCTCCTGCTGCTCGTCGCGGTCCCGCTGGTGGCCGGGGTGATCTCGTACTACCTGACCACCGACCACCTGCCCCCGCTGTTGCAGGACTGGTTCGGGTCCAACCCCTCGTAGCGGCAAACGTGAGTAGGATTCGCGCATGACGACGATCGACGGGCACGGCGGGGACCTCGCGCTGGCGGCGCTGCGCGGCTTCGGGGTCGCCGAGATGTTCACCCTCTCCGGCGGCCACGTCTTCCCGCTGTACGACGCGGCGAAGAAGGCCGGCGTGCGCATCGTCGACGTGCGCCACGAGCAGTCCGCGGTCTTTGCGGCCGAGGCGGTCGCGAAGCTGCAGCGGCGGCCGGGCCTGGCCGTGCTCACCGCCGGGCCCGGCGTCACCAACGGCGTCTCCGGCCTGACCAGCGCCATGTTCAACGGCGCGCCGGTGGTCGTGCTCGGCGGCCGGGCGCCGCAGTTCCGCTGGGGCTCCGGCAGCCTGCAGGAGATGGACCACCTGCCGATCGTGCGGGCCGTCACCAAGCACGCGGAGACGATCTTCTCCACCGACGAGGTCTACGCGCGGATGCGTGCGGCCGCGCTCACCGCGCTGACCCCGCACCGGGGGCCGGTCTTCGTCGACCTGCCGCTGGAGGTGGTCTTCTCCACCGCGGAGGGCGTCGCGACGGAGGATGCTTCGGCGGTACCGGCAACCGAGCCCGATCCCGACGAGGTCCACCGCGCCGTGAGCCTGCTCGCCGCGGCCGAGCGCCCCGTCATCGTCGCCGGATCGGACGTCTGGGCCGGCGACGCCACCGCGGCGCTGCGCGAGGCCGCGGAGGCGCTGCGGATTCCGGTCTTCGCCAACGGCATGGGCCGCGGCTCCCTGCCGCCCGGGCACCCCCTGGCGTTCGCGCGGGCGCGCAAGCCCGCGTTCGGCGGGGCGGACGTCGTCGCCGTCATCGGCACCCCGCTGGACTTCCGGCTGAACTTCGGCGACTTCGGCGGGGCCCAGGTCGTGCACGTCACCGACGCGTCCGCGCAGCGCGCCGGGCACGTCACGCCGGCCGCCGCCCCGGCCGGGGACCTGCGCCTGGTGCTGTCGGCCTTCGCGGCGTACCACGGCCTCGTGGCCGACCACGAGGAGTGGATCGCGACACTGCGCGCCGCGGAGAACAAGGCGCGCGGGCGCGAGACGGAGGCGCTGGAGGCCGACACCGACCCGATCAAGCCCAGCCGCGTCTACGGCGAGCTGCGCAAGGTGCTGGCCGAGGACGCGGTGACGATCGGCGACGGCGGGGACTTCGTCTCCTACGCCGGCAAGTACCTCGAGCCCGCCCGGCCCGGCACGTGGCTCGACCCGGGCCCGTACGGCTGCCTCGGCACCGGCATGGGCTACGCGATGGGGGCGCGGGTGACGTACCCCGACCGCCAGATCTGCGTGCTCATGGGCGACGGCGCGGCCGGCTTCTCGCTGATGGACGTCGAGTCGCTCGTGCGCCAGAACCTGCCGGTCGTGATCGTGGTCGGCAACAACGGCATCTGGGGGCTGGAGAAGCACCCGATGCGCCAGATCTACGGGTACGACCTCGCCGCCGACCTGCAGCCGGGACTGCGCTACGACGACGTGGTGAAGGCGCTCGGGGGCGCCGGGGAGACGGTCGAGAAGCCCGGGGATCTCGCCGGGGCGCTCGGACGCGCGTTCTCCGCCGGGGTGCCCTATCTCGTGAATGTCCTGACGGACCCCGAGGACGCCTACCCGCGTTCGTCGAACCTGGCCTGAGCTCCTACTCGAGCCCGAGCAGGCGGGGCAGGGAGCCGATCGAGCCGATCACCTCGTGCGCGCCGGCGGCCTGCAGCGCCTGCCGGTCGCCGGCGCCGGTGAGCACGCCCACGAGCAGGCCCGCGCCCGCGCGCTGGCCGGCGATGAGGTCCAGCGGCGTGTCGCCGACGACGACCATGCGCCGCACGTCCTCGACGCCGAGCTTGAGCGCCGAGACGAGCATGAAGTCGGGGAAGGGGCGGCCGCGGCCGGCGTCGGCGGGGGAGAGCACCAGGTCGACCTGGCCCCACCAGCCGAGCGCGTCGATGATCGCCTCCTGCGTGGCCCGGGCGAAGCCGGTGGTGAGCGCCACCTTGATGCCGTTCGCGCGCAGCGTCTTGATCGCCTCGATGGCGCCCGGGATCGGCAGCACGGCGCCCTCGTCGACGAGCAGCCCGTACGCCTCCTCGAACGTCTCGTTGGCGGCCTGGGCCCGCTCCTCGTCGCGGTCGAGCAGGAGCCGGAACACCTCGATGCGGCTCTGCCCCATCGTCTTGCGAACAACGGCGAGCATGCGCTCGTGCTGCGGGGTGCCCGGCGCCACGCCCTCCCCGGCGAACGCCACTGTGAAGGCCTGCTCGACCAGCCCGTCATCACGCACCGTAGTGCCTGCCATGTCGATGCAGGCGAGTTGCCACGCGGTCATCACGCGATAGGAGCACGGCGAGGAGACCGGAGAGTGAACGGCGCAAAACCGTCAGAAGGCACCCGTCCGCCGCAGTGCGCGCGGTCGCCCGTCGGGGTCGTGGACGAAGCGGTAGAGGACCCCGGACCACTGGCGGGTCCACCAGGTCAGCTGCGGTGCGTCGTAACGCAGCACGCGCCCGGGCGGCTGCGGCCCCGCCTTGCCGCCGGTGTACCACCGCTCCAGCTCCGCGGCCGAGCGCTCGAACGCGGCGACGAACGTTTCATGACGATCGTCGTCGATGTCGATTCCGAGGTGCTCGTGGGCGAGGCGCCGGCGCAGTGACCGAGCGTACCGGCCGGTAGGGTCGGCGACCGCGCAGGTCAGCTCCGAGTCGTGGGTCCACGAGCGCAGCGACACGTTGTCGGACCCGACGGTCGCCCAGGCGTCGTCGACCACGCACACCTTGGCGTGCACGTAGATCGGCGTGCCGTGCGCGTTCTCGGGGCTGAACACGTGCACGCGGTCGCCGCCGGCCTCGTCGAGCATGGCGAGGGCGCGCTCGCGACCGTACAGCTGCGGGGTCATGGCGATCTTCCCGGGCGCATCCGGATGGCGGGGCACCACGGCCACGAGGTGCAGCCCGGGCGTCTCGCGCAGCGCCTCGGCGAAGCACTCGGCGACCTGGGGCGACCACAGGTACTGGTCCTCGATATAGATCAGGCGCCGCGCCCGCGCGACGGCCTTGCGGTAGCCGCGGGCCACGCTGCGCTCGCCGTCCGGGGCGAACGGGTAGGCCCCGAAGCGCCGGTGCGGGTACGTCCGCAGCAGCTGCACCGGCAGCTCCCCGGCCGGCGGCGGGTCCGGCAGCTGCTCGGGCAGGGGGTCGGCGTGCGTGTCCTCGCGGTACACCATGTCGTGCAGGCGGAGGAACGGGTTGCGCGACAGCGGCGTCGGGTCGTTCCAGCGCTCCCGGAACGTCGCCTCGACCTGCCCCACGGCCGGGCCGCGCAGCTCGACCTGCGCGTCGTGCCAGGGCGGCCGGGGGCCGAAGGCGGGCGCCATGGGGATGGCCTGCGGGTCGCCCTCGTGCTCGCCGGAGTCGCCCCGGCCGTGGCAGAGGTCGATCCCGCCGACGAACGCGACGTCCCGCTCGGGCCGGCCCGGGTGGCGCAGCACCACGAACTTCTGGTGGTGCGAGCCGCCCGTGCGCACCCGCATGTCGCGCAGGCACTCGCCGCCGGCGGCCTCGATCTCCTCGCCGAGGTGCTGGTTCTCCTGCTCGCTGAACTGCAGCCGGTCGAGGTGCGAGCGCCACACCAGGCCCTTGACGACGACGCCGCGCGCGGCCGCCTCGCACAGGACCCGGGAGATCTCGGTGCCCTCGCCGTCGAGGCGCTGGTCGGGGTCGCCGCGCCAGTCGGTGAACATGATCAGGTCGTCGGCGCGGGTGCCGCGGATGGCCGCCAGCAGCGCCCCGTAGTACTCGTGGCCGTCGATGAGCGGCCGGACCGAGTTGCCCTCGGTCCACGGGGCCAGCTTCGAGTGCGGGTTGCCGCGCTCCTCCTCGCTCAGGAACCACTCGTTCATGCCGCCGCCGCCTTGAGCTGGGTCCGCTCCGGCGCCGGGGCCGGCTGCTCCACCAGGTCGTGGTTGGGCCGCAGCAGCCACCACGCAGCGAGCATCCACAGGCCCGCGAGGACGCAGCTGCCGAGGATGTCGGTGGGGTGGTGCATGCCGCGGTACATCCGCGACACCGCCACCCACAGCGGCATGAGCACCGCGGCCGCCGGGAGCAGCCAGCGCCACCACGCGCGGGTGCGCGGCATCACGAGCACCGCCGCGGTCGCCCAGATGCAGATCGTCGCCGCGACGTGGCCGGACGGGAAGCTCGAGGTGGGCATCGGCCCGTCCATGTTCTCCACGTCGGGGCGGGCCCGCCCGACGATCGCGGCCGAGCCCAGGAACAGGCTGAGCTCGCCGAACATCACCGTCACCAGGAACACCACGGGCCGCCAGCGGCGCACCGCGGCGAGCGCGAGGGCGCCGATCACCAGGCCGATGGCGAGGATGGCGTGGGTGTTGCCGACCTCGCTGCCGATGATCGTGATGCGGCCGAGCGCGTCCGTGCGGTGGGCGCCGAACCAGTGCGGGATCGTGCTGTCACCGAGCACGTTGCCGTTGCCGTGGCGGTAGTGGGCGAGCGGGAGGCCGAGCAGGATCAGCGCCCCGAACGTCAGCACCCACGCCACGCCGAGCCCGGCGAGCACCCAGCCGCGCCCGTGCCCGTCCCGCTCCGGCTCGTGCGGGTGTCGTCCGGGCGGGTTCGGGTCGGCCGGCGGCTCGGTCGGGCGCAGGTCGTCGGCGGCCTCGGGCTCCAGGCCCTCGGAGAGCGGGGCGGTGACGCTCTGGCCGTGTTCGTACCGCCAGAGCTCGAACGCGGCCGCGCAGAGCCCGACCCAGGCCACGCCGAGGGACCAGCCGCCGATCACGTCGGAGAGGAAGTGCACGCCGAGCGCGAGGCGGCTGAAGCCGATCAGGGCCACGACCGCGCCGACGGCGATGAGCACCGGGCGGCGCCACCGGGGCGGGAGCGCGGGCAGGAACACCAGCAGCAGGGCGGCGTAGCAGATGAAGGAGTTCAGCGAGTGGCCGCTCGGGAAGCTGTTGCCGCCCCCGTGCGCGACGGGCTGCTCGACCACGGGCCGCAGGCGGCCGACGGCGAGCTTGAGCACCGGGTCGAGGACGAGGCCCCCGAGCGCGGCGGCCAGCAGGAAGCCGGTAAGGCGGAACCGGCGGCGCACCAGCAGTACCGTCGAAGCAATCACCACCAGCCAGGAGAGCACGCCGAAACTGCCCAGCCGGCTGATCCCGCCCATCAGGCTCACCAGGAACCCGCTGGGCGCGACCAGGCCGTTGAGCCAGTTCGCGACGCCGCGGTCGACGGACTCCAGCGGCAGCCACCGCACCCGCACCGCGATCACGAGCACGCTGAACAGCAGCGCGCCCGCGCCGAACCCGATCATCCGAAAGAGTGCCGCCTTGTCACGTCTCACGTTTGCCACCATGCCCAAACTGGGGATTGGCAGAACATGACGAACAACGATCTCCTGAAGTACCTGACGAGGGTCGGGTTCATCGGCTACGGCCTGCTGCACCTTGCCCTCGCCTGGGTCGCCGCGCAGATCGCGTTCGGTCAGGGCGGCGAGGAGGGCGACCAGTCCGGCGCCTTCCAGAAGCTCGCCCATCAGCCCTTCGGCGAGCTGCTGCTGTGGTTCGTGATCGTCTGCCTGGTGGCGCTCGCGGTGTGGCAGGCCATCCTGGCGGTCTGGGGCCACCGCGACTCGCACGGCAAGGAACGCGTCTTCGAGCGCCTCTCCTCCGGCGCACGGGTGGTCGTCTACGCCGTCCTCGCGTGGACCGCGGGCAAGGTCGTGCTCGGCGCGCCCTCCTCCAGCGCCAACCAGCAGCAGGAGGCCACCGCCGGGATCATGGCCAAGCCCGCCGGGGCGTGGCTGATCGGGCTGGTCGGCCTCGGCGTGCTCGGATTCGGCCTCGGGATGCTCTGGTACGGCCTGAAGAAGAAGTTCGCCAAGAAGCTCAGCTACGCCGGGCCCCACGGGCACCAGGCGGCCGTCCGCGCGGGGCAGATCGGCTACGCGGCGAAAGGTGTGGCGTTCGGCATCGTGGGGTACCTGCTGATCGACGCGGCCGTCACCAACGACCCGGGCAAGTCGCGCGGGCTGGATGCGGCGCTGCACACGCTGGCCGGGCAGCCGTACGGCAAGTTCCTGCTGCTGGCGGTGGCCCTCGGGGTGGCCGCATTCGGCGTCTACTGCTTCTTCCAGGCCAAGTACCGCAAGGTCGGATCGTGAGCGTTCGTTCCGCGGTGGTCATCAACCCGTCGAAGGTCCTCGACCTCGGCGAACGGCGGCGCGAGCTGTGCGGGGCGCTGGCCGACGCCGGCTGGCCCGAGCCGCTGTGGCTGGAGACGACGCCCGAGGACCCGGGCTGCGGCATGGCCCGCGAGGCCGCGGCGGCCGGGGTCGAGGTGGTGCTCGTCTGCGGCGGGGACGGTACCGTCATGGCGGTCGCCGGCGAGCTCGCCGGCACCGATGTGGCGATCGCGCTCGTGCCCTCCGGCACCGGGAACCTGCTCGCCACCAACCTGGGCGTCCCGCACGACGTGGCCGAGGCGGTCGCCGTCGCCATCACCGGCCGGCGGCGGCGCATCGACGTGGGCGAGGTCGAGGGCGCCGGCGTGTTCACGGTGATGGCCGGGATGGGCTTCGACGCGGCGATGGTCGGCGACACGCCCGACTCGGCGAAGGCGCGCTTCGGCTGGGCGGCGTACGTCGCGACCGGGCTGCGCAATCTCACCCGGCGCCGCGCGTCCGTGCGCATCCGTCTCGACGGCGGGCGCTGGCTGCGCCGGCGGGTCAGCAGCGTGCTGGTGGCCAACGTGGGGCGGCTGCAGGGCGGACTGCCGCTGCTGCCCGACGCCGAGCCGGACGACGGCTACCTGGACGTCGCGGTGCTCACCCCGAGCCACGTGGGGGACTGGGTCCGGCTGGCGGGCGGGGTCCTGCTGCGCCGCGGCGCGGCGACGCACGGCCTGGAGACGTTCCGGGCCCGGTCGGTCGAGGTGCACGCGGCGCGGGACGAGCCACGCGAGCTCGACGGGGACGTGGTCGCGCCGGCGCGCCGGCTGGCCGCGCGCGTCCGGCCCGGCGCGCTGGTCGTCTGCGTGCCGTGAGCGTGCGCGCCGCCGCCTGCGGTTAGGCGCCCGGATTGTCGTCTTCGTGGCGTTTCAGGTCTTCTTCCCACCGGCGCAACAACTCCGCGTCCTTGCGGGACTGCGTCGTGTCGATGCCGCGCAGGAAGTCGGGGTCGTCGTCGGGGGCGGTCGCCCGTTTGCGGGAGCGGCCGCCGGCGACCACGCCCGCGCGTTGCTCGAGCGACACCGGGCGCCCGGCGAAGAACCAGGCTATGGGGCCGATGACCGGCACGAGCAGGATCACGAGAACCCACACGGGCCGGGGCAGCCCGCGTATGTCCCCGCGCTCCGCGGAGAGGCAGTCGATCAGCGCGTACAGCGTCACGACCAGCACGATCAGGAAGGGCAGTGCACGTCCCATGGCGCCATCATGACTCAGCGAAGGGGGTCATGACATCAGCAACAGGGTGCCCATCGCGCAGTACAGCAGGATGAGCGTGATGAGCGCGGGCAGTTCCCGCCCGATCGGGGTGACCACCGACCTCATCCGGCGCCGCACGAGCCCGGCCGCCGCCGCCCAGACGAGGCCGACGGCGGCGATCGCCCATGCGGCGCGCCCGGGCGTCAGGTGTACCGCGGCCAGCCGGGCCAGCAGCAGCGCGACCGCCGTCAGCGAGACCAGCGTCCGCCGCCACGAGAGCTGGGTGCGCTCGACCTGCAGGCCCGGGACCGTCATAGCAGCGTGGCGACCAGCAGCGTGACCGCGCCCGCGGTGATCACGAGGGCCAGGATCGCGGGGAAGTGCGAGGGCGGCAGCGCCTCACCCTTGCGCATCGCCTTCTCGCTGCGGGCCCAGTGATCCACCGCCCGCAGCGCGACCATGGCCCCGAGCGCGAGCAGGCCCACCGCGATGACGATGCGCAGCCGGTGCTCGGGCAGGAACTGGGCGACCGCGAGCCCGCCGCCGATCAGGGCCAGGGCGGTGCGCAGCCACGCCAGGAAGGTGCGCTCGTTGGCCAGCGAGAAGCGGTAGTCGGGCGCGCTGCCGACCGAGCGGACCTCGTCCGGGTCGAACCAGAGACGGACCGTCGACCATATGGACATGCCCCACAAGGTACGACCTGCGCTCAGCCGGCCCCGTTGAGGTGCCAGAGCTCGCGGACCGCGTCCGCCACGCAGGCTCCCGCAGGCGGCCGCACGTGCAGAGATGGTCGTCCGGGGCCTCGCGGCGGTGGTGTGTGACCAATTCCGCAGCGTGCTGGGCGACCGACGCCGACAGCGGACGCTGCACCTCGAAGATGCCGGTATTCCTCGACATTTCACCCACCCCCTCACCCAGAGTGCGCCCGGTTCGTGATGCTTTTCACCGCCACCGCCAACCTACTGACAAGTAACATTCGGGAGGCCAGCCTGTTACCGCTCCGCGTGAGCCGTAACGTGGGGCCCAAGTCGCCAGCGACGGCGCGGTGACTGTCAAGCAGGAGGACCTCGGACCACGATGAAGATCGTCGTACTCGTCAAGCAGGTGCCGGACTCCGGTGCGGATCGCAACCTGCGCAGTGACGACAACACTGTCGACCGCGCGTCGGCCAACAATGTGATCAACGAGATGGACGAGTACGCCATCGAGGAGGCGCTGCGCCTCCAGGAGGCGCACGGCGGCGAGGTCGTCGTCCTGACCGTCGGCCCGGAGCGCGCCTCGGAGTCCATCCGCAAGGCGCTGTCCATGGGCCCGGACTCGGCCGTCCACGTCGTCGACGACGCGCTGCACGGCTCCTGCGCCGTCACCACCTCGAAGGTGCTCGCCGCGGCCATCGGCCAGCAGCGCGCCGACCTGGTGATCTGCGGTGCCGAGTCGACCGACGGCCGCGTGCAGGTCCTGCCGCACATGATCGCCGAGCGCCTGGGCATCGCCGCGCTGACGGGCGCGCGCAAGGTCACCGTCGAGGGCTCCCAGCTGACCGTCGAGCGGCAGACCGACGAGGGCTACGAGGTCGTCACCGCCGCGACCCCCGCGATCATCAGCGTCTGGGACACGATCAACGACCCGCGGTACCCCTCCTTCAAGGGCATCATGGCCGCCAAGAAGAAGCCGCTGCAGACCCTGTCGCTGGCCGACCTGGGCATCGAGGCCGGCGAGGTCGGCTTCGACGGCGCCACGAGCGCGGTCGTCGAGCACAGCAAGCGCCCGCCGCGGCAGGCCGGCAACAAGGTCGACGCGGGCGACGACGGTGGCGTGAAGCTCGTCGAGTACCTCGCCTCCGAGAAGTTCGTGTAAGGGAGACATCACCATGGCTGAAGTTCTGGTCGTTGTAGAGGCCTCCTCGCAGGGCGGCATCAAGAAGGTCACGCTGGAGATGCTGACCCTGGCCCGCACGCTGGGCGGCGACGTCGCGGCGGTCGTGTTCGGGGACGCCTCTTCCCTGACGGACAAGCTGGGCGAGTACGGCGCCACGAAGATCTACACCGCCGCGGGCGCGGACCTCGACGAGTACCTCGTCGCGCCGAAGGCCACGGTCCTCGCCGCGCTGATCCAGCGCGTCTCGCCGGCGGCGGTCCTGCTCGCCTCCTCGCAGGAGGGCAAGGAGATCGCGGCCCGCGTCGCGGTCAAGCTCGACAACGGCGTGCTGACCGACGTGGTCGCGCTGGAGGCCGACGGTACCGCCACGCAGGTCGTCTTCGCCGGCTCGACAATCGTCAAGTCCAAGGTCACCAAGGGCCTGCCGATCGTCACGGTGCGCCCCAACTCCCTCACCCCCGCCCCCGCGCCCGCGACCCCGTCGGTCGAGGCCGTGGAGGTCGTCGTCGAGGACCGCGACAAGCTCGCGAAGGTCGTGGAGCGCAAGGTCGAGGCCAAGGGCGCCCGCCCCGAGCTCGCCGAGGCCTCGATCGTCGTCTCCGGCGGCCGCGGCGTGGCCAGCGCCGACAACTTCAAGCTGGTCGAGGAGCTCGCCGACCTGCTCGGCGGCGCGGTGGGCGCGTCGCGCGCGGCGGTCGACTCCGGCTTCTACCCGCACCAGTTCCAGGTGGGCCAGACCGGCAAGACGGTCTCGCCGCAGTTGTACGTGGCCCTGGGCATCTCGGGCGCGATCCAGCACCGCGCGGGCATGCAGACGTCGAAGACGATCGTCGCGGTCAACAAGGACGCCGAGGCGCCGATCTTCGAGCTGGCCGACTTCGGCGTGGTCGGCGACCTGTTCAAGGTCGTGCCGCAGGCGGCGGAGGAGATTCGCAAGCGTAAGTAGCTTTGGTTGTACTTTGGCAGCCTTTTTACGGCCTTTTTGCGGCTTTTAAGCAGCTTTTCTGCAGCTTTTCTGCGGCTTTTTTTGCAGCGCTCGTCGCCGTCTCGGCGGCGGGCGCTGCTTCGTCTCTATCGCAGTGTTCCCCGCAGCATGCTCTGCCCCGAGTGGGCCGCGTTGCCGTCGTGGGGTTCGACCGAGATGTCGATGATGTTGTACCGCGACAGGTCCAGCGACGCCGGCACCGTCAGCGACGGCTCCTTGCCCAGCACGCCGAGCGCCTCCATGCGCACGGTCGGGTCGTCCCGGTCGAGCAGCCACGCCTCGTAGTCGGCGTCGCGCGGGACCGGCATGCCCTCGGCGTGCACGACGAGGCGGCGCTCGCCGTCGACCAGACGCAGGCAGGCGTAGCCGCCGGCGCCTTGAGGTGCGCCGGGGAGCGCCTGGAGCGGGACGCGCGCGTCCTGGGCCCGGCACCCGGCGACGTCATCGCCGCGACGCAGCCACAGGGCGGTGCCGCCGGCCGCGACGAGCGCACCGACGACGGCGGCGGTCGCGGCGACGGCGATGGTGTTGCGCCAGCGCCTCCGCGCCTTCGTTGGCCGGGCGCTGGTTCTGTGGGCCGCCAGCGGGCCGTGCTCTTCGCCCGGTCCGTGCTCTTCGCCCGGTCCGTGCTCTTCGCCCGGTCCGCGCTCTTCGCTCTCGCCGTGCTTTTCGCTCTCGCCGTGCTTTTCGCTCGCGCCGTCTGGTTCGCTCGCGCCGTCTTCTTCTCTCGGGCTGGGCTCTTCCTTCGCGCCGTGCTGTCCGCTTGCCTCTCCGCTTGCGTCGTGCGCTTCCCTCGGACCGTGCTCGTTGTTCGCGTCCGCGTCCGCGCCCGCCGGGACGAACCCATTGCCCACGGCCGGGTCGGGTACGGGCCGGGCCGGCGGTGGATCGGTGTGCAGGCTCACGGCGGGCGGGGGCACCGCACGCCCGGACGCGGCCAGCTCCGCGCGGATGCGCTGCCACACGTGCTCGGGCGGCGGCGGCAGCGCACGCAGCCGGGAGGTCTGCCGCCCCAGCCCGGCGACGTTGCGCAGCGAGTCCATGTCCGCGCGGCACTGCTCACAGGCGTCAAGGTGGCCGGTCTCGTGCTGGTCGAGAGTCTCCTCACCGAGCGCCAGGAGTACCAGCCGCTCGGGCTCCAAATGCGGCACCGTCCACCTCCCATCGGCTGCGTAGGCGGGCCATTCCGCGCCGCAGGTGGCTCTTCACAGTGCCGAGGGGCAGTCCGGTGAGCGCGGCGATCTGAGGATGGGTCAGGTCGTCGTAGAACGCCAACTCGAGCACGCGCCGCTGCTCGCCCGGGAGCCGGGCCATCTCGTCGGCGAGCACGAGCCGGTCCACGATGCGCTCGGGCGGCGCGTCCCCGGCCCCGTCGCGCGCGCCCCCGGCCAGCCGCCGGACCTCCTCGGCGATGCGCCCGTCCCGCGCGGACGCGCGGATCTGGTCGACGACCTTCCGCCGGGCGATGCCGAGCAGCCAGCCGAGCATCGAGCCCCGCTCGGGGTCGAACCCCTCGCGCCCGAGCCAGGCCGCCACGAACACCGCCTGCGTGACGTCCTCGGCGTCGGTGACACTGCCGACGCCGCGCACCGCGAGGTGGAAGACGGCCGGCCCGAACCGCTCGTACGCCGCCCGCAATGCCCGCTCGTCCCCGGCCCGGAACCGCTCGACGAACCCGTCGTCGCCGCCCACTGCCCCGTCGCGGTCCCCGAACCCTCTGCCGCGCCCGGGCCGGCCCGATTCGGTGCCCCCGTCGGGCGCCGCCGCTTCGCCGTGTTCCCGGAACACTGCGCCGTCTCCGGGCCGGGCCGATTCGGTGCCTCCGTCGCCGGCCGCGGCTTCATCGCGCTTCCGGAAGGCTGCGCCGTCCCCGGGCCGGGCCGATTCGGTGCCTCCGTCGCGGGCCGCGGCTTCATCGCGCTTCCGGAAGGCTCCGCCGTCCCCGGGGCGAGACGGCTCGGCGAACCCGTCGTCGCCGCGCGGGCGCCCGGCACTCACCGGGGCCCACCCGGATGCCACGGTCGCCACCATCGCACGGGCACGTCCTGACGCTATCGCAGTCACAGGGGGGAGGTTCCTGATCAAGCATTCGTCGCGCGGTGGCGCCGTGGATGCACCCGGCGCGAAAATCTCTTCAGATTGCGAGAATGGTCGCGTACCGCCTTACGCTGCGTGACCAGCCCACGGCCAGTCCCGACGGGGTCCACGGGCCGCCACCAGGATTGTTCCGAATCGATGGACCGCCCGCGCCCGCGCGACGTGGGGTGCGTTCGTCACGGGCGGTGCTCCCGCGCGCGGCGGGCGCGCGGGAGCGTGGCGATCGCCGCCCACCGGCCGGGAGGTAAGGGGTGCCCGGCCGTTAGGCTTGGCCCCGATGCCGTACCTCGACCACGCCGCCACCACGCCGATGCTCCCGGAGGCGCTCGACGCCTACGTCGCCACCGCGCGCGAAGTCGGCAACGCCTCGTCGCTGCACGCCCCCGGCCGCCACGCCCGCCGCCGGGTCGAGGAGTCGCGCGAGCGGATCGCCGCCGCGCTCGTGGCCCGGCCCTCGGAGGTGATCTTCACCGGCGGCGGCACCGAGAGTGACAACCTCGCGGTCAAGGGCGTCTTCTGGGCCCGCCGCAGCGCCTACCCGGCCCGCAACCGGGTGATCGCCAGCTCGGTCGAGCACCACGCCGTGCTCGACTCGGTCGCCTGGCTGGAGGCCCACGAGGGCGCCGCGGTCACCTGGCTGCCGGTGGACGCGTCCGGGCGCGTACACCCCGAAGCGCTGCAGGAGGCCCTCGCCGGCGGCGACGTCGCGGTCGTCACGTCGATGTGGGCCAACAACGAGGTCGGCACCGTCCAGCCCGTCGCCGAGCTGGCCGAGCTGGCCGCCCGCGCGGGCGTGCCATTCCACACCGACGCGGTGCAGGCCGTGGGCCAGGTGCCCGTCGACTTCGCGGCCAGCGGCGCGGCCGCGCTCACCGTCAGCGGCCACAAGCTGGGCGGCCCCATCGGCGCGGGCGCGCTGCTGCTCGGCCGCGAGGTCGACTGCACGCCGCTGGCGCACGGTGGCGGCCAGGAGCGCGACGTACGCTCCGGCACCCTCGACGTGCCGGCCATCGTCGCCTTCGCGGTCGCCCTGGAGCTGTCGGTCAAGACCCAGCGCGAGTCCGCCGAGCGAGTCGGCCGCCTGCGCGACGCCCTGGTGGAGCGGGTCCGCGCGGCGGTACCCGAAGCCATCCTCAACGGCGACCCCAACGACCGCCTGCCGGGCAACGCGCACTTCTCCTTCCCCGGCTGCGAGGGGGACGCGCTGCTGCTCCTCCTGGACGCCCAGGACATCGCCTGCTCGACCGGCTCCGCGTGCTCGGCCGGCGTGGCCCAGCCCTCGCACGTCCTGCTGGCCATGGGCGCCGACGACGCGCGGGCGCGCTCCTCGCTGCGCTTCACCCTGGGGCACACGTCGACCATGGCGGACGTGGACGCCCTGGTCGCGGCGCTGCCCGCGGCGGTCGAGCGCGCCCATCGAGCGGCCACGAAGAGCCGCTGAGCACATCGCCACGGTCGCGCGGCCGCGCCCCCGAGGCTGAGCGACGCCCCGTTCGGGGCGGCCGGTCCCCCGATGCCCTGGCCGGGCGGCCGGGTCCCCGTCGGCTGCGTCCGCGCGGACGGGCCCCTGACGCCCCGTGCGGGGCGGCCGGCCCCCGACGCCCCCGGGCCGGACGGCCGGCCCCCGCGACGCCGGGTCGGCGCGGCCGGGCCCCTGACGCCCCGTGCGGGGCGGTCGGCCCCCGACGCCCCCCGGGCCGGACGGCCGGCCCCCGCGACGCCGGGTCCGCGCGGCCGGGCCCCTGACGCCCCGTTCGGGGCGGCCGGCCCCGCGACGCCCCGGGCCGGGCGGCCGGGCCCCCGACGCCGCGTCCGCGCGGACGCGGCCGACGGTGATCGTGACGGGCGCGACCGGTCCGGCGGGCCTGGAGGGTCACCCGACGGGTGGTCGCACGAGGGTGCTGAACAGCCGGAACAGGCTCCACCGAACGGCCCGGACCCCGGGTGAGTTACTGATGAGGAACGCCGAACGAGGTCGGTCATGAGGGTGAATCCCATCGGGTGAATTACCACCGAGCGCTACAAATATGACCAGCTAGCGCGGCGGCCGATTTGGTTACGGCCATTCTTTGACGTTTTTCCTGCGGCTTAAGTCGGCCGCTCACCCTATGTTTGCGCCGTGTCAGTCGAAACCCCTTCCTCGGATGAAGCCACCCAGATCATCGCCAGGGACGATCACTCGTCCCCGGTATTCGTCGATGCCTCGGGTCGGCGGGGAAAGCGAATCCGAATCGTTTTCGGCGCGCTCGGCGCGGCGACGCTCATCTACGGAGCGCTGGTGGCCACAAGCCTGGCCGGCGGCCCGCTCAAGCCTGAGCAGCTGCTGCCGTTCCCGGAGCTGGTGAACAACCTGCCGGTGCTCGACCAGCAGCCGCCCGCGGCCCAGCCGGGCAGCAAGAACACGCCGGCCGCCAAGCCGCCCGCCGTCACCACGGCGAAGAAGATCACCACGGCGGGCAAGCCGGCGCAGAGCGACGTGCTCCCCGTGCCGACCGCGACCACGCCCGGCCCGGGTGCGGCCACGACCACGGCGCCGCCCGCGGAGGCCACCGACGCGCCGCCCACGACGCAGCCGAGCACTCAGCCGACCACGCAGCCGCGGCCCACGCACACGAAGACCCAGGAGCCGACCGCGGACCCGACGGACACCGCGGCGCCCACGCCGACGAGCGAGGGCACCGCGCTACCGGGCGTGACATCGGGGGTGGGTCAGACGCCGGGCACGGTGTCGGTCGGGGAGACGTCGACCGGGATCACCGCCACGACGTCCGTCGCCGCGGGCGCGGGTGGCGGCGACGGAGGCTCGGGCGGTACCGCCGCAACACCCAGCGCCACGGCGAGCCTGGGCCTGGCGTGATTCGCAGGCGGAAGGCCGCGAACGGCGGGAAGAAGCGCTTCTCGTTCTCCCGCCTCGTCTTCGGCATCGTCCTGCTGAGCATGCTTGCGGGCGTGCTGTTCGTCGAGGCGTACGTCAACGCCGAGTTCCACCCCGACCACAGCGAGAACGCCGGCCGCCAGTCCACCGTGCCGCAGCAGGTCATCGACGGCGGCCCGATCATCGACACGCGCAACAACCAGGTGCGCTCGTACACGCTGCCGGCCAAGACCATCGCGCTCACGTTCGACGACGGGCCCGACCCCGAGTGGACGCCGCAGATCACGAACGTGCTGCGCCGGCACAACGTGAACGCGACGTTCTTCGTCGTCGGCACCCAGGTGACCCGGCACGCCGACATCGTCGCCGAGCTCGCGCGCGGAGGCGACGAGATCGGCATCCACAGCTTCACGCACCCGCGCCTGGACAAGCTCTCGCAGTGGCAGCGGGAGCTGGAGTACTCCCAGACCCAGCTCGCGGTCATCAAGGCGACCGGGCAGAAGTCCGCGCTGCTGCGCCTGCCCTACTCCTCCAGCGCCGACGCGATCGACGACGCGAACTGGCCATTGATCAAGGACGCCGGGCGCCTCGGGTACCTGTCGATCATGACGGACACCGACAGCCGCGACTGGAGCCGCCCGGGCGTCGACGCGATCGTGCGCGGCGCGACGCCGGAGGGCGACGCGGGTTCGATCGTGCTCATGCACGACGCGGGCGGCGACCGGAAGCAGACCGTCGAGGCGCTCGACAGGTTCATCCCGCTGATGCAGCAGCGCGGGTACACCTTCACCACCATCTCCGGCGGCCTCACCAAGGCCCTCTCCGGGCAGAGCATCGCGCTGGAGTCCCCGGCCAAGCCCTCCGACCAGCGCCGCGCCCTCGCGCTCGTCACGGCCGTCTCCGTGGCCGACTGGATCATGGAACTGCTGCGCGTGCTCTTCCTGATCGTTGGCGCCCTCACGATCGGGCGCACGGTCGCGCTGTTCCTGCTCGCCGGCCGCCACGCGCGGAAGCGTCGCGCGAAGACGTGGCAGTGGGGCCCGGCGGTCGACGAGCCGGTGTCGGTCATCGTGCCCGCGTACAACGAGAAGGAGGGCATCGAGGCCGCCGTGCGCTCCCTCGCGGGTGGCGACCATCCCGGCGGCATCGAGGTCGTGGTCGTCGACGACGGCTCGACCGACAACACGTCCGAGCTGGTCGCGGCGCTGAAGTTGCCCAACGTGCGCGTCGTGCGCATCCCCAACGGCGGCAAGCCGAACGCGCTCAACGTCGGCGTCGCCCTGGCCCGGCACGACCTCATCGTCATGGTCGACGGCGACACAGTGTTCGAGCCGGATTCGGTACGCCACCTGGTCCAGCCGTTCGCCGACCCCACCGTGGGCGCGGTCGCGGGCAACGTGAAGGTCGGCAACCGCAAGTCGATCGTCGCGCGGTGGCAGCACATTGAGTACGTCATCGGCTTCAACCTCGACCGCCGGCTGTACGACCTCCTGCAGGTCATGCCCACGATCCCCGGCGCCATCGGGGCCTTCCGCCGCCAGGCCCTGCGCGACATCGGCGGCATCAGCCACGACACGCTCGCCGAGGACACCGACGCCACCATGGCGCTGTGCCGTTCGGGCTGGCGGGTCGTCTACGAGGAGCGCGCCCGCGCGTGGACCGAGGCCCCGAGCACCCTGCGGCAGTTGTGGCTGCAGCGGTACCGCTGGAGCTACGGAACGATGCAGGCGATGTGGAAGCACCGGCGGTCCATCGTGGACAGCGGCCCGTCCGGTCGCTTCGGCCGCGTGGGGCTGCCCTTCATCGCCTTCTTCGGCATCGCCCTGCCGCTGCTCGCCCCGCTGATCGACATCCTGCTCGTGTACGGCCTGTTCTTCGCCAGCTGGAAGATCACCACGATCGCGTGGGTGGCGATGTTCGCGATGCAGCTGCTCACGGCGATCGTGGCGTTCCGCCTGGACAAGGAGAAGCTGCGGCCCCTGTGGGTGCTGCCGCTCCAGCAGTTCGTGTACCGCCAGCTGATGTACATCGTCCTCATCCAGTCCCTGGGTACCGCCCTGACCGGCGCCCGGCTGCGGTGGCACAAACTCCACCGGGCGGGCTCGGCCGGCGCGAGCGCCCCGATTCCGTCCCAGCCCGCCTCGCCCTCGCCGGCGTCGGTTCTGTCCGCGTCCGCGTCCGCGCCCGGTCTCGAGTCCGCCGCGTCCGCGCGTGACGGTCAGGCTGGCGCCGCGGTGCGTGGTGTAGGCGCGTCCGCGCGCGATGGCCAGGCCGGCGCCGCGGTGCGTGGTGCAAGCGCGTCCGCGCGTGACGGTCAGGTCGGCGCCGCGGTGCGCGGTGTAGGCGCTTCCGTGCGCGATGGCCAGGCCGGCGCCGCGGTGCGTGGTGCAAGCGCGTCCGCGCGTGACGGTCAGGTCGGCGCCGCGGTGCGTGGTGCAAGCGCGTCCGGCCCGGCGGTGCGTGGTGCAAGCGCGTCCGGGCGCGACGGCCAGGTCGGCGCCGGGAACCGTGGTGCGAGCGCGTCCTCGCGTGGGGACGGCTTCGGCGGCGGGAGCTCGGCCTCGGGCGCGTCCGCGCGGGGTGACGACCTCGGGCCCCGGCGCAACGGTGGTGACGCGTCCGCGCGGAAGGACGAGCTCGGGCCGCCTGGCGGGCCATCCGGCGCGTCCGCGCGGGAGCGGGCGGCGAGGGACGAGGGCGCGCAGAGCCGCGGGGTGGCGCAGGTGCCGCACGCGCCCGGGCATCGGGTTTCGGAGCATACGGCCGTGTTGTACGCGGCGTCGTACTCGTCGGTGCTGCGGTCGCGGGCCGCCGAGGTCGAGGGGGAGGAGGACTGAGTGCTGCGGTCACGTCCGGTGGGAACCGGCGGGGAGGGGGACTGAGTGCCGCGTTTTTCGGTGCGCCGTGCGCTTGGTGTCGCGGCGTTCATTGTGGCTTCGCTCGCGCTGGCATCGCTTGCCGTTCGGGCGCCCGAGGGCAGGGATGACGGGCCGGCGGGGGAGACGGCCGCACAGGCCTCACCGGCGGTCGGGCCGACGCCCGGGAACGACGCGACGGTGCCGCCGAGCCCCGACGGGCGGCGCTCCGTACGCATCGGGCCGAACCATAAGATCCGCGGGGACCTGTCGGACCCGCAGAAGAAGGAAATCGCGATGCGGCTCGTGTCCAGCGCGGAGAACTCGACGCTCGACTGGTCGGCGCAGTACAGCTACATCGAGGACATTCACGACGGGCGCGGGTACACGGGCGGGATCGTGGGATTCTGCAGCGGTACCGGCGACATGCGCGCCGTCATCCAGCGCTACACGGACGCGGTGCCGGGGAACAAGCTCGCCGCGTACCTGCCGGCGCTCAAGCGGCTCAACGGCAGCGCCGCGCACACCGGGCTCGACCCGAACTTCACCGCCGCCTGGAAGGCCGCGGCGGCCGATCCCGCGTTCCGGGCCGCCCAGGACGCGGAGCGCGACCGGATGTACTTCAACCCAGCGCTCAGCCAGGCCAAGCAGGACGGCCTGCGGGTCCTCGGCCAGTTCATCTACTACGACGCGATCGTGATGCACGGCGCGAACGGCCTGGCCAAGCTGCGCCGCGCCGCGGCCGCGGCGGCCGCCCCGCCCGCGCGCGGAGGCGACGAGGCGGCCTACCTGGGCGCGTTCCTCGACGCGCGGGTGGCGCTGATGGAGAACGAGGAGGCGCACGAGGACGAGAGCCGGGTCAACGACGCCCAGCGTGTGTTCCTCGCGGCGCGCAACTTCGACCTGGACCCACCGCTGCGGTGGCGGGTGTACGGGGACCTGTACGAGATCGCGGTCTGACCCGCGGCCACGCCCGCGCCCGGAAGCGTCATCATGACGCGTCCGCGCGCGGGCGTGGTGCGTGTGGGGCGCGTGTATGCGGGCGTGGTTCATGTGGGCCGCGTCGCCATGTGGCGCCTTTGGGACACCGCCGTGCTCGGATGCGGGCTCGTGCGCGCGACCGCGCGGGGCTGTGCGGACCGCGCGGGGCTGTGCGGCGCGACCGCGCGGGGCTGTGCGGCGTCGCCGCTCGGGAGGTATGGGGCGGCCCGCCGTACACGGTCACCTCGGCCGTCGCGGTGCTGGCCGTGAAGCCGTGCGGGCGGTGAACCCCCGCCGTGTCGCCGTGTGGGCTGCGTCGGCACGTGCAGCGGGACGGGCCGGTCGCCGCGTCCGCGCGGGAGCGTCGGACGGGCGGGATTGGGAGTGCATCCGCGGCGCCCGGAGCGGTAACTGAACTCCGCCCGGAAAATGCGCCTCCGCGCGCCGGTAGGCTGGGGGCGTGAGAGTGCTAGCGGCGATGTCCGGCGGGGTCGACTCGGCGGTTGCGGCTGCCCGGGCGGTAGAGGCCGGGCACGACGTGACCGGGGTGCACCTCGCGCTGGCGCGTAACCCGCAGACGTACCGCACGGGCGCGCGCGGCTGCTGCACGCTCGAGGACTCGCGGGACGCCCGGCGGGCCGCGGACGTGATCGGGATTCCGTTCTACGTCTGGGACATGGCCGAGCAGTTCCACGAGGACGTCGTGGACGACTTCGTCGCGGAGTACGCGGCCGGGCGCACGCCGAATCCGTGCCTGCGGTGCAACGAGAAGATCAAGTTCGCGGCCGTGCTCGATCGCGCGGTCGCGCTCGGGTTCGATGCCGTCGTCACCGGGCACCACGCGCGGCTGGGCGGCGACGGGCTGCTGCGGCGCAGCGTCGACCTGGCCAAGGACCAGTCGTACGTCCTGGCCGTGCTCACCCGCGCCCAGCTGGACCGGGCGATGTTCCCGCTCGGGAGCTCGACCAAGGCCGAGGTGCGCGCGGAAGCGGCCGAGCGGGGCCTCGCGGTGGCCGACAAGCCCGACAGCCACGACATCTGCTTCATCGCCGACGGCGACACCAAGCGCTTCCTCGCGGAGCGGCTCGGGCAGGCGCCCGGCGACATCGTCGACGCCACCACCGGCGCGGTCGTCGGGCGGCACGAGGGCGCGTACGCGTACACCGTCGGCCAGCGCCGCGGGCTCGACCTGCGCGTCTCCGCGCCCGACCGGCAGCCGCGCTACGTGTTGTCGATCACGCCTGTGACGAACACGGTGACCGTCGGGCCCGTGTCCGCGCTCGACGTCACGGGCGTCGTCGGGGAGCGGCCGGTCTGGACGGTACCGGTGGACGGCGCGGTCGCGTGCGAGGTGCAGATGCGCGCGCACGGTGAGACGCTGCCCGCGACCGTCCACCTCGAGGAGGGCCGCCTCGTCGCCGCGCTCGGGCGCGCCGCGCGCGGCATCGCGACCGGGCAGGCCATCGTCTGTTACGAGCCCTCGCCCGACGGCGACATCGTGCTCGGCTCGGCCACCATCTCGCACACCTCGTGACCTCCGGAGCGGCAGTGACCTCATTCCCCTGGCCGGTCGGGGCGGCGACCGGCATCGGTTCCCTGCCCGGCACCGACATCGCCGAAGCGCAGCGCATCGTGCTCGGCGAGCTCCCCGACCTGCCGCACCTGCCCGAGCTGCCCGCGCGGGGGCCCGGGGCCGACATGATCGGGCGCGGGGGCACGTTCCTGCCGGAGATCCCGATCGAGCTGTACGCCGCGCGGTGGCGCGTCGCCGCCCGGCCCGGCCACGACCTGCGCGTCGCGCGCGACCTGCTCGAACGCGACCTGGACACGATGACGGAGCAGGCGGGCGCGTACACCGGGACCTTCAAGGTGCAGGTGCCCGGGCCGTGGACGCTCGCGACGTCGCTGGCCCTGCCCATCGGCGGCCAGGTGCTGCGTGACCCCGGCGCGACGCGCGACCTCGCGGGGTCGCTGGCCGAAGGCGTGCGCGCGCACATCGCCGAGGTTCAGGCCCGGCTCCCGCACGCGACCGTGCTGCTGCAGATCGACGAGCCGTCGCTGCCGGCCGTGCTGGCCGGGCGCGTGCCGACCGAGAGCGGGTTCGGCACGCTGCGATCCGTGGACCCTTCGCTCGCCCGGTCGGCGTTGTCGGGGGTCATCACTGCGGCCGGAGTCCCGGTCGTCGTGCATTGCTGCGCTGCGGCGGTACCGCTGACGCTGCTTCGAGAGGCGGGTGCCGTCGCGGTGGCCGTCGACCTGTCGCTGGTGCGTGACCTCGACACGCTCGGCGAGCTGCTGGACGCCGGGATGGGCCTGCTGGCCGGGGTGTCCGGGGACTCGGCCGAGGCGCTGGCCAGCCAGGTCCGTGACCTGTGGCGCAAGCTCGGCTTCCCGCTGAAGTCCCTGCCCGCGCAGGTGGTCGTGACGCCGCCGTGCGGGCTGGCCGGCGAGGCCAAGGTGACGGCTGCGCTCACGGCGATCCGCGAGGCCGGCCGGCGTCTGACGGCTGACCTGGACTGACGCGGTTTTTGTCGTACCCCCGGAGTAAATTCTCAGCCATGACCGACGCTGAGTCCGAACCGACCGTCGAGGCGCGTGAGCGGCACGCGGAGCTGGCCCGTGAGCTGGACGAGCACCAGTACCGCTACTACGTGCTCCAGTCGCCCGCGGTGGATGACTCGGTCTACGACACGCTCATGCGCGAGCTCGAGGCGATCGAGCAGCAGTACCCGGCGCTGCTCACCCCGGACTCGCCGAGCCAGCGGGTCGGGGGCACGTTCTCGACCGAGTTCGCCTCCGTCGACCACCGCGAGCGCATGCTCAGCCTCGACAACGCCTTGAACGAGCCGGCGCTGGAGGCCTGGGCGGAGCGGGTCGAGCGGGACGCGGGGAGCCCACCGCGATACCTGTGCGAGCTCAAGATCGACGGGCTGGCGCTGAACCTGACGTACGAGCAGGGGCGGCTCACCCGGGCCGCGACCCGCGGCGACGGGCGCACCGGCGAGGACATCACGCTCAACGCGCGCACGATCCGCGAGATCCCCGAGCAGCTGGCCGGCGACAACGTGCCCGACCTGCTCGAGGTGCGCGGCGAGGTGTTCTTCACGCTGGAGGGCTTCCAGGAGGTCAACGCGGCCCAGGTGGCCGCGGGGGAGCGGCCCTTCGCCAACCCGCGCAACGCGGCCAGCGGGAGCCTGCGCCAGAAGGACCCGCACATCACCGCGGGCCGGCCGATGCGGATGCTGGTGCACGGGTTCGGGGCCCGGGAGGGGTTCAACCCGGCCAGCCAGTCCGAGGCCTACGAGCTCATGCACGCGTGGGGGCTGCCGACCTCGACCCGATACCGGGTGTGCGAGGACATGGCGGGGGTGCAGGCGTACATCGCGGAGTACGGGGAGCGGCGGCACAAGCTCGAGCACGAGATCGACGGCGTGGTCGTGAAGATCGACCAGATGTCGATCCAGCGCCGGCTCGGCTCGACGAGCAAGGCGCCGCGGTGGGCGATCGCGTTCAAGTACCCGCCCGAGGAGGCGATGACCAAGCTCCTCGACATCCAGGTCAACGTCGGTCGGACCGGGCGCGTCACACCGTTCGCGGTCATGGAGCCGGTGTTCGTCGGCGGCGTGACCGTGCGCCAGGCAACCCTGCACAACGCCCAGGAGGTCGTGCGCAAGGGCGTGCTCATCGGCGACACCGTGGTCATCCGCCGCGCCGGCGAGGTGATCCCGGAGGTCCTCGGCCCGGTCGTGGACCGCCGCGACGGCTCCGAGCAGGCGTTCGTGATGCCGGTGCAGTGTCCCTCGTGCGGTACGACGCTCGCCCCGGGCAAGGAGGGCGACGTTGACATCCGCTGCCCCAACACCCAGTTCTGCCCGGCCCAGCTGCGCGAACGGCTCTACGGCCTGGCGCACCGCAGCGCGCTCGACATCGAGGCGCTCGGCTGGGAGGCGGCCGCGGCGCTGCTCGAGTCGGTGATCCCCAACGAGAGCGAGCTCTTCGACGTCGACGCCGAGCGCCTCGCCAAGTCCCCGTTCTTCGTCAACATGAACGGCGCCCTGGGCACCAACGCGGTCAACCTGCTGGCCAACCTCGAGGAGGTCAAGCAGCGGCCGCTCTGGCGGGTGCTCGTGGCGCTGTCGATCCGCCACGTCGGGCCGACCGCCGCGCAGGCCCTCGCCAACTCCCTCGGCTCCATGGAGGCGATCGCCAACGCCACCACCGAGGAGCTCGTCGCCGTCGAGGGCGTGGGCCCGACGATCGCCCGCGCCGTGCACGAGTGGTTCACGGTCGAGTGGCACCGCGCGTGGGTCGACCGCTGGGCCGCGGCCGGCGTCCGCATGGTCGAGGAGCGCGCCGACACCGGCCCGCGCCCGCTCGAGGGCGTGACGGTTGTGGTGACGGGGTCGCTGGAGCGGTACTCGCGGGACCAGGCCACCGAGGCCGTGACCTCGCGCGGCGGCAAGGTCTCCGGCTCCGTGTCGAAGAAGACGGCCTTCGTGGTCGTGGGCGAGTCGCCGGGCTCGAAGGCGGAGAAGGCGGCGGCGCTGAAGGTACCGATCCTGGACGAGGACGCCTTCGAGATCCTGCTCAGCGAGGGCCCGGACGCGGCGCGCGCGGCGGCGCAACCGCCGGACGAGGAGGCGATCGCGGAGGCCGAGGCTGCGGACAAGGCGGCCGCGGCGGAGAAGGCGGAGGCCGCCGCGGCGGAGTAGGGCCGGCGGAGTCGAAGCGAAGGAGTAGGTCCGGGAGGAGTCCGCGTCCGGCGCCGCGGACAAGCCCGAGGCTGTGGGCCGTGCGAGGCGGCGGAGTGGGCCGGGAGGAGTCCGCGTCCGGCGCCGCAGAGAAGTCCGAGGCTGTGGGCCGTGCGAGGCGGCGGAGTGGGCCGGGAGGAGTCCGCGTCCGGCGCCGCGGACAAGCCCGAGGCCGCGGGCCGAGGCGAGGCGGCGGAGTAGGCCGGGTGGAGTCCGAGGCGGCCGGGGTGTAGGTCGGCGAAGCCTGTCCGCCGCGGTGGGGCAGGCCGGGTGGAGTCCGAGGCCGCGGCGGGGGTGGGCCGGCGGAGGCTGCGGCGAAAGCGAGGCGGCCGCGGCGGGTCGGGTCGGGTCGGCGGTAGCGGCCACGGAAGGCGCGGATCGCCGTCTCCGTCGTGGTTTGTTCTGGCGGTCGGACTTCCACCCAGGTGAGATACCCATGCTCGTGGCGGGGCGCGGCGGCGAGATGCCGCAGGCACCGAGACTGGGTCGGCGCGGCCGTGATGGGATTCCGCGCCATCGGCATCGGGTCAGTTGGCGGCTGAATATGAGCGGCGCGTGGCGGGCCGGCCGCGTCCGGTGTTGCGAAGAACGGTGCCTGCGTGGAAGGAGAAAGCGCGGAGCGTAGCCGTCCCGGTATATGTCCGTAACCGTACCGGGGGTTACCGGTGTCAATGCAAAAGCGTGACGGAACGTCCGGCAGTCGTCACTCTGCACGGATATTCAAGCTGATCTGTCCATTGTGGGATCGCCCGGTCGGTTGATTAGGGGGTCGGTTCTGCATCGATTCGGCATCCTTTCCGGATACCTCCTGTGTTGAGGGTGCAGGCTCGCATGGCGTCCGAAACGTACGGCCGGCCCGGGGCAAGAACGCATGCGGCGGAGAGCGGGGAGCGGATGGAGCAGAGCGCGCTGCGCAACGTCGCGCCGCCTCGGCATCGTCATCGGTTCTTCGCGTACGTCGCGGTTGTCGTCGGGCTCGCGGCCCTGCTGCTCGTGGGCAGCGTGCTGCACGAGGGGCTCCGGGTCGACGCCGTGTTCTGGGTGTTCGCGGGCCTGGCCGTCGTGGCCGACACGCCGCCGTTCGTGCAAGGTTCGCGCGACGAGAGCATTCCCACCTTCCCGTCGGTGTGTTTCACCTTCGCCATTCTGATCGCGTACGGGTGTGCGCCCGCGGTCGCCGTGCAGCTCGTGGCCGTCTTGGTCGCCGCGGTGTGGCTCAAGCACACGTTCTGGCGGGCCGCTTTCAACGCCGCGCAGTACATGCTGTCGTTCCTGGCCGCGGGTCTCCTGCTGCCCGAACGGTCGGGCGGGGACGCCCACCAACTGTTGCGCGCCGACCGGATCGGCTGGGTGCTCGCCGCCGCGGTGACGTGGTTCGTCGTGAACAACCTGCTCGTGTCCACGGCCCTGTGGCTGCGCTTCGGGGGGCGCTGGTGGACGGTGTTCATGCGGGCGGTGCGCAACGACGCGCTGCCGAATGGGGCGCTGCTGCTCTCCGCGCCCGGGTTGGTCGCGGCGGCGCACGTCGACGCTCTCCTGGTACCGCTGGCGCTGCTTTCGCTTTTTGCCGTTCGGCGCATGATGAAGCTCGCCGCCCAGCGGGCGCGGGCCGGGCGCCTGGACCCGCTGACGGGACTGCCCAACCGCAAGGCCCTGGAGCGCGAGGTCGCGGCGCGGCTGCAGGAGCACGCCGAGCGGGCCGAGGGCGGCGCGGCCGAGCGGCGCCTCGCCCTGCTGCTGCTCGATCTCGACGCGTTCAAGCAGGTCAACGACGCGCTCGGGCACCGGGTCGGGGACCGGCTGCTGGTGGAGGTCGGGGAGCGGCTCACCGCGGCCGCGCGGGCGTCCGGGGCCGACAACCTGGTCGGGCGGCTCGGGGGCGACGAGTTCGCGGTGGTCGTGCCGCACCTGCGCGACACCGCCGACGCGCGCCGGGTCGCCGCGGAGATCATGTGCGCGCTGTCCGAGCCGGTGCTGCTGGACGGGCTGCCGATCGACGTGGGCGCGTCGGTGGGCGTCGCGGTGTACCCGGAGCACGGCACGGACTTCGCCGAGCTCATGCGCCACGCCGACGTCGCGATGTACGACGCCAAGGGCCGCGGCGACAACCTCGCCGTCTACGCGCCCGAGTCCGACCACAACACCCCGGAGCGGCTCAGCCTGCTCGCCGACCTGCGCAAGGCGCTGGAGTCCGGGCCCGAGGGCGGCATCGAGCTGTACTACCAGCCGCAGGTCGAGCTCGCGACCGGCACGGTCGTCGGCGTCGAGGCGCTGCTGCGCTGGCGGCATCCGCGGCGCGGGCCGATCGACCCGGAGGAGCTGATCCGGGTCGCCGAGCACAGCCCGGTGATGCGGCTGCTCACCCTGCGGGTCGTCGACGAGGCGATTGGGCAGCTCGCGGCGTGGCGCGCGACCGCGCCCGCGGCCGAGGGCGTGCGCGTCGCGGTGAACGTGAGCGTGCGGGACCTGCACACCGGCGAGATCGCCGACCGGATCGCGGGGCGGCTGGCGCAGATGTCGGTCGACCCGTCCCGGCTGGAGCTGGAGATCACCGAGAGCGCGCTGATGGCCGACCCGCGCCGGGTGCTGACCACGCTGGCGCGGCTGAAGAAGCTCGGGGTCGCGATCGCGCTGGACGACTTCGGGACCGGGTACTCCTCGATGCTCCACCTGCGCCGCCTGCCACTCGCCGAGGTGAAGATCGACCGCTCGTTCGTGCTCGGCGTGGCCACGGACCCGGACGACGCGGCGATCGTGCACTCCATGATCAACCTGGCCCGGGCGCTGGGGCTGCGCGTCGTCGCGGAGGGTGTCGAGGACGAGCGCACGTGGCGGATGCTGGTGGAGGCCGGCTGCGACGTCGCGCAGGGCTGGTACTTCGCCCGCCCGATGCCCCCGGACCGCCTGCTGGACTGGCTGTCCAAGACTGCCGCACGGCCCGTCTTCACCACGAAATAGACTCGTCGGGTTGACGCGGGCATGTAACGCTGCGTCCAAGCCGACGACCTGAAGGAGAAGCGCGCCGATGGCCACGATTTCCCGCGAGGAGGTAGCGCATCTCGCGCGCCTCGCGCGGCTTGCCGTCACCGATGAAGAACTCGACACCTTCGCCGGCCAGCTCGACGTGATCCTGCAGGCCGTCGCCCAGGTGGGTGAGGTCGCCGCCGCCGACGTGCCGCCGACGTCGCACTCCGTGCCGCTGACGAATGTGTACCGCGACGACGTCGTCGTTCCCGGCCTGCTGCGCGAGGACGCGCTCGCCGGCGCGCCGGACGCCGAGGAGAACCGCTTCCGCGTCCCGCGGATCCTGGACGAGGAGGCCTGAGCCGTGAGTGACCTGACGAAGCTGTCCGCCGCCGAGCTCGGCCGCCGCCTGGACGCCAAGGAGGTCTCGGCCGTCGAGGTCGCGACCGCGCACCTGGAGCGCATCGACGCCGTCGAGGACAAGGTCCACGCGTTCCTGCACGTCGACCGCGAGGGCGCGCTCGAGGCCGCCCGCGCCACCGACGACCGCCGGGCCAAGGGCGCCGCGCTCGGCCCGCTCGACGGCGTGCCGATCGGCGTCAAGGACGTCATCACGACGCGCGGCGTGCCCACGACCGCGGGCTCGAAGATCCTCGAGGGCTGGCGCCCGCCGTACGACGCGACGATCATGACGCGCCTGCGCGAGGCCGGGCTCGTGATGGTCGGCAAGACCAACATGGACGAGTTCGCGATGGGCTCCTCGACGGAGTACAGCGCCTACGGCCCGACGTACAACCCCTGGGACACGACGCGCATCCCGGGCGGCTCCGGCGGTGGCTCCGCGGCCGCGGTGGCCGCGTTCGAGGCGCCGCTGGCCATCGGCACGGACACGGGCGGCTCGATCCGCCAGCCGGCCGCCGTCACCGGCACCGTGGGCGCCAAGCCGACATATGGCGGCACGTCGCGGTACGGCCTCATCGCCTTCTCCTCGTCCCTCGACACCCCGGGCCCCTGCGCCCGGACCGTGGAGGACGCGGCGCTGCTGCACGCCGTCATCGGCGGCCACGACCCGCGCGACTCGACCTCGATCCCGCAGCCGGTGCCCGACGTCGTCGCGGCGGCGCGCCTGGGCGCGACGGGCGACCTGAGCGGCGTGCGCCTGGGCCTGGTGAAGGAGTTCGCGGGCGAGGGCGCCGAGCCCGGGGTCGCCGCGGCGTACCGCGAGTCGGTCGACGCCCTGGTCAAGCTGGGCGCGGAGATCGTCGAGGTGTCGTGCCCGAGCTTCAAGTTCGCGCTGCCGGCCTACTACCTGATCGCCCCGAGCGAGTGCTCGTCCAACCTGGCGCGCTTCGACGGCGTGCGCTACGGCCTGCGCACCGGCGACGACGGCAAGCACTCGCTGGAAGAGGTGATGTCGCTCACGCGCGACGCGGGCTTCGGCCCGGAGGTCAAGCGGCGCATCATCCTCGGCACGTACGCGCTGTCGGCGGGGTACTACGACGCCTACTACGGCCAGGCGCAGAAGGTGCGCACGCTGATCACGCGCGACTTCACCGCCGCGTTCCAGGTCGCCGACGTGCTCATCGCACCGACCACGCCGTTCGTGGCGTTCCCGCTCGGCTCGCGCACGTCGGACCCGTACCAGATGTACCTCGCGGACCTGTACACGATCCCGTCGAACCTCTACGGCGGGCCGGCCATCTCGGTGCCGTCTGGGCTCTCGGAGGGGCTGCCGGTCGGGCTGCAGATCATGGCGCCGACGATGGCCGACGACCGGATGTACCGGGTGGCGGCCGCGCTGGAGTCAGCGCTGCCGCCACTCACACCACCGGTGTTGTGACCGCGGCCGGATCAGCCCCGGCTGCCCTGGCGCCACGAGAACGGGCCGGGCAGGTCAACGCGGTTCTTCTTGCTGCGCGAGTTCCACGACCAGGGGCCCAGCTTGAAGCTCCACGAGGAGAACCCCTCCTGCGTGAAGTGGAAAATGAACGGGCCGAACCTCTTGCTCTTCCGAAACTGCACCGGCATGACGTCGCTCCTTCCAGGTGTGCGATGGATACCCAATGTCGTGCGTGGATACACAAGGCTGAAAGCAGGCACTGACAATGAGCACCGTGACGCACATGTCGTACGAGGAGGCGGTGGCCGCGTTCGAGCCGGTCATCGGCCTGGAGACGCACGTCGAGCTCGGCACCAACACCAAAATGTTCTGCGGCTGCCCGACCGCGTTCGGCGCCGAGCCCAACACCCAGGTCTGCCCGGTCTGCCTCGGTCTGCCCGGCGCCCTGCCGGTCGCCAACCGTGCCGCGATCGAGGCCACGATCCGCATCGGGCTCGCGCTGAACTGCTCGATCGCGCCGTGGGGCCGCTTCGCGCGCAAGAACTACTTCTACCCGGACATGCCGAAGAACTTCCAGATCAGCCAGTACGACGAGCCGCTCTGCGTGGAGGGGTACCTCGACGTGGAGATCGACGGCGAGCTCGTGCGCATCGGCATCGAGCGCGTGCACCTCGAGGAGGACACGGGCAAGACGCTGCACGTCGGCGGCGCGACCGGGCGCATCCACGGCGCGACCGAGTCCCTCGTGGACTACAACCGCGCCGGCATCCCGCTCGTGGAGATCGTGACGAAGCCGGTCCCGGGCACGGGCGCCCGCGCGCCGGAGATCGCCCGCGCGTACGTCACCGAGCTGCGCGACGTCATCCGCACCCTGGACGTCTCCGACGTGCGCATGGAGCAGGGCTCGATGCGCTGCGACGTGAACACCTCGCTCAACCGCCCGGGCGCGGAGTGGGGTACCCGCACAGAGACGAAGAACGTCAACTCCCTGCGCAGCGTCGAGCGCGCCGTGCGCTCGGAGATCATCCGCCAGGCGGGCGTCCTCACCGACGGCGGCAAGATCATCCAGGAGACGCGCCACTTCCACGAGGACACCGGCGACACGACCTCCGGCCGCAGCAAGGAGACGGCGACGGACTACCGGTACTTCCCGGAGCCCGACCTCGTCCCCCTCGCCCCGTCCGCCGAGTGGATCGAGGAGCTGCGCGCCGCCCTGCCCGAGCTCCCGCGGGTGCGCCGCGAGCGCCTGCAGTCCGACTGGGGCTTCAGCGACCTCGACATGCAGTCGGTGATCAACGCCGGCGCCGTCGAGCTCATCGCCGCGACCGTCGAGGCGGGCGCGTCGGCCGCGTCCGCGCGCAAGTGGTGGCTCGGCGAGCTGGCCCGCCGCGCCAACGAGGCCGAGATCGAGCTCGAGGCCCTGGGCGTGACCCCGGCCGCGGTCGCGGAGCTGCAGGCCCTGGTCGACAGCGGAAAGATCAACGACAAGCTCGCGCGCGTCGTCCTGGAGGGCGTCATCGCGGGCGAGGGCGCGCCGGCCGAGGTCGTCGCCGCGCGCGGCCTGGAGGTCGTCTCGGACGAGGGCGCCCTGACCAAAGCCGTCGACGAGGCGATCGCCGCCAACCCCGACGTCGCGACGAAGGTGCGCGAGGGCAAGGTGGCGGCGGCGGGCGCCCTGGTGGGCGCGGTCATGAAGGCCACGGGCGGCAAGGCGGACGCCAAGACCGTGCGCGAGCTGATCATCGCGCGCCTGTCGTAGTTCTGGTTGTTTTTTGCTCGGGTCCGCGGCACTTGCGGACCGTTGCTCCCGCCAGACAAATGGGCGGTCCCTGAAGGCCTGCGGCCGGAGAGGGACCGCCCAGCCTGGTCCGCGGTGTCAAGGGCGGAAATGCGCCGCTGCGCGGCGCCTCAGCGAGGTCCGCGGTGTCAAGGGCGAGGTGCGCCGGTGCCCGGCGCGAAGTGCAAAGCACGCCGCTGCGCGGCGCCCAGCGTGGTCCGCGGCGCTAAGAGCAAAGCACGCCGCTGCGCGGCGCCTCAGCGAGGTCCGCGGTGCCAAGGGCGAGGTGCGCCGGTGCCCGGCGCGAGGGACGAAGCGCGCCGCTGCGCGGCGCCCAGCGTGGTCCGCGGCGCTAAGAGCAAAGCACGCCGCTGCGCGGCGCGGCCCGGGGCGCCAAGAGCAAAGCACGCCGCTGCGCGGCGCGGCCCGTGGCGTGAAGTGCGAAGCGCGTCGCCGCTCCGCGCGGCGGCTGGTTCGCGGCGCCGAAGACGACGTGCGGCGCCCTAGCCTGGCCCGCGGCGCCGGAGACGAGGCGCGCCGCCGCACGGCACCCCAGCTTGGTCGGCGGCGCCGAGGACGAAGCGCCCCACCGCCCTCGCCGAATCCGATTTATAACCCGACGCCGTATAAGTCCGAAAAGTCGCGGCGCGGAGCGCCCGACTTTTCGCTGCGCCGCCTGCTCCTACGACGGGGTCGGCGACGGAGACGGCGACGTCGAGACGGATGACGACGGGGTCGGAGTCGGGGCCGCCTTGGTGTCGGGCTGGACGATGTGGCGCTGGAGGGCCACCTCGGTCAGGCCGGTCCCGCCCACCTGGATGTCGTCGTAGGCGGAGAGGTGGCGGTCTTTGTCGAAGTACAAGATGGAAAGCGCCAATGGCAAGGGCTTCGTGCTCTCGAGGCCGCGCAGCCCCGCGCCGCCGGTCGAGCCCTCCACCATCAGCAGGGTGCGCTCCTGCAGGGCCTTGGCCGCCGCGGACGCCGACGGGGACGTCAGCGGGGCCGGCGCGGGCGCCGCGGGGTTCGGGTTGAGGCGCGCGACCGAGCGCTCGTGCCTGTGTCCGGCCAGCACCAGCGGGCACAGCCCGGCGAGCTGCTGGGCCGCGACCGGGTCGTGCACCATCGCGACGTCCACCGGCTTGGGGCTGCTGCGGATCTTCTCGGCGAGGATGTTGCCGGAGGTGACGACCTCCTGGTGCTGCTGCTCATTCGACTCGTCCGTCGACTTGTCCGGCGTGAAGCGGGGGTCGCCGATCCCGGCGAAGGTGAGCCCCTTGACCGTCACGATCGTGTCGTTGAGCACGGTGGCGTTGGGCTGCCGCGCGACCGCCGCCGCGGTGATCGCCGAGTCGTGGTTGCCGCGGACGTACAGGTACGGGACCTTGAGGTCGCCGATCACGTTGACGTAGGACGCCTCGGGCTCGCTGCCCCAGTCGTTGATGTCGCCGGTGTCGACGATGATGTCGATGTCGAACTGGTCCGCGACCGAGCGCACGACCCCCCAGGCCGCCGGGTTCAGGTGCAGGTCGGAGATGTGCAGCACCTTGGTCGTGCTCGTGTCCGGCTCGTACACGGGCAGCGCCGAGATCGTGCCGTAGAGCTTGCTGACGTTGAGCACCAGCTTCTGCAGCTGCGCGCGGTACTCCTCGTACCGGTTGGTGATCCGCTTCGCGTCGCCGATGATGGCCGGGGCGTTGACGAGCAGGCCGCGGTACGTCGGCTCCTGGATCGCCGCCGGCTTGAAGGTCAGCAGCGTCACCGCCCCGGTCGAGGCGAGCACCCCGATGACCACGAGGCCCGCGACCGCCGTCTCGCGCCTTGCCCGGAACACCAGCCCGGCCAGGATCATCGCGCCGAGCAGCCCGCAGCCGGCGGTCTGCAGCGCCAGGCGCCGCACGCCGAGGTTGAGCTGGTCCACCGCGTCGTGGCTGATCTGCTCGAGGTTGCCGGTCTTGGCCGCGAACGCGCGGGTGCGCGCCTCGTCCAGCGACTCCAGCCGGATGCGCAGGTGCGCGGGGCCGTCGTGGCTGTCCAGCTCCAGCGAGCCCAGCGGCGGGATCTCCACCGAGGTGTCGCCGTTCCACGACGGGGCGAGCGAGAGCTGCGCGCGGAAGGGCCCGATGTCCTGCGTCGTGGTGCCGCCCAGGGCGACGCCGATGAGCATGCCGACGATCGCCACCGCGCCCACGAGCAGCCAGCGGGCGACCCGGCGCAGGCGCGGGTGCCGCGGCGCCCGGGCGCGACCGCTCGCGGGCCCCGACGGGTGCCGCCGGCGCCCGGCGGCCATGACGATCGCGCGGCGCCGGGCCCGTGAGGCGGCCAGCGCGGCGCGACGCCGGAACGGTGACCTCAACTCTTGCCGGCCTCGCCGACGTCGCTGATCACCAGGCGCAGGAGCATGTCGTCGTCCGCCTTCGGCTCACCCCGGCCGTCCTTGTTCGACGTGGAGATCCACAGGCTGCCGTCGGGCGCCACCGCGGCCGCGCGCAGCCGGCCGTACTTGTCCTGCAGCAGCGGCGCGGGCGCGCCCAGGAGGGTGCCGGAGTCGGTGACCTGCATGACCCACATCCGCTGCCCCTTGAGGCAGGAGGTCACCAGGTAGCCGCTGAGGTAGGCCAGGCCCGCGCACGAGGCGTCGGCGGTCTTCCAGGTCTGGATCGGGTTGGTGTACTTCGGGTCGCTTCCGCGCCCCTCCACCGCCGGCCACCCGTAGTTCTTCCCGGCCTCGATCACGTTGAGCTCGTCGGCATCGCTGGCCCCGTACTCCATCGCGTACATGCGCTGGTTCTTGTCCCACGCGAACCCTTGCACGTTGCGATGTCCGTAGCTGTACACGGCGGTTCCGAACGGGTTACCGGGCGCCGGCTTCCCGTCCGTCTGGATCCGAAGGATCTTGCCGCCCAGGCTGGTCAGGTCCTGCGCGGTCTCGGGCTTGTCGCCGTCGCCGGTCGCCACGTACAGGAACCCGTCCGGGCCGAAGCGCAGCTGGCCGCCGTCGTGGACGTTGCCCCTGGGGATACCGGTCAGGATCGGCACCGGCGCCTGCCCGAGCGTCAGCTTGGCAACGCGGTTGTCGTCCTGGGTGGTGTAGTACACAAAGACCGTTTTATCCGTGTCGTACTGCGGCGAAACCGCGATCCCCAGCAGCCCGCCCTCGCCCCCGGGCACCGCCGCGTCGATCTTCTGCAGCTCCGCGACCATCATCCCGTCGGACGTGGTCTCCTTGCCGACCTTGAGCAGCCGCTTCGTGTCGCGCTCGGTCACCAGCGCGGAGCCGTCCGGCAGGAAGGCGATGCCCCACGGCACCGCGAGCCCCTTGGCCAGCACGGTCACCGACACCTCGGCCCCGCCCTCGTCGCTCCCGCCCGAGCGCGAAGGCGACGGGTACGGCGACATCTTCGGCGGCGACCCGAGCTCATCCGGCGGCGGCGGCCCGAACGAACAGCCCCCGAGGGCCAGGGCGGCCACGGCCGCGCAGAAGGCGGCGAGGCTCCGGCCGGCAGGCCGGCCAGCGAAACGGTGCGTCCGGGCGCTCACCGGGCCAAGCGTAGCGTTGCCGCCTGGGAGCCACCTTTTACCACCGAACTTCCACCAGCGTGCCGTCGAGTGAGCTCACCCGGGGCCTGCCGGAGCCATCGACCGCTCCGCTTTACTGTCGCCTTCGCCTACCGGCCTCATCACCGGCCGGTGCGTTTCCTGGCCGCCTCCTCGCGGCGTTTTGTCCCTGCCGCGCGGGCCTGCATCATCGACCGCATGGTGAAGATCTGGGTCGCCCACGAGTTCGGCGCGGACCTCGTCCGGGCCGCGACCGCGCGGGACGAGGTGCTCGTCGAGGTCATGCCGGCGCCGGGGGAGATGCCGTCGGACCCGGGCGACGTGCTCTTCTGGGTGCCGCCGTTCCTGGCCAAGCCCGAGGTCACCGTGCTCACCCGGCAGATGCCGCGGCTCGAGGTCATCCAGCTGCTGAGCGCAGGCGCGGACGCGTGGACGGGGCGGGTGCCCGACGGGGTGACGCTCTGCGATGCGCGCGGCGTGCACGACTCCTCGACCGCCGAGTGGGTCGTCGGCGCGATCCTGGCGTGCGTGCGCGAGTTCCCGTCGTTCGCGCGGGCGCAGGAGCGGGGCGAGTGGACGTACCGCCGCACGGACGAGCTCGCCGGCAAGCGCGTGCTGATCGTCGGGGCCGGCTCCATCGGCCGCGCGACCGAGGCGCGGCTGGCCCCGTTCGACGTCGAGGTGACCCGGGTCGCGCGGCGCCCGCGCGCGGGCGTGCACGGCGTGGAGGAGCTGCCGCGACTGCTGCCGGACGCCGACGTGGTCGTGCTGCTGGTACCGCTCACGCCGGAGACCCGCGGCCTCGTCTCGACCGGGTTCCTCTCGCACCTGTCCGACGGGGCCCTGCTCGTCAACGCCGCCCGGGGTCCGGTGGTCGACACCGAGGCGGTGACCGCGGCCGCGCGTACCGGCCGCATCTCCTTCGCCACCGACGTCACCGACCCCGAGCCGCTGCCGCCCGACCACGAGCTGTGGCGCCTTCCGAACGTCTTCATCACGCCGCACGTGGCCGGCTCGGTGCCGGGACTGTGGCGCCGGGGGTACGCCCTCGCCGCCGACCAGCTGCGCCGCGTCCTCGCGAACGAACCCCTCGACAACGTGGTGACCGACGGCTACTGACGCGTCGGACGTGCCCGGGCGGCTACTTGGCCGGCTGCGCGCTGTCCTCGGCGTCGTCCTCGCGCAGCGCGTCCGCCTCCGCGCCGTCCGTGGTCTCGGCGTCGGCGGGGCGGTCGGTCTCGAGGGGCTGGCCGCTGGCCTGGATCAGGCGCGGTACGTCCGCGGGGCGCACGGCGTCCAGGGGCACCAGGTGGCCGTTGGCCAGGCGCGCCTGCACCGAGTCGCCGTCGATGACCAGGCCGTCCACCGCGGCCCACTGGACGGTCCGGCTCCCGAACAGGGCGCGCACCGTGAAGCCGCGCTCGTTGACATCGGTCCCGGCCCGCCAGGCCCAGATGGCGACGGCGAGCGGCACCAGAAGTACCAGCAGAAACCAGACACTTTCGGCGAGCAGCGGAACGCCGCCGATCACGGTGATGGCCGCCGCCACGGCGAGTGCTGCGCTGCGCCGGAACTTGACCTTGACCTGGTTGCTCACGCTGCCATCCTCCCACCTTTCGAGGAACTGCCTCCGCGCGCCCGGGCGGGCATACTGAGCGCCGTGGGGGATGAGAACGGCCGCGCTTCGCCGTCACCGGCGGCCGGGGTTACGCTCGGTGCCGTGCTTGACGAGATCGCGACCGGCCGGGGGGCTCGTCGGGCGATCCGCGGCGATATGTCCGGACTTGCGGGAGGCTGCCCATGGCGGGAGGGCAGGACATGACGACCACTTTCCGCCGGGACGCGCCCGTGCAGTGGGCCGAGGGCATCAAACGCAGCAAGCGGGTCGCGGTGCGCCCGACCGGCCTCGTCGCGGCCGTACTGCTGGCCGCCTCGGTGCTGGTCGCGCTGGCCGTGGCCGGCTGGGGGATCAAGGAGCTGAGCATCCTGTTCGGCGCCGCGGCGATCGTGGCGCTCGCCGGTGTGGTGGTGCTCACGCTGCGCGGCTTCCCGCTCTTCGCGATCCTGACCGTCGTCGCGGGCGCCGTCGCCTGGGGTGCGGCCACGCGCGGTCGCCTGCCGGACGGCTGGTTCGACATTGGCGGCGTTCTTGGCTTTATCGGGATCAATCTCGCTTATGTGGTACCACTGGCAGGTTCCTTTCTTTCTGCTCTTCTTCTTGATGCGCGTCGGGTGTCGCGGCTGTCGATCGACGAGGCCGTGAGCGGGCGCCGCTGGTGGGGCAAGCCCGATGACACGCTCCCGCGCCTGAAGGAGCTCGAGGCGATCCCGAGCGCCCGCTTCTTCGCGCTGGGCGAGGGTGGCTGCACGCATCTCGTGTCGGCCGGGCGCCGCGTCGCGCTGTTCCTGCCGACGGTCTGGCCGCACGGCGAGTTCACGATGGACGCCGCGGGGCAGGTGCTGCGCGGCGGCCGCCTGTTCGTGCCCGGCTCGGAGGACGTCGACGGCCTCGCCGCGGAGGTGCACACCTGGCGCGAGCAGCTGGCCAAGGTCGGGGGTTCGGTGCGGGGGTACCTCGTGGTCGCCCCCTCCCGCGGCGACGTCTCCGAGGACCTGGTGATCTCCGTCGCGCCCGGCGAGCACCTGCACCTCGTCCATTCCCACGAGATGGCGGACGCGGCCGGGCGCTGGCTGGCGGCCGAGCCGTACCGCGTCGATCTCCACGTCATGGAGCGGCTCCTCGTCCTCGCGGCGGGCAACGAGCTGCCGGAGCCCCTGCCGCTGCCGCGCACCTTCGCCCGCGAGGCGAGCGCGCCGCCCGAGGAGCGCCCGGCCGCCACGTCACCGACGGACGCGGCCTTCGCCGCCGCGGCATCCTCGCCGCCGGCGTCGTCCGCGCCTCCGGGCCCTCCGGCCGTGCTCGGAGGCGTCGGGGAGCCCGCCGCCCCGCCCTCGACCTGGCGCCCGGGCAACGGCGCGATGCGCGCCCGGCTGAGCCGCCTGACGAAGGGCGCCGCGACCCGGGGCGAGGCCGCGGCCGTCCCCGATCTTGACGGCGCGGAGGCGGCCTTCCACGCCGACCCCGATCTGGACGGCGCGGAGGCGGCCTTCCACGCCGACGCCGATGCGGACCGCACGTCCCGGTTCGATCGCGACCCGAGCCGCGCTTCCCGCTTCGACCGGGACCAGCCCTCCGACGGGGCGTCCCGCTTCGACCGCGACTCGGACCGCACCTCCCGCTTCGACCAGGAACAGGCTCGCGGCGCGACGTCCCGCTTCGACCGCGACCCGGGCTCGGGCGCCTCATCCCGCCTTGACCGGGACGCGTCTCGTTCTGACCGAGCGTCCGACGCGCCTGCGCAGCGGAGCGACGATGCTCGCGGTGTGGACAACGACTCGTTCGGCGTCTCCTCGCGCGGTCGCGACCCGGATTTTGGTGATTCGTCCGGCTCCGCCCGCGATTCGGAGCCGAACGGTATGTCCCGCTTCAACCGTGACGGGAACATCGACAGCGCGAACGGCGCCCCGTCTCCCCTTGATCGCAACTCTGAGTCCGGCGGTGCATCTCGTTCGGACCGTACCCCTGACGCGTCCGCGCGGCGCAGTGAGGACGACGACGTGCGCGGTCATGACGAATCGGACAGTTCCTGGGAGGCTCGTTCGACCCGCGAGCTGGTCGGAAACTGGGACAACGACTCCGCCAGCCGGCTGGCGGCCTGGGCCGCGGAGGACACGTCCGAGCCCGGCTCCCGCGCGTCCGCGGCGCGGCGTTCCTGGTCCCCGATGGGCGGCGACACACCGGCCCCGGGCGAGCGTTTCCGCTGGTCGAGCGAGGACGACGACTTCCCGGCGACCGACGAGGCGGGCACTTCGCCCGAGACCGGCGCCGACTTCCAGCCGAGCCGCGCGGAGGCGTGGCGGGAGACGCCCGCCGCCGAGAACCGGGCTCCTGAAGCGGTGGCGGATTCCTGGCGGGAGTCGCGGGCATCTGAGCCGTCGTGGCGGGAGTCGCAGGCGTCCGAGCCGGCGGCGGAGTCGTGGCGTTCGTCGGAGCCGTCGCGGCATTCTTCGGGGCCGGCCGCTGAGCCGTCGTGGCGTGAGGGCCGGTCGGCTGAGCCTGTGGCGGAGTCGTGGCGTGAGGGCCGGTTGGCTGAGCCTGTGGCGGAGTCGTGGCGTGAGGGCCGGTTGGCTGAGCCTGTGGCGGAGTCGTGGCGTGAGGGCCGGTTGGCTGAGCCTGTGGCGGAGTCGTGGCGCGCGTCCGAGCCTGTGGCGGACCCGTCGTGGCGTTCGTCGGAGCCGGCGGCGGAGTCGTGGCGCGCGCCCGAGCCGGTGGCCGATTCGTGGCGGGAGAGCCGCGCGCCCGAGCCGGTGAATGAGCCGTCGTGGCGTGAGGCGCGGGCGCCCGAGCCGGTGGCCGACTCCTGGCGGGACGTTCGTGCGCCCGAGCCTGTGAGTGAGTCGTGGCGGGATGTTCGTGCGCCCGAGCCTGTGAGTGAGTCGTGGCGGGACGTTCGTGCGCCCGAGCCCGTCGATGAGTCGTGGCGGGAGCGTCGGGCTCCTGAGCCGGTGGCCGAGACCCGTGCGCCCCAGCCGGTTGATGATTGGCGCGCGTCCGGGCGGGAGCCTTGGGGTGCGGCGTCCGAGGGGGCACGGCGGCCCGCTGCGGAGTGGCCGCCGCCGGCGGCCGAGTCGGGGCAGCGTGCGGCTGAGCGGCCCTCGGTGGACTGGCTCTCGCCGGAGTCGTCTGGGCCTTCCGCGCCCGAGCGGCCCTCTGTCGAGTGGCGCTCGGCCACTGAGTCCCCCGCGTCCGAGCGGCCGTCCGTTGAGTGGCGCTCCGCGTCCGAGCGGCCTGGGGGCGACTGGCAGGGCGCGTCCGAGCGGGCATCGGTTGACAGGCGGTCCGCGTCCGAGCGGCCGAGCGTCGAGTGGCAGGCGGCGCCTGAGCGGCCGTCGGTTGAGTGGCAGGCGGCCTCCGAGCGGCCGAGCGTCGAGTGGCAGGCGGCGCCTGAGCGGCCGTCGGTTGAGTGGCAGGCGGCCTCCGAGCGGCCGAACGTCGAGTGGCAGACAGCGCCTGAGCGGCCGTCGGTTGAGCGGCAGGCGGCCTCCGAGCGGCCGTCGGTTGAGTGGCGGTCCGGGGGCGAGCGGGCTCCAAGTGATTGGCAGTCGGAGCCGGCGGCGCCCGCGCGGAATGACGGGCGGCCCTCCGTTGAGTGGCGTACTGCGCCCGAGCCCTCCGCGGCTGAGCGGCCGTCGGTGGAGTGGCGGTCTGCGGGTGAGGCCGTTGACGACGTGGCTCGGGATGGGCGGGGCTCGGAACAGGGCGCGCCTGGGGATCGGCGGCGGCGTCCGGAGCGGGCGGCCTTTGCCGGCAGTCTGTTCAACGGGGACACCCCTGAGCTCGAGGCCAAGCCCCTGGACCTGCGGCGGACCTGGGACTCCGATGCGGCCTCGCGGTCGATTCGGCGGCGGGATCGGTCGCAGTCGGCGGCTGAGGGTGATGACGATGGGACCGCGGGCTGGTCCGGCGGGGGTCAGGGCGTCGGAAGCCCGCAGCCTGAGGCCTTGGACCGCGGTGGGCGTGCTGCCGAGGCGTGGGAAGCCCAGGCGGACGGTCGTGGGCCGCAGGGGTTTGGCCGGGATGGGCGTACCACCGATGCGTGGGAGACCAGGTCCGAGGGCGCCGGCCGTGGTGGGCGGGGCGCCGGGGCTTGGGAGGCCCAGAGCGAGGGCGTCGGCGCGCATGCCGATGGAGGGCGTGACGCGAACGGACCCGCCGCAAGGTGGGCGGATGAGCCGAAGCCCGCTGCCGGGTGGGGCGACAGCCCCCAACCCGCGGCGGGGTGGGGCGAGAAGCCCGAGGCGGGCTGGGGCGAGAAGCCCGAGGCGGGCTGGGGCGAGAAGCCCGAGGCCGTGAGTGGACCGGCTGCAGGGCGGACGGACAGGCCCGCGGCCGCGAACGGATCGGCCGCAGGCTGGGCGGACCCGCCGCGGCCGTCAGCGGGGTGGGGGAACGAGCCCGACGCCGCGAACGGTGCGGCCGCCGGTGGGCGGGCGGACAAGCCCGCGTCCGAAGAGGCGTGGTGGGACGCTCCCGCGGCGGCTGGGCCCGCGGCCGTTGCCGAAGGCTCCGAGAAGGTCAAGAAGTCTCGGTGGGGGCGGAACAAAGACAAGGACAAGGACCAGGGCGCCCGTGGCGTCGAGGAGCACGGCAACGAGTGGGCGACCGAGGCGACCAGTCGCTGGGATCGTGGGGCCCCCCGAAGCGAAGAGCCGGCGCAGGCCCCCCGCAGCGCGCCGGCGCAGGCCCCCCGTGGCGGGGCGGCACAGGCGCCCGCGCCGCGGAACGAGGCGGCCCGCGGAGACGGGGAGCGCATCCCTGAGCAGCGCAAGCGTGAGCTCTCCGCGTTCGAGGACCTCGCGCCGCTCGAGCTCAACCTCGATGAGGAGCCCAAGGAGAAGACCCGGCGGTTCGGGCGCCGGAAGTGAACTGAGCGAGGGCGCCCGCCGGGAACGGCGGACGCCCTCGAGGGCTCAGATCGGGTACGCCGACAGCAGGTCCCGCACCTCGCCCGCGATGGTGTCCAGGGCCTCGTCGTCCGACTTCAGGGCGGCGTCCACGGCGCGCGAGATCCAGTTGGCCACCTGGGGCATCTGGGCCTCGGTCAGGCCGCGGGTCGTCAGGGCCGGCGTGCCCAGGCGGACGCCCGAAGGGTCGAAGGGCTTGCGCGTGTCGTACGGCACGGTGTTGTAGTTCGTCTCGATGCCCGCGCGGTCCAGGGCCTTCGCGACCGGCTTGCCGCCGATGCCCTTGCCGGTGAGGTCGAGCAGGATCAGGTGGTTGTCGGTGCCGCCCGACACCAGGTCGAAGCCGCGCTCGATGAGGGCTGTGGCCAGGGCGCGGGCGTTGGCGACGACCTGCTCGGCGTACACCCGGAAGGAAGGAAGCGCCGCCTCGCCCAGTGCGACCGCGATCGCCGCGGTGGTGTGGTTGTGCGGGCCGCCCTGCAGGCCCGGGAACACGGCCTTGTCGATCGCCTTGGCGTGCTCGGCGTCGCACATGAGCATCGCGCCGCGCGGGCCGCGGAGGGTCTTGTGCGTCGTGGTCGAGATGATGCCGGCGTGGCCGACCGGGGACGGGTGCGCGCCGCCCGCGATGAGGCCGGCGATGTGCGCGATGTCGGCGACCAGCACCGCGTCGACCTCGCGGGCGATCTCGGCGAAGCGCGGGAAGTCGATCGTGCGCGGGATGGCCGTGCCGCCGGCGAAGATCAGGCGGGGGCGGGAGCGCAGGGCCAGGTCGCGGACCTCGTCGAAGTCGACGCGGCCGGTGTCGCGGCGGACGGTGTACTGCACCGGCTTGAACCACGCGCCCGTCGCCGAGACCGGCCAGCCGTGCGTGAGGTGCCCGCCCATCGGCAGCGCCATGCCCATGACGGTGTCGCCGGGCTTGGCCAGGGCCAGGTACACGGCGAGGTTCGCGGGCGAGCCCGAGTACGGCTGGACGTTGGCGTGCTCGACGCCGAACAGCGACTTCGCGCGCTCGATCGCCAGCTCCTCGATGGGGTCGATGAAGCGCTGGCCCTCGTAGTACCGCTTGCCGGGGTAGCCCTCGGAGTACTTGTTGGTCAGCACGGAGCCGGTCGCCTCGAGGACGGCCCGGGAGACGTAGTTCTCCGATGCGATCATCCGCAGGGTGTCGTGCTGGCGCTGGGTCTCGGCGCGGATCAGGTCGAACACCTGAGAGTCGTGCATGCACAGCCTCCTGATGCGACGGGGCACCCAGGCGCGCGGTGCCCGCGATCGGAAGCTCCCCGGTGGTCGGTTCCACCTTGATGTGCGCCAGTCGCGGTGACTGACGCACATCATAGTGCAATTTACGGAACCTTGCGGTAAGCGCCGTCACTCGCCGAGGTGGCCATCGATGCGTACGCCCGCAGCGCCGCCGACACCGGCCGCTCGCGGTCGAGCGGGGTGTACGGCCGCTCCCGCTTCTCCTGCGCGATCTTCCGCGCGGCCAGCGCCTCGTCGGAGACGACGAGCTGGATGGAGCGGGCCGGGATATCGATGTCGATGCGGTCGCCGTCCTCGACGAGCGCGATGAGCCCGCCGCCGGCCGCCTCGGGGCTGATGTGGCCGATCGACAGGCCCGAGGTACCGCCGGAGAAGCGCCCGTCCGTGATCAGCGCGCAGGCGCGGCCCAGGCCGCGGCCCTTGAGGAAGCTGGTGGGGTACAGCATCTCCTGCATCCCCGGGCCGCCCTTGGGGCCCTCGTACCGGATCACGACGACGTCGCCCGCGACGATCTGCTTGGCGAGGATGCCGTCGACCGCGGCCTCCTGCGACTCGAAGACCTTCGCGCGGCCGGAGAAGGTCAGGTTCTCCTCGGGCACGCCGGCCGTCTTGACCACGCAGCCCTCGGGCGCGAGGTTGCCGAAGAGGATCGCGAGGCCGCCGTCCTTCGTGTACGCGTGCTCGACGCTGCGGATGCACCCGTCGGCGCCGTCGGTGTCGAGCGTGCTCCACCGGTTCTCGGTCGAGAACGGCTCGGTGGTACGGACGCCTCCCGGCGCGGCGTGGAACAGCTCGAGCGCCTGCTGCGACGCCTTCCCGCTACGGATGTCCCACTCGTCGACCCACTCCCGGAACGTCGGGGAGTGCACCGACCAGACCGACTCGTCCAGCAGGCCACCGCGCGACAGCTCGCCCATGATCGCCGGGATGCCGCCGGCGCGGTGCACGTCCTCCATGTGGTATTTCTGCGTGTTCGGCGCGACCTTGGCCAGGCACGGCACCCGGCGCGAGACGGCGTCGATGTCGGCGACCGAGAAGTCCAGCTCGGCCTCGCGGGCGGCGGCCAGCAGGTGCAGCACGGTGTTGGTGGAGCCGCCCATCGCGACGTCCAGCGCGACCGCGTTGAAGAAGGCCGGCCGGGACGCGATCGCGCGGGGCAGCACGGAGGCGTCGTCCTGGTCGTAGTACCGCCGGCAGAGATCGACGATCAGCGAACCGGCCTTTTCGAACAGCGCCTTGCGGGCGGCGTGCGTGGCGAGCGTCGAGCCGTTGCCCGGCAGCGCCAGGCCGATCGCCTCGGTCAGGCAGTTCATGGAGTTGGCGGTGAACATGCCGGAGCACGAGCCGCACGTCGGGCAGGCGGAGCGCTCGATCTGGCCGAGCTGCTCGTCCGTGACGGACTCGTTGGCGGAGGCGATCATCGCGTCGATGAGGTCGAGCTTGGCGTCCTTCTCGTGGACGACTCCCTCGATGGCGATGGTCTTGCCGGCTTCCATGGGGCCGCCGGAGACGAAGACGGTGGGGATGTTGAGGCGGAGGGCGGCGAGCAGCATGCCGGGCGTGATTTTGTCGCAGTTGGAGATGCACACGAGGGCGTCGGCGCAGTGGGCCTGCACCATGTACTCGACGGCGTCGGCGATGAGCTCGCGGCTGGGCAGCGAGTACAGCATCCCGCCGTGGCCCATTGCGATGCCGTCGTCGACGGCGATGGTGTTGAACTCCTTGGCGACCCCACCGGCCTCGGCAACCGCGTCGGCAACGATGATGCCGAGGTTGCGGAGGTGGACGTGGCCCGGCACGAACTGCGTGAAACTGTTGGCGATGGCGACAATCGGCTTGCCGAAGTCGGAGTCGGTCATGCCGGTGGCGCGCCAGAGGGCGCGTGCGCCGGCCATGTTGCGACCAGAAGTGGAGGTCTTGGACCGCAGCTCGGGCATACCTGCGAGTCTGACACGTTCCGTATCTTGGGATAGGTTGACTCAGGCCGTGAGATGCGCCAAAGTGGGCTCATGTCGTCGAGGTCGCTCCGAGTACTTATCATCTAGCGCGCCGACGCCTGCCGTCAGCGCGCTAGCCCCCCGTGCCCCGCACGTGGGGTTTTTTCATGTCCGGAGCCTTTGCCAAGACACCTTCGAGCGAAAGTGCTAAAGCGATGACGAGACCCACGCCAGAAGTCCTCGCCCACCGGGGGCACCCGGCCCCGCCGCCGCCCGCCGCGCCGGCCGCCGACAAGAAGACCCAGCCGGAGCTGCTCACCGGGGCGCAGGTACTCGTCCGCTCGCTCGAAGCGCTCGGAGCCGACGTCGTCTTCGGCATCCCGGGCGGCGCGATCCTCCCGGCGTACGACCCGCTGTTCGACTCCGAGACCGTCCGGCACATCCTGGTCCGCCACGAGCAGGGGGCCGGCCACGCCGCCACCGGCTACGCGCAGGCGACCGGCAAGGTCGGCGTGTGCATGGCGACCTCCGGCCCGGGCGCGACAAACCTGGTGACCCCGATCGCCGACGCCTACATGGACTCGGTCGCCATGGTCGCCATCACCGGCCAGGTCGCCTCCGCCTCGATCGGCACGGACGCCTTCCAGGAGGCGGACATCGCGGGCATCACGCTGCCGATCACCAAACACAACTACCTGGTCCAGTCGGGCGAGGAGCTGCCCCGGGTGCTCGCCGAGGCCTTCCACCTGGCCGGCACCGGGCGCCCGGGCCCCGTCCTGGTCGACATCCCCAAGGACGTGCTGCAGAACAAGACCACGTTCAAGTGGCCGCCGACCATGGAGCTGCCCGGGTACCACCCGACGCTGCACCCGCACGGCAAGCAGATCCGCGAGGCCGCCCGCCTGATCGCCGGGGCCAAGCGCCCGGTCCTCTACGTCGGCGGCGGCGTGATCAAGGCCCACGCCTCCGAGGTGCTGCTGAAGCTGGCCGAGCTGATCGGCGCCCCGGTCGTCACCACGCTGATGGCGCGCGGCGCGTTCCCCGACTCCCACCCGCAGCACATGGGCATGCCCGGCATGCACGGCACCGTCGGCGCCGTCTACGCGCTGCAGAAGTCGGACCTGCTCATCACGATCGGTGCCCGCTTCGACGACCGGGTGACCGGCCAGCTGTCGACGTTCGCGCCGAACGCGGCGGTCATCCACGCCGACATCGACCCGGCCGAGATCGGCAAGAACCGCACCGCGGACGTGCCGATCGTCGGCGACGCCAAGCACGTGATCGAGGAGCTCATCACCGCGGTGTCGGCCGAGCACGCGGCCGGGCGCCAGCCGGTGCTCAAGGACTGGTGGGCGACGCTGGAGGACATCCGCGGCCGCTACCCGCTGGGCTACGAGGAGCCTTCGGACGGGACGCTGTCGCCGCAGTACGTCATCGAGCGCATCGGCAGCCTGGTCGGCCCGGAGGCCATCTACACGGCGGGCGTCGGGCAGCACCAGATGTGGGCGGCGCAGTTCATCAAGTACGAAAACCCCGGCACCTGGTTGAACTCGGGCGGCCTGGGCACGATGGGCTACGCGGTGCCCGCCGCGATGGGCGCCAAGGTCGGCCGGCCCGACAAGGTGGTCTGGGCGATCGACGGCGACGGCTGCTTCCAGATGACCAACCAGGAGCTGGCCACCTGCGCGCTGGAGGGCATCCCGATCAAGGTGGCCGTCATCAACAACGGCAACCTGGGCATGGTCCGGCAGTGGCAGACGCTGTTCTACGACCAGCGGTACTCCAACACCGAGCTCGGCACCCACAAGCACCGCATCCCGGACTTCGTGAAGCTCGCCGACGCGCTGGGCTGCGTGGGGCTGCGCTGCGAGACCAAGCGCGACGTCGACGCCACGATCGACGCCGCGATGAAGGTCACCGACCAGCCCGTGGTCATCGACTTCGTGGTCGGCAAGGACGCCATGGTGTGGCCCATGGTTGCGGCCGGCACCAGCAATGACGAGATCATGTTCGCGCGGGGCGTCCGCCCCGCGTTCGACCAGGACGACGTGTAGGAGATCCTGCGACCATGGCCAAGCACACGCTCTCCGTCCTGGTGGAGAACAAGCCCGGAATACTGGCTCGCGTCGCGGGCCTGTTCGCCCGGCGTGGCTTCAACATCGACTCCCTGGCCGTCGGCGAGACCGAGCACCCCGAGGTCTCCCGGATGACGATCGTGGTCAACGCGGACGAATCGCCGCTGGAACAGGTCACCAAGCAGCTCAACAAGCTCGTGCAGGTCCTGAAGATCGTCGAACTCGACACCACCGCCAGCGTGCAGCGCGAGCTGCTGCTGGTGAAGGTCCGCGCGGAACGCCCGGTGCGCTCGCAGGTCCTCGAGACCGTGAACCTGTTCCGGGCCCGCGTGGTCGACGTCGCCGCGGACGCCCTCACCATCGAGGCGACCGGCACGTCGGAAAAGCTGGACGCGCTGCTACGTGACCTGGAGCCGTTCGGTATCAAGGAAATGGTCCAGTCCGGCGTCGTGGCCATCGGCCGCGGTTCGCGCTCCATCACGACCGGCCCGGCGCTCCGCGCCGCCGCCTGAAAATCCTGAGAGGAAACACAATGCCCGCCGAGGTGTTTTACGACGACGACGCCGACCTGTCGTTGATCCAGGCCCGCAAGGTCGCGGTGCTGGGCTACGGCAGCCAGGGTCACGCCCACGCGCTGAGCCTGCGCGACTCCGGCGTCGACGTGCGCATCGGCCTGCCCGAGGGGTCCAAGAGCCGCGCCAAGGCCGAGGAGCAGGGCCTGCGCGTCCTCACCCCGGCCGAGGCGAGCGCCGAGGCGGACGTGATCATGATCCTCGCGCCCGACACCGCGCAGCGCTCGCTCTACACCGAGCACGTCGCCCCGAACCTGACCGCCGGCAAGGCGCTCTTCTTCGGCCACGGCCTCAACATCCGCTTCGGCCTGATCACGCCGCCGGCGGACGTGGACGTGTGCATGGTCGCCCCGAAGGGCCCGGGCCACCTGGTCCGCCGCCAGTTCGTCGACGGCAAGGGCGTGCCCTGCCTCGTGGCGATCGAGCAGGACGCGACCGGCCAGGCCCTGCAGCTGGCCCTGGCCTACGCCGCGGCCATCGGCGGCACCCGCGCCGGCGTGATCAAGACGACGTTCAAGGAGGAGACCGAGACGGACCTCTTCGGCGAGCAGGCCGTCCTCTGCGGCGGCGCGTCGGCCCTGGTCCAGACCGGCTTCGAGGTGCTCACCGAGGCGGGCTACGCCCCGGAGATCGCCTACTTCGAGTGCCTGCACGAGCTCAAGCTCATCGTGGACCTGATGTACGAGGGCGGCATCGCCCGCATGCGCTACAGCGTCTCCGACACCGCCGAGTACGGCGACTACACCCGTGGCCCGCGCGTCATCGACGGCCGGGTCAAGGAGGAGATGAAGCGCATTCTGGGCGAAATCCAGTCGGGCGAGTTCGCCCGCGAGCTGATCGCCGAGGACGACGCGGGCCGCCCGAACTTCACCAAGTACCGCGAGCAGGGCAACAACCACCCGATCGAGGAGACCGGCCGCCAGCTCCGCTCGATGATGAGCTGGGTCGACCGCCCGATCACCGAGACCGCGTGACGATCGCTTGATGAAGGGCCCCTTACTTCGATGAAGTAAGGGGCCCTTTTTTAGAATATTGCTCGGGCCCGCGTCACCTGCGGGCCGTTGCTCCCGCCAGAAATCCCGGCGTCCGCCGTGACAAGGACCGATCAGCCCTGGCGGGCTGCGTTGGCCCGGATCGCGTCGCGGATGTACGCGGCGAGGCCCGGGTGCTCGGTGTCGTAGTTCGCGGTGAACCGGGGGTCCGCGACGTACATGTCGCCGAGCCCCTGGTGGATCTCGGTCGAGCAGTCGTAGAACCACCGGCTGATGTGCTGCCGGTGCGCCTCGGCGAGGTCCATGGCCCGCGCGTCGTCCGCGGGCACGCCGGCGCCGAACGCGGCGGCGAACCCGGCCGTGTTCTCGGCGGCCTCGGCCTTGATCGACTGCCAGTCGTCCTTGGTGTACCGCGCCGTACGCTGCGCGGACTGCCGGTACGCCTCGGTGTTGCCCCAGCGCTGCTCGACCTCGTCGGCGTACTGGTCGGGGTCGGAGGAGCCGAACAGCTCCCGCTTCTCCTCGGGGGTCAGGTTCATCGTCATGTCCTCCAGCGTGGAGTCTCCAGCGACTGGAGGGTCAACCCCTTGGGCGCGGATAAATCCGAACACTCCGTGTCCGAATTTATCCGACTTATCAGCATAAGTTGCGCGCTGTTACGGTGGCCCGATGAGCGAGCTGGAGCAGATTCTCGCCCCCCACGTCAGCAGCGGCGCGATCCCCGGCGCCGTGGCCGTGATCGACCGCGACGGCCGGCGGGAGGTCGCCGTCGTGGGCGACGCGATCGTCGGTACCGCCCCGATGACCGAGGACGCGATTTTCCGCATCGCGTCCGCGACGAAGCCCGTCACCGCGGCGACCTTGATGGCGCTGGTGGACGACGGGGCGGTACACCTCGAGGATCCCGTGCGGGAGTGGCTGCCGGAGCTGTCCGCCCCGCTGGTGGCCCGCGCCCCGGACGCCCCGGCCGGCGACGTCGTCCCCGCGGCGCGCCCGATCACCGTGCACGACCTGCTCAGCTCGACCACGGGCTGGGGCTTCCCGTCCGACTTCACGCTCCCGGCCGTCCAGGCCCTGTTCCCGGTCCAGCTGGACGGCCGCAACGTGCAGGCGTTCCCGCCGCGCGACCGGTGGCTGCGCGACCTCGCCGGCGTCCCGATGCTCTACCAGCCGGGGCAGGCGTGGCTGTACGACACCAGCTCCACCCTCCAGGGCGCCCTCATCGAACGCATCACGTCGCGCCCGCTGGGCGAGGTGATGGCGGAGCGCATCTTCGCGCCGCTGGCCATGCACGACGCGGCGTTCCACGTGCCGGGCGCGCAGCGGCACCGGATGACAACGCTGTACCAGCCGGGCGACGACGGCCTGGAGCCGGTCGACGGCCCCGAGGGCCAGTGGAGCACGCCGCCCGCGTTCGAGCTGGGCAACGGCGGCCTGGCGATGACCGCGGGCGACTGGGTCGCGTTCGGCCGGATGCTCCTGGCCGGGGGCGTCGCGCCGGACGGCCGGCGGGTGCTCGCCGAGGCGTCCGTGCGCGCGATGACCACGGACGCCACGACCTCGGCCCAGCGCGCGCCCGCGCGGCTGTTCCTCGAGGAGGGACAGGGCTGGGGGTACGGCGGATCGGTCGACCTCGCGGCCGCGGGCCCGGGCCTCGTGCCCGGTCGCTACGGCTGGGTCGGCGGCACGGGCACCTCGGCGTACGTGACGCCCGCGACCTCGACCGTCGGCGTGCTCTTCACCCAGGTGAACGCCACGAGCCCGGTGACGCCGCCCTGGATGGTCGACTTCTGGCGGTACACGGCGGCGTAGGGGCGATGCGAGAACGGCCCCGGCGGGCAGGGAGTCCGCGCCGGGGCCGTTCGCTGTTCCCTGATCGGGCCGGCCGGTCAGGAGCGCACGTAGTCCTTGTCGCCACCGTCGTACTGCTTGTCGCCGTCGTACGCCTGCTCGCCGTTGTAGGCCTGCTCGCCCTCGTAGCCCTGGTTCGCGTCGTAGTCCTTGGCGTCGGCGTCGTAGTTCTTGTCCCCGTCGTAGTTCTTGTCCGCGTCGGCGTCGTAGTTCTTGTCGTCCGCGTTGTAGGCCTTCTCGCCCTCGTACGCCTTGTCCTCGTCGTACGCCTTGTCGCCGTCGTGGCCCTTGTCGCCGTCGTGGCCCTTGTCGGCGTCGTACGCCTTGTCCTCGTCGTACCCGTGGTCGCCCTCGTACGCCTTATCGCCGTACGCCTGCTCGTGGTCGGCGTGTTCGTCGTACCCCGGAGCGTGCCCCGCCTCGTAGCCGTGCACCTTCTCCTCGATGCGCTCGATCGCCTCGTGGACCTTCTCCTCGATGTCCCCGTGCGCGTCGTAGCCGTGCGCCTCGTAGCCGGGCCGGTACTCGGCCTCATGGCCGTGCGCCTCGTAGCCGGCCTCGTGACCGTGCGGCTCGTAGCCGGGCTCGTGCCCCGCGTCGTAGCCATGCTCTTGACCGGCGTCGTAGCCGCCGTCGTAGTACTCGCTCATCTCGCTCTCCTCGCGCCGGTGCCGGGTGTGTCGCTGATGCCGGTGGACACGGCCCGCGCGCGGTCGCGGGTTCAGGCGGCGAGCGTCAGGAGTGCGACACCACGCCCAGAGCGACACGCGTCCGCGCGGGCGCCCGGAGGCGGTGTGGGGTGGGCAGAGGCCGATTGCCACCCACCCTGGCGTTCGCGCGGACACGAGCCGCGCGGACGCGTCGCCCGTGCGGCGCTCCGTCTGATTCGGCCCGGGGACTGCATCGCCTTGCCTGACGCCGCCCGAGTACCGAGGCCGCGTACACCCGCCGCCGGGCGCCTGTGCGGACACGGCGCATCTGCGGCGGTCTGCCTGGCGCTCGGGCGGCAGCGTGCACGCGCGGGAACGTGCGCTCGGCCGGGCGTCGGGCGGGGGCGCTCGGGTGGCGTTGGGCCCGGCGTTGCGGTCCCCGAGTGGCGGGGCGCTCGGGCGCGTGCGACCGCTACACGGTGAGCGTTTCTTGCCACCGGTGGACTTTGCCGGTGTCCGAGCGCGCGGGTGCCTCGTGTGAGGGGTTGTGATCGCGCTCACGTCTTTGTATCCGTGGGGGGTGGGGCGGCGGGCCTACCATCGCCTGAAGAGGCCGTCCGCCCGGCCCCGTCGCGGTTCCCCCCAGTGCGTGGCGGGCAGTGTCGCGCGCCCCGCAGCCGACGCCGACCGAAGCCTGGAAGTCGAGGTCCTATGATCCTCCCTCCTGACCGCCCGGTGGTGCTCATCGCCGAGGAGCTGGCTCCCGCCGCTCTCGAGGTGCTCGCCGACGACTACGAGGTCCGTCACATCGACGGTACGGACCGCCCCGCCCTGCTGGCCGAGCTCGCCGACGCGAGCGCCGTGATCGTGCGCAGCGCCACCCGCATCGATGCCGAGGCGGTCGCCGCGGCGCCCCGGCTCAAGGTTGTCGCGCGTGCCGGCGTCGGCCTGGACAACGTCGACGTGCCGGCCGCGACCGCGCGTGGCGTCATGGTCGTCAACGCGCCCACGTCCAACATCGTCTCCGCGGCCGAGCAGGCCGTCGCGCTGCTGCTCGCCGTCGCGCGCAACACCGCCGCCGCGTCCGCCGCGCTCAAGGCGGGGGAGTGGAAGCGCTCGAAGTACACCGGCGTCGAACTTTCCGGAAAGATCGTCGGAGTGGTCGGCCTCGGGCGCATCGGTGTGCTTTTCGCGCAGCGCATGGCGGCTTTCGGGGTCCGGCTGGTCGCGTACGACCCGTACATCCAGCCGGCGCGCGCGGCGGGGCTCGGGGTACGGCTGCTGGGGTTGGACGAGCTCCTCCGGGAGAGTGACTTCATCTCGATCCACCTGCCCAAGACGCCGGAGACCGTCGGGCTGATCGGCGTGCGTGAGCTTTCGATCGTCAAGCCGGGCGTGCGCATCATCAACGCGGCGCGCGGAGGCCTCGTCGACGAGCAGGCGCTCGCCGACGCGATCGCCGACGGGCGGGTCGCGGGCGCGGGCATCGACGTGTTCTCGAAGGAGCCGTGCGTCGCCTCGCCGCTGTTCGCGTTCGACAGCGTGGTCGCCACCCCGCACCTGGGCGCCTCCACGGTGGAGGCGCAGGACAAGGCCGGTCTCGCGGTCGCGCGCAGCGTCAAACTCGCCCTCGACGGCGAGTTTGTGCCCGACGCGGTGAACGTGCAGGCCGGCGGCGTGGTCGCGGAGGAGGTGCGGCCGCTGCTGCCGCTGGCGGAGCGGCTCGGCGCCGTGTTCACCGCGGTCGCGGGCGGCATCGCGTCGTCGGTGACCGTCGAGGTGCACGGCGAGGTGGCCAAGCACGACGTGTCGGTGCTGAAGCTGGCGGCCACCAAGGGGCTGTTCGGCAGCGTGGTGGCGGAGCAGGTAACGTACGTGAACGCTCCTCATCTGGCGGCCGATCGCGGGGTCGAGGTAGCACTCGCGGTCTTCACCGACTCATCCGACCAGCCCAACCTGGTGACCGTGCGTGGAGCGCTGCCGGACGGGCGGGTAGCCTCGGTATCCGGTACGTATGTCGCGGGCCCGCGCGAGTCGCTGAAGCTGACCGAGATCGACGGCTTCAGTCTCGAGCTGGCGGCGGAGGGCGTGCTGTTGTTCTTCCGCTATGCCGATCGCCCCGGCGTGGTGGGCACGGTGGGGTCGATACTGGGTTCCGCGGGGGTCAACATCGGTTCGATGCAGGTCGCCCGGCGCGAGGCCGGCGGGGAGGCGCTCATGACGCTCACCGTCGACCAGGCGGTCGGTGCGGATCTGCTCGGCGAGGCCCAGCTGGCCATCGGCGCGACCGCGGCAAGCACGGCGGACCTGTCCGCCGACTAGGGACTTTCCTCCAAGAGGGCGGGGAGCGTGGCGGCGCTCCCCGCCCTCATTCTTTTCCGCGGCTTCTCAGTGGGCGGGACGTGCGTCCACGGACTAGGACGGGAGCGTACGGTTGAGCGGTCTACGAGAGGGGCTAGAGGTGGCGAAGATCGCGGTGGTGGCCGGGGACGGCATCGGCACCGAGGTGGTGGCGCAGGCGCTCAAGGTGCTGCGCGTCGTGCTGCCCGGCGTCGAGACGACCGACTACGACCTGGGCGCCGCCCGGTACAACCGCACCGGCGAGGTCCTGCCCACCAGCGTGCTGGACGAGCTGCGCGGCCACGACGCCATCCTGCTCGGCGCGGTCGGCGACCCCAGCGTCCCGCCGGGCGTGCTGGAACGGGGCCTGCTGCTGAAGCTGCGCTTCGACTTCGACCAGTACGTCAACCTGCGCCCCTCCCGCCTCTGGCCGGGCACCACCAGCCCGCTGGCCGGCGTGAAGCCGGGCGAGATCGACCTCGTCGTGGTCCGCGAGGGTACCGAGGGCCTGTACGTCGGCGCCGGCGGCAACCTGCACCAGGACACGCCCGCCGAGGTCGCCACCGAGGAGAGCCTCAACACCCGCCACGGCGTCGAGCGCGTCATCCGCGACGCCTTCGCCCGCGCGGCCAAGCGCCCGCGGCGCAAGGTGACGCTGGTGCACAAGACAAACGTGCTCACCCACGCCGGCGGCCTGTGGGCCCGGACCTTCAACGCGGTCAAGGCCGAGTTCCCGGACATCGAGACCGAGTACCAGCACGTCGACGCGGCCGCCATGTTCCTGGTGAGCAACCCCCAGCGCTACGACGTGGTCGTCACCGACAACCTGTTCGGCGACATCCTCACCGACATCGCCGCCGCCGTCACCGGCGGCATCGGGCTGGCCGCCAGCGGCTCCATCAACCCGGAGCGCGCGTTCCCGTCGATGTTCGAGCCGGTACACGGATCGGCCCCCGACATCGCGGGCAAGGGCGTCGCCGACCCGTCGGCCGCTGTGCTGTCGACGGCGCTGCTGCTGGACCACCTCGGCCACCCCGAGGCGGCGGCGCGCGTGACCGAGGCCGTCGGCAACGAGGTCGCGGGTCGCAGCCCGGGCTCGGCGCTGTCCACCGACGCGATCGGTGACCGCCTCGCGGCCGCGGTGGCGTAACGGCGCGCTGGCTGCGATTGAACGTCCGTTCGGGTAAGTTGGCGGCACCGGCACGCGGCGTGAGTGTGCCGCCGCGACTTCTTGTGGAGGCATGCATGAACGGCGGTGAAACGCTCGACTTCGAGATTCGTCCGAACACGCAGCCCGTAGCCGCCGCGGAGCGATCCGCGCTGATGGCCAACCCGGGATTCGGACGGATCTTCACCGACCACATGGTCACCGTGCGCTACGCCGAGGGTAAGGGCTGGTACGACGCCCGGGTCGAGCCGCGGGGGCCGATCCCGATGGACCCGGCCAGCGCGGTGCTGCACTATGCGCAGGAGATCTTCGAGGGGCTCAAGGCGTACCGGGCGGCGGACGGCGGCGTGACGATGTTCCGCCCCGACGCGAACGCGGCCCGGTTCCGCAACTCGGCGCGGCGCCTCGCGATGGCGCCCGTGCCGGACCGGCTCTTCCTGGACTCGCTCGAGGCGCTCATCCGCGCCGACCGGGACTGGGTGCCGACCGACCCGGAGGGCAGCCTGTACCTGCGGCCCTTCCAGTACGCCAGTGAGGTCTTCCTGGGGGTCAAGCCGTCCTCGGAGTACCTCTTCCTGGTCATCGCCTCGCCGGTCGGCAGCTACTTCAAGGGTGGCGTGCAGCCCGTCAGCGTCTGGGTCTCGCGGGACTACACCCGCGCGGCGCCCGGCGGCACGGGCGCGGCCAAGTGCGGCGGCAACTACGCGGCGAGCCTCGTGGCCCAGGCCGAGGCGATCGAGCACGGCTGTGACCAGGTCGTCTTCCTGGACGCGGTCGAGCAGAAGTACGTCGAGGAGCTCGGCGGTATGAACGTGTTCTACGTGTTCGACGACGGGTCGATCACGACGCCGCCGCTCACCGGCTCGATCCTGCCCGGCATCACCCGTGAGTCGGTCCTGCGCCTGGCCGCGGACAAGGGGCACGTGGTGCGTGAGGAGCAGTACTCGTACGAGCAGTGGCGCGCCGACGCCGCCTCGGGCCGCCTGCGTGAGGCGTTCGCGTGCGGGACGGCCGCGGTCATCACGCCGATCGGTACCGTGCGCGACGCCGACGGGGAGTTCACCGTCGGGGAGGGCAAGGCCGGCGACGTGACGATGGGGCTGCGGGAGCAGCTTGTTTCGATCCAGCGGGGGACCGCCCCGGACCCGTACGGCTGGGTCCATCGCGTCTTGTAACGAAGCGTTCACAAGCGGCGCCGGGTTTTCGCCCGGCGCCGCTTGTGCTTTGTCGGACTTGTCCGACTCGCACCGCTGGTGGGTGTTGTGCGGGCTCTCGGGGGTTCGGTGAGCGCTCGGGCGGTGAGCTCCACGCATGTCGCCCGGCGGCGGAAATGTCGGATATGTCGGTCGGTTCGGCCGCGAAGCGGCCGACATATCCGGGTGGGAATGTCTCAAAGGGGAGCGGCGTCTCGGCACGGGCTTAGCTGGGTTGCGGGGCCGAGGGCGGGCGTCGCGACCTGAGTCGGCTCTCCAGGCGGTGTGAGCGTCGCGGCAGAGCCGCCGTGCCGGGCCGACCCCGGGCGCCTCGACGAGAGCGGTTCCGCGCACACCTCAGGCCGACCAGCGACCCAGATTCGAGGTCCGCGCCGCCCCCGCGCGCGACCCCCGAGGCGCCGGCCGCTCGTACGCCAGCTGCAGCGCCTCCTCCGCCAGCTCCGCATCCGGGCAGGGCCAGAACGCCTTGCACTCGCAGAAGTTGTCGGTGCGCGGGCGGTGGGCGCCGTGCAGGGCGCGCGCCACACGCCAGAGCATCGGGTCGGCGCAGCCCAGCGGCGGTTCGACCGGCGGCTCGGCGGCCGGCTCCCGCGGTACTCCGTCGATCATGCTGCGCCCCCAAAGACCCGAGACCCTATGCGCACCCGATGTGCCGATAGCAACGGTAACGGTGATTCCGGCACCGACGCAGACACGATGTGCGCAACTTGCACGACCGGGTTACGGGCCACGGGGCAAATGCCCGGAAAATGCGTACGGGTGCCGGAGCCGCCACTCCGACACCCGTACAAGAGGAAAGCTCCTAGTCGGAAGCCGCCTCTGCATCGAGGGTTACCGCCAACGCGTGAACTACCGCGGCGACGCGCAACACCTCGTCGACCGCTTCGCGGGACACCCCTGCACCGCGAAGCGATCTTTCGTGCGATTCCAGGCACACCCCGCACCCGGTGATCGCGGATACTGCAACTGACCACGCCTCGACGTCGGCGGCGCCGACCCCGGGCGTGGAGGAGACCTGGCGGCGCAGGCGCGCGGGCAGGCTCTGGTACGCCTCGTCACCGATGAGGTGCTTGGCGCGGAAGTACACGTTGTGGATCGCCATGCGCGACGCGACCGCCTTCGCGGCCTCGATCGCGTCCGGCTTGAGCCGGCCCGCGACCTCCGCGGCGACGTTGCGGATCACCGGCACGCTGCGGGTCGTCATCGCGCCGGCAAGCACGGCGCCCCACAGCTGCTGCTCGTCCAGGAGGTCCGCGGCGAGGATCGAGTCGAAGTTGAGCCGCAGATCGTGCGCGTACGGCGGAATCGCCGCCCGAAGCGTCTCGATGGACACGAACCTCACCCCCTCACCAACGGTGATCGACGCCCCGCACGGGGGCGTCGTTCCGGACTGGCTCCAACAGTGACCGACGCTCGTTACGAGGACGTGACGAACAGGGTGAATCGTGAAGCAGATCACCCCGTTTCTCAAAATCCGGAATCACGTGTCACGCGAGGCTCGTGCGTGGCAAGCTACCGAACGTGACTCGGCTCATTATTGGCCCCTAGCGCGCCCGGCAACCACCCGCCGGACGCGCAGACCTCTCGCATTTCGCGAGGGGTCTTTTTGTTGGCCCCGATCCGCCGAGACCGAAGGCCCCCTCTTCCCGCCGAAGGAGCAAAACCATGCAGGTGTACGACACGACGCTGCGCGACGGGGCCCAGCGCGAGGCGATCAGCTACTCCGTCGTCGACAAGCTCGCGGTCGCGCGGCTGCTCGACGAGTTCGGCGTCGGGTTCATCGAAGGCGGCTGGCCCGGGGCGATGCCGAAGGACACCGAGTTCTTCCGCCGGGCGCGCACGGAGCTCAACCTCAAGCACGCCGTCTTCGTGGCGTTCGGCGCGACCCGCAAGGCCGGCGTGCGCGTCCAGGACGACCCCCAGGTCCGGGCGCTGCTGGAGGCCGACACCCCGGCCGTGACGCTCGTGGCCAAGTCCGACATCCGCCACGTGGAGCGCGCCCTGCGGACCACGCGCGAGGAGAACCTCGCGATGGTGCGCGACACCGTCGGGTACCTCGTCGCCGAGGGCCGCCGGGTCTTCCTCGACTGCGAGCACTTCTTCGACGGGTACCGCTTCGACCCCGAGTACACCGCGAGCGTCGCCGCGGCCGCGCTCGCCGCCGGCGCCGAGGCCGCCGTCATGTGCGACACCAACGGCGGCATGCTGCCCTCCCTGATCACCGGCACCATCTCCGAGGTCCGCGACCGGCTCGCCGTCGCGCTCGGGGTCAGCGCCGAGGAGGCCGTCGCGCGCCTCGGCATCCACTGCCAGAACGACACCTCGTGCGCGGTCGCGAACACCGTCGCCGCGGTCGAGGCCGGGGTGCCGCACTTCCAGTGCACCGCCAACGGCTACGGCGAGCGGCCCGGCAACGCCGACCTGTTCGCCGTCGTCGGCAACCTCCAGCTCAAGCTCGGGATGCCCGTCCTACCGGAGGGCTGCATCGAGCAGATGGTGCGCGTCTCGCACTCCATCGCCGAGATCGCCAACATCGCACCCGACACCCACCAGGCCTACGTCGGGTCGTCAGCGTTCGCTCACAAGGCGGGCCTGCACGCGAGCGCGATCAAAGTGGACCCCGTGTTGTACAACCACATCGACCCGGTCGTCGTGGGCAACGACATGCGGATCCTGGTCACCGAGATGGCCGGCCGGGCCAGCATCGAGCTCAAGGCGCGCGAGCTCGGTGTCGACCTGGCCGGCCACCCGGAGGCGCTGTCGCGGGTCACGAACCGGGTCAAGGAGCTCGAGGCCCAGGGCTGGTCCTTCGAGGCCGCCGACGCCTCGTTCGAGCTGCTCGCGCGGGCCGAGCTGGCCGAGGGGGCGCTGCCGAGGCCGTTCGCGCTGGAGTCGTACCGGGTGCTGGTCGAGCACCGCGAGGACGGCGCGGTCGTGTCCGAGGCGACCGTGAAGGTACGCGTCCGCGGCGAGCGGGTCATCGCCACCGCCGAGGGCAACGGGCCCGTCAACGCCCTGGACGAGGCGCTGCGCGTCGCGCTCACCCGGCACTACCCGGAGCTGGGCCGCTTCCAGCTCGCCGACTACAAGGTGCGCATCCTCGAGGGCAGCCACGGCACGGGCGCGGTCACCCGCGTGCTCGTCGAGACGCACGCGACCGGGGGCGACTGGACCACCGTCGGCGTGCACGAGAACGTCGTCGAGGCCAGCTGGCAGGCGCTCGTCGACGCGCTGACCTACGGACTTTCGCACGCGGTGCGCGTCTGACGGTTTTTCGCCCGTGGCACCACGGGCATGGCTAGGGCGGTCCCTCCCGGCCGAAGGCCTTTCGGGACCGCCCTTTTGTCTGGCGGGAGCGACGGTCCGCAAGTGATGCGGACCCGAGCAAAAAGCTAAGGGCATTTGTTCTGTTTGTACGCGCTGAGCGCGGCCGGGTCCGGTTCGAAACGCCACAGCCCGTTCTGGTACTTCACCGTGCTCTGCCCCGTCGTCTGGGCGGTCCCGGCGGTGGCGGTGTGCGTCCACTTGATCGTCGCCGTCGCGTCGTCGACCGGCGTCACGCCCGTGACCTGGTACTCACCCTGCTGCCCGGTGCAGGTCGCGACGAGGTCGATGTAGGCGTCCTTGGCGATCGCCGCCTTGGCGCTGTCGGTCCAGAGGTCCCAGGCGCCGGCCCAGTCGCCGTCCGACAGGTTGTCGAGCACCTGCTCGGCCGTCACCTGCGCCGACTGCGCGTCCTGCGGCTGCGCGGTCACCTCCACCGTCGGCCGGTCCGACGCCGAGTCCGCCTTGTCGGCCTTGTCCGAGCAGGCGGCCGCCGCGCTCAGGACCAGCGGCACGGCGATGGCGAGCGCGAGACCGCGAAACGTTCGTGTCACCCATCTGCTCCAACGTGTTCAACGTCCGGGCGGGGGCCCGATTCGTACGTGAAGGTACTCCCGGCCAACGAACCGCGCATAGCCGGAGGTACGCCTTCGGTACGTTCGGCCGGTTTCAGGCCTTCGGCAGGACCAGTTCGGCATAGACCGCTTTGTGGTCGGAGTCGGGAATGCGGTGAACCGACACCTTCCGGACACCCACCCGACGGTCTGCCACCACGTGGTCGAGCACCACGCCGGGGATGAACCAGCGCTCGTCGTACGGCCACGAGGCGTCGAACCCCGCCCCCGCGACGTCCGCGGCGTCGCGGTAGCCCGTGTCGAGCACCGCGCGGAAGCGCTCGTGGTCCAGCGTCGCGTTGAAGTCGCCGATGAGCAGGTTCACCGGGCCCTGCGGCGTCGCGGCCGGCTCCTGCACGATGTCGTGCTCCCAGCAGTCCGCGCCGTGCGCGGTCGCGGGCGCGCACGGATGCACGGACTCGACCCGCACGGCCTTCGCGCCGGGGACCGCCACGCCGGCCTGGGCCTGGCCGAAGTCGCTGCGGAAGTGGCGGTACCCGAGGTCCGTCACCGGGAAGCGGCTGTACACCGCGGAGCCGGTCACGCCCGGGCGCGGGTACGACACCGCGTTGGGCAGCATCGTGTCCAGCCCCGCCGCGTTGAGCGCGGCCTTGGCCTCCGGGGTGTACTCCTGCAGCGCCACCAGGTCCACGTGGAGGTCGCGCACCAGCCCGACGATGGTGCCCGCGTCCGCGCCGCCCATGAGCATGTTGACGCTGAGCACGCGCAGCCCCGGCCCGTCCTGCGGCGTCGGGTCGCTGTCGGCGATCCAGCGCGGCAGCACGCAGGCCGCGAGCGCGATCGTCGCGACGGCGGTGAGGACGGCGGGCCAGAGCCGCTTCGTGAGCAGGGCGACGACGAGCGGGACCAGGGAGGCGGCCGCGACGTAGGGCGTGAAGGCGATGAGCTGGACGGTGGGGAATCCGGTGTCGAGGCCGAACACGCGCAGGGCCGCCCACAGGACGAAGGGCACCGCCATGAGCCACACCACGGCGCTCCACCACCGGCTGCGTCGCCTGACCGGCTTCTCGGGCAGCAACGGCAGGGTGTCCTCCGTGGTGACCATACGGCCAGCGTAGGACAGGCCCGCAACATACGGCCGAATCGTCACAGGACCTTCACGTGCGGGGTGCGCTCCCGCGCGTTGTCCCTTCGTGGCCGTTCGGCCGTGCGGAACAGCCGTATGACGCCGCTGGATGCCACTAGGCTCGGCATCCGTGCACCCGGTGATCACCAGAATCGGCCCGGTGGCGATCCTGTCCCACGACGTGTTCGTGGCGCTCGGCGTCGGGGTCGCCGCCCTCGTGCTGCTCTGGGAGATCCGCCGGCGCCGGGCCGAGGACGAGCGCCTCTGGTACGTCCTCGCCGGCGCCCTCGTCGGCGGGGCGCTCCTCGCGCGGCTGGGCACCTGGGCGCAGCACCTCGACCCGCGCGAGAACGCGTCGCTGCTGGCGCAGTGGGCGTACGGCAACCGCAGCATCCTCTCCGGGCTCGTCGGCGCCTATCTGGGCGCCCTGCTCGGCAAGCGGATCGGCGGGTACCCCCACAAGACCGGCAACCTGTTCGCCCCCGCCGTCGCCGCGGGCATGGCGGTCGGCCGGATCGGCTGCCTGCTGGCCGAGCCCCCGGGCACCCCGACGAGCCTGCCGTGGGGCATCCGCCTCGACGAGGCGCAGGCCGCGGCCATGCACGTGCCCGCCAACGTGGCGCTGCACCCCTCGTTCGTGTACGAGATCCTCTTCCACCTCGCCGCGTTCGCCGCCCTCCTCGCGCTGCGCGAGCGGGTCACCGCGCCCGGGCGGCTGTTCACGTACTACCTCGCCGCGTACGCCGCGTTCCGCTTCGGCGTCGAGTTGGTGCGCGGCAACGAGGTCGTGTGGGCGGGCCTGACCCGCTCGCAGCTGTTCCTGCTCGCGCTGCTACCGCTGACCGTGGCGCGCATCGCGTGGGCCCACACGCGCGGACGCGCCGCGGAGACCGAATCATTGGAGGCCGCATCATGAGCTGGACCGTGCCCCCGCCGCCCGGACCGGATCGGCCCATCCGCGCCCCCAAGGTCTTCATCGGCATCGGCCTGGTGTTCGCCGCGCAGTTCGTCGTCATCCTGATCGGCGTTGGCGCCGTCGCGATCGGCAACGCCAGCGCGGACTCCGAGAACGCCCTGCTGGGCGTGTGGCTCGAGGTCCTGCTCCAGGTCGTGCTGTTCGCCGTCTGCCTCACGTTCGGCATCATCTGGATCGTGCGCAAGGACCGCGGCGTCGGCCTCGGCCTGCTCATCGGCTGGGGCGCCAGCGTGCTGCTCTGCCCCGTCGCCGGCATCGGGGTCTGCCTCGCCATCGTCAACCAAGGATCGTCATGACCTCCGGAATGCAGCTGCGGGGCGACCGCATCCACCGCTACGTCAACGCGTTCTGCCCCACGTGCGCGGCCGAGGAGCCCGACCGTCCACTGGAGAACGTCCAGCGCCTGTCGGGCTGGCTCGCGGAGCGCGACGGGCGGATCTGGCTCGAGCGCGGGTGCCCGAGCCACGGCCTGGTCCGCACGCTCTACGACGAGGAGCCGGAGATTCTGCGGTACCTCGAACGCTGGACCGCCCCCACGAAGACCCACGTGCCCGACCTGGCCGGCAACTTCGCCCCGGTCCCGTCGGCCTACCTGGCCGGGCTGCCGGAGATGCAGACCCAGCACACCTGCATCCTGCTCGCCGACCTCACCGACAGCTGCAACCTGCGCTGCCCGACCTGCTTCACCGACTCCTCGCCGGCCATCGAGGGCGTCGTACCCCTCGCCGACATCCTGGCCGGCGTCGACACCAAGCTGTCGCGCGAGAACGGCCGCATCGACGTGCTCATGCTCTCCGGCGGCGAGCCGACCCTCTACCCGCACCTCGAGCAGCTGCTCGAGGAGGTCAGCGCCCGCAACGTGGTCCGGATCCTGATCAACTCCAACGGCGTCCGCATCGCGCGCGACGACGCGCTGCTGGACCTCCTCACGCGGCACCGCGAGCGCGTCGAGGTGTACCTGCAGTACGACGGCGTGTCCGAGCGCGCCGCCCGCCACCACCGCGGCGCCGACCTGCGCCGCCTCAAGGACCAGGCCGTCGACCGCCTCTCCGCGCGCGGCATCTTCACCACGCTCACCATGACCTGCGCCCTGGGCGTGAACGACGACGAGATCGGCGCGGTCGTGAAGCGGGCGCTGGACACCCCGTACATCGGCGGCGTCTCGCTGCAGCCGCAGTTCGGCTCCGGTCGTTCGGGCCCGATCGACCCCATGGACCGGCTCACCCACACGGGCGTCCTCGCGCGCCTCGGCCCGCAGACCGGCGACCTCGTCACCTGGCGCGACCTCACAGCCCTGCCCTGCTCGCACCCGCACTGCTGCTCGGTCGGGTACATGCTGCGCGACGACGCGGGCCGCTGGCAGTCCATGACCGCGCTCATCGGCCACGACCGGCTGCTCGAGTTCCTCGACCTGGCCCCCGACCTGGTCGCGAACCGCATCGCCGACGTCCAGCTGCCGGCCGCGCTGCGCGGCGCCGTCAAGGAGTCGCTGCTGGGCCTGCTCTCGGAGCAGTCGTCGCTGTCCCACCCCGACGTGGGCAGCCTGTGGCGCGACATCTGCGAGAACTGCGACCTGGGCATCTCGACCCTGACGACCCTCGTCTCCGCCTCGCTGCCGGGCGGCCGCGCGCGGCTGCGCAAGATGCTGGGGGAGCGGGTCAAGCGCATCACCGTGAAGCCCTTCATGGACATGCACACGATGATCGAGGAGCGCCTCCTGCAGTGCTGCGTGCACGTCGCGACGCGCCGCACGGACGCGGACGGCCCGCACGACCAGTGCGCCCCGTTCTGCGCCGTGCAGGCCTGGCCCGCGCTGTCCGCCCAGCGCCTGCCCCGCGCGGCCGCCCGGTGACGAGCCCGCCCTACGATCCGCTGCGGCTGTGCGTGTACGCCACGATCGCCGCCCTGGCCTGGCTGCTGGGCCCGGTCGCGGTGGTGGGCTTCGCGCTGCTCGGGTTCGCCGGCTACGCCCGCGCGCGCCGCCAGGGCCTGACCCGGTCCAAGTGCGTCCTGCGCGACACGCGCCTCGTGCTGGCGTACCTGGGCGTGCTGGCCCTGGCCGGCGCGACCGCGATCGGCTGGCAGGTGTACCACTTCTTCGCCTGACCCTGCCGCCCCCTTGTGCTTTTGCGTTTTGCGTGTGCTTTTGCGTTTTGCGCCGGGCCGGCCAGTCTTACGGTGCTCCCGGTCAGCGCTCCCTTGGCCCGGTTTTGCGTCGTGCGGCCGGTCCTACGGTGCTCCCGGTCAGCGCTCCCTTGGCCCGGTTTTGCGTCGTGCGGCCGGTCCTACGGTGCTCCCGGTCAGCGCTCCCTTGGCCCGGTTTTGCGTCGTGCGGCCGGTCCTCCGGGCGCGGGCGGGGCACCGGGGTGCCGGTCCGCGCTCCCGTGCGGCGCCGCCTTTTGGCCGCTTTCGCGCCGATCGGCCGGTCCTGCTGGCTCCCGCGCGGGCGCGGGTCTACGTTGACTGCCGTGAGTGATCTGCCGCCCGCGCTGAATCGCGGCTCCAGCGGTACGCCCGAGCCGGCCCGGTCCGCCCAGCTGCCCGGCTGGCTGCGCCGCACGGAGGCGGAGCAGCGCTGGCCCGCCGCGCTGGTCATCGCCATCGCGATCATGATCCACCTGGTGCTGCCGGCCGACCTGGCGCCGAGACCGCGCTGGCTGCTGCCCGGCCTGGAGGGCGCCATGCTGCTCTCGATCGTGGTGGTCAACCCGCTGCGCATCAACCGCGAGACGCGCATCCTGCGCCCCCTGGCCCTGGGCCTGGTCGTCCTGCTGACGCTGGTCACCGCCTGGTCGGTATGGCTGCTGGTCCAGGCGCTGTTCGCCAAGCACCAGAACGAGCTCCCGCCCGCACACCTGCTGCTGTGGGGCGCCGCCATCTGGTTCACCAACGTCATCGTCTTCGCCCTGTGGTTCTGGGAGACCGACCGCGGCGGCCCGGCCGCCCGCGCGGACGCGGACACCCCGCACCCCGACTTCCTGTTCACCCAGATGCAGGTCCCGGAGCTGGCCCACCACGACTGGGAGCCGGGCTTCTTCGACTACTTCTACCTGGCCTTCACCAACGCGACCGCCTTCAGCCCGACCGACACCCTGCCCATGTCCACCTGGGCGAAAATGCTCATGGCCGTCGAGTCGGTGATATCCCTGGTGACGGTGCTGCTGGTGGTAGCCCGAGCCGTAAACGTCATCGGCGGCTGAGGATGCCCCAGCCGTACCTCCACGACCTCATCACGTGCGTAGCCGCCCCCGCCACGTGGCTGTCCAGCCCTTCGGGAGCCATGACGTCCGGCGCCGAGGGCCTGTACGTCGAGGACCGCCGCATCCTGTCGAGCTGGCACCTGACGGTGGACGGCACCGCCCCGGTGACCCTGACCACCCGCCGGACCGGCGCCTCGTCGGCCCAATTCTCAGCGGTACCGCCGGTGCCGGCCCTCTCCGTGCAACGCCATCGCCTGGCCGAACCAACCGGCGGAACGGAGACCATCACACTCTCGAACGCGTCGCCCAGGCCACTGGAGGTCGAGGTAGCACTCCGCGCCGCGACCGACTTCGCCGCGCTGGGCACCGTACGCGCAGGCCACCCGGCACCTCTTACACCACCCGCACCGGCGTCCGCCGATTACGGCGCTGGGTCGCCGGCGTCCGCCGATTACGGCGCTGGATTGCCGGCGTCCGCCGATTACGGCGCTGGGTCGCCGGCGTCCGCCGATTACGGCGCTGGGTCGCCGGCGTCCGCCGATTACGGCGCTGGGTCGCCGGCGTCCGCCGATTACGGCGCTGGATCGCCGACGCCCGTCGAGTCCGGCGCTGGGTCGCCGGCGCCCGCTACGTCCGCATCCGCCCGGTCTTCCCTCGCATCCGCGCCATCCAACGAAGCCGGTCCGCTCCAACCGGCTCAGGCCCAGGTCGATCCATCGGCCCATCTCGACTGGCGAGCACCGGACGGCATCTCGGTCCGCATCCAGACGACCCCACCCGCCACCGTGACCCCGGGCGCGGGCGCGGAGGCGACCCTGGTCTGGCGCGCGCTGGTGCCCCCGCGCGGCACCTGGTCCGCCGAGGTTCGCATCACTCGCACCGACCTCCCACCGACCGCCCGACCCAAGCGCTTCAGCACCCTGCGCGTCGCCGCGGACGACCGGCGCCTTGATGCCCTGGTACGCGCCGGCGTCCAGGATCTGGACGCCCTCCGCCGCACCGAAGGCGCGGACGCGTACTACACCGCGGGCAGCCCCTGGTACCTGACCCTCTTCGGCCGCGACGCCCTGTGGTCCGCCCGCCTGGCCCTCCCACTCGGCCACGAGGTCGCCGCGGGCACCCTGCGCGCCCTCGCGGCCCGCCAGGGCACCCACTACAAGCCGGAGACGGAGGAGGAGCCGGGGCGGATCCTGCACGAGGTACGCCGCGAGGACAGCGCCCCCAGCTTCCCTCCGACCTACTACGGCACGGTCGACGCGACACCACTGTTCGTGAGCACCCTCGCGGACGCGTACCGCTGGGGCATGCCCGCCGCGGCTGTCCGCCCCTTGCTGCCGAACGTCCGCCGCGCCCTGGCCTGGCTCACCCGGCACGACGGCTTCGTCACCCACGCGACCGCCGGCCCCGGCCTGTCCAACCAGGGCTGGAAGGACTCGTCCGAGGCCATCCAGCACGCGGACGGCCGCATCGCGGGGGGCCCGATCGCTCTGAGCGAGGTCCAGGCGTACGCCTACCGAGCCGCCCTGGACGGCGCCTGGCTCCTCGACCAGCTCGCCGACACCGCACCCGCGCCCGTCGCCGCGCCCGCACCCGCGCCCGCCGCACCCGCGTCCGCCGCACCCGCGCCCACGGCACCCGCGCCTGCGCCTGCCGCGCCTGCGCCTGCCGCGCCTGCGCCTGCCGCGCCTGCGCCTGCCGCGCCCGCACTCGCCGCGCCCGCACCCGCCGCGCCTGCGCCTGCCGCGCCTGCGCCTGCCGCGCCTGCGCCTGCCGCGCCTGCGCCTGCCGCGCCTGCGCCTGCCGCGCCTGCGCCTGCCGCGCCTGCGCCTGCCGCGCCTGCGCCTGCCGCGCCTGCGCCTGCCGCGCCCGCACCCGCCGCGCCCGCACCCGCCGCGCCCGCGCCCACTACACCCGCGGCCGCCGCCGCACCCGCGCCCGCGCCACCCGCGCCCGCGCCCACTGCACCCGCGCCCACTGCACCCGCCGCGCCCGCGCCTGCCGCACCAGAGCGCGCGGCCGCGAATCGCGACGTCCGGGGCGCATTTGACGGAGCCGGATCAGGCGCGGATGCGGGCGCCCGTGATGCGTCCGCGGGCCGGCAAGGCGCAGGCTCGAGCGGCGCGGACGCGCAGCGCGCGGACGCGCAGCGCGCGGACGCGTTGGGTGCGGGCGACGTGCGCTCAGGTCTGCTGGATCTCAACGCATGGCTCGCCGAGGCGGCGCCGCGCGGTCCGGATGTGCTTGCCGCAAATCCGCCGAGGGCCGGCTCCGAGGGAGCGGTCGAGGCCAGCCGCTGGCGGGCGTGGGCGAGCGAGCTCGCCGAGCGCTTCCGCGCGGAGTTCTGGTGCCCCGAGGGGTACCCGGCGATCGCCCTCGACGGCGACGGCGCCCGCGTCGACCTGGTGGCGTCCAACATGGGGCATCTGCTCGGAACCGGGCTGCTCACCCCGGAGGAGAGCACCGCCGTGGCCGGGCGCCTCGCCGAGCTCCGATCGCCGTTCGGGGTCCGGACGGTGTCGCCGGCGTCGGCCGGGTACGACTTCCTGTCCTATCATCTCGGCTCCGTCTGGCCCCACGACAACGCGATCGCGCTGCTGGGCCTCGTGCGCGACGGTCACCGCGCGGAGGCGTCCGCGGTAATTTCGGCGCTGCTCGACGCGGCCGAGCGGTTCGACTACCGGCTGCCGGAGCTGTACGGCGGGGACGACCTCCCCACCCCGTACCCGTCCGCGTGCCGCCCCCAGACGTGGGCCGCGGCCGCCGCACCGGCGATCCTGACCGCCCTGCTGGGCCTGGACGTCGACGTGCCCGCCCGGCGCATCACGTTCGCGCCGCTCGCCCCATCCCCGGTCGGCGCGTACCGCATCCGAGGCCTGAAGATCGCCGACGGCGAACTCGACGTGAGCGTCACGGCCGCGGGTGAACTCACGGTCCACAATGGACCACTCGGCGTGACGTTCCACAACGCCGATGGCGGTCCGGCCCGAATCGCCCGTCCGGCGTAGCGGCGCTCGGCGGGTCAGTTGGCGCGCGGAGGCGTCAGGCGCAGGATGGTACCGCTGCCATCATCACTGACCAGGACCGTTCCGTCGGTGTCGATCGCGGCGTCCACGGGGCGGCCCCACCACTTGCCGTCGGCGCCCACGAAACCGGCCGCCAGGTCCACCGGGTCGCCCGGGCCGCTCGCCGTCCAGGGGATGTAGAGCACCTTGTACCCGGCCGGCTTCGTGCGGTTCCAGGAGCCGTGCAGCGGCACGATCGCCGCGCCGTTGTAGAACGTCAGGCCCAGGGGCGCGCTGTGCGGGGGCAGGCCGAGGTCGATCGGGTCGGCCTTGGCGCAGTCGGCCTTCGAGCCGTCGCGGTTGAGCTCGTAGTCGCGCAGGAAGCCCATGTTGTGCAGGCCGTTGTCGCTGTTCGGGTTGCAGAAGGGCCAGCCGTAGAAGCCGCCGTCGCGGACCTTGATGAACTCCTCCGGCGGGTAGTCGTCGACGAACTCGGGCATGCGCTTGCCCTTGTCGGACTTGCCGTCGCCGTCGACGTCGCGGTCGTCGGGGACCAGGGTGTTGTCGCGGTTGTTGACGACGATCCACAGCTCGTCGGTCCCGGGGCGGAAGGCGAGGCCCTCGGCGTTGCGGATGCCCCGGGCGAGCAGGTGCCGCGACGCGTTGGTGCCGCCCGCGGCGTACGTGTAGATCGTGGCGCGCTGCGGGTCGCTCACCGTGTCGGAGACGCAGGCATTGCAGGTGGAGGCGACCGAGACGTACAGCGTCTCGCCGTGCACGGCGATGTTCTTGAGCACGTGCGCATACGTGCCGCGCAGCTCCGGCGTGCTGGTGTCGGGCAGCCCGTCCACGACCACCTGGCCGTCGTGCGCCTTCGTGTCGCCGTTGCTGTACGGGTACCGAATGACGCGGTTCGATTCGGCGATGAACAGGAACATCTGCCCGTTGACCGGCGCGAAGACCATGTCGTGGGGCTGGCGCAGGCCGGTCGCGAACTCCGACACCGCGCCCGCGCGCACGAGCTGCACCTTTCCGGCGCCCGGCTGGGACACGAGCAGGTCGCCGCTCGGCGTCGGGGCCATGAACCGGGCCTTGTCCACCCGCGCGTAGACCGTCGCCGTCCAGCCGGCGGGCAGCTGAAGGTACCGATCCTGGTTGAACGGCGCGGACGCGAGCCCGGACGGCACAGCGACCTTCACTCGCGTCGGTGCGCCGAGCCCCGCGGCCGCGGGGGAGCCGTTCGAACCCGAAGGACCCGGCCGCGCGGGCGCGGGCTCGGTCGAGCTGCCGGGCGCGTCCGAGCACGCGGCCAGGGCCAGTGAGCAGGCGAGCAGCAACGCGGCGAGCTTGCGCATGGCCCCGACGCTACCTCTCCGTAAGCTTGTACGGTGCAGCTGATCGTTCTGGACCGGCCGACCTGGGAGGCCCGCCGCGCCGCCCACGAGGCCCGCGTGGACGCGTGGATCGAGCCGCACCTCGCCCGCCGCCGGCTCGGGCGCAGGCACCCCGTCGAGGACTTCCTGTTCACGTACTACTCGTACCGGCCGGCACAGCTGCGCCGCTGGCACCCGGGCGCGGGTGTCGAGCTGGCGGGCTCGGGCGCGGAGGCGGCGACGGTGCCGGCCCGCCGCGCGGAGGCGATCGCGTGGATCCGCGACCTGCTCGTCGCGACGGCCGCACGGACGCCGCACCTCGGGTGCTTCGGGCTGCACGAGTGGGCGATGGTGTACCGCCAGACGCAGGACGAGCTGCGGCACAACGCGTGGCCGTTGCGCCTCGGCCCGGAGGGCACCGACGCGGTCGTCGAGGCGAGCCGGATCCGGTGCAGCCACTTCGACGCATTCCGCTTCTACACCGCGCCCGCGCGTCCGCTGAACCTGCTGCAGCCGACCCGTGAGTCCCAGACCGCCAACGAGCAGCCGGGCTGCCTGCACGCCAACATGGATCTGTACAAGCACGCGTACAAGCTGGCGCCCCTCGTGCCCGCCGAGCTGATCGCCGACTGCTTCGAGCTCGCGCGCGACGTGCGCACCCTCGACATGCGCGCCTCGCCGTACGACCTGGCCGACCTCGGCTACGAGGCGGTGGGCATCGAGACGCCCGAGGGCCGCGCCCGCTACGTCGAGGCGCAGCGCTCCTTCGCCGAGCGGGCCGTGCCCCTGCGCGGGCGCCTGATCGCCGAGTGCGAGAGGCTCCTGGAGGCCGTCGCCGACTGACCGGCGGGAGGAGCCCGGGCGCGACGGGCTGGTGTATAAGTCGGGTTCATGTTCTGGCGGGAACGAGGATCCGGGGAGTGGCGATGAGCGAGGTACGGCGGCGTTTAGGGTCCCTGCTGGGTATGTGGGACACCGTCGCCACCGTGAACGGCCAGGTCACGATGCGCGGCTGGGCGAGCTTCGCGTGGGCGGACGACGGGGAGTTCCTCGTCCAGCGCGCGGACGCGGACCCGCCGGGCGACGACCTGCCGCGGGATTGGATCGAGAACGCGCCCTTTCCGACCACATCGGTGATCGGCTACGACGACGGCAGCAAGATCTTCACGATGCTCTACTCCGACGCGCGCGGCGTGCTGCGGGTGTACGGCATGGACGTCGACGGAAGCACGTGGCGCATCTGGCGCGCGGCCGAGGGCTTCAACCAGCGCTTCACCGGCACCATCGACCCGGACGGCAAGCGCATCGACGCGTACTGGGAGATGTCCAAGGACGGCCTGAAGTGGTCCAAGGACTTCGACCTGACGTACACCCGCGGCTGAGCGGCGGTCCCCAGCCTCTCCCAGCCTCGCCAAACCACGACCTTCCCACCTTCGCTTCGACGGCGCGCCCGCGCGGGACCGTCCCCGGTTCGGACGGTGCCCCGCGCGCGGCGCCGTTCGGACCCCTGCGTCCGCGCGGAGGCGCGCCGAGTCGAGGCGGCCGACCTAACCGCAGGGCAACGGTGACCCCGTCGCCAGACGCCGACTGTCGGGCGCGCGAGGCGTGCGATCGTCAAGTGTCATCTTGACAGCGCGAGGCGCACGACCTCCTCGGCGCAGCCCCACGACAACGTGACACCCGCGCCGCCGTGGCCGTAGCAGTGCACGACGCGCGTACCGCCCGGCAGCGCCTCCGGGTCCACCTCAAGCCGGGGCCCGCCCTCCCGCGCGGGTCGCAGCCCCGCCGCCTCCCGCAGCGGCCGCGCGCCGGCCAGCTCGGGCACGAGCTCCACACACCGCCGCAGGATCGCCGCGGTCGTGGCCGGGTCGGGCGCCTCGTTCCAGTCGCCGGGCTGGAACGTCCCGCCGAGCACGACATCGCGCGAGCGCGGATGGATGTACGTCATCCCGCCCGGATGCTCCTCATCACGCACCGACGTCTCGAGCCCCGGGTTGGCGACGACCACGATCTGCCCCCGGGCGGGAAAAACCGCCGCGTCGTCGGCGAGCGCGCGGGCGGCGAGCCCGGTCGCGTTGACCACCGTGCCGGCCTGCCCGCCCAGGTCAGCGAGCCGCGCCACGCGCCCGCGCGTCAGCGTGCCGCCGAGGGCCCGGACGCGTTCGGCAAGCCACGGAAGGTACGCCTCCATCTCCGCCGACGGCACCGTGAACCGCCACTCTCCGGCGACCGCCGCGGGCCCCATGGACGACCGCTCGCCGCGGGGCGCTGGCTGGTCCGTGGAGCTCCGCGTGTCCGTCGACCGGCCCTCGTCTACTGGCGACCGCTCGTCTACCGACGGCCGCTCGTCTACCGGCGACCGCTCGTCTACCGACGGCCGCTCGTCTCCCGACGGCCGCTCGTCGGTGTATCGCCGCGCGTCCGGGCCCGGCCGCTCGTCGGTGAGTCGCCGGGCATCCGGGCCAGGCCGCTCGCCCGGGTGCACCCTGAAGTCCGGCACCGCCCCGGCCCACCAGGGCGTTCCGGTGGGCCGGCGGATCACCATCCGGGTCGGCCGCGGGGCGACACCAGGGACGCCCTCCACCGCCTGCGCCATGAGGATGTCGTACGTCCTGTGCGCCCACCCGAGCACCCGCGGATCGGCCTCGGTGTGCGTCGGATACCAAACGGCCGCGGCAAGGCGGGACACCGTCTGCCCGGGTTCGTCGGCCGTGACGACCCGCACCCGCGCGCCGGCTTCGAGCAGCCGTACCGCGCAGGTCAACCCGATCACCCCTGCACCCAGCACGATCACGTCATCCATGGATTCAGGCAACCAGTGCCCGGTCCGCTTGTCCAAGTCCGGTGCGCTACCGCGCGATAAGCCACGCTTATCGCCTCGCCGGGTTCGCCCCTGTGGATCCCGCCTCCGCGCGTTGCTTCGACGGCGGGTTCGCCGACACCGTGCGCGAGGCCGCGGCCGTCATCTGTGCCCCGCTTGCGCGCCCACTTCGAGGCACCGTGCGCGAGGCCACATCTCTGCCCTGCTTTCGCGCCCTTCGAGGCACCGTGCCCGAGGCCGGCGGTCTTCCGCGTCCCGCCTCCGCGCGCATGCCGCATTGGTACACAATTGGTGGCGCGCTTCCCGATCCGATCCCCCCGCCGCGTCTCAGGTCAGCCTGCCACCGATCGCCGGCCCTTGCCTCAGGTGCGCGGTGCCCATCGCCCGCCCGGCCCACAATGCGACCACGTTGCGCGGCCGCGCCTATGCTCGGCCGATGGAACCGCTGGATCTGCGGCGGCTGCGGTACTTCGCGGTACTGGCCGAGGAGCTGCACTTCACGCGCGCAGCCGCGCGACTGCGCATTGCCCAGCCGGCGCTGAGCCAGCAGGTCCGCACGCTGGAGCGAGAAGTCGGCGCGCGGCTCGTCGAGCGCGGCGCGGGCGCGTGCTCCCTCACCCCGGTGGGCGAGGTCGTGGCCGTCGAGGCCGCGCTGCTGCTCGCCCAGGCGAGTGCCGCGCGGGAGCGTATCGAGGCGGTCGCGCGGGGCCAGGGCGGGCGGATTCGGCTGGCCTACACACGATCCGCCCGCGGCGGGCGCGTCGACGCGCTCGTCGAGCGCTTCCGCGCCCAGAACCCGCTCGTCGAGGTGCTGCCCGAGACCGGCTGGCACGCACCGAACGTCGCGGGACTGCTCGCCGGGCGGTACGACGCGGCGTTCGTCCGGCCGCCGCTCGACGAGCCCGGCATCCGCTGGCGGCTCGTCGACACCGAAGAGCTGCTCCTCGTCCTGCCGGTCGGGCACAGTCTGGCCCGCCAGCGCCGTGTCGCACGGGAGGCGATCGCGGGCGAGCCGGCGGTCATGTGGCCGCGCGAGAACGGACCCGGCATGTTCGACCGCATCGTCGCGCAGGTGTGGCCGTCCGGGATCAACCTGGCCCGCTACGAGCCCGACGACGAGCAGCTCCTGCGCGCGGTCGCGGCGGGCGGCGTGGTCGCAGCGGTGCCGGAGGGCCGCGCGAAGGCCCTGCGGCTGAGCGGAGTGGTGCTGCGTCGCCTCACCCCGCCGGCGGCCACCGTCGACATCGGCCTCGCCTGGAACGACCGCACCGCGACACCCCTGGTGCGGCGCCTCCTCGCGGCGCTGGACGACCTCGGCTGATCCTCCGGGATGTGTCGTCGGCCCTCGAGCCGGGTCGAACTCGCCGATACACGTGCTGGCAGCGCCGTGGTCAGTCCTGAATGAAGGCGAGCAGGTCGGCGTTGAACGCGGCCTCGTAGGCGCCGCTGATGCCGTGGGGCGCGCCCGGGTACACCTTCAGGCTCGCGTTCTTGAGCAGCCGCACGGTCTTGATGGCGGCAGCCTGGATCGGCACGATCTGGTCGTCGTCGCCGTGCGCGACGAACACGGGGATGTCGATGCGCTGGAGGTCCTCGGTGAAGTCGGTCTCGGAGAACTCGCGCACGCAGTCGTACGCGGCCTTGAGCCCCACCTGCATGCTCAGCCGCCAGAACTGCTCGCGCAGACCCTCCGACACGCTGCTGCCCGGCCGGTTGGCGCCGTAGAACGGGACGCTCAGGTCGCGGTAGTACTGCGCGCGGTCGCCGGCCAGGCCGGCGCGGATCTCGTCGAACACGCTGCGCGGAGTGCCGTCCGGGTTCGCGTCGGTCTTGAGCATCAGCGGCGGGACGGCGCCCACCAGCACCGCCTTCGACACGCGCGACGTGCCGTGGCGGCCGAGGTACCGCGTGACCTCGCCGCCGCCGGTGGAGTGCCCGACCATCACCGCGTCGGTGAGGCCGAGCTCGTCCATCAGCTCCGCGAGGTCGTCGGCGTAGGTGTTCATGTCGTTGCCCTGCCACGTCTGCGTGGACCGTCCGTGGCCGCGGCGGTCGTGCGCGACCGCGCGGAAGCCCCGCGACGCGAGCAGCATCAGCTGGTCGTCCCAGGCGTCGGCGTTGAGCGGCCAGCCGTGACTGAACACGACGGGGCGGCCGGAGCCCCAGTCCTTGTAGAAGATGTGGGCGCCGTCGGACGTGGTGATGAAGGGCATGGCGTCTCCTAGCGGGCCGAGTCGGGCGGGCTCGTGGTGAACGTGACCACGATCCTGGGAACCAACCTCGCCCTCCCAGGTGGCCTTGGGCGCGTCGCACTCACCGCACACCACATGAGGGCCCGAAATCGGGAGACGGCGCGCGCGGAAGCGTGGCGCGAGCTGACCCGGTCGACTCGGGAACGTCGCCGGGAGAAGCCCTTAAAGGCTGGTCAACCCTGCCTCAAGTGAGAGCGCTCCATCGACGAATATTCATAAAGATTATTTACTGTTAACAATCCTTCCCTTACATTGAGCGGCATCACCCCCCACCGCTGGAAGGAGCGATTGGATGCGCAAAGCGATCGCTGCGGTACCCCTGACGCTGGCCGCCGTGGCCGCCGCACTCCTGGTGACGGTGTCCCCGGCGTCCGCGCACGGGTACATCTCCTCGCCGCCCAGCCGCCAGGCGATGTGCGCCCAAGGCCGCGTGGCCAACTGTGGCGAGATCGTCTACGAACCGCAGAGCGTCGAAGGCCCCAAGGGCCTGACGAGCTGCAGTGGCGGCAACAGCCGGTTCGCCGAGCTCGACGACCCGAACAAGGGCTGGCCGGCCACGTCGGTCGGCAACACCGTCACGTTCTCGTGGGTGTTCACCGCCCGCCACGCCACGGCGAACTTCGAGTACTTCGTGGGCGGCACCCGCATCGCCAACATCGACGGCGGTGGTCGGCAGCCCGACGCCACCGTCTCCCACACGGTGAGTCTCGGCGGTCGCACCGGCCGGATCCTGGTGCTGGCCCGCTGGAACATCGCCGACACCGGCAACGCGTTCTACTCGTGCGTCGACCTGCAGGTCGGCACCGGCGGCGGGAACCCGACGCCGACGCCCACGCAGCCGACGCCGTCGCCGACGCGTCCGAGCCCGTCCCCGTCCGTCTCCCCGACCACGCAGCCGCCGACCGGTACCACCACGTGGGCCGCCGGCACCGCGTACAAGGTCGGCGACCGGGTCACCTACAACGGCGTGACCTACCAGTGCCGCCAGGCGCACACCGCGATCCCCGGCTGGGAGCCGCCCAACGTCCCAGCTCTGTGGCAGCGCGTCTGATCATCCGGTACCGCTGAATGAAGGGTGGCGTTCCGAGCACCAGGACGCCACCCGTGCGCAAGGAGACCCATGAAACGCATCGCGCTCCTACTCGCGGCGTTCCTGCTCGCGGGCTGCGCCGCCGCCCCGGCCCAGCCCGCCCCCGCAGGCACCGAGCAACGCGTCTTCAACGACACGGACGTCATGTTCAGCCAGATGATGGCGGCCCACCACAGCCAGGCCCTGGAGATGGTGCGCCTCGCCGCCACGAAGGCCGCGCGCGCGGACGTGCGCACCCTCGCGGCCGCAATCGACGCCACCGAGACCGACGAGCTCAAGACGATGCAGGTCTGGCTCGACGCGTGGGGCCGGCCGCCCGCCGCCGACGCGTCCGCGCACGCGGGCCACGGCGGCGCGCACGGTGCCAACCCCGAGGACATCAAAGCGCTGCAGGCCGCGACCGGCGCCGACTTCGAGACCAAGTTCCTGAACCTGCTCATCGCCCACCAGCACAACGCGATCGAGATCGCGCGGATGGAGACGGGCACGGGCATCAACCCAGGGGCGCTGGACCTGGCCAAGCGGATCGACGAGTCACGCACCGCCGAGATTCAGCAGATGCTTCGGTACCTCAACCAGCCCGCCTGAGCCCAATTCGGCGCCCCCTGGGACGTTCAGGCGGTCACTCGCATCCGATGCCGTCGTGATCGGTGTCCAGGCCGTACGGGTCGCTGCCGATCACCTGGACCGGCCCCTGCACGTAGGACGGGCCGTTGCCCGAGCCCCCGGCGCAGTCCACGTCGACCGGGTCGTTCGGGACGCACGGCGAGTAGTTGGGGTTGCAGTTCTGCGCGGGCGGCTTGGTCGTGGGCTTCGTCGCCGGCTTGGTGGTCGCCGGCTTCGTGGCCGGAGGCTTGGTGGTCGGCTTCGCGCCCGGGACACCGGCGGCGGTCGTCGGTGCCGTCGTCGGCGCGGCCGCGGCGGTGGTCGGTGGCGGGGCGGTCGTGGTCTGTGTCTCGACCGCCGTCGTGGCGGGAGACGAGGCGGGAGCGTCGCTGATGGGTGCCCCGAGCGCCCCGTTGCGCGCGACGTCCTCGGTCTTGGCCGGCTTGTCCTGGTTGCCGGCGGCGGCGACCACGATGCCGCAGAAGACGAAGACGCCGAGCACAGCGGCGGCGATGACCAGGTACCAGCCGTGCTTCCGCGCGCCGGTCGGCGGCGGCGGCGCATTCCACGGCCCGCCGGCGGGAGCGGCGTACACCCGCGGCATGGGCGCGGGCGCGGCGTGCGGCATCGCCGGGCGGCCGGGCGCGATCGGCGGGCGGCCGGGCCCCATCGCCGGGCGGCCGGGCCCGGAGACCGGGACAGCGTGCTGTTCGGGCCGCCAGGAGCCGGTGCCGTGCGGTGGCTGAGAGGTCACGAAGCGAAGTCTGCGCGGGCGTCCGCGCCCGGGGGAACGGCCGAATGGCCCTCTCGGGCTTCGTTCGGTGGCGAACAACCCTCGTTCGGTGGCCAACGATCGGCGAATGGGCGGGCGGGGCGACCCGTCCGCGCGGAGGCGCCCGAGGATCGGCGTGCGCGGATCGGCTGTCCGACGCCGCGTTCCGGGCCCGCTCGACCGTGTCGTGGCTGCACAACGGAGCCCGGCAGAACAATCGCCGCGTCCGGGCGCGAGCGTCGGGAACCCTCGGGACGGCGAGGCGGGGCTCATGTGCGGACCCATGTCCGGCGGGCGTTGACGTGCCGAGACTCCCCGACGGACCGGGCAGGGTGTCCGAACTCTCCTTACGGAGCGTGTGTCCGCGAGGGCGCGCGGAGGCGGGGACGGCTCCGGGTGGCTACCGTGGCGGGCAGTACGGGGCGTCGTGGGGCTGGGAGGCGGCAAAATGAGCGAGCGGCTGCGGAACTGGGCCGGGAACATCGAGTTCGGCGCGGCGCGGGTGCATCGGCCCGGCAGCGTCGAGCAGGTGCAGGAGATCGTGGCCGCGGCCGAGCGGGTTCGTGTGCTCGGGACCGGGCACTCGTTCAACGCGATCGCCGACACCGACGCCGACCTGCTCAGCGTGGCCGGGCTGCCCGCGGACATCCAGCTCGACGCCGGCGCGGGAACGGTCAGTGTCGCGGGCGGGGTGCGCTACGGCGAGCTGGCGCGGCGCCTGGACGCCGCGGGATACGCGCTGCACAACCTCGGCTCGCTGCCCCACATCTCGATCGCGGGCGCGGTCGCGACGGGCACGCACGGGTCCGGGGTGCGGCTGGGCAACCTCGCCACCGCGGTCGCCGGGGTCGACATCGTGGCCGGCGGCGGCGAGCTGGTGTCGCTGCGGCGCGGGGACGCGGACTTCGACGGCGCCGTCGTGGCGCTCGGGGCGCTCGGCGCCGTCGTGCGCATCACGCTCGACATCCAGCCTCGGTACCGCGTCAGCCAGTACGTCTACGAGCGGCTCCCGCGCGCGCAGCTCGACGCGCACTGGGACGAGATCGCGTCCGCGGGGTACAGCGTCAGTCTTTTCACCGGCTGGCACGGCGACACCGTCGACCAGGTCTGGCTCAAGCGGCGCGACGAGGACGCCCCCGCGCCCGCCGAGCTGTTCGGCGCCGTCCCGGCCGACGGCAACCGGCACCCGATCGCGATCATGTCGCCCGAGAACTGCACGGAGCAGGGTGGCGCGCCCGGGCCGTGGCACGAGCGCCTGCCGCACTTCAAGCTCGAGTTCACCCCGAGCAGCGGCGAGGAGCTGCAGACCGAGTACTTCGTGGCGCGCGCGGACGCGATCGCGGCGTTCGCGGCCGTCGAGCGGGTCCGTGACCGGATCGTGCCGGCCCTGCAGATCTCCGAGATCCGCACGATCGCGGCGGACGGAATGTGGCTCAGCCCGCACTACGAGCGCGACAGTGTGGCGCTGCACTTCACGTGGGTACCGAATAATGATCTTGTTCTTGGGGCGGTTGACGCGCTGGAGGAGGCCCTCGCGCCGTTCGCCCCGCGTCCGCACTGGGGCAAGGTTTTCCGGCACGCGCCGGCGTACGCGCGCGGTCGCGACTTCGCCGCCCTCGCCGCGCGTCTGGACCCGGCGGGGACCTTCCGCAATGCTTTCGTGGAGCGCCACTTGGTCGGGGAGTAGATTTCAGCCCGTGCGTATCGCTCGTTTCGCCCACAGCAGTGGCATGTCGTTCGGGGTCGTCGAGGGTGAGCCGTCGTCCGGCGCGTCCGGGCTGACCGTCGCCGAGATCGAGGGCCACCCGTTCGGGGAGCTCCGATTCACCGGCCAGCGCTGGGCCGTCGCCGACGTGCGGCTGCTCTCGCCCATCCTGCCCAGCAAGGTGGTGTGCGTCGGGCGGAACTACGCCGACCACGCGGCCGAGCTCGGCAACGACGTGCCGAAGGAGCCTCTGCTCTTCCTCAAGCCATCCACGTCCGTCATCGGCCCCAACGACGCGATCCGGCTGCCTCCGCAGTCGCAGCAGGTCGAGCACGAGGCCGAGCTCGCCGTCGTCATCGGCGTCACCGGCGCGCGCCGGGTCGACCGCGCGGGCGCGGCGGCGGCCATCTTCGGGTACACCTGCGCCAACGACGTGACCGCGCGCGACCTGCAGCGCAAGGACGTCCAGTTCACCCGCGCGAAGGGCTTCGACTCGTTCTGCCCGATCGGCCCGTGGATCGTCACCGGCGTGGACGTCAGCGACGTCGAGGTGCGCTGCGAGGTCAACGAGGAGGTCCGCCAGCTCGGCCGGACCAAGGACATGGTGTTCGACGTGCCGACGCTCGTGTCATATGTGTCACATGTGATGACGCTGCTTCCGGGCGACGTGATCCTCACCGGCACCCCGGCCGGCGTCTCCCCGATGGTCAACGGCGACGAGGTCGTGGTCTCGATCGAGGGGGTCGGCGCGCTCAGCAACAAGGTTCTGACCTTGGAATAGGCGTGTTCCCGACAACCGATTTGGCGTGGAAGGGGACCTCCGGTAAAGTTCTCTTTCGGCGCGGTAAGCGCCGATGGGGTATGGGGTAATTGGCAGCCCAACTGATTCTGGTTCAGTTAGTCTAGGTTCGAGTCCTGGTACCCCAGCGCCGCGGCAAGATCGCGGTGCTGTAGCGTGTCACCGCACGGCAGCACGGAAGAGCAAGTTGAAAGTACTGGGGCCCCGTCGTCTAGCGGCCCAGGACGCCGCCCTCTCAAGGCGGTAGCGCCGGTTCGAATCCGGTCGGGGCTACCAAGCACAGATCAGCCGCTTCGAGGAACCAGACCTCGAGGCGGCTGATCTGTTTCCGGGCCCGGCTCTCCTAAGCCAGGACCAGTCGCGCGTGCAGAACCGTGTCCGCGCCCGCGCGGCCCGCCGTCACCCCGACCGCCCGGAACGGGTCGCCGACCGACGACCCCGCGAGGTACACCGCCGCCACCGGGCTCGCGACCGCGCCCGCCATCGCGCGCTGGAACAGCGGATTGTCGGCCAGCCGCGACGTTCCGCCCGTGTACGCGGCCGAGCGCAGCACCACGTGGTCCTCGTGCTGTTCACAGGTGACCTTGCTGATCTTCGTCAGATCCGTCGCGACCTCGTCGCGCATCCGCGCGGCCGCGCCCGCATCCGCCATTCGCAGGTCGAGCAGGAGCGGCTCCGCCTGCGTCTGCTCGTCCGCCTTGCCGGCCACCGTGAACGACACCGCCTGCGCCGCCCCCACGCCGCTCGAGAGCCGCTCGGTGAGCTTCCCGAGGTTCGGCAGCGGCTGCAGCCCTTCCAGGCCGCCGATCTCGATGGACTCAAGCTCGCCGGGCGGCAGCTCTCCGAAGATCTCCGGGTGCTCGCGGAGGTACTGCTCCAGTTCCCCGTCCGAGATCACGCGGTTCGGCGGCGAGCCATCGATCATGATGGGCACCGCCCCGGGCATGACCGTGCCGAAGAGACCCAGCAGCAGAGCACCCGCGTCCGGGCCCAGCAACTTCGCCGGGTCCCCGATCGGCCCCGCGAGGACGCCCGCGGCCGAGGCATCGCCCGAAAGGGCGCCGAGAGCGTTCACGACGTCCGTTCTTCCGGCATCGGTACCGAGGGGGAGCCCGTCGACCCCGATCAGCCGCACGGTCGCCTCGAGAGCGTCGTCAGCCGCCTGCAGGCCGACGACGGCGACGCCGCTGAGGTCCAGGGCCGGCCGCCCGGCGCCCGCGCTCGGACTCGCCGGCGGCCCGGATGCGGCGCTCGGGACGGGCCCGCCGTACTGGCCCAAGACCTCCGCGCCCGGCAGTTCGCCGAGGAACGCCTCGCTCAGGTCCGGTTCGAGCTTGGTGGCCCGCGGCAGGTCCGCCCAGCCGATCACGGGCTGGTCGCCTGGGAGCGTCCCGATCGCCGACCTGAACGCGGCATCCTTGGCCAGCGGCGCCCGCTTCGCCTCGTCGGCCGCCGCGGCCGCGGCGTCCTGGGCGTCCAGCTCACCGACGGCCACCAGGACGTACCCGTCCTCGACCACGAAGCCGATCCGGTCCGTCCCGCGTTTGCGCTGCAGCGTCTCCAGCGACGTCCGTGCCTTCTTGTCGTCCGTAGCCGACGCCACGACGAGCGTCACCGCACGGTCCGGGTGCGCGGGCGCGGCCCACATCGCCACCCCGATGCGGTCGTCGAACCATGGCGCGACGTCCGCGTACGTGATCGGCGTCCGAAGGCCCTCGAACAGCTCGCGCTCGAGCCCGTCGACCTGGGCCGGGGCGCCGCTCGCCCGGCGCAGCAGCTCCTCGAACTTGACCCGCTGGCCGAGCCCGGGCGTCAGGTTGACCCGCGCGAACGCCGCGACCGAGGCCGGGAGGCGGTCCTCGGGCAGCGCGCCGGTGGGCTTGTCCCAGCGCTGCTTCACCGCGTACGCCGCGCCGGCCGCCACCACCGCGACGATCACGGCCGCGGTCCCGAGCACCAGGGCCAGCCGACGCCGCGACCGCACGGGCGCCTCGGCGTCATTGTGCATGCCGTCGGCGGACAAGGCCCCGGTGAGCACGTCGTCGACGGGCGTGAAGCTGCCGGGTGCTTGGCTGCCGGTCGGGGTGCCTGTGGTGGCGGCGGCATTGGTCTCGGGTGTGTCTGCCGCGGCCATGGCCACCGTGCGCTCGGTGGCGGCGTCTTCGGCCTCCGCTGTGCCCGCGTCCTCCGTGCGGCCGGTGGCGGTCTCCTCGGTCGCCGGGGTGCTTTCGGCCGCGACGTTGTTTCTGGTCGTGTCCGGTGCCAGGTCGTCGGTGGTGGCGGCCCCGGTCTCTGCAGCGCTCGCGCCCTCGGGCGGCGCCGTTTCGGCGGCCGGGTCCTGGCTGGTTGCCGATCTCCCGTCGTCGCTGGCGGATTGTGACGGATTATCGGTGCTTGCCATGTTTCTGCCTCCCCCGCTGGATGTGAGCGCGATGGTAGCGGGGGAGTGCATGGTGATGAATCCGCCGAAACGGCGGCGGACGGCGCGCGGACGCGACCGCGATGTCGTCGCGGTCGCGTCGGCCGCCGGTGCCGATCTGGGTCTAGAGCTGGGTGGCGATGCCGAGGATCGCCGCGATGAACACGACGAGCGCGATGATCAGCGACATGCAGCCACCGCGGCCGCTGCCACCGGTGCCGCCGGACTGAGCGGGCGGCGGGAGCTGCGGTTCCTGCGGTGTCGAGGGGGAGTCCGGCGAGTCCGGGCCGCCCGGACCGTGGCCGGACGGGGTGGCCGGTGTACCGGACGAGGGGGAGGCGTGAAGGCCCGCCGAGCCGTCCGGCTCGGGGCTGGCTGGGGTGGTCGAATCGGGCACTGGCGTTCCTTCCAGCTGATGCGCTCCGGGACCGCGCCCCGGATCCGCCGATGCAGTACGCGCCCGCGCCGGTCCACCTGGAACTCCGCACGGAACGCCCCGCCGATGGTAGGCGCGTCCGCGCGCCGCGCAACCCGGTGCGGTCGGCCAGGGCGCGGAACCGAGGACGGCGGCGCCGGCGCAACCCGGTGTGGTTCGGGGAAACTGAGGACGGCAGCGCCGGCGCAATCCGGTGCGGTTCGCCAGGGCGCGGAGCCAAGGACGGCAATGCCGGCGCCGCCCGGGCGCCGGCGCGCAGACTTGAGTTGCGCAACGCGGCGTCGTCGCCGGGAGCGGAATCCCACCGGGAACGTGCAGAACCGGCCCGGGCGGACGCCGAGCCGGTTCGAGCAAGCTGAAAATGTACGGGGAAGCCCGGCCTACAAGCCCGACAGGCGCTGCCCCGCGCGCACCACGGCCATCGCGTGGCGGTCGCCCGGGCGCCGGCCCAGGCGCTCGATCGGGCCGGACACGCTGATCGCCGCGATCACCCGCCCGGTACGGTCCCGGATCGGCGCGGACACGCTGGCCACGCCCGGCTCGCGCTCGGCCACGCTCTGCGCCCAGCCCCTCCGCCGCACCTCCGCCAGCGTGCGCCCCGTGAACTTGCAGCGCGGCAGCAGCGGCATCACGGCCTCCGGCGGCTCCCACGCGAGGAGCACCTGCGCGGCCGAGCCGGCGGTCATGGGCAGCACGGCGCCGATCGGCACGGTGTCGCGCAGACCGCTGGCGCGCTCGGCCGCGGCCACGCACAGGCGTTCGTCGGCGCGGCGAAGGTACAACTGCGCACTCTCGCCTGTCGCGTCGCGCAGGGCGGTCAGCATCGGCTCCGCGGCGGTCAGCAGGACGTCGGGCGCGGCGTTGGCGAGCTCGCCCAGGCGCGGGCCCGGCCGCCAGCGCCCCTGCGCGTCGCGGACCAGTAAGCGGTGGATCTCCAATGCCTGGGCCAGGCGGTGCGCGGTGGCGCGCGGAAGCTTGGTCCGCTCCACCAATTCCGCCAGGCTGGCGCCGTCGACGCAGGCGGCAAGGATGACTACCGCCTTGTCGAGCACGCCGACACCGCTCATACTGTGTCCCACAGACCGAAACATACCTCCCAAATTTTAGGATGTCCAGATGGTGGGAGAAGCACAACAGCAGCCGCGCACGCTGGCGGAGAAGGTGTGGGATGCGCACGTCGTGCGGTCCGCCGAAGGCGAGCCCGACCTGCTCTACATCGATCTGCACCTGCTGCACGAGGTGACCAGCCCGCAGGCGTTCGACGGCCTGCGCATGTCCGGCCGGCCGGTGCGGCGCGCGGAGCTGACGATCGCGACCGAGGACCACAACACGCCGACCGACAACCTGCTGACCATCAGCGACCCGGTCTCGCGCACGCAGATCGAGACGCTGCGGCGCAACACCGAGGAGTTCGGCATCCGGCTGCACTCGCTCGGCGACGCGCAGCAGGGCGTCGTCCACGTGATGGGACCGCAGCTGGGCCTGACCCAGCCCGGTATGACCATCGTCTGCGGCGACTCGCACACCTCCACGCACGGCGCGTTCGGCGCCCTCGCGTTCGGCATCGGCACCTCGGAGGTCGAGCACGTCCTGGCGACGCAGACGCTGTCGCAGGCGCGCCCGCGCACGATGGCGGTCAACGTCGTCGGCGAGCTCGGCCCCGGCGTCACCGCCAAGGACCTGGTGCTGGCGCTCATCAGCCAGGTCGGCACGGGCGGCGGGCGCGGGCACGTGGTGGAGTACCGCGGCCCCGCGATCGAGAAGCTGTCCATGGAGGGTCGGATGACCATCTCCAACATGTCGATCGAGTGGGGCGCCAAGGCCGGCATGATCGCGCCGGACGAGACGACGTTCGCCTACATCGAGGGCCGGGAGTACGCGCCGACGGGCGACGCCTGGGAGCGCGCCAAGGGCTACTGGACGAGCCTGCGCACCGACGACGGCGCCAAGTTCGACACCGAGGTGACGCTGGACATCTCGCAGCTGACCCCGTTCGTCACCTGGGGCACCAACCCCGGCCAGGGCGCGCCGCTGGGCGGCTTCGTACCCAGCCCGGACGACTTCACCGAGGACGCCGAGCGCGTCGCGGCGGAGAAGGCGCTGGAGTACATGGCGCTGACCCCCGGCACGGCGCTGCGCGACGTCGCGGTCGACGTGGTGTTCCTGGGCTCCTGCACCAACGGCCGGCTCGAGGACCTGCGCGCCGCGGCCGACGTGCTGCGCGGGCGCAGGGTCGCCGAAAGCGTCCGGATGCTCGTCGTGCCCGGCTCCGCTTCCGTGCGCGCGGCCGCGGAGGAGGAGGGCCTCGACAAGGTCTTCACCGAGGCCGGCGCGGAGTGGCGCTTCGCGGGCTGCTCGATGTGCCTGGGTATGAATCCCGACACACTCAAGCCCGGCGAGCGCTCCGCCTCGACCTCCAACCGAAACTTCGAGGGCCGCCAGGGCCGTGGTGGCCGCACCCACCTGGTATCGCCCCCGGTCGCCGCCGCGACCGCCGTCGCCGGTCATCTCGCCGCCCCTGCCGACCTGAACTAAAAGGGACACGGACACTCATGGACAAGTTCACCGTCCACACCGGCACGGCCGTTCCGCTGCGCCGGTCCAACGTGGACACCGACCAGATCATCCCCGCCGTCTACCTCAAGCGCGTCACCCGCACCGGGTTTGCCGACGGGCTGTTCAACGCCTGGCGCTCCGACCCCGAATTCGTGCTCAACAATCCCGTGTACGAGGGCGCCTCGATCCTCGTCGCCGGGCCCGAGTTCGGCACCGGATCATCGCGTGAGCACGCCGTATGGGCTTTGCAGGACTACGGTTTCCGGGCGGTCGTCGCGCCGCGTTTCGGCGACATCTTCCGGGGAAACGCGCTCAAGGGCGGTCTGCTGCCGGTCGAGCTCGGCACGGAAAACGTGGAGAAGCTGTGGGCCGCGATCGAGGCCGACCCCAAGCTTGAGGTAACGGTCGACCTCCGGGCTCGCCAGTTGCGTGCAGGGGCAAACGAATGGGACTTTCCCCTGGACGATTTCAGTCGCTGGCGGCTGCTGGAAGGCCTCGACGACATCGGCCTCACCCTTCGCCACGAGGACGCTATCACCGCGTTCGAACAAGGCCGTCCGGAGTGGACACCCGTCGTTCGCTAGCCCCCGCAGGGCGTCTCGATGAGCCTTCGGCCAGATCCGTTACTCCACAACGATTTCTTTTCCGTCATATGTTTGTATCCTGTGTGCGTTGGGATACCTTGCCCATAGGGACTTCATTTCTGGTACGGGAGGAAACGTGAACAAGGCCGAGCTCATCGAGGCGCTCAGCGCACGCCTGGGCGACAAGAAGTCGGCGAACGCGGCGCTGGACGCGGTTTTGGCCGAGATCCAGGCTGCCGTAACCAAGGGCGACAAGGTCGCCATCACCGGTTTCGGTGTCTTCGAGAAGCGCATCCGCGGTGCGAGAACCGCCCGCAACCCGCGCACCGGTGAAGCGGTGAAGGTGAAGAAGACGTCGGTTCCGGCGTTCCGCGCGGGCGCGAGCTTCCGCGAGATGGTCGCCAGCGGCAAGGTGCCGAAGGTCGCCGCGGCCGCCAAGAAGGCCGTCGCGACGAAGACGACCACCGCGAAGGCGACGACCGCCAAGGCCACCACGGCGAAGGCGACGACGGCGAAGGCGACGACGGCGAAGGCCGCTCCGGCCAAGGCCGCCGCGACCAAGACCGCCCCGGCCAAGGCCGCCACGAAGGCCGCTCCGGCGAAGAAGACCGCCGCCAAGACGACCCGCGCCGCGGCGTCCACGACGGCTCGCAAGACGACGACGGCCACGGCCGCCAAGACCACCACCGCCGCCAAGAAGGCTCCGGCCAAGAAGGCCGCCGCCAAGTAGGCAAGATCGCAGAAAGGGCGGCCCCGCAATCGCGGGGCCGCCCTTTCGCCATTCCGGCCGCTATCGCAGCGACAGCGGCGCCAGCCGGTCCCGCCCGGCGACGCGAGCGCCGGCGAAACAGAGCACCCAGCCGGCGCCCTTGCGGGTGTGGAAGTCGACGTCGGCCCGGTTCGTGAGCGCGGTGAGCAGCGCCGGCATGAGTTTGCCCTGGCTGCAGACCACGGTTGTACCGCCCCGCAGCGCCAGGGCCGCAAGCGCCTCCGCGGCCGGTCCGGCCTCGGCCTGCTCGTCGAACGCAGGATCCACCGTGACCGGCAGCCCCAGCGGCGCCACCGTCTGCCGGCAGCGCAGGGGGGTGGCCGACACCACCCGGTCCGGCCGAAGCAGCGTCAGCAGCCCGCTGAGGGCCCGCGCGTCGCGTTCCCCGGACGGCTCCAGGGGCCGCTCGGCGTCCGGACCGTGCCATTCCCTGCGCTTGCCGGCCTTTGCATGGCGTACCAGCGCGACGACCCCCGTCACCGGCGGGACGTCGAGAAACGCGCGGACGACGCCGCGGTCGTGCGCGTAGCTCAGCAGCGTGTGCGCATCGGTCGCGGGGACCCACCGGGCCTCCTCGATCTCATGGTCGGCGGCGCGCGGCGCCCACGCGGCCGCGCGCATCGACCAGAAGTCCACGCTCTTCTCGACGCCCGGCTCGCCCGTCAGGTACCGCACGGACGGCAGCCGCACCTGCGGTACCGCCTCGACCGACGTCTCCTCGAAGACCTCCCGCACCGCGGCGGTCAGCTCGTGCTCGCCCGGGTCCAGCTTGCCCTTCGGCAGCGACCAGTCGTTGTATCGGGGCCGGTGCACCAGCACGATCTCCGCGACCCCGTCGGCGGACCGCCGCCAGACCACGCCGCCCGCCGCGCGGACCACCGAGTTCACTTCAGCCATGCGATGTTTCTATCCTCCATGACCGTCTCCCACACGGCCGGGAAGTCCGCGCGGGCGCGTGTGACCGCGGCCCGCTCACGCTCGAAGAGCCGTCCCGCGGTCACCGCGAGGTCGTGATCGCCCGGCTCGGCGGCGGCCGCGGCCAGCCACGCGTCCGCGGCGATCGCCGCGTCCTGGTGCTCACCGAGCACTCCCTGCGCCCGCCCGACCGCCTTGGCCAGCTGCTGCGCCTCCGGGCCCACCACCGCCGAGACCGCGTCGGCGGCGTAGCGGGCGCGTTTGGCCCGCTTGCGGACCTCGTGCCAGTCATCGTCGGGCAGATCCGGGGTCAGCTCACCCGCGCCGACGACGCCGCTGCCGCCCTCGACGAGCCGCTGCCAGGGCTTGCGCACGATGCCGGGCAACACATCCTCCGCCCGTTCCCAGGACAGGGGCGCCAGCCGGGGCGCCTCCACCGCGCCGATGAGGGCGTCGAGGAGCTTGACGTACCGCCGCGAATGCAGCGCCTCGTCCAGCTCCCGCAGCGCCGCGTCCTGCCGGGCGGCCAGCGCCGCGTCGATGCGCGCGACCGCGCGTGGGTCGGCGGGCACCAGCGGGTCGGCCGCCGCCGTGCGGTGCAGGCGCTCCCGCAGCACCTCCACGTCCCGGGCACCCCCGAGCGCGCCGGCCAGCCACGTCAGCTCGCCGCGCAGCCGCGCCGTCCAGTGGGGGTCCAGCAGGGCCTGGAAGGTCTGCAGGTCGCTGCGCAGGCGCCGGGTGCCGACCCGCATCTGGTGCACCGGGGTGTCGCCGTTGGGCATCGTCTCGCGCAGCCGCGCGAAGGGGTCGTGCTTGAAGATGCGCACCACGTCACGGCGGATCGCCTCGGTGACCACGTCGCCGGCGTAGGCGGTGCGCCGCCGCGCGGGCGCGACCAGCACGGGCGCGTCCAGGGGCGCGAACGCCTCCATCGCGCGCACGTGCTTGGGCACGAACGCGCCGGCCTGCGCGCCCGCGCCCAGCAGAAGCTCCTCGATGCGGTCCAGCAGCCGCCGGTCGCCGCCGGCGCGCTCCACCTCGATCTCGCGGAAGCGCAGCGCGACGTCGCGACCGAAGAGCACGCTCACCGCGTCGTCGGCCACCTCGGCCAGCAGCTCACCGTCCGCGTCGCACACCTCGTACACGGTGCGCACCGTGCGCAGGATCGCGGCCGGGGCGAGCCGGCGCCCGCGCCGATAGGCGGTGACGAGGTCGAGCAGCTGCGGGGGTACCACGCCCGCGCCCTGGGACGGGCGCGAGTGCTCGTGGCGGATCCCCGCCCGCGAGGAAGGCAGCTTCACCGTCCACACCTTCGACGAGGCGTCGCCCTTGCGGTACCGCAGCGAAACCCCGTGGCGCGCAAGCAGCCGCTCCGGGGTGTCGTAGTAGGTCGCCCGCAGCGTCACCGGCTCCCGCGCGCTCACCCGCCCGGCGAGGCCGAGGTCCGGCATCGTGAATCCGTCGTCGGCGAGGTACTTGCGCTCTTCCTCCAGCATCCAGTCACCCTAAAGAGGTTGGACGGACTCACTCCACCCGGTCGACGATGCGGCGCAGCAGCGCCTCCTGGGGGTTCTTGCCCGGCCGGCGGTGCCACTCGCCGTTGCCCGAGAGCTCGAACGCGCCGGTGTCGTCGCTCATCATCAGGGTCAGCACCCGGCGCAGCTCCTCCGTCGAGGCCGGGTCCGTGACCTGGACCAGCGCCTCCACGCGGCGGTCGAGATTGCGGTGCATGAGGTCGGCCGAGCCGATCCAGTACTCCGCGCGGGCGCCATGGCCGAAGCGGAACACCCTCGAGTGCTCCAGGAACCGGCCCAGGACCGATAGGACCCGAATGTTCTCCGACAGGCCCGGCACGCCCGGGCGCAGCGCACAGATGCCGCGCACGATCAGGTCGATCCGCGTCCCCGCGCGGCCCGCCCGGTACAGCGAGTCGATGAGCTCCTCGTCGACCAGCGAGTTCACCTTGAGCTGGACGAGACCGTCCGCGCCGTACGCGACCTCGCGTTCGATCCGCTCGATGATGCCCCGGCGCACCCCGTGCGGGGCGACCAGGAGCCGGCGGTACGACGTCTGACGGCTGTAGCCGGTGAGCACGTTGAACAGGTCGGTCAGGTCGGCGCCCACCTCCGGGTCGGCCGTGAGCAGCCCGTAGTCCTCGTAGAGCCGCGCCGTCTTCGGGTGGTAGTTGCCGGTGCCGATGTGGCAGTAGCGGCGGATGTGGTTGCCCTCCTGGCGCACCACGAGGGCCGTCTTCGTGTGCGTCTTGAGGCCGACCAGGCCGTACACCACGTGGCAGCCCGCCCGCTCCAGCGTCCGCGCCCAGCCGATGTTCGCCTTCTCGTCGAAGCGCGCCTTGACCTCGACCAGCACGACCACCTGCTTGCCGGCCTCGGCCGCGTCGACGAGCGCGTCGACGATCGGGGAGTCGCCGCTGGTGCGGTACAGGGTCAGCTTGATCGCCAGCACGTTCGGGTCGGCCGCGGCCTGCTCGATGAAGCGCTGCACGCTCGTGGAGAACGAGTGGTACGGGTGGTGCACCAGGATGTCGTGGTCGCGCAACCGCGCGAAGACGCTGCGCGGCGTCTCGCCCTCGGCGAAGTGCGGGTGCGTCGCGGGTACGAACGGCGGGTCCTTCAGGTCCGGACGATCGACGCCGTTGTACACCTCCCACAGGGCGGTCAGATCGAGCCACCCGGGCACACGCAGCACGTCGTGGGAGTCCATGTCCAGCTCGCGGACGAGCAGCTCCAGCACGTGGTCGGAGATGGACGCCGCGACCTCCAGGCGCACCGGCGGCCCGAAACGCCTCCGCGCGAGCTCGCGCTCCAGCGCCTGCAGCAGGTCCTCGTCGCGATCCTCGTCGAGTTCCACCTCGGCGTTGCGCGTGACCCGGAACAGGTGGTGCTCGAGCACCTGCATGCCCGAGAACAGCTGCCCGAGGTGGGCGGCGATGAGCTCCTCGACCGGCAGGAAGCGCATCACCCGCGCCCCGTCGCGCGCCGCGTGCAGCGCGAAGAACCGCGGCACGTTGTTGGGCACCTTGATCCGCGCGAACAGCTCCGGCCCGCCGTCCTTCTCGCGCACCACGACGGCCAGGTTCAGCGACAGGCCGGAGATGTACGGGAACGGGTGCGCCGGATCGACCGCCAGCGGCGTGAGCACCGGGAAGATCTGCTCGCGGAACGAGGCGCGCATCCGCTCGCGCTCGGCCGGGTCCAGCTCGGTCCAGCGAACGATGTTGATGTTCTCCACGGCCATCGCGGGCGCGATCTCCTCGGCGAACACCCGCGACTGGCGCGCCATCAGGCCCGTCGTGCGCTCGGCGATCTGCTCGAGCTGCTCCGTAGGGGGCAGGAAGCCCGGGGGACGGCGCACCGGCAGGCCGGTCTGGAGGCGCCGCTTCAGGCCGGCGACGCGCACCATGTAGAACTCGTCCAGATTGCTGGCGAAGATGGCGAGGAACTTGGCCCGCTCCAGCAGCGGCGTCGTTGGGTCCTCGGCGAGGGTCAGCACCCGGGCGTTGAAGTCCAGCCAGGAAAGCTCGCGGTTGAGATACCGGTCCTCCGGCAGCGGCTTCTCGTCCTCCTGTGCCTGCACAGTGCTCCCTTCGGACCCGAACCACTCCGTGGCGGCGTCCCCGTTGCGCGCGGTCGCGTCCGCCCCGGTCGCGCTCGCGTTCGTTCCGTTGGTGCTCTGACCGCCCTCTGTCGTGCTCTGAGTGGCCTCGAGCTCGGCGGGGTTGCTGGGGCGGGGCCCGGCCTCGTTCGCGGGCTGAGCGGCACTCTCTATCGCCTTGGGGGCGTTTCCGGCTCGCGCGGTGGCGTTGTCCGCCGGCGGCTCAGCGGCGCTCCCGGCCTGCGCGGAGGCGGCCTTGGCCAGCTTGGCGGCGTCCTCGATCGGCTTGGCGGCACCCGTGCGGCGACCGTTGATCGCCGGTTTGGCGCCGCTCGCGGGGGCGGCGGGCTCGTTCGCGCCGCTCGTCCCGGTCGCGGCGGCTCCGTTCTGGGAGCCGGCTCCGTTGGCCGAGGCCGCCTCGTTGGTTCCGGCTGCTCCGTTGGTTCCGGCTGCTCCGTTGGATCCGGCCGCTGCGGCGGTTGCCGGCTCCGCTGCCGCTGCTGCGGGCCGGGCGGGTGCCGCCTTCGTGGCAGTGGTTGGCCTGGTGACGGGGCGTGCGGTGGCGGGCGCGGGCCTGGTCGCCGGCTTCACGGCGGGCGTCGTTGCGGGCGACGGCTTATCGGCCGACGGCTTATCGGCCGACGGCTTATCGGCCGACGGCTGGTCCGCCGTGGGCTTGGCCGCCTGACGCGAGGACGTCCGAGGCCCGATCGCCCCGGGCGCAAGTCCTTCCGGCACGTTCGCCGCCCCGGCTGCCTGGGGCTTGCTCGCTCCCAGCCCTGTCGCCGTAGGCTCGGTCGCCGCCGGCTCGGTCGCTCCAGCCTTGGCCGTTGCCGGTTCGCCGGCCTTGACCTCCGCCTCGGTGGCCTTGGCCGCCGTGGCCGCCGCCTCCGCGCGCTCAGGCTGCGCTTCCTCGGCAGCCGGGGGCCTTGTCGGGGTCTTCTGAGCCGGCACCCGCTCGGACGCGGTTGCCGACTCTGTCGTGGCCTCGTTCACCGTGACCTCGCTCACCGTGGCTTCGTCGGCCGGCGCAGTGCGCGCGGCCTTGGTGGCTCGACGAGCCCGGGCCGGGGCCCCGTTCCCACCGGTCCTCGTCGTCTTGGGCGGCGCACTAGCCGGTTCGGGCCGCTGGGCGGCGCTGCGCGGGCGGCTTCGACCGGTCGTGCTCTCGTCCACCGGATCATCATGGCCCGTTTGTGCCGGTCTGAACATGAACTTCCCGCTGCTTGGCCACTACGGAAGGGTGGGCAAAGTGACCTTCGTGATCATGCCCACATCGTCGTGGTCGAGTCGCACACGCTGACCCAGCCGCAGATGCCGCAGCCCGGACGCGTCGAACGCCGCGGCCGGGAACGTCACCTCGACCCCGTCGTCGAGCAGCACCGTCCCGGTGCGACTCTCGTCGTCGAACGTCGCCACCGTGCCCTGCATGCCGATCACGCTACCGCGCAGAGGACTTGTCCGGTATGCGCGCCGAGTCCCAGCCGCGCCGCGGCATCGAGATCGGCCGCGGTGTCCACGTCACGGCGCAGGCTCGGCCAGGCCCCATCGAGCCGTACCGCGCCCGAGCGCAGATGCGCCGCCGCCGACCCGGGCCCGAACTGCGGTGCCAGGGCCTCCCCGGCGGGCGCGGCGAGCAGCACGGTGCCGGTGCCCTCCAGGTCGGGCACGAACGCCCGCCGCCCCGCCCGAGCGGCCGCGACCAGCGCGGCCTCGAGATCCTCGGGTCGCATCGCGGGCAGGTCGGCGGTCAAAGCGACCACGCCGAGGGCGACCTCGGGACTCTCGGCTCGCGTCGCGGGCGGGTCGGCGGTCAGCCCGACGACGCCCAAGGCGGTCTCGAGACCCTCGGGAGGCATCACGGGCGGATCGGCGGGCAGCGCGAGGACGCCCAGGGCGGCCTCGACACCCTCGGGAGGCATCGCCGAAACCTCGAGCGCCCCGTCCGGGCGGTTCGAGCCGGCCGATACGGCGTCGGCGCGTCCGCGCGCGTCCTCGGATTGCCGCGCGGACCCGCCGACCGCGTCCGGGCGGTCCGGCTCGGCCGGCGTCCTGTCTGGGCGCTCGGACCCCACGGATGCGGCCTCGGCGCGTCCGCGCCCGCGGCCGGATCGGCCTGCGACGAGCGCTGCCTCCGGGCGGTTCGGTTCCGTGGGCGCCGCGTCCGCGCGTCCGCGCGTGGAGCCGGGCTGGCGGGCGGCCTCGGCGCCGTAGGCCAGGGCGGCGTTGAGGCCCGCCCCAGGGGCGTCGGGCAGGCAGAACGCGCCGAGCTGGGCCAGTTCCGCGCACACCGTCGGGTCGTCGCAGACCACCACGACGCGGGCGACCGCGCGGCAGGCGAGCGCGGCCGCTACCGTGTCGCGTGCCATGGCCAGGACGAGATCGGGGTGTACGGCCTCCGGCACTGCGCCCCGCAGGCGCGTCTTGGCCGCTCGCAGCGGCTTGACCGGGACCACCGCCACCCAGGCCGCCGCCCGCTCGGGCGCGGCCGGCTGGGTCGTCGACTGGCCGTGGCAGTGCATGAGCCATCCTGACACGGCCACCGGGCGCCCGGCAGTGGCATGATTCGCAGCAGAACCGTGAGGGGAGGGTGAGATGGTGCGGCGGAGGCTCGGCTTCTGGCGGCGTTTCGCCGTCATGACCGTCAAGCCCGCGATCCAGGTGCTGACCCGCCGCACCTGGCGAGGGATGGAACACATCCCGGCCGACGGTGGGGTGATCATCGTCGTGAACCACATCTCCCACGCGGACCCGCTGGCCGTCGCGCACTACATCTACGACTCCGGCCGGTGGCCCTCGTTCCTGGCCAAGTCCAGCCTGTTCGAGGTACCGGTGCTGGGCTACCTGCTGAAGGCCGTCCACCAGATCCCCGTACGCCGCGGCACCACCGACGCCGTGAAGGCCCTCGAGGCCGCGCGGGCGGGCGTGCACGCCGGCGAGGCCGTGGTCATCTACCCCGAGGGCACCACGACGCGGGAGCCGGATCTGTGGCCCATGCGCGGCAAGACCGGCGCGGCGCGGCTCTGGCTGGACACCCGCGCGCCGGTCATCCCGATCGTGATGTGGGGGCCCGAGCAGATCTACGACCCGCGGACGAAGAAGCTCAGGATCTTCCCGCGCGCGAAGGTCACCATCGTCGCCGGTGACCCGCTGGACCTGTCGGCCTGGTCGGACGCCCAGCCGACGGCCCAGACGCTGAACGAGATCACCGACCACATCATGCTGCACCTGCGCGACATGCTGGTGGAGATCCGCGGGGGCACGCCGCCGCCGCTCTGGACCCAGAAGCGCCTCGCCCAGCGCTCCGAAGAGCAGACAGCATGAATATTCAGCGTGCGGCCGTCCTCGGCTCCGGCTCCTGGGGCACGGCGTTCGCCAAGGTGCTCGCCGATGCCGGTACCCCCTCCGTCACCGTCTGGTCCCGCCGGCCCGAGCTCGCCGCCGCCATCCGCGACGAGCACCACAACCCGGACTACCTGCCCGAGATGTGGCTCCCGGACGCGGTCACGGCCACCTCCGACGCGCACGAGGCGATCGACGGCGCGGATCTGGTCGTGTTGGCGGTACCGTCGCAGACCCTCCGCACCAATCTCTCCGCCTGGAGCGGCGCCATCCGCTCGGACGCGACGCTCGTGAGCCTCATGAAGGGCATCGAGCTCGACACGCTCAAGCGCATGAGCGAGGTGATCGTCGAGGTCGCCGCGGTGGAGCCGGACCGGGTCGCCGTCGTCACCGGCCCGAACCTGGCGCCGGAGATCGCCGCCGAGCAGATCGCGGGCACCGTGGTGGCCTGCGAGGACATCGGCCGCGCCGAGCTCGTCCAGCGGGCGATCAGCACGCGGTACCTGCGGCCGTACACCAACGACGACGTCGTCGGCTGCGAGCTCGGCGGCGCCGTGAAGAACGCGATCGCCCTCGCCTACGGGATGGCCTCCGCGCTCGGGTTCGGCGACAACACCAAGGCGACCCTGATCACGCGCGGCCTGGCGGAGACGGCGCGCCTGGGCGCGGCGCTCGGGGCCAACCCGATGACGTTCGCGGGCTTAGCCGGCCTCGGCGACCTCATCGCGACGTGCTCGTCACCGCTGTCCCGCAACCGTACGTTCGGCGAGCGCCTCGGCCGCGGTGAGACGCTCGAGCAGGCGCAGGCCGCGACCCGCCAGACCGCCGAGGGCGTCAAGAGCTGCAAGTCGATCCGAGACCTCGCGCACAGCGTCGGCGTCGAAATGCCCATCACGGAGCAGGTCGAGCAGGTCTGCCACGAGGGCGTCGACCCGCTGAAGGCCTTGGCCGCGCTGATGGCACGCGAGACGAAGCCGGAGCGTCCGGGCGTACCGTCGACCGGCCAGTGACCGACCGGGCCTGGGCGGCTCCGTGGGACCGGCCCGGCGACCTCGCTTCAGGGCTACGGGTAGCGCTTCTGCGCCGAGTACAGCGTGGGTGGATCGCCGTGAGCGCGTCCGGGCGGTGACGGCGACGTCGCCTCCGTGCATTGTGGGTGCTCGGCTCGGCTCGGACGGGTGCGGGCGGCGACGGTGCCGCCTCCGAGCGACAGCGCGTCCGGGCGCGGTGGGGAAGTGATCGGATGAAGGGGGACAGCAGCGTGGACGCGAACGGTAGTGGTGCGCTCGGGCGCGGGGATGGGACGCGGGTCGTGCACGCCGGGGTGCCGGCGGCCGTGGCGGGAGAGCCGTTCCTGCCGTCGCCGGTGTTCGGGGCGCCCTACCACCTTGATCCGGTGGCGGGGCCGCAGGCGGGTGTGGACGGGTACGGGCGGTCGGACAACCGGACGTACCGAAGCCTGGAAAAGGCGATCGGGGACCTTGAGGGCGGCGAGTGCGTCGTCTTCGCCTCCGGCATGGCGGCCATCACCGCGGTGCTGCTCGCCACGTTGCGGGCCGGCGACGCCGTGGTGCTGCCCTCCGACGGGTACTACCTCACGCGCGCCTTCGCCGGCGAGCACCTGCCCGGGCGCGGGGTCGAGGTGCGGACGATGCCGACCTCGGGGCCGTACCCGGCGCCGGACGACGTGCGGCTGCTGCTGCTCGAGACGCCGTCGAACCCCGGGCTCGACGTCTGTGACATTGCCGACCTCGCCGCGCGGGCGCATGCGGGCGGCGGGCTGGTCGCGGTCGACAACACCACGCCGACGCCGCTCGGGCAGCGGCCGCTCGACCTCGGCGCGGACTTCTCGGTCGCCTCGGCCACCAAGGCGCTCACCGGGCACTCGGACATGCTGCTCGGGTACGTCTGCGCGCGCGACCCGCAGCTGATCGAGACGATCCGCACGTGGCGCGCGCGGACGGGCGGCATTCCCGGCCCGTTCGAGGCGTGGCTCGCGCACCGTTCGCTCGGGACGCTCGACCTGCGTCTGGCCCGGCAGACGGCCAATGCGGCGGCGGTGACGGAGCTGCTGGCCGGCCACCCCGCGGTCGCGTCCGTGCGGTGGCCCGGGCGCGCGGGCGACCCCGCCTACGAGGCTGCGGCCCGCCAGATGCGCCGCATCCCGGGCGTCGTGACGTTCGTGCTCGCGGACAAGGGGGCGGTGGACCGCTTCCTGGGCGCGTCCGAGCTGGTGTTCGCCGCGACGTCGTTCGGCGGGCTGCACTCCTCGGCGGACCGGCGGGCCCAGTGGGGCGACGACGCACCCGAGGGGCTGGTGCGCTTCTCGTGCGGCGTCGAGGACACCGAGGACCTGGTCGCGGACGTGCGCCGGGCGCTGGATGCCGCGCTGAGCTGATCGCCGCCGCGCGGACGCGCCGCACGTTGGGAAGGGCAGGGCTCAGCAGTGCAGGTCGCCGGTCGGAGCCGACGGTACCGTCGCCACGATTGTCGGTGAAAGGTTCACCAGCCAGGAGCCGTCGGCCGCCTTCGGGACCACGACGCGGAGCGGTACCTGCCGGTCGATGCTGTGCCAGACCGTCTGCCCGGACTGCTCCTCCGGGTACCAGCACACGTCGGACAGGCCGAGCAGCTGCGCGTCCTGCGGCACCGCCGGCGCCGGGCCGCCGCACGACAGGAGGATCGCGGGGTCGCCGAACGCCGCATTCTGCTCGCCGCCGGCCGTCACCTGGCGACGGTGCAGGCCGCCGAGGTCCTGGGGCAGCCGGGCGACCAGCGCACGGCACACCGCGGCCGGGGACGGGTCGAGCTGGGGCGCCTCAGCGCGTACCGCTGAGGAATCCGGCTTTCCAGGAAACCCTCCGAGGCCCCAGAAGGCGACGACGCCGGCCACCAGCGCGATGGGCAGTGCGGCTATGGTCGCGATCCTTGCCGGGCTCGGCCCCGGGCGCGCGGGCGCGTCCGTGCTCATGACAGTCGTGCCACTACAAGTGCACCACCGAGCAGGTGACCGTGCGCGTGATGCCCGGCACCAGCTGGACCTTTGACACGATGAGCTGGCCCAGCTCGTCGATGTTGCGGGCCTCGGTGAGGACCACCACGTCGTACGGGCCGGTGACCGCGTCGACGCGCACCACACCGTTGAGGCCCTTGATGGCCATGGCCACGTCGCGGGCCTTGCCGACCTCTGTTTGGATCAGGATGTATGCCTGTACCACGACACGACTCCCTCCCTGCGCCGTCCGTCCGCTGATCAGGCGTCAACCTACCGCAAGAATGGAAGAGGCAAATCAACCGCCGTGCGTGATCATGCCATGACACGCGGATTCGGCGACACTATCGAGCATCAGGTTGGAGGACGGGTGACCGTAGCAACCGCCGGGGAGTTCGGGCTCATCTCGCGGGTGACGGCTCGGCTCGGGGCGGCGTCGCCCTTGGTACTGCTCGGACCCGGGGACGATGCGGCGATCGTCGCGACCCCGGACGCACGCGTCGTGGCGAGCACCGACGTGCTCGTCGACGGGCGCCACTTCCGCCGCGACTGGTCCAGCGCGCGCGACGTCGGCCACCGCGCGGCCGCGGCCAACCTCGCCGACATCGCGGCCATGGGCGCCCGCCCCACGGCGCTGCTGGTGGCTCTGTGCGCCCCGGCGGACCTCCAGATCACCTGGGCCGAGGAGCTCGCCGACGGGCTGGCCGCGGAGGCGGCGAAGACCGGCGCGACGGTCGTGGGCGGGGACACGTCGTCGAGCCCGACGCTGACCATCGCGGTGACCGCGCTCGGCGACCTCGAGGGGCGGGCACCGCTGGTGCGCTCGGGCGCGCGTCCGGGCGACGTCGTGGCCGTGGCGGGGCGGATCGGCCACGCCGCGGCGGGGTACACCATCCTCTCCCGCGGCTTCCGCTCGCCGAAGCTGCTCGTCGACGCGCACCGGCGGCCGGACGTCCCGTACCACCTGGGGCCCGTCGCCGCGCGGATGGGCGCTACGTCCATGATCGACATCTCGGACGGCCTGCTGGCCGATCTCGGGCACATCGCGGCGGCCAGCGGGGTCGGCATCGATCTGCGCCGGGACGCGTTCACCGTTCCCGAGGCCATGCACGCCGCCGCGACCGCGCTCGGCGTGGACCCTTCCGGCTGGCTGCTCGCCGGCGGCGACGACCACGCGCTGGCCGCCACCTTCCCGCCCGACGTGGAGCTGGGCGCCGAGTGGCTCGTCGTCGGCTCCGTGATGGCTGCGAGCCTGTTCACGACGGGTGACGGGGTGACCGTGGACGGTCGCCGGTACACGGGTGGCGCCCCGGGATGGGACCACTTCCGGTAAGGGCCGGTACCCTCTACGCTCGTGACCGAGATCGACATCCGGCTGACCCGCTACGGCTCGCGGGTCGCCTCCGAGCTCACCGCGTCCGCGCTCGCCGACCTGAGCGAGCGGTACGGCGGCGAGGGCGATTCCACCCCGATCGAACCCGGCGAGTTCGATCCGCCCGCGGGGGCGTTCCTCGTCGCGTACGTGGACCATGCGCCGGCCGGGTGCGTCGGCTTCCGCACGTTCGTCGAGGACGAGACGACGGCCGAGCTCAAGCGGATGTACGTCGCGCCGCAGTACCGCGGCGTCGGTGTGGCCAAGGCGCTGCTCCAGGCCGTGGAGGACGCGGCGCGCGCGGCCGGGCGGAAGCGGATCTGGCTCGAGACGGGCACGGCGCAGCCGGAGGCGATCGGGCTGTACGAGCGGAGCGGGTACGCCCGGATCGAGGACTTCGGCCATTACAAGGGCTACCCCGACGTGCGCTCGTTCGGCCGCGACCTCTGACCACCCTCCGGGCACGACAAAAGGCCCCGTGACGCCGTCACGGGGCCTCTATGTTGCCTGGGTCAGCCCCGGACGACCTTGCCGGCCTTGAGGCAGGAGGTGCAGACCTGCACCTTCCGCGTGGTGCCGCCACCGGCCGGGGTGCGCACCGTCTGAATGTTGGGGTTCCAACGGCGGTTGGTCCGCCGGTGCGAGTGGGACACGTTGTGGCCGAAGCCCGGTCCCTTGCCGCAGACGTCGCACACGCTAGCCACGGGGATCTCCTGGGTTGATTGCAGTCCTGAGCCGGAACGAAGTTCCGGAAACGTTGCCAGCCGGGTGAACGGCGGGCAACCCAGCAAGGTTACCTGATCCGCCCCCGCGACACCCAATCGGCCCTGCCGGCGCCCGCGCCGGTGGGGAATGACCGTCTTCACCGTTAGGCTCTGCCGCGTGCCAGACAGTGTGGACGCCGCTGCCGTCCGCCGGTGGTGTGCCGCCGGCTTGGCCGCGCTGCGGCGCCACCAGGCCGAGATCGACGCGCTCAACGTGTACCCGGTGCCGGACGGCGACACCGGCACGAACCTGGTGCTGACGATGTCCTCGGCCGTCGAGGCGGCCACAGGCGCGACGGCCGCCGAGGTCGTGCGCGGCGCCGCCCGGGGCGCGCTGCTCGGCGCGCGCGGCAACTCCGGAATCATCCTGGCCCAGCTGTTCAAGGGGCTCGCGGCCGGGCTGGAGCGCGCGGGCGCGCAGCCGGTCACCGGCGACGTGCTCGCCGGGGCGCTGGACCACGCGGCGCACGGGGCCTACGACGCGGTCGCGGAGCCCGTCGAGGGCACCGTCCTGACCGTCGGCGTCGCCGCCGCGAAGGCCGCCGTGGACGCCGCGGCGCGCGGGGGCGTGGTCGCCGTCGCCCGGGCGGCCTCGCAGGGGGCGCGGGAGGCCCTCGCGCGGACGCCCGAGCAGTTGCCGGCGCTGGCCCGGGCCGGGGTCGTCGACGCGGGCGGGCGCGGCCTGGTGGTCCTGCTCGACGCGCTGGTCGCGACCCTGACCGGCGACGAGCCGCCCGACGATCCAATTGCGGCGGCGGTGGTACCCGCTGGAGCGCGCCCGGGCGCGACCGTCGAACGGGAGACCGGGTCGGCCGAGTTCGCTTACGAGGTGCAATACCTGCTCGAGGCGCGCGCGGACGCGGTCGAGACGCTGCGCGGCGCCCTCGCGGGGCTCGGCGACTCGCTCGTGATCGTCGGCGACGAGCCGACCTGGCACGTCCACGTGCACGTCAACGACGTCGGGGCGGCGATCGAGGCCGGCGTCGAGGCGGGGCGCCCGAGCCGGATCACGGTGACCCGCTTCGAGGATCAGATCGCCGGGCGGTCTGCCCGCGCCGAGGCTGCGGCCGCGCCGCAGGAACGGGCGGTCGTGGTCGTGTGCAGCGGGCCGGGGCTCGCGGACCTGCTCGAGTCCGAGGGGGCGACGGTACTGACGGGCAACCCCTCCACGCGCCAGCTCGTGGACGCGATCGTGCGCACGGGCGCGGAGCACGTCGTCGTGCTGCCCAACGACGCGAACGTGCTGGCCGTCGCCGCCGCCGCGGCCGGCGAGGCGCGCGCCGCGGGCGTCCGCGCGGGCGTGGTGCCCACCCGCTCCCCGGTGCAGGCGCTCGCGGCGATGGCCGTGCGCGACCCCGCGCGCCGCTTCGAGGACGACGTGATCGCCATGGCCGAGGCGGCCGCGCGGTGCCGGTCCGCCGAGGTCACCATCGCCGGGCGGGAGGCGCTGACGGTCGCCGGGCGATGCCAGCCGGGCGACGTGCTGGCCATTGTCGACGGCGAAGTGAACCTCATCGGGCAGGATCTGCCACAGACCGCCTGTCTGCTGCTGGACCGGATGCTCACCGGCGGCGGCGAGCTGGTGACGCTGATCGCCGGCCGCGACGCGCCCGAGGGGCTCGGCGCGGCCCTGCGCGCCCACGTGGAGGGCTCGTGGCCGTTCGTGGAGGTCCAGTGCTACGAAGGGGGACAGCCGCACTACCCACTCCTGGTGGGCGTCGAGTAGAGGAAGCCTGGAGTTGGCCGACATCGACCTGACCACGCCGCTGTCCAAGGTGCTCGGGGGCAACGGCGCGAAGCTGCTCGCCGAGCACCTCGACCTGCACACGGTCGGCGACCTGGTGTACCACTTTCCGCGCCGGTACGAGGAGCGCGGCGAGCACACCGACATCCGGGCGCTGGAGATCGACACCGACGTCACCGTGTTCGGGCAGGTCAAACGCGTGAACGCCCGGCAGTTCGTGCAGCAGCGCGGCAACACCCGGGGCAAGCGGGGCTCGCTCGTCGAGGCGGTCATCGGCGACGACAGCGGCGGCGAGATCAGCGTCACGTTCTTCAACCAGCCGTGGCGGGAGAACCAGCTGCGCCCGGGCCGCTGGGGGCTCTTCTCCGGCAAGGTGGGCCGTTTCAACCAGAAGCTGCAGCTCAACCAGCCCGACTACGTCCTGCTCGACGCCGGCGAGGGCGAGGAGGCGGTCGAGGAGTTCGCCGGAGCGATCATCCCGGTGTACCCGGCGACCGCACGCGTGCCCACGTGGCGCATCGCATCGGCCGTGCGCACCGTGCTGGACGTGCTGCCGCCGACGCCCGACCCCGTGCCGTCCACGACGCGCGCGACGCGGCGGCTGAGCTCGCTGGACAAGGCACTGCGCGAGATCCACCGGCCGGAGTCGCAGCAGTCGCTCGCCATCGCGCGGAGGCGCCTGAAGTGGGATGAGGCGTTCGCGCTCCAGCTGACCCTGGTCCAGCGCAAGAAGCGCGCCGAGGACTGGCCGGCGGTCCCGCGCCCGCGCCGCGCGGACGGGCTGCTCGCCGCCTTCGACGCCGGGCTGCCCTACGAGCTGACCCGCGGCCAGCGCGACGTCGGCGAGGAGATCGCGGCTGACCTGGAGCGCGCCCACCCCATGCACCGCCTGCTGCAGGGCGAGGTCGGCTCCGGCAAGACGCTGTGCGCCCTGCGCGCCATGCTCCAGGTCGTCGACGCCGGCGGCCAGGCGGCGATGCTGGCCCCGACCGAGGTGCTGGCCGCCCAGCACCACCGCAACGTCACGGACCTGCTCGGCGCCATGGCGCGGGCCGGCGAGCTCGACGCCGCGCCGGAGGCGACCCGGGTCACCCTGCTCACCGGGTCTCTGGGCGCGGCCGCGCGACGGAAGGTTCTGGAAGACCTCCGCGGCGGTACCGCGGGCATCGTCGTCGGCACCCACGCGCTGCTCTACGACGGCGTCGACTTCGCCGACCTCGGCCTCGTCGTCGTCGACGAGCAGCACCGCTTCGGCGTCGAGCAGCGCGACGCCCTGCGCGCCAAGGCCGACCAGCCGCCGCACGTGCTCGTCATGACGGCGACCCCGATCCCGCGCACGGTCGCGATGACCGTCTTCGGTGACCTGGAGACCTCGGTACTGAGCCAGCTGCCGCGCGGACGCTCGCCGATCGCCTCGCACGTCGTACCCGTCACCGAGAAGCCCGCGTTCCTGGACCGCGGCTGGCGGCGGCTGCGCGAGGAGGTGGCGAAGGGGCACCAGGCGTACATCGTGTGCCCGCGCATCGGCGACGCCGCCAAGTCCGACGGCGAGGACGTGCCGCCCGCCGGGGACGACGGGCGCCGGCCCCCCGTCGCGGTGCTGGACGTCGCGCCGCAGCTGGAGGAGGGGCCGCTGCACGGCCTGCGCATCGGAATCCTGCACGGGCGCCTGCCGGCCGAGGAGAAGGACACCGTCATGCGTACCTTCTCCGAGGGCCGCCTCGACGTCCTCGTCGCCACCACCGTCATCGAGGTCGGCGTGGACGTGCCGAACTCGACGATGATGATGATTCTCGACGCCGACCGCTTCGGCGTCTCCCAGCTGCACCAGCTGCGCGGACGCGTCGGCCGGGGCAGCGCGCCCGGCCTGTGCCTCCTGGTCACCGAGTCCGGGGAGGGCACGCCCGCGCGGGCGCGCCTGGACGCGGTCGCCTCCAGCACGGACGGCTTCAAGCTCGCCGAGCTCGACCTGGAGCAGCGCCGCGAGGGCGACGTGCTCGGGGCCTCGCAGTCGGGGCATCGCTCGCACCTGCGCCTGCTCTCGCTGCTGCGCGACGCGGAGCTGATCGGGGAGGCCCGCGCGGAGGCGGCCGAGCTGATCGCGGAGGATCGGGAGCTGGAGCGGCATCCGGCCCTGGCGGCGACCATCGCGCGGCTGGTGGACGAGGAGCGGGCCGAGTACCTCGAAAAGGGGTGACGCGACTCACACCCCTCCGCCTTCGCGGCGATCACGACGCGCGGTCGCGCGGCATTGGCCTACCGAGCCGACGTCGTGGCGGCGTGGCCGTTCCAGCGCGCGGTCGCGTGGCTCTGGCCTACCGAGCCGCCGTCGTGGCGTGGTGACCGTTGCAACGTGCGGTCGCGTGGCTATGGCCTACGGGGCCGACGTTGCGGCGTCGTGGCCGTTCCAGCGCGCGGTCGCGTGGCCGCCGCGGCGTACGTTGCCTGGTGCTGCCGTGCTGGTGCCCCGGGAGCGTCGCGTGGTGTACGTCACCGCTTAATCTGGGTCGTGTGACGCGGATCGTGGCCGGGGTGCTCGGTGGGCGCCGGCTGACGGTGCCGGCCGGGCAGGGCACGCGTCCCACGTCGGACCGGGTGCGCGAGGCGCTGTTCAGCAGCCTCGACAACCTGGTCGACCTCGACGGGGCGCGCTTTGCCGATCTCTACGCGGGCTCGGGCGCGGTCGGACTGGAAGCCTGTTCGCGCGGGGCCGTCCACGTGCTGCTCGCCGAGGCCGACGCCAAGGCGGCCCGCATCATCCGCGGCAACATCGCGGCGCTCGGGGTGGCGGGGCGCGTACGCCTGGTGACGGACAAGGTCGAGCGCCTGCTCGCTGGGGATTCGGACGGGGCCTACGACGCGGTGTTCATCGACCCGCCGTACGCGGTGGCCGACGATCGCGTCCGCGCGGTGCTCGAGGCGCTCGCGGAGCGCTGGCTCGCCCCGGACGCGGTCGTGGTGGTCGAGCGGTCCAGCCGTGGAGCGCCGATGGCGTGGCCCGATGGGCTACGCGCGGTCGCGGAGCGGCGGTACGGAGAGACGACGCTGTGGTACGCCCAGCGTGATCCGGACTACTCGGGCGCGAGGTAGCCAGGCAGGGGTCGGTGGCTGCGCGCGGGCGCGGCGGGCGCACCCCAGGGCCGCGCCGGTGCGATCAGAACGAAGTCGGCGCAACCGCTCCAGGCGCGAGGAGTCCGTGCGCGGGCGGCCATGATCAGGAAGCCGTGATCAGGCGATCGACGTGGCGAAGCGATGTCTCCGTGGTCTGGCCTCGCGCGGGCGCGGTGGGACCGCTCGGCGATTGGCTGAGTCAAGGCGATCGCGGCGGACGAGCCGAGCGAACGCGCGGGCGGGAGTTGATCGCTGATGGCCTGGTCGGGCGGGGTGCGCTGGGTGGGGCGACCGGGCGGCACTGTGGTGCGGCCGACGCGAGCAGGATGGCTCGCGCACGAGTTAAGCGAACCTTTGGTACGGTCCCCGCTCATGAGGCTTGGGCTGGTGCAATGAGGCGCGCGGTCTGTCCGGGTTCGTTCGATCCGGTCACCAACGGGCACCTGGACATCGTGGGTCGGGCATCGCAGATGTTCGATGAGGTTGTCGTTGCGGTACTGATCAATCAGAGCAAGGCAGGGCTGTTCACGGTCGACGAGCGGCTGGAGATGCTCGCCGCGGTGTCCGCGCCGTACGCCAACGTCCGGGTCGACGCCTTTCAGGGGCTGCTGGTCGACTTCTGCCACTCCAACGACATCGGCGCGATCGTCAAGGGCGTGCGCGTGGCCGGCGACTTCGACTACGAGCTGCAGATGGCGCAGATGAACTACGGCCTCGGCGGCATCGAGACGCTGTTCATGCCGACCAACCCGAAGTACTCCTTCGTCTCGTCGAGCCTCATCAAAGAGGTCGCCAAGTGGGGCGGCGACGTTTCGCCACATGTACCCGATCTCGTGGCGAATCGCCTGCGTGAACGGTTCGCCTCGGCGCGAAAGTAAGTGCAACACCCGAGTGGCGATGGAGCGGCTTCGGCGTCCGGGCCGCATGATGGTTACGTCGTTCGACGTTGGAACAGGAGTGACCGCAGGTGGATCCGCTCGAGAGCATCGACCAGATCATTGCGCTGGTCGAGGGTGCACGGTCGGCGCCGATGTCGCGGAGCAACTTCGTGTTCGACCGCGCCGACATGATCAATCTGCTCGACCAGCTGCGTGCCGACCTGCCCGGTGAGCTGCGGCGCGCCAGCGCCCTGCTCGACGAGCGGGACAAGATCGTCGACGCGGGACGGCGCGAGGCGGAGCGGATCATCGCCGAGGCCGAGGCCGAGCACACGCGCCTCGTGTCGATCAACGAGATCGTCGTGTCGGCCGAGCATGAGGCGTCGCGGATGATCAACGAGGCCCGCGCGGAGACGCAGCGGCTGCGCGACGAGGTCGACGACTACGTCGATACGGCGCTGGCCAACTTCGAGCAGTTCCTCACCCGGTCGCTGGCCTCGATCGAGCGCGGGCGTGACAAGATGCACGCGCTTCGGGAGATCGGTTCGTTCACCCCGTCCGGTGAGGACGACCGGCCGCTGCCGTTCTGACGGGCGCGGTACTGTTAGAGCCGATTCGACGGAAGATCTGCCGCTCGGGTACCCTAGTCCGTCGGCCCTGCCTGGCCGGAGTCTGAAAGATGCCACATCAACCACAGCACCCGCACCTGAATCCCCGGTCGCCGCTGGTCCTCGAGACGAGAGACCTCCCACGCCGACCGGGTGCTCTGCATGCGGTACAGCGGAAGGTGCCGGCGCCCAAAGACCTCGGCCTGGAGCTGATCGGCGTGCCCCATGGCGCCGAACTTGATCTCCAGCTGCGGATGGAGTCGGTGTCCGAAGGCGTACTCGTCTCCGGCATCGTCACCGCCCCGCTGGCGGGCGAGTGCGGGCGTTGCCTACGCCCGATCAGTGACACGATGGACGTCCCGCTCCAAGAGTTCTATGCCTACGAGCACAGCACCACGGACGAGACGACCGACGAGGACGAAGTCGGACGGCTGCAGGGCGACCTGATCGACCTGGAGCCGGCACTGCGGGACTCGGTGGTGCTCTCAATGGCCGCCAACCCCGTGTGCCGCGAAGACTGCCCAGGTCTGTGCCCCGAGTGCGGGGTACCGATCGACGAACTGCCCGCGGGTCACACCCACGAGCAGGTCGACCCGCGCTGGGCCGCCCTGTCCCAGATCAAGACGTCAGAGGAGTAAGGTCCCGTGGCCGTTCCAAAGCGGAAGATGTCGCGCAGCAACACCCGGTCGCGCCGGAGCCAGTGGAAAGCCGTCGCGGTTTCCACCCAGCCGTGCCCGCAGTGCCGCTCGCCCAAGCTGCCTCACGCGGCGTGCTCGGTCTGCGGCACGTACAACGGCCGTCAGGTCATCGAGGTCTGATTACCGGATCCGGGTGACGCGATCCGACCGATCGCCGCACGGCGGGCAGCCCCCGTCCGGTGTCGCGCGGATCGCCGTCGACCTCCTCGGCGGGGACGGGGCTCCCGCCGTCGTGGTTGACGGCGCTCTGCGCGCATGCAGCGCCGATCCAGACCTCCACCTTCTCCTTGTCGGACCACAAGAAGTGGCCGACGAGGTCATTGGCGCGCTCCCGGTCACTGACCGCGAGCGCGTCAGTGTCATCGTCGTCGACGCCGCCATCGGCATGGCCGAATCCCCGCTGCGCAACATCCGGCGCTCCACGTCGGTACGCGCGGCCGCGGAGGCGGTCTACACCGGCCGCGCGGACGCGATGGTCTCCGCGGGCTCCAGCGGCGCCGCCGTCGCCGCGTCCGCGCATGTGCTCGGCCGCCTGCGTGGCGTGCGCCGGCCCGGGCTCGCCGCCCAGTTGCCCACCGAGCACGGGCCCGTGCTCCTGCTGGACGTCGGGGTGACCCTCGACGCGACGATGCTGGAGCTCGTCCAGCACGCCGTCCTCGGCACCGCGTACGCCTCCGTCGCCCTGGGCATCGCGCGCCCGCGCGTCGGGCTGCTGTCCATCGGCAGTGAGCCGGGCAAGGGCGACCGCCTGCGCCGGGCGGTATCGATCGCGCTGTCGGACATTCCGCTGCCCGCAGGCGGGCGCTACGTGGGCCTCGTTGAAGGTTTCGATGTACCGCGCGGGGGCCCCGCCGACGTCATCGTGACCGACGGCTTCACCGGAAACGTCCTGCTCAAGGGCATCGAGGGGGCGATGGCCGCGGCTCGCGTGGCCTTCGCCGCGCCGGAACCTGCCCCGTACGCGCCCGCGCAGCGCTCGGACGCGCCCGCGCCCGATTCCACCGACGCATCCGCGTTCGATCCCCGCCGAGACCGCGACGCGTTCGCGCGACGTGGCGGCGGGGCGGACATGGGCCACGACGCCTCCGCGCCCACGAGCACGTCCGGGGGCGGGGGAGCCGCACCTGAGGCGGCGCGCGGGAGCGGGAAAGCTGCACTTGAGGGCAGGTCCGGGGGCGGGGGAGCCGTACCCGATGCCAGGCCCGGGGGCGGGAGAGCCGCGCCCGTGGGCACGTTCGCGGCCGGAGCGGTCGCACCCGAGGACGTGCGCGGGGGCGGGGGAGCCGCGCCTGCGGGCACGCGCGGGGGCGCAGAAGCCGCGCCTGAGGACGCGCGCGGGGGAGCCGCGCCTGAGGGCACGCGCGGGGGCGCAGAAGCCGCGCCTGAGGACGCGCGCGGGGGAGCCGCGCCTGAGGGCACGCGCGGGAGCGCAGAAGCCGCGCCTGAGGGCACGCGCGGGAGCGCAGAAGCCGCGCCTGAGGACGCGCGCGGGGGCGGGGGAGCCGGACCTGAGGGCACGTCCGGGGGCGGGGGAGCCGCACCCCGGGGCGCGGTCGCGCGGCATGAGGCCGCGGCCGTGCTCCTCGGCGTGGCCGGCGACGTCGTCGTCTGCCACGGCTCGGCCGGCGGCGCGGAGATCGCCGACGGTATCGCCCTCGCCGCACGTCTACACCGCTACCGCATCACCCCTGCGGTCGCGGGACTTGCCGATGATCTGCTGACCGAACTCTCCTCGGCCGGCGGGCTCACCATCCGTGACGCACTGGGAGAGCGCTCGTGAAGAACCAGAACAGCCTCGAGGCCGCCTTCGGTGTCGGGTTCGACCCGGACATGCTCAAGCGGGCGCTGACGCACCGCTCGTACGCGTACGAGAACGGCGGCCTGCCCACCAACGAGCGGCTCGAGTTCCTCGGCGACGCCGTGCTCGGGGTGGTCATCACGACCGCCCTGTTCCAGAATCACCCGACGCTCGCCGAGGGCCAGCTCGCGAAGCTGCGCGCCAGCGTCGTGAACATGCGCGCCCTCGCGGAGGTCGCGCGGCGGCTCGGGCCCGGAGGTATCGGGCCGTTCCTGCTGCTCGGCCGCGGCGAGGAGGCGACGGGCGGCCGCGACAAGGCCAGCATCCTCGCGGACACGCTGGAGGCGCTGATCGGCGCCATCTACCTGCAGCACGGCCTGGACATGACCGCGCAGGTGATCCACAAGCTGTTCGACGGGCTGATGGCCGAGGCGGCGATGCGCGGGGCCGGCCTGGACTGGAAGACCAGCCTGCAGGAGCTGACCGCCGGGCGTGGGCTGGGGGTGCCCGAGTACCGCATCGACGAGGAGGGGCCCGACCACGCCAAGCGGTTCACCGCCTGGGTGATCGTCGCGGGAAAGCGCTACGGCGGCTCGCAGGGCGGCAGCAAGAAGGAGGCCGAGCAGCGCGCGGCCGAGGCGGCCTGGCGCGAGCTGTCGGGCGTCCAGCCGGAGTCCGCGGCCTACAGCATCCTGGAGGCGGCCGAGTCCACCAAAGCCGAGTCCACCAAGACCGAGCCAGGCAGAGCCGAGCCCGGCAGAGCCGAGCCCGGCAGAGCCGAGCCCGGCAGAGCCGAGCCCGGCAGAGCCGAGCCCGGCAGAGCCGAGCCCAACAAGGCCGAGCCCGGCAAGGCCGGGGACGCCGGCAACGGCAACGGCAACGGCAAGACCGCCAAGCCACGCCCGGACGCGGGCACCGGCAAGCAGAGCACCGACCTGGGCAAGCCGGGCGCGGACGCGCCCCAGCAGGACGCGGGCCTGACCAATCAGCATCCGGACAGGCGCGACACGACCAGCAGCACCACGCACGCGGACATCACCGAGACCGACACCGCCGAGGAACCGCGCCCCGATGACGACGATGACGCCGGTCAATGAGATCACCCAGCGCGCCCGCACCACGCTCATCGCATTCCCGTTGGGCATCTATGCGCTGAGCCGCCTCGTGCAGCTGGCGCTGCTGTGGTGGATGTCGCCCGACGACAAGATCCGTGACCGCCTGCTCGCGTGGGACGGCGGGCACTTCGTGCGCGTCGCCGAGGAGGGCTATCCGTCGGGGTACACGTACGACGGCGCAGGCCACCTGACCGGCAACGGCCTGGCGTTCTTCCCCGGGTACCCGATGACGGTCCGCCTCGTGCACCTGGTCACGCGCCTGGACTACGGCACCGCCGCGATCACGGTGTCGTGGCTGGCCGGCGGGGTCGCGGCCGTGCTGCTGTGCGCGCTCGGCACGCGCCTGTACGACGAGCGGGTGGGCCTGGCCCTCACCGCGCTGTTCTGTCTGCAGCCCATGTCGATGGCGCTGTCGATGGGGTACTCCGAGGCGCTGTTCACGGCCCTGGTCGTCGCCATGCTGCTCTTCGCACACCGGGGCGACTGGATTCTTGCCGGCATCCTGGGGCTCGCCGCCGGCTTGAGCCGGCCCACGGGCGCGGCCGCGGCGATCGCCCTGGCCGTAGCCGCGGCAATGGCGATCGTCAAAGAGCGTCGCGCGGCGGCCGCCGAAGAGCGTGGCGTCGCGGCGGTCGATGAGCGTGGCGCGGCGGCCGTCGAAGAACGCCGCACCGCGGCCGGCAAAGAGCGCCGCGCGGGGGCCGTTGAGGATCGCCCCACGGCGACGGGCGACGCGGCGGAGCCGAGAGGCACAGGAAGTACACCCGCGGGGTTCTGGAAACCGATCCTGGGCGCCGTCATCGCCCTCGCGGGCGTGCCGGCCTATCTGCTGTGGGTCGGGCTGCGTGTGGGCGATCTGGGCGCCTGGTTCGACATCCAGACGGCCGGCTGGGGCACGACGTTCGACTACGGCTCCTCGACCCTGACCTTCCTGCGCGACGCGTTCAAGGCCGGCGACGGCTGGATCCAGGTCAGCATCGCGTGGATGCTCATCGGCGTCGTGATCCTGGCCGTCGTCGCGCTGGTGCGACGGGTGTGGCCGCCGCTGGCCGTGTACGGCGTGCTGGTCCTGGTCCTGGTGCTCGGCCAGGCCGGGTACTACCACTCCAAGCCGCGCCTGCTCGTGCCCGCACTGCTGATCCTGGTGCCGCCCGCCATCGCGCTCGGACGCGCGCGGCCGCGCACCGCGGCGCTAGTCTTGGCGGCCTGCGGTGCGTTCGGGCTGTGGTACGGCTCCTACCTGATCACCGTCTGGCACTACGCGATCTAGAGGGATTCCATGCCTGAGCTGCCCGAGGTCGAGACCGTCCGCCGTGGCCTCGACAAGTGGGTGTCCGGCCGGCGCATCGCCACGGTCGAGGTGCTGCACCCGCGCGCGATCCGCCGCCACCTGCCCGGCGCCGAGCATTTCGCGGGCGTCCTCGCGGGCCGGCGCGTGGGCGCGGTGATGCGCCGCGGCAAGTACCTCTGGATGCCCCTGGACGACGAGGACGCCCTGGTCGGCCACCTCGGCATGTCCGGGCAGCTGCTCATGCAGCCCGTCGACGCCGCGGCGGAGATCCACCTGCGGGTGCGGGTCGCCTTCGACGACGACGGGCCGGAGCTGCGCTTCGTCGACCAGCGCACGTTCGGCGGCCTGAACGTCTCGCTGGGCGGCGCCGTGCTCCCGGGCGAGCTGGCGCACATCGCGCTCGACCCGGTCGACCCGCTCTTCGTCGACGACCTGTTCGTGGAGCGGCTGCGCAAGCGGCACACCGAGGTCAAACGCGCGCTGCTGGACCAGACGCTCATCTCCGGCGTGGGCAACATCTACGCGGACGAGGCGCTGTGGCGGGCCCGGCTGCACGGCGCGCGCGACACGTCGCAGCTGTCGCGCCCCGTCGCCCGCCGCCTCCTCGGCCACGTCCGCGACGTGCTCAACGAGGCCATCGGGCAGGGCGGGACGAGTTTCGACTCGCTGTACGTCAACGTCAACGGCGAGAGCGGGTACTTCGAGCGCTCCCTGAACGCCTACGGCCGCGAGGGCCTGCCCTGCAACCGGTGCGGCAGCCCGATCCGCCGGGAGGCGTTCATGAACCGGTCCTCGTACTCCTGCCCGCGCTGCCAGCCGCGGCCCCGTCTCGCGCCACGCTGAGCGCGCGGTAGGGGCGCGGGCGCCGCGGGGCCGGGGTCGGCCGGTCGCGCTCGGCCCCGAGCTCGGCCAGGCCGGGCACGAGGCCGCACCAGGCGGGCAGGTCCGCGTACGGGTCGGGCGCCCCCAGGTCGGTGACGAGCCCGAAGCCGGCTCCGCGGCTGACCTGCAGGTGAGCGGCCTCGTCGAGCTCCCAGGGCGGCACGGCGTGCACCAGGTGCCCGTCGCCCGGGCGCGCGCCCTCGCCCGACCAGCGCCGGTACTCCCGCCAGCTGCCGTCGAACACGCACACGGGCAGCCCAAGCTCGCGGTACGCCTCGTCCGGCGGCTCGCCCGGGTTCAGCACCACCTCGGGCAGGTCGGCGCGGGCGGCGGACTGCGCGACGACGGCGACCGGGCCGATCGCGTAGGGGCTCACGGGCGTGTGGTCGAGGAACACGCCGCGCACCGGGTACCCGCTCCATCGGTACACGTCCGCGCGGATCTGCGCGACCGGGCGCGTGCCGTAGTCGATGTCGACGTAGCCGAGCAGCCGGACGCCCGCCGCGGCCAGGCGGCTCATGGCCGCGGTCCACAGCGGGTCGCGGCCGCTGCCGGGCCCGCCCGCGACGTCGACGACGACGGTGAACGCCGGACCGTGGCTCGCGACGATCTCCCATGCGTGTGGCCGGGCCAGCGGATGCGCCCGCAGTGGCAGGAGCGTCGGAACCCGGTCCACGACCGGACTAACGATGCTGGGCCCCCTCAAGCACGGCCCGTGTCCACGGTCCAGTAGGGCGTGCGGCCGCGCATGGCGGCCCCGACACCGATCGATGTGGTGTCGCAGTCGAGCAGCGTGTCCTTCGCGTCGCCGTCATGCAGCCAGTGCTTGACGACGTCGCCCGCGTCGCCGCCCTTGGCGGTCAGCTCGTCGGCGAACCCGCCGCTGAAGCCGGCCGCGCTGACCCGGTCCTGCGGGCTGCTGCCGTCGCTGCCCCTGGCATCGGTGAAGTCCTTGGCCGCCATGTCCGCCGCGTGCCCCCGCGCGGCGCTGCGCAGCTTCGTGTCGACCCGTAGGGCCTCGCACCGCTTCTTGCGCCGCTCGCTGTTGATCAGCTGCACGACGCGGTCCTCGTAGCCGGCGTTGAAGTTCGCGGCCACGAGGGTCGTCTGGGCCGTCGTCGGCGCCTCGGTGGTGGGCGCGGGCGCGCTGCTGGCGTCGGCGGCGCTCGGAGGCGCCACGTCGGGCGGCGGAGCGGCGGCGTGCGGGGCCGAGGAGTCGCCGCCGCCGGCGAGCGCCGGAATGATCACGGCGCCCAGGCCGAAGACGATGAGCACTGCGGTGACGATCGCGGCTATCCCGGTGGGCCCGAGTCTCGCAGTGAGACCCGTCATCGCACTCTCCCGGTCCCGTCGTCCCCAGATTTCCCAGACATGACGCTACTTTGCGGTGGCGCCGCGGGGCAACCGGTGGCACACTGCCACGATCGGCGCGGCGTGTGGATCACGCACCCGGGTGAGTGAGAACACCCTGGCCAGGACGTTTGGCGTGCCTCTGCGCTTGACTAAGTCGCCCCTCGGACGGAACATAGAGGGGTCGCCAGTCGCGCCCAATTATGCCCTTGTGCTTCGGTCGCGGGTGCTGGGCGCGCGTTTGCCGGAATCGACCGGCTGCGCTTAACAAGGAGACGATATGGCTAAGGCCCTCTACGGCCACGTAGGCAGCGCGCCCGACCGGCGCCTAGTCGACGAGGTCACCCAACTGCGCGCCAAGGTTCGGGCGCTCGAGTTCGAGGTTGTTCGGCTCCGCGCCGAAAACGACCGGCTCGCCGCGGCGGCGTCGGAGACGGACCACCTGGTCCGGCTCGCCGAGCCGGCGATGGCCTGAAGATTTCAGGTCACCGCAGCCTGCGCAGAACTGCACAGTAAACCCGCGCGCCGACATCCTCTGGGTCTCGGCGCGCAGTCATGTAACGACCCGGTCGTCCCGTTGGTTACTCAAGGGGTCAGAGTGGGCGCTGTGTCCGCGACACGCGCATTATGGTGTGCGGTACTGCAGGGAAGGGTAGTGTCCCGGCGGTAGCCTGCCCGGTAACACACCTCGACCACCGTGGAGATCCGTGCACCTCAAGACCCTGACGGCCAAGGGCTTCAAGTCCTTCGCGTCGGCCACCACGCTGAAGCTCGAGCCGGGCATCACCTGTGTCGTCGGGCCGAACGGCTCCGGCAAGTCCAACGTGGTGGACGCCATCTCCTGGGTGCTCGGTGAGCAGGGCGCTAAGGCGCTGCGCGGCGGAAAGATGGAAGACGTAATTTTCGCCGGTACCGCGAGCCGCGCCCCCTTGGGACGTGCCGAGGTCACCCTCACGATCGACAACAACGACGGTGCGCTGCCGATCGACTACACCGAGGTGTCGATCACCCGCCGGATGTTCCGTTCGGGTGAAAGCGAGTACGAGATCAACGGCAACTCCTGCCGCCTGCTCGACATCCAGGAGCTGCTGTCCGACTCCGGCATCGGCCGCGAGATGCACGTGATCGTCGGTCAGAACCGCCTCGACGGCGTGCTGCACGCCCGCCCCGAGGACCGCCGCGCCTTCATCGAGGAGGCCGCCGGCGTCCTCAAGCACCGCAAGCGCAAAGAGAAGGCCATCCGCAAGCTCGAGGCGATGGCGGCCAACCTCAACCGCCTCGGTGACCTCACCACCGAGCTGCGCCGCCAGCTCAAGCCGCTCGGGCGCCAGGCCGAGGTCGCCCGGCGCGCCGCCGGCATCCAGGCCGACCTGCGCGACGCCCGGCTGCGACTGCTCGCCGACGACCTGCACACGCTGCGTGAGACCCTCGACCGCGAGATCGCCGACGAGACGGCCCTGCGCGCGCGCCGCGAGGAGGTCGAGGCCGAGGTCGAGTCGATCAACGAGCGCCTCGCCGCCCTCGAGGCCGAGCACGCCGCCGACGCGCCGGTCCTGGCCGAGGCGCAGGACACCTGGTACCAGCTCTCGACGCTGCAGGAGCGGTACCGCTCCCTGCACCAGCTCGCCGCGGAGCGCCATCGCAACCTCGCCGCCGCCCCGGTCGACGAGCGGCCCGGGCGCGACCCCGACCAGCTCACCGCCGAGGCCGACAAGGTCCGCGAGCAGGAGGAAGAGCTGCGCGCCGCGCTGGAGGCCAGCCAGGAGCGCCTCGCCGAGGCCGTCGAGCGCCGCCAGGACCTCGAGCGCCGTCTTGCCTTCGCGGAGAAGGCCATCGTCGCGGCCCACAAGGCCATCGCCGACCGCCGCGAGGGGCTGGCCAAGCTCACCGGTCAGGTCGAGTCCGCGCGCTCCCGCGCGAACGCCGCCGGCGACGAGATCGAGCGCCTCACGGTCCAGTTCGCCGAGGCCGAGGCGCGCGCGGAGGCGGCCCAGGGCCTCTACGACGAGGCTAGCGCGGGCGCCTCGGTGGCCGACAACGCCAACGCCGACCTGGAGATGCGCCACCAGGAGGCGACCCAGGAGCTCGACGCGATCAACAACGAGGTGCGCCAGCACAACGACGCCGAGCGCGCCGCCGAGAAGGACGCCGCGCAGTGGAAGGCCCGCGAGGAGGCGCTCGCGATGGGCCTGCGCCGCAAGGACGGCGCCGGCACCCTGCTGGCCCGCTCCGACCGCGTCCCCGGGCTGCTCGGCAGCGTCGCCGCCCTGCTGTCCGTCGAGACCGGGCACGAGGCCGCCCTGGCCGCCGCGCTGGGCGCCCTTGCCGACGCCGTCGCGGTGTCCGGTGTGGAGGGCGCGGTCGCGGCCGTCGAGATGCTCAAGCAGGACGACGCCGGCCGGGCCGCGCTGATCATCGCGTCCGCGCCCATGCTCGACGCCCCGCCGATCGAGCGGGTGCCGCTGCCCCCGGGCGCCGCCTGGGCCATGGACCTGGTGCGCTTCCCCGACGAGCTGCGCCCGGCGCTGGAGCGCGCCGTCGGCGACGTCGTGTTCGCGCCCGACCTCGCGACCGCGCGCCGCATCGTCTCCTACGCGCCCGCGCTGCGCGCCGTCACGCCCGACGGCGACGTCATCGGCGCCTACGCCGCGGCCGGCGGCTCCGGCAAGCAGCCCAGCTTCATCGAGGTGCAGGCGGCCGTCGACGAGGCCCGCCAGCAGAAGGTCGACGCCGAGCGGCGCGTCGCCGAGGCGCGGGAGCTGCTCGCCCTGGCCCGCAACGCGGCCACCTCGGCCAAGCAGGTGGTCGCCGAGACCGCGGCGGCCAAGAAGGAGGCCGACAGCGTCCGCAACGCGGCCGCGCGCCGCCTCGCCGAGCTCGGCGCCGCCGCGAAGTCGGCCCGGGCCGAGGTCGAGCGGCACGCCGCGGCGAAGAACAAGGCGGAGTCGGCCCGCGAGTCCGGCCGGGCCAGCCTCGCCGAGCTCGAGGAGCGCCTGGCCCTGGCCGAGTCCACGCCGGTCGACGACGACCCCTCCACGCACGAGCGCGACGACCTCGCCGACGAGGTGCCGGTCGCGCGCCAGCAGGAGATGGAGGTGCGGCTCGCCGTGCGCACCGCCGAGGAGCGCGTCGGCGCTCTCGCCGGCCGCGCGGACGGGCTGCTGCGCCAGGCCGCCGCCGAACGGGCCGCCCGGGAGCGCGCCGCCGCCCGCAAGGCCACCCGCGCCCGCGGCGCCCGCATCGCCCAGGCCGTCGCCGAGGGCGCCGCGTTCGCCCTGGAGCGGCTCGAGGAGTCGATCGCCGAGGCGCAGGAGACCCGCGACAGCCTGGCCGCGACGCGCGCCGAGCGCGAGTCGGCCCTGGTTGACGTGCGCGGGCGCGCCAAGCAGTTCACGTCCGAGCTCGACCGGCTCACCAACGCCGTGCACCGCGACGAGGTCGCCCGCGCCGAGCAGCGCATGCGCATCGAGCAGCTCGAGGCCCGCTCCGCCGAGGAGTTCGGGCTCGACGCCGACACCCTCGTCGCCGAGTACGGCCCGCACCTGCCCGTCCCGCCGACCGCGCCCGAGGTCGCCGCGGCCGAGGCCGACCGGCGGCCCGTGCCCGAGCCGGTGCCGTACGACCGCGCCACCCAGGAGAAGCGAGCCGCCAAGGCCGAGCGCGAGCTGAACCTCCTGGGCAAGGTCAACCCGCTGGCGCTGGAGGAGTTCGCGGCGATGGAGGAGCGCTACAAGTTCCTCTCCGACCAGCTCGAGGACCTCAAGGCCACCCGCCGCGACCTGCTCACCGTGGTCAAGGACGTCGACGACCGCATCCTCGAGGTGTTCACCAGCGCGTACCACGACACCGCCCGCGAGTTCGAGCAGGTCTTCTCGGTGCTCTTCCCGGGCGGCGAGGGCCGCCTCGTGCTCACCGACCCCGAGGACATGCTCACCACCGGCATCGAGGTCGAGGCCCGGCCGCCCGGCAAGAAGATCAAGCGCCTGTCGCTGCTCTCGGGCGGCGAGCGGTCGCTGACCGCCGTCGCCCTGCTCTGCGCGATCTTCCGCGCCCGCCCCAGCCCGTTCTACATCATGGACGAGGTCGAGGCCGCCCTGGACGACGTCAACCTGGGCCGCCTCATCACCCTCTTCGAGCAGTTGCGCGAGCGCAGCCAGCTGATCATCATCACTCACCAGAAGCGCACGATGGAGGTCGCCGACGCCCTCTACGGCGTCACCATGCGATCGGGCGTCACCGAGGTGATCTCGCAGCGCCTGCGGACGGAAGAGGCAGCGTGACTCAACGGCCCACGGCCCTGCTCATCGACTTCGACGGGGTCCTGCGCACGTTCGACCCCTCGACCAATGCCAAGATCGAGCAGCGGTACGGCCTGGAGCCCGGCACGGTTCTCGACATGGCACTCGAGTGGGATCGCCTGCTGCCGGCCATCACGGGCCGCATGACGCGCGCCGAGTGGCTCGCGACCGTCGCCGCCGACCTGGCGCCCCGCGTCGGCGGCCTTGGGCGGGCCGCCGAGCTCATGGCGGAGTGGGAGGTATACCCGGGCGACGTCGCCGCGGACGTCCTCGCCTTCGTCCGCGACGTGCGCGCCGCGGGCCTGCCCGTGTGCCTCGCGACCAACGCGACGATCGAGTTCCACGACGTGCTCGCCTCGTTCGGCCTGACCGGCGAGTTCGACGCGGTCGCGCTCTCGGCCGAGCTGGGCGTGCACAAGCCGGCCAAGGAGTACTTCCAGGCGGCCTGCGCCCTGATCGCCACCCCGCCGCCGCGCTGCCTGCTGGTCGACGACACCGACCGGATGATCCGCGGCGCGCGGGCGGCGGGTCTCTCGGCGTACCGCTACACGCCCGGCGACGACCTCACCTATCCGCGCCGGGCGCTCGGCCTGTAGGCCGGGCCCGTTACCCGCGGTCGAAGGCAGGCGCCGGGCCCCGTGGCCCACGGTCAGATGGCGGTCTCGACCGCCCGGACGACCTCGTCGGCCTTGGGCTCGGTACGCGGCCCGAAGCGAGCGGCGACGGTGCCGTCCGGCGCGACGAGGAACTTCTCGAAGTTCCACCGGATGTCGCCGGTGTGCCCCTCGGCATCCGCCACCGGGGTCAACAGGTCGTAGAGCGGGTGCCGGCCCTCGCCGTTGACCTCGACCTTCTCGGTCATGGGGAACGTCACACCGTAGGTGGTGCTGCAGAACTCGGCGATCTCCTCGGACGTCCCCGGCTCCTGCCCCGCGAACTGGTTGCAGGGCACGCCCAGCACCGAGAAGCCGCGGCCCTCGTACTCCTTGTGCAGCGCCTCGAGATCGGCGTACTGCGGCGTCAGCCCGCAGCGGGAGGCGACGTTGACCACGAGCACCGGCCGCCCGCGGAACTGCCCGAGATCGAGCGGCTTGCCCTGCAGGTCGGCGATTTCGACGTCGTAAAAGCTCATGCCGGTGATCGTATGCCGGGCGGCGCGGGGCCTACTGTGAAGCGTGACCGGTCATCAGCTCGCCGTGGGCGCCGTGCTGCGTCGCGGCAAGGACGTCCTGCTCATCAGCGACCCGCCGGACTGGGCGCTCCCGGGCGGTGCCGTGGAGCCGGGCGAACCGGTGCTGGCCAAGGTCAGCCAGGAGGCCGGCTTCGCGTCCGTGCTCGCCGAGCGGCTGCTCTGGGTGGCTCGCTACCCGGCGGGCGGGGTCGAGTACGAGATGCTGGGCTTCGAGGTGACCGGTGTCGGCCCGCACGACGGCTCGGGCGCGTGGGTGCCGCTGGAGGAGGCCATCGACCGGCTGGGCCGGATGTGGTTCGCCCCGATCCGCGAGCCGGCTGTGGCATATCTCACCGGGCGCGCCCGGGTGGCGACCCACTGGGCCTGGGCGGACCTCAACGAGCCGGCGGTGACGTACCCGCACGTCAGCTCAGCTTGAGCGCGGCCACCTCGCCCAGGGTCTTGTCCGGCCGGGTGCCCTGGATCGCCACGTGCGCCGAGCGCCCCTCCAGCAGCAGCAGCCCGACCGCGTTGCCGAAGTAGGGCCCGGCCGTCTTGCGCCACCGCACGGCCGGCTTGCGCAGCCCCAGCGACCGCGCGACCGCGCGCATCATCCGGGCCGCCGGCGGGTTCCAGCCGAACTTCATGGCGGGCCGGACGAGCTTCGGCATGTCGTTGTGCACCGGTGAGCACGTGAGCTGGTGGACCGCGCTCTCCACCTCGGAGCCCAGGTCGGCCCGCGCGGCGTAGGAGTGATGAACATCACCCGAGAGCACGCTGATCGACGCCGGTGCCGGTGACACGCCGCCATGCCCGGCGCCGATCTGGGCCAGCATCGCGCTCAGCGCCTCGAAGGAGCGCCCGAACGCCGCCCAGTGCTCGAGGTCCACCGCCTGGCGCAGCTTCTCCCCGAACCGGCCCACCCAGCCGCGCGGTGACTCGGCCAGGCGCTCGGTCGCGGCCTCCAGGTGGTGGATGGCCGGCGGCAGCAGCCACGGCAGCGAGGAGCCGATCACCAGGTGGTCGTAGTCGCCCGGGAGCTGCTTGGCGAACCAGGCCCACTCGCTGTCGGGCAGCATCGCGCGCTTGCCCTGCTCGAGCTCGCGGGCGGCGCGGTTGTCGAGCACCACGAGGCGGGTGCGGTCGATGTCGAGGACGTAGCTCCACCGGTACGCCGCCGCCCGGTCGCGGTCGGCGCGCGTGCCGAAGTCGTCGAGGATCTCGGTCGCGTCGCCCGTCGAGCTCACGGCCGCGTAGACGGGGCACTCGGCCAGCGCGCTTGGGGCCAGGTTGCCCATGTGCTGGTACACCCAGTACGACGCGAGCCCCGCCTGGATGCGCTGCGGCCACCAGCTGAGCCCGGCCATCTGCTCGCGCCAGCGCTGCGACGTGTTCCAGTCGTCGATGATCTCGTGGTCGTCGAAGATCATCACGCTCGGGACGGTCGAGAGCAGCCAGCGGATCTCGGGGTCGCCCCAGGAGTCGAGATAGAGCTTCGTGTACTCGTGGAAGTCCACCACCTGCGTCGTCGGCGCGTCCGCGCGGCGCTGCCGCCGGCGCCGCTTGAGCCAGCGCTGGATCTTCTCCGGGGTCTCGTCGGCGTACACCTGGTCGCCGAGCAGCACCAGGAGGTCGGGCCACTCGGTGGGCGCGTCCGAGCGGATGGACTCGATCAGCCGCGCCGAGTAGGCGTCGAGCGCGTCCGGGGGGTACCGCGTGACGCTGAGCGGGCTCGCCTCGCGGCACGAGCCGAACACCAGCCGCACGGGCGCCCCCGCCGGGCGGGTGCGGATCACCGGGGGCGGGCACTGGTCGTCGGGCGCCGGCCACACCTCGACGCCGTCGATGCGCACGCGGTACGGCGTGACCGCGTCCGGCGGCAGCCCGTCCACCACGACCAGCGCGTAGTGGTGCCCGTGCACGCTGAACGTCCGGGCCGCCCCGCCCGCGGGCGCGGCGTCGACCTCCACGGTCGCCGGTCGCGCGGTTTCCACCCAGACCGTCGCCCGGTCGCCCTCGACGCGCCGCAGCACCGGGCCGAGCACCAGCGGGCCGCGGTCGTGGTCGAGCTCGGTTTCGGACATGACGATGCGACCTCCGGGCCTACTTGGGTGAGGCGGTGTGCAACCCGAATGATCCTGCTCGGCCGGTCTCGGCGCCACTGCAGGCCCCCGGGCGCCGCGTCTGGGAGGATTCCAACCATGGAGTCGTACATCGTCTTCGGCCTGGTGCTGCTCGTCGTCATGATCGGGGCCACCCTTGCGCTGATCGCGCCCCGTTTCCGCAAGCCTCCGACGCTGCCCCCAGCCCCGCCGGAGGTCAAGCCGGAGATCGAGCGGAAGGAGCAGCCCCAGCCCCCGACGGTGATCGAGGCCCCCCCGCCCGCGCCCGTCGTCGTCGAGGAGCCGCCGGCCGCACCCCCGGCGCCGGAGATCGAGACGCCCGCGCCGACGGCCGGCCGCCTCGTGCGCCTCCGCGCGCGCCTGAGCCGCTCGCAGAACGTCTTCGGCAAGGGCCTGCTCGCCCTGCTCGCCCGCGACAAGCTCGACGACGACACCTGGGAGGAGATCGAGGAGACGCTGATCGGCGCCGACGTCGGCGTCCAGGCGACCACCGACCTCGTCGCCAAGCTGCGCGATCGGGCCCGCATCCATGGCACCGCCACCGCGTCCGACCTGCGCGACATGCTCGCCGACGAGCTCGTCGCGGCCCTGCAGCCGGAGATGGACCGCTCCCTGGCCGCGACCCCGCGCGACGGGCGCCCCGCGGTGCTGCTCGTCGTCGGCGTCAACGGCGCGGGCAAGACCACCACCTGCGGCAAGATCGCCCGGGTGCTGGTCGCCGACGGGCACACCGTGGTCCTCGGCGCCGCCGACACCTTCCGCGCGGCCGCGGCCGAGCAACTGGCCACGTGGGCCGGGCGGGTCGGCGCCGACGTCGTGCGCGGCCCCGAAGGGGCGGATCCAGCCTCGGTGGCGTTCGATGCGGTCAAACGGGGTATTGACGCGGGTGTGGACACGGTGCTGATCGACACGGCCGGTCGGCTGCAGAACAAGGTCGGGCTGATGGACGAGCTCGGCAAGGTCAAGCGGGTCGTGGAGAAGCACGGGCCGGTGGACGAGACGCTGCTCATCCTCGACGCCACGACGGGGCAGAACGGTCTCGAGCAGGCGCGGGTGTTCACCGAGGTGGTGGACGTCACCGGCGTCGTACTGACCAAGCTCGACGGCACGGCCAAGGGCGGCATCGTGATCGCGGTACAGCGCAAACTGGGCATTCCGGTGAAGCTGGTCGGTCTCGGGGAGGGCCCCGATGACCTTGCTCCGTTCGATGCCCGACAGTTCGTCGACGCCCTCATTGGCACGGACGCGTAACCTCGGACGGTACCTTGGGACGGTAAGGCCCGGCCGCGTGCTTCCGGCGGCCGGCGGACGGCAGTACAGCTCGGTTCCCCCCGGTCAGGTCAGGCGAAGGACGAAGACGTGACGCAGCAGGAGATCCCGCTCCACGGTGGGAACACCTCCGTCGTGGTGCGCTCGGGCGACACCGTGCGCCGCAACGCGGGCCCGTGGACGCCCGCGGTGCACGCGCTGCTGCGCCACCTGGAGTACGTCGGGTTCACCGGCGCACCGCGCGCCTTCGGCATCGACGAACGCGGCCGCGAGGTGCTGCAGTACCTCGAGGGTGAGTGCGGCGAGTACCCGCTGGCCCCGCACTGGGTGACCGACGAGGCGATGGTCACCGTCGCAACCATGCTGCGCATGTTCCACGACGCCCAGGCGGGCTTCCGGCCGCCCCCGAACGCGGTCTGGCGCTCGTTCGGCCCCCCGCCGCCGGACACCGAGGTCATCTGCCACCACGACGCGGCGCCGCACAACGTCATCTGGCGCCCGGACGGCACGCTGTCGCTCATCGACTTCGACCTGGCCTCGCCCGGGGCGCGGATCTACGACGTCGCGTACGCGGCGTGGACCTGGGTGCCGCTGTTCTCCGACCGGGACTCCTACACGCTGGGCTGGAAGCGCCCGAACCGCCCGCGCCGGCTGCGCATGTTCGCCGACGCCTACGGGCTGACGCCGCGCGACCGTCATCGCCTCGTGCGCGTCATTCGGAAACGCATCGTCGATCACATCGAGGGCATTCGACGCATGGCGGCCGCCGGCGACCCCGCTTTCGTGCGCATCGTGCACAAGGGGCATCTCCGGCGTCCCGTGCGTGACCTGCGGCTCATCGATTACGAGCGACACACGCTGGAGTACGCGCTCCGCTAGTACGTCTCCGTTGTGTGAGCCTTTCTTCACACGCTGGAAACATGACGTCACGCGGAAGAAACCGCGCAGCGCCGGTGCGCGAAACGTGAGCCCGACAAGCTCTCGCGCAACCGGCTGGAGGGCAACGCTGCCTCGAAGGTCGGGAGGGAGGATCTCGACTACCAGGAGGCCCGCGTGCCTGAAGCGACCATTAACACTGGCCACACCGCGTGGCTACTCGTTTCGACCGCTCTGGTGCTGCTGATGACGCCGGCCCTGGCCCTGTTCTACGGGGGCCTGAACCGCAATAAAGGCGTCCTCAACATGATGATGATGAGCTTCTCGACAATCGGGCTCGTCAGCATCCTGTGGCTGTTCTACGGCTTCAGCGCATCGTTCGGCGCCGACAGCGCCGGGGGCCTCTTCGGCGACCTCGGCCAGTACTTCGGCGGCAAGACCTACATCGACCAGATGTGGCTCTCGACCACGGACAACCCCAGCGGTAACGGCATCCCGACGTACGTCTTCATGGTCTTCCAGATGACGTTCGCGGTGATCACCGTTGCGCTGATCAGCGGCGCCATCTCCGACCGCGCGAAGTTCGGCGGCTGGCTGCTGTTCGCGTTCGGCTGGGCCACCCTGGTGTACTTCCCGGTGGCGCACAACGTCTGGGGCGGCGGCTGGATCTACCAGCACCTGCACCCGCTCGACTTCGCCGGTGGCACCGCCGTGCACATCAACGCCGGTGCGGCCGCGCTCGGTGTCGCCCTGGTCCTCGGCAAGCGCATCGGCTGGCCGCGGGAGAGCATGAAGCCGCACAACGTGCCCTTCGTCGCCCTCGGCGCCGGCCTGCTGTGGTTCGGCTGGTTCGGCTTCAACGCCGGCTCCGAGCTGACGGTCGACGGCGTCACGGGCCTCGCGTTCGTCAACACCCAGGTCGCCACCGCCGCCGCCCTGCTCGGCTGGGTCATCGTCGAGTGGATCCGCGACCGCAAGCCCACCCTCGTCGGCGCCTCGTCCGGCGCGGTCGCGGGCCTTGTCGCGATCACCCCCGCCTGTGGCTTCATCGACTCGTGGGCGGCCGTGCTCCTCGGCCTCGCCGCGGGCATCGTCTGCGCCCTGGCGGTCAGCCTGAAGTACCGCTTCGGCTTCGACGACTCGCTCGACGTGGTCGGCGTCCACTTCGTCGGCGGGTGGATCGGCTCGCTGTGGATCGGCCTCTTCGCCAACGACAAGCTCAACTCGTACATCAGCGACCCGGCGCTCGGGGGCGCCAAGAACGGCCTGTTCATGGGCGGTGGCGCTCACCAGCTCGGCGCCCAGGCCGGTGCGAGCGCTATCGTCTCGGTCTACTCGTTCGCCGTCGCCTTCATCCTCGCCTTCGTCATCCAGAAGACGATCGGCTTCCGGGTGAGCCCCGAGGCCGAGGTCGAGGGCATCGACATCGCGGAGCACGCGGAGAGCGCCTACGACACGACGCCGAACAGCGGCGGCAGCGCCGGAGCGTTCGCCCTGGCGGGCGTCGGTACAAGCAAGACCCCGGCGTCGGCGGCGGAAGCTCCGGCGTCGGAATCGGTAGCCGGTTAGCGTCGAGGGATGTCGGAGGGAATGGGCATGAAGCTGGTGACCGCGGTCATCAAGCCGTATCAGCTCGACGCGGTGAAGGAGGCGCTCCACGCGCTCGGCGTGGCGGGCCTCACCGTGAGCGAGGTCCAGGGCTACGGCCGTCAGAAGGGCCACACCGAGGTGTACCGCGGTGCGGAGTACACGGTGGAGTTCGTCCCCAAGATCCGGGTCGAGATCGTCACCGACGAGCTCGACTTCGAGAAGGTCGTGGACGCCATCGTCACCGCCGCCCGCACCGGCAAGATCGGTGACGGCAAGGTGTGGGTCACCTCGGTCGACGAGGTGGTCCGGGTCCGCACCGGCGAGCGCGGGCTCGACGCGCTCTGAGCCGCTGCTGATCTCTATCCTCATCACATGACACAGCCGTCGGCGCCCGTTCCGGTCCTTTCCACCGGGGCGGGCGCCGACGCGCGTGCCGAGCGCTCGGACGCGATCGACGAGTGGCTCGGGGAGATCTTTTCAAAAGCCGGAGGTTGTACCTCCGGTGCCTCCCTCGTCGCCGTCGGTGGCCTGGGCCGACGCGAGTGTGCCCCGCGCAGCGACCTCGACCTGGTGCTGCTGCACCCGGGCGGGCCGGGGGACGAGGCGGCGGCCGACGAGCTCGGGCGCGTCATCTGGTACCAGATCTGGGACGCCAAGTTCGCCCTGGACCACTCCACGCGCAGCCCCGCTCAGGCGCTCGCCGTGGCCCGCGAGGACCTCAAGGCGGCCCTCGGCCTGCTCGACGCCCGCCTCGTCGCGGGCGACGCCCAGATCCTCACCGCGCTGCACGCCGATGCCGTCGCCCAGTGGCGCCGGGAGGCCCGCCACCTGCTGCCCGGCCTGCGCACCCTCACCCAGGACCGCTGGAAGGCCCACGGCGAGCTGGCGTTCCTCCTCGAAGGCGACGTCAAGGAGTCGCACGGAGGCCTGCGGGACTTCGGGGTCCTGCGCGGCATCGGCTTCGCCGGGGTCGCCGACGGCCCCCGCCCCGCCGTCCGCGGCGCCCACCGCACCCTCCTCGACGTCCGCGACGCCCTGCACACCGTGCGCGGACGCCGCGTCGACCGCCTCCTCGCGCAGGATCGCGACGAGGTCGCCGAGATGCTCGGCTACGGCGACCGCGACGACGTCCTGCGCCGCATCGCCGAGTCCGCCCGCACCATCGCGTACGCCAGCGACGACGCCTGGCGCGCCGTGGAGCGCTGGGCCGCCCCGAGCACCCGCGGCCACGCCGAGCGCCGCCCCCTCGCCCGCGACGTGGTCGAGCAGCGCGGCGAGGTCGTCCTGGCCCGCGCCGCCGTGACCCCGCGGCCGGACCCGGCCCTGCCCCTGCGCGTCGCCGCGGCCGCCGCCCGCGCCGACCTGCCCATCTCGCACGCCACCCTGGAGTGGCTCGGCGGCTTCGCCGGCCCCATGCCCCGCCCGTGGCCCGCTCCCGCGCGCGACGCCCTGCTCACCCTGCTGGGCAGCGGCCCGGCGATGATCTCGGTGTGGGAGGCCTGCGACCGGTACGGCCTCGTCGTCAACTGGCTGCCCGAGTGGGCGCGGGTACGCAGCCTGCCGCAGCACAACCCGGTCCACCTGTTCACCGTCGACCGCCACCTGGTCGAGACCGCCCGCCAGGCCGCGCGGCTCACCCGCGACGTCGACCGCCCCGACCTGCTCGTGCTCTGTGGCCTGCTGCACGACATCGGCAAGGGCCTGCCCGGCGACCACAGCATCGTCGGCGCGCCGATCGCCGCCGCCGTGGCCGCCCGCCTCGGCCTCAGCGCCGCCGACGTCGCCCAGGTGGAGAAGGTGGTGCGCCTCCACCTGCTCCTCCCCGACACGGCCACCCGCCGCGACCTGTCCGACCCGCAGACCATCGCGACCGTCGCCGGCGCGGTGGGCGAGGCCTCCACGCTGTCGCTCCTGCATGCCCTCGCCCGCGCGGACGCGGTGGCGACCGGCCCCGCGGCCTGGTCGGACTGGAAGGGCCGGCTCATCGCCGAGCTGGTCCGCCACGTCGAGCGCGCGCTGGACACCGGCGTGGTCGCACCGCCGCCCTCGCCGGTCGCCGGGCTCGCGGTGCCGGCGAAGTTGCCGGCGGTACACCTGGAGACCGACTCGGTGTCGGTGACCGCCCACGACCGTCGCGGCCTGCTCGCGGCCGTGGCCGGCTGCCTGTCCCTGCACCGCCTCGACGTCGTGACCGCCGACACCGCGACCGTGGACGGCCTCGCGCGGATGGTCTGCGCGGTGCAGCCCCGCTACGGCGGCGAGATCGACCGCGACGCCGTCGTCTCCGACCTGCGCCGTGCCGTGACCGGCGACCTGCCGGTGGCCGAACGCCTGGCGGCTCGCGAGCGCTCGTCCCGCCGCCGCACCGCGACCGCGCCCCCGCGCGTGGTGTGGCAGCCGACGTCGGCGGCGACGGACGCCACCGTGCTGGAGCTGCGCGCCACGGACACGCCGGGGCTGCTGTTCCGGGTGGCGAGCGCGCTGGGCGACATCGGCGCCGACGTGCGCTCGACGCGCATCTCCACCCTGGGCGGCGAGGTGGTGGACGCCTTCTACCTGGAGGGCGAGTGGGACGCGGCCGCGCGACAGCGTGTGGAGGCGGCGGTGCTGAAGGCCGCGACCCCATCCTGACGCCTCGCCCGTGCTCCGGCGGCCGGCTTTCTAGCGGTTCGTCCGGTTTGCGGGCGGCGTGGCGCGCGTCGCCGCGGGTCGCGCCGCACTGTCCGCGGTCGCGTACCCTTCAAGGGACTCCTACACCGAGGACGGATCTGTCGTGTTTGACACCCTGAGTGACCGGCTTTCCGGCATTTTCTCGAAGCTGCGGAGCAAGGGACGGCTCACCGACGCCGACGTCGACGCGACCGCGCGGGAGATCCGCCTGGCGCTGCTCGAGGCCGACGTCGCGCTGCCCGTGGTCAAGTCCTTCATCGCGCGGCTCAAGGAGCGGGCGCGGGGCGCGGAGGTGTCGCAGGCGCTCAACCCGGCTCAGCAGGTCATCAAGATCGTCCACGAGGAGCTCGTGGCGACGCTCGGTGGCGAGGCGCGCCGGCTGCAGTTCGCCAAGAACCCGCCGACCGTGATCATGCTCGCCGGTCTGCAGGGCTCCGGTAAGACGACCCTCGCCGGCAAGCTCGCCCGCTGGCTCAAGGGCCAGGGCCATCAGCCGCTGCTCGTCGCCGCCGACCTCCAGCGCCCCAACGCCGTCAACCAGCTGCAGGTGCTGGGCGGCCGCGCGGGCGTCGAGGTGTACGCGCCCGAGCCCGGCAACGGCGTCGGCAACCCCGTCCAGGTCGCCCGCGACTCCATGGAGCACGCGAAGCGCCAGATGCGCGACATCGTGATCGTCGACACCGCCGGCCGCCTCGGCATCGACGCCGAGATGATGCAGCAGGCCGCCGACATCCGCGACGCCGTCGACCCCGACGAGGTCCTGTTCGTCATCGACGCCATGGTCGGCCAGGACGCGGTCACCACGGCCGAGGCCTTCCGCGACGGCGTCGGCATCACCGGCGTCGTGCTCTCCAAGCTCGACGGCGACGCGCGCGGTGGCGCCGCGCTCTCCGTCCGCCACGTCACCGGCCAGCCGATCATGTTCGCGTCGACCGGCGAGAAGCTCGAGGACTTCGACGTCTTCCACCCCGACCGGATGGCCTCGCGCATCCTCGGCATGGGCGACGTGCTCACCCTCATCGAGCAGGCGGAGAGCGCCTTCGCCGATGATGAGAAGGAGCGGATGGCCGCCAAGCTCATGGGCGGCGAGGACTTCACGCTCGAGGACTTCCTGGAGCAGCTGCAGGCGGTGCGCCGCATGGGCCCGATCGCCAACGTGCTGGCCATGATGCCGGGCATGAACCAGATGAAGGACCAGCTGGCCGAGATCGACGACAAGCACTTCGACCGGGTCACGGCGATCATCCGCTCGATGACCCCGAAGGAGCGCACCAACCCGAAGATCCTCAACGCCTCCCGCCGCGTGCGCATCGCCAACGGCTCGGGCGTCTCGGTCACCGACGTCAACCAGCTGCTCACCCGCTTCGCCGACGCGCAGAAGATGATGAAGCAGATGGGCGGCATGATGGGCCTGCCCGGAGGCCGCCGCAAGGCGACCAAGTCGCCGAAGAACAAGCGCAAGGGCACCAAGGGCGGCAACGCCGGTGGCGGGATGCGCCAGCCCCGCATCGGCGGCGGCATGCCGCAGCTGCCGCCGGGCTTCGACCCCGCCGCGATGGACCCCAACGCCGCGGGCATGCCCCCGGGCTTCCGCCTCCCGAAGATCGACTTCTCGAAGCTGCAGAAGCGTGACAAGGACTCCTGACGCCCAGCCCACCGAAGAAGGCGCGCAAACCGTTCGACCGGCAGCGGAGCGGTCCTTGACGCCTGCGCCGGCCTCGAGCACCGCGCCCGACCGTCGAACCGGCACCGGCACCGGCACCGGCAGCGCGATCGCGCGCGGCGCCGACGGCGCGTCCGAGCGCGCCACCAGCGCCGGGTCCGAGGCTGGCATCAGCTCCGCGTCCGCGCGTGGTGCTGGCCGCGCGTCCGAGGCTGGCATCAGTTCCGCGTCCGCGCGTGGTGCTGGCCGCGCGTCCGAGGCTGGCATCAGTTCCGCGTCCGCGCGTGGTGCTGGCCGCGCGTCCGAGGCTGGCATCAGCTCCGCGTCCGCGCGTGGAGCCGAGGCCGGTCCGGCGCTGCATGTGCGGGGGACGCTGCTGCCCTCCGGCGAGCGCCGCGACCTCTGGCTGGTCGGCGACCGCGTGACGTTCTCGCCGGTCGCCGGGGCGCTCACGGTCGCCGACGAGGGGTACATCCTGCCCGGCCTCGTGGACGCCCACTGCCACCTCGGCATCCAGCCCGGCGGCCGGCCCTCCGACGGCGTCGACCAGGCGCGGTCGCTCGCCCTCGTGGACCGAGACGCGGGCGTCCTCGCGATTCGCGACGCCGGGTCTCCGATCCCGTACGCCTCCCTGGACGACGACCCCGACACGCCCCGCCTGGTGCGCGCCGGGCGGCACGTGGCGCCCCCGAAGCGGTACCTGCGCGACATCGGGGTCGAGGTCGGCGAGGCAGACCTGCCCGGCGAGCTCGCCCGCCAGGCCGGCCTCGGCAACGGCTGGGTCAAGCTCGTCGGCGACTGGATCGACCGCGGCGTCGGCGACCTCGCGCCCGCGTGGGACGTCGCCGCGATGGCCGGCGCGATCGAGGCCGCCCACACCGCGGGCGCGCGGGTCGCGGTCCACACCTTCGCCGAGGAGTCCGTAGCCGCCCTGGTCCGCGCAGGCGTGGACTCCGTCGAGCACGGCACCGGCCTGAACGAGTCGGACATCGACGAGATGGCCCGCCGCGGCACCGCCCTGGTTCCCACGATGATCAACATCGCCACGTTCGGCGGGATCGCGGCCCAGGCGGAGGACAAGTTCCCGGCGTACGCCCGCCACATGCTCGTCCTGCGCGACCGCTTCCCGTCGATCGTGCGCACCGCCCACGAGGCGGGCGTCCCGATCTACGTAGGCAGCGACGCGGGCGGCGGCATCGAGCACGGCCTGGCCGCCGAGGAGATGCTCCTGCTGCACCGCGAGGCGGGCCTGTCGGCCGAGGCCGTCCTGCACGCGGGCTCATGGGGCGCCCGCGCGTGGCTGGGCTTCCCGGGCCTGGTCGAGGGCGGTCTGGCCGACCTGGTCGTGTACGCCGAGGACCCCCGCACCGACCTCACCACCCTGCTCCGCCCCCGCCGCATCGTCCTGCGCGGCCGCGTAGTCCGCTGACCCGTCGGCCGCTGCACCGCAGTCGCCCGCACCACGCGCCCGCGCCTCCCGACGCGGGGGCCTCCTCGCTTCCGCAGTTCCACGCGTCCGCGCGCCTCCTCGCTTCCCGCAGTTCCACGCGTCCGCGCGCCTCAGGCCTCTGCGCCTCAGGCTCTCGCGCTGCATGTCCACGCCGCTGGCCGATACGGGACCGCCCCGACGGCCTCGCGCGAGTCCGTGCGTCCGCGCGGCGGGATGCCGAGGAGTCGGCCGCTGCATCCGCGCGCGGAGGGCTGGACGTGCGCCGCCGCTTTCGCGCGGCGGGAGGCCAGGCTTGGCCGGCGCGTCCGCGCCCGGAAGGCTGGACGAGGCGTTGGCTGGCGCGTCCGCGCGGAAGGCTGGACGAGGGCCGCCGCGTCCGCGGGGGCTGGACGTGCGCCGGTGCGTCCGCGCGGCAGGAGGCCAGGCTTTGGCTGGCGCGTCCGCGCGCGGAAGGCTCGACGTGGACCTGCGTGTCCGCACGGCGGATGCCGGGGCGCCCGTCGGTCGGCGTGTCCGCGTGGCGGGAGGCCGGACGTGCGTCGACGCGGCGGTGAGCTGCCACGGCGATGTCCGGAGCGGGGCGCGGGAGCGCGGCCCGATATAATCGGCGCGTGCCGCTGCGTCCCGGAAGACCGATCCTGCACCGGCATTTCACCCGCGACACCCTGGTCTGGGCGCCGTTGACGCGCGTGGTCTCCGATGACGAGCAGGGCACCCGCCTCTGGCTCGCCACCGGCAGTCCCGTGATCCGGCAGGTCAGTGCGGACGGCGCGGGGCCGCGCGGGATGCCGTTCGCGCAGTGGCTCGAAGAGCCGAAGAAGATCATCCAGGACGTTTACCGCGGGCCGAGCACGTTGAAGTTTCATCCGCGCGGGGCCGCCTACTCGGTGTGGTGGCTGTTCGATCCCGAGCTGCGCTTCCGCGCGTGGTACGTGAACCTCGAAGAGCCGTCGGTGACGTGGGACGACGGCGCGGTCGCGGGGATCGACCTCACCGACCAGGACCTCGACATGTGGGTCTGGCCCGACCGGCGATGGGGCTGGAAGGACGAGGACGAGCTCGAGGAGCGGCTGGCGTACCCGGATGCGTACTGGGTGAGCGACCCCGACGCCGTGTGGGCCCAGGGCCGCGCGGTCGTGCCCGCGATCGAGGCGGGGGAGTGGCCGTTCGACGGCACGTGGACGGACTTCCGGCCGCCGGACGACTGGACCGTCCCGGAGCCCGTGACCGAGGGCTGGGACCGGCCCCGGCAGCGCGCGTGATCGCCTCGCCGTACGAGCAGACCGCCGCGAACGCCGTCTCGGGCGTGCGCTGGCAGATCGTCCGTGCGCGGGCAGGTGTCACCGGACTCCGCGCGACGCGCGGCTTATCGAGGGAGCACGGTTGAGCGTCGTCTTCACGCCCGGCCAGGTGGTCATGCATCGCAACGTTCGCCGCGGGCGGATCGGGTGGGTCCGGCCCGCACGCGTCGTGTCCGACGACGAGCGCGGGCTGCTGCTGTGGGTCGCGCGGCACACGCCGGTCGTCAACGAGGTGTCCGGGGACGGGCGCGGGATGCGGACGATGCCGTTCACCGAGTACGTCACGCTCGGAACGTCGCTGAAGCACGGCACCTGGGGCGGGCCCGGCGTGCTCAAGCTGCACCGTCCGGGCGACCTCGCGCACTCGGTGTGGTGGTTCCGCAACGACGCGGGCGAGTTCACCGGGTGGTATGTCAACCTGGAGCGCCCGGCGATCCGCTGGAGCGACCCCGGCGGCGCCTCCGGGGTCGACGTGACCGACGAGGACCTGGACATCCTCGTCGCGCCCGACCGGAGCTGGGAGTGGAAGGACGAGGAGGAGTTCCTCGAGCGGCTCGCCCTTCCGGAGCACTACTGGGTGGCGGACGAGGCGGCGGTACGCGAGGAAGGCCTCCGCGTCGTCAAGGAGATCAAGGCCGGCGACTTCCCCTTCGACGGCACCTGGACGGACTTCAAGCCACCGGCCGAGTGGGAGGTGCCCGGCCTCGAACCCGGCTGGGACCGCCCGCCGCTGCGCTGAGCGAGTCGGACCGACGCGTCCGCGCGTTGGCTGTCCGAGTGCCGGGTGACGGCGGAGGTGAAAAGCCGACTGCATGGGTGGTACCGACGAAAAAGCGTGAAAAGGGAAAAAGTCCTCGCGAGGCAGGGGAGGATCGGCATTCACGGGGTCGTTTTTGCGCACGGTAGCGGGTCTGGCACAATGGTCTGCTGGTATCCGGTGTGCGTCGAGCCCTCTAACCCGGCGTAGCGCCAGTCCAACAGAGCAGCCGACGGCACCATCCCCACGGTGTCCGGGCGGTCGCTCGGCTTCCAACAGATCCAGGAGCGAGCAACCAAGTGGCCGTCAAGATCCGGCTCCTGCGGATGGGCAAGATCCGCAACCCGCAGTACCGCATCGTCATCGCCGACTCGCGCACCAAGCGTGATGGTCGGGCGATCGAGTTCGTCGGGCTGTACCACCCGAAGGAGGAGCCCTCGCGCATCGAGGTCAACTCCGACCGTGTCCAGCACTGGCTCTCCGTCGGCGCGCAGCCGAGCGAGGCCGTGCGGGCCATCCTGTCCAAGACCGGCGACTGGCAGAAGTTCAAGGGTCTGCCGGCCCCGGCCGAGCCGCTGAAGGTCGCCGCCGCGGCGCCCGACCGCAAGGCCGCCTACGAGGCCGAGGCGCAGGCCGCCGCCGGTCTCGCCGACGCGCCGAAGGCGAAGAAGACCGCCGAACCGAAGAAGAAGGCCGAGGCCGAGGCTCCGGCTGCGCAGGCGGAGGAGCAGTCCGGTGCCGGCGCCGGCGCGGAGGCCTGACGTGCTGCGCCCGGCGCTCGAGCACCTGGTCAAGGGCATCGTCGACAATCCTGACGATGTCCGCGTGCGGATGGTCGACTCCCGTCGCGGTCAGCGGCTGGAGGTCCGGGTCAACCCGGAGGACCTCGGCACGGTGATCGGGCGCGGTGGTCGCACGGCCAAGGCGCTGCGGCAGGTCATCATGTCGATCGGCGGCCGCGGCGTGCGCGTCGAGATCGTCGACGCGTACTGACCGCATGCTGCTCGTCGTCGGTCAGATCTTCCGCGCGCACGGCGTCCGCGGCGAGGTCGTCGTAGACCTGCGCACGGACGCGCCGGCTGAGCGTTTCGCCGTCGGGTCGGTCCTCGCGACCGACTCGACGGCGGTGCGGCATCTGCAGACCGTGCCTCCGGGCGCGTGGCAGCCTCCGCCGACGCTCACCATCGAATCGGTACGCCCGCACCAGGGTCGCCTCCTGGTGGTTTTCGAGGGCATCTACGACCGCAACCTCGCCGAGGACATGCGCGGCGTCCTGCTGTGCGTGGACAGCGCCACGATCCCGGCCAGCGACGACCCGGACGAGTTCAACGACCACGAGCTGATCGGCCTCGACATCGTCGACGCCGCGGGGGAGCGCGTCGGCAAGCTGCTGCGCGTCGACCACGCGCCCGCGCACGACCTGCTCGTCGTGGAGCTCACCGACGGGCGTACCGGCCTCGTGCCGTTCGTGCGCGAGATCGTCCCCGAGGTCGACGTGCCCGGGCGGCGCATCGTGATCACCCCGCCGGAAGGCCTGTTCGACCTATGAGGGTCGACGTCGTCACGATCTTTCCGGAGTACCTCGCGCCGCTCGAGCTGTCCCTGATCGGCAAGGCGCGTGCGAACGGGACGCTGCGGCTGGCGGTACACGATCTGCGGAAATGGACGCATGACGTGCATCGCACCGTGGACGACACGCCGTACGGCGGCGGCCCCGGCATGGTGATGCGGCCCGAGCCGTGGGGCCAGGCCCTGGACGCGCTGGCCGGCCCCGAGACCCACCTGATCGTCCCGAGCCCGGCCGGCGCCCCGTTCACCCAGGCGACCGCGCGTGCTCTCGCGGGCGACGAGCACCTGATGTTCGCGTGCGGCCGGTACGAGGGCATCGACCAGCGCGTCTTCGACCACGCCGCCGCGCGGATGCGGGTGAGCGAGGTCTCCCTCGGCGACTACGTGCTCTTCGGCGGCGAGGTCGCGGTCCTCGTCGTGCTCGAGGCGATCACGCGGCTGCTCCCGGGCGTGCTGGGCAACGCCGACTCGCTGCTGGAGGAGTCGCACGCCGACGGCGTCCTGGAGGCGCCGATGTACACGAAGCCGCCGAGCTGGCGCGGCCTGGACGTGCCCGAGATCCTGCGCTCGGGTGATCACGGTCGCATCGCGCGGTGGCGGCGCGAGCAGGCGATCCAGCGCACCGCCGAGCGCCGCCCGGACCTCATCGCCGCGCTCGAACGGCGTGATCAAGGAGCCTGATTTCAGGTTCGGCGCGTCGATGTGGCAAAGTAGTGAGGTTGCCGCGGCCTTACGCGTCCGGCAGCCATGATCACAAACCCTCGCGCGCCGCGGAGATCGGGCGTGCCTTGAGTGACGAGGAACAGCCGCGATGAACACGCTGGACGCGCTGGACGCACAGTCGCAGCGGACCGATATCCCGAGCTTCCGCGCCGGCGACACCGTCAAGGTGCACGCCCGGGTCGTCGAGGGCAACCGGTCCCGGGTCCAGGTCTTCCAGGGCGTCGTGATCCGTCGCCAGGGTGCCGGCCTGCGGGAGACCTTCTCCGTCCGGAAGGTGAGCTTCGGCGTCGGCGTCGAGCGCACCTACCCGGTCAACAGCCCGGCCGTCGACCGGATCGAGGTCGTGACGCGCGGCGACGTGCGCCGCGCGAAGCTCTACTACCTGCGCGACCTGCGGGGCAAGAAGGCCAAGATCAAGGAGAAGCGCGAGACCAAGGTCAGCAACTGACCTTCTGCGTTTCGCCGGATCACCGACGGGGAGGGGCGCGGTGCGCACCCTCCCTGCATCGTGTCCGGGATCGGGTCTTTCGGTCATCTGGAGCCGGTCTCCCCAAAGTGGTCTTGTGCATCTAGGCTGACGCCGATGGCAAGTGACCCCTACGGCCGCGATGGTTACGACGATCGTGCCGACGACCAGTACCCGCACGACCGCCGCCTGGACCAGGCGGACGGCCGGCGCGGGCAGCCGCCGCAACCCTTCGGCGGCGTCAGCTACCCAGGTCACGACTACTGGTCGACCCAGGGGCGCCCGGACGCCGAAGAGGGGCCGCGCGCCTATGACGGCGGCTGGAGCCGCGACGACCGCAACGCCTCCGGGCGCAGCGAGGCGCCGCCCGGCCGTGACGTGGTGCCCGGTCGTCGTGACGTGGTGCCCGGACGCGATCCTGCGCCCGGCCGCGGTGGCTACCAACGCGGTGACGAGTGGGGCGCGACCGGCACCGGCCGGGGCGACTGGGGTCGCGAGCCGGAGCGTGGCTGGAGCCGCGACAGCGACCGCGGTGGGAGCCGCGACGACTGGAACCGCGAGCGCTCATGGGACGACGACCCGTACGGCTCCCGGCGCGGCCAGTGGGACCGCGACGAGCCGCCGATGGTGCGCGACCGCGCGTTCGAGCGCGAGAACGGCTACGACGCGGCCGGATACGACGATTCGCGGGAACGTCGCGAGCGGGAGCGCGCGGATCGGTACGAACGCAGCTATGACCGCGGCGAGCGCTCCACGGGTTCGGGTTCGCGCCCGCGCCGTGAGGCGTCCGGCGAGGACGACTCCGTCTCCACCTGGCGCAGCAAGGTCCGCCGCAAGCGCAAGAACATGCCGCTGTGGCAGGAGCTGCCGCTGCTGCTGATCGTGGCGTTCTGCCTGGCGGTGCTCATCCGCACGTTCCTGGTGCAGGCGTTCTTCATCCCGTCGGGCTCGATGGAGGAGACCCTCCTCGTCGGCGACCGGGTGCTGGTCAACAAGGTGCTGTACGACGTGCGGGAGCCCGAGCGCGGCGAGGTCGTCGTGTTCACCGGGCCCGACACCTGGGCGCCGGAGAACCAGGTCGACAAGGACGCCGGCTTCTTCGCCGAGCTCGGCCGCACCGTCGGGGACCTCGTCGGGTTCTCCCAGCCGGGTGAAAAAGACTTCATCAAACGGGTGATCGGCCTGCCCGGCGACACCGTCGCCTGCTGCGACGTCGACGGGCGCGTCACGGTCAACGGCTATCCGCTGGACGAGTCGGCGTACCTCTACGACAACTCGCCGCTGGACGCCGCCCCCAACCCGAGGCAGTGCACGGCGCGCCGGTTCGGCCCGATCAAGGTCCAGGCCGGGCAGATGTTCGTGATGGGCGACCACCGCGGCGTCTCCCAGGACTCGCGCTGCCAGGGCCAGGTGCCCATCGACAACGTGATCGGCCGCGCCTTCGTGATCCTCTGGCCGAGCAGCCGCTGGGGCTGGCTACCCGTGCCCGATACGTTCAAGAATGTCCCGAAGCCGGTGGCTCTTCCCCCGCCTGGACCACATGTGACGCGTGAGCACAATGCGCCGTTGGTCCCGGATATGGTACTTGTGCCGATAGCTGTCTCGGCTTCGCTTTCGACCCGATCGGCGCGTCAGGAGCGGTTGAGGCGTCGCCGATGGTGACGAGCACGTACCCTTCAGGGCGTGATTGACGAGCAAACTAAAAAGCCCAGTAGCTTCTGGCGAGAACTGCCGGTGTTGCTGGGCGTGGCGATCATCGTCGCCGTCGTCGTACGCGCCTTCGTCCTGCAGACGTTCTACATCCCGTCCGAGTCGATGGAGAACACGCTGCTCATCAAGGACCGCGTGCTCGTCAACAAACTGGTGTACGACTTCCGCTCCCCGCATCGCGGCGAGGTCATCGTCTTCACCGCACCCGACTCCTGGCGCAACGACCCGTCCGAAGAGGACTTCATCAAGCGGGTCATCGCCGTCGGCGGCGACCACGTCATGTGCTGCGACGACAAGCAGCGCATCACGGTCAACGGCACGCCGCTGGACGAGACCTACATCTACGCCAACGCCGACGGGCTGCAGGACCTCCCGAGCGAGGAACAGTTCGACGTCACGGTGCCCAAGGACCGCCTGTGGGTGATGGGCGACCACCGGTCCCGATCGGGCGACTCGCGGTACAACTTCATCCGCACGAAAGATCCCAACCAGGCCACGATCCCCGAGGACGCCGTGATCGGCCGCGCCTTCGTGGTCTTCTGGCCCTTCAACCGGGCGAAGTGGCTCAGCGTGCCCGACACCTTCGACAAGGTGCCGGATCCGACGTCCAAATGATTGCGTCGTAGTCTCGTCGGTATGACGGAGGCCGCGGCAGACATCGACCGCCGGGCGGCGCGGGTGCTGTTGCTCGACCCGTCCGGGCGTGTCCTGCTGCTGCGCGGATGCGACCCGGCCCGCCCCGAGCACTGCTACTGGTTCACCGTCGGCGGCGGCCTGGAGGCGGGGGAGTCGCTCGCCGAGGCGGCCGTCCGCGAGGTCTACGAGGAGACCGGCCTGCGCATCACCGCGGCGGACCTGGTCGGGCCCGTCCGCACCGACCAGGTCCAGTTTCCTTTCGATGGCCGTTGGTACTCGCAGGAGCAGACGTTCTTCGTCGTGCGCGCGGAGGCCTTCACGGCGGATCTCTCCCACCTCGCCGACTACGAGACCACCAGCGTCGACGAAACCCGGTGGTGGTCCGCGGACGAACTCGCCGCTACGTCGGAGCGGGTCTACCCGCAGGACCTGGCGGTACTGCTGCGGGAGGTGGCCTGAGCATGCTGGCGCCTCCGCGCACCGTCGTACATCGTGCAGCGGGCCTCTGGGCCCTCGAGCGGGCGCTGCAGCGCCGCGGATTCAACCGCGTCGCCGGCGCCGACGAGGCGGGTCGTGGGGCCTGTGCGGGGCCCCTCGTGGTGGCCGCCGTCATCCTGCCCCAGGGCCGCCGCGGTGAGATCGAGGATCTCAACGACTCCAAGCTGCTCACCCCGGCCGCGCGGGAGCGCATCTACGAACAGGTCGTGCGGCGCGCGGAGGCGTGGACCGCGATCGTGATCCCGCCCGGCGACATCGACCGCCGCGGGCTGCACGTGTGCAACCTCGCCGGCATGCGTCGCGCCCTCGCGGGCCTGGCGGTGCGGCCGGAGTACGCGCTCACCGACGGCTTCAAGGTCGACGGCCTCGGCATTCCCGGCCTCGCGGTCTGGAAGGGCGACCAGGTCGCCGCGTGCGTCGCGGCCGCCAGCGTCGTGGCGAAGGTCACGCGGGACCGCATCATGGAGCGACTGCACGAGTCGTACCCGCAGTACGGCTTCGACGAGCACAAAGGCTATTCGACTCCGGTGCACGGCGCGGCTCTCGTGGCCCACGGCCCGTGCCCCGAGCACCGTTTCTCCTACGCGAACGTGGCGGCGGTGGGGCGGCCGGGCTCACGGCGCGGTAACGTCGGCGTGGCGCCCGGCGAGGCCGCACGGGTTCCGGCGCAAGTGGGCGACAATGTGGCTATGGAAGGCGGACCGCGATGAGCGCCGAAGATCTCGAGAAGTATGAAACCGAGATGGAGCTCCAGCTCTACCGGGAGTACCGCGACATCGTCCGTCAGTTCTCCTACGTGGTGGAGACCGAGCGCCGGTTCTACCTGGCCAACCAGGTCGACCTCCACGTGCGCAACTCCGACGGCGAGGTCTACTTCGAGGTCGAGATGCACGACGCCTGGGTCTGGGACATGTACCGGCCCGCCCGCTTCGTGAAGAACGTCCGAGTGATGACCTTCAAGGACGTCAACGTCGAGGAGCTCGAGAAGCCTGACATCTCGCTCCCGGACAACGGCTTCGGTGGCTGATCCTCGTCACACCTCGTAACTCGGCCCGTCACCAAGTGTGCGGGCCGGGTTAATTTTTTGCCCGTTTCGTACCGCCTGGTCCGTGATTGATCCGCCGGCTTGTCCACAGGTTTCATGATCGCGTTTGCCTCGGCCGCCGGATTGGACAACGCTCGCGGCCATGTTGAAGAACATGGCTCGTTTCGGTCTCCTCGTCCTTGCCGCCACCGCCATCGCAGCGGCCTCGACGGCCATCGCGGCGGTCTCATCGGCCCTCTCCAAGCCGGAGCCGGCCACGCCCTCTCCGTCGGCCGCTGAGGCCCCACCGGCGGCCGGTGCAGACTCGGGTGGTCCGTTCACTCAGGCGCGTTCCTGGACTCCCGCCGGCGTCCCGGCCTGGGGTCCCGTGACCGGGCCGTTCGCGTTCGCCCCCGGCGACGGTGTCTTCCAGGCTCCGCTCGATGGCCCGGTGACCGTGACGAGGGGCTTCGAGCCTCCTTCGGACCGTTACGCCGCCGGCCATCGCGGCGTCGACCTGGCGGGCGTCCCCGGCCAGACGGTCCGCAGCGCCGGCGAGGGCACCGTCATCTTCGCCGGCCTGGTGGGCGGACGGCCGGTGGTGAGCGTCGAGCATCCGGGCGGCATGCGCACCACGTACGAGCCGGTCGCGCCGACGGTGGTGCGCGGGCAGGTGGTGTCGCGGGGGACGCCCTTGGGCACCCTGAGACCGGGCCACCCGAACTGTCCGGTGACGGCCTGCCTGCATTGGGGCCTGAGAACCGACGACAACGTGTACCTGGACCCGCTCACCCTGCTCCGCCCGGCCCAGGTCCGCCTCCTGCCGCTGAACTGACTCGCTCTTCTCCTGGCCCGCTACGCTCTCCTCTTGCCCCGCTCGCTCTTCTCCGGACCGCTCGGTCTTCTCCCTTCTCCCGGATCGCTCGCCTTCCTCAGCTCCTGACTGCTCTTCTCGTCTCTGCTTCTCGCCGCTGCACCTGCCTGCTGCTGTTCGCCCCCTCGCCAGCGTGTTCGCCGTCCGCCGCTGACCTGCCTAGTCGCGTTCCGCCGCATTCGCCGTGCCACGCGCTCGCACTGAGGCCGTCGCAGGACCGCCGTCTTCGCGAACCGCCATTTAATTCCCAGGCTGTCGCTTCCATGCTCTGCGCTTTCGTCGGGCTTCCGCCCCGCCGCGTCCGCGCGTCTGAGGGCTTGTTCGTTCACGAGCTGGCGCTGCGCCGCGTCCGTGCGGTCGTTGGTTGGTCATCCCTGAGTTGGCGCTGCGCAGCGTCCGTGCGGGTCGTTGGTTGGGTCACCTCTGAGCTGGCGCTGCGCCGCTTCCGCGCGGGTCGTTGGTTGGTCACCCCTGAGCTGGCAATGCGCCGCGTCCGCGCGCGTCACGTTCGATGCGGCGCTGAACTGCTATCGCCGCGCGTCCGAGCGAACGCCTAAAGGTGTTCGAGGAGCTTCGGCAGCCCGGCCGCCAGCCGCTGGTAGTCCTCAGGCCGGTTGTAGATCTGGCCCGACAGCCGCAGATATCCGCGCCCGCGCCACGCCGCCATCCCCACCTCGGCCGAAAGCTCATCCGAGATCCTCCGGCGCAGCGCAGTCGCCGCCTCCGGGTCGCTCGCCACGCCCGGGCGCAGCGGGATCAGCGTCATCGGCAGCCCGGTCGCGGGTGGCAGGTCGGCCCCGATCGCCTCCGCGACCGCGCGCTGCCCGTACTCGGCCATCGCTGTGTTGTGCCGCCGCACCGCCTCGATTCCCATCGAGCGCAGCACGAACAGCCCCGTCGGCGCGGCCAGCCAGGGCGTGTAGTCGTGCGACCCGAGCCACTCAAGGCTCGCGGGGAAGCCGGCCTCAGTCGACCACGACAGCACCAGCGGCCGGATTCGCGCCCGGCGCGCGGGCGCGACCGACAACAGCGCCGTGCCCCGGGGCGCGTATCCCCACTTGTGCAGGTTCCCGACCCAGAAGTCCGCCCCGAGGTCGCTGACCTGCGGGTCGAGGATGCCCGGCACGTGCGCGGCGTCGACGTGCACCGCCGCCTGGTCGCCCCAGCGTCCGCGCACCGCCTCGACGATGCGCCGTACCGGAAACACCCGCGCGGTCGCGGCGGTGATGTGGTCGACGATCACCAGCCGCGTCCGGGGCGTGGTCGCTTCCAGCACCGCTGCCGTGACCGCCGCGTCGTCCGCCCCCAGCGGCACCCGCGCGACCCGGCGCACCGCCCCGGTGCGCCGGCACGTGGCCGCCACCGCCAGATCCACGGCCCCATAGCCGTGATCGGTCGTCACGATTTCGTCCTCGGTACCGAGATCAAGGCTCCCGAGCACGATCGACGTGCCCGTGGAGGCGTTCTCGACCAGCGCGGTCCCCTCGGGATCGGCGCCGACGAAGGTGGCGAGATGCCGCCGCACGTGCGCGATCCGCTCCTCGAGCCCGACGGCGAAGAACCGGTGCGGGTTGGCTTCCATCTCCTCGCGTACCCGCTGCTGAGCCCGCTGCACCGCGATCGGCACCATCCCGAACGCCCCGTGGTTCAGGTGCGCAACGGCTGCGTCGTGCGAGAACAGCAGCCGAGCACCGGCAATCGGCTCGGGAGCGGACACATCCACGATCTTAGGGCTCCACCCCCGCTCCCGCGCCCACTTACCGCGCACCACCCCGCTCGATCGCCCCGTACACCGTCCAACGCAAGCTCAAGCCCCTTGTGGGCTGCCAGCGACGGAGCCTTCGGAACCTCCGGTGCTACGCGCGCGGATGCGCCTGTTCGTATGCGGTGCGCAGACGCTCGATCGAAACGTGGGTGTAGATCTGGGTACTCGACAGCGATGCGTGCCCGAGCAGCTCCTGGACGGACCGCAGATCGGCGCCGCCCTCCAGCAGGTGCGTGGCCGCGGAGTGCCGCAGATCGTGGGGCGACGTGTGCGGCAGCCCGGCCGCCCGCGCGTACGAGTCCACGATCCGCCGCGCCGCGCCGGCCTGAAGCCGGGCACCGCGCGCGCCGAGCAGCAGCGCCGGACCGCTCTGGGCGTTCTCGAGCGCCGGGCGGCCGTGCCGGAGCCAGGCGGTCAGCGCAGCGTCGGCCGGCAGCCCGTACGGCACCGAGCGCTCCTTGTCGCCCTTGCCCACGACCCGCACGACGCGCCGCATCCGGTCGACGTCGCCGAGGCCGAGGCCACACAACTCGCTGACCCGGATCCCGGTGCCGTACAGCAGCTCCAGCACCAGCCGGTCGCGCAGCCCGAGCGCGTCCGCGCGACCCGACGGCGAGGTCACCAGCGTCTCGGCCTGGTCCGCGCGGAGCACCGTCGGAAGGTCTCGGTGCGCCTTCGGGCTGGCCAGACGCTGACCAGGGTCCGTCTCGAGCAGCCCCTCGCGCCTAGCCCAGGCGGTGAACGTCCGCGCGGCCGCGGCGTGCCGGGCGAGACTCGTCCGAGCATCCCCGGCGGCGCGCCTCCGCGCGAGCCACCCTCGCAACACGGCGAGCGTCAGCCCGGCGGGTGCGTCCGCGCCTCCGGCCGAGGCATGGTCGAGCAGCGAGACGACATCGCCGACGTACGCCCGCACTGTGTGCGCGGACCGGTTCCGCTCGGCCGCGAGGTAGCGCGCGAAGTCGTCGACCGCGTCGCGCATCGCGACCGGCATCCGCTCGTGCATCTCGGCGGTCCCGGGCGCAGGCGTATCGCTCCGCCCACGCGTCCGGCCGCGCCCCGTGCCGGCGATGCCACCGGCGCCGCGCGACGTCGCAGAACCGCGACCTTTCCCGCTCGCCGTGGTGATATCCCGCCCGGTTTCGCCCCGCGCGGGTGCGCCGGTCACCGTGCCGGCGACTTCGGCCGCCCGTTCCAGCGCGGCCGGGGCTTCTCCGGTGTGGGCCTGGCTGGTCGTGCTGCGCCCGCTTCTGGCTTGCGCGGCGGCGTCCCGTCTCGCGCGGTTTTGCGCGGGCACGGTCGTGGACTCACCCGCGTCGGCGTCACCCGGCGGGCTGGCCTTGGCGTCGGATTCCGCCGCTCGGGCGCGCCGGGCATCGGCGGCAGCCTGGGCGGTCGCCGCCACGTCGCGGAGACGCGCGGGCGCACTTCCGCCGCTGCCGGCCTTCAGCCCGGCCGGCGAGGGGTCCTGCGGCTTCAACGGCGTTGCTGCTCTTCGAGGAATCGTTCGATCAGCCCGCGCACCACGGCCGCCATCGTGAAGCCGTGCTCGGTGCACCAGGCGCGCAGCTCGGTGTGCCGCTCGGCCGGCAGACGAAACGTCACCAGCTGGCTCTCCTCGCCGACCGGGAGGGAGCCGCCCAGCACGCCGTGCGAGGCCGTCTCCTGGCCGAGATCGGGCGGGCCGAGGAGGTTCCGCCCGCGCAGCGCCGCGGTGGCGAAGAGCGCGCTGCGATCCATTGGAACGGTGCGTCCGAGCAGCCAGGCGGTGATCTCCTGGCGGGCCGCGGGCGGGAGCGTCTCGAGCAGCTCCACGAGTTTGTCGACCGGAGCAGTCATACGGTCACGATAGCGCCCGATATCCCGCTATCGCTATCAATCCGCGCGACCGACCGAACGCGTACACCTTGCACTTCCTCGAGTAGCTCGGGCAGCGTCCGGTCGATCACCGGCCCCGGCACGCTGACCACGAACTCGTCCGTTGCCACGGTGCCGTCGCGGCTGAGTACCCGCATCTGGCGGATGTCGACACCGAGTCGACCGAGAAGGGTGGTCACCTGGCCGAGCGAGCCGGGCCGGTCGGGGAGTTCGACGATCATGTGGCGCAGCGACATGAGGCAAGCCTGGCGAGGCCGCGTTTCCCGGCAGTTACGACGCCACGTCGCGCCGCTTTCGGGAAGTTCGTTGACAATGTCAAGGAATCTGATGACGATGTCAATTATGACTATCGAGTCGGTCGCCGCGTTCCGGGGGTTCAACCGCTTCTACACAAATCTGATCGGCGTGCTGCGGGCCGGCTTGCTCGACTCGCCGTACTCGTTGGCCGAGGCGCGGGTGCTGTACGAGCTCGCCGCCGCGCCCGCGCGCGTGCTCGACGTCGCGGAGCTGCGCCAGGGTCTCGACATGGACGCCGGCTACCTGAGCCGCATCCTGGGCCGGTTCGAGGGCGACGGGCTCGTGGTGCGGGAGCGCTCGGACGCGGACGCGCGCAAGCAGCGCATCCGGCTGACCGACGCCGGACGGACGGCTCAGGCCGAGCTCGACCAGCGCTCGGACGCGCAGGCGGCGGCGCTGCTGGGCGCGGTGACGGACACGGACCGGCGCCGCCTCATCGGTGCCATGAGTGCCATCGAGACGATCCTCGGCGGCGGTACCGCATCCGCGCCCACGGTCGTGTTGCGCCCGCCGGGGCCTGGTGACCTCGGCTGGGTCGTCCAGCGCCACGGCGCGCTCTACGCCACGGAGTACGGCTGGAACGGCGACTTCGAAGCGATGGTCGCGCGCATCGTCGCGGACTACGCCGACTCGCACGATCCGCGCTGGGACCGCGCCTGGATCGCCGAGGTCGACGGCGAGCCCGTCGGGTCGATCTTCTGCGTCCGCGCGGGCGGGGACACCGCGAAGCTCCGGCTGCTGTTCGTCGAGCCGAAGGCCCGCGGCCTGGGCGTCGGCGGCCGTCTCGTCGAGGAGTGCGTCCGTTTCGCCCGCGGCGCCGGGTACCGCGACATGGTCCTGTTCACCCACGACATCCTGACCGCCGCGCGCCATCTGTATCAGCGGGCCGGATTCGAGCTCGACCACGAGGAGCGGAAGCCGGCGTACGGCCATGATCTTGTGCACCAGAACTGGCGGAAAGTCTTCTGAAGGCGGCCCGGTCGTGGCCCCAAGCCTGCTCAACCTGCGGCGCGCATCTCCCGCCCACCAAGGAGTTATCCACAAGCACCTCGTTGTCCACAGATTGATCTTCACCGCGGCGCGGTGATCGCCACGATCCGCCAGAGTCGCCGGCATGACGAACAACAACCAGCTCGTCGGCGGCTACGGCGAACGCGTCGCCTGCCGATACCTCGTGTCACAGGGCCTCGTGCTGCTCGACCGCAACTGGCGCAGCCGGGCAGGTGAACTCGACGTGGTCGCCCGCGACGGCGCCGACGTGGTGTTCGTCGAGGTCAAGACCCGCAGGAGCACCCGGTTCGGTCAACCCGTCGAGGCGCTCGTGCCGGCCAAGGTCCGCCGGCTGCGCACGCTCGCCCGGATGTGGCTGTCCGACAACGACGTGCCCTGCGAACGCGTCCGGTTCGACGTGATCAGCGTGCTCATCGGCCGGTCCGTGGCGCTACAGCATCTGCGCGGGGCGTTCTGATGGGGTACGCCCGCGTCTACTCCGTCGCCCTGCACGGCGTGGCCGGCGAGGTCATCGTCGTCGAGGCGGACGTGGCGCCCGGCCTGCCCAGCCTCGTCGTCTCCGGCCTGCCCGACGCGGCGCTGAGCGAGGCCCGCGACCGCGTCCGAGCGGCCGTGCACAACTCGGGCGCCTACTGGCCACAGGCACGCATCACCGTCAACCTTTTGCCCGCCCACGTCCGCAAGCACGGCTCCGGCTTCGACACCGCCGTCGCGATCGCGGTGCTCGCCGCCGGCGCCGCCCTGCCCATCGGCCGGCTCGAGCAGGCTGTGGTGCTCGGCGAGCTCGGCCTGGACGGCACCGTCCGTCCGGTCCGGGGAGTGCTGCCCGCCGTCCTGGCCGCCAGCCGCGCCGGGAAAGAGCTGGCCCTGGTACCCCTGGCCAACATCACCGAGGCCCGGCTCGTGCCCAACATCGAGGTCCGCGCCACGGACAGTCTCGGGCGGATCATCGGCTTCCTGCACGGCTCGGAGAACCTGCTGGACCCGGCCCCGGCACCGCCGACGGCCGAGGCTGCCCCGCTCGACCTCGCCGACGTCCTGGGCCAGGAGCGCGGGCGCCGCGTCATCGAACTCGCCGCGGCAGGGCGGCACCATGTCGCGATGTTCGGCCCGCCGGGGGCGGGCGATACGTCAAGTACAGTACCACGCCATGGAGACACTGAGCGGCTACGTACGACTGAGCCACGAGGCTGGCGACACGAACACCAGCCTTGCCGGCATGGTCCGTGACGTGGTGGCGATGGCCGAACGCCTCGGGTACGCACTGGCTCCGCACCCCCGGCCGGACTGCCCCGAGTCATGCCAGGGCCAGCCCGTGCACGTCGACGACGGTATCTCGGGCGCCGTGCGCAACCGGCCGGCGTTCCTCGCGTGGCTGGCGGACGGGCGAAGCGGCGAGGTAGCGGCGCTGGGAACGTGGCACACAGACCGTGTGTCGCGCGAGGGCGTCAACGCGGTGGCGTTGGTACTCGACGTGGTCGAGGGGAAGGACCCAACGACCGGACGAGTCATGCACAGGCCGGTGCGGTTCGTGGCGCATGACGGGATGGACAGCGAACGCGACTCTGATGCGTTCCGGTGGAAGTTCGTCATCGCAGCCGAGGTAGGCAGGGAAGAGCGAAACCGGGCGGCGGCTCGCAACAAGGCGAAGGACGCGCGCTTGCGGGCGGCGGGTCGCTGGGCAGGCGGGCCAGCGCCGTACGGGTACGCCATCGCGGTCGGCGAGGTGGGCAAGGTGCTCGTGATCGCACCGGACGAGGCGGCGGCCGTGCGCCAGGCGGCGAGCATGATCCTTGCCGGGGACACGCTCGGCGAGGTCACTCGGTGGCTTACGGCGCATGCCCCGGCGCGGCGGGCGGACGGGTGGACGCGGTCGACGGTCAAGCAGATGTTGACCGGCTACGGCCTCACCGGCGCGGCGATGGTCCGGAAGCGGAACGCGGACGGCAGCCGAGTCACGATCAGCAGGCAGACAGAGCCGATGCTGACCGACACGGGCGAAGTGTTCAGGCCGTGGCCGGAGATCCTGACACCCGCCATGGTCGACGCGCTGCGGGACGCGCTGGCCGGTAAGCAGGGCGGACCCAAGCGGGCGGCCGGTCGCGCTCCCGCGCACGTGCTGACCGGCCTACTGACGTGCTCAGGATGCGGCGGACCAATGGTGAGCCACTCAGCGCGCGGCATGTCCTACTTCTGCCGGTCCTACCAGAAGACGAGCGAGTGCCCGCAGCGCGTCAGCATCGCGGCCGGGCGTGCAGAGGGGTACGTGGTCGGGCTGTACCTCGAAAAGTTCGGCGACGCCCCGATGATGGCGCCCGTGGTCACGGTCATCGGTGGCGACGAGCGGGAGCGCGTCGAGTCCGAGCTGGCCGACTCCATGCGTGCGCTGTCGCGCCAGGCCACGCCCGAACTGTTCGCCAGGATCACAGCGCTACAGGCTGAGCGTGACGCCCTGGCGGCGGCGCCCGTCCAGCGGCACACGGAGTGGCGACCGACCGGGCGGACGTTCCGCGACGAGTGGGAGTTGCGGGCCGATGACGTGCTCTGGCGTCGGTCCGTGCTCGCCGAAGCGTTTGCGTCGCTGCGCGTGCTGCCAGGCCGGCGGCCGGTAGACGAGCGAATCAAGGTCGTGTGGAGTGAGGTTGACGAGTACGGCGAGCTGGCGGCGCTGGCTCGCGACCTTGCGGAGTAGGCCGGTCGGGCCTAGCTCGGCCGGGCGCCACCGTGCCGGGTGCGTGCCTGCCGGGCGTCCGGCGCGGTCACTTGGTCGGTCCGAGCGGGCCGGGTCGGTTGCGCACATCGCGACCGGCGGCGTCCAGCGCGTTATCGCACCAAGCGCAGACGGGCCGGCGGCCGGTCGTCGCGCTGCGCCGGTAGTCGGTCCACACGCGGCGCGTGAGGCACCGGGAACAGACGATCGAGGGCAGGCCACCGGTGTACGGGCCGGGGTCGGTCGCTCCGGGCGGGATGATGCGGGCGCGGCGCATGTCTGGCGCTCCTCCGAGATGATCTTCAAAGTCCTAGACCCGTACACGGTGGCTCCTGCCATACCGACCGGGGCAGCTTCCGGCGACGGAGGGGTACCTCCCCACGGCCGTCAGCCAGATGTCGCATCGACTGACGAGCGGGACGAGCGCGAGCACAAGCGCTTGACCTGCGCAAACGCAAGTGATCGATGCGCTTTGCTCATCATGATCGTTGATGCGTTGTGCTCGTGGCGCGCGTGCGTCGCATCGACATGCGCTGAGCGCTTCGCGCTTGACGTGCTCGCACGTTGCACGCGACGAGCACGAGCGCACGAGCACGAGCACGACGAGCACGAGCGCTCACAAGCGCGTGAGCGTGCGTGCACGACAGGGGCGGCCGTTCACGGCAGCCGGGGCGGCGCTTGAACGCCTCCCACGGCGCGCTCACGACTCGCGAACGATCGCGAGCAACCGGCGAACGTGCGTGCACGCCGCTGCACGAGGGCGCACGACCGGGGGCGACCGGAGACGGCCGGCCGGCGTAGCCGCGTGCCGCAGGCACGGCCGGGCGCGGCATGTGACGCGCGGGGGCCGGGTGTCGTTGTAGGGCACGCGGTGTAATTGCGTGCCCTACGCTGTGACGTATCAGCAGGTCACGAGATAGGTATCGGCCCTACTGGTTGCGCTACCTGGTCGCCACGCTTTCGCGGCCGGCGCGTGCGCGGAGGATGCTTCCGGCGAACCGGACGGCCTCAGAAAGGCGCCACGCGAAATCAGTACGCGGCACGGGCGCACCCTCGAAAATGGCCAGCAGGGCGGACCAGCGGGGGTCATCCGGGCGAGCCGAGAGGAACGCGCGCACGGCATCGGCGCCGTAGTCATCGGCCAGGCGCGCAAGGTCGCGGCGCAGGGTGTTCTGTTCCTCCGGCGCTACCTCCGGCATCGGGACCGCAGGCTTCGACCGGGGACGGCGGCCGGCGCGGCGGCGACCATCGTCCGGCAGTGCATGGGCGTAAGCGGGCCACACGCGCCGGATGTACGCGGCGTGCGCGCCAGCCTCGATTGCCTCGGCGACGGGGTTGTACTCGCGCCGCGCGGGCCGGCGGCGGGTGTTGGTGTGCCGGGGCATTACCGGGCCACCTCCGGTGCCGGGTCGGCGCTGCGAGGCGCCACGGTGTACGCCTCGCGGGTGCGCGCGGCGGCCGGGTCGTAGCTGTGAACCGCGCACCATGCGGCGTAGGTCTGCCCGTTGTAGACGGTCGGCGGAATCCGCCCGTCGATGAGTCCAAGGTCGTCATGCATGATCGTCGTTACCTCAGCAGGCCAGGGTGAAGCGGGTCAGGTGGCGGGGTCGGGCGCGGCGGGCGGGCCGGTGCCGGCGCAGCCTCGGCAGCCGGGCGGCGGTGCGGTGCCGGTGCCGGGGCGGGCGGTGCCGGGGGCGGTGCCGGCAGCGTCATGAAACGCTGCTGCGCGTAGTGCCGGGCGGTGTCGACGCTCAGCGCGCGGTACGCGGCCTGCTCGGCGGCGTATACGGCCGGATCGCGAGTATCGGCGGCGGCCAGCGACTCCAGCGCGGCCAGGAAGCGGCGCACGCTGGAGATCGCATCGGCCAACACGGCATCGTCAGACATCGATAAAATCTTCACGCTTCGGCGCGGGCACACCGTGACCGGCACCGTTGCCGGCGAGCCAATCGGTGTAGGCGTCGCGGTACTGTGCCTCTGCGGAACCCTTACCACCGGCCAGCCTCAGCCGGGCGTCATGGTCGCTGGCAGCGCGGCCGGCAGCCTCGGAGGCGTCGCGAGCGGCGAACCGGTCGGCGCGGTCCAGTTCGGCAGCCTCGGCGATCGTGAGTCCCCGAGGGCCAGCCTCGGCGCGGCGGCGCAGGGCGTCGAGGCGATCGGCGTTCGCCTTTTCGGCCAGCCGCGCGGCGGCTTCACGCTGCGCGCGGCGCAGGTGCCCATCGGCGACAGCGGACACGGCGTCAGCGATCGGGTCATCCGTGGCGCGGCGAACGCCGAGGGTGGCGAAGATGTCGTCGAGTTCGGACATTGAGGTACTTCCATCCTTGATAGCGCGCACGGACTGTCCGTGCGCGCGGGCCTGTGGGGGTTGCTGACCCCCTGCGGCGGGCCGGTGTGAAGGAGGGACACCAGCGGGGCCGCAGGGGGCCGGCGGCGCGGTGTTCGTGGCGCAAACCCACGAGTCGCGCGGGGCCGCGTGCGCCTGAATTCACGCGGCGTTAGTGCCGGTACCGGGATCGCAGCGTGGCCAACGTCGTGCGATCGACCGGTACCGGCGGTCTAGGGTGTGCCTCCGCTGTCCCTGCGGCGCTCCGCAGCGACGCGGCGAAGGTCCAAGCGGATACGCGCCATGTCGGCGGCTTCCGTCGAGTCGGCGCCCGACCACACCACATGCAGGCCGGCGGCCGGGTCGCGGCCGGCCATCCGGGCGAGCGTGCCAGCCGGCAGCCATACAGCGTCGTCGCTGTCGAGGTCGGTCGACTCGAGCGGATCCTGATCGTCGCCGATGGTCATGATTCGCCGTCTGCCAGCGCCTCCAGCGCCTCGATGTGAGGCAGCGCGGCCAACAGCGCATCCGTGCCCATCACTGCGGCATTGGCGCGCACGAAGTCGATCGACTTCCGCAGCGCTGCCACGCGGCCACAGTCGGCCAGCCCACATGCCGCACTGCGCGGCCTGCCGCGCCCGGTGCGGGTGCGCACTGACACCGTGCGGCGGCAGCGATCACAGGTCACGTCGTGGCGGTCGCGGCCAGCGGTGAACAGCGCGGTTTCGTGGTCGGACAGGGCAAGCCACCAGGTGCTACCGATGGCAGCCTTCATCAGCGACTGAAGCTCGGCCAGGACCGGGCCACCATCGCGCGGCAACACCACGTCCGGCAGCGCGTTGACCGCTGCGGACAGCGTGAGCGCGCGTGCGATGGCGTCCGCCTTGGCAAGTTCGGCCACCTGTGCGGCGGCGATCACGCAGATACCCCCTCACGGAGGCAGGCGGCCTGCGTCAGCATCAACGCCGCCAGCCGCTCGCGGATGCTCGGCCGTACGGCATCGTCGGCCAGGATGGCGCGCGCGTGCTCGGCCATCGCGTCCGCGAGGTCGGGGTAGGGCGTGGTGGCGGTGGCGGTGGCGGTGGTCGACGCCATGGGTGGGGGCGGAAGCGTAATCATCGTCTGTGCCCTCCTTCGAGGCTTGGGAACGCAAAAAGCCCGGAGTCACGGGGGCCGACAGCGGGTGCATCCGCTGTCGACTCCGGCAACGCCGGGCTGGGTGGTGCCTCCGGTCGCCTATGCACAAGCGGCCGGGGTGGTGGCACCGAACTACTGCGCCTACGGGCCGCAAGTGTGCGTTTGCTGTGGTCGGCGTCACACGATGGGCGTCGCCGGGGCGATGCCGGGCCGCGCCGTTCCGGGCGCCGGGGGCGAAGTGCTCGGAGTGCACTTTGGGAGGGCGTTCCCGAGACCAATCAAGGATTTTGGTTATTTTTCTTCTATATAGAGTTTATTTCTCTGTCTCTCTATTGGTCTCGGAAAGAGGGGGTAAAAGAGCACTTCTGCACTTGGAGGGTGGGCCACCCCGTCCCGGCCGGCCGCGGCGGCGGCGCAGGCCCCCGGCGCGGCCTCGGGCACGCAAAAGCGCCCGCCGGGCCACCTTCGCGGGCAGCTCGACGGGCGCTCGACCGGTGCCCGCCGCCGATAGCTGACAGCCGTCCGTCTGTCATTTCCCTGCCAGACTGGTGCGGTGATGGACTCGTTCGAACGGCAGGCCGCAGAGATCAAGGCCGAACCCGAGAAGTACCGGGAGTTGGAACGGTTGAGGTGTGACTGCTCTCCGCGCCGCAGCACCATCGCAGTTCTATACGCCGGTCCGGATGGACGGATGTGGTTGTGGACGCCCGGCGGGCGCGGGCCACTCAACTATCTCGATCAGCCCAATGACGGGCCGATCACCCCGGGGCACTTCCTTCCCCGAGCGGTACCGTTGCCGCGCGGCCCTGGGGAGGCCACCGGAGCCGCGGTCGCAACGTGCCCTCGTTGCCACAAGGGGCGCTTACTGATTCCCGGCGTGGGCTCCATCAATCAGGTCCAGCTCGGCGCGCCTACGTGGGGACGTGTGACGGAGTAGCTGCGGGTTGCGCTAACATGGCCGTAGAACTTCATTGCCAGACCGGGATCGGCGAACCTGACTCGCGCGCCTTGGCCGCCGCGGGGATGAGCCCCAAAGGGGTTGATTCGCCGTGCCCGAATTGGAGCGGTTCCTTCCTGCCGGATCCTGGGCGTTTGTCGTCGTCGCACTGATCTATGCCGTTCCCCGGCTCATCGTCGCTTTGGTGGCGCTGTTCAAAGTGCCCCCGGACAAGCTGGCAGCCACTATCCGAGCGTTGGCGGAACTGTTCCGTTTTCGGCGCGGTCGCTGACAGCGCCGGGTATCCGTGTGAACGGGCGAGGGCACCGCCGGTGGGGCGCTGCGTATACATAGACCCACGCCTCCGCTCGCTGCGCTCGCTCCGGCCAGCACCGACCGGCCAGCCCTGCGCAACACTGTCGGACGCGAAAAGCCCCGGTACACCGTTGGGTGTCCGGGGCGATTCTGGGGCCGCAGCGTGGACGCTGGGGCGTTGTTCGTTCTACTCGTCCGCGTCCATCGCATCGTCAAGGCGGTCCAGTGCCGCAGCGCGGCGGGACACAGCGGCGGAGTGGCGGGCGGCGTCGGCCAGGCGGCCATCGCGGACCGCGCGGCGGTGCTCGACGCGGGCGGCGTCAAGGCGACCCTGCATCCGTCCTACGGCGCGGCGCACGGGGTCGAACGCCAGGCGCATGCCCTCATCGACACCATCGGCCCAGCCGTTGGCGTAGCCCGAGTCATACGCGCGGGCGGGAAGGTCGATCGTCACGGGTGCTCTCCTACGTCTGTTGGTCGGGGTCGGGGGTTGGGGGTCGGGCGCCAGGCGGTCAGCGTGCTACGCGGCCAGCTCTTGCGCGCCGCTTGCCCACGCGACCAGATCGTCGCGGGCGTAGAGGTCGGCGTTGCCTCGCTTCCCTCGCGGCGCCGGTACGGCCCCGACGCGCCTCTGTAGCCGCTTTTTCGCAGCGTCGTACGTCCACGGGATGACGTCCAGGTCGGCGGCCTCGCGCAGAGTCAGGAAGTCCCCGCCGGGGCTTGATAGCGCGCTGACCTGCGATGTCTCCGGGGTCCGGGGACATGCCAGCGCCCGCGCTTCGGCGGTCGAGAGGTAGGCGACCTGCGTTTCGGTGGCCTGCCCGCCGATGACGAGCTGCCAGCGGCCAAGGGTGCGCGACGCGCGAGGCATCGCGGCCTCGGGAACGAGCATCTTCCAGTTGTTCGCGGTGTACCGCGCGAGGAGACGCACGCCGAAGTTCTCGCGTGCCTCGGGGCCGCCGATCGCGCGGGCCGTGAGCATCTGGGCGACGGCGAGGACGTTCACCTTCGCCGACCGGCCCATGAACAGGAGATCGGCGAGCGCGGCGATTGCTGGCGACCGCTTCGGGTCACCCTTACCCCGCGCCTCTGCCCAGAAGTTCACGAGCTGCCCGATCGTCGCGTTCAGCTCCTCGGCGATGACGAGCACGCGCGGGCCGGGGTCCCAGTCGTCGGCCTCATGCAGCGCGAACGTGTTCCGCTCGTCGGCGAGCGCGGCCAGGCGCACAAGCGCGGCGTGCATCTGCTCGGGCCTTGAGCAGTAGTCGACGCCGTCGAGGCCCAGCGCCCAGCGATGCGAGCCCTTGCGGTCGAGGATGACCACCTGGCCGCCACGCGCAAGCACCTGCACGGCGATGAGCTGCGCGAGCACGCTCTTACCCGCACCCGTGCCGGCGCTGACCGCGATGTGTGGCGAGTCGTCGCGGAGCGAGATCGTGACGGGCCGGTCGCCAGCGCCGAGGCCAAGGAAGAACTCCCACTCCGCGAGGCCATCGAGGTGCGCGAGGACCTGGGCGTGACCGACCTTCGCCGGTGGCCGCTTCCGCACGGTCCAAGTCGCGGTGACGCGCGGGCCTACCTGCTGCCATGCCTCGACGAGATCGGAAACGGGAATCTTGCTGCTGATGATCGCTGAGACGAGCTGTCGTTGCTCGCGCGTCAGGTACGGCGTGTCAGCGGTCAGCTCGATGCGCGGCCCCAGCTCCTCGCCGGGGCGACGGAACACAGCGAGCCGCGACGTGACCGGCTCGGCGGCACGCTGCACCGTCCACGCCGCCCGCTGAGCGCGCTCAGGAAGCCACCGGATCACGGGCTCTACGTGCTCGCCGTACCAAGCGCGTGCGGCGACCTCGGCGGGCGAGAGGGGTTTTGCCAGGCGGGGCGTGAGGTTCCCGAGCGACGGATCGACGTGCAGCCGCACGGCGTCGAGGCCCAGGGCGGGCGCCAGCGCCGCGAGGGTCGGGGAGACGTACTCACGGCGGAACCGACGGCGGACCAGGCGGCGCCGCGCCCGGAAGCCAGCCACGACGGCGGCGGCGCCGAGGGCCGCGCCGGTCGGCTCCGGGTGCGCGGCGGCGAGGACGGCGGCGGCGGGCACCGCCAGGCGCAGGGCCTGACGGTGCCAGCCTGCCCAGCGGCCCGCGCCGGGCCGCCGGTACGGATAGCCTTCGCGGCCGTCGAGGGGGCGGCCGGACACGTAGCGGTAGGCGAGGCGGGGCGCCGTGTGGCGACGCCCCAGCCGACGAACCGCGCGCTCAAGCTCGGTCACTGGTCGCCGTCCTCGCGGATGAGGTGCGCCAGGGCCGCGCCCATGCCGAGGACAGCCACGGGCAGGCACGCGACGAGAGTCGTGATCCACCACGGCGCTCCCGTGATGCCGGCGGCGGTCAGGATGTGGTACGCGACCTGACCCAGTGCGCCGACGAGCAGGGACCCGATGGCTGACAGCTTCGCGAAGCGCCCGGCGCGGGGCGGCACCGCCCCGGACAGCCAGATGCGCAGGGCGTAGGCGGCGTAGATCTCGACGCCGATCGGGAGCGTGATGGCGGTGTTCAGGCTGAACCCGTCCGCGATGCCGGGAAGCGGGTGGACCACACCGAACCCGGTGAGTCCGCCGAGGCCAACCCAGCCGGACCAGATGGCGACGAACGCGGGGAGGGCGATGAGCATCACGGGCCAGGTCGACACCTTGCGCGTCCGCCTCGACGCCGGGCGGATACCCGGGTCCCTGTCGTCGCTGACCTGCGCGGACGCCTCGACGACCGGCGCGGGCGGGTACGCCACGGGTACGGGCGTGTAAACGGCCGGAAGCTCAGGCGCGGGCGAGATCGGGGCGAGAGCCGAGGCGGGCTCCGCGAAGTCCCACGGGTCCGGCACGGGTTCCACCTCGGCGGCCTCGGCGGCCAGGGCCTCACGGAGGGCGGACGCCTTCGGGGCGCCGACACGGAGGGAGGTCATGAGCTTGTTCCGCGACGGGATACCGCCGACGGCCTCGGCCAGGTCCCGGGCGGCGGGCATCAGGTCCTCGAGCGGGCGGGCGATGGTCGGGGCGCTCACTGGGTGACCTCCTGGCGGTCGGGGCGGGCGGAAAGCTCGGCGACGATTTCGTGTCCTCGGCGGATCAGTTCAAGATCGGAGTACGCGGCCAATTCGCGGGCGTACCGCGCGCCGGGCGGCGGGCCGAAGTCGGCGGCGGCAGAGCGGCCGGTGAAGTACGGGCGGCCGGTCAGCAGTTCGTAGAGCGCGGCGATCATGCGGCACCAAGCCTCTCGCTGCGGCACGGCGCGCAGTGCGCGGCGAGCTGCCCGACGTGACGGGCGCAGCGGCCCGGCGCGGTCGACGGCGGCGGAAGGGCGGCTCCTCGGCGCTCCGGGAACGGCGGTCCTGCCTCGGCGCTCTTTTTGCCCTTTGGAAGGAATCGACGCCAGTCGCGCGGAGCGCGCTTCTTCTCTTCGAGATGGTCTTCAGAGCTTCGGGTGACAGCCTGCGTGTCACCCCCGGCGGCCGAATCTGTCACCCCGCGAGCCGAGATGTCACCCCCGGCGGCGTCGGTGTCGCCCCCGCCGGTGACAAGGCGGTAGACGCGCGTCGCGATGCTGGCGACCTTCCGCACGACCAGGCGGCCAAGCTCGACGAGCTTCGAGAGCGCGCGCTGAACCGTGCGGGTCGAGCAGCCTACGTAGTCGGCGATCGTCGCCACCGACGGCCAGGCGTCGCCGTCGGCGTTCGCGTGCGCGGCGATGGCGACCAAGACCAGGCGCTCAGTCTTCGGCAGGTCGTGGGACGCGCGCAGGGCGTTCTTCACGGCGGCGCTCATCGGGCACCCACCGGCGCGGGGTTACTCTGGACCACGGTTCGGACCTCCAGTGTCCGTTCAAGGCCCCGGAGCACAGGCGTTGGCGCGCCTGCCGGGGCCGTTTTGTGCGCTCCTGCATTTGGAGCGTTGCCCGCCGGTGCCGGAAAGACCATGCTCGCCGCCCGCCTGCCCGGAGTCCTGCCCCCGCTCGACGATGAGGAGGCGATCGAGGTGACGGCGCTCCATTCGATCGCCGGCACTCTCGCGCCAAGCGGTGCACTCGTCAGGCGGGCGCCGCTCCAGGCCCCCCATCACACAGCGTCCGTGGCCGCACTGGTCGGCGGCGGATCAGGTCTCGCCAAGCCGGGCGCGATCAGCCTCGCCCACCACGGGGTGCTCTTCCTCGACGAGTGCGCCGAGTTCGCCTCCGGTGTGCTCGACGCCCTTCGGCAACCGCTGGAACAGGGTGAGATCAGGCTCAGGCGGACGTACGGCGAGACCATCTATCCAGCCCGGGCGCAGCTGGTCATGGCGGCCAACCCCTGCCCGTGCGCGAGGCCGGGAGGCCGGCAGACGTGCCAGTGCCCGTCGATCGTCCGCCGGCGGTACCAGGCCCGGCTCTCCGGGCCCTTGATGGACCGGGTGGATCTACAAGTAGATCTCGACCCGGTCCGTTCGGCCGCGCTGCTCGGCACCGAACACGTGGAGCCGTCCCAGATCATCGCCAAGCGGGTTTTCGAGGCCAGGGCCACGGCCGCGTCCCGCTGGGGAGGGCGGGCCAGGACGAACGGGGATGTGCCGGCCGCGGTTCTGCGCGAGGGGAAGTTCCGGCTTTCGCGGTTCGTGCTGCACCCTCTGACGATCGAGATGGATCGGGGCCGGCTGTCGGCGAGAGGCTTCGAGCGGTCGGTACGCGTGGCTTGGACCATCGCCGACCTCGATGGGCGGGAACGGCCTGAGGCGGCTGACGTACGTGAGGCGCTGGAGCTGCGCTCGAGGACCGTTCGATGAGGGCGGCGGAGGAGCGCGAGGCGCGCATGGCGCTCGGGACGCTCGTCGAGCCCGGCTCTCGCGAGCTCGGCTTGCTGGTCCGTTCGGTGGGCGCACCTGAGGCGCTGGCCCGGGCCGTCGGCGGGTTCGGCATCTCGCCCGGGCTGGCTGGTGCGGTACAGGCGAGACTGCGCATCGCCGGTGTGGACGGCTCGGCGGACGTGGGTGCTGAGCTCGCCGAGCGGATGGGAGAGCTGGCGGAGCGGCTCGGTGCGCGGATCATCACCGCGGCCGACGAGGAATGGCCGCCGGTGCTCGACGACCTGGTCCGGGCCAGCCGCGAGGGCAACATGCTGCGCCGGGACACCGACCCGCCGATGTGCGTCTGGCTGCGTGGGCCGCTGCGGCTCGCCGAGACGCTGGAGCGGTCCGTGGCGGTGGTGGGGGCGAGGGCGGTCACCGGGTACGGCGGCTACGTGGCCTCCGAGTTCGGGTACGGGCTCGCGGAGTGCGGGTGGACGGTCGTTTCCGGCGGCGCTCTCGGCGTCGACGTGACCGCACATCGGGGCGCTCTGGCCGGGGGAGGGGCAACGGTCGCGGTGATGGCGTGCGGGATCGACAAGGCGTATCCGGCGGCGAATACCGCGGTGCTGGAACAGATCGGCGACGAGGGTCTGCTGCTGACCGAGTGGTCGCCTGGCACGCAGCCGCACAAGACGCGGTTCCTGACCCGCAACCGGGTCATCGCGGCGGCGACCAGGGGCACGGTCATGGTCGAGGCCGGATCACGCAGCGGGGCGCGCAACACCCTCGGGTACGCCAGGCTGCTGGAACGTTCCGCGATGGTCGTGCCCGGGCCGATCAACTCGCCGATGTCGGTCGGCTGCCACGTCGAGCTGCGGCAGCCGGGCACGGTGTTGGTGACCCGGGTCGAGGAGATCGTCGAGGAGATCGGCAGCGTCGGGGAGCTGGCCGCGCCGATCCAGGGTGCGGGGCGGCCCGAGGACGTTCTCGACGCACTCCAGGCGCGCATCCTCGACGCGGTGCGGCCGCGCAAGGCCACGACGGCGGAGCAGATTGCCGCCGTGGCCGGAGTCAGCGGGCGCGATGCCCGGCGCAACCTGCCGCTGCTGGAGGAGCTGGGGTTCGTGCTGTCGGGACCGGACGGGTACCGGCTCAGCAGCCCGCCGCAGGGTCCGATCGGCGAGGAGGAAGAGAGGTGACCGGGTCAGAGCCGCTGGAGCCGGGCCACGGCCTCGTCGAGGACCTCGTCCCGCTTGCAGAACGCGAACCGCACGAGCCGCCGCCCGGCCTCGACGTCGTCGTAGAAGACCTGGGTCGGTACGGCGACGACGCCGCAGCGCTCCGGCAGCGCCAGGCAGAACTCGACGCCGTCGGTGCCGCCCAGCGGGGTGATGTCCGCGGTGACGAAGTATGTGCCCTCCGGCTGCAGCACCGCGAACCCGGCCTCTGCCAGGCCCTTGCACAGGCGGTCGCGTTTGCGCTGCAGGTCGTCGCGGAACTCCTGGTAGTAGGACGTCGGCGACGCCAGGGCCACCGCGACGGCGGGCTGGAGCGGGCCGGCGTTGACGTACGTCAGGAACTGCTTCACCCGCGTCACGGCCGAGACCAGCGGGCGGGTGCCGCACACCCAGCCGATCTTCCAGCCGGTGCACGAGAACGTCTTGCCGGCGGAGGAGATCTGCAGCGTCCGGTCCCGCATGCCGGGCAGCCCGGCGAGCGGCACGTGCGGGGCGGCCGCGTCGCTGAAGACCAGGTGCTCGTACACCTCGTCGGTGACGGCCACGACGTCGTACTCGGTGCACAGCTCGGCGATCTGGGCGAGCTCGGCCGCGGTGAAGACCTTGCCGGTCGGGTTGTGCGGAGAGTTGAGCAGCACCAGCCGGGTCCGCGGTCCGAATGCGGCGCGCAGCTCGGCGGGGTCGAAGGAGTACCGGCCGTCGGCGGCCCGCAAGGTGACCGGGCGGCGGACGGCGCCCGCGAGCGCGATGGATGCGGCGTACGAGTCGTAGTAGGGCTCGAAGCAGACGACCTCGTCGCCGGGTTCGCAGAGGGCGAGGATGCTCGCCGCGATCGCCTCGGTCGCGCCGGCGGTGACCAGGATCTCGCCGTCGGGGTCGTACTCGAGGCCCCAGAAGGCCCGCTGGTGCGCCGAGATCGCGGTGCGCAGCTCGGGGATGCCGGGGCCGGGCGGGTACTGGTTGCGGCCTCCGTGGATCGCCGCGGCCGCCGCGTCCAGCATCGCGGCCGGTCCGTCGGTGTCGGGGAAGCCCTGCCCGAGGTTGACGGAGCCGGTGCGTACGGCGAGCGCCGACATCTCCGCGAAGATGGTCGTGCCGAACGGGCGCATGCGGGCGATGAGCGGATCACGCGAGGCGTCTGTCACCTCCCGAGTATGCGGCCGAGCCTGCCGGTGCGGTCGGGGCTGTCTGGTGGAAGGCGCAGTTGTCGGTTGGCCGCCGGAGTCCGAGGGGCGGACCGGGCGCCGCGTGCCGTGTGGGCCGATGGGAGCCTGCGCCGACCGCGGGCCGCCCAGCCTGTGGTCGGTCCGGGTTCGGGCGCCCCGTCGGCGAGGCGTTGGCAGGCGAGTACGGCCTCGCCTGCGGACGGTCCGAGGGCTGCCGGCCAGTCGGAGGAGCGATTGCAGAGGAGTGCGGCCCTCTCCGTGGCCGGTCCGGGATCGGGCGCCCCGTTGGAGGGACAGCGGCCGACGAGCGCCGCCCGGCCTGCGAACCGTCCGGAATCGGGCGACCCGTGTGAGGGACAGGGGAAGAAATGGGGAACGCGTGTGATCCCGACAGGCCTGGTCAGGGCAGCGACGCAGATTACAGGCACCTTTGCCGGGTGGCGAGGATCATGCCGAGGGCCTACCGTGACGGACCGTGGATGGACGCCGGAACTTGCCCTCCGACCCGGACGCGGAATCGCGCTGGTACGCGGATGGCCGTGGATACGACGATCGCGGGTACGACGACCGCCGTGACGATCGTGGGCATGACGCCCGCGGTGACCGGAGCCGGGACGAGCGCTCCCCGGACTCGCACGGCCGGGACGACGCCGACCCCGGGTATGGCGACGAGCGCGGGTACGGCGATGACCGGGGGTACACGCCGACGCGGTATGCGGACGAGCGGGAGTACGACGACGGCGGGTACCGGGTTCCGGAGCCGCGGGGAGGGGGCCGTGGATACGGTGCCGATCCGCTGAGCTACGGCGACAGTCCCAGCGGGCAGTTCGGTCCGGCGGCCCTCGGGCGTGGCGTGGACTCGGGCGAGTACTCCGGGGAGTTCGTGAGCCGGTCGCGGCGCTCTGAGGCGATCGACCGCGGCTCGCTGCAGCGGCCGGTGTCGGGCGGAGGCGCCTCCGATGGGGTGGCCGGGGCCTCGATCCCGGGGCTCAGCACCTCCGGATCGCCGATCCAGGGGTTGCCGACCGTCACGCCGTCCAACACCGGGTCGCTCGGGCACGGTGGACCAGGCGGATCAGTTGGGCTGGGTGGACCTGCCGGGCCGGGCGGCGCCGGGTCGCTCGGACACGTCGGGGGCGCCGGACTCGCCCCGGGCATGACCAGCCCGCTCGGGGTGGCATCGGCCGGGTCGGGAGTTGCGGCGCCTGGGGTTGCTGCCTCTGGCGGCGGTGCGCCTGGATTTGGGGCGCCCGGGGGCTTCGCACCAGGCGGTTACGCGCCGGGCGCGGCCGGGCCGGTGTCCGGTGGGCCTGTCTCGGGTGTACCCGGGTCCGGGGCGCCGGTCGGCGGCGAGTTTGCCGGAGGGGGCGCGGCCGGGAGTACCGGGTCGATGCCCCATGCCTTCGCCGGGCCTACGGCGCTCACCGCGGCCGTGCCTGCGCCGCGGCAGTACGGGGCGGGGCCGGAGGTGGGCGGTGCGGTGTACCAGAGCAAGCGGCCCGGGCTGGCTGTGGCGCTCGTGGTGCTGACCGTGCTGTTCGAGGTACCGGTGCTGCGGCTTTTCATTCAGGCCATGACCGCCAGTGATGTGCCCGCTGGAGCGACGCTTGCTGGGACGTTCATGATTCCGGCGTTGCCGATGTTTTCGCTCGGGCTGTACGGGCTGATCGGTGGGGCGGCCGCTGCGGCTCCCGGGGTTCGGGCTTGGCTGCGTACGCCGCTTGCCTACCTGCCGGTGGCGCTGCTGCTGTTCGTTGCGGCCGGACTCGCTGCCTAGGGGACGAAGTTCGCAATTTGGTGCCGCGGCGGAGGGCATAGAGCCATAAGGCGCCGCGGCCGAGGCGGCGCGGCGGAGGCGACAGAGCCGTAAGCGGCCGAGGCGGCGTAGCGGCGGAGGCGGCAGAGCCGTAAGCGGCCGAGGCGGCAAGGCGTGGTGCGGCCGAGGCCGGCAGGCGCCGAGGCAGAGGGCGGAGACGCCGCGGCAGTGGGCGGGGACGCCGCGGCAGTGGGCGGGGACGCCGCGGCAGTGGGGCCAAATGGCCGCAGGAGACGCCGCGGGCGGCGGAGCGAGGCGGCCGTACGAGAACGCCCCCACAAACGCGACAACCCACCCACACCAGAAATACCCGTCCAAACTCCACGACAGTGGGGGCATTCGTAGAAGCGCAGACCCGGCGCGTACACTTTCCCCCGGCGACCGCACACCGTGCGGTCGACCTCGCGCGCCCTCCCTAGCCCGCCGCATTTCTTTCCGCGCCGGGTGAGCATTCCAGGGCGGCGGCCGCCCTGGTCCCGAGAGCACACGTGGTGCACCACCGCGCGTGCGACGGGTGAGACGGCCGACGACCGGGCGCCAGGACGGCGGGCCGACCGGTCCACCGTGTGTAACCAGGATCGAAAGGATCCCTGCCGACATGGCTGTAACGATGCGTCAGCTGCTCGAGAGTGGCGTGCACTTCGGGCACCAGACCCGCCGCTGGAACCCGAAGATGAAGCGCTTCATCTTCACCGAGCGCAACGGTATCTACATCATCGACCTGCGCCAGACGCTCGACTACATCGAGAAGGCGTACGACTACATCCGCAACACGGTGGCCGAGGGTGGCTCGGTGCTGTTCGTCGGCACCAAGAAGCAGGCCCAGGAGGCGATCGCCGAGCAGGCGACGCGCGTCGGGCAGCCGTACGTCAACCACCGCTGGCTCGGCGGCATGCTGACGAACTTCCAGACCGTGTACAAGCGTCTGCAGCGGATGAAGGAGCTCGAGAGCCTCGACCTGACGGGTACCGCCCAGGGGTACACCAAGAAGGAGACGCTCCAGCTGTCCCGCGAGCAGACCAAGCTCAGCCGCACGCTGGGTGGTCTCCGCGACATGCAGAAGCTCCCGTCGGCGATCTGGGTCATCGACACCAAGAAGGAGCACATCGCGGTCGACGAGGCCCGCAAGCTGGGCATCCCGGTCATCGCGGTGCTCGACACGAACTGCGACCCCGACGAGGTCGACTTCCCGATCCCGGGCAACGACGACGCCATCCGCTCCGCGGCGCTGCTGACCCGCGTGGTCGCCGACGCCGTCGCCGACGGTCTGATCGCTCGTTCCGGGCGCGCCACCCGCGCCGACCAGAAGCCCGAGCCGGGCGTCGTGGCCGGTGACGAGCCGCTCGCCGAGTGGGAGCGCGAGCTGCTGGAAGGTGGCGCCAAGCCCGCCGCGCCGGCCGCTGAGCCGACCGCCGCCGCTCCGGTCGCCGAGGCGAGCAGCGCCGACGCCAGCGCCGCCACCGATGCGAGCACCGCCGAAGTGACCAGCGCCGCCGACGCGAGCAACGCCGCCGAGGCGGGCAACGCCGCCGAGGCGGGCAACGCCGCCGAAGAGAACAACCAGGCGTAACCCACAGAGCGAGAGAGAGTCATGTCCAACTTCACCGCCGCTGACGTCAAGCGGCTCCGCGAACTGACCGGCTCCGGCATGATGGACTGCAAGAAGGCGCTCGAGGAGGCCGAAGGCGACTTCGACAAGGCCGTCGAGCTGCTGCGCATCAAGGGTGCCAAGGACGTCGGCAAGCGTGCCGGCCGCACCACGGCCAACGGCCTCGTCGCGCACTCCGGCTCGGGCCTGGTCGAGATCAACTGCGAGACCGACTTCGTGGCCAAGAACGAGGCGTTCGTCGAGCTCGGGCAGCGCCTCGCGGCCCAGGTCGACGCGATCAAGCCGGCCGACGTGGACGGTCTGCTGGCCTCCAAGCTCGGCGACGCCACCGTGGCCGAGCTGATCCAGGCCGAGTCGGCCCGCATCGGCGAGAAGCTCGTCATCAACCGCATCGCGGTGCTCGGCGAGCCGGTCGCGATCTACATGCACCGCAAGAGCCCCGACCTCCCGCCGCAGGTCGGCGTCGCGGTCGAGTTCAACGGCAAGACCGACGAGGCGGCCGTCGCCGACGCCCGCGCGGTGGCGATGCAGATCGCCGCGATGCGGCCGAAGTACCTCACGCGCGACGAGGTACCCACCGACGTGGTCGAGTCCGAGCGGCGCATCGCCGAGGAGACCGCCCGCGAGGAGGGCAAGCCCGAGCAGGCCCTGCCGAAGATCATCGAGGGTCGGGTCAACGCCTTCTTCAAGGACTTCGTCCTGATCGAGCAGCCCTCGGTCAGCGACAACAAGAAGACGGTCAAGCAGGTGCTGGCGGAGGCCGGTATCGAAGTGACGCGGTTCGTGCGCTTCGAGGTCGGCCAGGCCTGACCGCGGTACAACAGCAGCAGTGAGGGGGTCACGGTCCACCGGATGGAGACCGTGACCCCCTTTCCACAAGCAGACAGAAGGGTGCCCAGATGACGAACACCGCCGTCGAAGCGGCCAGGCAGTCCCTGACCCCCGCCCCGCTGGGGGCGCGGCGTGTCGTGCTGAAGCTCTCCGGTGAGGTGTTCGGAGGCGGCGCCGTCGGCGTCGACCCCAACGTGGTGCGCGGCATGGCGCGCCAGATCGCCGCGGTCGTGCGCCGCGGCGTGCAGGTCGCCGTCGTCGTGGGCGGCGGCAACTTCTTCCGCGGCGCCGAGCTCTCCCGGGCCGGGATGGACCGCTCGCGCGCGGACTACATGGGCATGCTCGGCACGGTGATGAACTGCCTGGCGCTGCAGGACTTCCTGGAGAAGGAAGGCATCGACACGCGCGTGCAGAGCGCGATCACCATGGCCCAGGTCGCCGAGCCCTACATCCCCCGGCGGGCGATCCGCCACCTGGAGAAGGGCCGCGTCGTCATCTTCGGCGCGGGCGCCGGCCTGCCGTACTTCTCCACCGACACGGTCGCGGCCCAGCGCGCGCTGGAGATCCACGCGCACACCGTGCTCATGAGCAAAAACGGCGTCGACGGCGTGTACACCGCCGACCCGCGCACCGATCCGACCGCCCGCAAGCTCGACAGCCTCACCTTCGCCGAGGCGCTGCTCAAGGGGCTTCGGGTGGTGGACCAGACGGCGTTCAGCCTCTGCCAGGAGAACGCGCTGCCGATGCTGGTCTTCGGCGCGGAGGGGGAGGACAACGTCGCTCGCGCGCTGAGTGGTGAGAGGATCGGCACGCTCATCACCGCCGAGCCCGTCCCGGATCGAGGAGGACAGACCCCGTGATCGAAGAGACACTCTTCGAGGCCGAAGAGAAGATGGACCGTGCGATCGACCATGCCAAGGAGGAGTTCGCGGTCATTCGTACCGGCCGCGCCACTCCGGCGATGTTCGGCAAGGTGATGGTCGACTACTACGGCACCCCGACCCCGCTGCCGCAGATGTCCTCGATCGCGATCCCCGAGCCGCGCATGGCGATCATCAAGCCGTACGACGCGTCGCAGCTCAACGCGATGGAGAAGGCGATCCGCGACTCCGACCTGGGCGTGAACCCGAACAACGAGGGTACCCAGATCCGCATCATGCTGCCGCAGATGACGGAGGAGCGCCGCCGGGACATGATCAAGGTGGCCCGCAACAAGGCCGAGGACTCCCGCGTGGCGATCCGCAACGTGCGCCGCAAGGCCAAGGAGGAGCTCGACCGCATCGTCAAGGACGGCGAGGCCGGCGAGGACGAGGTCCGCCGCGCGGAGAAGGAGCTCGAGGACCTGACGCACAAGTACGTCGCGCAGGTCGACGAGCTGCTCAAGCACAAGGAAGCCGAGCTACTCGAGGTCTGATGGCCCATCTCGACCGGGCTCAGAAGGCCCCCGGCCCGTCATCGACGCGGGCGCGGCAGGACCATGCCGCGCCCGAGCCGCCCGCGGAAGACCAAAAAGCGGAAGAGCCGGCTTCGGTACCTCAAGAGCCTCCCACCCCCACCACCCCGCCCCCCAACAGCGCGCCCGCGCCTGCGACGCCCGCCAACGGCGCGACGCCCACAGATGCCGCGCCCGCGCGGGCCACGTCCAGCGACGACGCGTCCGCGCCCACGAGGCCCGCCGACGCCGCGTCCGCGCGTGCCACGTCCGGCGACGCCGCGTCCGCGCGGGCCACGTCCGGCGACGCCGCGTCCGCGCGTGCCACGTCCGGCGACGCCGCGTCCGCGCGTGCCACGTCCGGCGACGCCGCGTCCGCGCGGGCCACGTCCGGCGACGCCGCGTCCGCGCGTGCGATGCCCTCCAACGGCGCGTCCGCGCCCGCGATGGCCGCCGACGGTGCGACGCCCGCCGACGACGCGTCCGCGCGTGCCACGTCCGGCGACGCCGCCTCCGCGCGTGCGATGCCCTCCAACGGCGCGTCCGCGCCCGCGATGGCCGCCGACGGTGCGACGCCCGCCGACGACGCGTCCGCGCGTGCCACGTCCGGCGACGCCGCCTCCGCGCGTGCGATGCCCTCCAACGGCGCGTCCGCGCCCGCGATGGCCGCCGACGGCGCGACGCCCGCCGACGACGCGTCCGCGCGTGCCACGTCCAGCGACGACGCGTCCGCGCCCACGAAGCCCGCCGACCCCGCGTCCGCGCCTGCGACCTCCGCAAACGGTGGGTCCGCGCCTGCGACCCCCGTAAACTCCGCGTCCGCGCCCGCGACCTCCGCGTCCGCGCCCGCGACCTCCGCGTCCGCGCCCGCGACCTCCGCGTCCGCGCCCGCGACCTCCGCGTCCGCGCCCGCGACCTCCGCGTCCGCGCCCGCGCCCCCCGTAAACGCCGCGTCCGCGCTCGCGATGGCCGCCGACGACGCGAGTGCCTCCGCGCCCGCGCCGCGTAAGAGTCGTGCCGGGCGTAACCTGCCCGCCGCCATCGGGGTCGGGGCCGGCATGGGCGGCCTCGTCGTCGTCTCGCTGTTCGTGTGGAAGTGGCTGTTCCTCGGCCTGGTGATCGCGGCCGTGATGATCGGCGTCTGGGAGATGGTCCGGGCGGTCAGCGTCCAGAAGGCGCGCCCCCCGCTGGTCCCGCTGCTCCTCGGCGCGCCGCTGATGGTCGGGCTGGCCTGGTTCGGCGGGGCCGAGCGGCTGCCGCTCGGGCTGATCGCCACGCTGCTGCTCGTCTTCGTCTGGCGGTTCGCCGACGGGGTCCCGCATTATCAGCGCGACGTGACCGCCGGCGCGCTCATCGCCGTGTACGTGCCCTTCCTCGGCTCGTTCGCGGCCCTCCTGGCCTATCCGGCCCACGACGGCAGCGTGCGGGTCCTGGTGACCATTCTCGCCGTGGTGTTGTCGGACACCGGCGGGTACGCCACAGGTGTTTTTCTCGGTAAGCACCCCATGGCCCCGTCGGTCAGTCCGGCCAAGTCGTGGGAGGGGTTCGCCGGGTCGGTCGTCTGGACCGGGGCCGGCAGCGCGATCGCCCTGCCGCTGCTGCTCGACGACGCCGTCTGGTGGCACGGCGCGATCTTCGGCGTCGCGGTGTCGATCGCGTCGGTGCTGGGCGATCTCGGGGAGTCGCTGATCAAGCGGGACCTCGGCGTGAAGGACATGAGCAACCTGCTGCCGGGGCACGGCGGGCTGATGGACCGGCTCGACTCGGTACTGCTGGCGCTGCCTACCGCTTATGCCGTGCTGGCCTTCCTCGTGCCCTGGAGCAGGTAGAACGGGCGCCCGGAGTCGCCCGGCCGTGCTGGCCAGCGGTCTTACAGATCATGAGGCCGGGCATGGGACACTGGAACGGTCATGACGCAGCTTCCCGTACTTAACCTGTCCTCCAGCGCGGCCGGCACCACCCCGGACGGCCGCCGCGCCGCGCTGCCCCCGCGCCACCTCGCCGACCTCGATCTTGCGGGCCGCAAGGCGGCCGTCACCGAGCTGGGCGAGCCGGGCTTCCGCGCCCAGCAGGTCTCCGCGCACTACTTCGGCCGCCTGGTGCGCGAGCCGGAGGAGATGACCGACCTGCCGGCCCGCACCCGTGAGGCGCTCACCGGGACGCTGCTGCCCCGGCTGCTGCACCCCCTGCGCGAGCTCGCCACGGACAACGGCACCACCCGCAAGACGCTCTGGCGGCTGCACGACGGCTCCCTGGTGGAGAGCGTGCTGATGGGGTACCCCGACCGGGTCACCGTGTGCGTGTCGAGCCAGGCCGGCTGCGGCATGGCGTGCCCCTTCTGCGCCACCGGCCAGGCCGGCCTGACCCGCAACCTGTCCACGGCGGAGATCGTCGACCAGGTCGTGTGGTTCGCGGGGCTGGCCGCGCGCGGCGCGCTGCCCGGCTGCCCGGACCGGCTCTCCCGGGTCGTGTTCATGGGCATGGGCGAGCCGCTCGCCAACTACAACCGGGTCGTGGCGGCGGTCCGCCGCCTGACCGAGCCCGCTCCGGAGGGCCTGGGACTGTCCCAGCGGCACATCACGGTGTCGACCGTCGGGCTGGTCCCCGCGATGCGCCGGTTGACGCAGGAGGGGCTGTCGGTGACGCTTGCGCTGTCGCTGCACGCGCCCGATGATGATCTGCGCGACACGCTTGTACCGGTCAACCAACGTTGGAAGGTCGCCGAAGTGCTTGATGCCGCGTTCGAGTATGCGGCTAGCACCGGTCGGCGCGTGTCCATTGAGTACGCAATGATCCGGGATGTGAACGACCATCCATGGCGGGCGGATCTGCTCGGTCGGCTCTTGTCCGGGCGTCTCGCGCATGTCAATCTCATCCCGCTCAATCCGACACCGGGGAGCCAATGGGACGCGAGCCCCAAGCCGGTCGAGCGGGAGTTCGTCCGGCGCCTCCGGGCCGCTGGTGTTTCCACTACTGTGCGTGACACCCGTGGTCGGGAGATTGACGGAGCCTGCGGGCAGCTTGCGGCCTCCGGAGGTGGCAAGGTGGGAGAGCGTGAGGACGGCTTGCTAGCACGGCGAGCGAACGAGGAGACACAGTGAGCCAGGGTCAGCGGTTCCGGCGCCGTGCGATGCGTCGGGGATACAAGGTCGACGAGGTCGACTCGTTCCTCGACCGGGTGGAGGCAACCCTCTCCGGAGACGCCATGGGTGCGCCCGTGAGCGCGCAGGAGGTCCACGACGTGGTCTTCCGCGTGCGCTTCGGCGGCTACGACGAGTGGCAGGTCGACCTGCACCTCGACCGCGTCGAGCGCCAGCTGGCCGAGCACGAGGAGCGCGGCAGCGGCGGCGGCGGCTTCGGCCGGGCCCTGGACTCCCGCAGCGGCGAGCTGCGGATGGCGCCGGATCGCATGGACCAGCAGCGCATGCCCGACCGCATGGAGCAGCAGCGGATGCCGGAGCGTATGGAGCCGCAGCGCATGCCCGACCGCGTCGGCATGGCGCCTCCGCCGCCCGACCGCATGGGCCCGCCCCCGGGCCCCGACCGGATGGGCCCGCCCGGGCCCGACCGCATGGGTCCCCCCGGGCCGGACCGTATGGGCCCGCCCGGCATGGACCGCATGGGTCCCCCCGGCATGGACCGGATGGGCCCGCCCGGACCCGACCGCATGGGTCCCCCCGGGCCCGAACGCATGGGCCCGCCCGGCATGGACCGCATGGGTCCGCCGCCGATGGACCGGCCCGCGGACCGCACCATGGGCATGGACCGGCCGGTCGACCGCACGATGGAGCGCCCCGCGCCGCCACCGCCCGGCGCGCCGCTGCCGACCCGGCCCGCGCCGCCCCCGGCCGGCCCGCCCGGCGGCCCGGGTGGCCCCGGCTACGGCCGCTACGACGAGCCCACCTACGGCGGCGCCTTCGACGACGACCGCGGCTACGACCAGGGCCCGCGCGCCCCTCGGGCCGACATGACGGCCGAGATCCGCATGGATCGGCCCGAGCCGTCCACCTACGGCGGCGGCCCCGGCCCGGACCGTGACCCCTACGGCGCCCCGCCCGAGCGCGACCCCTACGGCGCCCCGCCCGAGCGCGACCCGTACGGCGCGCCGCAGGGCGACCCGTACGGCGGCGGCGGCCCCCAGGGCGGTGGCGACCCGTACGGCGGCCCGCCCCAGCACCAGTCGACCGAGGTGGCCCGCATCGACCAGCTGCGCCGCACGTTCCAGCTGCGCCGCTTCGGCAGCGGCTACGACCGGGCGCAGGTCGACCGGCTCTTCGAGGGCGTCATGGCCTCGCTGACCGGCCGCGGCGGCCCGCTGACCGACGGCGACCTCGACCCGTCGCACTTCAACCTGGTGCCCGGCGGCTACTTCGAGGCCGAGGTCGACGCGGCGCTGAAGGAGGTCCGCGACATCGTCACACGGCGTCGCTGACTCGTGGCTGAAAGCTGAAGAGGGCGCGTCCGGCTCGGCCGGACGCGCCCTCAATCATTTGCACAGTTCGGAAATACGACAGATACTCGTCATTACCCAGCGTGACGAATCGCGATCACGTCAGCGCAGGCCGTTGCGGCGCAGGACCCAGTCGCCGACGAGGGCGAGGATCAGCAGGCCGGCGCCCGCGATGAGGAAGATGTCCTCGACGCGGCCGCGGTGGTTGCCGACGAGCATGGTGAGCAGGATCAGCGCCGAAACGGCGGCACCGGCGCGGGCCGCGCGCGGGTGACCCGGCTTGAGCTGGTCGGGTGAGGTCACTGGCTCGTGCTCGGACACGGCTCGTCCTTTCGGGCTGCGACAACAGGGGTGCCGCGCGGGGCGGCCGGAACTTCCGTACTGAGTCTGGCATGCGGCACCGGCCCGGACGGTTGCGGGTCGGTCGGGTAGCGTCGATCGCGCAATCTGCGGTACCGATCGAGGAGGACAGCGGTGCGGATCACCGGGACCGGCCACGCCAGCCTGCGCATCGACACGCCGGCCGGGAGCATCCTGTGCGACCCGTGGGTCAACCCCGCCTACTTCGCGTCGTGGTTCCCCTTCCCGGACAACTCGCTGCTGGACTGGGAAGCGCTCGGCGACTGCGACTACCTCTACGTCTCCCACCTGCACCGGGACCACTTCGACGCCGAGCACCTCAAGCGGTTCGTGTCGAAGCGGGCGACCGTGCTGCTACCGGAGTTCCCGACCAGCGAGATGCGCGACGAGCTGGAGGCGCTGGGCTTCACGCGGTTCCTGGAGACGAAGTCGGAGCAGGTGCACGAGCTCGACGGCGGCCTCAAGATCATGATCCAGGCCCTGACCTCGCCGACCGACGGGCCGATCGGCGACTCGGCGCTCTGGGTGGAGTACGACGGCGTCCGGATTCTCAACCAGAACGACGCGCGCCCGACGGACCTGACCATCTTCAACGCGCTCGGGCCGGTCCACGCGCACCTGCTGCAGTTCTCCGGCGCGATCTGGTACCCGATGGTGTACGAGCTGCCCGAGGCGGCCAAGCGCGCGTTCGGCAAGCAGAAGCGCGACAGGCAGTTCGACCGGACCTTCCGCTACATCGACGACCTGAGGGCCGCGAACGTCGTGCCGATCGCCGGGCCGCCCTGCTTTCTCGACGACGAGCTCTGGCAGTTCAACGACATCTTCGGTGACGAGGGCAACATCTTCCCGGACCAGTGGGTGTTCCAGCAGGAGTACGCCAAGGCCGGCGGCACGAACTCGACGGTGCTGCTGCCCGGCTCCGTGATGGAGCTCACCGCGGACTCGGCGGTCACCACCCACCCGACCGACGTCGAGGAGTTCTTCGCGCACAAGCGCGAGCACCTCGAGGAGATGCGCGAGCGCAAGAAGCCGGTGATCGAGGCGGCCAAGGCGAGCTGGCGCCACCCCGAGGTCGACGTGCTCAAGGAGATGCAGCGGCGCATCGAGCCGCTGCTGGACGAGTCGATCTACCTGGCCAACGGCGTCGGCGGTCCGGTGCGCTTCGACCTGGTCGGCTACGACGGCGAGTCGGTCGAGTCGATCGTGGTGGACTTCCCCGGCAAGCAGGTGCGGGCCTACGCCGACGAGAAGGTGCGGTACCGCTTCCGCACCGATCGCGCGCTGGTCGAGCACCTGCTGTTCATCGAGGAGGTCGACTGGGTCAACTCGCTGTTCCTGTCCTGCCGGTTCTCGGCCGCGCGCATCGGGCAGTACAACGAGTTCGTCTACGCGTTCTTCAAGTGCCTGTCCGAGGAGCGGCTGCAGTACGCCGAGGGCTGGTACGCCGAGCAGAAGCCCGACGCCGAGGACATCAAGCTCGGCGACTGGATCGTCCAGCGCCGCTGCCCGCACCTCAAGGCCGACCTCACCCGCTTCGGCATCGTCGACGGCAACACCCTGACCTGCCAGCTGCACGGCTGGAAGTTCGACCTGGCCAGCGGCCGCTGCCTCACCAGCGTGGGCCACGAGCTGCGGTCCCGGCCGGCCGGCACCCCGGCGCCGGGCGCGGCCGAAGGGAGCGCCGCGGACGAGCGTGCCGTGGCCGGGAGCGCCGTGGGCGGGAGCGCCGTGGGCGGGAGCGCCGCGGACGCGAGTGTCGCCGGGGCCGCGCCGGTCGCGAGCGAGTAAGGGTTGCTCGACAAGGTTCGCAAGCTGCTGGCCAAGGCGGAGGACCCGGCCTGCACGCCGGAGGAGGCCGAGGCGCTCACCGCCAAGGCCCTGGCGCTCATCGCGAAGTACGGCATCGACCAGGCCCTGCTCGACGCCCGCGCCGAGCGTGCGCCGGTGGTCGGCAACCGGCTCGTCGAGCTGTCCGCGCCCTACCTGCGGGAGAAGGCGTACCTGCTGCACATCGTGGCGGCCGCGCTGCGCTGCCGGTCGATCCGGCTCGAGCGGCGTACCGCCGACGGCCTGCGGGTGTCGGTGCACCTCTTCGGCTTCGAGTCCGACGTCGCCGGCGTCGAGCTGCTGTTCGCCTCGCTGCTGGTGCAGGCGGCGCGCGGGCTGCTGCGGGAGGCGGTCCCGGACGGGCAGCAGGCGGCCGCGTGGCGGCGCTCGTGGCTGGTCGGGTTCGGCTCGGCGGTGCAGCAGCGCTTCGCCGCGGAGGCGGCCCGGGCCGAGGAGCCGCCGGCGCCGGGCACCGCGCTGGTCCTGGCCGACCGCGACCGCGCGGTGGACCTGGCCGTCGAGGCGGAGTACCCGAACGTCCGGGCCGGTCGCCGGCGACGGCTGAGCGGCGGGGGCTTCGAGGCGGGCAGCGCGGCCGGGCGGCGGGCCGACCTGGGGGCGGTACGGGTGGAGACGACCAAGCGGGCCGAGGTCACCGCTCGGAGCTGACCGGCTCGGGTTTCGACGGCGCGTCCTGGACGCCCGGGGGCGCCGAGCGGTCGGGCGTCACCGGGCCGGGGACGCCGCGCCGGCGGGCTTCGAGCCGGGCGCCGATGGCGCGTCCTGGACGCCCGGGGGCGCCGAGCGGTCGGGCGTCACCGGGCCGGGGACGCCGCGCCGGCGGGCTTCGAGCCGGGCGCCGATGGCGCGTCCTGGACGCCCGGGGGCGCCGAGCGGTCGGGCGTCACCGGGCCGGGGACGCCGCGCCGGCGGGCTTCGAGCCGGGCGCCGATGGCGCGTCCTGGACGCCCGGGGGCGCCGAGCGGTCGGGCGTCACCGGGCCGGGGACGCCGCGCCGGCGGGCTTCGAGCCGGGCGCCGATGGCGCGTCCTGGACGCCCGGGGGCGCCGAGCGGTCGGGCGTCACCGGGCCGGGGACGCCGCGCCGGCGGGCTTCGAGCCGGGCGCCGATGGCGCGTCCTGGACGCCCGGGGGCGCCGAGCGGTCGGGCGTCACCGGGCCGGGGACGCCGCGCCGGCGGGCTTCGAGCCGGGCGCCGATGGCGCGTCCTCGACGCCCGGGGGCGCCCAGCGGTCGGGCATCACCGGGCCGGGCACGCCGACCCGGCGGGCCTCGAGCTGGGCGCCGAAGGCGATGCCGAAGAAGAGCACGACGCCCGTCGCGTTCGCCCACAGCAGCAGGGCCATGATGCCGGTCAGCGAGCCGTAGGTGGCGCCGAACGCCCCGCTGCCCTGCACGTAGAGGGCCAGCATGGCGCTGATGCCCCACCACAGCGCCGTGGACAGCGCGGCGCCGAGCAGCAGCCACGAGAAGGGCGGCTGGCGGCGCCGGGGCGCGAACCGGAAGATGGCCGCGACCGCGCACACGACCAGCAGGACGCTCGCCGGCCAGCGGACCACCAGCCACACCGCCGCGACCGGGCCGCCCCACCCGGGGTACCGCATCCGCAGCGACGAACCGAGGGCGTCCCCGGCGACGAGCATCAGGAATCCGGCCAGGGCGGGCAGCCCGGCGACCGCGGCGAGCACGGCGGCGCGGGCGTACTTCAGGTGCGCCGGCCGGTCCCGCTCCACCCCGTAGATCCGGTTGGCGCCCCGCTCGATCTGCGCCATCGCGGTGGTGAGCGCGAGGAGGCCCGTGAGCAGGCCGAGCAGCAGCGCGACCTCGCCCGCCCTCTCCGAGCCGCCGGGCGTGAGGAGGTCGTGGACGACCTGCTCGCTGGCGCCGGGGGTGAGCGCGAGGACGGTGTCGGCCACCACGGCCCCGCCCTGGCCGACGCCGAGCTTGCCGGCCAGGCCCGACAGGGCGATCAGGAACGGCACGATCGCGAGGCACAGCTGCAGGCCGAGCGCGCGGGAGTGGCTGAACCCGTCGCCGTACCGGAAGCGCAGGAACGCCTCGCGGAAGAGCCGCCAGCCGCCGTGGTGGCGCAGCGCCTGCCACGCGTCGTCGGCGGACAGCTCGCCCCGCGCCATCGTGCGGGTCTCCGGCACCTGCCGAGTACTGCTCACTCGTCCGGAAATTCCCGTCGCGGCGAAATCACAAACCCGCCACACTCCTAGGTGCGGGGAGGGCGGGTGACGACCGCCGCGGATGCCCCGCCGCGTGGCCCGGCGCACGGGCGAGAGGCCGCGGCAAACCCGCCGCGGTGAAGGTGTGGTGGCACCGCGACCGGCCCCATCGCCCACACCTGCGGGGAGCGTCCCTTCCCAGGAGGTGTTTTCCATGTCGTACCGCGTGCTGTCCACCGAGATCGCCGAGCACACGGGGGAGTCGATCCGGCTCGCCGGGTGGGTCCATCGCCGCCGGGTGCTCGCCCGCGTCACGTTCCTCATCGTGCGCGACCGCGCGGGCCTGGCCCAGGTCGTGGTCCCCGCCGGCGTGCCCGTGCCCCCCGAGGAGTCCGTGGTCGAGGTCACCGGCACCGTCGTGGCCAACGCGGCCGCGCCGGGCGGTCACGAGGTCGCGTACGGCGCGCTCGAGGTGCTCTCGGAGGCCGAGCCGCCGCCGGTCGAGCTGTTCCGCCCCGAGCTCGAGGCGGGCCTGCCGGCGCTGCTCGACCACGCCGCCGTCACCCTGCGCCACCCCGCCCGCCGGGCCGTGTTCGCCGCGGGCGCGGCCGCGGTCGGAGCCTTCCGGGCCACGCTCGACGGGCTCGGCTTCACCGAGATCTTCACCCCGAAGATCGTCGGGACCGCCACCGAGAGTGGCGCGAACGTGTTCGCCCTCGACTACTTCGGGCGCCGGGCGTACCTGGCCCAGTCCCCGCAGTTCTACAAGCAGGCGATGGTCGGGGTGTTCGAGCGCGTCTACGAGGTCGCGCCGGTCTTCCGGGCCGAGCCGCACGACACGTCGCGCCATCTCGCCCAGTACCTGTCGCTCGACGCCGAGCTCGGGTTCGTCCGCGACCACCGCGACGTGATGGCGGTCCTGACCCGGGTCGTGCGGGCCATGACGGAGGCGGCCGGGCTCAGCGAGGTACAAATGCCGCAGGAAATTCCCGTCGTGCACTTCGCCGAGGCCCTCCGGCTCGCGGGCGCCGACCCGGACGAGCCCGACCTCGCCCCCGAGCACGAGCGCGCGCTCGGCGCGTGGGCGCTGCGGGAGCACGGCTCGGACTTCGTGTACGTCGAGGGCTACCCCATGGCCAAGCGGCCGTTCTACACGCACCCGCAGCCCTCCGAGCCCCGCTGGTCCAACTCCTTCGACCTGCTCTTCCGGGGCCTGGAGCTGGTCACCGGCGGGCAGCGGCGGCATCGGTACTCCGACTATGTCGCCGTGCTCGGCGAGCAGGCCGCGGGGCTGGAGGGCTACCTGGAGGCGTTCCGGCACGGGATGCCTCCGCACGGCGGGTTCGCGATCGGCCTGGAGCGGTTCCTGGCTCGCCTCTGCGGGGCCGCGAACGTGCGCGAGACCACGCTGTTCCCGCGCGATCTGCACCGCCTGACGCCCTAGTAAATCGTTTGCCGAGGACTTAATGATGATCTATAATTAATACATGCGTACGAACGGGGACGGCATCTGGGATTCACCGCGCTGACTCATGGGGGCACGCTCGGCGTGCGTCGTACAGGCCCAGCTCAGACCGCTGTTGAGCAAGTCCGGCGGGAGCAGTCGAGGCCCTGATGGAGAGCGGCCGGCGGGGGGAGACTGCCGGCCGCTCCTCCGCGTAGATCCACAAAGGACGGACGTTTCGGTGCGGCCTCGGGCGCCGCCCGGCCCCGGCCTGACACAATGGGGGTGTGACCCCCCGCGAGATCGTGCTGCTGGGATCGACCGGATCCATCGGTACGCAGGCCATCGACATCGTCAAACGCAACCCGGACCGATTCCGGGTCGTGGCGATCGGCGCCGGCGGCGGCAACGTCGCCCTGCTCGCCGCCCAGGCGCTCGAGCTCGGCGTGGAGGCCGTCGGGGTCGCCCGGGCCAGCGTCGCCCAGGATCTCCAGCTCGCCTTCTACGCCGAGGCGCAGCGCCGCGGCTGGGCCACCGGCGACTTCAAGCTCCCGAAGATCCTCGCCGGCCCCGACGCGATGACCGAGCTCGCCCAGTGGCCCGGCGACACCGTGCTCAACGGCGTCGTGGGCTCCCTGGGCCTCGCGCCCACCCTCGCCGCCCTGCGCGCCGGGCGCACCCTCGCGCTGGCCAACAAGGAGTCGCTGGTAGCCGGCGGCCCCCTGGTGCGTGCGGCGGCGAAGCCGGGGCAGATCGTCCCGGTCGACTCCGAGCACTCGGCGCTCGCCCAGTGCCTGCGCGGCGGCGCCCGCGGCGAGGTACGCCGGCTGGTGCTCACCGCCTCCGGCGGGGCGTTCCGCGGCCGGACCCGCGACCAGCTGCGCGACGTGACCGTCGCCGAAGCGCTCGCCCACCCCACCTGGAACATGGGCCCCGTCGTCACCATCAACACCGCCACCCTGGTGAACAAGGGGCTCGAGGTGATCGAGGCGCACGAGCTGTTCGCCGTGCCCTACGCCGACATCAGCGTCATGGTCCATCCGCAGTCGGTGATCCACTCCATGGTCGAGTTCGCCGACGGCTCCACACTCGCCCAGTGCAGCCCGCCCGACATGCGCATCCCGATCGCCCTCGCGCTCGGCTGGCCCGACCGGGTCGCCGACGCCGCGCCGGCGGTCGACTGGACCCAGGCCCACACCTGGGAGCTGCGGCCCCTCGACGAGGAGGCGTTCCCGGCGGTCGCCCTGGCCAAGGCGGCCGGCGCGGCCGGGCACTGCCGCCCCGCGATCTACAACGCCGCCAACGAGGAGTGTGTGGCCGCGTTCACAGCCGGTGATCTGCCCTTCCTCGGCATCGTGGAGACGCTCGAGCGGACCCTGGCCGAGGCACCGGATTTCGCGGAACCAGGTACCGTCGATGACGTGCTCGCCGCCGAGTCCTGGGCGCGGGCCCACGCCCGTGCGCTCATCGCCGCGGGCGCCGACCGGAGAGGGGCCGAATGACCTTCGTGCTGGGGATCGTCCTGTTCGCACTGGGCATCCTGATCGCCGTCGCGATCCACGAGGCCGGACACTTCTGGTCCGCCCGCTGGTTCGGCATGAAGGCGACCCGCTACTTCATCGGCTTCGGCCCGACGATCTTCGCGTTCAAGCGTAACGGGGTCGAGTACGGGCTCAAGGCGCTCCCGTTCGGCGCGTTCGTCAAGATCGTCGGGATGACGCCGCAGGAAGAGGACATCGACCCCGAGACCGGCAAGTCCGGGGCCGACGACCCGAAGGCCATGTGGCGGTTCCCCGTGTGGAAGCGCACGATCGTCATGGCCGCCGGCTCGATCACGCACTTCGCGCTGGCCCTGATCACGCTGTGGATCCTGTTCTCGTTCGTCGGCATCCCGGATGGGAGCAAGGCCAACCAGGTGCCCGTGCGCGTCGGCTCGATCAGCCAGTGCGTCAGCCCGACGTTCCAGTACGACCCGAGCACGAAGAGCCAGAAGCCCTGCGACCCGAACAGCGACCCGCAGAGCCCGGCCGCCCAGCTCGGCCTGCGGCCCGGCGACGTCATCCTGGCCATCGACGGCCGGTCCATCGGCGGCAACCAGGCGCTGCGCGACGAGCTCAAGTCCGACGTGGGCAAGACCGTGACGGTGCAGTACAAGCGGGGCGAGCAGACCCTCAGCGGGACCGCCGCGATCCCCGAGGCCCAGCGGGTCAAGTCGACAATCGACCCCAACAAGACCGCCGACCAGATCACGCCGGACGACCTCGAGCGCGGCGGCATGCTCGGCATCACGGTCGACATCCGCAGCAGCGACCTGCCGACCCTGCGCTACGGCCCGGTCGACGGGGCGAGCCAGACCGCGTCGGCCACCGCGACGCTTGTCGAGCGCACGTTCGCGTCGTTCAAGCAGATCCCCGAGCGCATCCCCAACCTGTTCAAGGCGATCCTCGGCGAGAAGCGCGACCCGAACACCCCGGTCAGCGTCGTCGGCGCCAGCCGCATCGGCGGGGAGCTGTTCGAGCTCGGGGACTGGGCGTCGCTGCTGTCGCTGTTCGCCACCCTGAACCTGTTCTTCGGCATCTTCAACCTGTTCCCGCTGCTGCCCATGGACGGCGGGCACATCGCGATCGCCTGGTTCGAACGGGTCCGCTCGTGGATCGCCGCCCGCCTGGGCAAGCCCGATCCCGGTCGGGTCGACTACTACAAGCTGGCGCCGCTCACCCTGGCCGTGATAGGTGTCCTCGGCGTCTTCGTCCTGCTGACGGTGACCGCCGACTTCGTCAACCCGATCACGCTGAAGTAAGACCTCTTTCGCGAAGGTAAGGGTCCAATTCATGACCGTAGTCAGCCTCGGCCTGCCCGCCCTACCGCCGCCCGCGCTGGCGCCCCGGCGCAAGTCCCGCCAGATCATGGTGGGCTCGGTCCCGGTCGGCGGCGGCGCCCCGGTCTCGGTGCAGTCGATGTGCACCACGCTCACCGCGGACGTCAACTCAACGCTGCAGCAGATCGCCGAGCTGACCGCGTCCGGCTGCCAGATCGTCCGGGTCGCGGTGCCGAGCCAGGACGACGTCGAGGCGCTGCCCGCGATCGCGAAGAAGTCGCAGATCCCGGTGATCGCCGACATCCACTTCCAGCCGAAGTACGTCTTCGCCGCCATCGACGCCGGCTGCGCCGCGGTCCGCGTCAACCCGGGCAACATCCGCCAGTTCGACGACAAGGTCAAGGAGATCGCGAAGGCGGCCTCCGGCGCCGGGGTGCCGATCCGCATCGGCGTGAACGCGGGCTCCCTCGACAAGCGGCTGCTGGAGAAGCACGGCAAGGCGACCGCCGAGGCGCTTGTCGAGTCGGCGCTGTGGGAGTGCTCGCTGTTCGAGGAGCACGGCTTCCGCGACATCAAGATCTCCGTGAAGCACAACGACCCGGTCGTGATGATCCGGGCGTACCGGCAGCTGGCCGAGCAGTGCGAGTACCCGCTGCACCTCGGCGTCACCGAGGCCGGCCCGGCGTTCCAGGGCACGATCAAGTCCTCCGTCGCCTTCGGCGCGCTGCTCGCCGAGGGCATCGGCGACACCATCCGGGTCTCGCTCTCCGCCCCGCCGGTCGAGGAGATCAAGGTCGGCCAGGCGATCCTCGAGTCCCTGGGCCTGCGCGAGCGCGGCCTGGAGATCGTCTCGTGCCCCTCCTGCGGGCGGGCCCAGGTCGACGTGTACACCCTCGCCGACCAGGTCAGTGCCGCGCTCGACGGCTTCCCGGCGCCGCTGCGGGTCGCCGTGATGGGCTGCGTCGTCAACGGCCCCGGCGAGGCCCGCGAGGCCGACCTGGGCGTCGCCTCCGGCAACGGCAAGGGCCAGATCTTCGTCAAGGGCCAGGTCATCAAGACGGTGCCCGAGTCGCAGATCGTGGAGACCCTCGTCGAGGAGGCGCTGCGGCTGGCCGAGGAGATGGGCGTGGAGCTGCCCGAGGAGCTGCAGGGCCTCGGCCCTTCGGTGACCGTGCACTGACGTTCGTCTCCGCCGCTTCACCGGGGCGTGGGGTATGTGCAGCCATCTTCGGCTGGATCTGGCAGGCTGGTAGACATGCTGACGGTGGCTGCGCGGCTGCTCGGCGACGCCGAGCGGGGATCGGTCGAACGCCTGCTCGATCGGGACCCGTTCGGGGGTGCCCAGGTGACGGAGCGGGTCTCCATGGCCGGGCTCGCCTGGTGGCGGCAGGACGCGCGGATCTTCGGGTACGGCTCCCGCCGCAACCTCGAGTCGCTGTGCTGGGTCGGGGCGAACCTGATCCCCGTGCACGCCACGTCCGCCGCCGTCGCCGCCTTCGCCGAGATGGTCGCCGGCGAGCCGCGCGGCTGCTCGTCGATCGTGGGTGCGGCCGACGCGGTCCTCGGGCTCTGGTCGCACCTCGCGCCCACCTGGGGCCCGGCCCGCGACGTGCGCCCCAACCAGCCGCTCATGGCGATCAGCAGCCCGTCGCCGATCGCGCCCGACCCGAACGTCCGCCTCGTGCGCCCCGACGAGATCGACATGCTCTTCCCGGCGGCCGTCGCCATGTACACCGAGGAGGTCGGGGTCTCGCCGACCGCCGACGGCGGCGAGCGCTCCTACCGCGAGCGGATCGGGGAGCTGGTGCGGGCCCGGCGGGCGTACGCGCGCTTCCACCACGGCAAGGTCGTGTTCAAGGCCGAGCTCGCCGTGGTCACCCGGCACACCGCCCAGATCCAGGGCGTCTGGACCGACCCGGAGCTGCGCGGGAACGGCCTCGCGACGGCCGGGATCGCGGCCGTGGTGCGCGATGCGTTGCGCCGCGTGGCACCATCGGTCAGCCTGTATGTGAACGACTACAACCTGTCTGCCCGCCGTGTGTACGAACGCTGCGGATTTGAGCAGGTTGGCACGTTCGCGACGGTACTGTTCTGATTATCCTTTTCCGGGTTCACGTGGGGGCGGTCGCATGGGTCAGATGATCCGGCAGATCGGGCCGAACACGACTCGCTACTACTGGTACCCCGGCGACAAGAAGGAGTGGCTGCGCGCCCTCGTCGCCGTGGTCTCCGGCGGCGCCGTGCTGGGGCTGGGGTACTTCTTCACCCGCAGCTGGCTCGCCGCCACCGTGCTCGGGCTCTCCGTCGCGGCCGGCGTCGCCGGCTTCAACTTCGGCCGCCGCGACCTCGCCGCCGCCGATGAGCTCAACGCCCGTACCCCGCGCCGCGAGGCCGCCTCGGCCGCGGGCCGCGCGGCGTGGCGGGGCCTCGTGCAGGGCGGCGTGGTCGGGTTCGCGGCCCTGATCATCGTGCACCTCCCGGCGACCGGGGTGGTCGCGGACTGGCTGCTGCCGCTGGCCCCCGGCGTCGCCTTCGGGCTGGCCCGGCAGGCGGCGCTGGTGGCGGGCCGGCTCAGCCACGAGTCGACGAAGGCCACGCAGTTCGTGGGGTCGGACGCGACGCGGCGCCTCTCGGAGGACGGGGCCGACCCGCTCGACCCGCTCGATCGCCAGCCGTCCGGGGTTCGCGCGGACGCGGGCCCCGGCGACCGGCACGGGTCCGGGGTCCGCGCCGACGCCGATGCCACGCGGCGGATTGATCCGGACGAGACGCTGTCACACTCCGGCCCGCTCTCGCAGCCCACAGAGGACGTCCGCCGTTCGTGAGCCGGGCGCGGCCGTGTAGAAGACCACGCGCTGCCCGCTGTCGTCGGCGTGGAGCACCTGGCACTCGAGCTCGAGGTCGCCGTACTGGGGATGGGGCAACGTCTTGACCGTGGTCCGCCGCACGCAGACGTGGTGCTGGTTCCAGCGCCGGGTGAACTCGGGGCTGGCCGCGTGGAGCCGTTCGATCAGCGCGCGGATGCCCTCGTCGTCCGGGTACCGCACGGACGCGGCCCGCAGATCGGCCACCGACTCGTCGGCGAACGACCGGAACTCGGCACTGGCGCCCGGGCCGATCGGCATCGGCCCGCAGAACGCATTCCAGATCATGTTCCGCTCGGCCGGAGGCTCGCCCATGAGCCGGATCGCCATCTGATTCCAAGCGAGCAGGTCGTACTTCGCATCGATGACGAACGCGGGCGTGTCGTCGAGGCGCTCGAGCAGGTGCATGATCCCGGCGGGCACGACGCGACTGGCCCCGGCGGGCGGCCCGGGCTGCTCGCCGGCGAGCCGGAAGAGGTAGGCCCGCTCGTCCTCGAAGAGCCGCAGCGCGCGGCCGAGCGCGGAGAGCACCTGGCGCGACGGGTGGGGCCCGCGGCCTTGCTCGAGCCGTGCGTAGTAGTCCACCGAGATCCCGGCGAGCTGGGCGACTTCTTCGCGGCGAAGCCCGGGCGTGCGGCGCCGCACGCCGACGGGGAGGCCGGCCTCGGCGGGGCCCACTCGTGCGCGCCGGTCCTTGAGGAACTCGGCCAGCTGTACCCGGTTCATGCTTCCCATCGTGCGCGACCGAGCGGCGCCGAACCAGGGACCACCAGTCCGATGTTCGGCTGCGTCTCTGCTGTCTGAGCGGGCCGACCCCTGTTCGACCTGCACCGACTGTGCGCCGACGTCGCGTCTGCGCCCGGGTTGGCGAGGCTCGGCCACGTCCGCCGATCCGGGGCTGGGCGCCCGTGCCCTCCTGCCACGTGCCTCGTCGTCCGTCCCTCGCGGGCTTGTCGGTTCGTCCCTCGCGCCCGCGCGTGGTGCTCCGCCCGGGCCCCGCGCGTCGCGCCTCACCTACGCGTCGTGCCGCGTCCGCGCGCCGTGCGTCGTGCCGCGTCCGCGCGCCGTGCGTCGTGCCGTGCCGCGCCCCGCGCGCCGTGCCGCGCCCCGCGCGCCGTGCCGCGTCCGCGCGCCGTGCGTCGTGCCGCGCCGTGCCGCGTCCGCGTCCGCGTCCGCGCGTCGCGGCGTGCCGCGTCCGCGCGTCGTGCCTCGCGCCGTGCCGCGCCGTGCCGCGTCCGCGTCCGCGCGCCGTGCGTCGTGCCGCGCCCGCGCGTCGTGCCGCGTCCGCGCGTCGTGCCGTGCCGCGTCCGCGCGTCGTGTGCTGGGCCACCTACGCGGCCGTGTGCTGGGTCGCGTCCGCGCGCTGCGTCCGCGCGTCGTGCCGTGCCGCGTCCGCGCGTCGTGTGCTGGGCCACCTACGCGGCCGTGTGCTGGGTCGCGTCCGCGCGCTGCGTCCGCGCGTCGTGCCGTGCCGCGTCCGCGCGTCGTGTGCTGGGCCACCTACGCGGCCGTGTGCTGGGTCGCGTCCGCGCGTCGTGCCGCGTCCGCGCGTCGTGCCGTGCCGCGTCCGCGCGTCGTGCGCCGTGCCGCGTCCGCGCGTCGTGCGCTGGCCGCCCACGCGGCCGTGGGCTGAGTCGCGTCCGCGCGCTGCGTCCGCGCCCCCCGTCCGTCTGGCCTGCTTATCCGGCTCGCATTCACCGCTCACGGCCGCGTCCGCGCGTTGGGTTTGGCGGCGTTGACAGGGACTGGCGGTCCGCGGTTCGTTGCGTCTCTCCCGCCGTCGCGTCCGAGCGGCGACGGTTTACGCATGACGACCAAGACCGCCCTCGTCACGGGGGCCAACAAGGGCATCGGCCTGGAGATTGCCCGGGAGCTGCGCGCCCTCGGGCTGCATGTGCTCGTCGGCGCGCGCGACCCGCTGCGCGGCAAGGAGGCGGCCGAGGCCCTCGGCGCCGACTTCCTGCAGCTCGACGTGACCGACCCGGACTCGATCGCCGCGGCGGCCGCGCAGGTCGAGGTGCTCGATGTGCTGGTCAACAACGCGGGCGTGCTGCTCGAGCGCGGGGCGCTCCCGAGCGTGACGCCCGTGCAGATGTTGCGGGACGCGTACGAGGTGAACGTCTTCGGCGTCGTCGCCGTGACCAACGCCTTCCTGCCGGCCCTGCGCCGCGCGGAGACGGCGCGGATCGTGAACCTCGGCAGTGGCCTGGGCTCGCTGCACTTCGCGGCGGACCCGGCGCACGTGTACGCGCAGAACCCGCTGCTGGCCTACAACTCGTCGAAGTCCGCCCTGAGCGCGGTGACGCTGGCCTACGCCAACGAGTTGCGGGGGACGTCGATCAAGGTGAACGTCGCCGATCCCGGGTACTGCGCGACAGACCTGAACTTCCACTCGGGCCCGCGCACCCCGTCCCAGGGCGCCATCGCCGCGGTCCGCCTGGCGACGCTGCCCGCGGACGGGCCGACGGGCGGTTTCTTCGACGAGGACGGCTCGGTGCCGTGGTGATTCGCCGCCGCTGACCGACCCGCGGGCGAGCGGTAGTGGCGCTTTTGCGTGTGCGGGGCTGCGTGACGGGGGCGCAGCGCTTCCGCGCGTGAGGGGAGTGCCTGACGGGATTGCGCTGTTCGGGGGCGCATTGCGAACGCCTCCGTGCGGACGGTGGTGCGTGGCGGGTTTGCGCTGTTCGGGGCGGATTGCGGCGCCTCCGCGCGGAACGGGGCGGGGTAGGCGGCCTCCGCGCGGGAACGGGGCGGGTGACCCGCTTCCGCGCGGGAACGGGGCGGGGTGACCCGCCTCCGCGCGGAACCGGGCGGGGTACCCGGTGCGGTGTTGGCCGTCGGCTGGCCTTGGCGTGGTGCGGGCGTCATAGGTGGGTGCGGGCGTGGCGTAGCCAGGCGGCGGCGGCCGGGCTCGCTGGGACGGTGTGGCGCCAGGTCAGGCCCAGGCGGCCGCGCAGGTCCGGGTTCGTTATGCGCAGCGGGTGCAGGTGGGGGCGGTGCCTGGCGATCGATGCCGGCAGGATGGCGATTCCCAGGTGGCGCGACGCCAGTTGTTCCACCACCTGTGGTGAGCCCGCCTCGAAGGCCACGCGCGGGGTGAAGCCCGCCTCCGCGCACGCGGCGTCCAGGATCGCTCGGATGCCGCCTCCGCGCGGCAGGCAGATGAGGGGGCGGTCGCGGAGTTCGGTCAGCCGTACCGTTTCGCGGCCCGCCAGCTCGTGGCCCTCCCACACCGCGGCGTCGATCGCCTCGTCGCTGATCACGTGGTCGTCCAGGCCCTCGGGCACCCGCGCGTAGGCGACGATCGCCGCGTCCAGGGTGCCCTCCCGCACCGACTCGATCAGGCGGTCGTTCACGTCCTCGACCAGCGTTATCTCCACGTCCGGCCAGCTCGCGTGGAAGCCGGCGAGGAGGGTGGCTAGGTCGACGGTGTGGGAGCTGACGGTACCGACGGCCACGCGGCCGCGCGTCAGGCCCGCCAGTTCGTCGACCGCCTGGCGGGCGCTGTCCACGGCGGCCAGGGCCGCCCTGGCGTGGGGGAGTACGGCCTCGCCCGCCGCGGTGATGCGTACCGAGCGCGTCGTGCGGTCGAGCAGCGGCAGGCCCAGCTCGCGTTCGAGCTTGCGGATCTGGGCGCTGACCCCGGGCTGGGCGACGCGTAGGCGCGCGGCCGCGCGGGTGAAGCCGCCCTCCTCGACCACGGCCAGGAAGTACTCCAGCTGATGCAGTTCCATAACCACCGATTCTAAATGCAGGACAAGATAGGTCTTGGTGTTCTGGATCGGCCGCGGGACGGTGGAGGCATGAACGCGAAGACTCCGGAAGATCTGTCCCGTCTGTTCGTCGAGCGCGCCAATGCCGGCGACGCCGCCGGGCTGGCCGCGCTGTACGAGCCCGATGCCGTCCTCGCCTACCCGCCGGGCAGCACCACCGTGGGGCGCGCGGCCATTCAGGCGGTCTGCGAGGAGATGCTCAAGCACGTGCCGCACTTCGAGCTGGAGGAGGCGCTGCCCACGATCCATCAGGGGGATCTGGCGCTGACCTCGACCAAGCCGAAGGACGGCACGGGCGGACGCGTCCAGGTGGTTCGGCGCCAGCCCGACGGTACGTGGCTGCGCGTCATCGACCGGCCCGAGCAGTAGACGCCGCCTCCGCGTCCGAGCGCCCGCCCACCGGTGAGGCGCTCGGACGCGTCCGCGCGTGAGATGCGAAGACGAGGGCCCGGATGTAGAGCGAGAGTGTGGGGCGCGGAAGTGGCGTGCGGGTTCGGGGTGCGGGAGCGGAAAGAGGCGTGCGGGTGCGGCGCGCGGTGTAGGGCGCGGGAGCTTAAGCGCGGAGCGTGAGGGGCGGGAGCGTAGGCGCGGAGCGTGAGGGGCGGGAGCGTAGGCGCGGGGTGTGAGGCGCGGGAGCGCAGGCGCGGGGTGTGAGGCGCGGGAGCGCAGGCGCGGGGTGTGAGGCGCGGGAGCGCAGGCGCGGGAGCGCAGGCGCGGGGTGTGAGGCGCGGGAGTGCAGGTGTCGCGCGGCGGAGCGGGTGACGGCGGCGGACCTGACGTGCGCCCGCGCGAGTGGGCGTGACGTGCGCCCGCGCGAGTGGACCGCGACGTGCGCCCGCGTGAGTGGACCGTCCAGCCGAAGATTCGAGCGGCGTCGACGAGACCGATGGACCCGGGTGACCCGGCAGCGCAGCGCCGCCGAGAGTGGTCGCGCAGCGGCCATGGGGGGTGCGGGGTGGGAACCCCCCGCCGCGCCGCCAGGCGCAGATAAATGGTCTGCCCGTAGGCCTAATGTTTCCGGTCTGTAAACGTGAGGATGGCTCTTGACGAGCGGCTGAAGGGAGCGTTAACTCGGGGCACCATGACGCCGATCACTTTGGACCTGCCGGGTTAAAGGCCTGGCTTCGCCCGAATTCGGCCGGCGTTATCGCGGCGAAGGGGCCGGATGTCATGAGCGCGGTGCCGTCCATCGCGGACCTGCTGGAGCGGGTCCCGTCGTGGATGGGCCGCGCGGTCGAGTGGCAGCGGCTCGCGGGTGGGCTCTCCCATCACGTGTACCGCGTCGACGTCGACCGGGTGCCGTACGTGCTGCGCGTGCTCGAGCCGAAAGTGCACGAAGCGGGGCTCGGCATCGCGCCCGAGCGGGAGATCGCCAACACCGAGGTGGCCGCCGGGACGGTCGGGGCTCAGGTGTACGCCACGCTGCCCGACGTGCCCGCGATCGTGCTCGAGTTCCTGCCCGGGCGCACGCTCGGGGCGGCCGAGGTGCGCATGCCCGCGGTGATCCCGGCGCTCGCGACCGCGTGCCGGAGGCTGCACGCCGGGCCCGCGTTCGGCAACGACTTCGACATCTTCGAGAAGCGGGCCGAGCTGCTGGAGCGGTGCCGGCGGCACGACCTGCCGTTGCCCGCGGGGTACCTGGACCGCGAATCCACAGTGGAGGTGCTGCGGGCGGCGCTGAGCAAGGAGCCCCTGCCCGCCGTACCGTGCCACAACGATCTGCTGGCGGAGAACTTCATCGCCACGTCCAGCGGCGTGCGCATCATCGACTACCAGCTCTCCGGCAACAACGACCCCGCGTTCGAGCTCGGCGACATCGCCGCCGAGGCGGACTACGACCCGGACCTGACCGGCCTCCTGGCCGGGGCCTACTTCGGCGCCGAGCTCACCCCGGCGCTGCTGGCTCGGGTCCGGCTGTTCCACATCGTGTCCAACGTGACCTGGGCCCTGTGGTTCACCGTCCACCATGGACTCCTCGCCGCCGCCCGCGGCGAGGACCCGGTGGGCTTCGACTACGCGGCGGAGGCGGCCGAAAAGTGGGGCCAGGCGCGTAACGCGCTCGACGACCCCGCGCTCGGGCGCCTGCTGGGCACGGTGACCGGAAGGAATCCCCTCACCCCCAACCCCTAAATGAGGAGGTGCCATGTCGGCATCGCCGACCCAGGCCGGCCTACCGCTCGAGGACGATGACGAGAAGCGGCTCGCCGAACTGGGCTACAAGCAGGAGCTGCACCGCAAGTGGAGCGGCTTCTCCAACTTTGCCATCTCGTTCTCCATCATCTCGATCCTCGCCGGCTGCTTCACGACCTTCGGCCAGGCCTGGATGAACGGCGGACCCGTCGCCATCTCGTGGGGCTGGCCGCTGATCTCGATCTTCATCCTCATCATCGGCTTCTGCATGTCGGAGCTGGTCTCGGCGTACCCGACGGCCGGCGGTATCTACTGGTGGGCGGCCCGGATGGGCAAGCCGGTGCACGGCTGGTTCACCGGCTGGCTCAACCTGGTCGGGCTCGTCGCGGTCACCGCGTCGGTCGACTACGGCTGCGCCACGTTCTTCAGCCTGGTGCTCGACGCCTACAGCGGGTGGGACAGCACCAACCTCAACCTGACGTTCCTGCTGTTCGTCGTGATCCTGGCCGCGCACGTGGCCATCAACATCTGGGGTCACAACATCATCGACGTGCTGCAGAACGTCTCGGTGTGGTGGCACGTGGCGGGCTCGGCCGTCATCGTGCTGATCCTGATCTTCGTGCCCGAGAAGCACCAGAGCCTGTCGTTCGTGTTCACGGAGCGCTTCAACAACTCCGGGTACTCCGACGCCACGTACTGGTTCCTGGTGCTGCCGTTCGGTTTCCTTCTCACGCAGTACACCATCACGGGCTTTGATGCTTGTGCCCACGTGTCGGAGGAGACGAAGGGCGCGTCGAAGGCGGCCGCGCGCGGGCTGTGGCAGTCCATCTTCTACTCCGCGATCGGCGGCTGGATCCTGCTGCTGTCGTTCCTGTTCGCCGCGACCCACGTGGACGAGATCACCAAGGCCGCCGGGTTCTCCGGCGCGATCTTCGAGACCGCGCTGAGCCCCGGGTTCTTCAAGGCGGTCATCGTCATCTCGACCATCGGGCAGTTCTTCTGCGGCATGAGCTGCGTGACGAGCATGTCCCGGATGACGTACGCGTTCAGCCGCGACCGCGCGGTGCCGGGCTGGCGGTTGTGGTCCAAAGTGGACCGCAACGGCACGCCGGTCAACGCGATCATCGGCGCGGCCTTCGCCGGCCTCGTGCTGACGCTGCCCGCGTTGTACAAGAGCCCGACCGGCGCGCCGACCGCGTTCTACGCCGTCGTCTCCGTCGCCGTCATCGGCCTCTACGTCGCGTTCCTCATCCCGATCTACCTGCGGCTGCGGATGGGCGACAAGTTCGTCCCCGGCCCCTGGACGCTGGGCAGCAAGTACAAGGTGCTCGGCTGGATCGCGGTGGTGGAGATCGTTATCGTGTCGATCTACTTCATCCTGCCCTTCACGCCGACCGCGATCCCGGGCCACGAGGGCTTCACCTGGACCGCGGTCAACTATGCCCCGATCGCGATGATCATCGTTATCGGCGGGGCGGCACTGTGGTGGGTGCTCTCGGCCCGCAACTGGTTCCACGGCCCGATCCGGACCATCGATCAGGCCCTGGCCGAGGACACGGCCGCCGCGCAGGAGTAAGGGATGATGGTCTCCGGGCCGGCCGCCGCGATGGCCGGCCCGGAGACTATCGGGGAGGTCGGATGCCGGTGGCGACGGAGCCGCTGTCGGGAGTGCCGATGTGGCGCCCGGTTCGGGGCGGCAACGCCTTCGAGATCACCGTTGCCCGGCTGGCCCAGGCGATCCGGCTAGGCCTCGTGCCGGTCGGCGAACGGCTCCCGCCCGAGCGGGAGCTGGCCGAGCGGCTGCAGGTCAGCCGGGTCACGCTGCGGGAGGCGATCGCGGCGCTGCGCGAGGCGGGGTTCCTCGAGTCGCGCCGCGGCCGCTCCGGGGGGACCTTCGTCGTCCGCTCCACCGGCGAGCCCGGCGGGTCGGGCGAGGGTCAGGTCCAGGACGCCACGGCCCTGGCCCGGGAGATGGGCGACAGCCTGCACGACGCGCTGGACTTCCGGCGGGTGCTGGAGCCGGGCGCGGCCGCGCTGGCCGCGACCCGGGCGCTGTCCGCGGCCGACCGGGCGCACCTGGTGGCGTGCCTGGCCGCCGCGCGGGTGCGCGACCCGCTGACGCGGCGCGTCAACGACTCGCGGCTGCACCTGGCGATCGCGGCGGCCAGCGGCTCCACCTCGGTGGCGGCCTCCATCGCCGACGTCCAGCTGCGCCTCGACCGGCTGCTGGCCGCGATCCCGGTGCTGCGGCGCAACCTCGACCACTCCGACGCCCAGCACGAGCGGGTGGTCGAGGCGATCCTGGCCGGCGACCCGGCGGTGGCCCGCAGCGAGATGGAGCAGCACTGCGACGGCACCGCAACGCTGTTGCGCGGCCTGCTGGGTTGAGTTTATGGTTTGGTACTAGACCTTTAGGGGAAAGCCGATGTTGACCGTCGAGCAGCTGCGCATCGCCATCGAAGAGGGCGACATCGACACCGTCATCGTGGCCGTCACGGACATGCAGGGGCGGCTGCAGGGCAAGCGCTTCCACGCCGGGCACTTCGTGGCCGACGTCATCGCACACGGCACCGAGGGCTGCAACTACCTGCTCGCCGTCGACGTCGACATGAACACCGTCGAGGGCTACGCGATGTCCTCGTGGTCCGGCGGCTACGGCGACTTCGCGATGATCCCGGACTTCGCCACGCTGCGGCGCGTCCCCTGGCTCCCCGGCACCGCGCTCGTCCTCGCCGACCTGCAGCTGCTCGCGGGCGGGCCGGTCACCGCGTCGCCGCGCCAGGTGCTGCAGGCCCAGCTGGGACGGCTGCGCGAGGCCGGCTACAGCGCGTACACCGGCACGGAGCTGGAGTTCATCGCCTTCCGTGAGTCCTATGAGGACGCGTTCCGCAAGGCGTACCGCGACCTGACGCCGGTGACCCTCTTCAACTCCGACTACTCGCTGCTGCAGACCGCCCGGGTCGAGCCGCTGCTGCGCCGGATCCGCAACGAGATGGCCGGGGCCGGGCTGACCCCGGAGAGCGCCAAGGGCGAGTGCAACCTCGGCCAGCTCGAGATCGCGTTCCGGTACGACGCCGCGCTGCCCAACGCCGACGGGCACGTGCTCTACAAGAACGGCGCCAAGGAGATCGCCGCGCAGGAGGGCGTCTCCATCACGTTCATGGCCAAGCCGAACGCGCGGGAGGGCAACTCCTGCCACATCCACTTCTCGCTGCGCTCGGCCGACGGGCGCTCCGCGGTGGCCGGCGACGGCGAGCACGGCGTGTCGCCCATGTTCCGCAGCGCGATGGCGGGCATCCTCGCGACGCTGCGCGAGTTCACGCTCTTCTACGCGCCGAACATCAACTCGTACAAGCGCTTCCAGGAAGGCTCGTTCGCGCCGACCGCGGTGCGCTGGGGCCTGGACAACCGCACCTGCGCCCTGCGCCTCGTCGGGCACGGCGCCTCCATGCGCGTGGAGAACCGGGTGCCCGGCGCCGACGTGAACCCGTACCTCGCCATCGCCGCCCTGTGCGCGGGCGCGCTGCACGGGATCCGCAACGGGCTGGAGCTCGAGGACGTGTACACCGGCAACGCCTACCAGGACGCGGACGCCCCGCGGGTGCCGGCCACGCTGCGGGAGGCCCTCGCCCTGTGGGAGGGCAGCGAACTCGCGCGGGCGGCGTTCGGTGAGGACGTCGTCGCGCATTACGCCAACATGGCGCGCGTCGAGCTGGCAGCGTTTGACGCGGCGGTGACCGACTGGGAGCTCGTGCGCGGCTTCGAACGTCTCTAAGGGGTAAGTACATGCACGACGTCATTTCGCCGGTCGACGAGCAGGTCGTGGCGACGGTCCCGTCGCTCACGGAGGCGGAGACCGACGCCGCGATCGAGCGCGCCCACGCCGCGTTCGCCACGTGGCGCGCGGTCGCGCCGGGCGACCGCGCGCGCCTGCTGCGCCGCTTCGCCGCCGTGGTCGACGCGCACAACGAGGAGCTCGCGCGGCTCGAGGTGCGCAACGCCGGGCACACCATCGGCAACGCCCGCTGGGAGGCCGGCAACGTCCGCGACGTCCTGGACTACTACGCGGGCGCGCCCGAGCGGCTCAGCGGCCGCCAGATCCCGGTCGCCGGCGGCCTGGACGTCACCTTCTACGAGCCGCTGGGCGTCGTGGGCGTCATCGTGCCCTGGAACTTCCCGATGCCGATCGCCGGCTGGGGCTTCGCGCCCGCGCTGGCCGCCGGCAACACGGTGGTGCTCAAGCCGGCCGAGCTCACCCCGCTGACCGCGATCCGCCTCGGCGAGCTGGCCCTGGAGGCGGGCCTGCCCGAGGGCGTTTTCACGGTACTGCCGGGCAAGGGTTCGATCGTCGGGCAGCGCTTCGTCACCCACCCGCTCGTGCGCAAGGTGTGCTTCACCGGCTCCACCGAGGTCGGCAAGCGCATCATGGCCGGCTGCGCCAAGCAGGTGAAGCGGGTAACGCTGGAGCTGGGCGGGAAGAGCGCCAACATCGTCTTCGCCGACGCCGACCTCGACAAGGCGGCCGCGTCCGCGCCCGGTTCGGTGTTCGACAACGCCGGCCAGGACTGCTGCGCGCGGTCGCGGCTGCTGGTGCAGGCGAGCGTGTACGACGAGTTCATGGCCCGGCTCGAGGAATCGGTCAAGGCCTTCCGCTGCGAGGACCCGGCCCTGGAGTCGGCCCAGATGGGCCCGCTCATCTCCGCCGGGCAGCGCGACAGCGTGCGCTCCTACGTGGACGACGACGCGGTCGCCATCCGCGGCAGCGCCCCGGACGGCCCCGGCTACTGGATGGCGCCGACCGTCCTCACCGCGCGGTCGGCGCAGGACCGCCACTGGCGCGAGGAGATCTTCGGCCCCGTCCTGTCGGTGCTGTGCTTCGCGGACGAGGACGAGGCGGTCCAGCTGGCCAACGACACCGAGTACGGCCTGTCCGGCTCGATCTGGACGCGTGACCTCGGCCGCGGCATCCGCGTCGCCCGCGGCGTGGAGACCGGCGCCCTGAGCGTGAACTCGCACTCCTCGGTGCGGTACTGGACCCCGTTCGGCGGGGTGAAGCAGAGCGGCCTCGGCCGCGAGCTCGGCCCGGACGCGCTCGCCGCGTTCTGCGAAGTCAAGAACGTCTTCTTCAGCACGGAGGTATAGGTGCAGCCACGTCTGCAGGACCGCGTCGCGGTCATCACCGGTGCCGGCAGCGGCATCGGCCTGGCGACCGCGCGCCGGTTCGCGTCCGAGGGCGCGAAGGTGGTCGCGGTCGACCTGAACGAGGCGGCCGGCAAGGCGGCCGCGGAGGAGGTCGGCGGCGAGTTCGTGGCCGTCGACGTCGCCGACGAGGCCGCGGTCAAGGCCCTCTTCGACGGCGTCGTCGAGCGCCACGGCCGCCTCGACATCGCCTTCAACAACGCCGGCATCTCGCCGCCCGAGGACGACTCCATCCTCGACACCGGCATCGAGGCGTGGGAGCGCGTGCTGAAGGTGAACAGCACGAGCGTGTACTTCTGCTGCAAGTACGCCATCCCGCACATGCTCGCCCAGGGCCGGGGCTCCATCATCAACACGGCCAGCTTCGTGGCGCTGCTCGGCGCGGCGACGTCGCAGATCGCCTACACCGCCTCCAAGGGCGCCGTGCTGTCGATGACCCGCGAGCTGGGCGTGCAGTTCGCCCGGCAGGGCATCCGCGTCAACGCGCTGTGCCCCGGGCCGGTCGCGACGCCGCTGCTCATGGAGCTGTTCGCGAAGGACCCGGAGCGGGCCCAGCGGCGCCTCGTGCACGTGCCCATGGGCCGCTTCGGCACGCCCGAGGAGATCGCGGGCGCGGTGGCGTTCCTGGCCAGCGACGACGCCTCGTTCATCACCGCCTCGTCGTTCATCGTCGACGGTGGCATCACCGGCGCCTACGTGACCCCGCTCTAGTCCGATGACCCGACCGATCGTGGGAATCAGCGCGTACGCGGAGCCGGCGCGCTGGGGCGTCTGGGACACCCGGGCGGTGCTGGTGCCGGAGGCCTACGTGCGGATGGTCCGCGCGGCCGGGGCCCGGGCCGTGGTGCTCCCGCCGGACGAGCAGGACGACGCGAAGGAGCTCATCGGGCGCCTCGACGCGCTCGTGCTGGCCGGGGGCGCCGACATCGAGCCCGGCCGGTACGGCGCGGACGCGCACCCGGCCACGCGGACGCGGCCCGACCGCGACGCCGGCGAGCTGGCCCTGCTCACCGCCGCGCTGGAGGCCGACCGCCCCGTGCTCGGGGTGTGCCGGGGGATGGAGCTGCTCGCCGTCGCCTACGGCGGGTCGCTGATCCAGCACCTGCCGGACGTGCTCGGCAGCGAACGGCACCAGCCGGCGCCGGGCGTGTACGGCACGCACCCGGCCCGCTTCGCCCCCGGCTCCCGCGCGGCGCGTGTGTTCGGGGCGACGGCGGAGGTGAACTCGTACCACCACCAGGCCGTCGGCTCGCCGGGCGCGCTTACCGTGACCGGGTGGGCCGACGACGAGGTCGTCGAGGCGGTCGAGGACCCCGCGAAGCGCTTCGTGCTCGGCGTGCAGTGGCACCCGGAGGAGGCGGGCGACGTCCGCCCCTTCGCCGCCCTCGTCGCCGCCGTCTGATCGGTAGGTTGGACACATGCGGATCGGGTTCGGGCTGCCGGTGTCGGGAACATGGGCCACGCCGGAGCGGTTGGGGCGCTTCGCGAAGGCGGCGGAGCACCAGGCGTACGACTCCCTCTGGACCTTTCAGAGGCTGTTCGTCGGGGTCGATCAGGCGGTCGACCCCGTGTATCGCAGCGTGCTGGACCCGCTCGTGGCGCTCGGCTTCGCCGCGGCGTGCACCGAGACCGTCCGGCTCGGAGTGGCGGTCGTCAACCTGCCGTTCGTGAGCCCGGCGTACCTGGCCAAGCAGGTCGGCTCGCTCGACGTGCTCAGCGGCGGGCGGGTGGACCTGGGGCTCGGCACCGGATGGTCGGAGGCCGAGTTCGCCGCCACCGGGGCGAGCGGGGAGCGCCGGGCCGCGCGGACGCGGGAGTTCGTGGCGGTACTGCGCACGCTCTGGCGCGACGAGGTCAGCGAGTTCGACGGCGAGTTCTACACGCTCCCGCGCGGGCGCATGGACCCGAAGCCGGCCCGGGAGGGCGGGGTGCCGATCCTGCTCGGCGGCTCGGTCCCGGCCGCCCTGAGCCGGGCCGGCGAGATCGCCGACGGCTGGGTGTCGCGCAGCGCGCACGACCTCACGCAGATCGCCAAGGACGTCGCGCTCGTGCGCGCGGGCGCGGAGAAGGCCGGCCGCGACCCGGACGAGGTGCGCATCGTGTGCCGCGCCGTGCTGTTCCGGCCCGGGCGCGAGTTCCTGGCCGGTTCGTGGGAGAAGATCCGCGAGGACGTCGCCTGGCTGGGCACGCAGGGGGTCACCGAGATCTTCTACGACCTCAACTTCGACCCGACGATCGCCGGGCCCGACGTCGATGCCGCCGCGGCCGAGGACCGTGCCCTGGACATCCTGCACAACCTCACCCCGCGAGGGCTAAGTTGAGGTCATGTCGCGACCGGTCATCGGCCTGACCACGTACGCCGAGGAAACCCGCTTCGGCCTCAACGACACCTTCTCCGCGGTCCTGCCGCTCTCGTACGTGCACGCGGTGCACGTCTCGGGCGGCCGGGCGGTCCTGGTCACCCCCGACGACCCGGACGCCGACGTGCTCGACGGCCTGCACGGCATCATGTTCACCGGCGGCTCGGACGTGAACCCGGACCTGTACGGCGAGCCCCCGCACGCCACGACCAAGGTCAAGCCGGAGCGCGACGCCGCCGAGCTGCTGCTCATGCGGGCCGCGCTCGAGGCCGACCTGCCGCTCTTCGGCATCTGCCGCGGCATGCAGCTCATGTGCGTCGCCTACGGCGGGCGGCTCCACCAGCACCTGCCCGACGTGCTCGGCCACCACAACCACCGGCCGGTGAGCGGGCCGAAGTTCGGCGAGCACCCGGTGCGGCTCTCGCCGGGCTCGCGGGCCGCCGCGGTCCTGGGCGACGCGGTGATCGTCAACTCGTTCCACCACCAGGGCTGCGCCGACCCGGGGCGGCTCGCGCCGACCGGCTGGTGCCCGGAGGACAACCTCATCGAGGTGGTGGAGGACCCGGCGAAGACCTTCGCGGTGGGCGTGCAGTGGCACCCGGAGGACACCACGGACTTCCGCCTCTTCGAGGCCTTCGTAGCCGCCGCCGCGGCTTACAGGGAGCAGGTGGCCACACGGCCCTAACCCCTGCTACCTTCGTGCAGTGAGGACAGCTGAGATGCTCGATCGTCCGTCCTCGGCCACCGGTTACACCGTGGCCGATCTCCTAGCGATGGACGACATCGAGGGTGTGCGATTCGAACTGCACGAAGGGATGCTGCTGGTGGTCCCCCCACCACTCAGCGAACACCAGGAGGCCGAGAGCGACCTCCAATTCTATTTGCGATCGCAGCGAAGACGCGTCTACGCAAACGTCGGCGTCATGGTCGATGACGTCAACTATCGAATTCCGGATCTCGTCGTGCTGAAGAAGGGCGAGGTCCTGGTTCCGAAGGTCTACCAGCAGCCGCCCAGCATCATCGACATTGCCATCGAGATCGTGTCCCCGACGTCGCGGACCCAAGATCGGATGATCAAGCCGCTGGTCTATGCGCGAGTGGGAATTCCGCAGTACTGGCTGGTCGAAGAGTTGAGCGGCGAGCGGATCGTCATCATGCACGAACTGCAGGGTGGCAAGTATGTCCGAACCGGCGAGACGTCGGTAAAGGAGATGGTCGGCGAGGACTAGGAGGCGGCCTCGTCCGCGGTGCGGTGCTCGATGCGCAGGTCCGGGGCGCTCTCGCGGTAGTCCTCGCGGTCGTCGGAGTCCTGGAGTACCGCTTCGGCCTGGGCCTCGGGGTCGTCGCTGCCCGCGGCCAGTTCCTCCGGCAGCAGCTCGGCCCGGTCGCGGATGCGTTCGTCGTCGATCATGCCTGGGTGGTTACCCGGACAGGGCCGTGTTGATGCGCGTTAGGCTTCTGGCCATGAAGGTTCGCGCTCCGCTCGCCCCCGGCACGCAGACTCCGTGGCGGCAGGTTCCCGCCGGCATAGCGCGGCCCGAGTACGTCGGCAAGCAGGCGCCCGCCAAGCACCGCGGGTCCGACGTGCAGCCGCCCGAGATCATCGAGCGGATGCGGGTCGCGTCCAAGCTGGCCGCGCAGGCCACCGTGCTCGCCGGGCAGCACGCGCAGCCGGGGGTCACCACCGACGAGGTCGACCGGGTCGTGCACGAGTTCCTGTGCGACCACGGCGCCTACCCGTCGACGCTGGGGTACAAGAACTTCCCGAAGTCGTGCTGCACCTCGCTCAACGAGGTCATCTGCCACGGTATCCCCGACTCGACGGTGATCGAGGACGGCGACATCCTCAACGTCGACGTGACCGCGTTCATCGGCGGCGTGCACGGCGACACCAACCAGACCTTCTGCGTCGGCAACGTCGACGAGGAGGCGCGGCTGCTGGTCGAGCGCACCCGCGAGGCGATGATGCGCGGCATCCGCGCGGTGGCGCCCGGGCGCCCGATCAACGCCATCGGGCGGGTCATCGAGGCGTACGCCAAGCGCTTCCACTACGGCGTCGTGCGCGACTTCACCGGGCACGGCATCAACGAGGTCTTCCACACCGGGCTCTACGTGCCGCACTACGACAACCCGCGGCTCACCACCGTGATGGAGCCGGGCATGACGTTCACCATCGAACCCATGATCACGCTGGGGACGCACGAGTACGACATCTGGAAGGACGGCTGGACGGTCGTCACCAAGGACCGCCGGTGGACGGCCCAGTTCGAGCACACGATCGTGGTGACCGAGGACGGGTACGAGATCCTGACCCTGCCGTGAGCGGTCCGGAGCGGAGCGGAGGGGCCGCTCACCATTGGCGCAGGGCCGACTCGCGCCGACGCCGGAGCGAAGCGGAGGCGGCGGCGTGAGCCATCCGGCGGCCGAGGACGAGCACCATCACGCCGACGTCTCCGGTGGGTGGCTGCGCGCGGCGGTGTTCGGGGCCATGGACGGGCTCGTCACCAACATCGCGCTGATCGCCGGCGTCGGTGGGGGCGGGGCCGCGGCCCGTCAGATCGTGCTCACCGGCGCGGCCGGGCTCGTGGCCGGGGCGATCTCCATGGCGCTCGGGGAGTTCACCAGCGTGCGGGCGCAGAACGAGCAGGTCGCCGCCGAGGTGCTCAAGGAGCGGCGGGAGCTGGATCGGTACCCCGAGGCCGAGGCCGCCGAGCTGGCGCGGATCTGGCAGGCGCGTGGGGTACCGCCGGAACTGGCTCGTGAAGTGGCCACGATCCTCGGGCGGAACCCCGAGGCGGCCGTGCGCGTGCATGCGCAGGAGGAGCTGGGTGTCGATCCGAACGACGTGCCCTCGCCCTGGACGGCGGCCGGCTCGTCGTTCGTGTGCTTCGCGGCCGGGGCCCTCGTCCCGCTCCTGCCGTACCTGTCCGGGGCGGCGTCGCTGCCGCTCGCGCTCGGGGCCGGCGGGGTGGGGCTGTTCGTCGCGGGTGCGCTGATCGCCCGCTTCACCCGGCGGTCGTGGTGGCGTTCGGGAGCCCGGCAGCTGCTGCTCGGCGCGGCGGCGGCCGGGGCTACGTATCTCGTCGGTCACATCATCGGTATCGCGGCCTGAGCCGTCCCGGGGCGGATGCATCCCCGAGACGGCAGGCTCACGAGACGGCGTACTCGTTAACGACGCGGCTGCATCGTCGGACCGGCCCACGCGGTGCGGCGCATGTCTGGCCCTCCTCTCGTCTAGACGCTCGTGGCGTGATGCAACGATCGTCGCGGAGCGGACAGCCCGATGGAGTGATGCGGCCTTGCTGTGGCACAAGTTCGGGAGTATCGGGAGCGCGGGGCGGTTCAGGCGGTTTTGCCCGGGAACGCGGCCACCAGCGGGGTCATGCTGCCCGCCTTGCGGAACGCGACCGCGCGCGTCGTGTAGTCGATCAGCGCGTCCAGGACGATCTTGCGCACGTCGCCGTCGGTGGCCGGCAGGGCCAGGCGCCACTGCGCCGCGGTGCGGTCCTCCAGCTGGACGGCGAGCTTCAGCGCGGCCGCGCGGTCGGTGATCGCGAACGGCAGCTGGTAGGAGGCCGCGGTCGGTGGTGGGGTCACGCCGTCGCTGGTCAGGCGCACCAGCAGCGCGTCGCGGCGGGTGCGGTGGGCGTTGTCGGCGGCCCGGGCCAGTGCGACCGTCGCGGCGTCGAGCCTGGGGCCCAGCACGCCGTAGCCGTAGATGGCCGCGTGCTCGGCCTGCAGGGCGGCGACGAGGCGCTCGTCGGCCGGCGTCATGCGAACACCCCCGGTGCGGCTTCGAGCGTCACGCCAGCACCTCCCCGTGGCCCGCCCGGCAGGCGGCGATCGAGCCCAGCAGGGCCGCGCGGTAGGAGGGCGCCGCCAGGCACGCCGCCTCCGCGTCCCGCCGGCCGTCCTTCTCCAGCTTCGCCAGGTCCGCGAGCACCGCCGCCTGGTCGCCCGGCACCGGCGCGGTCGAGCCCGGCGCGGCCGCGGAGCCGCTGACCGCCGGGAACGGCCCCTGCTCCGGCAGGCCGATCTCCCGGGCGAGCGCGACCACGTGCTGCGCGTGGTCGTCCTTGAGCGGCCCGAGCCGGTCCTGCAGGGCCGGGAAGGCGGTCAGCACCTCGCCGTAGCGGTCACGCAGCGCCACCGCGCCGGCCAGCAGCGGCATGAGTGCGTCGCCGGACGGGTCGAACGGCGGGTCCTTCGGATCGCTGTCCAGGTCGCAGCCCGTCAGCGACGCGGTCGTGGCCGCCGCGGCGGCGGCGAGCAGGGCGCGTCGGCGGAGATGCACGCGCAATAGTGAACACCATCGGCGCCCCTCACGCTGTACCCGCCCTGAGGCCCCCGCCCCAAGGTTCTACGCAGCGCAACCGGGCGGGCGCGCTCGGTGCCGCGACGGGTCAAGGGGTTTGGGCGGTCCGGTGCTGGTGAGTGCCGCTGCCGGGTGGCGTTCGGAGCGCCGCCGGGACGTCCCGAGTCACGTCGCGTTACGCTCTGCACGAGCCGCCCGCGCGCTTCGGCGCAGGCGGCGTGAAGGCGTGCGCCCGTGCGGGTGCCATTCGGAGGGGTGTCGATCTATGGCGCAGCAGCATCGACAGCGCCTCCTGGCGGTGGTCGAACCGGTCGTCGCGGCGGGCGGTTTCGACCTCGAGGACCTCACCGTCACCCGGGTCGGGCGGCGGCACCTGCTGCGCATCGCGGTCGACAGTGACAAGGGCGTCGACCTCGACGCGGTCGCCGAGCTCTCCCGCGCCATCTCCACCGCGCTGGACAAGGCGGAGGCCGAGGGCGACGAGCTGATCGCGGGGGAGTACGAGCTGGAGGTCGGGTCGCCGGGCGTGGAGCGGCCGCTGACCCTGCCGCGGCACTGGCGGCGCAACCGGGGCCGGCTGGTGCAGGTGAAGATCGCCGGGCGCGAGGTGACCGGCCGCGTGCTGGCCGCCGGCGACGGTGGAGTGACGCTCGACGTGGACGGGGCGAAGACGGAGCATCCGTACGCCGAGCTCGGCCCCGGGCGGGTCGAGGTGGAGCTCAAGCGGCTCGCCGACCTGCCCGACCCCGAGGACGAAGAGACCGACGAAGACGACGACGAAGACGACGAGGAAGGGGAGGACGGGGCATGAACATCGACCTTGCGGCTCTCCGCGCTCTGGAGCGCGAGCGCGAGATCCCGTTCGAGACCATTCTCGCGGCGATCGAGACCGCACTGCTGACCGCGTACCGGCACACCGAAGGGGCCAACTCGCACGCCCGGGTCGAGATCGACCGGCGCACGGGCGCGGCCTCCGTGCTCGCCCAGGACGTCGACGAGGACGGGACGATCGTGCGCGAGTACGACGACACCCCGCACGACTTCGGGCGCATCGCGGCGATGACCGCCAAGCAGGTGATCCTGCAGCGGCTGCGCGAGGCCACCGACGAGGCGCACTTCGGCGAGTACGTCGGGCGCGACGGCGACCTGGTCACCGGCGTGATCCAGGCGCACGAGGCGCGGGCCGAGAAGGGCATCGTCACGATCGACCTCGGCAAGATCGAGGGGATGCTTCCGGCCGCCGAGCAGGTGCCCGGGGAGCGTTACGAGCACGGGCAGCGGATCAAGGCGATCGTGGTCCACGTGGTCAAGGGCTTCCGTGGCCCCCAGGTCACCCTGTCGCGGTCGCACCCGAATCTCGTGAAGCGCCTGTTCGCGCTGGAAGTGCCGGAAATCGCCGACGGTACGGTCGAAATCGCCGCCATCGCCCGTGAGGCCGGCCACCGCACGAAGATCGCGGTGCGCTCGACGGTCACGGGGGTGAACGCGAAGGGGGCCTGCATCGGCCCGATGGGCCAGCGGGTCCGCGCGGTCATGAGCGAGCTGCACGGTGAGAAGATCGACATCATCGACTGGTCCGACGACCCTGCGCAGTTCGTCGGAAATGCGCTTTCTCCCGCAAAAGCCCTCAACGTGGAAGTCGTCGACGCGGGCAACCGGGCGGCCCGGGTGACCGTCCCGGACTTCCAGCTTTCCCTGGCCATCGGCAGAGAGGGCCAGAACGCGCGGCTCGCCGCACGGCTCACCGGATGGCGGATCGATATCAGACCGGACAACGCTCCGGACGGCAACGTCGATCACGTCACCGGACCGGGCGCGGCACGCGCCGAAAGTGCAGGGTAGACTTCTTGGTGGTACGTCGCACGCCCCCGGCTGGCATGCCTGCGATTCCGGCTGCATCTGATCAAGTAAGACCTGATCGAGCGGAACCGGTTCGCACATGTATCGGATGCCGGAAGCGTGCGTCATCCACCGAGTTGCTGCGATTTGTCGCGATCGAGAGTGGCCCTGACCAGTTCAGGGCTGTCCCCGATCCGGCTCGCAGACGGCCGGGCCGGGGCGCGCACCTGCATCCCGATCCGGCTTGCCTCGCGCTAGCGGAGCGTCGGCGCGCCTTCGGGCGGGCCCTGCGCATCGCCGGTGTCCTCGACACCGGTCCGCTGGTCGAAGCCGTCGCCTCGGCGGCGGTGACGGAGCCGGAGCATACGCAGTAATCGGAACCGCCGATGGTGGGAGCGCGACGCCCCACCCGGACACGCTAGGTAGGACGACGGACATGAGCACACGATGAAGTCCCTGAGATGACCAGGCTTCAAGTGCACGAGTGAGGTCGGAGCGGAACTTGCCGCCCGGCCTCGAGGTGAGGAGTGTAGTGGCAGGCAAGGCCCGCGTACACGAGCTGGCGAAAGAGCTCGGGGTCGAAAGCAAGACCGTACTTGCGAAGCTGCAGGAGCTTGGCGAGTACGTGAAGTCCGCATCCAGCACGGTCGAGGCGCCTGTGGCGCGCCGGCTGCGTGCGAGCTTCGAAAACGGTGGAGGGTCAGCTCCGGCGCCCTCGGCACCTCCTGCGCCGTCCGCGTCGGCTCAATCGTCGACGCCAGTTCCGGCGGCTCCCCGTCCCTCGCCGTCTCCGGCGGCGAAACCCTTTGCGCCCCCGAAGCGGCCCCAGCAGCCGCCCGCGGGTGGCGGATCCGGTGGCTCTGGAGGCGGTGGCGGCCGCGGCCCCGTGCCCGGCCCGCCGCGTCCGGCCCCGCCGGCCGTCAAGCCGACGAGTGCGCACGACATCGAGGTCCAGGCGGCCGAGCAGCGTGCAACCGCGCTGAAGGCCGAGCAGGAAGCGGCGATGAAGGCCGCCCAGCAGGCGCGTCAGCGGGAGAACACGCGGCGCGAGAACCCGGCGCCGCCCAGCGGTGGTGCCGGCGCTCCGTCGCCCGGTCCGCGCCCCAGCCCCGCCTCCGGTCCGTCCGGCGGCGGCGCGCCGAGCTCGGGCGGTCCGCGTCCGGGCCAGAGCCCGCGTCCGGGTCAGGGCAACCGCCCGCCGGCCCGTTCCCCGGGCAACAACCCGTTCGGTGTGTCCGGTGGCGCCTCGCCGCGCCCGCCGACACCCGGCAACATTCCCCGGCCCAACCCGTCGTCCATGCCTCCGCGGCCGAACCCGGCCTCGATGGGCGGCCCGCGGCCCAACCCGTCGCAGATGCCGAGCCAGCGGCCCGGTCGCCCGAGCGGCCCCGGCGGTGACCGTCCCGGTCGTCCCGGTGGCGGCGGTGGCGGTGGCGGCGGCTTCCGTGGCGGACCCGGCGGTGGCGCCGGTCGCCCCGGCGGTCCCGGCGGTGGCGGTGGTGGCGGTGGCTTCCGCGGCGGTCCCGGTGGGGGCGCCGGCGCCGGCGGTGGCGGCTTCCGTGGCGGTCCCGGCGGTGGCGCTCCCGGCGGTGGCGGCGGCTACCGCGGTGGTCCCGGCGGTGGCGGCGGCGCGCCCGCGGGTGCCGGCGGTGCCGGTCGCCCCGGTGGTGGCGCCGGCGGTCGCGGCCGTGGCGGTGGCGCGGCGGGTGCCTTCGGGCGTCCCGGCGGCCGGCCGACGCGTGGCCGCAAGTCGAAGAAGCAGCGCAGACAAGAGTTCGACAACCTCTCCGCGCCCACCATGGGCTCGGGCGCCCCTCGGGGTCAGGGTCAGGCGATCCGTCTCCCGCAGGGTGCGTCGCTGTCGGACTTCGCCGACCGGATCAACGCGAACCCGGGCTCGCTCGTGCAGGAGATGTTCAACCTGGGCGAGATGGTGACGGCGACCCAGTCGTGCACCAACGAGACGCTGCAGCTGCTCGGCGAGCACCTCGGCTTCGACGTGCAGATCGTCAGCCCCGAGGACGAGGACCGCGAGCTGCTGGCCCGCTTCGACATCGACCTCGACGCCGAGGTCGACGAGGAGCGCCTGGTCATCCGGCCGCCGGTCGTGACCGTCATGGGTCACGTCGACCACGGCAAGACGAAGCTGCTCGACGCGATCCGCCAGACGAACGTCGCGGCGGGCGAGGCCGGTGGCATCACCCAGCACATCGGGGCCTACCAGGTTCACGTCGAGCACGGTGAAGAGGATCGCGCGATCACCTTCATCGACACCCCGGGTCACGAGGCGTTCACCGCCATGCGTGCCCGCGGCGCCCAGGCCACGGACATCGTGGTCCTGGTGGTCGCGGCCGACGACGGCGTGATGCCCCAGACGATCGAGGCGCTCAACCACGCCCAGGCGGCCGAGGTGCCGATCGTGGTCGCGGTGAACAAGATCGACAAGCCCGAGGCCAACCCGGCCAAGGTGCGGCAGGAGCTCACGCAGTACGGGCTGGTCGCCGAGGAGTACGGCGGCGAGACGATGTTCGTCGACATCTCGGCGAAGAGCCGGATCAACATCGACGGGCTCCTCGAGGCCGTCCTGCTGACCGCCGACGCCGCGCTCGACCTGCGCGCGCCGATCGACGGCCAGGCCCAGGGCATCGCGATCGAGTCGCACCTCGACCGCGGCCGTGGCCCGGTCGCCACCGTCCTGGTGGAGAAGGGCACGCTCAACGTCGGTGACTCGATCGTCGCCGGCCGCGCCTACGGACGCGTCCGGGCGATGCTCGACGAGAACGGCAAGCCCGTGCCGCACGCGGGTCCGGCCCGTCCGGTCCTCGTGCTCGGCCTGACCTCGGTGCCCGGCGCCGGCGACACGTTCCTCGCCGCCGACGACGACCGCACCGCGCGCCAGATCGCCGAGCAGCGGCAGGCTCGCCGCCGCGCGGCCGAGATGGCCGCACGCACCGGCCGGGTCACCCTCGAGACGCTGTTCGACCAGCTCAAGCAGGGCGAGAAGACCACGCTCAACCTCATCCTCAAGGGTGACGGCTCGGGCTCGGTCGAGGCGCTCGAGGACGCGCTGGTCAAGATCGTCGTCTCGGACGAGGTCCAGCTGCGGATCATCCACCGCGGTGTCGGTGCGGTCACGCAGGACGACGTCAACCTGGCCAGCGCCTCGGACGCGATCATCCTCGGGTTCAACGTGCGGGCCGAGGGCCGCACGCGCGACCTGGCCGACCGCGAGGGCGTGGAGATCCGGTACTACACCGTCATCTACCAGGCGATCGAGGACATCGAGTCCTCCCTCAAGGGCCTGCTCAAGCCGGTCTACGAGGAGGTCGAGCTCGGCACGGCGGAGATCCGCGAGGTCTTCCGCTCGTCGCGCTTCGGCAACATCGCGGGTTGCATCGTCCGTACCGGCCTGATCCGGCGCAACACCAAGGCGCGCCTGGTCCGGGACGGGGCGGTGGTGAACGACAACCTGTCGATCGCCGGCCTGCGCCGCTTCAAGGACGACGCGACCGAGGTCCGCGAGGGCTTCGAGTGCGGTATCACGCTCGGGACGTACAACGACATCCAGATCGGCGACGTCATCGAGACGTGGGAGCTTCGCGAGAAGCCCCGCACCTGATCAACGCAGTGACAGAGGGGGCCGCGGTTCGCCGCGGCCCCCTTTGGCATCTCCCGGACGAGGAGTAACCTCGGTCACATCATGGATCTGTCGTGGTGGTCGATCGAGGTCCGCGACGGGGAGCACCCGGCGCGGGAGTGGCGTGATGCCCACAGCGCGGCCCTGATCGAGGCCGCGGTTACGCACGGGGTCCGCGACTGGACCTGGCGCTCCGAGGACTTCGGGGTCGTCTTCGAGCTCGGCTTCGCCGACGCGTCCGACTGGGAGCGGTTCCGGCAGTTGCCGGCCGTCGTGGCGGCCCTGGACGCGGTCGCGCCCGACTCCCTGTACGTGTACCGCGGGCGCGGGGGCAGCGCCGGTGCCGTCCAGCCGCGGCGGCGGGGTCCGCTGCCGGGCTTGGGCGCGGCCGCGCTGCCGATCGAGCCGGAGCCGCCGATCCTGGCCCGGCCACCGCTGGAGCCGCCGTTCACCCGGCCGGGCGAGGACCCCCTGCTGGTCGCCTGAGCCGCCGCGCGCCCAGGGCCGAGGGAGGCGCCCGAGGGAGCTTGAACCGCCGCGCGACCCGGGCGAGGGAGGCGCCCGAGGGAGCTTGAACCGCCGCGCGACCCGGGCGAGGGAGCTTGAGCCGCCGCGCGACCCGGGCGAGGGAGCTTGAGCCGCCGCGCGACCCGGGCGAGGGAGCTTGAGCCGCCGCGCGACCCGGGCGAGGGAGCTTGAGCCGCCGCGCGGGCGGGGGGAGGGAGTCCGAGTCTCCTCTGACCGGGCGAGGGCCCGCTGGGCGTCGCTTGAGCCGCCGCCCCGGACCGTGGTTGCGGCGACGCGCCGTGGAGGCCCTGGTGCGGTCTTGGCGCCACGGGCGCCGGGATTTCTGGCGGGAGCTACGGCCCGCAGGTGACGCGGGCCCGAGCCAAAGGCTGTTAAATCCGGAAGCGCGAAAGCGCTTTCGCGGTTAGGATCTTGCGCCGTGTATACCGGAACCGCGGTCTTCGACCTGCTACTGCCCGGGGACTCGCGTTCGCTCAAGGCCAAGCGCTCGTACGTGCGGCCGCTGATCGCGTTTCTGCGCAAGTTCGAGGTCTCCGTCGCCGAGGTCGGGGCGCTCGATCTCACCGGGCGGGCCGAGATCGGCATCGCCGTCGTGGCCGCCGAGGCGGGCCACGTGCGGGAGGTGCTCGACACGTGCGAGCGGGCCGTCGCCGGGCGGCCCGAGTTCGAGCTGCTCTCCGTGCGCCGTCGGTTGCACGGTGACGACGACGAGTAATCCTGGCTTTGGGACGCGGCTCCACGGGCGGGGCGCGGGTACTGTCAAGGCGTTGGTCAGATCTTCAGGTCCGGCGGGCCGGCCCGAGGCCGGCGGCGGGCCGTTTGGCTGCGGAGGTGTTCGAGATGACGGATCCGGCGAAGGTGCGGCGGCACGCGGAGCGCGTGCGCGAACTGGTCGCGTCGGTGGTGCGGACGCAGATCAAGGACCCGCGGCTGGGCATGATCACGATCACCGACGCGCGGATCACCGCGGACCTGCGCGAGGCGACCGTGTTCTACACCGTGCTCGGCGACGCGGCCGCCCAGGCGGGCACCGCGGCCGCCCTGGAGAGCGCGAAGGGCCTGCTGCGCTCCACCGTCGGCAAGGCGCTGGGGCTGCGGCACTCGCCGAGCCTGGCGTTCGTGCACGACGACGTGTCCGAGCAGGTCAAGCACATCGACGAGCTGCTCGCCAGCGCGCACGACGCCGACGCCGAGGTCCAGCGCCTCGCGGCCGGCGCGCATTACGCGGGCGACCCGCAGCCGTACAAGCTCGAGGACGACGACGCCGACGACCTGGAAGCCGACGACGAGGTCGTCGTGGGCCAGGACCGGCGGTGAGCGAGGCGGCCGCCGGGGGAGACCCCGAGGCCGCCGTACACCCCTCCGAGACCGAGTGGGCGGCGGCCGTCGCGGCGTTGCGCGGGCTGCCGCCCGGCGCCCGGGTGCTGCTCGCCTGCCACGTGAACCCCGACGGCGACGCGCTGGGCAGCATGCTCGGTGCCGGTCTCGGGCTGCGCGGGCTCGGGCTCGGGCGCGTCACGGCGACCTTCCCGGGGCCGATGCGGCTGCCGGCGCCGTTCGACGCGCTGCCCGGCACCGACCTGCTCGTCGCCGAGGAGGACGCCGACCCCGCGCCCGACGCCATGCTCGTCTTCGACGTGGCAAGCATCGAGCGGCTCGGCGGCCTGGCCGACCGGCTGCGGGCCGCGCCCGTCGGCATCGTGCTCGACCACCACGCCTCCAACCCGGGCTTCGGGCGGATCAACCTCGTGGACCCGGCGGCGGCGGCCACGTCCGTGCTCTCCGACGGGCTGTTGCGCCGTCTGGGTGTACCGCTGGACGCCGCCATCGCCGAGTGCCTCTACGTGGCCCTGGCCACCGACACCGGCTCCTTCAGGTTCGCCTCCACCACCCCGGCCGTGCACGAGCTCGCGGCGCGCCTCATCGCGACCGGCATCCCGGTCGGGGAGATCTCGCGGCGCCTGTTCGACACGCGGCCGGTCGGCGCGCTGCGGGTCTTCGGCACCGCGCTGGCCCGCACGGTGCTCGAGGCCGACGGGGCGGGCGGGCTGGGGTTCGTGTGGACGTACCTCACCCCCGACGACCTCGCCGCCCAGGACCAGGCGCCGTCGGCCATCGAGGCGCTCATCGACACCGTGCGCACGGCCGCCGAGGCGGACGTCGCGTGCGTCGTCAAGCCGGTCCGGCCGGGGGAGTGGTCGGTCTCGCTGCGCAGCAAGGGCGCCGTCGACGTCAGCGCGGTCGCCGTGGCCCTGGGCGGCGGCGGGCACCGCTTCGCCGCCGGGTTCAGCGCGTCCGGCACGGTCGAGGACGTCGTCGACGCGATCCGCGGGCTGCTGCCCGCCCCGGCCGGGATCAGGGTGAACTCCGGGAGAATCTCCGGGACATAACTGCTGGCCCGCGGGCATCGATTCCGGTGACAATCGAGGGATGGACCGACCCGAGCTTGTCGCGGAGGTCGACCGGGCCTGGGCCCGGCCGGTAGTGCTGACGCCCGTCTTTGCGCTGATCTCGCTGGTCGGCGGGGCCTCGCCGTCGTTCGGGCTGCGGGCCAACCTGCTCGTCCTGGCCACCGGCGGGGTGCTGTTCTGGCTGGGCATGTCGGCGGCGGTGCCGCGCCGGGCCTCGCCGGCCCGGCTGTCGCGCGGCGCGGCCTGGTGGCTGGTGCCGCTGCTGCTCTTCGGCGTCGTGGAGGGCGCGACGTTCCTCAACGGCTCGCACTCGTACCCGACCCTGTCCCGCCTCGCCGACCCGGTGCTCGAGCACTACTGGGCCCGCACGGCCGCCTACTTCGGCTGGCTGTGGGCGTTCTGGGCGATGGTGCGCCGGTGAGCGCCGGGCAGCTGCTCGTCACGGTGCTGTTCACCGCGGCCCTCGGGCTCTTCGCGGCGGTCGAGATCGCCTCCCGGCGCGAGAACTCCCGGGTGCCGAGCCTCGGCGACGTGTGCGGGATCGTCATGCGGTACCGCGTGGGCCCGCTCCCCGTCGGCCGCGTTGCCATGTTCGGCTTCTGGTGGTGGCTCGGCTGGCACTTCCTGGCCCGCTGAGCTGCGAAATCGATCTGTCACACCCGCGACACACCGTTCCAGATCGCGGGATGTCGTCGCACATGCTGGAACTGAACGATAGCTTAGTCGCATGCGCACAGTACGAATTCTTCGCCGCCCGCCCCGGGCGCACCGCTCCTAGACAGCGGCTCCGGCGGCGGGTGACACGGCCCGAACCATCCGCCGGAAGCGAGGAATGACGTGCGCAGCAACCTGTGTCAACAGGCCGACATCACCCACGTCGGTCTCCTTGGCGTGTGCCGCACGTGTTTCCCGGTGACCCCGGCGCGACCGAGCAAGCACCGACCATCAGCACCTGGCAACAGAGGAGACCAGCGTCATGCCTGACCAGCAGAAGCCCCAGCCGAAGCCGCAGGAGCCCCCGGCCGACACCCGCGAGCGCGCCCGCGCCGCTTTGCAGATGTCGATGGACCGGCGCGGCTGAACAACACACGCTCTTCCCATGGGAGACCGGGACGCCCCGCACGACGTCACGGTCTCCCATCGGAAGAGGTTGTGTCACCTCGGTAACTGCCGAGAGGCTTTCCTACCCTTACGATGACCGGGTGACGGTCGATCAGGCTCCGACGATGCGGCGGGTGGCCGCGCTGGCCCTCCCCGCGCTCGTGGTACTCGCCGCCGAACCCCTCTACGTCCTCGTCGACACCGCCGTTGTCGGCCACCTCGGGCGCACGCAGCTCGCCGGGCTGGCCATCGGCGGCTCCGTCATGTCGTTCGCCGTCTGGCTGGGCACCGTGCTCGCCTACGGCACCACCGGCCGCGCCGCCCGCCGCTTCGGGGCCGGGCAGCGCACGGAGGCCGTCGAGGAGGGCGTCCAGGCGTCCTGGCTCGCCCTCGCCGGCGGCGTCACCATCCTGCTCGTCCTCGAGGCCGCCGCCGGGCCGCTCACCCGGGCCCTGGCCGGCGGGGCCGGCGACGTCGCGTCCAACGCCGAGGGCTGGCTGCGCATCGCCGCGCTCGGCGCGCCCGGGCTCATGCTCGGCACCGCGGGCAACGGCTGGATGCGCGGCGTGCAGGACACCCGCCGCCCCCTGTACTACGTGCTGGCCGCCAACGCGCTGTCCGCGGCGCTGTGCCCGCTGCTGGTGTACCCGGCCGGCCTGGGCCTCACCGGCTCCGCCGTCGCCAACGTCACCGCCCAGACCGTCGTCGGGCTGCTGTTCGTGCGGGCCCTCGCCGGCGAGCGCGTGCCGCTGCGCCCGCACCTGGCCGTCATCGGCCGCCAGCTCGCGCTCGGGCGCGACCTGCTGCTGCGCGGCGCCGCGTTCCAGGCCTGCTTCCTGTCCGCGTCCGCGGTCGCGGCCCGCTTCGGCGACGCCGCGCTCGCCGCCCACCAGATCGCCATCCAGCTCTTCTTCTTCACCGCGCTCGCGCTCGACGCCCTGGCCATCGCGGCCCAGTCGCTCGTCGGCGCCGCGCTCGGGGGCGAGCGCGTGGCCGAGGCGCGCCACCTCGCCCGCCGCATCACCCTCGCCGGCCTGGTCGCCGGGGCGGCGTTCGCCGTGCTCGTCGCGGCCGCGCTGCTCGCCGTCCGGCCGTGGTTCGGGGCCGACCCGGAGGTGTACGCGCAGGCCCGCCACGCCTGGTGGTTCTTCGTGGCCATGATGCCCGCCGCGGGCGTCGTGTTCGCCCTCGACGGGGTCTTCCTCGGCGCCGGGGACGTCGGCTACCTGCGCAACCTCACGCTCGTCAGCGCGCTGGGCGGGTTCCTGCCGGGGATCTGGCTGGCGTACCTGTCCGGCGCCGGCCTGCGCGGCGTGTGGGCGGCGCTGACGCTCTTCATCGCGCTGCGCCTCGCCGGGCTGCTGTGGCGGCTCGCGGGGGACCGCTGGGCGGTGGCCGGCGCCGTACGATGACGCCGGTGCTGACCGATGCGCAGACGGCGGCCCTCGACCACGTCCGCCGCCTGCGGGCGGGTTCCACGCCGCTCGCCGTCGAGGCGCCCATCACGATCAACTTCCATCCGGACCGCAGCGTCCCCGGCGGCACCGTCATCGACGGCCTCCTCGCCGACGGGCGCTTCCGCAGCCAGTTCGAGACCGGCATCTCCAACGGCGGCCTGACCGCGTTCCCGGGCGGCGACCGCGACCGCTGGGAGGAGCGCATGTTCGGCGGCGCCTACCAGCGCCCGGGCGTCCGCGCGCGGGACCGCCCGAAGTACGGGGCGCTCAACCTCCTGCACCACGAGGACGGCGCCGCGCCCCGCTTCGGCTCCGCCCACCTGCGCCTGCGCCCGCACGTGCTGGCCTGGGCGACGTTCACGTTCGGCGACAGCGCCCGGCACCCGACCTCCGCGGGCACCGCTGACGCGTTCGACGCCGTGCTCGACGCGCTGCACGCCCACCACGGCGCGGACGCGCTGAGCCGCCCGCGCCGGCCCGGCCCCGGGCGCGCGCTGGACGACTACGTCGAGGCGCAGATCCACGGCCCGGTGCGCCTGGCCGACGACGTCGAGGCGCTGGTGCTGGACAGCAGTTTCAAGGGCTCCGGCTGCGGTACCGCGGCCGCCGCCGACGCGCTCACCGAGCGCTACGGCCTGCGGGTCGAGTGGCGCTCCGGCTTCCGGCTCGCGCCGTCGGACATCCCCGACGACTTCCGCGGCCCCGAGGTGCCGGTACTCGCGCACGGGTTGTGCGCGCACTACGGCGTGGCGGAGGTCGACCCGGCGCTCATCGGCGCGGCCGCGCGCGACCCGCTGCGGTGGGGCTCGCCGCCGGAGGTGCTCCAGCTGCTGAAGTACTTGTGGCACTGCCTGGTCGAGTTCGGCTGAACGCTAGGGTGTCGGCCATGGCTCAGAAGGCGGCGACCCCGGGCGGCCTTGTCGTCGTCGACAAGCCCGGCGGCATGACCTCCCACGACGTGGTGTCGCGCATGCGCCGCATCGCGCGGACGCGGCGGGTCGGGCACGGCGGCACCCTCGACCCCATGGCCACCGGCGTGCTGATCGTGGGCGTGGAGAAGGCGACGCGCCTGCTGACGTACGTGATCGGGAGCACGAAGGAGTACACGGCGACGATCCGCCTCGGCGAGTCCACGGTCACCGACGACGCCGAGGGCGACGTGGTCGCCCGCGCGGACGCCTCGGCCGTCACCGGGGACGCGCTCGCGGCCGCCCTGGCCCCGCTGCGCGGCGACATCCTCCAGGTCCCCAGCGCCGTGTCGGCCATCAAGGTCAACGGCGTCCGCTCGTACCACCGCGTCCGCTCCGGCGAGGAGGTCGAGCTCGCCGCCCGCCCCGTGACCGTCTCGCGCCTCGACGTCCTGGCCGTGCGCCGCGCGGGCGCGCACGTGGACCTCGACGTGGACGTGGCCTGCTCGTCGGGCACGTACATCCGCGCCCTCGCCCGCGACCTGGGCGCAACCCTCGGCGTCGGCGGCCACCTCACGGCGCTGCGGCGCACCGCGGTGGGCGGCTTCACCCTGGCCGAGGCCGCGACGCTGGACGAGCTGGCCGAGCGCCCGGACCCGGTGACGCTGCCCCTCCCGGCGGCGGCGGACCGCTGCTTCCCCCGCCGCGACGCCTCCGAGGACGAGGCGAAGGTCCTCTCCCACGGCGGCCCGCTGGCCCCGATCGGCATCGCGGAGCCGTACGCGGTGTTCGCGCCCGATGGCACCGTGCTCGCGATCGTCCGGGAGCGTGACGGCAAGGCCCGCCCGGAGATCGTCCTCGTGCCGTAGGGGGCGCCGGGCGCCGCGGTCGCGGTGCCGCGCGGCCGGGTGCGCATCAGCGCCCGGGAGATCCGCACCGCCGCGGCCAAGTAGGCTCAGGGGCATGCAGCGGTGGCGGGGAACGCAGGCGGCGCCCGGCGGCTGGGGCCGCGCGGTCGCGACGATCGGGGTCTTCGACGGCGTCCACCGCGGCCACCAGCAGATCATCGGCCACGCCGTGAAGCGGGCCGGCGAGCTCGGGGTCCAGTCGGTCGTGCTCACGTTCGACCCGCACCCGTCCGAGGTGGTGCGGCCCGGGTCGCACCCGGCGGTGCTGACCGAGCCCGCGCGCAAGGCGGAGCTGATCGAGGCGCTCGGCGTCGACGTGCTGTGCGTCATCCCGTTCACGGCGGAGTACTCGCGGCTGTCACCCGAGGAGTTCGTGCACGACGCGCTCGTCGAGCACCTGCATACCGCCCTGGTCGTGGTCGGGGAGAACTTCCGGTTCGGGCACAAGCAGGCCGGCGACGTCGACCTCCTCACGCGGCTCGGGCGGACGTTCGGGTTCGCGGTCGAGGGAGCGCCGCTCGTCGCGGACGAGGGGACGGTGTTCTCCTCGACGTACATCCGCAGCTGCGTCGACGCGGGGGACGTCGTGGCCGCGGCGCGCGCGCTCGGGCGGCCGCACCGGCTCGAGGGTGTCGTGGTGCGCGGCGACCAGCGGGGCCGTGAGCTGGGCTTTCCCACCGCAAACCTGCTCGTGCCGCCCCGGGCGGCGGTGCCCGCGGATGGCATCTACGCGGCCTGGCTCGTCCGGGACCGCGACGGCGCCCGGCTGCCCTCGGCGGTGTCGATCGGCACCAACCCCACCTTCTCCGGCAAGGAGCGGCGCGTCGAGGCGTTCGTGCTGGATTTCGAGGGCGACCTGTACGGCGAGCGCGTGCACCTGGACTTCGCCGACCGGCTGCGGGAGCAGCGCGTCTACCAGGGCGTCGAGCCGCTGATCGCGCAGATCGCGGAGGATGTCGAGCAGACCCGGGAAGTGCTGCGCAACGGTCCGATGCGGGCCTGATCCGCCCGATCTGTTAGCCTTGGGTTGACGCCGGGTGACCGGCGGGGGTCAGGCTGCCTGCACGACGCCGCGGGAGCCGGCCGATGAATCCACGGCAAAGGGAGAACATGGCGCTCGACTCTGCGCAGAAGACCGAGATCATGGGCAAGTACTCCACCGGAGAGGCCGACACCGGTTCGCCGGAGGTCCAGGTGGCGATGCTGACGAAGCGGATCGCGGATCTGACGGAACACCTCAAGCAGCACAAGCACGACCACCACAGCCGGCGCGGCCTGCTGCTGCTGGTCGGCCGTCGCCGCCGCCTGCTGAACTACCTGCAGCGCAGCGACATCGCCCGCTACCGCTCGCTGATCGAGCGGCTCGGCCTGCGGCGATAACGACACGCATTCACGGGGGAGTGGCCGAAACCACCCAGGCCGGTTGTGTGTCGCTTCGCGGCGACACAACTGGCCCGGGGCCCGGAATTCGGCGCTCCCCCGTCGAGTAGTGACACACTGAAATGGCAGCGCCCCGCCGAGCGGGTCGGCGCACCGGTCCTCGGTAGTGGCTTCCGGGTGAAGTACACACCCCGTGAGCTTCGATCGAAGACCGGCCGCAGACAGCTCCGCCGAGGGTGAACCAACAACCCAAAAGGGAGCAACACCACACATGACCGAGCAGAGCACTCTCGGTACACACAGCAGCAAGGCCGTGATCGACAACGGCCCGTTCGGCACCCGGGAGATCACCTTCTCCACCGGGCGCCTCGCTCGTCAGGCGGCCGGCTCGGCCCTCGCCCAGCTGGGCGAGACCGTCGTGATGTCCGCGACGACCGCCGGCAAGCAGCCCAAGGAGCAGTTCGACTTCTTCCCGCTGACGGTGGACGTCGAGGAGCGCATGTACGCGGCCGGGCGCATCCCCGGCTCGTTCTTCCGCCGCGAGGGCCGGCCCAGCGAGGACGCGATCCTCACCTGCCGGCTCATCGACCGGCCGCTGCGCCCGAGCTTCGTCAAGGGGCTGCGCAACGAGGTCCAGGTCGTCGAGACGGTCCTGGCGCTCGACCCGGCCCACCCGTACGACGTCGTGGCGATCAACGCCGCCTCGCTGTCGACCAAGCTGTCCGGCCTGCCGTTCTCGGGCCCGATCGGCGCGACCCGCATGGCCCACATCGACGGGCAGTGGGTGGCTTTCCCGACCGTCGAGGAGCTCAGCCGGGCCACGTTCGACATGGTCGTCGCCGGCCGGGTCCTGGCCGACGGTGACGTCGCGATCATGATGGTCGAGGCCGAGGCCACCGAGCACACCGTCGCCCTCGTGGCCGGCGGCGCGCCCGCGCCGACCGAGGAGGTCGTCGTCGGTGGTCTGGAGGCGTCCAAGCCCGCGATCCGCGAGCTGTGCCGCGCCCAGGCCGAGCTGGCCGACGTCGCGGCGAAGCCGGTGCAGGAGTTCCCGGTCTTCCTCGACTACCAGCCCGACGCCTACGAGGCCGTCGCCGGCGCGGTGAAGGAAGAGGTCACCGAGGCCCTGCGCATCGCCGGGAAGGCGGAGCGCGAGGAGGCCCTCGACCGGATCAAGGAGGCCGCCTTCGAGCGTGTCGCCGGTCAGTTCGAGGGGCGCGAGAAGGAGATCGGCGCCGCGCTGCGGTCGCTGACCAAGAACGAGGTCCGCGCCCGCGTGCTGCGCGAGCAGGTCCGCATCGACGGCCGTGGCCCGCGCGACATCCGGCCGCTGACCGCCGAGGTGCAGGTCCTGCCCCGCGTGCACGGCTCGGCGCTGTTCGAGCGCGGCGAGACCCAGATCCTGGGCGTCACCACGCTGAACATGCTGCGCATGGAGCAGACGCTCGACACCCTCGCGCCCGAGAAGTCCAAGCGCTACATGCACAACTACAACTTCCCGCCGTACAGCACCGGTGAGACCGGCCGCGTGGGCGCCCCGAAGCGGCGCGAGATCGGCCACGGCGCGCTCGCCGAGCGGGCCCTGATCCCGGTCCTGCCGTCGCGCGAGGAGTTCCCCTACGCGATCCGGCAGGTCTCCGAGGCGCTGGGCTCCAACGGCTCGACCAGCATGGGCTCGGTCTGCGCCTCCACCATGGCGCTGCTGTCGGCCGGCGTGCCGCTCAAGGCGCCGGTCGCGGGCATCGCGATGGGCCTGATCTCCGACGAGGTCGAGGGCAAGACGCAGTACGTGACGCTGACCGACATCCTCGGGGCCGAGGACGCGTTCGGCGACATGGACTTCAAGGTCGCCGGCACCCGCGAGTTCGTCACCGCGCTGCAGCTGGACACCAAGCTCGACGGCATCCCGTCGGACGTGCTGGCCGGGGCGCTGCAGCAGGCCCACGACGCGCGGTACGTCATCCTCGACGTGATGGCCGAGGCGATCGAGTCGCCGGCGGGCATGAGCCAGTACGCGCCGCGGGTCACCACGGTGCGCATCCCGGTCGACAAGATCGGCATGGTGATCGGCCCGAAGGGCCAGACCATCAACGCGATCCAGGACGAGACCGGCGCCGAGATCAGCATCGAGGACGACGGCACGATCTACGTCGGCGCGACCGACGGCCCGTCGGCCGAGGCCGCCGTCGAGCGGATCAACGCGATCGCCAACCCGACCATGCCGAAGGTCGGCGACAAGTTCCTCGGCACCGTGGTGAAGACGGCCGCGTTCGGCGCGTTCATCTCGCTGCTGCCCGGCCGCGACGGCCTGCTGCACATCTCCAAGGTGGGCAACGGCAAGCGGGTCGACAAGGTCGAGGACTTCCTCAACGTCGGCGACAGGGTCGAGGTGCAGATCGCGGACATCGACAACCGCGGCAAGATCTACCTCGACAAGGTGCTGGCCGAGGGCGAGCAGCCGGCGGCGCCGGCCGAGGGTGGCGAGCGTCCGGCCCGCGAGCGCGGCGACCGGGGCGACCGCGGTGGTGACCGTGGCCCGCGCCGGGACCGGGGCGACCGCGGTGGTGACCGCGGCGACCGCGGTGGCGACCGGGCCCCGCGTCCGTCCGCCGAGGGCGGCGAGGCGGCCCCGGCCGGCGGCGACGAGGGTGGCGAAGGCGGCGAGGGCGGCGAGGGCGGCGAGTTCCGTCGTCGGCGTAACCGGCGCGACTGACCTATGGCGAGTCGAGCGACGACCCAGACCCTGTCCGACGACCCGATGGGCGGCACCGTACGACGTACCGTGCTGCCCAACGGGCTGCGGATCCTGACCGAGGCGATCCCTGCGATGCGCAGCGTCTCGTTCGGGGTCTGGGTCGGCATCGGCTCGCGGGACGAGACGCCCACGCTGTCGGGCGTCTCGCACTTTCTCGAGCACCTGCTGTTCAAGGGCACCAAGCGGCGCAGCGCGCTGGACATCTCCGCGCAGATCGAGGCGGTCGGCGGGGAGACCAACGCGTTCACCGCGAAGGAGTACACGTGCTACTACGCGCGGGTGCTCGACGCGGACCTGCCGCTGGCCATCGACGTCGTCTGTGACCTGGTCACCGACTCCGTGCTGGCCGAGGCGGACGTGGAGACCGAGCGTGGCGTGATCCTCGAGGAGATCGCCATGCACGACGACGAGCCCGGCGACGAGGTGCACGACGTCTTCACCGAGGCCGTGTACGGCACGCACCCGCTCGGCCGGCAGATCTCCGGCACGGTGCCGAGCATCTCGGCGCTGACCCGCAAGCAGATCGACGGCTTCTACCGCCGCCGGTACCGCCCCGAGACCATGGTCATCGCCGCGGCCGGGAACCTCGACCACGCCAAGGTCGTGCGGGCGGTCCGCGCGGCGTTCGAGCGGGCCGGCTGGGACAACGCGGCCGTGCCCGCGCCCCGGCGCCCGCGCGCGGCCAGGGTGCCGGCCCGCTCCGGGCAGGTCGTGGTGCGCAACAAGGACACCGAGCAGGCGCACCTGGTGCTGGGCTGCACGGGGTACCCGCGCGAGCACGACGACCGCTTCGCGCTGGGCGCGCTCAACAACGTGCTCGGCGGCGGCATGTCCAGCCGGCTGTTCCAGCTGATCCGGGAGCAGCGCGGGCTGGCGTACTCGGTGTACTCCTTCACCTCGCAGTACAGCGACGCCGGCCTCTTCGGCGTCTACGCCGGGTGCGCGCCCGGCAAGGTCGAGGAGGTGCTGGCCATCACCCGCGAGGAGCTCGCGCGGCTCGCGGCCGACGGCCTCACCGACGCCGAGGTCGAGCGCGGCAAGGGCATGCTCAAGGGCGCCGTGGTGCTGGGCCTGGAGGACACCGGCTCGCGCATGAGCCGCCTGGGCAAGGGCGAGCTGCTGTACGACGAGCTGCTCTCCGTCGACGAGGTGCTGCGCCGCGTCGACGCGGTCACCCCCCAGCAGGTCCGCCGGGTCACCGAGGAGCTGCTGGCCCGCCGGATGTCCCTCGCGGTGATCGGCGACTTCAGCGAAGGGGCCTTCGCGGGCGCGCTCGACTGACGCTATAGGTTGTCTGCGTGAGCGAGACGATCCGGGTCGGGGTGCTGGGCGCGCGCGGCCGCATGGGCAACGAGGTGTGCAAGGCCGTCGGCGGCGCCGAGGACATGGAGCTCGTCGCCGCGGTGGACGACGGCGACGGCCGGGACACCCTCGAGGGCGCTCAGGTCGTCGTGGACTTCACCACGCCCGACGCGGTGTTCGGCAACATCGACTGGTGCCTCGAGCACGGCGTCAACCTGGTGGTCGGCACGTCCGGGTTCACCACCGAGCGCATCGAGCTGGTGCGCGACAAGCTGGCCGCCCGGCCCGGCATCGGGATCGTCATCGCGCCGAACTTCGCCATCGGCGCGGTGCTGCTGATGGAGTTCGCCGCCAAGGCCGCCCGGCACTTCGAGTCGGTCGAGATCGTCGAGATGCACCACCCCAAGAAGATCGACGCCCCGAGCGGCACCGCCCTGCGCACCGCGCGGATCATCGCGGAGGCGCGCGCCGAGGCCGGCCTGGGCGCGATGCCCGACGCGACGAAGGAAGAGATGGCCGGCGCCCGCGGCAGCGACGTCGAGGGAGTCCGCGTGCACGCGCTGCGCGCCACCGGCCTCGTCGCCCACCAGGAGGTGCTCTTCGGCACCGCGGGGGAGACCCTCACCCTGCGGCACGACTCCTACGATCGGGTTTCGTTCATGCCGGGTGTGCTGCTGGCTGTGCGCTCCGTCATCACCCGGCCCGGCCTCACCGTCGGGCTCGATGCCCTGCTCGGCTAAAGCTCCCACATGCTGGGACGCTAGGGCCACCGTTGGGCCGCAACAGCGTCACGCGTCGATAACGGGCTCTTGCTCGAGGGAGACGTGCCACCGGATCTGCGGTACCAGCAGATCATCGACGTCGAGCGATCGCCCGACCCCGTCCGGGGCCCAGCCGGAACTCTCCAGAAATCGACGCGTAACAGGGTCGTCGGCGAACGTCCACGCGAGAGCTGTCGTAAATCCGTCAGAGCGCCACAAATCCACACTTGCCGCCAGCAAACGGCTGCCGTGCCCACGACGGCCCCAGCGCGGCTCCACCAGCACGTCCGTGATGGCCGCGGCCGACCCGAACACCTTGTCAAGGGCGGTGTGATCTTCATCCGGAGCGAGTGTGGTGTCATCTGCCGGACCTGACGCGGCAAATCCCACGACGTATGCTGACTCTGGTTGCGAGCCAGACGAATCGACCTGCTCCACCGCCACGAGCACCCGGTGGGCCGGAGACGGCGGCTCCGCGATTGCCTCTCGCCACCTGCGGGTAATCCACTCCTCGTCCAGCCGGTCGAGGATGTGTTTGGGCAGCAGTCGCCGATAGGCGACCCGCCAGGTCGAGAGTTGGACACGCGCGATTTCGACGACGTCGTCGATTCGCGCCGGACGGACGAACCCGAGCGTCATGGATCAGCAGCCTACGGATTTTGTGTGAAGCGCAACTCGGCGGGGTAGCGCCCGTACGTCACAGTTCGACCGGCGGGACCGTTGAGTCAACTGTGACGCGGCTCTGAGGTCACAGTGGCATTCTGACGGCGAATGAGCAGGAGGGCAGAACAGGTGGCGGAGCGGGGACGGGTCGCCGAATCGAGCGCCGTCCGGCCCAAGCTGCGGCCCGGCGTCAGGAAGACGCTCATCGTGGCGGCCGTCTGGGTCGTCGTGTGGGGGTTCCTGCTGGTGGCGGCGGCGCACAACGGGTTCTTCGATCTCAAGGTCTACTACGGCGCGATGGACTACTGGGTCAACCGCGGCGGAGACATCTACGACTACCTGACGCCCGGCACGCCCTACGGCTTCACTTACCCGCCGTTCGCCGCCGCGCTCATGACGCCGATGTCCCTCATCGGCTGGAACACCGCGATCGTCATCAGCGTGTCCATGAACGTGCTGGCCATGGCCGCGATCCTCACCTGGCTGCTCGGCCCGGTGTTCAAGCGGCAGGGCTGGTCGTACTGGTACGCGATGGGCATCGCCATGGCCCTCGCGGCCGCCTTCGAGCCCATCCGCGAGACCGTGAACTTCGGCCAGGTCAACATCCTGGTGCTGTTCCTGGTCGTCGCCGACGTGCTGCTCCTGGTGCGCGGCGGGCACAAGCTCGGCGGCATCGGCATCGGCCTGGCCACCGCGATCAAGCTCACCCCGGGCGTGTTCATCGTCTACCTGCTCATCACCCGCCGCTGGCGCGCCGCCGCCGTCTCGGCCGCGACCGCCACGGCCGCGACCTGGCTCGCCGCGACGTTCGCGCCGGACGCGTCCCGGGTGTTCTGGACCGACGCCGTGTGGAACACCGACCGCGTCGGCTCGCCCACGTTCGTGTCCAACCAGGCGCTCACCGGGCTCGTCGGCCGGATCTTCAACCCCGACCCGATGAAGCCGCTGTGGCTGCTGCTCGTGCTCATCACGCTCGCGGTCTGGTACTGGCGCGCCCGCCGGGCCATCCGGCACCGCGACGAGGTCGCCGGGCTGGCCCTGACCGGGCTCGTCGGCTGCATGGTGAGCCCGATCACCTGGATCCACCACCTCGTGTGGACGGTCCCCGCGATCGTGATCCTGTTCGACTACGCGACCGACCGCACGCTCGACCCGCGGCGCCGGCGCAACTTCATGATCGCCTTCGGGTTCTCGTTCGCACTTCTCTGCAGCCGTACCCCCTGGGCCTTCCACGCGAAGTTCGACGGGCTCGGCCTCATCGGCAGCAACGCGTACATCCTGCTCATGATCGGTCTCCTGTTCGGCCTGCCGATCCGCGAGCCCGCCGACACCGGCGCGGACCAGCGGGCGGCCGGCGAGCCGGGCGAGGCGGGCGGCCCCGACGTGGAGGACGCGCCCGATCTCGTGGAGATCGACCGCAAGGTGACCGAGGCCTTCCACGCCCAGGAACAACCAAGACGACCCCTGGTCGGCGCCTAGTTTCCAGCTCCCCGGTGGCTTCGGCCGCCGGGGAGTTTTTTCGGTAAGTCGGGCACTCCGTGCCACGACTTACCGGATTTATACCCTGACCGGGGATATGTCCGTCTCCAGGTTTTGTCATACCCCCGGGTTAGCCTCCTTGACGATGAGCGAGTACCTGACGCTGACCCAGGCCCGCCGGATCGCCCTCGCCGCCTCGGGCTTCGCCGACCGGGCGCCCGGCGCCGAGCCCGAGCGCCGCCACCTGCGCCGCGTGCTGGAACGCACCGGCCTGCTCCAGATCGACTCGGTCAACATCGTCCAGCGGGCGCACTACCTGCCCGCCTACAGCCGCCTCGGCCCGTACGATGCGGCCCTGCTCGACCGGCTGGCCTACCGGCGGCCGCGGGAGCTGTTCGAGTACTGGGCGCACGAGGCCTCCCTCGTCCCCGTCCGGCTGCAGCCGATGCTGCGCTGGCGCATGCGCTCGGGCGCCGCCTGGGGCCGGATGGTCCGCATCGCCCGCGAGCAGCCCGACCTGGTGCGCTGGGTGCTCGAGGAGATCCGGGCCAAGGGCCCGATCAGCGCCGCCGAGGTCGAGGGCGACATGGTCCAGCCGCGCCGCAAGGAGCACTGGGGCTGGAACTGGTCCGACACCAAGACCGCGATCGAGTGGCTGTTCTACACCGGCGAGGTGAGCGTGGCCCGCCGCAACTCCGCGTTCGCCCGCGTCTACGACGTGCCGGAGCGCATCCTGCCGCCCGAGGTCGTCAACGCGCCCACGCCGAGCGACGAGGATGCGTACCGGGAACTGGTGCGCGTCGCCGCCCGCGGCCTGGGCGTGGCCGCCGAGCCCGAGCTGCGCGACTACTTCCGGCTCCCGCTGGCCGGCGCCCGGCAGGCGATCGCCGAGCTGGTCGAGGCGGGCGAGCTCGTCCTGGTCGAGGTGGAGGGCTGGGCGCCGCGCGCCTACCTGCACGCCGAGGCGCGCCGGCCCCGCCGCATCGGCGCCGCGACCCTGGTGAGCCCCTTCGACCCGCTGATGTGGGAGCGGGCCCGGGTCGAGCGCCTGTTCGGGTTCAACTACCGCATCGAGATCTACGTGCCGCCCCCGCAGCGGCTGTACGGGTACTACGTGCTGCCCTTCCTCCTCGGCGACCGCCTGGTCGCCCGGGTCGATCTCAAGGCCGACCGCAAGGCGGGGGTGCTGCAGGTGCCGGCGGCGTGGATCGAGCCGCCGGCGGGCCGGGGCGCGCCGTCCCCGGGCGAGGTGGCCGAGGCCCTGGCCGCGGAGCTGCACCGCTTCGCCGGCTGGCTGGGCCTGGGGGAGGTGGACCTGCCCGAGCGCGGCGACTTCGCGGAGCCCCTCGCGAAAGTCCTGTCCTCGGCGGCGTCGTAGCCGTTGCTCGATCGGTGTACTTTTGGCTCCGTGACGTCACCGTTGCCGGCCCCCATGCCCCGGTCACTCGAAGGGGTGCTTCCCGACGTGCCCGAGCTGGGCGCGCCCACCGCGCCCGCGAGCGTGTCGCTGCCGCCGGTGTACCACTACGCGTACCAGCCGCCGAAGGGTCGCTTCCAGCGCCTCATCGAGCGGCTGCCGGCCTGGGCCGGCCCGGCCGGGGTGGGCGCCCTGATCTCCGGCGGCGTGGCCTACACGCTGCTCATGAAGCCCACGAGCGCCGGCGCCTCCGACCCGCCGACCTGCCTGGTCAAGCTGCTGACCGGCTTCGACTGCCCGGGCTGCGGCGGCACCCGCGCCGCCTGGTACCTGCTGCACGGCGACATCCCCGCGGCGGCGCACCACCACGCCCCGCTCGTCTTCGCCGCCCCGTTCCTGGCGTACCTCTACGTCGCCTGGACCGTCAACAGGCTGAACCTGCCCTTCAAGCTGCCCATGCTGCGCATCTCCAACGGCGCGCTGATCGGCTTCCTCGTGGCCTGGCTCGTCTTCAGCGTCGTCCGCAACCTGCCCTGGGCACCGTTCACGTACTTCTTCGTTTAGTAGGCTCTGCGAATGCTCTCCGTCAAAGCCATCGCCTGGACCCACTTCGAGCCACCGGCCGGGGTGCCCTGGGAGACCGACGCCGACGGCGGTGAGGCGCTCGCCGAGTTCGCCGGGCGCGCCTGCTACCAGTCGTGGAGCAAGCCGAACCCGGCGACCGCCACGAACGCCGGCTACCTACGGCACATCCTCGAGGTCGGGCACCTCTCGGTGCTCGAGCACGGCACCGTGACGTTCTACCTGACCGGCGTGTCGCGCTCGTTCACGCACGAGCTCGTGCGGCACCGGCACTTCTCCTACTCGCAGCTGTCGCAGCGCTACGTGCCCGGGCGCGAGCAGGCCATGGTCGAGCCGGCCGTGATCGCCGAGGACCCGGCGCTGCACAAGACGTTCGTCGAGGCGGGCGAGGCGGCGCTGCGGGCGTACAACGAGCTGCTCGAGGGGCTCGAGGCCAAGTTCGCCGACGTCGAGAACAAGACCTCGCGGCGCAAGCAGGCGCGGCAGGCGGCCCGGGCCGTGCTGCCGAACGCGGCCGAGACGCGGATCGTGGTGACCGGCAACTACCGGGCCTGGCGCCACTTCGTGACGATGCGGGCGAGCGAGGGCGCCGATGTCGAGATCCGTGAGGTGGCCGTCGCCTGCCTGCGGGAACTGCAGCGGGTCGCGCCCAGCGTGTTCGGGGATTTCACGATCGCCGAGCTCGCCGACGGCACCGAGGTGGCGTCCCCGCGGTACACCTGGGAATCTTGAGAAATGCTCGCCGCAGGCTTCCGATAGGTTGTGCGTATGACACGCACCGGTTCCGTCCCCGGCCGGCCGTTCGGCCGGCTGCTCAGCGCGATGGTCACGCCATTCGGGTCTGACGGTTCGCTCGACGCCGACGGCGCCGCCCGGCTCGCCGTCCACCTGGTGGACGAGCAGGAGCACGACGGTCTGGTGGTCAACGGCACGACGGGCGAGTCGGCGACCACGAGCGACGCGGAGAAGGACCGGGTGCTCCGCGCGGTCGTGGAGGCCGTCGGCGACCGGGCGACCGTGATCGCCGGCGTCGGCACCAACGACACCGCGCACTCGCTCGAGCTCACGCGGGCCGCCGAGAAGGCCGGCGCCGACGGGCTGCTCGTGGTGACGCCGTACTACAACAAGCCGCCCCAGGCCGGCCTCGTCCAGCACTTCCGGGCCGTCGCCGACGCCTCGGGCCTGCCGGTGATGCTGTACGACATCCCCGGCCGCTCCGGCGTGGCGATCGAGACCGAGACGATGTGCCGGCTGGCCGAGCACGAGCGCATCGTCGCGGTGAAGGACGCCAAGGGCGACCTCGGCGAGACCGCCTGGGTGATCAAGCGCACCGGCCTGGCGTATTATTCTGGCGAGGACAAGCTCACGCTGCCGCTGCTGGCGGTCGGCGCGGTCGGCGTGGTGGGCGTGCCCACGCACGTGTTCGGACCGCAGACGAAGGCGATGATCACGGCGTACGAGGCGGGCGACGTGGCCCGCGCTCGGGAGCTGCACCTGCAGCTGCTGCCGGCGTTCTGCGGATTCTTCCGCACCCAGGGTGTCATCCTGACCAAGGCGGCCCTCACACTGCTCGGTCTGCCCGCCGGACCGGTCCGCCCGCCCCTCGTGGGCGTGAACGCGGCGGAACTGGGCCGGTTGCGGGAGGATTGCGCCGAGGCCGGCCGCACCATCGGCTCGGCCGAGCAGATGGCGCACCACAACGAACTCGGAGTGGCCCTATGACGGTGGCGCACGTCGAGCTCGATCCGCCACCCCCTCTGGGGCCCCGCACCTTGCGGGTCACCCCGCTGGGCGGGCTCGGCGCGATCGGCCGCAACATGACGCTGCTGGAGTACGACGGCAGGATGCTCATCATCGACTGCGGCGTGCTGTTCCCCGACGTGGAGCAGCCCGGCGTCGATCTCATCCTGCCCGACTTCTCCTCGATACTCGACCGCCTGGACCAGGTTCAGGCGATCGTGCTCACCCACGGGCACGAGGACCACATCGGGGCGGTGCCGTACCTGCTCGCCCACAAGCCGGACATCCCGATCGTCGGCTCGAAGTTCACGCTCGCCCTGGTCGAGGCCAAGCTGGCGGAGCGGCGCATCGAGCCGTACTCGCTGACCGTCCGCGAGCGCCAGGTCGAGCGCCTGGGGCCGTTCGAGTGCGAGTTCTTCGCGGTCAACCACTCGATCCCCGACGCGCTCGCGGTCGCGGTGACCACCGGGGCCGGCACGGTGCTGCACACCGGCGACTTCAAGATGGACCAGCTGCCGCTGGACGGGCGCATCACCGACCTGGCCGGGTTCGCGCGGCTCGGCGCCGACGGCGTCGACCTGCTGCTGTCGGACTCGACGAACGCCGAGATCCCCGGCTTCGTCACCCCGGAGCGCGAGATCGGCCCGGTGCTGGAGCGGATCTTCGGCCGCGCGACCGGGCGCATCATCGTCGCCTCGTTCGCCTCCCACGTGCACCGGGTGCAGCAGGTGTTCGACGCCGCGCATGCGCACGGGCGCAAGGTGGCCCTCATCGGCCGCTCGATGGTGCGCAACATGGGCATCGCCCGCGACCTGGGCCTGCTGCGCATCCCGCACGGGCTGCTCGTCGCGATCGACGAGGCGATGAGCCTGCCGCCGGAGCGGATCGTGCTCATGTCGACCGGGTCGCAGGGCGAGCCGATGAGCGCGCTGGGCCGCATGGCCAACGGCGACCACCGGCACATCGTGATCGGCGAGGGCGACACCATCGTGCTCGCGTCGTCGCTGGTCCCGGGCAACGAGACCGCGGTGTACCGCGTGATCAACCAGCTCTCGCGCGCCGGCGCGATCGTCGTGCACAAGGACGTCGCCAAGGTGCACGTCTCCGGCCACGCGCCCGCGGGCGAGCTGCTCTACCTGCTCAACGTCGTCAAGCCGCGCAACTTCATGCCGGTGCACGGCGAGTGGCGGCACCTGCGTGCGCACGCGCAGCTGGCCCGGGAGGCCGGGGTGCCCGCCGAGCGCGTGGTGCTCTGCGAGGACGGCGACGTGGTCGACCTCGTCGACGGCGAGGCGCGCCTCGTGGGCCACATCCGTTCGCGGTACGTGTACGTCGACGGCCTCGCCATCGGCGACGTGGGGGAGTCGCTGCTCACCGAGCGGCGCATCCTCGGCGACGGCGGGTTCATCGCGGCCACGGTCGTGATCGACTCCGTCACCGGCAAGGTGGTCGCCGGCCCGACGGTGTCCGCGAAGGGGTTCTCCGACGACCCGGCGGTCTTCAACGCGGTACTGCCGCTGGTCACCGACGCCCTGAACAAGGCGGCCGCCGACGGCATCACCGACCCGCACCAGCTGCAGCAGATCGTGCGGCGCTCGGTCGGGCGGTGGGTCAACGAGGCGTACCGTCGCCGCCCCATGATCGTTCCCACGGTGGTCGAGGTCTGAGATGTACGCGGCCCTGGCCACGACGGTGCTGGTGCTGCACTTCTGTTTCCTCGCCTACGTGGTGCTCGGCGGGTTCCTCGTCTGGCGGTGGCCGAAGGCCTTCTGGCCCCATCTGGCCGCCGCCGCGTGGGGCCTCGCCGTCGTGTCGATCCCGCTGACCTGCCCGCTCACCGTTGTCGAGCACTGGGCCCGGCGCCGGGCCGGGCAGGCGGTGGGCGACAAGGGCTTCATCGACACGTACATCGAGAATGTCCTCTACCCCGAGCGGTACACCCACCTCCTGCAGGTCCTGGTGGGTGTGGCAGTGGTCGTCTCCTACGCGGTCGCCCTCGCGAAGCTGCGCCACCGGCGCGCCGAAAGAAAATTGTCGTAGCCGCCCGATACGGTGTGACCATGGCGGGCCGGACCTCCCAGGCCGGCCGCGGCGGGGGCACGTCCAACGCGCGCGGCGGTTCGAACACGCGTGCTACCCCGCGCACCCGGGCCACGCCCGCGGCGAAGGCCACCCCCGTGAAGGCGACGACCCGGGGCCGGGCCGCCACCCCGCGGACCAACGCCCGGACCGCGACGCCCACGCGGCGCCGCCGCCGCACCGGGGCCGTGGTCGCCACGCCGCTGGGCCTGTTCGGCCGGGGCATGATCGCGGTCTGGATGGGGCTCGCGCACAGCGTCGGCTGGGGCGCCCGCGCCATCGGCCGGCAGGCGGCGACCGCCCGCGACCTCGACCCCGAGCATCGCCGCGACGGCGCGGGGCTCGGCATGATCGGGCTGGCGGTGCTGCTCACGGCGGCCCTGTGGTTCCAGGCGGCCGGGCCGGTGGGCCGCTGGCTGGCGAGCATCTGCCACACCTTCATCGGCGCGGCCTCGGGCGTGCTCCCCGTGCTCCTCGTCATCGGCGGCGTCCGGATCATGCGCTCGACCGAGGACCCCGACGAGCACCGCGGGCGCGGCCTGGTCGGCTGGGGCGCCCTCTTCATCGGCGGCACCGGCCTGATGCACCTGGCCGCGGGCGCCCCGACCCTTCCCGCGAAGATGGACCGGGCCGGGGGCCTGCTCGGGCGGGGCGGCGGCGGACTGCTCGAGATGGCGGTCACCTCCTGGGTGGCGGTACCGCTGCTGCTGTTGCTTTCGGCATTTGGCCTGCTGGTCGTGACCTCGACGCCGATCAGCCGGATCCCGCAGCGCTGGCGCCAGCTGCGCGACCTGGCCCTGGGCCGGGTCGAGGACCCGACACTCGTCGACGACGACGAGTTCGAGGACCTCTACGACGAGCCGGAGGAGCAGCCGGCGCGCCGGGCCCCGGCCCGCCGCCGCCAGGGCAGCCGGGCCGGCGACGAGTCCGAGCCGCTGCCGCACCCGCTGGGCCTCGACCCCGACGAGTTCGACGCGGCCGCGCCCGACCTCGACCCCGAGTTCGTCCACGACACCGTCGTGCTCCAGCGCATGCCGGCCGCCGGGCGCAAGAAGAAGGACAAGGCGCCGGCCCCGGAGAAGGAGCCGCCGGAGCACTCGCCGATGCCGACGCGAGCCGAGCAGCTCGCGCTCACCGACGCCGACTACAAGCTGCCGCCGCCCGACCTGCTCGGCACCGGCGACGCCCCGCGCGGGCGCACCCGGGCCAACGACGAGATCACCAACGCGCTGCAGGGGGTGTTCGAGCAGTTCGGCGTGGACGCGCTGGTCACCGGCTTCACCCGCGGCCCGACGGTCACCCGCTACGAGGTCGAGATCGGCCACGGCGTCAAGGTCGAGCGGATCACGGCGCTGTCGAAGAACATCGCCTACGCGGTGAAGTCGGCCGACGTGCGCATCCAGAGCCCCATCCCCGGCAAGAGCGCGGTCGGCGTCGAGATCCCCAACTCCGACCGCGAGAACGTGGCGCTCGGCGACGTGCTGCGCTCCCGGGTCGCCACCAGCGACCACCACCCGCTGGTGGTCGCGCTCGGCAAGGACATCGAGGGCGGCTACGTCGTGGTCAACCTGGCCAAGATGCCGCACATCCTCATCGCCGGCGCGACGGGCGCGGGCAAGTCCAGCTGCCTCAACAGCCTGCTCGTGTCGCTGCTGACCCGCGCGACGCCGGACGAGGTGCGGTTGCTGCTGGTCGACCCGAAGCGCGTGGAGCTCACCAGCTACGAGGGCATCCCGCACCTCGTCACGCCGATCGTGACGAACCCGAAGAAGGCGGCCGACGCCCTCGACTGGGTCGTCAGCGAGATGGACATGCGCTACGACGACCTCGCCGCGGCCGGGGTCCGGCACATCGACGACTACAACCGCAAGGTGCGGGCGGGGCAGATCACGGCGCCGCCGGGCAGCGAGCGGGAGATCCGGCCGTATCCGTACCTCCTCGTCGTCGTCGACGAGCTCGCCGACCTCATGATGGTCGCCCCGCGCGACGTCGAGGACTCGGTGGTCCGCATCACCCAGCTGGCCCGCGCGGCCGGCATCCACCTGGTGCTCGCCACCCAGCGGCCCAGCGTCGACGTCGTCACCGGCCTGATCAAGGCCAATGTGCCGTCGCGCCTCGCGTTCGCCACGTCCAGCCTCGCCGACTCCCGGGTCATCCTCGACCAGCCCGGCGCCGAGAAGCTCATCGGCCGCGGCGACGCGCTGTTCCTGCCCATGGGCGCGTCGAAGCCGGTCCGCATCCAGGGTGCCTGGGTCTCCGAGTCCGAGATCAGCGACGTCGTGAAATTCTGCAAGGACCAGCGCGAACCCGAGTTCCGCGAGGGCGTCACCCAGAAGCGCGAAGAGGCCAAGAAGAAGATCGACGAGGAGATCGGCGACGACCTCGAGCTGCTCGTCCAGGCCATCGAGCTGGTGGTGACGAGCCAGTTCGGCTCGACGAGCATGCTGCAGCGCAAGCTGCGCGTCGGCTTCGCCAAGGCCGGCCGCCTCATGGACCTCATGGAGACGCGCGGCATCGTCGGCCCGTCGGAGGGCTCCAAGGCGCGCGACGTCCTCATCAAGCCCGACACGCTGGGCGAGGTGCTGGGCGCCCTGAAGGACTCCGAGGACGACTGACCGGCCGGCCACTCCCCGATTGCGTCATGCGGCGTCGATGGCCGCGGTGATCTTGCGGATCATGTCGGTGACGGCGGGGGTGGGCCGGGTGTTGTGGGTGGCCGACTCCAGGGCGGTGAGGACGGTGCCGCGGAAGTTGGCGGCCTCGTCCGGCGCCTGGGTGCGCAGCAGCGCCGACGCCTCGGTCAGCGCGGGCAGGACCCGGTCGGCGATGTCGGCGACGGAGCGGCCGTTGAGGTCCTTGTGGCTGGGGTATTTGGCCAGGATGTGGCCGACGAGGCCGGTGGAGGAGCCCAGGGCGATGCTGCCGTTGCTGGCGACCTTGTGCGGCGAACCACCGGCGGCGGCCGCGGCCGAGAGCAGGGTGACGGCGCCGTAGGCGGCGAGGCGGATGGTGTTCTGGTCCTGAGTGGTGAGGGTGGTCGACATGGTGGGCGCTCCTTCGTGGCGGTTGTTGTGTCACCACCATGCGGGCGTTGGCTGACATGGGGCCGTCAGCGCTCTGACACGGGTCGGGGTTGCTGTGGCGGTGGCCTCCCTCGGTGGCGTGGCCGTGGCGGTCCTCCGGGTCATTGACTAGCGTCTGGGCGATGGCGCGGACGGCCGTTTGGGCTTTGCGGGTTGCGGGCGCTGCGGCGGCTCGTTTCCCGATCCCGGTCCCGGTCACGGCGCGGGGGATCCGGTAGGTGCTCGCCGCCTTCGTGCCGATCTGGGCGCTCACGGCCGTCGGGTACGCGGCCGGGCGGAGCAAGGTCCTCGGCCCCGCCGCCGTCGATGTGCTCGGCCGGTTCGTCTTCTTCGTGGCGATGCCCGCGGCGCTGCTCAACACGCTCACGCGGCAGCCGATCGGGGGCCCCGCGGGCAAGGCCGTCGCCGCCTTCTCGATCGCCACGCTGGTCATCGGCGGCGCCGGCTTCTGCGCGGCGCGGTGGGTGTTCAAGCGACCGCTCGCGGAGCAGACCATCGCGGGCATGGCCTGCGGGTACGTCAACGCCGGCAACCTCGGCATCCCCGTCATGGTGCAGGTGCTGGGCAATGCCGGCTTCATCGCCGTGGTACTGCTGATCCAGACCAGCATCCTCACGCCGCTGATCCTGGGAACGCTCGACGTCGCGCAGAGCGAGCACGCGACCGGGCGGTGGCGGCGCCTCCTCACCGTGCCGCTGCGCAGTCCCGTGATGCTCGCCTGCCTCGCCGGCGTCGTGCTCGGCGCCGCCCACGTGCACCTGCCCCGCCTCGCGGGCGACGCGGTCGCGCTGCTCGGGAACGCGGCGGTGCCGTCGGCGCTGGTCGCGCTCGGGCTGTCGCTGGTGCCGCGGCAGGACAACGACGGCGAGGCGCGGAGGCCGGTGGAGGTGGCGCTGGCGGTACTGCTGAAATCGCTCCTGCAACCCCTGCTCTGCTTCGTCCTGGCGCGCCTCGTCTTCGGGCTGACCGGGCCGGCCCTGGTCGCGGCCGTGCTGTGCGCGGCCCTCCCGACGGCGCAGAACACGTTCGTCTTCGCGCGCGCGTACGCAGTGGACGGCACCTTCGCCCGCGACGTCATCGTGGCGTCGACCGGCCTGTCCATGGCGACCCTGACGATCGCGGCGACGCTGCTGCTGTAGCGGGTCGAGCGCGCCCCGCCCCGCGCGGTCGCAACGGCGCCGCTGGTGCGCAGGCATGGGCGGCGTGCCCGCGCGGACGCGACGGCGCCACTCGTGCGGCGTGTCCGCGCGGGCGCGACGACTTCGCTGGGTAGGGGTGCGGGTGGCATGCCCGCGCGGGCGCGACGACTTCGCTGGTCTGGGGTGTGGGTGGCGTGTGCTCGCGGACGCGGTGGCGATGGGGGTGCGGTGCTGGTGTTGTCTGGGGTGTGGGGTGTCCGCGTGAGGCTGGGCGTAGTTGGGCCTGTCGGCGCGGCGTGGCGTCGCGCGGGCGCGGTGGTGGGCGGTGTGTCTGAGCTCGGTGTGGTGACGCGCGACGGTGGGGGCCGGCTGCTGCAATAGTTGGAGCCGTGCCGGACGAGCAGATTGATGCCCTCGGGGCGCTGGCCGATCCGCGGCGGCGGGCCGTGTACGAGCACGTGGCCGCGGCCGGGGGCGCCGTCAGCCGGGATCAGGTGGCGGAGGCGCTCGGGATCGGGCGCACGCTCGCCGCGCACCACCTCGACAAGCTCGCCGAGGCCGGGCTCCTCGACGTGGCGTTCGCGCGGCTCGGGGGGCGTAGCGGGCCCGGGGCGGGGCGGCCCTCGAAGTTGTACCGGCGCTCCGCGGTCGAGCACTCCGTCAGTCTTCCGCCGCGCGGGTACCGCGTCCTGGCCGAGGTCCTGGCCGAGGCCGTCGACGAGGCGGGGATCGAGCCCGCGCTCTACGCGGCCGCGCGGCGTACCGGGGCGCGGCTCGCGGGCGGGTCGGTCGAGGAGACGCTGCGCGGGCTCGGGTACGAGCCGTACGCCGACGGCGACGTGTGGCGCCTGCGCAACTGCCCGTTCGACTCCGTGGCGCGCACGCATCCGGGCGCCGTCTGCGGGGCCAACCTGGCGCTGCTGCAGGGTGCGCTCGGGGGCGGGGCGCGGATCGATCCCCGGCCCGAAGGGTGCTGTGTGGCTGTCGATCGAGACCCGGACGGTACTAAAAACAATGGCAGTTTGCTTTAGACTGCCGCCTATGACCGCTCACCTTGCTCAGCTCAACGTCGGCGTGCCCGTGGGGCCGCGCGACGACCCGCGCATGGCCGGGTTCTACGCCGACATCGACCGGATCAACGCCGTTGCCGACGAGTACCCCGGCTTCGTGTGGCGGCTCGTGGACGACAGCGGCGCCGACGCCACCTCTTTGCGGCCGTTCGGCGGGGACCTGATGGTGAACATGTCCGTCTGGACGTCGCTGGAGGCGCTGCGCGAGTACACCTTCCGTAGTGGTCATCTCGACGTTCTGCGACGACGCCGGGAGTGGTTCGTCCCCCTGGGCGAGCCGCACATGGTGCTGTGGTGGGTGCCGTCCGGGCACCGGCCGGGCCTGGACGAGGCCCGCGAGCGGCTTGAGCTGCTCGGCGGCGGCGGGCCGACGCCGAAGGCGTTTACGTTCCGGGACGTATTCCCGGCTCCGTGAGGCCGGATCCGCTCCGCAAATTGTCAGCCCCGGTCGGTACGCTCGACAGCATGTCCACCAACGCTGACCGCCGCGTAGCCCTGCTCACCCTGGGCTGTGCCCGCAACGAGGTGGACTCCGAGGAGCTCGCCGCCCGGCTCGCCGACGGCGGGTGGTCGGTGACGACCGACGGTACCGACGCCGACGTCGTGCTGGTGAACACCTGCGGGTTCGTGGCCAAGGCCAAGCAGGACTCGATCGACACCCTGCTGGCCGCGTCCGACACCGGCGCCAAGGTCGTGGCGACCGGCTGCCTCGCCGAGCGCTACGGCGAGCAGCTCGCCGGCGAGCTGCCCGAGGCCGACGCGGTGCTCGGCTTCGACCACTATCCGGACATGGCCGCCCGCCTGGACGCGATCCTGGCGGGCGAGACCATCCCGTCGCACACCCCGCGCGACCGGCGCACGCTGCTGCCGCTCACCCCGGTCGCCCGCCGGGAGGCGACGGTCGTCACCCCCGGGCACCTGCCGGCCCACCTGCGCGGGGTGATGCGCCAGCGGCTCGACCAGGGGCCCGTCGCGCCGCTGAAGCTGGCCAGCGGCTGCGACCGCCGGTGCGCGTTCTGCGCAATCCCGTCCTTCCGCGGGGCATTCGTCTCCCGCACGCCGGACGAGATCCTGGCCGAGGCCGAGTGGCTCGGCGCCAACGGCGTGCGCGAGCTGGTGCTGGTGAGCGAGAACTCGACCTCCTACGGCAAGGACCTCGGCGACCCCCGCCTGCTGGAGAAGCTGCTGCCGCAGCTGGCCGGGACCGCCGGGATCGTGCGGGTGCGCGTGTCGTACCTGCAGCCGGCCGAGACCCGGCCCGGGCTCATCGAGGCGATCGCCACCACGCCGGGCGTCGCGCCCTACTTCGACCTGTCCTTTCAGCACTCCAGCGAGCCCGTCCTGCGCCGCATGCGCCGCTTCGGCTCCACCGAGCGCTTCCTCGACCTGCTCAAGGCCGCGCGCCGGCTCGACCCGGAGGCGGGCGCCCGCAGCAACGTCATCGTCGGCTTCCCCGGGGAGACCCGCGAGGACGTCGACGAGCTCGCGCGCTTCCTCACCGAGGCCCGGCTCGACGCGATCGGCGTGTTCGACTACAGCGACGAGGACGGCACCGAGGCGGCCGGGCTGCCGGACAAGGTCGCGGCGAGCACGGTCAAGAAGCGGTACGACTGGATGAGCGCCCTCGCCGAGGAGCTCTGCGCCCAGCGCGCCGGCGACCGCGTCGGCTCGATCGTCGACGTGCTCGTCGACACCGTCGAGCGCCACCCCGACGGCGTTGACGTCGAGGGCCGCGGGGCCCACCAGGCCCCCGAGGTCGACGGCTCCACGACCCTCGTGGCGGGCGGCAACCTCGACCCGGCGTCGCTGCGCCCCGGCGATCTCGTGCGCGCCAAGGTCGTCGAGAGCGTCGGCGTCGACCTGGTCGCGACCCCGACCGAGCTGCTCAGCCCGGCGGCGCCATGACCTCGGTCAAGCCCCCGCCGCTGCTCAACGCGGCGAACGTCCTCACGGTCGTGCGCATGGTGCTCGTGCCGGTCTTCGTGCTGTGCGTCGTGGCCAGCCGCATGACCCACGACGCCTGGCAGGTCGCCGCGGGCCTGACCTTCATCGTGGCCTGCGCCACCGACTACGTCGACGGGTGGATCGCCCGCGCGCACAACCTCGTCACCTCCTTCGGCAAGGTCGCCGACCCGATCGCGGACAAGGCCCTGACCGGCGCAGCGCTCGTGCTGCTGTCCTTCTACGACAAGCTGCCCTGGTGGGTGACGGCGGTCATCCTCGTCCGCGAGTGGGGCGTGACGGCCCTGCGCTTCTGGGTCATCCGGCACGGGGTCATCCCCGCGAGCCGGGGCGGCAAGGTGAAGACGGCCCTGCAAATTCTGGCGATCGGCTGGTACCTCACGCCGCTGCCCCATGGCCTCGCGCAGATCGGCCCGTGGCTCATGTTCGCGGCCGTCGTGGTGACGGTGGTCACCGGTGCCGACTACGTCCTGCGGGCGATCCGGATTCGGCGGGAGTCATTGGCCCGCGGTGGGGGAGCGGTGTTATCGGTGCCCGGAGCGGCGCCGGCCGTGGCTCCGCAGGCGGACGAGCCGGTCGCCTGAGGGTAGTTCGACCGATTTGTCCGGGCGTGGCGCGACTCACTCCGACGCGCGGGCGAGCCGGTCATTTGAGCGTGGTTCGGCGTCGCGGGCTTCTGCGAGCCGGTCACCTGAGCGCGACGGGGCTTGGCGCGGCTCCGGCCGTGGCCACGTTGACGGGCGGCCGGTTCTGGCCGTGGCCCGGCTCGATGGCCGGGTAGTCGATCGGCCCTTGTGCGGCGTCGGTTCGAGGGGCGGACAGTCGATCGGCCCTTGTGCGGGCGCCGGCCGTGGCCCCGCCCGCGGTCGCGTCGTGGACAGGGTCCTGGCGCGCCTGCGGCCTCGCCCGCGGGTGATTCGACCGACATGTCGGGCACTGCGCGCCGCGACATGCCGGATTTTTCGCCCGACAGGGTATCCGCCGGATTGCACGGTGATTGAGGTGGAGGCGGCGGCGGAGTAAAGAGAGGGGAGCGGTTGTCGCTTTCGTCGCGGAAGGAACTCGGGTGGACACGGAGCGGGCGGGCGCGATCCTCGCGGCCCTCAAGGAGCGCGGCGAGACCCTCGCCGTGGCCGAGTCGCTGACCGGCGGGCTGCTCTCGGCGGCCTTCGTCGAGGTGCCAGGGGCGAGCCGGGTCTTCCGGGGCGGGATCGTGGCGTACGCGACAGAGTTGAAGGCGAAGCTTCTCGGGGTACCGCCGCCGCTGCTTTCTTCGCACGGGCCCGTCGACCCCGCCGTCGCCGCGGCGCTCGCGGCCGGGGCGCGGGAGCGGTGCGGCTCGGACTGGGCGGCCGCCACGACCGGGGTCGCCGGACCGGACTCACAGGCTGGTCAGCCGGTCGGCCGGGTGTATGTCGCGGTGGTCGGGCCGCCGGCCGCGCACGGTGAGCCGGACCGGGTCGAGGTGCGGGAGCTCACCCTTCCGGGCGACCGGGCGGCGGTGCGGTGCGGGGCCGTCGAGGCCGCCGTGGGGCTGCTCGCGGAGACCCTGGCTGTCTTATAACGGCGGGGCAGGGTGTCGATCGGCTTCGCACCAGGTACCGTGACGGGTACCAGTTTTTTCGCGGTCTTGCCAGCTGCGTCAGAGGGGGTGCCACCGTGCTGCTTCGTCGGGTGATCGGTGACGCGCTGCGAGCGCGACGGCAGGCCCAGCACCGGACCCTTCGTGAGGTCTCAACCGCGGCGAACGTGAGCCTCGGATACCTCTCGGAGATCGAGCGCGGCCAGAAGGAGGCGTCCAGCGAGCTGCTGGCCGCGATCTGTGAGGCCCTGGGCGCCGCGTTGTCCGAGGTGCTGCGTGATGTGAGCGACACCCTGGCCCTGGCCGAGGACCTGCCGCCGGTGCTCGTGCCGGTCGGCGCGCCCGAGCCCGTGCCGGACTCCGGTTCGGGTGAGGCGGTCCCCGCGGCCGACGCGTCCGCCGACGGCCCCCAGGCCCGGCTCGTGCGCGGTGCGCCCAAGGCGAAGGTTGCCGCCGATGCCAAGCTTTCGGTGGCGGTACACCACGATGGTCCGCTGCGGACCACCCTGCGCGCGACCCGAGGCCCGGCCGACCGCGAGCGCGACGTCGTCTACGCCGCCTGAGCGACTCGGGGCCACCCGGCCTCCGCCTGAAGTCCTAAAGGCACCCGGTCGCCGCCTGAAATCCTGGAGGCACCGGCCGCCGTCTGAGCGGTCCGGGGCGATGCGGCGCGGCTTGATCGGGACTCGACGCGCTCTGCCACACTGGTGCCGCGCCCACGGGGGCGCGGATCACAGCACGGCAGCGCGGAGGCGAACAACCCGTGAGCTACCCGAACCGGCGGCGCAACCCCCTACCGATCATCATCGCCGCGGTGATCGGGGTGTTCGCGATCTGCGGCGTGTACCTCTTCCTGGCCAACCGCGGCGACGACGGCAACGACTCCAAGGCCGACTCCCCGCGCCGTGAGGGCTGCACCACCCTGAACATCACCGCGTCCAGCGAGAAGGCCGCGCTGATGACGGAGTTCGCGAAGAGCTACATCAAGTCCGACCGGCGCTTCGACGGCAAGTGCGCCGACCCCGTGGTACAGACGAAGGCCTCCGGCGCGGCGCTCGAGGCGCTCGCGACCGGCTGGGACGCCAAGAAGGACGGGCCGCAGCCGGCGGTCTGGACCCCCGCGTCGGCGTCGTGGGTCGCGCTGCTCAAGCAGCGCCTGGCCACCGGCGACAAGGGCGGGCTGGTCCCTGACGGCAAGCTCCCGATGATCGCGCAGTCCCCGTTGGTACTCGCCATGCCCAAACCGATGGCCGAAGCGCTCGGGTGGCCGGACAAGCCCATCGGCTGGGGCGACGTCTTCGGGCTGATCAACGACCCGAACGGCTGGGGCTCCAAGGGCCACCCGGAGTGGGGCCGGTTCCGGCTCGGCAAGACCAACCCGCACTTCTCCACGTCGGGTCTCAACGCCACGGTCGGCGCGTACTTCGCCGCCACCGGGCGCTCGACCGACCTCACCGACAAGGACCTCGCCGACCCGAAGGTGCTGCAGTACGTCAAGTCGGTGGAGTCCAGCGTCGTGCACTACGGCGACACCACCCTGACGTTCCTGTCCAACCAGCTCGCCGCCGACCAGGGCGGGCGCGGGCTCAACTACGTCAGCGCCGTCGCGGTCGAGGAGAAGTCGGTCTACGACTACAACACCGGCAACCCGACCGGCGACCCGGCCCTGGCCGGCAAGGGGACCAAGCCGCGGGTGCCGCTCGTCGCGATCTACCCCAAGGAGGGCACGCTGGTCAGCGACCACCCCTACGTGGTGCTGACCAACGCCAGCGACGAGCAGAAGGCCGCGGCGGCCGACTTCCTCGCCTACGTGCGCGACGGGGCGCAGCAGAAGCGCTTCACGGACCTGGCCTTCCGTACCTTCGAAGGCAAGGCGGGCTCGGCGGTCACCCGCGACAACGGGCTGCTGCCGGACGCGAAGTTCACCGTGATCGACCCGCCGTCGCCGCAGGTGCTCGAGAAGGCGCTGAGCACGTGGGACGCGCAGCGCAAGCGGGCCAAGGTACTGCTGGTGGTCGACGTCTCGGGCTCGATGAACAACGACGCCGGCAACGGCCAGACCCGCATGCAGCTGGCCAAGCAGGCCGCGCTGCAGTCGCTGACGCTGCTCGCGCCGGACGACGAGGTCGGGCTGTGGACGTTCTCGACCGAGGTCGCGGGGGCCACCACGCCGTACACCGAGCAGGTCCCCGTCGCCGGGCTCTCGGGCAACAAGGCGAAGCTGGAGCAGGTCATCAACTCGCTCAGCGCCGAGGGCGGCACGGCCCTGTACGCCACCACGCGGGCCGCGCAGCGCAAGATGGTCGAGCTGTCCGACCCGAGCCGGATCAACGCCGTCGTGGTGCTCACGGACGGCAAGAACGAGTACCCGAAGGACAGCGACCTCGACGCCCTCGTCCGCGACGTCGACACGTCGGACAAGGAGATCCCGGTCCGCGTGTTCACCATCGCCTACGGCGGGCAGGCCGACATCGGCGTGCTGCAGAAGATCTCCTCGGCCTCGCGCGCGGCGGCCTACGACGCGAGCGACCCGACGACGATCAACAACGTGCTCGTGAATGTCCTCAGCAACTTCTGATCCTTCAACCGAGGGGGCACACTTACGGTCGTGGGCGTCAAGGAGCAGCTGACCGAGCCGTGGGGGCTCGTGGCCGCGGGCGTGCTCGGCGGGATGGGCGGCGCGGTCGCGGCCGCCCTCACCCCGGCGGGCCTGCTCGTCGGGGTGCCGGTCGGGCTCGCGGTCGCGGGCGCGGTGTACGGGATCCGGGTCGTCCTCGGCGTTCTCACCGACCGCGGCGGGTCCTCGCCCAAGCCGCTGTCCGCCGCGCCGCCGCCGAACCTGCCCGCGCCGCCGCGCGGTAGCGACGCCGAGCGCTGGCTCAAGCGCGCCGAGGCCGCGGTACGCACGCTGCGCCGGCAGGCGGAAGGCACCGGCGATCCGATCCTGCGGGGCCAGATCTCCGAGGTCGACGACTCGGCCGCCGGGGCCCTCTCCGATCTGGCCCGCTTCGCGGGGCAGGTGACGCTCATCGACCAGACGGCGTCGGGGATCAACACGCAGCGGCTGCGGCAGGACTACAACCAGCTGCAGCGCGGGCTGTCCGGCCTCGCGCCGGGTCCGTTGCGCGACGAGCGGGAGCGGGCCCGGCGCGCGGTCGCGGACCAGCTCGACGTCGGCCAGCGGCTGCGCGAGGCCCGCGAGATGCTGCTCGCCCGCATGCAGTCCGCGGTGCTGGGCATGGAGGGCCTGGTCGCCCGGATGGCGGAGCTGGTCGCCCTGCACGCGACCACGGTCGGCGGCGCGCCGCTGACCGCGTCCAAGGTGGCGGAGCTCACGAACGATCTTGAGGGCCTGCGCGCGGGCCTGGCCGAGGCCGAGCGGCTGTCGCGCTCGGCCCTCTCGGGCGGGGATGTCGCGGGCCCACAGCCCTGAGATCCCCCTGACTTGTGTCCGCAATGTACGGGTCTGGCGCGAATTTTCGGGGGGTTGGCCTCCAACCGGGCGTGACGCTCTAGCGCGAGCCTGACACGATAGAAGCCGCACGTTCCTGTGCTGGCCGAGAGAGGACCGCGAGATGGCGAATCCGTTCGCTAAGGGCTGGAAGTACCTCATGGCGCTGTTCGGTGCCAAGATCGACGAGTACGCCGATCCGAAGGTGCAGATCCAGCAGGCGATCGAGGACGCGCAGCGTCAGCACCAGGCGCTCGTGCAGCAGGCCGCGGCGGTGATCGGCAACCAGCGGCAGCTGGAGATGCGGCTGTCCCGGCAGATGTCCGAGGTCGAGAAGCTGCAGGGCTCGGCCCGCCAGGCGCTCGTGCTCGCCGACAAGTCGCGCGCCGAGGGCGACGAGGCCAAGGCCACGCAGTACGAGCAGACGGCGCAGGTGTTCGCCACCCAGCTCGTCGCCGCCGAGCAGGGCATGGAGGACCTCAAGAGCCTCCACGACCAGTCGCTCAACGCCGCCGCCCAGGCGCGCAAGGCCGTCGAGAACAACGCCATGATGCTCCAGCAGAAGCTCGCCGAGCGCACGAAGCTGCTCAGCCAGCTCGAGCAGGCCAAGATGCAGGAGACCGTCGCCAAGTCGCTCGAGTCGATGAGCGGCCTCGCCGCCCCCGGCAACACCCCGTCGCTCGACGAGGTGCGGGAGAAGATCGAGCGTCGGTACGCCAACGCGATGGGCCGCGCCGAGCTCGCCTCGAACTCGGTGGAGGGCCGCATGCTCGAGGTGCAGCGCTCGACCCTCGACATGGCCGGGAGCTCCCGGCTCGACCAGATCCGTGCGAGCATGGCCGGCGAGCAGCTGGCCGCCGCGCCGGAGACGCCCGCCGTCGCGTCGACCGGGACCAAGGACGCCAGCGTCTCCCGGCTCGACGAGATCCGGGCCAGCATGAAGGACAAGCAGGCGGGAGACTCGGCCAGCGCGGGCTGACCGGGAACGGGGGCGGGTCATGGCCAACGATCGGAGCAAGCACCTCAAGCGGCTGCGCAAGCTGCACCGCTCCGCCCGGGGCTGGTCCGTGCGCGCGGGTCTGCTCACCGGGGCGACCGCCATCCTCGTGCCGTACAGCGGCCTGGGCCTGCCCGACGCGTTCTGGGCGGCCGCGGCCGGCGGCTCCATCGCCATCACCTGGTGGCGCTGGGTCGACTTCCGGGCCTTCCGGGCGTTGCCGGTACCGCCGGAGCCCGATCCGGCGCTCGCCGGCACCCTGGCCCGGGAAAAGCTCGTCGGGATGGTCCAGCGCCTCCCCGCCGGCCGCACCGCGATCGCCGAGTTCGACCGCCAGCGCGAGTTCTACAAGCTGCGGGGCCTCACGGTCGCCGAGCCCTGGCGCCGCCTCGACCGCGCCGCGACGATGCTCGGCGGCCTCGTGGGCCGGCTCGGGCCCGCCGCCGAGGGCGCGGTGCTCGACGCCGCCGTAGCCGAGCGCCAGCTGCGCGACCTCGCCCAGCGCTGCGCCTCGGTCGAGCGCACGATGCGCATCGGCCCGTCCGGCGCCGCGCTGCGCCCGGCCCATCGCATGCTGGCCGAGCAGCTCGAGCAGGGCGTCACGGCCTACGAGCAGTTCGTGACCGCGGCGGCCGGGTGCGTCGCGGAGGACAACGCGGCGGTGGGCAGCCTCGCGGACGCGACGGCGTTCCTGCGCGGGGTCGCGGAGGCCCTGGCCGACCTGCGCAACCCGCAGACCACTCCGCGCGCACAAACCGCCTGACTGTCGCCGGCCGAATCGGCGCGGACTGCGCTGACCCGGCACGGCGCGAACCGGACAAGTCCGGCCCGAACACGGCGGCGAACCGGACAAGCCCGACCTGGGCGCGGCGCGAACCGGACAAGCCCGACCTGGGCGCGGCGCGAACCGGACAAGCCCAACTCCGGCACGGCGCAAACCGGACAAACCCAACTCCGGCACGGCGCGAACCGGATAAGTCCGACCTGGACACGGCGCGAACCGGATAAGTCCGACACTTCGTGATCGGACTTATCCGACTTATACCCCGTCAGGCGATAAATCCGAAAAGTCGCGGCGCGGAGCGCCCGACTTTTCGTGGATCACTCCGTCGGCAGCAGGTAACGCCAGCTCGCCCGCACAACCGTGCCGTCCGTCATGCGGTACGACGGCCAGGCTCCCCGCTGGTCCAGGTCGCGGGTCAGCATCCGCACCGCCGCCCGAGCCGCGTCGCCGTCCAGGTCCGTGCGCCGCAGGCCCTGCGAGTCCGGCGACGGCAACGTGATGCCCGTCGGCCACGGGTTCGCCGTCGCCGTCGGGCTCGGGTCGGGCACGATCGGGGAACCGGTGCCCGCCTGCCCGTCCAGCGCCGGCACCGCCACGACGCGGACCCGGGTCGCGAGGTACGGCTGCGCGGTCGCGGACACGGTCCTGTGCACGGTGGCGAGGCGGTCGCGGGCGTTGTAAAGCACATCCGGGTACACGTGATCGGGTTTCAGCTCGTCAAGCCCCTCGGCCGTAAAGGCCAGCGGACCCGTCCGCGTCCACACCGAGACCTTGGTCACGGGCGCGTCGACGATCGTCGGGGTCGGCGTGGGCTTCTTCTGCGAGGCGCTGGCGCGCAGGTCGTCCGCGAGGCCGTTGGCGAGGGTGCGCAGCTGGTCGGGGTCGAGGCGGGAGTGGTACGTGGCGTCCGCGATCGCGTCGCCGTCGCCGTAGACGACGAGGCGGGGCGGGCGCAAGGCGGCGATCCCGGCCGCGGTGAGGCCGCCGGTGAGCTCCCAGGTCGCGAGCGGCTGGTCCTGGGGCGGGTTGAACGAGTCGGTGGGGGCCGGGCCGGCGCTGGGAGCGCTATCACAGGCGGTCAGCGTGGCCGCCGCGAGCAACCCGGCGAGCAGGCCGCGCCGGGTCAGGCCGTGGTCCATCGCGCCCCTCCCCATGAGACGTACGGGCAGCACCCTACCCCGTGGTCGCCGACCCGCCGCGCCCCGGTCACGGGGGTGACAACAGCCGAATGGTCAGTGTGGATACGTTGCGAATAACAGGGCTTCAAATTTGGCTTAGGGCGAGGGGCATTCCGAGGCGCGCTGCGTAGCGTCACGGAGGTGCACATGCCGTACGACAACCAGGGCTTCTGGCTTGTCGACCTCGACGCCGAGGGTGACCTCGTGCTCGTGCGGCCGCGTCGTCACCCGCGCTCGGGCGGGCCGTTCCCGGGCTGGCAGTGCGGGCACCAGTACGTGATGCGGTCATGGTCGCCGCCCGTCCAGCGGCGGATGGTGGTACGGCACCTCCGGCACGGCTGACCGGCGCGCTCGAACACCCAGTTCGTCTCGCCGCGGCGCAGTGAGCCCGTCGTGGACTGGGTCCAGCGGCCGCGGTTGGAGTTCAGCAGCGCGTGGGCCTTCGCGACCAGGGCGGCCGGGTCCGCGACCGCGCCGACCGGCGTCCACGGTGACACGCCGCGCAGGAACAGCGTCTCGGCCTTGTACAGGTTGCCGATCCCGGCCAGGTTGCGCTGGTCCAGCAGCGCGTCGGCCACCCAGCGCTCGGGCTTGGCGAGCAGCCGGCGCACGGCCTCGTCGCCGTCCCAGTCCTCGCCCATCAGGTCCGGGCCGAGGTGCCCGACGAGCCGCGCCTCCTCGCGGGTCGGCGCCAGGGCGAGCTCGTGCAGGTGAAAGCCGACGGCGACCGCGGCCGGCGTGTGCAGGGCCACGCGGATCAGGTGCGCGGGCCGCCCGGTCCAGCGCTCGCCCGGCTTGTACGTGCGCCACGCGCCGTCCATGCGCAGGTGGGAGTGCAGGGTGAGCGGCTCCCGGCCGTCCTTGGTGAGCCGCAGCAGCAGGTGCTTGCCCCGGCACGCGGACTCGGCGACGGTCCAGCCGGACAGGTCGGCCGCGGCGAGCTGCGGCACCCGGAAGTCGCTGCGCGTGATGGTCTGGCCGGTGATCGCCGCGCCGAGCACGCGCGCGGTGTTCCAGACGGTGTCGCCCTCGGGCACGCCCGCTCAGCCGCCGGCCGGGGCCACGGAGTAGCGCTGCAGGTGCCCGCGGGCCTCGAGCGCGGCGACCACCGAGTCGGCGTCCGAGCGCGACTCGAGCCGGGCCACCTCGTACCGCTCGCCGTCGTCGCCCTCGCGCAGCACGGCCCACAGCCCGCCCTCGACCCGGGCGCGCACCTTGCGGGCGTCCTTCTCGGCCTGCCGGATCTGGTCGGCCGCCTGCTCCTCGGCCAGGCGCAGGATGCTCTCGACGCGCGGCCCGAGCGCGGCGAACGACGGGAGGCCGTCCTCGCTCTCCTCGGCGGCCGGCGGGCCGCTCGCGGCGACCATGATGAGCCCGACGACGGTCGCGGCCACCCCGGTCCACAGGGCGGTGCTCTGGGCCCGGGACGCGGCGAGCTGCGACCCGGCGAAGAGTCCCACGCCGAGCCCGATCAGCAGTAACGCCCAACGCCTCATGACGTGTAGAGGCTAACCGATCCGCTCGAACTGCATGATCCCGTCACCCGCCAGCGTCGATGTGCGGCCGGTGGGGCGGTACCCGGCCTTCTCGTACAGCCGCCGCGCCCGCGCGTTGCCCGTCCGCGTCCACAGGGTCGTGCGCGCCCATCCGGCCCCGTGCAGCGCGTCGAGCACGAGGCCGCCGACGCCCCGGCCCCAGCGCGCGGGCGCGACGAAGACCATGGAGACGTGGCCGTACCCCGGGATCGGCGCCCCCGCGCCGTCGTCCGCCCGGCCCGGCTCGGCCAGGCCCATCGCCACCGCCTCGTCCCCGTCGACGGCCACCACCACCAGCGCGTCCGCGTCGCGCAGCTTCTGCCGCACCCGCTCGATCCGCGCGGGCGCGGGCGCGTGGCCGCGGGCCTCGTTGGCGGCCCGCCACACCGCGAGCGCGGCGTCGAGGTCGTCCGGCCCGGCCGCTCGTACCAAGGTCACCTAGCCAGTGAGCACCTGGCGCCCCATCGGCGTCAACCGCTGGCAACGCGCGGGCGCGGGCCACGTGACGCTGCGCAGCTCGTCGGCGTACGACATCCAGTAGTGCCCGCTGCCGTCGTGGTCGAAGTACGCGTGCGACTCGTAGGCCACCCGGTGCGCCGGGTCCCGGATCCACGCGACCGGGTGCATCTCGCCCCACGAGGGCGGCCCCATGGGGACGTACCCGCTGACGAGGATCGCCCGCCGGTCCCCGGTCGCGCGGATGGCGTCGACCGCCTCCTGCGCCGCACGCTGCCAGATCAGCGCGCCCGCGCGCCCGTCGGCGGCCAGCCGCGTCGGCTCGTTGAGCAGCCCGAGCCCGATCACCGACGGGTCGTCGGCCGCGACGCTCAGCCGCCGCCAGAAGTCCGCCAGCGTCGTCGTCGGCAGCGCGAACTCGCCCAGCCGCAGCATCCGCGGCGGGCCGGCGGTGCCGCCCCCGAGCGCGTAGTCGCCGTAGTTGTGCAGGTCGAGAATGACCGCGAGCCCGGCCGCGCGGGCGTGGCGCAGCGCGTCGCGCACCCGCGCGAGCTCGGCCTCGTCCAGCGGGCCGAACGGCCGTGGCTGGAGCCGCTCCCAGTTGACCGCCAGCCGCACCAGGCGCACGCCGCGGCCGGCCAGGAACCCGTAGCTCGACGGCGTCTCGTACGTGTAGTCCCACCCGTAGCGGCCCGGGTTCGTGGTGCCGAAGCCGCCGTTGCTGTCCGAGGTGGCGAACGAGCCCGCGGCCAGGTTCACGCCGCGCAGATATCCGGGTGTACTGCTGTGCCGCTCGACGACGCGCGCCTGCGGCCCGGGCACGTCGACCCGCAGGCCCTGCGCGACCGGGCGGTACACCGCCATCGGGTAGTTCGCCGGCCAGGTGCCCGCCGCCCAGGCCGTGACCGGGAGCCCGACCGCGTCGGCCGCCTCGTACCACGCCTCGGCGACCTGGCTCCACTGCGCCGCGTCCCGGTCGCCGGGCCACCCGATCTCGCCGATGAACCCGGTCGCGTGGTTGCGCCGCAGCCACGCCGAGAAGTTGGCGAGCCCGGCCACGGCGCGGGCCTGCACGTCGTCGCCCACGCACAGCACCTTGGTGAATCTGGGCTCCGGCAGCGGTACCGCGAGAGCTGCCACCATCAGCAGCAGCACGCCACCGAGCGCCATGCCCTGTTGCAATTTCCTCAGCGGACTGCCCGGCGGTGGGGTCTGGCGCGGCACCGCCGGGCACTGCCCGCATTTCCGGCGATGTACCGCCTACGCCAGCAGCGGCGCCACCTCGGCCGCGATCAGCTCCAGGTGCTCGAGGTCGCGCAGGTCCATCAGCTGCAGGAACGCGCGGGAGGCGCCGGCCTTCACGAAGCCGCGGATCTGCTCGGCGATGTGCTCGGGCGTGCCGTACAGCTGACCGGGCTGCGGGCCGGAGGGGTCCAGCCCGAGCGCCTCCGCGCGCCGGCGGACCGCGGCCTCGTCCGCGCCGCACACGATCGTCTGCGCGAAGGAGAAGACGATCGGCGCCCGCCCGTCGCGGCCCTCGGCCTCGATCGCCTCGACCACCCGCCGGTACTGCGCGTCGGTGTCCTCCAGCGAGGAGAACGGCACGTTGAACTCGTCGGCGTAGCGCGCCGCGAGCCGCGGCGTGCGCTTCGGCCCCTTCCCGCCGATGATCACCGGCGGCCCCGCGGGCTGCACCGGCTTGGGCAGCGCCGGCGATTCGACGACGTCGTAGTAACGCCCTTCGAAGCTGTACGTGCTTCCGGCCGGCGTCGCCCAGAACCCCTTGATGATCTCCAGCTGCTCGGTGAGCCGGTCGAAGCGCTCGGCCAACGGCGGGAACGGGATCCCGTACGCGCTGTGCTCCCGCTCGTACCACCCGGTGCCCAGCCCCAGCTCGACCCGCCCGCCACTCATCGCGTCGACCTGCGCGACCGCGATCGCGAGCGGCCCCGGGAGCCGGAACGTCGCCGACGTCACGAGCGTGCCGAGCCGGATCGTCGAGGTCTCCCGCGCGAGCGCGCCGAGCGTCACCCACGAGTCGGTCGGCCCCGGCATACCGTCGCCGGCCATGGTTAGGTAGTGGTCGGACCGGAAGAACGCCTCGAACCCGAGCTCCTCAGCCCGCCGCGCGATGGCGAGCTGGTCCTCGTACGTAGCCCCCAGTTGAGGCTCGGTGAACACGCAAAGCCGCATGGACCCGGACACTATCGCGATGATCTCCTTCACGACGGACTACGGCCTGTCCGACGGCTTCGTGGCGTCCTGCCACGGCGTCCTGGCCGTCCGGGCCCCGCAGGCCCGAATCCTGGACATCACCCACCTGATCCCACCGGGCGACGTCCGCCGCGGCGCCGCCATCCTGGCCCAGACCGTCCCGTCGCTACCGCGCGCCGTCCACCTGGCCGTGGTCGACCCGGGCGTGGGCACCGCACGCCGCCCGATCGCCCTGGCAACGCCGGGCGGCTACCTGGTGGGCCCGGACAACGGCCTCCTGCTCCCGGCGGCCGAGGCCCTGGGCGGCGTGACAACGGCGGTACACCTGACGAACCGCTCGTGGTTCGCCGACGAGGTCTCGGCAACCTTCCACGGCCGCGACATCTTCGCCCCGGTGGCCGCCCACCTCTTCGCGGGCGCCACTCTGCGAGACGCCGGCGAGGAGATCACCGACCCGGTGAAACTCCCGCCGTTGTACGTCGAGCAGGCCCCCGGCCGCCTGGTGTCCGACGTCCAGACGGTGGACCACTTCGGCAACGTACAACTGGCCGCCCCGGCCGAGGCCCTGGCCCAACTCCCGGCGTCGGTCGAGGTCAACGGGAGCCCGGCCCGGAAGACCACAACCTTCGGCGGAGCGGAGCCGAACACCCTGCTGGTCTTCGCGGACTCGGCGGGCTTCGTGGCAGTAGCAGTGAACGGCGGCAACGCGGCAACGCGCTTGTCAGCCACCCTAGGTTCCCGGTTGACAATTACCTACTGACCCGGACAGCCGAACAAACCGCGAGCCGGCCGGCAACCTTCGTTCGGCAGGTCCGCAAGCGCCGCAGGCGCCATCGCCCGGTCTTTGGACGATCCGCAAGTAACAAGCGCCGGAGGTGCCGCAGGCCGGACTTCGGCGAGCCGCAAGCCTTTCTGGCGCCGCAGGCGCCCACGCTCCGGACTCCGACGAACCGCAAGTTTGCCCCGCGCCGCAGGCGCCACGAACCGAAACTTCGGTGAGCCGCAAGCTTCTGCGCGCCGCAGGCGCCACGATCCGGACCCCGACGAACCGCAAATTTTCTCTCCCGCCGTAGGCGCCCACGGCCCGCGCCCACCGAATGATGACCACCACGGACCCGGCAGCGAACCACGGCCGGGAGGAATGACCGCGCCCAAACTACGGTCAGGTGCCCTCTGCCGCGTTTGATCGGGCAGGCCGAAGGCGTCCCCCACCCCCGACAAGTTGTGGCCGGCAGCCCACCGTCGCATCGGCCACCATTCGCGTCGACCCGTCCAGCACGCCTCGGAATTCCCGCGCCACGGCCTGTGCTTCCATGGCACACAGCACCTTCCGGCCGTGCCGCGCACCGCGTTCGGCCGCGCCGTTCCCAGCTGCGACCGCGCCCTGAGCGACCGCGCCGTGGTGCGCAGTACGCGATGCCGCGCCGTGCATGTCCACGCCCTGCGCGGCGGCCGTGCTGTGCCGTCCGCGCCGTGGTGCGCCGTGCGCGATGCCGCGCCGTGCACGTCCACGCCCTGCGCGGCGGCCCTGCTGTGCCGTCCGCGCCGAGATGCGCCGGGCGCGACGGCCATGTCCGGCAGCGTTGTGCCGGGCGCGATGGCGAGGCCATGCGCGTCCGAGCCCTGTCCACGCCGCGCCGTGCGCCGCCCGCGCCGCATGCAGGCCGTACCGTCCGTGACCGCGCTGGCTGCGCCGTGCCGCGCGCCGCCCGTGCCGTGTCCACGCCGCGCCGTGCGCGACCGCGCCGTGCGACCGTCGCGCTGCGCTGGACTGGACTGCGCCGCGCGGCGCGGGCGTGGTCAGCCGCGTAGCCGCAAGCCCCTCGGTGTGCTCCGGAACCCGGCGCTCGCCAACGCATCCCGCAACGGCGACTGCAGGATCGACTCGCCGTCCGCGCGTTCGACGGACATGGCGCCCAGCGCGCCCCCGTGCACCGCGTCCGCCAACGCCTTCGCGGCCAGGGCGAGCAGCTCCGGGTCGTCGGCGTAGGACAGGAGGGTGCGGCCGCCGCGCTCGACGTACAGGATCAGGTCGCCGCCCACGGTGACGATCAGCGAGCCGGCCTTGCGACCCGCTCGGTGGCCGGACCGCTCGCCGTCGCCGGCGTCGACGACGCGCTCGGGCCAGGGCAGGGCCGCGCCGTACGGATTGGCCGGGTCCGTCGCGGCCAGCACGAGCGCGTCGCGGTGCTCGCTGCCGCCGCGCAGGCGGTCGACCGCTCCCGGCAGCGCGAACTGGGCAGCGCCGAGCCCCTCGACGAAGTACCCGCGCCGGGCCGCGCCCCGCTCCTCCATCGCCGCGAGCACCGGGTAGACCCCGGCGAACGCGCCCGGCAGGTCCTCGGCCATGACGGCCCCGCGGGTCACGACCCCGTGCCGGTCGAGGAGCAGCTCGGCGTTGGCGGTGGCGCGCCGGGTCGGGTCGAGGTCGCGTTCGGGCAGCCGGTACCACCGGCCGGCGGCCGTCGGCGGCCCGGTGCGGGCCACGGCGAGCGAGGCGCGCCCGAGCGACATCGAGCCCGCCCGCCGGTACCGCGACTTCGGCGTCGAGGGCCGCGACCGGTGGGCCCCGCCGCCGCCGAGCTTGGCGCGCAGCGGCGCGATGGTGTCGTTGGAGAGGTGGCCGGCCCAGACGAGGTCCCAGATGGCGGAGATGAGCTCGTCCTCGGGCGCGTGGATCGTCTCGGCGAGCCCGCGGAAGAACAGCGCCTGCCCGCCGGCGAGGGCCTCCAGGATCGCCTCGTGCAGCGGCCCGCCCACCTCCGACGGCGGCGGCAGGAGCAGCGGCGCGGCGTCGGCGAAGGCGAGGCTTACCCAGCCGTCGTGCTCGCCGATGCCCCCGGTGCCGGCCCACACGAGGTCGCCGGAGGCGGTGAGCTCGTCGAGATACGCCTGGCTGTAGCCGGCGACCCGTGCCGGCAGGATGAGCCGCTCCAGCGCCGAGGCGGGCATCGCCACCCCCTGCAGCTGCTCGATCGCCGACGCGACCGCCTCCACGCCGCGGGCCCGGGAGGCCCCGATGTGGTGCCACTGCGGCAGGAAGCGGGCCAGCACGCGGGGCGGCACCGGCTCGATCTCGCGGCGCAGCGCGGCCAGCGAACGGCGGCGCAGCAGGCGCAGGATCTCGGCGTCGCACCACTCGGTGCCGGCCCCCTCGGGCGAGAACTCGCCGGAGACGGCCGAGGGCAGCCGGCGCAGCGCCTGCTCGACGACGAACACGCCGAGCCCGAACCGCGCCGCGCACGCCATGGCGGTGAACGGCGCGTGGGTGCGCGCGTAGCGGCTCACCAGATCGCCGAGCGGGTCCGCGACCGGCTCGAGATAGGCCGTGGGCAGGCCGACCGGCAGCGCCACGCCCAGGGCGTCACGGTACCGACCGGCGTCCTCGACCGTGATCCAGCGCGCCTCCCCGGCGACCCGCACCTCGATCGCGCGCCGCCGCTCGGCCAGCTCCCGCGCCCAGGCCGGGTCGGCGCCGCGGGCCGCGAGCCCCTCGTCGCCGAGGTCGCCCAGCACCCGCAGCATCTCGGCGACGTCCTCGGCGTCGCGCGGGGTGCGCTGCTCGCCGAGCCACTGCAGGCTCGCCTCGGTCTCGGCGACCACCGCCGGGTCGAGCAGCTCCCGCAGCTCCACCCGTCCGAGCAGCTCCGCGAGCAGGGTCGGGTCGAGCGCGAGGGCGGCGGCGCGGCGCTCGGCCAGCGGCGCGTCGCCCTCGTAGAGGAACGCCCCGACGTACCCGAACAGCAGCGACCGCGCGAACGGGGAGGGCCGCTCGGTCTCCACCTCGACCAGCCGCAGCTTGCGCCCGGCGACGTCGCGCATCACCCCGACGAGCCCGGCGACGTCGAACACGTCCTGCAGGCACTCCCGGGCGGCCTCGAGGGTGATCGGGAAGTCGGCGTAGTCGCGGGCCACGTCGAGCAGCTGGGCCGAGCGCTGCCGCTGCTGCCACAGCGGCTGCCGGCGGCGCGGGTCGCGGCGCGGCAGGAGCAGGGCCCGGGCCGCGCACTCGCGGAACCGGGCGGCGAACATCGCGGACGTGCCGACCGTCTCCTCGACGATCCCGGCGATCTCGTCGGGGTCGAAGGCGACCAGGTCGGCGCCGGGCGGCTCTTCGGCCACGTCGGGCAGCCGGACCACGATGCCGTCGTCGCTGGGCATGACCTGGGCATCCACGCCGTACCGCTCCTGCAGCCGCCGCCCGATGGCCAGCGCCCACGGGGCGTTGACGCGTGCGCCGAGCACGCAGTGCACGGTCATCCGCCAGTCGCCGAGCTCGTCGCGGAACCGCTCGACCAGCACCGTGCGGTCGTCGGGCAGGTGCCGGGTCGCCTCCCGCTGCTCGCGCAGGTAGGCCAGCAGGTTGTCGGCCGCCCAGTCGTCGAGCCCGCCGGCCCGCAGGTGCGCCCGGGCCGCCTCGTCGCCGGACTTGACGAACCCGCGCAGCCGCGCCCCGATGGCCCGCCCCAGCTCCACCGGCCGCCCCGGCGAGTCGCCCTTCCAGAACGGCATCTTCGCCGCGGCGCCGGGCGCGGGGGAGACCAGCACCCGGTCGGGGGTGATGTCCTCGATCCGCCACGACGTCGAGCCGAGCAGGAACACGTCGCCGACCCGCGACTCGTAGACCATCTCCTCGTCGAGCTCGCCGACCCGGGCCGCCTTCTCGGCCCCGGCCAGGAAGACCCCGAACATGCCCCGGTCGGGGATGGTGCCGCCGCTGGTGACGGCGAGCCGCTGGGCCCCGGGCCGGCCGGAGAGCATCCCCTCGGTGCGGTCCCAGACCACGCGCGGCCGCAGCTCGGCGAAGGCGGTCGACGGGTAGCGCCCGGCCAGCATGTCCAGCACCGCATACAGCGCCGAGTCGGGCAGGTCGGCGTAGACGGCGGCCCGGCGCACCAGCGCGGCCAGCCCGTCGACCGGCCACGGCTCCATCGAGACCATCGCGACGATCTGCTGGGCCAGCACGTCGAGCGGGTTGCGCGGGTAGCGCAGCTCCTCGATGCTGCCCTGCACCATGCGCTCGGCCACGACCGCGCACGAGACCAGGTCGCCGCGGTGCTTGGGGAAGACGACGCCGCGGGAGACGGCCCCGACCTGGTGCCCGGCCCGGCCGACCCGCTGCAGCCCGGCGGCGACGCTCGGCGGCGCCTCGATCTGCACCACCAGGTCGACGGCGCCCATGTCGATGCCGAGCTCCAGGCTGGAGGTGGCCACGACGGCCGGCAGCTGCCCGGACTTGAGCGCCTCCTCGATGTGCTTGCGCTCCTCGCGCGAGACGCTGCCGTGGTGGGCGCGGGCCACGATCGGCGGCGCGCCCCCGGCCATGCCGGCCTGGGCCATCATCTGGGCCGGGAGGTTGACCGGCTCGGGCTGCGGCACGCCCGCGCGCGCCCCGGCCAGCTCGTTGATCCGCGCGCAGAGCCGCTCGGCGCCGCGCCGCGAGTTGGTGAACACGATCGTCGACCGGTGCTGCTGGATCAGGTCGAGCACCCGCTCCTCGACCGCCGGCCAGATGGACGCCTGCCGCGGCGCCCCGTCGTCGTCCTCGCCGGGCGTGGTCTCGCCCAGCGCCGTCATGTCCTCCACCGGCACCTGTACCTCGACCTCGATGGTCTTGGCACTGGGCGGCTGGACGATCTCGACCGGCGCCGCCCCGCCCAGGAACCGCGCGGTCTCGTCGATGGGCCGCACCGTCGCCGAGAGCCCGATGCGCTGGGCCGGCTGCTCCAGCAGCGCGTCGAGCCGCTCCAGCGACAGCGCCAGGTGCGCCCCGCGCTTGGTGGCGCAGACCGCGTGGACCTCGTCGATGATCACGGTCTCGACCCCCCGCAGCGACTCCCGCGCCTGCGAGGTGAGCAGCAGGAACAGCGACTCGGGGGTGGTGATCAGGATGTCGGGCGGGGTGCGGGTGAAGGCGCGGCGCTCGTCGGCGGGCGTGTCGCCGGTGCGCATCCCCACCCGGATGTCGGGCGGCTCCTGCCCGAGCCGGGCGGCGGCCTGCCGGATGCCGGCCAGCGGCGCCCGCAGGTTGCGCTCGACGTCGACCGCGAGGGCCTTGAGCGGGCTGATGTAGAGCACCCGGCACCGGCGGGCCGGCTCGGCGGGCGGCTTCGCGGCCAGCTGGTCGAGGGACCACAGGAAGGCGGCCAGGGTCTTGCCGGAGCCGGTCGGCGCGACCACCAGCGCGTGCCGGCCGGCGCTGATCGCCCGCCAGGCACCCGCCTGCGCCTTGGTCGGCTCCGCGAACGCCGCGCGGAACCACTCGCGGGTCGCCGCTCCGAAACCATCCAGCTCCTTCATGCCCCCAATCCTGCACCGGGGGTACGACACTTTTCTGAAGCGACGGCGATTTGCCCGAATTGGACCGTTTGGCTACTGTGTTCCACACCGAAGAGACACCCGAGCTTGCCTGGCCGGGCAGCGAAGGGGTCCCCTGCCCGGTCAGGCGGGGAACCCCGATGCGGCCTCAGGAGAGGCTCGACGTCGCCAGCTTCACGCTGAAGGCCAGGAACGCGCCCCCGACCAGCGTGGTCAGCCCCTGGGCGAGCCGGCGCCGGGCCCGGAACCGGTCGGCCAGGTACTGCCCGCCGAAGATCAGCGCGGTCAGGTACAACGCGCTCAGCACCTCTACCACCGTGCCGAGCGCCAGGAAGCTCACGGCCGGGTGCGGGTACGCCGGGTCCACGAACTGGATGAAGAACGAGACGAAGAACAGGATCGCCTTCGGGTTGAACAGGCTGATCACCAGCGCCCGGCGGAACGGCCGGTCGGCGGGCGCGGCCGGCGGCGGGGCGTCCTCGGCGCGCCGGCGCCGCAGCGTGCTCACCACCAGCCGGACGCCGACGAAGGCCAGATAGCCGGCGCCGAGGTACTTCACGATCCCGAACAGCCACGGGTTGGCGTGCAGCAGCGACGCGACGCCGCCCGCCGACAGCGTCATGAGCAGCGCGTCGCCGAGCCACACGCCCGCGGCGCCCCGGTAGCCGTCGCGCACTCCGCGCCGGGCGGCCACCGACAGCACGTACAGCGAGTTCGGCCCCGGCAGCAGCACGATCGCCAGCGTGCCGAGGACGTACGTCAAGGGGTTGGTGATGCCGAGCACGCCACGCCTCCAGTGCCACCGTTCTCCAGCGCCGCGCCCAGCCGCTCCCGCGCGGCGGGCCATTCGTCGGCGATCATGGAGTACAGCACGGTATCGCGCTGGCTGCCATCGGCCCGCCGGCGGTGACTGCGCATGATGCCCTCACGCTGCGCGCCGAGCCGCTCGATCGCCCGCTGGGACCGCTCGTTGCGCACGTCGGTGTGCCACTCCACCCGCAGCGCGCCGAGCGTGTCGAACGCGTGCCGCAGCATCAGCAGCTTCGACTCCGTGTTGACCGCGGTGCGCCACCAGGGCCGGCCGACCATGGTGTACCCGATGGCCAGGCCGCGCTGCACCGGACTGACCCCGTAGTACGAGGTGCTGCCGACGACCCGCCCGGTCGCGGCCTCGCGCTGCACGAACGGCACGCGCTCGGGGTCGGCCAGCGCCGCGGCCACGATCTCGGCCATCTCGCGCGCGGACGCGGGCCGCGGACTCGTCAGATGCGCCCAGACCTCGGCGTCGTCGAGCGCCGTGAAGAGCTCAGGCGCGTGCGCGTGGTCCAGGGGCTCCAGCACGATGTGACGGCCCCGCAGCGCGACCGGGCGCCGCCACGTCTCACGCTCCGGACGCAGATAAGCCGGCAGCGGTACCTCCTGAGCCTCCGCGGGCACCGGCAGTCCCCGGGTGAGCACCAGCGGTACAACTCCCGCCCAATGCGGCAACGTCAGGTCTTCGGGGTCGTCGCTCGGCGCGCCCGCGCGGACCTTGGCCGAGGCCTCGGCGAGGGGCAGCGCGAGCAGCGCCGTCTGCGCGGACTCCCTCCGGCTCGGGCGCCGGCTGTCGGCGTCGCGGCCCGGCGCCACCTTCTCGACCAGCGCGGCGAACGCCCGGGTGCGCTCGTCCTCGTCGGTGACGGGGCGCGCGGTGCCGTGCACGATCACCGAGCGGTAGTTGGCGCTGTGGTTGAACTGCGAGCGGGCCAGCACCAGCCCGTCGATGATCGTCACCGCGACGCACACGGGCAGGCCGTCCTCGCGCGCCGCGAGCATCGGGCGGCTGCCGGTCGAGCCGTGCAGGTACAGGGTGTCGCCCACGCGCGCGTGCAGCGTCGGCAGGACCCGCGGCTCGCCCCCGGCGACGTAGCTGACGTGGCAGACATAGGCCTCGTCGAGTACCGAGTGCACCAGGGCGGCGTCGTAGGAGGCTCGTTCGGGCATGCGCCGCGGCGTGGTGCGTGCCGTCTGCTGATACGTCTCCACGATACTCCTCTTGTACTAGTACAAAACTCCGAATGTGGCAGTACAATATCAGCCGACCCCTGACCTGCCACAACCCAAAAATGTCAGACCCCCTCATTAATGTCCCCACCGTCCGGGACACCGCTCGCAAAACGGGGGCGAGCGGTGTCCGCACCCGCAACGACCGATCAACTGTTGAAGGGGAGTAGTCGACCGCTCATTCAGGGAGGAAGAGCATGCGCACCGACCACCTCGTGCTGTGGCTGCCACCGGCTCCGCTCGTCGCCGTGTCCGTGCCGCCCTCGTCCACGCTGGCCGCGCGCACCGCGTGCTCGCTGGAGGTCGCCGAGCGCGCACCGGTGGCCGACCCCGTCGAGCGGCGGCGCTCCGGCGGCCGGGTCGCCGGGGTCGTGCTGGCGATGCTCGTGGCGCTGGTGCTGGCCGGGTGCGGAGGCGGCGGCGACCAGGGCGGCTCCACATCGGCGGCGGCATCGACCGACCCCGGCCGGAAAGGATGCGCTGGTGGCGGCCGTGAAGGCGCTGCAGGGGGTGGCCTACGGCTACACGATGAAGATCGACGACGTCACCGGCGTCGTGGACCCGGCCGGAAAGCGCCAGGCCCGCCTCGACTCGGTGGCGTCCGGGGTGAGGTTCTCGCTCGAGGGGATCGTGCTCGGGGGCGGCGAGCGGTATTTCCGCACGAGCATCCCGGCGGCGGGGGTGAGCGCGAAGAAGTGGTACCGGTTCGACCGGACCAAGGTGGCGCACACGGAGATCATCGGCCTGTTCGAGACCGACGACCCGACCAGCAGCCAGGACTTCGTGGCCCGGGTCGGGCGGGCCCGGCTCGAGGACGGCGGCCGGATCACGGGCACCTACGACCTCACGCGCGGCGGCGATCTCGGGCTCGCCGACCAGGCGGGGCTCACGGCGCTCGGCGAGCGCGCGAAGGCGGCACCGTTCACGGTGGCGCTCGACGCCCAGGGGCGGCTGGCCTCGGTGCGGGTGACGGTCCCGGCCTACGCGGGCACCGCCGAGCGCACGCTGACCGTCGACTACCGCGACCAGGGCAAGCCGGTGCAGGTCACGGTCCCGAAGCCGGCGGAGGTGGCGCCTGCGAACGCCGCTGTGTACAACCTGTTGAACAACTGAACTTTCGCTTTCGCGGCGCGCCCGGGCCGGACGAGGGCCGGTACGCTCCGGCGCGTGACCAGGACGCCCGCCCCGCCGACGCGCCCCAGCGACGCACTGTGTCTTGCGGCTGCCCCGACACCGGCCGCGGGTGAGCCTCGCACGCGTGTCTGGGCCTCGGTTCCGGGCGCTGCCGCGCGTGAGGTGGGGGCCGCCGTGGGCGCGGCTCCGGCGACGGCCGCCGGCAAGCGTCGCGCGCGTGTCGGGGCCTCGGTTCCGGGCGCTGCCGCGCGTCAGGTGAGGGTCGGCGTTGACGCGGCTCCGGTGACGACTGCCGCTCGAGTGGCACCGATGACCACTGGCGTCCGCGCGGCAGTGGCGACGATCGGCGTCCGCGCGGTGGCGTGGCGCTCCTGGATTCGCGCGCATGCCAGGGCCTCGGCTCCGGGTGCTGCCGCGCGTGAGGTGGGGGCTGGCGTTGGCGCGGCTGCGGTGACGACCGGCGTCCGCGCGGGTGTGGCGACGAGCGGTGTTCGGGTGGCGTTTGCGAGGCGGGTTGTCGCGTTGGTCGGGGCGGTGGCGGTCGTGCTCGGCGTGGCCGGGTGTACGCACAAGGCGGCCCCGCCCGGGCCCGCTGTCAGTGTCAAACCCTCGCCCAGTGGGCTGGCGGCCGGGGTCTGGCACCTCGGGTTCAGTAGTTACCGGTTCAAGGTCGTCGCCAAGGAGGGCAGTTACACCGGCGGGATCGATCCGCTCGCGGATCTGCTCGACGCCTCGGTGGCGGTCAGCTCCGACGGGGCCTCGCTCAAGATTGACACCGTTGAGGTGCGCGGGAGTGCGTACACGCGGCTCACGAGTCTGCCGTTGCCCGGCTTCGACGGGCAGGCCTGGTACAAGATCGATTCTTCCCGGGTTACGCGGCCGGGGGCGCTTGGGCTCAGTGCGACCAAGGACCCTACCGGCGTGCAGGCGCTGATCGCGGCCACGCACGATGTCCGGCGCGACGGGCGGAAGTACACGGGGACCGTCGACATGACCCGGGTCGTCGCTTGGGGGCCGGTGAACGTCGGGCAGGTCATGCAGCTCGGGAACGCGGCCCGGGCGGTGCCGTTCGAGGCGAGCGTCGATGAGCAGGAGCGGCTCGTCTCGGTCAAGGTGAGCATCCCGGACAACCCGGTGGAGGCGACGTACTCGGACTTCGGTACCGCCGTCAGCGTCGCCGAGCCGAAAGACGCCCAGCCGCTTCCCGACCACCTGTACGGGATGCTCGGGCTCTGACCGCCCGCAACAGGCGCGCGATCCAGACCGCGGCCGCGCAGGACCAGGTCGCGCCGGCCGGGCCCGCGGAACGGAGACGCGGGCGGCCGGACCGCGGGACAAAGGCGCGGAGGTGCGGAGGTGCGGGCGATCGAGCCCGCGGGACCGAGGTGCGGAGGCACGGGCAGCGGCGCCGCAGCGCAGTCGAGCCCGCGGGACGGCGGCGCGGGCGGCCGGGACGGCGGCGGGGAGGCGCGGGCGGCCGGGACAGCGGCGCTGCGGCGGGGAGGCGCGGGCAGCCAACTCGGCGGGACGGAGCGGCAGCCTGGGCATGGGAACAGAGGCGCAGGCGCCGGGCCCGGGTGACGGGGGGCGGCGCGCCGACGGCGGCGTGGAGGGCAAGAAGGCGCTAGGCGAGACCGTGTCTCGCGTCGCACACTGGCGCGCATGGAGCAGCACCTGTACGAGGCCGAGCACCAGGCGTTCCGGGACCTCTGCCGGGAGTTTCTCGCGCGCGAGGCCGTGCCGCACAACGACGAGTGGGACAAGGCCGGCATCGTCGACCGGGAGATCTGGCGCAAGGCCGGCGGCGCGGGGCTGCTCGGGATGGACGTCGACGAGGAGTACGGCGGCGGGGGGCAGCGGGACTTCCGGTTCAACGCGGTGCTCGTCGAGGAGATCATCGCGGCCGGGGCGTCCGGGCTCGGGTTCGGGCTGCACAACGATGTCGTCGCGCCGTACCTGACCGAGCTGACCACCGAGGAGCAGAAGAAGCGGTGGCTGCCGGGCTTCTGCTCCGGCGACATCGTCACCGCCATCGCGATGAGTGAGCCCGGCGCGGGCAGTGATCTGGCCGGGATTCGTACCAACGCGGTGCGCGACGGCGACTCGTGGGTGCTCAACGGGCAGAAGACGTTCATCACCAACGGCGAGATGGCCGACCTGGTCGTGGTCGTGGCCAAGACCGACTCGTCCAAGGGCGCGCACGGCATCAGCCTGTTCGCGGTGGAGACCGGCACGCCCGGGTTCACGCGCGGGCGGCGGCTGGAGAAGGTCGGGCTCAAGGCGAACGACACGGCCGAGCTGTTCTTCGACGACTGCCGCATTCCGGCCGACCACCTGATCGGCCAGGAGAACGCCGGCTTCTACCACCTGATGGCGAACCTGCCCCGGGAGCGGCTCGGCATCGCGGTGGCGGCGGTCGCGGCGGCGGAGTCGATTCTCGCGATGACGCTGGAGTACGTCCGCAGCCGGGAGGCCTTCGGGCGCCCCATCGGCAAGTTCCAGCACAACCGGTTCCTGCTGGCCGAGCTCGACACCGAGGTGACGATCGCGCGGACCTTCATCAACCACTGCATCCAGGAGCACAACGCGGAGCGGCTCACCGTGGCCGACGCGGCCAAGGCGAAGTGGTGGACGACGGAGCTGCAGAACAAGGTGGCGGACCGGTGCGTGCAGTTGCACGGCGGGTACGGCTTCATGATGGAGTACCCGGTCGCCAAGGCGTGGCTCAACAGCCGGGTCCAGACCATCTACGGCGGCACCACCGAGATCATGAAGGAGATCATCGGCCGTTCGCTCGGCCTGTGACGGGGAGCCGAGGCCGGCGGCCGGTTCGAGACCGGCGGCACTGGCGAAGGTCTTGAGGGGTGTGGGTGGAGCGGAGCTCCCTCACGGGAGGGGAAGCCAGGCCGGTTCGAGACCGTCGGCACTGGCGAAGGTCCTGAGGGGGTGTGGGTGGAGCGGAGCTCCCCCACGGGACGGGAAGTCAGCGGTCTGTGACGTTCGCCAGGGCTTCCAGGATGAGCGCGGTCGACGTGGCGCCCGGGTCGGGGTGGCCGGCGCTGCGCTCGCCCAGGTAGGAGGCTCGGCCTTTGCGGGCTACCAGCGGTACCGTCGCAGCGGCTCCTGCTTTTGCCGCTTCAGCGGCGGCCCGGGCCGCGACGGACTCTCCGGACGCGGCCGCTTCCGCGTAGGCCGCCACGGCCGGGGCCAGGGCGTCGACCATGGTCTTGTCGCCGACCTCGGCCCGGCCCAGCTGGCGCACGCCGTCCAGCGCCGCCTGGAGGCCCTCGGCGAACGAGCCGCCCTGGCGCAGCGTCTTGCCCAGCGCCCGGAACACCGTGCCGTAGAGCGGGCCCGACGCGCCGCCCACCTTCGACAGCAGCGTGGTGCCGGTCTTGCCGAGCACGTCGCCGGCCGAGGTGGGCTCGAGGCCGCCCAGCGCGGCGGTCACGGCGTCGAAGCCGCGGCGCAGGTTGACGCCGTGGTCGCCGTCGCCGATCGCGGCGTCGAGGTCGGTCAGGTGCTCCGCCTCCGCGCGCACCGACTCGGCGACGGCGGCGATCCAGTCCCGGGCCAGGGCCTCGTCCACGCTCACACCCCCCAGCGCAGCGCGGGCGTGCGCACGGGCGCGTCCCACAGGCGCAGCAGCTCGTCGTCGGCGCGGCACACGGTCAGCGAGAGGCCGGCCATGTCGAGGCTTGTCACGTAGTTGCCGACCAGGGTGCGCGCGACGTTCGCCCCGGCCTCGTCGAGCAGGCGGCGGATCTCGCCGAACATGAGGTACAACTCCATCAGGGGCGTGCCCCCGAGCCCGTTCACGAGCAGGATGAGCGGCTCGGACCCGACCGGTTTCGCGGTGAGCACCGCGTCGACGATGAGCGCGGCGAGCTCCCGGGCCGGGCGCATTGGCGCACGGCTGCGGCCGGGCTCGCCGTGGATGCCGACCCCCACCTCGATCTCGTCCGCGCCGAGCTCGAATCCCGGTTTTCCAGACGCCGGAGTTGTACCCGCTGAGAGCGCGACGGCGAACGACGCCGACCGCTCGTTCACGGCCCGTCCGACCGCGGCGACGGCTTCGAGGGCGGCCCCCTCCTCGGCGAGCGCCCCGGCGATCTTCTCCACCAGCAGGGTGGCCCCGGTGCCACGGCGCCCCGCGGTCCAGGTCGAGTCCTCGACCGCCACGTCGTCGTCGACGAGCACGGTCTCGACCCGCAGCCCCTCCTCGTCGGCGAGCTCGGCGGCCATCTGGAAGTTCATCACGTCACCGGTGTAGTTCTTCACCACGTGTACCACGCCGGCGCCGGCGTCGGCGGCCTTCGTGGCGGCCAGGATCTGGTCCGGGACGGGGGAGGTGAACACCTCGCCCGGGATGGCGGCGTCGAGCATCCCGGGGCCGACGAAGCCCGCGTGCAGCGGCTCGTGGCCGGAGCCGCCGCCGGAGACCAGGCCGACCTTGCCCGGCCGCGGGCCGTCCGCGCGCGCGACGTACTGCTCCTCGAGGTCCACCCGCAGCTCGGGATGGGCGGCGGCGAGCCCGGCGAGCGTCTCCCGGACGACGTCGGCCGGGTCGTTGATGAACTTTTTCATGCACATAGCATGCCTGGTATGGCGCAACTGGTGGGGATCGTGTTGGTGTCGCACAGCGAGCGGCTGGCCCACGGCCTGCGGGACATGCTTGTCCAGGTCGCGGGCGAAGAGGTGCCGATCGAGGCCGCCGGCGGTACCGACGACGGCGGGCTCGGCACCAGTTACGACCGGATCCTCGTGGCGATCGACCGGGCCGACCGCGGCGCCGGCGTGATCGTGCTCACCGACCTGGGCAGTGCGGTGCTCACCGCGCGTACCGTCCTGGAGGACCGGGTCGCCAACGACGCCGTGCTCGTCGACGCGCCGTTCGTCGAGGGCGCGGTCGCGGCGGCGGTGCTGGCCGGCACCGGGGCCAGCCTCGACGCGGTCACCCAGTCGGCGGTGGAGGCGCGTGATGTCCGCAAGCTCTGAGCGCTCGGTGGTGCTGCCCGAGGACCTGCACGCCCGCCCGGCCGGGGCGCTGGTGCGGGTGGCGGCGCGATTTCGCAGTACCGTCGAGGTGATCTTCGGCGAGAAGATCGCGAACGCCCGCAGCGTGCTGGCGGTGATGGCGCTCAACGCGACGGCCGGCTCCACGGTGCTCGTGCGGGCCGCCGGCGAGGACGCGGCCGAGGCCGCCGAGGCGGTAGTCTCGGTGCTTGATCACTGAGAGTTCGACCGCCGTCGACGTCACCGCACTCCAGCGGCGGACTCTCGGCCTGCTGTCCGCAACCCAGATCATCGGCGGGCTCGGCGTGGCCAGCGGCGTGTCGGTCGGCGCGCTGCTCGCCTCCTCGCTGGCCGGGCCGTGGGCGGCGGGGCTCGCCGGCAGCTGCGCGGTCGTGGGCGGGGCCGTGATCGCGATCCCGGCGACCCGCCTGATGCGCGCCGGCGGGCGGCGGCCGGGGCTGGTCTTCGCCTACCTCGTCGGGGCCCTCGGCGCGCTGCTGGTCGTCGTGTCGGTCTTCATTTCGTCGGTACCGTTACTGTTCCTCGGCACCCTGCTGTTCGGCGGGTCCAGTGCGGGGAACCTCCAGTCCCGCTACGCCGCCGTCGACCTCGCCGCGCCCGACCGGCGGGCCCGTCACCTGTCCGTCGTCGTCTGGGCCGCCGCGGTCGGGGCGGTCGCCGGGCCGAACCTCGCGCCGCTGACCGACCGGATGCTGGGGCGCTGGGGCGTGCCGGAGTACGGCGGGCCGTACCTCTTCAGCGTGCTCGCCTTCGCGCTGGCCGCGACCGTGCTGTTCGTGGCCCTGCGCCCCGACCCGCTGCTCACCGCCGGCGGCGCGCGCCCGGGGGCGAAGGCCGTCTGGCGCGAGGCCGCCCGCACCGTCCGCGACAGCGCCGGCGCCCGGACCGGGGTCGCCGCCGTCGCGGTCGGGCACGTGGTCATGGTCGGCGTGATGTCGATGACACCGGTGCACATCGAGGGGTACGTCCACGACCACGGCGACCTGCTGCGCGTCGTCGGCCTCGTGATCAGCATCCACATCACCGGGATGTACGCGCTCGCGCCCGTCGCCGGCCTGCTCACCGACCGCCTCGGGCGCCGCCCGGTGATCGCCGGCGGGATCGGGGTGCTGGTGCTGGCCTGCGTGTTCGCCGGGACCGCGGGCTCGGACACGGTCCGGCTCTCGATCGGGCTCGCGCTGCTCGGGATCGGCTGGAGCGGCACGATGGTGGCCGGGTCCACGCTGCTGTCCGAGTCGGTGCCGGTGGAGCAGCGCGCCGGCGTGCAGGGGCTCTCCGACGTGATCATGGGGGTCGCGGGGGCCTCGGCGGGCGCATTGTCCGGCGTGGTCGTCGACTTCTTCGGGTACCCCGTGCTGACGCTCCTGGCCGGGGTGACCGTCATTCCGTTGCTCGCCCGGGTACTCCGTTAGGTTTACCCCGTGCGTCTGACAGATTTTTGGCAGCGGCTCGAGGAGGTCTTCGGGCCTGCATACGCTCGCAGCATCGCTCACGACCAGGTGTTGTCGCAGCTCGGCGGCCTGACCATCGAGGAGGCGCTCGCGGGCCGCTTCGATACCGCCGAAGTGTGGCGCGCAGTAGTCGCCGCATATCCGGAGCGTGTTCCCGCACGTCTGAGGTGATGTTTTTCGGCGTGTCGGCGTGCTGATCGTACAGATGTACGGGTACTCTTCTCGCTCGTTGGGCGTCGCTCGAATTTTTTGTCATACCCGGCGCTTAACGTGTCAGCGTGACCAAGCGAACGCCGACGAAGACCGCGAATCCAGGGGTGACGGACATGGCAGTGCAACCTGACCGGGAGAAGGCGCTGGGGCTGGCCCTCTCGCAGATCGACAAGCAGTTCGGCAAGGGCTCCGTGATGCGGCTCGGCGAGCGCGTCATCGCGCCCATGTCCGTGATCCCGACCGGGTCCATCGCCCTCGACGTGGCGCTCGGCATCGGCGGTCTTCCCCGCGGCCGGGTGATCGAGGTCTTCGGGCCGGAGTCCAGCGGCAAGACCACGGTCGCGCTGCACGCGATCGCCAACGCCCAGGCCCAGGGTGGCATCGCGGCGTTCATCGACGCCGAGCACGCCCTCGACCCCGACTACGCCAAGTCCCTCGGCGTGGACACCGACGCGCTGCTGGTCTCCCAGCCCGACACCGGCGAGCAGGCCCTCGAGATCGTCGACATGCTGATCCGCTCCGGCGCCCTCGACGTCATCGTCATCGACTCCGTCGCCGCCCTCGTGCCGCGCGCCGAGATCGAGGGCGAGATGGGCGACAGCCACGTCGGCCTCCAGGCCCGCCTCATGAGCCAGGCCCTGCGCAAGATCACCGGTGCCCTCAACAACTCCGGCACCACGGCGATCTTCATCAACCAGCTGCGCGAGAAGATCGGCGTCATGTTCGGCAGCCCGGAGACGACGACCGGTGGCCGCGCGCTGAAGTTCTACGCCTCGGTCCGCCTCGACATCCGGCGCATCGAGAGCCTCAAGGACGGCACCGACGTCGTGGGCAACCGCACGCGCGTCAAGGTGGTCAAGAACAAGGTCGCCTCGCCGTTCAAGCAGGCCGAGTTCGACATCATGTACGGCAAGGGCATCTCCCGCGAGGGCTCGCTCATCGACGTGGGCGTCGAGCAGGCGATCATTCGCAAGTCGGGCGCCTGGTACACGTACGACGGCGACCAGCTCGGCCAGGGCAAGGAGAACTCGCGCAAGTTCCTGCGCGAGAACCCCGACGTCGCCGCCGAGATCGAAAAGAAGATCAAGGAGAAGCTGGGCGTCGGCGTCAACCAGTCCGCGGACGCGGCCGGCGGCCCGGAGGCGGCCCCGGTCGACTTCTGACCGGGCGCGCCTTTGCGGCGTCTGGTTGGCGGCGACTTGAGAGTTCGCGCGTTGGTGGCGCGCTCTGCCGGCTTTTCGCCGGCTGCGGCGCCTTGTTGTGGCGCATCGCTTGAGACCCCCGGTGCCGGCCCCTGGCGGGCCAAGCCGCTCGGGACGGCACCGGGTCTCTTGTCCTGGAGGTACTGATGTCCGGCGAGGAGAACCCTTGGCTCGCGGCCGAGGGCTCGGAGCCGCCCGACACTTCCCGCCGCCGCGCGCCGCGGACCGACCCCGGCGGCGACAGCCCTTGGACCGCGTCTTCTTCTTCGGCGCCTGCTGTTGACGAGGTGGCGCGGCCGGCTTGGGAGTCCTCGCCCGGGAATCCGTGGGCTGCGGGATCTTCGCCTTCGGGGGTCATCGCTGACGAGGCGGCGAGCAACCTGTGGGCGACGTCTTCTTTTTCTGCGCCTGCTGTGGACGAGGTGGCGCGGCCGGCTTGGGAGTCTTCGCCCGGGAATCCGTGGGCGGCGGCCGACGATTCCGTGTCTTCGGCTTCGCCGCGCGATGTGTGGGAGCCGGGGCCGGACAATCCTTGGTCTGATCCCGGGTCGGCGCCGCCGAGCCTTCCCTCTTCGTCAGCTCCCCCTGCGGGTCGCACTTCCGCCGGGCCCGACTCGGCCCGCTCGGGCTCATCCCGCTCGGATCGGGCTTCCTCTGCTTCGGCTTCTCGCCCTCGTTGGGCCCCCTCGGCCTCGGCTTCTCGCACCGATCGGGCGCTCTCCGCCGACCGCGTGGATCCTGATTCGACTTCTCGTCCCCGTCGGGCCTTCTCGTCTTCCTCGTCTTCCGATGACGCGGAGTCCTCCTCGGCCTCGGCTTCTCGCTCCGCCGACCGCGTGGGCCCTGATTCGGCTTCTCGCCCACGTCGGGCCTCGTCGTCATCCTCGTCTTCCGATGGCGGCTCGGGGTCTTCCTTGGCCTCGGCTCCTCGCGCCCGCCGGGTCTCCTCCTCTTCGGGCCGTGCGGACTCTTCGGGCTCGGCGGCTGCTACCGGTCGGGGCTTCTCCTCCTCGGCCGACCGCGTGGACTCCTCGGCGTTGGACCATGACGTTCTCGACTCGGGTCGGAGGCGTCCGCCGAAGTCGTTGCCCTGGAGCGATGACTCTCTGCGTGCCGCTCCCGCTTCGGACATTTCCGAAATTCCTGATTCGACGGCCGAAGGCCGCGGCGATCGCGGGCGGCGCGGGCGGTCCAAGCGGGATCGGGACGCACCGCCGCCTAAGCCGGTGGACGCTCGGGAGGCGGCGCGGGAGATCTGTCTGCGGCAGCTGGCCGTTCGGCCGCGGACCCGGGCCGAGCTCGCGACCGCGATGCGCAAGCGTGGCGTCGAGGACGAGATCGCCGCGGAGATTCTCGATCGGTACGACGAGGTCGGCATCATCGACGACGCCGCGTTCGCCCGGGCCTGGGTGAGCAGTCGCCATCACGGTAAGGGGCTCTCGCGGCGGGCACTGGCCGGCGAGCTGCGGCGCAAGGGTGTCTCCGCGGACGAGATGGGGGAGGCGCTGGAGGAGCTGACCCCGGACCTGGAGGAGGAGACGGCCAAGGCACTGGTCGTACGCCGCCTCCGCACCGAGACCCGCGCCACCCCCGAGGCCGTCTTCCGGCGGTTGGTCGGGATGCTGGGCCGCAAGGGGTACCCGCCGGGCCTCGCGATCCGCCTCGTCAAGGACGCCATGGCCGAACGCGCGGACGCGGCCGAGTTCGCGGACTCCATCGACGCCGACGCCCTGGCCGACGCGGCGATCGACCCCGACGCCCAGTAGCCGCGCCGCGGGTCACCGAGCGCCCGTCGCGCATCTTGCGCCCCTGTCGCCCGTCGCTCTCTTTGCGCCCGTCGCCCGTCGCCCGTCGCCCGTCGCCCGTCGCCGGTCGCGCATCCGGTGCCCTGTTGCCGGTTGATCGTCTCGCGCTCGTTGTGCGCTTTGTGCTCGTCGGCGCCCCGTCGCGCATCTCGTGTTCGGCGGCGCTCATCCGATGTCTTGCCCGTGTTCGTGCTCGCGTGCGCGGTGATGGGCGGGATCTCTACCGCTCGCATTCCGGGTTGAGCCGTATCCAGGGTGTGTCGGATCTGCGCTTCGTGATGGCGGGTGGATGGCTTGCGCGTGGTGCTTGCGGGCTTATGGCGTTGTGGCGGGTTCCGTTCCATGTCGGGGCGTACTTGCCGTGTTCAGGGGCGCGCTCGGGGTGATGGGTGTCGATGGTGACGTTGGTGGCGCACACTGTCTGTGGTGGAATGGTTGCGCAGATCGGGGCGGGGCCTGTGCGCTCTGGTGTCGTACCGTCACGTGCTGTGGAAGTTTCTGGCACCTGGACGACCGACATGCCGGAAAGGTCCGTACAAAAGTTGCCGCTGGGGTGTTTCGGCTGGCGGGGGTACTTGACGGACTTACGTCCCGTATGGTGCCCGATCATGAGTCCTTGACCGAAGCGGCCTTCACGACCTAGCCTCGGCGTTACTAGATGGAGACCGCCCAACCACCGCGGGTTTACCGCACAACATAGATCGCGTCACAGATCAGCATCACTTACTAGATTCACAGCGGATATGAGCGCCACGCCTTGCGGGAGGTGTCGGCGCTAGCAGCGACCCAGCAGCGGGGCCCCCTAGGTCCCGATATCGATATATCTTGATGCGCAGTGGTCGGGCGTCTCCTCCACAACACCCGCCGTCGCATGTGCGCGGCGCCGAGCGGAGCGAGGTGACGTCGTGACGGAGTGCGCCCGTGTCATCCTCTGCGACCCCGAAAGCCCCGGCGGCCTGACGGCCCCCGAGGCGAGCGCGGGACGACCCCGCGACGGCGCGCGATCGGCCTCGGCGCTTGATACCGACGGCGACGAGAGCGACGGACGCATCCCCGGAGTACAGGACGGGCCGACGGTGGGTCAGACCGTCGGGCATGGTGATGTCCCGGGGCGAACCACGCACGTCGGGCTTGAGCGGCGAACCCGGGCGGCCGGCCCAAGTAGGGTGGCTATCGGGGGCGGGACCGCCCATGCGGACAGGGCGGTGCGTGTGAGTAGAGCGTCGGGCGCGAACCGGGCACGAGCGGTGCGGCCCCCAGCCGGCCCGTGCCTCGGTCGTGGCGCGCAGACCCCCGAGGAACAGCGGCGGCGGAGCGCGAGCGACCTGTGGAAAGCGTCCTACCGGAACGAGCCGGCTCTTCGGAACGAGCGGGCTCCCCGAAGCCGGGGCGAGCTGGTCCTCCAGAACGAGAACGAGCCGGCTCCCCGAAGTCAGAACGAGAACGAGCCGGCGCTCCGGAATGAGCCGGCCTTCCGAAGCCGGAATGAGCTGGGTCCCCGGAACAGTCCCGAGGCGCGGGTCATCCTGAGCCGGGCGGCGGGCGTGGGCTCGGTGCGGCAGGTGGCGGCGTGACCGGGGTACAGATTGCGCTGACGGTGGCGATGGCCGTGCTCGTGGTCGTCGTCGTGGCGGTGCTCCTCGTGGCGCTCAAGACCGTGCGCCGGCTCGGCGGGAACGTCACCGTGGCGGTGCCGGCCGGGGATGATCCCGCGTTCCTGGCCGAGAAGGATCGGCAGGAGCATTCGCTCGCCTCGTTGCGTACGGCGGCGGAGGATGCCACGGCCGCGGTGGATGAGGCGCGGGCGGCGGCCGCGGCCGCGCGTACCGAGGCGGCGGCCGCGAAGGCCGAGGCCAGTTCGGCTCGGTCGGAGGCGCGGCGGATCCTCGACGCGGCGCGGGCCGAGGCCGACTCATTGCTCGAACGGGCGCACCGGCAGGCCGAGACCGACGCGGAGCAGGCCCGGGCGACCGCGCGGCGGGCCGGGGAGCGCGAGGTCAACCAGCTCACCGCGGTCGCGAAGGAGCAGTCGCAGGACGCGGAGCGGCGCCAGCGCCGGCTCGACGAGCGGGAGCGGCTGCTGGCCGAGGAGGCCGAGCGGCTGGCGGAGCGGGATCGGCGCATCAGCAGTACCGAAGCGGATCTTTTGGAACGCGAAGCGTCTTTTGCCCGGAGGGACTCGGAGCTTGCCGAGGGCGAGGAGCGCCACCGCGAGGAGCTGGAGCGCATCGCCGGGCTGACCTCCGACGCGGCCCGGGTCGAGGTCGTCGAGACGATCGAGGCGCAGGCCAAGCGCGAGGCGGCGCTGCTCGTGCGGGACATCGAGAACGACGCGCGCAACACGGCCGAGCAGCGGGCGCGGCACATCGTGGTCGACGCGATCCAGCGGGTGGCCAGCGAGCAGACCGCCGAGAGCGTGGTCAGCGTGCTGCACCTGCCCAGCGACGAGATGAAGGGCCGGATCATCGGCCGCGAGGGGCGCAACATCCGCGCGTTCGAGTCGACGACCGGGGTGAACCTGATCATCGACGACACGCCCGAGGCCGTGCTGCTGTCGTGCTTCGATCCGGTACGCCGGGAGATCGGCCGCCTCACCCTCGAGAAGCTGGTGCTCGACGGGCGGATCCATCCGCACCGCATCGAGGAGGTCTTCGACCAGGCCAAGCACGAGGTGGAGCGGCTGTGCCACCGCGCGGCCGAGGACGCGCTCGTCGAGGTGGGCATCACCGACCTGCACCCCGAGCTCATGACGTTGCTGGGGCGGCTGCGGTACCGCACGTCGTACGGCCAGAACGTGCTCAAGCACCTCGTGGAGACCGCGCACATCGCCGGCATCATGGCGGCCGAGCTGCGCCTCGACGCGGCGATCATCAAGCGGTCGGCGTTCCTGCACGACATCGGCAAGGCGCTCACCCACGAGGTCGAGGGCAGCCATGCGCTGATCGGGGCCGATGTCGCGCGCAAGTACGGCGAGCACGAGGACGTCGTCCACGCCATCGAGGCGCACCACAACGAGGTGCTGCCGCAGACCATCGAGGCGGTGCTCACCCAGGCCTCGGACGCGTGCTCCGGCGGGCGCCCGGGGGCGCGGCGGGAGAGCCTGGAGGCGTACGTCAAGCGCCTCGAACGCATCGAGGAGATCGCCGGAGGCAAGTCGGGGGTCGAGAAGGTCTTCGCGATGCAGGCCGGGCGCGAGATCCGGGTCATGGTGCGGCCCGACGACGTCGACGACATCGGGGCGGCGGTGCTGGCTCGCGATGTGGCCAAGCAGATCGAGGAGGAGCTGACCTATCCGGGTCAGATCCGCGTCACGGTCGTGCGCGAGTCGCGGGTCACCGAGATCGCTCGCTGAGGCGGGGCCCGGGCGCCCGTTGGTCGCGGTGCCGTGGGTCGGCGGCCGTCTATCTGAGAAGCGGGGGTCGTTGCCCGAGAAGCGCGTTGCCGCAGGTCGCGATCAGTGGCCCGGAAAAATGATGATAAAGGCGATTTATCCGGTGCGGAGCGCCGGATAAATCGGGCTGGGCCGAGCCGGGCGGTGACCCAGCCAAGCCGTGCCGCGGCCGTAGCTGTGCTGTGACCGCGCCCGTCAGGCTGGGGCGATCAAGCTGTCGCCCACCATGTACGTGCTCTTGACCTTGTATGCCCAGATCAGCTTGTCCGCCGTGTCCAGGTTGCCCCGGGCGTCGAACTTGATCTCGCGGCCCGTTGCGGCGCCCTTGCCCTTGTACGTTGACATGTACGACAGCATGTTCTCGCGGGTGCCCTTGCCCGCCGCGAAGCCCGCCAGGAACACCCCCGTCGCGTCGTACGCCTCCGGGCCGTAGTAGCTGGCCTGCGCGCCGAACGTGCCCTGGTACTTCGAGGCGAAGTCCGCCCCGGCGTCCTTCGACGGCACGCACGGGCAGGTGACGATCACGCCCTCGGCCTTGCCCTCGGTCTTGGTCACGAAGCTCTGCGTGAACAGCTTGTCCGAGCCGACGATCGGCAGATCCGACTTGGCCGCGCGCAGCGCCTTCACGAAGTTGATGGCGTCCGCCGAGACGCCCGCGAAGTACACCGCGTCCGGGCCGGAGTCGGTGACCTGCTTGACCGCCGAGGCGAAGTCGGTGTCGGTCTGGTGGATCGAGACGGACACGCCCGTCGCGCTGCCGAGCACGTTCGACACCTCGGTGCGGCCGATCGTGCCGAAGTCCGAGTCGTCGTACACGATCGCGGTCTTCTTGGCCTTCAGCGTGTTCTTGATGTACGCCCCGCCCGCGCGGGCCTGGTCCACGTCGGAGCCGATCGCGCGGTGGAACGTGGCCCAGCCCTGCTTCGCGAGCTTCTCGTCCGGCGCGAACGGCGTGATCATCGGCAGGTTGGCCTTCTCGAGGATCGGGCCGGCCGCGAGGATCTCGTTGTCGTACACGGGGCCGACCACGCCGATCACCTCCTTGTCGTCGACGGCGAGCTGGGCCTTGGCCTTGCTGCCGTCGTCGGTGCCGGTGGTGTCGAACTCCTTGAACTCGACCTTGCAGTTCGGGTGGGCCGCGTTGAAGTCGTCGATGGCGAGCCGGACGCTGTTGCGCATCATCACGCCGTCGTCGGAGTTGTCGCCGCTGGACATCCCCAGGTACGCGATCTTGTGCCCGCACGCCGGGGACACCGCCGGCAGCGCCTGGTCCGAGGGGCCGTCCCCGCCGCCGCCGTTGTCGGAACCGTCGCGGTTGACCGCCCAGACGATCCCGCCGACGATCAGCAGCAGCGCGAGGGTGCCGCCGCCGATGGCCGCGACCAGCCCTCCGCGTCGTTTCTTCGGCGGCGGTACCGGTGGATAGCCGCCCTGCCACGTCGGCGCGGGGCTGGCCGGCATGGCGGTCACCGGCACCGGACGCACCGGCTGCTGCGGCATCACCGGCTGCCGCGGGACCGGGAAGGCCACCGTCGGGCGCTGCGGCGGCGGAGGCGAGACGGGCCTCTGCGGCTGCGGGTGTACCGGCTGAGGCGCCACGACCGGCATCGTGCTCGTCTGGATCAGCGGCGGCAGGTGCGGCGTGTTCGACGGCATGCTGAACCCGGGCGACACCGGCTGCCCCGACACCGGCGCGGCCGACACCGGGGCCGCGGCGACGTCGCCGCTGAGCTCGTGGCCCCCGGCGCCCGAGGTCGGGCCGCCCGAGGTCGCGACCGGGCCGCCGGAGATCGGCGAGGTCGCGCCGCCGGCCGCGCCCGAGACCGGCGCGCGGCCCGTGGGCGGGGCCAGGTGCAGGGCACCCTCGGCGACGACGAGCTCGGGCTGCTCGATCGCGGTCGGGGCCAGGCCGAACGCGCGGTGCAGCAGCGTCGCGGCGAGCGGGATGCGGCTCGAGCCGCCGACGAGGAACACCGCGGAGACGGGCCGGTCGCCCAGGGCCGCCGCGGTGACCGCGATCTGGGTGGCGGTGACGGTGCGGTCCAGGATCGGGCGGGCCAGCTGCTCGAGCTGCTCGCGGCCGATCGGGACGCTCTCGTCGAACAGGGGCACGTGGACGTACGTGGTCGCGGCCCGGCTCAGCATCTCCTTGGCCAGGCGGGCGTCCTCCCACAGCTGCCACGCGGCGCGGCGGTCGGCCTCGGTCTCCGGGTTGGTCAGGCGCCGCCACTGGTCGCCCGCGCGGCCGGCGAAGTTGCGCCCGAGGTACGCCACCACGGCCGCGTCGACGTCGAGGCCGCCCGCGTCCGGCAGGCCCTCGCTCGCGAGGACGTCGAAGCCCCCGCCCGCGTTGCGGCGCACCACGCTGGCGTCGAACGTGCCGGCGCCGAAGTCGTACACCACCGCGATCCCGCCGACCGGCACGTGGGTGCCGACCGTGCCCACGAAGTACGACGCCGCCGCGATCGGCTCGGCGGACAGCAGCGGCACCGGGAGCCCCGCGGCCACGGCGGCCTGGGAGAGCGTCTGGCGGCGCTGGGGCGGCCAGGTCGCGGGGTGCGTGATCATCACGTGCGCCGGCTTGGCCCCGGCGACCCGCTCGGCCTCGGCCGCGACCCGGCGCAGGACAGTGGTGACGAGCTCGGCGACGGGGACCTCACGCTCGCCGAGCCAGACGGTGCCCTCCTCGACGCGCCGCTTCGGGTAGGGCTCGAAGCGGTGCGGCTGGAGCCGCGCCGAGTGCACCGCGTCACGTCCGGTCAGGATGCTGCCGTCGGCGTTGGCGTACACCGCCGACGGCAGCAGGGGCGAGCCGTCGAAGAGGAGGGGCTTGGTGCGCCCGTCCGGCCAGCGCAGGACCGCGACCGTGTTCGAGGTTCCGAAGTCGATGCCCAACCGGAAGCCAGTGTCCGCCACTCGCGCAGCGTACGCACCGGACGCAACCTTGCCAATCAACTCAAAGCACGGCTCCGCCGCCGGCCCCGGTGTCGACCGACAGCGGGATCGGCTTGGCCGCGGTCTTGACCCGCTTGCCGCCGGTGAGGCGCTTCTGCAGCCAGAAGGCGAACCAGGACAACAGGCCGCAGGTGCCGATGTACATCGTGGCGACGACCAGGTACGCGGGCACGTACGGCAGGCCGAACGGCAGTCGGCCGCCGATCTGCTTGCCAACGTACAACAGCTCCGGCAGCTGGATGATGAAGCCCAGCGCGGTGTCCTTGAGCAGCACCACGACCTGGCTGACGATGGCCGGCAGCATGGCCCGGACCGCCTGCGGCAGCAGGATGGACACCATCACCTGGGTCTTGCGCATGCCCAGCGCGTACGCGGCCTCGGACTGGCCCCGGGGCACGGCGAGCACGCCGGCCCGGAAGATCTCGGCCAGCACGGCGCCGTTGTACAGCGTGAGCCCGATCACCAGCGGCCAGAACGGGCCGACCTTGTAGCCGAGCTGGATCGGGCCGTAGTACGCGAAGAAGATGAGCACCAGCAGCGGGATGGCCCGGAACAGCTCGACGACGAACGAGGTCGGGGCCCGGAAGTACAGGTGGTCGCTGAGCCGCCCGGTCGCCAGCAGGGCGCCGAACGCCAGCGCGAGCACGGCCGCGACGCCGGCGGTGCGCATCGTGGTCAGGTACCCGTCGAGGATCTGCTGCTGGATCGAGGCGTACTCGAACTGCTGCCACTTGATCGGATCGAACTGACCCGTGTCGTAGAAGCGCAGCACGATGTACGTCAGCAGCGCCACGATCCCGATGAGGCTCACGACGCCGAGCAGCCGGTTGCGCACCCGGGCCTTGGGACCGGGCAGGTCGTAGAGGATGTTGCTCATCGGGCGACCCCCCAGCGGCGCTCGAGTGTGCGCTGCAGCGCGACCAGCGGGATCACGAGGATCAGGAAGCCGATCGCGATCCACAGGATGCTGTAGATCTGGTTCTCGCCGCGCTCGGAGAGGTACGCCTGGATCTGGCCCGCCTCGGCGACCGAGAAGCCGGCGGCGATCGTGGTGTTCTTGAGCATGGCGTTGAGGACGCTGACCATCGGCGGTACCACGGTGCGGAAGGCCTGGGGCAGCACGACGAGGCCGAGCACCTGGCCGAACGTCATGCCCAGCGCGCGGGCGGCCTCGGCCTGCCCGACCGGCACCGTGTTGATGCCGGAGCGCAGCGCCTCGCACACGAACGCGCTGGTGTAGGCGGTGAGCGCGATGCAGGCGCTGGGGAAGTAGTCGATGTTGACGTCCAGCTTCGGCACCGCGAACACGAGCAGCGCGAAGACCAGCGTGAGCGGGCAGTTGCGCAGCAGCAGCACATAGGTGGTGCCGAAGCCGCGCAGGGCGGGCACCGGAGACACGCGCATCGCGGTCAGCAGGATCCCGAAAACCAGCGAGCCGACCGCGGCGATCAGGAACAACTGGATCGTGGTCCAGAAATGGGACCCGATCACATCCCAGTTGTCCGTGAGGACGTGAAGAAACTCGTTCATCCGCTGCCCATCGGAGGGGAATAAGGGCGAGACGCCGCCCCGCAGTGGGGGCGGCGTCCCGTGGTCAGGATCAGTACTTCTCGAGCGGCGGGATCGTCGCGGTGGAGCCGGACTTGCCCAGGGTGCCGTCGTAGATCTTCTGCCAGGTGCCGTCCTGCTCGGCCTTCTCCAGCGAGGCGTTGACGAAGTCGCGCAGCGCCTTGTCGTCGTGGGCCAGGCCGATGCCGTACTTCTCCGGGTACGGCTTGCCGGTCGCCGGGTCGGTGAACGGCTTGCCGACGACCTTCAGCAGGCTCGGGTTCTGCGCGGCGTAGCCCTTGAGGATCGCGTCGTCGGTGGTGACCGCGTCGACCTTCTTGTCGATCAGCTGCGAGACGCACTCGGAGTAGGTCTTGAACTCCACGATGTTGCTGTCCTCGGTGAGCTTCTGGTCACGCACCCGCTGGATCGGCGTCGAGCCGGTGGCGGAGCAGACCTTCTTGCCCTTCAGCGACGCCGAGCCGGTGATGGACGTGTCGTCCTTGCGCACCAGCAGGTCCTGCGCGGCGATGAAGTACGGCCCGGCGAAGGAGACGTCGGCCTTGCGCTTGTCGGTGATCGAGTAGGTGCCGACGTAGTAGTCGACCTCGCCACCCTTGATCGACGTCTCGCGGTTCGCGGACGCGACCTCCTTGTACTCGATCTTCGACGGGTCGATGCCGAGCTTCGAGGCGACCAGCTGGGCGATCTCGATGTCGAAGCCGCAGCGCTTGCCCGAGGCGTCCTTGTAGCCGAGGTTCGGCTGGTCGAACTTGACGCCCACGATGACCTTGCCGGCCGACTTGATCTTCGCGAACGTCGGGCTGCCCGCGATGTCGACGCCCGAGGCGGGCGTCAGCGCCACGCCGGACGACGTGCAGGCGTCGCTCGCCGCCTGGGGCGCGCCGGAGCCCGCCGGGGTCTCCGGCGTGGGCGTGCCCTCCTTGCCGCAGGCAGCAAGGCCGAGTGAAAGCGTGGCGACGGCGGCGATGGCCGCGATGCGCATGATTCGCATGTTCTGGTGTGCTCCTTCCATTACCTCAGAGCCGATCCCGGGCGAGCCGGGCGGCCGTTGGCGCAACCGGGGTGGTGCGCCGTCTCGTGTGCCGAGGGTGTGATCTATGTCAGTGGCGTGTGCGGCGAAGCCGCTCTAGTGAGTCAGGATCTTCGAGAGGAAGTCCCTGGCCCGGTCGGTGCGCGGGTTGGCGAAGAACTCCGCCGGCGCCGCCTCCTCGACCAGCTGGCCGTCGGCCATGAACACGACGCGGTTGGCCGCGTGCCGGGCGAAGCCCATCTCGTGGGTGACGACGACCATCGTCATGCCCTCCTTGGCCAGGCCGGTCATGACGTCGAGCACCTCGCCGACCATCTCCGGGTCGAGCGCGCTCGTCGGCTCGTCGAACAGCATCGCCTTGGGCTGCATCGCCAGGGCGCGCGCGATCGCCGCGCGCTGCTGCTGGCCGCCGGAGAGCTGGGCCGGGTACTTCTCCGCCTGCTGCGCGATGCCGACCCGCTGGAGCAGGGCCGCCGCGCGCTCGCGGACCACGGCGGGCTTCTCCTTGCGCACCTTGACCGGCCCGAGCATGACGTTCTCGAGGATCGTCTTGTGCGCGAAGAGGTTGAACGACTGGAAGACCATGCCGACCTCGCTGCGCAGCCGGGCGAGGGGCTTGCCCTCCGCCGGCAGCTGCGTGCCGTCGAACACGATCTCGCCGTCGTTGATGGGCTCGAGCCGGTTGATCGCCCGGCAGAGCGTCGACTTGCCCGACCCCGAGGGGCCGACCACCACGACGACCTCGCCGCGGCCGATCGACAGGTTGATGTCCTTCAACACGTGCAGCTCGCCGAACCACTTGTTCACGCCGTTGAGCACGATCAAAGGCTCTGCCGTCATGTCCCGCCCCACTATGTCGCGACGCCGCGTCGCCTGCCCAGTGCGAATGACGTTAGCCGGGCAAAGGCTGCTGATCCGCGACACAGTGGTCACGGGCCGATAACGACGTCCGAATTGCGTGACGTGTCCCTGACAGGTTCCCTACAGCCTCCGTTTGATCACAACGAGCAACCCGGCGATGCTGATGGCCATGCGGATCCTCGTGACCAATGACGACGGCATCGACAGCCCCGGCCTGCTCACGCTCGCCGAGTGGGTGATGCGCGCCGGGTACGAGACGGTGGTCGCCGCGCCCGTGGAGGAGTCCTCGGGCGCGAGCGCCGCCCTGCTGGCGGTCGACGACGGCGGGCGCATCCAGATGGAAGAGCGAGGCATCGACGGTACCGCCGCCGCTTTTGCGGTTTCGGCAACGCCGGCCTTCATCGTGCTGCTGGCCACCCGGGGTGCGTTCGGGCCGCCGCCGGACGTGGTCGTGTCCGGCATCAACCGGGGCCCCAACACCGGCGCCGCGGTGCTGCACTCCGGCACCGTCGGGGCCGCCCTCACCGCCGTGGCCAACGGCTGCCCGGCGCTCGCGGTCTCCCTCGACGTGCCCCCGGACGCCGTCGAGGCCAACTGGGACACCGCCGCGGAGGTCGCGGTCGACCTGTTACCGCTGCTGAACGGCCCGTTCGCGCTCAACGTCAACGTGCCCGACGTCGAGGCCGGCGCGCTGCGCGGCATCCGCCGGGCCCACCTGGCCGAGTTCGGCATCGTGCAGATGACGCTGCGCGAGCGCGGCGAGGGCTTCGTGAGCATGTCCCTGGAGCAGGTGGGGGAGGTCCCCGAGCCGGGCAGCGACGACGGGTGGCTGCGTGACGGGTACGTCGCGGTCACGCCCCTGTTCCCGCCCGGCGAGGCGGCGGACGTGGAGCTGCCGGGGCTCGTGGATACGGCCGGCGAACACATCGGGGGCTAAGCTTTGCCTCGCTATGACTGACACTCGTACCTTCCGCGTGATCACCTACGGCTGCCAGATGAATGCGCACGACTCCGAGCGCATCTCCGGGCTGCTGGAGGAGGCCGGCTACGTGCCGGCGGCCGGCGACGGCGAGCCCGACGTGGTCGTGTTCAACACGTGCGCGGTGCGGGAGAACGCGGACAACCGGCTCTACGGCAACCTCGGCCACCTGCGCCCCACGAAGCTCGCGCACCCCGGCATGCAGATCGCCGTCGGCGGCTGCCTGGCCCAGAAGGACCGCGGCGACATCGTGAAGAAGGCGCCCTGGGTCGACGTCGTCTTCGGCACCCACAACATCGGCTCGCTGCCGGTGCTGCTCGAGCGCGCCCGGCACAACGCCGCCGCCGAGGTCGAGATCCTCGAGTCGCTCGAGGTCTTCCCGTCGACGCTGCCGACCCGCCGCGAGTCCACCTACGCCGGCTGGGTCTCCATCTCGGTCGGCTGCAACAACACGTGCACGTTCTGCATCGTGCCGGCGCTGCGCGGCCGCGAGAAGGACCGCCGGCCGGGCGACGTGCTGGCCGAGGTCCGGGCGCTGGCGGCCGAGGGCGTGCTCGAGGTGACGCTGCTCGGCCAGAACGTGAACTCCTACGGGGTCGAGTTCGGCGACCGGTACGCGTTCGGCAAGCTTCTGCGCGCCTGCGGCTCGGTCGACGGCCTGGAGCGCGTGCGCTTCACCAGCCCGCACCCGAAGGACTTCACCGACGACGTGATCGCGGCCATGGCCGAGACGCCGAACGTGTGCCACTCGCTGCACATGCCGCTGCAGTCGGGCTCGGACGACGTGCTGCGGGCGATGCGGCGCTCGTACCGCGCGGAGAAGTACCTGGGGATCATCGAGAAGGTCCGCGCGGCCATGCCGGACGCCGCGATCACCACCGACATCATCGTGGGCTTCCCGGGCGAGACCGACGCCGACTTCGAGCGGACGCTCGACGTGGTGCGCGCGGCCCGCTACTCCAGCGCGTTCACGTTCCAGTACTCGAAGCGCCCCGGCACCCCGGCGGCCTCGATGGACCTGCAGGTGCCGAAGGCCGTGGTCCAGGAGCGCTACGACCGGTTGATCGCCGTGCTCGAGGAGATCAGCTGGGCCGAGAACAAGCGCTTGGTCGGTACGACGCTCGAGGTGCTCGCGGCCGTGGGTGAGGGGCGCAAGGACACGGCGACGGGGCGGCTCTCGGGCCGGGCCCGGGACGGGCGGCTGGTGCACTTCGCGGCGGACGCGGACGCGGGCATCCGGCCGGGGGACATCGTGCACACCACGGTGACGTACGCGGCGCCGCACCACCTCAACGCCGACGGGCCGCTCGTGTCGCACCGCCGCACCCGGGCGGGCGACGCTTGGGAGGCCGGGCGGGTGACGCGGACGCCGGGGGTCTCGCTGGGCATGCCGTCGATCGGCGCGCCGCCCCCGCAGCCGGCCACGACCCACTGCTGACCGGCGGAAAGACCTCTGAAAAGCGTTGACCACTACACGCACGCGGCGTGTAGTGGTCAACTTTCTATGTCGGACGGGACGCTGCCCGTCACCGGAGAAGTCCGTCAGGCGGTGTGCTCCGCCATGGCCAGGAACTTGCGCTTCGACTCCAGGGCCTTCTCGGCCTCCTTGATGCGCCGCTGGTCGCCGGCGGCCTGGGCGCTCGCCAGCTGCTGCTCGGCCCGGGCCACCTGCTCGCGCATCTGGGCGAGCAGCGGGCTGGCCTCGGGCGGGGTGCGGCGCCACGCCGCGTCCATCGCGGACTTGACCTTGTCCTCGACGTTGCGGAGGCGGCGGTCCAGGGTCGCCTGCGACTCGCGGGGCACGCGGCCCACCTCGTGCCAGGTGCCCTGGATCTCGCGCAGCTTGTTCTGCGCGCCCTTCGGGTCGCCGTCGATGTCCAGGGCCTCGGCCTGGGCCAGGAGCTCCTGCTTGCGCTCGAGGTTGCCCTTGAACTCGGCATCCCTGGCCGAGAATACCTCGCTACGCCGCTTGAAGAAGGCATCCTGAGCGGCCCGGAAGCGTTCCCAGAGCTTCTGCTCCGTGTCCTTCGCGGCGCGCGGGGCCGTCTTCCACTCGTTCATGAGCTCCTTGAGGCGGGCGGCCGTCGCGTTCCACTCGGTGGACTCCGACAGGCCCTCGGCCTCGATGACGAGCTCTTCCTTGCGGCCCTGGGCCTGCTTGCGGGTGGAGTCCAGGGTGGCGAAGTGGGCGCCGCGGCGGCGGGTGAAGGCGTCGCGGGCGGCGGCGTAGCGCTTCCAGAGCTCGCTCTCGGCCTTCTTCTCGACGCCGTGGATCGCCTTCCACTCGTCGAGGATCTCCTTGAGGCGGTCGCCGGCCGTCTTCCAGCCGGTCGCCTCGGACGCGATGAGCTCGGCCTCCTCGACCAGGGTGGTCTTGCGGGCGAGCGACTCGGCCCGGGCCGCGTCGCGGGCGGCCCGCGCGGCGCCGGCCTTCTCCTCGGCGATCGCCGTGAGCTTGTCCAGCCGGGCGGCGAGGCCGTCGATGTCACCCACGACGTGGGCCTCGTCGAGGCCGCTGCGCAGACGGCGGATGGTGGACAGCGACTGGCCGGCGTCGGCGGCGCCGCTGCCGAGCCGCGCCTCGATCAGGTCGACCTCGGTCACCAGGTCGGCGAACCGGCGCGCGAAGTGGGCCAGGCCCTCCTCGGGCGTCCCGGCCTGCCAGGACCCGATTGGGCGCTCACCGGCGGCCGTCTTCACGAAGACATTGCCGTCGGTGTCGATCCGTCCGAACTCCGTAGGGTCGCTCATCTGCCCATCCTCGCTCCCGGCGCCCGTAGGATCGGGTATCCCACCTTCACGCCGCCATCGCACAGCAAAGTTCCCCAGGGCATTCTCACAGGTGTGCCCCGGGGCCGGTCGAGGGCCTGCGGCCGAACCGTGACCATTCCGGTGCCATTCAAAGGCCGCAGAGCTTCGCAGAGACCGTCCCCGATAACGTTAGGTCGTGTCACTCGTCGCCGCCGCAGTCTGCCCACATCCGCCACTGCTCGTGCCGGAGCTGGCCGCCGGGGCGGCGTCCGAGCTCGACGACCTGCGGGCGGCCTGCCGCGCCGCGGTGGCGCACCTGGCGGATGCCTCGGTCGACTCGCTCATCGTCCTCGGTTCTGATAGCACGACGGTACGCCGTGACCCCCCGTTCGGGGGGACCCTCTCCCCGTGGGGCATCGATCTCCCGATCGGTGACCCGTCCGGCGAGCAGCTTCCGCTCAGCCTCCTGATCGGCGCGTGGCTGGCCCCGGCGGCCGGAAACTTCCAGAGCGTGGCCGCCGACGCCGATCCCGGCGAGTGCGCGCGCCTCGGCCGCAAGCTGGCCGGCGAGGCCGAGCGGGTCGGGCTGCTGGTGCTCGGCGACGGCTCTGCGTGCCGTACCGAAAAGGCGCCCGGCTTCTTCGACCCGCGCGCCGAGGCCTTCGACGCCGCCGTCGCCGCCGCCCTCGCCGGGGCCGACGCCGCCGCGCTGGCCGCGATCGACCCGGCCGAGGCGACCGAGCTGCTCGTCGCCGGCCGCGCGCCGTGGCAGGTGCTCGCCGGGGCCAAGGACCGCGACATGCACGGGGAGTTGCTGTACGACTCCGCTCCGTACGGTGTCGCCTACTTCGTGGCGAAGTGGAGTGCGGAGGAAGCATGACGCACGACGTCATCGCCATCGTCGGCCCGACGGCCGCGGGCAAGTCGGCGCTGAGCCTGCGCCTCGCGGACGAGCTGGGCGGGGAGGTCGTCAACGCCGACTCCATGCAGCTGTACCGCGGCATGGACATCGGCACCGCCAAGCTCACCGAGCCCGAGCGCGCCGGTGTCCCGCACCATGTCCTGGACATATGGGACGTCACCGAGCCGGCCAGCGTGGCCGTGTACCAGGGCCTCGCCCGCGCCGCGATCGAGGACATCGCCGCGCGCGGACGCGTACCGCTGCTCGTCGGCGGCTCCGGCCTCTACGTGCGGGCCGTGCTCGAGGACTTCGACTTCCCCGGCACCGACCCCGAGCTGCGCGCCGAGCTGGAGCGGGAGCTGCAGGAGGTCGGGCCCGCGCCGCTGTACGCCCGGCTGCAGGCGGCCGACCCGGTCGCCGCCGGGCGCATCCTGCCCAGCAACGGCCGGCGCATCGTGCGCGCCCTCGAGGTGAACGCGCTGACCGGCACCGCCTTCACCGCGCAGCTGCCGCAGCCGCGCCGGGTGTACGACGCCCTCCAGCTCGGCGTCGACGTCGACACGGCGCTGCTCGACGCGCGGATCGACGCGCGCGTCGAGCAGATGTGGGCGCTGGGCTTCGTGGAGGAGGTGCGCGGCCTGCTCGGCCGCGGGCTGCGCGACGGGCGCACGGCGAGCGGCGCGCTGGGGTACCGCCAGATCATGAACCTGCTCGACGGGCTCTGCGGGGCCGCGGAAGCCCGCGCCGAGACGGCCCGCGCCACCCGGCGTTTCGTCCGGCGGCAGCGCTCCTGGTTCCGCCGCGACGAGCGGATCGTCTGGCTCGACGGCGCGGCGGCGGACATCACGCGGGCGGCCCTGGGCGCCGTGCGGCAAGATTGACGCCATGCGCTTCGCGAAAGGCCACGGCACGGGCAACGACTTCGTCATCCTGCCCGACCCCGAAGGCACCCTGCCCCTGACCCCGGCCTTCGTCGCCGCCCTGTGCGACCGGCGCCGTGGCATCGGCGCCGACGGCGTCCTGCGGGTCGTGCGCAGCGCCGCCCACCCGGACGCGGAGGCGTCCTCGGCGGGCGCCGAGTGGTTCATGGACTACTGGAACGCCGACGGGTCGCAGTCGGAGATGTGCGGCAACGGGGTCCGCGTCTACGCGCGCTACCTCGCCGAGGCCGGCCTGGTCGCCCCCGAGGGCACGTTCGACCTGGTGACCCGGGCCGGCGTGGTACCGGTCACCATGGGCGAGGAGATCTCGGCGGGAATGCCCGTTCCGCGGGTTTATGTCCAGAGCGAGGCCGTCACCAACGGGGCGGGCTTCGGCGGGACCGCGGTCGACGTCGGCAACCCGCACCTCGTCTGCGCGGTCGACGAGCCGACCCTGGAGGGCCTCGACCTGAGCCGGGCGCCCGTGATCGACCCGCTGATCTTCCCGGCCGGCGTCAACGTCGAGTTCGCCGCGGTGGGCCCGGCCCCGGCCGGCGCCGACCTGTACCGGCGGATGCGCGTGTACGAGCGCGGCTCCGGCGAGACCCAGTCCTGCGGCTCGGGCGCGTGCGCGGTCGCGGCGGTCGCGGTGCACCACGCCGGCCTCGAGACCGGCACCGTGATCGTCGACGTGCTCGGCGGCCGGCTCACCGTCACCCTGTCGCCGGCGGAGTGCCGGCTGCAGGGGCCTGCGGTCATCGTCGCGCACGGCGACGTCGACGCGCAGGCCATCCGGCAGCTGGCGCCCACCTACTCCTGAGCCGGGTGCTCCCCGTCCGGGGTCGAGTCCAGCTGGGGACCCTTCGCCGCGGCCCGCACGGCCGCGGCGACCGCGGTTGCGACCCGCGCGTCGAACACGCTCGGCACGATGACCGACGGGTTGAGCTTGTCCTCGCCGACCGTGTCCGCGATCGCCTGCGCGGCCGCGAGCGCCATCGCCTCGGTGAACTCGCGCGCCTGGGCGTCGAGCATGCCCCGGAACACGCCCGGGAACGCGAGCACGTTGTTGATCTGGTTCGGCTGGTCGGAGCGGCCGGTGGCGACGATCGCGGCGTGCTCGCGGGCCTCCCGCGGGTCGACCTCCGGGTCGGGGTTGGCCAGCGCGAACACGATCGACTGCGGCGCCATCGTGGCGATGTCGTCGCCGGTGAGCAGGTTGGGCGCGCTCACCCCGATGAACACGTCGGCCCCGCGCAGCGCCCCGCGCAGGTCGCCGGCGTAATTGTCCTTGTTGGTGTGGTTGACCAGCCACTGCCACGCGGGCGTGAGACCGGTCATGCCGCGGTGCAGCGCACCGGGCCGGTCGGTGGCGATCACGTCGCCGACGCCCTGGCGGAGCAGAAGCTTCATGATGGCCGTACCGGCGGCGCCGGCCCCGCTCACCACGACCTTGACCTGGCCGATCTGCTTGCCGACCACGCGCAGCGCGTTCGTCAGCGCGGCCAGCACGCAGATGGCCGTGCCGTGCTGGTCGTCGTGGAACACGGGGATGTCGAGCTGCGCGCGCAGCCGCTCCTCGATCTCGAAGCAGCGCGGGGCGGCGATGTCCTCGAGGTTGATCCCGCCGTACGCGGGCGCGATCGCCTTCACGATCGCGATGATCTCGTCGGTGTCCTGGGTGTCGAGCACCACCGGCCAGGCGTCGACCCCGCCGAAGCGTTTGAACAGCGCGGCCTTGCCCTCCATGACCGGCATCGCCGCATAGGGCCCGATGTTGCCGAGGCCGAGCACGGCCGAGCCGTCGGTCACCACGGCGACCGTGTTGCGCTTGATCGTGAGCCGGCGGGCGTCGTCGGGGTTCTCGGCGATGGCCAGGCACACCCGGGCCACGCCGGGGGTGTAGGCGCGGGAGAGTTCGTCGCGGTTGCGCAGCGCGACCTTGGGCGCGACCTCGATCTTGCCGCCGAGGTGCAGCAGGAACGTGCGGTCGGAGACCTTGCGCACGTCGACCCCGTCGAGCTTCTCCAGGCACGCCACGACCTGCTCGGCGTGGGGGGAGTCGGCGGTGTCGCAGGTGAGGTCGACGACCACGTTGGCGTTGTCGGAGTCGACGACGTCGACGGCGGTGACGATGCCGCCGGCCTCGCCGACCGCGGTGGTCAGGCGGCCGATGGCGGAGGCGTCGGCCACGACGGAGACACGGATGGTGAGAGAGAACCCGGCGCTGGGCAGTCTGTGTGTGGCAGGTGTCACGAGCCCATTCTCACCCTCCGCGTCCCCCGGCCGCCGCACCGGGTGCGGATATCAAGTGCCGTCTCACCCCGACAAGTGTCACGATTGACAGGTTGAACCCCCCTTTAGCGAGGAGAGATCGCATTGCGCGCACGAACGAGCTTTTCCGCAGACGCCTACGACGCGGACGCTGAGGAGTTCGAGGACTTCGTTGACGACGGCGAGCTCGAACTCGAGGCGCGGCATGCCCTGCGGCGTGTCGCCGGATTGTCCACCGAACTCGTGGATGTCACCGAGGTCGAGTACCGCCAGCTGCGCCTCGAGCGCGTCGTGCTGGTCGGCGTCTGGACCGAGGGCACCGTCACCGACGCCGAGAACTCGCTGACCGAGCTGGCCGCGCTCGCCGAGACCGCCGGCTCCCTGGTCCTCGACGGCCTCATCCAGCGCCGCAGCCGCCCCGACTCGGCCACCTTCATCGGCCGCGGCAAGGTCGACGAGGTGCGGGCCGTGGTCGTCAGCAGCGGCGCCGACACCGTCATCTGCGACGGCGAGCTGTCGCCGTCCCAGCTGCGGCAGCTGGAGTCGCGGGTCAACGTCAAGGTCATCGACCGCACGGCGCTGATCCTCGACATCTTCGCCCAGCACGCCAAGAGCAAGGAGGGCAAGGCCCAGGTCGAGCTGGCGCAGCTGCAGTACTTCCTGCCGCGCCTGCGAGGCTGGGGTGAGGCGCTCAGCCGGCAGGCCGGCGGCTCGGCCAGCGGCAACGGCGGCGTGGGCCTGCGCGGCCCCGGTGAGACCAAGCTCGAGATCGACCGGCGCCGCATCCGGACCCGCATCTCCCGCCTCAAGCGCGAGATCGCGGCGATGGCGACCATCCGCGACACCAAGCGGGCGACCCGCCGGCGCAACCGCGTGCCCGCCGTGGCGATCGCCGGCTACACCAACGCCGGCAAGTCCAGCCTGCTCAACCGCCTCACCGGGGCGGGCGTGCTGGTGGAGAACGCGCTGTTCGCCACCCTGGACACGACCACGCGCCGGACGCGGGCCGCCGACGGGCGGATCTACACGCTCTCGGACACCGTCGGTTTCGTCCGGCACCTGCCGCACCAGCTGGTCGAGGCCTTCCGGTCGACGCTGGAGGAGGTGGCGGAGGCCGATCTGGTACTCCACGTGGTCGACGGCTCCCACCCCGACCCCGAGGCGCAGGTCCGCGCCGTGCGCGAGGTCCTCGCCGAGGTCGGTGCGGATGCCGTACCCGAGCTGCTGGTCATCAACAAGGTCGACGCGGCCGACGAGGAGACCCAGCTGCGGCTGAAGGGCCTGTGGCCGACGGCCGTGTTCGCCTCCGCCCGCACCGGCGCCGGCCTCGACGACGTGCGCGCGGCGATCGAGCAGGGGCTGCCGTGGCCGGCCATCGAGCTGACGGCGATCGTGCCGTACGAGCGCGGCGACCTCGTGGCGCGCGTCCACTCGATCGGCGAGGTCCTCGAGACCTCCCACCTGGCCGAGGGCACCCGCGTCCGGGCCCGGGTCACGGAGGGCCTGGCGGCCGAGCTGGCCCCGTACGCCGTTTCGTCCTGATCCATCGGCGGTTACTCTCCGTCGCGCACCGCAGTTACCTGGAGTGACAGCCGGACCGGGCAACCCCAAAGCCGGTCCGGCTCTGCCAGACTTGCGGGATGCGACGACGGGTGGTGCTCTGTTCGGCTGCGGTGATCTGTCTGTCGGCCGGGGTGTCGGCACCGGCCGACGCCTACGCACCGTCGCCGACGTCCGCCGCCGGAACGGGCGCGGGCGCCACCGTGTGCTCGCCGGCCCCGAAGGACGTCAACGAGGTCTCGGGCCTCGTGGCCAAGCCCGACGGCGGGTACTACGCCATCCAGGACAGCCAGGTCGAGCCGGCCAAGTCCAAGATCTGGCTCCTCGACGACAGCTGCAAGCTGCTGAAGACGATCAACTACCAGAGCCGGCCGATCGACCCCGAGGACGCCGCCCTGGGCAAGGACGGCACGCTCTACGTCGGTGACATCGGCGACAACGATGAGGCGTCGGGGGGCTCGAAGAACCCGCGCAAGACCGTGGCGATCTGGACTCTGGCCCCCGGCTCGACCAACCCGGTGATCAACCGCCTGACCTACCCCGACGGCAAGAAGCACGACGCCGAGGCCCTCCTCATCAACGGCGACGGCCTGCCGATCATCATCACCAAGGCGTCGCCGAACGAGGTCTACATCGCCGAGTCCGCGCTCGTGCCGAACACGGCCAACGGCGTCAAGCTGAGGAAGGCCGGCGACTTCAAGTCCCTCCAGGACACCAAGACCCCCAACCCGCTGAACCTGCTCGGCTGGAAGCTCATCACCGGCGCCGCGGCCGCGCCCGACGGCTCCAAGGTCGTCGTGCGCACGTTGTCCGACGCCTACGAGTTCGACGTGGCCGGGGGCGACATCGTCAAGGCCCTGACGACCGGCAAGCCGCGCATCACGCCGCTGCCGAACGAGGCGCAGGGCGAGGCGATCACCTACACGCCGGACGGCAAGAACTACGTGACCGCCTCCGACGTGGACGCCACGAAGAAGGCGCCGCTGCTGAAGTACACGCCGACCGACATCTCGGTCGCGTCGGGGGGCAACGGGGCGAACGTGCCCTCGCCGAAGGCGAAGGACCAGTCGTTCCTGCAGTCGCTGACCCTCCAGGACATCACGTACGCGGTGGCCTTCATCGGCGTCCTCGGCCTCGGCCTCGTCATCGCGGGCGTGATCGGCATCCGCCGCTCCCGCGCCGCCCGCCGCGCCGCGGGCTCGAACACCGGCAACGTGCGCGGCGACGCCCCGGACGGCGACTTCGCGATGCCGGCCACGGTGGGCGGCGGCGGCCCGGGCGTCTACGGCGGCGGCCCCAACGGTCCGGGCGGCCCCGGCGGCCGGGACGGTGGCTCCGGGCCGGGCGGTGGCGGCCGCGGCGGCCCCGGTGGCAACGTGTACGGCGCGGGCCCGGCCGGCGGCGGCAACGTCTACGGCGCGGGCGGCGGTGGCGGTGGTGGCGGCCGCGACGGCGGCAACAACGTCTACGGCGGCGGTGGCGACCGCCCCGGCAACCGCCAGGGCGGCGGCGTGTACGGCGGTGGCGGCGGCTCCCCACGCGACGGCGGTGGTTCCCCACGCGACGGCGGCGGCAACGTCTACGGCGGCGGGCCGGGCGACCAGCGCGGCGGCTACGGCGGCGACCAGCGCGGCTTCGCCCAGGGCCCCCCTCCGCGGGAGGGCCGCGGCGGCTACGGCCCCGGCGACCAAGGCGGTTACGGCGGCTACGACCGGGGCTACGCGCCCCACCGCTGAGCCGTGTCGCGGCCAGCGCCGCGGCAAGGGTTGTGGCCGGCGGCTCCCTGGCTCAGCCGGCCACCAGAACGTCCGTGGGTCAGATGCGGCGGACGACCGTGACGACGCGGCCCAGGATCGTGGCCAGGTCGCCCTGGATGGGGTCGAAGGCCGCGTTCTGCGGCATCAGCCACACGTGGCCGTCGCGGTTGCGGTAGGTCTTCACGGTGGCCTCGCCGTCGAGCATGGCGGCCACGATTTCGCCGTTGTTGGCGTTGGGCTGCTGGCGCACGACCACCCAGTCGCCGTCACAGATCGCGGCGTCCAGCATCGAGTCGCCCTTGACCTGGAGCATGAAGAGGGTGCCCTCGCCGACGAGCTCGCGGGGGAGGGGGAAGACGTCCTCCACCGCCTGCTCGGCCAGGATCGGGCCGCCGGCGGCGATGCGGCCCAGGACGGGCACGTACGCGGGGGCCGGGCGGGCCGCGCGGGCCGCCTCCTCGTCGACCGCCACGAGCTCGCTCGGCGGGCGGACGTCGACGGCGCGGGGGCGGTTGGGGTCGCGGCGCAGGTAGCCCTTGCGCTCGAGCTCCTTGAGCTGGTACGCCACGCTCGAAGGGGAGACCAGGCCCACGGCCTCGCCGATCTCGCGCACGCTCGGCGGATAGCCGTTGCGCTCCACCGCGGCGCGGATGAACTCGAGGATGCGGCGCTGGCGGACGGTCAGGTCGGCCGCGAAGAGGTCGGGGAAGGCGCTGACCACGGCGGTGACCGCGCGCATCTCCGGCTCGCCGCCGCGGCGGCGGGTGGCGCGCTTGGCGCCGGCGCGGCCGCCGATGGCGGTGACCTCGGCGCCGGGGCCGTCGATGAGCTCGTCCGGCTCGCTCGCGGGTGCGTCGGTGCGGTCGTCGGCTGACACGTCGTCCTCCCTCGTGTTGGCAGTCGCGGGGCGTTCGCCGCGCCTGCTGACGGGCCGTGGGGTGGCTCGTCACCCGGGCCCCGCGCGGGTGCGGGTCCCGGTTGTCGCATCGGTGGCTCCTGCGGGCGCAGGTGCCGGTGTTTGTGTCGGTGGCTCCCGCGCCCGCGGGAGCCGGGGCATCCGTGGGTGCGGAGGCCCGATGGTGCGTTCGCGGCTCCCGCGTGCGGGCGCCCGGGATGTCACATAGGTCCGGTAGTCCCGATCGAAAGCTGATCGTGTGTGGATCACCGTAACGCCGGGGTACGCCAGTTTCAAACATCTGTACTACGTGGCGCGCCGATTTTTCGGCGAGTCTGCTCGACATGGGTCTTCCCGCTCTGGTACACCATCGTACGACTGTTCTATCGAACAGGCGTACGTAAAAGGGGGCCGACATGGGACGGCAGGTCGAAAACGGGCACGAAAGCGGGCCGATTCGCCTCACGCGGCGCGGGCGGATCGTGGTGTTCTGTTTCCTGCTGGCCGTCGCCGGAGGGCTCTTCGCGCTCGTCGCGGCGCCCGGGCAGGCGGCCGACCCGCCGGGGCCGGCGCCGACGGTCATCGTGCAGCCGGGCGACACGCTCTGGGACATCGCGACGCGCACCAAGGGGCGCGAAGGGCGCGACGCGACCGTGGAGGAGATCCGCCGGCTCAACAACCTCGACGGCTACGACATCGACGCCGGGCAACGGCTGGTCCTGCCCCGCCGCCGCTGACGTACGGCCGTCGCTGACTCTTAAATATCATCTTTCAGGGTATAAATCCGACAAGTCGGGGCAAGCGGCGTCCGACTTGCCGCAAAAGTCCACATGGCAGAGAACTACCAATGAGAGTCGCGACACAAAAGGGTCGGGATCCTCGTTTGACTTGCGTCGGCGTAGGCATCGGCATAGCGTCTACCCCAAGATGTAGTAGTTACAGGGGTGTAAGTCGTCCACAGGTTGTGGATTCGGCAGCCGCTGTTCACTGACTGTAATTTTCCGGCGAGCAGGCCTCACGAGGGCGTTCGTCCGGTTTGGTGTGCCTACCCTGGAGAGAGGTCCATCGACATGCGGTGCCCGTACTGTCGGCACGCCGACTCGAGGGTTGTCGACTCTCGCGAGGCCGAGGATGGGCAGATCATCCGGCGGCGCCGGTCCTGCCCGGAGTGCGGGCGGCGCTTCACCACCGTCGAGGAGGCGGTGCTCGCCGTGGTCAAGCGCAGCGGGGTGACCGAGCCGTTCAGCCGGTTGAAGATCATCGCCGGGGTGCGGAAGGCCTGCCAGGGCCGGCCCGTCGACGAGGACTCCATCGCGCTCCTCGCGCAGAAGGTCGAGGAGACGGTCCGGGCCCGGGGCGCGGCCGAGCTGCCCAGCCACGAGGTCGGGCTGGCCATCCTCGCGCCGCTGCGGGACCTCGACGAGGTGGCGTACCTGCGGTTCGCCAGCGTCTACCGGTCGTTCGACTCGCTCGGCGACTTCGAGCGGGAGATCGCGGCGCTGCGGGCCGGGGCCGAGGCGCCGGTGAAGGAAAGCGAGTCGTCGGGGGACGGCTCCACCGTGCCGACCGCGCGTGTCGGCTGACCAAAGCAAGAAAAGCGCACAGAACGAATTCCGGTACGCACATGCGGTACCGAATGATGATCACGCTGATGAGGGGGCCGCGGATGGCGGGGGAGACGAAGACGAAGACGTCGGCACGCAAGGACCAGCGGGAGGGGCTGCGGGTCGAGCGCGTCTGGACGACCGAGGGGGTGCACCCCTACGACGAGGTGACGTGGGAGCGTCGCGACGTCGTCATGACGAACTGGCGGGACGGCTCGATCAACTTCGAGCAGCGGGGGGTCGAGTTCCCGGCGACGTGGAGCGTCAACGCCGCCAACATCGTCACCACCAAGTACTTCCGCGGCGCCGTCGGCACGCCGCAGCGTGAGCAGTCGCTGCGCCAGCTGATCGACCGCGTCGTGTCGACCTACGTCGCGGCCGGCCTTCAGCACGGGTACTTCGCGACCGAGCAGGACGCCGAGATCTTCGGCCATGAGCTGACCTGGATGCTGCTGCACCAGGTGTTCAGCTTCAACTCGCCGGTCTGGTTCAACGTCGGTACGTCGTCGCCGCAGCAGGTCAGCGCCTGTTTCATCCTGTCCGTCGACGACTCGATGGACTCGATCCTCGACTGGTACAAGGAGGAGGGGCTGATCTTCAAGGGCGGCTCCGGCTCCGGCGTCAACCTGTCGCGGATCCGCTCCTCCAAGGAGCTGCTGACCAGCGGCGGCACGGCCAGCGGCCCGGTGTCGTTCATGCGCGGCGCGGACGCGTCGGCCGGGACGATCAAGAGCGGCGGCGCCACCCGCCGGGCGGCCAAGATGGTCATCCTCGACGTCGACCACCCCGACGTCGAGGAGTTCATCGAGACCAAGGCCCGCGAAGAGGACAAGATCCGGGCCCTGCGCGACGCCGGCTTCGACATGGACCTCGGCGGCAAGGACATCGTCAGCGTTCAGTACCAGAACGCCAACAACTCCGTCCGCGTCTCGGCCGACTTCATGCGCGCCGTCGAGGACGACGCCGAGTTCGGCCTGCGCTCGCGGCTGGACAACAGCATCATCTCGACGGTCAAGGGCAAGGAGCTGTTCAACAAGCTCGCCCAGGCCGCGTGGGCGTGCGCCGACCCCGGCATCCAGTACGACGACACGATCAACGACTGGCACACCTGCCCCGAGACCGGGCGGATCACCGGGTCGAACCCGTGCAGCGAGTACATGCACCTGGACAACTCCAGCTGCAACCTGGCCTCGCTGAACCTGCTCAAGTACCTCAACGCCGACGGCACCTTCGCCGTCGAGAAGTTCGTGAAGTCGGTCGAGCTGGTCATCACCGCGATGGACATCTCGATCTCCTTCGCCGACTTCCCGACGGAGAAGATCGGCGAGACCAGCCGCGCGTACCGCCAGCTCGGCATCGGCTACGCGAACCTGGGCGCGCTGCTCATGGCCAGCGGCCTGGCGTACGACTCCGAGGGCGGCCGGGCCGTCGCGGCCACGATCAGCAGCCTGATGACGGGCACCGCGTACCGGCGCTCGGCCGAACTGGCCGGGGTGGTCGGCGCCTACGACGGCTTCGCCCGCAACGCGACCGCGCACGCCCGCGTCATGCACAAGCACGCAGAAGCAAATGTCGTCATCGGTACCGTCGGCGCCGTCGACGCCGCCATCAAGGACGCGGCCACGGCCCAGTGGGCGCTCGGCAACGAGATCGGCGCCAAGAACGGCTGGCGCAACTCGCAGGCCAGCGTCCTGGCCCCGACCGGCACCATCGGCCTGATGATGGACTGCGACACCACCGGCGTCGAGCCCGACCTGGCCCTGGTCAAGTTCAAGAAGCTCGTCGGCGGCGGCTCGATGCAGATCGTCAACCAGACCGTGCCCCGCGCCCTGCGCACCCTCGGGTACCAGGAGGAGCAGGTCGAGGCGATCGTCGAGCACATCTCGGCGCACGGCCACGTCGTCGACGCGCCCGGGCTGCGCCCCGAGCACTACAGCGTCTTCGACTGCGCCATGGGCGAGCGGACCATCGCGCCGATGGGCCACGTGCGGATGATGGCGGCGATCCAGCCGTTCATCTCCGGCGCCATCTCCAAGACGGTCAACATGCCGGAGTCGGCGACCGTCGAGGACGTCGAGGAGATCTACTACCAGGGCTGGAAGCTCGGCCTCAAGGCGCTCGCGATCTACCGCGACAACTGCAAGGTCGGCCAGCCGCTGTCGGCGGTCAGCTCCTCCAAGAAGGAGGAGCCGGCGCCCGTCGTGCAGGAGGTCGTGAAGACCGAGAAGGTGATCGAGTACCGCCCGGTGCGCAAGCGGCTGCCGAAGAAGCGGCCGAGCTCGACGGTGTCGTTCTCCGTCGCCGGCGCCGAGGGCTACCTGACCGCCTCGTCCTACCCCGACGACGGCCTCGGCGAGGTCTTCCTCAAGATGTCGAAGCAGGGCTCGACCCTCGCCGGCGTCATGGACGCGTTCTCGGTGGCCATCTCGATCGGCCTGCAGTACGGGGTGCCGCTGGAGACGTACGTCTCGAAGTTCGTGAACATGCGCTTCGAGCCGGCCGGCATGACCGACGACCCGGACATCCGCCTCGCCTCGTCGGTGATGGACTACATCTTCCGCCGCCTGGCCCTGGACTTCCTGGACTTCGACACCCGCTCGGAGCTCGGCATCCTCACCTCGGCGGAGCGCGCGGCCCAGCTGCGCGCCGAGGCCGCGGGCAACGGCGGCGACTCCGAGGTCGACCTCACCGAGATGCGCAACTCGGCCCCGGTGGAGAAGCCGGCCGCCGAGAAGGACAAGCCGGCCGCGAAGCCCGCCGAGATCGAGCCGCCGCGGCGGATCGGCTCCTCGACCGAGCTGCTCGAGCTGGTGCAGGGCAAGGCGGCCGACGCGCCGCTGTGCTTCACCTGCGGGACGAAGATGCGCCCCGCGGGCAGCTGCTACGTCTGCGAGGGCTGCGGCTCCACCAGCGGCTGCAGCTGACGTGACACCGCGATGCCCGGGTCCGTGCGGACCCGGGCATCGTCGCGTTCAGGACCAGGCGGCCGCGATGCGGGAGAGCTCGTCGCGGTACTCGATCAGCCCGAACCACGGCGCGGGCCAGCCCGGCTCGCCGTGGACCGCGCCCGCGAACGCACCCGCCAGGCAGGCGATCGAGTCCGAGTCGCCCGAGGAGGCGGCGCCGCGCGCGATGGCGTCGACCGGCGAGTCAGGGAAGAGCAGCACGCAGTACACGGCCGTGGCGAGGGCCTCCTCGGCGACCCAGCCCGCGCCGCCGGCCAGGCACGGGTCGGCGTCCGGGCCGATCCAGCGGACCTTGTCCTCCAGGCCGGCGAGCGCGTCCGCGCACTCGTCCCAGCCGGTGGCGATGAACCGCTCCGGGGAGCCGGCCGGCGAGCGCCGCCAGAGCTGGTCACCGAGCCAGTCCCCGCGGTACACCTCCCGCTGAGTCGAACAGCGCTCGCGCAGGGCCGCCGGGAGCTCGGCCACGGGCAGGCCGTCGAGCAGCCAGCGCACGGCGAGGGCGGTCAGCTCGGAGGCGGCCAGGCCGGTCGGGTGGCCGTGGGTGAGGGCGGCCTGCAGCTGGGCCGCGCCCGCGCGCTCGTCCTCGGTCAGGCCCGGGACCAGGCCCATCGGGGTCACGCGCATGTTGGCGCCGCAGCCCTTCGAGCCGGCCACCGTGGCCTCCCACCACGGCACGCCGCGGCTGAGCGCGCCGCACGCGGCCATGCACGTGTTGCCGGGGGCGCGGTTGTTCTCCGGGCTGCGCGCCCACTCGACGAACAGCCGGTTCAGGTGGGGCTCGAGCCGGTCGGCGGTCAGCGGCGGCGTGGTCAGAGCGAGCTCGAGGGCGCCGGCGACGGCCAGGGCCATCTGGGTGTCGTCGGTGACCAGGGCGCCCGGCGGCAGGTCGCGGGGGCCGCGCGGGCCGAACGTGGCCACGATCTCGTCGTACGAGCGGAACTCCGTCGGTTTGCCGAGCGCGTCGCCGAACGCGAGACCGAACAGGGAAGCCTTCACTGACATGCCGGAAAGCTATACCCGCACCACCTCGACCCGGCACTGCGGATGGCGGGCGCGGACCTCCTCGGCGCGCCGCTGCGCCGCGTCGGAGAGGGCCAGCAGCCGCACCGGGCCCGGCGTCGGCGACCGAGGCGTCCAGGCGCCCGGTCGCGGTCACCGGCAGGTGGTTGTAGATGGCGCCCGCGGTCGCGCCGGACGTGCGCTGCATCGTGGAGAGGAACAGGGTCAGGCGGTACGACTCGTAGCCCGTGTCGTCGCCGACCACGAGCACGGGGGCGTCGCCGGGCAGCCGCGAGTACGCCCGCAGCAGCAGGTTCGCCTGGGCCGTGCGCGTCGCGTCCGGGCCGGCCAGCCACGAGGCACCCCAGGACCCGCCGGGCTGCGGCTGGTACGGCGTGTCGCCGCGCCCGGCCCCGGTGAGCGCGACGATCGCCACGAGGGCCGGCACCGCGGCCGGCAGCGAGCGGTGGCGGCGGGACACGGCCGGCGGCGGCAGGTGCAGCGCGACCGCGCCCGCGCCCACGAGCAGCAGGGCGAAGACGAGGTAGAGGGCCTTGTTCGCGTAGTACCCGCTGCCGACCCCGAACAGCCGCTGCCCGATCAGCAGCACCCCGGCGAACGCGGCGACGGGGACGAAGGCGAGCGTGTACCGCCGCCAGATCCGGCTGTGCCGCCCGCGCCGCGTCAGCAGGCCGGTGGCTACCAGCGAGATAGTGCGCCAGCATGCCGGTACCGCCGCCGAAATCCGCCGCCGAGGACCGGGCGAACCCGTCGAGCAGCCCGGCCAGCAGGTGCGAGCCCTGCGGATAGTCGATCATGCCGCCGTAGACGTGGTGCTCGCCCGGGCGCGGTCGGCGAACAGGTAGCCGCCGGTGCGCCGGATGGCGTCGAAGACCGCCGCGTGCCGGGCCAGGTCCTCGCCGTCGAGCATGATCGCCAGGCGCCGGTCGGCCCCCGCGTGCCACACCGGCCACGCCGCGACGAGGCCCACGACCCCGGCCGCGGCCAGCGCGACCGCGTCGGACCAGCGCGGCCGGGGCAGGCGCGGGCGGCGCCGGGACCACGCCGCGAGCAGGATCAGCGCGGTCGCGGCCGTCCCGGCCACGGCGACCGGATGCAGGCCCCACGGCCAGAACGCGAACACGAGGCCGTCCACACAGGTGGCGCCGAGCAGCACCGCGCCCGCGAGCATCAGCCGGTCGAGCAGGCCGCGGCCGCCGCGCAGCAGGGCCGCGGTGGCGACCAGCAGCAGGGGCGGCACGACGACGGCGGCGCGGGCCGCGTACAGGGCGGTGACCAGCAGCCACGCGGCCGCGACCAGGGCCGGGATGCGCAGTTGTACACGCCGGGGCGAGGGGATCGGCACGTACGTGTAACGATTTATCGGGGAAACTTCGTGTCTGTCCGGTTCGTTGGGCTTCACGTGACGACGCTGCGCGCGCGGTACGACCCCCGGGCCAACGGCCTCGGCCTGCTCCGGCTCACCCTGGCGCTGACGGTGCTGGTCGCCCAGGCCTGGCCGCTCGGCCTCGGCGAACCCAACCCCGGTCACGGCCTGACCCGCGGCCAGACCGACCTCGGCACCCTCGCCGTCGACGGGTTCTTCGTGCTCTCCGGGTTCCTCGTCGCCGCGTCCGCGCGCCGCGGCGGGGCCCTGCGCTTCGCCTGGCACCGCTTCCTGCGCATCTTCCCCGGCCTGTGGGTCTGCCTGGCCGCGACCGCGCTCGCCGCCGCCGTCAGCGGGCACGCGGGCGACCTGGGGTTCGTGCGCGCGAACCTCGCCGGCTCCGTGCACCAGTGGGGGATCGGCACCATGTTCCTCGACACCCCGTACGGCCGGCTCGTGCAGGGCAGCGTCGTCAACGGGTCGCTGTGGAGCCTGGTGTACGAGCTGCTGTGCTACTGCGGCCTCACGGTCCTCATCGCCGCCGGGCTGCCGCGCCGCGCCCCGTGGGCCGTGCCGCTGTTCGCGGGCGTTGCCTACGCCGTCATCGTGCTCGACGCGGTGCGGAGTCCCACGACGCCGCAGTACCGCGGGGGGCTCGGCCCGTTCCCGGTATGGGGCTACGTGGACCTGCAGCTCGCCTGCTACCTCGGGTTCCTGTTCCTGCTCGGGGCGAGCGCGCAGCTGTACGCCGGCCACGTCTACCTGAAGTGGCCGATCGCGCTGGGCGCCGGGCTGGTGCTCGCCGGCAGCCTCGTCTACGGGGGCTTCTTCGTGCTCGGGTACCCGGCGTTCGCCTACCTGATGCTGTACGCCGCGTGCACCGTCCCGCCCCGCCTGCACGCGGTCGGACGGGAGCACGACTACTCGTACGGCATCTACATCTACGCGTTCCCCGTCCAGCAGGCCGTCGCGCACTTCGGCGGGGCCGCGTGGGGGCTCGTGCCGTACGTCGCGCTGTGCCTGCCCCTGGTCCTGCTCGTGGCCGCGGCCTCCTGGCACCTGGTCGAGCGGCCGGCCCTCGCCCTGAAGCACCGCGTCTTCGAGTGGCACCTAACCTTGGCGCGGTGACGCTCACCTTCGCCTGGCGCGCCCCGTTCACCTCGCCCGAACTGCGCCGCCTGCACGCTGCCAGCTTCGGGGGCGGCGACTCCGCCGGCCCGATCGACTGGTGGGCCCGGGTCAACGCGCACAGTCTCGGCTGGGTCGTCGCCCGCGACGGGGCGGCCCTCGCCGGCTTCGTGAACGTCGCCTGGGACGGCGGCGAGCACGCGTTCGTCCTGGACACGATGGTCGCCGCGCCGTACCGCCGCACGGGCGCCGGGACACGGCTGGTGGCCCTGGCCGCCGAGGGGGCCAGGGCCACCGGTTGCCGCTGGCTCCACGTGGACTTCGAACCCCACCTCACGAAGTTCTACCTGGAGTCCTGCGGCTTCAGCCCGACGCCGGCCGGGCTAGTCTCACTTGCGTAGCGCCTTCAGGCTCTTGTGGGCGGCCTTGGCGGCGTCGCGGATCGGGCTCACCGCGGCCTTGATGGCGTCGGCGTCGGGGCCGGGCTTGACCGCCAGCAGCGCGTCGGCCTTCCCTTCCAGCGACTTCTGAATCGCGTCCGTGCCCGCCGTCTTGTGCGCGACCACGAGCTCGGTGTCGATGGCGGCCGTGAGGCGCACCTTCGGGCCGGTGAGCATGAAGACGCGGTAGTCGTTCACCATGCTCTGCGCGTCGGCCTTGAGCGCCGCCGCCGTCGTCTCGCCCTGGACCTTGGTCTTGAGCGCGGTCAGGCCGCCGCGCTGGTCGGCGACGAGCTTGGTGAGCGTGTCCTTGTGCGCCGCGGTGAGCTGCTTGGCGCCGCCGATCGTGGCGTCGAACTGCTTGAGCGCGTCGAGCCGCTTGTCGATCCGCGCGGCGACCGCCTGCTTGGCCTGGTCGAGGGTGGGGGCCGCGCTCGCGGGGGCGCCGACGGCGAGCGTGGCGCCGACGACGACGGTCGCGGCGAGCAGGGTACGTGCGATCCGGTTCATTCTCGTCAGTCCTCGTCCTCAGGAGCCTGGGCGTCCTTGCTGAGCTGCTGCCCGACCTGGTCGAGCAGCTGGTCCACGTCCGCGCCGCCCTGGTCGGCGGCCGCGCCGCCGGTCGTGGCGGCCGGGGCCGTGGTCACGGTCGCCGCCGGCGGGGTTGGTGCGGCGGGCCGCTGTCCGCGATCCTTGCCGCAGCCGCCCAGGAACAGCAGCGCCGCGGCCAGCGCGATGGCGAGCGTTCGTCTCATGGCGCCCATGGTGCGGGCCGCGGGTAAGCGCGACCCGCGGCCCGACGTAAGGGTTGTGTCAACGCCGCACGGCCGCGGTCACCTCGACCTCCAGCAGCGCGCCCGCGCGGAAGAGCCGCGACACCTCGACGGTCGTGCTGGCCGGCGGCGTCCCGGGGAACAGCTCGCGGCGCACGGTGCCGTACTCCGGCAGCAGCCCCAGATCGGTGACGAACGTACGGATGTGCGCGACGTCGGCGAATCCCGCACCGTGGGCCGCGAGAATGCCGCGCACGACACCGAAGATGTGCCGCGCCTGGGCCGCCATGTCGCCCTCCCCGACGATCGCCCCGTCGTCGCCGACCGCGATCTGACCGGCGAGGAACAACAACGTAGCGCCGCCGGCATCGACCCGGGCAACGTGCGAATAGGGCCCGGCGGGCGCCGTCACACCCGCGGGGTTGTCGAGCCTCATGACCATGTTCACGCCTCTCTCACAAGAACGGCAATATCCGCATCCGGTACCGCCCGACCCACCACGGCCCGCGCCGCCCCCACGACCGGCAGCCCGCCGCGACGACCGGTCTTCCCTTCCACGGCGGCGATCGCGAGGTCGAGATCCTTGGCCGCCAGCGCGTTCGTGAAGTGCGCCGCGGGCCTCCCGGCGCCGACCGTTCGCACGGCCGCGGTGCCGAGCGCTCGTCCTTCCGCAGTGCCGAGCGCTCGTGCTTCCGCAGTGCCGAGGGTTCGTTCTTCCGCCGTGCCGAGCGCTCGTGCTTCCGCAGTGCCGAGGGTTCGTCCTTCCGCCGTGCCGAGCGCTCGTGCTTCCGCAGTGCCGAGGGTTCGTCCTTCCGCGGTGCCGAGGGTTCGTTCTTCCGTGGCGCCGAGGGTTCGTTCGGCTGCGGCGCCGAGCGTTCGTTCGGCCGCGAAGGCGAGCGGCCCGGCCCGCATGAGCTCGACCGCGCCCGCGCGTGGCAACCCCACCGCCTCGGCGACCACCAGCACGTCGGCGAGCGCCGCGACCGCCGAGATCATGGCCGCGTTGAGCACCACCTTGGCCGCCGCGCCCGAGCCGAGCGGCCCGCAGTGCCGCACGTCGCCGAGCGCGTCCAGCACGGGCCGCACCCGCGCCACGTCGGCCGCGTCCCCGCCCGCGAAGATGCGCAACCTCCCCGCAGCCGCCGCCCCCACGCTGCCCCCGACCGGCGCATCCACGAGCGCGACGCCGTCGGGGAGACCGGCCGCGACCGCGCGTACTGCATCCGGCCCAATCGTCGACATCTCCACGACAACGGTTCCGGCGCGCAGCCGGGCGCGACCGAGCACGTCTTGGACCGCGGCCCCGTCGGTGAGCATGGTGATCACGACGCCGGCTTGGTTGCCGGCTTCGACGCCCGCTTCGTTGCCGGTTCCGACGGCGGCTCGGACGCCCGCTTCGCTGCCGGTTTCGACGGCGGCTCCGCCACCCGTTTCGCTGCCGGCCCCGGCGCCCGCTTCTACGCCGGCTTCGTTGCCGGTTCCGACGGCGGCTTCGGCGCCCGCTTCGTTGCCGGCTCCGATGCGGGCTTCGACGGCGGCGAGATCGGTCGTCACAGTGACGCCCGGGAGCGGGCCGCGCGGCGTCCGGTTCCAGCCGGTGACCGCCCAGCCGGCTTCCGCGAGCCGTACGGCGATCGCGGCCCCCATCCGCCCGAGCCCGAGTACTGCGATGTGGTCCATGCCGACGACGCTATGGATCTTTCTCGCATGCCACCAGCGAATGTCTGGCATGGTGGCCATGCGCCGTGCGAATGTCGACATCGTGCAGACGGAGATGCTCGAGGTGTTCCGCGAGGTGGCGCGGCAGCGGTCCATCACGGGCGCGGCGGCGACGCTGCGGTACACCCAATCGGCCGTGTCCCGGCAGATGGCCGCCCTGGAGGCCGAGTTCGGCGCCCGCCTCTTCGACCGCCTGCCGCGCGGCGTGGCCCTGACCGCGGAGGGGCAATGCCTGCTCGAGCACGCCTCGGCGGTGCTGGACCGCCTCGCGTCCGCGCGCCGCGAGGTCCAGGCTGTGCGCGACGCCGAGACCGGACGCCTGCGCGTGGGCGCCTTCGCAACCGCGGACGCGGCGGTGGTACCACGCGCGCTCGCCCGCTTCCGCGCGTCCCACCCGCACGTGGAGATCTCGTTGGTCGAGGGCCTGACCACGCGCCTGCTGTCGGCCCTGCTGGTGGGCGACGCGGACGTGGTACTGGTGAACGCGAGCGCGGACCGCCCGTTCACGGATGAACGCTTCCAGCTGCATCATCTGGTGGACGAGCCGATGCTGCTCGCCGTGAGCGTCTCCCACGCCCTGGCGCGTCCGGCTTCCCGTTCATTGCCTCACGACGCCGGCGGTGGGGGACTGGGTCCGCTCGCCGATGCATCGGCGAGTAGAGCCGAAGGGGCGGGACCCGATCGGATATCCCCGGCATCGGCGGACGGTGCCGATTTCGCTGAACCCAGTCCGACGTCTCATGCACCGGTACACGGCGCCGAAGGAGTGGTACCCAATCCGACATTCTCGCGGATATCGGATATATCGCCGACGGATGGACAAATGGCGCGGCGAAGTGTGGCTGATCCCCGGCCGGGTGCGGGCGGGCGCGTCGTGCGGCTGCGTGACCTGGCCGGCGAGGCCTGGGTAGCCGGGTCGGCCCGTGCGGAGGAGACGCTGCTCGGGGCGAGCGTGCGGCTGGGGTTCCGGCCGCGGATCGAGTTCGTGGTGCGGGAGTGGACGGCGAAGTTCGGGTTCGTGGCGGCCGGGCTCGGCGTGACCCTGGTGCCGGGGCTCGCCGCGCGTACCGCCCCCGCCGACGTCGTACTGCTGCCGCTCGACCCCGCCGAGGTGCCGCCCCGCACCGTGGTGGCGGCGACGCTGGCCGGACGCACGGTGCCCCCCGTCGTCGAGGCCTTCCTGGGCACTCTGCGTGAGGAGGTCATCGAGGCCGCGCGTCCGAGCGCCTGACGGTGCGGCGGTCAGCGCCCGCGCGTCCGGGCGCCTGACGGTGCGGCGGTCAGCGCTCCACGCGCCCGGGCGCGGATAGCTCGGGGTGGGCTCGGGACGCGTGGCGCCGCTCGGGGCCTCACGGTGCGGCGTCAGCCCGGGCGCGGATGGGCGTGAGGCGACCGCGCCGTCACGTCCGGGCGAGGACTAAGGCAGGGCCCACCGTCGGCGGGAACTTCGCTACCCTGCGCGATATAGACGGTCCTAAGGAGGCGTCCGAGCGTATGGCGGCGGACATTCTCGTGACCGGGGCGACCGGGAAGCTCGGGCGCGTACTGATGGAGGAGCTCCGGGAGCGGGGGCTGGCCGCTCGGGGGATGAGCCGCTCGGCGCCCGGGATGGTGCGGGCCGATCTCGTCAGCGGGGAAGGGCTCGCGGCCGCGCTCGGTGGGGTGGGGCTCGTCATTCACGCGGCGACGGACGGGCGGCGCGACGTGGTGGCGGCGCGGCGGCTCTTGAGTGCGCTCGGGGCCGATCAGCGGCTGCTGTACGTGTCGATCGTCGGGGTCGATCGGGTGCCCCTGCCGTACTACCGCCAGAAGCTCGCCGTCGAGGGCCTCGTGCGGGACCGGGGCGGGTCGATCTTCCGCGCCACGCAGTTTCACGACCTGATCTTCATGATCGCGCGGGGGCTCGCTCGGTTGCCCGTGGTGCCCTATCCCGCGTTCGACTTCCAGCCCGTCGACACGCGCGATGTGGCGCGGCGGCTCGGGGCGGTCGCGGCCGCGCTCGGGTCGGGGGCCGCGCCCGTGTAGGAGGACTTCGCCGGGCCCGAGGTGCGGCCGGCGCGGGATCTCTTCCGTAGCTTCCTGCAGGTGTACGGCAAGCGCCGCCTCCTCGTGCCGCTCCGGCTGCCGGGGAAGACGTTCGCCGGGTACCGCTCGGGTGGGCATCTCGCTCCGGACCGGGCACTGGGGACGGTGACCTGGGAGCAGTATCTGGAGCGGCGGCGCGCGGGTTAGAGGGCGCCGGCCGCCGCGGCCGAGACGCGCGCGGAGGCGTAAGGCGGCCGTCGGCCGGGACGCGCGCGGAAGCGTTGGGGGCGTGAGCCTGTCGCGGCTGGGACGCGCGGGGCCGTGCGCGGCGCTCCGCGGGGCGGCGCTCGGCGGAGCGCGGGAGCGTGCACGCAGGACGTGGGGGCGCGCGCCGCGGAACGTGGGGCACGGCGGGGGCGCGCGGCGAGGCGGCGCGCGGCGAGGCGGCGCGCGGCGAGGCGGCGCGCCGCGGAGCGTGGGCACGGCGGGGGGCGCGGGAGCGTGCACGCAGGACGTGGGGGCGCGCGCCGCGGAGCGTGGGCACGGCGGGGGGCGCGGGAGCGTGCACGCAGGACGTGGGGGCGCGCGCCGCGGAGCGTGGGGCACGGCGGGGGGCGCGGGAGCGTGCACGCAAGACATGGGGGCGCGCGCCGCGGAGCGTGGGGCACGGCGGGGCGCGGGAGCGTGCGGGGCGAGGCGCGGCGGCGTGCGCGGCGGCGTGCGCGGCAAGGCGCGAGCGCGAGCGCGGCGCTAGGACTCCGGCGCCGGAGTTGGCGGCGGAGTGTGGCGGATTCGGCGCAGGCCCACCGCGGCCGAGGCGCCCGCGGCCGCCACGTCGGCCAGGGTGAACAGCAGGCGCGAGACGAGCGTCAGGGCCCAGGCCGTCGGCCACGGTACGCCCAGGCCCGCCAGCGCGATCGCCATCAGGAACTCGCGGGCGCCCAGGCCCGACGGCGCGACGATCACGAAGGTGCTGATGCTCATGGCCAGGGCCATCGCGAAGATGGAGCCGACCAGGCCGTGCACGCCGGGCAGGTGGGCGCGGACCAGGAACCAGATGTGCAGGCCCGCGGCCAGGTAGCCCACGGCGCACCAGGCGCTGCTCACGAGTACCGGGCGCCAGGTGATGGGGCGGTCCAGGGCCGGGCGGCGCAGGATGCGCATCGCGCGGCCCACGAGCCAGGTCAGCAGCGGGGGGTAGCAGCACGCCAGGCCGAACGGGAGCAGGATCACCGCGCACCAGACGGCGATCGCGGCGAAGGTCTGGTGGCTCGTCGCGTCCGCGCCGTCGAAGGCGACGCCGAAGCCGGGGGCGGTCAGGATCAGGCCGACCGTCACGCCCAGGCCGGTGACCACGGCCGAGCCGATGAAGACCTTCGCACGCGAGACGCCGACGCGGCGGCCGAGCTCCATCTGGACCACGTACGCCCACACCGTGCCCGGCAGGTACTTGCCCAGGGCGCCGATGAGCTGGATGGGCGCGGCGTCGCGGATGCGCAGCGGGTGGTCGAGGCTGCCGACCATCGCGCGCCAGGCCATCATCGTGGCCCACAGGCACGCCACGGCGCAGGCCAGGGACGCGCCCAGGGACGGCCACGACAGGCCGCGGAACGTCTCCGAGACCGAGGACCACTGCTGGACGGTGGTGGCGACGATGAAGTACGCGATCGCGAGCGCCGCTAGGATGCGGACCGCCTGGATCAGGCGGGCGCGCCACGGGCGGGCCGGTTTCAGGGTGGCCGCGGGGGCCACCGTGCCGTCGTCCATTGCCACCCCACTCACGGTCGGTCACGCTAGCACGCCATCTGAGACCCCTAAGATGGCGCGATCCGAGGTGAAGGAGTCGGCGCGTGCGGTACATCGTCATCGGTGGTGGCATCGTCGGGCTGGCGACCGCCCATCGGCTCGTCCAGGACCGCCCGGACGCCCGGGTCACCGTCGTGGAGAAGGAGCCGGGATGGGGCGCCCACCAGACCGGGCACAACTCCGGGGTCATCCACGCCGGCGTGTACTACAAGCCGGGTAGCCTCAAGGCCACGCTCTGTAAGGCCGGCAGCGCCTCGATGGTCGAGTTCTGCGCCGAGCACGGGATCGCCCACAAGGTCACCGGCAAGCTGATCGTCGCGACCGGGGACGAGGAGCGGCCGCGACTGCGGGCGCTGTTCGAGCGGGCGCAGGCCAACGGGCTGCCGGTGCGCCTGGTGAGTCCGGCGGAGGCGCGGGAGTACGAGCCGGAGGTCGCCTGCGTCGAGGGCATCCACGTGGCCTCGACCGGGATCGCCGACTACAAGGCCGTCTGCGTGAAGCTCGCCGAGCTCGCCGGGACGGCGGGCGCGACGCTGCGCCTCAACACCGCCGTGCTCGGCATCCGGGCGAGCGGGCGCGAGGTCGTGGTGCGCACGACGACCGGCGACATCACCGCCGACGTGCTCGTCAACTGCGCGGGCCTGCACGCCGATCGGGTGGCGCGGATGGCCGGCATCAGCCCGCCGGCGCGCATCATCCCGTTCCGCGGGGAGTACTACGAGCTGCGCCCCGAGCGCCGTCACCTGGTCAACGGGCTCATCTACCCGGTACCGGATCCGCAGTTCCCCTTTCTCGGGGTACACCTGACCAAAATGGTCGACGGGAGCGTGCACGCGGGGCCGAATGCGGTGCTGGCGATGGCGCGGGAAGGCTACTCGTGGGCGCGGATCCGGCCCCGGGACGTCGTCGACGCCGCCTCCTACAGGGGTTTGTGGGCGCTGGGGCGCAAGCACCTGCGGTACGGCCTCACGGAGGTCCGCCGTTCCCTGTCCAAGCGCCGCTTCGCCGAGAGCCTGGCCCGGCTCGTCCCGGCGGTGACTGCTGCGGATTTGGTACCGGCTGAGGCGGGGGTGCGTGCGCAGGCGATCACGCCGGCCGGCGACCTGGTCGACGACTTCATGATCGTGACCGAGGGCCGGCAGGTACACGTGCTCAACGCCCCGTCCCCGGCGGCGACGAGCTCGCTGGAGATCGCCAAGTACATCACCGCGCGCCTGCCGGTATAGGGTGCCCGCTGTGCGAAGGGTGCTGCTCGCCGTCGTTGCCCTGTCCGCCACGCTCGTCGCCGGGTGCGACGACGCCGGCGCGAGCCCGGCCGCCCAGACCTCGACCGCCCCCGCGGCGGCCGCGGGCGGCGCGTGCCAGCTGCTCGACTTCGGCATGGTGAACGCGAAGCTGGGCCTCAATCTGAGCGTCGCCGCGGGCGCGTCCATGGACAACTCGTTCAGCTGCGTGCTGCAGTCGGCCGCGGGCAGCTATCCGGACCTCGTGCTCTCCGTGAGCACGACGACCATCGGCGCGGACGTGTTCGGCTCCGACGTCCAGCCCAAGGACGCGCAGGCGGTGCCGGGGCTGGGCGTGGCCGGGTACCAGATGCCGACGCCGGCCGCGGAGAAGGCCGGCCCGGGCGTGGAGGTCGGCTGGCTGGCCGGCAACAAGCGCATCATCAAGCTGTCGCTGCGGCTGGCCCCGGGCGCCGGCGACGACCAGGCCCAGGCGGCGCTGCCGAAGATGGTCGAGCTGGCCAAGCTCATCGACCTGAGCAGCCTGTAGCCAAGGACGCCGGGTCAGGCCTCGGGAACCGGCCGGCCGAAGGCCGCCAGCCTGATGTCGGTGGGCTCGGGTCCGCCGCGGCGACCGGTGTCCAGGCCGTCGATCTCGGCGAGCTCGTTCCCGGTGAGTTCGAACCCGAGGATGTCGAGGTTCTCGGCGATGCGCCGCGGGTCGGTCGACTTGGGAATGGCGGAGCGGCCCTGCTGCAGGTGCCACCGCAGCATCACCTGGGCGGGGGTGCGGCCGTGCCGGGCGGCGATGCCGCCGATGACCGGGTCCTGCAGGGTGCTGGTGTGGCCGCTGTCGCGGTAGAAGGTGATGCCGCCGATCGGGGACCACGCCTGCGTGAGGATGCCGTGCTCGGCGCCGAACGCCGCCGTTGCCGGTACTGCCGGAACCCCTCTGACCGCGGGGCGAGGTCAGGCGTCCAGGCCGGCCGCCTTGCGGGCCGCCGCGAGTTGTCGCTCCGGGTCGCCGAAGTACCGCCACGGCCAGACCGCCGCCCGGTCGCCGCCGAGCTCGAGGTGCGTGCGCGCGCGGGCGGGCTCGTTCGCCTGGTGGTAGAGCGCGCCGAAGGCCTGGTGCGCGTGCATCGTCCACGGGTGCGTCGCGAACTCGGCGTGGCCGGCGAGGAGGCGGTCGGCGGCGGCGTCGGTCTCGCGGCGGACCTTGGAGTCGGCGAAGTACCGCCAGGCGCGCCAGAACCGCCCGACGACGGTCCCGCGCAGGAGGCCGTCGACGTAGCCCTCGATGTGCGCGAGCGCCACGAGGGCGTGCAGCGGGTGACCGTCGGGCCGCTCGGCGGTGCGGACGAGGGCGAAGGCGATAACCTTGTCCTGGCTGCCGTACCAGCGGTGCGTGAGGCCGGTCAGGTGCCGGGTGTGCGCCGCGTACAGGTCCGAGGCCAGCACGCACGCCCGCTTGAACACGTCCGCGACCTCGGTCCGGTGCAGCGGCGCGCAGACGACGGCGCCGGCGAGCTCGCTCCACGGCACCGGGTCGTCCCGCGAGAGCGCGGCGGCCTGGCGCAGCGCGGACCGCGCCTCGGCGACCAGGACCTGCTGCTCCTGCACCAGGCGCTCGGTGACGACCGGGGAGGCGTGGTTGTTCTCGCGTACGGCCCAGGCCGCGGCGGAGAGGGCGGCGCCCAGGAGGAGCCAGCGCTCGGGGAGATAGGCCTGCTGGGCCGTGAGCTCGCGCAGCCGCTCGATTCGCGTCACGCCCGCCGCGCCGAGGATCGCCACGGCGTGCTCGCGGGTCGCGGTGTCCTCGGTGGTGGCGATCAGTTCCAGGGCGGCGGTGGGGTCGGCGTCGTCGGCCAGGGCCCAGAGAGCTTTTTCGAGGGATTCGTCGGAGAAAGCACGGTCAAATGCCACCAACTCAGGCTAAGTCGCGAAATTTCTGATGTTTGGGCTTGCGTCGGCATGTCACCCGCTTTGCCCTTCCGGGACGCCGAAGCGGACACGGCGCCGAGCGCCCACGGCTCCGAAGCGTCCAAGCTCCCATGGGGCCGAAGCACCCCACGGCGTCCGCGGTGCCCAAGGTGGACGAGGGGCAAGCTCAAGTCCCTGGTCGGCGTGGCGCTGAAGGATGCGCAGCGTCCGCGGTGCCAAGCGCCCACGGCGCGAAAGCGCCATGTGCCCTTGAGCCCACGGCGCCCAAGTGCCCACGGCGCCCAAGTGCCCACGGCGCCCAAGTGCCCACGGCGCCCAAGTGCCCACGGCGCCCAAGCGCCCACGGCCTCAAAGCGCCCACGGCGCCGGGCGCGACGTTCGCTAGGCGGGGCGCTCGTCGTAACGCGACCGCGACGCCGCCACATCCGATCGATGCCGCTCGGCCCAACCGGTCAGCGCCGTCAACGCCGTCTGCAGCTCCAAGGCCATCGGCGTCAACGAGTACTCGACGCGCGGCGGCACGGTCGGGTAGCTCGTCCGCACGAGAAGGCCGTCCCGCTCCAGGTTGCGCAGGGTCAAGGTCAGCATCCGGCGGCTGATGCCCGGGATGGCGCGCTCCAGGGCCGAGAACCGGATCGGGGCTCCCGAAGCGGCGACCAGAATGCAGACGCTCCACTTCGACCCGATCCGGTCGAGGACCTCTTCCACCGAGCAGGGGCCGCAGGCGCCGTCGTCGGGGCTCGAGGGAGGCACGGGCGCGCGGGCGGGGCTACGCCGCGGCCACGAAGACTCGCGACGCCACCTCGCGCGGGAGGCGGATGCGCTCGCCCTCGCGGTCGATCGAGACGCCGTCGCGCTCCTGGGCGACCGTGACGGTCGCGCCGGGGTCGATGCCCGCGGTGTGGAGCTGGCGCAGGACGTCGGCGTCGGTCTGGACCGACTCGCAGATGCGGCTCACGACGACGGCGCCGGCCAGGCCCGGGAAGGCGAGGTTGCGCTCCGGGTCGCCGGCCTCGTTCTGGGCGTCGCCCTGCAGCGTGTCGAGGCCGGGGATCGGGTTGCCGTACGGCGAGCGCGTCGGGCGCCCCAGCAACTCGTAGACCCGCTGCTCGACCGCGTCGCTCATGACGTGCTCCCAGCGGCAGGCCTCCTCGTGGGCCTCCTCGTAGGGCAGGCCGATCACGTTGACGAGCAGCAGCTCGGCGAGGCGGTGCTTGCGCATCACCGCGACCGCGTGCTCGCGGCCCTGGTCGGTGAGTGCCAGGTGGCGGTCGCCCTCGACGATGAGCAGGCCGTCGCGCTCCATGCGGGCGACGGTCTGGCTGACGGTGGGGCCGCTCTGGTGCAGGCGTTCCGCGATCCGAGCACGCTTGGGGACGACACCCTCTTCTTCGAGTTCGAGGATCGTCTTCAAATACATCTCGGTGGTGTCGACTAGGTCGTTCACTGCCGTTGCCCTCCCGGTACGCGATGGTACTCGCTGCGTACGACAAGATTGGAGCGTGACAGCCAACCGGGCGATCTTGAACGTCGCCGCTCTCGCCGAGCTGGTGCGGTCCGCCCAACCGCCGACTCTTCTCGATGTGCGCTGGACCCTCGCGAAAGACGGCCGGGTCGCATATGCGGCCGGTCACCTGCCTGGCGCGGTCTTCGCCGATCTCGACGAGGACCTCTGTGGGCCGCCGGGCGCCGGTGGGCGCCATCCGCTGCCCGATCCCGCCGCGCTGGAGGCCGCGCTGCGGAGACTTGGGGTCCGCGCCGAGCACCCGGTGGTGGTGTACGACGCAGGCGGTAGCAATCCTACCGGGGCGGCGGCGCGCGCCTGGTGGACGCTGCGCTGGGCGGGCTTGCGGGACGTCCGGGTGCTCGACGGCGGTTACGCGGCGTGGATGCGGGATGGACTCCCCGTGACGACCGAGATCCCCGAACCGGACGAAGGCGACGTAACGGTGACGCCCGGCGGGATGCCGGTGTGGACCGAGGTCGAGGCGAGCGATTCGCGTAACACTTTGCTCGACGCGCGCGTAGAAAAACGGTTCCGCGGCGAGGTCGAGCCGGTGGACGCGGTCGCCGGTCACATCCCGGGCGCGATCAATCTGCCGGCCGCGGAGACGGTCGACGAGAACGGGCTCCTGAAAAGCATCGAGGCGAAAGAACCGGCCGGCGCCTACTGCGGCTCCGGGGTCACGGCGGCGCAGCTCGTCCTGGCGCTCTACGAACAGGGCCAGCACGCGGCGCTCTACGTGGGGTCGTGGAGCCACTGGATCACCGACCCGAAGCGGCCGATCGCATGAGCGCGCTTGTCGTGTGGGACGAGCGGCTGCTGCGGTACAACATGGGCGATCACCCCCTCGACCCGGTCCGCGTCGAGCTGACCATGGACCTCGCCCGCCGCCTCGGCGTCCTCGACCGCCCCGGCGTCGTGCTGGAACGGGCGGAGCCGGCCACCGACGACATGCTCGCGACCGTCCACGACCCCGACTACATCGCGGTGGTGAAGGCGGCCTCGACGGGCCGGCGTATCAGCCTCATGGGCCTCGGTACCAGCGACAACCCCACCTTCCCCGGCATGCACGACGCCAGCGCGCTCATCACGGGCGCGACCCGGCGCGCGGCCGAGGCCGTGTGGACCGGCGCCGCCGAGCGCGCGGTCAGCATCTCCGGCGGCCTGCACCACGCGATGCCGGACCGGGCGTCGGGCTTCTGCGTGTACAACGACCCGGCCGTGGCGATCAAGCGCGTCCTGGAGCTCGGGGCGGAGCGCGTCGCGTACGTCGACATCGACGTCCATCACGGCGACGGCGTGCAGGAGGTGTTCTACGACGACCCCCGCGTGCTCACCGTCAGCCTGCACGAGTCGCCGCGCACGCTGTTCCCCGGCACCGGGTTCCCGGACGAGACCGGCGGCCCGAACGCGCCCGGCTCCGCGGTGAACGTCGCGCTGCCGCCCGGTACCGACGACGGCTCTTGGCTTCGGGCCTTTCACGCGGTGGTCCCCGGAGTGCTGCGCGCGTTCCGGCCGCAGCTGCTGTTCACGCAGTGCGGCGCGGACACGTATCGCCACGACCCCCTCGCCAACCTCCGGTTGACCGTGGACGGGCAGCGCGCGGCGTACCTCGCGCTGCGCGACCTCGCCGCCGAGGTCGCCGGGGGCAGATGGGTCGCGAGCGGGGGCGGCGGCTACGCGCTTGTCGAGTGCGTGCCCCGGGCCTGGACCCACCTGCTCGCGGTGCTGACCGGCGAGGCGCTCGACCCGGCGCTGGAGGTGCCGGCCGAGTGGCGCGAGCTGGCCGGGCGCCGCGTCCCGGGCCAGCCGCTGCCGGCGACCATGGGCGACGGCGGCGACACGCGGTTCACGCCGTGGGTGCCGGGCGACTCCCCGGACGCCGTGGACCGCGCGATCATGGCGACCCGGCGTGAGGTGTACCCCTTCTTCGGCCTCGACCCGCACGACCCGCGGGACTAGGGGCTGACCGCGGCCTCGAGGCGCGTCAGGCGCTGCTTGATGTGGTCCAGCTCGGCGAGCATCGCCGTCTCGGCCGCGGCCGAGGTGCCGTAGGACGCGTGCGGTGCGGCGCTCGCCCGCAGGTTGGCGAGCTCGTCCTGCAGCGCGATGAGCGTCTGGGCGACGACGTCGAGGAACTGGTCGACCTCGTCCTCGTCGTACCCGCGCTTGCCGAACGGCGCCTTGGCGAACCGCAGCGCCTGCACATCCGCCGGGGTCAGCATCATGGCAGACACGGTAACCCAGACGGGTGGAGACTATGCGGGTGAACGACGTTTCGGCCGGACGGGCCGCCGACGTGCTGCTCTCGGACGGGACCACCGTCCACTTGCGACCGATCCGGCCCGACGACGCGGACCGGATCGTCGCGCTGCACTCGCGGTTCTCGGAGCGGACGCGGTACCTGCGGTACTTCTCGGCGTACCCCCGAATCCCGCAGCGCGACCTCGACCGGTTCGTGAACGTCGACCACCACGACCGTGAGGCATTCGTGGTCGAGCACGCCGGCGAGCTGATCGCCGTCGGCCGCTACGAACGGCTCGGCGCCGGCTCGCACCAGGCCGAGGTCGCCTTCGTGGTCGAGGACGCGCACCAGGGCCGCGGCATCGGCTCGGTGCTCATCGAGCACCTCGTCGCCGCGGCGGACGCCGAGGGCATCACCGAGTTCGAGGCCGACGTGCTGCCGGTGAACCAGGCCATGCTGCGCGTGTTCATGGCCGCCGGCTTCCACATCGAGCGCCAGTTCGCCGACGGCGTCGTGCACCTGTGGTTCCCGATCAAGGCGACCCCCGACTCCCTGCGCGTGCAGCAGGACCGCGAGCAGCGCGCCGAGGCCCGCTCGATCGCCCGGCTGCTCACCCCGCGCGTCGTGGCCGTCTACGGCGCCCGCGCGGGCGGCTCGGGCATCGGCGCGGCGCTGCTGTCGCACCTGAAGGGCGCCGGCTTCGCCGGAGAACTGGTCCCGGTGCACCCGACCGCCCCGATGGTCGGCGGCCTGCCAGCCGTTTCAAGCCTCGGCGGTACCGCGGGAGCCGACCTCGCCGTGATCGCGGTCCCCGCCGAATCCGTCCCGGCCGTCGTCGCCGACTGCGCCGCGGCCGGCGTGCACGGGCTGGTCATCGTGTCGGCCGGCTTCGCCGAGTCGGGCCCGGCCGGCGCGGAGGCCCAGGCCGCCCTGCTCCGTGCGGTGCGCGAGCACGGGATGCGGCTTGTCGGGCCCAACTGCCTCGGCGTGGCCAACACCCACGCGGCGGTACGGCTCAACGCCACCCTCGCCCCGCTGCTCCCGCGCGCCGGGCGGGTCGGCTTCTTCAGCCAGTCCGCGGCCCTGGGCACCGCGCTGCTGGCCGAGGCCGACCGGCGCGGCCTGGGGCTGTCCACGTTCATCTCGGCCGGCAACCGGGCCGACGTGTCGGGCAACGACGCGCTGCAGTACTGGCGCGAGGACCCGCACACCGACGCGGTACTGCTCTATCTGGAGACCTTCGGCAACCCGCGCAAGTTCGCCCGCATCGCCCGCGAGCTGGCCCGCCGCAAGCCCGTCGCCGCGGTGGCGAGCCCGGTGCGCCCGCCGGCCCTCGACGCGGTGACCGTCGGCCCGGACGCCCGCGGGGTGGCGGCGCTCTTCGCCAGCTCCGGCGTCATCCGCGTCGACACCGTCGCCGAGCTCTTCGACGTGGGCCTGCTCATCGCCGGCCGCCCGCTGCCGACCGGCGACCGGGTCGCCGTGGTCACCAACGCGGCCGCGCTGGGCGTGCTCACCGTGGCGAAGGCGCCGGCCGCGGGGCTGCGCATCGCCGAGGGGTACCCGCTCGACCTCGGCCCCGCCGTGACCGACGTCGAGTTCGTGCGCGCCGTGCACGCCGCCCTCGACGACGAGGGCGCGGACGCCGTCGTGGCCGCGTACGCCCCGGCGCTGGCCGAGGGCGACCAGCTCGGCGTGGCCGAGCTCCTGCGCGTGTCGACGGCGGGCGCGCCGCGCCCGCTCGCCGTGGTGATGCCGGCCGACCCGTCGTTCACGGTCGCCCCGACGTACGGCGACGAGGACCCGGCCGCGCTGCCGATGTACCCGGCGATCGAGGAGGCGGTGCGGGCCCTGGGCCGTGTCGCCCGCTACGCCGCGTGGCGCCGCGAGCCGATCGGCACCCTGCCCGACCTGCCCGGCGTGGACACCGCCCGGGGAACCGAGATCGCGCGGCGGCTGGCGGTGGCGGGGGCCGGAATCGCGACGCCGCTGGCGGTGCCGGCTTCGGACATCGGTCGTGCGACGCCGCTCGCGGTGGCGGACTCCGGTCCTGCGACGCCGGGCGCCGCGGCGGGCACCGGTCCTGCGACGCCGGGCGCCGCGGCGGGCACCGGTCCTGCGACGCCGGGCGCCGCGGCGGACTCCGGTCCTGCGACGCCGGGCGCCGCGGCGGGCACCGGTCCTGCGACGCCGGGCGCTGCGGCGGGCACCGGTCCTGCGACGCCGGGCGCCGCGGCCGGCACCGGCTTTGCGACGCCGGGCGTCGGCGAACGCGGGCAGGCCGATGCGCTGCTCGCCGCCTATGGCATCCCGGTGGTGCCGAGCCGGTGGGCCTCGGGCGACCACATCGTCGACCTGGCCGCGGGGATGGGCCTGCCGGTCGCCCTGAAGGTGGCGAAGAAGCCGTGGCGGCACCGGCTCGACCTCGGCGCGGTACGGCTGAACCTGACCTCGCCCACGGCCGTCGCCGAGGCCTACGAGGAGCTCGAGCGCCTCTTCGGCCGCGGCGTCGAGGTGGTCGTGCAGCCCATGGTCGCGCCGGGCGTCGCGTGCGTCGTGGAGGTCGTCGACGATCCGTCGTTCGGCCCGGTGGTGGGCTTCGGCCTCGGCGGCGAGGCGGTCGACCTGCTGGGCGACCGCGCGTGGCGCCCGGTCCCGCTGACCGACCGCGACGCCGCGGCGCTCGTCCTGGCCCCGCGGGCGGCGCCGCTGCTGACCGGGTACCGCGGCGCCGACCCGGTGGACCTCGACGCCCTGGCCGACCTGCTGCTGCGCGTCGGGCGCCTGGTGGACGAGCAGACGACGCTGTCGTCGCTGACCCTGAACCCGGTCCTGGCCCGCCCGTCGGGGCTGGCGGTACTGCACGCGAGCGCCGAGTTCGCCCCGCACCTACCGAGACCGGACAGCGGCCCCCGACGCCTGTGACCGGCCATGGTGCGCTACCTCGACAACGCGCCGGACCCGAAAAGCCACGAGCTCAGACGCGGGCCGGCCGATGCGGTCAGGCCGCGTCCGGCCGGGCGTGGAACCCAACCGCCAGCTCGACGTCGAGGGCGCGGGCCAGCCGCTCCAAGACGGGCAGCGTCGGCACCGTCCCGCCGGCCTCGAAGCGCGCGACGGCCGACTGCGTCATCGACGCCGCCTCGGCGAGCTCGCTCTGGCTCCAACCACGGCGTTCACGGAGCTCCCGAACCGCCCGTCCCAGCTCGAAGGCGAGCCTCGTCGACTCGTAGGCTTCGGTCGCACCGGGCTCGGCCATCCGGCGGCTGCGCAGTTCGTTCCAATCGCCGCGACCGCTCACGCTTCCATACCTTCCTCAAGGGCGTGCCTCTCGGCGATGCACCGTGCCAGCGCCCGTCGAGCCCGCTCGACCTCGCGGGTCTCACGGTCGCGGGTTTTCCTGAATACCGTCAGGAGAACGATCCGCTCTCCCGAGGCGATCCAGTACGTGATTCGTACCGCGTCACGCTCGAGATAAAACCGCAGCTCTCGAAGCTTGCCGTCGAGCTGTTTCGTGTACGGCTCGCCCAGTAGCGGCCCCTCGTCGGCCAACAGGTCGATGTAGAAGGCCACCCGTGCGAACAGCACGGTGGTGAGTTCTTCGAGCCACTCCTGAACTTCTGGCTCCAACTCGACAGTACCCCAGGACATAGCATCGATGCTATGTAGGCGGCGCGGAATCTGCCGGCCCCGATGAACCAACTTGAAGGAGCCTGGCGCTCGGGCTCCAGGAACGTGCAGAAGGGCCGTCCCCGGGAGGGGCGGCCCTTCGCGAAGCGGTGATATGAGTCGAGGCGGCTCCGCGGCGGATCACCACCGCGGAGCCCAGCCAGCGATCGTGGGGTCTGGGGCTCGGGCCCCAGGAAATTCAGGACGCGTAGGCCTCGAGGCGCTTCGCCCGGGAGGGGTGGCGCAGCTTCAGCAGGGTTACCTTCTCGATCTGGCGGATGCGCTCCCGCGACAGGCCGAACTCGCGGCCCACCTCGTCCAGGGTGCGCTGGCGGCCGTCGTCCAGGCCGAAGCGCAGCCGGATGACCGCCTGCTCGCGCTGCGACAGCGTCGACAGGACGATCTCGACCTCGGAGCGGAGCATGCCCTGCGACACGCTGTCGGCCGGCTCCTCGCGCGGGTCGATGCGGGCCACGAAGTCGCCCAGGGCGCTCTCGCCGTCCTCGCCCACGGCCTGGTCCAGGCTCACCGGCTCGCGGTCGTAGGAGATCAGCTCGATGACCTGGTACTCCTCGACGCCCAGGGCCGCGGCGATCTCGGCGACCACGGGCTCGCGGCCGAGGCTCGCGGCCAGGTCGCGGCGGACGCGGACCATGCGGTTGACCTGCTCGACCATGTGCACCGGGATGCGGATGGTGCGGGCCTGGTCGGCCATGGCGCGGGTGATGGCCTGGCGGATCCACCAGGTGGCGTAGGTGGAGAACTTGTAGCCCTTGGTGTAGTCGAACTTCTCGACGGCGCGGATGAGGCCGAGGTTGCCTTCCTGGATGAGGTCGAGGAAGGCCATGCCGCGTCCGGTGTACCGCTTGGCGATGCTCACCACGAGGCGCAGGTTGGCCTCGAGGAGGTGGGCCTTGGCGGCGCGCCCCTCGCGGACCACGACGTCGTAGGTCTTCATCCAGGCCGGGTGCACCATGCCGGTGGCGAGCTTCTCCTCGGCGTACAGGCCGGCCTCGATCTTCTTGGAGAGGTCGACCTCCTGCTCGGCGGTGAGCAGCTTGGTGCGGCCGATCGTGTTGAGGTACGCGCGAACCAGATCCGCTGAGACGCCCGTGTTGTCGAGCGCGTGCTCCTGCTCGTGCTGTTCGTCGGCCTCAACGTCGACGGCGTTGAAATCCGTGTTCTCACTCAGCGGCTGGGCCACTTCGCTCGCCTCCCGTGTGGATTGACAAGTGGCGCGATCACTCCTGCGAGAAATAGCTTCGCTGAGCGGGCGTGAAGTGGCGGTGAGGCGGCGTAGCCGTGGCACGAAACCGTGAGTCTCAGACCTCGAGTAGTACTGTCCGCGGTCCCACGTTCACGCTTTCGACAAGCATGTGGGTGCGGAATCGACCGGTTTCTACGATTGCGCCCCGGTTTCGCAGGGCGGTACAGAACTGCTCGATGAGCGGCTCGGCGGCCTCGGGGCGGGCGGCGGCGATCCACGTCGGGCGCCGGCCCTTGCGCGCGTCGCCGTACAAGGTGAACTGCGAGATAACGAGGAGTGGCGCGCCGGTGTCGGCGGCGGATTTCTCGTCGTCGAGGATCCGTAGTTCGTGCACCTTGCGGGCGAGTGTTTCGGAAGTATCCGCATTGTCGGAATGCGTTACCCCCACCAAAACGAGCAGCCCGTCGGTGATCGATCCGACGACGACGCCGTCCACTGTCACGTGCGCGCGTGAAACGGTCTGGACTAGGGCGCGCACAGGAGCACGCCCCGCTCGACCAGATGGGACACGAGGGGGACCGCGACGTCGGCGAGAACCTCAGCCGGTACACCATGGGCGGCCGCCAGCACGTCGACCTGATCCTGCAGGGTCACCGACCCGTCGCACGCGCCCACGAGCGTCAGCGCGACCGGGTCCACCTCCTCGACCCACCGCAGCCCGTCGGGCAGGACGAGCAGCTGCTGCCCGACCTCCCAGCCCTCGGCGCCGAGCGCGGCCTCCTGGCGCAGCGTCAGGCCCGGCGCGGCGACGAGGCGGCTGTGCAGCAGGTCGGCATGGCGCAGGAAGTCCTGGCGGTCGAACCAGTCGCCGATGAGCGGGCCGAGGTCGCCGCCGACGGTCTGCCGGAGGTCCTCGATGCGCACCGTCGGGTCGTCGTGGCCGCCGGCGCGCAGGGTGATGAGGCCGAAGCCGACCGCCTCGACGCGCTGCGCGTCGAACCAGTCGAGCCAGGCCGCGGCCAGGGCCGGCTGGCGGGACGGGTCCTCGGAGGCGTCGGCGAGCCACAGGTTGACGTACGCGAGTGGGTCCGACACCTCGCGCTGGATCACCCACGCGTCGAGCCCGGTGCCGGCGAGCCAGTCGTTCACCCGCTCGGTCCAGTCCTCGCCCGCCACGTGCAGCCAGTTGGCCAGGAACTGCATGTGGCCGCCGGCGGCGAGCAGGCCGGGCGCGGCCGCGACGAGCTCGGCGCACACGGCGTCGCCGGGGCGGCCGGAGTCGCGGTACGTGTGCGCGGTGCTGCCGGGGCCGGCCACGAACGGCGGGTTGCTGACCACGAGGTCGAAGCGGCGGCCCGCGACCGGGCGCGTGAGGTCGCCCTCGAGCAGCTCCCAGTCGAGGCCGTTGAGCGCGGCGGTGGTGGCGGCGAAGCGCAGGGCCCGCGGCAGTACGTCGGTGGCGGTCACCCGCTGCGCGTGGGTGGACAGGTGCAGGGCCTGCACGCCGCAGCCGGTCCCGAGGTCGAGCGCGGTGCCGACCGGGCGGCGCAGGGTGGCGGCGGCGAGGGTGCTCGACGCGCCGCCGATGCCCAGGACGTGGTCGCCGGGCAGCGGGCGGCCCGGGCGCATGCCGGCGGAGAGGTCGGCGACGACCCACCAGTCGCCGTACGGCTCCAGCTCCAGCGCCGCGCGGACGCCCTGCGCGGCGGCCTCCAGCAGCGGGGCCGCCGACTCGAGGGGCAGCGGGGCGAGCGCGGCCGCGACCCGGTCGAGCGGCTCGGTCTGGCCGCAGATGAACAGCCGGATCAGCGTGTCGAGCCGGCCCCCGGCCTCGGTGATGCGCAGCGCGGCGCGGAAGTCGTTGCGCGCGGCCGCGGCCGCGGCGTCCTCGCCGAGATGTTTCCGGATACCTTCGGAGGTGTACCCGGCCGAGCCGAGCGCCTCGCGCAGCTGAGCCAGGGCGGTGTTGTCCAGCAGTGCGTCCACCCTGCCATCCTGGTACGTCAGCGTTGGTCGATGCCTATGCAGGCCACGACCCGCGACGCGTCGGCGGTGAGGAACAGCTGGAAGTGGGTGGGCGGGTTCTCGATCTTCGCCTCGCCGACGCGCAGCGGCCGGTCGCCCGAGGTCGCCAGCACGTCGATCGCCTCGGCGCTGCCGAGCATCGGGTTGCCGATGCGCTCCATGTGCTGGGCCCGGCGGGTGTAGCTGCGCGCGAGCTGGTCGGCGGGCAGGGTGTGGTCCCAGACCACGTATTCCGCGCCCGCGCGGATCGCGGCGCGGCACGCCTGGAAAGCCGCCCCCGGCTCCTCGGCGAGGAGCCGGAGCAGTGCTTCACGCTCCATGAGCAATATGACCACAAAGCACGGGATTTGACCAGGTTCCTAACTGCAGTTCTTGAGCTGCTTGCGCACGTCGGCGGGGGCCTTGTCGCACGAGCCCGTGCCGACCGCGACCCACATGGCCTTGGCGTCGTCGAAATGGAACAGCACCGTCGCGCGGTCGCCCTCGGTGCGGGCGGTGGCGTACTGCAGCACGCAGCTGACGTCGGTGAGCCCCTTGCCGAGCTGCACGGCCGCGGCGAGCTGGGGGTCGGTGACGAGCGCCTTCTCCAGCGCGGGCGCGTCGACCGGGCAGCCGCTCGCCGCGCTCACGCCGGGCTTGAGCGGCGCGGGGCCGGTCTGCGGCAGCAGGGAGGTCTGGTCCGGGGTGGGGAGGTTGGGGGTGGACTGGGCCTGGGGGGTCCCGCCGGAGCAGGCCGCGAGGGTGGCGGCCGCCCCGGCGAAGACAGCGAGGAGTGTGTATCTCACCCCGGCAATTTACGACACTCGATCGGGTTAGTTCTGGCAACCCTTGAGGTGTGTCGCGATATCCGCGGGCACCTTGTCCCGGCAGACGCCGTCGGTGCCGCCGGAGACCGCGGCCCAGGTCTTCTTCGCGGCGTCGTACTTGAACAGCACGACCGCCGCCTCGAGGTTGGTCGGCTGCGCGGAGGCGGTGGCCCAGCCCGCGTAGCAGCTGACGTCCTTGAAGCCCTTGCCGAGCACGATGGCGCCGGCGATCTCGGCGTTGGCCTTGAACGCCTTCTCCAGCGTGGCGGCGGTGACCGGGCAGCTGCTCGGGGCCGTCACCGGGCTGGGGGCCGCCGGGCTGCTGGGCGCCGCCGCCGCGGCACTGGTGGCCGGCGGGGCTGCCGCGGCGTTCGAGGCGGCCGGAGCCGCGGGGTCATCGGAGCAGCCGGCCAGCGCCGCCGCGGCGAGCGACAAACCCGCAAGAGCGAATCGAATCTTCACACGCGGCATGGTGGGGCCTGGCCGCCCCGCGGTCGAGTCGGCTTCACGACACCCGGGCGAGGAAGCGCTCCAGCACCTCGACGACCAGCGCGTGATCGTCGGCCTGGGGCAGACCCGACACCGTCACGACCCCGACGACGCCCACATCGCGGACACGGATGGGGAAGGCGCCGCCGTGGGTGGCGTACTCGGCGGGGTCGACCCCGTACGCGGCGTCGAAGACCTTGTCCCGGGCCGCCAGTCGCCGGCCCACGAGGTAGGAGGAGGCGTGCAGCCGCTCCACCACCCGGATCTTGCGCTCGATCCAGCGGTCGTTGTCGGGTGCGGTGCCGGGCCGGGCGGCGTGGAACAGCTGCTGGCCGCCCCGGCGGATGTCGACCGTGATGGCGAGGGAGCGCTCCTGGGCCGTCTCCACCAGCAGGCAGCCGAGCGCCCAGGCGTCGTCGTTGTCGAACCGGTCGAACAGCAGCCGGGCCTCCTGGGCCTCCAGCTCCTTGATCAGATCGTCCATCACCACATGCTCCCAAGCCGCTCTCAAGTCACCGGCAAGTCCGGCCCGCAGAATTCTGCAGCATGAGGACACGGACCTTCACGCTGTACATCGCCGCCACGCCCGAGCTGGTCTGGCGGGCGCTCACCGAGCCGGAGCTCACCCGGCAGTACTACCTCGGCCTCGCCGTCGACTCCACCTGGCAGCCCGGCGCCCCGATCGTGTTCCGCACCGACCAGGGCCCGGTCGCCGAGGCCCTCTACGGCGAGATCCTCCACGTGATACCCGGGGAACAGCTGATACACAGCCTGCACGCGGCCCAGTGCTGGCTCACCTGGGACGTCGCGGCGGTCGAGCCGGGCCTGACCCGCGTCGCGCTGAGCTGCGACGACCTCGACGCGCGGCCCGACCCCGAGCGTGACGAGGCGTGGGCCCGGGTGGCGAGCGGCCTGAAGACGGTCCTCGAGACCGACGTCATGTTCCGGACGACCTGACGGTCCGGCTAGCCGATCCAGCCCACGAAGGCGCCCTTGGCGGAGCGGGGCGCCGGGGCCGGGGACGTCTCGCTCGCGACCACGGCGGACAGGGTCCGGGTCAGCCAGGCGTTCACCGACAGGCCCTCGCGTGCGGCCGCCTCCTCGATGCGCTGCTTGAGCTGCTCGGGCGGGCGGAAGTTGATGCGGCCCACGGGGCCCTCGGGCGACGGCTCGGGCGCGCTCACGGGCGACGGCGCCGCCGTGGGCTCGCCGTCGGCGGTGGTGACGACGAAGTACGGGTTGCGGTCGCGCACGCGGACCTCGACGGAGCCGGGCGCCAGGTCGCGGGTGATCTCGTCGGCCGCGTCCGACAGCACGTCGAACATGGCCAGCCGGGTCGCCGAGGCCACCGCGGCGGCGAGGCGCTCGGCCAGCGCGGTCTCCTCGGGACCCGCGGCCGCGAGCAGCTCGGCGCGCAGGCCGTCGACGTAGCGGGTCAGGTCCATGCCGCCAGTATCGCGCAACTATGGCGAATTCCATGGCGCCACCGGCGCCATCGACGGGCCCGCGCACGGCAGGATGGGTGATGTACCCAGGCGACACACGGGAGACGCTCGATGATCCAGTTGCTCGCACCGGACGGGACCCTGCGGTCGGACGCGGACGCACCGCTCGAGGTGACCCCTCAGCTGTGCCGCGACCTGCTGCGCGACATGGTGCTCGCGCGCCGGTTCGACGAGGAGGCGCACGCCCTGCAGCGCCAGGGCGAGCTCGGCCTGTGGCTGATGGCGCTCGGGCAGGAGGCGGCCCAGGTCGGCTCGATGCGGGCGCTCGAGCCCGGCGACTACGTGTTCCCCAGCTACCGCGAGCAGGCCGCCGCGCGCTGCCGCGGCATCACCCCGGCCGAGCTGCTGGCCCAGTGGCGCGGGATCACCCACTCGGGCTGGGACCCGCGGCGGTACCAGTTCCACATCTACAGCCTCGTGCTGGGCACGCAGGCGCTGCACGCGACCGGGTACGCGGTCGGGGTACGACTGGACGGCTCCGACGAGGTGGTGCTCACGTACTTCGGCGACGGCGCGAGCAGCCAGGGCGACGTGAACGAGGCGCTCAACTGGGCCGCGGTCGCGGGCGCCCCGATCGTGTTCTTCTGCCAGAACAACCAGTGGGCGATCTCCACCTCGACGAGCCGGCAGATGGCCGCGCCGCTGCATCGGCGCGCCGTCGGCTTCGGGCTGGAGTCGTACCACGTCGACGGCAACGACGCGCTCGCCGTGCACGCGGTCACGGCCCGGGCCGCGGCGTCGGTGCGCAGCGGCGGCCCGCCGGTGCTGATCGAGGCGATGACGTACCGCATGGCGGGCCACAGCACCTCGGACGACCCGCGCCGGTACCGCTCCGACGCCGAGGTGGAGGCGTGGCGCCAGCGCGACCCGATCGCCCGCCTCGAGCGGCTCGTGCGGGACCGCGGCTGGGCCGACGACGACTGGTTCGCGGCCCTGGCCGCCGAGTCCGGCACCGTCGCCGCCGAGACCCGCGCCGCCTGCCTGGCCCTGCCGGACCCGGTGCTCGGGGACATGTTCGCGCACGTCCTGCAGGAGGAGAGCGAGCTCGTCCGGCGCCAGCGGGAGTGGATGGAGGCGTACCACGCCACGCTGGCTTGATTTGGCGCCATGATGGCGCCATAGTGATGTCATGACTGACTCGGGCATCACGGTCACCGGGCTGCGCAAGTCGTACGGCAACCAGGTCGTCCTCGACGGCATCGACCTCGACGTCCCGGCCGGGACCATCTTCGCGCTGCTCGGCCCCAACGGCGCGGGCAAGACCACGATGGTGCACATCCTGGCCACGCTGATCCCGCCCGACGCGGGCGGCGCCACGGTGGCCGGGCACGACCTCGCCACCGAGGCCGGGAGGGTCCGTGGCGCCATTGGCGTCACCGGCCAGTTCTCGGCCGTGGACAACCTCCTCACCGGCGAGGAGAACCTGCTGCTCATCGCCGACCTCCTGCACCTGCCGCGGCGCGCGGGCCGGCGCCGCGCGGCCGAGCTGCTGGAGCGCTTCGAGCTCACCGACGCGGCGCGGCGGACCCCGGCGACGTACTCCGGCGGCCTGCGGCGCCGCCTCGACCTGGCCATGACCCTGGTCGGCGACCCGCGCGTGATCTTCCTGGACGAGCCGACGACCGGCCTCGACCCGCGCAGCCGCCGCACCGTGTGGGAGATCGTCCGGGGGCTCGCCGCGGACGGGGTGACGATCTTCCTGACCACGCAGTACCTCGACGAGGCCGACCAGCTCGCCGGGCGCGTCGCCGTGCTCGACCGCGGCCGGATCGTCGCCGAGGGCCGCCCCGACGAGCTCAAGCGCCGCGTGCCCGGCGCGCACGTCCGGCTCGGCTTCGCGGGCCCGGAGGCGCTCAACGCCGCGGCCGCGCTCCTGCCCGCCGCGACCGTGCTCCTCGGCGAGGGGGCGTTCGAGCTGCGGGTGCCGGGCGACGGTACCGCCGCGGATCTGCGGAAATTGCTCGACCGCCTGCAGACCGGCGGGGTCGAGCCCGACACCCTGACCGTGCACACACCCGACCTGGACGACGTGTTCTTCGCCCTGACCGGGCACGCCGTCCCCTCCGCCGCCGCCTTTCCCGAAACGGAGACCGTGCGATGAGCGACGCCCTGACCATGCTGCGGCGCGACCTGCGGCACAACCGCCGCAACCCGTCGACGATGTTCGGCGCCCTGATCGCCCCGGTGCTGATGCTGCTCATGTTCGTCTACATTTTCGGGGCCGCCACGGACCTCGGCGAGGACTACCTCGGCTACGTGGTGCCGGGCATCCTGGTGCTCTGCATCGGCTACAGCGTCGGGCAGACCGCCGTGGCCGTGGCCACGGACATGAACGAGGGCATCATCAACCGGTTCCGCACCATGGGCATCTCCCGCGCGGCGGTGCTGACGGGCCGCGTGCTCGGCACCGTCCTGCGCACGCTGCTGTGCGTGGCGATCATCCTGGGCCTGACCGTGCTCATGGGGTACCGCCCCCACGCGGGCGTGACCGGCTGGCTCGTCGTGGCCGGGATCGTGGCCCTCGCCGCGTTCGCCGCGGCCTGGCTGACCACGGCGATGGGCCTGTCCGTGCGCAGCGTCGTGGCCGCGAGCTACGCGGCCCTGCCGGTGACCCTGCTGCCGATTCTGAGCAGCGCGTTCTCGCCCACGGGCCGCATGTCGCCGGGCGTGCGGGCGTTCACGGAGCACCAGCCGTACACCCCGATCATCGAGACCCTGAGGGGCGCGCTGAACGGGACCCCGATCGGCGCGCACCTGTGGTGGGCCGTGGGGTGGTCGGTGGCGATGGCCCTGGGCGGGTACCTGTGGGCCCGGGCCCGCTTCACGCGCCCGCCGACCCCGCGGTGAGGCAGGATGGTCGGCATGGCCATCACGCTGCCGATCGATGATGCGGCGAACGAGTACCTCACCCGCAGCCCCCTGGCGCTGCTCATCGGGATGACGCTCGACCAGCAGATTCCGCTCGAGAAGGCGTTCTCCTCCCCGTACGTGCTGGCGCAGCGCCTCGGGCACGAGCCGGCCGCGCCCGAGCTGGCCGAGTTCGACCCCGCGGCGCTGATCGCGATCTTCGCGACCCCGCCGGCGCTGCACCGCTTCCCGAAAGCCATGGCCGGGCGGGTGCAGGAGGTCTGCCGGGTGCTGACCGAGCGGTACGACGGCGACCCGGCCGGCCTGTGGGACGGGGTGGCCGACGGCGGCGAGCTGCTGCGCCGCGTGCAGGGGCTGCCCGGCTTCGGCAAGCAGAAGGCGCAGATCTTCGTGGCGCTGCTCGGCAAGCAGTACGGCGTGCAGCCCGACGGGTGGCGCGCGGCCGCGGGCGGGTACGGCGAGGAGGGCTCGCACCGCTCGGTCGCCGACATCGTGGACGGGCCGTCGCTGGCGAAGGTGCGGGAGTACAAGAAGCAGATGAAGGCGGCCGCCAAGGGCTAGGCCCTGTCCTGCCGATCATGCCGGCCTGCGCCGGGCCCAGACCCTCGCCCAGGCCGGCCCGGCGCGCTGCGCCAAGCCGGCCCGCCCAAGGCGCTGCGCGCACCCCGCGAAGGCCGGGTTACAACACCGGTAGCCAGGCCTCCGCGGGGCACACGCAGGCGAAATCTGGACCTCGTCTCGGCTCGACATGACCGGCAGGACAGGACCTAAGCGAGGTGGCGCCACTGCTCGGACGTGGCGAAGAAGCGCACCAGGCCCAGCAGCCGGCTCGCCGGAGGTGCGGTCCAGTGGCGCGCGTGCGACGGGGTGGGGTCGCGCAGGCGGGCCAGGGCCCAGACCAGGTGGTGCCAGAGGACCCGCGGCTCCATGTTGATCCCGCCGTACCCGCGCAGCGCCCACGGCACGACGGTCAGCGGCAGCTTCGCGAACTCGGTGGCCGGGTCGGCCAGCATCGCGTCGCCCCAGTCGACCAGCCCGGTCAGGGTGCCGCCCGCGGTCATGATGTTCTGCGGGGCCACGTCGCCGTGCACGGGCACGGGCAGCGGCGCGATCGGCACCCGCGGGGCGAGCCGGTCGAACCAGCCGCCGAGCCACTCCGCGCCCTCCTGGTCGAGGCGGCCCTCGGCCCGCAGATCCGAGACCAGCGCCCACGGGTCCGGGGACGGCGCGGCGACGGGCAGCCCGGGCGGGGGTGCGACGCGGTGCAGCTTCGCCAGTTCCCGGCCCACCTGCTCGAAAAGCTTCGGCGTCGGTACCCGCTGAGCCTCCGCATCCGCCCCGCGAACCCGCTCGGTGAGCAGGTAGGGCACCGTGGCGTCGAACTCGACCACGGCCGGCGTGAGCACCCCGCCGCGGCGCGCCGCGGGGATGATCGCCGCCTCGGTGAACAGCCGCGCGGCGTCGGGGCGGGTGCGTGGGACGCGCAGGACCAGGTCGTCCCCGAGCAGGTGAAGGTGGTTCGCCCCGCCCGCGGGTCCGGCCTGTACCTTCTCGGGCGGCACCCCGTGCCGCGCCGCCACCGCCTCCGGTAACCCGTCCACGCCAGACTGTGGCACGCCGACATGTGGCGCGGCAACGGATGCGGATGGGGCCAACCGGCCGTAAGGTGCATGCGTGCTGAAGGGATTCCGGGATTTCATCTCCCGTGGCAACGTCATCGAGCTCGCCGTCGCGGTCGTCATCGGCGCCGCCTTCACCAACGTCGTCAACGCGTTCACCGATGGCTTCCTCAAGCCGCTGATCAGCCTGACCGGCGGCATCGGGGTCGACGACAAGCAGGGCCTCCACATCGGCAAGCAGGTGCTCGCGTGGCCCAGCTTCGTGAACGCGCTCATCACGTTCCTGCTGACCGCCGCCACCGTGTACTTCCTCGTCGTGCTGCCCATGAACAAGCTCGCCGAGCGCCGCAAGCGGGGCCTGGAGCCCGAGCCGGCCGCGCCCAGCGACGAGATCCGGCTGCTCACCGAGATCCGTGACCTGCTGGCCACCGGTACCACCGACCGCGACCGGGGCCCGGCCGGCGGCACGAACCCGGGCGCGCCGATCAGACCCACGGACACCTGACCCACCACACACCCCTTGCGCGTGGCAGACTCGAACCAATGGCCCGCAGGGATCGCCCACAGCTGATCACCGACGCGGCGCGGAGCCCCGAGCAGGAGCTTCGCGCCCGTGAGGTGCGCTATGTGTCCATGATGCTCCTGCGCGCCGCGTGCGTGGTTGTCGCCGCCATCCTGGTGGCGACCCGCCCGCCGCTGTTGTGGCTGTGGCTGTCGCTCTGCATCGCGGGCGCGGTCTTCCTGCCGATGATCGCGGTCCTGCTGGCCAACGACGCGCCGGTGCGGCCCGAGAACCGGCTCCGGAACCGCTTCAAGCGCCGCAAGCCGACGTCCCACCCGGACCCGGACCACGCGCTGACCGAGCGCGAGCACAAGGTCATCGACGCGGACTAGGGCCGGTCGCCCGCCTTGGGCGGAGCGAGGCCTCTCGCCCGGACGCGCACGGCGCGCTGGTGGAGCGCGACCACTTTGGGTGACGCGAGAAGTCCCGCCCGGGCGGGACTCGGGTCGGCCGTCCACTCAGAGCGGTGCGAGACGTCCCGCCGGGACGTGGGCCTCGGGCGGCGCGAGACGTTCCGCCCGGGCGCGGGCTACGGTCGGCCGCCCACCTTGGCGACCGCGCGCGCTCCGAGCTCGTTCCCGGCCTCGAGCGCCGCCGCGGCGTTCTGCCCCGCCAGCCAGGCCGCGAGGAAGCCGGCCGCGAACGCGTCGCCCGCCCCGGTCGGGTCGACGATCTCCGCGACCCGCCGACCGGGCGCCCGCGCGGTGCCGTTCGCGTCGGCCCAGGCCGCTCCGGCCGCGCCCGACTTCACCACCACCGCGTCCGCGTGGGCGAGCAGCTGCGCGGGGTCCTCCGAGCCGAGAACCCGGGCCTCGTCGAGGTTGGCGAAAAGGAGATTCGGCCGCGGTACCGTCGCCAGGAACCCGGCCCCGCCGCGCTCCCGCAACGGGGCCGCCGACGCCGCGTCGAGACTCGTGGTCAGCCCGCGCCGCCGCGCCTCGGCCAGCGCGAACCGGCCCGCCGGGGCGCAGTCGGCGTCGAAGAGCACGTAGGCCGACAGGTGCAGGTGGCGCAGGCCCGGCCGGTCGAGCGCGCGCTCCACGTCGGCCGGACCGAGCAGTCGGTTCGCGCCGCGGTCGGTGAACATCGTGCGCTCGGCGTCGGAGGTCAGTACGACCACCGTGCCCGTCGCCATGCCCTCCACCCGGCGCACGCTCGTGGCCACGCCGGCCTGGTCCAGCTCGGCGACGCGGGCGTCGCCGGGCTCGTCCCGCCCCGCGACCCCGGCGAACGTGACCGGGCAGCCGGCCGCGGCGAGCCAGGCCGCGGTGTTCGCGGCCGAGCCGCCGCCGGCGATGCGGACGGCGGCGATGGTGTCCGAGCCGATGGCGAGCGGGCCCTCGTGCACGGTGAGGATGTCGGTGACCACGTCACCGATGACCAGGACGGTCACGTCAGACGGCGGCGGCGATGCGGGCGGCCAGGTCGGCGTTGCGCAGGATGATGCGCACGTTCACGTCCAGGCTCTTGCCCTCGGTCGCGGTGTGGAAGTGCGACAGCAGGTACGGCGTCACGTCCTTGCCCGTGACCCCCTCCCGCTCGAGCCCGGCCAGGCCCTCGGCCAGCACACGGTCGTGCAGGGCCGGGTCGAGCTGCTCGCCGAGGGGCAGCGGGTTGGCCACGACCAGGGCGCCGCGGTGCACGTCGTGGCCGCGGGCGGCGCGGATGATCTCGGCGACGGCGGCCGGGTCGTCGGCCGACCAGTCGAGGTCGAAGCCGGCGTCGGTGAGGTAGAAGCCCGGGAAGCGGCGGGTACCGTAGCCGACCACGCCGACGCCGAGGGTCTCCAGGCGCTCCAGCGTGGCGCCCACGTCGAGGATCGACTTCACGCCCGCGCAGACGATCGTGACCGGCAGGCGCGACAGGGCGGTCAGGTCCGCGGACTCGTCGAACGTCGAGGCGGCGTCCCGGTGTACCCCACCCAGGCCTCCGGTCGCGAACACCGCGATCCCGGCCCGCACCGCGATCGCCGAGGTCGCCGCGACCGTCGTGGCCCCGTCGACGCGCGCGGCCGCGGCCGGGGCGAGGTCGCGCACCGACAGCTTGACCACGTCGTCGCGCTCGGCCAGGTGCCGGATCTCGTCCTCGGACAGCCCGACGACGATCTCGCCGGCGATCATGCCGATCGTGGCGGGCACGGCGCCGGCCGCGCGGACGGTCGCCTCGATCTCCTTGGCGACCGTGAGGTTGGCCGGTCGCGGGAGGCCGTGGGAGATGATGGTGCTCTCGAGCGCGACGACGGGCGCGCCGCTGTGGCGGGCGGCCTCGACGTCGGCGCCGAACCGGATGGCGTGGTTGATCACCAGCTCACGATAGCCTGCGGCGGTTCCCCTCCAGTCTCGCTCGTTCCCGCCCCGGCGCGGGGTTATCCACAGGCTTCGCCGGGTTATCCACAGGGCGATGGCGGTGCGGGCCAATTCCGGCCGGGCCTGGCAGACTGGGGGGCGTGACGACCACTCCCGAGAACGGTGGCGGGACTCTCACCGACGAGCGCGTCGACGAGCAGACCAGCACCGACTACCGCTACGACGAAGGCGACCACGAGAAGTTCTCGCACTACGCCCCCAAGGACAAGATCATGCAGGCCATGATCGAGGGCACGCCGGTGCGGGCACTCTGCGGGAAGCTCTGGGTGCCCTCACGCGACCCGAAGCGGTTCCCGGTCTGCCCGGTGTGCAAGGAGATCTACGAAAACGTCGTGCAGAACGACGACCCGAGTTCGTGACGTTCGGCTCGGTTCGGCGCATCGCCGGCCGATGCCCGCTAGGCTGTCAACGCCTTCGCGGTCCGCGCTGACGCGAGGGCGTTTTCATGCGCCAGCCCGGCCGTGATCCTGCGCGCCGGGTGATGTGCGCCGCGCCGTTGCGTGCACAATGCGGCGCGGTTCAGCCATAGGGCGGCGTCGCCGTCGGCCGTGCGGGTTTCGCACGCGTCGATGTCGTTGCGGTTGTCGCGTTCGGTTGTCGCACGGGTTGTTCACTGTGCGGCGTCGATGCGATGGCCGTATGTCGGTGTCGGCTGTGTGGTTTGTCGTGCGGCGGTCGAGTGTCGTGCGGTTGTCGTGCGGCGTTGATTGCCGGGCGGTTCCGTGCGGCGTCGCGGGTGCCTTGCGGTGCCGTGCGCCTTACGGTTCCGTGTGGCGCCGTGCGCCGTCCGGTTCCGTGTGGCGTCAGGTGCCGTGTGGGTCCGGCCGTGTCGGGACCGTGTGGCGCCGGGTGCCGTGGGCCTCTATGGCGTCGGTCGTCGTGCGGGTCTGTGCGGCGTCGGGCGCGATGTGGGTCCGGCAGTGTCGGGGTCCAGGTGGGTCCGGCGGTGTCGGGGCCGTGTGGGCTCGTCGCGCGGGGGTGTGCGCGGGCGTTGCACGGTCCGGGGGAGTGTCCGGGACGTAAGTCGTATCGGGGAGGGGTGCCGCATGCCGCCGCGTCCGGTGGTGCAGCAAGGTCAGACGCTTCGGCAGTGGCAGCGCAAGGCGCTCATGGAGTACCTGCGGGGCAAGCGCGAGGACTTTCTCGCGGTCGCCACGCCCGGTGCCGGCAAGACCACGTTCGCGCTCCGGGTGGCGTTGGAGCTGTTCGGCGACGGCACCATCGACAACCTGACCGTGGTGACCCCGACCGAGCATCTGAAGACGCAGTGGGCGCAGGCCGCCGCCCGGGTCGGGATCGACCTCGACGCCGGGTTCCGCAACGCCGACGTCCACACGTCGAGCGACTTCCACGGCACCGTGGTCACGTATGCGCAGGTGGGGGTCGCTCCCGCGGTACACAAACGGCGGACCGTCACCCGAAGAACCCTCGTGGTGCTCGACGAGATCCACCACGCCGGCGACTCGAAGTCCTGGGGCGACGGGGTGAAGTCGGCGTTCGAGCCCGCCGTCCGGCGCCTGATGCTCACGGGGACGCCGTTCCGGTCCGACGAGAACCCGATCCCTTTCGTCGAGTACGAGCGCGGGCCCGACGGCATCCAGCGCTCACGCTCCGACACCGTCTACGGATACTCCGAGGCCCTGCGCGACGGGGTCGTGCGGCCGGTGATCTTCCTGGCGTACTCCGGCGAGACGCGCTGGCGCACCTCCGCCGGTGATGAGCTGTCCGCCCGGCTCGGCGAGCCGATGACGCAGGATCTCATCGCCCAGGCCTGGCGTACCGCCCTGGACCCCAAGGGCGACTGGATGCCGCAGGTGCTGCGGGCCGCCGACGCGCGCCTCGAGCGGCTCCGCTCCGGCGGCATGCCCGACGCCGCCGGCCTGGTCATCGCCAGCGACCAGCAGAACGCGCGCGCGTACGCCAAGGCGCTCGGCGAGATCACCGGCGAGAAGGCAGTCGTCGTGCTCTCCGACGACGTGGGCGCGTCCGGCCGCATCGCCGCGTTCTCCGCGTCGAAGGACAAGTGGATGGTCGCGGTGCGCATGGTGTCCGAGGGCGTGGACATCCCGCGGCTCGCCGTCGGCGTGTACGCCACCAGCGCCTCCACCCCGCTGTTCTTCGCCCAGGCCATCGGCCGGTTCGTGCGCGCCCGCCGCACCGGCGAGACGGCCACCGTCTTCGTGCCGAGCGTCCCGCACCTGCTGGAGCTGGCCAGCGAGATGGAGGCCCAGCGCAACCACGTCCTCGGCGAGCCCAAGACCAAGGAGGGCTACGACGACGACGAGCTGGAGCGGGCCAACCGCGAGGAGAAGGCCGGCGGCGAGCTCGAGGGCGCCTTCGAGGCCCTGGGCGCGACCGCCGAGCTGGACCAGGTCATCTTCGACGGCGCCACGTTCGGCCTCCCGGCGGCGACGGGGACGGCCGAGGAGGAGGAGTACCTCGGGCTGCCCGGCCTGCTCACCCCCGACCAGGTCACGGCGCTGCTGAACAAGCGCCAGTCGGAGCAGATGGCCGCCGAGAAGCGCCGCGGGGTCGCCGCGCCCGCGGCCGCCGCCGCGCCGGAGATCCCGCCCCAGCCGCGGACCGCGGGGGAGCGGCGCATCGTCCTGCGCCGGCAGCTCAACACCCTCGTGGCGGCCCACCACCACCGCACCGGCCTGCCGCACGGCAAGATCCACGCGGAGCTGCGCCGGCTGTGCGGGGGGCCGCCGAGCGCACAGGCGACGATCGAGCAGCTGGAGGAGCGGATCGCCACCATCCAGACGCTCTGACGCGCCCTGGGCGGGTGGTTACGCCGCACAAAAAAAGACCGCAGGGGACCCCGGAGGGCCGCCCTGCGGTCGGCGTATTGGTCTCAGCCGGTCGAGAGTTCGGTGCCGCGCCACGAGAAGTCCGGGGCTACGGCGTACTCGACAGCGATCTTGACCAGCTGGTCAGCGTACTTGTTGGCGTGATGTCCACAGAAGATCAGGTCGCCACCTTCGGCGAGCCGAACTCGAAGTTTCCCTGCCGCGTTGCAGCGGTCGCACCGTTCCTCGGCGGCGGGGGGCGCTGCCGTCTCCGGCGGCGGCGTGAGGGTCGGGGTCATCGCCTTCCTCCTCTGATCGTCACCGACGAACGCTTCCTTGCGTCGTTCACAGGTGGTTCAACACCGTGTTGCCCGACATCGTTCCCGCCTGGTGTGCGCGTCCGATGTCACATTTACGTTGTACCCGACGGGCGCTCGTTCCGGTTCGAACCGAATACCCGCTACGTGCTTCCTATCGCGCCGAGCTTGCGATCACAAGTGGGTTGGCGCGCCGCCACGGGTCTGTAATGCCCCCGGTGACCCGAAACACACCCGGGCCGCCTCAAAGGGGCGGCCCGGGTTCGCGCAGAGCGAAAAACGATCGTTCAGTCCAGGTAGTCGCGCAACACCTGGGAACGTGACGGGTGGCGCAGCTTCGACATCGTCTTCGACTCGATCTGGCGGATGCGCTCGCGGGTCACGCCGTACACCTGGCCGATCTCGTCCAGCGTACGCGGCTGGCCGTCGGTGAGGCCGAAACGCAGCCGCACCACGCCCGCCTCGCGCTCCGAGAGCGTCTGCAGCACCTGCTGGAGCTGGTCCTGCAGGAGCGAGAAGGAGACCGCGTCGACGGCCACGACCGCCTCGGAGTCCTCGATGAAGTCGCCGAGCTGGCTGTCGCCCTCGTCGCCGATGGTCTGGTCGAGGGAGATGGGCTCACGCGCGTACTGCTGGATCTCCAGCACCTTCTCCGGCGTGATGTCCATCTCCTTGGCCAGCTCCTCCGGGGTGGGCTCGCGGCCCAGGTCCTGGAGCAGCTCGCGCTGGATGCGGCCGAGCTTGTTGATGACCTCCACCATGTGCACCGGGATGCGGATGGTGCGGGCCTGGTCGGCCATGGCGCGGGTGATGGCCTGGCGGATCCACCAGGTGGCGTAGGTGGAGAACTTGTAGCCCTTGGTGTAGTCGAACTTCTCGACGGCGCGGATGAGGCCGAGGTTGCCTTCCTGGATGAGGTCGAGGAAGGCCATGCCGCGGCCGGTGTACCGCTTGGCGAGCGACACCACCAGACGAAGGTTGGCTTCGAGCAGGTGGTTCTTGGCCCGCTCGCCGTCGCGCGAGATCCACAGGAAGTCGCGGCGACCCGGCATCTGCATCGGTTCGCCGGCGTCCTCGGCCGCGCGCAGCCGCTCGGCCGCGTAGAGCCCGGCCTCGATGCGCTTGGCCAGCTCCACCTCCTGCTCGGCGTTGAGCAGCGGGACCTTGCCGATCTGCTTGAGGTAGGCACGGACCGAGTCGGCCGAGGCGGTGAGCTCGGCGTCGCGCCGGGCCTGCTTGAGCGCCTCGGACTCGTCGTCGTCCCACGCGAAGTCGTCGTCGGTGGCCGTGGCCTCCGCGTCGGCCTCGGCGGCCTGGGTCGCCTCGACCGGCTCGTCGACCACGACGTCCTCGATCTCGGCGGCCAGGGCGGCGTCGTCGATCTCCTCGAGCTCCGGCTCCTCGCCCGGCGTGCCGGTCGGGTTGGCCGGATCGGCCGCCTCGCCCGGCGATGCCTTCTTGGCGGCGACCGGGGCCGCCTTCGTCGCCGGCGCGGCCTTCTTCGCCGCCTTCTTGGCCGGCGCGGCCTTCTTCGCCGGTGCCCCGGCCGGAGCCGCGGCGGCGGGCGCGGCGGCAGCCGCGACGGATGCGGTGGGCGCCGATGGCGCGGCCTTCTTCACAGGGACCTTCTTCGCCGCCGCCGGGTCCGGAACGGACTCGACGGCTGTCAGCGGCTTGGCAGCGGGTGCCTTGCGGGCCGGGGCGGCCTTGGCGGTGGCCGCCTTGGACGCGGGAGTGGCTGAGCGTGCGGCGGCGACCCTGCGACGGCTGTTGGCGGAGTCGTCGACCACGACGGTCACGCCCGCCTCGGCCAGGCTCCTGAGCAGCTTCTTGGCGTGCGCCGGAGTTACGTCTGCGGTGTCGACCGCCTGCGCGACCTCCGCCGACGTCAAGTGACCGCCATTGGCGGCGGCACGCGCGATCAGCGTGTCGGCGAGGGAACGTACGTCAACGCTGGGCTGGTGAGCTGCTGTCACGAACGACCTTCCGGTGCGATGAGCGAGCGACGGCCGATGCGGCCGGGTTCGCGCACGGCGCGGCCGTGCTGAGTGGCCGGGTTGCTTGTCTGGTGGCGCCCGTGTGCGCCGTGACTCCGGGCGGATTCACGAACGACAGCGGGCAGCGCGTGAATTGTAACGCTCCCTCGCCCCAACATCCCCTCTTGAGGGGGCTGTACGCGCGTCTTGTGACCGAACGGATGGGCTGTGAGGGACTTTCCCGGGCTTTGCCAGGATGGTGACCATGGACAACCCGGCCGAACTGCTGGCCCTTGCCGTCTCCGTCGCCCGCTCCGCGAGCGACCTGGCCAACCGCATGCGAGCCGAGGGCGTGGACGCCGTGGCGACCAAGTCGACCGCGACCGACGTGGTCACCGCCGCGGACCGCGCCGTCGAACAGCTCGTCCGCGACGAGCTGCACAAGTCGCGCCCGGGCGACGCCGTGCTGGGGGAGGAGTACGGCGGCGGGCAGGACCAGACCGCCGTGCGCTGGATCCTCGACCCGATCGACGGGACCGTGAACTACCTCTACGACCTGCCGCAGTACGCGGTGTCGCTGGCCGCCGAGGTCGACGGGGTGGTCGTGGCCGGGGTGGTGCGCAACGCCGCCACCGGCCGCGAGTGGACCGCGACCCGGGGCGGGGGCGCCTTCTGCGGGCCGCGGCGCCTGCGGGCCTCCACCGAGACCGACCTGGGCCAGGCCCTCGTCGGCACCGGCTTCGGCTACGCGGCCGAGCGCCGGCGGCACCAGGCGCGCGTGCTCGGCGGCCTGATCGGGCACATCCGCGACATCCGCCGCCTGGGCGCCGCCTCGATCGACCTGTGCCTGGTCGCCGAGGGGACCCTGGACGCGTACTACGAGAAAGGTCTCAACCCCTGGGACCACGCGGCCGGCGGCCTGGTCGCGGCCGAGGCGGGCGCCCTGGTGACCGGCCTGGACGGCAACCCGCCGGGCCTGGACATGGTGGTGGCCGCCCCGCCGTCCCTCCATCAGCCGCTGCACGACCTGCTCAGCAAGCTGGACGCCGCGGGGGGTCCCTGACCGGCCGCTAGCTCTCATCCTTGGCGCAGGTGCCCTCCGGCAGCTCCGGGTTGCCCAGCGCCGCGATCGCCTGGTTCACCTCGGTCGTGGTCGGCAGCTGCCGGAACTTGCCGCCGAGGATGATCTCCACCTTGTCGTCCTGGCGGGCCTTGTCGAACTCGGGCCGGGCCTGGTCCAGGAAGTACGCCCGAACGAGCCACGCCGCGCCCACCGTCGCCGGGCCGTAGCGGATGACCGCGACCACGTCGTTGGCCTTGTTCACCGGCGGGTTCGGCGCGGCGGTGACCACCTTCGCCTCCTTGAACCGGCGGCTGAGGAAGTCGTTGGCGACCTCGGAGGCCGCCCCCGAGCGGTTGGTGGCGTTGAAGATCGTGACCTTGACCTGCTCCTGGGTGGGCAGCTTCGCGTCGGCCATCACCGAGCCCTCGGCGCACTTCTTGGCCTCGGCGGCCGGTCCGCCCTGGTGGTCCTTGACCACGGCGACGATCACGAACACCGCCGCGGCGACGATGAGGACGCCGACCACCGCGAGTGCTCTCACCCGCGCAAAACTCATGGCTGCTCCCCGCGCCGCTCCGTGCTGTCACCAGAGAAGACGCTCTGGCTGCCGGAGAGGTTAGCGCCTGCGCCGCAGAAGTGCTGAAGTCCCCACCGGACATACCGCAAAGTTCCTACTCCCCGTTGCGCTACGACTCCCCACGGAGATCGCCGCCGGAAGGTATCGTTCCATCGCCGCCGGGCGGGTTCGGCGCGCGCGTTCTACCCGCGGCAGGGCATGATCGTGGTGTCGCTTCGGTCACAGTGGGAACAACTTTCCGCGTGCGGGCGTACAACAAACGGCCGGGGGCGGTAAGGTACGCCGCCTTTGGACGTTGAAGATGACGATGCTTCGGGCGCCCAACCAACCCGGCGACATGAAATTGGGAGTGTGAACACCGATGGCCACCGACTACGACGCGCCACGTCGCGACGAGGTCGACCTCGGGGAGGACAGCCTCGAGGAGCTCAAGTCCCGTCGCACGGACGCGCAATCCGCGACCGTGGACGTCGACGAGTCCGACGTATCCGAGAACTTCGAGCTGCCGGGTGCCGACCTCGCCGACGAGGACATGACGGTGAAGGTCCTGCCGATGCAGACCGACGAGTTCCGTTGTTCGCGGTGCTTCCTGGTGCACCACCGCAGCCAGCTCGCGGTGGAGCGCAATGGGGAGCTGATCTGCCGCGAGTGTGCGTGAGTGTCGTCACGCATGCCCGTGAGGTGAAAAGGGGATGAAAATGGTGGCTCCGCGCGAGGTGAGTTGATCACGCGGAACTGGCGCCGGCGTGTTTCAGTAGTGGCAGCGGCGATCCACTCCACGGAGGTTCACCATGGTCCAGCAGCCGGTGCCCGCCGACGAGGCGGCCGAGAACGCTCCCGTCCAGCCGGAAGGGCAGGCCGGGCCAGGATCACTGGCCGGCCCGGCGGACGAGGCGGAACTCTCGCGGGCCGTGGTCGCGCTGACCGGTGACGACGTGCCGGTCCAGGACCGGCGGCGCCTGCTCGGGCGCCTGGTGCGCCTCGAGATCGGCGAGCGTGGCGTGAAGGACCTGTTCCGGCCGCGCAAGGCGATCGGCTGGGTCACCGACTCGGTGACCAGCGTCGCGCCGCACATTCCGGTGCGCGATCTGGACACCCTGCGCGCGCACTACCCCGGCCTCGACGCCGACGCGCTGGCCGAGCGCCTCATCCGCAACGCCGCACGGGTCACGGCCGGCATCGGCGCGGCCGGCGGCGGCGTCGCCGCGGTCGAGTGGGTCGCGACCCCGACCCTGCTGTCCGCGCCCGTCCTGCTGGCGGCCGAGACGGTCGCGGTGGTCGCGGTGGAGATGAAGCTGATCGGGGAGCTGCATGCGGTGTACGGCCGCCCGATCTCCGGCACGGGCGGGCAGCGCGCGCTCGCGCTGATCCAGGCCTGGGCCGAGCGGCGGGGCATCAACCCGCTGCGCGTCGGCGGCAGCGTCGCCGCGGCGATGGGCACCGCGCTGCGCAAGGAGCTGCGGGACCGCCTCCTGAAGCGCTTCGGGCGCAACCTGAGCACCATGGGGCCGTTCCTGACCGGCGCGGCCGTCGGCGGCTTCCTGAACCGGCGGGCCACCCTCGGCCTGGGGGACGACATCCGCAAGGACCTCAAGAACACCGGGCCCGACGGTCAGCGCGTGATCGAGGCCTGAGCCGCCTCGCGGATCGCCGCGGCCAGAGCGTCCGGGTGGCGGGTGCTGATCAGCCAGTACGGCGTCGGGTCGGCCGGGTCGCGCACCTCGACCCGCACGGCCGGGCCGATCCAGGGGCGCTGGATGACGAACGCCTCGGGGTCCGCGTACGGACCCAGCAGGTCGTGCTTGTCGGCCTGGGGGAGCGGGGTCACCTCACCGACGTACCGCAGCGGGATGTGCGCGTCGTCGACCCGCAACTCCCCGTTGGACACCTCGATGCGGATGCGGCCCAGCCACCAGAGCCCGGCGACGGTCAGCGGCAGCAGCACCAGGTAGGCGACCCACGTCGCCGCGCCCGGGGCGCCCAGCTTGACCTCGGCGGCGAGTGCGCCGGCGACGGCCACGGCGGGCAGCCACAGCCACCACGAGAGGCTGAGCCGTTCGCGGTACGGGTTCGGCAGGGCCACGTAGGCGAGGGTACGTGAACGGGCCGGAACCCGACCCGGCAGGATGGAGGCATGGGGATGGACGTGCTCGTGCGGCGGCTCGACCCGGACCTGCCGCTACCCGCCTACGCACACCCGGGCGACGCCGGCGCCGACCTCTGCGCGGCGCAGGACGTCGAGCTGGGGCCGGGCGAGCGGGCCCTGGTGCGGACCGGGATCGCGATCGCGCTGCCGGAGGGGTACGTCGGCCTGGTGCACCCGCGCTCCGGCCTCGCCGCGAAGATGGGCGTGACGATCGTCAACGCCCCGGGCACCGTCGACTCGGGCTACCGGGGCGAAATCCTGGTGAACCTCATCAATCACGATCGAGTGATATCGGCGAAGATATCCCGTGGTGACCGAATCGCCCAGCTTGTGATTCAGCGCGTGGAGCGGGCACACTTCCACGCGGTCGACGACCTTCCCGATACTGTGCGCGGGGCTGGTGGCCATGGGTCCACCGGCGGGCATGCCGGGCTCGCCCCGGCAGCGAACTTGGAGGCAGAGCAGTGATCTTCTCGCGCAACCGCGGGAGCGGCCGGCACGCCAAGTCGGACCCGCGCGGATCGGCGGGCCGGGAGACGTTCGACCGCGACATCGACGAGCTGGACGACGACGTGGACGCCGCGGACGGCGGCGGGGCGCGCACCGGCAAGTCCAACCGGGCCGACGGGCCGTACGACGTCAGCGAGGCCCCCGAGGGCATCGCCCAGCTCGACCTCGGCGCGCTCAAGGTGCCCGCGGTGGAGAACGTCGAGGTGCGGGTCCAGGCCGACAACGACGGCAAGATCCAGCAGATCGTCCTCGTCTTCGAGGAGAGCGCGCTGCAGCTCGGCGTGTTCGCGGCCCCGCGCAGCGAGGGCATCTGGGACGAGGTCCGCGCCGAGATCCGCAAGCAGCTGTTCACCGACGGCGTCGCGGCCGAGGAGGCCGAGGGCGACTACGGCACCGAGCTGCGCGCCCGGGTGCGCACGCCCGAGGGGCTTACCGACATCCGCTTCGTCGGCGTCGACGGGCCGCGCTGGCTCGTGCGCGCCGTCTTCCAGGGGCCGGCCGCGATCGACCCGGAGGCCGCCCCGCCGCTGCTGGAGTGCCTGCGCAACCTGGTCGTCGACCGCGGCCACGAGGCCATGCCGGTGCGCGAGCCGCTCCCGCTGCACCTGCCCAAGGAGGTCACCGACGCCGGTGGCGATGCCGCGGACGGGGACGGGGGGCCGGCGGCCGCCGGGGCGAACGGGACGGACGGTGCCGACGAGCCCCGCCGCCGGCCGTCGCCGCGACCCCGCCGCAAGTAGCGCAGAGCGCCGTACGGCGAAGCGCCGCGAGTACGGCGAAGCAAAGCCCCGAGCAACCCGGCCCCGGTGTCGAAAGCCGTCATCGGGGCCACCTCGCAAGCTGCGAAAAAGCGCGTACCGTTTTGACAAGGGTGTCATGACAGCCGAGCGGGAGGGTGGCACCGTCACTATGGCCACGGACAGTGAGAGCGCAGTCGGGGAACGGGGCCTGCGCAAGTTTCTTCGCCGGCTGACCGCGAGCGACGCCGAGCTCGACGCGGAGGAGTTGCAGCGCGACGCGAAGCAGTGCGGGAGCATGGCCGCGCTGACCTGCCAGCGGGGTCAGATCGTGCGGCTCAAGGGACGGCTGCGCACGGTGGTGTACACCCCGCGCACCAACCTGCCGACGCTCGAGGCCGAGCTGTTCGACGGCAGTGACCTGGTCACCCTCGTATGGTTGGGGCGGCGGCACATCGCAGGGATCGAGCCGGGTCGAGCGATCACGGCGAAGGGGCGCATCGCCCTGCGGGAGGGCCGTAAGGTGCTCTACAACCCGTACTACGAGCTCGACACACCACGATGAGGGCGGATGCAGCCAGGAAACCCAGGTAGCCGGACCAGTCCTGCCGCCGAGCCGGACACGGAAGAGGAAGAACCGCTTCCCCCGTTCTCGGTCCAGATGGCGCAGCAGCTCGGCGGGGTGCGCGGGCTCGTGGAGTCGAGCATCCCGATCACGCTGTTCATCGTGGTCAACTTCCTGGGCGACCACTTCAAGTGGTGGTCGCTGCAGACCTCGCTCGTCGTCGCGGTCGGGGCCGCGCTGTCGCTGGCGGTGTACCGCCTCGCGCGCCGGGAGTCGATCCGGCACGCGCTCAACGGCGTCTTCGGCATCGCGCTGGGGGCCTACATCGCCTGGAAGAGCGGCGACGCCAAGGACGTGTACCTGCCCGGCATGCTGATCACCGTCGGCTACGTGGCCGGCATGCTGATCTCGGTCGCCATCCGCCGGCCGCTGGTCGGCTGGCTGTGGGCCGTGACCCTCGACGGGGGTACGACGCGCTGGTACGACAACGTGCGGCTGCGCCGGGCCTTCATGTGGCTGACGGTGCTGTGGGCGGTCGTCTACGCGCTCAAGCTCGGGGTCCAGATCCTTATCTACCGCGACAACAGCGCCGACTCCGACGACCTGCTCGGGATCGCGCGCCTGGCGCTCGGGTGGCCGCCCTACGCGCTGCTGGCCGCCCTGACCGTCTGGCGGGCCCGGCGCATCCTCCGGGAAGAGCCCGAGGTCGCGCCGGACGCCGAGCCGGCTTAGGGGCTGTATCGAAGTGGATGGCCGGGCTGCGGCGGACTCAGACGCCGGCTGGAACCACGCCGGTCACACCCCGATACAACCCCGGTATCGGGGCGCGCCCGGCGCGGCCCCAGCCGACGCCTGAGCCTCGCCTCGCTCCGACCCCCACTTCGATACAGCCCTAGAGGGCCTTTCCGCGGGTCCTCTCGACGCTGTCCTCGCCGAGGATCACGGCGCGGACGGTGTCCTCCATCTCCGACGTGACGACGAACACCAGCTCGTCGCCCGCCTCCAGCGGGTCGTCGGGGGTCGGCACCAGCACGCGGCGGCCGCGCAGGACCGCCACCAGGGCCGAGTCGTGCGGCAGCGGGACGTCGCGCACCGGGTGACCGACGTACGGCGCGGTCTCCGGCAGCGTGATCTCCACCAGGTTGGCCTCGGACTGCCGGAACGTCATCAGGCGGACCAGGTCGCCGACCGACACCGCCTCCTCGACCAGGGCGGCCATGAGCCGGGGCTTGCTGACCGAGACGTCCACGCCCCACTGCTCGTTGAACAGCCACTCGTTCTCGGCCCGGTTGATGCGGGCCACCACCCGCGGTACCGCGAACTCGGTCTTGGCCAGCAGCGACACGACCAGGTTGACCTTGTCGTCGCCGGTGGCCGCGACCACGACGTCGCAGGAGGACAGGTCGGCCTCCTGCAGGCTCGACAGCTCGCAGGCGTCAGCCAGGATCCACTCGGCGGACGGCACCCGCTCGGGGCGCACCATCCGCGGCACGCGCTCGATGAGCATGACCTGGTGGCCGTTGTCGACGAGCTCCTTGGCGATGGAGCGGCCCACGTTGCCGGCCCCGGCGATCGCGATGCGCATGGTCAGTGTCCCCCTTCGGGCGCCGAACCGGTGACCTTTGTCACGGGGCCGGCCAACTCGTCGGTCAGCAGCATGAAGGCCAGGTCGCCGTCCTGGATCACGGTCGACTCGGTCGGCAGCATCGCCAGGCCGAAGCGCATCAGGTACGCCAGCCGGGCGCCGCTGCGCGCCTCCAGCTGGCCCACGGTGTGGCCGATCCAGTCCGGGTGCATCGGCACCTCGACGATCGACACGGTGCTCGTCGGGTCGCGCCAGATCTCGACGTTGCCCTCGGGCACCAGCTGGCGCAGCATCCGTTCGGCGGTCCAGCGCACAGTCGCCACGGTCGGTATGCCGAGGCGTTCGTAGACCTCCGCGCGCTTCGGGTCGTAGATGCGGGCCACGACCCGGTCCACGCCGAAGGTCTCCCGGGCCACCCGGGCCGAGATGATGTTCGAGTTGTCGCCCGAGGACACCGCCGCGAACGCGTCGGCCCGCTCGATGCCCGCCTGCAGCAGCACGTCGCGGTCGTAGCCGACCCCGTTCACCGTGGTGCCGTGGAACTCCCCGCCGAGCCGGCGGAACGCGTCCGCGTCGACGTCGATCACCGCGACCGTGTGTCCGCGCTGTTCGAGACTCTGCGCCAGCGTGGACCCCACGCGGCCGCAGCCCATGATCACGACGTGCACGTCCCCGCCTCCGGTGTCCTGAAGCACTCAGACACGAGGATGTCATGCGCGGCCCCGACCGGTGCACCGGGAGCCGGACCGACCCGTACGCTTAGGCGTCGTGGCCAGTCCCACCTCCCTGATGAAGCGGCTGCTCCTGGGCCGACCGTTCCGTTCGGACCGGCTGAAACACACGCTGCTGCCCAAGCGCATCGCGCTGCCGGTGTTCGCCTCCGACGCGCTGTCGTCGGTCGCGTACGCCCCCGACGAGATCCTCCTGACGCTGTCGATCGCGGGCGTTTCGGCCCTCACGATCTCGCCCTGGATCGGTCTCGCGGTGGCCGTGGTGATGCTCACAGTCGTCGCGAGCTACCGGCAGAACGTCCATGCGTACCCGTCCGGCGGCGGCGACTACGAGGTGGCCTCGGTCAACCTGGGCCCGCGCTTCGGCGTGGCGGTGGCCAGCGCCCTGCTCGTCGACTACGTGCTCACCGTGGCCGTGTCGACCGCGTCCGGCGTGGCCAACCTCGGCTCCGTCGTGCCCTGGGTGGCCACCCACAAGGTCGCCATCTCGATCATCGCCATCGCGGTGCTCACCGCCATGAACCTGCGCGGCATCCGGGAGTCCGGGGGCGCGTTCGCGGTCCCGACCTACGGGTTCATGATCGTCATGATCGGGATGGTCCTCACCGGCTTCTTCAAGATCTTCGTGCTCGGCCAGGACCTGCGGGCGCCCAGCGCCGACCTGGTCATCCACGCCGAGCACACCAACATGACCGGCGCGGCCATGGCCTTCCTGCTCCTGCGAACATTCTCGTCCGGCTGTGCGGCGCTCACCGGCGTCGAGGCCATCTCCAACGGCGTGCCCGCGTTCAAGGAGCCCAAGAGCAAGAACGCGGCGACCACGCTGCTGCTGCTCGGCACGATCTCGATCACCATGCTGCTCGGCATCATCCTGCTGGCCAACCGGACCGGCCTGAAGTTCGTCGAGGACCCGAGCCAGATCGAGAGCGGCCCGGCCAACTACGTGCAGAAGACGGTGACCACCCAGCTCGGGCAGACGGTGTTCGGGGCCGGGTCGGTCCTGCTGTACGTCGTGGCGGTCATCACCGCGCTGATCCTGTTCCTCGCGGCGAACACGGCCTTCAACGGCTTCCCGGTGCTCGGCTCGATCCTCGCGCAGGACCGGTACCTGCCGCGCCAGCTGCACACCCGCGGCGACCGGCTCGCCTTCTCCAACGGGATCATCCTGCTCGCCCTGGCCGCGATGGTGCTCATCGTCGGGTTCAACGGCGAGGTGACACGGCTGATCCAGCTGTACATCGTGGGCGTCTTCGTGTCCTTCACGCTCTCCCAGGCCGGCATGATCCGGCACTGGAACCGGCTGCTGCGCACGGTGCGTGACAAGCAGGCGCGCATCCGGATGATCCGGTCGCGCACGATCAACATGGTCGGCCTGACCCTCACCGGCGCCGTGCTCATCGTGGTGCTCATCACGAAGTTCCTGCTCGGGGCGTACATCGCAATCATCGCGATGATCGTCATCTACTTCCTCATGGTCGGCATCAAGAAGCACTACGACACCGTCGCGCGGGAGCTGACGCCCTCGGAGGACCGGCCGGTGCTGCCGGCGCGCAACCACGCCGTCGTGCTCGTCTCCAAGGTGCACCGGCCGACCCTGCGCGCCGTGGCCTACGCGCAGGCGACGCGGCCGGACTCGCTGACCGCGCTCACCGTGAACGTGGACGACCACGACACGCGGGCGCTGCAGGAGGAGTGGGAGCGCCGGGGGATTCCCGCGCCGCTGACCGTGGTCGACAGCCCGTACCGGGAGATCAACCGGCCGATCCTCGACTTCGTGCGCAGCAAGCGGCGGGACTCGCCGCGCGACGTGGTGACGGTGTTCATCCCCGAGTACGTGGTCGGGAAGTGGTGGGAGCACCTGCTGCACAACCAGAGCGCGCTGCGGCTCAAGGGCCGGCTGCTGTTCGAGCCCGGCGTGATGGTCACGTCGGTGCCCTGGCAGCTCAGCTCGATCGGCGACGTCGACATCGACCGGCTCGACGCGACGCTCAGCCGCGGGCCGAAGCGGGGGCCGCGCTCCGCGGCGTCGCCCGACTCGTGACCCCGGAACTGCTCGAGGTCGAGGTCGGGCCGGTCGCGCACGGCGGCTTCTGCGTGGCGCGGCACGAGGGCCAGGCGGTCTTCGTGCGCCACGCCCTGCCCGGGGAGCGCGTCCGAGCGCTGGTCACCGAGCGCCGCAAGGGTTTCCTGCGCGCGGACGCGGTGGAGGTGCTGCTCCCGTCGCCGGACCGGGTGATCCCGCCGTGCCCCTTCGCCGGCCCGGGCGCCTGCGGCGGGTGCGACTGGCAGCACGCGTCGTGGGACGCCCAGCGGGAGCTGAAGTCGCAGGTCCTCCGCGAGCAGCTGGCCCGGCTGGGCGGCATTTCCGATTTAAACGATTTGTCGGTACTCGTGGAGCCGCTGCCGGGCGGCCCGCTCTCCTGGCGCACGCGGGTGCAGTACGCCGTCGACGGGGAGGGCCGGCCGGGCCTGCACCGCCACCGCTCCTCGGACGTGATCCCGGTCGACCGGTGCCGCATCGCCCACCCCGCGATCCAGGCCCTGCCGATCCTGGACCGGGCCTGGCCGCCGGGCTCGACCGTCGAGGCGACGGCGTCGTCGGCGGGTGAGACCGCGGTGCTGACCCGCGCCGCCCGCACCGGCCCGCCGACGGGCCCCGTGCCGCCGATCCGCGAGCGCGCGGCCGGCCACGAGTGGCTCCTGGACGCGGGCGGCTTCTGGCAGGTCCACCCGCACGCCGTCGAGGCGTTCACCGGCGCCGTCCTGGCCCAGCTCGCGCCCGAGCCGGCCGAGCGCGCGTGGGACCTCTACGGCGGCGCCGGCGTGTTCGCGGCCGCGCTGGCCCCGCACTGCGGCCCCGTGACCGTGGTCGAGGCCGACCGCCGCGCGGTGGCGGCCGGCCGCCGGGCCCTGCGCGACCTGACGAACGTCACCTTCGCCCGCGGCGACGTGGCCCAGGTGCTGGCCAACCCCCGCTGGCGGCGGGTCGACCTCGTGGTGCTGGACCCGCCGCGCTCGGGCGCCGGCCGCGCCGTGGTCGAGGCGATCGCCGCGCGGGGGCCGCGGGCCGTGTCGTACGTGGCCTGCGACCCGGCCGCGTTCGCCCGCGACGTTCGCACGTTCGGCGAGCTCGGGTACGACCTCACGGGCCTTCGGGCGTTCGACAGCTTCCCGATGACCCAGCACTTCGAGACCGTCGGGCTCCTGACGCCCCGCTAGCGGCGGTTTCGAAGTGTGACGGCGTGGTTCCCGGCGGCGCCCGAGTCCGACGCAGCCCGGCCACCCACTTCGAGACAGCCCTAACGGCGGCGCAGGGTGCGGGCGTAGTCCTGGAACCGCGCCTTGGCGATGACCTTGCGGTCGGGGGAGCGGAAGACGATGCCCTCCGCGCGGCCGCGCGCGCCGTCCAGCGCCACCAGGGTCTCCGGCAGGCGCTCGGTCAGCAGCGCCTGCATGCCCGCGATCGACTCCGGCAGCGAGCCGGTGCGGAACAGGCGCGGCGTGAGCGACAGCCCCGCAGCCGGTGCCAGCTCGGCCAGCTCCTCCTCGGTCGCGAAGGGCTGGCCGCCCGACTCGCGCCACGCCGAGATCGCGGGCTGCGGCCACGTCAGGGCCGTCGCCCAGTCGTCGAGCAGCATCACGTCGAAGAGGCGCCAGCCGAAGCGGGTCGCGTCGGTGGTGTACTGCTTCGCCGCGCCGCCGACCTTGCCGCCGTAGAGCTCCAGGTAGTACACCCGCAGCGATCCCGGCGCGGCCAGGCGGTCCGCCACCGGGCGCAGCTGCTCCACGATGCCCAGGGCCGGGTTGGCGATGAGGTCGCCGCGCGCGTGGAGCAGCTCCTCGCGGGAGCCGATCACGTAGCTGCCGTCGGGCAGCAGGACGATGCGGCTGTTGGTGCCGTCGACCTTCTCGGTGGCGATGACGTCGCCGGGGAACGCCGTCGGGGACTCCAGCAGGCCACCGTTGCGCGGGTCGAGCTCGTGGTAGGTCGGGATCGACGGGTACTTCGTCAGCGAGTTCAGCGCCCGGAGATCCGCCGCGCGCAGGTCGAAGCGAGTCATCGGGCCAGGATGAGGCATCGATAAACGCTGGAGCACCCGGTTTTCGGCGGCCTAGCGTCCGCGGCATGGCGAAGCTCAATGTGCGAGCGCGCCGCACCTACGAGGGCGGCGCCGGATATGCCCGCGACCTCCGGTCGGAGCTGTTCCTGCTGGCCGTGACCAACATGGTCGGCGAGCGGACGTTCTACGAGGCGGCCGCGGAGCGCGACGAGCGCTACTCGCGCCTGGTGCGCGCGGCCGCGGTCGCCGACCCGGCGTGGACGGAGCGGTTCCTGATGTGGCTGCGCACGGGCGCGAACATGCGCACGGCGGCGATCGTCGGGGCGGCCGAGTTCGTGTACGGCCGGCTCGAGGCCGCGGCGGCCGGGGCCGAGAACCGCCGGTCCGTGGCCGCGGCGGCGGCCGAGAGCGGGGATCGCCGGTCCGTGGTCGAGGCGGCGGCCGAGGGGGGCGGGGATCGCCGGTCCGTGGTCGAGGCGGCGGCCGAGGGGGGCGGGGATCGCCGGTCCGTGGCCGGGGGCGGGAGCCGCCGGTCCGTGGCCGCGGCGGCGGGCGGGGGCGAGAACCGCCGCGTCGTCGCCGGCGTGCTGCAGCGGGCCGACGAGCCGGGGGAGCTGCTGGCGTACTGGATGTCGCGGTACGGCCGCGCCGTGCCCAAGCCCGTCAAGCGCGGCATCGCCGACGCCGTCCGGCGGCTCTACACCGAGCGGAACCTGCTCAAGTACGACACCGCGAGCCACGCCTTCCGCTTCGGCGACGTCATCGAGCTCACCCACCCGGCCCCGGCCGCGCCCTGGCAGGGCGACCTGTTCGCCCTCGCGCTCGGCCGCCGCCACGCCCGCGAGGACCTCACGGTGCCAGCGTCGCTGCCCGTCCTGGCCGCCAACGAGCGCCTGCGCGCGGACGCGGCCGCCGACCCGGGCGTGCTGCTGGACGCCGACCGGCTCCGGGCCGCGGGCATGACCTGGGAGGACGCGCTGTCGCTGAGCGGTGGCACGGGGCTGTCCAGGGCCGCGCTGTGGACCGCGCTGCTGCCGTCGATGGGGTACATGGCGCGGCTGCGCAACCTGCGCAACCTCGACCAGGCCGGCGTCGCCGACGACGTCGCGGCCGGGGTCGCGGCGCGCCTGGCCGACCCGGACGAGGTCGCGCGGTCGCGGCAGCTGCCGATGCGGTTCCTCTCGGCGTACCGGGCCGCGCCGTCGCTGCGCTGGTCGTGGGCGCTGGAGCGGGCGCTGACGCTGAGCCTGGCGAGCGTGCCCGCGCTGCCGGGCCGCACGCTGGTGCTCATCGACACGTCGGGCTCCATGCACGCCGGCTTCTCGCGCGACGGCACGCTGATGCGCTGGGACGCGGCGGTGGTCTTCGGCGTGGCGCTGGCCAGCCGGTGCGCGGCCGCGGACGTGGTGTCGTTCTCGACGGGCTCGACGGTGTTCGCGCTGCGCCGGGGCGAGTCGGTGCTCAAGGCGATCGAGCGGTTCCGCGCGGAGGGGCATTTCCACGGCGGCGGTACCAACACCGCGACCGCGGCGCGCAAGCACTTCAAGGGCCATGACCGGGTGGTCATCCTGACGGACGAGCAGGCCTCCTACGACGGGGCGGTGACGGATGCGGTACCCGCGAAGGTTCCGCTCCTCACCTGGAACCTGGCGGGCTACCGGCAGGGCCACACGCCCGCGGTCGCGAACCGCTGGACCTTCGGCGGGCTCACCGACGCGGGCTTCGGGATGATCCCGCTGCTGGAGGCCGGGCGCGACGGCACCTGGCCGTTCTGAGCCCGTAGACTCCCCCTGTCCGAAATCGGCAGGGGGAGTCTCAGTTGGCAACGCAGACGCTGCGGGAGCGGCTATCCGGCGGGGCGCCGCTGGTCGCGGTCAGCTTCGGCGACGACGACCCCGCGGGCGACGCCGCGCGCGCCCGCGAGCTCGGGGTCGACCTCGCCGAGCTGCGCATCGACTGGAACCGCAGCGTCGAGCCGGCCGACGTGCTGGCCGCGATCGCGCCCTTCCGGGCCGCGGGCCTGCGCATCCTGGCCACGATCCGCTCGAAGGCCGAGGGCGGCCGCTGGCCCGGCGACGAGACGGCGCGGAGGCGGCTGTTCGAGGCGATCCTGCCCGCGGTCGACGCGGTCGACGTCGAGCTGTCCTCGACCGAGATCCTGCCCGGCGTGGTGGCCGCGGCGCGGGCGGCGGACCGGCTGGTCGTCGTGTCGTACCACGACTTCGACAAGACCCCCGACGAGGACTTCCTGCGCGGCACCGTCGAGGCCGCCCGGGCCGCCGGCGCCGACCTGGTGAAGATCAGCACCATGGCGCACGGCCCCGAGGATTTGCGCCGCCTGGCCGCTCTCCTGCTGCGGTACGACTCTATGGTCGTGATCGGCATGGGCGCGGAGGGCGCCGCGACGCGCGTGTTCTTCCCCGTGCTGGGCTCGCGGATCACCTACGCGGCCGACGGTGAGCGCCCCTCCGCCCCCGGCCAGCTGCCGTTCTCGGAGACGGCCCGGCTGCTGGCGACGTTCTCGCCCGGCTACGCGACCGCGCGCGGGGCCGGCGCGTGACCGAGCCCGAGGCGCCCGAGCCAGGGGCGCACGAGCCCGGCGCGTCCGAGCGTGACGAGTCTGAGCGTGGGTTCGAGCCCGGGGCACCGAGGCCGGGCGCTTCCGAGCGTGGCGAGTCTGAGCGTGGCGCGTCCGAGCGTGGCGAGTCTGAGCGCGCGTCCGAGCGTGGCGCGGTCGAGTCCGGGGCGCCGAGGCCGGGCGCGTCCGAGCCCGGGGCGCCGAGGCCGGGCGCGTCCGAGCCCGACGGGTCTGAGCCGCGCGCGTTCGAGCCGCGCGCGTTCGAGCCGCGCGCGTCCGAGCCGCGCGCGTCCGAGCCGCGCGCGTCCGAGCGCGGGGCGTCCGAGCCGCGCGCGTTCGAGTCCGACGCGTCCGAGCCCGACTACGACGCGCCGCGGCGTGATCCGCTGCGCGCGCTGCGCAAGACGATCGCGCAGACCGTCGTCGTGTTCACCATCCCGTTCGTGTTCGCGATCGGGCGGGCCGTGTTCGGGCTCGGCAAGCTCAAGGTCGACCGCAGCCCCGCGGCCTGGACGGTGTGGGGGATCGGGGTCGCGCTGATGGTTGCGGCCTCGGTGCTGGCGGTGCAGGCGCTGCGCGGCAAGGCGCCCGCGGCGCTGGGGGAGCGCGCCGCGTGGCTGGCCGGCGGCGTGTGGGTGCTCGGCCTCGTTTTCGCCTTCGTGTACTCGCAGATGGTGCCCGTCCCGACCCGCTGACCGAGGGGCGGGCAGCGGGAATGGCGGGCGGGCCCTATCTTCTGTGTCGTGCGGCAGCGCGCCGATCGCGATACGGAGGAGTCATGACCCAGCCCCCGACCACGCCGGGACCCGACGAGCCGGCGGGATACCCGTTGCGCCCGTCCACGCCGGGCGGGCCCGCGGACGATCAGCCTCCACCGCTGTACACCCCGCCGCCGGCCCAGCCGCCGTACGAGGCCCAGCCGTCGTTCGGAGCGCAGCCGCCCTACGGAGCGCAGCCGCCGGCCGGGGATCAGTCGCACTACGGAGCGCAGCCGTCCTACGGAGCGCAGTCGCCGGCCGGGGATCAGTCGCCGTACGGAGCGCAGCCGCCGGTCGGAGGGCAGCCGCCGTACGGGTCCGAGCCGCCGTACGGATCGCAGCCGGCGCTCGGCGGCCAGCCGCCGTTCGGAGCCCAGCCGCCCTACGGAGCGCAGCCCCCGGCCGGAGGGCAGCCGCCCGCGGTGCCGCAGTACGGGGTGGACCCCACGTACGACCCGTCGCAGGCGTACGTGGTCTACCAGGCGGCGCCCACGTTCGGCTACGGCGTGCCGGCCGCCGGGCAGCAGGCCGGCTTCGACCCGATGATCAGCCCGGACTACGGCGGCTGGTGGCAGCGCAGCCTCACGATCTTCAAGGGCGCCTGGAAGCAGCTGGCGGTCCTGCAGTTCATCGGGTTCGTCCTCACGCTCGCCGTGGTGATTCCCGAGGCGATCTGGTCGATCAAGGCCACCGCCGACGTGATCGACTCCGCCGACGCGAACGGCAACGCCTCGCTGACGCCCCTGATCGCCCCGTTCGCGCTGCTCTTCCTCGGCGCGGTCGTGGCCGGGATGGTCGGCTCGCTGATCACGGTGGCCGGCAACCAGATCGCGGTGACGGTCGCCGCCGGGCTGCCGCCGCGGCTCGGGCCCGCCCTCGCCGTGGCCGTTCGCCGGTTCCTGCCGCTGTGGGGCTGGCAGATCCTGTCCGCGCTCATGATGGGCGTCGGGCTGTGCCTGTGCGTGCTGCCGGGCATCTACCTGTACGCGGTGTTCCTCATCCTGCCGGCCGTGGTGACCTTCGAGCGCGGCTCGGGCGCGATCTCCCGCTGCTTCCAGCTGTTCCACCGCGACTTCGGCAGCGCCATCGCCCGGATCGCGAGCATCGTGGGCCTAACGGTGCTGGCCGGGATCGTGTCGTACTTCGTCGGCCGCATCATCGAGCTGGCCATGGGCGGTGTCCAGCAGATCACGGTGGGTGACGGCACCGTCAGCAGCACGGCGCTGACGTCGACGGTGATCGTCACGATCGCGGTGAGCCGGATCGTCACCACGCTGCTGGAGACGGGCATGAAGATGCTCACCGACGTGCTCACCGTGACCGCGTACGCCGACATGCGCGCCCGCAACGAGCCGCTCACGACCGCGCAGCTCGCGTCCGAGGCCGGCATCGAGATGGCGCCCGCGTCCGAGTGGGTCGCGCCGCCCCCGGCGGCCGCCTGAGCCTCCGGGGGCCGGGAGCGCTTTTCCGGTACAGCCGAAATAGCCCTAATTGTCGGTTAATACTGCATGCATGGGAGTGAGCCGGAGGGGCCTGTTCGCCGCCGGGCTCGCGGCGCTGGCCCTGCCCGGGTGCGGCGGCGGCGGAGCGACGCAGGCGGCCCCGGACCGCAAGGTCGAGGTCTTCTCGTGGTGGGCCGGCCCGGGCGAGAAGGAGGGGCTGGAGGCGCTGGTCGCCGACTTCGCCCGGCACAACCCCGGCGTCGCCTTCGACAACGCGGCCGTGGCGGGCGGCGCCGGCACCATCGCGCGCACGGTGCTCGCCACCCGGCTGCAGAACGACGACCCGCCCGACTCGTACCAGGCCCACGCCGGGCGGGAGCTCACCGCCGACATCACCAGCGGCTACGTCGAGGACCTCCAGGAGCAGGGCTGGCTGGACAAGCTGCCCGAGGGCCTGGTCCAGGCGATCACGGTGAACGGGACGATCTACTGCGTCCCGGTCAACATCCACCGGTCCAACCTGCTCTGGTACAACCCGAAGACCCTGGCCGGGCTGGGCCTCACGCCCCCGTCGACCTGGGCCGACTTCCTGACCCAGGCCGACGCGATCGCGGCGCGCGGGCTCACGCCGCTGTCGATCGGGCCGGCCTGGACGCTGAAGCACCTGCTGGAGAACGTCCTGCTGGGCCAGCTCGGCGCGCAGACCTACGCGGAGCTGTGGACCGGCGGCACCGACTGGGAGGGCGCCGCGGTGCTGGCGGCGCTGCGGCTGTTCACCGACGGGAGGGCGCCGCGGTGCTGGCGGCGCTGCGGCTGTTCACCGACGGGAGGGCGCCGCGGTGCTGGCGGCGCTGCGGCTGTTCACCGACGGGAGGGCGCCGCGGTGCTGGCGGCGCTGCGGCTGTTCACCGACGGGAGGGCGCCGCGGTGCTGGCGGCGCTGCGGCTGTTCACCGACGTGATGGCGCCGCGGTGCTGGCGGCGCTGCGGCTGTTCACCGACGTGATGGCGCCGCGGTGCTGGCGGCGCTGCGGCTGTTCACCGACGTGATGGCGCCGCGGTGCTGGCGGCGCTGCGGCTGTTCACCGACGTGATGGCCCGCACCGACCTGGCCGCGGCCAACGGGGACTGGCAGCCCGCGCTGGACAAGGTGGTGGCCGGGGGCGCGGCGTACAACCTCATGGGCGACTGGGCGGACGCCTATCTGCGCACCAAGGGCCTGGTGTTCACCGACGGCTACGGGGTCGTGGCGAGCCCGGGCACGGACCGCGTGTACAACTTCCTCTCCGACTCCTTCACGCTGCCGAAGGGTGCGCCCCACCCCGGCGCGGCCCGCAAGTGGCTGGTCGAGTGCGGTTCGGTCGACGGTCAGGACGCGTTCAACCCCCAGAAGGGTTCGGTACCCGCGCGCACGGACGCCGACCGGTCGAAGTACACGGGCTACCTGGCGGCCGCGGTCGTCGAATGGGCCGACGCCGGCACCCGGGTGGTCGGCTCCCTCACCCACGGGGTGGTCGCGAACACCGAGTGGAACGCCGCGATCGACACCACGCTGGCCGCGTTCGTGCTGGACAAGGACGCCGGCAAGTTCGCCCGCGCGGTCGCGGCCGGGCACAACTGAGCCGGATGTGTGGAACCTGTCAAGATTCGATCGGCCAAGGTGCGCGGCTGCGCGGCCCCACTAGACTCGGCGGTCATGAGCACAGAAGAGAACGAGGCCCCGTCCCTGCTGAGCTCGGTCCGGGCCCCGGGTGATCTTCGTAGCCTGACCGCCGAGCAGCTCGATGTGCTCGCCGCGGAGATCCGCGACTTCCTCATCGCGAAGGTCTCGCGCACCGGCGGTCATTTGGGCCCGAACCTCGGCGTCGTGGAGCTGACGCTGGCCCTGCACCGCGTCTTCGACTCGCCGAAGGACCGCATCCTGTTCGATACGGGCCACCAGGCGTACGTGCACAAGATCGTCACCGGCCGCCAGGACGGCTTCGACCTCCTGCGCCGCCGCGGCGGGCTCACGGGCTACCCGAGCCAGGCCGAGAGCGAGCACGACATCATCGAGAACTCGCACGCCTCGACCGCGCTGTCCTACGCCGACGGGCTCTCCAAGGCCTTCGCGCTGCGGGGCGAGCCGCGGCACGTGGTCGCCGTCGTCGGCGACGGCGCGCTCACCGGCGGCATGTGCTGGGAGGCGCTGAACAACATCGCGTCCGCCCGGAACCCGCTCGTGATCGTCGTGAACGACAACGGCCGCTCGTACTCGCCGACGATCGGCGGGCTCGCCGACCACCTCTCGAACCTGCGGCTCAACCCCGGGTACGAGAAGGTGCTCGACCTCGTCAAGGACTCCCTCGGCCGCACCCCGCTCGTCGGGCCGCCGCTGTTCGAGGTGCTGCACGCGGTCAAGAAGGGCATCAAGGACGCCGTCGCGCCGCAGGCCATGTTCGAGGACCTCGGGATCAAGTACGTCGGCCCGGTCGACGGCCACGACCTCGAGGCCGTCGAGAAGGCGCTGCGCAAGGCCAAGAACTTCGGCGGCCCGGTCATCGTGCACGCCGTGACCCGCAAGGGCTTCGGGTACCGCCCGGCGATGGAGGACGAGGCCGACTGCCTGCACGGCCCGAGCAGCGCCTTCGACATCGAGACCGGCAAGCTGCTCGCCCCGGCCTCGCTCAAGTGGACCGGCGTCTTCGCCGACGAGCTGGTCGCGATCGCCGACGAGCGCGCGGACGTGGTCGGCATCACCGCCGCCATGGCCGAGCCGACCGGGATCGCCAAGCTGATGCGGAAGTACCCGGAGCGCGCCTACGACGTGGGCATCGCCGAGCAGCACGCGGCGACCTCGGCGGCCGGCCTGGCGATCGGCGGGCTGCACCCGGTCGTCGCCGTCTACGCCACGTTCCTCAACCGCGCCTTCGACCAGGTACTCCTGGACGTGGCCATGCACCGCCTGCCGGTCACGTTCGTGCTCGACCGCGCCGGCATCACCGGCCCCGACGGGCCGTCGCACTACGGCATCTGGGACATGTCGGTCTTCGGCGTGGTACCGGGCCTGCGCCTGGCCGCCCCGCGCGACGCCCAGACGGTCCGCGAGGAGCTGCGCGAGGCGGTCGGCATCGACGACGGCCCGACGGTGCTGCGCTTCCCGACCGGCTCCGTCCCGGCCGACCTTCCGGCCCTGCGCCGCGTGGGCGGCGTGGACGGCTTCGGCGGCGTGGACGTGCTGGCCGAGCACGAGCGCAAGGACGTGCTCCTCGTCAGCGTCGGCGCCTTCGCCCACATGTCCGTGGACGTGGCCGCGCGCCTGGCCGAGCAGGGCTACGGGGTGACCGTGGTCGACCCGCGCTGGGTCCGCCCCGTGCCGGTCGAGCTCGTGGGCCTCGCCCGCGAGCACCGCCTCGTGGTGACCCTGGAGGACGGCGTGCGCACCGGCGGCGTGGGTGACGCCGTGGCCAAGACCCTGCGCGACGCCGACGTGTGGGTGCCGCTGCGGGACCTGGGCGTGCCGCAGGGCTGGCACCCGCACGGCTCGCGCAACGAGATCCTGGCCGACCTGGGCCTGACCGCCCAGGACGTGGCGCGTCAGGTCACCGAGTGGGTGAGCCGCATGGACGAGCCGTCGCCGCTGCCGGGCGCCCCGTCGTCGCCCCCTTCGCGTGCGCGGGCCCCCCGCCGCTGATCGCGTTCCGTTCCCGGTCGCGGGCCACTCGGCCCGCGACCGGTTTCTTTTGGTGATGCATCCACGCAACCAAGCGCGGGGCCGTGGGACTCTCTTCTGGCGAGGAGAGGGGGCCCGTGCCCGACGCGATGATCGAGCTCGACGTCAGCGCTCCCTGGGAACCGCCTGAGCGGCCCGGGGCGGCCGTCGCGCGGCGGCGGCGTTCCCGGTGGCGGGGGCTGGCCGGCGCGGCCGTGCTCGGGCTCGTCGCGGTGCTGCCCGGCGGGGCGGATCTGCGGCCGGGGCTCGACCCGCTGTACTCGGCCGACTTCCAGGTGCTGGCGCTCGACGCGGCCGGCGGGCGGATCATCGTGCACCGGTACCAGTCGGTGGGCGCCGACCCGGTGACCGAGGCGCTCGACGCGCGGACCGGGGCGTTGCTGTGGCGGCGGCCGGGGGAGGCCGACGAGTCGTACGCGGCGTTCACCGACCGGGCCGCGTTCGTGCAGGTCGAGCGGACCGATGCCGACGGGGCGTACACCGGGCACGTGTCCGCCTACGACGCGGGCACCGGCCGGGACCTGTGGCGGCGGGACATGGTGCGGTTCACCGGGCTGGCCGGCGGGCTCCTCGTGGTGCAGGAGCAGGCCTGGCCGGACGAGGACGACGGCTTCGACGCCTCGTACGGCAGTCCCGACGACTCGTCCGTCGCGCTGCCGCGCCTGCCCCACCACGAGCGGTACCTGGGGCTCGACCAGCTCACCGGCGCGCTGCGCTGGACGGCCGAGCTGGCGCCGGGGACCGAGTCCGGGTTCGACACGAACGGGTACCCGGGGCTCGACGGGCTGCGCGAGCTCGACCGCGACGGGACGCTGCGCATCCGGGACCTGCGCACGGGGGAGGTCACCGGGCGGTACCACCTGGACTTCTCCGGCGCCGTCTCGCGGCATCAGGCCGGCCTGCCCGGCCAGGAGGTGGTGCTGGCCGCCGGGCGCAACGGGTCCGACGTGTACGACCTGGCCTCGGGGCGGCGGCTCTGGCGCTGGTCGGGGGAGGCGCCGGCGTGGAACGGGCCGGTGCCCTGCCTGCGCGTGCACTACTGCGTCTTCGGCGACAGCGGGACCGACGTGCTCGACGCGGCCACCGGTGCGGTGCTGTGGCGGGCGCGCGGCTACACGGCACTGCTGAGCGACACCGGCGACCGGCTGCTGATGTACCGCCAGATCAGCGACGAGTACCACCCGGACCAGGTGACGGCGTTCGCGGTCGACGGGGACGGCGCGGTGGCGTGGGACCGGCGGGGCTGGTACGTCGCCAACGGGTACTTCGTCGCCGGCCGGTCGCCCGGGTTCTTCCTGTGGCGGCCGATCAGCAACACCGACGCGATAATCGGCCGGCTCGACCCCGAGGACGGGTCGGTGCGGGTCATCGGCCGCGCCCCCGACTTCTACGGCTCGCCGCAGTGCACGGCCACCGCCGACCGGGTCGCGTGCCTGGCGATCGGGGTGCTGTACGTCTGGCGGCTGCGGTGAGCGTCATCGAGCTCGGCGACGCCGTGCCCTGGTCGCCGCCGGAGCCGCCGCCGCGCCGGAGCCTGCGCCCGGTCGCGGTGCTCGCCGTGGCCCTGCTCGCCGCGACGCTGCTCGCGGGGGCCGGGCCGACCTGGGGCGAGCCGCTGTTCAGCATCGGCGACGGGGTGCTCGACGCGCGGCTCGTCGGCGGGACGCTGCTGGTCACGCGGTACGAGCCCGACGGGCCCGGCCGGTTCGAGGCGCACACCCCCACGGGGCGGCTGCTGTGGACGCGTCCGCGCGCCGGGGACAGCGAGTACCCGCAGCTCGTCACGGCCGGGGTGGCCGTGCTGACCTCGTTGTACGGCCAGGCGGCGGCCCGCGACGCGACCGCCACGGCGCTCGACGCGCGCACGGGCGCGCAGCTGTGGCTCCGGCCCGGGGCCGTGGTCGTCGGCGCCGCCGGTCCCCGCCTGGTGCTGCAGGACGTCGCCGGGCAGCGCGAGCCGTACTCGCGCGAGGCCGGCCGGGAGACGCGGCTGCTCGGCGTCGACGCGCGCACCGGGGCCACCGTCTGGCAGCAGACGGTGCCGGCCACGTCGCTCGTCGACTACGAGTACTCGGAGGAGTCGGAAGGCCTCGTCGCCGTCGACGAGCTCACCGCCGGCTCGGTCCTCCAGCGCCGCGACCCGGCCACCGGGGCGGTCACCGACCGGCGCGAGTTCGCGACGTCCGGCACCGCGGTGACCGGGTTCGCGGTCCGCGACGGCCGAATCCAGGTGAGCCGGGTCGGCGCGCCCGGCATCGAGGTGTACGACCTGGCCACCGGCGAGCTGCTCTGGCGCTACGAGAAGCAGTCCTACGGGCTGCTCCCGTGCGGATCCGGGCGCTGGTGCACCGTGGGCGGCGACGGGATCCACGCCGTCGACGCGGGCACCGGGCGGGCGGCGTGGGGCATCGAGCAGTACAACGACGTCTTCGGGCGCAGCGGGGACCTGCTGATGGCCGGTGGGCTCGGCACCTCGGCATCGGTGTCGCACGAGGCCGTGGTGTTCACGATCGACACCCGCACCGGCGCGATCGCGCACCGGCTCGACGGCTGGATCGGCACGTACTCCAGCCACGGCGGCCGCCTGGTCGTCGCGCACACCGACGCCGGGCAGTGGTTCGGGGTCGTCGGGCTCTACGACCCGCACACGGGCGGCGTGCGGGTCCTCGGCCGGGCCCGGCTCGGACCCACACCGGTCTGCGTCGCGGGCGCCGAAGTGTTGTACTGCACCGGAAACGGGCTCAGCGTCTGGAGGCTGCCGTGACGGCGACGATCGACCTCGGTGATCTCGGAGGCGGGGAGTCGTGGGCGCCGCCGGAGACCCCGCGCCCCCGCCGGCGCCTGTCCGGGCCGGCGCGCTGGGTGGCCGCGGTGGCCGTCGCCGTGCTGGCCGCCGGGCTGCCGGTCACCAGCGCGGCCGCCGCCGGGCCGGTGCTGCACCTCGCTGGCGGGGCACTCACCACCGCCCTCGGCGGCGGGCGCATCTACGCCACCCGGTTCGGGGGTGAGGGGCCGCACCGGCTCGAGGCGTACGGCGAGGACGGCGCCCGGCTGTGGGACACCGACCTGAGCGACTCGCAGGTGTTCATGTTCGCCGACGACGACGCCGCGCTGCTCAGCGTGCGGCTGCCCGACAACCCCGCACTGGAGACCGTCACCGCCCTCGACCCGCGCACCGGGGCCCAGCTGTGGCAGCGCGGCGGCGTGTCGGTCGTGGGCCGGCTCCCCGGCCGGGTCATGCTCGTGGACACCAGCCGGCGGGTGACGCTGCCGGCCGGCGCGGACCCGCAGGCGGAGCCTCGGGAGGCGAACCAGCTGGTGACCGTGGACGCGCGCACCGGCGCGCCGGTCTGGAGCCTCGCCGTGCCCGTCAACGCCATGGTCGCCTTCGGCCGGGGCGGGAACACGCTGTTCGACCTGGCCTCCTTCAGCGTCTGCGACCCGGACGGCACCCTGCGCGAGTACGACCTGGCCACCGGCGCCGTCGCCCGCACCGACCGGCTCGAGCCCGGGCCGGCGGAGTCGGGCTCCCTCCGGACCGGCGAGGACGGCGCCGCCGGGCCGCCCGGCGCGCGGGCGGGGCAGGTCAGGATCTCGACCGACCGCGGCGACGACGTCTACGACCGGGCGAGCGGGCAGATGCTGTGGCACGCCGCCCCGGGCCCGCCCGTGCTCGGCACGTTCGTCAATGTGGGCAACACCGGTCAGGCCGCGATCGGCCAGTGGCCGCTCTCCGGCTGCGCGCCGGGCCTGTGGTGCCGCCTCGACGGCGCGGGGCTGGTCGCCTACGAGGCGCGCACCGGGCGGCAGGCGTGGCGCGTCGACGGCTTCACCACGGTCCTCGGCGCGGGCGCGGAGACGGTCGCCCTGGGCGCGCTCGGCGACAACGGGCAGTCCCTCGCGGCCGGAGTGATCGTCGACGCGCGCACCGGAGCGATCAGGAGCCGCATCGACGGGTGGCATCCGGTCGTGGCCGAGGGCCACCGGATCGTCGTGTGGCGGCGCCCGGACGGGCAGCGCGTCACCACGCTCGGGCTGCTCGACCCCGGCACCGGCCGGATCACGGTCTTCGGCACCGGCGACTCGTGGGGCGGAATGCCCTCGTGCTCGGTCGACGCGCGGGTCGTGGCCTGCGGCGTGGCCGGAGAGTTGACTGTCTGGCCGCTGCCGGCGGCCGCCCGGCGTTAGCACAATGGAGGCGTGCCACCGAGCACGCTGCCGATCGCCGATGGCCCGGCCGTGATCGACCTCGGGGACGCCGGGACCGTATGGGACGCCGACGCCGACGGAGGGCCCGTCGGGCTGCCCCGCGGCTGGGGGCTGGCGCTCGCGCTCGGGCTGGTGCTGTCGCTCGTGTCGGCGGTACCGCTGCCGGAAGGGGTCGCCGAGGTGACCCGCCGGCCCCTGGGCAACGGCGCCTTCCAGCTCGCCGGGAACCTCCTGCTGGTCCTCGACAGCGACCGGGCTCCGACCCCCGTCGCGGCGTTCGACACCGGCGACGGGCAGGACCGCTGGACCTACACGCCGGACGGCGTGGCCACCCTCTCCTACGCCGCGTCCGCGCCCGGCGCCGGCGACGTCTTGGTGCTCTGGCCCGACCTGTGCCGCTCCGGCACCACCGGCACGACGTTCGCCGTCGACCGGCGCACCGGGCAGGAGGTCTGGCGGGCGTCGGGCGTGCCGGTGCGTACCGCGGCCGCCGTCCCCGGCACCGTCGTCATGCGCAGCCTGTGGTCGGACGGGTGCGGCGCCCTGGCCGCGGGGGCGCCCACCGGCGGCGGGCTGCGCTGGCAGGCCCTCGGCGCGGGCGGCGCGCCCCGCTGGGAGCTGCCCGTCGAGGCCGGCACCCGCGTCGCCCTCGACGCCGCCGAGGGCGGGGCGGCCTGGGCGGCGCTCGCCGACAAGCAGGGCGCGATAAGCGTCGCCGACTTCGTCACCGGCCGGCGCTCGGCGGCCGGGGCGCTCACCGCGGCCCCCGGCGACCTCGTCGCGGCCGCGGGCGACCTGCTCGTCATCGCCGACTTCGACGCCGACCCGGCGCGCGGGGGCACGGTGCTGACCGCGTACCGCCGCGACGCCTGGTCGGCCCCGGCCTGGCGGGTCACCGTGCCGACCGGGCCCGCGTCCGGGCGCACCGACCGCTTCGCCGTCCGTCCGTGCGGGCCGGTGCTGTGCGTTGCCGGGCAGCGCACGTTCGTGCTCGACCCGGCCAGCGGGGCGACGCGGTGGACCCCGAACGTGCGCGCCGACCTGGCCGCGGCGCCCGGCGGCGGGCTGGCCGTGGCCGGGGCGCGGACGCTGACGCTGCTCGACCCCGAGACCGGCGTGGCCGCCCCCGCGCGGCCCGGATGGGAGCGGCTCGGCGCGGACGCCGACCGGCTGCTGCTCGGCACCGCCGCGGGCGAGGAGGGGACCCTGCTCGGGCTGCGGGCCGGCGACGGGGTGACGCTCCTCGGTACCGTCGACGCCCGTCTCACCGCGTGCGAGCTGGAGGGCCCCCGCCTCGCCTGCGCGACCGACACCGGGGAGGTCGTGCTGCTCCGATTGGCGACCAAGGAGTGAGGCGGGGACGCTGGTAACGTGGGTGAACTGATCGATCTGGGTGAATCGCACGGCACCGTCGACGGCGAGGCGCTGCTGGAGTGGCCGCCCCCGCGCGGCACCGGGCGCCGGTCGTGGCCGATCGCGCTCGTGCTGAGCCTGGTGGTGCTCTTCGCCACCGCCTCGCGGCCCGGGAGCGCCATCGAGGAGGCCGGCACGCTCGCCGAGCACGCCTCCGCCCTGGTCGCCGACCGCGGCGCCGTCTACGCCATGCGCGACGAGCCCGCGCTCACCGCCTACGACTGGGACACCGGCAAGGTGCAGTGGACCCGCTCCCTGTCCGGGCCCGGCGGCGGCCAGGCGTACCTGACCGCCGACCGCGCGTACGTCCGGCACCGCCCCTGCACCGCGACCGTCGGCTGGAGCCTGGAGCGGCTCGACCCGGCCACCGGGCGGCAGCAGTGGTCGCGGGCCGGCGCCCCGATCGCGGTCGTCGCCGCGCCGCGCGGGGCCGCGCCCGGGCTGCTCACCGTCGACGACCGGGCCGCCGTCTGCCCGCCGGTCGTACCGGGGCGCAACGCCACCCCGAACCCCGTGCACCTCGCCGTCCTCGACGCCGAGTCCGGCGAGATCCGGTGGGCCTTCGACCTGTCCGGCGGCGCCCGCATCGTCGCGCCGGACGTTCCCGGCAGCGACTGGTTCGCGGTGTGGTACCAGGGCGGGCGGGCCGAGATCCGCAGCGCCGTCACCGGGGCCGTGAACGTCGCGGCCGACGTGCCGGAGCTCGCCGACACGCCGCCGACCAGCGTCCGGATCGTCGGCGGGCTGCTCATGATCGTGGCGGTCCGCTCGGACGGGGCGCTCATCACGGCGTACCGCAAGGACACCCTGAGCTACCGGTGGCACATCCTGTTCTCCTCGGCCGAGCAGGCGCCGATCGCCGAGATCGCCTACGGCCCCGTGGTCGTCGCCTGCGGCCCGATGATCTGCGTGCCCAACTGGCGCGACCTCGCCGTGCTCGACCCGGACAGCGGCGCGGAGGCCTGGCGGCGGCCGGTGCAGCTCGACGCGGCCGGCCCCGGCGTGCTCGTCGCCCGCGACCGCGACGACTTCACCCGCGTGCGGATCGTCGACTGGTCCACCGGCCGCGACCGCGCCGACCTCGCGGGCTGGGCCGTGGTGCCGACCGCCAGCGACGGCACGGACGACGACGACATCGGCTTCGCCCCGGCCGGCTCCGTGCTCGTCCAGCGCCCCGAGGGCGACGGCTCCCGGCTGGCCCGCATCGACCTGCGTACCGGCGTCATCTCCCCGCTGGGCAACGTGAGCCCGATCCCGTCGCGCTGCTCGGTGCGCCACCACCGGCTCGCCTGCCTCGCCGGCGGGGACTCGGTGCGCCTGTGGCGGTTGCCCGGGTAGATACATTGTCAGCCGGGGCTTTCACGGGGACTTCACGCCCCGTGAACCACACTGGCCCGGATCGGCTGGGGGTGAAGGGCGTGCGCGTGCTGGTGATCGAGGACGAGACGAATCTCGCCGACGCGATCGTCCGGGGGCTTCGGCGCCAGGGCATGGCCGTCGACGTCGCCTACCACGGGACCACCGGCCACGAGATGGCGATGGTCACCCGCTACGACGTCGTGGTGCTCGACCGCGACCTGCCCGGCGTGCACGGCGACGACATCTGCGCCGACCTCGTCGCCTCCGGCGCGCTGACCCGGGTGCTGATGCTGACCGCCAGCGGCAGCGTCGCCGACCGGGTCGAGGGCCTGCAGATCGGCGCCGACGACTACTTACCCAAGCCCTTCGCCTTCGACGAGCTCGTCGCCCGGGTGCAGGCCCTGGGCCGGCGGGCCACCCCGGCCGCCCCGCCCGTGCTCACCATCGGCGACCTCGTGCTCGACCAGGCCAAGCGGGTCGCGACCCGGGCCGGGCACCCGCTGGACCTGACCCGCAAGGAGTTCGGGCTGCTCGAGGAGCTGCTCAAGGCCCGCGGGGCGGTGGTCTCCAGCGAGGAGCTGCTGGAGCGGGTCTGGGACGCCAACGCCGACCCGTTCACCACCACGGTGCGGGTCACGATGATGACGCTGCGCAAGAAGCTCGGCGAGCCGGCGCTCATCGAGACCGTGGTCGGCGCCGGGTACCGGACACGGCCCCCGCAATGACCATCTACGACGCCCGGCGCGCCGCCGCCTTCCGCCCGACCCTGCGCCTGCGGCTCACGCTGCTCAACGGCATCCTGCTCGTCGGCGCCGGCCTGGTGCTGGTCGTGCTCGCGTACCTGCTGGTCGACGGCGCGCTCAAGCCGGCCGACCAGCTGCAGCCCGGCACCCGGGTGGTGCTCGCCGACGGCCGCGAGCTCGACGCCCAGACCTGGCAGACCGACCTCGTCGACTCCGCCGAGTGGGAGCTGCTCACCCGGGGCAGCCTCGCGTTGCTGCTCATCGGGGCCGTCGGGGTCGCCGGCGCCTACGTGGTGGCCGGGCGCTCGCTGCGGCCGCTGCAGCGGGTCACCACCACGGCCCAGCGGCTGTCCGGCGAGTCGCTCGACGCGCGGATCAACTACGACGGGGCCGACGACGAGGTCGCCGAGCTCGCCAAGACCTTCGACGCGATGCTCGACCGCATCACCGCCGCGTTCGAGACCCAGAAACGCTTCGTCGCCAACGCCTCCCACGAGCTGCGCACCCCGCTGGCCGTGATGCGCACCGAGGTCGACGTGACGCTCGACGACCCCGAGGCCGACGTGGGGGAGTACCGGCGCATGGCCACCGTCGTGCGGGACGCCTCGATGCGGGCCAACGCGCTTGTCGAGTCGCTGCTGCTGCTCGCCCGCACCGAGGCCCAGGCCGGGCGGCGGCTCGGGCGCAAGGTGAGCACCGACCTGGCCACCGGGGTCACCGTCGCGCTGTCGGCGATGGGCAAGGAGGTCAAGCGGCTCAACCTCGACGTCAGCACCGACCTGAAGCCGGCCAACGTGGTCGGCGACCCGGGGCTGCTGGAGCGGCTGGCGGGCAATCTCATCGAGAACGCGGTGCGGTACAACCATCTGGCCGGACGGATCTGGGTGCGCACCGCCACCGACGAGACCCTGGCCTGGCTCGTGGTCGGCAACACCGGCTTCGAGGTCGAGCCGGCCGATCTGCCCGCGCTGTTCGAGCCGTTCCGCCGGGGCGGCCGGGAGCGCACCGGGGCCCGCGGCACCGGGCTCGGGCTGTCGATCGTGCGGGCCGTCTGCGAGGCCCACGGCGGTGGCGTGTCCGCGGCCGCCCTCGACGGCGGCGGCCTCGAGGTGACCGTCTCGCTGCCCGCGGCCGCGGTCACGCCGGTGCTGAGCGGGACCGCGCCGGTGCGCACCGCGGCCTGAGCCCGTCGTGTGACGACGCGCACAGTTCCTCAGACACGCCGCGCGCCGGGCTGAGCGCGTGCCTGCGCCCGATCGACGTGCTCGCCCGGGTCGGCGGCGACGAGTTCGTACTGCTCCTGCCGGGCGTGGGTACCGAGGACGAGACGCGCACGGTGATCGCGCGGCTGCGTGCAGCGGCGTACGCGCCGTTCGAGATCGGCGGGCAGGAGGTGCGCATCGGGGCGAGCATCGGGGTGCACCTGGCCGGGCCGGGCGAGCAGCCGGATGCGGTGCTGCGGACGGCGGACGAGGCCATGTACGTGGTCAAGAACCGGCCCGACCGCCCCGGGCGGCATCGCGCCTGACCTGGCGGCTATTCGTGAGCGGCTATTTGTGAGCCGCTATTTGTGGACGGCTATTTGTAGGCGGCGGCGGCCGGGGGGTGGGTGCCGAGCGGGACCAGCGCCGTCGCCGGGGCGCGAACGGTAAGCGTGGCGCGGACGGCGCCGTGCTGGACGAGCTCGATCCGCAGTGCCGTGACGCGTGTGGGTGTCACCTGATTGCCTCCGGTTCCGGACCCGCCGCCGTCCACTTGTCTACTCGCTCCCGTCCCGCGTGCGCACCGTAGTTGCCGAAGTCGTCCGCACCCGTGCGGTTCCATTACCCGGCGTAGAGTGATCCGCCGTCCACGCAGCGTGCAACGCGCTCCTGAGTGCGCATGTTGCTATGGTCTATCTCACAGAGCGTCACGAAGTTGCCGGAACGTCAAGTAACCGACGGTCACGAACGCAAGGGGGTATGGGCGGTTTTTGCCCCTACGGCGAAAATCCGTTTTGCGGCTTCCGCCGGTGCCCGCGCTCCTCCTAGGTTCTCGGGACATGGCCGTCAGCGACGACGTCGCGCCCGACGAGTGGGAGTGCCGCGTCTTCCTCGCCGTCGCCGAACACCGGCAGCACACGAGAGCCGCGGAGGCGCTGTCGCCGACGCGCCCGTCCCACCTGCGCGATCGCCCCTACGCGCGGCAGCTGGTGGGCAAGACCATCGCCCGGATCGAGCGCTGGTGCGGGGAGCCGCTCTTCGAGGGCAACCGCGGGCAGCTGCGCCTGACCGAGCGGGGCCGGGACTTCGAGCGCGCAGCCCGCAGCGTCGTCGGGGAGTACGAGCTGATGCGCCGCCCCGACCCCGGCGACGGGCTGCCGCGGCTGGCCTGCCTGCCCCACCACGCGGCGTTCGTCGCGCCCGCGCAGGCCCGGATGGTCGAGCGGTTCGGGCGGGTGCGGGTCGCGGTGGAGTACCTCGAACCCCACCGGCACGCGAGCGTCGAACTGCACCGCCACGCGCTGCTGATCGGGGCCGTCCCGCCCCCGGGCGGCCGCTCGGTGCGCCTCTACACCGCGCGCCTGGAGGCCATGGTCCCCGCGGCGCACTTCCCGGGCGTGCGGTTGTCGCTGCCCGAGCTGCTGCGACGGTACCGTCCGATCCCGCACCTCACCGGCGTCCCCGAGGACCGCCGCTCGGCCTGGGGCCTGGACCGGCACCCGGGCGCGGGCGCCGGACGGCCGACGGGGGACACCGCGGCCACCGTGCTGCGCCTGCGCCACGAGACGGCCGCGCGCTGGGACGGCCGGGTGCTCGTCGCGCCGTCGGACGTGGCGCTGCCGTTCAAGGCGGGGATGGAGTTCGGCGGGCGGTACGCGGACCGGTTCAAGTGGGTGCCGATCGTCGGCGACGCCCCGCTGACCTTCGAGGTGCACCTGACGGTGCGCCCGGGCGGCCCGGACGAGGCGGTCGAGGCCGTGGCCGCCGCGCTGCAGACGGCGGCGCGGTCGCTGCCGCATCTGGGCGGGGGCTGACCGCTTCCGCGCCCGCGCGTTCGCTGCCGCGGCTGGGCTTCCGCGCGCGCGTTCGCTGCCGCGGCTGGGCTTCCGCGCCCGCGCGTTCGCTGCCGCACCTGGGCGGCGGCTGGCCGCTCCCCGCGTCCGGGCGCTCGCTGCCGCGCCTCGCCGGGGGCTAGTCGGCCGCGCGGCCTCGCACCAGGGGCAGGAACACCTCGTCCACGATCTCCACCAGCACCTCGTCGGGCACCGACGGGATGCCCCGCATCGCGTACTCCGCGCGCAGCAGCATCATCGGCGTCGTCGCCACCCGGGGGTGCACGGCCGCCGCCGGTGCCTCGCCCCGGGCCGCGGCGCGCTGCAGCATCCCGAGCCAGGCGCGGTCCATCGTGTCCGCGCCCGAGCGCTCCCGCATGAGCGTCAGCAGGTCCGGGTCGTCGGCCGCGGCCGCGAGCAGGCCGCGCAGGATCGCCCCGTACGGCGACGACCACGTCTCGTTCGCCCGCCGCAGCATCTCCAGCGCGTCGCCCCGCAGGGTGCCCGTGTCCGGCTTCGGCATCACGTCGTCGGACAGCTGCCGGTACGCCGCGATGCCCAGCGCCGCCCGATGCGGCCACCGGCGGTAGATGGCGTTCTTGTTCGTCCCGGCCCGGGCCGCGACCCGGTCCATGGTCATCCCGGCGTACCCGGACTCGCGGAGCTCCTCCGCGGCCGCGCGCAGGATCGCCCGCTCCAGCTCCTCGCCCCGGCGCCTCGTACTCATGCCTTGCAGGGTACTGGACGTACCCTATAGGGTACGCGAAGTACCTTACGAGGGAGGGAAATCCCATGCGCGTCTTCGGCATGAACTACGACACCGGCTTCGTCAGCGCCGGCTCCACCACGCACGAGCCGTTCGACCCCGAGACCGTGCGCCGGGACCTGCGGGTCATCCGCGACGAGCTGCACTGCGACGCGGTACGCATCACCGGGGGCGTCCAGGACCGGCTGGAGCTGACCGCGCGGTACGCCGCCGAGGCCGGCCTCGAGGTCTGGTACTGCCCGTTCACCAACGACCTCGACCGCGACGAACTCATGGCGTTCGTGCTCGACGGCGCCGAGCGGGCCGAACGGCTGCGCCTTTCCGGAGCCAGCGTGGTGTACCTCACCGGCTCCGAGCTTTCCATGCTCACCAACGGTTTTCTGCCCGGCCGCGACCTGGTCGAGCGCATGGCGCTGCTGACCGACCCGGCGCGCGTGCGGGAGGCCCTGCCGGCCGCGCGCGCCGCGGTGCAGGCGTTCCTGGCCGAAGCCCTTCCGGCGGTGCGGGAGCGCTTCGGCGGCCCGGTCGGCTACGCGTCGCTCCCGCTGGAGGCCGTGGACTGGGCGCCGTTCGACATCATCGCGAGCGACGCCGGGTACCGCGACGCGACAAACGCCGCGGCGTTCCCGCAGACCCTGGCCGCCGCGGTGAGCCAGGGCAAGCCCTACGCCGCGACCGAGTTCGGCTGCTGCACCTACCGCGGCGCGCCCGACGTGGCGGGCGGGTCCGAGCCGGTGACGTACGACGAAAAGGGCCGCGCCTCGAAGCTGGGCCCGGGCCTGGAGCGAGACGAGGAGGGCCAGGCCCGGTACGTGGTAGACCTGCTGCGCGACTACGAGTCCGGCGGCGCGGAGGCGGCCTTCGTGTACACCTTCGCGAACCGCCACCTGCCGACCACCGACGACCCGGACCACGACTTCGACCTGGCCGCGCGCGGAATCGTGCGGGTGCTGCCCGACGGCTCGTGGACGCCGAAGGCCGCCTTCCACGCCCTGGCCGCGTACGGCCGCGAGCGTGCTCAGAGGCGAGCGAGCTAGCCGGCCTCGGCGGCACGGGTGCGGCGCTCGACCGCGACGTGCGGCGCCCGGCGGCGCACCGGCTCGGCTGCGGCGCACCGGCGCGGCGCGCGGCCGCGAGGTGCGGCGTTCGGGCGCGGCGTGCGGCGCGCGGCCGCGAGGTGCGGCGCTCGGCCGCGACGTGCGGCTCGGCTGCGGCGCACCGGCGCGGCGCGCGGCCGCGAGGTGCGGCGTTCGGGCGCGGCGTGCGGCGCGCGGCCGCGAGGTGCGGCGCTCGGCCGCGACGTGCGGCTCGGCTGCGGCGCACCGGCGCGACGTGCAGCGCGCGGCCGCGACGTGCGGGCGCGACGTGCGGCGCTCGGGCGCGACGCGGCGTCTCATGTTCACGAGGTCGTGGCGCGCTCGGCCCCGACGTGCGGTGCGCGGGCGCGGGCGCGGCGTCTGCGTTCGCGAGGTTGCGGCGCGCGGGCGCGTGAGGCTCAATGGCTCGGCGTGGGTTGCGGCGTGTGGCGCGCGGGCGCGGCGTCTCGCGTTCGCGGGGTTGTGGCGCGCGGGCGCGGTTCAGCCTCTCGCGAAGTAGTCGCGCGCGGCCGCGACGCCTCCCTCGGCGCCCAGTGCCACCATGAGCGCGGCCAGGGCCTTTCCGGCGGTCAGCCCCGGCGCGAGGATGGCGCCGACCGAGGCCGCGAGGCCGTCGGGCGGGCGCGGGGGCGCAGTCGCGTGCGCGCGGGACGTGATGACGACCGGGATGTCCCACGCCACCAGGTCGGTGATCGCGGCCAGGAGGGAGACCGGGACGTTGAGCGCGCCCGTGCCCTCCAGCACGATGCCCCGCGCCCCGGCGTCGGTGGCCGCGGTGAGCAGCGTGGGCTCGATCCCCGGGTATACCCTGATCAATGCCACATTCGTCTCCGGCTCGCCCGGTGGGGACGGCGGGCGCAGGGGCGGCGTTCCGGTCAGGGTGATGCGACCGCCGGTGACGTGGCCGAGCGGGGCGTACGGGGCGGAGGTGAACGCGCCCGGGCCCGACGTGGCGGCCTGGCGGACCCAGCGCGCCGCGTGCAGTTCGCCACCGAGGCAGGCGACCGCGCCGAGGCCGGTCAGCGCCGGGTCGGCCGCCGCGGTCAGGGCCGCGGCCAGGTTGCCGGGGCCGTCGCTGTCCGGATCGTCGAGGGGGAGCAGGGCGGCGGTGTAGACGATCGCGCCCAGGGCCGCGGCCGCGCCGGCGACGAGGTCGGTGAGGTAGGCGGCCTCCTCGATGGTGTCCGCGCCGTGCGTGACGACGACGCCGTGGAAGCCCTCCTCGCCCAGTGCCGCGCGGACGCGGCGCGCGGTCGCGGCCATCGTCGCGGGGGAGGCGTCCCAGCCGGGCTCGGCCAGGACGTCCTCGACGACCACATCGACCCCGCCGGCCGAATCGTCCTCCGGGTACGCGTCAGTCCCGCGGGCGGCGTCGGTCCCGGAGGTCGAGTCAAGTCCGTGGGTCGTGTCTCCGCGGGCGGAGCCGGTCTCAGAAATCGCGTCGAGTCCGTGGGGTGCGTCGCCGCGGGCCGAGTCGGTCTCAGAAATCGCGTCGAGTCCGTGGGGTGCGTCGCCGCGGGCCGAGTCGGTCCCAGAAATCGCGTCGAGTCCGTGGGTCGTGTCGCCGCGGGCGGAGTCGGTCTCAGAAATCGCGTCGAGTCCATGAGGCGCGTCGGGCCTGGGGCTGGCCTCGACCTCGCGGGCCGCGTCGGTGTCGGTGGCTCTCGCGGCGGCCAGGAGTTCGGCACCCGTGGCCACCGAGCCGGTGCGGTACGCGATGGTGTCCTTCGTCGCCAGTAGCAGGACCCGGCGGCTCACTGGAGGCGGGCCTCCAGCCGCTCGATGCGCTCCAGCAGCGGGGCCAGGGCGGAGTCCAGCGACGGGGCCTGGGCCTGCAGGTGCACGTAGCCGGCCAGGGCGGCCGTCACCGCGCGGCGGGTCAGGCGCAGCTCGGCGCCCAGTGAGCGCAGCACCTGCCCGGCCGCCCCGTCGGGCTCGGAGATCAGGCCCAGCAGGAGATGTTCGCAGCCGACGTAGTTGTGTCCGAGCGCGGTCGCCTCGGTCACCGCCAGCTCCAGGGCCGCCGCGGCCGGGGTGCTGAAGCGGAGGGCGCCCGCGGTCGGGGCGGCGGAGGTCGGCGCCTCCACTGTGGACTGGGCGGCCAGGGCGGCCGTGACCCGGGGCGGCTCGACGTCGATCGCGCGCAGGACGTGCAGGGCCAGGTTGCCGCCCTCCGCCAGGATTCCGGCCAGCAGGTGCGCCGTCCCGACCGCCGGAGCGGCCTCGGCGGTCGCGCGCTCGGAAGCCAGGCGCAGCACGGTGCGGGCCCGTGCGGTGAAGTGCGGCAGCCGCGCGGCCAGGGCGGCGTCGTCGAGGTCGCCCAGGACCGTCTCGCGGATCGCGGTCACCCGGCGGACGGCCTGCTCCAGGGCGCGTTGGCAGATGGCCGAGACGGGTACGCCGGCGGCCTTGACCGCCTCCGCGAGCTCATCGGGCAGGTAGACGTTGATTTTCGGCACGCCTCAGGTATACCCCCATCGGGGTTATACGTCGAGTCGGTCACGTCCGCGTCGGGCGGCTCACGGAGAGCGCCGTCGCGCGGCGGCGGCTCGTGGACGGTGAGTGTTCGCCGACGTGGGCGTCCGGTCGGCGCGATGGAACCGTGCCGCTGTTCGTGCGGGGTACGAGCCGGCGTAGATCTTGAGGGGGTGTGGGTGGAGCGTAGCTCCCCCACCCGCGAGCGCCAGCGAGCAGTAAGTAAAGCCTTAGCCGATTGCTGCGCCATGGGTGCGCATGAACGGTAGTGGGTCGATTGCGTTGCCCGGTGACGTGGGCGGCGTGTTCACGTGGACCTCGAAGTGCAGGTGCGGGGCCGACGAGTTGCCCGAGCTGCCGACGTAGCCGATCACCTGGCCGGCCGCGACCTTCTGGCCCGGCTTCACCACGCCCCGGTGCACCATGTGGCAGTAGAGGGTCGAGACGCCGCCGGCGTGGAGGATCTTCACGTACCAGCCGCAGCCGCCGATCGCGGCGCTTCCCGTCTGGTCGCAGCTGTGCCCCGCCTCGATGTTGCACACGACCTCGACCACGGTGCCGGCCGAGGCGGCGTGGATCGGGGTGCCGACGAACGACATGATGTCGACGCCCACGTGGTTGGGGTTGGTCGGGGTGCGGAAGCCGGGGCGGGCCGAGAAGCCGGGCAGCGGGCTCACCCAGCGGCCGGCCTCGGGCACGCCCTGGGTCTGGGCCGCGGCTGCGGGGGCCGGGGCGGCGGCGGATGGGGCGGCCGCGGGCGCGGTGCACGACGGCGGGGTGGCGGCGCGGTTGACGTAGGCGTCGGAGACGTACGCGCCGGAGTCGAGGCGGTCCCACATGGCCGTGGCCCGCATGGTGCCGGTGATCGGCTCGCCCGGGGTCTGGCAGGCGATGTTCAGCGCGGTGCCGTTGGGCAGGCCGCTGTAGAGGACGGCACTGCGGGCCGGGCCGCCGCGGGTCTTCAGGGCGATCGTGCCCGAGGCCACGGTGCCCGCCGTCGTCGGGGCGCTCGCGGCCGCCGCCGGGGCCGCGGTCTGCTGCAGCGGGGAGCACGGCGGCGGGGCGGCGGGCGGGCGGCTGACCCACGCGTCGCTGATGAACGAGCCGTCGGTGAGGCGGTCCCACTGGTCGGTGACGCGTACCGGGCCCTGGTCTATGAGCTGGCCCTTGACCTGGCACTCGATCGCCACCTCGGCGCCGTCGGGCAGCGTGCGCAGCGAGCGGGTCCAGACCGCCGCGCCCGCGCGGACGTTCAGCGGGCGTTTGGGCGAGACGACCGTCGCGGTGCTCGCGGCCTGGGCGGCTGATGGGGGTACCACCGCAAAAGCCAGGACGCCGGCCACGACGAAGATCGTTTTGCGCATGGTGCTCCCCCGGGACGAGATGGTTCCGTACTCGGCCGGGGGGACCGCGAACCCCGCCAACGCTAGGCGCCGGCGGGGTCCGGGATGGAATATCAGGTGATATTCACTCTTTGGTGGGGGAAAACCTTACTGCGGTACGTTTGCCGCGCCGTCCGGCAGGAACCGCGCGCCCGTGACGCGGGTGGAGATGCCCTCCCGGTCCAGGTACGGCGTGACGCCGCCCAGGTGGAACGGCCAGCCCGCGCCCAGGATCATGCACAGGTCGATGTCGCGCGCGTCGGCGACGACGCCCTCGTCGAGCATGAGCCGGATCTCGCGGGCCAGCGCCTCGGTCGCCTCGGCCCGCAACTGCTCGGCGGTCGACGGCGAGTCGCCGACCTCGAGCAGGGCGAGCACCTCGGGGTCGGGGTTGCCCTCGGCGTCGGTGAAGCCGCGCTTGCCGGCCCCGACGACCTTGGCGAGGTTCGCCGAGACGCCGAAGCGGTCCGGGAACGAGTGGTGCAGCGTCTCCGCCACGTGGTGCGCGACGGCCGGGCCGACCATGGTGAGCAGCGCCATCGGGCGCATCGGCAGGCCGAGCGGGTCGAGCGCGGAGTCGGCGACGTCGATCGGGGTGCCGCGGTCGACCGCGGCGGTGACCACGCCGAGGAAGCGGGTCAGCAGCCGGTTGACCACGAACGCCGGGGCGTCCTTCACGAGTACCGACGACTTCTTCAGCGCCTTGCCGACGGCGAACGCGGTCGCCAGGGTCGCGTCGTCGGTCTGGCCGGCGCGCACGATCTCCAGCAGCGGCATCATCGCGACCGGGTTGAAGAAGTGCAGCCCGACGACCCGCTCCGGGTGGGCGAGGTCCGCGGCCTGCTCGGTGACCGACAGCGAGGAGGTGTTGGTGGCCAGGACGCAGTCGTCGCGGACGATCGCCTCGACCTCGGCCCACACCTGCTTCTTGACCTTGAGGTCCTCGAAGACCGCCTCCAGCACCAGATCCGCGTCGGCGAACGCGGCCTTGTCGACCGAGCCGCCGATGAGTCCCTTGTACTTCGCGGCCTTGCCCGGGTCCAGCCGCTTCTTGCCCACCAGCTTGTCGAGCTCGGCGTGGACGTACCCGACGCCCTTGTCGACGCGCTCCTGGTCGAGGTCGGTGAGCACGACGGGCACCTCGAGCCGCCGCACGAACAGCAGCGCCAGCTGGGAGGCCATCAGGCCCGCGCCCACGATGCCGACCTTGTTGACGTCCCGGGCCAGGTTCCGGTCCGGGGCGCCCGCGGGCCGCTTCGCGCGCCGCTGCACCAGGTCGAAGGCGTAGAGGCTGGCCCGCGCCTGGTCGCCCATGATCAGGTCGGCGAGCGCCTCGTCCTCGAGCGCGGTGCCCTCCTCGAAGGTGGCGGACTTGGCCGCCGCCAGGAGCTCGAGCGCGCGGTTGGCCGAGTTCACGGCCCCGTGGAGGCGCTCGTCGAGCTGATGCTTGGCGAAGTACAGCACGCCGTCCCACATGTCCCGGTCGATCTCCGGGCGGGTCACCGTGACCGTGCCGTCGACCACACCCTCGGCCCACTCCAGGGACCGCTCGAGGTAGTCGGCCGGCTCGAAGATCGCGTCGGCGATGCCGAACTCGTGCGCCTGGGCCGGCTTGAGCTGCTTCTGGGTCAGCGGGTTCTGCAGGATCACCTGCGCCGCCGGCGCGATGCCGATGAGGTTCGGCAGCAGCTGCGTACCGCCCCAGCCGGGCACGAGGCCGATCGCGACCTCGGGCAGGGCGAGGGCCGCGGCGCCGGACGAGACGGTCCGGTAGTGGCAGTGCAGCGCGACCTCGAGGCCGCCGCCCATCGCCGCGCCGTTGATGAAGGCGAAGGTGGGTACCGGCGAGTCCTTGAACTTCTTGAAGACCCGGTGGCCGTACCGGCCCAGCTCCACCGCCTGCGCCCGCTCGGACAGCAGCGGCATGCCGGTGATGTCGGCGCCGACGCAGAAGATGTAGGGCTTGCCGGTCAGCGCGATGAACTTCGGCGCCGCCGCGACGGCCTCGTCGATCGCGGCCTCGAGGCTGGCCAGGCCGCCCGGGCCGAACGAGTTCGGCTTGGTGTGGTCGAAGCCGTTGTCGAGCGTGATGACCGCGGCGCGCTCACGCGAAGGCAGTGTCACGAAGCGCAGCAGCGCCTTGGTCACGACCTCGTTCGGGTTCGTCAGTGCTTCCTGAGCCGAGTTGCCGACGATCACTTGCCGCCCTCCCAGTTCGGGTTCTCCCAGATGACCGACGCGCCCATGCCGATGCCCACGCACATGGCTGTGAGGCCGTAGCGCACGTCGGGCCGCTCGGCGAACTGCCGCGACAGCTGCGTCATGAGCCGCACGCCCGAGGAGGCGAGCGGGTGGCCGACCGCGATCGCGCCGCCCCAGGGGTTGACCCGCGGGTCGTCGTCGGCGATGCCGAAGTGGTCGAGGAAGGCGAGCACCTGCACGGCGAACGCCTCGTTGAGCTCGAACAGCCCGATGTCCCCGATGCTCAGGCCGGCCAGGCGCAGCGCCTTCTCGGTGGCCGGCACCGGGCCGTAGCCCATGACCTCGGGCTCGACGCCGACGAAGCCGTAGGACACCAGCCGCATCCCGACCGGCAGCCCGAGCTCGCGGGCCACCTCCTCGGCCGCGATGATCGACGCGGTGGCGCCGTCGTTCAGGCCGGCCGCGTTGCCCGCGGTGACCCGGCCGTGCGGGCGGAACGGCGTTTTGAGGGTGGCGAGCTTCTCCAGGCTGGTGTCGCGCGGCGCCTCGTCGACGGTGGCCAGGCCCCAGCCGGTCTCCGGGTCGCGGGTGGCGATGCTGACCAGGTCGGGCTGCAGCTTGCCGGCGGCGTAGGCGGCGGCGGTCTTCACCTGCGAGGCGTAGCCGAACCGGTCGGCCCGCTCCTTGGTGACGCCGGGCAGGCGGTCGTGCAGGTTCTCCGCGGTGGAGCCCATCACCAGCGCGGACGGGTCGACGAGCTTCTCGGCGATGATGCGCGGGTTGGGGTCGACGCCCTCGCCCATCGGGTGGCGGCCCATGTGCTCGACGCCGCCGGCGATGGCCACGTCGTAGGCGCCGAACGCGATGCCGCCGGCCACGGTGGTCACCGCGGTCAGGGCCCCCGCGCACATGCGGTCGATGGCGTAGCCGGGCACGGTCTTGGGCAGGCCGGCGAGCAGGGCGGCGGTCCGGCCGATGGTCAGGCCCTGGTCGCCGATCTGCGTGGTGGCCGCGATGGCCACCTCGTCGACCCGCTCCGGGGGCAGCTGCGGGTTGCGCCGCAGCAGCTCGCGGATGCAGCGGATGACCAGGTCATCGGCGCGAGTGTTGGCATACATCCCACCGGCCTTGCCGAACGGGGTGCGCACGCCGTCGACGAAGACGACGTCGCGGACAGCACGGGGCACGGGTGTCCTCCTAGCGACTAAGTACGGGCAATGTTACTCGCCAGTAGGTCACCGGGGGCTGTGAACCCTTTCACCGTTCAGACCGGACGGAGCGCCTCCGTCAGCCCGGGGGAGACGAGACCGACCTGCCACGGGCGCGCGCCGTAGCCGGCGAGCACCGCGGCCACCGCCTCCTCCGTGAGCTCCTCCGGGGGTGACCAGGCCAGCCGGCGTACCGAATCCGGGGTTATGAGGTTCTCGGGGGGCAGCTGGTTCGCCGCCGCGAGCCCGGTCACCAGCTCCCGGCACCGCGCCAGCCGGGCCGCCGCGACCGGGTCGCGCTCGGCCCAGCGGTGCGGCGGGGGCGGGCCCTCCGAGGCCGGCGTGGTCGGCAGCTCCTTGTCCGACAGTGCGCGGGCGTCGGAGAGCGCGGTCAGCCAGGTCGGGGCCAGCCGGCGCACCGATCGCCCGCCGAACCCGGCGAGGGTCAGCAGCGAGCGCTCGTCCTTCGGGTCGGCCTCGGCCGCGGCGATGATGGCGGCGTCGGCGAGCACCCGGCCGGGGCTCGCGTCGCGGCGCTGGGCGATCTCGTCGCGGGCCGTCCAGAGGGCGCGGACGCGGGCCAGGGCGCGGGCGCCACGGACCCGGTGGATGCCCGAGGTGCGCCGCCAGGGGTCGGCGCGCACGCGGGGCGGGTCGCCGGCCGAGGCGACAAGCGCGGCGAACTCCTGCGCGGCCCACTCGGTCTTGCCCTGCTTGGCCAGCTCCTCGGAGAGGGTGTCGCGCAGCTGGAGCAGCAGCTCGACGTCGAGGGCGGCGTACGTCAGCCAGGACGCCGGCAGCGGGCGCGTGGACCAGTCGGCGGCCGAGTGGTGCTTCTCCAGGGTGTACCCCAGCAGCAGCTCGGTCAGCGCGGCCAGCCCGACCCGCTCGAACCCGCACAGCCGGGCGGCCAGCTCGGTGTCGAACAGCCGGGTCGGGCGCAGGCCGAGCTCGGTCAGGCACGGCAGGTCTTGGCTGGCGGCGTGCAGGATCCACTCGGTCGGAGAGATCACCTCGTCGAGCTCCGGCAGCTGGCCGAAGGGCAGCGGGTCGATGAGCACCGTTCCGGAGCCGGCCCGCCGCAGCTGCACCAGGTAGGCGCGGTGCGTGTACCGGTAGCCGGAGGCGCGCTCGGCGTCCACGGCCACCGGGCCGGTGCCCTGGGCGAAGCGTTCGACGGCGCGCGCCAGCTCGGCCCGATCGGTTATCGGCTCGGGGGTCCCGTCTCGGGGGGCGGTCAGCAGGACGGGTTCGGTCTTGTGGTCCGGGTTGTCCGGACTGTCTGATTCCTCGTCCCGACGCCGCGCGGGGGGTTCGTCGGTCACGCGACAACCGTACGTTGCGGCATAGGTCCCTGTGTGCAGCCGGTCCGGCGCGTCGGCGTTCTTGAGTGTGTTGGGACACGGTGAACGGGACGGACAGGTCCCCATTGTTGCCGGTACGGTTCGCGTGCGCAGGCGGTCCGGTTATGTACAGACGCTGCGTCGGAGGTCGCGGCACTTGTGCCCGGCGTCTAGATTGAGGGCCGACCGCGGTGTCGCCGGAAGCCCTGCGCTTTCCGGCAGAACGGGTGGAACCGTGACAGGAAGGATACGAGAAGCATGACGGCCGGGTATGACCCCTCCAACCCGGTGGCTTCCGGCAGTTCCGAAGGGTACGACGACCGTCCGCGGCACGCGGCCGGCGACGACTCGGAACGACTCGGTCCACTTCCCCCTCGGATCACCCAGACCGGGTCGATCCCCACGCACTCCATCCCGCCGCCGGTCGCCGCCCCGCCGGTGAGCATCCCGCCCCAGCCGACCAGCTCGTGGCCGGTCTCCGCGGGCCCGCCGCCGCACAGCGCCCCGCCGCACAGCGCGCCCCCGGCCCCGCCGCACAGCGCGCCCCCGGCCCCGCCGGTCCAGCGCCGCAGCCCCCTGGCCGCCGTCGCGCTGGCCCTCGCCGTGCTGCTGCTGGTCGTCGCCGGCGTCGAGGCGGCGTTCATCGTCAACCTCCAGCACAAGGTCGACCAGACCGACGCCGCCGTGAAGGCCGCCGCGACCGGTGACGCCTCCCGGTTCAAGGCGATCGAGGACCGCGCCGACAAGCTCGAGCAGAAGACCGGCGGCAGCCTCGACGCGGCCGCGGTGGCCGAGTCCGTGCGCCCCAGCGTCTTCCGGGTCACCACCAAGTACGCCATCGGTACCGGCTTCGCGCTGGGCAAGGCCCCAGCGGGCGGCGGCACCAACCTGATCACCAACTACCACGTTGTCGCCGACGCCTACGAAAAGGGCGAGAAGGACGTCAACCTGGAGCGCACCGACCAGCGCTTCCCCGGCAAGATCGTCGAGGTCCACCCGGACAAGGACCTCGCCGTGCTGCACACCGACGAGGAGTTCGCCAAGCTCGCACCCGCCGCCGCGGTGCCGAAGGTCGGCGACCCGGTCCTCGTCATCGGCTCGCCGATGGGGCTCGAGGACACCGTCACCACGGGCGTCGTCAGCGCGTTCCGCACCCTCAACGGCGAGGCGCTGATGCAGTTCGACGCGGCCATCAACCCCGGCAACTCGGGCGGCCCCGTGTTCAACGCCAAGAAGGAGGTGGTGGGCGTCGCAACGCTGAAGGCCCAGCAGGCCGAGGGCATCGGCCTGGCCATTCCGATCTCCGTGGTCTGCGACACCGTCCCGTCCGTCTGCTGAGCAGACGCGAACGCACCACCGCCGACGCCCCCGGAAGCGCCGGTCGTACGACTCCCGCCGGGGCGCTGCCCGGCAGGGCCACCAGGAGGAAGAGAACATGACATACCCCGGCAACCCCCAGGGGAACCCGAACGACGGATACGCCTACCCCGACCAGAACGCGGCGCCCGGCGCGTACCCGCCGCCGCCCCAGCAGGCCCCGGTCAGCGGCTACCCCGCGGCGGCGCCGGTGTCGCCCTACGGTGAGCAGCCGCAGCAGCCGCCGCCGCAGCAGTACGGCCAGCCGGGCCCGTCCTACGGTGAGCAGCCGCCGCAGTACGGCCAGCCCGGCCCGGCGTACGGCGAGCAGCCGCAGCAGTACGGCCAGCCCGGCCCGGCGTACGGCGAGCAGCCGCAGCAGTACGGCCAGCCCGTGCCGCCGCAGCCGCAGCCGACCCACGACCAGGGCACGTCCCAGCTGCCGATGTACGGCGGCGAGTCGTCCTACAGCCTGGACCCGTCGGTCTCGGCCCCGCCGACCGCGCCGATGCAGCAGCCGGCCCCGCCGATGTCCGCGCCGCCCATGTCGGGCCCGCCGATGTCCGGCCCGCCGGTCGCCTACGGCCCGGTCTCCAGCCCGCCCACCAGCGGCTTCCCCGGTCAGCCGATCGGCTACCCGCCGGTCGGGCCGCCGGCGAAGAAGCGCGGCATCGCGGTGCCGCTGCTGGCGAGCCTGCTGGCCCTCGCGGTCATCGCCGCCGGCGTGTTCGTCGGCCTGTACGTCGACAAGTCGAACAAGCTCCAGCGGTCCGAGGCGACGTCGAACCAGCGCCAGGCCTCGCTCGACCAGACCAACAAGGACTTCGAGCAGACCAAGAAGGACCTGCAGGCCAAGGCCGACGAGCTGAGCAAGTCGCAGCAGGACCTGCGCGGCACCCAGGCCGACAGCACCGAGGCCAAGCGCCAGCGCGACGTCATCGGCCAGTGCCTGAAGCTGCTGCTGGAGGCCCTCGACGCCTCGGCCGCCGGCGACAAGACCACGACCCAGAACAAGATCAACGAGATGGACAAGCCCTGCAACGAGGCGCAGGTCATCCTCGGGATTTAATTCGGCAAAAGCGCCCCTTTCCGGAGGAAAGGGGCGCTCTGTCATGTGTGCAGAGCGGTCACGCCCGGCGGCGGCAGGCCGGCCGTCGAGGCGAGCAGCGCGCACCACGCGTGCACGTGGGCCTGCATGTCCTCCGTCGTGGGCGTCCACGAGGCCCGGATCTCCAGGTCGGCGGCGGCCGGTGGACCCGCCAGGTCGCCGAAGCGCGTCGACATGGTCTGCGTGACCGTGCCGCCGATCGCCGTGTAGGCCGCGGCGTGCCCGTCGAGCGCGTCCACCAGCCAGCTCCACCCGACGCCGGGCAGCATCGGGTCGGTGGCCAGCTCGGCCTCGAGCTCGGCGGTCACGTACGTCACCAGGCGCATCGTGCCGTCCCAGGCATCGTGGCCGGCCGGGTCGTGCAGGAGGATCAGCCGGCCGGTGGCCACCTCGTCGCCGTGGCGGAGCACGGTGCCGCTGATGGCGTGGGCGAAGGGAGCCAGCCGCTGCGGCGCCGGGACCTCCTCGAGGCTGATCTCCGGCCTGGTGGTCACGGCGCGCAAATCCTCCACCGCCCGGGTGAACGTGGGGGGAGTCGCGGTCGATGGCGCCATAACGGAAGACTAAGACCGAAACGCGCGCAAGGGGTGCCGCCGCGCCGCCCGTGCACAGTGAGTGAAACGATGGACCCGATGACGAAGCTGTTGTTGCGCGCCGCGCGGGGCGAGTCCGTGCCCCATGTCCCGGTCTGGTTCATGCGCCAGGCGGGCCGTTCCCTGCCCGAATATCGCGAGCTGCGGGCCGGCATCGGCATGCTCGAGTCCTGCCGCCGCCCCGACCTCGTCTGCGAGATCACGCTGCAGCCGGTGCGCCGGCACAAGGTCGACGCGGCCGTCCTGTACAGCGACATCGTCGTGCCGCTGCAGGCCGCCGGCATCGACCTGGACATCGTGCCCGGCACGGGCCCGGTGGTGGCCGCCCCCGTGCGCACGATGGCCGACGTCGCCGCGATCCGCCCGCTGGAGGCGTCCGGCGTCTCCTTCGTGGCCGAGTCGATCCGGCTGCTGCTGGCCGAGCTGGGGTCCACGGCCCTCATCGGCTTCGCCGGGGCGCCGTTCACGCTGGCCAGCTACCTCGTCGAGGGCGGGCCGTCGCGGCACCACGCGAAGACCAAGGCGCTGATGTACGGCGCCCCCGACGTCTGGCACGCCCTGTGCTCGCGCCTGGCCGAGATCACCCGGACGTTCCTGCAGGTGCAGATCGAGGCGGGGGTGGACGCCGTCCAGCTGTTCGACTCGTGGGCCGGGGCGCTGTCCGAGGCGGACTACCGCCGGTTCGTGCTCCCGCACTCGCGGGCGGTGCTCGACGGGCTCGACGGTTGTCCGCGGATCCACTTCGGCGTCGGTACCGGTGAGCTGCTCCCGGCCATGGCGGAGGCGGGCGCGGACGTGGTCGGCGTCGACTGGCGCACGCCGCTGGACGTGGCCGCGGGCCGGGTCCCGGGCAAGGCGCTGCAGGGCAACCTCGACCCGTGCACGCTGCTGGCCCCGTGGGAGGTCGTGGCGGCGGAGACGCGCCGCGTGCTGGCGGAGGGCGCGAAGGCCCCCGGCCACATCTTCAACCTCGGCCACGGCGTGCTGCCCGAGACCGATCCCGACATGCTGACGCGCCTGGTCGAGCTGGTGCACGGCGGTCAGTAGCCGGGCCTCCAGCGCGGCCAGCCGTGGTCGCCGGCCAGCTGCGACAGCCGCGAGCCGAGCATGAGCGCGGTGGCCGGCTCCGCGGACTGCAGGCGGTAGTGCACCTGCTCGGCGATCTCGGGGGCGCGGTACTCGGCGTGCTCGAGCAGCTGCAGCGTGACCGCCCACCAGTAGCGGTCCTCGTCCGTCGCGTGCGGTGCGCCGGCCCGGAACCACTCGGCCAGCCCGTCGAGCAGGTCGTCGCCCACGCCGTCGGGGTCGGTGAGGCGCAGCGCCGCGCAGACCCGGGCGACCACGTCGTCGTCCCAGCCGGACAGGTGCCCGCGCACGAGGGTGTGCAGCGAGGCGTGCCCGAGCGCGCCGGCGGCGTCGATCTCGAGCGAGTACACGTTGTCGCGCGCCAGCCGCTCGTGCAGCACCGGCAGCACCCGCGCGTCGCGGCGGCGGGCCAGGCCCAGCAGCGCCTCGCAGCGCGTGTCGTCGTGCGGGTCGTCCAGGCGTGCGGCCAGCGCGTCGCGCACGGTCGCCGAGTCCACTTCGGACAGCTGGGTGCCGAGCGCGAAGCAGGCCCAGTCCCGCACGTCGGCGTCGCGGTCGGCGCTGAGCAGGATCAGGGCGTGGACGGTGTCGTCCGGCGGCGCCTCGCCCAGCACGCTCGGCAGGGCCTGGGCCACGGCCCGCCGTACGCCCGGGTCGGGGTGGCGGGCCAGCGGGAGCAGCAGGGGCAGCGCGGTGTCGTCGTAGCACCAGGCGACCGCGTCGGCGAGCTCGGCCGGGGACGTGGCGGGCGAGGCCAGCAGGCTCGCGATGCTGCCGGCGGTCGGCTCGGCGTCCTCCGTGCCGGGGAGCGGGCCCTCGAAGCCGCCGGGGCCCCGCAGGTCGGCCAGGTCGGCGATCATCTCGGCCAGGGGCGCCAGCTCGTCCAGGTCCGAGGGCTCCCGCGCCGCGGGGACGAAGAGCTCCGCCGAGCTGGGGAACAGCCCGGACACGTCGGCCGGGCCACCGGGGCGCGGGTCCGGCGGCTCATCCGGCACGGGTCGGGAGGACGCGAGGTCGCTCATCTCCGAGAGTGTGCGCGCCTTGGCGGAGATCTTCCAGAGGGGTTCGCCCCTCAGAAGGACAACACGGGGAGGACGATCACCCTACTCGCTGACATATCGACGCAGATGGGGAGCCGATCAGCGCCCGCGGCTCGACAGCCGCAGCGAGGGCCAGGAGCCGTCCGCGGCCCAGCCGCCGTCCACCGACAGGGCGGCCCCGTTGACAAATCCGCTCTTGTCCGGATCCGCGAGGAAAGCGACGGCTCGGGCGATGTCGTCGGGCTGGGCGAAGCGGGCCATCGGGACGTGCTCGGTGATGTCGGTGTCGATGTAGGCGCCCGTGGCCTGGGACTCGTCGTCCATCTCGGTCTTGACCCAGCCCGGGCAGACGGCGTTCACGCGCACGCCCCGCCCGCCCCACTCCACCGCGAGCGTCCTGGTCAGCCCGATCAGGCCGTGCTTGCTGGCGTTGTACGCGACCCGGTCGGCCACGCCCAGGAGGCCGGCCACCGAGGCGATGTTCACGATCGAGCCGGTGCCGCGCACGAGCATGCGCCGGCCGAAGGCCCGGCACAGCAGGAACGGGCCGGTCAGGTTCACGTCGATGACCTGGCGCCACTGGGCCGGCGTCGTCTCCTCCGCGGGCGCGATCGACGCGATGCCCGCGTTGTTGACCAGCACGTCGGCGCGGCCGTAGCGCGCCTCGACCTCGGTCGCGAACCGCTCCACGTCGTCTTCGTCGGCGACGTCGCCGACGAAGGAGAGCGCGTCGAAGCCGGCGACCGGCTGCCGGTCGATGACGGCCAGGAGATAGCCCTCCCCGGCCAGGACCTCAGCGGTCCGGCGGCCGATGCCCTGCGCCGCCCCCGTGATCACTGCCACCCGTTGGTCACCCATGCGGCGACAATAGACTCCGGGTATGACAAAGCGCGTCGTGGTCGTCGGTGGGGGCATCGCCGGGCTCGCCGCGGCGCACCGGCTGCACACCCTGCGGCCGGACCTGGACGTCGTCCTGCTGGACCAGCGCGAGCGGCCCGGCGGGAAGCTGTCGACCGGCGCGCTCGCCGGGCACCCGGTGGAGCGCGGGGCCGAGTCGTTCCTGGTCGGCGGGCCCAGCGCGGCCGTGCAGCTGGCCCGCGAGGTCGGGCTCGGCGACGCGATCGTGCACCCGGGCGGGGCGAAGGCCGCGGTCGCGATCGGCGGGGCGCTGCAGGACCTGCCGGCCGGCACGCTGATGGGCATCCCGCTGCAGGGCCCCGAGGAGCCGCCGGGGCCGCGGCTGCTGCAGCCGGGCGAGGACGTGACCGTCGGCGCGCTCGTGCGGCCGCGGCGCGGGGACGACGTCGTCGACCACTACGTCGATCCGCTGCTCGGCGGGGTGTACGCCGGCCGCGCCGACCGGCTCTCGCTGCGCATGGCGCTGCCGGCCCTGGCCGCGGCGGCCGAGAACCACGCCACGTTGACCGGGGCCCTGGCCGAGGCGGCCGGGGCGGGCCGCCGGGAGCCGGGCGCGCCCGTGTTCGGCGCGGTCGAGGGCGGCATGAGCCGGTTCGTCGACGCCATCGTGCGGACCCTCCCGGACGTGCGCACGAACGCGACCGTCCAGTCGATGCGGCGCGGCGGCCCGGGCTGGCAGCTCGACGTCCGCGTGGGCAAGGACAAGCGCGTCGAGGCGGCCGACGCGGTGGTGCTCGCCGTCCCGGCCGCGTCCGCGGCGCGCCTGCTCGACCAGGACAACCCGCTCGAGCTCGACTACGCCTCGATCGCCCTCGTCGCCCTGGCGCTGCCCGCCACCAAGCTGCCCGAGCTGTCGGGCTTCCTGGTGCCGGCGACCGAGGGCCTCGCGGTGAAGGCGGTCACGTTCTTCGACCGCAAGTGGCCGCACCTGCGCCGGCCCGGGCTCACGGTGCTGCGCGCGTCCGTCGGCCGGTACGGCGACGAGGCGCAGCTGCAGCGCACCGACGACGCGCTGGTCGACGTGGTGCGGGCCGAGGTCGCGCGGCTCATCGGCGTCGACGCGCTGCCCGAGCCGCTGGACCGGGGGGTGTACCGCTGGGGCGGCGCCCTGCCGCAGTACGCGCCGGGCCATCGCGACCGGGTCGCGGCCCTGCGCGCCGGGCTCGACGGGCAGCCCGCGATCGCGGTGGCGGGCGCGGCCTACGACGGCGTCGGGATCCCGGCGTGCATCACGTCCGGACGGGCCGCCGCGGAGTCCGTCCTCGCCAAGCTGGGAGACTGAGGCCATGACGAACCCGAACGCCGCACGCATCAAGGAGCTCAACGACACCATTCGGTACACCATGTGGTCCGTCTTCCGGCTGGCCACGCCCTACGGCGACCAGCACCGCGACGCCGCCGGGGTCTCGGCGTTCCTCACGGACCTCGCCGCCAAGGACGTGACGGTCCGCGGCACCTACGACGTGGCCGGCCTGCGCGCCGACGCCGACCTGATGATCTGGTGGCACGCGCCCAGCGCCGAGGCCCTCCAGGAGGCGTACTCCGGGTTCCGCCGCACCGACCTGGGCCGCCGCCTGGCCCCGGTGTGGTCGCAGATGGCCCTGCACCGCCCGGCCGAGTTCAACAAGAGCCACATTCCGGCGTTCCTCGCCGACGAGCACGCCCGCGAGTGGCTGTGCGTGTACCCCTTCGTCCGCTCCTACGAGTGGTACCTGCTGCCGGACGAGGAGCGCCGCGCGATGCTCGCCGAGCACGGCAAGCAGGCCCGCGGCTACCCCGACGTGCGGGCCAACACCGTGGCCAGCTTCGCCCTCGGCGACTACGAGTGGATGCTCGCCTTCGAGGCCGACGAGCTGCACCGGATCGTCGACCTCATGCGCGAGCTGCGCGCGTCGCGGGCCCGCCGCCACGTGCGCGAGGAGGTCCCGTTCTACACGGGCCGCCGCCGCGACATCGCGGATCTCGTAGCAAACCTTCCATAAAATATTGACATAACCCGTTCCAAGGTCCGAACCTGCTCATAGACGTTCGTGAAAGCCCAGGGCTGACGAAACGGCAGGTTGCGCATGTCCGGACTCCGGTGGTTCGCGGCCGCGGTGCTCGCCGCGGGCCTGCTGACAGCGATCAACACCCCCGCGGCGGCCGCCCCCGGCGACTTCTCGACCTCGTTCGAGGCCGGCGACCCGCAGCCCACGTGGTCGGACAGCGTCGAGCGCAGCTCGGGCGTCGGCGGGTACTGCTGCGGCCTGGCGGGGATGGAGAGCGGCACGCGCACGGAGACGGCGCACACCGGCGCGAACGCGCTGATGTACTCCGGCTCCGACAACAACGCGACGACGAGCTACTCCTACAACCGCGTGTTCGACGTGGACATCGCGGTCGGGGCCGGCACCACGCTGTCGTACTGGGTGTTCCCGCAGAGCGGCGGCAACCTCGACGTGGCCGTGGACCTCGCGTTCACCGACGGCACCTACCTGCGCGACTCCGGGGCCGTCGACCAGCACGGCGTCCGGCTGCACCCGCAGTACCAGGGCAGCGGCTCGGTCCTGTCCTTCGACACCTGGAACTTCGTGACCTCGGACATCGGCGCCGCGGCGGCCGGCCGGACGATCGACCGCATCCTCATCGGCTACGACAAGCCCGACGGCACCGGGACGTTCCGGGGGTACCTCGACGACCTGAGCATCACCGCCGGCACCCTGGCCGACTACGTGGACACCCGCCGCGGCTCCAACTCCGACCCGGGCTACTCGCACGGCAACACCTTCCCGGGCGCCACCGTGCCCAACGGGTTCAACTTCTGGACGCCGGTGACGAACGGCAACAGCGACAACTGGCTGTACCAGTGGAACGCGGCAACGGTGCAGGGCTTCGCCGTCAGCCACGAGCCCAGCCCGTGGATCGGCGACTACGGCCAGCTCCAGGTGATGCCGATGACCGGCGGCGTCAAGACGAGCCCGGACGCGCGCAAGTCCACGTTCAGCCACGCCAACGAGATCGCGCGGGCGCACTACTACTCGACGCGGCTGGACACGTACGGCATCACCGCCGAGATGGCCCCGACCGACCACGCCGGGGTCATGCGCTTCACCTTCCCGGCCGCGTCCGACTCGACGATCCTGTTCGACGTCATCGACAGCGCCGGCGGCTCGTTCGCCGTCGACACCGCCGCGCGGACCATCTCCGGGTACGCCGACCACCGCGGCCAGAAGCTGTACTTCTCCGCCACCGTCGACACCGCGATCGCCGCGTCGGGCACCGGGGGCACCGGCTGGGTCCGCTTCGCCACGACCGCGAACCAGGCCGTGACCCTGCGCATCGGCACCTCGTGGATCAGCGTCGCCCAGGCCGCGGCGAACCTGGGCCAGGAGGTCGGGGCGAAGACGCTCGACACGGTGAAGGCCGAGGCGCGGGCGCAGTGGGACGCGGTGCTCGGCCGGGTGCGGCTCGAGGGCGCGACGAACGCGCAGCTGGTGACGTTCTACTCGAACCTGTACCGGGCGAACATGTACCCGAACAACCGCGCCGAGATGGTGGGCGGGGTGCGCCGGCACTTCAGCCCGTACGACAACCAGCTCCACGACGGGCAGATGTACGTCAACAACGGCTTCTGGGACACCTCGCGGGCCGAGTGGCCGCTCATGACGCTGCTGGCCCCCACCCGCACCGGCCAGATGCTCGACGGGTTCGTCAACGCCTACAAGGAGAGCGGCTGGACCCCGCGCTGGTCGGGGCCCGGCAACGTCGGGGCGATGGTCGGCTCCAACCAGGACCTGGCCTTCGCCGACGCCTACGTCAAGGGCGTGCGGAACTTCGACTACAACGCGGCGTACGCCTCGATGGTGAAGAACGCGATGGTCTACTCGAGCTGGGACCCGAACGGCCGCCAGGGCATCGAGGTCTCCACGTTCAAGGGCTACGTGCCCACCGACGTGCGCAACGAGTCCGCGTCGTGGACGCTCGAGGACGCCAACAACGACTTCGGCATCTTCCAGCTGGCCACGGCCCTGGGCAAGGGCGAGGACGCGGCGTACTTCCGCAACCGGGCGCTGGACTACGTGAACCTGTACTCGCCCAGCGTGGGCATGTTCCGGGGGAAGCAGAGCAACGGCGCCTGGCGTACCGGCGACGCCGACTTCCGGGCGAACCTGTGGGGCTGCGAGTTCACCGAGGGCGCGCCCTGGCACTACGCGACGGGCGCCCCGCAGGACCCGCAGGGCCTGGCCAACCTCTACGGCGGCCGGGCGCAGCTGGCGGCGAAGATCGACGCGGTGCTCGCCGCGCCGCGCGACTACCTCACCGGCTGCTACGGCGGGGTCATCCACGAGATGCGCGAGGCCTACGACGGCGACATGGGGCAGTACGCGCACGCCAACGAGCCCATCCACCACATGCTCTACATGTACAACTACGCCGGTACCCCCGCGAAGACCCAGAACCAGGTGCGCACCGTGCTCACCCGGCTCTACGACTCCGGGGCCGGCACCGGCAACGGCTACCTCGGCGACGAGGACAACGGCGAGATGTCGGCGTGGTACGTCTTCAGCGCGCTCGGCTTCTACCCGGCCCGGATGGGCAGCACCGACTACACCATCGGCGCGCCGCTGCTGCCCAGGGCGACGATCACGCTGGAGAGCGGCCGGACCCTCACGGTGAACGCTCCCGGGGTCAGCGACACCAACCGGTACATCCAGAGCGCCACGCTCAACGGCGTGCCGTACACCCGCAACTACCTCACCCACGCGGACCTGACGGCCGGCGGCACCCTGACCTTCACGATGGGCCCGAGCCCGTCGTCGTCGTGGGGGACCGGCGCGGCCGACATCCCGCCGTCGCTGACCTCCGGCGCCGCCGCGCCCGCGCGCCTCACCGACCGGGCCACGGGCGGCACGCTGACCGTCAGCGGCGAGAACGGCGCCGGCGAGGCCCGGGACAAGCTCACCGACGACACCTCGCTGACGAAGTGGCTCACGTTCGCGGCCACGGCCACCCTCACCGACCAGCTCACCGGGGCGGCGGCGGTGCGGCAGTACACGCTGACGAGCGCGGACGACTTCCCGGCCCGGGACCCGAGGAGCTGGACCCTGCAGGGCTCCGACGACGGGGTGACCTGGACGACGGTGGACTCCCGCAGCGACGTGGACTTCGGCGACCGCCGCGAGACGCGGGCGTTCGTGGTCAGCGGCGGCGCCTCCTATTCGCGGTACCGGCTCCAGATCACGGCCAACCACGGCGCCGCCGAGACCCAGCTCGCCGAGTGGCAGCTCATTGCATGATGTTCGACCAGCCCGACCACACCGAGAGCCCGCGCAGCCAGAGCTGGGTGACGAGGTTGCCGTTGGACACGGCGTAGATCTCGGTGTTGCCGGTCCACGGGTTGAGCAGCACGACGGGGTCCGTGTCGAGGGCGCCCCCGATGCCCGTCCACGGCGTCCATCCGCCGCCGGGCATCACGAGGGTGTACCGCAGGGAGCCGGCGCCGGTCGCGTAGATCTCGGTCGAGCGGTACTGCGGGTTGTAGAACACGGCGGGGTCGCCGTCGACCGGGCCGCCGAGGTCGTTCCTGGCCGACCACGAGGAGTCCGAGTAGTAGCGCTGGACGAGGTGGTTGCCCGTGCCGCGCGCGTAGATCTCGGTGGTGCCGTAGAGCGGGCTGCGGAACGTCACCGGCTCGCCGCGCAGTTTGACGTAGTTGCCGCTCTCGGTCGGCTTGACGTGCGCGAAGCTGGCGCCCTGCGCGGCCTGCCCGGCCCAGTCGATCGCCGGGTAGACGCTGTGGTCGTGGCTGGACACGTCGATGCCCTTGACCGTGTACTGCGGCCCCGGTACCGCCGCGGAGACCTCCTGGTGCCCTCCGGCCTGCGCGTGCCCGTTGTCGTCCGGGGTCGGCACGGGGTTGCGCAGACCGGCGAGCATGGCGACGGCGAGGAGGCTTCGCATTGGGGCACGGTATATAGATTTATCGTGCTATGTCCGTGTTTTACCGCGGAACAGCAGGGCCGCACCGGCCATCGCGACGAGCATGATGCCCACGCACCAGGCCACCGCGCGCCACGGCGCGTCTCCGACCGGCTGGTCGAGCAGCAGCCCGCGCAGGCTCTCGGTGATCGGGGTGACCGGCTGGTTGCCCGCGAAGCCGCGCAGCCACGACGGCATCGTGCCGATCGGGACGAAGGCGCTGCTGGCGTACGGCAGGAACGTGATGCCGAACGTGTAGCCGCTCGCGCTCTCCGGCGAGCCGGCCAGCAGGCCCATGCAGGCCGACAGCCACGAGACCGCGGCGATGGTCAGCAGCAGGATGCCCAGCGCGGCCAGCCACTGCCCGAGGTCGGCGTGTGGCCGGAAGCCGAGGGCGAAGGCGACCCCGAGCACCAGGGCGCTGGACACGACGTTGCGGGCCAGGCTGGCCACGACGTGGCCGGAGAGCACCGCGGCGCCGCCGACGTCGAGCGAGCGCAGCCGGTCGACGATCCCGCCCTGCAGGTCGTTGGCGACCGAGACGGCGGTCATCGCCGAGCCGAACGACACGCACAGCAGCATGACGCCGGGCACGACGTAGGTGACGTACTCGGTGCCGGTCCGGATTGCTCCGCCGAAGAGGTAGACGAAGACGACCATGAGCATGACCGGCAGGGCGATGGACATGATCAGGGCCTCGACGTTGCGCCGGCCGAGGCGCAGGCAGCGCCCGCCGAGCACGGTCCACTGCGTGATCGCGGTGCTAGACACCGGCGTACTCCTTGCGGGACGTGAGGGACAGGAAGACGTCGTCGAGCGTGGCGCTGTGCAGGGAGAACCGGCGCACCCCCGAGCCCGCCGGGTCGATCTCGTCGAGCACCGAGCGCACGTGCGCGGCGCTGCCGTCGGTGGTGACGCCGAGGGTCAGCCGCGCGTCGTCGCGCTGGACGACGCGGGCGCCGAGGCGGGCCGTGGCCGCGTCGTAGCGCGCGCGGTCGGCCAGGTCAAGGTCGAGGCGCTGGTCGCCGAAGCGGCGCTTGAGCTCGGCCGGGCTGCCCTCGGCGACCACCCGGCCGTGGTCGACGACGGCGATGCGGGCCGCGAGGCGGTCGGCCTCCTCGAGGTGCTGCGTGGTCAGGAAGACCGTGCGGCCCGCACCGACGAGCCCGTCCACCACCTCCCACATGGCCTGGCGGCTGGTCAGGTCGAGGCCGGTGGTCGGCTCGTCCAGGAAGATGACCTCGGCCGGGCCGGCCAGGCCGGCGGCGAGGTCGAGGCGGCGGCGCATGCCGCCCGAGTACCGCCCGGCCCGCCGGTGTGCGGCCGCGGTCAGGTCGAAGCGCGCGAGCAGCTCGTCCGCGCGGACGCGCGCGTCGCGCCGGGACAGGCCCGAGAGCCGGCCCATCATGCGCAGGTTCTCCGCCCCGGTCTGCAGCTCGTCGACCGCGGCGTACTGCCCGGTGAGGCTTATCGCGCGGCGCACCCGCGCGCGGTCGCGGACCACGTCGTGGCCGGCCACCCGGGCACTGCCCCCGTCGGGGCGGGTCAGCGTGGCGAGGATGCGCACCGTGGTGGTCTTGCCGGCGCCGTTCGGCCCGAGCAGGCAGAACACCGTGCCGGCGGGCACCCGCAGGTCGACGCCGGTGAGGACGCCGACCTTGCCGTAGGACTTCGTGAGGCCGGTCGCCTCGATTGCGTATGCGGTACGCTCTTCTGCGTATGACGTACGTTCCATGCGTACGTTATACGCAGAAGTAGAATGTCGAGTCAATGAGCGAACAGGAAAACGGCATACCCAACTCGCTGGCGCTGGCCTGGGGTCTGCGTGAGCGCCCGGGCAAGGGGCCGAAGCCCGGGCTGACCCTCGACCGGATCGTCGCCGCGGGGGTGAAGGTCGCCGCGGCCGAGGGCCTCGGCGCGGTCTCGATGAGCCGGGTCGCGAGCGAGCTCGGCGCCGCGACGATGTCGCTGTACCGGTACGTCTCGGCCAAGCACGAGCTGCTCGACCTCATGGTCGACGCGGCCATGGGCCTGCCCCCGGAGCCGGAGCCCGGGCTGGGCTGGCGGGCCGGCCTGCGCGGGTTCGCCGACAGCTACCTCGGCCTGCTGCGCAGCCAGCCGTGGATGCTGCGGGTGCCGATCAACACCCCGCCGATCACGCCCAACCAGATCGCCTGGATGAACCACGGGCTGGCGGTCATGCGGGACACGAACCTGCGCCACGACGAGCGGCTCTCCACGATCATGATGGTCAGCGGCATCGCCCGGAACTGGGCACTGACCACCGCCGACATCGACGCGGCGGCCAAGTCCCAGGGCGGCACGACCGAGCAGGCGATGTACGAGTACGGCCGGCTGCTGCACCTGCTGGCCGACCCGGTGCGCTTCCCCGCCGTCGGCGAGCTGCTGCGGTCGCGGATCCTCGAGACCTCGCAGTCCCGGCCCGACGACGACTTCGAGTTCGGCGTCGAGCGGTTCCTGGACGGCCTCGAGGCGCTGATGAGCACCCGAAAATAGCCTTTCGGGTGGTTTTCCCCGCTCCCTCACCCGCCCGTCGGACGTTGCATACGTTGCGACAGGCATCTCGGGCCTTGCGGGCAGCGCGGTGAAGACTCAAGAGCGGAGCGCGGCGGGTGACAGCAACGGCGGCCTCGGTCGGCAAGCTGCGCGACCAGTACCACGTCAAGTGGCTCATGGCCGACGAGGGCTACCTGCTGCTGCCGTCCACCTGGATCCAGGACTACGCCCAGTTCCGCTTCCGGGCCGGGCGCATCGCCATCTACCAGCTGGGGTGATCGTGACTTCGACGTTCGTGGGGACCCGCCTCGCTTCCGCGCTCGCCTGCCCCCGGTGCCACGGCTCGCTGGACTTCTCGCTGGTCTGCACGATCTGCGGCCCCGTCGGCACCCGGCGCGGCGACCAGCTGGACTTCGGCGGGTTCGGCGAGTCCGAGCTCAGGGCCGACGCCCTCAACCGCATCAAGGAGCTGGTCAAGACCCGGTTCCACAAGCTGTACCCGGCCGCGATCAAGGTGCTCTCCCCGGTCCAGGACCGGCCCGGGCTCGTGAACCCGTTCCTGCGCAGCTTCGACCTCGACCGGGAGCTCGTCGCCGGCTTCGGCTGCGGCACCCACCGCCGCGACGAGCGGGTCGTCTGCATGGACGGCGGCTCGTACGGCAACGTCGACATCGTCACCGACCTGCGCCGCCTGCCGCTGGCCGACGACAGCCTGGCCGGCGGGGTCAGCATCGCCGTGCTCGAGCACGTGCCGGACCCGGCCGTGCACATCGCCGAGATGCACCGCGTGCTGCGCCCGGGCGGCCGGATGCTCGTGTTCGTGCCGTTCATGCAGCCGTTCCACGCCTCGCCGTACGACTTCCAGCGGTACACCGAGGTCGGCCTGCGCGAACAGTTCGGCGCGTTCGAGGTGCTGTCGGTCAAAGTCGGGGCCGGGCCCACGTCCGGCATGCTGTGGGTGCTGCAGGAGTGGCTGGCATGCTGCTGTCGTTCGGCAGCCGCCGCCTGTACCGGGCGATCCTGCCGCTGACCTGGGTGCTGTCCCCGCTGAAACTGCTCGACCTGCTGCTGGTACACCGTCCGATGGCATCTGCGGCGGCGAGCGGGTTCGTGATCGAGGTCCGCAAGGCCGCTTGATAGAACTGCAACATGGAAGATCTGCGCGCGCGACGACTGTTCGGCGGGGCCGTGATGGCTCCCGGCGATCTCACCTCCAGCCCATACCGGGTCGACCGCGACCGGATCGTCGCCTCGCCGTTCTTCGCCCGCCTCGCCGGCGTCACCCAGGTCATCAGCCCCGGCGGCTCCGGGCTGCTGGTGCACAACCGGCTCACGCACAGCCTCAAGGTGGCAAGCGTCGCCCGCGGCATCGTCGAGCAGCTCGGCTCCTCGGTGGAGGCGCAGGCGCTGCTGGACAAGCTCGGCGGGTGCGACCCCGACGTCGTCGAGGCGGCCGCGCTCGCCCACGACCTCGGCCACCCGCCGTTCGGGCACCTCGGCGAGCACGTCCTGGACCGGCTCGCCCGGGAGCGGCTCGGGCTGCCCGACGGGTTCGAGGGCAACGCCCAGTCGTACCGCATCGTCACCAGCACCCAGGTGCGCGGCGCGGCGATCGGGCTGGACCTCACCGCGGCGGTGCGCGCGGCGCTGCTGAAATACCCGTGGACCCGGCGCACGTACCCGGACCCGCACCCGATGCACATGAACCCGACGCCGCGCGGCGCCGGCGGCGACCCCGCGGTCGGATCGGGCAAGTTCGGTGCGTACGTCACCGAGCTCGCCGACGTCCGCCAGGCCCGCGCCCCGTTCGCCGGCCGCCTCGCCGACTGGCAGCAGACGGCCGAGGCGTCCGTCATGGACACCGCCGACGACATCGCCTACGCCATCCACGACCTCGAGGACTTCCACCGCGTCGGCGTGCTCCAGCAGGGCGCCGTCGCGGCCGAGCTCGTCGCCTGGCTGCGCGACGCCGACGACCTGCGCGCCCTCGGCGACGTGCAGCTGCGCGCCACCGGCCGCCGCCCGGGCCGCTCGGTGGAGGCGCTGCGCCGCCGGCTGCGGGAGAAGGACGACTGGATCTGCAACGACGAGGCGTTTGCGGCCGCCGTCGCCCACGTGCGCACCGAGCTCGCCGACGGGCTGCTCGCCGCGCCCTTCGACGGCTCCATCGACGCCGAGCAGGCGGTGGCCCGGTTCTCGGCCCGCTGGACGCGCCGGCTCATCGACGCCGTCCACGTGCGGCCCGACCCGCCGGTGCGCTCCGGGCACATCCTGCTCGCGCCCGCGCAGTGGCACGAGGTGCAGGTGCTCAAGTTCATCCACCACCGGTTCGTGCTCGAGCGGCCCGACCTGGCCCTGCACCAGCGCGGGCAGGCGCGGCTGCTGTCCAGCCTGGTGGAGGCGCTGCACGCGTGGCTGACCGACCCGGGGGAGGAGGCGCGGCTGCCGCGGCGGCTGCACGACCTGGTCGAGCTGGCCGAGGCCGAGACCGCCGCGCTCTCGCCCTCCGACTACGGCCTGGAGCGCCTCGACGTGGTCGCCATGGCGCGCGGCCGGGCGATCGTGGACTTCGTGGCCGCGCTCACGGACGGGCAGGCGGTGGGGCTGCTGGACGCGCTGTCGGGCCGTTCGCGGCAGCTGTGGACGGACGCCTTCGTATTGTGAATCTCATGCTTCGACTGCGACCGATGACCCAGGACGAGCTCGACGCCCGGCTCCCCGTGCTCCAGCGGGAATATGAGGAGGACGAGCTGCGCTCCGGCCGCGACACGCCCGAGACCGTGCACGCCAACGTCGCGGCGCTGCTGGAGCGGCTCCTGCCCGAAGGCGCGTCCAGCCCGGGGCAGCTGCTGTTCAGCGGGGTCGACGAGGCCGGGGTGGTGGTGGGGTACATCTGGCTGGGCCTGCCGACCGGCGAGCGCGCGCAGGCGTGGGTGTACGACGTGCAGGTCGACGAGCCCTTCCGCCGCCGCGGCCACGGGCGGGCGCTCATGCTCGCCGCCGAGGACGTGCTGCGCTCGCGCGGGATCGGGGCGCTCGGGCTCAACGTGTTCGGGCACAACCCGGGGGCGCGGCAGCTGTACGAGTCGCTCGGGTACGAGATCAAGTCGCTCTCGATGGCGAAGGACCTGGCGTGACGACGCGGCTGGTCGTCATCGGCGGGGACGCGGGCGGGATGAGCGCGGCGTCGCAGGCGCGGCGGCGGCGGCCGGCCTCGGACCTGCAGATCGTGGCCTTCGAGCGCGGGCAGCACGTGTCGTACTCGGCCTGTGGCATCCCCTACCTCGTGGCCGGGGACGTCGCTTTCCCGGACGCTCTGGTGGCGCGGCATCCGGCGGAGTTCGCCCGGCTGGAGATCGACGTGCGCTTGTCGTCGTTCGTCACCTCGATCGATGTTGACCAGCGCTTTGTTAGTGTCAGGTCGGATTCGTCCGAATATCGCGAGCCCTTCGACCAGCTCGTGATCGCCACCGGGGGCGTGCCCGCGCGGCCCGACGTGCCCGGCGCGGACTCCGCCGGCATCCACGGGGTGCAGACGCTCGAGGACGGGATTCGGCTGCTCGGGTACCTCGACCGCCACTCGCCGCGGCGCGCGGTGGTGGTCGGCGGCGGGTACATCGGCCTGGAGATGGCCGAGGCGATGCTGCGGCACGGGCTCGAGGTCGTGCTGGTCGACGCGGCCGACCAGCCGATGCGCACCCTCGACCCCGACATGGGCGGGCTCGTCGCCGACGCGCTGCGGGCCGAGGGCGTGACGCTGCGCCTCGGCGAGCGGCTCGAGGGCTTCGCGAGCCGGGCGGGCCGGGTCACCGCGGTGCACACCGACGCCGGCGAGATCCCGGCCGATCTGGTGATCCTCGGCCTCGGTACCCGCCCGAACAGCGACCTCGCCCGGTCCGCGGGCATCGAGATCGGCGCGACCGGGGGCATCCGCACCGACCGCCGGATGCGGACCTCGGCGGACGGGGTCTGGGCGGCCGGGGACTGCGTCGAGACGTTCCACCGGGTCTCGCAGCGGCCGGTGGCGATCGCGCTCGGCACGCACGCCAACAAGCAGGGCCGGGCCGTGGGGATCAACATCGGGGGCGGTTACGCGACGTTCCCGGGCGTCGTCGGTACCGCCGTATCGAAGCTCTGCAACACGGAGGTGGCCCGCACCGGGCTGTCCACGGCGGAGGCCACGGACGCCGGCTTCGCCGCGTTCAGCGTGGTCACCGAGTCGACGACCCGCGCGGGCTACTTCCCGGGCGCACGCAGGATCAAAACCAAGATCATCGCCGAACGTACGTCGGGCCGGCTGCTCGGCGCCCAGATCGTCGGCGAGGAGGGCGCGGCCAAGCGGATCGACGCGCTCGCGGTGGCACTCTGGAACGGGATGACCGTCGAGGAGATGACCTCGCTGGACCTGTCCTACGCGCCGCCGTTCGCGCCGGTGTGGGACCCGGTGCTGATCGCCGCGCGGAAGGCGGCGGAGGCGCTAGATTCCTTCTCGTGATCTCTTCGTTCGCCGACCTGTCGACCGTCGACCTGTACCGGATCCTCAAGCTGCGCTGCGACGTCTTCGTGGTGGAGCAGCACTGCCCGTATCCGGAGCTGGACGGGCGGGACACGGAGCCGGGGACGCTGCATCTGTGGCTGGAGGCCCCGGACGGTTCGATCGCGGCGTATCTGCGGGTGCTCGCGGAGCCGGACGGCTCGGCCCGCATCGGCCGGGTGGTCACCGCGCCCGCCGCGCGGGGTCAGGGCCTGGCCGGCAAGCTGCTCGCGGCGGCCCTGGACCAGATCGGCCCGGGCCGCGCGGCGGTGCTCGACGCCCAGACCGTTGCGACCGGGCTCTATTCGCGATTCGGCTTCGTGGTGACCGGGCCGGCTTACGACGACGACGGCATCGAGCATGTGCCGATGCGTCGCCCTGCGGCGTCCTAGCCCGGCCTTCGGCGTCCTAGCTTGCCTTCGGCGTCCTAGACCGGCCTCGGCGTCCTAGCTTGACTTCGGCGTCCTAGACCGGCCTCGGCGTCCTAGCTTGACTTCGGCGTCCTAGACCGGCCTCGGCGTCCTAGCTTGACTTCGGCGCCTTAGCTTGACTTCGGTTCCAGCTTGATCGACAGGGAGTTCACGCAGTGCCGCGTGTTCTTCTCCGTCATGCGCTCACCTCGGAAAACGTGGCCCAGGTGCGAGTCGCAGCGGGCACACCGGATCTCGGTGCGCACCATGCCGTGGCTGCTGTCCTCGATCTCCTTGACGGTGCCGGGGATGGCGTCGTCGAAGCTCGGCCAGCCGCAGTGCGAGTCGAACTTGGTGTCGCTGTCGAACAGTTGCGCGCCGCAGGCCCGGCAGTGGTACGTGCCCTCGGTCTTCGTGTTCACGTACTCCCCGCTGAACGGCGCCTCGGTGCCGGCGAGCCGCAGCACGCGGAACTCGTCCGGGGTGAGCCGGGCGCGCCATTCGGTGTCGCTCGTGGGCAGGGTGACGAGTGGCTCAGTCATGCCTCAAAGGTAGGCCGGACCTCCCGCACCGACCATTACGGGCTGCGAACTTTATGCCGGTACGCCGAATCATCCCTGGACCTGGCTCGTTGGCCCCACGAAAGCCACGATTCGGACTTTTGTGGTGTAACCGGCGATCGGCTTGGGGGATGGTACGACGATGAGGCTGCTGTACAAGGCCGTCGCGCTGGGCGCGGTGGGCGCCGCGGGCGTGACCCCTCTTGCGACCGCGGCCCACGCCGCCGCGGCGGGCCCGCAGGACCTGCGCACCACCGACGTTGCGGCGGGCGCCCTGCAGCTGCTGGACGCGGAGACCTCCTTCCCGGGCCACAAACAGCCCCCCCAACGGCGACGAACACGTCCTGGCACGGCGCAGGCGCGGACGCGGGCTACGGCGCGGGCTCTGGCCACGGCGCGGGCGCCAACTCCCACTCGGGCTACGGCCACGGCGCGGGCGCGGCTTCCGGCTACGGCCCTGGCTCTGGCAACGGCGCGGGCGCGGGTTCGCACTTGGGCTACGGCGCGGGCGCGAACTCTGGCCACGACTGGGGTGCGGGCGCGGGTTCCGGCTACGGCGCTGGCTCTGGCCATGGCGCGGGCGCGAGCTCGCACTCCGGCTACGGCGCGGGCGGCAACTCCCGCACCTGGAGGAGCGACACCCCGACCCACGGCTCCGCGAACGGTTCGGACAACGGCTACGGAGGCGGGCACTCGCACCACGGCGGGTCGGGTAACGGCGGCTGGGGCAACGGCGCCGGGCACGGTAACGGTGGCTCGGGCAACGGCGCGGGGCACGGTAACGGCGGCCCGGCCGGCAGCGGACAGAGCAACGGCGGACCGGTCACCGGCAGCGGTGGGTCCGGCACGGGGGTCAGCCCGAACAGCGGGAGCGGCGCCGGCACTGGCGGCGTCACCGGTACGGCCGCCGGGGGCCCGGGCCCGACCTCGCTCGGCGCCCTTCCGGCCACGGGACCGTCGTCGTCGATGATGACCACGATCGGGTTCGCCTTCATCATCGGGGGCGCCGGGGTGCTGTACCTGACGCGGCTCGGCGGCGATCCCGACGACGAGACCGGCTCGACACGGGTGCCTGGGCCGCGTAACCGCCGGCGCGCCGCCGACGACGAGGACCTGCAGAGCGTTTCGGGACGCCGGCCGCGGCGGCAGCCGTCCCGCCGCGTGCGCTGATCTGCGGCCCGGGCGCGCGGCGGGCGATGGCGTCCGCCGCGCACCCGAGGTGGTGACGATCGTGCCGGCGCGGTGGACGCGACGGCGGCGAATGTGGACTGTCACGGGCGTCGGGGTCATTGTCGGGGGCCGGTGTCGTTTGAGTCGGGGCGGACGAGGCGGCTGAGTCTGGCCGGGCGTGGCGGTGCGGTCGGGGTTGGGCTCGGCCGCGTGGTCGGGTTGGGCTCTGCGGCGCGGGTGGGGTGGGCGCGGCTTGGTGGCCGCGCGCGGGGCGGGTGCGGCGTAAGGTCCTTGGCATGGCCGATGCGCTGGAGGTCGAGGTCGCGGGGCGGCCTGTGCGGCTCACGAGTCCGGATCGGGTGGTGTTTCCGGAGCGGGGGTTCACCAAGCGGGACGTGTTCGAGTACTACCTTGCCGTCGGTGACGGGATCATGCGCGCCCTGGGGGAGAGGCCCACCACGCTGCAGCGCTTCCCCGACGGGATCGACGGAGAGGCGTTCTTCCAGAAGCGGGTGCCGACTCGTGGGGTACCACCGTGGATTGAAAAAGCGCAGATCGCTTTCCCCAGCGGGCGCAAGGCCGACGAGCTCTGCCCGGCCGACCTCGCGCACGTCGCGTGGGCGGCCCAGATGGGCACCATCGTGTTCCACCCCTGGCCGGTGCGGAAGGCGCACGTGGACCACCCCGACGAGCTGCGCATCGACCTCGACCCCCAGCCCGGCACCGACTTCCGCAACGCGGCCGAGGTCGCGGGCGTGCTCAAGACCGTGCTCGACGAGCTCGGTTTCACGGGCTGGCCGAAGACCTCCGGCGGCCGCGGCCTGCACGTGTACGTCCGGATCAAGCCCCAATGGACCTTCGTCGAGGCCCGCCGAGCGGTGATCGCCCTGGCCCGCGAGGTCGAACGCCGCGCACCCGACCAGGCGACCACCAAGTGGTGGAAGGAGGAACGCGGCGAGCGCGTGTTCATCGACTTCAACCAGATGGCCCGCGACCGCACGATCGCCTGCGCGTACTCCCTGCGCGCCAACCCCCGCGCGACCGCCTCCACACCGCTGCGCTGGGACGAGCTCGGTTCGGTCGAGCCGGACGACTTCGACCTGCGCACGGTACCGGCCCGCATCGCCGAGATCGGCGACCCGCACGCCGGCATCGACGACGTGGCCCACGACATTTCCGAGCTGCTCGACTGGTCCGCGCGGGACGCGACGAACGGGGAGGGCGATATGCCGTACCCGCCGGAGTACCCGAAAATGGAGGGCGAGCCCATGCGGGTCCAGCCCAGCCGGGCGCGCAAACAGGAGTCCTGACCGGTCGCCGTTGGCGCTTTTTGTGGCGGCGGCGCTCTCGGGTCGGGCTTTGATCGGGAGCTACGGCGCTTCGCATCCAGCTTCGACCAGGGCGGCCTCGGGCCGGGTCGCGACCCGGAGCTGCGGCGGCCTCGGGCTGGGCTTCGACCGATGTCCTCGCAGCAGGCCTCGACCGGAGTCACGGCGTCTCCGCGCCGTGGCTGGGGCGTGACCGGGAGCACGGGCCGCCTGATGCAGGGGCGTCGATCGGCCCGGGTGCGGTGGTGGCGTGCTAGTCCGCTGTGGCCACGAGCGCGGGGTTACTTGGACTTTGGGGCTGACAAACGACGCTCGGCCGATGGCGGCGGGAGCTTGCGCTCCCGCAACGTGTAAGCGTGGTCCCTGCTCGTTGTTGCGCACGGTTATTCCTCTAGGCCGCGTTTTGCCGGCGGGTCCGTGCGGGTCATCATTCGGTGGTTCCGGATTTGTGCGCCATATGAAGTGGGGCGGCGGGTTTCGGGGGTGGGTTGGGATAATCGATGAGTGGTGGGGCAGATATCGTTGTTTACTCGGGCGCAAGTGGCTGCTATGCGGGATCGGACTCGGGCGCGGAATTGGTCGCCTTCTCAAGATGCGTTTCGGCGGGAGCATGCGGAGCGTCGCTACTGGGGGTTGAAGCGGCGGTATGCGGAGAAGCTTCGGCGGGAATATGGCAGTGAGGTGGCGGGGTATGCGAGCTTTGCGCGGCGGGCGGCGGAGGCGAAGGCGGGCTACGAGCAGCGGGCTGCGGCTGCCGTTGCGTCAGGCGGGTCGGTTTCGTCGGTTGAGCAGGTCGAACGGTCGGTCTCGCCAGTTGCGCCAGTTGTAAGGGCCGCGTGTGCGGTCCCGCCGGTTCCGCCAGTTGGGCAGCCCGAATGCCCAGCAGTCCTGCCGGTTCCGTCGACTGAGTTGGAAGGGTGTCCGGTCCCTTCGGCTGGGCTGGAAGGGTGTCCGGTCCCGTCGGTTGAGCAGGTCGGACCTCTTGTTCCGGCGGGTCGACACCCCATGGAGCACGGCATCATCGACAATGACGGCGATCCCGCGCCAGAGCAAAGTATGGACAGCGACGAACGGCCCGGCGATGCGCATTCACCCCGCGCTGAACTGCCATCACGATCGGGTCGGCATGTCGGTTCGCCAAGACGCGGAATTTACGATCATGGCCCGCGTCGGCAGATGGATTGTCAAGTCCGTCGAGGCCCACGAAAATTGGCGCCAGTCGACTACTACGCCAACGGGCCGCCGGTCTCAAATCCTCGGCAGCCGAATTAAGAAGGCGTTCTACGGAAAGCGCCCACGCCTCGGTTCGTGCCTCGGGGGCGCGCGTCATGGCTACGTCTTGCGCGGAGCAATACTGCACGCTCGGCGCAGTGCGGTTCTGCCGCGGGGTGCTGGTCGCGTCGGTTGGGCGGTGCGTTGGCGTTGCGGAGGTCGGCGGCGAGACCGGTGCGCTGCGGAGTGCTTTGTCCGGCCCTGGCGGTGGAGGTCAGAGGTCGGGGTCGCCCGGCGGCCAGAAGCCGAGTGGTGTGCAGCGAGCGGCGGGTGGGGCGGGCGAGCGGTGGGTCGGGCACCGTGTGGCCGGACGGTGTGCAGCGGGCGGTGGGTGGGGCGGGCGAGCGGTGGGTCGGGCACCGTGTGGCCGGGCGGTGGGTGGGCGAGCGAGCGGTGGGTCAGCCGCGCGGTGGGTCGGGCGCCGTGTGGCCGGGCGGTGTGCAGCGGGCGGGTGGGTGGGGCGAGCGGTGGGGTGGGCGCCGTGCGGCCGGGCGGTGCGCAGTGCGCGGTGGGTGGGGCGGGCGAGCGGTGGGTCTGCCGCGCGCGGTGGGTCGGGCACCGTGTGGCCGCGCGGTGGGGTGGGCGGCCGCGCGGTGGGGGCGGCCTGGCGGTGGCCGCGCGGCGGGGGCGGCCGCGCGGCGGCAGCGCGGTGGGGCGGCCGGGCGGTGGGTGGGTTCCTGGGTTTGCGCTGGTGCTACTTTTCGCAGGTTGTGCCGGTTGGGGGGACCTTTAGGTCGATGAAGTAGCGGTTTACGGCGTCGATTATGCAGCCCGTCTGGGGGTAGGCGGTGTGGCCCTCGCCCTTCCAGGTGACCAGAGTGCCTACGCCCAGCATTTTGGCCAAGGCCGGGGCCTGCTCGTACGGGGTGGCCGGGTCGCCCAGGGTGCCGATTACCACGATGGGGGCTGAGCCCGTTGCTGCGCCCGTTGGGTAGGGGTCGCGCTTGCCCGGCCACTGGGCGCAGATCAGGTTCAGGGCCAGGGGGCCGCCGAACAGCGGGTACTTCTGGCGCCACTGGCCCTGCAGGGTGCGGTCCTGCTCGACCGTCGGGGTGTTGTCGGAGTCGGCGCAGTTGATGGCGGAGTTGGCGTCGAACATGTTCGAGTAGTGGCCGTCCGGGCCGCGCTCGGCGTAGGCGTCGGCGAGCTGGAACATCTTGGCCGGCTTGCCGTTGCGCAGGTCGTCCATGGCCTGGGCGAGCAGGCGCCAGGACGACTCGCTGTACAGCGACGATACGACCGCGGTGAAGACCCAGCCCGACGTCGCCTTGCGGCCGCCGGCGCCCTGGGCGGGGTTGGCGCGCGCGTCGGCGATGGCCTTCATGACCACTGCGCGCGCGTCGGGGCCGATCGGGCACGACGGCGCGTTGCTCGCGCACCACTTGCTGAAGTTCGTGAAGGCCAGTTCGAAGCCGGCCGCCTGCTTCTCCGCGGCCTGCTGCATCGACAGGGTCGGGTCGACGGCGCCGTCGAGGACGAAGGCGCGGACGTTCTTCGGGAACAGCTGGGCGTAGACCGCGCCGAGCAGCGTCCCGTAGCTGTACCCGAGGTAGGTCAGCTGCGCCTCGCCGACGGAGGCCCGCAGCGCGTCGAGGTCGCGGGCGGTCTGCTCGGTGGAGAACAGCGGCAGCTGGTCGCCGAGCTTGTCGCCGCAGCTCTGCGCCAGCTTGCGGGTCAGGCTGACCGTGGTCTGGTAGCCCTCGTCGCTGACCGGGTCGGGGTCGATGCCGAAGTTCTGGTCGAGGTCGGCGTCGGAGAAGCACTTGACCGGCGAGGAGCGTCCGACGCCGCGCGGGTCGAAGCCGATGATGTCGAAGCGGCGCACGATCTCGGCCGGCAGATACACCGAGCGGTAGACCCCGTAGTCGTAACCGGACCCGCCGGGGCCGCCCGGGTTGATGAACAGCGAGCCGACCCGGTCGCGCTGGGAGGTGGAGCGGCCGCGGACCATGGCGATGTCGTACGTCCCCGAGTCCTTCGGGTTGTTCCAGTCCCGCGGCACCTTCACGGTCGCGCAGGTGAACTCCACGTTCTGCGGCGGGGTCGGGAACACCCCCTTGTAGGCGTCCGGGCACGCCTTCCAGTCCGCGGCCGGGATGTCGAGGCCGCCGGACTTGTTCGCGGCGCCGCCGCCCGACGCGCCGGTCGACGGCTTGGCGAGCGGGCGGCCCGAGGTCGGGGTGGTGAACTGCGTGCCCGACGTGCACCCCGCGGCGAGCGCGGCCACCAGCAGGAACGGCAGGAACCGGCGAAGGCGCGTCACGGACGGCCCGCCAGGACGGACTCGACGTCGAAGCGGATGGGGCGCTCCAGCTGCTCGTAGGTGCAGGAGCCGGGGTCGCGGTCGGGCCGCCAGCGCTTGAACTGGGCGGTGTGGCGGAAGCGGTCGCCCTCCATGGCGTCGTAGCCGACCTCGACCACGAGCTCCGGGCGCAGCGGCACGAACGACAGGTCCTTCTTGCCCGTCCAGCGGCTCACCCCGCCCGGGAGGCGCGTCGCGGCGTCGCCGGCCGGGACCGACTCGAGGCTCTGCGCAGCGCTGCCCGGGGCCTGGCCGGCCCAGTTCCACGGGTGGTCGACGACGTTCTCGCGGTATTGCGCGAGCTCCTCGACGAGCTCCGCCCGGCGTTCGCGGGTGAAGGAGGCGGCGACCCCGACGTGGTGCAGGCGCCCGTCGTCGTCGTAGAGCCCCAGCAGCAGCGATCCCACGATCGGCCCGTCCTTGTGCCAGCGGAACCCGGCCACGACGGCGTCCGCCGTGCGGGAGTGTTTGATCTTGAACATCGTGCGCTTGCCCGGCTCGTAGAACCCGTCGGCCGGCTTGGCGATGACGCCGTCGAGGCCGGCGCCCTCGAAGCGCTCGAACCAGTCCTGGGCCACCGCGATGTCGGTCGTCACCGGGGTCACGTGCATCGGGGGCTTGACGTCGCCCAGGGCCTCGGCGAGGCGGGCGCGGCGCACGGAATACCCCTGCTCGACCAGCGCCTCGTCACCCAGCGCGAGCAGGTCGAAGGCGACGAACGAGGCCGGCGTCTGCTCGGCGAGCAGCTTCACCCGGGAGGCGGCGGGGTGGATGCGCTGGCCCAGCAGCTCGAAGTCGAGCTTCGGCTCGCCCGAGCCGCGGCGGATGACGATGATCTCGCCGTCGACCACGCAGCGGGGCGGCAGCTGGTCGCGGACCTGCTCGACCACCTCGGGGAAGTACCGAGTCAGGGTCTTGCCCCCACGGCTGGCCAGCTCGACCTCGTCGCCGTCGCGGAACACGATGCAACGGAACCCGTCCCACTTCGGCTCATAGCTCATGCCGGGCGCGCTGGGCAGGCTGGGAATGCTCTTGGCGAGCATCGGCTCGACTGGCGGTAGGACAGGCAGCTCCACGAGGCCAAGTCAACCACACGGGTACGACAAGTTTCAGAACCGAGCGAAGGACCTGATCGGCATCCGATGGCCGAACCGCGGGGCGCCGATTCCCGCCCGGGCGATGAGGCCGCACACCCGGCCGCGGTGGGGCGCGAACGGGGCGAGCAGCTCCAGCATGTGCTCGTCGGTGCCCCGCGCGGCCCCGGTCAGCGCGAACGCCACGCTGTTCTTGATGTTGTAGTCGCCGACCGACACGACGTCGGCGTCCCCGTACGCGGCCCGGGTCACCTCGGCCGCCGTCCACGGCCCGATCCCGGCGATGCTCACCAGCCGCGCCGTGCAGCTCGCCGCGTCCGCGCACCGCTCCAGCGCGGCCGCCTGGGCCGCGGCCCGGCGCAGCGTGTCGGCCCGCTTCTGCTCCACCCCGAGCGGGTGGTACGCCCAGTACGGCGTGGCCGCGAGGATCTCGGGCTCCGGGGGCAGGTAGAGCCCGGCGCGCGGGCCGGGCGCGGGCTCGGAGAACTTGCGCACGATGCGGACGTAGCCGTCGTGCGCCTCCTTGCCGCTGACCTTCTGCCCGAGGATCGCCGGCAGCAGGTGGTGGAAGACCCGCCCGGTCGCGCCCATGCGCAGCCCGGCGTGCTCGCGGCTGAGCCGGTGCACGAGCGGGTGGGCGCGGGCCAGTTCGGCGAAGCCGGTGACGTCGTCGCGCAGCCCGGCGATCGCGTCCGCGCGCTCCAGCAGCCAGGAAGCGCCGGGGCCGAACGCCTCGAAAACAAGATCATCGCCCTGGAGCAGATAGGCGATCGTCCCGGGACCGGAGGGGGTACGGGTCGCGAACCAGGACTCCCGGTGGCCGATGGCCAGGGTGATGTCGCCCTGCACGACGGCCAGGCCGCGGAAGGTGCCGGCCAGGTCGTAGCGCGGTGGGACCTTCACGCCGCGGCCCGCGAGAGGGCGCGGTGCAGCAACCGGGCGTCGCCGAGCATGGCGCGCAGCTTACGCTCCAGCCCGGCGATCGGCACCAGGTTCTGCGGCGCCCGCGGGTCCTTGTACGCCTGCGAGGCGAACCGCGGCAGCGTGACCGCCGACAGGTGCGCCAGGGCCACGGCGTCCGCGTACGTCAGATCGGCCGAGCACTCCGCCCGCACGATGCCGGACCAGGGCGCGCCCGCGGGCCCGGGCAGCCGCAGGTACCACGCGAACCGGTTCCACGAGGTGCCCAGCAGGAACACCGGCGTGCGCTGCCCGCCCCGCAGCGCGGTGACGACGGCGGTCAGTTCGGCCGGCAGGTACTCGACCCGGTGCGTCTTGATGTACCCCAGCGCCTGCGGCAGGTGCGCCCGCTCCTGCAGCGGCCCGTCGACGATGAGCAGGTCGCCGTCGGCGCGCTCCTCGCCGGAGACGCCCACCTCCAGCGCCCGCATGTGCCGCTGCACGCCCAGCGCGAGGTCCTTCGGCTCACCGCGGGAAATGCGCCGGGAGGGGTACCGGATGTTGCCTGCGACGACCGCCGGAACGTTCTCGGCGGGCGTGAAAAGCCCCCGCTCGATGCGCGCGGTGGCGATCTGCGCGGCGCCCCGGTCCAGCTCGCAGCGGACGACCCCGGCGGCGTAGGAGGCGGCGATGCCCGGGTGCGTGGCGCCCTCGTCGTCGGTGATCCAGACCCGCGCGTCGATGCGCTGCACCCCGTCGACGATGAGCACCGTGGCCGGCGGCGCCAGCCCGGGCGGCGGGTCGACCGGCCGCCACGCGTCCGCGGGCAGCTCCACGCCGGGCTCGACCTGCGCCGTGCTCGGCGCCTGCGGGCCCGACTCGCCGGCCTCGAACGACTGGCCGTAGCCGGGGTCCCAGGCGTCGACGAACAGCTTCACAGGCCCACCCGCTCGATCCGGGCCGTGCGCGCGTCGCGGCGCACCTCGAAGCGCACCGGGATCCGCTCGGCCAGCGCGCCCACGTGGGTGACGACGCCGACCATCCGGTCGCCGCGCGCCGCCAGGTTCTCCAGCGTCACCGCGACCGTGTCGAGCGTCGCGGTGTCCAGGGTCCCGAAGCCCTCGTCGAGCACGATCGACTCGAGGCTCGCCGACGCCGCCGAGAGCCCCGCGAGCTGTTCGGACAGGGCCAGCGCCAGGGCGAGCGAGGCCTGGAACGTCTCCCCGCCGGACAGCGTGCGCACGGCCCGGCGCAGGCCCGCGTCGTGGTGGTCCACGACGAAGAACTCGCCCTTCTCGTGCCCGAGGTCGTACTGCCCGGAGGACAGCTCGCGCAGCGTGCGCGACGCCCCCTCGACGAGTGAGTCGAGCGCCTCGGCGAGCAGCCAGCGTTCGAACCGGTCCGCCCGCAGGTGCTGGGCGAGGGCCTTGGCGATCTGCGCCTCGCGGCCCATCTCGTCGCGCTGCTCGCGCATCCGCGCGGCGTCCGCGCGCCGCTCCTCGATCCGGCGCCGGGCCGCGTCCGCGCGCTCCAGCGCGACCGCGGCGTCGCGGGCCGGGTCGCCGCCCGGCGCGGGCAGCCCGGCCTCGGTGAACCGCGCGGCGAGCTCGTCGCGGATGCCGGCGACGCCCCGCTGGGCCGCGCTCACCTCGTCCTGGGCCGCCGGGCGCCCGGCCCGGCGGCGGCCCGCCTCGCCGGTCGCCCAGCCGTGCAGGGTCGCCCAGGCGTCGGCGAGGTCGTCGCGGTTGGCCGGCGGCGGCCCGAAGGACGCGAGCCCGTCGCGGGCCCCGTCGAAGGCGCGCCAGGCGCTGCGCAGCCGTTCCTCGGCGGTGTCGGCCTGCCGGGCGGCGCCGCGCTGGGCCTCGCGGGCCTTGCGGACCTCGGCGCCGGCCTGCTCCAGGCGGCGGGTGAGCGCGGCGATGCCGTCGAGGTCGCGCTGCAGCGCCTCGGGCGCGGGCGCGCCCTCCAGCTCGGCGTCGAGCTCGGCCAGCCGCCGCTCGAGCTGCTGGGCGTGGGCCCGCGCGGTGGCGAGCGCCCGGTCGAGGTCGCGCGCCGAGCGGTCCCGCTCCTCGACCGCCTTGTCGGCGGCCTCGCTGCGCTTCCGCGCGCGCTTGCCGGCGGCCTCCGCGGCGGCGACGGCGGGCTCGTGCGGGACGGTCGGCAGCTCGTGGACCGTCTGGGTGCACACCGGGCAGGCGTCGCCGACCCGCAGGTGCGGGCGCAGGGCGACCGCGCGGTCGGCGGCGACGGCGGCCTGGTAGGCCTCGCGGGCGGCCTCGAGCTCGGCCAGGGCCGAACGCGCGTCCGCCCGGGCGGACTCCAGCGCCGCGGCGGCCTTGCGGTGCTCGGCCTCCGCGCCGGCCAGGGTCGCGCGGACGGAGCCGGACTCGGCGACGAGGCGCGCCCGCGCCGCGTGGTGGTCGAGCAGGCGGCGCAGGGCCGTCGCGTCCCCGGCCGACTGCAGCTCGCCGCGCAGCTTCTCCTCGCGCTCCTCGGCGGCCCGGGCGGCATCCATCGCCCCGGCGACCGCGGCGCGCGCGGTGGCGGCGGAGGCGGCGAGGCCGGCGGCATCCGGCGGTATCGTCACCGCGGCGAGCCGGCCGATCTCCGCGTCGAGGGCGGCCAGCGCGGTGGCGGCCTGGCCGGCGAGCCGGTCGGCGTCGGCCAGCCGGGGCACGATGGCGTCCACGGCGGCGGTGACCCGGCCCAGCGCCTCGACCCGCGCCGAGGCGGCGGCCAGGGCGGCGTCGTCGATGTCGGCGAGGGCGTGCAGCTGGTCGTCGAGCACCTTGAGCCGGGCCTCGGCGGTGGTGGCCTCGGCCTGGGCCCGCTCGCGGATCTTGCCGTACACCTCCAGCCCCAGCAGGTTGACCAGGATCTTCTGCCGCTCGGCCGGCTTGGCGTGCAGGAATGCGGCGAAGTCGCCCTGGGGCAGCACCACGCACTTGGTGAACTGCTCGTACGGCAGCCCGACGACGGTCAGCACGGCGGTGTCGACCTCGCCCGGGGTGCCGGCGAGGACCTCGGCGATGTCGTCCTGCTCGAGCCCGAACTCCAGCTTGGCCAGGTCGAGCCCGGGGGCGAGCATCTCCAGACCGGCGTGCTTGGTGGTCACCGCGCCCTTGGCGTCGCGGCGGACGACGCGCGTGAGGACGTACCGCTTCCCGGCCGACTCGAAGATGAGCCGCACCCGCGCCTCCGCGGCCGAGGGGGCCAGGGCGTTGGCGATCGCGCGCCGGTCGCCCCAGCGGGGCACGGTGCCGTACAACGCGAAACAGACGGCGTCGAGCACCGTCGACTTGCCCGAGCCGGTCGGCCCGACCAGCGCGAAGAAGTCCGTGTCGGTGAAGTCGACGGTGGTGGGCTCGCGGAACACGGTGAAGCCGTCGAGATCCAGGCGCACGGGCCTCATGAGTGCATCACCTCGTCGTGCAGCCGGTGGAACAGGGCCACGGTCGCCTCGTCGGCGTGCCCGCGCTGGTCGAGGTAGTCGGCGAAGAGCTCGCCCGCGGAGCGGCCCGCGCGCGGCGCCTCGCCCGGCCCGGCGCCCGGACCCGGCAGCAGCTTCGGGTCGATGCGCACCTCGAGGGCCTTGGGCAGCAGGTCCTGCACCTCCTCGCGCAGGCCGGCGCGGGGCGACTCCTGGACGTACACCCGCAGCCAGGCGTCACCGGTGTCCAGTGTGGACAACTGAGCGAGGGTTCCCCGCACGGTGCGCAGGGGCGTCACGACGGGGAGGGGCACCTCCCGCACCCGCGCCGCGGTGCCCGCGGTGACGTCGACGACGGCGACGGAGACGAGGTTCTCCTCCTCGCCGAAGTCGATCGGCAGCGGGCTGCCGCTGTAGCGGATCGGGCAGGGGCCGGCGACCGACTGGGCGCGGTGCAGGTGCCCGAGCGCCGCGTAGTGCAGGGAGGAGGGGAAGACGGTGGCCGGGACCGCGTACCCCATGATCGAGTGGGCCTCCCGCTCGCCGCCGCCCATCGTGGCGCCGATGACGGTCAGGTGGGCGGTCAGCAGGTTCACCGTGTCGGCGGCGAAGCCCTTCGCGAGGTGGTTGATGAGGTCGCCGATGTAGTGCGCGTAGGACTGGGTGATCTCGGCCGCGGTGAGGTCGAACATCTCGCTGGCCCGCACCGCGTAGCGCTGGGAGAGGAACGGCAGGGCGACCAGCCGCCACTGCTCGCCGTCGCGGGTCGTGCCCGGGATGAGGTGCTCCTCGGGCCGGCCGATCGCGCCGCGGATGGTGATCCCGGCCGCGTCGGCCCACGGGCGCAGCGCGTCGAGCGCCTTGCCGTTGTCGTGGTTGCCGCCGATGACGACCACGTCGGCGCCGGTCTTGCGCAGCGCCGAGAGGCCGCGGGTGACGATCTTCGTGGACTCGGCGGTGGGGCTCGCCGTGTCGTAGAGGTCGCCGGCCACGACGATCAGGTCGGGCTGCTCGGCCTTCGCCACGTCGACGAGCCCGTTGATCGCCGCGATGTGGTCGGCCGATCGCGACTGTCCCTTGAGGACCTTGCCGACATGCCAATCGGAGGTGTGCAGTACCCGCAAAAGTTTTCCCTTCCTAGAAAGGAATCTCGTCGTCGCTGATGCCGCCGGCGCCGACCCGGGCCACGACCGCGAACGGGTCCGCCCCCGCGGCCTGGGCGATCGAGCGCAGCGTCGCGGCGGGCGGGGGGCCGGCCTCCGCGGGCCGCGTCGCCCACGAGGGGAACGGGAACTCGATGCACAGCGGCACCGGGATCTCCGGCTGCGACACGAACATGGTGCCGGGCTTGGCCAGCAGGGCGCGCTGGCGCTGGGCGGGCGGGAGGAAGCCGTACTCCGGCCGCGACGCCTCGGCCGGGTCGAGCCGCCCGACGACCCGGATCGCCGAGTTGGCCACGATCCGCCGCTCCACCTCGCTGGCGGTCTGCTGCGCGCCGATGAGCACGACGCCGAGGGAGCGGCCGCGCTCGGCGATGTCGAGCAGCACCTCCTTGATCGGGCTGGTGCCCTCCCGCGGCGCGTACTTGTTCAGCTCGTCGAGCACCACGAACAGCAGTGGCTTGGCCGTGCCGGCCTTCTCCTTGCGCTCGAACTCGGTGCGCAGCGTGACGCCGACGACGAAGCGCTGCGCCCGGTCGGGCAGGTTGTGCAGGTCGACGACTGTCACCTGGGCCGACTCGGCGGTGTTGATCTGGTGCGGCTTGCGCTGGGCGAGGTCGCCGCGGATGAGCCGGGACAGGTCCTTCTTGCTGCCGATGAGCCGGCGCGCGAACGCGTTGACGGTGCCGAGGCCGATCGCGTTGCCGGCCCACTGCCCGCGGGTCGCGTCGTCGTTGAGCTGGTCGACGAGATAGTCGACGAGGTCGGCGTACGAGTTCAGGCGCGTGCCGTCGACCGCGACCCCGCCCTCGGCCGGCTGCGCCACGCGCGCCAGGTGCGCGGTGACGGAGTGCACGACCATGGTGTACTGCTGCCGCTCGTCATCGGCGTCGGCGAACACGTACGGCAGCAACCGGTCGGCGCAGAACTCCGTCAGCGTCCAGTAGAAGGCGTCGACGCCGGACAGGCGGCTGCTCACGTCCGGGGTGCCGGAGGAGTCGCCGGCCCGCGGCGGGGCGTAGACCCGCACGTCGGGGAACGGCCCGGCGACCAGCCCGAGGCGCGCGTAGGCGTCCTCGGTGGCCTGGTTGAGCCGGCTGTTGGGGTGGTCGAGGAAGAGCAGGTCCTCGCCCTTGACGTTGAAGATGAGCGCGCGGGTGTTCGCGGTCTCGCCGGCGCCGCCGAGCACGCCGGAGCGGAAGACCGAGTACAGCAGGAAGGTCGCGAAGCTCGTCTTGGTGGCCACGCCGGAGATGCCGGAGATGGAGACGTGGGCGCCGCGGCTGCCGTCGAGGAAGTCGGCGTTGAGGAACATCGCGGCGCCGTCGCGGCCGAAGCCCATCGGGATGGTGCGGTCCATCCGGTCGAAGTAGAGCGCCCCGGCCCGCGCGTCGCCCTGCGCCCGGTGGACGAGCGCGCCCGGGGTCGGGGGGACGTACACCTCGGGGTCGACCCGGGTCGTGGTGATCTCGGCGGCCTCCTGGATGGTGGCCGGCAGCGTGCCGTCGGCGACCAGGAACACGTCGGAGTCGAAGACGACGCCCTCGTGGCGGGCCCGGACCGCGGTCACCACGCCGGCGATGGTCACGGGGTCGTGTTGGGGAAGGTCACGCTGCGTCACCACGACGTCGTCGAGCTGGAGGTAGGCGCCGTCCTCGACGGCGACCCAGAACGTCAGCGGCGTGGCGTCGGCGGTGCCGAGCACGCGCCCGACGACCGGGCCGCTCGAAGCGGCGGCGGACTCGTCCTCCATGCGGTTCGACCCCCAGTACAAGTGTTCGCCTGTGCATCGTGCCCCACGCCGGCCATCAGGGCGAAGGCACCACGCCACGGTGGATGGATGAGTGTCCTATTCATCTGGACAAACCCGGACGAACTCCCCTTTGTCCACAGGCTTGCACCGCCTTGTCCACAGGCCTGTGGACGGTCCTGTGGTTAACGAGCGTGCCGGAGGAACAGCAACTCGTCGTCGAGCAGGATGTGACGGAGAGTGAGGTGTTGCGGGGTGCCGGCCGGGTGGCCCGCGGTGATCCGGCCCGCGCCCGGGCCGGCCAGCAGCGGCGAGACGGTCAGGCACAGCTCGTCGACGAGCCCGGCCGCGGTGAGCGAGCCGAACAGGCGCGGACCGCCCTCGCTGAGCACGTGGTCGAGCCCGCGCCCGCGCAGCGCGGCCAGCCCCGCCGCGAGATCCACCTCGTCCTCACCCACGGTGATGATCTCGGCCACGCCGGCCAGCCGCCCGGGGTCGTTGCCGGCCCGGGTGAGCACGATCGGGCGGACCGGCGCTGCGGCCAGGGCATCCTGCGCCGGGTCCAGATCGAGCCGCCCGGACACGATGACGAGGGTGGGGTACTCCCGCAGGCCGTTCGCCCGCCGCCAGGCCCGGCGGTCGGCGTCGAGGCGCAGCGCGTGGTACCCCTCCTCGCGGACGGTGCCGGCGCCCACCACGAGCGCGTCGCAGAGCATGCGCAGGACGCCGAAGACGCGCTTGTCGGCCGGCCCGGACAGCGGGGCGCTGCGCCCGTCGACGTGCCCGGCGCCGTCGAGGCTGGACACGAAGTTCATCCGCAGCCAGGGCCCCGGCGGGGTTCGATAGAGGTCGACCAGGTCGGGTTCGGCGACGGGGACGGGCCAGAGCTGCTGCACCGGCCGACTTTACTGCGGCCCTTCGGTCTTCTGTTCGGACGTGCTTCGTTCGGGAGGTGCGTGCTTCGTTCGGACGTGGGAGATCGGATCGTAGGGCTGCGCCGCGGGTGGGGCGCACCCCACAATGGCTGGACCATGGCTCGCATGATCTATCAGCTGCGTATCGCGCTGGACGCCGTCGAACCGCCCGTCTGGCGGCGCGTGCTCGTGCCCGGCGGCTTCACGCTGGACCGCGTGCACCGTGTCATCCAGCTGGCGATGGGCTGGGGCGACCGGCATCTGCACGTGTTCGACGTCGACGGGGTGCAGTACGGAGTGCCCGACCCCGACGGTCTGCTCGAGGTCCGCGACGAGCTCGATCACCGGCTGGACGAGGTGGCGGGCAAAGGAGAGCGGCTGCGGTACACGTACGACTTCGGCGACTGGTGGGAGCACGACGTCGCGGTCGAGGACGTGGTCCGGGCCGACCTGGGCATCCGGTACCCGATGTGCACGGGCGGGGAGCGCGCCTGCCCGCCGGACGACGTCGGGGGACCGGGCGGCTACCACGACTTCCTGGCCGCGTACGCGGACCCGAACCACGCCGACCACGAGGCGATGCGAACGTGGCTGGACCGCGAGTTCGACCCGGCCGACTTCGACCCGGCGCGGGCAACCACCCTGCTGCGGCGCATGACGTAGCTGTTTTTCGCGCTTCCTTCGGTCGCTCCCCATTGGGGGAGCTCCGCTCCACCCAAACCCCCTCCCACACATGGGTCGCCGTCCAGGGCGAAGGGGCCGGGCTCGTTCGACTTAAAGCCTTCACGGCCGCACCACCGCATCGCCCTCCGGACGCGACTTCGCACCGCGCCTCCGCGCGTGCTGTCACGTCTCCGCGCCTGTGCCGCGCCTCCGCGCCTCCGCGCGTGCTTTCGCGCCGTGCAGTGCCGGCGCCTCCGCGTGGCTTCGTGCCGGGTGTCCGCGCCGCCGCGCCGTGCCTCCGCGCGGGGCCTTCGTGCCGTGCCCCTTCGTGCCGCGCCCCCGCCTCCGCGACGGTGCCCTCGCGGCGCGGCAGTTTGGGCGGATCGGTGGGGGGTCCCAGCTCTCCTGGGTTCCAAACAAGTAACTTTCAGTTCACATAGGGCCCTAACCGGCGCCAGTAACCCACGGTAGAGCTTTTCTGGCCCTAGAAAAGCCGCCAATCCGGCGAAATGCTCCCTTAGAAATCTTGCGGTAACGAAATGGGAACGCTCCCATTGCCCCATTGACACGCTGCCGTTCGCGGTCCAGTCTCATGGGAGCGCTCCCGCGGCTGTGGCCGGTGACACACCCCGCGGCCGTGGGAGACATCAACTCGCATGTCCGCCTTACCGCGCCGGCGGGGATTTTGCATGCCCGTCGCCGTACGCATCAACACCCCACACACCACCCACACCCATCACGACCTGAGAGAGGGGTCAGGATGAGCTTCACCTCGCGCCGCATGCGATCCGTCGCCGCGGCCGCGCTGACCGTCGGGCTCGCCCTCGGCATCGGCGCCTGCAGTGCCAAGAAGGACGATGCTGGATCCGACGGCAGCTCCGGCGGCCCGGTCACGATCTCGCTGTCCTACTTCGGCACGCCCGGGTTCACCCAGGCGGTCAAGGACTTCGAGGCCGCGAACCCGAACATCAAGGTGGACGTCAAGAACGAGGGACAGACCAAGGACTTCGTGCCGAAGCTGGCCCAGCAGCTCTCCGCGGGCAGCGGCGCGAGTGACGTGGTCATGCTCGAAGAGGGCATGCTCCTGCAGTACCTGAAGGACAACAAGCCCTTCGCCAACCTGCTCGACCTCGGCGCGCAGTCGCTGGAGAGCGAGTACCTGCCGTTCAAGTGGAAGAACGCCTTCACCGCGGACGGCAAGAAGCTCGTCGGTCTCGGCACCGACGTCGGCCCGCTGGCCATGTGCTACCGCACCGACCTGTTCCAGAAGGCCGGCCTGCCGACCGACCGCGACGCCGTGAGCAAGCTCTGGCCGACGTGGGCGGACTACATCAAGCAGGGTGAGACCTTCAAGTCGAAGAACACCGGCGCGGCGTGGATCGACTCGGCTACGTCGATCATGCAGCCGTACATCATGCAGAACAGCGAGACCTGGTTCTACGACAAGAGCGACAAGTACATCGGCGACACCAACCCGGTGGTCAAGACCGCGTACAACCTCGGTCTCGACATGGCCTCCAAGGGCCTGACCGCGAAGCTGCAGCGCTGGGCCGCGGACTGGGACGCTGCGTTCAAGAACGCCGCGTTCGCCACCGTGCCGTGCCCGCCGTGGTACACGGGTGTCATCAAGGAGCGCGCCGGCGACGCCGGCAAGAACAAGTGGGACATCGCCTCCATCCCCGGCGGCGGCGGCAACTGGGGCGGCTCGTACCTGGCCATCCCGGAGCAGAGCAAGAACAAGAAGGCCGCGTTCGAGCTCATCAAGTTCCTGACCGGCAAGCAGGGCGGCATCGACGCCTTCAAGGAGGCGGGCCCGCTCCCGTCGTCGCAGTCGGCCCTGTCGGACCCGCAGATCACGGGCGCGACGAACGACTACTTCAACAACGCGCCGGTCGGCAAGATCTACGTCGACGCCGCGAAGACGCTCAAGCCGATCTACCTGGGCCCGAAGCACCAGGCCCTCTGGGAGAACGCCTTCGAGCCGGCCATGCAGGCCGCTGAGCAGGGCAAGCTGAGCGCTCAGGCGGGCTGGGACAAGGCCATCAAGGACAGCAAGGCGCTGGCCGAAGGCTGATCGGTTCCCCGATCGACACCGGGCGGAGGTGGCGGCAACTCGCCACCTCCGCTCGCCAGCGACCGGCTACGGAAGAAGGACCACCAACCATGACCACCAATGTCGAGGTCGCCGGGCCTCGCCACGGGCGGAGGGACCCGGTGACGCCGCCGCGGCGGCGCTCATCGCGCTTCGGCAAGCTGGACATCAGGTACTCGCCGTACCTGTTCGTCGCGCCGTTCTTCCTGCTCTTCGCGGTCTTCGGCGCGTACCCACTCGTCTACACCGCGATCCTGTCGCTGCGCAAGAACACGCTCACCGGCGGCGACCAGGGCTTCGTCGGCTTCGAGAACTACACCAAGGTGCTCTCTGACGAGCACTTCTGGAAGGTCATCGGCAACACGTTCGGCCTGTTCATCGTCGCCACCGTGCCGCAGCTGATCCTGGCGCTGATGATCGCGAGCTGGCTGAACAAGAAGATGCGCGCCCGCACTCCGATCCGCATGGGCGTGCTCATCCCGAACATCACCTCCGTGGCCGCCGTCGGCATCGTCTTCGGCCTGATCTTCGCCGACCGCTACGGCCTGGCGAACTGGCTGATCCAGAGCGTCGGCTTCCACCCGGTCGAGTGGCGCAACCACCGCTGGTCCTCGTGGACGGCGATCGCCTTCATGGTCGACTGGCGCTGGACGGGGTACAACGCCCTGATCTACCTCGCCGCGATGCAGGCCGTCCCGAAGGAGCTGTACGAGTCGGCCTCCCTCGACGGGGCCTCGGCCTTCCGACGCTTCTGGCGGATCACCGTGCCGCTCATCCAGCCGACGATCCTGTTCACGGTGATCATCTCGACGATCGGCGGCATGCAGCTGTTCACCGAGCCGCTGCTGTTCAACTACGGCCGGATCCAGGGCGGATCGCTCAACGAGTTCCAGACGGTCGCGATGTACATCTACGAGACCACGTTCACGAACAACTTCAACGTGGGCCGGGGCTCCGCGATCTCCTGGCTGCTCTTCATGATCATCCTCGTCTTCGCCCTGATCAACTTCCTGCTGGTGCGACGCTCGGTTAGGGGGCAGACGCAATGAGCACCATGACCCCCGCCCGGCCCAGCCGGACCACTCCGGCCCCGGCCCCCAAGCGGTCCCGCCGCGTCCGCAGCGCCTCGGCGTCCCTGTGGGAGGCCAGCCCGCTGACGTACCTGGCCCTGATCCTCACGATCGTGCTGTCGATCTTCCCGATCGTGTGGTCGTTCATCGTGGCCTCGCGGGACAACAGCGCGGTGACGGACATCCCGCCGCCGCTCACCCCGGGCCCGAACTTCTTCGACAACGCCCAGCGGGTGCTGGAGAACACCGACGCCAACTTCGTCTACGGCTTGATCAACTCGGCCATCGTGGCCAGCTGCGTCACGCTGTCGGTAGTGTTCTTCTCGACCCTGGCCGGCTTCGCGTTCGCCAAGCTCAAGTTCCGCGGCAAGAACGCGCTGCTGCTCATCATCATCCTGACGATGATGATCCCGACGCAGGTCAACATCATTCCGCTGTACCTGCTGATGGTGAAGTTCGACTGGACCAACACGCTGCAGGCGGTAATCGTGCCCTTCCTGGTCAAGGGCTTCGGCGTTTTCATGATCCGGCAGTACGCGGAGTCCGCGATCAGCGACGAGCTGATCGAGGCGGCGCGGATGGACGGGGCCTCGACGTGGCGCACCTACTGGAGCGTCGTGCTCCCGGCGCTGCGCCCGGCCGCGGCCGTCCTCGGCCTGCTGACGTTCATGGAGACGTGGAACGACTTCCTGTGGCCCTACGTGGTGCTCAACGGTGATACGCCGACCGTCCAGGTCTCGCTGAACATTCTGGCCACCGGTTACTACAAGACGGACTACGTGCAAGTCTTTACCGGGACAGCCCTGGCGATCGTGCCGCTGCTCATCGTGTTCATCGCATTCGGCCGCCAGATCATCGGCGGCATCATGGAAGGTTCGGTCAAGGCGTGACCAGTATCGACCCGCTGACGTTCCCACCCGGATTCCTCTGGGGGGCGGCGACCGCGTCGTACCAGATCGAAGGGGCGGTGGCCGAAGACGGCCGCACGCCCTCGATCTGGGACACGTTCAGCCACACCCCCGGGCGCACGAAGGGCGGCGACACCGGCGACGTGGCGTGCGACCACTATCACCGCTACCGCGAGGATGTCGCGCTGATGGCCGACCTGGGGCTCGGCTCCTATCGGTTCTCCATCGCGTGGCCCCGCGTGCAGCCGGGCGGCCGCGGGTCGATCAACGAGAAAGGCCTCGACTTCTACCGGCGGCTCGTGGACGAGCTGCTGGAGCACGGGATCACCCCCTGGGTCACCCTGTACCACTGGGACCTCCCGCAGGAGCTCGAGGACGCCGGCGGCTGGCCGGCGCGCGACACCGCCGCCCGGTTCGCCGAGTACGCCGCGCTGATGCACGGCGCGCTCGGCGACCGGGTCCGGAACTGGACCACGCTCAACGAGCCGTGGTGCTCGGCGTTCCTGGGCTACGCCTCCGGCGTGCACGCCCCGGGCCGCAAGCACGCCCCGGACGCGCTGGCCGCGACGCACCACCTGCTGCTCGGCCACGGCCAGGCGGTCCAGGCGATCCGCGCCAACGACCCGCAGGCTCAGCTCGGCATCACGCTGAACCTCTACGCGATCTCGCCGGCCGACCCGGAGTCCCCGGGCGACCACGACGCCGTGCGGCGCATCGACGGCCTGGCCAACCGCATCTTCCTGGATCCGGTACTGCGGGGGGCCTACCCGGAGGACGTGCGGCAGGACCTGGCCGGGGTCAGCGACTTCGGCTTCGTCCAGGACGGCGACCTGGAGGTCATCTCCGCGCCGCTGGACCTGCTCGGCATCAACTACTACAGCCGGCACGTGGTGGGCGCGCCCGACCCGGACGTGCCCGCGGAGCCCTACTGGCGGGCCTCCACGTCCTGGCCCGGCAGCGAGCACGTGCGCTTCCACAAGCGGCCCGGCGTGCCCGTGACCGACATGGACTGGGAGGTCGACGCGCCCGGGCTCACCGAGACCCTGGTGCGGGTCGCCCAGGAGTACCCCGCCGTCCCGCTGTACATCACCGAGAACGGGGCGGCGTACGTCGACACCCGCAACGACGCCGGGGACATCGACGACACCGAGCGCGCCGCCTACTTCGACGCGCACTTCCGCGCCGGCCTGGCCGCGATCGAGCAGGGCGCCCCGCTCATGGGGTACTTCGCCTGGTCGCTGCTGGACAACTTCGAGTGGTCGTGGGGCTACACCAAGCGCTTCGGCCTGGTGGGCATCGACTACGAGACCCAGGCGCGCACCCTGAAGACCAGCGGGCACCGGTACCGCGAGGTCATCAAGCGCAACGGCCTGGCCGAGTAGCGTGCACCGCCCGACACTTGACGAGGTCGCTGCCCTGGCCGGTGTCGGGCGCGGCACCGTTTCCCGCGTCATCAACGGCTCGCCCCAGGTGAGCCCGGAGGCGCGGGCGGCGGTGCAGAAGGCGATCGACGCGCTCGGGTACGTGCCCAACCGGGCCGCCCGCGCGCTCGTGACCCGCCGCACCGACTCCGTGGCGCTCGTCGTCTCGGAGTCCGAGGAGCGGGTCTTCGGCGAGCCGTTCTTCGCCGGAATAGTCCGCGGCGTCAGCTCGCACCTGGCCGACACCCAGATGCAGCTGTGGCTCGCGATGGCGCAGTCGGTCGCCGAACGCGTGCTGGTCGAGCGTCACCTCAACGACCAGCACGTCGACGGCGTCCTGCTGCTGTCGCTGCACGACGACGACCCGCTGCCCGGCCTGCTGGCCGGGCGTGGGCTGCCGACCGTCCTGGGCGGGCGCACCGCGCACATGCTCGAGACGGGCACCAACGACGGCCAGGCCAACGGGCACACCGTCTCGTTCGTCGACAACGACAACGAGGGCGGGGCCCGGCTGGCCGTCGAGCACCTGCTCCACCTGGGCCGCCGCTGCGTCGCGGCGATCGCCGGCCCGCAGGACATGGGGGTCGGCAAGGCCCGGCTGCGTGGCTACCGCGAGGCGCTGCGCGGCGCGTCCCACCCGTTCGACGACCGTCTCGTCGCTTACGGCGACTTCAGCGAGGCGAGCGGCGCCGAAGCGATGAACCGCCTGCTGCATCTCAACCCGGGGCTCGACGCCGTCTTCGCCGCCTCCGACCTGATGGCCGCCGGGGCCATCCGAGCCCTGCGCGAGCAGGGCCGGGCCGTTCCGGCGGACGTCGCCGTGGTCGGCTTCGAGGACTCCGCCGTGGCCCGGCAGACCCTGCCGCCGCTCACCACCGTGCACCAGTCGGTGGAGGGCATGGGTCGCGAGATGGCCAGGCTCCTGCTGGCCCGCATCGCCGGCGGGCCGGCCCACTCGACTGTGCTGGACACGCACCTCGTGGTGCGCGAGTCGGCCTAAGACCACCCGCAGGAGGCACCCCGTGCGCTACGGCCACTTCGACGACGACCGTCGCGAGTACGTGATCGACCGGCCCGACACCCCGCTGCCCTGGATCAACTACCTGGGCACCGAAGCGTACTTCGGCATCATCTCCAACACCGCCGGCGGCTACTCGTTCTACCGCGACGCCCGGCTGCGCCGCCTCACCCGCTACCGGTACAACAACGCCCCCTTCGACTTCGGCGGCCGCTACCTCTACCTGCGCGACGCGGCGAACGGCGACTTCTGGTCGCCGACGTGGCAGCCGACGCAGACGGAGCTGGACGAGTACGAGTGCCGGCACGGGATGTCCTACACCCGGATCTCGTCCGCTTACCGGGGCATCAAGGCCCAGGTGTCGTACTTCGTGCCGCTCGGCGAGACGCTGGAGGTCTGGCGGGCGCGGCTGACCAACGACCGCGACGTCCCCGCCGAGCTCTCGCTGTTCTCCTCGGTCGAGTTCTGCCTCTGGGACGCCCAGGACGACGCGACGAACTTCCAGCGCAACTTCAACACCGGCCAGGTCGAGGTCGTCGACGGGGTCATCTACCACAAGACCGAGTACCGCGAGCGCCGCGACCACTTCGCGTACTTCGCCTGCTCCGAGCCGCTGACCGGCTTCGACACCGCCCGCGAGGCGTTCCTCGGCCCGTACCGGTCCTGGGACCGCCCGATCGCCGTCGAGCGGGGCAGCTCCTCGGACTCCGTCGCGCACGGCTGGCAGCCGCACGGCTCGCACCACGTGCGCGTCACGCTGGAGCCGGGGGAGACCCGGGAGATCGGCTTCGTGCTCGGCTACTGGGAGAACCCGAAGGACGCCAAGTTCGACCCGCCCGGCTCGCAGACCATCAACAAGCACATGGTCCGCCCGGTGATCGAGCGCTGGCTGCAGCAGGAGACGGTCGACGCCGGCTTCGCCGCGCTGCGCGAGAACTGGGACCGGCTGCTCGGCGGCCTGCAGGTGGAGACCCCGGACGGGGACACGAACCGGATGGTCAACATCTGGAACGCGTACCAGAACATGGTCACCTTCAACATGAGCCGCTCGACCTCGTTCTACGAGTCCGGGATCGGCCGCGGCATGGGCTTCCGCGACTCCAACCAGGACCTGCTCGGCTTCGTGCACATGATCCCGGAGCGGGCCCGCGAGCGGATCCTCGACATCGCCGCGACCCAGCTGGCCAGCGGCGGGGCGTACCACCAGTACCAGCCGCTGACCAAGCGCGGGAACAACGACATCGGCTCGGGCTTCAACGACGACCCGCTGTGGCTCATCCTCGGCGTCGCGGCCTACATCAAGGAGTCCGGTGACCTGTCGATCCTCGACGCGCCGGTGCCGTTCGACAACGAGCCGGGGAGCGAGGCCCCGCTCTACGAGCACCTGCAGCGCTCCCTGCGGTACACCCTGGAGCGCCTGGGCCCGCACGGCCTGCCGCTGATCGGGCGGGCCGACTGGAACGACTGCCTCAACCTCAACTGCTTCTCCGACACCCCGGGCGAGCCGTTCCAGACCACCGAGAACGCCACCGGCGGGGTGGCCGAGTCGGTGTTCATCGCCGGGCAGTTCGTGCTGGCGGCCAAGGAGCTCGCCGGGATCGCCGAGTGCGTGGGCAAGCCGGCCCAGGAGTACCTCGACGCGGCCGAGAAGATGGCCGGCACGATCGCCGAGCACGGCTGGGACGGGGCCTGGTTCCGCCGGGCGTACGACTTCCACGGCAACGTCATCGGCTCGGCCTCCAACGACGAGGGGCAGATCTTCATCGAGCCGCAGGGCATGTGCATCATGGGCGGCGTCGGCGTCGAGGACGGCACCGCCGTCACGGCCCTGGCCAGCGTGCGGGAGCGGCTGGCCACCCCGCACGGCGTGGTCCTGCAGCAGCCGGCGTACAGCTCCTACCGGCTGGAGCTCGGCGAGATCTCGTCCTACCCGCCCGGGTACAAGGAGAACGCCGGCATCTTCTGCCACACCAACCCGTGGATCATGATCGCCGAGGCGATCGTGGGCAACGGCGACGCGGCGTTCGACTACTACCAGCGCATCCTGCCCTCGGCCCGGGAGGCGATCAGCGAGGTGCACCGGTGCGAGCCGTACGTGTACGCGCAGATGATCGCCGGCCGCGACGCGCCGACCCACGGCGAGGCGAAGAACTCCTGGCTGACCGGCACGGCGGCGTACAACTACGCGGCCATCACGCAGTGGATTCTCGGCATTCGCCCCGAGCTGACCGGTCTGCGGGTGGCGCCGGTGATTCCGGGGGAATGGCCCGGGTTCACCGCGGTCCGCCGGTTCCGCGGGGCGACGTACAACATCACCGTGCGGCGCGGCGACGCCCGCGCGCTGACCGTCGACGGGGCGTCGTTCGACCCCGACGGCGTCCTCCCGCTGGCCCCCGAAGGCTCGGTCGTTGAGGTGAACTTGACGATCCTCTGAAAAAAATAGGCCCTGCTGAAGAAACGTCGGGCCGCCGGGTGGCCCGGTGACGGCATGTGCGCACAATGAGGCGTGAACATCCCGTCCCCGGGCCGCCCGCGCTCCGCCGGCCGGCCCACGCTCGATGAGGTCGCCTCGCGCGCCGGTGTCGGCCGTGGCACCGTCTCGCGTGTGGTCAACGGCTCGCCCCAGGTGAGCCCCGAGGCCCGCGCCGCGGTGCAGAAGGCGATCGACGAGCTGGGGTACGTGCCCAACCGAGCCGCCCGCGCGCTCGTCACCCAGCGCACGGACTCCGTCGCGCTCGTCGTGTCGGAGTCGGAGGAGCGCGTCTTCGGCGAGCCCTTCTTCGCCGGCATCGTCCGCGGCATCAGCTCGGCCCTGGCCGACACCCAGCTGCAGCTCTGGCTGGCGATGGCCCAGTCCCCGGCCGAGCGGGAGCGCGTCGAGCACCACCTGACCAACCAGCACGTCGACGGCGTGATGCTGCTCTCCCTGCACGACGCCGACCCGCTGCCGCTGCTGCTGGAGCGCCGGGGCCTGCCGGTCGTGCTCGGCGGCCGGCCGGCCCAGATGCTCGCCGACGACGAGCAGCTCAACTTCACCGCCCAGCTGTCGCAGCTCTCCTACGTGGACGCCGACAACGAGGGCGGCGCCCGCATCGCCGTCGGCCACCTGCTCGACCGCCAGCGCAAGCGCGTAGCCGCGATCGCCGGCCCGCAGGACATGGCCGTGGGCGTGTCGCGGCTGACCGGCTACCGCGAGGCCCTGGAGCGGGCGGGCATTGCGGTGGAGGAGAAGCTCATCGCGTACGGCGACTTCTCCGAGGCCAGCGGCGAGCGGGCGGTCCGCGAGCTGCTCGACGGCGACCCGGAGATCGACGCCGTCTTCGCCGCCTCCGACCTCATGGCGGTCGGCGCCCTGCGCGCGCTGCGGACCATGGGCAAGCGCGTCCCCGACGACGTGGCCCTGGTCGGCTTCGACGACGTGGCGATCGCCCGCCAGACCGACCCGCCGCTGACCACCGTGCACCAGCCGGTCGAGGCGATGGGCCGGGAGATGGCGCGGCTGCTCATCGCGCGGATCGGCGGCGCCGCGTCCTCCTCCGTGATGGTCGAGACGCACCTGGTCCGCCGCGCCTCCGCCTGAGCGTTTGCACTTCTTGCGTTCCGGGCAGCAGGAACATCGGAGGAGGTGGCGATTTTCGATGAGCAGTGAGTGGAAGAAGCGGAAGCGGCGCGCCGAGAGCGTGGCCGAGGAGGCCTGGGACCACCTGGTCTCGGCCCTTGACAACGCACGCTCGTTCGGCGGCACCGTGAAGGACCGCGCGTACGACTTCAAGGACCGGGCCGGCGACCTGGCCGGCGAGGCCTCGGACCGGTACAGCACGGCGTCGGATCGTGTGAACTCGGTCTCGACCGAGGCGTGGAAGCGGGCCAACCTGGCCCTCGACGCGCTGTCCGGCCGCCGTTCGCGCACCCCGTGGGGCTGGATCGCGGTGGCGGCGCTGGGCGGCGTGGCGCTGGGCTGGGCGGTGGCGGCCTCGGCGCCGAAGGCGATCCAGGCCGCGAGCGACCGGCTCTCCCTGGACGACCCCGACGAGCTTTCGAGCACGGCGGAAGCCCCGGCCCCCTACGAGCCGGTCGTTCCGGTCGTGCCGGGCCAGCCGGTGGTACCCCCGACGCCCTGATCCGATCCCCCGAGACATCCCAGGGAAATGTAAGGCCGGCGCCGTGCGGGGCGCCGGCCTTCCCGTTGTTTCAGCTGTACTTGCGCAGCTCGCGCCGGGCCAGCGACGCGCGGTGGACCTCGTCGGGGCCGTCGGCGAGGCGCAGCGTGCGGGCGCTCGACCACAGGGCGGCCAGTGGGGTGTCCTGGCTCACGCCCGCGGCGCCGTAGGCCTGGATGGCCTTGTCGATGACCCACTCGGCCATCGACGGCACCGCGATCTTGATCGACTGGATCTCGGTGTGGGCGCCCTTGTTGCCCACGGTGTCCATCAGCCACGCGGTCTTGAGCACCAGCAGGCGGGCCTGCTCGATGCGGACCCGCGACTCGGCGATCCACTCCTGGATCACGCCCTGCTCGGCGAGCGGGCGACCGAAGGCGACCCGCTGGCTGACCCGGCCGCAGAGCAGCTCGAGGGCCCGCTCGGCCATGCCGATGAGCCGCATGCAGTGGTGGATGCGGCCCGGGCCGAGGCGGGCCTGGGCGATCGCGAAGCCCAGGCCCTCGCCGGCGATGAGGGCGTCGGCCGGGACGCGCACGTTGTCGAAGACGACCTCGGCGTGCCCGCCGTGGGCGGCGTCGGTGTACCCGAAGACGTGCATGCCGCGCTTGACGGTGATGCCGGGGGCGTCCCGCGGTACACACACCATGCTCTGCTGGCGGTGCCGCTCGGCCTCCGGGTCGGTCTTGCCCATGACGATGAAGAGGTGGCAGTTCGGGTTCATCGCGCCCGACGACCACCACTTGCGGCCGTTGATCACGTAGCCGTCGCCGTCGCGCTCGATCCGCGTGGCGATGTTGGTGGCGTCGGACGAGGCGACGTCGGGCTCGGTCATGCAGAAGGCGGAGCGGATCTGGCCCTCCAGCAGCGGCTTGAGCCAGCGGTCGCGCTGCTCGGGCGAGCCGAACTGGGCGAGCACCTCCATGTTGCCGGTGTCGGGGGCGGCGCAGTTGACGGCCTCCGGGGCCAGGTTGGGGCTGCGGCCGGTGATCTCGGCCAGCGGCGCGTACTGCAGGTTCGTCAGCCCCGCGCCGGCCCTGCTGCCGCCCCGACCACCCACCCCTGGATCGAGCTTCGCGCCGGAGTCATTGTCGGGCAGGAACAGGTTCCACAGGTCGCGCTCGCGGGCGGACCGCTTGAGGTCCTCGATGACGGGCGGGCGGGCCCACGGGTCGGCGGCCTCGGCCATCTGCCGCTCCAGGACGGGCTCCGCGGGGTACACCTCCTCGTCCATGAAGTCCGTGAGCTTCTCGTGCAGCTCGGCCGTGCGTTGGTCGAATCCGAAGTCCATCAGCTCTCTCCGTTGATCGCTGCGATGCCCTCTTCGAGCAGGGGCGGAACCAGATCGCCGATCTCGTCGAAGCCGGCCCCGACGGTCTGGCCGTGCGTGTACCGGTAGTGGATTCCCTCGAGCACGACGGCCAGCTTGTAGCAGGCCAGGCCGACATACCAGTGCAGGTCGTCGCTGAGCGGGGCGCGCCCCGCGTAGCGTTCGAGCAGCTCGTCGCCGCTGGGGAACCCGGCCGCGGCGCCGAGGCCGTCCGCGATCGGGTTCCGGCCGGTCTTGATGCGGTCCAGCACGTTCCAGTACGCCAGCAGCAGCCCCAGATCCGTCTGCGGGTCGCCGATCGTCGCCATCTCCCAGTCCAGGACCGCGGCGACGTGCAGGGTGTCGGGGTCGACGATGAGGTTGTCGAGCCGGTAGTCGCCGTGCACGATGGCGGGCCGCGGGCTGGCGGGGATGGTGGCGGCGAGCCGCTCGCGCAGGGCGTCGGCCGCGGGCAGGTCGCGGCTGCGGGAGTGCTCCAGCTGCTTGCTCCAGCGGCGGACCTGGCGCTCCAGGAAGCCCTCGGGCCGCCCGAACTCCGCCAGCCCGACCTCGGCCGGGTCGACGAGGTGCAGCTCGGCCAGGGTGTCCATCATCGCGAAGGCGACCTTGCGGCGGTTGTCCGGGCCGAGCGGGTCGGTCTGCTCGCGGTGGCGCAGCACGGCCCCGGGGACCCGGGCCATGAGGTAGAACGGAGCGCCGAGCACCGAGTCGTCCTCGCACAGCAGCAGGGCCTCGGGCACGGGCACGGCGGTGGGGCCGAGCGCGGAGATGACCCGGAACTCGCGGGCCATGTCGTGCGCGGTGGCCAGCACGTGGCCCAGCGGCGGGCGGCGCAGGACGAAGACCTCGTTGAGGACGTACGTCAGGTTGGACCGGCCGCCGGCCACGAGCTCGGCGGTGAGCGGCGCGCCGACCAGGCCGGGGGCCTTCGCCTCCAGGTAGGTCCGCAGGCGGGGCAGGTCGAGACCGGGCGGGGTGGTCATCCGATCAGTCCATGGTTGAGACACGTTCTCTGTCAAGCCGCCCGGTCCGATTTGTCGGTCTCGGGGCCCTCGGAAACGTTCCGGCGCCGACACCGCGGCGAAACGGCGTGGAAACTCGATCTCGGCAACCTGTTGGCAGTACCGGAGAGCAAGGCGTACACCAAAGGCGGCGTGCACCTCAAGCCAAGGACGAACGGGAGGTCGACTCACATGCTGCTCAGGCTGCGGGTTGCGCTGCCCGACCGTCCCGGCTCACTCGGGCAGGTTGCCCGGACGCTGGGTGTGGTCGGCGCGGACATCGTTTCGGTCGTTGTACTGGAACGCGTCAGCGGCCGTGCGGTGGACGACTTCACCGTGGTATGGCCGGCTTCGGCCCCGGTCGATCGCGTACTCACCGGCCTCGCGGCGATCCCAGGCGTTCGCGTGGACGGTGTGTGGCGCGGCACCGAGTTGTCGGAGCCGAGCAGCGGCCGCGAGGTCGCGCTGATCGGACAGGTGGCGGCGAACCCGGATCACGGCCTCGCGACGGTCGTGGACGCGACGCCCGCACTGTTCGGCGCGGACTGGGCGGTGGCGATCCTGGTCGGATCGGACTGGGCGGGCGGCGGCGCGCGCACTCAGGCCTGGTCCGGCTCGTCGGTGGTCAGCGCGAGCTGGCGAGCTCCGGATGTCCCCCCACAGGTGGACATCGCACCACTCCGGCCCCGTGCGTTGAGTGCAGCTGACGGCGTTCATCTCGCTGTCGCGCCTTTCCAGCGCGGTGGTCTGGTCCTTGTTGTCGGCCGCGGCGGGGCGGACGGCGACGCGGGAGCACCACCGTTCCACGGTTCTGAGGTGGAACGGCTGGCGCAGCTGGTCGGTGCAACCGCATCTGTGCTGGGGGAAAAGCTGGCGGGGCCCGGTTTGGCGGAACCGGGTGAGGCGGGGCGCTCCGTTACCGGAGCCCCCGCTCCCGCCGGCACAAAAACCTGGGCCGCCTGATGCTCTGGCGCATCCGGGCGACGGTCGACGACCGTCCGGGCTTCTTGTCGGTACTGACGGCAAGCCTGGCCCTTCGCAAGGTCAACATCCTCTCCGTGCAGGTGCACACCACCGAGTCCGGCGCCGTGGACGACTTCCTGGTCGAGGCGCCCGACGAGCTCACCCGGGCCGACCTGGCCGACGCGGTGCAGCGCGGCCGCGGGCGGGACCCGTGGATCGCCCCGGCCGACGTGCGCGGGCTGATCGACGAGCCGACGCGGGTCCTCGCGCTGGCCACCAAGGTCCTCGACGGCCGCGCCGGGCTGGAGGAGGCCCTGGCCGCGCTGCTGGGCGACTGCGACATCTCCTGGCGGTCCTCCGGTTCCGGCGGCTTCACGGCCACCGGGATGCAGCTGAGCGACCCGGCCGGCGGCACGCTCTACGTCCGCCGCGCCGAGCCGGTGTTCACGCCCGCCGAGTACGCCCGGGCCCAGGCCCTGGTCGAGCTGGTCGGCGTCGCGACCCGCCACACGGCGGCCTGAGCGGAGGCTGAGAAAGGGCCACTCCTACCGGCGCGCGTCTACGTGTAGTCTGCCGACATGTTGCTTGGGTACATGTCGGGGGACGACGCATGAGCGCGCTCGAGTACGCCAGAACCCAGTTCGGGCTCACGGCCTCGCTGCACTTCACGTTCGTAATGGTCACGCTCGGGCTCGTGGTGCTCGTCGCCGTCATGCAGACGCGCTACACGATCACGGGCCAGGAGGTGTACGGCCGGATGGCCCGCTTCTGGGGCCAGCTGTACGCGATCAACTACGCGGTCGGCATCGCCACCGGGCTCGTCATGGAGTTCGAGATCGGGCTCAACTGGAGCGGGCTGTCCCGGCTGACCGGCGACGTGTTCGGCGCGCCGCTCGCCCTGGAGACGCTCATCGCCTTCGTGCTCGAGTCGACGCTGCTCGGCATGTGGATCTTCGGCTGGGGGCGGCTCGGCAAGCGGCTGCACCTCGCGCTGATCTGGGTTACCGCCGCAACCGCCCTGCTCTCGGCGTTCTGGGTGCTGGTGAGCAACGCGTTCCTGCAGCATCCGGTCGGGTACGCGCTGGACGAGCACGGCACCGCCCGCCTGACCGACTTCGGGGCCCTGCTCACCAACAGCGCCCTGTGGTTCGCCCTCGCGCACGCGGTCGCCGCGACGATGGTCGCCGGCGGCGTGCTGGTGGCCGGCGTCTCGGCGTGGCGGCTGCGCCGCGCGAAGACCGACGACTTCGAACTGTTCCGCCGTTCGCTGCGCCTGGGCATCCGGGTCGGGCTCATCGGGACCTTCCTCACCATCGGCTTCGGGTACGCCCAGTTCGGCTGGATCGGCGACAACCAGCCGATGAAGATGGCCGGCGGCCACACCGCGCTCGAGCGCCAGGCCGAGATGGTGCAGCGCTTCGGCCCCGGCAGCTACATGGTCAGCGACAACGTCGGCGCCTCCCTCGGCATGATGATCCAGATCGCCAACCTGCTGTTCCTGTTGCTGCTCATCGCCCAGGTGCTGACGTTCCGCGACGTGCTCATCCGCCGCCGCTGGGCCCGGCCGATGTCCTGGCTGCTCACCGCGCTCATCCCGGTGCCGATGCTCACCGCGCTCCTGGGCTGGTTCGTGCGGGAGGAGGGGCGGCAGCCCTGGGCCGTGTACGGCCTGCTGCGCACCGCCGACGCCGTGTCGCCGATGGGCGCGGGCGCGCTGCGCTGGTCGACGTTCGGCTTCACCGCGCTCGTGCTCGCGCTGGTCCTCGTCGACTGGTGGCTGATGGCCCGGGCCGCGGCGAGCAGACCCGACGACGCGTTCGGATTCGAGCCCGAGCCCGAGCCCGTCGCGGCCGAGCGGCTGGGGGCGGCCGCATGAGCACCCTCTGGTACTGCATCCTCGGCGCGCTGTTCGCCGCCTACTTCGTCCTCGGCGGGCTCGACCAGGGCGTCGCGATGCTGCTGCCCACCATGCGCGGCGACGGCGAGCGCCGTGCCGCCCTCAACGCGATCGGCCCGATGTTCCTCGGCAACGAGGTCTGGGCGGTCGGCGCCGCCGGGGTGCTCATCGCCGCGTTCCCGCGGCTGGAGGGCGAGCTGTTCACCGCCGCCTACCCGGCCGTGGTCGCGGCCGTGCTCGGCCTGCTCGCGCTCAACGCCGGCGTCCAGCTGCGCAGCCGGGGCCGGCGCCGGGGCGGCTTCGACGCGCTCATCGCCGCGGCCGGGCTGACCCTCGCCGCCGCCTGGGGGCTGCTGTTCGGCGTGCTGCTGCACGGCGTGCCGATCACCGCCGACGGCCACGTGCACGGCCTCGCGCCCTTCGCCGACCCGGTGGTCTGGCTGACGGCCGCGGCAAACGTGCTGCTGGTGCTGGCGCACGGGGGCGCGTACCTGCACTGGAAGCTCGGCGCCCGGCGCCCGCGCGGCCTCGTCGCCGGCGCGGTCGCGGCCCTGGCCCTCGCCGGCTGGTGGATCGAGGCCCCCGCCGGCGTCCGTAACCCGGTCGCCGGCACCGTGCTCGCTATCGCCTGCGTCGCGGCGGTGGTCGGGGCCGGCCGGCTGCGGCGCCCGGGCGCGGTGTTCGCGGCCACCGCTGTGGCGTGCGCCCTACCCGCCGTCGCGGCCGCGTCGGCGCTGTTCCCGGCCGTGCTAGCGTCCACGCTGGACCCGGGCGCGACGGTGACCGTCGACGGCGCGGCCGCCGGCGCTGACACGCTGCGGCTGCTCGCACTCGGCGCGGCCCCGCTGCTCCCGGTGCTCGTCGCCGTTCAGGCCGCCTGCTGGTGGCTGTTCCGGCGCCGGACGGCTCGGTACTGGTAGGGCGGCGCGACTCGTGGACAGAAGACTCCTGCGGCTGGGCCCGGTCCGGCGCTACGCGATGGTGCTGGCGGGCTCGGCGCTGCTGGCCGCGGTGCTCGTGGTCGCGCAGGCGGTAAGCCTCGCGACCCTGCTCGCCGCGGCCGTCGACGGGCGGCTCGACCGCACCGCGCTCGTCGTGGGGGCCGCGACCGTACTCCTGCGTGGCCTGCACGCCGCGGCGCTGACCGCGATCGCCGGGCGGGCCGCGGCCGACGTCAAGGCCCACCTGCGCGAGCGGCTGCTCGACGCGGCCGCCCGGCGCGGGCCCGGCTGGCTCGCCGGTCAGCGCGCGGGGGAGCTGGCGACCCTGGCCGGCCGCGGCGTCGACGGCCTCGACGGGTACCTCACCGGCTATCTGCCGCAGGTCTTCCTGGCCGCGTTCGTGCCGCTGGCCACCCTCGGCTGGCTGGCGTTCACCGACTTCACCTCGGCGGTCGTGGTCGCCCTCACCCTGCCGCTCATCCCGGTCTTCGGCATCCTCGTGGGCAAGTCCACCGGGGCCCGCACCCAGCGCCAGTGGCAGCAGCTCAGCCGGCTCGGCGGGCACTTCCTCGACACCGTGCGGGGCCTGGCGACGCTGCGCGCGTTCGGGCGCGAGGCGGCGTACGTCGCGCGGGTGCGGGAGAACGCGGAAGGCTACCGCCGCGCCACGATGCGCACGCTGCGCCTGGCGTTCCTGTCGGCCCTGGTGCTGGAGCTCGTCGCGACCGTCTCGGTCGCCCTGGTCGCCGTGCCCGTCGGCCTGCGCCTGCTCGACGGGCGCCTCACGCTCGGGGCCGCGCTCGCGGTGCTGCTGCTCGCGCCCGAGGCCTACCTGCCGCTGCGCGCACTGGGCACCAGGTTCCACGCCAGCCAGGAGGGGCTGGCGGCGTCGGCGGAGGTTCATGCGGTACTGCAGGACGCTCCACCGGCGAGGACGGAGGCCCGGCTGCCCCCGGCGGACGCCGCCCTGGTCCTGGAGCACGTGGAGGTGCGCTACGGCGACGTCGTGGCCCTGCGCGACGCGAGCCTGACCGTCGACCCCGGCGACCGCGTCGCCCTCGTCGGCCCCAGCGGCGGCGGCAAGTCCACACTGCTGTCGCTCGTGCTCGGGTTCACCGCGCCGACCGCGGGCCGCGTGCTCGTCGGCGGCGCCGACCTCGCCACCCTCGACCTGGCCGCCTGGCGGGCCCGGCTCGCCTGGATGCCGCAGCGGCCGCACCTCTTCGCCGGCACCGTCGCCGACAACATCCGCCTCGGCTCGGAACACGCGACGCTCGCCGAGGTGGTCGCGTCCGCGCGCGCCGCCGAGGCGGACGGGTTCGTGCGGGAGCTGCCCGACGGCTACGACACCGACCTGGCCGCGCACGGCCTGTCCAGCGGCCAGCGGCAGCGCCTCGCGATGGCCCGGGCCTGGCTGCGCCGGGACGCGACGCTGCTGCTCTTCGACGAGCCGACCGCGCGCCTGGACGCGGCGAGCGAGGCGGCGGTGGTCGCCTCGGCGGCCCGGCTGGCGGCGGGGCGCACGGCGCTGCTGGTGGCCCACCGGCCGGCGCTGTTGTCGATCGCCACGCGCACGGTGACGGTCGACGGACGGCTCACCGAGGCGCGCCACCCGGTGGTGGCCGCGTGACACAGCTTGGCTCGCGCCCCGATGGCGGTCCCGTGACGTCGGTTGCGCCGCGTCGCGCCTCCGGTGGCCCGCTGGCGGTCGCGCTGCGTCGCGCCTTCGGTGGCCCGCTGGCGGTGGTGCTGCGTCGCGCGTTCGACGGTCCGCTGGCGGTGGTGCTGCGTCGCGCGTTCGACGGTCCGCTGGCGGTGGTGCTGCGTCTCGCCTTCGCCGGGCTGCTGGGCGTGCTCACCGAGGCCGCCGACATCGGGCTCGTGGGCACCGCGACCTGGATGATCGTCCGCGCGGCCGACCGGCCGCCGCTCGCCGCGCTCGCCGTCGCCATCGCCGCGGTGCGCGCGTTCGCCCTGCTCAAGGGCGGGATCCGGTACGCCGAGCGCCTGGCCGGCCACGACGTCGTACTCCGCGTGCTCGCCGCCCTGCGCGCCCGCGCGTTCGCGGCGCTCGCGTCCCGGCCCGCCACGCCCGCGCGCGGCGACGCGCTCAGCCGCGTGGTGTCCGATGTGGACGCGGTGCAGGACCTGCTGCTGCGGGCCGTCCTGCCGGCCGCGACCGCGGCCCTGGTGGGCGCGGTCGCCGTCGCCGCGTTCCTGACCGCCTCGCCCCCGGCCGCCCTCGTGCTCACCGCCGCCCTCGTGGTCGGCGGCCTCCTCCTGCCGCTGCTCGGCGCCGCCCTCTCCCGCCCGGGCGCGGCCCTCGCGTCCGCGCGCGGCGACGTCACCGAGTCCACTGTGGACATCGCCCACGGCTCCGCAGAGCTGCTCGCGTTCGGCGCCATGCCGGCCGCCCTCGCCACCGCGACCGCGCGGGGCCGGCGCCTGGCCCGGCTGGAGGCCCGCACCGCGGCGGCCGGGGCCGTGGTCTCCGGAGCGGCGGCAGCGGTACCGGCGGCAAGCGCCCTGGCCATCGCAGCCCTCGTGTCCGGGTCCGCCACGCCGGTGCTCGCGCTGGTCGCGCTGAGCGTCGGCGAGGTGGTCGTGCCGCTCGCCGCGGCGGCCGCGCGCCAGACCGAGGTGCGCGGCGCGCTGCGCCGGGTGCGCGAGCTCACCGCCGTCGTGTCGCCGTCCGGCGCGACCGGGCGCCGGGAGTTCACCGGCGCTGCCGTCGCGCCGCGGGACGGGGCGCCCGCGGGCGGGGTGCGGGAGTTCGCTGACGGTGCCGTCGTGCCGCGGGACGGGGCGCCCGCGGGCGGGATCGACGCGCGGGAGTTCGCTGATGGTGCCGTGGCGCCGCGCGACGGAGCGCCCGGGGGCGGGGTGCGGGAGTTCGCTGACGGTGCCGTCGCGTCGTGGGACGGGGCGCCCGCGGGCGGGGTGCGGGAGTTCGCTGATGGTGCCGTCGCGTCGCGGGACGGGGCGGCCGTGAGCGGGATCGACGCGCGAGCGCGGGCCGGCGGTGCCGTGGTGCCGCCGGTCGGAGCCGCCGGGGGCCGGGCCGGGGTGCGCGGCGTGCTGCGGGAGTTCGCCGGTGGCGTCGCCGAGCCGGTCGTCGTCGAGCGGCGGGCGCATCGCGGGCCGGTGTCGGTGCGGCTGCGGGGCGTGTCGGTGCGCTACCCGAACGGTACGCGCGACGCACTGTCCGATGTGGACCTCACGCTGCCGGCCGGGCGGCGGGTCGCCGTCGTCGGGCCCAGCGGGGCCGGGAAGTCGACGCTGCTGTCCGCGATCGCGGGCGCGGTGGCGCTGCGCGACGGGTTCGTCGAAGGCCGGCCGGACGGGGTCGAGCCCTGGCAGGTCGCCGGGGGTGTGTTCGCCGACGCGCATGTGTTCCACGCCACGGTGCGGGAGAACCTGACGCTCGGGCGGCCCGGGTTCGGTGACTCGCACCTGCGGGGCGCGCTCGTCGCGGCCGGGCTGGGGGAGTACGGCGACCGCCTCGACGACGTCGTCGGCGAGGACGGCGGGCGGCTCTCCGGTGGGCAGCGGCAGCGGCTGCTGCTGGCCCGGGCCCTGGTCGACCCGCCGCCGGTACTGCTGCTCGACGAGCCGACCGAGGGCCTCGACCCGGCCGCGGCCGACGCGGTGCTCGCCACGGCGCTGCACGCGGCCGGGGAGCGCACGGTCGTGGTGGTCACGCACCGCCGGGCCGACCTGGCCGCCTTCGACGACGTGGTGACGGTCGCGGACGGCCGCGTCGTCGCGTGACGTGAGTGCACGGTGGTGGTGATCCGACGCCGGGCCGCCCCCACGCCAGCGACGGCGTGATGACGTGGTGACGGCCGCGGAGGGGCGCGCCAGCGCGTGACGATGGTCCCGGCCGGGCCGGGCCTTCTGGCCTTGCGGCGGTGCGCTGTGCAATTCTGGAGCGCGTGGAGACGGTGCCGCAGCCCGCAGCCGGCCCGATCGACGCCTACGTCGACGGCCTCGCCTCCGTCCTGCGCGGCCCGGGGCGCACGCGCGCCGAGATGATCACCGAGGCGCGGCACAGTCTCGAGGACGCCGCGGCGGCCCATGCCGATTCGGGGCTGTCGGAGCTGGAGGCCGAGCGGCGCGCGGTCGCCGAGTTCGGTTCGCTGCGCGCGGTCGCCCCGGCCTACCAGGCCGAGCTCGCCGCTCAGCAGGGGCGCCGCACCGCGACCTGGATCGCGCTGGCCCTCCCGCTGGTGAACGTCCTGGCCCCGCTCATGTGGTGGGACAGCCCCTGGGGCGTCGATGAACACGCCACCCACCTGTACTGGATTCTCGTCGACCACTTCAAGTACACGTCGTTCGTGGCCGCCGGGGTCGCCGCGCTGGTGGTGCTCGGCTTCTCGTGGGGCAGCCGGTATCTGCGCGACGGGGTGCGGTACACCCGCGTCGTCGGCGTCGCCGCGGTGACCTTCCTCGGCCTGCACGCGCTGCTCGGCGCGGCCGTGTTCGGGCTGAGTCTCTATCAGTGGCCGGCCGCGGCGACCTGGCCGCCGGTGATCTTCGGGATGGCCGTCAACCTCGGCGCGTTCGCCTACGCGGGCCTGCTCTCCGTGCGCTGCGTGCAGTTCGCGGTGCACGCCCGCGCCGCGGCTTAGGACAAGGGCCCCTAGGAGGCCGAGGGGGCCGGCGGGGGCATGAGGACCGCGCCGATCGTCGAGGTGAACTCTGCCCAGGCCGAGCGCTCCTCGGACAGCACCTTGCGGCCGGCGTTGGTCAGGCGGTAGGTGCGGCGCTCGCGGCCGCCGACCGTGGACCAGGCGCTCTCCACGTAGCCGGCGCGCTCGAGGCGGCGCAGGGCCGGGTACACGGTGCCGGTCGGCAGGCTCAGCGAGCCGCCGCTGCGCTCCTGGAGGGCCTCGATGATCGCGTACCCGTGGCGGGGTTCGCCGTCGAGCACCGCGAGCAGGAGTGCGTCGAGATGCCCGCGTAGCGCGTCCGCCTTCATGTGTAGTGAGTCTACGGGTCGGGGTCCCGCCGCGCCATGGCAGGGGTTTAGGGTCGCGGGCCCTGGGCAGGACGCGTGCACGAAAACGTTTCTGGGGGGAGCGGCGGCATGAGGCGGCGGGCCGAAACCGCGCGGGATGTCGATCTGCAGTGGCCGACCGGGCTGGGGATCGCGCTGGCGATGGCATCTGGGCGGGTCCTGGCCTACCGGCGGGGTGTGCCCCGGCCCGTGGTGGCCGCGCCGCGCTGGAGCAGCGGGAGCGCGGCGGGCCGGGCCGCGGGCGCGGTCGTCGACGCCGGAGCCGTGGCCCGGTGGCTCACCGGGCAACTGCCGGCCGGGCAGTACCACGGGCTCGTCATCGGCTCGCCCCACGGCGCCGCGCTGCACCTGGCGGCCGCGCTCGGGGTGCCGTGGCTGCCCGCGGGCTTCGAGCTGGCGACGCCCGACGTCGCCGTGCGGGAGCAGGGCATCGGCAGTACCGCCGCCGACAACACGGCCGCGGCCGAGGCGGGCGAGCTCGGCGCCCGGGCGATCCTCGCCGCGAATCCGGACGTCGCGGTGCGGCAGGTCTACGACCCGGTGTGGCGGGGGTGGTCGGCGTCGGCGGCCGCGTACTCGGTGGTGCGCTGGCAGCGGCTCCCCGCCGCCTACCGCGACTGGATCGCCGAGCGGCTGCGCCCGGGGGCGCCGATCATCGTGACCCGCGACGTGGGCCGGTGGGCGACCGTGGCGGGCCCGGCCGGGTACGCCTTCCAGCTCGGCAGCCGCGCCTCGGGCCTGCTGCCCGACGACTACCACGACCGCCGCGACGCCGCCGTGCTCGGGGAGCGGCCCGCGGACAGCGACGGCGAGCGCAGCGTCGACCGCGGGCTGGTCGAGGACCTGCGGCGGTTCGCGGCCGCGCACGGGCATCCGGTACGTCAGGTGCTCTACCGGCACCCCGACGTCCTCAGCGGCGCGGTCGCCGACCTGTACCGCGAGTGGCTGCGGTCCGGGAACCGCACGGGCAACCGCCTCGTCGTGGAGTGCGGGCGGCTGTTCGACCCGTGGCACGTGGTGCGGGCCGGACTGGTGCCGTACTGGTGCGAGCATCCGCTGCGCTCCGCGGTCCGCGCGGTCTCGTGGTGGCTGGCCGGCAGCGAGCCGTTCACCGCCGTCGACGTGCTGCCGGAGCCGCCCGGCGTGACGCTGCCGACCACCGCGCCGCTGGCCGAGTGGGAGGCGGTGGCCGCGTTCGCGACCCGGCACTCGCTGCTCGACCCGCGCTGCGTCCGCGCGTACCCGGCCGGCATCGTTCCGGCCCACCACGCGACCCAGGTCCTGCGCTCCCAGCCACCGGACCTGCCCTACCTGCCGCACCTCGAAGCCGGGTCCGCCCTCGCCGGCCTGGCCGGCCGCGGCCAGACCGACGGGCTGCTGATCCTGTAGCCGCCGGGTGGAGCGGAGCTCCCCCAGGGTTACGCGGCAGCGTCCTCGGACTTCTCCTTGTTCTTCTGCACCTTGCTGATGACGTCGTGCAGGGGCTTCGTGCCGCTGCCGACGACCACGCCCGTGATGATGGCGTCGATCCACACCGGGATGCCCTGCCAGCCGTCGCCGGCGATGGAGTGCAGCAGGTACAGGCCGCCGGACGAGGAGGCGACGGTCGCCAGGGCGACCGCGATGCCCCACGAGATCAGGCCCCGGTTGGCGCGGCCCCGGTCCACCATGGACTTGGCGTGCGCGACCTGGATGAGGTCGTCGAGGGTGGCGTCGTGGTACTTGTTCGCCATGTTCGCCACCGCCTTCTCCAGGTCGCCCTTGGCGTGCTGGCCGGGCATGAACCGGGCGAACGGCTCGAGCACGCGCTCGACCGCGGTGGCGAACGCGAACAGCACGCCGAACAGGGCTGTCGCGTCCGGCAGGTGGATCTCGTCGGCGTTGACGCCGAAGTGGTACAGCGCCCAGGACCCGGCCCCGCCGGCCGCGACGAGCAGGAACGCGGCGATCAGGGAGCCGATGCTGGCCGGCTCGGTCGTCACGGCCGCGGCCTCGTTGCCGGGCGCGGGCGGCGGCGTGTCGGGGCCGACCGTGACCGCGGCGCCGGCCACCTCGCCGGGCGCGCTGCCCGCCGTGGGCTGCGCCGGGATGCGCTGGGTGACGTCCTGGTCGGCCGGGTTCGCCGGCGGCGCGGCGGCCGGGGGAACGGCCAGGTTCTGCGGTGCGACCGTGGCGGCGGCCACGACCCGGTTGCTGGAGGAGCCGAGGACGACGGTGCGTCGGACCAGTGCCATGCGCGAGAGGCTAGCGCCCGTCGATGCCCCGGATCATCGCGGGGACGCCGAGCCGACAGTTGGTGCGTCGGCCGGGGCCGGTGGCTTGTAGCGGCTCAGCGCGAAGGGGCCGAGGTCGACGGCGGCGTGCACGAGGATCGGCACGAGCAGGCTGCCGGTGAGGACGTACAGCACCGTCGCGCACGTGCCGAAGACCGCGGTACCGGCGACCCCGACCACACCCTGGTAGAGGTGGCCGAGCCCGAAGAACAGGCTCACCAGCGCGGTGGCGACCCACAGGTTCAGGTGCAGCCCGCCGACCGCGCCGGCCAGGAACGCGCCGCGGAAGACCAGCTCCTCGCAGATGCCCGCCGTGAACGCGGTGCCCACGCCCCACAGCCGCTCGACGCCGGTGCGGGGGAGCAGGAACGCGACCTGGGGCGGGGCGGCCGGGAGGCGGCGGCGCAGGAACCGGTCGCGGGCCCAGACGACGCCGATGAAGAGGGCGAAGAGGCCGGCCGCGAGGGCCGCCCCGCCCGCGCCGGGCCACCGCAGGCCGTAGTCGTCCGGGTGCACGCCCGGGCCGGTCAGGAGCGGGAGCAGGGCCACCGCGGCCAGCAGCCACCAGCTCAGGATGTACCGCCGATGGAAACGGACCCGGCCGTCGGGCCGTGACTCGATCTCGGCCCGGCGGCGGGCCACGGTGCCGGGCGAGCGGGCGATGCGCACCACGAACCAGACCGCGAGCAGGGCCAGGACGGCCGCGCCGGCGGGTCCGAAGTGCGGATCGATCCAGCGGGCCACGGCGCTCATCATCCGGCAGCGAAGGGGCCGCCGCCAGCCCTCGCGGACTCGGCGGCGGCCCCTTCAAAAGTTTGGAGCTGCCCTTGTTGCTGTTCCCTTTAAGCGGACGCCGAGGCCGAGACCGAGGGGTTCGCCGAGGGCGAAGCGGTCGTGTCGGCCGGCGGCGGGAGCGCGCTGCCCTTGACGAACTCGTCCCAGGACTTGTCCCAGTCGGTCCAGCCGTTGCCCCAGGCGAGCTTGCGGGTCGTGTTCTTCACGATCACGACGTCGCCGATCTTGGTCAGGTTGTACAGGTACTTCGCGTTGTTCACCGAGACGTTGGTGCAGCCGTGCGAGACGTTGCGCTTGCCCTGGTCGCCCTCCGACCAGTCCGCGGCGTGGATGTACTCGCCGCCACTGGTGATGCGCTGCGTCCAGTACACCGTCTCGCGGTACGGGTCGGACGGGTCGGTGCCGACGAACAGCTCGGACTGGTTCTTGTCCATGACCACCATGTTCCCGCTGGAGCTGGGGGTCTTGGCCTTGCCGAGGCTGACCGGGACCGTCTTGACGACCGTGCCGTTCTGCTCCACCGTCATCTGGTGGGTCTTGTCGTCGGTGGTCATGACGATCTTGTCACCGATGTTGAACGTGCTCGTGACGTCCTTGCTGCCCCAGCCGTTCTTCGTCAGCTGGAGGCCGCCGACGGCGAGCCGGACGTTGATCTTCGTGCCGGACTGCCAGTACTCCTTCGGGCGGTAGTGGACCTCGCCGCCGCTGAACCAGTACCAGGTGCCGACCTGCGGCGGCGTGGTCGTGACGATCAGCCGCTTCTCCACCGCCGCCCGCATGTCCTGCGGAACGCTGGAGCCGAACCGCACGACGATGGGCATGCCCACGCCGTACGTCTTGTTGTCGGAAACCGCGGTCGAGACGTTCACCGTCTTGCCGGGCTTGGCCATGGTCGTGAACGAGACCTTCTTACCGGCGGTGTCGCCGGCCGAGGTCACGGTCGCGGTGTACTGCGTGCCGTACTTGAGCTGCGTGCCGGGGACCCACGCCTTCCCGTCGGAGCTGAGCCCGCCCGCCACCGCGGCCCCCGACGCGTCCGTCAGCGTCACCTGGGCGTTGGCGCCCGGTTCGGCCTGCAGGGACAGGTCGGTCGCGGTGGAGACGTCGTTCGCTCCGTCGTTGGGGGCGGCGAAGGCCGCCTTGGGCAGCTCGGCGGCGGACGCGGAAGCCGAGGGGCCGCCGGCACTGCTGTCGGCGCCGGTCCATTTCGGCTTGACCGAGTCGTCGTTGCTGCAGCCCGCAGCGAGAACGACAACGCTGGTTAGAGCGGCGATCGTGGCCAGTGCGCGTGCGGAGACTCCCATGTCCACACCTCCTTCGTTGGGCTAGAGCATGCACCGGTTGTCGAACCGATGTATCCCGTGTTAGTGCCACCGGTTCAAACTTGCGGGAACCCTGTGGTGGCGAGCGATCTTGCCGTGCATCATCGTAGGAAGTAACGGATGACGAGAGCCATCCGCTCTTTCGACGTCTTCCGGACTGTCCGAGGTTGCGTGACAGTTTTGTAACGGCGGTCCGACCTGGCCGCCCGTGGGATTTGTCACGATCTCACGCGGTAGGTTCAGGCCCGCACGCACGGTACGTTGTCTGGCAACATACGCGGCGGGCGCGCTCGGCATGTGGTACGGACTCGAGTACCGATCATGCAACTTGCGCCCGCTCTTCGCGTACACTGGCAAGACCGCTCCCCAGGGCCGACGTTGTCCCGATTCGCACTCGATGACGTCAGGAGGCCCGATGGTTTTCCCCGGACCGCAGCAGCAGGGTCTGTATGACCCGTCCTTCGAGCACGACGCCTGCGGGGTCGCCTTCGTCGCCGATATCCACGGCCGTAGGTCCCACGACGTCGTGTTCAAGGGACTCTCCGCGCTGCGCCGGATGGACCACCGTGGCGCCCGCGGAGCCGAGCCCAACACGGGCGACGGCGCGGGCATCATGATCCAGATCCCGGATGCGTTCCTGCGCGAGGTCCTGCCGTTCGAACTGCCCCCCGCCGGGCAGTACGCGACAGGCCTCGCCTTCCTTCCCATCGACGACCAGGCGGCCGCGCGCGCCCAGCGGGTGCTGGAGAAGTACGCGCTGGTCGAGGGCGCCCAGGTGCTCGGCTGGCGCGACGTGCCGGTCGACCCGGCCGACCTCGGCGCCACCGCGCTGACCGCCATGCCCCGCATCCGCCAGGTGTTCGTGAGCGCCGAGAAGCTCGGCGCGCCCGGCACCGTGCTCGGCGGCCTCGACCTGGACCGGGTCGTCTACTGCGTGCGCAAGCAGACCGAGCGGGAGACCCGGGAGCGCGGCATCCACCTGTACCTGCCGTCGCTGTCGTCCCGCACGATCACGTACAAGGGCATGCTCACCCCGGACCAGGTCGTGTCCTTCTTCCCCGACCTGTCCGACGAGCGTGTGGCCTCGGCGATCGCCCTCGTGCACTCGCGCTTCTCGACGAACACGTTCCCGTCCTGGGAGCTGTCGCACCCGTACCGCATCATCGCCCACAACGGCGAGATCAACACGATCCGCGGCAACCGCAACTGGATGGCCGCCCGCGAGGCGCTGCTGGCCAGCGAGAACCTGCCGGGCAACATCCGCCGGCTGTTCCCGATCTGCACGCCGGAGGCGTCCGACTCGGCGAACTTCGACGAGGTCCTCGAACTGCTGCACCTGGCCGGGCGGAGCCTGCCCCACGCGGTGCTGATGATGATCCCCGAGGCGTGGGAGAACGACCCGCGGATGGACCCGCTGCGCCGGGCCTTCTACCGCTTCCACGCGTGCCTCATGGAGCCGTGGGACGGCCCCGCCTCGGTCGCGTTCACCGACGGCACCGTCGTCGGCGCCGTGCTCGACCGTAACGGCCTGCGCCCGGGCCGCTGGTGGCAGACCAGCGACGGCCTGGTGGTGCTGGCCAGCGAGGCCGGCGTGCTCGACATCGACCCGGCCACCGTGGTGGCCAAGGGTCGCTCGGCCCCCGGCAAGATGCTGCTGGTCGACACGGCCGCGGGCCGCATCCGCACCGACGACGAGGTCAAGGCCGAGCTGGCCACGGCCGAGCCGTACGAGGAGTGGCTGCACGCCGGGCTGATGGACCTCGACCAGCTGCCGGAGCGCGAGCACGTCGTGTACACGCACGACTCCGTGCAGCGGCGGCAGCAGACGTTCGGGTACACCGAGGAGGAGCTCAAGATCCTCATCGGCCCCATGGCCCGGGTCGGCGCCGAGCCGCTGGGCTCGATGGGCACCGACACCCCGGTCGCGGTCCTGTCGACCCGGCCGCGGCTGATGTACGACTACTTCACCCAGCTCTTCGCGCAGGTCACCAACCCGCCGCTGGACGCCATCCGCGAGGAGCTCGTCACCAGCGTCGCGGCCACCATCGGCCCCGAGGGCAACCTGCTGCGGCCGGGGCCGGCCTCGTGCCGGCAGATCGCGCTGCCGTACCCGGTCATCGACAACGACGACCTGGCCAGGATCCTGCACATCGACGACGACGGCGACCTGCCCGGCTTCAAGGCCGTGCGGGTGTCCGGCCTCTACCCGGTGCGCGACGGCGCCACCGGGATCAAGCGCCGGCTGGTCGAGATCATGCGCGGCGTCTCGGAGGCCATCGAGGACGGCGTGCGCATCCTGGTGCTCTCCGACCGCGACTCCACCGTCGACCTGGCCCCGATCCCGTCGCTGCTGCTCACCGCCGCGGTGCACCAGCACCTGGTCCGCGAGCAGACACGCACCCAGGTGTCGCTGGTGGTCGAGTCCGGCGACTGCCGCGAGGTGCACCACGTCGCGCTGCTGTCCGGCTTCGGCGCCTCCGCGGTCAACCCGTACCTCGCCTTCGAGAGCGTCGAGGACCTCATCAACACCGGCGCGCTGCCCGGCGTCGACCCGGACAAGGCGATCCACAACTACGTCAAGGCGCTCGGCAAGGGCGTCCTGAAGATCATGTCCAAGATGGGCATCTCGACCGTCTCGTCGTACTGCGGCGCCCAGGTCTTCGAGGCCGTCGGGCTCGACCCGCGCTTCGTGGCGCGCTACTTCACCGGTACCCCGAGCAAGATCGGCGGCATCGGCCTGGCCGAGGTGCACGCGGAGATCTCCGCCCGGCACTCCCGGGCCTACCCGGCCAACGAGGCCGAGCGGGCGCACCGGCGGCTCGAGGTCGGCGGCGAGTACCAGTGGCGCCGCGAGGGCGAGCTGCACCTGTTCAACCCCGAGACGGTCTTCCTCCTGCAGCACGCGACGCGTTCGCGGCAGTACGACGTCTTCCAGCGGTACACCGCGAAGGTCGACGAGCTGGCGGGCCAGGCGGGATCGCTGCGCGGGCTCTTCGAGCTGCGCACGGGCGTGCGCCCGGCGGTGCCGATCGAGGAGGTGGAGCCGGTCGCGGAGATCGTCAAGCGCTTCGCCACGGGCGCCATGTCGTACGGCTCCATCTCGGCCGAGGCGCACGAGACGCTCGCGATCGCCATGAACCGGATCGGCGGCCGGTCCAACACCGGCGAGGGCGGCGAGGACGCGGACCGGCTGCACGACCCGCGCCGGCGCTCGGCCGTCAAGCAGATCGCCAGCGGGCGCTTCGGCGTCACCACCGAGTATCTGGTCAACGCCGACGACCTGCAGATCAAGATGGCGCAGGGGGCCAAGCCGGGCGAGGGCGGGCAGCTGCCGGGCAACAAGGTGTGGCCCTGGATCGCCAAGACCCGCCACGCCACCCCCGGCGTCGGGCTGATCTCGCCGCCGCCGCACCACGACATCTACTCCATCGAGGACCTGGCCCAGCTGGTCTTCGACCTCAAGAACGTCAACCCGTCGGCGCGCGTGCACGTCAAGCTCGTGTCCGAGGTCGGCGTCGGCACCGTCGCGGCGGGCGTGGCCAAGACCAAGGCCGACGTCATCCTGATCTCCGGCCATGACGGTGGTACCGGTGCGTCGCCGCTGAACTCCCTCAAGCACGCCGGCACGCCGTGGGAGCTGGGCCTGGCCGAGACGCAGCAGACCCTGCTGCTGTCAGGGCTGCGGGACCGGGTCAGCGTGCAGGTCGACGGGCAGCTCAAGACCGGCCGCGACGTGGTGGTCGCGGCCCTGCTCGGCGCCGAGGAGTTCGGCTTCGCGACCTCGCCGCTCATCGTCTCCGGCTGCATCATGATGCGCGTCTGCCATCTCGACACCTGCCCGGTCGGGATCGCCACGCAGAACCCGGCGCTGCGCAAGCGGTACACCGGCACCCCGGAGTTCGTCGAGAACTTCTTCCTGTTCCTGGCCGAGGAGGTGCGGGGTTACCTCGCCGAGCTCGGCTTCCGCACCCTCGACGAGGCGATCGGCCACACCGAGCTGCTCGACGTGCGCCCGGCGGTCGACCACTGGAAGGCCGGCGGGCTCGACCTGACCCCGCTGCTGCACGTGCCGCCGCTGGCCGACGACGCGGCCCGGCGCCAGACCACCAAGCAGGACCACCGGCTCGAGCGGGCGCTGGACAACCAGCTCATCGCGGCGGTGTCCCCGGCGCTGGACGCCGGCGAGACGATCCGGCTCGAGGTCGCGGTGCGCAACGAGCACCGCTCGGTCGGCGCGATGCTCGGCGGCGAGGTCGTGCGGCGGGTCGGCGGGGCCGGCCTGCCCGACGACACCGTGCAGATCACGCTGCGGGGCGTGGCCGGACAGTCCTTCGGCGCCTTCGTGCCCCGCGGGGTCACGCTGCGCCTGGTGGGCGAGGCGAACGACTACGTCGGCAAGGGCCTGTCCGGCGGCCGGCTGATCGTGCGCCCGGACGAGCGGGCGCCGTTCGTCGCCGAGGAGCAGACGATCGGCGGCAACACGGTGCTGTACGGCGCGACCGGGGGCAAGCTCTTCATGCGCGGCCGGGCCGGCGAGCGCTTCGCCGTGCGCAACTCCGGCGCCCTCGCGGTCGTCGAGGGCGTGGGCGACCACGGGTGCGAGTACATGACCGGCGGTACCGTCGTCGTGCTCGGCACCACGGGCCGCAACTTCGCCGCGGGCATGTCCGGCGGCGTGGGGTACGTGTGGAACCTCGAGCGGGACCTGGTCAACGCGGAGCTGGTCGACCTGCGGCCGGTCAGCGACCCCGAGCGGCTGCGGGCGTACGTCGCCGAGCACCACGCCGAGACCGGCTCCGCGGTCGCCGAGCGGCTGCTGGCCGACTGGGACACCGCGGTGGCGCAGTTCACCGAGATCATGCCGCGCGACTACGAGCGTGCGATGGAGGCGATGCGGGCCGCCGAGGCTGCCGGCCGCGATGTGGATGCGGCTGTCATGGAGGTGGCACGTGCCTGACCCGAACGGTTTCCTGCGCTACGAGCGACGGCTGCCGGCCCGCCGGCCGGTGCCCGTGCGGCTGCAGGACTGGCGGGAGGTGTACCCGTCCGCCGGCGACGAGCTGATCCGGGAGCAGGCCAGCCGCTGCATGGACTGCGGCATCCCCTTCTGCCACGACGGCTGCCCGCTGGGCAACCGCATCCCGGACTGGAACGACCTGGTCCGCAGCGGCGACTGGGACTTCGCGATCGAGTCCCTGCACGCGACGAACAACTTCCCGGAGTTCACCGGGCGGCTGTGCCCGGCCCCGTGCGAGGCGGCCTGCGTGCTGTCCATCGCCGGCGGCCAGGCGGTCACGATCAAGCAGGTCGAGGTCGAGATCATCAACCGCGCCGTCGCGGCCGGCCGGGTGACCGCGCGCCCCGCGCCCGAGCGCTCGGGCAAGAGCGTCGGCGTCGTCGGCTCCGGGCCGGCCGGGCTGGCCGCCGCCCAGCAGCTGGCGCGCGCCGGGCACGACGTCGTGGTCTACGAGCGCGACGACGCCCTGGGCGGGCTGCTGCGGTACGGCATCCCGGACTTCAAGCTCGAGAAGGAGCACATCGACCGCCGCCTCGAGCAGCTCCGGGCCGAGGGCGTGGAGTTCCGCACCGGGGTCAACGTGGGCGTCACGGTCTCCGTGGAGGAGCTCCGGGCCTCGCACGACGCGCTGCTGCTGGCCTGTGGCGCCCTCACCGGCCGGGACGTCGTCGAAACGCCCGGCCGGACGCTGCGCGGCATCCATCTGGCGATGGAGCACCTCGTCGAGTCGAACCGCGTCGTGGCCGGCAAGCAGCCCGCGCCCGCGATCACGGCCAAGGGCAAGCACGTCATCATCATCGGCGGCGGCGACACCGCGGCCGACTGCCTGGGCGTCGCGCACCGGCAGGGGGCGGCCTCGGTGCTGCAGCTCGACCAGTACCCGACCCCGCCGGCGGAGCGCGACGAGTCCCGCGACCCGTGGCCGACCTGGCCGTGGATCCTGCGCAACTACCCGGCCCACGAGGAGGGCGGCGAGCGCGCCTTCGCGGTCGCCGTGACCTCCTTCGAGGGCGACGCCGAGGGCAACCTGACCGCGGTGCGCATCGCCGAGGTACAGGTGACCCGGGTGGACGGACGCCGGCAGGTGCGCGTGGTGGAGGGGACCGAGCGGGAGTACCGCGCGGACCTCGTGCTGCTCGCGATCGGCTTCGAGGGCACCGAGGAAGGGCCGCTGCTGGCCAGCCTCGGCCTGACCCGCAACCGCCGCGGCGGCATCGACACCGACGAGACGTGGCAGAGCCCGGCGCCGGGCGTCTTCGTCGCGGGCGACATGCACCGCGGGGCATCGCTGATCGTGTGGGCGATCGCGGAGGGCCGCGCGGCCGCCGCGTCGATCCACGCGTACCTCGGCGGCGACGGCGCGCTGCCCTCGCCGGTCGCGCCGTCAGCGGTGGCCCTATCGGCCTGAGGTGCTAAACGGGAGCGGGCCTCTTCGGGGGTCCGCTCCCGGGTACCCCCTCGGCCATGAAGCGCCCCTTACTCGTCCTGGCACAGGCCTTCCTGTGCTGGTTCCCGGCCCGCACGGCCGCCGCCGACGGCAGCTTCGCCTCCGACCTCAACATCGCCATCCGCGTGGCCGAGCACTACTGGGGCGCGAAGATCGTCGGCCTCCACCCGATCACGAAGATCATCCCGTACGTCGTGGACGGCCAGGTCTCCTGCGGCACACAGCCGATCCCGGCGCACAACGCGGCGTACTGCCCGATCGGCGACTTCATCGCCTACGACCGGAACTGGTCGGAGCAGGTGTACAACGACATGGGCGACGCGTTCGTCTTCTACCTCCTGGGCCACGAGTACGGCCACGGCATCCAGCAGCGCCTGGGCATCCAGTACCAGTACACGATCTACCAGGAACTCCAGGCGGACTGCTTCGCGGGCGCCATGATCGGCGACTCCATCCGCACCGGCGACCTCAACCTCGACCCCGGGGACGTGGACGAGCTCAAGGCGGCCCTCATCTCGGTCGGCGACCCACCGGACGAGCCGTGGTTCCAGGAGGGGGCGCACGGCTCGCCGGAGCAGCGCCAGTCCTCGTTCTTCGGCGGCTACGACCACGGCGTGGACTCGTGCGACATGCCGGCGGCCTCGGCCGGCTCCGTTTCGTCGTCCCCCTCCACCCCGGCGTTTCCCGCCCCGACCCCTTCCGCGAATCCGTTCCCCGGCACGCGCAACCCCTTCCCGGGCTGGACCAACCCACTGCCGGGCGCGACGACGCCGACGTGGCCGTTCTTTCCCTGATTTGCGCGTTTTTCGGGATCGCGGCTTCGGGGTCGCCGGGGGTCGGGCGGCTCGGCTAACGTCACGGTGCTGGATGCGCATCGTGGCGGGGAGGGCGCGGTGGGTGAGCAACGGGGCTTCGAGGTCGACCCGGGGGCGGTACACACCTTCGGGACGGACTTCCAGCACGATCTGGACGTGCACCTGTCCTCGGAGAAGGTGCAGACCTTGCACCTCTTCTCCGAGACGCCGGTGTTCGGGACCAGGGCGGTGAACAAGGACGTCCAGCAGACGGCGGCGACCTATCACGCCCGGCTCACGGAGCTGTTCGAGCTGATGGAGGTCCTGCTCTTCAACGGAGCGGTGATGGCGCAGGCCGCGCATCAGATCGCGGAGTCCTACGAGTCGGCCGATTCACTGGCAGTGGATCAGGTCAATGTCGCCGTCGGCGACGCGCGGGCGGTAATGGCGGCCGAAAGCGACGCCATCGACCCGAAGACGGGCAGGCCGATCTGATGGCCGAGACCTACCGGAAGTACACGCTGCCGGACCTGTGGAAGATTCTGAAGGACGAAGATCCCGAGACAGGATTCGTGCACGTCAGGACCCTGAATCGGGTGCGGACCGCGCTCGAGCAGCAGCGTGACCTGCTGCGGGCGCACCGTGATCGCCTGGTCGAGGGCTGGCCCCCGGATCGAAGCGAGGCCGGGGCGGCGTTCGTCGACAAGCTCAACGGAATGATCGACACCATGACGGCCACCGCGGCCGCCGTCAGCCGCATCGGCGTGGGCGTCGACGAGGCGTTCGCGGCCATCCGGGACGCGAGGCGCCAGCTCGAACCGATGCTGGCGGCCTACTCCGGGCCCAATCCAGGACGGGGACTGCCGATAGCCGGCGCGCAACAGGCCCATCTCGATCAGCAGGCGCGCGAGGTGCTGATGCGGGCCGACGCCAAGATAACGGGCGCGGGCGGCAACATCAGCACCGATATTCCGGCGGCCGCACGTTTCGGCGAGTCGACGGAGGTCGTCACGCTGGACAGCGGCTCCGGCGGCAACGCGTCGTTGTCCGGTCGCCCGGCCTCAGGCGGGAGCGCCGTTTCGGCACTCTTGCCGGCGCCGCGATTCGATCCGCCGTCTCCTTCCCCGGCCGCGGTCGGAAACAGCCCCGGGTGGGTGACCGAGGGAGGCGGATTGGTGCTGACCGGGGGAGCGCCGAGCCGATCCGTGCCACCGGCCGGAACCTCCGTACCTCCCACGGTGGGCCGTCCGACGGGTGTGATCGGAGGTGGCAGCCCTGCGGTCGATCGCTCGCGCCCGACCCAGGCAACCGGCATGGTTCCCGGGGGTGTGATCGGCGGAACCCGCCCGGCCGGCAGCCCGCGGGAACAGACTTCTGCCGGCCCGGCGGTCGGCGGCGGCGTGAGATCCGGGTACTCGCCGGTGGCACCGCGTAGCCGGACATCCGGACGACCCACGACGTCCGCGCAGGGCGAGCCGGCGAGAAGCTCGAACGGCGGGGCCGGGGGCGGTTACCGCGATCGTTCCTACGAGCAGTACGCCGAGCGCCGGCGAACCAAGCGGGGCAACGACGACGAGCTGTGGTCGGTCGAAGAGGGCGTCAGCCCCGTGATCGACGCTCCGCGCGAACGGCCCCACGATCCCGGTCCGGGCGTCCTCGGAATCGACCGTTGACCGGCTCGGTTCGTCGTGCGGCCGTCTGCGCGGCGGCGGCGATGCTGATGCTGGTGACGACCGCTCGACCGGCATTCGCGGACAACGTGCGTGAACGGGAGTGGCACGTCGCCGCGCTCGGTCTGGCGGAGGCCCACCGGCTGAGCCAGGGCGACGGCGTGATCGTTGCGGTGATGGACACCGGGGTCGATGCCAGGCACACGGAACTCACCGGGGCCGTGCTCCCGGGGAAGGGCTTCGGTGAGGGAAACTCCTCGGACGGGCGGAGCGACTCGTTCGGCCACGGGACGGCGGTGGCCGGCCTCATCGCCGGGCGCGGGCTTCCGAACGGCGGTGGTGTGCTCGGCGTCGCGCCGAAGGCGATGATCCTGCCGCTGCAGACGCTGCGCGGCGATGACGGGCTCGGCGTGCCCGGGTTTCTGGCCGAGGGCATCGACTGGGCGGTGGCCAACGGCGCGAAGGTCATCTGCGTAGCCGGCGGTACCAGCGAGAACGGGCAGGTGCGAGAGGCCGTCGAGCGCGCGTTGAAGGCGGACGTCGTTGTCGTCGCCGCCGTGGGGAACACGCCCCGGCAGACCACTGTCGCCTTCCCCGCCAAGCTGCCGGGCGTCCTCGCCGTCGGCGGCACGGATCGCAACGGGGAGCACGCGTCCATGTCCGTGGCGGGCCCGGAGATCCAGGTCACGGCGCCGGCTGTCGAAATCATCTCGACCGGGCTGTCCGGTGACTACACCGTATCGATGGGCACGAGCGACGCCACCGCGATTGTTGCCGGGGTCGTTGCGCTGGTTCGGGCCAAGTATCCGAGTCTCTCGGGGGCCGAAGTGGTTCATCGCATCACGGCTACCGCTACCGACAAGGGGAAGCCCGGCCGCGATGAGGAGTACGGGTTCGGCATTGTGAATCCCGTCGCCGCGCTCACTGCCGACGTTGCGCCGGTTCCGCCCTCCGCGGCGGTGTCGTCCGCGCCGGCCCGATCGGCTGGTGCGGGTGTGAAGTGGGGGTTTGGGCTGGGGGTCGGCGTTGTCGTCGTGTTGATCGGCGTCTTCGTGATCGGGCGGCGGGCTGTGGCGCGGCGTTAGTCACCTCTCGCTTTGGTGTGGCGATCACCCTTCGCGGGTAAGGCGCGCAGAATGCGGGATACCGTCTATGACACGCTCATGCCGCTCGGGATTGCGCTCGCCGCTGCGCTGCTCGCGCTGCTGTTGGTGCAGATTGTGCACAGGCTGATTCTGCGCGTCGGGGGGCAGCCCTCGTTGCTCACGGAGCTTGCTCAGCGTGCGTATCGGCCTACGCAGTGGGTCGTCGTGCTGTGTGCGGTGTACTTCGCGGTGCGCGCCACGGCCAATGAGGTCTCTTGGCGGCACGCTTTTCTGCACGTCGATCAGCTGGTCGTGATCGGGGCCGCCGCGTGGCTCCTCGCGTCGCTGCTCGTGGTGGCCGAGGACGCGGCGCTGGCGCGGTTCCGCACCGATGTGCCCGACAACCGTACGGCGCGGCGCGTGCACACGCAGGTGATCCTCATCCGGCGCGTGACGGTTGCCGTGGTGGCGGTACTCGCGGGCGCCGTGATGCTCATGACGTTTCCCCAGGCGCGGCTCGTCGGCACGTCGGTGCTGGCCAGTGCCGGGTTCGCGGGCATCATCGCCGGTCTGGCGGCGCAGAGCGTGCTGCGCAACCTGTTCGCGGGGCTGCAGCTCGCGTTCTCCGACGCGGTGCGGCTCGGCGACGTCATCATCGTCGAGAACGAATGGGGGCGGGTTCAGGAGATCACGCTGTCGTACGTGGTCGTGCACGTGTGGGACGACCGGCGGCTCATCCTGCCGACGTCGTACTTCACCGAGAAGCCCTTCGAGAACTGGACCCGGACGGACTCGGCTCTGCTGGGGGCGGTGTTGTTCGATGTCGACTGGTGGCTGCCGGTACCGGAGATGCGTGAGGAGCTCCGGCGCGCCCTGGAGTCCACGGACCTGTGGGACGGGCGGGTGTCGGTACTGCAGGTCGTCGAGGCCACGGGCACGGCCATGCAGCTGCGTGCGCTCGTGAGCGCCGTCGACGCGCCCAAGCTGTGGGACCTGCGCTGTTTCGTGCGCGAGCACCTCGTGACCTGGCTGCGCGACACGCATCCGACCGCGCTGCCGAGGTTCCGTACCGAGATGACCTCCGCGATGCCGATCCACGCGACGCTCACCGGGCAGACGCTCACCACGGACGGTGACTCCCGTGTGTTCAGCCACAGCGTCGACGGGCGGGCCCGCGCGGAGGCGTTCACGGGGCGGGAGCAGTAGCCCCGAAAGGGTGGACGGGGGGCCAGGAGCAGGGAACGCGCGGGTGGACGGCGTCTCAACTGATGGCGCCGGGCCGGGGCAGCGGATACGCCCCGTGAAGGAGGAGCTAGCCTCAACGGTGTGACTCGACGCGCCAAAATCGTCTGTACGCTCGGCCCGGCCACTTCGTCGGCCGAGCGGCTCCGTGGCCTTGTCGACGCCGGTATGGACGTCGCGCGGCTCAACTTCAGCCACGGTAGCCACGAGGACCACGCCTCGGTGTACAACCTTGTTCGGGAGGCCGCCGCCGGCGCCGGCCGCCCCGTGGGCATCCTCGCGGACCTTCAGGGTCCGAAGATCCGTCTCGGCCGCTTCGCGGACGGACCGCACGAATGGGCGGCCGGGTTCACGGCCGTCATCACCAGTGACGAGGTCGTCGGCACCGCCGAGCGGGTCTCGTGCACGTACAAGAAGCTCCCGCAGGAAGTCAAGGCCGGCGACCGGCTGCTCATCGACGACGGCAAGGTCGCCGTCGAGGTGACCGCCGTCGAAGGCAACGACATCACCGTCCTCGTCACCGAGGGCGGCATGGTCTCCAACAACAAGGGCGTCTCGCTGCCGAACGTGGCCGTGAGCGTGCCCGCGCTGTCGGAGAAGGACGCCGAGGACCTGCGCTTCGCGCTGCGCCTCGGCGCGGACTGGATCGCGCTGTCCTTCGTGCGCTCGCCGGACGACATCAAGCTCGTCCACGAGATCATGGCGGAGGAGGGCATCCGCCGCCCGGTCATCGCCAAGGTCGAGAAGCCCGAGGCGGTCGCCGCGCTCGAGGCCATCGTCAACGCGTTCGACGGCGTCATGGTCGCCCGCGGTGACCTCGGCGTGGAGATGCCCCTGGAGCAGGTGCCGCTGGTGCAGAAGCGCGCGGTGCAGCTCTGCCGCGAGCAGGCCAAGCCGGTCATCGTCGCGACCCAGATGCTCGACTCGATGATCGAGAACGCGCGGCCGACCCGCGCGGAGGCATCCGACGTGGCCAACGCGGTCCTCGACGGAGCCGACGCCGTCATGCTGTCGGGCGAGACCAGCGTCGGGAAGTACCCCATCCTGACGGTCTCCACGATGGCCCGCATCGTCGCGACCACCGAGGGCGGCGCGCTCACCGTGCCCCGCCTGCAGCACGACCCCCGCACCCGCGGCGGCGCGCTGACCTCGGCCGCCTCCAACATCGCCCGCAACATCGGCGCGAAGGCGCTCGTCGCGTTCTCCCAGACCGGCGACACCGTGCGCCGCCTGGCCCGCCTGCACTGCGAGCTGCCGCTGCTGGCCTTCACCCCGGAGCCCACGGTGCGTAACCAGCTCACCCTCAGCTGGGGCGTGCAGACCTTCGACGTGCCGTTCGTGGAGCACACGGACGAGATGTTCAAGCAGGTCGACCTGGCCCTCGTCGGCCTGCCGTGGCTCTCGCCCGGCGACGACGTGGTGATCGTCGCCGGCTCCCCGCCCGGCACCCCGGGCTCGACGAACACGCTCCGCGTTCACCAGCTGGGAGCACTCTCACAGGTCTGAACGGACCGGGCGGGCCCGTTGATGCGTAAATTGTCCGTGTGACCGAACTGGTGAGCGGGCAGGACGCGGTGGACGGGCTCGTCCGCCTCCTGGATCTCGAGGCACTGGGGGACGACCGGTTCCTGGGCAGCAGCCCGCCGGACGGCCCCCAGCGTGTATTCGGAGGCCAGGTGGCCGGGCAGGCCCTCGTCGCCGCCGGGCGCACCGTGGACCGGGAGCGGCAGGTGCACTCGCTGCACGGGTACTTCGTGCGGCCGGGGGATCCGAGCGCCCCGATCACGTATACCGTGGAAAACATCCGCGACGGGCGCTCCTTCTCGGTGCGCCGGTCGGTCGCGGAGCAGCACGGCAAGGTGATCTTCTTCATGTCCGCCTCCTTCCACCACCCGGAGGAGGGCCTGGACCACGCCGAGCCCGCCCCCGCCGACGTCCCGCCGCCGGACGAGGTCCCGACGATGGCGGAGCGGCTGGCGAAGTACGAGGAGCGCGCCGGCATCTGGGCGGTCGTGCCCCGCCCCATCGACGTGCGCTACGTGGGCGAGCCCGGCTGGGTCCCCGCGGGCGACCGCCCCGCCGAGCCCCGCCAGCGCGTGTGGATGCGCCTGGCCGGCAAGCTGCCCGACGACCCGGTCCTGCACACCTGCGTGCTCACCTTCGCCTCGGACCTGACGCTGCTCGACTCGGTCCTGTCGGCCCACGGCGCCGTGTGGGGCCCCGGCGGCTTCGTCGGCGCGAGCCTGGACCACGCGATGTGGTTCCACCGGCCCTTCCGCGCCGACGAGTGGTTCCTCTACGACTGCGTGAGCCCGTCCGCGTCGGGGGCCCGCGGCCTGGCCACCGGGCGCATGTTCACCCTGGACGGCCGGCACATCGCCACGGCCGTGCAGGAGGGCCTGTTGCGCCGCGTGGGAGGATGAGGTTATGCGGCTTTCGGCCCGAGTGGACTACGCGCTGCGCGCGGTGGCGGAGCTGGCGGCGACTTCGGCCGACGCCAAGCTGGTGACGGCCGACCGTCTGGCGTCGGCGCAGCAGATCCCACCGAAGTTTCTGGAGAGCATCCTGCTGCAGCTGCGCCGCGGCGGCGTCGTGGTCGCCCAGCGCGGCCCCGAGGGTGGCTACCGGCTGGCCCGCCCGGCCGCCGAGATCTCCCTGGCCGAGATCATCCGGGTCATCGACGGCCCCCTCGCCAACGTGCGCGGCCAGCGCCCGGAGGAGCTCGGCTACCACGGCGCGGCGCAGGCCCTGCAGGACGTGTGGATCGCGCTGCGCGCCAACGAGCGGCTGATCCTCGAGACGGTGACGATCGAGGACGTGGTGACGGGCGAACTGCCCGAGCGCGTCCGGGACCTCGTCGCCGATCCGCGCGCCTGGGTCTGATGATTTTTGCTCGGGTCCGCGTCAGCTGCGGACCGTCGCTCCCGCCAGAAATCCCGGCGTCCGGGGGCGGTGCTACCGCACCCGCTATTTCCTATCGGAAAAATAGTAGATAGGATCGGCGGCGTGACGATCGTCGTGGTTTCCGGAAACCCCCGCCCCCACTCGCGGACGCTGCACCTGGCCGAGGAGGTCGGCGGGGCGCTGGCCGCGCGGCTCGGGCTGGCGACGCCGCGCACCGTCGACGTCGGGGACCTCGGGGTCCGGCTGCTCCAGCCCGGCGACGGGGCCGTCGCCGACGCGGTGGCGGCGCTGCGGAGGGCCAGCGTGCTCGTGGTGGCCACGCCGACGTACAAGGGAAGTTACACGGGCGTGCTCAAGGTGCTGCTCGACCAGCTGCCGACCGGCGGGCTCCAGGACATCGCGGCCGTCACCGTGGTCACCGCCGGGGTGCAGCCGCAGGCGGACGCGGCCCAGCGCAACCTGCGGGAGCTGCTCGGCGAGCTGGGGGCGGTGCCGGTCGAGCCGGGCCTGGCCGTGATCGAGGGCGACCTGGCCAACGCGGGCGCCGCGGCGGCCGCCTACGTCGACTCCATCGCCGCCGGGTTCAGCACCGTCGCGACCGAGGCGAGCTGACCGCGCGCCCGCGCGTCAGTCGTGCAGCGCCGTCGCGACTCGCGCGCGTCAGTCGTGCAGCGCCGTCGCGACTCGCGCGTCAGTCGTGCAGCGCCGTCGCGACTCGCGCGCGTCAGTCGTGCAGCGCCGTCGCGACTCGCGCGTCAGTTGTTCGGCGCCGTCGCGGCGAAGGGCGCGCCCCCGCGCGTCAGTTGTTCAAGGCCGCCGCGGCGGTCAGCAGCGAGCCCGCCTCCTCGGGGGCGCCGCGCTCGGCGAGCTCGTTGAGCGAGCGGGCGATGCTCAGCAGCGCGTACGTCTGCGTGACCCGTAGCGTCCGGTCCATCTCGAGGTCGTCGGCCATGTCCAGCTCGGCGCGGATGCTGTGCAGGAAGCCCTCGGCCGCCTGCAGGTAGGGGTCGTGCGTTTTTGTCGACATGATTCCGAGCGTAGGACCCGCGGCGCGGCAAGATCCGGGAAAGCCACGAAATGACCGGGGCCGTTTCAGGACGGCCGTGCAGGACCCGGCGGCCGGCCTCGTCGGTGCGGCCTGTTCGTCGCCCGGGCGCGCCGGTGCGGATCTTGAGGGTGTGGGTGGAGCGTACCGCCGCGAGCGGAGCGAGCTAACGAGGCTGCCAGGCCGCCGGGGGAGTGGTCAGGCGGCGCACGTGCGCCGGCATGCGGCCGCGCACCACGTCGGCCAGGCTCACCTCGTCGAGCACGTTGCGCACCGCGGCGCGCACGGCGACCCAGAGCTGCTGCAGGTGTTCGGCCGTGCCGGAGTACATCGCCTCCTCCGGGCGTACGCCGCGCACCTCGGCGAGCGGGCCGTCGACCGCGCGCAGCACGTCGCCGACCATGATCTCCGAGGGCTGGCGGGTGAGCACGTAGCCGCCGTCGACGCCACGCTGGCCGCGGACCAGGCCCGCGCGCCGCAGGTCGCCGAGGACCGCCTCGAGGAACTTGCGCGGCATTTCCTGCTCGTCGGCCAGTCCGGCGGCCGAGACCACCGCCGGGTACGCCGAAGCGAGCCCGAGGGAGGCGCGAACCGCATAATCTCCGCGCGCCGAGATGTGCATCGAAAGCCTGCCTTTCCGGCCGGGCTGGTGGCATAGGTTGTCCGGTACCAATGTAGGGTGCCCGTTCCCGCGTGATCGCCGGGGTAGCGTTGTCGGATTATGCGATCAGATGAGCCGCGGCGGGGCGCCGACCACAACGTCATGCGCGAGGTCAACCGCTCGCTCGTGCTCGCCCTGGTCAAGGAGGGCGGTCCGGTCTCCCGGGCCAGCATCGCGCGCTCCACGACGCTGGCCAAGCCCACGGTCTCGGCGATCGTCGACGAGCTCATCGCCGAGGGCCTGGTGCGCGAGATCGGGCCGGGCTCGACCGCGGTCAGTGGCGGGCGGCCACCGATCCTGCTCGAGTTCAACGCGCGGTCGCTGCTCGTCGTCGGGGTACACATCGGGGCCCGGCGCACCACCATCGCGATCGGCGACGCCACCGGCGAGGAGATCGTGCGGAGCGAGCTGGCCACCCCCGGCCTGGGGACGGCCCCGGCCGAGGTCCTGCGGCAGGTCGCCGCGGAGGCCCTGGACGCCATCGCCGGGGCCGGCCTGAAGGGCGCGAAGATCGCCGCGGTCGGGGCCGTGCTGCCGGGGCTGACGGACTTCCACGCCGGCGTGTGCCTGCTCGCCCCCAACCTCGGCTGGCGCGACGTGCCGGTGCGCGACCTGCTCGCGGCCGCGCTGCACGACGCCCCCGTCTACGTGCACAACGCCGGGCAGGCCGCCGCCGTGGCCGAGAACCTGGAGGGTGCGGGGGAGCGGGTGGGCGACCTTGCGCTGCTGTACACCGGGACCGGTCTTTCCGCCGGCATACTGTCCGACGGCCGGGTCTTCCACGGGGTCGGCGGCACCGCGGGCGAGATCGGGCACAACGCGGTGCCGGGCAACGCCGAGCCCTGCAACTGCGGCAAGATCGGCTGCCTGGAGACGCTCGCGTCGGGGCCGGCGATCGTGCGCGCGGCGCAGCGGGCCGGGCTGGACGGGCTCGACGCCCGCGAGGTGACCGCGGCCGCGCACAACGGCGACGCGGTGGCCCGGGGGGTCATCGAGGAGGTCGGCGAGCACCTCGGGCTGGCGGCGTCGTGGCTCATCAACGCGTACAACCCGGCGCTCGTCGTTGTGGGGGGCGGCCTCGCGGCCATCGGCGACCTGCTGCTCGATCCGCTGCGCGCGGCCGCGGCCCGGCACACGCTCGCCCCGGCCCTGCGCGGGGTGGAGATCAGGGCCTCCAAGCTGGGCCCGGACGCGGAGGTCAGGGGCGCGGTACTGCTGGCCCTGCAGCACTCGGAGACGTACTACCGGGTCGTCTTCCGCGCTTGAAAAGGAGGTTAGTTCTTATCTTGAACAAACCTCCGCCCGCGGCGTAACGTGTGGCCTGCAACCCGCCAACACACCCCGCGATGAGGTACCTCATGACTGATTTCCAGCCCACGCGCGAAGACAAGTTCAGCTTCGGCCTGTGGACCGTCGGCTGGCAGGCCCAGGACGTCTTCGGCGGACCGACCCGCGCCCCGCTGGACTCCGTGGAGGCCGTGCACCGCCTCTCGGACCTCGGCGCCGCCGCGGTCACGTTCCACGACGACGACCTGTTCCCGTTCGGCAGCGACGACGCGACCCGCGACAAGCTCATCGGGCGCTTCAAGGACGCGCTGAGCGAGACCGGCGTCCGGGTGGAGATGGTCACCACCAACCTGTTCAGCCACCCGATCTTCAAGGACGGCGGCTTCACGTCGAACGACCGTGCGGTGCGGCGCTTCGCCATCAAGAAGGTGCTGCGCAACATCGACCTCGCCGCCGAGCTGGGCGCCGAGACCTACGTGCTCTGGGGCGGCCGCGAGGGCGCCGAGTCCGGCGGGGCCAAGGACGTTGCGGCGGCGCTGGACCGGTACCGCGAGGGCCTCAACCTGCTCTGCCAGTACGTGCGCGAGCAGGGGTACGACATCCGCTTCGCCCTCGAGCCCAAGCCCAACGAGCCCCGTGGCGACATCCTCCTGCCCACCATCGGGCACGCCCTCGCGCTCATCGCGGCCCTCGACGAGCCCGACCGTGTGGGCCTCAACCCCGAGGTGGGCCACGAGGAGATGGCCGGGCTGAACTTCGCGCACGGCATCGCGCAGGCGCTGTGGCACGGCAAGCTGTTCCACATCGACCTCAACGGCCAGCACGGGCCCCGGTTCGACCAGGACCTGCGCTTCGGGGCGGGCAACCTGCGCGGCGCGTTCTGGACGGTGGACGTGCTGGAGACCGGCGGGTACACCGGCTTCCGGCACTTCGACTACAAGCCCCCGCGCACCGAGGACTACGACGGCGTCTGGGAGACCGCGCGCGCCTGCATGCGCAACTACCTGATCCTGCGCGAGCGGGTCCGCTCCTTCCGCGCCGACCCGGACGTGGCCGCGGCCCTGGCGGCGGCGCGCGTCGACGAGCTGTCGCAGCCGACCCTGGCCGAGGGCGAGACCATCGCCTCGCTGCGCGCCGAGGAGTTCGACGTCGACAAGCTGGCCGCGCGCGGTGGCGCGTTCGAGGTGCTCGACCAGCTCGCGATGGAGCACCTCCTCGGAGTTCGTTCATGACACTCGTCGCCGGGGTGGACACCTCCACCCAGTCGACGAAGGTGCTGGTCTGCGACGCGGACACCGGCGCGGTCGTGCGGGAGGGCCGCGCCGGGCACCCCGACGGGACCGAGGTCGCGCCCGCGCACTGGTGGGCCGCGTTCGGCGAGGCGACCGCCGGCGGTTTGCTGGACGGGGTCGCGGCGATCGGCGTCGGCGGGCAGCAGCACGGCATGGTGCTGCTCGACGAGGCCGGCGAGGTGGTGCGCGACGCGCTGCTGTGGAACGACACCCGCTCCGCCGGCGCGGCCGCGGACCTCATCGCCGAGCTGCCCGGCGGGGCGGCCGGCTGGGCCGAGGCCGTCGGGCTGGTGCCGGTGGCCAGCTTCACCGTCACCAAGCTGCGGTGGGTCGCCCAGCACGAGCCCGACGTCGCGGCGCGCGCGGCGTCGGTGGTGCTGCCGCACGACTGGATCACGCATCGGCTGAACGCGAGCTCCCGGGAGCAGACGACGGACCGCGGCGACGCCTCCGGGACCGGGTACTGGTCGCCGGCGACGGGGGAGTACCGCCCGGACCTGGTCCGGCTCGCGTTCGGCCGCGACCTGCGGCTGCCCCGGGTCGCCGGGCCGGCCGAGGTCGTCGGCGAGACCGCGGGCGGGGCGCTGCTCGCCCCGGGCACCGGCGACAACATGGCCGCCGGGCTCGGCCTGGGCCTGCGCCCGGGCGACCTCGTGGTCTCGCTGGGCACCTCCGGCACCGTGTTCGGGGTCAGCGCGGCGCCCGTCGCCGATCCGAGCGGGACGGTGGCCGGGTTCGCCGACGCGAGCGGGCGGCACCTGCCGCTCGTCGCCACGCTGAACGCGGCCCGCGTGCTCACCGCGGTGGCGGGCCTGCTCGGCGTGGCACTGTCCACACTGGACGAGCTCGCGCTGTCGGCCGAGCCGGGGGCGGGCGGGCTGACGCTGCTGCCGTACCTCGACGGCGAGCGCACGCCCAACCTGCCCGACGCGCGCGGGCTGCTCAACGGGCTCACGCGGGCCAACGCCGGGCCGGCGAACCTGGCCCGGGCCGCGTACGAGGGCATGCTGTGCGGGCTCGCCGACGGCCTCGACGCGGTCCGCGCGCTGGGCGTGCCGGTCGAGCGGGTGCTGCTCATCGGCGGCGCCGCGGCCTCGCCGGCGGTCCGGGCGATCGCGCCGGGCCTGCTCGGGGTGCCGGTCAGCGTGCCGGAGCCGGCCGAGTACGTCGCGCTCGGCGCGGCCCGTCAGGCGGCCTGGGCCCTGCGCGGCACACCGGAGGCGCCGGCGTGGCCGGTGTCCGCGGCCGAGGTGTCGGCCGGTCCCGCCGAGGGGGTCCGGAAGGTGTACGCGGATGTGCGCGACCGGGCGCAGGCGCTCCTGCGTTAGGCACGCTGGCTTTGGACGCGCGCCAGCGCCGGGGTTTCATCCCCGGCGCTGGTATGCGTCGATGCGGTCGCTCAGTGGTCGTCGGGCCAGTCGCCGGTGAGCCGGCGCACGCCCTCCGCCCCGCCCCGGTCGATGGCGGCCTTCACCACGGCGAAGATCGCTCCCTGCAGCGCCGCGGCGGCCAGGACCTCGCTCCAGCCGTACTCCCGCGAGGTCGCCTCGGGCGCGTCCTCCTCGCCGGACAGGCGCTTCCAGATCTGCTTGAACACGACCCCCGCCGCGATGCCGCCCGCCACGCTGAAGGCGATGCTGAACGGCTTGTACAGCAGCTTGTTCATTCAGTACTCCCGCCGGTTGCGGAAGCCGACCAGCGCCGCCAGCACCAGCAGGGCGGAGCCGACGACCCACGGGGCCGGCCGCTCCCGCGCCGAGTCGAGCATCCGGCGCATCCCGTTCTGCACCGTCAGGCGCGGGTGCGTGCGCAGCTCGCGGCGCGCGTAGGCGGCGTTGACCGCCATCTGCTCGACGCCCTCGCGCATGCGCAGCTTCGCGGTCTCGACCGAGGAGTGCACCGCCTCCTGGGCCCGCGTCTTCACGTCGGCCCGGGCCGCAAGGGCCTCAACGGTCTCGCCGAGCCCGGCGCGGGTACGGGCGATCTCGGCCCGCAGTGCGTCCGGGTCGGCGGCCTGGCTGTGCCCGTTGGCACTGTGCGATTCGGTCGCCGTCATTTGTGGCCCCCGTGCTTCACCGAGCTGGTGATGGTGTCGATGTCGGCCTTCACGCCCGCGACCGTCTCCTCCGGCATCGCCGGCGCGGCCCGCTTCACCTGGCCCTTGCCCACCAGCGCGAGCACGCCCGCGACGATGAACAGCGCCACGCCGACGATCAGCGCGGCCAGCCAGGCCGGCATCACCGCGGCCAGGCCGATGATGAGCGCGGCCAGCAGGGCGCCGACGCCGTACATCGCGATGACCCCGGCCCCGCCGAACATCCCGAACCCGCGGCCGGCCCGCTTGCCCTTCGCGGTGAGCTCGATCTGGGCCAGCTTCAACTCGTCGCGCACCAGCGTGGAGATCTGCTCGGCGGCGAGCTTCACGAGCTCGGCCGTGGACCGATCGCCCGTGTGGGTGGTCGTACCCGTGATCGGGTTCTGCACGCGCGGCGCCACGGCCGGGCGGTTCTCCAGGGTGGACGTCATGGCTTCTCCTCTCGCCCGTACCAACCTGATGCCCAGCCTTCGGGGTGGTTAACCCGCAACGGTCGCCACGGCCGCCTCATCCACCTCTTCAGGCTCCTCCCGTGCCCTTGCGGGCAGCAGGAAGCACAGCGCGGCGGCCAGAGCGAGCAGCCCGAGCTCGAGCCACAGCACGCGCTCGAGCGAGCCGGTGAAGCCGCGGCCGCCCCAGGAGAAGAACGCGGTGCCGAGCACGGCGACCCCGATCGCGCCGCCGACCTGCTGGGCGGCGGTCAGGGTGCCGGAGGCCGAGCCGACCTCGTGCTCGTCGACGGCGGCCAGGACGATGTCGAAGTACGGCGCCATCGAGGCCCCCATCCCGGTCCCGAGCACCAGCAGCGCGGGCAGCAGCGGCCAGGGCGACGCCGAGCCCCCGGTGGCCGCGAGGGTGACGAGGAGCCCGGCGACGCCGAGCGCGACGACGCCGGTACCGCCGACGAGCACCTTCCGCCCGCCGAGGCGCGCGCTCAGCCCGTGGGCGGCGACCGCGCCCAGGGCGGTGCCGAACGCCCAGGGGGCCTGGGTGAGGCCGGCGCGCAGCGGGCTGAAGCCGAGGCCGATCTGCAGGTACACGCTGATGATGAGCGACAGCCCCATGAGCCCGGCGAAGAAGATCAGCCCGACCACGAGCCCGGCGTTGAAGCGCTGCTTGGCCAGCAGGGAGGGCTCGACCAGCGGGCTCCGCCCGGCCCGCACGCGGCCCTGCTCGTAGCGGCGGAACAGCCACAGGCCGGGCGCGGAGGCGGCCATCGCGGCCCAGCACCACCACGGCCAGCCCAGCTCGCGCCCCTGGACCAGCGGGAAGACGAGCAGCAGCAGCGCGCCGCCGAGCAGCGCCGTGCCGGGCAGGTCCAGGCGCAGGCCCGGGTCGCGCTCGCCCGTGCGGGGGAGCACGAGGGCGGCCCCGACCAGCGCGGCGAGGCCGACCGGCAGGTTGATCAGGAAGATCATGCGCCAGCCGGTGCCGAACAGGTCGGCGTCGACGAGTACGCCGGCCAGGATCGGGCCGCAGACCGCGGAGAGCCCCATGACCGGGCCGAACGCGGCGAACGCGGCGCCGAGCTTCTCGGCCGGGAACGCGGTCTTGATCAGGCCCAGCCCCTGCGGGATGAGCACGGCGCCGCAGAGGCCCTGCAGCACCCGGAACGCGACAAGCCAGGCCGGCCCGGGCGCGACCGCGCAGAGCAGCGACATGAGCGTGAATCCGGCCGCGCCGGCCAGGAACATGGGGCGGCGCCCGAAGATGTCGCCGAGGCGGCCGCCGGTGACGAGGCCGACGGCGAAGGCGAGGGTGTACCCGGCCGCGAGCCACTGCAGGAAGGCGGTGCCGCCGCCCAGGTCCGCGCGGATGGACGGCCCGGCGATGGCGATGATCGTCGCGTCGAGAAGGTCCATGACCTCGGCCGCCAGCACGACGGCCAGGACGACCCAGGGGTTGGAACGCTGTTCGTTTCTCACGAACACCGTTCTACTTACGAACACCGTTCGTGTCAAGTAGGATTGGCGGGTGCCAGCTGCCGCCATTCCCGCCCCACCGTGGCGGGCGCCGAAGAAGCCCCCGGCCGCCCGCCAGCCCCTGAGCGCGGAGGCGGTGCTGAGCACGGCACTGCGCCTCGTCGACCGGGACGGGCTCGACGCGCTGAGCATGCGGCGGGTGGCGCAGGAGCTGGGCACGGGCGCGGCGTCGCTGTACGCGTACTTCGCCAACAAGGACGAGCTCCTCGAGCAGCTCCTCGACCGCGTGGTCGGCGAGATCCCGCTGCCGCGCGCGGACGCCCCCGACTGGACGGCCGAGGTGCGGCGCACCTGCTTCGCCAGCCGCAACGTCTTCTGCTCGCACCGCGACCTCGTGCGCGTCGCGCGGGCGAACATCCCGACCGGCCCCAACTCGCTGCGGTACACCGAGGCCCTGCTGGCGCTCCTGCGCGGCGCCGGCATCCCGGACCGCGTCTGCGCCTGGTCCATGGACCAGATGTCGATGATCATCATCGCCGACGCCGTCGAGCAGTCCATCCACGCCGAGCTGGGCCGGCGCACCGAGGCCGAGGCGGAGCCGTACCTGCACCAGGTCCGCGACTACCTCGCGGCCCTCCCCGCCGACGAGTTCCCCAACCTCGTGGCGCTGGCCCCGACGATGATCGAGGGCAGCGGCGACGAGCGCTTCCAGTTCGCGATCGACCTCATGGTGGACGGCCTCGCCCGCTACGCCGGCGCCGGGGACGGTGACCGGTGACCGCGATCGTCGGCCTGGTCCACCAGGGCACCGTCTACATCGGCGGCGACTCGGCGGGCGCGTCGGGCTGGAGCCTGACCGTCCGCGCCGACTCGAAGGTGTTCCACAACAACGGCTACCTCTTCGGGTTCACCACGTCTTTCCGCATGGGGCAGCTGATTCGGTACTCCCTCAAGCCCCCGAAGCCGGTCGGCGACATCGAGCGCTTCATGGCCACCCGCTTCATCGACGCGGTGCGCGACTGCCTCAAGGCGGGCGGCTGGGCGCGGCGCGACAGCGAGCGGGAGGAGGGCGGCACCTTCCTCGTCGGCGTGAAGGGCCGCCTCTTCACCGTGCACGACGACTACCAGGTGGCCGAGGCGGCGGACGGGTACGCGGCGGTCGGCGTGGGGGACGAGATCGCGCTGGGCGCGCTGTTCGCGACGGCGCAGTCGCGGATGGCCCCGCAGCGGCGGGTCGAGACGGCCTTACGCGCGGCGGAGCGGTTCAGTGCTGGGGTTCGGGGGCCTTTTGTGTGCTTGTCGCAGCCGCCGGGATCGTTGCCTTCGGGGTCTTGAGGTTTGCGTCCGTTATGTCGGGCGCTGGCGCGCAGCGACATAACGGATTTTTCGCCTGACGGGGTTTATGTCGGCTTACCAGGACTTTGGGGCTGCCAAACGACGCTCGGCCGATGGTGGCGGGAGCTTGCGCTCCCGCAACGTGTAAGCGTGGTCCCTGCTCGTTGTTGCGTGCGGTTATTCCTCTTGGCCGTGGTTTGCCGGCGGGTTCGTGCGGGTCGTCATTCGGTGGTCCCGGATTTGTGCGCTATATGAAGTGGGGCAGCGTTGTTCGGGGGTGGTTGGGATAATTGTTTTGTGGTGGGGCAGATATCGTTGTTCAGTCGGGCGCAAGTGGCTTCCATGCGGGATCGGACTCGGGCACGGAATTGGTCGCCTTCTCAAGATGCGTTTCGGCGGGAATGCAAGGAGCGTCGTTACTGGGGGCTTCGGCGGCGGTATGCGGAGAAGCTTCGGCGGGAATATGGCAGTGAGGCGGCTGGGTATGCGAGCTTTGCGCGGCGGGCGGCGGAGGCGAAGGCCAACTACGAGCAGCGGGCGGCTGCCGTTGCGCCGGGCGGCCCCGTTTCGTCGGTTGAGCAGGTCGAATGTCCGGTCCCGCCGGTCCCGCGAGTTGAGCGGCCCGGAAGTCCCGTCCTGCCGGATGAGCACTCCGTAGAGCGGGCCGTTGCCGACAATGACGATGGTCCCCGGCCGCGGCGCGGCATGGACGGCGCCGACCGGGCCGGCCCTAAATGGCAAAACCGGCCCGCACCGGCGTCACGATCGCGCGGTCCCGCCGGCTCGTCAAGGTGCGGAACAACTAACCGCAGCCGGCATCGGCCGGCGCATTGTGCATGTCGCCGAAATCTTCGAGCGCCAGCTTCAATCGGCCATTATCCAACGTTGCCGCCGAACCGGCAATATTGCCGGAGTGAAGGATTGCCGTACCGTGTGCGCATGACGTTCTCGATCGTTGGGCGCTCCGAAGACGGGCTGTCCCTCGGGGTCGCGGTGGCCAGCAAGTTCCTCGCCGTCGGGGCCGCTGTGCCCGCCGCCGAGGCCGGGGTCGGGGGGCTTGCTACGCAGGCGTTCGCGAACCTGGCGTACCGGGCGCAGGGGCTGGCGCTGCTGCGGACCGGTACCGCCGCCGGAGACGTCATCGCCGGGCTCACCGCCGCCGACGCCGGGCGGGCGCACCGGCAGCTCGGGGTCGTCGGGCCGGACGGGGACGGGGCGACCTACACCGGGGACGAGTGCTTCTCGTGGGCCGGGGGCGTGGCCGGGGACGGGTACGCGATCCAGGGGAACATTCTCGCCGGGGCCGAGGTCGTGGCCGAGATGGAGCGCGCGTGGCTCGGCTCGGCGGGGCTGTCACTGCCGCGCCGGCTCTATGCTGCGCTCGTCGCCGGGGACGCCGCCGGTGGGGACAGTCGCGGGCGGCAGAGTGCGGCGCTGTTCACCGTGCGGCGCGGGGCCGGGTACGGGGGCATGAGCGATACCGAGGTCGACCTCCGCGTGGACGACGACCCCGATCCGGTCGGGCGGATGGGCGGGCTCATAGACCTTTGGGAGTTGTACTTCGGTAAGCCCGACCCCGCCACCCTGCTACCCCTGGACGGCCCGCTCGCGGTCGAGGTCGGGGAGCGGCTGGCGGCGCTCGGGTACGACTCCCTCGACGCCTGGGCCGGGGTCGAGAACCTCGAGGAGCGCATGGTGGCCGGCTCGATCGACCCGCTGGTGCTGGAGCAGCTGCGCGCCGCCAAGCCGTAGGCCATCCGGCGACCGCGCGCAGGGTGGCGGCCTCGATCGACGTGCCGCCGGGCCGTGGTCACCTGGCGGCCGCGCGCAGGGTGGTGGGCTCGATCGACGTGCCGCCGGGCCGTGGTCACGCGGCCGCCGCGCGCAGGGCGGCCAGGGTCGTGGCGATCGCCGGGCGGTTCGCCGCCGATGCTCGCACGGCCGCGGTGATGCGGCGCTCCAGCGGCTCAAGCAAAGGGTGCGCGGTCACGTCGTAGCGCGGGTCCACGGCCAGCCCGGGCAGGAGCGTCACCGAGAGGCCGGCCTCGACGTGGGCCAGGAGCGGGCCGTACGAGGCGAAGAGCGCCGTCACGTCCGGCTCGAAGCCCGCCCGCCGGCACGCCCGCGTGATGAGATCGTGCGTCCACGTGCCCGGGCGCTCCGCGGACCAGAGAGCGCCGGCGTACGAGGCCAGATCCACCGGTCCCGCGCCCGCGCCCGCGGCGGCGCCGGCGACCGGTCCCGCGCCCGCGGCGGCGCCGGCGACCGCGACCGCGCCCGAAGCGGTGACGAGAACCACCGGGTCGGTCGCCAGCGGGGTGTGCCGGATCTCGTCGTCGACCGGGGCGGTGCCGTCGAACAGGTCCGCGGTCACGGCGATGTCGCACGCGCCGCGGCGCAGGGCCGGCACGCTCTCGGTCGGGTCGAGCTCCCGGATGTCGATGCGCAGGCGCGGGGTCTCGGCGCGCAGGCGGCGGATGGCGGCCAGGACGAACGTGTTCGCCGCGCTCGTGAACGCGCCGATCGTCACGCGGCCGGCCGGCGCGGAGGCGTCGCCGGCGAGCTCGGCGCGCGCGGTCTCCATCTGGTCGAGGATCGTGCGGGCGTGCCGGGCCAGGGTCTGGCCCGCGTCCGTGAGCCGCAGGCGGCGGCCGGCCCGCTCGAACAGGCGGGCGCCGGCCTCCCGCTCCAGCACCGCGAGCTGCTGGGAGACGGTCGAGGGGCTCAGATGGGCGGCCTGGGCCACGGCGCGCACGGTGCCGAGCGCGGCCAGGTCGCCGAGCAGCTTCAGGCGCCACGGATCCAGCAAGGTCCGCCCCGATCGTTCGATTTAGGTGTACACGCTGTACGAATTTGTGAGCTGGAAGTGAACATAGCGCGGGCCGTAGCGTCAGGTCATGGCGGACTTCTGGAGCGATGCCGAGCGGCATGTCGTGCGGTACGGCGGGGCCTTCACCCCGGAGATCATCGTGCGCGCCGAGGGCAGCCACGTCTTCACCGAGGACGGGCGGCGCATCCTCGACTTCACGTCGGGGCAGATGAGCGCGATCCTGGGGCACTCGCATCCCGAGATCGTGGCGACGGTACGGCGGCAGATCGGCGAGCTCGACCACCTCTTCAGCGGCATGCTCTCCCGGCCCGTCGTGGACCTGTCGCGCCGGCTGGCCGAGTCGCTGCGGCGCGCGGAGGCGCCGGAGCTGTCGAAGGTACTGCTGCTCACGACCGGTGCCGAGTCCAACGAGGCGGCCGTGCGCATGGCGAAGCTCGTCACCGGCGGGTACGAGATCGTCTCCTTCGCCCGCTCCTGGCACGGCATGACCCAGGCGGCGGCCGGGGCCACCTACAGCGCCGGGCGCCGTGGCTACGGGCCGCCGTCGCCGGGCAACTTCGCGATCCCGGCGCCGGACTCGTACCGCCCCGACTTCACCCTCCCCGACGGCACGCTGGACTGGCGGCGCCAGCTCGACCACGCGTTCGCGCTCTTCGACGCGCAGTCGTCCGGGGCTCCCGCCGCCTGCCTCGTCGAGCCGATCCTGAGCTCCGGCGGGGTCATCGAGCCCCCCGCCGGCTACCTCGCGGCGCTGCAGGCCAAGTGCCGTGAGCGGGGCATGCTGCTCATTCTCGACGAGGCCCAGACCGGCCTCGGGCGAACCGGGATGTGGTACGCGTTCGAGCGCGACGGCGTCGTGCCCGACCTCCTCACGCTCTCGAAGACGCTCGGTGCGGGCCTTCCCCTGGCGGCCGTGGTGACCACGGAGGAGATCGAGCAGAGGGCGTACGAGCGCGGCTTCCTGTTCTACACCACGCACGTCAGCGATCCGCTGCCCGCCGCGGTCGGGCTCACGGTGCTCGACATCATCGAGCGCGACGGCCTCGACCGGCGCGCGGCCGAACTGGGGGAGCGGCTGCGGCGGGGCCTGCTCGAGCTGCAGGGCCGGCACGACGCGGTCGGCGACGTACGCGGGCGCGGGCTGCTGCAGGGTCTCGAGCTCGTGACCGACCGCGCGGCCAAGACCGGCGCGGACAAGCTGGGGGCCGAGGTCACGCGGCGGTGCCTGGCGCTGGGCCTGCACATGAACGTGGTGCAGCTCAAGGGAATGGGCGGCACGTTCCGGATCGCGCCGCCGCTGACGAGCACCGACGAGGAGATCGACCGGGGCCTGGCCATCCTGGACGAGGCCCTCGGCGAAAGCCGCTGAACGGGCAGATACCCCGTCGGGCGATAAGTCCGAAAAGTCGCGGCGCGGAGCGCCCGACTTTTCGTCGCCGCCGCTGCCCGAGGTCGTTGTGCACCGCGCAAAAGCCGGCCTGAGGAGCGATTTCGGCGCCTGTCTGCGATCGAGCGCAGCTTTGCCGAGAGATCGTTGCGCACGGCGTATCGGGTGCCCGGCTGAGGTTCTGGCGCGCCTGTTTGTCGCTCGAGCGCGGTGGCGCGGATTTTGAGGGGGTTTGGGTGGAGCGAAGCTCCCCCAACGCGAGCGGAGCGAGCCAGGAATACAGCTAGGAGAACAGCTCGTTGCGCACTGCGTACAGGGCCGCCTGCGTCCGGTCCTGTACGCCCAGCTTGGTCAGGATCGCGCTCACGTGCGTCTTGACCGTCTTCTCGGCCAGGCCCAGGTTGCGCGCGATCTCGCGGTTCGAGCGGCCCCGGGCCACCTCCGCCAGGACCTCGCGCTCCCTCGCCGTCAGGTGGGCCGCATCCGGGGGCGGAGCGCCCTCGGTCAGCAGGCGGGCCACGTCGGGGTGGAGCAGGACGTGGCCGGCGTGCACGGCGCGGATCGCCGCGGCCAGGGCGGGCGGGTCCACGTCCTTGTAGACGTAGCCGGCCGCGCCCGCGCGTACGGCCGGTAGGACCGCGGACGGCTCGGTGAAGCTCGTGATGACCAGCACCCGCGCTCGGGTGCGGGCCGCGGCCAGTTCGTGCAGGGCCGACACGCCGTCGCCGCCCGGCATGCGCAGGTCCAGCAGGATCACGTCCGGGTCGGTGCGGGCCGCCTCCGCCACGCACGACCTGCTGTCGAAGGCCTCGCCCACTACCTCGATGTCGTCCTGCACGTCGAGGAAGGTGCGCAGCCCCTGGCGTACCACCGGATGGTCGTCGACCACGAGGACCCGGACGGTCTCAGGCACCCGGCACCTCCATGGTCACCGTCGTGCCCCCGCCCGGCGTGGAGCGGATCAGGAGGCGGCCGCCGGCCGCGCGGGCGCGTTCGCGCATCGAGGCCAGGCCCAGCCGCGGGCGGGGCAGGTCGCCGCGCGGGTCGAAGCCGCGGCCGTCGTCGGCGACGGTCAGCACCACGCCCGGGCCCGCGCGGCGCAGGTGCACGGCCACGTGGGCGGCGGCGGCGTGGCGCAGGGCGTTGTGCAGGGCCTCCTGGGCCACGCGGTACGCCGCCTCCTCGCGCGCCGTCGGCAACCGCGGCACCGCGTCGGCGGTGAAGGAGACCTCGGCCGCGTGGACGCGGTCGAGCAGCTCGGCCTGGCGGCGCAGGGCGGGGGCGAGACCGTCGCCGGCGAGGTCGACCGGGCTCAGGCCGACCACGATGGACTTCAGCTCGGCGGTGGCCTCCGCGGCCAGGCGGCGCACCACGTCGAGCTCGGCGGCGGCGCGGGCCGGGTCGCGCTCGACCAGCGCGGCCGCGGCGTCCACGGTGAGCCGGAGGCTGAACAGCTTCTGGGTGACGGCGTCGTGCAGCTCGCGGGCGATCCGCTGCCGTTCCTCCACGATGGACAGTTCGCGGCCGCGCTCGTAGAGGCGGGCGTTGACGATCGCGATGGCCGCGTGCGCGGCGAGCAGCTTCAGCAGCTCCTCGTCGTCGGCGTCGAACGCGCCGCCGCGCTTGTTGGCCAGGAACAGCTCGCCGAGGATCTCGGCACCGTCCACAATGGGCATGCCGAGGAAGTCGACCATCTCCGGGTGGGCCGCGGGGTAGCCCTCGAAGCGCGGGTGCGTGCGGATGTCGGCCGAGCGGACCGGGCTCGGGTCGCGCAGCATCGCGCCCAGCAGGCCGTGCTGGCGCGGGATCGGGCCGATGCGCCGCCACTGTTCGTCGCTGAGGCCGTCGGCCAGGAACTCCCGGAACGAACCGAGCTCGTCGGGGATGCCCAGCGCGGCGTACTCGGCGTCGAGCAGCCGTCGCGCGGCCGAGACGATCGTCTGCAGGACCTCGCGCACCGAGAGGTGCGCGGTGACGGCCAGCACCGCGGCGCTCACCTCGCGCAGCTCTTCCCGATCGCATCCGGCCACGCTCCCCAAGGTACCGACGCCAGGGTCCTAGGACCATGGACCTAGGCGCGCCCCCGTCCGCCGCCCGATGGCACGCGGCCGTGCGCTTCCTAGCGTCGAAGCCATGGACACCAGAACCGCCATCGTCACCGGGGTCTCCCGCGGCCTGGGCAAGGCGCTCGCCGAGGCGCTCGCCGGGGCCGGCTGGACCGTCATCGGCGACGGGCGGACCCTAGAACCGGCGGAGCCGGGCGGCCACCCGAACATCAGGGCGATCCCCGGCGACGTCACCGACTCCTGGCACCGGGCGCTGCTCGTCGAGACCGCGCTGGAGACGGGCCGGCTCGACCTGCTCGTGAACAACGCGGGCATCCTCGGGCCGAGCCCGCAGCCGGCGCTGGCCGACTACCCGCACAGCGCCCTGCGCGACGTGCTCGAGGTCAACCTGGTCGCGCCGCTCGCCCTCACCCAGCTCGCCCTGCCCGCGCTGCGCGATCACGGCGGGGCGGTGGTGAACATCAGCTCGGACGCGGCCACGGGCGCGTACCCGGGCTGGGGCGGGTACGGCGCGGCCAAGGCCGCCGTCGAGCAGCTCAGCCACGTGCTGGCGGCCGAGGAGCCGAAGCTGCGCGTGTGGTGGGTCGACCCCGGCGACCTGCGCACGCAGATGCACCAGGAGGCGTTCCCGGGCGAGGACATCGGCGACCGGCCGCCGCCGGAGTCCGTGACGCCCGCGTTCCTGCGGCTGCTCGCGGCGCGGCCCGAGTCGGGCCGGGTCAAGCTGTGACCGCCGTGCTCGACTTCGCGCTCCCGGCCGAGCTGGAGGCGCGCGAGCCCCCGGAGGCGCGCGGCCTGGCCCGTGACGAGGTGCGGCTGCTCGTCGCGTCGCCGGCCGGCGTCGCCCACCACCGGTTCACCGAGCTGCCCGGGCTGCTGCGCGCCGGGGACGTGCTGGTCGTCAACACGTCCGGGACGCTGGCGGCGGCCGTGCGCGTTTCGGGGGTACCGCTGAGCCTGCACTTCTCCACCAAACTGCCCGACGGACGCTGGGCCGTCGAGGTGCGCGGCCCCGACCGGCGCCCGCACCCCGGCGCGCCCGGCGAGCTGCGGCTGCCCGGCGGGGCGAGCGTCACGCTGGAGGAGCCGTACACGCGCGGGCGGCTGTGGGTCGCGACCGTGCGCACGCCGGTGCCGGTCCCCGAGTTCCTGCGCCGGTACGGCGAGCCGATCCGCTACGCGTACGTGCGGCGGCGGTGGCCGCTGTCGGCGTACCAGACCGTGTTCGCCCGCGAGCCCGGCAGCGCCGAGATGCCCTCGGCCGCGCGGCCGTTCAGCGAGCGGGTCGTGACCCGCCTGGTCGCCGGGGGCGTGCAGTTCGCGCCGCTGCTGCTGCACACCGGGGTCGCCTCGCCGGAGGCGCACGAGCGACCCTACGAGGAGTGGTACTCCGTCCCGCCCGCCTCGGCCCGCCTGGTCAACGACGCCCGGGCGGCGGGCGCGCGCATCATCGCCGTCGGCACCACGGCGGTGCGGGCCCTGGAGAGCGCGGTCGCGCCGTCGGGGCGGGTCGTGGCGCGCGAGGGGTACACGGACCTCGTCATCACCCCGTCCCGCGGCGTCACGGTCGTCGACGGCCTGCTGACCGGCTTCCACGAGCCGCGCGCGTCGCACCTCGACCTGCTGGCCGCGGTGGCCGCGCCGCCGGTGCTGGCCGCCGCGTACGACGCGGCCGTGCGCGAGGGCTACCTGTGGCACGAGTTCGGCGACGTGAACCTCCTCCTGCCGTAGGGTCGTGCGGGTGGACGATCTGGTGGCACGGGCCCTGCGGGAGTTCAACGAGCGCATCGACGTGTACGACCCCGCCCCGGGCCCGGCGGTGGCCGAGGTGCGCGTCGGTGAGCAGGTCATCACCCTGCGCGCGCCGGTCGCGAAGGCCCTCGCGGAGGCGCTGCGCTCCTACGCCGACCCGCGCGACCGCGGCCCCTGCGACCACTGCGGCGGCCCGCGCCTGGACGACAACTTCGTCTGCGCCGACTGCGGCCGCCCGAGCGGCGTCTTCGGCCGCCTGCTGGCCGAGCGCGTCGCCCGCTACGACCCGCCGTCCGAGCTGTCCTGAGCCCGGATCCTCGCCAGCAGCGCCGGGACCCAGTGCCCGCCGTAGCGCGCCTGCAGCTCCGGACGGCGCCAGTCGTCGCCGGTGACCACGCCACGGCAGAGGCGGCTGCCGCACGCGCACGGCATCCGGAACCCGGGGTCGGCCGTGCTTGTCGCGTAGTCGTTGGTGAGCTCCTCCCCGGCTGTCACGTCCCTGCGGGCGACGAGCGCGTACGGCCCGGCCCACCACAGGTTGGGGTCGCACGCGTGGTTGCCGAGCCCGTTGGGGCGCCCGGGCGGCAGCACGAGGTGCACATCGTCGCCGACGGTGATGGTGTCGACGTACGCGGTCGCCGTGGCGATGAGCCGCCGCAGCTCCGCCCACGTGACGAGCCGCCCGCCGAGCCGCGACACGAGCGTGCCGGCCGCGATCGGCGCGCGGGCGAAGAGCCCCCGGCCCGCGATGGGCGACGGCCCGGCGACCGCATCGGGGTGCAGGAAGCAGTCAGCCTCCGGGAGCGCGGTCATCGCCCCGCGGCCTCGCGGAGGTGGGCGAACTCGGCGGCCAGGGCCGGCAGCTGGTAGTGGGCGTTCAGGCCGCTCGGGTTCGGCAGGATCCACAGCCGCGTCGGTAGCAGGGCGTCCGAGTCCTGCGGGCCGACCTTCGCCGCCTGGGTGCCGAAGGCGACCCGGAACGCGGTCACGCCCAGGACGGCCAGCCAGCGCGGCGCGTACTCGGCCACCTTCGCGCGCAGGAGCGCGCCGCCCGCGGTCAGCTCCTCGCGGGTCAGCTCGTCCGCCCGGGCCGTCGCGCGGGCGGCCAGGTTCGTGATGCCCAGGCCCCAGCCCGGCAGGAGGTGCTGCTCGTCCGGGCGCAGCTGCCGCGGCGTGAAGCCGGACCGGTGCAGGGCCGGCCAGAAGCGGTTGCCCGGGCGGGCGAAGTGGTGGCCGCTCGCCGCCGACCACAGGCCCGGGTTGATGCCGCACAGCAGGACGTCGAGGCCCGGGGCGATGACGTCGGGCAGCAGGCGGTCCGCGGCGGCCAGGAGCTCGTCGCGCGTGAAGCGCACGCGGGCGGGTGCGTGGCGGTTCACGGGCGACGGCATGCGGACAAGCATGCCAGGGCGCGGGGCCCGATCCGGCACAGTGAAAGGCATGGATCTGGATGCGGTACTGGCGCTGTGGGACTCGCCCGTCGACGAGCGGGCCGACGCCGTCGCCGATTTTCGGCGGTACTACGCCGATCCCGTGCCGGTGAAGGGGGTGCCCGTGTCCGCCGAGGGGCTCGTGGCCCGCGCGCGGGCGCTGCAGGCGGCGTTCGCCGACCGGCGGACCGAGATCGTGCACCGCGTCGAGACCGCGGACCGGGTCGTGATCGGGTTCTTCATGCACGTGCGGCACGTCGGGCCGTACGACACGCCGTTCGGGCGGGTCGCCGCGACCGGGCGGCCGCTGCGCATCCGCGTCAACGACATCCTGACCGTTCGCGACGGGCTCATCACCGACATCTGGGTGATGAGCGACGACGTGGACCTGCTGCGCCAGCTGGGGAAGCTGCCCTCTAGCGTCTGAGGCATGAGCGAGCGGCGGTTGATTTCGAGTGGGTCGACGTTCGAGCGGGAGATCGGGTACTCCCGCGCGGTGGTGGACGGCGACTGGGTGCACGTGTCCGGCACGACCGGGTTCGACTACGCCCGCATGACGATCTCGGACGACGTGGTCGAGCAGGCCGAGCAGTGCTGGCGCAACATCGACGCGGCGCTGAAGGAAGCGGGGGCCTCCCCGGCCGACGTGGTGCGGGTGCGGTACCTGCTGCCCGACGCCGCGGACTTCGAGCTCTGCTTCCCGGTGCTGCGGCGGTGGATGGGCGACGTGCGGCCGGCGGCCACCATGCAGGTCTGCGGGCTCTCCGACCCGCGGATGCGCATCGAGATCGAGGTGACCGCGCGCCGCGGGTCCGAGCTGGGCTGGCCGGGCTGACAAAACCGGGCTGACAAAAATCAGTCAGTCATCCGACAGGGTGATCCCCAGGGCCGCGGCGAAGAGGCCCAGCAGCTCCTCCGGGTCGACGCCGGTCATCGTGGCGCCCTCGAGGCCCTCGATGCCCGCCGCGCCCCCGAGGGTGCACGACTCGAAGCGGGCGCCCGCCGCGGCCGCGCCCGTGAAGGTCGCGCCGGTCAGGTCGCAGCCGCTGAACGTGGCCCCGGTCAGGTCGGCGTCGGTGAAGTCGGCGCCGGTCAGGTCGGTCGAGGTGAAGAAGACGGAGTGCAGCTGGGCGTCGCGGAAGACGCTGCGCTCGGCCCGGCAGTCGCGCACCGTCACGTCGCGCAGGGTCCCGCCCAGCCACTGCAGGTCGGCCAGGCCGCAGTCGCGCAGCGTGACGCGGTGCAGGACGGCGTGATCGGCGTGCACGTGGTCGAGTGCGGTGCGTTCGAGCAGGCAGTCGGTGAGGATCGCGCCCGACAGGGCGGTGCCGGTCAGGTCGGCGCGGTTGAAGCGGCACTGCACGAACTCGGCCGACTTCGCGCTGCGGCCGGTCAGGGCCAGGTCGTAGAAGCCGATGGCCTGGTAGGCGGCGTCGTCGCGCAGGTCGTCCTCCTCCAGCGTGCCCAGCGTGAGGGCGCGCGGCGGCCGGGGGCGGGCCGGGCCCGGGCGGGCCGCGGAGACCGTCGGGAACGCGCCGGTGGCGAACGTGCCGGCCGAGAAGGTGCGGCCCTGGGCCGCGTGGCGCGGGGTGGGGCGCACGCCGGAGGGTGACGGCTGGGAGGGGACCGCGGGCAGGGCCATGGATGTGACGTTAGTGGCTGGAGTGACAGTGCGTCACGGCGGGCCGCCGGGTGTCGATCGGAAACCCGGGCGCGGGTGAAAATCACGGGGCAATCGCGCGGGCGCATGCCTATTCTTGTGCGCGTCATGTCTGAAACGCCCCAGCCGGCCGCCCTGGGCGAGCTGCGCGCTCGCCTCGCCGGGCTCATGCCCCAGGATCAGCATCGGCTGCGCCGCCGTCTCGACGGGGCCAAGCGCTCCAAGAACGCGCACGGCATCGCCGAGGCGATCAGGGCGGACGTCGAGCGCGCCGAGCAGCGGGTCGCCGCCCGCCGCGCCGCGCTGCCCGCGATCAGCTACCCGGAGCAGCTGCCGGTCAGCCAGCGCAAGGACGAGATCCTGGCCGCGATCCGCGACCACCAGGTGGTGATCGTGGCCGGCGAGACCGGGTCGGGCAAGACGACCCAGCTGCCGAAGATCTGCCTCGAGCTCGGCCGCGGGGTCACCGGCCAGATCGGGCACACCCAGCCGCGGCGGATCGCGGCCCGGACCGTGGCCGAGCGCATCGCCGAGGAGCTCGACACCGACCTGGGCGCGACCGTCGGCTTCAAGGTGCGCTTCACCGACCAGTCGTCGGAGCAGACCATGGTCAAGGTCATGACCGACGGCATCCTGCTCGCCGAGATCCAGCAGGACCGGCTGCTGCGGCGGTACGACACGCTCATCATCGACGAGGCCCACGAGCGCAGCCTGAACATCGACTTCATCCTGGGGTACCTCAAACAGCTCCTGCCCCGCCGCCCCGATCTCAAGATCATCATAACGTCGGCCACGATCGATCCCGAGCGGTTCTCCCGGCATTTCGGGGACGCCCCGATCGTCGAGGTCTCGGGGCGCACCTACCCCGTCGAGGTCCGGTACCGGCCGATCGAGGACGAGGAGGACGCCGACCAGTTCGACGCGATCTGCCTGGCCGTCATGGAGCTGCAGGACGAGGGGCCCGGCGACGTGCTCGTCTTCCTCAGCGGCGAGCGCGAGATCCGCGACACGGCCGACGCCCTGACCAAGCTGGACCTGCCCGGCACCGAGATCCTGCCGCTGTTCGCCCGGCTCTCCTTCGCCGAGCAGCACCGGGTGTTCCAGGCGCACAGCGGGCGCCGGGTGGTGCTGGCGACGAACGTGGCCGAGACCTCGCTCACCGTTCCCGGCATCAAGTACGTCGTGGACCCCGGCACGGCGCGCATCTCGCGGTACAGCCACCGCCTGAAGGTGCAGCGCCTGCCCATCGAGCCCGTCTCCCAGGCCTCGGCCAACCAGCGCAAGGGCCGCTGCGGGCGCACCTCCGACGGCATCTGCATCCGCCTGTACAGCGAAGAGGACTTCAACGCCCGGCCCGAGTTCACCGACCCGGAGATCCTGCGCACCAACCTGGCGTCGGTCATCCTGCAGATGATCGCGCTCGGCCTCGGCGACCTCGGCGCGTTCCCGTTCATCGACCCGCCCGACCGGCGCAACGTCACCGCCGGGGTGCAGCTCCTGGAGGAGCTCGGCGCGCTTGATCACAAGCAGGCCCTGACCGCGCTCGGGCGCCGGCTCTCCCAGCTGCCGGTCGACCCGCGGCTCGCCCGGATGGTGCTGGAGGCCGACAAGAACGGCTGCGTGCGCGAGGTCATGGTGATCACCGCGGCCCTGTCCATCCAGGACCCGCGCGAGCGCCCGGCCGACAAGCAGGCCCAGGCCCAGCAGTCGCACGCCCGCTTCGCCGACAAGGACTCGGACTTCACCGGCTACCTGAACCTGTGGAACTACCTGCAGGAGAAGCAGCAGGAGCTGTCCAGCAACCAGTTCCGCAAGCTGTGCCGGGCCGAGTACCTCAACTACCTGCGCGTGCGCGAGTGGCAGGACATCTACAGCCAGCTGCGCCAGGTGCTCAAGACGATGGACGTGACGCCGAACGAGGAGCCCGCGGCGCCGTTCCCGATCCACGTCTCCCTGCTGACCGGCCTGCTGTCGCAGATCGGGCTCAAGGACGCGGAGAAGAACGAGTACGTCGGCGCGCGCGGCGCCCGCTTCGCGGTGAACCCGGGCTCGGCCCTGTTCCGCAAGACGCCGCGCTGGGTGATGGCGGCCGAGCTCGTGGAGACCACGCGGCTGTGGGCCCGGGTGGTGGCCCGCATCGAGCCCGAGTGGATCGAGCCGCTGGCCGAGCACCTCGTGAAGCGGCAGTACAGCGAGCCGCACTGGGAGCGCAAGCAGGCCGCGGTGATGGCGGTGGAGCGGGTGACGCTGTACGGCGTGCCGATCGTCACCAACCGGAAGGTCAACTACGGCCGCATCGACCCGGCGCTGTCCCGCGAGCTGTTCATCCGCCACGCGCTGGTCGAGGGCGACTGGGAGACCCACCACGCCTTCTTCGCCGAGAACCGCCGGCTGCTCGGCGAGGTGGAGGAGCTCGAGGCCCGGGCCCGCCGGCGCGACCTGCTCGTCGACGACGAGACGCTGTTCGAGTTCTACGACGGCCGGCTGCCCGAGGAGGTGGTCTCCGGCCGCCACTTCGACAGCTGGTGGAAGCGGACCCGGCGGGAGTCCCCGGACCTGCTCACGTTCGACCCGGCGATGCTCGTCAACGCCGGCGCGGAACCCCTCGAGGCGGCCCAGTACCCGGACGCGTGGGAGCAGGACGGGCGCCGGTTCGCGCTGACGTACCAGTTCGAGCCGGGCACCGAGGCCGACGGCGTGACGGTCCACATCGGACTGCCGCTGCTCGGCTCGGTCCGCCCCGGCGACTTCGCCTGGCAGGTGCCGGGCCTGCGCGAGGACCTCGTGACGGCGCTCATCAAGTCGCTGCCGAAGGCGACCCGGCGCAACTTCGTCCCGGCCCCCGACACCGCCCGCGACGCGCTCGCCGAGATGCCGCCCCGCGACGGCGACCTCCTCGACGCGCTGGAGCTGGCGCTGCGGCGGATGACCGGGGTCTCGGTGCCGCGGGCGGAGTGGGACTGGCCGAAGGTGCCCGAGCACCTGAAGATGACCTTCCGGATCGTCGACGACGCCGGCAAGGTCCTCGGCGAGGGCAAGGATCTGACGGTACTGCGGGAGCGCCTGGCCCCGAGGGTGCAGGAGACGGTCGCCGAGGCGGCCGGGGACGTGACCCGCGAGGGCGCCACGACCTGGGAGTTCGGCACCCTGCCGCGCAGCCTGTCGCGCACGGTCGCCGGGCACACGCTCACCGTGTACCCGGCCCTGGTCGACGACGGCGCCTCGGTCTCGGTCCAGGCCTTCGACCTGCCGGCCCGCCAGCAGTACGAGATGTGGCGCGGCACCCGCCGCCTGCTGCAGCTCACGCTCCCGCCGCCGGCCCGGTTCGTGCAGGGCCGGCTGTCCAACGAGGCGAAGCTGGCGCTGAGCCGCAACCCGCACCGCAACGCCGTCGACCTGCTCGAGGACTGCGCGGCCTGCGCGGTCGACCAGCTCATGACCGACGCGGGCGGCCCGGCGTGGGACGAGGCCGGGTTCGCCGCGCTGCGCGACAAGGTGCGGGCCGACCTCGTCGACCTGACCCTCGACATCGTGGGCCGCGTCCGCAAGATCCTCGCCGCCTCCTACGACGTCGAGCAGCGCCTGGCCCGCACGAAGAACCCGCTGCTGCTGCCGGCCCTGACCGACATGCGCGCGCAGCTGGGGCGGCTGGTGTACCGCGGCTTCGTCACCGACACCGGCTGGCAGCGCCTGCCGGACCTGGAGCGCTATCTGCGCGGCATCGAGCGGCGCCTGGAGAAGGTGCCGACGGACACCGGCCGCGACCGCGACCGGATGCTCACGGTGCAGGAGGTGCAGCGGGAGTACGACCAGCTGGCGGCCACGATGACGATGACGCCGCAGCTGCGCGAGATCCGCTGGATGATCGAGGAGCTGCGCGTCGGGCTCTTCGCCCAGGCCCTCGGCACCGCCTACCCCGTCTCCGACGTGCGCATCTACCGGGCCATGGACGCGCTGCCGTCCTGAGCCCGGCGGTGCAGCACCGGGGCCAGGGCCGCGACGACCGCGACCAGCCCGGCCAGGCCCAGCAGCGCCCGCCCGAGCCCGATCACGTCGGCGAGGGCGCCGATGAGCGGCGGGCCGACCAGGATCGAGCCGTACCCGATGCTGGTGACGAGCGCGATCGCCTCCGCGGGCCGGTCGGTCTCCCCGGCGGCGCTGACCGCGGCCGGGAACACCAGGCACACGCCCAGGCCCCACAGCAGCGCCCCGGCGTAGGCCGGCGCGGCGGCCGGGGCGAGCACGGTGGCGGCGATCCCGGCCACGCCGAGCAGTGCGCCCAGGCGCACGGCGCCGGAGCGGCCGAGGCGGGCGACGGCGGTGCTGCCCGCGAACCGGCCGGCGGTCATCGCGGTGGCGAACACGGTGTACCCCAGCGCCGCCGACGCCTGCGAGAGGCCCCGGCCGGTGTGGAGGTACAGCGCCAGCCAGTCGCCCGCGGCCCCCTCGGCCACCGTCGCGCACAGCGTGATCAGCCCGATGAGCAGCAGCGCCCGGCTCATCGGGGCGCGCCCACGCCCGTCGGCGGCGGCCGGGGCGGCGGCGGTGCGCTCGTCGAGGTACAGGGTCAGGCCGGCGTACGTCACCGCGAGCGATACGACCGCGGCGATCGCCAGGTGCGGGGCGGCGCCGAGGCCGGCCCGGGCCGCGAGCGAGCCGGCGGCCGCCCCGCCGATCGAGCCGAGGCTCCAGCAGGCGTGGTACCGCGGCATCCACTCGCGCCCGGCCGTGCGGTCCACGAAGCTGCCCTGCACGTTCATGGCCACGTCCCAGGAGCCGTACGCGAGCCCGAGCACGAACAGCGCCCCGGCGAGGGTCCACAGCCCGCCCGCGAGCCCGGCCGCGGCGAGCGCGGCGACCGCGACCACCGCGGTGCCGGCCACCCAGGCGCGGCTGCCGAAGCGGCGGCAGGCGTGCCCGGTCACGGGCATGGAGACGAGCGAACCGAGGCCGAGGGCGAGCAGGGCCCGGCCGAGCTCGCCCGGGCCGATGCCGAGCCGTTCGACGACCGCGGGGATGCGCGAGACCCAGCCGCCGACGACCGCGCCGCTGGCCGTGAAGACGAGGGCCGTGCCCAGCGCGGCCCGGTTCAAGACGGGCTAGAGGTCGTCGGGCCGGCGGAAGGTGACGGTCCGGTCGTCGCCGGGGCCCGCATTGGGGTCCGGCTGGATGATCTGCGTCGGTCCGCCGGGGGCGCCGCCGAAGTTCGGGTTGATCATCTGGGTCTGCGCGGCCGGCGGACCGTAGGTCTGGGGCGGCGGAGCGCCGTAGGCCGGCGGCGGCGGGGACCCGTAGGTGGTCGGGGCCGGCCCCCCGTAGAAGCCCTGGGGCGCGGGGACGACCGGGTGCATGCCCGTGTCGGGCTCGCTGCGGTCCCTGCGCCGGAAGTAGAAGAGGCTGCCGATGAGGCCGAGCGCGCCGACGATCGCGATGATGCCGACCCACAGGCCCAGGCCCATGCCGCCGCCGCTGCCGCTGGTCTTGTTGGTGCCCGCGTCGGTCGTCGCGATGGCGACGCCGTTGCCGGCCTCCGGCACGGCGAAGCTGCCCTCCTCGGTGAGGCCCGGGGTCTCGCTCGCCGACAGGCTCGAGGTCTTGGTCGGCTTGGCCGACTTCGTGGTCGCCGAGGGGGTCGGCCCGACGGCGCGCAGCTGGAAGTTGTCGGCGTTGCCGCCCTCGACCGCGATGCGGCCGGCCGCCTGCCCGGCGGTCTTCACGGTCAGGGCGATCGCGCCGTTGGCCGACTTGCCGGCGGCCAGGGTGCCGTTGGAGCGGCACGTCGCCGCGTGCCCGGCGCCGCCGACGGCGCAGCCGGGGTTGTCGCCTGCCTCCAGCACCGCGTTGCCCGGTGCCGTCACGACCACGGTCAGGCCGGTGATCGGCTGCTTGGTGTTGTTCTTGATCGTGAAGCCGACCTGGACCTTGTCGCCGACCTTGCCCTGGACGTTGGCGTTGGCGACCTTGAGCTCGAGCTGGTCGGCGGCCCACGCGGGCGTCGCGGCGAAGGCGATCAGGCCGACGCCGAAGGCCGCGACGGCCCCGGCCGCCGCGCTCCAGCGTCGCATCCTTGAATCAGTCATAGCTTCGGCGGACATTAGCAGGATTCGTCAACGATCGCCGTCCGCCGACCGGTCGGACGAATCGGGCAGAGGCGTCTGAAACAGGCGGAACAGCCACCACAGTGACGGGGTCAGGATGGCGACACCGCCGAGGACGGCCCACAGGGTGGCGCGCGTCACGGCGGGCGTCGCGGCGGTGGCGGCGACGGTCGTGGCCGGCGGGAGCAGGTACGGGTGCTGCGCCGCCGCCCAGCCCCACAGCACGGCGGCCACGGCGAGGCCGCCGGTGACCCGCACGGCGACGTAGCGCCCGGCGGCCAGCAGCCCGATCGAGGCCAGCCCGGCCAGGGCCGAGAGCACGACCAGGGCGGCCGGCACCGGGCGCAGCAGCCGGTCGGCGAGCCAGTCCGCGTCGGCCTCCACGGCGAGCAGCCCGGCGACCGCCAGCAGCCCGGTGCCGGCCCCGGCCCACAGCGCCCGCCGGCGCATCGCCGGGACGAGGTCCGGGTCGTGCCGCTGGGCGTCGAGGCAGAGGAAGACTGCGGCCAGGTACGCGCACACCGCCACCGCGAGCGCGCCGGTCGCCACCGAGGTCGGGTTCCACCAGGACGTGAGCAGGTCGCCGCGCCCGGCCGTCCAGGGCGGCACCCGCCCGGAGGCGATGCCCCCGGCCACGGCGCCGAAGAAGAACGGGGTGACGACCGAGGAGAACGCGAACAGCGCGCCGAAGACGCGCTGCCGGCCGACCGTGTCGCTGGTCTTGCGGAACGCGAACCCGGCGCCGCGGCCGATGATCCCCAGCGCGGCGCACGTGAGCGGGATGTACATCGTCGCGGCCACGCCCGCGAAGACGGCCGGGAAGCCGGTCCACAGCAGCACCACGGCGAAGATGAGCCAGACGTGGTTGGCCTCCCACACCGGCCCGATCGCGTGCTCGATGAGCGTGCGCTGGCGGCGGCCGGAGCGGGCGCCGCCGGCGAAGAGGTCCCAGAACCCGGCGCCGAAGTCGGCGCCGCCGAAGAGGGCGTAGGCGGTGACGGCGGCGAAGAGCACGCCGAGGAGCGCGTCGGCGGCCCGCATCACGGCACCGGGAAGGTCTCGACGTCGGACTCCTGCGGCGCGATGGGCGCCGGTCGGTCCCTCGCCAGGCGGCGCAGGACGTACACGGTGGCGACGGTCAGCAGCGCGTACACGATCGTCAGCACGATGAGACCGACGCGCAGCCCGGGCGCGGTGTTCACGGCGTCGTGGGTGCGCAGGATGCCGTAGACCACCCACGGCTGGCGGCCCGTCTCGGTGGTGGTCCAGCCGGCCTCGAGGGCGAGCACGGCGGCCGGGCCGCACAGCGCGGCCGCACGCAGGAACCAGCGGTTGGTCAACCACTCGCGGCGGAAGCGCCAGACGAACGCGAACAGGGCGGCGACGCCGAGCATCGCGAAGCCGGCGCCGACCATGAGCTGGAAGGACCAGTGCACGATGTTGACCGGCGGGCGCTGGTCGGCGGGTACCGCGTCCAGCCCGGTGATCTCCGCGTCCGGGTCCCAGTGGGCCAGCAGCGACAGCGCGTTCGGGATCTCGATGGCGTACCGCAGCTCGCCGTCGATCACGACCCCGCCGACGTGCAGCGGGGCGCCGCGCTCGGTGGGGAACAGCCCCTCCATCGCGGCCAGCTTCGCCGGCTGGTAGTCGGCGACGTAGTGCGCGGCCCAGTCGCCCACGCCGACCTGGACCGGGGCCATGACCGCGGCCACGGTGAACGGCACCAGGAAGCCGAGCCGGTGGTAGCGGTCGGTGCGCCCGCGCAGCATGCCGACCGCGTAGACCGACGCCATGCAGAAGCCGGTGACCATGAACGCGGCGACGAGCATGTGCACCGACTGCGGGCCGGTGGCCCGGTTGAACATCGCGCCGAGCGGGTCGACGCCGGTGATCCGGCCGTCGACGAGGTCGAAGCCCTTGGGCTGGTTCATCCAGGCGTTGGCGCTGACCACGCAGAAGGTGCCCACGATGCCGGCCAGCAGGATCGGCACGGCCGACCACATGTGGACCTTGGCCGGGAGCCGGTCCCAGCCGTACAGGTAGATGCCCAGGAAGATGGCCTCGACGAAGAACGCGAAGCCCTCCAGCGTGAACGGCAGGCCGATCACCTGGCCGTAGGTGCCCATCAGGCCCGGCCAGAGCAGGCCCATCTCGAAGCTCAGGATCGTGCCGGAGACGGCGCCGACGGCGAAGAGGACGCCCATGGCGCGGGCCCAGCGCCGGGCCAGCAGCCGGTACTCGACCAGCCCGGTCCGGTGCCCGCGCCACTCCATGAACAGGGTGATCGCGGGCATGGCGACGCCGAAGCTCGCGATGATGATGTGCCAGCCCAGGCTGAGGGCCATCTGGGTTCGTGCGGCCGCGAAATCCCCGGGTGTCGCGGCCTCGGCGAGAACGGTCAACGGTTCCACCAGCCCGTTCTATCCCCGCGCGGGGTGGCCATGCCCATCGGTCCGTGTGAAAGCGGCGTTGAACACGTTCGGGAACTTTTTACGATTTTTACGAGTAGCATGCCTACATGTTCCGTGCCTACTCCTAGGCCTCGCCGGCGGTCCCGCTGAACTGCGCGAGCGCGAGCAGGAGGGTCAGCACGACGAACCCGGCGTAGACGAGCCGGCGCCGCCGGATGTTCTCGTACGCGTGCCACCAGGCGATCGCCGCCTCCGACACCGGGCCCGCGATGAAGCTGCTGCGCCGCTTGGGCACGACGATCGGGGCGAGGCGGACGGCGGTGCTGACGTACACCCGGCGCGTCTGCGGTTGTTCCGGACGCTCGGGGGTGACCGTGATCTGGTGCTCGTCGTCATGCGCCGGGTCGTGGTCCTCCGCACTGAACCAGCGCTCGGAGCGGCGGTGGAAGGTCCGGTCCAGGAACTGCTCGGCCGCGGCCGCCTGCCCGAGCCGGGTGCGCTGCAGCTCCAGCCACGGCCAGCGGGTCGCCACGTCGGTGAGGACGTCGACGTAGAGGTGGTCGGCGTCCTCGTCGCCGCCGACGACCCGGGAGGAGTCCCGGCGCAGGGGCTCCAGGTGACGGGTGACGAAGGCGACATAGTCGGGCGGCGGCTCCGATGTCATCCGCATCACACCTACGCGCATGGCTTCATCGTGACCCTGTCGCCGGGGTTTGGAAATGGGGTTGCCTTGCTCCCGGATGGCATGATCGGCCCCGTGGGCTCCGCGTTACCCGTTGGCCGGGAGATCCTCATCCCCGGCGAGCTGTCGGTCGCCATCGACGAGGGTGGCATCCGCACGGCTTCCGGCATGCTGCCCGCGTTGCTGTACACGACCGACGGCCTCGCGCGCTACGGCCAGCGCGAGATGGTCTTCGCCGTCACGCGCACCGGCGCGCCCGCGCCCGGGTTCCCGTTCACCATGGCCCGCACCGTGCACCGCTTCGCGGCCGAGGGCCGGCTGGTCGACGCCGGCGACGTGAGCGTCTTCGGCCGCCCCGGCGTCGACGTCGACGAGCGGGTCACCGGCTTCGTCTACGCCGACCCGCCGGCCGCCCTCCCGTCCACTGTGGACCCGGCGCGCCCCCCGCTGGTCGCGCTGCCGCTGCTGGGCGGGGAGACCGCGGTGGTGCAGCGCTTCGGCCACGCGCGGGTGCTCGCGCTGCTCGGCGCGCAGGAGCGGTACTACCCGCACCCGTGGTGGTTCCGGCCCGGGCGCGCGCCGGTGCTGGACGACGCCGAGTTCCGCGCGGCCACGATGCTGTCCCGCGCGCCCGCGTACAACCTGCCGTTCCTGCACGTCGTGCACGACGGCGACCGGCTGGAGCTGTCGGTGGCGGCCGAGGAGCTGCCGGCGCTGCGCGAGGCGATGCGGGAGGCGCCGGAGGTGTGCGCGTACCTGCCGGGGCTGGCCGGCACCCCGAAGACCTACGTGTGGGCGCCCGGGCAGTCCGGCCCGGCCGCGATCGTGGCCCCCGGCGGCGAGCGGGCCACCCGGCTCGCCTGCAACTTCCTGCTGCTCATCCGGGGCGCGGCGGACGGGCCCCGGCCGCCGACCGCGCGTCAGGTCGAGGACGGTTTCGCGGTACTGCTGACCGGCGCCATGCACGCCCGGCTGCTGCAGGCCGTGGAGGCCGGCCGGCCGGTCGAGATCGGCCTGCCCGGCGGGGCCGTGCGCGCGCTCGCGTTCCGGGTCGTCGACGGTGCGGCGGACCCGGAGCCGGCCGCGGGCGGCCCGGACGCGGTGAACGCGATGCCGCCGACGCTGCTCAACGGCGTACCGGCGGCGACCACGATGGACGCGACCGCCGCCGGGCCGGCGGCGCCGCGGCCGCCGGGCCGCATCGTGCTGCTCACCAGCGAGGAGCAGCTGCGGCAGGCGACCACCCCGGCCGAGCTCAGCGACTTCCTCGACCGGGCCCGGCGCGTGGTGGAGGGCCTCTTCGCGGGCGTGCGCCACCACACCGAGGAGCTGATGGTGGAGTTCCGCCTGGCCCCGAACCGCCCGGTGGCGGTGCGCATCATGGCGCGGCCGATCGCGCCCCCGCGCGAGCTGCTGGTGGTGCTGGAGCGGCAGCTGCAGCAGCTGCCGCCCCCGTCGATCCACTACACGGAGGTGGCCTTCCAGCTTCACCTGCCGATCGGGCCCGCGCTCTCCTGAGCGGCCGCGAGCGCCCGCCCCGCCAGGGGAATGCTGCCGCTCTCGTGAGCGGCCTTGAGCGCCCACCACACCAGGGGAATGCTGCCGCTCTCCTGAGCGGCCGCGAGCGCCCGCCCCGCCAGGGGAATGCTGCCGCTCTCCTGAGCGGCCTTGAGCGCCCACCACACCAGGGGAACTTGGAGTGGGACGCGGCCCCAGGCGACGGCCCGCCGGGCCGGGGATGCGTGCCGCCAGTCGATCGCCATCTTCACGTTGGCGGGGAGGACGGCCACGAAGAACCCGGCCGCCGCCAGCCCGGCCGCGCGGCGGGTGCGCGGGTGCAGGAGCCCGGCCGCGAGGGCGAGCTCGGCCGCGCCGCTCACGTAGGTGTACGCCCGCGCCGGCCCGGGCAGCGCGCGCGGGACGATGCGGTCGTACGGCCGGGGCTTCGCGAAATGCGTCACCCCGGCCGCGCCGAGCAGAGCGGCCAGCGACAGCGCGGCGTTACGCGCCATCGTTGAGGCGGACGACCATCTTGCCCAGGTTGTCGCCCTTGAGCATGCCCAGGAACGCGTCCACGGCGTGGTCGATGCCGTCCACGAACGTCTCGGCGACCTTGACCTTGTCCGCGCGCAGCCAGCCGATCATCTCCTGGGTGAAGGCCTCGCGGCGCGACCAGTGGTCGAGCACCAGGAAGCCCTGCAGCGTCAGGCGCTTGCTGATGAGCAGGCTCAGGTTGCGGATGCCCTTGGCGTCGGGGGTGTTGTACTGCGAGATCGCCCCGCACACCGCGACCCGCCCGTGCAGGTTCATCCGGAACAGCGCCTCCTCCAGCTGCTCGCCGCCGACGTTGTCGAAGTACACGTCGATGCCGTCGGGCGCGAGGCGCTTGAGCTGGCCGCGGATGTCGCCGTCGCGGTAGTTGAAGGCGGCGTCGAAGCCGAGCTCCTCGGTGAGGTACCGGACCTTCTCGGCCGACCCCGCCGAGCCGATCACCAGGCGGGCGCCGCGCAGCCGGGCGATCTGCCCGACCAGCGTGCCCACGGCCCCGGCCGCGCCGGAGACGAACACCGTCTCCTCGGGGCGCATCCGGGCCACGTCGAGCAGGCCGGCGTAGGCGGTCAGGCCGGGCATGCCGAGCACGCCGAGGTAGGCCGAGGCCGGGGCGGCCGCGGTGTCGACGGTCCGGACCCGCTCGGCGTCCAGCAGCGCGTACTCCCGCCAGCCGAGCCCGTGCAGGACGCTCTCGCCGACCTTCACGTCCGGGCTCTGCGAGGCGACGACGGTGCCGACCGCGCCGCCGTCGAGGGGCGCGCCGAGCTGGAAGGGCGGCACGTAGGACTTCACGTCGTTCATCCGGCCGCGCATCGCGGGGTCGACCGACATGACGTCGTTGCGGACCACGACCTGGCCGGGGCCGGGCTCCGGCACGGGCTCGGTCCTGAGCTCGAAGTCCGATGTGGACGGAAAGCCGGTCGGGCGCGCCGCGAGGTGCCAGACCCGGTTCGTCGCGCTCATGCCGCAACCTCCGCTTCGCTCCGGCCGCGCCATGAGGAAGGCTGTGCTAGCTGATGAGCGGCCACTCCGCTTCGCTCCGTACCATTCATGCCGCAACCTCCGCTTCGCTCCGGCCGCGCCATGAGGAAGGCTGTGCTAGCTGATGAGCGACCACTCCGCTTCGCTCCGTACCATTCATGCCGCAACCTCCGCTTCGCTCCGGCCGCGCCATGAGGAAGGCTGTGCTAGCTGATGAGCGGCCACTCCGCTTCGCTCCGTACCATTCATGCCGCAACCTCCGCTTCGCTCCGGCCGCGCCATGAGGAAGGCTGTGCTAGCTGATGAGCGGCCACTCCGCTTCGCTCCGTACCGCTCATGCCGCGACCTCGATGTGCACGTCGATGTTGCCGCGCGTCGCGTTGGAGTAGGGGCAGACCTGGTGCGCGGCGTCGGCCAACGCCTGGGCGGTGCCGGCGTCGGCGGCGGGCAGGGTGACCGTGAGCCAGACCTCGAGGCCGAATCCGCCGGCGCCGTTGGAGCCGATGCCGACGCGCGCCTGCACCTGCGAGCCCTCGACCGCCGGGAGCGCGTTCTGGCGGCGCGCCACGCTACGCAGCGCGCTGTGGTAGCAGGCCGCGTAGCCGGCCGCGAACAGCTGCTCCGGGTTTGTCGCCTCGCCCGCGCCGCCCATCTCCTTGGGCGTGCGCACGTCGAAGTCGAGGATCCCGTCGGAGCTGGTCACGTGCCCGTTGCGGCCGTCGCCGGAGGCGGTGACGTCAGCGGTGTACAGCACCTGCATCGATTTCTCCCTGTCGCTGGAGTGCGGCGGTGAGCCGCACGAGGGTGTCGCGGAGCTCCGCGAGCTCGCCCATGTCGAGGCCGCCGTCGCAGACCAGGCGGGCCGGGATGCCGGCCGCCCGGGTCCGCAGCGCCGAGCCCTCGGCGGTCAGGCGCACGGTGACGGAGCGCTCGTCGTCGCGGCGTCGCTCCCGCGCCACGAGGCCGGCCGCCTCGAGGCGCTTCAGCAGCGGCGACAGCGTGCTGGAGTCCAGCCGCAGCGCCGCGCCGAGATCCTTCACGGTCCGCCGGTCCTGCTCCCAGAGGGCGAGTAGGACGAGGTACTGCGGGTAGGTGAGACCGAGCTCGTCGAGCAGCGGCCGGTAGCGCGCCGTGACCGCGTGGCCGGCGGTGTACAGCGCGAAGCAGACCTGTCGGTCGAGCGGAAGGACGTCCACGGGTAGAGCCTAGCGCGCGATTAAGTCGCGCGCGACTTATGTTGCCTCCGTCATACTCGTTCCGTGCCCGTGCCCCGGTACGCCCTGTGGTCCTCCGCCGCCGCGCCCGTGCTCCTCATCGGCGGCTGGACGCTCGCCGCGGCCCTGCAGCGCGGCGGGTTCGACGCGTTGCACGAGACGATCAGCGCCCTCGCCGCCGCGGACGCCGACCACCGCTGGGTGATGACCGTGGCGCTGCTGGGCGTCGGGGTCGGCCACGTCGTCACCGCGCGCGGGCTGGCGCCGCTGGCCCGGCCGGCCCGGGTGATGCTCGGCGCGGGCGGGGTCGCGACCGTGCTCGTCGCCGCCTTCCCGCTGCCGGCCGGTGGGCGGTCGGCCCCGCACCAGGCCGCCGCCACTGTCGCGTTCGCCTGCCTCGCGCTGTGGCCGGCCCTGTGGCGGCCGGCGGGGAGCGGCCCGGTCCGGCCGCCGGTGCGCGTGATGGTCCCGGCCGCCCTGGTCCTGGCCGTGCTCGTGCTGCTGTTCGCCGTGGCGCTGGGCACGGGCGTGCTGGTCGGGCTGGCCGAGCGGCTGGCGGCCGGCGCCCAGGCGGTCTGGCCCCTGGTCACCGTGCTGCTGCTACGGCGCGTCACCCGTCGATGAGGGTCGCGGCCTTCTCCGCGATCATGTAGACGGGCGCCATCGTGTGGCCGCGGTTGATGCGCGGCATGACCGAGGCGTCCACGACCCGCAGCCCGGCCAGCCCGCGCACCTTGAGCTCGGGGTCGACCACCGACCCGGGGTCGTCGCCCATGCGGCAGGTGCCGACCGGGTGGTAGAGCGTCTCGCAGTTGCGCCGGATCGAGGCGGCCGTGCCGTCGTCGTCCAGCACGCCGTCGTACGGCGCCATGGGCTCCCCGACGAAGGGCTTGAGCGCCGCCGTGGCCGCGATCCGCTCGGCCTGGCGCAGGCCCCACAGGAGCGTGTCGAGGTCGCGCGGGTCGTCGAGGTAGCCGGGCTCGATCACCGGCGGCTCGGCCGGGTTGGCGCTCGCCGGCGTGACGGTGCCGCGGCTGGCCGGCTGCAGCAGGACCACGCCGATGGTCAGGCCGTGGCCGGGCGGGGGGACCAGGCCGTGCTCGATGAACGGTACCGGCGCGAAGATCACCTCGATGTCGGGCGCGCCGCCGTCGCGGGCGAGGAAGGCGACGGCCTCGGCCACGTTGGACGAGAGCATGCCGGTGCGCCCGATTAGGTAGCGGGCCAGGCTGCCGAGCGACTCGGCGGAGACCATGGTGATCGGCTGCGGGCAGGTGACGACGACCCCGGCGCTGAGGTGGTCCTGCAGGTCGGCGCCGACGCCGGGCAGCTCGTGCACGGGGGCGATCCCGGCCGCGCGCAGCCGGTCGGGGTCGCCGATGCCGGAGAGCTGCAGGATCTGCGGGGAGCCGACCGCGCCCGCGCACAGCAGCACCTCGCGCTGGGCGGTCACCTCGCGGACGGTGCCGTCGGCGGCGCGGTACGTCACCCCCGTCACCCGCTTGGTGTCGCCCGGCCCGGACAGCCGCAGCCGGTCGACGGTCGCCCCCGTCACCACGGTCAGGTTGGCGCGGCGCACGGCCGGGCGCAGGTAGGCGTCGGCCGCGCTGTGCCGGGCGCCACGGCGCTGGGTGACCGGGGTGGGGGAGAAGCCGCTGTTGTCCGGGCCGTTGAGGTCCGGCCGCTCGGCGATGCCCACCTCGCGGCACGCCTCCAGGAAGGCCGCCGTGATCGGGCTCGGGCTGCGCAGCGCCTCGACGTGCAGCGGCCCCTCGGGGTGCAGGATGCGCTCGAAGTACGGCAGGACGTCGGAGTAGGACCAGCCGGGCACGCCCCAGCCGTCGTAGTCGGCGGCGCAGCCCCGGATCCACATCTGGGCGTTGATCGAGGTCGAGCCGCCCAGGGTCTTCCCGCGCGGCCAGTACAGCTCCCGCCCGGCGAGCCCGGGCTGCGGCGCGGTGCGGAAGTTCCAGTCGTACTCGGTCGTGAACAGCTTGCTGAACGCGGCCGGGATACGGATCTCGCGGGCCTTGTCCGGGCCGCCCGCCTCCAGCAGGACGACCCGGTTGCCGGGCGCGGCCGAGAGCCGGTTGGCCAGCACGCACCCCGCGGGGCCGGCCCCCACGATCACATAGTCTGCGCCGTCCGGCGCAATGTTCGCCGCAGGCATGCCTCACTTGTACTCGTCGATGGCCCTCAGCTTCAAGGGGTTGGCGACCATGTAAACGCCCGCGATGCGCCCGTCGACGACGTTGACGCTGAGGGTGTACCGGCGGCGGCCGTCAATGAGCCGCACCGGGTGCCCGTTGAGCAGCGCGGGCCGGTCGGTGAGGTACCGCCCGGCGATGGCGACGAAGAACCGGATCGCCTTGACCCGCCCCAGGATCGGCTTGCGGGCCGTGCGCGCCCGCCCGCCGCCGTCGCTCCAGATCACCACGTCGTCGTGCAGCAGCCGCTCCAGCCGCGCGACGTCGCCGTCGCGGGCCGCGGCCAGGAACCCCTCGAGCAGGCGGGCGATCTCGGCCGGGTCGGTGCTGAAGCGCGCCTTCTGCCCGAGGGCATCGGTGGCGCGGTGGTGCAGCTGGCGGCAGTCCTCCGGGGAGCGCCGCAGGATCGCGGCGATCTCGGGGTACGGCACGGCGAAGGCGGTGTGCAGGACGTACACCGCGCGCTGGGGCGGCGTCAGGCGCTCCATGAGGTGCAGGACGGCGATCGACAGGTCGGACGTGTCGACGGCGCCGAACGGCGACGGCTCGGTCGACACCGGCTCCGGCAGCCAGGTGCCGATGTACTCCTCGCGCCGCGCCTGCCGGGCCCGCAGCACGTCCACGGCGAGCCGGGCCACCACCCGCGTGAGGTAGCGGCGCGGCTCGGAGACGTCGGACCGGTCGGCGGCGCTCCAGCGCAGGTACGCCTCCTGCAGCACGTCCTCGGCGTCGTGGACGCTGCCGAGCATCCGGTACGCGAGGCCGTAGAGCATCGGCCGGTGCTCGACGAAGTCCATACGTGCCTCTACCACTAGGGTTCCCCCATGAGCAACTGGCGCCATCTCCCGCCGGCCGCCCGCGCGATCGCCGTGGCCTCCGCCGAGGCCGTCGAGGCGGCGCGGGCGCGCGACGAGGCGGCGTACGCGGACGCGGCGGAGCGGCTCGGCGGGCTCGACCCGGAGCAGACCGGGCGGGTGCTCGGCGCCGTGGTGCGGACGCTGCTGGAGGAGCGGCACCCGGACGGGCTCGACGGCGACGACATCCGGGCGGCGCTGGAGCACGCGGTGCGCTCGGCCGCGGCCTGGCGGGAGGTGGACCCGCAGGTCATGGCGGTGCTGCTGGTCGGGGCGCTCGGCATTCACGAGACCGACGAGGACGCCCCGGTGCCCCCGCGCGCCCTCGCCGCGCACGCGCCACTGCTCATCGACGACCTGCTGGGGGAGCGGAGCTTCGCCGCGCTCCTGACCCGGGCCTTCGCCGAGATCGAGCGCGCGGAGATCAACGACTGACGCCGGCCTTGGCCGAGATCGAGCGCGCGGAGATCAACGACTGACGCCGGCCTTGGCCGAGATCGAGCGTGCGGAGCTCTACGGCTGACGCCGGCCTTGGCCGAGATCGAGCGTGCGGAGCCCTACGGCTGACGCCGGCCTTCGCCGAGATCGAGCGCGCGGAGCTCTACGGCTGACGCCCTCTAGCGGAAGCCGCCGCGGAACCGGCGGAAGAAGCCGCCCTCCTGGGGCAGCGACGGTGCGGCCGGGGGCGCGGTCGTGCGCTGCCGGGCGATCGGCCGGTCGTAGTCGGTCCGCGCGATCGCGTCGATGATCTGCTCCTCGGTGAAGTGCTCGGAGCCCTCGATCATCGGTACGAACCCCACGAGGATGCCGTCGCGCATCACCTGCGCCTCCAGGCCCGCGGTGCCGTCGGTGTCCCAGACCGCGAGCCGGCCGTCGAAGAGCTGTACCCGCACGCCGAACTGGCTCAGTCCGGCCTGCGCCATTTCCACATGAGCCGGCACGCCGCGTTGCCGCAGCGCGTCGACGACCCTTCGCGCCTCGAACTCATCCATCCCGGAACGCTAGCTCGTAACGCTGTGAGATGCCTGAACGCGAGGCGCGAGGATCATGTACGACGGCGGGAAACCGTCACTTCGACGGCTGCGGAAGCTCACAGTTGATCTTCGGGTTGACCCCGAGGTAGTTCAGCGGCCCGGCAATGATGGTGACCACGATGGTGCCGGCCTTGGCGCAGTTCGCGTCGTCGCTGTTGAAGTATCCGCGCTGACCGGCCGCAATGATGCCGATGATCAGCCAGATGACGAGGATGACCCCGCCGATCGAGGAACCCCTGCCCACAGCCTGCCTCCTTCTGAAAGAGATCGACGGATAGATACCCCCGGGCCGGGTTGTGGCAAACCCCGCCCGTGACCTGGGTCGCTTTCGCTGTCGGCTTGGCAGCAATGGGGGAGTGAACGCCCCCGGCGGGCGCCTAGCGTGCCTGACGCACCTTCTGATCGAGCGACCTTGGAGTACGACGGATATGAGCGACGACTACACGAACTTCAGCACCGACCTCGACGGCAACGGCACCGACGACCCGGCGGCGATCTACACGCTCGACGACGGCAGCAACGTGCTCGTCGGCGACCTCGACCACGACGGCCAGATGGACATCGCGGCCCTCGACAGCGACGGCGACGGCGTGTACGAGCAGGCCTACGACCCGGCCACGGGCGTCACGACGGACCTGACCGACGACGCCGCGCCGGACTACGACGGCTCGGGCGGCAACCTCGACGGCGACGTCTCCGGCGCCGGGGACGCGTCCTCGGGCGGTGGCTACTGGGACGCCGGTGCGGTCTCCGACATGATGGAGATGCAGCACGAGACCGCGATGACTGTGATCAACAACATCTGACCCGTTCGCCGGCCGGCCGCCCGGAGCGCCTCCCCGCGCACCGGGCGGCCGTTATACATGATCCCTGTGACCTCGCTCAGCCCGCTGCTCGTCGCCGACCTCGTCGGCATCGCCGTCTTCGCGGCCTCCGGCGCCACCGCCGGGGTGGTCAAGCGGCTCGACCTCTTCGGCGTGGTGTTCGTCGGCTTCACCGCGGCGCTGGGCGGCGGGATCATGCGCGACGTCTTCATCAACGTCCAGCCCAACGCGTTCGTGGACTGGCGCTACGCCGTGGTCGCCGCGCTGTGCGCGGGCGCGGCCTTCTGGCTCCACCCGGCCGTGAGCCGGCTGCGCTGGACGGTGCTCGTGCTCGACGCCGCCGGGCTCGGCCTCTTCGTGGTGACGGGCACGCTCAAGGCGCTCGACGCCGGGGTGCCGCCGATCGGGGCCTGCATCATCGGCATGATCACGGGGATCGGCGGGGGGCTGGCCCGCGACCTGCTCACCGGCGAGATCCCGACCGTGCTGCGCCGCGAGATCTACGCGGTGGCCGGGCTGCTCGGGTGCGCCTCCGTGGCCGCGCTGGACGCCACCGGGGTGCAGCGCCCGGCGGCCATCGCGCTGGCCGCCACCCTCACCTTCGTGCTGCGCATGGTGGCGATTCGCCGCAACTGGTCGGCGCCGACGCCGAGCCCGAATCCGCCGGAGCATTCCTGACACAAGGTGGCAGGAATAGCCGCGAGGATCTGAGGCATGACTGGATTCGCGAGCCTCATCATGGTCAACATCGACTGCGCCGAGCCCCCGGCGCTGGCCACCTTCTACGGCGAGGTCCTGGGCTGGGACGTGACGCACAGCCAGGCCGAGTACGCCATGATCAGCGACGGCACGACGTCGGTCGGCTTCGGGCAGCTGCCGGCCTACGAGGCGCCGACGTGGCCCGAGGGGCCGACGCCGAAGCAGTTCCACCTGGACTTCTACGTCGACGACCTCGCCGACGCGGAGCAGCGGGCGATCAAGCTCGGCGCGACGAAGCCGGAGTTCCAGCCGGGCGGCGACCGGTACACGGTGCTGCTCGACCCGGCCGGCCACCCGTTCTGCGCCTGCCTGCGTTCGTAGTTACCGCGTCAGGCTCGAACCGGAGACGGACGGCGGCCGCGCGCCCAGGAAGAAGATGCCGGGGAAGCCGTCCGTCTCGAAGCCGGCGCTGGGGTTCTTGCGCAGCGTCGAGCCGTCGATCGACATGGTGCCGGTGCGGTCGTTGCTGACGAAGAACACCGCGCCGCCGCCCTCGTTGGCCTTGTTCTGCTCGATCAGGGTCCCGGCCAGCTTCAGGGTGAAGTTGTCGCCGTCGAGGTAGATCGCGCCGCCGCTGCCCCCGCCCGGGGTGCCCGAGCGGGCCGGGTTCGCGCCCCGCCCGACCGCCGAGTTGTACGAGAAGACGCTGTTGAGCACCGTCCACGACACCTGGATGCTGCTCAGCGCGCCGCCGTTGGCGCACACCCCGCCCTGGCCCGAGGCGCCGCCGAACGTGCTGCCGACGATGTAGACGGGCTGGTTGTGGTACTGGCTGAGGACCCGCACGGCCGCGCCGCCGAGGTCGGGGCCGGTGTCGTCGCAGCGGTTGCGCACGAACTTGGTGTTGACCGCCTTGAAGCGGCCGCCGCGCACGAAGATCGCGCCTCCGCCCCCGCCCTCGGTCTTGTCGCCGGTCGAGTTGCCGTCGGCGAAGAGGATGTTCTGCACCGTCAGTGCGGGGGTCGCCTGGTCCTGGCAGTGGTCGGTGGTCCACTCCAGGGCCTTGTCGCAGGTGTTCTGGTACAGAATCCGGCGCTTGCCCTCACCGCTGAGGGTCACCTTGCCGCCGCCGTCGATGACGACCTTGGCCGAGCGGTTGCGCACCTTCGCGGTCTGCTTGACCACGATGGTCACCGGGTCGGGCCCGCAGTTGAAGGTGATCACCCCGCCGGTCGACACCGCGGCGACGAACTTCTCGGAGGTGCAGCCGGCCGCGCTGCCGTCGCCGACCACCGTGGTCGGCGCGGACGCGTTCTCGGCCTTGGCCTCGGCGGGCACGGCGGCCTTGCCGTTGGGGTTGCCGAACGCGAAGGGCTGGGAGGCCGCCGCCCCGGTCTTCGACGCGCCGGGCGCGGCCCCGAGGGCGCCGGAGCCGCCCGGGTCGGCCGAGCCGGACGACGGCCCGGCGGAGCTGTCGGACGGCCGGGCGCCGGGGTCGGCCGTCGCCGGCTTGTCGTCGCCGCAGCCCGCCAGCGCGAGCGTGGTCACCAGCAGTAGTGCCCCGAGCCGCTTTCGCATTGGGCGATCCTACTCAGCGGCGACGCTTGAGTTCACGCTCCCAATCGACCGCGGCCGCCTCCAGGGCCTCTGTGGTGAGGTCGAGCGTGACCGGATAGTCGAACGTCATCGCCTGCTCGTCGTCGCCCAGCCACGCGGGCGCGGTCGCGCGGGAGAAGCCGACGACGAGGCGGGGCTCGCCGACCTCGTGCTCGTCGATCGTGAACGACAGGTCGGCGAACGCGAGCCGCTCCGGCAGCTCGATGCGCCCCTTCGCCGCCTTGAGCAGCCAGTCCGCGAGGCGCTTGGCCTCCTCCGCGGTCAGGCACGGCTCCCGGAACCGCCAGGCCCGCCCGTCGAGCGCGTCGACGACCCCCTCCACGAGCAGCTCGCCGACCGCCTTGATCACTCGCAGTTCGACGAAGGCCCCGGTGCGCGTCTGCAGTCTCACCGGCCCAGCATCGCAAACCGCAGGGGCGCTCACTTCAGGCGAAAGGGCGGATACGGTACCCCCATGAGACCGCACTTGGCCGAGCAGCTCGACATGCGGCCGCACCCCGAGGGCGGCTGGTTCCGCGAGACCTGGCGCTCGCCGGTGACCTTCGCCCCGCCCGGCTACGACGGCCCGCGCAGCGCGGCCACCGCGATCTACTTCCTGCTCCACCCCGGCGAGGAGTCGGCCTGGCATGTGGTGCGCTCCGACGAGCTCTGGTTCTGGCACTCGGGCGGCCCGCTGACGCTGCGCCTGGGCGGCTCCGGGGAGCGCCCGGGGGCCGGCCCCGAGGCGCTGCTCGGCGCGGACGTCGCGGCCGGGCAGCGCCCCCAGGTGTTGATCCCGGCCGGCACGTGGCAGGCCGCGGCGCCCGCGGGCGACGAGCCGGTGCTGGTCAGCTGCGTCGTGGCGCCCGGCTTCGACTTCGCCGACTTCCGCCTGGCCGACTGACTTCGGTCCGCCACGCGGCTCGGTCTCGGTCCACCGCCGTGGCCCGGTCTCGCCCGCCTCAGCCCGCCGCACACCCCGGCCTCAGCCGCCAGCGGCGGCGCTGCACGGCCCGGCCTCTGCTCGCTGCCGCACACCCCGGCCTCAGCCGCCAGCGGCGGCGCTGCACGGCCCGGCCTCTGCTCGCTGCTGCACGGCCCGGCCTCTGCTCGCTGCCGCACACCCCGGCCTCAGCCGCCAGCGGCGGCGCTGCACGGCCCGGCCTCTGCTCGCTGCCGCACACCCCGGCCTCAGCCGCCAGCGGCTGTGTCTCGACCCGCTCTGCGGCCCGGCCTCAGCTCGCCACGTGGCCTGATCTCCGCCCGCCGCGCGGCCGGGCCTCAGCCCGTCACTCGCCGCGCGAAGCGCAACGCGTAGATGTTCGAGATCTTCACGCCGCCGCGCTCGGTCGAGGCGTGCACCATGCGGCCTCCGCCGATGTAGATGCCCACGTGGCCCGAGCTCGGGAACACGAGGTCGCCCGGCTGCAGCTCGCCCCGGGACACCGGGCGGCCCACGCCCGCGAGGCCGCCGGTCGAGCGGGGCAGCGCGAGGCCCAGGCCGCGGTAGGCGGCGACGACGAGCCCCGAGCAGTCGAACGCGTCCGGGCCGGTCGAGCCGAACGAGTACCGCTTGCCGACCTGGGCCATCGCGAACCCGACGACCCCGCCCGAGGGCACCGCCACGGCCGGCGGGCGCTTCTGGGTCACGCGGGGCCTGGTCGCGAGCGGCCGGGTCCCGGCGGGCCGGACGGCGCGGGGCTTCGTCGTGCGGGGCTTGCCGCGGGTGGCCCGCGAGGCCCTGGTACCCGGGGCCCGGGCCGACTCGGTGACGGGCGCGGCCGCCGCCGGCGGTGCGGGCGGGGGCGCGGGCGGCTCGGCGCGGTGGATCCCCCGGTAGGCGCCGCGGAGCTCGGCGAGGCGGTCCGGGAACTCGGCGGCGACGGCCGCCGTGTGGATCCCCCGGTAGGCGCCGCGGAGCTCGGCGAGGCGGTCCGGGAACTCGGCGGCGACGGCCGCCGTGCGGACCTCGGGGGCCGCCGCGGCCGGGGCCGCATGGGTGGTGTTCGCGCTGATCACGGCCCAGCCGAGGACGATGCAGACGATGGTGCAGGCGGTCGTGGCCGCCGCCAGGTGGCGGCGTACGTCATGACTGGACAGGTGTGGCTCCCCGTTCGGCCCGGGGCACGCATGCGCTCCCCGAGGCGCACCGCGCGCCGCTGGTGTGGCGGCGCGGGTGCGCCGGCGCGACGGCGGAATGGGCCCGCCGCGCCGGATCGGAGACCCGGGCAGTGATCACTGCCGAGAGCCAAACTAGAACCGACAGAACAGATATGTCCGTCATTTGCCGAAAAATCCCCGCATCGGCGGTGGTTCATTCCGGGTGTACCGCGGAAGAAATGTCCCGTCGATCAACCATTCGACGCCGGTGGCTCCGGATCGGAGATGTCGGCCACCGTGGCGCCCAGCGCCCCGATTGCGGCGTCCGCGGCCAGGGCCACGCCGTGCCGGCCGCCGCCCAGGCTGATCTCGCGGCCCCGGATGCGCTCGTCGGCGATGACCGGCCACGCCGTCGTGGCGCCGAACGGGGTGATCGTGCCGCGCTCGAACCCGGTCGCGGCCTTGGCCGTGGCGGCGTCCGGCATCGACATGCGCGCCACGCCGAGCAGGCCGCGCAGCTTCGGCCAGGAGATGACACGGCCGCCGGGGACGAGCACGAAGCGGAAGTCGTCGTCGGCGAGGCGTACGACGATGGTCTTCACGACGTCGGCGACCTCGACCCCGCGGACCGCCGCCGCCTCGGCCAGGCTGCGGACCGGCCCGTGCTCGACGACCCGGTAGGCGATCCCGCTCGCCGCGACCCCCGCGATCGCCGGGTTGTCGCTCACGCCGTCACCTCCGCGGGCTCCGGTGCCGGCGCGCCAGAACTGCGCTCATGATGAGCGGCCCCTCCGCTCCGCTCCGGACCGCTCATGGGACCAGCGGGCGGACGCGTTCCGCCACGAACCGTACGAAGCCCTCGGGGTCCGGGTCGTCCGGCGTGGGCTGCAGGATCACCCGGTCGACGCCGGCCTCGGCCCAGCGCCGCACGCTGTCCGCGACCGCGTGCTCGTCCCCGGCGACCAGCACGTCGGCGTCCGCGGCGTACTTCCACCGGACCCGCTCGGCCGCGAGCCGGGCCTCGGCGTCGGGGCCGGTCGCGCAGTGCAGGTACATCACGATCTCGTGGGTGTCGGTGCGTCCCGCGGCCGTGCGGCCCTCGTCGATCAGGGCGCGCGCCCGGCGTACCGTCGCGACGTCATTGCCCGCCGTGAGCACTGTGCCGTCGGAGACCTCGCCGGAGAGCCGCAGCGTCTTCGGCCCCGTGGCGCCCACCAGGATCGGCGCGGGCCCGGGCGGCGGCCAGTCCAGCGCGACGTCGTCGAGGCGGACGTAGCGGCCCTGGGTCGACAGCCGCTCGCCGGCCAGCAGGGCGCGCAGCGCGAGCGTGTACTCCCGCAGCAGCGTCAGCGGCGACTCCGCCCGCACCCCGACCTGCCCCATCCAGTCCTGCACCCCGTGCCCGGCGGCGATCGTCGCGCGGCCCGGGAACATCCGGAACAGCGTCGCGGTCTCCATCGCGGCGATCGCCACGTTGCGCAGCGGTACCGGCAGCAGCCCGACCCCGACCCGCAGCCGGCTCGACCAGGCGAGCGCGGCCGCGGCCGTGGTCAGCCCGCCCTCCAGGAAGCAGTCCTCCCACAGCCACAGCTCCTCGAGCCCGGCCTCGTCGGCGGCGGTCACGATGGACCGCAGCCGCTCAGGCGGCAGCTGCGGCAGAAACACGGCACCCAACGTCGTCATCCGGTAAGTGTTTCGCGCTCCCTTCGGTCGCTCCCCATCGGGGGAGCTCCGCTCCACCCGAACCCCCTCCCGCACGTGGGTCGCCGTCCGGGGGCGAAGGGGCCGGGAGCGTGCGCTCGAGGCCCTCGCGGACCGCACCGCATTCGACCCGGGGGAAGTGTCGGGAACCCGGCCGTTCCGCGCCCTGGCCCGGGATGGAACGCCGGGGGAAGCATGACGCACAGACACGCCGTCGTACTCGGCGGCAGCATGGCCGGCCTGCTCACCGCGCGGGTCCTGACCGAGCACTTCGAGCGCGTGACGATCGTCGAGCGCGACGAGGTGGAGGGGGACTGGAGCGCGGAGTCCGTGGAGCACGCGGTGCGCCGGGGGGTGCCTCAGGGGCGGCACGCGCACGGGCTGCTCGCGGCCGGGCTGAACGTCGTCGAGGGGCTGTTCCCGGGGGCCGCGCGGGAACTGGCGGCGGCCGGGGTGCCGGTCGGCGACGTGCTGGGCAACGTGCGCTTCTGTGCCAACGGGTACCGGCTCAAGCAGGCGCCGATCGGCATGGAGGCGCTGTCGTTCAGCCGGCCGTACCTGGAGGCGTACGTGCGGGCCAAGGTGTTCGCCCGGCCCGGGGTCACCGTGCGCGGCGGGACCGACGTCGTCGGCGTCGAGGCGGACGCCGCGCGGACGCGGGTGACCGGTGCGCGGATCCAGGCCCGGGGCGGGGATCCGGAGGTGCTGGGGGCCGATCTGGTCGTCGACGCGACCGGGCGCGGCTCGCGGGCCCCACGCTGGCTGGCCGAGCTCGGCTACGAGCAGCCGCGGGAGGAGCGGCTGCACGTCGATCTCGCGTACGTCTCCCGGCGGTACCGGGTCGATCCCGCGCTGCTCGACGGCGACATCGCGATCATCATCGGGCCGTCGGCCGCGGCGCCGCGCGGGGGCGCGGTCATGCTGCAGGAGGGCGGGCGCGCGGTCATCACGCTGTTCGGCATCCTCGGCGACCACGCGCCGCTGGACGACGCCGGCTACCGCGCGTACGCCAAGCGGCTGCCGCTGCCGTACGTCTCCGACATCATCGAGGCGTCCGAGCCGCTCGAGGACGAGGCGGTCAAGTTCCGCTACCCGGGCAGCACGCGGTACCGCTACGACCGCCTGCGCCGCTTCCCGCTGGGCTTCGTGGTCCTGGGCGACGCGATGTGCTCGTTCAACCCGATGTACGGCCAGGGCATGTCGGTCGCGGGCGTCGAGGCGCTCAAGCTCGGCGAGTCGCTGGCCCGGGGCGGCGAGCTCGACGCGCTGCGGTTCTTCCGCGCCGTCCGGCCGGTCGTCGACATCCCGTGGCAGATCGCCACCGGCGGCGACGCGGCCCTGCCGGGCGTGGACGGGCCCCGGGACGCGCGGACGCGGATGGTGAACCGGTACACAAACCGATATATGGACCGCCTGTACGCCACCGCGGCGCACGACGAGGTCGTCTCGCTCGCGTTCAGCCGCGTCACGAACCTCCTGGACCCGCCGACCGCGCTGCTGCGGCCGGGGATCGCCCGCCGGGTGTTGGGCAGGCGACGGCCGGCGACGGTCTGAGTACGGCTCGTGGCACCATCGGGGGGTGCCGTACCGCCGGATCGCCGACATCGACTTCGCCGAGCTCACCCGGGGGCCGTTCCACCCGTCCCCGGACGACTGGGCCGACGAGGTCCTGTACTTCCTGCTGGTCGACCGCTTCTCCGACGGCGGCGAGCGTGGCTACCGGGGCAACGACGGGGAGCTCGTCGCCACCGGGAGCACGCCGCCGCTGACGGAGGCCGACCACGGCAACGCGGTCGCCACGCCGCAGGACGCGGAGCGGTGGCGGGCGGCCGGCGTCGACTGGGCCGGCGGCACCCTGGCCGGGCTGCGGGGCAAGCTCGGCTACCTGCGCCGGCTCGGGGTCAGCGCGATCTGGGTGAGCCCCGTGCTCAAGCAGGTCGCGGGGCAGGCGTCCTACCACGGGTACGGTATCCAGGATTTTCTCGACGTCGACCCGCACTTCGGGCGGCCGGAGGATCTGCGGGCGCTGGTCGCCGAGGCGCACGCGCAGGGGCTGCGGGTCATCCTCGACGTGGTGCTCAACCACGCCGGGGACGTCTTCGGCTACGAGGGCGACCGCCAGCCGGTGTGGACCGGGCAGCGCTACCCGGTCAAGGGCTTCCGCGACGCGGACGGCGCCGCGGTGCTCCCGGTCGGCCCGGTCCCGCAGGCGTACCCCGACGGCGGCGTCTGGCCCGCGGAGCTGCAGAGCACCGCGACGTTCACCGGCAAGGGGCGCATCGTCGACTGGGACCGGTTCCCGGAGTACCTGGAGGGCGACTTCGAGGGCCTGAAGGACATCGCGCTCGGGGAGGGCCCGGCCGACGACTACCGGCCCTCGGCGGCGCTGGTGGCCCTTGCGCGCGCGTACCAGTACTGGATCGCCTACGCCGACCTCGACGGCTTCCGCGTGGACACGGTCAAGCACATGGACCCGGGCGCGGCGCGCTGGTTCGCCTCCGCCGTCCACGAGTTCGCCCAGTCGATCGGCAAGGAGCGCTTCTACCTCGTCGCGGAGATCACCGGCGACCGGGCGTTCGCGTACCAGACCCTGGACGCGGTCGGCATGGACGCCGCGCTCGGCCTCGCCGACGTGCAGGACCGCCTCGAGCGCGTGGTGAAGGGCACGTCCGACCCGGCCGAGTACTTCGCGCTGTTCCGCAACTCGCTGCAGGTCGGCCGCGAGTCGCACGCCTGGTTCCGGGACAAGGTCGTGACCAGCTACGACGACCACGACCAGGTGCGCAAGGGCCCGTGGAAGGCGCGGTTCGCGGCCGGCGAGCCGGGCCGGCGCCTGGCCCTGGTCGCGCTCGCCTTCAACGCCGTCACGCTGGGCATCCCGTGCATCTACTACGGCTCCGAGCAGGAGTTCGACGGCGAGGGCGGGCACGACCGGTACATCCGCGAGGCCATGTTCGGCGGCGCCTTCGGCCCGTTCCGCAGCCGCGGCGGCCATGCGTTCGACGAGGAGCGCGAGACGTATCGCCAGCTCAAGCAGGTCCTGGCCGTGCGCCGGCGGCTACCGGCGCTGCGGCGCGGGCGGCAGTACCTGCGCCCGGTCTCGGCCGACGGCGTGGTCTTCGGCCCGCCGGGCCCGCGGGGCCTGCTGCCCTGGTCGCGGATCTTCGCCGACCAGGAGGTGCTCGTCGCGGTCAACACCGACCCGGACCGCGTGCGCACGGCCTGGGTGACCGTCGACAACGACCTGCACGCCGAGGGCGACCGGCTGACCTGCCGGTACTCCAGCGAGCCGGCCTTCGCCGGCGGCCAGGTCTCGGTCTCGGCCCGCAACGGCAAGGCGGTCCAGCTGACTCTGCCCCCGGCCGGGGTCGTCATCTATTCCCGTTAACCCTTCGAAGCGGTAGGATCACCGGTCGTTACATCGATCGGTGGGAGTGCGATGGTGCGAACGCGCGAGGTGCCTGACCACATCTTCGAAAAGCTCATCGGCGCGCTGGTCTGCGAGTCCGCGACCGCGCTGCTGGCCCAGCGGGCCCGCGGCGCGAGCCTGCACGCGGGCGAGGCGTTCGGGTCGGTGCTGGCGTGGCTCTGGGAGACCTCGAGCGACGACGTGGTGCCCTACGTGGCCGACCTGATCGCCCAGGCGCGCTACCACGCGCCGGGCGCGGACGCGACCGTGTCACTGGAGGAGGTGCTGGCCGCGATCGGGCGCGCCGCGGCGACCCTGTCCCCGGCGGAGAGCGCGGCGATGCTGGCGTGCCTGCGGGCGGGGCTGCCGGCCTACCTCTGACGCCACTCGCGGAGCAGTTCGGCCTCGCGCTCCCGGCCGAGGCGGCCGGGCTGCGGAGGTTCGTTGCGAAGGTCTTCGATCGTCTCCCGCAGCGGCCGCAGGGTGAGGCCGGCATTGATGGCCTTCGCCGGGTCGGCCTGGTTGACGGCGGCCTCTTCGTCGAGGGCCGGCCAGAGCGGCAGGTCCTCGTGGCCGACACCGCGCGCGATCAGGAACTCGGGATCGACCCAGGTGAGGGTGGCGTCCGTACCCTGCTGCATCGCGGTCAGCAGCTCGCCGAACGAGAGCCGCTCCGCCGGTCCGGAGGGGTGGAAGATGCCCGGGTTGGGCATTTCGGTCATCGTGAGCGTCCACTTGGCAAGATCGCGGGCGTCGATGAGCTGGATGGGCTCGTCCGGGTGGCCGGGTGCCAGGATCTCCCCACCCGCCGCGATCCGCTTGACCCACCAGGTGAACCGCACGAGGTGGTCGTAGGGTCCGACGACGTACGGCAGGCGCAGGATCAGGGGATCCTTGAAGCGGGTCTGGGTGACCCGCTCGCACGCCACCTTGCGGCCGCCGTAGGAGTCGTCCTCCCGGAGGCGGGCGTCCTCGGTGTAACCGGGCGGCGGGTCGGCGTACACCGACACTGTGGAGATGAACGTGTAGTGCCCGGTGCTGAGCACGTCGGCGAGGCGCCCGACCTGCTCCGGCTGATAGGCGCTCACGTCGATGGTGGCGTCCCAGCGCTCGTGCTCCAACGCGCTCAGGTCACCGTTGCGGTCGGCGATGATGTGCCGCGCCTCCGGGTAGAGATCTCCGCCGGTCTTCCCCCGGTGCAGCAGCGTGACGTCGTGCCCGTTCGCCAGGGCCGCCTCGACGATGTGCCGCCCGACGAACTGCGTCCCGCCGACGATGAGCATCCGCATGCCCTGCATCTTCGCAGAGCCGGTCACCCGGAATGCCTCGCCCGTTGCGCCGTTCGCTGCGTCTGGTCAACGGAGTGCTTCCGGATGGGAACCGACAGTACGGTGCCTGCATGTCCCCTGCGGCAACGTTGGCGCACTGGTGGGACGGGCCGCCGCGCCGCCAGGTGAGCCATCTCGACGGGGCGGCGCCGGAGTTGCTCAGCGTGGCGCTCGACCCGCTGCCGTCCGCCGCGCCGGCCGTCGTGTCGTTCCGCCCCGCCCCGCCCGGGACACCCGGCGATCAGGTGCACGTCATCCTCCGGGAGCTCGACCGGGCGGCGATCGCCCTGTACCCGCTGTGGCTGCCGGGCGCCGACGCCCTCGACGGCCCGAGCGCGCTCGGGGTCGCCGCGGTCCGGGCCCTGGCCGAGCGCGCGGCCGCCGGCTCGCACAACTTCGGCCCGTTCCTCGCCGACCTCGCCACCCGCGCACTGCGCGGCGCCGCGGAGCGCGCCCCCGCCCTGCCGGCCGAGGTCCGGGCGGCCGGCCTGGCCCGGGTCATCGCCGCGGCGTACGGCCGCGACCACCTCGTCGTCATCATCGAGCTGCCGGCCGGTGAGCACCCGGCCGCGGAGCGGGCGCTCGTGCACGCCGCCGAATGGCTGGTCCGCCACGCCGGCGTGACCGTCTGGCTGGCGGGGTCGGCACTGCGCAGCGTCGACCGGGTCCGCTCGGTCCGGATCGCCCTGCCGCCCCCGATCGCCACCCTGGGCCCCCCGGCGGCCGGCCCGGCTCCGGGCCCGCGGGTGACGTACCCGCCGCGCTCGGGCTACCCGCGGGCCGACAGCCGGGCCGAGCAGGCCCTGGAGCGTGCCCTGGCGGCCTGCGAATGGGCCCGCGGCCGCCACTGGAACCACGACTACGACCCCGACATCCTGGGCCGCCGCTACCGGCTGGACCTGTTCTGGCCGGCCGAGCGCCTGGTGGTCGAGGTCGACGGCGAGGAGCACCGCGGCGCGATCAAGTTCGCCGACGACCACCGCCGCGACGTGCACCTCCACCTCCACGGCCACGTTGTCCTGCGCTTCACCAACGAGGACGTCCTGACCGACGTCCGGCTCGTCGTTCACAACATCGGACAGCTGCTCGAGCAGCGGCGGAGAGGCTCCTCGCAATGAAGCAGTCCCTGATCAAAGTCCTGACCGCCCTGCGCGCGCACGGCCCCCTGACCAACAGACAGCTCAACGAGCTCGGTGTCAGCAGCCTCACCGGCAGGGACAACGCCGAGCTCGTGGACCAGGGGCTGATCACCACGACGAAGATCGGGCGAGTACTGGTCCACACGCTGACGCAGCCGGGACGGGACTACCTGGACGCGCCGGTCAAGAAGCCTCAGCCGGTGAAGAAGCCGGTGCCGGCGCGGCCACCGGCCGGCCTGTCGCCGAACCAGATCCTCGCCGTCGTCGTGCTCATGGCCGAGGCCCGGGAGCTGACCAACACGGAGTTCGCCGCGATCGCCGGCTTCCCGCTCAACGGCCGGGACAACGCCGTGCTGGTGCAGCGCGGACTGGTCGAGACCGACAAGAGCGCCCGACCGTTCTCGCATCAGCTCACCGATGCGGGCTGGAGCCTCGTCCGCACGCTGCATGAGACCGAGCCGCCGAAGGAGGGCCGCTCGGCGATCCAGACCCTCTTCAGCCTGATGGCGAACGTCGGCCGGGCGCTGGACCGGCTGCAGATGAGCCACGGGGAGTTCTTCAAGCAGACGCAGGCGGTCACCGTGATGCCGCAGGACGTCGAGGGCGCGATCCGGGCTGCCTATGTCGCGCTGGCCAACCCGCCCGGTGGCTGGGTCGGGCTCGCCGATGTGCGGGACCGGTTGCCGGGGGTCGACCGGGCCGCCGTCGACGCGGCCCTGCGGGTCATGCTGTCCCAGCCCGGCGTCCGGGTCATTCCGGTGGCCAACCTGAAGGCGCTGCAGCCCCGGGACCGGGAGGCCGCGGTCCGGATCGGTGGCGAGGACAGCCACATGATGGCGATCGAGTCGTCATGATCACCGAGATGCAACGTGCGGTCCTGAAGGCGTTCGACTTCAACCCGGCGCCGACTCCGGACGACGTCTGGCGGGAGTCGCGGTACAACGTTCCCGAGCTGCACGAGAAGGCGGCCAAGGAGATCGTCAGCGGGGTCAACCGGGCGCGGCGGGACGACGTGTCGAAGCCGTTGAGTGTCGCGATGCAGGGCCGGGCCGGTGCGGGCAAGACGCACCTCCTGGGCGCCATCCGGGAGACGATCCAGGCCGGCGGCGGCTACTTCGTCCTGGTCAACATGATCAGCGGGCGGACGTTCTGGGCCAGCACCGCGCTGTGCATGGTCGAGTGCCTCGATCAGCCGGCGAAGGGCTGGCCCAGTCAGCTGGTGCGGTTCCTGCGCACGATCACCGTCGACCTGCACCTGCCGACCGACGTGCGCGACGCCATCGCCGGCGACGCGGTGCTGACCCGGGCTCACCTCGACGCCTTCATCCTGGCCCTGCGCAACGAGCACAACGATGTCGGCAAACAGTGCCAGGACACGGCCCGGGCCCTCGTGCTCAACGGGTCGAAGGACTTCGAGGCGCAGGACGTCGGCTACGCGCACCTCATCTCCGAGCTCGGCGACCCCGAGGGGCGGCGCAGGTGGGGTCTCTCCCCGGCCGTCCGCAGCCCGCAGCAGATCGTGCAGGACATCTCCCGGCTGATGGCGCTGCCGATGGACCCGACGGTGATCGCGATCGACCAGATCGACACGCTCTTCGCGCAGACCACCACCACGGCGTTCGGTCCCGCGGAGAGCATGGAGGACGACGAGGCCGGCCTCCTCGGCCAGGTCGCCGACGGGCTGCTGAACCTCCGCGAGATCACGCGCCGCACGCTGGTCGTCGTCTCCTGCCTGCCGGACACCTTCGCGCTCATCGAACGGAATGCGCCGGGCCCCGTGCGGGAGCGGTTCCGGAAGGAGTTGCTGCCCGACCGGATCCCCAAGGACGAGATCGCCGAGGCGATCGTGGCCCGGCGGCTGCGCGCCAAGAGTTTCGGCGCCGAGCACGACACCTGGCCGGTCCGGCCCGAGGCGTTCAAGGGGATCGCGAACCGGTACACGCCGCGCGCCCTGCTCCGCAAGGTCGAAGCCCACGTGCGCTGGTGCCTCGACGAGGAGCGGATCGTCGAGCTGGGCCAGTTCCGCGACGACGAGCCGGAGCCGGAGAGGCCGGGCGTCGTGAAGCAGGCCGCGCCCCAGGACCATCTGGCGAAGATCGACGCGCGGTTCAAGGAACTGGTGGGGGCGCTCGACGTGTCTGCGGCGCTGCAGTACGCGACCGAGGATGCGGAGATGCCGGCACTGCTGGCCGCCGGGCTCACCGCCTGGATCGACGAGCAGGCGCCGACCGGGGCCACCTACAAGCACGACCCGTTGCCCAGCCGGAAGCCGGCGCTGCACGGCCGGCTCATCGAGGTGCTGAACGAGTCGACGGAGAACGAGGCGCACTGGGCGTTCCGCGCGATCAACAGCCCGAGCGCGGTCGCCGTCATCAGCCGGGTCAAGGCGGCCTCGACCATGGCCGGGCTCGACCGGGCCGTGCCGCAGCGGCGGCTGGTGGTGCTGCGGAACTCGCCGTGGCCGTCCGGGAAGCGGACCAAGGAGGTCACCGAGGAGTTCCTCAAGGCCGGCGGGGTCGTGGCGCGGATCTCGGAGCAGGATCTCAAGGTCTTCGCCGCGCTGAAGCACCTCACCGTGGCACCGCCGCCGCATTTTCAGGAGTGGCTGCGCGCCCGCCGGCCGGCCGGCCGGACCGTGCTCTTCTCGGCGGTGCTGGAGCCGGCCCCGTCGGAGGGCGAACCAGTCCGCGAACCGGTGGCCGACACGGCCGTGCCCGTTGCCGAGGGGCGGATCACGCTGGGGAAGGTGGCCGAGTCCGGGGCGGCGTTCAGCATCGGGCTGGAGTCGCTGCGGCGGCACACCGTGGTGTTCGCCGGGTCCGGGTCCGGCAAGACCGTGCTCATCCGGCGGCTCGTGGAGGAGTGTGCGCGGGCCGGGGTCTCGTCGATCGTGCTGGACCCGAACAACGACCTGGCCCGGCTCGGCGACGCGTGGCCCGAGGCGCCGGCCGGATGGGGCCCGGGCGACGACCGGCGGGCCGCGGACTACCTGGCGAACACCGACGTCGTCGTCTGGACGCCGCGGGTGACCAGCGGGCGGCCGCTCGCGTTTCAGCCGCTGCCGGACTTCGGGCCGGTGCGGGACTCGCCCGACGAGTTCGACCAGGCCATCACGTCCGCCGTCGAGGCGCTGGCCCCGAGGGCCGGGGTGCACACCGGGGCGCGCCTGGCCAAGCAGGGCCGGGCGGTACTGACCGAGGCGCTGATCGCCTACACGCGCGCGGGGAACTCGGGGCTGCGGGGCTTCACCGAGTACCTCAGCGACCTCCCGGACGGCGTGAGCAGCATCGCCAAGGCCGGCAAGCTCGCCGCCGAGAGCGCCGAGACGCTCAAGGCCGCCATGGTCACGGACCCGCTGTTCGGCGGGCACGGGGCGCCGGTCGACCCGGGGGAGCTGCTGACGCCGCGGGCCGGGCGCCGGGCCCGGGTGTCGGTCATCAACCTGGCCGGGCTGGGCTCCGACGAGCAGCGGCAGAGCTTCGTCAACCAGCTGCAGATGGCGCTGTTCGCCTGGATCAAGCGGCATCCGGCCGGGGATCGGCCGCTGGGCGGGCTGTTCGTGATGGACGAGGCGCAGACCCTCGCCCCGTCGACCGGGAGCACGCCCTGCACCGCGAGCACGATTGCGCTGGCGTCGCAGGCCCGCAAGTACGGGCTCGGGCTGGTCTTCGCGACCCAGGCGCCGAAGGGGCTGCACAACCAGATCTCCGGCAACGCGACGACGCAGTTCTTCGGGCTGCTCAACGCGCCGGCGCAGATCGATGCGGCGAAGGAGCTGGCGCAGGCCAAGGGTGGGCGGCTGCCGGACATCGGGCGGCTGTCCAGCGGGGCGTTCTTCGCGGCGGGGGAGGGGTTCTCATTCGTGAAGATTGCCGCGCCGATGTGCCTGTCCCACCATCCTTCCGCGCCCCTGACGCCGGAGGAGGTCGTGGCCCGGGCGCGAGGGTAGGCAGTACCCCCGCGCCCGGTTCTTGCGGTTCTGCTCTTCTCAGCTCAGCGCGAACTTCTGCGCCGCGGAGCCGTTGCAGTCCCAGATCTGCAGGCGGGTGCCGTTGGCGGTCGCCCCGTTCGGGGAGTCCAGGCAGCGGCCCGACTGCGGGTTGCGCAGGGAGCCGTCGGCCTGCTGCTGGAAGACCTGGCCGCCGACCCCGTTGCAGTCCCACAGCTCGACCAGCGTGCCGTTGGCGGTGCCGTTGCCGTTGATGTCGAGGCAGCGGCCCAGGGTACGCAGGGCGCCGTTGGACTGGTGGAACCAGTGCTGGTCCGCGGCGTACGACTGGCAGTCCCAGAGCTGGACGGCCGAGCCGTTGGTGCCCGAGTCGTCCGCGGCCACGTCGACGCACTTGCTGCCCGGGCCGACGTTGGTGCCGCCGCCGTTGACGGCGAACTTCTGCGCCGCGGAGCCGTTGCAGTCCCAGATCTGCAGGCGCGTGCCGTTGCCGGTGTTGCCGTTCGGGGAGTCGAGGCAGCGGCCGGACTGCGGGTTGCGCAGCGAACCGTCCGCCTGCTGGACCCACTTCTGGCCGCCGACGCCGTTGCAGTCCCACAGCTCGACCTGGGTGCCGTTGGCCGTGCCGTTGCCGTTGATGTCCAGGCACCGGTTCAGGGTGCGCAGGGAGTTGTCGGCGAAGTGCGTCCAGTGCTGGTCCTCGGCGTAGTTCTGGCAGTCCCACAGCTGGACCCCGGTGCCGTTGGCGCCGGTGTCGTCCGCGGCCACGTCCACGCACTTGCCGCCCGGGCCCGTGATGGTGCCCTGCGGGCCGTTCGGGACGTTGGTCTGGCCGCCGTAGCCGACGCTGACGACGTTGGCCTGGACCGCGTTCTCGGCGGCGTCGGAGGGGTAGCCGTACACCATCGCACCCTCGAACCAGGTGCCGCGGTTTCGGTTGGAGTTGTCGCCGCCGATGCCCAGGATGATGCCGCCCTCCTGGTGCATCGGGCGGTAGCCCTGCTTGTCGGTCGGCAGCGCGCCGTTCCACCAGGTGGTGAGCCCGCCGGACTGCGAGTTGCCGCCCTTGAGCGCGTACGTCGTCTGGCCGTTGTTCTTCAGCACGGCGGTCACGTACGCGGAGTTGTTGCCCGGGTTCGGGTTGGAGCCGTTGCCGCCCTGGAACATGCCGTTCTCCATGTCCGCCTCGATCCACGGGCCGGAGCCCTGGCAAGGCGCGAAGTAGCACGTGGTGGCGATGCTGACGGCGTCCATGTGGCCGTTGCCGGTGTCGTACGGCGTCGACTCGGCGTTGCCGTAGTCGAAGCAGCAGTCGGAGCCGACATGCGTGCCGCTGGCGACCATGTAGACGCCCTCGGGCTGTCCGTTGACCGCCACGCCGGGGGCGCGGCCGTTGAAGCGGTACCCGACGCCGGGCGACACCCACAGGCCGTACACCTTGTGCCCGCCCGCGGTCACCGCGATCTCGCCCGCGTCGGCGCCGCGGTCGCCGGACCCGGCCCCGCCGTCCGGCGCGATCGTCAGATCGCTGTGGTTGCTCGTCTGGTCGTAGATCCGCGTGATGCGGCACGTGGTGCCGTTGCAGAACGCGTCCTGGTCGCCGGCGTTGGCGTACCCGCCGGCGGCGAGCAGCCCGACGTTGTGTGTGGCCCCGTTGTCGGCGCGCTGCACGGTGTAGAGCGGCCCGTTGTACGTCGCGAACAGTGCGCGGGTCGTGCTGTGGGCGGCCACGCACGCCGTGCCGTTGGACGCGTAGATGTCACAGGGCAGCGGACCGGCCGCCTGGGCCGTTCCGGCGAGCCCGACGATGGCGGCGGCGGTGAGGGCCAGGCTGGCGGCGGCGGAGAGAAGCACTCGCCGGCGCCGGCCCGGTCGTGATCGATCGACCACGGGAAGACCTCTTTCGTTCAGGGGTCGTGGAGGGGGAGGGGCCCGATTGGCGGCGGACCCCGGCAGCATCGATGTCTCAGTATGCGTATTCGCGGTGGTCTTTGGTAGAACTTGTTGACAAGTGTTGAATCTGCGGTCGCGGCGTGTGCTGGACCCGGACGCACCCGCACCAGCCTGGAAGCCGGACCGTTACGGACGGGCCTCTCGCCGCGCGGGGTCAGTGTCAGCGCCGGAGCCGCCGGCATTCGCTACAGGGCGACGCTCTGCGGCGGTGGCCGCGCCGATCGGCCGCTCTGCCCTCCCCCGGATCCGTTCCTGGCGGCGGTGTCGTCATGCACCACACCACCGGGCACGACGCCGCCGCGCTCGAACCGACCGGCCCGGGCGACCTCGTCGCGCAGCTCAACCGGGTCCCCATCACGAACATCGACGTGCCCACGCTCGCGTGCGGCCAGGATGCGCTGCTCTTCCTGCCCGACCGGGTGCTCGTTCGCTCGGGTCGGCGCTGGACCGACGTGGCCTACGGCGAACTGCAGGTCGCCGCGTCGGTGACCTCGTTCATCGAATCCGGCGCGGTGCCGCGGGACGGTCGCCGGATCGGCTCGACGTGGCAGTACGTGAACGCCAAGGGTGGTCCCGACCGCCGGTTCAAGAGCAACCGCCAACTGCCGATCATGCAGTACGGCGAGCTCGAACTCCGATCGCCCGGCGGGCTCTGGTGGATCGTCGACTGCTCCCGCGCCGACGCGGCCGAGTGGACCGCGACCGCGCTGCGTCACCCGCCGATGCTCCGGGCGCCCGCCCCGGCCCGTACGGCGCCGGTACAACCGCGGCCGCCGCAGACGCCGTTCGCCGCGCCCGGGCGGCAGGGGCGGCTCTTCGCGTACGCCGACCTGCTCGCGAACGCGCCGTTGCTCCGTCCACACGCCGGGCCGTTCGCGATCGTCGACGTCGAGACGACCGGGCTCGCGCCCGAGGCCGGCGACCGGATCGTCGAAATCGCGATTGCCCGGGTGGACCGCGACGGACGCGTCGAGGACGAGTTCGTCACGCTGGTCAACCCGGACGGACGCGACACCGGGCCGGTGTTCGTGCACGGAATCGAGAACGCGGCGGTGCGCGACGCGCCACGGTTCGCGGACATCGCCGGCGAGGTGGTGCGGCAGCTCGACGGCTGCGTGTTCGTCGCGCACAACGCCGCGTTCGAGGAACGGTTCCTGGCCGCCGAGTTCGCGCGGGCGGGACTGCGCATCGGACCGGTACCGGCGTTGTGCACGCTCTGGCTGGCTCGGCGCACGCTGAACACGCCGAACCACAAGCTGGCCACGCTCGCCCGGCACGCCGGCATCGCGATGCCCGACGCCCACGCCGCGCTCGGCGACGTGCGCGCGGTCGCGGCGCTGCTGCCCGCGCTGATCGCGCGAGCCGGCGGTGAGCTCGGGTACGCCGGCCCGCCCCTGGCCGTCGCGACGCTGCGCCTGCCGCCGCCCGTGGCGTTCCAGCCGCGGACGCGCGCCGTCGGGCTACGCCGGGGTACCGACGGGTGGATGGCCTCCATCCTCGCGCGGCTGCCGATGAGCGCGGCGGAGGCGGGCGGCGCGGACGCGGAGCGGTACCTCGACTACCTCGCGATCGCGCTCGCCGACGGGCGGATCGTCGGGGACGAGGCGCACGCCCTCGCCCGGCTCGCGGGCGCCGCGGGGTTCGGCTCGGCGCAGGTGGCGGCGCTCAACGAGCGGTTTCTCGAGTCGCTGCGGGAGGCGGCGTTCGCCGACGGCGTGCTGACCGCGGGCGAGCTGCGGCAACTGCGTGCGGCCGCGGCCGCACTGGGGGTGCCGGACTATTTCGACGATCTCCGGGTGGACCCGGCGCCGGCGGCCAACGCCGCGGGACGGCGTCGTTGCGGTCACTGCCGCGTGCCTGGGCACTATCGCAACAGATGTCCGGAGCTGGTTCAGGTGGCTGAGTAGGTCGTACCTCACGGGGGGTTGCATGGTTATGCACTCCGTCGTATATGCTTGAGTCGTGTCCAAGGTCCTCAACTCCCTGCCTGTCGGCGAGCGGGTCGGCATCGCGTTCTCCGGCGGTCTCGACACCTCGGTAGCTGTCGCGTGGATGCGCGCCAAGGGCGCCATCCCCTGCACCTACACGGCCGATCTCGGCCAGTACGACGAGCCCGACATCGCCTCGGTGCCGGGGCGCGCCACCGCCTACGGCGCGGAGATCGCGCGTCTCGTCGACTGCCGGGCCAGCCTCGTCGAGGAGGGCCTCGCGGCGCTCGCCTGCGGCGCCTTCCACATCCGCTCCGGCGGGCGGGCCTACTTCAACACCACCCCGCTGGGCCGGGCCGTGGCCGGCACGCTCCTCGTGCGCGCGATGCTCGAGGACGACGTGCAGATCTGGGGCGACGGTTCCACCTTCAAGGGCAACGACATCGAGCGTTTTTATCGGTACGGCCTGCTGGCCAACCCGGCCCTGCGCATCTACAAGCCGTGGCTGGACGCCGATTTCGTCGGCGAGCTCGGCGGGCGCAAGGAGATGTCGGAGTGGCTGCTGGCCAATGAGCTGCCGTACCGCGACAGCACGGAGAAGGCGTACTCGACCGACGCCAACATCTGGGGCGCCACCCACGAGGCCAAGTCGCTGGAGCACCTCGACGCGGGCATCGAGATCGTCGACCCGATCATGGGCGTGCGCTTCTGGGACCCGCAGGCCGAGATCCCGTCCGAGGACGTGACCGTCGGCTTCGCGCAGGGGCGCCCGGTCTCGATCAACGGCAAGGAGTTCGCGACCGCCGTCGACCTGGTCCTCGAGGCCAACGCGATCGGCGGGCGGCACGGGCTCGGCATGTCCGACCAGATCGAGAACCGCATCATCGAGGCCAAGAGCCGCGGCATCTACGAGGCGCCGGGCATGGCGCTGCTGCACGCCGCCTACGAGCGGCTTGTCAACGCCATCCACAACGAGGACACGGTCGCGGCGTACCACAACGAGGGCCGCAAGCTCGGGCGCCTGCTGTACGAGGGCCGCTGGCTCGACCCCCAGGCGCTCATGCTCCGCGAGGCGCTGCAGCGCTGGGTCGGCTCGGCCGTGACCGGCGAGGTCACGCTGCGCCTGCGCCGCGGCGAGGACTACTCGATCCTGGAGACCACCGGCCCGGCGCTGTCGTACCATCCGGACAAGCTGTCCATGGAACGTACCGAGGACGCGGCATTCGGCCCGGGCGACCGCATCGGCCAGCTGACCATGCGCAACCTCGACATCGCCGACTCCCGGGCGCGCCTGGAGCAGTACGTCTCGCTCAACATCATCGGCAGCCCGCACCCGATGCTCATCGGCGCCAACCAGACCCCGTCCGCCGACCTCCTCGGCGCCATGCCGGCGGGCGGCGCGGCCGCGATCGCGTCGCGCGGCCAGGCCGACCACGACGGCGAACTGCTGGACAATGCCGCGATGGAGTTCGGCACCGACTGACGATGCCCTGGAGCATCCGCGAAACGCACGCACGCGGACGAGATCGTGGCCGGCCGGCGCCTGAGGTTTCGGCCACGCCGTGCGGGTAGCGCCCCGCCATGACTGAGTCGCGTCTCGCCGTCGACGTCGACGGATCGTTCGACGACGCCGTCGCGCGGTACGAGGCGGCGGTGCCCGCGTTCCCGGCCGAACAGTTCGAACGGCTCGCCGACTGGCAGGCGGTGACCGAGCTGACGGACCGCATCGCCGCGCACGGCTTCCTCATCTACTGGAGGTTCCTCGCCGACCCGCTCATGGGGATCGCCGGGAACACCGCGCGCTGCCGGATGTACCTCATGGGCAACCACGTCCTCGCCGAGCGGATGTACCGCCACGACCCGGTCGCCATGCTCTACGCCCCGCTGCGCACCGTCATCACGCAGGTGGCCGCCGAGCCCGTCCGGTTCTCGATCGACCAGCCCAGCCGCCAGTTCGCGTCGTTCGGGGACCCGGCCATCGCGGCGGTCGGGCGCGAGCTCGACCGCAAGCTCGCCCACCTGCTCGAGGTGCTGGGCTGGCCGGTGCCGCCGGAGCTCGGCGGCCCGGCCTCACCGGGGGAGGCCTGAGCCGCTAGGGGCTGTATCGAAGTGGATGGCCGGGCTGCGGCGGACTCAGGCGTCGGCTGGAACCACCCCGGTCACACCCCGATACAACCCCGGTATCGGGGCGCGCCCGGCGCGGCCCCAGCCGACGCCTGAGCCTCGCCTCGCTCCGACCCCCACTTCGATACAGCCCCTAGGCCGCGCGCGTGATCAGGTCGTGCATGCGCTCCCGGGCCAGCTCCATGCGTATGCGGCGGTCGCGGCGCGGGTCAGTCGTCGCCGGCACGATCGGGGCGCCCAGCACGATGACCATCGTCGGTTTGCGGCGGAACAGGCGGCCCACGCCCGACGGGGCGGTGAAGCGGATCGACAGCGGGATCACCGGCACCCGCGCCCGGGCCGCCAGGTGGAAGGCGCCCTGCTTGAAATCGCGCAGGCCGGTGTCGTACGGCCGCAGCTCCCCCTCCGGGAAGAAGTGCACGATCCGCCCCTGGGCGAGGAAGAGCTCCATCTCGTCGAGGAAACGGGGCAGGCCGGCCGCGGTCGGGGGGACGGCGACGCCGCCCAGGAGGCGTACGAGACCGCCGTACCACGGGTTGTCCAGGTTCATCGCGGCCGCCGTGAAGACCGGGCGGCGCGGGAACAGGGCCAGCCCGACGAGCGCGCTGTCGAGCAGGTGCACGTGGTTGCACACGGTCAGCGCGCCGCCGGTGCGGGGCAGGCGCGCGTCGCCCTCGGTGCGGACGCCCAGGATCAGGCGGGTCAGCACGAACAGCAGCGGGATGGCGACCGCGTAGTAGAAGGCGTTCGAGAGCAGGCGGTAGACCCGGCCGCTGTACCCCGTCGGCGCCTCCCACCCGTGGCCCGCCCGGGCGTAGACGCGCTCGATCGCCTTGACGCTGCGCTCGACCGTGTACATCTCGGCGTAGCGCGCGTAGGTCGCCGACGCCGTCGCGAGGGCCTCCGGGTTCTCGATCCACGCGTCGATCCGCTCGGCGAGCGAGGACGGGTCGCCGGCCCGGAACAGGTTGGCCGGCTCGAGCGCGAACTGGCCGGTGGCGCTGCGGCGGCTGTCCGAGATGACCGGGACGAGCCCGCAGGAGAACGCCTCCATGCACGAGAGGCCCTCGATCTCGGCGTCGGAGGCGTGAACGTACAACTGGCAGGAACGAATCAGCTCGACCAGCTCGGGCTGGGCGTAGTGGCCGAACCGGGCCGGCACCCGGAGCCTCGCCGCCAGCCGGCGCAGTCGCGGCTCGCGGGGCCCGTGCCCGGCGAAGTGCAGCTCGATGCGCCCGGCGTGGCGGGATCGCCGCACGGCGCGGATCAGCACGTCCTGGCGCTTCTCCGGGGAGAGGCGGCCGACCATGAGCACGCGGAACGGCTCGCCGGGCGCGCGCACCGGGGCGGGACCGGGCCGGAAGGCGCTCCCGACGCCGTTGGAAATGACGTGAAGGCGGCTGCGGTACCCGTGCTGGCGCAGCTGCGCCGCGATGAACGTCGACGGGCAGTGGATGTCGGTGAAGCGCCGGTAGAACAGCAGGCGCAGCAGGATGTAGACGAAATGGGCGGCGGGCGGGAACCAGCCCAACCCGATGTTGTACGTGATGTTCTCGGGCTGGATGTGGAAGGCCGCGATCGCCGGCACCCCGAGCCGCCGCGCGATGCGCTCGGCGGCGCGCCCGAGCGGCCAGGGCTGGTAGATGTGCACGACGTCGGCCCCGGCGATGGCCGCGACGAGCGTCTCGCGGACGGGCCGGGCGAACACCGTGTGCTGGCGGTGCGCGAACCGGCTCGCGACGGGCACGACGAGCTCGGGCACCCAGAACATCTCGAACGGCGAGTCACCGCCGGGCTCCCCGCACGCGACGACCCGCACGGTGTGCCCCCGCGAGACGAGCGTGTCGGCGAAGCGCATCGCCGAGATGGTGGTGCCGTTGTTGCCGACGTTGAACGTGTCGATGACCAGGGTGATGACCATTGCCGCCCCGCGGACCTGAACGAATGATCAGCACGTTATGCAACACGTACGGGCGGGTCAATCTTCCTGCCGTCGATGGATGCCGACGTGACGCGGGTCACGCCTTGGGCTAGCCGGTACTTCCGCCTTGGCCACGCCCGGTCCGGGGCTTGGCCGACCGCGGCGGGGCGGCCCGCATGTGCGCGCGGACGCGGCCGAGCACGTCGCCGAGCGCGGCCAGGTCGCCGTCGGCCATAGCGTCGAACAACAGTCGCCGGATGCTGTCCACGTGCCCGGGCAGCACCCGCGCGACGAGGTCGCGCCCGGCGCCGGTGACGGCCACGATGACGCTGCGCTCGTCGTCGGGGGAGGGCGAGCGGGTGATGAGGCCGCGCTTGTCCAGCAGTCCGGCCTGATAGGTGAGCCCGCTGCGGCTGTACACCACACCGTCGGCCAGATCGGTCATGCGAAGCCGGCCCCCGGGCGCGTCGACGAGCCGGGCGAGAATCTGGAACTGCACGTAGCTGAGGTCACCGTCGGCGCGCAGATGCTCCTCGACGGCGTAGTGCAGAAGGCTGCTGACCTCCATCAGGGCGAAGTAGGCGCCCAGCTGTTCGGAGTCCAGCCCCGGTGCGGGGTCGCTCACACCGCAAATCTACGGGTTGCACCTCACTCGCGAGCGCATCCAAGCCGGACGTCGGGCAGGCGTCACCTCGTATGCGTCCTTCGACGCGGATCGGCCCCGGTGACCGGGGCCACACTGCCGCCATGGACACCCTCGCCCGGCGCCTGCTCGGCGCCCTCGCCGGCCTCGTCGCCACGCTCGCCGTCGCCACGCCCGCCGCCGCCTACATCCCGCTGCACGGCTACGACGAGGACGGCAACGTGGTCTGCGATTCGATCAAGTTCACCTCCGGGCAGGTGAAGGTCGTGCTGCACACCGCGGAGTACACCGGCACCGGCGACAACGATGCCGCCGCGTTGCTGCAGGCGCTCAAGGACGTCAACCGCCAGATCGGGCTTGTCGGCGGTACCGCCGCGAAAATCACCTCGACGACGAGCACCACCACGCCGTTCGTCTACGGGACTCCGTTCAACGACACCGTGCCGACCATCCACGTCGGCTTCGTGTCGTCGATCAAGGAGAAGGACGCGATCGGCCAGACGAAGCAGATGAGCATCGCGTCCTGCGCCTACAACGAGGTGCAGATCGCGTTCCTCGACCAGGCCGCCTTCGACTGGGACGTGCGGACCCCGCTGGACGCGGGCGAGACGCTCTACGGCGCCGGCCGCTGGAACGCCGCCGGGGACACCTGGTTCCGCCCGTCCTACCTGCACGAGGTCATCCACGCCTTCGGGCTGCACCACACGCACGGCTCGTACGCCTTCATGAACTACGGCGCCCGCCCGTGGGCCAACCGCGCGGCGGCCGACGCGATCCGCCCCCTGCCCGACGACGCGCACGGCCTGCGCGACCTGTACCCGGCCACCAGCACCCGCTCCGAGGTGGCGCTCCTCAACACCTGGATGGACCCGGACGACACCGACCACGGCGCGGCCCAGCAGAAGGAACTTTGCATGCCGAGCACCGGAGTGGTGCTCAGCACCGACCTCGAGAACCCGTTCGCGGCGTACTGCGGCGCCAGCTACGGGGGCCCGGGCCGGCCGACCATCGGCGGCTCCACCACGGTGTGCACCGGCGGCGGCATCGTGACCCGGGTGGCGCTGGCCAACTACGCGACCGACGACGTACAGACCTCGCTGCACATGTGGTTCTCCACCGGCGACGACGTGTGGACCACCACCGGGGACGTCAAGTCCGCCGACGCGTTCGCCCAGGAGGTCGGCGAGAACAACTCCGATCTGCTGACGCACTCCTTCACCGTGCCGAGCACGCTGACCTCGGGGAAGGTCTACCGGCCGATCGCGCAGGTCGACTGGTGGCTCGACCTCGACCACGACGGCGTGGCGGACCCCGGAACCAGCGCGTACGACTGGATCCCGCTGCGCGGCACGATCACCGTGTGCTAGCTCGGGTCACTGCCGCGGCATGGCTCGGGCCTTTGCCGCGGCAGTGCTCGGTTCGCTGCCGCGGCATTGCTCGGGCCTTTGCCGCGGCACGGCTCGGTTCGCTGCCGCGGCACGGCTCGGTTCGCTACCGCGGCATTGCTCGGTTCGCTGTCGCGGCGTGGCTCGGTTCATTGTCGCGGCATTGCCGGGGACCAGCGCACCGGCGGCGTTCCGGCCGCCACGAGCGCCGCGTTGACCCGGCTGAACGGGCGGCTGCCGAGAAAACCGCTCTGGTTCATCGGGCTCGGGTGCCCGGCCCGCAGTACGACATGACGGTCGTTCGTAACGAGCGGCGCCTTCGCCTTCGCCGCCGCGCCCCACAGCACGAACACGACCCGGTCCGGCTTCTCGTTCAGGGCCCGGATCGTGGCATCGGTGATGTTCTCCCAGCCGTGCCCCTTGTGCGAGTTCGGGGTGCCGGCGCGGACGGTCAGCACGGAGTTCAGCAGCATCACCCCCTGCCGGCACCACGCGGTCAGGTCCCCGGACGGCGGCGGCTCGACGGCGAGGTCGTCGCGCATCTCCTGGTACACGTTGCGCAGGGAGGGCGGGACCGGGACACCGGGCGGCACACTGAAGCTCAGCCCGTGGGCCTGCCCGGGCCGGATGTACGGGTCCTGGCCCAGGATGAGCACCCGGGTGGCGGCGAACGGGCACAACCGGTACGCGGCGTAGATGTCCTGCTTCCGCGGGTACACCGTGGCGGACCGGTACTGCTCGACGACGAACTCGGACAGCGCCGCGACGACGCCGGGGTCGACGTGCGGGGTTACCGCCTCGCGCCAGTCCTCGGGCATGAAGTCCAGGAGGTAGACGGTCATGGCCCGCAATCTATCGAGCGCTTTGCGGGGCCGGGCTCCGTGGTCGCGGTTCGAGCCGGAAGAGCACATCCAGCACGATGGGGCCCGGTGCTCGACAACCCGTCATACGAACGCATCGAGGCCCAGATCCTCGATCCTGCGGGCGGTCGCGGCAAGGCGGATCCATGCCCCGAGCTGGACGAGATCCGTGCAGTTGGCGATGTCGGCGCGGACGTCTTCCGGCACCTCCACACCGCGGGCGTCGAGCACGATCAGCACCGCGCGGGCACCGCCTTTGGCCTTGCCTGCCGCTTCGCCTTCCGCGCTGCCTTCGGCCCTGCCCTGGGCTTCCCCTTGCCGTCGCGCGTAGCAACAGGCCTGCGCGTCCGTGATCGCAGGCGTTGCGGGCCGTGAACAGGGTTCGAACACGGCGATGAGGCCCGGCTCGCTGCCGCGGGTAGGTGCTGACAGCACGGTGGAGCGGGTCGCCGAGAGCTCTGCCGTCAACGTCGGGCGGTCCCAGGGCATCTCGATGAGGATCGTGTGGAAGTGATGGCACAGCCGAGGACCCTAGCGACGGGTGCTCACACGACGCCAACCCTTGTGTCACGCACTGTGAACCATGTTGCCGGCGGTCACCAGCCTCGGACGCGCCTCGTAAACGCGGAAGTTAAGTGCATGCAGATGCGGAAAATATTTGGCTGATCTGCGGATTTAGGGCATGGTTGACGGGTGGATGGTGCGCTGACGGGCCTGGCCGAGCGGCGCTTGGCGGCCGTGCTTGTCGATCGGTTGAACGAGGAGCCGACCGTCGTGCTGAACGGGCCGCGGACGGTCGGCAAGAGCACCCTGCTCACCGGGTGTGCCCAGCGGCTCGACAGGACCGTGATCGACTGCGACGATCCGGCCACTCGGGCCGCGGTCCGGAACGATCCCGGGCGGTTCGTGGAAGGGCCCGACCCGATCTTTATCGACGAGTTTCAGCACGTTCCGGAGCTTCTCGATGCGATCAAGGCCGAGCTCAATCGTGAGCTGAGCCCAGGGCGCTTCGTGCTCGCCGGATCGACCCGGTATTCGACGCTGCCCCAGGCCGGCCAGTCGTTGACGGGGCGCGTCGACATCATCGATGTTCTGCCGCTCGCTCAGATGGAGATCGACGGCAACGACGCGGAGCCATTCGTCCACCGGGTGCTCGCCGGCCGCGCGTTCGCGAACTCGGCGGAGCGCTCGATGACGAGCCGGGACGAGTACGCCCGGCGGGTGACCTCCGGTGGCCTGCCCGTCGCGTTGCGGCGTCCTCCGGGGAGGTCGCGGTCGCGCTGGTACAGCAATTATCTCGATCTTGTCATCGAGCGTGACGTCATCGAGCTCAGTCGTGTCCGGCAGCGCGAGATGCTTCCCCGCCTGCTGAACCAGCTCGCCGTGCGATCGGGACAGGTGCTGAACATCGCGGCGACCGCGCAGGCGGTCGGGATGGAGAAGAGCAGCGCAGAGAACTACCTGCGACTGCTGGAAGCGGTCTTCTTGATTCAGCGCCTGCCCGCCTGGGGTACGACCTTGGGCTCCCGGGTTGCGCGCCAGCCCAAGGTGCACATGGTCGACGCCGGCGTGATGGCCTGGCTGCTCGGACTGAGCCCGGAGAAAATCTCGCGGTCGGACCCGGCCGTTCTGACCGACTACGGTCACCTGATCGAGACGTTCGCCGTGGGCGAGATCCTCAAGCAGCTCAGTTGGTGGGACGCCCCGGTCGCGGCAGGTCATTTCCGAACCGCGACCGGCGACGAGGTCGACCTTGTCCTCGAGGTCGACGACGGCGACGTCATTGCTTTCGAGATCAAGGCCGGCTCTCGTATCCACGGCGAGGATCTACGCGGGATCCGGGCCTTGCGGAGCCGGCTCGGCGATCGGCTGGTCGCCGCCGTCCTCCTGTACACGGGGGATCTTGCGTTCACGCACGAGGAGGGTGCGTCGGTCGTACCCCTCGACGCGTTGTGGAGATGACCGGCTACCAGCCCCGGGCGCGCCACTCGTCCAGGGACGGGCGCTCGGTGCCGATGGTCGAGCTCTTGCCGTGGCCCGGGTAGAAGGTGACGCCGTCGGGCAGGCGGTCGAAGAGCTTCGTGGTCACGTCGTGGTACAGGGAGTCGAAGTCGGCCTTGTTGCCGTGGGTGTTGCCCACGCCGCCCGGGAACAGGGCGTCGCCCGTGAAGAGGTGGCCGCCCTCCTCGGGGTAGTACAGGGCGATCGAACCCGGGGTGTGGCCCACCAGGTGGATGACCGAGAGGCTGCAGTCGCCCACGTGCAGGGTGTCGCCCTCGTTCAGGTGGGCCGTCACGACCGGGATCTCCGGGGCGTCGGCCGGGTGGGCCAGGGACTGTGCGCCCGTCGCGTCGACGACCTCCTGCAGGGCCATCCAGTGGTCCGCGTGGCGGTGGGTGGTCACGACCGCGCGGATGCCGCCCGGCTCGATGAAGCGCAGCAGGCGCTCGGCGTCGTTGGCCGCGTCGACGAGGACGGCCTCGCCGTTGGCGCGGCAGCGCAGGAGGTATGCGTTGTTGTCCATCGGGCCGACGGACAGGGACGAGATCTCGAGTCCGGTGCTCATTTCCAGGCCTCCAGGTCGGGCAGTTCGCCGGTCAGGCCGGCTCCGTCGCCGCGGCCGGTCAGCCAGGCGGCGAGTGCGTGGACCGGTCCGGTGACGGTCGGGGCGTCGGGGACCGTGAGCAGGACGGTGCCGTCGGGCGTGGCGAGGGTGGCCGCGCGCGGGGTGGCCGGGTCGTGCAGCAGGCGCAGGGGAAAGGCCTCGGGCCAGTCGGCCGGTCGGTACGCGGCAGCCAGGTCGACGTGGTGCAGTTCGACCTCGCAGAGGCGCGTCCAGACCAGGCGGGCGGCGGGAATCTCGGCGCCGGAGGGCAGCGCGACGACCGCGGACCACGCCTCGGGCGGCAGCGCGTCGATCGCGGTGGCCAGGCGGGTCGCGGCGGCGGCGAGGTCGGCGCGCTGGACGGCGGCCGGGCGGCCCGCGCCGGCTTCGATGTCGGCCTCGCGGGCGTCGGCGCCGGCGTAGGCGGGGGTACGGATGCCGGTGCGGGCCCAGGTGAGCAGGTTGACGTACGCGTCGGCGTTGCGGGCCAGGTGCGTTACCACGTGGCCGCGCGTCCAGCCGGAGCAGAGCGAGGGCTCGGCGAGGCCGGCGTCGTCAAGGGATTCGATGGTGGTGAGCAGGCGCTCGGTGGCTCGCCCGAGCTCGGGCGAGAGGACCAGTGGATCGGCGGTCACACCGAACACATTATCGCTGTCGTACCCCCACCGCGGGCGGGAGGTCGCCGACGGCCCAGTGCAGTTCGTCCTCCCAGTCGGCCACGCTGAGGTCGACGGTCTCGAAGGACAGGCGGGCGCCGATGGGCTTTCCGAGGTACCCCGCGAAAAGATCGTGCACCACGACCAGCCGCTGGCCGACCGCGAAAGCCGCGGGGTCCTCACCGCGCGCGGTGCGCACCTCCAGGCGGCCGTAGATGCCCATGTCCGCGTCGGTCCCGCGCTCCTCGACGATCACGTCCAGGATCTCGTCCTCGGCCCCCACATGAAAGCCGTAGCACATCCCGCCGAAGGTGAGCCAGAACCGCATCAGCGAGTCGTCCTGCCCAGGGGATACGTGCCACTGTACGTCGGCCCGCTCGAGGCGGAGTCCGACGGCACCGGCCAAGACATGCGAGGGGAGCACGTCCCCGACCATAGCCCCGATATTCGGTTTCGCGTTGTGGACGCGCTACCTACCGTGGGTTTCCGAACGCCAGTTCGGTTCTGAGAGGATTACTGTGAGTATTGACCTGTCGGCCCTCGGATGGGACGACGGTTTCGCCGAGGCTTTCGGGCGCTTCGCCGTGCTCGGGCAGCGTCCCGCGCGGGTGAGCCGTGTGGACCGGGGCGTCTGCACCGCGCTCGCGGCCGGCGGACCCGTGCGCGCCAGCGTGGCCGGTGGGCTGCTCGCCCGGGCCGCCCAGGACCCGGGCGCGCTGCCGTGCGCGGGGGACTGGCTGGTCGTGCGCGACTGGCCGGACGGGCGGTTGACGGCGGAGGCGGTACTGCCGAGACGCACCGCCATCGTCCGCGCGACGGCCGGCGAGGAGTCGTTCGGACAGGTCCTCGCGGCGAACATCGACGCCGTGGCGGTCGTCGAGCCCGTCGACCCGTCGCCCGACCCCGGCCGCATCGAGCGCCTGCTGGCGCTCGCGTGGGAGTCAGGGGCAAAACCTCATCTGGTACTGACAAAGGCCGATCTGGCCGCGGACCCCGAGGCGATCGCGGCGCAGATGCCGGGCCGGGCCTCGGGCGTCACGGTGCACGCGGTCAGCGCGCGCACCGGGCTCGGCCTGGACGGGCTGCGCCCCCTCGTCGCGCGCGGACGCACGCTCGGGCTGCTCGGCGCGTCCGGGGCGGGCAAGTCGAGCCTGGTCAACGCGCTCGCCGGGGCGCCGGTGATGCAGACGCGGGCACTGCGCGCGGACGGGCGCGGGCGGCACACCACCACATACCGGGCGTTGATCCCCATGCCGGACGGCGGGGCGGTCCTGGACACGCCCGGCGTCCGTCTGGTCGGCATGTTCGACACCGTCACCGGCCTCGATCGGGCCTTCGCGGATGTGACGCTGCTCGCCCAGGCCTGCCGGTTCGACGACTGCCGGCACGGCGACGAGCCCGAATGCGCCGTACGCGCGGCCGTCGAGGAGGGCGAGCTGAGCCCGCGGCGCTATGCGAGTTGGCAGAAACTGCAAAAAGAGCAGAAGCTGGCAGCGGTACGCCGGGTGCGTCGTGAAAGCCGCGAGCGCCGCCGTCCGGCCCGGGGCTAGCTGGTGCGCTTCCCCCGTTCGAGGACCCCTCGGGCGGGCGGCAGCCAAAAAATGTCATACCCCCTGGCTAGAGTTGTCGGCTGGCACCGGGACGGTGTTCCAACCGGACGAATACTGCCAAGGGGAAGCATGTCCGACCGCTTGATCATCCGTGGCGCACGGGAGCACAACCTCCGCGACGTCAGCCTCGACCTGCCGCGCGACGCGATGATCGTGTTCACCGGGCTCTCCGGCTCGGGCAAGTCGAGCCTGGCGTTCGACACGATCTTCGCCGAGGGGCAGCGGCGTTATGTCGAGTCGCTGTCGTCCTACGCTCGGCAGTTCCTCGGCCAGATGGACAAGCCCGACGTGGACTTCATCGAGGGCCTGTCCCCGGCGGTCTCCATCGACCAGAAGTCGACCTCGCGCAACCCGCGCTCGACGGTCGGCACCATCACCGAGGTGTACGACTACCTGCGCCTGCTCTATGCGCGCGTCGGCGAGCCGCACTGCCCGGTCTGCGGCGAGCTGATCACCAAGCAGACGCCCCAGCAGATCGTCGACCGCGTGCTGGCCATGGACGAGGGCACCCGGTTCCAGGTGCTCGCGCCGGTCGTGCGGGGGCGCAAGGGGGAGTACGTCGACCTGTTCGCCGAGCTGCAGTCCAAGGGCTACGCGCGGGCGCGCATCGACGGCGTGGTACACCCGCTGACCGAGCCGCCGAAGCTCAAGAAGCAGGAGAAGCACACCATCGAGGTGGTCGTCGACCGTCTCGCGGTCAAGAAGAGCGCCAAGCAGCGGCTCACCGACTCGGTGGAGACCGCGCTGAAGCTCGCGGCCGGCATCGTCATCCTCGAGTTCGTCGACCTGCCCGAGGACGACGAGCACCGCGAGCGGCTGTTCTCCGAGCACCTCGCCTGCCCCAACGAGCACCCGCTGTCGGTCGAGGATCTCGAGCCCCGGTCGTTCTCGTTCAACGCGCCCTACGGGGCCTGCCCCGACTGCACCGGCATCGGCACCAAGAAAGAGGTCGACCCGGAGCTGATCATCCCGGACCCGGAGCGCACGCTGCGCGACGGCGCCGTCGCGCCCTGGGCCACCGGGCACACGCTGGACTACTTCCTGCGGCTGCTCGAGGCGCTCGGCGAGGAGGAGGGGTTCAACCTCGACACCCCGTGGCAGGGGCTGTCGTCGCGGGGCCAGAAGGCGATCCTGTACGGCTCCGATGACCAGGTGCACGTGCGGTACCGCAACAAGTACGGCCGCGAGCGCTCCTATTACACCGGCTTCGAGGGCGTGGTGCAGTGGATCGAGCGGCGCCACGCCGACACCGAGAGCGACTGGTCGCGGGACAAGTACGAGGGGTACATGCGCGACGTGCCCTGCGGCACCTGCGGCGGCACCCGGCTCAAGCCCGAGATCCTCGCCGTGACGATCGCCGGGCGCAGCATCGCCGACGTGTGCAACCTGTCCGTCGGCGACTGCGCCGAGCTGCTCGGCTCGATGGAGCTCACCGACCGGCAGAAGCTGATCGCCGAGCGGGTGCTCAAGGAGATCAACGCCCGCCTGCGCTTCCTGGTCGACGTCGGCCTGGACTACCTCTCGCTCGACCGGGCCTCCGGCACACTGTCGGGTGGCGAGGCCCAGCGCATCCGGCTGGCCACGCAGATCGGCTCCGGCCTGGTCGGCGTGCTCTACGTGCTCGACGAGCCCAGCATCGGCCTGCACCAGCGGGACAACCACCGGCTCATCGAGACCCTCACGCGCCTGAAGAAGCTCGGCAACACGCTGATCGTGGTCGAGCACGACGAGGACACGATCCGCACCGCCGACTGGATCGTCGACATCGGGCCCGGCGCCGGCGAGCACGGCGGGAAGGTCGTGCACAGCGGGCCCTACGAGCAGCTGATCAAGACCGAGGAGTCGGTGACGGGGGCGTACCTCTCCGGCCGCCGCAGCATCCCGACGCCGGAGATCCGCCGTCCCCGCACGCCCGGGCGCGAGCTCGTGGTGGTCGGCGCGCGCGAGCACAACCTGCACAACCTGACGGTGTCGTTCCCGCTCGGGCAGCTCACCGCGGTCACCGGCGTCTCCGGCTCCGGCAAGTCCACGCTGGTCAACGACATCCTGCACGCGGTGCTGGCCAACACGGTCAACGGCGCGCGCATGGTGCCGGGGCGGCACACCCGCATCTCCGGGCTCGACCTCGTCGACAAGGTGGTCGGGGTCGACCAGTCGCCGATCGGGCGCACGCCACGGTCCAACCCGGCGACGTACACCGGCGTCTTCGACAACATCCGCAAGCTCTTCGCCGAGACGACGGAGGCGAAGGTGCGCGGCTACGGCCCGGGCCGCTTCTCCTTCAACGTCAAGGGCGGCCGCTGCGAGGCGTGCGCGGGCGACGGCACGATCAAGATCGAGATGAACTTCCTCCCGGATGTGTACGTCCCCTGCGAGGTGTGCAAGGGCGCGCGGTACAACCGCGAGACCCTCGAGGTGCACTACAAGGGCCGGACCATCGCCGAGGTCCTCGACATGCCGATCGACGAGGCCGCGGGCTTCTTCGAGGCCATCCCGGCGATCCACCGCCACCTCAAGACCCTGGTCGACGTGGGCCTCGGCTACGTGCGCCTGGGCCAGCCGGCCCCGACCCTCTCCGGCGGCGAGGCCCAGCGCGTGAAGCTGGCCTCGGAGCTGCAGAAGCGCTCGACCGGGCGGACGGTGTACGTGCTCGACGAGCCGACCACCGGCCTGCACTTCGAGGACATCCGCAAGCTGCTGATCGTGCTCCAGGGCCTGGTCGACAAGGGCAACACGGTGATCGTCATCGAGCACAACCTCGACGTCATCAAGGCCGCCGACTGGCTCATCGACATGGGCCCGGAGGGCGGCCACAAGGGCGGCACGGTGGTCGCGGCGGGCACGCCGGAGGAGGTCGCCGAGCTGCCGGAGAGCTACACCGGCCAGTTCCTGCGCCACACCCTGGGCCTGTCGGGCGAGCCGACGGGCGACCCGGCGGCGCGGAACCGGGCGGCCCAGGCGAACGGCACGAAGCCGGCCCCGACGCCGCGCAAGACCGCCGCCGCGAAGGCCGCGGCCCCGGCCAAGACCACGGCCGCGAAGGCCGCGGCCCCGGCAAAGGCGGCAGCGCCGGCGAAGAAGGCGGCGGCGCCGCGCAAGACGGCCGCGAAGAAGGCGGCCGCGAAGCGCTGACGTGCGGTGGGCCCTGGGCGCGGTTGATCGCTCGGGGCCTTCGCGTTCGGGGTGCGCGCCGGGGTTCTGTTCACGATATGTCGGGCGCTTCGCGCCACGACATATCGGATTTATACCCTGACCGGTCTTATGTCGCATACGCCGAGTTCGGGGCGTGGCGCTCCAGCGGGGCGGCTTGGTCGCGTGCGGGTCGACGATATGCAGAGCCCGGGATCGGCTGGGCAGGTCAAGTGCGGCGCTTGAGTGCGTCGGCGTGGTCTCGTGCGGGCCGGCGGCATGCAGGGCTCGGAGACGGCTGGACAGGTCAACTGCGGCTGAGTGGGTGCGGTAAGCGCGTCGGGCGTGGCCGTTGAGCGGCTTGTCTTGAGGGCGTCGGCTTGGCCTGTACGGGCCGGCGATGTGCAGAACCCCTTCGCACACTCGTCGTGTCCCGAACCGGCAACGCGGGCCGGGGCGGAACAACGGCCGGGTCCTCGGCGACCGACTTCGCGAGGCGGTCGCTGCCGACGAGGTTGACGTACCGTCCCGAAACCGGCGGCGCGGGCCGGGGGCGGACGGGAGCGGCGCCGGTCTCCGGGGATGGCTGGTCGAGCGCGCCGGGCGCGGGCTCGGTATGCGCGGGGCCCCAACGGCGTGGTCCAAGCACGTTGGCAAGCCCGGCCGCCGATATGTCGAGCGCTCCGCGCCGCGACATATCGGATTTATACCCCGACAGGTCCTATGTCGCATTCAGGGGTCCCATGGGGCGGTCACGCGCCGCTGCTACGGTTGCCGCTGGCGAGGCTGACCTCAGGAGGAACCACGTGCCAGACGAGGACGTCTTCAACCTCTGCGCCGCTCGGCGCACGCTGCTGCTCGGTGCGGGCGCGATGGGCATCGCCGTGCTGGCCGGCTGCGGCGGGGACGATCCCGCGCCGAGCGCCGGCGGCAACCCGGGCGGCTCGAGCGCGCCCACCGCGCCGGCCACGACCGGCGGCAACCCGTTCGACGACAACGGCTCCGGCGGGGGCGGCGATCCCCAGGTACCGTCAAATGCTCTTGTCGCTGTTGGTGAGGTGCCCGTCGGCGGCGGCGTGATCGTCAAGGACACGGTGCTGGTGCTGCAGCCGGCCAAGGGGTCCTTCAAGGCGTACGACGCGGTCTGCCCCCATCAGGGCGCGATCGTCGACCCGCCGTTCGACGGCAACCCGATCATCATGTGCCCGCGCCACAACTCGAAGTTCAAGGTCGCCGACGGGTCCAAGGTCGAAGGACCGGCGCCGGGCGGGCTCAAGACCATCAAGGTTGCTGTGAAGAGTGGGTACATCGTTCGGAGCTGAAAGTCACGATCCGTGGTGCCTCGATTGCGGTTTGGGTGCCGAATTCACAGTTTTTGTTGAGCATTGAACCGTACCCTCCATGATCTGTGTATCTCTGGCCGCGGCCTGCGGGCCAACGACCATTGGAGGAGCTTGATGAGTGAGACGACCCGCCGTGCGGTGCTCGCCGGGGCGGTCGGCGTGACGGCCGTGTCCGTCCTCGCCGCCTGTGGAGACGACAAGGGTGGATCGGACAGCACCGCCGGCTCCGCCTCCACCCCCGGAGGCCCGATCGCGAAGAAGGCCGACATCCCGGTGGGTGGCGGCAAAATCACTTCGGACGACGGCGGTACGGTCATCACCCAGCCGGAGGCCGGGACGTACAAGGCCTTCACGGCCATCTGCACCCACCAGCAGTGCGTGGTGACCGACGTGGCGAACAACAACATCAACTGCAAATGCCATGGCAGTACCTTCTCGGCCGCCGACGGGAGCGTCACGAACCCGCCCGCGAACGCGCCGCTGAAGGAGAAGAAGCTGCGCGTCGACGGCGACGACATCTACCTGGCGACGTGACCTGAGTCGGGGCCGGTCGCCGCGACCGGCCCCCGATTTTTTGTCGTACCCCCCGGATAGTCTCGAAGCGTGCCTGACCCGTCCACGTATAGACCAGCACCGGGGACCATTCCGGACACCCCGGGTGTCTACCGTTTCTACGACCCCTCCGGCCGGGTCATCTACGTGGGCAAGGCCAAGAGCCTCCGGCAACGGCTCAGCAGCTACTTCGCCGACCTCTGGACGCTGCACTCGCGCACCCAGCAGATGGTCACGACGGCGGCGCGGGTCGACTGGGTCACCGTCGGCACCGAGGTCGAGGCGCTCCAGCTGGAGTACAACTGGATCAAGGCCTACGACCCGCGGTTCAACGTCCGGTATCGCGACGACAAGAGCTACCCCTACCTCGCCGTCACGCTCGACGAGGGCTATCCCCGGCTGCAGGTCATGCGCGGCGCGAAGCGCAAGGGCGTGCGGTATTTCGGGCCGTATGCGCACGCGTGGGCCATCCGCGAGGTGCTCGACCTGCTGCTGCGCGTCTTCCCGGCCCGCACGTGCTCGTCCGGTGTGTTCAAGCGCGCGGGGCAGATCGGGCGGCCGTGCCTGCTGGGGTACATCGGGAAGTGCTCGGCACCGTGCGTCGACCGGGTCAGCGAGGACGAGCACCGCCAGATCGTCGAGGCCTTCTGCGACTTCATGGCGGGCAAGACCGACGTGATGGTCAAGCAGCTCGAGCGGGAGATGTACCAGGCCTCCGACGAGCTGGACTTCGAGCGCGCGGCGCGGCTGCGCGACGATCTCGGGGCGCTGCGGCGGGCCATGGAGAAGCAGGCGGTGGTGCTTGGTGACGGTACCGATGCCGATGTTGTCGCGTTCGCCGACGACCCGCTCGAGGCGGCGGTGCAGGTCTTCCATGTGCGCGGCGGGCGGGTGCGCGGCCAGCGCGGGTGGATCGTGGAGAAGACCGAGGACCTGACCCCGGGCGACCTGGTGCACCACTTCTGCACGCAGATCTACGGCAGCGAGGCCGGGGCCGAGGCCGCCGACCTGCCGCGCGAGCTGCTCGTGCCGGAACTGCCGGCCGACGTCGACGCGCTCGCCGACTGGCTGACCCGGCTGCGCGGGAGCCGGGTGTCGATCCGGGTGCCGCAGCGCGGCGACAAGAAGGCGCTCGCCGAGACCGTCGCGCGCAACGCCGAGCAGGCGCTCATGCAGCATAAGCTGCGCCGCGCCGGCGACCTGAGCACGCGCAGCAAGGCGCTCGAGGAGATCGCCGAGGCGCTCGGGATGGCCACCGCGCCGCTGCGCATCGAGTGCTACGACATCTCGCAGATCCAGGGCACCGACGTGGTCGCCAGCATGGTGGTCTTCGAGGACGGGCTGTCGCGCAAGAGCGAGTACCGGCGCTTTGCGATAAACGGCGCGACCGACGACGTGTCGGCGATCTCGGAGGTGCTGCGGCGGCGGTTCGCGCGCTACCTCGACGCCAAGATCGAGATCGACGAGGCCGCCGAGACCGACCCCTCCCGCCCCGGCATCGACCCGACGACCGGGCGCCCGCGCAAGTTCGCCTACCCGCCGCAGCTGGTGGTCGTCGACGGCGGCCAGCCGCAGGTCAACGCGGCCGCGCAGGTGCTGCTCGATCTGGGCATCGACGACATCACGATCTGCGGGCTCGCCAAGCGCCTCGAGGAGGTGTGGCTGCCGGACGACGAGTTCCCGGTGATCCTGCCGCGAGCTTCCGAGGGGTTGTACCTCCTGCAGCGCGTCCGCGACGAGGCGCACCGGTTCGCCATCACGTACCACCGGCAGAAACGCTCGAAGCGCATGACGGCCTCGGCGCTCGACTCGGTGCCCGGCCTCGGGGAGATCCGCCGCAAGGCGCTGCTGCGGCACTTCGGGTCGCTCAAACGGCTGAAGGCCGCGAGCCTGGAGGAGATCGCGGAGGTCCCGGGCATCGGCCGGCGGACGGCGGAGGCGATCCAGGCGGCGCTGAACGGCGATCCGCTGGCGTCGGCGCGGCCGCCGGCGGATGCCGTGCTGTCGGCTCCGGATGCTTCGGAGGACCTGGAGGCTTCGGAGGAGCCGGACGATCTGGAGGCTTCGGGGGAGCCGGACGATCTGGGACCTCCGGACGACCTGGGGGCTTCGGGCGGCTCGGCGGATTCGGAGGTTTCGGGCGCCGGTGGGCCGGACGGATCGGCTCATTCGGGCGTTTCGGATTCCGACGGGCGGCCTGGCGGGTCGGCGCATCCGGGCGTTTCGGACTCGGGCGGGCGGCTTGGCGGGTCGGCCCATTCGGACGGTTCGGACTCGGACGGGTCGGGTCATTCGGATGTTTCGGACTCGGGTGGGCCGGCGCATCCGGGTGCTTCGGGCTCCGGCGGGCCCGAGCGGCCGCGTGTCGACGTCACGCACGTGGGCGACGACCTCGATGTGTCAGTCGAGGGCGCCGCGGTGGCCCCGGCGGGCGTCCGGCCGACACGAACGGGGGACACGCCCGAGGTCGCGGAGGAGTCCGGCGACACGCCCGAACGCGGGTCAGGAACCGGGGCAAGCTGGGGCGGAGCGGAAATCGAGGTGCCGGTGAGAGATACCGCGAACTAGTGCAAACTGACCGACCGTCCGATGCGGCGCGCCGTACGACATAAACTCTTCGACGTGTCGAGACAAGGCGACGTGCCGAGAGACGCCACCGCCCCGGACAGTGGCGACGAACCGCCCGCCATCACCGCCGTCGACTTCGCGGAGGGTGTGTTCGCCGGTGCGGAGCGTGCTGTGGTGGAGGGCTTCGGCGTCGGGGAGGTGGACCCGGACGAGGGGGTCCTGCCCGGGCGCAACACGACCGACCTGGTGATCGTGACCGGGGTGTCCGGCGGCGGGCGCAGCACCGTGGCGCGGGCGCTGGAGAACGTCGGGTACTACGTCGTGGACAACCTGCCGCAGGCGCTGCTGCTCGACATGGCCGAGCTGGCGCATGCGGCGCAGGGGGCGGTGCGGCGCACGGCGATGGTGCTGGACGTACGCAGTCACGCCTTCTCCACCGACCTGCCCGGGGCGATGAAGTCGCTGCGGGAGCGGGGCTTCAACCCGCGGATGGTGTTCGTAGACGCCGACGACGAGGTGCTGATCCGGCGCTTCGAGAGCGTGCGGCGCTCGCACCCGCTGCAGGGCGCCGGGCGGCTCTCCGACGGCATCGCGGCCGAGCGGAAGCTGCTGCAGGAGGCGCGCGAGCAGGCCGACGTCCTGATCGACACGAGCCACCTCAACGTCAACCAGCTGCGCGGGCGCGTGGAGGAGATGTTCGGCGAGGAGGACACGACCCAGATCCGGGTCACCGTGCTCTCCTTCGGCTTCAAGTACGGCCTGCCGCCCGACGCCGACTTCGTGCTCGACGCGCGGTTCCTGCCCAACCCGTACTGGGTCGCCGAGCTGCGCGAGCACACCGGGCGGGAGACGGAGGTCAGCCGGTACGTGCTGGGGCAGCGCGGGGCGATCACGTTCGTGGAGACGTACGCGCGCCTGATCAACGCGACCGCGCCGGGCTTCGAGCGCGAGGGCAAGCGGTACCTCACGATCGCCGTCGGCTGCACGGGCGGCAAGCACCGCAGCGTGGCGATCGCCGAGGAGCTCGCCCGGCGGCTGCGCGAGATGCGGCTCTCGGCCTCGCCGCAGCACCGCGACCTGGGACGCGAATGACGAGCCGGCCCACGGGCGGCACCGGAGCCGCACGAACCCCGGCCGCGAGCGACCCCGCGCCCCCGGCCGACCCGACGCCCTCGAAGCGCAGCCCGTCCGCAGTTGACGCGGCCGGCGCGGTCCTGCCGAGTGCAAGTCCGTCGGCCGGCGCGGTGCTGCCGAGTGCAAGTCCGTCGGCCGGCGCGGCGCTGCCGAGTGCAAGTCCGTCCGCCGGCGCGGCGCCGTCGGAGGGGCGCGCACGTACTCGGGCCGTCGCGGCGAGCGACTCCGGCCGCGGCCGGGTGGAAGTGCGCGTGCCTGCTGCCGTTGACGCCGAGCCCGCTCCCGATGCCGAACGCGCGGGCGAGCCCGTCCGGGTCGTGGCGTTCGGCGGCGGCCACGGGCTGTCCGCGACCCTGCGGGCCTTGCGCGTGGTACAGCGTGGGCGTCCGCTCGAAATCACCGCCGTCGTGACCGTCGCCGACGACGGCGGGTCCAGCGGGCGGCTCCGGCGGACGCGCGACATCCTGCCGCCCGGGGACCTGCGCCAGGCGCTCGCGGCGCTCGCCGACGAGACCGCGACCGCGGACCTGTTCCAGCACCGGTTCACCGGCGACGACGACATCGCCGGGCACCCCGTCGGCAACCTGGTCCTGGTCGCGCTCATGGAGCAGGCCGGCGACCCGGTGGCCGCGCTCGACCGGGCGGCGGCGATGCTGCGCTGCCGCGGCCGGGTGCTGCCCATGTCGCGCGATCCGCTGCACATCGAGGCGGATCTTTCGGAGGGTGGCGAGGTCGTCACCGTACGCGGGCAGCACGAGGTCGCCGTAACCGCCAAGACCATCGACCGCGTGCGGCTGACGCCGGCGGCGCCCGAGGCGTGTGCGGAGGCGGTACGGGCGGTACGCGAGGCCGACTGGCTGCTGTTCGGGCCCGGCTCGTGGTTCACCAGCGTGATTCCGCACCTGCTGGTGCCCGGGCTGGCCGACGCCATCCGCGAGAGCCCGGCCCGGCGGCTGGTCACGCTCAACCTGGCCGCCGACAGCGAGACCGCGGGGCTGACCCTGCCGGAACACCTGGCCGCCCTGCCTCGTTATCTACCTGGATTGCACGTCGATGTAGTTCTTGCCGACGGGAAAGCCGTAGGCGACCCCGAACCGGTCCATCGTGCGGCAGAATCGCTTGGTGCGCGGCTGGTACTGGCCCCGGTCGCCGTCGTCGACGGCGCACCCCGGCACGACCCGCAGGCGCTGGCGGCGGCCCTTGAGCCATTGCTGCGCGTCGACCCCGCCACCGCGACGGGTGCGGGCCGACCGAGCGACGCGAGTCGTTCGACCAGGGCCGGAACGGGCAGGACCGAAGCGAGCGGTGCGAGCCGCGGGGGCGGTGCGAGCCGCGGGGGCGGTGCGAACAAGAACGACCGCGGCGACGGTACGAGCACGAGCGGCGCGGAGGCGCGCGCGAGTACGGGTGCCGGTGCGCCGGGCGGTGCAAGTCGTTCGGGTGGCGGTACGAGGGGCGACAACGGCTCGCGGGCCCACGCCGGCAACGGCGGACGGGCGCGAGCCGGTACAGACGACGACATGACGGCGAACACGAAATCCGCGAGGTGACGACAGAATGGCGATGACCGCTGCGGTCAAGGACGAGCTCAGCCGGGTGGACGTGGCCAAGCCCTGCTGCCGGCGAGCCGAGATGGCCGCGCTGTTGCGCTTCGCGGGCGGGCTCCACATCGTCTCCGGCCGGGTGGTCGTCGAGGCCGAGCTCGACACCAACCCGGCCGCGCGCCGGCTGCGGCGCGAGGTGTCGGAGGTGTACGGGTACGGCAGCGAGATCCATGTCCTCGCGTCCGGCGGCCTGCGCAAGGCCAGCCACTTCATCGTGCGCGTGGTCAAGGACGGCGAGGCCCTCGCCCGGCAGACCGGGCTGCTCGACGTGCGGGGACGTCCCGTGCGCGGGCTCCCGCCGCACGTCGTGTCGGCGAACATGTGCTGCGCGGTCGCCGCGTGGCGGGGTGCGTTCCTCGCACACGGCTCGCTGACCGAGCCCGGGCGCAGCTGTGCGCTGGAGATCACGTGCCCGGGGCCCGAGGCGGCGCTCGCGCTGGTCGGGGCGGCCCGGCGGATCGGGATCACCGCCAAGGCGCGCGAGGTGCGCGGGGTCGACCGGGTCGTGGTCAAGGACGGCGACGCGATCGCCGCGCTGCTCACCCGCATCGGGGCGCACCAGAGCGTGCTGACCTGGGAGGAGCGCCGGGTGCGGCGCGAGGTCCGGGCCACCGCCAACCGGCTGGCCAACTTCGACGACGCCAACCTGCGCCGCTCGGCGCGGGCCGCGGTCGCCGCCGCGGCGCGGGTCGCCCGGGCGATGGAGATCCTCGCGGAGAACGCGCCGGAGCATCTTTTCAGCGCCGGTACCCTGCGGCTGGAGCACCGGCAGGCGTCGCTGGAGGAGCTCGGCGCCCTCGCCGATCCGCCGCTGACCAAGGACGCCATCGCCGGCCGCATAAGGCGCCTGCTGGCCCTGGCCGACAAGCGGGCCCGTGACCTGGGCATTCCCGACACCGAGTCCGCGGTGACCCCGGAGATGCTGGTCGGCTGACCGCGGAATCCGACATAGGCCCTGTCGGGGTATAAATCCGATAAGTCGCGGCGCGGAGCGCCCGACTTATCGGGTGTGAGCGGTGCGTGCGGAGCGCCCGACTTATCGGGTGTGAGCGGTGCGTGCGGAGCGCCCGACTTATCGGGTGTGAGCGGTGCGCGCGCACTGAAAGGCCGCGCGGAGCGTGCCTGCGACGGACCGTGCCCCGCTATCGTGCCGCCCCCGGCCGCGCGCCGCCGTACTCTCGAACGTGGGCTCCGACACCCCCGCGGGGTCGTGACCGGTTCGAGACGATAGGGTTTCCCGTGTTCGGCGATGAGGCCGACTCGGGTCGCTCCTCGCTGTTCGATCGCCGCCGCAGCACGCGGCCGGGCTCCGCACCAACGGGTGGGTCCGGACCGGCGGGACCAGGGTGGGCGAGCCAATAACACTCATCTGGCGCACGGCATCGGCAATTCAACGCGGCCGGAGCGCGAAGAGACGAGGAGATGTGTCGAAGTGACCATCCGGGTTGGCATCAACGGCTTCGGCCGTATTGGCCGCAACTTCTTCCGTGCGGCCCTGGCGAAGGGCGCCGACATCGAGATTGTCGGTGTGAACGACCTGACCGACAACGCGACGCTGGCGCACCTGCTGAAGTACGACAGCATCCTCGGCCGGCTGGGCGAGGAGATCAAGGCGACCTCGGACGAGATCACCGTCGCGGGCAAGACCTTCAAGGCCCTCGCCGAGCGTGACCCGTCGAAGCTGCCCTGGGGCGACCTCGGCGCGGACGTCGTCATCGAGTCGACCGGCATCTTCACCGACGCGGAGAAGGCCAAGGTCCACGTCGCGGGCGGCGCCAAGAAGGTCATCATCTCGGCCCCGGCCAAGAACGAGGACCTGACGATCGTGTTCGGCGTCAACGAGCACCAGTACGACCCGGCGAAGCACACGATCATCTCGAACGCGTCGTGCACCACGAACTGCCTCGCGCCGATGGCGAAGGTCATCAACGACACGTTCGGCATCGAGCGTGGCCTCATGACCACGATCCACGCGTACACGCAGGACCAGAACCTGCAGGACGGCCCGCACAAGGACCTGCGTCGCGCCCGCGCCGCGGCCCTGAACATCGTGCCGACCTCGACCGGCGCCGCCAAGGCGATCAGCCTGGTCATCCCCGAGCTCAAGGGCAAGCTCGACGGGTACGCGCTGCGGGTGCCGATCCCGACCGGCTCGGCGACCGACCTCACGGTCACCGTCGGCCGTGACACCAGCGTCGAGGAGGTCAACGCCGCGCTGAAGGCCGCCTCCGAGGGCGCGCTGGCCGGCATCCTGACCTACACCGAGGACCCGATCGTCTCCAGCGACATCGTGACCGACCCGGCGTCGTGCATCTTCGACGCGGGCCTGACCAAGGTCATCGGCAACCAGGTCAAGGTCGTCGGCTGGTACGACAACGAGTGGGGCTACAGCAACCGCCTCGTCGACGCCGTCACCCTGGTCGGCACCGGCCTGTGAAGACGCTCGACGACCTCCTGAGCGAGGGCGTCGCCGGTCGGCGCGTGCTGGTGCGCGCCGACCTGAACGTCCCGCTGGACGGCGACCGGATCACCGACGACGGCCGCATCCGCGCCGTCCTGCCGACCCTCAACGCCCTGCGTGAGGCCGGCGCGGCGAAGGTCACCGTCATGTCGCACCTGGGCCGCCCGAAGGGCGCGCCCGACCCGAAGTACACCCTGGCGCCCGTCGCCGCCCGCCTGGGCGAGCTGCTGGGCGTCGAGGTTGCCTTCCAGAAGGACGGCGACGTCGTACTGCTGGAGAACCTCCGCTTCAACCCGGGGGAGACCAGCAAGGACGAGGCCGAGCGCAAGGCGTTCGCGCAGGAGCTGGCCGCGCACGGCGACGTCTACGTCGACGACGCGTTCGGCGCCGTGCACCGCAAGCACGCCAGCGTGTACGACGTGCCCGCGCTGCTGCCGCACTACAGCGGCTACCTGGTCGCCAAGGAGCTCGAGGTCCTCTCGAAGCTCACCGGCGAGGCCGAGCGGCCGTACGTCGTCGTGCTCGGCGGCTCCAAGGTCTCGGACAAGCTCGCCGTCATCGAGGCGCTGCTGCCCAAGGTCGACAAGCTGCTCATCGGCGGCGGCATGTGCTTCACCTTCCTCAAGGCCCAGGGCCACGAGGTCGGCAAGAGCCTGCTGCAGGACGAGATGGTCGACACCTGCCGCGACCTGCTCGAGCGCGGCGGCGACAAGATCGTGCTGCCGTCCGACGTCGTGACCGCGGACAAGTTCGCGGCCGACGCGGCGACGCAGACCGTGGGCGCGGACGCGATCCCGGCCGAGGAGCTCGGCCTGGACATCGGCCCGGAGTCGGTGGCGGCCTTCGCGGCGGCCCTCGACGGTGCGAAGACGGTCTTCTGGAACGGCCCGATGGGCGTGTTCGAGCTGGCCCCCTTCGCCGCCGGTACCCGTGGCGTCGCCGAGGCGATCACCAAGGTCGACGGCTTCACCGTCGTCGGCGGCGGCGACTCGGCCGCGGCCGTGCGCGCGCTGGGCATCCCGGAGGACGGCTTCAGCCACATCTCCACCGGCGGCGGCGCCTCCCTCGAGTTCCTCGAGGGCAAGGCCCTGCCCGGCATCACGGCACTGGGGGCCTGAGTCATGGCTGAGGTCACCGGACGCCGCCCGCTCATGGCGGGCAACTGGAAGATGAACCTGAACCACCTCGAGGCCATCGCGCTGGTCCAGAAGCTGGCCTTCACGCTCAACGAGAAGCAGCTCAACGACGTCGAGACGGTCGTCCTGCCGCCGTTCGTGGACATCCGCAGCGTCCAGACGCTGGTCGACGGCGACAAGCTGCAGATCGGCTACGGCGCGCAGGACATCTCCGCGCACACCGCGGGCGCCTACACGGGCGAGATCTCCGGGGCCATGCTGGCCAAGCTCGGCTGCCAGTACGTGGTCGTCGGTCACTCCGAGCGGCGGCAGTACCACGGCGAGGACGACGCCCTGGTCAACGCCAAGGTGAAGGCGGCGCTGGCCAACGGCATCGCGCCGATCCTGTGCGTGGGCGAGGGCCTGGAGGTCCGCGAGTCGGGCGAGCACGTGGGGTACACCCTCGCGCAGCTCGACGCCGGCCTCGAGAAGATCAAGACCGACGAGGTCGAGAAGATCGTCGTCGCGTACGAGCCGGTCTGGGCGATCGGCACCGGCAAGGTGGCGACGCCGCAGGACGCGCAGGAGGTCATCGGGGCGATCCGCACCCGTCTGGCCGAGAAGTACACGGGCGGCACGGCCGACCGGGTGCGCATCCTCTACGGCGGCTCGGTCAAGCACGACAACATCGCGGCGATCATCGACGAGCCCGACATCGACGGCGCGCTCGTCGGCGGCGCGAGCATCGACGCCGAGGGTTTTGCGAGGATTGTCCGCCTCGGAAAGTAACATCGGGAACACCCAGCGTCGCGCGGTCCGATCGGACCGCGCGACGCTTTGTTGTCAGCGCCACCCCCCGTTCCGCCGCGCCTGAATGACGCCTAAAGTGGCTCCGTCCACCACCCCTTGACCTGGCGTCAAGCCACCGGGCCAGGGCGCATCCCGCCACGAACGGGTGAGCCCGGGCCGCGGAGCGCGCCGTGAAGGACCAGCATGCCCCGTCGTCGTATCACCGCGACCATCGTCGGACTCGCGCTGCTGGCCATCGCCGGGTGCAGCGACGCCGACGCCAAGAACGGGCCCAGGCCGCCGCGGACCGGCGGCACCGTGCACGTGGTGGTGAGCGCCAAGCCGGCCCACCTCGACCCGCAGCGGGTCGCCACGGCCACCGAGGCGAACGTCAGCCGCCTGATCACCCGGACGCTCACGACCTTCCGGTCGGAGCCGGGCGCGGCCTCCAGCGAGATCGTGGGCGACCTCGCCACCGACGCCGGCCGCCCGAGCGAGGGCAACCGGGTCTGGGACTTCCAGCTCAAGGAGGACGTCCGCTGGGAGGACGGCACCCCGATCACCTGCCCCGACGTCAAGTACGGCGTCGAGCGCAGCTTCTCCGGGCTGTTCTCCGTCGCCCAGCCGTACGCCAAGACCTACCTCGCCGACGCGGACGACTACGCGGGCCCGTTCGTCGGCGGCAACAACGGCGGCAAGGGCCTCACGTCCGTGCAGTGCGTCGACAACCGCAACATCCGCTTCACGCTCAACCAGCCGATCGGCGACTTCGGGTACACCGTCGCCATGTCGGTCTTCGCCCCGGTCCCGGCCAAGCAGGACACCAAGGCCGACTACGACAAGCACCCGTTCTCCTCCGGGCCGTACAAGCTGCAGGAGGTCACCGACCAGCAGCTCGTCTACGTGCGCAACCCGTACTGGGACCGCAAGACCGACGGCGTGCGCAAGGCCTACCCGGACAAGATCGTCGTCGCGGCCAACGGCGACCTGCCGACCGTCACCTCGAACCTGATCACCAGCGACGGCGACAACGCCGACACCATCGACCTGGACAAGAACGTCGCGCCGAACTTCGTGCAGCAGGTCATCAACGACCCCGACCTGTCGGCGCGGGCGGTCCAGGGCAGCTACGGCGGGATCCGGTACCTCGCGATCAACAGCCGCCGCATCCCGAGCCTCGCCTGCCGTCAGGCGCTGGTGTACGCGTTCGACAAGCGCAAGTTCCGTGCCGCGGCCGGCGGATCGGTCTACGGCGACTACGCGACGACGATGATCGCGCCGCAGCTGAAGGCCCACAAGGACTTCGACGTGTACGACAGCGCCAACAACGTCGAGGGCAAGCCGGACGTGGCCCTGAAGCTGATCGAGCAGCAGCAGAAGAGCGGCAAGCCGTGCGCGAACACGCTGACGCTGTCCATCCCCGACCAGAAGGACATAAGGCGGCTGGCGACGACGGTCGTGGAGACCTACCAGCAGATCGGCATCCAGATCAAGATCAACGGGATCGACCCGGAGACGTACTTCGACGTCATCGGCAACCCCGCGAACACCAACGACCTGCTGTGGGCCGGCTGGATCCCGGACTGGGCGAACGGCTCGGCGGTCATCCCGCCGCTCTTCGACGGCCGGCTGATCCCGACCAAGGCCAACGCCACCAACAACCAGAACTACGGCCTGCTCAACGACGCCGGCGTCAACGACCAGATCTCCGCGGCGCTCGCCGAGTCGGTACCCGACCGGCAGTACAAGCTCTGGGGTGAACTGGACCAGAAGATCGCCGAGCAGGCGGTGACGATCCCGATCGTCTACATGAAGGCGCTGCGCATGGCGGGCACCAACATCCGCGGCGGCTTCATACATCCGCAGTTCGGCCAGCCCGACCTGTGCGCGATCGGACTCGCCTAGTAAGCTGACATCCGCTCTGCCCGGACCGTGCCCTGACCGCCCTGTTGAGAGGACGACCGCGCCATGACGGCGTTCGCCTACACCCTGATCGTGCTGCTGGTCATCACCAGCGTGCTGCTGACCATGCTCGTGCTGCTGCACCGCGGCAAGGGCGGCGGCATGTCCAGCATGTTCGGCGGCGGCGTGTCCTCCAGCCTGGCCGGCTCCTCGGTCGCCGAGAAGAACCTGGACCGGTACACCCTGCTGGTCGGCATCATCTGGTTCGCCTGCATCGTGGGCCTCGGCCTGTGGCTGAAAATCGTGCAGAACGGCGGCGCCTGAGCCCCCGGCCGGCAGGCGTTAGACTCAGCGCGCGGTCCCGTGCAACTTGCGGGCCGCGCGCAGGTGTTTACGCCCACACTCCTGCACTCCGTAAGACGTCGTACCCCCCCGACGAACAGGAGCAAGCAGCCGTGGCAACTGGCAATGCCATCCGCGGAACACGAGTCGGCTCCGGCCCGGTGCGCTGGGCCGAGCGCGGTGAACAGGCCGCCCGGCGCAGTGTCGCCTACTGGTGCTCCAACGGGCACCTGACCGAGCCGGCGTTCGCCGCCGAGATCGAGCCCCCGGACACCTGGGACTGCCCCCGTTGCGGCCTCCCGGCCGGCCAGAACGAGCAGGCACCCCCGGAGCGTCCGCGGCCCGAGCCGTACAAGACCCACCTGGCCTACGTGAAGGAGCGGCGCAGCGACGCCGACGGCGAGGCCATTCTCCAGGAGGCGCTGGCGCGCCTCCGCCAACGCACAGGTCGATGATGAGCGAAGGGCGCCGGTGAAAACCGGCGCCCTCGCTTTCACACCAGACTGCGGAACTTCGGTGGCAGTTCGTGGGCCGCGGCCGAGTCGAGCAGCCACAGGGTGAGCTCCCGCCCGTGTACTCCGGCCGCCGGAATCTGGCGCGGCCCGGCGTCCGCGAGGGCCAGGCCCACCGCCTTCGCCTTGCCGTCGCCCGCGGCGATCAGCCACACCTCGTCGGCCGTGTTGATCGCCGGCAGGGTCAGCGTGGTGCGCACCGGCGGCGGCTTCGGGCTGCCCCGCACCGCCGAGACCGGCCGCGACTCCAGCGTCACCGGGTGCTCCGGGAACACCGAGGCGACGTGGCCGTCCTCGCCGACCCCGAGCAGCACCACGTCGAAGTGCGGCAGCTCGGCGTGGCCGGGGCGGGCCGCCTGGGCCAGCTCGTCGGCGTAGCGGGCGGCGGCCGCCTCGGCGTCGTCGCCGTCCGGGCCGTCGGAGGCCGGCATCGGGTGCACCCGGGCCGGGTCGACCTTCAGCGTGTCGAGCAGGGCCGCGCGGGCCTGGGTCTCGTTGCGCTCCGGGTCGCCGGCCGGCAGGAACCGCTCGTCGCCCCACCACAGGTTGACCCGCGCCCAGTCGACCGCGTCGCGGGCCGGGCTGTCGCGGATCGCCTGGTAGATCTGCGCGGCGATCCGCCCGCCGGTCAGCACGACCGTGGCCTCGCCCCGCGCCGCCTGGGCATCGGTGAGCCGGACGATGAGCCGGGCCGCGGCCGCCTCGGCCAGCAGCCGGGGCTCGGTGTGGACGACAACCTTGCTCTGCGTCATGAAGGCACGGCCTCCTGCAGCGGTGCGGTGGCGGCCGCCTCCGGCTTCTCGGCCAGGGCCGGGTCCTTCCAGATGTGCACGCGGGGCGCGCCGCGCTCGTCGAGGCGGCGCTTGCCCGTGCCGGCGGCCAGCGCGGCCGCGTAGGGCTGGTCGGGGTCGAGCCGGCGCAGCTCCTCGGCGAGCTCGTCGCCGAGCGGGCGGCGGCTCAGCGGGAGGATGCGGTCCGGCTGGCCGGTGCGCTCCAGCGTGGCGACGCCCGCGTTGAGATCGCGGATCAGGTTCATGGAGTCGCCGTTCTCGAGCTCCATGTTGATCGCCTCCATGATCTTGCCGGAGCCGGTGCGGCGGGTCGGGTGCACGCCGAGGCGGGCCTCCAGCCAGCCGCCGAGCAGCAGCGCGGTCGGGTCGTGCTCGGGCCCCACGATCTCGGCCGAGCGCACGCCCATGCTGCTGGCGTCGAACGCCCCGGCCAGCAGGGTGCGCCACGGGGTGATACGCGACCAGGCCAGGTCGGTGTCGCCGGGAACGTAGTCGTCGGAGCGCACCCGCAGCGCGGCGACCGGGTCGTCGGCCTGGGCGCTGTCGGTGATGCGGCGGTCGGCGACCACGCCCAGCGGGTCGTACGCGATCCGTTCCGGCGGCGAGCACTGCCACCACGTCACCACCGGCACGTCCGGGGCGAGCAGCGGCATGACGACCGACTCGGCGTGCAGCGCCAGCCGGCCCTGCATGCGCATCACGACCGCCTCGCACGGGCCGAGCCGCCCGCCGACGACGATCTCGGCGTCGAGCCGTGACCGCTGCTGGGTGACGTCCGCGCGCACGATGATGAGCAGGCGGCACGGGTGCGCGGAGGCGGCGATGGTGGCCGCCGCCTCGGCCTCGCGGACCTGCCGCTCGTCGACCACGGCGATCAGGGTCAGCGCCAGGCCGCTGGTCAGCCCGCCGGCGCTGCGCCGCTCGTTGGCCAGGGCCTTGACCACCTCGATGCCGGTGGTGTCCCACAAACCGATCATGTCCATGTCTCCCTTTCGGCCCCGGTCAGGCCCGGCGCCAGGCGCGGCCCTCGCGGGCCAGCATCTCGTCGGCGGCCCGGGGTCCCCACTCGCCCGCGCGGTACGGCTCGGGCGTGGAACCCGCCCAGGCCGCCTCGAGCGGGTCGATCACGTTCCAGCTCGCCTCGACCTCGGCCGAGTCGGGGAACAGCGTCTTGTCGCCGATGAGCACGTCGAGGATGAGCCGCTCGTAGGCCTCGGGGCTCGCGTCGGTGAACGCCTCGCCGTACTGGAAGTCCATCGCGATGTCGCGGACCTCCATGGTCGTGCCGGGCACCTTCGAGCCGAACTTCAGCATCACGCCCTCGTCCGGCTGGACCCGGATGACGAGCTGGTTGTGGCCGAGCATCTCCACGTCCGCGTCGGCGAACGGCAGGTGCGGGGCCTTCTTGAACAGCACGGCCAGCTCGGTGACCCGCCGCGGGAGGCGCTTGCCGGCCCGGATATAGAACGGCACCCCGGCCCACCGGCGGTTCTGGATGCCCAGCCGGGTGGCCACGTAAGTCTCCGTCTTGGAGTCCGACGGCACGTCCTTCTCCTCGAGGTACCCCGGGACGCGCTCCCCGGCGACCCAGCCGGTCAGGTACTGCCCCCGGACCGTGTTCGTGAACACGTCGGTCGGCACCTTGATGGCGTTGAGCACCTTGAGCTTCTCGGTGCGGATGGCGTCGGCGTCGAACGCGGTCGGCTCCTCCATCGCCATCAGCGCCAGCAGCTGGAGCAGGTGGTTCTGCAGCACGTCGCGGGCGGTGCCGACCTTGTCGTAGAAGCCGGCCCGGGTGCCGATGCCGACGTCCTCGGCCATGGTGATCTGCACCGAGTCGACGTAGTTGGAGTTCCACACCGGCTCGAAGAGGTTGTTGGCGAACCGCAGCGCCATGATGTTCTGGACAGTCTCCTTGCCCAGGTAGTGGTCGATGCGGAACACGTCCTGGGCGGTGAAGGCGTCGTCGACGAGGTCGTTGAGCTGCTTGGCCGAGACGAGGTCGTAGCCGAACGGCTTCTCCACCACGACCCGGCGCCAGCCGCCGGACTTTGCGTTGTCCGACATGCCGGTGCGCTCGAGCTGCTTGAGCACGACCGGGAAGGCCGAGGGCGGGATCGACAGGTAGAACGCCGCGTTGCCGGGGATGCCGGACTCGTCGTGCAGGTCGTTCAGCGTCTGTGCCAGGTGGTCGAAGGCCTGGTCGTCCTCGAACGAGCCGGGCACGAACTTGATGTTGCCGGCCAGCCGGGACCACACCTCCTCCCGCCAGGTGGTGCGGGCGCCGTTCTGGGCCGCCTTGCGGGCGAGGTCCTCGAAGTCGCCGTCGCCCCAGTCGCGCCGGGCGAAGCCCAGCACCGCGAAGCTGGGCGGCAGCAGACCCCGGTTGGCCAGGTCGTAGACGGCCGGGATGAGCTTCTTGCGGGCCAGGTCACCGGTGACGCCGAAGATGACCAGCGCACACGGCTCGGGAATCCGAGGCAGTCGCCGGTCCTGCGGGTCCCGCAGCGGATTGGTCATCAGTTCTCACCCTCCGAGGGCGGCCAACAGTTGTCCTACACCGGTTGCCCGGTCGGTCAGATGCAAACGCAGCCACGGCCCGGCATTCGGGGCGGCGGCGGACGCGGCCTGGAGCTCGCCGAACGTGTACGGCCGGCCGGGCACCCGCACATCGTGGTCCACCGCGCCGGTGATGAGCAGCGTGGCGCCGGTGCCGGGGGCGGCGCGCGGTCCCCAGCCGAAGGTCACCGCCCGGGCCACCCGGCCGCCGAGGGCGTCGCGCACCCCGGCCGCCGCGGCGTCGCCGTCGGGGTCGAGGTACGCCTCGATCGCCACCCGGCCGCCGGGCGCGACGGCCCGGGCAAGTTCGTCGATCGCCGCGATGAGCGTGGGGGCCGATGTCCGGCCGTACACCTCGACCGCCCCCTCGACGAGGGCGGGCGTCTCGGCGGGGACGCCGCTGTCGAGCCGGTGCAGCAGCGCGTCGTCGCCGGGGGCGGGGCTCGGCGCGGCCCCGGCCACGAGCGCGGCCTGCTCCCAGGCGAGCAGCTGCGCGCCGAGCGGGCCGTTGACGGACAGGTCGGGGGTGATGCCGCCGCCGGGCATGATCGCGCGGCCCAGGACGCCGCCGACGGTCACGCCGAGGACGTCGGGGCCCTCGTGCCCCCAGGACGACGGGTTCTCCAGGGCGACGGTGACCAGGGCGGCGCCGAAGAGGCGCTCGATCCAAGGGCCGAGGCCGTCGATGCCGGTGCCGTCGGGGGCGACGGCGAGCTTGTCCCGCCCCGCGCGCACGGCCGCGGCGATGGTCTCCCCGAGGGCGACGCCGGGGAGCACCGGCACCGCCGGCGGCTCGGCGGGGGCGCGCGGCGCGGGGGCGGCGAACCCGGCGGGGGCCCGCGGCGGGGGAGGGGTCTGGAACGCGGCGGCCTCGGCGAGCAGCGCCGCGGTGTCCGCCCCGGCCAGGCCGGCGGGGACGAGGGTGTAGGCGCTCAGCGCGGAGGCGGTCGGCGCGGCGAGGAAGAGCGGCGCCCCCATCTCGCGCGCCGCGGTCTCCAGGCCGGAGCCGGGCGCGGTCACGACGACGAAACGCCGGCCCACATCGTGCAGGCCGGCGTCCTCGAACGCTTGCAGGAACGCCCGCCGATGGGCGTCGGTGACGACGGTCGGCGCCGGCACCGCCAGCACGACCACCGTCCGCTCCAGCCGGTCGGCCAGCGCCGCGTGCACCCGGTGCGGATCGGCGGTGTCGAGCACGGTCAGGTCGAGGCCGAGGGTGGCGGCGATCGCCGCGGCCCCGGCGCCGGGCCCGCAGAGCACGACCCGATCCAGCCCCCGCGCGCGGACCGCGGCGATCTGGCCGGTCAGCTCGGGGCCGGGAAGTAAGGGAAAGGGGGCGGGTGCGCCGGCCGGACGCGCGGTCGCGGCGGCGCCGAAGACCGTGAGTCCGGCCGCCGCCACGACGTCGTCGAGGAGATCAGACACCCGCCACCCCTTGCATGCCCTCATCTTGGCGCCCGCGGATGGCGGGCGCGGCAAGAACGCGCGAACGTCAGGACGCGGCGTCCAGCGCCTTCTGCACGGTCTCGATCATTTCATTGCCGCTGACGGTGAACTTCTCGACGCCCTCGCGCTCGAGTACCTCGACGACGTCGTTGTAGTCGATGCCCACCGCGGCCAGCCGGTCCATGACCTGCTGGGCCTCGTCGTAGCCGCCGGTGATCGCGTCGAGGCGCACCTCGCCGTGGTCGGCGAAGGCGTGGATCACGGCCTCCGGCATGGTGTTGACCGTGCCGGGGGCGACGAGCTCCTCGACGTAGAGGACGTCGCGGTACTCCGGGTTCTTCGTCGACGTCGAGGCCCACAGCGGCCGCTGCGGCTGCGCGCCGGCGTTGGCCAGGGACTGCCAGCGCTCCGAGGAGAACAGCTGCTCGTAGAGCTTGTAGGCGAGCTTCGCGTTGGCGATGGCGGCCTTGCCCTTGAGCGCCTTGGCCTCGTCGCTGCCGATCTTGTCGAGGCGCTTGTCGTACTCGGTGTCGACCCGCGACACGAAGAACGACGCCACCGAACCGATCTTGGACAGGTCGTGGCCGTTCTCCTTGGCCTTCTCGAGGCCCTCGAAGAACGCGTTCATCACGGCCTCGTACCGCTCCAGGGAGAAGATCAGCGTCACGTTGACGCTGATGCCCTCCGCGAGCGTCGCGGTGATCGCCGGCAGGCCCTCCTTGGTCGCCGGGATCTTGATGAACAGGTTGTCGCGGTCGACCAGCCACCACAGCGCCTTGGCCTCGGCCACGGTGCGGGCGGTGTCGGCGGCGAGGCCAGGGTCGACCTCGATCGACACGCGGCCGTCGACGCCCTTGCTGGCGTCGGCGGCGGGCTTCATCACGTCGCAGGCCCAGCGCACGTCGTACGTCATCAATGTGCGCATCGCCTCGTTGACGGCCGCGTCACGCAGGGCCAGGTCCTTGACCTGGCCGGCGTAGTCCTCGGCGGCGCTGAGAGCCTTGGCGAAGATGGTGGGGTTGGTGGTCACCCCGACGACGTGCTGCTCGCGGCGGAGCTTGTCCAGCCCGCCGCTGCTCAGCCGCTGCCGGGAAAGGTCGTCGAGCCAGATCGCCACGCCAGCGGCGGCGAGCTCGGCCAGCCGATCGGAACTCATCGCGGTCTCCTTAGAACTTCAGTTGCCGGTGGTGCTGCCGGTGATCTCGCCGACCTTGGCGAGAGAGGCGTGCGCGGCCGCGACGACCTTGTCGACGGTGAAGCCGAACTGCTCGAACAGCACCGTGTAGGGGGCGCTCGCGCCGTAGTGCTCGATGCTGACGGGGACGCCGGCGTCGCCGAGGATCTTCTGCCAGGACATCGCGATGCCGGCCTCGACCGTCACGCGGGCCTTCACGCCCCGCGGGATCACCTGCTGCTGGTAGGCCGTGTCCTGCTCCTCGAACCACTCCTGGCACGGCATCGACACGACCCGGGTCGGGGTGCCCTCGGCCTCCAGGCGCTTCTGGGCCTCGACCGCGAGCTGCAGCTCCGAGCCGGTGGCGACGAGGATCACCTTGGGCTGGGCGTCGGAGGCGTCCTTGAGGATGTAGCCGCCCTTGGCCACGTTGTCGGCCGGCGCGTAGACGGTGCGGTCCAGGGTCGGCAGGTTCTGCCGGGTGAGCGCGAGCGCCACGGGCTGGTCCTTGCGCTCCAGCGCCGCCTTCCACGCCTGCGCGGTCTCGTTGGCGTCGCCGGGGCGGACCACCGCGAGGTTGGGGATCGCGCGCAGCGCCGAGAGGTGCTCGATCGGCTGGTGCGTCGGGCCGTCCTCGCCGAGGCCGATCGAGTCGTGCGTCCACACGTAGATCACCGGCTGGTGCATGAGCGCGGCCAGGCGCACCGCGGGGCGCATGTAGTCGGAGAAGACGAGGAACGTGCCGCCGTAGGGGCGGGTCGGCCCGTGCAGCTTGATGCCGTTGAGGATCGCGCCCATGCCGTGCTCGCGGATGCCGAAGTGCAGGGTGCGGCCGTACTCGTCGCCCGGGAACGCCTTCGTGGCGAACTCCGACGGCAGGAACGAGGGCTCGCCCTCCATCGTCGTGTTGTTGCTCTCCGCGAGGTCGGCCGAGCCGCCCCACAGCTCCGGGAGCACCGCGGCGAGCGCGCCGAGGGTGTCGCCGGAGGCCTTGCGGGTGGCCACGCCCTTCTCGCTGGCCGGGAACTCCGGCAGCGCCTTCTCCCAGCCGTCCGGCAGCGCGCCGGCGAGCAGGCGGTCGAGCAGCGCGGCCCGCTCGCCCGCGTCCTCGCGCCACTGGACGAAGCCCTTGTCCCACTCGGCGTGCAGCGTCTTGCCCCGCTCGATGGCGCCGCGGGTGTGCGCGAGGACCTCCTCGGTGACCTCGAACGTCAGCGCCGGGTCGAAGCCGAGGAACTCCTTGGTGGCCTTGACCTCGTCGGCGCCGAGGGCCGAGCCGTGGATCTTGCCGGTGTTCTGCTTCTTCGGGGCCGGCCAGCCGATGATGGTGCGCAGCGCGATGAACGACGGCTTGTCGGTCACGGCCTTGGCGGCCTGGATCGCGTCCCACAGCGCGTGGATGTCTTCCTGGTAGACCCCGTCGCCGGCGTCGTGGCCCTTGCGCCAGTCGACGACCTGCACGTGGAAGCCGTAGGCCTCGTAGCGCTTGGCCACGTCCTCGCTCTTGGCGACCTTGGTGTCGTCCTCGATCGAGATCTCGTTGTCGTCGTAGATGACCGTGAGGTTGCCCAGCTTCTGGTGCGCGGCGAGCGCGCTGACCTCGTGGCTGATGCCTTCCTCGATGTCGCCGTCGGAGCACATCACGTAGACGTCGTGGTCGAACAGGCTCTGGCCGGCCCCCGGCTCCGGGTCGAACAGGCCGCGTTCGCGGCGGGCCGCCATGGCGAAGCCGACCGCGTTGCCGATGCCCTGGCCCAGCGGGCCGGTGGTCGTCTCGACGCCGGCGGTGTGGCCGTGCTCGGGGTGGCCCGGGGTCAGCGAGCCCCACTGCCGCAGCGACTTCAGATCGTCGATGCTCAGCCCGTAGCCGGCCAGGTACAGCTGGATGTACAGCGTCAGGCTGGAGTGGCCGCAGGAGAGCACGAAGCGGTCGCGCCCGAGCCAGTTCGGATCGGTCGGGTCGTGCTTCATCACCTTCTGGAAGAGAAGGTAGGCGGCCGGTGCCAGGCTCATCGCGGTGCCGGGGTGCCCGTTGCCGGCCTTCTCGACGGCGTCCATCGCCAGGACCCGGACCGTGTCGACGGCGCGCCGGTCGACGTCGGACCAGGAAAGCTCGGGACCCTTGACCTCTTCATCGCTCACGGCGGTGCTGCTCCTGTCGAACGGCGAGGTGCGTACAGTCCTCGACGGGGTTATTCAGGCTTCGAAGGGTTATCAGGTCGACCCTACCCACGTTCGGGTGGCCCCACGCGCAGGCGGCCATGTTTCGGACATCGGCGACACTGCCTGCGGCAACCGTAGTCGATGGGCGCATCCGGCCTCAGGGCCCCGGAGAGCCGCGATGCGGGCCAACCTAGATCGGTTCAGCTCTGAGCGAAACCCGCGTCGGCCCGGGGCCGTGCCGGACGGTCTCCCGGGGGCGCCGTCCGACCTGCCCTGATCCTGTTCTACGATGCGGGAGCCCGCTGATCTCGGCGGTGCCCTCGCTCCGCCGCATGGCTTCGCCCCGGGAAGGTGGCAAACCAGACGTGACGCAAATCGTCGACCACGATGTCGCTGACCAGCTCACGTCCGCCCCGGTCCGACCGACCTCGGCGGCCGCCCTGGCCCGGAGGCAGAAGGCCCAGAACCCCGGCTTCGGCCCGGTGCTCAAGGCCTATGTCTCGCTGACCAAGCCGCGCATCGTCGAGCTGCTGCTCGTCACGACCGTCCCGGTGATGTTCCTCGCGGACAAGGGCCTGCCCTCGCTGTGGCTGGTCCTCGTCGTGCTCGTCGGCGGCTCGCTCGCGGCCGGCGCGGCCAACGCGCTGAACTGCTACATCGACCGCGACATCGACCAGCTGATGAAGCGCACGTCGCGGCGGCCGCTGGCCACGCACACGGTCTCGCCGCGCAGCGCCCTGATCTTCGGCCTCACGCTCGCCGTCGTCTCGACGGTGCTGATGGCCACCTTCACCAACCTGCTCGCCACGCTGCTGACGGCCGGCGCGATCGCCTACTACGACCTCGTCTACACGATGTGGCTCAAGCGGACCACGCCGCAGAATACCGTCTGGGGCGGCGCGTGCGGCGCGGCGCCGGTGCTCATCGGCTGGGCCGCGGTCACCGGCGGGCTGTCGTGGACGGCCTGGGTGCTCTTCGCCGTCGTGTTCCTGTGGCAGCCGCCGCACTTCTACGCCCTGGCGATCAAGTTCAAGGCCGACTACGCCCGGGCCGGCATCCCGATGCTCCCCGTCGTGCGCAGCCTGCGCCGCGTCGGGCTGGAGACGGTCATCTACAGCTGGCTCACCGTCGGCGCCTCCGTCGCGCTCTGGCCGATGGGGATGACGCCGCTGTACGGCGTGGTGGCGGTCGTCACCGGCGCGCTGCTGCTGGTCGAGGCCCACCGCCTGCACGGCCGCGCCCGGCGCGAGGAGCCGCTGAAGCCGATGCGGCTCTTCCACTGGTCGGTGACCTACCTGACGCTGCTGTTCGCCGCCGTCGCGGTCGACGTGTTCATCCAGTAGCCCCGCAATTTTCAGGCCTCGCCGACGGCAATCGGGAGTGGCCGCAACCCCCGGTGATATGGGGGCCTAAGCGAAAGTTAAGGCAGAAACGCCCGATTTTTTGGCACACCCGCTCAGCGGTTCGCCCGGCGTGACCCATCTCTCGCTTTCGGTCGCACGACGCCTCGAAAAAAATCCGGAAATTTACGGACATAGTCGGTCCAATCGACCGCTGTTGCTCTTAAACGCGTCAGTAAGAACGATCACAACGGGCCCCGAGTTCACCGGCACGTGGCAATTCGTCCCTCTACTGTGGCCCTCATGGCAGATGGTTCCGATACGACGATGACCCTGAACCGCCCGGCCCCGGGCGGCCTGATCGCGGGTCTCAAGTCCTTCGCGGACGATCATGGGGGCGCGAAAGCGGTTATCGAGTACGTCGGCCGGCGCGGTGCTCGCATCGTGCTCGTCGGGGAGGACGGCGTCTGGGGCGACCAGTTCGCCGAGGGCACGGACATCGCACGCTCCGCCTGCACCCAGGCCGGCGTCACGATCGAGAATGCGTGGGAGCGCGAGCTGCTCGAGCACATGCGGCCGAGCAACGACCTCTGGCGCTCCATGGGACGCCGCACGCTGTCCCGTTAGGACCCGAACCCGCCCGTCGCGGGTATCTTCGCTGCGTGAACCAAGATCGTTCCTTTGTCAACGCGACCCGGGCCGCCGCCCGGGTCGCTCTCGTTACCTGCGCCGACCTGCCGGAGCTCGACGACGACGACCGGGCCCTGATCCCGGCCCTCGCCGCGCAAGGCGTCACCGCCGAGCCGGTGGCGTGGGACGCCCCCGGCGTCGACTGGGCCGCCTACGACCTGGCCGTGGTGCGCAACACGTGGGACTACGCCAAGCGCCGCGCCGAGTTCGTGACCTGGGCCCGCTCGGTGCCGCGGCTGGCCAACCCGGCGAAGGTCATCGAGTGGAACACCGACAAGCGGTACCTGCGCGAGCTCGCCGCGGCCGGCATCCCGATCGTCCCCACCACCTGGGTCGAGCCCGGCGACGCGTTCGTGCCCGAGGGCTCGGGCGAGATCGTGATCAAGCCCGCGGTCAGCGCCGGCAGCATCGACACCGGGCGGTACGACCTGGCCACCCAGGCCGGGCTCGCCGTCGCGCAGGTCCGCGCGCTGCAGGCGGCCGGGCGGCTGGTGATGATCCAGCCGTACCTCGACGCCGTGGACACCGCGGGGGAGACGGCGCTGCTGTACGTCGACGGCGCGTTCAGCCACGCGATCCGCAAGGGTGCCATCCTCACCGGCCCGTACGTCGAGGGCGACCTGCTGTACCAGAACGAGGACATCTCGGCGCGCACCCCCTCGGCGGCGGAGCGCACGCTCGGCGACCGCGTGCTCGACGCGCTGCCGGTGCCGCCCGGCGACCTGCTGTACACCCGCGTGGATCTCCTGCCCACTCCGGACGGCCCGGTGGTCATCGAGGTCGAGCTGGCGGAGCCGTCGCTGTTCTTCGGCCATGCCGAGGGCTCGGCCGAGCGGTTCGCCGCGGCCGTGCGGCGACGGGTCGCGCTCAGGTAGGCCGCGCCCGCGCCGATGTGACGGTGGTGAAGCGGCGCATCGGCGCGGGCCCGGCCCTCGCCGCCGCCCTGATGACCGGGGCGGCGGGGTGCAGCATGCTGCCGGGGCTCGGCGGCACCGGCACCGGCACCGGCACCGGCTCGGGCGGCAAGGGCTCGGGCAAGGTCGTGAACCTGCCGGAGAAGACGGTGTACCTGCGCGGCGACGCCGACCCCTCCACCGGGCTCACCATGGGCGCCCCGGTGCGCGGCCCCATCGCGTCGCTGTCGCCGTTCACGGCCCGCACGGGGGCCGCGGCCACCCCGAGCTTCAGCCCGACCGAGTGCACCGGCGTCCACCGCCAGGGCGTGGTCAACGGGGCCGACGTCGTGCCCGGCACCACCTCCGCGGTGGTCAGCTGGTGGAACATCGGCGACCCGGCGCTCGTCGAGTACCGGCTCGCCGCCGTGTCCCAGGACCTCTACATGGGCCCGTGGCCGGCGGGCCGGTTGCCATCGCGTCAGCGCGACCGTCACCGGGCTGAGCTCCCAGGTGCCGTACGGCTTCGTCGTCCACGCCGTGCTCAAAGAAGTACGAGTCGCTGCCCCCCTCGGAGCCGGAGGTGGCCCGCAGCAACGCGACAGTCATGCTGTAGGGCATGGGCAACCACCGCGCACCCGAGCTGACCGAGCCAACCCTGCTGACGTACCACGACGCCGCCACCGGCGAGCACACGGCGCTGAGCGCGACCGAGCTGGGCGGCTGCGCGGCCCAGGTCGCCGGGCTGCTGCGCGAGGGCTGCGGGATCGCCGAGGGCGGGCGGGCCGCGGTCATGCTCCCGCCGCACTGGCTCACCGCCGCGGTGCTCATGGGCGCCTGGTCCGCCGGGCTGCAACTGTCGCTGCAGGGCAAGGCGACCGCGGGGCTGCAGGTGCTCGAGCCGGGCGCCGACACGCCCTACGACGTGCTGTTCGTGGCCGGCGACCGGATCGGCTCGTGGCTGGAGCACGTGCCCGACGCCAAGCAGCGGTTCTCCGTGTTCGCCGAGGAGGCGCCGGAGGGGTACCGCGACCTCGAGGCCGCCCTCGACGAGTTCTCGCCGCACTTGCCCCCACCCGCGCGCACCCGGGCCGGCGACGCCGCCACGCCGGACGGCACCAGCTACGGCGCGTGGGGCGCGATCGCCGGCGAGATCGCCGGGCAGATCGGGCTGCGGCCGGGGGACCGGCTGCTCGTCGACGCGGCCGTGCACGAGCACCCGCTGAAGTGGCTGCTCGCCCCGCTGTCCGCGGGCGCGTCGGTGGTGGTCGCGGCCAACGCCGGCCCGGAGGCGCTCGCCGCCCTGGCCGAGTCCGAGCGGGTGACCCACAAGCTGCAATGACAACCTTCTGGTTGTTAAAACACTCGGTTGTCGGTACCGTCGGGGCATGGTTGTCACCGACGAGCTGAGCCTCGTCTTCGCGGCGCTGGCCGACCCGACGCGCCGCGCCATCCTGGCGCGGCTGGCCGAGGGCGAGGCGACGGTCCACCAGCTGGCCGAACCCTTCGCGATGACCCAGCAGGCCGTCTCGAAGCACCTCAAGGTGCTGGAGAAGGCCCGGCTCATCTCGCGCACCCGCAGCGCCCAGGCCCGCCCCTGCGCGCTGGAGGGCGAGCGCCTGGCCGAGGCGGCCGGCTGGATCGAGCGGCACCGGGCCCTGTGGGCGGACCGCCACGACCGCCTCGCGTCCTACCTGGAGCAGCTGTGAGCGACCTGACGTTCAGCCGGGTCCACCGCGCCTCGCCGGAGCGGCTGTTCGACTGCATGACCCGGCCCGAGCACCTCACGCACTTCTGGGGCCCGACCGGCACCACCACGCCGCTGGACGGGATCGTCGTCGAGCTGCGGCCCGGCGGCCGGTTCGAGACGACCATGGTGGGCGGGGACGGCTCGGCGTACACCATGCGGGCCCGCTACGCCGAGATCGACCGCCCGCACCGGCTCGTCTGGATCGAGCCCGACGTCGAGGGCGGGATGCGCACCGAGATCACCTTCGCCGACCTCGGCGACGGGCGCACCGAGGTGACCACCCACCAGACAAACGTCCCCGAGGCCTACCTGAGCGCGCAGGCGCGGGCCGGCTTCAACACCAGCCTCGACCGCTTCGACGCCTACCTGGCGACCCTGTAGGAGGTTCCATGCCCACCGTCACGTCCGCCGACGGCACGCCGATCGGCTACGAGGCCACCGGCTCCGGCCCGGCCCTGGTGCTGGTCGACGGCGCCTGCTGCTTCCGCGCCTTCGGCCCGATGCGCCCCCTCGCGGCCCTGCTCCAGGAGCATTTCACGGTGTACTGCTACGACCGGCGCGGCCGCGGCGAGAGCGGCTCCGTCCCGCCCTACGCCGCGCCGCGCGAGACCGAGGACCTCCAGGCGGTCATCGCGGCCGCGGGCGGCTCGGCCGGCGTGTACACCATGTCCTCGGGCGGGGCGATCGGCCTCGCCGCCGCCGCGCTCGGCTCCGGGATCGAGGCGCTGGCCGTCTACGAGCCGCCGTACGTCGGGCCCGACCCCGCCTACACGTCTCAGCTGCACGAGCTGCTCGCCGCGGGCCGCCACGGCGACGCCGTCGAGCTGTTCCAGCGCCGGGTCGGAATGCCGCCGGAGGCGATCGCCGGGTTCCGGGCCTCGCCCGGGTTCGCGGTGCTGGAGGGCATCGCGCCGACCCTCGCCTACGACGACGCCGTGCTCGCGCCCGGGCACCTGCCGCCCGAGGTGGCGGCGGCGGTCGCCGTGCCCACGACCCTGCTGGCCGGCGGGGCGAGCCCCGCGTTCCTGCAGGATGCGGCGCGGGCGACGGCGGCGGCGATCCCGGGCGCGCGGTTCGAGGTCCTGGAGGACCAGACCCACGGCGTGGACCCGGCGGCCCTGGCGCCGCTGCTGGTCAAGCTGCTGCGCTGAGCCGGATCGGCGCGTCAGGGGAGCCGTCTGGCCGCGCCGTGCGGCAGGTCGGCCTCGATCCGGGCCGCGGTCTCCAGCAGCGGGGGGACGAGGTCGCGGCGGACCTCGCCGGCGGTGCGCCGGCTCGCCGCGGTCGACAGGTTCACGGCCGCGATGACCTGCCCGGCGCGGTCGCGGATCGGCGCCGCGACCGAGCGCAGGCCCTCCTCGAGCTCCTGGTCGACCAGTGCCCAGCCCTGCTCCCGGGCGCGTCCGATCTCGGCCCGCAGCGCTTCCGGGCCGGTCACCGTGCGCGGGGTGAGCGCCGCCGGCTCGACGCCCGCCAGGTACCGCTCCAGCTCCGCCGGCCCCAGCCCGGCGAGCAGGACGCGGCCCATCGACGTGGCGTACGCCGGGAAGCGCGTCCCCACCGAGATCATCACGGTCATGATGCGCGAGGTGGGCACCCGCGCGACGTACACGATGTCGCCGCCGTCGAGCACCGACACCGACGAGGACTCGTTCACCTGGGCGACGAGCGCCTCCAGATGCGGCTCGGCGATGGCGGGCAGGGAGAGGCCGGAGAGGTACGCGTACCCGAGCTCGAGCACCCGCGGCGTGAGCGAGAACTGCCGGCCGTCGCTGCGTACGTAGCCGAGCTCGGCCAGGGTGAGCAGGAACCGGCGCGCGGCGGCGCGGGTCATGTCGGTGAGCGCGGCGACCTCGCTGAGGGTGAGCTCGGGGCGGGTGGCGTCGAAGGCCCGGATGACGGCGAGCCCGCGCTCGAGCGACTGCACGAAGTCGGCGCTCCGCGGATCGCTCACGAACCGGCCGCCTCGTCCCCGGCCGCTCCTCCGCCGGTCGCCTTGTCCCCGGCCGCCTTACCGCCGGTCGCCTCATCCCCGACCGCCTTACCGCCGGTCGCCTCATCTCCGGCCGCCTTGTTCCCGGCCGCTTCATCTCCGGCGGCCTCGTCCAGGGCGGCCAGCACCCGGGTGGCCGTCGCGAAGGCCGCGTTGCCGGCCGGCGCGCCCGCGTACACGGCGGTGTGCAGCAGGATCTCGGCGATCTCGTCGCGGGTCACGCCGTTGCGCAGCGCCGCCTCGATGTGCATCGCCAGCTCGTCCTCGCAGTGCAGCGCGGTGAGCGCGGCGAGCGTGATGCAGCTGCGGGTGCGCCGGTCCAGCCCGGGCCGGTCCCACACGCCGCCCCAGGCCGCCTCGAGCACCCACTCCCGGAACGGCTCGCCGAACGCGGACGGCGGCCGGTCGGCCATCGGCCCGAGCACCTCGCGGCGCACGGCCGCGCCCCGTTCGCGGAGCGACCCGGGCGACCGGTCCGGTCGTCCGGGCCCGTGCGGGGCGGCCGGCCGGTCCGGTCTTCCCGGCTCGTGCGGGGCGGCCGGCCGGTCCGGTCTTCCCGGCTCGTGCGGGGCGGCCGACCCGTCCGGTCCTCCGGGCTCGTGCGGGGCGGGTTCACGGCCGGGGCCGGTCACCGCTTCGTTCCGAAGGCGTCCAGGGCCCGGTCGACCAGGGGCCCGGTGCCGCCCAGGTCGCCCGTGAGGCCGCTGCGCTGCAGGTTGTCCCGCATCACGTCGGGGTGCACCAGTAGCCGCTCCAGCGCCGCCCGCAGCCACGACGCGGCCGAGCCGGTCGTGACCAGCAGCTCGCGCAGGGGCCGCCACTCCGCGTGCCAGGCGCCTGCCGCGCGCTCGTGCTCGTGGGGCATCGCGGCGAGCAGGTTGGCGACGAGGCCGGGCGCGGACGCGGCGCAGCCGAACGCGCACACGGCGGCGATCGGGTTCCGCTTGTGCGCCATGGTCGAGGAGCCGCCGGGGGAGGAGTCGGAGACCTCGTCGACCTCGTTCTGGGACAGCAGGGTGATGTCGCGGGCCACCTTGGCCACCGCCCCGGCCGCGCCGCCCAGGGCGCCGGCCAGCTCGGCGATGCGGGTGCGCTCGGTGTGCCAGGGCAGCGCGGGCTCGGTGAGGCCGAGCACCGAGGCCAGTCCCTCCAGCAGTTCGGGGCCGGCGTCGCCGAAGGGGGCGAGGGTGCCCGCGGCCCCGCCGAACTGCACCGCCAGCCGCTCCGCCCGCACCTGGTCGAGGCGGCGGCGGGCGGCGTCGAGGCCGGTCAGCCAGCCGGCCGCCTTGAGGCCGAAGGTGGTCGGGACGGCCTGGCGCAGGAGGGTACGGCCGATCATGGGCGTGTCGCGGTGCTCGCGGGCCAGCCGGGCGGTGAGGTCGGCGGCGGCGCGCAGGTCGGCCAGGAGCGGGCGCAGCGCCCGGGCGGCGACCAGCATGCCCGCCGTGTCGATGACGTCCTGGCTCGTCGCGCCCCGGTGCACCGCCTCGGCGTGCTCGGGCACGGCGCGGCGCAGGGCCTGCACCAGCGGTACCACCGGATTGCCGCTCTCGGCCGCCGCCCGCCCGATCGCCACGACGTCGAAGGCCTCGGGGCGGGCGCAGGCGGCGCCGATCGCGTCGGCGGCGGACTGGTCCAGCAGCCCGGTGAACGCCTGCACCTCGGCCAGCGCGGCCTCGACCTGCAGCATCGCGGTCAGCCACGCGTCGTCGCCGACCGCCGCGGCAACTTCGCCACGGGCCAGTACCTCGCCGAACAGGTTCGAAGTCGGTTCCATACGTTCCCTGCTGTGAGTAGAGCGGCACGTAATGCTACCGAGCCGCCCGGTGGCGACCGGCCACGTTGCCGAGCCTTGCGGGCGCCCGGGCACCGCCGAACAATTGTGCGCTATACGAACGCGGAGGTGCGAGATGAGTTTTCTGGTCGAGAAGCCGCTCGGGGCCGGGACTAGGGACGTGATCGAGCCCGCGACCGGCGCCGTGCTCGGCACCGTCGGGCTGGCCGCACCCGGCGACGTGGGCGCGGCCGCGGCGGTCGCGGCCGAGGCGCAGCGGGCCTGGGCCGCGACCCCGTTCGAGGAGCGGGCCGGGGTGCTGCGCCGCGCGGGCGCGCTGTTCGAGTCGCGGGCCGCGGAGGTGCAGGAGTGGCTGGTCCGCGAGGCCGGCTCGATCCCGCCCAAGGCCGGCGTGGAGACGCACGTCGCGGCCCAGGAGTGCTACGAGGCCGCCGCCCTGGCCTCCCGCCCGCTCGGCGACATCCTGCCCGGCGCCCTGCCCCGGCTGAGCCTGGCCCGCCGCTCGCCGGTCGGGGTGGTCGGGGTGATCGCGCCGTTCAACTTCCCGCTGGTCCTGGCCATCCGCGCGGTGGCGCCCGCGCTCGCCGTCGGCAACGCCGTCGTGCTCAAGCCCGACCCGCGCACCGCGGTCGGCGGCGGGTTCGCGATCGCGGCGCTCCTGCGCGAGGCCGGGCTGCCCGAGGGCCTGCTGCACGTGCTGCCGGGCGACGCCGCGGTCGGCGCGGCGCTGGTCGAGGAGCCGCTGGTGCGGGTCGTGGCCTTCACCGGCTCGACGGCGGCCGGGCGCAAGGTCGCCGAGGTGGCCGGGCGGCACCTCAAGCGGGTCCACCTGGAGCTGGGCGGAAACTCGGCGCTCATCGTGCTGCCCGACGCCGACCTGGACCGCGCCGTCTCCGCCGGGGCCTGGGGCGCCTACCTGCACTCCGGCCAGATCTGCATGACCACCGGGCGGCACCTGGTGCACGAGTCGATCGCCGACGAGTACGTCGAGCGCCTCGCCGCCCACGCCGAGGCCCTGCCCGTCGGCGACCCGCACACCGAGCCGGTCGCGCTCGGCCCGCTCATCGACGCGGGGCAGCGCGACAAGGTGCACGCACTGGTCACCGCGAGCGTCGACGGCGGGGCCCGGCTGGCCGCCGGCGGGCGCTTCGACCGGCTGTTCTACCGCCCGACCGTGCTCGACGGCGTGGGCCCGGACACGCCGGCGTACGCGAACGAGATCTTCGGCCCGGTCGCGCCGGTCGTGCGGTTCGCGACCGAGGACGAGGCGGTCGCCCTGGCCGCGGGCTCGGAGCTGGGGTTGTCGCTGGGCATCCTCACCGGCGACGCGATGCGGGGGCTGGCGCTGGCCGAGCGGATCCCGACCGGGATCGTGCACATCAACGACCAGACCGTGAACGACGAGGCGGTGGCCCCGTTCGGCGGGGTCCGGGACTCCGGCACGGGGGCGCGCGCCGGCGGCTCCGGAAACATCGACGCGTATACGGATCTGCGCTGGATCACCATGCGCGGTTCGATCCCCGAATATCCGTTCTGACCGCGGACGGCGCCGGCCCCGCGGGCCGGCGCCGTGGCCGGTCAGAGGAAGTCGGTGAACCCGGGCCGAAATCGGTCATCGGGCTTGCCGAATGTCGTGAACGCCAGGCCGCCCCGCGGTTCGACGCCCGGCAGATGTTCGATCATGCGATCGTGTTCAATCACACACGCCAATGCTTGTGTGAGATCGGACTCGAGCTGGTGGACCGCCTCTTCGAGGTCCTCCTCCCGCCGTGACCAGTCGATGTCAGCCTCTCGCAGCTGCAGGCCGGCCAGCTTCGCAACGGTCTCCGGATCGGTGACCGCAACCTCCAGGCGGCAGTAGATCTGCATGATGAGCGGTTCCGTTTGCCCCATTGTAAGAGACTTGCACATCGGCCGTCCGGCACCATAGAAAGTGCAGATGAATTTACAACCTGGCAATGATGGGTAGGGCCGATGGTCGCGTTCATCCGCAATGTGTCGTTCGACGCCGGTGATCCTTTCGCGCTCGCGCAGTTCTGGAGCGGCGTCGTCGGGCACCCGGTGCACCCCGAGTGCGGGCCGGGCGACGCGGAGGTCGTCATCGAGCCGCCGGGCGGCCCGCGGCTGTACTTCCAGGGCGTCCCGGAGACCAAGACGATCAAGAACCGGGTGCATGTGTGCCTCCAGCCCGGCGACCGTTCCCGCGACGAGGAGGTGGACCGGCTGCTCGGCCTGGGCGCCACCCTGCTCGCCGACCACCGCAACGGCCCGGACGACGGCTGGGCCGTGCTGGGCGACCCGGAGGGGAACGAGTTCTGTGTGACCCGGGCGGGCAGGTGAGGGTCCGGTGATGATCCCGTGGAGGCGGCCGCTGGAGCCGCCTTCCCGGGGCAGCATCGGGCCGTGCCTTCGACGCTGCCGACGCATCCGCTCGCCGTACTGCCGCTGAAGCTCTGGCGGCCCCGCTGGTTCGACGGGGTCGCCCTCGCGACCGGGGCGTGCGCGCCGGACTTCGCGTACGCCCTCGACGGCCCCGGCATCCGCATCCCCAGCCACACGATCCCGGCGCTGCTGTGGTGGAGCCTGCCGTGCGCGCTCGTGGTCGCCCAGCTGTGCCGCTGGGGCGCGCCGGCCGTGGCCGCACACCTCCCGCCGTGGTTCGGCCTGCGCGACTACGGCGTGCTGGGCCAGGTGCGGCACCGGTGGTGGATCGCGGCGTCCTCGGCGCTGCTGGGCGCGGTCAGCCACCTGCTGTGGGACCTGGTGACGCACCCCGGCCCGGTCGCCGCGTGGTGGCCGATCCGCGAGGCCAGCGACACCGCGGCGTGCTTCCTGCTGCCGGTGTTCGTGGTGTACGTCGGGATGCGCCGCAAGCTCCGCGAGTGGCACGGGGCGCCCCCCGAAACACCGGTGCGCCCGGCGCGCTTCTGGGGCGTGACGCTCGCCGTGCTGGCCACGGGCTTCGCGCTCACGTGGGCGCTGGGCGATCGGCAGTACTACGCCGGGCACCTGCACGTGTTCTTCGTGCGGCTCATGGTCGCCGGGGCGCTGGCGCTGCTGGCCGGGGCTCTGGCCGTACAGTCGGCTGATGTTGCTGACCGAGCGCCTCTCGCTGCGGCCGTTCCGCGTCGCTGACGCCCCCGTGCTGTCCGCCTACCGGTCGGACCCCGAGGTGGCGCGGTACCAGGGCTGGGACGCCCCCTTCCCGATGGAGTCGGCGCTCAGGGTCGTGGCGGGGCTGGAGGGGCGCGATCCGCGGGCCGAGGGCTGGTTCCAGTACGCGCTGGAGCTCACCGACGGCGGCGCGCTGATCGGCGACGTCGGCGTGAACCGGCACGACGAGGGCCGCCAGGCCGAGATCGGGTTCACGCTGGCCCCGGCGTACCAGGGCCGCGGGTACGCCGCCGAGGCCGTCGGGCGCGTCGTCGGGCACCTGCTCGCCGAGGAGGGGCTGCACCGGGTGCACGCCTCGGTCGACGCGCGCAACGAGCGCTCGGCGCGGCTGCTGGAGCGGCTCGGCTTCCGCCGCGAGGGGCTGGAGGTCCAGAGCCAGTGGTGGAAGGGCGAGTGGACCGACGACGCGCGCTACGCCGTGCTGGCCAGCGAGTGGTCGCGGTCCTGAACCTCTTCCGCCGCGCCGGGCCGGGCCGTGACCCGGGCCAGGAGGTTGAGCGTCGCCGTCCAGACCAGGCAGGCGCCCAGCATGTGCAGGATGACGACCTGCCAGGGGAGGCCGGTGAAGTACTGCACGAAGCCGACCACGCCCTGGGCCAGCTCCACGGCCACGAGGATCGCCGCGGCCCGGGTGACCCGCAGCGGCGCCCCGAGCGCGCGCAGCCCGAACCACATCGCCACCGAGAGCCCGACGAGCACCATCACGGCGTCGGTGTGCAGCTGCGACACGGCCTCCGGGTCGAAGCCGGTGCGCGTGGCCTTGGTGTCCCCCGAGTGCGGCCCGCTGCCCGTGACGAGCGTGCCCAGGACGAGTACCACCGCGGAGACCACCGTCACGAAGACCCCGGCGGTCCGCATGGCCCGCGGCGCCGTCCAGCGCGGTAGCTCTCCGCGGGTGCGGTCCCACAGCGCGAAGACCAGCGCGATGAGCGCGATCGAGGCCAGGAAGTGCACCGCGACGGTCCACGGGTTGAGCGTCATCCGCACGGTGATGCCCCCGAGCACGCCCTGCGCGGCGATGCCGGCGAGCACCCAGACGGCCCCGCGCAGCGCCTTCCGCGAGCGCGCCCGCTGCCGCCAGGCGGCCGCGATCGCCACGAGGGCGAACACGCTGAGGACGCCCGTGAGCGTGCGGTTACCGAACTCGATGACGCCGTGGTACCCCATCTCGCGCGTGGTCACGTACGAGTCGTCGGTGCACTGGGGCCACGTGGGGCAGCCCAGCCCGGACCCCGTGAGGCGCACGAGCCCGCCCGTGCACACGATGCCGATGTTCGCCACGAGCAAGGCGAGGGCCGCCCGCCGCAGCGTCGTCGGCCGGTCCAGCCACTCCTTCACCCAGCTCACGCGGCGATACTACGCGAGGCTACATATCGCGCCGGAGCTGGTGCGGTTGGCGAAGGCGCCGCGCACGACGAGTCCGGCTCCCCGTCGCGGACGGTGACCGGAGTGTGGCAGGGGGTGCGGGTGGGCGGAGCCCCCGGCTGGGGAGGGAGTGAAACGACCGCGAAACTCAGCTTAGGGTTACCTTCCGTGCGGTGGATCACCCGAGCGGTGGTTTGCCGTGGTCCTCCGATTTACGTAACGTTGGTGTTGTGAAAAACGGCGAAGCACTTGATGTGCGGACCCGTGATCGCCTCACCGAGCTTCTGCTGCAGGAGGGGACCGCGACCGCGACCGAGCTAGGGCTGGCCCTCGGGCTGAGCCCCGCCGGCGTGCGCCGTCACCTCGACGCCATGCACGCCGAAGGGCTGGTCGAGTGCCGTGAGCGGCCCGAGCGCGGCCCGCGCGGGCGGGGCCGGCCCGCGCGCGTGTTCACGCTCACCGCGGCCGCTCGCGAGACGCTGCCGCACACGTACGACGGGCTGGCCACGGCCGCGCTGCGGTGGATCGCCGAGCACGGCGGGCCGGTCGAGGTCGCCGCTTTCGCCGCCGCGCAGGTCGCGGGGCTCGAGGAGCGGTGCCGGACGGCCATGGCCGAGGCGGGCAACGACCCGCTCGCGCGGGCCGAGGCCCTCGCGAGCGCCCTGACCGCGGAGGGTTACGCTGCCGGCGCGACGACGATCGCCACCGGCGGGCAGCTGTGTCAGCACCACTGCCCGGTGGCCCACGTCGCCGCGGAATTCTCCCAGCTGTGCGAGGCCGAGACCCAGGTGATCTCGCGCCTCGTCGGCACGCACGTCCAACGGCTCGCCACCATCGCCAACGGCGACGGCGTCTGCACCACCCACATACCGGCCCGGGTTCAGCCCGGTGCCCGTCCCGATAGGCAAAGGATCGTGAGATGACGACTGCCGATCAGCTTGCCGGCCTCGGCCGGTACGAGTACGGCTGGGCCGACTCCGACACCGCCGGGTCCTCGGCCCGCCGCGGCTTGAACGAGGAGGTCGTGCGCGACATCTCGGCGAAGAAATCCGAGCCGCAGTGGATGCTCGACCTGCGCCTGAAGGGCTTGCGCCTGTTCGACCGCAAGCCGATGCCGGCGTGGGGCGCGGACCTGTCGCACATCGACTTCGACAACATCAAGTACTTCGTGCGCTCGACCGAGAAGCAGGCGGCGAGCTGGGACGAGCTGCCCGACGACATCAAGAACACGTACGACCGGCTGGGCATCCCCGAGGCCGAGAAGCAGCGGCTGATCGCGGGCGTCGCGGCGCAGTACGAGTCCGAGGTCGTCTACCACAAGATCCGTGAGGACCTCGAGGAGCAGGGCGTCGTCTTCCTCGACACCGACACGGCGCTCAAGGAGCACGAGGAGCTCTTCAAGGAGTACTTCGGCACCGTCATCCCGGTCGGGGACAACAAGTTCGCCGCGCTCAACACCTCGGTCTGGTCCGGCGGCAGCTTCATCTACGTGCCGAAGGGCGTGCACGTGGAGATCCCGCTGCAGGCGTACTTCCGGATCAACACCGAGAACATGGGCCAGTTCGAGCGGACCCTGATCATCGTCGACGAGGGCGCCTACGTGCACTACGTCGAGGGCTGTACCGCGCCGATCTACTCGTCGGACTCGCTGCACTCCGCGGTCGTCGAGATCGTCGTGAAGAAGAACGCGCGCTGCCGGTACACCACGATCCAGAACTGGTCGACGAACGTCTACAACCTCGTCACCAAGCGGGCGGTCTGCCACGAGGGCGCCACCATGGAGTGGATCGACGGCAACCTCGGCTCCAAGGTGACGATGAAGTACCCGTCCGTGTACATGACCGGCGAGCACGCCAAGGGCGAGGTCCTCAGCGTCGCGATGGCCGGCGAGGGCCAGCACCAGGACGCCGGCGCGAAGATGGTGCACGCGGCGCCGCACACATCCTCGACCATCGTGTCGAAGTCGATCGCCCGCGCGGGCGGCCGGACGTCGTACCGCGGCCTGGTGCAGGTCCTGGAGGGCTCGCACCACTCGAGGTCGACGGTCAAGTGCGACGCCCTGCTCGTCGACACGATCTCCCGCTCGGACACGTACCCCTACGTCGACATCCGCGAGGACGACGTCTCCATGGGGCACGAGGCGACGGTGTCGAAGATCAGCGACGACCAGCTCTTCTACCTCATGTCGCGCGGCCTCACCGAGGACGAGGCCATGGCGATGATCGTGCGCGGCTTCATCGAGCCGATCGCCAAGGAACTGCCCATGGAGTACGCGTTGGAGCTCAACCGGCTCATCGAGCTGCAGATGGAGGGCGCGGTCGGATGAGCGCCCCCGCCCTGGTTCCCCCGAAGACTCGTGCCCAACAGGTCCGCTCGTTCGACGTCAACGACTTCCCGGCGCTCAACGGCCGCGAGGAGGAGTGGCGCTTCACGCCGCTCAAGCGCCTGCGCGGCCTCGACACCGCCACCGGCCCGGGCGCGACCGCGCCGAAGGTCGAGGTGGCCGAGCTGCCGTCCGGCGCCACGGTGTCCACAGTGGACCGAGCCGACCCGCGGGTCGGCTCGGCGCTGACCCCGTTCGACCGGATCAGCGCCCTGGCCGCCGGCAGTGCGGCCGAGGCACTGCTGATCGCGGTGGCTCCCGACGCCGTTTTGGAAGCGCCCGCGGTTGTACGTCTGGTCGGCGGGACGTCCGATCTCGCGTTCGGCCACACCGTGGTCGAGGTGGGCCGGTTCGCCGAGGCCGTCGTCGTGCTCGAGCAGACCGGCACGGTCACGCTCGCCGACAACGTCGAGGTGCTCGTCGCCGACGGCGCCAAGCTCACCCTCGTCACCGTGACCGACTGGGCCGCCGACGCGGTGCAGGCGCAGCACGTGCGCTTCCGCATCGGCCGCGACGCCAGGGTCACGCACGTGCAGGTGACCCTCGGCGGCGACCTGGTCCGGCAGTACACCAGCGTCGACTACGCCGGCCGCGGCGGGGAGATCGACGCGTTCGGCCTGTACTTCGCCGACGCCGGCCAGCACTTCGAGCACCGGCTCCTCGTCGACCACTCGGTGCCGGACTGCCGCAGCTACGTCGCCTACCGCGGCGCGCTGCAGGGCGACGGCGCGCACACGGTGTGGGTCGGCGACGTGCTCATCCGCGCGGAGGCGACGGGCACGGACACGTACGAGATCAATCGGAACCTCGTGCTGAGCGACGGCGCCCGGGCCGACTCGGTGCCTAACCTGGAGATCGAGACCGGCGAGGTCGCGGGGGCCGGGCACGCGAGCGCCACCGGCCGCTTCGACGACGAGCAGCTGTTCTACCTCATGTCCCGCGGCATCCCGGACGAGCAGGCCCGCAAGCTGGTCGTGCGCGGCTTCTTCCACGAGCTGCTGGCCAAGATCCCGGTCGAGGAGCTCCGCGACCGGCTGGGCGCGGCGATCGACGCCCGGCTGGAAGAAGCTGACGCGTGAGCGGTCCGGAGCGAAGCGCAGGGGCCGCTCACCATGGGCTCAGTTTGGTCGCGGCGGCGCCGGAGCCTGCGGAGGTGACGGCGTGATCCGTGTGTGCGCGGCCACCGATGTGGCCAAGGGCGAGGTTGTGCAGGTCACGGTCGAGGGGATCGAGATCGCGCTCGTGCACGCCGACGACGACAACTTCTACGCCGCCTACGACGAATGCTCGCACGCGTCGGTCGCGCTGAGCGAGGGCGAGGTCGATGGCTGCACCCTGGAGTGCTGGCTGCACGGCTCGCGCTTCGACCTGCGCACCGGCGCCCCGAGCGGGCTGCCCGCCACCGAGCCGGTCCCGGTCTACCCGGTCGAGGTTCGCGACGGCGACGTCTACATCGACCCGAACCCGAGCAACGGAGTAATCAAGTGAGCGAGCTTTCGATCAGCAACCTGCAGGTCTCGGTCAAGCTGCCCGACGGTGAGCTCAAGCCGATCCTCGCCGGCGTCGACCTGACCGTCCGGGCGGGGGAGACCCACGCCATCATGGGACCCAACGGCTCCGGCAAGTCCACGCTGGCGTACTCGATCGCCGGCCACCCGCGCTACGAGGTCACCGGCGGCACGGTGACCCTCGACGGCCAGGACGTGCTCGCGATGACCGTCGACGAGCGGGCCCGCGCCGGGCTGTTCCTCGCCATGCAGTACCCGGTGGAGGTCCCCGGCGTCTCGGTGGCCAACTTCCTGCGCACCGCCAAGACCGCCATCGACGGCGAGGCGCCGAAGCTGCGCACCTGGGCCGGCGAGCTGCGCGGGGCCATGGAGAAGCTGCAGATGGACCCGGCCTTCGCCCAGCGCAACGTGAACGAGGGCTTCTCCGGCGGCGAGAAGAAGCGCCACGAGATCATGCAGCTCGAGCTGCTCAAGCCGAAGATCGCGGTGCTCGACGAGACCGACTCCGGCCTCGACATCGACGCGCTGCGGGTCGTCAGCGAGGGCGTCAACCGGGTGCGCGAGCAGGGCTCGACCGGCCTGCTGCTCATCACGCACTACACGCGCATCCTGCGGTACATCAAGCCGGACTTCGTGCACGTGTTCGTCGGTGGCCGGATCGTCGAAGCGGGCGGCCCGGAGCTTGCGGACCAGCTGGAGAACAGCGGGTACGAGCGCCACCTCGCCGGCGCGGGCCCGGCTTCTCTCTAAGGGGTTTTGATGACGGCCCTCGATGTCGATTCGCTTCGCAAGGACTTCCCGATCCTCGACCGGACGATCAACGGCAAGCCGCTGGTGTACCTCGACTCGGGCAACACCTCGCAGAAGCCGCGCCAGGTGATCGACGCGATCCGCGAGCACTACGAGCGGCACAACGCCAACGTGGCGCGCTCCGTGCACACGCTGGGCACCGAGTCGACGGCGGCCTACGAGGGGGCCCGCGAGCGGATCGCGGCCTTCATCGGGGCCCCGTCGCCGACCGAGATCGTGTTCACGAAGAACTCGACCGAGGCCATCAACCTGGTCGCGCACGCCTTCACCGCGGACGCGGACGACCCGCGCTTCCGGCTCGGCCCCGGCGACGAGATCGTCGTGACCGAGATGGAGCACCACTCCAACATCGTGCCGTGGCAGCTGCTCGCGCGGCGCACCGGCGCGACCCTGCGCTGGTTCGGGCTCACCGACGAGGGCCGCCTCGACCTGTCGGACATCGACGAGCTCATCACGCCGCGCACCAAGCTCCTGGCGGTCGTGCACTACTCGAACATCCTGGGCACCATCAACCCGGTCGAGCTGCTCGTCGCCAAGGCCCACGCGGCCGGCGCGCTCGTGCTGCTCGACGGCTCCCAGTCCGTGCCGCACGTGCCGGTCGACGTCGCCGCGCTCGGCGCCGACTTCGTCGCCTTCACCGGCCACAAGATGCTCGGCCCGACCGGCATCGGCGCGCTGTGGGGCCGCTACGAGCTGCTCGACGCGATGCCCCCGTTCCTCGGCGGCGGCTCGATGATCGAGACCGTGTCGATGACCGGCACCACGTTCATGCCGCCGCCGGCCCGGTTCGAGGCCGGCACCCCGCCGATCGCCCAGGCCGTCGGCCTCGGCGCCGCGGTCGACTACCTCAGCGGCGTCGGCATGGACAACGTGGTCGAGCACGAGAAGTCCCTGACCGCGTACGCCCTCGACGCGCTCGGCTCGCTGCCGTACATCCGCATCATCGGACCGACGTCCACTGTGGACCGCGGCGCCACGATCTCGTTCACGGTCGACGACGTCCACCCGCACGACGTGGGCCAGATCCTCGACGACGAGGGCGTGCAGGTCCGGGTCGGCCACCACTGCGCGCGCCCCACCTGCGTGCGCTTCGGCGTCCCGGCCACGACCCGCGCGTCGTTCTACCTCTACACGACCCACGACGAGATCGACGCCCTGGTCCGCGGGGTCGAGCGGGTCCGGAAGGTCTTCGCCTGATGCAGATCGACCAGTTGTACCAGGAGATCATCCTGGATCACTACAAGCGCCCGCACGGCCGGGGCCTGCGCGACCCCTTCGACGCCGAGGCCCACCACGTCAACCCGACCTGCGGCGACGAGGTGACCCTGCGCGTGTCGCTCAAGGCCGGCAGCGTCTCCGACGTCTCCTACGAGGGCATGGGCTGCTCGATCAGCCAGGCCTCGGCGAGCGTGCTGTACGACCTGCTCAAGGGTGCGACGGTCACCGACTCCCTGCGCCGGCACGAGGCGTTCGCCGAGCTCATGGGCGGCCGCGGTCAGGTCGAGCCGGACGAGGAGCTGCTGGAGGACGCGGTCGCCTTCGCGGGCGTCGCCAAGTACCCGGCGCGCGTGAAATGCGCGCTGCTGCCCTGGATGGCCTTCAAGGACGCGCTGTCCCGGGCCTCCGCCTCTTCACCCGAAGTGTCCAAGGAGAACTCATGACCGCCGTGCTGGCCGACATCGAAGAGGCGATGAAGGACGTCGTCGACCCGGAGCTGGGCATCAACGTCGTTGACCTCGGCCTCGTGTACGGCATCCACGTCGACGAGGAGAACATCGCGACGCTGGACATGACCCTGACGTCCGCCGCCTGCCCGCTGACCGACGTGATCGAGGACCAGACGCGCCAGGCCCTGTGCACCGGCCCGGGCGGCGGCCTGGTCTCCGACATCCGCATCAACTGGGTGTGGCTGCCGCCGTGGGGCCCGGACAAGATCAGCGACGAGGGCCGCGACCAGCTGCGGGCCCTCGGCTTCAACGTCTGAAATCGCTGGCGGACGGGCCTCGCGGGCGGCATGATCCCCGCATGAGCCGAGGCCCTTTCCCGTCGTTCGTATGGTCCCTTGCCGTCGGCGAGGGGTCGAAGCGACAGCAGGCCGGCGCCCTGACGGAGGCGAGCCGCAAGCCGCTCTCGTGAGCGCCGAGGTCGTCCTCAGCGGCCTCCTGGCCGGGTACGGCGTCGCCGTCCCCGTCGGGGCCATCGGGGCCCTCATCGTCTCGCTCGCCTCACGGCACTCGTGGCGGGTCGGCGCGGCCGCGGCGCTGGGCGTCGCCACCGCCGACGGGCTCTACGCGGTCATCGCCGTCCTGGGCGGGGCCGCGCTCGCCGGGCTCATCGCGCCGATCTCCGGGGTGCTGCGCTGGGTGGCGTTCGCGGTACTGCTCGCGCTGGCCGGCAAGACCGCCCGGGACGCGCTCCGGCACCGCCACGAGGCCGCCGTGGCCCGGCCGACCGACGGGCGGCGGGCCTATCTGACGCTGCTCGGCCTCACGCTGCTCAACCCCGCGACGATCGTCTACTTCGGATCGCTCGTGCTCGGGCGGCGGGCCGACGACGGGCTCTCCGCGGGGGCCGAGGCGCTGTGGGTCGTCGCCGCGTTCGTGGCGTCGGCGAGCTGGCAGCTGTTCCTGGCGGCCGGTGGATCGCTGCTCGGGCGGGTGCTGACGGGCGCCCGGGGGCGGCTGTGGACGGCGCTGAGCTCCAGCGCGGTCATCGCGGTGCTCGCCGTGATGCTCGTCATCCCAGGTTCTTGAGCGCCTCGCGAACCGACAGCGGCGACAGGCCGGGGTGCGCGGTCACGAACTCGCGCACCCCGGCCGGGTCGCTCTTGGCGTACTCGCGCAGCGCCCAGCCGATCCCCTTGCGGATGAAGCAGTCCCGCTCGTGCGACCAGCGCTCGCAGTAGTCGAACAGCCGCGCGCGGTCGGTCCGGTCGCGGTACCGCAGCTGGTGCAGGAGCGCGGTGCGTACCAGCCACAGGTCCGTCCCCGGGGCCGTCCACGTGTCCATGGTGGACACGAGCGCCGGGTGCGCGGCCACCAGCGGGCCGCACACGTTCGCCGCCAGGGTGTCGACGGTGTCCCACCAGGACTTGGTGGTGATGAGCTCGCGCAGCACCGGTACCGCGGCCGGCGTGAGCACCGCGGCGTGCTTGCGCAGGTAGTCGCAGGCGAAGTACTGGTACTCCCGCTCCGGCAGCGCCCAGCACGCCCGCGCGGTGGCGAGCAGGTCGGGCTCGCCGGGGCGGGGCGTGCCGCGCAGCACGTCCAGGGTCAGCTCGCGGCGCGGCACGCTGGTGATGCCGAGGAACTCGAAGCGGTTCCGCATGTAGGCGCGCATCGGCGCGGCCTGCCCGGGATCGGCGGCCGCGCCGAAGATGTGCTCCAGTCGTTGCAGGATCACAGGTTGCTGGTGTTGAACGTGTCGCACTGGCGCGGGTCGCCGGTGTTGAAGCCCTGCTGGAACCACTTCTTGCGCTGCGCCGACGTGCCGTGGGTGAAGCCGTCCGGGTTGACCTTCTGGCCGGCCTTCTTCTGGATCGTGTCGTCGCCGATCGCCTCGGCGGTCTGCACGGCCTCGGCGATGTCCTGGTCGGTGATGGACTTGAACAGCGCGTCGCCCTGCGGGTCCTTGGTCTCCGTCGCGTGGTTCGCCCAGGTGCCGGCGTAGCAGTCGGCCTGCAGCTCCAGGCGCACGGAGGCAGAGTTCGCCCCCTGCTGCCCGCCCTGCTCGGCCTTGGCGTTGGTGCCGAGCAGGTTCTGGATGTGGTGGCCGTACTCGTGCGCGAGCACGTACGGCGCCGCGAACTCGCCCGATGCCCCGAAGCGGCTGTTCAGCTCGTTGTAGAAGGTCAGATCGATGTACACCTGGCTGTCCGCCGGGCAGTAGAACGGCCCGACGCCGGAGTCGGCCGCGCCGCACCCGGTGTTGACGGAGCCGCTGAAGAAGTTGGTCTTCGCCACCGTGTACTGCTTGCCGAACGCGGCCGGCATCTCGGTCTTCCAGTAGGCCTGGACCGAGTTGATGTACAGCACGTTGCGGCAGTCGGCGTTCTTGAAGCGGTCCTTGTTCGACTTGTCGCACTGCGTGTTCAGGGCCGAGTTGTCGGGCTTGGCGTTGTCGCCGCCCCCGCCGCCGCCCAGCAGCCCGCTGCCGAAGAGGCCGCCGCCGCCGCACAGCACCACGGCCAGGATGATCACCGTGACGATGATGCCGCCGCGGCCGCCGCCGATCGGGATCGGGATGCCGCCGAGGCCACCGCCTCCGCCTCCACCGCCGCCCGACCCGCGCAGGTCGCTGACCTGGCTGGTGTCAAGATCGGCGTCGTCGTTGAACTCCATCGCACACCTCGGGGGTAGGGTATCGACCGGCGTCTGCTCGAACGGCAAGTTACCCGTTGACCGTGTGACGTAATCGTGTGGCGGGCCTGCCGGGGTCGCACGGTAGACTATTGGCGTGATCACGCAGAGGGAGTGACTCCGGTACGACACCCGGGGTCTGTCCTTTTTTCAGAAGAGAGAGCTTTCCGTGATCACGGCGAACGGCCTTGAGCTGCGCGCGGGCGCGCGCATCCTGCTCAGCGACATCAACCTGCGCATCCAGCCCGGCGACCGCATCGGTCTCGTGGGCCGCAACGGCGCCGGCAAGACCACGACCCTCAAGGTCCTCGCGGGCGAGGGCACCCCGCACGCGGGCCAGGTCGACCGGCGCGGCCCGGTCGGCTACCTGCCGCAGGACCCGCGCACCGGCGACCTCGAAGTCACGGCCCGCGACCGGGTCCTCTCCGCGCGCGGCCTGGACACCATCTACGCCGAGATGAAGGCGCTCGAGGAGCGTCTGGGCGACGACGAACGGCTGATCCGGCGGTACGGCCAGCTGGAGGACCAGTTCGCCGGGCTCGGCGGCTACGCGGCCGAGGCCGAGGCCGCCCGCATCTGTGCCAATCTCGGACTGCCCGACCGCGTGCTCGCCCAGACCATCGGCACCATGTCCGGCGGTCAGCGCCGCCGCATCGAGCTGGCCCGCATCCTCTTCCGCGACGCGAGCGCCACCGGCGGCGGCATCCTGCTGCTCGACGAGCCCACCAACCACCTCGACGCCGACAGCATCACCTGGCTGCGCGGGTTCCTGTCGAGCCACAAGGGCGGCCTGGTGGTCATCTCCCACGACGTCGACCTGCTCGACGCGATCGTCAACAAGGTGTGGTACCTCGACGCCAACCGCGCCACGATCGACTTCTACAACGTGGGCTGGAAGCTGTACCAGCAGCAGCGCGAGACCGACGAGAAGCGCCGCCGCCGCGAGCGCGCCAACGCCGAGAAGAAGGCCGGCGCCCTGATGGCCCAGGCCGACAAGATGCGCGCCAAGGCCACCAAGACCGTCGCCGCCCAGAACATGGCCCGCCGCGCCGAGCGCATGCTCGACGGCCTGGAGGAGACCCGCGTCGCCGACAAGGTGGCGAAGGTGCGCTTCCCCGAGCCCAAGTCCTGCGGCAAGACCCCGCTGACCGCGCGCGGCCTGTCGAAGTCGTACGGCTCCCTCGAAATCTTCATGGACGTGAACGTCGCCGTGGACCGCGGCTCGCGCGTGGCCATCCTCGGCCTCAACGGCGCCGGCAAGACCACGCTGCTGCGCATGCTGGCGGGCGAGCTCGACCCCGACACCGGCGAGGTGATGCCCGGGCACGGCCTCCAGCGCGGGTACTACGCCCAGGAGCACGAGCAGCTCGAGGTCGACCGCACCATCCTGCAGATCATGCGCTCGGCCGCCCCGGACCAGAACGACACCGAGCTGCGCAAGATCCTCGGCGCCTTCCTGTTCACCGGCGACGACGTGGAGAAGCCGGCGGGCGTACTGTCGGGCGGCGAGAAGACCCGCCTGGCGCTCGCGACCCTGGTCTGCTCCGGCGCCAACGTCCTGCTCCTGGACGAGCCGACGAACAACCTCGACCCGATCAGCCGCGAGCAGGTGCTGGACGCGATCGCCCGGTACCCCGGCGCGATCGTGCTGGTGACCCACGACCCGGGCGCCGTGCAGGCCCTGAAGCCGGACCGCGCGATCCTGCTGCCGGACGGCGTGGAGGACGCGTGGAGCGACGATCTGCTGGAGCTGGTCGAGCTCGCCTGACGTAGGCGCTCGGACGCTCTCGTGGGCGTCGTGACGCTTGGACGCTTCCGTGTGCGACGCGGTGCTCGGCACTCCTACGTACCTCGCGCTGCTGGGCGCTCCTACCTGCTCCAACCTGCGACGAAGTGCTGGACGCTCCCACGTGCGACGCAGCGCTCGGCGCTCCTACGTGCCCTGCGCTGCTGGGTGCTCCCACGTGCGACGACGCGGCGCTGGCGCTCTCACGTGCCTCGCATTGCTGGGCGCTTCCGCGTGCGACGCAGCGTTCGGCGCTCCTGCGCGCCTCGCATTGCTGGGCGCTCCTACGTGCCTCGCGCTGCTGGACGCTCCTACCTGCATCGCAACGCTCGGCGCTCCCACGTGCCTCGCGCTGCTGGACGCTCCTACCTGCATCGCAACGCTCGGCGCTCCCACGTGCCTCGCATTGCTGGACGCTCCTACCTGCATCGCAACGCTCGGCGCTCCCACGTGCCTCGCATTGCTGGACGCTCCTACCTGCATCGCAACGCTCGGGCCGCTCCAACCTGCGACGAAGTGCTGGACGCTCCCGCGTGCGAACGAAATGTCGAGCGCTCCGCGCCGCGACATTTCGGATTTATACCCCGACAGGCGATAAGTCGGTTGTCACCAGGGCGTGACGAGCACTCCCTCGACGATCACCGCCACGAGCGCCCCGATCCCGGTCAGCAGCAGCGGCGCGGGTGGTGGTTCGCCGCCGGGGCGCTCCGGGGCCACCGCCGCCACCGTCAGCCACGGGAAGAACGGCAGCCAGGCGTGCTCGACCCCGCCCCGGGCCAGACCCGCGGCGATCGAGAACAGCACGGCCGCGCCCGCGCCCACGAGGAACGGCCACATGGCGGTGTTGCGGAGCTTGCGCGCGCTGGCGTACAGCGGCGGCCCGGCGGCCAGCAGCACCACGACCACGCTGATGGCGCTCCACCACAGCACGGAGCGGTACGGCGCCACGCGGGCCGCGTAGTCCGTCTCCGCGGCCACCAGACCATCGGACCAGCCGAAGCCGAGCAGCTTCGCGCCCAGGACGGGCAGCAACGCCCCCACGCCGCTGAGGACGTTGAGCGAGGCGCGGCGGCGCGCGAAGTACACACAAACCAAGGAGAGGCCGAGCCACGGCGCGGAGTAGGAGAACAGCGCGGCCACCCCGACCAGCAGGCCGGCCAGCCCCGCCCAGCCCGTGGCCGCCCACCCGCGCACCCGGCGCCGGCTCGCGCGCAGGCCGGAGACGATCGCGGCCGCGCCCAGCACGGCGACGAGCCCGTCGAGGCTGACCGCGGTCCAGATCGCGTAAGGAGCGAGAACCAGCACCGGCAGGTACCGCCGGGCCGCCTTCTCGCCGACCGAGTCGCGCACCGCGGCGAGCACGAGGGGAATCGTGAGCACCGATACGGCGGTGATCAGGAAACCGAGCACAATGTGGTCCTCGACGCCGATTCGTTGCAGCGCCCACAAAAAGAGCACGGGGCCCGGAGGATGGCCCCGGGAAGCTACCGAGTGGTACGCGGCGTCGGCCGTGAAATGTCTGAGGTATTCCAGTGGCGAGTCACCCACCTGGCGTACGTCGCCCAAATATTCCTCGGGCGAGCCCAAGGCTTTCGTAAGGCCCGACCACCCATCGACAAGCGCCAAAGCGATTGCCCACAGCAGACCCAAGGTGTACCCGAAAAGCTGAATTTCGCGCCACCTCAGCCGGGTGAACGCCGGCGCCGCGGCGGCCCACAGGGTGCCGGCGGCGATGACGGGCGCCAGGATCGAGCCGGGACCGACTCTGATCTTGTACCTGCCGAGGAAGGGGGCACTGGCGGTGCCCAGACGCGCGTCCAGCTGCACCGCGAGCGCGGCCAGCGCGAGGCCGCCGAGGGCCAGGAGCAGCCAACACAGCGCATCGAGGCGTTCACGGTGCGCAGTGCGCGGTCGGTCCACGGACGGTTCGCTCATCACGGCGCATCACGGTATCGGGTAGGCGACAATGCTCTGCGTGTCGGTTGGCGCCCCGTCGATATCTAGCGCATGATCGTTCGAGGCGGTCTAATAGGTGGGACCGCACCAACCGCTCAGTCTGGGACGTGAGGGATCAGCATGGCAGCCACCGCCACCACCAGCACCGAGAAGGGTCGCCGGATCATCGGCGCCGAAAGGCAGACGCTGGCGAAGGACCTCGTGAAGCGGTACACCAACGGTGAGAGTATCCGTGCACTCGCCGCTTCCACCGGCCGTTCCTATGGATTCGTGCACCGGGTGCTGACCGAATCCGGCGTTCAGCTTCGTCAGCGTGGCGGCGCCCGTCGCCGCAAGAAGGCGTGAGCGCCACCGCCTCCTCGGCAAGCGCCGCACCCGGATCGGGTGAGGCGCGATTCGACCTCGACGGGCCGGTCGCGACGGTGACGTTGTGCCGGCCCCAGGTCCTGAACGCGCAGACCCCCGACCTGTGGGCCGATCTGCGTGAGTTCGGTCGGACACTGCCGGGTGACGTACGCGTCGTCATCGTCCGTGGCGAGGGACGGGCCTTCTCAGCCGGGCTCGACACCACCTCGGCCACCAAGATGCTCGGCGAGATCGCCGCCGGCTCCGAGTCCGACGCCGACGCCCGCATCGCCGGGTTCCAGGAGGCGTTCTCCTGGCTGCGCCGGCCCTCGCTGATCTCGATCGCCGCGGTACAGGGCCACGCCATCGGCGGCGGCTTCCAGCTCGCCCTGGCCTGCGACTTCCGGGTCGCGGCCGACGACGTCTCGTTCAGCATGGCCGAGATCAAGCTCGGCCTCGTGCCCGACCTCGGCGGCACCAAGCGCCTGGTCGAGCTGGTCGGCTACGCCCGGGCGCTCGAGCTGTGCGTCACCGGGCGGCGCGTGACGGCCGCCGAGGCCTCCCAGATCGGCCTGGCCAATGTGGTGGTACCGCGGGCAGAGCTCGACGACGCCGCCAAGGACCTCGCGTCCGCCGTTCTCGCCGGCCCGCGCGACGCGGTGATCGAGATCAAGGCGCTGCTGGCCCAGGCCGCGGGGCACACGTTCGCCCAGCAGGAGGCCGCGGAGCGCACGGCCCAGCGGCGGCGCATCGCGGACCTCACCGGCCGGGGCGAATGACCTAGGTCGAAATACCTGGTCGCGACCGGGAAGCGGCGGCGCCCTCGAAAAGTTGTCGTACCTGCCGGGCACAATCACACCCGGCAGGTACTTCGGGCTTCGGGGGTGTGCGGCAATGTCTTCGCCGATGAGCAGCATGACGGGGTGGGAGACCCTGCGCTCGCTGCGCAAGGCCGACGAGCTGGCCGGCAAGAAGCTCGGCCGCGACACGACGAGGCGGATCCTGCGCTTCGCCCGCCCCTACCGGCGCGACATCGTGGTCTTCCTGATCACCGTCGTGATCGGCGCCGGCATCGGGGTTGCGACGCCCTACCTCGCCGGCGACGTCATCAACAAGATCAGCGGCGGCCGCCCCGACGCCGGCACCGCGGTCGTGCGGATCGCCCTGCTGATCGGCGCCCTCGCGATCGTCGACGCGCTCCTGTCGCTCGTCCAGCGGTGGTACTCCGCCCGGATCGGCGAGGGCATCATCCTGTCGCTGCGGCGGCTGGTGTACGACCATGTGCAGCGCATGCCGCTGCAGTTCTTCACCCGCACGCAGACCGGCGCCCTCGTCAGCCGGCTCAACAACGACGTGCAGGGCGCCCAGCGGGCCTTCACCTCCACCCTGTCGGGCGTGGTCAGCAACGTCATCCAGCTCGTGCTCACCGCGGCCGTCATGCTCACCCTGTCGTGGCAGATCACGCTCATCTCGCTCGTGATGCTGCCGCTGTTCATCCTGCCCGCGCGCCGGGTCGGCAAGCGGCTCGCCGCGATCACCCGCGAGGCCTACCAGCTCGACGCGAAGATGAACGCCACCATGACCGAGCGCTTCGGCGTGGCCGGCGCGCTGCTCGTCAAGCTCTTCGGCCGCCCCGACGACGAGGCCGCCCGCTTCGGCGAGCGCGCCGGGCGGGTGCGCGACATCGGCATCCAGACGGCGATGTTCAGCCGCGTCTTCTTCGTCAGCATGCTGCTCGTGGCCTCGCTGGCCCAGGCGCTCACCTACGGCCTGGGCGGGTGGCTCGCCGTGCACGGCCGCATCACCGCGGGCACCGTGGTGACCCTCGCGCTGCTGCTGACCCGGCTCTACGGGCCGCTGACCGCCCTCTCCAACGTGCGCGTCGACGTCATGAGCGCACTCGTCAGTTTCGAACGCGTCTTTGAGGTGCTAGACCTTGCGCCGGCGATCGCCGAGCGGCCCGAGGCGCGCGAGATCCCCCGCGGCGCGGCGACGGTCGAGTTCCGCGACGTCCACTTCCGGTACCCGTCCGCCGCCGAGGTCTCGCTCGCCTCGCTCGAGGACGTCTCCGCGCTCGACCGCACCGTCACCGACGAGGTGCTGCGGGGCGTGACGTTCTCCGTCGCGCCCGGCCGGATGGTCGCGCTGGTCGGCCCGTCCGGCGCCGGGAAGTCCACGACCGCGATGCTGCTGCCGCGGGTGTACGACGTGACGTCCGGCGCGGTGCTCGTGGGCGGCGTCGATGTACGCGAGGCCACGTTGCAGTCGCTGCGCGACACGATCGGCGTCGTCACCCAGGACTCCCACCTGTTCCACGAGACCATCGCCGAGAACCTGCGCTACGCCCGGCCGGACGCCACCGACGACGAGCTGTGGACGGCCCTGCGGCGCGCACAGGTGGGCGACCTGGTCGAGTCCCTGCCCGACGGCCTCGACACCGTCGTCGGCGAGCGCGGGTACCGCTTCTCGGGCGGCGAGAAACAGCGCATCGCGATCGCCCGCCTGCTGCTCAAGGCCCCGTCGATCGTGATCCTGGACGAGGCGACGGCCCACCTCGACTCCGAGTCGGAGGCGGCCGTGCAGCGCGCCTTGTCGGAGGCCCTGACCGGCCGCACGGCCCTGGTGATCGCCCACCGCCTGAGCACCATCCGCGACGCCGACGAGATCCTGGTGGTCGACGGCGGCCGCATAGTGGAGCGAGGCACCCACGACACCTTGGTAACCGCGGGCGGCCTGTACGCCGAGCTGTACCGAACCCAGTTCGCCGTGCTCGACTCCCCGCTGCCCCACCCAACCCCCACGGCAACCCCCTGACGCCGACAACTCGCCCGCCGGCCTCCTCAACCGTCCTCGCCACTCCGCCGCCCCGCCCCTCTCCTGCCTCGGGCCCAGGTCGGGTCGGGCCCTGTCGTCCGGGTCGGGCGGGGCGCGCTGCGCTCAGGGCCGGGTCTGGCGCCCCGTCCTGACCCGGGCCCAGGTCGGGTCGGGCCCTGTCGTCCGGGTCAGGCCGGGCGCCCTGCGCTCTGGGCTGGGTCGGGCGCCCTGTCCTCGGGGCCGGGCAATGCGCTCCGGGTCGGGCCCTGTCGTCCGGGTCGGGTCGGGCGCCCTGCGCTCCGGGTGGGGTCGGGCAGCCTGTCCTCGGGGCCGGGCAATGCGCTCCGGGTCGGGCCCTGTCGTCCGGATCGGGTCGGGCGCCCTGCGCTCCGGGTGGGGTCGGGCGCCCTGTCCTCGGGGCCGGGCAATGCGCTCCGGGTCGGGCCCTGTCGTCCGGGTCAGGCGGGGTCGGGGTCTGTCCTCCGGGTTGGATCCTGCGCCTGCGCCCGGCGCACGACCCGAGCATCAACGAGCACGCGATCGCTGGTCGGCGCCCAGAACCGCCCACACGCCCGAGCCCGGGCACGGCGCCCGAGCCCGGGTCTACGCCCGGGATTCAGGTCCGCGCGCGGGACGCATGGGTCCACGCTCGACGCTCGGGTCCACGACGGCGCCCCGGCCCGACGGCGCCCAGGCCCACACGCGGCGCCGGAGCCCAGGCACGGTGCCCCAGCCCGACGGCGTCCGGCCCAGGAACGGCGCCCGAGGCCGAGGCACGGCGCGAGCCATGCTCGGCGTCCGCCCCCCCATGCTCGGCGTCCGGGCCCAGGCGCGGCGCCCGAGCCCGGTGCCCCGGCCCGACGGCGCCCCGAGGCCCAGGCACAACACGCGAGCCTAGGTCCGGCGCCCCTGGCCCGACGGCACACGAGGCCAGGCCGCGCACACGGGCTTCAAGCACGGCGCACGGGTCGAGGCGCGGCGCCCAGGCCCGACGGCGTCAGGCCCACGCACGGCGCCCTGATCACTGCGGGCGGCCTGCATGCGGCGCTCTCCGGTGGCCGAATCGCCGCGAGGCCACGCAACGCCGACCAGAACGCCCTGACGGCTCCTCCACCGCTTCGGCTCGACCGCTCGTGGGGCGTGCACCACCCACGCCTCGGACGAATTCGTGACCGCTCGACGGCGCCGTAGCCCATATCGGCGCCCTGGTCACCGGCGTGCCGCCTGCGGGCTGTCCATCCGCCGCCGCGGGCGCGCCCGCCCGCGGCGGCGTTCGGTCGTCCATTCGGCGTTGTCCCAGCCCAATGCCGATCGCAGCGCCTGGCAACGTCTTCGGCCGCCCGCGGCGCTATGGGCTGCGCACGATCCACGCCGCCGCCGCCGCCGAGTTCGTGGTCGTGCGTCGGCGCCTTGATCCACGCACGGCCCGTAGCCACAGCGCGGGCGGTCTGCACATGACGGGTCTGCCGTCCTCGCCGCGAGACCCTGACGGGCTTCTCCGACCGCCGCGGAGGGTCGGGCTGTGCGATCCACGCCGACGCGACCGCGTTGTCGAGTTGAGCGCGGTCGACGAGGCTCAGGACAACAGCGGCCAGGCGAGCTGGTCCGTCGTCGCCTGCAGGGCCGGGGTCTGCGGGTAGTCCTGGCTCGGGAGCACGGCGCGGATCGCTCGCATCCAATCGTCGTACGTCGCTGTGGGCGGTAGGGCGGCCAAGGCCGAGAGCGCCACGTACGTGAAGGCGCCGTTGGGGCGGTCGTCGAACGTGGCGTCGTAGGAGTACTCGGTGTCGAGGCAGCCGGCCAGGAGCAGTGCGGTCGGGCGTCGATCCGCCGGCCTCGTCGCGTGCGCCGTGACGGCGAGCGGGAACGTGGTGGCGGGTCGCGGGGCCGGGGACTGCAGGAGCCGCGGGACCTGCTGCGGTGGCAGGAACGCCGACGGGGGCAGGAAGCGGGTGCGTGACGGGTGGTTCAGCCTGGTCAGGGTGCCCGAGTGGCAGGAGTCGGAGATCAGGACGGTCCGCACCCCGGGCGCGGCCAGGGCGAACAGGTCGTGCAGCTCGTCGTCCAGCAGGACGCCGTTCTCGGCGATGTCGTGCGGGCAGATGGCCTCGTCGCGGTGGTCCGGCTCGTCGCCGTCGGTGTCGGGGACCCAGGTGCCGTGGCCGGAGTACGTGATGATGACCGCGTCGCCGTCCGTTGCGGTCGTCAGCAGTTCTCTGATGCCGGTGCGGATCGCGGCGCCCGAGGCGGCGCCGTCCAGCAGGCGGCGTACGTCGAAGCCGCGCGCGGTGAGCGCGGCCGCCCAGTCGTCGGCGTCGTTGCGGCAGCCGGCGAGGTCGTTCTCGGTGCCGGGATAGTCGTTGATCCCGATGCACAGTGCGCGTTTCATGGTTCCCCCGTGACTCGAATGCGGACCTTACGCATCGATGGCGTCACGGACGGTGGCCGCGGTTGGGCCGCCGGTATCGCGCGATCGGCGCCCCTTGCTCAAAGGCGCAAATCGGACAACTACGGCGATGGCGGCTGCGTTCGGTGAACAGGGGGGCGGCGCGACGGTGGGGGACGTCGGAGCTCGATGTCCTCCCAGGCGATCCGGTCGGGTGGGCGGGCGGGCGGGTGTGCGGGATCGGGGCCGGGGCACGGGGGGACCGGGTCGGCCAGGGCGAACACCCGCCGCAGGTCGGCCAGCAAGGACTCGTCTGGATCGTCGGGGGCGGTCATGGCCGGGCGCGGGCGGGGTCCGTCCGGTCGGTGTCCGCCGCGGGTAACCGCGTGAGTCGTGGCCGCATGGGTGTTCTCCGTCCCCGCTGGTGGCGCCGCGAGCTGGGGAGAGGGCGGCGCCGTTTCGTGACATGAGGACGGGGTGGTTGTTCCTGATACAAGGTGGGGCAGATCGTTCGGATCCTGTCGTTCGTGTCCGTTCGATCAAGCGCCGTCGACAGGCAAGGGGGCGTTGACCTTCGGATTCCGTCGCGGCGAAGGCGTCGTTCGGGGGCGGTCGTTCGGGTTCGTACTGTCTGGAATCGGGCACTGTCAGATTGCGACGATGCTCCCGCCGTCCACCGGGATCGCGGCGCCGGTCACGTACGACGCGGCGGGGGAGAGGGCGAACGCGGCCACCCGGCCGAACTCGTCGGCGGTGCCGATCCGGCGCAGCGGTACGGCCGCGGCGGCCTCGGCCTCCGCGCGCGCCGGGTCCGTGGCGGCGTCGAAGAGCTCGCGGTTGCGGTCGGTCAGGAAGCGGCCGGGGAGCAGGGAGAAGACCCGGATGCCGCGCGGGCCCAGCTCGCCGGCGAGGTCCTTCGCCACGCCCGCGAGGCCCGGGCGGAGGCCGTTGGAGATGCTGAGGTTACGCAGCGGCTGACGTACCGACGAAGAAAGCACCAGACCGATGGCCGCGTCGTGGCCAGGCTCGCGGGTGCCGATCGCCGCGGCCAGCGTGCGGGCCAGGCGCAGGGTGCCCAGGAAGATGGTCTGGAACGCGGACTGCCAGGCCTCCTCGGGGGTCTCCAGGACGCCTCCGTGCGGTGGGCCGCCGACCGAGATCAGGGCGCCGTCCAGGCGGCCGAAGCGGGTGCGGGCGGCGGCCACGAGGCGGTCGCCGGTGTCGGGCGCGGCCAGGTCGGCGATCAGGCCCTCGGCGCGGTCGGGGCCCAGGGCCTCGACGGCGGCCTTCACGGTCTGCGCGGTGCGGCCGGAGACGACCACCCTCGCGCCGTCGGCGGCCAGGGCCCGGGCGGTGGCGAAGCCCAGGCCGCGGGAGGCGCCGGTCAGGACGTACACGCGGTCGGTGAGGCCGAGATCCATGCCCTTGATCGTATGGGAGCGAAGGGTCAGCGCCGGCGCAGGCGGGTCCACAGGCTCCGGCGGCGGGGGACCGGGGCCGAATCGCCGTCGTACGACAGCTCCGCCTCGCGGGCCTCCAGCTCCTCCCGGGCCAGCGCCGGCAGGGCCGCGCCCGCCGACCGGGCGAAGTCCCAGCCGTCGCGCAGGGAGCCGTTCGGCGGATGCGTCGCGGCCCACGCGGCGAACGTCGCCGGCCAGTCCCGGCCGTACGACGCGGCCAGGAACGGCCACCGCTGTGCCACCTCGCCCGCGCGCTTGCGCCGCAGCGCGGTCCTCGTCGCCTGAACCGCGGCCTCGTCGAAGCCCGCCGGGAGCTCACCGCCGGCCACGAGGGCGGCGACGAGAGCCTGTTGCCGGGCGGCGAGTCCGCCGCCGGCGGCGACCGGAGCCGCCGGGTCGGTCACGTGATCGCCGGCCATCCGGCCGCCTCCGCGATCGCGTCCAGCTCGGCGGTCAGGGCCGCGGCCGGCGGGTAGTCCCCGTCGCGCTCCAGCATCAGGGCCGGCGGCGTGGCGCGGGCGCACAGGTCCTTCACCAGGGTCAGGACCTCCGGCGGGATCGCGTCCGTGTGGGTGTCGTGGTAGAAACCGCCGTGCTCCATGCCGCCGGCCACGTGGACGTACGCGATCCGGGACAGCGGCAGCTCGTCGAGCAGGGCGGTCGGGCTCTCGTGCCGGTTGCGGGCGTTGGCGTACACGTTGGCGATGTCCAGGAGCAGGGCGCACCCCGTGCGGTCGAGGATCTCGGTGAGGAACTGGGCCTCGGTCAGCTCCGCGTCCGGCCAGTCGAACAGTGCGGCAATGGGTTCCAGCGCCAGTTGTACCCCACCGAGCGCGGACTGGGTCCGGCGGACGTTGGCGACGATCGCGTCGACCGACTCGCGGGTGCGCGGGACCGGCAGGAGGTGCCCGGCCTCGAGCCCGCCCGCGCGCACGAACGCGATGTGCTCGCTGACCAGGGGCGCGTTCAGGAGCCGGGCGCACTCGTAGAGGTGGGCGGCACGCTCGTCGGCGATCGGCTCGGCGCCGCCCAGGGAGAGCTTGACGCCGTGCGGGATGACGGTGACCCCGCGCCCGACAAGCTCGGCGAGCGCGTCGGGCACGGGCGCGTGCGGGTGCAGGGACTCGGCCACCACCTCGGTGAAGCGCAGGCCGGGCAGGGCGGCGACGTAGCCGGCGATCTCGGGGCGCCAGCCGATGCCGACGCCGTACTGCGGGCCGGTCATCCCCCACATCCTCCGCCGCCGCAGCTGGAGCCCCCGCCGCAGCTGGAGCCGCTCGAGCACGACGAGGAGCTGCTCGAGCACGACGAGGAGCTGGAGCAGGAGGAGCCGGAGCTGGAACCGCTGGAGTAGTACCCGGAGCCGGTCTGGGCGATGTTGCGCTGCAGCTCGGCATCGGCGGCGAACGACGGGTCGGCGAGCCAGAACGCGCCGGCGCCGAAGAGGCCCACGCTCAGGGCCGCGGCCTCGGGGCCGTAGGTGGACCAGGACGGCTTCTGGCTCGGCGAGAGATGGCGCACCGCGGCGCGCATCCGGTTGAGCTGCTTCTTGCCGGCCGCGGAGACCCGCGGCACCGACAGCAGCGCGAAGGCGACCACGGCCACCGGCACGATGAGCAGCACGAGGTTGGTGACCGGCCGGTTGTTGCTGACGCCGGCGAAGACACGGAAGATGCCGAGCGCGACGACGGCGAAGACGACCAGGGCGCCCATGCGTACGGCGCGGCGGGCCTCGGCGTCGAGGATCCAGCCGCCCTGGGCCAGGTCGGTCTCGGCACGGTCGAGCAGGGAGCGCACGCTCGCGTGGGTGAGCAGGCCCGTCATGCTGATGCTGTTGCGGGCGAGCGCGTAGACGGCCCGGTCGAGCTCGGAGGCGCCGGTGGGCGGAATCGCGGTCTGGTGGAGGTACCCGCGCTTGTCGCTCTCGATGCTGCCGGCGGCGCGGAGGGCGGCGAGGGAGCTGTAGACGGCGAGGCGGCGATCCCCATTGATCAGTGCGGCCTGGGTCGGGGTGAGGTCGCGGGCGTTGCGCAGTGACGGGCCGCCGGTGATGGAGCGCCGCCAGATGAGCACGCCGATGATCGCAACAGCGGCGAGGCCGAAGTACAGCCACAGGAACTGCGGGCCCGGGATGCCCCAGGTGTCACCCGGCCCCGCCACGATCGATGTCGTCATGCGCTCAGTGTGGGTGCGGCTGTCGAGCGTTTCACCTCGCCGTTCGGACACTTGAGGAAACCTTGTGGCCGACGGCGACCGGTCAGTTACGCCGGACCGCCGCCTCGACCAGGCTGAGCACGGCCTCCAGGTCGGCGACCGGGCGGCCGGTGGCCAGGTGCAGGTCAGTTACGCCGGACCGCCGCCTCGACCAGGCTGAGCACGGCCTCCAGGTCGGCGACCGGGCGGCCGGTGGCCAGGTGCAGGACGAGCCCGTCGTAGGCGAGCTCCAGGAACTGGGTCAGGATGCCGATCGGCACGTCGTCGCGCAGCACGCCGGCCTCGAGCTGGCGCTGGAGGCGCTCGCGGGTGGCCTCGGCGACCGCCTCCGAGCGGGCGGCCCAGCGCTTGGCGAACTCGGGGTCGGTGCGCAGCCGCCGCGACACCTCGAGCTGGCTGCCGAGCCAGCCGCCCGTGTCGGAGGCGTCCGCCGCGGCCAGCAGGTCGCGCATCACCTGCACCAGGCCGTGCTGGGCGACCGTCGATACCATGGTGGCGGCGTCGTCCTCGGCGACGGCCAGGAAGAGCGAGTCCTTGTCCCGGAAGTGGTGGAAGATCGCGCCGCGGGACAGGCCGATCTCCTCCTCGAGCCGCCGCACGGTCGCGCCCTCGTAGCCGTGGCGGGCGAAGCACGTCCGGGCGCCGGTGAGGATCTCCCTCCGGCGCGCGTCGAGCTGGTCCTGGCTCACCCTGGGCACGCCTCGATTATGCAAGCCGTACATACGGTTTGCGAACAGGGTCGTTTCGCCCGTGTTTCTTCCCGGCGTTTGGCCCGGGTTTGCGCGAATTTGTCGGCCCTCCCGCGAACATGAGGATCTGTTCGATATCGGACTGGTCACGTACCCTGCCCGCGTGCCCCTGTTGTTGCTCAGCCTGGACGACACCCTGTTGGACAGGGCCGGGGCGTTCCGCGCGTGGGCAACGGGGTTTCTGGACGAGATCGGCGCCCCCGAGTACGACCTGGAATGGCTGCTCTCCGTCGACGCGGACGGCATGGGGTCGGCCTGGGACGTCGCCGAAGGGCTGCGCGACCGCTACGGGCTGCGGTACAGCGCGCTGGACCTCGTGGAGGAGATCCGCCAGGCGATCATGGACCGCATGCGGCTGGACCCGCTGACCGCGTGCGCCCTGGCCATCGCCGAGGACTCCGGGTGGGTGCCGGTCGTCGTCACCAACGGCGAGTCCCGCCAGCAGGAGGAGAAACTGCGGAAGACCGGCCTGGATCGGTACCTCGCGGACTGGGTCATCTCCGAGGAGGCGGGCGTGCGCAAGCCGAACCCGCGGATCTTCGCCATCGCGGCCGAGCGGGCCCGGATGCGCCTGTCGGGCGCGTGGATGATCGGCGACAGCCCCGAGGCCGACATCGGCGGGGCGGACGCGGCCGGGATGCGCAGCGTCTGGCTGCACCGCGGGCGGGCCTGGGTCGAGGGCCGCTACACGCCGACCCGGACGGCCGACGGCGTGATCGCCGCGATCGCCGAGGTCATGGCCTCGCGCTGAAAATCGGTTGCGCCCGCTCCGGACCCGTTGCACACTGGCGACAACTCCGAGTCGGAAGGGGGTTGGTTCACATGACTGCCGTCAAGGCGCGCTTTCGCATGCCCATGAACCTTCTTCCTTCCTTGACTCAGGAGAACTCGCGTTGCGCGACCAAAACTTTGCTTCATCACGCCGTCGCTTCGATGACGACGACCCGAACTTCCTGAAGCGCCTCTCCCACGACTTCGACACCGCGTGGGACTCCTCGGACGACCCGTCCGGCGACGAGCAGTACTCGTCCTGGGACACCCCCGGCGTGCTGCACGGCCCCGAGCCCCGTCCGGACTGGGTGGTCACCGAGCTCTCCGCCCGGGACACCGAGCTCGGCGTGCTCAAGACCGGCAAAGAGGCCGACGTCCACCTCGTCGAGCGTGCGGTGCCCGACGGGCCCCGCACGCTGCTGGCGGCCAAGCGCTACCGCGCCGCCGAGCACCGCATGTTCCACCGCGACTCCGGGTATCTCGAGGGCCGCCGCGTCCGCGAGTCCCGCGTCACCCGCGCCATGGAGAGCCGCACCGCCTTCGGGCGCGAGGCGCTCGCGGGGCAGTGGGCGGCCGCGGAGTTCGGCGCGCTCGGTCAGCTGTGGGCGTTGGGGGTCAGCGTGCCGTACCCCGTGCAGCTGCTCGGCACCGAGGTCATGCTCGAGTTCGTGGGAGCGCCGGACGGTACCGCCGCGCCCCGGCTCGCCCAGACCCGCCCCTCGCGGGCGGAGCTGGAGTCGCTGTGGTGGCAGCTCGTCGACGGGCTGCGGGTGCTGGCCCGGGCCGGCCTGGCCCACGGCGACCTGTCCCCGTACAACCTGCTCGTGGACGGGGAGCGGCTGGTCTTCATCGACCTGCCGCAGATCGTCGACGTGGTGATCAACCCGAACGGGGCCGAGTTCCTCGCCCGCGACGTGGCCAACGTGGCGCGCTGGTTCACGGGCAAGGGCTTCCCGGTCGACCCCGAGCCGCTCGTCGTGGAGCTGCTGCACGACGCCGGCATCCGCTGAGCGAACAGACCGCGGCTCGCCCGATTCGTGAACGGGCGAGCCGCGGTGGCGCGGACCCGGCGGGGAGGGTGGTCCGCCGCGCCGCTGATCGGGAGGGCCTCAGCCCAGGTGGACGGCCGCGCCGTCGGCGGCCACGTCGGTCCTCGAGGCCTTCACGAACACGAAGACCACGATGGCCGCCAGGACCAGCAGCGCCGATCCCCACCAGAACGCGGTCACGTACCCGTGCACCATCGCGTGCGCCTGGAGGGCCTTGAGCGCGGCCGGGTCCGGTGGGCCGCCCGCGGACGCGGGGAGGTGGTCGCGGCCGTACGCCGTCGCCGCCGTGATCGCCACCGTGTTGAGCAGCGCCGTGCCGAGCGAGCCGCCGACCTGCTGCGAGGCGTTCACGACCGCGCTGGCCGCGCCGGCGTCGTGCGGGTCGACGCCGACCAGGGCGATGTTGCCCAGTGGCACGAACGTGCAGCCCAGGCCGAAGCCGAGGATGAGCAGCGCGGGGAGCACGGTGGTCGCGTACGGCGTGTCGACGCCGATGCGGGTCATGAGCACCATGCCGACGGCCGCGACGACGCCGCCGAACGCCATGATCGGCTTGGGTCCGAGGCGGGGGAGCAGGCCGCTGGCCAGGCCGGCCGCGGTGACCACGCCGATCGAGACCGGCAGCGAGTGCACGCCGGACTTGAGCGGGGTGTAGCCGAGGACCAGCTGGAAGTACAGGGTGACGAAGAAGATCGCGCCGATGAACCCGGCGCCGATCAGGGTCGAGGACAGGTAGGCCCCGCCGCGGGTGCGCTGGGCGATGACGCGCAGCGGCAGCAGCGGGTTGCGGATGCGCGCCTCGACGACCACGAACAGCGCCAGCAGTACCAGGGCGGCGCCGACGAGCCCGAGGGTGACCGGGGAGCCCCAGCCGTACTTCAGGTTCATCTGCGCGTCGGTCTCGCCGGCCTTGGTGAACCCGAACACGAGCAGGCTCAGGCCGAGCGTGGCCAGCACCGCGCCGGGGATGTCGTAGCGGGTGTTGCCGTGGGCCTTGCTCTCCGGTACGACCGGAACGGCCAGGGCGATCGCGATGAGCGCCACCGGAATGTTGACCAGCAGGCACCAGCGCCAGTTCGCGTACTCGGTCAGCAGACCGCCCAGCACCAGGCCCAGCGCCGCGCCGCCGCCGGCGATCGCGCCGTAGACGCCGAAGGCCCGGGCCCGCTCCCGCGGGTCCACGAACAGCACGCTGAGCAGGGCCAGCGAGGCCGGGGCGAGCAGCGCGCCGAAGACCCCCTGCAGCCCGCGGGCCAGGAACAGGGACGTGTCGTTCCACGCGGCGCCGCCCAGGGCCGAGGCGAGCGCGAAGCCGATGATGCCGACGACGAAGGTGCGCTTGCGGCCCCAGTAGTCGGCGATGCGCCCGCCGAGCAGCAACAGGCCGCCGAAGGTCAGGGTGTACGCGGTGACCACCCACTGCTGGTTCGAGTCGCTGATGCCGAGGTCGGCCTTGGCGTGCGGCAGGGCGACGTTTACCACGGTCGCGTCGAGCACGACCATGAGCTGCGCGGCGGCGATGATCGCCAGCGCGAACCAGCGCTTCGGGTACGCGTGCAGCGGGGTGGAGACGGCGGCCTGCGCGCCGGCCTCGTGCTTCCCCCCGGTGGATACGTGACTCATCCGGGACCTCCCTGAATCATTGAAGGTCTACCGGGAGGTCCCGTCGCGGATTTGCCGGGGTCCGTATTTTTGAGATCGTGATCACGGAATAATGAGCAGCTTTCCCGTGGTCCGCCGGCCCTCCAGCGCCGCGTATGCGTCCGCGACCGCATCCAGCGGATAACGCCCCGTGACGGCCGGGTCGACAATGCCCTGCGCGACCCATCCGAACAGTGTTTCCGCGCGTTCGAGCAATTCCGCGCGGGAGGCGATGAAATGCCCCAGCGTCGGGCGGGTGAGGTAATAGGAACCGGACATCAGGCGCAGCGGGTCGAATGGCGGGACCTTGCCGCTGGCCGCGCCGAACAGTACCAGCGTGCCGCGCGGGCGCAGGGCCTGCAGGCTGGTGTCGAACGTGTCCGCGCCGACGCCGTCGTACACCGCGTCGGCGCCCGCGCCCCCGGTGACCTCGCGCACGGCGTCCAGCGCCTCGTCGTAGGGCACCGCGCGTACCGCACCCGCCGCCTCGGCCAGGTCACGCTTCTGCGGCGTGGAGGCGGTCGCGACCACCCGGCCGCCGAGGTGCGTGACGATCCGGGTGAGCAGCTGCCCCATCCCCCCGGCGGCGGCGTGCACGAGCACCGCGCAGCCCGGCCGGGCCGCGTACGAGTCGTGGGTGAGGTAGTGGGCGGTGAGGCCCTGCAGGATGACCGCGGCGGCCTGCTCGGTGGTGAGCTCCTCCGGCACCGGGACGAGCCGGTCGGCCGGGACGAGCGCCTGCTGGGCGTGGCTGCCGGGGATGCCCGTCCAGGCCACCCGGTCGCCCGGGGCCAGGCCGCGCACGTCGCTGCCGAAGGACAGCACGGTGCCGGCGCCCTCGCTGCCCAGCACGGCCGGCAGCGGCACCTGGTAGGTGCCGTTGCGCTGGTACACGTCCATGTAGTTGACCCCGCTGGCCTCGACCAGCACCAGCGCCTCCCCGGGGCCGGGCTTCGGGTCGGGTCGGTCCTGCACCCGCAGTACCGAACGATCGCCGTACTCGCCGAACACCACTGCGCGCATTGCGTTGCCTCCTCGGTTTGTCGGGTTCCTGTCTACCCCAAACCGCCGATCGGTTTTGTCGTACCGCTGCCGTAGCATCCGGGCAGTCGTTTGGAGGTGAGCACGCGTGGGCCCGACCCCGACCCATCGTCTCGCGATCGATCTCGGCACGTGCCACACGGTCGCCGTCGTGCAACGCGGTGACGAGGCCCCCCGGGCGCTGCTCTTCGACGGCTCGCCGGTCATGCCGTCGGGCATCTACGCCGACGAACAGGGCCGGCTCAGCGTGGGCCGGGACGCCGAACGGCTCTCCCAGCTCGCCCCGGAGCGCTTCGAGCCGTATCCGAAGCGCAGCGTCGACGAGGGCTCGGTGCTGCTCGGCGCGACCGAGGTCACGGTCGTGGAGATGCTCGCCTCGCTGCTGCGCCGGGCCGCCGAGGAGTCGCTGCAGGCCGGGGTCAACCCGGTCGGCTCGACGGTGCTCACCTGCCCCGCCGACTGGGGCGGCCAGCGGCGCAACGTGCTGCTCGAGGCGGCGCGGGCGGCCAACCTGGGCCCCGTGGTGCTCGTCGACGAGCCGATCGCCGCCGCGACCTACTGCCTGCGGGTGCTGGGCCAGCAGGTCGCCCCGCTGCAGAGCCTGGCCGTGTTCGACTTCGGCGGCGGCACGCTGGACGTGTCGGTGGTGCGCCGCGAGTTCGACGGGCTGCGCGTGCTCGGCGTCGGCGGCCTCGACGACCTCGGCGGCGTCGACATCGACGCGGCCCTCGTCGGCCACCTCGGCCAGCTCATCAACCTGCGCCACCCCGAGCTGTGGCAGCGCCTGGCCAACCCCGACACCACCGCGGCCAAGCGCGACCGGCGCGAGCTGTGGGCGGAGGTCCGCGCGGCCAAGGAGATGCTGTCGCGGACCGCCTCCGCGCCCGTGCACCTGCCCGGCACCGACGAGGCCCTGCACCTCACGCGCGAGGAGCTGGAGCGGGTCGCCGGGCCGCTCATCGACCGCGCGGTGGACGAGACCCGCCGGGTGCTCGAGCGCGCCGGCGTCGACGTGCGCCAGCTCGCCGGCATCTTCCTGGTCGGCGGGTCCAGCCGCATCCCGCTCGTGGCGAGCCGGCTGCACGCCCGCTTCGGGGTGGCGCCGGTGGTGCCGGAGCAGCCCGAGCTGCCGGTCGCCTACGGCGGCATGCTGGCCGTCGGCACCGCGACCGGGGCCCAGCCTCCGCCGATCAACCCCCCGGCCCCGCCGCGGCCGGCGCCCCCGCGCCCGATGTCCCCGACCGGGTCGCCGATGTCCCCGACCGGCGCCCCGATGTCCCCGACCTCGCCGACCGGATACCCGGTGTCCGGGGTGCCCGCGTCCGGGCCGCCGGGCACGGCCTACCCGGTCTCGATGGGCTTCCCGGCCTCGGCGCCCGCCTCACCCGCCGCCGGGCCCGCCTCCCCGGCCGGCCGGCCCATCAGCCCGCAGGCCCCCGTGCCGCCGCGGATGATGCCGCAGCCGCCGAACGCGCCGCCGTCGTACGGCGTCGGCGTTCCCGTGGTCGTGCGCCAGCCGCGCCGCCGCACCGGCCCCTGGATCGCGCTCGTGATCGTGCTCGCGATCATCGGCGGTTGCGTGTACGGCGGAAACCAGCTCTTCAACTGGATGGGCGCCCAGTTCGAGTCCGTGAAGAACGGCATCCCGGGCCTGGACTCCGGCCCCGGCGGGCCGGGCCAGGTCGACGGGCTCAAGGGCGGCGAGCCGATCCAGCTCAGCTCCGACGGCGCGATCGCCGCGGTCGCCGGCAACGGCAACATCTACACCGCGCAGGTGAACGCGGGCGCGACGGTCGTGGCCGGGTACGAGACGGCGGGCAAGCAGACCTGGAACGTGCAGCTGCAGATGGAGCCGGCCAAGATCGCGCTGCGGGTGGTGGGCAGTCTGCTCATCGTCGACGGCGAGGACGACGTCAAGCTCGGCGGCGACGGCAAGCAGGAGTCGCGCTCGGTCATCGACCTGGCCACGCACACGGCGAAGTGGACCAAGGCGTGGACGAGCCGGATCGACCTGCTGTACTCGGGCACCGAAGCCGTCGTGGAGAACCGCGACTGGAAGAAGCCGTCGATCGAGCGGGTCAACCTCGCCGACGGCTCGACGAAGTGGACCGCGGCCGCCGGTGACGGCCAGCGCATCAACGGCGAGCGCGGGGCGAAGCCGTCGCTGCGCTGGCCGACGTCCGACACCCCGGCCGGGCTGATCGTGCCGACCTACGGGCTGTCGTTCTCCCGCTATGTGCCGTTCCAGGAGTCGCTCACCGCCGACGCCGGGTTCGCGGTGCAGCTGCTCAGCGACACCAAGGCCGCGACGATCGACCTCAACACCGGAAAGCAGACCGCGAGCGGCACCTACAGCAAGGGCATCACCAACGACTCCTGGCTCGTCTACAACGACCTGGCGATGTTCCGGCCCGACACCGACGGCACCGTGATCGCGTACAACATCCGCAACTGGCAGAAGGCCTGGGAGTACCGCGCGACGGCCGGCACCGACATCGACGACCTGCGCCCGTGCGGCGAGAAGATGGTCTGCGTCGCGGGCAAGCAGAACTCCGGCAAGGACGTGCTCATCGCCATCGACAGCACCAACGGCCAGGCGAAGTGGACGCGGCAGTCGATCCGCGACCGCAGCGGCACCATCTCCGGCACCGAGCAGCCCAACTGGGTCGTGATGGACGGCAAGCTCGTCGGCGGCCACGGCGTGTTCACCTCGGTCGGCGACGCGGCCGTGCTCGACCCGTCCAACGGCAACGACCAGGTCGAGCTGGGCAAGGGGCTGGGGAACCAGGACGCCCTGGCCGGCTACGGCAACAAGGTCGTCATCGAGAGCGTCGTGCCCGGCACCGGCACCTGGAACGCGTACATCTACGGCCTCGACGGCAAGGCGATCGGCTCGGCCGGGGTGCCGACGCTGCTGCAGGCGGTGTCGCTGAGCAACGACTCGATGGTGCTCGTCGACAGCGACAACGCGAAGGTGTACCGCTTCCAGATCCCCGCGGGCAAGTAGCACACACGGCGACGGCGGCCGTCCGGACTGGACGGCCGCCGTCGGTGTATCCGCGGGCCTGGGTTACGCGGCGATCATCTTGCGCAGCACGTACTGCAGGATGCCGCCGTGGCGGTAGTAGTCCGCCTCGCCGGGGGTGTCGATGCGCACGACCGCGTCGAACTCGACGCCGCTGTCGGTGCTCACCTTGACCGTGCGCGGGATGCTGCCGTCGTTGAGCTGCTCGACGCCGGTGACGGTGAACGTCTCGGTGCCGGACAGGCCCAGCGAGTCGGCCGTCTCGCCCGCCGGGAACTGCAGCGGCAGCACGCCCATGCCGATGAGGTTCGAGCGGTGGATGCGCTCGTACGACTCGGCGATGACGGTGCGCACGCCCAGCAGCGCGGTGCCCTTGGCGGCCCAGTCGCGCGAGGAGCCGGAGCCGTACTCCTTGCCGGCCAGGATCACCAGCGGCACCCCGGCCTCGGCGTAGGCGACCGAGGCGTCGTAGATCGTGGTCTGCTCGCCGTTGAGGTGGTTGACCGTCACGCCGCCCTCGGTGCCCGGCGCGAGCTGGTTGCGCAGCCGGATGTTGGCGAACGTGCCGCGGATCATGACCTCGTGGTTGCCGCGGCGGGAGCCGTAGGAGTTGAAGTCCCGCCGGTCCACGCCGTGCTCGGCGAGGTACTTGCCGGCGGGGGAGTCGGCCTTGATCGAGCCGGCCGGCGAGATGTGGTCGGTGGTGACCGAGTCGCCGAGCTTGGCCAGGACCCGGGCGCCGCTGATGTCGCTCACCGGCGACGGCTCGGTGGCCATGCCCTCGAAGTACGGGGGCTTGCGCACGTACGTCGACTCGCCCGCCCAGTCGAAGGTGTCGCCGGTCGGCGTGGGCAGCGAGCGCCACTGCTCGTCGCCGGCGAAGACGTCGGCGTAGCGGGTCGAGAACAGGTCGGCACCGAGCGCCGAGGCGATGGTGTCCTCGATCTCCTTCGGGCTCGGCCAGAGGTCACGCAGGTACACCGGCTGCCCGTCCGACCCCGTGCCCAGCGGGTCGCTGGTGAGGTCGATGTCCATGGTGCCGGCGAGGGCGTACGCGACCACCAGCGGCGGGGAGGCCAGGTAGTTCATCTTCACGTCCGGGTTGATCCGGCCCTCGAAGTTGCGGTTGCCCGACAGCACCGACACGACGGTCAGGTCGTGCTCGTTCACGGCGGCGCTGATCGGCTCCGGCAGCGGGCCGGAGTTGCCGATGCAGGTGGTGCAGCCGTAGCCGACGAGGTTGAAGCCGAGCTTGTCCAGGTACGGGGTCAGGCCGGCCCGCTCGTAGTAGTCCGTGACCACCTTCGAGCCGGGGGCCAGGGTCGTCTTCACCCACGGCTTGCGGGTGAGGCCCTTCTCCACCGCGTTGCGGGCCAGCAGCGCCGCGCCGATCATGACCTGCGGGTTGGATGTGTTGGTGCACGAGGTGATGGCGGCGATGACGACCGCGCCGTGGTCGAGCTCGTAGTCCTCGACCCGCACCGGCTTGGAGGTGCGGCCGTTGGCGCCGGTCGCGGCCGAGACCAGCTCGTGCGGGCGGTCGCCGTTGGTGCTCTGGTGGTTGGCCGGCGAGTCGCTGGCCGGGAACGACTCGGCGCTGGCCTCGTCGGTCGGGCCCTCGACGCCGTCGCCGACGTAGTTGTCCAGCACCGAGCGGAACATCGTCTTGGCGCTGGCCAGCGGCACCCGGTCCTGCGGGCGCTTCGGGCCGGCGAGCGACGGCTCGATGGTGCCCAGGTCCAGCTCGAGGCGCTCGGAGTACTCCGGCTCGGCGGCCGGGTCGTGCCAGAGGCCCTGCTCCTTGGCGTACGCCTCGACGAGCGCGACCTGGGCCTCGTCGCGGCCGGTCAGCTTCAGGTACTTGATGGTCTCGTCGTCGATCGGGAAGATCGCCACGGTCGAGCCGTACTCGGGGCTCATGTTGCCGATCGTGGCCCGGTTGGCCAGCGGCACCGCGCTCACGCCCGGGCCGTAGAACTCGACGAACTTGCCGACCACGCCGTGCTTGCGCAGTATCTCGGTGATGACGAGCACCAGGTCGGTGGCGGTGGTGCCCTCCGGCAGCTCACCGCTGAGCTTGAAGCCCACGACCCGCGGGATGAGCATCGACACCGGCTGGCCGAGCATCGCGGCCTCGGCCTCGATGCCGCCGACGCCCCAGCCCAGCACGCCCAGGCCGTTGACCATCGTGGTGTGCGAGTCGGTGCCGACCACGGTGTCCGGGTAGGCCTGGCCGCCGCGGGCCATGATGACCCGGGCCAGGTACTCGATGTTCACCTGGTGCACGATGCCGGTGCCCGGCGGGACGACCTTGAACTCGTTGAACGCGGTCTGGCCCCAGCGCAGGAACTGGTAGCGCTCCTTGTTCCGCCCGTACTCCAGCTCGACGTTGCGCTCGAACGCGTCCGGGCGGCCGAACAGGTCGGCGATGACGGAGTGGTCGATGACGAGCTCGGCCGGGGCGAGCGGGTTGACCCGCTTCGGGTCGCCACCGAGCTCGACGACGGCCTCACGCATGGTGGCGAGGTCGACCACGCAGGGCACGCCGGTGAAGTCCTGCATCAGCACCCGGGCCGGGGTGAACTGGATCTCGACGCTGGGCTCGGCCGACGCGTCCCAGTTGCCCAGCGCCCGGATGTGCTCGGCGGTGATGTTCGCGCCGTCCTCGGTGCGCAGCAGGTTCTCGAGGAGGATCTTCAGGCTGTACGGCAGCCGCCCGGCGCCCTCGACCTGGCCGATCCGGTAAATCTCATAGCTCGCGTCACCGACGCTCAGCTGGCTCTTTGCTCCGAAGGAGTCGAGGCTCGCCACGGCGTGTGCTCCTCTTCCGTCAAGTCGTGTTTCCAATACGCCAGTCTTCCCCAGCACGCGCCGGGGCCAGGCAAGGGGGTGTCGCTGTCGTCGCTCAACCAAACCGTACGTCCGTCTTGTTAAACGCGCAAGGCCGTCCCAGCCCTTGCCGTGGCCTGCTCTGCGCGCCGGGTTACGAGCCTGCGCGAGCGCGCGTGCCAGCTCCGCACGTTCGCCGGGGGTCCGGGATGCGCAGTTCCCAAAAGCCGGTGGTACCTCGCCTACAGCTCGACGACCTCACGGCCGTCGGGGCCGGGGCGGAAGCCCGCGTCGCGCAAGATGCCCAGCAGGCCCGTCGACGGCAGCGCCTCCAGGGTGCGCGCGGACGTGGCTCGCAGGGCGTCCACCAGCGCCACGACGACCTGTACGGCGCGGTCGCGTTCGCCCGGGGCGGTCGCCACGCCCGCCAGGCGGACGGTTACCGGGTCGGGGCGCAGGGCGGCCAGGGCCGCCGCGGGGGCGGAGTCGTCGTCGGCCGGGTCGACCAGTTCCCACCACTGCACGGTCGTGTCGCCCGCGAGCGCGGCGTCCCACTGGCGGGCCGTCGTGCGGGTGAGCTCCAGGCGGGTGGTCGGCACCCGGCGTACCAGCAGCAAAGCAGTCACATTCCCAGCATCCGCCGGGAGCCTTGCAAACGCCTTGCCAACGGCAGGCAAGCAGGTCAGGCGGCGACGCCGGTCAGGCGGGTGTACTCCGCCGCGGTGCCGATGGCGCCGCGGCGGTCCGGGTGCTCCACGTAGTGCTCGACGACCGTGCCCAGGAAGACGGGCTCCACGGCCAGGAGGTCCAGCGGTATCAGCAGCCAGCCGGGCTCCGGGCGGCCGGGGCGGCGGATGCTCAGGGCCAGCTTCGGGGAGCGTACCGGGATCGGCAGCGGGTTGGCCGGCACGCGTACCAGGTCGTCCCAGGCCAGCACGCGGCGGCCGCCGGCGCGGATGTTCAGGCCCGCCGGGCTGACCACGATCCGCGGGCCGCGCAGCAGGGGCAGCGCGGCGCCGGCGATGACCAGGGCGGCGCCCGCGTTGACGCCGAGGCGGGTGGTCGGGGACAGGGCCGGGTCGCCCTCCAGGAACACGGTGCCCAGCAGGGCCCAGCCCATGGTCAGGCGACCCATCAGGACCGGGGAGCCGGGCACGACGAACGCGTCGCCGCGCACGCGCAGTGCGGCCGGGGGCGGGTGCAGGATCGGGCGGAAGACGACGCCGAAGACGATGAACGCGGCGCTGAGCACGAAGATCGGGGCGAACAGCAGCGCGGCCGCGGCCCACAGCGGGGTGTTCGCGGAGGTGACGCCGAACTCGTACACGACCCGGAGCACGACGATCAGCAAGGCGACGCCCACGGCCGCCGCCTTGCTCGCCAGCACGTACCGGCCGAACCGCACGGGCGTCACGCCGCCCAGTCTACGAACCTGGTGCGAGAGTCGGCGACCGTAGCACGGATGGGGCGTCACACGGCCAGGTCGACGAAGCGGGTGCGCAGGTCCTCCACGGTCGGCATCGACACCGCGCCGCCCGGGGACTCGCAGACCCACCCGGCGACGTGTACCGCGACCCGGGTGAGGGTCGCCCACCCGCCGAGGTCGTCCGGCTTGCCGTGGGCGAGGATGCCCCAGCTCAGGCCGGCCATGGTCGCGTCGCCCGCCCCGGTGGCGTCGACCGGGGCGATGCGGGGGGCGGGTACGAGTACCGTCGACGGACCCTTCGCCACGAGGGCGCCCTGGGCGCCGAGCGTGACGACGACCGCGCCCGCGCCGCAGGACAGCAGGCGGGCGGCCGCCTGCTCGGGGGACTCGTCCCAGAGCGCCGTGGCGTCGGCCGAGCTCAGTTTCACCAGGTCGGCGGTGGCCGCGAACTCCTCGACGACGTCCGGGTTGAGCCCGACGATCGGGCGGACGTTGGGGTCGAAGACGCGGACCGGGCCGGGTACCGCCCAGGCGCGGCGGGCCGCGGCGAGCACGGGCGGGGCGAGCAGGCACATCGAGCCGCAGTACAGCAGCCGCGCCCGGGCCACGAGCCGCTCGTCGACGGCGTCGGCGTCGAGCAGGCCGTAGGAGGGCGGCTCGCCGTAGAAGCGGAAGGTCGGCTCGTGGCCCTGGAAGGTGGTGACGGCGAGGGTGGTGGGGACGTTCGGGACCGTGACGGCTCCATCGGTACCGACGCCGGATTTATCCAGAAAGTCCAGCAGGCGGTGGCCGAAGGGGTCGTCGCCGAACGAGCCCAGGAAGTGCACGTCGGCGCCGAGCCGGGCGATGCCGACGGCCACGTTGAACGGCGCGCCGCCGACCGCGGGGCGGTAGACGAGGTCGCCCCCCGCCGTGGACTCGAGCAGGTCGATCAGCGCCTCGCCGATCACCACGCCGTACCCAGTCATGGGAGCACCTCCTCGGTCGGGGCGCCGGCAAAGCCGGGGCGCATGGTTCCGGTCACGAAGACGGCGTGCCACACGCAGAAGACGAGCACCGTCCACAGCTTGCGCGAGTGGTCGGCCTCCTTCTTACGGTGACTCTTGAGCAGCCCGCGCACCACATCGAGGTCGAGCAGATCGCCGGCGCCGGAGGTGTCGAGCAGACCATGGGCCCAGTCGTACATCTCCCCGCGCAGCCACGGCCGGATGGGTACCGGGAAACCCAGCTTCTTGCGGTGCACGATCGGCTCAGGGACCACCCCCGCCAGGGCCCGCCGCAGCGCCACCTTCGTCTCCTGCGAGCGCGGCGGCACCTTGAGCTCGCTCGGCAGGGTCGCGGCGACCTCGAACACGGCCCGGTCCAGGAACGGGGTGCGCAGCTGCAGGGAGTGCGCCATGGTCATGCGGTCGGCCTTGACCAGGATGTCGCCGCGCAGCCAGGTGTACAGGTCGATGTACTGCATCGTGGTGACGTCGTCGAGCGCCCCGGCCTCCTTGAACACCGGCGCGGTGACGTCGGTGTGGCGCACGTCCGGCTCGTAGTGGCGCAGCAGCGCGGCCTTCTCGTCGTCGGTGAAGATGCGCGCGTTGCCGTAGTAGCGCTCCTCGATCGGGGTCGTGCCGCGCTCCAGGAAGCTCTTGCCCTTCACACCCTGCGGGATGACCCGCGACACGGCCCGCAGCCCGCGCTGCATCGAGTCGGGCAGGTGGCTGACGCCGGCCAGGGACAGCGGCTCGCGGTAGATCGGGTACCCGCCGAAGAGCTCGTCCGCGCCGTCGCCGCCGAGGACCACCGTCACGTCCCGGGCCGCGCGCTCGGCCAGGAAGAACAGCGGCACCAGGGCCGGGTCGGCGACCGGGTCGTCAAGGTGCCACACGATGCGCGGCAGGGCCCGCATGAAGTCGGTCGCGCTGACCACGGTCGCGGTCAGCGGGACGCCGAGCGCGCGGGCGGACTGCTCGGCGACGTCGATCTCGGAGTACTGCGCGCCCGGCCCGGCCGCGTCGTAACCCACGGTGTAGGTGCGCAGGCCCGGGTCCCGCTCGGCCGCGAGCGCGACGATCGCGGTCGAGTCGATGCCGCTGGACAGGAACGCGCCCACCTCGGCGTCGGCCTGCATGTGGGCGTGGACGCTCTCGCGCAGCGCCTCCTCGATCCGGCGGACGACGGCCTCCTCGTCGGCGACGGGCCCCGGGCGGAAAGTCAGTTGGCTGTACCGCCGGTTGGCCAGCGGCCCGCCCGGGGTGTACACGAACGACTCGCCCGCCCCGAGCCGGCGCACCTCCGGGTGCATGGTCGCGGGCTCCGGCACGTACTGCATGGTCAGATAGTGCTGCAGGCGTACCGTGTCGACCACGTTGTCCCTGGTGAACGGCAGGAGCGCCTTCTTCTCGCTCGCGAGGTACACCCCCTGGGGCGTCTGCAGCTGGAACAGCGGTTTGATGCCGAACGGGTCGCGGGCGCCGAACGCGCGCCGGGCCGAGCCGTCCCAGATCACGAACGCGAACATGCCCCGCAGCCGGCTCACCGCGCTCGGGCCCCAGTGGTGGTACGCGGCCACGACGACCTCGGCGTCGGTGCCGGTGGCGAACTCGGCGCGCCGCTCCTCCTCGAGCTCGGCCCGCAGCTGCGCGGCGTTGTAGACGGCGCCGTCCAGGACGATGAGGTACCGGCCGGCGGTGACCCCGGTCGGCGGGTACTCGATGGGCTGGGTCTTGTCGGGTTTGTCGGTCAACTGCAGGTCTTCGGCGCCGAAGATGACGTCGTCGTTCCCGACGATCCGTTCGTCGTCGGGCCCGCGGTGGCGCATCAGCCCGAGCGCGTCGGCGATCGCATCCCGCTGCGCCGCTGCGCCGCCCCGCGCGCTGACGAACGTGAGAAGACCCGCCATGGCAAGCATCCTCGCACGGGGTACGGTCGCAGGTGCATCACGAAAATCGCGGCGTTCGGAAGTGGGGTCACAATGGCGGAGGAAGCAGTCGGCACGCAGTCCCACGACCCTGACTTCCCGGAGCGTTACCGGGAGTTCATGCGCACGGGCTGGCGCGACACCGCGCTCGACGTGTCGCCGCGCGTGGAGGCGCCCGACCACGCCAAGCGCCGCTCCGAGCTGTCGGCCGTGTTCCCCGGCGAGACCCTCGTCATCCCGTCCGGCGTCGAGCACGTGCGCTCCAACGACACCAACTTCCGGTTCCGGCCCGGCTCCGAGCACGTGTGGCTGACCGGCGAGCACGACCCCGAGTCCGTGCTCGTCCTGCGCCCGACCGACGGCGGTCACGACGCCGTCCTGTACGTTCGCCCGCGCTCACCCCGCGACACCGACGAGTTCTTCACCGACCGTGACCACGGCGAGCTGTGGATCGGCCGCCGGCACACGCTCGCCGAGAAGTCCACCGAGCTGCAGCTGCAGACCGCCCACATGGACGAGCTCGCCAAGGCCCTCGACGACAGCGCGCCCGGCCGCACCCGCGTCCTGCGGGGCTTCGATCCGTCGGTCGATGCGGCGGTACGCAGCACCGACCCAGCCCGCGACCAGGAGCTCGCCTGGGTCCTGTCCGAGCTGAGGCTCGTCAAGGACGCGTGGGAGCTCGAGCAGCTCCAGGACGCGATCGACGCGACCGTCCGCGGCTTCGAGGACGCGGCCCGCGCCATCCCCGCCGACCGCCCGATCAACGAGCGCCTCCTGGAGGGCATCTTCGCCCTGCGCGCCCGCCACGACGGCAACGACGTCGGCTACGACTCGATCGTCGGCGCCGGAGCGCACGGGACGATCCTGCACTGGATGCGCAACACGGGCCGCACGGCGCCGGGCGAGCTGCTGCTCATGGACATGGGCGTGGAGAACCGCAACCTGTACACCGCGGACGTGACGCGAACCGTGCCCGTGTCCGGCTCCTTCACACCGCTGCAGCGCGAGGTGTACGACATCGTCCACCGCGCCCAGCAGGCCGGCATCGACACCATCCGCCCGGGTGTCGCCTTCGACGACGTGCACCAGGCGTGCATGCGCGCCCTGGCGGAGGGCCTCGCGTCCCTCGGCGTCCTTCCCGTGAGCGTGGACGAAGCCATGGACAAGAGCAACATTTTGTACCGCCGGTGGACGCTGCACGGCTTCGGTCACATGCTCGGCTTGGATGTGCACGACTGCGCGGCGGCGCGCAAGGAGCGGTATCGGGAGGGAGCCCTCGACGCGGGGTACGTCCTGACTGTCGAGCCCGGCCTGTACTTCCAGCCGGAGGACGAGCTGGTGCCGGCCGAGCTGCGGGGGATCGCGGTGCGCATCGAGGACGACGTGCTGGTGACGCCGACGGGGGCACAGAACCTGTCGGCGGGGCTGCCGCGGACGGCGGCGGACGTGGAGTCCTGGCTGGCGGCGCGGCGTAACGAGGAGTTCCGCCTTCCGGGCTGAGCGTCTGGCCGATTTCCAGTCTGAGCGTTTGGCTGTCTTCCGGTCTGCGCGTTTGGCTGTCTTCCGGTCTGCGCGTTTGGCTGTCTTCCGGTCTGCGCGTTTGGCTGTCTTCCGGTCTGCGCGTTTGGCTGTCTTCCGGTCTGCGCGTCTGGCTGTCTTCCGGTCTGCGCGTTCGGCCGGCTGTCCGGCTGTGTCACTCGGTCGTGCCTGCCGCGGGCTCGCGCGCAGTGCAGTAGCGGGCCGGCGGTGTGCTGCGCTCGCGGTCTTCTCCGCCTGCGCGCTTGCCCTCCCCCGCTTGCGCGTTTGCAGTCGTTTCCGGCTGTGTGTTTGTGGTCGTCCCTGACTGCGCGTTTGCTGTCCTCCGACTGCGCGTCCAGTGCCTTCGCGGCTGCGCGTTTGCTGTCCTCCGACTGCGCGTCCAGTGCCTTCGCGGCTGCGCGTTTGCTGTCCTCCGACTGCGCGTCCAGTGCCTTCGCGGCTGCGCGTTTGCCGTCCTCCGACTGCGCGTTGCTGTCGTTCAGCTGCGCGTCTACTGCCTTCGCGGCTGCGCGTTTGCTGTCGTTGTCTGTCGGATCGGTGACCGTGTTACCGGCCGGGCAACCCTCGGCAGTCACGATGCGGCCATGAACGCTCTGATCGTGCTCGGCGTCGCCGTCGTGCTGGTGATCGTGCTCGTCTGGTGGGCCTTGGCCACGTACAACTCGCTGGTCAAGGCCCGCACCCAGGTCGAAGCGTCGTGGGCCCAGATCGACGTGCAGCTCAAGCGCCGTCATTCGCTCATTCCGAACCTCGTCGAGACGGTGAAGGGGTACGCCGCGCATGAGCGGGGGACCCTCGCGGACGTGGTCGCCGCGCGCAACGCCGCCGGCGGTGGTCTCGACCCGGCCCAGCGGGCGCAGGCCGAGGGAGTGCTCACCCAGGCGCTCGGCCGGCTGTTCGCGCTGGCCGAGGCGTACCCGGATCTGAAGGCGAACCAGAATTTCCTCCAGCTGCAGGGCGAACTGGGCGGAACCGAGGAGAAGATCGCGTACGCGCGGCAGTTCTACAACAGCGCCGTGCAGACGTACAACCAGAAGGTCCAGACCGTGCCGAGCAACATCGTCGCGGGCGTCGGGGGGTTCCGGGCGCGGCCGTACTTCGAGGCCGCCGGTGGAGAACGCGCCGACATCAACGTGCGGTTCTGAAGGTTTCGATGGGAACGGGCACGATCGATCCGCGGCTCGTGGTCGAGATCGGGATCGGCGTCGCTGGACTAGCTGTGTGGTTTGTAGCTTTTTGGGCGGCTTTGTACACCACTCGGCCCCCCATGATCGCGGCGCCGCCGGCAACGCAGGACTTCGGCGGTGACGAACCGCCGGCCGTGGTCAGCCTCATCACGGGGCGGTGGGAGCTGACCGAAGACGCCGCCGAGTCCACGTTGATCGATCTTGCCGCCCGCCGGATGCTCGAGTTTCGCCAACCCGGCAACGATCCGCTGCAAACGACCGTTCATGTGCGCAACGAGCAGCCCACCGGGCTGAACGCTTACGAGCGCATGATGTTCGAACGTGTCCGGACGCTGGCTCTGAACGGCGTGGTGCCGCTCACCGCGCTCACGTTCCGCGACGTCGCCGAGGCCCAGGGGTGGACGAAACGGTTGAACGCGGCGATCGTCGCGGACGCGCGTTCGCGCGGGTTGTCGCAGCGGCGGTTCTCGTCCGCGGTTGTCGCTTCGCTCACCATCCTTGCGGGGATTCCGTCATTCGCGCTCGGCATCGCCGTGTTCCTGCACAGCCGCAGCGGCGGTTCGTTCGTTGCGGTCATGTTCATGTGGTTCGCGCTCGCATACCTCGCCGGCAAGTCGCGCGGCGAGCGCGACACGCCGGAGGGGCGCGCGGCCGCCGCGCGCTGGCTCGGCCTCAAGGCGTTCCTGCGCGCGCACGAGAGCTTCGCCGACCTGCCGCCCGCCGCGGTGACCGTGTGGGACCGCTACCTGTCGTACGGCGACGCCGTCGGCGCCACCCGCGTCTGCGCCGCCGTCATCGACCTGGGCATGGGCAACCGCCGCCGCGTGTGGAGCTCGTTCGGCGGCACCTGGCACCGCGTCCGCGTCAGGTACCCGTCGTTCTGGCCCCGATACGGACAGAAAGCCGCACGCCTGACGGTCAAAGGTTGCATCGCACTGGCCATCGCCGCGCTGATCGTGCGCTACAACGCGATCGCGTTCGACTTCACCCCCAACTCGGTGTCGAGCTGGGTCACCCTCGCCGTGCGGGTGCTCATCCTGTGGCCGCTGCTCTACGGCGGGTACACCCTCCTGGGAACGCTCGTCGACGTGCTCACGCCGGTCACGGTGACCGGCGAGGTGCTGTGGGTGGAGACCTGGCGGTCGAAGACACAGGGTGAGGACGGGCCGACCATCCCGCTGCTGCACTATCTGGCGGTGGACTCGGGCGCGTCCGGGCGCACCGTCGCCTGGGCCTGCCCCTCGGACGTCGCGAGCCGAACCGACGTCGGCGACGTCGTCACGCTGACCGCGCGCCGCTGGACCCGCCGCGTCCTCGACCTGCGCGTAGAAACGAGCGGACGTGCGCGATCGCAGACGTACGGCGAGGAACAGACCGACGCACTCATCCTGCGCGCGATGAGCGCGGGCGCCCCGGCCCTGGCCACAGCGGTACGCCCGACCCGGGTCGCGGCCGCCGAGCTGGTCACGGCGCAGGAGGCGGGCCGGGTGCTGGGGCGACCGGTGACGCTCACGGGCAGTGACCGCGGCGTGGCGGTGGGCCCGATGACAATGGCCGAGTTCCGCGCGGCCGACGGCACGGCGCTCGTCGTCACGGTCGTGACCGGCGACACGGCCGAACTCGCAATCCGCGCACACCGCGGCGGTTCCCCCGTTGCGAGCGTGGGCGAGGAGGCGTTCGCGTCCGGGCAGTGGGTGGCCGCGAGGCAGGGCCGGACGGTGGTCAGCTTGGAACAGCGCAGCCCGGGCCCGATCCATCAGCCGTACCTTGTGTGGCTGCTCGGACTGGCGGTCGGCCGCCTCACCTGAGGGTGCGCGGTTGTCGGGTGCGCGGTTGTCGGGTGTGCGGTCGGTCGGTTTGCGCGGTTGTGTCGGGTGTGCGGTCGGTCGGTTTGCGCGGTTGTCGGGTGTGCGGTCGGTCGGTTTGCGCGGTTGTCGGGTGTGCGGTCGGTCGGTTTGCGCGCTCGTCGGTTTGCGCGCTCGTCGGTTTGCGCGGTCGGTCGGTTTGCGCCGTCGTCGGTTGCGCGGACGTTGTCCGCTCGTGCTCACTGTCGATGTGCTCGCTTGAACGTGCGCGGTGTCGATCGCGCACTTGCTGGTTGATTGCGCACGTGGTGGTGCGCGAATGTTGTCGTTGGGTGCTCGGATGTTGTCCGTTTGGGCCGGCTGTCGGCGTGCTCGCTTGAACGTGGGTGAGCGTTGGCTGTGCGCGCCGGCCGTCGACGTGCGCGTTTGCGGGTGCGCGTTTGTTGGTCGCTCGGAATGTCGCCGACCGCCTCACTTGAGGTGCACGGTCGTTGGGTAAGAGGATTCCCGAGAGACAGCTGAAGCCACCTTCGCGAGGAGATTGCGCATGTCCGACCGTCCGCGCCCGCCGTCGCCCTACGACTTCCTGCCCGCGGTGCCGGCGTTCAGTTTGACCAGCGAGGACCTGGCCGAAGGCGGCACCCTGCCCGACGCCCAGGTTTACGAGCGCGGCAACACCTCACCCCATCTGGCCTGGTCGGGCGCCCCCGAAGGCACCAAGGGCTACGCGGTGACCTGCTACGACCCGGACGCCCCGACGGGCGGCGGCTTCTGGCACTGGCTCGTGTACGACATCCCGGCCGGCGTCACCGAACTCCCCACCGGGGCCGGCACCGGCGACAAGGACGGCCTGCCCGACGAGGCCATCCACGCCCGTAACGACTACGGCACCCGCGACTTCGGCGGCGCCGCCCCGCCCCCGCAGGACGCGCCGCACCGGTACATCTTCGTCGTCCACGCCCTCGACACCGACTCGCTCGGCGTAGACGCGGAGGCGAACCCCAACGTGGTCGGCTTCAACCTGACAGCGCACACACTGGGGCGCGCCGTCCTCGTCGCCAGCTTCGGCTTCGGCGGCTGAAGCCTGTCGCACAACTGAGACCGACCCGCCGAGGGCCGGATTCCTCACCCAGACCGGCCCGGCGCAGTACGCGCCGGGCCGGTCCGCGTAACGGCGCTACGCACGCCGCGTTGGATCGCCTGTTCATGTATCGCACGGGAATGTGCCTTCACGCGGTCGCCGGCTCGTCGAGGTCCCCGCGCGTCCGGCGGGGGCGTTGCGCGTTTGGGGGTGGCGTTGCGCGTTTGGGGGTGGCGTTGTGGTGCGGCGCAGGAACCCGCCTCTCTGCGCGTCCCCACACCTCGCGGCACTGCGCATTCGCGCGTCGCGGGTTTGCACGGATCCGCGGCGTTGTGCGTTCGGACGTCGCGCGGCACTGCGCATTTTGCGCATGCCGCGCACGTCCCGCGAATGCTCAGCTGTGCACGAGGGCCTAACCGATCCAGAACGTGTCGTGCTCGAGCATGAACGCGGCGCGTTCGTCGTCGTTCATCGAGCCGAGTTCCGGGAGACCCTCGAAGTAGGCCTCCCGGGGCGCACCGGGCGCGAAGTGCAGCAGCATCTCGGCCGGCGCGCCCGACTCGTTGCGAAACGCGTGCACGCCGCCCTCCGGAACGTGCACGAAGTCGCCCGGTTCCGTGTCGATCCAGCGTTGCCCGTCGTAAATGCGCACCGAACCGCTCAGGATGAAGAACGACTCGGAGATCGAGCGATGGAAGTGCGGGTCCGGGCCGCTGGGCTTCGGGCCCATCACCCAGCGGTACAGGCCGAACTGCCCGTGGGTCGACTTGCCCGTCGCCAGGTAGTGCACCGTGTTTCCGTTGGCGTAGGTGAAGTCCGGCGCGGTGCCGACGGGCCGGTAGGTGGCGTTCAGTTCGCCGTCTTCACCGAGGTACTTCGGGGATGGATACGACATACCCTCACCTTACGGACTCGCGGATCTTGTGCGCGGCCGCGACGACGTTCGTGAGCGCCGCGCGCACCTCGTCGTAAGTGCGCGTCTTGAGGCCGCAGTCCGGATTCACCCAGAGCCGCCCCGCGGGGATCACCTCGAGCGCGGCCCGCAGCCGGGACTTGACCTCGTCGACGCCCGGGATCCGGGGGGAGTGGATGTCGTACACCCCAGGGCCGACGCCCCGGGTCAACCCCTCGATCGCGAATCCCGAGCGGGCTGCCTCGATGCTTGTCACGTCCGCGTCCAGGGCGTCGATCGCGGCCAGGACCGCCGGCGCGTCGGAGTAGCACAGGTGGGTGTGGATCTGCGTCGCGTCCGCGGCGCCGGCGGTGGCCCGGCGGTAGGCGGCCACGGCCCAGGCCAGGTACGCCGGCTGCTCCTCGCGCCGCAGCGGCAGCAGCTCGCGCAGGGCCGGCTCGTCAACCTGGATGATGCGGATGCCGGCCGCCTCCAGGTCGCGCACCTCTTCACGGATCGCGCCGGCGACCTGCAGCGTCACGTCGCGCAGCGGACGATCCGCGCGCACAAACGACCACGCGACGATCGTCACCGGGCCGGTCAGCATGCCCTTCACCGGCCGGTCGGTACGCGACTGCGCGTAAGTCGCCCAGCGCACGGTGATCGGCGCGGGACGGCGCACGTCGCCGTGCAGGATCGGCGGCCGGGTGCACCGCGAGCCGTATGACTGCACCCACCCGTTGCGGGTGACCGCGAAGCCTTCGAGGTGCTCGGCGAAGTACTGCACCATGTCGTTTCGCTCAGGCTCACCGTGCACGAGTACGTCCAGACCGAGCGTTTCCTGCTCGGCGATGACCCGATCGATCTCCGCGGCGATGCGCGTGTCGTACTCCTCCGACTGCAGGGTCGCGCGCGCCGTGCGCAGCTCGCCGGTCTGCGGGAACGAGCCGATAGTCGTCACCGGCAGCGGGGGCAGCCCGAGGTCCGCCTGGGCCGCGACCCGCGCCGCGTAGGGGCCGCGAGACTCGGGCGCGACCGCCCCCTCCGCCCGCGGGCGCACCGGCAGCGGCCCGGCCTTCGGCCCGAGCTCAGCGAGCACGACGACCTCGGCGACCTTCTCCTCGGCGAACGCGAGCCGCGCGGTCAGCTCCGCGGGCAGGCCGGACTCGCCGCGCAGGGTGTACGGCACGTGCAGCAACGAACACGACGTGGACACTGCGGTCGCCCCGGCCGCGGCCAGCAGCGCCCGCGCCGCGTCCACATCGGTGCGCCACACGTTGCGCCCGGACACGACCCCGCCGACCACGGTGCGTCCTTCGAACAGGCGCAGATTCGTCGGTACCCCATGGGTCAGGTCGACCGCGACGCCCTCGATCGGGGCCACGGACAGCGCCGGGAGCGCGGCGTCGGCGTTGCCGAAATAGGAGGCGACCAGGAGCTTCGGACGTCGCTCGAGCGCGGCGAGGCGCCGGTAGGCGTGCCGGATCGCCGGTGCACCCCCGTCGACGACGAGCGCCGGCTCGTCCAGCTGCACCCACTGCGCACCGGCGTCTGCAAGCTCGCGCAGCAACTCGCCGTAAACGTCGAGCAGATCGTCAAGCCGGTCCAGCCGATCCTGCAGGAATGTGACGGGCCCGAGCAGGACGGGCCGCGTCTCGTACCCGAGCGCACGCGCCTCGCGCAGCTCGGCGAGGGCCTTGTCCGGCACCGCCCGGAACCGCGTTTTCGGTCCGATCTCGGGCACGATGTAGTGGTAGTTCGTGTCGAACCACTTCGTCATCCGCAGCGCCGGCACGTCGTCCGTCCCGCGGGCCATCGCGAAGTACGGGTCGGGCGCGTCACGGTACCGATCGGGGATCGCATCGACGGCGACGGCCGTGTCGAGCACGTGGTCGTAGAGCGAGAACGTGTTCGACGGCAGCCCGGCGAGCCCGAGTTCGTGCAGCCGGTGCCAAGTCTCGGCGCGCAGCCGGCGCCCGGTCTCGTCCAGCGCCGCGCGGTCGGTGCGGCCCGCCCAGTAGTCCTCGAGGGCGCGCTTGAGCTCCCGGTTCGGGCCGATGCGCGGGTAGCCGAGCACGGTGGAGATGGGAAAGTGTTCGTTCACACCGCGCATCGTGGCTGTTCGTATGTGTTTCGGTCTGATCGATAAGCGACGCGAATGGCCGATACTGGTCGCCGTGGTGGCGTTGCGGGACATCGAGTGCTTCGCGCTGGTGGCGCGGCACCGCTCGTTCTCGCGCGCGGCCACCGCCCTGTCCCTGTCCCAGCCGGCGGTGAGCCAGGCGGTCGCCCGTCTCGAGCGTGAGCTGGGGCTACGCCTGTTCGCGCGCACGAGCCGAACCGTCGAGCCGACCGCGCTCGGCGAGGCGCTGCTGCCCTATGCGGAGGCCGTGCTCGCTCAGGCCGGAGCGTTCACGGCAGAGGCGGCGCGGTTGGCGGTACCGTCGCCCGCCGGCATTCGTCTCGTTTATGCCCCCGTCGCCGGCACCTTCGCCGCGCGTCTGGCCCGCCGCCTCGCCGGACGCAAGCCGGGCCTGGACCTGACCCTCGTACCCGGCGGCTGGTCGGCCGCGACCGCCGAGCTCACCCACGCCCCCGACGGTGTCGCGGCCCTCATGAGCGCGCCGTTCCCGCCCGGCTTCGCCAGCGCCGCCCGGTTCCAGGTCCCGCTGAGCCACCTGGCACTCTCGGCCGCCGACCCGCTCTCGACCGCGGCCGCCCTGACCCTGGACCGCGCGGGTCGCCTATTGCTGCCGCGGGGCCTGCCGGTCCCGGCCGGGGTGCGCCTGGCCCCGGAGGCGGTCGACGACCCCGCCGCGGGCCTCGACCTGGTGGCGGCGGGCCGGGGCGCGCTACCGGTGCCGCAGCTGCTCGTCGACACCGTACGCCGCCCCGACGTCCGGTTTGTCCCGCTGGCCGGCCCCACCCCGCGCCTGACGTTCGCGCTCGTGTGGCGAGCCGAGACGGCGGGCGAGGAGGTGATGGCGCTGGTACAGGCAGCGCAGGACGCGCTGCGCCGCTGAGCGCTGGTGAGCGAGTTTCGAGCGTTGCGCGTCACGAATGTCGAACTCTGCGCGTCCCGAGCGTCGGAATCTGTCCGTTTGCGAATGTCGAGCTCTGCGCTTGGGCGACGAACTCTGCGCGCTTGGGCGTCGGAGTCTGCGCGTTGCGAAGGTCGCGCACCGGTCACGAACGTCGTCGAGGCCAGCACCGCGACATTTCGGGTATATGCCCTGACGCCGCATATATCGGGTACCCGCAGCCCAAGGCAACAAGCCCCGAAGACCACACGCCGAGGTTCGGGTAGAGTTGAGGCCCCATGACTACCGTCGACCGGCCGCTGCGGATCGTCCGGACCTACCACCCCCGTCGAGGGCGCCTCAGCGGCCGCCACTTCGACGCGCTGGAGCGGCTCGCCGAGCGGTACACCTTCGCGCCCGGAACCCCCGTCGACGTCCTCGAAATCGGGTCCGGGATGGGCGAGGCCACCGTGCAAATGGCCGCCGCCGACCCGCACCGGCGCTACCTGGCCGTCGAGGTCCACACGCCCGGCGTCGCCAACCTGCTGCACCTGATCGACGAGGGCGGCCTCAACAACGTGCAGGTCGCGGCCGTCGACGCGTTCGAACTGCTCGACGGCATCCCGGCGGGCAGCCTCGCCGCCGTGCACGTGTTCTTCCCCGACCCGTGGCCGAAGGCGCGCCACCACAAGCGGCGACTCATCGTGCCCGAACGTGTCGCCGTACTGCGCGTGCGCCTGCGCATCGGCGGCGTGCTGCACTGCGCGACCGATGACGCCGAATACGCGCACGCAATGCTCGAAACGCTCAACGCCGACCCGGGGCTGGTGAACCGCTTTGACGGATTCGCGCCGCGCCCCGCGCACCGGCCGGTGACCAAATTCGAACAGCGCGCACTGCGCGCCGGACGACAATCCTTCGACGTGATGTACGCGCGCAACGGGGCGACCGCCCAGGAGCGCAGCGTTGACCGATGCCGAAGCGAAGCGGAGGCGTCGGAATGAACAATCTCGCCGCGCGTGTGCCGAGAGACGGCGACCCGGACGCCGTCTTCGAGGCGTTCTCGGTCTGGGCGCAGGAGCAAGGGCTCAGCCTGTACCCGCACCAGGAGGAGTCGCTCATCGAGATCGTCTCCGGTGCGAACGTCATCCTGAACACGCCCACCGGCTCCGGCAAGAGCCTCGTCGCCGCCGGGGCGCACTTCGCCGCGCTGGCCACCGACCGGACCACGTTCTACACCGCGCCGATCAAGGCGCTGGTGTCCGAGAAGTTCTTCGCGCTCGTCGAGATGTTCGGCCCGGAGAACGTGGGCATGCTCACGGGCGACGCGAACGTCAACGCGGATGCGCCAATCATTTGCTGTACCGCCGAAATCCTCGCGAACATCGCACTGCGCGATGGTGAGCGCGCCGACGTCGGCATCGTCGTGATGGACGAGTTCCACTTCTACGCCGACCCCGACCGCGGCTGGGCGTGGCAGGTGCCACTGATCGAGCTGCCGCAGGCACAGTTCGTGCTGATGTCCGCCACGCTCGGTGACGTGACGCGCTTCGAGGGGGACCTCACGCGCCGCACCGGTCGCCCGACCGCGGTGGTGAAGAACGCCGAACGACCCGTGCCGCTGATGTTCACCTACTCCATGGACCCGCTGCACGAAACGATCGAAGAGCTCCTGTCCACGCGACAGGCGCCCGTGTACATCGTGCATTTCACGCAGGTCGCGGCGCTCGAACGTGCACAAGCGCTCATGAGCGTGAACGTTTCCACGCGCGCAGAGAAGGACATGATCGGCGAGGCGATCGGGAACTTCAGGTTCACGGCCGGCTTTGGCAAGACCCTGTCGCGCCTCGTGCGGCACGGCATCGGCGTGCACCACGCGGGCATGCTCCCGAAGTACCGCCGCCTGGTCGAGACGCTCGCGCAGGCCGGACTGCTCAAGGTCATCTGCGGCACCGACACGCTCGGCGTGGGCATCAACGTGCCCATCCGCACCGTGCTGTTCACCGCACTGTCCAAATACGACGGACAGAAGACCCGGCTGCTGTACGCACGCGAGTTCCACCAGATCGCCGGCCGGGCGGGCCGAGCCGGCTTCGACACTGTCGGCACCGTGGTCGTGCAGGCACCCGAACACGTCATCGACAACGAACGCGCACTCGCGAAGGCCGGCGACGACCCGAAGAAACGCCGCAAGGTGGTGCGCAAGAAGCCGCCGGAGGGCTCGATCGGCTGGGGCCGGCCCACGTACGACCGCCTGGTCGAGGCCGAGCCGGAGCCGCTCAAGTCCAGCTTCCAGGTGTCGCACGCGATGCTGCTCAACGTGATCAGCCGTCCCGGCGACGCGTTCACGGCCATGCGTCACCTGCTCACCGAAAATCACGAAGACGTGCACTCTCAGCGACGCCTCATCCGTCGCGCGATCGCCATCTACCGCGCACTCCTGGCCGGCGGCGTAGTCGAGCAACTACCCGAACCCGACGAGGAGGGCCGCCGCGTCCGGCTCACCGTCGACCTGCAGATGGACTTCGCGCTCAACCAGCCGCTGTCGCCGTTCGCACTCGCCGCGATCGAACTGCTGGACCGTGAGGCCCCCGGGTACGCCCTCGACGTACTCTCCATCATCGAGTCCACATTGGACGACCCGCGCCAGGTGCTCTCCGCGCAGCAGTTCAAGGCGCGCGGCGAGGCGGTCGCGGCGATGAAGGCGGAGGGGATCGAGTACGAGCAGCGCATCGAACTCCTCGACGACGTCACGCACCCCAAGCCGCTCGTAGAGCTGCTCGACAACGCGTACAACATGTACAAACAGGGACACCCGTGGGTGGCCGATTATGCGCTGTCGCCCAAGTCCGTGGTGCGCGACATGTTCGAACGCGCAATGACGTTTGTCGAATACGTCGGGTTCTACAGCCTGTCGCGGTCGGAAGGGCTTGTGCTGCGGTACCTCGCCGACGCCTACAAAGCCGTCCGCCAGACGGTGCCGGAGGACGCGCGCACCGAGGACCTCACCGACATCATCGAGTGGCTCGGCGAACTGGTGCGCCAGGTCGACTCGAGCCTCATCGACGAATGGGAGCGGCTGCGCAATCCCGGCGAGGAACGCCCGGAACTGCGCGACGACCGGCCGCCGGCGGTCACGCGCAATCTACGCGCATTCCGCGTCCTGGTGCGCAACGCGCTGTTCCGCCGCGTCGAACTTGCGGCGCTGCACCGCTACGAGGAATTGGGCGAACTCGACGGCGAGGCCGGCTTCACCGCGGATGCGTGGGAGGATGCGGTGGAGGCGTACTTCGACGAGTACGACTCAATGGGTGTCGGCCCGGACGCGCGCGGCCCGGCGCTTTTGGTCATCGACCAGAAGCCGGACCGTTGGCACGTCCGCCAGATCTTCGACGACCCCGTGGGCGACCGCGACTGGGCCATCGTGGCCGAGGTGGACCTGGCAGAGTCCGACGCCCAGGGCGCAGCGGCGGTCCGCATTGTTTCGGTAGGCCCGGCAAAGGGTTTCTAGTCCGGATCGCGCGTCTTGGTTTGTGCGCAGCTCTTTCCGCCTGCCCGCCTTTGGCTCGTTCGTCCCGGCGCGGGTCCATTGTGAGCCGTTCGGTGCTAGGCGGCGGTCAGCACCCGCAGCGCACGTGTGACCGTGTGGGCCATTTCGTCCCGGGCGCTGCGAAGGTACTTCCTGGGATCGACAACCGCGGCATCGCGCCCGATGACTTCACGAATCGCCCCGGTGAACGCGACATTGAGCGCCGTGCCGATATTGATTTTGACCAGCCCACCCCGCACCGCGGCGCGCAACTCCTCCTCGGGCACCCCCGACGATCCATGCAACACGAGCGGCACCGCAACGGCATCCTTGATCCGCGCGATGAGCGCGTGATCGAGCCGCGCATCCTGCGTTGTCATAGCGTGCGCGGATCCGACCGCAACGGCGAGCGCATCGACGCCGGTCGCCTGCACGTACTGCGCGGCCTCGCAAGGATCGGTGCGCACTCCTGGCGTGTGCGCACCGTCCTTGCCCCCGACCTCGCCGAGCTCGCTCTCCACCCACAACCCGCAGGCATGCCCGCGCGCAACGGCATCCGCAGTGGCGGCGACATTGGCGGCGTACTCCAGCTTCGACGCGTCGTACATCGCCGAGCCGAACCCGTTGCCGGCGGCCTGGTCGAAGAGCTCATCACTCTCGACGTGGTCGAGGTGCAGCCCAACGGGCACGGAGGCAAGCTCGGCGACCGCCCGCGCTGCCGCGGCGATCGGCCCAAGCCGCCCGTTGTGGAACCGCACAGCGTTCTCGCTGATCTGCAGAATGACCGCACACCCGGCCGCCTCGGCCCCGGCCACGACGGCTTCGGCATGCTCAACGGTGATGACGTTGAAAGCACCGGCCCCAACCCCTCGCCGCCGCGCGTCGTTCACGATCTCACCGGTAGGAGTCAACATGGCGGTTCTCCTCGTTCAACGCTTGGGTCTTGTTCGTTCGTGAAGCCGGGACGCTCACTTGCCATGCCTCGGCCCTCCCCGGCGGCCCCAGGCTGTTCATGTGTGCCGGCGGAGTGTTCGTCTGTGAAGCCGGGGTGTTCGTCCGCCGTGCGGGGGTGTTCGTATGCGACGGCAGGTTGTCCGTTCGCGGCTTCAGGACGTTCGTACGCGGCTTCAGGACGTTCGTACGCGGCTTCAGGACGTTCGTTCGCGGCGCCCGGGTGTTCGTGTGCGACCGCTAGGTGTTCGCTCCCGGCGGCGGGATGTTCGTTCAAAGGGTCGAGCTGTTCGATCCGTGCGCGATCGCGCGGCTCATGGTGACTGCATTCGCCGGCGGCGCCGGTCGGCGGTTCGGCAACGACGTCGATGCGTGTGCGCAGTGCGCGGTAACGCTGCTCGTCGACCGCACCGGCCACGGGCGCCGCGACCGCGGCGGCGGACAGCGCGACAGCGTCGGCGAGCAACTCCGGCCAAGACGTACGATCGCGCAACCCCCGCGCCAGTGCCGCCACACACGCGTCACCCGCGCCGGTGGGGTTGCCCGCCTCAGGAGCCGGCGGCGCGGCGCGCCAACTTTCGTGCCCGCTGACCGCGAGCAGACCCTCCGGCCCGCGCGAGACAACCACGCAGCCGGCGCCCAATCTGCGCAGCATTCGAACGTCCAGGACTGTCCGTTGATCGGTCGCCGCTCCTTCGTCCGGGAGTGCACGTTCGCTCATCAAGACGGCAAGCTCTTCTGCGTTGGGCTTCACCACGTCCGGGCCTGCGACGAGGCCCAGGCGCAGGGGTTCGCCGCTGGTGTCGAGCACCGTGCGGGCACCGTGCACCCGCGCAATGTCGATGAGCACCGCGTACGCATCCGCTGGGAGCCCTCGCGGCAATGAGCCGGACATTGCGACGACGGTGGCGTCGTCGAGCAGCATGCGGTACAGCTGCAAAAAACGAAGCCATTCGACCGTTGTGATGTCCGGGCCCGGCTCCCACAGGCCCGTCGCGTCCACGCCGTCGGCGATGGTTACCGTGCGGCGCGTCTCTCCGTCGATCGGTGCGAACGCGTGCGGTAAGTCGGCCGCGGCGAGCAGTTCGCGCACCCGGTCGCCGGTGACGCCGCCGAGCAGCCCGGTCGCGAGCACCGGCTCGCCCTGCGTGTGCAGGACGCTCGCGACGTTCAGTCCCTTGCCGCCTGCACGTTCGTGCACTGCGCGCACACGATGCGTCGTGTGTGGTCGAAACTCGTCCACCGCGTACGTCAGGTCCAGCGCCGGATTTAGCGTCACCGTGAGGATCACGCCGCACCCCCGATCGGGAGTGCGGCGCGACCCCGCCGGTTCAGCAGGCGGCGTACTTGTAGGAGCCGCTGCCGGGCGCCGTGACGTCCAGGTCGCGCAGCACGATCGACAGCGACGCCCCGTACGCATTGCACGCCTTGGTGAAGGCGCTCTTCGTGTACTCGATGACGATCACGTTGTTCCCGTAGACCGACGTGTAGTCGCCGCACTCGTCGTAGCGGCCGCACTCCTCGGCGATCGCGAAGTCCAGGCCGGCGGCCTTGCCCGCGGTACCCAGGTCGGTGGTGTTCTTCTGTGCGATCGCCAGCCCCTTGTCGTGCGTGTGCGAGGCGAGCAGTTTCAACAGTGCGATTGCGTTCGACTTCTGCAGCAGCCCTTTCGAGCGCTCGTACGAGTCGATGTTGTCCGGCTCCACGGCCTTGAAGCCCTTGGCCGCGCAGCCGTCGATCCAGCCGTTGACGATCGCGGCCACGGCTGTGCGCTTGGCCGGCGTCGAGACGTCGATGAGGTTCTCGCCCCAGTCGCTGTCCACGACGTACTGCCCGTTCGCGTCCTTGAGCAGTAGATCGTCGTGGTTCGCCTGCCACCACGAGATCTCGTCGGGCTGGGTCTGGAACACGTTGACGTAGCAGATGTTGTAGAGGCCGGCCGCCGGGGTGGCGGTCCGGTCGCGGCTGACCACCCGGACTCCGGACGGCGGTGCGTAGGCCCCGCCGATCTGGTAGTCGAACTGGGCGTTGGTCGGCGGCGCGGTGTACGTGGCGGCATCGGCGGTACCGATGCCGAGGCCGATGACGGCAAGAACCGTCATCGTGGGCACGCCGATACGGCGCAGTGTGGGAATCACAGCGAGAGCTCCGAGGGGTTTCGGGATCTGCCCCGCCTCGGGTGCCGAGCACCCTGGCGACCTGTGTGCCGGGCTCGGGAAGCACTCCACTACCGGCTGGGCTCGATCGCTCGGGGCGATTCAATCGCTTAAATTCATGATTGTCAATGGCTGTTCGTGCACGAAAATCGTCGCGACGAGCATGATCCTGCAGCTGGTACTGTCCGATCGAACACTGACTCGAGGGAGCGACGATGAAGCTCGACGTACTGGTGATCGGCGACGCCAACCCCGACCTGGTACTGCGCGGCGACGTGCGCCCCCGCTTCGGCCAGGAGGAGCAACTGCTGGACGCGGCCGACCTGGTCCTCGGCGGCTCCGCGGCGATCACCGCGACGGGCTGCGCCCGCTTGGGACTGCGCACCGGTCTGCTCGCAGCGGTCGGCGCGGACGTGTTCGGCGCCTTCACCCGCGAACGCCTGACGGAGCGCGACGTCGAACTGCTCACGCCGGCGAGGGACACGCCGAGAGCCTCCGCTCCGCACGCGCAGGAAAACGCAACGTCCGGTACAGGCGCAACGAACGCGTCTGGTGCAGGCGCAACGAACGCGTCTGGTGCAGGCGCAACGAGTGCGTCCGGTACAGGCGCTACGCGTGCTGCCGGCACAGGCGCAACGAGTGCTGCCGACGCAGGTGGGAGCGTGGGCGCGACGGGCGCTGATGCCGTTGGCGTCACTGGAGCCGGCGCAACACCGACCGGGCTCAGCATCATCCTTTCCGCGCCAGGCGACCGCGCGATCCTGACGCTGCCGGGCACCATCCCCACACTGCGTCCGGAGGATGTCACCGACGAACTGCTCGCTTCTGCGCGCCATGTGCACGTTGCGTCGCTGTTCCTGCAGCCCGGCCTGCACGCGGGACTCGCCGGGGCGTTCGCCCGCGCCCGCGCGCTCGGCGTGACCACCTCGCTCGACACCAACTGGGACCCGTCCGGCCGCTGGAGCGGGCTGGAGGAGATCCTCGCGGTCACCGACGTGTTCCTGCCCAACGCGGCGGAACTGCTCGCCGTGACCGGGGCCGGCTCGCTTGAGGAGGCGGCGGAGAAGCTCGTGGGCTCGGGCACGACCGTCGTGCTCAAGGACGGTGCGCGCGGTGGCCGCGCCTGGTGGCCGGGCGGCGGATACGCGACCGCACCCGGGCTCGCCGTCGACGTCGTGGACACCACCGGAGCCGGGGACAGCTTCAACGCCGGCTTCCTAGCCGCACGACTTGCCGGTCGCGATGTAACGGAGGCGCTGGCCTGGGCCGCGCGGGCGGGCTCGCTTAGCACCCGCGCCGCCGGCGGTACCGCGGCACAGGCCACTGTGGACGACCTCACCGCCGACGCGCATTGAGCGCATCCCGCACCCGGCGCGCGGCGAGCCTGCCGCGTAATCAGTTCACACTGAGCGCACCGCGCATTCACTGCGCACTGAACGCATCGCACACCCGGCGCGCAGTGAGCATGCCGCGCACTCGGTTCGCACTGGGCACACCGCGCACCCGCTGCGCACTGAGCGCACCGAGCGCGCCGCGCACCCAGTTCGCACTGAGCGCATCGCGCACCCGGCGGGCAGTGAGCATGCCGCGCACCCGGCGCCGCAATGTCACGCTCGCGCTCAGCCGGGCCAGTGATGCACGGGTCGTGCGTCGCGTGCTGTTCGATCGTGGTGTTGTCAGCAGTGCGCGGTCCGTGCGTTGTGCGCTGTCCGATCGTGGCCGCATCTCCGGCATTCCGGTCGTGTACCTGCGAGTCGCACGGCGTGTCGCGCTCAACCGGGGCCGATTCCGTGCTGCTCGGGTCGTGCATCGGGCACTGTTCGGTTGTGGCCGCGGACGCTCGGGACTGAGCGATCCTGCGCGTCATCCCTTCAGCCCGGTCATGGTCATGGTCGCCACGAAGCGTTTCTGAGCGACGAGGAACGCCAGCACCAACGGCATGGTCGCCACGACGTTGCCGGCCATGAGCTGCGACCACTCGGTACGGCGCATGCCCTGGAACGACGCCAGGCCGACCTGCAGCGTGTACTTGTGGTCGTCACTGATCGCCACGAGCGGCCACAACAGGTCGTTCCAGCTCGACAGCAGCGTGAAGACCGCAAGCGTGGCCAACGCCGGCCGGGCCAGCGGCAACACGATGCTCACAAACGTGCGCAGCACACCGCACCCGTCGATCCGCGCCGCCTCCTCGAGCTCCACCGGCAACGAGAGAAAGAACTGGCGCATCAGGAAGATGCCGAACGCGGACGCCAGCCACGGTACGAACGCCGCAGCCAAGGTGTCGACGATGCCCAGTCGCGCGAACATGAGGTACGTCGGAATCATGAGCAGCTGGATGGGGATCATGACCGTGGCCAGCACCGCGGCGAACGCAATCCCGCGCCCCGCGAACCGCAGCCGGGCGAACCCGTAGCCAGCCGCCGAGCACAGCACCAGATGGGCCACCACGGACACGGCCGAGACCAGAACCGTGTTGCCCAGCCACAACAGGATGTGCGATTCCGAGAACAGCCGGCGGTACCCGTCCAGATGCAGCCCGTCGGGGATGAACCGTGGCGGGAAACGGTTGAGCTCCGCCTTGGTCATGAACGAGGCGAGCACCATGTGTACAAGTGGCAGTACGAATATGAGCGCAACGGGCATCAGCACCAGATGCCAGGCACTGAACGGCAGCAACCTCCGGCGCATCAGAACGCCTCCTCATCCCGGCGCCGGCTGCGCCAGATCACCAGCGTCGTGAGCAGCAGCGTCACCGCGAACAGGACGTACGCCACCGCCGCGCCGTAGCCCAGGCGCCGCGTCTGGAAGGCCAGCTCGTAGACGTAGTAGACGACCGTCTGCGTGCTGTTCATCGGCCCGCCGCGGGTCGTGGTGTAGATGAGGTCGAACAGCTGCAGGGCGGTGATCGTCTGCCACACCGTCGCGAACAGCGTCACCGGGCGCAGTTGCGGCAGGGTCACACTGCGCAGCACCCGCCACCGTCCGGCGCCGTCGACGGTTGCCGCTTCGATCAGTTCCTTCGGTACGTCTTGCAGCGCCGCGAGGTACACCACCGAGGTAAAACCGACCTCGCCCCACAGCGCGACAATGCACACCACGATCAGCGCCTGCCGCGGGCTCTCCAGGAACTGCTGCGCAGGCAGCCCGGCCCGGCGCAACGCCTCGTTCGCCAGCCCGAACTGCGGGTTGAACACGTAACCGGCGAGGATGCCGGTCGCCGCCGCCGAGGCCACGTACGGCACGAAGATGCACGTTCGATAGAAACCGATCAGCCGAATGCGCTGATTGAGCGCGATCGCCAGCAGCAGCCCCAGCGCGATCGAGCCGGGAACGAACAGCAATGTGAGCACGAGTGTGTGCTGTGCGGCCGCGGCCAGGTCCGGGTCCTGCGCGAGGCGCTCATAGTTCGCCCAGCCGATGTCCTGCGGCTGCGCGATTCCATTCCATTTCGTGCGCGAGATGAAAAACGCCCACACCGCGGGGAAGAGCGACAGTCCCACCACGATCACCGTCGCCGGCCCGGCGAACGCCCACCCGGTGAGCGTCCGCCCGACCTTGCGGCGGGTACGTGGCCCGGCGGCGGCCGGCGCCGGCGCGTACTTCGAGGCCGCGAACGTCAGCGTCACCCGATTGCCCCGGCCGACTTCTTGGCCGCGTCGTCGAGCGCCTCCTTCGGTTTCGCCGCACCCTGCAGCACTTTCGAGATCGCGTCACCGACGTTGCGCGACATCTCCTCATAGCCGGCGACGGTGGGGCGGGCCTGCTTGGCGTTGGCGAGGTTCTCGAAGAACTTCTGCCCGCCGGGGTACTCCTTCACGTACTCGGCGAACTCGGGAGTGCCCTGCTCCGACGAGCGCAGCGGAAGATTGCCGATCGCGAGGTTCCACTTCGCGTCGGTTTCCTTGCTCGTGAGCCACTTGATGAAATCGCGCGAAGCGCCAGCGCGGTTTGCATCATTGTGATCGAACAGCACCCAAAGGTCCGGCCCCGACACCGTCTGGTGATCGCCGTTGTACCCGGGCAACTGCGCGACACCGTAGTCGAGCCCGGCGTCCTTGATCTCCAGCAGGGCCCACGGTCCGGACATCATCATGCCGATCCGGCCGTCGTTGAAGAGCTTCGCGTACTGTTCGTCGGTCTGGTCGAGGTACATCGACTTGTCGTCGACCGCCATCGCGCGCAGCAACTCGAGCGCGCTGACACCCGCATCGGAGTTGAAGGCCGGCTTGTTGCCGTCGAGGATCTTCCCGCCCCGCTGCCACAGCATCGGCCACAGGTGCCAGGTCGTGTCCTCGCTGCCCGACACCGAGTACGCGGTGCCGTAGATGTTCTGCGACGTGTTCGTCAGCTTCTTGGCCGCCGCCCGGAAGTCGTCCCACGACCACTGGTCGGTCGGGTACGCCACGTGCGCATCATCGAACAGTTTTTTGTTGTAAATGAGCGCAAGATTGTCCACCAGCGCCGGTACGCCGATGACCTTGCCCTCGTAGGTGGCCGTCTCGCGCGCCGCCGCCGGAATCTCCTGCCAACCGAACGACGGATCCGCGACGTACTTGGCCAGGTCCTGCGTCTTGCCGCTGGTCGCCAGCTCCCCGGCCCAGCTGCCGTACGCGTAGGAGACGTCCGGGTAGCTGCCTCCGGTGAAACCGGCCGACAGCTTGGTGAGCAGATCGTCAGTGGTGGACGCACCCGCCGACGTTTTGATCGTGACGTTGGGGTGAGCCTTCATGTACTCGGCCGCAAGGTCCTCCGCGGCCTTCTCGGCCTCGGTGGTCTGCCCGGTCCACCAGGTGAGCGTGACCGGGGCGGAGGCGTCGTAGCCCTCGGCGGCGTCTTTGCCGCTGTCCGTCTTCGAGCCGCCGCCGCACGCGCCGAGCAGCAATGCCAGGCCGGTGATACCGGCGACCATCGTTGTCAGTCGACTGCCTCGGGTGGGGATCAGCTTCATCGCTGCACCTCTTCACTGGGGGATGTGGAGAGCTGACGGTGTTCCGGTTATTTCGCCCGGCAGGGCATATGTCGCGTGATAAAGGCCTTCGAGGCCGCGCACCTGGATCGTGTACGTCGGGGACGGATCGCATGCGCAGACGGCCAAGCTGGATGGCGTTTTGTGTGCGTGGTGAACGACTCTTGAGCGGTCGCGCTGAAACCGTGTCGTTGTGCGGTCAGATCGAGCTCGTGAGTGCGGGAGGTGGATCGACCTCTCCGAGGCGGGATGGCCGGACCGATTGCTCGGACGGCTGATTCGGTCGCTTGTGTGTCGAGCCGAATCCGGTTCTTCGGTGACGGAGCTGGGCCAGCGGCGTTGAGCTGGTTTGCTCCCGGGCAGATCGGGTTCGTCGGTGGTGGTGCTCGGTGCGGTTCGGTATGTGGTCGGGCGGATCTGGTTTCCGTGGCAGAGCTGGGCGGGCGCGTTGGAGCTATCTGCTCAGTTGGTCGATCGAGTTGTTCCCTGGCGGTGCTCGGTGAGGGTTCGTTGGTGGAGCGGGCTCGAGTTCTCGGTGACGGGACCAGGCTGGCGTGTTGGATCCGGATCGCCGGCCGCGGCGAGTCGCGTGTCTGTGCGCGTGTCAGGCGAGGACGACCGAGCGCGTCAGCAGGCGGGGCCGATCCGGGTCGAGGCCGCGGTGCTCGGCGAGGGCGACGGCGAACCGCTGGGCCAGTACCAGCTGAGCGAGCGGGTCGCGGCCGTCGCGGTGCGGGCGGGCTCCGGCATCGCGGACAACGTCGTCGAGGGAATCGGGTACGGCCCCGAACGACCACACCAGACTGCGCGAACCGGCGACGGCGACAGGGCCGTGCCGGTAGTCCATCGCCGGGTACGACTCCGACCATGCCTGTGCAGCCTCGCGCACTTTGAGTGCCGCTTCGTGAGCGAGTCCGACAGTCCAGCCGGTACCGAGGAACACCAGGTGCTCGATCTCGGCCGGGTCCGCCGGCAGCGGGGCGGCCAGCGCTGCCTCGCCGTCGCCGATCAGGTGCGCGAGATCCTCGCCGAACGCGGCCCGGGCCATGGCGAGGACGGTGGTGGGAAAGCGCGTCTGCACAACGCTGCGCTCATCGGCGAAGTCGAGCAGAACCCGACTGTCCACGAGGTTGTCGACCGGCTCGCCGTCGACAGCGGTGATCGCCACCCGATGCGTGCTCGCCGGAATCTGCCGCAGCGCCTCGAGGACTTCAGTGGACGTGCCCGACCGCGTGACCGCGACGACGCGGTCGTACCGCCGGCGCGGCACGAACTCGGATGCGCACACGGCGTCGGTCTCGCCCAGCCCCGCGGCCTCGCGCAGTTCGGCGATGCTCTGGGCGACGAACCAGGAGGTCCCGCAGCCGAGCAGGAGCATCCGCTCCCCGGGCGCGGCGACCGCATTCCGGGCCTCGCCGACCAGCTCGAGCCCGCGGCCCCATACGGCCGGCTGACTGCCGATTTCGAGCGCAGTGTCGTTCATGCGCGAACGCTATGCGCGTTTGCGTTCGTTCCACAACCCCAGCTGCGCAAGTGAACATTCAACATTGCGCGTTTGACCTTGCGCCGTTCTCAACACCGCACACCGCAGCACTGTGCCCGGGTACCCGCCGCGCGCCCGCACGCTCGGCATGTTCACTTGCACAGACGAGCATGAGCGTGTCGACCAGGTGGTCGGCGTTCATGCTCGTCTGCGCACTCGCAGGAGCCGCCAACCAACGGGTCGGCGCGTTCGTGCTCATATGCGCACACGGACGGAAAGCCGCTGATGCAACAAGCCAGCGCAATCACGTTCGCGCGCCTTCGCGGCTGGCCGGCCTCGCTCAGGGGCCGACCTGAGCGAGGTCGGTTTGAGTGAGGTCGGCCTGGTGCGCCGTCGGCTTGAGCACGGTTGGCTCTTGCATGGTCATATGTGCGCGTTGGCTCGTGTGTGGTCACATGTGCGCGGTCGGGTTGTGTGCGCTCAAAGGCGTACGTGCACCCGTAGCGGTTCGGGCAGCAGGTTGCCGTGGGCGGTGGTCAAGTCGTCGCACAACGACCAGATCTGTTCGACCGTCAGGGTTGCGGCGGTGTTCGGGTCGACCATTGCCGCCTGGCGGACGAAACGCGCGTCGCCGGTCAGGGCGGCCTGCACCGTCAGTTCCCCCACGCTCACGAAGCCGCGATTCACTGCCGCGCACTGGGGTGGCAGGGCGCCCACTTGCTCGGGGTGCAGGCCCAGACGGTCCACGGTGCACGGGACCTCGACGCCGAAGTTTTCCGGCAAATTGCTGATCAGGCCGCGGTTGGCGACGTTTGCGTGGATGCGCCGCAGGGTGCCGGTCTCGATGCTGTGGATGATCTGCGGCGCGTACTCGGTCGCCTCCCGGTGCAGGTCCAGCGGCTCGCCGGCGAGCACCGATGCGCGGGTGGTGGCGTAGTCGGCCAGGTTGGCCTCGCTGATGCGCACGTACTCGCCGACCGGAATGCGCAAACGTGCAATCTCGTCGTCGTGGTGCAGGTACCACGGGACGTACTCGGCGGAATGCTCGCTGGTCTCGGTGGGGAAGTAGCCCAGCCGGCGGTACATGTCCATGCGCACGCGGCGCTGCAGTTCGGGATCGCGGGACAGCCGCTCGTCCAGCCGGGGGTAGAGGCTCTCGCCGCGGTGTTCCCACTGCAGCAGCCACGCCTGGTGGTTGACGCCGGCCGCGCGGTAGTCCACCTCGTCGAGTGGTACGCCGAGCAGCGCGCACAGGTCGTGCACCGTCCAGAAGACCGAGTGGCACAGGCCGGCGACGTTGAGGTCCGGCGCGACCGCGGCCAGGAACGCCACGTTCATCGCCATCGGGTTGGTGTAGTTGAGTAGCCAGGCGTCCGGGCACAGCTCACGCATGTCGGCCGCGATGCCGGCCAGCACCGGGAACGTGCGCAGCGCGCGAAAGATACCACCAACGCCGACGGTGTCGCCGATGGTCTGACGCAGTCCGTACTTGGCCGGTAGCTCAAAGTCACGAACCGTCGCAGCGTGCATCCCGACCTGAATGGCGTTGATAACGTAATCGGCGCCCGAGAGCGCGGCCCGCCGGTCCAGCGATGCGGTGATCACGGGGGACGCGCCGAGCTGCTTGGCGGTACGGCGTGCGATTGCCTCTGCCGTCTCGAGCCGTTCGGGGTCGATGTCGTGCAGGGCGAGCGTCACGCCGCGCAGCTCTTCGAAGGAGAGCAGGTCGGCGAGCAGCTCACGAGTGAACACGACACTGCCGGCACCGAGGAACGCGATCACAGTCATGGACGGGATTCTCGGCAGCGCGTGCAGAGTCGCACAAGGTATCGTCGCGATTCACGCGCAAATGAACTATCTTCATTGCGCGTTTGATCATCAGACCGCCCGGTCGATCGGAGCATTCATGACCCAGAGTTCGTTGCGCCGGGCCGACCGCGTGTCGGCCATCCTCGACCGGGTGTCGCGGGAGGGATCCGTCGACGCGGGCGTGCTCGCCGAGGAGTTCGACGTCTCGGCCGCCACGATCCGCCGCGACCTTCAGGTGCTGGAGGAGCAGCGGCTCGTCTCGCGCACGCACGGCGGCGCGGTGGCCGTGGACGTGGCGTATGAGCTGCCGGTGCGGTACCGAACAGGGCAGCATCGAGAAGAGAAGGTCCGCGTGGCCCACTGCGCCGCGGCCCTCCTGCCGCACGGGCCGCTGACGCTCGGGCTCAGCGGCGGCACGACCACGCTCCTGCTGGCCCGCCTGCTCGCCTCGCGGGTCGACCTCACCGTGGTGACGAATGCGCTGAACATCGCATCTGAGCTGGTACTGCGGCCCCGACTGAAGCTGATCATGACCGGCGGGGTCTCGCGCACCCAGTCCTACGAGCTCGTCGGGCCGATTGCGGACCAGGCGCTGTCCGGCCTGAACATGCAGGTCGCGGTCATCGGCGTCGACGGCATCAGCGCGCGCGGCGGGCTGACGACGCACGACGAGATCGAGGCGCACACGAACGCGGCGATGATCCGCCGGGCCGACCGGGTCATGGTGGTCGCGGACGGCTCCAAGGTCGGGCGTCTCTGCCTGGCCGGCATCTGCCCGCTCACCGACGTCACGACGCTGGTCACCGACGAAAGCGCCGATCCGGAGCACGTGGAGGCGATCCGCCGCGCCGGTACCGAGGTCGTGGTGGCGCTGTGACCGCACCGGTGCGGCTGCTCGTGGTGGGGGCCGGGCAGCGCGGTACGTGGTACTCGCGGCTGGCCGTGCAGACCGGGCGGGCCGAGATCGTCGCCGTCGCCGAGGCCGATCCTGTGCGGCGGGCCGCGTTCGCGCGTGAGTTCGGTGTGCCGGCCGCGGGCGTGTTCGACGGGTGGGAACGGCTGGCCGATTGTGCACGAATCGCCGATGGGGCGATCGTCGCCACGCAGGATGCGATGCACGAAGCGCCGACGGTGCTGCTGGCCGGGCAGGGGTACCACCTCATGCTGGAGAAGCCGATGGCGCCCGCCGAGCCTGCGGCGCGCCGGATCGCGGATGCGGTGACCGCGGCCGGCGTGATCGCGGCCGTCTGTCATGTCCTGCGGTACACCCCCTACACGGCCGCGCTCAAAGAACTGCTCGATTCCGGGCGCATCGGCCGGATCGTGAGCATGCAGCACCTCGAGCCCGTGGGGTGGTGGCACCAGGCGCACTCGTTCGTGCGCGGGAACTGGCGCAATTCGTCGGTTTCCTCGCCGATGCTGCTCGCGAAGGCCTGCCATGACGTGGATTGGCTGTTGTACCTCGCGGGCGAGCGCGTGCACCGGGTCAGTTCGTTCGGCGGGCTTGCACACTTCCGCGCCGATCAGCGACCCGCCGGGGCCGCGGACCGTTGTCTTGATTGTTCGATCGAACCGGAGTGTCCGTATTCGGCGCCGAAGCTCTACTTTCCGCTCGTGGATGCGCGGCGGCCGGGCGAGCCTGTGCACTGGCCGCTGTCGGTGGTCACGGCCGAGGCGAGCCGGTCGGCGGTGACGGAGGCGTTGCGCACGGGGGACTACGGCCGGTGCGTGTATGCGTGCGACAACGACGTCGTCGACCATCAGGTGGTGGCGATGGAGCTGGCCGGCGGCGGGACCGTGACGCTCACGATGACCGCGTTCACGCCGGCCGAGCACCGCATGACCAGGATCTTCGGGACGCACGGGTACATCGACGGGAACGGGGCGTCGATCCGGCTCGTCGATTTCCGCACCGGTGCGGACACCACGACGAGCGTCGCCGCCGGAGGTCCCGGGGACCACTCGGACGGCGACGCGGGGCTGGTGGCGGCATTCGTGGCCGCGGTGGCTGCGGGCGACGCCGGGTTGTTGCGCTCGGATGTGCTCACAAGTCTTGCTGGGCATCAGGTTGTCTGGGCGGCCGAAGAAGCCCGCCGCACCGGTACCGTCGTGACGCTGGCGTAGTCCGTTCGCGCAGAGGCGCGCGGTGCTTTGTGTGACGGTCGGCGCCCGCTTCGGCCCCCGGACGCTGCCCCATTCCGACCATCACCGCTCACGGATCGCGACCGCTCCCGTCTCCGGGCTGCGGCGCAATCAGGTGGGCCGGCTGAACGTGCAGAGGCGCGCTGCTGATGTGTGCATTCGTCGGCAGCGCGACCGTGTTCTCTGGGCGCGGCGCAACCAGGTGGACTGGCTGAACGTGCAGAGGCGCGCTGTTGACATGTGCATTCGTCGGCAGCGCGACGGTGTTCTCTGGGTGCGGCGCAATCAGGTGGGCTGGCTGAACGCGCAGCGTCGCGCTGCTGACGTTGTGCGTTCGTTAGCAGCGCGACGGTGTGTTGTGCGTGAATGAGCTGTTCGGTTGGCTGGATGTGCGGGATTGCTTCGGTTGCCGTGGAACCTCAGCGGTGGCGGTTCGACGTTGAGCGGCGGCGCCAGGGTTGTGCGTTTGTCAGGCAGCGGCGCCGGGGTTGTGCGTTTGTCAGCAGCGGACGGTGCGCAGGGCGTCGAGGAACTGGGCGGGCTGACTGAACGCGCAGAAGTGGCTGGCGTTGTCGATCAGGACCAGTTCCTTCTGCGGGGCCTCGATCTCGGCGAAGTACTCCACCGCCGGGTCGGTCAGCGTCACCACGTCGCGGGCGCCCTGGAAGAGGTAGAAGGGGACCTCGAACGTGGTGCCCAGCGCGCGGGCGTCCCAGCGCATGAACTGCTCGAACATGGTGTCGCGGGTCTTGCCGAAGCCCTTGAGCCAGGCCGAAACGTCGGCGAGGGAGTAGTCCGGCTTCGTCAGCAGCAGCTTGAACAGCCGGGTCAGCGCGGCGTTGCCGGTGGTCGGGTCGGTGCCCATGCTCCACTGCATGCGGGTGCCCCAGCTCTTCACGTCCCAGGTGCGCGGGTCCGCGTCGAGCTTCTCCAGCGCCGCCACGCCGCGGCGGTTGCCGGCGGTACGCAGACGCTCGATGGTGTCGATGCGGCCCTTGCGCTCGTTTTCGACCATGTTCACGTAGAAGTCGGTGCCGACGTACGCGCAGAACAGGTCGGGGCGGCGCTTGACCATCGGCAGGCCGACGATCGTGCCCATCGAGCCGGCCATGAGCAGGATGCGGTCCTGGCCGAAGTACTGCCGCAGGTACTCGGCGACCTCGATGCCGTCGTCGACCATCAGGTCGAAGTCGAGCTGCTCGGCGTGGAAGCCGTTGCGGCGCAGGGTCTTGCCGGCGCCGCGCCGGTCCCAGTGCACGACGGTGAAGTGCTGCTCCCATTCGCGCAGGACGGGGGTGAACACCGAGTACGGCGAGCCGGGGCCGCCGTGCACGACGAGCAGCGCCGGGTTGGCGCGGTCCTCGCCGCGGATCTGCAGCCACTGCTCGACGCCGCCGATGGTGACGTAGCGGCCCTCGACGACACCGTTCGGCGTGTCGATGCGCGCGTCGACGGCCCGCTGGTGCTTGCGAATTGCGCGGTAGGCGAGCGGCGCGGCGGCGACAGTCGCTGCGGCGGCAGCGGTGATGACGAGAGCGGACATTGTGGGCCTCCCCGATTTGGTGCCGGCTTCGATGGATCTAACTGTACAGAATTCTGATACATTTGTACAAGACAAAATTTTCAGACGTATGCTTCAGACATGGGTAACCGGGAGAAGCTCCTCGACGGGGCGCTGCAGTGCCTGCTCGAGAAGGGGTACGCGGCGACTACCGCGCGCGACATCGCCGGGGCGGCGGGTGTGAGCCTGGCGGCGATCAATTATCACTTCAGGACCACCGAGGCCCTGCTCAACGAGGCGCTGCAGCGGGCGCTGGAGCAGTGGGGCGACGAGATGGAGCGCGCGCTGCGCGGGTCCGCGGACGTGCAGAACCCGGCCGAGCGCTTCGAGGCGGTGTGGACGAGTGTGATCGCCTCGGTCACCGCGAACCGTTCGTTGTGGACGACCCAGTTCGAGGTGGTGACGCAGCTCGGGCGGCAGTCGTCACCGCCGGCCGCGTGGGCGGAGGCGCAGGACCAGGCGCAGGCGGGGCTGGCGGCGCTGTTCCACGGCATCGACCCCGCCGCGGAGCCGGAGCTCGCGCGGGTGATCGGCGGTTTCTACCACGCACTGCTCACCGGTGTCGTCGTGCAGCATCTGGCGGTGCCGGAGCAGGCCATGAGCGGGCGGGATCTTGCGTTCGCACTGCGCGCGGTGAGCGAACGTCTCGGTCGGGGTGCGTGAGTGAGCGCTTTGCGTGCGCATGTGCGCTCGGTCAGTGTTCGTTCGGGCCATGGATGTGAGCGATCGGTTCAGTCATAGGCGAGCGAACCGTCGATCGGGCGATATGAGCGTGCCCGCGATTCGGTACGACGTGAGCGAGTGCGGTAGGTCCGACGGTGTGCGCGTGCGGTAGGTCCGACGGTGTGCGCGTGCGGCAGGTCCGACGGTGTGCGCGTGCGGCAGGTCCGACGGTGTGCGCGTGCGGCAGGTCCGACGGTGTGCGCGTGCGGCAGGTCCAGCGGGTGGGTGCGGTGCCGCGGCAGCGGTTGGGCGAGCACCTCGGGGTCGAAGACGGTGGCGCCCGTGCGGCGGTGTGCGCGCGGCAGGTCCGGAGGGTGGATGCGGTGCCGCGGCGGCAGTTGGGCGACCACCTGGGGTCGAGGACGGTGCGGCCCGTGCGAGGTGTGCGCGTGCGGCAGGGCCGACGGTGTGTGGGTGGGGCAGGTTCGGCGGTGGGCGGGTTCGACGGCCTCAGGGCTGGTTGAGGTGCAGGTAGCCGCGGTGTACGGCCGGCAGGGTGATCTCCTGTGGGAACGGGGACTTCGCCGCTACCCGCTCCGGCGGGGCGCCGTCCGCGTCGCCCTCGCGGATCAGCCACGCCAGGGCCGCGAGCTGTTCGTGCTGGGCCGCGACGAATCGGCGGGTCACCACGGCGCCGTGGCCGGGTACCACCTGTGTCTGCTGGGTGAGGGCGGCCATGAGGGCGGCGACGGTGTCCGGCCAGTCCAGCGGGTACGCATCGCCGAACTGTGGCGGGCCGCTCTCCTCGATCAAGTCGCCCGCTACCAGGACGTCCGCGTCCGGTATCAGGGCGACCAGGTCGCCGATCGAGTGGCCGCGGCCGTAGTGGCGCAGCTGTACCGGGCGGTCGCCCAGGTCCAGGTCGATGGCGGTACGGACGAGGCGGGTGGCCGGCGTCGGGGTGACGGCGGCCAGGTCGGTGGCCAGGTCCGGGTGGTTCGAGACGGCTCGGTCGCGCAGGGCCGGGCCGACCAGGGCGGCGGCCTCCTCCTGGGACCAGATCGGGCAGTCGTCGGCGGTGAAGACCATGTTGCCGAAGCAGTGGTCGAAGTGGTGATGGGTGTTGACGACCTGGAGGGGGAGGGGCGTCACCCGGCGTACCGCGGCCAGGAGTTGCCGCGCCTGCCCTGCGGTCGACAGCGTGTCGACGACCAGGGCCGCCTCGCCGCCCACTACTAGGGTGGCGTTGACGTCTAGGACGGGATGGCGCAGTACGTGTACACCCGCGGCAATTTCCCTTAGCACCGTCATGTGACCTCCCTGGACGGGTCGGGCGCGGTCCTGCATGGTCTTGGCCGGGGAGCGGTGTCGAAGGCGGTCAGCGCCGTCATGACGTCTCCCGGGACGGGCGTCCATGGGCTTGGCCGGAGGCGGGCTTGCCGGGCGGGTGCTGTCATCAGGCCTTTTGGACCGGGCGGCGCGGTCCTCCGGGGCGCCTCGGGCCAGGAGGCGGTGGTGAGCTCGCTCAGCGCCGTCATCAGGTCTCCCGGGGCCGGGTCAGCCGCGGTCCTCCATGGCCTTGGCCAGGAAGCGGGCGCGCTCGACGAGGATCCGCTCGACGCGGCCCTCCGCCACGACCTGGTGGGCGTCGCGGACCACGATCTCGAACATGAGGCGGCGGCCGTCGGCCTTGGCCAGGCGGGCCTCGGCCACCACGCGGCCACCGATCGGGGTGGCGGCGCGGTGCTCCAGGTCGACCCGGGTGCCCACGGTCGTGTAGCCGGGTGGGAGGCGGCTTGCGGTCGCGCCCACCGTTGCGGCCTCGGCCAGGGCCAGCACGCGCGGGGTGGCCAGGACCGGGACGTCGCCCGAGCCCATGGCCTGTGCGGTGTCGGCGTCGGTGACCGTGAGCTCGACGCGGGTGACGGCGCCGATCCAGGGGGCGGCATCGACCGTGGGGCGCTGGCTCGGCTGCATACCCCAAGAGTAGTGCTTTTAGCACAAACGTTGTCCGGTGTGGGGTGGTGTTTGTGGCTGCTTGGTGCGTAAACGGGCGGGGACCGGAGGCGCGAACGCACAAACGCGCGAACATCGGCGTGCGGAGGCACGTGCGCTGAGCGGGTGAACGCCTGATGAGCGAACGCACATGCGCGAACGCACATGCGCGAACGGACGATGCGCGAACGGACGATGCGCAACGCAGATTTGCACAGACGCGCGAACGGACGGATGCGCGAACGGATAGATGCGCGAACGGACGGACGAGTGACCGTCGGGTGTGAGTGCACGGATGCGCCAACGGACGGAGACGCGAACGGGCGGACGCGCGAGTGACCATCGGGTGTGAGCGCACGGATGCGCGGACGCTGAACGCACGAGTGAGCGACCGGGCGGGAACCGAGTGCGCGAGTGTGCGAGCGGCGGAAACCCGAGTGCGCGAGTGCGTCAGTGCCCGAGTGCGCGGGCGGCGGAAACGTGAGTGCGCGAGTGCGCGACTGCGCGACTGCGCGACTGCGCGACCGCGTGAGTGCGTGAGTGCGTGAGTGCGTGCGCGACCGCGTGAGTGCGTGCGCGAGTGCGCGACTGCGTCAGTGTGCTGGCGGCGGAAAACGGGAGGCCGAGTCACTTGGCGGGGTCCTACGCTGGGCGCCATGTATGAGGCGGCCGAGTGGTTCGCGCGCGGCAAAGTGGTGGTGCTCACCGGGGCCGGGATCTCCACCGACTCCGGGATTCCGGATTTTCGGGGGCCGCAAGGTGTGTGGACGCGGGAGCCGGAGGCTATGAAGCTGTCGTCGATCGAGCACTACGTCGGGGATCCGGCGGTGCGGCGGCGGTCTTGGCAGGAGCGGCTCACCCACCCGGCCTGGGGTGCGGAGCCCAACGCTGCGCATCTTGCGCTCGTCGAGCTCGACGCGGCCGGGCTGCTCGACTCCGTTGTCACACAGAATATCGACGGGCTGCATCAGCGGGCTGGGCTTGCCTCGGATCGGGTCATTGAGCTGCACGGGACCATCCATGAGACCGAGTGTCTGCAGTGTGGGGCGCGCGGGGCGATGGAGGTGACGCTCGATCGGGTGCGGGCCGGGGAGAGCGATCCCGCCTGTCTCGAATGTGGGGGGATGCTCAAGTCGGCGACGATTTCGTTCGGGCAGCAGATGAACATGGCCTCGCTGACGGCGGCGGCTGAGGCGGCGATGTACTGCCGGACGTTTGTGGCCATCGGGACCTCGCTCACCGTCCACCCGGCGGCGGGGCTGGTGGCGGTTGCGGCCAAGCAGGGGGCTCGGGTTGTGATCCTCAATGATGCCGAGACGCCCTACGACGCCATCGCCGATGAGGTCATCCGGGAGCCGATCGGGGCAGTCCTGCCCGGGTTGGTGGGCGTGGCCACCGCGGGAGGATGAGCCTCAAGGGGCCTGCCAGGTAGCGGCTGCACGAGGTGAGAAGGTGCGGTGGGCGGCCCGCTAGCCGAGAAAAGCGCGAGCCGGGAAGAAGCGCGAGCCGGGAAGAAGCGCGAGCCGGGAAAGGTGGTCACGAGCCGGTGGCCGTCATGCGCGCCGTGAAGGTGCGGCGCGCTGCTCTCGAGCGGATGGCCAGCTCGTCGGCCAGGCGGTACGCGTCGTCGGCGTCGCGCAGGCGCGCTGTTGCGTTCAGGCCGCCCGCCGTGTCCACCGTCACGGTGGCCAGGGACAGCAGGCGCTGCAGCGGGCCCTGTACGACCCGCACGCTCTGCACGCGCGCCAGTGGTACCGCCACCAGCTCGCGCGTCAGTACGCCCTCGCGCACGGCCACCACGTCGTCGGTCACGGCTACCCCGATGCGCGACCACGCGAACGGCGCGAGCCAGCGTGCGCGTCGCGGCGGGCCGGTCACGGTCAGGGCGATGACGTCCACGGGGGCGATGACGGCGGCCGACAGTACCGTCGACGCCACCCATGCCGCGTCGGGCGTTGCGGCCACGGGGACGAGGGTGCCCGCGCGTAACTGCTCCTCGCCGTGGCCGCCGTAGCCGGCGACGTCCATGTGGGCCCGGGCCCAGCCCGCCGGGCGCCACAGCAGCGGCCAGGTCAACTTAACGCCCTGGACACGCCTTGGCGGTACCGACTGGCTGCGCTTGTTGAGCAGGCCCTGCCGCACACGCAGGGCGGCGCCGTCGTCGGTGATGCGGAAGTCGTACTCGTCGAGCACGCGGCGCACCGGCACCTGGAAGACGCCCAGGAACGCGGTGATGGTGCTGGCCGCGCCGATCAGGGTCCAGTCCGGGTGGCTGAGCGCGGGCCAGATCACGAACGCGGCGCCGATGGGCACGGAGAGGGTCTGCGGGGTGAGGAGCTGGGCGAGCAGCAGGCGGCCGTTGGCCACGGCGAAGAGCGGGCGCTCGGCCTCGGGCGCGGCGGGCTCGGCGCCGGTGGCCAGGCCCAGCAGGGAGGCGCGCAGCTCGGTGGCGCCGGCCACGGTGAGGTACGCCAGCGGGGCTTCGGTCTTGCCGCCCCCGATCACCTCCAGGCGCAGCTCGGCCAGGCCGAACACGCGCGCCAGGGCGGGCCGGACGACGTCGATCGCCTGGACGCGCTCCAGGGGGATGGTCCGCACGCGGCGCGACAGCAGGCCCTCGTGCACGCGCAGCTCGCGGCCCACGACCTCGAAGCCGGTCACGGCCCACACCACGGCCGACACGAGCACCGCGCCGATGAGGATGACGGTCATGGCGATCAGCCAGTGGAGCAGACCCAGGTCGGACAGGCCCCGCCAGGAGACGGCCACGGCGGCCAGGGCCACCAGCTTGGCGCCGCGCACCAGTGGCGTCAGGGGATGCAGCCGCCGACGGGGAAGGGTCAGCGGCGTGGTCACAAGCCCTCTTCGCGGATCTCGCCCAGGGCCGCCAGCCGGTCACGCAGCCGGGTGGCCTCGGCGGCCTCCAGGCCGGGCACGGTCGCGTCGCTCGCCGCGGCCGCGGTGTGCAGGGTCACCGTGGCCAGGCCCGCGGCACGCTCCAACGGGCCGGCGGTCACGTCGACGAACTGCATCCGCGCGTACGGCACGATGGACAGCCGCCGGATCAGCAGCCCGTGGCGGACCAGGAGGTCCTCGGCGCGCTCGGCGTAGCCCCAGGCGCGGATCGAGCGGCGCATGAAGACCGCGCGGACGGCGCCGGCGGCCAGCACGAGACCGGCGGCGAGCAGGAACCAGGCCGACCACAGGACGCCGGCGACCACGCCGGCGGCGGTGAGCAGGAGCACCCAGGCCGTGAGCGCGGCCAGCCGGACCAGGTAGTACCGCGGCGAGATCGGCCGCCACCCGACCGTGTCCGGCCAGGGGCGGAGCGGGTCGGGTGCGACCGTTGGGTTCACTCCTCGAGCCTATCCCGAGCATCGATCGGCGTGGTCTCACGCAGGAATCCGCGCACGCCGAGGAACTCCGACAGCGACGCCCGGTGCTCGTCGCAGGCCAGCCAGATCTTGCGCCGGTCGGGTGTGTGCAGTTTCGGATTGTTCCACAGCAGCTGCCAGACAGCCCGGGAACGGCACCCCTTCGCGGAGCACTGAAGGTCTTCCACGCGATGAGTGTGAGCGCCGGGCGGCCACGGGGGAAGCCGCCCGGCGACGGGTGAATCGTACCCGCTGCGGTACGGGTGGTGTCCAGTCGTGGCGCGCGGCCGGTGACGAAAATCCCCGGAATCGATGGCCGCATGTCCGATATATCGGTCCGAGCGGTCGGGAAGACAACTCCCAGTAGGCTCTCAGGAGCATCGGATCGCGGTCGGTCGCCGTGCCGTGCGACGCTAGGTTTACTCGAAGAACGCTACGTTTACTTCAAGGACAAATGCGCGTGGAGGACCGGTGACCCAGCCGAGCAACCCTGTCTCGACCCCCGCCCAGGACGCCACGGTGCTCGAACGCGCCCTGTTCGAGGTCAAGCGGGTGATCGTCGGTCAGGATCGCATGATCGAGCGGATGTTCGTGTCGCTGCTCAGCCGCGGCCACGTGCTGCTCGAGGGCGTGCCCGGCGTGGCCAAGACCCTCGCCGTGGAGACCCTCGCCCGGGTCGTCGGGGGCACGTTCTCGCGACTGCAGTTCACCCCCGACCTGGTGCCCGCCGACATCGTCGGCACCCGCATCTACCGGCAGTCGAGCGAGAAGTTCGACGTCGAGCTCGGGCCCGTGTTCGTGAACTTCCTGCTCGCCGACGAGATCAACCGGGCGCCCGCGAAGGTGCAGTCGGCGCTGCTGGAGGTCATGGCCGAGCAGCAGGTGTCCATCGGCGGCGAGACCTACGAGGTGCCGCGCCCGTTCCTGGTGATGGCCACACAGAACCCGATCGAGCAGGAGGGCGTCTACCCGCTGCCCGAGGCCCAGCGTGACCGGTTCCTCATGAAGATCCAGGTGGGGTACCCGACCGACGCCGAGGAGCGCGAGATCGTCTACCGGGTGAGCGTGAAGACCCCGGAGCCGCAGGCGGTGCTCACCACCGAGGAGCTCATGGCGCTGCAGGACAAGGCCGACGACGTCTTCGTGCACAACGCGCTCGTGGACTACGCGGTGCGGCTGGTGGTCGCGACCCGCGCCCCGGCCGAGCACGGGCTGAGCGACATGGCGCACCTGATCCAGTACGGGGCCAGCCCCCGCGCCTCGCTGGGCATCGTGCGGGCCTGCCGCGCGCTGGCCCTGCTGCGCGGCCGGGACTACGCGCTGCCCCAGGACGTGCAGGACATCGCCCCCGACATCCTGCGCCACCGGCTCGTGCTCTCCTACGACGCGCTCGCCGACGACATCCCGGCCGACGACGTCGTGCGCCGGGTGCTCGCGGCCGTGCCGCCGCCCACCGTCGCGCCCCGCCAGCAGGCCACCACGGCCCCCGCCGGGTCGCCCGGACAGCCGGGCCAGTCCGCGACCACGACCATCACGACCTGGCCGGGGCGGTGAAGATCCAGAGCGGCACCGGCCTGGACGACGCCCGCGCGGAGGTCGTCCTCAACCGCATGCAGCTGCTCGTCACGCGCAAGCTCGACGGGCTGCTGCAGGGTGACTACCTCGGCCTGCTGCCGGGGCCGGGAACGGAGGCGGGGGAGTCGCGGGAGTACCGCCCGGGCGACGACGTGCGCCGCATGGACTGGCCGGTGACCGCTCGCACCACGCTGCCCCACGTGCGCCAGACCGTCGCCGACCGGGAGCTGGAGACCTGGCTCGCGGTCGACCTGAGTGCCAGCCTCGACTTCGGCACGGCGCACCACCTCAAACGCGATCTCGCGATCGCCGCCTCGGCCGCCGTCGCGCACCTGACGGTCCGTGGTGGAAACCGCATAGGAGCCGTCGTCGGTACCGCCGATGCTCTGACCCGTCTCCCCGCGCGCCCGGGCCGCAAGGACGCGCAGGGCCTGCTCCGCACGATCGCGCTGACCCGGGGCCGGCCCGGCCGCGCCGACCTCGGCGCGCTCATCGACATGCTCAACCGGCCCCCGCGGCGGCGCGGCATGGCCGTGGTCATCTCCGACTTCATGACGCCGCCGGAACAGTGGGCGCGGCCGCTGCGCAAGCTCGGCGTGCGCCACGACCTGCTCGCCGTCGAGGTCGTCGACCCGCGGGAGCTGGAGCTGCCCGACGTCGGCGTCATCGCGCTCGTGGACCCCGAGACGGGGCGCATGCACGAGGTACAGACGGCCGATCCGAAGCTGCGGCACCGCTATGCGCACGCGGCCGCCGCCCAGCGGGCCGAGATAGCCTCGGCCCTGCGCGGTGCGAACGCGGCCCACCTGCGGCTGCGCACCGACTCCGACTGGCTCCTGGACATCGTCCGGTTCGTCGCGGCCCAGCGACACGCCCGAACTCGAGGAACGACCCGATGATCCGACTGCTCTCGCCGTGGTGGCTGCTCGCCCTCTTGCCCGTCGCGGGCATCATCGGGGTGTACGTCTGGCGCCAGCTGCACCGCCGCGCGTTCGCGGTGCGCTTCACCAACGTCGACCTGCTCAGCAGCCTGGTGCCCAAGGGCATCGGCGCGCGCCGGCACGTCAGCGCGGCGGCGTTCCTGCTCAGCCTGGTGATCCTGGCCTTCGGCATGGCCCGACCCTCGGTCGACACCAAGGAGCCGCTGGAGCGCGCCACGATCATGCTCGCCATCGACGTGTCGCTGTCCATGCAGGCGACCGACGTGGCCCCGACCCGCATCGACGCGGCCAAGTCGGCGGCCGCGGACTTCGTCAAGCAGCTGCCGGCGAGCTTCAACGTCGGGCTCGTCTCGTTCGCCAAGACGGCGAGCGTGCTGGTCTCGCCGACCAAGGAGCGCAACTCGGTGCTGCAGGCCATCGAGGGCCTGACGCTGCAGGAGTCGACGGCGACCGGCGAGGCGGTCTTCACCAGCCTCGACGCGATCCGCACGGTGCCCGCCGACGGTGCCAACGGCCCGCCGCCGGCCCGGATCGTGCTGCTCTCCGACGGCTTCCGCACCGCGGGCCGCTCGCTGGAGGACGCGTCCGCGGCGGCCTCGGCGGCGAACGTGCCGGTGTCGACTATCGCGTTCGGCACCGACGAGGGTGTGGTGCGCATCGGCAACACGCCGCAGCGGGTGCCGGTCGACCGCCCGTCGCTGCAGAAGGTGGCGGAGGTCACGAAGGGGTACTTCTACGAGGCCGCCAGCAAGGACGAGCTCAAGCGCGTGTACACGGACATGGGCAGCTCCATCGGCTACCGCACGAAGCCGCGGGAGATCACCCAGTGGTACCTGGGCTTCGGGTTTCTGATGGCGCTGTGCGCGGGCGCGCTGAGCCTGTTGTGGGGCTCGCGGCTGCCGTAGCGCGGGAGGTCAGTGGGCGCCGACCATGAAGAAGAGGGCGGCGACCCACGCGGCGGCCAGGAAGAAACCAACGGGCGCGACGAAACGGCTCACGGAATGCTCCAACGGGTGTTGTCTCAGGCAGAAGGAGAGAACAGACACACGGAAGCCGTGGCGGGTGTTGTGCTGTTACCGGCCACGACTGGAGGGATCGCTACTTCGCACAGCGATCACCTCCGTTGGAGCGGCTGCCGTGCCGGACGGGCAGCGAATCGAGTCCAGCCGTCATTGCGGCCGGAAGTCGGACGACGCAATCGTACGCCTCCGCGCCACTGCCGGCATCAGCCACCCGGCGCATTAGCTCCTACCACGCGGTAGCGCCTACTCTCCCTACAGCATTTTCATGAGCTCGACGAAAGGCGGCACCGTGGCGAGGACCGTGCTGGTCACCGGCGGGAACCGAGGGATCGGACTGGCGATCGCGCAGGCGTTCGCCAAGCAGGGCGACCGTGTCGCCGTGACGCACCGCGGCTCCGGCGCTCCGGAGGGCCTCTTCGGCGTGCAGTGTGACATCACCGACAGCGCCGCCGTGGACGCCGCGTTCACCGAGGTCGAGAACGCGCTCGGCCCCGTCGAGGTGCTTGTCGCCAACGCCGGGGTCACGCAGGACACGCTGCTGCTGCGCATGAGCGAGGAGCAGTTCACCGGCGTCATCGACACCAACCTGACCGGCTCGTTCCGCTGCGCCAAGCGCGCCGCGAGCAAGATGCTGCGCGCCCGCTTCGGCCGGATCATCTTCATCTCCTCGGTCGTAGGCCTCTACGGCAGCCCGGGCCAGGTGAACTACGCCGCCAGCAAGGCCGGCCTGGTGGGCATGGCCCGTTCGATCACGCGGGAGCTGGGCAGCCGCAACATCACCGCCAACGTGGTCGCGCCCGGGTTCATCGAGACGGACATGACGGCGGTGCTGCCCGAGGCGACGCAGGCCGAGTACAAGAAGAACATCCCGCTGGGGCGCATGGCGCGGCCCGAGGAGGTCGCCGACGTGGTGACGTTCCTGGCCAGCGACGCCGCGGCGTACATCACCGGCGCCGTCATCCCCGTCGACGGTGGCCTCGGCATGGGTCACTGAACCACTTCTTTCTCTAGGGAGACTCCGGAACCATGGCAGGACTTCTCGAGGGCAAACGGCTGCTGATCACCGGGATCATCACCGACCAGTCGATCGCCTTCGCCGCCGCGAAGCTCGCCCAGGAGCAGGGCGCCAAGGTCGTGCTCACCGGCTTCGGCCGGCTGTCGCTGGTGGAGCGCATCGCCAAGCGGCTGCCGGAGGAGGCGCCGGTGATCGAGCTCGACGTGACCAACCAGGAGCACCTCGACGGCCTGGCCGACAAGGTGCGCGAGCACGTGGACGGCCTCGACGGGGTGCTGCACTCCATCGCCTTCGCCCCGGCCAGCTGCCTGGGCGGTGACTTCCTGACCGCGCCGTGGGAGGACGTCGCCACCGCGGTGCACGTGTCGACCTTCTCGTTCAAGTCGCTCGCCGTGGCCTGCCTGCCGCTGATGGGCCCGGGCGGCTCGATCGTCGGGCTGGACTTCGACGCGACGCGGGCGTACCCGGTCTACGACTGGATGGGCGTGGCCAAGGCGGGGCTGGAGTCGACGTCGCGGTACCTGGCGCGGGAGCTCGGGCCGCGCGGGATCCGCGTGAACCTCGTGGCCGCGGGGCCGCTGCGCACGATGGCGGCCAAGTCGATCCCCGGGTTCGCCGTGTTCGAGGACACCTGGTCGAAGGCCGCGCCGCTGGGCTGGGACCTCTACGACCAGGCCGCCGCGGGCAAGGCCTGCTGCGCGCTGATGTCGGACTGGTTCCCGGCCACGACGGGCGAGATCGTGCACGTCGACGGCGGGTATCACGCCATCGGCGGCGTCGCCTGAGCAGGCGCTGACGGGGCCCGGCGGGAGCCGGGCCCCGTCGTTTGTTCCGGCGTATACCCCGTCGGGCGAAAAATCCGATATGTCGGTCGGTTCGGCCGCGAAGCGGCCGACATATCGGATCTGCTCTGGGCGGCCGGTTCGGCCGCTAAGAGGCCGGCATATCGGGTTGCTGTGTCGGTTGGTTCGGCCGCGAAGCGGCCGACATATCGGATCTGCTCTGGGCGGCCGGTTCGGCCGCCAAGAGGCCGGCATATCGGGTTGCTGTGCCGGTTGGTTCGGCCGCGAAGCGGCCGGCACTTCGGATCTGCTCTGGGCGGCCGGTCCGGCCGCGAAGCGGCCGGCATATCGGTTCTGCTCTTGGCGGCACGGACGCCGGGATTTCTGGCGGGAGCAACGGTCCGCAGGTGACGCGGACCCGAGCCTTGGAAAAAATCCCTCCGGAGGAGAATGGCTGTGTGGACTACGACGCGTTCCTCCTGCTCTCGTTCGGCGGCCCGGAGGGCCAGGACGACGTCCTGCCGTTCCTGGAGAACGTGACCCGCGGCCGGGGCATCCCGCGGGAGCGCCTGGAGGCCGTCGCCGGGCACTACCGGCACTTCGGCGGGGTCTCGCCGATCAACGGGCAGTGCCGCGAGCTGATCGAGGCGCTGCGCCCGGGGTTCGAGCTGCCGATCTACTGGGGCAACCGCAACTGGCACCCGATGCTCGCCGACACGGTTCGGCAGATGCGCGACGACGGCGTGCGGCGCGCGATCGCCTTCGTGACGAGCCCGTTCGGGTCGTACTCGTCGTGCCGGCAGTACCTCGACGACATCGAACGGGCGCGGGCGGAGGTGCCGGGCGCGCCGGTCATCGACAAGATCCGGCACTACCACGACCATCCCGGCTACGTCCTTCCGCACGCCGACGCCGTGCGGGCGGCGCTGGCCTCGCTGCCCGGCGCGGCGCCGGCGCGGCTCGTCTTCACCGCGCACTCGATCCCCACGGCCATGAACGCGGCCAGCGGGCCCGGCGGCGCCGGCCGGTACGAGGCCCAGCTGCGCGAGACGGCGGCCCTGGTCGCCGCCGACGCCGCCCCGGGGCTGGCCTGGGACCTGGTCTGGCAGAGCCGCTCCGGGCCGCCGCAGGTGCCGTGGCTCGAGCCGGACGTCAACGACCACCTGGAGGCGCTGGCCAAGGACGGGGTCGGCGAGGTCGTGGTGAGCCCGATCGGCTTCATCTCCGACCACCTCGAGGTGGTGTGGGACCTCGACACCGAGGCGAAGGCGACGGCCGAGCGGCTCGGGCTCGCCTACGCCCGGGCGGCCACCCCGGGGGCCGACCCGCGGTTCGTCGACATGATCCGAGAGCTGGTCGACGAGCGCGTCCTTGCTCACAGTAATGTGCGTCACGCGCTCGGAACCGTCCCCACCTGGGACTTCTGCCCGGCCGACTGCTGCGCGTCACCGAAACGCGCGTGAGCCCGAAACGTAGCTGAGGGAGTATGTTGCGCGTGAGAGAACGCAAGCCCATCGAGTCCTGGCTCACCGACATGGACGGGGTCCTCGTGCACGAGGGCGAGCCCGTGCCGGGCGCACCGGAGTTCGTCAACCGGCTGCGCTCGTCCGGCAAGCCGTTCCTGATTCTGACCAACAACTCGATCTACACCGCGCGCGATCTGCAGGCCCGGCTGCGCCGCATCGGGTTCGACGTGCCGGAGTCCGCGATCTGGACCTCCGCGCTGGCGACCGCCGAGTTCCTCGACACGCAGCGCCCCGGGGGCACTGCCTACGTCATCGGCGAGGCGGGGCTCACCACGGCGATGCACGAGGTCGGCTACATCCTCACCGACACCGAGCCCGACTACGTCGTGCTGGGGGAGACTCGGACGTACTCCTTCGAGGCGATCACCACCGCCATCCGGCTCATCAACAACGGCGCCCGGTTCATCTGCACCAACCCGGACGCCACCGGGCCGTCCAACGAGGGCGCCCTGCCGGCCTGTGGCGCGGTCGCCGCGCTCATCTCGAAGGCGACGGGGATCGAGCCGTACTTCATCGGCAAGCCCAACCCGATGATGATGCGCTCGGCGCTCAACAGCATCGACGCCCACTCCGAGACCACGGCGATGATAGGCGATCGCATGGACACCGACGTCCTGTGCGGGCTGGAGGCCGGGCTGGAGACGATCCTGGTGCTCAGCGGCATCAGCACGACGGCCGACGTGGAGCGCTACCCCTACCGCCCCTCGCGCATCATCCCGTCCGTCGCCCACCTCATCGACGAGGTCTGACGGTCCGGCGAGCTACAGCAGCGGGGCGTTGCAGGCGGCCACCAGGGCCCGGCGGCACGCCGTGGTCAGGGGCCGCAGGGCGGCGTCGCGCTGCTGTACCTCGTAGCCGTTGATGGCGCCGCCCGGGGCCGCGTGCTCGGCGAGGGCCAGCACGCGGTCGAGGATGCTCGCCCGCGCGTAGAGGCGGCGGGCCCGCGGGTCGTAGCCCGGCGGGAGGTCGGTCGCGCCGTCGGGCTTGCGGAGGGCCTCGATCGCGCCGGCCAGCTCGGGGCGCCACTGGGCGATGTCGAGCTTGGCGAGGGTACGCGTCGCCGTGGCCAGTTCCGCGGAGAGCTCCGCCTCGGCCTCGGCCGTGCTCGCCTCGTGGTTGCCGGGCCGCTCCTCGGGCAGCGCGAAGACCTGCCAGCGCACGGTCTCGAACTCGTCGCCCGAGCCCGACGTGTGCAGGCGCACCTCCGGCACGAAGCCCAGCCCGCCCGCGACCACGCCCTCACCGGCGAGGATGGCCGCCCCGGTGAACGGGCCCGGGCCAGGCAGGCCGCGGGGGTCGCCGGGCGCGGGCAGCACCAGGCGAACCTCGTCCGGGTGCAGCTTGGACAACGCCGGGAGGGCGTCGGCGAGCGACACGTCTTTCCAGGTGCCGGGGACGTCGGAGACCATGTGCTCCTCGTCGCCGGAGATCTCGGCGGCGGCGTCGTCGCACGGCACCAGGCCGGCGCGCCACGCCCGGACCCATGCCACGAAACGCGCCGAGCGGCGCGCCTGGAGGGTCGCCGCGCGTGCTGCGGGGGACATGGGAGCAAGGGTACGTGCTGACGTGCCGGTATGTCTCGCAGGCGAACAGGCCGTCAGCCGATACGCTTCCCGGCCATGGACGTCCTGGCGAACAACGACTGGCGGCGCCGGCGCGCGGTACCCGTCGTGGAGGCCGAGCTCGAGCTGGTCGTGGAGGACGCCGACTCGGGCTTCTGCGGGGCCGTGGTCGGCTTCGAGTTCGGCGCCGTGATCCTGGAGGACAGGCACGGCAACCGGCGCAACTTCCCGCTCGACCCCGCCGCGTTCCTGCTGGAGGGGCGCGCGGTCACACTGGTGCGCCCGGCGCCGCAGCGCCAGCAGCCGCCGCAGCGGCAGCGCACCGCGTCGGGCTCGATCGCGGTGGCCGGGCACACCGCCCGGGTGGCCCGCCGCGGCCGCATCTGGGTCGAGGGCATCCACGACGCCGCGCTGGTCGAGCGCATCTGGGGCGACGACCTACGCATCGAGGGCGTGGTCGTGGAGCCGCTGGACGGCATCGACGAGCTCGCGGGGGCGATCCGGGCGTTCGGCCCCGGTCCCGTGGCGCGGCTCGGGGTGCTCGTGGACCATCTGGTACCGGGCTCGAAGGAGAGCCGCATCGTGGCGTCGGTGCAGTCGCCGTACGTGCTCGTCACCGGCCACCCCTACGTCGACGTCTGGCAGGCCGTGAAGCCCGCCGCGGTGGGCATCCGCGCCTGGCCGGTCGTGCCGCCGGGGCAGCCCTGGAAGGAGGGCGTCTGTGCGGCGCTCGGGGTCGCCGAGCCGGCCGACATGTGGCGGCGGATTCTGGCGTCGGTGTCGAGCTTCCGGGACGTGGAGACGCCGCTGATCAACTCGATGGAGCGGCTGATCGACTTCGTGACGGAGCCCGACGAGGACGTGTGAAGTCCGCGGTTAGGGCGCCTTGCTGTGCTCGACATGATCGTGACGAGTCCGGCGAGACCTCTGAAATCCGATATGTCGGGCGCTGGCGCGCCCCGCTGCGCTCGACATATCGGATTTATCGCCTGACGGGGCATAAGTCCGAAAAGTCGTGGCGCGGAGCGCCCGACTTTTCGTGCCCGAACGAGCGCCGGAGCGCGGCCTGCGACTGATTCCGGCGGCGATCCCCGCGGCGTCAGCCCAGCGTCGGGCACGGGCCGGGGGTGAACCCGAGCATCCAGAGCGCCCGGGGCGCGGCCTGCGACTGATTCCGGCGGCGATCCCCGCGGGTCTCGAAACCCGAGGCGTCAGTCCAGCGTCGGCCACGGGTCGCGGGTGAAGACGAACGTTGCGATGTCCAGGGCCACCACCTCGCCCGACGGCGTGCGGCGCACCTGCAGCAGCTCGCCGTCGTTCTCGCCCGAGCGGCCCCGCCAGCGGTCCGGCGCCGGGCCGTCCGGCTCGAAGCGCCACGGCGCGTCCGCCGTGGTCAGCGGGGTGATTGTCAGGTGGCCTTCGATCCAGCCGGCCTCGTACTCGCGGCCCATCCACCACCAGCGGCCCGTCAGCGGCGCCACGGCCGGCGGCGGGGGTGCGCCCGGCTTCCACGGGGCCGGGCGGGCCGGCTCGCGCTCCAGGACGGTCTCCAGCAGGTCCAGGCCGAAGGCGCTCAGGCCGCCGGGATGATGCATCGTGTACGCGTTCGCGAACGCCACCACCGCGGTGCGCGACGGGCGGTGTACCGCCAGGACGGACACGTAGCCCGGCATGGAGCCGCTGTGGCCCACGAAGACGCGCTCGCCGCGGCGCCACAGTTGCAGGCCCAGGCCGTGGCCCTTGCGCCAGGACTCCAGGTCGCTGAGGACCACCGGGCTGCACATCTCGGCCACCGTCGCCGGCGCGAGCACGGCCGGGTCGGGGTCGGCCAGGAACGCGGCCCAGCGGGCCAGGTCGCCGACTGTCGACCACAGCTGCCCGGCCGGGGCCATCGCGCCGGCGTCCAGGCGGGGCTCCTCGCGCATGCGGTCGAGCCAGGGGTGCATGACGTACCCGCGCGCGAACGGCTCCGCCGCGGCGTACGTGGTGCGCTCCAGGCCCAGCGGGCGCAGGACCCGCTTGTGCAGCATTTCGCGCCAGTCCTCGCCGCCGAGGCGGCTCACCACGGCGCCCAGCAGGCCGTAGGCGAGGTTGGAGTAGTGGAAACCGTGCAGCGGGGGGTACGCCACCTTGTCCGCGGTCAGCGTGGACAGGAACGTCTCGACGTCGGTACCGCCGTTGCGCTCCCACCAGTCGCCGTCGGGCTCGCGCTGCACGCCGCCCGCGTGGCCCAGGAGCTGGCGCAGGGTCACGGCGCCCACCGGGGTGCCGGGCAGGTGGCGGTAGAGCAGGTCGTCGAGGGCCAGGCGGCCTTCGTCGCGCAGTGCGAGTACCAAGGCGGCGGTCATGGTTTTGGTAATCGACCCGATCCGGAACTGCTGCCCGGCCGTGTAGGGGCCGGCGGCGGCCGTGTGGGTCAGGGCGCCGTCGCGGACAACGCCCGCGACCAGGGTCGGGACCCGGGCGGCGGCGTGGGCGCGGGCGACCAGTTCATCGATGCTGGTGATGGTCTCGGGCAGGAGGGGCGCGGGGGTCACGACCAGCCCAACTGTCCACCGCGCGGGAGGGTGGCGGCAGTTTCGCAAGGATCCCGCAACGGGCGGTCACCGAGGGCGACGCGACGAGCATCGGCGTGACACGATCGAGGTGTGGATGTCTGGCTGATCGTCTGGTTGATCGTCGGCGCCGTTCTCGTCGCGGCGGAGGTCTTCACGACCACGTTCGTGCTGCTGATGTTCGCGATCGGCGCGTTCGCCGCCGCGGGGGCCGCCGCCCTCGGGGCCAACGAGCCGGTCCAGGCCGCCGTCTTCGCCCTGGCGAGTGCGCTGTCATTCGTGGCGGTGCGGCCCACGCTGCGCCGGTACATGCACCGCGACGAACGCGACACCCAGATGGGTGTCGAGGCCATCGAGGGTTCGATGGCGCTCGTGTTGGAGGATGTCGACACCGACAGCGGCATGATCAAGATCGACGGGGAGTTGTGGCGGGCCCGGCCGTACGACGCCACGCAGACCTTCGCCGCGGGCGATCGCGTCCGGGTGATCGAGATCAAGGGTGCCACCGCAATGGTGTGGAAGGATTGAGCCCAGTGGATCCAAGCGTGTTCCTGGCGGTGCTGATCATCGCCGTCGCCCTCATCGGCATCATCACCGTCGTCAAGTCCGTGAAGGTGGTGCCACAGCAGGTCGAGTATGTCGTGGAGCGCCTCGGGAAGTACAGCCGGACGCTCGTCCCCGGCCTCAACGTACTGGTGCCTTTCGTCGACTCGGTGCGCAACAAGGTGGACAAGCGCGAGGCGGTCGTCAACTTCCCGCCCCAGCCGGTGATCACGTCCGACAACCTGGTCGTTTCGATCGACACCGTCCTGTACTTCAAGGTCGTCGACTCGGTCCGCGCGACCTACGAGATCTTCTCCTACCTGCAGGCCATCGAGCAGCTGACCGTCACCACCCTGCGTAACGTGATCGGCTCCCTCGACCTCGAGAAGGCCCTCACGAGCCGCGACGAGATCAACCGCCACCTCTCCGGCGTGCTGGACGAGACGACGGGCCGCTGGGGCATCAAGGTCACCCGCGTCGAGATCAAGGCGATCGAGCCGCCGCCGAGCATCCGTGACTCCATGGAGAAGCAGATGCGCGCCGAGCGGGACCGCCGCGCCGCGATCCTGCACGCCGAGGGCCTCAAGCAGTCACAGATCCTGACCGCTGAAGGCGAGAAGCAGGCGGCGGTACTGCGCGCCGAGGGCGACCGCCAGTCGCGCATCCTCACCGCCGAGGGCCAGGCCAAGGCCATCCGGACCGTCGTGGACTCCATCCACGTCGCGAACCCGGACTCGAAGGTCATGGCGTACCAGTACCTGCAGTCCCTGCCGCAGATCGCCGCCGGCCAGTCCAACAAGCTGTGGATCCTGCCGGTCGAGCTGACCAAGGCCCTGGAGGGCATCGGCGGCGCCCTCGGCGGCATGGCCACCATGTCGAACGACGAGCGCGCGCGCCACGTCGACCGCAACGCGATCGAGGAGGCCGAGTCGGAGGAGGTCCTGGAGGCCCGGCGCGCCGCGGAAGAGGCCGCGGCGGCCGCGAGCGCCGAGGCCGCCGCCGCGGCGGCCCAGGTCTCAGGCGATCAGGGCATTCGCCAGCTCCCGGGCTCGCCGGTCGTCTCCCCGGCGGCCTTCGACGCCCCGCCGGCGCCGGACCGCGACAGCGCCTGACCCGCGCCCGACCGAGACCGAGGGCCGCCCCTGGTGGGCGGCCCTCGGCATGTTCAGCGGCAGAGCTCGTAGAACGCCACCGCGGCCGCGGCGGCCACGTTCAGGGAGTCGACGCCGTTGTGCATCGGGATGACCACGCGCACGTCGGCGCCCGCCAGCGCGCTGTCCGTCAGGCCCGGCCCCTCCGCGCCCAGCAGCAGCGCCGAACGCGCGCGCTGCGCCGGCGTCAGGTCGCGCATCGCGACCGCGTCCGGGGCCGGGGTCATCGCGAGCAGCGTGAAGCCCGCGGCGCGCACGGCCTCGAGCGCGGACGGCCAGGGCTCGAGGCGGGCGTACGGCACCGCGAACACCTCGCCCATACTCACGCGAACGCTGCGGCGGTACAGCGGATCGGCGCACGTCGGCGAGAGCAGAACGGCGTCCATGCCCAGCGCGGCCGCCCCGCGGAAGATCGCCCCCACGTTCGTGTGGTTGTTGATGTCCTCGAGGATCGCGACCCGCCGGGCCGTCGCCAGGACCTCGGACGCGGTGAGCGAAGGGCGGCGGTGGAACGAGGCCAGCACCCCGCGGTGCACGTGGAAGCCCGTGATCGCCTCGAGGGTGGCCTGGTCGCCGGCGTACACGGGTACGTCCGACAGCGGCAGGTCGTCGAGCTGCGTGACGCGCTTGGCGTCGATGAGGACCGAGCGGAGCCGGTAGCCGGCTCGGAGGGCCCGGCGCAGGACGAGTTCGCCCTCCGCGATGAACAGGCCGTTGGGTGGCTCCCATCGCGTACGGAGCTCGACGTCGGTAAGCGCTCGATAGTCGCCGAGTCGCTCATCGTGGGGTGTGGTTATCAACTCCGTGGCCGGCACCCGCCCGATTCTGCCGTGCGCGGCGCGATCTATGGATCTGCCCTCGGCCGAGCCGGGCTCCGGCGCCGCCGCCGATTGACACTTCCGGGCGGGTGCTGTGCCTGCCCATCGTGTTCGTGGTCCGGCAGACGTTCTCGACGCTGGTGATTCAAAGCTTCACCCAGGGCCAGGAGGGGCTCTCCGACACGGCCAGCCTCGTCGTGCGCCCCGAGAGCGACATCCGGTACGTCGCCTACACCTACGCGCTGCGGCGGGAGTTCACGGCCGGTGCGGGCACCCAGCACGGCGCGGCGGTCCTGCGCCTGTACGGCACCGAAGAGATGCGCGGGCAGTACTGGACCAACACCCAGACGTCCGGCCGCGTCATCGTCAAGCGCAAGGCCGGCACGTACGTGTCGTCGTTCGACGAGGCGATCGCGATGTGGCCGGAGAAGACCCGGTGGCCCACCTTCCAGCGCTGAGCGGCGACACGCCCGGGCGTCAGGCGGGCGGCTCCCGGTCCCGGCCGAAGAACACCGCGGCCCAGCGCGGCGTGTAGGCGACCAGGCCCGGATACGGGTTGCCGTCGCGCCACTCGGGCCGGCGGTACCCGCTGCGCCACAGATCCCAGGCGGCCTTGGCCCCGACGGCGACGAGGACGGCGCCGCCGATGGCGGGGGAGTACGTGGCGACGGCTGCAGGGCGCGCGGCCATCGCCCGGGGTCGCCGGTGACGAGGTTGGTGATCATGCCCATGCCGGTGCCGAGCACGAACACGCCGAACCCGGCACCATCATCACGGGCACGCACATGGTAGCCGTGCGCGACAACGGTCCCCCGGGACCGGACGGGGCGAGAGCGGCCGTCTGAGTACCCGGACGGGTTACGCCGACGCGGCACCGTCGGACTCCGATCCTCGAAACCGCCGGACCGCGCGACGGATTCGCCGGAGAACGCAAGTCAATACCGTCTTCGACAGACCCGGCGAACGCCGTGGCGCAAGGTCGAAGAGGCGGGGTACGCAAATGTCCTGGGACCGCCGCAACGCGTACCTCGCGGTAGTGCTCGGGGCCGTCCTGTGGGGGCTGCTCCGACAGGGAGCGTTCTTCTCCACCGACCGCCAGATCTTTCTGGCGCTGGCCGTGGCGGCCCTGCTCCTGACGCCGCGATGGTGGGCGGTCGTACGCACCACGCAGTTCGTGATGCCGGCCGGGGCCATTGCCCTCGCGGTCACCGCTTCGTCGTGGGCGCACCGGGTGCCGTCGGCGGCGGCGGTCGCACTCGCTCCGGCGCTCGCCGCTGTCGCGCTCGGTGCGGCCGGGGTCCGGGCCCACGGGGCCGGGAACGCGGCCCGGCTGCTCGGTGCGGTCGCCGACCTGACCGCGGTTGCCGGGTTCCTGGGCTGGGCCGGCGTCGCCGGGCATCTCCCGGGCCTGGCTCAGCTGCAGACCAGCGGCTGGCGGGCCACTGCGACGCTCGGCTACGCCAATGCGCTCGGGCTGGTCCTGCTCATCGGCCTGCTCGTCGCGGCCGGTCACGCGGCCCGCTTCCCGGGCCGGGCCGGCCTCGTGCGCTGCTGGGTGCTCGCCACGGGCCTGCTGGCGACACAGTCCCGGGCGGCGGTCGCCGCGGCCGTCCTGGGCTGGCTGCTGCTGCGGCTCCACGACCGCGCCGCGGCCACGGTGCTGACCCGAGCCGCCGGCTGGACCGCGGTCGCGTTCGCGGGCCTGCTGCCCGCCGTTGTACTCCCGCACGCGGCGCGGGTTGCTGCCCTGGCGCCGGCCGTGGTCGGTGCGGCCGTGGGCCTGGGCGGCCTGCTCGCCGCCCCACGCGGCCGGGCTTTCCGGGCGGTGACGAGCGCGGCGCTGGCCGGCGCAACGATCGGCGCCGTTGTCGCGCTGCACGGGCGGGTTCTCGACGGCGGCAGCGTCGCGGGCCGGCTGCTGCTGTGGCGTTCGACGCTGGCCGAGGCCCGGGCCGGCGGGTTCTTCGGCGTCGGCCCGGGACGCCTGCTCGCCCTGGTACACGGCGAGACCGGGGCCGTCCTGGCCCACAGCGATCCGCTGCAGTACCTGCTCTTCTACGGCGTGCCGGGAGGTCTGGCGCTGCTCATCTCGGCGTGGTCGGCCGTCCGTCATCTCTGCCGGACCCGCGCCACCGCCGGCGACGGCTGGGCGGTGGGTGCGGCCGTCGCCGCGGCGACGGCGATGGCCGCCGCTGTCGACTTCCCGCTCCACATCCCCGTCATACCGGCGCTGGCGGCGCTCGTCGCCGGCGTTTGTGCCGGCTCCGTCACCACGAAAGCCGACTCCGTCACCACGAAAGCCGACTCCGTAACCACGGAAGCCGGCTGCGCCACCACGAAAGCCGAGTCCGTCCCCACGGAAGCCGGCTCCGTCACCACGAAAGCCGGCTCCGTCACCACGAAAGCCGGCTCCATCGCGACGGAGGCCGGTTCCGACCCGACGAAAGGTAGTCCGACGTGTCCGAGCAACGCGTTCTCCGTCACCGTCCCCGGCACCGCCGCCCCCAGCGAAGTGCCGGCGCACGCGCGGTCTTCGTCGGCATTGCCGCGGCCCTGATGGCGGTGGCCGCCACCGCCTCCGCCAACGCGGTGCCGCTGGCGGCCGTCTCGAGCCCGTCGTGCCCGGCCTTCACGTTCGTCGGGGCACGCGGCTCGGGCGAGACGGACAAGAACTTCGACGGTATGGGGCCCGAGGTGATGACGGCGTTCAAGGAGATGCAGGGCAAGCTCGGCGCGACCGTCATCCGGAGCGTTCCGGTGAAGTACACGGCGGCGGACGTCGACGTGCTGCGCAAGCTGTACCCGGCCGAACAGCTCCTGCTGGGGCTCGCCGTGCTCGGGCCGCTGCCGGCGCGACCGTCGGCCACGGTCGCGTTCACGGCGTCATACAAGATCAACCATCTCGATCGCTTCACCGCCAGCATCAACGAGGGCATCACGAACGCGGTCGCCACGATCACCAGCGAGGCCGGCCGGTGCGGTCGCACGCGGTTCGTGCTCGCCGGGTACTCCCAGGGCGCGATGGTCATGCACCAGGTGCTGTTACGCCTGGAGGGCAACCGCGTGCTGTACCCGCGCATCGCGGCGACGGTGCTCATCGCCGACGGCGACCGGAAGAAGGAGACGGCCGCGACGCGGTTCGGCACCGCCGAGTTCACGGCCGAGGGCATCCGCAGCGCGTTCACGGTCGGCGAGAAGGACGTGCCGTCGAGCAAGGCGTCAAGCACCTACGACATCTGCAACGCGGGCGACATCGTGTGCGACTTCCACCTCGCTATGCTGCGCGACAGCAAGCCCGGCGAGAACGTGCACACCGGCTACACCAACAGCCGGCTCGTCAAGAATGTCGCGATCCGGGTCGCCGGCACACTGTAGGGCCGCGACCCGTCCGCGTAGGCCGGGGCCGGCTCAGGCGTTCAGCGCCGCCAGGGCCAGCGCCGCCGTCTGGGTCTCGTAGCCTGACGTGCGGTCGAAGCGGCCGAGCCGCCCCACGTCCGTGACGACGTTGAGGGCCGCGTGCACGAGCACCCGCGAGTCGGCCGCCGCCAGTTCCGGGCGCACCGTCCCGGCCAGGCGCACCCACTCCTCGACGTGCAGGCGCTGGGCGCCGCGGAGCTGGTGGCGGTCCTCGTCCGGCAGGTTGTTGTTCTCGGCGAGGTAGACGGCGACCAGGTCGCTCTGGCCGAACGCGAAGGCCACGTACGCCCGCACGACCCGGCGCTGGGCGTCGGCCGGGTCGGTCGCCTCGGCGATCGCCGCCACGGTCGCGCCGGTGAGACGGTCGGTCGCCCGGTAGTAGGCGGCCGCGAGCAGGTCGGCCTTGCTCGGGAAGTACCGGTACACGCTGGATGCCTGGATGCCCGCGGCGCGCCCGATGTCCTCGACCGCGACGGCGTGGTAGCCGTGCCGGTGGAACAGGCGGATCGCCTCGATGAGCAGCAGTTCACGGCGTGAGGCGGGGCGGACCGGGGCGGCGGACGGGGCGGGCGGCTCCGGAGGCGAAGGGCGCGGGAGGTCCGGCGGGTCGGCGCGCAGCAGCGCCCAGGCGACCCGCGTGAGCAGGCCCTCGGTGTCGGTGGCGGCGGCGCGGTGGGTGGTCACGCTGCCGAAGGCGCTGAGGGCCGCGTTGGCCAGCAGCCCGCACTGCTCCGGGGTCAGCTCCGGCCGCAGGGTGCGCAGCGGTCCGGCGATGCGGCCGACCAGCGTGGCCAGGCTCGTGCGGAACTCGCGGCGGTGCTCGGCGGTGAGGTAGCGGCCCTCCCACTGGTACAGGCCGGCGACCCGGCGCTTGGCCACCGCGACCGTGGCGATGGCGTGCAGCTGCTCGTCGATGGTGGCCTGCGGATCGGCGGTCGCGGCCAGCAGCGCGCCGACGACGTCGCGCGTGGCGTGCACGAGGATCGCGTACTTGTTCGCGAAGTGCCGGTACACGGCCGGGCCGCTGATGCCGACGACGGCGGCGATCTCGTCGACCGAGACGCGGTGGTAGCCCCGCTCGCAGAACAGCTCGGCGCCGGCCAGCGCGATGCGGTCTTTGCGATCTTTCGGGCGTTTCGTCGCTGTCGAACCCACCCCGCCGGCTGCTTGTCGCACCCCTACACGTTAGCGCCACCTCGCGGGAAACCGGCGGCGGCCCTGCTTGACAAGCGTTCGCGCGGTCCCGGAAAGTTAGGCGCGATTCGCATTCGGCCGAGCAGCGAGGAGCATGGGCCATGACGACCGAGGCGTTCATCTACGAGGCGCTGCGCACGCCGCGCGGCCGGGGAAAACCGACCGGGGCCCTGCACGGGGTGAAGCCGGTTTCGCTCATCGCCGGGCTGATCGGCGAGACGCTGGGGCGGCTGCCCGGCCTCGATCCGGCCCGGATCGACGACGTGGTGCTGGGCGTGGTGTCGCCGCTGGGCGAGCAGGGCGCCGACATCGCCAAGACGGCGGCTCTCGTCGCCGGGCTGCCCGACACCGTGGCCGGGGTACAACTCAATCGTTTCTGCGCTTCCGGCCTGGAGGCCGTGAACTTCGCCGCGCAGAAGGTCCGCTCGGGCTGGGAGGACCTCGTGCTCGCCGGCGGGGTCGAGTCGATGTCGCGGGTGCCGATGGGCTCCGACGGGGGAGCGTGGGCGCTGGACCCCGAGACCAACTACAGCACCGGCTTCGTGCCGCAGGGCATCGGCGCGGACCTCATCGCGACCCTCGACGGCCACGACCGCGAAACGGTGGACGGCTACGCCCTCCAGTCGCAGGCCCGGGCGGCCAAGGCGTGGGCGAACGGCTATTTCGCCCGTTCCGTGGTACCCGTACGGGACCGCAACGGCCTGGTGGTGCTCGACCGCGACGAGCACATCCGCCCGGACTCGACCGCCGAGGGGCTCGCCGCCCTCCCGGCCTCCTTCGCGGCCATCGGCGAGCTGGGCGGCTTCGACGCGGTGGCGCTGCAGCGGTACCACTGGGTGGAGCGCATCAACCACGTGCACACGGCCGGCAACTCCTCCGGCATCGTCGACGGCGCCGCGCTGGTGGTCGTCGGCAGCGAGGCGGCCGGCGCCGCGGCGGGCCTGACCCCGCGGGCGCGGATCGTGGCGACCGCGGTCAGCGGGGCCGACCCCACCATCATGCTGACCGGGCCCGCGCCCGCCGCCCGCAAGGCGCTGGCCAAGGCCCGGCTCGACGTCACCGACCTCGACCTGGTCGAGATCAACGAGGCGTTCGCCGCCGTCGTGCTGCGCTTCGTGGCCGACCTGGGCCTGAACCCGGACATCGTCAACGTCAACGGCGGCGCCATCGCGATGGGCCACCCGCTCGGGGCCACCGGGGCCATGATCCTCGGCACGCTCGTCGACGAGCTGGAGCGGCGCGGCGGGCGCTACGGGCTGGCCACGCTCTGCGTAGGCGGCGGCATGGGCATTGCGACCGTCGTAGAACGACTCTGAGAAGTGGAGCCAAGCATGGTCGACCCAATCCGGTGGGAGGGCGGCGCCGACGGGATCGTCGTGCTCACCCTCGACCACCCCGGGCGCTCGGCGAACGTCATGAACGCCGAGTTCACCGCCGGCTTCGTGAGCACCGTGGACCGGCTGGAGGCGGAGCGCGACCGGATCGCCGGCGTGATCATCACCTCCGCCAAGAAGACCTTCTTCGCCGGCGGGGACCTCGAGTCCATCCTGCGGCTGGGGCCGGACGACGACGCCGACCCCCGGGTCCTCAAGAACGCGGCGCGGCGGCTGGAGACGCTCGGCCGGCCGGTGGTCGCGGCCGTCAACGGTTCGGCGCTCGGGGGCGGCCTGGAGCTGGCCCTGGCGTGCCACCACCGCATCGCGCTCGACGACCCCGCCATCGGGATCGGGTTCCCCGAGGTCACCCTTGGCCTGCTGCCCGGCTGCGGCGGCGTCGTGCGCAGCGTCCGGCTGCTGGGCATCGCCGACGCGCTCGCCGACTGGCTGCTGCGCGGGCAGCGGCACCGGCCGGCGGACGCGCTGGCCCACGGGCTCGTCGACGAGCTCGCGGCCGACCCGGCGTCCCTGATGGCCGCCGCCCGCGCCTGGATCGCGGCCCACCCGGACGCCGCGCAGCCGTACGACCGCGCGGGGTACCGGATTCCCGGCGGCGCGGCCCTCGCGGCCCAGCTGCCGGCCCTGCCGGCGACGCTGCGCAAGCAGCTCAAGGGCGCGCCCTACCCGGCCCCCCGCAACATCCTCGCCGCCGCCGTCGAGGGCGCCCAGGTCGACCTGGACACCGCCTTCGTGATCGAGGGGCGGTACTTCACCGAGCTGGCCACCGGCCGGATCGCCAAGAACATGATCCAGGCCCTCTTCTTCGACGTGCAGCGGGCCGGCGCGCGGGACCAGGACGACACCCGTCCGCCGGTGCGGCGCGTCGCCGTCGTCGGGGCCGGCATGATGGGCGCCGCCATCGCGTATGTCTGCGCGAAGGCCGGCCTGGACGTCGTGCTCAAGGACGTCACGCTCGAGGCCGCGCAGAAGGGCAAGGCGTACGCCGAGGGCCGCCGTCACGACCAGGCGCTGCTGGACCGCATCACGCCGACCGCCGACGTCGCCGACCTCGCCGGCGCCGACCTCGTCATCGAGGCGGTCTTCGAGGACCCGGCGCTCAAGCGGCTGGTGTACGCCGAGATCGAGCAGGTGGCGCCGGACGCGTCAATCGCCTCGAACACCTCCACCCTGCCCATCGGGCTGCTCGCCGAGGGCGTCAGCCGGCCGGAGGACTTCATCGGGCTGCACTTCTTCTCCCCGGTCGACAAGATGCCGCTCGTCGAGGTCATCCGCGGCGCGCGGACCGGGGACGCGGCGGTGGGGCGCGCGCTCGGCCTCGTCCGCCGGCTGCGCAAGACGCCCATCGTCGTCAACGACAGCCGCGGCTTCTTCACCAGCCGGGTCATCGGGACGTTCACCAACGAGGGCGTGGCCATGCTCGCCGAGGGCGTCCCGGCCGCCTCGATCGAGCAGGCCAGCAGCCAGGCCGGGTACCCCGCGCCGGTCCTCGCGCTGATGGACGAGCTCACGCTCACCCTGCCGCGGCGGATCCGCCAGGAGACGGCCGCGGCGGTCGTCGCCGGCGGCGGCACCTGGACACCGCACGCCGCCGACGCCGTCATCGACCGGATGATCGATGAGCACGGACGGCCCGGACGGTCGGGCGGCGCGGGCTTCTACGAGTACGCCGACGGCCGCCGGACCGGGCTCTGGCCGGGGCTGAAGGACGAGTTCGGCGGTACCAACCTCGGGGTGCCCTTCGACGACCTCAAGGAGCGCATGCTCTTCATCGAGGCGATCGAGTCGGTGCGGTGCCTGGAGGAGGGCGTGCTCACGTCGGTCGTGGACGCCAACGTCGGCTCGATCCTCGGCATCGGCTACCCGAGCTGGACCGGCGGCGTGCTGCAGTACATCAACCAGTACGAAGGCGGGCTGCCGGGCTTCGTCGCCCGGGCCCGCGCGCTCGCCGGGCGTTACGGCGAGCGCTTCGATCCGCCGGCGCTGCTGTGCGCCAAGGCCGACAACGGCGAACTGTTCGAGTAGGTCAGCGGAGATCGTCGCTCAGGCCGTAGGTCCGGGCGATGATCTCCCGCTGGATCTCGCTGGTGCCGCCGTACACGGTGGAGACGATGGAGGAGCGGACCAGCCGCTCCATGTCGTACTCGGTCGCGTAGCCGTAGCCGCCCATCATCTGCATCGCGTCGAGGGTGACCCGGCGGGCGGTCTCGGTGGCCTTGAGCTTGGCCATGGAGCTCTCCCGGGGCAGCACGGCGCCGGGGGAGCGGTCGAGGTGGGCGGCGGTGGTGTACACCAGCAGCCGGGAGCACTCGATCTCGGTCGCGAGGTCGGCCAGGCGGTGCCGGAGCACCTGGAACGAGCCGATCGGCCGGCGGAACTGGCGCCGGTTCTTGACGTAGCCGACGACGTCGTCGAACGCGCGCTGGGCCGTGCCGAGCATGAGGCTGGCCAGGATGAGCCGCTCGATGTTGAGCCCGGCCATCAGCTGCTTCCAGCCGTGGTCGACCCGGCCGACCACGGCGTCGGCGGGCAGGACGCAGTCGGTGAAGTACAGGTCGTTGACCTCCCGGCCGCCCATGGTGTCGATGCCGGAGACGGTCAGGCCGGGCGCCGAGGCCGGGACCTGGAACATCGTCAGGCCGGCGTGGTCGCCGGCCCGCCCGGAGGTGCGCGCGACGAGCAGGATGTGCTCGGCGAGGTGCGCGTTGGAGCACCAGGTCTTCTGGCCGTTGACGACGAAGGTGTCGCCGCGGTGCTCGGCGCGGCAGCTCAGGTTGGCCACGTCGGAGCCGGCCTCGGGCTCGGACATCGCGATCGCCGCGACGCCGCCGCGGGCGACCCCGTCGATGATGAGCTTCTTCTGCTCCTGCGAGCCGAAGCGCTCGTAGGTGGCCGCGACGATGATCGACGTCGTGAAGCCGCCGATCGGGGCCATCGCCCGGGCGGTCGTCTCCAGGAAGAGGCAGAGCTCGGTGGCGCCGGCGCCGCCCCCGCCGAACTCCTCGGGCAGGGCCAGGCCCAGCCAGCCGAGGTCGGCCATCTTGCGGTACAGCGGCGGGCTGTGCGTCTCCCGCCCGCCGTCGGTGAGCTGCTGCCGCTGCTCCCGGGACCCCGCCTCGCGGCGGCAGAAGTCCTCCACCGCCGAGACCAGAGCCTGCTGTTCTGCGGTCCATTCCACGGCGTTCCTCCAGCGTGACGAGGGGATTGACAGCAAGGCTAAACTATCGAATATCAAATGTCAGGAGGTGGCTCGGTGTCGTCTTCCCTGGTTGAGCTGACCGCGGTCGAGGCCGCGGTGCTCCGGGCGCGCGAGGCCGCGCTCTGGTGGGCCGGCCTGCCGGCCGGGCATCGCCGGCGGCATCTGCTCGCGTTCAAGGCGCTCGTGGCCGGCCGCATCGGCGAGCTCGCCGAGTGCATCCGGGCCGAGACCGGCAAGCCGGTCGCCGGGGCGCAGCTCGAGGTGATGCTCGCCGTCGAGCACCTGGACTGGGCCGCCCGCAACGCCCGGCGGGTGCTGCGGCGGCGGTCGGTGCGCTCCGGGATGCTGGCGTTCAACCAGGCCGCCGCGGTGGAGTACGTGCCCTACGGCGTCGTCGGCGTGATCGGGCCCTGGAACTACCCCGTCTACACGCCGATGGGGTCCATCGCGCACGCGCTGGCCGCCGGCAACGCGGTGGTGTTCAAGCCGAGCGAGTACACCCTGGGGGTCGGCGTCTGGCTCGCGACCGGCTGGGCCGAGCTGCTCCCCGACCATCCCGTGCTGCAGGTCGTCGCCGGCGACGGTGCGGTCGGGGCCGCGCTCTGCCGCGCGGCCGTCGACAAGATCGCCTTCACCGGCTCGGCCGCCACGGCCCGCGCGGTCATGGCCGCCTGCGCCGAGCGCCTGACCCCGGTCGTGATCGAGGGCGGCGGCAAGGACGCGCTCATCGTGACGGCCGACGCCGACCTGGAGGCGGCCGCCCGGGCGGCGGTCTTCGGCGGCCTGGGCAACGCCGGCCAGACCTGCGCCGGCGTCGAGCGCATCTACGTCGAGCGGCCCGTGTTCGACCCGTTCGTGGCCCGGCTGGCCGAGCTGATGCGCGAGGTCGAGCCGGGGGACGGCCCGGACGCGCCGTACGGCCCGATGAGCACCCCGGCCCAGCCCGCCATCGTGCAGCGGCACATCGGCGACGCGATCGAGCGGGGCGGCCGGGCGGTGGTCGGCGGCGTCGACTCGGTACGCGCGCCGTTCGTCGGGCCGGTGCTGCTGGCCGACGTGCCCGAGGACAGCGCGGCGGTCACCGAGGAGACGTTCGGGCCGGTGATGGTGGTGAACCCGGTGGCCGACGCCGAGGAGGCGGTGCGCCGGGCCAACGCCACCGCCTACGGGCTGTCCGGCTCCATCTTCACCCGGAGCCGCCGCCGCGGGCTGGCGCTGGCCGGCGGGCTGCGGGCCGGGGCCGTCTCGGTCAACTCGGTGCTCGGCTACGCCGGGGTGCCGGCGCTGCCCTTCGGCGGGGTCGGCGACTCGGGCTTCGGCCGGGTGCACGGCGCCGACGGGCTGCGGGAGTTCAGCCGGCCCCGCTCGGTGACCTGGCAGCGGTTCCGCGCCCCGATCGACGTGATGACGCTGCAGCCCCAGCCATCAGCCCTGCGACTGGCCCTGAGGATGTTCGCGTGGCGTCATGGCCGGTGACTCACCCGCTCCAGATGCCGAGGCCGTCGAGGTGCTTGACCAGGCGCTCGGCGCCGTCGGTGAAGTGCCGCGCCATGACCGGCCGCACGGCCACCGGGTCGCCGGCCGCGAGCGCGGCCAGCAGCTCCTCGTGGTCGGCGACCATCGCCGCCCGCCATTGGGCGTTGCCGGCATAGAAGCGCGTCGGGGTGTACCGTGTCGCCGCCCGCAGCAGCCACGACAGCTTGCGCGCATCCGCCAGCCGGTTGATGCTGCGGTGGAACTCGAACTCGAGCTGCTCGACCCGGCCGACCTGCCGGGCCTGGGCCGCGCGGCGCAGCTTCTCGTGCTGCGCGCGCAGGTCGTCCAGCTGGTCCGGGCCGATGCCCGCCGCGACCCGCGCGGCCAGCTCGCCGGCGATGTCGCCCTGCACCGCGAAGACGTCGATGATGTCCTGGCGGGACAGCGGGGCGACGACGTGCCCCCGGCGCGGCTGGAGCTCGACCATGTCCTCGGCGCGCAGCATCAGCAGGGCCTCGCGGACCGGGGTGATGCTCAGCCCGGTCTCCTGCGCGACCTGCTCGAGCCGGATCCGCTCGCCCGCGCGCAGCTGTCCGGACATGATCCGGTCCCGCAGCAGGGCCGCCACCGTTTCGGACAGCTGAGGGTGCGACACATCCGTCATCGCTGAAGGATATCAAATGTCACATATCAGATCTGCGGCGCTCGGCGGAGTGTGCACGATCCGGTTCGACCGGCCCGAGCGCCGCAACGCCATGACGCTGGACATGTTCCGGGACTACTACGCCGCGCTGCTGGCGGCCGACCGGGACCCGGCGGTCCGGGCGATCGTGGTGACCGGGGCCGGCGACTGGTTCTGCACCGGGGCCGACCCCGAGGCGCTGCCGGCCCTGCTCGACGCGCGGCACCGCGACGAACTGGTACTCCGGCTGGGCTTCGAACCGCACCTGCCCGCGACGCTTGACACCCCGATCATCGCGGCGGTCAACGGCGGCGCCGCCGGTCTCGGCCTCGTCCACGCCCTCTACGCCGACGTGCGGTTCCTGGCCGCGGAGTGCCACCTGGCGACCGCGTTCAGCCGGCTCGGCCTGATCGCCGAATACGGCAGCGCCTGGCTGCTGCCCCGGCTGGTGGGCGTGGGCAACGCGCTGGACCTGCTGCTGTCCGGCCGCAGGATCGACCCGGCGGAGGCGCTGCGGATCGGTCTGGTACACCGGGTCCTCCCTCGCGAGCAGGTGCTGCCCGCGGCCCAAGCCTATGCCACCGACCTGGCCGCGAACTGCTCACCGGCGGCGATGGCGGTGATCCGGCGGCAGGTCTGGGCCGGGCTGGAGACCGGGCTGGACCGGGCCGCCGCCGACGCGAACCGGCTCATGGCCGACTCGCTGGCCGGCCCCGACTTCGGCGAGGCCGTCACCGCCCTGACCCAGGGCCGCGCGCCCCGCTTCGAAGGGCGGGCCGGGGCATGAGCGGTACGGAGCGAAGCGGAGTGGCCGCTCATCAGCAGTACAGGGCGGAGCTCGTGCCGGCGCCGGAGCTTGCGGAGGTGTCGGCATGAGCGGGCCACTCGCCGGGGTCCGGGTGCTGGAGCTCGCCGGGATCGGGCCGGGACCGTTCGCCGCGATGCTGCTGGCCGACCTGGGGGCGGACGTCGTCCGCGTCGACCGCCCCGGGCCGGGCTCGACCGGCGACCCGCGCCACGACCTGCTCAACCGGGGCAAGCGCTCGATCGTCGTGGACCTCAAGCACCCCGACGGGGCGGAGGTCGTCCTCGGCCTCGCCGAGCGGGCCGCGATCCTGATCGAGGGCTGGCGCCCCGGCGTCGCCGAACGCCTCGGCATCGGCCCGGAGGCGGCGCTGGCCCGCAACCCGGGACTGGTCTACGGGGGGATGACCGGCTGGGGGCAGGACGGGCCGCTGGCCCGCGCGGCCGGCCACGACATCGGCTACATCGCCGTCGCCGGGGCCCTGCACCCGATCGGTCCGGCCGACGGGCCGCCCCAGATCCCGCTCAACCTGGTCGGCGACTTCGGCGGCGGCTCGCTGTACCTGGTCGTCGGCTGCCTCGCCGCGCTGCTCGTGGCCCGCGACACCGGCCGCGGCCAGGTCGTCGACGCCGCCATCGTCGACGGCACGGCCCACCTGACCACGGTGTTCGCCGGCCTGCTCGCGGCCGGGGCCTGGCGGGCCGGGCGCGGCCGCAACCTGCTCGATGGCGGCGCCCCGTTCTACAGCGTGTACGAGACGGCCGACGGCGGCCACATGGCCGTGGGGGCGCTCGAGCCGCAGTTCTACGCCGAGCTGCTGCGCCGGCTCGGGCTGGGCGACGCGGACCTGCCGCCCCAGCACGACGCCGCCGGATGGCCGCGGCTGCGGGCCCGGTTCGCGGAGGTCTTCGCCACGCGGACGCGGGCCGAGTGGACCGGCGTCTTCGAGGGCACCGACGCCTGCGTCGCCCCGGTGCTGTCGCTGGCGGAGGCCCGGGACCACCCGCACCTGGTGGCGCGCGGGACGTACGAGGACCGCCGCGGCGTCCGCCAGCCCGCCGTCGCGCCCCGGTTGTCGCGGACGCCGGGCGTGCCCGGCGCCGGGCCGCCGGTGCCCGGCGCGCACACCGAGACCGTGCTCACCGAATGGGGCCTGGGCGCGCATGTGCCGCGCTGGCGCGGCGGCGCGGCCGTCCGCTCGACCCAGGGAGCACGCTGATGCGGATCGCGACGACACTGGCCTACGCCGCCGACCCCCGGGCCGAGGCGGACGCGGTGGCCGCCTGGGAGCACGACGGCCTCGACGTGGTCTGGGTGCCGGAGGCCTACGGCTTCGACGCGCCGACCATCATGGGCGACCTCGCGGCGAAGACCTCCCGGCTGGAGATCGGCTCGGCCATCCTGCCTGTGTACTCGCGCACGCCGGCGCTGCTGGCGCAGACCGCGGCCGGCCTGGACGCGATGTCGGGCGGCCGGGCCATCCTGGGCCTGGGGGCATCGGGGCCGCAGGTGGTCGAGGGCTGGCACGGGATCGCGTACGACCGGCCGCTCGGGCGGACCCGGGAGGTGATCGAGGTCTGCCGGCGGGTCTGGCGGCGCGAGACGCTGGTGCACGACGGGATCTACCGGCTGCCGCTGCCGCCGGGGGAGGGCACCGGGCTCGGCAAGCCGCTGAAGCTGCTCAACCGCCCGGTCCGGGACCGCGTCCCGATCTACGTGGCGAGCCTCGGCGACAAGAACGTGCGGATGACCGCGGAGCTGGCCGACGGCTGGCTGCCGTTCCTGTTCGATCCGGAGCGGGCGGCCGGCGTGTGGGGCGACGCGCTGGAGGCGGGCACGGCCCGGCGGGCCGGCGATCTCGGCCCGCTGGAGATCGTGGCCGGCGGGCTGCTGGCCATCGGCCCGGACGTGACCGGCCTGCGCGACCTCGCCCGGCCGTCGATCGCGCTGTACGTCGGCGGCATGGGCGCCAAGGGCCGCAACTTCTACCACGACCTGCTCGGCCGGTACGGCTACGCCGCCGAGGCCGACCGCATCCAGGACCTGTACCTGGCCGGCCACAGGGCGGAGGCCGCCGCCGCCGTGCCGGCCGACCTGCTGGAGCGGATCAGCCTGATCGGCCCCGAGAGCTACGTGCGGACCGGGTGCGGGCCTACCGCGACGCCGGCGTCACGGTCCTCAACGTCACGCCGCTCGGCCCCGAACCGCGCCGCATCATCGCCGCCGTGAAGGAGATGGCCGGATGAACCGCACGATCCTCACCGCCGACCACCACGCGTTCGCCGACCTGGTGCGGGCCTTCATCGCCAAGGAGATCGCGCCGCACCACGAGCGCTGGGAGGCCGACGGCATCGTCGACCGCGGCGTGTGGCGGGCCGCGGGGGCCGCCGGGCTGCTGGGCTTCTTCGTCGACGAGCGGTACGGCGGCGCCGGCGTGACCGACCGGCGCTTCAACGCCGTGCTCACCGAGGAGCTGGCCCGGGCCGGCGCCAGCGGCCCGGCGTTCGGCCTGCACAACGACATCATCGGGCCGTACCTCACCGACCTGACCGACGACGAGCAGCGGCGGCGGTGGCTGCCCGGGTTCTGCTCCGGCGACATCGTCACCGCGATCGCCATGTCCGAGCCGGGGGCCGGCAGCGACCTGCAGGGCATCACCACCACCGCGGTGCGCGACGGCGACAGCTACGTGCTCAACGGGCAGAAGACGTTCATCAGCAACGGCATCCTGGCCGACCTCGTCATCGTCGTCGCCCGCACCGACGCCGCGGCGGGGCACCGGGGCATCAGCCTGCTGGTGGTCGAGCGGGACACGCCGGGCTTCGAGCGCGGGCGCAACCTCGACAAGATCGGCCAGAAGGCGCAGGACACGGCCGAGCTGTTCTTCTCCGACGTGCGGGTGCCGGCGGCCAACCTCCTCGGGGCCGAGGGCGAGGGTTTCGCGTACCTCATGCGGAACCTGCCCTTCGAGCGGCTCTCGATCGCCGTGGCCGCGCTGGCCGGCGCCGAGGCGGTGTTCGAGCAGACGGTCGAGTACTGCAAGCAGCGCCACGCGTTCGGCCGGCCCATCGGCACCTTCCAGCACAACCGGTTCGTGCTCGCCGAGCTGGCCACCGAGCTGCGTCTCGGCCGCGTCTTCGTCGACCAGTGCCTGGTCGAGCCGGAGCTCACCGCGCCGACGGCGGCGATGGCGAAGTGGTGGTGCACCGAGCTGCAGCACCGCACCGTCGACCGGTGCCTGCAGCTGCACGGCGGCTACGGGTACATGCGCGAGTACCCGGTGGCCCGGGCCTACCTGGACGCGCGGGTGCAGACCATCTACGGCGGCACCACGGAGATCATGAAGGAGCTGATCGGCCGGTCACTGGGCCTGTGAGCCGTACTCCAGCATCGGCACGAGGAACTGCCGGGCCACGGCGCGCAGCTGCGCGCCGTTGTCCAGGTCGATGACGTGGCTGGGGGTGACCAGGAACGAGCAGGACAGCCGGGTCATGAGCTCGGCCACCACCTCCACGTCCACCGCGCCGGAGATGTTCCCGGCGCGCTGCTCCCGGCGCAGCTGCCCGGCGACGAAGCGCTGCACCGTGGCCATGGTCCGCCCGCCGTCGCCGATCATCGACGGGACGAGCACGTCGGGCTCGGCGACCATCAGCCCCCCGATCAGCGGGTTGCCCCGGATGGCCTGCAGCGAGCTGACGAAGCCCAGCACCACCCGGTCGGCGACGGTCGCGGCCTGCTGGATGTCGACCAGGAACCGGTCGAAGTAGCGCCGGAACTCGCGCCGGACGACGTGCTCGACCAGCGCGTCCTTGGAGGCGAACCGGCGGTAGGCGGTGATGCGCGAGACGCCGGCCCGCCGGGCCACGTCCTCCATTGTGGACCGGCGGATTCCGATGCGGCAGAACTGCTCGTAGGCGGCGTCGAGCAGCCGGGTGGTGACCTCGTCGCCGTCGTCCGCGCGCTGCAGCGCATCGGTGAACGCGCGCTCCAGAAGAGACGGGGTCATGGTCAACCTCCCGTGGTACGTCGACACTGATCTCGTATCAGGGTACCAAAGGATCGCCGCCGTACAGCGCGTCGATGGTCTCGCCGTAGCGCGCGGTGATGATCCGGCGCCGCAGCTTCAGGGTCGGCGTCAGCTCGCCCGTCTCCGGCGTCCAGCTCGACGGCAGGACCCGGAACGTCTTGACCTGCTCGGGGCGGGAGAGCCCGGCGTTGGCGGCGTCGACGGCGGCCTGGATCTCGGCGAGCACCCGCGGCTCGGCGGCCAGGCCGGGCAGCGCGGTCTCGCCGATGCCGTTCGCCCGGGCCCACCTCGGGGCGACCTCGTCGTCCAGGACGATCAGGGCGGTGATGTACGGCCGCCGGTCGCCGACCGCGACCGCCTGGCCGATGAGCGGGTGGGCGCGCAGCCGCTGCTCGATCTGGGCCGGCGACACGTTCTTGCCGCTCGAGGTGATGATGAGATCCTTCTTGCGGTCGGTGATGGTCAGGAAGCCGTCGGCGTCGACGGTGCCGACGTCGCCCGTGGCCAGCCAGCCCTCCGCGTCGGTGACCGCCTCGACGCCGCCGTCGGCGCGCAGGTAGCCGGAGCAGACGAGGGGCCCCCGCACGAGGATCTCGCCGTCGTCGGCCAGGCGGACCTGCATCCCCGGGTTGGGCCGGCCGACCGTGCCGGTGCGGAACCGCTCCGGCGTGTTGATGGTGGCGGTACCGGTGGTCTCGGTCATGCCCCAGACCTCGAGGACGTCGAGCCCCAGCCCGGCGAGGAACCGCAGCACCGCCACCGGGATCGGGGCCGCGCCGCTGCCGGCCCAGGCCATGTTCTGCAGGCCCAGGAGCGCGCGCATCGGCCGCAGGACGGTGGCGTCGGCCCCGGCCAGCCGGGCGGCCAGCTCGTCGGGTACCGGCCGCCCGTCCGCGCGCAGCTCGAAGGCCTCCAGGGCCACGGCGGACGCGGCGTCGTAGGCGGCCCGCGTCGCCGGCTCCGCGGCGGCGAGCTGGGCCTGGATGCCGGCCGCCATCTTCTCCCAGACCCGGGGCACGCCGAAGAACGAGGCGGGCCCGACCGCGCGCAGCGCGGGGACGAGCTGGGCGGCGTCGGGGCAGATCGTCACGTGCCCGGCCCGGTAGACCGCGTTGTAAATGCCCAGCATCCGCTCGGCGATGTGGGCCAGGGGCAGGTAGGCGACGGTCGGGGCGTGGTCGGGCACGGCGACCGTCGCCTCGAGCACCACGGACTGGTAGACGACGTTGTGGTGGCTGAGCACGACGCCCTTGGGGTCGCCGGTGGTGCCGGACGTGTACAGCAGCGTCACCGGCTGTTCGGGCCGGACGGCCCGCCAGGACCGCTCGAAGGCGTCCGGGGCGGCGCGGTGCGCGGCCGCCCCGACGGCCCGGACGTGCTCCAGGGTGACGGTGGCCAGGGTGGCCTCGTCGGCGGCGGGCTCCTCGAGCAGCACGATCCGGCGCAGCTTCGGCAGGTCGGGCAGGATCGGCCGCCAGCGGGCCAGCTCGGCCCGGCCCTCCAGGACCAGGAGCTGGGCGGCGCTGTGCAGCGCGAGGTACCGCAGCTGCTCGGGGCTCAGCGTCGGGTAGACGGTGCTGGGCACCGCGCCGAGGTGGACCGCGGCCAGGTCGACCAGCCAGTGCTCGGGGCGGCTGGACATCATGATCAGCATGCGGCCGCCCGGTTGGAGGCCGATCTCGGCGAGGCCGCGGGAGATGCCGGCGACCTCGTGGTGCAGCTCGGCCCAGGTGCGGGTGTCGTCGCGCCCGAGCGTGCTCAGCGCCGGGCGGTCGCCGAACTCGGTGGCGTTGCGGTGCAGCAGGGCGGGGATGGTCAGGTCGGCGGCGGCCTTGGCGCATCGATCGGCGAGGGCGTCGGCAGGATCCACGGAAGCCTCCTCGGGGTGTACCGGCACTGTAAACGACGGCTAACTTTCTGGGAAGGTGCCGCGGTGTCATCGGGACGATCGACTCGGATGTGCCGGAACCACGGCTAACTATTGAGCGTTGTGAAAGTCCTCTTGTGACCGCCGACACAGTGTGCTCTCATGGCTGATACATCGATGCAACTTGTGTATCACCGTATCAACGGGCTCTCGGCCTCGGAGGAACAGGAGCGACGGGTGGAACCACTCAGCAGACGCAGGGTTTTGCAGGCGGGCGGGGCGCTCGGCGCGCTCGGAGCACTGGCGGCCGCCGCGCCCGCCCAGGCGAAATCGGTATGGACCTGGTCGCCCACCGGCTCCGTCGCGGGCGCCGGGGCGGGCGCCGACCCGCGGTGGGTCTGGGACGACGAGGCCGACCCGGTGGTCGCCGCGCTGATCGACCGGGGCGACGTGCCCCTGGTCAACGGGTTGCTGCGGAACTGGACCAAGAACGGGCAGCCGCTGCCCGACGGGCTGCCGGCCGACCTGCGCGCCTTCATGGAGCGCGCGCGCCGGCTGCCCGCGTGGACCGACCAGGGCAAGCTGGCCACCGCCGTGCAGTTCAACGAGAAACGGGGCCTCTACCTCGGGGTCCTCTACGGGCTGGCCAGCGGCATGATGAGCACCGTCATCCCGAAGGAGGCGCGCGCGGTCTACTACTCCAAGGGCGGCGCCGACATGAAGGACCGCATCTCCAAGACGGCCAAGCTCGGCTACGACATCGGCGCCCCGAACGCCTACCAGCCGGACGGCGAGATGATCGTGACGGCCGTCAAGACCCGGCTCGTGCACGCCGCGGTGCGCCACCTGCTGCCGCAGTCGCCCGCCTGGGCCCAGGCCGCCGACGAGGACATCCCGATCAGCCAGCGGGACATCATGGTCACCTGGCACAGCCTGCCCACGACCGTCATGCAGAAGCTCACCGCCTGGCAGGTGCCGATCCCGGCCGCCGAGTCGGACGGCTTCCTGCACTCCTGGCAGGTGGGCGCCCATCTGCTCGGGGTCCGGGACGAGTACATCCCGGCCGGCTGGAGCGAGGCCGACGCCCAGGCCCGGCAGGTGCTCGACCCGGTGCTGGCCCCGACGCCCGAGGGCCTCACGCTGGCCGGCATCCTGCTCGACCTCGGCGCCGGCATCGACGGCGGCCTGCTGACCCGGCCCATCCTCGGCGCGTTCACGCGGTTCCTGCTCGGGGACCGGATCGCGCAGTGGCTGCAGATCCCGCGGGAGCTGATCTGGGACCCGCTGCTGAAGACCGCCTGGGGCCCGTTCGTCCTGGTGCGCGAGGGCCTGCTGCCGTTCCCGCTCGCGCCCGAGGCCTACTGGCTCTTCGACGAGTTCCTGCGCAAGGCGGCCCTGCTGTTCCTGTCCGAGGCCAAGCCGATCCGCATCGAGATCCCGGTGACCAACCGCCCGTCCTGAGGCCGAAAGGAGTCGATGACATGACTGAGATGAGCAGACGCAAGGTGCTGCTGGCGGGCGGAGCGCTGGGCGCGCTGGGGGCCGCCGCGCCGGCCCGGGCGCGCGAGGCGGCCGCCCCGTCAACGGCACCGTCGGCTCGGTCGCCAACGCCGGCGAGGTCCGCGCGATGCCCGGGGTCACCGACGTGGTGGTGATCTCCACCGGGGTCGCGGTGCGGGCCGAGACCTTCGGCCAGCGCATCGACGCCGTCCGCGCGCTGCGGGTGTCCTGGCGCCCCGGCACCGCCGAGGGGAGGTCCGACGAGACCGTGCTGCGGGAGCTCGCCGCGGCCGAGGTGCCGCTCGGGCCGCGGCCGCCGACCCCCGTCGTGGAGGGAAAGTTCACGTTCGCCTTCCGCGGCAACAGCGCGCTGGAGACCAACTGCGCGATCACCGACGTCCGCGCCGGCCGGGCCGAGATCTGGTCGGCCCTGAAGTCGCCGATCGTGGCCCAGGAGAACATCGCGGCCCGGCTCGGGCTGCCGGTCGACCGGGTCGTCGTGCACGTCACCGAGGGCGGCGGCTCCTTCGGGCGCAAGCTGTTCTTCGACGCCGCGCTGGAGGCGGCCGAGGTGTCCCGGCACATCGGCAAGCCGGTGAAGCTCATGTGGCACCGCGCCGACGACGTCCGCCAGGGCCGCGCCCACCCGATGGCGACCTCCCGGGTGCGCATCGCCTACCTCGGCGGCACGGTGCTCGGCTACGAGCAGCGGCACACCAGCGTGGCCACCGACCTCGGCCACGGCCTCGGCGAGCTGTTCACCGCGGTGACCGCGCAGCTGCCGCTCGGCGACATCGGCTTCGCCGAGACCTTCTTCCAGTTCAGCCAGACGTCCCCGTACAACTTCGGCATCGTCAGCCGCCTGCTCGCCGAGACCGGCGGCGGCTTCAACACCGGCAGCATGCGCAACGTCTACTCGCCGGACGCCACCTGCGCCCGGGAGCTGCTCGTCGACCAGCTCGCGGCCCGGATGGGCCGGGAGCCCTTCCGGTTCCGGCGGGACTTCCTGCGCGACGACCGCTCGCGCGCGGTGCTGCAGAAGGTCGCCGACGTGGGCGGCTGGGGCCGTTCGATGCCGGCCGGCACGGCGCAGGGCATCGCCTTCCACGCGGAGTACAAGTCGGTCAGCGCCGCGCTCGTCGAGCTCGACGCCCGGCCCGAGACCGTGAACCGGCCGATCCGCGACGGCGTCGCGGGACCGCGCGTCACCAAGGCCGTCTTCGCGGTGGACGTCGGCCTGGCCGTCAACCCGCGCGGCCTGGAGGCGCAGATGACGGGCGGCGTCATGGACGGCATCGCCCTGGCCCTGACCTCCAGCCTCCACCTGCGCGACGGGTACTTCCTGGAGGCGAGCTGGGACAACTACTTCTACACCCGCCAGTGGAACACCCCGCCCGACCTGCGGATCATCGTCATGCCGAGCACCTCCGAGCAGCCCGGCGGGGCCGGCGAGCTCGCGGTGGCCGCCTCGATGGCCGCGGTCGCCTGCGCCTACGGCCGGGCGACGGGAACCATGCCGACCACGTTCCCGATCAACCACGGCACGCTGTCGTTCGTCCCCAAACCAACCGTCCCGCCGGTACCCCAGTCGCCGACCGACGGGCGGAACCTTGCGATCTGACGGGAGGTCCGCGTGCCCGAGCACACGTTCCGGGTCAACGGCCGGCAGGTCACCGTCGACGTCGCCGACGATGTGCGGCTGCTGTGGGTGTTGCGCGACATCCTCGGCATCACCGGCCCGAAGTACGGCTGCGGCATCAACGTCTGCAAGGCGTGCACCAGCCATCTCAACGGCCGCGCCTTCAACCCCTGCTCCGTCCCGGTCCGGGAGCTCGGGCCGGACGACGAGGTCACGACCATCGAGGGGCTCGCGGCCACGGTGGGCCAGGACCTGCACCCCATGCAGCAGGCGTGGCTCGACCACGACGTCGCCCAGTGCGGGTACTGCCAGCCGGGTCAGATCATGGCCGCCGTCGACCTGGTGCGGCGGGTGGCCGCCGAGGGCCGGGACATCACCGAAGCCGATCTCGACGGCCTGCGCAACATCTGCCGGTGCGGCACGTACTCCCGCATCCGCGAGGCGATCCGGACGGCGGCGAAGTAGCATCCGCGCTGATGTTCCCGACCGTCCGCGAGGTGCTCGCGCTGGAGCCGGTGCGCAACGGCGCCCCGCGCATCGTGGCGGGCGAGCGCGGGCTCGACCAGGCCGTCCGCTGGGTGCACAGCTCCGAGGTGCCGGACATCGCCACGCTGCTGCGCGGCGGCGAGCTGGTGCTCACGACCGGGATCGGGCTGCCGGCGGACGAGGCCGGGCTACGGCGGTACATCACCGATCTGGCCGAGGTGGGCGCGTGCGGGCTCGCCGTGGAGCTGGGCCGCCGCTACGCTCAGCGACTGCCCGCGGTCATGGTGCGCACCGCGGACGAGCTCGGCCTGCCGCTGGTCGAGCTGCACCGGGGCACGCCGTTCGTGGCCATCACCGAGGCCGTGCACTCGATGATCATCGACGGCCAGCTGGCCGAGCTGCGCGCCGCCGAGGAGATCCACCAGCGCTTCACCCACCTCTCCGTCGAGGGCGCCGGGCCGGCCGAGGTCGTCGCGCAGGCCGCGGCCCTGGCCGGGGCGCCGGTGGTGCTGGAGAACCTGTCCCGGCAGGTGCTCGCGTACGACGCCGCGGGCGGCTCGGCCGAGCTGCTGCTGGCCAGCTGGGAGGCGCACTCGCGGGCGATCCGCCCGTCCGGGCGCACCGGCTTCGATCCGGGCGCGGGCTGGCTGGTGACCGCGGTCGGCGCCCGCGGGCAGGACTGGGGCCGGCTGCTCATGCGGGTGGGGTCGGCGCAGGCGCGGTACGTCATCCTGATCGAGCGCGCCGCCTCCGCCCTCGCGCTCGGGCGCCTGATCGACCCCGACCCCGAGGGGCCCGGGCGCACCCTGCTCCAGGCGCTGCTCAACCGCTCGATGCCGGTCGAGGAGGTGGCGCTGCGGGCGCGGGCGCTGGGGATCCCGCTGGAGCGCCGCACCCTGGTCGGCGTCGTGATCCGCCCGGCGCACTTCGCGGCGGTCGAGCGGGCCCTGTCGGAAATATCGGTCAAGAGCCTCGCCGGTACCCTCGACGCGAACTCCACCGGCGTGCTGATCACGCAGGCCACCGAGGACGTGCTGCGCGCCTTCGCCGACAAGGTGCACAAGACGGACCCGGAGGCGATCGTCGCGGCCGGGGAGATCGTGGACTCGCCCCGGGAGGCCGGCCGGTCGCTGGCCGAGGCCGCGCAGGTCGCCGACGCCGTGCGCCACCCGGCCGGCGGCGTAGTCCGCCTAGCCGACGTGGGCCTGGCCGGCCTGCTGCACATGCTGCGCGACGAGCCGCGGCTGCAGACGTTCGTGGAGCGCGAGCTCGGCCCGCTGCTGGCCTACGACGCCCGCAACCCGCGCGAGCAGCTGCTGGAGGTGCTGCGGGTGTACCTCGAGTGCGGCCGCAACAAGTCCGCGGCGGCCGAGCACAGCCACCTGTCGCGCCCGGCGTTCTACGAGCGGCTGGCCCGCATCGGGAAGATCCTCGGGGCCGACCTGGACTCGGTGCCGGCGTGCCTGTCGCTGCACGTGGCCCTGCTGGCCCTGGACGCGCTGCGCAGCTGAAGGCGGCTCACGCCGGTTACTGCATCGAAATGTGCACGTGGTTGTAGTGGTCGCCGGCGGGGGTGCCGTCGCCGCCGTAGGACTTCCAGCCGCTGCTGGGCTGCCAGATGCGTTTGTACCAGATCACGTACTTGATGCCGAGGTTCTTCGCGTTGGCCAGCGCCCACGCGGCCAGGTTGTCGCCGTAGGTCTTGTCCGCCCCGGTCGCCCGTGCGTTGACGAATGTCGATGCGTTGGCGGAGAAGTCACAGGCCTTGCCGAGCGGGTGGTCGCCGCCCCCGCCGCTGCGGTAGCACGACGTGTAGTGCGTGAAGCCGGCCTTGCGGGCCTCGTTGTACATGTTCGTCGTGCGCGGGGACTGGCAGCCGCTGGTGGTGGGGTCGTCGCCCGAGCAGCCCTCCGAGGGGAACGAGCCGTCGGAGTTGCGGGCCACCGGGTTCGTGGTGACCTTGCCGCCGGACGGGGCGCTGCCCGAGCCGACGTCCGCCCCGCCGCCGGCCTTGCGCAGCGCGTCCTCGGCGGCCTTCTTGTTGGCCTCCATGATCTTCAGCTGCGCCTGCTGGTTGGCCACGGCGGCGTCGGCGTCCTTGCGCTGCTGCTCCAGCTGGCGCTGGGTCGCGGCGATCTCGCGCAGCTGTTTGTCCTCCTGCTGGAGCATGTACTCCACGGTGACCATGTTGTGCAGCATGTCGTCGGCGTCCTGGGCGCCGATGACGACGTTGACGATGCTGACCCGGTGGCCGCGGTACGCCGCGTTGGCGATCGTCCCCGCCTGTCCCTGCAGCTCGCCGAGGCGCGTCTGGGTCTTGGCCATCTGGTCGCCGATCGCGGCCTGGTCGGCCACCGACTTGTCCAGCCGGCCCTTGGCGTCGTTGTACTCGGCCGTCGCCTTGTCCAGGGCCTGACGCACAGTGAGGTTCTGGTTGCCGTCCACGTCGCCGCTGGGGGTCGGCTCGGCCGAAGCGGCGTCACCGAACGTGGTCACCAGAAGCAGCGCGGTGACCAGGAGCGTGAGTAAACGTCTCGGTGCCGTCGACATCGCCGGTCAGCATATCGAAGCGTCCGGAAAACGCCAGCGCGAGAATGTACGTCATGGACGACCTACTCACCCGGCATCGGCGGGTCATGCCCGGCTGGATGCCCGTGTACTACGACGAGCCCCTCGAACTCGTCACCGGCAAGGGTTCCCGGGTCACGGACAGTAACGGAAAAACGTACCTCGACTTTTTCGGCGGGGTCCTGACCAACTCGCTCGGTTACGACCTGCCGGAGGTGCGCGAGGCGGTCGAGCGGCAGCTGCGCACCGGCGTGGTGCACACGTCCACGCTGTACCTGATCCGTCACCAGGTCGAGCTGGCGGAGAAGATCGCGAAGCTGTCGGGCATCCCGGACGCGCGGGTCTTCTTCACCAACTCCGGCACCGAGGCGAACGAGGCCGCGCTGCAGGTCGCGACGAACACCCGCGGGAGCAACAGCATCCTGGCGGTGCGCAACAGTTACCACGGCCGCACGGCGGCGACGATCGCGGTGACCGGCAACCGCGCGTGGTCGGCCTCGGCGTACAGCCCGTACAACGTGAGCTACCTGCACTCCGGCGACCGGCTGCGCGGGCTGCTGCGGGGCATGAGCGACGAGCGGTACCTCGAGGCGGCCGAGGAGGACCTCCGCGAGGTGCTCGCGACCACGACCGCGGGCCCGGTCGCGTGCCTGATCGCCGAGCCGATCCAGGGCGTCGGCGGGTTCACGCACGGCCCGGACAAGCTCATGGGCGTCTGGCAGCGGGTGCTCGACGAGCACGGCATCCTGCTGATCTCCGACGAGGTGCAGACCGGCTGGGGCCGCACCGGCGAGCACTTCTGGGGCTACCAGGCCCACGGCGTCACGCCCGACCTGCTGACCTTCGCCAAGGGCATCGGCAACGGCTTCGCCCTGGCCGGCGTGGTCGGACGGGCCGAGGTCCTTGACTCGGTGCAGGGCATCTCGTTCTCGACGTTCGGCGGCAACCCGATCGCCACGGCGGCCGGCAACGCGGTGCTCGACTACATCGTCGAGCACGACCTGCAGGCCAACGCGGCCCGCGTGGGAGCGCTCCTATTGGATGGCCTGCGCGCGGTACAGAGCCCGATCGTGGCCGAGGTGCGCGGCAAGGGGCTCATGATCGGCATCGAGCTGACCAGCGCGGCCGCCACCGCGGCGGTCTTCGAGTCGTGCCGGCGCGACGGCCTGCTGGTCGGCAAGGGCGGCCTCTACGGCACCGTGATCCGGATGGGCCCGCCGCTGAACCTCACCGAGGACGAGGCGCGGGAGGGTCTGGTAATTCTGACCAGCGCCCTGCACGAGCACGGGAGTGTTACGGGCTGAGAACGCCCAGGTCAACCGGAAGATCATTGGCCCGGCCGAACCATCCCCAACGGGGACTGGTTCGGCCTTTTCCGTGAAAACCGGCGGATTCGGACCGTACCGGCCGCGTAACAAATCGGGCGTATTTGCGGCCGGACCCTGCCGCGGGGCCGGTTCGGGGTGATCTCCTAGGGCGAGCGGCCGAGCACCGGTCTCAAGATCGAGATGCGGTCTGAACTGGGCTTTTAGCTCCCATTAAGATCCACTTCGCAGGTAACAGTTTGAAAACTTCGCCCAACTCCTTGACAAGAAGGGGGCTTCAGTAAGAACTTTTACCACTAACAGTTAAGGAACCTTGCTGAAAGGAAAAGCGATGGTGTCTCGCGAGGAACTCACGACGGTGGTGCCGACCGCCGTCAGTGCCTCGCCGATGGCATCCGCACCCATCTCGCCCGCCCCGGCCGACGGGTTCGCCGCCGCCGGCAACGGTGAGAGCGTCCTGGTCCGCGTCCGCGCCGGGCTGCCCGAACTGACCGGCGCCCTGCAGCGCGTGGCCGAGCTGATCCTGGCCGACCCCGCCGCCGCGGCCCGCTCGACGATCGTCGAGCTCGCCGAGCGCAGCGGCACCTCGCCGGCGACCGTGACCCGCTTCTGCCGGGCGCTGGGCTTCGTGGGGTACGCCGAACTGCGCCTGGCCATCGCCGGCGAGACCGGCCGGGCCGCACGCACCGGCGGCTGGACGATGGACATCGGCCGCGAGATCCAGCCGACCGACCCGCTGGAGCGCGTGCTCGGCCAGATCATGGCCGCCGACACCCAGGCGATGCACGACACCGCGTCGCTGCTGGACCTCGGCGAGATCGAGCGCGCCGCCGAGGCCATCGCCCGCGCCGACCGGGTCGACATCTACGGCGCGAGCGGCAGCGCGCTGGTCGGCGGGGAGATGCAGTTCTGCCTGCACCGCATCGGCATCGCCGCCTGGGCCTGGACCGACGTGCACAACGGCCTGGCCAGCGCGGCGCTGCTCAAGGCCGGCGACGTGGCCCTCGGCGTCTCGCACAGCGGGCAGACCCGCGAGACGATCGAGATGATCGCCGAGGCGAGCAGCCGGGGCGCGACGACGATCGCGCTGACCAGCTTCCCCCGCTCGCCGCTCGCCGAGGTCGCCGACATCGTCCTGCTCACCGCGACGCAGGCGACCACCTTCCGGCCGGACGCCCTCTCGGCCCGGCACCCGCAGCTCGTGGTGCTCGACCTGCTGTACATCGCGGTCGCCCAGCGCACCCACGAGCGCGCCCACGCAGCGTTCTCCGTCACGGCCCAGGCGGTCGCCGGCCATCGGTCGGCCTCCGGAAAGGAAGCGTCGTGACCACTCTCCAGGACGCTCGCGCGAGAAAGGGCGACGGGATGGCCGTCACCGCTCACGGTTACGTCTCCGCGATCCAGTCGGTCATCGATCGGATCGCCCTCACCCAGGCCGACAACCTCAGCAGGGCGGCCGACCACATCGCCGCCGCGCTGCGCGCCGGCGGCCTCCTCCAGGCGTTCGGCACGGGGCACTCCGAGGCGGTGGCGGTGGATTTCGCCGGCCGCGCCGGGGGCCTCGTGGCGACGAACAAGATCCTCCTGCGGGACCTCGTCGTCTACGGCGGCGAGGACCCGAAGATCCTCGAGAACGAGAAGCTGGAACGCGATCCGAGCATCGCGGCCCGGCTCTACGAGATCGCCGCGCCGCGTCCCGAGGACGTGTTCGTGATGGCCTCGCAGTCGGGGATCAACGGGGGGATCGTCGAGATGGCGCTGCTGATCAAGCAGCGCGGGCACAAATTGATCGCCATCACATCGGTCGAGCACACCGGACGGGTGTCCCCCAGGCACCCCTCGGGCCAGCGGCTCGCCGACATTGCCGACGTCGTGCTGGACAACGGCGCGCCGTACGGCGACGCACTGCTGTCGCTGGATAGCGGCGGCGCGGTCTGCCCGGTCTCTTCGGTCACCAACGCGCTCATCGCGCAGCTGGTGGTCGCCGAGGTCGTGCGACGCATCGAGGCCGCGGGCGAGGTGGCTCCCGTCTACCTGTCCGCAAACGTCCCCGGCGGGGACGAGCACAACCACACCCTCGAGTCGCGGTACGCCGGACGCGTCCGACGAACCGCCTGACCCGAACCGAGGAGACCCCCAAATGTCCAATGAACTGACTCGTCGTACCGTCCTGCGGCGCGCGGCGGCGGCGGGCCTGCTCGCCACCCCCGCCGCCGGGCTGCTCTCCGCCTGCGCCGGCTCGGACTCTTCGTCCGACAAGGGCACGGGCGACACCGGAACCAAGTCGAACGACAACCCCTTCGGCGTCAAGGACGGCAGCACCGTCAAGGTCGTCGTCTTCGACGGTGGCCTGGGCACGGACTACGCGAAGAAGGACGTCACGATCTTCAACGCGAAGCACGCGAACGTCACGGTGAACCAGAGCGCCACCCAGAAGATCAAGACGCAGGAGCAGCCGAAGATGGCTACCACTCCGAGCGACCTGATCAACAACTCGGGTGCCGACATCATGGACACCAGCACGCTGATCAGCGAGAACGCCATCCAGTCGCTGGACGACCTGCTCGACGCCCCGACCTGGGACGGCACCGGCAAGATCCGTGACTCGCTGCTGCCGGGCACCATCAACGACGGCACGTTCAACGGCAAGTTCTACACGCTCAAGTACGCCTACACGGTGTGGGGCATGTGGTACGACGCCGCCCTGTTCGAGAAGAACAGCTGGACCGCGCCGAAGACCTGGGCCGACTTCTTCACCCTGGCCCCGAAGATCAAGGCGGCCGGCATCGCCCCGTTCGTCTACGACGGCGTGCACGGCTACTACCCGCGCTGGCACATCATGACCACGGTGTGGAACGCGGCCGGCAAGCAGGCCGTCGTCGACATCGACAACCTCAAGCCGGACGCCTGGAAGGCCGCGGGCATCCTCGAGGGCCTGCAGAACATCGAGAAGATGGTCAAGGACCAGCTGATCCTGGCCGGCTCCTCGGGCCTCAACCACACCCAGTCGCAGCAGGCGCACCTGGACGGCAAGGCCGCGTTCATCCAGCTGGGCACCTGGTACAAGAACGAGATGGCGAAGACCCTGCCGCCGGCGTTCAAGCTGACGCTGTCGAACTACTGGGACGTGGCCAGCCCGAAGGCGGCCGGCGCGGTCTACGCCGGTGCCGGCGAGGACTGGGTCGTCCCGGCCAAGGCCGAGAACGCCGCTGGCGCGAAGGAGTACCTGCGCGCGATGCTGTCCACCGAGGGCGCGGGCGCGTTCGCCTCGCTCACCAAGTCGCTGGCCTCGGTCAAGGGCTCGGGCGACAAGGTGGACGACCCGGCGCTGGCGAGCGCCAACTCCCTCATGAAGGGTGCGCCCGCGGACCTGGTCTCCTTCCGGTTCCCGGACTTCTACGCCGACTACGACAAGGAGAGCCAGAACCTCGCCGAGGACCTGATGGCCGGTCGTACCGACGCCGCCGGCTTCGTCACCAAGATGCAGGCGATCGCGGACAAGATCAGCAAGGACTCCAGCATCAAGAAGCAGACCCGCGCCAACTGACCCCGTTTCCCGGTTAGGTAGTGACTGATCATGCGGCACGGTAAAGCGCGGTTCGTGACGGGCTTCCTCGCCCTACCCGTACTGCTCTTCGCGTTCTACGTGGTGTGGCCGTTCGCCCAGGCGGTGGGGTACTCGTTCACCGACTGGGGCGGCTACTCGGACAAGCAGAACTTCGTCGGCGTGGACAACTACGTCCGGCTGTTCAAGGACGAGTTGGTACACAAGGCCTTCTGGCACAACGTGTTCTTCCTTGTCACCGTGCCGCTGTTCACGATCGCGCTGGCCTTGTTCTTCGCGTTCCTCCTCAATGTGGGCGGGCGCGGAGACAAGGCCGGCATCCGGGGCGTCTTCGGGTCCAGCGTCTACAAGGTCATCTTCTTCTTCCCGCAGGTGCTCTCCCTGGTCCTGATCGCCGTCATGTGGCAGGCGATCTACCGCACCGACGACCAGGGCCTGCTCAACGGCCTGCTCATGAAGGTCGGGCTGATCGACCCCCAGCACCCCAACCTGTTCGTCGCCGACCCCACGCCGATCCTCGGCATTCCCGCCGTGCTCTGGTGGCTCCTGCTCATCGCGGTCTGGAGCGGCGTCGGCTTCTACATGGTCCTGTTCTCGGCGGCCATGCAGGGCATCCCGAAGGACATCTACGAGGCGGCGCTGCTCGACGGCGCCGGCCGGGTGGCCACCTTCGTGCGGATCACGCTGCCCCTGCTGCGCGACAACATCTCGGTCGCCTGGGTCTACCTGGGCATCACCGCGCTGGACATGTTCGCCCTGGTGTACGTCATGACCCCCAGCCAGGGCGGCCCCGACCACGCCTCCGAGATCTTCGCTTCCGTGATTCAGTTCAATGCCTTCAACCGCGGTCAGTTCGGCTACGCGTGCGCCCTCGGTGTCGCGCTCGCGATCTTCACGATGCTGATCGCCGTCCTCCAGCTGCGGTTCACCCGCCGCGAACGAATCGAGTTCTGACATGGCTGACATGGCGGTGAACGACAGGCGGACGGCCCCCGCCGGCGGCGGCAGGCCGAGCCACGCGGTGCCGAGGAAGACCTCCTCGGAGCCGTCCAAGCTCTCCGACCGGGTGTTCGGCGGCTTCTCCCACCTGTTCCTGATCGTGTGGGCCCTCATGGTGGCCTACCCGATCCTGTGGGTGGTGGTCTCGTCGTTCAAGAGCGACAAGTACATCATCAAGGAGCCCCTGTCCCTCAACCCGCACGGCCTGCAGTGGGACAACTTCTCCCGCGCGTGGACCAAGGGCGGCCTCGGCGAGTTCTTCTTCAACACCGTCATCGTCGTCGGCGGCGGCGTGGTCCTCACGATGCTGCTGGGCTCGATGGCCGCCTATGTGCTGTCCCGCTACGAGTTCCCCGGCAACCGGGCGATCTACTTCATGTTCCTGGCGGGCCTGACGCTGCCGGTGTACCTCGCGATCGTGCCGCTGTTCAAGGGCGTCTTCAACACCGGGGTGTCGTTCCCGCTGCTCGGCCTGAACTCGCGGTTCATGCTGATCCTCGTGTACGTCGCCTGGTCGCTGTCGTTCACGATCTTCTTCATGCACTCGTTCTTCCGCACGCTGCCGACCTCGGTCGCCGAGGCGGCGCTGGTGGACGGGGCCTCGCACACCACGCTGTTCTTCCGCGTGATGCTGCCGATGGCCCGGCCCGGCCTGATCAGCATCGGCATCTTCAACGTGCTCGGTCAGTGGAACCAGTGGTACCTGCCGACCGTGCTCATGCAGGACACCAGCGGCGCCGGCAAGACCCACGAGGTGCTCGCCCAGGGCCTGATCAGCCTGTCGGTCAACCAGGGGTACAAGTCCGACTGGTCGGGCCTGTTCGCCGGTCTGACCATGGCCATGCTGCCCGTGCTGATCGTGTACATCGTCTTCCAGCGGCAGGTGCAGGCCGGTCTGACCGGTGGCATCTCCAAGTAACCGGACCCGCGCGGCCCCGGCGCTTCCACGAGAAGTACCGGGGCCGTGCGATGTAATGCCTTCATGCTCGTCGCGCTGACGCCCTCCGGCCCCGGCGGCCTTCTGCGCCCGCTGGCCGACGACGGCACGCCCGTCGGCGCCGAGCAGCACGTCCAGGACCTGGCGGGGGCGGTCGCACGAGTCGAGTCACGCGACCGCCCCCGCTGGCTCTGGGCGTCCACCGCCGAGATCTACCCGCGGCTCGTGCGCGCCGGCGTCCGCGTCGAGCGCTGCCACGATCTCGAGCTCGCCGAGGCGCTCCTGCTCGGCGCGGAGGGCGCCTGGGGCCAGCCCCGAACGCTCGCCGCGGCGAGTGCCCGCCTGGCGGGACGGCCGGTGCCGCCCGACCCGCCGGCGCGGGCGGCCGAGCCCCCGGGACTGTCGCAGGACTCACTCTTCGATGCCTTCGATGCGGCGACGGTACCGCTGGAAGAGCTGACGGCGGTCTATCGGGCGCAGCGGCGCCGGGTCGAGTCGCTGCCGGAGCTCGAGTCCGCGCACCCCCTCGCCCCCCGGGCCGGCGGCATGCGCACCCTGATCGCCGCGGAGTCCGCCGGCGCCCTCGTCGCCGTCGAGATGGGCCTGGCCGGCCTGCCCTGGCGCGCCGACGTCCACGACGCCCTCCTGCGCGAGCTGCTCGGCCCGCCCTCGCCGGTCGGCGGCCCGCCCGCGCGCCTGGCCGAGCTCGGCGCCCGGCTCAACGAGGCCCTGGGCCAGCGCGTGCACCCCGAGTCGCCGGCCGAGCTGCTGCGCGCCTTCGCCCGCGTCGGCATCATGCTGCGCAGCACGCGCAAGTGGGAGCTCGAGCACGTCGACCACCCGGCCGTGCCGATCCTGCTGGAGTACAAGGAGCTGTTCCGGCTCTGGACCGCCCACGGCTGGAGCTGGCTCGATCAGTGGGTGACCGGCGGCCGGTTCCGCGCCGAGTACATCCCCGGCGGCGTCGTCTCCGGCCGCTGGGCGACCCGCGGCGGCGGTGCTCTGCAGATCCCGAAGGTCGTGCGCCGGGCCGTCGTCGCCGACCCCGGCTGGGTGTTCGTCGTCGCCGACGCCGGCCAGCTCGAGCCGCGCGTGCTCGCCGCCGTCTCCGGCGACAAGCGCCTGGCCCGCGCGGGCGCGGCCGGGGACCTCTACGCGGCCCTCGCGACCGAGGCGTTCGACGGCGACCGCGCCCGGGCCAAGGTCGCGCTGCTCGGCGCGATGTACGGCCAGACCGGCGGCAGCGCCGCGCCCGCCCTGGCCGCCCTACGGCGCTTCTACCCGGACGCGTGGGACCTCGTCGAGGAGGCGGCCCGCACCGGCGAGGCTGGGGGACTGGTGCGCACCTGGCTCGGGCGCACCTGCCCGCCGGCGTCGGTGAGCTGGCGCGAGGGCTTCGACGAGCCCGGGGCCGAGGTGGAGAGCCGCGGCGGGGCCAGGGGCCGGGCCCGCGGCCGGTTCACCCGCAACTTCGTCATCCAGGGCACGGCGGCCGAGTGGGCGCTCGTCCTGCTGGCCCGCCTCCGCGCGGCCCTGACCGGCGGCGGACGCCGCGCGGAGCTCGTGTTCTTCCAGCACGACGAGGTCATCGTGCACTGCCCGCGCGAGGAGGCCGAGGGGGTCGCGGCCGCCGTGCACGCCGCGGGCGACGAGGCCAGGCAGCTGCTCTTCGGCGACACGGCCGTGCGGTTTCCGCTGGAGGTGTCGATCGTCGAGGCCTACTTCGACGCGAAATAGCGTTCGGCCTGTCCGTGGGCGACCGCTACTCCGCCGCGAAGTAGGCCGCCAGCATGTCGGTGTGGGTCGGGAAACACAGCTCGCGCGGCCCGACGGCGATCTCGAACCCGAGCGACTCCTCTGTCCGGATCGACGCGGGCAGTTCGGCCAGAGGACGCGGCGGCAGTACCCCGAACACGATGAGATTCCCGCTGGTCACACTCTGCACATCGAACAGCCGGACGTCGCCCGCATCCGCCCGGATCGTCGTCTCCTCGAGCAGCTCCCGGACCGCCGCCTCCTGCCACGACTCGCCGACCTCGATGAACCCGCCGGGCAGCGCGAGCTCACCGCGCTTCGGCTCGATGTCGCGGCGCACCACGACGATCCCGCGCCCCTCGTCGGTGTCGACGGGCAGCAACGTCACCGCCACCGGCAGCGGATTGCGCCAGGTGGTCTCGCCGCACGCGGCACAGACCCGTGGCCAGGGCGCCCCTTGCTCATAGGCGGCGCCGCAGTACGAACAGTGATCATGGAGGGCCATGAGCATGCAGCCTACCGAGCGGGTACTAATCTGGTCCGAGTCGGTGCTGTAGACCGTCGGACGTAGGAGAGCCCGCTGAGCGCGATAGTCGGACTCGTACTCGCCGCAGGTGGCGGCCGCCGGTACGGCGGACCCAAGGCCCTCGTGCGCCACGAGGACGGCCGCCTGCTGGTCGAACGCGCCGTCGCCACCTTACGCGACGGCGGTTGCACACGTGTGTGGGTCGTCCTCGGCGCCGAGGCCGACCGCGTCCGCGCCGAGGCCTCGCTGGGCGACGCCACGCTGGTGGACAACTCGACGTGGAAGAGCGGCATGGGCTCGTCCCTGCGCGTGGGGCTGGCGGCGCTGGCGGACACCGACGCCTCGGCGGTCCTGGTACTGCTCGTGGACACGCCGGGCATCGGCCCGGAGGCGGTGGCCCGGCTGCTGGCCGCGGCGCCGCCCGGCGCGGCCGCCCTGCTCACCGCGACGTACAAGGGCAAACGGGGCCATCCGGTGATCCTGGGCCGCGACCACTGGCCGGGCGTGACAACCTTGGCGACGGCGGACGTGGGCGCGCGAGCGTATCTGGTGGCGCACGCGGACCAGGTCCAGGGCGTGCCGTGCGAGGACATCGCCGACGACACCGACTTGGACGTCCCCCCGGAGTAACCGCCCAGCCCGGCGAGGTCGCCTGGTGTCGGCGCCACACACGGTCGCGCGGTTGCTCGGTGTCGCTTTGCGCGTCCGGTTGCATTGCCGCGCATGGTCGTGCGGTTGCGGGGGTCGTTTTGCGCGCTGCGATTCCGGTGCCGCGCATGGTCGTGCGGTTGCGGGGGTCGTTTTGCGCGCTGCGATTCCGGTGCCGCGCATGGTCGTGCGGTTGCGGGGGTCGTTTTGCGCGCTGCGATTCCGGTGCCGCGCATGGTCGTGCGGTTGCGGGGGTCGTTTTGCGCGCTGCGATTCCGGTGCCGCGCATGGTCGTGCGGTTGCGGGGGTCGTTTTGCGCGCTGCGATTCCGGTGCCGCGCATGGTCGTGCGGTTGCGGGGGTCGTTTTGCGCGCTGCGATTCCGGTGCCGCGCATGGTCGTGCGGTTGCGGGGGTCGTTTTGCGCGCTGCGATTCCGGTGCCGCGCATGGTCGTGCGGTTGCGGGGGTCGTTTTGCGCGCTGCGATTCCGGTGCCGCGCATGGTCGTGCGGTCAGCGATGACGGTTTGTGGTGGCCGCCCGCCGGCCGCGCGTAATCGTGCGGCGAGCGGTGGCGGTTCATGTAGCCCGGCTGCAGTGCCATGCGCGGTCGAACGGTCAGCGATGACGGTTTGCGTGCGCCCAAAGCGCCGCCCAGCCGGCCGGTTCGAGCCACGCGGCCGGCACCAGCAGCCCGTGCTCGGCAACGCACTCCCAGAACACCTCGCGGTCGGCGCCCAACTCCACCGCGTCCGGCCAGGCCGCGACCCAGGGCCCGCCATCGTCGTTCAGCGCCGAGGCGGGAAACCCGGGCACGGTGACCCGGCGCGCCCCCGCCACCGGCACCCCGGGCCCCGACCACGACGTCACCGCGAGCGCGCACGCACACAGCATCGGCGCATCGAGCCCCTCCGGCCGCCGCCCGGCGAGCGCAGGGTTACCGGCCCGCAACAGCACGCCCATCGCCCGCCGGACGCGCCGCGCCACCAGCTCGGTGGTCCGGGCTTCGGCGATGCCGGGAGCCTTCGCCACCGTACGCAGCGATCCCGTCAACGGCTCGTCCAACGCCAACGGCGCCAGCTCCGCCACCCGGTGCCCGGCCCGCGGCGTCCCGTGTCCAGCCGGCTCCGCCGTCCCGTGTCCAGCCGGCTCCGCCGTCCCGTGCCCGGCCGGCGCCGTCCCCAGTCCATCCAGCGCCGTCCCCAGTCCATCCAGCGCTGCCCCGTGTCCAGCCTGCGCCGTTTCCAGCTCGTCCAGAGTCGCCCCGTGCCCGGCGTGCGCAGCCCCGTGTCCAGCCTGCGCGGTTTCCAGCCCGTCCAGCGTCCTTCCGTGCGCGGCCTGCATCGCCCCCGGTCCGTCCAGCGCCGTCCCGTGCCCGGTGTGCGTCGTTCCGTGTCCGTCCTGCTTCGCCCCGTACGCGGCCAGCGCACTGCTGAGCGGCCGCGCACCACCGGCGCGCCACACCTGCCCGGCGGTGAGGACACCCGCCTCGAGGGCTGCGGCCACGGTACGGGTCAGGGCGCCCGCCGAAACCCGCCGCAGCGCCGTCATCGCCGCCAGGTCCTCGTCGGCCTGGCCGTCCAGCCGCGCCAGCAGTTGCAGCGCTTCTTGCATTGGCGGAGTGCGCAGGGCATCGGTCGCGCGGGCGCCCAGAGCCGGGCCGTGCTCGGCCGCGATCCGCGCCGCCGGGGTCCGGCTACGCCGCCCGCGGGCCGGGTCCTGCGCGTGGCGTCCGCGGGTCGGCTCTTGAACGTGGAGCCTGCGGACCTCCTCCTGGGCGTAGCGTCCGCGGGCCTGCTCATGGGCGTAGCGTGCGCGGGCTTCCTCATGGGCGTAGCGTGCGCGGGCTTCCTCATGGGCGTAGCGTGCGCGGGCTTCCTCATGGGCGTAGCCTCCGCGGGCCTCTTCCTGGGCGTGGCGGCCGCGGACGTGCACCTGGACGTGGCCGGGTGCCGGGAGTTCCGGATCGACCGCGGTCGGGTGGGCCGGGTCCGGGGGCGGCGGCAGCGTGGCCACCCAGGCGCGGAAGCGGTCGGCCAGCTCCGGCTCCGGGTCGTGGTTGAACCGCGCCTGCAGCTCATCGATCCGCCATCCGCGTGCGCTCGGGCGCAGGTCGGCGTTGAGCAGGAGGCGGCCGTCGGCGGCGCGTACGGCGAGCAGGAAGGCGCGTCCGGCCAGTGCGGCCTCGGTGTACAACTGGCCGCCGATGCAGTTTCCCATGTACGCGCCCCACTCCGCCGTCCGCCGCGGCGTGTGTGCGACCTCGATCTGCTCGTCGCCGCCTGGCAGCGTGGCGCCGTCGGCGGCCAGGACGGCCGCGGGGACGGCGAAGGAGCCGGTCAGCGCCTCGGCCACGGCCGCCTCGGCCCGCAGCGCGGCGATCAGGCCGCTCCAGGTGCGCGCCCGCCGCGCCGCGGCCGCCACCGGTGTGCCCGGCCGCAGCCCGGCGAGCCCTGCGAGCTGCGCCGTCCCGCCGGCGACGAGCGCGATCGAGTCCCGGCGCGGCTCGAGCGGCGACGCCTCCGGGCGCTCGAGGATGATGTCCGGGACCCGGCCGTACTCCACCGTCGCCGCCGCCTCCCCGTCCAGCTGGGCCAGCGCGTCGCCCAGCTCGGCCAGCCACAGCAGGTCGCCGATCGTCTCCCGCGCCGGCTCGCCGCGGGCCAGTAGCTGTCCGAGGCTGACGCCGTCGATGCCCTGCAGGAGCCGCGGCTGCCACCACTGCGCGAGCCGCTCCGGCGAGAACAGCCCGACCTTGTCCCGCCAGTCGCTCATGGACCCGGCGGCCCATCGCGCGGCGATCTTGTGCACGTGCTCGTCGTCCACTTCTGTCAGTTCGTACAGCAGGATGGCGGCGTTCTCGAGTGCGAGCCGGCCGTACGCGCGGGCGTTGGCGATCACGTTGGGCAAGGAGTCGGGGCGCGGCCGGCGGCGGTCGAGGTCGCGCAGGATCGCGCCCGGGCGCGCGGGAAGGCCCGTGAGCCCCGGTACCGGCCGCGCCGCGAGCTGCGCCGCGGGCTGGTCCAGCAGCGCTCCGGCCGCGGCGATCTCGTGGCGGTGCCGCTCCAGCGCCGCGGCCGCGCCGTGGTCGGCGACCGACACGGCCAGTCGCACGAGCACGGTGGCACCGAGGCAGTCGTGCAGGGTGACGGTGGTGCGGCGGTGGCGGTACCACTGCGGCATCTTCCATCGCGCGGCGTCGGCCAGGGTCGGCTCCCGGCGCACCGTGCGGCGGACGGCCTCGACGATCGCGTCGTCGTCGTACCGCGCGAACCGGCGGCGCAGGTCGTCGAGCCGGTCGGTGCGGGCCTGCGTCGCCCGCCGCCGGTCGCGGCGCCGCTCCGCCTCCTGGTGCGCGCAGACCTCGTCCCACAGGCTGCGCAGCAGCACGGCCCGCCGCGGCTGGGGTACCGCCTCCAGCACCTGCCGCAGTTGCTCCCCGACCACGGAGGGCAGCCCGTCGGGGAAGGGGTCGACGCCGTCCGCGGACAGGGCGTCGAGCAGCGCCACCAGCTGTTCCGGCCCGAGTACCTCCGCGGCTGCCACCGCGAACCGCAGCGCCGCCCACCGGCCGTCGGCCACCGCCGCGGTCGCGGCCGCCCCGAGCGGCTTCGTCGCCTCGATGCCGAACAGTGCCACGGACACCGCGGCGGGCGCCCCGAGCGGCGCGGCGCCGACGGCCCGCAGCGCGGCGAGCACACCGTCGCGGCGGTTGCCGGCCCCGCCCTCGATGCGCGCCGAGCGGAACCCGGCCCCGAGCTCGACCCCGGCGTCGGCGGCCACGACTCCGCCCTGTTCGACGAGTTGCTCGAGCCGTTCGAGGGCCGCGCTCACCCGCCGCTCGTCGGCGTCGGCCGGCCCGACCGCGACGGCCCGCCCGGGAGCCTCCGGCGCCCTCGACCAAACACGCTCGCCGGCGCCCGGAATCACCCCTGCGGTGAGGCGCGTCGTCACGCGCTCATCATGGCGCCGCCCAGGCACGGCACGCAGCGCATTTTCCCGCCGGCAGGACGTGCACGTCCGGACGTGAACGGACGGTGCGGGCTGAGCGATATGTGCACGTCCGGACAGGAACGAACGGCGCAGCGCAGTTGGCGACGCGTGCACGTTCCGACGGGAAATGGACGGCGCGGGGTGAGCGATGCGTGCACGTTCCGACGGGAAATGGACGGCGCGGGGTGAGCGATGCGTGCACGTTCCGACGGGAAATGGACGATGCGAGTGAGCGATGTGTGCGCGTTCGGGTCGGATCCGGGTGGGAGTGGGCGGCGCGGTTGGCGATGCGTGCGCGTTTGGACGGACTGGACGGTGCGGGTGGCGATGTGTGCGCGTTCTGGACGGGATCCGAATGGGAGTGGGCGGTGCAGTGGCGTTGTGTGCGCGTTTAGGAAGGAGTGGACAGGGCGCGCGGCGATGTGTGCGCGTTCGGGCGGGAATGGACGGCGTCGTTGAGGCGGTGTGCACGTTCGGACTCGAACGGGTTGCTGCGCGGTGGACGGGGCCGGAATGTCGTAGTTGTGGCGGCACTCAGCGTGATGATTCCCCGAACGGCACGCTTAGGCGCATAGTTGTGGGCGTGCCGGACTTCGCCTCGCCGGCCGCTCTTGCGGCGCGCCTGGCCGACGTGGGCTACCTCGCTGACGAGGGGCTCGCGATGGCGGGCTTCCTTGCGCTGCGTCTGGGTCGGCCGATCTTTCTCGAGGGTGACGCCGGGGTGGGTAAGACCGCGTTCGCGGCTGCGCTGGCCGAGGCCGCCGGGGTAGAGCTCATCCGGCTCCAGTGTTACGAAGGGCTCGACGCCTCGCAGGCGCTCTACGACTGGGATTTTCCGCGCCAAGTTCTGCACCTGCGCGCCGTCGAAACCGCCGCCCGCGGTGAGCTTTCCGCCGACGAGCTCGAGGCCGATCTGTACGACCGGCGCTTCCTGCTCGCCCGGCCGCTCCTGCAGGCCGTCGAGCGCGCCCCCTGCGTGCTGCTCGTGGACGAGGTCGACCGCGCCGACGACGAGTTCGAGGCCTACCTGCTCGAGCTGCTCGCCGACGCGGCCGTCACGGTGCCCGAGCTGGGGCGGATCGTGGCCGAGGTACCGCCGGTCGTGGTGGTGACCAGCAACCGCACGCGCGAGGTGCACGACGCGTTGAAGCGCCGTTGTCTGTACCACTGGGTCGCCCACCCCACCCCCGAGCGCGAGGCCGCCATCGTGCGCACCCGGCTGCCCGGCATCGACGAGCGGCTGGCCGCGCGGATCGCGGAGGCCACCGCGCGGCTGCGGGCCCTCGACCTGGTCAAGCCCCCGGGCGTCGCCGAGGCGATCGACTGGGCGGCCGCCCTGCGGGCCCTGGGGCTGCCGGCGCCGGGCGTGGAGACGCTGGGCGTGGTGCTCAAGGTCCGCGAGGACATCGAGCTGGTGCGGACCGCCGATGTCCTCACCTGACCGCGCGGTGCCGCTCGACCGGCGGCTGGCCTTCCTCACCGCGCTGGACGCGGTGGGGCCCGAGCACACGTACTGGGTCGGGCGCCTCACCCTGTGCGGGTCGCCGGAGGACATCGCGTGGTACGACGCCGCCGTCCGCGGGCGGGAGCGCGATCCGGCGCCGAAGGGCACGCCGTGGCAGGTGCGGCGGATGCCCGAGCGGTCGCTGTTCCGGGCCACGATGCCGCCGGCGGGACAGGCGGCCGACGGCGATCCGGCGCTGGCGGTGCAGGCCAGCGCGGAGGAGGTACTGCGGCATCGGGACCTCGCCACCCTGTCCACTGTGGAGCGGGTGGAGGCGGCGCGGCTGCTGCGGATCGCGGGGCGGGCCGAGCCCATGCGGCGCGGCCGGCGGTACACCCCGGCCTCGCGCGGCGTCGTGGACCGGCGCCGCACCGTGCGCGCCCTCCTGCGCGGCCCGGACGTGCTGCTGCGCAAGGCGCGCCGGCCGCGGCCCCGGCGCCTGGTCGTGCTGGTCGACGTGTCCGGGTCGATGTCGCCGTACGCCGACGCGCTGCTCCGCTTTACCCACGCGCTGGTGCGGCACCGTCCACGGTGGACGACGGCGTACGCGCTCGGCACGCGCCTCACCCCGCTCACGTCCGCCCTGCGCACCCGCGATCCGGAGACGGCCCTGCGCCTGGCCGGGCAGTCGATTCCCGACTGGCGCGGCGGTACCCGGCTGGCCGACACGATGCGCGCATTCGTGCGCGGCGACGGGCATCGCGGCGCCGCCCGCCGCGCGGTGGTCGTGGTCTGCAGCGACGGCTGGGAGACGGGGGACCCGGTGCGGCTGGCCGACACCGTCGCCCACCTGCGCCGCCTGGCCGCGCGCGTCGTCTGGGTCAGCCCGCACGCGGGGCGGCCCGGGTTCTCGCCGTCCGCCGCGGGCCTGGCCGCGGTGCTCCCGCACGTCGACGCGCTCGTCGCGGGCCATACGATCGCGGCGCTGGAGACGTTGGTACAGAGCCTGGAGGTGCGTCGTGCGTGAGGTGCTCAGCGGCCCGCGCCGCGGCGGCGCGGGCGATGTGTTGCAGAGCCGGAGGTGCGTCGTGCGTGAGGTGCTCAGCGGCCCGCGCCATGGCGGCGCGGGCGATGTGTTGCAGAGCCGGAGGTGCGTCGTGCGTGAGGTGCTCAGCGGCCCCCGCCATGGCGGCGCGGGCGACGTGTTGCCGAGCCGGAGGTGCGCGGTGCGTGAGGAGTTCAGTGGCCTGCGCCGCCCGGAGGTGCGTCGTGCGTGAGGTGCTCAGCGAGCTGCTCGGCTGGTGGCGCGCCGGGGAGCCGGTCGGGATGGCCACCGTGGTGCGCACCTGGCACAGCTCGCCGCGGCCGGCGGGCGCGACGATGCTCGTCGGGCCGGACGGGACCGCGGTCGGCAGTGTCTCGGGCGGGTGTGTCGAGGGGGCCGTGTATGAGCTGGCGCGCGAGGTGGTCGAGCTCCGGAGCCCGGTCGTGCAGCGGTACGGCGTCAGCGACGACGACGCCTTCGCCGTCGGCCTGACCTGCGGCGGCATCATCGAGCTGCTGGTCGAGCCGGTCGACCGCACGACGTACCCGGAGCTGGAGCGCGTCGCGCACGCGATCGAGCACCGCGACCCGGTCGCCGTCGTGTCCATCGTGGAGGGACCGGCGGACCGCGTCGGGCGGCGCATCGTGGTGTGGCCCGGGTCCGCCGACGGCACCCTGGGCTCCGCGCGCCTCGACGCCGCGGTGACCGACGACGCCCGTGGCCTGCTCGCCGCCGGGCGGACCGACACATTGCACTACGGCCTGGACGGGGAGCGCCGGGGCGAGGGCCTCACGGTGTTCGTGGCGTCGTACGCGCCGCCCGCGCGCATGCTCGTCTTCGGCGCCATCGACTTCGCGGCGTCGGTCGCGCGGATCGGTGGCTTCCTGGGGTACCACGTCACGGTCTGCGACGCCCGCCCGGTCTTCGCCACCTCGAAGCGCTTCCCGGGCGCCGACGAGGTCATCGTCGATTGGCCGCATCGGTACCTCCAGGGCGAGATCGACGCCGGCCGCGTCGACGACCGCACCGTCGTGTGCGTGCTCACGCATGACCCGAAGTTCGACGTGCCGGTGCTGCAGGTGGCGCTGAGCCGGGAGTTCGCGTACGTCGGGGCGATGGGCTCCCGCCGCACCCACGAGGACCGCATGGCGCGGCTGCGCGAGGCCGGGATCGGCGAGACCGAGATCGCCCGCCTGTCCTCGCCGATCGGCCTCGACCTGGGCGCGCGCACCCCGGAGGAGACCGCCGTGAGCATCGCCGCCGAGATCATCGCCGGGCGCTGGGGCGGCGGGGGAGCGCGGCTCACCATGACGGCGGGCCGCATCCACCACGACTAGAGCGCAGCGCAGCGCCGCGGCCGGGTGGCCGTGGCCGGTCACGGCGACTGGAGCCCGCGCAGCGCCGCGGCCGGGTGGCCGTGGCCGGTCACGGCGACTGGAGCCCGCGCAGCGCCGCGGCCGGGTGGCCGTGGCCGGTCACGGCGACTGGAGCCCGCGCAGCGCCGCGGCCGGGTGGCCGTGGCCGGTCACGGCGACTAGAGCCCGCGCAGCGCCGCGGCCGGGTGGCCGCGGCCGGTCACGGCGACTGGAACCCGCGCAGCGCCTCAGCCAGGCGGCCGGGCTGGTCCAGCGGGATCAGCGTGTCCGTGTCCTCGATCTCCACCAGCCGGCCCTGCGGCAGCAGCTCCGCGAGGCGCCGGCCGTGCTCGGGCGGCATCACGCGGTCGTGTTTGGCCCACACCACGAGCGCCGGGCGGTCGAAGCCGCGCAGATCCTCCGCGGCGCGCATCAGGATCGTGCGGTCGGCGAAGACGGCGCGCAGTACACGTACCGAATCCCGGGCTATCGCTTTCTGGGTCAGGATCGGCGCCATCCAGGCGCGCGTCGCCCGGTCGCCGCGCCGGGTCAGCCGGCCGAAGGCGATCGGGAGGCGCCGTGCCGGCTTGAGGCGCATCTGCTGCATGAACGCGCGGAAGAGGCCCGCGGGCAGCCGGCCCAGCGCGGCGATCGTGCGGCCGGTCAGGCCCGGCGGCAGGTTGTCGAACGCCTCGCACGACACCAGCACGAGCCGGCCCACGCGGGGGTCGGCCGCGGCCAGCTGCGCGACCGCGCCGCCCGTGTCGTTGCCGACCAGGGTGACGTCGCGCAGGTCCAGCCGGTCGAGCAGTTCCCGCACCGTGGCGGCGGTGCCGGGCAGCGACAGGTCCGCGTCCGCGCGTACGGCGATGCGGTGCGCGCCGAACGGCAGCGTCGGGGCGATCACCCGGAAATGTGGCGAAATTTCGGGAATGACCGAGTCCCACAGCGACGCGTCCATGAGCAGCCCGTGCAGCAGCACGATGACGGGCCCGGTGCCCCCGGTGTCGCGGTACTCGACGGTGCCGACCCCGAGCTCGATCTGCGTCATGCAAGAAGTGAACCACGTGGTTCACATTGAGCGCTAGGCCCGTTCTTCGCGTTCGAGGGCCCGCAGCAGCGCCCGCAGCCCGGCCGCGGTGCCCTCCTCGTCCCCGCCGGTCACCCGGTCGAGCAGGAGGCCGCGCAGCGTGGCGAGCATCATCTCCGCGACCTCGGCCTTCCGGGCGGCGCTCCAGTCCGGCGGGCACAGCGACAGCAGCGCGGGCAGGTAGCGCTCGGTCGCCTCGCGGCCGAACTGCGCGTACCGGGTGGGGTCGTACATCGCGAGCCCGGTCGACTGCTCCAGCACCCGATGCCCGAAGCGCGGGTCGGTGAGCACGGGCCACAGCGCCTCCACGCGCGCCGCGAGGGTCCCCGGCCCGGCGGCGGCCGCGGCGAGCCCGGTGTCGATGCGCCGCTTCCGGAGCCGGTCCACCGCCTGAACGAGCAGATCGTCGACGCCGGCGAAGTGATAGAGCAAGACCTTGTGGGTGGTACCGGCGGCGCGTGCGGCCCGGCGCAGCGAGAAGTCCACGAGCCCGTGGGCCGCGAGGTCCTCCACGACGCGCTCGAGCAGCTCCTGCCGCCGGGCCTCGCCGCGGGCCGTGCCGGCCGACCGCCGGTAGACGCTCTCCACGGGCCCAGCATCCCAGATGGGCGGCGACGCGCGGGATGCCCGGCAAGCCGGTTGCCCAGGGGTTGCTGCCGGGGAGTGCAACAGATTCGATCCGCGGAGTTGGTACCGTCGCCCGCCCGCCGCCCGGTAGCGTCCTGCGAATGCTCGCGACCATGCTCGCCGCCGCGGCGACCGCCGGCGTCTACGTGCTGCTGATCTCGCGCCACCTGTACAAGGCCGCCGCGCCGGGCCGGCCGCACCGCCGCCTGGCCGACGCCGAGCGGTCCGCGACGGTGCGCCTCCTCTACGGCGAGCTCGACCGCGCCGGCTACCGCGCGGAGCTGGAGATGCTGGCCGCCCTGGACGCCGTCGGGCGGCCACTGGTGGTCCCGGCGTCGGAGCACTGAGACCCGGCACCGTTCTCATCGCCGGGAACCTTATCGCGAATGAGAATGGTGTGTTACGGTCCGGAGTGTGGAGTCCGCGGACCTTCTGCTGCACCCGGTCCGGCTGCGGATCGTGCAGGCGTTCCTGGGCGACCGGGCGCTGACGACGGGCGCGCTGGCCGCCGAGCTCGCCGATGTGCCGCCCGCGACGTTGTACCGGCAGGTCGCCCGCCTGGTCGACGCCGGCGTGCTCCAGGTCGTCGTGGAGCAGCTGGTCCGGGGCGCGGTGCAGCGCACGTACACGCTGCGGGCCAGCGCCGCGGTCATCACGCCGGACCAGGTCGCGGCGATGAGCGCCGCGGACATGCGGCAGGCGTTCGTGGCGTTCGTGGCCGGGCTGCTCGGTGACGTCGACCGGTACCTGGCGCGCGACGCGGTCGATCCCGTCCGGGACGGGGCGAACTTCCGGCTGGCCGGGCTGTGGCTCGACGACGCGGAGTTCACCACGCTGCTGCAGGACCTCATGCGCGTCCTGCAGCCCGCCGCGGCCAAACCCCCGGGCCCGGGCCGCAAACGCCGCATCCTGGCGACGGTGATGCTCCCGGGCGAGGAAGCGACACCGTCGCTTCCTGGCGGCGAAGCGACGGTGGCGCCTCGCGGCGGCGAAGCGACGGTGGCGCCTCGCGGCGGCGAAGCGACGGTGGCGCCTCGCGGCGGCGAAGCGACGGTGGCGCCTCGCGGCGGCGAAGCGACGGTGGCGCCTCGCGGCGGCGAAGCGAAGAAGCCGACACGCCGGAAACGGAGGACGACATGACCACGACCGGGCCGGGCGAGATCAGCATGAGGATTCTGGAACTGGCGCAGGCGGACAGGTTCGCCGAGCTCCGCGACCTGTTCGCGCCGAACCTTCGCGCGATGCTCACGCCGGAGTCGCTGCGGGCCGTCTGGCGCGCCGAGATCGAACGGCACGGGCCGGTCACGGCGGTGGATGCGCCCGTCAGCGATCCGGAAGGGCCGGGCGGCACGCTGGTACGAACTCCGGTCGTCTTCGCCCACGGCCGGGTCACCATGCTGGCCACGATCACCGGCTCGGGCTGGGTCGTCGGCATCCAGTTCGCCGGCGCCGACGCGGCCGCGCCGGCCGAGCCGTGGCGGCCGCCCGGGTACGCCGATCCCGGCGCCTTCGACGAGGAGGACCTGACGATCGGCTCGGGGCCCCTCGCCGTCGGCGGCACCCTGTCCCGGCCCCGAGCGCCCGGGCCGCACCCCGCCGTCGTGCTGCTGCCCGGCTCCGGACCGATGGACCGCGACGAGACGATCGGCCGCAACAAGCCCTTCAAGGACCTCGCCTGGGGCCTGGCGAGCCGCGGCGTCGCCGTGCTGCGGTTCGACAAGGTCACCCGGGCCCACCCGGGCCTCATCACGGCGGACTTCACGGTGGACGACGAGTACCTGCACCACGCCACCGCGGCCACGCACCTGCTGCGGCAGCGCGAGGGCGTCGATCCGGCGCGGGTGTTCATACTGGGCCACAGCCTCGGCGGTACCGTCGCCCCGCGGGTCGCCTCCGCCGACCCGTCCGTCGCCGGGCTGGTCCTGCTGGCCGGCGGGGCGCAGCCGTTGCACTGGTCCGCGGTGCGCCAGCTGCGCTACCTGGGCTCGCTGGACCCGGCGGGCGCGGACACGGTACAACCGGCCATCGACGCCCTGACCAGACAGGCGACCGCCGTCGACAGTCCAAGCCTGTCGACGGCGACGCCCGCGAGCGACCTGCCGTTCGGCGTCCCGGCCCCGTACTGGCTCGACCTGCGCGGCTACGACCCGCCCGCGGCCGCGGCGGCGCTCGGCAAGCCCGTGCTGATCCTCCAGGGCGGCCGCGACTACCAGGTCACCGTCGACGACGACCTCGCCCGCTGGCGCGCCGCGCTCGCGGGCCGCCCCGGCGTGACCGTCCGGGTCCACGACGCCGACAACCACCTGTTCTTCAGCGGCAGCGGCCCGTCCAAGCCGTCCGAGTACGAGTCCGCCCAGCACATGGACGCCGCGGTCGTCATCGACGTCGCCGACTGGCTGAACCGGAGCTGACGCGACCCATGCTGTGGGATCCGTCGGGAGCGCCGCGGCAGGCGCTTTGGATCGGCGGCGGCCAATGGGCCGGCAAATCCACGGTGGCCCGGATCCTCGCCTTCCGGCACGGCATCACGGCGTACCGCCGGCACCAGCTCGGCACCCTCACGAGAGCCGGCGCGCCCCCGCGCGGTGTCAGCGACCCCGAGCGCGCCCAGCGCAACCGGATCGCCCGCGACCGCCTCGTCGCCGAGGACGCCGTGCGCGCCGCGACCGCGCTCGGCATGCCGGTCGTCGAGATCGACGGCTCCCTGGGCGCCGAGGGGATCGCCGACATCGTGGCCGAGCACTTCAGCCCGTACCTCGGCAACGCCTGACGGCCCGTTCGCTGCGCGCGAACGCCGGCGGCTCGGGACGGTGGGCCGGCGCGCCGCGGCCTACGGTCTGATGATGACGACGAAGGCCGCGTACGACGCCCACGCCGACTGGTACGAGGACTACGTGACCGGGGCCGCCGCCGAGTACACGACGCGCCGGCAGGCGCTGCTGCGCCGGCTGCTCGGGGCCGGGCCGGGCGTCTGCCTGGACCTGTGCTGCGGCACCGGGGTGCAGGCCGCCGAGCTGGGCGCGCTCGGGTGGAGCCCCGTCGGGCTGGACCTGTCCGGCGGCCAGCTGCGCCACGCCGTGCGCCGGCTGCCGGTGGTGCGGGCGGACGCGGCCGCGCTGCCGTTCGCCGACGGCGCGGTCCCGGCGGTCGACTGCGTCCTCGCGCACACCGACGTGCCGGACTACGCGGCCGTGCTCCGCGAGGTGGCCCGGGTGCTACGGCCCGGCGGCCGGTTCGTCCACATCGGCGTGCACCCCTGCTACGTGGGCGCGTTCGCCGACTGGAGCGCCCGGCCGACGGTCATCGTCGACGAGCGCTACGCCGACCGGTCGCACACCTACGAGGCCTGGTGCCCGGCCGGGGTCCGGGCCCGCGTCGGCGCCTGGCACCTACCGCTCGCCGATCTGCTCAACGCCGTGATCGCGGCCGGGCTGCGGCTCGGCCGGGTGGAGGAGGTCGGCCCGGCCGGCGTTCCCGACGTCCTGGGCCTGGTCGCGGTGAAGCCCGCCTGAGGGGGCGGTCGCGCGGTACGCGAAGGCCGGCGGCAGGTTGCGCCACACCAGCCGGCTCGTGCGCAACGTGCCGAAGTGCCGGCCGAGCTCGCCGGCGAACCGGCGGCCCGGTGGCGTCCAGGCCGCGTGGGCGTAGGCGAACGTGGTGAACGCGCCCGCCGGTGCGAGTACCGCGGCGACCGCATCGAGAATCCGGTGCCGGACCGGCTCCGGCATGACGGTCCACGGCAGCCCGGACACCACCGCGTCGACCGGATGGTCCACCAGGCTCGCCAGGTCGGCGGCGGAGCCGTGCACGACGTCCACCGGCTGCCCGCGGTACCGGTCGGCCAGGCGCGCGGCGAGGTGGCGATTGATCTCGATCGCGACGATCCGGGTGCCGGGCCCGACCCGGCGCCGGATCGCGTCGGTGAAGACGCCGGTCCCGGGCCCCAGCTCGACGACGGTCCGGGCCCGCTCCAGGCCGATGCCCTCGGTCATCGTCCGGGCCAGCGCGGGCGAGCTCGCGGCGATCGCCCCGGTCAGCAGCGGGTGGCGCAGGAACTCGGTGAGAATCGACATGGCGGGGACGCTAGGAGCCATGATCATCATCGGTCGTCCGTCCGTGCGGCCGTCCCCGTCCTACCGTGGGAGGACTCCCGTCCGGCCTCCGATCGGTACCGTTGGGCCGTGTTCAGGGTGGTGGGACGGCGCGCGGTCGACCCGGTCCTCGCGGTCGCCCTCGCGGCGCCGGCGATCGTCGTCCCGCCCGCCGGGCGGCCGCTCTGGGTGCAGATCCTCGTTCTGGCCGGATTGGTACTGCCGCTGCTCGGACGGCGCCACCGCCCGGCGGCGATGACCGCGATCATGCTCGGCGCCGCCTGGCTCGGGCTGCTCACCCGGGCCTGGGCGGAGCATCTCCCGCTCGCCCACCTGGCGCTGCTGTTGATGCTCTACACGCTTGTCGTGCGCGGCCGGCGCCGGGCGGCGATCGTCGCCGGTGCGGCCGTGGCCGCGTTCTTCGGCGCCTGGACCCTCACCGTCCGGGCCGCCCCGGACACGGGCTGGAGCCTGCTCACCTACGGCCTGGCGATCGCCACGGCCTGGCTGCTCGCCGAGCGTGTGCGGGGCCGGCGCGCCTACCTCGAGTCGGTCGAGCGCCGGGCCGAGCTGGCCGACTCCGAGCGCCGGGCCCTGGCGCGCGCCGCCGCCGCCGAGGAGCGGACCCGGATCGCCCGGGAACTGCACGACGTGCTCGCCCACAGCGTGAGCGTCATGGTCGTCAACGCCGAGGGCGCGCAGCTGATGCGGCACACCGACCCGGCCGCCGTGGACCGGACGCTGCGGCTGGTGAGCGCCACCGGGCGGGAGGCGCTGAACGAGCTGCGCCGGCTGCTGGCGGTGCTGGAGGCCGGCGGACCGGTACCGCCGCCGCCGTCTCCGACCCTGGCCGACCTTCCGCGGCTGACGGCCGGGGTCGACGGCGCGGTCATCCGGGTCACCGGCCGCGGCGACGACGTGCCGGCCGGGGCCGTGGTGCAGGCCTACCGGATCGTCCAGGAGGCGCTGGCGAACGTGGTCAAGCACGCCGGGGCCGGCGCCGGCCCCGAGGTCACCGTCGACCTGGGCGAGCCCGGCCCGGGGCGGGCGGTCCGGATCGAGGTGCGCGACAGCGGCACCGCCGCGCCCCGGTCGCCGCGGCTGCCGTCGTCCGGGCGGGGCATCGCGGGCATGCGCGAGCGGGTGGCGATGTTCGGCGGCACGCTCGACGCGGCCCCGCGGCCGGAGGGCGGCTACCGGGTGGTCGCCACGCTGCCGCTCGAACCGGCCGTCACAGCGATTCCACAGCGGTACACCGGCAGCATGGAGGCATGTCCGACCGGAAACCGTCCCGGGTCCTGATCTGCGACGACCAGGAGATGATGCGGGTCGGGCTCCGCATGGTGGTCGACAGCCAGCCCGACCTCACCGTCGTCGGCGAGGCGGCGGACGGCCGGCAGGCGATCGACCTCGCGGTGGAGCACCACCCGGACGTGATCCTCCTGGACGTGCGCATGCCCGGCCTGGACGGCGTGACCGCGGCCGGCAGGATCCGCGGCGCCCTGCCCGCCACCCGGATCCTGATGATCACGACGTTCGACCTCGACGAGTACGCCTTCGCGGCCCTGCGGAACGGTGCCGACGGCTTCCTCGTGAAGGACGCGCCCGCCGCGGAGATGCTCGTGGCGATCCGCGGCGTGCTGCGCGGCGATCCGATGGTCTCGCCGTCGGTCACCCGAAGACTGCTCGACCGGTACGTCACCGCCGGCCCCGGCCCGCAGCCCGACCCGCGCCTGCAGCGCCTGACCGACCGCGAGCGCGAAGTGCTGAGCCTGATCGCCCGCGGGCTGAGCAACGCCGAGATCGCCGGCCGGCTCTACCTGGGCGAGACCACGGTGAAGACCCACGTGGGCCGGATCTTCGCCAAACTGCAGGTGCGGGACCGGGTCGGCGCGGTCGTGTGGGCGTACGAGAGTGGGCTGAGCCGGCCCGGCGTCTGAGGGCACGAGGGGTGTGACGGGGGTCACCGGCGACGGGACAACGGGCCTCGATGCGGAGCGATAACTTGCTGCTCGATTCCGTTGCCGTGGAGGTCCCTCATGCGCGCTCTCGCCGCCGCCGTCGCCGTCGCCGGTGCCGCTCTCGCCGGCGCCGCCCTCGCGGTGCTGCCGGCCACCGCCGCCCTGGCCGCCGACCCGCAGCCGGACCTGGCCGTGACCATCGCCGCCGACCAGCCGTCCTACGCGGAGAACGCGCCGTTCTCGCTGACGGTCGTGGTCACCAACCACGGTGCGGCCAAGTCCGTGCACTCCCACATCGCCGGCGGCTACGTGAAGAGCCTGGAGGACGTGGACTACGGCGCGCTGGAGACGGGCTTCGACCTCGACGCCGCCGGCTCCAAGACGTTCACGATCACGGGGAAGACCACGCACCAGGCCTGGCGGTACGGTGGCGCCCCGCTGAGCTTCACCCTTGAGTCGGACAACGGCGACGCCAACCCCGCCGACAACAGCGCCGGCCTGGTGATCAAGGTCCCCGGCGCGTTCGGCGACGTCGACGTCCAGGTCTGCGTCGGCAACGCCCCGACCGGCGACTGCGGCGACGGCAGCCCGGGCGCCCCCGGCATCACGGTGATCGCCGTCGAGGACGGCACGGACAAGACCTACGGCCAGGCCGTCACCGACGCCAAGGGCATCGCCCACCTGACCCACCTGCCGGCCGGCTCCGTCGGCCTCCGGTTCTCCACGCCGCCCGGCTGGCAGATGGTGCTCCCGGAGGGCGGCGCCGGCGACGCCCAGGTCGTCGAGGGCCAGCGCGGCCTGAACTCGGTGTTCGCGAAGCGCGTACCCGTGCCGAGCTCGGCCGCACCTTCCGCCCCGGCGCTGCCGGTGACCGGCTCCGACACGGCCCCGCTGGTCGGGGGCGGCATCGCCGCGGTCCTGGCCGGCGCGGTGCTGATCCTCGTCGCCCGCCGCCGCCGGATCATCCTGCGCAGCTGACCCCCGGGCGCCGACGCACCCCTCAGTCGTCGGCCTGACCGGCGAAGTCGGGGCGCAGGCCGAGCGCGAACGCCCCCAGCGCCATCAGCGTCGTGGTGACGGGGGCGCCGGTGAGCTCGGCCAGTTCCCTCCGCTCCCCGGTGGCGCCGGCCTTCATCCTCGTGAAGAAGCCGTCTGCTCGCCGTCATCACCTCGGATCCGACCCGTCGACGCCCGCTCTGGCATGCTTCACCGTGTGCCGGAGGGCCGCTCTTCGTACTCGTTCCGCCCGTTCGGCGACCCCGGGCGGCAGCGATACCTGCACCCGGACGAGCTCGCCGCCGTCTACGACTCGCCGGAGGCCGGCCCGGACTCGATGTTCCGCTGGGACGGCGCCCCGTACGCGGCGCTCATCGTGTCGGCCATCGGCCATGAGCACTGCCTGGCCGTCCTGCGCACGGGCTCGGCGGACCGCTTCCTGGTCGAATCCGGCCCGGCCGGCGACGCGACCGTGACGATGCAAGGCGCCCGGGTCGCCGTGCCCCGCGCCGCCGTGCTGCCCCGCCGGTACGGCCTCGAGGCATTGCAGGGCGTGGGCGACCTGGAGCGGTTGCAGGCCGCCCACGCGTGGCGAGAGGTGCCCCGATGGCCGGACGACCCGCTGTACGCGCGCCTCGGCGACCGCGTCGAGGACCTGCTGGACGCGGCCTTTGAGCTGGTGCTGGCGGACCCGCACGGCGATCCGGCCGGGCTGCGCCACGTCGGCAACCTCATGCTGCTGCACAACACGGTCATGTCCGGCGGCGTGGGGAAGGCCCGCTCGGACCGGTCCCCGCAGTTCGTCGAGGCGGCCGCCGACGGCGCCGAGTACCTCGGTCTACCTGACCTCGCGGCGGTCATCCGCCGGATCCACACCGACCGCGACTCCGGGTGGCGGCTGGCCGCGCAGTACTACGCGTACTCGGGGCCGTTCGCCGACGACGCCGGAACGATCCGCGCCGCCGTGGCGAGGCGGGTGGACGCCGCGCCGCACGAGTTCGGCTGACCGTCGTCGAGCAAGATCGGCGGGTTCCGGTCAGCGGCGGCGAATCCACCAGATGATGCCCAGCACCACCGCGAAGCTCGCCGCCGCGGTCACCACGTACGGCACCACGCGCCGCACCGCCGGGCCCACCCCGGCCATCGCCAGCAGGTCGATCGGCTCGGCGTCGGGCTGTACCGGCGCGACCGGCTCCCCCGCCCGGGCGTCATCCACGGTGACGACCGGCCCCTCGGACCCCTCCGGCGCCTCCCCGCCCGTGACCGGCGCGGCCGGTGCGGCCGGCGAAGGGGCGGTGTCCTCGGCGAGCTTGCCCGCGAGGCAGTCCGCGAACTGCCCGATGAGCCTGCCGCTCACGTCGCCGATGAGGCCGCGGCCGAACTGGGCGGCCTTGCCCGTGATGTCGAGGTCGGTCGACACGTTCACCCGGGTTCCGTCACCCTCCGCGACGAGCGCCGCGGTCACCGTCGCGCGGGCGGTGCCGCCGCCGCGGCTGTCGGCGCCCGACGCGCCGATCACGACGCGCCGGGCGGCCTCGTCGCGCTCGACGAAGCGGCCGGAGCCCTTGAACGTGAGGCTGACCGGGCCGAGCTTCACCTTCACGGTGCCGGTGAAGTCGTCGCCCTCGACCGAGGTCAGTGTGGCCCCGGGCATGCAGGGCGCGATCCGTTCGATGTCCAGCAGCACGGCCCAGGCCCGCTCGACCGGGACGGGCACGGCGAAGGTGTTCTCCAGTTGCACGGGCCGCTACCTCCAAAAGGTCGATGGCCCCGGCACGCGCCGGGGCCACCTCGACGTTAGTCAGATTAAACGCCCAGCGCGCGGCAGACCGCCCGGGTGGTCAGGACCCGGGCGAGCTCCCGGCGGTACTCCGCGGACGCGGTCAGGTCGTCCACCGGCGCGGTGCCGGTCGCCGCCCGTGAGCAGGCCTCGGCGATCGCGGTGGGGGTGGCCGGCGAACCGGTCAGGGCCGTCTCGACGTCGCGGGCGCGATGGGGTACCGGGCCCACGTTGGTCAGCGCGACGCGGGCCGCCCCGATGCCGCCGTTGTCGCGGCGTACCGCGGCCGCCACCCCGACGATCGCCCACGACTGGGCGGTGCGGTGGAACTTCTCGTAGTGCACGGCCCAGCCGGCGGTCGAGGGCAGGCGTACCTCGACCAGGATCTCGTCCGGGGCGAGCGCGGTGGTGAACAGGTCGACCGCGAAGTCGGCCGCGGGGACCGACCGCCGGCCCGCCGGGCCCTGAACGACGTATGTCGCGTCCAGGGCCGCCGCCACGGCGGGCAGGTCGGCGGCCGGGTCGGCGTGGGCGAGCGAGCCGCCCAGGGTGCCGCGGTGACGTACCTGGCGGTCGCCCACCGTCGCGGCCGCGGCGGCGAGCAGCGGCGCGTGCTCGCGCACCAGGTCGGACGCCGCCACCTCCGCGTGCGTGGTCATGGCGCCGATGACGAGCGCGTCGCCGTCGACGCGTACGCCGGCGAGGCCCGGCACCGCGCCGAGGTCGATGAGCACGGTTGGGGCCGCGAGCCGGAGCCGGAGCACGGGCAGGAGCGACTGGCCGCCGGCGAGGAGCTTGGCGTCCTCGGCCGAGCCGAGCGCGGCGACCGCATCCTCCACAGTGGACGGCCGCGTGTAGTCGAACGGAACCGGGATCAACTCGCACCCCCTCGCTTCAGCGCCCGCCACACCCGCTCGGGAGTGCACGGCATCGGTACATCGGACACCCCGTAGGGCCGCAGCGCGTCGACGATCGCGTTGACCACGGCCGGGGTCGCGGCGATCGCGCCCGCCTCGCCGACGCCCTTGACGCCGAGCGGGTTCGAGGTCGCCGGCGTCTCGGTCCGGTCCGACTCGATGGTCGGCAGGTCCGCGGCGGTCGGGATCGTGTACTCCACGAACGACCCGGTCAGCAGCGTGCCGCCGGCGTCGTAGACGGCCTCCTCGTGCAGGGCCTGCGCGATGCCCTGGGCCACGCCGCCGTGCACCTGGCCCTCGACGATGAGCGGGTTGACCACCCGGCCGACGTCGTCCACCGCGACGTACCGCCGGATCGTGACTCTCCCGGTCTGCGTGTCGACCTCCGTCGCGCACAGGTGCGTGCCGTGCGGGAACGAGAACGTCTGCGGGTCGAAGGTGGCGTCGGCGTCAAGCGACGCCTCCACCCCGTCGGGCAGGTCGTGGGCGGCGAAGACGGCGAACGCGCAGTCCCCGATGGTCTTGGCGGCTTCGGGTGTACCTCGCACCCGGAACGCCCCCGCCGCGAACTCGAGATCGTCCGGGCTGCACTCCAGCATGTGCGCGGCGACCGTCCGCGCCTTGTCGCGTACCTTGCGGCAGGCCTCGACGAGCGCGACCCCGCCGACGGCGAGGGAGCGGGAGCCGTACGTGTCCAGCCCCTTGTGCGAGGTCCGCGTGTCGCCGTGCAGCACCTCGACGTCGTCGAAGGCCACCCCGAGCTCGTCGGCGACGATCTGGCTCCAGGCCGTGACGTGACCCTGGCCGTGCGGGCTCGTGCCGGTGACGACCTCGACCTTGCCGGTGGGCAGCACGCGCACCGCGGCGGTCTCCCAGCCGCCGGCCGCGTACCGCAGCGCGCCGAGGATCCGCGACGGGGCCAGGCCGCACATTTCCGTATATGTGGAGACTCCGAGCCCAAGCTGTACCGGATCCCCCGCTGCTCGCCTTTTCGCCTGCTCCGCCCGCAGGCCGTCGTAGCCGAACAGCTCGAGGGCCTTGTCCGTGGCCGCGTCGTAGTCACCGGAGTCGTAGACCAGGCCCGCCACGGTCGTGAACGGGAACTCCTCGGCCTTGATCCAGTTGCGGCGGCGCAGCTCGATCGGGTCGAGCTCCAGCTCGGCGGCGAGCTCGTCCATGGCGCGCTCGATCGCGTAGGTCGCCTCGGGCCGGCCCGCGCCGCGGTAGGCGTCGGTGATCGTGGTGTTGGTGAAGACGCCGGTGCACTCGAAGCGGTACGCCGGGACCTTGTAGATCGAGTTGTACATGAATGCGCCCAGGATCGGCACGCCCGGCCCGACCAGCCCGAGGTAGGCGCCCATGTTCGCGATGAGCTTGACGTCGATGCCGGTCAGGGTGCCGTCGCGGCGGGCGGTGAGCGTGATGTCCTGGATCTGGTCGCGCCCGTGGTGCGCGGAGAGCATGGTGTCGCCGCGCGTCTCGGTGTACTTGACCGGCTTCTGGATCCGCTGGGCGGCCAGGAACGCGATCATCTCCTCCGGCGTGACCTGGAGCTTCCCGCCGAAGCCGCCGCCCACGTCGGGCGCGATGACCCGGATCTTGTGCTCGGGGACGCCGGTGAGCAGCGCATAGAACACGCGCAGGATGTGCGGGATCTGGGTGGCGGACCAGATGGTGTACTCCCCTGCGCCCGGATCCACCACGACGCTGCGCGGCTCCATGAAGGCCGGGATCAGGCGCTGCTGCACATAACGGCGCTGGACGCGCACCTCGGCGTCGGCGTCGGCGACGCTCGTGCCGGTGCCCGCGGCGGCGGAGTCGAAGATCCAGGTGTACGACCGGTTGGTGCCCTTGTCCGGATGCACCAGAATCTGGTCTTCGGCCGCGGCGGCGAGGTCGAGCATCGGCTCGAGCGGCTCGTAGTCGACCTCGATCGCCTCCAGCGCGTCGATCGCGCTCGCGGCGTCGCGGGCGGCGACGACGGCGACGGCCTCCCCGTGGTACCGGACCAGGTCAACGGCCAGCGGCGGCCGCACCGGGTGCACGATGTCCTCGGTCACCGGCCACGCGCACGGCAGGCTGCCCTGCACGTCGGCGACGTCGGCGCCGCTGAACGCGGCCACCACGTTCGGCGCGCTCAGCGCCCCGGACACGTCGACGCGCGTGATCCGCGCGGAGGCGTGCGGGCTGCGCAGGATCGCCAGGTGCAGCATCCCGGGCAGCGCGATGTTGTCGGTCCAGCGCGTACGCCCGGTGATGAGCCGCGCGTCCTCCTTGCGCCTCCTGGCCGCGCCGACCTCGGGTTCCACGGTGGCGGTCATACGTGGACCTCGCTGACCTCGCTCGTGCGCAGCGCCGCGGCCGCGGCCTGGACCGCGCGCACGATGTTCTGGTACCCGGTGCAGCGGCAGAGGTTGCCGGACAGCCCCTCCCGCACCTCCTCCTCGGTCGGGTCGTCGTTCTCCCGGAGCAGGTCCACCGCGGACAAGATCATCCCGGGCGTGCAGTACCCGCACTGCAGCGCGTGCAGCTCGTGGAAGGCGCGCTGCACCGCGTGCAACTCGCCGCCGGGGCCGGCCAGCCCCTCGATCGTGGTGACACTGGCGCCGTCGGCCTGCACGGCGAGGACGGAGCAGCTCTTGACGCTGTGCGGCACCGCGTCGGGACTGCCCATGAGGACCGTGCACGAGCCACAGTTGCTGGTATCGCAGCCGACGACCGTACCAACCTTGCCGAGCCGCTCACGAAGATGTTGGACGAGGAGGGTTCGCGGCTCGACATCATCGACGTAGCGGCTGCCGTCGACGTCGACACTGACGCGAACTCGTTGGGCAGAGGACATGCTGCCTCCCGCGGGGGACATGCCAGTCAGGCAATGCCTGATCAGCAAACGCCTCCAATGAAGATCAAAGCAAGACCCTGGGTCTCCGGCTCGCTGCGCTCGGGGTGGGGGAGCTTCGCTCCACCCACACCCCCTCAAAACCGAGGCCACCGCGTCCTGTGGGTAGTGCTCGAGCCCAGCTGAGCGCGCCGTGCCCGATTAGGTTTCCGCGCCGTGCCCGTCTGTACGTGTGAGATCGACCTACGGGAGGCTGGCACGATGCGGAAACTGATCTTCGGTATGAACCTGAGCCTGGACGGCTACGTCGCCGCGCCCGGCGACGACCTCGACTGGGGCGTACCGAGCGACGAGCTGTTCCAGTGGTGGTCCGACCGGGTGGGGGCGACCAGCCTGGCGCTGTACGGGCGCAGACTGTGGGAGACGATGAGCTCCCACTGGCCGACCGCCGACCAGCAGCCCGGCGCCACACCGGCGCAGATCGAGTTCGCCCGTCGCTGGCGGGACATGCCGAAGGTGGTGTTCTCCTCGACGGTCAGCACGGTGGACTGGAATACCCGCCTGTTCACCGGGGACGCGGTCACCGAGATCACCCGGCTCAAGGCCGGGGACGGCGGCCCCATGGACATCGGCGGCGCCACACTTGCCGCAGCGGCCATGCGGGCCGGGCTGATCGACGAGTACGTGCTGGTCACTGCCCCGGCCTTGCTGGGCGGCGGCGCGCCGTTCTTCACGGCCCTGGACAGCTGGGTGAGCCTGAACCTGGTGGAGACGCGGACGTTTCCCGGCGGCGTGGTACTGACCCGATACGAGACGAGGCGATGAGCACGGGCCAGGTTCTGGGCTCGTGAGGCCAGAACCTGGCCCGTGCTCACCGTGCCCCTCGGCCTTGAGGGAACTGTCCCGGCCCTTCCTCGCGTTCCGATGTGTGATCACAGTGTCGGTGGCAGATCCAGCCATGGTTTGTCGGCGGCGTCGAATCCGGTGAGCTCGGCGATCTTCCCGTCGACGATGTGCAGGACCGCGATGGCGAAGAGCCGGTACTCGGGGTCGTCGGGGGTGCGCAGGTACAGCACGGCGGCGGGCATGCGGTTGACTGTCGTGGTGATACCGCGCCAGTCGTCGTGGCCGTGCTGGAAGAGCCCACCGGAGAGCCAGCCGTTGACCGCGTCCTTGGCCGTCGTGGTCACGGTGCCCGGATCGGGCAGCATGGCGAAGCGCAGGTCGTCGCGCAGCAGGGACGTCAGCCGGTCGAGGTCGTTGCGCTCATGGGCCTCGATGTACGACTTCACCGCGCCGCGCTCGTCATCCGACAGTTCGTGGGTGGCGGGGCTGCGCCAGTCGAGGCGGCGGTCGGGCAGCTGCTCGCGCATCGTCACACGGGCCCGCTGCAGTGCGCTGGTCACTGATGCGACGGTCAGCGCGAGGGCGTCGGCGGCTGTCGACGCCGGCCAGCCGAGGACGTCGCGCAGGATGAACACCGCCCGCTGCCGCGGCGGCAGGTGCTGGACGGCGACGATGAACGCCAGCTCGATCGTCTCCCGCGCCACCACCGATTCCTGTGGGTCCTCGGGGAGCATCCGGTCGGGGTACGGCTGCAGGTACTGCACCTCGGAGTCGGGGTCCGGCAGCTCGGACGGTACGGGGGTGCGGTCGTTGCGCTTCTCCAGGAAGTCGAGGCAGGCGTTCGTCGCGATCCGGTACAGCCAGGTCCGCAGGGCCGCGTGGCCCTTGAACGACTCCCGCTTGTTCCACGCTCGCAGGAACGTCTCCTGCGTCATGTCCTGGGCGTCCTCGTAGTTCGCGAGCATCCGGTAGCAGTGCACCTGCAGCTCACGCCGGTGGCGCTCGGTCAGGAGCGCGAACCGCGCGGTATCGTCCGCGCGGACCGCCGCGATGAATGTGGCCTCGTCGGCGCCAAGCCGTCTGGCGTCGGTCATATCGTTGATCCTTCCACCGGTGCGAGAGTGCTAACTGAACTGACGACGTGGCGGCGGATTTCTGATCGGCGAAGCCACGGACACCGGGCCGTTCCGGGATCCCCCCTGACAGCTCGCGCACCGTGCGTCACTCGCGAGCATGAACACCAGAGCGCCCGCTGCGGCATGTTGGTGTGCACTGCGGGGCCTCACCAACCGGAGGCTGAGGTTGGGGGACGTGGCGATCGCCCTGATGCGTTGTAGCCGTCCGAGCGCTTCCGGCCCCGCCAGATCGAGCTTGTCACGGGCGACATCACTGCGCGGATCGATGGTGGCGTTGCCAAGGCGCCGCCAACGCCTGAGTCGGAGCTACTGTGCTCCGCATGCACGTTTCCGGTTGGCTCGACGACACCCGGACTTCCTACGACACCGTGGCGGTCAGCTACGCCGACCTGCTGCGCGACGCCCTCGCCGGCGAGCCGTTCCAGCGGGGCATCCTGTCGCTCTTCGCCGAGCTGGTGCGCGCTCAAGGGAACGGGCCGGTCGCCGACATCGGCTGCGGTCCGGGCCGGATTACCGCCTACCTGCAGGGCATCGGCTTGGACGCGTTCGGTGTCGACCTGTCGCCCGCGATGATCGACGTGGCTCGGCAGGACCATCCCGGCCTGCGTTTCGAGGTCGGCTCCATGACGGGTCTCGAACTGGCCGACAGTTCCCTGACCGGCCTGCTCGCCTGGTTCTCGCTGATCCACGTCCCCGACGACGAGGTACCCACAGTCCTCGCCGAGTTCTTTCGGGTGCTGCGCCCCGGCGGGGCCCTGCTGCTGGGCTTCCACGCCGGCGACGGCAGCAACCTCAAGACCGAGGGCTACGGCGGCCACCCGATGCACGTCTACGTGCACCGTCGTTCACCGGCCCGGGTCGCGGCTTGGCTGGACGCCGCCGGCTTCACCGTCGAGGCCGAGATGGTGCATCGCCCGGCCCCAAACGTCGAGGGTGGCTTCGTCTTCGCCCACCGGTGAGGTACGCCGGGGAGGCATCGGTGATCGCCGCGGCATGTGCGGGAACAATTGGACTTTGCACATGGTCGCGGAAACAAAATGTATCTCTGTGTGCGTCATCTTCCCAGAACGGCGGATGGTAGCCGGAGCTGCCCTTCCACGTCCGCGGCGGCGGATGCGGCACACCACGGGCCTACGGCAACTCCCAAACTACTGTTTCAAATATGGCGCAATAGCCATCACAATGTTTTGTCGCCTTCATGCGAACAGTGCGCCCCTCGCCGGTGAGTGCACAAACAGTGTCGCCGACCTTCAAATGCAATGAAGTCATGGAGGCGGCCGCTGCGCGATTTGTGCAGTCGAAATAGGAAGGCTGCGTCTTGCCGCTCCAGAGCGCGAGAGAAGAATCGCCATCCGGAAAAATATTGCCGTTCCAGGCGTTGTATTCAAAGTCTCCGCCATTTTCCTTCCCGGCCTTTGCGGGAGGAACTCGATCTAGGTCCTTGGCGTCGGTGACAATGGTTACCTCGCCCGTGTATCGAACTTGCGGGGCTGTGGCACTAGCTGACGGTTGGCCTGACTTCGTCGCGCTCGGTGGCGGGTTGGCGAGAGGCGAGCCTCGGAACGAGTCGGCCAACGCGACGGAGGCAACGACCAGTATGGCGGTGACAACCAGCACCGCGCCAACAAATCCGATGACGGTCGGTCCACGACGTCTTCTGGGCTTGCGAGCGGTTTCACCGACAGCCGGGAGCCCTACCCGGCTGTCGGCCCGGTAGGGGACTGGCCGAACGTCACCGGCCCGTGGAAGTGGTTCTGGCCGACCGGGCCATAACTGGTGCCGACTCTCGTGTTGAACACCGGCGCCCGCTCCGCTTCGACGAGCTTGAGCAACGCCCCGGCCGTCGCGAGGATCTCCCCGTCGCGCGCCGCGCCCGAGTCGAGCAGGTCCTGACCGATGCGCGCCTTCCAGACGCCTGACTCGGTCTCATCGGCGTCGAGCGCCTTCCGTGCGGCGTCCCGGTCGTCGAAACGGCGGCGGATCAGACCCTTCAGGCCGCTGTACGCGTCCTTCACGGCTTCGTTGGCCGTGCCGGAGACGCCCATGCTCGCCCCAGCGGCGAGCGCTGCGATGATCATATCGGTATCGGCCACTGTAACATTCGCTCCCGCGGGTGAAGGGCTTGTCGCCGCAAGCTAAGCATGTCGTGTTGATGATGCCACCGGCCGGCCGGTTGCCCGACCGTCGCCATCCCTCGTACGAGGAATTGTGATCGTGACGAGACTGGCCACTGAACGCGAGCTTGCATCCGCACATCGGCATGTTCGCGAACCGCGGCGTCAGGCTCGGAGGCCATGTAGGCGGCGAGGATGTAGTCGGGGTGGCGGTCGAGGTTGTTGCGGGCCCGGTCGGCGGGACGCTCACCGGCGACCCGGGCGTGCTGTACAACCCGCACGTCGGGACCACCGAGGCCTACGCGGTCACGGGCGGCGGGCTGTCCTATGTGTACTACCTGGGCGGCTGGTCGTCCTGGACCAACCTCGGCGGCTCGGTGCAGGGCACGCCCGCGGTGCTCTACAACCCGAAGTACGGCACCACCGAGGTGTACCTGCGTACCTCCGGCAACCAGCTGGCGTACGTCTACTACCTGGGCGGCTGGTCCGGCTGGACCGGCCTCGGGGGCAGCGTCGACCAGGACCCCGGCGTCGTCTACAACCGCTCGTCGGGCACCACCGAGGTCTACGTGCACACCGCCGGCGCCGAGCTCAAGTACGTCTACTACCTGGGCGGCTGGTCGGGCTGGAACAGCCTCGGCGGCGCCAACACGGGAGCCCCGTCGGTGCTGTACAACCCGCGGTTCGGCACCACCGAGGCGTACACCCTCGCGCAGGACGGGCACGCGTACTACAAGTACTACGCCGGGGGCTGGTCGACCTACGTCGACCTGACCGCCTGACGCTCAGTGGGTGGGGCCGAGGGTCGGCCACGGTGACGGCGTCCGCGGCAGGGTGAAGGTCCGCACGTCCTCGGGCGTGCGGCCCGAGCCGATCCAGTCGGCCAGCGCCGCGCCGGTCGCCGGGGCCATCATGATCCCGGTGGTGAAGTGGCCGCCCGCGAACCAGGCGTTCGTCACCCCGGGCAGGCGGTCCACCACCGGCTGGCGGTGCTCGATGTGCGGCCGGAAGCAGCACCAGCGGTGGCTGATGCGCGCCTCGGCGGCCGCCGGCACCAGCGTCGCGAGGTCCTTCGCCATCGGGTCGCTCACCTCGGGCCGCACCTCCGGCGAGCGGTCGCCCTCGTCGAAGGTGCCGCCGCAGACGACCCCGCCGCCCGGCAGCGGCGTGCCGCCGCCGTAGGGCCCGGCCAGGACGCTGCCGAGCCGCCAGGGCCCGGGGGCGAGCGCGAGCATGTGGCCCTTGACCCAGCGCTGCGGTACCCCCTGATGCCACGGCGGCGGCACGAGCCCGGTGGCCACCACCAGCGCGCCCGGGGTGAGATCGCCGGCCGTGGTGTGCACGGTCGAGACCCGGTCGCCGCGCACCGAGACGCCGAGCAGCCCGACGCCGGTGACCACCTGCCCGGCCCGGGCGGCGAGCGCGGCCGCCAGCCGCAGCGGGTCGACGGCGAGCTGGCCCTCGAAGAGCCGCGCGGCGGCGCCGTCGGGCAGCCGCACATCGGGCTCCAGCGCGCGCACGCCGGCGGCGTCGAGCAGGCCGCGGCGGCCGGGGAAGGCCGGCACGCCGGCGGCGCCGTCGAGCGGATCGCCGCGGCCGGGGATCGCCGGCACGCCGGCGGCGCCGTCGAGCAGGGGGAACGCCTCCACCGGGCGGATGTCCAGCCAGCGGGTGGGCCAGGCGCCGATCGCGCCCTGCCATTCGGCGTCGAGGTCACGGTACAGCTGCCGGCTCTTGCGCCCGAAGGCCACGAACCGCGGCCCGTCGCTCTCCTCGTGCAGGTCGGGGGCGATCGCGCCGCCGTTGCCGGAGGAGGCGCCCGGGACCAGCCGCGGGGCGCGCTCGATGAGCGTCACCCGCCCGAGGCCGGCCCGGCGGGCGAACACGGCCGCGGCCAGCCCGATCGCGCCGCCGCCGACCACGAGGACGTCGGGGCTGCGGTCCAGGTCCGGGGGGCGGCCGGGGGCGAGCCGGGCTCGATCGTCGGGGCCGCGCCGGTCGTCCCAGACAGTCACACGATCCACCGGGCAATTGTTGCTCAACTATGGCGTCATTTGGATCACGACCTTTCTGATCAGCGGAAAGTTGCGCTGCGAGATAGACGTACTGCGATCTAGACTGTGGCTCGGCCTTAGGAGGTGTCCGATGTCACTGCTATCGGCTCTGGACTCCAGGCACACGGTCGCCCCGGAGGGGTACAGCCGCTGGCTCATCCCGCCGGCGGCGCTCTCCGTGCACCTGTGCATCGGTCAGGCGTACGCCACGAGCGTGTACAAGAACTCGCTCATCGCGCACTTCGGCGCCAGCCAGACCGCGATCGGCATCATCTTCAGCATCGCCATCGTCATGCTCGGGCTGTCGGCCGCGGTCGGCGGCACCTGGGTCGAGCGCAACGGGCCGCGGAAGGCCATGTTCGTCTCGGCCTGCTGCTGGGGCGCGGGCTTCCTCGTCGCCGCGCTCGGGATCAGCACGAAACAGCTGTGGCTGGTGTACCTCGGGTACGGCGTCCTGGGCGGGATCGGGCTCGGGATCGGGTACATCTCGCCGGTCTCGACGCTCATCAAGTGGTTCCCGGACCGGCCCGGCCTGGCCACCGGCCTGGCGATCATGGGCTTCGGCGGCGGCGCGCTGATCGCCAGCCCGCTGTCGCGGCAGCTGCTGTCGCTCTACGACGCCGGCTACGACCCGAACAACGCGAAGTCCGTCGCCGGCGGCTCCGCTCTCGTCCTGCTCTTCGTCACGCTGGGCATCGGCTACTTCCTGATCATGATGTTCGGCGTCTTCAACGTCCGCGTGCCCCGCGAGGGCTGGCGGCCGGCGGGCTTCGACCCCGCCTCGATCCGCGAGAAGCCGCTGGTCACGACGGCGAACGTGAGCGCCGCCAACGCCCTGCGGACCCGCTCGTTCTGGCTGCTGTGGGTGGTGCTGTTCTGCAACGTCACCGCCGGCATCGGCATCCTGGAGCAGGCCAGCCCGATGATCCAGGACTTCTTCCGCGACGCCGGCGTCTCCAGCGTCAGCGTCGCGGCCGCCGCGGGCTTCGTCGGGGTTTTGTCGCTGTTCAACATGGCGGGCCGGTTCGCCTGGTCGGCCACGTCGGACCTGATCGGCCGCAAGCCGATCTACATGGGCTACCTCGGCGTCGGCATGGTCCTCTACGCCCTGCTGGCCTCGGTGGGCCACACCGCCACGGCCCTGTTCGTCCTGCTGGCCGGCTTCATCCTGTCCTTCTACGGCGGCGGCTTCGCCACCGTGCCGGCCTACCTGCGCGACCTGTTCGGCACCTACCAGGTCGGCGCGATCCACGGCCGCCTGCTGACGGCCTGGTCCGCGGCCGGGGTCGCGGGCCCGCTCATCGTGAACGGCTTCCTGGACGCGCAGGGCAAGCCGGGCACGCTGACGGCATCGGCGTACCAGCCGGCCCTGTTCACCATGGTGGGCATCCTGGCCGTGGGCTTCGTCGCCAACCTGCTGATCCGCCCGGTGCCGCAGCGCTTCCACGAACCCGTGACCGCCGAACCGGAGAAGGTGGCGTCATGAGCGTCCGCTTGATCGTCAGCTGGGCCCTGGTGGCCGTCCTCCTGGGCTACGGCGTGATCGAAACCGCCATCACCGCCGCCAAGCTGTTCCAGTAGCCTCTCATCCGGCCTGCCGGCGCCCCTCCGCGAAGAACGCCGGCAGGTCGGGCAGCTCCCGCAGCGGGTGCGCCGCCCCGAACGACACGTTCCAGAAGTCCCCGGTCCGCGGCTTCCAGGGTCCGACGTACGCGTACGGCTCGTCGATCGTCGCGTCCCCGGCCGACACCCCGTAGTTCACCTCGTCGAGCGAGACCCCGAGGTCGAAGTGCTCCGGCCACAGCACCGGCGTGGCGTCGGCGCTGAAGGCCCGCAGCGCCGCGTCCCCGGCGGCGAACCCGGCCAGGATCTCCGCGGCCCCGTCCAGCACGACCGGGTCGTCCGCGGACGCGCCGGAGCCGTCCGGGTACAGGTCGCGCGGTGCCCCGGGCTCGACCCCCGCCGCCGCGGCGAGCTCCCCGAGCGTCCGCCCGGCCAGCGTCACCCGGCGCCCGCCGTCGTCGCCGATCACGAGCGCGTCGGCGGTCACCCGGAGATCGGGCGCGGCGACGGTGGCGAACCCGCCGTCGAACACCCGCAGCCGGATGGTCCCGCTGGCCCGGTGCTGGGGCCCGGCGAGCACGAGCTCCGCCAGCCCATGAAGAGAACGTCGCGTTGCGTTGGTCACGGGACCCATGATGCCCGCAACCTGATCGCCTGCCCAACGGATGCTTAAGTTTCGATGTGATGGCTTCCCCGGGCAGCTCGGGACGCGTTAGGCAGACTGCCTAACAGATGTGTCACCCCCGGGAGGCCCCATGTCACGACGACTCGTCCTGCTCGGCGCGGCCGGGCTCGCGGTCGCCGTCGCGGTGGCCGGCGCCACCTACGCGTCGGCCGCCCAGTCCACCGCCCGGGCGCCGCAGACCGCCGCGGCGCCCGCCACCTTCGCACACCCCGGCGTCCTGGTCAGCCAGGCGCAGCTCGACTTCGTCCGCGGCAAGGTGCAGGCGGGCGAGCAGCCGTGGAAGGCGGCGAACGACCAGATGATGGGCTCGAAGTACGCGTCGCTGACGCGCACGCCGAAGCCCCGCGCGACCGTCGAGTGCGGCTCGTACTCGAACCCGAACAACGGCTGCACGGACGAGCGCGAGGACGCGATCGCCGCGTACACCCTGTCGCTGGCGTGGTTCATCACGCGCGACAGCCGCTACGCGACGAAGGCTATCGCGATCATGGACGCGTGGTCGGCCACGATCAAGGAGCACACCAACAGCAACGCCCCGCTGCAGACGGGCTGGGCGGGCTCGTCCTGGCCGCGGGCGGCGGAGATCATCCGGTACACCTACAGCAGCTGGCCCGGCCAGGCGCGCTTCGCGACCATGCTGCGCACCGTGTACCTGCCCAAGGTGATCGGCGGCAGCAGCAGCAACGGCAACTGGGAGCTGTCCATGATGGAGGCCGCGATCGGCATCTCCGTCTTCCTGGACGACCGGGCGAGCTGGGACAAGGCGATGGCCAAGTTCCGGGCGCGCGTCCCCGCGTACATCTACCTCGCCACGGACGGCGCCTACCCCAAGGGCATCGGCTCCGTCGACACGAAGTCCGAGATCGTGAACTACTGGCAGGGCCAGGGCACCTTCGAGAACGGCCTCGCCCAGGAGACCTGCCGCGACTTCACGCACACCGGCTACGGCATCTCCGCGATCTCGCACATCGCCGAGACGACCCGGATCCAGGGCCAGGACGTGTACCCCGAGATCGCCGACCGCCTGCGGTACGCGCTCGGCTTCCACAGCCGCTACCAGCTGGGCGAGGCCGTTCCGTCCTGGCTGTGCGGCGGCCGGCTGAACCTCGGCCTCGGCCCGGTGACCGAGGTCGCCTTCAACGCGCTGCACAACCGCATGGGCATCGCCATGACGAACACGCAGCGGCTGACCGAGCAGTCGCGCCCGGCCGGCAGCAACAACCTGTTCGTCGCCTGGGAGACCCTGACGCACGCGAACAATCCCGCCTGAGCGATGTGACACCGGGGCGCCGCCGGGCGTGTAGATGGTATGACGATCCACACGCTCGACGGCGTCCCGCCGCCGGCCGTCGCCGGGAGGGCCATGCCGCCCGATTTCGCGGAGTGCTACTCCGCCTCGTTCGGCGCCATCGCGGGGCAGCTCGCGGTCTACCTCGGCAGCACCGAGGAGGCCCAGGAGGTGACCCAGGAGGCGTTCATCCGCGCCTGGGTGCGCTGGGGCCGGATCGCGCGCTACGAGGACCCGGCGGCCTGGGTGCGCCGCGTCGCCTGGAACCTCGCCACGAGCCGGATCCGCCGCGCCCGCGTCGCCCTGCGGCACTGGCGCGGCCAGCGGGCCGAGCCGGTCGCCGGGCCGGGCCCCGAGCGGGTGGCCCTCGAACGCGCCCTCGCCGCCCTGCCGGCCGACCAGCGCCGGGCCGTGGTCCTGTACTACCTCGCCGGCCTCCCCGTCGCCGAGATCGCCGAGCTCTCGCGGGTGCGCGAGGGCGCCGTCCGCACCTGGCTCTACCGGGCGCGGATCGCCCTGGCCAAGCACCTGACCGACGAGGGGGACGACCATGTCTGAGCTCGACGAGCGCCTTCGCCTCGCCCTCCGCGACCTGGACGACCAGGCGCGTTCGGCCCTGCGCCCGCCGGGCCCGGGCGGCATCCCGGCCGCGGCCCGCCGCCGCCGCGTCGCGGTCGCCGCCGGCGGCACCGCCCTGGCCCTGCTGCTGGCCGCGGCCCTGGTCTGGGTCGCGCGCCCGCCGGCGCCGGAGCACCCGGCCGGCGCCCCCTCGTGCGCCCCGGCCGAGGGCGGCGCGTTCCTGCCGGCGCAGGCGAGCGAGCAGCAGCGCGAGCAACTGCAGGCCGCCATCGCCGCGTCGCCCGAGATCGTGTCGTACACCTACCAGTCCGCGGAGGAGGCCTGGGCCGGGTTCCAGAACGCCTTCCGCGACGCGCCCGACCTGGTCGCCGCGACGAAGCCGGACTCGCTGGCGGCGAACTTCCGCTTCGACCTGCGCTGCGCCGGCGACTTCCCGGCCGTGCGGGACCGCCTGATGCCGTTCGCCGTGGACGTCTTCTGCAACGGCTGCGGGGCGGTGCACGAGCCGGGGCTCGACAAGCCGGTCCTGCCGGCTCAGTCGCCGTCCAGCGCGGAGCCCACTCGCTGAAGGCTCCGGGCCAGGGCCGGGATCATCACCGCCGCCGCCACGAGGTGCAGCCCGATCAGGGCGACGGCGGTGGCGGCGTTCGCCCCGGCGACCAGCGGCGGGGCCAGCGAGATCGCGGTGAGCGGCACGGCCGTCCACACGAACCGCGCGGCGGGCCGTGCGCTCCAGCGGAGCAGGGCGGCGGCGATGGCGACGCCCACGACCGAGAAGAAGCCGGTCACCACGGCGAACCCGGGCAGCGGGATCGCCTCGCCGCCGTCGGGGAGCTCGAAGTCGGCGCCGGCGGCCGCGGCCAGCGCGGCGGCGAGGGTGGTGGCCGCCATCGCGGCGAGCGTGGCGATGAGGCCGGTGCCGGCGAGCCGGCGGAACCGGTGGGCGGGGCCGGCGACGACCCGGGTGTCACTCATGCTGTCCATGGCGTTCCTCCATCGTTCGGTGACCGGGGGTGACGATGTGCACCGTCGCCGTGCGACGGCCGGGGTTGCGCAGGGCGCGGACGCCGGTGCCGCGGAGCCAGAACCCGGCGTCGCGCCCGAGGACCGGCCCGGGCGCGCCGTCGCGCAGCTCCAGCTGCACCCGCCCGCGGACGACGACGCCGAACGCGTCGCGCCATTCGGCCGCGACCACCGCGACCCGCGCGCCCGCGCGCAGCGTGAGCGTCCGCACGGGACTACTCCGTGCGGTCCGCCGGCAGGCGCTCCGGCAGCCCGAGCCGCGGGAACCGGTCGGCGTGGAACGTGACGATCTCCGCGATCGCCCCGCCCGTGACCCGCAGGACGTCGATCGTCAGCGGCAGGTACGCGTCCTCCGCCGCCCGCCAGTGGTAGAAGGCGACGGCGGGCTGCCGGTTCACGGCGGTGACGACGGCGCGCAGGCCCCGCATCTGCGCGAAGCCGCTCCCGACCCAGTCGTTCACCACCGCGTCGCGGCCGACGAACAGGCCCGGCGTGGGCGGCATCGAGCAGCGGACGTCGTCGCGCAGCAGCGCGGCGATCCGGTCGACGTCCGTGGCCACGCTGGCCTCGGTGTAGCGGCGCACCAGCTCGCGCGTCCCGGCGTCCCCGGCTCCGCCGGTCCAGTCCTGCCGCTCGGCGGGCAGGTGCTCCCGCAGGCCGGCGCGGGCCCGCTGCAGGGCGCTGTTCACGGAGTTGACGGAGTCCCCGAGGAGCTCGGCGACGTCCTTCGCCGTCCAGTCGAGCACGTCGCGCAGGATCAGCACGGCCCGCGGGCGCGGCGCGAGGTGCTGGACCGCGACCAGGTACGCCAGCTCGATGGTCTCCCGCGCGACGGCGACGGTCTCCGGCTCGTCCGCGCCGCCCGCGGGCAGCTCGTCGAGCAGCCGGTCCGGGTAGGGCTGCAGCCACCGCACCTCGCCGCCGGTCGCGGGCTCGGGACGGCACTTGGCGAGCAGGTCCAGGCAGGCGTTGGTGGCGATGCGGTACAGCCAGGCCCGCAACGTCGAGCGCCCCTCGAAGGTCTCCCGCCGCCGCCACGCCCGCAGGAACGTCTCCTGCACGGCGTCCTCGGCGTCCTCGAACGAGCCGAGCATCCGGTAGCAGTGCACGTGCAGCTCCCGCCGGTGCCGCCGCGCCAGCCCCGAGAACGCCGGCTCGTCGATCTCGCCCAGCTCACTCACGCTCATGGCGTCATCCTTCCGCTCGTCGTGTTCCGTCGTAGGTGAGACGGGTGCGGGCACGACAACTCATCACTAAGGTCGAAACGTGCTGTTCGACGTGCACACGCACTTCCTGCCGCCCCGGCTGCTGCGCAAGGTCTGGGCCTACTTCGACGAGGCCGGCCCGCTGCTGGGCCGGCCCTGGCCGATCCTCTACCGCGGCTCCGACGAGGAGCGCGTCGCGCAGCTGCGTGGCTTCGGGGTGCGCCACTTCACCGCGCTCGCCTACGCGCACCGGGCCGGCATGGCCGAGGACCTCAACGCGTGGACGATGGACTTCGCGGCGCGCACGCCGGGGTGCCTGGCCAGCGCGACCTTCTTCCCGGAGCCGGGCGTGGCCGGGTACGTCGGGCGGGCCGTCGCCGACGGGGCCCGGGTCTTCAAGGCGCACCTGCAGGTCGGCGGCTTCGACCCGCGCGCGGCCGAGCTCGACCCCGTGTGGGGGCTGCTCGCCGAGGCGCGGGTGCCGGTCGTCGTGCACGCCGGGTCGGGGCCGGTCGCGAACGGGTTCACCGGGCCGGGGCCGTTCGGGGAGGTGCTGCGCCGGCATCCGGGGCTGGTCGCGGTCGTCGCGCACCTGGGGGCGCCGGAGTACGACGGGTTCCTCGCGCTCGCCGAGCGCCACTCCGCGGTACACCTGGACACGACGATGGTGTTCACCGACTTCTTCGGCGGCCCGCCCGCCGCGCTGCTGCCCCGGGTGCGGGAGCTGGGGCTCGCCGGGCGGGTGCTGCTCGGCAGCGACTTCCCGAACATCCCGTACCCGTACGAGCACCAGATCGAGGCCCTGCAACGCCTGGACCTCGGCGAGGACTGGCTGCGCGCGGTGCTGTGGGACAACGCCGCGCGCCTGTTCAGCGTGTCAGGATGAGGTCGGCCCGGTCGCGGGTGCCGGCGATGACGGCGGCGTTGCGCTCGTCGCTGCGGAAGACCCAGTCCTCGGCGTCGGGCCGGTCGAGGCCCTTGGCCAGCTGCCGGCGCACCAGCGACTCCTGCCGCACCTTGTCCGGCGCGTCGAGGTACAGCGCCAGGTCGACGAGGCCGCGCACCGACGCCCACGGGCCGTGGTCGAGCAGCAGGTAGTTGCCCTCGACCACGATCACGCGCACGCCGGAGGCGATGGGGATGACGCCGCCGATCGACTCGTGCAGGGTGCGGCTGTAGATCGGCGCGTAGACGAGGTCCTCGCCCGCGCGCAGGCGGCGCAGCAGGTGCACGAACCCGGCCGCGTCGAACGTCTCCGGCGCGCCCTTGCGGTCGGTCAGCCCGAGCCGGTCGAGCTCCACATTGGACAGGTGGAACCCGTCCATCGGCACCGAGGCGCTGGACAGTCCATCGTGGACGTTCAGGGCGTCGGCCAGCGCCGAGGACAGCGTCGACTTCCCGGCGGCGGGCGGGCCGCAGATGCCGACGATGGTGCGGCCCGGGCGGCCGCGGACGAACGGCACGACCACGTCCAGGGCCGGCTGGAGCACGTCGGGCTGCCTCATGCGAGGGTGTCGCGCAGGCCACGCATCCCGGCGAGCCAGCGGTCGGTGTCGGTGGCGCGGTGCAGGTAGTACCTGGCGACCTCGGGGTGCGGCAGGATCAGGAACTTCTCCGCCTCGAGCCCGGCCACGACCGAGTCGGCGACCGACTCGGCGGAGAGCACGGCGCCGCCGGCCGCGGTCACCTTGGCGCCGATGTGGCCCTCCTTGAGGCCGTCGCGCAGCATCGGCGTGTCCACGCCCTGCGGGCAGAGGGCGCTGACCCGGATGCCCTGCGAGCCGTACGTGATGGACAGCCACTCCGCGAACGACACCGCCGCGTGCTTGGTGACCGCGTAGGGCGCGTCCCCGACGGCGGTCAGCAGGCCCGCGGCCGAGCAGGTGTGCAGCAGGTACCCGGAGCCACGCTCGAGCATCGAGGGCAGGACGGCCCGCGCGGAGTACACGTGCGACAGGACGTTCACCGCCCACGTCCGCGCCCACGTCTCGGCCGACGCCTCCAGCCCGGCGCCGCTGGTGATGCCCGCGTTCGCGCAGAACAGGTCGATCCGGTCGAAGCGCCCGAGCGTCTCCCCGACGAGCTCCGCGACCTGCTCCTCGCTCGTCACGTCGGCCTCGACCCCGACCACCTCGCCGGGCAGCGTCGCCGCGAGCTCCGCCGCGGCCGCCCCGTCGAGGTCGGCGAGCACCAGCGCGGCCGCACCCTCCGCGGCGAACCGCCGGGCCAGCGCGGCCCCGATCCCGCCGGCCGCCCCCGTGACGACCACGACCTTCCCGTCCACCTTCACGACCGCGCCCCCAGGCCTCGCAGCGTCTCCAGCAGCGCGGGCGCGCCGCCGGCGATCAGGTCCCGCGTCGGCAGCAGCGCGATGACCGGCGTCGTCACGCCCGCGGCCGCGTAGCGCTCGACGTGGGCGCGGCACGTGTCGGGCGAGCCGTGGACGATGAGCTGGTCCACCACCTCGTCCGGGATCGCGGCGAGCGCGCCCTTGCGGTCGCCGGCCGCCCACGCGTCCCACATCGGCTTGAGCACCTCGCCGCGCCCCAGCCAGCGGTGGAACGCCGCGTACGCCGGCACCGTCAGGTAGGCCGCGATGAGCCGGCGCGCGGTCGCCCGCGCCTCGGCGGCGTCGTCGGTCGGGCACACGAAGATGCGCGCCGCGATCTCGAAGCCCTCCGGCGCCCCGGCCAGCTCGGCCCGCGCGGTCGCGACGTCGTCGGCCGACAGCCAGTTGAGGACCGCACCGTCGGCCTCGGCCGCCGCCAGGCGCAGCATGCGCCCGCGAAGACCGGCCAGAAGCAGTTTCGGCGGTACCTGGGCAGGCCGCTCGAGCCGGAACCGGCGCACCTCGAAGGTGTCGAAGACCCCGTCGACGAGCTCGCCCGCCAGGGCCGCGCGCAGGAACCGCAGGATGTCGCGGCTGCGCTCGAACGGACGGTCGAACGGGACCGCGTTCCAGTCGCCGACCACGACGGGTGACGACGCCCCGATGCCGAGCGCGAACCGGCCCGGCGCGGCCTCGGCGAGGGTGGCCGCCTGCATGGCCAGCAGCCCGGGCCCGCGGGTGAAGACGGGGACGATCGCGGTGCCGAGCCGCAGGCGGGGCGACCAGGCCGAGGCGAGTGCGAGCGGGGTGAAGGCATCGGTGCCCGCGACCTCGGAGGACCAGACGTCCGTGTACCCGAGATCCGGTAGCGTGGCGAGCAACGCAGCGTGATCGGGCAGCGGGATCCCCGTAAGAGGGATCGTCAGCCCCCATTGGCTGTTCATCAGCCGATCATCTCCGCGAAACGGGCGATGTGGCAAGCAGAACGGCACACTCGGCTGGCACCCCTCACGTTGCAGCCGGTAGGCGTGCGACGTAGCCTGGCGCGGGTTTCACCGAGAGAAGGAGCGCGACATGCTTGGTCTGGAAAAGAAGCTCATGAAGGAATGGGAAGGCAAGAGCGCGCAGGAGCTCGCCGACGCCCCCGTCACCGCGATCGCGGGCGTCAGCGAGGGCGACGCCGAGAAGCTGCAGGCCGCCTTCGGCATCAAGACCGTCCGTGACCTGGGCACGAACAAGTACTTCCGCTGGGCCCAGGGCATCGTCAACCTCGCCGACTGACCACGCCTGGCGCACCGACGGCCGCTCCCCGCTCCGGGGGCGGCCGTTTCGTCGTCCGCGGCCGTTTTCGTCGTTCGCGGCCGTTGTGCCGACCGGCTACCGTCGTTGGGATGCGACGGCGTCACCTGTTCACCCTCGCCGCCGCCGGGGCGGTCGCCACGGGTTGCTCTCCGGACGATCCGGCCCCGGGCCGCTCCGCCGCGGCTCCCGCCCAGGCCCCCACGCCGGCCGCCGGCCCGCTCCGGTTCCCGGACGGGTTCGCGTGGGGCGCCTCCACGTCGGCGTACCAGATCGAGGGGGCCGCGGCCGAGGACGGGCGCGGGCCGTCGGTGTGGGACACGTTCAGCCACCAGCCGGGGCGCACGCACGGCGGCGACACCGGGGACGTGGCGGCCGACCACTACCACCGGCTCTACGAGGACCTCGACCTCATGAAGGACCTGGGCCTGAAGAGCTACCGGTTCTCGATCTCCTGGTCGCGGGTGCTGCCGCAGGGCCGGGGCGCGCTCAACGCCAGGGGGCTGGACTTCTACCACCGGCTCGTCGACGGGCTGCTCGCCCGCGGGATCACCCCCGTGGCGACGCTGTTCCACTGGGACACCCCGCAGGCGCTGCAGGACCGGGGCGGCTGGGAGCAGCGGGACTGTGCGCAGTGGTTCGCCGACTACGCGCAGCAGATGTTCTACTCGCTCGGCGACAAGGTGACGACCTGGCTGACGCTCAACGAGCCGAAGACGGTGGTGTCGCTCGGGTACGTCACCGGGACCCACGCGCCGGGCATCAAGGACCGCAAGATCGCCAACGTGGCCGGGCACCACCTGCTGCTCGCGCACGGGCTCGCGGTGCGCGCGTTCCGGGCGAGCGGGCGCAAGGGCGGGATCGGCGCGGCGCTCAACCTCTCGCCGGTGTACGCCGCGGACGGCTCGGCCGGGGCGGCGAAGCAGGCGGCCACCCTCGACGTCGAGGAGAACCTGCGCTGGCTCGACCCGGTGCTGCTGGGCAAGTACCCCGACGGGTGGCTCGCGGGCCAGCCGGCGCCCGTGCGCGCGGCGGTCCGCGACGGCGACGCGGCCGTGCTCGGGGAGCGGACCGACCTGCTCGCGGTGCAGTACTACAACCCGGTCTTCGTCGACGCCAAGGGCGGCCGGGTGAAACAGCACCCGACGACGCAGGCGACCTGGCTGGAGGTGTACCCCGACGGCCTGTACGACCTGCTGACCCGCATCAAGCGCGACTACGGCGACATCCCGCTCACGATCACCGAGAACGGCATGCCGACCACGAACGACGTGCAGGACGACGACCGGATCGCGTTCCTGCGCGACCACTTCGCCGCGGCGCACCGGGCGGTCCAGGCCGGGGTACGGCTGCAGGGCTTCCACGTCTGGTCGCTGCTGGACAACTTCGAGTGGGCCGAGGGGTACTCCCAGCGCTGGGGCCTCATCCGCGTCGACCCGGCCACGCGGGACCGGCGGCGCAAGGCCAGCGCCGAGTGGTACCGCGGCGTGATCGCCCGCAACGGCCTCGACGGCGGCGGGAGCGCTCAGCCCAGCCAGCCGGGACGGACCAGCCCCGCCTCGTAGGCGAACACGACCAGCTGGGCGCGGTCGCGGGCGCCGAGCTTGATCATGGCCCGGCTCACGTGGGTCTTGGCCGTCGCCGGGCTCACGAAGAGCTTCGTGGCGATGTCCTCGTTGGACAGCCCGGCCCCCACCAGAGCCATGACCTCGCGCTCGCGGTCGGTCAGCGTGTCCAGCGACATGGGGGCCAGCGGGGCGCGGGAGCGGCTGGCGAACTCCTCGATCAGGCGGCGGGTCACGCCGGGGGAGAGCAGGGCGTCGCCTCCGGCCACGGCCCGGACCCCGCGCAGCAGGTCCACCGGCTCGGTGTCCTTCACCAGGAAGCCACTGGCGCCCACGCGGAGCGCCTCGAAGACGTACTCGTCGAGGTCGAACGTGGTCAGGATGACGATGCGGACGTCGCGGAGGGCGGCGTCGGCCGCGATCTGCCGCGTCGCCTCCAGCCCGTCGAGCACCGGCATGCGGATGTCCATGAGGACCACGTCGGGACGCGTCCGGGCGGTCAGCCGCACCGCCTCCGCGCCGTCCGCGGCCTCGCCCACCACCTCGATGTCGGACTGGGCGTCGAGCAGGGCGCGGAAGCCGGCCCGCACGAGGGCCTGGTCATCGGCGAGCAGAACCTTTATCACGTCGTCTCTTCCTCGCTCAGGGGGATTGTCGCGCGGACCTCGAAGCCGCCGTCGTCGCGCGGCCCGGCCTCCACCGAGCCGCCGAACGTCGCCGCGCGGTGGCGCATGCCGGCGATGCCGTTGCCGCCCGACTCGGCGGCCGGGCCCGGGGCCGGGGCGGCGGCGCCGACGCCGTTGTCGGTCACGGTGAGGGTCAGCGCGCGCGGGCCGTAGGCCACCACGACCGTGGCCGTCGCCTCCGGGCCCGCGTGCCGGCGCACGTTGGTCAGGGCCTCCTGCACGATGCGGTACGCCGCCCGGTCGACCTGCGGCGGCAGCGCGCGCGGCGCGCCGACGGTGTCCACGGTGACCGGCAGCCCGGCGCCGCGGGCCTCGCCGGCCAGGCGCTCCAGGTCGGCGAGGCCGGGGGCGGGCGTGCGCGGGGCCGCCTCGCCGGGGTTGAGCCCGGCCAGGACGGCGCGGGTCTCGCGCAGCGCCTCGGCGCTCGCGTGCTTGATCGCGCTGAGCGCCACGCGGGCCTGCTCCGGCTGCTCGTCCATGAGGTGCAGCCCGACGCCGGCCTGGACGTTGATCAGGGACAGGTGGTGGCCGATGACGTCGTGCAGCTCGCGGGCGATCAGGAGCCGCTCGTCGCTGGCCTGCCGGCGCTGCTGCTCCTTGCGCGCCTTCTCCTCCTCGGCCCGGGCGAGGGCCTCCTGGTGGGCGCGGTCGCGGGCCATCTGGCTGTACCGCAGGCCGCGTGCCCGGGCGGCCTCGCCGAAGACGGAGATGATCAGGCACCACACGCCGATCACCACCAGGCGGGCCAGCGAGGCGTGGGGAAGGACCAGGACGACATAGGAGGTGTACGCCACGATGACGGCCAGCCACGTCAGCCAGCGGAAGCCGGCGTTGAGCGCGCTGATCACCGCCACGAGCGCGGCGATGAAGCCGGGCCCGTTGGGGTACAGCTGCGAGAAGTAGGCGACCGTGGCCGTCAGGGCCCCGGCCAGCGCGAACAGCGGCAGCCGGGTGCGGAACAGCAGCGCGGCCGGGCCGGCGATGAGCAGGAGGTAGCCGGTCTCGTCCAGGGTGTGGCCGGTCGAGCCGTAGGCGGCGGCGCGGGTGCCGAAGACCTGCACGAGCGCGAGGAACACCGCGAGCGGCACGGAGTGCGGGCCGCGGAACCTCTGCCCGCGGCGGCGCTCCAGCCGCTCCTCGAAGCGCTTGAGCTTGCGCTCGAGGTGCGCGGCGCGCTGTTCGCTGGCCCACGGCGCGTTTCTCCTCACGGCACAAACCGTAGTGGAGGCGGTTCACCAGCGGCATCGCCTTCCCGGCGCGGCGGCGAGTACTCCCGCGGGAGTACACGCCCGGCCCGGCTGCGTCGCCGGAGGTACCGCATGAGCCGTCCCCGGTGCGACGCGCCCGGCGCCGCGCTTCGGCACGCTGGAGTCCATCAACGGAAGGGGGCCGACGACATGGCCGGCGAGAGGGTGCGTGCCTCGGACGAGGAGCGCGAACAATACGCCAACATGATGCGGGCCGGCATGACCGAGGGCCGGCTCACGCTCGAGGAGGGGGAGGAGCGGCTGGCGCAGGTGTACGCGGCGAAGTTCCGCGACGAACTGCCGCCGCTCACCGCCGACCTGCCCGAAGGGGGGCGGCGCGGGCTGCACGAGACGCCGGAGGCCCGGGAGCAGTTCGCCCGGGACGGCCGCCGGCACCTGTTCGGCCACGCCGGCTTCGTCGCCGTCGTCGCCGCCACGCTGACCGGGCTGTGGGCGCTCTCGGGCGCGCACTTCTTCTGGCCGGCGATCCCGCTCTTCTTCATGGTGTTCGGCCTGGCCCGGCATGCGCGCTGGCGGGCCTACGGCGGCCACCCGCGCTTCGGCCGCGGGCCGTGGGGACATCACCACGGGCACGGCCGGGGGGACTGGGGGCGCGGACCGTGGGGGGCCGCGTCCGACCAGAAGCAGGGCTGGAGCCGCTGACAAGGACGGGGGCCGCCGTCGCCACACGGCGGCCCCCGGCGACCCGGGGAGGGGCCGTCGTGTTTGGATCATCCTTTGAGCTCAAGGGCCGGATCGCGGTCGTGCTGGGCGGCTCCGACGGGGTCGCCGCCGCCGTCTGCCGGCTGCTGGCCGAGCGCGGCGCGCGCGTGGCCGTCGTCGGCCCCGACGAACTGTCCCTCGCCGACCTCGTCGACGAGCTGCGCTGGAACGGCGCCGAGGCGGTCGGGGTCGTCGCCACCGGGCTGGAGTGCGCCGACGCCGCGGCCATGGATGCCGTACGGCACAGTGTCCTCGGCGAGCTCGGCGCGCCCGAGCTGCTCTTCGTGCTGCCGGGCCAGCAGGGCGCCGGCGGCTGGCAGCGCACCGTCGACAGTGGACTGACCGCGACCTTCCTGGCGCTGCAGGCGTTCGTGCCCGCCATGGCCGAGTCCGGCACCGGCGCGGTCGTCACGCTCGCGCCCGTGGGCACCGACCCGGCCACCAACGCGGTCGGCGGCGGGGTGACGGCGCTCACCCAGCACTACGCACGGCTGTTCGCGCTGTCCGGCGTGCGCGCGAATGTCGTGTCCTGGACACCTCGCGAGTCCACCGTGGACGACGCCGCCTATGCGGCCCTCTACCTGGCCTCGGACGCCGCGGCGCGGATGACGGCAACGACACTCGACGTTGCGGGCACTTTGATGCGACTGTAGATCCTATGTACGAATGACCGTCCACCTGGGATAGTCACTGCGCATGATGGGCTCCTCGCATGCGCTGTCCGGGGCGGCTGTCTGGTTGACGGGGTCGCTCGCGCTGGAGCAGCTCGGGCACTACCACCAGACGCCGCTCCAGCTCGCCGTCGGCACCGCGATCTGCGCCGGCGGCGCACTCGTGCCCGACCTGGACCTCTCCGGCCGGGTCACCAGCCGGCAGGGCGGCGCGACTGTCGCGCACACGTTCGGCGTCTTCTCGCTGTTCCTCGCCGAGTGCATCGAGAAGTTCTCGCTCGGCGTCTACAAGCTCACGCGCATGAAGCACGACCCGCCGCGGCGCAACGGCCACCGCACGCTCACGCACACCATCGTGTTCAACGTCGGCGTCGGCTACGGCACGCTCGCCCTGTGCCAGGCCTACGGCAAGTGGGCCGTCATGGGCGTGCTCTTCTTCGCGTTCGCCCTCGCCCTGCGGGGCCTGTTCGAGAAGTGGGCCGAGCGCGCCGGCTGGGTCATCGTGACGCTCGCCGCGGCCGGCGCGGCCTTCGTCGTCTACGAGCGGCTGCCCGGCGACCGCGGCTACCCGCTGCTCGGCGTGGCCGTCGGCATCGGCGGCCTCATCCACCTGCTCGGCGACATGATCACCCGGCACGGCTCGCCCATCCTGTGGCCGATCCCGACCGGCCGGCGCATGTGGCGCTGCATCGGCCTGCCGCACCGCATCGCGCTCACCGCCGGCGACAAGACCGAGACGGTCTTCCTGCGCACCGTCTTCGCCACGGTCGCGATCTTCGCGGCCGCGGTACTCGTGGCGCCGGCCCTCATGCAGCGCTTCGACCTAACCTTGTGAGATGAGCGAAACCCGGCTCGTCATCGTCATGCGCACCGATCTCGGCATGGGCAAGGGCAAGATGGCCGCGCAGGCCGCCCACGCCGCCGTCATCGCCGCGCTGCGCAGCCAGTCCACCCCGGCCTTCGCCGACTGGTGGCGCGCCGGGCAGCCGAAGGTCGTGCTGAAGGTCGCCGACGAGGACACGCTCGGGCTCGTGGTCGCTGCGGCCGAGGAGGCGCGGCTGCCGGTCGAGGTCGTCCACGACGCCGGGCGCACGCAGGTCGCGTCCGGCACGGCGACGTGCTGCGCGATCGGCCCGGCGCGCCACGACGAGCTGCACCCGGTGACGGGGCAGCTGTCGCTGCTCTGAACCGGCTCAGGCGGCCATCCGCACGCCCACCAGCTCGGCCAGGCGCGCCCCGTCGCGCTGGGCCTGGCCGGCGCAGCACGTGTTCATCAGCACGTGCACCTCGTCGGCGTCGTTGCTGAGCATGCGCAGGCGCTCGGCCCAGTCCGCCAGCTCCCGCTCGGAGTAGGCGTAGCGGAACTTGTCCTCCTTCGAGCCCCGCTCCCACACCTTGCTGTGGCCGTGGAAGCGCACGACCGCGGGGGAGGCGGTGACGGCCAGCACCGGCGGTACCGACGACGGAAACCCCTGGGGCATGTCCACCGCCACGAACGAGGCCTCCGCCCGCTGGAGCATGAGCAGGGTCTCCAGGGAGCGCCGCGAGCCCTCGAACCACGAGCCGTGGCGCAGCTCCACCGCCGGGCGCAGCGGCCGGCAGCGGGCGATCGTGTCCTCGATGCGCCGGATCGCGGCCTCGCCGTGGGCGAGCCACGGCGGGAACTGCAGCAGCACCGTCCCGAGCCGCGGGCGCAGCGGCTCCAGGGCCGCGTGGAAGCGGCGCCAGACGGCGTCCACGGTCGCGCCGGGCAGGTCGGAGCGGCGGACCGTGCCCGTGACGCCCTCGGGGCGCAGGTCCGGCGGCAGCGCGCGCACCGGCGTCGGGTGCCCGGTGAGCAGGGAGAACGCCTTGACGTCGAACGTGAACCCGGCGGGCGTGGCGGCGACCCAGCCCGCGGTGGTCTCCGGGGCCGGGATCGCGTAGTAGCTGGTGTCGGCCTCCACGATGTCGAACTGCCGCGCGTAGTACGTAAGACGCTGGGCGGGCGTGCGGGCCTCGCGCGGGTACCAGCCCGACGCCAGCAGCTGCCGATCCGCCCAGGACGCCGTACCGAGCCGAATTACACCCATGTATTTATGGAAACTCCATAGGGCCGCATCGGCAACCGGAGGGCTACCAGATCCGGACCCGGCTCCTCCCGGCGGTGAGTCCCGCCACCGGCCCGGCCGCTGCCGGGAGGCCGGGCGACCGGGTCTCGCCGGTGAGGTCGATGTCCAGGCGGGCGGGGGTGCCGTCCGGCTCCTCGAACTCGGCGTCGGGGAAGCGCACCCGTCCGAGGTCGCGGCCGCCGATCGGGTCGAGCCGGGCGCGGTCGAACTCCGCGGGCAGGTCGGCGGCCAGGTAGCAGGCGTCGTCCTCGGAGTCGATCGACAGCGTCGCCGCGGGCAGGACCACCGCGCCGTGCTCGCCGGCGAACGCCCGGGCGCCCGGTGCGTAGACGTTGCCGCGGGCGTAGACGGGCTGCCGTACGCCCGCGAAGCGCTGGTGGTCGCCGGGCGGCTGGGCGTCGATGCGGTCGCGGTACTCCTCGAACGACGCCGGGTGCCCGTCGTAGCCGGCGGTGCCCGCGGTGGCCGGGGCCACGCCCTCGGCGTCGGGGCCGTAGGCGGCCGCCGGGTCCGCGCCCGCGAAGAGGTTGCCGATCCACCGGTCGTCGCCGCCGAGGATGACCGCGTACCCGGTGACCTGGGTGCTGTGCGGGCGGTGGTACGGGGTGGCCCGGTCCAGCACGGGCTCGAGGCGCACGGTACCGAGGACGAGGTTGTGGACGAAGGCCCCGCCCTGGCTGAACACCTCCAGCGCGGCCGGCGATCCGAAGACGTTGTGCTCGACGAGGTACGGGCCGTGGCTGACCTCGACGAAGAGGTCGCGGCGGTTGGCGTGCAGGACGTTACGGGAGACCCGGGTGCCCTGGGTCTGCCAGTCCAGCCAGACGCCGAGCGAGCAGTGGTGGATGTGGTTGTGCCGGATCGTCACGTCGATCGCGGCGTGGAGCTTGATGCCGGCGATCTCGTAGCCGTAGAACTCGCGCTTGACGGCGATGTCGTGGATGTGGTTGTCCTCGATGGTGGAGAACACGCCGCCCAGGTGGCCGACGATGGCGGTCTGCCCGCAGTCGCGGATGGTGTTGCGGCGGATGACGTGGGAGCCGATGGTCTCCTTGTCCCAGCCGTGCTGCACGGCGGTGAAGACGGACTCCAGCTGGTACTGGTAGCCCGGCTAGTCGCCGCGGTCGCTGGCGTAGTTGTGGCCGGTCGACGCCTCCTTGCCGATCGAGACGGCCGAGCACTTCGCGTCGTGGATGACGTTGTCCTCGATGATCCAGCCCTTGGCCCAGTTCGGGCCGATGAGGCCGGGCTGGTCGGCGGTCGGCGGCGCCCACGGGGTGGCGGCGTGGGCGAGCTCGAACCCGCGGACGGTGATGTAGTCGAGGTGATGGGCGTCGGGGTAGAACACGGACCGACGCACGTTGATCTCGGTCAGCTCGGCGTTGGGGTCGGCGCCCTGGAAGTTGGCCCGGATCGTGGTGCCGTCGGCGCCGACCTCGGCGTACCAGACATACCTGGTCTGCTCGGGGTCGCCGATCGCGACGGTGGTGCCGGTCCAGTGGTCGAGGACCTCGGTGCGCCGCGGCGGGTCGTCGAGCTCGGCGCGGGAGGCGACCTCGTAGAAGCTGCGGCCGTTGAGGTAGACCTCGCCGAGGTGCTTGTGCGGCGCGCCCTTGCGGTAGACGGTCCAGTCGCCGGTGACCTCCTCGGCGTAGGGGTTGAACTCGCCGAAGAGGGTGTTCGGCACCGTCGCCCTCCACACGGTGCCGCCGTCGGGCTCCCAGCCGGTGATCCGCTCGGACCCCTTGATGACGACGTGCTCGCCGGCGGCGGCCTGGTAGGTGATGCGGCGGGCGTCGCTCAGACCGCCCCGGCGGGGCTTGACCCACTCCCGGTACTCCCCGGCGTGGACGATGACGGTGTCGCCGGCGCGGGCCAGCTCCGCGGCCCGGCCGATGGTGCGCAACGGCCGGGCCGCCGAGCCGTCGGCGGAGTCGGCACCATCGGTCGCCACGTGAATTTCGGATGTCACAGGTCGGGCCTTTCGTCGGCGTGGTGGTTCGGGCTAGCGGCCGAAGCCGGCGGTGAGTCCGCTGAGCAATTGTCGTCGGCCGATGGCGTACAGCACCACGATCGGGATGGTGGTGAGGGTGACCGACGCCGCGATGGCCGGCACGTTGACACCGAACTGGCCTTGAAACGTCCACAGGGCCAGCGGTACCGTCCGCCGGTTGGGGCTCTGGGTGAGCACCAGCGGCAGCAGGAAGCCGTTCCAGATGCTCAGCGCGTTGTAGATCGTCACGGTGACCAGGGCGGGCCGGGAACGCCAGCCGCCACAGGGTGCCCCACTCGGAGGCGCCGTCCATCCGCATCGACTCGAACAGCTCCTTCGGCACGTCGCGGATGAAGTTGGTGAGCACGAGCACCGACAGCGGGATGGCGAACGCGATCGAGGGCAGGACGATCGCGAGCAGGGAGTCGTACAGCTTCAGCCGGATGATGATCAGGTAGACCGGGATGATGACGGCCTGCAGGGGGATCGCGAGTCCGAGCAGGAACACCGAGTTGGTCCAGCGCAGCCAGCGGTTGCCGACGCCGCGGACGACGGCGTAGGCGGCCATGAACGACAGGGCCACGGCCGGGATCACCGCGCCGGCCGTGACGATGACGCTGTTGAGGCAGTACCGGGCGAAGTCGTTGTCGACGACGAGGCGGTAGTTGGCCGGGGTCGGGTCGGACGGCGGCGCGAACGTGTTGGTGGTGAAGTAGTTCGCCTGGGTCTTGAGGCTGGTGACGACGATCCAGTAGATCAGTTGCATCCGGTACCGGGGTACGGGCCTACCGTCCGGGGACAGCTTCGTTTCCTACCACCTCGAGGAGCCTGCGATGGCGTTCGACGTCCCCGATGCGTGCACCCTGCCGACCGCGGAGCAGCCGCTGCGGCTCGCGGAGTTCGACGCGCTCTTCGCGACCGCGGTCCGTGCGGTGACCATGGTGAGCCCGACCCACGCGCGGATGCGCCTGGACGGCCCGGCCGGGCTCGAGGCCACCGTGCGCGACCTGGCCGCGCGCGAGACGCAGTGCTGCTCGTTCTTCACGTTCACGGTCACGCCGGAGGCGGCCGGGCTCCGGCTCGACGTCGAGGTGCCCGCGGCGTACGCCGACGTGCAGCTCGACGTCGAGGTGCCCGCGGCGTACGCCGACGTGCTCGCGGCCCTCGCCGGGCGGGCCGGCGCCGTCGCGAACGGCGCGACCGGGGCGAACGCGGCGAACGGCGTGAACGGGGCGAACGGCGTGAACGGGGCGAACGGCGTGAACGGGGCGAACAGCGTGAACGGGGCGAACAGCGTGAACGGGGCGAACAGCGCGAACGGGGCGAACGGCGCGAACGGGGCGAACCGATGATCGACGGCCGGCCGCCGCGGTCGTCGCGGATCTCCGGCGCCCTGGCCGCGGTCGCGTGCGCCGCCTGCTGCGCCCTGCCCGTGCTCATCGCGGCCGGCGTGCTCACCACGGCCGGGGCGGCCATTCTCGAGCGGGCGCTCCTCGCCGCGTCGGCTGGGCTGGTCGTGGCCGCGCTGGGCCTGTGGTGGCTGCACCGCCGCCGCAGCACCCGGCGGGCGGCGCCGGCCGGTGCCGGTTGCGGCTGCGGCGGGAGCGGCTGCGGCTGCGGCGCCTGACCCCAAGCGGTGGCCGCGGCGCCTGATCCCAAGCGGTGGCCGCGGCGCCTGATCCCAAGCGGTGGCCGCGGCGCCTGATCCCAAGCGGTGGCCGCGGCGCCTGATCCCAAGCGGTGGCCGCGGCGCCTGATCCCAAGCGGTGGCCGCGGCGCCTGATCCCAAGCGGTGGCCGCGCGCCGCTTCAGACCAGGCCGTGCTCGTAGGCGAACACGACGATCTGGACCCGGTCGCGCAGGGCCAGCTTGCGCAGGATGGCGCCCACGTGGGTCTTGACCGTGGACTCGCTGACGAACACCGTGCCGGCGATCTCCGCGTTGGACAGGCCCCGGGCCACGGCGGTGAACACCTCGCGCTCCTTGTCCGTCAGCCCGAGGAACGCCGCCGGCGGCGCCGTCTCGGCCTGGAACTGCTGGTCCAGCAGGGTGGCCAGGTCCTGCGGGGCGAGCACCGCGTTGCCGCCGTGGACGGTGCGGATCGCGTCGCGCAGCATCAGCGGCGTGGTGTCCTTGAGCAGGAAGCCGCTCGCGCCGTGGCGGATCGCGGTGGCGGCCCGGTCGTCGAGGTTGAACGTGGTCAGCACGATGACGCGGACCGGCTTGGTCCGGCGGGCGACCCGCTCGGGCGTGAAGATCTGCCGGGACGCCTCGACGCCGTCCATGTGCGGCATCCGGACGTCCATGAGGACGACGTCGGGCTGCAGCTCCTCGACGAGGCGGACCGCCTCTACGCCGTCGCCGGCCGCGCCGACCACGCGCATGCCCTCCTGGGCGTCGACGATGACCCGTACCCCCTCGCGGAACAGCTCCTGGTCGTCGACGAGCAGGACGGTGATCTCCTCGCTCATCCCGCGCCGCCCCGGACGGGCACGAACGCGGCGGCGGTGAAGGTGGCGCTCTCGGGCCGGCGCACGTCGAGCCGGCCGCCGATCGCCTCCAGCCGCCGCCGCATGCCGTCCAGGCCGCGCCCGGCGTTGGCGGCTACGGCGGGATCGGCGGGCTCGGTCGTGTTCGTCACCTCGATGCGCAGGACCCCCGCTCCGCCGCCGGGCGGCCAGCCCCGCTCCACCGTGATGGGCCGATCCCGCCGGCCGTGCTTGATGGCGTTGGTGAGCATCTCCTGCAGCACCCGGTAGGCCACCTCGGCGGCGTCCGGCAGCAGCTGGCGCGGGGCGCCCAGCTCGGTCACGACGATCTCGTGCCCGCCGCTGCGTACGCCCGCGATCAGGCCCTCGAACCGGTCCGCGTCGCCCCGCCCCGTGTCCTGGGTCGAGGAGAGCACCTGCCGTACGTCGCGCAGGGACGAGCGCGCCGAGGTGGCGATCGTCTGCAGCACCTTCTTCAGCCGCTCGGTGTCGTCCAGGTACTGCCCCGACTCGGCCTGCGCCAGGATCACCGCGAGCGAGTGCCCGACGACGTCGTGGACGTCGCGGGCCAGGCGGGTCTGCTGGTCGCGCAGGTGCGCGATCTCGTGGGCGTGCTCCGTCTCGCGCCGGGCCCCGGCGGCGACCTCCTCGGCGGCGAGCATCGCGGTCCGGGAGGTGCTCGCCCGTTCGAGGGAGCGCACCAGCAGCCCGGCCGGCCAGGGCGCGGCGACGACCAGCAGCCCGATCAGCGCCAGGGCCAGCCGCAGGGTCGACTGCTCGCGGATGAGGACGCCCAGCCGCGATCCGCCCAGCAGGAGGTGCAGGCTGACGGTGTTGCCGTCGTGCAGGACGAACGCCACGACCACGGCCAGCGGTACCGACAGCGCGCTCATCACCACCGTCGGCGGGCGGCCCCAGCGCGCACCGCCGTAGAACACGGCGGTCAGCGCGAACTCGATGAGCATGAGCGGCGCGCCGAACAGCACGTGGAGCAGGCCCAGCCCCCACACCAGCCCGAGCGCCGCCTCCGGCGCGCGGCGGCACAGCGCGACGGCGAAGGCGACGGTCACCGCCTGCGCGAAGCCGACGAGGTTGCCGCCCGTCACCGCCCAGGTCACGAGGGCCTCGGTGAGGCCGAACGCGAGCACGACGAGCGCCGTGATCGCCTCGGGCAACCACGGGCGCCAGTCGGTCTCGGTCATCGGGTCTTCCAGGTACGCGGGTCGGGTCACCTCAAGCGAACCATCCGCACGGCCCGCCCGGCAAAGCAACGGCGAGGTCAGGCCGGCAGCGCATCGCGCACCAGCAGGTCGAGCAGCGCGGCAAAGGACATTCCGGTCGCGGCGAACATTCTGGGCACCTGCGACTGCGCGGTGAAGCCCGGCGTCGTGTTGACCTCGTTGAGGACCGGCCCCTGCGCGGTGAGGAAGAAGTCGACCCGGGCCACCCCGGCGCAGCCCAGGGCGTCGTACATGCCCACCGCCGCCCGCTCGAGGTCCTTGCGGTCGGCCTCGTCCAGCGGCGCCGGGATGCGGAAGTCGGGCGCGCCGCCGTACTTGGCGGCGTGGTCGAAGATCTCGCCGTCGGGCACGACGATCTCCAGCGCCGGTGCCACGACCCGCGATCCGTCCCGGCGGCCCAGCACGGCCACGTCGATCTCCCGGCCGGTCACGAGGTCCTCCACGAGGACCCGGGCGTCGTGGGCGAACGCGGCGTCCAGCGCCGGCCCGAGCCCGGCCGCGTCGCGCACCAGGGTGACCCCGAGGCTGGAGCCGGCGGCGACCGGCTTGACCACGACCGGATGCGTGAAGGTGTACGCGTCCGCGCCGGCCCGGGTCAGCAGCCGCCCGGGCGCCGTGGCGATGCCGAGCGCGCCGGCGACGAGCTTGGTGGCCCACTTGTCCATCCCCAGCGCGCCGGCGCCCAGCGGCGATCCGACCCACGGCACGTCGGCCAGGTCGCACAGCGCCGCCAGCGTGCCGTCCTCGCCGTGCGGGCCGTGCAGCATCGGGAACGCCACCGCGCAGGAGCGCAGGGCGTGCACCGCCCCGGCCAGCGCGATCGGGCGGTCCTCCCGGTCGCGCCAGACGCCGGCGGGGTCGATGGTGAGGCGGACGGCGTCGTAGCCCGCCCGTTCCAGGGTGTCGGCGACCGCGGCGGCCGAGGCGAGGGAGACCTCGTGCTCGCAGTTGCGGCCACCGCCGATCACGGCGACGCGGGTGCTGGTCATGGTGCGCTCCTCCGGTGCAGGCGGGCGCTGAGGCCCGTGACGATCTCGTGTTCGAGGGTTTCGGCCCAGCGGGCCCATTGCGCCGTGGTCGGCTCGCCGTGCTCGCCCGGGCCGAAGACGGTCACCGGGTCCCCCACGGCGGCCGGGCTGTCGCGGCCCAGGTCGACGACGGTCATGTCCATGGAGATCCGGCCGGCCACCGGGCGGCGCCGGCCGCCGGCCCAGACCTCGGCGCGGCCCGAGGCCAGCCGGGGGAGGCCGTCGGCGTAGCCGACCGGGATCAGGCCGAGCCGGGTCGCGCGCCGGGCCGTCCAGGTGTGCCCGTAGCCGACCGCGGTGCCGGCCGGGACGCTGCGGACGGTCACCAGCGGGGCGGTCAGGGTCAGGGCGGGCCGCAGCCGCAGCGTGCCCGACTCGTCGATGCCCACCAGCCCCGCCCCGATGCGGCTCATGGTGTGGTGCGACAGCGGATCGCTGAGCGTGGCGGCCGTCGCGGCGAGGTGGTGGTCGGCCGGGCGCAGGCCGGCCGCCCGGGCCACCTGCAGGCCCCAGGCGAACCGGTTGCGCCCCGACGCGTTCGCGGCGTGGCCGGGCCGGTCGGCGCAGGGCAGGTGGCCCATGACCCCGACGACCTGTAATCGGCCGTCCCGCTCGGCCCGCCGGGCGGCGCGGCAGAGCCGGTCCCACTGGGCGGGCTCGGCGCCGTCCCGCCCCATGCCGGTGTCCAGCTGCAGGTGGATGCGGGCCCCGGGGGCGGTACGCGCGATCGCGTGCAGGTGGTCCAGGCCGGGCACGCCCAGCTCGATGTCGAGCGCCACCGCCGCGGCGAAGTCGGCGTCCAGCGGGTTGAGCCAGCTCAGGACCCGCTGGGTCAGGCCCGCCGCGCGCAGCGGCCGCGCCTCGTCGATGCTTGTGACGCCGAGGCGGGTGGCGCCCCCGGTGAGCGCGGCCCGCGCGACGTCGACCTGGCCGTGGCCGAAGCCGTCGGCCTTGACCACCGCCATCAGCTCGCCGGCCGTACGGGACCGGATCGTGCGCACGTTGGCGGTGACGGCGCCCAGGTCGACCTCGAGCGTCGCCTGCGGGCGCAGCGCCAGCAGGCTCACCGGGACACGGGGCCGTACAGCGCGACCACGGCGTCGGTGGCCAGCGCCCAGTAGCGGTCGCCGTAGGAGTAGTGCCACCACTCGGTGGGGTAGTTGACAAGCCCTTCCCGGCCCAGCACCCGGGCGAGCAGGTCCCGGTTGGCCCGCGCCTCGCGGCTGATCCCCTCGGCGGCGAAGTAGCAGCGGCCGCCGGACGCCTCCGGGGTGGCGTCGATCGCGGTACCCAGGTCGAGCTCCCGCCCGGACGCGTCGGCCAGGGTCACGTCGACCGCCGCCCCGGCCACGTGCGGTGCCACCGCGAGCGGGGCGACGTACCGGCTGGTCAGGGTGTGCAGCTCCGGCTCGCCGATGTCGGGCCGGACGGCCCGGAGCTCGGCCGAGTAGCGCTCGATGATCGCCTGCTGCCGGTACGCCGGACGGTAGCCCTCCACCACACGCAGGTGCACCCCCGCGGGCAGGGCGGCCCGCGCGGTGCCCAGCCGGGCGGCCAGCTCGCGGCGGACCAGGGCCCGGCCGGGTCCGAAGCCGGGGTCGAGGGCGACGAGGGGCTCGTCGACGTCGCAGACAGGAACGGCGGACACCCGTGGATCGGAGAGCAGGACGGTCATGGTCAACACGGTGACCGGCGGGCCCGCCCCGGGGCCTCCGTCTGAGGTGCCGATGATCGGTCCTCAAGGCGGAGCCGCCGGGCCCGGGGGAGGAGGCCGACCGGCCCCGTTCCGCCCAGGATCGAGCCATGATCCCGCTCAGCCTGGCCCAGATCGCCGCCGTCACCGGGGGCACCGTGTGCGGTGATCCCACGCTCGTGGTCACCGGCCCGGCATACCTCGACAGCCGCGCGCCGCACCCGGGCGGCCTGTTCGTGGCCATCGCCGGCGAGCGGGCCGACGGGCACGCGTTCGCCGCCGGCGCCCGCGCCGTCCTCGGCTCGCGCCCGACCGGCCGCCCGACGGTCGTCGTGGCCGATCCCGTGGTCGCCCTGGGCCGGCTGGCGCGGCACGTGGTCGCGGCGGTGGCGCCGACGGTGCTGGCGGTGACCGGCTCGCACGGCAAGACCACCACCAAGGACTACCTCGCGGCGCTGCTGCCCGGCGCGGTGGCGACCGCGGGCAACCAGAACAACGAATTAGGTGTACCGCTCACCGCCCTGCGACTCCGCCCGCGCGACGAGTTCCTGGTGCTGGAGCTGGGCGCGCGGGGCGTGGGGCACCTCGCCTACCTGTGCGACATCGCGCCGCCGCACATCGGGGCCGTGCTGGGGGTCGGGTCCGCGCACGTGGGCGCGTTCGGCTCGCTGGAGCTGACCGCGGCGGCCAAGGGCGAGCTGCCGGCCGCGCTGCCCGGCGCCGGGGTCGCGGTCCTCAACGCCGACGACCCGCGGGTGGCCGGGATGCCGACGCCCGCACGGGTGCTCACATTCGGCCTCCGGGGCGACGTGACCTGGCGCGACGTCCGCCTCGACCGGCTGGCCCGGCCGTCGTTCGCCCTCGGCTACGCGGGCGCGTGGCAGCCGGTACGCCTGCGGCAGTCGGGCGCCCACCAGGTGGTCAACGCCGCCGGCGCCGCCGCGGTGGCCCTGGCCGCCGGCGGCGACCTGCCGGCGATCGCGCGGCGGCTCGGCGCGGTCGAGCGCGCCTCCCCGATGCGGATGGCGGTGTCCCGGCGCGACGACGGGCCGATCGTCATCGACGACACCTACAACGCCAACCCGGAGTCGATGCGCGCCGCGCTGCGGGCGCTCGTGTCGATCGGCCGCGGGCGCGCCGGCCGGACGGTCGCCGTCCTGGGCGAGATGCGGGAACTGGGCCCGGCCTCCGCGGCGGCCCACGCCGAGGTCGGCGCCTTCGCGCGCGCGGCCGGCGTGGACGTGGTGCTGGCGGTGGGCGCGGCGGCCCATCCGGCCGGCGGGATCGGTCTCGGCGACATCCCGGCCGCCGTGGCGTGGCTGGAGGAGCACCTGGGGCCGGACGACACCGTGCTGGTCAAGGCGTCGCGCGCGGCCGGGCTCGACGTCGTGGCCCGGGCGCTCGCCCGGGTTTAGCCGTCGCGGCGGCCGGGCCGTGGTCGTCGTGCCGGTCGGGCCGTGGTTGCCGTGCCGGTCGGGTCGTGGTTGCCGGTCGGGTCGTGGTCGTCGTGCCGGTCGGGTCGTGGTCGTCGTGCCGGCCGGGCCGTGGTTGCCGTGCCGGTCGGGTCGTGGTCGTCGTGCCGGCCGGGCCGTGGTTGCCGTGCCGGTCGGGTCGTGGTCGTCGTGCCGGCCGGGCCGTGGTTGCCGTGCCGGCCGGGCTCAGTCTTTGCGGCGGCGGTGCCAGCGCAGGGGGCGGGGGTCGAAGGTCCACAGCAGGCGGCGCCACCAGGGGCGGCGGGCCCGCAGATCCTCCACGTACGCGGTGGCCTGGGCCGTTGCCCGCACGGCCTGCGGCTCGCCCGGGCCCGTCGCCGGCGTCGCGAAGGCCACGGCGTTGACCAGCGTCGCCAGCTCGTCCACCGGCGGCACGGCCGGGCGCAGCCCACGGCCCGGGGCGTGGGCGCGGGGCTCGGCGGCGTTGGCGGCGTACCGGGCGACCTCGCCCGCGGTCAGGTGCGTCGGCGCCGGCCGCCCCGCCTGGCGCAGGCCGATGAGCACCTCGTGCCAGGCGGCGTCGATGCGCACCCCCGGCGGCCCCTCGCTCAGGCGGCGCCGGCGGCGGCGGGCGAGCACCACCGGTACCGAAGCGAAATAAGCGATGACGAGGACCAGGGCGGCCGCGGCGGACGACACCGCGATGAGCGTCGTGTGGTCGCCGGCGGCGGTCGCGGGGGCGGCCGACGCATGGGCGGACGCGGACGACTGCGCGCTCGGCGCGGCCGAGGGCGGCGGGACCGACGGGGGCGGCGGCTGCGACGGCGGCGCCTTGGGCTTGAAGTCGTCCTCGACCGGCCGCTGCACGGTGTCGGACTTCGGCAGCGGGTCGAACGCCACCCAGCCGAAGCCCTTGAACTCGACCTCCGGCCAGGCGATCGCGTCGGCGCCGTGGATCTCCTTCCGGCCCTCGTGGGTCTGGAAGCCCACGCCCACGCGCGTGGGCAGGCCGGCCAGCCGCGCCAGCACCGCGAACGCGGCGGTGAACTGCTCCGACGTGCCCTTCTGGCCGCCGAGCTGCTTGTTGCCGAACAGGAAGTGCTCGACGTTGGGGTACGAGTGCCCGCTGGGCGCGTCCGCGACGAGCTTGTAATGCTCTTCCAGCCACTGCTGGATGGCGAAGGCGCGCTGGTACGGGTTGGAGACCCCCTCGCCGAGGTGGCTGGACAGCTGCGCGATCGAGTCCGGCACCTTGCCCGGCAGCGCCACGAACCGGGCCGCCTCCTCCGGCGTCGGGACCTCGGCGACGAGGAGCGCCTGGTCGTCGGGGCGGGGCCGCTGGCGGGAGGTGACGGTGTACGTCAGGCCCTTGCGCAGGCTGTCGGCGAGCGCGACGGTGCCCGTCTCGGCGTCGTAGGCCACGCGCACGCCCTCGACCCGCTCCGGGGTGGCGATCCCGGGCAGTAGCCGGCCGTCGAGCTCGTCGATGGTGATGGCCTGGGTGACCTCGGGCCCGTCGCCGTCGGAGCGGCCCAGGACGCGGCCGGCGTTGCGGTACACCGAGCCGATCCGCCAGGTGACGCCGTCGTAGTCGTTGAGCACCGCGAGGCGGATGATCGGTTCCTGCTCCGCGCCCGGCCCGCGCGTGACGACCGCGTCGAAGAGGTGCTGGTCCTTGTTCAGGTTCCAGCCGGACAGGCGCACGAGCGGGTTCTCGTCGAGGGCGTCCAGCTGGGGCGGGGTCACGTAGTTGCGCGGGTCGACCGGGCTGTCGTTGCCCTGCTCGGCGACGGCCGGGCCGAGCAGCTGGGACAGCAGCACGATGACGGCGAGCCCGGCCGCCGCGCCCGCGCCCACCCGCAGCCCGAGCGTGCGGCGCTGGGCCCCGGTCAGCGTGTCGCCGCCCAGGTCCGGCCGCGCGCTCGCGATCAGCCCGAGGATCGCCAGCGCCGCGTACGCCATCGGGATCCACGTCGTCGCCCGGGCGGCGGTCGTGTCCGGGCCGACCAGGTAGAGCGCGCCCCCGAACAGCGCGGTGGGCGCGCTGTAGGAGAGCAGGACGCGGCGGTACCGCACGCCGGCCTCGGCCGCCGCCAGCCCCGCCAGCCAGGTCGCGATCACCGGCAGCAGCACGGTGTCGGGCTGGGGCTCGATCGGGATCAGCGCGGTGAGCAGGCGCGGGATGCTGTTGCCGAGGGCCTCGCGGGCCACGTCGGGCACCGCGCCCGGGATCTGCCCGGCCGCGGCCGTCACCCGCACGGTCACGTACACCATCACGGCCAGGCCGAGCACCGAGGCGGGCGCGGCCGTGAAGGCGGGCAGCCGGCGCACCGCGACGCTGATGAGCACCGAGCCGGCCGCGGCGACCGTGGTGAGCAGGGGCAGCAGCGTGCCGTTGTAGATCGGGGCCAGCGCGAGGCCGCTCAGGATCAGCATGCCGAGCAGCGCGAGCGGCACGAAGACGCGGCGCATCACGACGGCCGCCCGACAGCCGCGCGCGGTCGCACGCGCCGCATCACGACAGCCGCCCGTCGGCCGCGCGCCCTCGCACGCGCCGACTCACCACGGCCGCGGCCGTTCCGCGTGCGGCTCACCACGTCTGCACCCCGTCCCAGGCCGCGGCGAACTCGGTGCCGTCGCGCACGGCCAGGACGACGACCCGCTCCAGGGCCGGGCGCTCGTCGCCGAAGACCCCCGCCACCAGCGTCGGGTAGGCGGTGCGCAGCGTGCTGACCCGGGACAGGTCGGGGTCGCCGGTGAGGTAGATGAGCGTGTCACCGACCCGCTGGGTGCGAAGCTCCTCGATGGAATTTTCCGACATTTCCGAAATTTCCGTCTCGGCGAGCAGGTCCAGGTACGCCCGGGTCGTCTTGCCGGACGCGGCCCGCCCCGACAGCAGCCGCAGCGCGATCGGCAGCTCCGCGTGGAAGGCGGCCATGACCAGCGACGCCGCCGCCTCGCAGGCGGACTCGAAGAGCTCCGGGTCCGCGTACGACGAGCGGCGGTCGTCCAGCAGCACCGCCAGCCGGGGCAGCGACGTGTCCAGCTGCTCGCGCACCATGAGCTCGCCGACCTTGGCCGACGTGCGCCAGTGCACCCGCCGCAGCTCGTCGCCGACGACGTACTCCCGCAGCGTGTCGAAGGTGATCGTGCCGTGCGGGACCCGGTCGTCGCGCCCGTCGAGCGAGCGCGTGATGCCCGTCGGCACGGCGGTGAGGCGGTGCACGCGCGGGTACACCCAGACCTGCGCCGTTCCCCCGTAGGCGCGGGCCAGCGCCATCAGCCCGAGGGGGTCGCGGCGCACCACGCGCAGCGGGCCGATCTCGACCACGCCGCGGCGGGCGGTGGGCACGGGATACTGCGCCGTCGTCTCGCCGCCGGCCTTGAGGCGCAGCAGCGGTACCGGCACCGAGACCGGCCCGCACCGGTCGTGCGCGACGAGCGTGGCGCCCCGCAGCCGGCTCGTGTTGCCGACCTTCAGCGTCACCGTGCTCGACTCGCCGCGCATGACCCGGTCCGGTTCCACGCCGCGCGCGACGGTCAGCCGCGGGCGCCACCAGACGTACCCGGCCGCGAAGACCAGCGACGCCACGCACGCGGTGCCGAGCACGACCAGGTGGCGGTACCCGAAGACCAGACCGACGGCGAGCAGCACCACGGCCGCCGCGCACAACCCGGCCCCGCGGGCGGTGAGGCGCATCGGCTCAGGCCGCGACGGGGGAGGGCACGGGCACCGCCTCGAGCACCTGCCGCACCACGTCGGCCGGGGCCACGCCGCGCACCTGGGCGTCGGGCGCGAGCAGCAGCCGGTGCGCGAACACCGGCTCGGCGAGGACCTTGAGGTCCTCCGGCACCACGTACCCGCGGCCGTCGGTGAGCGCGTAGGCGCTCGCGGCCCGGGTCAGCGCGATGACGCCGCGCGGGCTCACCCCGATGCGGATCTGCGGGTGCGAGCGGGTCGCGTTGGCGAGCTTCACCGCGTAGTGCAGCAGCGGATCGGCGATGTGCGCGCGCCGGGCCAGCCGCACGAGCTGGGCCACGACCGGGGTGTCGGTGACCGGGTCGAGGGCCTCGGGGGAGCGGTTCACGGAGCCGCGCAGCACCTCGATCTCGACCGCCTCGGCCGGGTACCCCACGGAGAGCTTCATGAGGAAACGGTCCAGCTGGGCCTCGGGGAGGCGGTAGGTGCCGTCCATCTCGATCGGGTTCTGGGTGGCCACGACGAGGAACGGGCGGGGCACGCCGTGGCGGACGCCGTCGACGGTGACGTACCGCTCCTCCATGACCTCCAGCAGCGCCGACTGGGTCTTCGGCGAGGCGCGGTTGATCTCGTCGGCGATGACGATGTTCGCGAAGATCGGGCCCGGGTGGAACTCGAAGCCGCGGGTCGCCTGGTTGAAGATCGTCACGCCGGTGACGTCGGAGGGCAGCAGGTCGGGCGTGAACTGGATGCGCCGCCACTGGCCCTGGACGCTGGCCGCGATCGCCCGCGCGAGGGTGGTCTTGCCGACGCCGGGCACGTCCTCGAGCAGGACGTGCCCCTCGGCCAGCAGCGCGGTCATGGTCAGCCGCACGACGTGCGGCTTGCCGAGCACGATCGACTCGATGTTGCGCGCGAGCCGGCCGACCAGCTCGGCCGCGGCGCCGACCTCCTCGCTGCTCGGTGGACCCTGATGCGTGGGCTGTTCAGGCGAGATCACGGTGCTCCATCAGCATTGCTTCAGCGGCCCCGTGCCGCTGGGCAGATTCAACCAGGCGTAGGGGATGTAGTTCTCGCCCATGAAACTGATCTTGATCCACTGCGTGCTCTTCTTGCCGCCGTAAGGCTCGGCGTTGATGCTCACGCTGGTGTTGGTCTGGCAGATCGCGGTGTAGCTCTCGCCGTTGAAGACGTCCCCGATGCCCGAGCCGGACTGCGACGGCGCCTTGTACACCCAGATGCCGCCGCCGCTCGCGGTCTTCCCGCAGTAGCTCGGGTCGTTGCAGATGACGGTGCCCTTGTACACCGGCGTGCTGACCGACCCGGTGCCGCTCGCGGTCATGCCGGCGCCGTTGGTGATCGTGGCGGTGTACGAGTACGCCGTGTTGGGCCACAGCCCGTTCACCGTCAGCGAGCCCGAGCACGCGCCACTCGCACTGCCGCCGCCGGCGACCTCGACCGTGCAGGTGCCGGGCGAGCCGCCGTCGGTCGCGGTGAAGCGCACCGTGATCGAGTTAAGCGCGGCGGAGTCGCCGCTCACGGTCATCTTCGGCGCGGCCAAGGTGGTGCCGGAGCCGCTGGCCGGGGCGCTCTGACCGGCTTTGTTGACCGCCCGCAGCTGGACCGTGACCGCCTCGGCGTCCTTGAACCCGGTGAACTCGTGGGTCAGGGCGGTGCCGATCGTCGACTTGGTGCCGTTGACCGTGGCCTCGTACCCGGTGAGGGGCGAGCCGTTGTCGGCCGGCGCCTTCCACGTGGCGACCACCGTGCCGCGCTTGGTCGTCGAGGCCTTCACCGTCAGCCCGGTCGGCGTGCCCGGCTTGTTGAACGGCACGACCGACGGGCTCAGCGGCGACTGCGGCGAGCTGCCCCCGATGTCGTTGATCGCGGCGACCTTGAAGGCGACCTGGGTGCCGTACGCCAGCTCCCCGGCCGGCACCGTGAACTGCGGCTGCGCCGACTCGAACGTCTTGGACTCGCCGGTGCCGACGGTCGTGACGACGTACTTGGCGATCTTGTGTCCCTGCCCGTTCGCAGCCGGCCATGTCACCGCGACCGTCCCGTCCGGGTTGGCCGTCGCGGCCACGCTCACCGGGGCGTCGGGGACGTCGCGGGTCGGCACCACCGGGTTGGCGGCCTTCTTCGGCCCGTTGCCCTTGGCGTTCACCGCATAGACCGTGAACTTGTACGTCTGGCCGTTGGTCAGCCCCGTGATGTCCAGCGCCCGCTGGGTCGCCCCGACCTCGTGCGGCGGCTGCCCGTCGCCCTCGACCACGTACTTCGTGACCGCGGCGCCGTTGGGCGGGGCCGCCGTCCACGTGACGCGGGCGGTCGCGTTGCCGGCCACGGCGTTGACCCGGGCCGGCGCGCCGGGCGGCCCGACCGGCGGCTTGGTCTGCTGCGGGGGCGGCGGCGCGGGCGGGGCGTCGCCGCCGAGGACGTCGTTGGCGTACTTGTCGACAGTTGTCACGTGGTTCTTGGCGTCCACGACCCGCGCCGTCGAGCCGCCGGGCGCATTGATGAACATGCGGTCCTCGCGGACCTCGATCTCCAGCGGCTTGCCGCCGGCCTGGATGCGGATCGGGTCGAGCGCCTTGCCCTGCCCGTCGAGGACGTAGACGGTGCCGGTCGCGTCGTCGGCGCAGTAGAAGCGGCCCGACCAGGCCACGCACGGCTTGAGCTGGGGGCTGTCGCCCGGCACCTTGAAGTCGCTGACCTTGTCGTTGTTCACCACGTAGACGTGGCCGCCGTCGACCACGGTCACCGGCACGTCGCCGCCGACCGTCCGGTCGGGCATCCCGCCCTCGCCGTCGAGCTTCAGCGGGACCTTCTTCACCGCGTCGCCCTGCAGGGTGGTCAGCGTCGTGGCGGTCTTGTCCAGCACGGCCACGCCGGTGTCCAGGATGGACAGCGCCAGGTCGTGGCTCGGGTCGGCGACCCCGACCGTCTTGACCTTCACCGGGTCGCCGGCGAACCCGCCGCCCTGGCCGCCCCCCGGGGAGGCGGGCTTGCTCTTGGCCGCGTCGATCGCCACGACCGTGCCCTCGGACGGCACCAGCAGCCACAGCCGGCCGCTGTCGTCGAACGCGCCGCCGGAGATGCCCGGCGGGAAGCTCAGCGTCTCGCCGACCGGCAGCAGCGTCGTCGGGTCGAGCTGGCGGACCTGGCCCTGCACGGTGTCGATGACGAAGGCGGTGTCGTCGTGCACGGCGACCGTCACGCCCAGGCCCGGCGTCGACTGCGTGGTCGCGCCCAGGGTCAGGCTCGACAGGTCGAGCACGCTGACCTTGCCCGTGTTGAGGTCCCGGAGGATCACGAACCGGTCACTCTGGGTGACCTGCATCGTGTGCCCCTGGGCGTCGGTGATCTTCGTTCGGGTGTCCACCTTGCCGGTGACGCCGTTGACCCGGGCGACCTCGCCCTTGTCGGCGCTCCACAGCCAGGCGCTGACGTCGAAGCTCGCGACGGCATGGTTCGCCGAACCCGTGCCCCAGAGCGTAAGGCCCAGCACCGCGACCAGGGCGACGATCGTGCCACCCGTGACCAACGCACCGCTGCGGCCCGAACGCAGGTTCAGACGCATCTGCTCACCATCCCGGCCCCCTCCCGAAACCGGCGCTCATCATATTCCCGTCGATGAGTGGCCGATACCCGGTCACGGACTGTAGTTGCCGCACTCTTTGCACTATTTGCGCTTCGTGCATGCCAGGTCCGACAGCTGGACGTCCTGCGTTCCGTAGACGGCCGCCACGGTGAAGCAGTAGTCCAGCTTCGGATTCAGACCGTTGATCGTGTACTTCGTCGTGCCCGCCGGCAGCCCCTGCAGCTCGCGCACGGCGCCCTCGGTGCCGCCCGCCACGATGAACGGCACGGTGCCCTTGGTCGGGTCCTTCCAGGTCAGCGTCACGCTCGTCTTGTCGTCGCGCAGCTGCAGTTCCCGCGGGGCGCGGCCGTCGCCGAGCGCGGCCGCGGACGGCGGCGCGCTGGCCGGGCCGGGCTCCGGCGCGGCGACGGTCTGCGTCGGCGCGGGGCCGGGGTCCTTGCCGCCGGCGCTGACGAACGCGACGGCGGCCGCGACCGCGCCGCCGAGCACCGCGATGACGGCGATGATGACGATCGCGATCATCGGCGAGCGGCGGCCGCGCTCCTCGTCAACGGGCGCCGGCTGAGGCACGGGCGGCGGCGGTGACGGCGACCAGACGGGGGCGGGCTGGGGCCGGGGCTGCGGTTGCGGTTGCGGTTGCGGCGGCCACGGAGTTCCGGGCGCGGGCCGGAAGTCGGTGCGCTGCAGGACGCCGGGTGCGGCCTGCTGCCACGGCGCCGGCTGGTAGTCGTCCTCTTCCTCGTCCTCGTCCGGCTCTTCCGCTTCCGTGTACGGCGCTTCCGTGTACGGCGCTTCCGCGTACGGCGCTTCCGCGTACGGCGCTTCCGCGTACGCGGCTTCCGCGTACGGCGCTTCCCCGTACGGCTCTTCTGCTCGCGGCTCTTCTGCGCGCGGCTCGGGCCGGAAGATCGGCCGGTCGTCGAGCGGTTGCCGGGGCGGGGGCGTGACGGGGTCGAAGACGACCGGCGGCGCGGCGGGCACGTGGATCTCGCCCTCCGGCTCGGGCAGCCCGAGGTACTCCCGCGCGGCCCGCACGCTCGGGTGCCCGGCGCCGAGCGCCTGGGGCCCCAGCTTGGCGACCTGGTTGTACCGCCGCTTCGCCTCGAACACGTTCCCGAGCTCATCGGCGACGCGGGCCACCTCGAACGAGAGCGCGAGCATGACCGCGTGCCCGTCGCCGAGGCGGTGGTACCCGGCGGTGAGCCCCTCCTCGAGCACCCGCCGCGCGTCGTTGAGCTCGCCGATCGCGACGTGGTACCGCGCGAGCTGGGCGGTGGCGGTCAGCACGTCGGGGTCGTCCGGCCCGAGCGTCCGGATCGCGGCGTCGACGGCCTGGTCGAGCAGGTTCAGCGCACCCCGTTTGTCCCCGTGTGCGGCGATTGCTTTCGCGCCTTGCACGGCGTTGGCCAACTGGGCGGACGAGGACACGCCGGATACTCTGCACTGCCGGGTGGGGTGCCCGCCACCCGGTGTCACCCAACTCCCATGATCGCGGCCGAACGGTGTCATCCGCCCGGCCGATGCTTTCGCCGCCGTTGTCATCCGCTCGGCCGGTGCCGCGCCCCGTTCGGCGTCTCGTCGGATACTTGTCGCCAAGGCGTTTCCGCACGGTCGGCGCCGCGCCCCGTCCGGCTGATCGACGGATACTTGTTCCATGGCGACCGAATCGCTGGGCCAGCTGCCGGGTGCGCGTGCGGGCCGCGACCCCGCGCGGGCGATCAAGCGCGGCCCCAGCCGGGTCCCGCCCGAGGTCATCGCGGCCAACCAGCGCGAGCGGCTCTTCGACGCGCTGGTGCACACCGTCGCCGAGAAGGGCTACGCGAACGCCACGGTCAGCGACATCTGCCGCGCCGCGGGCGTGACCCGCCCCGCCTTCTACGCCCTGTTCGCCGGCAAGGACGACGCCCTGATCGCGACGTACCGCCACGGCACCGACCTCCTGCTCAAGATCATGGAGGACGCGTACCGCAACGAGTCGGCCTGGCGCGAGGGCGCCCGCGCCGCGCTGCGGGTCATGCTGCAGGTACTGGCCGAACTCCCCGCGTTCGCGACGATGGCGGTCGTGGAGATCGACGCGGCCGGCCCGCACGGGCGCACCGAGCGCGCCCGCCTGCTGCGCCGCTTCGACCGCTTCTTCGCCGAGGCCCCGCGCGCCGTGGACGTACCGATGCCGGAGGAGCTCGTGGAGACCATCGTCGGCGGCATCTACGCCACGGTGTACCGATACGTGGCCGCCGGTCGCGTCGAGCAACTCCCGGCCCTGCTGCCGACCCTGAGCTACTTCACGCTGGTGCCGTTCGTGGGCCGCGAAGAGGCCGCGCTGGAGCTGGGCAGCGAATCCCCGGCAAAGACCCCGGCCAAGCCCGCGGAGTGCACAATCAGCCCGTAATGCCGGAATTGCACCGCGGCGCATTCCTGTACCAATTACTTCACCTTGCGGATGCGATTACTCCATCGCCGAAAAATGGTACGCGCGCGTGACGGTTCGGTTACGAGAACCTCAGTGCGCTCACCAGCTGTACCGCTCCCTCGCACGCTTGGTCGAACGGCTCCTGCGCCCCGGCCGCCCGCGCGAGCACATAGCCCCCCTGCACCGTGGCCACCACGGCCGCCCCGACCGCCACCGGATCGGCCCCGGCCCGCAGCTCCCCGGACTCCTGCCCGGCCGCGACGATGCCGGCGATCCGATCGCGCAGCCAGGCGAACGTCTCCTCGACCGGCGCCCGCAGCGCCGGATCGGCCACGAGCTCGGGATCGGCCACGTGCCGCCCGATGGGACATCCGCGCAGCGCGTCGCGCTCCCGCCGCAGGTACGCGACGATCCGCTCCAGCGCCGGCCCCTCACCCCCGAGAATGCTCTCGGCGCGCTCCCGCTCGGCGGCGGCGGTGATCCCGAGCGCGGCGGCGGCGAGCTCGGCCTTACCGGCAAAGTGGTGGTACATGCTGCCCTGCCCGGCGCCGGCCCGGTCCTGGATGGCCTTGGGACTGGTACCGCCGTACCCACGCTCCCAAAGCAGCTCCTGAGCACTGGCAACGAGCCGGTCGCGCGCGTTCATGCCGTACAGCGTACCGACTGGTACGTACGCACGCCCCCGCGACGACTGGTCAGCCGCTCGCGGCGGGCGGTCACGGATGTTCATCTCGTCGTGCATCTCGTCGTGCTGAACGGCAACGTCTGGCACTTGGGGCGAGCCGGTCGTGCACGTTCATGCAGCTCAGCCCGCCCGCCCGGCACATACCCGATATGTCGGGCGCGGCCGCGCCACGACATACCACATATATACCCCGTCAGGCGAAAAATCCGATATGTCGCGGCGCGGAGCGCCCGACATATCGATAAACCTGAACGCTCAGGCCGTACGAGGCGTCAGACGACCCGGCAACGCCGACCGCTGATGCGGCACCCGAGGCGCCGGCGACCGCTGCAGCGCCGCGCGAAAGCTGCCCGGCGACTGCCCGGTCTCGCGAGCGAAGAAGCGGCCGAAGTTGGTCGGCTCCTCGAACCCGAGCTGCCGCCCGACGTCGGACACCGGCAGGTTGCTGGTCGCCAGCACCCGCTTCGCCTCCAGCGCCACCCGCTCGTCGATGAGCTGCTTCGCGCTGCGGCCCGTCACGGCGAGGCTCGCCCGGGTGAGGGTCCGCACCGAGCACCGCAGCTGCTCGGCGTAGTCCTCGACGCGCCGGTGCCGTACCTCGCGCTCGAGCTCCCGCCGCAGCTGCCCGATGAGCAGGTCGGCGGGGCTTCGGCGCGGTACCGGGGCCAGGGCCGAGATCCGCATGAGCAGCACCGCGACCGAGTGCGCGAGCAGGTTCGCGCCGAACGCGGTGCCCCCGAAGCGGACCTGGTCGACGCCGATCTGCGCGATCTCGGCCACGATCGCGTCCTCGTCCTCGCCCGCGGGCTGCCAGCAGGCCGGCGCGAACGGGTCGGTGGCGAGCTCGGGCAGCGGCAGCTCGGGCAGGATCGCCGGCGAGAACATCAGCAGCGTGGCGTCGAAGCCGATCTGGCCGCCGAACTGGTGGACCTGGCCCGGACGGCCCCACAGCAAGGTGCCGGGGCGGCAGGCGTACGTCACGAAGTCCACCGCGTGCGTGCCCTGCCCGGCGCTGACGAGGATGACCACGTGGTTCGCGGTCCGCAGGGGCGAACGCCCGACCGGCAGGTCGCTGAGGCGCGCCGCGCCGACAGGGTCCCCGGATAGGACGCCGAGACTGACCATGACCAGCCCGACTGTACCGAAGGCCCGCCAATCGGCAAGCGGGGTGGAGCCGGATTCACACCCGGATACCGGCCACCGCGAGCTCGGCGATGCGGACTTCCTCGAACGCCATTCCCAGCTCGTTCAGGCGTTCCGGCGTCAGTGCGTCGCGCAAACCGGGCAGCAGCACGGTTTCCTCGTGCTCGACGTGGTGGTGTACCGCCGCGATGAACTCCTCGAGCTTGTCCTCGAAGTCCGGCCCCTCGGGCGAGATGCGTTGCAGGTCGTGCAGCAGCCGCTCGGCCTCGTGATGCTCGTCGGCGCCGCGGTGGGCATCGTCGGGCGAGGGCAGCTGCGGGTACACCTGCTGCTCCTCCGCGTGGCTGTGCGCGGTCAGCCGCGCCGCGCACTCGTCCAGCAGCAGCTGGCGGTCCCCGTCGGCGGCCCGCAGGCGGTCGAAGAGCTGCTCCATCATCCGGTGGTCGTTCGTGATCAGCGTGACGGCGTCGGAAGCCATGTCTCCTCCTTGGATCGTCAACTTCCACGGTCGCGCGGGACGGGCCGGTGGCGCGGCCGAATGGCCGAAACTGCCCGCGGCCCCGAAGATCGGGGCATGGGTTCGTACCTCTTCGTCGCCGGCGCCCGCCCCGCCCGCCTCCGCGAGGCCGGGCCGCCCGACGACCGGCCCGACGGCCCCGGCGGCTGGGTGCGGCTCCCGCCCGGCGAGGCCGGCCTGCGCGCCACCCGCGCGGTCGTGACTCCCGGGCTCGCCGGCGTGTGCGCGGCCGCCGCGTGCTCGGCGCCGGAGCTGGCCGCCCTCGCCGCCGCGCTCGCCGAGGCCGAGGAGGCGGTCGGCCTGCCGGTCGGGACGATCGCGGTGATGCCGGCGCTGGAGACGGCGGCCGGCGTGCTCGGCGCGGCCGAGCTGGCCCGGGCCCCGAGGGTGAGCCGGCTGCTGCTCGGCGAGGCGGCGCTGCGCGCGGAGCTGCGCATGGCGCCCGGGCCGGACGAGGGGGAGCTGCTGTGGCTGCGCTCGACGGTCGTGGTGGCCAGCGCGGCGGCCCGCATCGGCGCGCCGGTGGCGGACGAATGTCCAGATCAGGGCCGGTTTGCGGAGTCCTGCGCGGCCCTGGCACGGCTCGGCTTCGGCGGGCGGCTCTGCGCGGACGACGGGCAGCTGAGGCTGGCCGGCGAGATCTTTGCCTCTACATGAACATTGTCGGGGAAACATATTTCTTCGCGACAATTGGTAACACCGCGTAATGTCGACAATGCATTCTGTGATTATTGCGGCAACGTAAAGTTAACGTCACACAGGGGTTGCTCATATCGGAAGACATCAGTCGGAAATCCGTCCGGGGCAGCCGTTTGGGTCCGTACGGGTTGATGTCCTGACGGCGAACGGATGAGCGAGATACAGGCGTTCGTCGCTCGATCGGGTACGTCGGTATTGACACGGATCGGCCGCTCTGTGATTGTGCACAACGTCGATGCGACAGCCACAGATTGGGCCACTTGCCCGTTCCGGTTCGGCCCGCGTTCGACGCGCATTGTCAATCTCGGATGCCTGCGGGGACTTTTCGTGACCCAAAGCCAGAGCTCGTTGCCCGTGCCCGCCCAACGGCAGGGTCGCGACCCGCGGCAGAGCCCCGAGCGCCGGCCTACCCGCCATACCGCCGCCGTGGCCCGCCGCGAGGAGCCGCTGCCCCCGGGCCGTGGCCCGGACGACCGCCGCTCCGGTCAGCGTGCCGGCCGGCGCATCGTCGACCAGCTCCGCCTCATCGTCGCCCTGCCGCTGGTCGCGGTCGTCGTCTTCGCCGGCGTCGCGTTCATCTCCACCGTGCAGGAGGTGAACCGGGCGCGAACCCTGCAGGACCTCTCCGCCCTGGCCACCGACGCCGGTGGCCTCGCCCACGCGCTGCAGCGCGAGCGGGCCGCGGCCGTCAACGTGGTCCTGCACAACGAGGCGACCCAGCAGGACGCGTTCCAGCAGCAGTCGATGCTGACCGACGACGCGGTGCACAAGTACAGCGACCAGCGCCACAATCTCGCCGGCGGCGGGGAGTCCGACACGCTCAAGCGCATCGACGCCGACCTCGGGGCCCTGGCCAAGCTGCGCGACCAGGTGCGCAACGACAAGCGGGCCTCCGTCTCCGCCGTCGCGTTCAGCTACCGCATCGCCATCGCCGACCTGCTCGAGTACCGCGAGTCGGTGGCCCGCTCCGGCGCCCCGACCGACCTGGCCGACGAGATCCGCGCCGCCGCCGCGCTCTCCCGCGCCGCCGAGGCCATCGGCCAGCAGCAGGCGGCCGTGCTCCGCGCGATCGCCGCGGGCGAGCTGACCCCGGCGCTGCAGCAGGAGATCACCGCGACCCGCACGAGCTTCACGGAGCAGTCGGTCGCCTTCAACCAGCTCGCCCCGGCCGAGTGGCGCACCTGGTACGAGCAGGCCGGTATGGGCGACCAGGTCATCGCCGCCCAGCGGCTGCAGGACCAGGTCGGCCGCACCGCGCCCGGCCAGCGCATCGGCTTCGAGTCGGCCGCCTGGATCAACGCGATGTCCGGCTACGAGGGCCTGCTGTACCAGGTCGAGCAGCAGGTCGACGAGAACATCGAGCAGGCCGTCACGGTCGTGCACGACGACCAGATGACCCGGGCCGCCCTGCAGACCGCGGGCGTGGTGGTCGTACTCCTCGTCGCCATCGTGCTCACCGGTTTCGTCGCCCGGCGCCTGACCCGGCGGCTGCGGTACCTGCAGGACGCCGCTCGTACGGTCGCGTACGACCAGCTGCCCTCCGTCGTGGCCGAGCTGCGCGCCGCCGCCCCCGGCACCGTCGACCCGGACGAGGTCGCCGAGCGGGCGTCCGCGACCCTCGTGGTGGCGGGCTCCGACGAGGTCGCCGACGTGGCCCAGGCCTTCCGGGCCGTCCACCGCGAGGCGGTGAAGATCGCCGGTGAGCAGGCCGTCATGCGGTCCAACGTCGCCGAGATCTTCGTCCATCTGTCCCGCCGCGAGCAGCGACTGGTCGACGCGGTACTGGCCCAGGTCGACAAGGTCGAGCGCGACGAGACCGACCCGGACCGGCTGCAGGAGCTGTACCAGCTCGACCACCTGGCCACCCGCATGGCCCGGATCAACCTGAGCCTCCTGGTCCTCGGTGGCTCCGGCGCCGCCCGCGTCCGGCGCGAGGACGCCCCGCTGGGCAAGGTACTGCAGGCCGCCATCTCCCAGATCGAGCACTACGTGCGCGTCCGCTTCGGCAGCGTGGACGACGACGTCGCCGTCGTCGCCGAGGCCGTCGACGAGATCGTGCACCTGCTCGCCGAGCTGCTGGACAACGCGACCGGCTACTCGCCCCCGGAGTCCGAGGTCTGGGTCACCGCCCGCGGCCTGGGCGAGCGGGTCATCGTGCAGATCGTGGACGTCGGCGTCGGGCTCTCCCCGGCGCGGCGGGAGCAGCTCAACCAGCTCCTCGCGCAGCCGCCCGCGATCGACATCGCCGCCGTGCGCGCCATGGGGCTCACCGTGGTCGGGCACATTGCCGCGCGGTACAACATCAGCGTTGCTCTTCGCCAGGGTCAGCACACCGGGACGCTCGCCGAGATCATCATTCCCAAGGAGGTCTTCCGCCCGATCATGGCATCGGAGCGGGGACCGCAGCTCGCGCCGGTGACCGCCGGGGCCCCCGAGCGCAACGGCAACGGCGCCCGGCCGGGCAACGACCTCTTCACGCCGCAGCAGCGGCCGAGCGAGACGAGCCTGTTCGAGGTGCCGGCCCAGCAGTGGGCGACCCAGGAGCTCAGCCCGATCGAGGCGTCGGCCGCGACGCAGGTCTTCACGAAGCCGGACTACGACGCGCCGTACCCGCAGACGCAGCCGTACCAGGAGTCGCAGTCGCCCTACCGCGACACGTCTTACCCGGAGCCGTACCAGAGCCCGTCGTACCAGGATTCGTCGGCGTACCAGCCCTCCGCGTACGCGGCCCAGCCGTCGCACGCCCAGCCGGCCCCGCCCGGGCCCGGCATGTGGCCGCCGCTGCCGGAGCCCGAGGTGCCGTCGATCCTCGCCTCGGCCGAGGAAGACCCGATGGAGCTGCCGATCTTCAACTCGGTCAGCGGCTGGTTCCACGTCGAGACGCCGCCCGGGCTGGAGCCGGAGCTCGCGCCGGTGGGCGTCGGCGCCAGTGCCGCCGCGAGCGCCGCGCCGGCCGCGCCGGAGCCCCGCAACTGGGAGAGCTCGGCCGACACGGGCTGGCGCGCCGCCGCCGAGGCCGCGACGCCGCAGGTCAGCGACACCACCGCGGCGGGCCTGCCGGTCCGCGCGGCCGGGCGGCACCTGGTGCCGGGGGCGGCCGAGCCGACCCAGCAGCGCCCGGGCGCGCCGATCCCGACCGGCACGCCCAAGCGGGACCCCTCGCGGGTCGCCGCGGCGATGTCGGCGTACGCACGAGGCGTCGCGAACCGACGCCCGCAAGGCTGATCGGCTCCGGGGGGAACCGTTGGGATGTATATGCAACAGCTGGAGAGGACCACGTCTGTGACCGACCCGAGTAATCTCGGTTGGCTGCTGGATAGCTTCGCGAGCCGCACCCCCGACGTCAGCCACGCGCTGGCGATCTCCACGGACGGTCTCGTGCTGGCCCACACCCGGGCCTTGCCCCGGGACCGGGCCGACCAGCTCGCCGCCACCGGCAGCGGTCTCGTCGCCCTCCTCGCGGGCGCCGCGCGGTTCTTCGACGCCGGCCAGGTCATCTCCAACGTGACCCAGCTCGACGGCGGCTTCATGTTCTGCATGGCCTTCAGCGACGGCGCGTCGATGCTCGTGCTCGCCTCGCCCAACGCCGACGTCGGCAAGGTCTCGTACGAGATGACGGAGCTCGCCAACCGGATCGGCGACGCGCTCACACCCGCGGTGCGGGGCCCGTCGTGACCGATCCGCACAGGCGTGGACGTCCGACCGCAGTCAAGATCATCATCGCGGGCGGCTTCGGCGCGGGCAAGACCACGCTCGTCGGCGCGATCTCCGAGATCCCGCCGGTCACGACCGAGGCTGTGATGACCGCGGCCAGCCTCGCGCACGACGACGCCTCCCTGGTGCCCGACAAGGGCAGCACCACGGTGGCGATGGACTTCGGCCGTATCACGCTCTACTCGGACCTGGTCCTGTACCTGTTCGGGACCCCGGGGCAGAAGCGGTTCTGGTTCATGTGGGACGAGCTGTGCCGCGGCGCCATCGGGGCGGTCGTCATCGCCGACACACGGCGGCTGGCCGACTGCTTCGGCGCCATCGACTACTTCGAGAACCGGCACCTTCCCTATGTCGTGGCCGTCAACAACTTCGACGGCTCGGCGCGTTACCACCTCGAGGACATCCGCGACGCGCTGGCCGTGCACCGCAGCGTCCCGATGCTCAACGCCGACGTGCGGTCGCGGGCATCGGCCAAGGAGATCCTCGTCGCCGTGACCGAGCACGCCCTCGCGCAGCGCGCCGGCGCTCGCCGCTAGAAACCCCCCCTCAAGGAGAATAATGTTCCTGCAACGACGACTGCTCAGCATCGCGCTGGCCACCGGCCTGGTGCTCGCGGGCGCCGGGTGCGCCAAGGACGACGCGAAGTCCGACAGCGCCGGCGCGGCGTCCACGCTGAAGATCGGCTTCCTCGGCTCGCTGAGCGGCACGTACCAGGCCGTCGGCACCGACCTCAAGAACGGCTTCGAGCTCTACCTCAAGACGCACGACGGCAAGCTGGGCGGCCACCCGATCGACCTCAAGGTCGGCGACGAGGGCGACGGCGCGCAGACCGCCGTCCCGGCCGCGACCAAGCTGGTCAAGGAGGACGGCGTCATCGCCATGACCGGCATCGTCGGCGGTGGCTCGGTGGCCGCCGTGGCGCCGCTGCTGGCCCAGGCGAAGATCCCGCTGATCGGCTCCAACGGCCGCCCCGAGCTCAAGGACCTCAACGGGGTGTGGACGACGAGCTTCATGTCCTCGGACCCGGGCCAGTCGATCGCGCAGTACATCAAGGACAAGGTCAACGGCCCGGTCTTCGCGATCGGCCCGGACTACCAGGGTGGCTACGACGAGGTCGGCGGCTTCACCAACGAGTTCGCCAAGATCGGCGGCCAGTCGGCCAACACCGGCGGCAAGACGCTGTGGACGCCGTTCCCGACCACGACGAACTTCCTGCCGTACTTCAGCCAGATCAAGTCCAGCGGGGCGAAGGCCGTCTACACCTTCTACGCCGGCAAGGCCGCGATCGACTTCGTCAAGCAGTACAAGCAGTCGGACATCAAGGACATCCCGCTGTACGGCGCGTTCCTGACCGAGGGCTCGGTGCTGCAGGCCGAGGGCGACGCCGCCAAGGACGTCTTCACCACCTGCAACTACTCGCCCGACCTCGACAACGAGGAGAACCGCAAGTTCGTCGCCGCGTGGCGCGCGCAGTTCCCGGACGCGACCCCGACCACGTACGCCGTCGCCTCCTACGACGCGGCCGCCGTGCTCGACCGGGCCATCGCCGCGGCCGGCAGCAATGTGACCGCCGAGACGATCAACGAGCAGGTCGGCAAGCTGGGCCAGATCTCCAGCCCGCGCGGCCAGTGGCAGTTCGGCAAGAACCACGCGCCGGTGCAGAAGTGGTACCTGCGTCAGGTCCGCAACGACGGCCGTGCCCTCGCGAACACGCTGGTGCAGGACCTCGCGACGGTAGGCCAGTAGTTCCTTGGACGCGTATCTGATCCCGGCGGTCGACGGCGTGGCCTACGGCCTGCTGCTCTTCGTCGTCGCCGCCGGGCTCACCCTCGCCTTCGGCGTGGGTGACGTGCTCAACCTCGCGCACGGCACGCTCTTCGCGTTCGGTGCGTACGCCGCCGCCGAGATCAGCGACGGCAGCTGGGGCTCGCTCGCGCTCGCGGTGCTGGTCGGCACCGCGGCCGCGGGCCTCGGGGGCGCCCTGCTCTCGGTGCTGCTCGTCCCGCTGGCCGGCCGCGGCCACCTCGCCCAGGCGCTGCTCACGTTCGGCGTCGCGCTGGTGATCGGCGACCGGCTGACCGCGCTGTTCGGCAAGGACGACCTGCCCGTGACCGTGCCCCAGACGCTGGACCGGCCGGTGGACCTGGCCGGGCACAGCTACCCGGGGTACCGGCTGGCGCTCATCATCGTCGCCGCGCTCATCGCGGCCGCGCTCGGCCTGGTGGTGACCCGCACCCGGGCCGGGCACTTCGTGCGCGCGACGGTCGACGACCGCGACATGGTCGCCATGCTCGGCGTCTCCCCGTTCACCGTGCGCACCAGCGTGCTCGCGGGCGCGGGCGCCCTCGCCGGCCTGGCGGGCGCGCTCGGCGCCCCGGTCATCGGCCCCGGCCCGCGCACCGCCGACCTCGTGCTGATGCTCTCCCTCGTCGTGGTCGTCCTGGGCGGCATGGGCTCCATCGCCGGCGCCCTGGTCGCGGCCCTCGCGGTCGGCGAGATCCAGACCGTCGGCGTCGCGAACTTCCCCACCATCGCCCCCTTCGCGCTGTTCGGCGCGATGGCGCTCGCCCTCGCGGCCCGGGCCCGCGGCCTGCTCCCGTCGGGACGGGCGGCATGAGATTTCTGCGGTACCTCCTGACGCTGGGCGTCCTCGCCCTGCTGGTCTCGTTCGCCTGGACCCTCGACCGCTACGCCACCGGGATGCTCACGCGCATCCTCATCATCGGCCTGCTCGCGGTGAGCGTCGCCCTGCTCACGGGCGTCGCCGGCCTGCCCACGCTGGGCCAGACGGCGCCGTTCCTCGTGGGCGCGTACACCACCGCGCTCCTGCTGGAACACGGCCACACCATCGGCATCGTGCACCTGCTCGCCTCGGCCGGCACCGGGGCGCTGTTCGCCCTGCTGACCGCCCCGCTGGTGGTCTACGCCCGCGGCGTCGTGGTCCTCATGATCACGCTGGCCCTCGGCGAGCTGACCTCGACCGTCGCCGGGCGCTGGAAGTCGATCACCCACGGCACCGACGGGATCACGGTGTTCACCGGCGTGACCCCGGCGCCGGGCCTGGTCGACCTGGACACCGACGCGTCGAAGTACCTCTACACCCTCACCGTCGTCGCGGTCCTCGTCGGCCTCGTGCTGCTGGTGCTGCGCTCCCCGGCCGGCGCCCTGCTGCGCGCCACACGCGACGACGCCCGCCGCATGCGCGCGAGCGGGCACCCCGTCGCCGGGTACCTCACGGTCGTCTACGTCGCCGCGGGCGCCCTGGCCGGCGTGGCCGGCGCACTGCTGTTCACGGTGCAGTCGTACGTCTCCCCGGGCGACGGCGGCTTCGACGTGGCCGCGCTCATCCTGCTCGCCGTGGTCATCGGCGGCGCGACGTCGATGGTCGGCGCGCTCATCGGCGCGGGCCTGGTCGTCGCGACGCGTGACTGGGTGGCCGACGCCGGGCACGCCCCGCTGCTGCTCGGGCTGCTGTTCGTCGTGTGCGTGTACCTGCTGCCCAACGGCCTGCTGGGCGACCACGCGGCGCTGTCCTTCCTCAACCGCCTCCGGCCCCGCCCGCGCCCGGCGCCGCCGTCCGACCCGCCGCCGGCGGCCCGCATCCCCGGCCCCCGCGGCCCGGTCGCGGCCGGCGAGACGGTCTCCGAGCCGGGAGCGGCCCGATGACGAAGTCGAACGACACCGAGACGGAGACAAGGTCTACGTCTTTGATTCTTCGAGTGGAGAACCTGGGCCGGCGCTACGGCGACCTGGCCGCCCTCGACGGCGTCGCGCTGCAGCTGGCCCCGGGGGAGCGCCGGGCCCTCATCGGCCCCAACGGCGCCGGCAAGTCGACGCTGCTCAACCTCGTGGCCGGCGCCCAGCGCCCGACGACGGGCCGCATCCACTTCAACGACCGCGACGTGACCCGCGTCGGCCCGGCCCGCCGCGCCCGTCTCGGCATCGGCCGCACACACCAGCACCCCGCCGTGTGGCCGACGCTCACCGCGCGGGACAACGTGCTTGTGGCCGCCCGGCGCCCGTGGGGCCGCCTGCGCAAGGGCGCGGAGCAGTACCTGACCGCCGTGGGCCTGGCCGACGTGTCAGGCGTGCGCGCGGGCAGCCTGTCGCACGGCCAGCGCCGCCAGCTCGAGCTCGCGATGGCCCTGGCCGGCGAGCCGACGCTGCTGCTGCTCGACGAGCCGGCCGCGGGCCTGGCCCCGCCGGAGGTCGAGCTGCTGGCGGGCCTGCTCGCCGAGCTGCCCAAGAGCGTCGCGGTGCTGCTGGTCGAGCACCACCTGGACCTGGTGTACGGCTTCGCGGACCACGTCACGGTCCTGCACTCCGGCCGCCACGTCCACACCGGCACGGTCGCCGAGACCAGGCGCTCGCCGGACGTGAAGGCCGCCTACGCGGGGGTGACACCGTGACGCTGACGGTTCAGGGGCTCCACAGCGGGTACGGCGGCGGCACCGTCCTGCACGGCGTCGACCTCACCGTGCCGACCGGCACCGCCCTGGCCGTGCTCGGGCGCAACGGCGCCGGCAAGACCACGCTCGTGCACACCATCTGCGGGCTGATCAAGCCCAGGGCCGGCCGCGTCGCCCTGGACGCCACCGAGCTCGCGGGCCGCCAGGCGCACCGCGTGGCCCGGGCGGGCATCGCTTTGGTACCGCAGGGCCGCCGCGTCTTCCCGAGCCTCACGGTCGCCGAACACCTGAGCCTGTCCCGCCGCCGCGGCGAGTGGAACCAGGCCCGCGTCCTGCAGCTGCTGCCACGCCTGCAGGAGCGCATGCGCAACCGCGGCGACCAGCTCTCGGGCGGCGAGGCCCAGATGCTCGCGATCGCGCGGGCACTGCTGACCCAGCCGACGGTGCTCCTGCTGGACGAGCCGTGCGAGGGCCTGGCCGTGGACCTGGCCGACCGCGTCCGCGCCGTGGTGGCCGAGCTGGCGCGCGGAGGCCTGACGGTGCTGCTGGTCGAGCAGCAGCCGGAGCACGCCCTGGCGGTCGCGGACCGGGTGGCCCTGCTGGCGGACGGCGTGGTAGCAGGGACGCACACGGCGGCCGAACTGCGAGCGGACCCGTCGTTGACCGACCATGTGCTGAGCGTCGCCACCCACGCGTGACCGTCGCCGTCTGGCCTGCGCTTATGTCGGGCGCTGGCGCGCCACGACATAAACGATTTTTCGCCTGACGGGGCTTAAGTCGGATTTCGGCGCCTATCGCCGATCACGTCACCGTGAGCACGATCTTGCCGGTGGTCGAGCCGCGCTCGCCCAGCTCGTGGGCCTCGGCCACCTCGGCCAGCGGGAACACGGTGTCCAGCCGCGGGCGCAGGAGGCCACGCTCGACCAGGTCGGCGATCGCGACCATGCCCGCGCGGTCCGCCTCGACGACCATGAACACGGCTCGGCGGCCCTGCTCGGCCGCGATCGGGGTCAGCGCGGCCTCGGCCGGGGACGCCAGCGAGACCAGCAGGCCGCCCGGGCGCAGGGTCCGCAGGGAGCGCGGGCCGTACTCGCCGCCGATCGCGTCGAGCACCACGTCGACGTCGGTGAGGACCTCCGCGAAGTCCTCCTCCGCGTAGTCGATGACCCGGTCGGCGCCCAGGTCACGGACGAAGTCCCGCTTGGCCGCGCTCGCGGTGCCGATCACCTCCGCCCCAAGAGCCTTCGCGATCTGTACCGCGACGTGCCCGACCCCGCCGCCGGCGGCGTGGACGAGTACGCGCTGACCGGGCTCGACCCGGGCGACGTCGACGAGGGCCTGCCAGGCGGTCAGCGACACCAGCGGGAGCGCCGCCGCCTCCTCGTGGGAGATCGCGGCGGGCTTGTGCGCGAGGTGGCGGGCGGGCGAGACGACGAACTCGGCGTACGTGCCGGCGGGCTCCGGCTGGCGCGGCATCCCGAACACCTCGTCGCCGGGCGCGAACAGGGTGACGCCGGGCCCGACGGCCTCGACGACGCCGGAGACGTCCCAGCCGAGCGGCACGATCCGCCCGTGGAGGCCGCCGGACGACCGGTGCCAGAAGTCGGTCGGGTTGACGCTGGTTGCACGAACGCGCACTACTACCTGCGCGAATCCGGCCTCGGGCCGCGGCCGCTCAACGACCCGCAACACCTCAGGCCCGCCGAACACGTCCTGAGCGATCGCTCGCATGGACAAACCTGCACGATCGTGCGCGCGGCCGGACGTTGCTGTCTCCAATGACGCTGTCATGCAGACGATCCTGCGGGTCCGCGCGCCGGGCATCGAGTGGCCGGATTGCCAACATATGGAAAGATCCGGCCATGGGTCCGCATCGTGTCGTTGTGCTCGCCGTCGACGGCGTGTATCCGTTCGAACTGAGCATTCCCGTGCGCATCTTCGGCACCGCCGCGCCGCACTACGAGGTGCTCACGTGCGGGCTGCACGACGGCGACGGCGGCGGTCTCGTGCGCACGGATGCCGACTTCACGGTCGCGGTGTCGCACGGGCGGGCGCTCCTGGCCACCGCCGAGACCGTGGTGATCCCGCCGTTCGTCGGCTGCTCGGACGACTCCGGCGAACAGTGGCTTCCGCCGTTGCTGTCCACCGCGCTCACGGAACTGCCCCGTGGTGTGCGGATCGTGTCGTTCTGTACGGCGGCGTTCGCGCTGGCGGCGGCCGGGCTGCTCGACGGGCGGCCGGCGACCACGCACTGGAACCGTGCGGCGCGGTTTCGGGCCGCGTTCCCGGGCGTGGATCTGCGGCCCGACGTGCTGTTCGTCGACGACGGCGATCTGCTCACCGCCGCCGGGGTGGCCGCCGGTGTCGATCTGTGTCTGCATCTGGTCCGGCGCGACCACGGCAGCGAGGTCGCCAACCGCGTGGCGCGGCTGTGCATCGTGCCGCCGTGGCGGGACGGCGGGCAGGCGCAGTACGTCGAGCGGCCCGTGCCCACCACCGGCTCGACCGGCACCGCCGAGATTCGTGCATGGGCGCTTGAGCGATTGCACGAGCCGTTGTCGCTGACGTCCATGGCCGCGCACGGGCGCATGAGCGTTCGCACATTCAGCCGGCGTTTTCGCGAGGAGGTGGGGACCACGCCGCTGCAGTGGCTGACGGGGCAGCGTGTCTCGTACGCGCGGCGGCTCCTCGAGACCACCGACTGGTCCGTGGATCGGGTGGCGGCGGCGGCCGGGTTCGGGACCGGGGCGTCGCTGCGGCTGCACATGGGTGCGGCGCTGGGTGTGTCGCCGATCGCCTACCGCACCACCTTCCGGCGCACCGACTGACCGCGGCCGGGCGCTCCAACTTGGTCGAAGCGACAACTTCGCGTGCGCGTTTCGCGCGGTAGGTCGTGCGCCGGGCTCGCGACTATCTCCTCGTGGCGGAACGCATGCCATTGCTGCGGCACGACGGCACCGCCGCCCGGCGCGGCCGTCCTGACCCGGCCGCCCTGAACGCGGCCGCCCGCGCGGCTGTCCCGGCGCATCCGCTGGACCCCATCGACGGCGGGAACCGGGCTTATCGCGGTCGAGACGGCGACCGCTGACCCGACATATCCGGCAAAGGCCACCGTGCCGGGCGTCACAGCGAAGACGACTATCGGAAAGGGTTGTCGCCGATAGTCTTCCGATATATCGTCGACGTATCAGAGAAGAGATACGACGAATGGGGGAAGCGACATGAGGTCGCGACACGGATTTTTCGACACGGGGGCCTGGCAGCGCGGTTTTGGCAGCTTCATCCCGCCGTTCCCGCCCGAGGGCGGGCGTGGCGGTGGCTGGGGTGGCGGCCGCGGGCATGGCCAGGGCGGACGAGGGCGGTCCCGCGGGGGGCGGCCGAACGTGCGCAATGCGGTGCTCGCGCTGCTGCACGAGCGGCCGATGCACGGGTACGAGATGATTCAGGAGCTCGAGCAGCGCACCGGCGGCATCTGGCGGCCGAGTCCGGGGTCGGTGTACCCCACGCTGCAGCTGCTCGAGGACGAAGGGCTGATCGTCGCCGAGGAGAGTGGCGGGCGCAAGCGCTTCGTGCTCACCGACACGGGGCGGCCCGAGGCCGAGCAGGCGGCGCAGAACGCGCCTTGGCAGGAGTACGGCGACGAGAACGTCTCGCAGGCGCAGGAGTTCCGCGACGCGGCGTTCGGGATCATGGACGCGCTGCGGCAGGTGGGCTTCAACGGCACCCCCGAGCAGCGGGCTCAGGCGCTGGAAGTGCTCACCGAGACGCGTCGCAAGCTGTACGCCATCCTCGCCGACTGACCCGCACCACACAGACGCGATCCCCGGGGCGTGCGGGCCCCGGGGATCGACTGGCATCGCGCAGAAGGAACTCGGCCAATGCGCTGGTGGACCGTTCGTCCGACCCCGCCGCCGCCCGCTGGGCCGCCGCGGGAGTCCCAACCGCCCGGGCCGGCTACGGCCGGTGGGCCGGATCCTCGTTCCGGCCGCCCAGGGCCGCCCACACCTGGTTGACCGTCTCGAACTGCGTGTGCGGTGGCAATGCCCGCAGCGCGTCGAGTACCTCGTCGGGCGCGCTCAGCCCCGTTGCCCCGGCGATGAGCGTGTCGCGGTCGCCGGGAAGGCTGGCCCTCGGGATGTACCGACCCAGATTGCTTCTGCCCTCGACCTCGTCGGGCGTCATGCCGACGGGTGCGCCGAACGTGCGGTCGCCCTCGCCCTCCGGATCCACCTGGCGGGCCTCGATCTCGTCCTCGCGCCGGAGGAGCTCGTCCAGGGCCACTCCGTGCTTCGTGTTGCCTCGGTGCATGGCGTCCATGCTGCGGAGGTACCCGGGCGAAATCCCCCCAAACGGGCTCACCCCCGATTGGAAATCGGCGTGCCTGGGTAGCCGTTGGACATCCGCCCGATTCACCGCACTCCGAAACCCCCCGGTGTGCCGGCCCGGGCGCTTCGCAGGAGGTGAGCACCAGTGGCACGCATCGGGCAGCTGTTCGGCGGCCGCGGCAGCGCGACCGACCGTGACGGCGACGGCCTCGACGACCGCACCGGGCGGCCGGTCGTGGACCGTGACGGCGACGGCGTGGACGACCGCGCCGAGCGACCCACCGTCGACCGCAACCGCGACGGCGTCGACGACCGGGCCGAGGCGGCGAGCGAGACGCGCACCTGGCGCCTCGGGCGCCGGCACGACAAGGACGGCGACGGCATCGACGACCGTACCGAGACCGCGGCCGAGACGCGCACCTGGCGCCCCGGGCGGCGGCACGACAAGGACGGCGACGGCATCGACGACCGTACCGAGACCAAGACCACCGGCGCCATTCCGCCGGTCGGCGTCATGGACCGCGAGAGCGACACGGCGGGCATGCGCCCCACGATCGACCGCGAGCCGGTCACGGCGCCGGAGCCGGTGACCGAGCCGGTGCCCGTCCGCCAGGCCCCCGCGCGGGTGAGCCTGCTCGCCACGTTCGGCGTCATCCTGGGTGTCGCGGGCGTCGCGGCCGCGCTGACCGGGCTGCTCGCGCCGTGGGCGATTCCCGTCGGCGCGCTCGGGCTGCTGTTCTCGTTCGGCGGCATCATCGCCGGCGTGCGGCCCAACGTGGCCGGCCGTGGGCTCGGCACGCTTGGCGTGCTGATCAGCGGTACCGCCGTGGTGTTCGGCATTCTCGCGATGACCGGCCAGGTCAGCTGGCTCGACAGCGACGTCGACCAGGTGGCGCGGCTCAACGACTGGCTGGACGCGCGGCTGCCCTGGATGAAGGACTGGTGATCTCCTGATGGCTCCCCGTAAACCGCGCGAGTCGGATCTGCCGGCGACCCTGCAGCGCTCGGACAAGCACGCGCAGGCGACCTGGCAGAAGACCCACGACTCGGCCGCCGACCAGTACGGCGACGGCGAGCGCGCGCATCGCACGGCGTTCTCGTCGCTCAAGCACACGTATGAGAAGGTCGGCGACCACTGGGAGCAGAAGGACGACAAGGGCCCGAGCGACGCTCAGGCCGCCCAGCGCGGGTCCGCGGCGCGCAACCGGCCGCGGGCCACCGCTGAGGGCGTGGACGCCAACGCCTCGAAGCAGCACCTGATGGAGCTCGCGCGGCGCCTCGAGATTCGGGGGCGCTCGCGGATGACGAAGGCGGAGCTCGTTGAGGCGCTCATGAAGGCCAACCGTCGGGAGACGGCTCGGGCTCGCGGATAGGTTCTTGGTTTGTCGATATGTCGGGCGCCCCGCGCCCGACATATCGCTTTTATGCCCTGACGGGGTATAAATCTGCTTATGTCGTGGCGCGGAGCGCCCGACATAAGACGGGATCTTGCGCAGCGGCAGCGGCAGCGGCCCTCGGCCGCGCCGTAGACGGGGATCTTGCGCAGCGGCAGCGGCCTCGGCCCTCGGCCGCGCCGTAGACGGGGATCTTGCGCAGCGGCAGCGGCCTCGGCCCTCGGCCGCGCCGTAGACGGGGATCTTGCGCAGCGGCAGCGGCCTCGGCCCTCGGCCGCGCCGTAGACGGGATCTTGCGCAGCGGCAGCGGCCTCGGCCCTCGGCCGCGCCGTAGACGGGATCTTGCGCAGCGGCAGCGGCCTCGGCCCTCGGCCGCGCCGTAGACGGAAATCTCGCGGGCGCGGCAGCGGCCCGTAGGACGCGGCGACTTCGCGGCGCGGCAGCGGCCCCTTAGGAGTCGAGTTCGTGGCGTGAGCCGCCCGGCGCAGGTCGTGGTCTCGCGGCGCGCGAGCGTTGGCAGTGCGGGCCGCCTTTCGGTCGCAGTAGCGGCAACCGCCGTCGGAGTATCGTGCGGGCATGGCTGAGTCGGCGGAGTGGACGCGGGTCGACGCCGGTCGGCACGCGCTCGATCTGCTCACCGCCAGCTACCGGCGGCACCAGTTCGCGCGGCACACGCACGCGACGTACGCGATCGGCGTCGTCACCTGCGGCGAGGAGCAGTTCCACTACCGGGGCACGCTGCGCCGGGCCGGCGTCGGCAGCCTCGCCATCCTCGAGCCGGGCGAGCCCCACGACGGGATGGCCGCGCGGCCCGAGGGATGGGCCTACCGCGTGTTGTACCCGAGCGAGGCCCTCCTCTTCGACGGCCGCACCGAGCGCGCCGGCTTCCGCGAGCCCATCGTCACCGACCCGCGCAGCGTGCACCTCATCCGCTCCGCGCACGAGGAGCTCACGGCCGGACTCGATCCGCTCGCCGCGCACTCGCGGCTGGTGTGGGCGTTCGAGGCGGTGATCCAGCGGCACGGGGCATTGGCGGAGGCGCCGGGCGGCATCCGCGCGGGGGACGCGGCCGCGGGGCGCAAGGTCGCCGAGATCCGCGATCGGCTGCTGGCCGACCTGCGGTGCGCGCCGAGTCTGCGGGAGCTGGCGGCGGGGGTGGAGCTCTCGCCGTACCACATGTTGCGGGTCTTTCGCGAAGCGACGGGATTCCCGCCGCACGCGTGGCTCGTGCTGGAGCGGGTGTGCCACGCGCGCCTTCTGCTCGCCGCGGGCCGCACGCCGGCCGAGGTGGCCGGGGCCGTGGGCTTCGCCGACCAGGCCCATCTCACGCGCTGGTTCAAGCGGGTGACGGGGGTCACGCCGGCCGCATTCCGCAACAGCGTTCAAGACGCGGCCCGCGCGCCGGCGTGAAATCGGGGGCATGAGTCGTCGTGGCTGGTTCCTCTTCAGCGCCATGTGCGTGGTGTGGGGAATCCCGTACCTGTTGATCAAAGTCGCCGTGCGCGAGATCGGGCCGGCCGAGCTCGTGTTCGTGCGCACCGCCCTCGGGGCCGTCCTGCTGCTGCCGATCGCCCTCGGCCGCCGGGAGATCCGCGCGTCGCTGCGCCCGTGGCTGCCGCTGCTCGTGTACACCATCATCGAGATCGGCCTGCCCTGGCTGCTGCTCTCCGACGCCGAGCGGCACGTGGACAGCTCGTTCACCGGCCTCGTCATCGCCGGCGTCCCGCTCGTCGCCGCGATCGTGGCCCGCCTGACCAACCGCGACGAGCGCCTGACCGCGAGCCGGGTCGGTGGCCTGCTGGTCGGCTTCGCGGGCGTGGCGCTGCTGCTCGGCTTCCACGCGGGCGGCGGGGGCGCGGTGCCGCTCCTCGAGCTCACGGGGGTCGTCGTCTGCTACGCGACCGGCCCGCTCATCATCGAGCGTTGGCTTTCGGCGGTACCGCGCTATGGCGTCGCCGCCGCCTCCCTCGTCCTGGGCGCCCTCATGTTCGCGCCGGTCTCGGTGCCGAAGCTGCCGGACCTCGCCCGCGACATCACCGCGGGCCCGGCCCTGGCCGCGCTCGGCCTCGCGGTGATCTGCACGGCCCTGGCGTTCGTGCTGTTCTTCGCGCTGATCGCGGAGGTCGGCGGCGTACGCGCAACCGTCATCACGTTCGTCAACCCCGCGGTCGCGGTGGTCCTGGGCGCGCTGGTCCTGGGCGAGTCGGTGTCGTGGCTGACGGGGGCGGCGTTCGCGCTGATCCTGGCGGGCTCGATCCTGTCGACGCGGCGCAAGGCCCCGGCCCCGGCGCAGCCGGTCGAGGCGGAGCCCGTCCCGGCGCCGTGATGGACACCGGGTGCGCTGGTCCGTGGCGGCGTGGTGGCAGGGCCGGGTGTGCCGGTCCGCGGCGGCGTGGTGGCAGAGCCGGGTGCGCTGGTCTGCATCGGCGTGGAGGCGGGGCCGGGTGCGCCGGTCTGCGGCGGCGTGGTGGCCGGGCCGGGGCCGGGACGCTGCCGGCGCCGTCATGGAGGGCCGAGGCCGGACCGGTCCCCGGCGCCGCGATGCAAGGCCGGGGCGGACCCGGCCCGGCGCCGTCATGATCGGCCCCAGAGTCGCGTGAAGGCCCGGATATCAGACTTATGCCCCGTCAGGCGAAAAATCCGATATGTCGTGGCGCGCCAGCGCCCGACATATCGTGCTACCAACGAACGAGATGAACTCCCAGGTGACCTGCGGCGGGAAAGACCCGGGAGAACCGTGACGGTACGAAAATTACGTGTGTCAGGCGTCCGGGGCCGACGGCGCCGGAACGGTCGCGGCCTGGGCCGGGACCTCGTAGCGGTTCGGCGCCGGGCGCACGTCGTCGTGCGGGAAGACCCAGACGCGGTACGCCCACAGGCGGAAGACCATGGCCAGGGCGACACCGATGACCATGCCGAAGATGAAGTCCGAGATCTCCTCGGCCGCGGAGCTGATGTTCGGGGTGTGCAGGCCGAACATGTACTGCGCCACCCACAGCGGGGCCGAGTTCAGCGCCACGCCGATGCCGTTGACCACGGTGTACAGGAGCATCTCGTGGTGCCGGCTGCGGCCGCCGCGCGTGCGGAAGGACCACTCGCGGTTCATGAAGTACGACACCACTGTCGCGATGACATTGGCGATCGTCAGTGCGGTGACCGGCTTGTGCTCGAGCACCGTCAACCGCAGGCCGTAGTTGAGGACCAGGCTGACGACGTAGCAGAAGCCGCCGACGATGATGAACTTCACCGTCTCGCGCCGCTTGCGCAGCAGCGCCGCTACTTGCTCCGGCAGCAGATTGAGGGTCCGGTCTGTGAGCCGCATCGGCGCGACTATACCCGGCCAACCTTGCGTTACGCCCACCGCGGTAACGGAATCTGTGCCGGAAACTGTCAGCGACCGGCCGTGCACGCTGACGTCGCGGGCGTGATCGAGACCGCCTCGTCGACCGGGCCCAGGACCACGCAGTAGGCGGCCGCGGGGTCCACGTCGCGCACCACGTACTCGGTGGTGCCGGGCGGCACGGTGGCCATGACGGTGGCGGGGTCCCCGCCGCGGGAGAGCGCCACGACCACGCTCACCGGCAGCGCCGTCCACGTCACCGTCAGCTCCCGGCCGCCGTCGCGCAGCTGGAGATCCTGGACCACGAACGGTGACGGCGGCGCGGACCGGCCCGCGAAGGGGTCGGGCGGACCCTCGTGATGCCACGCCAGCAGCCCCACGAACACCCCCGCCAGCACCGCTATCAGGCATAACAGCGGCCAAACGCGCACCGGAGCGTTCCGGACCGGGTCGGGGGCGGGCCGGGCCGGGGCGGGCCGGGCCGGGGTGGGCCGGGCGGCGGTGGGCCGGGCCGGGGCGGGCGGTGGCGCCGGCGGCGGTACCACCACCGGGTCGACGACGAACGGGGGAGGGGCCAGCGAGATGGGGGCCGAGGGCATGGGCGGCTCGACCGCCGCCAGCTCCCACTCCACGGCCTTCGTGAACGGATGCCGCGTGCCGAGCCGTGCCCGCGCCGCCGCATGGGCCAGCGTGAACAGCCGGCGCGACTGCAGCACGTCACCGGTGGCGTACAGCAGCGCCGCCAGCTCCGCCGCGATGCGGATCGTGTCGAGGTCCTCCGCGCCGTACTCCCGCCGGTGGATCACGTACGCGGCGTTGAGCATCGCCAGGGCCAGCGTGGTCTCGCCGCGGTCGCGCTGCAGGAGAGCCAGGTTGACCCGGGCGAGGCGCACGGCCCGGGCGACCGGCTCGGGCCCGTCCTCGTCGAGGCCGCTGTCGAGCACGCGGTGGTACAGCCGCTCGGCCTCGTCCCACTCGTCGTAGTCGTGGCGCACCGCGGCCAGCACGGCGACGGCGTGGACGGTGGCGGGGTGCGCGGGACCGTGGCGCCGCTCGGCCTGGGCCGCCACCGCCTCCGCGAGGTCGTAGGCGGCGTCGAGCTCGCCCAGCTCGCGCAGGACCTCGGCGAGCAGCCGGCGCGCGGTGAGCCGGTCGTCGTCGGCCAGGACGGGCTCGTCGAGCAGGCGCTGGACCTCGGCCCGGGCCGCCGGGAAGTCCCAGGCCAGGATGAGCCGCTCGACCTCGTCCAGCCGTTCCGTGACATCGACAGTACCCACAGTATCCCTCCGCCCCGCAGAGCTTAAGGATGCCGGTGACGCAACGCCAGCCTTCGATCACAGAAAGGCAGAAAGACGGCAAAGGCCGAAGAGGGAAAGGCATCAGCCCCGGCAGCCTGCCACGTCGCTGCCGGAGCCGAGCCGTCCGCGTTACCGCGTCAGAAGCCGCGGGCGCCGCACACTGTGAACGTTCGGCCACCCGCCGGGACCCTTGAGGACTTCAGCCCACGATTCGCTGGTACAGGGCCAGATAGTCGTCCACCATGCGGTCGGCCGAGAAGCGCTCGAGCGCGCGGGCGCGCACCCGGGCCCGGTCCAGCTTCAGCGCGTCGTCGAGCACGCCGGCGGCCTCCTCCGCGCCGGTCGCGAGGTAGCCGGTGACCCCCTCGTCGACGATCTCGGGCATCGAGCCGAGCGGATAGGCGACCACCGGGGTACCGCAGGCCATCGCCTCGACCACCGAGAGCCCGAACGGCTCGGCGAACCCGATCGGGTGCAGCAGGGCGGCGGCGGAGCCCAGGATCTCGGCGCGTTCGGCGGGGCCGACGTTGCCGCCGTAGACGATCTGCTCGCCGTCGACGTGCGGCAGCACCTCCTGCCGGTGGTACACCTCATCATGGATCGGGCCGCAGATCAGCAGCCGGCGCCCCGTCGCGCGGGCGATCTTCACGGCCTCGGCCGTGCCCTTGTCGGGGTGGATTCGCCCGAAGGCCACCAGCGTCTCGCCCGGCTGCGCGCGGAAGGGGAACTGGCCCACGTCGATGCCGTGGTAGATCGTGGCGGCGTAGTCCAGCCCCGGCCCGCGGTCGGCGTCGGAGATGGAGACGAACGCCGAGCGCGACCGCTGGTACGCGGGCAGGATCGCCGTCGAGCAGAAGCCGTGCACGGTGGTCAGCAGCCGGGTGCGGCAGAACGCGCTCATCGCCAGCGGCAGCCAGTCGAGGTTGTTGTGCACCAGGTCGAACTCGCCGCTGCGCTCGTAGCAGTGGGCGACGTGGATCGCCTCCCAGACGCGGCCGTCGTAGGAGCCGTCCTCGTTGTACGGGTGCTCGACGACCCCGTCGAGGCGGGCCGCGGTCTGCGAGTCGAGGCTCGCGAAGAGTGTGACGTCGACGCCGCGGGCGACGAGCCCCTCGGCGAGCAGCGAGACGATCTGTTCCCATGGCCCGTAGGCCCGTGGCGGCGTTCGCCAGGCGATCGGTCCGAGCAATGCCACCTTCATCGCGGCCTCCTACCCCCGCGCCCTCGCGCGAATCCTCACGTCGGCGGACCGGACTGCCGATAGGAACACAGCCGATCCCGCCCGATGAATATAACGGACAAATCGCGCTGACCGCAGGGAGAACGATGGCCGCCTGGCGCTGGTACGCGGGCCTCGGGCTCGGCGCCGTCGCCGTGGGCGGGTTCCTGCCGGTCATGGCGCGCCAGGGGCGGTACACGCTGATCGGCGTCACGGCCGCGGCCGCCGTCACCGCCGGGATGCGCCGGTACCGCCCGTCCGGCGGGCGCAGCTGGACGCTGTTCGGGGCCGCGCTGTGGTGCTCGGTCGGGGCCGCGGTGCTGTACGCGGTGCAGTACGGGCTCACCGGGCGCCTCACCTTCCCGGCCTGGAAGGACCTGCCCTTCCTGGGCTCCTACCTGCTGATAACGCTCGGCACGCTGCGCTGGGTGCGGCCCGACCCGGCGCGCCCGCGCGCCGAGCGGTTCATCGACTCCGGGATCGTCGCGTCCGGGGTGGCCGCGCTGGCCTGGACCTACATCGTGCACCCGCTGGTCTTCGACCGCGACGTGGACGCGGCGCACCTGGCCAGCCACCTGACGTACATCGCGATCGACCTCGTCCTCGTCGTGCTCACCGCACGCATGATCTTCACCGCCAGCGTCCGCAGCCCCGCGCACGCCCTGGTGTCGCTCGCGCTGACCACGGTCATCACCGGCGACGTGGTCTACTACGCCGCCGTCGCCTGGACGGGCCGGACGGGCGGGGACCGCTTCTCGACCGTGTTGTACCTCTGCGCGTACACCCTCATCGGCACGGCCGCGTTGCACCCCTCGATGGCCGGGGCGGCCGGGCGGCCCGAGCGGTCGCAGCAGGTCATTCCGCGGCATCGGGTTTATCTGTACTCCGTGCTGGCCCTCGTCGGCCCCGTGGTCGCGATCACCATGCTGCTGGTGGCCCGGCCGCTGCCGTCGCGCTGGTGGGTGCTCGTGCCGCTGGCCACGTCCGTGGTGACGTCGATCCTGCTCATCGCCCGGCTCAGCCAGCTGCGCAACGTGGACCTGGCCCTGTACGCGGCCAAGGCGGCCGGCAAGAACCGGCTGGAGGCGTACGAGGAGCGGCTGGCCAGCGAGCGCACCGAGCACATGCGCATCGCCGCGGACCTGCGCCGGGCCATCGCCGCCGAGGCGTTCACGGTCAACTACCAGCCGGTCGTCGACCTCGCGACCGGGCGGGTCACCGCGGTCGAGGCGCTGCTGCGCTGGTCCCGCGACGGCGTGTCGGTGCCGCCGCTGGACTTCATCCCGGTCGCCGAGCAGTACGGGCTGATCGTGCCCATCGGTCGCCTGGGTGCTGCGGCAGGCGTGCCTGGACGTGCGCAAGTGGCACGACCGCTTCGGGATCTCGGTCACCGTCAACGTCTCCGGCCGCCAGCTGCGCGAGCCCGGCTTCGGCGACACCGTGGTCTCGGCCCTGCGCGACGCCGGGCTGCCCCGGTCCGCGCTGATCCTGGAGATCACGGAGACGGTGCTGGTGTCGGTCGGGACCGACGACGTGACGGAGCTGCTGTACCGGCTGCGCGCCGAGGGGGTCCGGATCGCGGTGGACGACTTCGGCACCGGGTACTCGTCGCTGGCGTACCTGCGCCACGTCCCCGTCGACATCCTCAAGATCGACCGCGCGCTCATGCCCGACGGCGGGCTGGCCGAGGAGCTGGCCTTCACCCGCGCGATCGTCGAGCTCGGCAACAGCCTGCGCCTGTCCTCCATCGCCGAGGCCGTCGAGACGCCGGAGCAGGCCGAGCGCCTGCGCCAGCTGGACTGCCCGCAGGCGCAGGGGTACCACTTCTCGCGCCCGCTCCCGGCCGACGACCTCGACGCGGTGCTGACGGCCTCGGGCGGGGTCCTGACCGGCGCTACGCCTTCCGCAACGGCCGTTGCTCCCTGACCACCGTTCCCGCCAGCGCGCTACGCCTTCCGCAACGGCCGTTGCTCCCTGACCACCGTTCCCGCCACCGCTCGGGCGGGGTCCCGACCCGCGCTACGCCTTCCGCAACAGCCGGTGCTCCCTGACCACCGTTCCCGCCACCGCTCGGGCGGGGTCCCGACCCGCGCTACGCCTTCCGCAACAGCCGGTGCTCCCTGACCACCGGAACGGACAGGGTTTTGTACCCGACCTGCTCGAACAGCACCGTCATCTGCTCGCCCGCGTAGGAGAGCACCACGCCCTTGCCCCACTCGCCGTGGCGGACCTCGGCGTGCACCGGGAAGGGCGCGTCCGCGGCCGCCGCCAGCCCGGCGGCGGCGCTGCCGTCGGTGCAGTTGTCGCAGTGCCCGCAGGTGCCCTCGAGGTGCTCGCCGAAGTACGCCAGCAGCGTCCGGCCCCGGCACTGCTCGGTCTCGGCGAAGTTGCGCATCATGTCCAGCCGCGAGCGGCTCACCGTCTGCTGCCGCTCGGCCTGGGCCTCCACCAGCTCGGCGGCCTTGGCCGGGGTCGGCGCCCAGCGCGGGGCCTTCACCTTGCCCCCGTGCAGCATCCGCGCGGCCCCGACCTCCTCCAGCAGGCCCAGCAGCTGCCCGAGCTTGCGCTCGCCGAGCCCCGTGCGCTCCTCCAGCTCGCCGCGGGTCACGGCGTCCTTCGCGGCCCGCAGCAGGGCCGCGAGCGAGGCGACCTCGTCGCGGTCGACGGAGACGCTGGTGAAGAACTTCCGAAGACCGGTGTCCTCGGTACGGTGCAGCAGCAGCACATGCGCCGGCTGTCCGTCGCGCCCGGCGCGGCCGATCTCCTGCAGGTAGGAGTCGGGCGAGTCCGGGAGCGACACGTGGTTGACCCAGCGGATGTTGGGCTTGTCGATGCCCATGCCGAACGCGGTGGTGGCGACCATGATCGGTACCTCGTCGGCCAGGAAGGCCTCGTGGGCGCGCTCGCGGTCGCCGGCGCTCATGCCGCCGTGGTACGCGACGGCCGGCAGTCCCTGCTGTTCCAGCCGCTCGGCCATCTCCTCGGTGGCCCGGCGGGTCGGCGCGTAGATGATGCCGGGCGGCTCCGACTCCTGCAGCCGCGCGACCAGGCGGCGCCAGCGCGTCTCCTCGTCGGGGCAGTGGACCGACTCCAGGTACAGATTCGGGCGGTCCAGGCCCATCACCACGACCTCGGGGTCGCGCATGCCCAGGCGGTCGATGATGTCCTCGCGCACCGGCGGCGAGGCCGTCGCCGTCAGCGCCACGACCGGCGGCCGCCCGAGCTCGCGGATGAACTGGCCGAGCTGCAGGTAGTCCGGGCGGAAGTCGTGGCCCCACGCGGAGACGCAGTGCGCCTCGTCGACGGCGATCAGGCTCGGCTTGAGCGCCTTGATCTGCGCGATCCGGGCCGGATCGGCGAACTGCTCGGGGGTCAGGAAGACGAACTCGGCGTCGCCCTTGCGCAGCGCCTCCAGCGCCTCCGCGCGCTCGGTCTTGCCCTCGGCCGACGACAGCCGCACCGCCACCAGCGCCTCCTCGTTGCGCGCGGTCAGCGAGGCGATCTGGTCCTGCTGCAGGGCGAGCAGCGGCGAGACGACGATCGTGGGCCCGGGCAGCAGCGGCGCCGGCACCTGGTAGATGGCGGACTTGCCGGCGCCGGTCGGGAGCACGGCGAGGGCGTCGCGGCCCGCCATGAGCGCTTCCATGGCCCGCAACTGCTCGTCACGGAGGCGTTCCCAGCCGAAACTGTCTTTCGCAACGCGCCGCAGTTCGTCCGCACTCATGCAAGGCATGGTAGGACGGCAGGTATGCCAATCGAGACGCAAGGTGTCGTCGCCCTCGGCAAGGGGCGCCCCGTGAGCCTGGAAACCATCATCGTTCCCGAGCCCGGGCCGGGTGAAGCGCGTGTCGAGGTGCAGGCGTGCGGGGTCTGCCACACCGACCTGCACTACCGCGAGGGCGGGATCAGCGACGACTTCCCGTTTCTGCTCGGGCACGAGGCGGCCGGCGTCGTCGAGTCCGTCGGCCCCGGCGTGACCGACGTGGCGCCCGGCGACTTCGTGATCCTGAACTGGCGAGCGGTGTGCGGCCAGTGCCGCGCGTGCCTGCGGGGCCGGCCGTGGTACTGCTTCAACACCCACAACGCCAAACAGAAGATGACCCTGGCCGACGGCACGCCGCTCTCGCCGGCCCTGGGCATCGGCGCGTTCCTCAAGCACACGCTGGTCGCCGCCGGCCAGTGCACGAAGGTCGACCCGCAGGCCCCCGCCACCGTCGCCGGCCTGCTCGGCTGCGGCGTCATGGCCGGCATCGGCGCGGCCGTCAACACCGGCAACGTCACCCGAGGCGACTCCGTGGCCGTCTTCGGCTGCGGCGGCGTGGGCAACGCGGCCATCGCCGGAGCCCGCCTGGCCGGCGCGTCGACGATCATCGGCGTGGACGTGGACGCGCGCAAACTCGACTGGGCCACCGAGTTCGGCGCCACGCACGTGGTGAACTCCCGCGACACCGACCCGGTCGAGGCGATCCGTTCCCTGACCGGCGGCTTCGGCGCGGACGTGGTGATCGAGGCGGTGGGGCTCCCGCAGGTGTACGAGCAGGCCTTCTACGCCCGCGACCTGGCCGGCACCGTGGTACTCGTGGGCGTACCGCGCCCCGACATGCAGCTCACGCTGCCGTTCCTGGAGGTGTTCGGCCGGGGCGGCGCGCTCAAGTCCAGCTGGTACGGCGACTGCCTGCCCACGCGCGACTTCCCCATGCTCGTGGACCTGCACTTGCAGGGCCGCCTGCCGCTGGACAAGTTCGTGACGGAGACGGCCGGCCTGGGCGACGTAGAGGAGGCCTTCCACAAAATGGAACGCGGCGAGGTACTGCGGTCGGTGATCGTGCTCTAATCACAGCGTCACAGCGTCACAGCGTCACAGCGTCACAGCGCGCTGCGGCGTCCCGGCGTCACGGCGCGCTGCGGCGTCCCGGCGTCACGGCGCGCTGCGGCGTCACGGCGCGCTGCGGCGTCACGGCGCGCTGCGGCGTCCCGGCGTCACGGCGCGCTGCGGCGTCACGGCGTCACGGCGTCACGGCTTTCCAGCGTCGCGGCGTCCCGGTTTCCTGTGTCGCTGAGTCGCAGCGTCCCGGTTCGCGGTGTCGTGGCCTTCCTGCGTCCCGCGTCGCTACGTCGCTACGTCGCTACGTCCCGACTTTCCGGCGCCCGGCGTCCTTTCCAGCGTCCCGGTTCCCGGTTTCCGTGGCTTGCCGGCTCTCCGGCTCCCCGACAGCCCCGGTCTGCCGGTTCTCCGGTTCGCCGGTTCCCCAGCTCCCCGGTCTTCTGGCTCCGTTCTCCGGGCTTTCCGGTCTCCCGGCCTCCGTCTCAAGGCCCGTGGAGCGATCCACGGGCCTGTGCCATGTTCGGCGTTTCGCGCAACGCCAGTCGTCTAACTCTGCACGTTTCGCCGCACCGGGTCGGCCCCGGCGAGCAACTGGAAGCACGGACGCAGCAGCTCAATCACCGCTTGCGGATCGGCGGCTTCAAGACCGGCAATCTGCAGAAGGTACCGCTCAATCAGAATCCCGTGAGTGATCGCGCTGATCAACCCGGCGCGCAGACGAGCGTCATCACCATCCAGAGCGTCACCGGCCTGCAGGGCGTCAGCCAGTCGATCAAGGCGAGGCAGGGCAATGGCGCGAAAGTCCTCGGCAGCGTCATCGTGCGTCAACATCGAGCGCAGAACCGCCAACGACGCGACGGGCTCGTCCTCCAGCCGGCGCCCCAACCCGTCGAGCAGTTGCTCGACCACCTCCTCGGCCGACCCCGACGGCGCCTCCTCGGACGAAAATTTCGCAACCCGACCGAACAGCGCCTCTTTGGACCCGAAGTAGTGCATGACCAACCCACCGTCGACCCCGGCGGCCGCAGCGACTGCACGAATGGTCGTCCGTTCGTAGCCGAGATCAGCAAACATCCGCCCAGCAGCTTCAAGAATGCGAGCCTCGGTGTTACGCCGCTGCTCAGCCCGGCTACTCATCCGTTCATTCTACGACCGTTGACCGGCGCCGACCATTCGTTCTACGCTCGTTGAATGAAGCTGACGACACGGCAAGTAGTGGATCGAGTGCTAGAGGTAGGCCTGCGCCAGGACGTGGAGGCATTCATCGGCCTGCTGGCCGCGGACGCAACGTTCGAATGGCCATTCCGACCGGAAGGAGTCCCGCCCCGTCTGCACGGTCGCGCAGAAATCCGAGCATTCATGACCCGAGCCGCGCGACCCCCGATCACATTCGAGCAGTACCGCAACGTCGTAGTGCACGAAACGACAGACCCAGAGGTCACCATCGTCGAGTACGAGGTCCTAGGCCGAGTCACAACCACAGGCGCCCCGTTCCACCAGACGATCATCGCGGTGATCCGAGTCCACAACGGCGAAATCGCGTCGTACCGCGACTACCTCAACCCCCTGGCGCTGGCAGCCGCGCGTTCTTAGGGCTCCGTTCTTCGGAGGCTGGCGACCACGCGTTCCAGGCCCGGCCTCAGGGGGTGGTGTGCACGCGTCGTTCTTTGGACGCGGCCTCCGGCGGCCTCGGGCGCTGGCGGCCACGCGTTCGTTGGACGCGGCCTCCGGCGGCCACCCGTTCGTTGGACGCGGCCTCCGGGCGGGAGCTGCGCGTTCTGCGGGGCGCGGTCTCAGTCCGGCCAAGCGTGCTTACGTGGGAGCGGCCACACGTGCTTACGGCGCGGCGGCCACGCGTGCGTAGGGCGCTACGTCGAGGGTGGCGACCGCGCGTTCGGTGCGCGGTCTCGGTGGCGGTGACCACGCGTGCGTAGGGCGGGTGCTGCGTCGAGCGTGGCGGAGGTGCGTTCTGCGGGGCGCGGTCTCAGAGCGCAGGCCACGTGTGCGTGGGGCGCTACGTCGGGGTGTGGTGCCACGCGTCCTCGGACCACGGCGACGGGGCGTTCTTTGGACACGGCTTCGGGGTGGAGCCCGCGGGTTCTTAGGAGGCGGCCTCGGGGGCGGCGTCCGCGATCGCCGGCGCCGGGGCCGGGGCCGGGGCGTGTGTGCGGAAGGCCGGAGCCAGGATCACGATGCCCGCGACCAGGAGGGCCGGAACGACGAAGGCCCAGCGCAGGTTCAGGCTTTCCGCCACCGCGCCAATCAGACCGGCGCCGACCACGAAACCGACATAATTGAACAGGTTGACGCGCGCGATTGCGATCCCGGTGCCGGCCGGGTCCAGCCGGCCCGCGGCCGAGAACGACTGGGGCACGACCAGGGACAGGCCGAGACCCACCACCGCAAAGGCCGCGATGCTCAGGGCCGGGGTCGTGGACGCGGCGACCAGAATCAGACCCAGGCCGCCGACCACACCGCCGACCGAGACGACGGCGGTGGGGCTGAAGCGGCTCACGAGACGGTCGCCGGTGGTGCGGCCGAGGAGCATCGTCGTCTGGTACGCGGCCAGGCCGAGCGCGGCCACCGCCGTACTGGCGTGCAGAGCCTTCTCGATGAAGACCGAACTCCAGTTGGAGACGGCCGAGTCGGCGATGAACATGAGCATCATCGCGACGCCGATCAGGACGATCGGGCGCCACGGGATGGCCGCCTCCGCCGCGGCCGCCGTCGCCGCCGGGATCTCCTGGGCTTCCTCGGCCTTGCGCAGCTGTCCGGGCCCGGCCACCAGGGCCAGGATCGCGCCCACCGCGGCGACCGAGGCCAGGGACGCCCCGATCGACCAGTCCAAGCGGGCGGTACCCGATGTGACAAGCGCGCCGAGGATGGCGCCCGCGCTCCAGACGGCGTGGAACGAGTTCAGGACGGGCCGGCCATAACGGCGCTCGACGCCCACGCCCTGCATGTTCATGGTTGCATCGACCAGTCCGAGCATGAGGCCGACGAACGCAAGTGCGCAGTACAACTGCCAACGTTGCGCGGCGAAGCCCGTCACGGTGATGGCCAGCGCGACGCCCGGGCCGCCCGCGCGTAGGACCGGTGAGCTGCCGAAACGCGTGGTGAGCAGGCCCGCGACGACGCTGCCGACGCCGGCGACGACGGGGACGGCGAGGAGTACCAGCGACAGCTGGGTGTCGTCGAAGTCGAAGCGTTTCTGCAGGCTTGCAACCTGAGTGAGCAGGCCGGCGAAGCAGAAACCTTGCACGAAGTACGCACCGGCGACGGCGATCCGCGCACGGCGGTCGCGCGGGCCGGCCTCGTGGCTCGTGGTGGCCGAGAGCTGATCCACTGGCCGGCTCCTCAACGACGACGAAAACGAAGACAGAAGTGAAATTAATTCGGAAGCATTGTCGACTGCGCGGCTGAGCGCAAGAGCCCCATACGGTGCGCTTGAACGGTCGCGGCGTACCCGACGAGCGTGAGCAGATGAAAGAGGTACAACCACAAACCGACAGCAACCGTCGCGCCGACGGCGTCGAGGCCCCCGAACGGCGCGCCCAGGTCGAGCGGCAGCGTCCAGAACAGTACAAATCCGTGCGCGAATCCGGAGATGTTCGCAGCCGTGAACGAGCCGACGACCACGGTGACCGGCCAGCCGGGGCGGAGGGGCGCGATCAGGCGGTACACCAGGATGAGCACGGGGCTGAGGACCAGCCAGACGATCAGGAAGCTGAGCACCACCGCCCACAACGTCGCCCAGCCCCCGTCGTGCAGGTGACGGGCGGGGGCGCCGAGCGCAACGAGCAGAATGAGCACGAGCGCTGGCCCGCAGGCGAGCAGCGGCAGCACGAGGAGCCGCCCACGCCAGCCGACGGCCGCGCCGCCGGGCTCACCGGAGAGCGAGGCGAGCGCGCGGCGCAGACCTTCGCCGTAGAGCGTGGCCGGAATGAGCGCAACGAACGTAAACCACCAACTCATGCCGGCCCCGGCATCGAGCAACACGCCGGCGCCCGCCGCCATGCGCTCGGGCATGGCGGCGAGCACGGGTTCGGCCAGGTGCTTCACCCGCCCGACCCCAACGAGCGCGGCGGCCAGGCGCAGCACGAGCAGAGCCACCGGCACCACAGCGATCCCCGAGTAGAAGGTGACCGCAGCGGCGTGCAGATTGAGGTCGCGCCCGCGAAAAAAGCGCGCAATGAGACGGACGAAGCGGACGATCACCAAATTGAGGTACCCACCGGCGCACCGACCAGAACCGGCAACAATTTCCCCGCCCAACGGCCAAGCGCACGACCACACAGCGCGCAGCGCCCACCGCGCCGCGCATGACATGGTCTCGCCCTCCAGGAGCCGGCCGGCCGGGATGTCCGTCCAGGCGGCGACCACGGCGGCGGCCCGCTACGCCGCACGTACACGCACGACCGTGCACATCGCGGGTGGTCGTCTGTGCAGCATCGGCCATGCCCGGCCGTGCAGCAGCGGTGCTCGACTGCGCCCGACGTGCTCCCTTCACTTGTCGTGTTTCCACCGCGCCGCGCATTCGAGCACGACCGCGCAGTCTCGGTCGTGCTCGAATGTGCAGCATCTGCAGAGCATGACTGTGCAGATCCGTCGTGCACGAGTGTGCAACGTCCGTCGTGCATGACTGTGCAGATCCGTCGTGCACGAGTGTGCAACGTCCGTCGTGCATGACTGTGCAGATCCGTCGTGCACGAGTGTGCAACGTCCGTCGTGCATGACTGTGCAGATCCGTCGTGCACGAGTGTGCAACGTCCGTCGTGCATGACTGTGCAGATCCGTCGTGCACGAGTGTGCAACGTCCGTCGTGCACCACCGTGTGGGTCCGTCGTGCACGAGTGTGCAACGTCCGTCGTGCACCACCGTGTGGGTCCGTCGTGCATGACTGTGCAACGTCCGTCGTGCACGACCGTGCAGGTCCGTCGTGCACGAACGTCCCGGGTGCGCGATCGTGCTCAACTTGCGTGCGTTCGCTCGTCGTTGCGCGCGGTCAGTTCACTCCGGTGAGCTGGCCACCGGCGTGGCGAGCAGAACCGTCAGCAACTCGCGCACCAGGTCGATTCCGTTCTGACTCAGTACGGACTCGGGATGGAACTGCAGACTCGCGAAGCTCCGGCCGCGCAATGCGTGCACGTCACCGTTGGACGGGTCGCGGGCGACGTTGACCGGGCCGTACGCGGTGTCTAGCAATGGGCCGTGGTGCGTCGCCGCGAATGTCGAGTAGAAGCCGACCCGCGCCTGGCGGCCGAAGAGGTCGATTTCGCGCTGCATGCCCTGGTACGGCGAGGCCTTCCGGCGCAGCGGCAGGCCCAGCAGCCCGGCGGTGAGCTGGTGGCTCAGGCAGATCGCGAGCATCGGACGGCCGGTTTGGAGCAGTCCGGCCACGATGCCCCGCATGCGCGCGATCTTCTGGTCGTCCAGCTGTCGCGGGTCGCCCGGGCCGGGGCCGGGGATCACGAGGTCGAACTCGTCGACCGTGATTTCGGAGTCGTACCGCACGAGCGTTGTCGACAGCCCCAGGACGCGCAGCTGATGGACGAGCATGCCGGTGAATGTGTCCTCGGCGTCAACAACGAGCGCTCGCCGACCCGCGAGTGCCGGGTCCGCGCTGAGTCCGTCGCGCGCCTGCAACCAGAACGGCGCGAGCGTGGCGTTGCGCGCTACGAGTGCGGCCTGCACCTCGGGACCGGCCGCGAGGCGCGCTTCGGACACATCCGAACGCTCGTTTTCGCCTGGCGTGCGGACGTCCGTTGCATCTCCGGATCCATTGGGACGTTCGTCCTTGCTCGGTGCAGGGACATCTGCCACGCCTTCGGACACATCCCAACGCTCGTTTTCGCCTGGCGTGCGGACGTCCGTTGCGCCTCCGGATCCACGGACGTCTGTTGCACCTCCGGATCCATTGGGACGTTCGTCCTTGCTCGGTACGGGGACATCTGCCACCCCTTCGGACACATCTGCACGCTCGTTTTCGCCTGGCGTGCGGACCTCCGTTGCGCCTCCGGACCCGTCGGAATGCTCGTCCTTGCTCGGTACGGGGACATCTGCTGCGCCTTCGGACACGTTTGCGCGCTCGTCTTTGGGCTCTGTTGGCACGTTCGTGGTGGTTGGGGACGGAACCTTGCTTGTGTGGGCACCCAAGCCCAGCGCTCGTAGTACCGCTGCTGCCTTGGTGTGGGTTTCCAGGACCTCGCCGGCCGGGGTTGAGTGGCGTACCAGTGTTGCTCCGACCGGGACTCGCAGGCGGCCGGTGTTGTCGATGTCGGCGGTGCGGATCAGGATCGGGGCGTCAAGCGTCTGGCGGCCCTGCGCGTCGCGGCCGAGCAAGGCCAGGACCGCGCCGTAGTAGCCGCGGCCGCGGTGTTCGTGCCTTGCCACCACTCGGCAGGCGTTCTCGATCGGGCTGCCCACGACCGTCGGGGCGAACATCGTTTCGCGCAGGACCTCGCGCACGTCTCGTGTGGTGCGGCCGGCCAGCAGGTACTCGGTGTGGACGAGGTGGGTCATCTCCTTCAGGTACGGGCCGATTACCTGGCCGCCCAGGTCGGCCACCGTGGCCATCATCTTGAGCTCCTCGTCCAGCACCATCGACAGCTCGTCGATCTCCTTGCGGTCGGCCAGGAACTCCAGCACCGCGGGCTTGGACGGGGTACCGCGCAAGGTGCCGCTGATCGGGTTCATCATCACCAGGCCGTCGTCGACGCTGACGTGTCGCTCGGGGGTGGCGCCGACGAGCGTTCGATCACCGGTGTGCACTACGAACGTCCAATAGGCGCCGCGTTCGTGCGTCAGCAGGCGACGGAACACGGTCAGCGCGGCCGCGACCGGGCTGCCTTTCATGTCCGCCTCGAACACGCGGTGGATGACGAAGTTCGAGCCCTCGCCGCGGCCGATCTCCTCGCGCAGGACGGTGTCCACGATGGACGCGTACTCGTCGTCGCCGACGTCGAAGCCCGCGTTCGCGAATTGGATCGGGGACTCGGGCAGCAGGTTCAGCAGGTCGGCGACCGGGATCTCTTGGCGGTCGGCGATGTGCAACACGGACAGCGGCGTGCCGTCGTCCACGCAGTCGAAGCCGCGTTCGCGCACTTGGCGGAACGGAACGAGCGCCAAGCAATCGTCGGGGATGTCGGCCAGTGCGTCCACGGTCGAGATGGGACCGGTCAGCACCTCGACGTTGGCGCGGCCCTCTCTGCGCAGGAGGGCGAACGGGGCATTCACATCGAAACGGCCAGGCAGCGTGAATGGAGGTGCCGCATCCGGATGGTCGGATTGCGTGAGCGAGGTGTGCATGTTCGAGCGTTCCGGTGTGACGGAATGAGCGCTTGCGGGCGAGGGGGGCGATGAGGCGCTGGCTGGGTTCGCGGCGGGGCGGGCGAACAGCGGGTCGTGTGGCATAGCGTTCCCTTCGGGCTCGGGTGGCCGTCTCTGGAGGCGGCACCCGGGGCTTCCGGGAAAGCAAAACGGCCGCCTCATCGGGCGGCCGCGAAAGTGTCACGCGGAAGTGGGCCGCCTCGTCAGGCGGGCCACCAGCTGTTCATTCGCGCGGTCACGTGCAAGAGCGTAAGGGAGCATGTCCGTCCGCGCCAGCACTTCGGGTGGGTGTATCCGAGGATTTGGTGCTCACTTGTTGAGCCGGGAAGGTGGGGACGACCGGTGCAAGGTGCGGAGGACCCGTGCACAGGTGGGCGAGGACCGGTGTGCAGGTGGGCGAGGACGCCAGATCGGTCGGCGCTTGGCGACGCGAGCCACGCACGGAACGGGGCGTAGGTGTCGGGTGTGTGCAGCGGTGCGACGCATTCGTGCAGTCCGCGCGCAAAGCAGCAGTGCCCGCCCGGCCGGAGTGGCTCAGGCGGGCACGCTCGGTCCTACTTGTTCACAGAGCCCATCTCGGCGTACCGGGCGCCCGCCACGTCGCGGCCGATGGAAAGTTTCTCGATTGCGGCCAGGTCGTCGGCGGTCAGGGTTACGGCCAGGGCGGCCGCGTTCTGCTCCAGGTACTTGCGGCGCTTGGTTCCCGGGATCGGCACGACGTCCGGGCCCTGGGCCAGTACCCACGCCAAGGCCAGCTGGGCCGCCGTCGCGCCCTTCGCGTCGGCGAGGTGCTTGACCTCCGTCACCAGGTCCAGGTTCTTCTGGAAGTTCTCGCCCTGGAAGCGTGGGTTCGTCGCGCGGAAGTCGTCCGCGGCGAACTGGGACGGGCTGGTGATCTCGCCGCTGAGGAAGCCGCGGCCCAGGGGGCTGTACGCGACCAGGCCGATTCCCAGCTCGCGGAACAGCGGGATGATGGTGTCCTCCGGGTCGCGGCTCCACAGGGAGTACTCGTACTGGCCCGCGGCGATCGGGTGCACGGCGTGCGCGCGGCGCACGCTGTCCGCGGACGCCTCCGAGATGCCCAGGTGGAGTACCTTGCCCGCGGTCACCGCCTCCGCCAGTGCGCCCCACGTCTCCTCGACGGGCACGGTCGGGTCCACGCGGTGCTGGTAGTACAGGTCGATGTGGTCCACGCCCAGGCGCTGCAGCGACGCGTCTACAGCAGCCCGGACGTACTCCGGGCGACCGTTGATCCGCCTCGTGCCGCCCTCGCGCTGGATGCCGAACTTCGTGGCCAGGACCACCTCGTCGCGGCGGCCGGCGATGGCGCGGCCGACGAGTTGTTCGTTTGTGTACGGGCCGTACATGTCGGCGGTGTCGAGCAGGGTCACGCCCAGGTCGAGCGCGCGGTGGATGGTGGCGACGGACTCGGCGTCGTCGCCGGGGCCGTAGAACTCGCTCATCCCCATGCAGCCGAGGCCGAGTGCGGACGTGGTCAGTGCACCGAGGTTTCGCGTTTGCATGCCACAAGCGTTCCCCTTAGAGCGCGCTCGAAGTCAAATAGACCCGGGAAGAAGTCCAATGGAACCCCGGGGGGAGAAGTCCAACGGAACCCCGGGGGGAGAAGTCCAACGGAACCCGGGGGGAGAAGTCCAACGGACCCCGGGGAGGGGGAGCGGTCCAACGGACCCGGGGGAGCGGTCCAACGGATCCCGGGGAGAGATCAAGCAACCCCGGGGGAGACGCCCAGCAGACCCGGGGAGAGAAGCCAAACAGAATCAGCGAGAAGTCCAATAGACTCGGGAGACATGTTCACCATCGCCGAGGCGTCCGACCTGACCGGGTTGAGTGCGCACACCCTGCGGTACTACGAGCGCGCCGGCCTCGTCGCGCCGCCGGACCGGGGCACGAACGGGCACCGCCGGTACTCCGAGGCCGACCTCGGCATGCTCCGCATCCTCACGCGGCTCAAGGCCACCGGCATGTCGATCGCCGAGATGCGCCGCTACGCGGACCTGTGCCGGGTCGGGCCGGGCACCTTCGACGCGCGGCGCGTCCTGCTCGAGGAGCACCGCCAGCAGGTACTGGAGCGAATCGCCGCGCTGCAGGGCGACCTGGAGCACATCGAAGCCAAGATCAAGCACTACGCCGAGGGCGACACGCGCGATCTGGCCAGCCCGTAGAGGCAGACGAGCGCCGCGATCACCATCGGCGTGCCGTCGCGGATGAGGCCGTCCCAGCCCAGGAGCAGGTAGCACAGCGTGGGCTGCACCAGCAGTACAAACGCGGAAATCAGGGCCAGAAGGAGCTTGGCCCAGCCGTGCCCGAACAGGGTCACGAAACTGATGATGCCCGCCACGAGGCCGATGACCAGGCCCAGGACGAACCAGGACACCACCAGCGGCACCGCGATCTCCGGCCGCAGGCGCGGGGTGTCGAACAGCGAGCCGAGCGCGACCAGGCACGGCACGAACATGAGCGCGGAGTACGACAGGGCGGCCACACGGGCGGTCAGCACCCACGGGGGTACCACGCGCCGCGGTTTGCGCCGGGTCAGGTGCTCGTCGATGCCGGGGGAGCGGAACAGCTGCCACACCACCGCCGAGCACAGCACCGCCACGACCACGAGCCCGAGCACGACGGGCAGGCGCGGCAGGAGGGCGCCCTCCTTCGGCTGGACCAGGCGCGCCGAGGCGAACACCGTGGTCACGGCCAGGATCAGCCCGAGCGGGCGGGCGGTCAGGCGGCCGAAGCGCACCTCGCGCATGAGGAACAGGAAGCCGATCGCGCGCAGCGTCGCCCAGAACGTGCGGACGCCCAGGCCGAAGCCGGCCTCCGCGGAGTACCGCAGGTTGATCACGTCGATCGCGATCGTCGCCACGGCGGTCAGCAGGAGCAGGCGGCGCAGGCGCCGGCTTGCCGGGGTGGGCGGCGGCGGCCGCTCGAAGCGCACCAGGTCGGCGAGCGAGCGTTCTCCGCCGTTCATGGATCCGCACGCTAGCATCCGGTGCGCGGCATATCGTGATTGCATGCTCGAGCAGCTGCGCGTCCTGGTCGTCGACGACGAGCCGGATCTGTGCGAGATCGTGCGCCGGGTGCTCACCCGTGCCGGCGCCGAGGTGCTGACCGCCTCGGGGCTCGCCGGGGCCGAGCGGTGCCTGGCCGAGCACCCCAAGGGCATCGACCTGGCGATCACCGACCTGAAGCTCAACGACGGCACCGGGGTGCAGGTGGCCGCGGCCGTGCGGGCGAGCAGCCCCGATGCGCTGATCATGTACATGTCCGGGCTGCCGTACTTCGACGCCGCCGTCATCGACCTGGGCGAGGACGCGTCAGTGATCGCCAAGCCGTTCCGCGCCACCGAACTGGTCGACACCGTGCAGAGCGCACTGATCAGGGCCGGAAGGGTCGACCCGGAGCGTTAACGGGCAGCGCGGCGGGGGCATAGAGACCCTGGAGGTGGCGCCCGATGGCTGACGACGACGACACGAGCACCGATGATGCGACCGGTGCCGAGGACCCGATCGCGGGTGGCCCGAAAAGCCCCACCGATCTCAGCCGCCGCTCCTGGCTCGAGGTGCTCAAGCGCACCGTCAAGGAGTTCAACAACGACAACCTCAGCGACTGGGCAGCGGCCCTGACGTACTACGGCGTCCTCTCCATCTTCCCGGGCATTCTGGTGCTGCTGTCGGTCTCCGGGCTCCTGTTGACGGACACCACCCAGTCGGCGGTACTCGACAATGCCCAGCAGCTTTTCCCGGGCGCCATCGCCGGGCCGATGACCGACGCGATCTCGGAGCTCAAGAAGGGCTCGCACGTCGCCGGCCTCTTCGCGGCCGTCGGTCTGCTCGGCGCGGTGTGGACGGCCTCGGGGTACGTCGGGGCGTTCATGCGCGCGGCCAACGCGATCTACGACGTGCCGGAGGGTCGGCCCATCTGGAAGGTGCTGCCCATCCGCCTGGGCATCACCATCGCGGTCGGCACGCTCATCGCGTTCGCCGCGCTGAGCATCGTGTTCAGCGGCCGCTTCGCCGAGCGGGTGGGCGGCCTGGTGGGCCTGTCGAAGGAGACGGTGCAGGTCTTCAACATCGCCAAGTGGCCCGCGCTGCTGGTGGTGGTCCTGGCGATCCTGGCCATCCTGTACTGGGCCTCGCCCAACGCCCGCCACCACGGCTTCCGCTGGATCACGCCGGGCGGCGCGCTGGCCGTCGCCATCTGGCTGATCGCCTCGGCCGGGTTCGCGATCTACGTGTCGAACTTCGGGTCGTACAACAAGACCTACGGCACCCTGGGCGGGATCATCGCGTTCCTGGTGTGGCTGTGGATCTCGAACATCGCCATCCTGCTCGGCGCCGAGTTCGACGCCGAGCTGGAGCGGGAGCGCGCGATCGAGGGCGGCCTGGAGCCGCAGGAGGAGCCGTACGTCCCGCTGCGCGACGACCGGCACATCAACAAGGACCACGACATCGGCCTGAGCTGAGCGCCCGCCGGGTCAGAAGGCGATGTGGTCGCCGTCGGGCTCGGCGGGGGCGCCGAGCAGCTCGTGCTGAGCTGAGCGCCCGCCGGGTCAGAAGGCGATGTGGTCGCCGTCGGGCTCGGCGGGGGCGCCGAGCAGCTCGTGGACGCCGGCGATGCGCAGCTGGCGGTACACGAACGGGCTCGAGCGCCACACGACGACGCGCACGCCCTCGGCGCCCGCCTCGCGCTGGGCGGCGACCAGGGCGCCCACCGCCGCGGAGTCCAGGAACGTCACCAGACCCAGATCCACGCGCAGCGAGCTCGGCCGCCGATCGGTCGCGGCGGACACGATTTCCTGACGCAGCGTGGCCGCGTTGCTGTGGTCGATCTCGCCCCGGACGGAGAGTACTGTCGATCCGTCCATCATCACGTTGGCGGTCACCGACATGCTCATGGCCCACCCCAGGTTGTCACGCGAACAGCATAAAAGCAGTTCCCGCGGTACGCAGCGGGCGGCGTGCCAGAGTTCACCGGTGGGGGCGTCGCCAGGTGGCGGCCGGCGGCATCGCAGTGCGTAACTGTGCACAGAGCGTGCGCGCGAGGGTCAGTACTTCGGCTTCGGGGGCTCGCCGGGGATGTGGTCGGGGCAGTGCAGGCGAAGCTCGCGGTACCCGAACGGGGCATCGACGAACCAGCAGTGGTGCGGGGTCGGGGTGCCGGGATGGCGGTACCCGTCGAAGAACCGGCACGACAGGCACATCCGCGTGACCGGGATGCTGCCCTGCTGCTGCATCAGGCCGATCCGCGCGGTGACCATGCGCAGGAGGCGGGCCTGCTGGTTGTCGGTCAGCCCCTCGACCTCCGACAGCAGCTGGTCGGCCCAGTTCGCGGGGGCGGGCGTGGTGGCCAGGCCGCGGTCGGTCGCGGCCACGCGCATGTCGCGGGCCGCGTAGGACGGCGCGGGGCGCATCTCGACCAGGTCGTCGGCGATCAGGGGCGAGAGCAGGGCCATGGTCGCGGCGACCGTCGAGCCGAGGTCGCCGGCGAGGTCGGACAGCCGGTATTCGCGGTCGCGGCGGCCCAGCAGCAGCATGATCTGGCGGTGGGCGGGGGGCAGGCCGTGGGCCGGCTCCGGGCCGTCGACGGGGGCCATCACGGCCACCCGGACCAAGCCGGCGACGAGCTTCTGGGCCTGTGCTTCCATCGGCACGGGGCATACCTCCAACACCCAGCACCCTAGCCCCGCACGTCGATCATTTGGGTGCAGTGCGCGAAAATGTCGTACCGATGAATCCCCGTTTTTCGGTAGTTTAGGACAAAACGGCGTAGGCTCTGGGCACTCAGGTGCAATGGGGGTCACGAATGGGTGTAGCACGGGTGGTCGCGTCGGCGGCGGTACTGCTGACGGCGTTCGGTGCGGCCGAGGCGGGGACGCCGGGCGCGGCGTTCGCGGCCGGGTCGACGGGCGCGCGGACGATCCGGCTGGTGCTCACGGTGGCCAAGGGCGAGTCGTCCCAGCCCGCGCAGCGCCGCGCGTCGCTGACCTGCCAGCCCGCCGGGGGCAGCCACCGGCAGGCGCGCACCGCGTGCGGGCAGCTGGCCAAGGTCGGCGGGCGGGTCGACAAGCTCCAGGTCGACGGCGGGGCTTGCACCATGCAGTGGGACCCCGTGACCGTGACCGCGAACGGCACGTGGAAGGGGCGCAAGGTCGCCTACCGCCACACCTTCGGCAACGCGTGCACGCTCGGCACGGCGACGGGCGCGGTCTTCAGCCTTTGAACACGCCCAGCTGCTTGAAGTCGTGGTTGGGGAAGATCGCCGCGGAGTCGCTGACCCCGAAGCGCTTCTTGAGCATCTCGGCGAGGATGTCGCGGTAGTCGTTGGCGCCGGCCACGTCGCCCTGGTCGAGGGCGGCCGGGGCCAGCCCGGGCCAGTTGCCGTGCACCTTGCCGCCGTTGAGCCCGCCGCCGAAGAGCAGCATCGCGTTGCCGTGGCCGTGGTCGACGCCCGAGTTGCCGTTCTCCTGCACGCGCCGGCCGAACTCGCTCATCGTGACGATCGTCGTGTTCTCCAGCTGCGGCCCGATGTCCGTGCAGAACGCGCCGATCGCGTCGGACATGTTGGTCAGCGAGTTCTTCATGTCGCCGCCGTCGACCCGGCCGAGGTTGGTGTGCATGTCCCAGCCACCGACGTCGAGCGCGGCGATGCGCAGCCCCACGTTGGCCTTGAGCAGCTGGGCGATGTCGCGCAGCCGGTCGGCCAGGCCGCCGCCGGGGTACTGCACGCCCTCGGCCGGCCGGTACTGCGTGGTCGCGAGCTTCTGCGCGGTCGTGATGGCCTGCAGCGTCGAGCCGGCGGTGCCCGCGAGCGGGTGGTCCAGCCCGGTGTACAGCGTCTTCAGCGCATCCATCGTCTGGGTGCGCATGTTGTCGTTGTCGATGCGGAAGTCGCGCATGCCGTTGAGCACGATCGCCTGCTCGCCGCCGACGAGCGAACGGGGCAGCGCCGAGCCCTGCGCGATCGCGCGGAACGTGGTGCCCGGCCCCATCTGGGCGAGCACCCGGTCGAGCCAGCCGGTGCGTACCGCGACCGAGGCCGCGCCGCGCTCGAGCGCGTCCTGGGCCTGGAAGTGGCTGCGGCTGGCGTCGGGTGAGGCCACGGCGTGCACGGCGGCCATCTTGCCGGCGTCCCACAGCGGGTACAGGCCGGTCATCGCCGGGTTGAGGCCGAAGCCGCGCCCGGCCGCCTTCATCGCCGCCATCGGCACCGCGATGTTCGGCCGCATCTGCTTGTAGTTGGCGTCGTCGCCGGGCGCCACGACCGACAGCCCGTCCATCCCGCCGCGCAGGAAGATGACGATGAGCGTGTTCTTGTTGTCCTCCGGCGCGGCGAACGAGACCCGGCTGGTCACCAGCTGGGTGCCGAGCGCGGCCACGCCGACGAAGCCGGCGCCCTGCACGAGCCGGCGGCGGGTGAAGCCGCGGCTCCACTGCTCGCGCTCGGCGGCGAGCTCGTCGGTGACCTTCTCCGCGTGCACGCGGATGGCCGCCTCGCACAGGTTGGGGCCGTGGCGGTGCAGCTCCTCGAGGCTCTGGGGGCGCCGCTCGCCCTCGGGAAAGTCGTTGCTCATGGGCCTCACCGCAGCGCGTGGTAGACGGAGTCGAGGATCAGCGGCGCGAGCAGGGGCAGCTTGCCGCCGAGGTTGTTGTCGGTGATGCGGGTGTCGGCCTTGGACGCGAGGAACTTGATGAGCGCGTCCTTCTCGGCCGGCTGCATCGGCTGGAAGACCAGGCGGTTGGCCAGTACGTCGAGGTAGGTGCCGAGCGTCGCCGCGGGCTGCGAGACCAGGCTGTCGGCCTTCGGGTTGTTCAGGCCCTTCCACTGCTGCTGCAGGAACGCCCGGTGCGCGTTCCACGTCTCCAGCATGCCCGCGGCCGAGCTCCACGCCGTGGCCACGTCGGGGTAGCCGTCCGGCGGCCCCCAGCCCAGCGGCGGCTGCCCCAGCTTGTTCGTGAAGTTGTAGAGATCGTCGAGCGCCTTGGCGGTGTCGGCGCCCGGAGTGGTACCGACGACACGTCCGGTGGCGATGAAGTTCTCGAGCGGGCGGCGCGTCTTCAGGCCGGTCGCGATCCAGAACTCCAGCGACCGGAACAGCACCTTCAGCACCGGCACGATGGCCGAGCCGCTCTCCTGGTACGTCTTCGCGAGCCGGTCCACCAGCCCCTGCGGCGGGGTGTCGCACACGAAGCGCACGCAGAGCTTGCGCGCGACGTAGCGGGCGGTCGAGGGGTGGGTGGCCAGGTACAGCAGGTAGGCGTCGCCGACCGCCAGACCGTCCTTGGCCGACTTGTTGGCGTGCTGGAACCCCAGCACCTTCACCGCGCCGGTCCAGTGCTTGTTCTGCTCGTACTTGAACAGGCCGTCGCGCGTCGCGGTGCGCCCGGTCATGAGGTACGCCGAGTTGCGCACGTCCTTCTCGTTGTACCCGCCGTCGATGCCGACGGTGTGCAGCTCCAGCAGCTCGCGGCCGTAGTTCTCGTTGACGTTGCGCCGGTCCGAGGAGGTGTTGTCGAGGTACCGCATCATCGCCGGGTCGCGGGCCGAGGCGATGAGCATGTCGGAGAACTTGCCCAGCGCGTGCTTGCGGATCACCCCGGTGTCGTACGGGCCGCGCACGTCCCAGCCGCCGTCGAACGGGCTCGTGACGTTGAGGTGGTTGTTCCAGAAGTCGACCATCACCTCGAGCAGTTGCCGGCTGCTCCACATCTGCCGCGCGATGACGGCCTTGGTGAGGTCCATCTGGGCCTTGTTGTCGCCGTCCTTGACCGTCGTGCGGATCTCCGCCGTGGTCATGGTGGCGGTCGGTACGGCCTGGAGCGCGGCGTCCGCGACCGGGTCGGCGATCTTGTCCGGCTCCAGCTGCTGGTCGATCCAGGCGTCGATGCCGAGCTGCTTGACCAGGGCCACGTCGGCCGGCGTCGGGCCGAACGTGGCGCGGCGGAGCAGGTGCAGCACCGGGTCGCGGTTCAGCGGCGTCGGGAAGCGCGGGGTGGCCCGCATCGCGGCGACGGCGGCGGCCGACGGCGTGTCCGCGGTGCCCGCCGCGCCGAGGTCGTTGAGGTCGCCCTGGCCGCTGGTGTAGCTCGCGTCGCGGTTGGAGAACGAGCCGGCGTCGCGCGGCGACACGTTGCCGCCCCCGCTGCCGGTCTTGACGAAGTCGTCGGGGCCGGCGGAGGGCGGGCCGAACACGGCCGCGGCGCCGGTGCCGAGCGCGCCCAGGGCGACGGCGCCGCCGCCGAGGGCCATGAGGGCCTGGCGGCGGTTGCGGGTCAGCTCGTGCAGGGCGGGGCGGCCGGTGCGCATCCAAGCGGGCGCGGGCCCGCCGGCCCGCTTTTTCGGCGCGTCGGCCGCCGGCTCGCCCGGGCGCCGCTGCAGGATGCGCGGCACCGGGAACTCGCCGGTGAAGTCGGAGAAGAATGCGCCCTTGACCTTCTTGGGCGCGTCGCCCGGCTCGTCGTCCGGGAAGAGCCGTTCTGGCACGCTAGCGAATCTAGTGAGCCTTCGATCAGCCCTCAAGCGGCAGGGCGCGAGGCCGCCTCAACTTTGCCTTTCTTCTTGCTTAAGTGCCCCGCCTTCCTCGTGAATGAGGGCAAACCCGGCGTTCACTCAAAGTCATCTCTTCCGTACCGAACGCTAAGGGTGGTACGCATAAGTAACCGGACTATGGCAGGGGGTAGCGGTGCTGGTCGATGCTGCTCCCGCCGGGCGCCCTTCGGGGCCGCGCCTGGCGACGGTACTGCTCCTGCCCCTGCTGGGCCTGCTCGCGCTCGCGGGCGTGGCCGCGTACCTCTACACGGGCCCGAGCGGGCGCATGGACGACCCGCGCGCCGCCGTCACCGCCGGGACGGCCGCCGACCGGGCCGCGACCGAGCTGTCCCGCGAGCGCCTCGCCGCGCTGAACCTGCTGGTCACCGGCTCCGACCAGGCGCGCGCGGCGTACACCGCCCAGACCGGGGCCACCGACGCGGTCCTGCCGCGACCGCCGGAGGGGCTGGCCGACCTGCGCAGCCGGGTGTCCGCGGCGGCCCAGGAGGTCGCGGCGGGCGGTTTTCTCATGCAGTACACCCAAATGATCAGCGAATTCGTCGAGCTGCGGCAGGATCTGCCGCGCCGCGCCGCCCCCTCGCCGGTGAACGCCGTCCTGCGCGCGTCGGGCTGGCTCGCCGTCGCCCGCGAGCAGCTCGCGCAGATCCAGCTGCTCGAGCGGCGCAGCGCCGACACGCCGGCCTGGCACGAGAACCTCGCCGCGCACGAGGCCGCCCACCTCGACGCCCTGCGCCGCTTCGGCGAGACCGCGCCCGCGGCCTGGCGCGACCGGCTCGCCCAGGTGCCCAACGGCCTGGCCGGCGACCCGCAGCCGGCCCTGGAGTCCCTCACCGGCCTCGTCGGCTTCGCGGGCACCGACGAGGCCCGCGTCGCCGCCGCCACCCGCGGCGAGCAGCGCCGCACCCTGATCGCCGGGCTGGCCGCGGTGCTGGCCGTCGCGGCCGCCTCGATCGCGCTGGCGCTGCGTTTCGCGTACGTCACCCGGCGTGGTCACGTCGCCCGGCGCCCCCGCACGGCGCCGCCGATCGATCCCGAAGAGTTCCAGGTGGTACGCCAGGAAGCCGCCCGCGCCGTGGCCGAACAGGCCGCCTTGCGCGCCGGCACCTCCGCCGCGGTCATCGGCCTGGCCCGGCGCAGCCAGCACCTCGCCGACGAGCTCGTCCACCACCTCGACGCGGCCGAGCGCGACGAGGCCGACCCGGACCGCCTGGCCCAGCTCTTCGCCCTCGACCACCTGGCCACGCGCATCCGCCACGACAACCAGAGCCTGCTCGTGCTGGCCGGCGGCGACACGGGCGTGGGCCGCCGCGACCCCGTGACCCTGCTGGACCTCCTCCGTGCCGCCCAGTCGCGGATCGAGGACTACCCGCGCATCGAGTACTCGATGATCGCCCCCGACGCGCACGTGGCCCCCGACGCCGTGGACGACGTGGTACACCTGCTCACGGAGCTCTTCGACAACGCGACCCGCTACGGCCCGCCCGACCGCCCGGTGCTCGTCGAGGCCCGCCGCGATGAGGGTGGCGCCGTCGTGGAGGTCGCCGACCGCGGCCCCGGCCTCGACCCGCAGCGCCTCGCCGAGCTCAACGCCCGCCTCGCCGACCCGCCCCCGCTCGACGCCGCCGAGGCCCACCACATCGGCCTGGCGGTCGTCGCCCGCCTGGCCGCCCGGCACGGCCTGACCGTCACGCTGCGCCCGCCCCCGTCGGGCCGCGGCCTGCGCGCCGTCGTGCACCTCCCGGCCGGCCTAGTCCTGGACGCGCCCGCGCCGGCGCTCGACCCGCCCGTGGCGCGCCGCCTGCCGCCCCGCCCGTTCGAGCGCGGCCAGGCCCTGCCCGGCGGCGAGCCGGTCGACGTACCGCACCCGCGCTCGACCCTCGTCCCCGTCGTGCCGGGTCTCGTGCAGACGCCGGACGGTCCTACGGTGGACCTCGAACCCGACGCCGCCCGCGACCTCATGTCCGGCTACCAGCACGCGACGGAAGGACGATCCTCGGCATGACACCGACCACGGGGCTGGACTGGCTGCTGAGCGGCTTCACACAGCGTGTCACCGGGGTGCGCCACACCGTCGCCGTGTCGGGCGACGGCCTTCTCGTGGCGTCGTCGAGCGAGCTGCCGCCGGAGCGTGCCGACCAGTTGGCGGCGATGGTCGCGGGGATCGTTTCGCTGGCCCAGGGTCTCTCGGCTACGACCGAGGCCGGGCCGGTGGTGCGCACTATCGTCGAGATGGGGCGCAGCCTGTTGTTCGTGATGGCCCTCGGGGAGGGCGACACGCTGGCGAGCCTGGCGGCGATGGTGCAGCCGGGGTGTGATGTGGGGCAGGTTGCGTTTGAGATGTCTGGGCTGGTCGAGCAGGTTGGGGCGGCGCTGACGCCTTCGTCGCGCTGAGTTTGCCCGGCGCTGCCGTGTGGGACCTTCGCCGAGCTGGCCTCGTCGCCGAGCTGGCCTCGTCGCCGAGCCGGCCTCGGCGCCGAGGCGGACCCCGGCGGCGGCGACGTCGGCGAGCACCGTCTCGAGCCGCCGGCCGAGCTGCTCACTGCGCGCCACCTGCTCGGCGGTGTTGGCCGCGGCGCTCTCCTCGCGCTGGTTCGCATTGTCGGCCGCCGCGCGCAGCTGCTCCTGGTTGTCGGTCGCGAGCCGCTCGCGCTCGATGTCGGCCTCGGTCTCGGCGGCGGCCGCAAAGCGCCAGTACGTCAGTTGCGTCGCGCACATCGCGACCACGAACACGATGTGCAGCAACGAAAACCAGACCGGGTGAGCCAGGGCCTGCGGCGTCTCGGGCATCGTCATGCCGATCACGAGGTGATGGACGCCGACGATCAGGATGCCCAGAAAGAGCGGAAGCCAGTCCTGGTACAGGCTGATCAGCCCCAACACCACAAAGAAGTGAAAGTGCAGGTCGGTGAGCCCGTTCCCGGCGTGCACGAGCGCCATGGCCGCCAGCAGCAACCCGATCGACACGGCCCCGGAGCCACCCCGCCGCGTCCGCGCAATACCGGCAACCAACGCACACAAAACAGCACCCGCAATGAAACACCAGACCAGCCAAGCCGCACCGTGCGCATGTTTCCCCACGACCGCATGTCCGTTTACGACCGCGAGCACCACGAGCACAGGCGCGTGCAGCCAAAGCACCACGGTCAGCGCCCGGTGCCGGGACCGGAACGCCGCGTCGCTGAGCCTGACCTTCGGCATGAGCCAGGAGATCGCTCCGGGCATGGTGTGGGCTCCCTACGTACTGGTGGGGTCTGTCCCCTTCATCGGCACGTCGGCGGCCATCTGTAGGCGGGCGGTCGCGGGCAGTGCCGTTGTGTGGTCGGCGTCGGGAGGCCCGGCGGCGTGCGCGGGTTGGCGGTCTCGGACGGTGCCGTTGTCTGGTTGGCGTCGGGAGCTCGCCGGTCGGCGCGCGTGGGTGGGCGGTCGCGGGCAGTGCGTTGACTCATTCGCGTCGGGAGGCCCGCCGGCGTGCGTGGTGGGCGGCGGCGGGCGGTGCCGTTGTCTGGTCGGGGCGTTGTGAAGCCCGCCGGCGGGCATCGTTGGTGGACAGCATCGAGCAGCAGCGCCGCCTAATCGGAGCCCGGATGCGCATCGGCGGCCGTCTGGAGGTGGGCGGCTTCAAACAGAGCAGCCGCCTCATCGGCATCGGGAAGCCCATCGGTATCGCCAGGAGCCGCGACCACACCCGCGGCGAATCGGGTTCCCAGCCAGGCGGCCCCGCGCGGCGCGATCCCGCGCAGCCGCGCCGCCAGGTACGCGCCCGCGAAAGCATCCCCCGCCCCGACAGGATCGACCACGTGGACGGCGGCGCTCGGCAGATGCTCAGGCCCGTCGGCACCGGCGTACCAGCATCCATCCGCCCCGGCCTTGAGCACCACTTCACCGACCCCCAGCGCCGCCGCCCGCCGGAACACCTCGCCCGGCTCTTCGGTTCCGAGCAACGGCCCGGCCTCGTCGATGCCGAGCAACAGAAACGATGTCACTGGCAGCAGCTCTCGCAACAGGTCCGTCACCGGCGCCAGTCCGGGCCGCAGATTCGGATCCAAGGCCAGCAGTACCTCTTGCGCCTGCCCCGCCTTCGTCAACACCCGCCGCTCCGCGTCGTCCGGAGTGTGCGTCACGTGCACTGCCGGGTGCTCGAATTCGTCGTCCTGAGTGTGCGCCGTGTGCAGTGCTGTGTGCTTAGTCGTGGTGTCTTGGGTGCGCGTCGCGTGTGGTGCTTGTTGTTCGGGTGCGTCGATCCGAGTGTGCGTCGTGTGCAGTGCTGAGCTCGCGGGTGCGTCGATCCGTGTGTTCGTCGTGTGCAGTGGTGGGTGTTCGGATTTGTCGTCGTGAGTGTCCGTGGCGTGCAGTTGGGTGTGTCGGGTTGCGTCGGGGTTTGTCCGCAACTCCGCCACCAGGCGCCCCAGGCGGGTTAACGCGCGTCGCGGGCCGTCGCCCAGGGCGGCGGTCAGACCCGATACCGCCACCACCGTTGGGCCGGACGCCAGAGCTCGGAGGACGTCGGATTCGTCCAGGGCTGAGGCGGCCGAGCCGGCGCGGTAGTAGTACACGCGGCGGGCTCCGTCTTCGCGCACTTCCTTGGCGAACACGCCGGTCGGGCGCGTCGGATCTACGGCTACGAGATCCGTTTCCACCCCCAGGCCGGCGGCTGCCGCCAGCACGCGTTCGCCGAATGGATCGGACCCGACCCGGCTGCAGAATGCGGCGCGCACGCCTGCCCGGCGTACCGCGGCGAGGAGGTTCAGCTCCGCCCCGGCGACGTGCACGGATGTAGTCGCACAAGCCGATAGTGACTCCCCGGAGGCGGGCTGGAAGAGGACCATCGCCTCGCCTAGCCCGACCACCAGCGGACCGGTCGTTGAGGAACCGGCCGCAGGCGAACCGGCCACATGACCATCAGCCGCGGAGGAACCGACGGCATCGGAATCGGCCGCGTCGGGACCAGCCGCGCCGGAATCAGCCGTGTCGGGGCTGCTCGCGTCAGGACCTGTCGCGTCAGGGCCAGTCGCATCGGAATCAGCGGCGTTGGAATCGGCCGCGTCGAGACGGCTCGTATTGGGGCCGGCCGCGTCAGGACCAGTCGCATCCGAATCGGCCACATTGGAATCGGCCACGTCGAGACCGCTCGCGTCGAGACCGGCCGCACGAGGATCGGCCGCACGAGGATCGGCCGCACGAGGATCGGCCGCACGAGGATCGGCCGCGGGGGAATCGCCCCCGTGCGGGGATGCTGCGAATGGTCGTGTCACAGGCCCAAGTCCGTCAGGATTTCGTCCAGCGCCTTCAACGTTCCCTCGTCCGCGTCCGTCGCTGGTGCGCGGACCGTTGTGGACTCGATTACGCCGCGGTGGTGCAGGACGTGTTTGTGGATGGACCAGGCTATGCCCGGCTGCAGGCCGAAGCGGATCAGTGGCAGTAGGCGATTGAACGCGGCGCGTGCGGTTTTGTGTTCGCCTGATGCGTGTGCGGACAGTACCGGAGCCAGCAGGTCCGGGAACTCGCTCGCGGGCATGGTGCCTACCGCGCCGCGCGCGTACTCGTCCAAAACGAACAGTGCGTTCTGTCCACCCAGTACGAGGAATTCGTCGGGGGTGGCGGCCACGACTGCGCCCAGTTTCGGGACGGTCGGCTGGGTCTCGATCTTCGCGGAGGTTACGCCGTCCAGTTTGGAGAGTTCGGCGATCAGCGGTACCGGCAGGTTCACCCCGGTGGAGGCGGGCGCGTCCTGGATCATGACGGGTAGGCCACCCTCGGTAGCGACGGTGCCGTAGAAGTCCACGATCTGTGCGGGGGAGGGCTTCACCATGAACGGCGGGATCACCATGCCGACCGTGGCCCCGGCGTCGGCGGCGGCGCGGGACTGGGCGATCGCGTCGGCGGTGCCGGTCGCGGAGATGCCGGCGACGATTGGGGCTTCGGGGGGGAGCTCAGCGAGTACCGTTGCCAGAATTTGCTTTCGCTCTTCGGCGGTCAGCGCGAAGCCCTCGCTGGCGAAACCGAACACCGCCACGCCGTCGGCGCCGGAGTGCGCATTGAACGCGACCAGGCGGCGCAGGCTGTCCAGGTCGAGCGCCCCACCGGGCTGGAAGGGCGTGGCCAGCACCGGAATGAGGCCACGAACATCGGACGAGCGGGTCACTGATCCTCCACGAGCGCGGTGATGTCGACGTCGACGCCCAGGCCGGGCGCCGTCGGCAGGGGGAACGAGCCGGGGCCGCCGGCCAGCGGGGCGGTCAGGATTCGGTTGGCGACGGGGAACGGGCCGGGCTGGAACTCGAAGGCCGGCATGGCTTCGATCGCCGCCGCTACGTGCAAACCCGCCGCCAGTACCACGCCGAGCCCGACCGAATGATGCGGCGCAACCGGGACATGGAAAGCGGCCGCGACCTCCGCGATCGCCATCGCCTCGGTGATGCCGGTGCGGCCGATGTCGGGTTGTGCAAGGTCGAGTGCGCGAGTCTGCAACCACTGCCGGAACTCGTACCGGTGCCGCATCGCCTCGCCGACCGCGACCGGCGTGATCAGCGCCGCCGCGAGCTCTCGGTGTGCCTCCAGGTCCTCCGGGGACAGCGGCGCCTCCAGGAACCACGCACCGCGCTCATCAAGTGCACGGCCGAGTCGCAGCGCGTCACTGAGGTCGTACGCCCAGTGCGCGTCGACGGCCACCCGCATCCCCGTCGCCGCCACGGCGTCATAGGTGGCCAGGTCCCGCTCCACGCCGTGCCCGAGATGGAGCTTCACATGAGTTGCACCCTGTGCAAGCCAGTTGCGGGCCAGCTCGGCGCGGGCGGCGTCGTCCGGGACTGGAAGGCCCGACACGTACGTCGGGACGGGGTCTCGGAAGGCGCCGCCGAGCAGGGCGTACACCGGTAGGCCGGCCGCCTTTCCGGCCAGGTCCCAGAGCGCGATGTCCACAGCGGCGAGGGCGTCGGCCTGGTGTCCGCCGAGGTGTCCGCGCTCGCGCATGAGGCCGGACAGTCGCGACCACAGGGGCCGGACGGGCCGGGGGTCGGCGCCGAGCAGTACCGGCGCGAGCAGGCGGTCGACGATCGCCTGGGCCACCTCGGGCCCGACCGGGGCCAGGCACTCGCCCCACCCGACCGTGCCGTCGTCGCAGGTCAAGCGCACGATCATGGTCTCGTAGCGGTCGGAGTAGAGGCTGCGCCAGGGCGGGCGCTGGTAGTACGGCCGGTCGGAGGCCTCGCGGGTCGCCGCGCCGAGGTACACGTCCTCGCCGCGCAGCTTCACGGCCCACGTGGCCACATCAACGATCTTCACAAGGCATCCTCACGATGCGGTTGACCGCTTGCAACATGCGGGATATCTTTCCGTATCGCGCAAGCAATTTCCAGAGTCGTGGCGAGAGAGGTCCGATGGCAGCGGATGCCGGAAGCAACCAGAGCGTCGACCGCGCGCTGACCGTCCTGCGAGTGTTCACGACCGGACGGAGCGAACTGCGCGTTTCTGACGTTGCCAAGCTCGCCGACCTCGGCCTGTCCACGGCCTCGCGCCTGCTGGGAACCCTGGAGGCGGCCGGGTTCGTCGACCGCGACCCGATCAGCGGGCTGTACCGCCTGGGCCTGGACACCGTCAGCCTCGGCGGCGCCGTGCTCAACGCGCATCCCGTGCACCGCGAGGCGCGCCAGATCGCGCAGAACCTTGCGGCCGAGGTCGGCCTCGGCGTCAACGTCGCGGTGCGCCGCGACATCCGCCTCTTCTACCTGCTCAACTTCGAGGGCCGCCAGGCGCCGCGCTCCTTCACCCTCGCCGGGCAGCACAATCCGTTGCACGCCACGGGGCTGGGCAAGGCGCTGCTCAGCGGCGTCGATCCGCGGGAGCGCCGGGAGGTGCTTCCGGGCCCGTTCTTCATGTCGTACACGCCGAGGACGATCACCGACCACGACGCGCTCGACACCGAGATCCAGCGGTCGCTGGCGCGCGGGTACTTCGCCGAGGTCGAGGAGCTCGCGCTGGGCCGCGCCTGTCTCGCCGCGCCGATCCGCGACGCAACCGGCGGCGTGGCTGCGGCGTTGTCCGTTTCCGGTCCGCTGTCGGCGATCGATCTGCCGAACCGCGAGCCGGAGCTGGCGCGAAGCGTCATCGAGGCCGCGGACTCGATAAGCATCGGCCTCGGCTACGTGGGCCCGGGCCACCAGGGCGCGTTCCCGGTCGGCATCGCCCGCGCGGAGGAGCCGCGATGAACGCCTTGATGCGCGTTTGCGCTCGGCCGCGTTCGGGCGGAGTTGCTGCGGTGCGCGAGCTGGTGTGCGTTTCTGCGCGGCGTCGTCCGCGCGGAGGTGTCGCGGTGCGCGAACTGGTGTGCGTTTCTGCGCGCCGTGGTCCGCGTTGTCCGCGCGGACATGCCACGGTGCGCGAGCTGGTGTGCGTTTCTGCGCGGCGTCGTCCGCGCGGAGGTGTCGCGATGAGCGAGCTGGTGCGCGTTTCTGCACGGCGCCGGCCGCGTGGAGAGGCTGCGGTGAGCGAGCCAGTTTGCGTTTGTGCAAGATGTCGTCCGCGCCGAGAGGTCGCGGTGCGCGGACCGGTGTGCGTTTCTGCACGGCACCGTGCGCCCGGCGATGTCGCGGTGAGCGCATCGGTGCGCGTTTCTGCACGGCGTCGTCCGCGCCGAGGAGTCGCGATGAATGACCAGTGCGCGTTTTCGTTCGAAATCGGGGAGCGGCGATGAAAGACCGCACCTTCGGCTTCCTGCTCACCCTGCCGGCTCTCGCGCTGTTGGGTGCCGTCGTGCTGTACCCCCTGGTCGGTGCCCTGTCCACCAGCCTGTTCCACCAGAGCCTGGTCCTGCCCGGCCGCTCCTTCGCCGGACTCGACAACTTCACCACCGTCCTGCACCAGAACTTCTGGCCCGTCCTCGGGCACACCGTCGTCTTCACCATCGGCTCGACGGTCGTGCCCGTGCTCATCGGCTTCGCTCTGGCCCTCGCGCTCAACTCGCGCATCCGCGGCCGTGCGGTGCTGCGCGGTCTGTTCCTGATGCCGTGGGTCATCCCGGGTGTCGTCGTGTCGTTCATCTGGCTGTGGATTTTCAATGCGAACTATGGGCTGCTCAATGGGTTGCTGACGACGATGCATCTGGTGGATGAGCCGGTGTCGTGGTTGGGGCAGCCGGGTACGGCGATGGCGGCGATCGTGGTGGCGAAGTCGTGGGCGAGTTTCCCGTGGATCATGGTGATGTTGCTGGCGGGTCTGCAGACGGTGCCGGCGGCGTTGCATGAGGCGGCGGCGCTGGATGGTGCGGGTGCGGTGGCGCGGTTCTGGCATGTGACGTTGCCGCATCTGCGGGGGATTCTCGGGATTGTCGTGCTGCTCGAGGTGATCTGGAATGTGCAGCACTTCGACATGATCTATGTGCTCACGGGTGGTGGGCCGGCCGGCTCGACGACGACGTTCGCCGTCGCGGTGTACGACACCGCCTTCAAAGCCTTCGACCTCGGCACCGCCAGTGCCCTCGGCGCCCTCTGGCTGGTGCTCATTCTGGGGCTGACCGTCGTTTATGTGCGCCTGTCCGAGCGGGGTGAGCGGGCATGACTGTGCAGGAACTTGTGCGTGTTGAAGCCGGCCCCGAGCAACGGCCTGCCCTGCGTAAGCCTCGGCGGCCACGTACGTTTCTCGCTGCCAGCACCGTTGCGATAATCGGGGTGTTTGCGTTCGGGCCGATCTACTGGGTCCTGGTCACCGCGCTCACGCCTACGCAGGAAGTGTTCCGGTTTCCGCCGCACTTCGTGCCCGACCACATCACGTTCGAGCACTTCGGGAACATCTTCCAAAATCCCAAGCTGCTGCGGTACCTGCTGAACTCGCTCATCGTCTCGGCGCTCACCGCGGTGCTCACCGTCATCGTGTCCGCCTACACCGGTTATTCGTTCGCGAAGTTCCGGTACCGCGGCCGCCGTTCGCTCATGTACCTCGTGCTGGCCTCGCAGATGTTTCCGCAGGCCCTGCTGCTCATCACGTTGTACCTCGTGTTCAGTCAGGCCGGTCTGCTCAACTCGTACCTGGCGCTGATTCTGTCCTTCACCACCTTCACGCTGCCGCTGTGCGTGTGGATGCTGAAGGGCTTCTTCGACACCATCCCCGATGAGCTCATCGAGGCGGCGAAGGTCGACGGGGCCGGGCAGGGTGCGATCATCCATCGCATTCTGCTGCCGGTCTCGCTGCCCGGCCTCGTCGCCACGGGACTGTTCGCGTTCATCCGCGGCTGGAACGACTTCATTTTCGCCCTGACGCTTGCCGGGCCTGACAAGCAGACGCTGCCGCCGGGTCTGGTGAATACGTTCCTCGGCGAGTTCGAGACGGCCTGGCCCGATCTCATGGCGGCCTCCCTCGTCGTGTCCCTCCCTGTCGTCATCGGCTTCACCGTTCTGCAGCGCTATCTCGTCGCCGGCCTGACCTCCGGCGCTGTAAAAGGCTGAACACCCCAGAAAGACGTGAGAAGGCTGAGCCACCAGAAAGACGTGGAGAGGCTGAGCCGTCAGAGACGTGGAGAGGCTGAGCCGCCAGAGACGCTGACAGGCTTAGCCGCTCGGAAAGACGTGCAAAGGGCTGAGCCGCCCCCGGGACGACGTGGAGGGGCTTGGCCACCCCGGGAAGACGTGCAAAGACGTGCAGGGCTGAGCACCCCGAACAGACGCTCAGGACGCCCCTAGGACCGAAAAGAGTCGCAAATGGACATCACTCGACGCTCGTTTCTGAGCGCACTCGGCATATCAGCAAGCGCTGCCGCTCTCGCCGCGTGCGCGCCGTCTACCAGCGCGCCCACCCCGGCCGGCTCCGAAGGCCTCAAGGATGACGGGGTGAAGGAGTTTCCGTTCACGTCGTGGTCGTTCAACGAGGCGGTGACGAAGCAGCCGATGCAGGATGCGATCGATAAGTACAGTGCCGCGAATGCCGGTGTGAAGATCACGACGCCGTCGTATCCGTACAACGATTATCTGAATCAGTTGCTGTTGCAGGTGCAGGGTGGTCAGTTGAAGGGGGCGATCCAGCTCGATGTGGCGTGGCTGGCGACCCTGGCGGCGACGGGGAAGTTGGTGGATCTGCGGAGTGTGGTGGGCGGGCTGGATTATGCGCCGGCGGCGTTGGCGTTGGGGCAGTCGAACGGGGTGCAGTACGGGTTGCCGTGGACGTTCGCCGGGATCGGGCTGATCGCCAACAACGAGTTGCTGACGCGGGCGGGGGTGACGGCTCCGCCGAAGACGGTGGCCGAGTTCGAGGCGGCGTTGACGGCGGTGAAGGGGCTCGGGAACGGGATTGTGCCGTGGGCGGGTATGACGAAGGTGGACCAGCTCAAGGATGTCATTCCGTGGATGTGGGAGTTCGGGTCGCCGATTGTGCGGGACAACCGGATTGTGATCGGGGATGACGGCAGTGTTGAGGCGTTGACCTGGTATAAGAAGTTGTATGACCAGAAGCTGATCGCGCCGGATGTGAACCGGGTTGATGCGCGGGCGTTGATGTCGCAGGGGAAGACCGCGTTCTATGAGGATGCGATCGGTGGGAAGGCGACGGTGACGAAGTCGTCGCCGGACAAGGATCTTGCGGCGAAGTTGCAGCCGGTGGCGCGGCCGGTGAAGGCCGGTGGGGACAAGCCTCGGCATCTGGCCTGGGGTCAGGTGATCGCGGTGATGAACGGTGCGGGGGCGGCCGCGGCGGCGAACTTCGCGAAGACGGTCACCACCGATAAGGGGTATGCGGTGGACTGGTTCACCAGGACGGGGTTGCCGCCGACGACGAATGCGGGTTTGGCGGATACGGCGGTGAAGAACGACAAGTTCGCGACCGATTTCAGTGCGCAGATCGGTGCGAACTCCAGTGCCAGCCCGTTCTGGGGGTATCCGCAGTTCTCGCAGATGGAGAAGGTCCTCGCCGAGGAGGTGCAGTCGATCCTCATCGGCAAGAAGACGCCGAAGGACGCGCTCGCCTCGGCCCGCGACCGGATGAACGCGCTCATCAAGTGAGCGTCGCACGAGACAAGTGAGCACCGCATGAGACAAGTGAGCACCGCATGAGACAAGTGAGCACCGCATGAGACAAGTGAGCACCGCATGAGACAAGTGAGCACCGCATGAGGCAAATGAGCGTCGCATGACAGTGGTGGTGACGGGCGCGGCCGGCGGCATCGGGTCGGCGGTCGCGGCCCGGCTCGCCGCCGACGGCTACCAGGTCCACGGCGTCGACCGCGCCGACGGCGACCTCACCACCGAGGAAGGCGTGCGGGCCGCGCTCGCCGATGCCGGCCTGGTGAAGGCCCTTGTTCATTGCGCCGGGATCACCGCCGGTGCCCCCGCGCACGAGACCACCCTCGAAGCCTGGCACCACGTCATGGACACCAACGTCACGTCCGCGTTCCTGTGCGCCCGCGCCGTCCTGCCCGCCATGATGGCCGCCGGCCACGGCGTCATCATCACCATCGGCTCCATCCACGCCACCCGCCACTTCCCCGCCCTGCCCGCCTACAGCGCATCCAAAGCCGCCCTCGCCGCCCTCACCCGCCAGCTCGCCGTCGACTACGCCCGCCACGGCATCCGCGCCGTCACCATCGCCCCCGCCTGGGTCCGCACCCCCGACACCGAAACCCGCCTCACCGACCCCGACGACCTCGCCCGCCTCACCGAAACCCAGCACCTCGGCACCCCCGACGACATCGCCGCCGCCGTCGCCTACGTCCTCACCGCCCCACATCTGACCGGCACCGAACTCGTCCTCGACGGCGGCGCCGGCGCGGCCCAGACCGCCGCCCTGCTCCGCCCCGGACCACGGGGCAAGCTCGGCCTGCCACCGCTCCAGGAGGGACAGTCATGACGTTCGACGAGCTGCTGCACGGACGGCCGCTGGTCGCCATTCTGCGCGGCGTGCCCGTCGCGCGGGCGCTGGAGCTGGCGCGGGCGGTGTGGGACAGCGGGCTGGGCGTGGTGGAGGTACCGATTCAGACGCCCGAAGCTCTCGACTGCCTTCGGGCGCTCGCGGAGGCCGCACCGCCCGGGGCCCTCGTCGGGGCGGGCACCGTCCGCAGCGCCGAGCAGGTCGAGCGGGCGGTCGCGGCCGGGGCCCGGTTCACCGTCGCGCCCGGCCTCGACCTCGACGTCGTGCGGTCCAGCCTCGACGCCGGGCTGCCGCACCTGCCCGGGGTCGCGACCGCCTCCGAGGTGCACCACGCGCTCAACGCCGGCTGCGGCTGGCTCAAGGCGTTCCCGGCCGGCTCGCTCGGGCCGGGCTGGCTGCGCGAGATGCGCGGCCCGTTCCCCGAGGCGCGGTTCGTCGCGACCGGCGGGGTCGACGCCGGCAACGCCCGTGAGTACCTCGCCGCGGGCGCGGGGGCCCTCGGCGTCGGCGGTGCCGTCACCCGCGAGGGCGGCCTGGCCCCGCTGCTGGAGGTCCTCCGAGCCCCCTGACCCAACAATGCCCGACGAAAGGGTCACATGCGAAGAGTCGCCCTGGTCGCCGCCACCGCCACGGCCGCGACCCTCCTCGCCGTGCCCGCGAACGCCGCCCCGGCCGCGGTCACGCTCGTGCCGTACCCCATCGACAGTTCCAACCAGGCCGCGTGGTGGTCGCCGTTGGACACCTACAACGCGTACGCGTACCTCGCCTTCAACGAGCCCGGCGCCCAGGCCGGCACGCACAAGGTCGCCATCGCCCGCCGCGACGGCGCCGGGAACTGGACGAAGCTGCCCGTCATGAACGGCTCCGCGCAGGCGGAGTACACCGACGACGACGGACACAACCAGCCGTCCGTCGCGCGCGACGGCAGCGGCCGGTTCCACGTCTTCGCCAGCATGCACAACAACGTCTGGCGGTACTTCCGCTCCGACACCGTCGGCGGCAGCCCCACGCTGCACAGCGCCGACCTGCCCGACCAGGGGATCGGGGTCACCTATCCGGTGCTCACCACCGCCCCGAACGGCGACCTGTACCTGATCGCACGCCTCGACGGCGTCCAGTCGGCCGGGCGCTCGGGCCGGCTGTACCGCTGGGACAACGCCGCCTCGGCGTGGACCCGGGTCGCGGTCTTCGCCGAGAGCGCCAACCGGGCCGTGTACCCCGACGACCTGCAGTTCGACGCGGCCGGGAACCTGCACATCCTGTGGGAGTGGGGGCTGTGGCCGGCGACCGCCTTCCGCCATCAGCTCAGCTACCTCGTGTACCACCCCTCGACCGGCACGTTCAGTGACCACAGTGGAGCATCCGTGGCCGTGCCCGTCAGCACCGGCACGGCCGACGTCATCCAGCCCGTCGAGACCGGCGAGGTGTACCAGGGCAACGACGGCACCGGGCCGGCCGTGCAGAGCGCCAAGCTGACGCTTGACGGTTCGAGCCCGAAGGTGGCGTACCGGTACCGCAGCAGCAGTAATTTCAACGTCCGCTATGCGTATGTGTCCGGCGCGGCCTGGGCGCGCGAGACCGTCTACGACGCCGCGCAGACCAGCGCCGCCGTCGACATCACCTGGGACGGCGCCAAGCGCGTCTACTTCTCGACCACCGCCGGGGCCATGTACGTCGCCACGAAACCCGGCACCGCCTGGACCACCGCCGCGGTCGCGCCCGGGCTGCCCATCACGCGCTTCGCCGTCGAGCGCACCAGCGCCGGCGTCGACATGCTCTACCTCGTCGACCTGACCAACCTGCGCCTGTACTACGGGAGGAACTGATGCGCCGCCTCGTCACCGTGACCCTCACCGCCGCGCTGCTGCTGACCCCGGCCGCCGTCGCGCACGCCGACCCCGCCGGGACCGGCTGGACCCTCGTGTTCTCCGACGACTTCAACGCGTCCACCGTGGACACTGCGAAGTGGAACTACCGCACCGACAGCAAGGCCTACAGCACGCAGCGGCCGGAGAACGTCTCCGAGAGCGGCGGCGCGCTGAACATCGCGCTGAAGAAGGAGACCTTCGGCGGCAAGGACTACACCGGCGGCGGCGTGGTGTCGAAGCAGGCGCTGCGGTACGGCTACTACGAAACGCGCGCGAAGCTCAACGACGGCGCCGGCTGGCACAGCAGCTTCTGGATCATGTCGGGCGACGGCTCGACCACGTTCCCGGCCTCGCAGCGCACCGAGATCGACGCGTTCGAGATCGACTCGATCACGCCGAACCGCATCCACCACGGCGTGCTGACGTGGAAGGGCAGCGGGGTCTCGGCCGGCAAGGCGTACGGCACCACGTACAACAGCTCCACAGTGGACACCCGCGACTGGCACACGTACGGCCTGGACTGGTCGGAGACGAGCGCGAAGTTCTATGTGGACGGCGTGCTCGCCTACACCGCGCCCTACCTGCCGAGCGACTGGACGCACGACTACACCAACGTCTGGCTCACGAGCATCGCCTACGGCTCGGTCCCGGACGCGACCAAGCTGCCGGCGACGGTCCAGTTCGACTACGTGAAGTACTGGCAGAAGGACTACTACCTCGACAACGACGGCCCGGCCGCCTACGGCTACTCCGAGACCGGCACGTGGGCCGACTCGACCCTGACCGGCTGGACGGTGGCGTCCCCGACCCGCTACTCGGCGTGCGGCGGCGCGGGCAACACGGCCACGTGGCGACCGAACCTGCGCGCGGCCGGCGATTACCAGGTGTACTACTACAAGCTCGCGGCGGCGAACAGCGACCCGTCCACGCGGCTGGACGTGACCCACGGCGGGACCGTCTCGACCACGACGGTGAACGGCACCGCGGGCGCGTCGGGCTGGGTGAGCCTGGGCACGTACGCGTTCGCGGCCGGCACCGCGGGCTCGGTCAAGCTGACGAGCTCGGGCACCGGCTGCGCCCGCGCGGACGCGGTGAAGTTCGTCCGCGTCTAGGGGCTGTATCGAAGTGGATGGCCGGGCTGCGGCGGACTCAGACGCCGCCGGGAACCACCCCGGTCACACCCCGATACAACCCGGTATCGGGGCGCGCCCGGCGCGGCCTCAGCCGACGCCTGAGCCTCGCCTCGCTCCGACCCCCACTTCGATACAGCCCCTAGACGGAAGGCGCCGGGCTCCGCTCAGGGAGCCCGGCGCCTTCCGGTCGGTCAGCCGAAGTGGGCCGGGGCCGCCTCGATCGTCGACGTCGTGGCGTCCGTCTTCGGGTTGCGCACCATGACGATCACGACCACCGTCGCCACGGCCAGCAGGACGGCGCTCGCGGTGAAGGCCACGTTGTACCCGTGGATCGCCGCGTGGGCCTGCAGCAGCTGCGCCCCCGCCGCGCCGCCCGAGGCCGCCGACGCCGCGTGGTCGGTCACGTAGCCCGCCAGCGCCGTCGTGAAGATGGTGTTCAGCAGGGCGGTGCCCAGGGAGCCGCCCACCTGCTGGGTCGTGTTCACCATCGCGCTCGCCACGCCCGCGTCGTGGTTGGCCACGCCCTGCAGGGCGAGGCTCGACATCGGGACGAAGACCAGGCCCATGCCCAGGCTCATCGCGACGAACGACGGCAGGATCTGCACCGCGTAGCTGGAGTCGAGGTCGAGCCGGGTCAGCCAGACCATCGCCGCCGTGGCCAGGACGCCGCCGACGGACATGAGGATCTTCGGGCCGGTGCGGGGCAGCAGGCGGGAGGCGATCACGGCCGCGGCGATGATGCCGCCCGAGAAGGGCATGTAGGCCACGCCGCTCTTCATGGCCGACCAGCCCAGGGTCTGCTGCAGGTAGAACGTCATGAACAGGAACATGCCCAGCATGCCCGCGCCGAGCAGGACCGACACCAGGTACGACGCGCCGCGGTTGCGGTCGAAGAGCACGCGCAGCGGCAGCAGCGGGTGGGCGGTGCGCGACTCCCAGAACAGGAACGCGCCCAGCAGGGCGACCGCCGAGGCGAGCCAGGTGACCGTCACGCTCGAGCTCCAGCCGTCCGTCGCGGCCTTGGTGAAGCCGTACACGAGGGCGACCTGGCCCGCGGTCACCAGCACGGCGCCGGGGATGTCGTAGCGGGTGTCGCCGGACGCCTTGCTCTCCCGCACCAGCGGCACGGCCGCGGCGAAGGCGAGGATGGCGATCGGGATGTTCACCAGCAGGCACCAGCGCCAGTCCGCGTACTCGGTGAGCACGCCGCCGGCGAGCAGGCCGATCGCGGCGCCGCCGCCGGAGATGCCACCGAACACGCCGAACGCCTTGGCCCGCTCCTTGGCCTCGGTGAACGTGACCGTGATGAGCGACAGGGCGGCCGGGGCGAGCAGGGCGCCGAAGAGGCCCTGCAGGCCGCGGGCGGCGAACAGGGTGCCCGCGTTCACCGCGGCGCCGCCCAGCGCCGAGGCGCCCGCGAAGCCGAGCAGGCCGATGAGGAACGTCCGCTTGCGGCCGAAGTAGTCCGCGATCCGCCCGCCGAGCAGCAGCAGGCCGCCGAAGGTCAGCGTGTACGCCGTGACGATCCACTGCCGGTCGGCGGTGGAGATGTGCAGCGCCTCCTGGGCCGAGGGCAGCGCGATGTTCACGATCGTCGCGTCGAGCACGACCATGAGCTGCGCGACCGCGATGACCGCCAGCGCGAGCCAGCGGCGCGGATCAGGAGGGACAAAAGAAGATGATTTAACGGTTATGTCCGGCGTCAGGACAGCGTCGTTCGGCACAAAAGCCTCCAAGGCCCGCGAAAAGTCAGGAACGCGTGAGAATCGGGATCAGTACGCCGTCGACGAGGTGCTCCACGAAGGCCTGGTCCAGAGGCCCGTTCTGCCACATGCGCCGGCTCGTGACCATCGCATGCAGCACCTCGTGCAGCAGCTCCGCGGAGGTGCCCGGGGCAACCTCGCCGCGCTCGGCCGCACGCCGGAGCATCGACTCGTACATCCCGTGCTTGGTGGAGTACGCACAGCGGAACATGCACTCGGCCAGCTCGGCGTTGTGCGTCGCCGCCGTGAGCAGCCCGGTGAAGACCGCCCCGTCCGCCCCCTCGGCCGCCGCGCACACGGCGCTGAGCTGGGCGTGCAGGTCGCCGCGCAGCGAGCCCGTGTCGGGGGCCTCCACTGCCCCGCCGAACCGGTGCTCGACCGCCTCCATGACCAGCTCCGGCTTGCTCGGCCAGCCCCGGTAGATGGTCGCCTTGCTCGCGCGGGCCCGCGCCGCCACGGCGTCCATCGTCATCCGGTCGTAGCCGACCTCGCCGAGCAGCTCGAACACGGCGCCGCAGATCGCGGCGCGGCGGTCGGCCTTGGTCGAAGTCGAAGCGGTCACGTGATCGAACGTAGCGCGGCCCGCAAGCGAAACGAAACGGTTTCGTACACCTCTTGTGTGATCGGTGCCACTCGTAATTTTCATGGGGTGAACGCAGGTGAAACGGCCTGCGGACAACGCGTAGTTGACGTCCGGGAGCGCTCCCGCGCAGCTTGAGCGGGCCAGAACTGCCCAACTCCATCGAGTAGGAGCACCAAGATGAGGCGAAAACTCGCCATCGTCTCGATCGCCGCTGTCGCGGCAACCGGCGGCGCCATCGCCGTCATGCAGCCCGCACTCGCCGCGACCGGCTGCAGCGTCAAGTACACCGTCACCAACCAGTGGCCCGGCGGCTTCGGCGCCTCGGTGGAGATCACCAACACCGGTGACGCCCTCACGAGCTGGAGCCTCGGCTGGGACTTCGTCGCCGGCCAGGGCATCCAGCAGATGTGGCAGGCGGTCCCGACCGTCTCCGGCCTGCACGTCACCGCCAAGAACGAGTCCTACAACGGCGCCGTGCCCAGCGGCGGCAAGGTCGCGTTCGGCTTCAACGGCTCCTGGACCACCGCCAACCCGGTCCCGGGTGCGTTCACCCTCAACGGCGCCGCCTGCAACGGCGGTACCACCACCAACCAGGCCCCGACCGTCAGCCTGACGAGCCCGGCCGCCAACGCCACGTTCTCCGCCCCGGCCACGATCGGCATCGCCGCCAACGCCGCCGACGCCGACGGCACGGTCGCCAAGGTCGAGTTCTACAACGGCTCGACGCTGCTGGGCACCGACACCTCGGCCCCATACAGCTACTCCTGGGCCGGCGTCGCCGCGGGCTCGTACACCCTGACCGCCAAGGCGTACGACAACATGGGCCTGTCCACGGCCAGCACCGCGGTGCCGGTCACGGTCACCACCGGAGGCGGCAACGGAGCCCCGAGCGTCGCGCTGACCAGCCCGACCGCCGGCTCCACGTTCACCGCCCCGGCCACGGTCGCGCTCGCCGCGACCGCATCCGACAGCGACGGTACCGTCACCAAGGTCGACTTCTACAACGGCACCACGCTGCTCGGCTCGGACACCACCGCGCCGTACACGTACTCCTGGACCGGCGTCGCCGCCGGCAACTACACCGTCTCGGCCAAGGCGACCGACAACGCCGGCAACACCACCAGCACCAGCGGTACCGCCATCACCGTCACCACCGGCGGCGACACGGGCTCCCACGTCGACAACCCGTACGTCGGGGCCAAGGGCTACGTGAACTCCGACTGGTCCGCGCTCGCCGCGGCCGAGCCGGGCGGCAGCCGCGTCGCCAACACCTCGACCGCCATCTGGATCGACCGGATCGCCGCGATCACCGGCGCCAACGGGGCCAAGGGCGTGCGGGCGCACCTCGACGCCGCGCTCGCACAGGCCGCCGGCGGCACGCCCGTCGTCATCGAGTTCGTCATCTACGACCTGCCCAACCGCGACTGCGCGGCACTGGCGTCCAACGGCGAGCTGAAGGTCTCGGAGAACGGGCTGGCCCGGTACAAGACCGAGTTCATCGACCCGATCGCCGCGATCATGAGCGACTCGAAGTACAGCAGCCTCCGCATCGTCAACGTGGTGGAGGACGACTCGCTGCCGAACCTGGTCACCAACCTCGGCCTCGCCAACTGCGCCGAGGCCAACAGCAGCGGCGCCTACGTGCAGGGCATCCAGTACGCCCTGAACAAGCTGCACAAGAACAACATCTACAACTACCTCGACATCGGCCACCACGCCTGGCTCGGGTGGGACAGCAACCTCGGCCCCGCCGTCACCCTGATGGCCAACACCGTCAAGGGCACCACGGCCGGCTTCAACAGCGTCGACGGCTTCATCTCGAACACGGCGAACTACTCGGCCCTGACCGAGCCGTACTTCACCATCACCACCCAGGTCGGCGGCCAGTCCATCCGCCAGTCCAAGTGGGTCGACTGGAACCAGTACGTCGACGAGCTCAGCTTCACCCAGGGCTTCCGCAACGCCCTGATCACCGCCGGCTTCCCCTCGACGCTCGGCATGCTCATCGACACCTCGCGCAACGGCTGGGGCGGCACCGCCCGGCCCGCCGGCCCGAGCACCTCGACCGACGTGAACACGTTCGTCAACGGCAGCCGCATCGACCGGCGCATCCACGCCGGCAACTGGTGCAACCAGAGCGGTGCAGGCCTGGGTGAGCGGCCGCGGGCGACCCCGGCCACCGGCATCGACGCCTACGTCTGGATCAAGCCCCCGGGCGAGTCCGACGGCTCCAGCACGGCCATCGCCAACAGCGACGGCAAGGGCTTCGACCGCATGTGCGACCCGACATACACCGGCAACAGCCTCAACGGCAACAACCTGACCGGTGCGCTCCCGAACTCCCCGCTCTCGGGCGCGTGGTTCTCGGGCCAGTTCCAGCAGCTCATGACCAACGCCTACCCGGCGCTCTGACCGGGCGGCTGTGACAAAGTAGCGGGCCCCGGCGGTACTGCCGGGGCCCGCTCCCGCCTATCGTCAGGCCCATGACGACAGAGCTGTCCACCGAGAGCCGCCTCTGGGCGCTCTACGAGCCACTGCACGCGGTCAGCTACTTCGCTCCCGCCGGCCGGGCCGCCTTCGAGGAGGCCGGCCTGCGCGGTTTCTGGCGGGGGTACTTCGCCGGGCGCAGCGCCCCCCTCGGGCCGGTCAACGCCGCCCCCGTGGTCGCCGCCTTCTACAGCTTCGCCCCGCAGATGGTCGAGCGGGCCCTGCCCGAGCTCTGGACCCGAATCACCCCCGAGGCCGCCCTGACCGCGCGGCTCGACGGCGCCCGCCGCGCCCTCGCCCCGGCCGTGGAGGGCCTCGAGGGCATCGAGGAGGCCGCCGCGCTCCTGCGCGAGGCCGCGTCCGCCGCCGAGATCTACGGCCGCGTACTCGCCGCGGCCAACGCCGCCCTGCCCTGGCCCGGCGACACGCTCGGCATCGTCTGGCAGGCCGCCACGATCCTGCGCGAGCACCGCGGCGACGGCCACCTGGCCGCCCTGCTCATGGAGGGGCTCGACGGCTGCGAGGCGATGGTCTGGCGGGTCGCGCTCAACAACGGGCGCGGGCGCAAGATGGCCCAGCCGGCCCGCGGCTGGACCGACGAGGAGTGGGACGCCGCCCGCGACCGGCTCCACCAGCGCGGCTACCTCGACGGCGAGGGCACGGCGACACCGAAGGCGCACCAGGCGTACCGAACCCTGGAAGAAACCACCGACCAGCTGGCCGCACGCCCGTGGCAGGCGCTCGGACGCGAGCGGACCGAGCGCCTGGCGGCGCTGCTCACCCCGGTCACCGACCGGATCAACGCGGAGCTCGCGCCGTTCTACCCGAACTGGATCAAGCTGCCGATGCCAGCTCGGGATGCTTCTTGAGGTAGGCCGAGATGAACGGGCACTGCGCGACGATCCGCAGCCCCCGGTCATTGGCCAGGGTCAGGGCGCCGTTGGCGAGCTTGCTGCCGACGCCCTGGCCCTCGAACGCCGAGTCGACCTCGGTGTGGGTGAAGACGATCGACTCGCCGTCGAGCCGGTAGTACGCCAGCCCGGCGCGCTCACCGTCGACGCGAATCTCGAAACGGTGCTGCTCGGCGTTGTCACTGACCTGGAAGTCCACTCAGGACGCCTCTCCCCTAACGTCGGCGTGCGCCGCGGGGATGCTGCCGAGCCGACCGGCCTGGTAGTCCTCGAACGCCTGCATGACCTCGGCCTTGGTGTTCATGACGAACGGACCATACGCCACGACGGGCTCGCGGATCGGCTGACCGCCGAGGAACAGCACGTCCATGCTCTGCTTCGCATCGGCCGCGACCGTGATGGTGTCACCCGCGCCGAAGACCGCGAGCTGGCCCAGCTCGACCGGGCGGCCCTTGGCACCGACGGTGCCCTTGCCGGCCATGACGTAGGCCAGGGCGTTGAAGTCGGGGCGCCACGGCAGGGTGAGGGAGGCACCGGCGGAGAGCGTCGCGTGCACGAGGGTGATCGGCGTGTAGGTGACGCCGGGGCCGGCGTGCCCGTCCAGATCGCCGGCGATGACGCGCAACAGTGCGCCGCCGTCCGGGGATGCGAGCAGCGAGACCTGGCCGCCGCGAATGTCCTGGTACCGCGGGGCGACAAGCTTGTTGGTCCTGGGCAGGTTCACCCACAGCTGGAACCCGTGGAAGAGACCACCGCTCACGACGAGATGCTCTGGCGGCGTCTCGATATGTAAGATCCCGCTTCCAGCTGTCATCCATTGAGTGTCGCCGTTGGTGATCGTGCCGCCGCCGCCGTTGGAGTCGTGGTGAACGAACTCCCCGTCGATGATGTAGGTGACCGTCTCGAAGCCCCGGTGCGGGTGCCACGGGGTTCCCTTCGGTTCGCCCGGCGCGTAGTCCACCTCACCCATCTGGTCCATGTGGATGAACGGGTCGAGGGCGCGCAGCTCGACCCCGGCGAAGGCGCGACGGACGGGGAAGCCCTCACCCTCATAGCCCTTGGGTGCGGTCGTAACCGATACCACGGGCCGTGGCCGCGCGGCCACGCGGTCGGGCTCGGCGACACGAGGTAGCGCGAGGACGTTATCGGTGGTGACGGCTGGCATGGGAACCCCTCCTTGGAAGGCGTGGATGCTGTGCCTCCGCCTCAACGATAGTTGCAAGGCGAGTATTCCGCAACGCAACTAACGACCGAAGTTTGCCCTCCCGGCCCGGAGCGGCACCGAGGGCGGCTCAGGAAGGCGCTGGGAAGGCCGGATCGCGGAAGGCGCCGTCGGCGGGAACCGCCGTGAGCCGCGCTGGGTCGAAGCCGCGTCGGCCGCGCCTGCTCGCGACCGTTCGTCGGGGGCCGAAGGGTTCGTGGGGAAGATTGGGAGCATGAGTACCGACGCCGGGGGGCTTGCCGCGCTCGCCACGCTGCTCGCCGATGAGACCCGCGCCGCGATGTGCCTGGCGCTGCTCGACGGGCGCGCCTGGACCGCCGGTGAGCTGGCCGCGCACGCCGGGGTCGCCCGGTCCACGGCCACCGAGCACCTCGACCGGCTGGTCGGCGGCGGGCTGCTCGCCGAGGAACGGCAGGGGCGGCATCGGTACCTCCGGCTGGCCGACGCCTCCGTCGCGCACCTGATCGAGGATCTCTCCGCGCGCCTCGAACCGGCGCAGGCGCCGCCCCGGGGCCTGCGCCAGGCGACCGCCACGGCCGCGATGAAGCGCGCCCGCACCTGCTACGACCACCTGGCCGGCGAGCTCGGCGTGGCCGTGGCCGACGCGATGACGGCGCGCGGGCTGCTGGAGCAGCAGGCCGGGTTCGCGCTGACCGGGGCGGGCGTCGAGTGGCTCACGGCCGGGGCCGGGATCGACCCGGCGGCGTTGCAGGCCCGGCGCCGCCCGCTGGCCCGCGGCTGCCTGGACTGGACCGAGCGGCGCCCGCACCTGGCCGGGGTGGCCGGGGCGCGGCTGTGCGAGCGGTTCCTGGAGCAGCGCTGGGTCGTGCGGATCGGCTCCACCCGCGCGGTGAAGGTGACGCCGGAGGGGCGGGCCGGCCTCCACGCGCTGCTGGGCATCGATTAGCGGAAGGCGCCTCTGGGTAGACAGCGGTCAACTGATTAGGGAGGCCATCGTGTTCGCTGTGATCGCCGCGATCCTGTTCGCGGTAGCCCTGCTGCTCGACCTGCTCGGCGTCGACTCCGGCCCGATCTTGGACGTCGGGACGCTGAGCCTGGCCGGCTTCCTGTGCATCGCCCTGCACCTGGCGGGCGCGGGCGCCTGGACCTCGAGCCGCTGGAGCAACCGCCGCCGCCGCGGGTACGCGCGCCGATAAAGGGCGCACGCCGATAAAGGCTGGGCTCCCGACAAGCCCGGGCGCCGATAAAGGCCGGGCGCCGATAAAGGCCGGGCGCCGATGAAACCGGGCGCCGGTACCCTGGCCGCCATGGACGCCCTGCGCGCGCTCGTGCTCGTGTTCGCGATCCTCGCCGTCGTGCTCGGCGGGCTGGTGCTGCTGGCCCGCCGGGTCCGGCGCCGCAACCTGCACGGCGGGCTGCTGAGCGTCGCCGAGGAGATCTACCTGCCCTCGGCGAACCGGCTGCGCGGCGAGATCCAGGCCGAGGTACGCCAGGCCGGGCCGTCGGGGGAGAAGCCCTAGACGGTCCAGACCGACAGGTCGGGGCCGACCGGCACGACGCCCGACGGGTTCAGGTGGGCGTGGGTGACGTAGTAGTGGCGCTTGATCTGGTCGAAGTCGACGGTCTCGCCGAAGCCCGGGGTGTTGTACAGCTCCCGCGCGTACCGCCACAGGTTCGGCATCTCGCTGAGCTTGTTCCGGTTGCACTTGAAGTGGTTGTGGTAGACCGCGTCGAAGCGCACCAGCGTCGTGAACAGCCGCACGTCGGCCTCGGTGATGCGGTCGCCGAAGAGGAAGCGGCGGGTCGACAGGCGGTCCTCCAGCGCGTCGAGGCGGGCGAACAGGCGCTCGTACGCCTCCTCGTAGGCCTCCTGGGTGGCGGCGAAGCCGCAGCGGTACACCCCGTTGTTGACGTCGGTGAAGACGTCGTGCATCAGCTGCTCCATCTCGGGCCGCACGTCGGGCGGGAGCAGCTCCGCGTGCCGGGTGGCCAGCGGCGCCCACTCGGTGGAGAAGTCCAGCGTGATCTGCGGGTAGTCGTTGGTGACCACGCAGCCGCTGACGGTGTCGATGATCGCGGGCACGGTCACGCGGCCCTCGTAGGCGGGGTCGGTGTCGGCGTACGCCTCGGCGAGGTACTCGATGCCGAGCACCGGGTCGCGCCCGCCGGGGTCGAGGCCGAAGCGCCAGCCGCGCTCGTCGCGGATCGGGTCGACGGTGCCGAGCGACAGGGACTGGTCGAGCCCGAGCAGCCCGCGCACGATCACCGCGCGGTGCGCCCACGGGCAGGCACGGGACCAGATCAGCCGGTACCGGCCGGCCTCCAGCGGCCACCGTCCGTGCTCGTCGGGGCCGCCGCCGGGCCCCGAGGCGGACTCGGCGCTGACCCGGCCGGTGAACCGGTTGGGCTGACGGACGAACTCGCCGCGCATAGGTAGAACACTAGCCCGCATGAGTGTGACTGTTGAACGCCGCGACCGCGTGCGAACCGTGATCCTGGACCGGCCCGAGACCCGCAACGCGGTCGACCGGGCCACCGCCGAGGCCCTCGCGGCCGCCTTCCGCGACTTCGACGCCGATCCGGAAGCCGACGTGGCCGTGCTTTGGGGCGCCGGTGGCAGCTTCTGCGCCGGCGCCGACCTCAAGGCGGTCGCCGCGGCGCAGGGCAACCGGGTCGAGCCCGACGGCGACGGGCCCATGGGGCCGACCCGGATGCGGCTGTCCAAGCCGGTGATCGCGGCCGTGTCCGGGCACGCGGTCGCCGGCGGCCTGGAGCTGGCGATCTGGTGCGACCTGCGGGTCGTGGAGGAGGACGCGGTCTTCGGGGTGTACTGCCGCCGCTGGGGCGTCCCGCTGGTCGACGGCGGCACCGTGCGGCTGCCGCGGCTGATCGGCGCCGGGCGGGCGCTCGACCTGATCCTGACCGGCCGGCCCGTCGACGCCGCGGAGGCGCTGCGCATCGGCCTGGCCGACCGCGTCGTGCCGCGTGGGACCGCACGCGCGGCCGCGGAGGCGCTCGCCGCCCAGCTGTCCGCGCTGCCGCAGGAGTGCCTGCGCAACGACCGGATCTCGACGTACGACTCCATGGGCCGCAGCATCGAGGACGGTCTCGCGATCGAGCACCGGCTCGGGGTGGCCTCGCTGGCGAGTGGCGCATTGCACGGTGCGGCCCGGTTCGCGGCCGGTGAGGGGCGCCACGGTGCGGGTCTAGGGTGATCGGGTGGTGGTGAACAGGGATGACGTCCAGGCGGCGGCGCGGCGGATCGGGTCCTACGTGCGGCATACGCCCGCCTACGAGGTGCGCCCCGGCCTGTGGTTCAAGCTCGAGCTGCTGCAGCACAGCGGGTCGTTCAAGGCGCGCGGCGCGTTCAACCGCATCCTCGCCGCCCGTGAGGCCGGCGAGCTGCCCGAGTCCGGCGTCGTCGTCGCGTCCGGCGGCAACGCGGGCCTCGGGGTGGCCTACGCCGCCGCCGTGCTCGGGGTGCCCGCCGAGGTGTTCGTGCCGGTGACCGCGCCCGCGACGAAGGTGGCGCGGCTGCGCGAGCTCGGCGCGCGGGTGCAGCAGCACGGCCGGGAGTACGCCGAGGCCTACGCCGCCTCCGCGATCCGGGTCGCCGAGACCGGGGCGCTGTTCGTGCACGCCTACGACCAGCCGGAGGTCGTCGCCGGGCAGGGCACCCTCGGGCTGGAGCTGCCGCCGTGCGACACGGTGCTCGTCGCGGTCGGCGGCGGCGGGCTCGTCGCCGGGGTCGCGGCCGCCCTCGGCGACCGGGCGCGGGTCGTGGCCGTCGAGCCGGAGGGGGCGCCGACGCTGCACGCCGCCCTGGCCGCAGGGGCGCCGGTGGACGTCGCCGTGGACAGCGTGGCCGGCGACTCCCTCGGGGCCCGCCGGGCGGGCGCGATCGCGTTCGATCTTGCGGTACACCACAAGGTTGAGAGCATTCTCGTGAGTGACGCGGCGATCGTCGAGGCCCGCCGCCGGCTGTGGCACGAGCACCGCCTCGCGGTGGAGCACGGGGCCGCGGCCGCGCTCGCCGGGCTGGAGCTCGTCGCCGCCCCCGGCACCGCGGTGGTGGTCCTGTGCGGGGCGAACACAGACCCGGCGACGCTGTACGCCGAGCCGGCCCATGCCGCCGGATGAGGTCTTCGACGCGGCGCTGAAGCGGTTCCTCGCCCAGCAGCGCGTCGACATGCGCTCGCTCGCCGCCGAGCTCGGCATCGGCCGGGCCACCCTCTACCGGCGCGCGGGCGGGCGGGACCAGGTGCTGGGGCATGTGCTGTGGTACCTCACCGACCGCAACCTCGACCGGGCCGTCCGCGCGGCCGAGGGGCGCCGCGGGGCGGAGCGGATCGTGGCCGTGATCGGCCACTTCCTCAACGCCGTGAAGGACCAGCCCGCCCTGCGGCACTTCCTGGCCACCGAGCCCGAGGCGGCGCTGCGCATCCTCACCTCCAAGCGCGGCATCGTGCAGGGGCGGGTCGTGGACCACCTCGAGGGGCTGATGCGCGACGAGATCGCGGCCGGGAGTTTCGCACCCCGGCTTGATGCGCGCACGCTGGCGTTTGTCCTCGTGCGAATCGGGGAGAGCTTTCTGTATGCCGACGCCATCGCGGACGGCGAGCCGGACGTGGAACAGGCACTGGAGATCATCGGGCGGTTGCTGGAAGGATCCTGATGCTGGTCAAGGCGGACGTATGCGTCGTCGGCGGCGGACCCGCCGGTCTGGTTCTCGCGCTGCTGCTGGGGCGGCGCGGCATCGACACCGTGGTGCTGGAGAAGCACGAGACGTTCCTGCGGGACTTCCGCGGCGACACCGTGCACCCCTCGACGCTGCAGCTCATGGACGAGCTCGGCCTCGGTGAGGACCTCGAGCGGCTGCCGCACCGCGTCGTGCGCCAGATCGAGCTCACCTATTCGAACTCCGGGGATGACGGGGGCACGTTCCGCCCGGTCGACTTCGAGCGCCTGCGCGTCGCCCACCCGTACGTGATGATGCTGCCCCAGTGGGACTTCCTCGAGCTGCTCGCGGAGCACGGGGACTTCGCGCTGTACCGCCGCTGCGAGGTGGTCGCCGTCAACCGCCGGGAGCGCCGCGTGACCGGCGTGACCGCGCGGACGCCGCAGGGCCCGGTCGAGGTCGCGGCGCCGCTGACGGTGGCCTGCGACGGGCGCAACTCGACGGTACGGCGGGAGCTCGGCCTGAAGTCGAAGGACTTCGGCGCCCCGATCGACGTGCTGTGGTTCCGGCTGCCCCGGTCGCCGTCCGACCCCGAGGGCCTGGCCGGGCGCGTGGCCGACGGCCGGCTCTTCATCGGCATCGACCGCGGCGACTACTGGCAGCTCGGCTGGGTGGTACCGAAGGGCGGCGACCGGGTCCTCCGCGCGGCCGGGCTGGAGGCGTTCCGGGCCGGGATCGCGCAGAGCGTGCCGTACCTGGCCGACCGCGTCGGCGAGCTGCGCGACTGGGACCAGGTGCGCACCCTGACCGTGCGTATGGACCGGCTGTACCGCTGGCAGGTCCCCGGCGCCCTGCTCATCGGCGACGCGGCGCACGCGATGTCCCCGGTCGGCGGGGTCGGCATCAACCTCGCCATCCAGGACGCGGTCGCCGCCGCCCGCGTCATCGGCGACGCCTTCGAGCGCGGCGCGCCGCCCACGGAGCGGGAGCTGGCCGCGGTCCAGCGCCGCCGAGCGCTGCCGACCGCGGGCACGCAGCTCGTCCAGCGGGGCCTGCAGCGGGCGGTGCTGGCCCCGGCGGTGACCGGCCGCCCGAGCCGGCCACCGCTGCCCGTCCGCTTGCTGGACCGCTACCCGCCGCTGCGCACCATCCCGACCCGGGTGATCGGCGTCGGCCTGCGGCCCGAGCACGTCTAGGAGGACACGAGGCGGGACACGCCAGCGTTGACCTTGAAGGAGCGCACCTTCGAGGCGGTGGTGCGGGGGTCGGTGCGCTCCTTGACGTGGTACCAGTCCATCCGGCACGATTCCGGCCGCACCTCGAGCACGCCGTAGCCGTGCCCGTCCAGCTCCGCCCACTTCACGTGCGGGTTCGCCGCGTGCACGATGCTCGCCGCGATCGGCCCGACCAGCCCCGGCGGCACGCCGACGAAGTCGTTGACGTTGTCGCTGGTCACCGACGGAACCACGAACTCGACCGCGGTGGGGGAGTTGAGCGTGGACAGGGTGGTGAGCTCGTTGGCCCAGCTGGAGTGGATGTCGCCGGTGATCAACACGGTGTCGCGGACGTTGTTCGCCCGCAGATGGTTGACCAGTTCGTCACGGTCGGCGTTGTACCCGTCCCACTGGTCCGTGTTGATCGCGTACCCGTTGGACGGGATGCCCAGCAGCTTGCCGACGGGGCCGAGCAGCCAGGCGGGCAGCGTGCCGACGTCGACCCGGGCGATCATGTCGGGGTTGCCGACGATCTTCCACTGGGCCGTGGACGCGGCGAGGCCCTGCTTGAGCCAGGCCATCTGGTCGTCGCCGGTGATGGTGCGCGCGGGGTCGTCGACGGCGGCGCCGGAGGCCTGCTGGGAGCGGTACGAGCGCAGGTCCAGCATGCTGAGCTCGGCGAGCTTGCCGAACTGGAGGCGGCGGTAGATGTGGCCTTCACCAGACTCCGGATCAAAGGCCAGGCGGACCGGCATCCACTCGGCGTAGGCCTGGCGGGCCGCCGCCACCCGGGCGGCGAAGGAGCCCTCGGTCGCCGGGTCGTGGTTCTCGGCGCCGCCGGCCCACATGTCGTTGGCGACCTCGTGGTCGTCCCACGTGATGATCCACGGCACCGCGGCGTGCAGGGCCTGCGCGTCGGGATCGGTCTTGTACTGCGCGTGCCGGATCCGGTAGTCGGCGAGCGAGATGATCTCGTGGGTGGGCTGGGCCTGGCGTACGACGGTGCCGCCGGCCGTGAAGCCGCCCGAGGCGTACTCGTACAGGTAGTCGCCGAGGTGCACGACGGCCTGCAGGTCGCCGCGCTGGGCGAGCAGCCGGTAGGGGGCGAAGTAGCCGGCCTCCCAGTTCGAGCAGGACACGACGCCGAGCCGCAGCAGGGCCACGGCCGCGTCGGTGGCGGGGGCGGTCAGGGTGCGGCCGGTCGGCGACCACCGGCCGGCGACGCCGAAGCGGTACCAGTACGTCGTGGCCGCCTGCAGCCCCCGCACGTCGACCTTGACGGTGTGGTCGCGCTCGGGGCCGGTGGTGACCTCGCCCGAGCGCACGACGCCCGCGAAGCTGGCGTCGGTGGCGATCTGCCAGGTGACGGTGGTCGTGGGCCCGGCGCCCGACCCCGGGGCCGACTGGGCGTCGGGGGTGACCCGGGTCCACAGCAGGATGCCGTCGGGCAGGGGGTCGCCGGAGGCCACGCCGTGCAGGAAGAGCGGGCTCGCCGCGGTGGCGTCGCCCGCGACGGCGACGGCGGCCGCGGTGGCCCCGCCGGCGATCAGCAGCGCGCGCCGGGTGAGGGCAGCATCGACAGTCATGGTTGCCGTTTGTACGCCGACCGGTTACTCGGCAGTACCCATTCGAATGGAAGTTGCGGCGAACGAGCGATGTCGCCTGGCGAAAATTAGTACATGTCGGATTTGTCCATAGACCACGGAGACTGCTACTGGACACAGGCAGTACCTTCTCTGCATGGCCACGGTGCTGCTGGTTGAGGACGACCACGTCGTGCGGGGTGCCCTGCTGCGCTCCCTGACCGACCGTGGTCACACTGTGCACGCGGTCGGCACCGCGCTGGAGGCGCTGCGCCGCTTCGCCGCCGAGACCCCTGACCTGGTCGTGCTCGACCTCGGCCTGCCGGATCTCGACGGCGCCGACGCCCTGCGCATGCTGCGCGGCATCGCCGACACGCCCATCATCATCGCCACCGCCCGCGACGACGAGGCGGAGATCGTCCGGCTGCTCAAGGCCGGTGCCGACGACTACATGATCAAGCCGTTCACCTCGGCGCACCTGGACGCGCGGATGACCTCCGTGCTGCGCCGCACCGGCCGGGCGAGCCGCGAGGAGCCCACTGCCATCGAGGTGGGAGGCTTGCGGGTGGACATCGGACAGCGCCAGGCCTACCTGCACGGCGAGCCGCTGACCCTGACCCGCAAGGAGTTCGACCTGCTGGCGTACCTCGCCGCCCGGCCCGGCCGGGTGGTCTCACGCCGTGAGCTGTTGGAGGAGGTATGGCGGCAACCCTCAGTGGGCGAGGACCAGACGATCGACGTGCATCTGTACTGGCTACGCCGGAAACTTGGCGAGAGCGCGTCAGCGCCCAGATACCTGCACACCGTGCGGGGCGTGGGCTTCAGGTTCAGCGCCCCGGACTGAGGCGGACCCTCGCCTACGTCTCCGCCGCGGTCACCACGATGGTGGCCCTCGCGTTCCTGATCCCGCTGGGTCTCGTCGTCCAGCAACTCGCCCGCGAGCGTGCACTCGCCGACGCCGAACGCCAGACCGCCGTGGTCGTGGCGGTCCTCACCGTGACCACCGACCCGCTGAGCATCGAGCGGGCCATCGCCAGCACGGGCGGGCCCGCGGTCACGCGCGTCTCGGTCCACAACCTCGGCGAGACCGGCGCGGAGATCGGCTCCGGGCACGCCGCCGCCGGCGACTTGAGCCGCGCCGCCGACGCCGCCGCGCCCGTCATCGCCGGGGTGCCGGGCGGGCTGTCGTACCTCGAGCCGGTCGACCTGGGCGCGAGCCGCACGACAGTCGTCGAGGTGTTCATCCCCGAGTCCGAGCTGTCCAGCGGCGTCGCCGGGGCCTGGTGGGCGCTCGGCGCCGTCGCGCTGGGCCTGATCGTGGCCTCGGTCTGGGTCGCCGACCGCCTGGCCGCGAAGATCATCGCGTCGGCGCGGCAACTGGCCGGGGCGGCCGGGGCGCTCAGCGAGGGGTACCTCGACGTCCGCATCGACCCCCAGGGCCCCCGGGAGCTGGCCGACGCGAGCTTCGCGCTCAACCTGATGGCCGACCGCATCATGGCGCTGCTGTCCAACGAGCGCGAGCTCGTCGCCGACCTCTCGCACCGGCTGCGCACCCCGCTGACCGCGCTGCGCCTCGACGCCGAGACCCTCGACGACTCCCAGGACGCCGACCGCATCCGCGACGCCATCGCCGCGCTCGAGGTCGAGGTCGACAAGCTGATCCGGGCCATGCGCGAGCCCATCGACGCGCACTCGCCGACCCCGGACCGCGGCGAGCGGGCCGACGGGGCCGCGGCCACGACCGGCGACGAGGGCTGCGACGTGGCCGAGGTCGTGCGCGACCGGATGATGTTCTGGTCCGCGGTCGCCGGCGACCAGGAGCGCGACTGCAAGGCCACCGGCACCGACGCGCCGGCCCCGGTCACCGTGCCGAAGGGCGAGCTGGCCGCGGCGCTCGACGCGCTGATCGGCAACGTGATCCGGTACACCCCCCAGGGCGTGCCCTTCGAGGTCGCCGTGACGCGCCGCGAGGACGGCTACGTCGTGCTGCGCGTCGACGACGGCGGCCCCGGCATCCCCGACCCGGAGCTGGCGATGCAGCGCGGCGAGAGCCAGCAGGGCTCGACCGGCCTCGGGCTCGACATCGTGCGGCGGGTGGCGGTGGCCGGCAACGGCGCCGTGAACATCGGCACGAGCAACCTCGGCGGAGCCAGCGTGGTGATCGTCATGACCGACGCCGACCCGGCCCCGAAGGAGGCCCCGCCGCCCTCGCGCTGGCTGGTCGGCCGCCTCTCGCGCGAGCCCAACGAGCGTCGATCCCGTCGCCGTCCGTCATAGGAAAACACCCGTACATAGCGTGAGAACAAGTCTCACTTAGAAGTGTCTTAACTGGCCCGTTCCAGGTGGAATGCGCACCTGCCACCTGGCTATGGTCGGCGCGTTCCCACGTGGACGTCGGCTCTCACCCGCCTTGCCACCCTCGAAGGCCGGCGTCCCGCGCGCGGCGCGGATCGGTACCTCTGCCCTGTGCCGATCCACGCCGCGCGCCCCTTTCCCCCCGGAGGACCCGAGCGTGCAAGCGCGACCCGAGAAGTCCCGCCGCTCCATGCGCCGTGTGCTGACGACCGCCGCGGTCGTCGTGCTCGGCGCGGGGGCGGCCATCGCCGGACCCGGCGCCTTTCAGTCCCTCTTCCACGAGAAGGACCGCGAGCCGACCGCGATCTCGCACGTCCCGGGGGACAACCCCGACCAGGGCCTGGTCTACCAGGGCCTGACGCCCGCCAAGAAGGGCGAGCCCTGCGTCGGCGGGTACGTGCTCACCGAGCGCGACCAGTGCAGCCACGGCCCCGACGTCCCGCCGACCGGCCTCAGCGTGCACACGCAGGTCAAGACGGTCGCGGCCGTGACGAAGGAGGACGTCCCGGCGTCCGACACCGCCGCCGCGCCCCAGGACCAGACGGTGCTCGCCGACGAGAACGTGGCCGAGGGCGCCGACGGCGGCCTCGCGGTCGTGCCCGACGCGGTGGCCGCCGACGGCAGCGCCGCGGTGACGGTCGGCGCGGCCGGCGTGGTCTGCGACGGCGACGGCGTGACCGGCAAGCGCATCCAGGTCCTCTACGTGCGCGACGTGGACACCAAGAGCCGCTTCGCCGAGTACCTCGAGTCCTTCCGGACCTGGTCGGCCGGCATCGAGACGATCTACAACGCCAGCGCCCAGGAGACCGGCGGCGAGCGCCACGTGCGCTTCGTGACCACCGCCGACTGCAAGGTCGACGTGCGCGAGGTCGAGCTCGCGGCGGGCGGCATGGCCACCTTCGACGCCACGATCAACGGCCTGAAGGCGCTGGGCTACAACCGCACCGACCGCAAGTACGTGATCTTCGGCGACGCGAACGTCTACTGCGGCATCGGCACCTTCGCCGGCGACACGCAGCCGGGCGAGAAGAACCGCAGCAACGGCGGTCCGGGGTACGGCCGCAGCGACAACGGCTGCTGGGCCGCGAGCGTGGCCGCGCACGAGCTGGGCCACAACCTCGGCGCCGTGAACAACAACGCGCCGAACTCCAGCAAGGCCGGGCACTGCCTCGATGAGTACGACATCATGTGCTACAACGACTCGGGCGGCCTCACCACCAGCGTCAAGTGCAACGACCGGAAGCACGACGACCGGCTCGACTGCAACCACGACGACTACTACAACACCAACCCGAGCCCGGGCAGCTACCTGGCGAACAACTGGAACGTGGCCAACAACCAGTTCCTGATCGCCGGCGGCGGCGGCACGACCCCGCCGCCGACCCCGACGGCCACGGCGAACCCCACGCCGACGAAGACGACCGCGTCGCCGACCCCGTCGAAGACCACGTCGTCGACGGCCCCGACGCCGACGAAGACGACCGCGTCGCCGACTCCGACGAAGACGGCCACGCCGGCGCCGACCCCGACGCCGACGCCGACCCGGACGTCCACCGGCGGTCTCAAGGAGCTGCGGACCAGTGCTCTCGACGCGACCTCTGTTCGGCTGTCCTTCGACCCGGCCGGCGCCGGCGCCCGGTACGCCGTCCTGGTCAACAACCGCACCATCGGCCGCACCACCGCGACAAACGTCCGGATCGTCGGCCTGCACGCCGACACCGACTACCAGATCGGGATTTCGCTCTCGCAGAACGGCGCCCTGACCCCGTACACGAAGACCGTGACGGTGCACACCGCCGCGGCCGCCACCCCGGCCACCGGGGCGTGGACGGTGTTCGGCAACAGCCTGACCGGCGGGGTCGTCGACCTCTTCGGCGCGCGGCGGGCCGCGGGTACCCCGGTCATCCTCTACAGCCGGCACAACGGCGCGAACCAGCAGTGGAAGCTCGAGGCCTCCGGCGACGCGTTCGTGGTGCGCTCGAAGGCGACGAACGAGTGCCTGAGCACCGCGGGCAACAAGGACGCGGCGGGCGCCACGGTGGTACAGGCCGACTGCAGCTCCGCGCTGAAGTGGACGGTCACCAAGACCGCCGACGGCGTCGCGCTCACCTCGCCCGGCGGGCTCGTGGTCGGCGTGAGCAACAACGCGTTCTTCGGCAGCCGCCTGCTGGTGCTGCAGAAGGCGACCGGCGCGAAGTACCAGAGCTGGGTACCGCAGCAGGCATGACGCACACCCCGTACGACCGTCCCGGCCCGGCGCCCCTGTGGCGCCGGGCCGCGGCGTGCCTGGTGGTGACCGTCCTCGCGGTCGCCGTGGCCGTCTTCGGGTTCGCCGGGGACGCCGACGCGCACGGCGGCGTCGTGCTGACCCTGCACGGCGACGGCCGCGGCTCGGTCTGGGTCACCAGCGTCTGGCAGGACGGCCACCCGGTCACCGAGCCGATCGGCATGACCATGCTGGCGACCTCCAGCACGGGTCAGCGGGTCGGCCCGGCGCCGCTGAAGCGCAACGGGGACGCGGTGACCTACAGCGGCACCCTCGCCCCCGGCGAGTGGACCGTCGTCGCCGACATGGGCACCCCGGCGATCGGCCGCTGCGAGGCCGTCCTGCGCGTGGCCGGGGCGAACGCGACGCCGGCCCCGGACGAGAAGACCTGCACACCGCCCCCGTCGTCGGCGCCGCCGGCCCCCGAGAAGGCCTCCGCGTCCTATACCTGGGTGTGGTACCTGCTGGGCGTGGTCGTCGTCGCGGGCGCGCTGGCCTTCCTGTTCTTCCGCCCGGCCCCGAAGCCGCCGACGCGCCGCCGCTGATTCGTCGCTTTACCGATATAGACTTGACCGGTACAGCGCTCGGGTCTACTGTACCGGTATAGGGTTCATTACCGGTACAGAGGAGTTCGTCATGAGCACGTTCCCGTTCGCGATGGTCGTCTCCCAGTCCGCGCTCTCCGAGGAGTTCGGCGGCGCCTGGAACGGCGAGACCTTCGAGTACGCCAGCGCCCTGCCCAACGCGCCCGTAGTCGGCCACGATGCGCCGGTGCGCCCGCCCCGGGGGTACCGCACCCGCAACGCCCTGGCCGCGACCCTGCGCAAGGCGGCGGAGGCCGTGGCCCCGGCCCCGGCGGTGCGCTCGCACCCGGCGCGTTAAGGTTCTGCGCAGGAGGACAGACATCGACCTGGGAGGCGCTGCGGTGGGAAGGGTGACCCTGCAGACGATCGCGGACCGGGTCGGCGTGAGCCGGATGACCGTGTCCAATGCGTTCTCCCGCCCCGACCAGCTGTCCCCCACCCTGCGTGACCGGATCCTGGCGGTCGCGGACGAGCTCGGCTACGTCGGGCCCGACCCGGCCGCCCGGGCCCTGGCCAAGGGCACGACGGGCGCCGTGGGCATCCTGCTAACCGACTCCCTGAGCCAGGCCTTCGGCGACGAGGTGGCGACCACGTTCCTGGGCGCCATCGCCGACGAGCTGGCCCCGACCGGCCTGGGCCTGACCCTGCTGACCACCACGGCGGCGGGCAACGTAGTCCCGGCCCGCGACGTGGCCATGGACGGCGCCCTGGTGTACTCCTGCGACCCCGAGAACACCGGCGTCGAATGGCTGATGCGCCGCAAGATGCCGCTGGTCTTCATCGACCAGGACCCGGCCGAGGGCGTACCGGCGGTGAACGTGGCCGACCGCGCGGGCGCCCGCGCGGCCGCCCAGCACCTGGTCGACCTGGGCCACCGCCGAGTTGGCGTGGTGACCTCGGGCATCCGCGGCCGCCACGGCCTGATCGGCCCGAACGGCACGGGCGACATCATCGACGGGTACGTGGCCGCCCAGCGCCTCTCGGGCTGGCTGGACGCCCTGACGCCGGCGGGGGTCACGCCGGTGATCGCGCGCCTCCCGCACGGCGACCCGGACTCGGGCTACCAGGCGGCGCGGCTGCTGCTGGAGGCGGCGGAGCCCCCGACGGCGGTGCTGTGCTTCTCGGACGCCCTGGCGCAGGGCGTGATGGGGGCCGCGGCGGACGCCGGCCTGTCCGTACCGGACGACCTGTCGGTGGTCGGCTTCGACGACAGCCCCGCGGCGGCGAGGATGCGCCCCCCGCTGACCACGGTCCGCCAGGACATCCACTCCAAGGGCCACGCGGCGGCGGCCGCTCTGACGAGGGCCATAGAGGCAGCTCGCACGGGAGAGCCGGCCCTGGCGGAGCACCTGTGCCTCCCGGCCGACCTGATCGTGCGAGCAAGCACCGCGGCCCCGCGCGACTGACGTTCGTTCCACCACGAGCTGCCCTGCGCTGCCTGCCCTGCGCTCTCCTGCGCTGCCTGCCCTGCGCTTTCCTGCGCTGCCTGCCCTGCGCTCTCCTGCGCTGCCTGCCCTGCGCTCTCCTGCGCTGCCTGCCCTGCGCTCTCCTGCGCTGCCTGCCCTGCGCTCTCCTGCGCTGCCTGCCCTGCGCTCTCCTGCGCTGCCTGCCCTGTCCTGTCCTGTCCTGTCCTGCCCAGCCCTGCCCTGCTCGCCTCGCCTGGTCTGGCCTCGCCTCGCCTCGCCTTGCCTGGTCGCCTCGCCTCCCCTCGCCTGGTCTGGTCTGGTCTGGCCTCGCCTCGCCTGGTCTGGCCTCGCCTGGCCTGATCTGGCTTCGCCTCGACTCGTCTGGTCTGGCCTCGCCTCGCCTCGCGCATAAACGCTCACCGGTTCACCTGTCACTTCGCGCATAAACGCTCACCTGTTCATCTGTCACTTCGCGCATAAACGCTCACCTGTTCATCTGTCACTTCGCGCATAACGCTCATCGGTTTGCGCGTTGTGTTCGTTCGGCCGTCCCGTCGGTCGTCTTCTGCGCGTTCGGACTGTTCGTTTCGTCGTCGCGTTCGGTCGTCTGCTGCGCGTTCGGTCTGTTCGTTCGTCCGTCCGTCCGCCCGCTTGTGCGCGTTGTGTTCGTTCGGCCGTCGCTTCGGTCGTCCTCTGCACGTTCGATCTGTCTGCGCGGCTGTCGTTTTTGTGCGCTGCGAGTGTCGGTTCGGCCATCGCGGTGCGCGTGTGGGCCTGTCGGTTTCGTCGTCGCTTGCGGTTCGGCAGGTGTTGGTTCGGCCGCTCCCGAACGGTTCGCGGCTTAGCTTGGGGGCATGCTCACGCTCCCCGTTCCTGAGCCGGAGGCCGCTCCCACCGGCATCGGCTGGCTGCGCGCCACCGTCAGTCGCTTCGCCAACGGCGCCGTTCATGCCCGCCGCCGCGCGATCGTTGACGAGCTTCTGGCCGGCATCAATCCCGCCGATCTGTCCCGGCCCTATGACGGGCATCCCGTTGCACCTCTCGCCGAGGCGCTCGGAGTTGCCGGCGTGGTCGACGACGTGCGCATCGTTGCCGCGGCCTATCAGACCGGGGACACCGCGGCTGACGATGCGGTCGAGCGGCTCGTCGCCGTGTTCGGCGGGGTGCGGGACGAGTGGACCGCCGCCCGTATCCAGCTGCTCGTGCAGGCCTGTGACGCGACCGCGACGCTGATCGAGCGGGCCCGGACCCGGCCGGTTGCCGAGGTGCTGCGTGACGACCCGCCGGTGGCGGCCACCCGCCGTGTCGCACCGGACGGTTCGGTCGTCGCCGTGCCGCTGGCCGGACGTCCGTTTGGCGAAGGGCCGCGTGGCTGTCCCGGGCGTGCGCATGCCCTGGCGCTCGTGGAAGGGGCGCTCAAATGAACAGGCTGCACGTGTCCGTTCTGCCGACAGCGCTGTTCAAGGTGTGGGACGTGGCCGGGGCGGCGGAGGGGGCGCGCGCACGCCTTGTTCGTGGAAGGAGCGCTGCACATGTCCGTTCTGCCGGCAGCGCCGATGGGACGTGGTCGGGGCGGGGAGAGCCGCGCGCCTGTCCGGAGTGTGTGAATGCGCAGGTCTGCGCGGAAAGGGTGCGCGAGTTTGGCGCGCTGCACGTGTCCGGTGAGCGTTGCGGACGCCGAGGACGTGGATGTCGGGCTGTCCTTGGGCGAACCGAACCGCTGGTGTTGGCCAAGGTGTGCGACGTGGTCGGGGCGAGCAGGCTGCTGCGCGAACGCGCGCGGCCGGTGGCGTTTTGTGGAAGAGGTGTTCGCATATGAGCGGGTTCGGTGAACTGCACATACCCGGTGAGCCGCTCGTGCTGCCCAACGTGTGGGACGTGGCCAGCGCTCGCATGTTCGTTGGTGCCGGGTTCGCCGCCGTTGGTACCACCAGTCTCGGGGTGGCTGCGAGCCTGGGGCTTCCCGATGGGGAAGGGGCCGCCGTCGACGAGACGGTCCGGCTCGTCGGGCGGCTCGCGGCGCTCCCGCTGTACGTCACCGCCGACCTCGAGCGCGGCTCCGTCCCCGTCGCCGTGGCCGCGGCGCAGGCCGGGGCCGCCGGGGTCAACCTCGAGGACGGGTACGGCGACCCCGACGTGCACGCCGCGCTCATCCGGAGCGTGAAGGACGCGGCGCCGTCGTTGTTCGTCAATGCGCGAACGGACACTCATTGGCTGCGCGAGGGCGACATTGGTGAAGCGGTTCGACGCATTCGCATGTATCGGGACGCCGGGGCCGACGGGGTGTTCGTGCCCGGTGTCGCCGAGCCCGCCGACATCGCGCGGCTCGTCGCCGCGGTCGACGCGCCGGTGAACGTGCTCGCGCGGCCCGCCGGGCCGTCGGTGCGTGCGCTCGCCGAGCTGGGCGTGGCCCGGATCAGCATGGGGTCGCTGCTCTTCCGGGCCGCGCTCGCGGCGGCGGTGGAGACGGCTCTTGCGGTACAACTGGATCGGCCGCTGCGCGGGGACCTTCCGTCCTATCAGGACATCAACGGCTGAGTCCCCGCGCGGCGCACGATTGTGGCCGGGGCCGATCCGCGGCGCGTTGGTGTCGTGGGCGTCGTCCAGCGCCATCGACATCACGTGGGCCCATCTCGGCCAGGGGCAGGCGCACGGTCGTCGGGGCCGGCCTCACGTCTCAGGACACCAAACGGCTGAGTGCTCGCGCGGGCGCACGAGTGTGGCCGGGGCGGGCGCGCGGTCGTCGGGGCCGGCCTCACGTCTCAGGACACCAACGGCTGAGTGCTCGCGCGGGCGCACGAGTGTGGCCGGGGCGGGCGCGCGGTCGTCGGGGCCGGCCTCACGTCTCAGGACAGCAACGGCTGAGTGCTCGCGCGGGCGCACGAGTGTGGCCGGGGCGGGCGCACGGTCGTCGGGGCCGGCCTCACGTCTCAGGACACCAACGGCTGAGTGCTCGCGCGGGCGCACGAGTGTGGCCGGGGCGGGCGCACGGTCGTCGGGGCCGGCCTCACGTCTCAGGACAGCAAGGCTGAGTGCTCGCGCGGGCGCACGAGTGTGGCCGGGGCGGGCGCGCGGTCGTCGGGGCCGGCCTCACGTCTCAGGACACCAACGGCTGAGTTCTCGCGCAGGCGCATGAGCGTGGCCGGGGCAGGCGCACGGTCGTCGGGGCCGGGCTCCACGTCTCAGGACACCAGCGGCTGAGTGCTCGCACGGCGCACGAGTGTGGCCGGGGCCGGCTCGATCCGCGGCGCGTCGGTGTCGTGGGCGTCGTCCAGTGCCATCGACATCGCGCGCGCCCCCATCTCGGCCAGGGGCAGGCGCACGGTCGTCAGGGCCGGGGTCACGTCGCGGGCGATCGGCATGTCGTCGAAGCCGACCAGCGAGATGTGCTCCGGCACGGCGACGCCCCGCGCGCGCAGGGTGCTCAGGGCGCCGACCGCCATCTGGTCGTTGAGGGCCACGATCGCGGTCAGGTCCGGGTTGGCGTCGAGCAGGGCCGCGACCGCCTCGGCGCCGCCGTCGCGGTCGAAGCCGGCGTACGCCACCCGCCGCGCCGGCAGCGTCCGGCCCTGCTCGCGGGCCGCGCGGCGCAGGCCGGCCAGGCGGTCCGTGGTCGTGGTGAGCACCTTCGGGCCCGCGATGACGCCGACCCGGCGGTGCCCGCTGCCGTACAGCTCGCAGCCGGCCAGGTAGCCGCCCTCCTCGTTCGCCGGCATCACCGCGTCGCCGGGCAGCTCGTGGCGGCCGATGACGCTCACCCGGCCGCCCGTGCGCGTGTACGCGGCGAGCTTCGCCTTCAGCGCCTTGGTGAACACGGCGTCGTGGTATCCGGAGCCGGCCAGGACGATCGCCGCCACCTGCTGGGCGCGCAGCAGCTCGACGTACTCGAGCTCGCGGGCCGGGTCGCGGTAGCTGTTGCAGATGATGCTCAGCCGGCCGTGCGCGGTCGCCACCTGCTGCAGGCCGCGGGTGATCTCGGCGAAGTACGGGTCGGAGACGTCGTGCACGATCACGCCGACGGCCGTGCGCTGGGCGCGGGCGAGCAACTGGGCGTGCGCGTTCGGCACGTACTGCAACTCGTCGACGGCGCGCAGCACCCGGGCGCGCAGCTCGTCGGTGACCAGCTTGGTGCTGCCGCTGATGATGCGGGAAGCGGTTGCCGGTGACACACCCGCGCGGCGGGCTACGTCGGCGAGCGTCGCCATCGTGAGACTCCTTCCATTGACCCGCGCTCAGCGTACCGGTTAGCCTCAGGAAAGCGGTTTCCTGAATCCGGGGGTTTTGCCATGACGTCCCATTTGCCGGGCGCGATCGGCGTGTCGCGGCTGTCGGTGTATGACACCACCGCACCCGATGGTCTGCACGGGGGCACGCCGCACATGCATCTCACATGCTCCGAGGGGTACGTCGTGATCGCCGGCGAGGGCCGGGTGCAGACGCTGTCGGGGGAGGGGTACCGCGAGACCCCGCTGCAAGCCGGAACCGTCGCCTGGTTCCGGCCGGGCACCATCCACCGGCTCGTCAACGACGACGGGCTGCAGCTGGTGGTGCTCATGCAGAACAGCGGCCTGCCCGAGGCGGGCGACGCGGTGCTGACGTTCCCGGTGGACACGCTCGGCGACCCGGACGCGTACCGCGCCGCGGCCACCCTGCCCGGCGGGGCCGACCTGGCCCCGGCGTACCGCCGCCGCGACCTCGCCGTCACGGGCTTCCTGGCCATGCGCGCCGCCGGCCCCGAGGCGTTCACCGAGTTCTGCCGCGCGGCCGCCGCGCTGGTGGCCCCGCGCCTCGGCGACTGGCGGCAGCGCTGGGAGACCGGCGCGCTGGAGGTGGCGCTCGAAACCGGCCGGCAGCTCGACGCCCTCGAGAAGTCGGACGTGACCCACCTGGCCGGCGGCGGCATCGAGGTGCTGCCGCAGCCCACCGAGTCCGGCAAGCACGGCATGTGCGGGCTGCTCTCGACCTACATCCCTGAAGGAGACCAGTGAACCGCGTTCCGATCGGCATCGTCCTCAACGGCGTGACCGGCCGCATGGGGTACCGCCAGCATCTCGTCCGGTCGCTGCTGGCCATCCGGGAGGAGGGCGGCCTGCCCTCCGGCGACGGCCGGCGCATCTGGCCGGAGCCGATCCTCGTCGGGCGCAACGCGGCCAAGCTGCAGGAGATCGCCGAGCGGCACGGCCTCACCGAGTGGACCACCGACCTCGACGCCGCCCTGCACCGCGACGACGTCCAGATCTACTTCGACGCCCAGGTGACCCAGCAGCGCGAGAAGGCCATCCGCGCCGCGATCGAGGCCGGCAAGCACATCTACACCGAGAAGCCGCTCGCCGACGACACCGCGGCCGCCGTCGACCTGTACCGCGCCGCGCGTGCGGCCGGGGTCAAGCACGGCGTGGTACAGGACAAGCTGTTCCTGCCCGGGCTGCGCAAGCTGGCCCGGCTCGTCGAGGGCGGCTTCTTCGGCCGCATCCTGTCCGTCCGTGGCGAGTTCGGCTACTGGGTCTTCGAGGGCGACTGGCAGACGGCGCAGCGTCCGTCGTGGAACTACCGTTCGGCCGACGGTGGCGGGATCGTCGTGGACATGTTCCCGCATTGGCAGTACGTCCTGGAGCGTATTTTCGCCCCGGTCCGCTCGGTGCAGGCGACCATCGCGACCCACGTGCCGTCCCGCGTCGACGAGGCCGGCGCCGTGTACGAGGCGACCGCGGACGACGCGGCGTACGGCACCTTCGAGCTCGAGGGCGGCATCGTCGCGCAGATCAACTCGTCGTGGGCGGTGCGCGTGTACCGCGACGAGCTCGTCGAGTTCCAGGTCGACGGCACCCACGGCAGTGCGGTGGCCGGCCTGCGCGAGTGCCACATCCAGCACCGCGGCTCGACGCCGAAGCCGGTGTGGAACCCGGACCTGCCGGCGACGGAGCGGTTCCGCGACCAGTGGCAGCAGGTGCCGGACAACGAACCGTTCGACAACGGGTTCAAGGTCCAGTGGGAGCAGTTCCTGCGCCACGTCGTCGACGACGCCGCCTTCCCGTGGGACTTCGCCGCGGGCGCGCGGGGCGTGCAGCTGGCGGAGCTCGGCCTGGAGTCGGCCCGCACCGGCCGGCGCCTGGAGATCCCGTCCCTCGACCTGTAACAGCGGTTCCCCTGATGTACCCGCCGCCGGCCGGTGGCGGGTACATCAGTATCCGACCTTATGGAGGCATTGTGGGGGACCTGTCCAGGTTCTCGCTGAACCAGGCGACGACCAAGCGCTGGCCCATGGAGGACACCGTCGCCGGCTGCGTCGCCGCCGGCGTGCCCGGCATCGGGTTGTGGCGCGACCAGGTCGCGGACTACGGCCTCGAGCGCACCGCGGCCCTCGTGCGCTCCGCCGGCCTGGCCGTGACCACGCTGTGCCGCGGCGGATTCTTCACCGCCGACGGCTGGCGCGAGGACAACCTGCGCGCGATCGACGAGGCGGTGACACTCGGCGCGCCGGTGCTCGTGCTCGTCAGTGGCGGCCTGCCCGCGGGCAGCCGCGACATCGACGGCGCGCGCAAGCAGGTCGGCGACGCGATTGCGGCGTTGGTACCGCACGCGCAGGCGGCCGGCGTCCAGTTGGCGATCGAGCCGCTGCACCCGATGTTCGCCTCGGACCGCTGCGTGATCGCTACGCTCGGTAACGCGCTCGACATCGCGGAGCCGTTCCCGGCCGACGCCGTCGGGGTCGCCGTCGACACGTACCACCTGTGGTGGGACGACCAGGTCTGGGCGCAGCTGGCCCGGGCCGGGGCCGCGGGGCGCATCGCGTGCTTCCAGCTCGCGGACTGGATCACCCCGCTGCCGGAAGGGGTGCTGCTCGGACGGGGCCTGCCCGGCACCGGCTGCGTGGAGCTGCGCCGCTTCCGCGAGGCGGTGGACGCGGCCGGGTACGACGGCCCGATCGAGGTCGAGGTCTTCCACGAGGACGTCTGGTCACGCCCCGGCGGCGACGTGCTCGACGAAGCCATCCGGGGCTACCTCGACGTGCTCTGACCCTCAGGGCGCGAGCGGCACCTGGTTCTCGCCGCCCGGCGGGCTGTCCGTGGTCGGGCCCGCCGTGGTCGGCGTGGGCGTCGGGGTGGTCGGGTCGGGGGTCGGCGTCGTCGGCGTGGGCGTCGGGGTGGTGACCGCCGGCGTCGTCTGCGTCGGCGTCACCACGTGCCCGTCGACCGTCTGCGTCGGGGCCGCCGGCTGCGCCGTGTTGGTGGGGTTGCCGATCATCGTCTGGTTGGAGCCGGTGTTGGGCCGGTTCCCGAGGCCCCCGGTCGCGGCCGGGGCCGGCTGCGGCGACAGGTTGGTGGTCACCGAGTCGCCGCCGGTCGTGCCGTGGTGCGTGTCGGTGCTCGGGGTGCCGCCGATCAGGTCGGAGGTCGTCTCGGCCGCGGCGAAGACGAGCGCGAGCGCCATCGGCAGCGCGATCGCCATCGACGTGACCCGGCGCCGCGACATCTGGGCCGGGCCCCGCAGCCAGCGGCGCTGCACGGGGACGGTGGCCGCCTCGAGGTCGTCGATGGCCAGGCCGAGCAGCAGCTGCCGCGCGTCCGGGCGGTCGAGCGGGTCGCGGCTCAGGGCCGCGGCGACGAGGTCGCGCACCGGGTCGGGCACGCCGCTGAGGTCGGGATCGCCCTCCAGGATCTTCCAGGCGCGGGCGGCCGCCTCCTCGCCGCCGTAGGGGTGCCGGCCGGTCGCGGCGAACGCGACGAGGCAGCCCCAGCCGAAGATGTCCATCGCCGCGGTGGGCTGCTCGGCGCGCAGCTGCTCGGGGGAGGCCCATCCGAGGCTGCCGACGATGTTGCCGGTACCGGTGATGTCGCTCACCGCATCCAGCGCCCGGGCGATGCCGAAGTCGATGATCCGCACCCCGCCGAGGGTGACCATGAGGTTGCTCGGCTTGAGGTCGCGGTGCACGAGGCCGACGTTGTGGATCGCCGCGAGGGCGGCCGCGACCCCGAGCGCCACGCTGTGCAGCATGGCCGGGTCGAGCGGGCCGTCGTCGGCGACGAGGCGGGACAGCGGTATGCCCTCGAGGTACTCGGTGACCAGGTACGGCCGCTCCTCGAACACGCCCGAGTCGAGCACGCGCGCGGTGCAGAAGCCGGGCACGCGCTGGGCGGCGCGCACCTCGCCGGCGAAGCGCACCCGGAAGCGGGGGTCGCGGGCCAGGTGCTGGTGGACCAGCTTCACCGCGACACGGGTGCCCTCCGGCGACTGCGCCAGGTAGACCGTGCCCATGCCGCCGACGCCGAGCTGGCCGATCAGCCGGTAGTCGTCGATGCGGACCGGGTCGTTCGCGGTCAGGTCGCCGACGGTGGCGCGACGGGCGGGCGCGGCCGAGCGCAGCGGCAGGTCCGGCGGGCCGGACTCGCCGGCGTCGTCGTGCTTGCCTGCCTCGGTCATCGGGGTCCTTCCAGGGTCTTGGGGAGATCGGGGTTTTCACCAGCAGTCTGGTCTCTTCAAGGGGCGTTGAAAAGACCGCGCTGTATGCATCACGTGTGCCCGTTCGGACACCTCTGGGGTTCGCGGCGCCGCCTCGAACAGTAGTCCAGCAGCGCCGGATCCTCCGCGCCGGACGTCACACCTGTTATCGCACTGTTCCGGCCTCTGCCCAACGAGCGGAACGTGCGGCAATGACGCATATCCCCGCTTCCGGGGCATCCGCGGGCAATTGCCGGACTACCGCGATCGCTCCAGGTGATCGACCAGTCCACGCAGTGCGGCGGTGATGAGGGCGAGCTCGCCGGGGTCGAGGTACGACAGCGCGTACGACTCGGCCTTCTCGGCCTCCGGGAGCAGCTCCCGGATCAGGCGATGCCCCTTGCGGGTCAGCTGCAGCAGCACCAGCCGGCCGTCGTCGGGGTGGTTGGACCGTTTCATGAGGCCGCGCCCGGACAGCGTGTCGACGACGCCGGTGAGCGTCGCCTTGGAGATCCCGGCCTGCTCGGCGACGTGCCGGGTCTCGATGCGGCGGGCGACCCAGACGGTGCGCAGCACCACGAAACCGGTCCAGGTCAGCTGGCGGGGGCGCAGGACCTCCTGCTCCACGTGCTGCCGGACGGCGTTGGCGGCCCGGTGCAGGTGCAGCACGGCCTGGGTCGCGCCCGTGAACGCGCCGCCGTCCCTGCCCACCGCTGTGGTCACCGTGTCCCGCGCAAACGTGCCCGTGCCGACGCGACCCCGTGCTTGCCCATATGGGCGGCCCCCCTCCGGTCCCCACATCGAACACACAGAATATCGGGAACGTGCGGGTTCCGTTGCCCCGTCATCACTGTGCGCATTTTCATGGCGACCCTCCGGTGCCTGCCTTCTGGGCATTCACCGCGTTTGTCCGGCGGTCCTGCCGGATATTTGATGAATTGAAAGTTTCTAGGATCACCTGTTCCACAGGAGGAGAGTCGGGGTACGGCCCGTCTGATACATCCGTCGGCGGTGCCGCGGTGGACTTCGCCGGGCTTCTGCCGGTATTTCTGCCGGTGCCCGGTTGCGCTCCGTAATCGGCGTCCGGGCCGGCTCGGAGATCGGCGCGGCTCAGCCGCGGCCGTCGCGGTCGCGGTCCATGAGGCGGCGGCGCTGCCAGACGAGCACCGCGAGGAAGGCGACGAGCACGACCGCGAGGCAACAGAACTTGGTCACGGCCGCAGCCTACGACCAGCGGGGCACCCGCCGCGGCGCCCGGCCGACGGCGAACCCCCGGCGCTCGGCCAGCCGTGCGAAGGCCACGGCATCGGTGACGGCCGCGCAGCCGGGGTCGTTGTTGAAGTACACATAAATGTCCTGGTCCGTGAATGCCCCGGCCAGCCGGGCCGTCCACGAATCGAGGGCGGAGCGGCCGTAACGCGGCCAGGGCGCCGCGCGGCCCTCGTGCAGGCGCAGGTAGCCCCAGCCGGCGGTGCGCCACAGCGGTGCCTGCGGGCGGCCCTTGCGGTCCGACCAGCACAGGGCCGCGTCATGACGCGTCAGTACCTCCCGGACGTCGCCGTTCCACCACGAGTCGTGCCGGGGCTCGACGGCGACGCGGACGTCGCGCGGGAACGCCCGCAACGTGCGCTCGAGCGCCTCCGGGTCGGCCGGGAGGGTCGGAGGCAGCTGCAGCAGTACCGGTCCGAGCTTACGGCCCAGCCCGGCCGCGCGGTCCAGCAGGCGCGCGACCGGCTCCTCCGGCTCCTTGAGGCGCTTGACGTGCGTGAGGAACCGGCTCGCCTTCACGGTGACGACGAAGTCGGCCGGGGTACGCGTGCGCCAGTCCGCGAACGTCTTGCGCTCGGGCAGCCGGTAGAAGGCGTTGTTCACCTCGACGGTGCCGAACGCCGCTGCGTAGTGCTCCAGCCACAGACGGTGCGGCAGCTCCCGGGGGTAGAAGCGGTCGCGCCAGTCCTTGTACTGCCAGCCGGAGGTCCCGATACGCATCACGTATGGACCCGTTCCCCGTCCGGGACGCCCGTAACCTGCGGCGATGCCGGATGACTAGGCCGGCCCCGGCATACGTAGACGGCGGCGGCGGCCGGCTACGTATGTCCCGGCGCCGCGATTACGTAAGCGTGACAGATGGAATGCGGGCCTTACTCGGACAAGATTGAGTCACAAGGTTGAGAGGGGAACGACACCATGAACGTCCACGAGAGCCTGCTCAGCGAGATCTCCCGCCAGCGTCGCCAGGACATGCTGGACGACCACAAGAGCTGGACAAGCCGCGTGCGGCTGCGCCGGCGAAACCAGCGCGAGCACCTCGCCTGAGCTACCCGCGACCGAACCGCGGGGGAGAGCAGCCCCGGCCCCGGCCGGGGCTGCTCTGTGTTCAGGGCCGGATCTGATGACTAGGGCCGGCCACCGCCGAAGATACGTAACAGATGCGGATGGCAGACGGCCCTTACTTCGACAGCATTGAACCATCGGTCGTTCTGAGGAGTCCCCATGATGCACCCCGTCTTTCTGTACAGCCAGCTCCAGCACCGCCAGCAGGGCCTGCTCGGGCTCGAGGCACACCGCCGCACGGAAGAGCGGGGCGGGCGGCGCGGGTGGTGGCGCAGGTCGCGTCCGTCACAGCCGGAGCATCGCCCGCCCGCCGGTAGGCTGGTGGCGTGCGGGCCAGCCGTAGCGGAATGAGCCAGGTGATGGTCGGCCGCGACGACGAGCTGCGCCGGTTGCGCCGGCTCGTCGACGGGGCCGAGCCCTCCATCGCCATGCTCGGCGGGGAGCCGGGCATCGGCAAGAGCCGCCTGGTCCAGGAGCTGATCGCGGGCCTGCCCGAGAGCGCTCCGGTCCTCGACGGCCAGGCCGATCCCGGCACCCTCAGCCGCCCCTTCGAGCTGCTGCTCGACGCGATCGACAGCTGTAACCGCTCCGAGCTGCTCGACCCGGAGCTGCTGCGGGTCGTCACCGACGCGTCCCGCTCGATGATCGACCGCATCCAGGCCGGGCTCGAGATCGTGCGGCTGCTGACCACGCCCGGCCCGTCGATCGTGGTCTTCGAGGACCTGCACTGGGCCGACTCGGAGAGCGTCGCGCTGTTCGAGCGCATCGCCGAGCTGCCGGGGGAGCGGCTCCTCGTCGGGACGTACCGGCCGGACGAGGTCACCCGCCGGCACCCGCTCGCCGACCTGCTGACGCGGCTCGAGCGGCGGTACACCGTGACGAACGTGCGGCTCGAGCGCCTCAGCCTCGCCGACACGTCGATGTTCCTGAAGTCGGCGACCGGCCGCCCGCCCGCCTACCGCACCGCCCTGTCGCTGCACAACCGCACCGGCGGCAACCCGTTCTTCCTCGAGGAGCTGCTCAAGGCCAACGGCGAGGCCGACCTCGACACCCTGTGCGACCGGCCGCTGCCCTGGAACATCGCCGAGGCCCTGCGCCGCCAGGTCGACGACCTCGACGCCGCCGAGAAGCGCATCGTCGAGGCGGCCGCGGTGCTCGGCCGCAAGGTCCCGTTCGACCTGCTCGCCGCCGTCACCGGCTTCGACGAGAACGAGCTCATCGAGGGCCTGCGCGACCTGGTGCGCCGCGGCCTCATGGTCGAGACCGGCGACGACGAGTTCAGCTTCCGCCACGCCCTGACCCGCGAGGCCCTCGTCGACGAGATGCTCGCCCGCCAGCGCCGCCGCCTGCACGAGCTCGCGCTCGAGACGCTGCTGTCCACCGGCAGCAAGGACTACGCGCTCGTCGCCCACCACGCCCGCGGCGCCGGGCGCTACCTCGACATGGTGGAGGCGGCGCGGCGGGGCCTGGTGGTGTACCTCGCGATGGGCTCGCCGTACCAGGCGCTCCAGCTCGCCGAGATGGGCCTCGACGAGCTGCCCGACGACGTCGAGCTGCTCTCCTGCGGCGCCCGCGCCGCGTGGCTGGCCGGCCTGCTCGACGACGCGCACGAGCTCGGCCAGCGCTGGCTCGACGCCGCCACCACCGGCGAGGAGCGGGCCGACGCGCTGCGGCTGCTGGTCCGGCTCAGCTGGGAGGTCGGCAGCAGCGGCAGCATGCAGCAGCGCGCGGCCGAGCTGCGGCGCGAGATCGCGCACCTGGACGACGGACCGGCCAAGGCCCATGCGTACGCCGCGATCGCCCAGGCGTACATGCTCCACGACGACACCGAACGGGCCGTGGCCTGGGCCGACATGGCGATCGCGCTGGGCGAGGAGCTCGGCCTGCCCGCCGTCTGGCTCGCCGGCAAGGTCGAGAAGGGCTCGGCCCTGGTCAACGTCGCGGCCGGCGTCGACGAGGGCGTCAAGCTGCTCAACGAGGCCGCGCAGGAGGCCGAGGAGGCCGGCGAGTGGCTGCTGGCCGCCCGCTCGCTGAACAACCTCTACAACCTGCTGCCCGGCGGCCCGGCCGACTGGGCCGCGGCGCTGGAGCGCATGCGCACCTTCGCCGAGCGCGCCGGCTTCGAGTCGCTGGCCGTGGCCGCGTACTTCCAGGGCCGCGCCCGCCTGGCCGTGCAGGCCGGCAACCTCGGCGCCGCGCTGGCCGAGCTCGAGGCGGCCCGCCGCCGCGACCGGGGCCTGCTGCGCACCCGCAACGGCAGCGACTACCACGGCGTGCTCTTCGCCGGCCTGCTGCTCGAGGCGGGCGAGCTCGACAAGGCCGACATCGTCATCCGCGGCCTGATCGAGCAGTCGACGGACGCCTACACGATGCTCACCCAGACCTCGGTCCCCGGCCTGCAGTTCCACCTGGCCTGCCGCCTCGGCCGCACCGAGCAGGCCCGCGAGCTGCTGCGCACCGTCCTCGACGCGGTTCGCGTCACCGGCGTCACCGGCCGCGACTTCGCCCACGACCTCATCTCCGCGGGCCTGGCCGCCGGCCTCGCCGCCGACGAACTGCGCCCCATCGCGGCCGCGATCGACGACCCGCTCTTCGACGACGCGTACCGCTGGCTCGCCGACGCCCAGATCGCCGAGGCCGCGGGCGACACGAAGGACGCCCTGCGCCTCTACCGCGCCGCCGTGGCCGAGCCGACCCTGCTCCTGCCGCCCCACCGGGGCACGGGCCACCTGGGCGTCGCCCGCTGCCTGCTCGCCCTGGCCGACCTGGAGGCCGCCCGAACCGCGGTCCGCGCGGCCGAGCCACACCTGGCCCGGTGGGCGGGCTGGCGCGTGGCCGAGCTGACCGGCTTGCGCGGCCGCCTGGGCATGACGGCCCCGACGGCGGCGGGCGACCAGTCCCTGACCCCGCGCGAACGCGAGGTGGCCGTCCTGCTGGCCGAGGGCCTGACGAACGCCGAACTGGCCCGGCGCCTGTACATCTCCCCGCGCACGGCCGCCGTCCACGTGTCGAACATCTTGAGCAAGCTGAACCTGGAGTCGCGAACCCAGATCGCGGCGTGGGTGAAGTCGCGCACGCCGGCCAAGTAGCCCAGCCCTTGCTCTTTGCCGCACCGCTGCGTTTCTCCTCCGCTCGGCTTCGCCGGGGGATTCACGCCGGCGTAGGGCTTCGCGCCCGTGTCAGGGCTTCGCGCCTGCGTAGCGCTTCGCGCCCGTGTCAGGGCTTCGCGCCCGTGTCAGGGCTTCGCGCCTGCGTAGCGCTTCGCGCCCGCGTCAGGGCTTCGCGCCTGCGTAGCGCTTCGCGCCCGCGTCAGGGCTTCGCGCCGCGCCGTGGCTTCACGCCCGCATGGGGGTTCGCGCCGCGCCGGCGGTTCGCGCCCGTATTGTGGTCCGCACACCCGCAGGGGTCCACTTCGCGGGGCTGCTCGCATCGCATCGGGGTTCACGCCCGTTGTTGTGGTCCGCACCTCGCCGCAGTCCGCTTCGTGTGGCTGCTGGCACCGCGGCGCCCACGCACCTTCCCGGTAGCGGATGATCGTCACAGCCGCGGCCTGAGCGACCACGACCTCAACGGCGGAGATACTCCCGCGGGCGGATGCGCTCATTGCCGGGGATACCTACCATCGGTGGCATGTCGTGGTCGATGACCACCCTGATCACCGCGTGGGCCTTCTTCGGCACACCGGGCGACGTCGTCGCCGTGGCGACGGCCATGCTGGCCGCACTGGCGGTCGTGCTGGCGGCCCGACTCGTGACCGGAGCCCCAACGCCCCCTGCCCGTACGCTGGCCCTGCCGGCCCGCGCCCGCACCGCACTGGGTCAGTCCATCCGCTCGGTAGACCCCGACGCGGCCGGCCGCCCCCGCCCCCGGGCGCCCGGAGCCTGACTCCTTCTCCCGCACGCGAGAGCCCAACCGCCTGACACACGTCGCGCGGTCAAGCGCCCGCGCGCGCCGCGGACCGAACACACCACAAACGCCGACTGATTCGTCGTAGTCGCCGCCGCGGTGACCGCCGTCGTCGCGTACGCGTTCATCGCCGTCGCCGTCGGCGTCGCCGCCGTGGTTGCGTCGTGCTCGCCGTCGTCGTCGTAATCGACGCGTAGGTTGCCGTCGTCGTCGCGTTCGCCGTCGTCGTCGCGTTCGTCGTCGTCGTCGCGTTCGTCGTCGTCGCCGTCTCGGTCGTCATCGTCATCGCCGTCGTTTCCGCGGTCATCGCTGTCTCGGTCGTCGTCGTTTCCGCGGTCGTCGTCGTCGCCATCGTCGTTTCCGCGGTCGTCGCCGTCGCGGTCGTCATCGATTTCGCGGTGGTCGCGGTCGCCGTCGGCCACTGCGGTGTGTCCGTTTGTGCTCGCTACATCCATCTGGTCGCCACAACCGGACATCGAATCACGTCCAGATGTGAGTCGCGGCCGCCCAAAACGCCATCAGGCTTCGTGAAATGTGAAGGGCTGCATCGTGGTACACCATGGTTTGCTCGCGCTGGCCGGACTGTTCGGGTCCGTTCCCCTGGCGATCGTTGTCGCAACGCTCATCCTGCGCGCCGGTCTGTTGCCGCTCAGTCTGCGCGCGTATCGCGCAGAACGCGTCAGAGCCGGACTCGCGCCCCAACTCGCGCAGATCAGGCAGCAACACGGGCACGAACCCGTCGTGCTCGCGGAGAAGACCACCGCATTGATGCGAGAGGCCGGGTCCGGGCCGTTCGCGGGACTGCTGCCGATGCTCATGCAGGCCCCGTTCGTGTGGCTGCTCTACCGCGAGTTCACCAACGGCGACATGCACGGCTACGCACTGCTCGGCGCCGACCTCACGCAGCGACTCATCGGCAATCCGGGACTGCTCGCCGGTTGGCTGATCGTGTCCGTTCTGGCCGCGATCGCGCTGTGGAACGTGCAGCAGCTTCCGTCCGGATCGGCCGTGTTCGTGCGCGTGTTGACGTTCGGCACTGTCGCCTTCGCGCCGTTCGTGCCCGTGGCCGCCGGGATCTACCTGGTGACTACAGGGCTGTGGACGGCGGTGGAGCGGTGGATCTGCAAGAGGGTGTTCCGTCCAGAGACCCCGGAGACCCCGGAGACCCCGGAGACCCCCGAGCGGCCGCCGTCGGTGGACGGTGGCAGCCCGGAAGGAACTCCGGCCCAGGGACCGAAACGGCCACAGTCCGTCAGCGGTAGTCGTCAGGAAGGGACGGCGAACCAGCGGCCGAAGCTGGCGCCGTCCGTGAGTGGTGGCGGTCATGAAGGGGCGGCGGTCGTGAAGGGGCGGCGGGCGCGGTCCGTGGGCGGCGGCCGGCGGCCGGGGCGGAACTCCGGAGGTCGGAGCGGTCGCGGTCGATGAGCGGTCGTGATGCGGACGCCTGCGGTCCACGGACGTAAGTGGGTCGCAGGCGGTTTGCGGCGGTCGTGCGGAAACGAACGGTTGCGGATCGCGGCGGCCGCGACGACAGGGTCTGCGGCACCCCCGGCTGACCAGTGCGAACGTTGAGGATCGCGACGGCCGCTGCGAGCGGTTGCGGGACCGTGGCAGCCGGTGTCGCGTCCATGCCGCTGCGGTCTGGGGGCGGCAGGGCGCGACTTTGAAGTACACGTGCGGAAGTTCTTTTGATTTTGACAAAAGTTCGGTTGGTACTGGCGGAAAGACCTCGATCGATCTAGGCTGCTAATCCAGCGACATTCGGCGATGTCGCCCCATCCATGGATCCCTGTCGTCACGTTCCTCACCGCTAGGAGGAGCCCGTGCGTACGGGTTTGTGGCTGGTTGGCGCGCGCGGTTCTGTCGCCGTCACCAGCATTGTCGGGGCCGCCGCGCTGCGGGCCGGCCTAGCCGAGCCGATCGGTTGTGTCACCGAGCATCCGCGGCTCCGGACCACGGCGCTGCCGGGGTTCGGGGACCTCGTGTTCGGTGGTCATGACGTCGTCCATACCAACCTGGTCAAGCGGGCCGAGGCGCTCGCCGCGGCGGGGGTCGTGCCCGCCCGGCTCGTCGCTGCCCTCCACAGTGAACTGTCCGCTGTGGACGATGACGTACGTCCGGTGCCGCACGCCGCCACCCAGCGCGCGACGGCCTCGGCGATGCGGCACGACCTCGAGGCGTTCCGGGACAAGCACGCGCTGGAGCGGGTCGTGGTCGTCAACGTGGCGTCCACCGAGCCGGCCGCGCGTGCGCATCCTGCGCACACCGACCTCGAACGACTGCAAAGCGCCATGGCGATGAGCGAACCGGTAATGCCGGGCAGCTCGCTGGCGGCGTTCGCGGCGTTCAGTGCGGGGTGCGCGTATGTGGACTTCACGCCGTCGACCGGTGCGCGGTTGCCCGCCCTGCACGAACTGGCCGTGCAAGAACGGACGCCCTACGCCGGGCACGACGGCAAGACGGGGGAGACGCTGCTCAAGTCCGTGCTCGCGCCGATGTTCGCGATGCGCCGGCTGCACGCTACGTCCTGGTCCGGCATCAACCTGCTCGGCGGCGGCGACGGGGCCACGCTGGCCGAGCCGGCCGCCAACGCCGCGAAGTCGGCGAGCAAGCAGCGCGTGCTCGGCGAGACGCTCGGGTACGTGCCGGACGGGACGACGCGCATCGAGTACGTCCCGGGGCTCGGCGACTTCAAGACCGCCTGGGACCTCGTCACGTTCGAGGGGTTCCTCGGCACCGGGATGCGCATGGAGTTCACCTGGCACGGCTGCGACTCCGCGCTCGCGGCGCCCCTCGTGCTCGATCTTGCACGACTCACCGCGGCCGCGCACAAGAACGGACACATCGGGCCGCTCGCCGAGCTCGCGTTCTTCTTCAAGGACCCGCTCGGCGACACCGACCACGGGTTGGCCGCCCAGTTCGAGACACTCGCGAAGTTTGCCGAGGGTCTGAAATGAAGCCACGAACGAGGCTCAAGGATCTGGTCGAACTTGTCCGGGCGCCGGCGGCGCTGTCGGTGCCCGGAGATGTCATCGCGGGGGCGGCCGCCGCCAACCGACTCGGTGCGCGAACGGCGGGACTGGCCGGGGCGAGCGTGTTGCTGTACTGGGCGGGCATGGCCGCCAATGACTGGGCCGATCGCGAAATCGACGCCAAGGAGCGGCCCGAACGGCCCATCCCGTCCGGCCGCGTCGCGCCGAACACCGCGCTCGGGCTCGCCGCCGGGCTGACCGTCGCCGCTGTGGTAGCGGCGGGGTTCACCGGTGGGCGGCGGGCGTTGAAGGTGGCGGTGCCGCTGGCCGGGGCGGTGTGGGCGTACGACCTGGGGCCGAAGAAGCCGGGGCTCATGGCCGCTTGCCGTGCGCTCAATGTGCTGCTTGGAGCGAATGAGCGTCCGAGTATGGCCGTTTGGCCGGCGGCGACCGTGTTTGCGCACACGTACACCGTCACCGTTCTTTCGCAGTTTGAAGTGGACGGGGCCTCACCCCGGTTGCCGAGCCGGACGCTTGCCGGGACGGCCCTGGTCGCGGCGGCCGCGGGTGGGACGCCGGCGGCGGGGGCGCTTGCCGGCTGGTACGCGCTGCGGTACGGCCGGCCGCAGCTCGACGCCGTGCGCAACCCGGACGCCGAGCACATCCGGCGGGCGGTCGGGGCCGGGATCGTGAACCTCCCGGCGCTGCAGGGCGCGCTCACGGCCAGGGCCGGCGCACCCGTACTCGGCGTGACCGTCGCAGCACTGAGCGAATTGGCCCGCAGTCTGGTCAGGAAGGTGGCGGCGACATGAGATTCGGGTACGGCACCAACGGTTTCAGCAACCACCGACTCGACGACGCGCTCGCCGTGATCGCGGGCCTCGGGTACGAGGGCGTTGCGCTCACACTCGACCACCATCACCTCGACCCGTTCGACGCGAACCTGTCGCGGCATGTGCGCGAGGTCGGTCGCCGCCTGCAGGAGCTCGGCCTCGGCGTGGTGATCGAGACGGGCGCGCGGTATCTGCTCGACCCGTGGCGCAAGCACGCGCCGACGCTGCTGGACGACGAACCCGGGCCGCGCCTGGAGTTTCTGCGCCGCGCCGTGCGTATCGGTGCGGATCTCGGGGCCGAGGCGGTCAGCTTCTGGGCCGGCGTACCGCCGCGCAAGGAGGCCGGCGTGCGGCCGGGCGCCGAGGTCGGGGGATCGCCGGGCGCGAAGGTCGGGGGGTCGCCGGGCGCGAAGGTCGGGGGGTCGCCGGGCGCGGAGGCCGGAGGATCGCCGCACGCGGAGCTCGGGGGGTCGCCGCACGCGGCGGCCGGGGGATCGCAGCGTGAAAAGGTCGGTGTGACGCTGCGCGAGAAGGACGGACGGTCGCAGCGCGAAGACGTCAGAAGGCCGCCCCGCGCAGAAGTCGGGAGGTCTCAGCGTGCAGAGGTCGAAAGGTCGCAGCGTGCAGAGGCCGGCGCTACGCCGCGCGGGTTGGAGCGCGACGAGGCCTGGCGCCGGCTGGTTACCGGGTGTGCCGAGGTGCTCGCCGCGGCCGAGGGCGTGGAAATGATGCTCGGCTTCGAGCCTGAGCCCGGCATGCTCGTCGAGACCATCGACGACTGGGAGCGTCTGCGGGCCGACCTCGGTGCGCCCGTCCACTTCGGACTCACCCTGGACATCGGTCACTGTCGGTGTCTGGAGCCGGTACCGGCGGATGAATGTGTTCGTAAGGCGGCGGGTTCGCTCGTAAACGTGCAGATCGACGACATGCGGCGCGGTGTGCACGAGCACCTCGAGTTCGGGCAGGGCGAGGTCGACTTCCCGCCGGTACTGCGCGCCTTGAGCGACATCGGCTACGGCGGACTGGTCTGCGTCGAACTGCCCCGCCACAGCCACGCCGCTCCGGCGGTCGCCCGGGCGTCCCTTGAATTCCTGAAGGCGGTGGCCGCATGAACGTCGCCATGAGGGTGCGGGTCGGCCTGACCGCCGCCGCGGTGACCGGTGGCGCCGGCCGGGTGCGATCGCGCGGGCGTTGCTGCAGGCAGCGGCTGCATGAACGTCGCCATGAGGGTGCGGGTCGGCCTGACCGGCACCGCGGAGACCTGGGGTCGTCGGTCGGCTGCGATCGCGCGGGCGTTGTTGCCGGCGGTGGTCGTATGAACGTCGTAACGCGAGTGCGGGGCCGGCTGACCGGCGGGGTGTGGCAGGGGACCGTGCGCTGCCGGCCCGGCGTGATGGCCCGGGTGTTGTTGCCGGCGGTGGTCGTATGAATCTCGCGACTGCGTTGCGCGCCGAGCTCACCGACACCGTTTGGCTCGACACCGCGCTGGAGACCGTAGGCCGTCAACCGGCCGCGATCGCGAGGTTGTTTCCGGCCGTCGGCCGGCGCTGCGGGCGGTGGATGCTCAAGGAACCCCCGGGCTGGAGCGTGGACGACGCGGCCCGGGTCCTGCTGCTGACCAGCCTGAAAGACACGAGCGAAATCCCGCAGCTGTACCGGCACGGCGACGCCGCGGAGAAACGCGCAGTCTTGCGCGCGCTGCCGCTGCTCGATCTGGCCGAAACCGCGCAGATTCTCGAGGACGCTTTGCGTACCAACGACGTCCGACTGGTCGCCGCCGCGCTCGGGCCGGCCGCGCGGCACCTCAGCGTGGCCGTTTGGCGCCAGGGAGTACTGAAGGCCGTCTTCATGCAGCTTCCGCTGGCCGCCGTCGCCGACCTCGACGAGCGTGCCGACGCCGAGCTGGCGATCATGCTCGCCGGACTCGCCGAGGAGCGCCGCGCCGCTGGGCGCACGATGCCCGCCGACGCACTGGCACTGATCCAGCGGATCCAGGCAAGGGGACTGTGATGCGCGTTTTCGTCCGCCGCATGCGCATGACGTCGCGAACGATAGGCGGCTGTGAGGGGCTTGGTCGCGGCCGGTGTCCGGGTGCTGATCGGGCCAGGGGGATTGTGATGCGCGTTTTGGAACCCCGCATGCACATGGCGACGAGCGATTGCGCGGGCTCGGCCGCGGCCGGTGTCCGGGTGCTGATCGAGGCAAGGGGACTGTGATGCGCATTTTCGACCCCCACATCCACATGACGTCACGGACCACCGACGACTACGAGCGCATGGCCGCCGCCGGTGTCCGGGCGCTCGTCGAGCCCGCGTTCTGGCTCGGTCAGCCGCGCACCGGTGTCGGTTCGTTCACCGACTACTTCGACTCGCTCGTCGGCTGGGAGCCGTACCGCGCGAGCCAGTTCGGCATCCGACACCACGCCACGATCGCGCTCAACCCCAAAGAGGCCAACGATCCCCGCTGCCGCGAGGTGCTCGGCGTCCTCCCGCGCTACCTGGAGAAGGACGGCGTGGTCGCGGTCGGCGAGGTCGGTTACGACTCGATGACCCCGGCCGAGGATGAGGTGTTCGCCGTGCAGCTGGCGCTCGCAATCGAGCATGAACTGCCGGCGCTCGTGCACACGCCGCACCGGGACAAGGCCCGCGGTACCGCACGTACGCTCGCCGTCGTGCGCGAATCCGGCCTCGAGCCGGACCGCGTCGCCATCGACCACCTCAACGAGGTCACCGTCGCCGCGGTCGCCGAGTCCGGCTGCTGGATGGGCTTCTCCATCTATCCGGAGACGAAGATGACCGCTGAGCGGATGGTGCACATTCTGCGCGAGTACGGCCTCGAACGCATGCTCGTCAACTCCGCCGCCGACTGGGGGCGCTCGGACCCGCTGCTGACCCGCCGCACCGGTGACGCGATGCTCACGGCCGGCTTCACCGGTGACGAAGTGGACAAGGTGCTGTGGCGGAATCCGGTCGAATTCTACGGGCAGTCCAAGCGCCTTGACCTGTCCACTGTGGACGCGCCCGAGGCGTGGAACGGCAACTCAATCCGGCGCGGGGGCGAGTGATGCGGCTGCAGCACCCCGATGGGCAGACCGTGCACCTGGCGTACGGCACCAATGTCCATCCGGCCGAGGACCTCGCCGGAATCCTGCAGCAGCTCGAAACGTATGCGACGCCCATGCGCGAGCGGCTCGGCACCGACGTGCTCGGCCTCGGCCTGTGGCTCGGGGCCGCCGTGGCCTCCGAGCTCGCCGCGGACCCGGAAGCCCGCCGCCGGCTGCGCCGCGAGCTCGATGCGCGCGGCCTGGAGGTGGTGACGCTCAACGGCTTTCCGTACCGCGAGTTCCACGCCCCGGTCGTCAAGCGCGCCGTGTACTCCCCGGACTGGGCCGATCCCGCGCGTTTGCGGTACACCCTCGATCTGGCTCGGATTCTCGTCGACCTGCTGCCCGATGACGCCGCCCGCGGCTCCATCTCCACGCTCCCGCTGGGCTGGCGCGAGCCGTGGGACGGGCCGCACGCCGGGCGTGTCCTGCGCGCGTTGGACGCACTCGCGCAGGGATTGGCAGGGTTGGAGGTCCTCACCGGGCGTGTCGTGCGCGTGGCGTTTGAGCCGGAGCCCGGTTGCATCATCGAGAACACGCTGCAGGCCACCGTGCACCTGGCCCGGGTCGACCGGCGCTGGCTCGGCGTCTGCGTCGACCTCGCCCACCTCGCGTGCGCGTGGGAGGACCCGGTCGCGGCGGTGCAGCGGCTGGCGCGGGCGGGGCTGCCGGTGGTGAAGGTCCAGGTCTCGGCCGCGCTGGAGGTCGCCGACCCCGGCGGCGCCCGCGAGGTCGTGGCCCGGTACGCCGAGCCGCGCTTCCTGCATCAGACCCGCACGGCTGGCGCCCGCCGCGCGTTCGACGACCTCGACGAGGCCCTGGCCGACGGCGAGGCGGCCGGGCAGCCGTGGCGGGTGCACTACCACGTGCCACTGCACGCCGAGCCGGAGCCGCCGCTGCGCTCGACCATTCCGGTGCTGCGCGCCGGGTTGGGGGCCTTGGTCGGCGGCCCGATCGCTGTCTGTGACCACTTGGAGGTTGAGACGTACACCTGGAGCGTCCTGCCCGTCGAGCAACGCCCGGCGGGCCCGCGCGAACTGGCTCACGGCATGGCGGCGGAGCTCGCCTGGTCCCGGGACACGCTGCACGACCTGGGACTGAAGCCATGAACGTGACGGAAAGCAGCGGAGTGGTTGCGTATCGCAATGAGGCGGGGGAGATCGCATGAGTCGCCCGACGCTCGTGCTCGACGTTGTCGGGCTGACGCCGCGGCTGTTGCCGCACATGCCGAATCTGTCGCGGCTCGGCGCCGCCGTGCCGCTCGAGCCGGTGCTACCCGCTGTCACCTGCTCGGTACAGTCGACGTTCCTGACTGGCGAGCCGGTGTCCGGGCACGGGATCGTCGGCAACGGCTGGTACTTCCGTGACCTCGGCGAGGTGCTCCTCTGGCGCCAGCACAACGCGCTCGTCGGCGGCGAGAAGCTGTGGGACGCCGCCCGGCGCGCCGATCCGGCATTTACTGTCGCGAATGTCTGCTGGTGGTACGCGATGGGCGCCGACGTCGACTGGACCGTCACCCCGCGGCCGATCTACTACGCCGATGGGCGCAAGGAGCCCGACTGTTACACCTACCCGCCGGAGCTGCACGACGAGCTCACCGACAGTGTCGGCCCGTTTCCGCTGTTCACGTACTGGGGCCCGAACGCGGGGCTGGCCTCCTCGGCGTGGATCGCGCGGGCCGCCGAGCAGGTCATGAAGGTCAAGAACCCCGACCTGACCCTGGTGTACCTCCCGCATCTCGACTATGACCTGCAGCGCTACGGCCCGTCCGACCCGCGGGCCGCGCGCGCCGCCGCCGAGCTCGACACCGTCCTTGGTCCGTTGCTGGACGCCGCGCGCACCAGTGGACGCGCGATTGTGGCGCTTTCCGAGTACGGCATCACAGACGTGCACCGGCCGGTGGACATCAACCGGCATCTGCGCGCCGAGGGCTGGCTGAACGTGCACACCCAGGACGGGATGGAGTACCTCGACCCGTGCACGTCGCGCGCGTTCGCCGTCGCCGACCATCAGATCGCGCACGTTTATGTGCGCAACGCGCAGGACGTGCACGAAGTGCGCAAGGTGTGCGCAACCCTGCCCGGCGTCGGCGAAATCCGCGACGGACTCGGACACGAGCGCGCGGGCGAGCTCGTCCTGCTCGCCGAGCGTGACGCCTGGTTCACGTACTACTACTGGCTCGACGACACGCGGGCGCCTGACTTCGCTCAGCTCGTCGAGATCCACCGCAAGCCCGGCTACGACCCTGCGGAGCTGTTCTTCGACCCGGCCGGCCCGGGCGCGGCGAAGGCCCGGGCGGGGCTCGCGCTGATCCGGAAAAAGCTCGGGATGCGGTACCGCATGAGCGCGATCGGCCTCGACGCCGGCGCCCGCGCGGTGCGCGGTTCGCACGGGCTGCTGCCTGCGGATCCGGCGGACGGCCCGGTATGGCTGTGCGACGACCCGGCGGTCGCTCCGGCCCGGGTGCACGCGACCGAGGTCAAGGACCTGCTGCTACGGGTGATCGCCGGAGACGGTGCGCGGACCTGATGCGGGCCCGCCGGCAGTGCGGGGCTCGCACAGGCTTCGGCCCGTGGATGACGTGTAGCTGTGCCATGACCTGGCGGTCGCCCTGGACCGGGTGTCACCGTACGGCGTAGTGCGCGCGCTCGACGTGGGGTGCGCGAGTGTGCACGGGCTGCGCCACGGAGCCGGCGCGCGGCGGGCGGACCCTGTGGCGTTGTGCGATGTAGTGCGCGAACGTGGCGTGGTTGTCCGTGGGGTGCGCGAGTGTGCACGGGCTGCGCCACGGAGCCGGCGCGCGGCGGGCGGACCCTGTGGCGTTGTGCGATGTAGTGCGCGAACGTGGCGTGGTTGTCCGTGTGGTGCGCGAGTGTGCACGGGCTGCGCCGCGGAGCCGGCGGGTGGCGGGTGGCTGTGCCGTTGTGCGATGCAGTGCGCGAACGTGGCGTAGTTGTCCGTGTGGTGCGCGAGTGTGCACGGGCTGCGCCGACGAGCTGGTGCCGGTACGCGCCCACGATGATCGGGATGATGAGCAGCGGCCAGAACACGAGGTCGGGCGCGCCGGCCGAGCTGTACACCATGGCGATGATGGCGGCCGTGTCCACGGCCAGGAGCACGGCGCTGATGCGCGGATAGCGGCGGCGCGCCACATTGCGCAGCGCGTACACGCCCAGCACGTTGATGAGCGCCGCGGCGACCGCCGCGCCTACCCCGAGTACCGTCGCCATCCCTGGCACCGGCGGGAACACGGTGAGGCCGGTCGCGATCCACAGCACCGCGGCCAGGCGGCTGACCAGGCCGGCCCACTCCAGACTGCGGCGCATGCGCACCAGCGCTTCGTCAACCTGGAACGACTCCGTGGACCTTCACTCGGCGGGGTCGACCCTGACCTGCGGACCGGCCGAACCTGAGAAGAATCACAGGTAGAACCCCTAAGGAGAGGCTTTCAGGTGCGTTCCGGATAGTCCCGGGGGTGCACGGTCCGTAGTCTCGGCGACGTGACACTCATCGAGACGCGTGCGCTGACGAAGCGCTACGGGGGTGGCGTCACCGCCCTGTCGGACCTGACCCTGGCGGTGCAGCCGGGGATCATCGGCCTCGTCGGGGCCAACGGCGCCGGGAAGTCCACCTTCATCAAGATCATGCTGGGCCTGCTGGCGCCTTCCGATGGCGATCTGCGGGTCCTTGGGCTGGACCCGACCAAACAGGCCGCGGAGGTTCGCGGCCGGGTCGGGTACATGCCGGAACACGACTGCCTGCCGAGCGAGGTCTCGGCGGCGGAGTTCGTGACCCACCTGGCGCGCATGAGCGGCCTGCCAGCCACCGCCGCCCGCGAACGGGCCTCCGAGGCGCTGCGCCACGTGGGGCTCTACGAGGAGCGGTACCGCCAGATCGGCGGCTACTCGACCGGCATGAAGCAGCGGGTCAAGCTGGCCCAGGCCCTCGCGCACGACCCCGACCTGCTGCTGCTGGACGAGCCGACCAACGGCCTCGACCCGGCCGGCCGCGACGCCATGCTCGAGCTGGTGCACCGCATCGGCACCGAGTTCGGCATCTCCATCGTCGTGTGCTCGCACCTGCTGGGCGAGGTCGAGCGCATCTGCGACTCGATCATCGCCATCGACGGCGGGCGGCTGCTGCGCTCGGCGACGGTCGAGGACATGACGACGAGCCGCGACGTGCTCACCGTCGAGGTCTCCGAGGGGGTCGACCAGCTCACGGCCCGCCTGGCGGAGCTGGGCATCCCGGCCGGCCGCGACGGTACCGCGCTCACCGTGCCACTGGACAGCGAGGACGTGTACGACCGCATCCTCGTGGCCGTCGCCGAGCTGGACCTGCCGCTGCACCGGCTCGACCAGCGCCGCCACCGCGTGGCCGAGCTGTTCCAGACGCACACCGTCACCGCACCCGCGCTGAGCGCACAGGAGGCCGGCCGTGGCGCCGCAGACTAGTGTCATCCACGACATCGGCTATCAGCGGTACACGGGACCGCGGCTCGGCCGGTGGTACGCCAACCGCTCCCTCTACGAGCACAGCGTGCGCGCCGCGTTCGGCATCGGCCGCGGGGCCAAGGCCAAGATCTTCCCCTGGCTCATCATCGGCATCGTGCTGCTGGTGGCTGTGGTCGTCATCGCGTTCCGCTCGATCAGCGGACAGACCCTGATGTCGTACCGCGACTACACCGCCGGCCTGAGCTACCCGGTCATGCTGTTCCTGGCCATCGTGGCCCCCGAGCTCGTTTCGCGGGACCTGCGCGACCGGACGTTGCCGCTGTACTTCTCCCGCCCGTTGTTGCGCACCGACTACGCGCTGGCCAAGTACGCCGCGCTCGTCACCGCGGTGGTGGCGCTGCTGGCCGTACCGCAGCTGCTGATCTACATCGGGGCGGTCTTCACCCGCACCGACGGGTTCTCCGGCGCCTGGCACGAGTTCGGCGACCTGGCCCCGGGTCTGGGCGCCACCCTCATCCGGGCCCTGATCCTGGCCGGCGTGTCGCTGCTGATCGCCTCGCTGTCGGGCCGGCGCGCGTTCGCCGCCGCGTTCATCGTCGGCGTCTTCCTCATCACCTCGCCAATCGTCGGCATCCTGAACTTCCTGGGCAACGACACGCTGGCCAAGCTGTCGTTCCTGGCCAACCCGATGACCCTGATGCTCGCGCTGGAACAGTGGATCTTCGGCGTCGAAGGTCAGAACGAGGGGCTGCCGATCGGCGGCTACGGCCCCGTGTACGGCATCGGCGGCCTGATCCTGCTCGGCGGCTCCGTCGGGCTCCTGCTGCTGCGTTACCGGAAGGTGGCCGCCTGACATGAGCACCGTCGACCTGCAGCACGTCTCGCGGTGGTACGGCAACGTGGTCGCCGTCAACGACGTGACAATGACCCTCGGGCCCGGCGTCACCGGGCTGCTGGGCCCGAACGGGGCCGGCAAGACGACCCTTCTGCACATGATGTCCGGGTTCCTCGCCCCGTCGCGGGGCACCCTCACCGTGGACGGCGCCCCGACCTGGCGCAATCCCGATGTGTACCGCACGCTGGGCCTCGTCTCCGAACGCGAGAGCGTGCACGGCTTCCTGACGGGGCAGGAGTTCGTACTCGCCAGTGCCAGGCTCTTCCGCCTGACCAAGCCGGAGGAGGCCGCCCGCCGGGCGCTCGCCCACGTGGAGATGGAGCCGGCCCAGGACCGCCGGATCGAGACGTACAGCAAGGGCATGCGCCAGCGCATCCGGGTCGCCGCGGCGCTCGTGCACGAGCCGAGCGTCCTGCTGCTCGACGAGCCCTTCAACGGCATGGACCCGCGGCAGCGCTTCCACATGATGGACCTGCTGCACCGGATGGGCGACGAGGGCCGCACGGTGCTGTTCTCCTCGCACATCCTGGAGGAGGTCGAGCAGGTCTCCGGCACCGTGCAGGTCATGGTGGCCGGGCGCCTCGCCGCCTCCGGCGAGTTCCGCACCATCCGGCGGCTGATGACCAACCGCCCGCACGTGTTCACCATCCGCTCCAGCGACGACCGGCGCCTCGCGGTCGCGCTCATGGCCCAGGACTCGGTGGCCGGCGTCGACATCGACGCCACCGGCCTGCAGGTGCGCGCGTCGGACTACGGCACGTTCACCCGCGCCCTGCCGCGCGTCGCGCTCAAGGAGGGCGTCCGCGTGCGCCGCCTCATCCCGGCCGACGAGTCCCTGGAAAGCGTCTTCTCCTACCTGGTGGGTGCCTGATGAACGCCACTGTCGCGATGATCACCGCGCGGGGCCTGCTCGGCCGGCGCCGGATCTGGCTGCTCGTGCCGCTGCCGCTGCTGCTGATCGGGCTCACGCTGGTCGTGAAGGCGTTCGGCCCGGCCCCGGCGGAGTGGGGCGAGGGGGTCATCGGCGGGCTCGGCTTCTCCGCGGTACTGCCGGTCATCGCCCTCATCATCGGCACCGGCGTGCTGGGCTCGGAGATCGACGACGGGACCATCACGCACATCCTGAGCAAGCCGATCCCGCGCTCGGAGATCATCTTCACCAAGCTGGCCGTGGCGACCGGCGTCACCGCCCTCTTCGCCGGGGTACCGCTGTTCGTGGTGGGCCTGATCGCCGGCGAACCGGCGCTGGCGTTCGCGCTCTTCGTGGGCGGCGTGATCGGCTCGGCGGCGTACTGCTCGCTGTTCGTGCTGCTGAGCGTGCTCACCCGGCGCCCGGTGCTGGTCGGCCTGGCGTACGTGGTCCTGTGGGAGGGCGTCCTGGGCAACATCCTCACGGGCACCCAGAAGCTGTCGATCCAGCAGTACGTGCAGGCGATCGTCGACTGGCTGGCCCCGACGGACCTGCTGCACGGCAATGTGGCGGTACCGCTGAGCTGCGTTATGGCCGCGGTGTTCACGATCGCGTCGACGGCCTACGCGGTGCAGCGCCTGCGCACCCTCGCGGTCGCGGGCGAGACGGGCTGATCTCCTCGCAAGGCGCGCCCCCGACTCAACCGGCGGGCGCGCCTCGCGTTTGGGCTGAAGGACCTCGCGCCTCGCGCCTCGCGCCTCGCGCCTCGGGCTTCGCGCCTCGGGCTTCGCGCCTCGGGCTTCGCGCCTCGGGCTTCGCGCCTCGGGCTTCGCGCCTCGGGCTTCGCGCCTCGGGCTTCGCGCCTCGGGCTTCGCGCCTCGGGCTTCGCGCCTCGGGCTCCGCGGCTCGGGCTCCGCGGCTCGGGCTCCGCGGCTCGGGCTCCGCGCTCCGCGCCTCGGGCTCCGCGCTCCGCGCTCCGCGCTCCGCGCTCCGCGCCTCGGGCTCCGCGGCTCGGGCTCCGCGCTCCGCGCCCCGTGCTCCGTGCACCGCGCTCCGCGCTCCGCGCCTCGGGCTCCGTGCACCGCGCTCCGCGCTCCGCGCTCGGCGCTCCGCGCCTCGGGCTCCGCGCTCCGCGCTCCGCGCACCGCGCACCGCGCTCCGCGCTCCGCGCCTCGGGCTCCGCGCTCCGCGCCCCGTGCTCCGCGCACCGCGCCCCGTGCTCCGCGCCCCGTGCTCCGCGCCCCGTGCTCCGCGCTTGGGCTGACGGGCGTCGGGCCCGGCGCGCTCCTTGAACCCGATTTTCCGCCTGCCAGGCGAAAAATCCGACATGTCCGATCACGAAGTGTCGGACATGTCGTGCATAAGGGCCGGGGCATGTCGTGGATAAGGGCCGGGACATGTCGATACAAAGCGTGGGCATGTCGGATTCGGCGTCGGACGTGTCGGGATCGAAGGGCCAGGCTGGGGATCAGGGCGCCGAACCCGCCCGGATCGGAACGTCGGGCCTGCCCCGGAAGGCGCATTGGACCCGCCCGAGTGGCGCAGCTCAAGGCCGCGATGGTTGGGTGTGAGTCGTGCATCGGGTGTACAGCGTGGCCGTCTTCATCGTCCTGGCCTCGCTCGACAACGTGGCGATCGGGCTCGTCCCTCCGCTCTACTCTCCCATCAGCCGCGCCCTCGGTGTCGGCGAAGGCGCGCTCGGCGTCGTCACCGCCGTCAGTTACCTCGTCACGGCCGTGGCCGCGGTGGTGTGGGCGTACGCCGGGGACCGTACCGACCGCAAGCCCGTGCTCATGGTCGGCACGCTGATCTGGGCGGCCGGCACCGGGGCCACCGTGCTCGCCGGCGGGTACTGGGGGTTCCTCGGGGCGCAGCTGCTCGCCTCCGTCGGGCTCGGGGCGGTCGGGTCGGTCGGGTTCTCCGTGGTCAGCGACCTGATCTCGCCCAAGCGGCGCGGGCTGGTCATGAGCCTGTGGGGGCTGTCGCAGGGGGTCGGGACGCTCGCCGGGGTGCTCGTCGCCAGCCAGCTCGGGGGGAAGGACTGGAAGGCCCCGTTCTACGTGCTGGCCGCGCTCGGGGTGGTGGCCTCCATCGCGTACTTCACCACCGCCGACATCCGCCGCGGGCAGAGCGAGCCCGATCTGGCCGCGGTGTTCGCGGCGGGGGAGGAGTACGAGCACCGGATCTCCCGGGCCGACCTGCCCCGGATCGCCGCGCGGCGGACCAACGTGTGGCTGGTGCTGCAGGGGCTCACGGCCCAGGCCGCGTTCGGGTCGCTGGTCTGGCTGCCGCGGCTGTTCCAGGCCCGGGCCGAGGCGCAGGGGTACGACGAGCAGTCCGCGATCGCCGTCGGCGGGCTGCTCGCCACGCTGTTCCAGCTCGGCGGGGTGCTGTCGATCGTCGGCGGGCTGATCGGCGACCGGTGGCAGCGGCGCGACCAGGGCGGGCGGGCGAAGGTGGCGGCGATCGGCATCCTGGCCGGCGTCCCGCTGTACGTGCTGCTGTTCTTCGCCCCGATCGGCCTGCCCGCGCCGCGCGACCGGCCGGCGCTGGAGATCGTGCTCGGGTCGCTGTTCACGTCGCCCGGGCTGCTCGGGGCGTTCCTGCTGGCCCTGCTGGCGCTCGCGCTCACCTCGGCGAACTCGCCGAACTGGTTCGCGCTGATCGCCGACGTCAACCCGCCGGAGCACCGCGGCACGGTGTACTCCATGGGCAACCTCGTCAACGGCGTCGGCCGCGCGGCCGGCAACGGTCTCGTCGGGGCCGTGTTCGCGGCCCTCGCGCGCTCGTTCCCGCCGCCGGCCAACCTGGCCATCGGCCTCGCCGCGTTCCAGGTCTTCTTCGTTCCGACCGGGATCATGTACTGGCTGGCCTCGCGCACCTCGCCGCGGGACATCGGCGAGGTGCACGCGCTGCTGCAGGCCCGGGCGGCCGCCGAGGTCAGTTCCCGAACGCCCGCTGGTGGCTCGGCGGGGTGAACTGCACCACCGGCTGACCCTGCAGGCCGGCCTTCAGGGTGTACGTCACCGCGTTGTTGATCACCGGGTGCGACATGGTCTTGTTGATCTGCGGGTTGTCCGGGTCCGTGAGGATCCCGGCCACGGCCAGCTGCTTGGTCATCGCCACGAAGGTCGCGCTCTTGCCGCTGTCGGTGGTGCCGGTCTTGCCGGCCACCGGGCGCCCGACGTCGCCGCGCACGTTTGTCGCGGTACCGCTGCCCGGGCAGGCGCCGAACGCGGACTGGTCGCCGACCGGGCACCGGGCCATGTCCACGGCCGCGCGCGCGATGTCGGGGTCGACGACCTGCTTGCACTGCGGCTGCCCGGCGTCGATCTTGTTGCCGTTGACGTCGCGGATCTCGGTGACCGGCGTCGGTGCGCAGTACTTGCCGTCGGCGGCCAGGGTCGCGTAGGCGCCGGCCAGGTCCAGCGGCGTCGTGTCCGACACGCCGAGGGTGAACGCGCCCCACTCCTTGGCGTCCTTGGCGAAGCTCGCGTCGTTGGGCGAGCGGAACTGGATGCCGAGGCGCTTGGCCACGTCGACGACGTGGTCGGCGCCGACGCGCTGCTCCAGCGGGACGAAGTACGTGTTGAGCGACATCCCGAAGCCCTGCCACATGTTGAACGTGCCGGTCGGGTCGCCCTCGGAGTTCTTCGGGCAGTAGTGCGGGCCGTTGCAGGCCGCGGGGCTGCTCGCGTCGATCGGGTAGTCGGAGACGAACTGCGCCTGCACGTCCTCGGTGTGGTTCAGTGGCAGCCCGGACTCCATCGCGGCGACCGCGGTGAAGATCTTGAACGAGGAGCCGGCCTGGTAGCCGGGTACGTCGGGGCCGCCGGTGATGAACGGTACCGTCGTGTTGGGGTAGTTGCCCTTCTGCCCCTTCTTGTCCGGGTTGGTGCTCGCGCCGTTGGCCGTCTGGTCGTTGCTGAAGTTCCGGTTCGTGGCCAGCGCCTGCACCCGGCCCGTGCCGGGCTCGACCGCGGCGACCATCACCGCCTCCGAGTTGCCCAGGCCGACCTTCGCCGAGCCGACGCCGGGCTGGTCCTTGGCGTATTTGAACGCCGCGGCCTGGGTCTGGACATTCAAAGAGCTGATGATGGTGTACCCGCCTGAGCGCAGCTTGTTCTCCCGGTCGAACGCGTCGGCGCCGAACGCCGGCTGCTCGTCCCACCAGCGGCGCAGGTAGTCGCACAGGAACCCGGCGCCGAGATCGGCCCGCTGCACGGACTCGCAGCCCTCGGGGGTGCGCTGGCCGACGATGGTCAGCTTCTGGGCCTTGGCCTCGTCGCGCTGCTGCGGCGTGATGTACTTCATCGTCACCATCTGGTCGAGCACGTACGCCTGGCGCGCGATCGCCTTCGGCAGCCCGTCCGCGGTCGCGGGGTCGTTCGTCGAGGGCGCCTTCACCAGCCCGGCCAGCAGCGCGGCCTCGCCGAGCGTGAGGTCCTTGGGGTCCTTGCCGAAGTAGACGTGCGCGGCCGCGTAGATGCCGAAGGCGCCGTGGCCGAAGGTCGAGATGTTGAGGTACCGCTCCAGGATCTGCTCTTTGGTGAGCTTCTTCTCCAGCGCCATCGCGAGCTTCATCTCTTTGAGCTTGCGCGCCGGCGTCTTGGCGGTCGCGTCGACGACGTCCTGCGGGGTGCGGGCCGAGTACGAGGTCGCCTGGCGCACGTACTGCATCGTCAGCGTCGAGGCGCCCTGCTGGTCGCCGCCGTTCTCGTTGTTGACGAACGCCCGGGCCACGCCCTTGAGGTCGACGCCCCTGTGCTCGTAGAAGCGGTTGTCCTCGGCCGCGACCATCGCCTGGCGCATCACCTCGGCCACGTCGGCGATCGGCACGTCGCGGCGGTTCTCGTCGTACATCATCGCCAGCAGCGTCTTGCCGTCGCTGGCGTAGACGTAGGAGATCTGCGGCGACGGCAGCACGTCGAGATCGGTGGGCAGGTCCTCGAAGGTGTCGGCCCCGGACTTCGCGGCCAGCCCGGAGAAGGCGAGCCCCGGGAACGCGGCCGCGGCGACCACCACCCCGGCGAACAATCCGGACAGCAACAGTGAGGCGACGGCCTTCAGGGCCACATTGGGACGGAGACGCACTCTTAAAGCCGTACCCGATCGGGCCGCCGGCGACACGTGAAAAACGACACCGGCGGCCGTGACAACCGAATCCGCATTTACAGGATCTTCAGGTGGAAGCCTCCGTCGACGTCGATGACCTGCCCGGTGGAGAAGGGCAGCAGGCCGCCCGCGATCGCGACCACCGCCTTGCCCACGTCCTCCGGGGTACCCCACCGGCGGATCGGGGTCACGCCCTCCTCGAGGATCAGCCGGTCGTACTTCTCCTTGACCCCGCCGGTCATGTCGGTCGCGATGATGCCGGGGCGGACCTCGTAGACGTTGATGCCGTGCTCGGCCAGGCGCGCCGCGAACAGCTTGGTCAGCATCGACAGGCCGGCCTTGGTGATGCAGTAGTCGCCGCGGTTGACGCTCGCCGTGTACGCGCTCATCGACGAGATCGTCACGATGCGCCCCGCGGTACCGGCCGCGATCATGCGGTTGGCGACCTGCTGGGTCAGGAAGTACGGCCCCTTGAGGTTGATCCCGACGAGCCGGTCGAACGACTCCTCGCCGGCCTCGAGGATGTCGGCGCGCACGTCGGGCGCGACGCCGGCGTTGTTCACGAGCAGCTCGATGTCGCCGAACGCCGCGTAGGCCTCCGCCACGAGCCGGGTGCGGTCCTCGGACCGGGCGAGATCAGCGCGTACCGTCGCCGCTTTCGCTCCCAGCTTCTCCACCTCGGCCGCTACCTCGTCGGCGGCGGCCGCGTTGCTCGCGTAGTTGACGACGACGTCCCAGCCGGCGCGGGCGAGGGCGAGAGCGATGCCCCGGCCGATCCCGCGCGAGGCCCCGGTGACGAGCGCGGCGCTCACGCCACCCCTCCGAAGAACGTGTAGTACGGGCCGTTGTCGAGGCGGAGCAGGTACAGGCCGAGCTCACGCAGGTGGTAGTCGCCCCACATGCTCGACTCGCCGTTCGGCACGCGCTGGCCCTCGTGGATCTGGTCCCAGCCGTTGGGGCGGTGGTAGACCGAGTGCAGCAGGAGCCCCTGGTGGTCCGGGTCGGTGCTCAGGTACGGCTCGCGCAGGAGCGTGCGCGCGACCGTCAGGCCCGCCTGGGTGTACCGCTCGTCGCCGAGCGCGTGCCCGAGGCGCAGCAGGCCCTGGGCCCCGATCGCGGCGGCGCTGGAGTCGACGGGCTCGTGGTCGTTGAACGGGTCCGCGGGCGCGTCGAGGTCGAGGTGGACGACGCCGGGGGCGCCGGTGTCCCAGTAGGGCACGCCGTCGGCCGGGGACGAGTCGATGTAGAAGTCGCAGGTGGCCCGGGCGGCCTCGGCGAACGTGTCGTCGTTTTCCGATTCGAACTCCAGCAGCTCCGCGAAGCCGAGCATCGCCCAGGCCAGGCCGCGGGTCCAGGTCGAGAAGGGGGAGTACCCCTGCTGCGTGCTCGGCGCCCGGAAGCGGCCGTCGTTGACGTTGAACAGGGCCTCGTGCACGGTGCGCCCGCGCACGTCGTAGGCGTCTCGCCCGGCGCCGTAGAACACGTTGTACTTCGCGGTGTTGTACGCGTGCTGGCGCATCCGCTCGCGCAGGTCGATCCGCTCGTCGTGCTCGCCCATCAGCACGTGTCCGAGGCGGTGCGCGACGGCCAGGGACCGGCACGACCGGATGGTGTCGACGAAGAGCGACTGGGGGCCGTTGAAGCTGTAGATGTACCCGCTGCCGTCCTCGGTCTTCTGCCAGCGCGCGGCCTGGACCGCCCCGGAGACCTTCAACGCCAGCTCGGCGGCGGCCCTCTCGCTCTCCTCGACCCGGCCCTCCTTGACCAGGCGGAGGATCGCCCCGTACGTGCTCACGTTGTTGAACCCGTGGTCGTGCACGCCGACGTGGCTGACGTGCGGCGCCATCAGGTTTCGCGTCTGTTCCAGGCCGAGCGCCTTGAACCGGTCGTCGCCGGTCGCGTCGAACTGCAGCAGCGCCGAGCCCACCTGGAACCCCTGCGTCCACTCGGTCCAGCCCCGGGCCGTGTACCGCCCGTCGACCGTGAACACCGGCGAGCCGCCACCTCCGTCCGGGTCAAGGGCCAGGATCTTCCCGGCGGAGAGCTCGAACATCCGCTCAACGTCGGCAACGAGATCCTTGCCGGTGAGTTCCGAATCGATGCGCAACATGCCCCGGATGCTACCCAGGAAAGCCCTTTCCTGGAAGCTGTGTTTCCCGGCTCGCCGGCGCTCGCGGTGGGGGAGCAAGCTCCACCCACACCCCTCAAGATCTACGGCAGCGGTGCTCGCCGCCGCGTTCTCGGCTTCGCCGCCGGCATGAGTCGCGCCGATGCGATCGCCCGCGGGCGCCGGGCCCGGCCGTGTGGGTGCGGCGGCGCGGGGCGGACATGCGAGGATATGCGGCGATGGACATCGCGGTGGAGGACGTCGCCGCCCGCTGGGTCACGGCCTGGACGACGGGGCGCACGACGGACATCTTCAGACTTCTGGCCGCCGCCCCGGCGATCGAGACGAACCTGGACCCGGACGGCGACTTCATCGAGCTCCTGACGGACTACGCGGCCGCCCTGGACTCGGTGACGGTCTTCTCACAGACGGTCCTGGACCGGCGGGCGGCTCTGGTCTACGACTGCGCCCTGTCGGGCGAGACCTTCCGCCTGGCCGAGTTCCTGACCGTCAACGAGGCGGGCCTGGTGACGGAGATCCGTCGGGTGTACGACCTCAGCGCCATCGAACGCCTCATGCCCCACCTGCTCCTGGAACACTGACGCGCGCCCTGCGCTCAGCGGGGCTTCTCCGTCAGCTTCTCCGCGCGCAGTCCTGGCCGCCGCTCTCGCCGCACCACCCTCCGCGGGTTTCCTCGCCCCTTTCCCACGGCCACGGCCTTCTCTCGTGCACACCCCCGACCAGCGGATTCACGGGGTTATCCACAGGCGAAAAGTTTGTCTTCCCCTCCGACCGCGGCGGGAGCAGGCTGGACGACATGAAGGACAGGCAATCCCCACCCCGGCTCCTCGGCCACCGCTCAGACGACAACGCCATCGACCGCGGCCCACCGATCTGTCTCTCCCACTAGCCGCCGGGCGGCGCCGGCCAAGCCGCGTCGTCCTCGCGGCCGGCCGCTTCCCATAACGCGCGGAACCCGCACCGCGCCGGAACGCGTTGCCGCGCCGCGATGGCCGTGCCGCGCCGCTCCGGGCGGGGCCGGGCCGACCCGCAGCGCGCGGTCGGCCCGGTCCGCCCCGCGAGCTGGTGCCGCTCCGCCCCGCGCGCGCGTTTCGCCCCAGCGCTCGTTTCGCCGCGGCACGTGTTTCGGCTCGCGCTCGTTTCGCCGCGGCGTGTGTTTGGCTCGCGCTCTTTCGCCCGGCGCTCGTTTCGGCCTGGCGCTCGTATTGCCCCGCGCTCGTTCGGGTCCGTGCGTTCGTTTCGGGCCCGGCGCTCGTTTTGCCCTGCGCTCGTTTCGGCCTGCGGGTTCGTTTCGGCCTGTGCTCGTTTCGGCCTGCGGGTTCGTTTCGGCCTGCGCCCTCGGCGGTGAGCACCTCGGCGATCCCGGGCGGTCAGCCCCTCCGTGGTGGTCGGGGTCGGTCCGCGGCGGCCGGCGATGTCGGGCAATCCCGCCCGTCCGCGGCGGCTGGAGGTGGCCTGTGGTGGTCGGCCTGTCCATCGGCGGGCGCCGGTCCGCCCGTCCGCGGCCGTCGGGGTCGGGTGGGGTCGGGTCGCCGGCAAGAGGCGGCGCGACCAGATGGATCGCGCCGGGGCGGGAGGGCGACGGCGAACCGCTGCGCGCGCGCCGAGGGGGAGCGCGCACCGCGAAGGCCGGACCCGGCGCGGGGTCCGGCCTCGTGGAGCCGCTGTGCCGAAGGGAGCACTGTCGACGGGTGACCTGGTGGCGACACGAACCCGGCCTGCCCGACGAAGGGCGCGGCGCCGGGCGGCGGTCTGCGGGGCGAGCACGTCGTAGAACAGGTCCGAGAACGCGAGGTACCGGTCGTTCGACGTGATGTAGGAGAACGGGATCTCGCCGATGTAGGTGAGGTTGCCCGACTTGATGCCCCACGGGAACTTCGTGCCGTCGGCGCGCACGGCGTCGGCCACGCTGACCGCCTTGCTGCTGTCGTAGACGGCGTAGTCCATGATGCCGGCGAGGTTGCGCGTGTCGCGGGTGAGGGCGGTGCCCTTGTAGTCGACCTCGGCGACGTTGGAGACGTCGAAGCCCTTCCAGGTGTACCCGTACTTCGTCGCGAAGTCCGCCGAGCGCGCGGTCAGCTGCCAGATGTTGTCGTACAGCCACACGACCGGCTTGGTCGTGGTGAGCACGTCGTCGAGGAAGGCGGTCGGGATCGGCTCGTCGTACGTGGAGCCGACGTACACGACCGCGCTGTACTTCGACAGCTCGCCCGCGGTGTAGGTGCCGACCGGGTGGGCGGTCCAGGCGCCGAAGTGCGAGACGAGGTTCGTGGCCATCATCCCGTAGTCCTCGCCGAGCCAGGCGTACTGGCCGGTGTAGTCGTAGAGGACGAGCGTCTTCGTCGAGGCGCTGGAGCCGGTGGCCCCGGCGCCGGAGACCGTCTTCGCCGTGGTCGCGGCGAGGGCCGGGGCCGCCGGGGCGGCGAGGCCGAGCACCGCGGCCAGCACGAGGCCGAGCAGAGCGGACAGCTTACGCATGAAGCGGTACACCAATCAGACGAGCGAGGCGGACGTGGGCATCGGGGAGGGCAGGGGCGCGAGGCCGAGCATGGCGGCGACCGCCTGCTCGGTGCGCTGCGACGCGAGACCGTCGCCGTACGGGTTGCCGCTGGCCGTCATCGACTGGCGCAGCAGCGGGTCGTCGAGCAGCTTCGCGGCCTCGGCGACGATCAGGTCCTCGTCGGTGCCGACCAGCTTGGCGCAGCCCGCCTGCAGGGACTCCACGCGCTCGGTCACCTCACGCAGTACCAATGCCGGAACCCGGAAGGAAGGCGCCTCCTCCTGGATGCCGCCGGAGTCGGTCAGGGCCAGGTAGGCGCGGGAGAGCAGCCGGGCCAGGGCGGGGTAGGGCAGCGGGTCGGTGATCGTCACCCGCGGCACGCCCGCGAGGCCGGCCTCGACCTGGGCCCGCACGGCCGGGTTGGCGTGGGCCGGCAGCACGACCCGGATGTCCGGGTAGGCCGCGACCAGGCGCCGCACCGCGCTGAGGATGCGGTCCAGCGGCTCGCCCCAGGACTCCCGGCGGTGCGCGGTGACCAGCACCAGGCGCGCCTCGCCGTGCTCGGCGGCGTCGACCGCGGCGGCGACGGCGGCGTTGTCGAACGGCAGCTCCTTCGCCGCGATCTCCAGCGCCGCGTCCACGACGGTGTTGCCGGTGATGAGCACGTTGGCCGGGGCCACGCTCTCGTCGAGCAGGTTCGTCGCGGCCAGGGCGGTCGGGGCGAGGTGCAGCGCGGCGAGCTGGCCGACGAGCTTGCGGTTGGCCTCCTCCGGGAACGGCGAGTCCAGGTCGCCCGAGCGCAGGCCGGCCTCGAGGTGCACGACCGGGATGCGGCGCCAGAACGCGGCCATCGCGCCGGCGAGCGTGGTCGTGGTGTCGCCCTGCACGATCACGGCGGCCGGCTTGCGGGTCTCCAGCAGCGCGTCGAGCTGCTTGATCATCTCGGTGAGGAGCTCGGGCTGGCTGCCGGTCACGCGCTGCAGCGGCAGCGTCACGTCGGCCTCGACGTCGAAGGCGGCCAGGGCCTGCGTGACCATCGTCGGGTGCTGGCCGCTGGCGACCAGGACGGGGCGGAGACGGCCGGCGGCGCGCATGGCGGCCGCGACCGGGGCGAGCTTGATGGCCTCGGGACGGGTACCGGCGATCAGGAAGACTTCAGGAAGCATGTGTGCGTCACCTTGCGAGGGAGGAAGTGCCGCATCCGTGCGGGGATATCCATGGGGGTTCAGGCGGCTACCGGCTCTTCGGCGAGCCGCTCGGTCTTGGCCCAGGCGTTGCGCCGCGCCACCTGCCGGCCGATCGCCCGCCAGGTCGCGACCAGGCCGAGCAGCAGGAAGAACGGGTAGGCGATGGCGGCCCGCAGCAGCGTCGCCGCCTTCTCGTCGCGCAGCTGGATGCGGTGCACGGTGGCCCAGACCAGGCCCGGCGCCGTCATTCCGATGGCCCAGAAGAGTGCGACCGCGCCCATCTGGCCCCACGAGTGGATCATGAAGGTGTCGCCGTGCCCGGGGACGAGGCGCCACATGGCGTACCCCCAGAGCCCGAACACCGCCGCCGTGCCGAACGCGTTCATCCACGGCGCGAGCAGGTAGCACAGCATCTCCAGCAGCGCGTGGTTGCGGATGCGCCGCGAGGCGATCAGCCGCGGGACGTACGCCACGCACTGCAGGTTGCCCTACGCCCAGCGGGTGCGCTGCCGGACCAGCCGCTTGACGTCGACCAGGCCCTGCTGCTTGACGTGGGCCATCGAGGTGTACCGGATGCGCTCGCCGTTGAGGTGCATGCGCAGCCCGAGCTCGAGGTCCTCGACCAGGCAGTGCGACCAGGGCGCGTTGCCCAGCCGGATCAGCGACGACAGCCGGGCGAACTGCCCGTTGCCGCCGAGCCCGACCGTGCCCGCGGTGTCGCGCAGCAGCTGGCTGGCGTTGGCGATCGCGGCGAACTCGAGGTCCTGCACGGCGCCGAGCACCTTGTTGCGGTTGTGGATGCGCACCCGGACCTGCACCGCGCCGACGTCGGGGTCGCGCATGAGCCGCGAGACCTCGGACAGCAGGTTGGTGCTGCCGCGCCCGTCGCCGTCGATGACGCCGACCGCGACCCGGTCGGGGTCCTCGCCGCCGGCGAGCGTGAGCTCCCGGATCGTACGGAACGCCGCGTTGAGGGCCTCGCCCTTGCCCTTGCGGGCGTTGGGGAAGTCGCGGCGCAGGACGGTCAGGCCCGGGTGGTCGATGGCGGCCAGCACGTCCGGGGTGTCGTCCGATCCGTCATCGACCACCAGGACCCTGGTGCGCGTGCCGTCCGGGCCGCTCAGCGCCAGGGCGGCGCCGACGGTCCGGCCGACCACCCGCTCCTCGTTGAGAGCGGGCACGACGATCCAGAAGGTCAGCGGCTCGTTGCCGTTCGGCGCGATGGCGTCGCGTCGGCGGCGCCGACCGGCGGTGGCCGAGTCGCTGGCGGAGAACGCCACCAGCGCCAGGTTGTACGCCGGCCAGAGCGTCAGCAGCGCGAAGCCGACCAACAGGATCGCCGTCATAGGTCAGGCGGCGCTGCGGTTGAAGCGGGACGCCCGGACCATCAGAAAGCCGGTGACGACGAGCGCGACCCCGGCAATGACGATGGCGAAGACCGGGCTTCCGGTGACGGGCAGCGATCCGGCGGTGGCTGCGCCTGTCACGACCACGCCGGTGACCTTCGAACCTGACATGACAGCTTCCCCGGCTATCCGGTGGTGGTGCTCGTCGGCTCCCTGCCGGCAACCGTCGTGCACCTTGTCCGAGAAGCTTGGCTTGCCGCCGCGTCGATTACAACCGGTGACGAGGGTGGGGGCGCTAACTCCAACCGAGCGCCTGACAGGGGCCTTACGCAGGTAAAACCCGGTGATCACACACCGTGACGAGATGCTGTTCCGTAGCTCTCAGTGAAGTCCCGGGGCTGCCGCCAGTCGGGGGCGAACTCGGCCCACAGCGACAGGGCGACGGCGGCGCTCTCGGGCCGCTCGGTTGGGCGCTTGGCCATGCACTGGCGGCACAGCTCGGCCACCGAGCGTGGCAGCCCGGGGGTGAGGACCACCGGCGTCGGCGCGGCCTGCAGGAGCCTGGCCCCGGGCGCGTGGGGCGAGCGGCCGGTCAGCATGTGGTACAGCAGGACGCCCAGCGCGTACACGTCCCACGCCGGAGCGTGTTCGACCCGCGACGCCGACGGGTGCGCGAACGGTACCGCCAGCCCGAAGTCGATGATTTTGACGCCCGCCGTGGTCAGCATGACATTGTCGGCCGTCAAATCGCGGTGCGCGATGCCGCGGCGGTGCGCGACGGCGAGCAGCTCGGCGACCGAGGCCGCGATCTCCACCGCCTCCTGCCAGGGCACCGGGCCCTCGCCGAGGCGGGTCGCCAGCGGTACCCCGTTCAGCAGCTCCATCGCGACGGCCGGCACGGACACGCCCTCGGCCTCGATCTCGCCGAACGCGAAGACCTTCGGCACCGTGGGGTGGCGCATCCGCTGCATCAGGTGCGGCTCGCGGCGTGCGGCGTGACAGGCCCGGGTGTTGTTCGCGAACGCCGGGGCGAGTACCTTCACCGCCGCCGGTCTGATCCGCTCGAGGTCGACGGCCTCGTAGACCAGCGACATCCCGCCCCGGGCGATCGGACGGACCAGCAGGTAGCGGTCGAGCACCCTGCGGCCAACCTCGATCCCGGACACAATCGACGACTATTCCCTATCCGGTCGCACCAGCGGTAGCCCCAGCGAACTTCGACACAACACAATTTAGGGTGATGGCAGCGACCGTGAGCGTGATCGAAACCAATAGTTGACATCGCGGTAACTCTGGCTGACGCTGACCGCAGGAATCGCTCCCACAGGAGACTTGATGCCTGAGCACACCGACGAACCTGTACCACCCACTGTCACCGAGGTCGCCGCCGCCGCGGGGGTCTCCGCCGCCACCGTCTCCCGTGTCCTCACGGGCCGGGTGCGGGTCAGCACCTCCGCCCGGGTGTCGGTGCACGATGCCATCGCCCGGCTGGGGTACGTCCGCCACCGCGCCCCGCGCCGGACCGACCACCAGGCCGCGGGCCTGCCCGTGGCCGCCGTCGTGTTCGAGCCGACCGCCCGGCTCTTCCGCGACGGCTTCGTCGCGCGGCTGCTGGCCGGGGCCGAGGAGGAGCTGGCGACCCGCGGGGTGCCGCTGATCACCATGTCCGCCACGCGCGGCACGGTGGCCGGCTCCACCCAGTTCCTGACCGCGGGCGGGGTCGGCGGCGTGCTGCTCGTCGGCGCGCCGGCGCAGCACCCCCTCGCCGTGTCGCTGGCCGCGTCCCGGGTGCCGCTGCGCGCCGCGGGCCGGCCGGAGCTGGCCGTGCCCTTCGCCGACGTCGACAACCGCGACGGCGCGCGCCAGGCCGTGGAGCATCTGCTCCTGCGCGGCCGTAGGACGATCGCCACGATCGCCGGCCCGCCGGACTCGCCCGCCGCGGCCGACCGCCTCGAGGGGTACCGTCGCGCCATGATCACCGCCGGCCGTCAACCGCTGATCGCATACGGTGACTACAGCACCCCGTCCGGTGGCCACGCCGCGGCCTGGCTGCTCGACCGCACCCCGCGCCTGGACGGGCTCTTCGTCGCCTCCGACGCGATGGCCGCCGGCGCGCTGCAGGCCCTGCGCAAGTCCGGCCGGCGGGTGCCCGAGGACGTGGCCGTGGTCGGCTTCGACGACTCCCCGGTCGCGAGTTTCACGACGCCCGCCCTGACCACGGTCCGCCAGCCCGTCGAGGAGCTCGGCGCGGTCGTCGCCGCCCTGCTGCTCGACCCGGACGAGGTCACGCCGATCCTGCCTACCGAACTCGTTGTGCGGGCATCCACGTAGGATGCGCGGTGCTCAGCTGCGGGAGGGCGATATCCTCGCCCGCCGCTACATCCTCAAACAGCCCGTCGGTGCGGGCGGCATGTCGGTCGTCTGGCGAGCCTGGGACTCGGCCCTGGAGCGCACGGTCGCGGTCAAGGTCCTCGATGGACCCATCGCGTCCGACGGCGGCCAGCGCGACCGCATCCGCCGCGAGGCCCGGGCCGCGGCCCGCATCGAGCACCCGAACGCGATCGGCGTGTACGACTACGGCGAGACGGTCACCCCGCGCGGTCGCATCGCCGCATACGTGGTGATGCAGCTGCTCGACGGCATCTCCGTCGCCGCCCGCCTGGAGAAGGGCCCCATGCCGTGGCCCGAGGCGGTCGCGGTCGCCGCCACCGTCGCCGACGTCCTGCACGCCGCCCACCGCCGCGGCGTCGTGCACCGCGACGTGACCCCCGAGAACGTCATGCTCACCACCGACGGCGTGCGCCTGCTCGACTTCGGCATCGCCGCCGACATCGGCCAGCGCGAGGAGGCGATGACGTTCGGCACCCCGCCCTACGTCGCGCCCGAACGCCTGACCGGCGCCCCGACCAGCGGCGCCACCGACGTGTACGCCCTCGGTGTCCTGCTCTACGAGATGCTCACCGGCGCCCCGCCCTACCCGGCCACGACGTGGGAGGAGCTGGAGCGCGCCCTGGCCGCCGAGCGCCGCCCGGCCCTCAACGTGCCCGGCCTGCCGGCCGCGGCCGCCGCGGTGTGCCTGCGCTGCCTGTCCACCGACCCCCTGCGCCGCCCGACGGCCGCGGAAATGGCCAGCATCCTGGGCGCGAAGTCCGCGGCGTCCACAATGCTCACCCGCCGCCGAGCGTTGCTGTCCGTGCCGGTCATCGTGACAGCGGCAGCGGTACTCACTGTGCTCATCCTGCAACAGGACGACCCCGGCCCGAGGCCCGGCGACAACGCGGCCCCCGGACCATCGGTCAGCATCCTCGTCTCGGTGGTACCGGGCCCCCCGAACCAGCAGGCCACCCCCACCCCGACCACCCAGCCGCGCCGCTCGGGCACGGCCACCCAGACCGGCCCGGCCAGCCCGCCCGCCTCGCCCCCGGCCCCGCCGTCCCCCCTGACGCGCCAGGCCGCGGGCAAAGCCGTCCTGGACATCGTGGACCGCCGCTCCCAGACGAACGAAATCCGCCCGGACGTAGCCCTGGACATCCGCAACCAGGTGAACAACCTCCTGTCAGACGGCGCGGACGCGGCACACCGCATCGAGGTACTGCGCAGACAACTGACAGACCGAACCCGCGACCAATCCATAAGCGACGCCGCGTACGAGGAGCTGGACGCAGCAGTAATCCAGTTCGGCCGAACTTTCTCAACCTGACGCTCTATTTTCACGATCACGCATTTGCGCCTTCGTAGCGCGCCGCCGCCGCGGCACACGAATGGGCGAGTCGCTGTTTCCTGTCACCGGTCCGTTGTAACAATGACCGATCGATACCGGCTCTCGTAGACTTCGGCGACAGGCAGAATGCACCGGTCGACGCGGTCGGCGACTGATTGTTCCGAATCGTTGACGCCGCGGCGGTCCCAGCGCGATCGTGGTGCCGGCGCGCGGCGGTGTCGCGTGTGGGCCCGCCCCGATCGGCGCCTTCCCCACTCGGCCGCGCCGCGGGCTCCCAGTCGTTACCGGCGCTGGCCTGCTCCACGGGTAGCCCATCGAGCGGTCCGGCACATTCGGCCTGCTCAACCGGCGGTCCGGGACGTTCGGCCTGCTCAACCGGCGGTCCGGGACGTTCGGCCTGCTCAACCGGCGGTCCGGGACGTTCGGCCTGCTCAACCGGCGGTCCGGGACGTTCGGCCTGGCCGGAGAGCGGCCCAGCGCACTCAACCTGCTCAACCTGAACCGGCCCGGCTAGCTCAAGGGCAGCTGCCGCCCGCCGCTCATAGCCCGCCTTCGCCTCCGCCGCCCGCCGAGCGAAGCTCGCATACCCCGCCGCCTCACTGCCATATTCCCGCCGAAGCTTCTCCGCATACCGCCGCTTCAACCCCCAGTAACGACGCTCCGCATGCTCCCGCCGAAACGCATCTTGAGAAGGCGACCAATTCCGCGCCCGAGTCCGATCCCGCATAGAAGCCACTTGCGCCCGACTAAACAACGATATCTGCCCCGCCACCCATCAATTATCCCAACCCACCCAGAAACCCGCGGCCCCACTTCATATAGCGCACAAATCCGGGACCACCGAATGACGACCCGCACGAACCCGCCGGCAAACCACGGCCAAGAGGAATAACCGCACGCAACAACGAGCAGGGACCACGCTTACACGTTGCGGGAGCGCAAGCTCCCGCCACCATCGGCCGAGCGTCGTTGGGCAGCCCCAAAGTCCAAGTAACCCTGCGCTCGTGGCCCCACCGTAGCCAGAAACAACCAGGCCTATCGGATTTTCCGGAAACGCCCGAATCACCGCTCAGGAGCAAGCCGATGCCGCACAGCCCACAGCGCCGCCTCAGTCCGCGAGGTAGCCCCCGTCTTGCGCAGAAGGTTCGACACATGAACCGCGACAGTCCGGATCGAAATCCCCAGCGAACTCGCGACCTGCTGATTCGTCATCCCCGCGGCAAGACACCCGAGCACCTCCAACTCCCGCGCCGTCAGGTCACCACCCGCGCGCAGACTGTGCAACAGCGTCTCGGCCTCGGCCAGCCGCCACCCGGGCCAGTGCGCGAGCAGAGCCACCGCACGCTCCGCATGCCGACGGGCCTCGCCCGCCCGCCCGAGCCGCAACAAAGCATGAGCAGCCGCCGTGTGTACCGCCGCATCCTCAGCCCGCCCATCCCCGTCCCCGCGCCCAAGCGCCGCCCCGCCGGCCTCGACCCCGCCGCCGACCTCATCGTCCGGCCCGACACCGTCAGCAACGGCCGCGACCGCCGCCCGCCGCGCCGATCGCCGCACACCGGAGCCGGCCGCCCCGCGCCCGCGCGAGTCCCCGGAGATGAGCCCGATGATCCCCGTACCGCCGGCACCGAACCCACCGGGCCCGAGCCCGCCGGCATCGCCCCCCGCCGCCGGCACACGGTCGCGAACCCCCACATCACTCAGCGTGTCGCCGCCCAGCGCAACGGGCAGGAGTTCGAGCGCGTCGGCATCGCGTCCGGCGGCCACGGCGAGCAGGAACCGCAGCCGCACGGGTCGATCGGGCACATGCTCCTCGACGACCGTCGCCGGTACCCCGCCGTGCAGCGCCCACCGCGCCGCCTCCGCGAGCCGGGCCGGCCCGCACCGCCCGACGCAGTCACGCAGAGCTTCTGCCGGATCAACGGGGTGTACTCCCCGCGCCGCCACCGCCACCCGTAGCACCCGCACAAGGCCCGAGTCGCGCCCCTCAGCGTCTGCCCGTGCGAGCATCCGCACCGCAAGACTGTCGTCGCCACGCTCCAAAGCGAGCAGACCCGCGCGCGCAGTGAACCGCACTCGCTCAACCGGATCGCCTTCGATCGGCAGCCGCGACCAGACCAGCGCCTCGGCCCGCGCCAGATCCCCGGTGCGCATCGCGTGCGCAACGCCGAGCGTGGTGGTGCGCCCGGCGCAGAACTCCAGCCCGTACCGCCCGATCGTCCCCATAGCCTCGTCGAACAGCCGCCAGCCCATGACCTCGCCCAGCCGCGGCAGGCTGACGGCCACCAGGTTGTGCACCGCACGTCCGATCGTGACGGGATCGTGCTCGCGCCCGGCAAGCTGTCGCGCCGCGCGCAGGAGCGCAACCCCCCGCTCAAAGTCCCCGGTCAGCGCCAGCGCCGTGCCGAGCGTGACCGACGCGGACGCGATCCCGACCCCGGCCCGCTCGGCGGCCCCAACCGCAGCCTCGGCGAGCGGCAGCGCGGAGGCAGCGTCCTCGGTACGAAGCGCACTCTCAGCCTCGGCCGCCCGCTGCCGCGCCAGCGAAGCCGCCGACCCTCCAACGGCCGCGGCCCGATCGAGCGACCGCCGATGCCCGCCGGGGTCCCCGAGACACCACCGAACGGCCGCGAGCTGCCGATGCGCATCAGCCGTCCCGTCACGGTCATCCGTCTGCTGTACCTCGTGCAGCCAGTCCCCGGCATAGTTGGCAGCAACCTCAAAGCGAGCACTGACAAACGCCGCCGCAGCTCCAACCCCGGCGAGCGCAACCCAAACCTCGTCACGGTCGAGCACCGCAGACTGCCCACCGCGCGCACTGGCCGACAGACCTGACTGCGCGTCCTGCGCACTCGAGCGCGCGCCCGACGGTGCATTGTGTGCGGTGCTCTGCGCGTCTGCCTGTCCGTTGTGCGCTGTGAGCTGAGCGTCCTGCGCACTTGAGCGCGCGCCCGGCTGCGCATTGCGCGCGGTGCTCTGTGCGTCTGACTGTCCGTTGTGTGCAGTGAGCTGAGCGTCCTGCGCACTTGAGTGCCCGCCCGGCTGCGCTTTGTGCGCGGCGCGCGATGCGTCGTGCGCGGTGCTCTGTGCGTCTGACTGTCCGTCGTGCGCGGTGTTCCGCGCGTCTGACTGTCCGTTGTGTGCAGTGAGCTGAGCGTCCTGCGCACTTGAGTGCCCGCCCGGCTGCGCTTTGTGCGCGGCGCGCGATGCGTCGTGCGCGGTGCTCTGCACGTCTGACTGTGCGTCGTGCGCGGTGCTCTGTGCGTCTGACTGTCCGTCGTGCGCGGTGTTCCGCGCGTCTGACTGTCTGTCGTGTGCAGTGAGCTGAGCGTCCTGCGCACTTGAGTGCCCGCCCGGCTGCGCTTTGTGCGCGGCGCGCGATGCGTCGTGCGCGGTGCTCTGCACGTCTGACTGTGCGTCGTGCGCGGTGCTCTGTGCGTCTGACTGTCCGTCGTGCGCGGTGTTCCGCGCGTCTGACTGTCTGTCGTGTGCAGTGAGCTGAGCGTCCTGCGCACTTGAGTGCCCGCCCGGCTGCGCTTTGTGCGCGGCGCGCGATGCGTCGTGCGCGGTGCTCTGCACGCCTGACTGTGCGTCGTGCGCGGTGCTCTGTGCGTCTGACTGTCCGTCGTGCGCGGTGTTCCGCGCGTCTGACTGTCTGTCGTGTGCAGTGAGCTGAGCGTCCTGCGCACTTGAGTGCCCGCCCAACTGCGCTTTGTGCGCGTCGTGCGCGGTGCTCTGCACGCCTGACTGTGCGTCGTGCGCGGTGCTCTGCACGCCTGACTGCGCGTCGTGCGCGGTGCTCTGCACGTCTGACTGCGCGTCGTGCGCGGTGCTCTGCACGCCTGACTGCGCGTCGTGCGCGGTGCTCTGCACGCCTGACTGTCCGTAGTGCGCGGTGCTCTGTGCGTCTGACTGTCCGTCGTGCGTGGTGTTCCGCGCGTCTGACTGTCTGTCGTGTGCAGTGAGCTGAGCGTCCTGCGCGCTTGAGCGCCCGCTGTGCGCAACTGGCTGTGTGTCCGGCTGCGCATCATGTGTGTTCGATTGCGGAAGCGACGGTTGCTCGAGGCCCACGGGAGATCGGCGGTCGGGTGGTTCAGGCCCGGGCCCGCCGCCGGGGCCATCATCGGAAGTGCGGACGGGCAGGCTCAAACCCAGCGCGACCAGCTCCAGCGCCGCCTCCGGCAGGCCCGTGGCCAGGCTGGCCGCCGCGCCGCGGGCGGCGGCGGTGCGGGCTTCCGCGGTACGACCCAAGGCGGCCGCATGCCGGGCCAGCGCGGCGTTGTCGCCCAGCTCGACGGCCAGTCCGCGCGCGAGTGAGTGCACGCGTGTGCGTTCGCGCGGCATCACGCCGGCGGCTAGCGCTTCGCGCAGGAGTGGGTGGCGGAATCTGAGCGATCCGGTCGGCGCCAGGTCCGGGGCGATCAGCAGGAGGCCGAGGTCGAGCAGCCGGCGCAGCGCGGGCTCGACGTCGCCGCCGCAGACGTGGAAGAGCACGTCGCTCTCCACCGGGTCGCCGAGCAGTGCCGCCGCCCGGGCCACCCGCCCGACCAGCTCCGGTTCGCTCGACAGCGGCTCCACGAGCAGGCCGACGACGTGCGGGGGGAGCGGGGCGGCGGGCAGGTCGCCGGCGGTGTCGTACGCCGCCAGCAGCTCCGCCAGCCAGAACGGGTTCCCGCCGGTCCGCCGCCGCGCGCCGCGGACGGCCTCGGGGGCGGGGGCGCTGCCGTACGTGGCCTCGATCAGCTCGGCGGTCTCGCGCGCGGTGAACGGTGCGACATGAACGCGCAGCACGGACGGCGAACCGCCGAGCCGGCGCAGTGTGCGCGCGGCCGCGGGGGCGAACGCGGCCTCCTGCGGCGGGCGGCTCGTCACGAGCATGAGCGCGGGCAGCGTCTCCGCCGCGGCCGCGAGCTCGGCGACGAGCGCCAGGCTGGCCGGGTCGAGGTCGTGCAGGTCCTCGACGACGACGATGCTGAGTTCTGAGTGATTGGTGGCGGTACCGCTCAATAACGCACGTACAACGTCGACCGCCGCGCGCAGTGTCGTCGCCGGGGCGAGTCGCGGCTCGGCCGCGTCCAGGGGGCGCTGCGCGAGCCGGTTGAGCAGCGACTCCTCGACGGGCAGGGTCGCCGCCGGGCGGCCGTTGAGCACCGAGGCCAGCCAGTCGTACGGGGCCGCGCCCTGGGGCCGCGCCGAGCCCCGCAGCACCGCCGTGCCGTCGAGGTCGAGGCGGCGCAGCACCTCCGCGACCAGCCGGCTCTTGCCGCTGCCGCCCTCGCCGGTGATGAGCACGATCCCGGGCCGCCGCGCCGCCCACGCCGCCTCGATCTCGGCGAGCTGGGCCGCTCGTCCGATGAAGGGGGCGGTCGGCATGCGGTCACGATACGCACAAGTGCGTAGAGACGCCCGCCGTATCGATACGGCACGCTGTCAGGCATGGCAGAGGGTGTCGCAGAGGGTGTGGTCGACGAGGGTCATCAGCCGCTCGCCCTGCATTGGGCCGCGCGCACCGACACCGGCCTGGTACGCAACCAGAACCAGGACTCGGTGTTCGCGGGCGACCGGCTGCTCGCCGTCGCTGACGGCATGGGCGGCATGGCGGCGGGTGACGTGGCCAGCCGGCTCGCGATCGAGGCGATGGGCCCGCTCGACGAGGAGTTCGCCGGCAACGACCTGCTCACCGCGCTGCGCACCGCGGTGTCGGACGCCAACCGGCGCATCCGCGACGAGGTCGAGGAGGACCCGTCGAAGCTGGGCATGGGCACGACGCTCACCGCGATCCTGTTCTCCGGCGACCGGATCGGCCTGGTCCACATTGGAGACTCCCGGGCGTACCTGCTGCGCGGCGACGAATTCGCCCAGATCACAAAAGACGACACATACGTGCAGTTACTCGTGGACGAAGGGCGCATCACGCTCGACGAGGCCGCGACCCATCCGCAGCGCTCCCTGGTCAGCCGGGTCCTGCAAGGACAACCGACCGATCCTGTGTACTCCGTCACCGCCGCCCGCGCCGGCGACCGCTACCTGCTGTGCAGCGACGGCCTGTCCGGCGTGCTGCGCGCGGAGACGATCGAGGAGGCGATGCGCGAGTACACGGACGTCGACGAGTGCGTCGAGCGCCTCGTCGACCTGGCCCTGCGTGCCGGCGGCCCGGACAACATCACGGCCGTGATCGCGGACATCGTGGGCGACGACGTACCCGAGCGCCGCGGCCTTCGCCACCGCCTGCGTTCCTGGCTGGGCCGCGACGAGATCAGCAACGCCCGGCTTCCCGCGTAGGCGGCTCCCAGGCCGAAACCTTCTCCGCGCCGCGCACCAGCACGCGCGCGGGCAACACGCGCAACACGACCCGCGCAAGGGCACCCGACATCCGACCGGCGAGCCGGCTGCGCCGCACCACCATGGCCACCCGCGGCCGCCGAATCCGGTCGTACTCCACGAGCGCCTCCGCAACCGACCGCCCTACGCGCACATTTGTGTCCGTCCGCGACACGGACACAAATGTTGGAGAAATGGGCGTCTCGGCGGCCGACGGCGTCAGATGCACTGCTGAAGCGGACGGCGACGTGTGCGTTTCTGCGATCGGCGGCGTCTGGTGCGCTGCCGAAGCGGGCGGTGAGGTGTCCGTTTCTGCAATCGGCGGCGTCTGGTGCGCGGTTGGAGCGGACGGTGCGGTGCGCGTTTCTGCGATCGGCGGCGTCTGGTGCGCGGTTGGAGCGGACGGCGACGTGCGCGTTTCTGCGATCGGCGGCGTCAGGTGCGCGGTTGGAGCGGACGGCGACGTGCGCGTTTCTGCGATCGGCGGCGTCTGGTGCGCGGTTGGAGCGGACGGTGAGGTGCGCGTTTCTGCGATCGGCGGCGACACGGGCGCCTCCGTCGGAAGCGGTCTGCGCGTGGGCGACGCCGGCTGTGACACGACTGCGGCGAGAGTTACCGCGTCCTCCAGGGCCTGACACGCGCCCTGGCCGAGGTACGGCGTCATTGCGTGCGCTGCGTCGCCGACCAGGGCCACTCGGTCACCGAACCGCATCGGCGCCACCGGGTGCAGGTCGTGCAGTGGATAGTGCAGCAATGTGTTCGGATCTGTCGCGGCCAGGAGGCGCGGGATCGGATCGTGCCAGGCCGCGAACCGGTCTGCCAGCTCGGTGAGCTGCTCGGTCCGGGACGTGGTGCGCAACGGGCCGGGCGCTACGGCGTACCAATAGATGCCGCGCTCGCCCATCGGGGCGTAGCCGAAACGGTGGCCGCCCGGGCCCATGGTTTCGCCGCCGCTGGTGATGCTCGGGTCTGGCGGTACTACGGCGCGCCAGGACACGTTCGTGCTGTCGCGGATGCGCACTTGGGGTGCGTACTGTGCGCGCACCGCACTGCCGATTCCGTCCGCTCCGACGATCAGATCGGCCTCGAGGGTGCGCACATCTGTCACATTGACGCCGGTGCGGACGCAAAGGCCCTCGGCCAGGATCTCGTGCAGATCCGCGCGATGGACCACGATCGGGCCGGCCACCGTGACCCGCGACAGCCAGGCACCCTCCGCGGTGCGCAGACCACCGCCCGTGATCGGCGTCCCCGCGGCCCGGACGCGCGAGCCCACGCCGAGCCAGTCCAGGGCCCGCAGCGCGTTCGGCCACAGCGACAGCCCGGCCCCGGCCGTCTCCAGCCGCGGCAGCCGCTCCAGCACCACGACGTCCCAGCCGCACAGCGTCAGCCCACGGGCCGTCGCCAACCCCCCAATCCCGCCCCCGACAACAATCGCGCGCACGCTTCCTCCCCGATTCGGACGGATAACCCAAATACCGCATAACTCGACATAACCAGCGCATCCCCCGTCGGGGTATATGTCCGAAATGTCGGGCCTAGCGAAGCGGCCCGACATTTCGCCGAGCAACCCGCTACAGATGTAGCAAGAGCACGCTACACCTGTAGCATCCACCCCGTGAAGCAACGAGACGCGGATCGCAAGAGCCGCCTCGCCGACGCCGCCATCGAGGTGCTCGGCCACGACGGCGTACGCGCCCTCACCCACCGCGCCGTAGACACCCGCGCCGGCCTGCCCCAAGGCACCTGCAGCTACCACTTCCCGACGCGCAACGCCCTGCTCACCGCCGCCCTCGAGCGCATCGCCGAGCTCGACCTGCAAGACACGGAAGGAGCAGACCTGGCGGAGGTACTGCAGCGCTGGGCAACCTCCCACCGGACCAGGGCGCGCTTCATGCTCATGCTCGACCCGCAGGCGCGCCGCGAGCTGGGCGAGGCCGCGGCCCGGCTGGCCGGCGGCTTCGTCGAGCGGGCCGAGGCGCTGACCGGCTCGCGACAGCGGGGCCGGCTGCTGATCGGGCTGATCGACGGGCTGCTGCTGGACGAGCTCACCCGCGGTACCGTCGCCGAAGCAGAACGCCGCGAACGGATCGACGCCGTTCACCGGATCGTCGCAACCGGCCAGTAACCCCGAGCGCCCCTCCTCGTTGAGCGGGTTGAGCACATCCCCAGCGCTCCCCTCGTGAAAGCGGCACTGCAGTGATCGGCAACCCGCGCACGTTCTGGCTCGTTCTGCTCACCACGGCGGCCGCCCTGAGCGCCGCCGCCGCCAGCGGGCCGGTCCTCGGCCTCGTCGCGGTCGCCGCCGCGGCCGCGGGCGCCGCGCTGTTACACGCCGGCTCGCTGATCAGGCTGGCGCTGCGGATTCACCACGGGCGGCGTGACTTCGGGCCGTGCCGCGGGGCCGGGTTCCTCGGCATGGGGGCGCTCATCACCGGCGCGGGCGTCGCCGTCACCGGGGTCCCGGCGCTCGCCCCGGGGCCGGCCGCCGCCGCGACGACGCTGCTCGCCGCCCCGACGTACCTCCTCGGCCTGCTCCTGCTCCCCGGCACCGCGCCGACCGTCGGGGCCCGGCTGCGCCGCCTGCTGGACGGCGCCGGCATCGGCGTGAGCCTCTTCTACTGCGCGTGGGTGCTGGCGCTGGGCCGCACCGCGCCGCCGGGCACCGGGCCGCTGCGGCTGGCCGTGGCCGTCACCGGCTCGGTGGCCGTCGCCGTCGCGGTCGTCACCGGCCTGCGCGCCGTGCGGCACCGTCCCGCGGCGCTGGGCTGCGCCGGCGGAGCCGCACTTTCGATCGTCGGCCTTGACGTGTACTCCCTGTTGCTCCTCGGTCACCACCGTGCCTGGCCCGCAGCTCCCGGCGCGGTCACCGGGGGCCTCGTGGTCGCCGGGCTCGCGATGGTCGCGGGCCCGTTCCTCATCACCGCGGGCGCCCGCCGGGCCGGCGACGAGCCGACCCGCCCCGAGGTGTACGACGAGGGCGGCACGCTCGCGGCGTACCCGCTGCTCATGGGCCCCGCCCTGCTCGCCGTCATCGTCTCGGCCTTCCACCTGCTCACCGGGGGCCGGTTCGACGCCACAGCGGTCAGCCTGGGCGTGGCCGCGTTCGCCGCCCTCGCCGTGCGTGAGCTGCTCGCCGCGCGTGACATCCGGCGGTACGCGCTGAGGCTCGCCGGCCGCGAAGCCCGCTTCCGCACCCTGGTGTCCGGCTCGACCGACGTCACGATCGTGCTCGACGCCGACCTCGTCGTGCGCTGGCAGAGCCCCGCGGCCGCGCGCCAGTTCGGCCTGTCCGACCAGGACGCGCTCGGCCGCCCGCTGACCGACCTGCTCCACACCGAGGACCACGGCCCCGTCACCGAGGCGCTGCGCGCCGTGCTCGACGGCCGCCAGCACGTACTCGTGCAGGCCCGCCTCCGCGACGGCTTCGGCCGCTGGCGCGACACCGAGTCGACGGTCAGCGACCAGCGCACCGCGCCGGAGGTGGCCGGGCTCGTCGTGCACGTACGCGACGTCGGCGACCGTGCGCAGCTGCAGCGCACGCTCGACGAGGTCGCGTGGACCGACGACCAGACCGGCCTGGCGAACCGCCGCCGGTTCGTCGCCGCCGCGGGCGAGGCCTGCCACGAGGGCCGCCCCGGCTCCGTGCTCGTGCTGGAGCTGGACCGGTTCGAGAGCGTCGCGGACCTGCACGGCCCGACGGTCGCCGGCGCGGTACTGATCGAGGCCGCCCGCCGCCTGCGCACCGCCACGACCCCCAGAGACGGCGCCGACGGCCTCGCCGGCTTCCCCGCCCGCCTCGGCGGCGCCGCGTTCGCCGTGCTCACCGAGGCGCCCCTGGTGCACGCCTTCGCCCTGGCCACGCGCCTGGCCACCGCCCTGGCCGAGCCCTTCCACCTGCCCGGCCACACGGTGCATCTGACCGCTGACGTGGGCGTGGCCGATCTCCTTGGCGCCGGTACCGCCGAAGAAGCCCTTCGCCACGCGGACGTGGCCCGCCGCCGGGCCCGCCAGCTGTCCCGGCCGCGCGACGGCAACCGCGTGGAGTGCTACGACAAGTCGTTCGAGGCCGCGCTGGTCCGCCGCACCGACATCGAGCAGCAGCTCCCCGGCGTCATCGGCCGCGGCGAGCTCGACCTCGTCTTCCAGCCGATCGCCGACCTGGTCACCCGCCAGCCGGTGGGCGCCGAGGCCCTGCTGCGCTGGCGCCACCCGCGACTGGGCGCCGTACCGCCGTCGGAGTTCCTCCCGATCGCCGAGGAGCTGGGCGCCGGCCTGGCCGAAGAGATCGGCACTTGGGTGCTGCACAAGGCCTGCCGCCAGCTCTCCCGCTGGCACCGCGACGGCCGGACGCTGTGGGTCTCGGTGAACGTCTCGGCCCGTCAGCTGGCGGCCGACGGCTGGCTGACCACGGTCGCCACGGCGATCGACACCCACGACGTCCGGCCGGAGTTCCTCGTCGTGGAGGTGACGGAGGCCGCCCTGCCCGACGACACCCTGGCCGTGGAGCAGCTGGCCGGCCTGCGTGCCCTGGGCGTACGCACCGCCCTGGACCACTTCGGCACCGGCCCGACGGCGCTGTCCCACCTCCGCCGGCTCCCGATCGACGTCCTGAAGATCGACCAGACCCTCTTCGTCGAACCGGCCGGCCGCCGCGGCCCGGCCACGCCGATCGTCGACGTGGTGGTGGCCCTGGCCCGGCGCCTGGGCATCGACGTGATCGCGTGCGGGCTGGAGACGGAGTCGCACGTGGACGTGGTACGGGCGGCGGGCTGCCCGCTGGGCCAGGGCTACCTGCTGAACCCGCCGGACCACGCCGAGCACGTCGAGGCGTACCTGGAGCGCCACCGCGCCCCGATGCTCTGACGGCTACGGGATGCGTGCGACCGCGCAGTCCGTCGCGGTCTCCGACTCGTCCGGCCGGGGCTGCCGCTCGTGCTCGGCGCGCCAGCTGGAGATCGACGCGATGCCGGGCTCGAGCACGTCGAGCCCGTCGAAGAACCGCGCGATCTCGTCGTGCCGGCGCAGGTAGACCGGGATCGCGCCGGTACGGAAGGCGTGCACCGCCTCCGGCGCCAGGAACTCGCCGGTGGAGTGCGACAGCACGAGGTAACTGCCCGAAGGCAGCGCGTCGACGAGCCGCCGCACGATGCCGTAGGGGTCCTCGTCGTCGGCGATGAAGTGCAGGACTGCGATGAGCATCAGCCCGATGGGACGGCTGAAGTCGAGGAGCTTCGCCGCCTCCTGCAGGATGTGCTCGGGCGAGCGGACGTCGGCCTCGATGTAGTCGGTGGGCCCGGCCCCGGGCGCCGCGGTGAGCAGCGCCCGCGCGTGCACCATGACGAGCGGGTCGTTGTCGACGTAGACGACCCTGGACTCGGGCGCTAGACGCTGCGCGACCTCGTGCGTGTTGTCGGCCGTCGGCAGCCCGGTCCCGATGTCCAGGAACTGCCGGATGCCGAGCTCCCCGGCGAGCAACGTGACCGCGCGGCGCAGAAAGTACCGGTTCTCGACGGCCGCGGTACGGATCGACGGGAACAGTTTGACGACCGCGTCCCCGGACTCCCGGTCAGCGGCAAAGTTGTCCTTACCGCCGAGCCAGTAGTTGTACCGCCGCGCCGGATGCGGCACAGACGTATCGAGCCGCGATGCCATCTCCTGCGCGTCCGCCACCGCAACCCCCTCGATCGACTCCGGCCCGGATCGTACGCCCTCGTGCATCAGCGCCCGGCGATCACTGCGCGCGCGCCGCCCAGGTCGCGGCCCGTTGTTCGACCCCGACGATGCGTAACGACGGCAACAAAGTCGCGTGCGGCGGTGACGGCGACAACCCCGGCCGGGACGTCATGGGCCAGGACGACCTGGAGCGCACCGCCGGGCGGTCTGCTCCAGGTCGTCCTGAACGCCCGCCACGGCGCGGAAAGGACGGTGGTCAGAACGGCGCAGGGCCGCGACCGGACAGCGACATCAGGATCTGTGTGGCGAGAAGACGCCGTGTGCCGGTGACCGCGACGTGACCGAGCTGGTCGTAAGGGAGCTCGATCTGAACGTCTTCGGCGGCCGCACGGGCGCCGGCCGTGGTTTCGTCGGGCCGGAACGTGCCGCCCCAGCCAGGGCGGCCGCCGTTCTGGCTCATCTTCAGCGAGGCAGTCCCGGGCACGCGTGTGCCGTCGGCGAGGATGAGCCTGGCGGGACCCGAGTAGGTGCTCATGTAGTCGACGCTACCTGCCCGGGGTCACAACTTGGCCGCTGCCCACTCGCCGGCCCGGTCCGGATCGGCCGCCGGGCCGAGGCCGTGCACCGCAGCGGCGGCGGGCCGGCGCCCACGAGGACAGACGCCGACCCGACGACCGACAATACGACCGCACGCCCCGGCATGACCAGCTTCGATGCCGGGCGCCGGCCGCCCGGCCGTAATTTTCAAGGAATAAGCCCTGCTGACAGCGTGGCTGCACCTCCCCGGATTGACAGCGTATGGCGGCAAACCGAAGGTTTGGGAACGCTCCCATTCAGATCTTCGATCTGCCCCGCCCCGCCGCATCCGCCAACCCCGCAGGAGGCTCCATGTCCCGCCTGTCCCGCAGAAAATTCGTTGCCGCTGTCGGCGGCACGGTCGCCGCGGTCGCAGTTGGATCGAAGGTGCTCGAAGCATCGGCCGCTACCAATGCCGCCGCACCCGACCCCTACGCGCAGCAGTTCCTCGACATGTACAACAAGATCAAGAGTTCGGCCAGCGGCTACTTCAGCCCGTCCGGCGTGCCGTATCACTCGGTCGAGACCCTCATGGTCGAGGCGCCCGACCACGGGCACGAGACCACGTCGGAGGCGTTCAGCTACTGGATGTGGCTGGAGGCCGTGTACGGCCGGGTGACCGGCGACTGGGCCCCGTTCAACAACACGTGGACGGCGGCCGAGAAGTACATCATCCCCACCACGGTCGACCAGCCGACGAACGGGTCGTACAACTCGAGCAAGCCGGCGACCTACGCGCCGGAGTTTCCGGAGCCCACCGGCTACCCCAGCCCGCTGGACAGCTCGGTGCCGGTCGGCGCCGACCCGATCGCGGCCGAGCTGCAGTCCGCCTACGGCACCCCCGACATCTACGGGATGCACTGGCTGCTCGACGTGGACAACGTGTACGGCTACGGCAACACGGCCGGCACCGGGGCGGAGAACGGCCCGAGCGCACCCGGACCCGGCTACATCAACAGCTACCAGCGCGGCGCCCAGGAGTCGGTCTTCGAGACGATCCCGCAGCCGTGCACCGACCTCATGAAGTACGGCGGCACCAACGGCTACCTGGACCTGTTCGTCAAGGACCAGAGCTACGCCAAGCAGTGGAAGTACACCAACGCGCCCGACGCCGACGCGCGGGCCATCCAGGCGGCCTACTGGGCGTACCGGTGGGCGTCGGCGCAGGGCAACGCGGGCGCCGTCTCCGCCTCGGTGGCCAAGGCCGCCAAGATGGGCGACTACCTGCGCTACGGCATGTTCGACAAGTACTTCAAGCAGATCGGCAACTGCACCAGCCCGAGCGGCTGCGCGGCCGGCAGCGGCCGCAACTCGCAGCACTACCTGCTCGGCTGGTACTACGCGTGGGGCGGCGCCACCGCGGGCGGCGGCTGGGCGTGGCGCATCGGCGACGGCGCGGCGCACCACGGCTACCAGAACCCGGTGGCCGCGTGGGCGCTGTCGACCGTGAGCGCGATGGCGCCGAAGTCGGCCACCGGCCGTTCGGACTGGGCGACCAGCCTCACCCGCCAGATCGAGTTCCTGCGCTGGCTGCAGTCGGCCGACGGCGGCATCGCCGGTGGCGCCACCAACAGCTGGAACGGCCAGTACGGCCAGCCCCCGGCCGGCACGCCGACCTTCTACGGCATGGCCTACGACTGGGAGCCGGTCTACCACGACCCGCCGAGCAACAACTGGTTCGGCATGCAGGTGTGGGGCATGGAGCGCTGGGCCGAGTACTACTACCTGACCAAGGACAGCCGGGTCAAGGCGATCCTGGACAAGTGGGTCACCTGGGCCTCCAGCAAGGTCACCGTCGGTACCGGCGGCAGCTTCCAGATCCCCTCGACGCTGAGCTGGAGCGGGCAGCCCGACACCTGGAACGCGGCCAGCCCGGGCGCCAACGCCGGCCTGCACGTCACCGTCACCGACTCCGGCCAGGACGTCGGGGTGGCCGCCGCGCTCATCAAGACCCTGCTGTACTACGCGGCCGGCGCCGGCAACGCCGCGGCCCAGACGCTGGGCAAGAACCTGCTGGACGCCCTGGCGCAGCACACCGACAGCAAGGGCATCGCCATCCCCGAGACCCGCGCCGACTACAGCCGCTTCAAGGACACGGTCTACGTGCCGTCCGGCTGGACCGGCAAGATGCCCAACGGCGACACCATCGCGCCCGGCGCGACCTTCCTGTCGATCCGGTCCTTCTACCAGAAGGACCCCGACTTCCCGAAGGTCCAGGCGTACCTCAACGGCGGGGCCGCCCCGGTGTTCACGTACCACCGCTTCTGGGCCCAGGCCGACGTCGCCATGGCGCTGGCGCTGTACTCGGAGCTGTTCCTCGGCGGCACCAGCACCAGCCCGTCGGCCTCGGTGAGCGCGAGTGTGAGCGCGAGCGCGAGCGCGTCGGCAAGTGCGTCCGCGTCGGTCTCGCCGTCGGCCTCCAGGTCACCGAGCTCGAGCGGCGGCACCGCGTCGGTGACGGCCACCTACAAGGTCGAGAGCGACTGGGGCGCCGGTTTCGTCGCATCGATCACGGTGAAGAACAACGGGACCACGCCGATCAGCTCCTGGCGGGTGACCTGGACCTGGGCCGGCAACCAGCAGATCGGCAGCAGCTGGAACGCCGGCGTCACCTCGTCGGGCCGCACGGTCACGGCCGTGAACATGAACTACAACGGCACGATCCCGCCCGGCGGGTCGACGAGCTTCGGCTTCCAGGGCACGTACTCCGGCACCAACACCGCCCCCACGCCGAGCGCGTCGGGCAGCTGACCCCGGCAACCCCCGGCCCGGTCGCAGGCACCACGCGACCGGGCCGGTCCCGCCGTACGACGCAGCTCAGCCGCCCCCGGCGGCGTGGACGAAGGCGCGGACCGGCGCGGTCTCCGCGGCGCTGCGCCACACCGGGGCGTACCGCAGGACCGGGCCGTCGGCGATGGGCACGAATGCGAGGTCACGACGCTGCCGGGAGGCGGCCGCGTACGACCCGACGGGGGACACGACGCCGCCGGCGCCGATCGCCGTGAGGGCCTCCTCGAGGGTGGCCGCGGTGGTGCCGCGCCGGATGGGCCGCCCGGACGGTGTCACGGCCGGGGTGTGCGCCTGCCACACGTAGTCCGGAACGGGCCCCTCCAGGTCCACCACCGGGTGGTCGCCGAGGTCCTCCATCTCGACCTGGTCCCGGCCGGCCAGCGGATGCGCGGAGGAGACGGCCAGCACCAGCCGCTCGGTGTACAGCTCCGGCCCGACGGTGAGGTCGGGCTCGCGGACGGGCAGCCAGAGCAGGCCGATGTCGACCCGCCCCGCGCGCAGCCCGCCGAACGGGTCGGAGGGGAGGATCTCGCGCATGCGCAGCTCGCATTTCGGATGCCGCTGCCGGAACAGGTCGAGGACGGCCGCGATCTCCCGGTGGTGGGTGTCGAAGGTGCCGATGGTCAGGGTGCCGACCTGTCCGCGAGCGGTGGCGGCGGCCTCGTCGATGCCGGCCATGATCTCGCGGTAGCCCGCGTCGAGCCGGTCGCGCAGCCGCTCGCCGAGCGGGGTGAGCCGCACGCTGCGGCTGGTCCGCTCGAACAGGGCACCGCCGATCCGGCGCTCCTGCTGTTTGATCGACTGGCTGACCCGCGCCTGGGACACGTGGAGGCGTTCGGCCGTACGCCCGAAGTGGAGCTCTTCGGCCAGTGCCAGGAAGATCTCGATGTCGCGCAGCTCCACCAGGCCGCCTCCCCTCCGGTCACGCCGAACGATAACCGGTGGCTTAAGCGGCGGTTCGATCTTTCGCGTTGTTCCGGCCGGGTGACGGGGGCGATCGTGCCTCCATGAGCGAAACCCTGATCGACATCGGTACCAGGACATCACCGCGGAAGCTGCCGGCCGGGTTCGGGCGGCTGTGGACCGCGCAGACGGTGTCCTCGCTCGGCGACGGGGTGACGCATGCCGCGCTGCCGCTGCTGGCGTTGACGTTGACCCGGGACCCGATGGCGCTGGCCGTCGTCACGGCCGCCGGGACGCTGCCCTGGCTGCTGTTCGGGGTCCTCGGCGGCGCGCTGGTCGACCGCTGGGACCGCCGCCGCACGATGTGGGTCGCCGACACAGCCCGGGCGGTACTGCTCGCGATACCGGCCGCCGCGGCCGCACTCGACGTGCTGAACATCCCACTGCTCGCGGCCCTCGCGTTCCTCCTCGCCCTCGGCGGGCTCTTCTTCGACACCGCCGCCACCGCCTACCTGCCCGACCTGCTCGGCCGCGACCCCACACACCTGCAACGCGCCAACACCCGCCTCCGCGGCACCCAGACCGCCGCCTCCGGCTTCGCCGGCCCACCCGCAGGCAGCGTCCTGCTCACCCTCGGCCGGACCCTCCCGCTCCTCACCGACGCGGTGTCATTCGCGGTCTCCGCACTCCTCGTACGGACACTGCCCGCCACACCCCACCCGCTACCGCAAGCCCGCGAATCACTCCTGCGCCAAGCACGGGCCGGCGCCGCCTACGTCTTCCAGGACCGGCTCCTGCTCGGCCTCGCACTACGCCCAGCGGTCGGGAACATCGCCTTCCTCGCCGTGGAGACCGTCCTCGCCCTCTTCGCCCACGACCGCCTCGGCACCGGCCCCTTCGGCTTCGGCCTGCTCCTCACCGCCGAAGCCACCGGCGGCCTCCTCGGCGCAGCCACCGCCTCCATCCTCGGCCGGCAACTCGGCACCGGCACCGCACTCACCGCCACCGCCACGATCGAAGGCCTCGCCATCCTGGGCCTGGCCACCGCCCCCAACCCGTACGTGGCCGGCCTCGCCCTCGCGGTCTGCGGAGCCGCCATGGGCGCCACCATGGTCCTCGCACCCTCCCTCCGGCAGGCCATCGTCCCCGCCCACCTCATCGGCCGGGTCGCCGCGACTTCCCGCATGCTCGCCATGGGCGCGGCCCCCACCGGCGCCTTCCTCGGCGGCTGGCTGGCCACCACCTACAACATCCGCACCCCGCTCTACACCGCCGCCGGCCTCCTCCTGGCCATGACCGCCGTCACCGCCACCATGACCAGCAACCGCCGGGTCGAGGCGGCGCTGCGCAACGCCGCCGAGGTTCCGGCCCGCTGAGCCGGTTACGGGCGGGCGTCGGGCGGGGGAGTGCGCAGGGTCAGGATCAGGTCGAGGACCAGGGCCGTCCACCCCGTCTGGTGCGCCGCGCCCAGCCCGGCGCCCGTGTCGCCGTGGAAGTACTCGTAGAACAGCAGCAGGTCGTGCCAGTCGCCGGGGGACTGGAACAGGTTCACGTCGCCGAAGAAGGGGCGGCGGCCCTGTTCGTCGTTGAGGAAGAGCTTCACGAGGCGGTGCGACAGGTCGTCGGCGACCGTTGCCAGGGTGGCCATGTGGCCGCTCTTCGCGGGGTACTCCACCTGCAGGTCGTCGCCGAAGAACTCGGCGAAACGGCGGACCGCCTCGATCAGGATGTAGTTGACCGGCAGCCAGATCGGGCCCCGCCAGTTCGAGTTGCCGCCGAAGAGGCCGCTCGTGGACTCGCCCGGCTCGTAGCCCACGGTGTAGGCGTGCTCGCCCAGCTGCACCGTGAAGGGCTCGTCCTTGTGGGCCCTGGAAAGAGTGCGCAGGCCGTAGGGGGAGAGGAACTCGTCCTCGTCGAGCATGCGCTGCAGGATGCGGATGAGCTGGTCGGGGCCGACCATCGACAGCAGGCGCAGCTGCTGGCCGCCGCGGCTCTTCTTCGCGCCGACGACGTCGCCGTACTCGGGCTTGTTGGTCAGGAACCAGCGCAGGCGGGCGGCCACGTCGGGCAGCCGGCGCAGGGTCGAGGAGCTGATGATCGTGGTCGCGGTGAGCGGGAGGAGGCCGACGACCGAGCGGACCTTCAGCGGGATCTGGTGCCCGTCGGCGGTGCGCAGGACGTCGTAGAAGAACGCCTCCTCCTCGTCCCACAGGCCGAACTCGTAGGCGGCGTCGGCGATGTACGCGAAGTGCTCGAGGAACTTCGCGGCGATGTCCTCGTACACGCGGTCGTGCACGGCGAGGGTGAGCGACATGTCGAGCAGGTTGAGCGCGTACATCGCCATCCAGGCGGTGCCGTCGCTCTGCTCCAGCCGGCCGCCCACGGGCAGCGCCGCGGACCGGTCGAACGGGCCGACGTTGTCCAGCCCGAGGAAGCCGCCCTCGAAGACGTTGTTGCCCTCGGCGTCCTTGCGGTTGACCCACCAGGTGAAGTTCAGCAGCAGCTTGTGCAGCGTCCGGGCGAGGAAGTCGAAGTCGCGGGAGCCGTCGAGCATGAACACGCGCAGCGCGGCCCAGGCGTGCACCGGCGGGTTCACGTCGCCGAACGCCCACTCGTACGCCGGGATCTGCCCGTTCGGGTGCATGTACCACTCGCGCAGCAGGAGCAGCAGCTGCTCCTTGGCGAAGCCGGGGTCGACGCGGGCGATGGCCACACAGTGGAAGGCCAGATCCCAGGCGGCGTACCACGGGTACTCCCACGGGTCGGGCATGGACAGCACGTCGCAGCTGTTCATGTGCCACCAGTGCGAGTTGCGCCCGTACCGCCGGCTGTCCGGTGGCGGCTCCGACACCGGATCGCCCTGCAGCCAGCGGGCCACGTCGAAGTGGAAGAACTGCTTGCCCCACATGAGCCCGGCGACGGCCTGCCGGACGATCATCTTCTCCTCGGCGGTGGCGGCCGGGGGGACCAGCGCGTCGAAGTACTCGTCGGCCTCGCCGCGCCGCCGGGCCATCGTGGACTCGAAGTCGGCCTTGAGGTCGGCCGGGGCGAGGTCCTTGGCGCCGGGCGCGTTGAGGTTGAGCCGCAGGCGGATCTCCCGGGTGCCGCCGGCCGGCACCGAGAGGACGTAGTGCAGGGCGCCCTTGGTGCCGGTGCCCGCCGGGTTCACGCTGTCGGTGCCGTGGATGATGTGGTCGCCGATGCCGTCCTTCGGGTACTCCTCGCCGGCTTTGCCCCAGATCCGCGGCCCATTGGTCTCGTTGTTGCAGAACAGCGAGACGGGCGCCCCGTCGCCGGTCAGCGCCAGGCGGCCGAGCAGGCGGTGCTCGGCGAGCAGGCCGTTGTCCTTGGCCCGGATCTCCGGGCGGTAGTCGCGGCCGGGCAGGCCCCAGGCCCAGGTGTTGCGGAACCACAGGGTCGGCAGCACGTGCAGGGTCGCATCGTCGGGCCCCATGTTGCGGACCCGGATCTTGATGCACATGTCCGTGGGGCCGGCCTTGGCGTAGTCGACCTCGACCGCCCAGTAGCGGTCCTCGTCGAAGATGCCGGTGTCGACGAGCTCGTACTCCGGCTCGTTGCGCCCGCGCCGGCAGTTCTCGGCGACGAGGTCGTCGTACGGGAACGCCTTCTGCGGGTAGTGGTAGCGCCACTGCATCCACGAGTGCGTCGGCGTGGAGTCGGTGTACCACCAGTACTCCTTGACGTCCTCGCCGTGGTTGCCCGTGTCGCCGCCGAGGCCGAACATCCGCTCCTTGAGGATGGCGTCCTCGCCGTTCCACAGCGACAGGGCGAAGCAGAACGTCTGGCGGTCGTCGCAGATGCCCGCCATCCCGTCCTCGTTCCACCGGTACGTGCGGGAACGGGCCTGGTCATGGGGGAAGTAGTCCCAGGCGTTGCCGTAGGGGCTGTAGTCCTCCCGGACCGTGCCCCAGGCTCGCTCGGACAGGTAGGGCCCCCAGCCCCGCCATGGGCGCTCACCGCTGTCGGCTTCGGCCAGCCTCCGGCGTTCGGCGTTCCCATCGTCCTCGATCACGCGGCTATTCTCCGTTGTTCATGTTTCGGTCAAGTTGAGACCCGACCGTTCGGCCCCATACGTGGCATTCGTTCCTACACCACGATGCCTTACAACCGCACCTCCGATGGACCTCGGGCCGACGAGCCGCAGGTCCTCTGGCTCCATTGATCAATAATTTTGCGGGGGGCGGTTCGTTCCCCGCCACCCGCAGCCACCAAGATTGTGCGCATGGTCATGTTCGGCGCGCAGGTATGCGGGGATTTGTCGGCCGGGGCGGCGCGGGAGTGGCTCGTCCCCGACGGGACCGGCGGCTACGCGATGGGAACGGTTTCGGGCCTACGGACGCGGCGGTACCACGGGCTGCTCGTCATCGCCGAACCCGGCCGACCGGCGCGGCGCCACCTGGCGCTGGCCGCCCTGGACCCGGTGCTCACCCTGCCCTCGGGCGCCGAGGTCGAGCTCGCCGTGCACGAGTGGGCCGGCGGCGCGGTCAGCCCGGGGGGCCACACCCTGCTGGAGCGCTTCGAGCTCGTCGACGGCCTGCCCCGCTGGCGCTGGCGGGTCGGCCCGGTCGTGATCGAGCGCGAGCTGGCGATGGTGCACGGCCAGGCCCACCTCGGCATCGTGCACCGGCTGGTCAGCGCGCCCGGCCCGGTCACCCTGAGCCTGAAGGCGCTTGTCACGTGGCGCGACGCGCACGGCGAGCGGTCCGCCGCGGGGCCGGCGCCGCACGTCGAGGCGCACGGGACCGGGGCCGTGGTCGAGGACGCGTTCCGCATCAGCGGGCCGGGCTTCCAGAAGATCGGGCAGTGGTACCGCGGCGCCTACGCCCGTCTCGAGGCCGACCGGGGCCTGACGGCGCACGAGGACCTGTGGTGCGCCGGCCGCTTCACCGCCCGCCTGGAGCCCGGCGACACGATCGAGGTCGAGGCCTGGGCCGGCACCGGGGAGGCGCACCGCGGCGCCCGGCGCATCGTCGAGCGGGCCCGCATCCGCAACCGCGCCCTGACCCACGACGCCGCCGACCCCACCGACGCCGCGCTCGTGCTCGCCGCCGACGCCTTCGTGGTGGCCGGGGTCGCGGGCGCGCCCGACGTCGTGGCCGGGTACCCGTGGTTCGGCACCTGGTCGCGCGACACCATGACCGCCTACGAGGGGCTGTTCCTCAGCACCGGCTGGTACGACGAGGGCCGGGAGCTGCTGCGCGCCTACGCGGCCACCCTCGACGACGGGATGCTCGCCAACACCGCGGACACCGGGCAGACCGAGCACAACACCGTCGACGCCACGCTGTGGTTCCTGCACGCGGTTGAACGGCACGTCAGCGGTACCGGCGACGACGACCTCGCGGCCGAGCTGCTGCCCGCCCTGCAGGAGATCGTCGCGGCCCACGTGCGCGGCACCCGCTACGGCATCCGGGCCGACGCCGACGGCCTCATCACCCAGGGCGCCCCCGGCGTCGCGCTCACCTGGATGGACGCCCGGGTCGGGGAGATCCCGATCACACCCCGGGCCGGCAAGCCCGTCGAGGTGAACGCGCTGTGGATCAACGGGCTCGCCGCGATCGCCGCCCTCGCCGAGCGCGTCGGCGGCCCGACGGGTGCGGTGCCGGCCCTGCTCGCCGCGGCCCGGGCGAGCTTCGAGCGCCGCTTCCCGATCCCGGCACCGTTGCAGTCCGCAACGGCGCTGCCGGATGCAAGACCCATGTTCGACGTCGTCGACGGGCCCGGCGGGGACGACCCCGCGCTGCGCCCGAACCAGCTGCTGGCGTGGAGCCTGCCCCGCGGCCCGATGCGCGGCCGGCCCGTCCCCGAGGCGGTGTCCGCCCTGCTCACGCCGCTCGGGCCGCGCAGCTTGGCGGTGGGCGAACCGGCCTACGTCGGGGTGCACGCGGGGGATCCCGCGCGGCGCGACGCCGCCTATCACCAGGGCACGGTGTGGCCCTGGATGATCGGCCCATACGCCGATGCCCACCTGGCTCGATCTGTAAAAAATCACGGTGGGCTACTGCAAGGTATCGAGGCGCATCTGTGGGAGTGGGGTGTAGGTTCGGTCAGCGAGACCGCTGACGGGGACGCCCCGCACCGGGCCACCGGATGTCCGTTCCAGGCCTGGTCGGTGGCAGAGGTGCTGCGCGTTCGTAGGAATGTCGGCTGACCGTTACACCCCAGAAATGAGATTTGCCGCCCCGGTAACCCTGGCCGGGCAGGATGAGACTCAAACCCACCCAACCGGTCACACGCTGGGGCTAGAACGCGTGTGTGTCGGTGCTGCGCGTGGGTACTTGGGCGAGCGTTTTGATCAACGATCTGTGGGGGCGGCCACGTGAGCGAGACCATCGGGACCGGTAAACGTCGACCGTTGCGCATTCTGATGTTGTCGTGGGAGTACCCGCCGGTGGTCGTCGGCGGCCTCGGGCGGCACGTCCACGCGCTGGCCACCTCGCTGGTGACGGCGGGCGACGAGGTTACGGTCGTGACGCGGCACGCGCCCGGCGCGCCGCTGGAGGAGTACTCGGAAGGCGTGCGCATCGTGCGGGCGGCCGAGGACCCGCCCCTGTTTCCGCTGAACACGTCGAACCTGCTGGCCTGGACGATGGCGTTCAACCACACGCTGACCCGGGCCGCTCTGCGGGCCGCGGCCACGGGCGAGTACGACGTCATCCACGCCCACGACTGGCTCGTCACGCACACCGCGGTCACCCTCAAGGAGACCCTGGACCTGCCGCTGGTGGCCACCATCCACGCCACCGAGGCCGGGCGGCACCAGGGCTGGCTGCCCGACGAGATGAACAAGTGCATTCACTCGGTCGAGTGGTGGCTCGGGCACGAGGCCTGCCGGGTCATCGTCTGCTCCGAGTACATGCGCTGGGAGGTCACGCGCCTGCTGGACCTCGCGCCCGCGCGGGTGTCGGTGGTCGCCAACGGGGTCGACGCCAGCGTCTGGCGGGCGCCGTCCCGCGCGGTCAACGCGGCCCGTGCGCGGTTCGCCGCCGACGGGCCCCTGCTGGGGTACGCCGGCCGCCTGGTCTACGAGAAGGGCGTCCAGGACCTCATCGCGGCCCTGCCCGAGCTGCGGGCCCGGCACAACGGGCTGCGCGTGGTCATCGCCGGCGACGGCCCGCACCGCGGCGAGCTGCAGGAGGAGGTCCGCCGGCTGCGGCTGCAGCGGGCCGTCAGCTTCGCCGGGTTCATGGGCGAGGGCGAGCTGCCCGCGCTCATGGCCGCCACCGACGCGCTCGTCGTGCCCAGCATCTACGAGCCGTTCGGCATGGTCGCGCTGGAGGGCGCCTCCGCCGGCGCGCCGCTGGCCGTGGCCGCGACCGGCGGCCTCGCCGAGATCGTCGAGCCCGGCGTCACCGGCGTGCACTTCCCGGCCAAGAACCCCGACGGGCTGGCCGCCTCGGTCGGCACCCTGCTGGAGGACGAGCCGTTCGCCCGCCGGGTCGCCAAGCAGGCCCGCTCCATGGTCGGCGAGCGCTACGGCTGGCCGACGATCGCGGCGAACACCGCCGACGTGTACGGCACCGCCATCAGCGAGGCCCCCGGGTTCGCCGCGAAGCAGGCGGCCGCGATCCTCGAGCACGGGCGGCCGCAGATCGTCGTACCGGACGGTAACCTCCTGACGCTCTGAGAGGCCTTCTGGATACATCGGAAATATGACCGACCCCGGCCTAGGGATTTGCCGGGGTCGGTCATATTTTGGGTCTCGCCAGGGCGTTCCATCCCCGGTACGGTTTGCCAGGTACAGCGACCGGAATCGATCAGGACGGCAACTGGGTGAGCGGCAGCGCCGATGAAGTCCTCGGCAACAGGTACCGGCTGATCGCACCCGTCGGCACCGGGGGCATGGCGGTCGTGTGGCGGGCCCGGGACCTCGTGCTCGACCGCGACGTCGCCGTGAAGCTCCTGGCCGGGGCCCTGGCGAGCAAGCCCGGCAACCGTGAGCGGATCCGCTCCGAGGCCCAGGTCGTGGCCCGCCTGCAGCACCCCAACATCACCGCCGTGCACGACTACGGCGAGGCCGGCGACCTCAGCGCCGGGCGCAACGGCCGCCGCCCGTACGTGGTGATGGAGCTGCTCGAGGGCGAGCTGCTCTCCGAGCGGCTGCGCTCCGGGGCGATGTCCTGGCGCCGGGCCACCCAGGTGTGCGCCCAGGTCGCGGCCGGGCTGGCCGCCGCGCACGAGAGCGGCGTCGTGCACCGCGACATCAAGCCCAGCAACGTCATGCTCACCGCGGCCGGCGCGAAGATCCTCGACTTCGGCGTCGCGGGCCTGGCCGGCTCCTACGACCCGGACGACGAGCGCGACGGCACCGTGTTCGGCACCCCCGCGTACCTGGCCCCGGAGCGGCTGCTCGGCGGCGGGGTCGTCGCCGCCACCGACGTGTACACCGTCGGGCTGCTCGCCTACCGCTGCCTCACCGACCGGCTGCCCTGGCACGCGGACACGCCGACGCAGATGATCGCCAACCACGTGTACGAGCCGCCGCACCCGCTGCCGGAGATTCCCGGCATGCCGGGCGAGGTGGCCCGGCTCATCACCCGGTGCCTGGCCAAGGACCCCGACGCCCGCCCGTCCGCGGCCGAGGTCGCCCGCGTGCTCGCCGCCGCCACCGGCATCCACGTCGTGCTGCCCGGCGAGGACGGCTCCTCCACCCAGGAGGTGCACGCGCCGCCGCCGAGCGAGGACACCCCGCCGCCCCGGCGCGCGGAGTTACCGGTCCGGCGCGCCGTCGGCGGCAGCCACCACCGGGCCACGACGAGCCGCACCGCCCGGCGCACCTGGGTCGCCGTCGTGGCGACGATGGTCGCGGCCGGCGCCACCACCGGGATGATCATCTGGAAGCCGTGGGCCGCCAAGCCCGGCTGCAACATCGACTTCTACATCCACCCGCTGTACACGGCCGGGGTCGACAAGGGCTTCGAGGGCCGCGTTACCGTTGCCAACATCGGCAACCGCACGCTCGACCCGTGGCAGCTGGTCTTCCTCTTCCGGGGCGGCCAGCAGGTCGACCGCGTCGAGGGCGCCGGCGCCTACGAGCCCGGCATCGGCGGGCAGAAGGTCACCGGCCAGTCCCCGCTGCTGCCCGGCAAGGCCGTCACCTTCGGGGTCTGGGGCCACGGCGGCAAGCCCTCCCCGCCGAGCGACTTCGTGCTCAACGACACCGCCTGCGACCTGCGCGTCGAGCAGCGCGGCCCCGAGCAGCAGCTGCCGGCGATCAACGGCAACCAGGACGCGCCGCCCGACGCGTCCCGCCCGCCGACGGGGCAGCCGCAGGGCCCCCCGCCCGGCGGCGGCGGTGGTGGTGGCGACCCGAACAACCCGGACCGGCCGCCCGGCCGCGACCCGAACAACCCCGGCCAGGACCCGAGCCGGGGCCCCGGGCAGCCGCAGGGCCAGTCCGGCCCGCCGGCCTACCTGCCGTCGACCCCGGCCGCCCAGCGCGCCCGCCGCAAGCGGCATGCCTGAGCCGGTCGGCCCCGTCGGGTTCGTGTTCGGCGGCGGCGGGGTGCTCGGCGCCTACGAGGTCGGGATGGCCCGCGCGGTCCTGCACCACGGCATCCGCCCCGACCTGATCGTCGGCAGCTCGATCGGCGCGTTCAACGGCGCCGCCGTCGCCGCGGCTCCGGACGAGCACGTCGCCGAGCGGCTCACCGAGCTGTGGGCCTCGCCGCAGGCGCGCACCGTCTACGGCGACTCGCTGCCCCGGCAGCTGAGCCGCTTCGCCCGCCGTACCCACCTGCACTCCCCGGCCCCGCTGCGCCGGATGCTGGAGCGCGAGCTCGGCGAGGACACCACGTTCGCCGACCTCAAGGTGCCGTTCCAGTGCTGCGCGGCCAGCATCGAGCGGGCCGCGGAGCACTGGTTCTCGTCGGGCCGGCTCGTCGACGCGGTGCTCGCGTCGTCGGCGGTGCCGGGGCTGCTGCCCCCGGTACACCTGGGAAATGAGCATTTCATCGACGGAGGCATCGTCAACTCCGTGCCCGTCGGGCGCGCGGTCGCCCTCGGCGCCCGGACCGTCTTCGTGATGCAGGTGGGCCGGGTCGAACGGCCCCTGCGCCCGCCGCGCCGCCCGTGGGACGTCGCCCAGGTCGCCTTCGAGGTCGCCCGCCGCCACCGCTTCGCGCGCGAGCTGCAGGAGACGCCCGAGGACGTGACGGTGCACGTCCTGCCCACCGGCGGCGGTTCCCCGAAGGACGACTCGCCGCTGTCGTACCGCAAGGTCGAGCTCGCCCGCGGCCGCATCCAGCGCGCGTACGAGGCGACCTGCGCCTACCTCAAGGCGCTGGGCTAGATGCCGCCCCGCTGGATCCGCCGGCTCGTGCTGACCCCGCTCGCCCTCGTGCTCATCGTCGCCCTGCTGGCCACCATGCCGCTGTGGCTGCTGCTCGCCGGCGCGCTCGGCCCGCTCGGCTCCGGCCGCCTCCGCGCGCTGCGGGTCGGCTGGATGATCGCGGTGTACCTGTTCCTGGAGGCCGTCGCCCTGGTCGTGCTCTTCGCCCTCTGGGTGGGCAGCGGCTTCGGCTGGCGGCTGCGCGGCCCCCGCTTCCAGCGCGCCCACTACGTGCTCACCGGCCGGTTCCTGAAGATCCTGTACCACCAGGCCCGCTTCGCCCTCGGCGTCAAGGTCTCCGTCGTCGGCACCGACCCCGACGTGGCCGCGCCGGGCCAGCCCGAGCTCGTCTTCTCCCGCCACGCCGGCCCCGGCGACTCGTTCCTGCTCGTGCACTCCCTGATCAACTGGTTCGACCGCGAGCCGCGCATCGTGCTCAAGCAGGGCCTGCAGTGGGACCCGGTCATCGACGTCATGCTCAACCGCCTGCCGAACCACTTCGTCACCGTCGCCGCGGACAGCGAGGAGCGCATCGGCGAGCTGGCCACCGGCCTCGACGAGAACGACGTGCTCGTGCTCTTCCCGGAGGGCGGCAACTTCACCCCCGGACGGCGGGAGCGCGCCATCCGGCGCCTGCGCGACCTGGGCCTGACGACGATGGCCGAACGCGCGTCACGCATGCGCCACGTGCTCGCGCCGAAGCCGGGCGGGACGCTGGCGGCGCTGGACGCGGCGCCGGAGGCCGGGGTGATCTGGGTCGCCCACACGGGCGTGGACAAGCTGCTCACGGCCGCGGACGTCTGGCGCCACCTGCCCCTGGACCTGACCATCACCATGCGGTGGTGGTCGGTCGAGCCGTCGGAGATTCCCGCCGGGCGGGATGAGCGCGTCGAGTGGTTGTACGAGTGGTGGGCCAGGATCGACGATTGGATAGGCCAGCACAATCCCTGAGCGGCACGTAGGGGACAATGTTCTGATGCGATTCGGTGTGTTGGGCACGGGGCACTGGGCGACGGTCACGCAGGCGGCCGCGCTGGCGACGCACCCCTCGGCGACCCTGGTGGGCGTCTGGGGCCGCAGCCCCGAGAAGGTGGCGGAGATGGGCTCGCGCTACGGCGTGCCCGCGTACACCGACGTCGACGCCCTCCTCAAGGAGGTCGACGCGGTGGCGATCGCCCTCCCGCCGGCCGTGCAGGCCCCGCTGGCCGTCAAGGCGGCCCAGGCCGGCAAGCACCTCCTGCTCGACAAGCCCCTGGCCCTGGACCCGGCCGCGGCCGACGAGGTAGTAGCGGCCGCGGACGCCGCCGGCGTGGCCACGGTCGTCTTCTTCACCAACCGTTTCATCCCGGCGGTCGACGCCTTCCTGCGCACCAACGCGGAGCTCGGCGGCTGGTACGCGGCCCACGGCACCATGTACACCTCGATCTTCCAGCCCGGGAACCCCTACAGCGCCTCGGTGTGGCGCAAGGAGAAGGGCGGCCTGTGGGACCTCGGTCCGCACGGTCTTTCGGTGGTACTCCCACTGCTCGGCCCGGTCGTCGACCTCTCCGCCGCCGAGGGCCCGCGCGACACCGCCCACCTGCTCCTGCGCCACGAGGGCGGCGCGGCGAGCACGCTCTCGCTGACGCTGGACGCGGCGCCCGAGGCGAAGAGCTTCGGCTTCGCGTACTTCGGCGAGCACGGCGCCACGACCCTCCCCGAGTGGGACGCGACCCAGGTCGAGGCCTTCGGCAACGCCGTGAACGCCCTCCTGGACGCGGCCGCGGGACGCCCCCACGCGTGCGACGCCGCCTTCGGCGCCCAGGTGACGCACATCTTGTCGGCCGCCGAGCGCGCGCGGAGCACGTCGACGATCGTCACCGTCTGACTCTCACGGCCGGCCTTTGTTGCGGGCACGTCGGCCTTTCCCCGTCTCACGCCGCCGGCCCGGTCACGCGGTCGTGGTGCCGGGCGTCAGCGCATCCGCCCCATCGCATCCCGGAGACGGGTAAGGTCCCGAATCCGCCGCTCGTACGTCACGGCCAGCCCCACCAGCACCGCCCCCGCCATCGCCAGCGGCGCCCACCGCGGCAGATAGTCCCAGAACAACAGCACCTCATGCCACGCGAGCACGGCAAGGACCACTCCACCGGCCGCGATCGGCGCCTTGAGCCGCAGCCGAGCCCCTGCCAGTACCACCGCGAGCGCCACCGCCCCGAGCACCAGCCGCCGCCCCGGATCCCCCGGCGTCACCGCAACGAGCGCAAGGCTGGGCAGCAGCCCGGCGAGCAGCCCCGGGCCGAACGCCGTCCAGCTGGTGAGCGCGGCATTATGCCGAGCCGCAAACCACCCGGCAACGAGCGCCGCAAACGCAACCGGCCCCGTGTACGCCTCGGCGACCCCCACCTCCCGCGCCACGAGCACCAGCTCATAGGCGACAAGCTCAGCAAACACGGCCCCAGCGACGTACGCGACGCGCCCCCACCCGCCCCCGGCGACCCGCCCCGGCACGGCCCCCGAGGCGTGCACACCCCGGGCCGAAGCGGGGAGCGCCCGCAATCCCAGCGCAACCCCCCAAAGCCCAGCAACTCCGGCCGCCGCGGCGAGGTCCCCGATCGCAAGCAGGAACGCCACAACGCCCACCGCATGCGCAACGACATCGAGCACCCGCCCCTCAACCCCGAGCGCCCGCTTTCCACCGCCGACCACCGTCGCGTCAACCGCGCCGCCCGCGACCCCGGCGGCATCGATCGCCGGCCCGCCGCCGTCGCGCCCCCGAAGCAGGAACCCACCGGCCAACGAGAGCACGGCCGCGCCCAGCACCAGGTACGCAACAGTCGCCAACGGCAGCTCCGCCGCCCGCCCGGAGGCGAACGCCATCCAAGCGCCCGCAATCCCGGCAATCGGCCAGGCCAGCACGCGCGCCGACACCGTACGCCCGGCAACCCCCACCACGATCCCAGCGCCGACGACGATCCCGAGCCCGAGGATCGTCGACCACGATGCGGCCAACAGCCCCGACAACCCCGGCACGATCCCGAACCAGCAGGTCATCCCGGCGACAACGGCCCCGGGTGAGGGCCGGCGCAGCGCGGCTCCGAGCGCGGCGACGATCCCGGCAGCGAGCGTCACCGCCGGCACAGCAGGCCACGGCGCCCCGACCGCGACGCACCCGAGCACCGCCGCGAGCAACACCGGCGGCGCCGCAAAACTCCAGCGCGCCAACGAGAACCGCCCAGCCACGAGCACCGCAAGCAGGGCGAGCACAACGAGCGTGACCGCAGACGCCCCGGCCCCGAACGCGGGCGGCCGCCCGGCCCACCAGTCGGTACCGTCGGGCCCGAGCCCCACCCCCACCGGCGCCCCACGCCAGACAGCCCCGAGCCACCCGAGCGGCCGGAGCAGCACCTCAACGACAGCGGGCAGCAACGAGACCATCACGAACGACACCGGAACAACCCCGGCCGAGGCATGCGCCCCACCGGCTCCACCGTCCTGCTCTCGCCACCCGGCGCTCAAGGGATCCAGATCAGCGCGAACCAAGCCGGACCGGGCAACGTCAGCGCGCACCACACCCCCTCCGGCCGCGTCGGCGTATACGGCATCCGGCCCGGGAGTGTCAGCGCGCGCCCCTCCCGGCCCGGTAGCGTCAGCGCGTACGGCGGCATCCGGCCCGGAAGTGCCAGCGCGCACCACACTGCCCCCGGCCGCGTCAGCGCGCACCCCTCCCAGCCCGGCGGCGTCAGCGCTTATCCCTCCCAGCCGGGCAGCGTCTGCGCTCACTCCTCCTAGCGCGACCGAGCCAGCGCGCACCCCTCCCGGCCCAGCCATGTCAGCCCCAGCCCCCGGCGAGCGGAACCCACGAGCCGCGAGCCAAATACAAACAAGCACGGCCGCGGCGTACGTTCCGAACCAGGTAGCCCCCTGATTACCCCCAGCGACGAAGGCAGCCCCGACGGTCACAGCGGCGCCGGCCACCGCGGTAGCGACCGTGCCCGCATTCCAAGCCCGATTGCGCAGCACCAGAGCAGCACCAGTGACCAGCAAATAACCGAACGTAGCGCCGGCAAGGGCAGGTGGAACAACCCCCGATCCAGCGGTACCAACATCAAGCAGCCAGAACCCAGCAGCCCCCACAATGGGCAGCGTCAACAGGCCCACGACGGCCGCCGGAAGCCCGATCCCGCGCCCGCCGACCCGCGCCGCCACCACCGCGGCCAGCACCCCGATCGCCAAGTACCCCGCCACGGTGACGCCCGGCGTAACGAGCGCGACGACGCCCAAATGCGCAGCAACGAACGGCAAAACGACAAACGCAACCCACTCCCGGACCCGCAGCACCACGACCGCGACAATCCCGACGAGCACAACCCCATCGACGAGCGCCGCGAGCACCGGCTCGGGCGCCGTGAACGCAGCCGGCAAAGCAAAGGTCAAGAGCAGAAGAGCCGCCCACGGTACCGCCCGATGCCGCACGAGCAGCCAACCCGCCCCCGCGAGCAACCCCAACGCCGCCGGCTCCTGCCAGTCAAAGATGGACGCACCAGGCTCATCCCAAACGGACAGTCCATTCGCACCACCGCTCAGATGCCAGACAGGCAGAGCGAGCGCAGCAGTACGCAACGCGGCGTAGACAGCAAACAACACGTACGGCAAAGCGAACCCGGAGACGACAACAACCGCCCCGAAACGAGCACCATCCCGCAGCCGTTCGGGCACAACGAGCGCAACTGCAGCAATGAGCAGCGCCAGCCCCCCGAACGCAACGTACCGCTGATCCGGAACCACCTCAGCCACCAGCCGTGCGCCGGCAACACCAACGATGACGACAGCAACCCCAGCCCCGGCCTGGGTGGTAGCCGGATGCATACCCCCAGTGACAACCACCAGCGCCGCCAACAACGCCATGACCCCAGCAATCCGCAGCGCAGCCGGAACCCCGTCAACAGTGGCGAGCGCATGCAACGCAGGCGGCAGTGCAGACAGGACGGCAACCCCGGCAGCAACGGCGGCAACCCAGGCAACCGGCCCAAACCCAGCCCGACCCGGCGCACGCTCCCCGCCCCAGCCCCCAGAACCACCGCCACTGAGCGAGCCGTGTCCAAAGCCCCCACCCGCAACGCCCCCACTGCGCACGCCATGTTCATTCGGCCCGTTGGCAACGTCACCTCTGCGCACGCCGTGTTCATTCGGCCCGTTGGCAACGTCACCTCTGCGCACGCCGTGTTCATTCGGCCCGTTGGCAACGTCACCTCTGCGCACGCCGTGTTCATTCGGCCCGTTGGCAACGTCACCTCTGCGCACGCCGTGTTCATTCGGCCCGTTGGCAACGTCACCTCTGCGCACGCCATGTTCATTCGGCCTGTTCGCAACGGCACCACCGAGCGAGTCGTGTTCGTTCGGCCCGTTCGCAACGCCGTCGGTGAGCGAGTCCTGCACGCTCTGACCGTTCGCGGCGACGCCACCGAGCGAATCCCGTCCAGTCCAGTTGCGCGATACGACAGTGGCCAGAGCGACATCAAGCGCCGCAACAACAACAAACACGAACGTCCAACCGGTCGCCCCAAACCCCCGGTGGAGCACAAGCAACGGAAGAACCGGCTGCAAGGCGAGCACAGCCGCCAGTCCAGGAGCCCGCAGCCGGGTAAGCACCGCATACCCACCGCCGACTGCCGCCGTGACCGCAAACGTGATGCCCGCGTACGTGGTAGGGATCGTCCCGGTGGCAAGCCCGACCAGGTCGACGTACCAAGCGGCGTACCCATCGAGCACAACCAACAACAACCCGAGCGCAGCGAACGTCTCGGCAGTGGCGCGCAGCCCGCGACGCAAAGTCAACGGCGGCACGGCAAGCGTAAGCAGCGTGACAACGCCAAGGATGGCCGCTCGTCCGAGCACCCCAAAGCTGGCCCAGGCCACCGCCGCAAACACAATCGCCGCCGCCCCGAGCAACAACCCGCCAAGAACGAACAGCAGATTCTGCACAGTCCGCGGCGCCGCCTCAGGCCGCCGCTCAAACCCCCCGACCGCCCCAGCCCCCGAAACGCCAGACCCGGACACGTACAGCGGAGAAACAAGCCCGGCAAAGCCCGCCCCAGAGACAACCGCCGGCGAATCGACCCCCGGCCCAGCCGGTGCGCCAGCCGGAAAACCCGGACCAGAAACGTAGGGAGGCGTGACGCCACCCACGCCGTCCGGAGCGTGCGACGGTGCGACAGCATCGGGGTTAGCCGGAGTGTGCGACGGTGCGACAGCGTCGGGGTTAGCCGGAGTGTGCGGCGGTGCGACAGCGTCGGGGGTAGCCGGAGCGTGCGACGAGGCGGCGGCATCCGGGCGGCCTGGAGCATCCGACGGAGCGGCGGCATCCGGGCGGCCTGGAGCATCCGACGGAATGGCGGCGTTCGAGCCGTCGGGAGCATGCCACGAGGGAACCGGCGCTGAAGTCTGCGGGGAGGAGGCGGCGGCCGGTTCTCTCAGAGCCGGCGCCGAAGTGGCAGCGGCCGAACCATGCGGCGGAGAAGCCGGACCACGCAGAGCCCGCGCGCCGGCGACAGCACCCTTGACGCGCGCGGCCAGCAGATTGCGTTGCGACACCACCGAGTTGTAGGCGAGCACCGCGGACCCGAGACGGCCGCGCGCGGCTTCGACCTCGGCGTACAGCTCGCGCGTCTGCGCATTGAGGCGCACAACCTCGGCCGCGTCGGGGAAGGGCGGCCGCCCGCAGCCGCCGCATCCGGACTCCAGCCCGGCCGACGCGCCGCAGAACGGGCACGGATAGCTCACCATGCCCCTCAGGGTGCGGCCGACTCCGCCCCCGGTGTATCGGTTCGCCTACTCAACCGCGCCTGAGTACTCAGCGAGAGACAGGAGTGCGCAGCGCAAAGCGAGACGCGCAACCCAATCGGAGGCCGGCCGCGCAAATCCGCGCGACGCGGAGTGAGAGATTCTGCGCGGGGCAGGCCTTGCAAGTTCGCGCGGACGATGGTGCGAGCTGGGTGCACGAGTCTGCACGGTCCGGATGCATGAGCGCGTGTGGGCCAGGGTGCGAGTCTGCACGGACCACGGTGGCACTGGGTTGCACGATTCTGCTCGGACTACGGTGCGTGAGTCTGCGCGAGGCTGGGTGCAGCAGTCTGCGGGGAATCAGGTGTGAGCGAAGCTGCGCGGGGCAGGGCCTGCAAGTTTGCGCTGACCACGGTGGGAGTTGTGCGGGGCAGGCGTGCAGGTGTGCGCGGAGCATGGTGCGCGAATTTGCGCGGGCAGGCGTGCAGGTGTGCGCGGAGCATGGTGCGCGAATTTGCGCGGGCAGGCGTGCAGGTGTGCGCGGAGCATGGTGCGCGAATTTGCGCGGGGCGGGCGTGCAGGTGTGCGCCAACCATGGGTGCAAGCAAGAGTTGTGCGGGCAGGCGTGCAGGTGAGCGCGGACCACGATGCGCGAGTCTGTGCGGACCGCGCTGCGGGGACTACGGTGCGCGAGTTTGCTTGGGGCCGTGGACGAGTCTGCGCGTGGTGCGCTTGGTGTGTGGCGCAGGGTGCGCGATCGTGCACGCGGGACAGGACGAGCGTTAAGGGGCATGCTGTCGTGATGCGGTTGCTGACCGAGGCCGAGTACAAGGCCACGATGGAGCCCGAGCCGGTTCCCATCGGGCCGGATGACGAGCCGCCGTTCGACTTTTGGCCCTATTTTGACGCCATACCCGAAGCCGATCTTCAGGGGCATGACTTCTCCGGGGGCACGGTCACCTACGCCTGGCACATGCCGCAGGGGAACCTGCAGCACGTTCTGGTCAATTGTGAGCGCAACAACGTGTTCCTCGTGGTCGTGCTTGATCTGACCCGCAACACGGTGCTCGGTCACTACCTGCTGGACATCATGGCGGTTTAGAAGCGGGACCGGTCGGAGGGAAGGAACAGGCCGGCAACCGGAGCCGTCGAGCAAAGGGATCCGTCGGGCTGTCGGATCACTCCAGCGAACGGATCGGTCCAGCATGCGGAGTTGCAGCGTCGAGTGCAGTGCGGCATGCGGAGCGGCGGCGCAGCGCAGGGGAGCGGTGCGGTGCAGCGTCGGGAGTGGCGCAGGGAGTGGTGCGGTGCAGCGTCGGGAGTGGTGCAGGGTGGGGGAGCGGTGCGGCACAGCGAACGGTGCAGCGTCGGGGCGGTGCAGCGTTCGGGGCGATCCGGCGGCGGAAGCGGTGCGAGCGAACAGAGTCGTGCACGAAAACTGAGCGGTTCACGAGAACCGGAGTGGTGGCGGTGCGCGTCGGCGGCGTTTCGGTGTGCGTTGTGAGTGGTCAGGCGTCCAGGCCGCGTTCGATTGCGTAGCGCACCAGGTCTACCCGGCTGTGTAGCTGCAGTTTGCCCAGTGTGTTCTGCACGTGGTTCTGCACCGTGCGGTGCGACAGCACCAGGCGCTCGGCGATTTCCTTGTACGTCACGCCCTTTGCGACAAGCCTCAGGACTTCGGTCTCCCGCTCGGTCAGTCGCGGCGCGTCCGGGTCCTCGGCCCGGGTCACGCTCGCCAGCCGGCGGAACTCGCCGAGTACCAGCCCGGCCAGCCCCGGCGTGAACACCGGGTCGCCCAGGGCCGTGCGCCGCACGGCCGCCAGGAACTCCTCGCGGGCCGCGGACTTCACGAGATATCCGGTCGCCCCCGCCTTCACGGCGTCGAGCACGTCCTGCTGCTCCCCGCTCGCCGACAGCATGAGGATGCGCGCCTCGGGGCAGGACGCCAGTACGCCCTGGATGACCTCGACGCCCGAGCGGTCGGGCAGCTGCAGGTCGAGGACCACGACGTCCGGCCGTACCGATCCGGCGATGCGCACCGCCTGGGCGCCCTCGCCGACGGCGGCGACCACCTCGTACCCGGCCTCGGCGAGATCCCGGGCCACCCCCTCGCGCCACATGGGATGGTCATCGACCACCATCACCCGCAAATTCGCCCCGCTGTCCACCCAAGCACCATAAACGCTGAGCGTTGCCGGCAAAGTTCCACCTCGGTACCGTTTCCGGCGCCCGATCCGCCCGCCCGGGTCAGAGACGGACCAGGAGGGAGGATCGGCGCGGAGAAGCCGGCGCCGGGAGCGGATCGCGCGGCCGGAGCCGGCGGCGCGACAGGGCCAGGCCAGAGATGGACAAGGCGCGACACGACTGCCGCGTCCGGAGTGATCGAACGGCGTCACGCCGAGAAGCCGCACCGAGGATGGATCGGGCGAGCGCCGCCGAGGTGCAGTGCTCGGAACCGCCGTCGTGGTGAAACCCGGGGATGGGCAAGAACACGACGCAGATGCACCGCGTGGGGGAGGAGGTCGGGCCGAAGCCGCCGTCGCCCGAGATCCGCCCAGGTCACGAACCCGGCCGGGCGGCGCCTCGGCGAGGTCAGCGCGGCACGGTCAGCTCGACCTCGGTACCGTTCCCCGCCACCGAAGAAACGCTGACCGACCCGCCCAGATCACGAATGCGCCCCCGGATCGACTGGGCCACCCCCAGCCGCCCGTCGCGCTCGGCCTCCACCAGCCGCCCCTCCGCGATCCCGTCCCCGTCGTCGCGGATCGACACCGTCACGCGCTCGGCGAGCTCCTCCAGCAGAATCCAGGCCCGCGCCTGCGGCCCCGCGTGCCGGGAGACGTTGTCGAGCGCGGCCCCCACCGCCGCCGCCACCTCGTTGGCCACCGAGGCCGGCAGGAGGACGGGCGTGGCCGGGGCGGCGATCGTCACGCAGGCTGAGGCGTACGCGTTCAGCAGCGGCCGCAGGTCGGTCGCGGCGTCGGCGGGCGGGACCGGCGACGCGGCCGCGATCAGCGAGCGCAGCACCGACTCCTGCGCCCCGGCGAGGCGCCCGAGCTCGGCCGCCTCCCCGCCGAGCTCGGCCCCCCGGCGCTGGACGAGGGCGAGCACCTGCAGGACGGAGTCGTGGATGCCGCGGGCCAGGCGCTCGCGCTCCCGGGTGGCCGCCTCCAGCTCCGAGGCCCGCTGCAGGCGCGCCTCGGCGTCGATGGCCAGCCGCGCGATGTGCCCGACCCCGATGCCGGCGAGGATCATGAGCACCGGGCCGTTGAGGGTGGCCTGGCTGACGCCGTTGCGCACGATCACGTCGGCGACGCTGAGCAGGATGGCGGCGATCGCGCCGCGGCGGCGGCCGCCGGCGATGGCCCACGCGACGACCGGGCCGGCGACCCAGGCCATGGGCAGGGTCGGGGCGCCGACGCCGAGGCCGGCCGGGTGCACGATCCAGCGGGACGCGAGCAGGCACGCCGCGGCGACCGCGAGGTCGGCGATGAGCAGGGGCCAGCCGCGCCGCTCGGGGCGGGCGTAGGCGAGGCTGCTCACCGCCGTCCAGACGGCCATCACCACGATGATCACGAAGCCGCCGGGCGGCCAGGCGTAGTGGCGGAAGTTGTTGACCATGAGCACGGCGGCGTAGCCGAGCGCGGCGATCCGGAAGACGAGCAGCGCGCGCCACAGCGGCCCCTCCAGGCCGGGTAGCCGGCGCCGCTCGTCCCCGCCGGTGGTCATGTCAGGCCCAGTGCACCGGCGGCAGCCCGGCCTCGGCCAGCGCCGCGTCGATCTTGCTGAACGGCCGCGACCCGAGGAACCCGGCGGGGTTCATCGGCGAGGGGTGCCCGGCCTCGATGACCACGTGCTGCGGGTTGGTGACGAGCACGGCCTTCTTGCGCGCGTAGGCGCCCCAGAGCACGAACACCACGCGCCGGTCGAACGCGTTGAGCGCCTGGATCGCCGCGTCGGTGAAGTGCTCCCAGCCGTGCCCGGCGTGCGTGGCGGCCTTCCCGGCGCGGACGGTCAGCACCGCGTTGAGCAGCAGCACACCGTCGGCGGCCCAGGGGGTGAGGTCGCCGTTGGCCGGCGGGGTCACGCCGAGGTCCTCGCGCATCTCCTTGTACACGTTGCGCAGCGAGGCCGGCACCGCCACCCCGGGGCGCACCGAGAAGCTCAGGCCGTGGGCCTGGCCCTGCTTGAAATACGGGTCCTGGCCGAGGATGAGCACCCGCGCCTGGTCGGGCGGGCACAGCCGGAACGCGGTGAAGAGGTCTTCCAGCGGCGGGTACACGGGCCCGGCCGCATACTCGGCCTCCACGAAAGCCTGCAAGCGCTGCACAACCTCGAGGTCGAGGTGCGGCTTCATCACGTCCCGCCAGCCGGCGGGGAGGAGCTCCAGCAGATCCAACGACATGCACGGCACTCTACGGATAGGGTGCGACATTTTTGGTATCGGCAGTAAAGCGGATTTATACGGATAAAATCGGACTATGACGCAGGTGGGACCCGTGGGTGGCGGCGGTGAGCCGCTCACGGTGCTGTGGTCGTGGCGGCAACGGCTCGAACAGGGGGACGAAAAGCCGAAAGACCCTGAACCACCACAAGGGCGCCGATCCCGGGAGCCAAAGCAAAGTCTCCCACAAGACGGGCCGGAAGCCGGCGAACAGGGTTATCTGCCGCAGCTGCAGGGCCGCCTGCGGGCCGCGCTCGGGGACGTCAGCGGGATCGTCGGGCGCCTGTCCGAGGTACCACCGCAGCAGCGCACTGTTCTTCACACAGCCATCGCCGACGATCCGGCGGCGGCCGAGCGGGGCCTGGCCTGGCTGCTGGAGCACTTCGACCAGCCCAGTGCCGTGGTGGCCGCCCTCGGGCGGCTCGCGCCGGCGCTCGAGGCGCTGATCGGGCCCCGGGCGCGCCAGCTCGACCTGTTCGGCGACGCGCTGGTGGCGGCCGCGCGCGACACCCGCGGCGAGGCGAACTGGACCGACGAGGACGCGACCGCCTGGCGCGACGCGTGGCGGTTCGCGGTCGACTGGCTGCGCCAGGGCGCCCAGCTGCACCAGGGCGAGACCCCGTTCTGGACCGGCACGATCATCGGCCACGACCGGCGCCGCGACGATGTGGCCGTGCTCACCGTCGAGACCGATCTGCCGTACCCGTTCCGCGCCGGCCAGCGCGCGATCGTCGAATGCCACGCGGTGCCCGACGCCTGGCGGGCCTGCTGGATCGGCGACCCGCCGGCCGAGGACCACCACATCGAGATCCACGTCCAGGCGCTGCCCGGCGACCAGGCCACCGGCGCCCTCGTGCGCGACCGCGGGGTCGGCGACCCGATCCGGCCGCGGCGGGCCGACGGCGACTTCGAGATCGAGGCCGGCGCGTCCGGGGCGATCCTCATCGTCGCCGAGGACGTGCACGTCACCCCGGTCAAGGCGCTGCTGAGCGAGCTGGCCGAGCACCACGACGAGCGGGTCGTGCACCTGTTCTGGGGCGTGTCGACCCGCGACGACCTCTACGACCTCGAGTCGCTGCGCGAGCACGCGGCCCGCTGCTCGCACGCGTTCGTGCACGCGGTGGTGGCCCGGGGCCCGGCCCACCCGTACACCAGCGGCTCACTTCCCCAGGTGGTCGTGGACTTCGGGGAGTGGACGTCGCACGACGTGTACCTCAGCGGCAGCCCCCTCGCCGTGGGCGTCATGCGGAACATGCTGCTGCAACGCGGGGTCGACCAGTGGCGCATCCATACGGTGACGCTGGAGCCGGTCGGCCCGCCCTGAGGCAAAGTGCATAAGAAGGCCGCCCGGGAAAGATGGTTCGGTCGCGGCCACGATGCGACGATTGATTTCCTGGCGCAACCGGATGTCACGAGTAGGAAATATCGCAGTGACGCGCCCCGCCGCAGGGTGGGCCGGGTACATCTGTAATCCTGCCCGGAGGCGCCATAAGCGCCGGTCGTGGGCAATGGCGGCCGCGGCCAGGAGCCGGACTGCGGGACGAGACGGGAACGACGCGCATGAGTGAGTACAACATCACATACCCCGACGGCGAGCTCGAGCTCAAGGTACGCAAGGCGACCGAGGGCCCGGGCGGGCTGGAGGTCGGCTCGCTGCTGAAGCAGACCGGCCAGGTCACCCTCGACACCGGCTTCGTCAACACGGCCTCGTGCGTCTCGTCGATCACCTACATCGACGGCGACGAGGGCATCCTGCGCTACCGCGGCTACCCGATCGAGCAGCTCGCCGAGGGCTCGACCTTCCTGGAGTCGTCCTACCTGCTCATCCACGGCGAACTGCCGAGCACCTCCCAGCTGGAGGAGTTCACCAACCGCATCCAGCACCACACGCTGCTGCACGAGGAGATGCGCCGCTTCTTCGACGGCTTCCCGCGCGACGCGCACCCGATGGCGGTGCTGTCCTCCGCGGTCAGCGCGCTGTCCACGTTCTACCAGGACAGCCTGAACCCGTTCGACAAGGAGCAGGTGGAGATCTCCACCATCCGGCTGCTGGCCAAGGTGCCCACGATCGCGTCGTACGCGTACAAGAAGGCCATCGGCCAGCCCATGCTGTACCCGGACAACTCCCTGGGCTACGTCGAGAACTTCCTGCGCATGACGTTCGGCGTCCCGTCCACGCCGTACGAGATCGACCCGGTCGCGGTCAAGGTCCTCGACATGCTCCTGCTGCTGCACGCCGACCACGAGCAGAACTGCTCCACCTCCACGGTGCGCCTCGTCGGCTCCAGCCAGGCCAACCTCTTCGCGTCGGTCTCGGCCGGCGTCAACGCGCTGTTCGGCCCGCTACACGGCGGCGCCAACCAGGCCGTGCTGGAGATGCTGCAGCAGATCCACGCCGACGGCGGCGACGTCCAGTCGTTCGTGCGCAAGGTCAAGAACAAGGAGGCGGGCGTCCGCCTCATGGGCTTCGGCCACCGCGTGTACAAGAACTACGACCCCCGCGCGGCCCTGGTCAAGAAGGCCGCCCAGGAGGTCCTCGGCCGGATGGCGGCGCCCGACCCGCTGCTCGACCTGGCCATGCAGCTCGAGGAGATCGCGCTGGCCGACGACTTCTTCGTCTCGCGCAAGCTGTACCCGAACGTCGACTTCTACACCGGCCTCATCTACAAGGCCATGGGCTTCCCGACGACGATGTTCACGGTGCTGTTCGCGCTCGGCCGCCTGCCGGGCTGGATTGCCCAGTGGCGCGAGATGATCAACGACCCGGAGACCAAGATCGGCCGCCCGCGCCAGGTGTACACCGGCTACGGCTCTCGCGATTACACCCCGATTGCCGCCCGGTAAAGACCCGCAGCGCCGAGTGCTTCTTGCTCGTTTGTCTACTTGACGGAGATCGACCCCGGCTGTCTCATACATGGGTTGTCTGGGGTCGATGTCCGTTTTGGACATGTGAGCAAACGGAGCCAGCATGAGCGCGCCAACGTTGTCGCCGCTACTGACCGCGGCAGTGCAGGACCGGACGTCGGGGGCCACCGGAGTGGCCCGGCAGGTGCTCGACGGGCTCGCCGAGTTCGTGGGCGATCCGGCGACCCTGCGTGCGATGGTGGCGCCGCTGCCGGGGCTGCTTCCGGGGTACGCGTCGATGTGGCACATCGCCCGGGCGGCCAACGGGGCCGAGCCGGGCCCCGCCCTGCGCGCGATCCGCGAGCAGCTCGACCGCGACGTCGAGCGCTCGGTCGCGGTCGCCACCAGACTGCTCCAGCAACGGGGCGGCTGGGTTCGTACCGCACCGAGCAGCGCCCTGGTCAAGGCCGCCGTCGCCGCCCTGCCCAGCGGCACCGTCGACGCGCCGGGCACCGAAGGCCTGGCGCCCGTCACGGGCGTGGCCGGCGCCGACGCGATCAGCCCGACCCGGGTGCTCAACATCAAGGGCACGCTGGAGCTGGCCCGCGCCGTGCCCACGATCGTGGTGACCACCTCGCTGAAGCTGGTACCCGAGGACGTCTTCGAGGGTCTGGGCTCCCCGCTGTTCGAGCGGATTCCGCTCGACGCTTTCTGGGCCGTGGTGCTCGACGGGGAGCTGCTGACCCCGGCCGAGGCCGGGCGCCGCGCCGCCCAGCTGTCCTGAGGCTGTCCGGGTCGACGGAATCCCCGGCCGGCCCGGGCCTACTCACGCATAGGCTCTGGTCAATCTATGGGAGCGCTTCTAGGCAGCCTGCGTATCTGCGATCAAGTCAATAGTCGTCCGTAAATGCGCGCCGACCAGCAACGGGAAACAATCCTTCCAAATCATGGCGACGGAATCCGTGGCCTGGCAACGGATGCACCGGAGTGCTCCACATTGGACAGTCGGGAAGACGGCACGATTTGGGGCTGTGCAGAGGCGCGTCCGCGGAGTACATTTCCTGCAACCCAAGGACAGCCGGGGCCGCCGCTTCCCCCGTGGCGGCGGCCCCGGTCTTGGGTTTCTTCCGTTGCGGGTTTGCTCCGCGACGCGCCGGGACACCACAACGGCATGGCTGCCGTCGATACGCGACCCCCTGAGACCCCGGCGCCCTCGGGCCCGCCGCCCCGCTCGGTGTACCTCATCGGCGGCCTCATCCTCGTCGCGCTGATCGTCATCGCCGTCGTCACGGTCGCGGCCTGGCCCCGGCTGACCGGCCAGCGCACCGGCGAGGCGGCGCACACCGTCACCGGCGGCGTCGACGGCCGCGACCACGCCACCCTCGACCTCGTCACCGGCGCCACCTCGGTGACGGTCCAGGCTGCGGACCTCGGCGACACGCTGTACCGCGTCGACAGCGCGCACGGCCCGTCGGTCGACGACTCCGGCGATCGCGTCGAGGTTCACGTCACCGGAGGTGATGCCTCGGTCACGATCCGGCTCAACCGCGACGTGCGCTGGGACGTCCGCTTCACCGCCGGGGCCCAGCGCAACCACGCCGACCTGCGCGACCTGCGCCACCTCGCGGGCGTCGAGTACGTCGGCGGCGTCTCCGCCATCGAGCTCACGCTCCCGGCCCCGGGCGGTACCGTCCCGGTCCGCATCGACGGCGGGGCGAGCGCCGTGCGCATCCACGCGCCCGCGTCCGTGCCGGTGCGGGTGAAGGCCGGCGGGGGAGCGGGCCGGGTCGGCATCGACGGCGACGAGCACAACGGCGTCACCGCCGGGGCCACGTTCGCCTCCGGCGGATGGGACACCGCGGCGGACCGCTACGACGTCGACGCCGCGGGCGGCGTCTCAACGATCACCGTCGACCGCGGCTGAGCGGCGGACCGATACGACGTCCGACGCCGTTGGGTGGCGTCCCCACGATTAAGGTCGACCGCGGCTGAGCGGCGGACCGATACGACGTCCGACGCCGTTGGGTGGCGTCCCCACGATTAAGGTCGACCGCGGCTGAGCGGCGGACCGATACGACGTCCGACGCCGTTGGGTGGCGTCCCCACGATCAAGGTCGACCGCGGCTGAGCGGAGGGTCGTGCTAGTGCGGGTCGGCCCGCAGCTCGACGGGCGCGCCCGACACGGGCGCGTCCTCGGGCAGGTCGGGCAGGCCGAACAGCTCGGTCAGGCCGGTGATCTGCAACAGCCGGTGCACGAACGGTGACGGGCTGCGCACCTCGATGTCGCCGCCGACCTCGCGCACCTTGTTGCTCGCCGCCACCAGCGCCCCGATGCCGATCGAGTCCATGAACGGCACCCGCCGCAGGTCGATCGCGAGCAGCCGGGGACGGTACGTCTCCACGGTGTCCAGCACGACGGAGCGCAGCGCGCTCACGGTGGCCGCCTCGAGCGGGCCGAGCACCTCCACCACGACCGTGCCGCCGGGTACCTCGCCGGACTGGTGGGTCCGGACCATTGCGTCGCCCATTCAGGCCGCGTACCCAGCCCGCCGGAGCGGAAACGTCACGGGTTGGCGGAGATCAACAGCGGGAGCATGAGGCCGTACGCGCACAGCAGCACGCAAGCCTCCGGCCGGGTGATGCGATTGCCCCTTTTGAGCAGCAGCCACGCCAGGAGGCCGGCCACGACCATCGCGGTCACCGCCGCGAACCCGAACGGCGCGATGGTGTGCCGGCCGGCCGCGATCCCCACGACCGCCCCGCCGATGAGGCTGTTGAACAGGTTGGAACCCAGCAGGTTGCCCACCATCAGATCGCTCCAGCCGCGCCGCTGCGCCTGCACCGACGTCATCAGCTCCGGCAGCGACGTGCCGACCGCGACGAGCGTGAAGCCGATCACCGCGTCGCTGAGGCCCCAGCGGTGCGCGAGCGTGGAGGCGTTGGCCACGAGCAGCTGCGCGCCGCCCAGGGTCGCGGCCAGACCCACCGCGCACCGCGCCGCCTCGACCCACCACCGGCCGGGCGCGGGGGCCGGCTCGACGAACGCGGCGACGTCATCGGGCAGGGGATCATCCGGTGGTACCCGTGACAGCCGCACCAGCAGCATGAGCGCCCCGATGCTGAGGACGGCCAGCAGTACGCCCGCCACGAACTTCAGCCCGACGAGCGCGAACGCCCCGAAGACCGTGACCCCGGCGACCATGAGCGGCGCCTCGCGCACCGGCACGGACGAGCGCACCACCACCGGCGAGACCACCGCGACCACGCCCAGGATCAGCGTCACATTGAGCATGTTCGAGCCGACCAGGTTGCCCAGGGCGAGGGCGGCGTTCCCCCGCACCGCGGCGGTGCCCGAGACCACGAACTCCGGCGCGCTCGTGCCCAGCCCGATGATCACGACGCCGACGATCACCGGCGCGACCCGCAGCACCGTCGCGAGCCGGCCCGCGCCGACGACGAGCTGGTCGGCGCCGACGGTGAGCAGCACCAGGCCCACGATGCCGAGCCCGGCGACGAACAGGGTCGACATCGGCCTCCTCCAGCACCCGCGCCTGGCTCGACACCCTACCGGTCCGGGCGCGCCGGCCCCGACCCGGTGAAAATCCGAAACCGGTTCCGGCGGATTGACCACTTCCCACCGCTGGCGCAAAGGCGCGCCGCGCTCTACAGTTTTCAACGAGACCGGCGTCTTCCCCCGTGGATGCCGGTCTCACCATTTTCTCCGGGCGTTGTGGGGCTGCCTCCACTTTGGACCGCCACGGTAGATTGGCTCCCGGCGGAGGGAGTGATCAGGTGCGTTGTCCACGTTGCGGAACTGAGGCCATCGACCCGGCCGGATACTGCGTCGGGTGCCGCCTGTACCGCGGCCAGACCCCTCCGGTGCCGCAAACCCCCGCGGTGCCGCAGACTCCCGCGGTGCCCCAGCCCCCCGCGGTGCCGCAGCCGGCCCCACCCATCCAGCCTCCGGCCGCGCCGCAGTGGGTTCCGCCGGCCGTGCCCCAGCCGGCCCCGCCCGCCCCGCCCCGCGCGGTGCACCAGCCGGCCCCTCCGGCCCCGGCCGGTTTCTACCCGCCGCCGCCCCCGCCGCGTTCGCGCAACCCGCTGCTGATCCCCGGGGTCATCTTCGGCATCGTCGCCCTGCTGCTCGTCGGCGGCGTGATCGTCTACGCGTTCGCCGGCGGCGACGACAAGCCGGAGGACCAGGGACTGACCGGCGGCACCAACCCCGTCGTGGCCGCGAGCGACTCCGCGACCGCCGACGAACCGAGCCCGACCCCGACCGGCCCCCTCGGCGGCCTGCCCGGCCCGAGCGCCTCCGGCACCGCGAGCCCCAGCGCGACCGCCGTGCCGTGCATCCTCGGCGTGTTCCTCGAGGAGCAGCACAACGAGCAGGTGACGGTGCTCAACACGGGCACGTTCCCGTTCACCGGCAGTGGGGCCTACCACCGGTACAACGAGAGCGGCCGGGTCGTGATCGACTACGGCGACGGCATGCACCTGCGCGGCAGCAACGGTTCGACCCAGTTCGAGTACATCTTCGAAGGCTTCATCTCGTACCAGTTCAAGTACGACGGCTCGACGGTGACGTACTCCTCGCCCCGCCCCGACGGCACCGAGACCTTCATCCGCAACGGCCACGTCGACTACAAGGGCAAGCTCGAGGCCCGCGTGCCCCAGCCGATGAAGGTCAACTGCGGCCCGGTCGCCATGAGCCTGTCCAACCAGATCTACACGCTGCAGCTCAAGCGTACGAGCAAGGCGCCCTGACAATTGCTCAAGTGCCCCCCTCCGGTGCCGATCAAGGTCGCGGAGGAGGAGCCTGCATGGACAACACGCTCGCCATGGTCATCGACGACTCGCGCGCGATGAGGGGCATCCTGAGAAGGATCCTGCTGCCCCTCGGCTTCGAGGTCCGCGAGGCGGCCCACGGCAAGGACGCGCTCGACCAGATCTGGAACGACGACCTCAAGCCGGCGCTGGCGCTGATCGACTGGAACATGCCGGAGATGAACGGGCTGGAGTTCGTCATGGCGGTACGCAAACAGAAACATCTCCGCCAGATGACCCTCATGATGGTCACCACCGAGAGCGAACACGGCCAGATCGTGCGGGCCCTCGCCGCCGGCGCGCACGAGTACGTGATCAAGCCGTTCACCGCCGAGGCGATCGTCGACAAGCTCACCTACCTGGGACTCGTCCCCCTCGCCGGCGCCGAGACAGCGGTCAGTGCCTGATCGGCCACGGACGGCGAAAGGCACTACGCTCGGTCCGATAGGCGACGGAAGAACCCCTGTCGCCGAACTACCGTGCGACACATGACGATCGACTTCCCGCACGGCTGGTGGGGCACGGACCTGGGCGCCGCCCGGGCGAGCATCGGAACCTACGAGCTCTACTCCACCGAGAGCCTGCCGGCGGTGGACGAGTCACGCTGCGACGGCACGTTCTCCTGGCTCGTGCCCGACGCCCCGCACGACCCGCTGCGGGCCATGGAGGTCGCGGCCCTCGCCGAGCACATCGCGCTGCCGGAGCCGTTCACCCGCTTCATGGGCAGCCAGGTGCTGATGGACGCCATCCCCTCGTGCACGGGCTGCGACTTCGACCTGGCCCCGCGCCCGGTCCCCAGCCCTGTGGAGCCCACCGCCCAGCTCGTGCGCTTCCTGCGTGACCAGCAGGATGCGGTCATCTGGTACCTGTACCTGCGCCCCGGCGCCGAGCCGTTCGTGATCGCCTCGCCGTGGCTGCTGGAGATCGTCGGCCTCGAGGAGGTCGACCGCTCGACCCTCATCGCCAACATGGTGCAGGTCGCCGGATCCTTCGAGCGGTTCATCCACCGGTTCTGGCTGGAGAACGCGCTGTGGTTCAGCGTGAACGAGGGCGACGAGTCCACCGACGAGATGAACCTGTACCTCGCGCATTACACCGCCGCTATTTAATCTCTTGCGCCACCCCGCCGACGCGCCTATCTTTGAATACGTCAAGGCGTCAACGAGCAGAGGAGACCGACCATGAGCGAGCGACTGGCCGCGTCTTCGCTGCTCAGCGCCTTGACAATGGGTGCGGGCCGGTGGTGTGACTAGGGGTACGACCCGACGTCACGTCAGCCGCCCGGGCCGGTTCCGGGCGGTTTTTTCGTGCCATTTTACATTTACCAGTATCGATTAATAATGCCGTGGTGGCCCAAGGGTAGAGGCGTCCTCCTCAAAAGGGGACAGGTGCGGGTTCGAATCCCGCCCGCGGTACGCAAGGTCGTTTGGTTGCGCAGTGCAGATGAAGGGAGGAGGCCCAGTGACCGCGGTTCTCGTACTCAACGCCGACCTCGGACCCCTGCACCGGGTCTCACTCCGCCACGCCATCCGCATGCTCCTGCGCGAGGTGGCCGTGATCCACGAGGCGGAGCCGGACCGGGTGATCGGGGTCTACCCGCTCCCGCGGGTCGTGCGGCTCGTGTCCTACGTCGTCACCCGCTGGCGTTTCGCCGGCGGCCCGGCCTGGTCGCGCGCCGGCGTCCACGCCCGCGACGGCCGCCGCTGCGGCTACTGCGGCACCGAGGCGACCACGATCGACCACATCCAGCCCCGCTCCCGCGGCGGCCGGAACACCTGGAAGAACACCGTTGCGGCCTGCACGGGCTGCAACCAGCGCAAGGGCGATCGCACCCCCGCCGAAGCGGGCATGGTGCTGCGCGCGAGGCCGTCGATTCCGACGTGGCACGCGCTGGTCCAGCGCTGACGCAAGGCCCTGGGCGGTCGGCCCTGTCGCTACCGCCGACCGCCCGGGGCCGCACGGGCTCGTAGCTCATCAGGAAGAGCGCCGCTCTTGCAAAGCGGAGGTGACCGGTTCGAGTCCGGTCGGGTCCACGCCCGGGTAGCCCAACGGGAAGAGGCGTCTGGTTCAGGGCCAGAAGGTTGGAGGTTCGAATCCTCTTCCGGGTACTGCATTTTCACGCGAGGAAGGTTGGCCGAGAGGTAAGGCTGCGGCTTGCTAAGCCGTCGACGGGGGCGACCCCGCGGGGGTTCGATCCCCTCACTTTCCGCTGCACAGCAACCTGGGAAGGCCAGCCGATCGGTGCCGGCACCCGTCTCGAAAACGGCGTTGGGTTTAACGCCCGTGTGGGTTCGACTCCCACCCTTCCCGCTGTATTTCCCGCTGCGCTCGCGGTGGGGGAGCTTCGCTCCACCCACACCCCAGCTGAATTTCCAGCTCGCTGCGCTCGCGGTGGGGGAGCTTCGCTCCACCCACACCCCCTCAAGATCTACGCCAGCGCGCTCTGACGACGGCCAGGTGCGCCGGGCGAGGCTCAAGATCTGCGCCAAGGCGCTCTCGCGACGGCGAAGTGCCTGGGAAGCGGCTCAACATTTTACGTCCGGGCGCTCTGGCGGCGGCCAGGTGCGCGGGACGGGGTTCAAGATCTGCGTCAGGGTGCTCTGGCGACGGCCACAAACGCTCGACCCGCACGCACGCAACGAGCGTCCGCACAGACAGCGGACGCTTACACACGTGCACGAAACGCGCAGACTGGCCGTGCAGGACCGCGCAGACAGAACGCTCAACCTGCACGCACCGACCGTGCAGACGGACGGTGCAGGACGGCGCGCACAGAACGTGCGGGTCTGCGCAGACAGAACGCTCAACCTGCACGCACCGACCGTGCAGACGGACGGTGCAGGACGGCGCGCACAGAACGTGCGGGTCTGCGCAGACAGAACGCTCAACCTGCACGCACCGACCGTGCAGACGGACCGTGCAGGACGGCGCGCACAGAACGTGCGGGTCTGCGCAGACAGAACGCTCAACCTGCACGCACCGAACGTGCAGACGGACCGTGCAGGACCGCGCGCACAGAACGTGCGGGTCTGCGCAGACAGAACGCTCAACCTGCGCACTCAGAACGGGCAGGTTCGCGCGGGCCGGGCTGAGCGCGCGTCACGGGCCTTGGTCGGCGACGAGCGCGTGGCGCAAGAAAAGTCGTGCAGAAAGCTCGAGGTGAGTATGTCCGGTTCCGTTCGGCTTGTTCGTCGTACCGATGAAGCGACGAAACGAGACGAAGGAGCGTGCAGAGATGTTGCCGGTGTGGCGGGAGATGGCCGTGTACGGCTCTGAGCGTGCCGAGGCTGATGCGAACCTCGGACAGCTCGCCAAGAACGCTCAGCGGGCCCTCAGAGGGCTCGGAAGGGGCCTCCGCACGCGGACGTTGCGGGCGGCTCAGCCGAAAGGCACCCGGTCTAGAGGAAGATGACGGCGATCGGGCGAGTGACCACGTCGTGTAGCCGGCGCGCGACGCGGATGCGCTCCCCGAAGACGCCGCAAAAGAGCCTCATCCCGCGCACGTGGCCGCCGCGAGAGCACCCTGACGCAGATCTTGAGCCCGTCCCGCACCTGCGTGCGTGAGCGTCCGCGGACTCGCGTTCTGTGTGCGCGTGTGCGTCTGCTGTCTGCGCGGACACGCGTTGCGTGCGTGCGGGTCGAGCGTTCTATGTGCGCGTGTGCGTCTGCTGTCTGTGCGGACGCGCGTTCTGTGCGTGCGGGGCGAGCGTTCTGTGTGCGCGTGAGCGTCCGCGGACTCGCGTTCTGTGTGCGCGTGCGCGCGTGTGCGTCTGTTGTCTGCGCGGATGCGTGTTCTGTGCGCGCGTGAGCGTCTGCTGTCTGCGCGGACGTGCGTTCCGTGCGTGCGGGGCGAGCGTTTGTGCGTGCGTGGGCGTCCGCGAACGCGCGTTCTGCGCGTGCGGGTCCTGCGTTCTGTGCGTGCGGGAGCGTCCACTGTCTGCGCGGAGCTGCACGTTTCTGTGCGTGTGCGCGTTAGTGGGGCTTGCCGAACGCGTACTTCGTCAGCACTCGAACACTTCCGGCGCTGCGCTGCTTGGCGGCGGCCGGCAGCATGGTGAGCGCGTGGATGCGTGAGGACAGGTGCCAGCGCGCGGCCTTGGCCGCCCGGCGCCATCCGTGGGCGTCCATGGCCTCCGCCGCCGCGAGGAAGAACGCCCGCGCCTCGCTGAACCGGCCGCCGGTCACCGCCGATGAGGATGACACGCTCTCGTTGTGCCGCCGGTACTGGAACACGACATCGGAATCGGCCACTAGCGCCCCGCCGCGCGTCACGAGCTCCAGGATCAGCTTCAGGTCCTGGATGACCTTGAGGTCGAGGTCGAACCCGACCGCCTGCATCTCGCTGGTGCGCCAGGTCAGCGACGGGAAGTACAGCCAGTTGCCGCGCAGGAGACTCACCGCGAGATCCTCGCCGACCATGCGGACGGTGCCGTCGATCTTCGGCGCGTACACCCGCCGCTTCGTCGTGTCCGCCAGTGTGCGCACGACGGCGCCGTCGGTGCCGATGACCTCGACCCCGGGCTGGACGAGTACGGCGTCCGGGTGTTGCTCGATCAGTGCGTGAATGCGTTCGACGTACCGCGGCAGCATGACATCGTCGCAGCCCATCATGTTCAGGAACGGCGCCTCGGCGCGCTCCACGCACTGCTGGAAGTTGCGCGTGATGCCCAGGTTCGCGGGATTGCGCTCGTACCGCACGCGCGGATGGCCCAGCGCCGCGAAGTACTCGGGAACGCCTGTCACCCGCTCGACCGGGTTGTCATCGAACACGGTGAGCCGCCACCGCTCATCAGTCTGCGCGAGGACGCTCTCCACGGCGATCTTGAGCAACGGCAGCTCACCGTAGTGCGGCAGCATGATGTCGAGCACCGTGCGATCGTAGCGGCCCGCCGGCGCGACGAGCCGGGCGCTCCGTATCGGGCGATCGGGCTAACCCGAACGAGGGGCACGAAAAAGCCGGCCCATCCGTGGCAACGGATGGGCCGGCTCGGTGCGTCTAGATCAGTGCCGGGCTCGCCGCGGACCGGCCGGGGGCTGGCCCGCCGCGGCGCGCTTGGCGGCCTGCTGGTCCGGAGAGCTGGGGTCTTCGTCCCAGGCCTTCGCCCGGCGGATCTCGTCGAAGAAGCCGAGCAGCCGGTCGAGTTCCTGCGTGCTCGTCTTGTCGTCGGCCCGCTGGACCTTGCCCTTTTTGTTGTGCGAACGGATCTCCCGGCCGGTGTTGGTCGAGGAGGTGTCGTCCGCCGGGTCGGCCTGCTCGTCCGGCCTCGGGGCCCGCTGCGCCGGCATGCGACCGGTCGGGTCCTCGTGGTGGCGGGTGGGCGGCGTGACCGGGTCGAAGTGGTGCTCGTCGTAGTCGGGGGCGTCGAAGCTGTACCCGTGCGGCGCTCCCGGGCCCGACGGGTGCAACGGCTGGTCCTCGCGGTGGAACGCGCGCGGCGGGGCCACGTGCAGGTCCGGGTGCGCCGGAGCCGGGGCGGCCCCGTTGAAGCCGTTGTACTGCCCGTTGCCGTGGAAGCCGTTCGGAGCCTGCGGCGCCGCGCCGTACGTGCCGCCGGGGCCGTGCCCGTTGGCCGGAGCGGGACCAGGGCCGTGGCCATGGCCGTTGACGGGAGCCGGGCCGTGGCCGTTGACCGGGGCCGGGCCGTGGCCGTTCATCGGAGCGGGACCGTGGCCGTGACCGTTGGCCGGAGCCGACGGGCCCGGGACGATCGGCACCATCGGGGCCGTCGCGTCCGGGGTGCCGTTGCGGAACGCCGCGGTCGGAAACGAACCCGTCGTCTCGCCCGGACGCGGGCGGGGCTGCTGCGCCGGAGGCTCGGCCGGGTACCCACCGGGGCGCCCGGGACGCTGCGAACCATTCGGCGTCAGCGGCGCGAACGAGCCGGTCGGCGACTCGGGCACCGCCGGGAACGCGCCCGTCGCCGGCGAGGCGCCGTTGCGGGGCATCCGCTGGGCGTCGAACGAGGTGGTGGGCGGGTCGGCGGGCGAGAACGCGGGGAACGAGCCCGTGCGCGAGCCGCGGTCCGCGTCCGCCGGCGGGAAGGAGCCGTTGCGGGGGCCGCGGTCGGCGGGCGCGTCGGCGGCCGGGAAAGCGGGGAACGAGCCGGTGCGCGAGCCGCGGTCGGCGTCGACCGGCGGGAACGCGCCGGTGCGGGAGCCACGGTCCGCGTCGACCGGCGGGAACGCGCCGGTACGGGAGCCGCGGTCCGGGTCGGACGCCGGGAACGAGCCCGAACGCGAGCCGCGATCGGCGTCCACCGCCGGGAACGAACCGGTGAGCGAGCCGCGGTCGGTGTCCGACGGGGAGAAGGCCGGGAAGGAACCGGTGTGTGAGCTGTACCCGTGCTCGTAGTCCTGCTCGTGCGCGGCCGATCGGCTCACCGTCGGGTGCGCGCCGGACGGGTGGCCGTTGGCGGGCCGCCCGTCGACGAGGAACGGGCCGTTCGCGTCGCCGTGGCGGCCGGTCGCGTGCCGCGGAGCGTCAGGCGTGACGGCCGGGAAGGAGCCGCTGTTGGTCGGCGTGGCCGGGGACACCAGCTCGACCTCGCCCGGCTCGGGCAGCGACTCGAGCAGCCCGGTCGCCAGGATGAACACGTTCGGGGCGGCGCCGCGCGGTACCGCGATGTAGGCCCGCTTCCGCGCGTCGATCGGCAGCTTCTCGAGGATCTCGGCGATCGTGTGCGCCGGCGGCGGGATCTCGGCGGCGTTGGGCGCCCCGACGAGCACCGCGCAGCGGTTGACGTCTACGGGCAGCCCGCGCACCCAGTCGGCCGGGTCGTTGAGGTGCTCCGGGCGCACCCACAGGCCGGCCTGTACGACCTCGAGCACCCAGCCGGAGCCGAGCGAGAAGGTGGCCTGCCCGGCCGGGGTGCCGAGCACGTCCGGGCACGGGTTGATCCAGTCGACCGGCCGCGGCGCGCCCGTGCGGGGGGCGTGCCAGAGCTCGCGGGCGAAGGTACGCCAGCGGGGAAGGCCTTTGTTGTCAATGGTGACGACGGCGCGCTGGCCGGCGGGCGCGCACAACGGCAGGCCGGTGCGCACGTGCACGGCGCGGCCGAGCACGTCGGCGACGACCGGGCCGACCGGGCCCTCGGCGATCGGGTTCTGCCCGTACGGCGTGAAGACGCACCGGTCCGCGGCGAGCGTCGGCACGGCCGTGACGGCGCGGGCGAGCTCGTCGCGGTGCAGCGGCTCGTCGCCGGGGTGGCCGAGGATCATCGCCGGGTTCTCGGGGTCGGTCGGCACCGAGTACGCCAGGTCGGTCACGCTGCCCACGCGGCGGCGGTGCAGCCACAGGCCGGCCGGGATCTGGTCGAGCACGAGGTCGCCGGGCAGTTCCGGCATCTCGGTGCACAGGTCCGACTCCCACGTCGGGGCGGGGAAGCGCCAGCCCACCCGGACCGCGGGCGTGCCGGTGCGGAAGCGCCAGAAGCCGCCGGGCCGCTGCTCGCCGCGCCCGACGGGGGCGAAGAGCGAGCCGCCGGGTACCCCCAGCAGCGGGCCGGCCGCGGCGATGACGTCGATGCCGAGCCGCATCGCGATCATGTGCGCGGCGGCGGGGCGCTCGTTGGTGGCGCAGGCGCCGTCCCAGGCGACGAAGCGCATGGCGGTGAACCCGCGGGGCAGGCCGTTGGCGAGGACCTCGGCGAGCTCCTCGATCATTGCCGGCTGCAGCTTCACCGTATGGGAGCTGATCACCACCGCGCATTCGGTGGAGCCGTGGGGCGAGACGACAAGCGCCGCCGAACCCGCGCTGGGCTCCTCACCGGAGTGGACGACCGCACCGGCACCGAGCCAGGACACCTTCATCCCGGGCCAGTGACGCAGCCGCACCTGCATCGCCGTGCTCATGCAGACCTCTCAGCACTATGGAGCCGTGCCCCGCCGAAGGCGGCTGCCGTCCGCGGCATCACCGTCCCGGCGCCTGGCCGCGTACGGCCTGGCTCGTCCGGTGTGCGGGCTGCGAGCGGGCAGCAACGAGTCAAGATCGCCCTCCGTCGGGTGTGCCACGAGCGGTGCGGTGCGGAGGGGGTTCCACACCGATCACCGCAGGGCGGCTCTGCCGGATCGTACCGCGCTGAGTGACGGACGCAACCATCCCGTTTGTCGACGGACCCGCTAGGAAACGCCGACCGGCCGGTGGATTGCACCCGATTTGGTAGCCTTGATGGTGACTTCTCCGGAGAGTTGCTCATGCTTCGAGCTGCAGTCCGCCGAATACTGGCTGTCACCTTCGGGCCCGTCCGGCGCCGTGCCGTCATGGTCATCGGGATCGTGCTGTTCATCGTCGCCGCGTCGTCGCTGAGCGCCTGCAAAACCTCTCCAATCGGTACTTCCGGGGCGGGCCCGTCACCGGGCCGTTCTCCTGCATACCCGCCGAGCGGGGTGCTCGTCCTGTATGACACGGGCGGGCAATACGGCTCGCTGGGCGAGCTGTATGCCGTCCAAGCAGGGAACTTGGCCTCTCACTTCGATGCCTGGCAGTCGATGCCAGTGACGAAGTACACGTCGGGAACGGCCCAGAAGTACCAGTTGACGATCTATATCGGATCGACGTATGACGAGCCGCTGCCCGAAGCCTTCCTCGCCGACGTGGCCACCGGGTTGAGCGTGCTGTGGCTCGGGGGGAACGTGTGGCAGTTGATCAGGAAGTACCCCCAAATCGGTTTTCAGACAGCGACGATCGACGATGCCGCGCCGACCGGGATCCGTTACCGGGGCGTCGAGCTGACCCGCAACGCGAACGCCGGGGGCCTGGTCCACGCCGTGCTTTCCCAGGGTGTGTACTCCACGACGCTGGCCGAGGCCGCGATGCCCGACGGCACGTCACGGCCCTGGGCGGTGCGGGTCGGCGGCCTGACGTACGTGGCCGAGGTGCCCTTCACCTACGTCAGCTTCGACGACCGGTACCTCGTCATCGCCGACCTGCTCTTCGACCTGCTGGCCCCGAAGACGCCGACGCGGCACCGCGCCCTGGTGCGCATCGAGGACGTCGGCCCGCACTCCGACCCGGCCCAGCTGCGCCAGATCGCGGATTATCTGCATTCTCGTAATGTTCCGTTTGCCGTGGCGGTATTCCCCGTTTACGACGACGCGGCCGGCATCTATTCCGGCGGCGTGCCCGTGCACCGGACGCTGAGCGGAACTCCGCAGGTCGTGGACGCGCTGCGGTACATGGTGCAGCAGGGCGGAACGCTGATCATGCACGGCTACACACACGGATTCGCCGGCGCCCCGAATCCGTACGGTGTCAGCGCCGAGGATTACGAGTTCTACCGCGCCCACGTCGACGCCGCGGGGCCGTGGTGCTCAACGGCCCGGTGCCGGACGACTCCGCGGCCTGGGCCCTGGGCCGCCTGGACGCGGCCCGCCAGGAGTGGACCAAGGCCGGCCTGACACCGCCGGACATCTGGGAGTTTCCGCACTACACGGCCAGCGCGACCGACTACCGGGCGATCGCCGCGGCGCCGGGCATACGCGCCCGATACGAGCAGGTCCTGTACTTCAACGGCATTCTCGGCGGCACCGGTACACGCTCAGTGAGCCAGTACTACCCATATCTCGTAAAAGACGCATATGGAACGCCGGTGATCCCGGAATCTCTTGGAAACGTGGCAACACAAAGATTTAACCAGCACGGCGTCCGGCTGACCCCTGACCTGCTGGCCTCGGCGCGGCGCCAGCTCGTGGTCCGCGACAACGTGGCGAGCTTCTTCTACCACCCGTTCCTGGCCCTGCAGTACCTCCCGCAGTTGATCGAGGGCATGCAGCAGATGGGCTACACCTTCGTGGCGGCCCCCTCCCTCCTGTGAGTGCACAATCCGAAGATTGGAACCTGTCCAATCTTTCACTCTTAACTGACAAGCAAAGTTTTCTGTTGAACGTTTGAGCACTTCAGTGCCTCGGGGCCGGTTTGAACACGGTCGACCGTCGCCCGCCGACAGTTCCCAGCCGGATCGGGCCGTGCGGAGGGCGTTGAAAGTGGCGAATCGGATTTGGGGCCGGTCGGGGTATAAATCCGATAAGTCGTGGCGCGGAGCGCCCGACTTATCGCGGGACCGGCGAGTGCCGGATGGCTTTCCGAGCGGAAGTGCAGTTGGACAGCCGAGACGTGGGTTGACCCTCGCGGCGCGCCGCAGGGGGAGCGGACGTGGTGACGGCGGCGCCGTACTGACTACCGGGCCGGCTGAGCTCGAGTGGGTCGGCGTCAACCGATCGCCCGGCCGGTGGGGATGCGTCGCTTGGGCCAGCGGGGTGGACCGGCGGCCCGGGTCGGCGCCGGGATCAGTCGCCGGAGTCGTGGCTGGCAGCGTGCAAAGCGAACCCGGGGCGGTGTGTGGGGCTGTGGTGGGCTCGGCGGTGCAGCGCTGAGTGCGGGGGGATGCGCGGCGATGGTCGGTGGGGCGTCGACCGCTCCTACAGCGGTGCCGAATGGGCGACTGGGAGCGGGCGTGCGCCACGGCGTCAGAGCGGAATTGCCGTCGTGGCGGTTGGAGCGGTGTCGATTGCCTGGCTGTGGGGGATGCACCGCGTGGCCAGCCGTGGAGGTGGCGTCGGAGTCGTGCCTGTCAGCGTGGAGCGCGGACCCAGAGTCGGGGTGGGGCGGGTATGAGCTCCGGCGGGGCCACCTGATTGCTGGACCAACTGACTGAGGCGCCCCGCGTCAGCCCCCTTGAAGCGTTCGACCGGGCTGGCCTCGGCGGGCGTCAGTGCGGAAACCGGAGTCGTGGTGACCGGTGTCGGTGCCTCGGCCGTGAGCGGGGGGCCGCCGTGCTCAGCGTTGTGAAGCGGTGCCGAAGTCGTCCGTCAGGGCGGCGGCGACCGTTGGAGCCGGGTCGAGTGGCGGGGCTGGAGGCGCGGTGGGCGTGTGCGTGGCGGAAGTAGGAGTGTGCGCGGCAGAAGTAGGAGTGTGCGCGGCGGCCGTGTGGCTGGCGGCCAGGGGCGTGACGGGCACATGCATGGACGCAGACGTGGCGGGCGTGGGCGTGGCGGGCGTGGGCGTGGCAGGCGTGGTGGGCGTGGGCGTGGCAGGCGTGGTGAGCGTGGCAGGCGTGGGCGTGGCAGGCGTGGGTGTGGCAGGCGTGGGTGTGGCGGGCTTGGGCGGCGTCGTGGTGTTGTTGTGGTGGACCAGCAGCAGGGCGGTGGCGGCCGCGGCGCCCACCGCGCCCACCGCGGCGAAGCCCCAAGCCGGGCCGCCCTGGTCGATGGCCCAGCCGGCCAGCGGGGAGCCGATGGCCAGGCCCACGGTCAAGGACGAGCCGTGCCAGCCCATGGCCTCGCCTCGGGCCGACGGGGGGACCAGGCGGCTCACCAGGTCGGCGCTCGCGGTCAGGGTCGGGGCGCACAGGGCGCCCGCCGGTAGCAGGGTCAGGAACAGCAGGGGCCAGGCGTGGCCGACCAGGCCCGCCGGGATGGTGCACACGGCCAGCGCGGCCAGGAGGGCGGCCAGCGGCACCGCGCGCGGCAGGGCGCCGTAGATGAAGCCGCCCACCAGGGAGTAGACGGCCCAGGCGGCCAGCAGGGTGCCGACCAGGCCCACCTCGCCGGCCGCGCGCAGCATGGCCACGATGCCCAGGTCGGTGCCGGCCAGGACCATGGTCGTGGCGGACGCGGCGGCCAGGACGGCCACGAAGCGCGGGGTCAGCCAGTCGCCGCGGCGGGTGGGGGCGGTGGGGGCCGGGTCGTCGGACTCGGCGGACGTGTGCACGGGCGGGTTGGCGACGTACAGGGCCAGGCCCGCCAGGACCAGCGCGCCGCCGATCGACCACATCGCGGCGCGGCCGGACAGGGTGCTCGTGAGCAGGACGGCCAGGGGCGGGCCGGCCATGAAGGACAGCTCGACCGACATCGAGTCGAGCGCGTAGGCCTGGCGGCGCTGCTCGGTGGGCACCAGGGCGGCGATCGACTGGCGGATGACGGAGAAGACCGGCAGCGAGAACAGGCCGGCGACGAAGGCGCCGGCCAGGAGTACCGGAAAAGCCAGGAAGGGCGCGACGACCCAGAAGAGGGCCTCGGCCACGGTGGTGACCACCAGCATCGGGCGCAGGCCGCGGCGGTCCACGAAGCGGCCGTTGAGCGGGCCGCCGATCGCCGTGCCGACCGTCAGGGCCGCCCCTACCAGGCCCGCCGCGCCCCAGCCCCGGTGGAGGTCCTGGGCGACGTGCAGGGTCATCGTCACGCCGATCGCCGTGATCGGGATGCGGGCCAGCGGGGCCAGCACCATGAGGGGCCGGACGCCCGGCAGGGCGAGAACGCGACGGTAGGGGTGGAGGTGCATGGGCACATCATGTCGTGGGGGTACGACAAAATTTGGATGGAACCGCTCGCACCGCGCGGCGGTCCAATGAGCAAGACCTATGGATGGAGCTGAACCACGATGAAGTCCCGGATCATCGCCGCCGCCCTGCTCACGCTCGCGTTCGGGCTCGCCGCCTGCTCGGACGGCACCGACCAGGCGGGCGGGGGAGCCGGCGGCGCCGCGTCGAACGGCGCCCCGGTGTCCAGCGGCAGCGCGGGCACGGGCTCCAGCACGGGTGCCGGGGCGGGCACGAGCGCGGGCCCGAACACCGACCCGAGCTCCAAGACCAACACGGGCGGTAACGTGACCGCCACGGACAGCCTGGTGACGTTCACCCGCACCGGGGGCCTGGCCGGCAACAACGACACGCTGACCGTGCGCCCCGACGGCTCCTACACCATCCAGACCAAGCAGGGCACGAAGAGCGGCAAGCTGACCGCCGAGGAGCTGGCCGCGCTCAAGACCGCGCTGGAGTCGACGGACTTCAACAAGCTGCCGACCATGAACGACAACGGCGGGATCGCCGACGCGTACACGTACACCGTCACCTATGCCGGGAAGCAGATCACGGCGAAGGACGGGTCCATCCCGCCCGCCCTCCAGCCGGTGATCAGCGCGCTAGGCGCGTTCCTGAGCAAGTAGCCCGTCGATCCGGGCCAGCTCGTCGGGGGAGAGGGCCAGGTTCTCCAGGGCACCGAGGTTGTCGAGCAGCTGCTTCACGCTCGACGCCCCGATGATCAGCGAGGTGACCCGCGAGTCGCGCAGCGCCCAGGCCAGCGCCAGCTGGGCCAGGGTCTGGCCGCGCTCGCGGGCCACCTGGTCCAGCGCCCGGATGAGCTGCAGCCGGGACGCGCTCAGGTCGCTCTCGTTGAGGAAGCGGCTGGTGCGCACCCGGGAGTCGTCGGGAATGCCGTCGAGGTACCGGTTGGTCAGCAGCCCCTGCGCCAGCGGCGAGAACGGGATGCAGCCGGCGCCCGCCTCCTCCAGCGCGTCCAGCAGCCCGTCCTCGATCCAGCGGTCCAGCATCGAGTACCGCGGCTGGTGGATCAGCAGCGGCGTGCCCAGCTCGCGCAGGATCCGGGCGGCCGCGAGGGTCTGCTCGGGGCTGTAGTTGGAGATGCCGACGTACAGCGCCTTGCCCGCCCGCACCGCCGCGTCCAGCGCGCCCATGGTCTCTTCCAGCGGCGTGTCCGGGTCGGGGCGGTGGGAGTAGAAGATGTCGACGTACTCCAGGCCCATCCGCCGCAGCGACTGGTCGAGCGAGGACAGCACGTACTTGCGCGAGCCCCACTCCCCGTACGGGCCCGGCCACATGTCGTAGCCGGCCTTCGTGGAGATGATGAGCTCGTCGCGGTACGGGCGCAGGTCCTCGGCCAGGATGCGCCCGAAGTTCTCCTCGGCCGACCCCGGCGGCGGCCCGTAGTTGTTGGCCAGGTCGAAGTGGGTCACGCCCGCGTCGAAGGCGCGCCGCACGATCGAGCGCTGGGTCTCGAACGGCCGCTCGCGCCCGAAGTTGTGCCACAGGCCCAGCGAGATGGCCGGCAGCTTGAGCCCGCTGCGGCCGCTGCGCCGGTAGAGCATGTCCTGGTATCGGCCCGAAGCCGCCTCGTACACCACGGCCATGATCCTAAACTGGCCCGCCGAGAAGCCGCCGCCTGTCGCAGCGATCATGGGTTCCTGACGAGGGCCTCCACCGCGGCCTTGGCCTCGGCCAGCCCGACGCCGGTCACCTGGCGGTAGATCTTGATGGCGGCGATGAGGTTGTTCTGCCGCAGCGCCTCCGTGAACTGCGGCGGCATCGCGGCCGTGCCCGGGAACGCGTCGGCGAGCTGCGGGTCGAGCCCGAAGTGGCGGTACAGGAAGTTGACCTGGCGCTCGAGGCGGGCCAGTCGCATGCTGTGGTCGGCGTCCATGCGGCCACCGTAGATCGTCCGGCCCCGGAACAAAGTCGGGGAGCCGCCAGAAGGCGACTCCCCGAACCAGGAAAACCCGACCTCAGGCGATCGGCTCCGCGAACGGGTCCTCGGCGGTGTCGACCGGGATCTCCGCGGCCGCGGCCCGCGCCGCCTGGGCGCCGCGCGCCGAGCGCTCGTCGTCGGTGATCGGGAAGTGGCAGGCGACCGTCTGGCCCGGCGCGAGCTCGCGCAGCAGCGGCTCCTCCTGGGCGCACAGGTCCTGCGCCTTCCAGCACCGCGTGCGGAAGCGGCAGCCCGAGGGCGGGTCGATCGGGCTGGGCACGTCGCCGGTGAGCAGGATCCGCTCGCGCTGCGCCTTGTCGCGCCGGCCCGGGTCGGGCACCGGCACCGCGGAGAGCAGGGCGAAGGTGTACGGGTGCAGCGGGTTCACGTACAGCCCGTCGCGCCCGCCGATCTCGACGACCTTGCCCAGGTACATCACCGCGATGCGGTCGGAGATGTGCCGGACCACCGACAGGTCGTGCGCGATGAAGACGTACGTCAGGTTGAACTCGCGCTGCAGGTCGTCGAGCAGGTTCACGACCTGGGCCTGGATCGACACGTCCAGGGCCGAGACCGGCTCGTCGGCGATGATGAGCTTCGGCTGCAGGGCGAGCGCCCGGGCGATGCCGATGCGCTGGCGCTGACCGCCGGAGAACTCGTGCGGGTACCGGTTGTAGTGCTCGGGGTTGAGCCCGACCAGCTCCAGCAGCCGCTGCACCTCGCGCTTCTGCCCGTGCGCGGTCTTGATGTTCTGCACCTGCAGCGGGGCCCCGACGATCGAGCCGACCGTGTGGCGCGGGTTCAGCGACGAGTACGGGTCCTGGAAGATCATCTGGACCTCGCGCCGCAGCGGCCGCATCTTCGCCACGTTGAAGTGGGAGATGTCCTGCCCCTCCAGCAGCACCTGCCCGCCGGTCGGCTCCAGCAGCCGGGTCATCAGCCGCCCGGTGGTGGACTTGCCACAGCCGGACTCGCCCACCAGGCCGAGCGTCTCGCCGGTCCTGACGGCCAGGTCGATGCCGTCGACCGCGCGGACCGCGCCGACCTTTCGCTTGACGAAGGCGCCCCGCATGATCGGGAAGTGCTTCTCCAGGCCACGTACCTCGAGGAGGTTCTCGCCGCCGCGCTCGGGCGCCGCCGCCGGCTGGGGTTGGGTCGTCGTCGACACTGTCGTGCTCCTCAGAGGTTCGGGGCGATGTCCGACTTGAAGATGGCCAGCCGGTCCGCGGGCGGAATGTGGCAGGCGACGCCGTGTGCGGGCGTCCCCTCCGCCAGGGACGGCTCGACCGTCTTGCAAGGGATGCCGTTGCGCTCCACGTACGGGCAGCGCGGGTGGAAGGAGCAGCCGCTCGGGAGGTTGATCAGCGACGGCGGGCTGCCCTTGATCGGCACCAGCCGGTCGCGCACCTCCCGGTCGACGCGGGGCATCGACGAGAGCAGGCCCCAGGCGTACGGGTGCTCGGGGCGCCGGAAGATGTCCTGCGCGGTGGCGTGTTCGACGCACTTGCCGCCGTACATCACCAGGATGTCGTCGGCCAGCTCGGCGACGACGCCCAGGTCGTGGGTGATGATGATGACCGCGGAGTTGAACTCCGACTGCAGGTCGCGGATCAGGTCCAGGATCTGCGCCTGGACCGTCACGTCGAGCGCCGTGGTGGGCTCGTCGGCGATGAGCAGCTGCGGGTTGTTCACCAGCGACATGGCGATCATGGCGCGCTGGCGCATGCCGCCGGAGAACTGGTGCGGGTAGTCGTCCACGCGCCGCTGCGGCTGCGGGATGCCGACCCGGTCGAGCATCTCGATCGCGCGCTTGCGGCCCTCGCTCTTGGAGACCTTGTGGTGCACCCGGTACGCCTCGATGATCTGGGCGCCGACCGTGTAGTACGGGTGCATCGCGGTCAGCGGGTCCTGGAAGATCATCGACATCTTCGCGCCGCGCAGCAGCCGGACGTGCTCGGGCGAGGCGCCGATGAGCTCCTCGCCGTCGAGCCAGACCTCGCCGGAGATCTTCGCCGAGCCCCGCCGGTGCAGACCCAGGATGCCCAGGCTGGTGACGCTCTTGCCGGAGCCGGACTCGCCCACGATGCCGAGGGTCTCGCCGCGCTCGAGCTGGAACGTCAGGCCGTCCACGGCCCGGACCACGCCGTCGTCGGTGTTGAAGTGAATCCGCAGGTCCCGCACGTCGAGGAACGACTGCGCGACCTGGGGCCCGGACCCGCTGGGGCTCGGGGTGCCGTCGGTGAGCAGGCTGCTGGACATGCTCACTCCTTTCCTGGGGTGCCGTGACGCGGGGAACGGGACGGGGAACGGGTCATCCGAGCCGCACCCGCGGGTCGATCACGGCGTAGAGCACGTCCACGACCAGGTTGGCCATGACGATGAAGAACGAGGCGAAGAGCGTCGCGCCGAGGATGATCGGCAGGTCCTTCTGGGTCACCGCGTCGACGCTGAGCTTGCCGATACCGGGCAGGCTGAACACCCGCTCGGTGAGGATCGCGCCGCCGAGCAGCGTGCCGAGGTCGAGGCCGAAGATCGTCACGATCGGCGTGAGCACCGCGCGCATGGCGTGCTTACCGATGACGACCCGTTCCTTCAGGCCCTTGGCCCGGGCGGTGCGGATGTAGTCCTCGCCGAGGGTCTCGAGCATCTGCGCCCGCGTCAGCCGCGCGTAGGTGGCGGCGAACAGCAGGGCGAGGCTCACCCAGGCGAGGAAGAGCTTGTTGGCCCAGCCCAGCGGGTCGTCCACGAAGTTGATGTATTCGCCGCCCTGGAAGATCTTCCACTGGTGGACGAACAGCGACTGGAAGACCAGACCGGTGAAGTAGACCGGTAGCGAGACGCCGGCGAGAGCCAGGAACATCACCGCCCGGTCGGCGAGTTTGCCGCGTTTCAGCGCGGATATGATGCCGCCCGCCACACCCCCGAACAGCCACAGGATGGCCGCGCCGATGGCGAGGGAGATCGTGACCGGCAGGCGGTCCAGCAGCAGGGGCCAGACCTCGCGGTCGGTGCGGAACGAGTACCCGAAGCACGGGGCGGAGCAGTGGGTGACCGACGGGCCGCTGTTGTAGTCGCGCCCGACGACCAGGCCCTTCACGAACCGGCCGTACTGGATGTAGATCGGCTTGTCGAGCCCGAGCTTGATCCTCGTCGCGTCGACGTCGCGCGGGGTCGCCGACTTACCGACGTACATCTCCGCCGGATCGGCGTGCGCCGCCTTCGGGATCAGGAAGAAGATCGCGAAGGTGACCATGGAGACGGCCACGATGAGCAATGCCGCGGTGACCAGGCGGCGCAGGATGTAATTGATCACGTGTGCGGCCTGACGCCGGCCGGCTCGACGGGGTTCCCGTCTCGCCGGCCGGCGCCGTGGCCCTCACCTGCCTTCTGTACTCGTGAAGGGCGGGTTACCGGCTGTTCAGGCTGGCTGCTTCGTCAGCAGGACTGGCGTGACCCGAGGGTCACTGCACGCCCAGGCTGCCGAAGTCGTACATGCCGTAGTACTCCGTCACGAACACGTTCGTGACGCGGGGGTTGCGGTAGTTGAGCGCCTTGTCGTAGACGAACGGCACCATGACCGCGGCGTCCATGACCTTGTGGTTGATGGTCGTCCAGATTCCGGCGGCCTTGGCCGGGTCCTTCTCCGCCTTCGCCTGGTCGATCAGGGAGTTGATCTCCGGGTCGTTGAGCTCGGCGTAGTTGTTGTTACCCGACGGCAGGATGTTGCGGCCGTCGACCAGCACGGACAGGAAGCCGTACGCGGTCGGGAAGTCGGCACCCCAGCCGGCCATCATGAGGCCGTAGCCCTTCGCCGCGACGTTGGACGGCGCGCCGATGGTCGAGCGGAAGTACAGCGACGGCTCGGTCGGGTCGAGGCGGGCGTTGATGCCCACGTTCTTCAGAGCCGCCTGCAGCGCCTCGGCCGTCTTGGGCTCCTTGCCGGAGCTGCGGGTCGCGATCACGGTGTCGAAGCCGTTCGGCTTGCCACAGGCCGCGAGCTCTTCCTTGGCCTTGTCGATCTGCGGCTTGCCCGACTTGGTGTTGTACGGGTCGTACTCGTCGTGACCCGCGATGTTCGGGGGCAGCATGTTGGTGGCGATGTCACCACCGGCGTCGGCGCCACCACGAGCGGTCTGCATCGTGATCTTGTCGGTCGCGTACTGCACGGCCTTGCGGCAGTGGATGTTGTCGAACGGCGCGACCTTGGTGCTGATCGAGAAGTAGCGGATGAAGCCCGTGTTCGGGGTGTCCGCGTTCTTCTTCTTCTCGGGGTCGAGCAGGATCTTCGGCTGCGAGCCCTGCTGGACACCGGTCTGCGCGGTGTCGATGTCGACCTCGCCGCTCAGCAGCTGGTTGTCGATCTCCTCGACGGCCGTGCCGATGGTCAGGTCGACCTCGTCCGGCAGCGCCGCGCGCACGGTGTCGGTCTTCGGGTCCCACTGGTCGTTGCGGACCCAGACGACCTTCTTGCCCTGGTCGTACGACTGGAACTTGTACGGGCCGGTCGAGATGGGCTTCTCACCGTACTTGTCGCCGGTGTCCTTGGCCTGCGGGATGGGGCTGGCCGAGGGGGTGGCGAGCAGGTACAGGAAGTCCGACAGCGGGTCGGCGAGCTTGAAGACGATCGTGTTGTCGTCCGGCGTCTCGACGGACTTCAGACCCAGCTTGTTCGGGTCGGTGTCCTTGTACGGGCCGGGGTACTTCTGGCCCTGGTCGAGCACGTCGATCAGGTAGGTCGGGCCACCGGACAGCACGTCCTGCGCGAAGACGCGCTCGATGCCGTACTTGATGTCCTTCGAGGTGATCGGCGAGCCGTCCTCGAACTTCACGCCCGACTTGAGCTTGAAGGTGTAGGTCTTGCCGTCGGCGGAGACCTCCGGCATGGCCTGGGCCAGGTCGGGAACCAGCTTCAGCCCGTCCTCACCCGGCTTCGACTCGTTGGTGAGCAGCGTACGGACGTAGTAACCCTTCATCAGGTTCCACACGTACGCGTAGTAGGCCCGCGCCGGGTCGTAAGAGTCCGCGTCGGCGTTGTTGACGAGCTTGAGCGTGCCGCCCTTCTTGGTCGAAGGGTTCACGATGCCCTTGGTGGCGGCGTTGAAGCCGGACACACCCGAGCCGCCGCTCTCGTTGGTCTTGGGCGTGCTGCCGCCGCCGCCGCAAGCGGACAACGCCAGGGCGATAGTGACCGAACCGGCCACCAGTGCCCCTGTCCTCATTCTCACTGGGATTCCCTCCTTGTTTGGCGCGACCCGCCGAGGGACGGGCCGTCCGAGCTGTGCTGCTGTGCGCGTGAAGCCGGGGTTTTGCGCAGGGTCGACCGGGCTGGCGGGCATGGTCGAGCGAGGTGGTGCCGGGTGTGCGTGACAGCCGGAGGCCACCGGTGGCCCTTGCGGGGCTACCGGTTGGCCTTCGGGTCCAGGGCGTCACGCAGGCCGTCGCCGAAGAGGTTGAAGGCGAGGACCATGAGGAAGATCGCGAAGCCGGGCACGAACATGTACATCGGGTCGTACTCGTAGTACTGCACGGCGTCCGAGAGCAGCCGGCCCCACGAGGGAGTGGGCGGCAGCACACCGACGCCGAGGAACGACAGCGCGGCCTCGAAGAGGATGTTCGTGGGGATGATCAGCGTCGCGTACACCAGGATCGGCGCGACGAGGTTGGGCAGCAGCTCCCGGAAGAGGATGCGGGGGGACCCCGCGCCGATGCTGCGCGCCGCCTCGACGAACTCGCGTTCCCGCAGGGAGAGAGTCTGGCCGCGGACGATACGCCCGATGTACGGCCAGCTGAAGAACGCGATGACCGAGATGACCACGCCGATGCGCCAGCCGGTGCTCGCCGGCACGACGGAGATCAGCGCGATCGAGAACAGCAGGTACGGGAAGGCCAGGATCAGGTCCATCAGGCGGCTGATGACGCTGTCGATGGCGCCGCCGAAGTATCCGGAGACAACGCCCAGCACCACGCCGATGGTCACCGCGATGATCGTGGCCGCCAGCGCCACGAGCAGCGACACCTGGGCGCCGAAGATGATCTGCGAGAACATGTCGCGGCCGGTGACGGGCTGGACGCCGAGCAGGTAGTCCTTGCTCACGCCGCCCCACGTGCCGACGGGCGGGATGCCGCCCAGCGATGGATCGATCAGATCTTGGTGGAACTCGTTGACCGGATGCCCGAACGCCTTGTTGATCAAGGATGCGAACACCGCGACCAGCACCAGGAAAATGATGAACCCGCCTCCAATGAGCGCGACCTTGTCGCGCTTGAGCCGGGTCCACGCAATCTGACTGAGCGAGCGACCTTCGATGGCCTTCGCTGGAACACCGGCAGGCAAGGCGGTCGCCTCTTCGACCGTCGGCACCTGCTCGTCGCTCTTCGACGTGACGGGTCCCATAGTCATGGGCGTGGTGCCCCTCTCCCCGGCCGTCTGCCCGCCTGATAGCCGCCAGCGATGACCGTCGCACCGTGCAGCGAGCATGCGTCGGCCAGACCGGGGCCCGTGGCAGTCAGCAGCCGATCGGCTGTGTCTTCGTGGACTCCTGGTGCCCTATCCGCAGGTTCGGTCCACGGGCAGAGCGTGCACGAAGCCGACTTGGTGTCGTCGCCTTCGTTGGACGAACCCTGTCTCCCGTTTGGCCGATCGTCAAGGGTCACCCCCTGTCCTGTAACCAAGTCCACGCCGCGCCGTGATGAGGGCGTGATCCAAGCACAGCGACTTTTGGGTCATACACCCCTAAACGGGCAATTTACCGGTGAATCGTAACGGTGTGATCACGCAACGTGCTGGAAACATGGCGCCAAGAACGGCGAGAACGGGCTATCCAGGACGATCGTTGATCGTTTCACACTTAACAGTACGGTCCGGGCGGCGTCCATGGTGACACAGTGTGTTCAAATATCGAAATCGATCACGACCGGCGCGTGGTCGGAGGGCCCTTTGCCCTTCCTGGCCTCCCGGTCGATGTAGGCACCCTTGACCGCACCCGCGATCGTTGGGCTGGCGCAGACCAGGTCGATGCGCATGCCCTTGTCCTGGTGGAACATTCCCGCCCGATAGTCCCAATACGTGAACGGGTTGGGGCCTTTCATCGGCTTCGGGACGATGTCGGACAGCCCGGCGTCCAGCAGCGCGGCGACCGCGTCCCGCTCGGGCCGGGTCACGTGCGTGGCGCCGGCGAAGGCCTTGATGTCGAAGACGTCGGAGTCGGCCGGGGCCACGTTGAAGTCGCCGCAGACGGCGACCGGCGCGCCGGTGGCGAGGTCCGCGGCCACCGCCAGGCGGAGGGCGGCCAGCCAGTTCAGCTTGTACCCGTAGTGCGCCGACTCCGGCGTGCGGCCGTTTGGCACATAGACCGACCAGACCCGCACGCCGCCGCAGACGGCCGAGATGGTGCGGGCCTCCCGCCGGGGCTCCTCGAGCAGCGGCTCCTCGCCGCCGGGCTCGCCGCTCCAGCCCGGATCGCCGTCGAAGCCGCGGCGGACGTCGTCCAGCCCGACCCGGGACAGGAGCGCGACGCCGTTCCAGCGCCCCTCGCCGTGGTGTGCGGTGTCGTACCCGACCGCCTTGACCTCGTCCGCGGGGAACGCGTCGGCGGCGAGCTTCGTCTCCTGCAGGCAGAGCACGTCGGGCCCGGCCAGCTCCAGCCACTCGAGCAGGCGGGGCAACCGGGCCTTGACGGAGTTCACGTTCCAGGTGGCGAGCCTCACCTGTGTCACATTGCCATGACTACGCCGAGTTTGCCGCGTGCCTTTTCAGGCTGATTCTCGCTTCACCAATTCGGTAGGCAGTAGCAGAACGGGCTCGATCTTCTCGCCGCCCGCCATCCGCAGCACCTGCCGGGCCGCCATCCGGCCCAGGTCGGTGATCGGCTGGCGCACGGTGGTCAGCGGCGGCTCGGTGTCGCGGGCGAAGTCCATGTCGTCGAAGCCGACCACGGCCACGTCGTCGGGGACCCGCCGCCCGGCCTGCCGCAGCGCCCGCAGCGCCCCCTCGGCCATCGCGTCGGAGGCGGCGAAGACGGCGTCGAGCTCCGGGTCGTCGCCGAGCAGCTGACTCATGGCCAGCGCGCCGGACTGCCGGGTGAAGTCGCCGACGGCCACCAGCGAGCGGCGGCCGCTGTCCTGCATCGCCGCGCGGTACCCCTTGAGCCGGTCGATCCCCGCGCTCATGTCCTGCGGCCCGGCGATCGTGGCGACCCGCCGGCGCCCGGTGTCGAGCAGGTGGCGCACCGCGGCCCGGGCCGCGTCCTCGTTGTCCACGTCGACGTACGGCACCGAGGCCTGGATCAGCAGCCGCCCGTTGCACACGACCGGCACCCCGGCCCGGCTCAGCCGCTCCGGCAGCGGGTCGGCGCCGTGCATGGAGAAGATGATGGCCCCGTCGACGTGCCCGCCGGTGCAGTAGCGCTCCACCCGGTCGTGGCTCGGCCCGCTGGGCCCGACCATCATGAGCACGAGCTGCTTGTCGACGGCCTCGAGCTCGAGGCTGACCCCGCGGATGATGCTGGAGAAGAAGGGGTCGTCGGAGAAGACCCGGCTCGCGGTCTCCGACGCGACAAGCGCGATGGAGTCCGTCCGCTGGGTGACGAGGCTGCGGGCGGCCTGGTTCGGCACGTAGCCGAGCGCCTCGACCGCGCTGAGCACCTTGTCGCGGATGTGGGGCGCGACGGAGGTCGACCCGTTCACCACGCGCGAGGCGGTGGCGCGCGACACCCCGGCGCGCTGCGCGACGTTTTCCAGAGTGGGCCGGTCCCGCCCCGACATCACCATTGTGGCGTCCCCCATATCTGTTCTGCCGGACCATCATGACTGAAGCTCAGCAATGTGTAGCGCACAAACAATGACGGGCGATGGAGCATGTCGCTCCATCGCCCGTCGCACCCTCACACCGGTTACACCCTGATCACGATTCGCCGGGACGTGATACGCCGGTCACCCAAGCCGCCGTATCGGCCGGAGAGCGCTCTCAAGACTGGAATCAGACTGGCCCATGACTAGCCCAATGTCAATCACGGAAACGGTTGAGAGCGCTCTCTGGAATATGTTGTGGGAAACGCCAAACCTCGTTATGCCGCCTGGCGCCGCCGGCAGGCCTCGAGGTGGGCGGCGATGACCGCGGCGGTCGACGAGCGCACGCAGGCGTCGGCGCCGGCCTCGAGCACGTCGACCACGGCCTGGTGGTCGCTGTACGGGTTGAGCACGGCCACGATCGAGGCGGCCGGGTGGCGCAGGCAGGCGGCGGTGACCGAGCGGGAACCGGGGTCGTCGAGCACCACGATGTCGGGTTCCCGGCACCCGGCCGGCATCTCGGCCCGCCTGGTCACCACCCAGCCCTGGGGCAGGTGCCGATCCAGCTCCGACAGGCGGTGGGCGGGGGCTATGAGCAGCACCTCGATGCGCTCCTGGTCGACTGCGGACGGGGTGCGCGGCGGAAGGGTCAGGATCGTCATGCCTTATTTATCCCGTGCGGGGCTGGCATCCCCCTCGGTTCCACCTGCGAGAATCCTGGAAGCCGTACAGCGGTGGGAGGTCCCGTGATCGTCTGGCTCAACGGCCCGTCGGGCGTCGGCAAGGCCACCGTGACCGCCGAGCTGTGCCGCCGCGAGCCGCGGGCCCGGGCCTTCGACGCCGAGCGCATCGGCTGGGTGCTGCAGCGCACCGCCGGGCTGGTCCGGCCCGGGGTCCGCCACGGCGACTACCGGGAGCTGCCCGCCTGGCGCGCGGCCACCGTCGTGGCCGCGGCCCGCCAGGCCCGGGGCGCCGACCCGCTGCTGGTGCCCATGACGATGCTGCGCCGCAAGCACCTCGAGGAGGTCCTGGGCGCGCTGCGCGACCGGGGCCACGAGGTGCGCCACGTGCTGCTGGACGTCTCGCCGCCGGCGCTGGTCGAGCGGGTCGAGGCCGACGACGACGCGGACGCGCGCGGATGGCGGCTGGACGACCTCGGGGCGTACCTCACCGCCCGCCGCGACCTGCGCCCGCTGGGGGAGGTCGTGGACACCGACGACCTGCTCGCGGAGGAGGTCGCCGACGAGGTCCAGGACCTGATCAACGCCTGGCGGAATTGACCCGGCGTCCGGGGTGCGCGAGTCTGGGCGCCATGCTCTCGTGGGGGCGCTTCCGGCGTTCGGCGCCGGACCTCGCCGCGGCCGGTCGCACGCTGCTCTACCGCAGCGGCGTGGGCCTCGCCTACCTGGGCACCGTGCGCGCCGACGGCGGCCCGCGGGTGCACCCGGTCAGCCCCCTGCTCGTCGAGGAGGGCCTCTACACGCTGCTCATGGTCTCGCCGAAGCTCGAGGACCTGCTGCGCGACAGCCGCTTCGCCCTGCACACCTTCCCGATGGACTCCGGCGAGGAGGCGTTCTACCTCACCGGCCGGGCCGTGTTCCCGCGCGATCAGGCGCTGCGCCGGTCGGTCGCGGCCGCCTTCGTCGCCGAGCGGGCCCTGGCCGCGCCGCCGCCCGGCTTCGGCCAGCACGTGCTCGTGGAGCTGCTGGTGAGCACGTGTGTCCTGAGCCGGGCGGGGCAGTACGTCACCTGGGCGGCGGCCGAGTTGCCCGCACGTGAGCTGCGGGCCGGCCGTCACCGCGCGGCGCTCTGACTAATGGTTGTAGACCTCGAACTCCCACAGCGAGTAGCCGTAGCCGGTGCCCCGGGCCACCCCGGCCATGCGCACGTACCGGGCGCTGACCGGCGCGAACGTGACGTTGTCGATCCCGCCGTTGCCGGCGTCGATCGTCGCCGCGGTCGTCCACGTGCTGTTGTTCGTGGAAACCTCGATGCGGTACCGCGACCCGTACGCGGCCTCCCAGCGCAGGATCACCCGCCGGACCGGCCTGGCCGCGCCGAGGTCGACGGTGATCGACTGGTTGTCGCTCCACCAGCTGGCCCACCGGCTGGTCGGGTCGCCGTCGACCGCGGCCCCGGCGGAGAAGCCGAGGAACGTGCCGTTGGCGCTGACGCCGCGGCCCTGGGCCAGGTTCGTGATGTCGTCGCCGCGCTTGGCCGGGAAGGACACCACCTGCTGGTACGTCGGGCGGTTCTGCCACGAGATCTTGTCGTGCGTGATCCCGCCCAGCGGCGACTGGATGATCGTGTCCGCGCACCACTGGTCGCCGGCCGAGCAACTGCTGTCGCCCGGGTAGGTGGTCGTCGCGGGCTCGGCGGCGGCCGTGCCGAGCGTCGTGACCAGCACCTGGCGGCACCCGGCCAGGGTCCCGCCGCCGCAGTAGGTCCTGCCCAGGCCGCTGCGCACCGGGTCGCCGAGGACCGAGCGCAGGTCCTTGTCGAGGTACCCCCACCAGCCGTACTGGAACGAGGACCCCTTGTGGGCCTGGGTCTGGTTCAGGGAGCCGGCGTTCGTCGGCCCGGTGTAGCCCGAGGGCGACTCGTCGATCTGCAGCGCCCCGGTCAGGGCCGCGTACACGTCGTCGCCGAGCCCGGGCCGGAACGCGCCCTCGACGAGCTTGGGCCACCAGGCGTCGAACGTGCGGATGGCGGCCGCGTGCTGGTAGACGTGCGAGCCGGGGGTCGTCTCCACCCGCTTGCCCCCGGCCGCCAGCCAGGCCCGCAGCGCCGCCACGTTCGCGTCGGTGCTCGTCCCGCCCGGGTCGAGGATCCGCAGCAGCTCGGGCAGCAGGTTCTCCGCGCGTAGGTCGGTGACGGCGGCGTCCTCGACGATCCGCACGACCCCGGCCCGGTCGACCTTTCCGCCGCTCAGTGCCGATTTCACCCGCCGGTCGAGCAGATCCGCGCGCTGCACGGCCCCGAAACTGAAGTTTCCGTCGGCCGCCGAGAAGTCCTTACTTTGCTTGTTATTCCAAGAGACGAAATAATCCTGACCGGTCGACTGCGGGTGTTGGTTCACCGGAATGTAGTCGGCCGTATTCGTGTCCGCATTCCAGCCGGACCATTCATATGCCGCGTCGGCCTTCGTCGGCAGGTTCGGGTTCGCGCCCGTCTTGCGCACCGGGTCGTCGCCCGAGTTGAAGTACGCGGTGTCGGTGGCGTTGACGTAGAACCAGTTGAAGGCGTATCCGACGCTGCTCGCCGAGGCGATGAACTGGGCCGGGTTCGCCATGGCGGCCGGGTCGTTGAACGCCTGGAACCCGATGGCGGAGTCGGCCTCGTGGCGGTACGTCGAGCGCAGCTGGGTGAAGGCGACGGGCTGCCCGCCGACCGTCCCGCGCCACGCGACCAGGCCGTACTTCGTGCGGTACGTGATGAGCTGGTAGGACCCGGCGGCCGTGCCGTCCGCGACGGTCGGGGTCCAGGCGTTGGTCTGGGTCAGCGCCTCCATCGGCGTGCACGTGCCGTGGAAGCGGTACGCGCTGGACTGCGTGGTGGCGGGGGAGCCGTCGGTGTTGCACAGCGGCACCGCGTAGGTGTCGGTGATGTCCTGCTCCGACGACGTGGCGCTCCACGCGTAGTCCTGGCCGCGGCCGAGCAGCACGTAGAGGTTGAGCCCGGCGAAGGCGACCCCGTGCGCGCTGATTCCCGGGCCCTGCAGCTCCTGCAGCATGAGCAGCTGCGGCGAGAAGTACCCGGTCTGCGGACCGAACACCGCGATCGGGTGCCCGCCGGCCGAGTGGGCGGCGTCGACGACCACCGCGTTGGACATGCCCCGCTTGGTCGCCGAGCCCGGTGCCAGCCCGGCGGTCGTGCCCGCCGAGCCGCTCGGGTTGAACACGACCGGCTGCGCGGTGACGCTGCCCTGGTCCGGCAGCGCGACGCCGGCGGCGTCGGGGTCGGCCGCGCCGTACGGGAAGGACTGCCCGTTGTGCAGGGTGAGCACGGTCTCCTCGTCGTTCTGGGAGCGGAAGGCGGCCCACAGCCGGTCGCCCTCGGCCGCGCCGTAGCGGGCCCGGGCGGTGACGCGGACCAGCGCCGACTCGACCTCGCCGCCCCCGCCGCCGCCGAAGAGCCCGCCGACCACGCCGGCGATGGCGATCAGGTCGGTCATCTGGAACGGCTCCGGGCCGCCCGCGTTGGTGATCGCGTCGAGGTGGCCGGTGAGCACGTACTCGCCGGGGCAGTTGCGCCCGGACATGCACGCGGCGATGTAGGCGTTGATCCCGGCGACGTAGTTCTGCACGTCGTCGTAGAGCTGCGCCCCGCGGGTGCCCTTGGTGCGCAGCGCCGCGACCTGGGCCTGCAGGTCGGCCTCGGTGTACGGGGCCTGCCGCCAGATGCTCTGCTCCAGCTCCCGGTTGCCCGGCGCGCCGCCCGCGAACGGGGTCAGCTTGCCGCGGCCGACCCGGCGCAGCAGGTCCATCACGAAGAGCCGGTCCTCGGCCCCGGCGTAGCCGGCGCCGAACATCGTCCCGGACCGGGTCGTGCCGGTCACGTGCGGCACGCCGAGCGCCTTGTCGCGCACGATCGTCACGTCGGAGCGGGGGCTGTAGCTGCGGTCGACCTGGCCGGCCGGCACCCCGAACGACGCGTCGTTGTAGAAGGACGAGATCTGCTCGTCGGTGAGGCCGGTGTAGGCCGAGACGAGGTTCGCGTACGGGCCGAGCTGGTCGGCCGAGTGCGCCGGGCGGAAGCCCAGGGCCTTGTGGGCCAGGATGTCGGCGAGCGTGGCGTTGCCGTTCTGGCCCGGCGGCAGGATGTCGTTGCACTGGTCGAGGCAGTAGTCGTTCGGGGCGAGGACGGCGGCCTCGGCCGGCGCGGTGAGGGCGGGGGCGACGAGCACCGCGGCGGTGAGCAGCAACGCCCCCAGGGCGCGTTTCACGACAGGCAGGGACATGGCGGATCCCTCCGGGGGTTGCGAGCCAATATGAAAATGACTCGGATTACCGGATGGTAACAACGACACCTGTCACTGAACAGAGGTTCAGGCCGTCGATAGGCTGCGGCTCCACTACGCTGCACCGGTGCTCGTGGTCCATGCGCTCTGGGTCGAAGGCCGGGTCGGTATGTGGGCCGAGGACGCCGGCACGGCGCTGGCGGGCCTGAATCTCGACGGCGACGCCGGCATCGCGGCCGAACGCTCGCTGGTGCTGCCGACCCGCAACCGGCGGCCCGAGCCCTGGCCGGCCGTCACCGAAAAGGCTGAACTGCGGCCCTGCCTGGTGGCCACCGTCGAGTACGAGCCCGACGACGCGCTCGAGCTGCTGCGCGGGCTCCCGGGCCTGGCCGGGGCGGACATCGCGCTGGCCCAGTCCACCGAGTGGTTCCTGAGCGTGGCCGAGTTCGCCGCCACCCTCGTCGCCCGCGGCCGGATGCTGCCGACGATCGCCGGCGCGCAGGCCCGCTGGGCCCCGGTGCTCACCGGCCGCGACGCCGCCTACGCCCGGTCCCTGGCCCTGGCCCTGCCCTCCGCCGCCCTCGCCGCCACCCCGTCCGCGACCCGGGCCGGAGCCACCGCCGAGGCCCTCGACGCGTTCGTCGACGCCGCGGCCCGCGCCGCGCTGCCGGACGAGGCGGCCGATGGCTGGCTGGGCGCGCTCACCGGCCGCGACCGCGACATTCCGGGGGTACCCCCGGAAGCGCTCGGCCGCCGCCTGGCCGCCTGGGAGGCCGACGCCGTCGGCGGGTCGGTGCGGGCCTGCTTCCGGCTGGTCGAGCCGCCCGAACCCGAGGTCGGCGAGGAGCCGGCGCCCGACCCGCACTGGACGCTCGAGTTCGCGCTGCAGGCCGCCGACGAGCCGACCCTCGTCGTCGACGCCGAGCGGGTGTGGCGCTCCCGCGGCGCGCTCAAGGCCCTCCAGCGGCACATCCCGGCCCCGCAGGAGACGCTGCTGGCCGAGCTCGGGCGGGCCAGCCGGCTGTACCCGGCGCTCGAGGACGCCCTGCGCGAGGCCCGCCCGGTCGCGCTGCGCCTGGACACCGACGGCGCCCATCGCCTGCTCAGCGAGAACGCCCCGCTGCTGGCCGCGGCCGGCTTCGGCGTCGTGCTCCCCGGCTGGTGGCGCAAGGCGTCGGCCCGGCTGGGGGCCCGGCTCAAGATCAAAGACGGATCCGGCGGTACCGCACCGGGCACCGTCGCCACCGACAGCGGCCTCGGCCTCGGCGCCCTGGTCGACTACCGCTGGGAGCTCGCGATCGGCGACGAGCCGCTGAGCGAGGACGAGCTGCGCCGGCTCAGCGAGCTCAAGGCCCCGCTGGTCCGGCTGCGCGGCCAGTGGGTCGAGCTCGATCCCCGCCGGCTCGCCGAGGGCCTGTCGTTCATCGAGCGCCACCGCGAGCAGGAGGCGCTCACCGTCGCCGACCTGCTGCACCTGGCCGGCGGCGCCGCCGAGGGCCCCGGCGGGCTGCCCGTGGTCGAGGTCGCCGCCGACGGCTGGCTCGGCGACCTGCTCAGCGGCGAGGCCGAGATGCGCATCGACGACGGCGACGTGCCGCTGTCGTTCCGGGGCGAGCTGCGGCCGTACCAGCGAAGAGGCCTCAACTGGCTGCGCTTCCTGGAGCGGGCCGGGCTCGGCGGCATCCTGGCCGACGACATGGGCCTGGGCAAGACCGTCCAGCTGCTCGCCCTGCTGGCCGGCGACGCGCCCGGCCCGACGCTGCTGATCTGCCCGATGTCCCTGGTCGGCAACTGGCAGCGGGAGGCGGCCAAGTTCGCCCCGCAGCTGCGGGTGCACGTCCACCACGGCGCCGACCGGGCGCGGGCGCTGGACCCGGCCGGCTTCGACGTCGTCGTCACCACGTACTCGGTGGCCGGCCGCGACACCGACGCCCTCGCCGCCGTGCCCTGGCACCGGGTCGTGCTCGACGAGGCCCAGGCCGTCAAGAACGCCGCCACCAAACAGGCGGCTGCGGTACGCCGGCTGCCCGCCCGGCACCGCATCGCCGTCACCGGCACCCCGGTCGAGAACCGCCTCGCCGACCTGTGGTCGATCATGGAGTTCGCCAACCCGGGCCTGCTGGGCAGCGCGACGAAGTTCAAGGAGCGCTTCGCCGAGCCCATCGAGCGCGACGGCGACGCCGACGCCGCCGCCCGGCTGCGCCGCATCACCCAGCCGTTCGTGCTGCGCCGGGTCAAGACCGACCGCACGATCATCACCGACCTGCCGGAGAAGCTGGAGATGGACGTCGTCTGCAGCCTGACCCCCGAGCAGGCGAGCCTCTACCAGGCCGTGGTCGACGACATGCTGGCCCGCATCGACAGCAGCCAGGGCATCGAGCGCCGCGGCCTGGTGCTGGCGACCATGACCCGGCTCAAGCAGATCTGCAACCACCCGGCCCTGGCCCTGCGCGACGGCAGCCGCCTGCCCGGCCGCAGCGGCAAGCTCGACCGGCTCGAGGAGCTCACCGAGGAGATCCTGGCCGCGGGGGAGCGGGCGCTGATCTTCACCCAGTACGCCGAGTTCGGGCGCATGCTGCGCGCCGAGCTCTCCGCCCGCTTCGGCCGCGAGGTCGCGTTCCTGCACGGCGGCGTGCCCAAGGCCGGCCGCGACGCGCTCGTGGCCCGCTTCCAGGAGGCCACGCCGTCCTCGCCGCCGCTGTTCGTGCTCTCCCTCAAGGCCGGCGGCACCGGCCTGACCCTCACCGCGGCCAACCACGTCATCCACGTGGACCGCTGGTGGAACCCGGCGGTCGAGGACCAGGCGACCGACCGCGCCTTCCGCATCGGCCAGCGCCGCGCGGTCCAGGTGCGCAAGTTCGTCACCGCCGGCACGGTCGAGGAGAAGATCGCCGCGCTCATCACCGACAAGCGGGGCCTGGCCCAGAAGATCGTCGGCACCGGCGAGGGCTGGCTGACCGACCTGTCCACCGCCGACCTGCGCGAGCTGCTCACGCTCGACCCGGCCGCGGCGGTGGCGGCGTGAACGAGCGATTATGCGCGTTCGTACTGCTGGTGGGCGCCCCGGTGCTGCCCGCGCGGGAGGAGCTGCACTGGCGCCTGCACGACGCGGTCGAGCGGGCGGCGGCGCGGGCCGGGATCGCCTTTCCCGAGGTACAACTGCAGATGCTCGGTGACGGGGCCCTCGTGGTCTTTCCGGCCGACGTCAACGAGCCGCGGGCCTTCGCCGCGCTCTGCCGGGTGTTCCGGTCCGGTCTGCCGCCCGCGGACCAGGCGCCCGTGCGCATCCGGCTGGCCGTCGCCTTCGGGCCGCCCGAGACCGCGACGCTCGAGGTGACCCGCCTGGTCGACGGCACCGACCCGGGCGTGGCCCTGCACGTGCTGCTAGGCCGGGAGGGGCTGGGGGCCTAGGCCCTTGAGCGAGGCGTGCAGGGGCTTGGCGGTGGAGACGTTGAGGAAACAGTGCGCGGTGCGGTCGCCCAGCTGCCACTGCGACCTGGTGAGGCCGTCCCAGAAGGTGTAGACGTCTTTGCGCTGGTACAGCTGCAGCTCGGTCAATCCCATGAACGCCGCCACCTCCGCGAAGCAGGCCTTGCTGACGGTCGCGTTGAGCGCCTGCGCGTCGGCCGGGAACCCGCCCGCCGGGGCCGCCCACACCCCGACGAACTCGGTGTCGTGCGGCTCGGTGCAGGCCACGGGGCTGACGGCGTCGACGCTGCGGTAGAACCCGTCCGGCGTGAGGTCCCCGCCGTCGAGGTCGACGCAGGTGAGCGCCAGCGCCTGCAGCGCGTTCTTCAGGCTCCCGGTGCGCGCCTTCGGCGCGAACAGGTCGTCGGCGGCCTCGGCGAGCCCGCACACGTAGGTGCGCACGCCGCCCGCCCACGCGCCCTCGCTCGGCAGGGACAGGAACGGGAACAGCCGCCCGGTGTGCCAGTCCCCGCCGGCGTACGCGCTCGCCGCCTTGTCGCACGCGGCGTACGCGGCCCGGGCCGGGTCGGAGTCCCACCCCGGGAGGCTGTCGCTCTGCACCGTGCCGGTCGCGACGACCTCGACGCTGTGCTCCTGCGCGCAGCCGGTCTCGGTGAGCACGGCGGCGCTGGGCTGCTCGAACGCGCTGAACGGCCCGCCGGCGAGACACTGCCCGATCGCGGGCGGCACGTACTTGGCCGCGGGCAGCATCGGCCACCCGTTCACGAGGTCGCCGTCGGTGCCCGCGGGTGCGCTGCAGGCCGCCGTAGCGAGGACGGCGGCCAGGAGTAACGGCAGCCCTCTACTCCGTCGTGCCATTGCTGCAGGGGGTTCCGGGCTCGAGGCTGGCGGTCTCACGGAACCGCCGGATGAACTTGTCCACGCGCGGGTCGTCGGCCTTGTCGACCCGCAGCTGGTACCCCCACGCCTGCAGCGAGATCGCGCCGGGCTGCCCCTCGTACGGGCTCATGAGCATAAAATCGTTGTTGCGCACCTTGCCGGCGAGCTTGTCGACGTCGGCCTTGGCCAGCCCCGGCTGGTACGTGATCCAGACCGCCCCGTGCTCGAGGCTGTGCACCGCGCGGCCCTCGACCACCGGCTTGTCGTACACGTCCCCGGCGCACCGCTGCCAGATCCCGAAGTGCCTGCCCCCCGCGGCCGGGACCATCTTGTACACCGGCTGCTCCGTATCCTGCAGGTGATCCCGCTCCAGCCAGTCCGGGTGGGTCAGCCGGTAGTCGATGAGCCCGGCGATCTCGTCGCTGTCGTCGTGCCCACCACCGTTCTCGCGGTTGACGAGCCACACCGCGGCGACGATGCCGGCCGCGCACAGGACCGCCAGCACGCCGACGATGCTCACGACCGCGATGACGACGCCCCGGTTGCTCTTCGGCGGCGTCGGCCCGGGCGCGTACGGCGGTTGCCCCGGCGCATACGGCGGTTGCCCCGGCGCGTACGGCGGTTGGCCCGGCGCGTACGGCGGCGGCGGCCCGTACTGCTGGGGCGGCGGGCCGTACTGCGGCGGCGGCTCGGGGTAGGGGCCGGTCATGGACCGAGATTACCGGAATGCCGCCTGTGCCCCGACGGCGCCGCCGCCCAATCGTTTCGTGCACGATCCATGACCCACGAGCCGGCGTTGCGGTGATGCGGGCTTTCGGTTTCTTAGGCGGAATACACAATGCGGCGGCCGGTGCCGGCCGCGGAGCGCTTCGTGGTGGCGCGGGATCGTCGTTACCGTTGGTCAGGCCCTGTTCCGCGGTATCCTCATCCGGTGGCGCGGGGCATTCCGTCGGCTCGACGGAATATTCGGCCTGTTCAGCCGGCGGTTCCGAAGGGGCTGGCGCAAGGGCGGCCCGGGCCCGCCGCGCGAAGTACGCCTCGGCCGCCTCGACACTGCCGTACTGGTCACAGAGCTTCTTCCGATGCCGCTGCTCAAGCCCCCAGTCCCGATGCCGCCGGTGTTCCTTCCGAAACTTTTCACCAGCAGGCGAATAGTTACGCCGCCGAGTAGCGTCATACATAGAGGTAATTTCGGCCCGACTGAACAACCCCCGCTGCCCCAACACACATTGATTATCCCAAATTACGGTCGAAAACAGGATCCCGTTTCAAATAGCGCGAGACAGCACAGGGACCACCGAATGACGACCCGCACGAACCCGGCAGCAAACAACGGCCAAGAGGCATAACCGCGAGCAACAACGAAATGGACCACGCTTACACATTGCGGGGCCGAAGGCCCCGCGCACCATCGGCCGAGCGTCGTTTGTCAGCCCCCCGTCCCAGTAAAAGACCCGGCGGGGTATAAATCCGACATGTCACGACACGACCCGCCGGCCCCGCCGCATCCCGGGGCAGCGTCAGCCGCGGTCCGCGCCGCCGATGGTGATGACCGGGCCGTCCCCCCGGCCACTGGGAAGGCGACCTGATCATGGGCAAGAACAATCCGGTCCGCGATCGAACGCCTCCTCGTCGTCGACGAGAGAGCCACCGTGGTGCAAGGACCGCTGGAACCCGCCGAGCGCCCGACATGTCGTCGATCAACGCACCGCGATATGGTCGGCCCATGGCGGCCGAGTGTGCGATCGATCGATGCGCCGTGCTAGCGATCGGCCGGTGCCGGGAGTGCGGCCGCGCCTTCTGCATGTCGCACCAGGCGCACAACGAGGTCACCGGCGAGGGGTACGCGGCGCTGTGCATCCAGTGCCTGGAGCGCCGCACCCGCGTGGCCGGCGGCGGCGATGCCCGGTCCGACGCGCGCGCGGCGACCGAGCGCACCTGGGTCACGTCCGGGCAGGCGGCCATGGACCTCTACGCGGCCGGGATCGCGCCGCTGCCCGTGGTCGAGCGGCACTCGCGCTTCGTCAAGCAGCGGCTGGGCCGGGCCCGGGAGGAGATCGACGAGATCGAGGTCGGGGCGCTGTGGGTGATCGGCCGCTTCGAGTGGACCGAGATGCAGGAGATCCCCGAGACCCGCGAGTGGACGACGGGGCTGCTCGCGCGGCCCGCCGGTGGGTACCCGGTCGCGATGGTCGCGCGGGCCGTCGCGCGCTGCAAGGTGACCGACGGGCTGGCGACGGTGATCCGCGACGCGCCGTACGGGGACAGCTACACCCAGCTCGAGCGCCGCGAGATCCCGCGCATCATCGCCGCGATCCACAAGCAGATCGGCGGGTAGTGCGTCAGCGCGGCGAGCCCAGGGCGTTGAGCGCCTCGAGGTAGCGCGGCGGTACCACGTTCGGGGCGTCGCCCTTGAAGGCCGCCTCGACCTCGGCATCGGAGGGCAGCGACGGCAGCTCCGCGGTGAGGGCGGCCACGATCGGCGCGTCGTGCCAGTCGGGGTGCTCGGTCAGCAGCCGCAGGGCGACCAGCGACTCCTCGATCTCGCCGACACATTCGAACGGCTTGTGCGCGGTGAGGCCCATCAGCTCGCGGTACCCCTCCAGCTGCGACATGTCCGTGAACACGTTGGCGCCGAAGATGTGGACCAGGCGCTCGCGGCCGGTGAACGGGGCGAGGGCCAGGAAGACGAAGCGGCACTTCGGGCAGTGCCCGCACCAGCGGTCGCTCGCGTCGCGCAGCTTGAACGCCGCGTTGCAGCTCGTCACCACCTCGTCGTAGGCGGTGAACTTGGCGAAGAGGCCGGCGATGTGCAGCTCCGAGAGGCCGCGCAGCAGGGAGAAGTACGCGTCGCGCAGGCCGGCGTGGGCGAGCAGGGCGTCGCGGAGGTGCCGCTCGGCGGGCAGGCCCTTGGACCACTGGTGGTTGATGTCGCGGCCGAGCCAGCTCAGGTTCGGGACCGAGGCCGAGCTCTCGTTGGACATCACGACCGGGCCGAGGCCGTGCATGAGCGACGCGGCGACGGCGATCAGCGAGTTGATCGCGGTCACCGGGATGTGGCCGTTGTACGCCCCGGACTCGTTCAGCTCCCGCATGCGCGGGTCGAGCCGGCGCTGCACCGTGCGCACCGGCTGCGGCGAGACCGCCATGACGCTCTTGATGATCGCGTTCGGGTTCACCGAGAACAGCACCGGGTCGAGGCCGGCCAGGTGCAGCGCCTCCATCGACACGATCGAGTCCTTGCCCCCGCCGACGGCGGCGAGCGGCGGGCCGGACGGCACGTGCTCCCAGCCGGGCGCGGGCGCCGTGGACGGGGCGTCGATCGGGAGGTCGAGCACGTACTCGAGCTTGTTGCGGTACGCGAACTCGCCCAGGCCGTCGTGGTACAACGCGCGCACCCAGGGCAGCGCGCCCTCGGCGAGGGCGAGGTCCCCGAGCTCGACCCGGCGCGGCGCGGCGATCTTGTAGTAGGAGGTCGACGCGGCCACGTAGAGCAGGTCGAGCACGCGGCCGAGGGCCTCGGGCTCGACGGCCGGGGGCCCGAAGTCGATCGTCTCGGTCAGGACGAGGTCACCGAGCGCATAGTGGAAGCGCGCCACCCCGGTCGCGGAGTCGAACTCCCGCCCGGGAAACCGCAGCGCCTCGACCTGGTCCCACGCGTTCACTGGTGCCGTCACTCCCCATTCGGTACCGTCGCCGACGCGCAATGGTAGCCCCAGCGCGCCGGTTGCATCCGGTCCTCGGGTACGGGTTTACCGTCGGAGGATGACGCACCCGCCTGTGGGCCTGCGCACCGGCGAGCTCGCCGGGCGGGCCGGTGTCAACATCCAGACGCTGCGGTACTACGAGCGCCGCGGCCTGCTCGCCGAGCCGCGGCGCAGCCCGGGCGGGCACCGGCTGTACCCGCCGGACACGGTGGCGCTGCTCGCCGCGATCAAGGCCGCGCAGCGGCTCGGCTTCACGCTCGACGAGGTCGCGGCCCTGCTGCCGGGGTCCCGGCGGCGCCGCTCGGGCGGGCTGCAGGACCGCGCGGCGGGCAAGCTCGCCGAGATCGACCGCCGGATCGCCGACCTGACCCAGGTGCGCGAGACCCTGGCCCGGGTGATCGCCGCCGAGTGCGACAGCTTGACCGACTGCACTTGCCCGGACTGCCCGCTCCCGGAATCGGACCTCTTGCAGATATCTCCCGCCGGGCGATAAATCGGATATGTCGCGGCGCGGCAGCGCCCGACATATCGGGAGATCCGCAGGGCAACGACCCTGACGCATTGACAATCGTTTCTGCGTGCTGGTCTCTGAGGCCGTGACCACGGGGGATGTCGCGGGGCCGGTCGGTGCTGTGCTCCCCGGCACGCTGCTCTGTGCCGGGGCGGCCAAGCCGGCCGTGCCCGTCCACCTGGGGCGGGCCCGGGCGCGAAGGCCTGCCGACGCTGGGGACCGCCGCCTTCGCCGTCGTGCTCGTGCTCGGCGTGGCGATGCTGGTGACCGCGGCGGCGATCCTCGGGCCGGTGCTGCGGTGAACCACGTCCCTGTCGATCTGCGCGAAAGCCGTCGACGGGAAGCCCACGGACACCTACGCGCGGCCTCCGACGTGGAGCTGACCCGGCGCGGCCGCACCAGGTTCAGCACCGCGATCGTGGAGGTGACGAGCCTCGACAACACCACCGTCAGCGTGCGGTACCCGAGGTACGCCGACCCGGTCTAGCCGCGCAGCTCCTGCACGAGGGAGGGGCCGCTCGGCGTCCAGCCCAGGCCCCGCGCCTTCGCGCCCGTCGCCTGCTGGTCGAGCAGCAGCGCGTCGGCGAACCCCTCGCCCAGGCGCGCACGGGTGTCCTCCACGGACTCCGGGGCGACGCCCGCCCCGCCCGCGGCGGCCTCGGCCAGCTCGCGCACGGTCGGGTTCACGCCCGAGGCGACGACCACGCGGCCGAGGCCGGAGCCGTGCTCGAGGACGAGGCGGTACACGACCGCGACGTCGTCCACGTGCACGCTCGTCCAGTGCTGCGAGCCGTCGCCGATGAGCTTGACGCGGCCCTGTTCGTCGCGCGCGGGTGCGAGTACACCCGCCGGGATGCCGCCGCCGTGGCCGTAGACGATGCCGGGCGCCACGATCGTGGCCGCGAGGCCCGAGTCGAGCACCGACTGCTCCACCGGCACGCGCCACGCGGTCAGGGCCGGCGGCGCGAGCGGGGACTCCTCGGTGATGTCCGCGTTGTCGCCCCAGAGCCAGATGCCGCTGGTGTGCACGTACGGCTTCCCGGCCTGCACCGCCGCGGCGATGATCGCCTTGTCGAACTCGACGGTGTCGGGGCCGCCCGTGGCCGCGATGTGCACGGCCGCGTCGGCCTCGGCGAACCGGGCCGCGGTCCAGCCCGCGTCGAACAGGTCGCCGACCGCCGCCTCGGCCCCGCCCTTGCGCGCCTTCGCGGCCGCCTCGTCGCTGCGCACCAGCGCGGTGACGGCGTGCCCGGCCGCGACGAGCTCCCGCACCACGGCCGACCCGATGTACCCGGTTCCCCCGGTCAACACGATCCTCATGGCCTCACGCTAGAGCGCGGCCGGCCGTCGCGTCGCCGTGTGTAACGACTCGGAATAATGGTCCCGCCACCGGGGTTTCAGGCGCGCAGCGCCGCCGTGGCGAACTCGCGCAGGCCCTCGGCGAGCCCGACGCCGGCGCTGAACCCCAGCTCGCGCCGCGCCCGGGCGGGCGAGGCGACGACGTGCCGCACGTCGCCGGCGCGGAAGTCGCCGGTCACGACCGGGGCCGGGCCGTCCATGGCGGTGGCCAGGGCCGCGGCCAGCGCGCCGACCGTCGTGGGCCGCCCCGAGGCGACGTTGTACGCCCGGAAGCCCGCCCGCCCCGTCGCGTCAACGGCCGCGAGGTTCGCCGCGGCGACGTCGGCCACGTGCACGAAGTCGCGGCGCTGCCCGCCGTCCTCGAACACGCGCGGCGCCCGGCCGGCCTCCAGTGCCGAGCGGAAGATCGCCGCCACGCCGCTGTAGGGCGTGTCACGGGGCATGCCGGGGCCGTAGACGTTGTGGTACCGCAGCGCCACCACGGACCCGCCGGCCGCCGACGCCCACGCCGCGGCGAGGTGCTCCTGGGCCGCCTTCGTCGCCGCGTACACGCTGCGCGGCCGCACCGGTGCGTCCTCGCCGACCTCGCCCGGCTCCAGCTCCGCGCCGCAGTCCGCGCAGCGCGCCTCGAACCGCCCGGCGGCCAGGTCCTCCGCCGTGCGCGCGGCGGGCTCGGCCGGGCCGTGCCGCGGGCAGGCGTACGCGCCCTCGCCGTAGACCACCATCGAGCTCGCCAGCACCAGCCGCCCCACGCCGGTCCGGGCCATGCCGGCCAGCAGCACCGCGGTGCCGAGGTCGTTGCACCCGGCGTACTCCGGCAGGTCCGCCAGGTCCACGCCCATGCCCACGATCGCGGCCTGGTGCACCACGACGTCGACGCCGGCCAGCGCGGCGCCGACCGCGGCCGCGTCGCGCACGTCGGCGCGCAGGAACGGGCCTTCGACGACCGGCTCCGTGCGGTGGGCCTTGGGGTGCAGCACGTCGAGCACGGTGACGTCGTGGCCGGCGGTCCGCAGGGCGGCGGCGACGTGGGTGCCGATGAACCCGGCGCCGCCGGTGACGAGGATGCGCATCCCCTGACGCTAGGCGCGGCCGGGCGCCGGGGTGGGGCCGCGTTCGTGGTTCGTAATAGTCCGTCAGCGGCTCGTAAGACCTTGTGACGATGATCATCGCTAGCGTCCGAGAGGTGACCGATGTCGTACTGCCCTGTCTCAATGAGGCGGCCGCGCTGCCGTGGGTGCTGTCGCGGCTGCCGGCCGGCTTCCGCGCGATCGTGGCCGACAACGGCTCCACCGACGGCTCGCCGGAGATCGCCGCGGCCCACGGCGCGACGGTGGTGGCCGCCGCCCCGCGCGGCTTCGGCGCCGCCGCCCACGCCGGGCTCTGCGCCGCGACCGCCGACGTGGTGTGCTTCATGGACGCCGACGGCTCCTTCGACCCGCGCCAGCTCCCGCGGGTCGCCGGCCCCGTCGCGGCCGGCGAGCGCGACCTGGTGCTCGGCCGCCGCCGGCCCACCGCCCGCGGGGCCTGGCCGGTGCACGGCCGCGCGGGCAACGCGCTGGTGGCGTGGCGGCTGCGGCGCACCGCCGGCATCCCGGTGCACGACCTCGGCCCGATGCGCGCCGCCCGCCGCGAGGCCCTGCTCGCGCTCGGCCTGACCGACCGCCGCTTCGGCTACCCGCTGGAGATGATGGTGCGGGCCGGGGCCGCGGGCTGGCGGATCGCCGAGGTCGACGTGGACTACGCGCCCCGGGCCGAAGGCGGCCGCTCGAAGGTGACCGGCAGCGTCCGCGGCACCCTGCGCGCGGTCCGCGACATGTCGCGGGTGCTGGCGTCATGAGGGTCCAGGTGCTGCTGCTGGCAAAGACCCCGGTGCCGGGGCGGGTGAAGACGCGGCTCTGTCCACCGTGGACGGCCGAGCAGGCCGCGTCGCTGGCCGCCGCCGCGATCGCCGACACCGCCGACGTGCTCGCGGCGACCCCGGCCGTGGCCCGCACCCTGGTCGTCGACGGGGCCCTGGCCGCGCCGCGCGGGTGGGGCCGGGTACCGCAGCGCGGGGCCGGGCTCGGGGAGCGGCTCGCGGCCGCGTACGCCGACACCGCCCGCCCGCGCGTCGCCACCCTGCTGGTCGGCATGGACACGCCCCAGCTGAGCGTCGGGCACCTGGTCGACGCCACCGCGCGGCTGGCGACGGCCGACGCGGTGCTCGGGCCGGCCGAGGACGGCGGCTGGTGGCTGCTGGGCCTGCGCGACCCGGCCGCGGCCGCGGTGCTGGCGGACGTGCCGATGTCCACTGCGGACACCGGCGCGCTCACCCGGGCCGCGCTGTGCGAGCGCGGGCTGGCCGTCTCGACCGCCGCGACCCTGCGCGACGTGGACACCGCCCCCGACGCCCGCGCGGCCGCCGCGGCCGCCCCCGCGACCCGGTTCGCCCGGGTCCTGTCCACCGTGGACGGACAGCGGTGACCGCGCCCGTCGCGGTGTTCGGGGCCGCGCTGCGCCGGGCCGAGCGCGGCGAGCCGGCCGCGCTGCGCCTCGTCGGGCCCGACGGGGCGGCCGTGCGGGCGCTCGACCCGCACGCGTGGCACCGCGGGTCGCGGCCGGGCGACGGCGCAATCCTGGACCGCTGCCCGGACGGGACCGTCGACCTCGGCTGCGGGCCGGGCCGGCTCACCGGCGCCCTCGCGGCGAGCGGCCGGCGGGTGCTGGGCGTGGACGTGAGCCCGCAGGCGGTGCGGTACGCCCGCCGCCACGGCGCCCCCGTGCTGCGCCAGGACCTGTTCCACCCGCTGCCGGGCGAGGGCGGCTGGCCCGGCGCCCTGCTCGCCGACGGCAACATCGGCATCGGCGGCGACCCGGCCCGCCTGCTGCGCCGCTGCCGCCGGCTCGTGGCCCCCGGCGGGACGGTGCTCGTGGAGGTCGACCCGCCCGGCGCCGGCAGCTGGAGCGGCCCGGTGGCGCTGGCCGACGAGCATCGCGGCCGCACCAGCGTCCCGTTCGCGTGGGCGTTCGTCGCCGCCGACGACCTCGCCGCCATGGCCGCGGCCGCCGCGCTGCACCACATCGACACCTGGACGGAGGCCGGTCGATGGTTCTCCCAGCTGGGAAAGTGAACGACGCCGGGCCGGTGAGGAGCGTCCGGCTCACCGCGAACCTCGGCCTCTGGCTGGCCGTCGCGTTCACGACGTGCCTCGTCACCGGCGTGCTGAGCCACTACATCCAGCACCCGCCGGGCTGGTTGCACTGGCCGTCGCGGCCGGTGCAGCTGTACCGCATCACCCAGGGCCTGCACGTGGCGAGCGGACTGGCCTCGGTGCCCCTGCTGACCGCCAAGATCTGGTCGGTCTTCCCGAAGCTCTTCGCCTGGCCGCCGGTGCGCGGCCTCGGGCACGCCCTCGAGCGCGCGGCGGTCGGCCTCCTGTCGGCCGCGGCCGTCTTCGAGCTCGTGACCGGGGTGCTGAACATTGCGTACTGGTACAAACTGATGCCCTTCGGTTTTATCGGCGCGCACTACTGGACGGCCTGGATCCTCGCCGGGGCACTGCTGCTGCACCTGGCGGCGAAGCTCCCGCTCATCCGCGGCCTCGCGGCCGAGCCCCGCCCGGCGCCCGGGACCGGGGGCTGGACCCGCCGGGGCGTGCTCGCGCTCACCGGCACCGCGGCCGGGGCCGTCACCCTCGCCACCGCCGGGCAGACCGTGGCCCCGCTGCGCCGGGTGTCGCTGCTCGCGCCGCGCCTGCCCGGCGTCGGGCCGCAGGGCGTGCCGGTGAACAAGACCGCCGCCGCGGCCGGGATCGTGCGGGTCGACGAGGCGTACCGCCTGCTCGTCACCGGCCCGGCCGGCCGCCACGCGCTCAGCCTCGCCGACCTGCTCGCCCTGCCGCAGACTGGGGCCGAGCTGCCGATCGCGTGCGTCGAGGGCTGGAGCGCGGGCGCCGCCTGGTCCGGGGTGCGCGTGGCCGACCTGCTGCGGCTCGTCGGCGCGGCGGAGACGGACCGGCCGGTGACGGTCGAGTCGCTGCAGGCGGACGGGCCGTACCGCGCCTCGGTGCTCGAGCCCGGCCAGGCCCGCGACCCGCTGACCCTGCTCGCCCTGCGCGTCGGCGGGGAGCCGCTGCACCTCGACCACGGGTACCCCTGCCGGCTCATCGCCCCGAACCGGCCCGGCGTGCTGCAGACCAAGTGGGTCGCGAAGGTGACGGCATGAGAGTCCTCCTCGCGCTGGCCGGCCTGGCCCTGCTCGGCTACGGGGTCTACGGCTGGCTCGACGCCCCGGGCCCCGAGCTGCTGGGCCGGCTCGTCTTCGCCGCCGTCGCGCTCGTCGCGCACGACTTCGTGGTGGTACCGCTGGTGGTGCTCGCGGGCGTCCTGACCACGCGGTTCGTGCCCGAGCCGGCGCGGCGCCCGGTCCAGGCCGCGCTCGCGGTCGGGGCGGCCCTGACCGTTGTCGCGCTCCCGTTCGTCATCGGCGCCGGGCGCATCGCCGACAACCCGTCGGCCTTTCCCCAGCGGTACGGCCGCGGCCTGCTGATCCTGCTCGCCGTGACCGCGCTCGTCGCCGCCGGCTGGGCGCTGCGGCGGTCGCGGTGGCGCTGGCGGAAGCGGTGAGGCGCACCGTCGCTGCGGCGGCCGCGCTGGCGCTGCTGCTCGGCGCGCTGCTGCTGCCGGGGCGCTGGTACCTCCTCGCCTGGCTCCCGTTCGCCGCCGGCGCCTGGCTCGTCGCCCGCACCGGCCGCCGGGCCGCGCTCGTCCTGGTGCTGCTCGGCGGCGTGCTGCTGCCCCTGGCCGCGGCCGCGCACCCGCCGAACAGCAGCGACGACGTGTACCGCTACGTCTGGGACGGCCGCGTCCAGCGCGCGGGCATCGACCCGTACCGGTACCCGCCCGCCGCCCCCGAGCTCCGCCCGTTCCGCGACGACACCCTGTGGCCCCCGGGCGCGCCGTGGTGCGTCCCGGACGGCTGCACGCTGATCAACCGCCCCGCCGTCCCGACCATCTACCCGCCGGTGGCGGAGGCGCTCTTCGCCGCGCTCCCGGGCCGGGTCGGCGCCTTCCAGCTGGCGATGGCCGCCTTCGCCGCCGCGACGGGCGCGCTGCTGTGGTTCGCGCTGCGCTCCCTCGGCCGCGACCCGCGCCGCGCGGTGCTGTGGTCCTGGTGCCCGCTCGTGGCCCTGGAGGCCGGGAACAACGCGCACGCCGACGCGGCCGCGGTGTTCCTGGCCGCCCTCGCGCTCCTGCTCGCCGCCCGCGGCCGGGCGGGCCCGGGCGGCGCGGTGCTGGGCCTGGCGATCGCCACCAAGCTCACCCCGGCGCTGCTCGCCCCGGCCCTGCTGCGCCGCCGCCCGGTGGCCGTGCTCGCCGCGGCCGCGGGCGCGGTCGCGGCCGTCTACCTGCCGCACGTGCTCGCGGCCGGCCCGAAGGTGCTGGGCTACCTGCCCGGCTACCTGCACGAGGAGGGCTACGCCGACGGCGCCCGCTTCGCGCTGCTCGGCCTCGTGCTGCCCCGCGCGTTCACCGCCCCGGCCGCGGCCCTGATCCTCGCCACGACCGCGGTGCTGGTGTGGCGCCGCGCCGACCCGGACCGCCCGTGGCGGGCCGCGGCCGCGATGGTCGCGGCGACGCTGCTCGTGGCCGCCCCCGCCTACCCGTGGTACGCGCTGCTGCTCGTGATGCTCGTCGCGTACGGCGCGCCGGCCGAGTGGCTCGCGGTCGCCGCGGCCGCGTACCTGCCCCAGTTCGCGGGCGACCTGGGCCTGGCGACGTCGACCGCGCAGCGCCTCGGCTACGGCGCCGCCCTCGCGTTGGTGCTTGCCGGGCTGGCCCTGCGCACCACACGGCGTACCGCTGAGACGTCACCGCAGGCGGCACCCTTCATGCTGTAGGGGTGCTGACGCTGCCGGAGCCGTGCCTCGTCGTCCTCGCCGGGCCCGGGGCGGCCGGGAAGTCGACCTGGGCCGCCGCGCACTTCCGCCCGGAGCGCATCGTGTCGTCCGATGCGCTCCGGGCGCTGGCCGGGGCCGGCGAGGACGACCTCGCGGCCAGCGCCGACGCGTTCGAGATCCTCGAGCTCGTGGTCGAGCGGCGGGTCCGGCGGCGGCTCACCACCGTCGTGGACACCCTCGGGCTCGACGCCGAGCGGCGGCGGCGCTGGATCGCCCTCGCGCGCGAGCACGACATGCCCTGCGTCGCGATCGCGTTCGACACGCCGGCGGCCGAGTGCCGGGCGCGCAACCGGGCCCGCACGCACAAGCGCATCCCGGCCGAGGCCCTCACGCGGCAGCTGCGCGACTGGGCCCGGACGCGGGAACTGCTCAAGGACGAAGGCTTTTCGGCGGTACACCTGGAAGCTCCGGCCAGAACCGTGCCGGACGCGTTTCTCGGGGCGGAGCCGGCGGCCCGGCGCCAGGCCGACGAGCCCGCGCGGCTCCGGTTCGGGCTGCACCTCGGCGAGTTCAAGGGCGTCGACGTGCGCGAGACCGCGCGGGCCGCCGAGGCCGCCGGGTTCGACGCGATATACGTCATGGACCACTTCCGCCAGATCCCGCAGATCGGCCGCGCCTGGGACGACTTCCTGGAGAGCTGGACGACGCTGGCGTACCTCGCCGCGTGCACCGAGACCGTCCGGCTCGGCACGCTCGTGAGCGGGGTGACGTACCGCAACGTCGCCCACCTCGGCAAGATCGCCGCCACCCTCGACGTCCTGTCGGGCGGGCGGGCCGTCTGCGGGCTCGGGCTCGCCTGGTTCCAGGAGGAGCACGCCGCCTACGGCTGGGACTTCCCCGACGTGCGCACGCGCTACGCGCTGCTGGAGGACGCGCTGCAGCTCCTGCCGCTGCTGTGGGGCAAGGGCAGCCCGCGCTTCGAGGGCCGGGTGCTCACCGTCCCCGAGGCGATGTGCTACCCGCGGCCGAAGCAGGAGCGGATCCCGATCGTCGTCGGCGGCAACGGCGAGCGGCACACGCTGCGGCTCGCCGCGAAGTACGCCGACGCGGCGAACGTCATGGGCGACCTCGCGACCGTGCGGCGCAAGGCGGAGGTGCTGCGCGGGTACAACCCGGAGACCGCGCTCACGCACCTCACCACGGCCCTCGTCGCCGCCGACGACCGCGGCGTCGAGGCGCTCGTCGAGGCCGGGCGCGGGCGGCGGCCCCGCGAGGCGTACGCCGCCGCGGTGCACGCGGGCACGGTCGACGACCACATCGGGCGGTTTCGCGAGCTGGCCGAGGCCGGGGTCGGCGAGGTCATGGTGCGCCTCCCGCACCCCGACTGCCTGGAGCCGATGGCTCGCGTCGTGGCGGCGTTCAAAGACGACGCCGTGGGCGCCGCCTGAGAACCATGGACCTCAAACCGGGTAGGCTCGCGGGAATGTTCGTCATCACGCTGCGGTACACGGCCGGGCTCGACCAGATCGACGCCGCCCTCCAGGCCCACACCGAGTGGGTCGACGGGCAGTACGACGACGGCGTGTTCGTCGCCTCGGGCGCCATGACGCCCCGCGAGGGCGGCGTGATCCTGGCCACCGGGCTGGAGCGGCCGGAGCTGGAGGCCCGCCTCGCGCTGGACCCGTTCCGGCAGAAGGGCCTGGCCGAGTACACCGTCGTGGAGTTCACCCCGCGCCGGGTCGTCCCGGGCCTGGAGCGCCTGCAGGGGTGACGACGCCGGAGTACTGGGGTTCCCGGACCGTCCGCGTCGAGGGCGGCATCCGGGCCCGCAGCACGCGCGGCGCCATCGGCGCGAGCTGGTGGTCCAAGCGCTTCCTGGCGGTGCTGGAGTCCTTCGCGCTCGGCACCCGCCTGACCCGGGGCCGCAACTACGCCCGCGCCGGGCAGGTGCTGCGCCTCGACGTGGCGCCCGGCACGGTGACCGCGAGCGTGCAGGGCTCGCGGCCCCGGCCGTACGACGTGAGCATCGGCCTCGCCGCGTTCGGCGACTCCGTGTGGGCCGGCGTCGAGCAGGCCCTGGCCGGCGAGGCGCTCGGCGCCGCCAAGCTGCTCGCCGGCGAGCTGCCGCCGCACGTCGAGGACGTGTTCCTGGCCGCGGGCGCGCCGCTGTTCCCGGCCCGCCTGGCCGACCTGACCATGCGCTGCAGCTGCCCGGACAATGCGGTGCCGTGCAAGCACCTGGCCGCCACCTGCTACCTGCTGGCCGAGCGCTTCGACGCCGACCCGTTCGACATCCTGCTCTGGCGCGGCCGGTCCCGCGACGCCCTCCTGGCCGCGCTGCGCACCCTGCGCGCCGGCGGTCCGGCCGAGCCGGACGACCTCGAACCGGTCGCCGCCGAGCTTCCATCCCCCATCGGTACCGCCGGAGCGCTGGCCGGCCTCGCCGAGCCCGACGTGGAGATCGAGCGGTTCTGGCTGTCCCCGGTCCCGCTGACCGAACCGGCGCCGTCGTTCGTCACCGAGCGGGATCTGCTCCTGCGCCAGCTGCCGCCCCCGCCGCCGGAGCTGGGCGGCGCCGAGACGCTGCGCCGCCTCCGCCGCTGGTACCGCTGAACCGCGCCACCAGCCCCGCCCCGAGCCCGAGGCCCCAGAGGGCCGCGTCGATGACGGTCACCGGGGTGAACCCGTGCTCGTCCGGCAGCGCCGAGGCCCACGTGGCGGCGACGACGGCCAGCCCGCCGGCCGGAACCCACCAGGCGCCGCGGGGCACGGCCCAGGCGACGAGGAACGCGAGCGCGAGCGCGGCCGCCGGCCCCGGCTCCTGCGGCTGATCGGCGACGCGGGCGACGGCGACGGCGGCCAGCGCGACCGCGATGGACCACGGCGAGCGCAGCACCACGAGCACCACGACGGCGACCCCGGCGAGGACGTCGAGGAGCCAGGACGTGCCGCCCCAGCTGCCGGCGAGCATGAACGCGGTGACGCCCAGGGCGGCCGCGCACACCGCGGCGAGGGCAAGGTCGATGAGTTTCATGCCTCAGTTGTAGGAGCGGCGCGGCCCCGGCGAACCGGTCAAAAGTACGGTCGCGCCCCTGCTTCGGCACGATGGCCGGCGTCCGGCCGGCGCCGAGGATTCGACGCATGACGAAATCACATGCGGTGCTGCGGGCGTCCGCGCTGACCAAGCGCTACGGGCGCCGGTCCGCGCTGAGCGGCGTCGACCTCGACGTCCCGGCGCGGCGGATCATCGGGCTCGTCGGCCCCAACGGCGCGGGCAAGTCGACCCTGCTGCAGCTGGCGTGCGGGCTCATCGAGCCGAGCGCGGGGACGCTGACGGTGCTCGGCGCCCGCCCCGCGGCCGACGCGGCGCACCTGGCGCGGGTCGGGTTCGTGGCGCAGGACGCCCCGGTGTACGGCGGGCTGACCGTCGCCGACCACCTGCGCATGGGGGCCCGGATGAATCCGCGCTGGGACGACCCCCTGGCGCGCGACCGGATCGGGCGGACCGGCCTGCCGCTGACCCAGAAGGCGGGCCGGCTCTCGGGCGGCCAGCGGGCCCAGCTGGCCCTGACCCTGGCCGCGGCCAAGCGACCCGAGCTGCTCATCCTCGACGAGCCGGCGGCCGCACTGGACCCGCTGGCCCGCGACGCCTTCCTGCGCAGCCTGCTGGATTCGGTGGCCGAGCTCGGCGCGAGCGCGATCCTCAGCTCCCACCTGCTGGCCGACGTCGAGCGCGTCTGCGACTACCTGATCGTGCTGGCCGGCGGCCGCGTCCAGCTGGCCGGCGACGTGTCCGAGCTGCGGGCCGCGCACGGCTCGTCGCTGGAGGACCTGGTCCTCACCTCGCTGCGGGGAGCGTCGGCATGATCTGGATGAGCTGGCGGCAGTTCCGCCTGCAGGCGCTCGTGGGCGCGCTGGTGCTGGGGGCGCTCGCGGCGTACCTGGTCGTCACCGGCCTCGACATCCGCGACGCGCACGACGGGTACCTGGCGCAGTGCCGGGCCACCGGGGACTGCGCCGCCGCGCTGGCCCGCCTGGTCGGCGACTACCGCACCCGGCTGCTCCTGCTGGCCGGCGTGCTCGGCCTGGTCCCGGTGCTGATCGGCATGTTCTGGGGCGCCCCGCTCATCGCCCGCGAGCTGGAGGCGGGCACCCACCGCCTGGCCTGGAACCAGAGCGTCACCCGGCGCCGCTGGCTGGCCGTGCGCCTGGCCACGGTGGTGCTCGCCGCGATGCTCGTCGCGGCCGCCGCGAGCGCCCTGCTGAGCTGGGCCGCCGCCCCGGTCGACACGATCGCCGGCGACCGCTTCGGCACCGTCAACTTCGGCGCCCGGGCGCTGTCCCCGATCGGCCAGGCCGCCTTCGCCACCGCAGTCGGCGCCGTGACGGGCCTGCTGATGCGCCGCACCCTGCCGGCCATGGCGGTCTCCGGCCTGCTGGTCCTGGTCACGCTCTTCGCCGTGCCCAACGCGGTCCGCCCCCACCTGATGCCGGCCCGCCACGAGACCCGCCCGATGACCGCGGAGGCGATCGACGCCGCCCACGGCCTGGGCACGCTGGGCAGTGCGCCGGTGCTGAAGGGCATCGAGGTCCCCGGGGCCTGGGTGACATCGGTGAGCGAGCTGCTGACCGCGGACGGCCGCCCCCTGGACGCGGGCGTATTCGACGACTGCCTGATGCAGGCCCCGAAGACGGGCGCGACGGGCACCTTCGGCGACTCGTCCCCGTGCCTGGCCGCGCACGACCTGCACCTGGACATCGCCTACCAGCCCAACGGGCGCTTCTGGACCTTCCAGTTGCTGGAGACGGCCCTGTACCTGCTCCTGACCGCCCTGGTGTCGGCGCTGGCCCTCTGGAGGATCAGGCACACGTCGCGATAGCCCGTTCCCGAGATGTCGGGCGCTGCCGCGCCCGACTTTTCGGGGAACGTGCGGGGATCAGACCGGCAGGAGCGAGGAGTCGGCCTCGGTCAGGGCCAGCACGTCGCTCGTCAAAGGCTGGTACACGCGGCGCAGGAGGGCCGGGTCGCACGCGCTCGCCACGGTGGCGAAGACCGCTCGGGCCAGCCTTTCCGCGTCGGCCGGCGGCACCGCGGCGCGCGCGGCTACGTCGGACAGGAAGTCCAGGTGTACCTCCTGGTCGTACAGGTGCTGGTAGGACCATAGGGGTTCGGCCAGAGTCGGTGGGAGCTCCGCGGCGAGGTGGTGCACCCAGCCGTCCGGGAGCCTCGTCGCCAGGGCGTGCAGCACGCCGCGCAGGGCCCGGCGCGCACGCTCGGGGTCGGTGATGCCGGTCTTGTCGCGTACCTCCGCGATGAAAACGTCTTCGTACATGCGAGAAACGCTGCCCGGGCCGGAGGTGAGCGGCCATCACTCGGGCGGGACGGGCTCGGTGCTGGGCCGCTCATCCCGCTCGGGTGGCACCGGGTCACCCGCGGCTCGCCCAGCATGGCGGGGTACAGGCAGCCCCGTTTCTTGGAGGCGTCACCATGACACTGCTGGTCACCCGTCCCCGCCGGTCGCTGGCCATGTATCCGGCGCTGGGCCTGCCCGTCACGAGCGGCGCGCCCGTCGACATCGAGGAGACGAGCGCGGCGTTCCGGATCGAGCTGGACCTGCCGGGCGTGGACCCCGGCGACGTCGAGATCGAGCTGCGCGACAGCGAGCTGCGCGTCTACGGCTCGTTCAAGGAGCGCGAGCGGACCGGAACGCTGCGGCACCACGCGCGGCGGACGGGCGAGTTCGAGTACCTGCTGTCCCTGCCCGGCGACGTGGACGCCGACGCGGTCGAGGCCGACCTCGACGGCGGGGTGCTCACGATCGTCGCGCCCAAGCTGCGCGAGCAGCATGCCCGCCGGATCGCGATCCAGGGCGGACGGGACACGGGGCCGGCCATGCGGCCCGACGCGCCGGACACGCCCGCGGCGCACGCGAAGCAGATGAAGGAGGGCCAGGCGCGGCCCGGCACCGGCGGCCAGCCGACCGGGATCGCCGGCAAGACGAGTACCGGGACCGGAGGCGTGGGCAGTACCGGGCAGGTCGGCCGGAGCGCGACGGCCTGAGGCGCGGCCGGGGCGCGGGGACGGCCGCCATGGCCGCCGCGGTCCGCGATCCGTACGAGGTGCTCGGCGTGCCCCGGGGCGCGGGGCGGGAGGAGATCCAGCGCGCGTATCGGCGCCTGGCCCGCCGCCACCACCCCGACGTCAGCACCGAGCCGGGCGCGGAGGAGCGGTTCAAGGAGATCAGCGTCGCGTACCGCGCGCTCCTCAGCCGGGCGCGGCGGCCCGCCGACCTCTCGGGCGGGCTGTTCCGCAACGCCCGCGGGGCCGACCTGCGGGCCGAGGTCACCGTCGGCGTCGACGTCGCCTACATCGGCGGGCGGCGGCGGGTGACCGTCGACGGGCCGGCCGGGCGGCCGCGGCAGTACGACGTGCACGTCCCGGCCGGGGTGGCCGACGGCGAGCGGCTGCGGCTGCCCGGCCGCGGCGAGCCCGGCGTCCGCGGCGGGGTCGCGGGCGATCTGCTGCTCGAGGTACACCTGGCGCCCCATCCCCGCCTCAAGGTCGCCGGCCGCGACGTCCGGGTCGCGGTGCCCATCAGCCCGTGGGAGGCGGCGCTCGGCGCCGCGGTGCCGGTGGGCCTGCCCGGCGGCGACGTGCGGCTGGACGTGCCGTCCGGGTCGTCGTCGGGGCGGCGCGTGCGCCTGCCCGGGCACGGGCTGCCCAACCCCCGCGGCGCGGCCGGGGACCTCTTCGCGGAACTGCGCATCGTCGTGCCGGAACGGCTCACCCCCGGCGAGCGCGCCCTGTTCGACTCGCTGGCCCGCGAGTCGCCGTTCGACCCTCGCCATGGTTAGAAGGGAAGGGATCACATGCTCAAACGGGAAGCCTGGCTGCTGGGCATCCGCGGCGTACTCGCCGTCCTGTTCGGCATCCTCGCGGTGATCTGGCCCGGCGTGACGGTGATCGCGCTGGCGCTGCTGTTCGGCATCTTCGCCGTCGTCACCGGCATCGAGCAGCTCGTGCACGCGATCCGCCCGGCGCCCGGGCCGTCGAACCCGATCACCGGGTTCGCCGACGGCACCGGCCCGCGGGTGGCCCGCGGCGTGGCCGGGTTCGTCGGGCTGGTCATCGGCGTCATGGCGATCGCCTGGCCCGGGGTCACCGCCGTGGCGCTCGCGATCCTGGTCGGCATCTGGGCGGTGTTCACGGGCCTGGCCGACCTCTGGCTCGCGACCCGCCAGCACGGCGGCTGGCCGCTGGCCCTCATCGGCGCCCTGGCGATCGTGGCCGGCCTGTTCATCATGGTCCGCCCGTCCGCGGGGGCGCTCGCCATCGCGTGGGCGATCGGGGTGTACGCGATCGTGAGCGGCGTGCTGCTGCTCGTGGCCGCGTACCAGCTGGTGCACCAGGGCTCCGGCCGGGGGCGCATGGCCGCCGCGCATTGACGGCCGGCGTGGGGCCTCTGCGAAGATGCGACCGTGGAGGCCTCACGGAAGGCGGCGCGCGTCCTGCTGCTCGCGGCCGGGTTCGCGGCGCTCTTCGGGGGACTGGCCGGCGTCGTGGCGTGGGGGAGCATCGCGGCGGCGTACGAGCTGGCCTACGGCGACGGCGGCGCCACCCGCGGGCACACCGCCGTGCTCGTCGGGGTCGGGCTCGCCGTGGCCGCGGCCGGGTGCTGCCTCTATGCGGCCGACCGGCTGCGCTTCGGCCGGCGCGGCCCCGCCTGGATCACGTGCGCGCTGCTCGTCGCCGGGCTCGCCCCGGCCGTGTTCGGCGGCGGCACGATCCTCGCGCCCCGGATCGCCGGCGCCGGCGCCGGCTCGATGGAGATCGGGGCGGACGTCGCCGCGCTCGCGCCCCGGTGGTACGTGCCCGTGACGGCCGGGCTCGCCGTGTTCGCGATGTGCGCCGCGATCCTGGTGGCCATGTTGATCGCGGTGCCGCAGCGGGAGTCGTGAGCGACCCGCCTTGTCTTTTGCCCGGCGGGTGCACGCCGGAAGTCGTGCGAACTGTCGACCGCGTCACAGCCGGTCCGGGGGCGATAAGTGTCGCGGCCTCGTTGTAGCCTGCACTTCATGACGCAGCCACCGTATGGAAGTCCCAATCCGTATGGGCAGCCGGATCCGTACGGACAGCCGTCACCGTACGGCCAGCAGCCCCAGCCGTACGGGCAGCAGCCCGTGCCGTACGGGCAGCAGCCGGTGCCCTACGGCCAGCCCGACCCGTACGCCCAGCCCGCCCTCCCGCCGCCCATGTCCGCGCCGCCGGCGTCGGGCGTGCCGGCCTCGGGCCAGCCCTACGGCACCGCCTACCAGCTGCCGCCGGTCTCGGGCGCCCCGGCCTCGGGCGGCGCCTACGACCCGTACGGCCAGGCCGCCTACGCGCAGCCCGCGTACGGCCAGCCCGCGGGCTACCCGGTCGCCGTGCAGGCCTACGACCCGCTGACCGGCCAGCCCTACTCCGACAAGAGCAAGCTCGTCGCGGGCCTGCTCCAGCTGCTGCCGGGCCTGATCTTCGCGGTCGGCGGCATCGGCCGGCTCTACGCGGGCAACATCGCGCTCGGCGTCACCCAGCTCGTGCTGAGCTTCGTCGTCGGCTGGGTCGCCTTCATCTGCGGGTTCTTCCTGTTCCTGGTCCCGTGGGTGATCACCGGCGGCCTGTGGCTGTGGTTCATCATCGACGGCATCATGATGCTCGCCGGTCGCCCCGTCGACGGCCAGGGCCGCCCGCTGCGCCCGAACTGATCGGCCATCCGCCGGGGCCCGCCGCGCCGGGGGCCCCGGCGTTGCCGTGTCATCGGGGCCGGCGGCGGTGCAGCAGGATGTCCGACGGGCCGAAGAAGCGGTGCCCGATCACGCACCGCACGTGTACGTGCTCGACCGGACCGTCCGTGCTCGGCAGGCGCCCGCCCTCGCGGCGGGTCGCGGGCAGCCCGCACTCGGGGCAGTCCACCAGGTTCGTCTCCATGCCCGCGCTCACGCACCGCGGGCCCTCGGCGGCCCGGGTCAGTCCTCGATCCGATACCGTCCCGTCGTGGTCATCGAGCAACTTCTGTGTCACCCCCGGCTGCCCCTCATCGCGGGCGTGGAGCCGGAAGGGCCGGCGGTACACGTCTGGGACGGCGAGCTGCGTGAGCTCGCGACCCTCGGGGAGGGCGCCCGCTCGCCGGTCTGGCACCCGGAGGAGCCGCGGCTGCTCGTGGCCACCGACGCCGGCGTCAGGTCCTGGAGCCCCGGCGGCGGGATCGAGCCGGTGCTGGAGCACCCCTACCGCGCGATCGGGCTCGGCCCCGGCGGGCGGACGCTGCTGGCGCGGCCCTCGGCGGCCAAGGGCGAGGGCCACGACCTCGCCGACGTCATCGACCTCGGCGACGGCACCCGGGGCGACGGCCCGGACTGGGACACCGGCGTCGTCGTGCACCCCGCGGGCGGGCTCTTCGCGACGCTGCGCAGCGACCAGGGCGCGACCCTCGTCGTCTTCGGGCGCACCGACGGGGCGCGGGTGCGCCTGCTGCGCCGGGCCCTGATCATCGAGGTCGACGGGTACACGGCGCCGCTGTTCAGCCCGGACGGGCGGTACTTCGCCGTGCGCGGCAACGCCTACGCGCACACGCTTTACGTGTACGAGTTCCCGTCCCTGCGCCGCGTGCTGCAGACCGTGCTGGGCCGGTGGGACGAGGGCTGGTCGCGGCACAACGTCGCCTTCGCGCCCGACCTGTTCGTCGGCACCCCGTCCGGCCTCGACTCCCGCTGCACCGGGCCGGTGACCGCGCTCGCGGCCACGGCCACCGGGGAGATCGTCGTCGCCGGGGCCGGCGGCGAGCTGGTACTCCTCCCGGCCACGCAGGCCCCGCCGGCCGCGGGCCCGGAGACCGTGCGCGCGTTCCTGGCGTCCACCGAGGACGTGCCCGAGGACGCCGAGCTCGAGGAGGAGTTCGAGCTGACCGACGGCGAGCGCACGTGGGGGCCGGGGGACCTGGAGACAGTGCTGGAGGCGGGCGAGCAGGACCCGGCCTGGCTGCAGATCCAGGCGCGGATGAACGCCCTGCGCTCAGGGGCGGACGCCGCGGATTGAGGCGTCGAGGACCTCGGCCGTGTGGGCCAGGCGGATGGTGGTGCCGGCCCGCTGTACCGCCGCCGCAATCTGCATCAGGCAGCCCGGGTTCGCGGTGACCAGCAGCGACGCGCCCGTCGCGAGCACGTCGCTCGCCTTGCGGTCGCCCAGCTCCGCGGCCGGCCCCGGGTTCAGCACATTCCAGATCCCGGCCGAGCCGCAGCAGATCTCGGCGTCCGCGATCTCGCGCAGCTCCAGGCCCGGGATGGCCCGCAGCAGCGCCCGCGGCTGGGCCCGCACGCCCTGCGCGTGGCCCAGGTGGCAGGCGTCGTGGTACGCCGCGGTCACCGGCACCGGGAGCCGGGGCGCGACCGGGCCCAGCTCGACCAGGAACTCCGACAGGTCCCGGGTCCGCGCGGCCAGCGGCCCGGACTCCTTCAGCGCCGAGCCGCACCCGGCCGCGTTCACGACCAGCGCGTCGACGCCGGCGAACGCGCGCTCGAGGCCCGCGGCGAAGCGATCCGCCTCCTGGGCCCGGCCGCTGTGCCGGCTCAGCGCGCCGCAGCAGCCCTGCTCGGGCGGAATGACGACCTCGCAGCCCTCCGCGGCCAGCACCCGGGCCGTGGCGGCGTTGACGCCGGGGAAGAACGCCTGCTGGACGCAGCCGGTGAGCATGCCGACGCGGGCGCGGCGGCGCCCGAGCGCGGGGACGACGGCCGGGAGCCGGGCGGTGCGGACGCCCGGCGGGGCCAGGTCGAGCAGCGTGCGCAGGGTGGCCGGGAGGCGGTCGCGGAAGGGGGTGCCGATCATGCGGTACCCCCGCAGCGGCGCCTTCGCCAGAGCGAGCCGGCGGCGGTAGGGGAACAGCGCGAACACGGCCGCGCGCAGGGCCCGGCCGGCGGGCGGGCGCACCTGCTCGACCATCGCCCGGGTCTCGGTGATCAGCTCGTCGTAGCGCACGCCGGACGGGCACGCGGTCACGCACGCCATGCAGCCGAGGCACGCGTCGAAGTGGCCGGCCATCGCGGGCGTCAGCGGCTCGCCCTCGCTCTGCTGCAGCATCAGCTGGATCCGCCCGCGCGGCGAGTCCATCTCCTCGCCCCACAGCACGTACGTCGGGCACGTCGGCAGGCAGAACCCGCAGTGCACGCAGTCGTCGATGAGCTCGCGCCGGTCCGCCATCAGATGCCTCCGACGAAGCGGCCGGGCGCGAGCGTGCCCGCGGGGTCGAACTGCTCCTTGACCCGGCGCATGAGGTCGAGGCCGTCGACGTGGCCCCAGACGTCGACCCGCGCGCGTACCGGCGGCGGGGCGGTCAGCACCACGCAGTGCCCGGCCCCGGCCCGGGTGGCCGCGCGCAGGTCGCTTATCACCCCGGCCACGACGCCGGGGTCGGTACGGCCGGGCAGGCCCGCGTAGAGCACGCCGGTGCCGGCCGAGCCGCGCACGCGCAGCGGCACGTCGTGCAGGCGCGCGGTGACGCCGGCCGCGGTGAGCAGGTACGGCACCCGGGACAGCGCGCAGGTGAGCTTGATCCCGACGTCGCCGGTCGCCCACGGGTAGGCGCCCCAGGACGGCGGCGGCGACTCGCCCTGCTCGGTGTCGTCGCCGAGGAGCTTCTCCAGGTCGGCGGCGCGCCGCTCGACGCCCGCCGGCACCCCCTCGACCAGCGCGGTCACCGTGAGCGGCCCGTCCCCGGCGGTCATGTCGACCTCCAGCGCGCTCGGCACCACCTGCGCGGCGAGCACGGAGGCCACCGCCCGGCCGGCGTCGTCGGGGCCGTCCGCGCGGGCCGAGACGTAGCGGGCCGCGGCCGGCAGCGGGTGCAGGCGGAAGGCGCACTCGGTGATGACGCCGAGGGTGCCGTACGAGCCGGCGACGAGCTTGCCGAGGTCGTACCCGGCGACGTTCTTGACGACCTTGCCCCCGGCCCGGGCCACGACCCCGTCGGCGCGCACCACGGTGACCCCGATGAGCAGGTCGCGGACGGTGCCGTAGAGCATGCGGCGCGGCCCGGACGCGTTTACCGCGACGGTGCCGCCGACCGTCGCGCCCGGCAGCGGCTCGTCCAGGGCCAGCTGCTGCCCGGAAGGGCGCAGCGCCTCCTGCAGCTCGCGCAGCGGCGTTCCCGCGCGCACGATCGCCACGAGGTCGCCGGCCGCGTGCTCGACGAGCCCGCAGATCCCGCGCATCGCCACGATCAGGTCGAGCCGCTGCGGCGGCAGTGCCCAGTCCTGCCGCGTGCCGGCCCCGCGCACCACGAGCGCGAGCCCGTCGGCGGCGGCGCCGCGCACGACCTCGGCCACCTCGGCGGTCGAGGCGGGCTCGGCGACCGCCGCCGCGGGCACCCCCGCGATCCCATCGACGACCGTCATCGTCAGAACACCTCCACGCCCGCGTCGTGCCAGGGATTGGGACCCTTGTGCCGCCCGGGCACCTCGCCGCACAGCCGCGGGGTCGGGAACAGCTTGCCCGGATTGGCCAGGCCCCGCGGGTCGAACGCGCACCGCAGCAGCTGCATGGTGTCGAGGTCGGCTTCGGTGTACATCCGCGGAAGGTACTTCGCCTTGTCCACGCCCACGCCGTGCTCGCCGGTGATCGACCCGCCGTGCTCCACGCAGATGTCGAGGATCGCCCCCGACACCGTCTCGGCCCGCTCGGCCTGCCCCTCCACCGCCTCGTCGAAGAGCACGAGCGGGTGCAGGTTGCCGTCGCCGGCGTGGAAGACGTTCGCGACCCGCACGCCGTGCTCCCGCGCGAGCTCGCCGATGCGCGTGAGCACCTGCGGCAGCGCGGTGCGGGGGATGACCCCGTCCTGCACGATGTAGTCGGGGGAGATGCGCCCGACCGCGGCGAACGCGGACTTGCGGCCCTTCCAGAACAGCGCCCGCTCGGCGTCGTCGGCGGCGATGCGGATCTCGAAGGCGCCGTGCGCGCGGCAGAACCCCTCGACGGCGGCGAACTGGGCCTCGACCTCGGCCGCGGGCCCGTCGAGCTCGACGATGAGCACCGCGCCCGCCCCGCCCGGGTAGCCGCAGTGCACCGCGGCCTCGGCCGCCTCGATCGCGAGCGCGTCCATCATCTCCACGGCCGCGGGTACCACCCCGGCCGCGATGATCGCCGAGGTCGCCGCGCCCGCCTCGTCGGGGCCGGCGAACGCCGCCAGCAGGGTGCGCACGGTCTCCGGCAGACGCACCAGCCGTACCGTCACCTCGGTCGCGATCCCGAGCGTCCCCTCGGAGCCGACGAACGCCCCGAGCAGGTCGTAGCCGGGCGCGTCGGGGGCCCGCCCGCCCAGCCGCACCAGGTCACCGTCGGGCGTCACGATCTGCACGCCGGTCACGTGGTTGGCCGTGAAGCCGTACTTCAGGCAGTGCGCCCCGCCGGAGTTCTCCGCCACGTTGCCGCCGATCGAGCAGATCTGCTGGCTGGACGGGTCGGGGGCGTAGTAGTACCCGTGCGGCCCGGCCGCCTTGGAGACCTGCAGGTTGATCACGCCGGGCTCGAGCACGGCCCGCTCGTCCTGCGGCGCGACCTCGCGGATGGCGCGCAGCTGGGAGGTGACGATCAGGGCGCCGTCGGCGTGGGGGAGCGCGCCGCCGGACAGGCCGGTGCCGGAGCCGCGGGCCACGAACGGCGTTCTGTGTTCGACGCAGGCCCGGACCACGGCGGCGCACTCCTCGGCGGTGCGGGGCAGCAGCACGATGCCGGGCACGACCCGGTAGTGCGCCAGGCCGTCGCACTCGTACGTCCGCAGCCGGGCCCGATCCGTGATGATCTGGTCCGGGCTGAGGACGCTGCTGACGGCGGCGGCGAGCGCTGCGACGCTCATGGCATCCGTTCGTACGCCGGAATCGTCAGGAAGTCCACAAATTCGTCGGCCACGGCCACCTCCATGAACAAATCATGCGCGGCGGACAGGTCGCCGCCCAGCTTGGCCAGCTCCTCGCTGGCCAAGCGCTCGACCAGTTCGCGGGTCACCTTCTCCCCGGTGTCGTCGAGCTCGACGCCGTTGTGCAGCCACTGCCACACCTGCGAGCGCGAGATCTCGGCGGTCGCGGCGTCCTCCATCAGGTTGTTGATCGCGACCGCGCCGCTGCCGCGCAGCCACGCGTCGAGGTACTGCACGCCGACGCTCACCGCCCCGCGCAGCCCGGCCTCGGTGCGGCGCCCGGGCGTGGCCGCGACGTTGAGCAGATCGGCCGCGGCGACGTCGACGTCCTCGCGGAGCCGCTCCAGCTGGTTCGGGCGGTCGCGCAGGACGCCGTCGAAGATCTCCCGGCAGAGCGGGACGAGATCGGGGTGCGCGACCCATGAGCCGTCGAAGCCGTCGCCGGCCTCGCGGGTCTTGTCCGCGGAAACTTTCTCGAACGCGGCCTGGTTCACGGCCGCGTCGCGACGGCTCGGGATGAACGCCGCCATGCCGCCGATCGCGTGGGCGCCGCGTTTGTGACAGGTGCGCACGAGCAGCTCCGTGTACGCGCGCATGAAGGGCACCGTCATCGTCACCGAGTTGCGGTCGGGCAGCAGGAAGTCGCGGCCGCGGGTGCGGAACTTCTTGATGACGCTGAACATGTAGTCCCAGCGGCCGGCGTTGAGCCCGGCCGAGTGCTCGCGCAGCTCGTACAGGATCTCCTCCATCTCGAACGCGGCCGGGAAGGTCTCGATGAGCACGGTGGCGCGGATCGTGCCAATCGGGCGGCCGAAGCGCTCCTCGGCGAAGGCGAAGACCTCGTTCCAGAGCCGGGCCTCGAGGTGCGACTCCATCTTGGGCAGGTAGAAGTACGGCCGGGTGGCCAGGTGGTTGTGGAAGAAGTACAGGCCGAAGTCGGTAAGCGAGCCCGAGGTCCGCTGCCCGTCGACCAGGATGTGCTTCTCGGGCAGGTGCCAGCCGCGCGGTCGCACCACGATGGTCGGCCGGGGGCCGTCCGTCAGCCGGTACGCCTTGCCCTCCGGCGACGTGTACGCCAGCGTGCCGGCCACCGCGTCACGCAGGTTGAGCTGGCCCTGGACGACGTTCTCCCACAGCGGCGTGTTCGCGTCCTCGTGGTCGGCCAGCCACACCCGCGCCCCGGAGTTGAGCGCGTTGATGCTCATTTTCGCGTCGGTCGGCCCGGTGATCTCGACCCGGCGGTCCTCCAGGCCCGGTGCCGGTTCGGCCACGCGCCAATCGCCCTCGCGCACGTCGCTCGTCTCGGGCAGGAAACCCAGCGTGCCGCCGTCCTGCAGCACGGCCTCGCGCTCCTTGCGCAGGGCCAGCAGTTGCAGCCGGCGCGCGTCGAAGCGGCGATGCAATTCTGCCAGGAAACTCAGAGCCTCTTCGGTGAGGATCTCGGCGAAGCGTTCGCCGAGCGGTCCGGTAATCTCGACGCCCGTAGCGTTGCCCATACGACCGACCTTAGGCCATACCACGGCCCTACCCCGGTGCGTGCCGCGAGGCGTGTGGTATGGGAAGCTCTGCCGAACGAAACTCAGGTCCGTCTGTGTGCGGGGCCGTCCACCAGGGGAGTCGACGAATCGTGAGCGATCGGGGCAGGAACCGCCGCCCGGCAAGGTCGACCAAGGCCACCCCGCCGAAAGCGGTCGAGCCGGAGGAGTCGACCGTCGAGGATCCGGATTCGGACTCGACGATCGCCGATGAGTCGGCTTCGACTTCGGTCGATGCCGTTGACGCTTCGTCCGCGGACGCTTCGGCTGATTCGGACGATTCGGTTGCGTCGGATGACTCGGATTCTTCGGAATCTTCGGAATCTTCGGATTCGTCCGACAAATCGGACTCGGCGGATGAGTCCGACTCGGAGGCCGACGAAGATGAGGAGAAGCCGGCCAAGAAGAGGGGCCCGGCGCCTCTGACGAGGGCCGAGAAGCGCGCCGCCGCCCGTGTGGCCGCGGCCCGGGCCGCCCGCCGCCGCCGCGTCGGCCAGGCCATCGCCGGCACCGTGATCGTCCTGCTGGCCATCGGCGGCGCGTTCGCCGGCGTGTGGTACTTCGGCGACCGCGCCGAGCAGCAGAAGACCGAGTGCAAGAAGCCGGCCCAGAGTTCGTACCCGCCGTTGCTCGGCGGCTTCGACAAGCGCCTCGCCGACGAGCCCAAGACCGAGCCGGGCACCGAGCAGAGCGTCGGCGTGCGCGAGGTCAAGACCCTGATCCAGGGCAAGTGCAAGACCGTCAAGCCCGGCGACACCGTCGTGGTCAACTACGTCGGCCTGACGTACAAGGACGGCAAGGTCTTCGACTCGTCCTGGCAGCACAAGCAGACCTTCCCGGTGCAGGTCGGCATGCTGGAGCAGGGCCAGCAGGCGCAGGTCATCGAGGGCTGGGACCGGGGACTGGTGGGCCTGAAGGTCGGCAGCCGGGTCATCCTCGACATCCCGGTCAAGGAGGCCTACAACAACGCCGAGGGCTACCCGCAGGGCGACCTGCGCTTCTACGTCGACATCCTGGACATCCAGGCCGCGGACAGCACGGGCGGCTTGCAGGTCCCGGGCAACTAGCGACTTCGGCACAACAGCAGGGCGGCCTCGTGCCGCCCTGCTGTGTTTTCGCGGTTTCGCGCTCGGTCCCCGACATATCGCCCGGCGAGGTATAAATCCGAAATGTCGCGGCGCGGCAGCGCCCGACATTTCGTGCCAGGCTTTCCCCCATGAGCGAAGTTCTTCTCACCGGCGCCACCTCCGGGCTCGGCCGCTGGCTCGCCCCCAGACTCGGACAGGCCGGGCTCACCGTCCTGCTGCACGGGCGCGATCCCGACAAGGTCGAGCGCGGCGTGGCCGAGGTCGAGGCGGCCGGCGGCAAGGCGGAAGGGTTCGTCGCCGATCTCGCGTCGCTCGCCGCGGTCGACCGGCTCGCGCGCCAGGTCGGGGACCGGGCGCTCACGCACCTCGTCAACAACGCCGGGGTCGGGTTCGGGGAGCGGGGCGGCGCGCGCGAGGTCTCCGCCGACGGGTACGAGCTGCGCTGGGCCGTCAACCTGCTCGCCCCGGTGCGGCTCACCCGCGCGCTGCTGCCCACGCTGCGGCGTAACGCGCCCGCGCGGGTCGTCAACGTCGGGTCGCTCGGGCAGGAGCCGATCGACTTCGGGGATCTGCAGCAGGAGCGGCGGTACGACGGGGTGCGCGCGTACCGGCGCAGCAAGCTCGCGCTCGCCGCGTGGACGTTCGACCTCGCCGCGGAGCTCGACGGCACCGGGGTCACCGCCAACTGCCTGCACCCGGCCACGTTCATGGACACCGAGATGGTGCGGGAGTACGGCCAGACGCCCTTCTCCACCGTCGACGAGGGCGGCGCGGCGACGCTGCGGCTCATTCTGGACGAGACGCGCTCCGGGCTCTTCTTCGACGGCCAGCGCGTCGCCGAGCCGCACCCGGACGCCGAGGACCCGGCCGTGCGCGCCCGGCTCCGTGCGGTGCTCGAAGGCTCAGGGCCGCGTGGCGACCTTGCGTAGCCGCTCGACGACGCCGGGGTGGGGCCACTCGCGCAGGCGGTAGCGCTCCGGCTCCAGGTCCGGCTCCGGCTCCAGGTCGACCTCGCGGGCCACGGCGTCCCACGCCACGAAGAACGTGTCGGCGCCGCCGGACGGGAACGCCACGTAGTCGGCCCGGGGCAGCAGCGTGTCGACGCCCTCGGCCCAGCTCGCCACCGTGAAGACCGCCCCGTCCGGGCGCTGCGCGGTGGTGCACGCGGCCACGAAGGCGTCGGACTCGAGGTGGGCGGCCTGGGCGGCATACTCCGACGCCGCAATGATCACTTCGGTGCGGTGCGTGATGGTGTACATCGGGTGCTCCGCCGGCACCAGGAAGGGCACGACGGCGCCGGTCCCGTCGACCGTCAGCGCCACCGGGGAGATCGGGCGGGCCGCGTCCCGGTACTCCTGCTCGACGAGCTCGAACACCTTGCCCAGGCTCTCCGGGGTGTCCTCGGCGCCCCGCCCGACCAGCAGCATCCCGGTCGTGTCGGCGACGAACGCGAGCGGGCGCCCGCCGAGCCGGGCCTGCTGGGCGGCCAGCCAGCCGTCGACGAACAGGTGCGAGGCCCAGTACGCGTCGCCGTCCTCGACCATCCGGATCAGCGTGCGCGGGCCGGGCGCGTCGGACACCTCGTCGCCGACCTTCGCGATCGCCGCCATGTTGCGCCGGGCCCGGTCGAAGACGGCGTTCTCGGTGACGCCCCACTCGTGGGCCTGCTTCTCCGTCACGTACATCACCGAGGTCGGCTGGTCGACGACCACGAACTCGGCCAGGTAGGCCCACGCCGGCCGGCGCAGGGGCCGCGGCGCGGAGGCGGGCATCCCGGTGCCGAACGTGACCGTGCGCAGCAGGGGCCGCAGCAGCGGGGCGACCTCCTCCCAGCTGGTCGGGGCGCCCGGGTTGAAGATCACGGCGCTGAGGAACGACGCGATGCGCTCGCGGCGCTCGGCCCGGTCGGCGCGCTCGCACTCGCGGAAGATGTTGCCCAGGTAGGCGATGGCCGGCTGGGCCTGGGTCGAGTCCCGGCGGACCTCGATCGCGAACTGGTCGGGCAGGTACCGCGCCGATGCCACCCCGGCATCGCGCATCGCGGTCACCACGCGGCGGGCGAAGCGCTCCTGCGGCGTGCCGCGGAGCCGGTCGAGCATCCCCATGTGGCCGTAGGGTACCCGATCGGCGCCCGGTGTTTGGACCCGGCGGATCGGGCAAAGCGTTACGTATGATGCGCGCCCAGCCCCGGGGCGCCCGCGGTACCCACGGGCACCCGTACTCCGCCCTGAACCTCCGCCTCCTCCTGGCCGCGTTCGGCTTCCTCAGCAGCGCGGTGCTGGGCGCCCTGGCCCTGGCGGCCGGCTTCACCTGGCTGGCCGTGCTGCTGTTCGTCCTGGCCGCCACCGCCCTGGTCGACTCGGTCGTGGTCGAGCTGCGCCGCCGCGCCCGCCGTCGCGAGGGCGGCGGCCGCGGCTCCCTCTTCGAGTGAGACGGTCAGACGAAGACGCTCAGCAGCAGGATCAGCACGATCGAGACGACCGAGATGATGGTCTCCATCGCCGACCAGGTCTTGAAGGTCTGCCCGACGGTCATCCCGAAGTACTCCTTGACCAGCCAGAACCCGGCGTCGTTGACGTGCGAGAGGAACAGCGAGCCCGAGCCGATGGCCAGGGCCAGCAGCGCCGTGTTGGTGCCCGGCAGCTGGGCCAGCAGCGGCGCCATCAGGCCGGCCGCCGTCACGGTCGCGACCGTGGCCGAGCCCGTCGCCAGCCGGATGCCGACCGCGATCAGCCAGCCCAGCAGCAGCGCCGAGATGCCGCTGGCCGCGGCCGCCTTGCCGATCGCGTCGCCGATGCCGATGGCCACCAGGACCTGCTTGAAGCCGCCGCCCGCGCCGATGATGAACACGATGCCGGCGATGGGCAGCAGGCTGCCCGATACCATGTCGCCGACCTGGGCCCGGGAGAAGCCGCGCAGGTAGCCGAAGGTGAACAGGGCCAGCAGGACGGCCAGGAGCAGGGCGACGAACGGGTCGCCGATCGCGTCGAAGACCTTGCGGAACGGGTTGCTCTTGTCGTCGGTGGCGATGTCGGCGATGGCGCGGCCGAGCATCAGCGCGACGGGCAGCAGCACGGTGACGAGGGTGAGCACGAACCCGGGGCGGCTGGTGGCCGACGCCGGCGCCTCGGCGTCGCCTTCCGCGGGAGATCCGTCGGCCGCGGCCTCGACGGCGGTGCGGCCGGAGGAGCGGTCGAGGCCGTCGGCGGAGCGGTCGAGGTCCGCGGTGCCGTCGGAGGAGCGGTCGAGGTCGGAAGAGCGGTCGAGGCCGGCAGATTGGTCGGCGTCGGAGGAGTCGGCGGGACCGGACCGGGCCGAGGTACGGGCGAACTCGGCGACCAGCCGCGCCGGCGGCTCGGGCGAGACGAAGCGGGCGATCCACATGCCGTACAGCGGACCGGCGATGATGACCGTGGGGATCGCGACGATGAGGCCGAAGGCGAGGGTCTGCCCCAGATCGGCCTTCAGCGCGTCGATGGCGATGAGCGGCCCCGGGTGCGGCGGGACCAGGCCGTGCATGACCGACAGGCCGGCCAGGGCGGGGATGCCGACCCGCACGATCGAGGTCCGCGCGCGCCGGGCCACCAGGAAGATGACCGGGATCAGCAGCACCACGCCGACCTCGAAGAACAGCGGGATGCCGATGATCATCGCGATCAGGGCCATCGCCCACGGCAGGCGCGCCTTCCCGGCCCGGCCGACGATGGTGTCCACCACCTGGTCGGCGCCGCCGGAGTCGGCCAGCAACTTGCCCAGGATCGTGCCGAGGGCGACGAGGATGCCCACGCCGCCGAGCGTCGTGCCGAAGCCGGACTCGAAGGTGCTGATCTCCTTCGCCGCGCCGAGCCCGGCGCCCAGGCCGACGACGGCGCTGCCGATCACCAGGGACAGGAACGGATGGACCTTGAAGCGCGTGATCAGCACCACCACGACCGCGATCGCGACCACGGTCCAGATCACCAGCGTCGTGTCGTGCAACGTCCAGTGCATCGCGGGCTCCTTCGGCTGGGCCCGGCGGTCAGCTCACGCGTCGGGGTTAGCGCGCAGGATCGCGTCCACGATCTCGTTGGGCGGAGGCTCGACCGAAACCTCGGTCACACCCTCGTCCGGCTCCGGCGGCTCCAGGTCGGCGAACTGGCTGTCGAGCATTTCCGCGCGCATGAAATGGCCGTGCCGGGCCGCGAGCCGTCGCGCGATCAGCTCGCGGGAACCCTGGAGGAACACCATGCGCACCTGCGGGCGGCCCTGGCGGAGCCGGTCGCGGTACGCGCGCTTGAGCCCGGAGCACGTGACGACGCCCGGCTCACCGGCCGCGGCGCGCTCGTCGATCCAGCGCCCGATCGCGGCCAGCCAGGGCTCGCGGTCGGCGTCGGTGAGCGGGGTGCCCGCGGCCATCTTCTCGACGTTGGCGGCCGGGTGGAAGTCGTCGGCCTCGGCGTAGAGCCAGTGCAGGCGACCCGCCAGCATCGCGCCCACCGTGGTCTTCCCGGTGCCGGCCACTCCCATGACGATCAACACCGGCGGCGCGTCTGGCATGGGCACACGGTACCCTCGCGGCCGCCGCGCCACACTTCGTGCGGATCTAGGGGCTGTATCGAAGTGGATGGCCGGGCTGCGGCGGACTCAGTCCGACCCTCACTTCGATACAGCCCCTAGTCCGGCAGCGCGGTCAGGTCGGCGGCGTCGGTGATGTGCCGGACCTTCGTCACGGCCGCCATCGGCAACGGCGCGTACAGGTGCGGAAAGGTCCCGTGCTCGTTTGTCTCCCACTTGAGCGCGTCGCCGAGCGCCTCCGGGTCGACCGAGAGCACGACGAGCGCGGGCACGCCGGCGAAGAACCTCGTGGCGGTGCGGTGCACCTGGGCGGCGGTGGACAGGTGCACGTACCCGTCGCCGAGATCGAGCGGGGAGCCCGCGAAGGCTTCGGCGCCCTCGCAGCCGGCCCACTCCGCCGGGAGCAGGATCTTGTAGATCACCGGTCGCCCCGCACCCGGCCGTACACCAGCACGTCGCGCCACGCGCCGTCGCGGAACTCGGCGGCGCGCAGGATGCCCTCGCTGAGGAACCCGACCTTCTCGAGGGCCTTCTGCTCGGGGATGTTCTCGGGCTGGATGCGGGCCTCGATCCGCTGCGTCGGCGTGCTCGCGAACAGGTAGTCGCACAGCAGCGTCTGCGCCCGCCAGCCGACCCCGCGGCCGCGCCACTCGGGCAGCAGCACGATGCCGATGCCCCAGTACTGCGCCATCCCGGAGCCGATCGCGAACCACTGCACGAACCCGGCCGCGGTCTCGTCCGCCTCGACCATGAGCCGGCCGTCCTCGGCGCCGAGGTAGCCGTCGACCGCGAACCGCCGGGCGGGCCCGTTGGGCTCGTTGTACCCGCTCCAGGCGGGCCCGGCGAGGCCCGGCTCGGTCGCGAACCGGCGGAACATGGCCAGGTCCCCCTCGACCACCGGCCGCAGCCGCACCCAGGTCTTGTTCACACGCCCCCACCCTCACTCGACCGGCAAGATCGTCCGCCATCTTCGCCGAAGTTCGCGGGTGACGCTACCGCGAGAACGCGCCACTTGGTGGGCCCGGGCTACTTGGTCAGCGCGGGCGCGACCTCCTTGCGGATCAGCTCGAAGGACCGGGCGCGGGCCTCGATGTCGTAGACCATGCAGGTCAGCATGAACTCGTCGGCCTGTGTGGCCGCGAGCAGATCGCCGAGCTGCCGCCGGACCGTCGCGGGCGAGCCGAGCGCCTGGCCCTCGCGCCGGGAGAGCACGAACTCGCGTTCCCGGTCGCTGTACGCGTACGCCGCCGCCTCCTCCGGCGTCGCCATCGCCTCCGGACGGCCGGAGCGCAGCCGCAGGAACGACAGCGCGCTGGGGCCGGAGAGGAACTCGGCCTCCTCGTCGGTCTCGGCCGCGATCGCGCTCACCGCGACCATCGCGTAGGGCTCGTCGAGCCACTTCGACGGGCGGAAATGCTGGCGGTACAGGCCCAGGGCGGGCAGCGTGTTCTGCGCGCTGAAGTGGTGCGCGAACGCGAACGGCAGCCCGAGCACGCCCGCGAGCTGCGCGCTGAAGCCGCTCGAGCCGAGCAGCCAGACGTCGGGCTTCGAGCCCTTGCCGGGCGAGGCGAGGATGCGGGCCTCACCCTCGAAGTAGGCGATGAGGTCCTGCAGCTCCTCGGGGAAGTTCTCCGCCGAGAGCCCCTCCATGGTGCGGCGCAGGGCGAGGGCCGTGTACTGGTCGGTGCCCGGCGCCCGCCCGATGCCCAGGTCGATGCGGCCGGGGTGCAGCGCCTCCAGGGTGCCGAACTGCTCGGCCACCACCAGCGGCGCGTGGTTGGGCAGCATCACGCCGCCCGAGCCGACCCGGATCGTGGACGTCGCCGCGGCGAGGTGGGCCAGCAGCACGGCGGGCGAGGAGCTGGCGATGGCGGGCATGTTGTGGTGCTCGGCCACCCAGAACCGCCGGTAGCCGAGCGCTTCGACGCGCCGGGCCAGCTCGGTCGTGTTCCGCAACGCCTCCCCGGTCGAGCCGTTGACGGCGACGGGTGCGACATCGAGCACAGAAAGCGGAATTTCACTCACAGATCAAGGTCAACACGGCGACGGGCCGGCTTATTCCCCTTAGAATGTCGCTCATCGTCAATATTAGAGTGCGGAGCGCAAGAAAGCGCGGGTGGACTCTGCTGCTGGCCGGGCTGGCGCTGCTCGCCATCGCGTGCGACGGCGCGGCCGGGGCCGACCCGGGGCCGTCGGGCCGCCCCTCCGGCGGCGTCGCGTCGATGGCCGCGCTCGGGGACTCCATCTCCAATGCGTTCGCCTCGTGCCTGGCGCCGAGCCCGTGCCCGCGCAACTCCTGGGCCACCGGCGACGGCACCAAGGTGAACAGCCACTACAAGCGCCTGCTCAAGGACAACCCGGGCCTGAAGGGCGGCAACCACAACTACGCCGCGGCCAACGCGCGGGCCGACGCGCTGGCCGGGCAGGCCGCCGCGGCGGTGAAGGTCTCTCCGCGGTACGTCACGATCCTCGCCGGCGCCGACGACGCCTGCCGGGGCCGGCTCGCCGACATGACGCCGGTCGAGGAGTTCCGGCAGGACGTCGACCGGGCCCTGGCGGTGCTGCGCGACGGGGCGCCGGACGCCCGCGTGCTGGTGGCCAGCATCCCGGACATCAACCGGCTGTGGGAGATCGGGCACACCAACAAGGTCGCGGTGCAGGCGTGGAACTTCGGCCTCTGCCCGGCGCTGCTGGCCGAGCCCACGTCGACCGCCCCCGACGTGACCGCCCGGCGCCGGGCCTTCGCCGAGCGCATCGACGCCTACAACGAGCAGCTGGCCGCCGCCTGCCGCGCGTACGGGCCGCGGTGCCGCGGCGACGGCGGGGCCGTGCACCGCGTGCGCTTCACCCTCGACATGGTCACCGCCCAGGACTTCTTCCACCCCAACGCCGCGGGCCAGACCGCCCTGGCCGCCGCCGCGTGGATGGGCGCGCCAACCTGGTGAAAGGCAGTACTCTGCTCGACGTGACAGCTGACCCCAGCGTGTGGCGGGTCAAGGGCATGCCGCTGGCCCCGGCCACCGGGCACGGTGTCCTGGACGGGATGCGGCTCGCGGTCAAGGACATCTTCGCCGTCACCGGCTTCGCCGCCGGGGCCGGCAACCCCGACTGGCTCGCGACGGCGCTGCCCGCCGCCGAGGACGCGCCGGCGGTGGCCCGGCTGCGCGCCGCGGGCGCGGTCGTGCAGGGCATCGCGCACACCGACGAGTTCGCGTACTCGCTCTCGGGCGCGAACGCCCACTACGGCGCCCCGCCCAACCCGGCCGCGCCCGGCCTCGTGACCGGCGGCTCGTCGAGCGGCCCGGCCTCGGCCGTCGCGACCGGGCACGCCGACATCGGGCTGGGCACCGACACCAGCGGCTCGATCCGCGTGCCGGCCTCCTGCTGCGGGCTGTTCGGCCTGCGCCCCACCCACGGCGCCGTGCCGACCGAGGGCGTCCTGCCGCTCGCGCCCTCCTTCGACACCGTCGGCTGGATCACCCGCGACGCGGGGACGCTCGCCGCGGTGGGGGAGGTGCTGCTGCCGCCGGGGCCCGTTGCGCCTCCGCGGCGGTTGCTGGCGGTCGGCGGTACCGCGGAATCGGCCGCCCGTCTCGGAGTCCCCGTGGCCGGGGCCGAGCTGTCCACCTTCGACGATCCCGACGCGCTGCTGCTGGCGTTCCGGCGGGTGCAGGCGGCCGAGTCCTGGCGGGCGCACGGGGCGTGGGTCGAGGCGCACCCGCGCTCGCTCGCCCCCGACGTCGAGGGCCGCTTCCGCTTCGGGGCCGGGGTGAGCGCGGCGGATGAGGCCGAGGCCCGGGCCCGCCTCGCCGCCGGCCGGGCCGAGCTGCTCGCGATGCTCGGCGACGACGCCTGGCTGGTGCTGCCCGCGGGCGGCCCGGGCCACGCGCGCGACCTGGGCCTGGCCGGCCGCGACGCCTGGCGGCGGGAAATCCTGCGCTGCTCGGTGCCGGCGAGCGCCTACGGCCTGCCGAGCGTGTCGCTGCCCACGGGCGCCGACCCGCCGGCCGGGATCGCGCTGATCGCCCCGCCTGGGCACGACCGCGCGCTGCTGGAGCTTGTCGCCTCGGCCCTCTGAGCCGTGCCCCGTGAGCGGGGGTCCGGCCTGCCATACTGCCGTTCGTGACGTCGCCGCAGTACGACCCGTTCCAGCAGTACCCCGCGCAGCCGCCCGGGCCGTACTCCGCCGCGCCGCCACCGCCGCCCGGGTCGTACCCGGCCGCGCCGCCACCGCCGCCCGGGTCGTACCCGGCCGCGCCGCCGCCCGGGTCGTACCCGGCCGCGCCGCCGCCCCAGTCGTATCCGGGGGCGCCCGGTCAGCCGCCGCCCCCGGGCTACGGTCAGCCGCCGCCTGTGTACGGTCAGCCGCCCGCCTATCAGGCGCCCGCGGCGCCCGCGCCGTTCCAGCCGCGGACCGGGGTGCTCCTCGCCATCGTCGGCGGCCTGCTGGCGCTGTGCGTGATCGGCGGGACGGCGGCCGCGTTCGTGGTGGAGAACGGGCTCGGCGGCGTGGTGCCCTCGAACCAGTCGCACCGCCAGCCCAAGGACCCGTGCGCGCTGCTGAACAAGGACGCGTTCGGCACGGACCTCGGCGCCCCGCTGGAGAAGGCCCAGAAGGGCGACGAGGGCACCTGCGACTACACGTTCCAGCACGACTCGCACAGCCCGGAGGCGAGCGGGAGCCGGCTGCGGCTGTACGTCGAGGTCAGCTCGTCCGCCCCGGCCAAGTTCGAGTCCCAGCAGGGCGCCACGAGCGGGCTGTCCCGCCTGCCGGTCGAGTGCGGCGAGCACGCGGTCGCCGGGCACAAGGTCGACCCGGCGGGCGAGAACGCCGACGCGCAGCTGTGGTGCCTGCAGCAGGACGTGTACATCATGCTGACCTTCCACGGGTACAACCACGCACGCTTCAGTGCCTTGGAGCTGGACGAGATCATGGCCCGGATCGGGCGCACCGCGCTGAGCAACGTCCCGAAGTCGTAGCCGTGGACGCGACCGCCCTCGCCCGGCAGCTCCTCGGCCCGATCCCGGCACACGTCACGCTCGGCCTCGAGGTCGTGCGCGCCGCGGACGGGGCGGCCGAGGTCGCCGCGGAGGTGCCCGAGGCGCTGACCAACGTCATCGGCTCCCTGCACTCCAGCGGCCTCATCACGCTCGTCGACGCGGCCGGGCTCGCCGCGTTCGTCGCGGCCGTCGAGGACCCGGACGGCTTCGCCGGCGTGGTACCGCTGGGCGCCGCCGCCGAGCTGCGCTTCCTCGCCCCGGCCCGGGGCCGCCTGGTGGCCTCGTGCCGCCTGGAGGACGAGGCGCTCGCCGCCGTGCGGGCGCTCTAGGCCGGCCGGGCCGCGAAGGCCCGGGTGGGCACCGAGGCCGAGATCCGCGACGGTACCGGCGCGGTCGTGTGCGCGGGCCGCTTCGAGTGGAGCCTGCGGCGCCGCTGAGCGCCGGTCAGGCCGGGCTCGTCGCCTACGGCCTGGTCTCCCGGGCCGCGGCGCACGCCATCCGCGGCCCCGTCGCACGCGCCGGTCAGACCGGGCTCGTCGCCCACGGCGGCCGCGGCCCCGTCGTACGCGCCGGTCAGGCCGGGCTCGTCGCCTACGGCCTGGTCTCCCGGGCCGCGGCGCACGCCATCCGCGGCCCCGTCGCACGCGCCGGTCAGACCGGGCTCGTCGCCCACGGCGGCCGCGGCCCCGTCGTACGCGCCGGTCAGGCCGGGCTCGTCTCCCGGGCCGCGCCCACCGCCACCGCGGCCTCGGCGAACGCGCGGATCACCGCGTGCACCCGGCTGCCGTCGCCGGCCAGCTCGGGCTGGAACAGCGTGCCCAGCATGAACGGGTGGCCCTCGAGTTCGGCCACGCGTACCGCGCCGTCGTCGTCGTGGCCGGTGAAGCGCAGCCCGTGCGCCTCCAGGGCCGGCAGGTAGGCGGGGTCGAGGCCGTACGCGCAGTGGTAGCGCTCCACCGAGCGCTCGACGCCGAAGATGCGCTCGGCCAGGCTGCCCCGGCGCAGGCGTACCGCGCCCTCGTGCCCGACCAGCGAGCACACGAGCGGCACGATGAGCTGCGGCCCGCCGTCCGGGTCGCTCTCGGCGTGCACGACCTCGGCCAGCCCGGCCAGGTCGCGGGCGACCTCGAGCATGAGGTGCTGGAAGCCGCCGCACGTGCCGAGAAAGGCGATGCGGTACTCCCGGGCCGCGCGCACGGCCGCGAGCGCGCCGGACTCGGAGCGGTACGGCGAGCCCGGGATCAGCCAGACCCCGTCGAACCCGGCCAGGCTCGCCTCGTCGACCTCCTCGGAGGGGATCCAGTACGCGTCCAGGGCGAGGCCGTGCTGCTCGCGGAGCACCTCGAGCAGGCCCGGGATGCGGGTGTGGGAGCGGACGTGCGCCGAGCGGTCGCCGACCAGCGCGACGCGGGCGGTACGGGTCGTCGTCATACGAATCAGCGTCGACCCAACGGTGAGATAAGTCCAACGACTGTTTGCGGTACCGATATAAGGAATCATGATGTCGTGGACCCGCACCTGCTGCGCACCTTCGCCGCCGTCGCCCGGCTCGGCTCGTTCTCCGCGGCCGCGGACGAGCTCGGCTACACCCAGTCCGCGGTCTCCCAGCACATCGCCGCACTCGAGCAGGACGTCGGCGCGCCGCTGCTGCGCCGCCGCCCGGTCGCGCTCACCGACGCCGGCGCGCGCCTGCTGGAGCACACCGGCCCGATCCTGCTGCGCCTGGCCGCGGCCCGGGCCGACGTCGTGCGGCTGTCCGGCCCGGCGCCGGCGTCGGTGGTACTCGGCGCGACCCCACTGTCCGGAGTGGACACCGCCGCGCTCGTCGGCGTGCAGCGGTCCATGCCGCGGGTCACCTTCACGCTGCGCATCGCGGGCGCGGGGGCGGTCGCGACCGGGGTCGCCGTGGGGGAGCTGGACCTCGGGCTGGTCGACGGCGTGACCGCGCCGAGCGACCCGCTGCCGCTGCCCGACGCGGGCCAGCTGTCGACCGTGCCGGTGGCCGAGCGCCCGGCCGTCGTCGCGCTGCCGGCCGGGCACCCACTCGCCGGCCGGCGCGGGCTGCGCCTGGCGGATCTGGCCGACGCGGTGTGGCTGGACGCGCCCGAGGTCGCCACGCCGCTGACCCAGCTGCGGGCCCTGGCGCGGGCGGAGGGCTTCCGGGGCGGGTTGGCTTATCCCGGTACCGATGCCGCGGTGTTCCTGTCGTTGATCGGCGCGGGGGCGGGACTCGCGCTGCTGCCGGCGTCGGCCCTGACCGCGGGGGTGCGCGGCGTGCCGGTCGTCGAGCCCCGCCTGGTGCACCGCACCGACCTCGTGCACGGCTCGCTGACCGCCCCGGCCGCGGCGGTCCGGGACGCGCTCCGCCCGTGAGGGTCAGCCGAGGTAGAGGCCCCGGTGAGCGGCCACGAACGACTCGACCGACTGCGGTGCGGAGCCTGTCACCTGCTCGACGCCGTCAGCGGCACGGTCGTAGCGGTTGTCCCGGTGCAGCTGGGCCATGGTGGCGATGTGCTGTTCGACGTGGGGCGGTTGGCCCATCCTCGACAGCCCGGCCCGCCACTGTTCGAGCGGAACATCCACATAGGACACAGTGCGGCCCAGTGCGCGGGAGAAGGCCGCGGCAAGCTCGGTCATGTCGACCGACTCCGGCCCGGTCAGCTCATGGACACGGCCGATGTGCGGGGCCGGGTCGCCCAGGACGGTGGCGATGACGCGGGCGACGTCGTCGAGGGCGACCGGCGAGGTGTGCCCGGCGCCGAACGGCAACGCGATCGTGCCGTTCTGCTGGATCGATCGGGCCGCCATGGTGGTGAACAGCGGCGTGTCCAGGAACACGGTCGGGCGGATATGGACGACGGGCAGACCGGACCAGTTCAGGACGTGCTCGGCCAGGTAGTGCAGCCGCTGCTGGTGTGACTCGGCGGTACTGGTCGCGGTCATCTGGGACACGGTGAGCTGAGACAGGTCGACGAGGGCGTCGAGCTTCCCGTAGTCCTTGGCCACGGAAGCCACAACGGTCGCCGCCAGCAGGTGGTCCGGGGACACGGCCATGGCGAAGAGCATCCGCGACACGCCCTGCATGGCGGCGGCGACGGTCCCGGGCCGGGTCAGGTCGCCGATGACGACCTCGGCGCCGAGATCTCTCACCGCGGCGGCGCGCTCGTCGTCGCGCCGGACCATGAAGCGGACCGGCACATCCTGCTTGCTCAGGTGCTCGAAGACCGCGCGGCCCACGCCGCCGGCCCCGGAGATGAGGACAAGGTTGTCGGCGTTCATCAGTGAAACTCCTTCGTCGTCGGGCGAGATCCGGGGTTACGGCGTCGTGGTTCGGGGGCCGGCGCCGGACGGAACGCCTGCGGCGTGGCCGGGCGGCGAGGGCCGGGCCGGGTCCGGCCCGAAGGCGAAGCCGGCGATCGTGGCGAGTACGGCCAACGCGGCCGCGGCGAGCAGGACCACATGGAGCCCGCTGACCGTGCCGGCCCGGGCGGCGTGCGCGACCGTCGCCCGGGCCGGGGGCGGGACCAGGCCGGCGACCGTGGTGCCGGCTCCGGAGGCGACCGCCGCGGCCAGTCGCTGGATCGTGCCGGTCGGGGCGGGCAGTCCCGCCAGGGCGTGCGCGGTGGTGGTGTCGACGCGGGAGGCGTAGAGGGCGCCGATCACGGCCACGCCGGCGGCGGTGCCGACCTGGCGCAGCGTGTTCACGATGCCGGCGGCCATCCCGGCGCGGGCCGGCTCCACCGCGGCCAGCGCGGCCGAGGCCAGGGCGGTGGACGTGATGCCCAGGCCGATCCCGGCCAGGACGTAGCCGGGCACGAGTGCCAGCCACGTCGACGTGGCGGTCAGCTGCGCCATCGAGGCCAGCCCGGCCGCCGCCGCGACCATCGCTCCGCCCAGCAGCACCCGCATCGGCACCTTGCCGATCAGCCGGCCGGTGACCAGCGCGGCCGCGAACGAGGCCAGCGACAGCGGCAGGAACCGCAGCCCGGCCTGAATCGGGGAGTAGCCGAGGGTGTTCTGCACGAACAGCGACAGGTAGAGGATCATCCCGATGACGGCCATGGAGATGGCGAACGCCACGAACCCGGTTGCGGCAAAGCCACGCCGGCCGAACAGCCGCAGATCGGCCATCGGCGCCGCCGCGATCCGCAGCTCGTAGAACACGAAACCGGCCAGAGCCACGGCCGCGGTCACGAACAGCGCCACGATCGCCGGGCTCTCCCAGCCCATCGCGTTGCCGCGGATCAGCGCGAACATCAGCGCGGTCAACGCCCCGGTGATCAGAACGATGCCCACCCGGTCGGCCCGGCCGCCGGCCGGGTTACGCGACTCGCGCAGCCGCGCCACACCCACAACGAACGCGGCCACCCCGATGGGCAGATTGACGAAGAAGATCGACCGCCAGCCCAGCGTGTCGGTCAGCACCCCACCGGCCAGCGGCCCGATCGCCGTCGCCAGGCCGAGCGTCGCGCCGAAGGCGCCCAGCGCGCGAGCCAGCGCGGCACCGGAGAACTCCGCCCGCAGCAGCGGTGTAGCCGTCGCGAACAGCACCGCGCCGCCGACCCCCTGCAACGCACGGAACACATCCAGCGTCACCGCGGTGGGAGCGACGGCGCAGGCCAGGGACCCGGCCGTGAACAAGACCAGCCCGATCAGGAACAGCCGGCGCCGACCCAGCCGGTCACCAAGAGTCGCCGCCGGCAACAGCAGCACCGCCAGCACCAGCGAGTACGCGGCGCTGACCCACTGCAGGTCCGACAGGCTCGCTCCGAGGTCCCGCTGGATCGATGGCAACGCGACGCTCACCACGGTGATATCCAGCAGCAGCATGAACGCCGCCGTGCACACCAGCACCAGCGTCCAACGCTGCGCTGAGGATGTCGACGCTGCGGGCGGAGATGTCACAGGAGTCCCCCATGATCGTTGGGTCAGGCTTGGATGTCGTACGCAATCTAAATCGGGATCGTGATAGATTACAAGTGACATCCATCGCAGGGGAGTGGGGTTCCATGGGTCGCGTGTCCCGGGTACAGGCACAGGAGAACCGCCGGCGCGTCGTCGCCATCGCCGCGCGGATGTTCCGCGAGCAAGGCACCGCGGTCAGTGTGGCCGACGTGATGAAGGCGGCCGGACTCACGCACGGCGGCTTCTACAAGCAGTTCGCGTCCAAGGAGGACCTCATCGACGAGGCCGCCGTCTACGCCTTCGACGACCCGGCCGCGCACTCCGCGATCGCCGTCGAGGAGTCCGGGCGGCCCGAGGCCGCGCGCCGGAGGCTGGTCGACCGCTACCTGTCGGTCTGGCACCGCGACCACGCCGGGCAGGGGTGCCCCGTCTCCGGGTTCGCCGCCGACCTCGGGCGCGAGCCCGGCCAGGCCGCGCGCGCCCACGAACGTTACGTCACCGGTGTCCGCAACCTGGCCGCCCGCGTGGCCGTCGGCGACGACGACGGCCTGGCGCGGCTCTGCACCATGGTGGGTGCCCTCGTGCTCGCCCGCGCCACCTCCGGCGACCCGCTCTCCGAGGAGCTGCTCCAGTCCGCGCACGCGGCGCTCACCGAGAGCTGATCGGCGCTTTTGACCGTAATGACTACATGAGTAGAGTTAAGCGGGTGCAGCGTAACCGCCCTCCCTCGCCGCAGACGGTTCGCGTTCTCCTCGCGCTCGCCGCGGAGCCGGCTCGGTGGCGTTACGGGTATGACCTGGCCACCGAGGTGCGCCTCAAGTCGGGCTCGCTCTACCCGATCCTCGTGCGGCTGGCCGACCGCGACCTGCTCGAGACCTCGTGGGAGCCGGGCGTCGACAGCCGGCCGCCGCGGCACCTGTACCGCCTGACCGGCGCCGGCCGCGACCTCGTGGCCGCCCTGACCGCAGCTCGTCAGGAACGCACCGCCGCCCACCCCCGCCGCCGTCTGAGTGAGGCGTAGTGCCGTTGTTCTTCGTGTTCCTGATCGCGCCGGCCGCCGTGGCGGTCGCGTTGTACCGCCGCAACCCGCGCCGGTTCCTCGACGGGCCGGCCGAGGACGCGCCAGTGCGGCTGCTGCGCTGGGCGGTGGGCCTGCTCGCCCCGCCGCGGGCCGAGTGGGGTCAGGCCATGCTCGGCGAGCTCGGCCACCTCGACGGCCGCTGGCGGCGCACGCGGCTCAGCGGCCGATGAGGCGGTACGCCGCGCTCGAGCGACTCATGTGGCAGGGCCTGGCGCGCTGGGTGCTGCGGCGCGGGCCCCGCGACGGGTTCGGCTACGCCGGACCGGTACGACCCCTGCTCTGGGCATTTGTGATCGTCTCCGCGGTCGAGACGGTGGCCGTGCACCTGATCCTGCCGTGGCCCGTGGTCCGCCTCGTCGTGGACGTGCTCAGCGTCTACGGGCTGCTGTGGATGCTCGGCATCGTCGCGTCCTACCGGGTGTACCCGCACCTCGTCGACGAGGCCGGCATCCGGGTGCGGCACAGCCTCTTCGCCGACATCGCGATCCCCGGCGCCGCCGTGGCCGAGGTGCGCGCCCGGCGGCGGCTCCTCGCCGGCAGCGCGATGCTGCAGGTCGAGGAGCACGCCGCCGGGCGCACCCTGTCGGTCCCGGTCTCCGGGCAGACCAACGTCGAGGTCGTGCTGCGCGAGCCGACGCCGCTCGGGACGCCGGACGGGCCGGTGACCGAGGTCCGGTTGTACGCCGACGACGTCGACGCGTTCCTAACGGCGGCGCAGTACCAGTGGCGTCAGGCTCAGTAGCAGGCCCACCACCGCGACCCCGGTCACCAGGTTGACGCCCGGGTGGAACTGGCTGAAGTCGCCCCGCGAAGCCGGGCTCGCCGCCGCGGTCAGGGCCGTCACCACGGCCAGGACCAGGGCCGCGCCGACCTGGCCGGAGGTCTGCACGAGGCCGGACGCCAGCCCCTGCTCGGCGTCGGCGATGCCGTCGGTGGCCTGGGCCATGATCGAACTGAAGCCGAACGCGAAGCCGCCGCCCAGCAGGAGCATCGTCGGCAGCGTGGTCACCGCGTAGTGCGGCGTGTTGCCGGCGGTGAGCAGGAACCAGCCGTACCCCAGGCTCATGGAGAGCATCGCGCCCGCGATGAGGGGCGCGGTGCCGTACCGCGTGATGAGCCGGCCCACGAAGGGCGAGCCGAACGCGACAAGCAGGCCCGCCGGCAGCAGGGCGAGGGCCATGCGCAGCGGCGACCAGTGCAGCACGTCCTGCAGGTACAGGGTCATCATGAACTGGAAGCTCAGGTACGAGCCGAACAGCGCCACCATGCCCAGGTTCGCGCGCACGATCGAGCCGATGCGCAGGATGCCGAGCCGGATCAGCGGGTGCCGCACGCGGCGCTCGATGGTGAAGAACGCCGCCAGCAGGGCCACCGCGGCGACGGCCAGGCCGAGCGTCACCGGGTGCAGCCAGCCGCGGGCCGGGGCGGAGACGACGGTGTACACCGCCAGCAGCATGCCGCCGACCAGTGTTGCCGCGCCGGCAAGGTCGTGGCCGCCCTCGGCCGCGGGGCGGTCGCGCGGGATGAGCGCGATGCCGGCGGCCAGCGCCGCGAGCGCGAGCGGCACCGGGATCAGGAACGTCCAGCGCCAGCCGACGCTGGTGAGCAGGCCGCCGAGGATGAGGCCGGAGGAGTAGCCGCTGGCCCCGAAGACGGAGAACACCGACAGCGCGCGGTTGCGGGCCGGGCCCTCCGGGAAGGTGGTGGTCAGGATCGACAGGGCGGTCGGGGCGGTGAATGCGGCCGCGAGGCCCTTCACGAAGCGGGTGGCGATCAGCAGGCCGCCGTCGTCGACGAGGCCGCCGACCAGGCTGGCCACGGCGAAGACGCCGAGGGCGATCAGGAAGACGCGGCGCCGGCCGAGCAGGTCCGCCGTGCGGCCGCCGAGCAGCAGCAGGCCGCCGTAGCCCAGGACGTACCCGTTGACGATCCACTGCAGTGAGGTGGTGGACAGGCCGAGCTCGCCGCCGATCGACGGCAGCGCGACACCGACCATCGAGACGTCGAGGCCGTCGAGGAACAGCACGGCGCACAGCACCGCCAGCACGCCCCAGAGCCGTTGCGGGGTCCGGGTGCGATCGGCGTTGGTCAAGGTCATGGTCACGAGATGCGACACTAGATGCGTGCGCATTCAATGTCCATGCACTAAATCCGCGTACATTTAATGCAGGTGCACTGTCTTGGATCGAGGAGTAGGATGCCGCCCATGAGGTCGGAGGGAGCCCTGGTCGAGCGGTGGCGCTCGCTGCTGACCAGCTACAACGAGGTCGCTGGCCACCTGGAGCGAGCCCTGTCGGACGAGCACGGGCTGACGCTGAGCGAGTTCGAGATCCTCGACCGTCTCGTCGGGCAGGACTGTGAGAAGCGACGCATGCAGGACCTGGCCGCCGACATGTACCTGAGCCAGAGCGCCCTGTCCCGCGCCGTCGCCCGCCTGGAGAAGCACGGCCTCGTCGCGCGCGCCCTGTGCGAGGCCGACCGGCGCGGCGTGTTCGTGAACCTGACCCCGGACGGCCTGGCCCGGCACACCGCCGCCCGCCGGACCCACCTGGCCATCCTGGCCGAGCACCTGCAGCCCGCCTGATGCGCATCGGGCTGGGGCTCGCCGCCGTGGGCCGGCCCGGGTACATCAACCTGGGCCGCGACCGCGACCTGCCCCCGGAGCGCTCGGTCGCCGCGCTGCGGGCCCGCAGCCACGAGCTGCTCGACGCCGCCTACGAGGCCGGGGTCCGCTACGTCGACGTCGCCCGCTCGTACGGCCGCGCCGAGGAGTTCCTGGCCGGCTGGCTGCCCGGCCACGACGACGTGGTCGTGGGGTCGAAGTGGGGGTACACGTACACCGCCGGCTGGCGCGTCGACGCCGACGTGCACGAGGCCAAGGACCACTCGCCCGCGACCTTCGAGCGCCAGCTGGCCGAGTCGCGCGCGCTGCTGGGCGGGCGCCTGAGCCTGTACCAGATCCACTCGGTGACCCCGGAGAGCCCGGCCCTGACCGACCGCACCCTGCACCGCCTCCTGGCCGGCCTGGCCGCGACGGGCGTCACCGTGGGCCTGTCGGTGAGCGGCCCCCGGCAGGCCGCGGCGATCCGCACGGCCCTGCGCGTCGAGGTGGACGGCGAGCCGCTGTTCCGCTCGGTCCAGGCGACGTGGAACCTGCTGGAGCGCTCGGCCGGCCCGGCGCTCGCGGAGGCCCACGCGGACGGCCGCCGCGTCATCGTCAAGGAGGCGATGGCGAACGGCCGCCTGGCCGCGCGGGACGCCTCGGCCCTGGCCGCCGCGCTGGCCCAGCCGTTCGCGGACGTCGTGCTGTCGGGCGCGGCGACGGTGGCCCAGCTGAGGAGCAACCTGCGCGCCCTCGGCACGGCGCCGGACCTGCGGGACGACGCCGAGCGGCCGGACGAGTACTGGCGCACGAGGTCCTCGCTCGCCTGGTCGTGACCGGCCCCCTCGATCAGCCGATGGTCACCACCCTCGCCCAGTCCGGCGGGGCGTCGGGCACGTAGTCCGGGTCGGCCTCGTCCCACGCCGGCTTGTTCGCGCGCGGGAAGAGGCCCACCACCGTGCGGCAGGCCGGGCGGCGCTCCGGCCACGGGGTCTGGCCGTCGGTCAGCACGACCACCACGTCCGGGCGCGGGCTCGCCCGCAGCGCCCGCGCGAAGCCGGCCCGCAGGTCGGTCCCGCCCCCGCCCAGCAGCGCGATGCCCTCGCCCCGGCACAGCGGGACCGCCAGGTGCGCGGCGGCGTCGCAGGGCACCACCGTCACGAGGTCGCGCCGGCCGCCGACGGCCTGCGTGATGGCCGCCACCTCCAGGATCGCGCTGCCCAGCTCGCCGTCGCTGACCGAGCCGGAGGTGTCGATGACCACGCAGACGCGGGGCGGGCGGCGGCGCAGGCTCGGCAGGACGACGCCGGGCAGCGCGGCGGCGCGGCGGGCCGGGCGGCCGTACGTGTAGTCGTCGCCCGACCCCGCGCCGGACGCCGCGGTGCGCACGGCCGCGCCGAGCAGCCGCCGCCACGGCTGCGGCGGGTGGAAGGCCTCGTCGGCCCAGCGCTGCCAGCCCTTCGGCGCGTGGCCCGGGGCGCCCCGGATGCCCTCGGCGACGCGGAACCGGACCGCGTCGCGCTCGTGCTCGCTCAGCGCGTTCGCGCCGCCGGGGCCCAGGTCCCAGGGGCGCCCGAGGCCGTCGGCGCCGCTGCCGCAGTCGAGCCACGCGTGCTCCTGGGTGCGCGGGCCGAGGCGGAACTGCGGCAGGTACTCCTCCATGAGCTGCCCGGCCGGCAGGTTGAGCCGGTCCGGGTGCACGGCGCCCTCGGGCGTGGGCAGGCCGTCGCCGAACGCGTCGTCGTTGATCTCGCAGTCGGCCGCGATGTTCACGCGCAGCCGGTCGCCCGGGGTGTCGAGGCCCAGGCGGTCGCCGCGGCCGTGATGGTCGCGCAGCAGGTGCGAGACCTCGTGCACCCAGACCGCGGCGAGCTCCTCGAGCGCGGTCGCGGCGACGAAGGCCGGGTTGACATAGCAGCGCCAGTACCGGTCCACGCCCATCGTGGGCACGAGCCGCGACGGCACCACGTGCAGGGCGAACAGGGCCGTCGCGAGGTAGGGGCGGGCCCGGGTCGCGTGCAGCCGCGCCGCGTAGAGCTTCTCGGCGTCCAACGACAAGGGGGACATCAGCGCGCACCGGCCCGGGCCACGGAGACGACGCCGGCGAGGCGCTCGATGGTGTCGGGCAGCTCCCAGTCGTCCTCGCGCAGCGCGGCCAGGGTCGTCGCGGGCACGACGAGGAGGTCGGGCGCGCCGGTCGCGGCGGCCCCGGCGAGCACCGCCCACGCCGCGTCCCAGCGCGTCCGCGTGGGGCGGCGCCGGACCGCGTCCACCACGGCGTCGAGGACGGCCTGGCGCAGGTCGCCGCGCTCCGGCAGTACCGCCGCCGAAGGATCTTCCAGAAGCTCCTCGGGGTCCGGCAGGTCCAGACGGTCCAGGCTCGCGAGCAGCTCCAGGCCCGGCCCGTCGCCGACCGCCCCGCGGACCAGCATCGACAGCACCTCGCGGGACGTTCCGGCGGCCGTGGCGAACGCGACCAGGCGCAGCGCCATGTCCCAGCTGCGCGGCGACGGCCACGCCCCGCCGCGGCGGGACTCGCTCGCCGGCAGCTGGTGCACCAGCTTCGGCCGCGCGGCCAGCAGCCCGCAGACGGCCCGCCGCGCGAACGCGACGGCCTCGCCGAGCCGGCCCGCGTCGAGCTCGGGCAGCCGCGTGCGCGGCCACACCCCGCCGAGCCCGCGCACCACGACCTCGTGCCGGTGGGCCCACTGCAGGTGCACGAACCGGTTGGCGAGCGGCGCGCTGAGCTCCCACCCGTCGGCCGCGGAGCCGCGCGGGTTGGCCGCGGCCACGATCCGCACCCCGGCCGGCAGCCGGAGCGCCCCGATGCGCCGCTCCAGCACGACGCGCAGCAGCGCGGCCTGCACGGCGGGCGGCGCGGTGGACAGCTCGTCGAGGAACAGCAGCCCCCGCCCGGCCTTCACGAGCCGCACGGCCCAGTCGGGCGGGGCCATCGCCACGCCCTGCGCCGCGGGGTCGTCGCCGGGGATCGGCAGCCCGGCGAAGTCCGACGGCTCGTGCACGCTCGCGATCACGGTGGTCAGCGGCAGGTCGAGGGCGGCGGCGAGCTGGTCGAGGGCGGCGGTCTTGCCGATGCCGGGCTCGCCCCACAGCAGGACGGGCAGGTCGGCGGCGACGGCGAGGGTGAGCGCCTCGAGCTGCGCGTCGTCGCGGGGCTCGGTCCCGGTGTCGTACAGCAGCTTCAGCAGGTCGGCGGCGGTGTCCAAAGTGGGCATACGTCATCACCTTTTTCAGAAGGTCGTCAGGCCGTTGCGGTACAGGCCGTGCCGGATGCTCTGGCGCGCGGCCGCCTCCAGGGCGTCGCGCAGGGCGCCCGCGCGCAGCAGCGCGTCCGGGCCGATCAGGTCCTCCACGGCGGCGAGGGCCCCGGCGGTGTCGCCGTGGTCGAGCCGGGCGCGGATGTCGTCGAGGGACTCCGGGTGGCGGTGGCAGTCGTCGATGGCCCGCAGGCAGGGCAGCGGCGGGCCGCCGAGCGCGGCCAGCAGCTCCTCGCGGCGCAGCTGGGCCGGGTCGTGGTCGAGCGCGGTGAGCACCCCGCCGACGAGCGCGATCCGGTGGGCCGCGCCCCGGCACTCGACGATCCGCGGCGTCCGCTTTTGTTGAGGCGGCCTGGGTTGCGCGCCCGGGGCAAGAGCCTCGGCGACGAGCGGGTGCAGGTCGCCCGGGTCGATGCGGCCGGCCTCCAGCAGCTCCAGGTCGGGCGCCGGCCACGTGGACGCGTGCGGGAGCACCGGCAGGCGGCCGTCGCGGGTGCGGGTCGGCCGCGCCTCGCCCGACTCGGCGTCGAGCAGGAGGCGGCGGCGGCCGTATCGGACGAGCACCCGCGCGGCCCGCAGCCGCCCGGCCTCGGCCACCCAGTCAGGCCGCGCCCGCGCGCGCAGCTCACCGGCCCGCCGCGCGTCCCAGAGGTGGCGGTGCAGGTCGAGCCGGTAGTACCGGTCGGGGTGCGGGTGGCCGGGCGTGCCGTCCCACAGGGCGAGGCCGAACCGCTGGCCGCCGGCGGCCCAGGCGGGCGGCGTCCGCGCGACGAGGTGCAGGCCGTCGTCGTAGCGGGCGAGCGGGACGGTCAGCCCGGGCCGCAGCCGGCCCTCGGGGCCCGCCCGCGGCAGGTGCCAGCGCAGCAGGTCGGGGGCGAGGTGGCGCAGGTCGGCGCGGACGCGCGCGGCGATGTCGGGGCCGCGCAGCCGGGCCAGGAGCCGCAGGTTGAGGTCCACGTCGACGCGGGCGGCGGCACAGGCGCCGGCCCAGTCCCCGGCGAGGCGCCGGGCGGTGGACGTTGTGATCATCGGCGGCGGTACGGCGAACTCACGCACCCGCAGCCACAGGTCGAGCCGGGTCTCCGAGGTCCGCATCAGCACTCAGCTGTTGCGGTCGGGACCCCCAATCTGCACACGTTGGTAGGCATCCTGTTCAGGATAGCGGCAAAGTCCCGCGCCGGGCCAGGTGCGGCCCGGCGCGGAGACCTCAACCGAGGAGGCCGTTGACGTACTTCTCCACGTTCGTGTAGCCGGTGTGGTCGAAGTCGCCGGTGGCGTCGCTCGCGCTGTTCGGATCGAGGCCGTGGGCGCTCTCCCACGCATCGGGCATGCCGTCCCGGTCGGCGTCGGCGGGCGGGGTGCTGCCGGCGAGGGTCCCGTACCCGTTGTTCCCCAGACCCGTGCTCGTCTGGTGCGCCCAGAGGTCGCCGGACCTGCCCAGCGACTGCACGTCCTTGACCACGAGCGCGTCGACCTGGTCGCGGGGCAGCGCGCCGGCCTTGGCCACCACGTTGGCGTAGGCCGCCGCCGCGCTCGTGGCCGGGATGCCGCTCGTCGTCGCCGACCACGGGCTCGACAGCGCGGTCGCGCCGCCGCCGGGGCCGAGCGCCGAGCCGTTGAGCGCGCCGTCCTTGTTCGAGTCGATGACGTTGCCGGAGTTGTAGACCGACTGGTTGCCCATCTGGTAGTACGCGTTGCTCGCGTTCGTGGTCCGCGGGCCGGCGATGAAGTAGTTGCCGATCACGTCGTGGGTGAAGTGGCCGCTGGAGTTCCCGGCGGTGTACCCGGCCTGGTAGTTGTACACGACGTTGTTGATGTACTGCGTGTTCGCCTTGGCCAGCGGGCAGCGGTTGTGCGCGAGGAGAGGTTCACGTAGCCGCCGACGTCGAAGACGACGATGCGGTTCGAGGCGCTCACCGCGTCGCGGAACGAGCCCGGGCCGCTGTCGTTGAGGTTCGTGACGTGGTACACGCTGCCGCCCCGCCCGCCGGTGGCCGCGGCCCCGAACCCGACCGCGCCGGGGAAGGCCACCACGGGTTCGGTCGTGGGTCCGCTGACAAGATTGAACGACCACTGCATCCGGGCAATGTCGGAGCAGGCCTCCTGCACGATCGGGTTGTTGCCCGCCGTGGAGCCGTCCTTGTCGCTCACGCACAGGTTCGAAGCCGCGCTCTTGATCAGGTACTTGCCGGCGGCCGCGGTCGAGGCGGTGAGCTGCCAGGTCTGGTTGGCGCTGGCCCCGCACGTCCACTGCCACAGCTGCGTGCCCGCGGTGGCGGACGAGTTGGGCACGTCGACGCACTTGCCGCCGGCCACGCCGACCAGGCCGTAGGCGCCGTTCTGGGCGACCACCCGGAACTGCTGGTTGCTGCACGCGAGCTGGACCAGCAGGTCGCCGTTGGCGGTACCGGTGCCGCTGACGTTGAGGCACTTGCCGGACGCGCCGGAGGCGAGGGTGTAGGTGCCGCCGGCGACCGGGGCGCCGGCGGCCTCGGCGGGCCGGACCGCGACGGCGACCCCGCCGGCCACCACGGCCGCCGCGGCGGCCGTGAGCGCGATTCTTCGCATCGGAGCGTCCTTTCTTTCGTGAGGGATCGCCACGAAAGATGCCGGCCGGACGGATCGATAACGGTTTTTGCCGTGCGGGTGCTTCCGCGCGTGGGCGGGGCGTGAGAGCTACATCAGTCGTCGTCGACCACGGCCAGGGCCGGTTCGCCGTCGCGGCAGGTGACCTGGGCCCGGACCGAATCGCCGCCGGAGCGCGCCTTGAACCGCAGCGAGGCCGTCGCCGCCGGGCCGCGCTGCACGTGGTCGGTCTCGAACCCGGAGCGGGGGATCCAGGAGTCGAGGTACGCCAGCCCGCCGGTGCAACTCGCCACGATGCTGCCCCCGGCGGTGGCCAGGGCCCGGTTCTCCGCGGGCGCCCGGCTGCTCTCCGCGGGCGCCGGGCTGCTCTCCCGGGGCGCCGGCGTGGTGGGGGCGAGCTGGGCCTCCACCTCCGTCTCGCGCAGGGGCGCGTCCGACGGGCCGAAGAGGCCGCGGCTCAGCGAGCCGACCGCCCCGATCGAGGCGGCCGTCGCGAGCGCCGCGGCCGCCAGCCACGCCGCGATCGCCAGGGGCCAGCGCATCCGCATGGCTCCAGTGTCCGCCGGGCAACGATAAAGCGCGGTTAAGCTCGCCATATGGCGAAGGTGCTGATCGTGGAGGACGACGCGACGATCCGCACCGGGGTCCGCAAGGCGCTCGCGGGGCGGGGGCATGTGGTGGTACCCGCCGCGACCGCCCTCGAGGGCCTGCGCCTCGCCGTCGCCGAGGCGCCCGACGTGGTGCTGCTCGACCTCGGGCTGCCCGACCTCGACGGGCGCGAGGCGCTGCGCATGCTGCGGGCGGTCAGCCAGGTGCCGGTCATCGTGGTCACCGCCCGGCGCACCGAGGGCGAGATGGTGCGCGCCCTGGACGCCGGGGCCGACGACTACGTGGTCAAGCCGTACGGGGCCGAACAGATCGACGCCCGGATCCGGGCCGTGCTGCGCCGCTCGGCCCCGCCCGACCCGCCCTCGCCGGTGGTCGAGGCCGACGGGGTGCGGATCGACCCGCGGGCGCGCACGGCGACCCTGGACGGGGCGCCCCTGGAGCTCACGCCGCGCGAGTTCGATCTGCTGCACTACCTGGCGGCGCGGGCGGGTGCGGTGGTACCGAAGCGGGAACTGCTCACCGAGGTGTGGCAGGTGCCGTACTCCGCCGCGGACAAGACGGTCGACGTGCACCTGTCGTGGCTGCGGCGCAAGCTCGGGGAGACCGCCCGAGGTGCGCGCGGTCGCCGCCGCCCTCAACCGCCTCGCCGGGCGCATCCGCGACCTGCTGCGCCAGGAGCGCGAGGCCGCCGCCGACCTGTCGCACCGGATGCGCACCCCGATGACCGCGCTGCGCCTGGACGCCGAGGGGCTCGCCGACCCGGCCGACGCCGCGCGGATGCTCGAGCACGTCGGCGCGCTGGACCGGGCGCTCACCGCGGTCATCGAGGACGCCCGGCGCGAACGGCCGGCGCCCGAGTGCGACGCCGCCGCGGTCGTCGCCGAGCGGGTCGCGTTCTGGTCGGTGCTCGCCGAGGACCAGGGCCGCGCCGTGCGTACCGCGCTCGACCCCGGCCCGCGGCCCGTCGCGGTGGCCGCCGCCGACCTCGCCGCCGCCGTGGACGCCCTGCTGGGCAACGTCTTCGCGCACACCGACGAGGGCACCGGCCTCGCGGTCTCCCTGCACGCCGGCCCCGGCCTGGTCGCCCTCACGATCGAGGACGAGGGGCCCGGCTTCGACCCGGCCGCCGGGGCGCGCGGGGTCAGCGGCGGCGGCTCGACCGGCCTGGGCCTGGACATCGCGCGGCGCACCGCGGAGGCGACCGGCGGCCGGCTCGTCGTCGCCGGCGCCCGGGTGACCCTGGAGCTCTTAACCGATCCTTAGCCCCGGGCCAGGACCCCGTTGACGAAGCGCACGGCACCGTTCGTCGCACAGACAGAAAGGTGTACCTCCCATGCGCAGACTCCTCATCATCACCGCGACCACCGCCGCGGCCCTGGCGATAGGGGGCACGGCCCTGGCGTCCTCGGGCCCGGGCCGTCACGACGACCGCCCGTCCCAGGTAGTGGTCAGTCCCAGCCCGTCCGAGGACAACCCGTCCCGAGGAGTGGACGACCCGGCCGGCGACCCGGCGAGCCCGTCGGGCTCGCCCACCGTCGATGACCACGGCGGACTCCGCACCACCGAACCCGGCGATGACCACGGCGGACTCCGTACCACCGAGCCCGGCGACGACCACGGCGGACTCCGGACGACCGAGCCCGGCGAGGACCACGGCGACCCCGGCGGAGGCTCCGACGACCGCGCCGGTGACGATCATGGGGGTTCCCGCCACCGGCGATAACTGCGATCATGTCGCCGTGCCCCTGCTCGACGACGACGCCCTCGCCGGATCGGCAGTGGTGGCGAACTCCGCGATGAACCGCGAACGCGGCCTCGACGGCGTCAACAGCTACGAACATGAGCTCGGCTTCAACCCGGTCGAGGTGATCACGGCGCTGGCCCGGGTCACCGGCGCGCCGGACACGGTCGCGTGGCTCGACCTGTGCTGCGGCTCCGGCCGCGCGCTGGTCGAGGCCGCGGGCCGCCTCGGCGAGCAGGGCGTGTCGGGCCGCGTGCTGGTCGAGGGGGTCGACCTCGTCGACGCCTTCGTCCCCGCGCCCGACGTGCCCTGGCTGCGGCTGACCGCGGCGCCCGTGCAGGCCTGGGCGCCGCGCCGGCGGTACGACCTCATCACCAGCATCCACGGCCTGCACTACGTGGGCGACAAGCTCGGCCTGCTGGCCCGGGCGGCGGGCTGGCTGACCGAGGGCGGAAGGCTGGTCGCCGACCTGGACCTGGCGGCGGTACGGCTGGAGGACGGCGCCCCCGCCGGTCGCCGCCTGGCCGCGGACCTGCGCGACGCCGGCTTCAACTACGACGGCCGCCGGCGCCGGATCGGCCGCGACGACCGCGGCGACGTGGCGCTGCCCTACGTGTACCTGGGCGCCGACGACCGTGCCGGCCCGAACTACACCGGCCAGGACGCCGTGCACTCGTACTATCGCAGGAACGGCAGGCCCGCGTAGCCGAGCTGCTCGGCGAAGTTCTCCCCGTCCACCTTGCCGGCCAGCTCCAGGCTCACCATGCCGTGCGCGAGCGCCCACAGGTGCAGCGCCACGGGCTCCGGGTCGTCGCCGGTGAACACGCCCTCGGCCTGGCACCGGGCCACCCCGGCGACCAGCGGCCGGTACGTTGCGTCGGCCGCCTCCGTGTGCCCGAAGCCCCCGGTGAACATCAGGCCGTACAGGTGCGGGCTGGCCAGCGCCGCCTCCCGGTAGGCGAACCCGAGCGCGATGAGGTCGGCGAGCGCGTCCCCGGACCGCGGCGCGGCCGCGAGCGCCGCGCCCAGCCGCCGGAACCCCTCCCGGTGCATGGCGTCGAGCAGCCCCTGCTTGTCGCCGAAGAGCGTGTACACGGGCATCGTCGAAACCCCCGCGGCCGCGGCGACCTTGCGCAGCGAGAGCCCGCCGGGCCCCTCGTCCACGAGAATCCGCGCCGCGGCGTCGACCAGCCGCCCGGTGAGCTCGGCATTGACGTTCACCACGGCCGCGACTATAACAGTGTTATGCGCGATAACGTTGTTATTCCGCTCCACGCCGCCGCGGCGACGATCTCCCTGCTGCTCGGCGCCTTCAACCTCCTGCGCCGCACGCGGGGCGACCGCCCCCACCGCGTGGCGGGCCGCGTGTGGGTCGGCGCCATGTACTTCACCATCATCAGCTCGTTCTTCGTCAAGGCCCTGAACCCGGGCCACTTCAGCTGGATTCACGGCCTGTCGGCCTTCACGTTCGTGACGCTGAGCATCGCGCTGTGGGCGGCGCTGACGGGCCGGGTGCAGACGCACCGCCGCTTCATGACCGGCTCGTACCTGGGCCTGCTGGGCGCCTTCGCGGGCGCGGTGGCCGTACCGCAGCGGGATATTCCACAGTGGATCGTGCACCGCCCGCTGGAGCTGTCGCTGGGCGCACTGGCCTGTGTGGCGGTAGCGGCAACGGTCATCCTGGCGGGCCGCCGCGGCGCGCGGACATCCGACTAGCGCCGCTCCACCACGACGACCGCGGCATCGTTCATCCGTGGCCCCGACATAATCGCGGCATGGGTGAGCGCGCGTTGAGCTTCAGGGCGGTGGCGGCGGCGTACGAGCGGTACCGGCCCGGGTATCCCGTGCGGCTGTTCGATCTCGTCATGGGGTACGCCGGCCGGCCGGTTCGCACCGCGCTCGAGATCGGCGCCGGGACCGGGAAGGCGACCCGGCTGTTCGCGCGGGCCGGGATCGCCGTGACGGCAACCGAACCCGACGCGGCCATGCTCGCCGAGCTGCGCCGGTGCGTGCCAGCAGGCGTCACGACGCGCCGGGCCGCGTTCGAGGATCTGCTTCCCGGCGAGCGCTTCGGGCTCGTGTACGTGGCGGCGGCGCTGCACCGGACCAGCCCGGAGGCGCGGTGGTCGCGCATGGCCGCGCTGCTGGAGCCGGGCGGGGTGTTCGCCTCGTTCGGTGGTCCGATCGCGCCGGCCGATCCGGCCGTCGACGCGGCGGTCCGGGCCGCGCGGGCACCGTTCCTGGGAGCGACGGTCGAGGTCAACGCCGACATCGTTGTCCATCTGGCGCGCCGGCGGGACGGGAGCTGAACCACATGCGGGTGCTCACGTGGAATCTGTGGTGGCGCTTCGGGGACTGGCGGCAGCGGCAGGCGGCGATCCTCGCGGTGCTGCGCGCCGAGCGGGCCGACGTCTGCGGGCTGCAGGAGGTGTGGGCCACGCCCGGGGCGAACCAGGCCGCGATTCTCGCCGCGGAGCTCGGGATGCACTGGGCATACGCGCCGTCGCCGGCGCCGCGGCGGTGGCGGGAGCGCGGCGGGGAGCCCGACGCCGAGGTCGGCAACGCGGTGCTGAGCCGGTGGCCGATCGGTGAGCCGGCGATCGGGGCGCTGCCCGGCCCGGACGGGCGGACCGTGCTGTTCGCGCGCGTCGACGCGCCCGGCGGGCCGGTGCCGTTCTTCACCACGCACCTGGACTCGGCGCCGGCGGGCTCGGCGGTGCGGGTCGAGCAGGTCGCGGCCGTGGCCCGGTTCGTCGCGCAGCACACGATCCAGGACCACCCCGCGGTGCTGACCGGTGACTGCAACGCCGAGCCCGACTCGGACGAGCTGCGGCTGCTCGGCGGGCGGCTCACCGCGCCCGCGGCGGAGGGGCTCGTGCTCGTCGACGCGTGGCGGTACACCGGCGGTGCCGATCCCGGGCACACCTGGGACGCGCGCAACCCGCATGCGCGCGCGTTCGGGCTTCCGAGCTGCCGCATCGACTACGTGCTCGTCGAACCGCCGCACGGCTCCCGCGGTTCCGTCAAACGGGTCTGGGTTGCCGGAAATGTTCCGATTGACGGGTTGTGGCCATCCGACCACGCGGCCGTGGTCGCCGAACTCAGGGACTGACCGCCTGGTGTCATGTGGTGTCACTTGCCCTTGTCATGACACCACTCGGTGGCTACAGTGGTGTCATGGACCTCGACCGGTACGTCTCCGATCTCCAGAATCAGCTGGCTGCGGCGGCGGTGAACGGTGATGCGGACGCCCGGGCCGTCGCGGAGCAGCTCAATGTCGCTCTCGAGCCGGCGGTCCGCCTCATGCTGCTCGGGGCCCTGAGCGACGTCGCCGGCGAGATCACGCAGCAGATCGCGCCCGGGTCGGTCGAGGTGGTGCTGCGGGGACGGGATCCGCACCTGGCGGTGACCCGGCCCGAGCCGGCGCCGGACGCGGCCGGTCCGACCGCGGCCGAGGTCGCGGCGCCGGCGCTCGACGACACCGTGTCCTCCCGGACCACGCTGCGGCTGCCGGACCGGCTCAAGGCGCGGGCCGAGCAGGCCGCGGCCGAGGAGGGGGTTTCGGTGAACTCGTGGTTCGTCCGCGCGATCGCCGCCGCCCTGGAACCCGGCGTCCAGCGCGTCCCGCGGCGCGACACCAAGCAGGGCGAACGCTTCACGGGCTGGGCCCGCTAGGCCATATCCCATCGAACCTCACGGTCCCGCCGCGCGGCGGGACTGATCCGGCATGCCCATGTGGAGGTCAGCCATGCCCAGTTACGACGTTGCCGGCCCGATCGACCTCGAGGTCACGGTCGGCGCCGGCCTTGTCGAGATCGTCGCCTCGGAGCGTACCGATGCCGTCGTCGAGGTGCTGCCGAGCAAGGCCGGCCGCGGCGGCGACGAGTCGCTGGCCCGCGAGGCCTCGGTGTCGTTCGACGGCGGCCGGGTGCGGGTCAAGGTACCGCGGCGGCTCAATCTTTTCAGCAAGGGCGACTCGGTCGACGTCCGGTGCGAGGTGCCGACCGGTTCGCGGGTGACGGTCGAGACCGCGTACGGGTCGGTCCGGACCCGCGGCGTGCTCGGGGACGCCCGCATCGTCGCGAAGTACGGCGGTGTCACGGCCGACACCGTCGCCGACCTCGTGCTCGATGCGCCTTACGGCAGTACCGACATCGCCGAGGTGACCGGCCGCCTCGACGTCACCGCCGGCCACGGGGTGCTGCGCATCGCCGAGGTGCACGGCAGCGCCCGGCTGCGCGCCGCGCACGGATCCATGGAGCTCGGTACCGCGGGCGGCGACGTCGAGGCCGCCACGTCCGGCACGCTCACCATCGACCGCGCCCTCGGCGACGTGACCGCGCGCAGCGCCCACGGGCCCATCCGCATCCGGGAGGTCGGCGGCGGCACGATCCGGCTCGACAACGGCCACGCCGACGTCGACGTCGGCATCCCGAACGGCGTCGCGGCCTGGATCGACGCCAGCTCCGCGCACGGCCGGGTCCGCAACGAGCTCACCCCCGACCCGGCCGCCGCCGCGAGCGAACGCACGGTCGAGCTCCACCTGCACACCAACTACGGCAACGTCACCATCCGCCGCATCACCACCCCCCGAAGGGAAGCGCTGAGATGATCGAGGTAAAGGGCCTGCAGAAGTCGTACGGCGAGCTACGCGTGCTGCGGGGCGTGGAGTTCGACGTGGCCAGGGGCAGCATCTTCGCCCTGCTCGGCTCCAACGGGGCCGGGAAGACCACCGTCGTGAAGATCCTGTCCACGCTGCTCAAGGCCGACGCCGGCACCGCCCGCGTCCACGGCTTCGACGTCGCCACGCGACCGGCGGACGTGCGGGAGTCAATCAGCCTCACCGGCCAGTTCGCGGCCGTCGACGAGATCCTCACCGGCCGCGAGAACCTCGTGCTGGTCGCCCGGCTGCGCCACCTCAAGCAGGCCGGCAAGATCGCGGATGACCTGCTCGCGCGCTTCTCGCTGACCGAGGCGGCCGCGCGGAAGGTGTCGACCTACTCCGGCGGCATGCGCCGCCGCCTCGACATCGCGATGAGCCTGGTCGGGGACCCGCCGGTCATCTTCCTCGACGAGCCGACCACCGGGCTCGACCCGCAGGGCCGCATCGAGGTGTGGCAGTCGGTCAAGGAGCTCGCCGGCCGGGGCACGACGGTCCTGCTCACCACCCAGTACCTGGACGAGGCCGAACAGCTCGCCGACCGGATCGCGATCCTCCACGAGGGCCGCATCATCGTGAACGGCACCCTCAGCGAACTCAAGCAGCTGCTCCCGCCGGCCAAGGTCGAGTACGTCGAGAAGCAGCCCACCCTCGAGGACGTCTTCCTCGCCCTCGTCGGCGCCGGCTCGGACAAGTAAGGGGAAACGAGATGACCAGACACTTCTTCGGCGACACCGCCGTGCTGACCGGACGCTCGCTGCGCCACATCACCCGCAGCCTGGACACCATCATCACCACCACGATCATGCCGATCGCGTTCATGCTCCTGTTCGTGTACGTCTTCGGCGGCGCGATCAACTCGGGCGCCAAGTCCTATGTGGACTACCTGCTGCCCGGCATCCTGCTCATCACGATCGCCTCGGGCATCTCGTACACCGCGTTCCGGCTCTTCCTCGACATGCAGAGCGGCATCTTCGAGCGCTTCCAGTCCATGCCGATCGCCCGCTCGTCCGTGCTGTGGGCGCACGTACTGACCTCGCTGGTCGCCAACCTCATCTCGGTCGTGGTCGTCGTGCTCGTCGCCCTCGTCATGGGCTTCCGCTCCGCGGCGGGGCTGCCGGCCTGGCTGGCGGTCGCCGGCATCCTGATCCTGTTCACCTTCACCCTGACCTGGATCGCCATCATCCCGGGCCTGGCCGCGAAGTCCGTGGACGGCGCGAGCGCGTTCTCGTACCCGCTCATCTTCCTGCCGTTCATCAGCTCGGCGTTCGTGCCGACGGCCACCATGCCGGGCCCGGTGCGCGCCTTCGCCGAACACCAGCCGGTGACCCTGATCGTGAACGCGATCCGATCCCTGTTCACCGAGCAGCCGGCGGGCACTGGCATCTGGGGCGCGCTCGCCTGGTGCGTGGGCATCCTCGTGGTCGCGTACACCTTCGCCATGTACACGTTCCGCCGTAAGATCTCCTAGCCGATCAGGGGGTGCCATGTTCAACCACGCGCCGGATGACTACGAGTGCCCCTTCTGCCGGCTGGTGGCGGGCGGCGAGGACGAACGGCGAACGCAGCGCGACGTCGTGCGGCGCGACGAGCTGGCCACCGCGTTCGTCTCGCCGCGGTGGTGGCCGAAGAACCACGGTCACGTGATGGTCGTGCCGAACACCCACTACGAGAACCTGTACGACCTGCCGACCCGCTACGGGCACGCGATCCACGACCTGGCCCGCGACGTCGCGATCGCCATGCGGCACACCTACGGCTGCGACGGGATCTCGGTACGCCAGCACAACGAGCCCGCCGGCAACCAGGACGTCTGGCACTACCACATGCACGTCTTCCCGCGGTACGCCGGCGACGACCTCTACTTCACCCGCCCGCAGGAGGACTTCTCCCCGGCCGAGCAGCGCCTGCCGTACGCGGACAAGCTACGCGGGTACTTCGAGTCGCCGGCCCCGAGCTGATCCGAGGCGGGCTCTGCCCCAGATCAGCAGCGCGTCGGTGGTCAGACGGCTATGGCGTGGGCGACCTTCCACGCCCCGCCGACCGGGACCATGGTCAGCACCACCCGGTTCTGGTCGACCTTCTCGCCGGTGATGTTGGCGTTGCGGCGGTACTGGTCGACGTAGAGCAGCAGCTCGACCCGCGTCGGGGCGGCGCTCACCACGCCCGTGGCCGAGACCGCCGCTCGCACGATCGCCTGTTCGGCGACCGCGTTGGACTTGAGTGCCGTCGTCGTCTGGGCGTACTCGTCGGCGAAGCCGCCGGTCGTGAACCCCTTGCCGTTGGCGATGCTCGCGTCGAAGCTGCGGTAGTCGTACGAGAAGATGGCCTGCGCCGCGGCGTTTGCTGCCGCCGTGGACTGGCGCACGGCCACGTCGCGGCGGTGGTGCTCGTCGGTGAAGTACCAGCCGGCGCCGGCCAGGCCGAGTGCGGCCACGATCAGGACGTACACGTAAACGCGCTTCATCGTCGTTTCCCCTCAGCCCACGAACTGCAGCTTGGCCACGAGCCAGCGGCCCGAGTCGCGGTCGCGGGCCAGGTCCACCTGGATGCGGTAGTGCGACGCCCGGCCCTCCGGCGCCTTGCTGTTGCGTACCGTCGCGTCCACCGCCACGAGCACGACGGCGTGTTCGCGGTCGCCCGAGACGAGGGCGGACCGCAGCACGGTGCCCCTCGAGTCCACGTTGTTCTCCACGACCGCGGCCTTCACCTGGGCCTGGCCGCGGGTGAACTCGTCGCGGAAGTCGCCGGTCGCGCCGGCGACGATCCGCTGCAGGTCCCGGTCGACGCTGGCCGCGCTCACCGACACGAAGTCGACCGTGGTCTGCTGGGCCGCCGCCAGGGCCTGCTGGTGCGCACGGTCGAGCGTGCGGGCGTCGTACCACCGCTGACCGAGCACGGCGGCCGCGGCGATCGCGGCGCCGAGCACGAGCGCGAGCAGCGCGGTGGCGAGCGACGGGCGGCGCAGGCGGAACCGGGGCTTCGGCTCCCGGCGCCGCACCGAGCGGGCGGGCCCCCGCCGGTGCGGCGCCGTTCGCCGACGAGGAGGCTTCCCGGCGTCATCCTCGTCGTGAGTAACGTCTTCGACGGACTTCTCCTCCAGGACCACCGGCTCCTCGTCCAGGTGCGACAGGACGTGGTCGATGGTGTCGCGGCGCTTCGGGACCCGGCGGCGGGTGGCGGCCCGCCGCCGGACGCTGCGCGGCGCGAGCCGTTCAAAAGCCTCGACGCGGTCACCGCGTGGCCCGAGCCGTTCAGAAGCAGCCGCGTGCTCTGCCAAAGAAGGCGTGCTCTCCTCAAAAGAATCGGAATCGGCGCCGCCCGGCACGAGCCGCAGGCCGCGCTCCTCTGCTGCGGACACGGAAGCCTCCAGGGATGACGGGCTCACGGCGCGAGACCGGCGAGCAGGAGTTGTTTCCAGGACTGGTCGCCGGCGAGCGCGTACTGGCCGCCGGTGGTGCCGAACAGCAGCGGGTTGCCGTCCGAGCCGAGCACGGTGCCGGACACCGGGTCGTAGGACGGCGGCGCCGGGTCGCCCGAGGAGCCGGGCCGCGGCGCGTTGTTCGTGCCGCGGACGCTGGACCCCCGCCCCTGGTCGGCCGCGCTGCATCGCGTCGAGCCGGCGTACTTGCACGGCGGCGGGTCGTCCACGTTGAGCACGAGCCCGAAGTGGGCCGTCCCGTCGCCGGGCGTCACCGTGAAGCCGCCCGCGACGGTGAGCGGGTACACCACAAGTATCTGCTCGATCCCGGGCAGTCTCCGGGCCGCGACCCCGTTCACCGCGACCAGGTTGGCCAGCAGCGGCCCGATCGACGGGTCGAGGCCGTCGAGCAGCGACACGAGCTCGCGCGCGGCCGGCGGCGCGTCGGCGATGATGCGGCGCAGGTCGGCGTCGGAGGAGCGCAGCGTCGCGGCGATCTGCGCCAGGCCGGACGCCCACTGCCGGATCGCGGCCGCCGACTCTTCCTGGGTCTGCAGTACCGTGCGGCCGTCGGCGAGCAGCGTGCGGGTCTGCGGCAGCGTGGCCGAGGCCGAGTCCAGGATCAGCTCACCCGCGTCGAGCAGGTGCCGCAGCGCCTGCTCGTTGCCCTCGAAGGCGGTGCCGAGCTCGTCGATGACGACCGACAGCGCCTGCGGGTCGACCGACTGCACGAGCGCGTCGAGGTTGGCCAGCAGCGTCTCCGGCGCGAGCGGGACGCCGGTGCGCTCGCGCGGGATGACCGAGCCGTCGTGCAGGTACGGGCCCGCGTCGCCGTCCGGGCGCAGGTCCAGGAACTGCTCGCCGACGGCCGAGCGCTGCCCGACCACGGCCCGGGTGCCGGCCGGGACGAGCACCCCGTCGTCGAGGTGCAGCCGCGCCCGCGCCCCGGCGCCCTGCAGCGCGACCGACTCGACCCGGCCCACGGGCACGCCGCGGTATGTGACGGGCGCGTTGGCGAAGAGGCCGCCGGCCTGGGCCAGGTCGGCGTAGACGGTGGTACCGCGGCCCAGCAGGCGGTCGCCCAGGCCGACGTACTCCAGCCCGACGTACACGATCCCGACGAGCCCGACCACGAGGAAGGCCAGCACCTGCAGCTTGGCGGAGCGGCGGATCACGGCAGCAGACCTCCGCCCAGCACGTCGGTGAGCCCGCCCTGCTGCCCGTTTGTCGCGCCGGTCGCCGGGGGCAGCAGGCAGGCGGGGGACAGGGCGGTGCCCGGCGGCAGCAGCGTGCCGGGCGGGAAGACGGTCCCCGGCGGCACGACGCCGCCGGGCGGGATCAGGCTGCCGGCCGGCGGCTTGGTGCCGGGCGGCACGATCTGGCAGTCCTTCGGCAGCTCGCAGCCCTTCGGCGGAATCCACCCGGGCGGGAGCAGGCCGCCGATCGGCAGGCAGTTCAGGGGCAGCACGCCGATGAGGGGCGGCGGCTTCTGGGTGCCCCCGGAGCCCCCGGTCTTGGGCTGGCCCCCGGACGACCCCGAGGAGCCCGAGGAGGCCTTCGGCGCCGGGGTCGAGGCGACGGGCGGGGCGGTGTTCACCAGCAGGTTGGACAGGATCGTGGTGGCGTCGATGTCCGCGGTCGCGCCGAGGTTCACGTAGTCGCCGACGATCGCGCCGCTGACGCTGGGCGGGAACGGGAACGACAGCAGGAAGTCCAGCGACTTCGGCAGCGCGTCGCCGGCCTTGACCAGCTGCTCCAGCAGCGGCTGGAGCGCCTTGAGCGAGGCCAGCGTGTCGTCGCGGCTCTGCTCGATCACCCGGGTGCCGACCCGGCCCAGATCGCCGAGCGCGGTCAGGGTCGCGGTGAGCTGCTCGCGCTGCTCCTCGAGCACGGTCAGGCCCGGGGCCAGGGACGACAGTGCGGTACCGATGACGTCCCGCTGCTTCGACAGCGTCACGGTGAGCCGGTCCAGGGCGTCGAGGGCCCGCACGATGTCGGCCTTCTGCGCGTCGAGCCCGCCGACGAACGCGTCGAGCTGGTGCAGCGCGTCCTTGGCGGCCGGCTCGCGGCCCTGCAGCGCGGTCCCCAGCTCCTCGTTGATGGTCTTGAGCTGGGCCAGGCCGCCGCCGTTGAGCAGCAGGCCGAGCGCGGCGAGCACCTCCTCGACCTCGGCCGAGCGCCGGGTGCGGCTCAGCGGCACGACCGAGCCGTCGCCGAGCTTCCCCTGCGGCGCCTCGGTGGCCGGGGCCTCCAGGGCCACGTACTTCTCGCCGAGCAGACTTGTCTGGCGTACCGCGGCCGTGGCGTTGGCCGGCAGGCTCACCTTCGCGTCGACGCGCAGCCGCACGCGGGCCGTCCAGCCGTCGAGCGAGATCCGTTCGACGCTGCCGACGGTCACGTCGTTGACCTTCACGGCGGCCTGCGGGACCAGGTCGAGCACGTCGGAGAACTCGGCGGTGACGTGGTACCCGGGGCCGGAAGGCGCGCCGCCCGGGAGCGTGAGGTCGCAGCCGCCGGCGAGGAGGCAGACACCGGCGGCCGCGGCGGCCAAGGACTTTCTCACGACAACCCCCGCAGGATGCCGCCGAGCGTGAGGTCGCGGGTGACTTCGGGCAGGGAGGGCAGCGCCGGGGCGGCCGGCGCCTTGGTGGTGTCGACGGCGGGCGGCGCCGGCTTGAGGCCGCCGATCGTCTGGCCGAGCGCCGTGCACTCCTTCGGCAGCTGCGCCACCGGCACGTTCTGCGCGATCACCGAGCAGACGTAGGTCGCGGCGTCGTAGGGGCCGAGCGCGTCGTCGCGCGTGTCGAGGGTGCCGGAGCGCGGGTTGTACGCGAGGTTGAGATTCGACAGCGCGAGCGGCGCCACGTCGAGGATCTCGATGATCGCCTTCTGCTGCTTGGCGAGGACCCCGGTCACGTCCGCGAGCGCGTCCACGTTGGACACCAGCTCGTCCTTGTTGTCGCGGATGAACGCGGTCACCTGCGCCAGGGCGGTGGCCAGCCCGTGCAGCGCCGCGGCCAGGTCGTCGCGCTCGCCGGCGAGCTGCCCGGCGACCTCGGCCAGGCGCTGGTTGAACGCGCGCACCGCGGCGTCGCTCTGCGCCAGGGCGGTGGTGAACTCCTGCAGGTTGACCAGGGTGCCGAAGAGGTCCTGGCGGCCGTCGGCCAGGGTGGTCAGCGCCTTGTCCAGCCCGTCGATTGTCGTGTGCAGGTTGTCGCCGTTGCCCCGGAGGTTGGCCTGCCCGGCCAGCACGAGCTGCTTGAGCGCGCCGTCGGCGTTGGCGCCGCCGGGGCCGAGCGCCTCGTTGAAGTCGTTGAGGGCCTTGTAGATGTCGTCGATCTCCATCGGCACCGCGGTGCGCCCGACCGGGAGGTCCGCGCGGTCGGCCAGGGCCGCGCCGCCGGTGTAGGCGGGGGTGAGCTGGATGTACCGGTCGCTGACCACGCTGGGCGGGATGATCAGGGCCTGGGCGCCGGCCGGGATCGGCCACTCGGCGTCGTAGGACATCTCGACCCGGACCGTGCGCCCCTGCGGCGTCACCGAGGTCACCTCGCCGATGCGCACGCCGAGCACGCGCACCGACGAGCCGGCGTGGATGCCGACGGTACGGGTGAAGTGGGCCACGAGGTGCCGCTGCGGATGCCCGGTGCCGGCGATGACCAGGGCCACGGCCGCGCCGGCTAGCACGGCGGCGCCGAAGGCGATGAGGCGCTTCACGTCACCGCCCTCCGCTCGGCACGTACGGCTGCAGCAGGCCGGCGAGGTAGGAGTCGAACCAGCGGCCGTTGCCGGTCACGTTGGCGAACGCGGCCACGAACGGGCCCATCCGCTGCAGGGTGAGCTCCAGGTTGTCGCGGTTGCGCTGCAGGATGCCGACGACCCCGCGCAGCTGCCGCAGGGCCGGCTCCAGGCGGTCCTTGTTGTCCGAGACGACCCCGGCCAGCTGGGTGGCGAGGGCGTTGGTGCCGACGAGCAGGTCGTGGATCGCGTCGCGCCGCTTGCTCACCTCGGTCAGCAGCGCGTCGCCGTCGGCCACGAGCTTGCGGAACTCCTCGTCGCGCGCGGCCAGCACCCCGGTCACCTCGTGGGCCCGGGTCAGCAGCGCCCGCAGCTCGCCGTCGCGGTCGCTCACCGTCTTCGACAGCCGCGACAGCCCGTCCAGGGACGCCTGGACGCTGCCGGGGGTGTCGGCGAAGGCCTGGGCGAGCGTGGTGAACGCGTCGGCGAGCTGGATGCTGTCGATCTGGTCGAGGGTGTCGGCGAGGCCGGTGACCGCCTGCACCACGTCGAACGGGGCGGCGGTGCGGTCGAGGGGGATCTCGGCGTTCTCGGCCAGCCGGCCGGCGCCCGCGGGCTCCAGCGCGAGGTACTTCTGCCCCAGTACCGTCTTGATGCGGATCGTCGCGCGCGTGGCGGTACCGATGCGGACACTGTCGTCCTCGAGGCGGAACGTGACGCGCACGTAGGGGCCGGGGCCGCCCCGGGCCAGCCCGACGCCTGTCACCTTGCCGACCCGCACGCCCGCGACCCGCACCTCGTTGCCCGGCGCCAGCCCGCTCGCGTCGCGGAACGCGGCCCGGTAGCTCGTGGCGGTCAGCCCGGTCAGCGCGTCCATCTTGAACGCGCCGAGCACGAGCGCGACCAGCACGGCCAGGCCGACCGCGCCGACGACGAGCGGGTTGCGTCTCACGCCGCGCCTCCTGTACTGCACCGGGCCGCCGTGGAGCTGAAGCTCGCCGGGTCGAGCCGCTGCCCGGCCAGCGTCACCTGGCCGTCGAAGTCGCAGAGGTAGAAGTTGAACCACGAGCCGTAGGAGGCGACGCGGGTCAGCTGCTCATATCGGCCCGGAAGGTCCTGCAGGGTCTTGTCGATGACCCCCGCGTTGGCGTTCAACGTGCCCGACAGCGTGCCGAGCTGGTCGATGTCGGCCTGCAGGGAGGGCCGGGCGTCCTGCAGCAGCGCGGCGGTGGCCCCGGTGAGCGCGCCCACGTTGGCCAGCGCGTCGCCGATCGCGACCCGGTCGCCGGCGAGGCCGGAGACGAACTGCTGCAGCCGCGCGATCGTGGTGTCGAGGTCGCCGCGATGGTCATCCAATGTGGACAGTACGGCGTTGAGGTTGGTGACCACCCGGCCGATCACCGCGTCCCGGTCGGCGAGCGTGCCGGTCAGCGACGCGGTGCTGCGCAGCAGGCTCGCCACCGTCCCGCCCTCGCCCTGCAGCACCTGGATGATCTCGTACGCGAGCTGGTTGACGGCCTGCGGGGTGAGCGCGGTGAACAGCGGCCGGAAGCCGTTGAACAGCACCGTGAGGTCCAGCGCCGGGGTGGTCCGCGACTCGGGGATGGTCTGCCCGGCGCTCAGCGGCCGCCCGTCGCCCGGGCCCTCGTTCAGCGCGACGTAACGCTGGCCGACGAGGTTGCGGTACCGGATGGTCGCCCGCACGTCCGTGGTGAGCGGGATGGCGTCGTCGACGGTGAAGGCGACCTCGGCGACCCGGTTGTCGGCGACGCGGATGGCCCCGACCTCCCCGACCTTCACCCCGGCGATGCGCACGTCGTCCCCGGCGAGCAGGCCGGTCACGTCGGTGAAGCGCGCCTTGTACCGCGTGCCGCCGCCGCCGAACGCGCCGAGGGTCTGCGCGAGCAGGCCGGTCAGCAGCACCGTCACCGCGGCGAAGAGCGTGAGCTTGAACAGGTCCTTCTTCACTTCGCGTTCACCACCACTCCGCGCAGCAGCGGGCCCCACAGCAGTACCGCGATGTCGGGCACCTCGGCCGGCAGCACGCCCTCGGCCGCGCCGATCAGCGGGTCGAGCAGCTTCTGCTCGTCGGCCGAGCCGGCCTCGCTGGAGGGCGGCGCCACGACCGTGCCCACCGGGAGCTTGGCGGGGCCCGGGCGGTTCGCGCCGTAGTCGTAGCCGTCGTTTATCGCCGCGCCGGGCGCGGGCATCTGGGGGCTCGGCAGGCCGCGGCAGTCGGGGCCGTTGCGGGCGCCGTAGACGGGCTGGTCGCCGTTGACGTACTTGCCGTTGTCCCGCGTGATCTCCAGCGTGATGTGCATCCGGCCGCCGGAGAAGACCTGATCGACCCGCGGCTGCAGCGCGACCAGGCCCTGCATCAGGCAGGGGTACTCCGGCGCGTAGGCGGCGAGCAGCTCCAGCACCGGCCGGCTCACGTCGCCGACCCGGATCAGCTGGTCGCCGTGGCGCTGCAGGAAGTACTTCGTGCTGTCCGCCGCCGCCGTGGTGTCCGCGTAGAAGCCGGCCAGCTGCTCGCGCTGGTCGACCACCGTGTCCGCGGTGACCGACACGTCGCGCAGCAGTCCGAGCAGGTCCGGCAGGACGCCGTCGTACACGTCGAGCACCGCGGCGAGCCGCCGCACGTCCTCGGCGATGAGCGGCATGTCCTGGTTGAGCGCCCGCAGGTAGCTGTCGAGGTTCGTCACGTCGCGGCCGAGCTGGTCGCCCTTGCCCTCCAGGGCCGTCGCCAGCGCGCCCAGCGTCGCGGCGAGCTTGTCCGGCTGGATCGCCTGCAGCAGCGGCAGGGCGTCGTCGAGGACCCGCTCGAGCTCGAGGGCGCTCGCCGAGCGGTCCTGGCCGATGACGTCGCCGTCGCGGATGGCCCGGCCGTCCGGTCCGGGGATGAGCGCGACGTAGCGCTCCCCGAACAGGGTCTTGGGCAGCAGCCGGGCGCTGACCGTCGCCGGGATCTGGGTCGCCGGCGCGGGGTCGAGGGCCAGGCGCAGCCGCGCGCCCGAGCCGTCGCTGTCCACGCTGCGCACCTCGCCGACGACGACGCCGTAGTACTTGACCTCGGCGCCCGGGCTCAGCTGCATGCCGGTGTGCGCGGTCTTCAGGGTCACCCACGTGACAGGGGTGAAGGCCTTGTCGTACTGCAGCACGGCCAGCCCGAGCGCGGCGCTCAGCAGCACGATGAAGGCGAGGCCCAGGAGTCTTCTCATCCGGCGATCCGCACGGTCGTCGTCGCGCCCCAGATGGCCAGCGACAGGAAGAAGTCCACGACGTTCACCGCGACGATGGCCAGGCGCACCGCGCGCCCCACGGCGACGCCGACGCCGGCCGGGCCGCCGCTCGCGGTGTACCCGTAGTAGCAGTGCACCAGCACGACGATGACGCTGAACACGACCACCTTGACGAACGACCACAGCACGTCGACCGGGGGCAGGAACAGGTGGAAGTAGTAGTCGTACGTGCCCGCGGACTGTCCGAAGTAGACGATGGCCATGGTCCGGGTGGCGAGGTAGCTCGACAGCAGCCCGACCACGTAGAGCGGCACGACCGCGATCAGTCCGGCGATCATCCGCGTGGTGACCAGGAACGGCAGCGACGGTACCGCCATCACCTCGAGCGCGTCGACCTCCTCGGAGATGCGCATCGCGCCGAGCCGGGCGGTGAACCCGCAGCCGACCGTCGCCGAGAGGGCCAGCGCGGCGACGAGCGGGGAGATCTCGCGGGTGTTGAAGTAGGCCGAGACGAACCCGGTGAACGCGCTGGAGCCGATCTGGTCCAGCGCCTGGTAGCCCTGCAGCCCGACCTCGGTGCCGGTGAAGAACGTCATGAAGCAGATGACGCCCACGGTGCCGCCCGCCACGGCGAGCGCGCCGCCGCCGAAGCTGACCTCGGCGAGCAACCGGACGATCTCGCGCTTGTACCGCCGGACCGTCCGCGGCGCCCACGCGAACGCGCGCAGGTAGAAGGTCAGCTGACCGCCGAGATCGTCGAGCCGGTTCAGGATGGCCATGCTCAGCTCCCCTTCTGCGGCACGATCTGGAAGTACACGGCCGTGATGACGAAGTTGAGCGCGAACAGCAGCATGAAGGTGATGACCACGCTGTGGTTCACCGCGTCCCCGACGCCCTTGGGCCCGCCCTTCGCGGTCATGCCCTTGTACGAGGCCACGAGCGCCGCCACCGCGCCGAACACGAGCGCCTTGATCTCGCCGACGACGAGGTCCGGCAGCTGCCCGAGGGCCTGGAAGCTGGCCAGGTACGCCCCCGGGGTGCCGTGCTGCAGCACCACGTTGAAGAAGTAGCCGCCGGCCACCCCGACCACGCTCACCAGGCCGTTGAGCAGCACCGCGACCAGCATCGTGGCGGCGATCCGCGGCGCGACCAGCCGGTGCAGCGGGTCGATGCCCAGCACCTCCATCGCGTCGAGCTCCTCGCGGATCTTCCGCGCGCCCAGGTCGGCGCAGATCGCCGAGCCGCCGGCGCCGGCGATGATGAGCGCGGTGACGATCGGGCCGGCCTCGCGCACGACCGCGAGCACCGACGCGGCCCCGGTGAACGACTGCGCGCCGAGCTGGCGCACCAGCGAGCCGAGCTGCAGCGCGATGACCGCACCGAACGGCACCGAGACCAGCGCGGCCGGCATGATCGACACCGAGCTGACGAACCAGGCCTGCTGCACGAACTCCCGCAGCTGCCACGGTCTCCTGAACAGCCCGCGCAGCGCGTCGAGCGAGAAGATGAAGAACAGCCCGACCGCCGTCATGACCGGAACGACCCTTCGGGCGGGGCGATGTTGTTGGCCGCGCACCACTGGCCCGGCGGGCGCTCCGCCCTGCGCGGCGCTCTGTTCGAGGGCGGCAGCTGCAGCGGGATCGGCGGCAGCGGCGGCGGCTCGACCCCCGCGTCGGCCTCGGCCTGCAGCTCGTCGGCGTCCTTCTCCTCGGCCATGCCGATCGGGCCGACCCGCTGGGCGTTGAGGAACTGCCGCACGACCGGCTCGGTGCTGGACAGCAGCATCTCGCGCGGGCCGAACATGGCCAGGTGCCCGTGGTAGATCAGGCCGATGTTGTCCGGGACCGTGCGCGCGGTGTTGATGTCGTGCGTGACGATCAGGAACGTGGCGTCGATCTGCTGGTTGAGGTCGATGATGAGCTGGTTGAGGTACGCCGTGCGGACCGGGTCCAGGCCCGAGTCCGGCTCGTCGAAGAGCACGATCTCCGGGTCGAGCACGAGCGCCCGGGCCAGCCCGGCGCGCTTGCGCATGCCGCCGGAGATCTCACCGGGCAGCTTGCCCTCGGCGCCGTTCAGCCCCACCATGTCGAGCTTCTCGGAGACGATCGCGCGCACCTCACGCTCCGGCTTGCGGGTGTGCTCGCGCAGCGGGAACGCCACGTTGTCGTAGATGTTCATCGACCCGAACAGCGCGCCGTCCTGGAAGAGCACGCCGAAGAGCTTGCGCACCTCGTACAGCTCCCGCTCGCGCAGTCGCGTGAGGTCGTGCTCGCCGATGAGGATCGCGCCGCGGTCGGGCTTGAGCAGCCCGACGAGCGTCTTGAGGAACACCGACTTGCCCGTGCCGGACGGGCCCAGCAGCACCGAGATCTCCCCGGCGGGCAGGGTCAGCGTGACGTCGGACCACACGGGCTGGGCGCCGAAGGACTTCGTCAGCCCTTCCACGTGCACCTCGACGCCCATGTGATCCTCCCTTCATGGGTGAGATCGCGAACTCCGGGCGGGGCGCAACAGCTTCTCCGGGAAATTTCTCCGGGTGGTGGTTCCGGCCGCAGGCGGTTACCGTGCGTTCACGATGACGGCAACATTCGATCCGGGGCTCGTCGACCGCGCCGTACGGTCCGAGCCGGAGGCCACGGCGGCCCTGCTGGAACAGCTGCGGCCGGGCGTGGTGCGCTACTGCCGCGCCAAGCTCGGGCGCGTCGGCGGGGCCTACACGACCGCGGACGACGTGGCCCAGGAGGTGTGCCTCGCGCTGCTGCGGGCCCTGCCGCGGTACCGCGACCAGGGCCGCCCGTTCACCGCGTTCGTCTACACGATCGCCGCGCACAAGGTCGCCGACGCCCAGCGCGCCGCGGTCCGCGGCCCCGGCCCGACCCCGACCTTCCCCGATCGGCCGGACGCGGCGCCGGGGCCCGAGCAGCAGGCGGTGAGCACCGACCTGGCCCGCCGCCTCTCGGCGCTGCTGGCCCAGCTCCCCGAGCAGCAGCGCGAGATCGTGCTCCTGCGGGTCGCGGCCGGGCTGTCGGCGGAGGAGGTCGGCGTGATCGTCGGCCTGTCGCCGGCGGTGGTGCGCGTGTACCAGTCGCGCGCCCTGGCCCGCCTGCGCACCCTGGCCGGCGACTCCCTGGGCGAGGTGGCGGCGTGACCACTCTGGTGCTCCGCGCGTTTACGCTGGTGTTCGAGGTGGCGCGATGACGGATCGAGGTGAGACCGTGCCGGACAGCCGCGGCGAGACGCCGGTCGACCTGGCCACGTTGCACGCCGACGACGCTCTGCTGGACGCCCTGGCGCGGGGGGAGCGCCCCGGCGCCCCGTCGGGCGACGCCTTGACCGACCTGTTCGCCGATTGGCATGCGGACCTGTCGGCCGACCTGCCGGATCTTGACCTGGACTCTCTGGCTGGTCTCGACCTGGACTCGCCGGGCCTTGACCTGGACTCGCCGGGCCTTGACCTGGACTCGCCGGGCCTTGACCTGGACTCGCCGGGCCTTGACCTGGACTCGCCGGGCCTTGACCTGGACTCGCCGGGCCTTGGCCCGGACTTGCCCGAGTTGCGGGACGCCGCGCCCGAGGCCGAAACCGTCGCCCTCCAGCCGGTCGTGACGGACATTTCCGAAATGCGGCGCCGACGTCGGCCCGGGGCGGGACTGCGCCGCACGTTCGCCGCGGTGGCGGCCGCCCTCGTGATCCTCGCCGGCCTCGCCGTGGGCGCCGAGCGCTCGGGCCCGAACGGTCCTCTGTGGCCGCTCACCCAGGTGTTGTACCCGGAGCAGGCCCACGCCCGCGCCGCCGAGCAGGCCATCGCCGAGGCCGCCGACGCCATCGCCGCCGGCCGGTACGACGACGCGCGCCGCCTCCTGGACACCGCCGCGAACGAGGCGGCCCAGGTCGACAACCCGGGCACCCGCCAGCGCCTGCTCGACCGCATCGCCGACCTGCGGTCCCAGCTTCCGCCGCCCGCCCCGGCCGCCGCCACCCCGTCCGCGACGAGCGCGCCGCCCCCGACCACCGAGGCCGCCCCGGACACCCCGACCCCGGCCCCGGGCGCGACGACCGCGGGCGGAAACCCGGGCGGCGGCGGGGGCGCGACGAACACCCCGGGCAACGGGGGAGACGGCCAGATCATCCCGGGCCTGCCGACCCAGATCGTCCCGACCGGCCCGGTCCTGCCCCTGCCGACCCAGATCCTCCCGTCGGTGCCGGGCCTGCCCCTCCCGACATTGCTGGGCTGACGACGGGGCCCGTCGCGGCTTGATCGCGGAAATGGGTTGCGCATGAGATCGGCCCGGTATCGGGTGGAGACATGGACGTCAACGAGATCCTCGCGCGGTTCGACCAGGACATCCGGCAGCGGCCGCAGGAGGGGCCCGGCTCCGTGGTCGAGCGCGAGCCGGGCGTGGTGCGCGTGGTCCGCGCGGCCGACGGGTGGACCGGCATCACCTGGTCCGGGCTCGGCGGGCTGGACGCCGACGCGGTCATCGCGGCGCAGATCCGCCGCTTCGCCGAGGCCGGCCTGCCGTGGGAGTGGAAGTTGTACTCGTACGACGAGCCGGCCGACCTCGCCGACCGCCTCCTGGACGCCGGCTTCGAGCCGGGGCCGGCCGAGGCGCTGCTCGTCGCCGAGGTGGGCGCGCTGCCGCAGGACGCCGCGCCGCCCGACGGGGTACGCCTGGTGCCCGTCACCGACGCCGACGGCGCCGAACTCGTGGTCCGCATCCACGACGAGGTCTTCGGCGGCGACCACTCCGCCACCGGGCAGACCCTGCTCGCCCGGCCCGACGAGGTGAAGGCCGTCGTCGCCCTGGCCGGCGACCGCCCGATCTGCGCCGGGCGGGTCGAGCTGCACCGCGGTACCGAGTTCGCGAGCCTCTGGGGCGGCGGCACCGCGCCGGAGTGGCGGGGCCGCGGGGTGTTCCGGGCCGTCGTGGCCTACCGGGCCGCCCAGGCCGCCGCGGCCGGCTTCCGCTACCTGCAGGTCGACGCGAGCGACGACAGCAGCCCGATCCTGCAGCGCCTCGGCTTCCGGCTGCTGGCCACCACGACACCCTTCGTGCACGCCTGATGCACCGCTCGCGACTCTTCGCCGTCATCATCGACGTCGCCGCCCCCGACCGCCCGGCCGCGGAGTCGTTCTGGGCCGGCGCCCTCGGGGCCGAGGCCGCCGTCGAACCGCACGAGCCGCAGTTCACCAGCCTGGCCGGCGGCCTGATCTACGCGGCCCTGCAGGAGATCGAGGGCGAGGCGCGGTACCACCTCGACTTCGAGACGGACGATCTCGACGCCGAGGTGGCCCGCCTGACCGCGCTCGGCGCCGAGCCCGTGCGCCGCTGGCTGGACTGCCACGTGCTGCGCGCCCCGGGCGGCCACCTGCTGTGCGTGATCCCGGTCCACGACCGCGAGGCCTTCGAGGCGGGCGCGCGCATCTGGCACTAGGGGCTGTGTCGAAGTGGGGGTCGGAGCGAGGCGAGGCTCAGGCGTCGGCTGGGGCCGCGCCGGGCGCGCCCCGATACCGGGGTTGTATCGGGGTGTGACCGCTACGGTTCCCGGCGGCGTCTGAGTCCGCCGCAGCCCGGCCATCCACTTCGATACAGCCCCTAGGCCCGCCGGTAGTGGCGCAGGATCAGGGTGCCCGCGCACGCGAGGACCACGACGCCGAAACCGGCGCCGAGGAACGGGTTCACGGTGGACAGCGCGGCATTGAGCACAGCCGCGACGGCGAGGGCCAGCCAGAGCATCCGGTTCTTCGTCATGCCAACGACGCTATGGCCGCGCCCACGCCCGGTCGATGCCGTGCACTGGACGACCGGGGTAGAGCAGGCTGTACTTTCGGCAGATGGCTCAGCGGCGGCTTCGCGTTGCGCTCGACGCGCTCGAGCGGCTCGTCGGCGGGCTCGGCACCGCGTTCCTGGCGCTCATCGCGCTCGTGACCACCGCGGTCACGGGGCTCGCGTGTGTTGTCGGTGTCGGGCTGGTGCTGCTGCCGTTCGCGCTGCGGCTGCTGCGCGTCGTCGCCGATCGCGAGCGCGACCGGCTCTCCAAGACCGGGCCGGAACTGCTGGGCCACCTGCCCGCGCCGACCCGGCTGCGCGACGCCGTCGCCGACCGCGCGGTGCGGCGCGAGGTGGCCTGGGCCGCGGTACACGGGACGGCTGGGCTCTTTCTCGGTGTCTTCGCCATCGCGCTGCCGGTCAACGTGCTGCGCGACGGCTCGTTCCCGCTGTGGTGGCGGCTCCTCCCGCCCGACGGGGCCACCTCCTCGATCGGCTTCCCGCTGGTCCACGACGACCGCGGGGCCCTGGTCGTGTCCGCCCTCGCGCTCGTGTGGCTGTTCCTGGTCTTCTACGCCACGCCGCTGATGGCCCGTCTCCAGGAGGCGCCCGGGCGCCTGCTGCTCGCCCCCGCGCCCGGCACCGACCTGATGCTACGCGTCGCCGAGCTGACCGCGACCCGGGCCGCCGCCCTCGACGCCCACGCCACCGAGCTGCGCCGCATCGAGCGTGCCCTGCACGACGGCACCCAGAACCGCATCGTGGCCGTCAACGTGCTGCTCGGCGCGGCCCGGCGGGCGGTGGCCAAGAACCCGGAGCGCGCCGACGAGATCCTGGAGCGGGCCCAGGGCGCGGCCGAGGCGGCGCTGGCCGACCTGCGCGCCGTGGTCCGCACGATCCTGCCGCCGGTGCTCACCGACCGCAGCCTGCCCGACGCGCTGCGCTCCCTCGCCGCCAACTGCGCCGTGCCGGTCGACGTCGACGCGGAGCTGCCGGTGCGCTGCGCGGCTTCGGTGGAGGCGACGGCGTACTTCGTCGCCGCCGAGGCCCTCACCAACGTCGCCAAGCACAGCGGGGCCGAGCACGCCACGCTGCGCCTGCGCCGTACCGGCGACCGCCTGCACCTGACCATCGCCGACGACGGGCACGGCGGGGCGGACGAGCAGGGCGGATCCGGCCTGACCGGCATCCGCCAGCGCGCCGCCGCCCACGACGGCACCATGGAACTGACCAGCCCGACGGGCGGCCCGACCATCCTGAAAGTGAGCATCCCGTGCGGATCGTGATCGCCGAGGACGACGCGCTGCTCCGGGAGGGGCTCGCGATGCTGCTGCGCGCGGAGGACCTCGACGTCGTCGCCACCACCGACAACCCGACCACTTTCCTCGCCGCCGTCGATGAGCATGCGCCCGACGTGGCAATCGTGGACGTGCGCATGCCCCCGACCCACACGGACGAGGGCATCGTGGCCGCGGTCGAGGCGCGCCGCCGCCGGCCGGACCTCGCGGTGCTGGTGCTGTCGGCGTACGTCGAGCAGGCCTTCGCCACCGACCTGCTCGCGGTCGGCGGTTCGCGCCTGGGGTACCTGCTCAAGGAGCGCGTCGGCCGTGTCGAGGAGTTCCTGACCGCCCTGCACCGCGTCGCCGGCGGCGGCACCGCGATCGACCCGGACGTCGTCGCCCAGTTGCTCAGCCGCAGCCGCCCCGGCGCGCGCCTGGAGCGGCTCAGCGCCCGCGAGCGCGAGGTCCTCGCCCTGATGGCGGAGGGCCTCGGCAACACCGCGATCGCCGAGCGCCTCTTCGTCACCGAGGGCGCCGTGCACAAGCACATCCGCAGCATCTTCGCCAAGCTGGAGCTGGCGCCGGACGACCGCACCGACCGCCGCGTGGCCGCCGTCCTGCACTACCTCGAGGCCGCCTGAGGAGCCCCTACGTCAGGCGCCGGATCGCGGCGTGCAGCTCGGCCTGGGTGATCGGGCCGGCCGCGCCGCCGCGGGCCTCGCTCATCGCCTTGTCGAGCTGGGCGCGGCGCAGGGCCTCCTTGAGGTCGGCGCCGGTCAGCCCGGCCGCCGCGGCCGCGAGCTCGTCGAGGTTCACGTCGTCGGCGAACATGCGGAACCCGGGCGTCTCGTGCCGCGCGATCAGGGCCCGGATCTGCCGGCCGAGGATCGCCGCCCGCGCCCGCGCGCCCGGGGCGGGCACCGAGAGCTTCAGGTCGAAGCGCCCGGAGCGCACCAGCGAGGCGTCGACGCGGTCGGGGAAGTTCGTCGTCGCCACCACGATGACGTTCGGGTTGGCCTCGATGAGCGTGTTCATCTCCTGCTTGAAGATGCCGGCCACAGCGTTGATCATCTGGCCGGCGGCGTCGAAGGCGGCGCCGGTGTAGCTGATGATCGAGTCGAACTCGTCGAACAGCAGGACCGTCGGGCGGCGCAGGCCGCGGGCCTCGGTGAAGATCCGCTGGATGTTCTTCTCCGAGTTGCCGACCCACTTGTCGAGGATCTCCGGGGTGCGGATCTCGCGCAGGTCGGCGCCGATCTCGTTGGCCAGCGCCTGGGCGAGCATCGTCTTGCCGGTGCCGGGCGGCCCGTAGAGGAGGATGCCCTGCGGCCGGGTGGCGCCCCAGCGGGCCATCACCTCCGGGTGGCGGAACGACACGGCGACGTCGCGGAACTGCGCCACCACGTCTTCGAGGCCGCCCACGTCGTCGAGGCGAACGCCCTCCGGCCCGGCGCCGGGCCCGGCCGCGGGGCTCACGGTCACCGGCCCGTCGGCGCCGGTGAGCTGCATGATCGCGAGGACGAGGGCGGCGAGGGAGGTGGAGCGCAGGACCAGGTCGGGCCCGTCCTCCCGCACGCTGACCTGCGGATCGTCGACGTCGGCGGGGCGGGCCGGCCGGGTGCTGCGCGCGATCCCGACCGCGATGATCGTGCCCAGCACCGCCCCGGGCAGCCCGAGCAGGCGGAACAGGGCCCCGCCCGCCGCGCCGCCCGCGAACACCTTCGCGAAGGCGGGCAGGCTGAACGCCCCGCGCACCCAGCGGGCGCGGAACCCGTCGCCCTCGACGACGATCTCGACCCCGCGGTTGGGCAGGTCGTGCCCGACCACGTCACCGGCGGTGAGCCGGTGCGCGTCGATGATGCGCACCACCCGCCCACCGGCGTCGACGACCTCCACCGCGGGCCGCAGCTCCATATCGACCATGTGTTCGAGTCTGCCACGGCCCACCTGAACTGGCTCGTTAACGTTTCGCCGGCCGTGGAGCGTTTCAACGGCATGGATGACTTCGCCGAGTTCGTCGCGGCCCGGTCGGCGGCGCTGCTGCGCACCGCGTGGCTGCTGACCGGCGACGACCGCGCGGCCGAGGACCTCCTCCAGACCGCGCTCGCGGCGGCGTGGCGGCGCTGGCGCCGGGTCGCGGCGGGTCCAACCCGGAGGCGTACGTGCGCAAGATCCTGCTCACCACGTATCTGAGCTGGCGCCGGCGCCGCTGGCGGGCCGAGGTGCCGACCGCCGAGCTGCCGGAGCCGGCGGCGCGCGGCGACCACGCGGCCTCGGTGAGCGACCGGGACGCGGTCCGGCGGGCCCTGGCGCGGCTGAGCCGCCAGCAGCGCGCGGTGGTCGTCCTGCGGTACGCCCACGACTGCTCGGTCACGGCGACGGCGGCGCTGGTGGGCTGCTCCGAGGCCACGGTCCGGGTCCAGTCCCACCGGGCGCTGGCCGCCCTGCGCGCCGACGCCGACCTCCGGCTGGACCAGCCCGAACGAAGGGAGCCGATCCGATGAGCGACCTGAGCCCGCCCGAGCGCGCGCTGCGCGACCGCCTGCAGTCCGCGGTACCCGAGCTGCCGACGCCCCCCGGCCGCCTGGCCGCGGTGCGCACCCGGGTCCGCCGCACGCGCTACCTGACGACGGCGGCCGCGGCGGCCACGCTCGCGGTCATCCTGCTGGCGGCGGCGGCCGCCCGGTCCCGGACGATGCCCGACGACGTGCCGGCCGGGCCCGATGCGGGCCCGTGCGCGGCGGTGCCCACGCCGGTGCGCCGGAGCCCGCACCCGGACCTCCCGGGCGACCTCGTGCCGGTCGGCGCGGTCTCGGTGACCCGCTGCGAGACGCCCGGCCCGACCCCGACCCGAGGCGCCGCCCGCACCCTGGCGGAGCCGCGCACCCTGACGGCGGGCGTGGACCAGGTGGTGCGCGAGGCGAACGCCCTGCCGCCGGTCCCGGCCGACGCACGCTGCCAGCTGATCAGCTACCCGACGGACGTGACCCTGGTGTTCGGCTACCCGGACGGCCACACCGTCGTGGTGCTCGTCGACCGCAACTGCGCGACGCTGTCGACGAGCGAGCGGACGCGGGCCGGCCTGCGCCCCCTGGACGTCTTCGAGGTGCGGTGGCGGCTGCACGTCGTCACGCCCGGCCTGGCGCCGAGCTGACACGATTCCGGGCTACACCCTCGCCGGACCGGACAAAACGCGGATACTGGACATGATCGCGGAAGCCGTTCGAATGGTCTGGACATGAAACATCCCCGGAGTACTGTCCCGGGGATACGAGAGGGGTGTCATGCTCGATCGGTTCAACGGCCTCGCGCCCGAGGCCGCCGAGGAGGCCCTGCTCGCCTGCTGCGCGTCGCCCGGTTGGGCCGCCCGCGTGGCCGCCGCGCGGCCCTATCAGACGCCCGCCGACCTGGTCGTGAGCGGCGTGACGGCATTCGACGAGCTCGGCTGGGCCGAGCTGCAGCGCGTCCTGGCCGCGCATCCGCGGATCGGGCAGCGACCCTCCGGCGGCGGTACCGACGCCGAGTGGTCCCGCCGCGAGCAGTCCGGGGTCGAGGGCGCCGACGAGGAACTGGCCCGGGCCAACGAGGCCTACGAGCGCCGCTTCGGGCACCTGTTCCTGATCTTCGCCACCGGCAAGTCGGCCGCCGAGGTGCTCGCGGACGCGCGCGGGCGCCTGGGCAACGACGAGGAGACCGAGCGCGTGGTCGTCCGCGGCGAGCTGCGCAAGATCGTCGAGCTCCGCCTGGAACGCTTGGCGGAATCGGTGGCTGCATGAGCTTATCGACCCACGTGCTCGACACCGCCCGTGGCATTCCCGCCGCGGGCGTGCCCATCCGGCTGGAGACGGCCGGGCACATCCTCGTCGGCGACGGGCTCACCGACGCCGACGGGCGGCTGCGCTGGGAGGACGTCGGCCCGGGCCGCTACCGGCTGGTCATCGACACCGCCGCCTACCTCGGCCCCGACGCCTTCTTTCCCGAGGTGTCGATCGTGTTCACCGTCGCCGAACCGCGCCACCACCACGTGCCGCTGCTGCTGAGCCCGTTCGGGTACTCGACCTACCGGGGGAGCTGAGCGCGTGCCGACCTTTGAGCTGGGCCCGAACCAGTACGGCAAGGCCGAGACGCGCCTGGTGCGCGTCGAGCGCGGCGCCGACGGCGACCGGCTGACCGACCTCAACGTGAGCGTGGCCCTGCGCGGCGACCTCGCCGCCAGCCACCTGACCGGCGACAACGCGGCCGTGCTGCCGACCGACACGCAGAAGAACACCGTCTACGCCTTCGCCCGCGAGTTCGGCGTCGCGAGCATCGAGGCGTTCGCCGCCCGGCTCGCCGAGCACTTCGTCGCCTCGCAGCCGTCGATCCACGAGGCCCGGGTCGCCATCCAGCAGTACCCCTGGCAGAGCGTCGACGGCCGGCACTCCTTCCGCCGCGAGGGGGGCGAGGTCCGCACCGCCACCGTCCACCATGGACCCCACGGCACCCAGGTCGCCTCCGGCATCGGCGGGCTCGTGCTGCTCAAGACCACCGACTCGGAGTTCCACGGGTACCTCAAGGACCGCTACACCACGCTGCCCGAGACCCGCGACCGCATCCTCGCCACCTCCGTCGACGCCACCTGGCGGTGCGTCGAGGGGTTCACGGATCCCCGGCCCGCCCGGGAGGCCCTCGTCGAGGCGTTCGCCGACACCTACAGCTACGCGCTGCAGCAGACCCTGTTCGCGATGGGCTCGCGGGTGCTGGAGCGCTGCCCGGACGTCGTCGAGGTGAAGCTCTCGCTGCCCAACCGGCACCACTTCCTCGTCGACCTGGCGCCGTTCGGCCTGGACAACCCGAACGAGGTCTACTACGCGGCCGACCGGCCCTACGGGCTCATCGAGGGCGTCGTGCGCCGCGACGGCGCCGCGGTCCCGGAGGAGGTCGCATGGACTTTCTGAGGCCGTCGAACTGGGACGAGGCGCTCGCGGCCAAGGCCGAGCACCCCGGCGCGGTGCCGATCGCGGGCGGCACCGACGTGATGGTCGAGCTGAACTTCGACCGCCGCCGCCCGCCCGCGCTGCTGGACCTGACCCGCGTCGGCGCGCTGGCCGAGTGGGGCGCCGACGGGGGCGTGCTGCGGATCGGGGCCGGGGTGACGTACCGCCGCATCATCGACGAGCTCGGCGGGCGCCTGCCGGGTCTGGCCATGGCCGCCCGCACGGTGGGCTCCCCGCAGATCCGCAACCGGGGCACGGTCGGCGGCAACCTCGGCTCGGCCTCCCCGGCCGGCGACGCCCACCCGCCGCTGCTCGCCACCGGCGCCGAGATCGAGGTCGCCTCGGTGCGCGGCGCCCGGCGCATCCCCGCTTCCGAGTTCTTCGCCGGCCCCAAGCGCAGCGCCCTGGCCCCCGACGAGCTCATCGCCGCGTTCCGCATCCCGCCCGCGGCCGGCGCGCAGCAGTTCGCCAAGGTCGGCACCCGCAACGCGATGGTGATCGCGGTGTGCTCGTTCGCCGTGGCCCTGGACCCGCAGCGGCGTACCGCGGGGACCGGGATCGGCTCGGCCGGCCCGACCCCGCTGCGGGCCGCCGCGGCGGAGGAGTTCGCGGCCGAGCTGCCGTGGGAGTCGCGCGGGCCGCTGCCGGAGCCGATGGTGGCGCGCTTCGGCGAGCTCGTCGCGGCCGCGGCCCGCCCGATCGACGACGTGCGGGGCAGCGCCGCGTACCGCCGGCACGCCCTGTCAGTCCTGGGTGGACGGACGCTGCGGTGGGCATGGGAGGAGTACCGATGCGGCTGAACGGAACCGCCGGACGGGCGCCGCGGTGGGCATTGCGAGGAGTACCGATGCGGCTGAACGGAACCGCCGGACGGGCGCCGCGGTGGGCATGGGAGGAGTACCGATGCGGCTGAACGGAACCGCCGGACGGGCGCCGCGGTGGGCATTGCGAGGAGTACCGATGCGGCTGAACGGAACTGCCGGACGGGCGCCGCGGTCGGCATTGCGAGGAGTACCGATGCGGCTGAACGGAACCGCCGGACGGGCGCCGCGGTCGGCGGGGGAGGAGTACCGATGCGGCTGAACGTGTCCGTGAACGGCGAGGAACGCACCGCCGACGACGTCTGGCCGGGCGAGAGCCTGCTGTACGTGCTGCGCGAGCGGCTCGGCCTGCCCGGCGCCAAGAACGCCTGCGAGCAGGGGGAGTGCGGGTCCTGCACGGTGTATCTCGACGGCACCCCGGTCTGCGCCTGCCTGGTCGCCGCCGGGCAGGCCGAGGGGCGGGCGGTGCGCACCGTCGAGGGCCTCGCCGGGGGCGACGCGCTGCACCCGATCCAGCAGGCGTTCCTCGCCGCCGGCGCGGTCCAGTGCGGGTTCTGCACCCCCGGGCTCATCGTGGCCGTCCACGACCTGCTGGAGCGCAACCCGCACCCGAGCGACCCGGACATCCGCGAGGCGCTGGCCGGCAACCTGTGCCGCTGCACCGGGTACGAGCACATCGTCGCGGCGGTGCGCACGGCGGCCGGGCAATGATCGTCATCGAGGGCTGCGCGGTCGCGACAGTCGACGCGGCCGGCACCGAGCACGCCGACGGGCACGTCGTCGTGGACGGCGACCGGATCGTGGCGGTGGGGGCCGGCCCCTACCGGGGCGACGCGAGCGCGACGCGGGTCGACGGCCGCGGCTGCCTGGCCACCCCGGGGCTGGTCAACACCCACCACCACCTCTACCAGTGGGCCACCCGCGGCTACGCGCAGCAGGAGATCCTGTTCGGCTGGCTCAAGGAGCTGTACCCCGTCTGGGCCCGCATCGACGCCGGCACCGTGCACGCCGCCGCGGCCGCGGGCCTGGCCCAGCTGGCCCTCACCGGGTGCACGACGAGCACCGACCACCACTACGTGTTCCCGCGCGGCGCCGGCGATCTGCTCGCGGCCGAGATCGAGGCGGCCGCCGCCGTCGGGCTGCGCTTCCACCCGTGCCGCGGCTCCATGGACCTCTCGGAGAAGGACGGCGGCCTGCCGCCCGACTCGGTCGTGGAGGACACCGACGCCGCGCTCGCCGCCACCAAGGAGGCGATCGACCGGTACCACGACCCGGCGCCCGGGGCCATGGTGCGCATCGCGGTCGCGCCGTGCAGCCCGTTCTCGGTCACCCCGCGGCTGATGCGGGAGGCGGCCGACCTGGCCCGGTCCGAGGGCGTGCGGCTGCACACCCACCTCGCCGAGACGGTCGAGGAGGAGCGGTACTGCCAGGAGGTCCACGGGTGCACGCCGGTGCAGTACGCCGAGGACCTCGGCTGGCTCGGCGACGACGTCTGGCTCGCCCACGCCGTGCACCTCGACGCCGCCGCGATCGCCCGGCTCGCCGCGACCGGCACCGGCGTCGCCCACTGCCCGAGCTCCAACGGCCGCCTCGGGGCCGGCATCGCCCCGGTCCGCGACCTGCTCGACGCCCGGGTGCCGGTCGGCCTCGGCGTCGACGGCGCCGCCTCCCAGGAGGCCGGCGAGCTCGGCGCGGAGCTGCGCCAGGCGCTGTACCTGGCCCGGCTGCGCGGCGGCCCGGCCGCCCTGACCGCGCGGGAGTCCCTCGCGCTGGGCACCATCGGCGGGGCCCGCTGCCTCGGCCGGGACGGCGAGCTCGGCTCGCTCGAGCCGGGCAAGCTCGCCGACATCGCGCTGTGGCGCCTCGACGGGCTCGGCCACGCCGGCATCGAGGACCCCGTCGCCGCCCTCGTCCTCGGCCCGGCCGCCCCGCTGCGCCTGCTGCTGGTCGGCGGCCGCGCGGTCGTGCAGGACGGTGCGCTGTCCACGGTGGACGCAACGGTACTGGCCGCCGACCTGGCCCGGGCGGCGAGGAGGCTGCGGTGACCGTATCCACAAAGGCCACGAGCGGCATCGGTACCTCACCGGTCCGGCCCGACGGCACGCTCAAGGTCACCGGCGAGTTCGCGTTCTCGTCCGACCTGTGGGCCGACCGGATGCTGTGGGGCGCGACGCTGCGCAGCCCCCACCCGCGCGCCCGGATCGCCGCGATCGACATCACCGAGGCCCTGACGCTGCCGGGCGTGCACGCCGTGCTCACCGCCGGCGACGTGCCCGGGGCCAAGCACTACGGGCTGGAGCACCGCGACCAGCCGGTGCTCGCCATCGGCCAGGTCCGCTACGCCGGCGAGCCGGTCGCGATCGTCGCCGCCGACCACCCCGAGACCGCCCGGCGGGCCGCGGCGCGCATCGCGGTCGAGTACGAGGTGCTGGCGCCCGTCGTGGACAGCGAGGCCGCCCTCGACCCGGCGACCGAGCGGGTGCACGAGGCCGGCAACCTGCTGCGGCACGTGCCGATCCGCAAGGGCCCGCAGGACGTCACCGCGCCGGTCGTGGTCACCGGCGACTACGAGGTCGGCATGCAGGACCAGGCGTTCCTCGGCCCCGAGTCCGGCCTCGCGATCCCGGCCGAGGACGGCGGCGTCGACCTGTTCATCGCGACCCAGTGGCTGCACGGCGACCTCGCCCAGGTCGCCGACTGCCTCGGCCTGCCGCACGACAAGGTCCGGCTCAGCCTGGCCGGGGTCGGCGGCGCGTTCGGCGGCCGCGAGGACGTCTCCATGCAGGTCCACGCGTGCATGCTGGCCCTGCACACCGGCCGGCCGGTGAAGATGGTGTACTCCCGCGAGGAGTCGTTCTTCGGCCACGTGCACCGGCACCCGGCCCGCCTCGCCTACGAGCACGGCGCCGACGAGACCGGCCGGCTGCTCTACGTGCGGGCCCGCATCGTGCTCGACGGCGGCGCCTACGCGTCCACGTCGATGGCCGTCGTCGCCAACGCCAGCACGCTCGGCGTCGGGCCCTACCGGGTGCCCAGCGTCACCGTGGACGGGTACGCGGTCTACACCAACAACCCGCCGTGCGGCGCGATGCGGGGCTTCGGGGCGGTCCAGGCCTGCTTCGCGTACGAGTCCCAGATGGACAAGCTCGCCGCCGCCCTCGGCCTCGACCCGGTGGAGCTGCGCGCCCGCAACGCCCTCGAGCCCGGCGACACCATGCCCACCGGCCAGGTCGTCACCGGCCCCGCGCCCGTCGCCGACCTGCTGCGCCGGGTCCGCGACCGCCCGGCGCCGGAACCCGCGCGCGACGACCTGCGCGAGCGGCCCGGCGGCGTCGCCAACACCACCCACGGCGAGGGCGTGCGCCGGGGGGTCGGCTACGGCATCGGCATCAAGAACGTCGGCTTCTCCGAGGGCTTCGACGACTACTCCACGGCCCGCGTGCGCCTGGAGCTGGTCGGCGGCGAGCCGGCCGCGGTCGTGCACACCGCCGCCGCCGAGGTCGGCCAGGGCCTGGTGACGGTGCTGGCGCAGATCGTGCGGACCGAGCTCGGGGTGGACCGGGTGACCGTGGCCACCGCGGACACGACGATCGGCAGCGCCGGGTCGTCGTCGGCGTCGCGGCAGACGTACGTCACCGGCGGCGCGGTCAAGGCGGCCTGTGAGGCGGTGCGCCGCGAGCTGGAGCGTCGCGACGCCGATATCCTCGTGGCCCTGGACGCCGGGCCGATCGACGAGACCGTCGAGTGGCGGCACAAGCCCACCTTCCCGCTCGACCCGCACACCGGGCAGGGCCACGCCCACGTCCAGTACGCCTTCGCCGCGCACCGGGCCACCGTCGACGTCGACGTGGAGCTCGGGCTGGTGCGGGTGGTCGAGATCGCCATCGCCCAGGACGTCGGCCGGGCGCTGCACCCGCAGTCGGTGCGCGGCCAGATCGCCGGCGGCACCGCGCAGGGCCTCGGGCTCGCGGTGATGGAGGAGATCCAGGTCGTGGACGGGCTCATCCGCAACCCGTCGTTCACCGACTACCTGATCCCCACCATCCTGGACGTGCCGCCGATGCTCATCGAGGTGCTGGAGCTGGGCGACCCCGAGGCGCCGTACGGGCTGCGCGGCGTCGGCGAGCCCCCGACCATCTCGTCCACCCCGGCGATCGTCGCCGCGATCCGCGCCGCCACCGGCCTGCCGCTGGTGCGGGTGCCGGTGCGGCCCGAGCACCTGACGGGCACCTGAGATGGCGCTCTCGGAGCGGGATCTCGACGAACTGCGGGCGCGGGCCGAGCACCTGGACCGGCTCCTGCTGCCCGGCCAGGTGGAGGAGCCGCCGGCCCGGCAGCCCGTGCACACCGTCTACGTGCCCGCCTCGTCGTTCACGGCCGGGACCCTGGTCGACTGGGGCAACGAGGCACGAATCCTGGTCCGCGACCACGGGCGCCCGCCGTTCCCGGACGACGTCGTGGAGCTGGTGCTGGCCAAGCTCATGACCGAGCCGATCGAGGACCTGCGGGTCGACTTCGAGGACGGGTACGGCCGCCGCGGCGACGACGAGGAGGACGCCCACGCGGCCGGGGCCGGGGCCGCCCTGCGCGCGGACCCGCCGGCCTTCTCCGGCCTGCGGTCCAAGAGCCTCGAGCCGGATACGGTACTGCGGGCCGCCCGCACGATCGACCGGTTCCTGGAGGCGCTGGGCCCGCCGCCGGACAACTTCGTCATCACGTTCCCGAAGGCCACCTCGGCCGCGCACGCCGACGCCGCCGTGCTGCTGTGCCGGCAGCTGGAGCACGCCCACGGCCTGGCCGAGGGCACGCTGCGCTTCGAGCTGCAGGTCGAGACCCCGCAGGCGATCCTCGGCGCCGACGGCCGCAGCCCGCTGCCGGAGATGATCGTCCGTTCCCAGGGGCGGCTCGCCGGCCTGCACTACGGCACCTACGACTACAGCACCGCGCTCGGGATCGCCCCGACGTACCAGAGCCTCGAGCACCCGGTCGCCGACCACGCCAAGTCCGTCATGCAGGCGGCCGCGGCCGGCACCGGGGTACACGTCGCCGACGGCTCCACCAACGTGCTGCCCACCGGCACCACCCAGGAGGTGCACCGCGCCTGGGCCCTGCACGCCCGGCTGGTGCGCCGGAGCCTGGAGCGCGGCATCTACCAGGGCTGGGACCTGCACCCCGGGCACCTGGTGACCCGCTGGGGAGCCACGTTCGAGTTCTTCCGCGACGGCGTCGACGAGGTCGTCCACCGCCTCGCCCACTACCTGGGCCGCCGCACGCGCGGGCACCTCGACGAGCCGGCGACCGCGCGGGCCATGGCCCGGTTCCTGCTGCGCGGCCTGCACTGCGGCGCCCTGCGCCCCGGCGACGTGCGCCACCCCGTCGAGGTGCTGGAGGCCCTGTGACCTTCTCGCTGCGCTCCCGCCAGGTCTACCTGCCCGGCGGCCCGCGGGCCGCGACCGTGACCGTCCACGGTGGACGGATCGCCGCGGTCGGGGACCACGGGTCCGAGGTGGACGGGCCCGTGATCGACCTGGAGGGGCTGGCGCTGCTGCCCGGCCTGGTCGACACGCACGTGCACGTCAACGAGCCCGGCCGCACCGAGTGGGAGGGCTTCGCCACCGCGACCCGGGCGGCCGCCGCCGGCGGGGTGACCACGATCGTCGACATGCCGCTGAACTCGCTGCCGCCGACCACGACGGTCGCGGCCCTGCGCGAGAAGCAGGCCGCCGCGCGGGGCCAGTGCTATGTCGACGTGGGCTTCTGGGGCGGCGCGGTGCCCGGCAACGCCGCCGACCTCGTCCCGCTGCACGAGGCCGGCGTCCTGGGCTTCAAGAGCTTCCTCGCCGACTCCGGCGTGCCCGAGTTCCCGCCGCTGGACCGGGCCGGGCTGGCCGAGGCGTTCGCCGCGGTCGACGCGCTGTTCATCGTCCACGCCGAGGACCCGGCCCGCCTGCACGCCGCCCGCCCGTCGCGCGCCTACGCCGACTTCCTCGCCTCCCGCCCGGCCGCGGCCGAGGTGTCCGCGGTCGACACGGCCCTGGACACCGCCCGCGCGACCGGCCGCCGGGTCCACATCCTGCACCTGTCGGCCGCCGACGCGCTCGGGTCGCTGCGCCGCGCCCGCGCCGAGGGCGTCCGCGCCACCGCCGAGACGTGCCCGCACTACCTCACCCTCAACGCCGGGGCGGTCCCGGACGGGGCGACGGAGTTCAAGTGCTGCCCGCCGATCCGCGACACCGGCAACCAGGACCGGCTGTGGGGCGGGCTCGCCGACGGCACCATCGGCATCATCGTGTCCGACCACTCGCCCTCGACGCCCGAGCTCAAGCGCCGCGACTCCGGCGACTTCGCCGCGGCCTGGGGTGGCATCGCGTCGCTGCAACTGGGCCTGCCGGCGGTCTGGACGGCCGCCCGCGAGCGCGGCTTCACCCTGGCCGACGTGGTCCGCTGGATGTCCGCGGGCCCGGCCGACCTGGTCGGGCTGCGCCGCAAGGGCCGCATCGCGCCCGGCGCCGACGCGGACCTGGTGGCGTTCGACCCGACGGCGACCTTCGTGGTCGACCCGGCCGCCCTGCAGCACCGCCACCCCGTGACCCCGTACGCCACCCGCGAGCTGATCGGCGCCGTCCGCACGACCTGGCTGCGCGGGGAGCCGGTCGGGGCGGAAGCGAACGGCCGTTTCCTGCTCCGGGAGGATGCCCAGTGACGTTCACCGACCTCACCGACCTGGCCTCGCGCGCGCTCGGCGGCGGCGTGGTGGCCGCCAACGACGAGTTCTTCGCGGCGATGGACAACCTCGTCAACCCCGAGCCGTCCGAGTTCGAGACGTGGACCTACGGGCCGAAGGGCAAGGTCTACGACGGCTGGGAGACGCGCCGGCGCCGCTCGCCCGGCCACGACTGGGCCGTCGTCCGCCTGGGCGCGCCCGGCCGCATCCACGGCGTGGTGGTCGACACCGCGCACTTCACCGGCAACTACCCGCCGTTCGTCGCCGTCGAGGCCGCGGAGGTGCCCGGCCACCCGTCCCCGGCCGAGCTGGAGGCGGCGGCCTGGACCGGGCTCGTGCCCCGGTCCCCGGTGCGCGGCGACCACCGCAACCACTTCCCGGTCGCCGACGACGCCCGCTACACCCACGTGCGCCTGAACATCTACCCCGACGGCGGCGTCGCCCGGCTCCGCGTGCACGGCGAGGTGCGGCCCGACCCGGCCCTGCTGCACGGCCTGACCGTGAACCTGGCCGCGCTCGAGCTCGGCGCGGTGGTCGCCGGCTGCAGCGACATGTTCTACGGATCGCCCGGCAACCTGCTGCTGCCGGACCGCTCGCGGCAGATGAGCGAGGGCTGGGAGACCGCGCGCCGCCGCGAGCCCGGCAACGAGTGGGTGCTGGTCCGCCTGGCCGCCGCGGGGTGCATCCGCCTGGCCGAGCTGGACACCACCCACTTCAAGGGCAACGCCCCCGGCGAGGCTTCGCTGCGGGCCACGGACGACCCGGCGAGCGAGGCGGCGTGGTTCGACCTCCTGCCGCGCACCCCCACGCAGCCGGACACCCGCCACCACTTCCGGCTGGACTCGCCGCGGCCGGCGACCCACGTGCGGCTGGACATCTACCCGGACGGCGGCATGTCCCGGCTGCGCCTGTGGGGCGAGACCGCCTGAGGGCTACAGGCCGGTGTAGACGCCGTCGTGGTACACCAGCGGCGTCGCCTCGGCGTCGTCGTGGTGCTCGGCGTGCACGGGCGCGGCGATGACGATGACGTGGTCGCCGGCCTCGACCTGCTTGACCACCCGGCAGATGAGCACGGCCAGGGGAGCGCCCAGCAGCGGCACGCCGCCGGGCCCCGTGCGCCACGGGCCGGTGCGCTCGTAGGCGGCGAACCGGTCGATGCCGGGGGTGGCGAAGATGCGGGCCACCGGCTCCTGGTCGGCGGTCAGCACGTGCACGGCGACGGCCGGGGCCGCGCTGATGGCCGGGCGCGCGGAGGCCGCCTTGGCCACGCAGAACGACACCAGCGGCGGGTCGAGCGACACGGAGGTGAACGACGTCGCCGTGAACCCGACCGGCCCGGGCGCGGTCACCACGACGACGGCGGCCGCGTGCCGCCGCAGCACCCGGCGGAACAGACCCGAGTCGATGGCGGCGGTGGTCACGCCCCCACCCTACCCATCGGTAGGGGCGTCAATCCGGGGGAGCCGCAGCCGCAGGGACGGGTGGGCGTGGCGGGCGAAGCCCATCCGCTCGTACATCGGCCGGCCGTCGGGGGAGGCGACCAGGTGCACCATCGGCACCGAGCGGAGCTCGAACCACGCCAGCAGGGCGTCCAGGCAGGCGGCGGACAGGCCCCGGCGGCGGTACGCGGCGTCGGTGGCCACGTTGAAGACGTAACCGACGCGACCGTCCGGGTTGCCCGGCGCGCCCAGCCGCTCCTCGATGGTGCCGACCGCGCACGCGGCCAGCCCGGGGCCGTCGGGCCGGTCGGCCACGAACGCGGCCAGGGTGGCGTCCGGGTCGGGCACCGGCAGGCGGCGGCGGAGCGCGGCCGCGGAGCGCTCCGACCACTCGCCGGGCGGGGTGGGCGCGCCGTCCATCGCCTCCAGCATCACGATCCGCAGCCGGACGAGCTCGTCGGTGTCCGCGGGGCCGGCCCGCCGCACGTTGATCTCCACGGGCCGAAGGTACCGCCGGTTGGGCCGCCGCCCGCGGGGTATCCGGGGGTTGGAAGGAGGGCGAGCATATGGATGTCGCGTTTCTGGTTTCCAAGGAGGGCATCGAGCAGGTCGAGCTGACCGAGCCCTGGAAGGCGGTCGAGCACGCCGGGCACACGCCGCGGCTGGTGTCGCCGGAGCCGGGGAAGGTCAGGGGGTACCACCATCTCGACCCCGCCGACTCGTTCGACGTGGACGTCACCGCGGCCGACGCGCGCCCCGGCGACTACGCGGCCCTGGTGCTGCCCGGCGGGGTCGCCAACGGCGACCTGCTGCGCTGGCAGCCGACCGCGGTCGAGTTCGTGCGCGGTTTCGCCGACCTCGGGCGCCCCATCGCGGTGATCTGCCACGGCGGCTGGATCCTCATCGAGACCGGCACCGTCCGGGGCCGCCGGCTCACGTCGTGGCCGTCGCTGAAGACCGACTACCGCAACGCCGGCGCCACCTGGGTCGACGAGGAGCTGGTCGTGGACGGGAACCTGATCAGCAGCCGCAAGCCGGACGACCTGCCGGCGTTCTGCGGGGCGCTGACCGAGGCCCTGAACCGGTGAGGCGAGGGGGGCCCGGCGGGCCCCCCTTCGCTCAGCTCTTCTTGACGCCCTTGCCGCTGCGGAACAGCTTCACCATGCCGGCGAAGAACCGCTCCATCTCCGAGCCGAACGGGTTGTCGCTCACCACGTAGGTCCAGGTCGCGCTCGGCCGGACCAGGCCCGCGTCCTCCGGCTCCCAGTCCGGGCCGTCGATCTCGATCTCCTCGAACTCGGCGACCGTGCGGTTGTCGATCTCGGCCAGCAGGCCGCGGAACGCCGGGATCGCCTCGCGGTGGAACTCGTCCAGCGGGTCCTGCGAGCCCAGCACCCGCAGGTGGATGCCCTCGCGCAGCTCGCTCATGTCGGCCAGGTGCTCCGACCAGGCCTGGTCGGCGTGGAACAGGGCGATCACGCGGGCGATGCGCAGCAGCGTCTCCTCGCCGTGCTCCTCCGCGAGCTCGTTGTACTTGTCCGGCGACCGCTCGGCGAGCAGCTCGCCGGCCGAGTCGGTGGTGAGCAGCTCCTCGCGCCGCTTGCCGTGCAGCTGGCGGTGCTGGTCGAGCAGGTAGTTGTACCGCCAAGTGTTGCGGTGGATCTCCAGGTTGACGGTCTCGGCGACCCGCTGGGCGGAGCCGATGGCCCAGCGCACGTCCTCGTCCTCGATCGCGCCTTCGGCGTCGGCCTGCCCCATCGGCATCGGCTCGGGGCCGTACCGCTGGACCAGCTCGTCCTCGAGCGAGACGAAGAACATCGACTCGCCCGGGTCGCCCTGCCGGCCGGCGCGACCGCGCAGCTGGTCGTCGATGCGGCGGGAGTCGTTGCGGGCCGTGCCGATGACGAACAGCCCGCCGAGCTCGGCGACCCGCTCGCGCTCCTTCTCGTCGCTGCCGCCGAGGCGGATGTCGACGCCGCGGCCGGTCATCTGCGTGGAGACCGTCACCGCGCCGGCCGCGCCGGCCTCGGCCACGATCGCCGCCTCCGCCTCGTCGTTCTTGGCGTTGAGGACCACGCACTCCACGCCCTCCTCGCCGAGGGTGGCGGCGAGGCGCTCCGACTCGGCGACGCTCAGCGTGCCGATCAGCACCGGGCGGCCGGTGGCGTGCATCGCGACGATCTCGGCGACCACGGCGATGTCGCGCTCCTCGGCCGAGGCGTAGACGCGGTCGGGCCAGTCCTTGCGGATGTTGGGCAGGTGCGGCGGGATGACCGCGACCTCGAGCTTGTAGAACTCCCGCAGCTGGTCGCCGACCGGGATGGCCGTGCCCGTCATGCCGCAGATCCGCTTGTACTGCGTCAGGAAGGCCTGCACCGTGATGGTCTGCAGCACCGTGCCGCCGCCGCTGGAGCGGATCTTCTCCTTGGCCTCGACCGCGGCCTGCAGCCCGTCGGGCCAGCGCCGCCGCTGGGCCACGCGGCCGCGGAACTCGTCGATGAGCTCGACCCGCTCGTCGCGCACGATGTAGTCGACGTCGCGGACCAGCAGCGCCTCGGCGTGCAGCGCCAGGTTGACCGCGGTCAGGGTGTCGACGTTGTCCTCGGCGTAGAGGTCGAGGTCGAGGGCGGACTCGACCTTCGCCAGGCCCTGCGTGGTCAGGTGGGCGGTGCGGCCCTCGTCGACGACCTCGTAGTCCCGGTCGCGGTGCAGCCCGCCGATGATCTCGGCGAGCGCGATCGGCTGCTCCTCGCCGGCGATGGTGGACCCGGCCAGCACCAGCGGCACCCGGGCCTCGTCGATCAGGATCGAGTCGGCCTCGTCGACGATGACCGTGGCGAACTCGCGGTGCACGCGGTCCGCGGTGTTCGTGACGATCGAGTCGCGCAGCAGGTCGAAGCCGGCCTCGCTGACCGAGACGTAGGTGATGTCCTGCGCGTAGGCCGTGCGCCGCTCGTCGGGCGTCGAGGACTCGTTGACCCACCCGACGGTGAGGTCGAGCAGCTCGTAGACCGGGCGCATCCACTCGGCGTCGCGGCGGGCCAGGTAGTCGTTGACGGTGATGACGTGCACCGGCCCCTGGGCCGCGTAGCCGGCGGCGGCGATCGCGGCGGTAAGGGTCTTGCCCTCACCGGTAGCCATCTCGACGACGTGCCCGGCCAGCAGCACCTGGGCGCCGAGCAGCTGCACGTCGTAGGGCCGCTCGTCCAGGGCCCGCTTGGCCGCCTCACGGCCGAGCGCGCACGCCTCGACGAAGTCCTGGGGGTCGTCGCGCTGGTGCAGAGCCTTGCTGGCGGCACGAAGCTCGTCGTCGGTGAGCTCTGACAGCTCGGCCTCGCGCTTCTCGATCTCCGGCAGCAGGGCGCGCATCGGCTCGAGGTCGATCGTGGTGCCCACCTGCTCCTGCAGCTTGCGGCGCCACGTGTTGAATTTGCTCACCAAACCCATGCCGAACACGATACGTCGCCCGTGGCCGGGACTGTGCGCCCCATCACGCCCCAACTCGAGACCGGTAGAAATCGGTTGAAAGTTTCGGCGCCCGCGGCAGGATGGTGGGCATGCTGAGCGCTGACGTCGATCGGTTCGTGCGGGACGGGTTCGTCAAGATCGATGCGGCGGTACCGGCGGAGGTCGCCCGGCAGTGCACCGAGCTGCTCTGGGCCGAGATCGACGCCGAGCCGGACGACCCCGCGACCTGGACGAGGCCGGTGTACTGGGTCGGCGGCATGGCGCAGGAGCCGTTCCGGGCGGCCGCGAACCAGCCGGTGCTGCTCGACGCCTTCGACGCGCTCGTCGGCCCGGGCCGGTGGCACCCGCGCGACTCGATCGGGTCGTTCCCGCTGCGCTTCCCGCACGAGGAGGAGCCCGACGACGCCGGGTGGCACATCGAGGGCAGCTTCACGCCGCCCGGCGAGTCCGGGTTCTGGGCCAACGTGCACTCGCGGGGCCGGGCGCTGCTCCTGCTGTTCCTGTTCACCGACGTCGACGAGCGCAACGCCCCGACGCGGGTGCGGGTCGGCTCGCACATGGACATGCCGCCGCTGCTGGCCCCGTTCGGGGAGCGCGGCGCGCCGATCATGGAGATCGGGGCGCGGATCGACGCCGCGTCCGCGCACCGGGAGCAGGTGCTGGCGACCGGGACGGCCGGCGACGTGTACCTCTGCCACCCGTTCCTTGTCCATGCGGCCCAGCCCCACCACGGCGACCGGCCCCGGTTCCTGGCCCAGCCGCCGCTGCTCCCGGCGGAGCCCTACCCGACCGCGGGCCCGGTCGCGGAGACCATCCGGGCCGCGCTGCGCTGAGCGCGAGGCAGTATTGATTCCGTGGAACAGTCAGTCGCGGCGCTGAGCGCGCTCGTCGGCAAGGGCGGGGTGCTCGTGCTCAGCGGCGCGGGCCTGTCGACGGAGTCGGGCATCCCCGACTACCGGGGCCCGAGCGGGGCGCGGCGCAACGCCCAGCCGATGACCTACCAGACGTTCACCCGCGACCCGATCGCGCGGCGGCGGTACTGGGCCCGCAGCCACCTCGGCTGGCGCACCATCGCGCGGGCCGCGCCCAACGCCGGGCACCACGCCGTCGGGCGGCTGCAGGGGCTGGGCCTGCTCACCGGCGTCATCACGCAGAACGTCGACGGGCTGCACCAGGCCGGCGGCGCGGACGGCGTCGTCGAGCTGCACGGCGCCCTCGACCGCGTGGTCTGCCTCGGCTGCGGCGAGCTCTCCGCGCGGGCCGAGCTCGACGCCCGCCTCGGCGCGGCCAACGCCGGCTACGCGGCCGTCGCGGGCGGCGTCAACCCCGACGGCGACGTCGACCTCACCGACGAGCAGGCGGCCGGCTTCGTGGTCGTGGACTGCACGGGCTGCGGCGGGATGCTCAAGCCCGACGTCGTGTTCTTCGGCGAGAGCGTGCCGGCGCCGCGGGTGCAGGCCTGCTTCGAGCTCGTCGAGCGCTCGGCCGCGCTGGTCGTGCTCGGCTCCTCGCTGACCGTGATGTCGGGCCGCCGGTTCGTGGTGCGCGCGGCGAAGCTCGGCCTGCCGGTCGCCATCGTCAACCAGGGCCCGACGCGCGGCGACACGCTCGCCGCGCTCCTGCTCGACGCGCCGCTCGGCGCGGTCCTGTCGCGGGTGGCCTGGGACCTACGCAACTGAGCGGGCGGTCGACCAGACCGACAGCGCCAGCCGCACCAGCTCCGCGTTGCCGGCCACGGGCGCCCCGTCCGGGCCGGTGAGGGTGTCCTCGAGCCCGATCCGCGTCGGCAGCCCGAGCCGCCCGGCCAGCTCCACCATCGGCCAGCACAGCGCCCCCTCGCCGTGCAGCAGCCGCTCGCCGGTCACCCCGGCCTCGTCCAGCCGGGCCAGGATCGCGAGCGGGTCCACGCCGGGCCGCATGATCTCCACGAGCACCCGCGGCACCTCGTCCGCGATCGACAGCGCCCCCGCGTCCTCGGGGGTCCAGACCCCGGCCTCGACCGCGACGCCGAGCTCGCCCAGCGTGGCGGCGAGCGCGGTGAACCCGGGCTCGGAGACGTTCACCGAGGCAAAATCCGGGAGTTGGTACCGCGGCAGCCCCGCCCACGCCGCGACCGCCGCCTGCCGCGCGGTCACGTCCCGCCCGGTGATCCACAGCCCCGTGGTGACCCCGACCGGCGTGGCGGGGCAGGTCTGGCGCACCGCCGCGACCGCCGCGCCCACGTCGGCCGCCGCGAGCGACTCGGCGCCGGTGTCGTCGCGCGGGTGCAGGTGCACGGCCTCGGCCCCGGCCGCGACCGAGCGCTGCGCGGCCTCGGCGAGCTCGGCGGGGGAGCAGGGCAGGGCCGGGTGCTCGCCGGGCGCCCGGCCGCCGTTCAGCGCCGCCTTGAGCCTGGCGATTGGGGGCATCACCGGACAACTGTGGCGCTTCGGGCGGTCACCCGCAAGATCGGCACACCGGGTGTCAGCCCGACGGGACCGGGGAAACGGCCGCAGACATGCAGTTCCCCGGCGCCTGGGGCGGGGCCGGGGAACGCGAGGACCGCAATGTGCGAGGGTGTCAGAGTTCGAGATCGAGTTCGGTCTGCGTGGTGACCGGCTCGGAGTGGGCCGGCCGATAGGTCCAGACGCCGCCCGCGACGCCGAGGGCGCAGATCGCCAGCACCGTCCCGAAGACGCTGTGGGCGGCCAGGCCGATGACGGCGCCGACGATTGCGGCTATGGCGATGGCCACCGAGGTCACGCGGCGGGGCGTGATCCGGCGAGTCATGGCCCGGTTGAATCCGTTGACGAAGCGCGTGTCGCTGCGCAACGCGGCTTCGATGTCTGCGAGCCGCTTCTGCTCGCTCTCGCTGAGCATGACGCCCAACCTCCTCCGACGGGCCTGCCCGGTGCGCGACGTGTACCCGTTGCGCTCGATCGTCACACACAAAGCGCCGCTGTGGGTCGGCCAGTTGGCGCCAAGTGGAATTTCGCAGGTCAGCGCCGTGGCGTTACGCGGCATTTGTCGGAAAGGGCGACCTGCGAAAGATGTCGGCGTATGCCATTCTCGACGGCGAATGGCACGCGATGCGTGCGTGAACTTTGGATGGCTCGCGCAGTGGCATGGGGAGGACGGGGACCGTGGACCCGAGCAGGCAGTGGCAGCAGCCCGATCCGAGCGGCGGTGGCCATGGCCAGCCCCAGCCGGGCGGTTACCCGCAGCAGCCGCCGTACGGGCCGCCCCAGCCTCAGGCGCAGCCGCCGTACGGGCAGCCGCAGCCGCAGTACCCGCCCCAGCAGCAGTACCCGCCCCAGCAGTACCCCCAGCAACAGCCGCCGGCCGCCCAGCCCTACTCCGCGGTGCCCTATGCGTCGCAGCAGTACAGCGCCCCGCCGGCCTACCAGCCGCCGCCGGCGTACCCGCAGCAGCCGGCCTACCCGACGTCCGCGCCGCCCCTGCCGGACGGCGGCTCCGGGCGGCGCAACCGGTTCTTCCCCGCCCTCATCATCAGCTCGGTGCTGCTCGTGGTCGTCGTGGTCGCCATCGTCGTGGTCGCGCTGAACCGCAAGCCCGACACCCCGAGCACCCCGCAGGCGGGCGCCTCCCAGACCGGCCCGGTCGACAAGTGCCTCGTCGGCAAGTGGAAGCAGACCTCCTACCAGAAGGTCGTCGATCTCAGCGGGACCGACACCGCCAAGCGCGGGAACCTGTCCAAGGTCAAGATGAGCGGCGGCGGCAAGATCTGGGAGATCAAGGACGACGGCAGCGCCATCGAGGACGACACCAGCACGGTGTACAGCGGCAAGACCGACGACGGCCGGACCGTCACCGCCACCTGGGCCGGTCGCACCGAGTGGAAGGTCTCCACGAAGGACGGTGTGCTGTCCTACGCCGGCGGCGAGGCCACCACGGTCGTGACGGTCAGCGTCGACGGCGTCCAGGCCGGCCGCATCCAGCTCGAGCCCAACCTCGACCCCACGACGTACACCTGCAACGGCGACATCTGGCGGACGTCGAGCAAGGACAACCCGGACGACTTCTCGCGCTACGACAGGCAGAAGTAAGAACCGGTTGATCTCCCCCCATTGGGGGTACTGCCGTGGCATGGCGCAGTGGATAACGCAAGTCGGTGAGCGCGCGCGGACGCGGCTGAGCACGGCGCGGCAGATCCCGCCGTTCGCCGGGCCCGTGGAGGTGCGGCCCGCGTCCACTGTGGAGGACGGCATCCCCCGCGGCATCAAGGTCGCGGGGGCCTGGGCCTGGCGGATCGTGCTGTTCATCCTGGCCGCGTACCTGCTGCTGCGCCTCGTCGCCGCGCTGCGCCTGATGGTCATCCCGGTCGTCGTGGCGATCCTGCTCGCCGCGCTGCTCGAGCCCGTGGCCGGCGGGCTGCGCCGGCGGGGGGTGCACCGGTCGCTGGCCGCCGCGATCGTGCTGGTCGGCGGCCTCGTCGTGGTCTTCGGCGGCCTGGGCGGGATCGTCTACACGTTCATCGCCCAGTTCGACAACCTCTCCGGCCGGGTGGGCGAGGGCCTCGGCGAGATCCAGCGCTGGCTCGCCAACGGCCCCCTGCACATCTCCGAGAAGCAGCTCAGCGACATGATGAGCTCGCTGCAGAAGCAGTTCACGTCCAACCGCGGCACGCTGACGTCCGGCGCCCTGAGCACCGCGACCACCCTCGGCGAGGTGCTCACCGGCTTCTTCCTGGTGCTGTTCACGCTGTTCTTCTTCCTGCGCGACGGCGGGCAGATCTGGTCGTTCCTGTGCCGGCTGCTGCCCCGCCAGGCCCAGCTGCCGCTCGCGCGGGCCGGGCACTACTCCTGGTACACCCTCGTCTCCTATGTCCGGGCCACGGTGCTCGTCGCGTTCGTCGACGCGCTCGGCATCGGCATCGGCCTCGCCGTGCTGCGCGTCCCCCTCGCGCTGCCGCTGGCCGCCCTGGTCTTCCTCGGCGCGTTCATCCCGGTCGTCGGGGCCACGCTGTCCGGCGCGGTCGCGATCCTCGTCGCGCTCGTGACCAACGGGCCGGTCAGCGCGCTGCTCGTGCTGGCCGTCGTCATCGCGGTACAGCAGCTGGAGGGCCACGTCCTGCAGCCGCTGATCATGGGGCGGGCCGTCGCCCTGCACCCGCTGTCGGTGATCCTCGCGATCACGACGGGCGTGGTGGCGGCCGGGATCGTCGGCGGGCTCGTCGCGGTCCCGCTGCTCGCGGTCGGCAACACCGCCATCCGGTACCTCGCCGAGCACCCCCGCGGCGAGCCCGCCGACGCCGACGAGCCGCCCGGCACCGAGCCGACCGACGAGGACGAGCAGCGCCGGGAGCAGGCGGAGGAGGATGCCGAACACGCGTCCGACCCCTCCGATCCCACGGCCGCGGGTAGCGTCGAAGACGAGATCAAGGACCAGTGAGGAGCGAGCACCATGCCGTTGTCCGGTGAGTACGAGCCGAGCCCGACCGACTGGGCGCGCGAGCAGGTCGAGCTGTTCGAGCGCACGAACGGGGCCGAGGGCAACACCCTGCGGGGGCGACCGGTCATCGTGCTGACGTCGCTCGGCGCGAAGTCGGGCAAGATCCGCAAGACACCGCTCATGCGGGTGGAGCACGACGGGGAGTACGCCGTCGTGGCCTCCCTGGGCGGCGCGCCGGCGCACCCGGTGTGGTACCACAACCTCGTCGCCCATCCGCACGTCGAGCTGCAGGACGGCCCGGTCAGGCGGGACTACACCGCCCGCGAGGTGACCGGCGAGGAGAAGACCCTGTGGTGGAAGCGCGCCATCGAGGCCTGGCCGGACTACGCGGAGTACCAGACCAAGACCGACCGGCAGATCCCCGTCTTCGTGCTCACCGCCCGGTCTTGACCGGCCATCCGGTCCTGCTCACGCTGCTGGCGATGCAGCGGCAGAACTGGGAGCAGGGCGTGGCGATCCACGCCCTGCTCGACCGCGGCGAGACCGGGCTGGCCGCGCGCCTGGCCCGCGACGCGGCCGTGCACCAGAGCCCCGACGGCCGCCTGGGCACCATCGGCGGCGAGCGCGGGTCGGTGAACTCGGCCGCCATCTACGAGGGTGCGGTACTCCTCGACGCGCCCGACGCCGCCCGCCGCCAGCTGGACTGGATCGTCGAGCGGGCCCCGCGCGCCGCCGACGGCACCCTCTACCACCTGCTGGACGCGCCCGAGTGCTGGGCCGACTCCGTCTACATGCTCGTGCCGATGCTCGCCTTCGCCGGCCGGCCCGACCTGGCGCTGGCCCAGGCCGAGGGCCACCGCGCCCGGCTGTGCCGCGACGGGCTCTACGCCGCCGCCGACACCCGCCCGCGGCTCTGGGGCACCGGCAGCGGCTGGGTCGCCGCCGGGCTCGCGCGGGCCATCCGGCACGCGCCCGAGCTGGCCGCGCCGCTGGCCGGGCACGCCCGCGAGGTCATCGACGCCTGCCTGCGGTACCGCCGCCCCGACGGCCTGTTCGGCGACGTCCTCGACGACCCGGGCTCCTTCCGCGAGGCGAACCTGGCGCAGATGCTCGCCTACGCGGCCTTCACCGGCGTGGCCGGCGGCTGGCTGCCGGACTCCTACGCGGCCGTGGCCGGCTCCCTGCGCGCGGCCGTCGAGCCCCTCGTGGTCGACGGGCTCGTCACCTCGGTCTGCGGCGCCCCCACCTTCGACCGCCCCGGCACCTCGGCCGAGGCGCAGGCGTTCTACCTGCTCGCGGAGGCCGCGGCCGGCTGAGGTTTGGCGCCGGCTCGTACAGTGTGCGGGTGGCATACCGGCTCGGCATCGACCTGGGCACCTCGACCACGGTGGCCGTGCTGGCGTTCCCGGGCGCGACCCGCCCGCTGCTGTTCGACGCCTCGCCGCTGCTGTCCTCGGCCGTCTTCGCCGGCTCCGGCCCCGACCTGCTGACCGGGCTCGACGCCGAGCGGGCCGCGACCGCCCAGCCGGCCGGCCTGGAGGCCAACCCCAAGCGCCGCATCGACGACGGCACCGTGTGGCTGGGCGAGCGAGAGTACCCGGTCGTCGAGGTCCTCGCCGCGATCCTGAGCCGCGTGGGCGACGAGGCGCGGCGGGTCGCCGGCGGCCCGATCGCCGAGGTGGTGCTCACCCACCCCGCGGCCTGGGGCCGCACCCGGCTGAGCCTGCTCGCCGACGCCGCGCGCCGCGCCGGGCTGGGCGAGGTCGGGCTGGTCTCCGAGCCGGTGGCGGCCGCGGCCTACTTCGGCACGGTGCGTTCGCTCAAGCCCGGGCAGACCGTCGTCGTGTACGACCTCGGGGCCGGCACGTTCGACGTGAGCGTCGTGCGCCGCACGGACGCCGGGGGATTCGACGTGCTGGCGGCCGACGGCCTTCGACGCGGCGGCGCCGTCCTTCACAGCGGCGACGGCTGGTCGGGTCTTCCGGCCGCCGATGTGGTGCACGCCGCGCGCGGGGCGTTCGAGGTGCTGGCGGCCGACGGGCTGACGGACATCGGCGGCCTGGACCTCGACGCGGCCGTGGTCGCGCACGCCCGCTCGCTCACGTCGACGGCCGCCGGCGAGTGGGGGCGCCTCGACTGGCCCCAGACCCCGGCCGACCAGCAGGCCCGCCGGGCCCTGTGGACCGGCGCCCGCGCGGCCAAGGAGCAGCTCACCCGGCACGCGACCGCCGACCTGCACCTGCCCCTGCTCGAGCGGGACGTGCACCTGACCCGCGCGGAGTTCGAGGCGGCGGCCCGGCCGCACCTCGACCGCACGGTCGCCCTGACCGTCCGCGTACTGCGCGACGCGGGCGCGGTCCCGGAACGCATCGCCGGCGTCTTCCTCGTCGGCGGCTCGTCGCGCATCCCCCTGGCGGCGACGCTGCTGCACCGCGCGTTGCGCATCGCCCCGGCGATCGTCGACCAGCCGGAGCTCGTGGTCGCGGAGGGCAGCCTGCTGGCCCCGGTCACGACCTGGGAGGTGGCTCTGCCGACCGAGGACCTGACCCCGGTGCTGGCCGCGCCCGCGCCCGCCACGGTCCCCGCGCCCACCGTTCCCACGCCCACCGTTCCCACGCACCCAGCGTCGGTCACGGCCACCGCGCCCGCACCCGCGCCCGCGCCCGCGCGAGTTGCGCCCACTTCTCCCGCGCCCACTTCTCCCGCGCCGACCTCTCCCGCGCCTGCTTTTTCCGCGCCGACCTCTCCCGGGCCCGCGCCTGCCGTGCCCGCTCCCCCCACCCTTGCCGCAGTCACCACCACCGCCCCTGCCGCGGCGTCCACTGTGGAGGCCGCCTCAGCGTCCGCCGCCCCGTCGAAGCCGGGGGCGGTTTCGCCCAAACCCGCGGCCGGGCCGGCCCCGCGGTGGTTGCGGCGGCGGCACGTCGTCGGTGCGATCGTGATGATCGCGGTGGTGGCCGGGATCCTCGGCGTTCGGGCCTGGCTCCGCGGCCCGGTCGTGGCCGAGCTGCGCGGGGCCGTCGGCGCCGTACGGTCCGTCGCGTTCAGCCCCGCCGGCGACCTGCTCGCGGCCGTCGGCGACGACAAGACCCTGCGGCTGTGGGACGTCGGCGCCGGGAAGGCCACGACCCTCACCATGGCGGCGGCCCCCCGCGCGGTCGCGTTCAGCCCCGACGGGAAACTGCTCGCCGCGGGCGGCGACGACGGGCGCGTGCACCTGTGGGACGTCGCCACCCACAAGGAGCGCGGCGAGGGCATCATCCCCAGCCTCCCGTTCTCGCTCACCGCCCTCGCCTTCGACCGTACCGGCACGCTGCTCGTGCTGGGGGCCGACACCGGCTTCGCGGTCGTGCACGAGGTCGCGACCGGCCGGCAGCGCGTCGAGTTCGACGCGTTCAACCCCGGCGCGGTCGCGGCGGTCGCCTGGAACCCGGGGGCCGGGAGCGCCACCGAGGTCGCGCTGGGCGGGGCGGCGACGGCGCCGGCGGTGTACAGCAGCGCGGACGGCGCCCGGCAGCCCCTGGACGCCTCGGTCGCGCACGCCGACACGATCCGCGCCGTGGCGTACAACCCGGCGGGCACCCTGCTGGCCACGGCCGGGGCCGACGGCTGTGTCCTGCTGTGGACGGGCGAGGCCGGCGTGGTGGCCGCGCGGCTGTCCGGCGGCAAGACGCCGATCAACGCCGTCGCCTTCGACCGGGACGGGTCGGTTCTGGCGGCGGCCGGGGACGATCAGGCGGTACACCTGTGGGATCCCGACTCGCGCAAGACGATCCGGACCTTCGAGCAGGCGCACAGCCCCATCGACGCGCTCGCCTTCAGCCCCCGGGAGGCCGGCCGGCTCGCCACGGGCTCCCGCGACGGCGTGGTGCGGGTGTGGGACGTCAGCTGAGCTCGTCCGCGGCGGTCCGGCCGGCCTCGGTGACCCGCTCCAGGAACGAGGCCAGCAGGGCCAGCTCGGCGTCGTCGTAGCCGGCGCACACCTCGTCCATCCGGCCGTTCATGCCGGCGAAGAGCGAGTAGATCTCGGCGTTGCGCTCGCGCCGCGCCCGGATCACCACGGCGCGCCGGTCCTCCGGGTCGCGGTCGCGGACGACCCAGCCGCGCTCGAGGCGGTCCAGTACGCCGGTCATCGTCGCCGGGTGCAGGCCCGCGCGCCGGGCCAGGGCGCTCGGGCTCAGCGGCCCGTGGCGGTCGACCGGGTCGAGGCAGTCGCAGTCGGCGTCCTTGACCTCCAGGCGGGCCCCGACGCGGTGGTTGAGCAGCGAGAGCTGGGTGCTGAGCGCGCGCAGCGACTCCTTTGTCGCGTTGGTCGCCCGGCGCCGCGAAGGTGATACGGAACTCATATGATGTACTTCCTTAGCCATATATTATGCAACTCGTAAGATACTGGTCTCGGAGACACCATATCGAATGAGGAGCCATCATGATCCTGGTCACGGGCGCCACCGGTCTGGTCGGGCGCCATCTCGTCGCGGCGCTGGAGGGCAGCGGGGCCGCGGTGCTGGGGGTCAGCCGCTCGGCCGGCCCGACGGCCGAGGAGGCGCTGCGCGGGGGCGGCGTCGAGGCGCTGTTCCTGCACCCGCGGGCGGTGGGGGAGGGGGCCACGGGGCTCGTCGCCCTCGCCCGCGAGCACGGGGTGCGCCGCGTCGTCGCGCTCTCCGCGATGAACGTCGACGAACCGGCCGAGCACCAGCCGTCGCGCTTCGCCGGCGATCGCAACCGGGAGGCCGAGCAGGCCGCGGCCGACAGCGGGCTGCCCTGGGTCGCCCTGCGCGCGAGCTCGTTCGCGGCGAACACGGTCCGTGCGTTCGGGCCGCAGCTGCGGGGCGGGGACGTCGTGCGGTACGCCTTCCGGGCCTTCCAGGAGTCGCTCGTCGACGAGCGGGACCTCGCCGAGGTCGCGGCGCGGGCCCTGACCGGGGACGGCGACGGCGTGCTCGAGCTCACCGGGCCGCAGTCGCTCAGCCACGGCGAGCAGGTGGCGATCCTCGGCGCCGTGCTCGGCCGGCCGCTGCGGTTCGAGGAGGTCCCGCCGGAGGCCGCGGCCCGGGGGATGGCCGCGGGCGGGTTGCCGGAGCCGTTCGTCGAGGCGCTCATGGCCCGGTACCGCCGCCACCTCGACAGCCCGCAGCACCGGCCGACGAACGGGGTGGAGTCGATCCTCGGGCGCCCGGCGCGCACCTTCGCCGAGTACGCCGCCGACCACCGCGGCGCCTACTGAGATGTCCGCCCACGCCGTGCCGGCCCTGGTCACGGCCGCGGCCAACCTGTTCTCGGGCACCTGCGCCGTGCTGCACTTCGGGCCATCCCGGCCGATCCTGCCCGGGATGGCCCGCGCCGGGGTGCCCGAGTCGTGGCTGACGTTCCCGATCGGCACGCTGAAGCCGGCCGGGGCGTTCGGGCTGCCGGCCGGGCTCGCGGTGCCGTGGGCGGGCACGCTCGCCGCGTTCGGCCTGGTGCTGTTCTTCGTGTGCGCGCTCTACACGCACGTCCGCGCCGGCGACTACTCCGCCCAGTTCGGGCTGGCGGGCGGGTTTCTCGCGCCGGCCGCGTGTGCTTGGCTGGTGCGGTGACGGGACTGCTGCTGGTCGCGCTGGTCGAGCTGGTGTCCGAGGCCTCCGCCGCGTACGAGGACGAGGTGCTCGCGCTGCTGCCCCGGCACGGCGGGAGCCTCGAGCGCCGGCTCACCGACGGCCGCGAGGAGGTGCAGGTCATCCACTTCGCGGCGCGGGAGGGCCTGCAGGCCTTCCTGGACGACCCGGACCGGCTCGCGCTGCGCGAGCGCTACGGGGCGGCCGTGCCCGCCACCCGCGTACTGGAGGTGACGCCGCGCGAGTGACGGGTACCAGGCGGGTATGCGCGTTCCCACATGGCTCAAGACGACCGCCGCCGTGACCGTGGCGGCCGGGATCGGGTCGCTCGCGACGAGGCCGGGCGACCCGTGGTACCGCCGCCTCGACAAGCCCGCCTGGCAGCCCCCGCGGCAGGCGTTCCCGCTGGTGTGGACGCCGCTGTACGGCCTGATCGCCCTCGCCGGCGCCCGTGCCCTCGACGCGGGCAAGGGGCGGGAGCGGCGCGACTTCGCCGTCGCCTACGGGGTCAACCTGGCGCTCAACGCGGGCTGGACGGCGGTCTTCTTCGGGGCGCGCCGTCCCCGCGCCGCGCTGGCCGAGATCGCGCTGCTCAACGCGTCGAACCTCGACCTGCTGCGGCGTGCGTGGAAGGCGGACCGGGCGGCCGGGGCCGCCCTGGCGCCCTATGTGGCCTGGACCGGCTTCGCGACGGCGCTCAACGCGGCGATCGCGCGCCGGAACCCCGGCGGGGCCTGACCGCGCGCGATCGAGCCGCCTCGAAAAAACGCGTCAGCGGTTGCGCTGCTTCCACGTCGCCAGGCCCGCCTCGATGCGGCGCTGGTTGCGGGAGCTGCCCAGGCCGCGCTTGGCCTTGCCGTACAGCCAGATGCCGCCGCCCACCACGAGCGCGCCGACGATGAGGTAGCCGAGCGTGCTGAGCAGGGCGTGGAACACCCATACGGCGATCGCGCCGACCACGAAGAGGCCCACGACGACCGCGATGGCACCAACCAGGAAACGACCCATGCCCCAAGCATGCTCCTGCCGCGCCACCGCCGTCATCGGGGACTTCCCGGACTCATGCGGCCAGGGTGGCGTAGGCCCCGGCGGCCGTGAGGAGGGTGTCGTGCGTGCCGCGCTCGACGATCCGGCCCTGGTCGAGGACCGCGATCTGGTCGGCGTCGCGGATGGTGGAGAGCCGGTGCGCGATCGTGATCGTGGTCCGGCCGCGGGCCAGGGCGTCGAAGGCACGCTGCACGGCCCGCTCGGTCTCGTTGTCCAGCGCGCTCGTGGCCTCGTCCAGCACCAGGATGCGCGGGTCGCGCAGGAGTGTCCGGGCGATCGCGATGCGCTGCTGCTCGCCGCCGGAGAAGCGGTACCCGCGCGAGCCCACGACGGTGTCGTACCCCTCCGGCAGCGACGCGATGAGATCGTGGATCCGGGCCGCCCGGGCCGCGGTCTCGATCTCGGCGTCGGTCGCGTCGGGCTTGGCGTAGCGCAGGTTCTCCCGGACGGTGGTGTGCAGCAGGTAGGTCTCCTGGCTCACCACCCCGACGATCGCCGCGAGGTCGTCGAGGCGCAGGTCGCGCAGGTCGACGCCGTCGATGGTGATCCGCCCGGCGCCCGGGTCGTGCAGCCGGGCGATGAGCGCGGCGATCGTGCTCTTGCCCGAGCCCGTCTCGCCGACGATCGCCAGCGACGTCCCGGCCGGCACGTCGAGCGAGACGCCCGCCACCGCGGCCGCGTCGCTGCCCGGATAGGTGAACGTGACGTCCTCGAAGCGCAGGTGGCCGCGGGGCGCGGGCAGCCGCTTCGGGTGGGCGGGCTCGGCGACCTCGACGGGCAGGTCGAGGTACTCGAAGATCCGCGCGAACAGCGCCAGCGAGCTGGTCAGCTGCACGCCGACCCCGAGCAGGCCCATGAGCGGCCGGAACAGCCCCGCCTGCAGCGAGGTGAACGCCACCAGCGTGCCGATGCTCAGCGTGCCCGCGGTCATCGGCAGGCCGGCGCTGAGGTAGATGATCGCCGGGATCGCGGCGAAGATGATGCTCATCGAGGCCATCCGCCAGCGTCCGGCCAGTTCGGAGCGCAGCTCCAGGTCGATCAGCCGCCCGGACGACTCGGTGAACCGGCGCACGACCGCCCCGCCGGCGCCCATCGTCTTGGACAGGCGCACGCCGCTGACGGACAGGCCCTCCTCGATCGTCACGTTGAGGTCGGCCAGCTCGCGCTGGCGCTGGGCGGTGATCTCGCGGCGCATGCTCGCGACCCGGCGGGTCAGGTAGATCGCGGGCGGCAGCACGACGAGCGACACCAGGGACAGCCGCCAGGACAGCGCCGCCATCGCGACGGCGGTGGCGATCGCGGTGGTCAGGTTGGAGGCGATGGACGTGGCGGTGTTGGTGACGACCGCCTCCATCCCGCCGATGTCGTTGGTGATGCGGGACTGCACCTCGCCGGTGCGGGTGCGGGTGAAGAAGCCGACCGACTGCCGCTGCAGGTGCGTGAACACGTCGACACGCAGGCGGTGCATGACCAGCTGGCCGACCTTCGTCGACTGCCAGGTCTGGACTACGCCGAGCGCGGAGGTCACGGCGGCGACGGCGACCATGCCGAGGACCAGCCAGACCAGCAGCCGGGTGTCGCGGGCGGGCAGCGCGCGGTCGATGACCTCGCGCAGCAGGAACGGGGAGGCCATCGCCAGCACGGACGAGGCCACGATGATGAGCACGACGCCGGCCAGGCGGCCGCGGTGCGCGGTGAAGAGCCGCCCGATGCGAGCCAGCGAAACCTGCTTGGCCTGCTCTTTCTCGGCGGCGGAGGGCTTACGGCTCCCGCGGGCGCGGGCGGGGGGATTGGGCTCCAAGGGGAACACCTTCCTGTCGGGATATGCTGAGGGTACCTCACTATGAGGCAACAACACAAACCCCTGGTACCTTGTTCCCGTGGAGGATGAGAACCTCTCCGAGCTGTTCTGGAGCGTCGCCCGGCAGCTGCGGCACCGGTCCCACGAGTCAATGCAGCCGTTCGGGATCACGCCCGGGCAGGGGCGGGCCTTCATGGTGCTCGTCCGGCACGGCACCATGCGGCTCAGCGAGCTGGCCGACCACCTGCGCATCGCCCCGCGCTCGACCACCGAGGTCGTCGACGGGCTGCAGGAGCGCGGGCTGGTGGAGCGGCTCCCGGACCCGGCCGACCGCCGGGCCACCCTGGTGCGGCTGACCCCGGCGGGCGCCGACGCCGCCGAGCGGATCCGGGCCGAGCGCGGCGCCCAGGCCGAGCGGTTCTTCGCCGCGCTGCCCGAGCGGGATCGGGCCGAGCTCGCGCGCATACTCGGGGCCCTGCGGGTATCCGACCCCACGTGATCAACGCGCTCGACCACGGCCTCACCGGCGACGGCGTCACCAACGACCAGCCGGCCCTGCAGAAGCTGGTCGACTCGTGCCCGCCGGGCGAGGTCATCCACTGCCCCGCGGCGACCTACGCGATCCACGACGCCGGCACCATCTGGCGCACCGGCGTCTCGCTGATCGGCGACGGTCCGGGCGCCACCCGGTTCGTGCTGTCCAACCCGGGCGCGCCGAGCACCCCGGTGCCGCTGGCGTTCTGGACCACCCTGCAGCACGGCGCCGCGCCCGACCGCCCGATCGCCGACGTCACCTTCGCCGGCTTCGAGATCGACGGGTCGCAGATCACGCTGCCGGCGTACGACGTGCTCGCCAAGGGCCTCGGGCTGCAGTACGTCGTCCGCGCCTCCTTCCGCGACCTGTACATCCACGACACCCCGGCTACCGGCTTCGGCTGCGACTTCCTGCAGGACTGCACCGTGGAGCGCGTGATCGCGGTGCACTGCGGCCGGCTCGACGCCGGCTGGGAGAAGGGCGGCGCGGGGATCGGCATCGGCGTGGGCGGCTGGGGAGCGGTCGAGCGCCTGACCGTGTCCGAGTGCGTGACCCGGCGCAACGGGACCAACGGCATCTTCGTCGAGCTCCAGGACGCCGCCTGGACGCCGCCGCGGGGCATCCGCATCCTCGGCTGCCACGCGGAGGACAACGAGTACGGCATCTCCGACTGGGGCGCCGACGGCCTGCTGGTCTCGGGCTGCACCATGATCGGCAACCACACCGCGGGCTTCGACGTGTCCGGCCAGGGCACCACGCACGTGGCCGGCCGCTACGGCGTGGTGAGCGGCTGCGTGGTGGACGACAACCCGGGCGACGGCGTGAGCATCGGCAACACCCCGGGCGGCTACACCGTGAGCGCGACGCGCATCAGCCGCAACCGCGGGCACGGGTACCGCCAGCACAACCTCCCGGGCGCGATCTCGGTCCCGGCCAGCGACATGGTCCTGGACGGCAACGACATCTGGGACAACGGCGGCGACGGCATCCGCCTCGACGGCGAGCTGATCGACCCGTTCCTGGTGAGCAACCGCATCCGGGGCAACGGGACCGAGGGGCATCCGGCCGCGGGGATCTGCGTGAACGCCCGGGTGCGCTCGGCGACGATCCGCAACCAGCGCATCTGGGACCGCCGCACCCCGCCGACGCAGGTGTCGTCGCTGCGCATCACGGGGGAGGGCGAGCTGACGGACCCGGTCTTCACCGACATGTCCGCCACTCCGTGACGGGCCAGTCGTCACGGCTGGCCCGCTCGATCGCCTTCACCGCCATGGTGGCCGCGGCCGCGACGAGCCTCGCCACGCCCGCCGGCGCTGTCGCGAGCGGAGGTCCGGTGCCGGAGGGGCGGTACCGGTTCGCGGTACAGCTGACCATGACCGGCATTCCGAAGCCCGACGGCACCGGCTACGCCAGCGCCTGCTCGGCGGCCCTGGTGTCCCCCTGGTGGATCATCACCGCCGGGCACTGCTTCCACGATCCGCGGCGCAACCCGGCGTCGGGGTCGGTGCCGTACGAGACCACCGCGACGGTCGGGCGCGCGGACCTGTCGCACCGGACGGGCCACGTGGCGAAGGTCGTCTCCGTGCGCCAGGCTCCGAGCGGCGACATCGCGCTGGCCAAACTCGACCGGCCGGTGTACGACGTCGTGCCGCTGCGCGTGGCCGAGAAGGCGCCCCGGACCGGCGCCGTGCTGCGCATCACCGGGTGGGGCAAGCGCGCGGCCACGGACCCGGCCCCGTCCCGGCAGCTGCGGACCGGCCAGGTCCGGGTGTCCTCGGTCGCCCCGGTCACGGTCGGGGTGAAGGGGTACCGCCCCGCGCTCGACACGAGCGCGTGCGAGTACGACTCGGGCGCGCCCTACTTCGCCGAGCCCGGCCGGCTCCCGGTGCTGGTCTCGGTGGAGAGCACGGGGGCCTCGTGCCCGCACGACCAGGAGGAGACCACCACCCGGGTGGACCCCCTGCACGACTGGATCCGCGAAACATTGCTCACGTAGTCGGACATTCGGCCGAATAGCCGGACATGGTGCGGAATTTACCGATCGCCGGGAAGCTCGCCTCGACCGTCGCGGTCGTTTGCGCCCTGCTCGTCGGGGTCGGGGTCCTGGGCATCCGTCAGCTCGGCGCGGCCCAGGACCGGCTTCGCCTGATGTACAGCGACAACCTCCAGGACATCGCCGACCTCGACGACGTCGGGTTGTTCTTCAAGACGGTCCAGGCCGAGGTCTCGAACATGGCCCTCGCCATCACGGCCGCCGACATCGCGGCCGCGCTGCAGAACGTGCAGGCGGCGAACACGGGGCTGGACCAGGCGTGGAGCGAGTTCATCGCGCTGCCCGTGGCCGGGGAGACGAGCGACCGCGCCGCCTTCGAAAAGGCGCTGGCCGACTACCGCACGGTGCTGCAGCAGGAGCTGCTGCCGCTGGCCCGGTCCGCGGAGACCGAGCCGCGAGATCGACACGGTCGTCAAGCTCATCACGTCGATCGCCGAGCAGACCAACCTGCTGGCGCTCAACGCCACGATCGAGGCCGCCCGCGCCGGCGCCGCCGGCAAGGGCTTCGCGGTCGTGGCGACCGAGGTGAAGGACCTGGCCCAGGAGACCGCCCGCGCCACCGGGGACATCGCCCAGCGCGTCGAGGCCATCCAGCGCGACTCGGCCGCCGCGGGGCAGGCGATCGAGCAGATCGGCGAGGTCATCACGACCATCCGCGACGCCCAGACGGCGATCGCGGCCGCGGTCGAGCAGCAGTCGGCCACGACGGCCGAGATGAGCCGGACCGTCAGCCAGGTCGCGGGCCGCGCCGGCCAGATCAGCGCGAACGTCGGCGGCGTGGCGGCCGCGGCCGAGGAGACGACGGGCATCGCGAAGGGCACGGCCGCCACGGCCGAGGAGCTGGGCGACATCGCCGGCGACCTGCGCCGGGCGGTGGCCGTTTTCCGTTACTGAAAGCTCGAGCGGCTCAGTCCAGGTCGGCGAGGCGGTCGGCGGGCACCACCGCGTACTGCCGCAGCGACAGGTCCCGGAACGTCACCGGCCCCCGCGGCCCCGGCACCCGGTCGATGTTGATCCCCGTCTCGGGCACGTTGAGCAGCTTGAACCCGTCCAGCAGCCGGGTCGTCGCGTTCCAGAACGCCCCGGTCCCGGCGTAGGCGCCCAGGAACTCCCGGGCCGCCGCGGCGTCCTCGGTCACGATGCCCGCGGCCAGCCCCGACGTCTCGTCGTTGGCCAGACGCGCCGCGGCGAGCGGGGAGTCGACGGGCGCCACGGTGATGGTCGCCTCACGGTCGGAGTCCAGCGCCCACTCGTAACCCAGCGCGTGCGCGTGCGGCGGCGCCGAGACCGCGATCCGGGGCCCCACGGCGGCGCTCACCCGCGGCACGAGCTCGTCGTACCGCGAGCGGTGGATGAGCAGCAGGTTGAGCCGGTTGCACACGCCGAGGCGGTCGAGGCCGGCGTCGACCAGCGCGAACGCCTTGTCCAGGTCGGCCGCGGCGTCGATGTAGAGCACGCCCCCGCCGTCGGCGTGGGCCAGCGTGCGCACGCCCTGCAGCGCCGCCTTCTCGGCCAGCATGCGGGTGCTCTCGCCGCTGCCGCGCAGGATCACCAGCGGGATCAGGCCGGGCTGGGCGACGAGGGCGTCGGCGGTCGCGCGGCCCCGGGCCCGGATGAGCTGCACCGCGGCCGGGTCGAGGCCGGCCTCGGCCAGGGCCGGCGCGACGATCTCGTCCATGAGGGCGGTCGCCGAGGCCAGGGCGGCCGAGCCGGTGCGCAGCACCCCGCCGTTCTGGCTCTTGATCAGCTGCGAGGCGACGTCCACCGTCACGTTGGGGCGGGCCTCGTAGTTGGCGCCGATGACGCCGACCGGGCGGCGCCACTCCTGCAGCACCAGGCCGCCGCCGAGCTCCCGGACGGTGCGCCGGGCCGGCTCGGGCTCCACGTCGGCGAGGATGTTCAGCTGCTCGGCCATGCCGGCGAGGCGGGCCTCGTCGAGGCGCAGCCGGTCGAGCAGGCCGCCGCTCATCCCGCCGGCCTCGGCCGCGGCCACGTCGGCGCGGTTCGCCTCGAGGATCGGGGCGGGGCCGGCGGCGAGGCGGCGGGCCATCCCGCGCAGCGCCTCGTCGATGGTCTTGGCCGGCGCCGCGGCGAGCGGGGCGGCCGCGGCCCGGGCGGCCCGGGCGGCCTCGGCCACGACCCGATTGACGTCCTGCTCCTCGCCCACGGCTCGGCCTCCCACACTATGAGAACGACGGTCTACGCGCCTGAAGAGTGTATGTAAGCGGCAACCGCTCGCGCCCCGCGGCCAGCCGGTGCTCCCCGTCCGGGCCCTCGACGGTACGGCCGGGGTAGAAGTCCCAGGGGCAGCTGTCGTGCTCCTCCAGCATGGTCAGCTCGAGCCCGGCCCCGAGCAGCGCGCCCACGATCTCGCCCAGGCCGTGGTTCCACGAGTGGGTGACGGTGTGCTGGAACGCGGCGCCGTCGGTGTCGACGTAGGACTCGGCTTCGTCCCACACCAGCGGGTCCGGCGTCTCGAAGTACGGGAAGCCGACGACGAGCAGGCCGTCCTTGCGGGTCTCGTCGATCGACCACATCATGGGATGGCCCTCGCGGATGAACAGCCGGCCGCCGGGGCGCAGCAGGGCCCCGACGACGCCGGCCCACCGGCGGACGTCGGGCAGCCAGCACAGGGCGCCGACCCCGGTGTACACCAGGTCGAACGCGCCGGCCTCGAGCACGCCGGGGGCGCCGTAGAGGTCCGACTCGACGTAGTCGATGTCCGCCCCCGCGCGCTCGGCCAGGGCGCGGGCCTCGGCCAGGGAGGCGGGGGAGAAGTCGAGGCCGGTGACCCGGGCGCCGAGCCGGTGCAGGGAGAGCGTGTCGGTGCCGATGTGGCACTGCAGGTGCACGGCCCGCAGGCCGCGCACATCGCCGAGGCGGGGCCGGTCGAAGCGGACGACGTTGCTCAGGTGCTCCGGATCGTCGAAACCCCGGAGGTTGTACCCGCGCGAGGCCGCGTGCGCCGGCGCGCGCTCGTCCCACTGGGCGCGGTTGATCCCCAGATAGTCGCTCACACCGTGACAATTACACGGCGGTCAAACGGATATCGCCTCGGTCGTCGCGTGTATCGACGGCGACATGGCGTGCGGGCGGAGCACGGGCGGCACGTGTACCGGCACGTCGACCGCGGCCGACAGCAGCAGCGCGAGCGCCACGCTGGTCGGCCGCGCCTCCGGCAGCTTGTCCAGGCTCGCCGTGCAGACCTCGGCGAGCTCCTCGGGCAGCCCGGCGATCTCGGGCAGCGGCGCGGGCGGGGTGTGCCGGTGCGCGTGCAGCACCTGCGCATCGGTGTCGGCCGGCCACGGCAGGCGGCCGGTCAGGCACTGGTAGAGCAGCACCCCGACCGCGTACACGTCGGCCGGCGGGGCCGCCGCGCCCCGCTCCAGCCGCTCCGGCGCCAGGTACGACGGCGTGCCGAGCAGCGTCCCGTCCGGCAGCTGGTCCGGCTGCCCGGTGCGCGCGGCCACGCCGAAGTCGAGGATCTTGGCGCCGGCCGGGGTGAGCACCACGTTGGCCGGCTTGATGTCACGGTGCACGATGCCGTGCCCGTGCGCCGCGGCCAGGCCCGCCCCGATCTCGGCGCACACCCGCCCGGCGACCCGCCAGTCGAGCGGGCCCTCGCTCATGACGGCGTCCAGCGGCTGGCCCTCGACCAGCTCCATGACCAGGTACGCGGTGCCCCGGCCGGCGCGCCGCGAGGTGCCGAAGTCGTACACCGCCACCACGTTCGGGTGAGCGAAGCGGGCCCCGGAGCGGGCCTCGTTGCGGGCCCGGTCGAACGCCTCCCGGTCGGCGGTGTGCTCGGGGGTCAGCAGCTTGACGGCCACCTCGCGGTCCAGCACCTCGTCGTGCGCCGCCCAGACGCTGGCCATCCCGCCCTCGCCCAGCTTGCGTCGCAGCCGGTACCGTCCGCCCAGAAACCGCACATCGTCCTCTTTCCCACCGCGGGGGCGATTCAAAAGGTGCGGTTGCGGAACAACTCGCGTTCGGCCTCGTTCCGGGTCAGCGCGGCCGCCTCCGCGAACGCCGTCCGGGCCTCGTCGAGGCGACCGAGGCGCTCCAGGAGTTCGCCCCGGGCGGCCGGGAGATGGGGGTACCCGACCAGCCGCCGCGCCGCGCTGAGCTCGTCGAGCAGCGCCAGCCCCGCGGCCGGGCCCTCGGACATCCCGACCGCGACGGCCCGGTTCAGCTCGACCACCGCCGACTTCGTGACGTGGGACAACAGCTGGTAGAGGGCCGCGATGCGCCCCCAGTCCGTCCGCTCGAAGGTCGTCGCCCGGGCGTGGCACGCCGCGATCGCCGCCTGCAGGCCGTACGGGCCCAGGACGCCCAGGCGCTCGGCCCGCTCCAGCGCCTCCAGGCCGCGTCTGATCAGCAGGCGGTCCCAGCGCAGGCGGTCCTGGTCCTTCAGCAGCACCGGGCGGCCGTCGTGATCGTTGCGGGCCGGGAGCCGCGAGGCCTGGAGCTCCATCAGCGCGGTCAGGCCGTGGACCTCCGGCGCGTTCGGCAGCAGGCCGCTCAGGACCCGGCCCAGGCGCAGGGCCTCCTCGCACAGCTGGGGGCGGGACCAGTCGTCGCCCGCGGTGGCCGCGTAGCCCTCGTTGAAGATCAGGTAGACGGTGCCCAGTACCGCCGACAGCCGGGCCGGGATCTCGCCCGGCGGCGGCAGCTCGAACGCGACGCCGTGCAGGGCCTTCTTCGCCCGCAGGATGCGCTGGGAGACCGTCGCCTCCGTGGTCAGGAAGCCGCGCGCGATCTCGTCCGTGCGCAGGCCGCCCAGCATGCGCAGGGTCAGCGCGACCTGGGACTCCGTCGTCAGGTTCGGGTGGCAGGCCGTGAAGATCAGGCGCAGCGTGTCGTCGCCGATGTGGTCGTCCAGGGCGTCGACGATCTCCGACTCCTCGTCGACCTCGTCGTCCGCGCCCACCACGGCCAGCTTCCGGCGGTACGTCTCCTGGCGGCGCAGGTAGTCGACCGCCCGGTGCTTCGCCGTGGCCATGAGCCACGGGCCCGGGGCGTCGGGCACGCCCCGGGCCGGCCACTGCTCCAGCGCGATGACGAGCGCGTCCTGGGCCAGCTCCTCGGCGACCCCGACGTCCCGGACCAGCCGGGCCAGGGCGCCGATGATGTGGGCGGACTCGATGCGGTAGACCGCCTCCACCACGCGGCGCACGTCCGGCTGGTCCGGCATCTCAGCGGCTCAGAATTCCATGACCTGCAGGACGCGGCAGGTGCCCGCCCACTCCGGCCACAGGTCGCGGTGGACCTTCATGAACCGGGAGCACCACTCGACGGCCTCCTCCTTCGAGCGCACCGAGTACAGCGCGTAGCTGATCAGCTCCTTGGTCTCCGCGAACGGGCCGTCGGTAACGGTCAGGTCGCCGCCGGTGACGGTGATCTTCGCCCCGGCCGCGCTGGGCAGCAGGCCGGCGTTGTCCAGCAGCGCCCCGGCCGCCGTCGCCTCCTCGCCGAGCTTCATGATCGCCTCCATGAGCCCGGCGGGCGGCGGCGTCGACGGCTGGTGGGTCGCCTCGAGCAGCATCACGTAACGCATGTCGTCTCCCTCGTCGAGTAGGTCCTTCATCCCCTCCTCGAAGGGGAGGGCCCGGATCCGACATCGCGCCCGAGATTCTTTTTTACGCGTTGCGGGTGATGTCCGAGACCTCTTGCGGTGACAGTTCGATGCCGGCGGCCGCGATATTGTCCTCGAGGTGGCCGACGGAGCCGGTGCCGGGGATCGGCAGCATCGCCGGGGAGCGGGCCAGCAGCCAGGCGATCACGATCTGGCGGGGCGTGACCTCGTACTTCTTCGCGACCGCCTCGATCGCGGCGTTGCCGTCGAGGTTCTGGATCGGCGCCCACGGCAGGAAGACGATCGACTCCTGCTCGCACAGGTCGACAAGCGACTCCGAGCCGCGGTCGTCGACGTTGTAGCGGTTCTGGATGGACACCACCGGGGTGATCCGCTGCGCGGCCCGCAGCTGCTCCTCGGTGAAGTTCGATACGCCGATGTGGCGGATCTTGCCCTCGGCCTTGAGCTCGGCGATCGCCCCGACCGAGTCCTCGAGCGGGACGCGGGGATCGACGCGGTGGAACTGGTACAGCGGAATCGTGTCGAGCTTCAGCTTGCGCAGGCTGCCCTCGAGCGCCGCGCGCAGGTGCTCGGGCCGCCCGTCGGCGTCCCAGCGGTCCGGGCCCGGCCGAACCAGGCCGCCCTTCGTGGCGATGACCAGGTCGTCGGCGTACGGGTGCAGCGCCTCGGCGATCAGCTCCTCGCTGACGTCGGGGCCGTAGGAGTCGGCGGTGTCGATGAAGTTCACGCCCAGCTCGACGGCCCGGCGCAGGACCCGCTTGGCCTCCTCGCGGTCGCGGGGCGGACCCCAGATCCCGTCGCCGGTGATGCGCATCGCGCCGAAGCCGAGCCGGTTGACGGTCAGGTCGCCGCCGACGTCGATCGTGCCCGCGTTCGCCGCGCTGCTCTGTGCTGACATGCGTCAGGTCTCCTTCGAGTCGCAGATTGCTCTCGCCTCGAATCTATCCACGCGACGGCGGTGCTGTGAGAATCCGGAACATCACGCCTCTGGATTAGCGCAGTTCACCCTGGGTACTGTGTCCCGACCCGCCCGTCCCCGCATCGCCGAGCACTGGGAGTGAGCAGCATGAACGCGCATGACCCGACCGGAATCGACCCGAACAGCCCCGAGGCGGCGGCCCGCGAGGCGGCGCGCTTCGAGGCCGAGCGCAAGCAGAGCCTCGAGCACCAGCTGGCCCGCGGCGGCCTCGTGGACGAGGGCGCCGTCGACTCGACCGGCCGCAGCATCCGCGACCCGCGCCGCGGCACGCAGCTGGACGAGGACATCTAGCAACTTCCATGGCCGGAACCCTCGTCCGGTGCATTGCCACAATGCACCAGACGAAGGCTCCGATGGGAAATATCGCCGTGCGCTGTACCGTCCCGCGGCATGAAGCTGTGGGAGAAGCTGTTCGTGCGCGCCGCGGTCGTCGAGGCCGAGATCACCGGGCGGTTCCGCCGCCTGCGCCTCCGGGCCGGCGCGCTGCGTGACGCCGAGTGGCGGCCCGGCCAGCAGGTCCGCGTCGACGTCGGCCCGAAGGGCGCCTTCGGGCCGCTGCTGCGCACCTACTCCGTGTGGAGCCGCGAGGCCGACACCATCGAGCTGCAGGCGCTGCTGCACGGCGACGGCCCGGGCGCGCGCTGGATGGCCGCGGCCGAGCCCGGCGACGAGGTGCTGCTGAGCCGGCCCAAGGGCGACTTCGTGACGCGCCCGGCGCGCTACCACCTCTTCGTCGGCGAGGAGACCGCGTCGGTCGCGTTCGGCCCCATGCTGCGGGCGCTGCCGGCCGCCGGGCGCGCCGCGAGCCGGGTCGTGGTCGAGGCCGGGCCCGCGGACCGGCTCGCCCTCGACGGCAACGTCACGTGGGCGTCGCGGGACGGCCTCATCGATGCGGTACGGCTGCTGGATCTTCCGCCGGAACCCGGGCAGGCTTATGTCGCCGGGGAGGCGCGGGCCGTGCAGTCCGTGCGGCAGCATCTCGTCCGCGACCGGGGCTGGCCGCGGCGCTCGGTGCTGACCAAGCCGTTCTGGACGCCGGGGAAGCGCGGCATGGAGTAGCGAACATCCTATCTATAGGCCGTCGACAACCCCTTGCGGCGGGCAGTCTCCGGCTGATAGACAGCAATCCTCCGATGTTTGGGAGAGCTTCGTGACTGGAGAGTTCGACGGTCTCACCGCCGTCGTCACCGGGGCCGCGTCCGGGATCGGGCTGGCCACCGCCCGCCACCTCGCCGGGCTGGGCGCCCGCGTGGCCGGCCTCGACCTGCGCACCGACGGCATCCCGGAGGGCGTCGCCGGCTTCGTCGCCGACGTCACCGACGACGCCGCCGTGCGCGCGGGCGTCGCCGCCGCGGCCGAGCACCTCGGCGGCATCGACATCCTCGTCAACAACGCCGGCATCGGCGCGATCGGCACGGTGGAGAGCAACGCCGACGAGGAGTGGCACCGCGTCTTCGACGTCAACGTCGTCGGCCTGGTCCGGGTCAGCCGCGCCGCGCTGCCGCACCTGCGCCGCTCGGCGCACGCCGCGATCGTCAACACCTGCTCGATCGTGGCCCACGCGGGCCTGCCGGACCGGGCCCTGTATAGCGCGACCAAGGGCGCCGTGCAGTCGCTCACCGCCGCCATGGCCGCCGACCACGTGCGCGAGGGCATCCGGGTCAACTGCGTCAACCCGGGCACCGCCGACACCCCGTGGGTGCGGCGGCTGCTCGACCAGGCCGCGGACCCCGCCGGCGAGCTCGCCGCCCTGCAGGCCCGCCAGCCGACCGGCCGGCTGGTCTCGGCCGCCGAGATCGCGCACGCCATCGCCTACCTGGCCAGCCCGCTGGCCAGCGCGACCACCGGCGCCGTGCTGTCCGTCGACGGCGGCATGCACGCCCTGCGGGTCAGGCCTCCGGCGTGACGGCGCTCGGCCTCGGCTGCGCCCAGCTGGGCAATCTCTGGCGCGAGCGCTCCGACGCCGACGCCCGCGCCATCGTCGACGCGGCCTGGGACTGCGGCGTCCGGTACTTCGACACCGCGCCCCACTACGGCCTCGGCCTCTCGGAGCGGCGGCTCGGGGCGGCGCTCGCGGGCCGGCCGCGCGGCGAATACACGGTGAGCACCAAGGTCGGGCGGCTCCTCGAGCCCACCGCCGACGGCGGCGACGACCTCGCCGACGGCTTCGCGGTCCCGCGCACGCACCGCCGGGTGTGGGACTTCAGCCGCGACGGGGTGCGCCGCTCGCTGGAGGAGAGCCTGGGCCGGCTCGGGCTCGACCGCGTCGACGTGGCGCTGCTGCACGATCCGGAGTTCGCGCCGGAGGCGGCGCTGCGCCACGGCTTCCCGGCCCTCGCCGAACTGCGCGCCGAGGGGGTGGTGGGCGCCGTCGGGGCCGGTTCCAAGGACGCGGGTGTACTCGCGCGGGTCGTGGCCGAGTGCGCGCCCGACGTCGTCATGGTCGCCGGGCGGTACACCCTCCTCGAACAGCCGGCCGCGGAGACCCTGCTGCCGGCCTGTGCCGCGGCCGGCGTCGCCGTGTTCGCGGCCGGGGTCTTCAACAGCGGCCTGCTGGCCGAGGACGTGCCGCGGGCCGGACTGCACTACGAGTACGGCGACGCGCCCTCGGACCTGATCCGGCGCGCGGCCGACCTGGCCGAGGCCTGTCGCGAGTTCGGCACGACGCTGCCGGCCGCCGCGCTCTCGTTCCCCGGGCGCCACCCGGCGGTGACCGCGGTCGTCGTCGGCGCCGACGACGCCGGCCAGGTGCGCCGCAACGCCGCGCGGTTCGCCGCCCCGCCCGCGGACGCGCTGTGGGCCGCCCTGGGCGAGCGGGGCCTGCTGTGATCGTCGACGCGCACCACCACCTGTGGCACCTCGGCGGCGGCTACGACTGGCTCGACGCCCCGGCGCTCGCCCCGATCCGCCGCACCTACACCCCGTCCGACCTGCGGGCCGAGCTCGCCGCGGCCGGGGTCACCCAGACCGTGCTGGTCGAGGGCGGCCGCTGCGACGCCGAAGAGGCCGCGCTGCTGTTCGCGCACGCGGCGGCGACGCCGGAGATCGCCGGGGTGGTGGCCTGGGACGATCCGGCGTCGCCCGGCTTCGCCGCCTACCGGGACCTGCCCGGCGCGGAGTACCTGGTCGGGCTGCGCGCGCAGGTGCAGGCCGAGGACACCGACTATCTGGCGCGCGCGGACGTGCGTTCCGGGCTCGCCGCGTACGGCGCGGCCGGCCTCGTCTTCGATCTCGTGATCCGCCCGGACCAGCTGCCGTCCGCCGTCCGGGTCGCGGCCGCCTGCCCCGGGGTGCGGTTCGTGCTCGATCATCTCGGCAAGCCGCGCGACTTCGGCTCGTGGCGGTCCGACATTTCCGATTTATCGGAGATGCCGAATGTGTACGCCAAGATCTCCGGCCTGTTCACCGAGGTCGACGACGTCCGGCCGTATGTGGAGACCGCCCTCGAGCGCTTCGGCCCGGCGCGGCTCATGTGGGGCTCGGACTGGCCGGTGTCGACGCTGGCGGTGCCCTACGGCGAGACCCTGGAGCGCATCCGGGCGCTGGTCCCGGCGCCGGAGGTGTTCGCGGCGACGGCGCGTGAGGTATATGGCCTGCCCGCAGTACAGTCGCCGCGGAGGCAACTGTGGCACTGACCGACGAGGCCATCGACAAGATCAAGGGCATGATCACCTCGGGCGAGCTCGGCCCGGGGGACCGGCTGCCCAAGGAGTCGGACCTGGCCGAGCGCCTGGGCCTGTCCCGCAACTCGCTGCGCGAGGCCGTCAAGGCGCTGTCGATGATCCGCGTACTCGACGTCCGCCAGGGCGACGGCACCTACGTGACGAGCCTGGAGCCCGACCTCCTGCTCGACGCCCTGAGCTTCGTTGTCGACTTCCACCGCGACGACACGGTGCTGCAGTTCCTGGAGGTCCGCCGCATCCTCGAGCCGGCCGCGACCGCCCTGGCCACGACCCGCATGACCGACGACGACGTGGCCCGCCTCCAGGCCGTGCTCGACGCGCTCGGCGCCGACCCGGCCATCGAGGCGCTCGTCGCCAACGACCTGGAGTTCCACCGCCTGATCGCCGCGGGCTCGGGCAACGCCGTGCTGTGCTCGCTCATCGACGGCCTGTCGGGCCCGACGACGCGCGCCCGCATCTGGCGCGGCCTGACCCAGGAGGGCGCGGCGGCCCGCACGCGCGAGCAGCACCAGGCCATCGTCGACGCGATCGCGACCCGCCAGCCGGACCTGGCCCGCTCCTGGGCCTCGATCCACGTCGCCGGCGTCGAGGAGTGGCTGCGCCGGGCGCTGTAACACCCCTTCCGATCCGCCGCGTGCACGCCGGGCGCCCTGTGCGCGGGCCAGTACTCGCAGGCCTGCCGCACCGCCGGCATCGGGTGAGCCCCTCGGCGCCTCGGCTACCGTGGTCCGGTGACCAGCGCGCGCGACGTCGAGCAATGGCGGCAGTATCTCGCCGGGTACAGCGCCGACGTGCTCCAGGTCGCCGCTGACGGCGATCTCGGTGAGGTCAGCGCCGCCCAGCGCGCCGCCGGCTGGCTGGGCTTCGACGGCGCGGACGTCGCCCGGCTCGCACAGACCGAGCGACGTCTGGGTATGGCATTGCCGCCGAGCTACCGGTCGTTCCTCGCGGCCTCCGACGGCTGGCTCAACCTCGGGCCGTTCATGTGGACCATGCGCACCACGGACGACGTCGCCTGGCTGCGTGACGCCGGCCCCGGGCTGCACGAGGCCATCCGGGACAGCCCGGAGCCCGGCGAGTCCGCGCTGGGCGACCGGGCGCTGCTGGTCTCCGGGGCCGGCGATGCCCAGTACTGGCTGCTCGACCCCGGCGATGCCGGGCCGGACGGCGAGTGGGCGGCCTGGACCTGGGCGAGCTGGTATCCCGGTCTCGGTGACCGGTACGAGTCCTTCGCCGCCCTGGTCGACGCCGAGCGGGCCTCCTTCGAGGAGCTGAGCGGGCGCGACGGCCGCCCGGTCGACGCGGCCGGCGCCGGGGCACTGGTCGACGAGGGCCGCGCACTGGCCCGGCGCGGCGATGTCACCGGCGCGGTCGACGCCCTCGCCCGTGCCGCGGTCAAGGGCTCCGGCGCGGGCGCGTACCTGGCCGTCATGCTCAACGGGTTCCTCGACCCGGCCTCCGTGCACCACGAGATCCGCAACGAGGTCCTCGCACGGCCGCACGTCGTCGAGGAGATCGGCCGGGAGCAGCTGCGCGCCGAGGCCGTGCCGCTGTACCTCCGCAACGCCCCGATCGGCCCCTATCGCGCACTCTTCGCCGGCATTCTTACCGAGGACGAGCTGGCGGCGCCTGAGCGGTTCGTGCCGCCGGTGCTGCCGGAGCCGCCGGCGTTCCAGGCCGCGCTGGAGCGCGCCCGCGCGCTGGCCGACGACGGCGCTCTCGACGCGGCCTGGGCCGTCGTGCTCGCCGCGCTGCCCGGCTGGCGCTCGGACTCGCCGCATCGGATCGCGCCGGTCGTTCTCCTCACCGATCCACGGCTTCGGCCGGTCGTCACGCCCGAGCGGGCGCGGGCCGTCGTGCAAGTACGCTGAGGTGTGTTGATCGTCGTCTCCGGCCTGCCGGGCGTCGGCAAGAGTGCCGTGGCCGCCGGTATCGCCGCCCGGTTGCGCGCCGTGCACCTGTCCGTCGACAACGCCGAGGACGCGATGCTCGGTGCCGGGCTGCCGGCCGGGTGGGCGACCGGGGTCGCGGCCTACGAGGTGATCCGGGCGGCGGCCGAGCAGAACCTGGCGCTGGGCCGCGATGTCGTCGTCGACGCCGTCAACGACGGCGAGCCGGCCCGCGAGACCTGGCGCCGGGCGGCCGGCAGCGCGGCCGTCGAGCTGCGGTTCGTGGTGCTCACGTGCTCCGACCGGCAGGAGCACCGCCGCCGCCTGGAGGGCCGGCGGCGGGGCTTTCGCCACCTCCCGGAGCCGACCTGGGACCGCGTCGAGTCGCGGGCGGCCGCGTACGAGCCGTGGACGGACCGCCACGTCGTCGTCGACACCGACGCGCCCCTGGAGACGGTCATCGAGGCGGCGGGGTTCGGTTTTCCGAACCCCTGAGGTGTCGTGGCACCACCATGTCGCCGGGCGGCCCCGCGGCCCAGGCTGGAGCCATGGTTGCTGCTGTGCGGACGATCGGGAACAACGTCATGTACTGCGCGCTGCTCATTCCGCGCGGGCTCGCCCGGCGGCGGATCGGGCCCGCGGTCGCCGGGCTGGTGCTCGGGGTCGTCGCGCTCGTGCCGCTCGCGTTTCTCGCCATCTTCGTGCTGCGCGGGGTGTTGTACGGGATCGTGGACCCCGGGCCGTACGACAACTCGTGGGGCGGGCCCAGCCGCGCCGGGGCCTGGTTCGTGCACTTCCTCGTCGGCATCCCGATCCTGCTCGCCGGGCTGGGGGCGCTCGCCGGGATCGCGGCGCTGCACCGGCGGCTGAGCGTCGCGCTCGACGGCGGGCCGCGGCCCCGGTGGCTGGTGCCGGTCACCGTGGCGGTCGTCGGGGCCGTGGTCGTGTTCGTGGTCCTGTGGAGCCGGCAGATCTGAGCGGGTCAGCGGTGCTCCAGGTAGCGCAGCACGGCGAGTACGCGGCGGTGGTCGGTGCCCGAGGCGAGCAGGCCCAGCTTCGTGAAGATGTTCGCGACGTGCTTCTCGACGGCGCGCTCGGTGATGACGAACGCCGCGGCGATCGCGGCGTTCGTCCGGCCCTCGGCCATCCGGGTCAGCACCTCGCGCTCGCGCGGGGTGAGGCTCGCCAGGCCGGCGTCGCGGCGGCGCGGGGCCATGAGCTGGGTGACGACCTCGGGGTCGAGGGCGGTGCCGCCGGCCGCCACGCGGTGCAGCGCGTCGGTGAAGTCGTCGACGTCGGCTACGCGCTCCTTGAGCAGGTACCCGATGCCGGCCGAGCCCTCGGCGAGCAGCTGGCTGACGAAGCGCGTCTCGACGTACTGCGAGAAGAGCAGCACCCCGAGCCCCTCGTGCCGGCGGCGCAGGTCGAGGGCGGCCCGCAGGCCCTCGTCGGTGTGGGTCGGCGGCATGCGGATGTCGATGACCGCGACGTCCGGGCGGCGGGCGGCGACGGCGCGCTCCAGTTCGGCGGCGTCGCCGGCGCCGACGACGTCGTGGCCGCGCAGGGTGAGCAGCTGGGCGAGGCCGTCGCGCAGGATGGCGAGGTCCTCGGCGATCACGATGCGCATCGGGGCCTCACCGCGGCCGGGGCAGGTCGACGGTGACGACGGTGGGGCCGCCGGGCGGGCTGGTGACGGCGAGGGTGCCGTCGACCGCCGCGACCCGGTCGGCGATGCCGCGCAGGCCGGTGCCGCCCCGCCCGGTGCCGCCCCGCCCCGTGCCGCCCCGCCCCGTGCCGCGCAGGCCGGTGCCGCCGTCCGGGGTCGCGCCGCCGGCGCCGTTGTCGCGGACGACCAGGCGCAGGGCGCCGGCGTCCGGCTCGGTCACCTCGACGGCGGCCTCGGTGGCGTTGCTGTGCCTGGCCACGTTGGTCAGCAGCTCGGCCAGGGTGAAGTACGCGATGGTCTCGATCGCCGCCGTCGGGCGGGTCGCGAGCGCCACGCGGTGGGTCACCGGGACCGGGCTGCGCGCGGCCAGGGTCGCGACCGCGGCGTCGAGGCCGTTGTCGAGGATCGGCGGGTGGATGCCCTGGATGACCTCGCGCAGCTCGCGGATGGCGTCGCGGGCGTCGTTGCGCGCGGCCAGCAGCATCGGGCGGCCGTCGGCGGGCAGGGTCTCGGCGGCGATCGTCAGGTGCATGGCCAGCGCCACCAGCCGGGCCTGGACGCCGTCGTGCAGGTCGCGCTCGATGCGCCGCAGGGTCGCGGCCGCGCCCTCGACCGCGCCGGCCCGGGTGCGCTCCAGGGCCGCGATCCGGCTCGCGCGCTCGTCGCGGGCCAGCAGGGCGCGGATCAGGAGCCGGTCCAGCAGTACGGTGGCGCGGACCGCCCGCGGGGCGAGCAGCAGGAGCACGGCGCCGCTCACGCACAGCGCCGCGATCCCGGCCGGGCCGAGCGAGCCCGGGACGTTGACGCCGAACGCCCGCTGGATCGGCGCGGTGAGCGCGACCAGGCCCCAGCCCCACGTCGCCGTCGCCACGGCCAGGCTCACGACCGCCAGCGGCAGGGCGACCACCTGGTACGCGACCGCCCGCCAGCCGGGGCCGTCGCGCAGGCCGGCGAACAGGCCGCCGCCGCGGCGGTACGGCTCCGGGGCCGGGACGTGCTCGCCGAGCAGGGCGCCGGCCAGGGCGAGCCGGGCCCGCCCGAGCATCCGCGTCGCGGGGACGGCGGCCGCGAGCAGGGGCACGCCGAGGGCGGTGACCGCGAGCGCCGCGCCGAGCAGCAGGCAGATCAGGACGTACGCTGCGCCGAGAACGGCCAGCGGCGCGCCCACCAGAACGTAGGCGAGCTCGGACCAGGCCCGGCGGCGCATGCGGTCATTCTGCCCGCACGCGCGCGATGGAGCCCAGAATCTCGTCGATCTCCGGTTCGAAGACGGGCTCGTCGGTCTCGGCCAGGGCGTGGACGAACTGCCCCGAGCCGTCCTCGACGAGCGCTTCCCGCATGTGTACCGCCGACGTGCCCCCGATCCCGGTGTGGACGTGGACCCAGTCGGTCGGCAGCCCCAGCAGGCGCCCGCCGGACCTCGTGACCGCGTCGGCCGGGAAGCGCTCGTGGACCAGCGACGGCGCGCTGCCGCGGTACAGGGTCACCGACGCGAACGGGCCGCCGAGCGGGGTGAGGCGGAACAGGCGGAGCACCACGAAGGACAGCCCCGGCTCCTGGTACGCCACCCAGCGGTCCGGCACGTGCGCGGTCAGGATCGTCTCGCCGCCCAGGTCGACCAGGCGGCGCTCGCCGGCCGCCGCGCGCAGGCTCCGCTCGCCGGGGCGCACGGTGCGCAGGACCTGCGAGGCCAGCTCGGTGAGGCCCTCGCGGTCGTCGGCGGCGTTGGGCGACACGAAGAGCTGGACGCGTACCACCGCGAAATCGGCGGTGCGCACGAACGCATCCGCGATCGGCACGGCCTGGCGCCGGGAGTCGAGCGGGAAGTACCCGTACGCGACCGTCTCCGCCCCGGCCTCGATCGGTTCCAGCCGCTGCCCCGCCGGCAGCTCCCACGTCTGCGCGACGGCCTCGATCGAGCTGTGCAGCTCGCCGGCGACGACGCGGAAGAGCTCGGAGGCGAGCAGCACCAGGCGCTCGCCGTCGAGGTCGAACAGGACCCGCGTCTCCGCCTGCCCCGACGCGGCCACGCCCATGAGCGACTGGTTGCGCGCCTCGGCCCGCGCCCCTTCGGGCAGCGTCACCGTGAGCCGCCCGTCGAGCAGCGAGATCTCCTGCTGCGCCCGATAGTCCCGTCCGGCCTGCGCGAGTGCTCCCACAGCACGAACCCTACTCAGCCGGCTCAGGCTGCCCACAGGGGACACCGTAGAGACTGACGTCCATGCGAAAGGCATTCGCCTACGGGGGCGCTGCCGCGATGACGCCGTACCTGCTCATCAAGGTCTCCTGGGTCATCGCGGGACTGTTCGGCCTGGCCGCCGGCGGCCTCCCGGTCGTGGCGCTCAACCTGGCCACCGTCATCATGTCCGCGACCGGCGTCGCCCTGGCGCTCGCCCTCGCCCGGCCCTGGGGGATGCGCCTGCCGGGGCGGGCGGTGCTCTTCTTCGCCTGGATCGGCGGCGGCTTCCTGGTGCCGATGATCCCGTACATGCTCGTCTCCTCGCTGCTGCCCGTCGCCTCGGACGGGACGCCGGAGGCGCCCGGGTGGGAGTACTGGCTCATCGAGCTGAGCTTCCTGGGGATGGGCGTGTGCCTGGCCGTGGCGCTGCCGTTGTACCTGCGCGAGCGCTGGCCGTCCGCGTTCGCGCCCGGCCCGAGGCCGCCGTGGTCGCGCCCGGCGGCCGCCCTGGCCCTGCTGTTCGCGGCGGTGTCGGCGTACTGGGCGCTGGGCGGCCCGGCCGGCCTGGTCCGTCCGGAAGCGCGGGACGTCACCTGGTACCTGCAGCTGGGCAACGACGCGCTGTGGGCGCTCGCGATCGCGGCCGGGGCCTGGTTCCTGGGCCGCGGGCCGGTGCCGCTCGCGCTGGCCTGGATCGGGTCCGGCTTCCTGTTCGCCTGGAACGCCTGGAAGCTCCTGCTCGGCTCGTTCCTGGCCGACCAGGCCGGCTGGCCGGAGTCCTTCGCCCCGGCGGCGGTGCGGTTCGCGCTCGGGGTGGCCGCGGGCGCGCTGCTGCTGGCGGTGACCGCCCGGGCGGCCCGGCTCGTGCGCGGCGGGGTTACGAGCCGAACCGCCGGTGGCGTGCCGAGTACGACCGCAGCGCCCTGAGGAAGTCGACCTTCCGGAAGCCGGGGCAGGTTCGCGCCGGCGAGCCGCGCACCGAGCCGCCGCGCATAGAGCGCGTAAACCGTCCTCCGCATGCGCGGAATCCAATCGCCGTGAAGGGCACCGCGTTCGTACCTCCACGAGACCCTCACAAACCCGGCGCACCGTGCACGACTCGCAGGCGGGCGCCGCTCGGGCTGCCGGCCGGGCCGGGTGGGGTGTCGGCCGCGCCGGCCCGGGCGATCAGGGCCGGCAGTTCCTTGCGCGCCCGCTCGGCCTCGGGGGAGTCGGACAGGGCGACCGCGAGCACGGAGCGCAGCCGCTCGTCCTTCAGGATCGCGGTGAGGCGGGCCGGGCAGCCGCTCAGGGTCTGCTGGTACATCGGGCCGAACCGGTGGCCGCCGCCCGCCGCGACGCCGAGGCTCTTGACGTACAAAGCTAATGGCATTAGCTTATTGGCTATGACGCTGAGCTTTGAGCACGAGAACGGGACCATCGCCTACGACGACACCGCCGGCACCGGGCCGCTGGTGCTCTGCCTCCCGGGCATGGGGGTCGACCGGCGCACCTACGCGAAGTTCGTCCCCGAGCTGACCGCGCGCGGCTACCGGGTCGTCACCATGGACCTGCGCGGGCAGGGCGAGACCGACGCGGTGTGGGCCGACTACTCGCCCGAGGCCGTCGCCCGGGACGCGATCGCGCTGCTGCGGCGGCTCCAGGCCGGCCCCGCGGTCCTGTTCACCAACTCCTACACCGGGGCGAGCGCGGTCTGGGCCGCCGCCGAGGCGCCCGAACTGTTCCGGGCGATCGTGCTCTCCGACCCGTTCGCGCGGGTGATGCCCCGGCCCAACGTGTTCATGCGTGCCGCCATCGCCGCGGTGAGCCGGTTCCGGCCGCTGTGGATCGCGTACTGGGCCTCGCTGTACAAGACGAAGAAGGCGGACCCGGCCGAGAAGCGCGCGCTGTCGGCCTCGCTCAAGGAGCCCGGGCGCATGGCGGCCCTGCGCGCGATGATGGCGGCCGACACGGACGTGTGCGCGGCCCGCACCGGCGAGGTCACCACGCCTGCGCTGGTCGTCATGGGCAGCAAGGACCCCGACTTCCCGGACCCGGCGGCCGAGGCGCGGCTCATGGCCGAGCGGCTGCACGGGCAGGTCTCGATGATCGACGGCGCCGGGCACTACCCGCACTCGGAGATGCCGGCGGAGACGGCCGCGGCCGTGGCCGAGTTCGTGCGGGAGCGTGTCGGTGCCTAGGGCCGGGCTCAGCCCCGCCGCCGTCGTCGACGCGGCCCTGCGGGTGCTCGACGACGGCGGGCCGGAGGCGCTGACGCTGGCCGCCGTGGCGGGGGTGTGCGGGGTGGCGACGCCGTCGCTGTACAAGCACGTCGCCGGCCTCGCCGAGCTGCGGGCCCTGCTGCGGATCCGCATCCTCGACGAGTTCACCGCCGAGGCGACCGCGGCCATGCTCGGTCGCAGTGGCGACGACGCGCTCGAGGCGCTCGCGGACGTCTACGACGCCTTCGTCACCCGGCACCCGAACCGCTACGCGCTCGTGCCGCAGCGCGCGGACCCCGACCCGGGCGTGACGGCGGCCGCCGACCGCTTCCTCGCCGTGGTCTTCGCCGTGTTCAAGGGCTACGACCTCACCGACGACCAGGTGGTGCACGCGACCCGCGTGCTGCGGGCCGCGCTGCACGGGTTCGCCGTGCTGCACCCCGGGTTCCAGATGGGCCAGGACGTCGCGGTGACCCGAAGGGTGTTGGTGGAAACGCTGAAGGCTATTCGTGTGGCAGCAGGAAACGCCAGTTGAGCTGGGCGCGCCGGCCGTCCGGGAGCCGGAACACCGGCCACTGCGCGGAGTCCGGGCGCGGCACGGCCCGCATGAGGGCCCGGGCCCGGCGGTCGCGCAGGTCGGTCTGCACCAGGAACTCGTCCTTGCGGAAGCGGGGCACCGGCACGCCGGCGGGCCACGGCGGCACCGGGGCCGAGGCGGGCTGGGCCGCGTCGAGCAGGACCGCGATCATGCGCACCGCGTCGGGCGCGAACGCCGTGCCGGTGCGGTTCACCCGGTCGCGCAGCTGGGTGCAGTGGTCGAGCAGCGAGTACGCCGGCGTCGGGTCGGCCCGGTCCCGCCGCGTCTCCTCGAGCCCCTCGAACTGCAGGCTGAACCGGCGCCCGTTGGTGCGCGCGGTGAACACCGTCGACGGTACGTCCGCGATGATCGGGGCGCCGGCGCGGCGGCGGGCGTTGGCCGGGTCGCGCAGGACCGTTGTCGCGTGGTTGCGCAGCGAGCGCAGCTCGCCGGGGCCGATCCGCAGCCGCTTCGCCGCGTCGGCGATGCCGGGGACCCGCAGGCGCGCCCGCTGCTCGTCGCGCAGCTGCCGGAGCACGCCGTCGTCGTAGGCGACCAGCCGCGGCGCCCGCAGCGCGCTCCAGCCCGCCGGGACGAACCCGCCGGCGAGCTCCCAGGTGAACATCGGCCGCGCCCCGCGGCCCGCCTCGGGGTCGTCGGCGGCGATCGCGGCGGCCGCGCCCCCGACCGCGGTCGTGACGCCGACGGCGCCGGCGGCAAGCAGCAGGCTCCTGCGGTTCATTCGAACTCCCTTCGTTACCCGCCTTAACGACAAATCGGGCAAAAGGCGTCGGCGGTACAGTGCGGGGGTATGAGCGATCACTGGCACGCCCCGCTGCGGCACATCCGCGGCGCCGAGCTCGGCGGCGACACCGGCCAGACGCCGGGGATGACCCGGCTGGAGGCGATCTCGGGCACGACCGTCGGCTCGGAGAAGCTCTGGATGGGCCGCACCCACGTCGCCCCGGCCACCAACTCCGGCGACCACCACCACGGCGAGGCCGAGACCGCCATCTACGTCGTGTCGGGCCACCCGGTCTTCGTCTTCGCCGACGGCGACGAGGAGATCCGGCTGGAGGCCGGCCCGGGCGACTACATCTTCGTACCGCCCTACGCCCCGCACCGCGAGGAGAACCCGGGCGCCGAGGAGGCCGTCGTGGTCATCGCCCGCAGCAGCCAGGAGGGCGTCGTCGTCAACCTGCCGAGCCTGTGGGTGCCGGTCGAACGACCCTGAAGTCGTAAATTTGCGATCGACACATCGAAGTATTGCGGTACAGGCGCGACTGCTGGCAGGATTCCACGCCAGAAGCCGACAATGGTCAGCGCCGCCAACCGCGCGTCCCCACCCGCGTGAGCTGCTCAGTGCCGGTGAACGGGCCCCGCCCAGGCCCGTTTTCCGCCCTGCCCCGACACGAGCCGCCCTCCGCCGTGTCCCGGGGTGACACCCGAGGAGTCCACATGGGAGTTTCCCGCCGCGCCGTCATCGCCACATCGCTCGCCGGGGCCGCCGCCGGCGCGCTGCCGATCGCCACCGAGGCGCAGGCCGTGAGCCCGCCCGGCGACGTGGTCGGCAAGGTCACCGTCGGCTACCAGGGCTGGTTCGCCTGCCCCGGCGACGGCGCCCCGATCAACGGCTGGTGGCACTACAGCCCGAACTGGTCGCAGGCCCCGGCCCCGGGCGCGTGCTCGATCACCTGCTGGCCCGACCTGCGCGACTTCACGAAGGGGTACCGCACCAACTTCGCCAACCTCGGCAACGGCCAGCCGGCGAACCTCTTCTCCTCCTACGACCAGCAGACCGTCGACACGCACTTCCGCTGGATGCAGCAGAACGGCTGCGACACCGCGGGCCTGCAGCGCTTCAACCCCAACGGCGGCGAGGGCGCGACCCGCGACGCGATGGCCCAGAAGGTACGCCAGGCGGCGGAGGCGTACGGCCGCAAGTTCTACATCATGTACGACGTCACGTGGTGGCTGAACATGCAGGGCGAGATCAAGACCGACTGGACGAGCAAGATGTCCGCGCACACCGCCTCGCCCGCGTACGCCCGCCAGAACGGCAAGCCCGTCGTGTGCATCTGGGGCTTCGGCTTCAACGACGACGGCCGCCCGTTCGCCCCGGCCGCGTGCCTCGACGTCATCAACTGGTTCAAGGGCCAGGGCTGCTACGTCATCGGCGGGGTACCGACGCACTGGCGGCTCGGCACCGACGACTCGCGCGCCGGGTACCTCGACGTGTACCACGCCTTCGACATGGTCTCGCCGTGGATGGTCGGCCGGATCAGCGACAACGCCGGCGCTGACTGGTTCTACCAGAACCGCGTGCTGCCCGACCTCGCCGACCTCGACGGCCGCGGCATCGACTACCAGCCGTGCGTCATCCCCGGCGACCTCGCGGCCGGGCACCGCCACCACGGCGAGCTCATGTGGCGGCAGTTCTACAACCACACCCGCGCGGGCGTGAAGAGCGTGTACATCTCCATGTTCGACGAGTTCAACGAGGGCAACCAGATCGCCAAGACCGCCGAGAGCGCGGCCTGGCAGCCCACCAACTCCGGCATGCGGGCCCTCGACGAGGACGGCACGCCGTGCTCGTCGGACTACTACCTGCGACTCACCAGCGACGGTGGCCGGATGCTCAAGGGCCAGGTCGCGCTGACCGCGACGCGGTTCACGGTTCCGTTCCCGACCGGGCCGGACCAGACCGCGCCGTCGGTCCCCGGCAGCCTGCGCGTCACGGGCACCACGGACACGACGGCGGCGCTCGCCTGGAACGCCGCCACCGACAACGTCGGCGTCGCCGGCTACCGCGTCAGCCGGGGCGGCACGGTCATCGGTACCACCACCACGCTGGCCTTCACCGCGACGGGCCTGACCGCCTCGACGGCGTACACCTTCACCGTCGCCGCCTTCGACGCGGCCGGTAACGCCTCCGGCGCCTCGAACGCGGTCACCGCGACGACCGCGGCCCCGCCGAACAACACCACGAACCTGGCCGCGGGCCGCCCGACGGCGGAGAGCAGCCACACCCAGGTGTACGGCAGCGGCAACGCGGTCGACGGCAACACCGGCACCTACTGGGAGAGCGTGAACAACGCCTGGCCGCAGTGGCTCCAGGTCGACCTGGGCAGCGCGGTCGCCACCCGCCGGGTCGTGCTGACCCTGCCGCCCCAGTCGTCGTGGGCGACGCGCACCCAGACGCTGTCGGTGAGCGGCAGCACCGACGGCGGGAGCTTCTCGACGATCGTGGGCTCGGCCGGGTACACCTTCAATCCCGCCACCGGCAACACGGTCACCATCACCTTCCCGTCCGCGGTGACCACCCGCTACCTGCGGCTGACCTTCACCGCCAACACCGGCTGGCCGGCCGGGCAGGTCTCGGAGCTGCGCGTGTACAACGGGTGAAAGACGTCCGTGCGCCGGTCACCGCCGAAGGCCGGCGCACGGACCCTGTTCTTCGCGCTTCGCTCCCCACCGGGGGAGCTCCGCTCCACCCAGGCCCCCTCCCACACGTCGGTCGCCGTCCGGGGGCGTAGGGGCCGGGTTCGTTTGGCTTGCGGCCTTCACGGACCGCACCACCTCCGGGCCTCATCTGGTCAGAGGCGGCGGGGCAGGCCGAAGTACGGCAGCACGGTGTTGTCGATGAAGCGGGTGAAGACGGACACGCGCTCGCCCTCCATCGTCAGGACCAGGATGCCCAGCGCGTGCCCGACCGGGTCGCCGTCGTCGGAGACGTAGCAGCCGAACGCCGGCTGCCAGTGCGCCCCGGCCGGGACGAGGCGGTACCGGCGCCGGCCGTCGAGCAGGCCCACGTGCCGGATGAACGCGCCGATCGCCGCGCGGCCCTGGTACTCCAGCGGCGCCGGCGGCATCGTCAGCCATGCGTCGTCGGTGAGCAGGCCGACCATCGCGTCCACGTCGCCGTCCTGCATGGCGTCGGCGAAGCGGGACGCGGCGGCGACCTGGCGCGGCGACGGCGGGGCCGCCCCAGCCCGCGGCAGCTCGGCCGCGCGGGCGCGCTTGAGCAGGGCGTTTGCCGCGTCCTCGGTCAGGTCCAGCATCCCGGCGGCCTCGGCCGCGCGGTAGCCGAGCACGTCGCGCAGCAGCAGCACGGCCCGCTGCCGCGGCGGCAGGTACTGCACGGCGGTGACGAAGGCGAGCGACACCGCCTCGCGGCGCTCGTACCGCGCCTCGGGCCCCGGCGTGTCGTCGGGCAGCCCCTCCAGCAGCGCGTCGGGGATGGGCTGCAGCCAGATCGGCTCCACGGTGCGGGTCGGCGCCGGCACGTCGTCGCCGGGGCCGAACCCGGGCTCCGGGCGCGGCCGGCGTTGCCCGTCCCGCAGCCAGTTCAGGCAGCGGTTGGTCGCGATCCGGTACAGCCACGTGCGCACGGAGGCCCGCCCGGCGAACGAGCCGAGGCCCCGCCACGCCGCGGTCAGCGTCTCCTGCAGCACGTCCTCGGCGTCCTGGACGGAGCCGAGCATGCGGTAGCAGTGGACGTACAACTCCCGCCGGAACGGCTCGACCAGCTCGCCGAACGCCTTGTCGTCGCCCGCCTGGGCCCGGGACAGAAGACTCATCACGACCATGCTGACACCGGACCCGCCGGAATGTGGTCACCGAGGGGTCCCCGTCATGGCCGCCGAGGTTACTCGATCTTCGTCAGCCCCGCGGCCGACACCGAGTAGGCGCCCGCCGCCGCGGCCGGGTCGGCCAGAACCTCGAGCACGGCCGCGCCGGCGACCTCCGGGGTCACCACCGCGCCGAGCCGCTCCCGGAAGGCCGCCACGGTGATGCCCTCCCGCGCCGCGTAGGCGGCCGCGCCCACGTCGCCGACGCCGGTGCCGGGGGACAGGCCCGGCAGCAGCGCCACGAACCGGAGGCCGAGGCCGAGCCGGGCGGCCTCGTCGTCGGCGTACCGCGCCACGAAGCGCACCATCGCCTTCGCCCCCGCGTAGCCCCCGCTGCGCGGCGACCCGCCCAGCGCCGCCCCGCTCGACATGAGCACGACGACGCCGCCGGGCGCCAGCGGGGCCCGCAGCGCGGCCCGGGTCCACTCGAACGCCTGGCGCACATCGACCTCCCACGGCGTCGAGAACGACTCCCACGTCTGCTCGTGCACCGGCCGCGGGTCGGGCAGCACCCCCGCGTTGAGCACCAGCACCGACGGCGCCCGCTCGGCGATGACGCGCTCGGCGAGCCCCGGCCCGGCCGCGTCGGCGACGATGTCGGCGCCCGGCCCGCGGGCGATGGTGACGGTGTCGTACCCGGCCTTCGCGAGCGCCTCCGCGATGCCCAGCCCGAGCCCGCGCGTGCCGCCGGTCACCACGGCGGTCTGTCCAAGTGTCTGCATGCCGGTACTGACCCGCGCCGGCCCCGAAAGTGGTCAGTACCGCTTCAGGTCGATGCCGGTCGCGAACTTGTCCGTCATCTTCAGCATGAGCCCGAGCAGCCACGACGAGCGGAACATCCAGTTGCGCAGCGCGATCCGGCTCCGGCTCCCCGGCGCCAGGAACGGCCCGGCGCTGCCCTGCTTCGACACCTTCGCGTACCCCCGGAACGCCGCCTCGTAGGCCGCGAACGCCGCCCGGTGGTCCCCGCCCGCGGCCTTGAGCTCGCCGGCGAGCACGTACGCGCCGACGACCGCCAGCCCGGTGCCGAAGCCGCCGAGGGTGTTGCCGTACGCGGCGTCGCCGAGGAGCACGACGCGCCCCTTCGCGTACGCCGGCACCTCGGACCGGCTGATCGAGTCCAGGTACACGTCGTCGGCGCCGTCGAGCCCATCGAGCAGCTCGGGGATGCGCCATTTCCCGCCGCGGTACGCCGTCCGGATGATCGCCTTCGCGGCCTCGGGGTCATAGCGGTCGTACCGCAGCTCCGGCGACCGGAACACGAGGAACGCGGGCGACTTGGGCCCGCCGAACGCGACCATCCGGCCCGGCTCGTTGTACATCACGGCGTCGCCGTCGTCGGGCAGCCCGACGAGCGCGTAGTAGTGCCCGAGAAACTTGACGTAGTCCGCCTCGGGCCCGAACGCGAGCCGCCGCACGTTGGAGTGGATGCCGTCGGCCCCGACGACGATGTCGAACGTGCGCGGCGCGCCGCTGGCGAACGTGACGTGTACCTTCTCGCCGACCTCGGTCAGCGACGTGACGGAGTCGCCGAAGACGTACTCGCACCGCGCGGCCGTCTTGTCGTACAGCAGCGCGGACAGGTCCCCGCGGGTGATCTCGATCTCGCCGCCGGTGAACTCGCCGGGAATGACCGCGAGCGCCTTGCCGTTCGCGTCGACGATCGTCTGGTCGTGCCCGCCGGTCTGCCGCGCCAGCACGTCGTCGAGCAGCCCCATGCGCTCGAGCACCGTGCGGTGCGTAGCCCCCTTGAAGTCGACCGCCTGCCCCCCGGGCCGGAGCGCGGGCGCCCGCTCGACGACGGTGACGTCGCAGCCGTACCGAGCGAGCCAGAACGCGAGCGCGGGCCCGGCGATGCTGGCGCCGGAGATGAGAACCGTGGTGTGCTTCATGCCGTCGACGGTCGCGCCGAGCCCTGACAGTTCACGACCAGTCCGCTGACAGTGTCCCTGGCTCGCTGCGCGATAGGGTGGGCGCAATGAATCGACGTCGGCGTAAGAAGTTGCAGGACCGTCTCATGAGTGTCGTGGCGTGGGGGGATGCTCGTCAGGTCGGTGCGCTGCTGCGCGCCGGGGCCGATCCCGGGCTTCCCGACCGGCACGGCAGCACGCCGCTCTACCGGGCCGGCGTTCAGGGGCGCGCCGACAACGTGCGCGTGCTCGTCGCCGCCGGGGCCGATCCGAATGCGGAGAGCGGTACCGGCGAGGAGGGCCTGCCGCTGTGCGGGGCCGCGTGCTGGGGTCACGACGACGCCGTGCGGGCTCTGCTGGACGGTGGCGCCGACGCGGGCCGGCGCGAGGACCGCGGCGAGGGCTACACCGCGGCGGAGTGGGCCGCCGCCGGTGGGCACCAGTCCACGATCGCGCTGCTGGAAGCAGCGCGGTAGCTATTCGGCCAGGCCCGCCAGGGCCGCGGCCGTGGGGGCGTCGGCGGGCAGGAACGCCTCCAGGCGCAGCTCGGCGATTGTCACGTCCACGGCGGTGCCGAAGTGGGTCAGCGTCGTGATGAGGCGCAGCTCGCCGTGGCCGTGGCGCAGGCGCAGCGGTACCGCGAAACCGAGATGCCGCGGCCCGGGCGCCGGGGGTCGCGGTGGGGCCAGGGCGGCGAGCTCGGTGGCCAGGGTGCGCAGGCGCTCGTCGGGGTTGCGCACGGCCTCGGCGCGGACGCGGTCGACGACGTGCCAGGCCCACTCGTCGAGGTTGACGATGCGCGGGGCGAGGCCGCCTGGGTGCAGCAGGAGGCGCGGGACGCTCACCGGCGGGGTGAGCAGGGCCGGGTCGGCGCCGCGGGTCAGGGCGCGGAAGGCGGCGTTGCCGGACACGAGGTCGCCGTGGCGGTCGACGACCACGGCCGGGTACGGCAGGTGGCCGCGCAGCACGTGCTCCAGGGCGGCGCGGACCGGGGCGAGCTCCGGGCCGTCGAGGGGGCTGCGGGCGTACGCCGGCGCGAACCCGGCCGCGAGCAGCAGGTCGTTGCGCTCCCGGATCGGCACCTCCAGCGACTCCGCGAGCCGGATGACCATGCCCCGGCCCGGGGCCGAGCGGCCGCTCTCCAGGAAGCTGAGGTGCCGCTGGGTGGTGCCGGCGCGCACCGCGAGCTCCAGCTGGCTGACCCGGCGCCGGGTACGCCACTCCCGCAGCGCCCCGCCGAACGTCTCCATGCTCCGTTTCTAACCGGTCCGGGGCCGCCCGGCGATACCCTGCGGGGAATTGCCGCGCCGCACCGGGCGCCGCAGGGTCGTCGGCATGGACATCATCGACCGGTACGTCGCACTGTGGAACGAGCCCGACCCGCACCGCCGCCGGGAGGCCGTGCGCGAGCTGTGGGCGCGCGATGCGGTACACGTGCTGCAGCCCCCGGCCGAGCTGCGCGCGGTCGCCGCGGGCCTCGGCTTCGACCGGCCCGTGCTGGAGGCCCGCGGCCACGAGGCGCTGGAGCGGCGGGTGACCCGCGCCTACGAGGAGTTCGTCGCGCCGGGCGCGTTCGCGTTCCGGGCCCGCGGCGACGGCGAGCGGCTGCGCGACGTGGTGAAGTTCCGCTGGGAGATGGTGCCCACGGCCGGCGGCGACGTCGCGGGCGTGGGCCTGGAGGTGCTGCTGCTCGACCCGGACGGACGCATCGCCGCCGACTACCAGTTCATTGAGCAGCCCTGAGCCCATCGGCGTAGGCGCGAGCGAACCCGTCGGCGCCCAACGCCTCGGTCGCGGCCACGGCGGTGCGGGCCACGTCCGGGTCCGACGCCACCGCGGTGCCGCGCAGGGCCGCCGCGCGCCCCAGCAGGCGCGCCGCCTCCGCCGCGGCGCCCGTCAGCGCCGCGTGGCCGGCCCGGCCCTCGATCACGTCGGCCAGGTTCGCCGCGAACGGCGCCAGCTGGGCGGCCGACCACGCCTCCTCGTGCATCCGGGCGGCGTCGGCGAGGCGGTCCCCGGCCTCGGCCAGGCGGGCGTGGGCGGTCAGGATGCTGCCGCGGATGTACACGGTGCCCGGGTTTCCCGGCCGCGTCTCGTCCAGCGCGCGGCGAAGGTACACGGCGGCCGCGGAGAGGTCGCCGCGGTGCCGGGCCACCTCGGCCAGCCCGAGTTCGGCGGCCGGCGACCCGGTGGCGCGGCGGAAATCGGCCTCGGCCGCGGCCAGGTCGCCCTGGCGGACGTGGTCGTGGCCGCGGCGGCACAGCACGTCGGCCGCCTCCTGCACGGCGCCGAGCTCGTCGAGGGCGGTCAGCGCCGCCGCCCACCGCTCGTGCGCGAGGGCGTGGTCGCCGTGCCAGGAGGCGACGTGCGCGAGCCAGTCGAGGCCCTGCGCCATGCCCCAGCGCTCGCCGAGCGCGCGGAACTGGGCCAGCACATCGAGCAGCCCGGCCTCGTCGGGGTGCCCGCCGAGGACGTCGAGCAGCGCCATGCCGAGGTCCTGCAGCGCCCGGTTCCACGGATCGCCGGTGAGGATCACCGGCGACGGTTCGGGCCCGGCCCCCGGCACCCGCACCATCCCCCACACCGCGGCCCCGAACGGGTACCGCAGCGGCCGATCCAGCGCCGCCATCACCTCCCCGGCGCGCTCCCGATGCGCCGGCGACGCGAGGGCCTCGGCATGCACGACGCAGCTGACGTACTCCTCCTCGAGCCCCTCGATCGGCCCGTCCAGCAGCGCCGCCGCGATCGGCGTGACCTCCCGGCGCCGGCCCGCCAGCCACCAGTACGCGGCCAGCGCGGCGACGAGCCGCATGGCGGTGGCCCGGTCGGCGGCCGCGGACCGGCGCAGCGCGGCCATGAGGTTCTCGTGGTCGGCGCCGAGCGTGGCGAGCCAGGTGAGCTGCTCGGCCCGGCGCAGGTGGGGGTCGGCCTCCCGGGCGAGCGCGAGGAAGTGCTCGGCGTGGGCGCGCTCCAGCCGCTCCCGCTCCGGCGGGGCGAGCCGGTCCCGGCAGAAGAGCAGGATCGTTTCGAGCATCCGGTACCGCCCGCCGCTCGCCACGAGCAGCGACCGGTCGGCGAGATCGGCCAGCACGGCCTCGTCGACGCCGCAGACCGCGACGGCCGCCGGGCGGGTGGCGCCGCCGGCGAACACGGAGAGCCGGGCCGCGGCCGTGCGCTCCTCGTCGCCGAGCAGCCGCCAGCTCCAGTCCACGACGGCGTGCAGCGTGCGGTGCCGGTCGGCGGCGGTGCGGTCGCCGCGGGAGAGCAGCGCGAAGTGCTCGTGCTGCGCGAGCCGGGCGGCCAGCTCGCCGACGTCGAGCTGGCGGAGCCGGGCGGCGGCCAGCTCGATGGCGAGCGGCAGCCCGTCGACGAGCGAGCAGATCCCGGCCACGGCCGCGGCGTTGCCGGCGTCGACCGTGAAGCCCGGGCGCACGGCCGCGGCCCGCTCGGCGAACAGCGCGGCGGCGAGGCCGGCAGGGAGCGGCCCGACCGGCACGAGGACCTCCCCGGTGAGCCCCAGCGGCTCCCGGCTGGTGGCGAGGACGGCGAGGCGCGGGCAGGCGGCGAGCAGCTCCCGCACGAGGGCCGCGGTGGCGTCGAGGGCCTGTTCGCAGTTGTCGAGCACGAGCAGCAGCTCCTGCCCGGCCAGGGCGCCGGCGATGAGCTCGACGGGGTCCGGGGCGGCGCTCGGGGCCAGCCCGCCGTCGCGCAGTCCGAGCGCGGCCGCGACCGCGAGCGGGGCCGGCGCCGCCGAAAGGTCCGCGAAGCAGGCCTCCCGGGGGTCGCGCCGCGCGGCCTCGACGGCGAGCCGGGTCTTGCCCGCGCCGCCGGGCCCGACCAGCGTGACCAGCCGGGCGTCCCGCGACCCGGCGAGCCGGTCCAGCTCCGCGCTCCGCCCGACGATCCGGGTGATCGGCGCGGGCGGCCCCCGTCGGACCGGAGCCGACGGTTCGGGCCGCAACAGCCGCAGGTGTACCGCACTGAGCTCGGCCGAAGGATCGGTCCCGAGCTCCTCGGCGAGCAGCCGCCGCCCCTCGTCGAACACCTCGAGCGCCTCGGCGGTGCGGCCGGCGGCGTGCAGGGCCCGCATCAGCTGGGCGCGCAGCCGCTCCCGGAACGGGTGCTCGGCCACGAGGCCGCGCAACGGCCCGACCGGCGTCCCCTCGGCCAGCCCGAGCTCGGCCTCGACGAGGTCCTCGACGGCCGCGAGCCGGGCCTCCTCCAGCGGCACCGCCGGCGCCCCGTCGGCCAGGTCGGCGAGGGCGGCCCCGCGCCAGAGGGCGAGCGCCTCCCGGAGCACGACCGCGGCGCCCCGGCCGTCCCCGGCAGCGAGCCGCTGCCGCCCCTCCCGCGCGAGCCGGCCGAACCGGTGCGCGTCGACGTCGTCGGCGTCGACGGCGATGCGGTACCCGCCGCCGGCGAACTCGACGGGCAGCACCTTGCGGAGCCGGGAGACCTGGGCCTGCAGCGCGTTGGGGCTCTCGGAGCCGAGCCGCTCGGCGGGCACGACGTGCCCGGCTTCGAGCAGGAGCCGGACGAGCAGCGCCCGCGGCTTGGGCCCCCCGACCGGGACGACGGTTCCGTCGTCGTCGAGGACCTCCAGCGGCCCCAGGATGCCAAAGCGCATTGACGCATTCTCGTCCAGGGCCCGCGGCGGAGGCGGCGGGAGTACGACTCCATTGATCACCCACGCAGTGAAACATTTAACATCAACAACATGGCACCGTCAGCATCACAGCAGTTCTCCCAGATCAGCACCCCTGAGCCGCCGGGTCCGCCGCGCGTCCTGATGAAACAGGCGGTGGTCCTCGGCGGCAGCGTGGCCGGCCTGATGGCGGCCCGGGTCCTGAGCGACCACGCCGAGCGGGTGCTCATCGTCGAACGCGACCCGACCGAGGTCGAGGGACCTCGCCCCGGCGTACCGCAGGGCACCCAGGTCCACGCGCTGCTGCCGGCCGGTCAGACGCAGCTGGACCGCTGGTTCCCCGGCTTCAGCGAGGGCGCGGTCGCGGCCGGCGCCCCGGACTACGGGCGCAGCGACGGCCGGGTGTACATCAACAACCAGCTCCGCGAGGTGGCCGACCCGCCGCCGACGCGCCCGATCCTCATCACCACGCGGCCGTTCCTGGAGTCGCAGGTGCGCCGCCGCGTGCTGGAACTGCCGAACGTGACGATGGTGTACGGCCGGGCCGAGAACCTGGTCTTCACCGAGTCCGCGGTGCGCGGCGTGCGGTACGTGCCCGATGGGGCCGAGGAGCCGCAGGAGATCGCGGCCGACCTCGTCGTCGACGCGATGGGGCGCTCGAGCCGGCTCAACGACTGGCTGGAGGAGCACGGCTGGCCGCGGGCGCCGATGCAGCGGATGCCCATCAAGCTCAACTACGCCTCGGCGCTGTTCGAGCGCGACGAGTCGGTGAGCGACACCTGGGTCGTCATCACCCAGGAGACGCCAGGGGCCGGCCGGATCCCGCGGATCGGCGGGGTGCTCTCGGTCGAGAACGACCGCTGGCTCATGCTCGTCGCCGGGTACGACGAGGACCGCCCGTCCCGCGACGCCGAGGAGTACGCCGAGCGCTGCCGCAAGTACTTCCCGTCGATGTTCGGCGACATCGCCGAGCGCGGGCGGATGATCGGCGGGGTCATCACGTACCACCAGGCCGACAGCCGCCGCCGGGACTTCCACACGCTGGAGCGGCTGCCCGCGGGGCTGGTCGCGGCCGGGGACGCGGTGGCGTCGTTCAACCCCGTGTACGGGCAGGGGATGACGTCGGCGGCGCTGCACGCGTCGTGCCTGTCGGCCTGGCTGCAGACCGGGCCCGACGTCACCACGACGCCCGCGCGGCCCTACTTCGACAAGGTCCGCGTCATCGTCGACGCCGCGTGGCAGGTGTCGACCTTCGCCGACCTGGGTCTGCCGCACATCACGGCGGGGCAGCCGCGGGGGTACCGGATGATCCGCTGGGCGAGTGATCTGCTGCTGCGCGCGTCAATGACCGACGAGCCGACCTGCCGGCGCCTCAACAGCGTGACGGCGATGGAGCAGCACCCGGCCGCCCTGGCCAAGCCGGGCGTCGTGCTGCGGGCCCTGCGCCTGCGGCTGCAGGGCCGGATCTGAGCACAGCCGGACGGGGCGCGGCCGCGAAGGCCACGCCCCGTCCCGGAGCCCGGTTTACAGGCCGAGCAGGCCCAGCAGAGCCAGGATCTGGTTGAGCAGCTGCGAGATCTGGGCGAAGACGCCGACGCCGTCGAGCAGGCCGGCGATGCCGCAGACCAGATTGCCCAGCAGGTTGCCGGCGCCCGGGACCGCGGTGATGTTCAGGTGCACGCGGTCGAGGTGCACGACGAGGCCGAGCAGGTCGAGGTCCAGCGGGGCGAGGTTCAGGTCGAGAACCTGGCACCCGACGGCCGGGTTGATGTCGTTGACCGCGAACGTCTGGGGCTGCGAGACGTTCTGCACGGCGCCGGTCGAGTCCGTCAGCTGCCCGGCGAGCACGCCGGTGGCGTTGACGTGGTCACCGGCGTCGCTGAACTGCGACGGGGTGAACGTGCCGTTGAACGTGCCCGCGCCACCCTGCGCGTCCGTGAAGGTTCCGGTCACCGTGGAGGTGAGCGTGCCCACCGCGTTTTGGGCCTGAGCGGGCGCCGCGTTCGCGGCGGGCGACCCGACCAGGGAGAGTGCGATCATCGCGATGACGAGCGTCACTGCTCCGAGAGCGGTCCGGATCCGGGGCTTGTTCATTGATCCTCCTCGTTGTGTTCGGTTACCCCTTTCGGATTGCCGGGAGAGAAGCGGACAAACTGGTTCGATCTGTGTGCAGAGGCACAGGCAATCATCAATCGATCATGTTGCGCCCCAGGCCAGCGGCTTGATCAGCCGTTGACCCGGCCCCGCTCGACCCACGCCGGCCGGGCCGCCTCGCCGCGGGCGGCCAGCTGCAGATGCTGGCCGTCACCGGCGACCGGAACCACGACACCGCGACCGGGCAGCGCGTCGGCATCACCGGCCCGTGGCGCTCGGGACAGCGCTGAGCCGCGGCCGCCGCCGGACGAACGTCCGCGCGGCGACCGTTCCCCAGGCGGCCACCAGCAGCACGTAGAGCGCGACCGCCAGGGTTTCGAGCATGGGCGAGCCGGTCTGGACGGCCAGGCCGGCCGCGCCCGTGACGCAGGTGCCGACCGGGAACGTGAACGCCCACCAGGCCGGCGTGAACGGCAGGCCCCCGTCGCCGCGGGCGGTGCGCAGGGTCACGGCCGCGGCGAAGGCGAGCCACAGCAGCGCGAAGCCGAGCGTGGGCACGCCGTAGAGCAGCGCGAACACCTCGGTGCCGCGGGCGTACTCGGGCGCCAGGACGTCCCGGGCGGCCCCGGCGAGCGCGTGCGCGGCGGTCACCGACTGGCCGAGCGGACCGAGGACGATCCACAGCGTGGGCACCGTCGCCGGCTCGCCCGGGCCGTGGTGCAGCAGGCGGCCCCAGAGCTGGGCGATGATCGCGACGGCCGCGAAGAGGCTGACGCCGAAGAGCGCGTAGCAGCACAGCAGGGCATCGGGGCGTACCGCCGCCGGAAGATGGGCAATGAGCGGCGCTCCGGTGGCCGCGGACACCATCGGGGGCACCACCGGCATCAGCCACGCGCCGGTGACGACGGCGTCGCGGCGGGCGGTCAGCAGCAGCGGCACGGCGACGGCGGTCACGAGGCCGAGCACCGTGCCCGTCAGCCACAGCGCGAGGGCGACCGCGGGCAGCGGCGTGAACAGCAGCGTCCCCGCGCCGACGGTCATGGCGGCCATCGGCAGCGCGCCCAGCACCGGCGCGGTCGCCGGGTCGATCCGCCGCCCGACCGCGCCGGCGACGGCCCGGACCAGCAGCGCGGACGCCAGCACCCACACGACGGCCGCGGCCGCGCGCAGCCCCGGCACGTGCCCGGGGAGCGCCACGGCGGCGTTGGCGACGATGCCGGTACCCATGACCGCACTGAAATCGCCCGGCCGCAACGGTCCTCTGTCCATGCGATCGAATCTGCCGGTCGCGGCCGGGGTCCGGTAGCCGTCCCGTGCTTGTGAGGTCATAGTCTCCGGTTATGCCTCTGCCGCCCACGGTGACCGACCTGACCAGCTTCGACCTGCTGCTGTCGGTGGCCCGCCTCGGCTCCGTCGGGCGCGCCGCGGTCGCACACGGAATGTCCCAGCCGGCCGCCAGCGCCCGGCTGCGGCAGCTGGAGCGGCGCCTCGGCGTGACGCTGCTCGACCGCGGGCCACGGGGCTCGTCGCTGACCGAGACCGGCGCGCTCATCGCCGACTGGGCGCGGGTGGCGGTCGACGCCGCCGACGCGCTCGCGGCCGGGATCGCGGCCCTGCGCGCGTCGCGGCACAGCCGGCTGACCGTCGCGGCGAGCCAGACGGTCGCCGAGTACCTGCTGCCGGCCTGGCTCGTCGCGCTGCACGCCGGCAGCCCCGGGCTGTCGGTGACGCTGCGGGCGCTGAACTCGGCGGACGTGGCGGCGCGGGTCCTGGCCGGGGAGGCGGACCTCGGCTTCGTCGAGGCGCCGGCGGTGCCGGCCGGGCTCGACGCCGCTCCCGTCGGGGCCGACCGGCTCACGGTGATCGTGGCGCCGGGGCATCCGTGGGCGCGGCGGCGGCGCGGGATCACCGCCGCCGAGCTGGCCGCGACGCCGCTGGTGTCGCGGGAGGCCGGCTCGGGGACGCGGGGCGCGCTGGAGGCGGCTCTGGCCGCGGCGCCGCCGGTGTCGCGGGAGGCCGGCTCGGGGACGCGGGGCGCGCTGGAGGCGGCCCTGCCCGCGGCGCCGCCGGTGTCGCGGGAGGCCGGCTCGGGAACGCGGGGCGCGCTGGAGGCGGCCCTGCCCGCGGCCGCGCCCGCGCCGCTGCTGGAGCTGTCGTCGACGACGGCCATCAAGCACGCGGTCGCGGCGGGCAACGCGCCGGGGGTGGTCAGCTCCCTCGCGATCGTGGCCGAGCTCGCGGCGGGGACGCTGGTGGCGGTACCGGCGGCGGACGTGCCGCTGCAGCGGCGCCTGCACGCCGTCTGGCCCGCGGGACGCCAGCTCACCGGCCCGGCCCGCGACCTGCTGGCCATCGCCCGGCGCCGCTGAGGGCCGCCCCGACGATCCGGTGGTCCGGCGCCCGGATTGGCCGTGTCGCTTTTTTCGCGACTCGTATTTAAGTGCTGCGCCGGTGCTCCCGGCGGGGTAGCGTGCGCTGATGTCGGTTCGGCTGCGCCGTGCCCGGGTCGCCGGGTGTCTGCTGTTCCTGCTCTTCGGCGGGGCCCTCGGGGCGTGGACGGCCCGGGTACCCGCGATCAAGCACGGCCTCGGGCTGGACGACTGGCGGCTCAGCGTCGCGCTGCTCGGGCTGGCCGCCGGCGCGATCGCGGGGCAGCTCGGCGCGGGGCGGCTCGTGGACCGCTTCGGCAGCGTGCGGGTCGCCGGCCCGACGGCGCTGCTTGAGGGGGTGCTGCTCCTGCCGGCCGCGTACGCGCCGTCGCTCGCGTTGCTCACCGTCGCGCTGCTCGTGTTCGGCGTCAACCACGGCATCCTCAACGTGTCGATGAACGCCAACGCGCTGGGGCTGCAGCGCGCGTACGGCCGGCCGATCATCTCCTCGTTCCACGCCGTCTACAGCATCGGCGGCTTCGCCGGGGCGGCCCTCGGCGGGCTGTGCGCGCACCTGGGCTGGTCCCCGCGCGGCACGTTCCTGCTGGTCGGCGCGCTCACCGTGGTCCTCGCGGCCTGGGCGCTGCGCTGGATCGCCCCCGAGCCCCCGGCGCCCGAGACCGCCGCCGCGCCCACCGGCCGCCTCGACGGGGTCTACCTGCTGGGCGCGCTCGCCTTCTGCGCCCTGGTCGGCGAGGGGGCCGCGGCCGACTGGAGCGCCGTGTACCTGCGCGACAACCTGGGGGGCACCGCCGGCTTCGCGGCCGCCGGGTACGCGGCCTTCGCGATCGCCATGACCGCCGGCCGCCTGGTCGGCGACCGCCTCACGGTGCTGCTCGGGCCCGTGCGCCTGGTCCGCCTCGGCGGCCTGGTCGCGGCGGCCGGGCTGGGCGCGGCGCTGCTGGTCGACGACCGGTACGCCGGCGTGGTGGGCTTCGCCGGGCTGGGCGCCGGCCTGTCGTGCGTGGCGCCGCAGGTCTTCTCGGCCGCGACCGCGCGCAACCCGGGCCAGCCGGCGCGGGCGTTGTCGGTCGCGGTGAGCATGGGCTACGCCGGCTTCCTGGCGGGCCCGGTCCTGATCGGCGCGGCCACGCAGGCGGTGCCGCTGCCGGTGGCCCTGGCCCTGCCCGCGCTGCTGGCCCTGCTGGTGGCCGCGAGCGCCGCCGCCGTCCGCGCTCCGGCCCCCGTCCCGCGCGACGAGGACCGCGACGAGCCCCACGACCGGCGCCCCGAGCCGGACGTCGCCGCCTGACGCCCGGCCGCCGAGGACGATCCCGCCGACGAAGCCGATTCGCGGCGCGCGGTCACGAGGTGGCCGATTCGCGCACCATCGCGGCGACGGTGCCGCGGCGAGGCGGCGTGCGGTCATGAGGAGGCGGGCGAGGCGGCGTGCGGTCGTGAGGAAGCGGGCGAGTCGGCGCGCGGTGACGGGAGGTCGATTCGCGGCGCGCGGTCACGGGGAAGCCGCGGGGCGGCGCGCGGTCACGAGGAAGCCGATTTGCGGCGCGCGGCGAGTACGTCTGTCGTGGCGGCGGCCAAGGCGACCGCGACGAAGCCGATCGTCACCAGCAGCGAGGCCTGGAACGCCAGGTTCCAGTTGCCGCCGTGGTGGGCGAGGCGGTTGAAGAACACGGCCCCGACCGCCGCGATCCCGATCGCGGTGCCGATGCGCTGGCCGGTCTGCAGCACCGCGGCCGCGCTGCCCGCTCGCTCGACCGGGACCTCGGCCAGGGTCAGCGTCTGGTTGGGGCTGATCACGAACCCGCTGCCGATGCCCGCGACCAGCAGCGGCAGCGCGGTGGCGAAGCCGGCGCCGTGGCCGGGCACGAGGTGCAGGGCCAGGACCGTGGCGCCCAGGCCGGCGCCGACGAGGACCAGGCCCGCGACGACGAGCGGGCGCCCGAGCCGGTTCACCGTCCGCCCCCCGACGGCCGCGGCGATCGCCGATCCGAGCGCGAACGGCGTGATGGCGAGCCCCGCCTCCAGCGCCGAGTAGTGCAGCCCGCTCTGCAGCAGCAGCGTGTACGTGAAGAAGATGGAGGTGAACCCGCCGAAGTAGAACAGGCCCACGAGCGCGCCGAGCCCGTACGAGCGCACCCGGAACAGCGACAGGTCGACGAGGGCGGTGCCCCGCCGCGCGAAGCGGTACTCCCAGGCGACGAACCCCGCCAGCACCCCGAGCGCGGCCACGACCAGCAGCCACTTGGCGGAGCCGGCCCACTCCCGCTCCTCGACCAGCGGCAGCAGCAACAGCACGACCCCGGCCCCGAGCAGCAGCACCCCGACCGGATCGAGCGGCTCCCGCGCCGGCGACGAGGGCGCCGGCGAAGCGGGCCGGGCCGGAATCCAGCGCGCCGCCAGCACGATCGCGATGATCCCGATCGGCAGGTTGATGTAGAAGATCCACCGCCACCCCTCGGCCGCCCCGAAGAACTGGATCAGCAGCCCGCCGAGCAGCGGCCCGACCGCGGTCGACACCCCGATCGTGGCCCCGAGCAGCCCGAACGGCCGCCCCCGCTCGGCCGGCGCGAAGAGCTGCTGGATGAGCCCGGAGACCTGCGGGTTGACCACGCCGGCCGCGGCGCCCTGCACCAGCCGGGCGACGATGAGGAAGAGCGCCCCGGTGGCCAGCCCGGCGGCCGCGCTGGCCAGCGTGAAGGCGGCCAGCCCGGCGATGAACACGTTGCGCCGCCCGCGCGCGTCGCCGAACCGCCCGGCCGGCACGAGCAGCAGCCCGAACGTCAGCGCGTAGCCGGACAGCACCCACTGCAGGCCGCCCGCGCTCAGCGCGAGGCTCTGCTTGATGGAGGGCAGCGCGACGTTGACGATGCTGACATCGAGCAGCGTCATGAACCCGGCGACCAGCACGACGCTGATCGCCCGCCACCGGCCGGGAGAGGAGCGATCCACCGCCTGCCCGTGCCCGGCGGTGGCAGTCGCAAACCCATCGGCGCGCTACACGGCGCCCACCCGCTCGAGCCACTCGGCCAGCAGCGCCCCGAACAGCACGGGCTGCTCGAACTGCAGGTTGTGCCCGGCCAGGTCGAGCACCGCGAACGTGGCCCGGGGGTAGTGCTCGAGCAACGGATACTGGTCGGCGAACCCGGTGGAGCTGTCCTGCCGGCCGGTGAGGATCAGCGACGGCCGCTCGAACGGCGGACCCGACTCCGGCGGCGTCGACAGCACCCACCGCTGCCGGATCCGGGCCATGGCGCCGAGATCGGCCGCCTCCACCCCGGGCTGCACGTCGGCCCGGTAGTGCTCCAGCGTGGCGGCGGTGCGCACCACCGCCATCTCCAGGAAGTCCGGGTCGGCGGACTCCAGGCCGGGCTCGGCCCGCAGCGTCACGTGCGCGGGCACGGTCCGCTCGGCGTGCTCCACCGCCGTCCCGATCGGGCAGATGAGGGCCAGCCCCAGCACCTGCGACGGCCGGAGCCGCGCCAGCGCCCGGGCCATGTAGCCGCCGTAGGACTCCCCGATGAGCAGGAACGGCGCCGACCCGATCCGCTCGTCGACGAACCGGTCGAGCGCGGCCAGCACGTCGTCGGAGGAGTCGACGCCCGGCGGCGCCGGGGTGCGCCCCATGCCCGGAAGGTCCGGATACAGCCGCCGATAGCCGGGCACCCGCTCGAACACGGGCTCCAGACAGCCGAGCATCAGCCGATGGTCCGGCGTCCACCCGTGCACCGCCAGCACATCGACCCCGGCCCCACGCTCCACGAAGTACATGCCCGCATCCTGACATCCGGGTACGACAAAAAACTCAGAGCCCGGCCCGTGCGGCGTGCGTGCGCAGCGTGGCCAGGGCGCGCGCGGACTGGCTCTTCACGGTGCCGGTACTGCAGCCGAGCGCCCGCGCGGTCTGCTCGATCGACAGGTCGCAGACGTACCGCAGCACGAGCACGGCCCGCCGGCGCGGCGGGAGCCGGTTGAGCAGGTCGTGCACGGGCAGCCGCTCGACGATCGAGTCCGGCGCGGCCCCGGGCGGTAACTGGAGGAGCAGGGGAGTCGTGTCCATGAGGGCACGATGGTCAACGGTGCTGACGTACCGCTGAAATCAGGTTGATGTGAGCAACCGCCGCGACTCCAGATGGGCGCGCGCCGGCGGGGCGAGGTCGAGCGCCAGCGCGGCGTCGAAGGCGGCCCGGGCCTCGGCCGGGCGGCCCAGGCGCAGGAGCAGCTCGGCGCGGGTCGCGTGCCACCACGGGTACGACCCGAGGGCGGTGATCGCCTCGACCAGGGGCAGCGCCGCCGCGGGCCCGTCGCGTTCGGCGACCGCCGCCGCCCGGTTGAGCCGCGCGACGGGGGTGTCGTGGACGGTGAGCAGCACGTCGTACCAGGAGATCACCGCGCCCCACCCGGTCCGGTCGTACGACGGGGAGAGCGCGTGGCAGGCGGCGATCGCGGCCTGCACGGCGTAGCGGTCGGGCCGGTCCGGACTTCGGCGCAGGGCGGTGCCGAGCACGGTCACGCCCTCGCGGATCGCGGCCCGGTCCCAGCGCGAGCGGTCCTGGTCGGCGAGCAGCACCGGGTCGCCGGCGGGGGAGAGCCGGGCGTCGCGGCGGGAGTCCTGCAACAGCAGCAGCGCGAGCAGGCCGAGCGCCGCCGGCTCGTCGGGCATGAGCCGGGCCAGCAGCCGGGCCAGCCGGATCGCCTCGCCGACCAGCAGCGGGGCGCCGTTCGTGTACCCCTCGTTGAAGATCAGGTACACCGTCGCCGCGACCCCGTGCAGCCGCGCGGGCAGCTCGGCGCCGGGCGGGACACGGTACGGTATCCGCGCCTGTTGGATCTTCTGCTTGGCCCTGGTCAGGCGCTTGGCCACGGTCGCCTCGGGCACGAGCAGCGCCCGGGCCACGTCCGCCGTCGACAGGCCGCCCAGGGTCCGCAGGGCGAGCACGACCTGCGCCTCGACGGCCAGGGCCGGGTGGCAGCACATGAAGATCAGGCTGAGCAGGTCGGTGTTCTCGGCGACGTCGATCTCGAAGGACGCCTCCTTGACCGGGCGCAGGGCCTCGCGGCGCATGATGTCGATCGCGCGGCGCCGCGCGGCCACGATGAGCCAGGCCCGGGGGTTGTCCGGAATGCCGGCCGCGGGCCAGGTGAGCAGCGCCTTCTCCAGGGCGTCCTGGGTGGCGTCCTCGGCGAGGTCGAGGCGGCCGGTACCGCGGACGAGGGCGGCCAGCACGACCGCGCCCTCGTCCCGCACGATCCGGGCGAGCTCGTCCACTACCGGTTGAAGACGATCACCGGCCGGATCTCGACCGCGCCGTTCCACGCGGCCGGCATCCGGGCCGCGACCGCCACGGCCTCGTCGAGGTCGGCGCAGTCGAGCAGGTAGAAGCCGGTCAGGGCCTCCTTCGTCTCCGCGTACGGCCCGTCGGTGGCCAGCACGTCGCCGCCCTTGCCGCCCTGGACGCGCACGGTGGTGGCGGTGGCGGTCGGGTACAGCGCGTGGCCGCCCTTGATCACCGTGGCCGCGGCCTTGGCGAACGCGTTGTACTCGAGCATCTCCGCGGCCTGGTCGGGGTGGCTCCAGTCGACGTCGGCGGTGTAGGTGAACGCGGCGTACATCGGCATGGTCTGCTCCTTCGCGAGTCGTCATCCACCCTAAGGACGAACGGCGCCCGGCCCGGAAGGACACCTCAGCCGTGCAGTCTTGCGCCCTTGACGATGCGGTCGACGGCGTTCTTCGGGCCGTGTACCGCGAGCCCGGCCAGGTGCAGGTCGGCCCGGGCCACCTTGCGCACCGCGGCCCGGTTGTCCTCGTCGTTGCCGGTCGCGAAGAGGTCCTGGGTGAAGATCGCGCAGGCCACGCCCCGCTCCACGGCCCGGGCGTGGGCGGCCTTGAGGACCGTCCCGTCGCCCGCGAAGACCAGGACCGGCTGGCCCAGCATCGGCAGGTACTTCGTGCCGTCGGCGTCCTCGTAGTCCTCGCCCAGCAGGCCGGGGTCGGTGCCCGCCACGCCCGAGACGACGAAGGCCGTGACGTTCAGCGCCTGCCAGGCCGGCAGGTCGTCGCGGAGCAGGACGGCGATCTTGGTGGGAAAGGTCATGGTGACAGCCTGGACATCTCCGGGCCCGGTGACTTGTACGTTGTTCACATGGAGGCCGTCACGGCCTGGCGGCCTCGGGTGCCGGGGGTCGCCGAGGTCTTTCACGCGCACTTCGTCGAGCACGCGTACCCGGTGCACGTCCACGACGCGTGGACGCTGCTCATCGTGGATTCCGGGGCGATCCAGTTCGACCTGGACCGCCATCACCGGGGCCGTCGCCGGGTCCACCGTGACGCTGCTGCCGCCTTTCGTGCCGCACGACGGCCGGGCGGCCACGCATTCCGGGTTCCACAAGCGGGTGTTGTACCTCGATTCCTCGGTATTGGCGCCGGGCCTCGCGGGGGCCGCCGTCGACGAGCCCGACATGCGCGATCCGGTACTGCGGCGGCGGATCGACCAACTGCATCTGGTGCTCGACCGGCCGGGGGAGGAGTTCGAGGCCGAAAGCCGGTTGGCGCTGATTCAGGACCGGCTCCGGCAGCATCTGGACCGGCATTTCCGGGAGGATTCGGCGCCGCCCCGGCGCGTCGCCGACGAACTGCGCCAGCTGCTGGACTCGCGGCTGGCGACGGGCATCACGCTGCAGGAAGCCGGGCTACTGCTGGGTAGCCATCCGGGGCACCTGGTCCGCAGTTTCGGCGCCGCGTTCGGGCTGCCCCCGCACCGGTACATCCTGAGCCGGCGCATTGAGCGGGCCCGCGCGCTATTACTTACTGGATTGAAGCCGGCCGATGTCGCGGCCGAGGTCGGCTTTCACGACCAGGCGCATCTGCACCGCCATTTCAAGCGCCATGTCGGCGTAACGCCCGGGGTCTTCGCAAACGGGCGGAGCCCCGCCGGGAACGGCGGGGCGGTCCGCGAGCGGATGCATTACGCGGCGGCTCCGCCGGTCGACAGGTGAAGCCGTTTGTCGGCGGCCGCGGCGTTCCGGTGCAGCCGGACCGTCTCGGCGCTGAGCAGATCCCGGCCGATTCCGGTCAGGCGGTAGTAGCGCCGCAGCCGGGACGCGACCACCTCTTCGCGGTCCACCTCGATCAAGCCGTCGGCCCGCAGGCGGTCCAGGATGCCGTACAGGGTGCCGGCCTGCAGGCGTACCCGCCCCTCCGATATGCGCCTTACGTCGTCCAGGATGCTGTAGCCGTGTTGTGACTCGGCGGCCAGGGCGGTCAGGACCAGGAACGTCGGTTCGCGTAACGGTAAGCCAGTCATACCCATCACTATATGAAGACCATCGATATATGCAATCAACCGATCGGATGGCCGGTCCGCGTTTTAGTTAACTGTCCTAACAGCTGCCGGTCAATGGCTGACGACCCTCGAATATTGAACTACGGTGCGTCACCCTCCGCAAGCGCTAGGTGCACGAGAGTCTCGGCGCAGGCGTTGACCTGGTCCAGGGAGACCCGTTCGTCGGGGCAGTGGCCGTAGCCGACGCCGGGGCCGAACTGCACCGCGGGGACGCCCGCTCCGGTGAGAAGGCGCAGGTCGGAGCCGTACGGGGCGCCCACCACCGCCGGTGCCCGGCCCGTGATCCGCTCATGGGTCCGCACCACCCGCTGGACGAGGTCAGTACCGTCGGGGCAGCGGCCGGACGCGAACTGGCCGCCCCACCACTCGACCGTCACCGGGTGCTCCTTGAGCCACGGATCCCCGGCGCAGGCCTCGGCCACAGTGCGCTCGAACTCGGTGCGGGCGGTCTCCACGGGTTCGTCCAGGGCGACGCCGAAGCGGCCCTCGGCCACCAGGAGGTCGGGCACCGTCGAGGCCCAGTCGCCGGCCCGGACCGTGCCGACCTCGAGCGGGTAGGCGATGTCCCAGCGGCGCATCATCGGGTCGACCGCGCGGTTGCGGTTCGCCTCCAGGGCGCGCAGCACCGGGAAGATCAGCTGGAACTTCTCGACCGCGCTCACCCCGGAGGTCCGCGCGCAGGCGTGTGCGGCCAGGCCGGGCACGCGCAGGCGGAAGGTCAGCGCGCCGCCGTTCGCGGCCAGCACGTCCAGCGCCGTGGGCTCGGTGATCACGCAGGCGTCGGCCCGCCAGCCGCGGTCGAGGGTGGCGTACGTGCCCAGGCCGCCGTCCTCCTCGCCGATCACCGCGGCCAGCAGCAGGTCGCCGCGCGGGCGGGTGCCGGTGCGGTGCAGGGCCAGGAGTGCCTGGAGGGCCGCGACGAAGCCGCCCTTCATGTCGCAGGCGCCGCGGCCGTAGGCGTGGCCGTCGCGGATGTCGCCCGACCACGGGGAGCTCGTCCAGGTGCCGGGGTCGCCGGGGGGTACCACGTCCAGGTGACCGTTGAACATCAGGGACCGGGCGCCGGGGTCGGTGCCGGGGATGCGGGCGACCAGGCCCCAGGCCTCGGCGCGCTCGACCTCCATGCCGGGGAAGTCGGCGCGGGCGGCCAGCTCGGCGACCGGCACGGGCCAGAGGTCGCAGTCGACACCTTCGGCGCGCAGGAGGGCGGCGACGTGGTGGACGATCTCGCTTTCGGCGGCGGTACCGCCGACACTGGGAATCCGGATCAGGTCGGTCAGGGTGCGGGTGGCCTCGGCGCGGGCGTCGCGCAGGGCGTCGAGGGCCGGCTGTACTGCATGGTTCACGAGGGCACGATATGTCGCTGACGCTCATGACGTACAACATCAGCAACGGCGGCGCCGGGCGCCTTCCGGCCATCGGGCGCGTGATCGCGGGCCAGGCGCCGGACGTGGTCGCGCTCCAGGAGCTGCGCGGCGAGCCGGCGCTGGGGGCTTTGACCGGAATGCGGCAGATCGTGGCGCGCTCCTGGCGGGGCCAGCCGGTCGGGCTGCTCGTCTCGCGGCGGCTGCGGGTGCTGGGGGCCGGGCGGGTGCCGCGGCCGTTCTTCCACGCGGCCGCGTGGGTGCGGGTCGCGACGCCGCTCGGGCCGCTGACCCTGGTGTCCGCGCACCTGTTTCCCTACTGGGGGAGCGTGCGGCGGGCCGAGGCCGGCTGGCTCGCGGGCTTCCTGCGCCGCCAGGGCGAGGGGGTGCTGCTGGGCGACCTCAACACGCTCGACCCGTGGGGGGAGCACGCGGCGCGGCTGGAGGAACTGCCGCTGCGGTACCGCCGCCGCCACCTCGATCGCGGGAAGCCCGACGTGCGGGCGACGGCGCTGCTGGCGCGGCGGGGGCTCGTCGACCTCTTCCGCCGGTGCGGCCACGGCCAGGCCTGGACCGTGCCGACGACCGGCGTCGGCGGCGCGGAGTTCACGCGGCTGCGGCTGGACTACCTGTGGGCGACACCGGGCGGCGCCGCCCGGTTCAGCGATTGCCGCGTCGTGACCGGCGGGGAGGCGGAGTCCGGCTCGGACCACTACCCGCTGGTGGCCCGGGCAGCGTAGAGACCTGGGCGGCGGCGGCCTGCGCGGCCGTGCCGGAGGTGCGGGGGTCGATCTGCTGGCGCGGCGGCGGCTGGCGCCGGCTGCCGCCCAGCGGCGGGTTGGCCACCCAGCGGATGATCGGGCCCTGCCCGGGCTCCGGCGTCCAGCCGAGGAAACGCTGCCAGAGCTGCTCGGCCCCGAACTGGCGCAGGTCCTCGGCCGCGTCGGCGACCCGCAGCGCCATGAGCGTGCGCAGCTCGGCGGGGTGGTCGGCGTACTCGGCGGCGAGCTGGGCCCGCTTCGGCGCGCACGGCCAGGGGTCGGCACATCCGGTGCACCGCCACGCGGGGCGGGCCGGGATGTGCGCCTCGGTCGTCACCCAAGGCTCCCCGGGCGGGCGACCTCGAGGCGTCGCAGGGCGTAGACGAGCACTGAGTTGCGGGCCGTCACGTACTGGTCGCACGGCCACGGCCGGCCGCAGTCGCGGCACAGCTCGCCGCGCTTGAACTTCGCGGCCAGCCACCCGCGCGGGCGCGGCTGGTGCCGGCGGCGCTGACGGACGAGGTCTGGGAGCTCCATAGCGAATCCCTCTAGGTCGCCGTGGTCGGACGGGGGGAAGTGGTGTCGCGGGACTTGCCGAGGCGGAGCGTGGTGTGCACCAGGTGCTGGTGCTGATGGAGGCTGAGGTGGGGCCCGGCCGCCGGGATCCGGTGGCGGGTGCCCTTGGCGCGGTACATGGCCGCGTCGGCGCGGTGGACGGCGTCGGCGAGGTGTGCGTCGGGCTCGACGGGGACGAGCCCGACGGACACGCTCACGGTGACGATCTGACCCGCCAGCCGCATGGGGGCGGCCAGCGCCTCGGCGAGCCGGTCGGCCTGCTCCTGGGCGCGGCCCGGGCGGCCGGCCAGCAGGCCCGCGAACTCGTCGCCGCCGAGGCGGGCCACGAGGCCGCCGTCGGCGTAAGCGGAGAGGCGGCGGGCGGTCGTCACGAGCACCTCGTCGCCGGCCGAGTGGCCGAACACGTCGTTGATCTGCTTGAACCCGTCGACGTCGAGCACGACGGCGACCAGGGGGTGCTGCCCGCGGTCGGCCACCAGCGCGGTGCCGCGCAGATAGAAGGCGCGGCGGTTGGGCAGGCCGGTGAGCGGGTCGTGGCTGGCCGCGTGCCGCTCGATCTCGAGCTCCGCGCCGAGCCGGGTCGCGAGCCGCTCCGCGCGGCGGGCCCGCAGGTGGAGCGGGATGGCCGCGCACGCCCCAGCCGCCGCGGCCGCACCGGCCAGAAAGGCGAGGGGATCCATGCGCGCGTCCCTTCAGATCGTAGCTGGGGAAGCCACTCGATCATTTGGGTACGAATGCCGGGTTTTGATCACGAACTGTGAGCGACCCCTGACATCCGCACATGCGCTAGCATGCGCTTTATCGGCTGCAGAAGCAAGAGCCGATGCACGTGCAGATGCCGTTGCTTGGTGAACTTTCAACCAAGGTCGTCAGAGAGATGTCGATGGAGCAGACGTACAACGGGATGCCGGCCGGCCACCTCTCCGGTGTGACCTGGCAGAAGAGTCGCCGCAGCAACCCCAGCGGCAACTGTGTCGAACTGGCCCGCCTGCCCGGGGGAGCCGGATTCGCCATGCGGAACTCGCGCGACCCCGAGGGGCCGGCGCTCATATACACCTACGAGGAGATCGCCGCCTTCGTCGGAGGCGCCCGCGACGGCGACTTCGACAACCTGTTGGCGGCCGAGTAACTACGGCCAGGAGATCGAGCAGGCTCGGAGGCGAGCCCACTCCCGCTTACTGTCCGGTCATGGCATGCTTACTCCGGTCGCGGGGCAGGCTCGCGGCTCGCGACTGCTCGACCATGACGGTCCCGGAGGCAGCACGGTGACGACCGGTCTAACTGAAGGAGGAGCGTCCGGAGGCCCTACGGTCCTCCGGATGCTGCTGGGCGCCCATCTGCGGCGCCTGCGTGAGGCTCAGGGGGTGACCCGGGAGGACGCCGGCTGGGAGATCCGCTCGTCGGAGTCGAAGATCAGCCGGATGGAGCTCGGCCGTGTCGGTTTCAAGGAGCGCGACGTCGCCGACCTGCTCTCCCTCTACGGCGTCGACGACCCCGAGGAGCGCTCGCGCCTCCTGGCGCTGGCCCGCGACGCCAACAACCCGGGCTGGTGGCACCGCTTCGGCGACGTCCTGCCCAGCTGGTTCCACTCCTACCTCGGGCTGGAGGCGGCCGCCGCGCTCATCCGCACCTACGAGGTGCAGTTCGTGCCGGGGCTGCTGCAGACCAAGGAGTACGCCCGTGCGGTCGTCCTGCTCGGCCACGGCCGGGCCAAGGAGGACGAGATCGAGCGGCGGGTCGAGCTGCGCCTGCAGCGCCAGCAGATCCTGACCCGCCCGGACGCGCCGAAGCTGTGGATGGTCGTCGACGAGGCCGCGCTGCGCCGCCCCATCGGCGGGCACGACATCATGCGCGCCCAGGTCGACGCGCTGCTGGAGATCAACCGCACGCTGCCCAACGTGCGCCTGCAGGTCATCCCGTTCAACGCGGGCGGGCACGCCGCCGCCGGCGGGGCGTTCACGATCCTGCGCTTCCCCGACGACGACCTGCCCGACGTGGTCTACATCGAGCAGCTCACCTCGGCGCTGTACCTCGACAAGCGCGACGACGTCGACCTCTACGCCGAGGCGATGGAGCGGCTGTGCGTCGAGGCCCGGCCGCCGACGGAGACCGCGAAGATCCTCGAGGAGATCCGCAAAGACCTCGACGCCTGAGGCGTCCTGTACGGCCCGCGCGGGCGGGGTGGGTGACCGCAACCACCCCGCGGCCCCGCGGCGGCACTACGGGTCCGTTGGGTGCTGCCTCTCGGCTACGTGTTTGTCGTGGCCGGCCTGAGCTTCGGCCGTGGCACGGCGTCTGTCTACGGATCCGACTACGGCCGTAGGCCTTTGTGGGCGATCGATCTGTCGTCGCTGCGCAACGGGGAGGCTGGAGCGTTGCGCTTTCGCCTCTTGCGTTGCGTGGACCTTCGACACTCGATCAAGATCTGCGAGATTTTCGGATGTCGCCGCCTTTGCGCGTCGACGGACCCGAATGCGACGAACTGATCGCCTGGGGCTGCGATCGGCCGGCCGATCGCACGGCAGCAAATCCCGGCGACGTCGCCGAGCGCACGGTCCGAGCACGTGGCGTTGCCGCAGACGGTCGAATCCAGCCGAGGTGGGGGTCTCGATCGAGGCAACAAACGACGAAAAGGCGCCGAGTGGCGCGTGAGCCCACTCAACACCTTAATCGACGTCCTGCTCGCTGAAGCGACTCCATGGCTAACGGTCGTCCGTCGCCGCTGCGCCGCTGCTGCGTTTCTCAGTCACCCACGGATCTGTCCCTTCGACGGGCCTACTCTACACAGCGGTGCGTCGCGGCTCCGGCCAAACACGCGCGGATGCTAGGAAGCCGTCGTCGGCCAGTTCCAGCGCACCCCGTAGGAATGATGCCGCTTCGGCCGACGAACGGTGACGATATACTCTACCGTGTTGTCTGCCAAGTTGATCCTTCGATCGAACGGGTAGTCGCCGACCTGGTTGTTTTGACCGACCGGCAGGTGGGTGTTCCAGACGGCACCTGACACGGGCGACGGGTCCTGGTCGCGAGGAAACTTCACGGTCACAGTCAGCTTGGCCGTTCGGTACCGGCCGCCGCCGTCACGGAAGTACGGCCGTTGGCGTGCGAGATCATCCTCATGAACGTGTCGGATGCCCACGTCAACCTTATGGCCCCGGCCGACCGGACCGCCTGGATAGACCCAGCGATGGACGCGCCCGTCTTCCTCTGAGTGTTTGCCGTCCAGGACCACATGATCTCCGTACACGGGTCGGACCACCGGTTTGCCGGTGCTGCTCTGCCCGGTCCAGTGGGCTTTAAACTCGATGACCCGAATGTCGGGACGCAGCGCCCGCACAGTTTGCTTCTTTACGTAAGTGTAGCGGTAATGATCACCGGAGGCTTCGACCAGGAGCGACCCTTCGACTTCCAGCAGCTCATAGTCCGGCGGCTCATAAAATTTCCGTACATAGATGTAGAGCCCAATAACGGTGACGAACCAGCCCAGCAGTACCACGCCGACGGGCGCGGCCAATTTGCTGTCGTTTACCTTTCGTCCCCACGCGAGGTAGGCCACCGTTGCCACGGTCGCAATCGAGGTGGAAAAAAATACTACAGCGTTGATCGTCCCGGCCGCGCTGCGGACATTCTTCAGGATTGGAGATTCGAAGAATTCACCAATGCCCACGCGACCAGCTCCAGCTCGTGAAGACCAAATCGGCGGCGAGAAGGGTTAAGCCGCCTTGATCAGTGTCGATCGAGTTGAGCTATGGATACCACGGGGGTGACGATGGCGCCAACCATCGATCGCTGTGTCTTCTGATGGGAGCGCGTCGTTCGTCGCCTGTCCCCACTGCTCACGCTGCTGGCGTCGGTGGGCCGGGAGGCGGCGAGTCGGCTGAAGTAACTGGAAAAGTCATCGCTTCGGATGCTGCCGTGCTGTCCGGACGACCGAGCTGTTCCGGCTCGGCCGGGCGTGCGCCAGTTACCCGGTGCTGACGGCGCGGAAGGCTGAATTCGGTTCAGCCTCTCGGTCTTTTGGGCGATCTTTCAACCGAGTATGCGCCGTTCATCGCCCGCGTGACTACGCCAAATAATCGCCTCCCATGGGGCACCTCCCGTAGGGTGAATTGGATTAGATTGTAACCGCAGCTACCTTGTTGCAGAAGTCGTAACTCGCTGCGGTCGATCGAGATTGTGAGGCTTCCACTCGCAGTATGTGCGCTGTACAATCTGTGCGGACCGGGCCGGCCGCCAGGACAGCAGATTCGAGATCCAGTCGGCGCGCGGCGATGGCCGAGCCGGATATGGAGCAAGCGTCCTTCCTGGGGCCCCGTTCCTGGCGTCACACGTGCGACCGCCGGCTGACCAACGGCAATCCGAACGAACCCCGGCCGTTGATGCCGGGGCGCGTGTGACACGGCCGCTGGCCCGCGGCGCCTCTCCGTGCGCGAGCGGGCATGTGGGTCGATCCAGGTCGCCAGGTCGGAGAACGCGCTGAAACCCGTCCGCGGCGGTGGCGGCCGGCCGAGACCGTGAGCTCTGCGAGGACCTCGACGCCTGAGACGTCCGGTGCCGCCGGTGCCAGCGGGGTGGTGACCGCATCGCTTCGTGCCCGCGCCGGCCGCTCTACCGCCCGCTGGGCAGGATGAACGAGGCGCCGAAGGACAGCACGACCGCGAGCGCCGCGACCGCGCCGATCAGCAGCAGCTTGGCGGTGGGGCCGAGCCGCGCCCGGCCGGCCGGGCGGGACGGGCGGAACCCGCGCCGCAGCCGCCGCGCGCGGTCGTCGCGCACGGCCCGGCGCTCGGCGTCCCGGGCCCACTCGGGGTCGAGGCTTTTGAAGGGATCGGTCACGGCGACCGAGTATGCAGCATCCCGCGCGGGCGCGGGGCCCCGTCAGGCCGCCTCGATGCGGTCCATGGCGGCGTTGCGCGGCACGTGCCGGTGCAGCAGGTTGCCCTGGCCCGCGGCCAGGATCCCGGCCACCACCGGGGTCTCGGCCTTGCGGATCTCCAGGTCGGCCTCCTCGGCGGCCGCGCACGCGAGCTGCGCCGCGACCGGGCCGGGCAGGGCCTGCCAGGTCGGCAGCAGGGTCGTGTTGATGGCGTCGTCGTACCAGTTCGGCACGGTCGGTGGCGGTAGGTGCCCGGAGCGCCAGCGCCGGACCAGGGTCAGCGCCCAGCGGTCCCAGAACGCGAGCTCGGCCAGGATCGTCGCGACGCTCCAGCCCGGCTCGACGGGTTGGCGAAGGCCCTCGTCGCCGAGGGCGTCGATGAGTGCAGTGAGCCGCTGCCGCGCGGCGTCGTTCTCGTTCAGGGGTACCCGCTCCACTTGTTCCACGGTACGGAAGCCGGGGCCGCTCCGCATGATCCACTAGCCCCGAATGCCACGGCCGATTTCCGCCAGCGCCAGGCGTTTCGCGGGGGCACGCTGGGGGCATGTTCACCATTCACGCCATCGCCCCCGAGAAGCTGGAATCCGTTCGCCGCAACGGCCGCGACGTCTCCGGGAACCCGCCCGAGCCGTGGCGGGCCACGGGCGGCGAGCCGTTGCGCTGCTGCCTGCGCGACGCCACCGCGGGCGAGCAGCTGCTGCTGTTCGGCTACGAGCCGGAGCTGCCGCCGAGCCCGTACCGCGAGATCGGTGCCGTCTTCGCCCACGCCGAGGCCTGCCCGGGCCCGGACGGCTCCGGCTACCCCGCGGCGTGGCGGCACCGGCCGCAGGTGCTGCGCGCCTACGACGCCCGCGGCTGGATCCACCCGTCGACGCGCGCCCACGACGGCACCGACCCGGAGGCCGAGCTGGCCGAGATCCTGGCACACCCCGAGGTGGTGCGGGTCGACAGCCGCAACATCGCCTACGGATGCTTCATGTTCACGGTGACCCGCTGAACAGGTGGGTCACCTCGGGCTCGCCGTCGGCGTAGGAGCGCGCCTCGAGCTCGTCGTCGTGGTCGGCGGCGGTGAGCCGCTCGTCGTGCTGGCGGCGGTGCTCCTCCCACGACGAGACCGTGTAGATCTCGACCATCGCGCCGGGGTCCTCGCCGGCGCGGAACACGCCCCACTGCAGGGCGCCGGTGCGCAGCCGGGCCTCGCGCACCCGGTGCATGGCCGCCACGAACGCCCGGCGGCGGTCCTCGCGCACGCGGTACCGCAGCAGCCCGTAGCCGGTGGGGCCGAGCCCGATGCGGTGCGCGGCCAGCACCGGCAGCAGCGCCCACAGCGCGACCGCGGGCGTGATGAACAGCGCGATGCGCACGAGGATGCGGCGCATCTCGGGGGAGAAGCGCACGTACCGCTCGCCGGCGCGGACCGCGGCCAGGAACGGCTCCGGCCGCGTCTCGGCCGCCGGGGCCGGGCGGCGCAGGCCCGACAGGACGACCGCGAACGCGGCGAAGGACGCGGCGTTGAGCGCGAACGTCGCCACCGGGGCGATGCGGGCCACGAGCAGCCCGGCGATCGCGGGCCCGACGGCACGGGCCAGGTTGACGCTGAGCGAGCCGAGCGCGGACGCGGCGGGCAGGTCCGGGCGCGGCACGAGCTCGGGGATTGAGGGCCTGGTACGGCGCCACGGTCAGCGCCGCGCCGCAGCCGAGGCCGAAGGTGAGGGCGAGCAGCGCGGCCGGGCCGAGCGCGCCGAGGCCGGCGAGCACGGCCAGCGCGCCGGCGATCGCGGTCTGCGCGATCTGGATGCCCACGAGCAGCCGGCGCCGGTCGAACACGTCGGCCAGGGCGCCGCCGGGCAGCGCGAGGAAGAGCACGGGCAGGGTGGTCGCGGTCTGGATCAGCGCCGTGGTGGTGGCCGCGTGCGGGTGCTGCAGCAGGATCCACTGCGCGCCGACGGTCTGCATCCAGGTGCCGACCTGGCTGGCCAGGGCCGCGGTCCACAGGGCCCGGAACGCGGCGGCCCGCAGCGGCGCGAAGGCCCCGGTCGCGAGCAACCGGGGCCTTCGGATCACGTGCGCATTCTATGAACAGGCGACGGTGGGCAGGGCGTTGGTGCCGTTCCACGAGGCGAGGAAGCCGAACGTGGCCGGCGGGGTGTTGTTCCACGAGGCCGGGGTCACCGTCACCGCGGAGCCGGACTGGCTGAGCGTGCCGCCCCAGAGCTGGCTGATGGTCTGGCCGTTGGCGAACGTCCACCTGACCGTCCAGCCGGCCTTGCCGGTGACGCTGACCTCGCCCTGGAAGCCGCCCGGCCAGCTACCGACGATCTTGTAGGTCGCCGTGCAGGCGCCGGCCGCCGGGGGGCTGGAGGAGGCTGACTTGCTGGGGCTGGGGCCGGCGGATGTCACGGACGCGCTCGGCGACTGGACCGTGCCGCCCAGCCCGGTGACGATCGCGTCGTACGCGGTCGGCTTCTTCACCAGGTTCTCGTCCCACGGCAGGGCCGCGCCCTGGCCGGAGAAGGTGCTCGGCACCCACGAGTACTTGTCGGTGTAGTCCCAGATCGTGATGCCGACGCAGCGGGTCACCGCGACGCAGGCCTTCACCACGTTGTTGTAGTACGTGGCCTGGGTGGCGTCCTTGGCCGAGTCCCGCGGCAGGACCATGCGCACGTCCAGCTCGGTGATCGCGACGTCGACGCCGAGGTCGGCGAAGCGCTGCAGGTTCGCCTGCATGTTCGTCGGGAAGCCGTACTGGATCGCGAGGTGGGCCTGGAAGCCCACGCCGTCGATCGGCACGCCGGCCGCCTTGAGCGACTTGACGAGGTTGTACATCGCGTCGGCCTTCGCGCCCTGGCCGTCGGTGTTGTAGTCGTTGATGTAGAGCTTCGCGTCGGGGTCGGCGGCGCGGGCGGTGCGGAACGCGTCGGCGATGTAGTCGCTGCCCATCGCGTTGTAGAACGGCGACGTGCGGAACGTGCCGTCGTCGTTGAAGGGCTCGTTGACGACGTCCCAGGCGAAGACCTTGCCCTTGTAGTGGGTGGCCTCCTGCGTGATGTGGTTCTCCAGCGCCGCCTGGAGCTGGGCGGCCGGCAGGGCGGAGACCCAGCCGGGCAGCTGGTTGTGCCAGACCAGCGTGTGGCCGCGGACCTTCAGGTTGTGGGCCTGGGCGAAGGTCACGACCGCGTCGCCCTTGGTGTAGTTGAACGTGCCCTGGGTGGGCTCGATCGTGTCCCACTTCATCGCGTTGCCCGGGGTGGTCTGGCCGAACTCGCCGCCGCCGAGGATCGCGGTGTAGGCGGTGTCGGTCAGCTCCGGGTTGTCGGTGGCGGAGCCGAAGTAACGCCCGCCCGCCGCGGCCAGCGACTGCAGTGTCTGCGTCGCCGCCTCGGCCCGGGTCACGACAAACGTGAAGGTCCCGACGGCGGCGAGGAGCGTGGCCGCACCGGCGATGATCTTCCTTCTCATGAGGAGACTCCCGCGAGGTGGTCCTTGATGCCCTGGCCGAAGGCGGTCGCCGTGCCGTTGTAGTTGCTGATGAGCGACGGGCCCGTCGAGCAGTCCCAGGTGTTCCAGGTCCAGCCGAGGTACCCGACGCCGTGCGCGTCGGCCCAGTTCATGACGGTGTCGACGAAGCCGTGCGCGCAGTCGTTCTCGCCGATCTCGGTCAGCGACAGCGGCACCTGCGCCGCCACCGGGGCGAGCTGGCTGTCGAAGCACGAGGTGTTGGAGCAGGTGTTGAAGTTGTACAGGTGCGCGAACGCCGCGATGTTGTTCTGCGGGTCCGTGGGCTTGTACTGCAGCCACTGCGTGAGGTCGTTGGAGTACGCCAGGCCGCCGATCATGATGACGTTCGTGGCGCCCGTCGCGCGCACGGCGTTGACCAGCGACTGGAAGCCCGCGACCTGGTACGAGATGCCGTTGCAGGTCCCGCCGTCGCGCCAGCAGGCCCAGCCGGTGCTCGCGCTGCCGGTGGCCCGCTCCGGGTAGGGCTCGTTGAACAGGTCGAAGACGACCGCGTCGTTGCCCTTGAACGCGTTGGCGACCCCGGTCCAGAAGCTCGGGGCGTACTGCGCGTCCGGCATCGGCTTCTGGCAGGTCGCCTTGATGTCGGAGCAGCCCGCCGACGGGCCGGTGTACTGCCCGTAGTTCCAGTGCATCTCCACGATCGGGGTGATGCCGTTGCTGACCAGCAGGTTGACGTACGACTTGACCGCGTTCTGGTAGTTGGCCCCGCCGTAGGCGGCCGGCACGTCGCTCGTGCCGACCCAGCACTCCTCGTTCAGCGGCACCCGGACCGTGCGGATCTTCCAGGAGCGCATCGCGGTGATCGAGGCCTGGTCCATCGGCCCGTCCCAGATGCCGTTGCCCTGGATGCAGGCGAACTCGCCGCCGGAGCGGTTGACGCCCAGCAGCCGGTACGTCGACCCGGTGCTCGTGACGAGCTTGTTGCCGCTGACCTTGAGCTTCGGCGCCGCGCCGGCCGGCGGCGGCGACGTGGACGTCGACGGGCTCGCCGACGCGGAGGCGCTCCTCGATGGGCTCGGCGAGGTCGTCGTCGTGGTTCCGGTGCAGGTGACGCCGTTCAGCGTGAACGCGGCCGGCTTCGGGTTGGAGCCGGTCCACGAACCGTTGAAGCCGATGCTGGTGCTCGCGCCGGTGGCGAGGGCGCCGTTGTACGACATGCTGGCGGCGGTCACGTTCGCGCCGGACTGGGTGAAGGTCGCCGACCAGCCCTGGTCGACGTGCTGTCCGGCGGTGAAGGCGAAGCCGAGGTTCCACGAGGAGACGGCGTCGCCGAGGTTCTTGACGGTGATGGCGGCGGTGAAGCCGCCCGGCCAGTCGTTGGTGGTGTACGTGACCTGACAGCCCGCGGCGGCCTGTGCCGAGGTCGGCAGCAGGACCGCCCCGGCCGAGGCGAGCAGCAGGCCGCCGGCCACCGCGAGGGTGGTGGTGCGGTACCGCATGGGGCTCCTTCGAGGCTTCGATGGCGGTTGGAAGCGCTCCCATCCTTCGCCGCACCCCGGGGGAGTCAAGCGCTTCGACACCTTTGTCCGCGTTGCCCGGGACAGAAGCTGAAATTTCCATCGCTCGAATCGGAGTGTAAGCTCCGTTTTATGGAAATCATCGATCGCTTCCTTGCCGCCGTCGTCTCGCCCGACCCGGGCGACCTGGCCGACTGCTACGCCGAGCACGTCGTCATCGAGATGCCCTTCGCCGTTCCCGGGCTCGTGCCGGCCCGGGTCGAGACGACCCGGGAGGAACTGCGGGCGCGCTTCCGGGCCGGCACCGCGGTGCGCCGCTACACCGAGCTCTCCGGCGTGCGCGTCCACGAGTGCGCCGACCCGGCGACGGTGGTGCTGGAGTACGACGTCCACGGCCTCATGCACGCCACCGGCGAGCGCTTCGTGCTGCGCTTCGTCATGGTGATGACACTGCGGGACGGGCTCATCGCGCACACCCGCGACTACGCCGACCCGATCGCCGGGGCCCGCGCGCTGGGCCGCCTGCCCGAGCTCGCGAACGCCCTGGCCGGAGGGTGAATCGGCGGATCACCCGTTTCGTGCCGGGATCGTAGCGGGGCGAATCGGCACCATCGGTCGCATGTTGCATCTCGACCCCGACAGCGTCCTCGTCACCACCGCCGCCGAACTGCAGACGCGGCACCTCGAGCGGGACCCCGACGACCCGGCCCGGTGCGGCGCCTGCGGTGCGCCGCTGCCGTGCCCGATCGAGGCCGCGGCCGCGCTCGTGTGCCGCGCCGGCGGGCTCTGGCTGGAGGGCGACACCATCGTCGACGCGCTCGAACCGCCCACCCAGCTGCTGGCCATCGTCCCCGCGGAAGTCTGAGACGATCCATGGATGAGGCTGCGGCGGTACTCCGAGCAGGACCGCTCGCTCACCGCGGCCCTCGAGCACGACGCCGAGGTGATGGCCCACCTGGGCGGGCCGGCCCCCGGCGACCGGGCCGCGCATGTGCACGAGCGGCGCCTGGCCGGGCGGGAGCGGGAGTGGTACCGCACCGTCCTGGCCGAGCCCGGGGACACTCCCGCCGGGGTCGTGGCCGTGTTCCGCAGCACCTGGGAGGGGCGCTAGATCCACGAGCTGGGCATCATGCTCCTGCCCGGCCGGGCGCGGCGGCACGGGCTCGCGGCCGGGGCGGTGCGGCTCGTCGTCGATGAGGTGCGCGCCTCGGGGCTGGTCCGTGAGGTCCACGCGTTCATCGGGGCCGGGAACCGGGCGGCGGCGGCGGTGGCACGGCGCACGGGCTTCGTGGACACGGGCCCGTGCGACGTGGACTACGAGGGCATGCCGATCCGCTGCGACCACTGGGTGCTGACGGTCTGACCCGGCCTTGACGGTCGCGGCGGGACGGCGGCGAGGGCGGCGCCCGCGAACGCGACGGGCGCCCCTCAGGCGGCCGGCTCCACCAGGCCCGGGGTCTGCAGCCAGGCCAGCGCCTCGGCGTAGGGCAGCGGGCGGGTGAACAGGTAGCCCTGGCCGAACGCGCAACGCAGATCCACCAGCCGCTGGCGGTGCGCCTCGGTCTCGATGCCCTCGGCCACCACCTCCAGGTCGAGGGTGCGCGCCAGCTGCACGATGCCGCGCACCAGGTCGTACTGCCGGCGCGAGCTGCCGATGGTGTCCACGAAGGACTTGTCGAGCTTGAGCGCGTCGACCGGCACGCGGTGCAGGTAGGACAGCGACGAGTACCCGGTGCCGAAGTCGTCGATCGAGACCCGGACGCCCGCGGCGCGCAGGGCGGCCAGATCGGCGTGGATGTGCTCGTCGTCGCCGAGCAGCAGGCTCTCGGTGATCTCCACCGTGAGCGCGTGCGCCGGCAGGTCCGCCTGGGTCAGCTCGGTCAGGACGCGCTGGACGAAGCCGGGGGAGCGGAACTGGCGCACGGACACGTTGACGCTCATGGTCGGGGCCTCGTGCCGGTACAACTCCCGGAAATTTACCGCGGCGGCGATCGCGTGGCGCATGACCCAGTCGCCCAGCGGCACGATGAGGCCGCACTCCTCGGCGATCTCGATGAACTCCAGCGGCGGCACCAGGCCGAGCTGCGGGTGCTGCCAGCGCACCAGGGCCTCGAAGCCGTGCGGCCGGCCCGTCGCCAGGTCGACGATCGGCTGGTAGTGCAGCACGAACGCGTCGGTGGCCAGGGCCTGGTCGAGGTCGGTGCGCAGGCGCATGCGGCGCAGGGTGTGGGCGTGCATCGCCGACTCGTAGCGGCGCCAGCGCTCCGGGGTGCCCTTCGCGCTGTCGAGGGCGACGTCGGCCTCGCTCAGCAGCTGCGCGGCGTCGGCGGCGTCCTCGGTCGTGGCCACGCCGATGCTCGGCGGGGCCGTCACCACGCTGCCGCCGACCAGGAACGGCGGGCGGAACTCCTCGACGATGTGCGCGGCGAGCGCCTCGACCTCGTCGACCCGCGCCCCGCGCAGCAGCACGCCGAACTCGTCGCCGCTGAGGCGGGCCACCACGGCGGCGGGCGGGCAGACCTCGACCAGGCGCTCGCCGAACGCGCGCAGCAGCTCGTCGCCGACCTCCTGGCCCATGGTGTCGTTGACGGTACGGAATCCGTCGATGTCGACGATGAGCACCGCGGCGGCCTCGGCGCTCTGCACGCAGTCGTGGAAGCGCAGGCGGTTGCCGAGGCCGGTGAGCGGGTCGAGGTAGGCGCGGTCGAGCAGCTCCCGCTCCAGGCGGCGGCGGTCGGTGACGTCGTGGATGGTGAGCACCCGGCCGGCCACGGTCGGCTCCCCGGTCAGGTCCCGCACGGTCACCTCGACCTCGGCCGTGGTCCCGTCGGCGCGGCGGACGGTGTCCGACGCGACCAGCAGGTCGGCCAGGCGGGCGCCGACCACGTCCGCGCCGAAGAGCGGGCGGGCGGACGGGCTGGCGTACGTGACCCGGTCGTCGTCGCCGACGATGAGGATGACGTCGGCGGCGTTGAGGACCAGGGTGCGGAAGTACGCCTCGCTGTCGCGGCGGGTGATCTCGCGGTTCAGCGCGATGTGGTCGAGCATGCTGGCGGCCTGGCCGGCGAGCACGCGCGCCGACTCCTGCAGCGTGACCAGGGCCCGCTCGCCGGCGGCGACCCACAGCTCGCCGAGCCGGACGCCGCCGACGCTCAGGGGGCAGTACAGCGCGAGCTCGAACCCGTCCAGATCGCGCGCGGACTCCGGCGGGAGCTTCGCGACGTACTGCATGCTCATGACCGCGTCGCGGCCGGCCGGGCCGACGCGCAGCACGGTGCGGTGGGCGGTGCCGGGGCGCAGCAGCGAGCCGACCGCGCGGCGCACGACCGCCTCGACCGCGGCCACCTCGGTCGCCGACAGCAGCGCCTCGCAGGCCCGGCGCAGCGCGCGCTCCCGGGCCAGGGTGTACGCGGCGCTGCGGGCGGCGAGCGCGCCCCGGCCCAGCGACAGCCCGACGAGCGCGGCCGAGCCGACGGCGATGACGGTCCCGTTGGGTACCGGGCCCGACTGCGCCTCGGCGAAGAGGATCCCGGGCGCGACGAGCGAGGCGACGCCGAGCACCGCCCGGCGCGGCTTGACCTGGGTGGAGCCGATCACGCGGGGCTCGGACAGCTCGGCCATCGACGGGTGCAGCGCGGCGAGCCCGCCCGCGACGAAGAACACGATCCAGCCGACGTCGACGATGCTGCCCAGGCCCCAGTCCCCGTTGAGCCGGCGCAGGCTGAACACGACGTCGGAGACGAGCAGGACCGCGCCGGAGGTCAGCAGCAGCGCCACCGCCCAGCTGCGCCGCGCCGCCAGCACCATCCGCGCCATGATCGCCAGCAGCATCACGTCGCACAGCGGGTACGCGATGGAGACGGCCTTCTGGGCGGCGTTGAGGCCGGGGTCGCTGAGGTACGGGTCGATGAGGTACACCCAGGCGAGCAGCCCCGCCCCGGCGGTGAAGATGAGCGAGTCGATGACCGTGGCCCAGTCGCGGTTCGCCGCCCCGGACCGGCTCAGCATCAGCAGGCTCAGCAGCAGCAGGGGGAACGTGCAGCCGAGCGAGATCGCGTCGACGACCGACGGGAACCGGTCGGAGTGCAGCACGTCGGTCTGCACCACGGCGGCGGCGGTGCCGGCGGCGAGGCCCAGCGACCCGCCGGCCCAGAACAGCCACGGCAGTCGCCGGCGGGGCCGGTGGGTGCGGATGCCGAAGCCGATCGCCGCGAGCGTGCCCACGACCAGCCCGACGTAGCACAGCAGGCCCGCCGCCGGGAACAGTAGGTAACAGACCGCGAGGGTGAGCGCACAGAGCGCGTATGCCCAGGTCACCCGCCTCGTCACGCCGCTCCCTTCCGTGTACCGACAGCTACTTTGTCCCGCCGACCGCACGCGGGCAAGGTCTGATCCACCGGTATATACATCGGCCACACCAACGGGCCCTGAAGGTCCCGCGCGGATTGCGTTTTCCGTGTCGGGGGTGCGCTCCCCGGCTCGGTAGAGTCGTTCTCGTGGATTTCGCCTGGCTCGAGGTGACGACGCTGGCCGAGCGCCCCGACCGCCTGCCGCTCATCACGACCTTCGACGATCCCGCCGTGGCCCCGTTCCTGTACCAGGACCCGGTGTCCGCGGCGCTGTTCCCGGCGCTCGTGGCGCGGCACCCGCGGTACACGTTGCTGGCCGTCGAGCGGGCGACCGGGCGGCCGGCGGGGCTGCTGTGCACGCTGCCCTTCACCGCGGCCGAGGACGGGGTGCTGCCCGCCGGGGGCTACGACGCGGTACTGCTGTCCGCCGCCGCCGACACCCTGGCCGGCACCCCCGGCCCGCAGGTGTCCGCGCTGTTCGCGACCGTCCGGCCCGACCTGCGCGGCCGCGGCGTCTCCGGCCATCTGGTCGCGCTGGCCCGGCGCAACGCCGCGGCGCTCGGGCACCCGGCGCTGTTCGCCCCGGTCCGCCCGACCCACAAGCATCTGGAGCCGTTGGTACCGCTGGCCGAGTACGTGGCCCGCCGCCGCGCCGACGGCACCGCCGCGGACCCCTGGCTGCGCGTGCACGAGCGGGCCGGCGGGCGGTTCGTGGCGGTGGCGCCGCACTCGATGACCATCGCCGCGCCGCTGCCGCGGTGGCGGGAGTGGACCGGCCTGCCGTTCGACGCGCCCGGGCCGGTCGTCGTCGCGGGCGGCCTCGGGCCGGTGGTGTGCGACCCGGAGCGGGGCGTCGCCACGTACGTGGAGGCCAACGCCTGGTACCGCCACGACCTCTGAGTCAGAACGCGGCGCGGTCGCGCAGGGCGTGCTTCACCGAGTACATCGCGGCGTCCGCGTCGCGCAGGAGGGCGTCGGCGTCGGCCAGGGCGCCGCTGGCCGCCCCGATGCTGGCCCGGATCGGGATCAGCGTCCCGTCGATCTCGACCGCCTGGCCGAAGGACTCGTGCAGCCGGCGGGTCAGGTCCTCGGCGTAGGACAGCGGCGTGTCCGGCAGCAGGACCGCGAACTCGTCGCCGCCGAGCCGGGCCACCGTGTCGCCGGCCCGCACGCACCGGCGCAGGCGGTCGGCGACCGCGCGCAACAGGGCGTCGCCGGCGTGGTGGCCGTAGGTGTCGTTGACCGCCTTGAACCCGTCCAGGTCGATGATCAGGATGGCCGCGTGGCCGCCCGCCGCGGCGATCCGCTCGGCGAACAGGGCCCGGTTGGCCAGGCCGGTCAGCGCGTCGTGGGTGGCCTGGTGGTGCAGCCGGTCCTGGTAGGCGACGACCTCGGTGATGTCGTGCGCGTTGTAGACGACCCCGCCGATGCTCGGTACGTGCGTGAGGTTGGTGGCCACCGCCGTGAGGTAGCGCGGGCGGCCGTCGAGGTGCGGCACCTGCAGCCGCATGGTGATGCTCGCGCCCGGGCGGGTCAGCAGGCCGGCCAGGCGGGCCCGCCACTGCTCGCGCCCCTCGGGCACGGTCAGCTCGTCCATCCGCCGGCCGACCACCGACTCGGGCGGCACGCCGAACGTGCGCTCCACGGCCGGGCTCGCGTACGACACCACGTGGTCCGGCCCGGCGATGACGGTGATGTCGGAGGAGTGCTGGACCAGGGCCCGGAACCGCTCCTCCTGCTCGGCCAGGGCGCGCAGGCTGCGGTCGACCTCGCCGAGCAGCCGCGCGTTGTCGGTGAACGCGATCAGCTGCCGGGTCACCACGATGCCGGTGACGAGCAGCACCCCGACGACGACGCCCCAGACCCGCACGTCCAGCGAGCCTTCGGTGAGCGACACGATCAGCAGCACGTAGGCGGCGGCGACCCCGATGTACGGCAGCAGGCTGAACGGCCGCACCGGCCGGCGCTCCAGGATGCCGGGGTCGGCGCGCAGGTTGGCCTCGTTGATGCGGGGCACGGCGGCCAGCAGGGCGCACGGCAGGAGGCGGGCCAGCATCGCCAGCTCGGGCCGCGTGACCTCCACCAGGGCCGCGGTCAGGCCGGTGCTGAGCCCGATGAGCACGCTGGCCAGGCCCGCGGTCCAGCCGGCGATCGGGGTGAACGGCATGTTGCGGCCCAGCATGAGCTTCACCAGGCCGAACGAGCCCGCGATGCTGACCCCGGCCGAGGCCAGGGCGAGCAGCAGCGCACCGCCGCTCTCCCGGACGTCGACGCTGGGGGAGAGGTACCACACCAAGACCGCGGTGGCGGCGACGACCGTGGCCGCGTCGAGCATGAACCGCAGCCGCTCCCGCCCGGCCGTGCGGGTCGGGTGCAGCACCATGGCAAGCAGGCAGACGACCGAGCCGCAGGTGACGAGCCCGGACTGCACCGCGCCGCCCTGCACCATGCCGCCGACGGGGTTGGCGAAGGTCTCGACGCCCTGGACGGTGTCGCCGACCGTGAAGAACACCGCCCCGGCCGCGATGAGCCGCCAGAACCGCCGGTGCGCCGCGGACACGCCCGGCAGTGCGCTCATCCGCGCCGAGAGGACCGCGAAGATGACGTCGAGAAGCACCTGAATCGGCCAGAACAGGGCGAGCTTCACGGATGCCCCGGTTCCGGGCAGGGCATACCAGATGGTGCAGGCCACGGTGCCCAGGAACATGGCGCGCAGGACCGGATCGCGCAGCAGCACGGTCCGCGGCTGCTCATGGGATGTGCTCACGGCACTCCATTCATTGCGCCGGACTCTACCGTGTGGACGGCCACCGTTTGGTGTCGTCTACATCGTCCATACGGCCGAAGACCTGAGTCAGGCTGAAGTGCTCGGTGAAAATACGCGAGCGAGAACCGTGTAGAAACGACCCCGTGGATGCCAAGCGGATGCAGGGGATCGGTTTTGCCGCGCTCATGGGGGTCGCGGCCGGGGCGGCGCTGGCGGCGCACCGCGGGCCGCGCGCGGCGCTGAAGGCCGCGGCGGTCGGCGGCGGCACGCTCGCCGCGATCGACGCGGCGGCCCGGGCGCGGCAGAAGCCCGGCGAGATCCCGGCGGTCTGGGCGCGGATCGCGGCCAGCGGGGCCCTCGCGGCGCCGGTCGGGTGGGCGGCCGGCAAGGCCGGGGCGTCGCCGCTCGCGGTCGGGGTCGCCGCCGGGGCCGTGGCCGGCGCGATGGGCGTGCGGCCGCACAAGGTGGCGCTCGGCCCGGTGGTCGGCCTGGCCGTGGGCGCGGCGCTGCGCAACCGCCCGCCGGCCCAGGCGGCCGCGGCGAGCGTGGTCGCGTTCCGGACCGTCTCGCAGCTGGTGTTCCGGGAGCCGCAGGTCGAGCTGGTGGCCGAGAGCGCGACGGCCGAGCAGCTGCCGTTCGTGGTACCGCTGGAGGCCCGCACCCGCTACGTCGGCACCGGCTATGTGCGGGACCTGGCCGCGGCGACCGGCGGCACCTACGAGGAGGCGGTCGCCGACATCGGCATCGTGGCGAGCCTGGACGCCCTGGCCGGCCCCGAGTTCGACCCGGCGGCCGTGGACCCGCGGGTGCGCGAGTTCTACGAGCACACGACCCGCTTCGCGCTGGACATCGTGCCCCGGTGGTGGCCCTGGGTGCGGCCGGGTTATCTGCTGTACCGCAACCTCGTGGCCCGCCCGCTCGGCCAGGCCAACGTGCCCATGAACCTGCGCGAGGCGCAACGCGGGATGCACAGCCGAATCGACACCATCACCGGCGCCGACGGGGTCGTGTCGACGCGGGGGTGGATACGCTCCTTCGCCCACAACGGCGAGCCGATCTACGTGGGCATCTACACGACGTACCGGCACGGCGAGCGCGGGTACGTCAGCGTCGGCTTCCCCCTGCCGCAGGCGAACTTCACGGCCACGCTCGCCCCGCGGCCCCGCCCGGACGGCGGGCTGCGGCTGACGAGCAAGGCGTACGACGGGCAGACAGGGCACTACCTGAGCTACATCGACGGCGAGAGCCGTGCACTGTCCACGATGGCCGTGCACGGCTTCGCCGAGGAGCTCGACGTGTACGTGGAGGACGGCGAACTGCGCGCCGACCACGCGTTCTCGCTGTTCGGACTGCCCTTCCTGACCCTGGAGTACCGAATCGCGCGCAAATGACGGTCGATCGCTTCCCGCGACGCTCCGTGGAGGCCGCGCGCACAACGCTCCGGCGCCCCTCGCCCGCGGACGGCGACCCACGTGTGGGAGGGGGTTTGGGTGGAGCGGAGCTCCCCCAATGGGGAGCGACCGGCGGGAGCGCGAGAAACAGCTAGCGGCTGGGCTGGCCGCTGCCCGGGCACTCGCCCGCGCCGGGGCCGGCGCCGTCGGGCTGGTGGGCCGGGGTGGGGGAGCCGGCGTTCACGTGGACGCGGGCGCCGCACTTCGGGCAGCGGCTGATGGCCTGAGTGGCCGTCGACGACATGGCGGTACACCTCCGATGAGACGACAAAGCCGGACCCTGCAGTTATGCCCCGGGTCCGGCCCATCGGAACATGTCAGCCCGCGGCGAGGGCCAGCATCTGCTTGATCTGCTGCGTGCGGGACAGCTGCACCCGCTCCGCCAGCTGCTTGACCGTCGCGTTCTGGCCGGTCGTGGCCAGCTGCTGGGCCAGCTCGACGGCGTTGTGCTGGTGGGCGATGAGCAGGTTGAGGAACTTCGTCTCGAAGTCGGCGCCGCTCGCGTCCCGCAGCGCCTGGATCTCCTCGGGGCCCGTCGCCGGGCGGCCGCCGTGGGCCGCGTGCACGGCCGGGTCGGCGATGTCGGCCTGCGGTACCTTCCACGCCTGCAGCCAGCGCTGCATGGTGCGGACCTCCTCGGCCTCGACCACGTCGATCGCGCCCGCGAGGTCGACGACCTCCTCGCGCACGCCCTTCTGCTCGCCGAGCCTGAGCATCTGCAGGCCCTGCTGCTGGTGGGCGATCATCATCTGTAGGAACATCACGTCGAAGTCGTTGTGCGGGCCGGCCGCGGTGACCGCGTCGGCCTCGGCGATGCCCTGGCTCACCGCCAGCGGCGGGACGGCCGCGGGCTCGCTCCCGCAGCCGCTCAGCAGCGCGGCGGCCGCGGCGAGCGTGACCAGCAGGCGCTTCACAGCGGCAGCCAGAGGGCCAGGGTGTAGACCGGCTCCCACGTGTAGATCGAGCGGTGGGACTGGCGGCACTGGTAACGCTTGCCGTTGTACGTCACCACGTCGCCGACGTGGTAGAGCGTGTCGGGGGCCCAGTCCGTGGTCGCCGTCGTGGGCTGGGTGCTCTTCGTGGGCGTCGCGGTCTTCGTGGGAGCGGGCGTCGGCGTGATCGACTTCGTCGGAGTCGGCTTGGGTGTCGGCGTCGTCGTCGGGGTCGCTCCGCCGCCGCCGACCTGCACGTCGATGCAGTTGTAGAAGGCGTTGGCGGTGTCCGCGATGTTCCAGATCGCCAGGATCTTCTGGCGCCCGCTGTACCCGGCCAGGCTCACCTGGTGCGAAACGGTGGCGTCGGGCTGCTTGCCGCCGTCGTTGAACTCCGCGATCTGCTTACTGCCGATGAAGTACTGCCACGTGCTCGTCGAATGCCGGGCCGTGAGCACCCAGTTGAACGTGACCGACGTGCCGACCGCCGTCGCCGGCCAGTTGCGGCTGTCGTCGCTGAGCACGGCGAACCGCTCGTTGCCGCCGTCGCAGCTCTTGAGCCCCTTCGGGCCCTCGACGCTCTGCGGCTCGTACTGGATCGCGCCGCAGTCGGCGACCTTGCCCTGCGCGCACAGCGCCTGCCGGCTCGGCGGCGAGGACACGTATCCGTGGGCCGAGGCGGGCTCGGCGAAGACGAGCGTCCCAGCGGCGGCGGCACCGAGGGCGACCAGCGGGTACAGCACCGTTCTGCGCATTGTCGATACCATTTCTCTCGGGTCAGAAAAACGTATCGGAGTGGCGCTTAACGACGCCTCGTGCGATTTGCAAATCCCGCCTAACGCCCTTTTATGGTGTCGTTAATCGCGGGGGATGGCATGATCACGCCCATGTCGGTCTCCGCCGTGCTGCGCGCCGCGCAGGTGGCCCGCGTCCTCGCCGCCAGCTGCGTGGGCCGGCTGCCGCTGGGGGCGGCCCCGGTGGCCCTGCTGCTGTACGCCCGGGAGAGCCTCTCCATCGCCGCCGCCGGCCTGCTCGTGGGCGTCTACACGGCCGGCCTGGCCGTGGGCGGGCCGGTCCTGGCGCGCATCGCGGACCGGTTCCGCCAGCCGCCGGTCATGCTCGCCGGCGCCGCCGTGTCGACCCTCGGGTTCGTGGTTCTGGTGCAGGGTGTACCGCTCTGGGCGGCGCTCCTGGCCGGAGCCCTCGCCGGCCTGGGCGCCCCGCCGTTCGAGGCCGGCCTGCGGGTGCTGTGGCGCGACCTGCTCGACGAGGAGCAGGTGCCGGCCGCGTACACGCTCGACATCGCGGTCCAGGAGCTCATCTTCATCTTCGGCCCGCTCGTGGCCGGCCTGGCCGTGGCCCTCGGCGGCGGCGCGGCCGGCGTGTACGCCACCGCCGCCCTCCAACTGCTCGGCACCGTGTGGTTCGTCACGACACCGGTCGTGCGCGGCTGGCGGGGCGAGCACGCCGAGCGGCACTGGGCGGGCGCCCTGCGCTCGGGCCCGCTGCGGCTGCTGCTGACCGCGGTGGTCCTGATCGGCGCGGGCGTCGGCTCCCTGCCGGTGGCGATGCTGGACTACGCCGAGTCCGTCGGGCACCGCTCGTTCTCGAGCTGGCTGCTGGCCGCGCAGGCGTTCGGCGCGCTCATCGGCGGCCTGGTCAACACCCGCGTGAAGGTCGACGCACGCCGGCTGCCGTGGCTGGGCCTGGCGCTCGGCCTGGGCTACGTGCCGCTGCTGCTCACCCCGGCCCCGGCCCCGCTGATGCTGCCGCTCGCCGTGCTGTGCGGCCTGTTCCTGCCGCCGCTGCTGGCCGCGGCCTTCCTGACCGTGGACCGCATCGCCCCGCCCGGCACCGCGGCGGAGGCCTTCGCCTGGGTCGCGACCGCGTTCTCGGTCGGCGCGGCGGCGGGCGCGGCCGTGGACGGCGCCATCCTGGACGCGGTGACCTCGACGCGCGCGGGCTTCATCCTCCCGCCGGTCGTGATCCTCCTGGCCGTGCCCTGGCTCCGTCCCGTCGCCCGCCACGCGCCTGGCGGGTTTGTTCAAGACGGCGGCGGTACCGGTGGGGCAGGTTGACGGGCATGGACAAGCACCTGTTGCTGGTTGAAGCCGCGCCCGTCACGATCGGGCTCGTCGGCCGGATCTCGCCGGAGGACCTCGGGCGGCCCACGCCGTGCCGGGAGTGGGACGTGCGCGGGCTCGTCGGGCATCTGCTCGAGTGGGGGCCGCCGCTGGAAGGGGCCGCGCGTAAGGAGGCCGTGGCACCCGGGGGCGGGGACGGCGACGTGCGCGCGCAGCTCGAGCGGCTCGCGGCGGCGTGGGGCGAGGCGGACGCGTGGGACGGCGGCACGGTCATGGGCGGCATCGAGATGCCCGCGGACCTGGTCGGGGGCATGGTGCTCGGCGAGTTCGTGCTGCACGGCTGGGACCTCGCGCGCGGGCTCGGGGTGCCGGTCGCGTTCTCCGGCGACGTGCTGCGCCTGATGTACGACGAGGTCGCCCGCTCCGCCGAGCAGGGCCGCGCGATGGGCGTCTACGGGCCCGAGGTACCGGTGCCGGCCGATGCCGCGATGTTCGACCGCGTGCTCGCGCTCAGCGGCCGCGACCCCTTCTGGGCGGCCTAGGCGCCTCGGCCGCGCCGAGCGACTCGACGACCGAGCAGGCGTCCTGGAGCGGGTCCTGGGTGTCGATGTTGACGGCCACCTCGCGGAGCATCTCGCGGAAGCGGGCGCGGTCGTTCTCCGGCAGCGCGGTGAGCACCCGGTCCTCGACGTGGCGCAGCTTGCGCTGCAGGTCGCAGAGGGTGGCGCGGCCCGCCTCGGTGGCCGAGATGCGCCGGGCCCGGCGGTCGGCCGGGTCGGGCTTGCGCTCGATCAGGCCGGCCTTCTCGAGGTCGTCCAGCAGGTACGTCATCACGGTCCGGTCGATGCCCAGCTTGTTGGCCAGGGCGAGCTGGGTGAGGGCCGCGCCGTCGACGGCCGAGGTCAGGACCTGGTAGCCGCGCGGGCCGCCGGGCACATCGGCGATCACCGACTGGGCGCCCTTCGCGTAGCCGCGCAGGAGCACGCCCAGCGCCCAGCCGAGGTCCGACTGGAGCTCGACGTGGGGATCAGCCGCCTGCGTCATGACAGCAATGATAAGCAGGTCACTCACTCTTGCCATCAGATGTTCTGCGAAGCAGACTTTCTTCACAGCTGCACAAACTGTGGAGGTACCGATGCACCTGTTCCGTCTCGACGCCAGCATCCGCACGACCGGGTCGGTGAGCCGTGCGCTCGCCGACACCGCCGAGCAGGCCTGGCTCGCCGAGCACCCCGGCGCCACCGTCACCCGTCGTGACCTGGGCCGCGAGCCGTTGCCGGGCGACCTCTGGGGCCGGGCGGCGCTGTCCATGGTCGACCCGACCGCGCCCGCGGCGCCGGAGGCGGTCGCGCTGAACGAGCGGCTCTCGGCCGAGCTGCTCGAGGCCGACGCGTACGTGTTCGCGGTGCCGCTCTACAACTGGGGCGTCCCGGCCAGCTTCAAGACCTGGATCGACCTGGTCCTGCTCAACCCGGCGTTCGGCGGCGCCGGCGACCGGCCCCTCGCCGGGCGGCCGGCGGTGCTGGCGATGAGCCGCGGCGGCGGCTACGGCCCGGGCGCGCCCAAGGAGGGCTGGGACCACAACAGCCCGTACGTGCGGCGCATCCTCGCCGAGGTGCTGCACCTCGACGTCCACGTGACCGAGGCCGAGCTCACGCTCGCCGACGTCACTCCGGCGATGGCGCCGCTGCGGGGGCGGGCGGCGGAGCTGCTGAAGACCGGCCACGAGCACGCGGCGCTGCACGGCCGGCGCATCGCGGAGCTGGTCGTCCGCGCGTAAGGCTCAGCCGCCGAGTGGCGGCAGGTTCTGGGTCAGCTCGATCGCCGTGTGCACCAGCGACTGCAGCCGCGCCGTGAGCGCGAGCAGGAGCTGGTGCGCGGCCGGCCCGGCGTGCACGGCGGCCTCGCGCAGCAGGTCGATGTCGCCCTGCACCTGGCTGAGCTGCCCGGTCAGGTCGCCCGCGCCGCGCTCGAGCGCGCCGGCCATGTCGGCCAGGCTCACGCCGTTGGCCTCCAGAGCCTTGATCGCCGCGATCCGTTCGATGCAGGACGCGTCGTACAGCCGGAAGTTGCCGGCCGTCCGCTCGGCCGACTCGATCAGGCCCAGTCCGGTGTAGAAGTCGACGGTGCGCGTCGACACGCCGGCCTGGTTGGCGAGTTCCCCGATCCGCAGGAGCTTTGACACGATCCAACCCTACAGTGCCGCGTGCTAGTGTGCCCGCCATGGTGTTCCGGAGCCTGCGCCGCGCTGCCCTGGGCGTGGGCGGTCCGGCCGTCGATACGGTACTCGATGATCCTGAGACCCGCCCGGGGGAGTCACTCCGCGGTGCAGTACACCTCACCGGCGGCGAGCGCGACGTCGAGATCGAGCGGATCGTCCTGACCGTGCTGACCCGGGACGGCTCCGCCACCCGGGAGCTCGGCCGCCACGAGCTGGCCGGCGAGTTCCGGTTGAAGGCGGGGGAGGCTCGGGCGGTACCGCTGCAAATCGCCGTTCCGCTCGGCACACCGATCACTCATGTGTTCGGGGAGCGGGTTCCCGGCCTGGCCGTCGGGGTGCGCACCGAGCTCGAGGTCGCCTTCGCCCACGACCCGGGCGACCTGGACTTCGTCGCCGTGCACCCGCTCCCGGCCGAGGCCGCGGCCCTCGAGGCGCTGCGCGCGCTCGGGTTCCGGTTCAAAGACGCAGGCCTTGCCTCCGCGCCGGTGCCGTCGGACTGGAACTCCGCCGACGTGTCGCAGGTGTTCGATTTCTGGGTGGCGCCGCAGTACCAGCAGATCGCCACCGAGGTTGCTGTCGGCTTCACGACCGGCGCGGACTTCGTGGAGCTCGTGCTCGACGGGGCCGTCCGCAGCCGCCACGACCGGGGCGAACCCGTCGACTGGGAAGCCGAGGTAGACCGGCTGATGCGGCAGATCGGACAGATCTGACGATAGACCTCCACCTGACCGGCCCAGGGGGTCGATCGCCCGACACGGTACCGTTAGGCGCACAGGGGTTGACAGCCGTTGCTACGGACTCGGGAGGCGGGGCATGCGAGAGCTCGTCGTGGTGGGTGTGCGTGCGCAGACCTGGCAGAGCCGTCCCGTGGTCCTGCTCAAGGACGAACCCACGGGCCGGCACCTGCAACTGCCCGTCGAGGGCGGTCCGCGCAGCATGGACGAACCGATCAGCGCCGAGCTGTTCCAGCGCGCGCTGACCGCGTTGAACGCGCCGCTGCGGGCGGTCGAGGTGGTCGCCGCGCACGGCCCGTTCCAGCTCGTGCTGGGGCCCGGCATCCGGGTGCCGGCGGCGCCGCTGGAGGCGATCGCGCTGGCCCGGCACTGGGGCGTGCCGATCCTGACGACCGAGGAGCTGCTCAACGCGGCCGCGGTCCAGGCGCCCGAGGGCCCGACCCAGCCGCTGGACCTGACGGCGCACATGGAGAAGCTGCCCTCGGGCCGCGCCACGCTGCTGATCCGCAAGGGCGCCGAGGCCGGGGCCGAGTTCTCCCTCGACGGCGACGTCGTGCGCTGCGGCCGAGACTCGGCGAACCAGATCGTGCTCGACGACAACACGGTGTCGCGCAAGCACGTCGAGTTCCACCGCAACACCGGCGGGTTCGGCTACTCGATGCTCGACATGGGCAGCCTGAACGGCACCTACGTCAACGGCGAGCGGGTGAAGAGCGCCAACCTGAACGACGGCGACGAGGTCCAGGTCGGCAAGTTCATGCTGTTGTACCAGTTGCGCTAGTCACCAGCTCGAGGGCTCGAAGTCCTTCAGGAAGCAGCCGTACAGGTCCTCGCCGCGCTCGCCGCGCACGATCGGGTCGTAGACCCGGGCGGCGCCGTCGGCGAGGTCCAGCGGGGCGTGGAAGCCCTCCTCGTGCAGCCGCATCTTCTGCGGGTGCGGCCGCTCGTCGGTGATCCAGCCGGTGTCGACGGCGGTCATGAGGATGCCGTCGTCGAGCATCTCCTCGGCGCTGGTGCGCGTCAGCATGTTCAGCGCCGCCTTGGCCATGTTGGTGTGCGGGTGCCCCGGCCCCTTGTACCGCCGGCTGAACTGCCCCTCCATGGCCGAGACGTTCACGACGTACTTGCGCCGCGCGGCCGCCGCCTTGAGCGCCGGGCGCAGCCGCGACACCAGGATGAACGGCGCCGTGACGTTGCACAGCTGCACCTCGAGCAGCTCGAGCGGGTCGACCTCCTCGACGGTCTGCACCCAGCTGTTGCTCGCGGCCAGGTCGGGCACCAGCCCGCCCGCGTCGATCGCGGTGAGCGCCGCGATCTTCTCCGGGGTCGTGTTCCGGCTGGTCAGCGCGAGCGCGGTCAGCGCGTGCGGCGGGATCAGGGTCGGGGTCCGCGCGGACTCCAGCACCAGCTCGTTGTCCGTCTTGTGGAACGTCAGCACGTCGGGCATGGGCCCGTCGAGCATCACCGGCGCGGACTCGGCCGCGACGAGGTGCGAGTAGGAGCCGGCGGTCCGCTTGACCGTCTGCGCCGCGTTGTTGATGAGGATGTCGAGCGGCCCCTGGGCGGCCACGTCGTCGGCGAGCGCCGCCACCTGGGCCGGGTCGCGCAGGTCGATGCCGACGATCCGCAGCCGGTGCAGCCACTCCGCGCTGTCGGGCATGGCCGCGAAGCGGCGCACGGCGTCGTTGGGGAACCGCGTGGTGATCGTGGTGTGGGCGCCGTCGCGCAGGAGCCGCAGCGCGATGTACATGCCGATCTTGGCCCGGCCGCCGGTGAGCAGCGCCCGGCGCCCGCTCAGGTCCGTGCGCTGGTCGCGCCGCTCCCGGTTGAGCTTGGCGCAGGGCGGGCAGAGCTGGTGGTAGAAGGCGTCGACGTCGACGTACCGCGTCTTGCACGTGTAGCACGAGCGCGCCCGCTTGAGCTGCCCCGCGAGCGCCCCGACGGTCGGGGACACCAGCGCGATGCCCTGCGTCTCGTCGTCGATGCGCCCGGGCGCGCCGGTCGCGGTCGCCGAGGTCACCGCCCGGTCGGCCTCGGTGACGGCGGCGCGCCGCTCACTGCGCCGCTGGCGCTTGACGTGCTTGTACAGGTGCGAGGTGGCCCGGCGTACGCGCAGCACGTCGGGGTGCTCGGGCGGTAGCTCCTGCAGCTCCTCGAACACGGCGAGGCAGATGGCCAGCCGCTCGGGGTCGATGCCGGGGCCGAGGTCGTCAAGGGGGTCGTGCGGGGTCACGACGGGAACTGTACGCAACGCCCCCGCCACCACACCAAACAGAAACGGGTCCGGGTTGGCGTCGTTGCCACCCGGACCCGCTGCTCCGCGGCCTCCGCCGTCCCCCGTTGTGCACGCACACCTCGGCGGGCCCGCGTCGTTCTCGTTGACTGGTCCAGTAAAGCCCGTCCCTACCGACAAATCCGACATTTACGTATAATGGGGTCGAGGTTCCTTCTTTGGGGCGTGGCAGGATTCAGGGCATGCGTGACCGCCGGGAGCTGGCCGGGGCCTGGTCGGACTTCCAGTCCCACGGCTTCGCGGCCCCCGCCCCGGGGCTGTCCTGTCTGGTCGCCCGCTACTGGTGGGCCCGCTGGGACCTGCGCGGCCAGCCCGACTACGCCCAGCTGATCGTCCCGTACCCCAACGTCCAGCTGACCTTCTCGACCGACGGGCCGGCGATGGTCCGGGGCGTGTGCCGGGGGCGGGTGCGGAGGGTTCTGTCGGGCCGGGCGGCGGTCGTGGGGGTGGCCTTTCGTCCGGGCGTGTTCCGCCGGTTCCTGGGTGGCCCGGTTGAATCCCTCACGGATCGGTCGCTGGCCGCCGACGCCGTCTTTCCGCACGTTCCGGCCCTGGTCCTGGCGGCCCTCGATGCCGTTGATCCGGCTGAGGCCGTTGTGGCGGCCCTGGACGGCTTCCTGGCCGCTCATCGGCCGGAGCCGGACCCGGTCGGGGACGAGGTGGCCCTATGGGTGGACGAGATCGCCGGGTCGCCCGAGCTGCGCCGGGTCGACCAGCTGACCGCCCGTTTCGGGGTCAGCGAGCGCCACCTGCAGCGCCTGTTCGCCGAGCACGTGGGGGTGAGCCCGAAGTGGGTGCTGCGCCGCTTCCGACTGCACGAGGTGACCGAGCGGATGGCGGCCCGGGCGCCGATCGACTGGGCCGCGCTCGCCGCCGACCTGGGCTTCGCCGACCAGGCCCACCTGACCCGCGACTTCACGGGCATGTTCGGGGAGCCCCCGACGGCGTACGCCGCTCGCTACTGACCGCCGGCTTGGTCCCGGCGAACTGGGCATAACCGATAAATCCGATATGTCGCGGCGCGCCAGCGCCCGACATATCGTCGGCTGCCGGCCGAAGTCGACTTGGTCGGAGCCCGAATCGGCGAGAGGTCGAAGGGGGAGGGCGCCGCCGTCGAACGGGCGGGATTCGTGGCGGGCAGCGGCGGCCGGAAGCGGTGAGGGGCCGAACGTGGAGGGGCCGGCGTCGGTGAAGGGCTGAACGGAGAGGGAGTGCCGGCCGCGCCGAGGTAGCCGGAATTGGCGAAGAGCTGAACGGAGAGGGAGTGCCGGCCGGGCCGAGGTAGCAGGAATCGGCGAAGAGCTGAACGGAGAGGGCGCTGGCCGGGCCGAGGGGCCGGGATTGGTGAGAGGCTGGACGGAGAGGGAGTGCTCGCCGGGCGGCGGCGCCGGAATTGGTGAGAGGTCCGCACCGGTGGTCGAGGGCTACCGTCGAACGGGTCCCGATCCGTGGCCGGGCGGTGGCTTGGGGTCGCTTGCCGCCGGCGCGTAGGGTGGCGGGCGATGTCTGCCCTTCGCCTGAGTCTCGCCGGCGCCGCCCTGCTGGTCGTCGCCCTCGGTGCGGCCGCCTGCGGTGGCGATCCGGCCCCCGCGGGTCAGGCCCCCGCCGCCGCGGAGTCGCCCGGTCGTCAGGTGTCCAGCGCGGCCGCCTCCGGTGCGCCCGGTAGCGCCGGGCTGGCCTCCGAAGGTGCCGGTGCCGCCCCCACGGGCACCACGAAGCACGCCTTCCCCCTGCAGGGCAAGGGCTCCTACTCGCACGACCACCACGACTACCCGGCCACCGACATCATCGCCAACTGCGGCCTCAACGCGCTCTCCCCGGTCGACGGGACCGTGCTGGAGGTGACCAAGGTCGACACCTGGACGGCCAAGGTCAACGAGGGCTCCTCGCGCGGCGGACTGTCGGTGTCGATCCTGGGTAACGACGGCGCGCGGTACTACATGTCGCACTTCTCGGTCATCGACGACGGCATCGCGGCGGGCACGGTGGTCCAGGCCGGGCAGCCGGTGGCCAAGGTCGGGCGGACCGGCGACGCCAGCGCCTGTCACATCCACTTCGGGCTCTCCCCGGCGTGCGCGAAGACCGGCGACTGGTGGACCCGCCGCGGGGTGATCTGGCCCTGGTCCTACCTGGACGCGTGGAAGGCGGGCAAGGAGAAGTCCCCGGTCACCGAGCTGGAGGCGTGGCAGCAGAAGAACGGCTGCCCGGCCAAGGCCACCGCCGATCCGTAGGGCGGCTCAGCTGTACTCCAGGCAGAAGGGGTGGCCGGCCGGGTCGCTGTACACCCGGAAGCCCGCCTCCTTCGCCGAGAGCAGCTGCGCGCCCATGCGCAGGACCTTGGACTCCGCGGCATCGATGTCGTCGACCCAGATGTCCAGGTGGAGCTGCTGCGGGTAGTTCGGGTCCGGCCACTGCGGCGGGATGTAGTTCGGCGCGTGCTGGAAGCTGATCCGGCTGCCGCCGTCGCCGATGTCGATCCAGTCGCCTTCGACCTTCGTGACCGGCAGGTCGAGCAGCTCCGAATAGAACCGCGCGAGGGCATGCGGGTCCGAGGCGTCGAACACGACTGACGAGACTCTCGCAATCATCCCCCCATCGTGCCCCACCGGTATGACAAAAAACTAAGAAGTGGCCTGCGCCTGGATCGCGGTGATGGCGACGGTGTTCACGATGTCCTTCACCGTCGCGCCCCGGGACAGGTCGTTGACCGGCTTGCGCAGGCCCTGCATCACCGGGCCCACGGCCACCGCGCCCGCCGAGCGCTGGACCGCCTTGTACGTGTTGTTGCCCGTGTTCAGGTCCGGGAACACGAACACCGTCGCCTGGCCGGCCACCGGGCTCCCGGGCAGCTTGGTCGCGGCCACCGCGGGGTCGATCGCCGCGTCGTACTGGATCGGGCCCTCGACCGGCAGGTCCGGGCGCCGGGCGCGGACGATGGCCGTGGCCTCGGCGACCTTTGTGACGTCGGCGCCGGAGCCGGAGGTGCCGGTGGAGTACGACAACATCGCCACGCGCGGGGTCACCCCGAAGCGCGCGGCGGTGCCGGCCGAGGAGAGCGCGATGTCGGCCAGCTGCTCGGCGTCGGGGTCGGGGTTCACCGCGCAGTCGCCGTACACCAGGACGCGGTCGGGCAGCAGCATGAAGAACACGCTGGAGGCGACGCTCAGCCCCGGCACCGTCTTGATGATCTCGAAGGCCGGGCGGATCGTGGCCGCGGTGGTGTGGGTCGCGCCCGAGACCATGCCGTCGGCGTGGCCGAGCTGCACCATGAGGGTCCCGAAGTACGACACGTCGGCCACCACGTCGCGCGCGAGGTCGAACGTGACGCCCTTGTGCGCCCGCAGGTCGCGGTAGGTCGCCGCGAACTCCTCCCGCAGCGGGCTGGTGACCGGGTCGACGAGCTCCGCGGCGCCGAGGTCGAGGCTCAGGTCCCGCGCCTTGGCCCGGATCGCCGCGGGATCGCCGAGCAGGGTCAGGTCGGCGACCCCCCGGCGCAGCAGGATGTCCGCGGCGCGCAGGATTCTTTCCTCGGTACCTTCGGGCAGCACGAGGCGCCGCCGGTCCGCCCGGGCGCGGTCGATGAGGTCGTACTCGAACATCAGCGGCGTCACCCGCGCCGAGGCGGTCAGCTCCAGCACGTCCGCGAGCGCCTCCGTGTCCACATTGGACTCGAACGCGCCCAGGGCGGCCTCGACCTTGCGCGGGTTGGCCGCGCTGAGCCGGTGCTCCATGCGCGTGGACGACGCGATGGTGTCGTAGCTTCCCGACGGTACCGACAGCACCGCGAGCCCGGGGTTGAGCCGCTCGAAGAGGCTCAGCGCGGCGGGGTCGGGCGCGATGCCGAGGGTGAGCACGATCCCGGCCAGCGGCACCAGGCCCGACGCGTGCGCGGCGCCCGCGGCCACGAGCAGGTCAGCCCGGTCCCCGGGCGTGATGAGCAGGCAGTCGGGGGTGAGATGGCCCAGTACCGCCGGCACCTGCGCCGCCCCCACGACGTAGTCGAGCACGTCGCGCCCGAGCGCCGCGTCCCGGTCGCCGCCGGCGGTCACCACGCTCGCGCCGAGCTGGGCGGCGACCTCGGCCACCGTCGGCGCGCCGACGGTCGGCACGTCCGGGATGACGAAGCAGGGCACCGGGAGCTTCGGCGCGGGTACCGCCGAAACGGTCTTGTTCAGCACCACGGCGGCGACCGTCGCGTCGAGGTCGGCCAGCGCGTGGTAGGCCTGGCGGGCCATCGAGTCCAATGTGGACTCGTCGGCCCCGCTGCCGTTGACGACCGACACCACGACCGCGCCGAACTCGTTGGCCAGGCGGGCGTTGAATGCGAGGTCGTCGTCGATGTCGGTACCGATGACCACGACCGCCTCGTGCTGCTGCGAGACCGGGCGGAAGTGCTCGACGACCTGCCCGACGAGCTCCTCGGCGCGCCCGGCCGCGAGCATCGCCGCCGCCTCCGGATACGTCACGCCGTAGAGGCGGCCGTCCCCGATCGTGTACCGCGAGCGCAGCAACTCCAGCAGAACGTCCTCCGACGCGGGGGCGACGGGCCGGAAAACACCGATCCGCGGCACCTTGCGCGACAGCAGTTCGGCCAGTCCGAGGGCCACGGCCGACTTGCCGGAGTCGGGTCCGTGCTCGACGAGGTACACGATGCGGGCCACGGCGATAGTCTGCCTGGCATGATCCTCGTGCTCAACAGCGGCTCCTCGTCGGTGAAGTTTCGTGTCGTGGATCTCGCCGACCCGGCGGCGGGGGAACGGGGCCTGGTCGAGAAGATCGGCGAGCCGGGCGGCGTACCCGACCACGCGGCCGCGCTCGAGGAGGTGCTCGACGGCGTCGACGCCGCCGCGATCGAGGCCGTCGGGCACCGGATCGTGCACGGCGGGTCGCGCTTCCACGCGCCCGTGGTCGTCGACGACGCGGTGCTGGACGCCGTGCGCGAGCTGGTACCGCTGGCCCCGCTGCACAACCCCGGCGGCATCACCGGCATCGAGGCGGCCCGCGCGAAGCTCCCGGCGGTGCCGCACGTGGCCGTGTTCGACACCGCGTTCCACGCGACGATCCCGCCTGCCGCGGCCACGTACGCGATCGATCGCGAACTTGCCGCACGGTACGACATCCGGCGTTTCGGCTTTCACGGCACCTCGTGCGCCTATGTGTCCGCGCGCGCCGCCGACCTGCTGGGCCGCCCCCTGGACGACCTCAACCTGGTCGTCCTGCACCTGGGCAACGGCGCCAGCGCCACCGCCGTGCGGGGCGGGCGCAGCGTCGACACGTCGATGGGCCTGACCCCGCTGGAGGGCCTGGTCATGGGCACCCGCTCGGGTGACCTGGACCCGGCCGTCCCCGCCTACCTGCACCGCGTGGCCGGGATGGACTTCGCCGCCGTCGACGACACCCTGCAGCGCCACGCGGGCCTGCTGGGCCTGGCCGGCGTGAACGACATGCGCACCGTGCTGGAGCACCGGGCGTCCGGCGACGAGGCGGCGGCGCTGGCCTTCGACGTGTACTGCCACCGCATCCGCAAGTACATCGGCGCCTTCCACGCCGTGCTGGGCCGCCTCGACGCGATCGTGTTCACGGCGGGCGTGGGCGAGAACGCCCCGGCCGTGCGGGCGGCGTCGCTGAGCGGCCTGGAGCCGTGGGGCGTCACCGTCGACGCGGCGCGCAACGAGGCGAACGAGCGCGTCATCAGCCCCGACGGTGCGCGGGTCGCGGTGTGCGTGGTACCGACGGACGAGGAGCACGCGATCGCCGAGCAGACGGCCGCGCTCGTACTCTGAGCTGCTGCCCAAGGGCGATCCGCAGGCCCGGCTCGTCCCCCCCCGGGACGCACGGGCGCCTGGTGCGGCCCGAGTTGCGGAGGCGCATGCTGCGTATCGCGGCGGCGGCGGACGTGTACCGCGGCGGCCGGGCCCGCAGCGAACTAGGAAATCAGCACCCAGCTCGGGTGTTTTGCCACCCGGCCGTCGCCCGAGGAGCGGCCTCTCAGACGGCGGGTCACCCACGGCAGGACGTGTTCGCGGTAGTACTTCGCCTCGGCCAGCAGGCCGCGCGTCGGGGCCGGGCCCGGGTCGATGCGCTCCGCCGTCGTCGGGTGGCCCAGGGCCGTCAGCACCAGGCTCGCCACCCGCCGGTGGCCGGCCGCGTTGAGGTGCAGGCGGTCCGCGGACCAGTACGGGGCCTTGCGGATCTCCTCGTCGCCGAAGATGTTGACGAAGAGGGCGTCGTAGCGGTTCGTCAGCTCCTGGACGGCCGCGGACAGGATCTCGCCCTTGCGGCGGATGACCTTGCCGAACGGTAGGTGCTCCGACGGGTCGGCGCCGCTGAGCAGGAGCATTTTCACGCCCGCGTCCGAAGTGCGGCGTACCGCCGTCTCGGTCAGCGCCAGCAGGTGGTCCATGTCCGTGCCGCGGCGCATCATGTCGTTGCCGCCGCCGTTGAGCGACAGCATCGTCGGGGTCGGGTCCAGGCTCAGGGCCACGTCGAGCTGCTCGTCCAGGATCGGGCCGAGCAGGCGGCCGCGGATGGCGAGGTTCGCGTACTGGACCGTCTCGCCGGTCGCCTCCGCGATCCCGGCCGCGACCAGGTCCGCCCAGCCCCGCGGGCGGCCGTCCGCGCGCTCGTCGCCCATGCCCTCGGTGAAGCTGTCGCCGATCGCCACGTATCGCACAGTTCGTCCCTTTCGCCGCGGCGCCCCCGGTAGACCATCATCCAGAAACGGCCGCCGGCGCCAGGGATGGGGGCCAAACTGTCGTGAGTGTCACCGCCAGCCGCGGGGGTGGCTCGCCGCGCGCGGGCCGCTGCCGCGCACCTCGCCGCCGGCCGCCTCGGCGAGGACGTCGGCCAGGGCGGGGAAGTCGTCGCGGATCAGGCCGGCGGTGATGCGCACGTGGTCGCTGTCCTGGTGGCTCACCTCGAACGGGGCCCCGGGCGCCACCGCGATCCCGTGCGCGGCCAGGGTGAGCAGCGCGACCTGCTGGTTCGCGACCGCCATCCAGACGTTTATCCCGTCCGCGCCGGTGGCCGCGACCCCGCGCTCGTCGAGGGCGTCGAGCAGGGCGGTGCGGCGGCGGGCGTACTCGTCGCGGGCGTGGGCGACCTGACGTACCGTCGCCGGGTCGGTGAGCAGCTCGACCAGGACGGCCTGCAGGAGCCGCGACGACCAGCCGGGGCCGAGCAGCCGCCGGTCGGTGACGGCGGTGACGACCGACGCGGGGCCGCCGATCGCGGCCAGGCGCAGGTCGGGGCCGTGGCTCTTGGAGAAGCTGACGACGTGCACGGTGCGGTCGGGCAGGCGGCGGCCCAGGCTCACCGGCGGCGCGGTCGCGATCGCGCCGGCGTGGTCGTCCTCGATCACGGTGACGCCGGGGTGGCGGGCCAGGATGCGGGCGAGCTTGTCGGCGCGGGCCTGGGTCATGCTGGCGCCGGTCGGGTTGTGCGCGCGCGGCTGCAGGAACAGCGCGACCGGTTCGCAGCCGGCCAGGGCGGCGGTGAGCGCGTCGGGGCGCAGGCCGTGCTCGTCGAGGCCGACCCCGACGACGGTGGCGCCGACCGTCTCCAGCAGGTCGAGGGTCGGCGGGAAGGCCGGGTCCTCGACGAGCACGTGGTCGCCGAAGCGGACCACGACGCCGGCGATGCGGTCGAGCGCGTCCATGGCGCCGTCGACGACGGTGATCTGCTCGGGCGGGTACGGCCAGCGCCCGCGCAGCGCCTCCTCCAGGCCCGGCAGGACGGCGCCGTCGAGGTACGAGGTGGTCAGCCGGGCGTCGCCGATGCGCTTGAGGGCCTCGGTGAGGCTCGGCAGCAGGTCGTAGTCCGGCACGCCGGTCGAGTAGTCGCGCAGCAGGCCGCCGCGCAGCTCGCTGACGCGGGTGCCGAGCTGGGCGTACCGCAGGCGCTGGCGCGGCACCGAGGGGCCGGACACGAACGTGCCCGAGCGGCCCCGGGTCTGGATGGCGCCCGCGCGGGCCAGGCTGCGCCACGCCTCGCTGACCGTGGTCGGGCTGATCCCGAGCTCGCGGGCGACGTCACGCACGGTGGGCAGGCGGGTGCCCGCGGGCAGCGTCCCCGCGGTGACGAGGCGGCTGACGGCCGCCGCGATGCCCCGGGCCGACCGGTCGTCCACCGCTCCGGTGATCAGCGCTAGCAAATTACATCTCCGAAACATTCTGTAACGCTCGGACCATTGTCCGCCTAGATTTGTGTCGTTAGTGTCCTACGGCATCCGACCCGATACAAGGTCATCTGCCGCCGGACGACATCCCCGCCACCGGCCACTGTGGACCGACCAGAGAGGGGCAGCCATGACGATCATCCGCGCCGCCCTCGTCCAGACCAACTGGACGGGTGACAAGGAATCGATGATCAAGGCGCACGAGGACTACGCACGGCAGGCCGCCGCCCAGGGCGCCAAGGTCGTCTGCTTCCAGGAGCTGTTCTACGGCCCGTACTTCTGCCAGGTGCAGGACACCGCCTACTACGAGTACGCCGAGTCGATCCCCGGCCCGACCACCGAGCGCTTCCAGGCCCTCGCCGCCGAGCTCGGGATGGTCATGATCCTGCCGATGTACGAGCAGGAGCAGCCCGGCGTGCTGTACAACACCGCCGCCGTCGTCGACGCCGACGGCAGGTACCTGGGCAAGTACCGCAAGAACCACATCCCCCAGGTGAAGGGCTTCTGGGAGAAGTTCTACTTCCGCCCCGGCAACCTCGGCTACCCCGTCTTCGACACCGCCGTGGGCAAGGTCGGCGTGTACATCTGCTACGACCGGCACTTCCCCGAGGGCTGGCGCGCGCTCGGGCTCAACGGCGCCCAGATCGTGTTCAACCCGTCGGCGACCAGCCGCGGCCTGAGTGCGTACCTATGGCAGCTGGAGCAGCCGGCCAGCGCCGTCGCGAACGAGTACTTCATCGGCGCGATCAACCGCACCGGCATCGAGGACCTCGGCGAGAACGACTTCTACGGCACCAGCTACTTCGTCGACCCCGAGGGCAAGTTCGTCGGTGAGGTCGGCGACGCGCACAACCCCGAGCTCATCGTCCGCGACCTCGACCTCGACCTGCTCGCCGCCGTCCGCGACCGCTGGCAGTTCTACCGCGACCGCCGGCCCGACGCCTACGGGGAGCTGGTGCAGCCGTGACGGGATTGTTGATCAAGGGCGGGACGGTGGTCGGGCCGCAGGGCGCCATCCCGGCCGACGTGCTCGTCATCGGCGAGAAGATCTCCGCGATCTTCATGCCGGGCGACGGGCCGGTCGAGGGCGACTTCGAGGTGCTCGACGCGACCGGGAAGTACGTCATCCCGGGCGGCGTCGACGCGCACACGCACATGGAGCTGCCGTTCGGCGGCACCTTCGCCAGCGACACGTTCGACACCGGCACGCGGGCGGCCGCGTTCGGCGGTACCACCACCATCATCGACTTCGCGGTCCAGCGCACCGGCGAGGTCGTCCAGGACGGGCTCGCCGCGTGGCACGCCAAGGCGGCCGGCGAGTGCCACATCGACTACGCCTTCCACCAGATACTCGGCGGCGTCGACGACGAGTCGCTCAAGGCGATGGACCAGCTGGTCACCGACGAGGGGATCACCAGCTTCAAGCTCTTCATGGCCTACCCCGGGGTCTTCTACAGCGACGACGGGCAGATCCTGCGGGCCATGCAGAAGGCCCGGGACAACGGCGCCATGATCATGATGCACGCCGAGAACGGCCCGGCCATCGACGTGCTCGTCAAGCAGTCGCTGGAGCGCGGCGAGACCGACCCGATCCACCACGGGCTCACCCGCCCGGAGGCGCTCGAGGCCGAGGCCACCAGCCGCGCGATCTGGCTGGCCAGCGTGGCCGCCGACTGCCCGCTGTACATCGTGCACCTCTCGGCCAGCAAGGCCCTCGAGCAGGTCGCCGCCGCCCGGGACCTCGGCCGCAACGTGTTCGCCGAGACCTGCCCGCAGTACCTGTACCTCACCCTGGAGGACCAGCTCGGCGCCCCCGGCTTCGAGGGCGCGAAGTGGGTCTGCTCCACCCCGCTGCGCAGCAAGCACGAGAGCCACCGCGCCGACCTGTGGAAGGGCCTGCGCAGCAACGACCTCTCCGTGGTCTCCACCGACCACTGCCCCTTCTGCTTCAAGGACCAGAAGGAGCTCGGCATCGGTGACTTCTCGAAGATCCCCAACGGTATCGGCAGCGTCGAGCACCGCGTCGACCTGCTGTACCAGGGGGTCGTCGACGGCAAGCTGTCGCTGGCCCGCTGGGTCGAGACGATCGCGACGACCCCGGCGCGCATGTTCGGCCTGTACCCGCGCAAGGGCGTCGTCGCGCCCGGGTCCGACGCCGACATCGTGCTGTACGACCCCTCGGCGCGCACCCGCATCAGCGTCGAGACGCACCACATGAACATGGACCATTCGGCGTGGGAGGGCGTGGAGATCGCCGGCAAGGTCGACACGGTCATCTCCCGCGGGAGCGTGATCGTCTCCGGCGACACGTACCACGGCCGCAAGGGTCACGGGCAGTTCCTCCGCCGGGGGCTGTCGGACTATCTCCTGTAGGGGTTGCGATATGCGAGAGATCAAGCACTGGCTCGACGGACAGGCCGTCTCCGGCACCAGCGGCCGGCAGCTGCCGGTCTGGGACCCGGCCACCGGCGAGCAGCAGGCGTACGTCGTCGCCGCCACCGCCGCCGAGACCGACACCGCCGTGGCGAGCGCCCTGGCCGCGTTCCCGGCCTGGCGGGCGGCCTCGCTGTCCCGCCGCGCCGAGGTCATGTTCCGCTTCCGCGAGCTCGTCGACGCCAACCGCAAGGAGATCGCCGCGCTGGTCTCCGCCGAGCACGGCAAGACCGTCGCCGACGCCGGCGGCGAGCTGGCCCGGGGCCTGGAGAACATCGAGTTCGCCACCGGCGCCCCGCACCTGCTCAAGGGCGGCTACAGCGAGCAGGCCAGCTCCGGCGTGGACGTGTACTCCATCCGCCAGCCGCTGGGCGTCGTGGCCGGCATCACGCCGTTCAACTTCCCGGCGATGGTGCCGATGTGGATGTTCTGCAACGCGCTCGTGTGCGGCAACACGTTCATCCTCAAGCCCAGCGAGAAGGACCCGTCCGCCTCCCTGCTGCTGGCCGACCTGCTGCGCCAGGCCGGCCTGCCCGACGGCTGCTTCAACGTCGTGCAGGGCGACCGGGAGGCCGTCGAGCGGCTCATCGCGCACCCCGACGTGCAGGCGCTGAGCTTCGTCGGCTCGACCCCGATCGCCCGGGCGGTCTACGAGGCCGGCACCCGCGCCGGCAAGCGGGTCCAGGCGCTCGGCGGGGCCAAGAACCACATGGTGGTCCTGCCGGACGCCGACGTGGACGCGGCCGCCGACGCCGCCGTCTCGGCCGGCTACGGCTCGGCGGGGGAGCGGTGCATGGCCGTCTCCGTCGTCGTCGCGGTCGGCGCCGTCGCCGACCCGCTCGTGGCCGCGATCGGCGAGCGGATCGGCCGGATCGCGGTCGGCCCGGCCACCGACCCGGCCGCGGAGATGGGCCCGCTCATCACCCGCGAGCACCGCGACCGCGTGGCCGGCTACCTGGCCGAGCCGGGCTCGGCCGAGGTGGTCGTCGACGGGCGGGAGGCGCCGGTCAGCTCCGGCCCCGGCTTCTTCCTCGGCGCGTCGCTGGTGGACAAGGTCACCCCGGACTCGCCGCTGTACCGCGACGAGATCTTCGGCCCGGTGCTGTCGGTCGTGCGCGCGGACTCCTACGACGAGGCGGTCCAGCTCGTCAACGACAACGAGTACGGCAACGGCACCGCGATCTTCACCCGGGACGGCGGCGCCGCGCGGCGGTTCCAGTACGACGTGGTCTGCGGCATGGTCGGCGTGAACGTCCCGGTGCCGGTCCCGGTCGCCTACTACAGCTTCGGCGGCTGGAAGTCCTCGCTCTTCGGCGACCTGCACATGTACGGCCCCGAAGGCATCCAGTTCTACACACGCAGCAAGGTCGTCACCTCCCGCTGGCCGGACCCGGCCACGTCCGAGGTCGACCTCGGCTTCCCGAAGGTGCGGTGACGGCATGGACATAGGGGTGGTGCTGCAGTGCGACCCGCCCGCCCTGGGCGTGGTCGAGCTGGCCAAGAAGGCCGAGGCGGCCGGCTTCAGCCACGTGTGGACGTTCGACTCGCACGTGCTGTGGCAGGAGCCGTTCGTCATCTACAGCAAGATTCTCGCCGACACCGAGCGGGTCGTGGTCGGCCCGATGGTGACCAACCCGGGCACCCGGGACTGGACGGTCACCGCGTCGCTGTTCGCCACCCTCAACGAGATGTACGGCAACCGCACCGTCTGCGGCATCGGCCGCGGCGACTCGGCGGTGCGGGTGCTCGGCTCCCGCCCCACGACGCTCGCCGAGCTGCGCGAGTGCGTGCAGGTCATCCGCGAGCTCGGCAACGGCCGCGCGGTACACCTGCGCGACCGCGACCTGCAGTTCGCGTGGGCGCCCGACAGCCGCCTCGAGGTCTGGGTCGCCGCCTACGGGCCGAAGGCGCTCGCGCTGACCGGGGAGGTCGGCGACGGGTACATCCTGCAGCTGGCCGACCCCGACATCGCGGCCTGGATGATCGGGGCGGTGCGCGCCGCGGCCGAGCGGGCCGGGCGGGACCCGGCGGCGATCAAGTTCTGTGTCGCCGCCCCGGCCTACGTCGGCGACGACCTCGCCCACCAGCGGGACCAGACCCGCTGGTTCGGCGGCATGGTCGGCAACCACGTCGCCGACATCGTGGCCCGCTACGGCGCCGGCGGGGCCGTGCCGACCGTGCTCACCGACTACATCAAGGGCCGGCAGGGCTACGACTACGCCGAGCACGGCCGGGCCGGCAACACGCACACCGACTTCGTCCCCGACGAGGTCGTCGACCGGTTCTGCATCCTGGGCCCGATCGAGCACCACCTCAAGCGCCTCGCCGAGCTCAAGCAGCTCGGCGTGGACCAGTTCGCCCTGTACCTGCAGCACGACGCGAAGGAGTCCACGCTCGCCGCCTACGGCGAGCATGTCATCCCGGTCGTCTCATGAAACGCGTGCTGGGTGCCCTCGCCGGGGTCGCCGCCTTCGTCCTGCTGTGGGAGGGCTACAAGGCGGTCGGGAACGACGAGGGCACCGCCGTCTTCGGGGTGCGCATCCTGCCCCGCGCCGACGATCTGTCCATGCCGCACCTGTACACCGTGCTGGAGCGCCTGTCGCGGCCCGAGCTGACCGGCGGGCGGCCGATCTGGCGCGTGGTCCTCGACGCGTGTCTGTTTACGCTCGGCGTGACGGCGGTCGGCTTCGCCGCCGGCGTGCTCATCGGCTTCGTGCTCGCGGCGCTCATGCAGCGCTTCCGGGTCGTGGAGCGGGGGCTGCTGCCGTACGTCATCCTGTCCCAGACCGTGCCGCTGGTGGCGCTCGCGCCGCTGGTGGCCGGCTGGAGCGGGGCGCTGTCGTTCGGCCCCTACCCGTGGCAGGACTGGATGACGGTGTCCACCATCGCCGCCTACCTCGCGTTCTTCCCGATCGCCGTCGGGCTGCTGCGCGGCCTGCAGTCGCCCCCGGCCGCCGGCGTCGAGCTCATGCGCTCCTACGCGGCCGGCTGGTGGCGCACGCTGGTCAAGCTCCGGCTCCCGGCCGCCCTGCCGTTCCTCTTCCCGGCGCTGCGGCTGGCCGGCGCGGCCGCGGTCGTCGGCGCCGTCGTCGGCGAGATCTCCACCGGCACCCGCGGCGGGATCGGCCGGCTCGTCATCGAGTACTCCCGGGAGGCCACCTCCGACCCGGCCAAGGTCTACACCGCGATGCTGGGCGCCGCGCTGCTCGGCCTGTGCGTCGCCGCGTTCGTGAGCCTGCTCGAGCTCCCCCTCATGCGCCATCGCCGTAGAGTCGAGGTGAACGTTATATGACCGCGGTGTCGATCGCGGGCGTCACCAAGGTGTTCAACCAGGGCCGCCCCGACGAGGTGGCGGCACTGTCCGATGTGGACCTGGACGTCGACGACGGGCAGTTCGTCTCCCTCATCGGCCCGTCCGGGTGCGGCAAGTCGACGCTGCTGCGGCTCATCGCCGACCTGATCGAGCCGACCACCGGCGCGGTCACCGTGGCCGGCAAGCCCGCCGGGCAGGCCCGCCGCGAGCAGGGGTACGGCATCGCCTTCCAGCAGGCCGGGCTCTTCGAGTGGCGCACCGTGCGCCGCAACGTCGAGCTGCCGCTGGAGCTGCGCCGGATCCCGCGCCAGCAGCGGCGCACCCGCGCGGAGGAGATGCTCGCGCTGGTCGGGCTCGCGGACTTCGGCGGCCACTACCCGGCCCAGCTCTCCGGCGGCATGCAGCAGCGGGTCGCGATCGCGCGGGCTCTGGCCGTACACCCGCCGCTGCTGCTGATGGATGAGCCGTTCGGCGCCCTGGACGAGATGACCCGCGAGCGCCTGCAGGGCGAGCTCCTGCAGATCTGCGCGGCCACGCGCACCTCGACCGTGTTCGTCACGCACTCCATCTCCGAGGCGGTGTTCCTGTCCGACAAGGTCGTCGTGATGTCGGCCCGCCCCGGCCGGATCACCGCCACCATCGACATCGCCCTGGGCGAGCGCAACGAGGCCGTGCGCCAGTCGACCGCCTACTTCGACCACGTCACGGCCGTGCGCAAGGCGCTGCGGTCATGAGGCGGATCCTGCCGCCGCTGCTCGTCGGAATCCTCGGCCTCGCCGGGTGGGAGCTGGTCGTCAAGGCGGGCCGGATCGCCCCCTTCATCCTGCCGGCCCCGTCGGCGATCTGGGCCGAGCTCGTCGAGCAGCGCTCCAACGTGCTCGACGCGGCCCTGGCCAGCGGGGCCAACGCGCTCGTCGGCCTGGTCGGCGGCACCGTCGTGGCCGTGCTCGCCGCGCTGGCCACCAGCCGGGTGCGGCTGCTCAGCGAGGTCTCGGTGCCGTTCGCGGCGGTGCTCAACGCGCTGCCGATCATCGCGCTGGCGCCGATCCTCAACAACATGTTCGAGTCGACCAGCAGCCTGCCGCGCCGGCTGGTCGCCGGGATCATCGTGTTCTTCCCGGTCTTCCTCAACACGCTGCGCGGGCTGCGGGAGGTCGACCCGACCCACCGCGAGCTCATGGCCAGCTACGCCGCGGGCGGCTGGACCTTCGCCCGCCTGGTGCGCCTGCCGGGCGCGCTGCCTCACCTGTTCACCGGCCTGCGGCAGGCATCGTCGCTGGCCGTGATCGCCGCCGTCGTCGCGGAGTACTTCGGCGGCCTGCAGGACGGGCTCGGCGCGCGGATCACCTCCGCCGCCGCGTTCACCGCGTATCCCCGGGCGTGGGCGTTCGTCTTCGGCGCCTGCGTCCTCGGGCTCGTCTTCTACCTCACGACGCTGCTGCTGGAGCGTCTCGCGATGCCTTGGAAGTCCCGTTTCTGACGGAGGTTCCCCCATGAAGAAGTTCGTTGTCGTGGTCGCGGCCGGGCTCGTCCTGGCCGGCTGCGGCACTGCCGACTCCACGTCCCCCACCACTACGAGCAGCGGCGGTCTCACCACCGTGAAGCTGCAGCTGCAATGGTTCTACCAGGCCCAGTTCGCCGGCTACATCGCCGCCGTGGACAAGGGCTTCTACAAGGAGCAGGGCCTCGACGTGCAGCTGCTGGAGGGCGGCGTCGACATCGTGCCGCAGACCGTCCTCGCGCAGGGCAAGGCCGACTACGCCGTGGCCTGGGTGCCCAAGGCCCTCGCCTCGCGCGAGCAGGGCGCCGGCATCACCGACGTCGGGCAGATCTTCGCCCGCTCCGGCACCTACCAGGTCGCGTTCGCGAGCTCGAACATCAAGTCCCCGGCCGACTTCAAGGGCAAGAAGGTCGGCAACTGGGGCTTCGGCAACGAGTTCGAGCTCTTCGCCGGCATGACCAAGGCCGGGCTCGACCCGGGCAAGGACGTCACCCTGGTGCAGCAGCAGTTCGACATGCAGGCGCTGCTGAAGAAGGAGATCGACGTCGCGCAGGCCATGTCCTACAACGAGTACGCCCAGCTGCTGGAGGCCACCAACCCGGCCACCGGCCAGCTCTACAAGCCCGAGGACTTCTCGATCATCGACTGGAAGACCGTCGGCTCCTCGATGCTGCAGGACGCCGTGTGGGCCAACACCGACAAGCTCAAGGACGCGGGCTACCAGGACCGGACCGTGAAGTTCCTGACCGCGACCATCAAGGGCTGGGCCTACTGCCGCGACAAGCCGGAGGAGTGCCGCGACATGGTCGTGGCCAAGGGCTCCAAGCTCGGCAAGACGCACCAGCTGTGGCAGATGAACGAGGTCAACAAGCTCGTCTGGCCGGCGGCCAAGGGCGTCGGCCTGGTTGACGAGGCCGACTGGGCGCGCACCGTGGACATCTCGATGACGACCAAGAACCAGACCGGCGACACGGTACTGAAGAAGAAGCCCGAGGGCCTCGCCTACACCAACGACTACATGCAGAAGGCCCTCGACGCCGCCAAGGCCGCCGGCGTCGACACCACGGGCTCCTCCTTCGCCCCGCAGACGGTCACGCTGACCGCCGGCGGGGCGTAGTCCCTCAGGCGCAGTACCCGTCCGCGGCCTCGAGCGCGTCGTCGACCGCATCGAGGCCGCGGACCAGGTCGTCCTCCGAGATGATCAGCGGGGGCACCACGTGGACGCGGTTGAAGTGGGTGAACGGCCACACACCGCCGGCCTTGCACGCCGCGACCACCTCGGCCATCGGCTTCGCGGCCGGGCCGGCGGCGTTGTAGGGCACCAGCATCTCCCGGGTCTCCTTCGAGCGCACGAGCTCGATCGCCCAGAACAGGCCCAGGCCGCGCACGTCGCCGACGGACGGGTGCCGGTCGCGCAGCTTCTCCAGCCGCGGCCGCACCACCCGCTCGCCGAGGTCGCGCACGCGCTCGGGGATCCGCTCGTCGCGCATGACCTCGATGGTGGCCACGGCGGCGGCGCAGGCGAGCGGGTGCCCGGAGTACGTGAGGCCGCCGGGGAACGGGCGCTCGGCGAACGTCTCGTACACGCGGGGGCCGAGGATGACGCCACCCAGCGGTACATAGCCGGAGTTGACGCCCTTGGCGAACGTGACGAGGTCGGGCACCACGCCCCAGCGGTCGACCGCGAACCACTCGCCGCACCGGCCGAAGCCGCTCATCACCTCGTCGGCGATGAGCAGCGCCCCGTGCCGGTCGCACAGCGCGCGGACCCCGGCGAGGTAGCCGGGCGGGGGCACGAGGATGCCGTTGGTACCCACGACCGGTTCGAGGATCACCGCCGCGATCGTCTGCGGGCCCTCGAGCGTGAAGATCTCCTCGAGGTGGGCGAGGGCGCGCTCGGCCTCCTGCTCCTCGGTCTCGGCGTGGAAGGGGGAGCGGTACGCGTACGGCCCGAAGAACCGAACCACGCCCGGCATCGCGGGCTCGTTGGCCCAGCGGCGCGGGTCGCCCGTGAGCGTGATCGAGCCCGTGGTGGCCCCGTGGTAGGAGCGGTACGCGGCCAGGATCTTGTGCCGGCCGGTGGTGCCCCGGGCCATCCGGATCGCGTGCTCGTTGGCCTCGGTGCCGCCGTTGGTGAAGAACACGTGCTCCAGCTCGCCCGGCGCGACCCCGGCGATGAGCCGGGCCGCCTCGCTGCGCGCCGCGTTCGCGAACGTCGGCGCGACCGTGCACAGCTTCGCGGCCTGCTCCTGGATCGCGGCCACGACCCGCGGGTGCTGGTGGCCGAGGTTGAGGTTCACCAGCTGCGAGGAGAAGTCGAGGTACCGCGTTCCGGCGTCGTCCCAGAACGTGGCCCCGAGCCCGCCCTCGACCACGACCGGGTCGAGCATCCGCTGGGCGGACCACGAGTGGAAGACGTGCGCGCGGTCGTCGCGGTACGCCTCGGTGCGTTGTCCCGTCATGAGCCGACGCTAATGGCACACGTGCGCCCGGACAATAACCTGTCTGTTTCAGATTGTTACCGGTCGTATGCTGGCGCCATGCAGATCACCTCGGTGACGGAACTGGAGGAGCTGCTCGGGTCGCCGATGCCCCGGGCCGTGACCAAGGAACGCGACCGCCTCTGCCAGACCGACCGCGACTGGCTGGCCCTCTCCCCGTTCGTGCTCGTCGGCACCGCCGACGCCGGCGGCAACTGCGACGTCTCGCCGAAGGGCGACCCGCCCGGCTTCACGCACGTGCTGGACGACCGCACGATCGTCGTCCCGGAACGCCCGGGCAACCGCCGCGCCGACGGCTTCCACAACATCCTCGCCAACCCGCACGTCGGCCTGCTCTTCCTCGTCCCGGGCCGCCGGGAGACGCTGCGCATCAACGGCCGCGCCCGGCTGCTGACCGACGCGCCCTGGTTCGAGGACCTCGTCGTCGAGGGCCACCGGCCGATCCTGGCCCTGGTGGTCGACATCGACACGATCTTCTTCCACTGCCAGAAGGCCTTCATGCGCTCCGCCCTGTGGAAGTCCGAGACGTGGACGCCGGAGCTCCTGCCGACGCACGCGAAGCTCGTCAAGAGCGTGCAGGACACCGCGGAGTCGGTGGAGGAGCTCGAGGCCTACTACGCCGAGAGCACCTACCGCCGCGGCCTCTACGGGGCCTAGAACCCACGGCAACCCGGGGGTTTAGACCTACTGCCAACCGCCCGGCGGGCGGACAGAATGGCTCCATGAAGCCGTGGCCGTTCGTCCGCCGGGGGCTGGTCAGCGTCGCCCGGGTGGCGGTGGTCGGCATTCTCGGGCTGCCCATCCACATCGTGCTGATCGTGCTCACCGTGCTGTCGTTCGCGTTCACCGTGCTCGGGGTCGGGCTCGTGCTCGCGCCGCTCGTGCAGTTGCTGGTGCGGGCCTACGCCAATCTTCGGCGGCAGCTGGCCGGGCAGTGGTCCGGAGTCGACATTCCCCGGCCCTACCGGCCCCGGCCGGCCGGTGCGTTCATCGGCTCGCCGCGGCGGTGGATGTGGCTCGTGCGCGACCCCGCCACGTGGCGCGACCTGCTGTGGCTGCTCGGCGGGGCGCCGCTCGGGGTGGCGTTCGGGTTCAGCACGGCGATCCTGATGCTCTACGGCCTGACGGGGATCGCCCTGCTGCCGGTCATCATCAACGTGACGTCCGGGGAGAACGGCGGCTACGGGGTCACCTGGCCGCTCAACCCGATCAGCTACCTGTCCGTACCGTTCCAGGGCGCCCTGATCGCGGCCGGCGTGCTCTACGCGGCGCCGTGGGTGCAGTGGGCGCTCGCGCGGTACGACCAGAGCCTCCTCGGACCGACGAGCCGCTCGGTGCTCGCCCAGCGCGTCAACCGCCTCACCGAGACCCGCACCCAGGTCGTCGACGCCCAGGCGGCCGAGCTGCGCCGCATCGAGCGCGACCTGCACGACGGCGCGCAGGCCCGGATCGTCGCGCTCGGCATGAGCCTGGGCATGGCCGAGGACATCGTGCTGCACGACCCGGCCGCGGCCCAGCGGCTCATCGCCGAGGCGCGCGAGGCCAGCGGCCTGGCCCTGGCCGAGCTGCGGCACCTGGTGCGCGGCATCCACCCGCCGGTGCTGGCCGAGCGCGGGCTGGTCGGCGGGCTGCGCGCGCTGGCCCTGACGCTCCCGCTGCCCGTCGTGGTCGAGGGCGACCTGCCGGGCCGGCCCGAGGCTCCGGTCGAGTCGGCCCTGTACTTCGCCGTCGCCGAGGCGCTCGCCAACGTGGTCAAGCACAGCGGCGCCGGGGCGGCCTGGGTATCGTTGTCCTACCTCGGAGGATTCCTCTACTGCAGCGTCAGCGATGACGGCGTGGGCGGTGCCGCGCCCCGGGCCGGCTCGGGGCTGGCCGGGGTCGAGCGCCGGCTGGCCGTGTTCGACGGGGTTCTGCGCGTCGACAGCCCGCCGGGGGGACCGACCGTGCTGACCATGGAGCTGCCGTGCGTGTTGTCATCGCCGAAGATCTCGCCCTCCTCCGCGACGGGCTGATACGGCTGCTCGGCGCGTACGGCTTCGAGGTCGTCGCCGCCGTCGACAACGGCACCGACCTGCGCTCCGCGCTGCTCTCGCACCGCCCCGACGTCGCCGTCGTCGACGTGCGGCTGCCGCCGACCTTCACCGACGAGGGCCTGCGCGCGGCGATCGCGGCCCGGGCCGAGGTCCCCGGGCTGCCCGTGCTGGTCCTGTCCCAGCACGTCGAGCAACTCTACGCCCGCGAGCTGCTCTCGGATCGCCGCGGCGGCGTCGGGTACCTGCTCAAGGACCGCGTCGCCACCGTCGGCGAGTTCGTCGACGCCGTCCGGCGCGTCGCCGCCGGCGGCACCGCGATGGACCCGGAGGTCGTCTCGCAGCTGCTGGCCCGCAACGCCGGCGCCCCGACGCGCGCGCTGACCCCGCGCGAGCGGGAGGTGCTCGGGCTGATGGCCGAGGGCCGCTCGAACGCGGCGATCGCGGGCCGGCTCTTCGTCACGGAGAAGGCGATCGGCAAGCACATCAACAACATCTTCGGCAAGCTCGCCCTGCCCCCGTCGGAGGACGACAACCGCCGCGTGCTGGCCGTTCTGGCGTACCTCAACGCATGAACCACGCCGAGCTGACCACCCGCCTGCGCGCGGCCGGGTGCGTCTTCGCCGAGCAGGAGGCGGACCGTCTGCTGGCGGCCGCGCCCGACGCCGCGGCCCTGGAGTCGATGGCCGCCCGCCGGGTCGCCGGTGCGCCGCTGGAGCACGTCCTCGGTTTCGCCGATTTCGCCGGGGTACGCGTGGCCGTCACCGACGGCGTCTTCGTCCCCCGGCACCGCACGGAGCTGCTCACCGCCACGGCCCGCACGATGCTGCGCGACGGCGGCACCGTGCTCGACCTGTGCTGCGGTACCGGCGCGCTCGGCCTGGTCGTGGCGCAGGGCCGCCCCGGCGTCCGCCTGGTCGCGACCGACCTGGACCCGGCCGCCGTGGCGTGCGCGCGCCGCAACCTCTCCGGCGTGACCGCTGAGGTCTTCGCCGGCGATCTCTTCTCGGCGGTACCGCACGATCTGCGCGGCCGTGTGGACCTCCTGCTCGCCAACGTGCCCTACGTGCCGACCGCCGAGATCGCCTACCTCCCCGAGGAGTTCCGCGTGCACGAGGCCCGCACGGCGCTGGACGGCGGCGCCGACGGCCTCGACGTGCTGCGCCGCGTCGCGGCCGAGGCCGCCGCGTGGCTCGCCCCCGGCGGCGCGCTGCTCACCGAGGCCGGCCCGGCGCAGCTGCCGGCCGCCCACGCACTGCTGCGCGCGGGCGGCCTGCAACCGCGGACGGTCACCGACGAGGAGACCGAGACCCACGTGGTCGTCGCCGGGCGCTAGACGTTCATCGCCACCCGCTGGCCGAGCTCGTGGCTGATCCGCTCGAACGTGCCCGCGTTCTCCTGCTTCTGCACCAGGTTGGTGCGCAGGATCTGGGCGCACTGGATCTCACCCATGAGCAGCGCCTTGTCGATGAGGCCCTGGTAGCCCGCGATGCCCAGGTGGGCCATCTTCGTCTCGGCGTCGACGGTGTAGATCTCGATCGCCTCCATCGACGGGGCCTGCCCCACGAACGCCTGGAACTCGGCGCGCATCCCGTCCATCGTCAGGCAGGGCACGTCCTCGGGCTCGGCCTCCATCATCGCGAAGCACGTCTCGAGGTTCTGGATCTTCTGCTGCCCCTGTTGCTGCTGGGCGCGCAGGATCTGGGCCAGCGGGCTCTGCTCCGTGCGGCCGAGGATCTCGCCGACCAGCTGGTTGCTCTTGTGCTCGGCGTCGTACATGCCCGACAGCTCGTAGAGGAACAGGTCGGCCGGGTTGTCCATTGGCATGTGCTTCTCCCTGTGCTGTCTCGAAGTGGGGACGGGCTGACCTACCCGCAATTTTCATGAAGCCCGCGCTGGTGGCGGGGTGTTCAGCGGGTGGTTCGTTGACCCTTACTGAACCGGTTAATACATTGCCCGGCAACGAGAAGGGAGGCTCGAATGAGAACAAAGATCGCCCTCGCCGCCAGCGTGGCGCTGGCCGTCCTGATCTCCGTGCTGGTGGCCGTCCAGCCCGCCCAGGCGGCCGCCGGCTTCACGGTCAGCAACGGCCGGCTGTACGACGCGAACGGCAACGAGTTCGTGATGCGGGGGGTCAGCCACGCCCACACCTGGTACCCGACCCAGACCAGCGCGTTCGCGAACATCAAGGCGCTCGGCGCGAACACCGTGCGGGTCGTGCTGGCCACCGGCGCCCAGTGGGCCAAGAACGACACCGCCGACGTCGCCAACGTCGTGTCGCTGTGCAAGGCCAGCAAGCTGATCTGCGTGCTGGAGGCGCACGACACCACCGGCTACGGCGAGGCGAGCGCGGCCGTCCCGCTCGACAAGGCGGTCGACTACTGGCTGAGCGTCAAGAGCGCGCTCGTGGGCCAGGAGAAGTACGTCATCGTGAACATCGGCAACGAACCGTACGGCAACAACGCGGCCACCGTCGCCAACTGGGCCACCGACACCGCGAACGCCATCCGCCGGCTGCGCTCCAACGGCTTCGAGCACACCATCATGGTGGACGCCCCGAACTGGGGCCAGGACTGGTCGTTCACCATGCGCGACAACGCCGCGACCGTGTTCGCGGCCGACACGCAGAAGAACACCGTCTTCTCCATCCACATGTACGGCGTCTTCGACACCGCGGCGGAGATCAACGACTACCTGAACCGGTTCGTCACCGCGAAGCTGCCGATCGTGGTCGGCGAGTTCGGCTTCAACCACTCCGACGGCAACCCCGACGAGGACACCATCATGGCGACGACGACGTCGCTGCGCATCGGCTACCTCGGCTGGTCGTGGAGCGGCAACGGCGGCGGCGTCGAGTACCTCGACATGGTCACCAGCTTCAACCCGGCCCAGCTGACCAGCTGGGGCGAGCGCATCTTCAACGGCGCCAACGGCATCAGGGCCACCTCGAAGGAGGCCTCGGTCTACGCCGGCGGCACGACCTCGCCGTCGCCGTCCCGCTCGTCGGTGTCGCCCTCGCCGTCGCGCTCCTCGGCCTCGCCCTCGCCGTCGCGCTCGATGATGTCCGACCCGGTGATCGGGCCCTGCAAGGTCACGTACACGATCGTCGGGCAGTGGCCGGGCGGCTTCCAGGGCGAGGTGAAGATCGCGAACATCGGCACGGCCGCGATCAACGGCTGGGACCTGCGGTGGTCCTTCGCCAACGGCCAGGCGCTCAACCAGGCCTGGGGCGCCACCTACGCCCAGTCCGGCGCCACCGTGGTCGCGACCAACGCGAGTTACACGGCCGGCATCCCGGTCGGCGGCTCGGTCAGCTTCGGCTTCCTGTCGAGCTGGAACGGCACCAACGCCGTGCCCACCTCGTTCGCCCTCGACAACAGGACCTGCGCCTAACCGGCCGGCCAGCTCTTTTCGATGCCGTCCAGGACGTCCTTCGTCGGCTTCCCGTCCAGCCAGTCGATCATGCCGGTCCAGAAGGTGCCGGTCCCGACGGCCGCGGGCCTCATGTCGGAGGCGTCGAAGCGGAACACCGTGCCCGGATCGGTCAGCAACTGCGCGGAGAGCTTCTCGACCGGCGAGCGCAACGCCTCGCGGTCGATGGCCCGGTTCGCGCTGACCGCCCCGCCGAGCCGGGCCCGGTGATCCGCCCATCCGGGCGTGGAGAGGTACGACGCGACCGCCTGCACCTCGGGCCGGTCCGTGAACGCGCCGGTGAACTCGCCGGCGCCGAGCACGGGCCGCGCCCGGGTCCCGTCCATCGACGGCAGGTAGAACGCGAACACGTCGCCGTCCGGGCCGATCCGCGTCCCGTCCGGCCACTCGTTGGCGTAGAACGACGCCTGCCGGTGCATCGCGCACGTGTTCTGCAGGATCGGCAGGCCGCCCTCGGACATGGCCACGGTGGCGATGGACCGCACGCCGCCGTAGCCGCCTTTGAAGTACCGCGGGTCGCGCAGGATCGCCCCGGCCCGGTCCAGCGATGCTGCGATTGCGGACCCACGACGGCACGATGTCACTGATCGACCGTCTGCCGCTTGCCGTCGAGGACTTTCAGGTTGCAACCTGGGCGGATGGATCGGGTGGTCATCGTCGGCGCGGGCCCGGTCGGGCTCACCGCCGCCATCCTGCTGGCCCGGCGGGGTGTCGCGTCCCTGGTGCTCGACCGCTACGCCGAGCCCTACCCGCTGCCGCGGGCCGTGCACGTCGACGACGAGGTCGTGCGCATCCTGCAGGCGGCCGGCGTGGCCGAGGAGTTCCTGCAGATCAGCCGGCCCGGCCTGGGCCTGCGCCTGCTCGACGCCCGGCACCGCGTGATGGCCTCGTTCGACCGCGCCCCGGGCGGCGGCCCGCACGGCTACCCGCAGGCGAACATGTTCGACCAGCCCGACCTCGAACGCCTCCTGCGGGCCCGGACGGCCGCGGACCCCCTGATCGAGCTCATCGGCGGCGCCACCGTGTTCGCGGTCGACTTCCCCACCGTCTCCTACCGGCTCGGCTCCGAGGTCTTCGCGGTCCCCGCCGCGGCCGTGCTCGGCTGCGACGGCGCCAACAGCACCGTGCGCGACCTGATCGGCGCCCACCTGGTGGACCTGAGGTTCGCCGAGCGCTGGCTGGTCGTCGACGGCGTCTGCGAGCAGGACCTGGGCGCCTGGGGCGGCGTGCACCAGGTGTGCGACCCGCGCCGCGCGGCGACGTTCATGCAGCTGGGCCCGCGCCGGTACCGCTGGGAGTTCCGCCTCCTCGACGGCGAGTCCGACCTCGACCTGGACCCGCTCCTGGCCCCCTGGCTCGGCGCGGTCCCGGTGCGCATCGTGCGCCGGGCCGAGTACACCTTCCGCGCGAACATCGCCTCGTCCTGGCACTCCGGCCGCGTCTTCCTGCTCGGTGACGCGGCCCACCAGACCCCGCCGTTCATCGGCCAGGGCCTGGGCGCGGGCCTGCGCGACGCGTACAACCTGGCCTGGAAGCTCGCCGCCGACCTGACGACACCGGGCGGCGCACCGGACCTGCTCGACTCCTACGAGCGCGAGCGGGCGCCGCACGTCCGCGCCCAGATCCGCCTGGCCATCGTGGCCGGCTGGGCCATGACGGGCGGCCAGGACCGCGCCGCGGCCGTGCGCCGGCTGCTGCTGGGCTCGGTCTGGCGCCTGCCCGGCATGAAGGGCCTGGCGCTGCGCTCGACCTCGCCGCCGCTGCGCGGGGTGGGCCGCGGGAGGCGGGCGGGAACCCTGGCCCCGGCGGTGCCGGACGAGGCCCTGGGCGACGGCTGGGCGCTGCTGTACACGGGCGCGCCCCCGGCTGCGGACGGTCACCGCCTGGTCCACGTCACCGACGAGCTGGACCCGTCGGGCGCGTTGCGCCGCTGGATGCGCGGCCGGGCCGTGCTCCTGCGCCCGGACCGGGTCGTGCACTCAGTCCGGTAGCCGCCTGACGGTGACCCCCGGCCCCAGCTCCTCCGCGCCGCGGACGAGCTGGAGCTCCAGCGTCCATTGTGGCGGGCCGCGGCAAGACAGTCGCGGGGGCGACAGAAATCGGCGTTGCGCGATCGGCACGGGCGGCCTTATGGTTCTTCTCAGTTGGAGTAAGACTCAATCTGAGAAGGACTGGCAACGTGGCGAACGAAGAGGCCGAGTTCCTCGCCGGCTACGACCCGCGGCGGTACCCGCCCGTGGCGGTCACCGTCGACGTCGTGGCGTTCACGATCCGCGACGGGCGCCTGCACGTGCTGCTCGTGCGCCGCGCCTGCCCGCCCATGAAGGACATGTGGGCGCTGCCCGGCGGGTTCGTGGGGGAGTGGGAGGACCTGCCCACCGCCGCGGCCCGGGAGCTGGCCGAGGAGACCGGGGTCGCCACCGCGCACCGGCGGCTGCACCTCGAGCAGCTCGGCACCTACGGCGCGCCCGACCGGGACCCGCGGATGCGGGTGTTCTCGGTGGCGTACCTCGCGTTCGCCCCGCACCTGCCCGACCCGGTGTCGGGCAGCGACGCGCGCGACGCGGCCTGGATCGCGATGGACGAACGGCCCGAGGCGCTCGCCTTCGACCACGCCACGGTCCTCGCCGACGGCCTCGAAAGGGCGCGCTCGAAGCTCGAGTACTCGCCGCTCGCGACCCGGTTCGTCGGCGAGGAGTTCACGATCGCCGAGCTGCGGGCGGTGTACGAGACCGTGTGGGGCGAGCCGCTGCACGCCGGCAACTTCCACCGCAAGGTGCTGTCGGTGCCGGGGTTCGTGGAGGGCACCGGGGCCACGACGGAACGGGGCGGGGCTCGAGGGGGGCCCCGCGCCAAGCTGTACCGCGCCGGCGACGCCCAGCTCCTGCACCCCGCGCTGCTGATGCCGAGCCGGGAGGAGGCGGTGCGGTGAACACCGACGACGCCATCGCCCTGATCGAGCGGGCCACGGCCGAGGAGCTCTTCGGGGGCGGGGACGCGCACCGGCGGTACCGCACCCTGGCCAAGCTGGTCCACCCCGACGCCGCGGGGCCGAGGGGCACCAAGGCGTTCGCGCGCCTGTCCGAGCTGTGGCGCAACCGGGGCGCGATCCGCACGGCCCGGGGCACCTACGCCACGGACGTCCTGGACCACCGCGGCGACCTGGCCAACCTGTACCGCGTCCCCGAGGGCCACCTGAAGCTCGTCCGCGACCCGTCCTGCAACGACCTCATGGCCCGCGAGGCGGCGGCCCTGCGCCGGATGGCCGAGCACGGCGACCCGCGGTACCTGCCGTACGTGCCCCGGCTCGTGGACTCCTTTCGGCACCGCGACGAGGCGGGCCGCACGCGGCGCGCCAACGTCATCGCCATGTCGGCGTCGCGGCTGCACAGTCTTCAGGAGGTACACGCGAAAAGGCCTCACGGCGTGGACCCTCGCGACGCCGCCTGGATGTGGCGGCGCCTGCTCGTCGCGCTCGGCCTGGCGCACCGGGCGGGCGTCGTGCACGGCGCGATCGTCGCGCAGCACGTGCTCATCGAACCCGACGAGCACGGCGTGGTGCTCGTCGACTGGTGCTACAGCGTCTCCCAGCCCGACGAACCCATCGCCGCGCTCGTGCCCGGGCACCGCGACGACTATCCGCCGGAAGTGCTTTCCCGGGGTACCCCGGGTGCCTACACCGACATCCACATGGCCGCCGGTCTCATGAGCGGCCTCATGGGCGACCGCGCCCCGAAGGCGCTGCGCCGGTTCGCCGACGGCTGCCGGCTCCCCTCGCCCCGCCGGCGCCCCGACGACGCCTGGAGCCTGCTCGGCGAGTTCGACGAGCTGCTGCACCGGTTGTACGGCCCGCGCAAGTTCCGTCCGTTCGTTCTGTGATTGGGGATTGAGATGGGAAGCGGAACCTGGTCGACCGACGTCTACGACGCCGCCGACCGCTACCGACGGGCCACGGGCGCGAGCGCGTTCGCCTACAGCGACTCCGGCGCCCGTACCGCACACACGGCGCTCGACCCGAAGGGCATCAAGGCCCGGGAGAGCCGCGACTCCGACGAGCACCCCGAGTCGGTCGCGATCGCCGTCCTCTTCGACGTCACCGGCTCCATGGGCTCGGTGCCGCGGGTGCTGCAGCAGAAGCTCCCGCAGCTGCTCGGCCTCCTGCTGCGCAAGGGCTACGTGACCGACCCGCAGATCCTCTTCGGTGCCATCGGCGACGCCACCTGCGACCGGGTGCCGCTGCAGGTGGGCCAGTTCGAGTCGGACAACCGCCTCGACGAGGACCTCGGCCGCTTCGTGCTCGAGGGCGGCGGGGGCGGGCAGATGACGGAGTCGTACGAGCTCGCGATGTACTTCATGGCCCGCCACACATCGCTCGACTGCCTGGACAAGCGCAACCGCCGCGGGTACCTCTTCATCATCGGCGACGAGGAGGCGTACGCGAAGGTCAAGCCGAACGAGGTGCGCCGGTTCATCGGCGACGAGCTCGGCGAGGCCATCACCCTGCGCGCCATCGTCGAGGAGGTCCGGCGCAAGTACGACACCTACTACATCCTGCCGGCGGGCTCCTCCTACGCGGGCAACACCGCGATCCTCGACTTCTGGCGCAAGCTGCTCGGCCAGAACGTCATCGCGCTCGACGACCTCGACGCGGTCTGCGAGACCATCGCGCTGACCATCGGTCTGGGCGAGGACAGCATCGACCTCGACGAGGGCCTCGCGGACCTGGACGAGGTCGGCTCCGGCGCGGCGAACACGGTCGGCAAGGCCCTGGCCCGCATCGGCAGCGGCCGTGCCCCGCTCGCGCACGGCTCGGCGCCGGCGGACCTCGCCGCCCCGGTCAGCGTCGAGCGGCTGTAACACCGCGATGCACTACATCGTCGTGGACCTCGGGTTCGGCGACTGCGGCAAGGGCACGACCGTGGACTACCTGTGCGCCACCCGCGACATCGACACCGTCGTGCGGTTCAACGGCGGCGCGCAGGCGGCGCACACGGTCGTGCTCGCCGACGGGCGCAAGCACACGTTCGCCCAGTTCGGGTCCGGCTCGCTGCGGCCCGGGGTCCGCACGCACCTCTCGCGCTTCATGGTCGTCGACCCGCTGGCGCTGGTCACCGAGGCGGCGCACCTGATCGCCCTGGGCGCCACCGACATCTGGGCGCGGCTGACCGTCGACCGCGCGGCGCTGCTGGCGACGCCGTACCACCGCCTGGCCAACCAGGCCAAGGAGCTCGCCCGGGGCGCGGACCGGCACGGCTCGTGCGGCATGGGCGTGGGCGAGACGATGGCGTACGCGCTGGAGTACCCCGACGACGCCCTGCGCGCCGGCGACTGCCTGGACGTGCCGACGCTCAGCCGCAAGCTGGCCCAGCTGCGCGCCCGCCTGGGCGTGGACGGCCCGCCGGTCGCAGCGTGCGTGGAGGCTTTCACGGGCTTCGCGGCGACGGTGCGCCTGGTGGACGCCTTCGTGGCGTCGGGCCCGTGCGTCTTCGAGGGCGCCCAGGGCGTACTGCTTGACGAGTGGCACGGTTTCCACCCGTACACGACGTGGAGCACGACGACGTTCGCGAACGCCCTATGTCTGATAAATCCGGACGAACCGGTCACGCGCCTGGGAGTGCTGAGGACGGTGACCACGCGCCACGGCGCGGGCCCGCTGCCGACGGAGCTCCCTTTTTCCGACATTTCCGACCCTAACAACCCGGCGAACGCCTGGCAGGGCGCCTTCAGGGTGGGCCACTTCGACGCTGAGTTACACCGGTACGCCCTGAACGTCGCCGGCGGCGTGGACGGCCTGGTCCTGACCCACCTGGATCTGGACGTCGACCAGATGTGCCACCGCTACCGGGGCTCCAGCCCGCTGCGCGCCGGCCCGCCGGGCGACCTGACCCGCCAGGCGGCGATGACGCGGGCCCTGGGCGCCGTGGAGCCCGAGTATTCGCAGGTCAGCGACTGGGTGGGGGCGGTCGAGGCGGAGCTCGGGACGGAGGTGGTGCTGGAGTCCTGGGGCCCGACGGCCGAGGCCAAGAAACCATCCGGCCGGCTGACGTCCTGAACCGGCAACTCAGTCGCACCAAACCCGAACCACAGCCGCACGTGGCAGGCTGTCCCTACACACAGTGATCGAATCGGGGGCGGCGATGGGCATGGCACGCGACGTGATCCGGACGCTGACCCTGACGGCCGCGGCGGGCCTCGCGGTCGGGGGCGCGTTCGGCCTCATGGCCCCCATGTCACCCTCAAGCGGCGTCGGGCTCTTCGTCTTCCTCGTCGTCTTCTTCTTCATCTGCTGCTTCCGGGGTTGCTTCGCCCGCGGCGCACGCCATCGTCACCAGCGTCGACCTTCTCGGGCGCAACCAGCTGGACGTCACCGTGCGGTTCACCAACACCGGCCGCGTGGTCCAGCGCCTGGACGGCTTCGAGGTGCTCGCGGACGGGCGGCCCCTCGCCCGGCGCAGCGCCCCGGCCGCGGTCGACCTGCGCCCGGGCGCCACAGCCGACGAGACCGTGACGTTCGCGGCGCCGGAGCTGACGGCCGACCTGACGCTCAACCTGGCGGACGGCTCACAGCTCGCATTGGACCTCTGAGCCGCCGTTCACCGCGCAGCCGAGCGAACGACGAGCCGCCGCCCACCGGGTGGACGAGCCGCCGCGGCAATGCGCGGCCGAGCGAATGACGCACCGCGCCGCTGAGCTGAACCTCGCGGTGCTGAACCTCGCCGGGCTGAACCGACGAGCCTCCGCACCGCGCGTCCTGCGCCAACGACGAGTCGCTGCTCACCGCGTCGCCGAAGCACCGCCGCTCGCTGCGCGATCGAACGACAAGCCGCCGCTCACCGCGCGTCCGGGCGAACTAACGAGCACATGAGCGACCGCAAATCACTGAAGGGATCGAACGCACTGGCGATGACAGCCCGAGGCCGTCGTGGGCGTTCCGATATCCCAAACGGTAACACCCCCGACCTAACTGACCTTGGCCGCAGTGGACGCAGCGTAACCAGGATCAGGACGGCCGGTGACGCTCCCGCCGGACCACCGGGCGGCGGCCCTTCAGTGTGGTACGCCGCAGCGTGTCGATCACCTCGTCCACGGCCCCGTCCGGGACCTCGACCAGCGCGAACCGATCCGCGATCTCAATAGCGCCGATGTCCCGGCCACTCAGGCTCGACTCGCCGGTGATCGCCCCCACCAGGTCCTGAGGCCGGATCCCCGCCGCGCGCCCCGCGCCCACGAACAGCCGCGTCATGCCGCCGGTGGGAGCGCGCCGCCCCCCGGTCTCGCGGCCCCGGGCCCGCCCGTCGGCGTCGCGGACGCTGACGCGCCGGTTGGGCGCCGGGCGGTCGTCGCGCTCGCGGGGCTGCCGCAGCGTGACGTCCGGGATCTCTTCCTCGTCGTTCTCCCCGACGGCCGACGACTCGTGGGCGAGCTTGATCGCGGCCAGCGCGATCTCCATCGGGTCGAACTCCTCGCCGAGCGACTCGACGATCACCCGGAAGCGCTCGAGGCCGTCGTCGGCGATGAGGCTCTCGTGCAGGGCCGCGCGGGTCAGCTCCATGCGGCGGGCGCGCAGGTCGGCGACCGAGGGCACCTTCTCGATGGTGATGCGCTGCTTGGTGACGCGCTCGATGGTCTTGAGCATGCGGTGCTCGCGCGGCTCTGCGAGGGTGATGGCGACGCCCTCGCGGCCGGCGCGCCCGACGCGGCCGATGCGGTGCACGTACGACTCCGGCGCCGACGGCACGTCGTAGTTCACCACGTGCGTGAGGTGCTCGACGTCCAGGCCGCGGGCGGCGACGTCGGTGGCGACGAGCAGGTCGGCGGTGCCGTTGCGCAGCCGGGCCATCACCCGGTCGCGCTGCTCCTGGCCCATGCCGCCGTGCAGGGCCTCCGCCCGGTACCCGCGGCCGTTGAGCGTCTCCGTCAACTGGTCGACCTCGTCGCGGGTGCGGCAGAAGACGAGCGCCGCCCCGGGCGCCTCGACGTCCAGCACCCGTCCGAGGGCGGCTGACTTGTGCGCCCGCGGTACCACATAAGCGACCTGGCGCACGAGCGGCGCCTCACCCGCCGGGGTCGGCTCGCGGCCGATCTGGATGCGCAGCGGGTCGGTGAGGTGGCTCGCGGCCAGCCCCTCGATCCGGGGCGGCATCGTCGCCGAGAACAGCACGGTCTGCCGGTCCTCGGGCGTCTCGGCCAGGATCGCCTCGATGTCCTCGGCGAAGCCCATGTCGAGCATCTCGTCGGCCTCGTCGAGCACCACGACCAGCAGGTCGTGCAGGCGCAGCGTGCCGCGGCCGATGTGGTCCAGCGCCCGGCCCGGGGTCGCGACCACGACGTCGACGCCGAACTCGAGCGAGCGCAGCTGGCGGCCGATCGGCTGCCCGCCGTAGATGGGCAGGACGCGGACGCCCAGATCCCGGCCGTACCGGTGGATCGCCTCCGACACCTGGACCGCGAGCTCGCGGGTGGGCACGAGCACCAGCGCCGACGGGTTGTCGCCCCCGGGCGCGGGCAGGCGCTGCAGCAGCGGCAGCGCGAACGCGGCGGTCTTGCCGGTGCCGGTCGCGGCCTGCCCGAGCAGGTCCCGCCCGGCGAGCATCGGCGGGATCGCCTCGCGCTGGATCGGGGTCGGTTCCTCGTACCCCAGGCCGGCCAGCGCCTTGAGCAGCTCGTCACGCAGCCCCAGTTCGCCGAAACCGGTCACGTCCTCATCGTCGGTGCTCGCGGTCACGGGGGTGCTCCTCACTCAGGGCATTGCAGGCTCCTCTAGCATCCCAAACGCCTCGGGACGCCCGTCTGGCGCGGTCGCCGTGTGTGATCTGCGACCGGATAAGGTTTCACGTGAGCGGTCCGTAGCGAAGCGGAGGGTCCGCTCACAATAGGTGCAGTTTGCCGCGTGAGCGCTGTGCGGCCGCGGAGGTGAGGGCGTGACCGAGGACTGGGCGGAGCAGCGCGCACGGGCGGTGGCCCATCACGGGGCCGAGCTCGAGCGCCGCCGCGAGGCCGAGGCCGTGCAGGCCAGGGCCCTGATCGCCGACTTCGTGACCGCCGTGCGGGAGGCGGGCCCGCCGGCCGAGCCGCTGCGCGCACGCTCCTACGGCGGACGGTCCTACCGAACGACGCTGCGGGGTTGGTACCTCAATCCGGCCCGCACCATCGCGATCTCCGAGACCGGGGAGTACTACTCGCTGCTCGTCCCGTCGTCGGCCATGGCGCTGCTCACCGGGGCCGACCCCCGCCCGCAGCCGCCGCGCCTCATCGTGGGCGAGGGGGCGCGCGACGGCGAGTCGATGCCGCTGGCGGCGCTGCTGCAGCGGCTGCTCACCCGGTCCGGATGAACTCCGGCGGCACCGCGTCCGAAAGCCACACACCGTTGTCCGACCGGTAGAACACGTGCCCGGCCCGGGCCATCTCGCCCGCGAGCACGGTGAGGATCACGATGGCGCCCCCGCGGCGGGCCCCGACCCGGCGCGCGGTCGCGGTGTCCGGCGACAGATGCACGTGGTGCCGGCCGCCCCGGTTGAGTCCGGTCGCCTGGATCGAGGAAAGTGCGGCGGCAGCGGTACCGTGGAACAGCACTTCCGGTGGCTCCGCCTCGGCCAGCCCCAGCTCGACGGGCACCGAGTGCCCCTGGTTGGCGCGGATGCGTTCGACGCCGTCCTCGCCCACGGCCACCGCGAAGCGCTGCTTGTCGTTGCCGCCGACGACCTCGTCGAGCGTGGCCCGGTCGATCTTCATGGCGGCGAGGAAGTCGGTCACCGGCACCCACCCGGCGGGGTCGAGCGTGAGCCCGACGCGCGCGGGCTCGTGGCGGAGTGCCTTCGACATCCGCTTACTGATCTTGACTAACTGCTGATATTCCATAACGGCCCTGATTGTGCGTCGCGCCCCTCGTCCGGGTCACGGCATTTTCCGCAGCCCGTCCAGGATGACCCTGACCGCCGTGGCCCGCGTCCGCTCGTCCGGCGCCCACATGGCCGCATGCGAGGCCCCGACCAGCACCGCGACCACCTCGGCGGCCCCGACGTCCCCGCGCAGCGCCCCGGCGTCGCGCGCCCTGGTCACGAGCGCACCGACGGCGCCGAGCAGCTCCCCGCGTACGTCACCGACAACCTCGGTCACATCCACCCCGGCCCCGGACAGCGCATCGGCGAACGCGTTCTTCGTGGCGCTCTGCTCCACCACGTGCTCCAGAAACCCGAACAGCGCGGTACCGGCGTCCTCGTCCTCGGCGGCCCGCCGCGCGTGCTCGACCAGCGCGCGCATCCGCTCGACGAGCACCGCCTCGAGCAGCGCCTCCTTGGTGGGGAAGTGCCGGAACACGGTACCGATGCCGACGCCCGCCCGCCGCGCAACCGCCTCGGTGGAGGCCCCGACCCCTTCGGCCGCGAACACGGCCTCCGCCGCCGCGAGCACCCGCGCCCGGTTCCGCCGCGCATCGGCGCGCAGCGGCCGGTTGACTTCCGGAGTGCCCGCTCCGTATTCTTCAATCGGAGTCACGAATCCGATTGTACGTCCGGAGGCCCCTCATGTTCATCACGATCCTGCTGGCGCTGGTAGCGGGCTTCTTCGCGGGCAACGGCCTGCCGTACTACGTGCAGGGCAGCCTCGGTGTGGGCCGCAACCCGTCGCCGTTGCCGGACCGCCCGGCGGTGAGCGTCGCGGTAGGGGTCTTCGCCTTCGTCATCTCGGGCACGGCGTGGTACTTCGCCGACGTACCGTCCAACCCCCTGGCCGGCTGGCTGTCAGCGGCGGCGGGCGTGCTGGTGGTCGCCCTGATCCACACGCGCACGTGGAACGACCCGAACCCGTGGGGCAAGCGGACCGCCCTGAAAGGCTGAAGCCCTCCGCCGCGGTGGCCGCCTCGTCCCGCCGCGTTTCTCCCACGCCTTGCCGCGCGGCTGACCCTCTCCCGCGTTCTCCCGCGCCTTGCCGCGCGGGCTGACCCTCTCCCGCGTTCTCCCGCGCCTTGCCGCGCGGGCTGACCCTCTCCCGCGTTCTCCCGCGCCTTGCCGCGCGGGCTGACCCTCTCCTGCGTTCTCCCGCGCCTTGCCGCGCGGGCTGACCCTCTCCTGCGTTCTTCCACGCCTTGCCGCGGGCTGACCCTCTCCTGCGTTCTTCCACGCCTTGCCGCGGGCTGACCCTCTCCCGTGTTCTCCCACGCCTGCCGCGCGGGCTGGTCCTCGCCCGCGCCCGCTGCGCCTTTCCCACCGGCCTCAGGCCAGACGGGCCCGCAGATGCTGCCCCCGAGCGGCGGACACCTGAGCCGCAACGGCGTCCCGAACCAGCCCACTGCGATGCCGCACATGCCCCCCGGGCCCCTCGACCAGCAGATGCGCATGCACCAGCTGGTCAACGGCCCCGAGCACGTCATCAAGCTCGATCCCACCCGCCGCGGCGACCTGCTCGACCCGCAACGACCCGAGCGCCGCCGTGAGCCGCAGAATCTCCCAAGCCGCGGGCGGCATCCACCGCGTACGCTGCCGAGCCAGATGCATGGCCACCTCGCCCCCGAGCCCCGGCCCGAGCTCCCGCGCCGCCGCGACCAGCCCCGGAATCCCACCACTGGCCGCGAGCACCCCGGCCTCGAGATCCCGCTCCGTCAACGGCGCAAGCCGGAGCACGAGATCGGCATCCAGCGCCCCGAGCGGCCGCTCGACAATCGCCGAGGGGTACCGGTACGACACCACGACCCGCACCCCCCACTCCTGCAACCACCGCAACTCCGCGACGGAGTCGGCATCGAGGTGCTCGGCGTCGTCGATCGCAACAACAGCGCGAAGCTTCCCGCGGGGCAGCCGAGCGGCAATCCCGTCAAGCTCACCGGGCGAAAGATGCCGCCGCTCCGCCATGGCCGCATCGAGCACCGCATCGGCCGGCCCCCCGAGCTGATGCAGCACGGTCCGCAACCACCCGAGCCGCAGCGCCCCACCCGGCCCGGGCCCACGCCCCAGCCCCACGACATCGGGGTACAGCTCCCGCAACCGCCCAAGCAGAGCCGACTTCCCAGCCCCGGCGGGCCCGGCAACGTGCACAACATCGGCCCCGGCGGCAAGCGCCTCGAGCTCAGCGCCCCGCCCGACAAACCCGCCCCGCCCGGCAACGACACTGTCTCGATCGCGCCCAGTCCGCCCCACGGCAGCCAGCGCGGCAACGGTACCCATGCCCTCTTCCACGTCCCTGACCACCGCCAGGTTCGCCCGCCCCGCCTCCGATAAAACCCCCGAAGCCCATTCGACCCCCGCAGCCCCCACCGCCTTAGGCTCCGACGCCGAACCGAACTGTGCCACCGCACCGGTCTCTGCTACCGCGCCGGCCCTTGACACCACATCGGGCTCTGCCAGCGCACCGCGCCCTGCCAGCGCACCGCGCCCTGCCACCGCGCCGGGCTTCGACACCACATCGGGTTCTGCCACCACAGCCGGCACTGCCACCCCACCGAGCTCTGCCACCCCACCGAGCTCTGCCACCCCACCGGGCCCCGACACCGCATCCGGCACCGACACCGCATCCGGCCCTGACACCGCACCGAGCCCTGACACCGCACCGAGCTCTGCCACCGCACCGAGCTCTGCCACCACATCCGGCTCTGCCACCACATCCGGCTCTGCCGCCACACCGAGCCCCGACGCACCGAGCCCCGACGCACCGCCGACCTCCGACGATGAAGATGCCGCCGGCACCGCGAACTCAAGCCCCGGCACCGCCTTATGCGCCACCGGTCCCGGCACCGCCCCAGCCGCGAACTCCAGCCCCGGCCGAGATCCCGACCCCGACTCCCTCCCAAATCCCGGCCCCGCCGCGGAACCAACCGCACCGTCGCGCGAAGCCCTGCGCCGATCCCCGCGCCGCCGATCAAACGCCGGCGGCCCGCCCTCGAGGGTGACGACGAGCGCATCCCGCAGCGCCGTGGTCGCCCCCGCCGGCGCGATCCCGAGCTCGTCGGTGAGCGCACGAACGCACCGCTCGTACCACCGCAGCACTTCGTCCTTCCGCCCGAGCCCCGCGACCGCGCGCATCACGACGCGGTACCCGCGCTCGGCGTACGGCTCGAGCTCCAGCGCCTGCCGCCCCAGCCGCAACGCCCGCCCCGGATCGCCATCGACGGCCCGCTCGGCCAGGTCGAGCAGCGCCCCGACGAGCGCCGCCTTGACCTCGGCCCGGGCCGGCGCTGCCCAGTCCGCGTACTCGTCCTCGGTGAACGGCAGGTCCCGCGCGAGCCGAACGATCTCCTCGCGCACGTCGGTCCGGTCCGGCTCGGCCTCCGCCACCCGCGCCGCCACCCGCAGCTCCGCGAGGTCGAGCCGCGCCCGGTCGGTCGCGAACACGTAGCCGCCCGCTCGCGTCACGATGAACGAACGCGACGTCGGCACCCTCGGCTGCGGCGCCCGCCGCAGCACCGACACGTAGTGCTCCAGCGCCGCGGCATGGTTGCCCGGCAGCGCCTCGCCCCACACCGCGTCGGCGAGCGCGTCCTTGGACTGCACCCGATCGTGCCGGGCCGCGAGCACCCCCAGCACCTGCCGCGCCCGACGGGGAAGGTCCGCCCCGATCAGCCGCCGCCCGGTCGCATCCGCGGGGTCGATGATCTCGATCGTGCCGAGCACCCGAACGTCCACGCCGCCGCATTCGGCAGCCGGGCCGGGGATCTGAGCGCTCCCGCCGGAGCACTTCAGGTTCACCACAGCCGGGCGTCAGGTCGCCCTGCTTTCCTTGGCGGATGAAGCACACCGCCACCCACGCCGCCCCGGCCATCCGCCTCACCTGGCGCATCGCCCTGGCCGCTGTCCTGGCCACCGCCCTCGCCGCGGGCCTGATCACCACCATCATCTCCGCCGCCACCTGAACCGCCTCCGTCTCGCCCGTTCAGCTACTCATCGGATCGAGGGCCTGATTCGGTTCACGGGTTCAGCAGAGCGGTATGTCGGCGCGCGCCACGATGAGCCGCGGCGCCGTGATCCGCCACGCTTCCGTGATGAGGTCGCCGAGCTCATCCTCGTGGGCCTTGCGCAACCGCACCTGGACCCACCCGATCCGCCCGGACGCGCGTGCCTTCTTGTACGCCCGCGGGTCGTCCTCCACCAGCGCCGCCTGCTCCTCCCGCGTCGCCTTCACGAGCATGGTCAAGTCGTCCGCGCACAGGTACGCGAAAGCCTTGTCCCGCACCCGGAAACCGATGTGGTTGCCGTGCAGGCGCTGGTCGACCTCGGGCAGCATGAGAACCATCCGTAGCGCCTCGTCGACGCTCACCCCGCGTACGGTCCGCAATCCCATGACTCTGGTGTAACAGGACGGTACGACACTTTTCCTGGGATCCGATTTTCCCCATTTGGCGACTTTGTCGACCCTCGCCGGCCGGATCCGCATCGCCGCAGCTAGCGGGCCCTGCCGCGAAAAAATGTCGGTGGGGGTGGCTATGGTGTCGCTCGTCGGGACCGATCACGAGGGGACGACAGGCGATGAGCGAGGACCGGTTCAACACACCAGCCGAGTGGCGCAGACACCTGCTGCCGCGCCGCGGCGGGCTGCCCGTGCCCTACGAGCCCGATCCGGGCGCCGCCGCCATCGTCGCGCGCGAAACCGAGGCGCCGGCCCGCATCCGCCGTGCCCTCACCCACGACAAGACCCCCGGCGACATCTCGGCGGCCGGGCTCGCCCACCTCGCCGGAGAACCGGACAGCACCCCGCTCGGCGCCGCCGCCGTGGCCGTGTTCGCCGTCGGGCCGCCGAAGAAGACCGATGCCAAGACCAGCCGGGCCATCGCCGACGAATGGGTCCGCAGCCGCGGGCTCGCGTTCGCGGTCAGCGCCGCCGTCGAGCTGGTCGACCTGCGCTTCATCAGCGAGCGCGAGGACCTGCGCGGGCAGGACGCCGGGCCGGCGCCCATCACACGGCACAGCCGGGACCGGCCACCGCAGCACCTCAACGCCGACGGTGTGAGCCTGCTGCTGCACCGGCTCCGGACCGCAACGGCCGCGGCGTCCGAGGAGGAGTACGCGGCGGCGGTGGCCGCGCTCGCCCGGCTCCGAGCCGGCGATCTCGCCCCGCACCAGGCCGTTGTCGCCACCTTCCTCGCCCCGACCGAGGACGCATGGGTCAACCGGGACGTGGGCGCCTTCGCGGGGCGGCAGGGGCAGGAGTGGCTCGAGCTGATGCTCACCTCCTGCATCACCGAATCCGACCGGCTGCGGCCGCTGTTCAGCATGGGCTACACGCGTAACCATCTCGTGGGATCGCCGGAGTACCTCTACACCCTCGCGGAAGGCCTCGGCGCGGACGGGCTGCCGGTCTACCTGGAGCTGCTGTCGTCCAACGCGGCCTGGGGCGATGGAGTGCGCCTGCTGCTGACATTGATTGCGGCGGTACCGTCGGACGAGGCTTTTCTCGCGCTGCTCGAACGGTCCGATTCGAAGGCCGGATCCCTCGCTCTGGGCGAGGCCGCCGACCGCTTTCCGCGCCGGGCCGTCCGCCTGCTCGCCACGGCGTCCGGGTCCGGCTCCCGCGGCGTCGTGCTCGGCGAGCTCCTGCGCACGCAGGTCGTGCGGCACCGGGCCGAGGCCGACGAGGTCGCCGCGACGCTGCCCGAGGCCGCGGCCCGCCGGATCACCGCGATCACCGCGCGGCTGGACGCGGTGCGGGAGGCCCCGGCGGAGGCGGTACCACCGCTGCTGGCCGCGCCGCCGTGGACCGCCGGCGGCAAGCCCCGCAAGCCGATCGTCGTCGCGGGCCTGCAGTGCACCGACCCGGTGCGGCTGGAATGGGCCGAGGGCGAGCAGGAGGTGTGGCTGAGGGCCGGGCAGGGGTACCGGTCGCACGGCCGGCGCGACTTCGAGCGGCTCGCGGAGGAGATCCGCGCCGGACGGGCCCGGCCCTACGACGAGGTCGGGTTCTTCCAGGCGGCGCCGGAGGCACTGGCGGTACCACTGCTGGAGCATTGGCGGCCAAGGGACTTCTGGAACGCCGAGCACTGGCTGCGGGGCCTGGTCGCGCGCTACGGGCTCGCGGTGTTCCCGGTGGCGCTCGCCGGAGCCTCGTCCGCGACGGCCGTCGCCCCCGTCCTGCAGCCGTTCACCGGGCCGCCGGTCGGGCCGCTGATGGCCGAGTGGTTCGGGCGGCTCAAGTCGGTGCGGTCCACGGCGGCGGCCTGGCTGCGGCGGCATCCGGCGGCCGCGGCCCGCGAGCTGGTCCCGGCGGCGCTGGGCAAGGCGGGCGCGGCCCGGCGATATGCGGAGCGGGCGCTGTACTTCCTCGCGGGCGAGGGCCACGCCGACGCGATCCGGGCCGCGGCCGAGGGGTACGGGCGCGCGGCCGCCGACGGGATCGCGGCGCTGCTGGACACCGACCCGGTCCAGCTGCTGCCGGCCAAGCTGCCCGCGGTGCCCGACTGGGCCGATGCCGCGCTGCTGGCCCCGATCGAGCTGGCCGACGGTTCGGGGAGCCTGCCCGCCGCGGCGGCCGGTTCGGTGCTGACGATCCTGGCGATGTCGCGGATCGGCGAGCCGTATGCGGGGCTGGCAGTCGTCACCGAGACGTGCACCGCCGGGTCGCTGGCCGAGTTCGCCTGGTCGCTGTTCCAGCGCTGGCAGCTCGCCGGGTTCCCGTCGAAGGAGTCGTGGGCGCTCGACGCGCTCGGGTTCCTCGGCGACGACGAGACCGTGCGGCGGCTGGCGCCCCTGATCCGCGCCTGGCCCGGCGAGGGCGGCCACCAGCGGGCGGTCGCCGCGCTCGACGTGCTCGCCGAGATCGGCACCGACGTGGCGCTCATGCACCTGCACGGCATCGCGGAGAAGGTGAAGTTCCGCGGGCTGAAGGAGCGGGCGCAGGAGAAGATCGCCGACGTGGCCGACGCCCTCGGCCTCTCGCCCGAGCAGCTCGCCGACCGGCTGGTGCCCGACTTCGGCCTCGAGCCCGACGGCACCCTCGTGCTCGACTACGGGCCGCGGCGGTTCGTGGTGGGCTTCGACGAGCAGCTCAAGCCGTACGTCGCGGAGGAGGACGGCAAAAGCCGCAAGGACCTGCCCAAGCCCGGCGCGAAGGACGACCCGCAGCTCGCCCCGGCGGCCGCGGCCCGGTTCGCCGCGCTCAAGAAGGACGTGCGGACCGTCGCCGCCGACCAGATCCGCCGCCTCGAACGGGCCATGGTGTGGCGGCGGCGCTGGACGCCGGAGGAGTTCCGGCGGTTCATCGTCGAGCACCCGCTGGTGTGGCACGTGGCGCGACGCCTGGTGTGGGCCGCGTACGCCGCCCCGGCCGCTGGCGCCGCCTCAGCCCCGCCGGGCGTCCCGGCCGCTGGCGTGGTCTCAGCCGCGCAGGCTCCTGGCACCGCCCCGGCCGCACCGGGCGTCCCGGCCGCTGGCGTGGTCTCAGCCGCGCAGGCTCCTGGCACCGCCTCGGCCGCGCCGGGCGTCCCGGCCGCCGGCGTCGTCTCAGCCGCGCCGGCCGCCGGCGCTGTCCCGGCCGCGCACGGCGCCCCGGTTGCTGGTGCCACGCCTTCGACGTCGGGATCGGCCAAGGGCGGTGACGGGGTGGTGGCGGTCGGCGGGGCAATGCTGGTCAGTCTTCGCGTCGCCGAGGACCGCACGCTGGCCGGCGTCGACGACGAGCCCGCCGCGATCCCCGACGGGGCCGTGATCGGCGTTGCGCACCCGCTGGAGCTCGGCGACGACCTCGCCGGATGGGCCGGGGTGTTCGCCGACTACGAGATCCTGCAGCCCTTCGAGCAGCTCGCCCGCGACATCCAGACGCTGACGGAGGGGGAGCGGCCGGCGACGGAGCTGCACCGGTACGCCGGGGTGAAGGTCCCCACCACCAAGGTGCTCGGCCTGGAGCGGCGCGGGTGGCGGCGGGCGGCGCCGCAGGACGCGGGAATGCAGCCGGCCATGGAGCGCGACCTGCCCGGCGGGGCGACGCTGATGCTCGACCTCGACCCCGGGATCGTCGTCGGCCTCGTGACCGAGTTCGAGAACCAGACGCTCGGGACCGCGTTCATCCTGCCCGCGGGCAGCTCCAGCTGGGACCGGCGGCGCGGCCTGCCGTTCGCCACGCTCGACCCGGTGACGGCGTCGGAGATCCTGCGGGACCTGCGCGAGGTGACCCAGTGACCGCCGCGGGCGGCCCGGCGGGGCCGGAAATCGTTGCGGTGGAAGGGCTTGACGCGGAGTTGGAGTCGGTGCAGCGGCCGCCGGCCGAGGTTCGGTTCGCCGACGAGCTGCGGCTCCTGGCCGAGACCGATCGAGGGCCGCGGCCGCCGGGGTGGGTGCTCAGCCTCACCGCGGCGCGGCGGTTCATCGTCGGGGACGCGGCCGCGGGGATCAGCCGGAAGTTCGTCGGCGACCCGTCGCTCATCGACCGGGCGCTGGTGTCGCTGGCCACGAGCCGGGGCCTGATGCTCGTCGGGGAGCCGGGCACCGCCAAGTCGCTGCTGTCCGAGCTGCTCGCGGCGGCCGTCAGCGGGGTGTCGACGCTGACGATCCAGGGTGGGGCGGCGACGACCGAGGACCAGATCAAGTACTCCTGGAACTATGCGCTGCTCGTCGCCGAGGGGCCGTCGACCCGTTCGCTGGTGCGGGCGCCGCTGCTGCGCGGCATGGCGGAGGGGCGGACGGTGCGGTTCGAGGAGATCACGCGCTGTCCGCTGGAGGTACAGGACAGTCTGCTGTCGCCGCTGTCGGACCGGGTGCTGGCCGTCCCGGAGCTGACCGGGCCGGACGCGATGGTGTTCGCGCGCGACGGGTTCAACGTGATCGCCACGGCCAACACCCGCGACCGCGGCGTCAACGAGATGAGCGCCGCGCTGAAACGGCGGTTCAACTTCGAGACCGTGTTCCCGATCGCGGACCTGCAGACCGAGCTCGCCCTCGTCGAGGCCGAGGCCGGGGCGCTCCTGCGCCGCTCGGGGGTGACGGCGCCGCCGCGGCAGGACGTGCTCGAGGTACTGGTGACGACGTTCCGTGAGCTGCGGACCGGGCGCACGGCGCGCGGCGACTCGATGGACCGGCTCACGGCGGTGATGAGCACGGCCGAGGCGGTGGCCGTCGCGCACGCGGTCGGGCTGCGCGGGTGGTTCCTGCGCGGCGAGCCGGGCACCGCGGCCGACCTCGTGGCCTGCCTCGCCGGGACCGCGGCCAAGGACAGCCCGGAGGATCTGGCGAAGCTGCGGCGGTACCTGGAGCAGCAGGTCACCTGGCGCGGCGGCGAACAGTGGCGGGCCCTGCACGCCGCACGGCACCAGCTGCCGGGCTGAGGTGCGCGATGCCGGCGACGTTCATCGGGGTGCGGCACCACAGCCCCGCCTGTGCCCGACTGGTCGGCGAGACGATCGCCGCTCTGCGGCCCGCGTACGTGCTCGTCGAGGGGCCGGCGGACATGAACGACCGCATCGGCGAGCTGCTGCTCGGGCATGACCTGCCCATCGCGGTGTTCAGCAGCTACCGCGACGAGCACCGGCACGCCGGGTCGTGGGCGCCGTTCTGCGAGTACTCGCCGGAGTGGGTCGCGCTGCGGGAGGGTCACGCCGCCGGGGCCGAGGTGCGCTTCATCGACCTCCCCGCGTGGCACGAGGCGCTGGCCGGGCGCGAGAACCGGTACTCCGACGCCGACGACCGCTACGCCGAGGCGATCGACCGGCTGTGCGAGACGTTCTCGGTCGACAACGTGGACTCGCTGTGGGACCACCTCTTCGAGATCGAGCCCACGGGGGACGGGAGCGGGATCGAGGCGCGTCTGACGGCGTACTTCGATCTGCTGCGCGGGGAGTCGGAGGCGAGCGAGGGGGATCGGGCGCGCGAGGAGTACATGGCGCGGTGGGTGCGGGCGGCGGTGCGCGAGGCCGGGGAACGGCCCGTGGTCGTGGTCACGGGCGGGTTCCACCGGCCGGCGCTGGTTCGGCTCGCGGGTGAGGGCCGCGAGGCGGCGGACGGGCGCGGAGCGGATCGCGAGGAGCGCGGCGGGGGCGTGGGCTTGGCGCCGGGAGGGGCCGAGTGTGGCGGCTTGCTTTCAGGAGGGGCTGAGGACGACGGCGACGGGTTGCCGCCTGCAGGGGCCGAGCGCGACGGTGGCGACGCGTGGCCGGTCGCGCCGGTGTTGCCGGAAGGGGCCGTCGGCGGGAGTTACCTGGTGCCGTATTCGTTTCGGCGGCTCGACGCTTTCGACGGGTACCAGTCGGGGATGCCGTCGCCGGAGTACTACCAGCGGTTGTGGGACTCGGGGCCGGAACGGGCCGCGGAGGGGCTGGTCGAGGCGGTCGTCGGGCGGTTGCGGGCGCGGCGGCAACGGGCCTCGACCGCGGATCTCATCGCGGCGCGGGCGTCCGCGGCCGGGCTCGCGGCGGTACGCGGGCACCGGCACCCCGGGCGGACCGACATTCTCGACGGGCTCGCCGCCGCGCTCGTGCAGGACGCGCTCGACGAGCCGCTGCCGTGGGCGACGCGGGGGAGGCTGCGGCCCGGTACGCATCCGGTCGTCGTCGAGATGGTCGCGGCGCTCAGCGGGGACCGGGTCGGGCGGCTGCACAAGGCGACGCCGTTGCCGCCGCTCGTGCACGACGTGGCGGCCGAGATCGAGCGGGAGGGGCTGGCCGCGGGTGGGGCGGTCGCCCTGAGCCTGACGAACCCCGACGGGCTGCGGCGCAGCCGGATGCTGCATCGGCTGCGGGTGCTGGCGATCCCGGGGTTTGCGCGGCGGCACGGGCCGGCGACGGGGATCGACCCGGTGCTCGACGAGCAGTGGACGGTCAGCGAGCACGAGCATCGGCTGCCGGCGTTGATCGAGGCGGGGGCGTACGGGGCGACGCTCGAGGCGGCCGCGGCCGCGATGATCGCCGAGCGCATCGCGGGGGCGGGCGGTCGCGTGGGGCTGCCCGCCGAGGCGTTGTTCGACGCGGCGCTGTGCGGCACGACCCGGCTGTCGGAGCAGGTGTTGCGCGATCTCGGGCGCGGGATCGCCGCGGCGCAGGATCTGGGGGAGGTGGGGCGCCTGCTCGGGGTACTGCTGGCGCTGTGGCGGCATGATCGGCTGCTCGGCACCGCCGGGTCCGCGGCGCTCGGGGTGGTCATCGCCGCGGCGCACGACCGGGTGCTCTGGCTGGCCGAAGGGGCGCGGGGGGCCGCTGCGCCCGCCGACCCGGGGCGGATCGGGGCGGTCGTCGCGCTGCGGGACACGGCGCGGCACGCCGGGGCCGAGCTCGGGCTCGATCGGGACGCGGCGCTGGCGACGATGGGGCGGGTCGCGGCCGGGCGGGACGGGCCGCCCGACCTGCGCGGAGGGGCGTTCGGGTTCGGCTGGGCGCTCGGGGCGCAGGGCGATCCGGTGCGGGCGGTCCGGGGCGCGGGCGGGCCGGTCGCGCTCGGGGACTGGCTGGCGGGGCTGTTCGCGGTGGCGCGGGAGGAGGTGCTGCACGCACAGGGGGTGCTGGACCTGCTCGACGAGCTCGTGTGCGGGTTCGGGGCCGAGGACTTCCTGATCGCGTTGCCGGCGTTGCGGCAGGCGTTCGCGTACTTCCCGCCGCGGGAGCGGGAGACGATCGCCGAGCATGTATTGGCCCGGCGCGGGGTCGCGGGGTCGGGGCGGGCCCTGCTGCGGGCGCCCGCGGTCGATGCGGGCGTACTGGCGCGGGCGGCCGCGCTGGAGGAGCGGGTGGATGCCGCGTTGGCGCGTCAGGGGCTGGTGTCATGACTACGGACTCGGACAGCGGTGTCGACCCGGGGCTGCAGCGGTGGCGGCTCGTGCTCGGGGAGGCCGCCGACGGGGCGCTCGGCGGTGCGGTGCTCAATGCCGGCGGGGTCGGGCAGGACGCGGCGCTGGATTGGCTGTACGGGCGGGACGAGGAGCTGCAGCGGCGCGGGGTCAGGCGGACCGGGCGGCACGGCGGGGACGGGCCGTCCATCATCACGACCGTCGACTGGCTCGATCAGATCACGAAGCTGTTCCCCAAGGAGACCATCGAGCGGCTCGAGCGGGATGCGGTGGAGCGGTACCAGATCCATGACGTGGTGACCGACCCCGCGGTGCTGGCGCGGATCGAGCCGAACGAGACGCTGCTGCGGGCCGTGCTGCGCACCAAACATCTCATGAACCCCGAGGTCCTGCACCAGGCGCGGCGGATCGTCGAGGCGGTCGTCAAGCAGCTCATGGACCGGCTCGCGACCGAGGTGCGGCGGGCGTTCACGGGGGCGCGGTCGCGTACCCCGAGCCGGTTCCGGCTGGCGCGCGACTTTGATGTGCGGCGGACACTGCGGGCCAACCTGGGGCACTATCGGGCGCAGGACCGCAAGGTGTACGTCGAGCAGGCATACTTCTTCTCGCGTACCCGCCGCCACGTCGAGCGGTGGCAGCTGATCCTCCTGGTCGACCAGTCGGGTTCGATGGCCGGCTCCGTGATCCACGCGGCCGTCACCGCGGCGTGCCTCTGGGGGCTGCCCGGCGTGAAGACGCACCTGGTCACGTTCGACACCGACGTGGCCGACCTGACCGGCGAGATCGACGATCCCGTCGAGATCCTGATGAAGGTGCAGCTTGGCGGCGGTACCGACATCGGGCGCGCGGTCGCGTACGCCACGGGACTGGTCGAGCAGCCCCGCCGCACGATCGTCGCGCTCATCAGCGACTTCTACGAGGGCGGCGACCCGGGGCGGCTGGTGCGCGGCGTGCAGGCGCTCGTCGAGCAGGGCACCAAGGTGCTGTGCCTGGCCGCGCTGGACGAGCAGGCCGAGCCCGCGTACGACCCGGATATGGGCCGGCACCTCGCCGACGTCGGGGCCGCGGTGGGCGCGATGACCCCGGGCGAGCTGGCGGCCTTCGTGGCGGAGCACGTGGGCCGATGAGCGGAAGACGGGTTCGGGCCGGTGGGCCGATGAGCGGAAGACGGGTTCGGGCCGGTGCGCCGAGCGGAAGACGAGTTCGGGCCGGTGGGCCGATGAGCGGGGACGAGCTCCCGCTGATGTGTCGCGCGGCGTCGGCCAGGAGCGGGAACGGGTTCGGGCCGGGGCGCTGCGGGACGGCGGTGGGGCGATGAGAAACGACGTGCTCGCGCTGACGGCCGATGCGCTCGCGGCGCTCACCAACCGGGGGCTCGTCAAGCGCGCCGCCAAGGAGGTCGACGCGGCGCCGCCGGCCGTGGTCGAGGAGCCGGACGGAACGCTCCGCGGGACCTTTGCCGACGGGGCCGCGCCGGTGCTGCCGACCGGAGGGCTGGAGCGGGCGAGCTGTACGTGCGGGGCGGTCGGCGTGTGCCGGCATGTGCTCGGCTTGATCCTCGCGTACCAGGTGGGCGCGGCGGCCGACGAGACACCGGGTCGGGTCGTGGACTGGTCGCCGGGGTGGTTCGACGACGAGCGGCTCGCCGAGCGCATCGGGGCGCGGATGCTGGCGGCGGCGCGGAGGGCTCGGCGGGCCGGGTACCACGCGCGGGTGTACCGGCCCAGCGCCGCCGACCCCGCCGCGCGCGTCGACCTCGGGTCGGCCACCGTGCGGTTCCTGGTGCCGGACGACCTCGGGTTCGTCCACACCGACGCGGTCGCCGGGGCCCGGGACGACGTGATCGCACTTGCGGTGTGGGCGTTCCGGGTCGCCGATGAGGAAGCGCCGGGCGTGCCCGATGTCCAGGTCGGCGTCGGCGAACCGCAGGAGTCCGGAGGCGAAGGAGCGCAGCCTGACGAGCGGGAGGCGGGCGGCAGAGGGGCGCAGCCCGGTCAGCGGGAGGCAGGCGGCGGCGGGGCGCAGCCCGACGAGCGGGAGGCGGGTGGCGGGGGGACGCTGCCGGGTCAGCGGGAGGTCGCTGGTGGATCGGTGCGGCGCGGCGCCGGCGGGCTGGGGGCTCTGCGTGGTTCGGGGGAGCAGGAGGCCGGGGTCTCGCTCGCCGATGAGGTGTTGCTCGGCGGGGCGATTCACCTCGGTGCCGGGTTCTCGGGGCGTGTGGCCGAGGTGCGGCGGCGGCTCGAGCGAGCCGGGCTGCGGTGGCCGTTGAATGCGGTCGGGGAGCTGGCGGAGCAGCTGGAGGCGTACCGGGAGCGGGGGAGTGGTTACACGCCCGAGCGGGTTGCCGAGCTCGTCGGGGAGCTGCACGCCCGGGCCCGGGCGGCGCGCGGTGGGCAAGGGCGGGCTCGGGTGCTCGGGACCGAGGAGGCGGCCGAGACGCCGCTGCGGCGGGTTCGGCTCGATGGGCTCGGGTGCCGGGTCGTGGCGGCCGGGAGTGCGGTGGGCGGGGACGAGCGGCGGGTTGTCGAGGTGTACCTCGCCCACGCCGACAGTGCCACCGTGCTCGTGCTGCGCCGGGCCTGGGACGGGGACGACAGCGGTGCGGTGCTCGGGCGGCGGCGGCTCGCGGGGTCGAGCGTCGGCGGGCTCGCGGCGGGGACTCTCGTGACGGAGTCGGCGGTGCGTAGTGCGAGCCGGGCGGTACGGCTGACTACGAGCCGCGTCGCCAAGGCCACCGTTACGGTGTCGCGCGGGGCTTGGGGCGGGCTGCCCGAGGCGCTGCTCGTGCGGGATCTGGCCGCGCTCGCCGTGGAGCTCGATCGGCTGCCGCCGCGGGTCGTCCGGCCGCGGATCGAGGCCGAGCTCGTTCGGGTGCTGGAGGTCGCGGAGGTGCGGGCCGTGGCGTACGCGCCGGGGGCTCAGCGGCTCGAGGCCGTGCTCGCCGATCGGCACGGCAACCTGGCCACCCTGACCGCGACGCACACGGCCGCCGCCCCCGGCCGCCTGGACGCCATCGCCGCGAGCCTCGACGCGTTCGCCGACACCGCACAGCTCGCCAAGGACACGAGTGCCAAGGACGCGAGTGCCAAGGACGCGAGCGCGAGCGGCAAGGACGCGAGCGCCAAGGACACGAGTGCCAAGGACGCGAGTGCCAAGGACGCGAGCGCGAGCGGCAAGGACGCGAGCGCCAAGGACACGAGTGCCAAGGACACGAGTGCCAAGGACGCGAGCGCGAGCGCCAAAGACGCGAGCGCGAGCGCCAAAGACGCGGTCGTGTACATCAGCGGGGTGGTCAGGCGCGCCCAAGGCGGCATCGAGATCGACCCCCTCGCGATCGCCGACGGTGTGCGCGTCGTCGTCCCCGATCTGGCCGAGGCCGATTGCCGGGACATCGGGCCTCCGTGGGAGGGGCGCAAGGACCCCGTCCAGGCCGCCCTCGACCACGCGATAGCGACCCTGGCCGAGATGCCCCACCGGGGTATGCGCCACCTCCCGCCCGGCTTCGGTGACCGTCTGCGCAAGGCCGGTGACGGGCTGAACCAGACGGGGCTGTACAAGGCGGCCGCGGCCGTCGAGCGGCTCCGGGCGGCGCTCGGGCCCGACCCCGGCGCGGCGGCGGCCGAGGCTTGGGTCGACGCCCATCTGCGACTGACGGTAACGGCGGAACTGCAGTAGCGCAGTGCCCTTCGACACGTCCGAGGGGCATCCCCGCACAGCGGTCCGGATAGGGGTAGGGTCCAGGGCCGGACCTGTCAGACCGAGCCCTGGGGGGTTGAGCATGGCCGACTCGTTCGTGCATCTCCACGTGCACACCGAGTACTCCATGCTCGACGGCGCCGCGCGGCTCAAGGAGATGTTCGCCGAGGCCAACCGGCTCGGCATGCCCGCCGTCGCGATCACCGACCACGGGAACATGCACGGTGCGTACGACTTCTACAAGCAGGCCAAGGGGGCCGGGGTCACGCCGATCCTCGGCGTCGAGGCGTACGTCGCGCCCGAGTCCCGCCTGACCAAGCAGCGCATCCGCTGGGGGCGGCCGGACCAGAAGGACGACGACGTCTCCGGCTCGGGCGGCTACACCCACAAGACCATCTGGGCGCGCAACAAGACCGGCCTGCACAACCTGTTCCGGCTCAACTCGCGCGCGTCGATCGAGGGCCACTTCGTGAAGTGGCCGCGGATGGACGCCGAGATCATCGCCGAGCACGCCGAGGGCCTGATGGCCACGACCGGCTGCCCGTCCGGCGAGGTCCAGACGCGGCTGCGGCTCGACCAGTTCGACGAGGCCCTGCAGGCCGCCGCGAAGTACCAGGAGATCTTCGGCAAGGAGCACTACTTCCTCGAGGTCATGGACCACGGCCTCGACATCGAGAAGCGGGTCCGCGAGGGCCTGACCGAGATCTCCAAGCGGCTCAACATCCCGCCCGTGGTCACCAACGACTCGCACTACACGCACCAGGCCCAGGCCGAGGCCCACGACGTGCTGCTGTGCGTGCAGACCGCGGCGAACATCAACGACCCGAAGCGGTTCCGGTTCGGCGGTTCGGGCTACTACCTCAAGTCCGCCGACGAGATGCGGGCCGTCGACTCGTCCGAGCTGTGGCAGAACGGCTGCCGGAACACGCTGCTGGTGGCCGAGAAGGTCGACACCGACGGCATGTTCGAGTTCCGCAACCTGATGCCGCGCTTCCCGGTGCCGGAGGGCGAGACCGAGGAGTCCTGGTTCCTCGCCGAGGTCGCCCGCGGCCTGGCGCGGCGCTTCCCCGGGGGCGTCGACGAGGTGCACCAGCGGCAGGCCGACTACGAGGCCGACATCATCATCAAGATGGGCTTCCCGGCGTACTTCCTCGTCGTCTCGGACTTCATCCTCTGGGCCAAGAACGAAGGCATCGCCGTCGGGCCCGGGCGTGGCTCGGCGGCCGGGAGCCTGGTCGCGTACGCGATGGGGATCACCGACCTCGACCCGCTCCCGCACGGACTGATCTTCGAGCGGTTCCTCAACCCCGACCGCGTCTCGATGCCCGACATCGACATCGACTTCGACGAGCGCCGGCGCGGCGACGTCATCCGCTACGTGACCGAGCGCTGGGGCGACGACCGGGTCGCGCAGATCGCCACCTTCGGCACCATCAAGGCCAAGGCCGCCATCAAGGACTCGGCGCGCGTGCTGGGCTACCCGTTCGCGGTCGGCGACAAGATCACCAAGGCCATGCCGCCCGCGGTGATGGGCAAGGACATCCCGCTCTCGGGCATCTTCGACCCCAACCACCCGCGGTACTCCGAGGCGGTCGAGTTCCGCGCGCTGTACGACAGCGACCCCGACGTCAAGAAGGTCGTCGAGACCGCGAAGGGCCTCGAGGGCCTGATCCGGCAGACGGGCGTCCACGCGGCCGGCGTGATCATGTCCGCCGAGCCGCTCATCGACCACGTGCCGCTCATGCGGCGCGACGCCGACGGGGCGATCATCACGCAGTTCGACTACCCGACCTGCGAGACGCTCGGCCTGCTGAAGATGGACTTCCTCGGCCTGCGCAACCTGACGATCATCGACGACGCGGTGAAGAACATCAAACGCCGCGGGATCGACCTCGACCTGCTCGCGCTCGAGCTGGACGACAAGCCCGCCTACGAGCTGCTGGCCCGCGGCGACACCCTCGGCGTGTTCCAGCTCGACGGCGGGCCGATGCGCTCGCTGCTGCGGCTGATGAAGCCCGACAACTTCGAGGACATCTCGGCCGTGCTGGCCCTGTACCGGCCCGGCCCGATGGGCGCCAACTCGCACACGAACTACGCGCTGCGCAAGAACGGCCAGCAGGACATCATCCCGATCCACCCGGAGCTGGAGGAGCCGCTCAAGGAGATCCTCGGCCCGACCTACGGGCTGATCGTGTACCAGGAGCAGGTGCAGCGCGCCGCGCAGAAGCTGGCCGGCTACACGCTGGGCCAGGCCGACCTGCTGCGCCGGGCCATGGGCAAGAAGAAGAAGGAGGTCCTGGAGAAGGAGTTCGTGCCGTTCCGCGACGGCATGCGCGGCAACGGCTACAGCGACGACGCGATCCAGAAGCTCTGGGACGTGCTCGTGCCCTTCGCCGACTACGCCTTCAACAAGGCCCACACCGCCGGCTACGGGCTGGTCTCGTACTGGACCGCCTACCTCAAGGCCAACTACCCGGCCGAGTACATGGCCGCCCTGCTCACCAGCGTCGGCGACGACAAGGACAAGATGGCCATGTACCTGGCCGAGTGCCGGCGCATGGGCATCGAGGTCCTCCCGCCCGACGTCAACGAGTCCACCGGCCCCTTCACCCCGGTCGGCAAGGACATCCGCTTCGGCCTGGCCGCGGTGCGCAACGTCGGCCACAACGTCGTCGACGCGATCGCGCGCTGCCGGCAGACCGCGAACGGGCCGTACAAGGACTTCGACGACTTCCTGTCGAAGGTCGACGCGGTCGTGTGCAACAAGAAGACGATCGAGTCGCTGATCAAGGCGGGCGCGTTCGACTCGATGAAGCACCCGCGCCGCGGCCTGCTGGCCATCCACGCCGACGCGATCGACAACTACGCCGACCTTAAGAAGAACGAGGCCATCGGGCAGTTCGACCTGTTCGGCGACGCGTTCGGCACGGAGGACTCGTCCTCCGGCGGCACGGCGATGTCGGTGCAGATCCCCCAGATCGAGTGGGACAAGCGCGAGCTGCTCACGTTCGAGCGGGAGATGCTCGGCCTGTACGTCTCCGACCACCCGCTGTTCGGCCTGGAGTCGGTGCTGTCCAAGGCGGCCGACACCGAGATCAGCCGCCTCTCGGAGGAGGGCGCGATCGCCGACGGCACCGTCGTCACCCTGGCCGGCATGCTCACCGGCGTGCAGCGGCGCATCACCAAGCAGGGCAAGCCGTGGGCCTCGGCGACGCTGGAGGACCTCGGCGGCGCGGTCGAGGCGCTGTTCTTCCCCAACACCTACGAGCTCGTCGGGCAGTACATCGCCGAGGACGCGATCGTGGTCGTGAAGGGCCGCGTCGACCGGCGTGACGAGACGCCCCGGCTGATGGCGATGGACCTGTCGATGCCGGACATCAGCGCCGCCGACGAGAACCGGCCGGTCGTGCTGTCGCTGCCCGCCACCCGGTGCACCCCGCCGCTTGTCGACCGGCTCAAGGAGATCCTGGTCAACCACCCGGGCAAGGCCGAGGTGCACGTGAAGCTCAGCCACGGCTCGCGGGTGACGCTGCTGCGCCTGGGGCCGTACCACGTCAACCCGACCACGGCGCTCAAGGGCGACCTCAAGGCACTGCTCGGGCCCAACAGCTTCAGCTGAGGTCGCCGCGGGGTAACCTCGGCGGGTGCACAGGCACGTGCGGTCCTTGTGGCTCTCCGAGCGGGCGCGGTGGTCGGCTTCCGCCGTGGCCGTGCTCGCCGTCGTGCTGCTCATCTTCAGCGTGGTGTACCGCGTCAGCCAGCGCCCGTACGGCTTCGAGCGCTTCGAGCGGATCGGCGGCGTGGCGCTGCCGGCCGACAGCGAGCGGGCCCGCGCCTACCTCGACGGCGGCCGGGCCTTCCTCGGCCGGGCCACCGGCGCCGGGGGCTATGAGCTGCGGGCCGTCGACTCCGACAAGCCCGGCGTCGCGCTGTGGACCAACACGGGCCTGAGCGACGTCGAGACGTTCCGCTCGGCCCGCGGCATGGTGCAGGTCACCGGGATGCCGGACGCGGCCGGGCACCGGCGGATCACGCTGCTCAACGCCAACAACGGCGTGCCGTTCGCGGCCTTCGACGTGGAGTCGGCCGACCGCTGGGCGCTCGTGGGCAAGTACTTCGTCCGGTACGTCGGCGCCACGCACCGCCTGAGCATCACCGACGTCGGCACCGGCAAGCCGATGGCCGACCTCGACCAGCCGGGCGGCGCGGCGAGCTGGTGGCTGACCGACAACTGGAGCGGCCAGCAGGTGCCGACATCCACGGCGGGGGAGCCGCTGGACGAGGCGCTGACCGTCGACCCGCACATCGTCCGGGCCACCGCCGACCGGGGCCTGGAGGTCGTCGGGCTCTCCGGCGGGCACGTGCTCGGCGCCGGGACGGGCCTCGCCGAGCCGGGCGATCTCGTGTACCCGTACGAGGACCAGATCTTCGTGGCGCCCAGCCGCGCCGGGTTCGAGCTGCGCGCGTACGACCGCACCCGCCTCGGCAAGGCCCAGTGGGCGTGGACGTCGCCGGACGCCCAGGCCCGGCCGCTGTTCGTCACCTCGTGCGGCGAGGAGCGGATCTGCGTCGGCGAGGAGCACTTCCTGACCCAGCTCGACACGGCGACCGGCCAGGTGGTGTTCCGCGTCGCGGCCGAACGCCCGTCGCAGGCCGTGGCGGTCGGCGACCGCGTCATGCTGCGCACCGCGACCGCGGACGGCGTCACCGAGACGCTGCTGGACTCCGCCGGCCGGGCGGTGCACAGCTGGCCCGGCAAGCGCGCGGCCCGCCTGGACGAGGGCAGCTACCTGCTGCTGCCGTCGGTACCGCCGGCCGGCGCCTACGCCTGGATGGGCGTCGACGCCGAGCACGGCACCGCGCGCACCCTCGGCGACGTCGACGCCCGGCCCGACTCGTGCACGTGGAGCCACACCTATCTGGCGTGCGCGACCGCGGGCGAGTTCTCGTTCTACCGGATCCGGGCGCCCTGGTACTCCATCTGAGGCTCCGGCGCCCGCCGGGCCCGGCGGGCGATCCGGAACATCGCGACGGCCCCGATCCCGACCCAGACCACGTTGACCGCGGTCGACGGCCACGCGTGGCTGACGGCCGAGTTCCACGCCAGCGCCACCGCCCCGACGATGTTCATGGCCTGGAAGGCGAACCCGTCCCCGGTCAGGCGCTTGGCCGACACCAGGCCGTAGGCGGCCAGCACCAGCGCGGCCCCGATCCAGCCCATGAAGCCGATCAACATGACGTCGATCGTCGCATCAAGCCGGGCTAACGTGTGAACGAGAATTCCTACAGCGCACCTTAAGCAGGCCTCAACATGGATCTCGACCCGCGCCGCCTGGCCGTCCTCGCCGCGATCGCGCGCCGGGGCACCCTCGCCGGGGCCGCGGCCGCCCTGCACGTGACCCCGTCGGCGGTGTCGCAGCAGCTCGCGCAGCTCGAGCACAGCGTGGGCCGGCCGCTGGTCGACCGCTCGGGGCGCCGGGCGGTGCTCACCGCGGCGGGCCGCGTGCTGGCCGGCCGGGCCGAGGCGATCGCCCGCGAGCTGGCCGAGGCCGAGCGCGAGCTGGCCGCGATGTCCGGCCGGGCGGCGGGCCTGGTGCGGGTGGCCGCGTTCGCGACGGTGATCCGCCACCTGCTGGTGCCGGCGATGGACCGGCTGCGCGCGGACTTCCCCGACGTGGTCTGCTCGATCACCGAGTTGGAGGGCGCGCCGGCCCTGCGTGAGCTGCGGCTGGGCGGCATCGACCTGACCGTCACCGAGCGCGACGCGGTGCAGCGCAGCGCCCAGCACCGTCAGGTCACGGTGGTACCGCTCTGTGACGACCCGTACCGCGTGGTCGTGCCCGCCGCGTGGCCGCCCGTCCACGCCTTCGAGGACCTGGCCGACCGCCCGTGGGTCGCCGGGCCGCCCGCGTCGACGACGGGCCAGATCCTCGACCGGGTGTGCCGCGAGCGGGGCTTCACGCCGCGCCGGGTGCACGCCTGCGTGGATTATCCGACGGTACTGGCCCTGGTCGCCGCCGGCCACGGCGCCACGATCGCCCCGGACCTGGCCCTGCGCGGCGTGCACCGCGACGAGATCACGGTGACGTCGCTGCCGGTCGCCGGCGCCCGCAGCCTGGACGCGCACGTGACCGCGGCCCGGGCCCAGCTGCCGGCGGTCGAGGCGCTGCTGACCTGCCTGCGAGCCGTGAGTCCCGGGCCGCGGTGAAACAAGCCGCTATGCGGCGACGATCGTGCCGTCGGGCTGCCGGGAACAGGTGACCGCCCGCGCGGGCGTCGCCGAGGCGGCGCTCAGGCACCTGGCCAGCACGGCCTGGCCCGCGGCCGTCGGATGCCACGACTCCTGGCACGTCTGGAAGTACGACACACAGGTATTGGCGATATTCTGGATCGCGATCTTGTCCTTGCCCGACAGGCTCGTCACGAACGTGCCGCTCGGGCCGTCCTGCAGGCGGATCGGGGTGGCCAGGGCGTTGGCCGGGCTGCCCGGGTGCTCGCACAGCCGGGCGCCGTCGAAGGCGTGCTGGACGTCGAGGAACACGAGGTCGTCGCCCGGTCGCTCGGCGGCGAGGGTGTCGTGCACGCTCTGCACCATCGTGCCGAGGCCCTGCGAGAAGAGGTGCCCGGCCGAGAGGCTGGCGCGGTGGATGGGGCAGCCCGCCGCGTACCGCAGCGCGCCGAGGTCGCGGAACTTGTCCCGGTCGTCCTGGCGGCCGTCGGCCTCCCAGTAGGAGGGGTCGAGGTCGAACGGCAGCGGGTTGGTGTAGTCCTGGAACACGACCCGGTGCTGGTGGTCGGCGTCGACCTGGTCGAGGGTGACGAGCAGCTGCCGGACGGCGGCGACCGTCTCGGCGGTGGCGGCGGAGAACTGCGCGGGGGTGGCCAGGTCGGCCGCGGCGCACGGGGCCTGCTCGACCGGGCCGTTGAGGTACGCCCAGAACTCCCACCATCCCGTCCACGCGTCGGCGATGAAGCGGTTGGCGCACTTCTCCGCCACGTCGCCGAAGGTGAACTGGCTGTTGTTGGAGCCGAGCCCGACGAGCACGAGGTCGATGTCGTGCGTCTGGGCGACGGCGCGGAGCTGGTCGAGCTGCGCGGCGACGGTCCGGCCCTTGTCGCGGGCCGAGGAGGGCGCGGCGAAGTCGGACGGGCGGCCGCCGGAGCAGGCGAGGTTGTACCGGTCCTGGATGCCCGGCAGCGACGCCTGCAGCAGCGAGGCGTTGGCGGAGCGGTGGCAGAAGAAGGCGTTGTTGTTCGGCGCGGACCAGCCGGGGAAGCCCTGGGCGACCCCGTCGGCGTCGACGACGGGCTGGTAGCTGCCCGCCCCTTCGCCGGAGATGAAGCTGTCACCCAGGGCGACGGCGGCGGTCGGTAATGCGGCGGCGGCGGGGGCGGCGGTCGCGGCGAGCGCCCCCGAGGCGACAACGGCCGCCACGAGCGCGGCACGGAGGAACTTGGACACTGGCGGTCTCCTCGATCCCAGAACGTGAAGAGTTCTCGGATCAGATCACGCTTCTCGACGTCCGTCAATGTCTAGTCGGAGCCGGCTCGACCGGCGCCGTCGCCTTCGAGCTCGGGGATTGCTTCGGCTGCGCGGTCGCCTTCGAGCTCGGGGATCGCCTCGGCTGCGCCGTCGCCTTGGGGGTCGGCTTCGGCTGCGCCGGTGCGGCCGGCGCCGGGGCGGGCGTCAGCAGGACCATCAGGGCGCACAGCGTCGCCACGATCCATCGTGATCCGGTCATACCGCAGGTCTGATCGGCAGGCGCGGGCGCGACCTGAGGGAGATAGATTGGGGTGCATGTGGCGGATCACCATCAGCGACACCTGCGTCGGCTCCGGGAGCTGCGTCGGGGTCGCGCCCGGGCACTTCGCGCTCGACGACGTCCGGGGCCGCGCGCACCCCGTGCACGCGGAGGCCGAGCCCAGCGAGGCCGTGCTCGACGCGGCCGCGATGTGCCCCATGGAGGCGATCACCGTGCTCGACCTCGAGACCGGGCAGGCGATCGAGGTCTAGGCAGGGCCTAGGTGCGGTAGGCCTCGAGGAGAGCCTCGGCGGCCTGGACCGGGGTCAGCGTGCCGTCGAGGACCTCGCGCTCGATGCGGGGCGTCAGCTCGCGGACCGCGGGGCTCGTGCGCAGGCCGTCCAGCAGGGCGTCGCGGGTCATCGACCACACCCAGCGCAGCTGCTGGCGCTCGCGGCGGGTGCGCAGCTCGCCGCTCTCGGCGAGGGCGTCGTGGTGGCGGCTCAGCCGGTCCCACAGCTCGGCCAGGCCGGCCCCGGTGAGGCCGCTGCACGTCAGCACCGTGGTGCCGGAGTGCAGCAGGCGCAGCGCCCCGGACAGCTCGCGGGCCGCGGCCCGGGCCTCCTGCTCGTGCGGGCCGTCGGCCTTGTTCACCGCGACCACGTCGGCCAGCTCCAGCACGCCCTTCTTGATGCCCTGCAGCTGGTCGCCGGTGCGGGCCAGGGCCAGCAGCAGGAACGTGTCGACCATGTCGGCGACGGCGGTCTCGGACTGACCCACGCCGACGGTCTCGACCAGCACCACGTCGTAGCCGGCGGCCTCCACGACGACCATCGCCTCGCGGGTCGCGCGGGCCACGCCGCCGAGGGTGCCGGAGGTGGGGGAGGGGCGCACGAACGCGGCGGGGTCGTTGGCCAGGCGGGTCATCCGGGTCTTGTCGCCCAGGATGCTGCCGCCGGTGCGGGTCGACGACGGGTCGATCGCGAGGACGGCGACGCGGTGGCCGGCCTCGATGAGGTACACCCCCAGGGCGTCGATGAACGTGGACTTGCCGACGCCGGGCACGCCGGTGACGCCGATGCGCCGGGCCCCGCCCGCGTGCGGGGCCAGGGCGTGCAGCAGCTCCTGGGCGCGCGGGCGGTGGTCGGCGCGCGTGGACTCGACGAGCGTGATCGCCCGGGCGATCCAGGCCCGGGAACCGGCGCGCACGCCGTCGACCAGCTCGCTCAGTGCTGCAACCGGGATCGCAGCACCTCCAGCAGGTCGAGGGCGGCGTCGGCGATGACGGTACCGGGGCCGAAGATCGCGGCCGCGCCCGCCGCGTGCAGCTCGTCGTGGTCCTGGGGCGGGATGACCCCGCCGACCACGATGAGGATGTCGTCGCGGCCCAGCTCGGCGAGCTCGTGACGCAGGGCCGGCACCAGCGTCAGGTGCCCCGCGGCGAGGGAGTTGACGCCCACGATGTGCACGTCGGCCTCGACCGCCTGCCGGGCCACCTCGGCCGGGGTGGAGAACAGCGGGCCCACGTCCACGTCGAAGCCGAGATCGGCGAAGGCGGTCGCGATCACCTTCTGGCCGCGGTCGTGGCCGTCCTGGCCCATCTTGGCCACGAGGATGCGCGGCCGGCGGCCCTCGTCGTCGGCGAAGGCGTCGGTGGCCGCGCGCACGCGCTCCACGTTCCCGGCGCCGCGGGCTTCGTCGCGGTACACCCCGGAGATGGTACGGATCTGCGCCGTGTGCCGCCCGAACACCTTCTCCAGCGCGTCGGAGATCTCCCCGACGCTCGCGTGGGCGCGCGCCGCGGCCACGGACAGCTCCAGCAGGTTCCCGCCGTTGGCGGCGCCCTCGGTCAGGGCGGTCAGCGCGGCGTCGCACGAGGCCTGGTCGCGCTCGGCCCGCAGCCGCTGCAGCCGGGCGATCTGGGCCGCGCGCACCGCCGAGTTGTCGACCTTGAGGACCTCGATCGGCTCGTCGGTGTCGGGCCGGTACTTGTTCACCCCGATCACGGGCTGGCGCCCCGAGTCGATGCGGGCCTGGGTGCGGGCCGCCGCCTCCTCGATGCGCAGCTTCGGGATGCCCTCGTCGATCGCGCGGGCCATGCCGCCGGCCCGCTCGACCTCCTCGATGTGCGACCAGGCGCGGGCGGCGAGGTCGTGGGTGAGCCGCTCGACGTACGCGCTGCCGCCCCACGGGTCGATCACCTTCGTGGTCCCGGACTCCTGCTGCAGCAGCAGCTGGGTGTTGCGCGCGATGCGGGCCGAGAAGTCGGTCGGCAGCGCCAGGGCCTCGTCCAGCGCGTTGGTGTGCAGCGACTGGGTGTGGCCCTGGGTGGCGGCCATCGCCTCGACGCAGGTGCGCACCACGTTGTTGAACACGTCCTGGGCGGTCAGCGACCAGCCGGACGTCTGGCAGTGCGTGCGCAGGCTCAGCGACTTGGGGTTGGTGGCGCCGAAGTCGCGCACCAGCCGCGACCACAGCAGCCGCCCGGCGCGCAGCTTCGCGACCTCCATGAAGAAGTTCATGCCGATCGCCCAGAAGAACGACAGCCGCGGCGCGAACACGTCCACGTCGAGGCCGGCGGCGCGCCCGGCGCGCAGGTACTCCACGCCGTCGGCGAGGGTGTACGCGAGCTCGAGGTCGGCGGTCGCCCCGGCCTCCTGGATGTGGTAGCCCGAGATCGAGATGGAGTTGAACTTCGGCATGTGTCTCGAGGTGTACCCGAAGATGTCGCTGATGATCCGCATCGACGGGCCGGGCGGGTAGATGTAGGTGTTGCGGACCATGAACTCCTTGAGGATGTCGTTCTGGATGGTGCCCGCGAGCTGCTCGGGCGCCACCCCCTGCTCCTCGGCGGCGACGATGTACAGCGCCAGGACCGGCAGCACCGCGCCGTTCATGGTCATCGACACGCTCATCCGGTCCAGCGGGATGCCCTCGAAGAGGCGGCGCATGTCCAGGATCGAGTCGATGGCGACCCCGGCCATGCCCACGTCGCCGGCCACGCGCGGGTGGTCGGAGTCGTAGCCGCGGTGGGTCGCCAGGTCGAACGCGACCGAGAGGCCCTTCTGCCCGCCGGCCAGGTTGCGCCGGTAGAACGCGTTGGACTCCTCGGCGGTGGAGAAGCCGGCGTACTGCCGCACGGTCCAGGGCTGGGTGGTGTACATGGTCGGGTAGGGGCCGCGGACGTACGGCGCGATGCCCGGCAGGCCGCCCAGGAAGTCGACGCAGGCGAGGTCGCCGGGGCCGTAGACGCCCTTGACGTCGATGCCCTCGGGCGTGGCCCAGACCTCGCCGGGCTCATCGGCAACCGGCTCGACCCGGGGGGTGCCGAGGGCGACCTCGGAGAAGTCGGGGATCACGGCGCCACTCCCAGGTCCTCGTGGGTCTGCCGCAGCACGGCGAGCGCGTCGCAGCCGTTGTGCAGGTACGCGTCCACGCCTTCGTGGTCGCCCCGGCCCGCGAGCCAGACCTTGGTGACGCCCTCGGCGCGCAGGCGGGCGGCGGTCGCGGCGGCCTCCTCGGCGTAGGAGCGGTCCGAGCCGCAGATGCACGCGACGGGCGACGCGGCGTCCTCGGCCAGGCGGACGCCCCCGGCCGCGAACAGGTTCGCCGCGAAGGAGACGCGGGCGGAGTGCGCGGCCACGGGGCCCAGCGCGACCAGGCGCACCGCGGGGGGCGCGGGGGCGGCGTCGGCGGCGTCGCGAAGGGCCTCGAAGCCCTGCGAGTACCACATCCGGGGTAATCCGCCCTCGGGCGGCACCGGCGCCGGGGGCCGCACCGGCCGCCGCTCGGCGAGGTCCGGGAACTCCGACACGCCCGTGATCGGCTGCCGGCGGTGCGCCAGGTCGTCCTCGCGCCGCTGCCGCACCGCGCCGATCCGGTCGCCGGCCAGCCCCGAGCGCAGCGCCGCGGCCATCCCGCCGGCCCGTTCGACCTCGGTGAAGACGTCCCAGGCGGCGTGCGCGAGGGCGTCGGTGCGCGACTCGACGTACCAGGAGCCGCCGGCCGGGTCGAGCACCCGGGCGACCCCGGACTCCTCGATGAGCAGCGACTGGGTGTTGCGCGCGATGCGCCGGGAGAAGGCGTCGGGCCGGCCGAGCCGCGCGTCGAACGGCTGCACGGTGACCGCGTCCGCGCCCCCGGCCCCGGCGCCGAAGCACGCCAGGGTGGTGCGCAGCAGGTTGGTCCACGGGTCGCGGGCGGTCATCATCGCGTCGCTGGTGACCGCGTGCTGGCGCTGGGCGCCGAGGTGCGGCGCCTCGCAGACCTGGGCGACCCGCGCCCAGATCCGCCGCGCGGCGCGCAGCTTGGCGATGGTGGCGAACTGGTCGGCGGTGGCGGCGAAGCGGAACTCGAGCTGCTTGAGCGCCATGCCCGCGGAGAGCCCGGCGCCGACGAGCTCGCGCAGGTAGGCCACGCCGGTGGCGGTGGCGTACCCGAGCTCCTGGGCGTCGCTCGCGCCGGCGTCGTGGTACACCGTCGCATCGACCGTCGCGACCGGCACCGGCGACAGTTTCGACAAGTCGGACAGAACGCTCAGATTCGCGATCTCGCCGGTCCGTGCGGCCAGGCCCAGCGGATCGGCGCCCAGGTTGCCCGATTTGTCGGAGCCGGGCAGCGCCAGGAACGCCCGCGCCGCCTCCGGCGTCGAGGCCCCGTTGTCCAGCACGACCGGGGCCAGGTCGAGCAGCACCCCGTCGAGCGCCTCGGCCAGGTCGTCCGGCGCGATGCCGGCCAGCCACAGCGAGGTGGCCCCGTTCTCCAGGTCGGCCAGCACCGCCGCCCGGGTCGCCTTCGGGTCGGGATCGGCGTGGCGCGTCCGCACGTCCCACGGCCGCGGCGCCGCGCTCGCGCCGCGCACGAACGGCACGTGCCCGGGCGCCCCGGCGGGCGGGGCCGGGTCGGCCGCGGTGTAGAGCGGGGCGATCCGCAGCCCGTCGTACGTCTCGGTGGCCAGCAGGTCCGCCACCGCCTCCGGCGGCGTGTCCTCGCCGGCCCGCCCGGACTTGCGCAGCACGGCGAGCGCGAGCCGCTGCCAGTCCAGAAGGTCCTCGGGGGGCGCGCTCATGCTGGACACGTTAGAGCCGCGGGTTCGCCGGCGGGCACCCCTGTGACAACCTCCACGCCCCCAACTCTGTCACGCCTCAGGGCCGGCGCAGGACCTGCAGGCCGACCACGACGCCGAGCGCGGAGTCGGTCACCGCGGTCACCGTGCGGCGGCCCCCGGCCCGGGCGGTGAGCACGAGCTGGGTCACGACGAGCCGCTCGGCCTGGCAGTCCACGTCGACGTACGTCTCGTCGTCACCGATGCGGAACAGCGCCCAGACCTGGCCGTCGCCGAGGCAGATCACCTGCAGCCGGTACTCCCCGGCGGGGTAGGACCGCTCGTCGTCCAGCCGGGTGAGGTTGTTGCGCAGCCCGGTCATGAGCCGCACGGGGGTGATCTCGACGGCGTCGCCGTCGGGCTTGTTGTACTCCTCGACCCGCCTCACCATGGTCCGCTGCTCGGCCGGCGTCAGGCCGGCGGGCGCCGCGGTGGTGGCCGGGGCGGCGGGCGTGCTGATGATCATGCGGGGAGCGGGGCGGGCGATCGCGAGGGCGTAGCCGAACGCGATACCGACGGCGACCGCCAGGGCGATCGTCAGCGTCCCGCGGCGGGATCGGCCGGGGCCCGGGCGCTCCGGCACCGGCTGGGCGCCGATCACCTCGATGTCCACGCTCGATCGTAACCCGCGGCCGGGGCGGGTGCCCCGGCCGCGGATCGGGCGTCCGGGCCTACTCGCGCGCGGGTCGCCGGCCGTTGGCCGCGGCCACCGGCTCCGGTTCGGGCCCGGCTTCCGGTTCTGGTTCGGGCCCGGTGGCCGCCGGCACCTTCGGCTCGTTCGCCGCGGCGGCCGGAACGGGCGTTGCGGGCGGCTCCGTCGGCCTGTCGGTCCGCACGGTCCGTTCCCCGCGCGGCACGATCAGTGACGGCGGGTCGAAGTTCATCCCCGAGTACAGCAGCCGCTTGAACCGCGGCGCGAACGGCTTCTCGATCAGCCGGTGGCAGAGGAAGGCGAGGATGAGCATCGCCAGGATCATGCCGGCCAGCAGCGGCCACGGCGCGATGGTGCCCTTGAGGCGGCGGATCGTGATCACGCCGAGGTCCTGGTGGAGCAGGTACAGCGGGTAGGTGAGCGCGCCCGCGACCGTCAGCCACCGCCACTTGGCCCAGCTCAGCTTGCCGAGCGCGGCCAGGGCCAGCACGAGGAAGAAGCCGCCGACCAGCACCATGGAGAACGTCCACTTCATGCGGACGTGCAGGAACTGGTTGAAGTGGCGGGTGTCGAGGAGCACCTGGTGCTGGCAGACCAGCAGGGTCACGGCGACCAGGCCCCACAGCAGCGGGGTCGAGCCGAAGCGGTGGATCAGGTACAGCAGGATGCCGGTGATGAAGTACGGCGCGTACATCGGCTGCACGATCATCTGGATGAGCGGGTTGTCCACGTTGCTGCAGACCACCGCCGCGATGAGCCACAGCACCGCGAAGGCCAGGGCCCGGCGGAACGTCAGCCCGAACGCGACCACGATCGCGAACAGCAGGTAGAACCGCAGCTCGGCCCAGAGCGTCCAGTACACGGCGTCCACGCTGTTCACGTAGAGCGCGTCCTGCGCCATGGTGAGGTTCACGAGCAGGTCCGAGAGGTTCTTCGGGGCCCGGATCACCCCGCTGGCGTCCGCCACGTTCCGGTTGAGGTGCACGACCACGAACGAGATCGCGATCGCGACCCAGTACATCGGGTAGAGCCGCACGACCCGGGAGACGAAGAAGTCCTTCAGGTTGCGGTCCCAGCAGCTCATGCAGATGACGAAGCCGGAGATGAAGAAGAACATCTGCACGCCGAGGTAGCCGTAGTTCGCCAGGTCGTACAGGCGGCCGAACACGGCGCGGTTGGGATGCACCCACAGGTTGGAGTGGGGGGTGCCGACGTAGTGGTACAGCATCACGAGAAGGGCGGCGACCAGCCGCATGCCGTCGAGCGCGGCAAGACGGCCCTCTCGGCGCACCGGCGTTCCGGGGGAGGGGGTGAGCGCTTTGAGCACCCGGCACTGTAACCCGAGGGTGAGGGTCGTGTCGAAATGAAGGAATCGGGGCTGAGCTGCGGCGAGGGCTCGCGTGCCCGTTCGGACATCCCGCCTTTATCAGCATTTAACGTGGACGATGCATCACGTGGCGCTACGGTGCCATTCCGTATACACCCGTTTCGGTACCACCATCCGCCACGCGTCCACGATCAGCTCGCGCAGCTCGTCGTCGCCGATCCGGTCGAGGTGGCCGCAGACCCAGTTGAAGCGCAGGTCGGAGGCGCGCGGCAGGAAGAACCGGTCGGGCTCGGCGGCCACCAGCGCGGCCCGCTCGTCCCGGGGGAACGCGAAGCCGAGGGCGGTCTCGTCCGGCGACAGCGCGAGGTACACGATCCGGCCGACCCGGAACTTGACCCGGTCGTGGATGAGGTGCTCGGTGGTGCGGGGCAGGCCGAGGGCCACCCGCCGCACGGCGTCGACGCCGGCCATCTCAGCGCTTGACGATGCCGGAGATGAGCCCGTACTCGATCGCCTCGGGCGCGCTGAGCACCTTGCCGGCCTGCAGGTCGTCCTCGACGCGGGAGCGGGCCTGGCCGGTCGCGCCCGAGATGCGCAGAATGAGGTCTTCCAGGTCGCGCAGGTAGCGCCCGGCCTCGGCCACCACCTGGTCGGCCGTGCCGCCGGGGGAGGAGACCTTCGGCTCGGCCAGGCGGAACCGCGCGTGGGTGAACGCCGTGCGCTCGGCCGCCGCGCAGAACACCCCGAGCGCGGCCCCGCTCACCTCGCCGACGGCGGTGGCGTGCACCGGCGCCCCGATGGAGTCGATGGCGTCCACGAGCGTCCAGACCGCCGTGAGACTGCCCTGGTCGGCGCTCATGTGCAGGCTGATCGGCCCGGGGCCGCTCGCGTCGAGCGCGAGCAGCGTGGCCGCGGCGCGGGCGGCCATCTCGGGCTCGATCGGCCCGCGCAGGAAGACCATGCGCCGGCCGAACAGCTGCTCGTCGAGCCACGGCGCGTGCTGGGCCGGCGGCGGCCCCGGCTCCTCGTCCCGCCGTTCGTAGTAAGGGCGCATGAGCCGAACATAGGCGACCGCGGGGGCCCGTGACCGCCCGCCGGACCCCCTTTCCGCTGCGGGCGGAATCCGGCCGGGCCGTGGGGGCGGCCTGTACAAATGTGGCAATCCGGCCGCGTTGAAACCGTGGGCTGGCACCATGCGGTGATAAGGGGCACCGGAAGGCGGTGCCGTGCGACAACCGTCGGGAGCCGCCATGGCGGACGTTTCCACCGCAGAGTCCGGACTGGTCGACCAGGACCTCGTCGACATCGTGCACGAGGTCTGGGACGCGTACCTCCAGCAGCCCGGCGCTCCCGCGGTCGACGCCCCGGCCGTCCAGGACCCCACGTGGATCACGGCCGCGGTGTCGATCACCGGCGCGTGGGAGGGGCACGTGCGCGTCCTCGTCCCGCCGGGCGCGGCCAACGACATCACCGCCCTCATGCTGGCCATGGAGGCGCCGAGACCACCGAGCAGGACGTGACCGACGCCATGGGCGAGCTCATCAACATGGTGGGCGGCAACATCAAGAACCGCGGCGCCCAGCCGGCCAAGCTCGGCCTGCCGGTCGTGGCGTCCGGCCGGATGCTCTTCCCGGCCACCCGCGAGACCCACCGCCTGGCCGTGGGCTGGCAGGACGGCGAGCCGATCGTGTTCAGCGTGCTGCACGTCAACCCGGACCGCGCGACCCTTCCCATGATGGCGAAGAAGGCCTGACGGTCCGGGCGGCGTGGCGTTCGGGTCAGCAGGGGCCGGCCCAGCGGTTCATGCGCGGGCCCCCGTCAGCTCGGGGCGGGCGGCCAGGATGAGGCCCAGCGCCGCGTAGCCGATCAGCAGGTGGGCGCCGCCCACGTAGTCGGCGACCGGCGAGCCGAGGATCGCGAACGTCGGGACGGTGACCACGGCCCAGCTCTCCGCGACCGTCGGCCAGACCCGCGCCGCGCCCTTCCAGCGGCCGGTGAACAGGATCTTCAGGCCGATCACGAACATGCCCAGCATCGACAGCGGCCAGAACACGTCCATCGGGATGAGCCAGGCGGCGTCGCGCAGGGCCGGGACCGCGTGCAGGATGCTCCACACGGTGGCGACGGCGAGCAGGACGTGCTCGACGTACAGCATCCCCCGCGCCACCTTCGAGGTGCCGGTGGCGGCCGTGCGCAGCTGGACCGCCAGCAGCGCGAAGAGCCCGAGCTGGAAGGCGCCGCCGCCGAGGTCGGAGACGGTCAGGCCGAGTGAGTCGGTCGGGTTGTTGCCGACCGTGAACATGGTGCCGGTCCAGGTGAGGGCGCCGGCGGTGAGCATCAGGCCCAGGGCGCGGGTCGAGCGCGCCGAGATGCGGGCGGTGACGACGGGCGGGAGGTCGGTGCGGGCGGGGACGGGTTCGGTGCGGATCGTCATGTCGGTGTCCTCTATGTGAAGCGCCGTACGGTGCGGCGCGGTATGCCGAGAAGACTGCCGGGGACGCCGACCCGGGCGGCAGGGGCGCGCAACCCCGGTTCCGTCCCGGCGGTTGTCCCGCCCGGATCGGGACTCGCGTCCCCGGGTGCTCGGGACTGCGCGGATGGCACCATGTCCGGGTGTCCAAGCCCCGCGTGTCCACCCTGGTCGGCGGCGTGTTCGTGGCTCTCACGCTCGCCGCGACCGCCGTCTCGGTCGTGCTCGAGGCGGGCATCGGGGCGCACCAGCGCGCGGCCGACGGACTCGAGGCCGGCTGGATCTCGGGCCTGGCCGGGCTCGCGCTCGCCGGGCCCGGTGCGCTGCTGGTGTACCGCGTGCCCCGCAACGCCGTCGCCTGGATCCTGTGCGCGAGCGGGCTGCACTGGGCGCTGGACGGGGCCGCGGTCGCCTACGTCGCGCACGCGGTCGCCGTGCCGCCGGTCGAGCCCGGCACCGCGCTCGCCTACTGGATCTACCAGCGTGTCGGCGCCGGCCTGCTGTTCAGCCTGCCGCTGCTGCTCGTCTTCTACCCCGACGGCCGGCTGCCCCGCGGCCGGTGGCGATGGGCGGCGCTGGTCAGCCTGGGCGCCACCGCGATCCTGCCCACGACCCTGCTCTTCGTGCCCGCCCGCGTCGCCGACGCGATGGACGACGGCCCCGCGCCCGCCGCGGTCCGCGACCTGTCGGCCGACCTGCTCACCCTGCCGCTGCCCGACACCGTCTGGCACGTGCTGCTGCGCGTGGGCTACGCGGCGCTCCCGCTGAGCCTGCTGGTCCCCTTCGCCGTCGTCTTCCGCCGGTACCGTGGGGCGCGCGGCCTGGCCCGCACGCGCATGCGGTGGCTGCTGTGGGCGGGCGTGGTCGACGTGCTCGTCATGCTCTCCGCGCTCATGCTGCCCCAGACCGTGCTCGGCGCCGGCCTGTTCGTGGCGATCGCGATCACCGGCGCCGCGATCGCGGCCGGCGTGCTGCGCCCGCAGCTGCTCGACATCGACCGGCTGCTCGGCGGCACGGTGCTCTACGGCGCGCTGGCCGCCGTCGTGGTCGTCGTCGACGCGGCGGTCCTCGCGCTCGTCACGACCGAGCTCGGCGACCGCGGCGCGGCCCTGGTCGGCCTGCTCGTGGTGCTGCTGGTCTACGGCCCGCTGCGCAACCGCCTCTGGGTGCTGGTCCAGCGGGTGGTGCTGGGGCAACGGCACGATCCGTACCGCATCATCTCCGGCCTGGCCGAGCAGCTGGAGCGCTCCGAGAGCCCCGAGCACCAGCTGCTGGCCGTCGCGCGCAGCGTCGCCGAGGCGTTCCGCTCGCCGTACGTCGCCGTCGAGGTCCACCGCACCGGCGGGCAGGCGCTGCTGGCCGAGCACGGCACGGCGCCCGCCGACACGCAGACGCTGCCGATCACGTACCGCGACGAGACCGTCGGCCGCCTCATCCTCGCCACCGGCGGCTACCGGGCCGCCATCTCCCCGCGCGACGAGCGCCTGCTCGCCGACGTGGTCCGGCAGGCGGCGGCCGCGGCCCGCTCCGGCTACCTCGCGGCCGAGCTCCAGCTCAGCCGCGAGCGCCTGGTCGGGGCGCGGGAGGAGGAGCGCCGCAGGGTCCGCCGCGACCTGCACGACGGCCTCGGCCCGGCCCTCGGGGGCGTGGCCCTGCGCATCGACACCGCCCGCAACCTGCTGGTGCGGGCGCCGCGGCAGGCCGACGAGATCCTGCGCCAGGCCCGCGAGGACGTCTCGACCGCCCTGGCCGACGTACGCCGGCTCGTGCACGACCTGCGCCCGCCCGCGCTCGACGACGTCGGCCTGGCCGGCGCGGTCGGCCAGCTCGCCGAGCGGCTGCGCGCGCCCGGGCTGACCACGCGGGTCGAGGCCGAGCTCCCGGCCGACCTGCCGGCGGCGGTCGAGGTCGCGGCGTACCGCATCGCCTCCGAGGCCCTGACCAACGTCACGAAGCACGCGCACGCCGCGACCTGCATGGTCACGCTCACCGCGGGCGACGGCGAGCTCACGGTCGAGGTACGCGACGACGGCGCCGGCATCGCCCCCGGCACCCCGAGCGGCGTCGGCCTGGTCTCCCTGCGCGAGCGGGCGGCCGAGCTCGGCGGCCGCTGCGAGATCGAGTGCCCCGCCGCCGGCGGCACGCTCGTACGCGCCCATCTGCCCCTGCCCGCCCCGACACTAGGCTGACGCCCATGACCAACGACCGCGCGATCCGGGTGCTCGTGGCCGACGACCACCCGATCTTCCGCGACGGGCTGGCCGTCCTGCTCGGCTCCGTGGACGGCATCGAGGTCGTCGGCACGGCGGCGACGGGCCTGGAGGCGGTGCTCGCGACCGTGCGGCACCGGCCGGACGTCGTCGTCATGGACGTACAGATGCCGGATCTCAACGGCATCGAGGCGACCCGGCGGCTGGCGGCGGAGGCGCCCGAGACCGGCGTCGTGGTGCTCACCATGTCGGAGGACGACGGCACCGTCTTCGCGGCCGTACGCGCCGGCGCCCGCGGCTACCTCGTGAAGGGGGCCGAGCAGGAGGAGATCGTGCGCGCCATAACGATGGTCGCCTCGGGCGGCGCCGTCTTCGGCGCGACCCTGGCCCGGCGCATCGCCGAGTTCTTCGCCGCGGGCCCGCCGTCGGCGAGCACCGCGTTTCCTCAGCTCTCCGCACGCGAGCGCGAGATCTTGGAGCTGCTGGCGGCGGGGCGCTCGAACGCGCAGATCGCCCAGACGCTGTTCCTGTCCCAGAAGACCGTGCGCAACAACGTGTCGAACGTGTTCGCGAAACTTCAGGTAGCCGACCGGTCGGAGGCAATCGTCCGCGCCCGCGAGGCCGGCCTGGGCTCTGCCTCCTAGCTCGCTGCGCTCGCGGTGGGGGAGCTGCGCTCCACCCACACCCCCTCAAGATCTGCGCCGGCGCGTACGAGTACGAACAGCACACGGTTCCACCTGCACGGCCCAGTCGACGGTGCCGGCGGCACTCGGAAGCCGATGTCAGTGCATGTCGCTACAGGCACCGGCCCGGCCGGGGTCGCTGGTTCGTAAGCGGCTGGAAAGAATCGCGGGTCCGGAATGGGCCTACGATCCGTGGATGCGCCGATCACGCACCATCGGCCGGCTGGTCGTCGTCTCCGCCGCCCCGTTGCTGCTCGCGGTCGTCGGCCTGTTCCACCCGACCGGGCTGAACCCGTCCACCGCCCACATGTGGGCGACGATGCACATCTGGCTGCTGCCGGCGTTCCCGCTGCTGACGCTCGGGCTGATCGTGCCGCTGTGGGGGCGGCCGGGGCGTGGCGTCGCCGGTGTCGCCACCGTGGTCGCCTGGCTCGCCGCGGCGGCGTTCGCGGCGCTGTACACCGGGCTGGACGCGGTCGCGGGTATCGCGGCCGGCACCGTGCAGCTCCACGCGGCCGGCGGTCAGGACGTGGGGCCGTCGATCGCGGCGCTGTTCGCCACCGCCGACTCGATGGGGCACGCCGGTGTGCGGGCGCTGGCGGTGGCGGTGGTCGCGGCGGCGGTGGCCCTGGCGGTGCGGCACGGATGGCGGGTGCTGCCGGGAACGGCGGTGCTGCTCGTGTGCACGTACGAGTTCTACGACAGCCACATCTTCTACCCGCGCGGGGTGCTCGCCATGGCCGGCTACGCGGTCGGCTTCGCGCTGCTCACCTGGCCTGCGGTCCGAGCCCGGTCAGGCTCCGTCGAGCGATCGCCGGAGGTGCGGCCGGGATGAGCGCCTGCCGCATGCCGCCGCTGCCACACTCGACGAGGATGAGCGCGTCCTCGGCGGCCGGGCTGTTCGCCGGCTCCGCGGTGCGGTACTCGGCGTAGGCGGGACGAGCGCCGCCGGGCCGGGCCTGCGGCGCGACGGCATGACCGCCGGATTGCCGGGTAGCGTGCCGCGGTGAACGCACGCACGAGCGAGCAACACGTCGGGATCACCCCGAACCTCTTCGGCATCGCGTACGGCCTGACCGGCCTGGCCGGCTGCTGGGGCTACGCCGCGATACTGGGGCTCGCACCCGCGGTGGTCTCCGACTTCCTGTGCATCCTGGCGGCCGTCGTCTGGTTCACCCTCCTCGCCGGCTACGTCACGCAGGTGCCGCGGCGACCCGGTGGCTGGCACGCCGAGCTGGCCGACCCGGTGCTGGGACCGTTCGTGGCGCTGATCCCGATCGTCGCCATGCTGCTGTCCATCGGCCTGATGCGCCACGACCGCCCGGCGGGGCAGTGGCTGTTCGGGGTGTTCGCCGCGGCCACGATCCTGCTGGCCGGCTGGATGACCGGCCAATGGGTCGCCGGCGGCCTCGACCTGAACAAGCTGCACCCCGGATACGTGCTGCCGGCCGTCGCCGGAGGGCTCATCGCCGCGATCGGCGCCGCCCTCGCCGGCTGGCCGGGCCCGGCCCGGGCGTTCTTCGGCATCGGGCTCGTGTCGTGGCTCGTCATCGAGTCGATGATCCTGGCCCGGCTGTACTTCCGCCCCCCGCTGCCCCCGCAACTGCAGCCCACGCTGGCCATCGCGGTGGCCCCGCCCGCCCTCGCGGGCCTGGCGTACCTGGCCGTCAACCACGGCAAGGCCGACGCCGTGGCCTTCGCGCTCGCCGGCTACACGCTCCTGGCCGCCCTCATCCAGCTCCGGCTCTTCGGCGTGTACCGCCATCTGCATTTCAGCGCCGGATTCTGGGCCTACGCCTTCCCGTATGCGGCGGTCGCGACGTTCGGGCTGCACTGGATCGCCTACGCCCACCCGCCGGGCTACCGGATCTGGGCCTGGATCGTCATCCTCGCGCTCACCGTGTTCATCGGCGCCCTCGCGGTCCGGACGACAACGGCCCTCGCCCGGCACCGCTTCCTGCCGCAGCTGCACTGAGGCCGGGTGGTGTCTACGGGCGGTGGCGGCTGGTCGAGTACAGGTGGCTGTCCGGGAACTCGGCGGCCGTGAGCACCGGGCCGACGACGATCACCGCGGTGCGCCTGATGCCCGCCGCCCGCACCTGGGCCGCGATGTCGGTCAGGGTGCCGCGCAGGACGAGCTCGTCGGGGCGGCTGGCGTACGCGACCACGGCCGCCGGGCACTGCGGGCCGTACCACTGGGCCAGCTCCGGGGCGAGCTCGTCGATGCGCTGGACCGCGAGGTGCAGCACGAGCGTGGCCCGGCTCGCGGCCAGGGTGGCCAGCTCCTCGCGCGGCGGCATCGGGGTCGCGCGCGCCGCGGTGCGGGTCAGGATCACCGACTGGGCCACGCCGGGCACGGTCAGCTCGCGGCCGAGCGATGCCGCGGCGGCCGCGAACGCGGGCACGCCCGGCACGATCTCGTAGGGGACGCCGGCCGCGTCCAGGCGGCGCAGCTGCTCGGCCAGGGCGCTGAACACCGACGGGTCGCCGGAGTGCAGGCGCGCCACGTCGAGGCCCCGCGAATGCGCGCCGGTGAGCTCCGTGATGATCTGGTCGAGATCGAGGTTCGCGGTGTCGACGAGCCGGGCGCCCTGCGGGCAGTACGCCAGCAGCTCCACCGGCACGAGACTGCCCGCGTACAGGCACACCGGCGAGGCGGCCAGGCGGTCGCGGCCGCGCATGGTGATGAGGTCGGCCGCGCCGGGGCCGGCGCCGATGAAGTACACGGTCATGTGTGCACCACCCACTGGGTCACGGGCAGCATCGGCCGCCACGCCAGGAATCCGCCGACGGGTGCGGCCCGGTTGACCGCGATGCGGGTCAGCTCCCCGCCGTACCGCTGCTGCAGCTCGGCCACGAGCCGCTCCGACTCGACGGTGACCGCGTTGACGACCAGCCGGCCGCCGGGCTTGAGCGCGTTCCAGCAGGCGTCGAACACGCCGGGCGCGGTGAAGCCGCCGCCGATGAATATCGCGTCCGGTGCCGGTTGCCGCTCGAGGGCCTCCGGCGCGGCGCCGACGACCAGGTGCAGGCCGGGCACGCCGAACGCCGTCGCGTTGCGCCGGACGCGCTCGGCGCGGGCCGGGTCGCGCTCGAAGGCGATGGCCCGGCAGGCGCGGTGGGCGCGCATCCACTCGATGCCGATGCTGCCCGAGCCGGCTCCGACGTCCCACAGCAGCTCGCCCGGGCGCGGTCCGAGGGCCGCGAGGGTGACGGCCCGGATCTCGCGCTTGGTGAGCTGGCCGTCGCTGTCGTACCGCGAATCCTCGATCCCCGGCACCACCGCGATGCCGGCCGGGCCGCGGCACTCGACGGCCACGATGTTCAGCGGGCCCGCCGCGGCCGGGTCGTGGTGGACCCGCTCGCCCGGCGCGCCGAGGTCCTCGAGGATCGTGACGGCGCTCTCCGCGAAGCCGCTCTCCTCCAGGATCTGCCAGGCGTCCGCGGGCGTCTGCCGGCCGGCCGAGAGCACGAGGACGCGGCGCCCGTCGTGCAGGTGGCGGCGCAGCGCGGCCACGTCGCGGACGACCTCGGTGTCCTCGACCGCCCAGCCGAGCCGGGCGCAGGCCAGCGACGCCGACGACGGGTGGGGGAGCGCGGTGACGTGGGCCGCCCCGAGCAGCCGCACCAGGGTGGTGCCGATGCCGTGGTACATCGGGTCGCCGCTGGCGAGCACGCACACGCGCCGGCCGTGCTGCTCGGCGAGCAGGCGCGGCAGGGCGGGCACGAGCGGCGACGGCCACGCGATCCGCTCGGCGGCCGAGGACGGCAGCAGCTCGAGCTGGCGCGGCCCGCCGAGGACGACCTCGGCCTCCGCGAGCGCCGCCAGGCCCTTCGCGCTCACCTCACCGCCGGCGCCGATGCCCACCACGACGACGTCGGGGGCGGGCGCGGCGACGGCGACGGTGGCGTCGGGCGAGGAGCGCTTGGCGGACACGAGCACGGCCGCGCCGTCCGGCGTGGCCGCCGCGAGCAGGGCGGCCGCCTCGGCGACGCTGGGGCTGCCGATCGCGGCGGCGACCCGGGCCGACGGCGACGGGACGTCCACCGCCCGCAGCGCCTCGGGCGGGTAGGACACCACCGCCCAGCCGAACTCGGCCGCCACCGCCTCCGCCAGATCGCGCCGGCTGTCCACGGTGGACAACGACACGACGTCCACTGTGGACACCGACTCGCGCAGGAGCGCCACGACCGCGGCGGGGTCGGCCGACGGGCGGGCGCCGAGGCCGGCGACTAGACGCACGACGCCACCAGGCGGTGGGCGAACGCCGGGTTTCCGGCCCAGTGCAGGTGCAGGTAGGAGGCGTGCACGCGGCCGGACACGAAGCCGTCGCGGCCCTCGCGCCACGCCCAGGCCGGGGCCGTTCCCGTCGCCGGGGTGACCCGCGTGCGGTGGAACTCGTGGCCGGTCACCCGCGTGCCGGCCGGGGCGAGCACGCTGTCCGACAGCGCCACGGCGTCGCGGTAGCCCAGGGTCAGCGACGGGGTCATGGCCGCCTCGGCGTCGAGGACCCCGCACATCGGGCGGCCGTCGAGGGTGCGGCTCAGCCAGAGCAGCCCGGCGCACTCGGCCGCGATGGCGCCCCCGGCCGCGGCCAGGCCCGCCACCGCGCGGCGGAGGGGCTCGTTGGCGGAGAGCTGCTCGGCGTACACCTCGGGGAAACCGCCGCCCACCACGAGCGCGCGGGTGCCGTCGGGCAGCGCCGGGTCGTGCAGCGGGTCCACCGGGGCGACCGTGGCGCCGGCCTCGGCGAGCAGCTCGACGGTCTCGGCGTAGCCGAACGAGAACGCGGGGCCGCCGGCGACGGCGACGACCGGCGCGCCGGGGACGGGCTCGGCCACCGCCGGGCTCCACGCCGCCACGGTCAGCGGCGGGGCGGAGCGGGCCACGGCCAGCACCGCGTCGAGGTCCACGCTCGCCGCGACGAGCTCGGCGAGGGCGGCGACCGAGGCGGCCGCCTCCGCGGAGCGCTCGACCACCGGCACCAGGCCGAGGTGGCGCGACGGGGCGGCGACGGCGGCGTGGCGGCGCAGGACGCCCAGCACCGGGGTACCGACCTCGGCGCAGGCGTCGCGGAGGATCTGCTCGTGGCGGTCCGAGCCGACGCGGTTGAGGATCGCGCCGGCGATGTGGATGCCGTCGCCGAACGAGCGGAAGCCGTGGACGAGCGCGGCCACCGAGCGGGCCTGCGCGGTCGTGTCGACGACGAGGACGACCGGGGCGGCCAGCAGCCGGGCCACGTGCGCGGTGGAGCCGAACTCGCCGGCGCCGGTGCGGCCGTCGTAGAGGCCCATGACGCCCTCGACGACGGCCAGGTCGGTGCCGGCCGAGCCGTGCGCGAACAGCGGCGCGACGAGGTCCTCGCCGACCAGGACCGGGTCGAGGTTGCGGCCCGGGCGGCCGGCGGCGAGGGCGTGGTAGCCGGGGTCGATGTAGTCCGGCCCCACCTTGAACGGCGCCACCCGGCGCCCGCGCGCGGCGAACGCGGCCAGCAGGCCGGTCGCGACGGTGGTCTTGCCGTGGCCGGAGGCGGGTGCGGCGATGACGATCCGTGCTACCACTCGATGCCCTGCTGGCCTTTTCGCCCGGCGTCCATCGGGTGCTTGACCTTCGTCATCTCGGTGACCAGGTCGGCGAGCTCGACCAGGTCGGGGTGGGCGTCGCGGCCGGTGACCACGACGTGCTGGTTGCCGGGCCGCTCGCGCAGCGTCTCGACGACGTCGGCGACGTCGACCCAGCCCCACTTGATCGGGTACGTGAACTCGTCGAGCACGTAGAAGCGGTACGCCTCGGCGGCCAGGTCGCGCTTGATCTGGGCCCAGCCCTCGGCGGCCTCGGCGGCGTGGTCGCGCTCGGCGCCGGGCCGCTGGATCCACGACCAGCCCTCGCCCATCTTGTGCCACTGGACGGAGCCGCCCTTGCCGGTCTCGCCGAGCGCGCGCAGGGCGGCCTCCTCGCCGACCTTCCACTTCGGACTCTTCACGAACTGGAACACGGCGATGGGCCAGCCGGCGCTCCACGCGCGCAGCGCCATGCCGAACGCGGCGGTGGACTTGCCCTTGCCCGGCCCGGTGTGCACGGCGAGCACAGGCTTGGTACGGCGCTGGCGGGTGGTGAGCCCGTCGTCGGGAACGTTCTCGACCTTGCCCTGCGGCATCTTCTCAGGCTCCCAGGCTCGACAGTGGAATGCAGGTCGCCTCCAGCGCGGCGGCGAGGCGCCGCGCGAGGTTCAGGCGGATCGGGCCGCTCTCGCAGTCGACCACCACGGCGGGAACGCCGGCCAGCAGCGGTACCGCCCCGAGCGGATCGGGCCCGCTGGTCGAGCGCCCGTCGGTGACGACCACGAGCAGCGGGCGGCGGCGGGCGTCGCGGCGGCGCTCGCCGTGCAGCACGCGGGCGGCCTGGCGCAGTCCGGCGGCCAGCGGCGTGCGGCCCCCGGTGCGCAGCTCGGCCAGGCGGACCACGCCGACCTCGTGGCTCGCGGTCGGCTCGAGCACCAGGGTGGCGTCGTGGCCGCGGAAGGAGACCAGGCCGACCTTGTCCCGGCGCTGGTACGCGTCGCGCAGCAGCGACAGGATCGCGGTCTTCACGACGCTCATCCGCTGCCGGGCGGCCATCGAGCCGGACGCGTCGACGACGAACAGCACCAGGTTCGCCTCGCGGCCGACCTTGACCGCCTCGCGCACGTCGCGGGCCTCGGCGCGGGTCGAACCGCGCATCGCGGCGGCCCGGATCGTGTCGGGCACGTGGATGCTCGTGACCTTCCCGCCGATCGGGGCGCGGGAGCGCACCACGCGCCCGTGCCGCGACAGGGCGGGCGAGCGCCGGCCCGCGTGGGCGCCGGCCTGGCGGTTCGCGCGGCCCGCGATGCTGAGCAGCTTCGGCTTGTACGGCAGCCCGGCGAACGCGAGCTGCCCGGGCGCCGCGACCCCGGCCGAATCCGGCAGGTCCGTCGAATCCGGAATATCCGATAGTTCGGAGTCACGCAGCGAGTCGGATTTGTCGGTAACGGAGCCATCGGCCGGCTCGACCGGCGGCCGCTGCTCGGGCGCGACGGGCGGCGGGGGCGGCCCGCCGGGGTCGGGCGATTCCGACGTTTCCGAAATGTCGGTCGGGCCCGGCGGAACCGGGTCGTCGTCCGGCGGTGGCGGGGGGCCGCCCGGCGGGTCGTCGTCCGGCCCGGTCTCCTGCTCGAGCACCTCTTCCAGGCGATCCCGGTCGGCCCCCGGCGGGTCGAGCGGATCGCGCCGGCGCCGGTGCGGCAGCGCCAGCCGGGCCGCGTCGCGCACGTCGTCCGTCGTGACCACCGTCCGCCCGTGCCAGGCCGCGAGCGCGACCGCCGTCCGCGCGACCACGATGTCGGCCCGGAGGCCGTCGACGCGGTACGCCAGGCAGATCCGCGCGATCCGGTCGAGCTCCGCGTCCGGCAGCGCCACCGCCCCGATCCGGGCCCGGGCGCCGACGATCCGCTCGGCGAGCGCGGCGTCCTCGGCCACGTAGCGCCCGGCGAACCCGGCCGGGTCGGCCTCGTACGCCAGCCGCCGCCGCACGACCTCGGCCCGCGGCGCGGCCTCCTGGGGCGCCGTGACCCCGACGACGAGCCCGAAGCGGTCCACGAGCTGCGGGCGCGGCTCGCCCTCCTCGGGGTTCATGGTGCCCACGAGCAGGAAGCGGGCCGCGTGCTTGACCGAGACGCCGTCGCGCTCGACGTGCGCGCGGCCCATGGCGGCGGCGTCGAGGAGCAGGTCGACCAGGTGGTCGGGGAGCAGGTTGACCTCGTCGACGTAGAGGACCCCGCGGTGCGCGGCGGCCAGCAGGCCCGGCTCGTAGGCCTTGACCCCGTCGCCGAGGGCGCGCTGCAGGTCGAGGGTGCCGACCACGCGGTCCTCGGTCGCGCCGACGGGCAGCTCGACGAGGGCGGAGCGGCGGCGCTCGGCCCCGGCCCCGGGCGTGTGCGGGCCGTCGGGGCACTCGGGGTCGGGCGCGTCCGGGTCGCAGGCGAAGCGGCAGCCGGCGACCACCCCGACCTCGGGCAGCAGCGCGGCGAGGGCCCGCACGACGGTGGACTTGGCGGTGCCCTTCTCGCCCCGGACGAGCACCCCGCCGATGGCCGGTGAGACCGCCGTGAGCAGCAGCGCGAGGCGCAGGTCGGGCAGGCCGACGACGGCCGAGAACGGGTACGGCGAGGTCACGGGCACTCTTCCCTTCGGCGGGTCCGCGCCCGCGAGGCGGCTGTTGCGTCGGCGGCCCGGAGTCTCCTGACTGCCGGATCGCCGCCGCCCCCCGACCTTCCAGCCGTTGCCGGCCGTGGTCCGAGCTGAGGGGCGACTCCCCGGTCACAGTGGCGGGACCGTCCCGGACTCGCACCGGGTTCCTCCGCAGACCGCTCGCCCGCCATCGTGTCCCACCGGCAACCGGCGCGTCAACGTGGCGCGGTGTGACCCTCACGATCCGGGTCCGCCGGCCGATGGGACGGGCATGCGGCGCGCGTTGGACTCGGCCGCCCAGATCGTACTGTGCGTGCTCCTCGCGGCGGTCGCCCTGATCGCCGCCACGCCGCTGCGGCTGCCGCCGCGGGCCCCGGAGAGCTCGGTCGCGCCGCCGGGCACCCGGGCGATGTGGCTGTGGCGGGCCGAGGAGCCGGGGCCGGTCGTGGACTGGGCCGCGGCCAACGGGGTGCGGGCCCTGGTCGCCCTGGCCGCCCTGGTCCTCACGCCGGGGGGTCGCCGCGTGCGGCAGGTCCCCGGACGGCGGCACCAACCAGGAGCGGACCTCACGCAGGCCCAGGTCGACGAGTTCCGGCAGCGCGTGGTCGGCGACCCCGGCTTCGCCGACCGGCTGACCCGGCGCATCCAGGCGACCTGCGGCACGGCGCGGTCGGCGGGCGTACGAGAGCCCCGCGACACGAGGGGGAGGGTGTCGCGGGGCCGGCTCATATATATGGATATCGAGAGCTGTCTCGAGTTAGGCGGTGCGAGGACCCGGAACCGGGCCCCTTCAAGTGGTGCTGAAGCAAGGATGCGGGACGGCACTTGGCGTGGACTTGGCACGCACTTGCGCCGATGTGTCACCCAGGCGACAGGCCGCTACACCAGGGATTCCAGCAGGAGCCGCTCGGCCGCGGCCGCGCGGACCTCGGGCGTCTCGATCGGGTCGTCGCGCAGGTAGGCCAGGCGGCGCTCGAGTTTCTCGTCGAGCGGGACGCGGCGCACCGCGATGAGCCGGACGCCGGCCTCGCAGTCCCACAGGCCCTCGGTCAGGGCGCCCGCGCACGCGTCCGGCTCCAGCTCCAGGCGGGCCCGCAGGTAGGCGGCGCGCTCGTACGAGTGCGGGCTGAACCACAGCGAGCGGATGCGCGGCAGGGCCTGGCGGGCGGCGTCGCCGCCGACGCGGGCGAGGCCGTCGGCGAGGCGGTCGTAGCCGCACAGGTCGTCGTCGCGCCGGTCGAGCCAGTCGAGGCCGGCCAGCAGGGCGGGGCCGTCGGACTCGTCGCCCCGGTCGGCCAGGACGCACAGGGCGCTCCAGTACCGCGCCGAGGACGGGTCGGCCGCGGCGTGCCGGGCGGTCTTCAGCGAGTCGACGGACGGCTCCACGAGGCACCCGGTCTCGTCGGCGGCGCTGAGCAGCTCGCCGAGGCCGGTCAGCGGCTCGGGGCCGTGCGCCACGGCGGCGTGGATGCGCTCGTCCCGCGCGGCCCAGTCGCCCCAGGGGGCGGCGGCCGGCAGGTGCAGGGGGCGCCCGGCGCTGGCGAGGCGGTCGGCGGCGACCGGCAGCAGGTCGTCCCACCAGTTCGCGGGCCACGCGGCGGCGACGGTGCCGAGGGCCTCGCGCCAGTAGGGGCCGATCTGGATGTACCGTCGCAGGCTCTCGACCATCCCGTCGGACCCGGCGCGGCCCAGCGCCTCGGCGACCCGCAGGACGTGCGTGAACTCCCCGGTCTCGTCGTCGGCGGCGAAGAGCCGGGCGACGATCGGGCCGGTCGGCAGCTCCAGGTCGCGGACCAGGCGGGCGAGGTAGACGCCGCGGTCGTCGAGGGGCAGCCAGCGATGGTCGCGGCGGATGCAGGCGTACACGAGCTCCGGCGCGGCCGGGTCCCGTCTGGCCCGCACCGCGCCCCGGCCCAGTCCGCGCTGCAGCGCGCCGGCCCGGGTCCGGGTGGGCAGGTAGTGCCAGTCGTCGTCGAGGCTCATGGCGTCCCAGTCTGCGACGATTCCGGCCGGACCGCCGCCGATTTCCGGTCCCGAAAATGCTTGACAAACGACAGAACGGCACGTTGTGGCCGGTCAGTGGGGTGGCGACGGGCGGCGTGAGCCCGAACACGACGCGGCGCCGGTCGGCGAGTCTGCCGACCGGCGCCGTGAGCGCCGTCACACCACCCCGAGAGGGGCCGATCACGCGCTGGCGTCGTTGATCTCGTTGTCGCTCGTCAGGCCCGAGCCGAGGAAGTTCTCGAAGCGGGACGTGATGCTCTCCAGGCCGGAGATCACCGAGGCCGAGCCGAAGCCCGCCTCGCCGAACCCGGACTCGCCCGCACCCGCCTCGCCGAAGCCGGCGTCGGTGCCGTCGGCCGCGCCGAAGCCCGCGTCGCCGGTGCTCTCCTGGCCGTAGGCCATCAGCCGGTGGTCGTCCTCGACCTCGGTGTGCTCGTAGTGCGTGTACTCGGTGACCTCGTAGTGGTTGCCCGCGGCGTCCGTGTACTCGATGTGCTTGAGGTGCTCGAACTCCTCGTGCTCGAAGCTGTGGTGATCCTGCTCGAGGATGCCGTACTGCGACTGGTGGTCCAGCTCGGCGCCCTGGCTCTGGTGGACCGCCTCCAGGGAGCCGTGCTCCTGGCCCGCGTCGATCTCGCCGTACTCGCTCATGGGGGTGGTTCCTCTCGGGTGCGTCTCAAAGGGGGGTGCGCTCACGTGCTGCATTCAAGGTACGGCCACCCGCCATGCCCCAAATCCCGGAAACGTGCCACCCGGCGTCGGCCCAACGGCCTCAATACGCGATCACGGGCGCCCCGGCGTGGCTCACCTGCACCAGGTGCGTCACGCACTCCTCCAGGCCCTCGATGCGGTGCAGCAGGAAGCCGGACGGCTCGGCGACGAACCCGACCGGGCGCCCCTCCCGCAGGCCGAGGTCCACCTGACGGTACATGCTGGGCGCCACGCTGAGGATCGTCCCGGCGAACCCGGCGGTCACGACCCGGTGCAGGTGCCCGGCCAGCACCCGCACGACGTGCGGATGGCGGCGCAGCACGGTGGCGAACTCGGGCCCGTCGACCAGCCGGATGGCGTCCATGCCCGGGATGCCGACCCGCATCGGCGGGTGGTGCAGGCAGACGAACGCGGGCACCCCGTCGAGCCGGCCGAGGGTCTCGTCGAGCCACTCGAGCTGCTCGGGGCCGAGGATGCCGGCGTCGCCGAGCTCGGGGCGCAGGGAGTCGAGCACGACGACGGTGAAGCCGGGGTACTCGACGGCGTACGTGGTGCGCTCCAGCCCGAACGCGGCCTGCAGCGCGGCCCGGCCGTCGTGGTTGCCGGGCACGAGGTGGACCGGGACCGGGTAGCGCTCGAGGAGCTCCTTGAGCACCGCGTACTCGTCGGCCCGGCCGTGGTCGGCGAGGTCGCCGGTGACGACGACGCAGTCGGGGCGCGGCTCCAGCGCCAGCACGCGGGTCAGGGCCTGGTACAGGCCGCGGGCCGGGTCGGCGGCGAGGGGCCCGGTGGTGATGTGCGGATCGCTGAGGTGCGCGACGAACGGCATGCGCGCCATTCTGCGCCCAGACACAGGCGGGCGGGGAGGCTCCAGGGGGTAGAGCCGTCCCCGCCCGTGCTTTTGTGGGGGTTTACCGGGGTGCGCCCACCGGCTCCTCCGTCGCCGGCTTCTGCGCCGACAGGTCCAGCGTGCTGCGCAGCATCGCCGGCTTCATGAACACCGCCGCGAGCACGCCCACGACGGCGATGGCCGCGGAGATGAGGAAGATGTGCCCGGTGGCGTCGCCGTACGCCGCCCGCACGATGTGCTGGAACGCGGGCGGCAGGGCGCCGAGGTTCAGGTTGCTCGTCTCGCCGCCGGCCGGGGCCTGCACGCCCGCCGCGGCGAGCGAGTGGGTGATGTTGTCGCTGACCCGGCGGGCCAGGACGGCACCGAGGACCGACACGCCGATCGTGCCGCCGAGCGAGCGGAAGAACGCCACCGTCGAGCTCGCGGCGCCGATGTCCTTCAGCGGTACCGTGTTCTGCACCGCCAGCACCAGGTTCTGCATCGACATGCCGACCCCGACGCCGACCAGCAGCATGCCGAAGCCCACGAAGACCAGCGAGGTCTGGTGGTCGATGGTCGCCAGCGCGGCGAAGCCGGCGACGAGGACCACGGTGCCGGCGATGATGTACGGCTTGATCTTCCCGGTGCGGGTGATGAGCTGCCCGACCACGATCGAGGAGACCAGCACGCCGGCCATGAGCGGGATGGTGAGCAGCCCGGCCTCGGTCGGGGTGTAGCCGCGGCCGATCTGGAAGTACTGACCCAGGAAGACGGCGCCCCCGAACATCGCCATGCCGACCGCGAGGCTCGCGAGGATCGACAGGGCCGTGGTGCGCTGCTTGACGATGCTCAGCGGCACGACCGGCTCGGCCGCGCGGGACTCGACCCACACCGCGAGCGCGAGCAGCACCACGCCGGCGCCGACCATCGCCCCGGTCTGCCAGGACATCCACGCGAACGAGCTGTCGACGAACGACACCCAGATCAGCAGGGTGCTGACGCCGGCCGCGATGAGCGTGGCCCCCAGGTAGTCGATCTTCAGGTTGTCGCGCTTGACGGTGACCAGGTGCAGGGTCTTCTGCAGCACGACGAGGGCCAGGATCGCCACCGGCACGCCGACGAAGAAGCACCAGCGCCAGCCGAGCCAGGAGGTGTCGACGATGACGCCGCCGAGCAGCGGGCCGCCGACGGTCGCCACGGCCATGACGCCGCCGAGGTAGCCGTTGTACCGGCCGCGCTCGCGGGGCGGGATCATCGCGGCGATGACCACCTGGACGAGCGCCTGCAGGCCGCCGACGCCGATGCCCTGGAAGGCGCGGGCGGCGATGAGCTCGCTGGTGTTCTGGGCCATCCCGCTGATGATCGAGCCGACCACGTAGATCACGATCGAGATCTGGACGAGGACCTTCTTGCTGTACAGGTCGGCGAGCTTGCCCCAGATCGGGGTGGTCGCGGTGGCCGCCAGCAGGGTGGCGGTGACGACCCAGGTGTACTGCGTCTGCGTGCCGTTGAGCGCGCCGATGATCTTCGGCAGCGCGGTCGAGACGATCGTGGAGCTGACCATCGCGACGAACAGCGCGAGCAGCAGGCCGCTGAGCGCCTCCAGCACTTGCCGATGGGTCATCGGCTCCTCGGTGTGCGTCTGACTCATCGTGTTGCCTCCAGGGTCTTGCTTGCCGGGTGGTTCTCGCTCTTGCTCGCGGGCTGGTTCTCGCTGTTGCTCGCGGCGTGGTTCTGGCTCTTGCTCGCGGCGTGGTTCTGGCTCTTGCTCGCGGCGTGGTTCTCGGTCTTGCTCGCGGGGTGGTTCTCGGTCTTGCTCGCGGGGTGGTTCTCGGTCTTGCTCGCGGGGTGGCTCTCGCTCAGCGACGTGGCGAATCGGCGCAGCAGGCCGGCGAAGAGCTCGGCGTCGGCGGGGCTCCAGTCGCGCAGGGCGGCGGCGAGCAGGGCGGCGTACCGGTCGTCGGCCCGCCGGAGGGCGTCGCGGCCCTCGCCGGTGAGCTCCAGGAAGCTCGCCCGGCCGTCGCGGGGGTCCGCGACGCGGCGCACGAGGCCGTCCTGGACGAACGCGCTGACCGCCCGGCTGGTGGTCGACTGGTCGAGCGCGCACGCGGCGGCCAGCTCCTTGAGGTGGCAGCCGCCCTCGAGCCGCTCGATCGCGCCGAGCACGCCCGCGACTCCGGGGGCGAGCGCGCCGGGCTCCGAGGAGTGCTGCTGCTTGAGGAGCCGCACGACCTTCATGAGGTCGCGCAGCCCGTCCCGCAGCGCGTCGACTTGCTCCACTGGACCCTCCCGGATTACTTGCCTGATACAAGCATCCAAAAAACTTGCCCAATGCGCAAGTTTGCCCAATGAGAAGTAGGTAACATCGGGGCCGTGGGACCAGGCCTGCGTGAGCGCAAGAAGGTCGCCACCCGGCAGGCTCTGCACGAGGCCGCGGTGGCCCTGTCGATCCGGCACGGCCTGGACAAGGTCACCGTCGAGGCGATCGCGGACGCGGCCGAGGTGTCCCGCCGGACGTTCTCGAACTACTTCGCCGGCAAGGAGGAGGCGCTGCTGTACGGCGACCGGCAGCGCGTGCGCCGCCTCGTCGACGCCGTGGCCGAGCGCCCGCCGGCGGAGCCGCCGTGGGCCGCCCTGACCGCGGCCGCCCTGCACTTCGAGCGCGACCTCGGCGCCCGCGACCCCGGCTGGGTGAGCCAGTTCCGCCTGGTGCGCCGGCACCCGGCCCTGGCCGCGTACCAGGTCTCGGCCTACGCCTCGATGGAGGACGAGCTGACCGCCCAGCTCGCGCGGCGCTGCCCGCTGGAGCCGATGCGCGCGCGCCTGATGGCGGCGGCGTTCCTGGTCGCCATGCGCGTCGCGGTGCACGAGTGGCTGGACCGCCCGAAGGGCACCGAGCTCGCCGACGTGATGCGTGAGTCGCTCAACGACCTGGCCCCGGCGTTCGCCCCGCAGTAGCCGCCGGATCGGCTCACCTCGCGGCGTTCGCGGCCGACGACAGCGCCACGGTCGCCCGCCTGGGCGGCGACGAGTTCGCGGTCCTGCTGCCGCACGCGGCCCAGCCCCAGGCCGAGGCCGCGGCGCGGGCCGTGCGCGCCTCGTTCGGTGGGGAGCTCGAGCTCAGCTGCGGCCCGGTGCGGGGCAGCGGCACGGTGGGCATCGCGGTCGCCGCGCCGGGGGAGACCCCGGACCAGGTCCTGGAGAAGGCCGACGCGGCGAGAGCCTTCGCAGCCTCCCGTCCGTCTGAGCGCGGCTACTCGTTACTCGTGCTCCGCGAACAGCGGCCAGCCGTCGATGCTGGCGGCGTTCTTCACCCGGCGGTACTCGGCCAGATCCGCATCGGTACGCCGCTCGTGCGCGCGGATGAGCAGATCGCGGTCGCCCTCGTACGCCATGAGCGGCACCGCGAACCCGCACGAGTCGCTGACCCGCTCCACCGCGACGTCGATGACCGCCCGCACGGCGTGCGTGTCCGGCGGCTCCGGGAAAACGCGCAACAGCCCGGCGTACTCCGGCGAGGTGACCGGCACCGCACGGCCCCGGCCGTGGAGGCGCACGATGTTCGGCGGCCCCTGGAACGCGCAGAACATCAGCGTGATCCGGCCGTTCTCCTCCAGGTGGGCCATCGTCTCCGCGCCGCTGCCGTGATAGTCGAGGTACGCCACCCGGTGCTCGCCGAGCACCACGAACGTGCCGGCCATGCCCTTGGGCGAGAGGTTGACGTGCCCGCCGGGCCCGCTGGGCGCGGTGGCCACGAAGAACACGGGCTGCGCCGCGAGGAACGCCTGCAGCCGCCCGTCGATCCGCTCGTGCACCTTCATGGCTCGATCCTGCGCCTCGGCCGCGGCGTATTCGATCCCTTCCCACGTGACGCCCCCCACGTCGGGCCATTGCGCGCCGGTCGCGAGCATCATCGGGTCACGGTTCGGCCGGTCCTGACCCGACCGTGCGCTGCCACCGGTTGACCGCGGTGGCGGCTGGCATGTTGGATCATGGAGCGGAGCCCGCGTGCGGTGCCGAAGGAACGGGGAATCCTGGCATGGGTCTTTTCAGCTGGCGCGTCAAGGACGCGGGATCGCCCCGCACCATCGACCCGGCCGCGTACGGGTACGTGCCGGCCGCGCAGCTGCGGGCCGACCGGGCCGGGCCCGCACCGGACTTCGACGTCGTCGACCCGCTCGTCGCGACCGGGAACTGGCCGCACCTCGCGGGCTTCCTCGCCACCATTCCGATGACGTCCGAGCGCCGGTTCGCGGTACTGTCGCGGCTCGGCAACGCCGCCGCCGGCAACGACGGCTGGCTGCGCCAGTGGCTCGCGGCGGACCCGGGCAGCGTCAACGCGCTGACCGTGTACGCGGAGTCTCTGGTCGCGGCGGCATGGGACATCCGCACGAGCGACCGCGCGCAGAACGTCAGCCGGGAGCAGTGGACGGGCTTCTTCCGCGTGCTGCGCGACGTGCCCGACGTGTGCCGGCGGGCCATCGACATCGACCCGGCCGATCCGGCGCCCTGGATCGCGCTGCAGACCGGCGCGCTCGGACTGCAGTGGTCCAACGACGAGTACCGGGCGCTGTGGAGCGAGATCTCCGCGCGGGCGCCGCACTCCTTCACCGCCACCCACCGCGCCTGGAACTACTGGCGCCCGCGCTGGTTCGGCTCGCTGGAACTCATGGAGAACTTCCTCGAGACCGCCATCGCCGCCGCGCCGGTGGGCTCGCTGCTGACCATGACCCGGATCCAGATGCTCGAGGAGGAGTTCCGGCCGGACGGGGACGAGGCGCGCCAGGCCTTCTACGCCGGCGAACGGGTCAACCGCGCACTGAGCGCGGGCATCCACGACGCGGCGGCCGGCGATCCGGGGCACGTCAAGCTGCCGTACCTGCGTCACTGGCTCGCCTACGGACTCTCCCGGGCGGGACGCAACCGCGAGTCCATGAACCAGTTCTTTGCCATCGGCGGGTACTGCGGGGCCGATCCCTGGAGCTGGTACTCCGACCCGGCCGACAAGTTCACCGGCACCCGGGCCGATGTGACGCTGCGGTGGGAGGACGCCGGGCGCCCCTGAGCGGTGGCGCCCGCTCAGGGTGAGCCGAGCGCGCGGTAGTACAGCAGCGGGCCCCCCTCGCCCTCGGCCGCTCCGTCGTGGAACAGGTACGCGGTGACCAGGAGCGCCGGCTCGCCCGACGGCGTGTCGAGCAGGGTCACGGCGGGGTTCGCGATCGCCGCGCTGCCGCCGTGCGTGCGGACGGGGAGCGGCCAGGCCGTGCGCTCGGCGGCGTCGTAGAGGTACGTCCGCCACGTCTGCCAGCGGCTCCGTTCGCCCTGCCCCTCCACGAGCAGGTACTCCCGGCCCTTCCAGCCGAACATGTCCCGCCCGCCGATGTTGCCGTGCACGCCCCACCACTCGAGGGCCTGGTCGATCTGCGGCTCGCGTCGCGCCGACCAGTCGGCGAACCCGGTCAGTACGCCCCGGGCCTGCCGGTCGACCTTGCCCTGCCGGAAGTAGTGGAAGCCGACGTCGATGTGCGACCGATCGGCGGACACCGCATAGATGTTCGGGGTACCCTCGGCGTACTTCCGCCGGGGGACCAGCGTGTGCGGAGCGTCGAACGTCCGCGATGCCTTGCCCGCCAGCAGATCGGCCCGGCTCGCGAAGTCCAGCAGGCGCAGCCACGGCGGCGTGCCGGCCCCGCCCGCCTCGACCGCGACCAGGAAACCGCCGTCGGGCAAGGCGGTCACGTACGGCTGGGAGGCGAAACCGTCCAGCCGTGCCCGCCACGTCCACGCTGCGAGGTCCGATGAGGTCGCGACGTGTACCTCGTAGATCCCCTGACCGACACCGCAGTGGTACACGGCCAGGTAGCCCCCGGCCGGGTCGGCGATGACCTTCAGCGTGTCCATCGTCCGCCCGCGATCATCCCGGACGCAGTAGACCGCGGTCGCCCCGGGCACATCGCACAGCAACTCGATCAGCGCAGGATCCAGCACCACGGCGGCCATGATAGATCTTTCCCATTGCGCGAGGCATCACCGACGACGAGGGGCAGTGACGCGGTGCGAACGAGTCGGCTCGAAGCGTTCAGCGATGGAGTGCTGGCCATCATCATCACGATCATGGTGCTGGAGCTGAAGCCACCGGCCGGGCACAGCTTCTCGGACCTCGTGCACTCGACCGGGATCGGCCTGCTGACGTACCTGCTCAGCTTCACCTACGTCGGCATCTACTGGAACAACCACCACCACATGTTTCACCTGGTCCAGCGCGTCAGCGGCGGGGTGCTGTGGGCGAACCTCGCCCTGCTGTTCTGCCTGTCGCTGTTCCCGTTCACCACGGGCTGGGTGGACGAATCGACGTTCGCGCAGACCCCGGTCGTGATCTACGGCGTCAACATGCTGGCCGCGGCCATCGCGTACTTCGTGCTCCAAACGGTGATCATCCGCAGGCAGGGCGCCGACTCCCCGCTCCGGCAGGCCGTCGGCGCCGACATGAAGGGCAAGATCTCTCCGGTGGTGTACCTCACCGGCATCTTCAGTGCCCTGTTGATCGACCGCGGCGGCCACATGGGCGTGGGGATCGCCCTCGCGTGCTACGTAGGGGTGGCGATCATGTGGATCGTGCCGGACCGCCGCATCGGCCGGATCGTCGAGGACTACGAAACGTCGGACTGAGGCATGCGTGTGGAGCCCCTGATCGGGGTACAAGTCAGGGCACGGGCACTCACGGTAAGGGGAACGCCATGCTGTTCAACCTGCTCCGACGCTATGCGGTCGTGGCCGTCGCGGTACCGCTGGCGGTGGCGGGCGCACGCAAGCTGAGCCAGGTCGTCGAGGCCCGCCGCGGCCCGAGCCGAGGCACGAAGCTGCTGCGCGAGGGGGCCGACTTCGTGCAGGGCCGCTTCGGCCGCCAGAAGAAGCGCCGCCGCTTCGCATTCGGCCGCTGAGCCGCCTGGTAGGCGGACCTCAGCCGGCATCGTCGCGGGGTGGTACGGCCGACGGATATCCCGCTCGGCGAGCGCCGACTCGTAGTTGCCGTTCCCGCCGCGCGCCTGCTCATCGTTCACGCGCGGCTCGGCGTCGCTCGCGGGGCCGGTAGGGTCGCGGCATGGTGACCCTGGCCCGGCTGACCGAGGTCGACCCCGCCGACCTGATCGACCTCATGAACGACCCCCGGGTCCGCCGGCACATGCCGCTCGCCGCCGGCAACTTCGGCCCCGAGGACTGCACCGCCTGGGTCGCCGCCAAGGAGGCGATGTGGCGCGAGCACGGCTACGGCCCGTGGGCGTTGCTCGTCGACGGCACCTTCGCCGGCTGGGGCGGCCTGCAGCCCGAGGGCGATGACGCCGACCTGGCCCTGGTGCTGCGCCCGGCGTTCTGGGGCCACGGGCGGGCGATCGCCGAGCGGGTCCTGGCCGAGGCGTTCGGCCCGCTCGGCCTGCACGACGTGACCGTGCTGCTGCCGCCCACGCGGGGCACCGCCGCCGCCGTGCGACGGTTCGGGTTCCGGCCCGATGGCGAGGCCGAGGTCGCGGGCCGGACGTTCCTGCGCTTCCGGCTCAGCTCGTCCGGACGCTAGGCGTCGACCGCCGTACAACTCCCAGTTTTGCAGCCATGTCTCGGCTGCGAGACCGGCCACGTCGGCGCGGTCAGCCCAGATTGTGTCATCACCGCGGACATGGCAGCACAGGATGGTGCTGCATGCGGCGGCAAGTGCCGTCGCCCGCTTGGTCGGTATCCCGTGGCAGTCCGGCCGGAGACGTGGTCGCGCCGGCGTGCGCGGGCGGCCGGACGCTCAAACGGATGCAAGCCGAAGAGCGAAGAGCCTCAAATTTTTAGGGGGAGGAAGAGCAATAATTTGAGCCGAGTTCGAGGCGTCTTACGGACGCGACTTGTTGCCGTGGTTGCGCGCCGTCGGGGTTGAAGAGCGGGCCGCGACTCGCACGGTCACGATCGGACTTGGCGCACGGATCTACTGGCGACCGCGCCCGATCACCCGGCGACCGGCCCCGTTCTGGCGCGCCTGTGCGTCGCCAGTGCGAGCCGGCGCAGATTTTGAGGGGGTGTGGGTGGAGCGAAGCTCCCCCACCGCGAGCGCAGCGAGCTAGTAGACACAGCTAAAAACTTCGCTGCCTCACCAGGGCCGCCTCTATCCGCTCCGCCGGGGCCGGTTGGCCGTAGTAGTGGCCCTGGCCGTAGCAGCAGCCCGCTCGGCGTACCAGTTCCAAGTGCTCCTGGGCCTCCAGGCCGTGGGCTATCACCGTCACGCCCAGGCGGCGGCCCAGGCCCACCACCACGTCGATGATCGGGGCGACCTGGCCCGCCGAGGCGGGCGTGGACGTGAACAAGGCGCGGTCCACCTTCAGCAGGTCGGCCGGCAGGCGGCGCAGGTGGGCCAGGGACGTCGCGCCGGTGCCGAAGCCGTCCAGGGCCGTTCGTACGCCGATGGCGCGGACCGTTGCCAGGGGCTCGGCGGCGCGTTCCAGGTCGCTGCCCAGCTCCTGCTCGGCCAGCTCGATCACGAAGTCGGCCGGTTCGATCTGGTGGCTGTCCAGGGCCAGGCTCAGCCGGCCCGGGAAGGCGGGGTCGACGAAGTCGTCGAAGGCCACGTTCACCGAGATCCACAGGCGGTACCCCTCGTGCTGCCACAGTGACAGCTGCCGGGCCGCGCGGGCCAGTACCCAGTCCTGGATCGTGGCGGTCAGGCCCAGCTCGCGGGCCACGGTCAAGGTCTCGGCCGGGGTCACGGTGCCCAGGCGCGGGTGGCGCCAGCGCAGGAGCGCCTCGACGCCGACCGGGTGGCCCTCCACCAGGTCGTAGACGGGGTGGTAGGCCAGGTCGAGCTCGCCGCGCTCGATGGCCCGGGGCAGGTGCTGCTCCAGGGTGGCCCGCCGCACGTACGTCTCCTCGGCCGCGTCGTCGTGCCACTCGACGCGGCCGCGGCCGGTGCGCTTGGCCCGGCGCAGGGCCAGGCCGGCTCGGCGCAGGGCCTCCTCGGGGGCGCCGCCGGTCGGGGCCAGGCCGATGCCGGCGGAGAGCTGCAGCGTCGCGCCCGGGACGGGGTACGGTTCGCCGAGCCCGGCCAGCAGGCGCGTCGCGAGCGTGAAGGCGTGCAGCTTGTCGACCCGGGTGAGCACCGCGAACTCGTCGCCGTTGAGGCGGGCGGCCAGGTCGCCGGGGCCGGCCGCGGACCGGATGCGCGCGGCCACCGTGACGAGCAGGGCGTCGCCGATGTCGGGGCCGTGCAGGTCGTTGACGCCGGCGAAGCCGTCCAGCCCCACGGTGAGCAGGAAGCCGGGGCCGGTCGCGAGCTCGTCCAGCAGGGCGCCGCGGTTGGCCAGGCCCGTGAGCGGGTCGCGCCGCAGGCTGCGTTCGAGCTCCAGGCGATCGCCGGCGTCGGTCAGGTGCACGACCACGCCGTTGACGGCCGGGTCGTCGCGCAGGTCGCTCAGGGTGTACTCGACGTCGCGCCACACCCCGAAGCCGTCACAGATCCGGGTCCGCCGCGGCTCCGGTGAGGAGTTCGGGGACGACTGGGGACGATCGAGCGCCGACCGTACCGCCGCCGCGTCTCCGGCGTGCACGAGCCGGACGAAGGGGCGCCCGAGGACCTCCTGCTCGGACAGGCCGAACTGGCGGGCCGCGGCCGGCGACTGCCAGCGCACCGACAGGTCCTTGTCCAGCACCAGGATCACGTCGCTGGAGCCGGCCACGATGGTGGCGAACGCGCTGCGGGTCGCCGCGAGCTCGCCGCTGAAGCGCCGGGTGGCGAGCGCCTCGGCGATCTCGCGCAGCACGACGACGAGGACGGCGGCGGCGCCGACGACCATCGCCGGGGTACCGATGCGGCCCCGGCTGACCAGGGCGTAGAGGACCGCGGCGGCCCCCGCGAGCACCGGCGCGACAAGCAGCGGGTCGCCGATCAGGGTGCCGTCGGTGACCCGGGCGGTCTTGGCGTCGCCGTACACGCACCGGCAGGCGCCGGACCAGACGAGTACCGAGCCCAGGACGAGCAGGCCCCCGGCGGCGAGCAGCCCGGCGTCGTGCCGGGCGGGCTCGGGCGGCAGCAGCGCCACGGTCGCGACGGCGAGCACGGTCAGGGCCACGCCGCCGGCCGCGGTGACCGCGGCCCCGCGCGGGAACGGCGCCCGCACGCCGCTGACCACCGCGATCGTGATGCCGATGACGGCCAGCAGGCAGGTGACGAAGACGGTGCGGCTCACGTCGCCGTGCAGCTCCAGGACGAGTACCAGCAGCGTCAGGAACTTCCACAGGGCGACGCAGACCCCGTCGAGGCCGCGGCGCAGGGCGGCGCCCGGGCCGCCCGCCACGCCGGGCAGGGCGAGCAGGCCCGCGACGAGGGCGAGCCCGGCGGCCGGGCCGGCGACCGGCACGGCGGACGGCAGCGCGGCGCACACGCCGGCCGCGGTGAGGCCCGCGGCCAGCGCGGCGACGGCGGCCACGGTGGCCCGGCCGGCGCCGAACCGGTGGGCCCCGGCCGCGAGCCCGGTGAGCCAGCCCGCGTGCAGCAGCCCGGCCGCGGCCGCGGCGACGAGCACGGCGGCGGGGACGGCGAGGCCCAGCGGCGGGCCGCCGAGCAGGACCGCGGCGGCGGCCGTGAGGGTCAGTGGCGCCGATGCCATCAGCCAACGTTCGCGGGACCGGTGCGCGCCGCCGACTCCTGGGGTCATGGAGGGTCCGTTTCGCTCGCCGGGACGGGGGACGACCTAGCTGCCCCGGTAACGACCCCGTACGGGGACGGTGACGCCCGGCGATGAAGGGATCACTCGTCAGCGTTACCTTGTGGCCCCTGGACGGAATCGGGGCCCGCGGGCTCTCTATAGACGTGATGCACGAGATTGTTACGGCCCCGGCGGACTTCGCGGAGTTCTACCGGACCGAGGCGGCGCGGGTGCAGCACGTGATGTGCGCGTTCGCGGGCCGCGAGCTCGGTGCGGAGGCGACCGCCGAGGGCTTCGCGCGGATGCTCGAGCGCTGGGAGCGGCTGCGCGAGCTGGGGCCGCCCCAGCGCCGCGCCTACGTGCTGACGACCGCGAAGAACTATGCGCGGCGGCGGGCGGAGGCGGAGTCGCGGTACATCGGCCTCGACGACCGCGAAGAACTATGCGCGGCGGCGGGCGGAGGCGGAGTCGCGGTACATCGGCCTCGACGACCGGCCGTGGGCCGAGCCCGTGGCCGACGACGAGGCGATCGGGCGGGTCGAGGACAGCCTCGGCCTCGAGGGGGCGGTGCGGCGGCTGATCGACTCGCTGCCGCCCCGGCGGCGCCAGGTGGCGCTGCTGTACTTCCTGCACGACGACGGCTACGCGCAGATCGCGAGCGTGCTCGAGATGAGCGAGTCGACCGTGCGCACGCACGTGGCCGAGCTGCGCAAGGTGCTGCAGCCCTACGTGCGCCGGTTCCAGCAGATCATGGAGGCGAGTGAGCATGGCCGAGCTTGACGAGGTGACCCGGGCGCTCGTGCGCCGGGCGTACGCGGGCGAGCCGTTCGACGCCGAGGCGGGCCTCGCCGAGGTGGTGCGGCGGGCCGGGCGCCCGCCGGTCGAGGAGTCCACTGTGGGCATCGAGCGCCGGCACGCGGTGAGCGTGCGGCGGCGGCGCCGGTGGGCGATGGCCGGCGTCTTCGCGGGCGTGGCCGGCCTGGTGCTGGTCGTCGGGGTGGCCACGGGGCGCCTCGGCGGAGGGGACGGGCGGCCGGTCGGCGCCGGCCCCTCCATCCAGCTCTCGCCGAGCGGGCCGCCGGTCTGGCCCTCGGGGATGCCGACGCCGACGATCTCGAACGGGCCGTTCCCGGGCGGCCCGGCGCCGGTCGGCCTGCCGAGCCAGTGCGCGGTCGGCTGGGACCTGGCGTTCACGGGCGGGCAGTTCACGGCCACCGACCCGGGCAGCAACTGCCCGCCGGTCGACCCCACCCGGCTGTGGCTGGTCGACGACGGCGCCAACGGGCTGCTGTTCCCCGGCTCGGGCAAGGTGTACCCGACGGTCACGACGGGGACCGCGATCAGCCCGCCGTTCTCGTTCCCGGTGCCGGGCATCCCGGCGCTGCAGCCGAACCACGCCTACTACCTGGCCTACGTGCCGGCGGGTGTCCACCCGACGGCGGGCCAGGACGCCTCGGAGGTACTCCAGCAGGCCCTCACCATTTCCGGGCCGGTCACCGGCTAGCCCAGGGCGATCCACACGTCGTCGAGGGTGCCGTGGAACTGGTCGTTGTCGGCGCCGTCGCCCTTGCCGCCGATGCTCAGCGGTACCGGGTTGGTGATGGCCAGGGTGGCCGGGATGGCGGTGGTGGCGTGCACGGCGCCGTCGACGAGCAGGGTCAGCGCCGTACCCGCGCGGCGGCATTCGAGGGTGTGCCACCGGCCGTCGGCGATCGAGACGTCGGAGCGGGCGACGTGGATGCCGCGCACGACGTTGTCGGACAGCACGCAGCTGGGCCGGCCGGCCTCGCCGTCGACCTGGAGCTTGTACTGGCTGCCGGAGGCCGAGTACCCCTTCTGCAGGATGTTCTCGCCGGAGCCGGTCTGGCCCTTGCCGAGCTTCACGGTCGCGCCGTAGCGGATCGGGTTCACGCCCGGGTTCAGCTCCGGCGCGTCCACGGCCTGCAGGACCGCGTGCGGGCAATTCCTGCCGCTGCACTTGGCCGGGAACGCCGCGGCGCGCCCGCCGTTGCGCGCGTCGAGCCTGACCTTGCCGCCGTGGCCCATGGACGCGACCAGGGCGTGGCCGTGGCCCGAGTCGTCGGCGACGGTCGTGCCGGTCTTGACGGCGTCGAAGGTGTACCGCGCGACGGTCACCGGCGCCGGGGCGCCGTCGGTGGCGCTCGCGGCCGACGGCGACGACATGCCGAGCAGCACACCGGCGGCACAGAGCGCCGCCGTCACATTCCCCCATGTCTTCATGTCCGAAATGTGACATATTAACGCTGCGTCAAACACGCGATTACACCATCGTGTCGGTTACTGTCCGCGTCCGTTCGGATGGGAGACTGTCGGTCATGCGGCTGGCGGTGATCGTGGCGGTCGCCGCCCTGGCCATCGGCGTGCCCGGGGTCGCCGCCGCCCACGCCGGCGGGCCGCAGGAGGTGTGCCGCATCACCGACCCGGCGGTCACCGAGGCGTCCGGCCTGGCCGCGCTGCCCGGCGGCGGTTACCTGGTGGAGAACGACTCCAACCTGGAGCCGCGCAAGACCCGCCTGTTCTACCTCGGCGCCGACTGCTCGCTGACGCGCAGCGTGGGGTACCCGACGACGGCCCGCGACCCCGAGGACCTGGCCGTGGACCGCAAGGGCACCGTGTGGATCGCCGACATCGGCGACAACAGCCCGCTGACCGGCGGCTCCGGCAAGCGCCGCGACACGATCGCGCTGTGGACGCTCGCGCCCGGGGCGAAAAACCTCAGGATCCATCGGCTGCGGTACCCCGACGGAGCCCCGCGCGACGCCGAGGCGCTGCTCATCGACGGGGCCGGCCGCCCGGTCATCGTCACCAAGGACCCCAGCGGCGAGGTGTTCCGCCTCGACACCCCGCTGCCGACCGACAACGCCGACGGCGCCCCGCTCACCGCCGTCGGCCGCTTCGAGGCCACGCACAGCGGCACCAGCAACCCGTTCGGCTTCCTCGGCGACGGCTTCGTCACCGGCGCGGCCGTCTCGCCCGACGGCACACGCGCGGTCGTGCGCACCTACGCCGACGCCTACGAGTTCGACGTGCCGGACGGCGACGTGGCCAAGGCGATCACCACGGGCCGGCCGAGGGTGACTCCGCTGCCGGACGAGCCGCAGGGGGAGGCGGTCGCGTACACCCCGGACGGCCGCGACTTCCTGACCGTCTCCGACCAGCCGGGCCCGGTGGCCATCCTGCGCTACACGGTGGACCGCCCGGTGCCGAGCCCCCCGCCGCCGTCGCCCTCGGCCGCCCCGCCGCTGGCAACGGCGGGACCGGATCGGACCGGCAAGGTCGCGCTGCTCACGGGGGCGTTCGTGGTTGTGGCCATCGGCCTGGTGGCCGCCGTGGCCCGGCGGGCCCGGCGGCGCAACGGAGCCGGCGCCGGCTGACCAGGCCTCCACCGTCGAGGCACGTGACTTTGAGACCCCTCGGTGTCGACGTGTATCGGCGCGCGTGACACGATCGCTACCGACAGATCAAGGGGGAGGTCGGGACCGCGGTGGTGCGCATCGAGACCGAGCGCGCGACGACGCGCGACATGCGCCGGCGCAACCGCTCCACGCTGCTGTCGGAGCTGTTCTTCCGCGGGCCGCTCAGCCGCCACGACCTGAGCCGCATCACCGGCCTCAGCGCCGCGACCGCCAGCAGCGTCACCGCCGAGCTGCTGCACGAGAACCTGATCATCGAGGCCGGCCAGATCGAGTCCGACGGCGGCCGCCCCCGCGTGCTGCTGCGGGTCAACCCCGACTTCGGCCGGCTCGTCGGCGCCGACGTCGGCGAGACCGGGGTCAAGGTCGAGCTGTTCGACCTGGCCATGAACCGCCTCGCCACCGTCGACGAGCCGCTGCCGTCCTCGCGCCCCGACCCGTCCGCGGTCGCCGGGCAGCTCGAGGCCGGGATCCGCGCCGTGCTGCGGGACACCGCGCCGGAGGCGGTCATCGGCATCGGGATCGGCGTGCCGGGCACGGTCGAGCAGGCCGACCCGCCGCTGGTGTACGCCCCGACGCTGGGCTGGCGCGGCGTGTCCTTCCACGCCCTGCTGCGCGAGCGCGGGATCACCGCCCCGCTGTTCGTGGAGAACGGCGCCAAGACCCAGGGCCAGGCCGAGATGTGGTTCGGCGCCGGCCGGGGCGCGGGCAACGCGGTCATCGTGCTGGTCGGCTCCGGCGTCGGGGCGGCCGTCATCACCAACGGCACCGTGTACCGCGGCGCGAGCAGCAGCGCGGGGGAGTGGGGCCACACCACGGTCGTCTACGGCGGCCGGCAGTGCCGCTGCGGCGCCCGCGGCTGCCTCGAGGCCTACGTCGGCGCCGAGGGGATCCTCGAGCGGTACCGCACCCTCGACCCGGACAGCCCGGCCGCCGACGGCGAGATCGCCGACGTGGCCGCGCTCATCGCCGCCGGCACCCCGGCCGCCGCCGAGACCCTGGCCGAGACCGCCGGCATGCTCGGCGCGGGCATCGGCAACCTGGTCAACCTGTTCAACCCCGAGCGTGTCGTGCTCGGCGGCTGGGCCGGCCTGGCCCTCGGCGCCCGCCTGCTCGACCGGATCCGCGAGGCCGCCCGCGAGCAGGCCCTGGAGCACCCGTTCGGCCAGGTCTCGATCGAGCTGTGCGAGCTCGGCCCCGACGCGGTGGCCTTCGGGGCCGCCACCCTGCCCATGGCCGAACTGCTCCGCCGGGCGTCCCGCCCGTAGCGAAAGCCCTGGGCAACGCCCTGATCACGGCTCGTCGCGAGGCTCAAGCCGACCTTAACGGCACCCCTTTTTTTGCCTCTTTTATTGACGCCTGATGAATCTGGTCATAGCCTGCCCTCAATCTGGAAGGGCGCTTAACAGATAGCCGACCGCCCAGTCGGCGCCCTTCCGGGGCCACCCTCATGAAAGGCCTCCCATGGCAGGAACCCGCCTGATCCGCCGCGGTGTGATCGTCGCCGCCGCCCTCGCCGTCGTCGGCGTGGTCGGCGTCGTGGCGATGAACTCCGCGTCCGCCGCCACCGTCGGGCCGATCACCGGCTACGGCAGCAAGTGCGTCGACGTGGCCGCGGCCAGCTCCGCGAACGGCACGCAGGTGCAGCTGTACACCTGCAACGGCACCACCGCCCAGCAGTGGACCATCGGCGACGACGGCACGATCCGCGCCCTCGGCAAGTGCCTGGACGTCGCCGCGGCCAGCTCCGCCAACGGCACCAAGGTGCAGATCTACGACTGCAACGGGACCACCGCCCAGAAGTGGACGCGCAACAGCGACGGCACCCTCCGCGCGCTGGGCAAGTGCCTCGACGCCACCGGCCCCTCCTCGGCCGACGGCACCCCGCTGCAGATCTGGGACTGCTTCGCCAGCGCCAACCAGAAGTGGACGCTGCCGGGCGGCACCACCCCGCCCACGTCGAACCCGCCGACGTCGAACCCGCCCGCGTCCAACCCCGCGATGGGCGCGGCGCCGTACGCGTACCTCGGCTGGGGCAACCTGCCCGACCCGCGCACCATCATGACCGCGACCGGCATCAAGTGGTTCACGATGGCGTTCATCCTCTCCAACGGCGCCTGCGACCCGCTGTGGGACGGCAACCGGCCGCTGACCGGCGGCCAGGACCAGACCACCATCAACAACATCCGCGGCGCCGGCGGTGACGTCGCCGTGTCGTTCGGCGGGGCCGCCGGACCGTGGCTGGAGCAGACCTGCAGCAGCGCGAGCGCGCTCGCCGCGGCCTACCAGAAGGTCATCAACGCCTACGGCCTCAAGGCGATCGACATCGACATCGAGGGCACGGTCTACAACAACCCGACCCTCCAGCAGCGCACGATCGACGCGCTGAAGACCGTCAAGGCCAACAACCCCAACACCGCCGTGTACGTCACGTTCCCGAGCGACCGCACCGGACCGGACTCCACGATGATCAACCGGGCGGCGGCCAGCGGCCTGACCGTCGACGCGTGGACCATCATGCCGTTCGACTTCGGCGCGGCCGGGCAGAACATGGGCAACCTGACGATCCAGGCCGCCGAGGGGCTCAAGAACGCGGTCAAGAACGGCTACCACTACACCGACGACCAGGCGTACCGGCACTCCGGCATCTCCTCGATGAACGGCATCACGGACGTCGGCGAGACCGTCACCGTGGCGGACTTCCGCACCATGCTGGCCTACGCCCAGCAGCACCACCTGGCCCGGTTCACGTTCTGGTCGGCCAACCGCGACCGGCCCTGCAACGGCGGCGGCACCGGGGACGACACGTGCAGCGGCGTCTCGCAGAGCGCGTGGGACTTCACCAAGGTGATCGCCCAGTACAAGGGCTAGAACCCGGACGGGTGCCCCGGTAAGCGGACGGCCGGGGCACCGGCACAGGAGGAGGCGGGCCGGTCATACACCCGAGGCCGGCCCGCCTTCTCCAAGAAGTGAGGTAACGCACGTTCCTTGTCGGGTGGCATACATCCGGGATTCAACGGGCCCGCGGCGCGCATAGGTTGCTCTTCGTCCAACGAAGACACCCCGCGTCAATGCGGTACCACATAAAGGAAATCCCGATGAAGCGCCTGCTGCCCGTCGTCTGCGCCGTGCTGCTGTTGACCGCCGCGTGCGGCGACGACAAGAAGGAAGCCCCCAAGACCGACTCCGCGCCCGCGTCCGCGGCGCCCGTCTCCGCCGCGCCGTCCACCTCCGGCTCGGCGAAGGCAACGGCGAAGGCGTCGGGGGCGGCCGGAAAGCTCGAGTTCTCCACCGTCGGCAAGATGACCGGAGAGCTGTTCACCAAGGACCCCGACTGCCCGTTCGGCCAGTGGGACGCCAACTCCACCGGCGTGGCGGCCAAGTACCGCTCCTCCGTATCGAGCTTCAAGCAGTTCGACTGCTACGAGAAGAAGAACGACGCGCTCCCGCACCGCGGCCAGCAGGCGATCTTCGTGGAGTTCAAGGCGGCCAACGCGGCCAAGGCCTACGCGCAGGACCAGGCGGCGACCTACCCGACGCTCATCGTCGGCAGCACCGTCGTCGTGGGCGGCACCGGCCTCGCGAAGACCGATGTCAAGGCGTGGCTGGAGTCGGTCAACGAGACCGCCGGCGGCGCGGGCGAGATCCTCGCCTAGGCGTGGGTCCCTGGGGTGGGAACGGCTCAGTCACGACACAGGCCTCACCGGTCGAGACCTGGTCGGCCGGCGGCGGCTCAGTTGACCCCACCCCAGAAGGGACCAGCAGTGACCTCACGCTTGAGGATCTGGCTCGCCGCCTCGGCGACCGTCGTGGCCGCCGCCGGCGTCGGCGTGTTCGCGATGGCGAGCGCGTCCGCCGCGACCGTCGGGCCGATCACCGGCTACGGCAGCAAGTGCGTCGACGTGGCCGCGGCCAGCTCCGCGAACGGCACGCAGGTGCAGCTGTACACCTGCAACGGCACCACCGCCCAGCAGTGGACCATCGGCGACGACGGCACGATCCGCGCCCTCGGCAAGTGCCTGGACGTCGCCGCGGCCAGCTCCGCGAACGGCACGAAGGTGCAGATCTACGACTGCAACGGCACGGCGGCCCAGCAGTGGTCGCGCAACAGCGACGGCACCCTGCGCTCGCTGGGCAAGTGCCTCGACGCGACCGGGCCGAGCTCGGCCGACGGCACGCCGCTGCAGATCTGGGACTGCTTCGCCAGTGCCAACCAGAAGTGGACGCTCCCGGGCGGCACCACCCCGCCGACCTCCAACCCGCCGACGTCGAACCCGCCCAACACCGGCAACCCCGACCTCGGGCCGAACGTGTCCGTCTTCGACCCGTCGATGTCGGCCGCGACCATCCAGAGCAAGCTCACGAGCGTCTTCAACGCCCAGCAGAGCAACCAGTTCGGCGCCCAGCGCTACGCGCTGCTGTTCCGGCCGGGCAGCTACAACGTCGACGCCAACGTCGGCTTCTACACCCAGGTCGCCGGTCTCGGCCTCTCGCCGGACCAGGTGACCATCAACGGGGCCGTGCACGCCGAGGCGGACTGGTTCCAGGGCAACGCGACCCAGAACTTCTGGCGCTCCGCCGAGAACCTGTCGGTCAACCCGACCGGCGGCACCGACCGGTGGGCCGTGTCGCAGGCCGCGCCGTACCGCCGCATGCACGTGCGCGGCAACCTCCAGCTCGACGACGGCGGCTGGTCCTCGGGCGGCTGGATCTCCGACTCGGCCGTCGACGGGCAGATCCGCTCCGGCTCGCAGCAGCAGTGGATCACCCGCAACTCCACCATGGGCAGCTGGACCGGCTCGAACTGGAACATGGTGTTCGTCGGCGACACCAACGCGCCCGGCGGCAACTTCCCGAACCCGCCCTACACGCGCGTGGCGCAGACCCCGGTCGTGCGGGAGAAGCCGTTCCTGTACGTCGACGGCTCCGGCAACTACCAGGTGTTCGTGCCGGGCCTGCGCACCAACTCGACCGGCAACTCGTGGCAGGGCGGCAACCAGCCCGGCTCGTCGCTGCCGATCGGCCAGTTCTACATCGTCAAGGCCGGTGCCACCGCGGCCTCGATCAACGCGGCCCTCGCGGCCGGGCAGAACCTGCTGTTCACCCCGGGCGTGTACCACGTCGACGACACCATCCGGATCACCCGCCCGGACACCGTCGTGCTCGGCCTCGGCCTGGCCACGATCGTGCCCGACAACGGCGTGACCGCGATGACCGTCGCCGACGTCGACGGCGTGAAGATCGCCGGCGTGCTCTTCGACGCGGGCACCGTCAACTCGCCGGTCCTGCTCGAGGTCGGCCCGAACGGTTCGGGCGCCGACCACTCGGCCAACCCGACCTCGCTGCACGACGTGTTCTTCCGCATCGGCGGCGCCACGGTCGGCAAGGCCACGGTGAGCCTGCGGATCAACAGCAACAACGTGATCGGCGACCACATGTGGATCTGGCGGGCCGACCACGGCAACGGCGGCACCGTCGGGTGGAGCACGAACACCGCCGCGAACGGGCTCGTCGTCAACGGCGCCAACGTCACCACGTACGGGCTCTTCGTCGAGCACTACCAGCAGTACCAGGTGATCTGGAACGGCAACGGCGGGCGCACGTACTTCTTCCAGAACGAGATCCCCTACGACGTGCCGAACCAGTCGGGCTGGTCCAGCGGCGGCGGGGCGCAGGGCTGGGCCGCCTACAAGGTCGGCGCGGGCGTCACCGCGCACGAGGCGTGGGGCCTGGGCAGCTACTGCTACTTCTCCACCAACCCCAGCGTGGTGCTCGGCCACTCCTTCGAGGTCCCGCAGACCGCCGGGGTCAAGTTCCACGACGTGGTGACGGTCTCGCTGGGCGGCACCGGCACCATCTCGCACGTCATCAACAGCACGGGGGCCGCGGTGAACAGCGGTCACCAGGTCGAGGACCTGGTCAGCTACCCGTAACGGCTAAGCTTCCCCGGTGCCGACCGTCCTGATCCTGGGCGGCACCGGGGAAGCCCGCCGGCTGGCCTCGGTGCCGCTGCCCGGGTACCGCGTGATCTCCTCCCTCGCCGGCCGCGTCGCCGACCCGGTGCTGCCGGCAGGGGAGGTCCGCATCGGCGGCTTCGGCGGCCCCGACGGGCTCGCGGCCTACCTCCGCGCCGAGCGCGTCGACGTGGTGGTGGATGCGACGCACCCCTTCGCCGCGCAGATCTCCGCCAATGCCGCATCCGCCTGCGCCTCGGCCGGAACGCGCCTGCTGGTGCTCCGCCGGCCGGGCTACGCGTTCGGCGGGCACCGGGTCGCGTCGCTGCGGGAGGCCGCCGCGGTGGTGCCGTCGCTGGGGGAGCGGGCCTTCCTCACCACCGGGCGGCAGAGCCTGCCGTACTTCCGCGGTCTCGCGATGTTCCTGCTCCTGCGGTGCGTCGACCCGCCCGAGGACGTTCCGTCCAATGTAGAGGTCCTGCTCGACCGGGGACCGTTCACTGTGGACGGTGAGACGGCGCTCCTGCGCGAGCACCGCATCGACGTCCTGGTCACCAAGGACAGCGGCGGCGCCCTGACGGCCGCGAAGCTCGACGCCGCGCAGGCCCTGGGGATCCCGGTGGTGGTCGTCGACCGCCCACCGGTCACCCCGGGCGTACCCGTGCTGTCCACAGTGGATGAGGTGCGCCGGCTACTGCTTCCGTAGCCAGAACCGCAGCCCGGCCGCCTCGTGCTCCACGGCGCCCGGCCACGATTCGAGGCCGGTGCCGAAGGCCGTCGCCAGCACCTCGTCGGCGATCGCCGCGGCGTGCTCGTCGAGGGCCCGCGCGGTCTCCGGGTCGTCCGTCGCGTAGCGCAGCTCGATGCGGTCCGCCACCTCCAGGCCGGTCGCCTTCCGCGACTCCTGCACCTGCCGGATCACCTCGCGGGCGATGCCGGCGCGGCGCAGCTCGGGCGTGATGTGCACGTCGAGCGCCACGGTCGCGCCGGCGTCGCTGGCCACCGCCCAGCCCTCGCGCGGCGTCTCGGTGAGGAACACGTCGTCGCGCTCGAGCGTCACCGGCTCCCCGCCGACGTCGAGGGTCGCCGTGCCTGTGTCGCGCAGCGCGGCGCTCAGCGCCGCGGCGTCGGTGGCGGCGACGGCGGCCGCGATCTCCTGGACGCGCTTGCCGTAGCGCTTGCCGAGGCTGCGGAAGTTGGCCTTGGCCGACGTGTTCACCAGCGAGCCGGTCAGCGACTCGACGGCCTGCACGTTGAGCTCCTCAGCGAGCAGCTCGAGCAGCGGCGCGTCGAGCCCCGGCACCGAGACCAGCACCCGGGCGAGGGGCTGGCGGGTCTTGACCGTCGCGTCCGCGCGGGCGGCCCGGCCGAGCTCGACCAGGCGCCGCACGAGCGCCATCTGCTCCGACAGGCCGGGGTCGACCAGGGCCGGGTCGGCGACCGGGTAGGCGGCCAGGTGTACCGACTCCGCCGCGCCGGGCGTCGTGGACACGACGAGGTCCTGCCAGACCCGTTCGGTCACGAACGGGGTGATCGGGGCCATGAGCAGCGTGACGGTGGTGACCGCCTCGTGCAGGGTGGCCAGGGCGGCCGGGTCGCCGCGCCAGAACCGGCGCCGGGCCCGCCGCACGTACCAGTTCGACAGGTCGTCGACGAACGCCGCGAGCAGCCGCCCGGCCTTCTGGGTGTCGAAGGCGGCCATCGCCGCGTCGACCGCGCCGACGAGCTGGTGGAGCTCGGAGACGACCCAGCGGTCCAGCACCGGCCGCTCGGCGACCGGCACGGTCTGCTCCGGCGTCCAGCCCGCGGTGCGCGCGTAGAGGCTCTGGAACGCCACGGTGTTCCAGTACGTCAGCAGGACCTTCCGCACGACCTCCTGGATGAGCGTCGGCCCGACCCGCCGCGCCGACCACGGCGAGCCGACGGCGGCCATGAACCAGCGCACCGCGTCGGCCCCGTGCCGCTCCAGCAGCGCCATCGGCTCCAGGATGTTGCCGAGGTGCTTGGACATCTTGCGGCCGTCCTCGGCCTGGATGTGGCCGAGGCAGACGACGTTGCGGTAGCTGGACCGGTCGAACACCAGCGTGCCGACGGCCATGAGGGTGTAGAACCAGCCGCGGGTCTGGTCGATCGCCTCGGAGATGAAGTCGGCCGGGTAGCTGCGCTCGAAGAGCTCGGTGTTCTGGTGCGGGTAGCCGTACTGCGCGAACGGCATGGCGCCGGAGTCGTACCAGGCGTCGATGACCTCGGGCACGCGCCGCGCGGTCGCGCCGCACGCGCAGGGCAGGGTGACCTCGTCGATGTAGGGCCGGTGCGGGTCGAGGCCGGACAGGTCGCGTCCGGCCCGTTCGCCGAGCTCTTCGAGGGACCCGACGCAGGTGAGGTGCCCCTCGTCGCAGCGCCAGATCGGCAGCGGGGTGCCCCAGTAGCGGCTGCGCGACAGGGCCCAGTCGACGTTGTTCGTCAGCCAGTCGCCGTACCGCCCGTGCTTGATCGACTCCGGGTGCCAGTTGGTCTGCTCGTTCTCCCGCAGCAGCGCGTCCTTGATCTGCGTGGTGCGGATGTACCAGGACGGCTGCGCGTAGTACAGCAGCGGCGTGTGGCAGCGCCAGCAGTGCGGGTACGAGTGCTCGTAGCCGACGTGCCGGAAGAGTCTTCCGGTCCTCGTCAGCTCCTCGACCAGCGTGGCGTCCGCGTCCTTGAAGAAGACGCCGCCGACCAGGTCCAGCTCGTCCTCGAACCGGCCGTCGGGGCGGATCGGGTTCACCATCGGCAGGTCGTACGCCTTGCAGGTGGCGTAGTCGTCGGCGCCGAACGCCGGCGCCTGGTGCACGAGGCCGGTGCCGTCCTCGGTGGTGACGTACGTGCCGAGGACCACGAAGTGCGCGCCCTCCATCGGCACGAGGTCGAACGGCCGGCGGTACGCCCAGCGCTCCATCTCCTTGCCGGTGAACGACTCCCCGGTGGTGGTGAACCGCTCGCCGAGGGCCTTGCCGACGAGCGGCTCGGCGACGACCAGGCGCTCCGTGCCGTCGGTGGCCACGACATAGGTGACATCCGGGTGTACCGCCACCGCGGTGTTGGACACGAGCGTCCACGGCGTGGTCGTCCACACGAGCAGGGACGCGTCCTTCGGGCCGGACGTCAGCGGGAACCGCACGAACACCGACGGGTCCGTGACCGTCTCGTAGCCCTGCGCCAGCTCGTGGTCGGACAGGCCGGTCTGGTCCCGCGGGCACCACGGCGAGACCCGGAAGTCCTCGGTGAGCAGCCCCTTGTCGAAGATCTGCTTGAGCGACCACCACACCGACTCGATGTACTGCGGGTCCATGGTCCGGTACGCCCGGTCCATGTCGACCCAGTAGCCCATGCGCTCGGTGAGCCGCCCGAACGCGTCGGTGTGCCGGGTGACCGACTCGCGGCACTTCGCGTTGAACTCGGCGACGCCGTAGGCCTCGATGTCCTGCTTGCCGGCGAAGCCGAGCTCCTTCTCGACGGCGAGCTCCACGGGCAGGCCGTGGCAGTCCCACCCCGCCTTGCGCGCGACGTGGAAACCCTTCATGGTCTTGTACCGCGGGAAGACGTCCTTGAACACGCGCGCCTCGATGTGGTGGGCGCCGGGCATGCCGTTGGCGGTCGGCGGGCCCTCGTAGAACACCCATTCGGGCCGGTCCTCGGACTGCGCGAGGCTGCGCCCGAAGACGTCGCGCTCCTTCCAGAGCGCGAGCACCTGATGATCCAGCTCGGACAGGTCGACCTGGGCCGGAACCGGACGATACATCTCGCTACCCCTCAGTCATGGCCACTCGTCCTTCGACGCGGGCGCCGAGTACGCGCCGCCGAGTATAGGCCGAGCGGGGGTGGCGCGGTTTGGGGATACGCGGCCCCTGGCCCGGCGCATATTGTTCAGCCAACGACAGCGGCGACATTCCGAGGACGGAAAACATGAGCGACTACGACGACGGCCAGCTCGACCCCGGCTTCACGGGCGACGAGCAGCCCGACTTCGGCGGCCAGGACGCCGGCTTCGGCCACTTCGAGGTGGGCCAGGAGCACAGCGCGGCCGACCAGCTGCACGAGGACCACGGCGCGGAGAACAACCTCAGCAACCAGTTCGGCGTGTTCGAGCACGACCACGCCCAGGCGGAGACGACCGCGCTCGAGCACGGCCAGCACATGGAGTACAGCGCCGGCTACGACGAGGGCGAGCAGCCCTCCTTCACCGGCGGCGACATCGACGACCTGCACAGCCGCCTGGGCAACCTGGGCGGCGAGGACGAGTCCGGCTCGGCCGGCCTCGGCGTGGCGGACCGCTGACCTTTCGACCGACCCCGGCCGGGCGACGAACCCGGCCGGGCCCCGCCGGCCCGGGGTCCTACGCGGCCGCGGACTCCTCGATCAGGTCGTCCTCCGTCGCGCCGCGGCGCCAGTAGCCGGTGAAGGTCACCCGGCGCTTGTCGAAGCCCCGCTCCTGGACGAGGTGGCGGCGCAGGGCCCGCACCTCGCCCGACTCGCCCGCGATGAAGGCGTACGGCACCCCCGGCGGGAGCTCGGCCGACCGCACGGGCGCCAGCAGGCCCGACGGGCAGTGCACGCCCGCCCCGCAGCGTGACGGTGCGGCGGCGATGAACGCGTGCACCGGCAGGCCGGCGCCGACGAAGGTGCGGATCGCGTCCAGGGCGGGCACCGCCGTCTCGTCGCCCGCGAGCAGGACCCACTCCGTGCCGGGCGGCGGCCGGAAGTCCACGCCGCCGTTGTCCGGGACCGTCGGGCCCAGCACGAGCAGGCGGTCCCCGACGCTCACGTCCGTGGCCCAGCGGATCGCCGGGCCGCCGCCCGGGTGCAGGGCGAAGTCGACGTCGAACTCGCCGTCGCGGGCCGCCGCGACCGTGTACGTGCGCATGATGCCGCGGGTCGCCGGGTCGAGGCGGCGCCACTGCGGGTACCAGTCGTCGTCGCGCGGCACGAGCGCCGCGGACTGGCCCGGGGCCGGGAAGAACAGCTTGAACCGCTGGTCGCGCCCGCCGCTGGCGAAGCGCTCGAGCGCGTCGCCGGCGAAGGTGACGCGCACGGCCGCGGGGGTCAGCGCCGTGTGCGCGACGACGTGCACGTCGAAGAAGTCGTAGGTCACGACGCGACCTTCTTCGCCCCCGTCAGCGCCTTGGCCAGGGTCTCCAGCGCGCCCGCGCACCCGGCGTGGCTGAAGCGCGGCTCGCTCTGCCACGGCACGACCTGGTCCGCCTTGACCGCGGCCAGGCCGGCCCACGTCGGCTTGGCGGTGAGGTCCCTGGGCTGCAGGGCCTGGGCGCGGCTGTCGAGCAGGATCACATCGGCCTTGTACCTGTCCGCGTTCTCCCAGCTCAGGTTCTCGAAGTACCCGCCGGTGACGGCCCCGGGCGCGATGACCTCGACGCCGAGCTCCTGGTAGTAGCTCAGGTCGGCGTACACCTTCGGGTCCGAGACGTAGAGCAGGTCCGGGCTCGCCGAGGCGGCCAGCACCTTGAGGCCCCCGTTGGCCTTCACCGCCGCCTTCACCGCGTCCGCGGCGGCGTCGAAGCGGGCCCTGGCGTCGGCGACCGGCTTGGCCGCGAGGTCGGCGCCGAGGGCCTTGGCGAGGTCGGCGTACCGCTGGATGACCTTCGGCAGCGAGGTGCGCGACACCGTGATGCCGACGCTCGGGGCGAGCGCGAGGATCTTGTCCCTGCTGTCGTCCGGCACGTACCAGAGCTGGTTCGGCTCGTACATGTTCGTGACGAGCAGCTCCGGGCGCAGCGCCGCGTACTTCTCGATGTTGAACTCGCCCCAGGCGTCGCCGAGCGACTCGACCCTGGCCGGGTCGAGCTCGCCGGCCAGGGCGTCCTTGCCGCCGTCGGCCGTCCTGATCGGGCCGAAGGTGCCGGCGATCGCGGACGTCACGCCGAAGTCGTGCAGGGCGGCGGCGGTGCCGACGTAGGCGACGACCTTCTTCGGCGCGGCCCCGAGGCTCACGTTCGTGCCGCGGTCATCGGTGAAGGCGAACGGATCTCCGCCGCCACCGCTCGCCGCCGGGCCGGCGCCGGCGCCGGACTTGTCGTCCCCGCAGGCGGCGAGCGCGCCGAGGCCGAGAACGCCGGCGAGCAGGCCGCGGCGGGACACGTTGAGGGACATGGTGGGTTGCCTCTCTCTCGATCGATGCTTAGGGTAGCCTCACCTTAGTTGATCGTGTCAAGGCGGTACCTTTGCTCCCATTCGCACGCCTCGCCGGGGCGGTCGGCGTCCTCGTCGTGGTCGCGGCGGCCAGTCTCGCCATCGGCGCCCGGGCCCTCAGCCCGGCCGAGGTGTGGCACGGCCTGACCGACGCGGGCTCGGCCGGCGCCACCGTCGTGCGCGACCTGCGGCTCCCGCGGACCGTCCTCGGCCTGCTCGCCGGCCTTGCCCTCGGCCTGGCCGGCGCCCTCATGCAGGCGCTGACCCGCAACCCGCTCGCCGACCCCGGCCTGCTCGGGGTCAACGCCGGCGCGTCGGCGGCGGTGGTGAGCGCCATCGCGTTCCTCGGCGTGACGGACCTCTCGGGCTACGTCTGGTTCGCCTTCGGCGGGGCGGCGCTGGTGTCCGTGCTGGTCCATGCCGTGGCCGGAGGGCGCGGCTCGTCCCCGGGCAGCCTGTCCCTCAGCGGTACCGCGGTCAGCGCCGCCCTGTACGCCTACGTCGCCGCGGTCCAGCTGCTGGACACCGCGTCCCTGGACCGGATGCGGTTCTGGACCGCCGGCTCGCTCGCCGCGGCCCGCCCCGGCACCGCGGCGCTGATCGCCCCGTTCGTGCTCGCCGGCGTCGTCATCGCCGCGCTGCTGGCCCGCCCGCTCAACGCCCTGGCCCTCGGCGACGACCCGGCCCGCGCGCTCGGCGCCCACCCGGGCCGCATCCGCGTCCTCGCCGCCGTGTCGATCGTGCTGCTGTGCGGGGCGGCGACCGCGGCCTGCGGCCCGATCGTGTTCCTCGGCCTCATGGTGCCGCACCTGGTCCGCCCGTTCACCGGCGCGGACGTGCGCCTCCTGCTGCTGTTCAGCGCGATCCTGGCCCCGGCCCTGCTGCTCGCCTCCGACGTCCTCGGCCGCGTGGTCGCCCGCCCCGGCGAGCTGCAGGTCGGCGTGGTCACCGCGGTCGTCGGCGGCGGCTTCTTCCTGGCCATCGTGCGCCGGCGGCGGACCACGTGAGCCGGCGCGGGCGCATCCGGGTCGCCGGGGTCGGCGCCGCCCTGGCCGCCGTCGCGATCGTCGTCGCGCTGGTCGCGATCGGCAGCGGCGACTACCCGATGAGCCTCGCCGACGTCGTACGCACGCTGCTCGGCCGGGGCTCGCCGGCCGACGAGTTCATCGTGCGGGACCTGCGCCTGCCCCGGGTCGTGACCGCCCTCGCCGCCGGGGGCGCCCTCGCCCTGGCCGGCGCGCTGTTCCAGTCCCTCGTGCGCAACCCGCTCGGCAGCCCCGACGTGCTCGGCTTCACCCAGGGCTCGGCCACCGGCGGCCTGCTCGCGGTCGTGGTCCTCGGCGGCGGTACCACCGCCGTGGCCGCCGGCTCCGTGCTGAGCGCGACCGCCACCGGCGCCGCCATCTACCTGCTGGCCTGGCGCGGCGGCGGGCACGGGCACCGGCTGATCCTCGTCGGCATCGGCGTGGCCGGCATCCTCACCGGCGTCAACAGCTACCTGCTCATCCGGGCCAACATCGTCGACGCGGCCCGGGCCGTGCTCTGGCTGACCGGCAGCCTCGACGGCCGCGGCTGGGGCCACGCCGCCGTCGCCGGCGGGGCGGTCGTGCTGCTCACCCCGGTCGTCGCCGCCCTCGGCCCGGCCCTGGCCAACCTCGAGCTCGGCGACGACCCGGCCCGCGCGCTCGGCGTCGACGTCGGCTTCGTGCGCCTGACCGCGCTGGCCGGGGCGGTGCTGCTCGCCGCCGCGGCGTCGGCCGCCGCCGGGCCGGTGCTGTTCGTCGCGCTCACCGCCCCGCAGCTGGCCCGCCGCCTCACCGGGGCGTCGGGCCCGAACCTGCTGCCGTCGCTGTTCCTGGGGGCCGCCCTGCTCACCGGGGCCGACGTGCTGGCCCAGCGTCTCTTCCCCGGCCACCAGCTCCCGGTCGGCGTCGTCACCGGCCTGCTCGGCGGCGGGTACCTCATCCTGCTGCTGGCCCGCACCGCAAGGAGAGCCCGTGTCTGACCGCCTGCGCGGCACCGACCTGACCCTCGGCTACGACGGCCGCACCGTCGCCGAGGGCCTCTGCATCGACATCCCGGACGGCTCGTTCACCGTGATCGTCGGCCCCAACGCGTGCGGGAAGTCGACGCTGCTGCGCGCCCTGGCCCGGGTACTGCGCCCCAAGGCCGGCACCGTCCTGCTCGACGGCCGCGACATCGCCACCCGCCCGGCCCGTGAGGTCGCCCGCACCCTCGGCCTGCTCGCCCAGACCGCGATCGCCCCCGACGGCATCACCGTCGCCGACCTGGTCTCCCGCGGCCGCTACCCGCACCGCGGCCCGCTGAGCACCTGGAGCGCCGCCGACGAGGCGGCCGTGCGGTGGGCCCTCGACGCGACCGCGGTCACCCCGCTGGCCACGGCGTTCGTCGACGAGCTCTCGGGCGGCCAGCGCCAGCGCGTCTGGATCGCGATGGTCCTGGCCCAGGAGACGCCGCTGCTGCTGCTGGACGAGCCGACCACGTACCTCGACATCGCCCACCAGATCGACATCCTCGAGCTGTGCGCGCGGCTGCACCGCGAGCACGGCCGCACCCTGGTCGCCGTGCTGCACGACCTGAACCTGGCCGCCCGCTACGCCACCCACCTCGTGGCCATGCGCGACGGCCGCATCCGGGCCGAGGGCCCGCCGGCCGAGGTGGTCACGGAGGCGCTGATCGAGGAGGTCTTCGCGCTGCCCTGCCGCGTGATCCCCGACCCGGAGACCGGCACCGCGCTCGTCATCCCCCGTCGCCGCGCGGGCCCCACCCGGCCGACGGGGTGACCGGGCGCGGGGTGTCGAGCGGACCGACCGGGCGGCCCTCGTACTGCGTCGAGAGCACCACGTGCGTGCGGAGCTCGCCGTGCGTGCCGATCCGCTCGACCACGCCCTCGAAATGGGTCAGGTCCCGGGCCCGCAGCTCCAGCAGGGTGCAGTACTCCCCGGAGAGGCGGTGGATCGCGGCCACCTCCGGGTAGTCCGCCTCGGCCGTCGTGCGCAGCAGGCACGCGCCCGGGCGGCAGCGCAGCTGGACGAACGCCCGGACCTCCTGCCCGACCGCGGCCGGGTCCACCGTCGCGCGGTAGCCCGCGATGACGCCCGCCTCCCGCATCCGCCGCACGCGCTCGGCCACGGCGGGCGGCGACAGGTGCACCCGCCGGGAAAGCTCGTTGAAGGACAGCCGCGCGTCGGCCTGCAGTTCGGCGAGCAGCCGCCAGTCGACCGCGTCCGGTTCGAACGATCGTGAAGTGGCCATGCCGATCACGGTACGAGCGCAAGGTCTTTCGCGGGTACCGGCCTGCGCCGGCCATGGGCCGGCAGTCCCGATCTGCCTACGGTTTACCGGCATGACCTGGTTGTGGATGGCCGCCGCGGTCGGCGGCTTCGCGCAGTCCCTCGCCGGCGCCGCCGGTGCCCTGCTCGCCGAGCGCGTCGGCGGCGGACCCGCGGCGGCCGGCCTGCCGCAGGCCGCGCTCGTCGCCGGGGCGGCCCTCGCCGCGCTCGCCCTGTCCGCGCTCACCCGGCGCGCCGGCCGGCCCCGGGCGCTCGCGGCCGGGGCCCTGACCGCAGCCGGCGGCTGTGCGGTCGTGATCGTCGCGGGGCACCTCGGCAGCCTGCCGCTCGTGCTCGCCGGCACGCTGCTGTCCGGGGCCGGGAACACGGCGGTGACCCTGACCCGGTACGCGGCGGCCGAGCTCGCGGGCACGATGACCGCCGTGCTCACCGCGACGGCCGCGGGCGCGGTCGCCGGGCCGCTGCTGCTCGGGTTCGCCGACCCGTACTTCGGGGCCGCCGCCGGCTTCGTCCTCGCCGCCGCCTGCTACCTGCCGGTGCGGGGGCGGGCGGCGGCGACCGCTACCGCGCCGGCGACCGCTACCGCGCCGGCGACCGCTACCGAGCCCATGACCGCTACCGAGCCCACGACCGCGCGGCCGCCGGCGCCGACCGGGCCGCCGAGCCGGGCCGGGCTCGCGATCCTCACCTTCGCGAACCTCGTCATGGTCGGGGTGATGACGTTCGCGCCGGTGCACCTGGCGCACGCGGGCGCGTCCCGCACCATGATCGGCCTGGTGGTCAGCGCCCACATCGCCGGCATGTTCGCCCCGTCGGTGGTGTCCACGCGCCTGGTGGCCGCGGGCGGGGCCGCCCGCACCGCGCTGCTCGGGGCCGGCGTGCTGGTCCTGGCCTGCGTGGGGGTCGGCGCCGGGGCGCTCGTCGCGGGACTGTTCCTGCTCGGCGCGGGCTGGAACCTCTGCCTCGTCGCGGGCAGCACCCTGCTCGTCGACGGCGTGCCGGGGCCCGCGCGCCCCCGGCTCGAGGGCTGGGGCGAGGTCGGCATGGGGGCGGCCGCCATGACCGGTGGCGGGCTGTCCGGACCTCTCGCCGCGAGCGCCGGCTACCCGGCCCTGGCCTGGACCGGGGCCGCGCTGGCGGCCGCCTTCGCCGCCGTCGCGCTGGTGCGAGTCCTCCGGCGGGGTAGCGGCGCCGCGTCCGCGCCGCGGGAGCGCCGCCGTGATCAAGCGGCCGCGCGTCAGGCGGGGTAGCGGCGCCGCGTCCGCGCCGCGGGAGCGCCGCCGTGATCAGGCGACCGCGCGTCAGGCGGGGTAGCGGCGCCGCGTCCGCGCCGCGGGAGCGCCGCCGTGAATCAAGCGGCCGCGCGTCAGGCGGGGTAGCGGCGCCGCGTCCGCGCCGCGGGAGCGCCGCCGTGAATCAAGCGGCCGCGCGTCAGGCGGGGTAGCGGCGCCGCGTCCGCGCCGCGGGAGCGCCGCCGTGATCAGGCGACCGCGCGTCAGGCGGGGTAGCGGCGCGGGGTCCACACCACCGGAGCGCCGCCGTCCTCGCGGTCGCGGACTCGCGTCTGGGACGAGCCGATGATGAGCAGCGTGCGCATGTCCACCTCGGACGGGTCCAGCTCGGCCAGGCGCACCACGCGCACCGACTCCTCCGGGCCGCCCACGTCGCGCCCGATCACCACCGGGGTGTCGGCCGCGCGGTGGGCCAGCAGGAGGGTCTTCGCCGCCTCGACCTGCCAGGTGCGGGACTTCGAGCCGGGGTTGTACACGGCGATGACGAGGTCCGCGCGCGCCGCGGCCCCGAGGCGGGACGCGATGACGTCCCACGGCTTGAGGCGGTCCGACAGCGACAGCACGCAGAAGTCGTGGCCCAGCGGGGCGCCCGCGCGGCTCGCCACGGCCTGGGCCGCGGTCAGGCCCGGCAGGACGCGGACCGGCACGTCCTTCCAGCGCGGCTCGGCCGCGACCTCCAGCACCGCGGCGGCCATCGCGAACACACCCGGGTCGCCGGAGGAGACGACCGCGACGCGGCGGCCCTCCCTGGCCAGGGCCAGCGCGAACTCGGCGCGCTCGGCCTCGACGCGGTTGTCGGAGGCGTGCCGGCGCTGGCGCGGGTTGCCGGGGACGCGGGCCAGGTACGGGCCGTAGCCCACGAGGTCGTCGGCGGCGGCGAGCGCGGCCTGGGCCTCGGGCGTGAGCCAGTCGCGGCCGCCCGGGCCGAGGCCGACCACGACCACCTCGCCCACGGGCGCCGGCGCGGGCCGCTCGGCCAGGGCCGCGGCGGTCTCGTCGTGCACGCGGGAGGGCAGCAGGGCGATGGAGAAGTACGGCACCGAGCCCGGGTCGACCCCGGCCAGCGGGGCGGCGCGCTCGCCGGCGGTGGTGGCGCGCTCGACGTACCAGGCGTCGTCGAGCCGGCCCGCCCGCTCGAGCGCGTCCCGCACCTTGCCGAACGTGCGGCCCAGCTTCAGCACCGCCGCCGAGTCGGTGGCGGCGAGGCGCTCGGCGAGCACCTCCTCGGGCAGGGTGCCCGGCAGCACGGTGAGCACCTCGTCGCGCTCGACGAGCGGGCGGCCCAGCACCGCCGAGGCGGCGGCCACGGACGTCACGCCCGGGACGACCTCGGTGGGGTACCGCTGCCGCAGTCGCTTGTGCATGTGCATGTAGGAGCCGTAGAACAGCGGGTCGCCCTCGCAGAGCACGACCACGTCCCGGCCCGCGTCGAGGTGTGCGGCCAGCCGCGCCGCCCACGCGTCGTAGTGCTCCTCGATGACGCCCCGGTAGTCGGGCGTGTCCTCGGTCGTCACCGGGTAGACGAGGGCCTCCTCGACCTGCTCCGGGCGCAGGTACGGCGCGGCGATCGCGCGGGCGATGCTGCGGCCGTGGCGGGCGCTGTGGTAGGCGACGACGGGCGCCGCGGCGATCAGCCGGGCCGCCTTCACCGTCATCAGCTCGGGGTCCCCGGGCCCGAGACCTACGCCGTACAGCCGCCCACTTTCCTCGCTCATGCTGCGTCACTCATTCCAATTCGCTCGCGATCGCGTTGACGGCGGCGGCCGTCATCGCGCTGCCGCCCCGGCGGCCGTGCACCACCAGGTGCTCGAGGCCGGACGCAGCCAGCGCCGCCTTTGACTCGGCGGCGCCGATGAACCCGACCGGGATGCCGATCACCGCGGCGGGCGTGCCGGCCCCCTCGGCGACCAGCTCCAGCAGCCGGAACAGGGCGGTGGGGGCGTTGCCGACGGCCACCACGGCGCCGTCGATGCGGCCCCGCCACAGCTCGAGCGCGGCCGCGCTGCGCGTGTTGGCCAATTCTAGAGCCAGCGGCGGTACCGCCGGATCGCGCAGCGTGCACACGACCTCGTTGTCCCGGGGCAGCCGCGCGCGGGTCACCCCCGACGCGACCATCTCGGCGTCGCAGAGGATCGGCGCGCCCGAGCGCAGGGCGGCGCGCGCGGCCGCGACGACGCCGGGGGAGTAGCCGACGTCGGCGGGCAGGTCGACCATGCCGCAGGCGTGGATCATGCGGACCGTGACCCGGGCCACGTCGTCCGGCAGCCCGGACAGGTCGGCCTCGGCCCGGATGGTGGCGAACGAGCGCCGGTAGATCTCGGCCCCGTCGCGGATGTAGTTACTCACCCGGTCACGCTCCGGCGGTAGCCCGCGCCCGTCGCCAGCATCTCCACGTGCCTTCCCTTCGGCGCGCCGCACCGGCGCTCGCATCCGACCCAGTGCGCCGGCTCGTGCGTGCCCGCGGCCACCGCGGCCCGGGCGTCCGCGCGGACGTCGGCGAGCGCCTTGGCGCAGCCCGGCCGGCCGGCGCACGCGGTCACCCCGGCCCACGGCGAGGCGGGGTCGGCGACGAGTCCGGACGCCACAGCGTCGGGCATCGCCGGAGCCGGGACCACGACGGTCCGCCACGGGGTGACGATGATCTCTTCCGCCGCGGCCGCGAGCGCCGCCGACTGGGCCGCGGTGAGCAGCCCGAGCGGCACGACGAGCACCGCGGACGAGCCGTGGATCCCGGGCTCGGGCGCGTCCGAGCGCGCGAGCCGGACGGACGCGAGCCCGGTGCCGAGCCGCGCGGCCACCCGGGCCGGGCCGTCGGCCAGCTCGGCGAGCCGCCACGCGTTGGCGCCCTGCGCGGCCCGCTCGGCCAGGAAGGCCTCCGCGGCGCGGACGAGCAGCTCGGGGCCGCCGTGAAGCTCAGTGGGTACACCCGCCAGAACCAACCGGGAACCGTGCCGGCCCACGTCGCCGAGCAGCGGCGTCACGTCGCCGCGGCCGTCATCGATCGTGGCCAGGAACCGGCCCGGCAGCCCCGCGAGGGCGGGCGTGGCGCACAGCAGCGCGTCGAACTCGGCGACCAGCGGGCGGACCGCGGCGCCCAGCGGGCTGGCGACGATGTTGCGGACCCGCTCGTGGGTGGCCGAGGGCAGCAGGCCGGCGTCGGTCAGGCGGGCCGCCAGCTCGTGCTCGGCACCCGGCCGCAGCGCCCTGACCTGCACGTTCCCGCGGGAGGTGAGCTCCAGGGCGGGGTCGCCGAGTTCGGCCGCGGCGGCGCCCAGGACCGCGAGCTGGGCCCCGGTGATCCGCCCGCCGGGCAGCCGGACGCGCGCCAGCCCGCCGTCGGCGGCCGCGTGGACCTGCACGGCGCCGGGGCACCGGTCGGGGGCGTCGCGTCCGCTGGGAGCCTGCACGGGGCGGATACTACCTGCGCTTGACGGCGCCCAGGCTCGTCCTGAAGAGTTGGCGGCGCTGTACAACGGCGATGTGGGAGGAACCCGGTGCGAGTCCGGGACGGTCCCGCCACTGTGACCGGAGACGATCCGGGAGCCAGGATACTTTCCGTCGCCGGACCCAACCCACCGTCTTGGGGCGCGGACCCCGAGGGAGGACCGGCGTGATCCTGCTGCTGTCGACGTCCGACACCGACCTGCTCAGCGCGCGGGCCAGCGGCGCCGGGTGGCGCCTGGCCAACCCTTCGCGGACCACCGTGGACGACCTGCCCGGGCTGGCCGCGGGCGCCGAGCTGATCGTGGTGCGGTTCCTGGGGGCGTACCGCGACTGGCAGGACGGCCTCGACACGCTGCTCGCCACCGGGCTCCCGGTGGTGATCCTCGGCGGCGAGCAGGCCCCCGACGCCGAGCTCATGAGCCACTCCACGGTGCCGGCCGGCCTCGCCGCGCAGGCCCACGCCTACCTGGCCTTCGGCGGCCCGGCCAACCTCGCCGAGCTGCACCGCTTCCTCTCCGACACGGTCCTGCTCACCGGCCACGGCTTCGCCGCCCCGGTCGAGACGCCCGTGTGGGGCGTGCTGGAGCGCACGGCCGCGCCGGTCGACGGGCCGACCGTGGCCGTCATCTACTACCGGGCCCACCACGTCGCCGGCAACACCGCGTTCGTCGAGGGCCTGTGCACCGCGCTGGAGGCCGAGGGGGCCCGCCCGCTGCCGGTCTTCGCCGCCTCGCTGCGCACCGCCCCGCCCGAGCTGCTCGACACCCTGCGCCGGGCCGACGCGCTCGTCGTGACCGTGCTCGCGGCCGGCGGCACCCGCCCGGCCGACGCCCAGGCCGGCGGCGAGGACGAGGCCTGGGACGTCGGCGCGCTCGCCGCGCTCGACGTGCCGATCCTGCAGGGGCTGTGCCTGACCAGCAGCCGCGAGACGTGGGACGGCAACGACGACGGGCTGTCGCCGCTGGACACCGCGACCCAGGTCGCCATCCCGGAGTTCGACGGGCGGCTCATCACGGTGCCGTTCTCGTTCAAGGAGGTCGACGAGGACGGCCTGACCGTCTACGTCGCCGACCCGGAGCGGGCGGGGCGGGTGGCCGGGATCGCCGCGGCCCACGCGCGGCTGCGGCACCTGGCCAACGCGGACAAGCGGATCGTCGTGATGCTCAGCGCGTACCCGACGAAGCACTCCCGGATCGGCAACGCCGTCGGCCTCGACACGCCCGCCAGCGTGGTGCGGCTGCTCGCGGCGCTGCGGGAGCGCGGGTACGACCTCGGGGAGGGCTTCCCGTCCGACGGCGACGCGCTCATCCACGAGCTCATCGCGGCCGGTGGGCAGGACGTCAACTGGCTCACCGAGGAGCAGCTGCAGGGCAACCCGGTCCGCATTCCGGCTTCGGCCTATGTCTCGTTCTTCAACGGCCTGGACGAGGGCCTCCGGGCCGGGATGGAGCGGCACTGGGGCCCGGCGCCCGGCGAGCTGTTCGTCGACCCGTCCGACGGCGCCATCGTGCTCGCGGCGCTGCGGCGGGGCAACGTGGTGGTGATGGTGCAGCCGCCGCGCGGCTTCGGCGAGAACCCGGTCGCCATCTACCACGACCCCGACCTGCCGCCCTCGCACCACTACCTGGCCGCGTACCGGTGGCTGGCCGACGAGTTCGGCGCCCACGCGGTCGTGCACGTCGGCAAGCACGGCAACCTCGAGTGGCTGCCGGGCAAGACGGTCGGGATGTCGGCCGGCTGCGGCGCGGACGCGGCCCTGGGCAACCTGCCGCTCATCTACCCGTTCCTCGTCAACGACCCGGGCGAGGGCACCCAGGCCAAGCGCCGCGCGCACGCCACGCTCGTGGACCACCTGGTGCCGCCGATGGCCCGCGCCGACTCGTACGGTGACATCGCCCGCCTGGAGCAGCTGCTCGACGAGCACGCCACGATCGCCGCGCTCGACCCGGCCAAGCTGCCGGCGATCCGGGCCCAGATCTGGACGCTGATCCAGGCGGCCAAGCTCGACCACGACCTGGGCCTGGACGACCGGCCGCACGACGCCGAGTTCGACGACTTCCTGCTGCACGTCGACGGCTGGCTGTGCGAGGTCAAGGACGTGCAGATCCGCGACGGGCTGCACATTCTGGGCCAGGCCCCGTCCGGCGAGGCCCGCGTCGACCTCGTCCTGGCCATGCTCCGGGCCCGGCAGATGTGGGGCGGCCAGGTCGCCGCGCTGCCCGGGCTGCGCGAGGCGCTCGGCCACGACGAGTCCACTGTGGACCGGGCGGCCGTCGACGACGTCGAGTCACGGGCGCGGGCGCTGGTCGCGGCCATGGAGGCGCGAGACTGGTCCTCAGACGATTTTTCCGACATCTCCGATAATCCGGAAGTTGTACGCGTTCTGCGCTTCGCCGCCGAGGAGATCGTGCCACGCCTGGAGCGCACCACCGACGAGCTCACCATGGTGCTGCACGCGCTCGACGGCGGCTACGTGCCCGCCGGCCCCAGCGGCTCGCCGCTGCGCGGGCTCATCAACGTGCTGCCGACCGGCCGGAACTTCTACTCCGTGGACCCCAAGGCCGTCCCTTCGCGGCTCGCCTGGGAGACGGGGCAGGCCATGGCCGACTCGCTGCTCGCGCGGTACCGCGCCGACCACGGCGACTGGCCCCGCTCGGTCGGGCTGTCGATGTGGGGCACCAGCGCCATGCGTACCGCCGGCGACGACATCGCCGAGGCGCTCGCCCTGCTCGGCGTCCGCCCGGTCTGGGACGAGGCGTCGCGCCGGGTCACCCGGCTCGAGCTCATCGACCTGGCCGAGCTGGACCGGCCGCGCATCGACGTGACCATGCGCATCTCCGGCTTCTTCCGCGACGCCTTCCCGCACGTGGTGGCGCTGCTGGACGACGCCGTCCAGCTGGCCGCCGCGGCCGACGAGCCGGTCGACGTGAACTTCGTCCGGGCGCACGTCGCGGCCGACGTCGCCGAGCACGGCGACGAGCGGCGGGCGACCCTGCGCGTCTTCGGCTCCAAGCCCGGCGCCTACGGGGCCGGCATCCTCCCGCTCATCGACAGCCGGAACTGGCGCGACGACCGCGACCTCGCCGAGGTCTACGCGGTCTGGGGCGGCTACGCGTACGGCCGCGGCGTCGACGGGATCGCGGCGCGGACCGACATGGAGGGCGCGTACAAGCGGATCAGCGTGGCGGTCAAGAACACCGACACGCGCGAGCACGACATCGCCGACTCCGACGACTACTTCCAGTACCACGGCGGCATGGTGGCGACCGTGCGCGCCCTGACCGGGCGGGCCCCCGCGGCGTACGTCGGCGACAGCACGAACCCGGACGCCGTGCGGACCCGGACGCTCAGCGAGGAGACCGCGCGGGTCTTCCGGGCCCGGGTGGTCAACCCGCGCTGGCTCGCCGCGATGCGCCGGCACGGGTACAAGGGGGCGTTCGAGCTCGCGGCCACGGTCGACTACCTGTTCGGCTTCGACGCCACCGCCGGGGTCGTGGCGGACTGGATGTACGAGAAGCTGGCCGAGTCCTACGTGTTCGACCCGGACAACCAGAAGTTCCTGACCGAGTCGAACCCGTGGGCGCTGCACGGCATCACCGAGCGCCTGCTGGAGGCGGCCGAGCGGGGCCTGTGGGAGCACCCCGAGCCGTCTACCTTGGACGGACTGCGCGAGGTGTACCTCCAGACGGAGGGCGACCTCGAGGACGACGCCTAGGACAGGGCCTAGACCCGCTTGTGCGCCGCGGCGACGACGGTGCTGTAGCGCACGACGAACGCGTCCGGGGTCCGGATGCCGGCGAGCACCGCGCTCAGCGTCGCGGGCGGCAGCCGGTTGACGAAGCCGGACGTGGACAGCTGCTCGAGCCAGTCCGCGCGGGTGTACTCGCGCTCCCACGGCAACGTCCACGGCTCCGGGTCGGTGAACGCGTTCGTGGCGCGCAGGCCGTCGGCGGCCCGGTCGGCGAGCGGGCGGTAGGCCTCGCCGCCGAACGAGAACCGCGGCGGCAGCGGCATGTGGCCCCGCAGGGCGTCCGCGGTGGCCTCGGCGACCTCCGGCGGCGGCTCGACCCCGTTCCAGAACAGGGCGACGAGGCCGCCCGGCCGCAGCGCCCGCGCCACGGTGGCCGCGCCCGCGCCGGGCTCGACCCAGTGCCACGTCTGCCCGGCGACGACGGCGTCGAAGACGCGCCCGGCCGGGTCCCACTCCTCGATCTTCGCGACCTCGACCTCGAGGCCCTGGCGGCGCGCGACCTCGGCCATGCGCTCGTCGGGGTCGACGCCGAGCACGGTGCACCCGGCCGCCCGCAGCTGCCGGGCGACGATGCCGGTGCCGCAGCCGACGTCGAGCACGGACGTTCCCGGGCTCTGCGCGACGATGCGCTCGATGAGGGCGCCGGGGTAGCTCGGGCGGGCCCGGTCGTAGCGCTCGGCGTCGGCGCCGAAGGACTCCGCGACCGCTCGCTGCTCGTGCGGTAGAGTGGGCATGTGCCCACGCTAATGGGCAAGCGCCCACTTAGCAAGGGGAGTTCGGCATGCCGACCGGGGTCGCCATCCGTGACGCCCGCGAGCAGCTCTTCGAGGCCGCGGACCGGGTTCTGCTGCGCGACGGCCCGAGCGGCCTGACGAGCCGCGCCGTCACGACGGAGGCCGGGGTGGCGAAGGGCGTGCTGCACAAGCACTTCGCGGACTTCGACGACTTCCTGGCGTCGTTCGTGCTCGACCGGGTGGACCGCATGGCCCCGCAGGCCCTGGCCCTGCGCTCGGCGGCGGGCACCGGGACCGTGGCCGGCAACGTCACCGACGCACTGGTGGCCGTGTTCGGCTCGGTCGCGGTGGCGATCGTGGCGCTGGTGACGTTCCGCGACGAGCTGCGGGCCCGGCTGCGCGAGACCTGGCCGGCCGGCGTGCCGGTGCTGACCGAGGCGGCCCGCATGCTCGCCGACTACCTGGAGGCGGAGCGCGACCGGGGCCGCGTCGCGCCGGGCCCGGACGTCCAGGGCCTGGCCGGGATGCTGATCGGCTCCGCGCACCTGCTCTTCGCCGACCGGACGGGCCCGCCCCCGACGCGCGCGGCGGTGGAGCGGGCGGTGCGCGGTGTGCTCGACCTCGCCGCCGGCTGACCAGGTCCGGCAGGCGCCGACCTCGATGCGGCGATCGTCCTCGCCGGCCGGCTAGGTCCGGCAGGCTCCGCCGACCTCGATGCGGCCGTTGTCGAAGGTGGCCGTGATGGTGGCCGGCTCGCCGAGCGCGTCGCCCATGTCGACGGTCACGGACCCCCGCCGGGCCGCGGCGAGGCACGCGGTGCTGTTGGCGTTGGCGATGTCCTCGGGCACCCCGATGGAGGGCGCGAACATCCGGGCGGCGGCGCGCCCGTCGCTCGCCGGCTCGCAGTACACGTAGCAGCCGAGCAGCCCGGCAGCGTCGGTGGCCGCGCGCAGGGCGGCCCGGTCCGGGGCGAGCGCGAACAGCTCCGCGCGCGTGGCCACCGGCACCAGCAGCCGCGCGCGCCCGACCGAGGCGACGACCGCCGGTCCCGGGCCGACGCCGAGCGCGGCCAGCACCGGGGCGACCTCGGCCGGGCCCGGCTCGCGCAGGGTGACCGGTCCGGGGTCGAACGCGGCGGCCACCAGCTCGCCGTCGGCCCACGCCCGCCCGCCGAAGGTCCGGCCCCCGGCCCGCAGGGTGTACTCGCCGGGGCCGAGGACCGCGAGGGCCGCGACGGTGCCGTGGCCGCACGCGGGCAGCTCGCCGGTCGCGGTGAAGAAGCGCAGCGCCGGGCCGGCCCCGACCCAGACGGTGTGCGACGTCCCGGGGGCGGCCGCCGGCGGGACGTCCTCGTCGACCACGACAGTCGTCGGGCTGCCGCCGTGGCCGTCCCGCAGGCACGCGTGCACGATCACCGCCGTCACAGCGCACCGGCCAGCCGCTCGTACGTGGGCGCGAGCGCGCGCAGGGTCCGCTCCGCGCCGGCGCGGTCGTCGTTGACGAGGGCGTACTGCAGCTCACCGACCAGCATCGCCTGATTTTCCAGGATCTCGGCGGCCTCGTCGGTGTGCCACGCCGCCGCGTCGGCCAGACGCCGGGCGCCCACGCGCACGGCGAACCACGTCAGGAACCCGAGCACATCGTCCGGCAGCCCCGCGCCCACGCGGTCGGCCAGCCGGTGCACGGCCTCGGCGCCGCCCACGGTCCCCGGCGGCGGGGCCAGGTCCGCGCGGCCGCGCAGCCACGCCGCGAACGCCGGCCGGGCCTCCCGCAGCGCGCCTTCCGGGGAGACCTCGCGGTCGCGCGAGAAGCCGAAGCGGATGGTGTACTCCGTGCTGCGGTACGCGATCGTCTCGCCCCTCCAAGCCGCGAGGAACGCACCGGTGGGCAGGGTCGCGAAGGGGTGCCCGTGCGGGTCGTGGAAGCGCACCCGCTCGTCGTCGGCCGCCAGCACCGCGACGAAGTGGTCCGCCTCGATCGGGGCGGTCATGCCGGGCTGGTGCCGGAAGAGACCCATCTCCATCGGCCCGGCGAGCGCGGGCCCGGCCTCCAGCGCCGTGCGCAGCAGCTCGAGCGCCGCGGCCGGGCCGTCGGCGCCGCGGCGCGAGCAGGTCCAGCCCAGGCGCCCGATGGCGTCGTCGAGCCCGAGGTCGGGGTCCCAGCCGTACGGGTCGAACAGCGGCAGCCGGTCACCGAGCAGGCAGAAGCCGAACGGCGAGCCGGTGAGCACCTCGATCACGGCCGGCGCCGGCGCCCCGGGGCCGAGCACCATGGCGAGGGAGTTGGCGTAGCAGTACGGGCCGGAGCCGATGTAGGGAACCATGCGCCCCAGACTGCGGCTTTACCCCGCGACAAGGTCAAGGCGCCGCGCGACTGTACCGTCCCGTCGAGATATTCACATTCTACTTTTAACCGGCTACTCTGCCCGGCGGGAGCCGCGCGCGTTGACATCGACCGTCCGTATGTCAGCCGCGTCGCCGCCGCGCTCGGATGCGCGTCGGCGGCTGCGCACCCCCGAGGAGTACCGATGCAACTTTCATCGACCGCCCGGCGCATCGCGGTCGGGGCCCTCGTCGTGGTCACCGCCGCCCTGGGCCTGACCGTGCTCGAACGGCCCCAACCGGCCGCCGCGCACGGATCGCTCACTGACCCGCCGTCCCGCAACTACGGCTGCTGGGCCCGCTGGGGCTCCGACTTCCAGAACCCGCACATGGCCGACACCGACCCGATGTGCGCCCAGGCCTGGCAGGCCAACCCCAACACGATGTGGAACTGGAACGGCCTCTACCGCGAGGGCGTCGCCGGCAACCACCAGGCCGCCATCCCCGACGGGCAGCTGTGCAGCGGCGGCCGTACCCAGAACGGCTTCTACGCCTCCCTGGACACGGTCGGGCCGTGGATCGCCGCCACGAAGCCGAACAAGTTCACGCTCACGCTGACCGACCAGGCCCAGCACGGCGCGGACTACCTGCTCATCTACATCACCAAGCAGGGCTTCGACCCGGCCACGCAGCCGCTGACCTGGAACAGCCTGGAGCTCATCCAGCGCACCGCCCGGTATGCGCCCGCCCCGCAGTACCAGGCCGAGGTCGACGCCGGCACCCGCACCGGCCGGCACGTCATCTACACCATCTGGCAGGCCAGTCACCTGGACCAGTCGTACTACCTGTGCAGCGACGTGATCTTCACCGGCCAGGGCGGGAGCACGGGCTCGCCGACGCCGTCGGCGTCCGCGTCCCGGTCGCCGTCGGCCAGCGCGTCGCCGTCACGGTCGGTGAGCTCGTCGCCGTCGCGGTCGGCGAGCACCTCGCCGTCCAACCCGGGCTCGCCGGTGCCGGGCGGCTGCTCGGCGTCGTACGCGAAGACGTCGGAGTGGGCCGGCGGCTTCGGGGCCAACGTGACGGTCACCGCCGGCTCGGCGGGGATCAGCTCCTGGACGGTGAAGATGACCTTCGCCAACGGCCAGACCGTGAGCAGCTACTGGAACGCGACGCTGACATCGAGCGGCTCCACGGTCACCGCGGTGAACGCCGGCTACAACGGCCGGCTGAGCGCGGGGCAGAGCACGAGCTTCGGGTTCAACGGCAGCTGGAACGGCACGAACAACGCGCCGGCGCTTACCTGCTCGGCGCAGTAGGTCAGCGGATCCAGTGGTCGTACGGGTGACGGCCGGGGCGGAAGCCTGACGCCTCCGCGAGGGCGGCGGCGTCGGCGAACCCGGCCGCCACCGCGTCGGGCCGGTGTGCGTCGCTGCCGAAGCTCACGGCGGCGCCGCCGGCCTCGCGCCACCAGCGCAGCAGGGTCGGCTCCAGGGTGCGGCGGGTGTTGACCTCCAGGGCGCGGGACTGCCCGGCGAGGGTCTTGAGCATCGGCCGCACCTCGTCCTCGTGGTCCTCGATGCGGAACACGTATCCGGCGGGCACGTACCGCACCGGGTAGTCCAGGTGCGTCAGCGTCGAGAAGTCGCCGAACGACTCCAGCATGCGCGCGGTCTCGGCGAAGTAGTCGCGCAGCACCTCGCGGACGGGCCGGGTCGCGTACTCGTCCTCGACGAGCCGGTCCAGCCCGTCCACGCGCACCGAGTGCAGCGACCCGATCACCCGCTCGAACGGCGCGCGGGCGAGCAGCGCGGCGGCCGGCCCGGCGAACCAGTGCGGCTCGCCGAGCTCGACGCCGGTGATGATGCGCAGCCCGGGGTACTTCGCGCGGCACCGGTCGATCGCCGCGAGGTAACCGTCGACGTCCAGCGGCGGCGGCGCCAGGTGCGTGGCGTCGGCCATGTGCGGGGTCCACCGCTCGGGCACCCGGTCCGCCTCGACCGTCCACGACACGAAGTCGGTGTGCTCCGTGAACGCGATCGCGGGCAGCCCGAGCTCGACCGCCCGCGCGCACGAGCCCTCCATGTCGCCGGTCCGGGTGTCCCAGGAGAACTCGGAGTGGGTATGCAGATCGGCGGGCAGGCTCACGCCGTCACCTCCGCTTCGCTCCGGTGCCGGCGCGACAGAACTGTGCCCATGGTGAGCGGCCCCTCCGCTTCGCTCCGGACCGCTCACGCCGTCACCTCCGCTTCGCTCCGGTGCCGGCGCGACAGAACTGTGCCCATGGTGAGCGGCCCCTCCGCTTCGCTCCGGACCGCTCACGCCGTCACCTCCGCTTCGCTCCGGTGCCGGCGCGACAGAACTGTGCCCATGGTGAGCGGCCCCTCCGCTTCGCTCCGGACCGCTCACGCCGTCACCTCCGCTTCGCTCCGGTGCCGGCGCGACAGAACTGTGCCCATGGTGAGCGGCCCCTCCGCTTCGCTCCGGACCGCTCACGCTTCCAGCTTACGGGCGGGCCAGGATCTCGCCGTGCAGCACCGACAGCCAGCCGTCCGGGTCGCCGGCCCACTGCCGCCAGCCCGCGGAGAGCCGGTCGAGCTCCTCCTGCGGTACCCCCGCCGCCAGCGCCTGCCGGGCCATCGCCGACTGCCGCACGCGGTCGGCCCACATGCCGCCCCACCACGAGCGGTCCTGCTCGTCGGCGAAGCACCAGGTGCTCGACGTGGCGGTCACGTCGGCGAACCCGGCCTCGCGGGCCCAGGCCAGCAGCCGCCGCCCGGCGTCGGGCTCGCCGCCGTTGGCGCGGGCCATCCGCTGGTACAGGGCCATCCAGTCGTCGAGCTCGGGCAGCTGCGGATACCACGCGAACGCCTTGTAGTCGCTGTCGCGCACGGCCACGTAGCCGCCGGGCTTGCACACGCGGCGCATCTCCCGCAGCGCCAGCACGGGGTCGGCCACGTGCTGCAACACCTGGTGGGCGTGCACCACGCAGAACGTGTCGTCGGGGAACGGCAGCGCGTGCACGTCGCCCAGCACCACCTCGGCGTTGTCCACCCCGGCGAGCCCCTCCCGGGCCACCGCGACGGCCTCCTCGGTGACCTCCAGCGCGGTGACCCGCGCGACGCGCCCGGCGAGGTCCCGCGTGATGGTGGCCGGACCGGCGCCGACGTCGAGCACGTACATCTTGCCGAGGAGGACCGGCAGCAGGTAGGCGGCGGAGTTCTCGGCGGTGCGCCAGCGGTGGGAGCGCAGCACCGACTCGTGGTGCCCGTGGGTGTACACGTTGGAAGGCATGTCCCAGACGTTAGTATTTGCTTCCCAGGATTCGGAACCGGCGTCCCATTATATGAACGGCAGGATGACCGGATCGGTCCGGTGGGAGTCCGGGACGGGCCTGGCGGGCCCGGCCTGGGAGGCGCACGATCGAGGCCATGCGAAGTGCTTTGCTCGTCATCGACATCCAGGAGTCCTTCCGGCAGCGGCCCAGCTGGGCGGCCGTGTCGAACCCGGACATCGCGGCCACCGTGGCCCCGCTCATCGCCGACGCCCGGGAGCGCGGCGACCTCGTCGTGTGGGTCCTGCACAGCGAGCCGGGCACCGGCGGCGTGTTCGACCCCGCGGCCGGCCACGACCTCATCCGCCACCTCGACGGCCTCGAGCCCCGCGCCGGCGAGCCCCAGCTCGTCAAGACCAGCGCGAACGCATTCACCACGACCGGCCTGCAGCAGCTGCTCACCGCCGAGGGCATCCGGCACCTGATCGTCACCGGCATCCAGACCGAGCAGTGCTGCGAGACCACCACCCGCGTCGCCGGCGACCTCGGCTACGACGTCACCTTCGTCACCGAGGCGACCGCCACCTTCCCGATCGCCCACCGCGACGAGAGCGGCCGCCCCTACGAGGAGATCCTCGCCAGCCCGCGCACGCTGTCGACCGCGGACGTCATCGCGCGCACGGAATATGCTCTGGCCGGCCGCTTCGCCACCATCGCCACCGTCAAGGAGGTCCTCGCCAGGTGAGGATCGTCTTCCTGCTCGTGCCGCAGGTGCACCTGCTCGACCTGGCCGGCCCCGCACAGGTGTTCTCCACCGTGCGCGACCTCGGCCTCGGCTACGAGCTGCACTACGTGGCCGAGCGGGAGGAGGTGCCCACCGCGCAGGGCCTCCCGCTGCGCGCCCGGACCCGGTGGCCGGAGCTGGGCCGCGACGACCTCGTGCTGGTCCCGGGCTGGCGCGGGGCCGAGTTCGGCCGCAACGGCCTGCTGACCGGATCGACCCGCGACCGGATCGCCCGCCACCACGCCCACGGCGGAACGGTCGCGAGCGTCTGCGCCGGCGCCGACGCGCTCGGCCAGGCCGGCCTGCTCGACGGGCGCCGCTGCACCACCCACCACGGGCTGCAGGAGCACCTCGCGGAGCGCTACCCGCGGGCCCGCGTGGTGCGCGACGTGCTCTACGTCGTCGACGAGCGGGTCGTCACCTCGGCCGGCATCGCCAGCGGCATCGACCTGGCCCTGCACCTGGTGGCGACCCGCCACGGCCCGGCGGTGGCGGCCCAGGTGGCCCGCGAGATGGTCGTCTACGCCCGCCGCAACGGCGACGCGCCCCAGCACAGCGCGATGCTGCGCCACCGCGACCACGTGAGCGACGTCGTCCACCGGGCGCAGGATGTCATCGACGACCGCTTCACCGAGCGCCTGCCGCTGCGCGACCTCGCCGCCGCGGCCGGGGTGAGCGAGCGGACCCTGACCCGCGCGTTCGGCGACGCGACCGGGCTGACCCCGCTGCGGTACCAGCAGCTGCTGCGCCTCGAGCGCGCCGAGCACCTGATCGGCCACGGCGCGACGGTCGACGCCGCGGCCCGCTCGGCCGGCTTCGAGGACGCGCGCATGCTGCGGCGGCTGAGAGCGAGAACGGCCGCCGGGAGCCCCGGCGGCCGTTCCCTCGAGCGGAGTACTACGGGTTGATCGTCAGCGTGAACGTGGTCGTCGTGTTCCTGATGTTCTCGGCGTTGTCCGAGAACGTCAGGTGGTTGAACGTGACCGACCCGCGCGCCGGGCCCTGCCCGGGCTCGGGCAGCTCGTTCGCCCAGATGCCGATCCCGGACTTCGCGTCGAACGCGTCACCACTGCGCTTCGCGCCGCTGATGGTGATGTTCGTGAAGATGGTGTCCGTGAACGTGAACTCGGGCGTGTTCGGGTCCTTGTACTTCGTCTGGAACATGATGCCGGAGTACGTCGGGTCCACGATGTCCACATCGGACACCCGGATTCCGCGGAACTCCTTCGAGGCCGAGAACGCCCAGATCGCGCCGAACGCCTGCTGACCCCAGAAGTGCCCGCCGTCGCGGACGAGCGACACGTTCTGGATCGTCGTGGGCTGCGTGCCGAAGCCGACGAACGGGTAGCCGAAGTCCAGCGAGCTGATCGTGATGCCCGAGTACGTCAGCATGTCCGCGATGTACATGTTGCGGAACGTGTTGCTGTACCCGCCGTAGACCGCGAAGCCGGCCGCGCGCCAGGTGAGGGTCGCGGACAGGTTCTCCCACAGGTTGTCGTGGTTGCCCACCGAGCCGCCGCTGTCGATCGCGGAGAACAGCGCGAACGAGTCGTCACCCGTGCTGCGGGCGTCGATGTTGTTCAGGTGGGTGTTCGTCGTGTCGTTCGTGAAGTTGATGCCGTCGGCGAAGGTGTCCCGGATGCGGCTGTTGGAGATGTTGATGCCGCTGTTGTGCACGCCCCAGTACATGCAGACGGTGTGCTCCACCCAGACGTTGTCGATCGTCAGGTTCTGGTTGTCCTTCAGCTCGCCCCACACCTTGCCGGGGCCGTCGATGCGCTCGACGTAGTTGCCGAAGAAGGCCAGGTTCTTGAACGTGGAGCCGTTCGCCGAGGTCTGGACCCGGAAGCCCGCATCGGTGTTCTGCTGGTCCTGCGGCGTGGTGAACTTCGTGTACCACGGCCCGGCCCCGACGACCTGGATCGCCTTGCTGTTGATGTCGAACTTCCCGGTGGTGACGTAGGTGCCCGCCGGGAGGTAGACGCCGACCGCCGTGCTGCTCTGCGTCGCCGTGTTGAAGGCGTTCTGCACGTCCTGCTGGGTGAAGCCGGCCGGGGTGATGTACGTGGCCGGGTTCGGGTTGGCGATCGGGGCGACCTGCTCGGTGTTGATGAAGTCGACCGCGATGTTGCCGCCGTTGGCCGCGTCCTTCTGCAGCTTGATGGTGCTGCCGGCGTTCACGGTGCTGTCGAGCAGGACGTTTGCCTCGTCGTAGATGTGCCGCGGGCCGGTGCCCGGGGAGTTGGTCGGCGACGCCTCGTTGCCGTAGAGCCAGGTGTACTTCGACGTCAGCTGGATCGCCTTGGCGAAGGAGCCGTTGACGTACACGTTTATCGACGACGTGGTGCCGTCCGGGATCGAGAACCGCACGACCACCGTGTTGGTGCTCTGCCGCGTGGTCCACTGCACGGACGACCCGGTCGAGTTCAGCGTCACCGCCTTGCGGCCCGACGCCTCGCCGGCGAGGTCGCCGATGGTGCGGTTCGGCCCGACGACCTGCGCGCCGCCGCCGACCGTGCCGTCCTCGGCCTCGTACATGTCGTAGGGCATGTTCGCGCCCCGCCCGACGAACAGCGGGTTGTCGCTGGTGTTGTTGGCCTGCTTGACCGCCAGCTCGTTGGTGTCGTTGGCGAGCACGGTGTGCACCGTGTACTTGCCGTTGACCGCGGTCCACGTGCCCAGGCTGACGACCGGGGAACTGGCGCCGGCGGCGAGCGTCCCGGTGTACGACCCGGTCAGCGTCTTCACCGTGGCCCCGGTGGCGTCCTTGAGCGTCAGCGTGACCCCGTGCGCACCCGAGCCGCTGGCCTGGGTGCCCTGGTTCTTGATCACGACGGTGAAGGTGACCGTGTTGCCCGCCGACGGGTTCGACGGCGACCAGGCCACCGGGGCGGCGACGAGGTCCGAGGACTGCACCGGCTGCACCACGAGGTTCGAGCCGCTGGTGAACGAGTTGTTGGTCTCGTCGGTCTCGATGACCGTGTTGCCCTCGTCGACCTTCGCGCTCACCGTGTACGTGCCCGCGGTGCGCGGCCCGATGTTCGCGGCGAACGTGCCCTGCGCACCGGCGGCGAGGCCGGTCACGGTCGCGGTGCCGGCCAGGACGGTGCCCTGGGCGGTACCGAGGTAGAAGTTGACGTTCGTCGCGCCGGAGGCGGCCGAGCCGTTGTTCTTCACCGTGGCGGTCAGGTTCACCGAGTCCGTCTCGACGGGCGCGGCCGGGGACTGGCTGATGCCGGTGATCTGCAGGTCCGGATTCGGGGCCGGGGTACCGAAGACCTGGAACTCCGCGATCTGGCCCGACGGGGCGCCGGTGTTGGAGTTGAACTGCAGCCGGACGTCGGCGACCCGGGCGCTGACGGTGATGTCGACCGAGTTGCCGCTCGCCGGGTTCCAGGTGTAGTTCGCCGCCGACACCAGGCTGGTGTAGGTCGACGAGCCCTGGTCACGACCGAGGACCTGGACGTTCTGGGTCCGCGTGCCCCACGCCGAGCTCGGGTCGAGCTTCAGCGTGATCTTGCTGATGTCGTGGTTGGCGCCGAGCTTCACGGTGAGCGTCGCCGGGTAGCCGGCCGCGCCCTCCCAGTAGGTGGTGACGCTGTTGTCGTTGGCGTTGGCCGGCACGAACGTGAAGACCGAGCCGCTGGCCTCCATCGTCTTGCCCAGCGCCACGTTGGTCCCCGGCGGCGGGGTGCCGGTGCCGGTGCGGGTGACCGTGTTGCTGGCCGCGGAGGCGTTGCCGGCGGCGTCGCGGGCCTTGACGTAGTAGCTGACGGTCGCGGTGTCGGGCTGGCTGTCCGTGTAGGTCAGCACGTTGCCGGCGACCGACCCGCGCAGCGAGTTGTTCGCGTACACGTCGTAGCCGGCGATGGAGCCGCTGTTGTCGGTCGACGCGGTCCAGGTGAGCTTGATCTGGCCGCTGCCCGGCTGGGTGTAGGCGAGGCTCCCGGGCGCGGTCGGCGCCTGGGTGTCCGGAGTGGTACCCGTGCGGGTCACCGTGTTCGAGTTGGCCGACTGGTTGCCGGCGGCGTCGCGGGCCTTCACGTAGTAGCTCACGGTCGCGCTGTCGGGCTGGCTGTCCGTGTACGTCAGCACGTTGCCGGCGACGCTGGTGCGCAGCGCGCCGTCGGCGTAGACGTCGTACCCGGCGATCGAGCCGCTGTTGTCCGTCGACGCGTTCCAGGTCAGCTTGATCAGGCCGCTGCCCGGGATCGTGTACGCGAGGCTCCCCGGGGCGGTCGGCGCCTGGGTGTCACCGGTCGTCGGCCCGTACACCTCCAGCTCGGACAGCTGCGCGGCCGCCCAGCCGGTGTTCGCCGAGATGCTGACCCGCACGTACCGGGTCGTCGTCTGGGTGAACGGGATGGTCACGGTGTTCGCGGCGGTGGGAGCGAAGTTGTACGAGTTCGACGCCACGATGTCCGAGAACGTGCTGCCGGTGGTGCTGCCCTGCACGGCGAGGGTCTCGGTGCGCGCGCCCCAGGCGGCGGGCAGCTTCAGTACCACGGAGCTGACCGGCACCGCGGAGCCGAGGTCGACCTGCAGCCACTGCGGCAGGGCGCCGGAGCTCTCCCAGTAGGTGTCCTGGTTGGAGTCGCCGCCGTTGCCGGGCACGTACTGCGCGTTCTGCGTGCTGGCCGTGAAGGTCTTGCCCGCGGCCAGGTTGCTGCCGGCGGTGGACACGCCGTAGATCTCGAACTCGGAGATCTGGGCGGCGGCCCAGCCCGTGTTGGCCGAGAAGTTCAGCCGCACGTACCGCGTGGTCGTGGCGTTGAAGCCGATCGTGACCGTGTTCTGGCTCGCGGGGTTGAAGATGTACCCGGCCGAGCCGACGATCGTGGAGAAGCTGGTCCCGTCGTTGCTGCCGGTCACCGTCAGCGTCTCGGTGCGCGTCGCCCAGGCGGAGTCGTTGGGCAGCTTCAGCTTGATCTGGTCGATGCTCTTGGCGCTGCCCAGGTCGATCTGGGCCCACTGCGGCCAGGCGTTGTTGGCGCTCTCCCAGTAGGTGCCCTGGTTGCCGTCGTTGATGTTGCCGATGCCGTTCTGGCCGTTGGTGCTGCTGGAGGTGGCGGGCCGGCCACTGGCGAGATTGGGGCCACCGGCGGCCTGCGCCGGCAGCGTCTGCGCCGTCACGGCGACAAGGGTGGCCACGGCGAACGCCGCGAGCACCCTCCGCGTCACGAGCCTTCTGCTCATCGGGATCCTTCGTCGTCTCAATGCGTCCGAACGGGGTGTGTTCAGTGCGGTGGCGGCGCGCTGGGCGGGACGGGCGCTTCCCGCGGGCGGGATTGGCGGTGCGCTGTCGGCGGTCCGGGTGCGGCGGCGGCCACAGAGGTTCAGTCGGTCGGGACGTGCTTCGTTCAGGGTGTGTGGATGCGCAGCACGGCAACCCTCTCCGTAGGCGGGGTGGTGGGACGGTCGCATCGGGTTGGCGGTGCCGGCTGCGATCGAGTTGCGGAGAGTAGCGTAAGTCTGACGAGCGCTTGTAGGAATCTTGCACTACGTTGCGCCAAATGTTGCAGACAAGCTACCGGCAAGTCAACGGTTCTTCGGTTGTGTGCCATCCCGTTTGATTGACGCGTTGGAATATGCGCGGCTGGTTGCCCCTGTCCCGCCGAGTTTCGAAACGTGCCTGATTCGTTGCCCGTAGGCCTGGTGCAGCCGGGATGTTTCGTGGTTGATTCGTCGGACGGACCGACGAATGAGCCGCATCGATGCGGTGGCTCCCGGTCGCCGCGGCCCCTCGGCAAGGCCGCCGCACCGGACCCACGAGCACCGCGCCGCTGAGGCCACACGCGACGGACGCCCGCGACCCACGCGGCGCATCCGGCCGCCGGTCCGCCATGTCCGTAGTCACTGAGTGGGCGCGTCCCGGCCGCCTCGGCCCGTACGCGCCGCGGCCGCAGGGGTGAGAACAATGGTGAGCAAGGAACGCGCGGGCGCCGGATCCGCGGAGGAGCCCACCGACCAGCTGGCCCTGCGCCGCACCAACCTGACCAGGACCCTGCGCCACATCCGCACGAACGGCCCGCGCTCGCGGGCCGCGATCGCCGCCGCGACGGGCCTGCACAAGGCGACCGTGTCGAGCCTGGTGGACGAGCTGCTGACCCGGCGCCTGGTCCGTGAGATCGGCGCCGAGCACTCGGGCGGGGCCGGCCGCCCCGGGCGCGGCATCGCCCTGAGCCCCGACGTCGGCGCGATCGGCATCGAGATCAACGTGGACTACCTGGCCGTCCACGGCGCCGACCTGACCGGCCGCACGGTGATCGAGAAGCGCGTGAGCTTCGACGCCATGCACCGCGACGTGGAGCGCTGCCTCGAGGACCTGACCGAGGCGGCGCGCCGCTCCGTGGCCGAGCTGGTGCGCCGGGGCGTGACGCCGGTGGGTCTGACGGTGGCGGTACCAGGCCTGGTCGACGTCGCCCGCGGCGTGGTCGTCCTGGCCCCGAACCTGGGCTGGCGCGACGTCCCGGTGGCGACGAGGCTGGCGCACGGCCTGGCCCCGGGCCTCTGGATCGGCGTGGACAACGATGCGAACCTGGCCGCCCTGGCCGAGTACACCTGGGGCGTGGCGGCCGGCACCGACGACCTGGTCTATTTGACGGGCGAGGTCGGCGTGGGCGGCGGCGTGATCGTGAACGGCCGCCTGCTGCGCGGCGCCGACGGCTTCTCGGGCGAGGTGGGCCACCTGCCGGTGGAGCCGGGCGGCGCACCCTGCGGTTGTGGCCGGGTCGGTTGCTGGGAGACCAAGGTGGGCCTGGCCCAGCTCGTCCGCAAGGCCACCCCGGACGCCGCCTACGGCCTGAAGGACGGCCCGATCCCGGACCCCCAGGAGCGCATCGCGGAGATCAGCCACCGCCTGCAGCGGGGCGACGAGGCCGCGACGGAGGCCGTGGAGGAGGTGGGCCGCTGGCTCGGCCACGGCGGCGCCATCCTGGTGAACCTCTTCAACCCGCGCGTCATCGTCCTGGGCGGCTACTTCGCCGAGCTCGCCGACCACCTGATCCCGTCGGCCCAGGCCAACCTGGCGAGGCTGGCCGTGGCCTCGACCGCCGCGAGATGCAACTTCGTGGCGTCGCATCTGGGGTTCACGGCCGCCGCGCGCGGCGGAGCGGGCGTGGTGGTGGAGCGGATGATCGAGGACCCGACGGCGGTGGCGCTGGGCACCCGGCCCCAGCCGGACCACGCGCAGCGCCCCCTGCTGCTGGCCGGCCCGTAGCCCGCGCGCCGCGAGGTCAGCGGGCCTGTAGCGGGATCGAGATGTCCGCGGAGCGGGTGGGGCCGGGCCGGATGCTGACCCGCACCGGCCCCGACGCCGACCTCGCGTGCTGGACCGCCCACGCGGCCAGGGCCTCCATCACCAGCCAGGCCTCGGGGTCGGTCTCGGCCGTGGGCCGGTGGACGTACGCCTCCTCGTGCTCCGGCTCGGTGCGCAGCCCGAGGTCGGGGAAGCGCGCGGCCACCCCCTCGGCGTCGTCGGGCCGCAGCGGGCGGCACCACTCGACCGGGCCGTCGCTGTCGGCCGTCACCAGGCCGTGGTAGATCACGAACGGGGCCTCGAGCTCGTTCGCCGGGCGGGGCACGCCGGCCTCGCGCATGCGGGTGATGAGCAGGTCGCGGCCCACGAGGACGAGCTCCTCGGGGGTCACGTGCCGGCGCAGGGTCAGCAGCCGCCGCTCGGGTACCGTGCGCACCCGCACGTCGAAGCGCGGCGCCGCGCGGCCCTCGAGCTCGTCGACCAGGTACCCGGCCAGCACCCGGCGGCCGTGGTGCTCGAACTCGGCGCGGGCCCAGTGCTCCGCGACCCGGCGCGCCGCCCGCGCCGGCTCGGCGTCGGCCATCGCCGCCACCTCGGGCAGGGGCACGCCGAGCTGGCGCAGGGCCACGATGAGCCGGGCGCGGGCGGCCTGGTCCGGGCCGTACCAGCGGTAGCCGGAGTGGGCGTCGACCCGCTCCGGGCGCAGCAGGCCCATCTCGTCGTAGAGGCGCAGGGCCCGCTGGGACAGGCCGGTTCGCCGCGCGAAGTCCCCGATGCTGAGCAGCTCCACGCCTCCCACGATCCCCCCTCACGCCGGGTGAGGGTCAACCGCCTTCGGCTTCTCGAACCGCAGGCGCTGGGTCAGCGCGACGCACCCGAGGACCAGGACGGCGGCGGCCACCGCGACCGGCGGGACGTGCTCGTGCAGCAGCCACGCCGACCACGCGAGGGTGAGCACCGGCTGGGCCAGCTGGACCTGCCCGACCCGCGCCACGCCGCCGCGGGCGAGGCCGGCATACCACGCGAAGAACCCCAGGAACATCGAGATCACGGTGAGGTACCCGAAGCCCGCCCACCCGGCGGCCGGGGCGTGCGGCGGGTGGCGCAGCGCGGCGACGGCGGTGATGGCGACCGTGGCCGGCAGGGCGAGCACGAGCGCCCAGCAGATCGTGCGGGCGCCGCCGAGCTCGCGGGCCAGGGCGCCGCCCTCGGCGTACCCGAGGCCGCACAGCGCGATCGCGGCGAGCAGGAACAGGTCCGCGGGGCCGGGCGCGCCCGAGACGGCGCCGCTGAGGGCCAGGAAGACGAGCACGGCGAGCAGGCCGGCCGCGCCCGCGAGCCAGAACGCCGGCGTCGGGCGCTCCCGGGCGCGCAGCACCGCGAGGCCGGCGGTCACGGCGGGCAGCAGGGCGACGACGACGGCGCCGTGCGCGGCCGTGCTCGTCTGCAGGGCCAGCGACGTGAACATCGGGAAGCCGGCCACGACGCCGAGCGCGACGACGGCGAGGCGGCGCCACTGGGCCGCGGTCGGGCGGGGGGCGCGCACGGCCGCGAGGTACGCCACGGCCAGCAGGCCCGCGCCGACGGCCCGGCCGAACGCGACGAACCACGGGTCGAGGTGCTCGACGGCGACCCGGGTGGCCGGCAGCGACATGCTGAACGCGAGGACGCCCAGCGCGCCGAGGGCGGCCCCCGTTATCGCGTCCGAGCGAGTAACGCTATCCTTGCTTCTCATGAATGACGATAACGCAGCCGGTCGCGTTATCCAAGATCTCCGGGCCGTGGCGGGCGCCGCGGCCCCGGGAACGCGGCTGCCGACGGTGCGGGAGCTCACCGCCCGGCACCAGGCGTCGCCGATCACCGTCACCCGGGCGATCCGGGCCCTCGCGGCCGAGGGCGTGCTCGACACGCAGCCGGGGCGGGGCACGTTCGTCGCCGCGCGCGCCGCGGCCAAGCCCGCGTCCGACCTGTCGTGGCAGTCGATCGCGCTCGGGCCGCGGCCGGCCGGCGAGGACGCGCTGCAGGCGCTGCTGGCCGTGCCGCGGCCCGGGGCGATCGCGCTGTCCAGCGGGTACCTCGACGAGGACCTGCAGCCCCTCGGCGCCCTCGGCGCCGCGCTCGTGCGGGCGGCCCGGCAGCCGGCGAGCTGGCAGCGCGGGCCGGTCGAGGGGCGGGAGGACCTGCGCGCCTGGTTCGCGCGGGCCGCCGGCGGGGCCCTGCGCGCCGAGGACCTCGTCATCTGCCCGGGCGGGCAGGCGGCGCTGTCGACCGCGTTCCGCGCCCTGGCCGCGCCGGGCGACACGGTACTGGTGGAGTCGCCCACGTACCTCGGCGCGCTCGCCGCCGCCCGCGCCGCCGGGCTGCGCGTCGTGCCGGTGCCGGCCGATGACGCCGGGGTGCGCCCCGACCTGCTCGCCGCCGCGCTGCGCCGCACCGGCGCCCGGCTGTTCTACTGCCAGCCGCTGTTCGCCAACCCGCACGGCGCCACGCTCGTGCCCGGGCGCCGCGCGGCGGTGCTCGCCGAGATGCGGGCCGCGGGCGCGTTCCTGCTCGAGGACGACTACGCGCGCGACCTCGCCATCGACGCCGACGCCCCGCCGCCGCTGGTCGCCGACGACCGGGACGGCCATGTGGTGTACCTGCGCTCGCTCACGAAGTCGGCCGCGCCGGGGCTGCGGGTGGCCGCGATCGGCGCCCGGGGCCCGGCCGGCGCCCGGCTGCGCGCCGCCCGCGTGCTCGACGACTTCTTCGTCACCGGCCCCCTGCAGCAGGCCGCCCTCGACTTCGTGACCTCACCGGCGTGGCCGCGACACCTTCGCGCACTGCGGGCGGCCCTGCGCACGCGCCGCGACGCCCTCCTCGACGCGGTCCGGCGTCACCTGCCGGCGTTGGATCCGCCATCGGTACCGCGGGGAGGCCTGCACGCCTGGCTCCGCCTGCCCGACGGCACCGACGACGTCGCGGTGACGACGGCCGCGGCCGCGCTGCACGTGGTCGTCTTCCCGGGCCGGCCCTGGTACGCCGCCGAGCCGGACGCGCCGCACCTGCGCCTCACCTTCGCCGCCGCCCCGCCGGCCCTGCTCGACGAGGGCGTGCACCGGCTCGCTCAGGCGCTGCGCTCCACGGCGTGATACCGGGCGATCTCGGCGTACACCCGCTCCTTGTCCGGGACGATGTCCCGCAGGCCGATCGCCACGCCGGTGTCGTTGAACGCGCGCCACAGCTTCGGGTCGTCGCCGAGCCCGTAGGCGCCGGGGTGGTCCGGCGCGGTGCCCGGCCGGACGGTGACCATGAGGATCTCGTGCCGCAGCCAGGGCCGCCGGCGGACCTGCCCGACGATCTCCCACGGCAGGAAGACGTCGACGGCGTCGATCCAGAGCCCGTCCGCCTGGACGGTCATGATCCGGCCGAGCCCCGCGGCCGCGCGCAGCCGCTTCAGGGCCCCGCCGACCAGCAGCAGCGAGCCGAACATGAACCCGAGCAGCCCGGCGACGGCCCCGGGCACGAGCGCGGCGAGCAGGTCGTCGAGCTGGTGCGCGATGAGGCCCATCTGCACGCCGAAGAGCGCCGCCAGCAGCGCGTACCCCACGGCCATGAGGGTGACCATCCGGCGGTACCGCCGCCGGCGCGGCCCGGCATCCGCGCGTACGACAAACACGCGTGGCATTGTGCCCTACGGCCGCACGCCCGGCGGCCGGCGCTCAGGCCGACTTGGGCGGGGCCCAGCCGCTCGTGCCGGTCGGGGTGCTCAGGATCTCCAGGAGGCCCAGCAGGCTCAGGACGCGGCGGACGCCCGGGCTGGGGTTGACGATCCACAGGTCGCTGTTGTTCGTGACGGCGTGGGCGCGCGCGCTGACGAGCTTGCCGATGCCTGTCGAGTCGATGAAGGTCACCAGGCTCAGGTCCACCTCGACGGCGCGGGCGCGGACATCGTCCACCGCGCGGAAGAGCACCGAGCGCAGTTCGCCCACGTTCTCCAGGGTGACCTCGCCGGCGACGCGGACCCGCAGCGCCTGGTTGGGCAGCGGCTCGACGGTGACGTTGAATTCGGGGAACACGGCGAAACGATCGGCGGGACTCATCGGGCTCAACACCTTCCAACATCCGAGCCGCTCTCACGATACGGGCATTCGCCCGCCGCGTCACCCCGGAGCGTCACGAAGGGCTATTCGTTCAGTACCGAACGACATCGGGATCGGCGGCCACGCGCAGGCCCCGCAGCTCGTACGCGCTGATGTCCGGCTTCATGGCCACCCGCGGCGGGCTCGTCATGCGCAGGCCCGGCAGCGCGAACAGGCGGGTGAGGAAGATGTCGGACTCCTGGATGGCGACGTGCGCGCCGGGGCAGCGGTGCGGGCCGTCGCCGAAGGAGAGCACGGCCGGCGCCACGCCGGTCGCGACCGGGCGGGCCGGGCGCACGGCGCCCGGGTCCGGGCCGACCGCCCCGGGGTCGAGGTTCGCGGCGTGCACGGCGACGTCGACGAGCGCGCCGGCCGGGATCGTCGCGGTGGTGTCGCCGTCGGGCACGGTGATCTCGGCCGTGGTGCGGCGCTTCAGGTTGCCGACGACCGGCTCCAGGCGCAGCAGCTCGTGCAGGATGGCGATGCGGTCGGGTTCGAGGCTTTCGCGGTACCGAAGCCGCAGCTCTTCGTCCGTGAAGAGGTGCCAGGCGGCCAGATTGATGAACTCCCGGGTGGTGACCATGCCCGCGGCCGCGAACGTGATCACCTCGCCCAGGATCTCGCCGTCGCGGCAGCCCTCGTCGAGCAGGTGCGAGATCAGGTCGTCGCGGCGCTCCCGGCGGCGCGGGCGGATCGCGGGGCGCACGTCCTTGAGGTAGATGCCGAGGAACTGCACGTTCTGGCGCAGGAACCAGCGCAGGCCGGTCAGGCTCGTGAACCCCGGGCGGCCGAACTTCTCCGGGAAGAAGCGCTCGAGGCGCCCGTCGATGCCGGGGCGGCTCTCGGTCAGGCCGATCACCGCGGCGGCCACGTCGATGGCGAGCCGGAAGCTCAGCGTGGACAGCTCGGCCTCGCCGTCGCGGCGCAGGACGGCCAGCTGCCGTTCGGCGATCTCGACCATGAGCCCGCGGTAGTGCTCGTCGACGCGGCGCGGGGTGAAGAACCGGGCGGTTTGGCGACGGTACTCCCGGTGCTCGGCCCCGTCCCGATAGAGCACGGGCCGGCGAATCTTCGGCGGCAGCTTCTCGACCGTCTCGACGCCCAGCCCCGCCTGAACGGTGTCGGCGCTGCGCAGCACCGCCCGCCCGGCGGCGTGCCCGCTGACGTGCCAGACCCCGTCATCGCCCCGCGCGACCGGGCACGAGCCCCCGGCATCGCCGCGATCGACCTTGCGTGACGACTGCATCGACATACTGTAAAGCCTGTCCCCCTCCAGCGGGATGGGCTCGTACGAGTGTTCGAACTCCGGTAGACTCGGAGCCATGATTGACCTCGCATACCAGCCCTCGATGTTCGACGTCGCCGGGCCTTCCCTCGGGTCGCTGACCGGGCAGGTCACCCGCCATCACCTGAGCCGGGGCGCGTGGGTCGATCACCTGCCCGGCTGGGTGCTGGGGTCCGACGCGATCCTGCAGACGCTGGTGCACGACGTGGAGTGGCGGGCCGAGCGCCGCAAGATGTACGACGACGTGGTCGACGTGCCGCGCCTGCTGCGGTGGTACCCGGCCGAGGAGACCCTGCCGCACCCGCTGCTGACCGAGGCCCGGCGCCGGCTCACGGCGCACTACGTGGAGGAGCTCGGCGAGCCCTTCATGACCGCGGGCATGTGCCTCTACCGCGACGGCCGCGACAGCGTCGCCTGGCACGGGGACACGATCGGCCGCGGGGCGCGCTTCGACACCATGGTGGCGATCGTGTCGTTCGGGTCGCCGCGGTCACTGCTGCTGCGGCCGCGCGGGGGCGGGGACAGCGTCCGGTTCCCGCTCGGGCACGGGGATCTGGTGGTGATGGGCGGGTCGTGCCAGCGGACGTGGGAGCACTGCGTGCCGAAGACGGCGCGGGTCGTGGGGCCGCGGGTGTCGGTGCAGTTCCGGCCGGCTGGGGTTGCTTGAGGGTCAAATGCTCTTCCGGGGCCGGGGGGCCGGGGGGAATGTGTTTCTCGGTGCGCTTTGCGCGGACCAGGGCCTGTCCTGCCGATCATGGCAGCCGCGTGAGGGCGGCGATGAGTTGCAGACCGGCCTGGTAGATCGCGGCGCGTTTGGCGTAGCGGCTGCCCAGATCAAGCCAATGTCTGAACCGGCTGAAGCAGCGTTCCACGACGTTGCGGATCCCCCTTTTTGCGGGCGCCAGCCGCATGCTGATGCGCCCGCACCACCGAGGAATCCAGGCTGATCGTCCATTCGACCGGCTGACCATTGTCATGCACCTGCGCCGCAGCCAGGACCTGCGCCCACGACCCGTCGGCCGTCCACCGTCGCAACCGTTCGTGGCAGGTCTTCCACGGCCCATACCGCTCCGGCACATCCCGCCACGGCGCACCGGTACGCAGCTTCCACAAAATCCCATTGATGACCTGCTGGTGATCACGCCACCGCCCTCGACCGCGCAGCTGCGTCGGTCAACTCACCAGGACGAGCCACCAACACATCATCGATCATCTACACCATGATCGGCAGGACTGGCCTGGGCGCGCTGCGCGCGATCCGGGCCGGCTTGGAGTAGGGGCGCTGTGCGTGGCCGGGTGCGACCTGGTGCCCGCGCTGTCGCCGCGCTGGGGCACTTCCGTCCGGCGGTCACGGGTTTCACGCCGACCGTAGTGTCGAATGCGATGCGAGGCTTCCGGGAATCCGGGCCGACATGAGAGTCGCTGAGTCGAGTGCGTTGACCCCGCTGGAGTGACAATGGGGGCGTGCGCATCGCCTTTGCCGCTGATGACAGCAACGCCACCACCGAGGCCGTCCTGGCCCACCTCGCTGAGGCCGGGCACGAAATCCTGCGCATCGATGACCTGCCCTGGCCCGATCTCGGGGCCGGTGTGGGGCGGGCCGTGGCCGCTGGGTCGGCCGAGCTCGGGGTCGTCATGTGCTGGACCGGGACCGGCACCGCGATCGCCGCCAACAAGATCCCGGGGGCCCTGGCCGCGGTGGCCTGGGACCCGTGGGTGGCGCGCGGCGCGCGTCTGTGGAACGACGCCAACGTGCTCGCTATGAGTCTCAAGCGGCTCGCGCCGGATGTTGCCGTCGAGGTGCTGCGCGCGTTCCTGGAGACGCCGGAGCCCGATCCGGACGAGGCCGCCAGCATCGCCCGGTTGAAGGGCTTGGACAAGAATCGATAACGCACGCAACCGAATCGGCGGTCGGCGTTGGCGTTGACGGTGACCAATCCGTTATGTGGTAAGGGAGTCGCGAACGCAACCGGGGTGATGAGCCCGAGGTCTTTGCACAGTGAACGGCGACGCACATCGCCGTCCACGCGACGTAGCCACAAACATCGTGCGACCCACCCGGTGGGCGTGGTGCATGCCCACGCCCTGGACACAGTGGACCATCCACTGTGGACCACCTGACCGGGCGATGCGCGCTGCCCGCGTGCGGAAACCCCGAATCCGCGGCCCCACAACCGCGGCACCCGGAAAGGCCTGCTCGTGAACGTGACACATGCCGATATGAGGAGACGCGCGCTGGTGGCCGGAGCGGCCGCCGCGACGCTCGTGCTGTCCGCCTGCGGAGGCGGTTCCAGCAGCGACAATAGCAGCAAGGACAATGGTCAGAAAGCGTCGTCGGGCTACAACGCGGCCGTCACCGGGGTGGTGAACCCGTCCGACAAGAAGGGCGGGACGCTCAAGCTCACCATCCACGACAACCCGGACTCGCTCGACCCGCAGATCGCGTACTACGCGAGCGAGTGGAACCTGATGAAGGGCTTCTACGTCCGCACGCTGCTGGCCAACGACGCGAAGCCGGGCGCCGACGGGCTCAAGCTCGTGCCGGACCTGGCCACCGAGGTACCCACGCCGGAGGACGGCGGCAAGAAGTACACCTTCCACCTCAAGCCCGGCGTCAAGTTCGAGGACGGCTCCCCGATCACCTCGAAGGACATCAAGTACGGCATCGAGCGCGTCTTCGCGCTGGAGGTCGTCAACGCCGGCCCGAAGTACCTCGTGGACCTCCTCGACCAGGGCCAGAAGTACCCGGGCGTGTACAAGGACACCGACCCGGACAAGCTCGGCCTGCGGTCGGTGCAGACGCCCGACGACAACACGATCGTGTTCACCCTGGCCAAGGCGAACTCCGACTTCCTGTACCACATGCAGATGCCGGTCTCGAGCCCCGTGCAGAAGGCCAAGGACACCGGCAGCCAGTACGCCAACCACCCGCAGTCCACGGGCCCGTACAAGTTCGAGTCCTACGACCCGGGCAAGAAGCTCACGATGGTCCGCAACGACCAGTGGGACCAGAGGACCGACCCGGTGCGCAAGGCGCTGCCGGACCGCGTCGAGGTGACGTACGGCACCGCGGTCGAGGAGATCGACAACCAGCTGCTGGCCGAGGAGGTCGACCTCGACATCGCCCAGACCGGCGTGCAGCCCGGCTCGCAGCCGAAGATCCTGCTCAACCCGGAGAAGAAGAAGAACGCCGACGCGCCGGTGACGGGCTTCATCCGGTACGTCGCGATCAGCACCAAGGTCGCGCCGTTCGACAACGTCCACTGCCGCAAGGCCGTGCAGTACGCGCTGGACAAGACGGCGATGCAGACCGCCCGCGGCGGCGCCGAGGCCGGCGGTGACATCGCCACCAACATGCTGCCGCCGACGATCAACGGCCACGACGACGCCGACGACGTGTTCAACACCAAGTCCGGCAAGCCGCAGGTCGACAAGGCCAAGGAGGAACTGGCCGCCTGCGGGCACCCGAACGGCTTCGACACCGTCATCGCCACCCGCAACACGGGCAAGGAGATGAAGACGGCCGAGGCGCTGCAGCAGTCGATGTCCGCGATCGGCATCAACGCCCGGATCGACCCGCAGGACGCGGCGCTGTACTTCCGCTCGATCATCGGCTCGCCGAGCAACGTGCACAACAAGGGCTACGGCCTGATGCTCGCGGGCTGGGGCGCGGACTACCCGTCGCCGGCCGGTTTCCTGCAGGTCATCGTCGACAGCCGGGCCATCTCCGAGTCGGGCAACAACAACTACGCCGAGCTCAACGACCCGGCGATCGACGCGCTCATCGACCAGGCGGCGGCCGAGCCCGACCAGCAGAAGAACGCCGAGCTGTGGAAGCAGATCAACAAGAAGGTCTCGGAGTCCGCGGCGTACATGCCGTTCACCTACGACAAGGCGCTGAACTACCGCAACCCGCGGCTGACGAACGTCTACGTGACCCAGTACTACGGTCAGGTCGACTTCGGTAACCTCGGCGTCTCGTGAGCGGTCCGGAGCGGAGTGGAGGGGCCGCTCACCATGGGCACAGTTTTCGGCCGGCACCGGAGCTTGCGGAGGTGACGGCATGAGCTGACCGCTTGCATGCAGTGTCCGGGTTGACGAGGGACTTCCCGGGCACGCGGTCACACGGCCGGCCGCTCTCCTCCTTGGGCGGCCGGCCATCGCCGCACGGGTGGCGCCGTCTCAGTACGCCACGTTGACCCGGCGGTGGATCCAGCCCGGCTCCGCCAGCGCCCGCAGCATCGCGTCGGCCACGTCGGCGCGCGACAGCGTCCGTCCACCCCGGACGTTCACGTCGAGCACGGTCCGGTACGGCCGGTTCGGCCCGTCGGTCAGCCGCGGCGGCGCGATGAGCGTCCAGTCGAGCCCGCTGTCGCGCAGCACGCCCTCGGCCACGGTGAGGTCCGCGAACCCCTCGCGGAGGATGCGCTGCACCAGCGGCTTGGCGAGGTACCGCAGGACGAACCCGTCGCCCGAGTCGGCCACCCGCCCCGCGGCGTCGACGCTGATGATCCTCCGCACGCCCGTCGCCCGCATGGCGGCCGTCTCGGCCCGGGCCCCGTCGGCCTGTACCGTGCTGCGCGCGCCCGGGTCGCCCGCGCGGCGCGCCTTCATCTCCGCGGGCCGGATGCCGAGCGCGGAGAGCACCGCGTCCCGCCCGGCCACCGCGGCCGCGAGCGCCTCGGCATCGCCCAGGTCGGCCACCACCACGTCGCAGCCGAGGTCGGCCGGGCGCCGGGCGACGGCGGTCATCTCGTGCCCGCGCTCCTGTCCGAGCCGGATGAGCTGCCGGCCGATCCCGCCGGTCGCCCCGAAGACGGTCAGCTTCATGAGAGACTTCCCCCTGTTGGTTAGTAAGTACTCACTAACCCCTACAATGGCATGGGTTCGGGAAATTCGGAAGGGGCACCGGTGGCGACGACGCGTGACGTGATCCTCGACGCGGCCGCGCGGGTGCTGCGCGAGCGCGGGCTGGCCAACGCCACCACCAAGGAGATGGCGCGCGCGGCGGGCTTCTCCGAGGCCACGCTGTACAAGCACTTCCGGGACAAGCTCGAGCTCATGCTCGCCGTGCTGCACGAGCGCGGGCCGCAGTTCATCCCGATGCTCATGACGCTGCCCGCGCGGGCCGGCTCGGCGCCGGTCCGCGACATCCTGACCGAGCTCGCGGCCGTGTGCATCACGTTCTACCGCGACGGCTTCCCGATGTTCGCCTCGATCTTCTCCGACCCGCAGATCCTGGCCGCCCACCGCGACAACCTGCGCGCGCGCAACCTCGGGCCGCACCGGGCGAACGAGGGCCTGGCCGCGTACCTGCGCGCTGAGCAGTCCCTGGGCAACATCGCCGCCGACGCGGACCCCGACGCCCTCGCCGGGCTCGTGCTCGGCGCGTGCTTCCAGCACGCCTTCATCACGTTCTTCGCGCCCGACCCGGTGGCCGACGACAAGGCCGCGGCCGCCTTCGTGGCCGGCCTGCGGCTCTGACCGCGCGAAGCTAACCCGCCGCGGGCGAGCGCGTCCGGCGCTCCGCGGGGCACCGTGGGCACATGACGGTGAAGGACCTGGCGACGCTGACCCCGAGCGGATACCCGGCGGTCTCCCTGCTCATGCCGACCCACCGCACCGCGCCGGCCAACCAGCAGGACCCGATCCGCCTGCGCAACCTGCTCGCCGAGGCGCGCCGCCGGCTGGACAGCGACGAGACGGTGCCGCGGGAGGTCGCCTCGCAGGTGTACGACGAGATCGCGACCGCCGCCGAACGGGTCGACCTGCGCCACGCCGGCGACGGGCTCGCGGTGTTTGCCTCGCCGGGCCAGGTGCACGTCCGCGTCCTCGACAGCCCGGTCCAGGAGCGGGTCGTCATCGCCGACACGTTCGAGGTCCGCGACGTCGTCGCCGACGCGGCCCGGCGGCACCGGTACTGGGCGCTCGTGCTCTCCGAGCAGCCGACCCGCCTGTGGAGCGGCGACGGACCCGAGCTCGTCGAGGTGACCACGCACGGCTTCCCGTTCACGCACGAGGGTATGGGCCTGCCGCGCGACTACGGCCAGGAGCCCAGCAAGCACGAGATGGAGCGGCACCGCCAGTTCTTCCGCGACATCGCCGGCGCCCTCGCGGAGATCGACCGCCTCGACACCCGGCCCCTCTTCGTCCTCGGCGTCGACCGCTACCTGCCGTACTTCGCCGCCGAGTGGCCGCGCCCGTTCGCCGGCACGGTGCTGGGCAACTACGACCACGCGGGCGCGCACGAGGTGTACGAGCTGCTGGCCCCCCGCCTCGCCGCGTACACGGCGATGGAGCAGGTCGCGGCGCTGGAGTCGCTGGACGCGGCGCGCGGCGCGAACCGCTTCGCGGCCGGACTGGCCGAGTGCTGGTCGCTGGCCCACCAGGGCCGGGGCGCGCACCTGCTGGTCGAGGAGGGCTACCACAGCCCGGCCTGGGTCCACGACGACCACCTGCACCCGCCGGACCAGGAGCCGCACCAGGACGCGCCCGGCGTGCTCCTGGACGACGCGGTCGACGACATCGTCGAGTCGGTCGCCCGCCAGAGCGGCGAGGTCACCTTCGTGGGCGACGACAGCCTCGCGAGCGACGGGCGGATCGCGTTGATCGTCCGGTACTGACGCCGATCCTTTAATATTTGGACACCGCATCGGGCGGTCCTCGAAGCCTTCGGGCGGAGGGGGCCGCTCATCCGTGTCCGGTCACATGGCGCGGTAGGTGCGCACCGACGTCAGGTGGGTGCCGTCCGAGGTGAAGACCCACGCGAGCAGGGATTCGCCCGCCCGCCCGACCGCAACGTGGCCCGTGATCGAGTCCAGTTCGAAGCGCAGCGCCGGCCGGGCCGCGCGGATGCGGGTCACCGACTCGGCGACCTGCTCCGGCGTTGTCACCTCGGGATGGTTGTAGTCGATCCAGGCGGGGGAGAGGAAGTCGGAGGCGGCGGAAATATCGCCGGAGTTCCACATCGCGAAGTACCGCTCGATCAGGGATTCCACGGCGTCATTCTCGCCCGGGTCATCCCCGGGCGTTACCGCGGGCGTGAGTTCAGTCACCAGCCGTTGGCTGATCTTGCGGAGTGTGCAAGTTTTGGCCAGGGAAGCGAGGTGGTTGTATGGGGCGCGCTGAACCAATCGGCTGGGAAGCCCACCGCCGGGCCGTACGGGCCCTCGAGGACTCGTACGCCGCCATCCCGCCGGGTGAGACCGTTCGCCTGGCGAAGAAGACGTCGAACCTGTTCCGGCCGCGCGACACCGTGCACCACGGGCTCGACGTGAGCGGCCTCGGCGGCGTGATCGAGGTCGATCCGCAGGGGCGCACGGCCGAGGTGCAGGGCATGTGCACGTACGAGGACCTCGTCGACGCGACCCTGCCGCACGGGCTGATGCCGTTCGTCGTACCCCAGCTGCGCACCATCACACTCGGCGGGGCGGTGACCGGGCTCGGCATCGAGGCGACCTCGTTCCGCCACGGGCTGCCGCACGAGTCGGTGCTGGAGCTGGACATTCTCACCGGGGCCGGCGAGGTGCTCACCGCGCGGCCCGACAACGAGCACGCCGAGCTCTTCGCGGCGTTCCCGAACTCGCTGGGCAGCCTCGGGTACGCCACCCGCCTGCGCATCGAGCTGATGCCCATCGCCGCTGCGGTCGGCACCCGCAACCTGCGCTTCGACGACGTCGACGAGCTGCTCGCGGCCGTCGGCGAGGTCATGAAGACGGGGGAGTACGACGGCATCGCGGTCGACGTCATGGACGGCGTGGTGTTCCGGCCGGGCGAGTCCTACCTGGTGCTGGGCCACTTCACCGACGAGCCGGGCCCGACCAGCGACTACACCGGGCAGGACATCTACTACCAGTCGCTGCGGGCCAAGGGCGCCGACCGCCTCTCCGCCTACGACTACCTGTGGCGCTGGGACACCGACTGGTTCTGGTGCTCGGCCGCGTTCGGCGCGCAGATCCCCGCCGTGCGCCGGCTGTGGCCCCGGCAGTACCGCCGCTCCGACGTGTACCACCGCATCGTGCGCTGGGAGAACCGCTACGGCGTCGTCGCCCGCATCGACCGGTGGCGGGGCCAGCCCGACCGCGAACGGGTCGTGCAGGACGTCGAGCTGCCCCTGGAGCGCACGGGCGAGTTCCTGCGGTGGTTCGCCGAGGCGGTACCGATGGCGCCGCTCTGGCTCTGTCCCTTGCGCCTGCGCGAGCGGGAGTGGCCGCTCTATCCGATGCACGCCGGGCAGGCGTACGTGAACGTCGGCTTCTGGGGCACCGTGCCGGTCGAGCCCGGCCGCGCCGACGGCGACGTGAACCGCCTGATCGAGGACAAGGTCTTCGAGCTCGGCGGCCACAAGTCCCTCTACTCCGATGCCTACTACGACCGGGAGACCTTCGACCGGCTCTACGGCGGCCCCGCGTACCGCGCCGCCAAGGACCGATACGACCCCGATCATCGACTGACCGACCTCTACGACAAGGTTGTGGGGCGCAGATGACCAGCACCTACCGTTCGACGAACACCCAAGGATCGGTACCCGGCCAGCCCCGCCGCCGGCCCCCGGTACCCAAGGTCGCCGACATCGTCCGGGCCGTGACGGCCGGCGAGCCGACGGTCCGCATCACCGCCTACGACGGCAGCGCGGTCGGCCCCGCGGACGCCGTCATCGGCCTGCACGTCGCCTCCGAGCGGGGCCTGTCCTACCTGCTCACCGCGCCCGGCGACCTCGGCATGGCGCGCGCGTACGTCACCGGCGACCTCGAGGTCCGCGGCGCCCACCCCGGCGACCCGTACCCGGCCCTGCGGGAGCTGGCGACCGGCCTGCAGCTGCGGATGCCGCCCGCCGCCGAGGTGCTGCGCCTGGTGCGCGGCCTGGGCTGGGAGCGCCTGCGCCCGCCGCCGCCCCCGCCGCAGGAGGCGACCCCGGGCTGGAAGCGCACCCTGGCCGGGCTCGGCCTGCGCCACGCCAAGGGCCGCGACGCCGAGGCGATCCACCACCACTACGACGTCTCGAACCGCTTCTACGAGATGGTGCTCGGGCCGTCGATGACGTACACCTGCGCCTGCTACCGCTCCGAGTCCGACACGCTGGAGCAGGCCCAGGCGAACAAGTACGACCTGGTCGCCGGCAAGCTCGCGCTCAAGCCCGGCCAGCGCCTGCTCGACGTCGGCTGCGGCTGGGGCGGGATGGTGCGCCACGCGGCGCGCGAGTACGGCGTGCGCGCCCTCGGCGTCACGCTCTCGCGCGAGCAGGCCGAGTGGGCGCAGGCGGCGATCGAGCGCGAGGGCCTCGGCCACCTCGCCGAGGTGCGCTTCCTGGACTACCGCGACGCGCCGCTGGAGCACTTCGACGCGGTCAGCTCGATCGGCCTCACCGAGCACATCGGGGTACGCAACTACCCGCGGTACTTCGGGGCCCTGCGCGACCGCCTCAAGCCGGGCGGCCGCCTGCTCAACCACTGCATCACGCGCTCGGACAACCGCGCCTCGCACAAGCCCGGCGCCTTCATCGACCGCTATGTGTTCCCCGACGGCGAGCTGGCCTCGCCGGGGCGCCTCGTCAGTGCCGTGCACGACGCGGCCTTCGAGGTGCAGCACGAGGAGAACCTGCGGCTGCACTACGCGCTCACGCTCGCCGGCTGGAACCGCAACCTGGTCGAGCAGTGGGACGCCTGTGTGGAGGAGGTCGGGCTCGGCACCGCGCGGGTCTGGGGCCTCTACATGGCCGGTTCGCGGCTCGCGTTCGAGCGCAACGAGATCCAGCTGCACCAGATCCTGGCCACCAAAACGACAAAGGACGGGGTCTCGTCGTACCCGTTGCGCCCCGACTGGACGGCTTAGTACGACTTTGCACGGTTATGGCCGATAAGCACGGGCTTATCGGCCATAACGGTATTTAGTCGTGTGTCAACTCCGTAGGACATGAGTGGATTTATCCGGCCATGTCCCGTCGGCTCTCGGCTTTCTCCCAGGTAGAATCCAGTTTGGTGGCAGCCGCAGCGTGCAATCTGGACATCATGAGTGACCAGGACCGCCAGTGGAGCACTTCGGAGCCCGCCGAGACGCCCGGCTCCGCCTCGACGCCGGAGGAGCCCGCCCGCCCGCGCCCGCCCCAGGCATCCTGGCCCCCACCGTCCTCGGCCGCCCCGGCCTCGGCGCCGCCGTTCGAAGCGTCGAGCCCGGCCTCGGGCGCCCCCTTTGAGGCGTCGGGCCCGGCCTCGGCCCCGCCGGCCTGGATGACGCCCGGACAGCCGGGTGCCCCGCGCGCCGAGGCGTTCCCCGCGTCCGCCCCGCCGGCCGCGAACTACCCCGGCTCGGCGCCGCCGGCCGCGAACTACCCCGGCTCGGCGCCGCCCGCGGCGAACTACCCCGGCTCGGCGCCGCCCGCGGCGAACTACCCGGGTTCGGCCCCGCCCGCGGCGAACTACCCCGGCTCGGCGCCGCCCGCGGCGAACTACCCGGGTTCGGCCCCGCCCGCCGCCATGGCCTCCGCCCCGCCCGGCCCCGCGCCGTACGCGAACGGCGCCGCCCCGGTCGCCTACGGCACGCCGCAGCCGCCCGCCTTCGCTCCGCTCGGGGGCGGCGCGACGGTGCCGCAGCCGGCCGTACCGGCCTCGGGCTCGCCCTGGAGCCGCCCCGGCCTGAACGGCCACCCGCACCCGGGCGGCCCCACGACGCAGCAGTTCCCGGCGGCCGGCCCGGCCACGGGCACGTTCGCCACCACGCCGATCTCGACGGGCGCGCCCTACGGCTCCGGCCCGGGCGGCTACCCGCAGGCCGGCCACCCGTACGGCCCGCCGCCCGGCTACCCGCCGGGCCAGCCCGCGTACGGCCAGCCGGTGCCCCAGCGCGGCGGCCGGCTCCCGCTGCTCGCCGTCGGCGCCGTCGTGCTCGCGCTGGTGTCGGCGTTCGGCGGCGGCCTGGTCGCCAACCGGCTCGCCGACGACAAGCCGGCCGCGTCGCCGTCCGTGGTGACCCAGAACCCGGCTCCGAACCTCGACCGGTCCTCGGTCGGCGGGGTCGCCGAGGCCGTGCTGCCCAGCGTGGTCGACATCAGCACCGGCGAGGCCGAGGGCTCCGGCATCATCATGACCGCCGACGGCCAGGTCATCACCAACAACCACGTGGTGGCCGGGGCCAAGCAGCTGCAGGTCACGTTCAGCACGGGCAAGACCGCCGCGGCGAGCGTGGTCGGCACCGACCCGGCCGGCGACGTCGCCGTGATCAAGATCCAGGGCGTCTCCGGGCTCACGCCGGCCAAGTTCGGCGACAGCGACGCGCTGCGCGTCGGCGACACCGTGCTCGCGGTCGGCTCCCCGCTGGGCCTGCAGGGCTCCGTGACGGCCGGGATCGTGAGCGCGCTGCACCGTACGATCGAGGGCGAGCAGGGCGGCAAGTCCATCGCGGACGCCATCCAGACCGACGCCGCCATCAACCCCGGCAACTCCGGCGGGGCCCTGGTCAACCTGCGCGGCGAGGTCGTCGGGATCAACACCGCGATCGCCACCGCCGGGGAGAACAGCGGCAACATCGGCGTCGGGTTCGCCATCTCCGCCAACCGCGCCCGGGCGGCCGCGGACCAGCTCGCCAAGGGCGGGAAGGTCAGCCACCCGTACCTCGGCGTGCAGCTCACCGACGGCGCCGGCGGTGCCCTCATCGGCGGCGTGGTCGCGGGCGGCCCGGCCGACAAGGCGGGCCTCAAGACCGGCGACCTGGTGACGAAGTTCGGCTCGGCGACGGTGACCGACGCGACCTCGCTCATCAACGCCGTACAGGGCGCCAAGGCCGGCGACCAGGTGCAGGTCACGGTGAAGCGCAACAACGCCGAGCAGACGGTGACCGTCGCGCTGGGCGAAGCCCCCTAGGGGCTGTATCGAAGTGGATGGCCGGGCTGCGGCGGACTCAGACGCCGCCTGGGAACCACCCCGGTCACACCCCGATACAACCCCGGTATCGGGGCGCGCCCGGCGCGGCCCCAGCCGACGCCTGAGCCTCGCCTCGCTCCGACCCCCACTTCGACACAGCCCCTAGACCGAAACTCCTTTCGCAGCAGCGGCCCGCGTTCGCCACAACGCGGGCCGCTGCGTCTTTGCAAGAATGGCGGGATGGATGACCAGCGGTACCTCCGGCTGCGCGTGATCGGCGAGAACCTCGACCTGGCCGGCTCGCCGGCGTCGCTGCGGGCGCTCGCCGCGCTCCTGCGCGACGCCGGGCCCGTCGCCGAGGTCGCGATCCGCAACGGGGCCGTGGCCCAGGAGCGCACCGAGGGGCCGCTGGTGATCGAGCTGCGCGGCGCGCCGACGCTGCACCTGCGCGGGGCCGACGACGCGCTCAAGGAGGTCTGGGCCGCGCTGGAGGCCGTCGCCGCCGAGGTGCCCGAGCCGGGGCGGGCCGCGCCGCACCGGCACGTCGAGCCCGCGGGCAGCCGGGCCCTGGTGGTGACCGCGGCCCGGGAGCCGGCCGACGAACTCGGTCTCTAGGGCCTTATGGCCACGCCGGCCAGCTTCGCGTACGACGCCGGGTCCGCCAGCAGCTCATCCGCCGGGTCCGGGTGCCACGACGGGCTGTGGACCAGCCCGGGCTCGACCAGCTCCCAGCCCTCCAGGAGCCCGGCCAGCGCGTCGCGGTCGCGCAGGACCATCGGCGTACCGGTCCGCGTGTACAGCTCGGCCACCTCGTCCACGTCCCCGGTCGCGTGCGACACGACCAGCACGCTGCCCGGGGCGAGCGCCTCGTGGTACGCGCGCAGGGCCGCGTGCAGCTCGGGCGTGTCGGGCAGGAAGTGCAGTATCGCCACCATGATCAGGCAGACCGGGCGGGAGAGGTCGAGCAGCGCCTTCACCTGCGGGTCGCCGAGGATCTCGGTGGCGTCGTGGAGGTTGGCCTGCACGAACACCGTCCGGGTGTCGCCGGCCAGGATCTGCCGCGCGTGCACGATGGCGGTGGGGTCGATGTCGGCGTACACCACCCACGCCTCGGGGTCGACCGCCCGCGCGACCTCGTGGACGTTGCCCACGGTCGGGATGCCCGAGCCGATGTCGAGGAACGGCAGCAGCGTGCAGATCTACTCCGAGCCCGGCGTCGGTACCACGATCACGATCCTGCTCCCGGCCAGCGAGGCCGAGATCGTCGCCGACGACACCGCCCGCACCGCCCGGCCGCCCGGCCGCGGCCAGACCGTGCTGGTCGCCGAGGACGAGCCGGCGCTGCGCGAGGTCACCACGCGGATCCTGCGCCGCGGCGGGTACGCGGTGCTCTCCGCCGCCGACGGCGTCGCCGCGCTCGAGGTCGCCTCCGGGCACGACGGCCCCGTCCACCTGCTGCTCACCGACGTCGTGATGCCCGGCATGCTCGGCCGGGTGCTGGCCGAGCGGCTGCTGCGGCTGCGCCCGGACACGCGGGTGCTGTTCATGTCCGGCTACGCCCAGCCCGTGCTCACCAGCAACGGCATCCTCGACCCGGGCGTGCACCTGCTGGAGAAGCCCTTCACCGGCGCCGATCTCCTCAACGCGGTCGCGGAGCAGCTGTCCGTGAGCTCAATGACGCAGGCCCCGTCGGCGGAGGCGTAGTCGGCCGCCGCCGGCCGGTTTGAAAAATGGACGTTCATTCATTATTCTTGTACCCATGCGAGGCAGCAGCCGCTCCGCGGAGCACGTGGCGCTCTTCCGCGCCCTCGAACACAGCCGCCGGCACGACCGGCTCTTCGACGACGAGCTGGCGGCGCGGATGCTCCCGCCCCTGCACCGCGCGGTGGTGGTCGCCTCGCGCGTGCCCGCCGTGCACCGCTGGATCGTGCGGTACATCGACACGCACTTCGCCGGCGGCCCGCGCGCCTCGGCGGTGGTGCGCACCCGCCTGATCGACGACCGGGTCGCCGAGGCCGGCGCGCCGCAGCTGGTACTGCTGGGGGCCGGCTTCGACAACCGCGCCCACCGCCTCGCCGTGCCCGTGACGTTCGAGGTCGACCACCCCGCGACCCAGGCCACCAAGCGCCGCCGGGCGCCCGGCGGCAGCACCGTCCGGTTCGTCCCGGTCGACCTCACCCGCGACGCGCTCGCCCCGGCCCTGCTCGCCGCCGGCTTCGACGCGGCCGCCCCGGCCGTCGTGGTGTGGGAGGGCGTCACCAACTACCTCACCGCCGAGGCCGTCGACGCGACCCTGCGCGCCCTCGCGGACCTGCTCGCCGCGGGCAGCACCGTCGTGTTCACCTACGTCGACCGGGCCGCCCTCGACGGCACCGGCGGCTTCACCGGCGTCGAGGAGTGGCACGCCGCCGTGCGCCGCGGGGGCGAGCCGTGGACGTTCGGCTTCGATCCGCGGGAGCTTCCGGTGTACCTGGAGCAGCGCGGCCTGGGCCTGACCGAGGACCTGTCCACAAGGGACGCCGCCGCGCGCTACCTGGAGCCGCTCGGCCGCGACGAGCCGACGGCCGAGTTCTACCGCATCGCGGTCGCCCGTGCCTAAGGTCGACGACGCCCACTTCGCCGCGCGCCGGCGCCAGATCCTCGACGCCGCCGGGGCCTGCTTCGCGCGGGAGGGCTTCCACCGCACGTCGATGCTGGACATCGTCCGGGAGTCGGGCATCAGTGCCGGGCTCATCTACCGGTACTTCACCGGCAAGGACGACATGATCGCCGCCATCGTCGCCGAGTGGCACGAGCGGCGCACCACGCTGCTCGGCGACGACCCGGCCGCGGGCTACCTCGACGTCCTGCGCCGCGTCGGCGACCCCGGCACCCGGGCCGAGCTCCAGCTCGCGGTGCAGGTGTGGGCGGAGACGGTACGAAATCCGGCCGTTCGTGAGATGTCGCGAGCCAACGTCGACCGCCCCGTCGCCGCCGTCGCGCCCGCCCTGACCGGCCTGACCGACGACCCAGAGTCCCTGGCCCGCGTCTTCATCGCCGTGTACCAGGGTCTGGTCCTACAGACGCTCTGGGACGACGGGCTCGACCACGCGGCCTTCGTCCGGGCGGTCGGGCTCCTGCTGGCGCCGCTGGGGTTTGCGGAGCCAGGGCCCGACGGCGAGCAGTAGCAGCACGAGCGTCAGCGGCACCTTCCACAGTGGACCGACATCGGCCGGCACCTCCGTGGGTCGCTCCTCGGCGGTGTTCGCCCAGACCAGGAACGCGTCGCCGATCGGCAGCAGGCCCAGGGCGTACCGTTTCGTGTGCCAGGTGCTGATCGGCACGCCGGCGAGCTCGCCGTACGAGGACAGCGCCCCGGCGAGCGCGCCGTCGCCGTTGACCCGCGCCGCGCCGATCGTCACGACGGTGGCCGAGAACGAGATGCCGAGCGGCAGCGGCCCGCTGTCGACGTCGGCGACGCCGCCGGTGCCCTTCGGGTACTCCCGCACGGCCGGCCCGAGGTGCAGCGGCCGGTCCACGAACAGGTCGCGGAAACGCAGGTACTGCTCGCGGGCGAACCCGGCGTCGACGTCGGCCAGGAAGCGCAGGATGACGCTCTGCGAACTGCCCCGCGCCCCCTGCAGCGGCGCGCCCGTGGCCGGGTCGGTCACGTGCGGCAGGAGCCCGGTCGCGGGGTCGAGCCGTTGCCGGACCCGGTCGAGCCACTGCCGCACCGTACCCGCGTACGCGGCCGGGAACAGCCGGTCGTGCTGCGCCAGCGAGGCGATCGCGACCGTCGAGTCGACCGGCCAGGACTGCCCCGGGTACGCCTGCAGGAACGGCGACGAGCTCTGCCCGAACGCCGCCGCGATGTCCCGCGACTCCCGCTCGTACCGCTCGGCCTCGGCGGGGTCCCGCTGCAGGCCGAGCAGCCCGCCCCGCAGCCAGTTGGTCCACCCGGCGTAGAAGACCCCGTAGCGGGGCGCGAGCCCTTCACTGAACGGCGCCGTCCCCTCCGGCCCGTCGAGCCGGGCGAGCGCCCACCGAACCTCGCGCACCGCCTCGCCCTTGTCGGCCGCGCGCCGCCCTTCGTCGACCCAGGCGAGCCCGTAGAGCACGTACGAGAAGAAGTACCCCTCGGGAAACAGCGCCTGCGCACCCTCGCCGGCCCCGCCGTCGAGCTCGGCCCGGAGGTGGGCGAGCTGCCGGTGCGCCCCTTGAACGGGCACGTGGAAGCGCAGCAACGAACTCACCGCGAACGCCGACAGCAGCGCGGCCAGCAGTACCCGGATGAGCTTGCCCATGGCCCGCGACGGTACCGCACCGGGACGAGCGGTCACCGCCGACGACACCGCCGGACGCGCTCGGCCGGCGCCCGACGGACGCGCCCCATCTCGCGGACGAGGGTCCCACGGGCCGCGGCACGGTCGCCAGCGGCTGAACGAGCGAGCCGGGGCGAGTGTCGATATCAACTCGTTACGCCGCCTCGCGCATCGCCCGCCGTCGTTGTAGCTTATTTTCGGTGCAAGGTCATTCACCGGCGAGAAGCTACATCGGGAGGGGCGGCGGATGAGTATCACGCCCTTGGAGCCCGCTTCGCCCGTTGCGCTCGCCACCCGGTCGCCCGGGCGGATGGCGTGGCGGCGGCTGCGCCGGGACCGGACCGCGCTGGTCAGTGGCGTCGTCTCCGTGCTGCTCATCGTCGTCGGGCTCGCCGCGCCGCTCATCCGGCTCGGCTACGGCATCGGGCCGCAGGACGACTTCAAGGACGACCTCGACCGCTACGGCATGCCGTACGGCGTCGCGGGCGGCATCAGCGGCTCGCACTGGTTCGGGCTCGAGCCCGGCCAGGGCCGGGACCTGTTCATGCAGATGGTCTACGGCATGCGCACCTCGCTGGGCATCGCGTTCGCCGCCGCGCTCATGACGACCGCGGTCGGGGTGCTGCTCGGCATCGTCGCCGGGTACGTCGGCGGGTGGGTCGATGCGGTCATCAACTGGGTCACCGACGTGACGCTGGCGCTGCCCTTCCTCATCTTCACCCTCGCCGTGATCCGGCCGCTGGAGCTGCACTTCTACGGGCCGCGCGAGGCGGTGCCGGGCTGGTTCCGGGTCGTGGTGCTCATCTCGCTGTTCACCGCGTTCGGCTGGACCACGACCGCTCGGCTCGTGCGCGGGCAGGTGATGTCGCTGCGCGAGCGCGAGTTCGTGGAGGCGGCCAAGGCCGGCGGGGCGCGGCTGCCGCGCATCCTGGGCAAGGAGCTGCTGCCCAACCTCGGGGCGCCGATCCTCGTCGCCTTCTCGCTGGCGATCCCGGCGTACATCACCGGCGAGGCCGCCCTGTCGTTCCTCGGCATCGGCATGCTGGAGCCGACGCCGGACTTCGGCCGCACCATCTTCCGCAGCCTCAACTACCTGCAGACCGACCCGGCGTACGTGCTCTTCCCGGGCGTCACCATCTTCGTGCTCGTGCTGGCCTTCAACCTCTTCGGCGACGCGCTGCGCGACGCGCTCGACCCGAAGGCCCAGCGGTAATGGGCACCTTCCTGCTGCGCCGGGTGCTGCTGGGCCTGCTGACGCTGTTCGCGGTGAGCGTCGTGACGTTCCTGATGTTCTTCGCCCTGCCGCGCGACCCGGCCGCCGCGATGTGCCCCAAGAACTGTGACGCGCAGCGGCTGGAGCGGGTGCGCGACGAACTCGGCCTCAACGACCCGAAGGCGGTGCAGTACCTGCGCTACTTCAAGGGCGTGTTCGTCGGCCGGGACGGCTGCCCGGCGCCCTGCCTGGGGTACAGCTACGTCAACAACGAGCCGGTGCGCGACACGTTCGCGCGGACGCTCCCGGTGACGCTGAGCATCGTGGTGCCGGCGGCGGTGCTGTGGCTGGCACTGGGCATCGGCCTCGGCATGCTCTCGGCGCTGCGCCGCGGCACGGTGTTCGACCGGCTGGCGATCGGCTTCTCGCTCTCGGGCGCGTCGATGCAGCTGTACTTCGTCGGCGGCGTCCTGCTCCTGGTGTTCGTGTACTCGCTGAAGGTGCTGCCGTACCCGCGCTACACCCCGCTGCTGGACGATCCGCTGGCCTGGCTCACCGCGCTCGTGCTGCCCTGGTGCACCCTGGCGTTCCTGTTCTCGGCGGTGTACGCCCGGCTGGCCCGCGCCCAGATGCTGGAGACGATGTCCGAGGACTACGTGCGCACCGCCCGCGCGAAGGGCCTGCCGGAGCGGACCGTGGTGCGCCGCCACGTCCTGCGCGCCGCGGTCACCCCGCTCGTCACCGCCGCGGGGCTGGACGTCGGCACCGCGCTCGGCGGCACCGTCATTACCGAGACCACCTTCGGCTTCCGCGGCCTCGGCCGCACCGCCATCGACGCCGTCCGCGACGGCGACCTGCCGACGATCATGGCGACCGTACTGCTGGCCGCCGCCTTCATCATCGTCGCCAACATCGTCGTGGACGCGCTCTACACCCAGATCGATCCGCGAGTCCGGTTGCGTTAAGGGGAGGACCAAGTGCGCAGACCACTTACGGCCGTCGTGCTGCTTACGCTCGTGGCGGGGCTCGGCGCCTGCACGAACAACAAGAAGACCGACGACGACCCGGGCGTCGACAGCAACCGGCAGGCCACCGGGGCCATCGCCACCGACCCGAAGGACTCGCAGGGCCCGGCGGCCGAGGTGCCGGGCGCGGCCAAGGGCGGCACCGTGACCGTCCTGCGCCAGACGAAGATCTCGCACCTCGACCCGCAGCGGGTCTACAGCTTCGTCGGCCTCAACGCCTCGCAGCTCTACGCCCGGCGGCTCACCACCTACAAGGACGACGGCCAGGGGCACGTGACGCTCGTCGGCGACCTCGCGACCACGCCGGGGACGGACGTCAACAAGGACTGCAAGGTCTGGCGGTACACCGTGAAGGACGGGGTGAAGTTCGAGGACGGCTCGGCCATCACCGCGAAGGACATCGCCTACGGCATCGCCCGCTCCTTCGACCTGTCGCTCACCGGCGGCCCGACCTACATCCAGGAGTGGCTCGCCGACTCGCCCCAGTTCGACACCAAGTTCGACTTCAAGACCAACAAGACCGGGCTCCCGCCGGGGCTGAGCGTCCCCGACGACAAGACGCTGCAGTTCACCTTCGCCAAGCCGCACTGCGACCTGCCCTTCGCCGCGTCCCTGCCGGCGACCGCGCCCGTGCCCGCGGCGAAGGACACCGGCACGCAGTACGACACCAAGCCCGTCTCCTCCGGGCCCTACAAGATCACCAAGAACGAGGCCGGCACCCAGCTCACGATGGAGCGCAACACGGCGTGGGACCCGGCCACCGACCCGGTGCGCCACCAGTACCCGGACTCGTTCGTGTGGTCGTTCGGGCCCGACCTCGTCACCCAGACCAACCGCATCATCGCCGACGGCGGCGCCGACCAGACCGCAGTCTCCTGGAACGGCGTCGACCCGTCGCTGGTGACCAGGGTGATCGGCGACGCCGCGCTCAAGGACCGCATCCTGCAGGCCCCGACGCCGCAGCACTTCACGCTCACCATCAACAACCAGCGGGTGACCGACCTCAAGGTGCGCCAGGCGCTCAACTACGCCATCGACCGCGACGGGCTCGTCAAGACCCTCGGCGGCGCCACGTTCGCCGCGCCGGTCACGACGCTCATGCCGCCGGCGACGATCGGCTGGAAGAGCTACGACGCCTACCCGGCCGGCAAGAGCGGCGACCCGGCGAAGGCGAAGGAGCTGCTCGGGGGTACCGCCAAGGAGCTCGTGCTGGCGTTCGCCGACGACTCGACGAACCAGGCGCTCAGCACCCACCTGCAGGGCAACCTGGAGAAGGCCGGGTTCAAGATCACCCTCAAGGCGATCCCGGCCGACTCCTTCCTCGACGAGACCAAGAAGAAGGACAACCCCTGGGACCTGTACATCGGCTCGTGGGGCGCGGACTGGCCCAGCGGCGCGGCGATCCTGCCGGTGCTCTACGACGGGCGGGCGATCAAGGCCGACGGCAGCAACAACGGCGCCTCGTACCTCAACGCGCCGGCGCTGAACGCCGAGTTCGACCGGGTTCTCGCCCTCCCGGTCGAGCAGCAGGGCGCCGAGTGGGCCAAGCTGGACGAGAAGATCATGCGGGAGTACGCGCCGGTGGTCCCGCTCTACGTGCAGGTGATGTTCACGCTGCACGGCTCGAAGGTGCACGGCGTCTTCATCGACAGCATCTTCGGCAGCCCGCAGTTCGTGAACACCTACGTGAAGTGAGCGCATGACCAGTACCGTCTCGATCTGGGTGGGCCGCCCCGGCGGCCCGCCCCGGCGCAGCAGCGAACCGGACCGCCTCCACGGCGCCGCGAGCACGATGAAGGTGGCCGTGCTCGCGGCGCTGTACCGCGGGGGCGATCTCGACGCGCCCGTGCCGGTCGTCAACGACTTCGTGAGCGCCGCCGACGACGGCTCGCGGTACCGCAACGACCGCTCCTACGACGACGATGACGAGGTCTGGAAGCACCTCGGCGAGTCGGTGCCCGCCCGGTGGCTGGCCCGCCGCATGATCGTGCGCTCGAGCAACCTGGCCACCAACCTGCTCCTGGCGCGCGTGGGGCTGCCCGCCGTCGCCGAGGTGTGGTCGCTCGCGGGCGCCACCGGCAGCGTGACCGCGCGCGGCATCGAGGACTACGCCGCCCGCGACGCCGGCCGCGACAACGTCGTCACCGCGGCCGACCTGGCCGCGCTGTTCACCGCCCTGTACCGCGGCGAGCTCGCGGCGCCGGAGTCGTGCGCGCAGATGCTCGACCTGCTCGCCGAGCAGGAGTGGCGCGTGGACCTCGCGGCCGGCGTGCCCGACGGCGTCCGGATCGCCCACAAGAACGGCTGGATGACGGGGGTACGCCACAGCGCCGGCATCGTCTACCCGCCCGACGCCGAACCGTACGTGATCGCCGTCTGCACCACCTCCCGCGGCGTTCCCCCGGACGACTACGACGAGCTGGCCTGCCGCCGGATCGCCGAGATCTCCGCCGACGCCTGGGCGGAGCGGTCCCGATGACCATCGCCCGCGTGCGGACCCACCGGGTCAGCGTGCCCCTGCACACGCCGTTCGTCACCGCCCTGCGCACCGCCACCTCCGTGGAGAGCCTGCTCGTCGAGGTCGTCGACGCCGACGGCCGCACCGGCTTCGGGGAGGCGCCCCAGGTCTGGAAGGTCACCGGCGAGTCCGTCGCCGGCGCCGAGGCCTGCGTCGAGCAGCTCCTCGGCCCCGTGCTGACCGGCCGCGACCCCGACGACCTCGCCGCGAACCTCCGGGCGGTGCGGGCGGCCGCGGCCGGCAACTTCGCGGCCAAGGCCGCGGCCGACACCGCCCTGCACGACCTCGCCGCCCGCCGCCTCGGCATCCCGCTCGTGCGGCTGCTCGGCGGCGCCCGGCTGCGCGTGCCCACCGACGTCACCCTGCCCGCGGGCGGCCCCGACGAGCTCGGCGCGGCCGCGCGGGCCCGGGTGGCCGAGGGCTTCACGGTGCTCAAGGTCAAGGTGGGCAAGGGCGCCGGCGAGCGCGACCCGGCCGCGGCCGACATCGCCCGCATCGCCCGCATCCGCGCGGAGGCCGGCCCGGAGGCCCGCATCCGCCTCGACGCCAACCAGGGCTGGACCCCGCGCGCGGCGGTGCGGGCCATCCGCGGCATGCAGGACGCGGGCCTGGACATCGAGCTGGTCGAGCAGCCCGTCCCGGCCGCCGACCTCGACGGCCTGGCCTGGGTCAGCGCCCGCGTCGACGTGCCGATCCTGGCCGACGAGGCGGTGTTCGGCGTCCGCGACCTGACCGAGGTCATCCGCCGCCGCGCCGCCGACATGGTAAACGTGAAGCTCGCCAAGTGCGGCGGCCTCGGCCCGGCCCGCACCCTGCTCGAGCTGGCCGCCGCGCACGACGTCGGCACGATGGTCGGCTCGATGATGGAGACGGAGGTCGGCGTCGGCGCCGCGGCGAGCCTCGTGGCCGCGCTCGGCACCACGGTCGTCTCCGACCTCGACGCGGCCTGGTTCCTGGGCGCCTCCCCGGTGACCGGCGGGCTGCGCTACGACGGCGCCGAGGTGGTGCTGCCCGACGCACCCGGACTTGGCCTGACCCTGAAGGAGTGACCGTGCTCGTCCGCGTGCCCCTGGCCACGCTGTGGTCGGACCCCGAACATCGGACACCCTCCGACGTCGTGACGCAGGCCCTGCTCGGCGACGAGGCGGTGGTGGACGAGGTCCGTCCGGACGGCTGGGCCCGGGTCCGGCTTCCGGACCAGGGCGACTACCCCGGCTGGCTCCCGATCGCGCAGCTGGCCGACGAGTCCACCGTGGACGGACCGGTCGCCACCGTGGATGCGCTCGCGACGGACCTGCGGGACGAGCCGAACGGCACCCTCGCCATGCCCGGCGTACCGCTCGGCACCCGGCTCGTCGCGGCCGGCCCGGGCCGCGACGGCTGGCTCCCCGTCCGGGTCCCCGGCGCCGCCGGGCCCCGGTGGGTGGCCGCGGCCGACGTCCGTTCGGACCCGGCCGACCCTCTCGCGACCGCGCGGCGGCTGCTCGGCGTCGTGTACGTCTGGGGCGGCCTCTCGCCCGGCGGCGTCGACTGCTCCGGCCTGGTCCACCTGGCCTGGCGCCGGGCCGGCGTCCGGCTGCCCCGCGACGCCCACGCCCAGGCGGCCGCGGCCGAGCCCCTCGCGCCGGGCGAGGAGCGCGCCGGCGACCTGTACTTCTTCGCGCAGCCCGGCGCCCGGGTCCACCACGTCGGCATCGTGGTGAACCCGGGCTCCATGCTCCACGCGTGCGGCGACGCCCGGATCGTGGTCGAGGAGCCGCTGCCCCCGTCGCGCGTGGCCACCCTCACGGGCGCGGCGCGCCCAGGGGTGACGGCACCAGCCACACGTCGTCGAGGTTGACGAACATGAAGCGGTGCCCGAACTGGACCTGCACGTACCGGTTCTGGCCGCGCACGACCGTCCGGTCGCCCGGGGAGGAGCCGTCGAAGGAGACGGCCCGGTAGTACTCGCCCGGCACCACCCCGGAGACCGCGTAGCGCTGCCCGGCCGCGAACGTGTACTGCAGCGGGGTGATCGCCTGGTACGGCACGCCCGCCGGGTACGCCGCCGCCTCCGGGTACGCGCGGCCGTACACCGGGATCGTGGTCCTTCCCGGTTTCGGGACCGCGACGAGACCCGTCGCCCACTTCGCCGTGGGGTGCGCGGGCGGGTTGTAGAACCAGCCGGTCTGCCCGAGGTACCAGATCGCGGTCCAGTCCCCGGAGAGCCCGGCGACGGCGTAGGTCTGGCCCGCCGAGACCCGGGAGCCGTGGTCGGACAGCGCCATCGTCGACGCCGAGCCGTCCGGGTGCAGCCCGGGGTCGTTGAGCAGCGGCGCGTTCGCGTCGGGCGCGGTGTGCAGGACAAGCGCGGAGGCGCCGTGGGAGGAGCAGGGATCGGCGGCGGTACCGTCGCAGCCGGTGAACGCGGGCCGGTTCGCGTCGTAGTCCGGGTCGATGGTGACCAGGCCGGTGCGGGCCGTGCCGGTGCCGCGGAACGGGGCGTGCAGCAGGTCGAAGTAGTGGCTCCAGTCCCAGTACGGCGCCGGGTCCCAGTGCATGCCCTTCACGGTCGACGGCACGGTGCCGGGGACGTTGTCGTGGCCGACGATGTGGCCCCGGTCGAGCGGGATGTCCAGCCGCGCGGCGAGGTAGCGCACGAGCTTGGCCGAGGAGCGGTACATCGCCTCGGTGTACCAGGCGCCCTCGGCCGCGAACCCCTCGTGCTCGATGCCGACGGATGTCGCGTTGACGTACCAGTTCCCGGCGTGCCAGGCGACGTCCTTGGTCCTCACGTGCTGGGCGACGTGCCCGTCGGCCGAGCGGATGGTGTAGTTCCAGCTGACGTACGCCGGGTCCTGTACCAGCTGGACGGTCCGGTCGTAGTACTCCTCGGTGTCGTGGATGACGATGTACCGCACCTTCTGGCTCGCCGGCCGGTCGCCGAGGTCGTGGTTGCCGTAGTCGCCGCCGCCGAGGTCCGCGTAGGGCGCCGGGATCCACTCGCACGGCAGGTTCGCCGGGCATTCGACGTCGCCCCGCGGCGGCCTCGGCAGCCCGAGCCGGTCGAGCCACGAGGTCTGCGGCTGTACTCCCGCGTGGGCGCTCAGCGTGACGTGCCGCCCGTCGTCGGTGACGCGGTCGGCGCCGTCGCGCAGGGTCGAGTACACCTCGTCCGCGAAGTCCCCGGCCGCGTCGGCGGTGCCGGCGCCGCTGTAGCGGGCGACCGCGCCGTACCAGGCCGCCGGGTCGCTGCCGGCCCCGCCGGGCGCGCCGAGGTCGCGCTGGTAGGAGGCCAGCAGCGCGGCGCCGCCCCGGATGTTGTCCCGCGCGTCCGTGCGCAGGCGGGCCTTGTCGATCCCGGTGAGCGCGGCCGCCGCGTCGAGGGTCTGCGCCGCCGGTACCGTGTCGCCCGCCGGCGCGTCCACCGTGGACGGTCGCGCGGTGTCGCCGCGCGCGTCGCCGGCCCCGTCGTGGCGCGCCTGGACGGCGGCCGCGTCGGTGAGGTGCATGGGGCCGAAGCCGCCGCTGGTGCTCGGGGCACCCTGGTTGGTGTCCCACCGCGACTCCAGGTACGACACGGCGAGGAGCACGTCAGCCGGTACACCCGCGGCGTTTGCGGCGTCGGCGTAGTCCTGCTGTCCTTGACTGTCCGCGGCCGCGGCGGCGCCGGGCGCGGTGAGGATCGCGGCGCCGAGCACCGCGACGGTGAGCAGCCGTCTCATGTGGACCTACCAATTCTCCGAGCCGGGCACGCGCGGCAGCGGCTTCCACGGGGGCGTGATGAGGTATGCGACGCCGCCGCTGCCGGAGGCGACCGACCCGTCCGCGCGGTGGCGCTTGGTGCGCAGCCACACCTGCTCGAACTCGGCGCGCGAGTAGACGTTGCGCACGGCCTCGTCGGAGGACGAGGCCGGGTCGTTGACGATGACGTCGCCGGTCGCGGTGAACCCGACGACCACGAACAGGTGCCCGGACGTCGAGTAGTTCGCGCCCGTCAGCTCCGAGGCGAGGAACGACTGCGAGGTGACGACCGGGATGCCGGCCGCGATGAACCGCTCCAGCTCGTCGAGCGAGTGCAGCCGGGTCACGATGCCGGACAGCCCGAACGTGGCCGCGTACGCGGTGTTGAACGGCCAGTTCCCGGCCCCCTCGTAGGCGTAGTCGTAGGTCATCCGGGCCGCGTGGTCGACCTGCGGGTCGGCGTAGGACGGGTCGACCCAGGCGAGGTCGGCCGCGCTCGGCCCGCGCCCCCAGTACCCGACGACCATCGCGGTCGAGGTGGGGGAGCACCACGCCTCGCCGCCGCCGTCGTACTGCGGGTACTGTCCGATGTGGATGTTCTGCGAGTAGCGCGGCACCGCGAGCTCCCGGCCCCACGCGATGTGCCCGGCGCTCGGCGCGACCGTGAACCGGTCCGGCACGTTGGAGACCATCGCGCCGACCTGCGACACCCGCGGGAACGCGTGCGTGCCGGCCTTGCGGAACAGCGTGACGCGCAGGCGGTAGTCGGCGAGCAGCACGCCCTTGGACACGTCGTCGATCGAGAACGTGTCGGTCCAGATCGTGGAGTACGCGTCGCCCTGACCGTTTACCGAGGTGCGCTGGATGTCCTGGTCGCCGGAGGCCCACCGCCCCATGACGTACCAGGGCGTGGACTCGCCGTTCGTGTACGTGCCGCCCATCTCGACCTGCAGCCACGTGCCGGCGGGCGTCTGGGCGTTCCAGGAGGCGACGAGCTCACTCGCGCCGAACCGGTTCTTCTGCTTGGGCGAGGTCCAGGTGGCGGTCTCCCACTGGTCCTGGGTCCCGCGTTCCCAGTGCGAGAAGGTGCGCCAGCGCTGGAATGAGATCTGCTCGTCGTGGGTGACCGGATGCGCGGCGGCGGGCGCCGCGCTCAGGAATGTCGCAACCAGGGCCAACGCGAGGCCCCCGGCGATACGTGCCATCGCTCCTCCAGGGAAAACCCGAGGCGATTGATTGATGGCACGCTATACCGCGATCGACCCGGATGTCGATACCTTCCAACCAGCTGTCGTGCTTCGAAGGTTTTTTACCGACCGCGGAGCTCGACCAGTGCGGCGTGTACGACGCCGTCCGTCTGCTCCAGGGCCCGGCGGGCTTCGGCCACCGGTGCCTGGGCCAGCAGGGCCACCAGGGCGACCTTCGAGTCGCCGCCGGCCTCGGCCAGCGCGGCCGTGCAGGCCGGCACGGGCAGGCCGGTGGCCTGGGCCAGCATGCGCACCTGGCGGTCGCGCAGCTTGCTGTTGCTGGCCACCATGTCGGTCATGAGGTTGGAGTACGTGCGGCCGAGGCGGACCATGACCGCCGTCGACAGCGCGTTGAGCACCAGCTTCTGCGCGGTCCCGGCCTTCATGCGGGTCGAGCCGGTGATCGCCTCCGGGCCGGTGTCGACCGCGATGTGCACGTCGGCGAGGTCGGCCAGCGGCGCCGCCGGGTTCGCCGAGACCAGTACCGTGCTCGCCCCGGCGGCGCGGGCGGCCCGCAGTGCGCCGGCGACGTACGGGGTGGTGCCGCTCGCCGTCGCGCCCACGGCCACGTCGCCGGGGCCGAGGTCGGCCGCCGCGGCCGCGCCGAGCTCGACGTCGTCCTCGGCGCCCTCGGCCGCGGTGTGCAGCGCGGAGAGGCCGCCCGCGATGTGGGCCACGACGCGTTCGTAGCCGACGCCGAAGGTCGGGTGCAGCTCGGCGGCGTCGAGCACCGCCATGCGGCCCGACGTGCCGGCGCCGAAGTAGTGCATGCGGCGGCCGGAGCGCAGCGCGGCGACGGCGAGCTCGACGGCCGCGGCGACCTCGGGCAGTACCGCCGCCACCGCCGGCGCGACCTTGCGGTCCTCGGCGTTGATGAGCCTGAGCATGTCGAGCGTGGGCAGCTGGTCGATGTAGACCGTGTGCGGGTTGCGCTCCTCGGTGGGCGAGACCCCGGGGGAGACGCTCACCAGCGGCCCCGATCCGCCTTGGTCCGCCGGCTTCGCACCGCGTCGCGGGTCGCCTCCAGCGCCGTGCGGGTGCGGTCGTAGGTGCGCTGGGCGACGCCGACGAACACGCAGTCGACCACGGTGAGCTGGGCCAGGCGGCTGGCCATCGCGCCCGAGCGGAAGGTGGTCTCCCGCGCGGCGGTGGTCAGCACCAGGTCGGCGACCCGCGTGATCGGGGACTTCGGGAAGTTGGTGAGCGCGACCGTGGTCGCGCCGCGGCGGCCGGCCTCGGCGAAGGCCTCCATGGTGTCCACCGTCGTGCCCGTGTGCGAGATGCCGACCGCGACGTCGCCCTTGCCGAGCAGGGCCGCGCTGGTCAGCGCCAGGTGCAGGTCCGACCAGGCGTAGGTGGTCAGCCCGATGCGGTGCAGCTTCTGCTGGAAGTCCTGGGCCACGAACGCGCTCGCGCCCACGCCGTAGATGTCGACCCGGCGGGCCGCGGCGATCGCGGCGATGACCTTGCCCAGCGCCTCCAGGTCGAGCTGGGCGGCGGTGTCCTCGACGGCCCGGGCGTCGGCGTACGCGATCGTCTTGACCACCTGGCCGAGGTCGTCGGAGCGGCTGATGTCGCTGCCGACCGCCTCCTGGGCCTGGTCGTCCTGCACCCGGCCGGCCTCGGCGGCCAGCTTCAGCCGCAGCTCGGGGTAGCCCGAGACGCCGATCGCGCGGCAGAAGCGGATGACCGTGGTCTCGGAGGTGGCCGCGCGCTTGGCCAGCTCGGTGATCGTCATCTGCGCGGCGGTGGCCGCCTCCTCGATGATGATCCGGCCGACCCGCTGCTCGGCCCGCGACAGCGAGGGCAGGAGCCCGCGGATCTTCACGGCCGTGGAGACCTGGCGAGCTTCGTCCGTCATGTGGAAAAGTTTCCGTTGCCTCGTCGGTTTCGTCAATGGAATGCGGTGTCGCGATGCGGGAGTCCCTGGTCATCGGCGTGGATGCGGGTGCCACGACGACGCGCTGTGCGCTGAGTGACCTCGATGGAAACATCCTCGCCCGGGCGGAGTCGGGCGGGGCGAACCGGAACTCGAGCGGCGCGGCGCCGGCCGAGGCGCTCACGGCCGCGCTGCGCAATCTACTGGATAAGTCCCCGCACGACGCCGGGCGGGTCCGGCTCGGCGTGGTCGGGATCGCGGGCGGCGCCGCGGTGCGGGCCGCGACCCAGGCGGCGGCCGAGGACGCCTGGCGCGCGGCGGGCCTGGGCGGGCGGGTGGTCGCGGTGACCGACCTCGAGGTCGGCTTCGCCGCGGGCTCGCCGTCGCCGGAGGGGCTGCTGCTGCTCGCCGGCACCGGGGCGGTCGGGGCCGCGTTCGCCGGCGGGCGGCTGACGCACCGCTGCGACGGGTACGGCTGGCTGCTCGGCGACGAGGGCTCGGCGGTCTGGCTCGGCCGCGCGGGCCTGCGCGCCGTGCTGCGCGCGCTCGACGGCCGCGGCCCGGCCACCGCGCTGACGGAGGCGCTGAGCGCCCGGCTGGAGGTGCCGGCCGGCGACCCCCAGGCGCTGCTGCGCGCCGCGTTCGACCGCCCCCCGGCCGCGCTCGGCGCCCTGGCCCCGGCGGTGAGCGCGCTCGCCGCGGCGGGGGATGCGGTGGCGCTCGGGCTCGCCGAGGAGGCCGCGGCGCATCTGCTGCATACGCTGTCGACGGTTGCCGGGCACGCCCGGAGCGCACCGCCGGCCGTCGTTCTCGCGGGGTCCGTCCTGCTGTCGGAGGGCCCGGTGGCCGATCGCGTCATGGCGGCCGTGCGGGAGCGTTACCGGATCGTGCCCATGGCCGCGTCCTACGGCCCGGCGGGCGCCGTGTGGCTGGCGATCACGCAGGTCAAAGGCGATTTTCCGGACGCTGCGGTACACGCGCGGCTTACGCGGTAACAATCTTCCGCCTCTTGCAAGTTTGGAAGGAAACCTTCATTCTCATCGACGGGCGTCCCTTGTGAAGGAGTCGGCGATGAGTCTTGTTTCGCGACGCAGTCTGCTGAGCGCGGGTGCGCTGGCCGCCGCCTCGGCCTCGCTCGGCGCCTGTGCCCTGTCCGGCGGCGACGACGACAAACCGAACAGCACCCCTTCGGGCGCCAAGAACGCGGTCAACCCGCTGGGCGTCAAGGAGGACGCGCCGCTGGAGATCGTCATCTTCAACGGCGGCTTCGGCGAGGACTACGCCAAGGCGCACGAGGCGATGTACACCGAGAAGTACCCGAAGGCGCAGGTCAAGCACTCGGCGACGCAGCAGATCGGCCAGACCCTGCAGCCCCGGTTCGTCGACGGCAGCCCGCCCGACGTCATCGACAACTCCGGCGCCGGCCAGATCGACTTCAACGGCCTCGTCTCGCAGAACGCGCTCGCCGACCTCGGCCCGCTGCTCGACGCGCCGAGCATCGACGACCCGGCCAAGAAGGTGCGCGACACGCTGCTGCCCGGCTCGCTGCTGCCCGGCACCTACGACGGCAAGACGATGGCGCTCAACTACACCTACACCGTCTACGGGATCTGGTACTCGGCCAAGCTCATGAACGACAAGGGCTGGCAGTACCCGAAGACCTGGGACGAGATGATCGCCCTGTGCAAGACCATCAAGGCGGCCGGCATCTCGCCGTGGACCTATCAGGGCAAGCATCCGCGGTACATGTCGTGGCCGATCCTGTCCGCCGCGGCGAAGATGGCCGGCCAGGACATCCTCGTGGCCATCGACAACCTGGAGCCCAACGCCTGGAAGCACGAGGCGATCCTCGCCGCCGCGGACGCCTACTCGCAGCTGGCGGTGGACGGGTACATCATGCCCGGCTCCGAGGGGCTCGACCACATCCAGTCGCAGACCGAGTGGTGCAAGGGCAAGGCCGTGTTCATCTCCTGCGGGTCCTGGCTGGAGAGCGAGCAGAAGGCCGTCACGCCCCCGGACTTCCAGATGACCGTCGCGCCGACGTCGAGCCTGACCACGTCGGACAAGCTGCCGTTCGAGGCGCTGCGCGGCACGACCGGCGAGCCGTTCATCGTGCCGGCCAAGGCCAGGAACCTGGCCGGGGGCCTGGAGTACCTGCGCATCATGCTGTCCAAGAAGGGCGCCGTCGACTTCACCAACCGGGTCGCGAGCCTCACCTGCGTCGCCGGGCTGGACCAGGGCGTGAACCTGCCGCCCGGGCTGGCGTCGGTCACCAAGGCGCTCAAGGCCTCCGGCGACAAGGGCTTCAACTGGGTGTACAACTCCTACTACCGCAAGCTCGAGCGCGAGCTCGTCGACGCCGCCTGCGGCGCCCTGTTCACCAAGCAGATCAACGCCAAGCAGTTCGTGGAGCAGTGCCAGAAGGGCGCGGACTCCATCGCGAAGGACGACACCATCAAGAAGTACAAGCGGAGCAGCTGAGGATGCGCCACGGTCGGCGCCTGTTCGCCATCACGTTCCTGCTGCCCGCCGTGGCGGTCTACGCGGTCTTCGTCGTCTCGCCGTATCTGCAGGCGTTCCAGGTCTCGACCACGAACTGGCGCGGCCTGAGCCCGAAGTGGGACTACGTCGGCCCCGACAACTTCCAGCGCCTGCTCTCGGACGAGTACTTCTGGAACGCCCTGAAACACAACGGCATTCTGCTCGCCGTGCTGCCGGTCGCCACCATCGCGCTGGGCCTCTTCTTCGCGTCCATGCTCAACATCCACGGCGTGCGGTTCGGCGCCGTGTACCGCATCGTGTACTTCTTCCCGCAGGTCCTCTCGGTGGCCATCATCGGCGTGCTGTGGCGCGAGATGTATGCCCCCAACGGCGGCCTGGTCAACGGCTTTCTGCGCGCCGTCGGCCTGGGCTCGCTGACCCGCACCTGGCTCGGCGACGCCGACGTGGCCTTCTGGGCGGTCCTGTTCGTGATGGTGTGGAGCAACGTCGGCTTCTACGTGGTGCTCTTCGGCGCCGCGATGTCGTCGATCCCCCGCGAGATCTACGAGGCGGCCCTGCTCGACGGCGCGGGCCGGCGCACAACCCTGCTGCGCATCACGGTGCCGCTGCTGTGGGACACGATCCAGGTCGCGTGGGTGTACCTCGCGATCGTCGCTCTGGACGCCTTCGCGCTTGTGCAGATCATCACCAACGGCGGCCCCGAGTTCAGCACCGACGTCGTGGGGCTGCGGCTGTACAACACCGCCTTCGGCGAGTCCAAGTTCGGCTACGCCTCCGCGATCGGCGTCGCAATGTTCTTCGTCACGCTCACGGTCGCGATCGCGTCCCTGCGCCTGACCCGCCGCGAACGCATCGAGTACTGACGTGCGCCTACGCCTCGGCAACGCCTTCTCTCACGTCTTCCTCTTCGGCTGGGCCCTGCTGACCACGTTCCCGCTGCTGTGGGCGGTGGTCTCGTCGTTCAAGAGCGACGACGAGATCCTGTCCGACGCGTGGGGCCTGCCGGCGACGCTGCGCTTCTCGAACTGGACCCGCGCCTGGAACGAGGCCCACATGGGCCGGTACTTCCTCAACAGCACGATCGTCGTGGCCGGCGCCCTGACCCTGACCATGCTCCTGGGCGCGATGGCCGCATACGTACTGGCCCGATACGAGCTGCGCGGCCTGCGCCTCGTCTACTACGCCTTCGCCGGCGGCATGGTCTTCCCGGTCTTCCTGGCCCTGGTCCCGCTCTTCTTCGTGGTCAAGAACCTGGGCCTGCTGGGCACCCTGCCGGGCCTGATCCTCGTGTACACCGCCTACTCCCTGCCGTTCACGGTCTTCTTCCTGACCGCGTTCTTCCGCACCCTCCCGACGGCCGTGGCCGAGGCGGGCCTGGTCGACGGCTGCTCACACTGGAGCCTGTTCTTCCGCATTATGCTGCCGATGGCGCGGCCGGGCCTGATCAGCGTCGGCATCTTCAACTTCCTGACCCAGTGGAACCAGTACATCTTCCCGATCGTGCTGATGCAGGGCGAGGGGAGCGAGAAACGCTGGGTGCTGGCGCAGGGCTTGACGGCCCTGGCGGTGAACGAGGGCTACGCGGGCGACTTCGGCGGGCTCTTCGCGGGCATGACGATCGCCATGCTGCCGGTACTGCTGCTGTACATGGTCTTCCAGCGCCAGGTCCAGTCCGGCCTGACCGCGGGCCACCTCAAGTAGCCGCGGCCGCCTCGGACGGCATCGAGCAGTCGAGCACCAACGCCTGGACGGCCCGCACGGCACTCAGTGTGGCCCGCTCGGCCCGGCCGTCGAGGTCGGCGCCGAGGCGGTTCCGGTCGCCCCGGATGGGATCCGACCGCCACGCGCCCGGCTTGAGGCCGTGCGCCGGATCGAACCAGGCGACGAGGAAGAGGCCCGCTGAGCCGGACCAACGCGCCAGGTACCGCCCGACGAGCTGCTGTTCGAGCGCGTCGACGATCTCGGGGTTCCAGCAGCCTTTCACCTCGATGAGAACTCGCAGCACGCGGTCGGGGTTGCCGGCCGCCTGGGCCTGGATCAGCAGGTCGGCGCGCTGACCGATGCCTGACGTCTGCAACCGGGCGACCTGGACCTCCCGGTTGACGACCGCGCCGGACACCCGATTGCTGATCATGTAGTCGAGGAAGTCGCTGACCTCGTCCTCGGTCTTCGGCCGGCAGGCACGATCGCCCTGCGGGGCGCATCTCGGGGCGTGGTTCCACAGCAGTGTCGCGAGTGGTGTCGCGGCCTGGAGAGCCTGCTGCGTTTCGTGCAGCGCTCCGAGCACGGCGTCGAGGAGGTCCTCGTCGTTGCGGAGCACGCGTCGGGCGCTGGACAGAATGACGCTCACCTGCCCCGGCTCCAGCGGAGTCCAGTCGGCGCGGCCGTGGGCGGCGCGGGCCTGAGCGACGAGGTAGCCGAACGCGGGGTCGTCCGGATGACGTTCGGCGAGGGTCTGGAGCGACCTGACCGCCTCGCCCGTTCCCCGCTCGGCCAAGGTTGTCAGAAGCCGGTTCCGCAGGTGCCCGGCCGCCTCGCGGGGACTGACCGCATGTGTTCCGGCCTCGACCGGGTCGTCCGCGGGCGGGAACAGACGCCGCAGGATCTCCCACATCTCGATCAGCTCGGACTCGTTGAACGCCGCGCCGTCGAAGCTGCGGTCGTCGGCGACGTTGAGGAATACGAACCTCGCCGCGTCCTTATCGGAGGCGAGCGCATCCCGGATCATCGGCCACGCCGGCTCGTACCCGGCCGTCAGCGCGACCACCGTAAGTTGCCGGGCCCGCGTCGGCATGGCGGTGTCGCCGCTCGTGATGTGTTCGAAGGTGGCATGGAGGAGCCGCAGGGCCGTTGCCGGATCGAGTTCGAGTGTTCGCGCGAACGCGACGGCGGCGGTGGCCGCATCGTACGTATGGTCCTCGATGAACCGCACCAGCCACGGGACGTCCGCGCGATCCAGGAACGCGGTGAGTCGCCGCAGCGTGAACTGCCCGAACTCGGCCTGCCCCAGGACCTCGCGCTCGGTGGCCTCGCGGACCACCTCCGGCACTTCGTGGTGCGCTATCCCGAGAATCCTCTGGAGGGGTTCGGTGACGTTGTGGAAGTACGGTCCGTGGACGATGGCCGGTGCCCAGAACGCCCACCGGTCGCGGCTCAGGCCGAACACGCGTCCTTCTCCGTCGAGCAGGACGAACGCGGCCAGCGCGGCCAGCGCGTCGGGTCGGGCCTTGTCGGTGCCGAGCAGCGCGGCGCCGTTCTCCGTTCCGGCACGGAGGTACTGCTCGGCGATGTCCAGGGCGTTGCGGCGCTGATCGTCGTCCAGCGCGGCCCAGCCCGGAAGCTTCGTGACGTCCAGCTCGCTCATGTTGTGGTGGTTGCGCAGCGGCGCGTACAAGAAGAACTGGTAGAACGCCTCGGCCGGGTCACCGGTCAGCGAGTCGAACAGACGGGCCCGCAGGTCGGCCTCGATCAGGCGCGCCGCTCCCTCCTCCATCTCGGCGACGGCCCGGCGTCTGCGAACGGGCCGGGCAATCGGCCGTACCAGTTCGGCCAGTCCCGGGTCCTGATCGACGATCTCGCGGTGGTCACGACGGCCTCCGTCGTAGGTGGCCCGTAGCCACGGTTCCCAGGCCGATGGTTGTTCGCCCGGGCCGACCGCGAGTCCGGCGATCCACGCGAAGTCGTCCGGGCGAATCATCTCCCAGTCGCGGAGCCACCAGGGTAGCTGCGGTCCGCCGATGTCCTGCCGCAGCTGCCGGACGAGACCGCGCCGGTGCGTCTCCGCGATGTTCGACAACGCAAGCTCGCGGCCGTTGAGCAGTCCCTGCATCTTTCGGAGTCGGGTGCCGATCACCCGGACAATCTCGTTTCGCACGGCCGGATCGTCCAGCCGCGTCAGAGCGGCACCAAGGATGGCGTCCTCGAGTTGTAGTTGCCGATGAGGTCGGGGTTGCGGGGCGGCCGCAAGAACGCCAGGAGGCTCGCCAGTGAGGAGCCGGCCCGCAGCAGGGCGCGGAGTCCCGCCCCGAGGAGTTCGTCATCCTCGTCCGGCGGTTCACCTCGCAGGTGTGCCAATGCGGCGAGGGGATTTGCATCGAGCGTGGGCGGCGCGAGCTCGAGGCTCCGAAGGGCGGCGGTGTTGCGGAGCACGACCGGTTCGTCGTCGGCGAGCGCGATCGAGAGCAGCGCATCGTTGAGCGGCACGAGTTGGTTCCGGCCGACGAGCTGAATGGCCAGGTACCTCGCATCAACGCTCCTGGCCGTGTCCGCCAGCACTCGCGCAGGAGATCGTCGATGCCGTCGTAGGCCAGCCCTTCGAGCTGCCGGTACCGCATGTCGATCAGCGCGTGGGTGTCGGCCAGCGTCAGGAGCCGCTCGACGAGCGCTTGCCGGTACGTTGGGTCCGACAGTTCGACGTTGCTCCGGATGAACGCGAGCGGATCGGCGTCGAGCAACTCGGCGAACCGATCGGGGCACAGGGCGACGAGCCAGGCCGCGACCGCCTGGACCTGCGGGGCCAGCTGGCCGCCGAGCCCGCGCAGCAGTCCGTCGAGTTGAAGCGGACGCAGTTCGGACTCGACCAGGTACCGGGCCGCCAAGTACTCGGCCACCGTCTGGTGCGTGAATCGCAGGCGGCCGTCGGCCTCGCCGGTGAAGAGCGAGGTGGCGAGCGCCGCATAGCACGACGTGTGCCGCCGATCGCCGTGCATCTCCAGCGAGGGGGGCGGGGCACAGTCTTCTGCGGTGAGCGCGTTCGGCGTCTCGCCGGGCCGCAGCACGAACGCCGACCGGCCGGTGAAGAGACTCAGCACCGCCATTCGCCCGGCGGTGTGCAGGATCGCCGGGATGTCGGGAGGATCGAGCGGTGACTGCCGGCGTGGGTTCTGTTCGTCGGCGAGTCGTTGGACGGCCCGCTCGTACAGGCCCCGCTGGGTGCTGGGCAGGCTGGCGCGATGGTCTTCCCGGTGGGCGTACTCGCTGAGCAACCAGACGAGCTCGTTCGGCTGCCGCACGAGCGGCAGCGCCCGCGCGGTGGTCACCGCTTGGAGGAACGCCGTTGGATCCTGGCCGACCGCCGCCGCATAGGTGGCGACATCGTCGGTCGTCAGCGGGACGAGGTCGAATGTCGCCATGTCGGTGCCGAAGGCCTCGGCCAGGGCGTTCTGAACACCGGGAAGCCACGCCGCCGTCCGGCACGCAAGCACCAGCCGCATGTCGGTCGTCAGGTACTTGGCCGTCCGCTGGATCAGGCCGGCGCACTCGGGCCCGGTCAGCCTGGACTCGTCGAGTCCGTCGAGCACGAGCGTCGCTGTCTCGTGGTCGCTGGAGCACCTCGCGGCGAGTTGCGAGGAAGAGCCACCTTTCGGGTCTCGGGTGGTCCCGCGTTGCGAGCGGGGACCAGCACTGACATTTGTACTGGGCGATCCCGTACACACGAAACTACCCGCGGGCTGGGCTGCGGCGCACGCTGTCGGTATGCGGAAACAAGCCGTGGCACTGTTCTTTCTCGCGCCCCTCGTCGCCGAGTTCCTGCTCGGGGACTTCGGGATCAACGCGCTCTTCGCGCTGCTCTTTCTCGCGCCCATGTACGGCGGCGGGGCGATTCTCATCCGCGAGTTCGCGCGGCGCACCGGGCGGGGGTGGCCGACGATGCTGACGCTCGCGCTCGCGTACGGCGTGATCGAGGAAGGCCTCGTCACGCAGTCGCTGTTCAACCCCGACTATGCGGGCCTGCACCTGCTCCAGCACTGGTTCGTGCCCGGCCTCGGCATCTCGGTGCCGTGGACGATCACCGTTCTGGCTGTGCACACGATCTGGAGCATCAGCGTGCCGATCGCGCTCGTGGAGAACCTGAACCCCGCGACGCGCACCACGCCGTGGCTGCGGGCGCCCGGGCTCGTCGTGGCCGGGGTGCTGTGTGTGCTCGGCGCGGCGTTGAACGTGTTCGGTACGCAGAGCAGCGACCACTTCACCGCGCCGTGGCCTCGGCTCGCCGGGGCCGGGCTCGTCGGGCTGGCGCTGGTCGTGCTCGCGTTCCGGTGGCCGCACCGGAAGACCGTGCCGGGCCGGGTGCCCGCGGCGTGGCGCGTGCTCGTGCTCACGCTCGTGGCCGGGGCGCTGTTCCGGCTGCCCGGCTCCGTGCCGACCTGGGTCAGCGTGGGGCTGATGGCCGTGGTGTTCGGCGGGATGGCGGCCCTGGTGCTGCGCTGGTCGCGCCGTGACGGGTGGGGGGCCGGGCACCGGCTGGCGCTCGCGGCCGGGGCGACGCTGACGTACGCCTGGCACTCCTTCTCCATGAAGCCGTTCATGGGCGACGGGCCGGTGATCACGCCCGTCAGCCACGTGGTGTTCGCTCTGCTCGCGCTGCTGCTGTTGTACTTCGAGCAGCGTGCCCTTCCCGGTAATGAGCGGCCGGAGGCGCAGTTCAGGCGCGGTTCACCGGCGGCGAGCACGATCGAGCCATGAACGGCGACGCGGCGGTGGACGAGATGCAGGCGCTCTTCGAGGGCGAGGGCGCGCGGGACTATCTCGGCGAGCCGGTCACCCAGGCCGAGCACATGCTGCAGGCGGCGGCGCTCGCGGTACAGGCGCAGGCTCCGGAACCCCTCGTCGCCGCCGCGCTGCTGCACGACGTCGGGCACTTCCGGGGCCTGCTCACGGGGGCCGACCTCATGGAGGGCCGCGACAACCGGCACTCCGACACCGGGGCCGCCTGGCTGGCGCGATGGTTCGGGCCCGCGGTGTGCGAGCCGGTGCGGCTGCACGTGGCGGCGAAGCGGTACCTGTGCGCGGTCGAGCCGGGGTACCACGACCGGCTGTCCGAGGCGTCCCGGTTCACGCTCGGCGTGCAGGGCGGGCCGATGTCTCCGGCCGAGGTGCGCCGGTTCGCCGCGCACGGGTTCGCGGCCGACGCCGTGGCGCTGCGCCGCTGGGACGAGCAGGCCAAAGAGCCGGGCGCGAAGGTGCCGGCCTTCCAGTGGTACCGCGAAATGCTCGTCCGTCTGATGTCGGATTGACGATCGGTTTCCGGGCAGCCGGGCCGGGCCGCGCCGGGTGAGACTGGCTTGATGGCCACCGATGTCCCCGCCGACGCCCGGCTCATCTGCGCGCTGGACCAGATGGCCGCGAACCCCGAGATGCAGCGCGTGCGGGAGGTCGCGTTCGCCGCCCTGCATCTGGCGCCCGGCCAGCGCATTCTCGACGCGGGGGCGGGCACCGGCGAGGTGGCGCGGTGGCTCGCGACCCGCCTGTGCGACACCGGCTCGATCGTCGCGCTCGACGCCTCGGAGGCCGCGATCGCCGCGGCGCGGGCCCGCGACGAGGGGACCTGCGTGCAGTACCGGCGCGGCGACATCACCGCCCTGGACTTCCCGGACCGCTGGTTCGACGCGGTGCGCTGCGAGCGGGTCCTGCAGCACCTGGCCGAGCCCGGCCGCGCCGTGGCCGAGCTCGCCCGGGTCACCCGCGCCGGCGGCCGCGTCTGCCTCGTCGACACCGACTGGGAGTCCGTCGCCGTCGACGGGCTGCCCCGGCCGCTGGTCGCCCGGGTCCGCGAGCACCTGCTGGCCACCGTGGTCGGCCAGCACCTCGACATGGGCCGCACGCTGCGCCGGCGCCTGCACCACGCCGGGCTGCACGACGTGACGGCGGTGCCGGTCGCGCTGTACTTCCCCGACCCCATCGCCGCCGCGGCCGTGCTGCCGATGGTCAACCCGATGGTCCCGGCCGAGGCCGGCCTGATCCCGGGCGACCTGCGCGAGGACTGGTTCGGCGCGCTGAGCGAGGCGGGCGAGCGCGGCGACTTCCTGGCCACCCTGACCATGTGGGTGGCCGCGGGCACGGTCTAGGGGCCGTCGGCGGCGGCCAGGAGGTCGCGCAGCAGGGCCGAGAGGCGCCTGCGGTTCGCCTCGGGCAGGCGCTCGAAGACCTCGCGCTGCGCGTCCAGGCCCGCCACCACCGCCTCGTCCACGACCTCGCGGCCGTGCGGCGTCAGCGTGATGACCAGCCCGCGCCGGTCGCCGGGGTCCGGGGACCGGGTCACCAGCCCGGCCCGCTCGAGCCGGTCGAGCCGCCCCGTCATCCCGCCCGTGGTCAGCATCAGCGACGCGCTCAGCGCCTTGGGCGGCAGCTGGAACGGCTCGCCGGCGCGGCGCAGGGTCGCGAGCACGTCGAACTCGCCGCGGTTGATGCCCAGCGCGGCGTACACCTTCTCCTGCCGGTCCCCGAGCACCTTCGCCAGCCGGTAGATCCGCCCGAACGCGGCCATCGCATCGGTGCGCAGCTCCGGCCGCTCCTGCGCCCACTGCGCCACGATCCGGTCGACGTCGTCCATGCCGGAATCCTAGCATTCGCTTGCGACTAAGTGACTTAGTGGTAAGCTACTTAGTCATGAGGAACCTGACGGCCATCCCGCCCCTGCTGTGGGGGAGCACGTACCTCGTCACCACCGAGCTCCTCCCGCCCGGCCGCCCGCTGCTGGCCGGGGCCCTGCGCGCCCTGCCCGCCGGCCTGCTGCTCATCGCCGTGGCCCGCGCCCGGCCCCGGGGCGCCTGGTGGTGGCGCTCCGCCCTGCTCGGCACGCTCAACATCGGGCTGTTCTTCGCGCTGCTGTTCGTGGCCGCGTACCGGCTGCCCGGCGGGGTCGCGGCCGTCCTCGGCGCGCTCGGGCCGTTCGCGGTCGCCGGGCTCGCCTTCGGGCTGCTCGGCCAGCGCCCGGCGCGCACGGTGCTGCTGGCCGGGGCCGCGGGCGTGGCCGGCGTCGCGCTGCTGGTGCTGCGCTCGGAGGCGGCGCTCGACCCGATCGGGCTGGCCGCGGCGGCCGGCGGCATGGTGTCGATGTCCCTCGGTACCGTGCTCGGCCGGCGCTGGGGCGTCCCCGACGGGTTCGCCCACCGGCGGACCGCGCTGCTGGCCCTGACCGGCTGGCAGCTGACCGCCGGCGGCCTCCTGCTCGCCCCGGCCGCGCTGCTCGTCGAGGGCCTGCCGCCGGTGCCGACCGGGGGCAACGTCGCCGGCTTCGCGTACCTGTCGCTGGTCGGCACCGCCGGGGCGTACGTGCTGTGGTTCCGCGGCGTCACCACCCTCCCGCCCGCCCAGGTGACCCTGTTCGGCCTGCTCAGCCCGGTCGTCGCGGCCGCGCTCGGCTGGCTCGCGCTCGGCCAGTCCCTCTCGGCCGGCCAGCTCGCCGGGGCCGCGATCGTGCTGGTGGCGGTGCTGATCGGCACGGGATCCATCAAGGTCGGCAAGCCGACAAGATCGCTGCGGCCCGCGACCGCGCCGTAGCCTTGGTCCACATGGTGTCGCTCCGCCCGAGGACCCGCCGAGCCGGGATCGCCGCGCTCGTCGTCGTGGCCCTCATCGGGCTGGCGGCGCTCGCCGCGCCCGGCGGGGGCGGCGACCACGAGGGGCGGGTGCTGACCCGCACGTCCTCCGCGCAGGTCACCGCCGGGGTCGGCTGGACGCACCGCTGGACCGCCGCGCCCGGGGGCGTCACCGACGCGGCCGGCAACGAGTGGGAGGCCGACACCGGGGTCGTGCGGGGCGGCGAGGCCCCCAAGGCGCTCAATGCGGGAATTCCGGCGCCGTACCGGTACACCCGCGGCGGCACCCCGGCGTTCACCCTGCCGGTGCCGCAGCCCGGCACCTATGCCGTGACGCTCTCGCTGTCGGCCCCCGAGCGCGGCCCCGCGCCCGAGGCGACAGTCACCGTCAACGGCCAGAACATCCGGCTCGCCGCCACCGGCTCCGGGCGCGTGCGGCACGCCGTCGTGCTCGTCCCCGTCACCGGCGACGCGGCCGCGCTCACCGTCGGCGCGCTGCACAACCTCGCCGGGGTCGCCGCGGTCACCGCCACCATGGCGCGCACCGGCACCGACCCGCTGCACGCGGAGCTGGCCGAGGAGTTCGACGGGCCGGCCGGCACCGCGCTCCTGCCCGGCTGGCGGCACGAGACCGGCGGCGGGGGCTGGGGCAACGAAGAGCTGCAGGTGTACACCGAGGATGCCGGCAACGGCGCGCTGACCGGCGACGGCCGCCTGGCCGTCACCGCGCGCCACGACGGCGGCCGGTACACGTCCGCGCGGCTCCGCAGCGCGTTCGAGGCCCAGTACGGGCGGATCGAGGGCCTGCTCGAGGTACCACCGGGAAAGGGCCTTCTGCCGGCGTTCTGGATGCTCGGCGCGGACGTCGCCACCGCGGGCTGGCCGCAGGCGGGCGAGGTCGACCTCATGGAGTCGCTCGGCGCCGGCGAGCCCGGGGTCGTCCACGGCACGTTCCACGGCCCCGACGGTTCGGCGCGCGGCTGGGAGCGCCCGTTCACCGCGAAACCGGCCGGCGGGCCCGTGCACCGGTACGGCCTGGAGTGGTGGCCCGGCGTCCTGCAGTGGTCGGTCGACGGCGTGGTGCAGGCGACCCTGCGCCAGGAGGACCTCGGGGCGAAACAGGCGTGGGTGTTCGAGCGCCCCGCGTTCCTGCTGCTGAACGTGGCCGTCGGCGGCCGCTGGCCCGGCCCCCCGCCGCCCGCGACGGCGTTTCCCCAGACGATGTACGTCGAGTCCGTGCACTGGTGGCGCTAGGGTTTCGGCCATGACCTTCGATGCCATCGTGGTCGGCGCGCGCGTCGCCGGCGCGCCGACCGCCATGCTGCTCGCCCGGGCCGGCCGGCGGGTGCTCCTCCTGGACCGCGCCACCTTCCCCAGTGACGTCACGTCGACGCACCTGATCCACGTGCCGGGGATGGCGTACCTGCGCCGCTGGGGCCTGCACGACGCGGTCGCGAACGCGGGCGCGCCGCCGCTGCAGCGGTTCTCGATGGACTTCGGCCCGTTCACCATCAGCGCCCCGCCGCCCGCGGACGACGGCGCCGCCCACCCGTACTGCGTGCGCCGCACCGTCCTCGACGCGATCCTGCTCGACGCCGCCCGTTCGGCCGGCGTCGTCGTCCGTGAGGGCACGGCCGTCGAGGGTCTGCTGCACTCCTCCGGCCGCGTGACCGGCGTGCGCGGCGAGGGCTTCGAGGAGCACGCGAGCATCGTCATCGGCGCCGACGGCCTGCGCTCGGTCGTGGCCCGCTCGGCCAGCGCCGAGACCTACCACGCCACGCCGTCGCTCACCGCGTGCTACTACGCGTACTACCAGGGCGTGCAGCCGCGCGAGGCCGCCGAGATCTACCAGCTGGGCGACCGCGCGGTGGTCCTCTTCCCCACCAACGACGGCGCGACGTGCGTGTTCGTGGCGTGCCCGGCCGCGCAGTTCCACGACTTCCGCACCGACGTCGAGGCCGGCTATGCGGAAGCCCTGGCCCGTGTACCGGCGGTGGCGGCCCGGGTCGCGGCGGCCACCCGGATCGGGCGCATGCAGGCGACCGCGGACGTGCCGAACTTCTTCCGCACCTCGGCCGGCCCGGGCTGGGCCCTGGTCGGCGACGCGGGCTACCACAAGGACCCGGTGATGGCCGCGGGCATCACGGACGCCTTCGTGGCCGCGCAGCTACTGGCCGACGCCGTCCACAAGGGACTGGCGGACGACCTCGACGCGGCGGTGTCCGCCTACGCCGAGGAGCGCGACCGCCGCTTCCTGCCGGCCCTGCAGCTCACGTGCCAGCTGGCGTCGATGGAGCCGCCGGCGCCGGAGATGGCCGCGCTGTTCGCCACGATCGCCGCGAGCGAGGCGGAGTCGACCCGCTTCTTCGGCGTGATGCAGGGCAGCACCCCGATCCCCGAGTACTTCGCCCCGGACAACCTCGCCCGAATCATGACCGGTGCCTGACGCCGGCGGCCGCTGGACGAACGCCGCCGAGGCCGCCGCCCGGCTGCCGGACATCGCCGCGCTGCACCGCCGCTGCCGCGCGTTGGCCATGCTGGAGACCATCACGGTGCGGGACGCGTACTACCGCGCCTTCTCCTACCGCGCGGGCCGGGCCACCTACCACAACGGAAGCGGCGACCACCTCGTGCTCGCCTTCACGGACGCAGGCGCCCTCGTGCACGGCTTCGACCACGAGTCCCCGATGAGCCCATGGGCGAACGACGACGAGGTGTGGCCCGGCCTGCTGGACGGGGTGCCCGCGCCGCTGGCCCCCTTGCTGTCCCACCCGTTCCTGACCGGCGACGCCGGCGACCCGCCGTCGGTGACGCTGTGCCTGTGGCGCGAACCGGACGACGCCCTCTGGCGGACCGGCCCGGTCGAGTTCGCGGGCTCGGACGGCGCGGACATGCTGCGCATCCTGGCGGGCCCGGACCCGGACACCTATGCCGCCTTCGCCGCCGACATCCACGGCACGACCCTGGACACGGAGGCGGTCGCGCGTGTCTGCGCGCTGGAGCCCCTGACCCCGGCGCTGGTGCACGCCCTCGCCCCGGGCACGGACTTCGTCGAGATCGCGGCCGAGGCGGTGCGGGCGGGCTTCCCGACGGCTCCCTGACCCACCCCGACCGCGTTACTTGAGGTGGCCCGCGGTCAGGCCGGACTGGACCTGGCGCTGGAAAGCGCCGGCGTCGCCCTCGTCACGGCCTTGGGTTGCGTTGCGGCCGTCGTCTTCGTTGCGGCCCTGGGTTGCGTTGCGGCCGTCGTCTTTGTCACGGCCTTGGGTTGCGTTGCGGCCGTCGTCTTTGTTGCGGCCCTGGGTTGCGTTGCGGCCGTCGTCTTCGTTGCGGCCCTGGGTTGCGTTGCGGCCGTCGTCTTCGTTGCGGCCCTGGGCTGCGTTGCCGGCGCCGGTGGCGTTGCGGCTTTCGGCGGCGGTCCGGCTTTCGGCGGGTCCGGCCACAGTCGCTCGTCGGGTTGCGGGGCCGCCGGGGCGGCGACGAGGGCGGGCGCGGGGCCGGCCGCCAGGTGCAGGGCGCCCTCGGCGACGACCAGCTGCGGCTCCTCGAGGACCGTCGGGGCGACGGCCGTGGCGCGGTGCAGCATCGTGGCGATCAGCGGGGTACGGGTACCGCCGCCGACAAGGAACCACCCGGCGACCGCATCCGGCCGCACCCGGGCCTCCTTGAGCGTGGTCAGGGCGAGCTGCACGGTGCGGGCCAGCACCGGCTCGGCCGCGGCGTCGAACTGCTGGCGCGTGAAGAGCACCTCCTGGTCGGCCACCGGGATGAACATGCTCGCCGAGGACTCCCGCGACAGCGCGCCGGAAACGATCGGTCGATCGGCTCGGCAAAAATGTCAGACCCGCCGCGTAAGGTGCCCATTGCGATCAACCCCAGGGAGGCAGCCGTGTTCGGACTGGTGCTCAGCGCGCTGCGGGCGCGGGCGGCGCAGGCGTGGGCCGTCTTCGTGCTGGCCGTGCTGCTGGTGACCGCGGCCGCCGCCGGGCCGTGGTTCGCCGCCGGGGCCGGGCGCCGGGCGGCCGCGGCCGATGTCGCCGCCGCCCCCGCGGCCGAGCGGACGATCTCGGTCCGCCGCCAGACCAACGCCGACGGCGACCCGGAGTCCGCGCTGGCCGCCTACCGCGACACGGTCGAGCGGCTGCTGCCGGGGTTCGGCCCGGCCGGGGCGGCCACCGTCGGGGTCGCCGCCGACATGCTGCTGAACCGGGGCGAGACAACGACGAAAATCCCGGTGGTGTACCGCGATGGGGCCTGCCAACACCTGCAGGTCGACGGGCGCTGCCCGCAGGCCGCCGGCGAGGTGCTGCTCAGCGTCGCGGCCGCCGACGCGCTCGGGCTGCACACCGGCGACGCGCTCGAGCTGCGCAACCGGCCCGGCGCGAAGGCGGTGCCGGCGACCGTCGTGGGGCGCTACGAGCTCGCCGACGCCGCCGGGGCGTACTGGGGCGACTCGCTCTTCCGGGCCGGCGACGGCGGGCCCGACCCGATGTTCACCGCCGTCGGGACCTTCGAGAGCCCGCAGCTGGCCGGGCCGACCTTCGCCTACACCGCCGAGCTGCCCGAATCGGCGTTCACCGACCCCGGGTCCCCGGTCGCCGACCGGCTGCGCGCCGCCGGCTTCGCGCTCGGGCGGGCCGGGCTGACGCTCGTCGCGCCCGGCCAGGGGCTCGTCGAGCGCATCGCCGCCGACCGGGCCGCGATCCGCGGCGGCGCCCTCGCCGGGACGCTCGCGGCGGTGGTGCTGTGCTGGTTCGCGCTCGCCCTCGCGGGCCGGCAGACCGCGCGCGAGCGGCGGGGCGACGCGGGGCTGCTGAAGCTGCGCGGCGGATCCCGGCGGCGGGCGCTGCGGCTGGGGGTCGGGCAGCTGGCGGTACCGCTGCTGGCCGGTCTTCCGTTCGGGCTCGGGCTCGGCTGGGTGGCCGGGCGCCTGCTCGGCGGGCCCGCGGCCGGGCTCGCGCCGCCGTTCGGCGGGGTGGCAGGGGCGTGGCTGCTGGCCGGGCTGGCCGCGATCGGCGCGGTCCTCGGCGGCCTGGCCGCGATCGCCGCCGGGGAGCTCGCGGTGCTGCGCGCGCCGGTGGCGGTGCTGCTGCGGCGGGTACCGTCGCCGGGAAAGGCGCGCCGGGCCGCCGTCGACGTGATCCTCGTCGTGCTCGCCGGGTTCGCCGCCGCCCAGCTGTGGGGGACCGGGCTGCGCACCGCCGTGCCGCTGCTCGTCGCCGTCGTGGTCGCCGTGGCCGCCGCCCGCATCCTGGCCGGCGCCGCGTCCCGGGCCGGCTCGGGGGCGCTGCGGGCCGGGCGGCTGCGGGCCGGGCTCGCCGCCGTCGCGCTGTCCCGCCAGCCGGGCGGCGACCGGCTCATGGCCCTCATCGCCGTCGCGGTCGCCGGGGTGTGCGCCGCGACCGGCGGCTGGCTCGCCGGGTTCGACGCCCGCGACGCCCGGGCCGCGCAGGAGCTCGGCGCGCCGCGGGTGCTCACCGTCCGGGCCGCCAACCCGACCGCGCTGCTCGAGGGCGTGCGCCGCGCCGACCCCGGCGGCCGCGAGGCGATGGCGGTCGTCGTGGACCGGACGTCCGGCCCGCCCGTCATCGCCGTCGACACGGCCCGGCTCGCGGCGGTGGCGGGGTGGCGGCCGGAGTACGGGCCGTTGCCGTCGCTGCGCCCGGCCGGCACCGGGGCGGACGAGCCGGGCATCACCGGCGGCCGGCTCGTCGTGCGGGCCCGCAACGACGGCGCCGGGCCGGTCGGCCTGGCCGTGGTCGTGCAGAACACCGTCACCGGCCGGCGCGCCACCGTCACCCTCGGCCCGCTGGACCGCGGCGAGCACGAGGCCGCCGCCGACGTCACCGGCTGCGCCGAGACCTGCCGCCTGGTCCGCCTCGACCTCATCCAGCCACGGCCCGCGGGCGCCGGCGGCCCGTCGGACGAGCTCGTGAAGCCGACCGCCGACACCCCGCCCAGCGACGTCGCCGCCGCCACGCTCACCATCACCGAGGTGCGCCAGGAGGCCCCGGCCGCGCGGGTGCTCGACGCGGCCTTCCTCGGCGACCCGCGGCAGTGGCGCACCGGCCCCATCGGGCCCGCGATGCAGGTCAGCGCGCGGCAGGGGGCGCTGACGCTGTCACTGCCCGACGCCGCCTGGGGCTTCGACGACCGCGTCTACGTCATGGGCGCCGGCCTGCCGCTGCCCGCCGTCCTGGCCGGCGAGGCGCCGGCCCCGTGGCGCCTCGGCGACCCGGCCCTCGACCTCTTCGGCGGCGGCGCCGTGCCCGTCCACGTCGCCGGCACCGCCCCGCTGCTGCCGGTCCTGGGCGGGTCCGGCGTGCTCGTCGACCTCGACGCCGCCGAGCGCCTCGGCGCCGGCGGGTCCGCGGCCGGCACCGACCAGGTCTGGCTCGCGGCCGGCGCCGGGCCCGGGCTCACCGACCGGCTCCGCGCCGCCGGGCTGACCGTGCTCGGCGAGGACAGCGTCGCCGCCCGCGCCGACCGGCTCGCCGCGCGCGGGCCCGCCGTCGCCGAGCGTTACCGGCTCTTCGCCGCCGCGCTCGGGCTGCTCGCCGCGGCGGCCGCGCTCGCGGTCGCGGTCGCCGCCGAGCGCCGCCAGCGCGGCGCCGACCTGCGGGCCCTGCGCGTGCAGGGGCTCCCGGCGCGCACCGCGGCGTCGGCGGGGCGGGCCGGCTCCGGCGCGGTCGTCCTGGCCGGGGTCGTGACCGGGCTGCTCGCCGCGGTCGTGGCGCGCTTCGCGTCCGGGCCGCCGCTGCCGTACTTCGCCGACGGCTGGCACCCGCCCGCCCCGCCGGAACCGCTGCCGCCGCTGGCCCTGCTCGCCACCGGTGCCGTGGTCCTGCTGCTGCTCGCCCTCGTCTGGCGCGTCGCCACCGCCGGCGACGCCGAAGGGAAGACGCGATGATCTCGCTGCTGCTGTCGATGCTGCGGGCCCGGCGCGGCCAGGCCGTCGTGCTCGCCCTGCTGTCGCTGTTCGCGGTCGCGGCGGCCGTCGCCGCGCCCGCCTACCTGCAGGCGGTCGACCGCTCGATCGTCGCCGGGCAGGTGGAGACGGCCGCGGCCCGGGAGCGCTCGCTGAGCGTCACCGCGTCCGTGAACCCGCGCAACGACGACGGGTTCGACTTCGCCGACGTCGCCGGCGGGCTCGTCGACCTGCCCGGGTTCGACCAGGTGTACGGCGGCGAGTTCCCGGCCGTGGGCATCGAGCCCGACCGGGTGCGGGCGTCGCGGGTGACGTACCGCCAGGACGCCTGCGCCCACCTGACCATCGTGGCCGGGCGCTGCCTGGCCGGCTCCGGCGACGTGGTCCTCGGCGAGCAGACCGCGGCGCGGCTGCACCTCGGCCCCGGCGACCCGATCACGCTCACGTTCGCGGCGCTCGGCGGCAGCAACTCCCAGCCGATCTACATCGCCGACGGCGCCCCGGCCCGGCTCACCGTCGCCGGCACCTACCGGCCCGCGGACCCGGCGGAGACCTACTGGGGCGGCCACGGGTACTTCGACCTCGACACCGCCGGGCGCCCCGGCGAGCCGGTCTTCGCCTCGGCCGCGACGATCGCCGGGATGGACCACGGCATGACCGCGGTGTCGATCGACGTGACCGCCGGGCCGGGCGCGCTCACCGCCGCCGGGCTGCCCGAGACCCGCCGCCGCCTCGGCGAGCTGCAGGCCCGCGCCTCCCAGCTCGGCAAGGGGCTCGTCGTCACCACCGAGCTGCCGCGGCTCTTCACGCGGATCGACGCCAGCCAGGAGCTGGCCCGGCGCAGCGTCCCGACCGGCGCCGCCCCGCTGCTGCTGCTCGCCTACGCGGTGCTGTTCATCGCCGCCGACTACGCCACGACCGGGCGCCGGCCCGAGCTCGCCGTCGTCGCGCTGCGCGGCACCCGCTGGTGGACGCGGTGGTGGCTGACCCTCGGCGAGGGACTGGCCGCGATCGTGCTCGGCGGGCTGGCCGGGTGCGTCGCCGGGCAGCTGCTCGTCGCCGCGGTCGTCGCCTGGCGCTTCCCCGGCGTGGGGGCGCCGGTCTTCACCGTTGACGCGTTGCGGTACGCCCCGGTCGCTCTTCTCGGAGCGATCGCGGCCGCGCTCGTGGCCCAGCGCCGGCACCTGACCGCGCCGGTCGCCGGGCTGCTGCGGCGCCTGCGCGGCCGGACCGCCGGCTGGAGGGTGCGCGCGGGCGAGGCCGTCGTCGCCGTGCTCGCCGCCGCCGCGACCCTCCAGCTCTTCCTCACCGACGGCTCGCTCACCGGCGTCGCGGTCGTCGCGCCCGCCCTGGTGATCCTCGCCCTCGCCCTCGCCACCGCGCGCGCCGTCACGCCGCTGGCCCGCCTGGCCGGCGCGTGGGCGCTGCGCCGGGGCCGGCTCACCACCGCGCTCGCCGCCTTCCAGCTGTCCCGCCGGGCCGGGGCCCAGCGGCTCATCCTGCTGCTCGTGACGGCCGTGGGCGTGCTCGGCTACGCGGTCACCGCCACCGACCTGGCCGCGCGCGACCGCGACCTCGCCGCGCAGATCTCCACCGGCGCGCCCCGGGTGCTCACCGTCGCCTCGGTCGGCCGCGAGCAGCTGCTGCAGGCCGTGCGGGCCGCCGACCCGGCCGGCGCCTACGCGATGGCCGTCGTCGAGCTGCCCGCGGGCCGGCCCGGCGAGGCGCCGCGGCTCGCCGTCGACACGACCCGGCTCGCGGCCGCGTCGACCTGGCTCGGCGCGTACGGTGCCGCCGACCCGGGCGCGCTCGCCACCCGGCTGCGCCCGCCCGTGCGCGACGTGGGCCTGACCATCCCCGGCCAGGACGTCACCGTCGACGCGACCGTCACCGGCGCCCGCCCCGACAACCCGGTCGGGCTGAAGCTCGTGCTCGCCGGCCCGCGCGGGCGCGCCAACGTCGACCTCGGCACCGTGCACAACGGCCCCGGCACCTACCAGCAGCGCGTGGCCGACTGCGCGGACGGCTGCCGGCTCGTGGGCGTGCACCTGACGAACCTGGAGCCGGCCGCGACCGCGACCCGGCTGACCGTGGTACTCAACGCGGTGCGCACCATCAACCCGGCCCGGACCGCGGCCACCGGCGCGCAGCTGGCCGACCTGGGCCGCTGGCGCGCGAGCGCGGCGACCCTCACCGCCGCTCCCGACGGCCTGCGCATCGGCGTCGACGCGCCCGACGGCCTGCCCAACGGGGTGTGGGTCCAGCCCGCGGAGGTCCCGCTGCCGCTGCCCGTCGCCACGACCGCACCGGCGTCGGCGATCTCGGGCCTCGACGGCCTCGACGTGCCGGTGACCGTGGCCGCGCACCTCGACGCCGTGCCGCGGCTGGGCACCGAGGGCACGATCGTCGACCTGGAGTACGCCGAGCGCCTCGCCACCGACTCCGGCCTCGCCCGCGACCCGGAGGTCTGGCTGGGCCCGGCCGCCCCGCCCGACGCGGTCGCCCGCCTCGCCGCCCAGGGCCTCGTCGTCGTGGACGACACGCGCATCGCCGACACACGGGCGCGCCTGGCCGCCCAGGGCCCGGCGCTGTCCCTGTGGTTCCACGTGCTGGCCGGCGCCCTGGCCGTGCTGCTGGCCGCGGGCGGCCTGGCCCTGGTCATCGCCGTGGACCGCCGCGAGCGCCGCGCCGACCTGGCCGCCCTGCGCGCCCAGGGCCTGCCGCGCCGCACGGCCGCGCGGGTGGCCCTGTGGACCTACCCGGCCCTGGTCCTCGCCTCCGCCCCGCCGGGCCTGGCCACGGCGCTGATCGCGTGGCGCCTGACGGGCTGGGCCCTGCCGGTCTTCGGCGAGCCCATGCCGTCACTGCCCCTGCCCCACTGGCCGACGGGCCCGGCCGTGCCCCTGACCTGGCTGCTGACCCTGCTGCTCCTGACGGCCGTGGCCGCGTCGACAGCGCGCGCAACGACACCGCCGCCGCCCCGCCCAGGCCCAGCCACGGGCTGAGCCGGCAGCCGCATCAAGGGCGCGGGCAACGGCACGGCCGCCGCCCCGCCCGGGCCCGGCCACGGGCTGGAAGGGCGGCCGCATTGAGGGCGCGGGCGACGGTGCGGCGGTTGTGCCGGTCGGGTTCGGTTGTGGGCAGAGCCGGTGGTCGTGTTGAGGGCGTGGGCGGCGGTGCCCGCGGTCGTGCGGGTCGGGTTCGGTTGCGGGTTGAGATGGTGGTCGTGTTGAGGGCGTGGGCGACGCTGCCCGCGGTCGTGCGGGTCGGGTTCGGTCTCGGGCTGACCGCGGCGGACCTTGCCGCGCTCGGGTGGGCACCGTCGCGGATTGGCCGTGGTGCGCTTTCGGCGGCTCGCTACGCCGCCGGGTTCATGCTTCCATGCCGGTCGCTGGCTGGCCACGGCGGTCCTGGCGACACTTTCGACGGCTGACGGCGTTGTCGCGTGGTGGGCACCGCGGGCCGCTGGGCAATGCCGGCGTGCTGGTGAAGGGGCGCCCGGCTTTAGCCGGCCTCGGGTGGTCGCTACGGTGGCTGACCGGTATGGGTTGCGGTCGATAGGCTGGGGCCTCGGTGGTCGGCGCGGTGCGGGGGAGGCGCGGGTGCGGCGCGGTCAGGTCGGGGTGTTGCTCGCGGTCACGTCCGGGCTGTTCTCGGTGCTGCTCGCCGTCGCCGTGAACGTGGCCACCGGGGGGTCGTTGCCCGGGGGGCTCGCCTCGGTCTCCTGGCTGGCTTGGCCCGCCGTCGGGCTGCTCGGGCTCATCGGGATCGGTTTGGCGATCTGGCAGCAGCACCTGGCGAACGCCCCGGCCGCGGCGGTGGAGACATCCGTCGATGCGTTGCCGGTGCCGGCTGAGCTGCCTGCGGCGCCGGCGTTGTTCGGGCGGGACCATGTCGCTCGTGAGGTTGGGCAGATGCTTACCGGGGCGGCCGTCGTGGTGATTGCCGCGGCGCCCGGGACCGGGAAGACCGCGCTTGCGCTGCGGGTCGCGCATGACGTGCGGGAGAGGTTTCCCGACGGGCAGTTGTATGCGGCGCTGCTCGGCGGGGCCGGGGCGGCGGTGTCGCCCGAGGCGGTGCTCACCCGGTTCCTCGGGGCGTTGGGGCATCCGGTCGGCGATGGGCGGATGGAGGAGGCTGCAGCGTTCGGGCCCGCGGCGGTTGAGCAGCGGGTGGATAGGGGCGCGGGGGTTGAGCAGCGGGTGGAGACGGCCGCGGGGGTTGAGCGGCGGGTGGAGACGGCCGCGGGGGTTGAGCAGCGGGTGGAGACGGCCGCGGAGATTGAGCAGCGGGTGGAGACGGCCGCGGAGATTGAGCAGCGGGTGGAGACGGCCGCGGGGGTTGAGGAGCGGGTGGATAGGGCCGCGGGGGTTGTGCGGCGGGTGGACAGCGGCGTGGGTGGTGCGGGGCGCGGGCAGGTGGAGGAGCTTGCGGCGCGGTTTCGGTCCGTTGTGGCCGACCGCGCTGTGCTCGTTGTGCTCGATGACGCCCGCGACGCCGCGCAAGTTGTGCCGTTGCTCCCCGGCGGCGGGCGGTGCGCGACCCTCGTCACCAGTCGCGTGCCGCTCGTCGAGGTGCCGGGGGCCCGGGTCGTCGGGCTCGGGGCGATCGACGACGACGCCGGGCTGGAACTGCTCGCCGACGTCGTCGGGGCGGGGCGCCTGGCCGGGGACCCCGAAGGGGCGTCAGCGCTCGTGGCGGCCAGTGGTGGGTTGCCGCTCGCGGTGCGGATCGTGGGCGGGCGGTTGCGCGCCCGGGCGGGCTGGACGCCGGGGCAGCTGGCCGGGCGGCTCGCCGACGAGCGGGGGCGGCTCGACGAGCTGCGGCAAGGGGAGCTGGCCGTCCGGGCCGCGTTCCGGGGGGCGTACGACGGGCTGTCCGCCGTCGAGCAGGTTGTGTTCCGGCGGGCCGGGTCGCATCCGGGGCCGGAGTTCGGGCTCGTCGCGGCGGCGGCCCGGGCCGGGCTGGCCGCGGGGGAGACCTCGGCGGCGCTCGAGCGGCTCGCGGATCTGTTCCTGCTGGAGTCGCCCGCGCCCGATCGATATCGCCGGCACGATCTGCTCCGGCTGTTCGCCATCGAGATGGTGGAGGCGGCCGGGGAGCGGCGGGACGTTGTGCGCCGGGCGCTGCTCGCGCTCGAGACCGACGTGGGCGCCGCGGTGCTGTGGGAAGGGGTCGCGGCCGGGCTGCTCGGTGAGGTACGAGCGGCGGCCGACCAGGTGGCGCATCGTCTGGCCGATCCGTTCGACCGGCTCGCGGCCTGGCAGGCGGCCGTCGAAGCCCGGCGGGAAGAGGGCGGGGCGGGACTCGCGCGGGCGGTGCGGTGGGTCTCGCACTCCTGGACGTTCGTCGGGCAGGTGCAGCGGGCGCACCTGGGCGCGCAGGAGGCGCTCGCGCTCGCCGAGGCGGCCGGGGACGCGCGCGAGGTCGCGCAGTGCGCGCGGCGGCTCGGGGAGGCGCTGCGGGACCTCGAGCGGTCCGGCGAGGCCGAGGCGGCGCTGCGGCGGGCGCTCGGGTTCTTCGCCGCGGCCGGGCCGGTCGAGGAGGAGGTGGAGGTCAGCTCCGCGCTCGCGGTGCTCTACAACAACGACGGGCGGACCGGGGAGAGCCTTCCGCTGCTGCGGCGCGCCCTCGAGCGGCTGCCCGACGAGGTCCGGGACTCGCGGCGGGGGTGGGTGCTGGGGTCGCTGGCCTACGCCTACCGGGCCGCGGGCGAGCTCGAGGCGGCGCGGGAGCTGGCCGCGCAGGCTATGGCGCTCGCGCGCGAGATCGGGGACCGGTACCTGCTCGGGTACTGCCATCAGGACTCCGGCTGGGTCGCCGTCGCCGCCGGGGAGTACGACCGGGCCGAGGGCGAGTTCGGCGCCATGCTGGAGCTGTTCCGCGAGCTGCGCGTCGAGTCCGGCGTGGCGTCGGCGGTCGCGTCGCTGGGCGTGGTCGCGGATCGGCGCGGGGACCGGGAGGCGGCGCGGCGGGCGTTCGGGGAGGCCGAGGAGCGCTTCCGAAGGCTGGGGGACGACCGCCGCGCGGCCCTGTGGCAGGGGCACCGGCTCGAGCTAGGGGACGGAGAGCCGTAGCAGCTGGAAGCTGTGGTCGGACTGGCCGCCGGTGCGGCCGAACTCGTACGAGTGGACGCGCACGTCCGCCGTCGTGTACGCCCAGTCCAGGCGCCACCAGCGCGGCAGGCCGTCGCGGTCGCGCCACGAGGCCGGGTACAGCGACGGCAGCAGCGCGCCCGCGTCGTGGAGGCGGGCCGGGACCTTGCGCAGGTCGCCCATGGCCGGGGACGTGTTGAAGTCGCCGGCCACCAGGATCGGGTTGCGGTTCGCGTCCACGTCGGCGGCCAGGGCGCGCCACTGCGGCTCGCGCTGGGCGTGCTGGTCGCGCACCGTGCGCCAGAAGGCGCCGCCGAACACGCTCAGGCCCGGCGACACCTGGACCGGCAGGTGCAGGTTGTACACCGAGAGCACCCGGCCGCCGCCCAGGTCGAGGTCGGTGCGCAGGACCTTGTCGCGCACGAACTCGGCCACCCAGCCCGTGTCCGTGGTGGGCACGTCGGCCGGCAGCGGGTACGCGCGCAGGATCGGCAGGCGCGAGACCGTCACGAGCTCGCCGGCGATCGCGATGTGGTAGCCCGGGAACGCCGCCTGCAAGCGGTCCAGGTCGTGCACCGGGGTGGGGATGTCGCCGTCGTTGAGGTACTCCTGCAGCAGGTAGACGTCGGCCTGACGGGCCTGCAGGAAGGGGTAGAACGGGCCGCCGTCGCTGTCCCAGTACTCGGTGTTCCAGCTGAACACGCGCAGGGCCCCGGCCGGCGCCGGCTCCGGCGAGGTCCACAGTGCACCGGCGTTCCAGCCCGACAGCGGGTAGCCCAGCAGCAGCGCGGCCAGGCACAGCAGGGCGACCGGGCGGCGGGACCGGGGCACGGCCGCCGCCCCGGCCGCGAGCACGAGCGGGACGGCGGTGAACACCAGCGGCGGGACGATGTCGGGGACGAGCCACAGCCACCACTGTCCACTGAGGACCAGCTGGGCGACCACGAACGCGAGCCACGCGGCGGCCAGGGCCACCAGGGTCCGGTACAGCCAGCGAGCGGTCACGCCGTGGCCTCGGCCGGGAAGGTGCGGTCGTAGAGGCGGCGGAAGGCCCGCGAGCCGAGCCACTGCACGGCCCCGGCCGCGACCCCCGCGGTGATGGTGACGTTGACGACGAAGTGCACGGCCGTGAAGAGCCCGAGGAACGCCGGGCCGTTGCGGCGCAGCACGAACGCGTACATGCCGGCGTCGCAGGCCAGGGAGAGCAGCAGGAACGCGGCCGGCGCGACCAGGAGCAGCGAATGCACGAGGCCCAGCGGCAGGGTCGCCAGGGCCGCGGCCGCGGCGAGGCTGCCCCACGCGCGCGACTGCGTCTCGAAGCCGGACGCGAAGCGCCGGGCGCGCAGGTAGAGCGGCACCCGCAGCCGGCCGCGGTGGAAGAGCTTGCGCAGCAGGCCCAGCAGCGCGTGGTCGTGGTCGTGGCGGCCGCGGACCTCGCGCGTGAGCACCATGCGCCAGCGGCGGGTGAGCCGGTAGCCGTAGTCGACCTCCTCGGTCTGGCGCAGCTCCGGGTTGAACGGGCCGACGTCGTGGAAGACGTCGCGGCGCAGCGCGCACAGGGCCGGGAAGAGGAACGTGATGTCGCCCTCGGCGGTGACCGACCAGTAGTGGTACTGCAGCCCGCGGTACCGCGCCGTGATGGTGTCGTGCAGCAGCGGCTCCGGGTCCTCGATGCCGCAGACGCAACCGATCGCCGGGTCGGAGCCGAGGATGCGCACGGCGGTGGCGACGGCGTCGGGGGCGAGGCTGACGTCGGAGTCCACGAAGTACAGCACGGAGCCCGTGGTCGCGGCGACGCCGACGTTGCGGGCGTTGCCGCACCCGCCGTTGGCGCCGGTGCTGAGCACCCGCACGCCGAGGCCCTCGGCGACGGCGACGGAGTCGTCGGTGGAGCAGTCGTCGACGACGAGCACCTCGAGGTGGGGGTACGTCTGGTCGAGCACCGAGCGCAGGCACAGGTCCAGGGACTCGGCGTAGTTGTAGTTGGGCACGATGACCGAGACGAGGGGCAGGTTCATCGGGCCATCTCCGGCACCTCGTAGAGGTTGCGGAACCGGCCCGACGCGAGCCAGGCGAGCACGCCGCAGAGCGCCGCCGCCGCGATCACGAGGTTCAGCAGGAAGTGCATCGTCACGAAGTACAGCAGGAACTGCGGCGATCGCAAGCGTGCCACGAACCGGTGCATCGGCAGGTCCCCGGCGACGAACAGCCCGAGCAGCGCCAGGGGCACGAGCCACAGCACCGGGCCGAGCAGCACCGGCAGCGCGATCGCCAGCAGGGCCAGCGGCGCGGCGATGCTGACCCAGGCGCGCGGGCCGCTGGTGATGCCGCCCGGGAACGTGGGCTTGCGGATGAACATCGGGATGTGCAGGGCGGTGCGCACGAAGACCTTGCGCACCAGCACCCCGAGGTCGTGGTCGTGGTCGTGCACGCCCCGGACCCGGGGGGAGAGCCAGATCTCGTACCGCTGGGCCAGTCGCCGCCCGTAGTCGGCGTTCTCGGTCTCGCGCAGCCGCGGGTTGAACGGCCCGATCTCGCGGAACACGGCGACCGGGATCGCCAGCAGCGCCGTGTACAGGGTGGCGATGCGGCCCTCGTCGGCGATCAGCCAGTACGACTGCTGCAGGCAGCGGTACTCCTCCAGCAGGCTGTCGCGGATCAGCGGCACCGGGTCGTAGTTGCCGCACACCGCGCCGATCGCCGGGTCGGAGCGCAGCAGCTCGACGGCGTTGGCGACCGCGTCGGGCCTGGCGGCCACGTCGGAGTCGACGAAGAACAGGATCTCGCCGTTCGCGTGCTCGGCGCCGAGGTTGCGCGCGGCCGCCGGCCCGCCGTTGCGCGGGGTGCGCAGCACGCGGAAGCCGAACCCGGCCGCGACCGCGGGCGAGTCGTCGGTGGAGCAGTCGTCGACGACGATCACCTCGAGGTTGGGGTACGTCTGCTCGCGCAGCGCCTGCAGGCAGAGCGGCAGGGCGCCCGCGTAGTTGTAGTTCGGCACGATGACGGAAACCAGCGGGTGGTCGAGGGTCATGGTCCCATCCAGGTCAGCAGGGTCGGGTGGTGGTGGGCGGCGATGGCGGCGGCCAGCACGAGGCCGACGACCGCGGCGCTGGCCACGATGAGCCGGTCGTGCAGGATCGCCCGGACCGGGTCGCCGCCGGCCCGGTGGACGTGGATCGCCTGCAGGTAGCGGAACGCCGCGAAGAGCCCGGCGGGCGCGGCGACGACCAGGACCGCGGGGCGGTACGGGTCGACGGGCGCGTCGGTGGCGAGGTACAGCAGGAACGCGCCGGCGGTGAGCGCGAGGTTGAGCCCGAGCAGCTGGTCGGTGAGCGGCAGCGTGTACCCGGCCAGGGCCGGGCGGTGCGCGGGCCCGGCGGTGCCGAGCTCGTGGCGGCGCTTGCCGAGCACGAGCACCAGGCAGCCGGTGAACACCGCGCTGAGCAGGGGCAGGGACACGGGGGCGGCGACCGCGCCGTAGCCGTACAACACCCGCAGGACGAACCCGGAGGCCACCACGCAGATGTCCAGCGGCGCGGTGTGCTTGAGCCAGCGGCTGTAGGCGACGTTGACGAGCAGGTACGCCGCGACCGGCCACGGCGGCACGGGCGGGCCGAGCAGCAGCAGACCGGCCAGCAGTACCGCGACCAGAGCCCCGAACCCGGCCGCGACCGGCACCGACACCCGCCCGGCGGCGATCGGCCGGTGCCGCTTGGCCGGGTGCAGCCGGTCGGCGTGGCGGTCGCTGATGTCGTTGCCGACGTAGACGAGCACGGCGGCGCACGTGAACACGGCGACGGCCCAGCCGGCCCGGCCCGCTCCGGCCCAGGTCGGGCCGGCGTCGAGCAGGGCGAGCGGTACCGCCAGCAGGTTCTTGGCCCATTGGCGCGGCCGGGCCAGCCGCACCAGCTGCCAGGCGAGCGCCGGGGCGGCGGGGAGCTCGGCGACGCTTTCCGCGGACATCGCAGCCCCCGGCCTAGAAGAAGATCTTCGCGGCGGACAGGGCGCCCTGCCGCCACGGCTCGCGGCTCGTCCGGCCCGTGCCCGTCTCCGGGGTGCGGCCGCGCCACCAGGCGTAGGTGGCGAGGATGGCGTCGCGGTTCGACCGGCGGGGCGCGAAGCCGAGGCGCCGCCGGGCCTTCTCGACGCTCACGTACGAGTCGGCCCTGAGCTTGTGCAGCAGGCGACCGTACACCGGGGAGAGTTTCAGGGTCTCCAGCCCCCGCAGGGCGAGCAGCGCCGGCCGCGCCGGGACGGACACGACCCGCTTGCCGTGCCCGGCCGCGTCGAGCACCGCCTGGAAGTCCTCGCGCAGCGTGCCGAACTCGGCGGCGGCGAGGTTGTACGTGTCGTTCGCGACGTCCGCCCCGGCGCCGAGCACGGTCACCACGGCGTCGACGAGGTCCTCGACCGCGAACATCTGGATGCGCACGTCGCCGCGGCCCAGGACCGGGAAGTTGCGCCCCTCCTCGGCCCACTCGAAGAGCATCGCGAACAGGCCCATGCGGCCCGGCCCGAGGAACGTCTTGGGGCGCAGGATCGTGAGGCACGTCCCGCCGGCGCGGTGGCGCTCGGCGACCTCCTCGGCGGCGGCCTTGGCCCGGCTGTACGTGTCGACGGGGCGGCGCGGGTACTCCTCCGGCGTCGGCACGACCGCCGGCAGCCCGTAGACGGCGGTCGAGGAGACGTGCACGACCCGCGGCACGCCCGCCCCGGCGGCGGCCTCCAGCACGGTGGTGGTGCCGCCGACGATGATCGAGCGGATCTCGTCGGCCGGGTAGCTGGGCAGGGCCGCGGCGCAGTGCACCAGCGCGCCGGCGCCGGCGGCCGCGGCGGCCATGGCGGCCGGGTCGCGCACGTCGCCGAGGAGCGTGACGGTCGGGGCGGGCCGGATGTCGACGCCGCGCACGTCGTGCCCGTCGGCGCGCAGGCGCTCCACGAGCCGGGACCCGAGCATGCCGGCGGCGCCGGTGACGGTGATCACCACAGGTTCCCGGCCTTCTGCGCGAGGAACCGCGTCACCAGCCGGGTCAGCCCCTGCCCGAGCACCTCGCCGAGGGCGTCGGCGCCGCGCTGGACGTCGTCGAGGCCGGTGACCAGCGACGGGCCGATGACGAGCGGGTTGCGGCCGTTGAGGGTGTAGTACGTGAAGATGTCGTGGTCGCGGTACAGCGCGTTGATCACCGCGCACGTGACGAGCTTGGTCTTGAACCGGGGGTCCTTGCCCATGCCGCCGGGCGCGAGGCGGGCCACGAGGTCCAGCAGCGCCGGGCCGCCGTCGATGAACACGCCCCACAGCGCGCCGGCGCCGGCCACGTGGCTCACCGCGTCGGGGTACTGCTTGGCCAGCCGCTGCAGCGCGGGCTCCAGGACCCGCTCGATCGCCCGGGCCCGGGCCGGGTAGTCGTCCTCGACCACGATGCTTATCGCCTCGATCGCGGTCGCGCACTCCTCGCCGAAGCCGTAGTACGTCGTGCTGGTCGACTGCAGCAGGGCGTCGCCGAGGTTGTCGTAGGCGCGCCGGAACACCTTCTCGCGGGCGACGAACGCGGAGATCGAGGACTTGCCGCCGCCGAACGCCTTCGAGGTGGTCAGCACGTCCGGGATCAGTCCGTCGTACCGCATGAAATAGAACAGTTCGCCGGTTTTTCCCCAGCCGGTATAGATCTCGTCGAAGATCAGGACGATATCGTGCTCGGTGCACAACCGGCGCACCTCGCGCAGGAACTCCTCGCCGCACCACGACACCGTGGAGGCGCTGAACGGTTCGACGATGAGCGCGTAGACGTCGCCGGCGTGCCCGGCAACCGCGGCGCGGACCGAATCGATGTCGCCGTAGGCGAATGTCGCGATTCCCGGGATTGTCGGAAAATCGAAGTGCGGCTGCCCGGTGAGCCCGCCGGAGCCGAGGAGTTTTCCGTGAAATCCGAGATCCGCGCGCAGGATGGTGCCGCGCCGCCCGCCGTGGTATTTGTACGCCAGCTTCACCGCGCCTTCCACCGCCTCCGCCCCGGAGTTCGGCAGAAAGGACATGTTCAGGTCCCCGGGCAGGAGCTGGGCGAGGTTGTGCCCGAGCGCGGCCAGATACGGCGAGAAGTACGTCTTGTGCACCTCCATGCGCCGCTGTTCGGCGAAGTGCCGCCGGGCCGCGAGAATGCGCGGGTGGTTGTGCCCGTGGTTGAGCACGCCGACGCCCCCGGTGAGGTCGAGGATGCGGCGGCCGTTGCGCTGCTCGAGGTATGCGCCCTCGGCCCGGTCGACCAATTCGCGGCCGAACCCGAACGACGTCATCAGGCTCACCTGGCTGGCGTTCACGTAGCGGCGGTAGAGCTCGTGCGTCTCGCGGACGGTGAGCCGCTCGCACTCCCGCAGACCTATCAGGTTGGACATGCGGCGAACGTACTGACGGCACCTCGACGAGATCGGAATCGTTCCTGAATCGACCCTGTACACGGTCTGGACTACCCACCGCAACGCTTGCCCGGCCCGCGACGGAGCCGATATTTTGCTTGCGGCACCGAAGCCACGAGCGTGAATGTCTATTAATTTAAAAGGAGCTTCCGATCATGCGACCGGACGTGTCGGTCATCGTGCCGGCCTTCGACAGCGCGCAGACACTCGGGGCCTGCCTCGCCGCCGTCCGCGCCCAGCGGGAGCCGGTCGCCGAGGTGATCGTCGTCGACGACGCCAGCACCGACGGCACCCGCGAGATCGCCCGGGCCTTCGGCGCCACCGTCATCGAGCAGCCCGAGAACCGCGGCCCGGCCGCCGCGCGCAACGCCGGCATCCGGGCCAGCCGCGGCGACATCCTGTTCTTCCTCGACGCCGACTGCGCCCCCGAGCCCGACGCGCTCGCCGTCGCGCTGCGCATCCTGCGCGACGAGCCCGACGTCGCCTGCGTGCACGGCATCTACTCGCTGCGCCCGCTCTTCGACGACGGGCCGGTCGAGGCCTACCGGCTCCTGCACGGGCACTACTGGCGGCGCAAGCACGCCGGGCGGGTCCGCACGACGCTGTTCGCGGTGTGCGCGATCCGCCGCTCGGTCTTCGACGAGGTCGGCGGCTTCGACGAGCGGCTGCGCGCATCCGAGGACGTCGAGGTCGGCGACCGGATGCCGGCCCGGCTCGGGATCGTGCTCAGCCCCGCGATGGTCTGCCGCCACGACGACGACAGCCGCCTCTTCGCCCTGCTGCGCAAGCAGTTCCGCCGCTCGCAGCTGCTCCTGCCGGTGGCCGCGCACGAGCGCGGTCCGGCCGGCATCCGGGCGAACTCGGTGGCCACGGTGGGCTTCGCCGCCCTGACCGCGCTGGCCCTGCCGCTGGCCGCGCTCTGGTGGTGGGCGCCGGCGGTGGCGTTCCTCGGGTTCGCCGCGGCCGATCCGGGGCTGCTGCGCTTCGTGCTGCGGCACCGGGGGCCCGGGTTCGCCGTGTTCTTCTTCGCGGTACACCTGCTGGTGTCCTGGGCCGTGCTGGCCGGGGCCCTGACCGGAGCGCTGCGGCCCTCGCCGTTCGCGGAGCCGGCATGAATCGGGCGCTGGTGCTGCACTACGCCTGGTTCGGGGTGCGGGCCCTGGGGGTCCTCCGGCCGCGCGTCGGCCCGGTCTTCGGCGTCGAGGGGCGTGCGGTCGCGCTCACCGTCGACGACGGGCCCCACCCCGAGTGGACCCCGCCGCTGCTGGACCTCCTGGCCCGCCACGACATCCGGGCCACGTTCTTCCTCATCGGCGACCGGGTGCGGGAGCATCCCGACCTCGCGCGCCGCATCGCCGGGGCGGGGCACCTGCTCGGCAACCACTCGATGACGCACCCGCACCCGTTCGCCGCGCTCGGCACCGCCGCCCTCGAGGCCGAGGTCGGCGGCACCCAGGAGGCGATCCAGGAGGCCACGGGGGTGCGGCCGGAGGTGTTCCGCGCACCCTCGGGGAACTGGTCGCCGGCGGTGCTGCGGGCCGCGGCCCGGCACGGCCTCACCCCCGTCGACTGGGCCGTCAACCCCAGCGACTGGCGCCGCCCCGGCACGGGGCACATCGCGCGCGTGCTGTCCCGCACCCGCCCGGGGCGCATCATGCTGTGCCACGACGGGGGCGGGGACCGGTCCCAGACCGTCGCCGCGCTCGCCCAAGCGCTCCCGCGCCTGCTCGCCCGGGGGCTGACCTTCGCGACCCCGGAAGTGAGGCCCCGTGTCCGAACATGAACTCTCGGTCTGCTTGTTAGGCCCGGTCCGGGCCCGGCGCGGCCCGGCCGCGCTCTACCTGGGCACGCCGCGGCAGCGGGAGGTGCTGGCCGTGCTGGCCCTGCGCTCCGGCCTGGTGCTGTCGGTGGCGCAGATCGTCGACGCCGTCTGGGGCCCGCGGCGGCCCACGTCCGTGGAGAACATGGTCCACACGTACATCGGGCGCCTGCGCCGGGCCCTGGAGCCGGTGCGGGAGAAGCCGTCGCGGGCCACGGTGCTGTGCTCGACGCGGCCCGGGTACACCCTCGTGCTGCCGCCCACCGCCGTCGACGTGAACCTCTTCGAGCAGGGCATCCGCCGCGCCCGCGCGGCCCGCGCGGTCGGCCGCCTGCCCGACGCCCTCGCCCTGTTCCAGGCCGCGGCGGCGCGCTGGATCGGTCCGCCCCTGCACGAGGCCACGGGCCCGCTGGCCGAGGCCGAGCGGACCCGGCTGGTGGAGCTGCACCAGGACGTGCTCGAGGAGATCGCCGGCGTCCGCCTGCTGCTGGGCGACGACGAGAACCTGGTGTCGGAGCTGCGCTGGATGCTGGCCGAGCAGCCGATGCGGGAGCGGCTGTGGGAGCTGCTGCTGGTGGCGCTGGGCCAGTCGTCGCGGCGCGCGGAGGCGCTCACCGCCTTCCAGGACGCGCGCGTGACGCTGGCCGACCGGCTCGGCGTGGAGCCCGGCCACCAGCTGCAGGACCTGCACCGCCGCCTGCTGCGCAGCGAGCCGGTGGGCGTGCGTCCGTGGTGGAACAGCCGAATTCCCGCGTAGGGTGGTGTCGGATCCGGGGCGCCGCGTTCGTAGCCGGGGCGAGCGGCCGCCCGCCCGGGGCGGTCCGAACCACGGGAGATGATCCGATATGCAGTACCTGGTGTCCGTGATCGACGAAACGGCCGGCCTCGCCACCGACGACGAGGCGGCGGCGATCGACGTGTTCAACGAGCGGCTCAAGGCGGAGGGCCACTGGGTGTTCGCCGGCGGCCTCGGCGCGCCGGACCCCGCCACCGTCGTCGACAGCCGGGGCGGGGAGCCGATCTTCACCGACGGGCCCTTCGTGGAGTCGAAGGAGTACCTCGCCGGCTTCTGGATCATCGAGGCCCCCGACCTCGACGTGGCGCTGAAGCTCGCCGCCGAGGGGTCGAAGGCCTGCAACCGCAAGATCGAGGTGCGGCCCTTCCTCCAGGCCCCGGCCTAGGGGCTGTGTCGAAGTGGGGGTCGGAGCGAGGCGAGGCCCAGGCGTCGGCTGGGGCCGCGCCGGGCGCGCCCCGATACCGGGGTTGTATCGGGGTGTGACCGCTACGGTTCCCGGCGGCGTCTGAGTCCGCCGCAGCCCGGCCACCCACTTCGATACAGCCCCTAGCCGCCCGTCAGGCCGCGACCGCGGGGGCCCGCAGCACCAGGAACGCGCCCGACGGGCCGTCGCCGAGGCGGGCCGGGACCTCGCGGTCGATCGGCACGCCGCAGCCGCGCACGAGCTCGACCACGTCGCGGGCCTGCTCGACCGAGTGGATCTGCACCACGATCCGGCCGCGCGGACTGAGCAGGCCCGGCAGGCGCAGGAGCAGGTCGCGGGCCTCGCCCGGGGTCAGGTAGTAGAGCACCTCGCGCAGCAGGATCGCGTCGTAGCGCTCGGCGGTCGTGAACGTGCGGATGTCGGCGACCTCGAACGACGTGTGCGGGCGGCCCAGGCGGCGGGCCTGCGCGATCGCCGCCCGGCTCACGTCGACGCCGTGGTAGTGGCGGTAGCGGCCGGCCGGCAGCGGCATGTTCGCGCTGCTGCCGCAGCCGAGGTCGAGGATCGCCGGCCGCGGGGCCCACGTCTCCACCAGCGCCAGGGGCATCTCGCCGTCGCTGAGGCGGTCCAGGTACCGCCAGAAGCCGAGCTTGTACTGCAGGTCCCACACGATCGAGTTGAGCCGCGGGTTGGGGCGCACGTAGCGCTCGACCGGGGCGCGCAGGACGCGGGACAGGCGGGCGAGCAGGGCGTTCATCATCGGGGACCTCCGAGCGCGACGGGAGCGGGGCGGCGGCGGTGCATCAGTTCCGCGGTCAGCAGCCCGCCGGCGCCGACCGCCATCTCGCTCAGGGAGCAGACCAGGCGGCTGGCCAGGACCACGGACGTGGCCACCGAGAACGGCAGCACCGTCACCAGGCCGACCATCACCACGGCCTCGCGCACCCCGAGGCCGTCGGGGGCCACCAGCACGACCACCCCCGCGACCGCGCCGGCGGCGAACCCGCCGATGCACACCGCGTACGACGCGACCGGCGGCGCGCCCGCGACCACGGCCAGCAGCCACAGGTGGTGGCCCGACACGACCCAGGAGAGCGTCTGCGCGGCCAGGGCGCCCCGCATGCCGCGGTCCGACGCCGACACCGCGGGCGGCGGGCGGCGCAGCACCCGCAGGGCGAGCGCCAGCGCCGAGTTGAACAGGGCCGGGCGGATCAGCAGGGCCACCACCGGCAGCGCCGCCAGCAGCAGCCAGCCGAAGCGCGCCCCGGCCAGGCCCGGCCCCGCGGCGATGCCCACGGTCAGGCCGGTCAGCGCGACCACGCCCCAGCTCAGGGCGAACAGGCCGGCCAGCCGCACCGGGCCGACGTCGACCTCGCGGCCCATGCGCAGCAGCACCGGCAGGGCGATGAACCGGCCCGGCAGGAACTTGGTCAGGAAGCCCACGAAGAACAGGCGGCTCGAGGTCCAGCCGCTGACCCGGGCCCCCAGGTCGGCGAAGAGCGCGCGCCAGGAGATCAGGCCGAGCACCAGGCCGGCCGCGTTGATCAGCGCGGCCAGGCCGAGGATGCCCGCGACGCGCCCGGAGCCCAGGTGCGCGGCCAGGTCGCGGACCGGGGTCCAGTCCTGCGCGCCGAGGAACAGCACCAGCCCGGCCGCGAGCGCGACCGCGAACAGCGCCGCGAAGGCCTGCTGGAGGCGGCGCGAGCCGAGGGCCATGCCGGCGAACTCGACGACGTGGGTGAGGTACCGGATGGCGACGAACGACGGCCCGTAGCGCAGCACGGCACGGTCCAGCACCAGGAAGCCCAGCAGCGCGAGGACCGGCACGAACGCGAGCCACGGCCGCCACACGGCCAGCGCCACCCCGGGCAGCACGGCCGCGGCCGAGGTCATCGTGGCGACCGCGGCGACGTCGATCCCGCGGCGCCGGCGGATCGGGCGGGCCGTCAGGGTCGTGGCGTACGTGCGGGCGCGCCGGAACACCTCGCGCAGGTACGGCCGCAGCCGATCGGTGTCGTCGTGGTGGCCGAGCACGTCCGCGCTCATCCGGATCTCCCACGCGTCGGGCAGCCGGGTGCCCCACTCGACGTCCTCGGCGTCGCGCAGCGTCTCGTCGAAGCCGCCGACGGCCTCCCACGCCTCGCGCCGCACCGCGGTCAGCGCGAACAGCGTCGCGTCGACGACCCCCGCGCGCCGGCTCCGCCAGTGGTGCTCGGCGCGCGTCTTGTAGGCCGCGACGGCCCCGCCCCCGGGGAACATCGGCCGGTCCGCGTAGATGCCCTGCACAACCCCGCAGGAGGGGTACCGCTCGAGCTCTGCGACCGCGTTCGCCAGCGCACCGGGGGCCAGGGCGACGTCGGAGTCGACGAACACGAGCACGTCCCCGGTCGCCGCGGCGGCGCCCCGGTTGCGCGCGTGCGAGACGCCGCGGTTCACCGCATTGCGCAGAAGCCGGATGTCGTACCGTGAGGCAAGCCCGGCCGACCCGTCGGTGCTGGCGTCGTCGACGACGATCACCTCGTCCGGCGCCGGCGCCTGCGCGAACACCGCGTCGAGACAGGCCGCGAGCGAGCGGCCCTTGTCGAAGTTCGGAATGATCACTGAGACGCGCACGGCCCGACGCTATCGGCGCGACATCGACCGGACCTCGACGCGACCACAACTACGGACGGTGTTCCCGGCTCGCCGCGCCCGCGGTGACGGGCGCGCCCCACCCCGGCACGGACAGCCGGGCAGCACGTCCGGCAGCGGTGGGAGCGGCACAGCGCCGACGATAGGGGACGCCGTCGCGGCCGGTCGACCGGTTCAGGGCCGGGACGGCACCTGCCCGCGGCGGTACGCGCGCTGGGCCAGCTCCTCCTCGTCGACCAGGGTGAGCATGGGCCGGCCGGGCTCGCACAGCATCGTCACGGTGAAGCGGACCGGCATGTCGGTGCGGTGGTTGCCGTCCTGGTAGTGGATCACGTCGCCGCCCGGTTCCCAGAAGGCCTCGCCCTCGTGCAGGACGCGCGGTGGCTCGCCCTCGAGCTCGAAGACCATCTCGCCCTGCAGGACGTAGCCGAAGGCGGGGCCCGAATGGCGGTGCGGGGGCGTGCCGGGTGAGCCCGGCGGGTGCTCGACGACGATGGTCATCACGTGCGCGCCGTCGGGGATGCGCGGGGGCTCGACTTCCTGGAGCGTGGTGATCGTCATGAGCGGCCCGCTACCCGGCGCTGCGTCAAGTACACACGCCGAACTGAGTATGTGTACGGATGGCACCCGGCCGCCCGGCCCCTACCGTCACGGGTATGCACGCACGAGCCATCGGGGTGGTGCTCCTCGCCGACGCACTGCTGGCCGGGGCGCTGTTCCTCGCGATAACACGGATTCACACACAATTGGCCGTCCTCGCCGGCTGGGGTCTGGTGATGGCGGCGATCGCCCTCGCCGGGGCGTTCCGGCGGCGATCGGACGTCGGCGTGCTCCAGATCGCCGTCGCCGTGGCCGTCCTGGTCTTCGCGGCGCCGGCCATCACCGGTCTATGACGTAGGGCCGAACGAGAAGCCGCCGTCGGTGTAGAGGGCGGCCTGCAGGGTGAACAGCTCGTGGTACACCCCGCCGGCCGCCATCAGCTCCGGGTGGCGGCCGTGCTCGATGACGCGGCCGCCGTCCAGGACGTAGATGTGGTCGGCCTCGGCGACGTTGGCCAGGCGGTGCGAGATGAGGATCGTCGTGCCGCCGGCCGCGCGCAGGTGGGCCAGGAGGCCGTGCTCGGCCCGCGCGTCCAGCGACGACGCCGGCTCGTCGAGGATCAGCAGGTCCGGCGCGCGGTACAGCGCCCGCGCGATCGCCACCCGCTGCTCCTGCCCGCCGGACAGCGCCGTGCCGCCCTCGTGCTCCGGGCCGATCAGCGCCCCGGGGTCCACCTCGCCGGGCCGGAAGCCGGCGGCGCGCAGGGCCGCGCCGACCCGCGCCGGGTCCGCCCCGGGCAGCGGCGCGACGTTGCCGGCGATGGTGTCGCTGTACGTCTGGAAGTCCTGGAACACCACCCCGATCCGGGCCCGCAGGGCGTCGCGGTCCAGCTCCCGCACGTCCGTCCCGTTCCACCGCACGGCCCCCGAGGACGGGTCGAACAGCGCCGCCGCCAGCTTGGCCAGGGTCGTCTTGCCCGAGCCGTTGGCCCCGACGAACGCCACGATCCGCCCGCGCCCGACGGTCAGGCTCACCCCGTCGACGGCGGGCCGCGACCCGGTCGGGTACGAGAACGACACCGCGTCGAAGGCCAGGCTGGACAGGGCCGTGACCGGTCCGGAGCCCGGGGGCGGCGGGGGAGCGACGAGCGCCCGCTGGTCGCCCAGGAACAGGGCCGCCTCGGCCAGCTCGCCCACCGGGTACCCGAGGCCGCCGAGCAGGGCGGCGATCTGGGCCACCCCGATCGCCGCCGCGATCAGGGCCGCCGCCGGGGCCCGGCCCGACGCGAACAGCCACCCCAGCAGGCCGAGCACGGCGAGCACCGCGACCGCGAACGCGGTCTGGCCGAGCAGCATCCGCCGGAACTGCCGCCGCAGCAGCGTGCGCAGCTCCGTCTCCCGGGCGCGGGACAGCTCGTCGTACCGCGCCGCGAGGTGTGCGCCGAGGCCGAACGAACGCACCTCGGCGGCGGGCTCGCGGGCGGTGAGCAGGCGGTGGTAGTACACCCGGCGCCGCTCCAGCGGGGTCAGCCGGTTGGCCATCGAGTAGCGCTCGCCGGCCAGGGCCCGGGCCACCAGCAGCACCGGGACGGCCGGCACCAGCAGCAGCGGCACCAGCAGCGGCACGAGCGAGACGACGAACCCGGCCAGCACGAGCCCGCGCAGCGTCATCGTGGCCAGCGTCGTCAGGGCCCGCACGACCTGGGCCGGGCGGAAGTCGGTGCTCGAGGCGCGCAGCACGCGGTCGTGGGTCTCCGGCCGGTCGAACTCGACGAGGTCGAGCGCGCCGATCGCGGCGTGGATGCGCCGCGCGGCGTCCTGCCGGACCCGCTCGGTCAGCAGCTCCCGGACGATCGTCGACACGTTGTCGAGCACGGCCAGGACCGCGAGCGTGGCCACGAGGAGCAGCGCGGGCCCGGCGACGGCGGTGAGCCGCAGCGGCGCCGCGAGGAGCGCACCGGCGAGGCGCTGCAGCACCAGCAGCTGGGCGCCGACCAGGGCGGACTGCGCCAGCGGGACCGCCACCGCGGCCGACGTCAGCCGGGGTGCGGCCCGGCGGCAGAGCCGGACCGCCTCGGGCAGCGTGCCGGGGGCCGGGGTCACCCGTCGAACCACACCCGCAGCTGCTTCGCGGCCTGGGCCTGGGCGACCTTGCCGGCCTCGAGCGAGCCGGCCATGGCGAAGAACCCGTGGATCATGCCCTCGTAGCGGGTCACCGCGACCGGCACGCCCTCCTGGGACAGCCGTGCCGCGTAGCGCTCGCCCTGGTCGCGCAGCGGGTCGTACTCGGCGGTGATGACCAGCGCGGGCGGCAGGCCGGCGAGGCTCTCGGCCTGCAGCGGCGAGGCGAGGGGGTTGTACGCGTCGTCGAGGTCGGGCAGGTAGTGCGAGCGGTACCAGGCCACCGAGTGGTGGTTGAACAGGTACGGGTCGTCGATCGTGCGCATCGACTCGTCGTCGGCGGTCTGGTCGGTGTTCGGGTACACGAGCAGCTGTCCCGTCAGCGCCGGGCCGCCCGCCTCCTGGGCCATGAGGGTGATACCCGCGGCGAGGTTGCCGCCCGCGCTGTCGCCGCCGACGGCCACGCGGGACGGGTCGGCGCCGAGGGCGGCCGCGTTGGCGATCACCCACTCGGTGGCGGCCCAGCAGTCCTCGATCGCGGCCGGGAACGGGTGCTCGGGGGCGAGCCGGTAGCCGGGCACCGCGACGAGGCAGCCGGCCGCGTTGGCGAGGCTGCGCGCGATGGCGTCGGCGGTGTCGATGGTGCCGAGGACCCAGCCGCCGCCGAAGAAGTACATGAGCACCGGCAGGTTGGGGGCGGCGTTCGGGCGGTAGACCCGGATCGGGATCCGGGGGTCGTCCAGCCAGTGCTCGGTCACCTCGTGCACCTTCTCGGGGCTGCCGCCGGCGGCCCGGATCGAGGCGAGGTCCGCGGCGCGGGCGGCGTCGAGGGTCATCGTGTAGAGCGGGGCGACCTCATCGCGCTCCTTGGCGTCGCGCATGGCCTGCACCTGCGGGTCGAGCGGCATCGACGGAATCCCCCCACTGAGAGCCCAGGCGGTCGAGCACGGCCGCCGCCGCGATCCTATGACTCAGCGCGTTTCCGTGCAGCCCGTCCGGGCCCGTGAGCACCTCTCCGGCGGCGATCGAAGGGTGCCGCGACAGGTCCGCGTGCACGGTGCCGAGCCGGGCCGCCAGCGCGTTGGTGCGCGCGGCCAGCAGCCCCATCCGGCGCGCGAAGCCGGCGCCCAGCCAGGGCGGCATCTGCGGATATTCGCGCATGACGAACACCGAGACCGTCACCACCGTCGCGCCCGCGCCCAGCAAGGCGGCGATGATGTCGGTGAGCGCCGCGTCGACGGCGTTCGCGCGCGACTCGTACCCGGGCCGCATCGCGTCGTTCGCCCCGCACACCACCATCGCGAGGTCGGGCCGGAACGCCAGCGCGGCCGCGAGCTGCGTGTCGCGGACCTCGGCCGCGCGCAGGTTGCGCACGCCCAGGTTGACGAACGCGTCCGGGGCCAGCGCGTCCCGGACCAGCTCGGCGAACCCCCCGGGCTCCTGAACCACGCTGTCACCGACCGCGCAGTAGCGCCGCCACGGCGGCGGGAGCGCATATTCCGGTGCCATGTAGGCCTTTCGGCTCATAGATGGAGCGGACACGGTACGGATAGGCTAGCGCCTATGAGGGCCCGCCGGTGACGACAATGCTCACCGCATCGGACTACCGGCACAGCGCCCAGCGGCTCGTCGAACCGGACGTGTGGGACTTCATCGAGGGCGGCGCCGAGGACGAGCGCACCCTGGCGGCCAACCTGCGCGCCTTCGACCGGGTCCGCCTGCGCCCCCGCGTGCTCGCCGGGGTCTCGGATGCCGACACCACCGTCTCGCTGTTCGGGACCGGCTACGCGACCCCGATCGGCGTCGCGCCCACCGCCTACCACCGGCTCGTGGACGCCGAGGGCGAGGTCGCCACCGCGCGCGGGGCGGGCGCGGCCGGGGCGCTCTTCGTCGTGGGCATGTTCGCCAGCCGCACCATCGAGGACGTCGCCGCGGCGGCCACGTCCGGGCTGTGGCTGCAGCTGTACTGGCTCCGGCGCCGCGACGTCATGCGCACCCTGGCCGAGCGGGCCGAGCGGGCCGGGTACGGCGCCATCATGCTCACCGTCGACGTGCCCCGCATGGGGCGGCGCTGGCGCGACATGCGCAACGGGTTCACGATCGGCGGCGGGGTCGCCGCGGTCAACATCGACCCGGCCGTGATGGCCTCCGCGCACGAGCGCGACGAGGGCCGCTCGGCGATCGCGCGGCACACCGCCGACACGTTCGACCCGACGCTGGCCTGGGCCGACCTGGCCTGGCTGCGCTCGTGCACCCGGCTGCCGCTGGTGCTCAAGGGCATCCTCACCGCCGAGGACGCGGCCCTGGCCGCCGCGCACGGCGCCGACGCGATCGTGGTGTCCAACCACGGCGGCCGCCAGCTCGACGGCGCCGTCGCGAGCCTCGACGCGCTCGCCGAGGTCGTCGAGGCCGTCGGCGACCGGCTCCCCGTGCTCTTCGACGGGGGCGTGCGCCGCGGCGCCGACGCCCTCGCCGCGATCGCCCTCGGGGCCCGGATGGTGCTGCTGGGCCGCCCGCCGCTGTGGGGCCTCGCGACCGGGGGCGCCGACGGGGTCGCCGGCGTGCTGCGCGCCGCGACCGGCGAGCTCGCCCACGCCATGGTGCTGGCCGGGCGGCCGGCGCTGGCCGCACTCGACCGCAGCGCCGTCCGCCCGTCGTCGTTGTCTGGAGCTGATGCCTGATGGTGGCGTTGTCCCGCGAGCAGCTGCACACGTCCGTCATCGACCCGGTGTCCGCGTCGATGAACTTCCTCAACGAGATCGCCGGCCGGTATCCGGAGGCGATCTCCCTCGCCGCCGGGCGCCCGTTCGACGAGTTCCACACGGCGTCGGTCATCGACAAGCACCTGCAGGCGTTCCGGGCCAACCGGCCGGTGCTCATGCAGTACGGGCGCACCAACGGCCACATCGGCGACCTCATCGCCCGGACGCTCGAGGTCGACGAGAACATCCAGGTCCCGGCCGCGGCGGTGATGGTCACCACCGGCTGCCAGGAGGCGATGGTCATCGCGCTGCGCGGGCTCTGCGCGGGCCCGGACGACGTCGTGCTCGCGGCCGAGCCCTGCTACGTCGGGCTGACCGGCGCCGCCCGCATCCTCGGCGTCGAGGTCGTCGGCGTGCCGGAGTCCGCCGACGGCCTGCGCCCCGAGACCGTCCGCGCGGTCGCGGCCGCCACCCGGGCCCGCGGCAAGACCCCCCGGGCGCTGTACCTCGTGCCGAACTTCGCCAACCCCTCCGGCGTCTCGCTGCCGGTGCCCGTGCGCCGGGCCCTGCTCACCGCGGCCGCCGACGAGGACCTGCTGATCCTCGAGGACGACCCGTACGGCCTCTTCGGCCTCGACGACGAGCCGCGGCCCACGCTCAAGAGCCTCGACAACGACCAGCGCGTCATCTACCTCGGCTCGTTCGCCAAGTCGTACTTCCCCGGCGCCCGCCTCGGCTACCTCGTCGCCGACCAGCCCGTCGTGGACGCGTCCGGGCGGCGCACGCTGCTGGCCGAGGAGCTGTCGACGGTCAAGAGCATGCTGACGGTGAACACGTCGGCGCTGTCCCAGGCGGTCGTCGGCGGCATGCTCATCGACGCCGGGTTCAGCCTGCGGGCCGTGAACCAGGCCAAGATCGCCTTCTACCGGCACAACCTGGCCACCCTGCTGGCCGCCCTGAAGCGCCATTTCAGCGGTACCGCGGTGCGCTGGAACAGCCCCGGCGGCGGCTTCTTCGTCGTGTGCGACGTGCCGGTCGACGCGTCCGAGGAGCTGCTGGAGGTCTCGGCGCGCGAGTACGGCGTGCTGTGGACCCCGATGCGCTTCTTCTACGTCGGCGCCGGCGGCACGCACGCGCTGCGCCTGTCGTGCAGCGCCCTGGAGCCGGACCGCATCGAGGAGGGCGTCCGCCGCCTGGCCGCGCTGCTGCGGTGAGTGCGGTCGTCGACGTCTGGCTGGTCGACACCCGGGCGCCGTTCGTGTCCACACTGGACGCTGAGGAGCGGCGGCGCCGGGACGCGCTGCGCTCGCCGGACGACCGCCGCCGCTTCGACGCCGCCCACTCGGCCCTGCGCCGGGTCCTGACGCCGGACGCGCGCTTCGTCCGGGGCGCCAACGGCAAGCCGCACCTGCTGGGCGAGCCGCTGCAGGTGAACCTGTCCCACGCGGGGGAGTGGGCGGCCATCGCGGTCACGGACACCCGGCCCGTGGGGGTGGACCTGCAGGACGCGGTGGCCGGCCTCGACCCCGCGGCGCTGGCCCGCCGGTTCTTCCCGCCCGCCGAGGCCGACCTCGTGGCCGCGCACGGGGCCGAGGTCTTCGCGCTGCTGTGGGCGCGCAAGGAGGCGGTGGTGAAGGCGGCCGGCGATCGGCTGACCCGCGGCCTGCTGCTGCCGGTGGCCGGGGACCCGCCGCCGCCCGTCACCCACGCCGGCGTCCGCTACGCGCTCGCCGACCTGGCCGCGCCGGAGGGGTACCGGGCCGCGGTCGCGCTGGCCGGCCCGGAGCCGTTCAGCATCCGAACGCACTGACGCACAGGTACCCCAGCGCCGGGTCGAAGTCGGCGACCATCGCGGGCCCGTCCACCGCCGCGAGGGCCTCCCAGACGCCCGTCATCGGCTGCGCGGGATCGGCGAGCACGACCCGGTCGGCCTTCACCCCGACGCCCGCCAGGTGCCCGCCCAGGACCACCGTCGCCCCGTCCACCTCGCCCAGCAGCTCCACGACGTCGTGCGGCTCGGCGCCGCGCACGATCCGGGGCGCCCGCGCCGGCATCGCGGACGGCCCCAGGTGCAGTGCGACCGCGCAGTGGGCGGCCGGCACCTCGGCGGGCACGCCCGGGTCGTACGGCAGCACCGACTGCTCGGCGACCACGAGCAGCGCCGGCGCGGCGAGGTCGCGCAGCAGCCGCAGCGCCGTGTGCGCGCCCGCGCGGCCCTGGTCCGACACCGCGAACGCCGTCGGGCCGCCGGGGCAGAGGTGGCTCAGGTACGTCGCCGTGGCCCGGCCCGGCTCGATGTCCGGGATGTCGTAGGCGAGCACCAGCGTGTCCACCGGCTCGTCGGGCAGCAGCGCCGCGGCCATCTCGCCGTACGAGTGCCCGCCCGCCATGCCGCGCGGTGCGCCCAGCTCGTAGGGCTCCAGCAGGTCGCCGAGGTAGGTGGCCAGGCGCGCCGCGTGGGCCGGGTCGGCCGCCCGCCGCGCCGGCTCCGGGAACCGCCGTGCCACCGCGCGGTGCAGACCCCACGGCAACGCCTACTCCTCCTCGTCGAGCAGGTTGCCGGCGACGTAGCTGGCGAGGGTGCCGACCGTCTCGAAGTCGTCGCGGCCCAGGTCCTCGACGCTGATCTCGCGCTCCAGGCGGTCCTCCAGCTCCAGCACCAGCTCCAGGCCGGTGGTCGAGCTCATCCCCAGGTCGTCCATGAGCGTGGTGCCCTCCGACGCGTCGGGCACCTCCCGCTTGAGCACGCGGGGCAGCAGGGCGCAGATCGTCTCCACGACGTGCTCGCGCAGCGCCGGGTCGATTGTCGCGGTGTCGGACACGGTAGTTCCTCTCGACGGGTCAGTGCTCGAAGACCATGGCGGAGAACGTGGCGCCCCGCCCGGCCCCGGCGGCGGCGATCACGTAGCGGTCCCCGGGCCGCAGCAGGCCGCGCTCGACCGCGGTCCGGTGGTTGATGAACGCGTCGGCGCAGAACACGTGCCCGTAGTCGGCGACGTGCTCGAGCAGGACCCGGTCGAGCGGGAAGCCGATCCGCTTGCAGGTGCGCTGCCAGGCGACCTGGTTCACGTTGTGGGGCAGGATCACCGCGATGTCGGTGAGCGCGAGCCCGGCCTTGCCGACGGCCGCGGTGACCGCCTCGCCGAGCGCGTCGTGGTAGATGCGCTGGAACTCCCCGGCCACCTCCTCGAGGTCGCCGTCGAACTCCCCGCGCAGCCGGGCCACGTAGGACAGCAGCCGGTCGCGCCCGCCGCCCGCCGCGATCAGGCAGGCCGCCGCGCCCTCGCCGAACATCGAGGTCTCCGGCACGAACCGGGCCTCCCCGGTGAACGCCTTCTCCCCGGCCAGCACCACGGCGAGCCCGTCGTCGCCGTCGGCCGCGAGCAGGCGCCCGGCGAGGTCGATCGCGAGCAGGCCCGACGCGCACGCCTGCTGGCCGACCGCGAACGCCTGCGCGTGGCCGAGGCCCGCGGCGGCGAGCGCGTCGTGCAGCGGGTTGCGGGGGTACGGCACGACGACCGGGAACGTGCGCGCGTAGAGCACGTAGCGGACCCGGGCCCGCTGCTGCGCCGTGAGCGCCAGGTCGGCCAGGGCCAGCCCCAGCAGCGCGGTCAGCGGCTCGCCGGAGCGGGCCGCGGCGCCGAGCTTGTGGTAGCGGCGGAACACCCGCACCTGCATCGGCGTGAGGTCGAACGCCTCGGCGTACGACTCGATGGTGACCCGTTGTTCCGGCACGAACGTGCCCACCGCCGCGAGGGTGGTCATGCCGCCTCCTCGCTTCGCTCGTCGGCGGCCTGACCGTCGAACTGAGCTATCTGATGCCCGGCCCCTCCGCTCCGCTCCGGACCGGTCATGGCTGCTCCTCCAGGGCCCGCACGGCCAGGGTCTCGACGCGGCGCACCAGGGCCTCGGCCGCGGCCGCGGGCAGCCGGGCGGCGTCGGTGAACACGGTCAGCAGCAGCCCGTCGCCCTCGTCGTCGATGTCGACGCTGAGCGGGTCGAACGGGTCGTCCTGGGCGACCGTCCAGCGGAACGAGCCGGGCGGCGCGGCGCGCACCGTCTCCGCGGACGGCACCGGCCCGGCGAAGCCCTGGCGGCTGGCGACCCGGCGGTCGTTGCACCACAGGCCCGCGTCCGGATCGGCGCCGGCCCGGGCGAAGGCGGCGGCGACGGCGTCCGGGTCGAGGTACGCGTACTTGTAGGCGGACATCGCGGCGCCCCCGACCCGGCGCAGCGCCTCCGCGAACGGCACCCGGACGTCGACCGCGCACAGGCCGCGCTGGGCCACCATCGCCACGACCCGCTCGAAGCCGCGCCGGAACCGGTTGCTCACCATCGGCCGCAGCACGGCCGGCCCGTCGCCGGGCAGCGCCTGGGCGAGCAGCGTCATGAGGACCTGCGAGGAGTCGGCGTCGGCCCGCTCCGCCAGCGCGTGCACGGCGAGGGGCAGCGCGGTGCTGCGGAACTCGCCGCGCAGGTGCGGCCCGGAGTCCACCGCGGCCGCGCGCGGCAGGCGGGCGATGGTGCGCTCCCAGTGCCGCAGCGCGGACGCGTTCTGCCGCCGCCCGGCCTCGCTCGCCTGCCACCGCGCCTGTTCCAGCGGCGGGGTGCCGGTCTCCGCCGGGGCGTCCGCGCGGGCGGCGACCTCGGCCAGGAAGATGCGCCCGCCCAGCCCGTCGGTGACCAGGTGCGGCATGACGGTGGACAGGTGCGAGGGGGCGCCGCGGTGGCGGACCACGCCCATGCGGATCGGCCACTCCTCGACGAGGTCGAAGGGGCGGGCGCGGTCGCGGGCGTCGAGGGCGGCCACGAACGCCTCGGGATCGTCGCCGTCCGGGCAGTCGTACACGTCCAGCCCGACGGTGCCGCGGTCGGCGACGCTCTGCAGCGGGCGGCCGCCGGCGTTGCGCAGCCGGGTGCGCATCGGCTGGTACCGCCGCATGATCCAGCGCAGTTCGGCCTCGACGTCGCCGAGGGTGGTGCCCGGGGCCAGCCGCGACCAGCCGCCGATCGGCAGCCAGGAGCGCTGCCGGCGCATGGTCAGCCAGATCTCGCGCTGGCCCCAGGACAGCTCGCCGAGCCCGGCCCCGTCGCCGGCGAACCGCACCGGGACCCGCCGGGCCGGCACCAGCGGCCGGGCCGGGGTGGCCAGGTCAGGCATGGGTCATCGCGGCCAGGTGGCGCTGGCGCATGAGGAACTTGCGCACCTTGCCGGTCGGGCCGAGGACGAGGTCGTCGTCGGGGAACACGACGACCTTGCGCAGCGTCGCGGCCGCCGCCGGGGTCAGCGCCGCGCGGACCGCCGCGGTGTGGTCGGCCGCCGGGTCGGCCCCGGCGTGCAGGGACAGCAGCACGTCGGTGACGACCGGGCCCGCGGGCGTGCGGGCCGAGACCACGGTGCAGTCGCGCACCTCGGGCACGGCGCGCAGGATCCGCTCCTCCGACATGGCCGTGTAGAGCCACTCGCCGCCGCCGAGGTCGACGGAGTCCACGGCCCGGTCGACGTGGTAGTAGTAGCCCTCTTCGTCGCGGTACATGAGGTCGCCGGTCAGGTAGTAGCCGGCGAGGCGGTTGCGGTAGGTGTTGACGTGGTCGTTCCAGTAGCCGGGGGCGAGCGTCGGCGCCTTGAGCCCGAAGTGCCCGACCGTCCCGACCGGCACCTCGGCGCCCGTCGCGGTGTCCAGCAGCGCGACGTCGGCGAACACGTGCGGGACGCCGACGCAGCGGCCGTACCGCTCGGTGTCGGTGCGGTGCGTGATGTGGAAGGCGGAGTGGCCCATCTCGGTCGAGCCGAGGCCGTCGACGAAGCTGGAGCCCTTGACCCGCCGCACGCCCTCGCGGGTGACGACGTTGCGGCTGCCGGCGGCGACGAGGTGGCGGATGTGCGGCTCGTGCGCGCAGTCGCCGGTGTTGAACCACAGCGACACCGAGCCGACCTCGTGCGCGTCCAGGTCGTAGCGGGCCAGCTCGGCCCAGGTCACGGCGAAGCCGAACACGCCGGTCGGCCGCCACCGCTCGATCGCCGCCAGCACCTGCGCGCCGTCGTCCTGCCGCGACAGGAACAGCAGCTCCGAGCGGTTGCTCAGGGCGTGGTTGATGGTCATGATGCCGGCCGCGTGCGGGGCCGGCAGGGCGCTGAGGATGCGCTCGGTGCCCTGCGCCCGGGGGCCGTTGAGCCGGATGCGGCGCGTGGCGTGGAACAGGCTCGCGTGCGAGTGCACGACCGCGGTCGGCATCCGGGTGGTACCGGAGGAGTGCGTGATCGCGATCGGGTCGTCGTCGTGGTGGCGGAACGCCACCGGCGCGTCCGCGGGGTCGCCGGTGCCGGTCTCCGCGACATCGTGCACGGCGATGCCGCCGAGATCCTCGCCCGCGAGCCGGTCGCGGTGGGCCTCGTCGGCCAGCAGCGCCACGCCCCGCAGCTTGCGGATGTACTCGGCCGCGATCTCCCCGGGGATGTTCGGGTTCATCAGCGCCGGAACGGCGCCGAGCCAGGTCAGGCCCATCCAGTTCAGGAAGCAGTCGGCGGCGCCGCTCACGTAGATCGCGACCGGGTCGCGGCGGCGGATGCCGGCCGCGTGCAGCCAGGCGGCGCGGGCGGCGGCGCGGGTGTACAGCTCGCCGAGGGTCAGCCCATGCCACGCCGGGAACCCGTCGACCGGCGTGTCGAACGCCATGCCGGGCCCGTCCAGCGGTGCGCCGTGCTCGATGAGCTTGTGCAGCACGTTGCCCGCCCCGACGCTCGGGTCGGCGGCGAGCGCGGCCCGGATGTTCACAGACGCCATGGAGCTCTCCTCATCTCTGTCCAAGTTTCGCGACGTCCTCGACCGCGGCGCGCAGCTGCGCCCGGCTGGGTTGCAGCGCCAGGTCGAGCTCGCGGGCGAACGGCAGTACCGCCCCGTCCGGGCGGGTCACACGGCGCGGCGGCGCGACGAGGCGCATCCCCTCCGCCGCCGAGGCGAGGATCTCCCCGGCGATGCCGCAGGAGCGGTTGGAGTCGTCGGCGACCACGAGCCGCCCGGTGCGCTCCAGCGACGCGGCCAGGCCGGCCCAGTCGAAGGGGTGCAGCGTGCGGGGGTCGAAGACCTCGACGGAGACGGTACCGGCGAGCTCGTCGGCGACCGCGAGGGCGTCGTGGACGAGGTGGCCGACGGCGACCACCGTCACGTCGTCGCCGGCGCGGTGGACGCGGCCGACGCCGAGCGGGATCGGCTCCAGCGCGGCCGGGTCGACGTCGGCCCGTACACCGATCGCGCCCGCGGGGGCGAAGACCACCACCGGGTCGTCGTCGCGGATCGCGCTCACCAGCAGCCCGTAGGCGTCGGCGGGGGTCGCGGGCACCACGGTCTTCACGCCGACGTGGGCGAAGAGGCTGTACGGGTGGTCCGAGTGCTGCCCCGCCCAGCCGCCCCGCGAGCCGGAGCTGGGCAGCAGGTACGTCACCGGCACCCGCGTCTGCCCGCCGGTCATGAGCGAGAACTTGTGCGCCTGGTTGGCGATCTGCTCGAAGGCCAGGAACAGCAGCGCCGGGATCTGGAACTCGATCAGCGGCCGCTGCCCGGCCAGGGCCGCGCCGGTGGCGAAGCTCGTGAACGCCTGCTCGGAGATGGGCATGTCCACGACCCGGTCGGAGCCGAACTTCCTGTGCAGCCCGGTGGTCACGTTGCTGACCGCGACGCGCACGTCCTCGCCGAACACGCACACCGCCGGGTCGCGCTCCATCTCGGCGGCGATCGCCCGGTTGAGCGCCTTGAGGTACGACAGGATCGTCACGCCGCACCCGCCCGCACCCGCAGGCCGTCGGCGTAGAGGTGCTCGAGCGCCCCGGCCGGGTCCGGCGGCGGGCTCTGCCGGGCGAAGCGCACGGCCGCCTCCAGCACGTCCTCGACCTCGGCGTCGATGCGCGCACGTCCGGCCGGGTCCAGCCGCGCGCCCTGGATCTCCACCGGGTCGCGGGCCGTGCCCGCGGCGACCTCGGCGTCGGTGCGGTAGCGGGGCCGGGCCGCGTGCTCCCAGGTGTGGTGCGCGTCGAACCGGTACGCGACGCACTCGACAAGCGACGGCCCCTCCCCGGCCCGGGCGCGCTCGACGGCCGCGGCGGTCGCGGCCAGGACGACCCGGGGATCGGTGCCGTCCACCGTCGACGCCGGGATGCCGAAGGCCGCCGCGCGCCCGGCGACGGTGCCGGCCACCGCGTCGGCGACGCGGGTGGTGGTGGCGAAGCCGTTGTTCTCGCAGACCAGCACGACCGGCAGCTTCCACAGCGCGGCGAGGTTGAACGTCTCCAGCACCACGCCCTGGCTCACCGCGCCGTCGCCGAAGTAGGTGAGCGCGACGCGGTCCAGCCCGGCGCGGCGGGCGGCCCAGGCGGCCCCGGTGGCGATCGGCACGGCGGCGCCGACGATCGCGTTGGCGCCGAGGATGCCCAGCGAGAAGTCGGCCGCGTGCATGGACCCGCCGCGGCCGCGGTTGAGCCCCGTGGCCCGGCCGGCCAGCTCGGCCATCATCCGTGCCGGGTCCGCGCCCTTGGCCAGCACGTGCCCGTGGCCGCGGTGGGTGCTGGTGATGACGTCGCCGGGCCGCAGCGCGGCGCACGTGCCGGCCGCGATGGCCTCCTGCCCGAGGTACGGGTGGATCCCGCCGACGATCGTGCCGTCGCGGACGAGCTCGATGGCCCGCTCCTCGAACCGGCGGATCAGGCGGACGGTCCGGTACAGCCCGGCGTCGTCGGTCACGTCGGCGTCCCCTTACGCCGCGACGGTCTCGGCCGCGGCGGCGTCCGGCGCCAGGGCCTCGATCTGCGCGAGGATGCCGCTCCACAGCCTCGTCCGCGCGGCGAGCGCGAGGTTGACCGTCTCGGCGCACTCGCTCCACCTGGTCTCGTCGTCGCCGCACAGGTCGGTGACCATCTGCATCGCCATCGGCGTGTGCTGCTCGCCGTCGACCTCGATGTGCCGAGCCAGGTAGTCCACGAACGTGTCGAGCCGCCCGACCTGCTCGTTGACCTTCACGACCTGCTGGAACATGTCGGGGATCAGGTCCTCGCGGCCGAAGGCGAACGCGGCCGCCTGGCAGTGCACCGGCGCGGTGTCGATGAGGTGCCAGGTGAGCGCGACGAACTCGGCCGCCGGCGCCGGCACCGCGGCCCGCTCCATCGCGGCCGGCACCGGGGTCCCCGCGCGGAGCAGGCCGATGAAGCCGTCGATGGCGGTGCGGTCGGCGCCGGCCTCGGTCATGCCCTCGAGGTACAGCTCGAAATGGCTGATGAACCCGCCGCGCAGCTCGTCGCTCTCCTCGACCAGCACGATGTCGTTGATGAGCCGGCGGCTGCCCGTCGGCCCGGTCGGGATCCACGGCACCTCGACGCACGTGAGGTTGCGCTGCAGCGACTTGAGCAGCGACATGAAGTCCCACACGGCGAAGACGTGGTGCTCCAGGAACGTGCGCACGGCCGGCAGGCCGGTCAGGCGGGCGTAGATCGGGTGGGTGACGACGTCGGTGCGGGCGCTCGCGATGAGCTCCTCGAGCCGGTCGATGCCGGGGTGCCGACGGCCCCAGTCGTAACGGGACATGTTCGCTCCTTCGGGGTTCAGGCGTTGCGCCACAGGACCGGGCAGAACTCCGGGTCCGCGTAGTCGGGCCGGCCGTCCGCGGTGCGGCGGACCAGGACGTCGTGGTTGTACTGCACGAGGTCGCCGTTGGAGAGGCGGAACGGGCGGTACTCGTTCGCGCCCGGCTGCAGGTGGAACGAGATCGCGCGGCGCGGGCGGGCGCTCACGTTCGCGCCGCTGCCGTGGTAGGTGCGGCAGTGGTGGAAGCTCATGTGCCCCTTGGGGATGACCATCGGCACCTTGCGGACCACGGCGCGGTTGTGCTCGGCGTTGCGCTCGAGCATCCGCTCCAGGTCTTCGTTGTCGCGGTCGGCGAAGTGCCGCGCGGTCGAGTCGTTCGCGCCGATCTCCTCCCAGCGGTGGCTGCCCTCGACCATCGTGATGGTGCCCATCTCCACGCCGCAGTCGTGGAACGGGATGAACGCGGTGAGCATGTCGTCGGACGTGCACGACTGCCAGTAGTGCCGGTCGAAGTGCCACGGCACGAGGTTGGAGGGCTCCCCGGCGATCGGCGGCTTGTAGATGAGCGTCGACTGGAACACGCGGATCTCCGCGGCCCGGGCCAGCCGCGCCGCGACCGCGCCGACGATCGGCTTGCGCAGGATGCGCGCGATGTCGGCGCTCTCGTAGTGGATGTAGTCGTTGTGCCGCTGCACCGGCCCGTCCTCGGGCCGCCAGTAGGCCAGCCGCGGCGGGCGCGAGGGTAAGACGCGCGAGCGCTCCCCGGCGTAGAACCGCTCGCTCGCCGCGACGAGCTCGTCGACCTCCTCGTCGGTGAAGAGCTTGCGGGTGAGGTACCACCCGTTGCGCGCGTACGCCGCGACCTCCTCGTCGCTCGGCAGCAGCGCGAGGTCCTCCTCCGGCAGCGCAGAGTCGCGTGAGACGGAAACGGTCACAGGACGGTCCCTTCCGAGAGTGTGGTGTCGCGGACCGCCGCGAGCTCGCGCTCCTTCGCCGCGTACAGCGCGGGGATGTTGCTCGTGCCGAACGTCCGGGCGCCGTGGCGGTCGATGAGCTCGTTGAAGTACGTGCGCCGGATGTGCGTCGACTTCGCGAAGATCTGGTACATCTGGCCCCAGTGGTCACGGTCGACGAGGATGCCCAGCGGCCGCAGGTCGGCCACGGGCACGTCGGTCTCGCCGAGGCGGGCGGAGAGCATGTCGTAGTAGCTGCCCGGCGTCTGCGCGAACTCGACGCCCCGCTCGCCCAGCGTGCGCACCGCGGTGACGATGTCGTGCGTGCTCAGCGCGAGGTGCTGCACACCGGCGCCCTCGTGCCAGGCCAGGAAGTCGTCGATCTGCCCCGCGCGGCGGCTGATGTCGGGCTGGATGAGCGTGAACGTCACCCCGCCGGACGGGCTCTGCACCACCTTGGAGTGCATGCCCTGCTCGCCGACCTCGATGTACTCCTGGAAGATCATCCCGAAGCCGAACACGCGCTCGTAGTAGGCGACGGTGCTCTCGAGCTCGCCGGCCGGCAGGCACACCGCGGCGTGGTCGACGGCGTGCAGCAGGTCGCCCTCGCCCGGCCCGGCCGGGGCCGCCGACATGTCGACCAGGCCCGGCAGGAACTGCGGGTCGGCGCGGTCGCGCTGGACGAGCCGGTGCGTCACGTCGCCGAAGCCGGACACCTCCGCGACCACCACGGTCGAGCCGCCCCGTGTCACCGCCTGCGGCGCCGACACGGGGGTCGCGCCGGTCGCCACCGCCTCCGCGAACGCCGCCCGGGCGTCGGTGCACCCGAACGCGACGATCGCGACGCCGTCGCCGTGCTGGGCCACGTACCGGCTCGCCCGGTGCCCGCCGCTGAGGCCGGACGTGAGCAGGATCCGGATGTCGCGCTGGCCGAGCAGCACGCTGCGCTGGCCGGCGAGGCCGGTCTCCGGGCCGCCGTGCCCGTACACGTGGAAGCCGTACTGCGCGCAGAGCTGGGCCGCCGCGGCGCGGGCGTCGCCGACGTACAGTTCGACGTGGTCGGTATCGAGGATTTCCATGTGCGGTCCCTTTCAGGCTTTCGACCACTGCGAGCCCGGCGGCCCGAACACGAGACTCACGTTGTGGCCGCCGAAGCCGAAGGAGTTGGACAGCGCGTGGGTCACCGGCGCGGTGCGGGGCGTGCGCAGGTGGTCCAGGTCGCAGGCCGGGTCGGGCTCGTCGAGGTTGTGCGTCGGCGGCAGCACGCCGCGGCGCAGGGCCTCCACCGTCACCGCCGCCTCGGCCACCCCCGAGGCGCCGAGCATGTGCCCGGTGACGCCCTTGGTGGAGCTGACCGGCGGGGTGTACGGGCCGAACACGGCGCGGATCGCGAGGGACTCGGCGACGTCGCCGAGCTTCGTCGAGGTGCCGTGCGCGTTGACGTACCCGATGTCGGCGGGCGTGAGCCCGGCGTCCGCGACGGCGCGGCGCATGCACTCGGCGGCGGCGGAGCCGTCGGGGCGCGGCGTCGTCGGATGGTGCGCGTCGTTCGTCGCGCCCCAGCCGAGCAGGTCGGCGTGGCGGGCGGCGCGGCGGGCGTCGGCGTGCTCGGGGCGCTCCAGGACGACCACCCCGGCGCCCTCGCCGAGCACGAGGCCGTTGCGGCGCCGATCGAACGGGCGGCTCGCCTGGGTCGGGTCGGCCCAGCCGCGGGCCAGGGCGCGGGCGTTGCCGAAGGTGTCGGCCAGGGTCGGGAACAGCGGGGCCTCGCTGCAGCCGCACACGACCACGTCGGCCTCGCCGCAGCGCAGCAGCCGCAGGCCCTCGCCGATGGACTGGGCGCCGGCGGCGCACGCCGTGCCGACCGAGGAGCTGAAGCCCTGCAGGCCGTACTTCATCGCCACCCGGGCCGCGCCCATGTTCGGCAGCATCCCCGGCAGCAGGTACGGGCTGACCCCGGCCCGGCCGCGCTTGTCGCGCTGGACCGCCTGCGCGTCGAGGGTGGCGAGGCCGCCGGTGCCGGAGACGATGACGGCGACGCGGTAGGGGTCGACGTCGCGCCCGGCGACGATCCCGGCGTCGGCGAGCGCGGCCTCGGCGGCGGCGAGGGCCATCACGATGTACCGGTCGACGAGCCGCGCGTCGGGGCCGGGCAGCACCGAGAGCGGGTCGATCGGCGGCCCGAACGCGGCCACCTCCACGGACCCGGCCAGCGGATGGTCCGGCGGCGGGCCGGACAGCCCCGAACGGCCCTCGCACATCGCGTCGAAGACCTCGGCGGCGGTACCCCCGACGGGCGTGACGAGCCCGATGCCGGTGACGGCCGCGTGCGCGTTCATGCTGTACCTCCCGATAGGAGCACCGCGGTGGCGGTGCCGCCGCTGACGTCGATGAGCAGGACCCGCAGCGCGTCCCCGTCGGCGACCAGGCCGCGCGCGGCGTCCAGGCCCGCGGCGGAGTCGCACAGGCAGCTGACCGGCCCGGTCAGCCCCCATTTGGCGGCGATGTGGCCGAGCACCGCGTTGGGCACCGACTGGAAGAAGAACAGCGGGCCGACCCGCGCGCCCTGGTCCACCGCCCGGGCGACGTGGGCGGCGCTGTCGATGTCGCCGACGTCGCTGACGAGCACCAGCGCGGTGTCGGGCTCCGGGCCGGGCGCCGCCTCCAGGCAGCGGCCGGCGACGGCGGCCACGAGCGGGTTGAACTCGGAGTGCACGAACCCGGCCAGGCGCGGCGGTGCGGCGTCCGCCGGCCACTCGGCCGTGGCCAGCACGCGCAGTCCGGGGGTCGCTAAGCCGTTCACGGCGCGGCGCCCAGCAGCAGCGCGGTGTTGGCCCCGCCGAACGCGGCGTTGAGGCTCAGCGCGTAGGCGGGGGCGGCCGCGCGGGGCTCGAGCACCAGGTCGAGCCCGCACTCCTCGTCGGGGCCGAGGTACCCGGCGTTGACCGGCAGCCGCCCGCCCCGCAGCGCGTGCAGGGTCACGGCGAGCTCGAGCACGCCGGAGGCCTCGAGGGCCTGGCCGTGCAGGGCCTTGGTCGACGACACCGGCACCACGGCCGCGTGCTCGCCCAGGGCGGCGTGCAGGGCGAGGGTCTCGGCGGCGTCGCTCGGGGCGGTGCCGGAGCCGTGGGCGTTGACGTACCCGACGTCGCCGGGCCCGATCCCGGCCCGGCGCAGGGCGCCGGCGACGGCCCGGGCCAGGCCGCGGCCCTGCGGGTGCGGCCGGCACGGGTGGTGGGCGTCCCCGGCGCGGCCCCAGCCGGCCAGGCGGGCGAGCGGGTCGGCGGCGCGGGCCTCGGCCGCGGCCGCGGACTCCAGCACCACGGCCCCGGCGCCGTCGCCGAGCAGCAGGCCGTGCCGGTCCGCGCTGAACGGGCGGACCTGCCCGTCGGCGGCGAGGGCGCGGCCGGCGTCGAAGAGGGCGTACTGGTCGGCCTCGACGAGGTAGCCGCCCGCGACCACGATCCGCTCGGCCTCGCCGCGGGCGATGATCCCGGCGGCGTCGGCGATCGCGGTGCTCGCCGCGACGCAGGCGGAGGTGTAGGCGCGGGACGGGCCGAGGCCGGTGTTGCGGGCGAGGGCGGCCGCGAAGGCGTGGCCGCCGTGGCGGGGCCGGTCCGCCGGGGCCGAGCGGGCCAGCCGCGGGTCGCCGTGCACCGCCAGGAACAGCGGCGCGGCGGCCCGCTCGGCCGGGCCGAGCTTGGCCTCGTCGCAGGCCTCGTCGACCAGCCACCACAGCTCGTCGTCGAGGTCCGGCTCGCCCGGCAGCGTCGCGGCGACGCCGACCCGGCGGCCGGCCACGTCGAAGCGGGTGACGGGCGCGAACGCCGGCCGGCCGGCGTCCAGGCCGGCGGCGAGCGCGCCCATGCCCCGGCCGAACGCGCTGAGCACGGCCACGCCGGTGATCAGCACGTCGGTCCTGCCCTTGCTGTTCACGGCGTCACCGGGCGCCCGTCTGCGCACTCAGCCCGGCCAGGACCGCGACGGCACCGTCCACGGTGGACATGCTGGCCAGCTCCTCGTCGGAGAGGTCCAGCACGGTGCCGTAGTGCTGCTCGAGCTGGTGGATCAGCCACGCCAGCTCGAGGGAGTCGATCCCCTCGGCGACGTCCTCGTCGCGCCGGTCGCCGTAGGTGGCCAGCATCGCGACGACCTGCGTCCGGGTGGGTGGCTGCGGATCGGTGGCGCCGCTCGGTGCCGAAGGTGCCACGTCAGCTGCCCGCGGTCGCCGCGGCGGCCCGGCGCTCGGCGACGGCGGCGACGAACTCGCCGACCGTCATGCCGGCGAGCTTCTCGGCCTCGTCGTCGTCGAAGCGCACCCCGAAGCGGTCCTCCACGCGGACCGCGAGCTCGGCGAGCGACAGCGACTCGAGGTCGGCGCCGGCCGGGCCGAGCGCGGTGTCGTCGTCGATGTCGTCGGTGCTGTAGTTCATCTCGGTCAGCGAGTCCAGGAAGAACTGGCGGATCTGGTTCGTCTCGTCGCTCATGCCTCGGTGTTTCCTTCCTTCACGGACGCCGCGACCAGCAGGGCGCGGTCGCGGACGAGCTTGCCGGTGGCCGTGCGGGGCAGCTGCTCGACGACCCGCAGCACGCGGGGGCGCTTGAAGGCGGCCAGCCGCCGGGCGAGCTCGGCCTGCACCTGCTCCGCGGTGGCGTCCTCGCGCAGCATCACGTACGCCTCGACGGCTTTGTCGAACGTCACGACGGCGGCGGCGACGCCGGGCAGCGCGGCCAGGGTGTGCTCGACCTCGGTGAGGTCGACCTTCAGCCCGCCGACGGAGACCTGGGAGTCGTTGCGGCCGTGGATGCGCAGCCGGCCGGTGCCGGGGTCGACGGTGCCCGCGTCGCGGGTGTGCAGCCAGCCGCCGGCCCAGCGGGTCGGGTCGGACAGGCCCAGGTACGGCGACTGGGCCAGCGACACGAGCAGCTCGCCCCCCTCCTCCCGCACCCGCAGGCCGGGCGCGGGGGTCAGGGCCGGGCGGTGCTCGCCGAAGAGGTCGGTGGCGATGACGCCGACCTCGGTCATGCCGTACATGTTGCCCAGGCGCACGCCGAAGCGGTCCGTGAACGTCTCGTACACGGCGGCGCGGACGAGCTCGCCACCGGTGGTCATCCCGGCCAGCTGGGGCAGCCGCGGCGGCGTCGGCCCGGAGGCGAGCAGCTCGATGTGGAACGGCACGCCGAGGATCGTGGTGGGCTCGGGCCCGGCGGCGACCGCGGCCAGGATGCCGTCCGCGGTCATTCGGGCCGGAACGATCACCTGGGCCCCGGCGTGCAGGCCGTACAGGAGGCCGCCGACGAGGCCGAGCACGTGCACCATCGAAGCCAGGCAGACGATGCGCTCGCCGGGCTGGGGCACGCCGGGGCCGATGGCCACGTACCGCTCCAGCTCCTCGACGAGGTTCGCCGCGGTCCGGGCGATGACCTTCGACGGCCCGGTCGAGCCGGAGCTGAGCTGGACGAGCGCGTGCGGGGTGTCGGCGCGGCGGCCGGGGTAGGTGGCGACGCGCTCCTGGACGTCCTGGAAGCCGCGCAGCGGGCCGCCGGTGGCGTGCTTGGCGGACACGACCGCCTGCGGGGCCAGCCGCTGCAGGGCGGCGTCGACCTCGAACGGGGTGAGCCGGTGGTCGAGCAGGGCCGCCCGCGCGCCGAGGCGCCAGCAGGCCAGCAGGTTCGCGACGAAGGCGAGCGACGGGGCCAGGCAGATGGCGACCGAGTCGCCGGGACCGTGCGCGCCGATGCCGGCCGCGGCCAGCACCGCCTGCCGCTGCTCGACGAGCTCGCGCAGCGCGGCGCGGGTCACCGGGGCATCGAGGACCAGCGCCGGCGCGGCCCCGGGGCGCGAGGGCCCGGCCAGCAGCACGTCGTCGACCCAGCCCGGGTCGAGGGCCGGTGCGGTCACCGCACACCACCTTCTTCGTCATTTCGGCACGGCGATCCGGCGGCCGGAGGCGCCGCGATTCGCCGCGAACGGGCGGGCGGCGCGCCGGGGCCGCTGAGGCACTCCGCGCGCAGGGTGAAGCGGCTGACCGGGCCGGACCGCATTGGCCGCCGGCCAGCGTGCACACCCCCGGATGAACACACTGCGAGAAGGTCGGGGGCAAGTGGCGCCTGACGTCCGTCACCGTTGTCCGGACTCAAGTGCCCGCCGCATTGCGCAAGGAATTGGGCACCCCGACTTACGGATAGACCTTACGCAATCGAAGTCGTTTTACAAGAGTGCGCAGCCTGAGCATGTGACGGGATGTCCGTTCTGTCACACCCGATCCCGGGAAAACTCGTTTGGATCGATACGAACGCCATTTCGGCAGCTCCGCTGGTCAGGATCGGTGGCGGCCTCATGCGACCCGTGCTCAATCGGACATTAGCCCGCATGTTCACCCGCTTCGGGTCGAGCCGAGGTGTTTCGCCAGCAATTGTGGCGCCGGCCGCGGGGGCATTCACGGATATATGGCCTGTACAGGTATTCGCCCGGGCCGAGTACAACGGCTGGTGGAAGTTACACGGTCATTGACAAGCGACATCGTCACGTTCATACAATGGCCGGGCTCGCGCCGCTTTGGGTTTCGGGCTCTCTTTCCCGGTACAGTTGTTTCGGAGATTTGCGACTGTGAAAGCCGAAATCGGATCCGCATACCCGTCCGCCCCCGCCGGACCCGGGCTCAACGCCGCGGTCGAGCGCTATTACGACACCACCCTCGACCTGTACGAGGACCTGTGGGGCGAGCATGTCCACCACGGTTTCTGGGACGCGGGCGAGCGCCCCGGCAGCGACGACGAGCGCCACGCCGCCACCGACCGCCTGGTCCGCGAGCTCGTCGCGTTCGCCGGCATCCCGGCCGGCGCGCGGGTGCTCGACGTCGGCTGCGGCATCGGCGGCCCGGCGCTGCACCTGGCCGGCCCGCACGGCTGCGCCGTCGAGGGCGTCACGCTCAGCGCCGCGCAGGCGGCCCGGGCCAACGAGAAGGCGGCCGCGGCCGGGCTGGGGGAGCGGGCCCGCTTCCACCAGCGCGACGCGCTCGACAACGGCTACCCCGACGCGTCCTTCGACGCGCTGTGGGCCGTGGAGAGCCTCATGCACATCGCGGACCGCGCGGCCTTCTTCGCCGAGGCGATGCGGCTGCTGCGCCCGGGCGGCATCCTGGCCATCGCCACCTGGTCGGTGCGCGACGGAGAGCTGAGCCCCGAGGAGCACCGCGTCGTCGACCAGATCCTGCGCCACCAGGTGATGCCGAGCTTCTCCTCGCTGGAGGAGCACGAGCGCCTGGCCCGCGCGGCCGGCTTCGCCGAGGTGTCCTCGGTGGACTGGAGCGCGAACGTCGCTAACTCGTGGGAGCCGACCTTCGCGCAGGTGCGGGAGCTGGACAACGGCCGCGCCCTGATGCGCGACCTGGCCCGCGACCGGGGCGTCGACGTGCTCGGCTTCTTCTACGCCGGGCCGCTGATGCTCAAGGGCTTCAGCACCGGCGCCGTGACCTACGGGGCCGTCCGCGCGACGAAGCCGGCCGGGGACTGAGCCGTGCCGACGCCGACGCAGCTCGCGGTCACGCGGTTGCTGCGCGAGGTCACCGGGGAGGACGAGGCGTGGGCGGCCGCGATCGGCCCCGCGACCCGGCTCGACGGCGACCTGTTCCTGGACAGTCTCGAGCTGGCCGCGCTCGCCGGGCGGCTGACCGCCGCCTACGGGGCCGCCGTCGATCTGGCCGGGTACGTCGCCGGGCTGGAGCTGGAGGCGCTGCTCACCCTGAGCGTGGCCGACGTCGTGTCCTATGTGGACAGCACCCGCGGTACGACATGAAGCGTTTCCTGTTCTTGTCCCTGCCGTTGTTCGGGCACGTCCACCCGATGGCGGCGGTCGCGGCCGCCCTGACCCGGCGCGGCCACGAGGTGCTGTGGGCCGGTTCGGAGTCGTTCCTGCGCCCGCTGGCCGGCGCGGACGCCCGCATCCACCCGATCCCGCTGCGCGCGCACCGCGGCCAGGCCGAGCGCGGCCTCGACGCGACCCGCTCGCGGTGGGAGGGCTACATCGTCCCGCACGCGAAGGTCACCCGGAAGGGCGTCGAGGCGGCGATCGCGGCGTTCCGGCCCGACGTGCTCGTCGTCGACCAGCACGCGATCGCGGGCGCCATCGCCGCCCACGCGCACGGGCTGCCCTGGGTGTCCGTCGCGCCGACCACCATGGAGCTCACCCGCCCGTTCCGCCGCGGCCTGCCCCGCGTCGAGGACTGGATCCTCGGGCAGATCGCCGCGGCCTGGACCGCCGCCGGGCGGCCCGGGGAGCCGCCGCACGACCTGCGCTTCTCCCCGCACGGCACGATCGCGTTCACGGCGGGCGCCCTCGCCGGCGACCCGGCCCACCGGCCGTCCGATGTGGAGCTCGTCGGGCCGGCCCTGGCCGCTCGGGCGCCGGACCCGGACTTCCCGGACGACTGGCTCGACCCCGGCCGCCGGCACGTGCTGGTCACCGTGGGCACCCTGTCGATGGACCTGGCCAAGGACTTCTACCGCCGCGTCGCCGAGGCCCTGGCCCCACTGGGCGACCGGCTCCAGGCGATCGTGGTGGCGCCCGACGGCTCGCTCGGGACGACCGCCGGCCACGTGCTCGTCCGCCGCCGCGTGCCCGTGCTCGACCTGCTGCCGCGCCTGCACGCCGTCGTCTCGCACGGCGGGCTCAACACGGTGTCCGAGGCGCTCGTGCACGGCGTACCGCTCGTCGTCGCGCCGATCAAGGGCGATCAGGCGCTCAACGCCGAGGCGGTCCGCTCGGCCGGCGCCGGCGTGCGGGTCTCCTTCGACCACGTCCGGCCCGAGGCGCTGCGCGAACACCTGCTGCGCCTGCTCGACGAGCCGGCCTTCGCCGCGGCCGCGCGGGCGGAGGGCGACCGGCTGCTGGCCGGCGGAGGCGCCGGGGCCGCGGCCGACATCCTCGCGGCACATCCAACGATTGAGGCGGTTTCCCCGTGAAAGTACTGCGCGACACCTGGCTCATCTTCCAGCGCCACATGCTGCTCATGGTCCGCTCGCCGCTGTGGGTCTTCCTCGGCATCGCGCAGCCGGTGGTGTACCTCATCCTGTTCGCCCCGCTGCTCAAGCCGGCCCTGGGCGCCTCCACGATGCTCGACGCCTACCGCGTGTACGTGCCCGGCATGCTCGTCGCGCTGGCCATCGGCGGCGGCCTGTACGTCGGCTTCGGCCTGCTCGGCGACCTCGCCAACGGCACCATCGAGCGGTCCCGGGTGACAAGCATCAGCCGGGTCGCGCTGCTGCTCGGCCGGGCGCTGCGCGACGTCGTCACGGTGCTCGTGCAGTCGCTCATCATCACGCTGCTGTCGCTGCCGTTCGGGCTGATCCTCAACCTGGGCAACATCCTGCTCGGCTACGGCATCCTGGCGCTGATCAGCCTCGCGGCCGCCGCGATCTCCTACGGCATCGCCATCAAGGTGAACAACCCCAACGTGCTCGGCCAGGTCATCAACAACGTGGCCCAGCCGCTGATGCTGCTGTCCGGCACGCTGCTGCCGCTCGCCCTCGCGCCGCTGTGGCTGCGCACGGTCGCCGACTACAACCCGTTCAACTGGGCCGTGACCGGCATGCGCGCCCTCTACGCCGGGCACCCCGGTGACACCCACGTCTGGGGCTCCCTCGTCTTCTGCGGCGCGCTCGTCGTCGCCGCGGTCGCGTGGTCGGCCAGCCTCTTCGCGCGCTCGGTCAAGTAGCGCCCGGTCAAGTAGGAGTAGGGAGACTGCGATGATCAAGACCAAGGGCCTCAAGAAGTCCTACAAGACCAAGGCGAAGCGGCAGGTCACCGAGGTGGAGGCGGTCAAGGGCATCGACCTCGACGTCGCCGAGGGCGAGATCTTCGGCTTCCTCGGCCCCAACGGCGCCGGGAAGACCACGACCCTGCGGATGCTCGCCACGCTGATCCCGCCCGACGACGGCGAGGCCACCATCGCCGGCGCGAACCTGCGCTCCGAGCAGGGCGCGGTCCGCCGCGCGATCGGCTTCGTCGCGCAGGGCGGCAGCACCGCCGACGACGTGACCGCGCGGGAGGAGCTGATCCTGCAGGCGCGGATGTACGGCATGGGCCGCGCCGAGGCCACCACGCGCGCCGCCGAGGTCATCGAGTCGTTCGAGCTGAGCGACTTCGCCGACCGCAAGTGCAAGACCTACTCCGGCGGGCAGCGGCGCCGTCTCGACATCGCGCTCGGCGTCATCCACCGCCCGCAGGTGCTCTTCCTCGACGAGCCGACCACGGGCCTGGACCCGCAGAGCCGCGCCCACATGTGGGACGAGGTGCGCCGCCTGCGCGCCGAGGGCATGACGGTCTTCATCACGACCCACTACCTCGACGAGGCCGACGCGCTCTGCGACCGCATCGCCATCATCGACCACGGCGAGATCGTGGCGGAGGGTACGCCGGACGCGCTCAAGCGCGAGATCTCCGGCGACGTGGTGACCGTCGGCGGCTTCGCCTCGGCCGAGGACGCGGCCGGCGTCCTCAAGGGCCAGCCGTTCGCCCGGGACGTGGAGGTCCGCGACGACGGCGAGCTGCGCCTGACCGTCGAGTCCGGCGACACCGCGATCCCGCAGATCATGCGGACCCTCGAGGCGGCCGGGCTCTCGCTGACGACGATCGAGCTGCACCGCCCGACCCTCGACGACGTGTTCCTCACCAAGACGGGCCGCTCGCTGCGGGACTGAGCGCGTGCAGCTCCGCGGTCACCCGGTCCACGAAGGTCCGGACGCGGGGGCCGTCCCAGCCGGGGCGGCCCACCCGCAGGTCGAGCTCCAGCGACGTCAGGCCCCGGGCGATGACGTAGAAGCCGGGGCCGGTGGCCCGGGCGGGCTCGTAGTACTCCACGGCGGGGGGCGCCGCCCGGTCGGCCGACGGGAAGCCGGGCGGCGTGAGCATCGGGTTGTAGTGGTAACCGAGGTCGACGTCCGGCTGCTCGGCGCGGGCCGCCGCGGCGGCGGCGGGGGAGTACACGCCGTGCTTGAGGGCCCCGAAATGCTTCCAGTGCACCCGCTCCGCGACCGTCGCCAGCGGCTCCGCGGGCTTGGACGTCCCGGCGTCCAGCAGCAGCGGCACCCACTGGTTCAGGCTGGTCACCATGGCCGCCTGGGTGTCGTCGTACCGGTTGTTCGACATCGAGAACATCAGGTGCACGGTCTCGTCGCCGGCCGCGCAGAGCGCCCGGTGGTAGACGGCGAGCAGCACGCTGGACAGGCTCACCCCGGTCGTGGCGGCCATGGCGTGCGCCTGGGGCATCGGGATGCCGGTGCGCAGGGTGGCGCCGATGCGCTCGTTGCCGCCCGCACCCTCGGCGCTCCTCACCCGGGGCGCGGCGGCCAGGGTCCGGCGCCAGTGGCGCTCCGCGGTGCGCAGCCGCCCGCCGTCCGCGCCCTGCTGGGCCAGGGCCAGCTCCCGCGGGCCCGGGGCGGCCGGCAGCTCCTCGCCGGCGAGCAGCCGCAGGAAGTCGTCGCGCATGATGAGGCCCGCGACCCCGTCGGCGGCCATGTGGTGCAGGGTGACCACGAGCGCCGCCGGGCGCCCGGCGTCGAGCAGCAGCAGCGCCCGCCAGGGCAGCTCGGTGCGCACGTCGATGGCGGTGTGCAGCTCGCGCCGCTCGGCCTCGGCCCGCTCGGCCGCGTCCGCGGTGCCCTGCCGCACCTGCTCGTGCACCGCCGCGGTGTCCTCGCTCGGCCACTGCCGGGGGAGCCCGTTCTCGTCGACGACGTACCGGGTGCGCAGCGAGCCGTGCCGGCGGGCCAGCCGGGCCAGGGCGTCCCACACCGGTTGCTCGGCCGCGCCGTCCGGGAGGTCCCAGGTGAACTGCAGGTTGGCCTCCCACCGGCGCTCGGCCGGGATGCGCACGAGGTCGTGCCAGACCGACAGCTGCCCGACGGTCGCCGGATACGTCTCCACGCCGTGTCCTTCCAGAATAGATGGGCGGCCCGAATATTCGGGCCGCCCGCCGGATCAGCCCGAGATGCTCCGGCCGGAAACGTTCTTGCGGCCCGACACGTTCGCCATGGTGGCACCTCCTCGCATTGTCGTTCGCGGATGACCAGGACAGCATCATCGCAGCTCAAGCGCCATGTCAATGCTGTTCATTCGTGGTGGTTCGACTCGTTGCGGGTATTTTTCCCAGGGCAAAGAACGGTTCATTCGGGTCCAAACGGACAACCCTTTTTCCAACCCTCATTTGCGTAGACGGATGCCAATGGATATTGGGCTACGCGGGAATGCGAAACGGGCGGCCCGCGCTGGGACCGCCCGTTCGTCCGCCGCTCGAGGGAGCGCGGGGATGCGTTGCAGTTACGGCTTTCCGGCCGGCGGCCGGTCCGAACCGCGCTCGGCCGGGGCCTTGCGCGCCCGGCTGCCGGGCCGTTCGGGTTGAGCATCGTCCCGCCCCGGCAAGGGTGTCAACCTCGGCTTTTTCAGTTAACTCTCGACCTGGAGGTCCATTGTGGACAGCGAGCGGGTGGCGGTGCCCTTCCGCGGGGCCGGCGGCGGTGAGGGCCCGCTGACATGGGGTCAGCGCGAGATCTGGCAGACGATGCGGCGCACCGGTCGCACCCTGAACGTCGGCGGGACGATCCCGGTGCCGGCGACGGCGACGGCGACGGTGGAGCAGTACGAGAGCCTGCTGTCGTACGTCGTGAGCCGCCACGAGGCCCTGCGCACCCGGTTCGCGCTCGACGCCGCGGGCGACCCGGTGCGCCAGGTCGTCGACGCGGCCGGCACCGTGCACCTCGACGTCGCCGAGGGGCACACGGACGCCGACGCCGAGGCGCTGCGCCGGCACTACGAGTTCACGCCGTTCGACCTCGCGCGGGAGTACCCGGTGCGGATGGGCGTGGTCGCGCGCGCCGGACGGCCGTCGCACCTCGTCGTGCAGTACAGCCACCTGGCCGTGGACGGGTTCGGCATCGACGCGATCGTGCGGGACCTGGTCCACCGGGACGCCGCCGACCCGCCGCCGGTGTCGGGGCTGCGGCCGCTGGAACTCGCGGCGCAGCAGGGCTCGCCGGCCGGGCAGCGGCAGAGCGCGAAGGCGCTGCGGCACTGGAAGGGTCTGCTCGCCGGGGTGCCGGTCGCGCGCCTGGCCGGCTCGGACGATCCGCGGACGCCGCGCTTCCGGGAGTACACCTTCCGGTCCCCGGCCTTGCATCTGGCGCTCGGCGCGGTCGCCGCGCGCACCCGGGCCGAGACCGGGCACGTGCTGCTGGCCGCCTATGCCGTCGCCCTCGAGCGCGTGACCGGCCTGCGCCCCGTCGTCGTGCAGGTGCTGGTGAGCAACCGGTTCCGCCCCGGCTGTGCCGACGCCGTGTGCCACCTGACCCAGCCCGGCCTCGTCGTCATCGACCCGTCGCCGCCCTTCGACGACCTCGTGGCGCGCGTGTGGAGGTCGGCCACGGCGGCGTACCTGCACGGCTACTACGACCCGTCCGGCCACGCCGAGATGCTGGCCTCGCTCGGCGGCCCGGTCGACCTCTCCTGCTTCGTCAACGACCGCCGGGCCCCCGCCCCGCGGCCGGGCGCGGTCCCGGGCGCCGCCGCGGTCCGGTCCCTGCTGCCGCGGACGACCGGGCGGTGGGAGCGCGAGCTGCCGGCCTACGACGGCTCCCTCTACGTGCAGGCCGACACCGAGGGTGACGCGGTCCAGCTGGGCATCTGGGCCGACACCCACGCCATCGCGCCGGCCGACGTCGAGCGCTTCAGCCTGGCCCTGCAGGACGCGGCCGTCACGGCAGTCTGATCGACTGCGGGTGGTGGAAGACGTCCCGCGGGTCGTACGCGGCCTTGACCGACTGCAGGCGCGGGTAGTTGGCGCCGTAGTAGGCCGCGGGCCAGTCCTCCAGGTCGCGGTCGGCGTAGTTCTGGTACACCTCCCCGGTCAGGTGGGGCCGCAACGCCCGGGCGAACCCGTCGATCCACGCGACGTTCGCGGCCGTCTCCTCGTCGCCCGGCCACTGCGCGATCACCGAGACGTAGTGCAGCGCCCGGCGATGCACGAACGCGGTGGCATCGGCCGGCACCCGCGCGACGGCCCCGCCCGCGAGCAGGTCGAAGCGCACCATGGAGAACCCGGACGGCGCGCTGCGGAAGCCCTCGGTCAGCACCTCGAAGGCGGCCTCGTCGAACCCCTCGTCGCCGAAGTACCCGCCGAGCCACTTCGACTGCAGCCCGTACACGATCTCCTCGCCCATGCCGGTCATCAGGTCGAGGTAGTCCGTCTCGCCGATGGAGCTGAAGAGCGGCTCGCCGAGCGCGTGCACGGGGGCGAAGGCGGCCTCGGCCTCGGCGGGCGGGCCGACGTACATGCCGTACATCGCGATGACGGGCTCGCCGTCCGGGTACGGCTCGGTCGTCAGCAGCAGGCAGAGCGCGAGCTTCTCGTCGGCGCGGTCCCGGTAGAGGTCGCGGTAGGCGGCGAAGACCTCGCGGGCCCGGGCCAGCGGCCACGCGATGACGCCGCCGACGACGGTCTTGGGCAGCGGGTTGAGCCGGTACGTCAGGCTCGTCACGACCCCGAACCCGGCCCCGCCGGCGCCGCGGAGCGCCCAGAACAGGTCGGGGTGCTCGGTGCCCTTCAGCGTCTCCCCGTCCGCATCGACGAGCTCGACCTCCACGAGATGGTCGCAGCCGAGCCCGTACGTGCGCCCGAGCGGCCCGTACCCGCCGCCGAGGCTGTACCCGGCGTTGCTCACCGTGGGGCACTCGCCGCCGGGCCCGGCGAGCCCGTACTCGAGCCCGTCGGCGCCGGTCTCGCTGTGCCCCGCGTAGGTGACCCGGTCGATCTCGCGCCATCCGACGCCGGGCCCGACCGTGACCGTCCGGCCCTCGGGGTCGAAGTCGATCGCGCCCATCCCCCCGACGTCGACGACGACGCCACCCTCCACAAGGGACAGCCCGCCGGCGTGGTGGCCGCCGCCGCGCACGGCGATCGGCAGGCCGTTGTCCCGCGCGAACCGGACGGCGGCGGCGACGTCGGCGGCGTCGGCGCAGCGGGCGATGAGCGCGGGCCGGGTCCGGATGCGGGTGTTGAACAGCACCCGGGCCCCTTCGTACGCGGGGTCGTAGGGCGTGAGGAGCTCGCCGTGAAAGCCCGCCAGGGGCGTTAGGTCCAAGCGCACGGGGGAGATCTTGTCATCGGCCCGGATCGACGGCAACCGCCGGACGGGCCGGGGCGCGGTCGGCTATGTGGTCGCCAGGGGCGCGTCCCGGTTCGTCATGGCCTCCTGAGCCTCGGGGTAAGGGGCTCCGACGATGCTGATCTGATCGGCCGCGGCCCGCAGTTCGGCCAGCCGGCCGGCGGTGAGCTCCACCGATGCGGCGGCCGTGTTCTCCTCCAGCCGGGGCCGGCTCTTGGTGCCGGGGATGGGCACGATCCAGGGGTGCTGGTTCAGCAGCCAGGCCAGCGCCAGCTGGGCCGGGGTGGCGCCGGCCTCGGCGGCGAGCCGGTTGAGGGCGTCGACCAGGGCGAGGTTGGCGGCCAGGGCCTCACCCTGGAAGCGTGGCGTCCGGCCGCGGAAGTCGCCGTCGGCGAACGTGGTCGTGGCATCGATCGTGCCGGTCAGGAAGCCCTTGCCCAGCGGGCTGTACGGCACCAGGCCGATGCCCAGCTCGGCCAGGACGGGAATCGTGTCCTGCTCGCGGTCACGCCACCACATCGAGTACCCGCTCTGCACCGCCGCGACCGGCAGCACCGCGTGCGCCCGGCGGACCGTGGCGGCGGCGGCCTCCGACAGGCCGAAGTGCAGCACCTTTCCGGCCTCCACCAGTTCCCCGACGGTGCCGGCGACGTCCTCGATCGGCACCTCGGGATCGACCCGGTGCTGGTAGTGCAGGTCGATGTGGTCGGTGCGGAGCCGGCGCAGGGAGTGCTCCACCGCCCGCCGGATGCTGTCCGGGCGGCTGCAGAGCCCGCCCGGCTCCGCCCCGTTCTCGGCGAAGGCGAACCCGAACTTGGTGGCGATCCTCACCTGGTCCCGCAGCGGTTCCAGAACCCCTCACGGCGGCTCGGGACTGCCCGCCGCGGTGTCGAACTCGGCGACCAGGCGGCGCAGGCGGGACACCACCGGCCGGTCGCCGAGCTTACGCTCCAGGACGCCCAGCACCTCGCGGTAGTTCCACAGCAGCTCGCCGGCGGTGCGGGCGCTGTGGTCGAACAGCGACGGGCCGAAGCGGTGCAGATCGTCCACAAGGGACTGCAGGCTGCACACCTTGTCGGCCGCGATGACGAGCAGCGACTCGAGGCCGGCCTCCGAGCTCATGCGGCCCAGGTGCTCGCGCTTGCGCTCCCACCACGTCAGGCTCCGCCGCTCGGTGGCGTCGGCGTCGGTGCAGTCGTGGACGATGCGGTACACCTCGTCGCCGAACTCCGCCCGCAGCGCGCCGCGGCCGGTGGGCTGGTCCTCGAGCACGTCGTGCAGCAGGGCGCCGATCGCCGCGGTCTCGCCGCCGCCCTCCTCCAGCACGATCGCGCACGTGGCCAGCAGGTGCGAGACGTACGGCGTGCCGGTGTTGTGGCGCACCTGGCCGCCGTGGCGGCGGGCGGCGTACGCCAGCGCCTCCTCGAACCGTGGCGACAGCACCCGGCGCTCCTTCGGCAGGACTACGCGATCATCTCGGCGATGCTCTCCAGCTGGCGTACCACCTCGGCCCGGTCCAGGCGCCGGCCCAGCTGCACGCCGCCGCGCGGGGGCGGCTCGTCCGGGCGGTAGTACACCTGGGACCGGCGCTTCTCCCGGGGGCCGCGCAGCACCAGCGTCGCGCACGGCTGGGTGCGGTCGGTCACCGCCTGGTGGACGATGGCCGACGTCGTCTCGTAGTGGCCCCGCAGCGGCGCCCGCTCCACGGTGCGAAAGGGCTGGAGGCCGACATTTCCGGTGAAGGAGACGTACGCGATGCGGCCGCCGGCGTACGGGCGGTAGGCGAAGCGGCGCCAGGCGGGGGCGGCCTCGAGCTCGGCGAGCTCGATGAAGCGCTGGCGGCCGCCCAGGAGGATCGAGCTGAAGGGGAAGCGGTGGTCGTGCGGGCGGGAGACGTGCTCGCGCTCGGCCCGGTCGGCGGCCCAGTAGTGCAGGGTGAGGCGGCTGCCGTCGGCGTACTCGGCGGCAACGATCTTCGTGAAGCCGTTGACGTGGCGGTACGGCCGGCCGGCCGGTTCGCGTCCGGCGCGGACCTCGGCGGTCAGCCGCTCGAGTAACTCGCCGACGTCGAGGCGCTGGAGGAGCAACGTGTTACCCACGGCGCGTCCTTAGGTCGCGGTGAAGCTGATACCTGCAGCCTGGCACAAAGCGGAAATTTCGGATGCGGGAACGAACGAGACCCACTCCGAGATCAGGTATACAGCGTCATCCGCGCCGCCCGGACGCCGGGGCGTCAGCGCCTCGTGAAGCGTTCGGCGGCGTCGATCACGCGCTTCAGGGTGTCGCCGGTCGCCTCGCGCAGCAGGCGCGCCGGGGAGCGGCCCGCGATGCCCGCGGCCCCCACCTCGCGCAGCCAGCCGGCCGCCGCGCCGAGCCGGTTCGCCCGCGCGAAGGCGTCGGCCACCTCGACCGCGCCCTGGATGCGGGCGCCGAACTCCGCCCAGCGGCCCCGGTCGTCCCGCCACCGGTGGAACTCGTTCACCGTGGCGGCGCCCGCAATGTACGCCGTCAGTTCTTCGCCGAGTAACGAAACGCAGCGATCAATCCCGCTCGCCGACAGGACCCCCACCGTCATGCCCCAAACGCTACCTGCACAACGCCAGGTCAGCGACCCTACGAAGGGCCCCCTGACATAACCGGCATATCGGATGACTAGCCGAGATAGAAGGACGAGACGTCCTCGGCGAGCAGGTCCAGCACCGGCACGCCCGCCGAGAGGGCCGCCGCGAACGCCGACCAGGAGTCCAGGTTGTAGCCGCCCGCCTCCGGGAACGAGGAGCCCGTCAGGTACCGCGGCAGGAGGAACGCGTTCTGCACGAGCCAGTGCACGTAGCCGCCCTCCGAGCCCCACCCCGGCAGCCCGCGCGTGGAGGACAGGTAGGCCCGCAGCTCCTCCGGCGAGGTCCACCGCACCATGCGCGACTCGTTCGTGAGGTGCTTGATGTACGGGTTGTACAGCAGCGTCCCGCCCAGGCCGAAGTGCTCCCGGAACTGCTCCCACAGCAGCCGCTCGTCGCTGCCCGCGTAGGCCATCACCCCCGCCGCCGGCTCGTTCTCCAGCAGGTGGTGCAGGTAGGACCAGGTGGTCAGCGGGGTCAGCAGGCGGTTGGCGTCCTTGCTCAGCAGCGTCTGCACGATCGCGCCCGCGTTGCGCTCCAGGTCGTGCAGGGCCAGGTGCGGTACGACCTTGATCGCGGCCAGCACGCTGTACAGCGACGGGTTGCGCTCGCCGTAGAAGACGCGCGCCACCGACCACGGGTCCGTCGGGCGCTCCAGGGACGCCGACGCCGTGGCCACGTAGTCCTGCAGCGAGACCACCTGCGGCTCGGCGGCCGGGTCCACGCGGCGCATCCAGCGCGTCAGGTCGGCCGCGAACGCGGCGCTGAGCTCCTCGCGCCCCGTGATGCCGAAGTCGTCGAGGCACACGACCACGCGCACGCCGCGCGCGCTCAGCGCCGCGGCGGTCAGGGACTGCACGGCGTTGATGAGCGACGCCCGGGCGCGCAGCCGGACCGGCCAGAAGAGCAGCCGCGGGCGCTGCGGGTCGGCGGCCCAGTCCACGCCCCAGCCGTAGCGCCGTTCGAGCTGGCGCAGCAGGGGGAGTACACCTTCCGGGGCGGTGTTGCCGGGCTGGGAGAACAGCTCGCGCTCCCACTCCAGGTGGCGGACCCGGCGCCGGGGGTCGACGCGGGGGCCGGCGGGCGGCACCTCGAGCCGATCGGCGAGGCCGGTGAACAGGTCGTCGCCGTGGATGTCGGTGAAGAACTCGACAAGCCCGGCCAGGCGGTCGGGCAGCAGCAGCGGGGCCGCGTCGTGCAGCGCCCACAGCACCCGGACCGGCCGCGACGCGGCGACGGCCCGCAGGGCGCCGGTGACGACGTCGTCCCAGCCGCTGTACCCCACCACGAGCACGAGATCCCCGGTGACCAGCTCCGCGAGGGCCCGCGAGTGGGCCTCGGACGCGGTGGCGTCGGGCGCCGGGTCGTGCAGCAGCGGCGAGCGCACCTCCTCGCTGACCGGGCGCCAGAACCCGTGGAGGTGGAACACCTGCACCGCACCCTCGCCCTCGGGGCGGCGGTCCGGGCGGCCGTCGGGCGCGACCGGCACGCTGACCGCCTGCCGGCCGGTCTGGCGGACCGCCACCTCGAAGAGCGGGTCGAAGTTCGTGGTGAGCACGCTGTTGCCGAACTCGTCGGGGCGCCCGGCCAGCAGCCGCCCGACCGCGCGGACCCCGGCCGGCAGCTCCCACCAGTCCAGGCTGTTCTCGACCCGCTCGCCGAGGCGCAGGTCGACGCGCTGCCAGATGCCGTGCGTGGCCAGCGGCGAGGAGTTGAGGTCGGGCGCCCGGTAGCCGGCAAGCACCGCCTGCTGGGCCACGACGTCGAACTCGCCGGAGGAGCGGCGGGCGGTGAAGACGCGGCGGTACGCGAGGTAGACGTCGATCGGCAGCGCGTGCGGGTCGAGCCCCTCCCGCGCCTGCCGCAGCGCCTGGGTGAGCTCGCCGTCGTCGCCCAGGCCGGCCGCGTAGCGGTCCGCGAGCTCGACGAGCTCCTCCAGGCCCGGCACGGCCGGCATCGTCATCCCGGCGCCGAGGATGAGCGTCACCGTCCCGCCGTGGCGGATCGCCGACACGACCTCGTCGATGAGCCTCAGCTCCATGCTCACCTTCCTGGGCTCTACTCGCCCGCGGCCCGGGCGTGCAGGGTCGTCCACAGGTCCCGCGGCCGGCTCGACAGCGCCTCGCGCACGTCGGCGTCGCTGAGCAGCAGCAGGCCCCCGTCGATGTCGGCCTCCAGCTGGTCGGGGCCCCAGCCGAGGTAGCCGGAGAACAGCCGCAGCCCGGCGATCACCGGCGCCAGCGGCTGCGGGTCGGCGGACAGGGCGATCACGCCGAGGCGGTCGCGGATGGGGCGCCACCGCAGCGGCGGCTCGACGTCGGGGCGCAGCCGGGCGACGGCGATGAAGCCCTCGTACCGGCTCAGCGGCCCGGCGTCGAAGAGCACCGCCGGCGTGGTCAGCAGCCGCCGCCAGCCCTGCGGGATGTCGACCGGCAGCGGGTCGGTGGTGGGCCGGTTGATCCGCACGCCGACGGCGCCCCGGGACCGGTCGTGGCGCAGGATCAGCACCGCGGCCTGGCGCAGGTCGCGGTCCTCGACGGCGGCGGTGGCGACCACGATCCGCCCGACGAGGTCGCGGTGGTGGCGGGCGCCGTTCATCACGAAGGGCAGCTCGTCCCCGGCCGAGCGGAGCTCCGGCAGCTCGAAGCCGCGCTCGCGCAGCCGCAGCGTCACCTCCCGCCACACGGTGCGCACGTCGAGCACGGCCGGGCGGTCGGGCAGCCCGCCGCGCAGCACCCGCAGCAGCTCGCCGGTGAAGGCGGTGTACGGCTCGCCGGGCGGGGCCTGGGCGGTGCGGTTGCGGGGCGCGGAGACCAGCAGGCAGGTGTCGTCGGTGCCGGCCTGGTCCGCGACCGCCTGGCTGCCCGACTCCCCGCCCGCGAGGTGGCCCACGGCGCGCCCGGCGTAGCAGCAGTCGAGGATCACCAGGCGGCGGCGGGCCCGGCTGCCGGCGACCGCGCGGCGGATCAGCTCGAAGGGAAGACCGGCCTCGTACGGTACCGCCGGGTCCGTGTCCCGGAGCCCCAGCACCAGACTGCCGTCGATGGGGTCGACCAGCCCGTGGCCGGCGAAGTAGACGAACAGCATCCCCTCGGGGGCGGTGTCCTCGGCGGCCCGGCGCAGCACCCGGGACACCTCGCGGGCGTCGTCGGGGTCGTGCAGCACCGTGCAGTGCTCGGGGGCCAGCCCCCACAGGTCGGGGTCCTGGAGCACCCCGGCGAGCCCGTTGAGGTTCCTCGTGATCGCCGCCACCTCGGGCAGCGCCGCGTACCGCGCCCCGCCGACGAGCACGGCCCGCGAGACGCGCGGGTCAGCCAGTTCCGCCACCGTCCGGCCCGGCTCAGCCGTCGAGCGCCCGCGCCGCGGCGGCGACGGCCGCCGGGTCGGAGGACTCGATGCGCACCGACCGCCCGTCGGGGTCGATGCGGGTCAGCACGATCGCCGGGGCCACGGGCCGGGTCCGCCGCCAGTTCGACACCGCGAGCAGCAACTGCCCGACCGACAGCCCGGTGCCGAGCACCAGGCTGATGATCTCCACGGCGGCGGAGAGCTCGCCGGGGACCGTCGCGGTCGACAGCCCGATCTCGGACTGCACGATGCCGGGCTCGCCGACCAGCCACCGCTGGAGGTTGAGCAGCTCGTCGACGTCGGGCGTGGGACCGTCCCCGAAGGGCTCGAGGTGGATCTGCAGCTGCACTGGTCAACCCGGGGTGAGAGGGATGCGGACTTCGAACCTTATCGAACCCACGCACCCCGTGTCACCCGGTGCTCACCCGTACAGGGCCCGCGCCGCCTTCCGGACCTTGCGGCGGGCCTTGGGCACGTCCTGCAGCGAGCGCCGGCCGTGCTCGTCGGCGCGGGCGTGCAGCAGCCCGTAGGTGAACGCGTTCTCGCCGGCGCCGTACGCGGCGATGCCGTACTGCCGCAGCAGCTCGCCGGTCACCAGCGCGTCCTGGTGGTTGCCGAGCGCGTCCTGCAGGTCGGTGACCCGCTCGGCCAGGCGCGTGGCGGCGCTGCCGCCCAGGGGCGCGACCAGCTCGGCGGCGTACCGGGCCCGCTTGTAGGACTTGCGCGCCTCGTGCATCCGCTCGTCGGTCTCGGCCCCGGCCAGGCGGGCGTCGGCGCGCTGCAGGGCCTTGCGCGCGCGGCGCATGAGGCGCCGGCGGGAGATGCGCTCCGGCCGGGCCGTGCGCAGGACCAGCGAGTCGATCTCGTTGAGCAGGTCGGTGTACCGCCGGCTGTCCAGCCCCGCGGTGAGCGCCCGGCGGCCCTCGGCGGCCCGCGCGGCGAGCAGCGAGGTGATGCGGGCCGCGACCGGGCCGAGGACGAGCTCGACCGGCTCGGCGTGCACGAGGCCGGCCAGGCGCTCGCTCATCACGTCGCAGTCGCGGACCTCGCCGAGCAGCCCGGTGACCCACTTGACCTCGCCGTGCAGGCGGTCGAGGTCGCCGTCGAGCAGCGGGGCGAACGAGCGCAGGGTGGAGCGCAGGCGGCGGGTCGCCACCCGCATCTTGTGCACGGCCTCGGCGTCGCCCTCGCGCACGTGGGGGTCCTGCTCGATCAGGGCGTCGCGCTGGGCGGCGAGGTAGGCGGCCAGGGCCCGGCGGGCCTTGGGGCCGCGCAGCCGAGCGCCGATCGGCTGCGGGTAGTCGGGGCCGAGGGCCTGGGCGAGCTTCGAGGGGCTCTTGGCCGGGCGGGCGCCGGCCTTGCGCAGCGCCGCGTCGAGGCGCTCGAGGGCCTCGGGGTCGCCGTCGACGAGCTCGATCTCCAGCTCGTGCCAGCGGCGGGCGCTGCCGCCGTTGCGCAGGGACTCGGTGCTCACGCGGTCGTCGGCGAGCAGTGCGACGGTGTTGCCGTCGGCGCCCCGCAGCGCGCGCTCGACGCGGTGGGTGCGGATGCGCGCGACGGGGGCGAGCTCGGCGCCGCGGGTGAGCGCACGGACCTGGTCGGCCACGGCGCTGGGTGGGGTGCGCTGGCGGTTGTTGGCGGGCAGCTGCAGCTCGCTGCGCTCGCCGCCGGCGGGGCGCTTGAGGTGCCACCCGGCGTCGTTGCCGCCGGTGCGCCGGCGCAGCGTGACCCGGCCCCGCGCCAGGTGCAGCCCCTCGGTGTCGTAGTAGACGGCGTCCAGCTGCTGGTCGTCGGGTTCGCCGACGGAGGTGACGCCGCCGACCCCGGTGAGATCCGGCAGGGCGAAACCGTCCGGCAGCTCGTACTTGCGTTCAACTTCAAGCTTTCCGGCCATGCGTCCCATTGTCGCAGTGAACGGCCCACCTCGCGAAGATGAACGTGGGATAAACAGGAGGTGCACCCCGACTTGCTGGCGCTCCTCGACGCGCACCTGGCCGAGCTCACCGCCCTGCGTCACGTCCTCGCCGCGCCGCGCCCGGTGCACCCCGGCGAGCGCTGGGCGGCGGCCCGGGAGAGCACCCGCAGCGCCGGCCGGTATGTGCAGGCGGTCACCGAGCTGATGGATCCCGCGCCGGTGTAGAAGCCCGTAATCTTGGCGCCGTGGGGGTCGTCGCTCAGCGTGTTCGCTTCGCACTGCGGCTGCTGCGCGACTGGCGCCTGACCGTCGCGTGGGGCAAGTCGCTGCTGCGCTCCGGCGTGACGAGCTTCGTCGTCCTCGCCGTCACCTTCTGGGCGCTGCCCGGCGTGCGCGCCAGCGGCGGCCCGGCGGCCCTGGTCGAGCTCACCGTGCTGCTCGCCGCCATCGGCACCCTCATGCGCCTGGCGCTGCTGGGCGTGGCCGTGCTCGTCGGCGGCGTCGGGGTGCTCGCCGTCGGCGTGATCATCCAGGCCGTGGTCATGTTCACCGCGCTGCACCTCGCCAAGGGGGTGAGCGTCGACTCGTTCGCCGACGCCTGGATCGCCAGCTGGCTGGCGGCCGTGCTGACCGCGCTCGTCAACTGGCTGGCCGACGCCGGCAGCGAGGACGTCTTCCTCGGCCAGGCGCTGCGGCAGATGGCCCGCCGGCACCGGGGCCCGCCGGCGGCCGAGCCGGGGGTGCTCATCGTGCAGCTCGACGGGCTCTCCGCGCCGCTGCTGTCGTGGGCGGTGAAGGCCGGCAACCTGCCCAACCTCGGCAAGTGGCTGCGCACCGGCACCCACGCGATGCGCGCCTGGCACACCGGCATGCCGGCCACCACCCCGGCCAGCCAGGCGGGCATCATGCACGGCGACTTCGGGCAGATCCCGGCGTTCCGGTGGTACGAGAAGGACGGCGCCCGGCTCGTGGTGACCAACCGCCCCCGCGACGCCGCCGACGTCGAGGCCCGCATCTCCACCGGCCGCGGCCTGCTCGCCGACGACGGGGTCAGCATCAGCAACGTCTTCTCCGGCGACGCGCCGACGAGCCTGCTCACCTTCAGCAACGCCGCGCTGCCCGGCCGGTCGGCGCGCGGCTACCTCGCCTTCGTCGCCAGCCCCTACGGCTTCGCGCGGGCGCTCGTGCTCTCCGTCGGCGAGATGCTCAAGGAGATCCAGCAGGCGCGCCGGCAGCGGTTCCGCAACGTGTACCCGCGGGTGCCGCGCACGGCCGCGTACGTCGCGCTGCGCGCGGTCACCAACGTGCTGCTGCGCGACCTGAACGTCTCGCTCATCGCCGAGCAGATGAGCCGGGGCGCCCCGGTCGTCTACTGCGACTTCGTCGACTACGACGAGGTCGCCCACCACGCCGGGCCGCTGCGCCCGGAGGCCCTGCAGACGCTGGAGGGGCTCGACCGGGTGCTGGGCACGCTGCACAAGCTCGCCCGGGTCGCGGCCCGCGACTACCGCATCGTCGTACTCTCCGACCACGGGCAGAGCCAGGGGGCCACCTTCAGCCAGCGGTACGGCGTGACGCTCGAGCAGCTCGTCGGCGACCTCGCGGGCAACGGCTCCGAGCCGATGAGCGGCGGCCCCGACGACGAGGACTGGGGCCGGGCCAACGCCCTGCTCGCCGGCGTGTCGCACCAGACCCGCTCGTGCGGCCCGGTGACCGTCGGCCCGCGCGGCGAGGTGATCACGATCGCGTCCGGGAACCTGGCCATGCTGTACCTCACCGGCGTCCCCGGCCGCGCCGACCTGGACGCGGTCGAGGCGCTGCGCCCCGGCCTGGTCGACGGGCTGGCCAAGCACCCGGGCATCGGGCTCGTCGTCGCCGCGGCCGCGGACGGCCCGGTGGCGATCGGCCCGGCCGGCCGGCACCACCTGCGCGACGGGCGCGTCGAGGGCGACGACCCGCTGCTGCCCTACGGCCCGGCCGCGGCCGCGGACCTGCTCGAGCACCAGGGCATGGCCCACGTCGGCGACCTGGTGGTGGTGAGCCGGGTCGACGCGGGCACCGAGGAGGTCGCCGCGTTCGAGGAGCTGGTCGGCTCGCACGGCGGCATCGGCGGCTGGCAGACCGAGGCGATCCTGGTGCACCCGGCCGAGTGGCCGATGCCCGCGGCCGAGCTGCGCGGCCCGGTCGCGGTGCACGAGCGGCTGGTGGCCTGGCTCGACGAGCTCGGGCTGCGCGCGCCGCCGCCCGAAACCCCGTTGCGGGACAAGGATCTTCCCTTGTCCGCAAGAGTTCGAGGTGTTTAGATCGACGCATGTCTGAGGCCGCGTTACGCCCCTGGAACTGGGAAGACCCGCAGGAGCTGGCCGCCACGGTCGACTCGTTCACCGACGACCTGGCCCGCGTCGAGAAGCTCGCCCCCGAGCTCGAGGCCGAGGTGCTCGACCGCTCGCACCTCGACCGGCTGGGCCTGACCGGCATCGAGTTCGCCGCGTTCAAGACGAGCCACCCGCAGGGGCTGGGCACCGACCTCGTCTCGCTCACCGCGGCCGACGGCACGAAGACCGGGCCCGGCCAGGTGTACCGCGTGGACGGCAGCGCGTACTTCGCCGAGATGGACATCACCGGCCCGCTGCCGGTCGCCGACGACACCGTGGACTGGGTCTACGCCGAGCACCTGATCGAGCACGTGACCCTGCGGGCCGGGATCGCCTGGCTGAGCGAGGTCCGGCGGATCCTGCGCCCCGGCGGCCTGCTGCGGATCACCACGCCCGACCTGAAGGTGTACGCCGAGAGCTACGTCAGCCACGACGGCTTCTTCGGCAAGCACCGCCGGCGCATGAACCGGGCCCTGACCGGGGTCGCGCCCGCCATGCCCGCGCGCGGGGCGTTCATGTTCAACCAGCTGTTCTACGTGTACGGCCACCGCTGGCTCTACGACCTCGAGGAGCTGCGCTACGCGCTGACGGCGGCCGGCTTCGGCGAGGACGCGATCGCGGTGCGCGCCTACCGCGAGGGCGCCCGCCCGGACGTGGCCGACCTCGACCAGGTGCTGCGCAACGACGAGACGATCTACGTGGAGGCTACGGCGTGACCTGCGCCCCGGAGTCCTTGCCGGCGCGGGCCTGACGGCGCTTCTCCACCCGGCCCGCGACCTGCCCGGCGACGAGCACGACGACGATCGCGCAGACCACGCCCTGCCACGGCTGCGGGAAGACGTTGCGGCTGAGCAGGCCGATCGCCGAGTAGGTGGCCGACCACAGCAGGCACGCGGCGACGTTGGAGACGATGAAGGTACGCCACGACAGCCCGACGATCGCGGCCGTGAGCAGCACCGGGATCCGGCCGCCGGGCACCAGCCGCGACACGAGCAGCGCGGTCACCGGCCGCCGGCGCAGCCGCTCCCGCACCGTCCCGGCGAGCTTCCACGGCTGGCGCAGCAGCCGCAGCCGCCGGGTGAGCGCCTCCCCGCCGGCGCGGCAGATGGCGAAGGTGACGGCGTCGCCGAGGTAGGCCCCCAGGCCGCCGGCCGCGATCACGACCGGCACGGCGAGGGGGCTGTAGTGCGCGCCCAGCACCGCCGTCGCGCTCACCGCGGCCCCGGTCGGCAGGACCGGGAGGATCGACCCGGCCGCCACGATTCCGAACATGATCGCCACCGCGGCGGCCAGGCCCCCGAGCGTGATCACGAAACGGTCAGGCTCTCGCCGGGCGCGAGCACGCGCACGTCGGTGCGCGGGGCGGTGCCCCGGGTGGCCTCCGCGAACTCGTCGCCGGGGCGGTGGAAACGGTCGGGCCGCACCCGCCCGCAGCCGATCGGCCACAGCGTGCCCCAGTGGATCGGCACCGCCTGGCCGGGCTCGACCAGCCGCATCGCCTCGGCGGCGCGGCCCGGGTCGAGGTGGCCGGGGCCGAGGGTCCAGCCCCAGCCCCAGACCGGTACCAGCGCCAGATCCACCGGGCCGAGCTCCTTCATCTCGTCGAAGAGCCCGGTGTCGCCGCCGAACCAGGCCGAGCGGTCGCCGCTGACCACGTAGCCCAGGGCCACCGCCCGGATGCGCGACTTCGGCGTCCGGCCGCCGTCGTGCGCGGCCGGCACCGCCCGCACGGTCACGTCGCCGACCTTGGTCTCCTGCCCGGCCCGCAGCTCGACGAAGTCGCGCTCGCCGAGCCGGGAGCGCAGGAACGCCGCCGCCCCGTGCGGCACGATCAGCCGCGTGGACGGCGGCAGCGGCCGCAGGGACGGCAGGTCGCAGTGGTCGGAGTGCAGGTGGGACACGACGACCGCGTCGGGGGCCCGGTCCAGCCGCGGCCGGGGCCCCCGCCGGCGGTGCAGGTGCGCCAGGCGGTCGCGCAGCACCGGATCGGTCAGGATCGTGACTCCGCGCTCGCGGATGGCCACGGTCGCGTGCCCCCACCAGGTGACGTCCATCCCGCCATTATGGGCGCGATCTACACCGATTCACCGACGACCGGGTTCTCCGCGGCCTTCGGGGCGGCCGGGGCCTCCCAGGCCGGGCGGCCCGTGCGCACCACGAGGAGCACGAGGACCGCGGCGGCCAGGGCCACGAAGCCGGCCACGGCGACCACGTGGTTCACGGCGTCGGTCGGGGCGTGCCGGCCCGCGAGCCGGTGGGCGAAGATCGAGCCGAACACGGCCACGCCCAGGGCGAAGCCGAGCTGGCGGAACGTGTTCACCGCGCCGCCGGCCATGCCGCTGCGCTCGTTCGGCACCGCGGCCAGGGCGGCCGAGGCCATCGTCGGCAGCACCGCGGCCACGCCGAGCCCGACCACGATCAGGCCGGGGATGAGCGCGGCCCCGGTCGAGGCCGGCGTGAGCCGGGCCTGCAGCAGGGCGCCCGCGCCGATCAGCAGCAGGCCGGTGCCGATGCTCCAGCGCGGGGGTACCCGCTGCAGGAACCGGCCGCCGAACGCCGCGGCGACGAACGCGGCCGCGCTCATCGGCAGGGCGCCGAGCAGGCCGGCGTCGACCGGGCCCTTGCCGAGGAACTGCTGCAGCCAGACCGTGGTGAACGGCAGGTACGCGAAGGCGGAGGCCTGGGCGAGTACCGCCGCCACCATCAGGGCGCTGAAGGACGGCCGGCCGAACAGGCGCAGGTCCAGCATCGGGTGGTCGGTGCGCCGCTCGACCACGATGAACGCGACCAGGGCCAGGGCGGCGAGGGCGAAGGCGGCCAGGGTGCTCGGCGCGGCCCAGCCGGCGTCGCCGCCGCGGATCAGGGCGAACGTGACGGCCGCGGCGCTGAGCGTGAAGGTGACGGTGCCGGCGAGGTCCAGCTTGTTGCCGGTGCTCGCGCGCCCGTGGGACTCGGTGACGCCGCGCAGGGTGAACCAGATCGCGACCAGGCTGACCGGGAGGTTGACGAGGAAGATCCAGCGCCAGCCCAGGTGCTCGGTGAGCAGCCCGCCGGCGATCGGCCCGGCCGCGGCGGCGGCGCCGTTGACCGCGCCCCAGACCCCGAAGGCCACGCCGCGGTCCTTGCCGGAGTAGGCGACGCTGAGGATGGCGACGGTGGTGGCGAACATCGCGGCGCCGCCGAGGCCCTGCAGGAACCGGGCCGCGATCAGCAGGCCCGCGTTGGGGGCGACCGCGCACAGCAGCGAGGCGGCCGCGAACAGGACGGTGCCGCCGAGGTACACCTTCCGGCGCCCGTGCCGGTCGGCCAGCGCGCCCGAGGCGAGCAGGACGGCGGCGAGCGCGAGGGCGTACCCGTCGAGCACCCACTGGAGCCCGCCGAGCGTGGCCCCGAGGTCGCGGGCCACGGCGGGCAGCGCGACGGTCACGATCGTGACGTCGACGAGCAGCATGAACGTGCCGATGGAGACGGCGGTGAGAGCAGACCACTTGTGCATGCCGACGAATGTGCGGTGCGCGCCGCTTTGCCGGTAGGTTTCCGGCCCTTCGCGGCGGATTCCGACCTGAGCTACCGTGAGGTGGTGGAAGTCGACACCCTGGACCACGGGATCGTCGACGCGCTGCGGCTCGACGGGCGCGTCTCGTTCAGCGTGCTCGCCGAGGTCCTGGGCGTCTCCGACCAGACGGTGGCGCGGCGGTACCGCCGGATGCGCGACGCCGGCCTGCGCGTCGCGGCCCTGCCCGACGGCGTGCGCCTCGGCTACGACATGTGGATGATCCGCCTGCAGACCACGCCGGACAGCGCGGGCGCGATCGCCGACGCCCTGGCCCGCCGCCCCGACACCACCTGGGTGACGCTCGGCTCGGGCGGCACCGAGGTCACCTGCGTCGTACAGAACCCGGGCACCGCCGACCGCGAGACCCTGCTGCTGCAGAAGCTGCCGCGCACCCCGCGCATCGTCTCGGTCCGGGCCCACTGCCTCATGCACCACTTCGCCGGCGGCCCGGTCGGCGGCGAGGCCCGCACCATCACCCTCACCCCGGACCAGGTGCGGCGCCTGCGCCCGCCCGGCCCGCCACCGGGCACCCCCGCCGTCCTGGCCGAGGAGGACCGGCCGCTGCTGGCCGCGCTCAACCGCGACGGCCGCCTCGGCTACCCGCAGCTGGCCGCGGAGACGGGCTGGTCGGAGTCGACGGTGCGGCGGCGCCTGGAGCACCTGCGCGCGACCGGGGCCGTCTTCTTCGACGTGGAGATGGACCCGGTACTGCTGGGGTACCCGGCGCGCTTCCTGCTGTGGCTGACGGTCGCGCCGGCCCACCTGGCCGCGGTGGGGCAGGAGATGGCCCGGCACGAGGAGGCGGTGTTCGTGGCCGCGACGACGGGCGAGACCAACCTCCTGGCCACCGTGATCTGCCAGGACATGGCGCAGCTGTACACGTACATCACGCACCGGATCGGCCCGTTGCGGGGCGTGGAGCGCCTCGAGTCGGTGCCGGCCCTGCGCCACGTCAAGCAGGTGGCGGCGGTGTGAGCGGTCCGGAGCGCAGCGGAGGGGCCGCTCACCGTGGGCTCAGGGTTGTCGCGGCGCCGCCGGAGCTTGCGGAGGCGGTGACTTGAGCTCGAAGGGCTTCGCGTCGGGCGGCACCCAGCCGGTCCGGGCCGCCTCCGTCGCGAGCGTGCCCGGCCGGTAGTGCTCGCTCAGGAGCCGCTTGCCGAGCACCTCCGGGCGCCGCGCCGCGAAGGTGTCGAAGTCGGGGTCGCCGGGCGTCATGCGGGCCGCGATCAGCTCGACCCAGCCGCGGCTCATCGTGACGTGGTACTTGCGGGGCTGCCCCGCGTACCGGGCCGTGCGCCGGATGCCGTCGCTGACCAGCGCGACCGCCGCGTCCGGGCCCACCCGGCGGATCGCGAGCCAGGTCAGGTGCACATGTTCGCGGTGCCCGAAGCGCCCCGGCCCGGCGGTGACGATCGCGAACAGCTCCTCGAAGGAGGTCATCGCGCGGCCTCGGTGAGCGCCTGCAGTACCGCCGCGACATCGTCCGCGGCGCCGGGCGGCAGGCTCGCCAGGGCCCGGCGCTCCAGGTCGGCCATCGCGGCGAGCACCCGGGCGGCCGTCGCCGACCCGTCCGGGGTGAGCCGCACGACGACGGTGCGCCGGTCGTGCTCGTGCGGGCCGCGGGCCAGCAGGCCGCGCTGCTCCAGGCGGTCGAGGATGCCGGTGAGGGTGGTGGGGCGGGTGCCGGCCGCGGCGCCGAGCTCCGACACCGTGCTCGCGCCGCCCGGGTGGCGGGCCAGGTTGGCCAGGGCGTTGAGCTCGGACGGGGCGAGCCGCAGGTCGGCGAGGTCGGTCGTGAGCCGCTGCAGGGTGGCGTGGGTGGCGCGCTGCAGGTCGAGCAGAAGGAATACCACGAGATCGGATTATACGATATCGTAGTTCATGCCGCGAGGTCGATCAGCGGCACGCCCACGCGCCGCCCGCTGCGCCGCCCCCCCCGGCAAGGGCCTGGAGCTTCACGATTCGCTCATCGGCATCCGGGTGCACCCTGCTGACGTTCTGCCGCCGCCTGCCGATGGAAGACCGTGGCAGGGGTACTGATGCGGCGGCTCGTGGCCGCGGTCGCCGGATGCCTGCTGACCACGGCGTCGTGGGCCGCGCTCTACGCCTCGGGCGTGCCGGTGCCCGAGCAGATCCTCTGGGTCCTGGCCCCCCTCGGCCTCGCGCTCGCCGTGGGCGTGTCCTGGCTGGCCGGGGCCGCGCCCGGGATCGCCGGCAGCGCCACCCGCTTCTGGCGCCGCGTCGCGCTCGCCACCGCCCTGGTCACCTTCGGCACCGCGATCATGACCCCGGCCCGGCTCAGCCCGGACGCCTCGTACGCCGCTCACGACCGTGGCCGAGCGCCTGCGCGGGGCCGTCCGGCACGAGGACGTGGTGGCCCGCCTGGGCGGCGACGAGTTCGCGGCCATGCTCGGCGACGTGCCGCGCGCGGACGCGGTCGGCGTCGCCGAGCGCATCCAGGACGCGCTGACGACCTCGGTGCGGGCGGCGGGCCACGAGCTGCTGGTGCGCGCGAGCGTGGGCGTCGCCACCGCGGACCCGGACCGCCCGGCCGGCGAGGCGGTGGCGACGGCCGTGATCCGCATGGCCCAGGCCCTGGACCTGGACACGGTGGCGGAGGGCATCGAGACCGGGCCCCAGGCCCGGATGCTGCGCCACCTCGGCTACGCCTTCGGCCAGGGCTGCCTGTACTCCCGCCCCCTGTCGCCGCAGGACCTGGCCGAGCGCGCGACGACGGCCGTCCCCGCGTTCGCCGCCCTGGCCGTGCACCACCCCCGACGATCTGGCTGAGGCTTTATCCAACCTCGAACTCGGTCGGTCAGCCCCGCGCGTCCATCCATTAGTCTTCTTGCCTACATCAATGTCTGGGCGAACGATCGCCAGACATGGAACGCATCACAGTGACCTTCGAGGCCGGCGGCGCGGGCCGCGGCCGCCTGACGTGGGGCCAGCAGCAGGTCTTCCAGGCCATGCGGGAGATGGGCAGCTCCATGAGCATGGGCGGCGTGGTCCCGGTACAGGACGGCCGCACGGTCGCGGACTTCGCCGGCGAGCTCCGCTTCTTCATGAGGCGCTACCCGTCGATGCGCACCCTGCTCCGCTTCGCCCCGGACGGCACGACCACCCAGGAGGTCTTCGCGAGCGGCGAGGCCGGCCTGGAGGTCCACACCGCCGGGACCGATCCGCCCGCGGCGGCGGCGCTGGCGGCCGAGGTGTTCGCCGCCTGGAAGGCCCGGACCTTCGACTACACCACGGAGTGGCCGATCCGCATGGCCGTGGTCCGCTCCGGCGCCGACGGCCCGGTGACCCACGTCCTGGTCGAGGTCTGCCACATCGCCACCGACGCGACCGGCCTGGCCACGATGATCCGCGAGCTGCCCCGGCGCCACGAGCTCGGCCCGGCGCCGGCCACCGGCCCCTTGGAGGTCGTCGCCCAGCAGCGCACCGCGACCCGCCAGACCGACAACGCCATGCGCCACTGGGAGTCCCAGCTGCGCACGATCCCCCCGCAGCGCTTCCCGGACGGCTACCGCGAGCCGCGGGCCCCCCGCTTCCGCCAGCTCGTGTGGACCTCGCCCGCCCTGCACGCCGCGAGCGAACGCCTGGCCGCGCTCCTGTCGATCGACACCGCCCCCGTTCTGCTGGCCGCGTACGCCGTCGCCTTCACCCGGGTGGTCGGCGCCGCCCCCTTCGCGACCCAGGTCATCGTCGGCAACCGCTTCCGCCCGGGCCTGGCCGACGTGGTCTCGCCGTTCTCCCAGAACGGCCTGGTGGTCCTGGACCCGCGCGGCATCACGGCGGAGGAGGCCGTCCTGCGCGCCCGCCGGTCCTCGCTGAGCGCGTCGAAGTACGCCTACTACGACCCCGCGACGCGCCAGGCCCTGATCGGCCGGGTGGCCAAGGACCGCGGCGAGCCGATCGACCTGCAGGTCTTCTACAACGAGCGCCGCCTGGCCCTGCGCGCGCCGCAGTCCACCCCGGACGGGCCGGCGATCCTGGCGCTGCGCCCGCAGACGACCTGCCTGCGCGAATCCCCGCTGCCGTACTTCAACGAGAAGCTGATGCTCAACATCGACGACGTCCCCGGCACGATCCAGATCACCACGGAGGTGGACACGGCCTACCTGCGGGCCGAGTCCGTCCACCGCCTGCTGGAGGAGATGGAGCACTTCACGGTGGCGGCCGCCCTGAACCCGGCCGCCCCGGCACTGCCCGACCTTCCCACCGGCGCCGCCCGCTGACCCGCCGAAGCCGGCCGCCGCTCGCAGTCGCACCACGTGCGCCTCGGCCAGGTGGCCGGCCGTGGCGAGCGTCGCGGCCGACACGCGCCGACCTCGGAGTGGGGATCACGTCGACGGCAGCCAGGCCAGTACGTCGCGGATCTTCGCGTCCCAGAAGGACCATTCGTGCGCGCCGGGGGAGAACTCGGCCCTCAGCGGGATGCCGCGCGCGGCGCAGGCGTCGCGGAAGTGCACGTTCGACCCGTACAGGACGTCCTCGGTGCCGCAGGCGATGAACAGCGGCGGCGGGTTCTCGACGCTGTCGAGCAGGTGCAGCAGGTCGTTGTCGGTGCCGGCGATGGTGGGCGGGTCGCCGTAGATGCGCTCCCACATGCGCGGGTCCTCCGGCTTGTGCAGCTCGCGGGCCCGGGTGGCCAGGTCGAGGACGCCGGAGAGGCTGGCCGCGGCGCCGAAGCGGTCGGGGTGGCGGAGGGCGAGCTTGAACGCGCCGTAGCCGCCCATGGACAGGCCGGCCACGAACGTCTTCGCGGGGTCGTCGGAGAGGCGGAACAGGCCACGGGCCATCCGCGGCAGCTCGTCGGCGACGAAGGTCCAGTACGGGCGGCCCCAGGCCTCGTCGGCGTAGAAGCTGCGCTCGACCTGGGGCATGACGATGGCGAGCCGCCGCTCGTCGGCATAGCGCTCCAGGGCGGTGTACCTGGTCCAGCCCGTGCTGTCGTCGCTGAGGCCGTGGAGCAGGTAGAGCGTGGCGAGCTCGCCCCGGCCGCCGGGCTCCGGCTGGGGCAGCAGCACGGTCATCGAGGTGCCGACCCCGAGCACGTCGGAGGAGAAATCGCAGCGCAGCCGAGCCATCGTCATGATTGCATGGTATTTGACCGGAATCATCGGGACGGGGGAGCGCCGATGCTCGAACAGCGACGTGCGAACCTCGCCCTGGCCGCGCTGTCCATCTCGACCTTCACGTTCGTCACCACCGAGATCCTGCCCGTCGGCCTGCTGACGCTCATGGCCGACGACCTGCACCGCTCGGAGTCGCAGGTCGGCCTGCTGATGACCGGCTACGCGGCGGTGGTCGTGCTCATGTCCCTGCCGCTCGCCCACCTGACGCGGCGCGTGCCGAAACGGCTCCTGCTCGGCGTCACCCTCGGCGTGTTCTCCGCCGCGACGCTGGTCAGCGCGGTCGCGCCCGGCTACGAGGTGCTGCTCGGCGCGCGGCTCGTCGTCGGGCTCACCCAGGCGCTGTTCTGGTCGATCGTCGCCTCGACCGCGACCGGCCTCTTCCCGCCGTCGCAGCGCGGCCGCACCGTGGCCCGCATGTCGATCGGGGCGGCCCTGGCCCCGGTGCTCGGCGTGCCGCTGGGCACGTGGCTCGGGCAGCAGGCCGGCTGGCGCTTCGCGTTCCTGGTCATGGCCGTCGTCGGCGTCGCGACCTGCGCCGTGGTGGTGGCGCTCGTGCCGGCGGCCCCGCCCGAGGCCGACGCCGCATCGCGCGGGGCGGCGCCCTCGCGGCGGCGCTACGTCCTGCTGGTGCTGTCCACGGCGATCGTGGTGACCGGCGCGCTGACCGCACAGACCTACGTCACGCCCTATCTGCTCGACGTCACGGGGTTCGCCGCCGCGACGCTCGGGCCGCTGCTGCTGGTGACCGGCGCCGCCGGGTTCCTGGGCACCATCGCCGTGGGGCGGTTTCTCGATCGGTACCCCTGGCCGGCCCTCGTCGCCCCGATGGCCCTCATCGCCCTGGCGCTGCTCCTGCTCTACAGCCTCGGCACGCTGAAGGCCGCCGCGATCGTGGCGCTGGCCCTCAACGGCTTCGCCTACAGCGCCATGGCCGCGGCCGTGCAGAACCGCATCCTCCTGGTCGCCCCGGGCAGCACCGACCTCGCCTCCGCCGGCGGGAGCTCGGCGTTCAACGTGGGCATCGCCGCCGGCTCGCTCCTCGGCGGCCTGATCATCGACCACGCGGGCGTCCGCAGCGTCGCCCTGGCGGGTGCGATCATCACCGCCGTGGCCGTGGCGCTGCTCCTCGCCGAGCCGCGCCTGACCCGGACCCGCCGCCGGCCGGCCGAGGCGCTCGTCGGCGGGTATTCAACATAAGATGCGGCCCGGCCGGGTTTGATACGCCCCACAACTGTTGCTCGATGTCGGCTTTTCGACAGAATCCGGGGTATTTCCGGCGGCAATGGATCGGTTCAAGAAAGTGACCCGGAAAGAGGCTGTCGGATCCGTTACATCCGGGGGGCTCCGGGGTGCCGCGGGAAGGCGCTGCAAGGGCTTTCACCTGCGGAAACGATCATGCGGCGCGATTGATGACGGCCCGTTCGGGTGGTCCTCGTGATCGCATTCTGTGCCTACCATCGGCATTGCCGAAGCAGCTCAGGCGGCCCCGGCTACGTTTCCACCGGAACGCCACGTGAAGATCGGAGGCCGGGTCGTTGCTGGACACCGTCGTGCCCCCATCGGCAACGCCCGGAGCCGGGATCAAGCCCGTCAAACCCGGCCGGGCCGAGCGCCGCCGGGTTCGGTCCCAGGCGAAGCTCGCCGAGACCCACCGGGCCTATGAGGACTGCAACGAGCTGACCGGGCCGTTGACGATGCCGCGCAAGGCGCAGCACCCCGTGGTGTTCCGGCACGTCGGCGGGGCCTGGCGGCGGGTCATGCTGTCGCTGCTGATCGGGCTCAACTTCCTGACCGGCCTGGTGTTCGTCGGCTGGCTGCTGCTGCCCGAGCACATCCCGGGCACGGCCGGCGACGACACACGGCCGAGCATCATCGTCGCGCGCGTCGCGTTCTGCTTCGTGGTGCTCGTCGAGGCCGTGCGGATGCTGCAGAACTTCGCCGTGTGGGTGTTCGCCTGGAAGGCGCGCGACCCGGTGCCGATGGTGCCCGAGCGCGGGCTGCGCATCGCGATGCTGACCACGATCGTGCCGGCCAAGGAGCCCATCGACGTGGTCGAGCGGTCGCTGCGGGCCATGCAGCAGGTGCGCTACGACGGGCAGGTCGACGTCTGGATCCTCGACGAGGGCGACGACCCCCGCGTGAAGGCGATGTGCCGGCGGCTCGGCGTACACCACTTCAGCCGCAAGGGGCGGCCCGAGTTCAACCAGGAGCACGGCGCGTTCCGGGCCAAGACGAAGTCCGGCAACCACAACGCCTGGCGGGCCACGCACGAGCACGTCTACGACGTCGTCGCGCAGATGGACCCCGACCACGTGCCGCTGCCCAGCTTCCTGGAGCGCACGCTGGGCTACTTCCGCGACCCCGACGTCGCGTTCGTCGTGGCGCCGCAGGTGTACGGCAACATGTACGACAACTGGGTCGTGCACGGCGCGTCCGTCCAGCAGTACCTCTTCTCCGGCCTGATCGAGCGCGGCGGCAACGGGCTCGACGCCCCGCTGCTCATCGGCACGAACCACCTCTACCGGCCGCTGGCGTGGGGGCTGATCGACGGGTACCAGGACTCGATCATCGAGGACCACCTGACGAGCATGGTCGTGATGGGCGCCAAGAACCCGCTCACCGACCGGCGGTGGAAGGGTGTGTACACCCCCGACGTCGTCGCGGTCGGCGAGGGCCCGACGAGCTGGACCGACTACCTCAACCAGCAGAAGCGGTGGGCGTACGGCGTGTGGGAGATCCTCCTGCGCCGCTCCCGGCCGCACCTCAGGCACCTGCGGGGCGGCCAGCGGCTGTGCTACTGGCTGGTGCAGTCCTACTACCCGAGCGTCGCGCTGTCGGCGGTCTCCGGCATCGTGGCCACCGGCACGTACCTCGGGCTGGGCATCAACGCGGCGACGATCGAGTGGCAGTGGTGGCTCGGGCTGTGGTCGGCCAGCATGGGCAGCTGGGCGGTGCTGTGGCTGTGGCTGCGCCGGTTCAACCTGGCGCGGCACGAGCGCCGGGAGATCGGCGTGCACGGCATGCTGCTCGCGCTCTTCGCGGTGCCCGTCTACGCCGCGGCCGGCCTCGCCGCGCTCGCCCGGCGGCCGCTGGCCTACGCGGTGACGGCGAAGGGGCGGCTGCGCAGCGTCGACGGGCCCCGGACGTTCCGGACCCACGCGGTGTGGGCCCTGGTCGGCGCGGCGCTGCTGACGACGAGCGGGATCATGGGGTACGACTCCATCGCCCTTCGCTTCTGGGCCTCGGTCAGTGTCGTCGTCGGGATCGTCCCGCCCCTTATCGCGTGGGCGGCCTACCTGCGCGACCGCGGCGTCGTGGAGCCGGTGGAGGACCCGGTGACCGCCGGCCTCGTCGTCACCGTCCGCGCGACCGCCGCGAGCGCGGCCGCGATCGACGACCTGCCGACCGTGCGGGGCTTCCCGGCCGTGCCGCACGCCGGGTACCCGCTGCCGAACAAGAACCTCGAGGCCCACCACGTGCCGCAGGGGAGCGCCGCGTGATCACGCTGCCCCGCCTCATGCTCGCCGCGCTCGTGCTCATCGGCGGGTACGTCTTCGTCGTCGCCCCGCGCGTCGAGGCCGGGACGAGCACCACCGCGAGCTGGCAGGCGCAGCTCGCCGAGCCGGTGCCGAGCTTCTCGCCGACGCCGAGCGCGCCCGGCCGGCGCCCGCAGGTCTTCCCGCAGGCGGGCACCGCGTTCTTCGGCGTCTTCACCGAGAAGGGCCCGGGCGACCTCACCGACTACGACGGCTTCGTGCGGGCGGCCGGCAAGAGCCCGCAGGTGATGATGTTCGCGTCGGGCTGGGGCGCGGAGAAGCACTTCGACCGCCAGCCCTTCGACCGGATCGTCAACCGCGGCATGCTGCCGATGCTCGGCTGGGAGCCGTGGGACTACCGCGCCGAGTCCAAGCGGGACCACGACCGGGGGACCCAGCCGCAGTACCGCCTGGCGAAGATCAGCGGCGGGGACTACGACGGGTACATCTCCGAGTGGGCGCAGGGCATCAAGGCGCTGGGCTACCCGGTGGCGATCCGCTTCGCGCACGAGATGAACGGCTACTGGTACCCGTGGGGCGAGTCCGCCAACGGCAATCAGCGGGGCGACTACGTGGCCGCCTGGCGGCACGTGCACGATCTCTTCGCGCGGCTCGGCGCCACGAACGTGGTCTGGGTCTGGAGCCCCAACGTCGTCTACGAGAACTCCACCCCGCTGTCGCAGCTGTACCCGGGCGACGACTACGTGGACTGGGTCGGCCTGTCCGGCTACTACGGCACCGCGGGCATGGAGACGTACCAGACCTTCGACCAGATCTACCGGCCCACCCTGACCGAGATCAAGCAGCTCAGCAAGCGCCCGGTCGTGGTCACCGAGACGGCCGCCACCGACGCCCAGGGGCGCAAGGCGGACTGGATCACCGACCTGCTGCAGACGCTGCCGCAGCACCCGGAGATCATCGGCTTCCTCTGGTACGAGTCGGTCAAGGAGACGGACTGGCGCATCGCCGCGTCGCCGGCCGCGTCGGCCGCGTTCGCCAAGGGAGTCGCCCAGCCCTACTTCGGTGCGAAGTGGGACCCCGACATGACCCCGCGCCGGCTCATCCCGGTGCGGAACTGAACACGAACAGAGGAGCAAGCGTCGTGTACGTCGTCGGCATCGACCTCGGCACGTCCAACACGGTCGCCGTGATCCGCTCGCCCGATGGGCGGCGCCGGCCCGTGTTGTTCGACGGTGCCCCGCTCATGCCGTCGTCGGTGTTCATGACCGACGACGGGCAGCTCGCCGTCGGCCGCGACGCCCAGCGCCTCGCCCAGCTCGACCCGGGCCGCTACGAGCCGAACCCGAAGCGGCGCATCGACGAGCCGTCGGTGCTGCTCGGCAGCGCCGAGATCCCGACCGTGCACCTGCTCGCCGCGGTGCTGCGCGCGGTCGCGGTCGGCGTCGCCGAGGTGACCCGCTACGCGCCGCCGATCGTGCTCACCTACCCCGCGTCCTGGGGCTCGACCCGGCGCAGGGCGCTGCACGACGCCGCGCTCGCCGCGGGGTTCACCGACGTCAGCATGCTCCCCGAGCCGGTGGCGGCGGCACGGTACTTCATCAGCGCCCTCAACCACCCGCTGCCCCGCGGCGAGGCCCTCGTCGTCTACGACTTCGGCGGCGGCACCATCGACATCGCCGTGGTGCGCAACGACCCGCAGGGCTTCACCGTCATCGGCTCCGGCGGCCTCGAGGACGTCGGCGGCCTCGACCTCGACGCCGCGCTCGTCGAGCGCCTCGGCGAGGTGCTGCAGGAGTCGCAGCCCGACGTGTGGCGCCGGCTGCAGGACCCGCGCACCGCCCAGGACCGCCGGGACCGCCGCCTCTTCTGGGAGGACATCCGCGGGGCCAAGGAGATGCTCTCGCGCACCACCGTCGCGCCCGTCAGCGTTCCCGGCGTCGAGGCGGCCCTGCACCTGACCCGCGACGAGCTCGAGCAGAAGATCGGGCCGATGATCGCGCGTACCGTCGCCGAGACCGCCCGGGTCGTGCGCGACTGCGGCCTGGAGCCCGGCCGGCTCGCCGGCATCCTGCTCGTCGGCGGCTCGTCCCGCGTCCCGCTCGTGGCCCGCATGCTGCACCGTGAGCTCGGCGTCGTGCCGACCGTGCTGGAGCAGCCGGAGCTGCCGGTCGCCGAGGGCGCGGTCGTGCACCCGTCGGAGCTGACCGCGGACGGCCGCGTGCCGGTGGCCACGGGCACCGCGTCGGTCCCGGTGAGCGCCCCGCCGTCGGGAACGGTCTACGGCGGCACGGAGTCGATGCCGTACCCGGTCTCGGCGATGCCGGCCCCGGTCTCGGCCGTGCCGGTCTCGGGCTCGCCCATGCCCTCGGCCCCGGTCTCGCCCGCCGTGTACCCGGCGCTTCCGTCCACAGTGGACTCAGCGCCGCCCCCGCCGCCCCCGCCGCCGGGAGGCCGGAAGCGGCTGGCGCTCATCGCCTGGGTGGTGGCGGTGCTGCTGCTGGCGGTGGGCGGCTTCTTCGCCCTGAAGACCTACACGACGGACGACAAGACGGACGACAAGACCGACCAGCACGTCGTCGGCAAGTGGGACAAGCTGCCCAACCTGCCCAGCGACACGGCCATCGAGGGCGCGGGCGCGGCGGTCGCCAACCGGAGGCTGTACGTGATCGGCGGCCTCACCGCCGAGGAGCCGCGGCACCAGACCGACACGGTCTCGATCTACGTTCTCAGCAGCGGCAGCTGGACGTCGGGCCCGAGCCTGCCGCGGCCGCTGAGCCACATGTCGGTGGTCCTCGACGGCGCGGGCAGCATCTGGGTGCTCGGCGGGCTGGCGAAAGGCGGCGCGACCGACGAGGTGTGGCAGCTCAAGGACGGCGCCACGAAGTGGGAGGAGGGGCCGAAGCTGCCGGCCGGGCGCAACTCCGGCACGGCCGTCTACGACAGCAACGGCATCGTCTACGCCGGCGGCACCGACGCCGGCGGGGCCGCCACCGACACCGTCTGGGCCCTGGGCGCGACCGGCTGGAAGACGATCGGGCAGCTGTCGGAGAAGCGCGAGAAGCTGACCTCGACCACCGACCGGGCGGGCCGGATCTGGTTCATCGGCGGCCGGCGGCAGGACGGGGAGAAGACCGTCACGTTCGACTCGATCGACATCATGCAGGACCGCAAGATGACCGGCGACCACCTGAAGATGGACGCGCCGCGCGAGGGCGCGGCGGCGATGTCCATCACCAACGTCGGCCTGTGCGTGCTCGGGGGCAACAACGGCGCCAAGGCGTTCGGCTGGTGGTGCGAGAAGAGCGGCGCGGCGGCGACGCTGCCCAAGCAGGACATCCCGCGGGCCGGGCAGGCGGTCGCGGTCTCCGACGGCGTCGTCTACGCCGTCGGCGGCTACAACGGGGAGCAGAACCTCAACGGCACCTTCACCGCGGAGGCCTTCCGGTACACCGGCTGAGTCACAGCTTCCCGTCGACGACCCGCACGCGGTGGCCGCCGAGGCGGCGGGCCGTCTCGTGCACGAACTCCGCGCGCAGCGGCGGCCAGTTCCAGAACCGGACGCCGACGCGCGCGAAGGCCCACGGCACCCAGTCCCCGACGGGCGTCGTCCGTCCACATCCGACACACGTGACGTCGCCCGGCCGGCCCGCGGGCCAGGGTGCGATGGCGGCCTGCACGGCGTCCCACTGCGGGTCGCCGGTCTCGCAGTGCGGGCAGCGGGGACCATCGTCCGCGCCCTGGCCGGCGTCGACGACGGTGGCGCCCGCGAACACCTCGACGCCGTTGGTCCACCTGGTGCGCAGGCGCTCGTCGGGGGCGGTCACGGCGCTCTCGTACCGCGGCCCGGGCGGGTTGCCCAGCGGCGCGCCGAGCACGCAGTCGGTCCGTTCGGCGCCCACGATCCCCGCGGCGACCAGCCACGTCAGCAGCCCGGCGGCGAGTCGCGGCGCCTCGTCCTCGCCGGCGTCGACGTCCGCGATTACCTGAAAGTAGTCGCCCACCGACGGATCGTACCGAAGTTGGCACTTGGCCCAGTCAGCGTGTCGGCGAATTGGAACTTCCGTGGGCCAATGGGCTCGGCTTGAATGGTGGGCGTGACGATCGTGGACATGTGGTTCGACCCGAAGTGCCCCTGGGCGTGGAACACCTCGCGCTGGCTGCTCGAGGTGGAGCGGGTCCGGCCCGTCGAGGCCCGCTTCCACGTGATGAGCCTGTGGCTGCTCAACCGGGAACGGGAAGGGCTCGAGGACTGGTACCGCACCTGGCTCGCCGACACCCTGGGCCCCGTCCGCGTGCTGGTCGCGGCCGGGCGGCGCTACGGCCCCCCGGTCCTGCGGGACCTGTACACCGAGCTCGGCACCCGCATCCACCACGGCAAGGAGCCCATCGGCGCGGACCTCTTCCGGGGTGCCCTGACCGCGCTGGACCTCGACCCGGGCCTCGCCGCGGCCGCGGACTCCGCCGAGCACGACGAGGAGCTGCTGGCCAGCCACCGCGCGGGCCTGGACCCGGTCGGCGAGGACCTCGGCACGCCGGCGCTGCACATCGAGGGCTCGGCGTTCTTCGGGCCGGTGGTGACCCCGGTGCCGCGCGGCGAGGCGGCCGGGCGGCTCTTCGACGGCATGCTGCTGATGGTGACGACGCCCGGGTTCTACGAGCTCAAACGGGGCAACCGGGTGTCACCCACCGTCGGCTGAGGTTCGGTAGGGTCCGCGGTATGGAGCATGACGGGTTCGTTGTCCGGCCGGTCGGCCGCGTCGAGTCGCCGCTCACCGACCGGGCGGGCGCGCCGCGGCAGGGCGACGAGGGCGCGCCCGAGGCGTGGGTGGTCTTCGCGGAGCGGGTCGGGCCGGCCCTGGCCGACCTGCGCCCGGGCGACCGGGTGCTGCTGCTCACCTGGCTGCACCGCGCCGACCGGGACGTGCTGGCCGTGCGCCCGCGCGGCGACCTCGGGCGGCCGGAGACCGGCGTGTTCAGCACCCGCGCGCCGGACCGCCCCAACCCGATCGGCCTGCACGGCGCCGTGATCCTGGCCGTCGAGGGGCTGCGCGTGCGGGTCTCGGGCCTGGAGGCGATCGACGGCACCCCGGTGCTGGACGTGAAGCCGGTGCTCGGGGGCGTCGACGAGCGCTGAGGCGCTCAGGCGTTGCGGATCTCGTTCGCGCACGCCGACGCGACGCCCGGCCAGGCGGTGCCCAGGTAGGCGGTCGAGGCCGACTCGAGCGACTCCTTGTTGCGCACCACGCCGCCGAAGAAGTCCAGCATCTTGCCCTCGCCGTACTTCTTGGCCAGGCAGGTGACGGCGAGCAGCGCGATGCCGTACCGCGCGTCGATCTCCTGGCCCTTGGCGCTCGCCGGCGGCGGGCCCAGCGCGATCGAGCCGTTCCAGCCCTGCTTGACGAACTGGCGCACGGACGGCAGGCGGCCCCGCGTGGTCTGGCCGTCGCGGTCGGAGATGTAGTCGGCGATGCCCTCGGTGAGCCACCACTGATCGGCGCTGCCGTAGGTGTCGCCGATCGTCACGACGTGGCCGAGCTCGTGGGTGAGCAGGTTCTTCAGGTAGCTGCCGCCGGCGTCGTCGGACTGGATGACCACGCCCTGCGCGCCCTTGGAGTAGCCGTCGTAGAACGGGCCGAGGTCGGTGTTGTCCCACCAGCTGTTCCACTCGCTGGGGGCGGCGACGTACACGATGTACCACTTCGGCGCCGGGCCCCAGTGCGAGTAGCGGTCGGCGATGTCGGCCGCGGCGTCGGCGGCGGTCAGCACCCGCTGGAGCTTGCTCGCGGTGGCCCCGGAGCCGGCCACGATGGCCCGGCGGCCGGTGAGCGCCTGCAGCGCGGAGGCGTCCCACGGGTCGGTGCCCGCCGTGTACTTCGTGACCGTCACCTGGTCGCCCGCGATGCTCCACGAGGTCTGCACGACCTGGGAGGACTGCGGGGTGCAGCCCTGGCCGAGGCAGTAGTCGTACTCGACGATCACGTCCCAGCTGCCGTCGGCGCCCTGGCTGGGCTTGTCGACGAGGTTCGGCGTCCACCCGCCCACGCCCATGGCCCGCAGCGAGCCGAACCGCTTGATGTACCCGTCCCGCAGGTTGGCCGCCACCCCGGCGAGGTAGCCGTCGCGGTCCCCGGCCAGCAGCGCCTTGGCCTGCTTGGCGAGCTGACCGCGGATCTTGTCGGCGACCGTGGGCTCGCCGGCGGTGGTCTGGGGCGCGGCCGCGGCGGGCGCGCCGGAGCGGACGGGGAGCCCGCGGCCGGGCAGCGCGACGGTCTGCCCGCTCGGGCCCTGCGCGGCGATCCACACGATGAGCGCCAGCACCAGCCCGGCCGCGACGACCAGGCCCGAGACCAGCGGCCAGCGGCGCCGCGCCGCGGCCGGCGGCAACGGCGCGGGATCGGTGCTCGGCGTCGGCCAGGCCATGGGCGGCGCGATGGGCGCGTCCAGGGGATGCGGCGGCGCGTCCGGGAGCGTCGGCAGCGCGTCCGGGAGCGGCGGCGGCGCGTCCGGGAGCGTCGGCGTCGGCGCGGTGGGCTCGTCCGGGCGCGGCGGCTGGAGCATGTCCGGGCCGCGCTGCTGCGGGATCTTCGCCACCGCGGGCTCGGCCGTCACCGCCGGTGCGGCCGGCTCCGTCTGGTCCCCGTCTTCCACGCAGGGCACCGTACTGGATGCGAGCCTCCGGCGACATCGGCGGACCGGCCACGCTCGCGGCCGATCACGAACCGTGACCGCGATCATAGGACCGGGGAAGCGGCGGCCGTACCGTCGCGGCATGCTCCCCGGCATCGAGGCACTGGTGTTCGACTTCGACGGCCTGCTCATGGACACCGAGAGCACGCTGCTGGAGAGCTGGCGCGCGGAGTGGCGCCGCCACGGCCTGGCGCTGGACGAGGCCGGGTTCTTCGCCGACCACGGCGGCGACCTCAGCGAGGCCAGGTACGCGCAGCTCGGGGCGGCCGTCGGGCCCGGCTTCGACCGCGCCGCCAGCCACGCGCGCCGCACCGCCCACCGCGACGCCATGCACGCGGCGCTCGGCCTGGCCCCGGGCCTCGGCGCGTGGCTCGACCGGGCCGAGGAGCTGGGCCTGCCGATGGCGGTGGCCAGCAGCTCGCCGCGCTCGTGGGTCGAGGAGCACCTGGGCCGCACCGGCGACCTCGGCCGCTTCAAGGCCGGCGCGTTCGGCGACGAGGTCGCCGCCCACAAGCCCGACCCCGCCGTCTACCGGCTCGCCCTGGAGCGGCTCGGCGTCGCGGCGGCGCGGGCGGTCGCGTTCGAGGACACCCCGCACGGCGCGGCGGCGGCGCGGGCGGCGGGCCTGCGCTGCGTGGCGGTCCCGAACGCGTACGCCGACCCGGCCCGCTTCACCGCCGCCGGCCTGGTGCTGAGCACGGCCGCGGGGGTGGCGCTGGACGACGTGCTCGCTCGGCTGCCGCGATGAACCGGCTGTGGTCGCTGCTGGCGCCCGAGGTGCGCGCGCGGGTCGACGAAGAGCTCGCGGGCGGGGCGGCCGTCCGGCCGATCCAGCTCGTGCGCGAGGGGTGTGAGCTCGAGGACGGGCCGCCCGGGCTCGTGGAGTGCCGGGAGACGGTACAACTGCGGCGGTTGCATCTGCAGGCCGAGGGGCTCCTCCCGCCCGCCGCGGCCGCCGGCCTGGACGCGGCGCTGGCCCGGGCGCGACTGCTGGCCGCGCCGCTCGCCGCGGTCGAGGCGCTGTGGATCGACGGGGCGGACGGGCCCTACGTGCGTGTCGTCGCCGTCGTGCGGCGGCCGGGGGCGCGGCATGCGGCTTTCGACGAGGTACCGCTGGCGGCAATGCCGGACGACGCCGCCGCGCTCGGGGCCGGGCTCCGCGCGGCGCTCGGCGTGCCGTTCTATTTTCCGGGCCCGGGCGGCCCGCGGTGGTGGGACTCGACCGGAGGCTGAGCGGCTGCCATAGGATGCCGCGATGCCTTTCCGGTTCGCGGTGGACCTCGGCACCTCCAACACCGTCGCGGTGGTCGACCGCGGCGACGGCACGCCCCGGCCGTTGCTGTTCGACGGCAGCCCGGTGCTGCCCTCGGCGGTCTTCGCCGACGCGTCCGGGGCGCTGCTCGTGGGCCGCGACGCCGAGCGGCACCTGATGACCGACGCCGCGCGGTTCGAGCCCAACCCGAAGGGCCGCGTCGACGAGGGCGTCATCCTGCTCGGCGACCGCGAGCTGCCCGTCGCCGAGCTGCTCGCCGCGGTGCTGCGCCGGGCGGCCACCGAGGCCGCCCAGACCGGGGTGCCGGTGGCCGGCGCGACCGTGCTGACCTGCCCCGTCGACTGGGGCAACACGCGCCGGTCGGTGCTGCTCGACGCGGCCGCGCGCGCCGGGCTCGGCCGCGTGACGCTGGTGGACGAGCCGGTGTCGGCCGCGACGTACTGCGTCCGCGCGCTCGGCGGCCGCCTGGCCCCCGGGCGCTGCGCGGTGGTGTTCGACTTCGGCGGCGGCACCCTCGACGTCACCGTCGTGGAGGCCACGGGCGCCGCCCCCGCGCTGCGCGTGCTGGCCACGGGCGGGCTGGCCGACCTCGGCGGTACCGACGTCGACGACGCCCTGGTCGGGCACGTCGGGCACCTGGTCGCCGCGGCCGACCCGGAGCGGTGGCGCCGCCTCGCCGCGCCGCGCACGCCCGGGGAGCTGCGCGACCGGCGCACGTTCTGGTCCGAGGTGCGCCAGGCCAAGGAGATGCTATCCCGCGCCGCGTCCGCCCCGCTGCACGTGCCGGGCCTCGACCGCGCCACCCACCTCACGCGCGAGGAGCTCGACCGCGTCGCCGGGCCGCTGGTCGACCGCGCCGTCGACGAGACCCGGCGGGTCCTCGAGCGCTCGGGCATCCCGCCGGCCCGGCTGGACGCGATCGTGCTCGTGGGCGGCTCGAGCCGCCTGCCGCTGGTGGCGAGCCGGCTGCACGCGCGGTTCGGGTTGGCTCCGGTGGTACCCGAACAGCCCGAACTTCCCGTGGCGTTCGGCGCGCTCCTGCTGGCCAACGGCTCGCCCGCGCGGCCGGTGGCGCCCCCGGCCCCGTCGGAGCACACCGCGAGCGGCACCGTCCACCCGGTACCGGCCCCTTCGACCGGCGCGTTTCCGGCGGCTCCGATCAGCGCGTTTCCCGTCGCGCCGGTCAGTCCTCCTCCTGCTTCCCCTCCGCCGCCGGCCCGCCGCCCCTCGGTGATCATCGGGCCGGGCGTGACGATTCAGGGCAATGTGGCGGTGTACGGCGACGAGTCGCTCATGCCCCGCGACGACGCCGCCTCCGCCTCCGCCTCCGCCTCCGCCTCCGCCTCCGCCTCCGCCTCCGCCTCCGACTCCGCCTCCGCCTCCGCCTCCGCCTCCGCCTCCGACTCCGCCTCCGCCTCCGACTCCGCCTCCGCCTCCGCCTCCGCCTCCGACTCCGCCGACGACGAGCCGGTCCTGGCGCCGCCGAAGCCGCGCCGCCGGGTGCTGCGGCGCCTGCGGTTCGCGGCGCTGCCCTTGCTGCCGTGGGTACTGATCATGGTGCTGACCCCGTGGGGCCGCGGCCTGCTGCAGGACGGCCGGGCGGCGCTCTTCGGCCCGGAGGCGACCCCGAGCGCGTCGGCCGCGGCCGGACCGTCGCCGCCGCCGCCGTCGTCGTCGCCGGCCTCCGCCGCCGTGCCGGCGACGGTGCAGCTGCAGCCGAACGCGGGCAAGGCCGGCGCGGCGGTGAAGCTGACCGCGCACGGCTTCGCGGCGGGGGAGAAGGTCGACGCCCGGGCGGGGACCAAGCTGCTCACGACCCTGACCGCCGACGACGGGGGCGCGGCCGAGGCGAGCGTGACGGTGGCCCCGGCCGGCACGAAGGCGGGCGCGGTCGTCGTCCAGCTCGTGGGCCGGACGAGCCGGAGGTCCGCCACCGCCTCCTTCCGCGTCACGGCCTGAACCCTGGCGCGGGGGCGCTACTGTCGATCGAGCCCGGCACGAACGGCGGACGATGCCGGGCGATGTGCCGATGGCATCCGCACGCGACGTACGGTTCGGTCTGACTACATGTGGCAGTGTGCGGTTTGCGGCACCGGCAACGGTGACGACGTTGCGGTGTGCGCCTCCTGCGGCGCGGGTCGCCCGGCGTCCGGACCGGCGGCCGGGGGGCCCGGCGGGTGGCCGCCGCCCGGCACGCTGCCCGCCGACCCGCCCGTCTCCTGGCCCGCCTCCGCCCCGGCCGACGCGTTCGGGTCGTGGTCGCCCTCCGGCGCCCCGGCCACCCAGGCCGCCGCGACCACCCCGGCTCTCCCGGCCGCGAACCAGCCCGCGCCGAACCCGTCCGCGCTCGACCAGAGCGCCTGGAACCAGAACGCGCCGAACCAGCCGGCGCCGAACCCGTCCGCGCTCGACCAGAGCGCCTGGAACCAGAACGCGCCGAACCAGCCGGCGCCGAACCAGCCGGCGCCGAACTGGCCCGCGTCGGGGCCGCCCGCGCCGAACTGGCCTTCGTCGGGGCCGCCGGTCGACCCGGCCCAGGCCGCCGCGCAGAACTGGCCCACGTCCGGCGCGCCCGGCAACCCGGATGACCTCGCGGCGCAGAACTGGCCCGGGGCCGCCCCGGCCGTCGGCCCGGCGCCCGTCCCGTGGATCACCAACGAGCAGCCGCCGTGGGGGACGCCCGTTCCGCGGCGCCGGCCGGTCTGGATCTTCCCGGCGATCGTGGCGGTGGTACTGCTGCTGGCCGGCGGCACCGTCGCGTTCGTGCTGCGCGACCGCTGGATGTCCGGCGGCGGCGACGCGAGCCCGACCGCGGGGCCGGCCAACACCGGCAACCCGATCGTGCCGACGCACACGGACACGGCCCCCGCGCCCACCACCGCGGCGCCGACCACGGCCGCGCCCACCACCGCCGCCGCGCCCACGCTGCCGGCGAGCGTCGGTGCCGTGCGCCTCGACCCGAGCCTCGACCCCGCGCGGGCCCCCGCCGTGGCCGCGGTCTTCGACAAGTACTACGCCGCCGTCAACGCCCGCGACGCCGGCGCCGCGCTCAACGTCATGGACCCGGGCGGCTCCATCAACCAGAGCGACACGAACGCCGTCAAGCGCTTCAGCGACGGCATCTCCACGAGCACCGACGACGACATCCTGCTGCTCGCGCTCGGCTCCGACCCGACCGGGCACGGCAGCCTGCAGGCCCGGGTCACGTTCCGCAGCCAGCAGCAGGCCGGCAAGGGGCCCAAGGGCCGCGAGTCGGAGACGTGCACGCGCTGGGACGTCACGTACTCGCTGACCCAGCCCGGCGGCGAGTACCGCATCTGGGGCAGCACCAGCGCGAGCAGCCGCCCCTGCTGACGGGCGCGACCGGGTAGCATCCGCGGGTGCTGGAGACCACCCGTGCCGTACGCATCGCCGCCGTCGTGACCGCCGCCGCCGCGCTCGCCCTCGCCTTCGGCATCCGGGCGCTCGCGGGCGGCACGCTCTACAGCAACGGCGCGCTGCAGCAGGACAGCGGCACCGCCCTGTACGCGTCGGCCGTCTACGCCGCCGTCGTGTTCATCGCCCCGAGGTGCCGCCCGCTGACCGCCGGCGCGTACGCGCTGGCCTTCTGCTGGGCCGTGGAGCTGTTCCAGCTCACCGGCGTTCCGCACGAGCTCAGCCGGTACAACATCCTCTTGCGTCTGACCCTGGGCGACGCCTTCGACTGGATCGATATGGCGTGGTATCCCGCGGGGATCGTGCCCCTGGTCCTCGCCGAGCTCGTGGCGAGGACCAGGGGGAGCCGGCGTCAGGCGACGTGACCGGCGCTCCAGCACGCCGCCCCGGTGTGGCAGCTCACCAGCGCCGTCAGGGCGTCGTGCAGCGCCGCCAGCCGCGCCGCCGGGAGCGTGCCGGCGACGTTGTGAAGCTCGTTCGGGTCCGAACCGCGGTCGTAGTACTCCCGCTCGCCGTCGGTGTACTCGACGTAGGTGTACGTCGCCGTGCGCATCGCCGAGTACGTCGTCGGCATGCCGTTGCGCGCGTCCTGCACGTCGGGGTCGTCGGCGTTGGTGCCCGGCCCGTGGTGCTCGACAAGTGACGCGGTGCGCCACTCGGCGGTGGTGCCGCCCGTCAGCAGCGTGACGAGCTGACGGCCGTCGACGTCGGCGGCGACCGGGGCCCCGCCGATGCGCTCGAACGTCGGGGCGAGGTCGATGTTCTGTACCACCTGCGGCCGCTCGATGCCGGCGGTCACGCTCGGGCCGGCGACGACCAGCGGCACCCGCACGTCGTGGTCGAACGCGGTCTGCTTGCCCTCCACGAGCCGGTGCTGGCCCATGTGGAAGCCGTTGTCGGAGCTGAACACGACGTACGTCTTGCCGGCGACCCCGGCGTCGGCGAGGGTCTGGCGCAGCCCGGCGATCATCCGGTCGACGGCCTGCACGGCCTGGGCGCGCTTGCGGAAGTCGGTGTCGATCTTCTGCAGCTCGGCCGCGGTGAGCGGGCCGTTGCCGGCCAGCCACGCGGGCGCGTCCGTCGGCAGGGTGTCGAAGGCGGGGCCGCGCGGCGCGGTCAGGCCCGGGAACTTGTCGAGGTCCTGGCGGGCCGGGGTGAACGGGCCGTGCGGCGCGAACGTGGCGATCTCGAGCAGGAACGGCTGCCCGGCCGCGGCCGAGCGCCGGATGAAGGCCTGGCCCTTGGCGCTGACGACGTCGGTGAGGTAGTCCGAGTCGGCGTTGCCGTAGGGGACGAGCTTGCCGTTCTCGTCGAGGTTGTAGTTGTACTCCCCGTAGCCGTTGCCGGCCACGTCCCACTCGCTCCAGCCGGGCGGCTGGTAGAGGTCCTTGGGCAGGTACCCGTTGAGGTACTTGCCCATCATCGCGGTGGCATAGCCCCGGCCCTGCAGCGCCGTCGCGAACGTGTGCTGCTCGTTGCCGCGGTCGCGGAACACGCCGAACCCGCCGTCCGGGTTCTCGTTGGTGAACACGCCCGTGTCGTGCGGGAACTTGCCGGTGAAGATCGAGGAGCGGGACGGGCAGCACAGCGAGTCGGTGACGGTGTAGTTCGTGAACGTCGTACCGTCGCGCTGCAGGCGCTGGACCTGGGGCATGTACTGCACCAGGTTCCAGGCGAGGTCGTCCACGAGCACGAAGACGACGTTGGGCGGGGCGGGCGCCGCGGCCGGAGCGGCCGATCCGGTGAGCGCGGCCGCGGCGAGCGCGGCGGCGGTCACGGCGGCGATCAGGGTGGGCAGTCTGCGCATCATTCATCGGTACCCACTGACGTCCGTCAATGGGTAAGCGCGCGGTTCGGATTGCGTAAACTCCGCGGCGCCCTATTTCGCCGGGGAGACGCGGCAGAAAACGCCGGCTCAGGTCGCGGTGATCGCGCCGCTCCACAGGAGGCCGACGATGATCCCGCCGACGGCGACGCGGTAGTACACGAACGCCGCGAAGGTGTGCCCGGCGACGTACTTGAGCAGCCAGGCGATGCTGACGTAGGCGACGCCGAAGCTGATCAGGGTGGCCACGCCGGTCGCCGCCCAGCCCACGGTGTCGCCGATCTCCTTGGCCCGGGTGACCGCCTCGAGCAGCCCGCCCGCGGTGAGCGCCGGGATGCCCAGGAAGAACGAGAGCCGGGTCGCGGTGACCCGGTCGAGGCCGCGGAACAGCGACATGCTGATCGTGGCGCCGGAGCGCGACACGCCCGGGATGACCGCGATGCACTGCGCGAGGCCGATGATCAGCGAGTCCTTCCAGGTCACCGTGGCCTCGCCGCGCTCCTGCTTGCCCAGGTGGTCGGCGAGCGTCATGACGATGCTCCACAGCACGAGGCCCGCGGCCACGAACCACATGCTGCGCAGTACGCCCTCGATGTAGTCCTTGAACAGCAGGCCGACGATGATGATCGGGATCGAGCCGACGATGACGTTGATCGCCATCCGCCAGTCCTCGCCGTGCCGCTGGTCGGCCTTGAACGCGCCTTTGAACAGCGCGACGACGAACCGGATGATGTCCTTGCGGAAGTAGATGACCGCCGCGAGGATCGCGCCGACCTGGATCACCGCGGTGAACGCCGTGACGCCCTTGTCGTCGATCGGGATGCCCATCAGCTTCTCGGTGATGGTCAGATGCCCGGTCGAGGACACCGGAAGGAACTCGGTCACGCCCTCCACGACGCCCAGCACGATCGCTTCCCAGATCTGCAACGCCGTTCCTCCTCGCCGCGCCCGACTAGCCGCAGAGCAACTTACCGGACGCGGCTGAGGACGTTCTCAGTCGCGGTGGTGCTGGTTGGCGTGGCCGGCGGCGAGCTCCTCGCGCAGCTCGGTGAGGTGCTCGGTCTCCTCCGGCAGCCCGAGGCGGTCGAGCAGCTCGAGCGCGGGCCCGATCTCCAGCGAGCCGTACACGTCGTGGAAGCTGTACAGCACCCCGCTGAACACGGCCCGGCGCAGCCGCTCGTGCTCGGCGGCCGCGGTGTAGACCGGATACTTGAGCTTCCACGGCACGGGCCCGCTGACCTTCAGTACCGCCGCCGCGCGCCGCTGCAGCGCCTCGTCCTGCTCGCCGAGCCGGTCCGCGTCGCGGGCCAGGACGGCGGTGAACGCGCGCTCGACGGTGGCGATGTCCTCGAACCAGTCGACCCACAGGGAGTACAGCACCGCCTCGCTGGGCCGCGGCTGCTCCAGGTGCGCGCGGATCGCCTCCCAGTGCGTGGCCCAGAGCTCCTCGTCGTCGGCGGCGTTGACGAACCAGCGCAGCTCGACGGTCACCCAGTAGGCGTCGAGGATCTCCAGCAGGCCGAGGCCGATCTCCAGCTTGTCGGCGGGCGAGAGCTCCTGGTCGCCACGGATCTCGGGCATGAGATCGCGAGCGGCGTCATCGGGGTCACCGTCCGTGTCCAGCTCGTGCGCGGCGAGCCAGGCTCGCGTCCGATCGCTGCGTGCAGTCTCCACGATCGACAAGTATCGCCGGTCTTCGGCTTCCGCGCGCGACCCCGCATCCGGAGCGTGACCTGCGCCCCACAAGATCGCCGTGACTAGAGGGGCTGGACGCCGAGGGGGAGGGGGCCCTTCGCCACGTGGGTCAGGAGGGTTGCGCGCAGGGCCTGGGCCGCGTGCGGCAGGACCGACTCGCGGCGCTGGGCCAGCGCGATCGTGCGGTGCACCCCCGGCGCGACCAGCGGCGCCGCGTGCAGCAGCGGGCGGTTCACCAGGGCCATGCTCGGCACCAGGGCCACCCCCAGCCCCGCCTCCACGAAGGCCAGCACCGCGTCCATCTCGCCGCCCTCGACCGCGTACCGCGGCGTGAACCCCGCCCGCCGGCAGGCCTCCAGGGTCGTGTCCCGCAGGTCGTAGCCCGTGCGGAACATGACCAGCGGCGTGTCCCGCAGCGACGCCAGCGCGATGCGCGCCGGCAGGGGCGCGACCGAGGCCACGACGAGGCTCTCCCGCAGCACCGGCACGGTCTCCAGGGCCGGGTCGGTGCCGCGCGCCGGCTCGACGATCAACGCCAGGTCCAGGCCGTGCGCGACCAGCGCGGCGACGAGGTCCTGCGAGCCGCCCTCGTCGACGTGCAGCTCGATGTCCGGGTACCGCTCGTGGAACTCGCGCAGCACCAGCGGTACCAGTGACGTGCAGAGGCTCGGCGTCGCGCCCACCCGCACCCGGCCGCGGCGCAGGCCGACCACCTCCTGGACGGCGTCGCGCGCGCCGTCGGCCTCGGCGACGACCCGGCGCGCGCGGGGCAGCAGGGTCTCGCCCGCCGTCGTGAGGGCCACGCCGCCGCGGGAGCGGTCGAACAGCGGGGCGCCCAGGGCCGACTCCAGGGTGTGAATTTGTTTACTCAGTGTCGGCTGACTCACACCGAGCTGCTCCGCCGCGCGGGTGAAATGTCGTACTTCCGCGACGGTTACGAAGTATCGGAGCTGTTGCAGCTGCATCTCAATAGCCTATGGCTATCGTAGCTGCGGGATTCATGCATTGGACGAATCGCGCGCCGGGAACCTACCGTCGGCGGAGTGGCGGTAATGGCGGCAGAACGGACCAGGCCGTTAAAAGTCCGGAAAAAACGGTCCTCGATTGCCCTGAAGATCCTCATGGCGGGTACGGGCATCCTGCTGGTGTTGTTCCTGTTCGCCCACATGGCCGGCAACCTCAAGATCTTCGTCGGGGCCGAGGCGTTCGACCACTACGCGCACTGGCTGCGCGACCTCGGCACCCCGCTGCTGCCGCACACCTGGTACCTGTGGCTCCAGCGCGGCGGGCTCACCGCCGCCGTGCTCGCGCACATCTTCGCCGCCGTCGTGTTGGCCCGCCGGGCCCGCGCCGCGCGGCCCGTCCGCTACGCCCACCGGCCCAGGGTGCAGGGCAGCTACGCGGCCCGCACGATGCGCTGGGGCGGCGTGATCATCCTGCTGTTCGTCGTGTTCCACATCCTCGACCTGACCACCGGCACGGTGAACCCGGTCGGGGACAGGCAGCACCCGTACGCCAACGTCGTCGCCGACTTCGCGCCGGGCCGCTGGTACGTGACGCTGTTCTACGCGCTCGCCATCGTCGCGATCGGCTTCCACCTGCGCCACGGGATCTTCTCCGCGCTGCGCACCCTCGGCCAGCAGTCCCCGCGCGGGGAGCGCACCGCCCGGGCCGTCGCCCTGGTGCTGTCGCTGGTGCTGGTCGTGGGCTACCTCTCCGTACCGTTCGCCGTTCTGACCGGGCTGGTGTCCTGACATGAACCTTCCATATTGGAGTGAGGGCGACCCGATCGCCGACACGGCCGCGCCGGACGGGCCCGTCGAGACCCGCTGGGAACGGCGGCAGTTCGGCGCCAGGCTCGTCAACCCGGCCAACAAGCGCAAGCTCACCGTGATCGTGGTCGGCACCGGGCTGGCCGGCGGCTCCGCGGCGGCGACCCTGGCCGAGGCCGGGTACAAGGTCCGGTCGTACTGCTACCAGGACAGCCCCCGCCGCGCGCACTCGATCGCGGCCCAGGGCGGGATCAACGCGGCCAAGAACTACCGCAACGACGGCGACTCCGTGTACCGGCTCTTCTACGACACGGTCAAGGGCGGCGACTTCCGGGCGCGGGAGTCCAACGTGTACCGCCTCGCCCAGGTCTCGGTGAACATCATCGACCAGTGCGTGGCCCAGGGCGTGCCCTTCGCCCGCGAGTACGGCGGCCTGCTCGACAACCGCTCGTTCGGCGGCACCCAGGTCTCGCGCACCTTCTACGCCCGCGGCCAGACCGGCCAGCAGCTGCTGCTCGGCGCGTACCAGGCCCTGGAGCGCCAGATCGCGGCCGGCAACGTGGAGATGCACGCCCGCCACGAGATGCTCGAGCTCGTCGTGGCCGACGGCCGGGCCCGCGGCATCGTCGTGCGCGACCTCGTCACCGGCGAGATCACCACCGAGCTCGCCGACGCGGTGGTGCTCGCCTCGGGCGGGTACGGCAACGTCTTCTTCCTCTCCACGAACGCCAAGGGCTGCAACGTCACCGCGTCGTGGCGCGCGCACCGGCAGGGCGCGCTGTTCGCCAACCCCTGCTACACGCAGATCCACCCGACGTGCATCCCCGAGTCCGGCACGCACCAGAGCAAGCTCACGCTGATGAGCGAGTCGCTGCGCAACGACGGCCGCGTCTGGGTGCCGGTCCGGGCCGGCGACCACCGCGCCCCGGCCGACATCCCCGAGGACGAGCGCGACTACTACCTCGAGCGCATCTACCCGTCGTTCGGCAACCTGGTGCCCCGGGACATCGCCTCCCGGGCCGCCAAGAACGTCTGCGACGAGGGAAGAGGCGTCGGTCCCGGCGGGCTCGGGGTGTACCTCGACTTCGCCGACGCCATCGCCCGGCTGGGCCGGCCCGCGGTCGAGGCCAAGTACGGCAACCTCTTCGAGATGTACGAGCGCATCACCGGCGACGACCCCTATGTCACCCCCATGCGCATCTACCCGGCCGTGCACTACACGATGGGCGGGCTCTGGGTCGACTACGACCTGCAGTCCAACGTCCCCGGCCTGTTCGTCGTCGGCGAGGCCAACTTCTCCGACCACGGCGCCAACCGGCTCGGCGCGTCCGCGCTGATGCAAGGGCTGGCCGACGGGTACTTCGTGCTGCCCAACACCATCAACGACTACCTCGCCGCCGGGCCCTTCCCCAAGGTCTCGCCCGACAGCCCGCCGGTGCGGGCCGCCCGCGCCGCCGTCGAGGAGCGCATCGCGAAGCTCCTCGCCGTGGACGGGGACCGCACCGTGGACTCGTTCCACCGCGAGCTCGGCCACATCATGTGGGAGTACTGCGGCATGGAGCGCACCGAGGCGGGCCTCACCAAGGCGGTGTCGCTGATCCGGGCCCTGCGCGAGGAGTTCTGGACCCGGGTCAAGGTGCCCGGCACCGGCGAGCAGCTCAACCAGAACCTCGAGCGTGCCGGGCGGGTCGCGGACTTCTTCGAGCTCGCCGAGCTCATGTGCATCGACGCCCTGCACCGCGCCGAGTCGTGCGGCGGGCACTTCCGCGCCGAGAGCCAGACCCCGGACGGGGAGGCGCTGCGCCACGACGAGGAGTTCTCCTACGTTGCCGCCTGGGAGTTCGCCGGCACCGGTGAACCGCCCGTGCTGCACAAGGAGGCGCTCGAGTTCGAGTACGTCCACCCGACCCAGCGGAGCTACAAGTAATGGACATCAAGCTGCGCGTGTGGCGCCAGGCCGGACCCTCGGCCCGCGGGAAGATGCAGGAGTACCGGGTCACGGACATCTCGCCGGACGCCTCCTTCCTGGAGATGCTCGACGTGCTCAACGAGCGGCTCATCGTCGACGGCGAGGAGCCGATCGCCTTCGACCACGACTGCCGCGAGGGCATCTGCGGCATGTGCGGCATGATGATCAACGGCGTCGCCCACGGCCCGCTGAAGGCGACCACGACGTGCCAGCTGCACATGCGGCACTTCCGCGACGGCGACACGATCGACGTGGAGCCCTGGCGCTCCGCGGCCTTCCCGGTCGTGCGCGACCTCGTGGTCGACCGCGGCGCGTTCGACTCGATCATCCAGGCCGGCGGGTACATCACCGCGCCGACCGGCGCCGCCCCCGACGCGCACGCCACGCCGGTGCCCAAGGCCGACGCCGACGCCGCGTTCGAGGCGGCCACGTGCATCGGCTGCGGCGCCTGCGTGGCCGCGTGCCCGAACGGCTCCGCGATGCTGTTCACCGCGGCCAAGGTCGGCCACCTCGGCCTGCTGCCGCAGGGCCAGCCGGAGCGCGACTCGCGCGTGCTGGGCATGGTCGCCGCGCACGACGAGGCCGGCTTCGGCGGCTGCACCAACGCGGGGGAGTGCACCACGGTCTGCCCCAAGGGCATCCCGCTCACCCTGATCGGCCGGCTCAACAGCGACTACCGCAAGGCGGCGACCGGCCGGCGCGGATAAAGTACCGACTCATGCAGTTGTCTGAGCTCGCCGGGCGGCGGGTCGCGGTCTGGGGTACCGGCCGGGAGGGCATGGCCGCGCTCGCGGCGATCGCCCCGGCCGGGCCCGCGTCCCTCGTCGCCGTGCAGGACAAGGCCACGTTCCTGGCCGCCCGCGCCTGGGACGGGGCCGTCCCGCTCTTCGAGGGCGAGGCGATGGGCCCGGCGCTGGAGGGCGTCGAGGTACTCGTGCGCTCGCCGGGGGTGGGCGAGTCGAACCCGTGGATCCAGGAGCTGCGGCGCCGGGGCGTTTCCATCACCGGGGGTACCGCCCTGTGGATGGCCGACCACGCCCGGCAGACGATCGGCGTGACCGGCAGCAAGGGCAAGAGCACCACGACGACCCTCATCTCGCACCTGCTCACCGCGACCGGCCGCCCGAACGAGCTGGGCGGCAACATCGGCATCGCGGTGCTGTCGCTGCCGCCGGCCGAGCGGTACGTGCTGGAGCTTTCGATGTACCAGTGCGCCGACCTCGAGGACTCGCCGCGGGTCTCGGTGATCACGTCGCTGTTCGAGGAGCACCTCGACTGGACGCGCGACGGGCTGCCGTCGCAGTACTACGCGCACAAGCTCAACATCGCCATGCACGGCCCGGAGGCAGTGGTCTACAACGCGGCCGACCCGACCCTGTCGGCCGAACTGGCCGCGCGCCCGGGACTGCCCCTGGTTCCGGTGCGCAACTGGGACGAGGACGGCTGGATCGTCCGCCACGGCGAGCGGCTCTTCCCGCGCGATGCCTTCCCTCTGCGCGGTACGCACAACACCGGCAATCTCTGCGTGGCCCTCGCCGCCCTCGAGGCGGCCGGCGTCGACGTGGTCGCGGAGCGTTCGGCGCTGGAGGCGGGGCTGCGCTCCTACGCCCCGCTCCCGCACCGCCTGACGCCGATCGCCGACCCCTCGGGCGTCGAGTTCGTCGACGACTCGCTCTCGACCGCGCCGCAGACGACGATCCACGCCATCGAGGCGTACGCGGGCCGCCCCCTGGCCGTCCTCGTCGGCGGCCAGGACCGCGGCATCGACTACACCCCGCTGCGCGACTACCTGCGCGACAAGGCGGTGCCCCTCACCCTCATCGCCATCCCGGACAGCGGCGAGCACATCCTCGACGTCGTCGGCGACCTGCCCGCGGTCCGCCGCGAGGTCGCCGAGGACCTGCCCGCCGCCGTGGTCCGGGCCCGCGAGCTGATCCCGCCGGGCGGCGTGGTCCTGCTGTCCCCGGCCGCGCCCAGCTACGGCCGGTACGACAACTACGAGGCCCGCGCGAAGGCCTTCGTCGCGGCCATCGAGGCCTCGGCCCTGGGCGGCGCTTGATATACATGGCCGCATGGGATCGAAGGTGGCGATACTCGCGTTCTCCGACGGCAACCTGACCGAGGCGCTGCGGGCCGATCCCGGGCCGGACGCGCCGGTGGAGGAGCTCGTCCGGAGGGCGTTCCCGGGGTACGACGTGCGGCGCGACCCCACCGAGGACAGCTCCCTGCTCGACACGTACCCGCCGGTGGACGTCACCTACGCGACCGTCCGGCCCGCGGCCTCGGTGCTGCTGGACCGCCGCCTGGCGTTCGACTACCCGACCCAGCTCGACCCTCACCTGCTGGAGCTCGGCGCCGGCCGGCGGACGATCCTGTTCGGCCTGCACTCGGTCGTGGACTGGCTGGGCTTCGCCGTCTGGGACGACGGGGTACTCGTGCGCGCCCTGAGCCTCTCGCCGGACGACGGGGTCCTGGAGGACATCGGCGAGCGATACGACTTCGAGGGGCCGTTCTGGGCGGGCGAGCACCCGGTCCCGCCCGACCCGGACGAGGGCGACTACCCGCTGCCCTTCCACCCGATCGAGCTGGGCGACGGGGCGATGCGAATGCTGTTCGGCTTCGGCGTGCAGGAGCTGGACGGCGATCTGGACGCCCTGGCCGTGCGCGTGCAGGGTTTCCGGGTGGTGCCGCCGGCCTGACCTCAGGCGCGGCTGATCGCGCGCAGCTCCTCGAGCGACTCGTCAAGCAACGCCCGGAAGGCCGCCGGGTCGTCCTGGCGCACCCAGCGCGCGAACGCCACGTGGAAGACGGTCACGCCCGACTGGGCGGCGAGGATCGCGGCGTTCTCGGGCACGCCGCGCTCGACCAGGGCCGCCTTGATCGAGCCGGCCAGCCGCTGGAGCTTGATCAGCTCGCGCTCCTGGAGCTCCGGGTTCGCGACGATGACGCCGGCGCGCAGGCGGGCGAAGTGGTGGCGCTGCGCGAACATCGCGGCGACCGGGTCGAACGCGGCCGTGACGGTCGCGAGCGGCCCGGCCCCGGCGGGCGCGGCGGCGATGCCGTCGAGCCAGAGCTGCTCCAGCTCTTCCGAGCCCTTGAACAGCGCCTCGCGCTTGTCGGTGAAGTGGCGGAAGAAGGTGCGCTTGGTCAGCCCGGCGCGCGCGGCGATCTCGGCCACGGTCGTGGCGTCGTACCCCTGCTCGTCGAACAGCTCGAGGGCCGCCGCGACGAGGCGACCGGCGGCGTCAGGCTTCCAGCGGGACATCGCCTCCAAGCATAGCCGTCGTCACCTGGTGTCATGGGCGTCCGTCCGGGTCAGGACGGGCCGGCCGGGAGCCAGCTCGCCTCGGCCAGGGCGCGGCTCGCGGCGTCCGCGTACGTGGCCGTGGCCAGCCAGGCCTGGGCGAACGCGGTGCCGTCGTCGTCGGCCAAGCGGCCGAAGGCGTTGCGCGGGCGGTCGTTCGCGGCGGCCACGAGGTGGTCGAGCAGCGCCGCGCCCGTCTCGAGGCGCGCTCGGCGCAGGCGGGTCGCGGTCGACGGGGCGCGGCCGGTCGGGAAGGTCAGCATGACGCGGCCGCCGTTGACCGTGCGTTCGACCTGGGCGGCCAGCAGCTGCAGCGCCGGGTCGTGGACCGCCGGGCGCCACACCTCCTCCGCGGCGGTCTCGGGGTCGGGGCCGGCGGCCGGGGCCGGCTCCTCCTCCCGCAGCTCCATCCGCGGCAGCTGGCTGGCGTGCAGCCGGTCGAACGCCAGGTCGGCGTGGCCCTCGACGCGCCACGGCTCGCCGTCGTCCGGGGCCACGGCCAGCGGCAGCACGGTGCCGGGGCGGCCGGGGTCGGGCCGCGCGACCATCAGCATGCGCAGGCCCTCCGCGCGGCCGAGCACGCGCAGGTTCTCGCGGTAGCCCAGCGCGGCGTGGTCGGCGGCGACCCGCAGGGTCAGCGGGGTGCCGTCGGCGTGCTCGGCGAGGACCGCGTCGCCGTCGGTACCGCGAACCGTCACCCGCAGGAACAGCAGGTCGGCGCCGGCCGTGCGGTCGGTCACCGGCACCGCGAGCGCGGCGAACGCGCGATGCACCTGCTCCGCGACCGGCTCCGCCCACAGCCCGGCCAGCGGCTCCTCGTGCCACGCGGCGCCGGAGGCGGTGACGGCCCGCACCGAGCGCCCGGCGCCGAGCTGCCGGCTCCCGGCCGCCGTCGCGCCGGTGACGACGAGCCCGGCCCGGGTGAGGCCGCGGTGCGTGAGCGCGGTCTCGCCCATGGCGATCGTCGCGTCGCCGCCGCGGGCCGCGCGCTTGGCGTCGCCGGGCATCACGTCAGCGATCATCCACAGCCGGCCCTGGCGATCGGCCGCGTACGTGACCACGCCCGCGTGCCCGGTGCCCGCGAGGACCGCGGTGGTGCACAGGCCGTAGAGGCGCAGGCTCCCCTCGACGTGGTACTGCCGTCGCGCCGTGCCGAGCTCGGTGCTCGCCCCGGTGCGCAGGGCGTGCGCGACGTACAGCAGCTCCCGCATCGCCTCGGTGAGGTCGGCCAGCCGGTAGTGCGCGTCGCCGCCGCGGGCCGCCTGCAGCAGCGTGGCCACGACGCGCGCCGCGGCCGCCGCCCGGTACACCTTCGTCGCCTGCGCCTCGTGCGCGGCCCGCAGCAGCGCGGCCCGCGCCACGGTCCCGGAGCCGCCGACCCCGCCCCCGAGCACCGCCACGGCCGCGCGCCACACCTGCTCGACGGCCGCCCGCTGCACGACCCCGAGCTCGTCCGCGCCGCCGCCCCCCTCGACCGGCGACGCACCGTCCACAGTGGACGAGCGAACCTCGTCCGCAGCCACCGCCGCGCCATCCGAAGCCACAGCCGCGCCATCCGAGACCGCAGGCGTGTCCTCAGCAGCCGCGGGCGCGTCCTCAGCAGGGGCGGGCTCGTCCGGGGAAGCCACCGGCGCGTTCGACAGGATGCCGGCCCGGTGCAGGCAGTTCGGCGCGAGCAGGCACGTGCACGTCACGTCCCCGGCTGAGCGCACCACCCCGCCCGGCGCGAGCAGCGTGACGGTCGTGGCGTCGTCGACCGCCACGGTGTACCGCTCCCCGTCCCGCCCCACCGCCAGCCCGGCGAAGCGGGGACCGGCGTCGTCGAGCTTCTTGCGCAGCCGCGCGGGCAGCCCCTCGACGGCGGCCACGAGCACCGTCGCCTCGATCGGCGGCAGGGATGCGTTCACGATCTCACCTTCTCCGCGACCCAGCGGGCCAGCTCCAGCGGGCTCAGCGCGGCCACCGGCATCCCGGCCGCGACCAGCTGCGACGCGATCGACACCGAATACCGCGCCCGGCCCGCGTCGTCGAGGCTCGCGCACCCCAGGAGGGTCACGCCCGACTCGACGAGCGCCCGCGTCTCGGCGAGCAGCCCGCCCAGCGGGTACCCCTCCTCGAAGTCGCTGACCACGACGACGAGCGTCCGCGACGGTACCGTCACCAGGCTCCGCGCGTGCCGCAGACCCTTCGCGATGTGCGTGCCCCCGCCGACCTGCACCTCGAGCAGCAGGCCGAGCGGGTCCGAGACCCGGTCGGTCAGGTCCACGATCTCGGTCGAGAAGGCCACGAAGTGCGTCGTCAGCGCCGGTACCCCGGCCAGGATCGCCCCCGTCAGCGCCGACCAGATGATCGACGCCTCCATCGAGCCGGACACGTCCACGACGAGCACGAGCCGCCAGTCGACCCCGCGGCGCGCCCGGGTCCGGAACACCGGCCGCTCCGGGATGATCTGCACCCGCCCGTCCTCGCCGCGGCGGGTGGTGGCCAGGTTCGCCCGCAGCGTGCGCGGCAGGTCGAGCGGGCCGCCCGGCCGGTACGTCGGCCGGGGCGTGCTGATACCGGCCAGCGCCGGGCGCAGCCGGGTCGCGAGGCGCCGCGTGAGCTCCTCGACGATCCGGGCCACGAGCGGCCGCAGCCGGACCAGCGATGCCTCGGGCAGGCCGCCGGCGAGCGACAGCACGGTCTGCAGCAGCTCGACGGACGGGTTGACGGCGTCGGGTTCGAGCAGCATGACGGCGTCGCGGCGCCCGCCCTCGGCCGCGCGGGCGAGCACCTCCTCGCGGACGCCCGGCCCGAACAGCGCGGACAGCTCCTCGGCCCACTCCCGCACGGTGGGGAACGGCGCCTCCCGCCCGGCCCGCCCGGCCGCCTCGGCGGCGGAGCCCTCGCCGCGCCCCTTCCCGTACAGCTCGTCGAGCGCCGTGGCATACCGCCGGGCGCCCGCATCCATCCGCTGCTCCTGCCGCCCGAGCAGCAGACGCCACCGGTCGACCACGGCGAGGTTCCCCGGAGCGGGTACGGCCGGAGCCGAAACCGACGGCGGCGAAGCAGAAGGCGACGACGAAGCAGGCGGAGCGGGCATCAGGCCCAGCGACTCCACCGCCGCCCGTCCGGCCCCGTCCGCCAGCAGCCGCGGCAGCAGCGAGGCCGGGTCCGCCCCGAAGCCGGAGCCGGGATCGGTGTCGCCGAGACGGTCGCGCACCACCGCCAGCAGCCGGTCCCGCCCCGCCGGGCTCACCGCCTGGAAGCCGCCCCGCAGCGCCGGCAGCCGGGCCAGGAACGCGTCGTCGGGCAGCGTCGCGACCCGGTCGAGCAGCCCGTCGAGGGCGTCGGGCCCGGACTGCAGCAGCGGCTCCGCGGCGGCCAGGAGGCCCCGCAGGTGGCCCAGCAGCCGCCGGCGCGCGTCGTCGTCGACCGCCGCGTCGACCCAGGACGCGACCCGCGAGCCGAGCCCGTCCGGCGCCGCGAGGCCGAGCAGCACCTCGACCGCGCCGGCCGCGGCCGCCATCGTCGGCGTGCCGTTCGCGGCCAGGCGGCGCAGGGCGTCGGCGAGGCGCAGCCCCACCCCGGCGGCGTCGGCGCGCCGGCCCAGGGCGACGAGCGCGTGGACGTCGGCGAGGTCGTCGGAGCCGGCGAGGCCGTCGACCTGGCGTACCGCCGCCGCCTCCAGCGCATCCCCCAGCGCCCCGAGGTCGGCCAGGTCCGCGGCGACCGCGGCGGGCAGACCGGGAACGTGCCCGTTGCGCAGCCGGTCGAGCAGGCCCAGCGCCGCCATCAGCTCCTCGAGCGTGGCGCTGGCCGGGATGTGCTCGGCGACCTCGGCGAGGCGTTCGGCGGCCAGCCCCGGCAGCCCGCACTCGGCCGCCGCGGCCAGCCCGCCGATGATCTGGGCCGCGGTCGCGCCCTCGGCGCTCTCCTCGCGACGCCGCCGCTCCCGCAGCGCCCCCTCGGCCGCCTGCGCGAGCGTGACCCCGCGCACCCCGGCGACGTCGAGCATCGCCTCGGTGCCGGGCGTCCACTGCGCGTTCCACCGCGTCGACAGCGCGTCGACGCCCCCGGTCCCCTCGACCCCGGCGAGCTCGGCGTAGGGGATGCGGCACGCAGCGAGCTGCCGCATCGCCACGTCCCGCCGCCGGTCGAGGTCGGAGCGCAGCGGGTCGAGCCGCAGATCCTTCGCGGCCGCCCCGGGCCCGGGCAGCCGCAGGTGTTCGAGCAGGGTTTGTACCGCCGGCCGCAGACCGGACCGCGGCGCCCCCGCCGCCAGCGCCCCGCGCTCGTCGCCGACGAGCACGGCCTCCATCGCGGCCGCCACGACCCGGCCGCGCCCGAGCACCTCCCCGTGCGCGAGCACGCTCTGCAGGGCCTCGACGATCTCGCCCCGCCCGGGCGCCGGCAGCCCCCGCAGCCGGGCGAGGTCGGACGCGAGCCGCACGACCTCGCGCGCCTCGGCCGGCCCGGCCGGGTGCCCGCCGGCCCGCACCCGCGAGCAGACCTCGACCACGGAGGCGAGCGCCGCGGCCTCCACGCCCTCGGGCCGCCCCGCGGCGTCGACGACCGCCTGCTGCCACCGCGGATCCCGGATCCCCGCCGGGTACCCGGACCGCGCATCCAGCAGCGCGAAGCTGTACGGCACCAGCGACGTCACCACGTCCCCGTCGCCGCCGGGGCCCGGGTCGGGCGCGGGCGCCCCGGCCAGCAGCGCGGCCGCGTGGAACGACCCGACGACGGCCGCCACCCGCCGGTCCCCGGCCGCGGCCAGGCACCGGCGCATCCACGCCTCGCGCCGCCGGTCCAGCTCGGGCACCCCGCCGCCGGTCGCGGCGTCGGTGCGCATCGCCCAGCCCACGAGCAGCGCCGCACGCCGCACCGCCTCCGGGTCGGATCCGGGCGCGCGGGCCTCGACCACGCGGTCCCACATGTCCTCGTCCGGCCGCCCGCTCGCCGCCTGGCGCAGCGCGTCGCCGAACGACGAGCCGTGCGCGGTCGCGGCGCCGGGCGCGCGGGCCTCGTCCCAGCCCCGCGACGCGAGCGGCAGATCGCACGGGACGACCTCCACGCCGTGCTTCGCGGCCCACCGCACGGCCACCAGCTCCGGCGAGAAGTCCGCGAACGGGTAGAACGCGGGGCCGCCGTCGGCCCCCTGCACGCCCGCGAGCGCGACCGGCGCCCGCGTGCCCGGGTCGGCCAGCCACGGCAGCCACGACGCGAACTCCGCCGGCAGCTCCAGCAGCAGCACCTCGGGCCGGAACCGGTCGAGCAGCTCCCCGATGACCACGGACAGCGCGGGGGAGTGGTGCCGCACCCCGATGAGGTACGGCACCGTGGCCCCCGCCAGCGCCGCGAGCGCGGCGTCGGGGTCGGTGCCGGCCCGGACCGGCTCAGGGCTGGAGGACATCGCGCAGTTCCCACAGCCGGCGCCACAGGCGGGCGCCCTCCTCGGCGCGGCGGCGGACCGCACCGTCCCAGTAGCCCAGCAGCTTCGCGCCGTCGGCCGGGTCGTCCTTGCACACCACGCCCTGCAGGTGGGCCGGGAGCAGGGACAGGACGTCGCGGTCGCCGGGGAAGTAGGCGGCGGCCAGCCCCAGCGACGCGGCCACCGCGACCGCCTCGGCCGTGCTCATCACCGTCGAGGGCCGCTCGACCTCCCAGCCCTCGACCGACCGCCCGGCCCGCAGGTCGCGGAACGCGGTCACGAGCGCCTCGAGGACCGCCTCGTCGACCTCGAACGGCGTCTGCACCCGCTCCAGCGCCGCGCGCGCCTGCCGGCCGACCAGCGCCGTCTCCTGGGCCAGGTCGGGGATCGGGCCGACAGTCTCGAAGTTGAAGCGGCGCTTGAGGGCGGCCGACATCTCCGACACCCCGCGGTCGCGCAGGTTGGCGGTGGCGATGAGCGTGAAGCCCGGCGCGGCGTGGACCGTGGCGCCGTCGGTGCCCGACAGCTCCGGCACCGCGATGCGCCGGTCGGACAGGATCGACACCATCGCGTCCTGCACCTCGGGCAGGCACCGGGTGATCTCCTCGATCCGCGCCACCTGCCCGGCCCGCATCGCGGCCAGCACCGGCGAGGGCACGAGGGCCTCCGGGCTGGGGCCGTGGGCGAGCAGAAGGGCGTAGTTCCAGCCGTACCGCAGCTGGTCCTCGGTCGTGCCCGCGGTGCCCTGCACGACCAGCTCGCTGGTGCCGCACACGGCCGCCGCGAGCAGCTCGGACAGCATCGACTTGGCGGTGCCGGGCTCGCCGACGAGCAGCAGCCCGCGCTCGCCGGCGAGGGTGACGACGCACCGCTCGACCAGGGCCCGGTCGCCGACGAACTTCCGAGCGATCTCCAGCTTCGCCGGCACCCCCTCGGGCCGCTTGCCCTTGGGCAGGGCGAGCTCCCCGTCGCTGCCGACGATGAACGTGACGACGGCCCGCGGGGTGAGCCGCCAGCCGGGCGGGCGCGCCCCGCCGTCGAACGCGGCCAGGAACGCGAGCTCGGTGGCGTGCGCGTGCTCGGCCGGGTCGACCTGCCGGGGTGCGGTCACGGTGGCGGTCATCGACGTCCTCCCTGCGAGGCTCGGCCTCGGGTCTGCAGTTCCTCGAAGCGGGGCGTGTCCCCGGCGACGATCCGTTCCCAGGCCCGGCCGAACAGCTCGGGGGCGGGGGCGGCCGGGACGACCGCGCCCAGCGCCGTGCCGTCCTCGCCGGCGCCGATGAGCAGCGGCAGCTTCCACCGCTCCAGCGGCAGCACCGGTGCCTTCCACGCCAGCCACCCGCCGGGCAGGAACAGCGACCGGCCCGCGCGCGGCCGCTTGGCCTCCACGACGAGGTCGGTGCCGAGCAGCTCGGCCCGGGCCGCCTTGAGCCGGGCCGGCTTCCACCCGGTCCACGCGGCCACGTTGCGGTCCGTCGGGTCGGGCAGGGCCAGCAGCTGCAGGTAGAGCGCGGCGGCGTCGGGGCCGAGCCCGTGCCGCCCGGCGACCTGCGCGACGAGCTGCGGCGCCGAGCGCGACGGGTCGTGCGGCGCCTCGACGTCCCGCGCGTCGAGCCAGCGCGTGATCTCGTCGCCGAGGACCGCGCGCAGGGCCACGATCGGCGTCCGGACCCCGCTGAGCGCGGCGATGAGCGCGTCGACCCGCGGGTCGTCGGGGCCGTCCATGCGGGCCGGGCGGACCCGGACCTGGCGCCAGTAGCCCTTGGCGGAGACCACGAACAGCCCGGCGTCGAGCTCCTCCTCGCCGCGCTGGACGTCGAGGCCCAGCTGGGCGAGCGCCTTCTCCACGGCGGCCTCCTCGCCGCCGGCGACGAACAGCTCGAAGGCGGGGTCGCGGGTGATCCGGCGCACCGACTCGAGCACGCCGGGCAGGGCGGCCCGGATCGGGTCGCCGGCCGGGAGCCGGCGCACCAGCCACGGCAGGCCGCGGGCGACGGTGACGAGCAGGTCGTCGCCGTCGACGCCCCGGTCCGGGGCCTGCAGCCACGCGCAGGTGCCCGGGTTGGCCACGCCGTGCAGGAACTCGGAGGCGCTCACGTCCGACGGGACCCCGGCCCGGCGGCAGTCCGTGATGAGCTCGTCGCTCACCGGGGTGCGGGCGCCGACCGCCTCGGCCCGCCAGGCGCCGAACCGGGCCGGGTCGGGCCCGGTGCTCCACAGCTGTGCCGGGTCGGCGGGCAGCAGCGCCGCGTGCGCGCCGCCCTTCGGGGTCAGCGACTTGTCCCGCCGCACGTGCTCGATCGCCGTGTCGATCGCGTAGTCGGTGACCGTGGGGTCGGCGGGCTCCCAGCCGGCCGCCTTGCTCGCCGACCACTGCCGGTCGTCGACGGCCCCGGAGAGCAGCATCGTCGCCTCGGCGAGGCTGACCCCGGCCGCGGCCGACAGCGCCCGGACGGTGCCCGGGGCCAGCAGCAGCGTGCAGCCGCCGTGTTCCCGGGCGGCGGCGACGAACCGGGCGACGGCGTCGCGGCCGATGCCGCGGCGGTCGAACCCGCGCTCGAAGCGGATCGCGTGGCCGGGCACGGGCCCGAACCGGCCGTCGGCGGCGTGCTCGATGCCGGTGACCCCGCCCTCGGCCGAGACCTGGAACGGCAGGACGACCCTGCCCGGGCCGGACGCGTAGGGCTCGCCGGGCGCCATCTCCGGGCGCCCGCTGTCGGGCTCGAGCGTGAGCCGGCGGGTGCGGCCGTCGCCGTCGAGCAGGCCGGAGGCGGCGAGCACCTCGAGCGCGTCGAGCAGCGCGGCGCGGTGCTCGGGGCTCGTGGCCGGCGACGCCGCCCGCAGCAGCACCGAGGGCAGCACCCCCAGCGTGTCCCACCAGTCGAGGTCGCCGCCGCGGATCCAGGCGTCGAGCGGGCCCCGCGGCTCGCCGCCGGTGAGCGCGGCGCCGCCGTCGGTGAAGTGCTTCACCCACTCCCGGCCGTGGTTGTAGCAGCCCGGGATGAGGCCGGACAGCGCGTCGTTGAGCACCTCGTCGCCGGCCAGGTGGGCGTCGGGGTCGTCGAACGCGGCCGCGGCGGCCCCGCCGGCCAGGATCTCGGCGGTGACGCCGGTCAGCCGGGCCAGGCGCAGCGCCGCGCGGGCCGCGTGCCGCACGACCCCGCCGACGCCGGCGACCAGCGCCGGGTGGCTCAGCTCCGGCAGCGCCGCCCGGACCGCCTCCCGCACGGCGTCGTCGGGGATCTCGGCCCGGTCGGCGTCGGGGCCGGCCAGCGCGGCCACGGCCTGCATCAGCCGTCCGGCCGCGTCGTCGCCGATCGCCCGCAGCGCGTGCGAGCCGGCCTCGTCGCGGGGGCGCAGCTGGTGCCAGAACGCCACGTGCGGCACCAGCGCGGTGGCCTCGGCGAACGGCCCTGCGTCGCCGGTGGTGCCGACCTTGGCGAAGCAGAGACCCTCGGTGGTGTACAGCCGGACGCTGCTGTCCCGCCAGGCGCGCTCGACGTAGAGGCCGTGCAGCGTGTCGGAGCCGGGGAAGCGGATCGCGCCGCTGAGCACCCCCGGGTTGCCGGAGCGGGTCGCCTGCGGGTCGGCCATCGCGAACGCCCGCCCGTCGACGCCCTCGCCGGCCTGGCCGCCGTCGGTGCGCCGCACCCGCCAGCCGACGAGCCCGTCGCGGTGGCCGAGCGGGCTCCCCGCCATGCGCGGCGAGGCCGGCCGGATGCGGCAGCGCGCGGTCTCGAGCTGCTGGCCGTCCGCGGCGCCGTCCTCGAAGAAGGCCGGCATCGAGGCGCGTCCCCGCTCGCCGGTCGCGGTGTCGTACTCGTACCACCGCATCGAGCCGTCCGGCTCCTCCAGCAGCACCCAGTGGTGCCGCCCGTCGCTGACGACCGAGCCGCGCTCCTGGGCCCGGCGGTCCCCGGCGCGCAGCGGCCGCCCGCCCGCGGTGCGCCCGCCGCCCTCCAGGGCCAGCGAGTTCTCGCCGTGCCCGGTGAGCCCGTCGTCGGCGGCGGTGAACACGTCGTCGGGGGCGCCGCTCCAGTAGCCGGCCCGCTCCCCGTCGCGGTGCCAGCTCACCAGCAGCTGCCCGTCGACGTAGCGGACCGCGAAGTTCCACGAGTAGCGCAGCTCCTCGGCCGGGACCCGCAGCGTGTGGTCGAGCTCCACGCCCTCGTCGCCGACGACCAGCACCCGGTCGTTGCGCCGCAGCACCAGCGCCGGCCACTGCGTGGTGACGACCAGGTTGTCGGTCAGCCGGCTGCGGTCCAGCGCCCCGAGCGTCTCGGCCGCGGCCTCCAGCGCGGGCCAGCCGAGCTCGTCGACGACCCCGGCCCGCAGCGTCCGGCCGAGCACCGGGCCGAGGTCGAACGCGGTGATCCGGGCGATCGCGGCCGGGTTGACCGCGATCCCGTCGGGGCAGGCGACGAGGGTGAGCCGGTCCAGCTCGGCCCCGACCGTGGTGAGGCCCTGCGCCTCGACCCGGCCGGCGAGCCGGTCGAGCCACCAGTGCAGCGCGGTGCGCAGGCCGGGCACCGCGACCACCTGGGCGACCTTGGACGCGTCGACCTTGGCGTCCTCCGCCCGGTACCACGTATGGAGGAAACCCTCGATGCTCTGGGCCAGCAGCGGCCGGAGGTGCTCGTGGGCGACCGCGACGCTCAGGTCGCGGCGGCCCTCGCGTTCGTCGCCGAGCCAGACGCCGACGTCGCACCGGGCGTGCTCGTCGACCTCGGCCATCGGCACGCCCAGGCCGAGCATCAGGTCGGCGAGGTCGAGGTCGACGCGGCCGTGCGCGGGCGCCAGCTCGACCGGCGTGCCGTCGGCGATGAGCCGCGGCGCCATCCGCTCGGCCAGCGCCAGGAACCGGGCGCTGCGCTCCTTGCGCCAGCCCCGGCTGCGGTCGGCGCGGGCGAGCCAGCCCGCGGGCCCGTCCGGCGCCGCGGCGACCGGGTCGGCGGCGCCGGTGAGCGCCTCCGTGGCCCCGCTCTCCTCCAGGATCTCCAGCCACACGTCGAACGGGCAGTCCTGCGGGAACATGCCCAGCACCTGGCCGCGGACCTTCGGGTCGCGCCGGGCGATGCGCAGCAGGGCCGGCCGGTAGGCCTTCCAGAACCCGCCGGGCGCCCGCAGCAGCGACGGCGCCGCGAGCAGCTCGCTCAGCACCGCCTCGTCCTCCTCCGGGCCGAGCTTCGCGGCCTTGGCCAGGCGCCCGAGGTCGACGTGCATCTGGGCGTAGGGCGGCATTCCGCCCAGCGTCCGCTCCAGGCACAGCCGGCGGAACCGCTCGTAGGCGACCGCGGGCGGGCACCGCCCGGCCAGGTCGCGGGCGTGCTGGGCGAGGGCCTTGGCGGTCAGCGCGCCGGCCAGGGCGAACTCGAGGAAGACGGTGTGCTGCCGCTCCTCGTCGATCGCCAGCGCGTAGGTGCGCTCGGCCTCGCGGGCCTTGCCGAACATGCTCGCCGCGTAGGTCTGGCTGTCGGCGGCCAGGAACGCGCGGGCCGCCTCCTCGTAGAACGTCGGCAGGAAGTGCGGCACCGAGCGGGCCAGGCGCTCGCCGAGCTCGTTGAAGCCGTCGCGGGCGGGGCCGATGCGGGACTTCGCGACCCGCACGAGCCGCTCGATGTCCTTGACCAGGGCCAGCGCGTGGTGGCCGTTGGCGGGGTCGTGCACGAGCGCCCAGGCCGGGAAGCCCAGCGCCTGCTGCCGGACCACGCCGACCTCGGCGACGGTCTCCGGCGCGGCGAAGCCCAGGAACTCCATCGTGAGGTCCTCGGCCGGGCCGAGCGCGCCCGGCACGAGCCGGACGACCCGGCGGTCGCCGAGCACCGGATGCACATAGGCCCGGGTCGTGAGCGTGTCGATGGTGTCCTTCTCGACGTCGGACCCGAGCGGCAGCACCGCCCCCGCGTCCAGCAGGGCCTCGCTCATGCGTCCTCCTCCTTGCTCTCCTCGACGACCCGGCCCGCGTAGAGTGCCGCGGCCATGCGCATGCCTTCCGACCAGGCGACCGGCCCCACCTCGGCGAGGGGGATCGACTTGCCGTCGGGGTGGACGAACACCAGGTCGCCGGTCTCCGCCTCCGAGTAGGGGTCGTCGGCCCCGACCCAGCTGCGGGCCTCCAGGCCGCGGCCGTCCTCGAACACGCGGCAGACCGCGTAGCCGCCGCGGACCGGGTAGCCCAGCGAGCCGGCCCGCGCGAGCAGGTGGCGCAGCTCGGCGAAGCGGCCGCCGGCGTAGTCGCGCACGCTCACCGCGCCCGGCTCCAGCTCGCCGGGGCGGGCCCAGGTCTGGCGGAAGAGCTGGTCGACGGACTGCTCGACGCCGAGGTCGGCGGCGAACTCGCGCAGGTCCTCCAGGTCGGGCAGGCGCGTCGGGTGCGGCACCGCGATCCGCTGCGCCGGCAGCCGCACCGTCTCGCCGTCGAGGTTCACGATGCCGATCCCGTCGGCGGTGGCGTCGCGGAGGAACCCGGCCTCGTCGGGGTCGAAGGCGCCGTCGTCGTCGAGGACCGCGACCACGAGGTCGGTCAGCGCCGCCCGCCACGTCTCGTCGGGCCAGACCCGCGCGAGGAGCCCGGCCGGGACGGGCAGGGACCGGATCATCCACAGGTCGACCTGTTCGCGCACCTCCGCCTCGTGCCGGGCGAGCCACTCCGAGAGCTGCCGCAGCCCGGCGACCGCCGGGTCGTCGCGCAGCGACGAGGGCATCGACCTGAGCACCTTGCCCTTCTGGTTACGGCACGCTATGCGCCCTGCATCCAGGGTCACCTCATAGCCGCCGCCGGCCGCCAGCCACGCCATGCGGGTTGCTCCATTCCCTCGTCTATCGGATGACCGGCACACTAGCGAGAGGGTGCGACATTTTTTCGCGAGCCTGGCATCGTAGGGGTCATGTGCAGGAACATCCGCGTGCTGAACAACTTCGAGCCACCCGCGACCGAGGACGAGATCGAGGCCGCCGCGCTGCAGTACGTGCGGAAGGTCGCCGGTATGACCCACCCCGCCGCGGTCAACCAGGAGGCGTTCGACGCCGCCGTGCGGGCCGTCACCGAGGCCACCCGGACCCTGCTGGACGGCCTGGTGACCCGCACGCCGCCGCGCGACCGCGAGGTCGAGGCGGCCCGGGCCCGGGCGCGCGCCGAGCAGCGGTACGGCCCGCGCGACCGGTAGCCGCCATGACACTGCTGGAGCGGGACTCCGCGCTGGCGTCCCTCGCCGAGTACGCCCGCGAGGCGCGCGCCGGCGAGGGCCGCGTCGTGCTCGTCGGCGGCGAGGCCGGCGTCGGCAAGACGGCGCTGGTCGAGTCCTTCACCCGGGGCCGGGAGAAGGATCGGGTCGTCTGGGCCATGTGCGACGGCCTGTTCACGCCGCGCCCGCTCGGCCCGCTGTTCGACATCGCCGACGAGATCGGCCTCGACGTCACCGTCGGCCGCGACCACCTCTTCGCCGCGACCCTGCGCGCGCTCAAGGACGTCGACGTGCTCGTCATCGAGGACCTGCACTGGGCCGACGAGGCGACGATCGACCTCGTGCGGTACCTGGGCCGGCGGCTGCGCGGGACCGTCGCCGTGCTCACGTACCGCGACGACGGCCTGGCCCCGGGTGACCCGCTCCGCGTCGCGCTGGGCGACCTCGGCACGGAGCGCGGCACCCGCCGCATCGGCCTCGCCCCGCTGTCGGAGCCGGCCGTGCGGACCCTGGCCGAGGAGCGCGGCGTCGACCCGGCCGAGCTGTACCGGCTCACCGGCGGCAACCCGTACTTCGTGACGGAGCTCGTCCGCGACGGTACCGCCGGCATCCCCGCCTCCGCCGCCGACGCCGTGCTCGCCCGGGCCGCCCGCCTGGAGCCGCGGTCGCGGGCCGTGCTCGACACCGCCGCCCTGATCGGCCTCCGCGTCGACCCGCGGCTGCTGGCCGCGGCGACCGGCGCCCCGCCCGAGGCCCTCGACGCCCTCGTAGCGTCGGGGCTGCTGACCGGGGATGCCACCGGGCTGCGGTTCCGCCACGAGCTGGCGCGGCTGGCGGTGGAGCAGGCGCTGCCACCGCATCGTGTCGCGGCCGCGCACGCCGCCGTGCTCGCCGCCCTGCAGCGGCTCGGGTCCGGCGACGACGCGGGCATGGCCCACCACGCCGAGGCCGCCGGGGACACCGCCGCCGCCCTGCACCACGCGGTGCGCGCGGCGAAGGCCGCGGCCGGGCTCCGCTCGCACCGGGAGGCGGCGGCGCAGTACCACCGCGCGGTCCGGGCCGACGGCAACGATCCGCGGCTGCTGGACGCGCTCGCCTTCGAGCTGTCGATGATCGACGCCTGGACGGGCGTGGCGGAGGCGGCCGAGCGGGCCCGGGTGCTGTGGCACGCGGCGGGCGACGGCCGGCGCGAGGGCAACGCGCTGCGGATGCGCTCGGCGGCGTGGGTCAGCCTGTGCCGCGGCGAGGAGGCGCTGGCCGACGCGGAGGCGGCCATCGCGGTGCTGGAGCCGCTGGGCCCGGGCCAGGAGCTCGCGCGCGCCTACGCCCACCTGGCCAAGCAGCGCATGCTCGCCGACCGCCACGCCGAGGCGGCCGACCTGGCCCGCCGCGCGCAGGCGATCGCCGCCCCGCTCGGCCGCCACGACCTGCTCAGCGACACCCTCAACACCGAGTCGGTGGCCCGGCTCATGCAGGGCGAGGAGTGGCTGCCGCTCATGCGCCGGGCGCTGGACGTGGCGATCGCGCACGGCCACGACGAGAAGGCCGGCCGGGCGTACACCAACCTCTACGGCCTGCTCTGCCGGGCGCGCCGCTTCGGCGAGGCCGAGCCCGTCTACCACGAGGCGATCGCGTACTGCGACGAGCACGACGTCGACACCTACGGCACCTGCCTGCGCGGCGAGCGGGCGGCGTCGCTGGCCCGCATGGGCCGGTGGGACGAGGCCCTGGTGCTGTGCCGGCAGGTGCTGACCCGGGTCGAGGAGGCGTCCCCGATCAACCGGATCTATCCCTTGTACGTCAACGCCACGATCCGCGCCCGGCGCGACGAGAACGGCGTGTGGGAGGCCCTCGACGAGGCCGCCGCGTCGGCCGACGGCTGCGGCGAGCCCCAGTGGATCGTCAAGGCGCGGCTGGGCCGGGCCGAGGCGTTCTGGCTCGCGGGCAAGGTCTCCGACGCCCGGGCCGAGGCGGAGCTCGCCGACGACGCCTGTGCGCGGGCCGACGGCTGGCTGCGCGGCTGGGTCGCGACCTGGCTGGGCCGCACCGGCTCGGACCGCCCGGCGCGCGGGGTGCTCGCCGAGCCGTTCGCGCTGGAGGTGGCCGGCGACTTCGCGGGCGCGGCCCGGGCCTGGGAGGCGCTCGGCTGCCCGTACGACGCCGCCCTGGCCCGCCTCGGCGCCGGCGACGAGGACAGCCTGCGCCACGCCCTGGCCGTCTTCGGCGACCTCGGCGCGGCCGCGGCGGTGCGGGTGGCCCGGCAGCGCCTGCGCGACGCGGGCGCCCGCTCGATCCCGGCCGGCCCGCGCACCGCGACCCGCGCGAACCAGCACGGGCTGACCCGCCGCGAGCAGCAGGTGCTCGACCTCGTCGCCGAGGGCCTGACCAACGCCGAGATCGCCGGGCGGCTGGTGCTGTCGGTGAAGACCGTCGACCACCACGTGTCGGCGGTGCTGGGCAAGCTCGGCGTGGCCACCCGCGCCGAGGCCGCCCGCAAGGCGGGGTGACGCCCGTCAGCAGCCGATCTGCGCGCCGGGAACCTTGCCGTGGTACTTGCGCAGGACGGTCACCTTGTCCACGCCCGTCAGCTTCCAGATCGGGGCGATCCCGGCGCAGGTGATCGTCCGGGTCACCACGTCCGCCTCGAAGGACTCGGGCAGGTTGTCCGCGGTCATGTACTTGAGGACCTCGGCGTTGTCCTTGAACGTCTCCTGCGCCTTGGCGGCCGCCTGTTCCTTGGTGACGTACCGGACGGCGCCGTCCGGGTGCAGCCCCTCGAGCGCCTTGCGGACGCCGGCCTTGTCGGCGTCGCCGGCGTCGGTCTTCATGTAGACCGTGACCAGGTAGCGCTCCGCGGGCGGGCGGCCGGCGAGGAACCCGCCGGCGAACCCGGCGCCGGCGACGAGCAGCAGGACGAGCGCCGCGGCCGCGACGAGCAGCGGCCGGCGCCGCCGCGGCGGGTCCGGGGCAACGACGGCGATCGGTTCGGCGGGGACGTCGGCGATCGGGGGCATCTCGGTCACGCATCACGTATAGCCGATTCCCCATCCGCCGTGTGCCCCGTGACAAACCGGGTAGTCGCGGCGCAAACCTGGGGAGTCGTTCCCGATCCGCCGGTACCCCCGGATTCCATACGGTCATGACACCGCATCGGATCGAGGAGGCGCTGGCACATGCCGCTCTACATGGACATTCACAGCATCGACGGCGGCGTCGCCGTCGACGACGTCGTCAAGGCGCACATGGCCGACCTGCAGACGCAGGCCAAGTACGACGTGAGCTACCTGCGGTACTGGGTCGACGAGGCGCGCGGGAAGATCTTCTGTCTCGCCGAGGCGCCGTCGGCCGAGGCCGCCGAGGCCGTCCACCGCGAGGCCCACGGCCTCGTCGCCGACGAGATCTACCAGGTGCAGGAAGGCTCCTGAGTCGGATGGCGACGTTCATGGACGTGCACGCCGGCTACGCGGACGTCACCCCGCAGGAGCTGGCCGCCGCGCTCGCCGCCGATCGTGAGCACGCGGCCGCCGAGGGGGTTCGGTTCGACCGCGGCTGGCTCGACCCCGTCTCCGGCCTGATGTTCCGCCTGGCCCACGGGCCGGACCGGGAGACGATCCTGCGCGTGCACGAGCGGGCGGGCCATCCGGCGACCGAGGTGTACGAGTTGCCGCGATAACGACGTTGCACCTATCTCCGCCTGTGCCATCACCGGGGGCACGCCGAGGGGGCGGGGGCGCGCCGGCCGTGCCACTCCGGGACCGGCCCCGGGCAGCTCCGGAGAGGCACGGCCGGACGCGGAGGCGGAATGGCATCCGCCGACGCACCGATGCCCGGCCGCGGCCCGGCGCGGGACGATAGGCGTCGATGGGGTGGACACGGCGGGCGCGCGCGGCGCCGGGGCGGGGGACCGGGGTGGTGCCGCGGTGGCCGGGGCCGTAGTCGTCGTCGACGACCACCGCCTGCTCGCCGGCCCGCTCGTCACCGTGCTCACGCCGCTGCTGGCCGAGCACGGCTTCACCGTGCGGCCGCTGGCCGCGAGCGTCGCGGCCGCCGTGGAGTCCGGGCCGCCCGGCATCGCCGTCTGCGACGTGATGCCGGGGGTGGGCCCGTCGGGGGCCGGGGCGGTCGCGGCGCTTGTCGCGCACGGCTGGCGGGTGCTGCTCATCTCCGGGTACGCGCCCGTGGAGCAGGCCCTGGCCGCGATCGCCGCCGGGGCCTGCGGGTACGTCGAGAAGTCCGAGGACCCGGCCGGCCTCGTCGCCGCGATCCGCGTCGTCGACGCCGACGGGCGGCACCTGTCGGCCGCGCTCGCCGCGCTGCTGCACGCCGACGTCCGCCGCCGGCCGCTGCCGCCGGGGGCCGAGCTGTCCGCGGCCGACCAGCGGGTGCTGCGCGCGCTCGGGCAGGGCGAACCGCTGGAGCGCGCGGCGCGTGGCTGCGGACTGACCGCCGAGCAGGCCCGGGCCGCCGTGGCGCGCGTCTTCGCCGCGGCCGTGGCCCGGCGCCGCCAGCACCGGCTGACCCCGCGCGAGCTGGAGGTGGTGCGCCTGATCGGCTGCGAGCACCTGTCGACGGCGGCCGCGGCCCGGCGCCTGTACGTCTCGATCGACACCGCGAACACGCACCTGCGCTCGATCCGGCGCAAGTACCACCTCGTGCACCCGGAGGCCCCGTCGAGCCTGCCCCAGCGCACCGCCGCCCAGCTCTGGGCCCGCGAGCTCAATCTGTGCTGACGATTCCGGTGAGGACCGGCCGCGCCGGATGAGAGGGTGGCGGGCATGACCAGCCCGCTCGCGCGCCGCGTGTACGAGACCTGCCACCTGACCGGCTCCTTCCGCCTCCGCTCGGGCCAGGTGAGCGACGAGTACTTCGACAAGTACCGGTTCGAGGCCGAGCCCGCCCTGCTGCGCGAGGTCGCCGCGGCGATGACCGGGCTGCTGCCCGAGTGCGACGCCCTGGCCGGGATGGAGCTCGGCGGCATCCCCCTCGCAACCGTGATGTCGCAGCTCACCGGCCTGCCGACGGTCTTCGTGCGCAAGGAGGCCAAGGCGTACGGCACGCAGCGGGCGGCCGAGGGGGCCGCGGTCGCCGGCCGCCGCCTCGTGGTGGTCGAGGACGTGGTGACCACGGGGGGCGCGTTGCTGGCGTCGTGCCGGGCCCTGCGCGCCGAGGGCGCCGAGATCGTGGCGGTGGTGTGCGCGATCGACCGCGAGCAGGGCGGTGGCGCCAACCTCGCGGCCGAGGGCCTGCAGCTGCGCCCGGCACTGACCCGCCGCGACCTGGAGGCCGCGGTCGCCGGCGGGTAGTGGCGCGGTGGCGGTACCGTCATCCTTCACTACAGACGTCTCTGGAGCGATCATGATCGGTCCGTGGTGGATCGGCCTGGCCCTGGCCCTGGTCATCGCCGGTGGGTACGCGCTGTGGCGCCTCGTCGCCACGGCCCGCTTCCGCCGCGCGACGGCGCGGCCCGCGGCGCCCGAAACCGAGGCCGTCACCGCGGACCGGCTCGTGAAGCGGGCCGAGGCCGCCGTCGGGCGGCTGCGCGAGCAGACCGCCGCGCCGCGCGACCCGGTGCTGCGCGAGCAGATCGGCGACGTCGACGACCACGCCGCCGAGATCCTCGCCGACCTGCGCCGCTTCGCCGACCAGGCCCGGGCGGTCGAGCGCTCCCAGCGCGACATCGCGGTCGAGCGGCTGCGGCGCGACCTGGACGCGAGCCGGCGGCGGCGCGCCGAGGCCGCCGACGCGGCGCTGCAGGCCGAGCTCGACCGGTCGGTGCACGCGCTCGAGGAGCAGCTGGCGGTGGCCGACCGGCTCGACACCACCCGGCGCACCCTGCTGGCCCGCATCGAGGCGGCGGTGTTCGACCTCGAGGGCCTCGGCGTTCGCGTCGCCGAGCTGATCGTCATGCACGACACGGCCGGGGCGGGCGACACCGAGGCGCGCCTCTCCGAGCTCACCGGCGACCTGGAGGGCCTGCGGTCCGGCGTGGCCGAGGCGCGCGGCCTGTCCGACGCCGTCCTCGACCCGGCCGCCCCCGGAAAAGCCGCGGCGGTACCGCACCGGCCCCCGCCGAAGCCCGCGGAGCCGGAGCGCCCCGCGGTCGTGGTGACCCGGCCCGGCCGCGCCCGGTGGGACCTCGTCGCCGTCGCCGTGGTCGTCGTGCTCGGCACCTGTCTGGCCGCCGACTTCATCCCGCGCGGCGGCAGCCCCGCGGCCTCCGGCACTCGGGGGCCGGACGAGTGCGCACAGACGCTCGCGTTCATGGGCGAGCTGACCGGCGACGCCGCCGGGGACGGGCCCGGGGAGTTCGACGCCGTCGTGCTGGCGGCGGCGCAGGACAACGCCGCGCACCCGCACGAGTGCCAGGTGCGGGTGCAGCAGTACGACACCGCGATCACCGGCGAGGTGGTGGAGTCGGCGAAGCTCATCGTCGAGGACCCGTCCGTCGTGGCCGTCGTCGGGCCCACCTACGGGCACGAGGCGGAGTCCGCGGTGCCGGTCTTCGAACCGGCCGGGCTCGCCGTCATCAGCCCGTCCGCGAGCGACTCGGACCTGACGGCGAAGGGCTGGACGGTGTTCCACCGCACCCTGCCGAGCGACGACGACCAGGCCGACGCGGCGGCGCGGTACCTCACCGGCACCCTGAAGGCCCGGCGCGTCTTCGTGATCGGCGACGACACCCACTTCGGCACGGACGTGTCGGCCCGCGTGGCCACGTCGCTGGGCGGGGCCGTGGCCGGGAAGGCCGCCGTCACCGAGGACGCCGCCGACTGGTCCCCGGTCGTGGACCAGGTCCGCCGCAGCGGCGCCGACGCGGTGTACTTCGGCGGCTGGGCCGACGACACGGCGCCGTTCGTGCAGCGCCTGCGCGCGGTGCTGCCCCAGATCCCGCTGGTGACCGGGGACAAGGTCATCACCGAGACCTTCCGCACGACCGCCGGCGACGCGGGCCACGGGACGTACGCCACCTGCCCGTGCGTTCCGGTCACCCAGGGCCTGGACGCGTTCCGCTCCCAGTTCAAGGCCCGCTTCGGCGAGACGCCCGAGTACTACGCGCCGGAGGCGTACGACGCGGCCCAGATCGCGCTGGCGGGCGTGCGCGCGGGGCAGACGACCCGCCCGGCGATGCTGCGCTTCGTCGACGCCTGGGACCACGACGGCCTGGGCCGGCACATCAAGTTCGGCACGAACGGCGGCCTGGCGGTCCCGGGCCTGCACGTGTGGGCCTACCAGTCCGGCTCGGACGGCTACTTCGCGGCCAAGGCCGCGATCGCCTGACGGTTCACGGCGCCGGCTCGGTCAGGCCGGTGTGGTACGGCCACTCCTGGTCGCCCAGATCGGTCAAAGTGCTGCAGCGGTACCGCACCAGGTCCGCGCCGACGGGCCGGTACGGCTTGACCACGTCGACGTTGTAGTGCAGGGCGCCGTCGGCCACGTAGTCGCGGCGGAAGTCCGTGCCCCACTGGGAGTTGTGCCCCCAGCCGTGGGACAGGTCGGCGCTCGGGCGGTTGCGGCGCCACCAGGCCCAGTACAGGCAGGACCGGGCGGCGACCTCGGGATCGAGGTGCCGGGCGCCCGCGCGCACGGCCACGCCCGCCCGGGCCAGCAGCATCCCGCCGACGAGCGCGCCCGGCCAGAACTCCCGCACGAGGCTCGGCGGCTCCGCGGGGTCCTCGGCCGGGACGACCTCGACGATCTCGTGGAAGAACGGGTGGAACGCCCGCTCGTCGACGGTGACCGCGCCGATCGCGGCGCGGAACTCCGCCCAGGCCGCCGCGGACGGCAGCGGGTCCACCCACCGCGGCGCCCCGGCCGCGAAGTCGACCGGCTGGTGCGGGGCGATGAGCAGGTCGACGACCCGGCCCAGCGGGTACAGGCCCTCCAGCGGCGTGTACTCCCGCCCGCCGGACGTGAACCGGGCCCGCCGGCTGTCGGGCCGGCCCAGCTCGCGCAGCTCCGCGAGCACGTGCGGGCGCGCCTCGAGCCACGGTCGCAGCACCTCGCCGCCCCATTCGATCGGGGCGTCGTCGCGCACCGTGAAGTACAGCTGCCGGAACTCCCACAACGTCGTCGACACGACGGGACGGTAAACGGGGCAGTGCCGCCGCGGCAACGGATATAGACTTCCGGCTATGTCCAAGCTGATGTTAAGAGCGGTGGCCCTGGCCGCCGCCACCACCGGCGCGGCACTCGTCTTCCCGAGCGCCGCGCACGCCGCCGTGATCAGCCAGGCGTTCGCCGCCGACTCCGGCGACAGCTGCCGGTACGGCTCCAGCAGCGGCACCCTGAGCTGGCCGCAGGGTCCCGTGTCCCCGTTCCCGACGCCCGGCGTCGGGGTCTCCGGAAAGGTGGCGGACCGGCCGCTGCCGATCGACCCGGGCCCGATCTGCCGCGACGACGGCTACGCCAGCACCGTCTCCTTCGTCGCCTACCTCGGCACCACCGAGGTGGCCCGGCAGAGCCGCACCGCCGACAACGGCACGCTGACGTTCTCGTTCGTCCTGGGCGGCGCCGCCGCCGAGAAGGGCATCGACCGCGTCGTCGTGCAGGTCTGCCGCAACCCCGTCGTCACCCTGCCGCCCAGCTACTGCGGCAAGCCCGTGACCTACCTCGCCCCGACCGCCGCCTGAGCAGATTCCCGCCCGCCGTCGCGCCCGGGGCCCGACGGCGGGCGGCCGGCGCGGCGGGCCGCGAGCAGCACGAGCACGGCGAAGACGGCGACGGCCAGGCCCCACCACAGGAACGGCCAGGGCGCGGCGGCGCGGGTCTGCCAGGCCGGCAGATAACCGGTGAAGTGCCAGGCGGTGTACTCCTCCAGCACGCGCAGCGGCACGAGGTACCCGAAGTCGGCGGAGAAGCCGTTGCTCGGGCTGAAGCGGCACAGCGTGTCCAGGCCCACGCTGACGCCCACGCACGCCACCGCCCAGGCCGTGAGCGTCCAGTGGTGCGCGCGCTGCAGGGCGTAGCCGATCGGGAAGGCGAACACGGGCAGCACCGCGGCCCAGAGCCGCGCCGGCGGGGCCCAGCCGCCCCACCAGCCCGGCGAGGTCAGCAGGATGAGGCAGTACGGCCCGACGACCGCGAGCAGCTGCAGGTGCAGCCGGCGGTGCTCACCGGCGACGGCCAGGACCAGGCCCGGCAGCACGAACAGGAAGATCGGGTACGAGAACAGCACGCCGTGCTCCTGGTCCAGCAGCACGCCGACGAGGTTCGTGGCCGGGTCGGCCCCGAAGAGCAGCGACGTGTCGCCGGCCTGGTTGATCGACGGGTTGAGGCTGTGCCACACGGTCCACAGGTAGGTGAACAGCCCCGCGGTGATCACGGCCAGGGGCCCGAGCAGCGCCGCCCAGCGCCACCGCCCGGCGCGCTCCCGGTACAGCCGCCACGCCAGCAGGAGTACCAGCGGCACCTCCAGCGGCAGGAACCGGCTGTGCACCCACGGCAGCGTGCCGAGCGCGGCCGAGACGAGCACGAGGTCATGCATGCGCAGCGCCGGCTTGGTGAGCACCCGGAAGCCGTAGAGCACGGCCAGCGCCGCGAGCGGTTCGACGAACGCCTTCGCGGAGTAGGTCAGCGCGGTCGAGCCGAGGCCGATGCCGAGGCCGGTGACGAAGGCGTACCGCCGCTCGAGGCCGAGCCCGCGCACGAGCCAGAACGCGTTCGCGACGGTCAGCAGCGACACCGCGACCATGAACAGCAGCACGCCGAGGCGGCCGCCGAGCAGGTACGGCACGTGCCACAGCAGCGGCCCGCCGATCCCGTGCCAGGGCAGCGTCCCGTGCGGCGCCGCCGCCAGGTGCGCGTCGAGCGGCCCGGGGTGGAACGCCTTGAACTCCCAGTTGTCGTAGACCCGCTTGACGTGGATCGACCCGTACCGCTTGAGCGACTCGTTGATCACCAGGTAGTGCGGCTCGTCGCCGTCGGGGATCCGGGTGTACCGGTGCACCAGGGCCGAGATCACCATCGGCACGGCACAGACGGCGAGCAGCGCCGCCAGCACCCGGCGGTCGGGTGACGACCCCGCCGCGGCCCGCGGCGGTTCGTCGAGGTCCGGCTCGGCGATCGCCGCGTCAATCGTCACGGCCGCATGCTAACCCCCGGACGCTCCCGCGCTCGGCCCAGCGCGTCCGGTCCGGCGCCGTTCGTCCACCTGCTGGGCCCGGATCACGGACCCGGGCGGCTGAGCGGGACCGTCGCGAGCGCCTCCGGCAGGCCCGCCGCCGGCCAGGAGACGAGCAGGCCGAGGACGTCGTCGTCCGGTCTGCGCACGGTGAACCCGGCCGTCGACCGGAAGGCCTGGGCGCCGCCCGCCGCGGAGGCCGCGTTCGGGCCGAGCCCGATCGCCTCCCGGCCGTGCAGCACCGCGATCGACGCGCCCCACTCGCTCGGCACGGCCCGGGTTGCCACGCTCACGACCTCCAGGGACAGCAGCTCCCCGACGGCGGTCACGCGGGTCAGGACCACGGCGGCGCCGCGGTCGCGGTGCAGGACCCGGGGCGCGGCCACGATCCGGCCCGTCTCGATGTGCGGCTCGTCGAGGATCTCGTGCGCGTCGCGGTGCCGCAGGCCCGCGGGCGGGTCCGAGGCGTGATGCGGGGCGTCCCAGATGGACACGGTGCCGCGCTCGACCGTCGCGCGGTCCGGGAGCGCGAGGTCCACGACGGTCTCCGGGAAGCCGATCTCCGGCCACGCGAGGGCGACGGACACGTGCGGGTACCGCAGCGGAAACAGCAGCCGGGTGCGCAGGCGGAACCCGGCGTAGTCGCCGCTCGACTCGAGCGAGCCGAACTCCCAGTGCGCGCGCCCGGTGTCGTCGAGCCAGCCGGCGCGCAGGTCGAGGCCCTCGTCGAAGGGCGGCAGCAGGCGGCGCTCGGCCGGCGGGGGACCGGTGCGCCCGGCCCGGATGTCGGCCTGGCGCTGCTCGGCGCCGCGCGGGTCCGGCGGGCGGCGGGCGAGGAGCTCGAGCTCCAGGCCGGTCGGGCGGGCGTACGCGGCGACCACGCCGACGGTCAGCTCGGGGTGCCGCGCGATCAGGCCACCGCGGTGCGCGAGGACGCCCAGGGTTTCGAGCATCGACATACACCACCCTAGCGCTTCACGCCGGACGGTCGGGGCGGGGGAGCGGCGACTCCGATGATCGGAGGTGCCCGGCGTTGTCCGAACGTGATGTGATGTGAATGTCGGATGCGGGGCCATCGCGCTGGGGGTGCGCTGTGACGCGTTTGTGGCGCCATGGACTGCCGGCCGGGGTGTCGGTGGTGCTCGGAGCGGCCGCCGGCCTGCTCGGCAACGCGTTTGCCGACGGCTGGAGGTGGCCGATCGGCGCGATGTTCGCGGTGGCCGTGGCGGTGGAGGCCGCCTGGGTCGGATCTCGTGCGGTTGCGGAGCGTCGCGCCGCCGCCGCCGACGATGGTTCGGCGGCGTCGATCCAGATCGGCGAGGTCTCGGCCCCCGGTGGCCAGGCCGCGGGGGTCAACTACGGCGAAATGCGGCAGGAGCGCGATCGGTGACCGGCGGCGGGGAGCACCGTCAGCGGGTCGATCATGTGGAAGCGCCGGGTGGCCAGGCCGTCGGCGTCAACTACGGCACGATGATCCACCAGTACTTCATCGGTCCCTACGCGTCGCTGCGCGATGCCGTGATACCGATGGGTCTCCTCCCGTCCGACGTCGGTCTGATCGATCCGGACGATCCGGACGACCTTCTGGGGTTGTTCCGAGGGCGGGACTGGCTGCTCGACCGGATCGATGCGTTCGTCGCCGGCTGCGTTCGGCAGCGCGCCGGCGGCTACCTGTTCGTAGAGGCCGAAGCCGGCATGGGGAAGTCCGCCCTGGCCACGTACCTGGCCTTCACCAGGTTCTGGCCCACTCATGCCACCCGGCTCCCGGGCGGTGCGTCGCCGGCCGCGGCGCGCGTCAATCTGGCCGCGCAGCTCATCGCCCGATGGCAGCTCGAAGATGCCGCACCGGGCGGGGTGCTACCGGCCGATCACGACACGACGCTGTGGCTGTACCAGCGAATGTGTGATGCCGCCGCGCGACGGGACCGCAGCGAACCCGGCCAGCCGGTGGTGCTGCTGGTCGACGGGCTCGACGAGGCCCCGCCGGCCGCCGGGGGCGAGATGCCACTGGGGCTGCCGTTGCAGCTGCCGCCCGGATGCGCGGTGATAGCCACGACCCGCCCGGGTCTGGCGTTGCCGGTCCAGGTCGGCCGGACCGAGCGGATCGAGGTGGAGAACGAGCTCAACCGTGGAGACCTGGAGAAGTACCTCCAGCACATCACCGCTCGCGACCGGCAGATCGCGTCCGCCGTCGAGGGCGCACACATGACTCCTGAGGCGTTCTGTGCACGGCTGTCGGAGGCGGCGGCCGGAGTCTGGATCTATGCGGTCATGGTGCTGGACCAGATACGCGACGGACGGCCGGCTACCGATGTCACGAACCTCCCGGTCGGTCTGGCCGCCTATTACACCAACAACATCGATCGCTGGCGCGCCGCCGCCCCCGCCGAGTGGGCCGAGACAGGCCTGCCGCTGCTGGCAACGCTCGCCGCGGCCCGCGAACCGCAGTCAGGGCAGCGCATCGCCGAATGGGCGGGCCTGCCGACGGCCGTCGTGCGGACGCGGCTGCGCGGGATTCTGCGCCCGTTCCTGCTGACCCGCCCGGGCGGCGACCCCCACCTGTACGGCCTGCGTCATCAGAGCTTCCGCCAGTTCTGTGCGGGTGATCTCCCGGCCCGGACCGATGAGCCGCGCATCGCGGAGCTGATGCACGACCTCGCCGAACTGACCCGGAAGGCGCACGACCGGATCTGCCGGGCGCTCGTACCGCCGAGAGGCTCGACGATGCATCGGCGCGGCGACGTCGACGAGTACACCCGGCTGCATCTCGCCGCACATGCCGCCGCGGGCGGGGTTCTCGACGAACTGGCCCTGGAGCCGCGATTTCTGCTCAGTGTGTCGGTCGGTGAACTGCTGTCGAACCGGCACCGGCTGGCCACCGTCGCCGCGCGGACCGCGTTCGGCGCCCTCGAACTGGCGGCCAACTCCTGGTCGGCCGGTGACGAGCTGGAGTGGCTGTACGTCTCGGCGCACAAGATGCACTGCAAGGCGATCGTCGATGCGATCGAAGAGCTCGGCCTTCGGTCGGCGACGATCAGATCGGTGTTCTGGACCGGTACCGTCCACCGCGAGCTCGCGGGGCACACCGGCACGGTGCTCACCTTGGCCGGCATTGCCCAGCCGGACGGACCGCACCTGGTCGCCTCGGCCGGCGAGGACGGCACGGTGCGGCTCTGGAATCCGCAGGCGGGGCAGCCCGTCGCGGCGCTGGCCGGCCACGCCGGGTGGGTCCGTTCGCTCGCTGTGCTGCCGCGGGACGACGGCACGCACCTCCTGGCGTCAGCCGGCGACGACGGCGTCGTGCGGTTGTGGGATCCGCGCGCGGCCCGGCCGGTTGCGGAGCTGGCGGGGCATGCCGGCTGGATCCGCTCCCTGGTCGTCGTTTCCCGGGCCGACGGCACCCGTCTGCTCGCCTCGGCCGGCAATGACGCCGTCGTGAGACTGTGGGATCCGAAGAGCTTCCGGCTCGTCGCCGAGCTGGCCGGGCACCGCGCGGCCGTGTCGACAATGGTGCCGATCGCTCGCGACGACGGCGACGACCTGCTCGTCTCGGGCGGTGATGATCGCACCGCCCGGGTGTGGGACGTCGCCACGGGACAGCCGGTGACGGCGCTGGTCGGCCGGGCGCGCAGCGTGTGGGCGCTGGCTGTCGTGCCCCGGCGCGACGGTGCGGCGTTGCTTGCTTCGGCCGGGGACGACGGTGTGGTGCGGTTGTGGAACTGGGGTTCGGGCGGGCTCGTGGCCGAGCTGGACGGCCATGCCGGTGGGGTGCGCGCGCTGGCCGTGGTGCCGCGGCGCGACGGTGCCGCGTTGCTTGCTTCAGCCGGGGACGACGGTGTGGTGCGGTTGTGGAACTGGGGTTCGGGCGGGCTCGTGGCCGAGTTGCATGGCCATGTCGGTGGGGTGCGCGCGCTGACCGTCGTGCCGCAGCGCGACGGCACGTCCGTGCTCGCCTCGGCGAGTGAAGATCGAACGATCCGGCTCTGGAATCCGGACACGGCCGAAGGCTCCACCGCCACGCTGGTCGGCCACGGCCGGACTGTGTGGTCAATGGCCGCGATTGCGCAACCGGACGGCAGCCGGCTGCTCGCGTCGGCGAGCGACGACGGTACCGTGCGTCTCTGGAGCCCGGACGCCGGCCAGCTCACGGCCGGTTTGAGCGGCCACGCCGGTGCCGTCACGACGCTGGCCGTGGTTCCGCACCTCTCCAAGAGCAGGCTCCTTGCCTCCGGCGGCGCCGACCGGGCCGTGCGCCTCTGGGACCCGGAGGGCGGCCGGCTCGTCGCCGAGATGACCGGCCACACGGGATGGGTTCGTTCGCTGACCGCCGTTGCGGTCGCCGACGACCGTTGGCTGCTTGCCTCGGCGGGTGACGACACAGCGGTTCGGTTGTGGAATCCCGATACCGGCCGGCTCGTCGCCGAGTTGACGGGTCACAAGGGCTGGGTGCGGGCATTGGCCGCGATTCGGCTGGCGGACGGGAGTCACCGTCTGGCCTCCGCCTCGAACGATCACACGGCGCGCCTGTGGGACCCCGGCTCGGGTGAGAACACCGCCGAGCTGGCCGGTCATACCGGTGCGGTGCTGGCGTTGGCCGTCGTTCCGATGCCGGACGGCACGCATCGCCTGGCATCGGCCGGCAACGACCGCATCGTGATGTTGTGGGAGCCCGGGACGGGCCGGTCGATCGCCCAGCTGCGCGGTCATACCAGGGACGTCTGGGCCCTCGCAGCGGTTCCGCGACCCGGAGGCGGTTGCCTGCTCGCATCGGCCAGTGACGATCGCACGGTTCGGTTGTGGGAGCCTGACAGCGGGCGGTTCGTCGCGGCGCTGGTCGGTCACGAGGGTGCCGTCTCGGCGCTGGCGGTCGTTGCGATGTCTGACGGGACGCACGTGCTGGCCTCGGCCGGTGACGACGGCTCGGTCCGGCTGTGGGATCCGGCCGATGCCAGGATGATCGCCAAGCTGACGGGCCACGAAGGCGCGGTTCTCGCGTTGAGGACCATCCCGCGCCCCGGCGGCGACTGCCTGCTCGCATCGGCCGGTGACGATCACACGGTGCGGTTGTGGAACCCGGGAACCGGCAAGGCGGCCGCCGTGCTGACGGGACACACGAGCCTCGTGTGGGCGCTGGAGCCCGTGCCCCAGGCCGACGACACCCACGTCCTGGCCACCAGCGGCCACGACAGCGCGATCATCCTCTGGGAACTCGGGTCACGGCCGGCGCCCTGACCCGAGTTCCACCCGGTCAGCGTGGTGTGTTGTGCGCCCCGGCCGGTGATTCGGTTGCACGGCCGATCTAGGCCGGCTGTACGCGCTCCGCCGGTTCGGGCCACGGGGCCGTCGGCGCGCAGGGGGAAGGGCGGCCGGCGCGCGCGGCGGCGGCGCACAGGCGGTCGCGTCCGGGGTCCCAGGCGGGGAGCCCTTCGGCGTGCCGGCGCAGCCGGGAGCCGTCCGGGTCGGCGGCGTCGTAGCGCTCCCACTGCCCGGTCAGGAAGAGGAACGCGGGCAGGGCGCGGCCGGGCTTCGGGGTGTGCCCGGCCGCCGCGACGATCCGGGTCGCGTCCGGGTCACCCTGCAGGGCGAGGGTGCAGAGGTACTCCCGCGCCTGGGCCTTCGCGTCGTGCAGGGCGCGCGCGGCGGCGGTGCGCGCGGCCTCGGGGGCGTGGCCGTTCAGGCGCAGCAGGGTGTCGACGGCGCGCCGGGCCCGGGCCGGTCGGGCGAATCCGGTCGCGAGGCTGTACGCGTACAACTGCCGCCCTTGCGGGTCGATCTCGGTGAACCGGCTCCACTGCCGGGTCGCCACCAGGAAGAACGCGGCCTCGTCGGGGTCGGCGGGGCGGAAACCGCCGCGGATGACCGCGTCGACGGCCGCCGGGTCGGCGTCGGTGTCCATGCAGCGCTGGCAGAGCTCCTCGCGCAGCGGGCCGGGCGGGAGCGTCGCCAGGGCGCGGTCGCAGGCCTCCCGGAGCACCGGTGGCCATGGGCGCAGCAGGGTGTCGAGGGTGGGTGACGGCTCCTCGCCGGCCAACCGGTCCGCGCGGCCCGCGAGCAGGAGCAGCAGCACCCGCTCGGTCGGTCCCGCCGGGCCCGGGCCGGCGCTGTGCAGCAGCGCCTGCAGCAGGGTGGGGTGGCGTTCGGCCAGCGCCACCAGCTCGGTGAGCGACAGCCCGGCCAGCAGCCGGGCCGGCTCGCCGCCGAGCAGGAACCCGGCCGCCGCGGCCGGGTCGTAGTCGTCGCGGTACCAGATGTCGCGCCAGATCCGCGCCCGCGACGCCGGGTCCTCGTCCCAGAGCGCCTCGAGGGCGGCCGCCGCGGCCACGGCCCGCCGCCGGCGCCGACCGCTCATGTCCCGGAGCAGGGTCGGCACCGGCGCGGCGGCGGCGCGGCGGGCCATCCGCAGATTCTAGGCTCAGCCCAGGTCGACCGACGGGTACAGCGGGAACGGCGCCAGCAGCTCCGTCGCCTGCTTGCTCACCCGGTCGGCCAGCGCCGGGTCGAGCTGGTACTTCGCCTTCGAGCCCTCCGCGGGCGACGTGCCGGTCAGCACCGTGTGGATGAGCTCGGCGATCTGGTCCATCTCGGCCGGGCCCAGCCCGCGGCTGGTCAGCGCCGGCGTGCCGATGCGGATGCCGGAGGTGTACCACGCGCCGTTCGGGTCGCTCGGGATGGCGTTGCGGTTCGTGACCACGCCGGAGTCCAGCAGCGCCTGCTCGGCCTGGCGGCCGGTGAGCCCGAACGGGTGGACGTCGATGAGCACGAGATGGTTGTCGGTACCGCCGGACACGAGCCGCACGCCGCGGCGGCTCAGACCCTCGGCCAGCGCCTGGGCGTTTGTCACGATCTGCTGCGCGTAGGTGGCGAACTCGGGGCGGCGGGCCTCGGCGAACGCGACCGCCTTCGCGGCCATGACGTGCGACAGCGGGCCGCCGAGGACCATCGGGCAGCCGCGGTCGACCTGGTCGGCGAGCTCGGGCCGGGCGAGCACGGCGCCGCCGCGCGGGCCGCGCAGGCTCTTGTGCGTGGTCGTGGTCACGATGTGGGCGTGCTCGACCGGGTTGAAGTCGCCGGTGAACACCTTGCCGGCGACCAGGCCCGCGAAGTGCGCCATGTCGACCATGAAGGTGGCGCCGACCTCGTCGGCGATCTCGCGCATGGTGGCGAAGTTGACCTTCCGCGGGTACGCCGAGTAACCGCCGACGATCACGAGCGGCTTGAACTCGCGCGCGGTCTCACGCAGGGCGGCGTAGTCGATCAGGCCGGTGGCCGGGTCGACGCCGTAGCTGCGCTGGTCGAACATCTTGCCGGAGATGTTCGGGCGGAAGCCGTGGGTGAGGTGGCCGCCGGCGTCGAGCGACATGCCGAGCATCCGCTGGTTGCCGAACGCGGCCCGCAGCTCCGCCCAGTCGGCGTCGTCGAGGTCGTTGACCTGCCGCTTGCCGAACTTCGCCAGGTGCGGCACCTCGACCCGGTCGGCCAGGATGGCCCAGTACGCGACCAGGTTGGCGTCGATGCCGGAGTGCGGCTGCACGTAGGCGTACGGGGCGTCGAACAGGGCCTTCGCGTGCTCGACGGCGACGGCCTCGACGGTGTCGACGTTCTGGCAGCCGGCGTAGAAGCGCCGGCCGATCGTGCCCTCCGCGTACTTGTCCGACAGCCAGTTGCCCATCGCCAGCAGCACCGCGGGTGAGGCGTAGTTCTCGCTCGCGATCAGCTTCAGCGACTCGCGCTGATCGGTGAGCTCCTTCGCGATCGCGTCGGCGATCCGCGGCTCAACGGCGCGGACGGCCTCCAACGCGGCGCGGAATGCAGTCGATTCGGCGTTCATGAGTCTCCCGGTCCGGGCCGGGCGCGACGCTCCCACGAGGGGTCCGGCCCGGCGCATGGTCGCCACCGTGGCGGTCGCGTCCATCGTACCGACCCGCCGGCCGGACCTTCGCGGACGTTCGACCGCTCCGGTCACCCGATCGGGGTGAGGTGGCCGGCCGGTGGCTCACGGTGATCCGGACCTGTGACCGCGACGAGGTTCAGCGACGAGCGGTGGTCAGCGCAGGCGCTGGCCGTACACGTGCTCCACGGTCATGGTCATGAGCACCCGGCGGTCCGCGACCATCGCCGCGCGGTACTCGTCCCAGTCCGGGTGCTCGCCGGCGGCGCGGCGGTAGTAGGCGACAAGCGCCTCGACCTCCGGGCCGTGCGGGTCGGAGCCGGGGCCGATCAGCGTCGCCGTGCCCTCCACGGTCGCCCAGGCTGAGCCGTCGGGGCTCGTGACCTCCAGGGTGGCGCGCGGGTCGCGGCGGAGGTTGGCCGTCTTCGCGCGGCCCTCCGTGATCGACACGTGGATCACGGAGGCCGGGCGGTCGTAGAACGGCAGGACGGGCGACAGCTGGGGTCGCCCGTCCCGCTTGATCGTGGCCAGCACGCCGAGGCGGCTGTGCTCCAGGAGCGCGTGGGGATCGAATGTCACGATCCCCATCATGCCCCGCGGGCGGGGTTACGAGGAGAACGACCAGAGCTGGCACGTGTTGTTCAGCCACATCCACATCTGGACCTTGGTGCCGTTCGCGGTGCCGCAGTTCTGGTCGTCCAGGACCATGCCGCTGTTCTCGACCACGAGCTCGTACCGCCCGTTGCCCGCCGGGATGACCGCCCACTGCTGGCACGTGTTGCCCAGTGACTGCCACAGGTCCGTGGCGGTGCCCAGGGCCAGGCCGCAGTTGACCGCGTCCAGGACCTTGCCCGAGTTCACGTTCGTGATGGTCCACTTGTTCGCGCCCACGCTGTTGAAGCGCCATTGCTGGCAGGCGTTGCTCAGGTTCTGCCAGAGCTGGATGCCGGTGCCGTTGGCCGTGCCGCAGTTGACGGCGTCGAGGACCTTGCCGCCGGCGAGGTTCGTGAGGCGGTACGCCGCGCCGTTCACCGGGAACGTCACGCTCTTGCTGTAGCCGACGGAGACGATGTTCGACTGCACCGAGTTGTCGGTCGCGTCGGACGGGTACCCACTGGTCATGACGCCCTCGAAGAAGGAGCCGACCGAGCCGTTGCTGTTGTCGCCGCCGATGCCGAGGATGATCGCGCCCTGCTTCGTCATCGGCTTGTAGCCGGACTGGGTCGGCAGGCCGCCGTTGTACCGCGTGGCGAGGCCGCCGGACTGGGCGTTGCCGTCCTTGATGGCGTACGTCGTGGTGCCGTTGTTCTTGAGCATCGCGGTCACGAACGCGCTGTTGCGGCCGGTGTTCGCGGTGTTCGAGCCGTTGCCGCCGGCGAACAGCCCGTTCTCGAGGTCGGCGGCGACCCGCGGCCCGCCCGCACACGGCGAGAACCAGCACAGGTTGCCGAAGTAGATCGCGTCCATGTCGCCGTTGCCGGTGTCGTTGTTGTTCGTCTCGGCGTTGCCGTAGTCGAAGCAGCACCGGTCGTTGACGTGCGTGCCCTCGGTGACCATGTACAGGCCCTCGGGCTGGCTGCCGGTGGCCACGCCGTTGGTGGAGTTGTTGCGGTACCCGTTGCCGGCCGAGATGTAGACGCCGTAGACCTTGTGGCCGCCCGCGGACACGGGCAGGGCCGCGGCGTTCGCGCCCTGGTCGCCGGTCGGGTTGGCGCCGCCGCCGGGGGCGATGGTCAGGTCGTTGTGCCGCGAGGTCTGGTCGTAGATGCGGACGATCGTGCAGTACGTCCCGCTGCAGAACGAGTCCTGAGCGGCCGCGTTCGCGTAGCCGCCGGCGCTGAGCACGCCGATGTTCGACGTCGCGCCGTCGGACCAGCGGCGCACCTGGTACAGCGAGCCGTTGTACGAGCCGAACAGCGCGCGCGTGGTGCTGTGCGCGGCGACGCAGGGCGTGCCGCCGCTGGAGTAGATGTCGCACGGCAGCGTGCCGGCCGCCTCGGCGGTGCCGGGCAGGGCGACGAGCGCCGCGATGCCGAGCACGGCCGCGGCGGCGCCGGCGAGGGTGGTTCGCCAGGACTTGAGGCGCATGGGTTGCCTTTCGGGGCGTGGGCAGCGCAAAGCGTCGGGGAGCGCTGCCGGGGGCGGGGGCTGTTAACGCTCACAATTTGTTCCCGCCACCGTGCGGGGGCGCGGGAGCTAACCATCCCGTGGCAGCGGGATGTCGGGCGTGCCAACGAGTGTTATCGCTAACATCGATGGTGTCAAGCACGTGCCGAGGTCGCTCCGCGGGCCCGTGAAACGTTCACCGAGGGCCCGGTGATGGCACGGGATGGAACGCGGGCACCTGTATGTCTGACCGCAGCAAGGCGCGTCTCGCGGCGCTCGCCGTCCTCGTCCTGACCGGGGTCCTCGCGACCGTCGCCTGTTCCGGCGCCGGCCCCGAGGACCCCCCGCCGGGGGCCGCCCCGTCCGCGACGGGCGGTGGTTGTCCCCCCGATGCGTTCAAGGACACCACCGGGCTGTACTGCGTCGTCGTGCCCGCCGGCTACACGTCCGGCGGGCCGGCGAAGACCAGCGACGGCATCGTCACCGATCAGTGGGCCGACGCGCAGGGCAACACGTTCAGCGTCGACTACGCGGCCGCCGACCGCCCCGGCCGCACGCTGCAGGACGTCAAGGACATGTTCAAGGCGACCCTCTCGGGCACGCACGTGCTCGCGTCGGCCGACCTCGAGGGCGGCGGGGAGTACGAGCGGTTCCACGACCCGCGGACGAACCGCTACACGATGCGCTCGGTCGTGCCGATCGGCGGCCGGGTGGTGCGGTGCCAGGCGACGTACGACACCGCGCTCACGCCGAACGACGCGTGCCGCACGCTGCGCAAGCAGTAGTCACTCGATGGGCTGGGCGATGTCGCAGCACGGGTCGTTGGGGCCGGCCGCGCCGAAGTCGGCGAAGTAGACCTCGCGCGGGGAGCCGAGCGGGGCGACACCCTCGCGCTCGGTCCACGACTGCACGGCGTCGTAGGCGGAGAGGATCTGCGGGAAGGCCACCTGGGCCTTGGTGATGCGGGTGTAGGCCTCCCGGTGCGCCGGCTCGATGCGCGTCGCGGCCGCCAGGCCGGCGCCCGGCTCGACCGGCAGGCAGATCTCGACGGGGCCGTCGGACTCCTCGTTCACGGCGCCGTGGTAGATGATGAAGCACGGCCCCACCATGCCGTCGCCGTGGCCGGTGGCCGCCTTGAGCAGGCGGCCGATGCAGTCGTCGATCCAGTCCTTGAGGTCCTGGACCTTCACGTGCCGCTGCTCCGTCAGCACCAGCTGTTCGGGCACGTCCCGCACTTGGATGTCGTACATCGAGAGGTCTCCTTCCTCGCCGAGGAGCCGGATGCGCAGATGGCTCACGAGCTCACGCCGCGCCGCGACCCGGTACTCCTCGTCGCTCCAGTAGGTGTCCAGCAACGCGACGGCCTCGGCCGGCTCGTCCAGCGCGGCCACGATCGCGGCGATGCGGGCGAGCGGCATGTCGAGCCGGCGCAGGCGGGCCACGAGCCGGGCCGCGTCCAGCTGCGACGGGCGGTACCAGCGGTAGCCGGTCCGCTCGTCGACCAGTGCCGGCGCCAGCAGGCCCTGCTGCTCGTACAGCCGCAGCGCCCGCGGCGACAGCCACGTGAGCCGGGCAAACACCCCGATGGTCAGCAGGTCGCTCGTGTCCACCTCGAAACCATGCGCCTTGACCCGGGGTGAAGGTCAAACGCCGAGGTCCGCCGCCACTCCGTAGTGATCGGACAGGTACACGGAGCGACCGTCGGGCAGCGTGACGGAGTCCTCGGTGAGCACCAGCCGGCACGACGCCGTCAGCCCGGCCCCGCGCAGCAGCACGTGGTCGAACGCGGGCGGGTCGGGCCACTTCGGCGTCGGGCGGTAGGTCGGGCGCTCGTCGCCGGCCATGGCGTCGCGCAGGCCGGCCGCGGCGCAGAACTCCGCGAGCGCCGCGGCGCCGCGGGGCAGGTTCAGGTCGCCGCAGACCACTGTGGGTACCGACGGATCGATCGCGGCCAGGGTGGTGGTGAGCGCGGCGAGCTCGCGGCGGGCCACGGCGGTGTAGCGGTTCCCCGGCGACCAGTCGTCGTCGCGGTTGGCCGACAGGTGCGTGTTGACCACCGCGAACGGGCCGGCCGCGGTGTGCAGGAGCGCGACCTGGGCGCCCTTGCGCATGAGCAGCTCGGGGCGCAGCGGGCGGGTGAACGGGTACCGGACGAACCGCCGCTCGGCGATAGGCCGGCGCGACAGGAGCACCAGCCCGCCCTTGACCAGGGTTCCGCCGGCGTACTGCCGGTGCGGGAACGACCCCGCCAGCCGCGCGAGCAGCCGGGCCATGCCGGGGGCCATGACCTCCTGGAGGCACACGACGTCGTAGTCGGAGCCCTCGAGCCGCGCCCCGATGGCCTCGATGCGTGGCCTCACGTCGCCCTTGAAGAGCGCGTTGAAGGTCAGCAGCCGTAGTTCCACATCACGATCCATACACGCTCGGGCCGGGCCGGCGCCAGCGGGAAACGGCCATAGAACCGCTACGGCGGCCCGATCACCTTGCCCGGGTTGAACAGGTCCAGCGGGTCGAGGGTGCGTTTCACCGCCTCCGGCATCGCGAGCACCGCGCGGGAGAGCTCGTCGTTGACCACGCCGGGCTGCACGACCGCCACCATGTTCTCGGCGTCGATCTCCACGATGCGGTTCATCCTCGACAGGTCGAGGATCAGCCCGCCGTCGACCGCGTTCGCCCCGCCGGACAGGCCGGTCCCGGCGCCGCGGGGCACGATCGGCACCCGCCGCGCGGCGCACGCGGCGACGATCCGGCTCACCTCACCGGTGCCGCGCGGCCGTACCGCCGCGATCGCCGTCCCCGCAGGCGCCCACTCGGCGTCGTCGCGCGACAGGCTCGCGAGCACGTCCGGGTCCTCGATCACGTTGAAGAACGTGCCCACGTTCTGGCGCTGCAGCTCCCAGCTCTCCAGCGGCGCGCAGAAGCCGGCGACGAGGACCACCGGGCGTCCGTGCCCCTGGTCCTCGTAGTGCAGGCGGACCCCGTCTCCGGTGGTGAAAGTCGGCATAATCCCGAATCTACAGACGTTCGGCGCACAGCGATCGGGGAGCGAACGATGCATGATCTTGCGGCTCTGGCCGTCCGCACCATTCCGGCGATCGTCGAGCTGGTGCCGCCCGGGCCGGCCGGCGCCCTGGGCCGCCTCAACGCGCCCGGGGATCTGTCGGCGCGCCCCCGGACGCGGCCGGGCCGGCCCGGGCCGGGCGTGGACGGGCTCACGGCGGAGCGGCTGCTCGGCGCGCTGGAGCGGTTCGTCGCCCGGCACGACTGGACCGTCGGGGCGAACCTGGTCGGGGAGGAGGTGCAGCCGCCGCCGCGGGCGCACCAGTACGGGTTCGCCACCGCCGGCGGCGAGAGCGCGGCGCTGGCGGCCGCGCGGCGGCTCGACGGGTTCCGCCCGGGCGTCGCCGACCACATCGCCGCCCTGGTCCGCGCGCTCGCCGCCGACCCGGCCGTCGCGCCCCTGCTGGCGGCCGACGGCGAAGCCGAAGGCGGCGAGGCGGCGATCGCGGCCGCCCACGGCGCCGTACACATCGCGCTGGGCGTGGCCGTCGCCGGCGCGGTGGTACAGCATGTGGATCCGCCCGGGTTCGTGGACGCCGCCGCCGCGACCGTCGGGCTCGGGCTCGGCGCCGCCGCGCGGCTGCTGCGGGAGACGCCCATGCCGGCCGCCTACGCCGGCGCGCTGCTGGCCAAGGTGCGCGCCGAGTACCTGCTGCCGCGCCGCGCGGGCGGCTCGGTCCAGGTGCGCGGGCACCGGTTCGCCCTGGCCGAGCGCGACCTGCCGGGCGAGGCGGACTTTTCGGCCACGGGCATCGTCGCCGGTACCGACGGCGGCGCGATCGTACGCACCGGGATCGCGGAGGGCTGGCTGCGTGTCACGCTGGTCGTGCCCGCCGGGCGCCCGGCGCCGTTCCCCGACGAGCCGGACGACGGCTGGGACTGGGAGGAGGTCGCCGAGGTGAGCTGGCACGCCGCCGAGGGCCTCGCCGCGCTCGGCAGCCTGGGCAAGCAGACGCCGCCGTGGCCGGGGGACTACCGGGTGCGGGTGTACGCGAGCGGCCGCGACGACGGGGACGCCGAGTTCGAGCACCACCGGCTCGTCGTCTGGGCCGCCCCGGCGGCGCCGCCGATCCTCTGGCGGAGCACCGACCGGGTCGGGCACCGCCTGCGCGGCGAGCCCGAGCCCGAACGGGTCCGGGGGCCCGAGTACGCCTACCGCTGGCTGCGCCGCAGCGAGCTGCAGCACGCGGCGACGGTCACGGTCGTCACCGGCGCGACGGCCGCCGACGTGGTGCGCGCGTTCGGCGGCGACCCGGACCGGCCCGAGCCGCTGCGCGAGGACGCGCAGGACCAGGTGATGGTCCTCGACGCCGGCGACGCGGTGCTCGCCGTGGAGAACAACGGGTACGCGGGCTCGCACCGGGAGGTCCTGGTGGCCGCGTCGGCCGGGGGCCGGGCGGCCAGCATGTACTGGAACGTCAACGGCCTCACCGGCTCTCCTTCGCCGAGCGCGGCCGGATCCTGGCCCAGCACGAGCCGTGGGGGCGCGAGGACTGGCCGCAGGAGCTGGCCGGGGTGCTCGACGGCCTCGACTTCGCCCGGTCCGGCGAGCGCCCGGGCAAGGGCCTCGTCGCGGTGGAGCGATTCGCCGGGCGCGGGATCGGCCCCGAGGACCTCGCCCGGCTCCGGGCGGCCGGCGTCGGCTACCGCGCCGGCTGAGACCCCGGTCACAATCCGGCCCGCGGCATCACACTCCGATGGCGGCGGCGCTCTCAGGAGGCAACCGCAACAGGAGGTACACCGCGATGCCCGACGTGTTCAGCGACCACCGGGAACTGCTGTTCTCGGTGGTGTACAACATTCTCGGCTCGGTCGCCGACACCGAGGACGTGCTGCAGGAGACCTGGCTGGCGTGGACCGGCCGCGCCGGCTCGACCGGCGCGGAGCCGGTTGAGAACCCGCGCGCGTACCTGGTCCGCGTCGCCGTCAACCGGGCGCTCGCCCAGCGGGCCGCCATCACCCGGCGCAAGGAGACGTACGTCGGGCCGTGGCTGCCCGAGCCGATCGTGCGCCCGCTCGTCGCCGGCGACACCGCCGACGGCGCCGACGCGGTCGAGCGCGCCGAGTCCGTCTCCATGGCGCTGCTGGTGGTGCTGGAGACCCTGACGCCGCTGGAGCGCGCGGTGTTCGTGCTCCACGAGGTCTTCGGCTACGCGCACACCGAGATCGCCGAGATCCTCGGGCGCAGCCCCGCCGCCGTGCGCCAGCTCGCCCACCGCGCCCGCGAGCACGTTCAGGCCCGGCGCCCGCGGTACGAGCCCGACCCGCAGGTGCGCCGGCAGGTCACCGAGCGCTTCCTCGCCGCCACGCTCGGCGGCGACCTGGAGGCGCTGCTGGAGCTGCTGGCGCCCGAGGTGACCCTGTGGGGCGACGGCGGGGCCCAGGGCGCCGGCGGCAGCCGCCCGATGCAGGGCCGCGAGAAGGTGGCCCGGCTGCTGGCCGCGCTCGCCGCGCGCCCGGGGCCGGGGCTGCGGGTCGCGTACCGGCGCACCAACGGCGACCCGTCGGCGCTGCTGCTGGCCGGCGACGACCCGTACGCCGTCGTCGTGCTCGACCTCACCCCGGACGACCAGCAGGTCTGCGGCATCTACGTCGTGGCGAACCCGGAGAAGCTGTCGCATGTGGGCTGAGCTCGTGGCCGGGCGGCGGGCCAAGTGGGTCGTCGTCGCCGTCTGGGTCCTGCTGCTGATCCCCGCGGCCATGCTCGCGGGGCGGCTCGGCGACGCCGAGCAGAACGACAACGCGGCCTGGTTGCCCGCGAACGCGGAGTCGACCGAGGTGGTCGCGCGGGCCGCGAAGTTCCAGCCCGCCGACACCCTGCCCGCCGTCGTCGTCTACGACCGCCCCGGCGGGGTCACTGACGCCGACCGCACCAAGGCCCGGGCCGACGCCGTGGCGTTCACGCGCATCGCGAATGTCGTCGGTACCCCGCAGGGCCCGGACGAGTCCGCGGACGGCGCGGCGATCCAGATCGTCGTGCAGGTACACAAGGACCGCACCGGCTGGGAAGGCGTCGGCGCCGTCGTCGACGCGCTCACCGCCGTGGGCCGGGCGGACGCGAACGGGCTCGGGTTCCACGTCGCCGGGCCGGCCGGGTACGCCTCCGACTCCATCAAGGCCTTCGGCGAGGCGGGCGGCCTGACCACGATCACCGCGATCGTCGTGGTGGCGATCCTGCTGCTGACGTACCGCAGCCCGGCGCTGCCCCTGCTGCCGCTGCTCACGGCCGGTGGCGCCCTCGCCGCGGCGGAGGCGCTGATCTACCTGCTCGCCGAGCACGCCGGGCTGATCGTCAACAAGCAGACGAGCTTCATCCTCGTGGTGCTGGTCTTCGGGGCCGCGACCGACTACGCGCTGCTGCTGACGTCGCGGTACCGCGAGGAGCTCCAGCGCCACGAGGACCGCCATGCGGCCATGGCGGTGGCGCTGCGGCGCTCGGCCCCGGCGATCCTCGCGAGCGCCGCGACGGTCGCGGTGAGCCTGATGCTGCTCACCCTGGCCTCGCTCAACTCGACCCGCGGCCTCGGCCCGGCGTGCGCGATCGGCATCCTGGTCGGGCTCGTGGCGATGCTCACCCTGATGCCGGCCCTGCTGGTGATCTGCGGCCGCTGGATCTTCTGGCCCGGCGGCGCCCGGGTGCCCCGCGACCGCGTCTGGCGGCGGCTGGGCGGCGCCCTGCGGCGGCGCCCCCGGGCGGTGTGGGTGGGCACCGCGCTCGCCCTCGCCGTGCTGGCGCTGGGGGTGCTGGGCCTGCGCGCCGACGGGCTGTCGAACAAGGACCAGTTCACCGGCACGCCGCAGATGGCGGCCGGCGAGGCGGTCCAGGCCCGGCACTTCCCGGCCGGGGCCGGCGACCCCGTCTACGTGGTGGTCCGGGCCGACGCCGCCGATCGGGTGGCCGCGGTACTGGCCGGGGTGCCCGGGGTCGGGTCGGTGGCCCCGCCGGTGACCCGGGACGGCGACGCGCTCATCCTCGGCGAGCTGCGCGACGTCCCCGGCAGCACCGAGGCCATGCGGACCGTGGAACGCGCCCGCGCGGCCGTGCGCGGCACCGGGGCGCTCGTCGGCGGCAACACCGCGGTCGGCCTCGACACGCAGCAGGCCGCCGCCCGCGACGACCGGCTCATCATCCCGATCGTGCTCGTCACGGTGCTGCTGATCCTCGCCCTGCTGCTGCGCGCGGTGGTCGCGCCGCTGCTGCTCATGGCGACGGTGGTGCTGTCCTTCGGCGCGGCGCTCGGGGTGAGCAGCCTCGTGTTCAACCACGTGTTCGGCTTCGCCGGGGCCGAGTCGTCGTTCCCGTTGCTGGCGTTCGTGTTCCTGGTCGCCCTGGGCATCGACTACAACATCTTCCTGGTGACCCGGGTGCGGGAGGAGGCTCGCCGGCACGGCACCCGCCGGGGCGCGCTGACCGGCCTGTCCGCGACCGGCGGGGTCATCACCTCGGCGGGCCTGGTGCTGGCCGGCACCTTCGCCGCGATGGGCTCATTGCCGCTGGTCTTCGCGGCCGAGCTGGGCTTCGCGGTCGCGTTCGGGGTGCTGCTGGACACGCTTGTCGTCCGCTCGGTCCTCGTCACCGCGCTCACCCTCGACCTGGGCGACCGGATGTGGTGGCCGGGCCGGATCGCGCCGCCCGCGGCCGCGCCGGTGCCGCCGTCGCCGGTGGCGCTGAACGGGGTCGTAGGGTGAGCCCATGGCAGACGCCGACGACGTGCGCCGGATCGCGCTCGGCCTCCCCCACGTCGTGGAGATCGACAGCGAGGGCTTCGACTTCCGGGTGGCGAACAAGGGCTTCGTCTGGTCCTACCCCGAGCGCCTCCCGGGCAAGCCGAGGGTCATCCGCACCGACGTAGCCGTCCTGTACGTCGGCGACGAGGCGGAGAAGCAGGCGCTGCTGCTCGGCGAGCCCGCGCGGTTCTTCACCAACCCCGGGTACGACGGCTTCCCGCTGGTCATGCTCCGCCTGGAGACCGTCGACGCGGCCCGCCTGGCGGAGCTGATCACCGACGCCTGGCGGATGCGCGCCCCCGACGAGCTGGCCGCCGAGCTTGACCTCTGAGGCTCACCACATGGGCGCTCGTCATTTGGGCGCTCGTCACATGGGCGTGAACAGGCCTTTGAACCCGCCGTTGTCCCGGCGGTCGTAGCTGACCGTCCAGTACTCCCCGGGCCGGATCATCGCCGAGCACGAGCTCGGCATCTCGGCGGTGACCTCCCCGGCGAACTCGGTCGGCGGATCGTCGGGCCCGACGAGGATCGTCACGCGCCCGGTGCGCCCGCCGGCGAACCAGACGGCGAGGTGCCCGAAGCCCTCCGACCGGTACACATGGTTGAACCGCACCGAGAACCGCGCGCGGGGGCCCTCCGCGGGGTGGATCCGCGGTTCGTCGCTGCCGGTCACCCCGCCAGGGTAGCGGCGCTCAGTCCCGGATGATCGGCGGCCCGTTCCGCGGCCCCCTTGACGCAACCGATCGGTTGCAATAGCGTGGGTAGCAACCGAGGAGTTGCTACTCACTGGAGGTCGTCATGGGGTTCCCCGATCGCATCGAGCGCACCGTCGAGCTCGTCCAGCCGCCGGCCAAGGTCTGGGCCGCGCTCACCACCGCCGAGGGCCTCGGCACCTGGTTCGGCAACGGCGCCACCGTCGACCTGCGCGAGGGCGGCGAGGCCAAGCTCACCTGGGACAGCGGCGACCAGGCCACCCTGCACATCGAGCGCGTCGACGAGCCGGCGCTGTTCGCGTTCACCTGGGGCATCAACGGCCTCGCGGCCGACGACCCCCGCCGCACGTACGTCGAGTTCACGCTCGAGCCCGCCGGCGCCGGCACCCGGCTGCGGATGATCGAGTCCGGCTTCGCCCAGCTGACCGAGGATGCGTACCGTAAGGCGTTCGAGAGCAACACCGGTGGGTGGAAGCACGAGCTGGGTGAGTTGGTCGAATACCTCAATGCCGCCTGACATCGAGGCGATCGCCGAGCAGGTCTTCGTCGCCCTGGCCGACCCGTCGCGGCGCGGCATCCTCGCCGCGCTCGCCCAGGGCGGCCCGGCCACGGCGACGGACCTGGCCGACCGCCTGCCCATCACGCGGCAGGCGATCGCCAAGCACCTGGCCCTGCTGTCGGAGGCCGGCCTGGTGACGGCCGAGCCGGGGGAGCGCCGCCGGGTGCGGTACCGCCTCAGCTCCGCCCCGATGCGCATCGCGCAACAGTTCCTGGCCGCCCTCGCGCGCGACTGGGACGACCGCCTCGACGCGCTCACCGAGCATCTCAACCGGAGGAACCCATGAGCACCGAGGACTTCACCGAGACGTTCACGATCGACCGCGAACCGCCGCTGGTGTACGCCGCGGTCACCGACCCCCGCGCCTGGTGGTCGAGCGAGATCGAGGGCCCGACCGTCCACGAGGGCGACGAGTTCGCCTACCACTACGAGGACCAGCACCGCTGCCGCATCCGCGTGGAGGAGGCGGTCCCGGGCCGCCGCGTCGCCTGGCGCGTGCTGGAGAACTACTTCAGCGCCGGCGCCGACCCGCAGGAGTGGGTGGACACGACGATCGAGTTCGACCTGACCCCGACGCCCACCGGCACCGAGGTCCGCTTCACGCACCGGGGGCTCGTCCCGCGGTACGAGTGCTACGAGAACTGCTCCACGTCGTGGCGCTTCTACGTCACCGACAGCCTGCGCGGGCTCATCGAGACGGGCACCGGCAAGCCCAACGCCACGGGCGTCCCGCGCGCGCCGGTCGAGCTGCGCCGATAGCGGGTCAGCCGCCCAGGGACTCGGCCGTCCCGACCTTCCGGGCCGCCAGCGCCTTCACGATGAGCGCCGTCTCGTCGTACCCCAGGATCAGCACGCCGTCGGGGGCGTCCTGCCGCACGCGCGCCGCGATGCCCGCGTAGTCCTCAGTCGTCGTGGGGTACGACACCAGGTCCACCGCCGCGTCCGTCATGCCCGCGGTCAGCAGGTCGGCCTTGACGTTCTTCTGCAGGCCCAGGCCGTAGGCGTCCTCGCGGGCCACGATCGTCACGCGGTGCGGGCCGTCGCGCATGATGACGTCGGCCAGGGCCCGGGCCTGCAGCGTGTCCGGCGGGGCGGTGCGGAAGAACAGGCCGTTGTCGGCGACGGTGGACAGCTCGTCGGAGGTCGACGACGGCGAGATGAGGATGCGGTTCGCCGCGGCGACCTTCGGGATCATGGCCTTGGTGACGCTCGACGAGGACGCGCCGATGATGACCTGCACGCCCAGACCGACGAAGCGGTCCACCGTCGCCGCGGCGACCTTCTCGTCGGTACCGTCGTCGCCGTCGACCCACTCGACGGGCTGGTCGATCACGCCGCCGGCCGCGTTGAGGTCGGCCACGGCGAGGCGCGCCCCGGCGAAGCGGGGGGCGCTGCGGAAGGCCAGCCGGCCCGTGTGCGGCATGAGCCCGCCGACCTTCAGCGCCGCGATGCGCTTCTTCGCGTTGCCGGTGGGGTACGCGGTGTACGGCGGCGGTGGCTCCGCGGAGGCGCTCGCCGGGTCGCCGGCCCCGATGTACTCGGTCAGGTTGTCGTTGACCGTGTTGCTCCGGCTGAAGTGCAGCGCGCCGTAGGAGGCCGAGGACGGCTCGCCCGCGTCGGTGAAGCCGCTGCGGCGCATCGACACGCCGCGGTACGCGAAGTCCTTGCCCGCCCTGGCCAGGGCCAGGCACGCCGCCGCGTCGTCGCAGACGGTGCCGGAGGTCGAGGCGCCGACCATGTACTTCGCGATCGCCGGCGCGTCCGTGGAGCGCGCGGACTCCGCGGCCAGCCCGGCCAGCAGCACCGCGTCGTAGGCCTCGGCGGCGTAGCCGTAGTCGGCCAGCGACGGGTCCACGCCGCGCAGCCGCTCCTTGAACGACGCCGGCAACTCGAGCAGCGGCGCGGTGCCGACCATGCCCGACAGGATCGCGGGGGCGTCCTTGAGCTTGTCCGCGAGCGAGTTCGTCATGTTCGCGTCGGAGCCGTAGAGGCGGACGACCATCGGCCGGCCCTCGTCGCCGCCGTTCGCCGGTGTCGTACCGCACCCGCCGGCCACGACCGCCACCCCGACGAGCGCGGCGAGCATCGATCTCACACGTCCCACGAACTTTGCCTCCCCCGACAACGGCCCCGGCGACCCTAAGCGGTGCCGGTGCGCGGATCCCAGGTCGCAATCCGGACCTTGAGGAAACCTTGAACGAAAGCGGCCAGATGGGTCGGACCGGTCGTGGCATGAATCGGGGATTCCCGCCCGCCGGGGGCGCGACAGGCTTGTCACATGGCGTACGCATACCAGCCGCAGCAGGCGTGGCACCCCTACCCGGTCCGCACCACGGCCCCGATCTCTCTGCACGTCGTGGCCATCTTCCAGTACCTGGGCGGCGTCCTCATGCTCGGCGCGGCCGCCCTGCTCGCCCTCGCGGCGGCCCGCGTCGGCCCGGCGTGGGACCTGCCCGCGGGCTACGGCGGCGTCACGGTGCGCCCCGACACGCTCACCGTCGCGACGTACGCGGTCATCGGCACCATCGGACTCGTCGGCCTCATCGCGATCGTGCTCGGCCGCAAGCTGCAGAACGGCCGCAACTGGGTCCGCGTGCTGCTCACCCTGCTCAACGGGCTGAGCGTGCTCGGCGGGGTCTACCAGGGGTACGTCACCGGCGCGGCCTACGCCGCGACGCTCGTCTCCGTCGCGTTCCCGCTGCTCTTCGTGATCCTGCTCAACACCCGCGCGGCCCGCGGCTGGTGCCACCACCGCACCTACTGAGCGCACGAAGTGGCATCCTGGTCGGGTGAACACCGACCCCAGGCTGCGCGAACTCGCACTGCTGCGGCGCGTCCGCGACCGCATCGACCGCGACTACGCGCAGCCGCTCGACGTGGAGGCGCTCGCCCGCGGCGTGCACCTGTCGTCGGGGCACCTGAGCCGGGCGTTCCGCGCCGCGTACGGAGAGTCGCCGTACAGCTACCTGATGACCCGCCGCATCGAGCGCGCCATGACCCTGCTGCGCCGCGGCGACCTGTCGGTGACCGAGGTCTGCTTCGCGGTCGGCTGCTCCTCGCTCGGCACGTTCAGCACCCGCTTCTCCGAGCTCGTCGGCATGTCGCCGAGCACGTACCGCCGCAAGGCCGCCGAGGACGCCCGGGGCATCCCGCACTGCGTGGCCAAACAGATCATGCGACCGATCAGGAATCGAGAAGTCGCGCCCGGCCGCGACGTCTAACGTGAGTCCATGAGTGTCATCATCCACCAGACCCTGCTGCCGGCCGACGACCCCGAGGCCTCGCTGGCGTTCTACCGCGACGCGCTCGGCTTCGAGCTGCGCAACGACGTCGGCTACGGCGGGATGCGCTGGATCACGATCGGGCCGAAGGACCAGCCGCAGACGTCCATCGTGCTGTACCCGCCCGCGATCGAGCCCGGCCTCACCGACGACGAGCGGCGCACGATCGTCGAGCTGATGGCCAAGGGCAGCTACGCCACGATCGTGCTCGCCACCGAGGACCTGGCCGGGACCTTCGACCGCGTCCAGGCCAGCGGCGCCGACGTGGTGCAGGAGCCGATCGACCAGGACTACGGCGTGCGCGACTGCGCGGTCCGGGACCCGGCCGGCAACCTCGTGCGGATCAGTCAGCTCTGAGCGACTCGTAGTAGGGCTTCATCGCCGGGTAGTAGTCCTCGAACGTCTTCGGTGCCGTGCCCTCGCGGGCGGCCACCAGCAGGTCGAGGTAGAACTCCCAGCCCGGCCCGATCTCGCCGACCTGGTCCGCGGAGTCGAGGTGGTGCACGAACCGCAGCTCGGTGGTGTCGCCGCGCTCGGTCAGCAGCACCTCCATCCGCCAGCCGCCGGACTCCTCGGCGCCGGACACGGCCAGCCGGCGCGGCGGCTCGCACGCGTCGATGCGCAGGTCCATGACGGGCTCGCCCTCCTCCTGGACCATCCGCACCTTGATCGTCCGCCCGGGCGCGGCGTCGCCCTCCCAGGGCCCGAACCACCGCGCGCTGCGCTCGGGCTCGGTCACGCTCGCCCACACGTCGTCGATGCCGGCCCGGAACGTCCGCGTGATGACGAGGTCGTGCCCGTCATCCGTCGGGATCAGCTGACCGCTCATGCCACCTCCTCGCTGCGCTCGCCGGCGGCCTGAGCGTCAAGCTGTGCTTCCTGATGCCCGGCCACTCCGCTTCGCTCCGTACCGTTCATGCCACCTCCTCGCTGCGCTCGCCGGCGGCCTGAGCGTCAAGCTGTGCTTCCTGATGCCCGGCCACTCCGCTTCGCTCCGTACCGTTCATGCCGCTCTCGCTCTCTGTGTCGTCTTCTCGCCGCCGCCGGTCGCGGCGGGCGCGGTACACCTCGGTCTCCAGGGCGTCGAAGCGCCGCTCCCAGGCCGCGCCCCGGCCGGTGAGCCGTTCGATCCACTGCCGCAGCTCCCCGAGCGCGGCGAGGTCGAGCTCGTAGTGCCGCTCCCGGCCCACCACGCTGTCGCGGACGAGCCCGCTCTCGCGCAGCACGCGCAGGTGCCGGCTGATCGCGGGCCGGCTGATCGGGAACTCGGCCGCGATGCGCCCGGCCGTGACCGGCCCGTCACGCAGCGCCTCGAGAATCCGCCGCCGCACGGGATCGGCAATGGCCGCGGCCACCTCGTCCACCCGGAAAGCGTAACCGATGTGTTACACGTTGGCCAGCCGGTCCTAGAATGGAGAAAGTGACCCTTTCGCATCAGGAGATCTTTCAGCGGTACATCTACGCGGGCGCGATCACGAGGAACCCCCCGGCCGTCGCGGACCTGTTCACCGACGACGGCGTCTATGAGGCCCCCGTCGAGGGGCTCCGGCTCGAGGGCCGCGACGCGATCGAGACCGGCGTGCGGGCCATCCAGGCGCGGCCCGGGCCCGAGGGGACGCTGAACGCCGGCGCGACCGGCTACGTGCTGCACGACACCGCCGACCCCGACGTGTTCATCGCGGAGATCGACGCCGTCCTGGACGGCCCGGACGGCCCGACAACGGTGTCGCTCGTGCAGATCTTCCGAATCTCGGGCGACAAGATCCGTTCGCTGCGCGATTATTTCCAGTCGTGAACCGCACCTGGATACCGTTCGTCATCGCCGCCGTCCTCGCGACCGGCGCCTGCACCGGCGACAAGGAGCCGGTCGCTCCCGCGTCGAGCCGCGGCCCGAGCGCCGCGCCGAGCCCGTCCGCGCCGGACTTCGAGCGCTACGCGGCCGGGCGCTCGACACCGGTCGCCGACCCGGTGTACCCGGGCTACGGCAACCCCGGCGTCGACGTGTTCCACTATGGACTCGACCTCGCCTGGCGGCCGGACACGAAGACGCTCACCGGCACGGCCACGGTCCAGCTGCGCGCCGCCGCGGATCTGAGCGAGGTGAAGCTCGACTTCTCGAAGGCGTACACCATCGACGGCGTGACGCTCGACGGCGCCACCGTGACCGGAACGGTCGCGGACACCAAGCTGACCGTCGCCGGCAAGGTCGCCAAGGACAAGCCGGCGGAGCTCGTGGTGCGGTACCACGGCACCCCCGCCACGGTCCCGATGCCCTCGCACCGCGAGGACTCCGAGCCGCTCGGGCTCACCGTGACCGCCGACGGTGCACTGTGGACGATGCAGGAGCCCTACGGGGCGAGCACCTGGTACCCGGCGAACGACCAGCCGTCGGACAAGGCGCTGTACGACATCGCCGTCACCGTCCCGGAGGGCTGGTCGGCGATCGCGAGCGGCAGCCCGAAGGGCCACGAGGGCAACCTGTTCCGCTACGCCTCGGCCACCCCGGTCGCCGCCTACCTCACGACGCTCGCCGTCGGCAAGTACACGCAGGAGACCGCGGCCGGCCCCGGCGGGGTGGCGCTGAGCTACTGGTACCGGCCCGGCGTCGACGACAAGGCGCTGCCGTACCTGCGCAGGTCCCCGCAGTACCTGGACTGGCTGACCAGGCACTTCGGCCCGTACCCGTTCGACAGCGGCGGCGTGCTCATGGTCCCGTCGGCCTCCGGCATGGAGACCCAGCAGATGATCACCATGGGCCTGCCCGACTACGGCAGCGACGCCGACTTCCGCTCCGGCTTCGACGGCGACCTGCTGCACGAGTACGCCCACCAGTGGTTCGGCGACGCGGTCACCACCTCGAACTGGAACGACCTGTGGCTCAACGAGGGCTGGGCCGAGTACGCCCAGTTCCTCTACACCAACGAGCGCGACAAGGTCACCGTGAAGCAGTGGGAGGACTGGGCCCGCTCCGCCGACGCCCGCCTGCGCCAGCGCCTCGGCCCGCCCGGCAAGCCCAAGGCGGACAGCTTCGCCGAGAGCAACGTGTACATCTGCCCGGCGCTCATGCTGCACCAGATCCACAAGCAGCTCGGCGACGCCGCGTTCTTCGCGCTGGGCACCGACTGGGTGCGGCAGTACCGCGGCACCGCGCAGGACCGCGCCGGCTTCATCGCGTTCGTCAACCAGCACACCGGCAAGGACTTCACGGCGCTCATCAACACCTGGCTCGACTCGCCGACCACGCCGAAGTAGGCCGGCCCATGCTGTAGAACGGTGCGCATGAGGTTCGATCTGCTCGGCCCCATGGAGATCGTGACCGACGGTGGCGGCGTGGCCGAGCTGGCCGGGCGGAAGCGGCGCGTGCTCGCCGCGGTCCTCGCCGCCCAGGCCAACCGGCCCGTCTCCGTCGACGTGCTCGCCGAGGCGCTGTGGGGCGGGGCCGCGACCCGGCAGGCCGAGGCGAGCCTGCGGGTCCACGTCCACCACCTGCGCCGGGCGCTCGGCGGGGAGCGGATCGCGCGGCGGCCCGAGGGGTACGTGCTGACCCTGCGCCCCGACGAGCTCGACGTCGAGCGGTTCCGGGCCCGGCTCGCCGAGGGCGACGACGCCCGGCTCGCCGACGACCGGGAACGGGCCGCGCTGGCCTTCGCCCGCGCGCTGGCCTTGTGGCGCGGCCCGGCGCTCGCCGGCTTCGGCGACGTGCCGGTGCTCGCCGCCGAGATCGCCCGGCTCGAGGAGCTGCGCCTGCAGGCCCTCGAGCGGCGCTTCGAGGCCGAGCTGGCGCTGGGCCGCGCCGACGGCATCGTCGCCGAGCTGCGGGCGCTGACCGGGCGGCACCCGCTGCGCGAGACGTTCCGCGGCCAGCTCATGCGGGCCCTCATCGGCACCGGGCGGGGCGCCGAGGCGATCGCGGTGTTCGAGGAGACGCGCCGGCTCCTCGCCGACGAGCTCGGCCTGGACCCGAGCCCGCCACTGCGCGACCTGCACCTGTCGGTGCTGCGCGACGAGCCGCTCGCGCCGTCCGCGGCGACCCCCGAACCGCCGCCCGCCCGGGCTGGCGCGCCCTCGCCCGCCTGGGCCGCCGCACCCCCGCCCGCCCGGGCCGGCGCGCCCTCGCCCGCCTGGGCTGCCGCGCCGCCGCCCGCCCGGGCCGCCGGGCCCGCGGACGCCGATCCGGCCGTGCCGCGCCAGCTGCCACCCGCGACCGCCGGCTTCACCGGCCGGTCGGCGTGGCTCGGCCGCCTCGACGCGCTCGTGCCGTCCGGCGACGGCGCGGCCATGCCGATCGCCGCGATCAGCGGCGGCGGGGGCATCGGCAAGACCACGCTGGCCGTGCACTGGGCGCACCGGGTCCGCGACCGGTTCCCCGACGGGCAGCTGTACGCGAACCTGCGCGGCTTCGATCCCGTCGCCCCGCCCGCCGGGCCGTTCGACGTCCTGCGCGAGTTCCTCGACGCGCTCGGCCTGCCGCCGGAGCGCATCCCCGCCGGGGCGGAGGCGCGCATGAACGCGTACCGAACCCTGCTGGCCGAACGCCGGGTGCTCGTCGTGCTCGACAACGCCCGCGACGCCGAGCAGGTCCGCCCGCTGCTGCCCGGCGCCTCCGGCGGCTGCGTCCTCGTGACCAGCCGCAACCGGCTCGCCGGGCTCGTCGCCGCCGACGGCGCCCGCCCGATGCCGCTGGAGCTGTTCTCGGCCGGCGAGGCCCGGGAGCTGCTCGCCCGCCGCGCCGGGGCCGGGCGGGCCGACGCCGAGCCCGACGCGGCCGCGCGCATCCTGGAGCGCTGCGCCGGGCTGCCCCTGGCCCTGTCCATCGTGGCTGCCCGCCTCGCCGTCAACCCCGGGCTGTCGCTGGCCGCGGTCGCCGACGAGCTGGAGCGCACCGAGCACCGCCTCGACCCGTTCGCCGGGGACGACGCGAGCACCGACGTGCGGGCGGTCTTCTCCTGGTCGTACCGCATCCTGGGCCCGGACGCCGCGCGGCTCTTCCGCCTCCTCGGCGTCCTCGAGCCCGGCGCGGACATCGGCCTCGCCGCGGCCGCCGCCCTCGCCGGCCGGTCCGCGGCGCCGACCCGGCCCCTGCTGGCCCAGCTGGTGCAGGGCCACCTGCTCATCGAGCCCACGCCCGGCCGGTACGTCTTCCACGACCTGCTGCACGCCTACGCCGCCGAGCTGGGCCAGGTCACCGACACCGTGCAGGAGCGCGACGCCGCCCTGCGCCGGCTGCTCGACCACTACCTGAGCACCGCGCACGCCGCCGCCGTCGCCATCGGCACGCAGCTGAGCGACCTCGTCACGACGCCGACGACCCGGCCCGGCCCGTCCGCGGTGACGTTCAGCGGCAGCGAGGCCGCGCTGGCCTGGCTGGCCGCCGAGCGGTCGGCGCTGACCGCCGCGGCCGTCCAGGCCGTCGCCGCGTTCCCGGCCCACGCCTGGCAGCTCGCCCGGGTGCTACAGGCGTTCCTGGTCGGGCAGGGCCACTTCCACGACCAGCTCCGGCTGCAGCAGGCGGCGCTGGAGGCGGCCAACCGCGACCGCAACCCGGCCGCCCGGGCCGCCGCGCACCGCGGGCTCGCCTACGCGCGGCTGATCCGGGGCGAGCACGACCGCTCCGAGGACCACCTCCGCCGCGCCCTGCACCTGTTCCGCCGCCTCGGCGACACCGTCCACGAGGGCTACTGCCTGCACAACCTGAGCCTGATCCACGGCAGCCAGGGGCGCACGGAGGAGACCATCGCGCTGCTGCGGGAGGCGCTCGAGCTGTTCCGCCGCACCGGCGAGACCCGCGGCCAGACCATCACCCTCAACGGCCTCGCGTACGGGCACATGGTGCTCGGCGACTACGGGCAGGCCCTCGACTTCGGCCACCAGGCCCTGCAGCTGCACCGCCGGACCGGCAACTGGCAGCGCGGGTCGGCCATCGTGGCCAACCTCGCCGAGATCCACGGCTGCCTGGGGCAGTGGGACATCGCGCAGGACTACCTGCGGGGCGGGATCGAGCTGTGCCTGAAGGCGGGCAACCTGCACCACGCCGCGGCGCTGCTGGCCAACCTCGGCGATGCGCACGAGTCCGCCGGCGAGCCCGGGCCGGCCCAGGAGGCCTGGCGCCGGGCCCGCCAGATCGCCGAGACCCTCGACTACGGCCCGGAGCGGCAGTCCGCGTCCGACCCGATCACGGGGCTGCGATGGGACCGGTTCGCTCAGAACACCGACTCGATGGGCCCGCGCAGGAAGTAGATGACGAAGAGCGCCGCGACGCCGTACAGCAGCGGGTGCACCTCCCGCGCCTTGCCGCCGACCAGCTTCACCACCACGTAGGAGATGACCCCGGCGCCGATGCCGTTGGAGATCGAGTACGTGAAGGGCATGAGCACGATGGTGAGGAACGCCGGCAACGCGATGTCGTAGTCCGACCAGTCGATGGTGCGCACCGCGGTCATCATGAGGAACCCGACGACCACCAGGGCGACCGACGCCGCCTCGAACGGTACGACCGTCACCAGCGGCGCGAAGAACATCGCCAGCAGGAAGAGCACGCCGGTGACGAGGCTCGCCACGCCCGTGCGCGCGCCCTCGGCCACGCCCGAGGCGCTCTCGATGTAGCTGGTGTTGCTCGACGTGCTGGCGGCGCCGCCCGCGGCCGCGGCGAGGGAGTCCACGAGCAGGATCTCCCGGGTGCGGGGCGGCATGTTGTTCTCGTCGAGCAGGTCGCCCTCCTGCGCCACCGCCACCATCGTGCCCATGGTGTCGAAGAAGTCGGTGATGAGCAGCGTGAAGACGAACATCAGCGGCACCAGTACCCCGGCCGTCTGCCACGAGTGCAGCACGTTGAAGTGCCCGAGCAGCGACAGGTCCGGCTTGTCGACGATCTTGTCCGGCAGGGTGGGCACGTTGAGGCTCCACCCCTTCGGGTTCGGCTTGCCGTCCACGAAGGACGGTCCCGCCTTGGCGATCGCCTCGATGATGATCGCGAGCACCGTGGAGGCGAGGATGCCGATGAGGATCGCGCCCTTCACCCGGTGTACCACCAGCACCACGGTGAGCAGCAGCCCGACGCCGAACGCGAGCGCGGGCCAGCTGATGAGCTTGCCGCCGATGCCCATCCCGACCGGCACCGTCGTGTTGGCCGCGTCCGGGACGCGGCGCACGAAGCCGGAGTCGACGAAGCCGATGAGCGCCAGGAACAGCCCGATGCCGACCCCGATCGCGGTCTTCAGCTGTGTCGGTACCGCCCGGAAGACCGCCGTTCGCAGCCCGGTCAGCACCAGGATCGTGATGAGCACGCCCTCGATGACCACGAGCCCCATCGCGTCGGCCCACGTCATCTGGGGGGCGATCTCGAACGCGACGAGCGCGTTGACGCCCAGGCCCGCGGCGAGCGCGAGCGGGAACCGGGCCACCACGCCCATGAGGATCGTCATGACGCCCGCGACCAGGGCCGTGCCCGAGGCCAGCGCGGTGATCGCGAGCCGCCCGCCGGCCTTGTCGACGCCGCTGGAGAGGATGAGCGGGTTCAGCACCACGATGTACGCCATCGTGAAGAACGTCGCGAGGCCGCCACGGACCTCCCGGCTCAACGTCGAGCCGCGCTTGGTTATCTCGAAGAACTGATCGACACGGCTCTGTGTCGCCACCGGCCGTTCGGCCATGGAACCTCCAGGTAAGTGCATAGTTACGCGCGCATGATCCCACTTCCCCCACCACCAGCCCAGACTCGCCGTGAAACGAACTGGTAAACCCCGCCTCAACGCGCTCCGGAGGCGTCGCCGGGCACGGGCCAGCGCTCGACGATCGCACGCAGCGGGGCGAAGTCGACGTGGTGGAACTTGTACCGCCCGCTGCGCACCGCGCGCACGAACCCGGCCTCGGCGAGGATGTCGAGGTGCTGCGAGATGGCCTGCCGCGAGGAGGCGATGCCGTGCCGGTTGGCCAGCCGCGCGCAGATCTCGAACAGCGTCTGCCCGTCGCGCTCGGCCAGCTCGTCGAGGATCGCCCGCCGCGTGGCGTCGGCGAGCGCGGCGAAGACATCGTTCACGCCACGACCGTAGGCAAGCCGGCGCTTGCCTGTCCAATCGCACAGGGGGCCGGCCCCGTCCGGGACCGGCCCCCTGTGCGGTGTGTCAGTTCGAGTACACGTGGTACGGCGTGCCGCCCCAGACGATCCAGCCGTCGGCGCGCGTGACCGGGCTGCCTTCGACCGGCCCGGCGTACTTGTAGAACGGCCCGGAGTCGCTGTCCACGACGGTGCTGTAGTTCAGCAGCCGCACGCCGATGTTGTACGTGCTCCCGTTGTCGTAGTAGGTGTTGCGCAGCTCGGTGTAGGCGCACCAGCGGTTGGCGCTGTTCTTGTACCACCACAGGCGGATGACCTCGCCCGTGCTGCCCGGCACCGTGAGGCCCTTCGAGCCCTGCTTCACGTAGCCGTTCTTGTCGCAGACGGTCTGCATGGCGTTCGCCGCCACCGGCGCGTACGCGATCGACCCCACCCCGATCACGGCCGCGGTCAGCAGCCCGAGCGTCCGTCGTCTCTTCGTGTGCAACGTTCCCCCTCGGCGTTGTCAGCCCGGCCCCGTGCCGGACGGGGGAGACTCTGACACGCCGCGCGCAAACCCTTCAACCAGCGACTACTCGACCCCAAGTATATCGATGGTCTGTATATGTAAGTTACAGAGCCGACGGCGACGGACCCCGCTCGGCCCACGCGCTCAGCTCCGCGATCGCGGTGTGGATGCGTCCTGCAGGCGTTCGTCCGCCCAGACGGCGGGCGTGTCCAGTGCGGGGCCGTACGCGTGGTCCAGCGCACCCCAGTCGATGTCGTCGAGTCCATCCAGCACGGGCACAAGCTAGCGTCGTGGGGTAGCAACCGACCGAGGAGGACAGCATGGACAAGCGCACGCTCGGCGACGGGCTCGAGGTGTCGGCGCTCGGGCTCGGCTGCATGGGCATCAGCCACGCGCTCGGGCCGGCCGCCGACCGGGCCGACGGCATCGCCGTGATCCGGGCCGCCGTCGAGGCCGGGGTCACGTTGTTCGACACCGCGGAGGCGTACGGGCCCTACGTCAACGAGGAGGTCGTCGGGGAGGCCCTTGCGCCGTACCGCGACCAGGTCGTCATAGCCACGAAGTTCGGGTTCTCATTCGATGAGCGGAAACAGAGCGGCCTCGACAGCCGCCCCGAGCACATCCGCCAGGTCGCCGACGCGCAGCTCCGGCGGCTCGGCGTCGACACGATCGACCTGCTCTACCAGCACCGCGTCGACCCCGACGTGCCGATCGAGGACGTCGCCGGCACGGTCAAGGAGCTCATCGCGGCCGGCAAGGTGCGCCACTTCGGGCTGTCCGAGGCCGGCGTGCAGACGATCCGCCGCGCGCACGCGGTGCAGCCGGTGGCGGCGCTGCAGAGCGAGTACTCCCTGTGGTGGCGCGAGCCCGAGGCCGAGATCCTGCCCGTGCTGGAGGAGCTGGGCATCGGCTTCGTGCCGTTCAGCCCGCTCGGCCGCGGCTTCCTCACCGGGAAGATCGACGCGAGCGCGGCGTTCGGCGACGACGACATCCGCAGCACGCTGCCGCGCTTCAGCGCCGAGAACCGCCGGGCCAACCAGGCGCTCGTCGACCTGGTCGGGGCCGTGGCCGCGCGCCGCGGGGCGACGCCGGGGCAGGTCGCGCTCGCGTGGCTGCTCGCCCAGCGGCCGTGGATCGTGCCGATTCCCGGTACGCGCAACGTCGGCCGCCTCACCGAGAACGTCGGCGCGGCGCGGGTCGAGCTCACCGCCGGCGACCTCGCGGACCTCGACGACGCCGCCAGGCGCATTACGATCCAGGGCGAGCGGTACCCCGAGGAGATGCAGCGGATGATCAATCGGTGACGGCCACCGACCCCTGGACGCGTCCGGAGTGGGATCGCGCCGCCCTCCTGACGATCGACACGCAGGTCGACTTCATCGAGGGCGGGGCCAGCCCCGTCCCGGGCACGGCGGCCGTGGTGCCGGTCGTCGGCGCGCTCGCCGCCGCGTTCCGCCGGGCCGGGCGGCCGATCGTGCACGTGATCCGGCTGTACCAGGGGCAGGACGTCGACCTGGCCCGGCGCACGCTGCTCGACGGCGGCGCGCCGATCGTGCGCCCGGGCAGCCCGGGCTCGCAGATCGCGCCGGCGCTGCTGCCGCCAGGCGCGCCCGAGCTGGACGCGCCCAAGCTGCTGGCCGGGGAGTTCCAGCCGCTCGGGCCGGGCGAGTGGGCGATGTGGAAGCCGCGCTGGGGCGCCTTCCACCGCACCGGGCTCGAGGCGTTCCTGCGCGAGCAGGGGGTGTCGACCGTCGTCGTGGCCGGCTGCAACTTCCCGAACTGCCCGCGCGCGGCGATCATCGGCGCCAGCGAGCGCGACTTCCGGGTGGTGGCCGCGGCCGACGCGATCTCCGGCGTGGACGAGCGGCACCTGGCCGAGGCCGCGCGCCTGGGGGCCGGGTCCGCGCCGGCGGGTGCGATAGCGGAAAGCCTGCGGTGACGAGCGAGCTCACGCTCCTGCGGGGCGTGGCCCACCGCGGCCGCGAGATCACCGGCGGCCGCCTGCACGACCTGCTCGCCCTGCTCGCGCGGGACCTGCGCACCGGCTGCGGCACCGGCTGGCTCGTCGAGGGCATCTGGCCGGACAAGCAGCCGGAGAACCCGGCGAAGGCCCTGCAGGTGCTGGTCTTCCGGGCCCGCGCCCAGCTCGGCGGCGACGCCATCCTCAGCACCCCCAACGGCTACCGGCTGGCCCTCGGCGACGATCAGGTCGATGCGGCGGCGGTACTCGTCCGAGCCGCCGCCTCCACCCGGCTCGCCCGCGCCGGCGACCACGCCGCGGCCCTCGAGCACGCGGAGGCCGGCCTGGCGGCGTGGTCCGGGCCGCCGGAGCCCGACGGCGGGGGCGCCGGCGCGCTCGGCGACCTGCGGCGGGAGCGGGCGGGCACGTACCGGACCCTGATCCGGGCCCGGGCGCTCGCCCGGTCGCGCCTCGACCGGCCCGCCGAGGCCCTGGAGGACCTGCACGCCCTCGCGGCCGAGCGCCCGCTCGACGAGGAGGTGCTCCTGGAGCTGCTGCGCTGCGAGGCCGCCACCGCTGGACCGTCCGCGGCCCTGGAGCGCTACGAGCGCTACCGCCGGGCGCTGCGCGACGAGCTCGGCACCGACCCCGGCCCCGCCGTGCAGGACCTGCAGCGGCGGCTGCTGCAGGGGGAGGCGCCGGCCGTGCGCCACGGCGTCGCCCAGGAGCCCAACGCGCTGCTCGGCCGCGACGACGACATCGCCGCCGTGCTGAGCCTGCTGCGCACGTCCCGGGTCACCACCGTCGCCGGCCCCGGTGGCCTCGGCAAGACCCGCCTGGCCCAGGCCGTCGCGCGCCGCGCCGAGCAGCCGGCCGTCCACTTCGTGCCGCTCGCCGGCGTCGGCGCCGACGTGGCCGGCGCGGTCGCGGGCGCGCTCGGCATCCCCGCGGAGGCGGGGCCGCCGGCCGTCGCCCAGGCGCTGGGAGACGGCCCGGCCCTGCTCGTCCTGGACAACTGCGAGCACGTCCTCGCCGAGGCCGCCGACCTCGTGCAGGCGCTCGTCGCGCTCACCAGGGAGCTGCGCGTGCTCGTCACGAGCCGGGCGCCGCTCGGGCTCACCTCCGAGTGGGTGTACCCGCTGCCGGAGCTCGACCTCGCCACCGCCGTCGAGCTCTTCGGCCAGCGGGCCCGGGCCGCGCGCCCGCGCGCCGAGCTGCCCGCGGCCGAGGTCGAGCGGCTCTGCGCGCACCTCGACGGGCTGCCGCTCGCGGTCGAGCTCGCCGCCGCCCGCACCCGGGTCATGTCCGTCGCCGAGATCGCCCGCGGGCTGCGGGACCGGTTCGCGCTGCTGCGCGGCGGCGCCCGCGACACCCCCGAGCGCCACCACACCCTGCACGCCGTCGTCGACTGGAGCTGGAACCTGCTCGACCCCGAGGCCCAGGCGGCGATGCGGGCCCTGTCGCTGGGCCCGGGCGGCTTCACGACGGAGCTGGCCGAGCACCTCGTCGAGAACCCCGACGCCCTCGGCGTCGTCGAGCGGCTCGTCAACCACTCCTTGCTGCAGGTCGTCGACACCCCGGCCGGCACCCGGTTCCGGATGCTCGAGACCGTCCGCGCCTTCGCCGCGCAGCGCCGCGAGGCCGCCGGGGAGACCGCCGGGGCCGAGGGCCGGCTGCTCGCCTGGGCGCGCGGCTTCGGCCTGGCCCACCACGGCGCGCTGCTCGGCGCCGACCCCGCCCCGACGGTCCGGCTGGTGCGCGCCGAGCAGGACAACCTCGTCCACGCCCTCGGCCTGGCCGTGACGCGGGCCGACGCGCCGGCCGCGGCCGCCACCGCCGCGGTGCTGAGCAGCCTGTGGGTCATCGAGTCGAACCAGACCCGGCTGCCGATCCTGCTCGAGGCCTCGGTGCTGCTGTCGCACTACCGGCCCGAGCCGGAGCTGGTGGAGGTGGCCCGGACGGCGGCCACGCTGCTCACCGCGATCATCTACATCATGCAGGGGCCGCGCGCGACCCGGTCCCTGGTGACGCTCCGGCGGCTGCCGCCCGCCCCGCCCGACACCGTGGTGCGGGCCACCGCCGCGGTGCTGCTGCGCACCCGCGAGATCTTCGCGCCCGGCCACGCCGCGCTGCGCGAGCTCGGGGAGCGGCCCGAGCCGCTGCTCGCGGGCATCGCGCGGGCGTTCGCCAGCTTCGTCGCCGAGAACGAGGACGACATGGAGGGCGCGCTCGCCGCGGCCCGGCGCCTGCTCGAGGTCACCGGCCCGGCGGGCTTCGGCGGCACGCCGTGGACGATGGTGCTCGCCCACTCCCGGGTCGGCGAGCTGTGCCTGGCCCTGGAGCGCCCGGACGAGGCCCGCCGGCACTTCCGCGCCGCGCTGGGCCTGCTGGAGGCCCTCGACCTGCACATCGCGATGCTGCAGATCGAGTGGGCCGCCGCCCTGGCGAGCCTGCAGACCGGGGCCCTGGACGAGGCCGAGCAGTGGCGGGACCGGGCCGCGCTCGGCTCGCCCGAGGACGCCGTCGGCACCTGCCTGCTCGACCTCGGGGTCCGCGCCGAGATCTCCCTCGCGCGGGGCGACACCGACGCCGGGCTGCACCTGTGGCGAAGGGCGGTCGAGCGCATCCGCAACAGCGAGACGCCGGCGTACCGCCTGGAGCCCCCCGGCTTCGCCCCGGAGGCGATCGAGGCGCAGGCGGCGGCGGTCGTCGCCCACGCCCGCCAGGGCCGTCCCGAGCTCGTCGCCGGCGTCGTCGCGGAGCTGCACGAGAAGCTCGTTACGCTGCTCACCCGGCCGCCGGCGAACCGGCCGGTGTACCTGGTCGAGTTCCCGGTCTGCGGGGTCATGCTGCTCGCCCTGGCGATGGCGGACATCGGCGCGGCCCCCTCCGCCGCGGCCCGGATGGTGGCCCTGGCCGAGCGGATGCGGTACCTGCGCGGCTTCCAGCCCACCCTGGCCTCGTCCCGCGCCCGCGCCGCCGCCGGGGACGCGGACGGGCCGGCGTACGCCGAGGCGGTCTCGGAGTACGCCGGCCTGGACCCGGCGGGGCTGCGCGCGGCGGCGCTGGAGCTCGTGAACGGCCGTCAGCGGTTGCGGGTGTAGAGGCTCCGCGCCCACCAGTACCCGCCCGCCGCGATCGCCACGCACCAGGCCACCGCCTGCCAGGCACTGGACCCGATCGGGGTGCCCAGCAGCAGGCCGCGCACGGTCTCGATGATCGGGGTGAACGGCTGGTACTCGGCGAACCAGCGCAGCCCCACCGGCAGCGTGCCGGTCGGCACGAACCCGCTGCCCAGGAACGGCAGCAGGATCAGGGGCATCGGCAGGTTGCTGGCCACCTCGACGCTCTGCGCGGTCAGCCCGAGCGCCACCGACAGCCAGATCATCGCGAGCGTGACGAGCAGCAGCAGCCCGGCCAGCGCCAGCCAGTCCAGCGGGCCGGCGGTGGGCCGGAAGCCCAGCAGCAGCGCGACGCCGAGCACGACCAGCATCGCCGCGACCGTCTGCAGGGTGCTGCCGACGACGTGGCCGGTGAGCACCGAGGCGCGCTTGATGGCCATGGTCCGGAACCGGGCGATGATGCCCTCGGTCATGTCCATGGCGACCGAGATCGCCGTCGTCTGGGCCGCGCCCGCGGCGGTCATCATCAGGATGCCCGGGATGACGTACTCCAGGTACCCGGCCCGGCCGCCGGCGCCGCCGAGCCCGTTGCCCAGCGTGGCCCCGAACACGTACACGAACAGCAGCAGGAACACGAGCGGCGTGCCGATGAGCGAGAGCGGCAGGGTGGGGTACCGCGACAGGTGCAGCAGGTTGCGGCGGATCATCGTCAGCGAGTCGCTCATCGCGAGTTCTCCATCGTGCTCGTGGCGGTCAGGGCGAGGAAGACGTCGTCGAGGTCCGGCGTGTGGACCTGCAGGGTGGCGGGCTCGACCCCGGCCGCGTCGAGCCGGTCGAGCAGGGCCCGCAGCGCGCGGGTGCCGCCGTCGCCGGGCACCTGCAGCGCGAACGTGTCCGGATCGCTGACCTCGCCGCCGACCGCGGCCCGCGCGGCCGCGAGGTCGTCGGCGCCGGCGAAGCGCAGCGTCACGTGCCCGCCGGGGACGAGGCGCTTGAGCTCGTCCGGGGTGCCCTCGGCGACGATGCGGCCGCCGTCGAGCACCGCGATGCGGCCGGCGAGCTGGTCGGCCTCCTCGAGGTACTGCGTGGTCAGCAGGATCGTCACCCCGCCCGCGACGAGCTCGCGCACCACCTCCCACATCTGGCGGCGGCTGCGCGGGTCGAGCCCGGTCGTCGGCTCGTCGAGGAACACCAGCCGCGGCCGGCCGACGAGCCCCATCGCGAGGTCGAGGCGGCGGGTCATGCCGCCGGAGTACGTGGCGACCCGCTGCCGCGCCACGTCGGCGAGCCCGAACTGCTCCAGCAGCTCGCCGGCCCGCCGCCGCCCGGGCGCCCCCAGGTGGTGCAGGTCGGCCATGAGGCGCAGGTTCTCCTCGCCGGTGAGCAGCTTGTCCACGGCCGAGAACTGGCCGGTGACGCCGATCGCGCGGCGCACCGCGTCGGGCTCGCGGGCCGGGTCGTGCCCGGCCACCCGGATCTCGCCGCCGTCGGCGCCGATCAGGGTCGACAGGATCTGCACGGTGGTGGTCTTGCCGGCCCCGTTCGGGCCCAGCAGCGCCAGCACGGTGCCCGCGGCGACCTGCAGGTCGACGCCGTCGAGGACGGTCTTCTTGCCGTACGCCTTGCGCAGCCCCGTCACCGAGACCGCGGACGTTGTGTCCGGTGTCATGCCGCAGAGCGTGCGCGGCCCCGGACTCAGCCCGGTTTTACGCCGGTTTCACGTTGCTGAGGTTCACCGCTGCCGCTGTCGGTGTGGCGACATCGCCGCAGGTGAACGGGGCTGCGGCGAGCGCCGTGTCCTCCTGTGTCCGGCGGCGGATGGAGCCGCGGGGAAGCCCCGTTCAAGGGGAGGGGAGACACATCATGGGCATCGTCAAGGGCATCGCGACCCTGGCCGCCGGCGCACTCGCGGGCGCGGCCGTCTACGCCGGCGTCAGCACCTTCAGCGGCGGGGCGGGCGTCCCCGAGTTCGACAAGGTGGGCGACTACACCTCCACGGCGAAGAACGTCGTCCGGTTCAAGCTGGCGCCGAGCAACGACCAGCTCGCCAAGTGCATGCCGAAGGTCAAGGTCAACGTGGCCGTCGCCCTGACGACCGACGCCAAGGGCTTCGACGTCATGGACGTGAGCCTGACCGGCGCGCCGGCGAACACCTCCTTCACCGTCTTCCTGCTCGAGGTGCCGGCGAGCCCGTTCGGCGCCGCCGAGTACATCGGCGACGTCAACACCGACAAGAAGGGCAACGGCAAGACCGAGCTCAAGCTCATCGTGGAGGAGGCGTTCTCCTCGACGATCGTCGGCAAGGACCGCGTGCGCAAGGAGCTCAACCACGTCGGCATGTGGTTCGCCGACCCGAAGGACGACGACTTCTGCCTCGGCAAGGGCGGTGGCCCCGTGACGCCGTTCGACGGCGACAACGAGGCCGGCATCCAGGCCTTCAACTCCGTGCCGTCGTTGCCGAAGGCGCCACTGCCGTAGGCGAGCCCGGTCGCTGCTCGACCGTCTGCACCGTCCAGAACACCGCGAACAGCAGGGCCACGGCGATCTCCAGCCAGAACAGGCTGATCACGCCGAACGCCCACAGCGGGATACCGATCAGCGCGACGCCGATCAGGGCCCAGGCGACCAGACCGTACCGGTCCGGCCTCGCCTGGGCCTGCGGCGTCGCGCTGTGCCGGCGCCGGTTCACCAGAGCGACCAGGATGATGCACACCAGCAGCCCGATCGCCGCGCCGAAGTGGGCGTGGTCGATGAACCAGTCCAGCGACAACAGGAACGTGGCCAGCGCCGCCGCGTAGACCGCGCAGGCCACGGCGATCGGCCCCCACAGCGCCCGGCGGTCCCCGATGGCCAGGACCACGGTGACGGCGATGCCGAGCGCGCCCAGCACGAGCAGGGCCACCATGTTGTTCTGCACGTTGTCCCGGGTGGCGTCGGCCAGGGCCCGCACGTCGGGGCAGGTCATCCCGTTCGGCAGCCGCCCGCCGCCCTCGCGGCACTCGCGCACCGCGTCGATGTAGTCGTCGCTGCGGGCGGTGGGCACCACGGCGACGACGGCCGCGAACATGCCGCCGATGTTGAGCAGCACGTCCTCGGCGTCGGTGGTGCCGCGCAGCGCGATCATGCTGGCGCCGAGGCCGACCAGCGACCCGACGAAGATGCCCTGCGCGGGCGTGTAGTAGTACGCACTCACGGAGGAGAGCAGCTCTCCGCCCTGGTGCCAGGTCTGGAAGCCCACCGCCACGCCCAGCGCGATCAGCAGGCCGACCATTGCGATGCGGACATACAGGTATGACCGCAGCCACGTCTCGTTCGGCTCCACGTTCATGCTTTCCAAGCTGCGCCGATACTCTCTGTGACGTCCAGTGTGCAGTCGGCTGTGCGTCACCGTGTATCAAATCGTGTGGTACGTTGCCGCCGTGACGCGATTCGTGGCGCTGCTCCTCAGCCGCCACGGCGGGGCCTGATCCGACCGGCTCCCCGCCGTGGGGGCTGTTCGTGCTGTGCCGGTCGACCAGACTTTCCGACCGGCAAGGAGCCGAAACCGTCATGCCCGCCATCGCTGCACAGTGGAACCCGCAACGCACCAGCCGCATGCCCTTCCACCGCTACCGGCCCGCGCACGAGCGGGTCGAGGTACCGCTGCAGCATCGTTCCTGGCCCGGAAACCGGCTGACCCAGGCGCCGCTGTGGGTCCCCGTCGACCTGCGCGACGGCAACCAGGCGCTGGCCGAGCCCATGGACGCCGAGCGCAAGCGGCGCGGCTTCCAGCTCATGGTCGCCCTGGGCTTCAAGGAGATCGAGGTCGGCTACCCGTCGGCCAGCGCCCTGGACTTCGACTTCGTCCGGCTGCTCGTCAAGGAGGACCTGGTCCCCGACGACGTCACCGTCGTGGTCTTCACCGCCGCCCGCGACGACCTGATCGCGCGCACCGCCGAGGCCGTCGACGGCCTCGGCAAGGCGGTCGTGCACCTGTACACCGCGACCGCGCCCGTGTGGCGCGACGTCGTCCTGCGCCAGGACCGGGCCGGGGTCAAGCGGCTCGTCACCGGCGCCGCCGAGCGGGTGCTGCACCACACCGACCGGCTCACCGCGACCCGCACGCGGTTCGAGTTCAGCCCCGAGGTGTTCAACCTGACCGAGCCCGAGTTCGTGCTGGACGTCTGCAACGCCGTCACCGCGGTGTGGGACGCCGGCCCGGACCGGCCCGTGATCCACAACCTGCCGGCGACCGTCGAGGTGGCCACGCCCAACGTGTACGCCGACCAGATCGAGTGGATGGGCCGGCACCTGGACCGCCGCGAGGACGTCATCCTCTCCGTCCACCCGCACAACGACCGCGGCACCGGCGTCGCCTGCGCCGAGCTGGCGATGCTGGCCGGCGCGCAGCGGGTCGAGGGCTGCCTGTTCGGCAACGGCGAGCGCACCGGCAACGTCGACCTGGTCACCCTCGCCCTGAACCTGTACACCCAGGGCGTCGACCCGATGCTGGACCTCTCCGACATCGACGAGGTCCGCCGCACCGTGGAGTACTACAACCGCATGGCCGTGCCGCCGCGCCACCCCTACGCCGGCGACCTGGTCTACACGGCGTTCTCCGGCACGCACCAGGACGCGATCGCGAAGGGCCTGGCCGCGCAGCGCGACGACGAGCCGTGGCAGGTGCCGTACCTGCCCGTGGACCCGGCCGACCTGGGCCGCTCCTACGAGGCCGTGATCCGCGTCAACAGCCAGTCGGGCAAGGGCGGCGCCGCGTACCTGCTGCGCACCGCCCACGGCCTGCGCGTGCCCGCGGCCATGCGCCCGGAGGTCGGCCGCGCGGTCCAGCACGCGAGCGAGGCCTTCAACAACGGCGGCGAGCTGACCCCGTCAGAGCTCTGGGCGGTCTTCGCGGCCGAGTTCATGCGGGACGGCCCTATGCGGGACGCGGAGGTCCTGCACAGCGAGCACCACCCGGTGCTGACCGGAAAGGTCATCGCCTATGCGCACTGCCGCGGCGGGGACTGGCAGGCGTGGGGAGCCGGCATCGCCGGCTCCCCACCACAGGCCCTGGCCGCCGCGGCGGCCAGGGGCCTCAGCGGGCCGAACAGCTCACCCCGGTGACACCGAAGTTCGGGCCGCTGAAGACCAGACCCCAGCTGGTACTCGCATTCGAGCCGATCGTGCCGTTGTAGGACGCGTTCACGGCGGTCACGGTCTGCCCGGACTGGGTGATCGTCGCGTTCCATGCGCTCGCGATCGTCACCCCGGCCGGCATCGTGAACCGCACCGTCCAGCCGGTCGTCGGCGCGGTGCCGGTGTTTGTCACGCGCACGTCGGCCTGCCCGCCGTTGGACCACGAGCCCGTCGTGGTGACGGCGGCGGTGCAGCCGCCGGTGGGCGCCGGGGACGACGACGTCGACCGGCTCGGCGACGCGGACGTCGACCGGCTCGGGGACGCGGAGGCCGACGGCGAGACGGAGGTGGACTTGGAAGGAGTCGGGCTCGCCGTGGTGCTCGTCGTGGTGTAGGTCGCCTGGGTGTACGCCTGGCTGCACTGCGACGAGCACGCCGCCGGCAGGGAGAAGGAGTACTCGCGGCCGCCGAACAGCAGCGCGTCGGCGGAGTCGCGGACCCGGATGCGGAAGTCGGTGCCGCCGGAGGTGGTGGCGCCGATGATGTACGACTGGCCCATGTCACTGTTCATCGGCGCGGCGGTCCAGGTGCCGCCCGCGAGGTACTCGACCCCGTGGATGCCGTTGGGCAGCTGCGAGACCGCGATCGCCGGCCAGTAGCGCTGCGCGCCGTTCAGGAACCCGATCTTGATGTCGCCCGAGTACGCCGGGGCCGCGATGAACTGCCAGGACACGTGGCGGTTGTTCCAGTGCGACGGGTACAGGTCCGGCATCGGGGCGCCGTTCTTCACGAACTTGTTCAGCGAGTCCTTCGACAGGTCCAGGTGGTACTTGTCGTCGCGGCACCAGGCGTTGGAGTCGCCGCAGCTGTCCGCGACGATCATGTCGAGGGTGCCGTCGTTGTACGCGTCCGTCGTCCACGCGCCGCTGCGGCAGAACGCCTGGCCGAGCGCGCCGTCGTTGACCCCGGTGCAGTAGTCGCCGATCTTCACCCGCACCCAGCGGCCGCAGTTGTGGCCGTTGTTCCAGATGCCCATCTTGTCGGCGTCGGCGGAGGACAGCGGCCGCGGGTAGAACGTGCCGCTGCCCGGCGTGTCGAACACGTTGAGCGCGACGAAGTTCTGCGTCTCCAGCTCCGCCTGGGGCAGGCCGCAGCCGCCGTACGGGGCGCCGAGGCCGTCGAAGTAGGTCGCGTTGCCCGTCACCGGGGCCGTCGGCTCCGGCACGGTGGCCCGCGCCGGGGGCTGCAGGGCCAGCACGATGAGGGCGGCCCCGGCCGCGGCGAAGACCGGGATGGCCAGCCGGGCCCACCAGATTCCACGATGCGAACGTGCGCTCATGGTGAGCAACGTCCGCGCCGCGCGTCGGGGGCGTCAACCGCCGGTTCGCGAGTGCCGGTGCCACCTGCGGGAACCCGCGAAAGTTACAGCGGCCGCGACCAGGTGCCGGGCACCTGGTCGCGACCTCCGCCTCAGTTATGCAGGGAGCGAGAACTTCTGCGCGCCGCTGCCGTTGCAGTCCCAGATCTGCACCTGGGTGCCGGCCGTCGTCGACCCGTTCGGGTCGTCGAGGCACTTGTTGGCCTGCGGGTTGTAGTACGTGTTGTCGGAGCGGTGGATGAACACCTGGGCCGCGGTGCTGTTGCAGTCCCACAGCTGCAGCTTGGCGCCGTTCGCGGTGGAGCCGCCCGGGATGTCCAGGCACTTGCCGAGCGCCCGCAGCGTGCTGCCGGCCTCGACGTAGGTCCACTGCTGCGCGCCGGTGCCGTTGCAGGTGTAGATCTGCACCGGGGTGCCGTTCGCGCTGTTGGAGGAGCGGACGTCCAGGCACAGGCCGCCGGGGCCCTTGACGGCCTTGCCCCCGCTGGGCGGCGGCGTGGTGGTGCCGCCCCCGCCGCCGGCGGTGTACGCCGCGACGTAGTCGATGAGCATCGGCACGCCGGACACGGTCGAGCCGTTGGGGCCACCGCCGAACGCGTCGGGGAAGCCGCCGCCGATGGCCACGTTGAGGATCATGAAGAACCCGTGGTGCGTGGCGTTGTTCCAGGTGTTGGCGTCGACCTGGTTCGCGTTGATGGTGAAGAAGTTGTTGCCGTCGAGGTACCAGCGCATCTGCTCCGGCGAGGTGCTGCGGTCCTGCTCCACGGCGTAGGTGTGGAAGCCGGTCTGGCACCCGCCACAGGCGCGCTCGCCGCTGCCGAGGCCCGTCGTCTCGTTGCACGGGCCGCCCGGCGAGGTCCCGCAGTGCAGGGTGCCGAACTCGGAGCTGCGGCCGTTGATGTCCTCCATGACGTCGATCTCGCCGATGCCCGGCCAGCCCGACGCGCCGGTGCCGCGCGCCGCCGCGCCCAGCGCCCAGAACGCGGGCCAGTAGCCGGCGCCGTTGCCCGTGTTGACGTTCGGCTGCTGCAGGCGCGCCTCGAGGCGCAGCTTGCCGCCGGCGGGCGCGGCGAGGTCGGTGCGCTGGGTCTCGACGCGGCCGCTGGTCCAGTTGCCGGCGCCGTCCCGGATCGGCTTGATGGCCAGGTTGCCGGCGCCGTCCTGGTAGACGTTCGCCGTGCTGTTGGTCATGTTCTCGATCTCGCCGGTGCCCCAGTTGCCGGCCCCGCCCGGGTACCCGTGGCCGAGGTCGTAGAGCCAGTTGGCGGTGTTGAGGCCGGTGCCGGAGGCCCCGTTGAAGTCATCGGCGAAGACCTGCGTCCAGCCGGCCGGCGGGGCGGGCAGCGAGGCGGACGCTTCGGGCAGAACGGCGAACGAGGCCGCGGCGAGCACGGCCGCTCCGGCCCCGGCGAGTAGCCATCGGCGGCCGCGTCGTGTGCTTTTTTGTTGTTTCTCCACAGCGGTTGTGCCCTTCTCAAGATGGGGGCGGGGGAGTGGGGCGGTCCTGTTCAGCCCTCACCTGGCGGACGTGAGAGCGCTCTCAGCATCGTGGCCGACTTAAAAGATCCTTGTCAATAGCGGTGACGCTGATGTGGGGATGTGTCGCTTTGGGTGAGCGCGGTCCGGAGCCCCGTAGGATGTGGCCGATGGGATGGGAAGCACTCGCGCAGTGGGGTGCGGACGCCGCTCGCATCGAGCCGCTCACCGGCGGGGTCGCCAACGACGTGTGGAGCGTGCGCGTCAACGGGCGTCGCGCGGTCGGCCGCCTCGGCACCCGCAGCGACGCCGATCTCGCGTGGGAGACCGGGCTCCTCCAGCACCTCGACCGCGAAGGCGTGACCGTGCCGGTGCCGATCCCGACGACGGGCGGCCGGCTGTTCGCCGGCGGTCTGGTGGTGATGACCTACGTGGAGGGCGGACCGCCCGAGACGGAGGCCGACTGGCGCCGCGTGGCCGGCGTGCTCCGCCGGCTGCACCGGTTGACGCGGGGCCGGCCGCAGCGCCCGGGCTGGCGATCCTCGACCGACCTGCTGCAGGCCGAGACCGGGACGAAGGTCGACCTCGGCGCGATGCCCGCCGAGAGCGTCGCGCGCTGCCGGGCGGCGTGGGCGCGGCTTTCCGGACGTCCGACCTGCGTTGTCCACGGCAACCCCACCAACCCCGGCAACGTCCGTGTGACCGCGGACCGGGTCGGGCTGATCGACTGGGACGAGTCGCACGTCGACGTCCCCGACCTCGACCTCGTGCTGCCCGGCAACGCCGCCGGCCTCGACGACGGCGCGTACGACATCGCGGCGCAGGCATCGGCCGCGTGGGAGGCCGCCGTCTGCTGGGACGACGAGTATTCGGTCCGGCGGCTCGCCGAGGTCCGAGCGGTCGGAGACCGCGCCTGAGACGTGGCCGGGCCGGCCGCTGCGTGGTGGGCCGATGTGCGAGTCGGTCGCCATCGGCCCACCGCGTGTCACCGTTCGGGTGTCACCATGACGACGCGCCGCCGCCGGGCGAGCACGTACAGCACGGCCCCCGCGGCGACCAGCGCCGCGCCGAGGCCCGCGTAGAGGCCGGTCCGGTCGCCCGTCACCGGCAGGGCGGGGCCGGCGGCCGCACTGGCGCCCGGGCCCGCCGTGGCCCGGCCGGTCGGCGTGGCCGCGGCCGTCGTGGGGGCCGCGGTCGTCGGGCCGGTCTCCGGGGTCTTGATGGTGACCTTGAACCAGCCGCCGTCGTTGCTGCTGTCGCGGTCCTCGCCCCCGCCGTCGGCGAAGAACATCAGACCCTCGCCGGGGTGGGGGTCGACGAGCTTCAGGTGGAACGTCCAGACCACCTCGGCCCCGACGGCCAGCCCCTGCTGGGGCCGGCAGTAGTACCGGTCCTCCGGCTGGACGGTGCCGTCACAGTCCGCCGACACGTCGCCGGTGAACTCGGTGCCCGTGGGCTTCTGGATGAACGCGGTCCGCACGCGGCCGGGCTCGACGACGCCGGGGCCGAGGTTGCGCACGGTCATGGTCACCGGCACGACGTCACCGACCGCGCCGGTGAGGTCGACGACGGGGATGGTGAGATCCCAGGGGAAGGTGTCGTCCTCCTCGGCCTGGGCCGGTGCGGCGCCGAGAGATCCGAACACGACGAGCGCGGCGCCGGCCGTGGCGGCCAGGCGTCGCAGTAAGAGCGATGGCATCCGGGGGTGCTCCAAGATCGATAGACGGGGCCGGCCGAGCTTAATGGCCCGGCCGGCCCCTGTCCGCCCCGGATCAGGTCGCGGGCATGTCCCTTCGCCGCAGGCCGGCCAGGCCCGCCGCGCCCAAGGCCAGCGCGACCACCGTCAGCCACACCACCGGCGCCGCCGTGAACGCGGCGCCCGGCAGCTTCGGCACGTGCGCGAACGGGGTCACGTCGAGCACGTACTGGTTCAGGCCGAACAGCGCCCCCAGCTCCACCAGCAGCACCGACACGATGAGCGCCGCCCACGTCAGGGTGCTCAGCCGCGGCGCGAGGCCGATCAGCGCGGTGCCGAGCCCGGCGAGCACGAGCGCCGCCGGCAGCTGTACCAGCGCGGCGCCGAGCAGCCGGGCGGTCTGGCCGCCGACGTCGTGGACCTGTGCGCCGTACACGATGCCGCCCGCCACCCCGGCCACGGCCAGCAGCAGTGCCGTGCCCGCGACCGCGAACGTCAGGTGGCTGCCCGCCCAGCGGAGCCGGCCGACGCGGGTGGCCAGGAGCGCCTCGACGCGGCCGCTGCTCTCCTCCTGGCGCAGGCGCAGCGTTGCCTGGATCGTGTACGCCGCGACGAGCTGGCCGATGATGCCGTAGATGGCGCCGAGGAACGCGTCGGTGAGCCCGGCCCGCCCGCCCATCCGGGTCAGGATGTCGGTCAGCTGCTGGTTGGGCGACTGGAGGTTGCCGATGCCGGAGGCGGCGCCGCCCATCACGGCCCCGCTGGCCGCCAGCGCGACCACCCAGCCGATCAGGAGTCCCCGGTGCAGCCGCCACGCCAGGGCGAGCGAGCTGCGCAGGGCCGGCGCGGCCTGGGCCGGGCCGGGGCGGTCGGCCAGCAGTCCGGCGCCCACGTCACGGCGGTCCACGAGGGTGTACCCGATGAGCCCGAACAGCACCGCGAACGCCACGAACAGCAGGGCGACCCACCAGCGCTCGCCCGCGAAGGGCCGCATGTGCAGGGCCCAGCCGGTGGGGGAGAGCCAGCTCAGCGCGGTCGGGCCGGTGTCGCCGACGGCCCGCAGCAGGTAGGTGCCGCCGAGCACGGCGCCGGCGATCCCGGTCGCGGCGCGGGCGCCCTGGGTCAGCTGCGCGGTCGCGGCGGCGACGGCCGCGAACAGCACCCCGAACAGCGTGGTGGCGAGGCCGAACGCGAGCGCGCCGGCCGGGTCGAGCCCGACGCCGATCAGCCCGAGCGCGGCGAGCAGCCCGATCACGACGTCGGCGGCGACCGTCACCAGGAGCGCGGCGGTCAACGGGGCGTACCGCCCGATGACCGTGGCCCGCAGCAGCTCCAGGCGGCCGGTCTCCTCCTCGGTGCGGGTGTGCCGGATGACCGTCAGCACGCTCATGAGCCCGATGAGGATGAACTCGGTGATGCCGATCTTCCAGGCGGTGAGCGCGCCGATGGACACCCCGAACAGCGGGCCGCTCAGCGCGACGAGGGACGGGTTGGACAGCACGCCGCTCACGGCCTGCAGGTCGGCCTCGGTCGGGTACAACTTCTGGTAGTTGGCCGCGGTGCCCATCGGCATGACGGCGAGCCCGAGCACCCACACGGTGAGCCGGACGCGGTCGAGCCGCAGGGCGAGACGGGCCAGGGCGCCGGTGCCGGTCATCATCGTGCGGCCCCCGTGCGCTGCTTGCCGCCGTTGGCCGCCGCGCGGTCGTAGTGGCGCAGGAACAGCTCCTCCAGCGTCGGCGGCTGGCTCGTCAGTCCCCGCACGCCGGCCGCGGCGAGCTTGCGCAGGACGCCGTCGAGCTCGGCGTTGTCGACGCTGAACTTGACGGTACCGTTGTGAGCCTCCAGGTCGTGCACGCCCGGGAGCTCACCCAGGCCGTCGACCGGCCCGGCCAGCTCGGCCTGGATCGACGTCCGGGTCAGGTGGCGCAGGCTCTGCAGCGTCCCGGTCTCGACCGCCCGGCCCTCGCGGATGATGGTGACCCGGTCGCACAGCGCCTCGACCTCGGCCAGGATGTGGCTGGACAGCAGCACCGTGCGGTCGCCGCGCCGCTGCTCCTCCCGGATCACCTCGCGGAAGACCTCCTCCATGAGCGGGTCGAGGCCGGACGTCGGCTCGTCGAGCAGCAGGAGCTCGACGTCCGAGGCGAGCGCGGCCACGAGCGCGACCTTCTGGCGGTTGCCCTTCGAGTACGTGCGGCCCTTCTTCGTCGGGTCGAGGTCGAAGCGCTCCAGCAGCTCCTTGCGGCGTGCGGGGTCGAGCCCGCCGCGGAGCCGGCCGAGCAGGTCGATGACCTCGCCGCCGGAGAGGTTGGGCCAGAGCGTGACGTCGCCGGGCACGTACGCGAGTCGGCGGTGCAGCCGGTCCGCGTCCTTGGCCGGGTCTCCGTCGAGCAGGGTGGCGGTGCCCGAATCGGGGTGCAGCAGGCCGAGCAGCACGCGGATGGTGGTGGACTTTCCGGCGCCGTTGGGTCCGAGGAAGCCGTGTACCTCCCCCGTCTGCACCGACAGATCCAGCCCGTCGAGCGCACGGGTGCGCCCGAACGTTTTGACCAGTGCGTCGACGCGGATCGCCTCGGTCATGGTTGCTCATTGCTCCTTTGCGTTGTCCCGCAGCTCCTGCATGGCCCGGTGGGCCTGGGCGGCGAGATCGGGATCGAGCAGTGTGCTGGAGTAGAAGTCGACCATCGCGCCGACCAGGCGCGTGTGCCCGTCGGTCTCGAAGATGTCGGCGCCCAGGTTGCGCGACACGTGGTCGTGCATGGCGAGCAGGCCGGCGTGCATCCCGACCAGGACCGCCGCGAACCCGCGCCGGTCCTGGGTGATGTCGGGCGCGAACTTCGCGACCCACTCCTCGGTGAGGCGGACCATGTCGTCGAACATCCGGCCGGCGGCGGGGGAGCCGTCGAGGAGAGCGCGGGTGACGTACCGGTAGATCAGCATGACCGTCGGGTGGACGCTCGGCATGAAGCCGGGGGTGGCCAGCTTGCCGTCGATGATGATTTCCTCGTCGAGCTGCGTCGACCGGTCGAGCACCCACCTGTCACACACCTCGCGCAGGCCCTCCTTGGACCCGAAGTGGTGCCGGACCAGTCCCGGCGACACCCCGGCGGCCTGCGCGATGTCCCGCACAGTGGTGGCGTCCATGCCGCGGTCGGCGAAGAGCCGGATGGCGGCGTCCCGGATCCGCGCCCGGGCCGTGAGGTCCTCGGTGGCCGGATCCGTCATGAGCGATCACCCCTATACGCACGTATTGCCGACTACTCACTCCAGTAGCCGACTATACGCGCGTATAGGGTCCTCGCAAGGCCCCCGTTCAGCCGCCCTCGGGGTCGAGGCGGTACCCGGCGCCGCGCACGGTGCGGATGGCGGTCCGGCCGTACGGATGATCGATCTTCTTGCGCAGGTAGCCCACGTAGACCTCGACGATGTTGGGGTCCCCGTCGAAGTGGGCGTCCCACACGTTCTCGATGATCGCCGTGCGGCTGAGCACGTCGCCGGGGTGGCGGAGCATGAACTCGAGCAGCGCGAACTCCCGCGCGGTGACGGCGATCTCGTCGGTACCGCGGGTGACGCGCCGCTGCACCGGGTCGAGCCGCAGATCGCCCGCGCTGAGCACGACCGGCCGCTGCGGCGCCCCGCGCCGGATCAGCGCCCGCAGCCGGGCCACCAGCACCACGAACGAGAACGGCTTGGTGAGGTAGTCGTCGGCGCCGAGATCGAACGCGTCGGCCTGGTCGTACTCGCCGTCCTTCGCGGTGAGCATGAGCACGGGCGTCCAGACCTGCCGCTGCCGCAGCTGCCGGCACACCTCGTACCCGGACAGCCCCGGCAGCATGATGTCGAGCATGATCGCGTCATAGGCCCCGTGCGGCGTCTCGGTGGCGGCCCAGAGCCCGTCGACCCCGGTGTGCACGAGGTCCACGGTGAACCCCTCGCCGCCGAGCCCGTCCCGGATCGTCTCGGCCAGGTTCACCTCGTCTTCGACCACGAGCACTCGCACAACGCCCACCCTTCGTCCACGCGAAACCGTAGGTTCACACCGCGATCCTGAACCAATCCTGAAGGGGTGGCGTCCGGCTCAGTGCGGGGTCGACGCGTCCGGGGTGAAGGCCGGGCCGTGGCCGGGCACGATGAGGGCGGCCAGGGCGATCACCCGCTCGCGGCCCGCGTGCAGCGCGTCCAGGTCCGTCGCGTACGCGTCGCCGACCGACGTGGCCGTGTTCCACAGGTGGGTGAAGGCGACCACGCCGTCGGCCGTGGTCGCGAGGGTCGTGATGTCCTCCGGGGTGTGGCCGGGGGTACGGATGAGCCGCACCGACGGGCTCAGCTCGTACCCCTCGGCGTCGCGGTCCTCCCACACGTCGCCGTGGTAGATCGCCCAGTGGTCGTGGAAGCGCGCCGCCGGGAACAGGGCGGCGTTGAGCGTGTGGTCGGGATGGTGGTGGCTGAACACCACGTCAGTGACGTCGCCCGGCTCGACCCCCAGCGCGCGCAGGGGGCCGAGAATCAGGGAGCGGTCGCGGACCATGCCGGGGTCGGTCACGATCAGGCGGTCGCCGTCGCGGACGAAGGCCACGGTGCTGGCGACGGTGTCGCCGACGTACCCGGTGTGCAGCAGGGAGACAGCAGCGGTCATACCCGCCAGCATCCGCCGCGGGGCGCCCGCCTCGCGAGGCTTCGGACGGCCCGGTTGGGCTAGATTCCTGCCACCTCGCAGCGTCAGGCGTCGGCGGCGGGCTTGAGGACTTCCGTGCACCACTGGCGGAACGTGGTCGGGGTGCTCCACTGCGGGGTGCGCGCGACGCCGCGGTCGAGGCCCTCGTTCTTCGCCACGGCCATGTCCAGCAGGCCCTGGGCCATCGGTTCGGAGATGCCGCGGGCCAGCATGCCCGCCTTGAACGCCTCGCCCGGGAGCTGTTCGTAGCGCACCGGGCGGCCCAGGACGTCGGAGATCGTGGCGGCCATCTCGTCGTACGTGATGTCCTCGGGGCCCAGCACCGGCACCTCCTCGAAGCCGGTCCAGCCCTCGTCGAGCAGCAGCCGGGCCGCGACCGCGGCGATGTCCCTCGTGGCGACCGCCGGCGACGGGTCGTTCGGCCGCAACGGGCCGTAGAAGACGCCCTGGGAGGTGATCGGGGCGATCTGGCGCAGCGTGTTGTCCATGAACGAGGGCATGCACAGCGCGCGGTACGGCACGCCCGTGGCCGCGATCAGGTCGTCCATGGCGAGCGTGGCGGTGACGTGGCCGGCCCGGTCCGCGACCGGTGTGCCGCGCCCGAGGGCCGACACGCCGACCACGCGGCCGACCTTGTGCGCCGCGAACGCCTCGATGCCGGGGCGGGCGAAGCCGGAGTAGGCCTCGTCGAGCGAGGTCGCGCGCGGGTCGGCCGGCACCAGCCAGAAGACCGCGTCGGCGCCGGCGAACGCCTCAGCCACGACGGCCGGGTCGGCGTGGGAGCCGCGGACGATCTCGACGCGGCCGGCCACGCCGGGGGCCAGGCGGGCCGGGTCGCGGGCCACGACGCGGACGGGTGCGCCGGCGTCCAGGAGGTCCTGGACGAGCTGGGAGCCGATGTTGGCGGTAGGAGCGGTGACAACGATCATGTCCCTCAGTGAACGCGGGACCGGGCCGGAGCTGAAGGATCGTCTCCGTCTCGATTGATACCCTGGCGATATGAGTGATCTCGAGACGCGGCAGCTGCGGTACTTCGTCGCCGTGGCCGAGGAGCGGCACTTCGGGCGGGCCGCCGAGCGGCTCGGCATGGCGCAGCCGCCGCTCTCGCGCGCCATCCGCGAACTGGAGCGCCGGCTCGGGGTACAACTGCTGGAACGAACCACGCGGCAGGTCGCGCTGACCGCGGCCGGGGCGGTGTTCCTGGACGATGCGCGGGTGGCGCTCGACGCCGTCGCGACGGCGGAGCGGCGGGCGCGGCGGGCCGGGCAACCGGTGCCGGCGCTGCGGCTCGCGCTCAAGGCGGACTACGACGCCGGGCTGCTGCCGCGGATTCTCGACGCGTACGACGTGCTGCCGGTCGAACTGCTGCTCGGCGGGCGCGGGGAACAGGTACCGGCGCTGCACGACGGGCGGGCCGACGTGGCCCTGCTGCCGACGCCGTTCGACGAGCGCGGGCTGGACACCGAGCCGCTCATCACGAGCGCGTGCGTGGTGGCGCTGGCGGCGGCCGATCCGCTCGCCGCGCGCAAGAGCCTACGCCTGGCCGATCTCGCGGGGCGGAGGCTGCCGGACGGTACCCCGGCCGATCGCGGCCGTATGGCGGCGCCGCCGGAGGGAACGATCCGGTCGTACGACCTGTCCCAGATCTTCAACCTGGTCGAGGTGAGCGGGTTCGTGTGGTTCCTGCCGGAGTTCGTGGCGCGGCGCTTTCCGCGTCCGGGAACCGCGTACCGGCCGGTGGTGGAGCTGGAACCGGTGACGCTCAAGGTGGTGTGGCCGGCATCGTCGCGCTCGGCGGCGGTGGCCGCGTTCGTGCGGACGGCTCAGGCGGCGGTGCTGGAGGTTCAGCCGGTGATGTAGCCGGCCGGCGGGGCGTCCTGGCTCACGCACGCGGACCGGGCGAGAACCTCGGACGCGGCGCCGCCGGACGTGCCGGTGCGGAAGGTGCCGGGGGCGCCGGTGCAGGAGGTGGCGGTGTAGGTGAGGCGCACGCCGCCGGCGTCCCACGCCGGGTTGCGGCCGGCGCGGTCGCTCACCTGGTGCTGCCCGGTGCCGTCGGCGTTCATGACCCAGACCGTCTCGTTGTGCAGGTAGGCGATCTGCGTGCCGTCCGGGGAGAGCACCGGCTGGCGGCTGACCTCGTCGGCGGTGAGGCGCGTGGTGTGGCCGTTCTGCTTGAGGTAGACGGCGCCGTGGCTGGCGTAGACGGTGGGGGTGGTTCCGGCGGAGGCGGCGGTGGCCCCGGCGAGCGCGGTGACCCCGGCGGCGGCGGTGAGGCCGGCGAGGACCAGCGTGCGCTTGATGGTGATGTTCGTGGTCATCCGTGCCCCCAGTGTGTGTGTCGCTTCCGTGTGACGCAGGGACCATCGGCGCAACCGTCCGGCACCTGAAGGAAACCGTTCGGGAACCGGTGGTGACGAATGCGCATCTCACAGCGGGCCGCTGCGCACCTCACAGCGGCGCTGCGCACCTCACAGCGGCGCTGCGTGCTTCACGGCAGCGCACGGGCGAAGTGCGCCTCGAAGCGGGCCACGACGCGCGCCACGAGCGGGAGGGCGGCCGCGAGCCCGGTCATCTGGCCGCGCAGCGTGCCGGTGGCCGCGCAGCGGCCATGGGGGTGCGGGTGGGAACCCCCGCCGCGCCGAAGGCGCAGGATTACAGCCGGGTCGCCGCGCGCACGAGGTCGGCGACCGCGCGGGAGCGGCTGTGCGGGGGCCAGGCGATCAGGGTCGTGATGGCCGGGGCGTCCAGCAGCGGCACGGCGACGAGGTCGCGGCGCAGGTGGGTGCGGGCCGAGTCCGGGAGGACGGCGCAGGTGCGGCCGAGGGCTATCAGCTGGTACAGCTGCGAATTGCCCTTGATCTCCGGGCCGCGGCCGGGCTTGTAGGTGCCGTCGGGCTCGGGCCAGCGGGGCAGCGGCAGGTCCGGCAGGTCGGCGATCTCGGCCATGCGCAGGCTCGCCCGGGTGGTGAGGGGGTGGCCGGCCGGCAGCACCACGACCTGGCTCTCCACGGTCAGGGTCTCGGTGTCGAGGCCGGCCGGTTCGTCGTAGGGCAGGTGCAGCAGCGCCACGTCGGCGCGCCCGTCGCGCAGGAAGCGCTCCTGCTCGCCGATGCCGCACAGCTGGACGTCGACGGGGACGGCGCCGGGCTCGGCCGCGTACGCGTCCAGGAGCTTCGCGAGCAGCTCGCCCGACGCGCCGGCCTTGGTGACGAGCACGATGCCGGGGTCGGGGGCCGCGGCGCGCCGGGTGCGCCGGGCGGCGGCGTCGACGGCCTCGAGCGCCGCGCGCCCCTCGCGCAGCAGGACCGCTCCGGGTTCGGTCAGGGCGACGGTACGGCTGGTGCGCTCCAGCAACGCCACCCCGAGCCGCCGTTCCAGCTGCCGGATGGCGCGCGACAGCGGCGGCTGCGCGATGCCGAGGCGCTGGGCGGCGCGGCCGAAGTGCAGCTCCTCGGCGACGGCGATGAAGTACCGCAGCTCCCGGGTCTCCATATCAATACTCTCAGGGTATCGCCGCCGACCGCATCGGTGTTGTCGCGTTTCGCACGCCGCGGCCAGGATCGGATGCATGACCGACTCGAAAGTGGCGCTGGTGACCGGCGCGAACAAGGGCATCGGATACGAGATCGCGGCCGGCCTGGGCGCGCTCGGCTTCCGCGTGGGGGTGGGCGCGCGCGACGCCGAGCGGCTCGCCGACGCGCTCGCCAAGCTGCACGCGGCCGGCGTGGACGCGTTCGCGGTACCGCTGGACGTGACCTCCGACGCCAGTGTCTCGGCGGCGGCCGCGTCGCTGTCGCGGCTCGACGTGCTCGTGAACAACGCGGGCGTGACCGGCGGGATGCCGCAGCAGCCGACCCTGGCCGACCTGGACGCGATCCGGCGCGCGGTGGAGACGAACGTGGTCGGCGTCGTGCGCGTGACGAACGCGTTCCTGCCGCTGCTGCGTGAGTCCCCGGCGCCGCGGATCGTGAACATGTCGAGCTCGGTGGGCTCGCTGACCCGCCAGGCCGCGGGCGACATGGGCCCGCTGTCGGTGGCCTACGCGCCGTCGAAGTCCTTCCTGAACGCGGTGACGCTGCAGTACGCCAAGGAGCTGCACGACACCGCCGTCCTCGTCAACGCGGGCTGCCCGGGCTACTGCGCGACGGACCTGAACGGGTTCCGCGGCGTGCGCACCGCGGCCCAGGGCGCGGCGATCGCCATCCACCTCGCCACCCTCCCGGACGACGGCCCGAGCGGCGGCTTCTTCGACGACGAGGGCGTCGTGCCCTGGTGAGGTGCCAGGCCGCGAGGAAGGCGAACGCCCGGGGGATGACCGTGCCCCGGTAGCCGCAGTTCCGGCAGTTCCTCGTGCACCGTGCGCTGCGGGTCGTCGGGGCCGGACGGCGGCCAGGACAGGCGGCCGCCGGTCGCGCCGGCGAGGACGAACGGGGGTGCGGGGTCAACGAACGGGCCGGGCCAGCGAGGCGTACAGCTTCAGGCGCTCCAGCGAAGGCCACAGGGACGCGTCGAAGGTGGCGCGCGCCTGGGCGCGGTACCGGGCCCGCGGCCGCGGCATCGGCAGCACGAACTTGCGCCAGTCGCCGTCGACGGGGGACTCGCGCGCCAGGGAGCCGATGATGAAGCCGTCGCGGTCCAGCAGGTCCACGTGCCAGATCACCCAGGCGCCGCCGGGGCGGTCGGCGGTCGCGGTCGCGTCGAAGGCCGCCGTGCCGTCCGGCGCCAGCTCGCACGCCGCGGTCAGGGTGCTGCCGTCCCGGGACAGCGGGTCCCAGCGGTACCGCCCGGGCGGGCCGGCGGTGCCCAGCGCCTCGATGATGACCGAACTGTCCATACCGTGCGGATGCGCCGCCGGTGGGGTTGATACGGCTCAGCGGCCCGGGGTCGCCGGGAGGGCCAGGGACAGGGCGCGGTCCTCGTCCAGCATCATGAGGCCGCGCTCGGCGAAGCCCTTGAACGCGGCCGCGATCGTGGCCGCCGGCAGGGTCAGGTCGCGCTGGAGGCCGTGCAGGGTGCGCGGGCGGGCCGAGCACGCGAGGTAGATCGCGGCCAGGGTGTCGCGGAAGGTGTACGTGCCCGTCGCCGCCGGGTCGCGGGTGTCGTAGATCTGCAGGAAGCCCGGCGCCGCGCGGTACACCAGCAGCGGTGGCTCCGGCTCGCGCCAGCGTGCGGTCCAGGCCGCGACCGCGTCCCGCAGGGACGCGTACACGGCCGGGTCGACCGCGGTGACCGGATCGTAGTCGAAGAAGTAGGCGACCTCGTCCAGGTCCACAGTGGACGGATACACGTAGGAGTAGCTCTCCTCCGGGCGCTTCGCGAACGTCGTGAACAGGGGGCTGAAGCGCTCCAGCCAGACCGGGCCGGCGTCGGCCGGGGGCGCCAGGTGCGCCAGGTGCGGCACGAGCGCGGTCTGCGCCGCGTATTCGGCCGCGGTCTCGCCCGGGAAGCCCCAGAGGATGTTCCAGCCGATGTCGATGCCGTAGTACCGCGCCCAGCGCAGCAGGTTCACGTTCTGGGCCGCGCGCACGCCCTTGTCCATGCGGCGCAGCACCGCCGAGCTCAGCGACTCCAGGCCGGGCTGCAGCCGGGTCACGCCGGCCTGGGCCAGGCCGCGGAGCTGGGCGCGGTCGAGGTTGGCCTTCACCTCGTAGAACAGCTGGTACTCGCGGTCGGCGAGGGCCGGGACGAGCTCGCGCAGCAGCCGCGGGCCGAGGATGTTGTCCACGGCCTCGAAGCGGAACGTGCGGTGGCGGCGGGACTGGGCGTCGAGCTCGGCCAGCACGCGCTCCGGCGACTTGGCGCGGAACGCCATCGTGGTCGCGTTGAGGCCGCAGAAGGTGCAGTGGTGCCGGGCCCCCCACCAGCAGCCGCGGGCCGACTCGAACGGCAGCGCGACGTGCTCGACCGGCAGGCCGAGGCCGGCGGCGCGGGTGAAGTACTCGTCGTAGTCCGGCACCGGCAGGTCGTCGAGGTGCGGGCGGGGCGGGGCCGGGGGAGTGTGGCGGGACCGGGTCGCCACCCCCGGTACCGCCGCCGGGTCCTCGCCCTTGGCCAGGGCGTCGAGCAACGCCGGGAACGCGTCGTCGCCCTCGCCCACGACCGCGTAGTCGATCACGTCGAGCGAGCGCGCCAGGGCCGGGCCCATCGGGCCGTCGAAGTTCGCGCCGCCGAAGATCGTCACCACGCCGGGGCGGCGCCGCTTGAGCCGCCGGGCGAGCGCGAACGAGGCGACGCTCTGCTGGAACGTCGCGCTGAAACCGACGATCGCGGCGTCGCCGAGCTCGCGCTCGAGCTCGTCGAGGAACGCGGGGACGTCGTGGTCGCGGATGGCCGGCAGCCGGTCGCCGAGGTAGCCGAGCTCGTCGCCGAAGGCCTTCAGCAGCCGCCGGCCGTCGGGGTCGGGCGCGTCGGCCCCGAACGCCTCGACGGAGAACAGCCAGTCGCCGACCTGCCGGCCGCGGTGGTCGGCCAGCAGGGCGTAGTAGTCGGGGCCGAGGCGGGCGGCGAAGTCCAGGCAGGCGTGCAGGGTGCGCACCGGGAAGCCGCGGGCCACGCCGACCGCCTTGAGCAGCCCGAGCGGGATGGACGGGCGGTCGGCGTGCAGGAACGGCATGGCCACCAGGACGATCGGCCCGGCCGCCGGGGTGACCGGCACGGGTCAGCGGCTGATCAGCCGGCTGATCAGCGCGGCGTGGCCGCTCGTCGAGCGGCTGATCAGCAGCGGCCCGCCGGGGTAGCTCGCGAGCGTCGCGGCCGCGCCCGGCGTGAAGCTATGCGCGAACTGCTCCTGGATGGACTCGTCCACCTGCGTCATGTCCCGGGCGATCGCGATGATGCTGTCGAGGAGCTGCCGCTGCGCGTCCGGAAGGTCGAGCCCGTCGAGCGTGGCGAAGAGGGCGGCGAGGTCGTCGTCGGTGGGCTGGACTTCGGGCTCAGTCATGAGAATCCTCCAGTTTCGCGCGTACCTCGTCGGCGGTGGGATGGCCGAGCCGGCGCAGGATCTCGTAGGCCCGGCGCAGGTCGGCGCGGGCCTGGTCGTGATGGCCGGACGAGGCGTGGATATCGGCTGATGCGGTCAGGACGAGCGCTTCGTTGAAGAGATATCCGGAACGGTGGAACAGGTCCTCCGCGGATTTGTAGCACAGAATCGCCTGGGTGTCGTCGCCCATCGCGCTGTATGCGAATCCGAGGCTGTGCCACGTCTGCGCGGCCCCGAGCCCGTCGCCGAGCTCCTGCTGCAGGGCCAGGGCCTGGCGGCAGTGGTGGACGGTGGCGGTGTGGTCGCCGAGCAGCGCGTGCAGCCACCCGACCGCGTTACGCGCCTTCGCCTGGCCGGCGCGGTGCCCGGCCGCGCCGAAGAGCTCCAGCGCCCGCTCGGCGTGGGCGAGCGCCTCGGCCGGGCGCTCCTGGCGCTCGAGCAGCCAGGCCCAGTAGTGCTGCGTGTAGGCCTGGCCGATCCGGTCGCCGCCGGCGGCGTAGAGCGCCAGCGCGGCGTCGAGCTGCTCGCCGGCCTCGTCGTAGCGGTCCAGCCACACGCCGGTACACCCGAGGAAACAGTGCGCGAAGGCCTGCCTCAGCCCGTCGTCCACCCGGCGGGCCGCCTCCAGCGCCACGCCCAGCACCGCGTTGCCGTCGTGCCAGTGGCCCTGCAGCGCCAGGAAACGCCGCGACGCCCAGACGAGCTCCCAGACCTCGCGGTCGAAGCGGGGCGGCTGGTGTACCGCCCGCAGCAGCACCGGCCGCTCCGCCGTGAACCACGCCAGCGCCTCCGCGTGCGTGACGATCCGCTCCGGCTCGACGCCCTCCGGCAGTGGGGCCGGCTCGGGCGGCACCTCGCGGCGCGGGTCGATGAACCCGTCGGCGAGGTAGGCGCTGTGCCGGTAGTAGGCGAGCAGCCGCTCCGTCGCCGCCGCGCGCTCCTCGGCGCCGTCCGTCTCGGCGACCAGCTCGGCCGCGTAGCTGCGCAACAGGTCGTGGCAGGCGTACCGGCCCGGGCGGACCTCGGTCAGCAGGTGCGCCTGGGTCAGCTCGGCCAGCGCGGGCCGGGCCGCCTGGTCCAGCGCCAGCGCCGCGCGCACCCCGACGTCGGGCCCCGGATGCAGGCCCAGGAGCCGGAACAGCCGGGCCGCGGCCGGGCTCAGCCGCAGGTACGACCACGAGAACACCGCGCGCGGGTCGGTGGCCGGGTCGGCCCCGGCGAACTCGTCGAGGCCGCCGCGCGCGGCGCGCAGCTGGCCGGCCAGGTCGGCCAGGCGGAACGCGGGCCGGGTCGCGGCCCGGGCCGCCACCACCGCGAGCGCCAGCGGCAGCCGGGCGCACAGCTCGGCGATCTCCGCGACGGCGGCCGGCTCGGCGTCCACGCGTGCCCGGCCGAGCCGCTCGCGCAGCACCGCGTGCGCCTCCTCGGTGCCGAGCAGATCCAGCGGTACCGGCCGCGCTCCCTCGGCGACGAGCCCGACGAGCTCGTCGCGGCTGGTCACCAGCACCTGGCAGCCGGGCGCGCCGGGCAGCAGCGGGCGCACCTGCCCGGCGTCGCGGGCGTTGTCGAGCACGACGAGCAGCCGGCGGTCGGCCAGGAGACTGCGGTACAGCCCGATCTGCGCCTCGAGACTGGACGGGCGGCGGCTCGCGGGCACGTCCAGCGCGTCCAGGAAGTCGCGGACGGCCTGGGCCGGTGTGACGGGTGCGCCGCCCGGGTCGAAGCCGCGCAGGTTGACGTAGAGCTGCCCGCCGGGGAACGCGCCCCGGACCCGGTGCGACCAGTGCACGGCGAGCGTCGTCTTGCCGACCCCGGCGGTGCCCGACAGCACCACGGGCCCCGCGCCCTGCAGCTCGTCGAGCATGTGCAGCTCGGCCTCGCGGCCGGCGAACCCGCGCACGTCCGGCGGCAGCTGCGCGGGCGTGACGACGGTGTGGTTCGGGGCGGCCGCCGGTACCGGGGCCGCGCCGGCCAGCATCGTGGCGTGCAGGGCCCGCAGCTCCGGGCCGGGCTCGGTGCCGAGCTCGTCGGCGAGGCGCCGCCGCACCTCGCCGTAGCGCTCGAGCGCCTCGGCGCCCCGCCCGCCGGCGAGCAGCGCGCGCAGGAGGATCGCCTCGAGCCGCTCGGCGAGCGGGTACTCGGCGGTCAGGTCGGCCACCGTCGCCGCGACCTCGCCGGCGTGGCCGAGCCGCAGCTGCAGCTCGCCCCACTGCACCAGCGCGTCGAGCCGCCGCCGGTGCCAGGCCGTGCGCACGTTGTCGGCCCATTCGCCGCCGATCCCGGCGAGCGGCGGCCCGTGCCACAGCCGCAGCGCCTCGGCCAGCGCCGCCGCCCGGCCGGTCTGCACGAGCGCGGCGAAGCGGTGCAGGTCCACCGTTTCCGGCGGTACGTCGAGCAGGTACCCGGCGGTGCGCCGCTCGATCGCGGCCGGCTCCCCGGTCTGGCGCAGCAGGTGCCGCAGCCGGCTCAGGTGCGAGTAGAGCACGTTGCGCGCCTCGGCGGGCGGCCCGTCGCCCCACACCCGGTCGACGAGCGCCTCGATGGGCACGGGCCGGCCCGCGTCGACGGCGAGCGCGGCCAGCACCGCCTGCTGCCGCGGCGCGCCGACATCGAGAAACCGCCCGGCGGCGACCAGCCGGACCTCGCCGAACAGCCGGAACTCCATGCCGATGGGGTCCCCCTCCCACCTCAATGGTCGCCGACCCGGCCCGGCCTGTGAATGCCCCGCAAGGTTGGCGCAAGGTCGCCGATCAGGTGGCCCCGCAACCCTCCTCCCATGCAAACACTCCTGGAACGCGCCGCGCGCGACGATTCGCAGGCCTGGCGCGAGATCGTCGAGCGCTACTCGCCCCTGATCTTCGGCATCTGCGCGCGGTACGCCATCCGCGGCGCCGACGCCCAGGACGTCTGCGGGGCCGTGTGGCTGCGCCTGGTGGCCGGGCTGCGGGAGATCCGTGAGCCGCGGGCCCTGCCGGGCTGGCTGGTGACGACGAGCCGCAACGAATGCCTGATGCTGCTGCGTCAGCTGGGGCGGCAGATCCCGGTGGACACCGCGCAGCTGCCCGACCCGGCCGACCCGGCCCCGGAGGTGGACCTGGACGCGGGCCTGCGGCACGAGACCGCCCACCGCGTGCTGGACGAGCTCCCGCACCGCGACCGGCAGCTGCTGACGATGCTGTTCAGCGACCCGCCGGTGCCGTACCGCGAGATCAGCGCGACGCTGGGCATCCCGGTCGGCGCGATCGGCCCCAACCGCGCGCGCAGCCTCGCCCGGGCCCGCCGCACCCAGGCCTTCGCCGCGCTGGCCTACGCGGGCTGAACGAAGACGTCCTCGTCCGCCTCGTGGTCGCCGGACGGCTGGGTGGGCAGCGCCGCCGTCACCTCGCAGCGGGCCGGCAGCGCTGACGCCGGTGGCTCCGGGCCGGCCGCCGCCGCGCGGATCGCCTCGGCCTCGATGGTCAGGGACCGTTCGGCGCCGGTGCCGAGGTCCTTGACCGTGACCACGAGGGCGGCGTTGGCGTCGATGTCGAAGGTGACCTCGAGCTGTGGCACCCCGCGCGGGGCCGGGGGCACCCCGGTGAGCTCGAGCCGGCCGAGGAGCCGGCCGCCGTCGTCGCCCTGCACGATGCCGAACACGACGATGTTCTGGTTGTCGTGCGTGGTGGTGAACACCCCGGACCGCCGCGTCGGGATCGTGGTGTTGCGCTCGATGAGCGTCTCGGCGCCGTCGACCGTGCGCACCCCGAGGGACAGGGCGGCGACGTCGAGCAGCAGCGTCTGGGTCACCTCCCCGGCGAGGACCCCGGCCTGCAGCGCCGCCCCGGCGGCGACGCCCTCCGGCACCAGGCCGCGGTTCGGGTCCCGGCCGGTCAGCTCCCGGACCAGATCGGCGACGCCCGGCATGCGGCTCGCCCCGCCGACGAGGACGACCTGGTCGACGTCGGCGATGGTGACCGCCGCGTCGTCGAGCACCCGCGCGATCGGGCCCTTGCACCGTTCGAGGAGGTCGCGGGTCAGCGCCTGGAACTCCTCGCGGGTGACCGTCTCGTACAGGTGGACCGGGCCGTCCCCGCCGTGCTGCAGGTGCGGCAGCCAGATCTCGGCCCGGCTCGACGACGACAGCTCGATCTTCGCCGCCTCGGCCGCCTCGCGCAGGCGCTGCCGGGCCGCGGGGTCGCCGGCGAGGCTGAGGCCCTGCCGCAGCTCGAGCCGGCGGTGCAGCTCCTCGGTCAGGCGCCCGTCCCAGTCGTCGCCGCCGAGGTGGCTGTCCCCGGCGGTCGCCTTGATCTCCAGCACGCCCTCGGCGATCTCGACCAGCGACACGTCGAACGTGCCGCCGCCCAGGTCGAAGACGAGCACGAGCTGTTCCTCGTCGCGGCGGACCCCGTAGGTGACGGAGGCCGCCGTCGGCTCGTTCACGATCCGCTGCACCGGCAGCCCGGCCCGGGCCGCGGCCTCGGTCAGGGCGGTGCGCTGGACGTGGTCGAAGTTCGCCGGCACCGTGATCACCGCGGCCCGGACCGGCCCGCCCAGGTGGACCTCGGCGTCGGCGTGCAGCCGCGCCAGGATGAGCGTCGCGATGTCCTGGGCCGTGTACCGCACGTCGCCGCGCTCGATCGCCCAGTCGGTGCCCAGGCGCAGCTTCGCCGAGCGGACCGTGTACTGCGGGTTCATCACCGCCTGGCGCTGGGCGGCGGCGCCGACGAGGGTGGTGCCGTCGGCGGTGATGGCGACCACGCTGGGGGTCACGAAGCCGCCCTCCGCGTTCGGTACGAGCCGCGCCTCGCCCTGCTCGATGACCGCCACCATCGAGTTGGTCGTGCCGAAGTCGATGCCGATCATCGGGTCGCCGCCCCCGGCCCGGCGCCGGTAGGTCCGCCCGCCCGGGCCGCTCGCCGGGATGGGGCCGAGGCCGCGGCCGTACCACAGCTCGCGGGCCTGCCGGGCCACCTGCCGGTCCGGGTCGGCGATCCGTTCCAGCAGGGCCGCCCGGGCCTTCCCGGCGACCCCGGGCTGCCGGCTGCGCAGCCGCTGGTCGATCGAGTCGAACGTCTCCGCGGCGGGCTCCGGCGGCCGGATCCGGACGGTCGTCTCGGGAGCGCCGGGCTCGCCGCGGCGGACCGGGGCGTGCAGCGCGCCCTCGGCCACGACGAGCTCGGGGGAGTCCAGCACCGTCGGCGGCACCCGCAGCGCCCGGTGCAGCAGGGTCGCCACCAGCGGCACCCGCGACCCGCCGCCGACGAGGAACACCCCGCTGACGTGCGCGGCGGGCACGCCGGTGCTGCGCAGCAGGGTCGAGGTCAGCTCCACGGTGCGGGCCAGGTGGGGCCGGGCGAACCGCTCGAACTCCTCCCGGGTCAGGTGCAGGTCGGTCTCGGCCAGCGGCACGTGCAGGTCGGCCGCCGGGTGCCGGGACAGCTGCTCCTTCGCCGCCCGGGCGTCGTTGAACAGCTGCTGCCGGGCCCGCCGCTCGACCTTGCCGGTCGGCCGGTCCAGCCGCTGCCAGGCCTCGGCGGCGCCGTCGCCGGCGTCGCGGGCGAGCGTCCGGGCGTGCGCGACGATCTGCGCGTCGAGGTACAGCCCGCCGATGTCCGGCAGCCCGTCGTCGGCGAGGACCGTGAACCCGTCGCCGGCCCGGCGCACGACGCTGACGTCGAACGTGCCCGCGCCGAGGTCGTACACGACGAGGCACCGGCCCTCGGGCAGCTGCTCGCCGAGGACGGTGGTGAAGTAGGCGGCCGCCGCGACCGGCTCCGGGACCAGGCCGACGGTCCCCAGCCCGGCCCGCGCCGCCGCCTGCGCGAGGATCCCCCGCCGGACGGCCCGCCAGGTGCTCGGATGGGTGATGACGACGTCCGGCGGGATCTGCCCGGCGACCCGGCGCACCTCCTCGGCGACCCGTTCGAGGACGGCCGCGATGAGCTCGACGGCCGGCAGCTCGCGCTCGCCGAGCCAGACCGTGCCGTCGTCGATGCGCTGCTTCGGGTTCGGCTCCCAGCTCGCGGGCGCGGCGAGGGCCCCGCGCACGGCGTCGGCGCCGGTCAGCAGCGCCGTGCCGGACGCGAGGACCCCGGAGCTGAGCAGCGGCGACGCGTCGAACAGCATCGGCCGCACCCGCCCGTCGGTGCCGGCGAGCATCGCCACCGTGTTCGAGGTGCCGAAGTCGATCGTCAGACGGTGGCCGGGCGTGTGCACCCGGCAACCGTAGGACGACCGCGGATCGCCGTCGATCCGCCGAATGTCCGCCTATTCGAGGATTTCGACGCTTGCGCCGTCCGTCGCGAGGTTCGCGACGGCCACCGTGCCGTCGGCCATCGCGGCCATCCACGTGACCTTCGCCTTGCCGGTGGGCAGCGTCGTGGGGACGTGCACGGCTCAGGGTCGCAGCAGCGGCGCGACGACGTCGACCCGGTTCGTCCAGACCGCGCCGGTCCAGCCGTCGGGCAGTTCGGCGAGGTCGGCGGGGGTGTCGAAGCCGGCCGACCAGTCGCCGACGTAGCGGACCACCACCACGCGGGTGCCGGCCTCGCGCATCCGGGCGACGAACCGGTTGGGCCAGCCCCAGAGCCACCTGCCGTAGCCGATCGGCACGATGAGCTCGCGGTGGCGGCAGGCGTCCGGGACGTGGCCGGTCCAGCCTTCCCCGGCGTACCGCAGCAGACAGCTCTTGATGATGGCCCGGGACGACGTGCGGACCTGGGGGAGCCGGCTCGCGACCACGGCCACGGCCCGGTCGCCGCCGGTGACCGTGACCTGCGCGAGGCGCTCGCCGGGCAGGGTGGCCAGGAACGCGGCGACCGCCTCGCCGTCGGCGGCCTGGTCGCGCTTGAGGTCGAGCTTCAGCTCGCGGCCGGGCAGGCCGGCGAAGACCTCCGGCACGGTGGGCAGCCGGCCGACGCCCCGGCCGCGCAGCGGGAACGTGCGGCCGCCGTCGGCGGTGTAGCCGTAGCCGAGGTCCAGCTTTCGCAGCTCGTCCAGGGTGTGCTCGCCGACCGTGCCGGTGCCGTCGGTGCGGCACTGCAGCGTGGCGTCGTGGAACACCGCGAGCTGCCCGTCGCGGGTGAGCTGGACGTCGATCTCGGCGGCGTCGGCCCCGGCGGCGAACGCGGCGCGCAGCGAGTCGAGGGTGTTCTCGATGTACGGCACCTGCGGCGGGTCGATGCGCGTGGCGGTACACGTGTCCGCGGCGACGCCGTGCAGGTCGAACGTCTGCGCGATGCCCCGGTGCGCCAGCAGGAACGGCCGCTGCCCGGGCTCGGGGCCGGCGATCGTGGAGCTGTTGCCGAGGTACAGGGCGAGCCCGGCGAGGACGACCACGGCGAGCGCGATCAGCAGGCGACGACGCATCAGGGCAGCCTGGCAGGACCGTGCGCACCGCGGAACCGGCCAAGGACGGAGCCGATCTAGTCCTTTAGTCCCTGCGCGAGCAGCGCCGCCTGGGTGCGGCTCTCGACCGCGAGCTTCGCCAGCAGGTTGCTCACGTGCGTCTTGACGGTCCGCTCGGCCAGGCCGAGGGCGCGGGCGATCTCCCGGTTGCTGCGCCCCTGGCCCAGCAGGCGCAGCACGTCCCGCTCCCGGGCCGTGAGCGCCCCCAGGTCGGCCCCGGCCGGCGCCGCGGTCCTCGGCCACAGCAGCTCGGCGGCCGAGGCGCTCAGCGGCCGCACCCCGGCGTGCGCGCCGCGGACGGCGGCGGCCAGCTCGGCCCCGGTGGCGTCCTTGAGCACGAACCCGTCCGCGCCCGCGGCCAGGGCCCGCTGGACGTCGGCCGCGCTGCCGACCGCGGTCAGCACCAGCACCTTCGCGGCGAACGACCGGGCGCGCAGGACGCCGACCCCGTCGAGGCCGGGCAGGTACAGGTCCAGGAGAATGACGTCGGCGTCGACGTCCGAGCGCAGCAGCGCCTCGCCGTCGGCGAGCTCGGCGACGACCTCGATGTCGGGCTGGCCGCCCAGGATCAGGGCCAGCCCCTCCCGGACGAGGGCCTGGTCGTCGACGATCACGAGCCGGATCACCCGCCGATCGTAGAGGGGGAGCATGCGCCGGCACTGGCGGCTGGCGGTCGACGCCGCCCTGTACGCCCTGCTCGTCGTGCTGTTCACGTTCTCCCACTCGGTCGTCTCGGTGCCCCTGGCGGTCGTGCAGCTGCTGCCGCTGCTGATCCGCCGCCGGTACCCGGGCGTCGCGCTCGTGGTGATCGCCGCGGCCACGGCGGCCCACTCGCTGCTCGGGATGGCGCGCGCGGTGGGGTACCTGCCGATGGCGCTGGCGCTGTACGGGGCGGCCACGCACCGCTCGCCATGGGTGCGGTGGGGCGTGTGCGGCGGGGCGGCCGTGCTCGTCACCGTGACCGGCGCGATCCGGCACGGCCCGATCGAGGGCGGGCTGCTGGCCGCGGGCGCGCTGATCGTCACCTGGCTCTTCGGTGTGGAGCGCGGCGAGCTGCTGCGGGAGCGGGCCCTCATCGCCCAGCTGCGCCTCGAGCGCCACCTCGCCGACCAGGCCGCCGCGACCGCCGGCTCCCGCGAGCGCCTGGCCCGCCGCCTGCACGACGGCCTGGCCCACACCGTGACGGTCATGCTGGTGCAGGGCGAGGCCCTGCGCGCGACGGCGCACCTGTCGGCCGCCGACGAGGAGCGCCTGCAGGGTGTACTGCGGGCCGGGCGCGACGCGCTCGCGGAGGTACGCCTGGCGCTGGCCGAGGAGGCCCAGCGCGACGCCGCCGCCACGCTCGACGGCCGCCTGGCCGCCCTGCGCGAGACGGGGCTGTCGGTCGACGGCGTCGCCGGCCTCGACGCGCTGCCGGAGGTGGCGTACCGGCTCGTGGGGGAGGCGGCGACCAACGCGCTGCGTCACGACGGGCCCGGCGCCCGCCTGGACGCGGTCCTGACCCGGGACGGGGACACGGTGGCGCTGCGCCTGATGAGCACGCCGGCCACGCCCCGCCCGCCCGCCGCGGCGCCGGCCGGGGGCGGGTTCGGGCTGCGCAGCCTCGCCGACGACGTGGCGGCGGTCGGCGGCACGCTCACCTACGGCCCCTCCGGGACGGGCTGGCGGGTGGTCGCCGAGTTCCCGGCCGGCTAGCCGGTGGCCAGGGTCTTGAGCTGCGGTCCAGCAGCACCACCCGGGCCCCGTTGCCCGCGGCGATGTCGATGGCGAGGGTCAGTTCCTTGACGAGGTACGCGTCGAACGCGTCGACGCCGAGGAAGCCGCCGGGCAGCCAGCCGGGCCGGGCGTGGAAGACCACGACCGCGAGGACGGCGAGCGCCCGCACCCCGTCCAGGCCGGGAAGGTACGCCCACCCGCCCGGCTTACTGCTCACCGGCCGCATGGTACGGGCTCCCGGGGTGTGCGCTAGCCTGCCTCGCCAGCCTGACGATCTTGGAGATGTACACATGCGACAACGGGCCACGATGTGGGCGTTTGCCGGCGTTCCGGCGATTATCGGCGCTCTGCTCGGCGGCTGCGGCGGCGACGCCCCCGCCGCGGCGCCGTCATCCTTCTCGTCACCGCCGTCCTCGCCGTCCCCCTCACTGTCTCCGTCACCTTCGCCTTCACCGTCGCCGACGCCCGCGGCGGTGGCGATGACCGTCGTCGCCCCCAAGACCCTGCTGGGGCGCGCGCCGGCCACCGAGGCGTCGGTCAAGAAGCTGGCGACGCAGGCGGCGAGCCGCTTCCAGGCCCCGGCCGGTCAGGTCGCGGTGTCGGGCGCGTACGGCACGACGAAGCAGCAGAACGTCGTCGTCCTCGTCGCGATGACCGGCAGCCACACCGGCCCCGACGAGTTCCTCGACGCCCTGGCCAAGCAGGCCTTCCCGCAGTCGGTCTTCCACCCGGTGCCGCCCGGCCCGCTCGGGGGCGCCGCCCGCTGCGCCGACGCGAGCAGCTCGGGCACGCCGTCGACGTTCTGCGTGTGGGCCGACAACGGCAGCTTCGGCATGCTGTACTTCCTCTACAAGGCGGCCGCCGACGGCGACACGCTGCTCGCCCAGGCCCGGGCGGAGGTCGAGGTCCCGAAGTAGCGGCCGCGCGGCCCTGGAGGAGCGCATCCGGCGCGGCCGGCGGCAGGTGATCGCCGGCCGGGCCCGCGACCTCGGCCCGGACGCGCCGGAGACGACGGCCGCCCGGCGCCGCCGGTCAGCGGTGCAGGGTCGGCCGGTAGATGAGCTCCTGGGTGCGCCCGTCGAGGGTCCGGCTCTCGACCAGCTCCAGGTCGAAGTCGGCCGCGCCCGCGAAGACCGGCTCCGTGCCGGTCCGGCCGGTGACCACCGGGAAGACGGTCACCTGCACGAAGTCGACCAGCCCGGCGGCCATCAGCGCACGGTTCAGCGACAGGCTGCCGTGCGAGCGCAGCGGAAGGCCGGACTCCTGCTTGAGCGCGGCCACGACGTCGACCGCGTCGCCGCGCACGAGCGTCGCGTCCGGCCAGTCGAGCGGGTCGTCGAGGGTGTTCGACACCACCGTCGCCGGGAGGTTGATCATCCGGGTGACCCAGGCGTCGCGGACGTCGGAGTCCTCGGTGCTCGCGGCCAGCAGCCCCACGAACGCCCGGTACGTGCCGGCCCCGAAGACCATGCGCTGCTCCCCGCCGTGCTGGGCGAGGCGGCGCTCGAGCAGCTCCGGGCCCTGCTTGCCCCAGTAGCCGCCCCAGTCGCCGCTGGTCGTGCCGAAGCCGTCGAGGCTGGAGAAGACGTCGAAGGTGTACGTCGCGGTCATGATGCTCTCCTCGTGTGCGTGAGACGGGTCTGCAGGAACGCGCGCTCGGTCTCGTTCGTGGCCAGCGCGATGGCCTGCTCGAAGTCGGCCGCGGCCTCCTCGTCGCGGCCGAGCCGGGCCAGCAGCTCGGCCCGGGCGGCGGGCAGCCGGTGGTATCCGGGGAGGTCGAGGCCCTCCAGCGCGGCGAGCGCCACGGCCGGCCCGTGCACCTCGGCGACCGCGACGGCCCGGTTGAGGGCGACGACCGCGGTGGGCGAGAGCGCGAAGAGCTGGTCGTACAGGGCCAGGACCTGCGGCCAGTCGGTGGCCGCGCCGTCGGTGTGGACCGCGTTGATCGCGGCCTGGATCTGGTACACGCCGGGCCGGTTGCGCCGCAGGCACCGGCGGACCAGGGCGTGGCCCTCGGCGATGAGCTCGCGGTTCCACAGCGACCGGTCCTGCTCGGCCAGCAGCACCAGCTCGCCGTCCGGGCCGAGGCGGGCGGGCCGGCGCGCCTCGGTCAGCAGCAGCAGGGCGAGCAGGCCGAGTACCTCGGGCTCGTCGGGCATCAGCGCGGCGAGCTCGCGGGCCAGCCGGATCGCCTCGGCGCACAGGTCCGAGCGGATCAGCGGCCCGGCGGTGGCCGCGGAGCCCTCGTTGAACATCAGGTAGAGCACGGTCAGCACGGGCGGCAGCCGGTCGGGCAGCTCGTGTTCGCCCGGGACCCGGTACGGGATGCCGGCGTCGCGGATCTTCTTCTTGGCGCGCACGATCCGCTGGGCGACGGTCGCCTCCGGCACCAGGTACGCCCGGGCGATCTCCGGCACCTCGAGGCCGCCGAGCAGGCGGAGCGTCAGGGCGGTGCGCGCGTCGGGCGCAAGCGCCGGGTGGCAGCAGGTGAAGATGAGTCGTAGCTGGTCGTCGCGCACCGGTCCCACCTCCGCGGGTTCCTCCTGGTGGTACAGCAGCAAGGCCTGGGCGTGCCGCGCCTCCCGCGTCGACTCGCGCCGCAGCCGGTCGACGGCCCGGTTCCGCGCGGTGGTCACGATCCAGGCGCCGGGGTTCGGCGGGGGCGTCTGCCACTTCTGCAGGGCCGTGGCGAAGGCGTCCTGGACCGCCTCCTCGGCGAGGTTGATGTCGCCGAGGAGGCGGGCGAGGGTGGCGACGCAGCGGCCGTACTCGGCGCGGTAGATGCCCGCCAGATCCATGCCGGGCGCTCAGTCCTGGGAGAGCTCGTCGAAGGGCCGCACCTCGACCGGGCCGCAGGCCGCCGCGCACTTCTCGGCCCAGGCCAGCGCCTGGTCCAGGTCCTCGCACCGGATGATCCAGAACCCGCCGAGGTGCTCCCGCGTCTCGGCGAACGGCCCGTCGGTCATCGTGGTGCCGCGGCTGTCGACCCGCACGACGGTGGCGCTCTCCGGCGCCAGCAGCCCGCCGGCGAAGACCCAGGCGCCCGCGGCCCGCAGCTCGTCGTTGATCCGGTCGGTCTCCCGGAACATGGTCTGCGCTTCTTCCTCGGTCGGCTCGGTCTGGCCCTCGGCGCTGTGCACGGCCAGCATGTACTGCCTCATGGTCTTCTCCTTCTCCGAATTGACGGCTGCTGCGAAGTAACGACTTCTGCGAAACGACGGCGGGGTGCGGGTCAGGCGGCCAGGCGCCGCGCGACGGCGGGGATCACGACGGCCGCCGCGACCAGGTGGGTGAGCATGAGCAGCGCCTTGGTGGCCGGCGCGGCGTCGGCGATCGCGTCCGGCACGAGCGACAGCACGGTCAGCACGACCGTCGTGCGGACGAACACGAGCCGCGGCCGCCGCGCGAACCGGGCCAGGACCACGGCGAGGACGACCCCGACCAGCGAGAACACGGCGGTCAGCGTGCCGAATCCGGCCACCGGAATCGGCACGCCGGCCATGTCGAGGCTGACCCCGGCCGCATGCCCGGCGGCGGCGACGGCCATGGTGGCGGCGCCGGCGACGGCCGTGGCGGCGACGCCGGTCCCGATCAGGGCGCCGAGGGACGAGGCGGTGGCGCGGGTCGTGGTGTTCGCGGTGGTGGTCATCATGCCCTCCAGCGGGTGGTTGCGGCCCGGCTCGTTGCCGGCCTCTCACCAGGGCTACGAACGGGACCGGCCCCGATCGACACGCCCCCCGGAACTTTTTTCGAGCACCTATTGTTGCTTCGCATGACCCACGCCGAGCACGAGATCACCGCGGAGCTGGTCCGGGATCTGGTACGCGACCAGCACCCCGACCTCGCCGGCCACCCGGTCCGCCTGGGCGCCCGCGGGTGGGACAACCAGCTGTGGCGGCTGGGCGAGGAGCTGGCCGTCCGTCTCCCCTGGGCCACGGAGTCCGCGGACGAGCTGCTGCGCAAGGAGTACTCCTGGCTGCCCGCGCTCACCCCGCACCTCCCCCTGCCCGTCCCGGTCCCGCAGCGCCTCGGCGAGCCCTCCCCACGGTTCCCGAGACCTTGGATCATCACCACCTGGGTCCCCGGTACCCCCGCCGATCGAAACCCCGTAACCCGCGCGGCGGACGCGGCCGAGTCCCTGGCCAGGTTCCTGACCGCCCTGCACCGCCCGGCGCCGGCCGGCGCGCCCACGGGCCGTAACCGCGGCGGTCCTCTGAGCGAGCGGTCCGAGGGATTCGCCCGGACGCTGGACTTCGCCACCGAGCAGGGCCTGATCAAGGACCCGGACGCGGTCCGCGCCGTCTGGCACGACGCGGTCACCGCGCCGCCGTGGACGGGCCCGCCGCTGTGGCTGCACGCCGACCTGCACCCGGCGAACGTCCTGACCGCCGGCGGCACCCTGTGCGGCGTCATCGACTTCGGCGACCTCTGCGCGGGCGACCCGGCGTACGACCTGGCCGCCGCGTGGCTCCTGCTCCCGTCGGCCCCGCCGGACGCCTTCTACGCGTCCTACGAGGCCTCCGCCGCCACGATGCGGCGGGCCCGCGGCTGCGCGATGGGGCGCGCCCTGGCGGGCATCCTCATCGGCGACGCGGGCGACCACGGCCGGCCCGGCGGCAAACCGACGTGGGGCCCACCGGCGCACGCCGCCCTGCAGCGCCTCGTCGCCACGATCCCCTGAACCAGGCCCGGCGCCCGGTCCTCGGCCCGTGTGGTCCCGCTCACTGGCGGAATACGTGACATGTCACGTAAGTTGACGACTGGCAGGTGAGCGGTTCACCGGCGAGGAGAAGTGACATGGAACGGCTGCAGGGCAAGACGGCACTGGTGACGGGCGGTACCTCGGGGATCGGGCTGGCGGTCGCGCGGCGCTTCGCCGCCGAGGGCGCGCACGTGTTCGTGACCGGGCGGAGGAAGGAGGCCGTCGACGAGGCGGTGGCGCTGATCGGCCCGTCCGCCACGGGCGTCGCCGGGGACGTCGGGGAACCGGGCGACCTCGAACAGCTCTTCGCGGCGATCGGGCGGCGCGGGGCCGGGCTCGACGTGCTGATGGCCAACGCCGGCGGCGGCTCGTTCGCGCCGCTCGGGGCGATCACCGCCGAGGACTACCGGGCGACGTTCGACCGCAACGTCGGTGGCACGCTGTTCACCGTGCAGGGCGCGCTGCCGCTGCTCAACCCGGGCGCGTCGATCATCCTGACCGGTTCCACCGCGGCTTCCAACGGTACCGCCGCGTTCGGTCTCTATGCCGCGACGAAGGCGGCCATCCGGTCGTTCGGGCGCACGTGGGCGGCCGAGCTGGTCGGCCGGAACGTGCGGGTCAACACGCTGGTGCCCGGACCGGTCCGGACGCCGGGGCTGGCCGGGCTGGCGGGCGACCCTTCGGGCGTCGAGCCGCTGTTCGCGTCGCTGGCTTCCGGGGTACCGCTCGGGCGGCTGGGCCGGCCCGAGGAGATCGCGGCGGCCGCGCTGTTCCTGGCCTCCGACGACAGCACGTTCATGACCGGCGCCGAGATCTTCGTGGACGGCGGCGCCGAGCAGATCTGAGTTCGGTGACGATTCACGTAACTGGCACGATGGCGGCATGACCGCCAAGCGTCCCGCCCGGGGCTGGCTCGACCGTGACGAGCAGCGCACGTGGCTCGCGTACATCCGCCTCCAGCTCCGGCTCTCGTACGAGATCAACCGGCAGCTGCAGGCCGACCACGACCTCTCGCTGCCCGACTACGACGTCCTCACCGCACTGAGCGTCGCGCCGGCCTCGTGCCTGACCGTGACCGCGCTGGCCGCCCAGATCGGCTGGGAGCGCAGCCGGCTGTCCCACCACGCCAAACGGATGGCCCAGCGCGGCCTGGTCAGCCTCGACCCGGCCCTCAACGACCGGCGGGTGACCGAGGTGTCCCTCGCGCCCGCCGGCCGGCACGCCCTCGAGGCGGCCGCGCCGGGCCACGTCGACCTGATCCACGACCTGTTCTTCGACGGCCTCCCGGCCGACCTGCGAGCGCCGTTCAGCGCGGCCCTCGAGCACATCTACGACAACGTCCTGGCCCGGGGCACGCTGCCCCGGCCCTGACCGGAGGAGCCTGCAGATGCCCAGAGCCGTGATACTCGACGGGTACGGCCCACCCGACGTCCTGACCTGGGCCGACGTACCGCTGCCGGAGCCCGGCCCGGGACAGGTCCGCCTCCGGGTCCGCGCGGCCGGCGTCAGCCCCACCGACCTGGCCATCCGGTCCGGGCACCTCAAGGCCTTCCCGCTGCCGCCCCGCGCGGTCCTGGGCTTCGAGGCCGCCGGCACCGTCGACGCGCTCGGCCCCGGCGTCACCGGCGTCGCCGTCGGTGACGAGGTCGCCGCGCTGCTGCCGCACCTCGGGGGCTACGCCGAGTACGCGCTGGCGCCGGCCTGGACCCCGAAACCGCCCGGCGTGTCGTGGGTCGACGCCGCCGCCCTGCCGAGCTCGGCCGAGGCGGCCGCCGGCGTGCTGAACCAGCTCGACGTACAACCGGGCGGGGTTCTGGTGTTGTTCGGCGGCGGGGGAGCGGTCGGCGTCATCGCGACCCAGCTGGCCGTGGCCCGTGCCATCGGCGTGGTCAGCGTCGTGCGCTCGGCGACGGACGCGGAGCTGGCCCGGGCCCTGGGCGCGACCCCGATCGAGACCGGCGCCGACCTGGTCGCCCGGGTCCGGGCCCAAGGCCCGGTGGACGCGGTGTTCGACGCGGCCGGCACCGGCGTCCTGGCCGCCGCGGTCGCCCTGACCGGAGACCCGGACCGCGTGATCACCCTGTCCGATCCGCACGCGGGCGACTTCAACGTCCGGCTCTCGGCGCCGACCCCGGACCGGGCCCCGGGCGCGCTCGCCGAGACCATGGCCCTGCTGGCCGAGGGCCGGCTCCGCATGCGTACCCGCACGACGATGCCGATGCCGCTGGCCGCCGAGGCGCACCGCCGCCTCGAGTCGGGCGCCGTCCACGAACGGATCGTCCTCGTGGCGCCCTGAGCTACCCGCGGCTCGGTGACGGTGACGGGTCCCCGCAGTCGTCCGGGATGTCGAGGCTGCGGTCGGCGCGCAGGTACGAGTTCTGGTCCTCCGTGTCCGGCGAACCCGGGACCGCGGTGCGGTTCGGCGGGGTCGGCGCGAGCAGGCCCTTGCCGGCCGCGGCACAGTCGATCCAGGCCATGTAGGACCGGGACTCGCCGATCCACATGCCCTTGTCGTCGTTGCGGAGCCGGTCCGTCTTCGGGAAGTCCCAGCGGACCTCGTCGTGGACAACGGCGATCGGCGATTCGGTACCTTTGAACGCGTACACCCACACGAAGTTGGTCGTCACCTGCAGCGTCTGGATGTCGTCGACCCGCGCGGAGCTGAACGTGACCCGCCCGCTGACCCGGGGCTCCTCGGCCGGGTCGAGCTTGACGGCCGGATCGATCCAGGTCGCGACCGAGCTGAAGTCCGTTGAGCCGAACCAGGCCCCGACCGGCTTGCGATCGTTCGGCGCGAGCAGCTTCAGCAACCCCGAACTGTCGTGCCCGACGGTCATCGCGGGCTCGAGCCGCCCCGCGACGAGCGCCGCGCGCACCTGCTGCAACGCCGCATCGACCTGGGCCGCGGTGAACCCGGTGACGGCCGTCGCCGGGGGCAGGCTGATCCCGGCCGCACCCTTCGCGTACGCCTCGGCCGGCGTGCCCACGAACGGCCCGGTCGGGCGGGCACTGGCCGACGAGGTCGCCGAGACCCCGTCGGGCACGCTCTGCGTCGGGTACGGCGCCGCGTCGTCGTCGGCGGCGGACGCGGACGAACCGGACGGCAGCCAGGTCCGGATCGTGGGCCACCCGGCCGCGAGCACCACCGCGACGACGACCGCACTGACGACGAACGCGACGTTGCGCGCCCCGTCACCCCGCAGGCGCCGCAGCCACTGCCGCCGCCGCGCGCGCCGCTCGGCCGCGCGACCCCAGTCCTCGAGCCCGGCAAACGGATCGCCGTGATCGTCTTTGTCTTCGTGCTCCATGGCCCTGGCTCCGGCGCGTCGGCGGGACGTGACGGGTCAGTATGGTCCACGAACGATCTTGCGGTACGGGCAGAGGTGCATCAGCTCGGCGCCGCACGCTTCGAACCGCTCGCCGATGGCGAGGCTGCCGGGTCGAAGAACGTGCGATGGACGGCACCGTCGTTGGTGTATACCTCGATGACGCCGCCACCGGGAAGCTCGAACCGGACGACCTCGAGCTGATCGCGCAAGGGCTTGTGGACGGTGTACCCGACGACGGCCAACGGGTGCGGCGCCTCCCGGCTGAACCATTCGGCGCGCGACCGCAGGTGGAACTCGTCGGAGTCACAGCAGGGCGTGTACCGGATCACGACGACGACCCAGCGCTCATCGGACGAGCGGGCCACGGTGCCGACGGAGCGCGACGGCGACGGTGGGCCCGAGCGCGGCAGACGGCCGGAGCGAGAGGTAACGGCGCGGATTCCAGTGCATGTACACCACCGCGACCAAGGCCAGCACGGCCATCGCAACGAAATCCCGCAAGCCGCCGCCGGCGCTGCGTTGCCGTGCTCGACCCGGTAGGCACCGGCACATATTCCTCTTGGTGACTCCCTCGCTCAAGCCCGGTCGAGCGCTGCCGACGGCAGGCTTCGCCGACGCATCGAAGACACGGTGCACTCTCATGATTCACCGCTGTCCTCCACAGCACCTTCTATCCAAGGTTCTTGCAGCGAGGAAGGGAGGCGTCGGCATCATGGAGTCTCGTCCGGCAGAAGTGTCCAATAGACTGACTCATTCCGGCTCTTTCGCGCGAATCCGGGGGCCCCACCGACTGCCGGCCGGCGGCGAAGCGTTGGCGGTGGCTGACATAACAGTTACCAATCCTGCGAACTCGAGCGCGAGGCCCCCGGCTGCGACGGCCGTTCGGCGCAGTCCGCCGGCCATCCGCCCAGACTGCGGAGGTCAGCGCAGCCTGCATCTAACGGACTCGGCGGGCTGGCGCTCCACGACCGGGCGGTGGCCGAACGCTGTGCGTCGAGCCGTGACCGCGCTCCACGCGGCAGATCCGCGCGCGAAGCCCGATCGTGACCGTGCGAGTCGCGGCCCGCTCTTCAACCCCGACGGCGCGCAACCACGGCAACAAGTCGCGTCCGTAATACGCCTCGGACCCGGCTCAAATTATTGCTCTTCCTCCCCTAAAAATTGAAGCTCGTCGCTCTTCGCTTTTTCGGCTGGCATCCGTTCGAGCGTCCGGCCGCCGGGCACACCGGCGCGGCCACGTCTCCGGCCGGATCGCACGGGATACCCGGCCAAGCGGGCGACGACGCCCGCCACGATGTGCAGCACCATGCGGTGCGGGTCTCCACTTTTGGCTGACTGCCGGCCGGTCACTGCCACGACCGGAGCACAGCCGATATCAAGGAGGGGCGCGGCCGGACCTGCTCACCGAGATCGAGCGCCAGGGCGGTTACGAGGCGGCCACCGGCGCGGAGCCCGTCGTCAGCCGGGAATTGTTCTTCGAGGGCAACGACGACCCGGGATCGATCGGTTGCAACCTCGCCGGCCACCCCGGTGTGCCGGAGGTTGCGTCGGGGCTGGTGGAACGAAGCCGCCCCGAGCGTGGTACCGGTCGTGCCCGGCGGTATGCGCCTGCTGACGCTTTGGTGGGACTGACCGGCACGCGCAGCAGCCGCCTCCGGAGACGGGCTCAGCCCACCGGCGGCGCGGCCGGCCACGAGGGCGTGTCCGGTGGCAGCTCGGCCGGCTCGGCCGTCAGCCACGCGGGCGCCTCCTCCCAGACCGGGGCGGCCTGCCAGGCCGGCAGCGGCGCCTCGATCGCGGCCGGCTCGTCCTGGCCGCGGCCGACCACCCGCCGGCCCAGCGCCGCGCCGCGGGTCAGCATCGGCGCGGTGGCGTTCTTGAGGTGCCGGCCGTAGCCGGTGGTGGACGCCCGCAGCTCGCGGGTCAGCGACGCGGTGCGGTCGTCGTCGCGCAGCGGGTAGTCGCCGGTGAGCGCCGCGCCGTACTGCGGGCCGCGCGCCCAGCCGTCGAGCTCCGCGACGCGTACCACGATGAGCGGGTGTGACGCCTCGCGGGCCAGCATCACGCGGGCCACGGTGTCGCGTACGTCGCCGACGCGGGCGTACTCCGCGGCCTGGAGCATGAACTCGTCGACGTCCATCTCGTGCAGGTGGGAGCCGCCGGCCAGCTTCATGAGCGCGCGCAGCGCCGCCTCGCGGTCCTGGCCCACGAGCAGCCCGGCGCGGTCGCTGGACAGCTCCGACTTGCGTGACCACTCGCCCAGCGCGGCCAGAAGGACCTGCACGCCGATCCCGCCGAGCGGCACCGACGCCGCCATCGCGCCGAGCACGACGAGGTGACGGGCGATGGTGTGGTACATGCAGTGGCCGCTCATCGCGTGGCCGAGCTCGTGGCCGACGACGAAGCGCAGTTCGTCGGCGTCCATGAGGTCGACGAGCGCGGTGTGCAGGACGACGAACGGTTCGGACATGCCCATGGTGTACGCGTTGAGCTCGGGCGACTGCTTGACGTACAACTCCGGCACCCGCGGCAGGTCGAGGACTCCGGCGGCGTCGCGCATCATCGCGTGCAGCCGCCCGAACTGCCGGTCGCTGGTGCGCACCGCCGCGCCCAGGTGCTCCATGCGGATGAGCCGTTCGGGGAACAGGCTCTGGAACTTCTTGACGGCCGTGTCGAGGCCGCGCAGTTTGCGCAGCGCGCCCAGGGCGGCGCCGTCGGCCGGGTGCTCGTACGCCCGCGACGAGATCCCGCCGAACCGCACCCGATCACCGTCGGCAACCGCCAGCTCACCCATGGGCCCGACGCTAGCGTGGCCCCGCCGGGCCGGGATCGGCCGATCGCACGCGCTCCGTGAGCCGATCAGCGACCGGTTCCGGCATTCGCCTTCAGGGACTTCGTCACGCGATTGTCGGGGCGGGTCAGGACGTAGCACCGGGCCGTGCGATCGCCGAGGCCCCACCGCTGCGGATTGCCGCCCGTCGGGACGACCCGCAGGTCGGTGCGGTTCGCGAAGTTCGACGGTGACTCGCCGAGGAACTGCGCGGCCTTGGTACCGCAGGCCTGCGTCACCTCGCGGCGCAGCTTGTCGATGCCCGGGTAGGGGACGTCGGCGCCGACGTACAGGCCGACGTACTCGCCGTTGTGCGGCTGGGCGCAGTCGATCGGGACCAGGCGCTGGATGTCCTGGTACCAGCCCTGCCCATCCGGGATGCCCAGGACGTCCACGCAGGTCAGCGCCAGCGGGCGAGCGCCGCGCAGGCCGTCCCTCAGGCTGCCGGTCCGCGCCTTGGAGGTGAAGTCGTCGGCGGCGAACTCGAACAGCGCGCAGCGGTACTCGCGGGCGCCCGCGTTCCACTCCTCCGTCGACGGGACGACGACCGCGAGGCCGAGACGGCCCTCGTGCCAGTCGCCCCCGACGTAGTCGCGGGCGGCCGAGTCGCAGTCGGTGAAGACCTCACGGGTCTTGTTCTCCGGCGGCGTGGTGAGACGGCCGACGCGGATGATCTCGGCCTGGTGCTCGGCGGCGCAGTCGGTCGTGTTCAGGGTGAGGGGGCGGTAGTCGTACGCGTCCAACGACTGGCCCTTGTGGCACATGCCGGCGGCCGGCAGGGCGACCGCGGACGGCGACGCCGCCGGGGCGGAGGTGGTCGCGTTGCCCGCCGGCTCCGCCCCGTCGCATCCGGCGAGGCTCAGCAGTACGAGTGCGGCAACCAACCTCCAGCGCATCCTCACATGATCGCAGAGCCGCGCCAGGTCTCAGGAGACGAACTCCTGGGCCCAGACGGTGCCGCCGTGCCAGCCGGTGCTGTCCCAGACGTACGCGTACGCGCGCGTGGCGTACCAGCCCGCCCCGCACGACGCGGCGCCGCCGTAGTTGAAGACCTGGGACGGGCCGTACGGGCCCCACTGGTTCACGCCCGTGTTGCCGTACTGCCAGTCGGTCGCGCGGCACACGAACCAGGCCGACCCGTTCCACTTGAGCACGTCGAGCTTCACCGCCGCGTACATGTTGGCCAGGCCCGCCCCGCAGCCGCCGCCGCGCGCGTACGTGTTGGCGTAGGCGAGGTTGCCCGAGAACGTCGCGCCCGCGTGGTCGATGCCGGCGTCGCCCTGGACGCAGAGGCTGCCGCCGCTGTAGACGGTCGAGCCGTTGGTCCAGGTCCAGGCCGAGGCCGGTGATGCGCTGGACAGTGCGAGGCCGACCGCGGCGACCGTGCCGGCCACCAGCAGCAGAGCCCGTCGAATGCTGGACATGTGTTCCTCCGATCGGTCGAGCAAGTCGTGCTTGCCTGACAGATGCGCAGGGAGGGTGCGTAATACGCGCTATTGCGGTGCGAGCACCCACGTCGCCACGACGTCCGGGTCGCGGGCCGGGTCGGTGAACCATTCGCGGCCGCAGACGGCCCGGAACAGCGGGCCCGGCAGGGACGAGAGGAGCCCCAGCGTCCGTACGCCCGAGCCGCCCTCGCTCTGCGAGACGTGGGCCCGCATCGCGGCGCGCTTCTGCCGGGCGAAGTCCCGCACGTCCACCACGTGCGTGATGTCCTCGCGCGCCGTGAACACGCGCGAGGGGTCGCCGAACGGCAGGGACGGCAGGAAGCGGCCCGCCAGGCGCAGCACCGCCAGCACCGTGCGCAGCGAGGACCGGTCCACCGTCGCCTCGAGCAGCCGCGTGCCGGTCAGCGCGGCCGCCGCCCGGGCCACCCGGTGCACCTGCAGGTGGTCCGGATGGCCGTAGCCGCCGTTCGCGTCGTACCCGGTCAGGACGTCCGCCTTCTCTTCGACGAGGATCGCGGCCAGCCGCAAAGCGGCCTCGTCCACGGAGGCGTCCGAAAAACAAGCAGCGGAGGAGGCGTCAAGGCCCGAGTCGGCGTACCCGAGCGTCTCCACCCGCGCGCACCCCAGCGCCGCCGCGGCCGCCAGCAGCTCCGCGTGACGGCGGGAGCCGAGGGAAGCGGCGGAGTCGGCCAGTCCCGCCTCACCGAGCGTGGCCGTCACCAGCACGACCCGGTGGCCCTCGGCCGCCGCCCGCGCCAGCGTGCCGCCGGTCAGCAGGGTCTCGTCGTCGGGGTGGGCGTGGAAGGAGACGATGGTGCGCCCAGGACAGGGCCTAGGCATGCGCCCGGCGCCCGAGGAAGTACGCGGCCCGCGCGTACAGCTCGTCCGCCCGGTCCAGCACCGTGTCCCAGCGCACGCACGGGGCCACCGCGCGGTTGTACGCCGCCACCGCCGCCGCGCGCGACGGGTCGTCCAGCATCCAGCCGAGCACGTCGAGCAGCTCCGCGTCCGAGTGGACCAGCCAGCCCTCGACGTCGTGGCGGATGAAGTCGGCCACGCCGCTGCCGGCCCGGGCGACCACCGGCAGGCCGGCGCTGCGGGCCTCCAGCGCCGCGATGCCGAACGACTCCCGGGGCGCGGGCGCAATGTACACGTCGGCCGAGGCGAGCAGGGCCCGGATCGCGGTGCGGTCCAGGGCGCCGGTGAACGTGATCTCCGGGGGAGCGGAGCGCTGCAGGCTCGGCAGCAGGGGGCCGTCCCCGACGAGGACGGCGCGGAAGTCGTGCGTCTCGCGCAGGGCGAGCAGGGTGCGCAGCAGGGCGCGCGGGCGTTTGCGGCGCACCATGCGCATCACGCTGATGAAGGTGGGCACGGCCGCGGTGGTGGGCGCGGGGGGCAGCAGCCACGCGCCCGGGTCGATGCCGTTGGGCAGGACGGCGACCGGGGTGCCGTCGAGTGCGGAGCGGACCGCCGACGCGGCCGCGCTCGAGACGGCCGCCCACTGGACCGGCCACGAGGCGGCGTCCTGCCAGCGCGCGAACCGGCGGACGAAGGGCATGATGTCGTGCCACATCGAGTGCACGGACACGACCGTAGGCAGGCCGGTCGTCGCCGCCGAGCGCGCCGCGGTCCAGGCCAGGGGCGAGAACGCGGACACGTGGGCGTGGACGGCCTCGACGCCGTGCTGGCGCAGGACGGCGCCGAGGGCGTCGGTGCCGAAGCGGCGGTACGGGCCGGCGCCGAGACCGGTGATGCGCAGGGTCGGCAGGTCGTCGGCGAAGACCGACGGGGCGGTCGTCGTCAGCACGAGCGGCTCGTGGCCCTGGGCCGACTGCCGCGACGCCAGGTCGTGGACCTGCAGCTCGACGCCCCCGAGGCGGGGAAGGTACACGTCGGTCACGTGGGCTATGCGCATGTGGCGGGGGATCTCTCGTGAAGGTCAGGCGGTGCGGCGGCCGAGCAGCCACAGCGCGGTGGCGATGCCGCCGACGGGGATCTCGGCGACGAAGACGAAGGCGCGGTACAGCAGCACCCCGGCCAGGGCCCCGGTAGGGTCGGCGCCCAGGGCGATGAGCACGGCGATGGTGCCCGCCTCGACCAGTCCCGCGCCGCCGGGGGTGATGGCGGCGAGGGTCAGGAGGCGCTCCGCGACGAGGCCGGCGAGGATGACCGGCCACGGCAGGTACACGTGAATCGCGACGAAACTGAGCCACAGCAGCGCGCCCTGCAGCCCCCAGTAACCGGCCATGCCCCAGCTGAGCTCCGCCCAGCGGCGGCGCACGAGGCTGTCGGTGCCGTCAAGGAGCTCGGTGGCGGCCCGGTTCCAGCCCGGGTCGCCGCCGCCGCGGCGGATGCGGATCCAGGCCCGCTCGGCCCAGGCGACCAGGCGCAGCAGGGGCGTGGCCCGGCCCAGCAGGGCGGCGGTGACCAGGCCGCCGATGCCGGCGCACGCGAGGGCGCACAGCAGCCACAGCACCAGGTGACCGCCCGGGATCGCGGTGGCGACCAGCAGCGCACCCACGGCCACCAGCGGCATGAACAGCTTCGCGATGAGGTCCCAGGCCTTGGACACCACGACGAAGCGCGCGAACTCGAGGCCGGTGTGCCCCCAGCCGCGGACCATGCCCAGGTTCAGCACGGTGCCGGCCACCCCGCCCAGCGGCAGGACGTTCGACACGGCGCTGCCGGAGAGGTTGAGGGTCAGCGCGCGGCGGTGCGACAGGCCCGGCAGCGAGGCGGTCAGCACGGTGGTGTGCACCACGAGGCCAAGCAGCCACACGACGCCGAGGAACAGCGGCCAGCGCCAGCCCAGGTCGGCGATCATCCGCCACGCCTGGGTCCACGACACACCGAGATCCCCCAGCTGTACCGCCGACCAGGCCACGAACCCCGCCGCGCCGGTCAACAGCGCAACGCGGCGCGCTTTCACCGCCATCCGGTCCCTCCCCCGTGCGGCCGTCGAGTCGGTCAAGGTCGCAGAAGGAACCTGAGAATACGCTGAAGAGCTAGGCGGCGGCGGTACTTTCACGAACGATCAGCTCCGTGGCGAGTTCGATTCGGGGGGATTCGATCCGCTCGCCGTTGACGATACGCAGCAGGGTGCGCGCGGCGGCCACGCCCATCTCGTGCAGGGGCTGGCGTACGGTCGTCAGCGGCGGGGCGGTCCACTGTGCGAAGTTGAGGTCGTCGAAGCCGACGACGCTGACGTCGCCCGGGATGGTGCGCCCGGCGCGGCGCACCGCCTCGTAGACCCCGGTCGCCTGCTGGTCGCTGCCGGCGAACACGGCGGTCGGCGGGTCGGGGAGCGCGAGCAGGGCCTCGGCCGCGCGCAGCCCGCCGTCGTGGTGGAAGTTGCCGTACCGCACCAGCTGCCGATCCAGCGGCAGCCCGGCGGACTCCAGCGCCGCCCGGTACCCGGCGATGCGCGCCCGGGTGCACTGGAACTGCTCGTGCCCGCCGATCGCGGCGATGCGCCGGTGCCCGAGCGCGGCGAGGTGCTCGGCCGCCGCGTAGCCGCCCGCGAAGTTGGTCGCCCCGATCGACGGGGTGCCCGGCGGCGGCTGGTTCACGGCGTCGATGATCACGAACGGCAGGTTGCGCCGGCGCAGGTCCTCGTGCTGGCGCTCGGCCAGCTCGGAGAGCACGAGGATGGCGCCCTCGGAGCCGCGGGCCAGCAACGACTCCACCCAGCGGCGGGTCAGTGACTGCCGGTTGTGCACGGCGGAGACGACCAGCGCCAGCCCGGCCTCCTCGACGACCTCCTCGACGCCGGTGAGGATCGACAGGCCCCAGACGCTGTCGAGATCGTTGATGACCAGGTCGATCAGGTCGGTGCGGCGGCGCCGGCCGTTCTTGGCCGCGCGGGGCCGCTGGTAGCCGCGCTCGGACAGCAGCCGCTCCACGGCCTGGCGGGTCTTCGCCGAAACATCCGTGTGCCCGTTGAGGACCTTCGAAACCGTGGAGACCGCGACCCGCGCCTCCCGGGCGATCTCCGCCATCGTGGGCCGGCCGTTTGCCGTCATGACATCACCTGAGTTTCGAAAACCGTTGCCGGTGTGCCTATGGGTGCCTTGTGATCGGCACCGTACACCCCACACCTTCTTTTCGAAATGTTTCTCGAAAGGACGTACGGCGCATGCGTAGATGGGAAGCAACGTGAACATCGTCAACCCGGTGCTGCCGGGGTTCCATCCCGACCCGTCGATCCTGCGGGTCGGCGCCGACTACTACCTCGCCACCTCGACCTTCGAGTGGTACCCCGGGGTGCGCCTGCACCACTCGCGGGACCTGGTGCACTGGCGGCCGATCGGCGGCGCGCTGGACAGCCTGCGCCTGCTCGACATGGGCGGCAACCCGGACTCCGGCGGCATCTGGGCCCCCTGTCTGTCCTACGCGGACGGTCTGTTCCACCTCGTGTACACCGACGTGAAGTCGTACGGGTCCTTCTGGGACACGCCCAACTACCTCGTCACCGCGCCGTCCGTCGAGGGCCCGTGGTCCGACCCGGTGCCGCTGCACGCGCAGGGCTTCGACCCGTCGCTGTTCCACGACACCGGCCCGGGCGGCGACGGGCGCAGCTGGCTGCTGTCCAACCGCACCGACTGGCGCCCGGGCCACCCGTGGGCGAACGGCATCATCGCCCAGGAGTACGACCGCGGCGCCCGCCGGCTCGCCGGCGAGCCCGTCACCGTCTACACGGGCACGGCGGCGGGCATGACCGAGGGCCCCCATCTGTACCGCCGCGACGGCTGGTACTACCTCGTCACCGCCGAGGGCGGCACCGAGTGGTTCCACCAGGCGACGGTCGCGCGCTCGCGGGACGTCCTCGGCCCCTACGAGACGGACCCGGGCCCGCCGCTCATCACGTCGGTGCACCGGCCCGACCTGACGCTGCAGAAGGCGGGCCACGGCAGCCTCGTGGACACCCCGGCCGGCGAGTGGTTCTTCGCCCACCTCGCCGCCCGGCCGCTGAGCCCCCGGGGCCGCTGCGTGCTCGGCCGCGAGACGGCGATCCAGCGCGTCGCGTGGACGGAGGCGGGCTGGCCCCGGATCGACGGGGGTGTACCGCACGACGAGGTCCCCGCGCCGCGCCTGCCCGCGCATCCGTGGCCGGCCGAGCCCGAGACCGACGACTTCCGCGCCCCCGACCTCGGCGTGCACTGGGCGACCCTGCGCCGCCCGGCGTCGCGCGACTGGGCCACCACCCGGACCCGCCCGGGCCACCTGCGCATCCACGGCGGCCGCTCGCCGGGCGCGCCGGCGGGGGAGAGCCTCGTGGCCCGGCGGGTGCAGCACGCCCGCGCCGCGTTCGAGGCGACGGTCGAGTTCCGCCCGTCGCACTTCCAGCACATGGCCGGCGTCACCGCGTACTACAACAGCCGCAACTGGTACTTCCTGCGCGTCGGCTTCGAGGAGCGCCTCGGCCCGGTCGTGGACGTGCTGTCCAGCGACCACGGCCGGCTGCGGCTGCACGGCCCGGCGGTACCGGTCGCGGGGCCGGTGCGGTTGCGCCTCGACCTCGACGGGGGCGCGCTGCGGGCCTCGTGCGGGCCGGCCGAGTGGGGCCCGTTCGACGCGTCGATCCTCTCCGACGAGTACGCCCGGGAGTTCGACGGCGAGACGGCCCGGGCGTGGGGCTTCACGGGCGCGTTCTTCGGCCTGTGGGCCCAGGACCTGACGGGCGGCGGCCTGCCGGCGGACTTCTCGGCCGCCACCTACAAGCCCCAGCCATGACCTAGTTTCCTAGGACGACCGGCGGGGTGTGTGCGGCCGCATCCCGCCGGTCAGCGGGACGGTGCGACGAGCTCGACGCGGGGGACCGTGCCGAACTCGCCGGGCTCCGTCGGTGGGGGCCGGCCCGGTCGCGGCGCGCAGCGAGCCGTCCCGTGCGTCACCAGCCAGCGCCCGTCGATGCGGCGCGGGCCCAGCGTCACCCGGAACCACAGGCTGAAGCCCGCGGTCGCGCCGCGGGCCGGGCGGCTTTAGTGGAAGACCTTCAGGCCGACGACGCCGGCGACGACGAGCAGGAGTGACAACAGGCGCAGCAGCGTCGACGGCTCGCCGAGGAACAGCATGCCGGCCAGGGCGGTCCCAGCCGCGCCGACGCCGACCCACACGGCGTACCCGGTGCCCACCGGGATCGAGCGCAGCGCGTAGGCGAGGCCGCCCATGCTCGCCACGAGGGCGACGGCGAAGACCGCGCTGGGGATGGGGCGGGTGAAGCCGGCGGAGCGGCTCAGGGCGATCGCCCACACGGACTCGAGCAGACCGGAGATGGCGAGGATCAGCCAGGCCATGACGACACCTGTACTTTCGCAAAGGGTCGTCTTGTCACGCCGGGTACGACACCGCTCGTCCGGAACCACCGCATATGCGGCGTCACGCTCAGTGTAGCCAGTCGCGGGCCTGATCCATTACCTTGCTTGGTGATGGACAGCACCCGGATCGACACGTCGGTGCCGCACCCCGCGCGCCGGTACAGCTACTGGCTCGGCGGCAAGGATCACTTCGCCGCCGATCGGGCGTCCGGTGACGCCATCGCCGCCGCGTTTCCCGCGGTCGTCGAGCTCGCGCGGGCCAACCGGGCGTTTCTGCGCCGGGCGGTGCGGACGGTCGCCGAGGCCGGGGTGCGGCAGTTCCTCGACATCGGCACGGGGCTGCCGGCCCCGGACAACACGCACGAGGTCGCGCAGGCCGTCGCGCCCGAGTCCCGGGTCGTGTACGTCGACAACGACCCGATCGTCATGATGCACGCCCAGGCGCTGCTCGTCGGCGACCCGCGCGGGCGCACGAACTACATCGAGGCCGACGTCCGCGACCCCGAGGCGATCCTGCGGCGGCCGGAGCTGCGCGAGACCCTCGACCTCGACCGGCCGGTCGGGCTGCAGCTCGTCGCGCTGCTGCACTTCGTCCACGACGACGAGCAGGTCGAGGGCATCGTGCGCACGCTCGTGGACGCGCTCGCGCCGGGCAGTTACGTGGTGCTCAGCCACGGCACGATGGACTTCAGCGACGCCGGGGGCATCGCGGCGTACGAGCAGATGTTCGCGGCGGGCGGCACCGACGTGCGCGCCCGGACGCGGGCGACGCTGGAGCGGTACCTGCGCGGCCTGGACATCCTGGAGCCCGGGATCGTGCCGGTGGCCGACTGGCGCCCCGACGACCCGGCGGCCCCCCGGCCCGTGAGCCGCGACCTCGGCATCTACGGCCTCGTGGCCCGCAAGCCCTGACCACGGTCCGCCCCGCCACCGAGGACGACGATCCGGCCGTCGCCGCGATCGCGCGCGCCAACGGGCAGCCGGGGGCGGGGTCGGGGGCCGACGCGCGGTACACCCGACATCTGCGGCGGCACGGAACACTGCTCGTGGCCGAGCGGGACGGGCGCGTGGCCGGCTTCGGCGCCACCCTCCGCGTCGGCGGGGCGACGATGCTCACCGACCTGTTCGTCGACCCGGCCGGCCACGGGGGCGGGGCCGGGGGTGCGCTGCTGCGGGAGCTGGGGCCGGTGGCGTTCACGTTCGCCTCGCAGGACCCGCGGGCGCTGGCCCTCTACGCCCGGGCGGGCCTGACCCCGTGGTGGCCGCTGCTGTACCTGCACGGCGGGCCGGATCGCCTGCCCCGCCCGGCGTTCGCCGTCACCGGTTGCCCGCCCGCGGAGGCCGCCCGGGTCGAGGCGCGGCTGACCGGGGTGCACCGCGAGTTCCTCGCCGGCGAGGGCCTCGTCGTCCGCGGCGCCGGCGGGGAGCCGGTCGCGGCGGGAGCCGGCCGCCTGGACCACCTGGCCTGTCCCGACCCCGCGGCCGCGGCCGGCGCGCTCGTCGCCGCGCTGCACGCGGTCGGCGAGGCCGAGCTGTGCGTGCCCGGGCCGCACCCGGCCGTGCCGGTGCTGCTCGGGGCCGGTTACCGCATCACCGGCTTCGACGTGTACATGGCGACCCGCCCGGATGTGCTGGCGACGACGTGGGTGTACTCGCCGGGCCTGGCCTAGGGGCTGTATCGAAGTGGATGGCCGGGCTGCGGCGGACTCAGATGCCGCCGGGAACCACCCCGGTCACACCCGATACAACCCCGGTATCGGGGCGCGCCCGGCGCGGCCCCAGCCGACGCCTGAGCCTCGCCTCGCTCCGACCCCCACTTCGACACAGCCCCTAGGGGCGGTGCAGGGCCATCCGCAGGGTGAGCGGCGGGTGGGTGAGGCGGGCGCGCAGGCGGCCGCGGCGGCGTGCGGTGCCGGTGCGGCGCACGGCCGCGACGACCGCGCGGGTGTTCCTCGCCCAGGCGTGCAGCGCCTCGGGGCCGGCCCGGCGCACGGCGAGGCGGTCGCACGCGGCCTCGCCCCACCAGCGGCTCGCGATCGTCAGGACCGGCGCGCCGATCCCGGCGACCGCCATGGCCCGCGGGTCGAAGCTCAGCAGGGAGCCGGTCAGCAGGCCGAGCCCGAGCAGCCCGCCGATCGTCCACACGCGACTGTCGCGCCGGGCGAGGTGCGCGATCTCGTGCCAGAGCACGAACCGCGCCCGGGCCGGGTCGCGCTCGGTGTGCGCGGAGAGCACGATGACGGCCCGTCCGCCGAGGCGGTAGCAGCGGTCGGTGCCGAACGCGGGATGGATGTGGACGTCGAGCCGGCGCAGCCCGAGCCGCGCGAGCAGCGGTCCGGCGTCGCCGGGCAGCGGCACCGCCGGCTCCGTGCCGGCGGTGAGCCGGCGCAGCTGCCCGCCGGCCTTGAGCGCCGCCACGAGCAGCGCCATGACGATGCCGCCGGCGGCGACGGCGAGGACGATCTCCGGGCCGGACGTGTCCCGGCTGAGGACGAGGACGGCGGCGTAGAGCAGCGCCCAGGCGGCCAGGTTGCCGCCCAGGTTCGCGAACCAGCCGCGGCGCGGCACCTCGGCCGCGCGGGCGGAGAGCTCGCCGAGCACGGCCGGGACGAAGCTCGTGGACGTTTCGGGGCAGCACGTGTCGTGGTCGTCGAGCGGTACCGCCGCGGCGACTCCGGCCTCGGCCAGCGCGGCGAGCAGATCGAGGGTCGTGACGCTGAGGCGGCCCTCGGCCCGGGAGCGGCGCAGTCCGGCCTCGAGGATGAGCCGCAGCTCGGGCGCGCCGGGCCCGGGTGACGGGGCGCCGGCCTCGGGCGAGGAAGCGCCGGGCCCGGGCGAGGGAGCGCTGGACCCGGGTGGCGCGGCGCCGGCCTCGGGCGAGGGAGCGCCGGGCCCGGGTGGCGCGGCGACGGGCCCGGGTGAGGGAGCGCCGGGCCCGGGTGGCGCGGCGACGGGCCCGGGTGAGGGAGCGCCGGGCCCGGGTGACGCGGCGACGGGCCCGGGTGACGCGGCGACGGGCCCGGGTGACGGCGCGCCCGGCCCCGGCACCAGGTCGCGCCCCTTGAGCGCGTGCCGGGCCCCGCCCTCGCCCACCGCGAGCGCGATCAGCAGGTCGCGGGCGCTCTTGCCCGGCGAGCCGACCGCCGCGGTGAGGGCCCGCTGCGCCTGATCGGTGAGCCGCATGGTTGCCGATCGTGCCACAAGGCACCCCGGTCGCGCTGATAGCGTGCTGCCGTGCAGATCCGATTCGACGTGCCGGCCGATCCCGGGTACCCGGGGCGCGTGGCCGCGGTCCTCAGCGCGGTACGGCTGCGCAAGTTCACCGTGATCGGCGCCTGGCTGCTCGGCCTCGGCGTCGCCGGCCTGGCCCTCGCGCGCGTGGCCGGCTGGGGCGAGCCGCTCGAGTCGCTGTACTACGCGCTGATCATCGCCGGGGTGCTCTCGATGCTGTACGCGCCGTGGGTGCGGTTCAAGGCCAAGCGCCAGTCCGGCAAGTACGCGGTCGAGGGCGGCTACGACATCACCGACGACAACATCATGATGACGAGCGGCTCGGAGTCGGGTGGCATCGCGTGGGACGGCGTCTCGCGGGTGGCCGAGACGCCGGAGTTCTGGATCGTGTACGTCGGGCGGATCCCCGCCACCGTGATCCCGAAGAACCTCATGTCCGCCGCCGAGGCCGAGACGCTGCGCGCCTTCATGGACGACCGGGGTCTCCTCCCGGCCTGACCCGGCCGGCTTCGCCGCGCTGGAGGGTGTCGTGGCGGGCCTGGGCGTCGAGGATCTGCGGGACGTTGCCGCGGATCCAGCCGACGACGGCGAGGAGCCGTTCGGCGAGCCCGTGCCCCAGCGGGGTGAGCCGGTACGTCACGCTCGGCGGGGCCGTGGCCCGCACCTCCCGCCCGACCAGCCCGTCGCGGACCAGGGTGCGCAGGTTCTGCGACAGCATCTTCTCGGTGATGCCGCCGATCCGGTCGCGCAGCTCGAAGAAGCGCAGCGGGCCGCCGTGCAGCGTGGCCAGGATGAGCATGCCCCAGCGGTTCGTGACGTGGTCGAACACGGCCCGCCCGGGGCAGGCGCTGTCGAATACGTCACCCGGGTCCGGGCCGCCACCCGCTCCGGCCTCGACTCCTACCGTCACGCCCTGAGCTTACCCGGAGGTATGGGCTATCCCAGAGATAGCCCGGGCGCCTACGGTGGCCGGTATGACGAAGCAGGCACTCGTGATCGGCGCCACCGGCAACGTCGGCCGCCACGTGGTCTCCCAGCTGCACCACCAGGGCGTTCCCGTGCGCGCCCTGTCCCGCGGCGTCCGCGCCGCCGACGTGCCGCCCGGCGTCGAGCCGTTCGCGGCCGACGTCACCGACGCGGCCGCCCTGGCCGCCGCCCTGGACGGGGTCGACCGGGTCTTCCTGGTCTGGCGCGGCCGGCCCGTGCCGGTGGCCGAGCCGGTCGTGGCCGCGATCGCCGGCGCCGCGACCCACCTGACGCTGCTGTCCTCGGCCGTGGTCCGCGACGACGGGCCGCAGCCCGACGCCATCGCCGAGCTGCACGCCGGCCTCGAGGGGCTGGTCACCGCCACCGACCTGGAGTGGACGTTCCTGCGCCCGGCCCAGTTCGCGACGAACACCCTGGAGTGGGCCGCGCAGCTCCGGCTCGGCGACGAGGTCCACGGCGCGTACGGCGACGCCCCCACGACAGTCGTCCACGAGCGCGACATCGCCGCGGTGGCGGTGCAGGCGATGACCGGGCACCACCACGGCCGGCGCTACGTCCTGACCGGGCCCGAGATCCACACCCCGGCCGGGCTGGTCGCGGTGATCGGCGAGGTCCTGGGCCGCGACCTGCGCTGGGTGGAGGACAGCGTGGAGGACGAGCGCCGGCGCATGCTGGGCTGGATGCCGGCCGCCTTCGTCGACGTGGTGCTGGCCGGCCGCGCGCGGGCCCGGCAGGAGGGGCCGTTCCACACCACGACGGTGCAGGACGTCCTCGGCGTCCCGGCCCGGACCTACCACGAGTGGGTGAAAGACCACGCCGCCGACCTCGCATAGCGTCGTGCGTCACAGCGGAAATACGCAACACCGGAAATGCGCGGCGGTACCGCGGGAGTTGGCGCCGGTATGACAACGATCGGACTCATCGGCAGCGGCAACATCGGCGGCACCGTGGCGCGCCTGGCGATCGCCGCCGGTTACGACGTGGTGCTCAGCAACTCCCGCGGGCCGGAGACCCTCGCCGACCTGGTCGCCGAGCTCGGCCCGCGGGCGCGTGCGGCCCGCTCGGCCGAGGCCGCGGCGGCCGGTGACATCGTCGTGGTGACGGTGCCGCTGCGCGCCTACCGCGACGTGCCCGCCGAGCCCCTCGCGGGCAAGGTCGTCATCGACACGAACAACTACTACCCGGCCCGCGACGGCAACATCGCCGAGCTGGACAACGGCACGGCCACGTCGAGCGGCCTGCTGCAGGAGCACGTCAGCCTGGCCCGGGTCGTGAAGGTCTTCAACAACCTCTGGTTCAAGCACCTCGGCGAGCTCGGCCGGCCGGCGGGGAGCCCGGACCGCCCGGCGCTGCCGATCTTCGGCGACGACGCGGCCGCGAAGCAGACCGTGACGGAGTTCCTCGACGCGATCGGCTGGGACGCGGTGGACGGCGGCACCCTGGCCGACAGCTGGCGGGCCCAGCCCGACACCCCCGTCTACGGCGCCCCGTACGCCGAGGAGACCCCGGCCGTCGCCGCCACCATCCGCGCCCTGCTGGACAAGGCCGAGCGCTAGCGAGACTGGCTGAGCGAGCCGTCGGCGGCGATGCGGACCTCCGCCTGCGGGGTGGGGTCCGCGCACGCCGAGCCCGGGCCCGGGCACACCGGCCGCGGCCGCACCGGGGCCGAGGCGTCGACGGCCAGCGGCGCGCCCGGCGGGGTCGTCACGGTCACCGTCACCGGGTCCATGGTGAGGCCGGGCACCGGCGCGTAGCCGTAGCCCGGCCCCGGCCCCGGGATCCGCACGGCCCCGCACGCCGCGCCCGGGTCGCCGGCCGACGGGCACGGCATCGGGCTCATCGTCCCGGACGGCTCGATCGTCACGTCCTGCTCGTGGCAGCCCCACGCCCCGCACACCCGCAGGTGTACCAGCGGCACCCGCCCGGCGATCGCCGCGTCGACCGCCACCCCGAACCCGCGCAGCGGCGCCGACTCCCCGGAGCTCGAGTGCGTGGGCCCGGCGGGCGTGCACCCGCTCAGCAAGGCGGCCGTTACAGCCGCGATCAGCACGATCCTCACTCCGGTACAGACGGCGCCGCCCGTTGCGCGGTTCCCTACTTCGCGAACTGCGACGGTATCCACTCCGAGAACGCCGGCACGTACGCGAGCAGGATGATCGTGGCGAACATGACCGCCATGAACGGCAGCATGGGCCGCAGCATCTCCACGATCCTGATGCGGGCGATGCCGCACACGATGAAGCAGGCCGAGCCCAGCGGCGGCGTCACCAGCGAGATGCCGAAGACGGCCAGCGCGAAGATCGCGAAGTGCAGCTCGCCCATGCCGGCCTCCACGGCCAGCGGCATGAACAGCGGGATGAGCACCACGAGCGCCGGGATGCCGTCGAGCAGCGCGCCGAGGATCCAGAACAGGACCATCACCACGGTGACGAACACGAAGTAGTTGCCGGTGAACTGGCCCGCCCAGTCGGCGAGGACCACCTCGACCTGGTCGTAGGCGAGCATGTACGCCAGCAGCTGCGCGACCCCGACCAGCGACAGCACCACGCCCGAGGTGCGGCCCGCGTTCACGAAGATGCTCATCCAGTCGCCGCGGGGCACCGTGCGGTACACCATGGCGAGCAGGGTGGCGTAGAGGACGGCCACGGCGGCCGCCTCGGTCGCGGTGAAGACGCCCCACAGGATGCCGCCGAGGATGATCACGGGGGCGACGAGTGGCGGCAGGGCGGCCAGACCGGCCCGGCCGAGCTCGCCCGGGGTGACCCGCACGCGCTCGGACGTCGGCTCGCGGTACTTGGCGTAGAAGTAGATGACGAGGCCCTTGCCGACCGCGACGACCACCGCGGGGACCAGCGAGGCCAGGAACAGGTCGCGGATCGAGAGGTTGGCGACGGTACCGAGGACGATCATCGTGATCGAGGGCGGGATCAGGATCCCGGTCCCCGACGCGGCCGCCACGATCGAGGCCGACCACGGGCGCCGGTACCCCGCCTTGGTCATCGGCGGGATCATCGTCGAGCCGATCGCGGCGGCGTCGGCGTTGACCGAGCCCGACAGGCCGGAGAACAGCATCGTCGAGGCGACGACGCTCATCCCGAGCCCGCCGGTCATCCAGCCCACGAGCATCGTGACGAAGCGGATCAGCCGCTCGGCGGCGCCGGAGCGGTGCAGGATCTCGCCGGTGAGCACGAACAGCGGGATGGCCAGCAGGGTGAACGAGTTGAGCCCGTGGAAGACCGCCTGCGAGGCGATCGACAGCGGCACGTCGTCGGCGGAGGCCTGGATGAGCCCGACCGCGCCGAGCGCGGCCACGATCGGCACCCCGGCCACGATGAGCGCGAGAATCCCGAGAAACGCGAACCCGAAGCTCACGCCTTCACCTCCGCAAGCTCCGGCGCCGGCGCGAGCCAACTGTGCCTATGGTGAGCGGCCCCTCCGCTTCGCTCCGGACCGCTCACGCCTTCACCTCCGCAAGCTCCGGCGCCGGCGCGAGCCAACTGGTGCTATGGTGAGCGGCCCCTCCGCTTCGCTCCGGACCGCTCACGCCGTCACCTCCGCAAGCTCCGGCGCCGGCGCGAGCCAACTGTGCCTATGGTGAGCGGCCCCGCTCACGCCGACACCATTTCCTCGTCGCTGATCCCGCGCACTTCCTCGCCGCGCAGCAGGCCCACGATCTCCACGACCAGGTGCACGAGGCCGAGCACGGCGCCCAGCGGCAGCGGCAGGAACGCCGCCCACAGCGGGATGCCGACCGGCGAGACGACGTCGCGCTGCTCCCACAGGTACATCGCGCCGCCGAGGCCGATGCACGCCAGCACCGCGCCGAGCACGAGCAGCTCGCCGACGCGCAGCCAGCGCCGCGACCGCGCGCCGATGCGCCGCTCGAACAGGTGCAGCGCCACGTGCGCGTTGTCGCGCACGCCGATCGCGAAGCCGACGAAGGCGACGTAGACCAGCAGGTCCGTGGCGACCTCGTTGGACCACGACAGCGGCTGCTGCAGCGCGTAGCGGAAGAAGACCTGGGCGAGGATGACCGCGACGGTGCCGGCGAGCAGCGCGAACATGAGCACGTTCTCGGCCACCGCCAGCGCGCGCAGCGCCCGACGAGCCGTCACCTCAGGCCGCCGGGAGGAACTTGACCAGGTCCCCGAACGTGGACCGGTTCTTCTCGAGCACGGGCTTCACGGCCTGCTGGAACGCGGCGGCGTCGACGTCGTCGTTGATCTTCGCGCCCTTGTCGGTGGCCTGCTTGACGTACTTGTCAGTCTCGTCCGTCCACAGCTCCCGCTCGCGCTGCTCGGCCTCCTTGCCGGCCTGCACGAACGCGTCCTGGTGGGCCTTGGACCGGTCGTTGAACCACTTCTTGCTCACCAGCAGCGCGTCGACGCCGAACTGGTGGCGGGTCCAGGACCAGAACTTCGCCTCCTCCACGTGCTTGTTCGTCACGTAGAAGATCGGGTTGTTCTCGGCGCCGTCGATGACGCCCTGCTGCAGCGCCGAGTAGATCTCGTTGGTGCCCAGCGGGGTGGCCTGGGCGCCGAGGGTGTTGAAGGTGTCGATCGCGACGGCGTCCTGCGGCACCCGGATGCGCAGGCCCTTGAGGTCGGCCGGGGTCTTGATCGGCCGCTTCTTGTTGTAGACGTTGCGGGCGCCGGAGTCGAACCAGCCCAGCACCATGAGGTCGTAGCCGTCGAGGATCCCGGCCAGGCTCTTGCCGAGGTCGCCGGCGAGGGCGGCGAAGAGGTCGGACTGCTTGGTGAACGCGTACGGCACCGAGAGCACCCCGAGCCGCTTGTCGAACGCGGTGAGGTTGGCGAACAGCGTCTTGGTCATCTGCAGCGCGCCGTTGCGGACCTGCTCGTTCATGCGGTTGTGGTCGCCCAGGGTGCCGTTGGGGAAGACCTTGACCTCGTAGGCGTTGCCCGTCAGCGCCGCGAGCCGCTCGCCGAAGTACTTCTCGGCGGCGATCTCCGGGTTGGTGTCGTTGACGGTGTCGCCGAGCCGGACGTCGGCCTTGCCGCCTCCGCCGCTCTGGCCGGAGTCGCCGCAGCCGGCGAGGGAGACGGCCGCGGCCGCGCCGGCCGAGATCTTGATGAAGTACCGCCTGTCCATGGCGAGAGTCCTTCCGGTTTCAGGGGTGTTCCGGAGACATTGACGGACTGTACTGTGTTCCGTGAGGCGGAACAAGCTTCTGTACCACGGAACGGTCGAGGGAACGGAGAACCGATGGAAGTGCGCCACGCGACGTCGCCGAACGAGGTCGACCGGATGGGCACCGAGGAGCTGCGGCGGCGCTTCCTGGTGCCCGACCTCGCCGCCGGGCCGATGGTCCGCCTCGTGTACAGCCACCACGACCGGCTGGTCGTCGGCGGGGTCACGCCCGGCACGGAGACCGTCGCGCTGCCCAACCCCGGCGCGCTGCGCTCGGAGCACTTCCTGGAGCGCCGCGAGCTCGGCGTGGTGAACGTCGGCACCGCCACCGGGCGCGTCACCGCCGGCGGCGAGACCTACGAGCTGGCCCCGAAGGAGTGCCTGTACGTGGGGCGCGGCGCCCGCGACGTGACCTTCGCCGGGCACGGCGCCGGCTTCTACCTGGTGTCCACCCCGGCCCACGCCGAGCACCCGACGCGCCGGGCCGGCCTCGCCGACGCCGAGCCGGTCAGCCTCGGCGCGATCGAGGGCTCCAACGAGCGCACGATCTACAAGTACATCCACGCCAACGGCATCCGCAGCTGCCAGCTCGTGCTCGGGGTGACCGTGCTGGCCCCCGGCAGCATGTGGAACACGATGCCGTGCCACGTGCACGACCGGCGCACCGAGGTGTACTACTACTTCGACCTGCCCGCCGACCAGCGCGTCGTGCACCTCATGGGCCGCCCGGACGCCACCCGCAACCTCATCCTCTCCGGCGGCGACGCGGTCATCTCGCCGCCCTGGTCGGTGCACTGCGGCTTCGGTACCCGCAGCTACGCGTTCGTGTGGGCGATGGGCGGGGAGAACCAGGCGTACGACGACGTCGAGGTCGTCGCCGTCCAGGACCTGCGGTGACCGGGTTCGACCTGGCCGGACGGGTCGCCCTGGTCACCGGGGCCGGAAAGGGCATCGGGCGGGCGGTCGCGGTCGGGCTCGCCCGCGCCGGGGCCGACCTGGTGCTGCACGCCCGCAAGGAGTCCGACCTGGACGAGGCGGCGGCGGCGGTACGCCGGGAAGGCCGCCGGGCCTCGTGCTGGGTGCAGGACCTCGCCGCCCCCGCGGAGGCCCTGGCCGCGTCCGCGTCCGCGCTCGGCGACGTCGACATCCTGGTCAACAACGCCGGCGTGATCCATCGGGGGCCGGCGCTGGAGCAGACGTACGACACCTGGAGAGGCGTCCTCGCGGTAAACCTCGACGCCGTCTTCGTGCTCACCCGGGCCGTGGGCGCGGGCATGGTCGCCCGCGGGCGCGGCAAGGTCATCACCGTGGCGTCGCTGCTGTCCTTCCAGGGCGGGCTCAACGTGGCCGGGTACACGGTCTCCAAGCACGCCGTGGCCGGCCTGACCCGCGCCCTGGCCAACGAGTGGAGCGCCCACGGTGTGCAGGTCAACGCGATCGCGCCCGGCTACATCGAGACCGCCAACACCGGCCCGCTGCGCGCCGACGAGCAACGCGAGCGGTCCATCCGCGAGCGCATCCCGGCCGGCCGGTGGGGCCGCCCGGAGGACCTCGTGGGCGCGGCGGTCTTCCTCGCCTCCCCGGCCGCCGACTACGTCGCGGGGCACGTTCTGGTCGTCGACGGCGGCTGGATGGCCAGGTGACCCCGGCCGGGCAACCGATAGGCTTGTCGCGTGACGACCGGGATGCCCAGCGGGTCCATCGACAAGGCCCTGACCGTGCTGGAGGCCCTGGCCGAGCACAGCCGGCTGACGGACATCGCCGCCGCCTCGGGCCTGCCGAAGTCGACCGTGCACCGGATCCTGCAGTCGCTGATCGGGTGGGGCTTCGCCTTCGCCGACGGCAACGGCGGGTACCTGCCCGGGCCGCGCATCCTGACCCTCGCCGGCCGGGTGATGAGCCGCTTCGACCCGGCCCAGCACGCCCGCGCGGCCCTGCGCGACCTGCGCGACCGCACCGGCATGACGGTGCACTTCGCGATCCGCAGCGGCGACGAGGTCGTCTACGTCGACAAGATCGAGGGCCGCCGGCCGTACCAGATGAAGTCCCGCGTCGGCCGGGCCGTGCCGCTGCACACCACGGCGATCGGCAAGGCCGTGCTCGCGCACCTCTCCGCCGCCGAGACCGCCGGGATCATCGCCCGGGCCGGCCTCACCGCGATCACCCCGCGGTCGATCACCGACCCCGGCGTGCTGCGCCGCCAGCTGGCCGCGGCCGCCGCGAACGGCTACGCGATCGACGACGGGGAGAACGACGCCGAGATCGGCTGCATCGGCGCCGCGGTCTTCGACCACACCGCCAACGTTCTCGGGGGCATCTCGATCTCGGCCCTGTCGTTCGACCTCGACCTGAGCAGCGAGGCCCTGGTGACCGAGGTGATCGGCGCCGCGCGCGCCGTGTCCCTGGCCCTGGGCGCCCCGCCGGCCCGCCTCGACCAGGCGGGCTGACCCTTCTTCCTGGAGCCTTCATGCCCAACATCACCGTGGAACTGCTGTCCGGGCGCACCCTGGACCAGCGCCGCGACTTCGCCGAGGCCGTGACGGCCGCGGCGGTGCAGATCCTCAACGCCAAGCGGGCCTCGGTCCGCATCCGCTTCGACGAGATCGAGAAGGCCGACGTGGCCAACGGCGGCGTCCTCGAGTCCGACCGCGACGCCTGACGCCGGCTGCCGCTGCTGCCGGCGCTCAGTCGCGCAGCAGCGGCACCACCGGGCCGGCGGTCACGCCACGGGCGCGGCCACCAGCGCGGCGTCGACGATGAGCGTCTCGATCCCGCGCAGGCCGGACTCGAGCATGGCCGGGGAGACCGCCGCGGTGTCGACCCGCCACGTCAGCTCCAGGCCGCCGGGGCCGGCGTCGACGTGCAGAAAGCAGGTCGCGTCGTACTCGTTCGAGCGCGGCCCCCACCGCAGCCCCCCGCGCCCGAGCGCCGCCTCGATCTCCTCCGGCGTCGCCGGATCGGCGGACGGGGCCTGCGCGGCCGAGCGCCGCCGGTCGTTGAAGTAGCACATGGTGTCGAGCTCCACCCCGCGCTCGGCCCCGACCCGCTCGACGAGCGGCCACAGGTCGCGCGGGTGGTAGTACGCGTGCATCCCGGCCGCGAGCTGCGCCTTCCAGGCCCGCGCCACGACCTCGTCGAACCCGGCGTCCGCGGTGTCGATGACGGCCAGGCCGGCCAGGGCCAGGTTGCTCACCGACGCGGCGAAGCCCGGCCGGAAGCGGTTGCTCACCACGACCCGGAACGCGCCGACCGGCCGGCCCGACAGGCGCGCGAGCACGAGCGCGTACGCGGCCAGCAGTACGGTGCCGGTGTGCACCTTCGTGCGGTGCGCGACGACGCCCAGGGCCAGGGCGGTGGCCGGGCTGGTCAGCGTCGCCTCCTGCCAGCGCTCGGGCTGCGGGTCGAGGGCCTCGGGGAAGCGGCGCGGCTCGATGGTGCGCAGGTGCCGCTCCCAGTACCGCAGCGACGCCTCGTGCTGCCGCCGCGCCGCCCGGCCCCGCTGGGCCCGGGCCAGCTCCAGCGGCTGGACGCCCTCGACCGGGGCGAGCGCGCGGCCGGTGGCCGGGTCGAGGTTGGCGAGGTCGGCGACGAGGGCCTCGAAGCCGTACCCGTCGATGACCATGTGGCAGTAGAGCGCCACGAGGTGCAGCGCCCGCTCGCCGTCGGCGACCACCGCCATCCGCACCGGCCAGTCCGTCACCGGGTCCCACGGCGCGGCCTCGAACCGGGCCCGGATCGCGGCCGCGAGGTCCGCCGGATCGCCGGGCGCCGCGTGCACCTCGAGCGTCACCTCGCCCGCGGCGGCCAGGCTCTGCCGCGGCGGCCCGTCGCCGTCGAACACGAGCCGCGTGCGCAGCGACTGGTGGCGGCCCATGATGAACCCGAGCAGCGTCGCGATGCCCGCCACGGTCGTGCCGTCCGCGAGCGCCATGGTGCCGCCCGCCCATTCCACGGCCTCGACCACCCCCATTGACCGCCACGCCGCGAATTGCGCCCAGGTCAGCTCCTCGGTGCCCGTTCCCGCGCCCGAGAATGGCACCGTGATCGTGCGTTGCAGTGACATGCCACGTCCTTGGAAAAGCGCGAGTGGGCGCCGGCGGCGCTTGCGCCCGCCACCGGCGCCGGAGGGCTCGTCTAGAGCGTGCGCACGGACTTCATGGTCGACCTCCTCTCGGCACCGCGACGGGTCGATGGCACGGACTTTAGCGCTCGACAATGGCCCAAGACATGTACGGATGCGAATAACATCGATTCATGTAACCCATTCATGGGCAAGGGTTCGCGATAGGGTCGGCGCCCATTGATATCGCGGTTGCTATTCGGGGTCGGCGAGGCCGTTGCGGTACGCGTAGACGACCGCCTGCACCCGGTCGCGCAGGTCGAGCTTCGTCAGGATCCGCGACACGTACGTCTTGACCGTCTCGCCGCTGATGACGAGCGTCGCGGCGATCTCGGCGTTGGACAGCCCGGTGGCGATGAGCCGCAGCACCTCCAGCTCCCGCGGCGCGAGCACCCGCTCGGCGCTCACCTGCGGCTCGGCCGGGCGCACCCGGGTGCCGAACCGCCCGATGAGCTGCCGCGTGACCGCCGGCGCGAGCAGCGCCTCGCCCGCCGCGACCGTGCGCACCCCGGCGATGAGCTGCTGCGGGGTCGCGTCCTTGAGCAGGAAGCCGCTCGCCCCGGCGCGCAGGGCGGCGAAGACGTACTCGTCGAGGTTGAACGTCGTCACCACGAGCGTCCGGACCGGCTCGGCGACGCCCGGCCCGGCCAGCTGCCGGGTGGCCTCGATCCCGTCCAGCACCGGCATCCGGATGTCCATCACCACGACGTCGGGCCGCAGCCGCCGGGCCAGGTCGACGGCGGCGCGGCCGTCGCTGGCCTCCCCGACGACCTCCAGGTCGTCCTGCGCGTCGAGGATGGTGACGAACCCGGTGCGCACCAGCGCCTGGTCGTCGCAGACGAGCACCCGAATCATGCGGTCTCTCCGGCGGGGATGCGGGCGGCTACGGTGAAGCCGCCCTCGGGGACGGGGCCGGCGGTCAGCTCGCCGCCGAAGACCTCGACGCGGTCGCGCAGCCCGGCCAGCCCGCGCCCGGAGCCGCCGACCGGCCGGCCCGGCGCGGCCCCGGCGCCGGTGGTGACCGTGATCTCCACGCCGTCGTGGTGGTGCACGAGCCGGACGAGGGTCGGCGCCCCGGCCGCGTACTTGAGCGCGTTGGTCAGCGCCTCCTGCACCACCCGGTAGGCGGCCAGCTCGCGGCCCGAGCCGAGCCCGCCCGGCCGCCCCTGCTCGACCAGCTCCACCGGCTGGCCCGCGGCCCGGGTCCGCGCGACCAGGTCGCCGAGCCCGGCCAGGGTCGGCAGGTCGCCGCGCGGCGCGACCCGGTCCGGGTCCAGCACCCCCAGCAGGTCCCGCAGCTCGCCCAGGGCCCTTCGCCCGGTGCCGCTGATCGCGGTCAGATTCTCGCCGAGCTTCTCCGGCCTCGCCGCCAGGAACTGCGCCGCGTCGGCCTGCACCACCATCGCCGTCACGTGGTGCGTGATCACGTCGTGCAGCTCCCGCGCGATCCGGGCCCGCTCCGCCGTGCGGGCGTCCGCCGCCGCGGCCCGGCGCCGCCCGGCCTCGGCGATGCGGACCCGCCGCACCCACGCGCCCATCACCCAGCCGCCCGCGACGAGCAGGAAGAAGATGGCGAAGTCCGGCAGCCGCGCGGTCGACCCGGCGGCGTGCAGCGCCACGGCCAGTCCCGCGTACGCGGCGGCGGCCCCCGCGGCCACCCAGCCCCGGAACCGCTCCTGGTGCGCGGCCGCGCTGTAGAGCGCGATGAGCAGCCCGGCGCCCGCGAACGTCACGTACCCGCGCAGCTCCTGCACCGCGAACCCGGCCGCCGCGATCGCCAGGCCCGCGGCCGGCCACCGCCGCCGCCCGGCCAGCGGCAGCGTCTGCGCGAGCACGGCGACGACGGCGAGCGCGTCGGCCGGGCGGTGCGGCAGCTCGCCGAGGCGCGTCCCGGCACCGGCGAGCGCCGGCACGAACGCCAGCCCGGCCAGCAGCACCCCGAGCGAGCCGTCGCGCAGCAGCACGCTGCGCGAGCGCCACCAGGCCAGGGCCGTGGCGCCGCGGCGGCCGAGGGGCAGGCGCAACACGCCCGCAGCGTAGCCGCCGCGGGCGTGCACTCCGTGCGTGACCGGCGTCACCGCGGCGCGCCGCCGCGGCGCACGATCAGGCCCTTGCGGTGGGCGTGGCGCAGCAGGAGCGCCGAGGCCACCCCGCTGACGACGATCGCCACGACGCTGCCCTCCGGCCCGAACCCGCCGCCGCTGATCGCGTCGGGCCCCGCGGCCACCCCGCGCACCAGCCCGTGCGTGTTCGTCGTACCCGACACGACCGTGCCGAACAGACCCGACTCGGCGAAGTTCCAGCCGAAGTGCAGCCCGATCGGCACCCACAGCGAGCGCGTCGCCGTGTACACGGCGCCGAGCAGCACCCCCGCCTCCGCCGCGATCGCGATCGCGCCCCACAGCGTCGCGCCCGGGTTGAGCAGGTGCAGCGCGCCGAACAGCAGCCCGGAGACGGCGAGCGCGACCCACGTGCCGAGCCACTCCTCGACCAGGCGGAACAGGGCCCCGCGGAAGAGCAGCTCCTCGGCGACCGCGGCCCCGACCATGGTCCCGAAGGTGGCAATGGTGGCGGTCAAAGAGCCGAGACCGGCGATTCGGTACCCGCCGAGGACCGCGATGATCCCGATGGTCACGGCGAACAGCACGACCCCGGCGCCCGCCCCGCGCAGCAGCCCCGGCGCCAGGCCGGCCGCGGCGGCCTCGTCCACCGGGCGCCGTTCGAGCCGCCCGACCAGGAAGCGGTACAGCAGCAGCCCGCCCGCCGCCGTGAGCGCCCCGAAGACGAGCGCCGTCACGGCGTTGCCGGCGGCCGCCGAGTTGATCGCCGCCGACACCACGAGCACGATCGCGAACACCACGATCATGACGAGCAGACGCAGTCCGATTCGCCGCGCCGGCACGGTCTGAGCCTCGGTCATCGTGAACTCCTTCGGCTGGTGCGCGACCCGGTGCCGCGCCACGTCGATGACGCTATGGCGCCGGCGGGGCCCCGGACGTCACCGCTCGGTGGGCACCGCCGTGTAGCTCGCGTGGGGGACAGCCCGGGCAGTTCGCAGGTGACGGACCACCTGCGCCGCCATCTGTGGGCGTGACCCGGCGATTGGTACCGTTTTGCTCATGGCCGACGGTGCACCGATCACGCTGTACAACTCCCTCACCAGGCAGGCGGAGCCGCTGCGCCCGCTCGTCCCCGGCGAGGTCGGCGTCTACACCTGCGGCCCCACCGTCTACTCGTACGCGCACCTGGGCAACATGCGCCCGTACGTCTTCAGCGACACCCTCCGCCGGGTGCTGGAGTGGAAGGGCCTGCGGGTCCGCCAGGTCGTCAACATCACCGACGTCGGCCACACCGTCGGCGAGACCGACCTCGGCGAGGACAAGGTCGAGGCGGCCGCCCGCCGCGAGCTCAAGTCCGTCCGCGAGGTCACCGCGCACTACACCGCGGCCTACCTGCACGACATCGCGCGCCTGAACGTGCGCACCCCGTCGGACCTGCCCCGCGCCTCCGACTACGTACCGCAGATGCTCGACTTCGCCCGCACGCTCGACGAGCGCGGCTACACGTACCGGATCGACAGCGGCCTGTACTTCGACACCGCCCGCTCGCCCGGCTACGGCACCCTCGCCCAGATCTCGATGGAGGGCCAGCGCGAGGGCGCCCGCCTGGAGACCGTGCCCGGCAAGCGCAACAAGGCCGACTTCGCCGTCTGGCGCACCGAGGCCCCCGGCCAGCGCCGCGTCATGCGCTGGGACTCCCCGTGGGGACCGGGCGTGCCCGGCTGGCACCTGGAGTGCTCGGTCATGAGCATCGACCTGCTGGGCCGCCACTTCGACATCCACACCGGCGGCGTCGACCACCGCGAGATCCACCACGTCAACGAGATCGCCCAGAGCGAGGCGTACCTCGAGTCGGACCGCCCCTGGGTGACCCACTGGCTGCACAACGAGTTCGTCCTGCTGCGCAACCGCAAGGTCGCCAAGTCCGAGGGCGGCGCCCCGCTGCTGCAGGACCTCGTCGACGACGGCCTGCACCCGCTGGCGTACCGCTACTTCCTGCTCACCGCCACGTACCGCAGCCAGCTGGAACTGACCGACGCGGCCGTGCGCGGCGCCTCGAGCGCCCTGCGCCGCCTGGCGGGCCGGGCCCAGGCCCTGCGCCCCCTGCCCGACGTGCCGACCCTGACCGCGGCCGCCGCCGCCATGACCACCGAGGCCGGCCGGGCGGCCCTGCGCCGCCTCGACGAGGCCCTCTCCGACGACCTCAACACCCCGAGAGCCCTGGCCGACCTGAACACCGCGGCACGCGGCGACGACCTGCCGGACACCGACCTGGCGACCCTGCTGGCCGCGGCGGACACGGTGCTGGGCCTGAGCCTGGACGAACTCCACCCGGCCGACCTGGACGGCCGGGCCGACGTGTCCACCGTGGACGAACAGCTGCGCGACCGGCTGGCCCAGCGCGAGGACGCGCGCAAACGCCGCGACTGGCCCGAGTCCGACCGCATCCGCGACGAGATCGCCGAGGCGGGCTGGCGCGTGGTCGACACCCCGGAGGGCCCGGTGCTGGAGCCCCTCCGCTGACCGGGGCTACGGCAGGATCGCGTCGACGTAGCCGCCGTCCACGCGGACGGCGCCGCCCGTCGTGGCCGAGGCGAACGGGGAGCTGAGGTACACCACCAGGTTCGCGATCTCCTCGGGCTCGATCAGCCGCTGCAGCAGCGACTGCGGGCGGTGCCGGCGCATGAACTCGCGCTGGGCCTCGTCCCAGGGCAGGTCGCGGCCGACGAGGGAGTACACGAAGTCCTCGACGCCGCCGGTGTGGGTGGGGCCGGCGATCACCGAGTTGACGGTGACGCCGGTGCCCGCCGCGGCCTTCGCGAACCCGCGGGCGACGCCGAGCAGGGCCGTCTTCGACACCCCGTAGTGGATCATCTCGGCCGGGATGACGACGGCGGAGTCGCTCGCGATGTACTGCACGCGGCCCCACCCGCGCGCCGTCATCCCCGGCAGGTAGGCGCGGGTGAGGCGCACCGCGGACAGGACGTTCGTCTCGAAGTACTGCCGCCACTCGTCGTCGGTGATCTCGAGCGGCTCGCGGGCGCCGAAGATGCCGAGGTTGTTCACGAGGACGTCGGCGTCGGGGAGGGTTTCCAGGACCTTCAGCGCGCCCTCGGCGGTGGCGACGTCCCCCGGTACCGCCACGAAATCCCCGTCGCCCAGGCGCCGCAGCGCCTCGGTCACGGACTCGGGGCTGCGGCCGTTGACGCCCACGCGGGCGCCCGCCTTCGCCAGGCCGGCGGCGATGGCCGCCCCGATCCCGCGGGTGGAGCCGGTGACGAGCGCGGTCCGTCCGGTCAAGTCGATCTGCATTGGACCAATCGTGCCACCACCGGCGGGGTGCTATCCGCGGACGGCCTGCAATCGGCTGGAGAAGTTGACGCTCACCCGCGGGCCCGCCGGTATCGTCTGCTTCGGCACGCAGTGGCGCCAGTCGCGCTGGCAGCGGCCGCCCATCACGATCAGGTCGCCGCCGGCCGGGGTCAGCACGCGGCCGCGGCCGCCGTCGCGGGGCTTGATGAGGAAGCGTCGGGTGGCGCCGAGGTGAGCACCGGCACGACGCACTCGGCGCGTTTGCAGGTGGGCCAGTCGCCGTGCCAGCCGGTGCTGTCGCGGTGGTCGCGGTAGTAGTTGATCCACAGCCCGTCGTAGGGGACGCCGTAGTGCGCGGAGAGCGCGGCGTCCGCGGCGCGCAGCCGGTCGTCCGGGGCGGCGGCGAGGTCGCTGTACTCGGCGGTGAGCCGCGGCTCGGTCACCATCCGGTTGACCATCCAGCGCTCCCGCTGCTCCCAGCCGGCCCCGGTCAGCAGCGCGGCGAGCAGGGCCGCGTCGCCGGGCAGCCAGCCGGGCACGTATTCGATCCACGAGGTCTCGTCGAGGGCCGTGCGGCAGGCGGCGGTGAAATCATGCATACGGTACGTCTAAATGCTCCCGGCACCGCGCGCCGGTCGGATCCGGACAGGTCCGGATGTGGCTGGTCCGCGGCGGGCGGCCTGCCTACCGTGGGTGGCGTGACGGTGTACTCGGCGGTCGTGACGACCGGCATCTACTGCCGGCCCGGCTGCGGCGCGCGGCCCCGGGCCGACAACGTGCGCACGTTCGACTCGGCCGCGGCGGCCGAGGCGGCCGGGTACCGGGCCTGCCTGCGCTGCCGCCCGTACCGGCTGGCCGGCTCGCTGCCGTGGCGCGAGCCGGAGCTGGTGTGCCGCGCGGTCCGGATGATCATCGACGGGGTCCTCGACGAGGGCGGCGAGGACGAGCTGGGCCGGCGTCTCGGGCTGTCCGGGCGGCACCTGCGCCGGCTGTTCGCCGAGCACCTCGGGGTGACGCCCGACCAGCTGGCCCGCTCGCGCCGCACGCACTTCGCGCGCCGGCTGCTCGACGACACCGACCTGACCGTCACCGACGTGGCGTTCGCGTCCGGGTTCGGCAGCGTCCGGCAGTTCAACCGGGCGATGGCCGACACGTTCCGGGCGACCCCGCGGCAGCTGCGGGGCCGCCGCCGCCGCCGCGCGGACCGGCTCGTGTGCGACGGGGGCCTGCGGCTGCGGCTGCCGTTCGAGGGCCCGTACGACTGGCCGGCGGCGCTGAAGACGCGGCAGGAGCGCGCGATCCCGGGGGTGGAGACCGTCGACGGGGACGTGTACCGCCGCACGATCGGCGTCGACGGGGACGCCGGCGTGCTGGAGGTCGCCGCGGGCGGGCCGGACCATCTGGTGCTGTGGGCGCACCTGCCGTACTGGGAAGGCCTCATCCACGTCGTCCAGCGGGTCCGCGACCTGCTCGGCCTCGACACCGGCGAGCCGGGCGCGTTCTCCCCGTTCGAGGCCCGCGTGGTCGGGGCCGTGCGCGGCGACCGGGACGCCCTCGGCGAGCTCGTCCGGGCCTTCGGCGAGCCGGTGCCGGGCCTGCCCGCCGGGCTCACCCACCTCTTCCCCGGCCCCGAGGTGCTCACGGACGCCGCCCTGGCCGCGGGGGCCGGGCGCCCGGCCCGCACCCGGGGCCGGGTCGACATGATGTGACCACTCACTCCCCGGTGCGGCGGGTCATCCGGCCGCCGGCGCAGCGGTGCGTCGCGCGGCCGCCGGCATCGCCGAGGTACGAGACCAGGTACACCCGGCCGTAGCCGCCGAGCGACTCCAGCGGCATCCCGGCGGGCGCGAAGAGCCCGTCGCCGAGCGGCACGTACCGCTGCGGCGGCCCCGACACGGGCCCACCGGCGAAGGCGGTGAAGATCGCCTCCTGGTCCGGGTCCGCGGGCTCGTACGTCACCCGCTCCTCCAGCTCCCCGCCGGCCACGGTCACGTCGACGCGCAGCTGCTGCGAGCGATAGGTCCCGGCGTACCGCCGCAGGTCCCCCTCGTCCGCGACCGCCAGCGGCGGGAACGCCACCGGCGCGAACCGCCCGACGAGCTCCGGGATGAGCTCGTTGTGCAGCGCGAACGCGCGCGGGTCGTTGCCGTACGCGGCGAAGACCAGATCGTGCGCGGGCACCACGGCGAGCACGGCCACCCCGCCGGGCGAGGCGCCGGACATCGACAGCACCGTGGTGCCGCCGAAGTCCTCCAGCAGCCACCCCATCCCGATCGGCGGCACGTTGGCCACGCCCATGTCGTGCGTCACCACGGCCATCGGGTTGTCGGCGGCCAGATGGGCCCGCCCGAGCTTGAGCAGGTCGTCGATGGTGCCGATCGGCGTGCCGCCGGCCGGCCCCCAGGTGTCCGGGAGCTTGAACATCCCGGTGGGCCGCGCCGTGCCGTCGGGGCCGGGAAAATGCCCGATGGCGGTACCGCGAAGGATCGCCTCCTCGGCCGAGGTGGCCGCGGTCCCCATCCCGAGCGGCTCGTAGACGTCGCGGCGCAGCAGCTCGGCGTAGCTCAGCCCGGTGACCACCTCGAGCAGCCGCCCGGCCACGATCATGCCCCCGTTGGAGTAGCTGACGTACCGTCCCGGCTCGAACAGCGTCCCGCACTGCCGGGCGAGCCCGGCCATGTAGCCGGCGAGCGCGGAGTCCCCGCACCCGCGCGGAAAGTACAGATCGGCGTCGATGCCGCTCGTGTGCATGACGAGGTGCCGCACGAGAACCCGCTCGGCGGCGCCGGGCTCGGCGAGCGCGAACTCGGGAAGGTACCGCACCACGGGGGCGTCGAGGTCGAGCTTGCCGGCCGCAACCTGCCGCAGCACGAGCATGGTGGTCATGATCTTGGTGACGGACCCGAACAGGAACCCGGTGTCCGGCCGCATCGCGGCACCGGTGGTGAGGTTGGCGATACCGTACGCGGAGATCTCGGTCTGCCCGGCGTGGTAGACCCCGGCGAGGAAGCCGGGCACCTGGCTCTCGTCACAGAACCGCGCGACCCGCTCCCGAATGTGCGTCATCTCGTCCATGCACCGATCGTGGAACGTTCCCCCAGGGGCAAGGTCAAGCCCGCGGTCGGGAATTGAATTCGGTTCGCACCGCTGCACGTGGATGAGGCGAACGTCAGGTCAGCGGCTCGGCGATCAGCAGGCCCTCCTGCGTGACCGTGGCCACCAGCTCGCCGGTGGTGTCGTAGACCTGGGCCGTGGCCAGGGCGCGTCCGTGCGAGGCCACCGGCGAGTGCTGGTCGAACAGCAGCCACTCGTCGGCGCGCGGGATGTGGTGGAACCACAGGGCGTGGTCGAGGGACACGGTGTCCCAGGCGTGGCTGTGGTCGCGCTCGCGGCCGAGGCGCAGCCCGTGCGGTACCAGCGCCGCCGACAGCAGGGTGAGGTCCGTTGCGTAGCAGAGGACGGCCGCGTGGGTGACTGGGTCGTCGGGCAGCGGGGCGGTGGCGCGCATCCACAGCAGCCCGCGCGACGGTCCGCCGCCGGGGCAGGGGGCCACGCGGATGTCGACGGCGGCGAAGCCGGTCCACAGGCCCATGAGGCCGCCCAGGTCGGCGATGCTCTCGTCGAGCGTCGGGGCGTCCAGCGGCTTGCCCGCCTCCGGGGGCGGGGTCTGGTGGCCCACGCCCGTCGACGGGGGGCCGAAGGCGGCGGTCAGGCGGAGCACCTCGCGGCCGTCCTGGGTGGCCGTCACCGTGCGGGTCGTGCGGCTCCGGCCGTCGCGGACGTGCTCCACCGCGAAGCGGTTGACGGCCTCGGGGCGGCCCGGGCGCAGGAACGTGGCGTGCAACGACTGCGGGAGCTGCCGCGACGGTACCGTCCGGGCCGCCGCCACCAAGGCCTGCGCGGCGAGCTGGCCGCCGAAGACCCGGGGCAGGTCGAGCGCGCTGTTGCGGCCCTCGAAGACGGAGTCGCCGACCGGCCGGAGGTCCAGGACCTCCAGCAGGTCGGAAACGTCATGCACGGCGGGGCGGGCGGGGGAGGAAGCCGGAGGTGCGGGCGGCGTACTCGGCGAACTCGGGGCCCCGCGACCGGCTCATCCGGCGCTCCAGCAGGGCCTTGCCGCTCTTGTTCACGAGCATGTGGGTCATGAGCGCCGGGCCGGCGACGGTCAGCAGGCCCACCCAGTGCGAGCACGCGAGCAGGAACAGGCCGGTCCACACGACGGAGTCGCCGAAGTAGTTGGGGTGGCGCGTCCACGCCCACAGGCCGCGGTCCATGAGCCGGCCGGCGTTCGCGGGGTCGCGCTTGAACCGGGCCAGCTGCGCGTCGCCGACCGCCTCGAACGCGAAGCCGACTGCCCACACCGCGACGCCGGCCCACAGCAGCGCCGGTACCGGCGACGACACGTACATCGCGGCCTGCACCGGCAGCGACACGACCCACATGATCGCGCCCTGGGGCCAGTAGATGGTCCGGATCACGTACGGCACCAGCCGGCCCTGGTTGCGCCGCAGCAGCGCCGCGTACCGCGGGTCCTCGCCCTTGCCCCGGTTGCGCACGTAGATGTACGCCCCGAGCCGCAGGCCCCAGACCGCGGTCAGCGCGAGGGTCACCGCGCGCTGCCACGGGTCGCCGTGGCCGGCCGAGAGCGCGAAGGACACGGCCGCGACGACCACGAAGCCGAGGCCCCAGACGGTGTCCACGATGGACTGTTCGCCGCGGCGCAGCGCGTAGGCCATCGTGAGCGCCATGACGAGCGCGACGGCGACGATCGTGGCGCACAGGTTCAGCGCCAGGGCGGTCCAGTTCACGGCAGCGTCTCCTCGGCGAAGTCGGCGAACGCGTCCTGCGCGGTGCGGTACTCGTGCGGCTTCCCGGCCCGGCTCGAGTCCAGGAGCCCGGCCAGCCCCGCGGCGTCCAGCGACGGCGGCACCCGCACGGTGCCCCACTCCACGGCGCTCGTCGCGCGCAGCGAGCCGTTCGCGGCCACGATCACCTCGCCGTTGAGGGTGCCGTCCGGGTCGACGAGCGCGGCGACGACCGGCGCCACCGACTCGGCCGTCATCGCGTCGCGGAACCGTCCGGCCATCCCCGCGTCGGTCATCTGCGTCGTCGCGTACGGCAGCAGCACATTGGTGTACACCCCGCGCGGCGCGCCCTCGGCGGCGATGGTCCGGCCCAGGGCGATGACCGCGCCCTTGCTGGCCGCGTAGGCGGAGACGGTCGGCTCGCCGTGCAGCCCGGCGGTGCTGGCCACGAGGACGATCCGCCCGCCGCCCGCGCCGCGCAGGTGCCGGGCGGCCGCGGCGGCGACGCTCGCGGTGCCGAGCACGTTGACGGCCTGCACGGCGGCGAAGGCGTCCATGCCGGTCTTGTGGAACATCGCCGGGGAGCTCACGGCGGCGCTGGTGACACAGAAATCCAGCCGGCCGTACTCCGACAGAGCCAGCGCCACCAGGTCGTCCCCCGCGTGCGGGTCGGCGACGTCGCTGTAGTCGGCGACGGCCCGCCCGCCCGCGGCGGTGATCTCGGCGACCACGGCGCCGGCCGAGTCGGCCTGGCGGTTGCGGTTGTTGACGACGACCGCGGCGCCGAGGCCGGCCAGGTGCAGGGCGAAGGCGCGGCCCAGACCCTTGCCGCCGCCGGTGACGACGCCGACGCGGCCGTCGAGCGCGCTCATGCGTCGACCCGCTCGACGAGCACGGCGACCCCGAGGCCGGCCGCGCCCGAGACGGCGGCGACGCCGTAGCGCCCGCCCCGGGCCTGCAGCTCCTCCACGCACTGGCCGAGCAGGATGGCGCCGGTCGCGCCGAACGCGTGGCCCATGGCGATCGTGCCGCCGTTGGGGTTCATGCGCTCGGGCCCGGCGCCGAGGTCGCGGCGGAACTTCAGGCACAGCGCCGAGAACGCCTCGGCGAACTCGAACACGTCGATGTCGGCCGGGGTGAGGCCGGCCTTGGCGATGACCTTCTCGACGGCCTGCTGCCCGGCGGTGAGCATGATGACGGGGTCGGTACTGCACGTGGCCGCCGCGACCACGCGGGCCCGCGGGGCGAGCCCGTTCGCCTCGGCGGCCGCGCGGGTGCCGAGCAGCACCAGGGCGGCGGCGTCGGCGATGGCGGGGGAGGTGCCGACGGTGTGCCGGTGCTCGATCGCGCCGGCCTCGGGGTGCGCGGCCAGCGCGATGGCGTCCTGGCCGGAGGCGCCCAGCTCGGCGAAGGCGGGCGGCAGCGCGGCCAGGCTCTCCATGGTGGTGCCGGGCCGGACCAGCTCGTCGTGGGCGAAGCCGTCCACGGGTACGACCGCACGCTCGTAGAACCCGGCCTTCCAGGCGGCGGTCGCCTTGGCCTGGGTCTCCAGCCCGTAGGCGTCCAGCTCCTCGCGCGGCCATCCGTCCAGCGTCGCGTTGAGGTCGGCGGCGATGCCCATGTGGATCGAGCCGACCCGGCGGATCGTGTCGGGGTCGCTCCACAGCGGGCCCTGGTCGGAGAACATCGGCACCCGCGAGACGCTCTCCACCCCGCCGGCGACGGCCAGGTCGAGGTCCTCGGCGCGCACCCGGGCGGCGGTCTGGGCGACGGCGTCGATCCCGGAGGCGCAGAACCGGTTCAGGCTGACCCCGGGCACGTGCTCGCCCCAGCCGGCCAGCAGCGCCGCGGTGCGGGGCAGGTTGGCGCCCTGCTCGCCGCTCTGGGAGGCCAGGCCGAGGGCCATGTCGTCGATGCGGGCCGGGTCGAGCCCGGTGCGCCCGACCAGCGCGTGCTGCAGGTGCACGACGAGCTCGGTCGGGCTCAGGTGGTGCAGCGCGCCCTTCGCCGAGCCCTTGCCGCGCGCCGTGCGCAGGTACTCGAGGACGTACACGTCGCGTGAAGTCACTCTGTTAGGTGTAGTCTCATCGGGTGCCGTTGGCAAGAGATGACCTAGGTCAGGGCGGCGGCACGTTGACGAGCGACTCTGCTTGTTATAGTAAGGAAGCTCGAATGGAGGTGGCTCATGGGAACTTCGAGCACGTGGGTCGCAGGTGGCTTCCAGACCGACTTCGCCCGCAACTGGGCCCGCGCCGGGCACGGCTTCGCCGAGCTCTTCGCGGAGGTGACGACCGGGACCCTCGACGCGTCCGGCGTCGACCCGGCCGACATCGGGGTGATCCACGTCGGTAACGCCTTCGGCCAGCTCTTCACCGGCCAGGGTCAGCTCGGCGGCATGCCCGCCACCGTCGACGAGCGCCTCTGGGGCATCCCGGCGGCCCGCCACGAGGCCGCGTGCGCCTCCGGTGGCATCGCCGTGCTGTCGGCCATGGCCGACCTCGAGTCCGGCCGCTACGACGTCGCCCTCGTGCTCGGCGCCGAGCTGGAGCGCACCGTCCCCGGCGACCAGGCCGCCCGCAACCTGGGCGCCGCCGCCTGGGTCGGCCACGAGGGCGAGCAGGCCAAGTTCATGTGGCCGTACATGTTCAGCGCCCTCGCCGACGAGTACGACAAGCGCTACGGCCTCGACGACGCCCACCTGCGCGCGATCGGCCGGCTCGCCTTCGACAACGCCCGGGTGAACCCCAACGCGCAGACCCGCGGCTGGACCTTCACCGACGCCAGCTTCAGCGCCGACGACGACGCCAACCCGCCGGTCGAGGGGCGGCTGCGGCGCAACGACTGCAGCCAGGTCACCGACGGCGCGGCCGGCGTGGTGCTCGTGTCGGACCGGTACCTCGCCGCCCACCCCGGCCTCGCCCGCCGCCCGCTCGCCCGGATCCTCGGCTGGGGCCACGCCACCGTCGGGCTGCCGCTGGAGCAGAAGCTGCGGCGCAGCGCCGGCGAGCCGTACGCGCTGCCCCACGTGCGCAAGGCGGTGCTCGACGCGTTCGGGCGGGCCGGCATCGGCGGCGTCGAGGACCTCGACGGCATCGAGACCCATGACTGCTTCACGATGTCGCAGTACGCGGCGATCGACCACTTCGGCATCACCGCGCCCGGCGAGAGCTGGAAGGCGGTCGAGTCCGGCGAGCTCGCCATCGGCGGCCGGATCCCGATGAACCCCGGCGGTGGGCTGATCGGCGGCGGCCACCCCGTCGGCGCGACCGGCGTGCGCATGCTCGTGGACGCCCACCGGCAGGTCACCGGCCAGGCCGGGGCCTACCAGGTGCCCGGCGCGCGCACCTTCGCCACCCTCAACATCGGCGGCAGCACCACGACGACGGTGAGTCTCGTGGTCGGCGCGGCCGACTCTGGAAAGTAGGAGCGACCGTTATGGACGTCGAGCTCGTCGGCCACGCCCTGGCCACGCTCCCGGAGGACGACGACCACCCGTACCGCACCGGGCCGTGGCGGCCGCAGACCAGCGAATGGCGCGCCGACGACCTCACGGTGACCGGGGAGATCCCGGCCGACCTCGACGGCGTGTACCTGCGCAACACCGAGAACCCCGTGCACCCCGCCATCGCCGGCAGGTACCACCCGTTCGACGGCGACGGCATGATCCACGTGGTCGGCTTCCGCGACGGCAAGGCGTTCTACCGCAACCGCTTCGTGCGCACCGACGGGTTCCTCGCCGAGCAGGAGAGCAAGGAGCCGCTCTGGGCCGGCCTCGCCGAGCCCCCGGACCGCAGCCGCCGCGACGGCTGGGGCGCCCGCGGCGGGCTCAAGGACTCCTCCAGCACCGACATCGTCGTGCACGCCGGGGTGGCCCTGTCCAGCTTCTACCAGTGCGGCGACCTGTACCGCCTCGACCCGCTCACCCTCGACACCCTCGGCAAGTCCACGTGGGGCGGGCGGTTCCCGTCGCAGTGGGGCGTCTCGGCCCACCCGAAGAGCGACGAGCACACCGGCGAGCTGCTGTTCTTCAACTACGGCAAGCAGGCGCCGTACCTGCACTACGGCGTGGTGGACGCGGACAACCACCTGGTGCACTACATCGACGTGCCGCTGCCGGGCCCGCGCCTGCCGCACGACATGGCCTACACCGAGCACTACGCGATCCTGAACGACTGCCCGCTGTTCTGGGAGCCGGCGCTGCTGGAGCAGGGCGTCCACGCCGCCCGCTTCCACCCCGAAATGCCCCTGCGGATCGGGGTCGTTCCCCGCCGCGGTACCTCGGAGCAGGTCCGCTGGTTCGAGGCGGACCCGACCTACGTCCTGCACTGGGTCAACGCCTACGAGGAGGGCGACGAGATCGTCCTCGACGGCTTCTTCCAGGACGACCCCGAGCCCCAGGACCGCGGCGACGGCTCCTACTACCAGCGCATGTTCCGCTTCCTGGCGCTCGACCGGATGCAGTCGCACCTGCACCGGTGGCGGCTCAACCTGGTCACCGGCCAGGTGCGGGAGGAGCGGCTGCGCGACACCGTCACCGAGTTCGGCATGATCAACGGGCGGCACGGGGGGCGGCCCAACCGGTACGCGTACGCCGCCACCGGCGTCGAGGGCTGGTTCCTATTCGACGGCGTCGTCAAGCACGACCTGCTCACCGGCCACGACGAGCGGTACGCCTTCGGCGAGGGGGTCTTCGGCAGCGAGACCGCGATGGCGCCCCGGGTGGGCTCGGCCGCCGAGGACGACGGCTACCTGATTACGATCGTCACCGACATGAACCGCGACGCCTCCGAGTGCCTGGTCTTCGACGCGCAGCGGGTCGCCGACGGCCCGGTCGCGCGCGTCGCGCTGCCCGAGCGCGTCTCCAGCGGTACGCACGCCACCTGGGCCGCCGGCTCCTCGATCCCCGGCTGGGGCACCGCCGACACGATGGCCGCGGCGCTGCGGATGGGCCCTGCGTGACAGTCGAACCGCCCGGTGACGCCCCCTCTGTGGCCGTGGTGCACCCGGGGGACGCGCCCACCCAGCTCGAGCCGGGCGGGCAGAACGCGGTCGCGCACGCGCTCGGGATCATCGGCGACGAGTGGACGCTGCTCATCCTGCGCTACGCGACCGCGGGCGTGCGGCGGTACAGCGAATACCTGGAGCGGCTCCCGATCTCCAACTCGGTGCTGACCAACCGGCTCTCCCGGCTGGCCGAGGTCGGGATCATGGAGAAGGTCGCCTACCAGGACCGGCCGCCGCGGTTCGAGTACCGGCTCACCAAGCGCGGCCGCGACACCTGGCCGATCCTGCTGGCCATCTGGGCGTGGGAGGCCCGCTGGGTGCCCCAGCACGAGGAGCACCTGCCGCTCATGCGGCACAGCCGCTGCGGGCAGCCGTTCCAGCCGCTGCTCATGTGCGCCACCTGCGGCAAGGCGGTCGAGCCCCGCGACGTCACCGGCGGCTTCGGCCCCAGCGGCACCTGGGAGCGCAGCGTCCCCGCGGCCACGACCCGCCGCCGCTCCTTCGCCGGCGCGGGCGCCAGCCCCGGCCTGTTCCCGCAGACCATGGCGCTCATCGGCAACCGCTGGTCCTCGGCCCTGCTCGGGGCCGCCTTCCTCGGCGCGCACCGGTTCAAGGACTTCGAGCAGCGCCTCGGCGCCCCGCCGACAATGGTCGCCGACCGGCTGCGCACCTTCTGCGAGCTCGGTGTGCTCGACCCGGCGCCCGGCGCCGAGCGCGCCGACTGGCTCAGCTACCACCTCAGCGCCAAGGGCCGCGCCTTCTTCCCGGTCGTCATGTGCACGCTGGACTGGGGGCACCGCTGGTTCAAGGCGCCCGAGGGGCGGGCGCTGGTCTACCGGCACACCGAGTGCCGGCGCATCTTCACCCCGCGGCTGGCGTGCGACCAGTGCCGCGAGCCCCTGCGCGGGGGCAGCGACGTCACCATCGAACGCACGCCATGAGTGCCGTCCTGTCGCTCATCGAGCGGAACATCTCGAACAGGACGGCCATCACCGGCGACGACCGCTCGGTCACGTACGCGCAGTTGTGGCAGGCATCCGGGCAGCTCGCCGCCGGGCTGCGGCCCGGCCAGCGCGTCGCCTACCGCGACCGCAACCGCACGGACTTCTGGGAGCTCTTCATCGCCTGCCTGCGGGCCGGCGCCACCCTCGTGCCGATCAACTTCCGCCTCACCGCCGACGAGGCCGCCTGGATCGCCCGCGACGCCGGCATCGGCGAGGTCTTCGACGACGCGCCCGTCATGATCATGTACTCGTCCGGCACTACCGGCCGCCCCAAGGGCGTGCTCATCGACGACGAGCAGCTGGCCTGGACGGTCGGCGCGTTCGGCGCGCTGTTCGAGGTCGACGAGCACGCGGTCAGCCTGGTCCCGACGCCGTACCACCACATCGCCGGCACCGGCTGGTCCCTCATCACCCTCGCCGCGGGCGGCACGATCGTGCAGAACGCGGAGCCGGCCCCGGCGAGCATGTCCCGTCAGCTGGTCGACTTCCGGGCCACCCACGCGGCGATGGTCCCGACGCTCATCCAGGCCCTGACCGACGCCCCGGCCGACTTCTCGGCCCTGCGCCACATCGTCTACGGCGGTGCCCCGATCACCCCCGCCCTGGTGGGACGGGCCACGGAGGTCCTCGGCGCGCGGTTGCACCAGTCGTACGGCCTGACGGAGACCACTGGCGTCGCCACCGTCCTCGACCCGGAGGAGCACCGCCCCGACGGCCGCCTGACCTCGGTCGGCCGCCCGCTGCCGGGACTCGACGTCCGGGTCGCCGGCGGCGAGATCCTCGTCCGCGGCCCGTCGGTCACGCGGGGCTACTGGCGGGGCGAGTCCATCGTGGACGGCTGGCTGCACACCGGCGACGGCGGCTCCTTCGACGAGGACGGCTACCTGTACCTGCACGACCGCATCAAGGACATGATCGTCTCCGGCGGCGAGAACGTGTACCCGGCCGAGGTCGAGCGCGTCCTGGCCGCCCACCCGCACGTGCTCGACGTCGCGGTCGTGGGCGTGCCGTCCGCGCGCTGGGGCGAGTCCCCGATCGCCGTGGTCGTCACGAACGGCGCCGTCGACGACCTCATCCCGTGGTCCCGCGAGCGCCTGGCCCACTACAAATGCCCGGTGGCGGTACACGTCGTGGAAACCCTGCCCCGCAACGCCTCCGGCAAGATCCTGAAACGCCTGCTACGCAAGGAATACGCTCATGAGTGACTGGGCCCTACTGCGCCAGGTCGTCCTGGCCACCTCCGACATGGCCGCCGACGGCCGCCTCCTGCGCGAGCACTACGGCCTCGGCCCCGGCTTCGCCGATCCCGAACTGGCCGCGATCGGCATGGCCGACGACACGATGGCCCTGGCCGGCGGCTCCTACCTGGAGCTCGTCGCTCCGCTCACGCCCGACGTGTCGATCGCCCGCTGGCTGGCCAAGCGCGGCCCGGGCGGCTACGCGCTCTCGGTCCAGCACAGCGACCCCCTGGCCGCCCGCGACCGCGCCCTGGCCCTCGGCGTCCGCGTGGTCGCCGACCAGCTCGTCATGGGCCACCCGATCGTGCAGTTCCACCCGGCCGACGCCGGCCTGCTGCTCGAGCTGGACGGCATCGCGGACCGCGACGCCTGGTTCTGGGACGGCATGGGCGTTGACCCGTCGCCGCACGCACTGATCGACGACGTGGTGGCGGTGGACGTACCGGCCCAGGACCCGGAGGCGACGGTCAAGCAGTGGGCCGAGATCCTGGGCTACGAGCCGGCCGCCGCGGACACCATCGACCTGGGCGGCCGCACGGTGCGCTTCCGCCCGGCGGCCGAGCTGCCCCGGTGGACGCTGACCCTGCTGCGCTCCGAACGCGGCCCGGCCCTGCGCGACGAGAGCCTCCTGGGCGTGCACTGCCGGTACCGCTGAGGGTTTTCCCTGGCTCGCTGCGCTCGCGGTGGGGGAGCAAGCTCCACCCGCACCCCCTCAAAATCCACGCCGGCGCGCTCGAGCACCGAACAGCCCGGCGGCCTCGTCCGACGCGTCCGGGACGAGGCTGAACGCATGGCGCTGAGTATCTGCTGAGCATCCGCTGAGCATCCCTCGGCCTCGTCATAGGCTGGGTTGGTGGACGTGTATGACGCTGTGGACAGCCGGCGCGCCGTGCGGGCGTTCAGCGCCGAACCGGTTCCGAAGGCGGCCCTGGAACGCGTGCTCGCGGCCGCGGCGCGGGCCCCGTCGAGCGGGAACCTCCAGCCGTGGCAGGTGTACGTCGTGACCGGCGAGCCCCTGGCGGAGCTGAAGCGGCGTGCGACGGCCAGGGCGCTGGCGGGCGACCCCGGCGACGAACGGGAGTACCCGATGTACCCGGCCGACCTGGTCCCGCCGTACCTGGACCGGTTCTCCGCCGCGGCGGCCCAGCGGTACGCGGCGCTGGGCATCGAGCGCGACGACCCCGCCCGGCCCGTGAAGATCTCCGCCTTGAACTCGGCGGCGTTCGGGGCGCCGGTCGTCCTGTTCTGCTACCTCGACCGGACGATGGGGCCTGGGCAGTGGGCCGACGCGGGCATGTACCTGCAGACGGTCATGCTGCTGCTGCGGGCCGAGGGGCTGCACAGCTGCCCGCAGGTGATGTGGACGATGTTTCGCAGGACCGTCGGCCGGATCGTCGGGGCCGACGATGGGCTCGTGCTGCTCTGCGGGGTCTCGGTCGGGTTCGAGCGGCCGGGCGTGCCACCGCTGCGTACCGGGCGGGCGGACCTGACCGAGACCGTGACCTTCGTCGGGATGTGACAGCCAGCGCGCCCAGGACGCTCCCGGCGCGCAGGCTGGATCAGCGCGCCGAAGTCGCGTCGTCGAGCCGAAATCGGCAGCGCCCGTTCGGTGCTCGTCGGCGACGGCGGAGATTTTGAGGGGGTGTGGGTGGAGCGGAGCTCCCCCGCCGCGAGCGCAGCGAGCTAGGAGAAACTACTGCGCAGGGCGTGCTTGAGGAGCTTGCCGGAAGCGTTGCGGGGCAAGGTTTCCACCACGTGTACCGCGACCGGGCACTTGAAGTGGGCCAGCCGCTCGCGGCACCACGCGATCACCTCGGCCTCGTCCGGGGTGTGGCCCGCGCGCGGTACCACCACGGCCACCGGGGACTCGCCCCACCGCGCCGACGGCACGCCCACCACCGCGACCTCGGCCAGGTCCGGGTGGCCGGTCAGCACGCTCTCGACCTCGGCCGGGTACACGTTCTCGCCGCCGGAGACGATCATGTCCTTGATGCGGTCGTGCAGGTACAGGTAGCCGTCCTCGTCGAAGGAGCCGCCGTCGCCGGTGCGGACCCAGCCGTCCACGATCGTGGCGGACGTCGCCGCGGGGTTGCGCCAGTAGCCGCGCATCACGTGGCCGCCGCCGATCAGGACCTCGCCGCGTTCGCCCGGGGGCAGGTCCGACAGCGTCACCGGGTCGACGACCCGCAGGGAGACGCCCGGCATGGGGCGGCCCACCGAGCGCAGGCGGCGCTCCTTGCGCGGCTCGTCCGGCAGGTGGTCCTCGGGCCAGAGGACCGTCACGCCGCCCGTCGACTCCGTCAGGCCGTACGACTGCAGGAACTTGCAGCCGAAGACCTCCGTCGCGGCGCGGATCACCGGCAGCGGGATCGGCATCGCGCCGTACACCAGGTAGCGCAGCGCCGACCAGTCGGTCTCGCGCGTGCCGGGCAGCTGCAGCAGCGTCTGCAGGATCGTCGGCACGACGGCCGCGTGCGAGACCCGCCGCCGCGCCAGCAGGGCGATCAGCGCGTCGGGGCCGGCCGCGGTCTCCAGCAGCAGCGCGGCGCCGTTGAGGTTGGCCACGAGGGCCAGGCCGAGGCCGGAGATGTGGAAGTACGGGATGGGTGCCATCGCCACCGACGTGGTCGTGAGCTCCATGTCGTAGTGCATGGTCGCGAGGGCCTGGCCGAGGTTGTCGCCGCTGAGCATGATGCCCTTCGGCCGGCCCGTCGTGCCCGAGGTGTAGAAGATGACCGCGGTGTCGTCCGGCCCGGCGGGCACGAGCGGGTCGACCGGGTCCACAGTGGACAGCCAGGCCTCGTACTCGTCACCGGTGCACACGGCGCGAGCTCCCGGCGGTACCAGCGAAGGATCGTCGACGATGAGGGCCGCGGGGGCGGCGTCGGAGAGGATGGCCGCGATCTCCGGCCGCGCCAGGCGGTTGTTGACGGCGGTGGCGATCGCGCCGGCCTTTGTCGCGCCGTAGAGGACCTCGAGGAACTCCGGTGCGTTGGCGCCGATGTAGGCCACCCGGTCCCCGGGCGCGACGCCGGCCGCGATGAGCGCCTGGGCGACCCGGTTCGAGCGCTCGTCCAGCGCGCCGAACGTGGTGGTGCGGCCGGCCTCGATGACGGCCGTCAGCGCGGGGGTGGCGGCCGCGCGGCGGCGGATGATGTCGGCGACGCTCGTGACCCGGCCGCCGTCGGCGTGGACCGCGAAGAACGGCCTCATGCGGACCACGCGCCGAAGACGTCGAAGGACAGGATGCCGGGCGGGGCCGCGACCACGAGCGGGATCGCATTGATGACCGGGCCGGCCGTCACGTACTGGGCCGCGGTCGTTCGCACGCCGGGCTCCTGGGGCTCGACCAGGTTCAGCGACATGACCACCTCGGGCTTGCCGAACACGTGGATCGTCCAGTGGTCGCGCCCGGCGTAGCGGGGAAGCGCCGGGTCCATCGTCCAGATGATCGACAGGGTGATGAACCGCTGCCCGGCCACGACGGCGTGCCAGCGCCACTCGGTCGCCACGACGGTGCCCTTGCGGATGGTGCCGGCCGCGACCTGCAGGTCGACGGCGGCCAGCTCGTAGTGGTGGTCGGGCTCGATCCGGTCGTAGACCACACCCATCGCGTCGCCCATGAACCGCAGCGTCTCGGTGTACAGCTCGCCATACAGCTCCGAAAGCGCGCCGGGCTCCGGCGACGACGAACCCATGCCCATGACGTTGAAGACGAAGTCGGGGTCGGGCATGGCGCGGGCGTCGAGGACCTCGTCGATCTCGACCCGGTCCAGGCGGACCGCGACCCCGGTCAGGGCGAGCGTGAGGCGTTCGCCGATGACGCCGGGGCTGATCCCGACGCCGAAGAGGGTGCTGCCGCCCTCGGCACAGGCCCGCTCGAACCGCGCCGCGCGCTCGGGGGCCGGGTAGTGGTGCCCGGCGGTGGTGATGACGTTCTTGCCGGAGCGCAGCAGCCGGCAGATGTCCTCGTCGTGCTCGCCGTAGTCGAGGCGCAGCCGGGGCGCGTGGATGACGACGTCGGCGTCGAGGGCCAGGATCTGCTCGATGTCGCGGGTCGCGGTGACGCCGGTGGCCGGGCGGCGGGCGATGTCGCCGGCGTCGCGGCCGGCCTTGCGCTCGCCGTAGACGTACAGGCCGGCGAGCTCGAGCTCGGGGGAGTCGAGCACGGCCCGCAGCGTCGTCTTGCCGATGGCGCCGGTGGCCCACTGGATGACGCGGGTACCCATCTACTCGCGGCCCGTCCGCAGCGCCGCCCTGTGCACGAGCCGTCCCAGCCCGCGCTCGTAGCGGACCGGGTCGCGGGCCAGGCGGGCCCGCGCGTCGACGGCCATCCAGTCGGTGTCGAAGGTCAGCTCGCCCTTGGCCGCCGCCTTGAGCCCGGCCCGGGCGATGTCCCGCGGGTCCTCCTTGCGCCCGTCGACGTGGTCGGCCATGCGGGTGTCGACCGAGCCGACGATGAGCGCGGTGACCTTCGTGCCCTGCGGCTCCAGCTCGGCGCGGGTGATGCCGGACAGGAACAGGGTGGCGGCCTTGGCGGGGGAGTACCCGCCCATGAACGCCGTGGGCACGATCGCGGCCACGGACAGCACGTTGATGATCTGCCCGCCGCCGTTGGCCGCGAGCACGGGGGCGAAGGCCCGCGTCATGGCGAGGGTGCCGAAGTAGTTGACCTCCATCTCGGCGCGGGCCGCCTCGGGGTCCTCGGGCAGCACGAGCCGCTGCTTGGTGAACAGCCCGGCGTTGTTGACGAGCAGGTTCACGTCGGCGCACCCGGCGGCGGCCGCCGCCACCTGCGCGGGGTCCGTGATGTCGAGCCCGACCGGGATCGCGCCGGGGGTCTGCACGGCGGCCGGGTCGCGGCTGCCGGCGTAGACGCGGGCGCCCTGCTCGAGCAGCTCCTCGACGAACGCCTGGCCGATGCCGCGGTTGGCCCCGGTCACGAGGGCGACGACGCCGGTCATGAGCCGTACACCGGGTCGGCCGGGAACTTGGCGCCGCGCTGCAGCACCGAGGGGTCGGGGACGAGCATGCCGAAGATCCAGCCTTCCGTGCGCTCCATGTCGTGGTTCCACTCCCACCGCAGCCGCCGGTGCCGGATGCCCCAGCGGCCGTCCACGCGCTCGAAGACGTCGAGCATCCGGGCCACGGTCAGCGTGTCGCCGGGCTTCACACGGGCGAACGCGGTCACGTAGCACTCGACGTCGGCGCGGTCGCCGTCGAGCTCGATGAGCACGTTGGACAGCACGTGCGTGGTGATCGCCTTCGGGTGGGTCAGGGTGCGGGCGATGCTGTCGACGTAGGCGTCGGCCGGGCCGCTGTACACCCCGCCGTGCTCCTCGACCGCGCCCGGGAGGTAACAGGCGCGCAGGGCGTCGAGGTCGCCGCGGTCGACGGCGCGCATGTACCGCGTCAGTATCTCGGTGATCTCCTGCTTGTCCAGCAGGTCCTGCAGCGACACTCAGCCGACCCTTCGCTCGTGGCCCGCCCACAGTGGCTCGCGCAGGACGCGCCGCAGCACCTTGCCGGAGGCGTTGCGCGGCAGTGCGTCCTCGAAGCGCACCGCGACCGGGCACTTGTAATGTGCGAGCCGCTCGCGGACCCAGGCGATGAGCGCCTCCTCGGTCAGCTCGCTGCCGGGCTCGCGGACCACCACGGCGACCGGGGACTCGCCCCACCGCGCCGAGGGTGCGCCGACGACGGCGACCTCGGCGACCTCGTCGTGGCCCTGCAGCGCGCGCTCGACCTCGGCCGGGTAGACGTTCTCGCCCCCGGACACGATCATGTCCTTGGCCCGGTCGACGAGGTAGAGGTACCCCTCCGAGTCGAGCCGCCCCACGTCCCCGGTGCGCATCCAGCCGTCGCCGGGCAGCGTGTACGCCGTCTCCTCGGGCCGCTGCCAGTAGCCGGCCATCACCTGGGCCGAGCGGATGAGCACCTCGCCCGGGGACCCCGTGGGCAGCTCCTCCAGCGTCACCGGGTCGACCACGCGCAGCTCGCTGCTCGGGTCCGGCCGCCCGCAGGAGCGCAGCAGCCCCGGCTCGTCGCGGGCCCGGTCGTGGTCCTCGGGGCTGAGGAAGGTGGCCCCGCCGGAGATCTCGGTCAGGCCGTAGGACTGCTCCATGGCGGCGCCGAGGCGCTTGGTCGCCTCGACGAGCACCTGGGCGGAGATGGGGGCGGAGCCGTACAGGATCAGGCGCAGGCTGCTCAGGTCGGCCTCGTCGAGCCCGGGGCTGCGCAGGACCACGTCGATGAGCACCGGCACGAGCACGGCCACCCGCACCCGCGCGCCGGCGATCAGGCCGAGCAGCGCCTGCGGGGCGGCGTCGCGCACCTGGGCGAGGGCCGCGCCCTGGCGCAGGCTGTGCACGGCCCACGCGAAGCCGAGGACGTGGAAGTACGGCGAGACGTTCAGCGAGGCGTCGCCCGGGTCGAGCTGCCAGCGGCGGCGGGCCACGTCGAGCATCGAGTGCAGGTTGCGGTTGCGGATCATGACGCCCTTGGGCAGGCCGGTGGTGCCGGAGGAGTACAGCAGCACGGCGAGGTCGTCCGGGTCGGTGACGACCCCGGGGTCCTGTTCCGGCTGCGCGTCCAGCCACGCTTCGTAGTCGCCGTCCAGCGTCAGCGTCACGCCCTCGAAGGACCCCCGGACGAGCTCGGCCTGGGCCGGCTCGGCGAAGAGCACCGCCGCGCCCGAGTCGGCGAGCACCGCGGCGAGTTCGGGGCCGGCGAGGCGGAAGTTCAGCGGGACGGGTACCGCACCCAGCTTGGCCGCCCCGGAGGCGATGTCCAGCACGTCCGTGCGGTTCAGGCCGGCGTAGGCGACCCGGTCCCCGCGGCGCACGCCGAGGGCGAGCAGGCCGGCGGCGACCCGGCTGGAGCGCCGGTCGATCTCGGCGAAGGTCGCGGGCCGGCCCTGGCCGGCGACCGCGGGGGCGTCGGGGTGCCGGCGCGCGGCGTCGCGGACCACCTCGGCGATGGAGAACATCGTTGACCTCCAAACCAAACGGTGTCCACACGCTACAACTAGAAGAGTGACTTGCACAGGGGGCCGGTGGGCGAAATATTTCTGCACCGTTTCGCGATGGTTCCAGGGCCGGACGCTGAGCATCGTGAGCTGCGAGTACTTCGAGGGCTCAGGACGCCCCATTGACGAGTCACTCCGACTGTTGTAGTAAGACGAGTAGCACTGTCAATTGAAGTAAGCCGGAGGTGACGCTGGTGTCGGCTGCTGCGTTGGACGTGCGCGACGTCCGGATTCACTTCGGCGGGGTCACCGCGCTCGACGGGATCAGCCTGACCGTCGCGCCCGGTGAGATCTGCGGGCTGATCGGGCCGAACGGCGCCGGCAAGACCACGCTGTTCAACTGCATCACCCGCATCTACCAGCCGGACGGGGGCACGATCCGGTTCGGCGAGCGCGACCTGCTGGCGGTGCCACGGCACCGCATCGTGCGGCACGGCATCGCGCGGACGTTCCAGAACCTCGCGCTCTTCGGCTCGCTGAGCGTCCTGGAGAACACGGTCGCCGGCGCCCACGTGCGGCGCGGGCGGCACCGGGCGCTGCGGGCCGAGGCCTACGACATCCTGGCCGCGCTCGACCTCACCGACGTGGCCCACCACCCGGCGCAGGGCCTGCCGTTCGGCACCCTCAAGCGCGTCGAGCTGGCCCGGGCCCTCGCCGCGCGCCCCCGGCTGCTGCTGCTGGACGAGCCGGCCGGCGGCCTGACCCACGCCGAGGTCCGCGACCTGGGCGAGCTGATCCGGCGGATTCGCGACCGGTACGAACTCTCGGCCCTCCTCGTGGAGCACCACATGGGCCTCGTGATGGGCATCTGCGACCACGTCGTCGCGATGGACTCCGGCCGCAAGATCGCCGACGGCGCGCCGGAAGCGGTGCAGCGCGACGAGACCGTGGCGGCGGCCTACCTGGGGCGGACATGAGCGGTACGGAGCGAAGCGGAGGCGTCGGCATGAGCGATCTGCTGGAAGTCGAGCGGCTCGTCGCCGGCTACGGCCAGGCCCAGGTGCTGCACGGCATCGACCTCACGGTCGGGGCCGGCGAGGTCGTCGTCGTACTCGGCGCCAACGGGGCCGGCAAGACGACGCTCATGCGGGCCATCGCGGGCCTGCTGCCCAGCCGCGGCACGATCGCGTTCGCCGGGCAGCCGCTGGGCGGCCGGGCCGAGGCGGTCGTCCGCCAGGGAATCAGCCTCGTACCGCAGGGCCGCGGAACCTTCACCGCGCTCACCGTCGAGGAGAACCTGCGCGTCGGGGCGGCCGTGCGCGGCCGGGAGAAGATCGACGTCGAGCGCTGGTACGGCGTCTTCCCCGTCCTGAAGGCGCGCGCCAAGCAGATCGCGGGCACGCTGTCCGGCGGCGAGCAGCAGATGCTCGCCGTGGCCCGCGCCCTCATGAGCCGCCCGCAACTGCTGCTGTGCGACGAGATCAGCCTGGGGCTCGCCCCGAAGATCGTGGCCGAGCTGTTCGCGGTGCTGCGGGACATCAACCGCGAGGACGGCACCGCGCTGCTGCTCGTCGAGCAGAACGCCGAGCTCGCGCTCGACCTCGCGGGCCGCGCCTACCTGCTGGAGGTCGGCCGCGTCGCCGGGCACGGCCCCGCCGCCGAGTTCCGCGACAACGACGCGGTCCGCCGCGCCTACCTGGGCTACTAGGGGAGGAACACCGTGTCGCTCCTGCTCGACCGGCTCTTCGACGGCATCACGAACGGGTGCGTGTACGCCATCATGGCCCTCGCCCTGGTGATCGTCTTCCGGGGCTCGGGGACCATCAACTTCGCCCAGGGCGAGCTCGCCCTCTTCACCACCTACATCGCCTGGTGGCTCACCACCCTGGGCGCGCCGATCTGGGCCGGGCTCGTCGTGGCCACCGTCACCGGGCTCGTGCTCGGCGCCGGCATCGAGCGCACGCTGATCCGGCCGGTGCGCCGGCGCAACGACATGGCCGTGCTCATCGTGTGCCTGGGGTTGTTCACCGCGCTCAACGCCCTGGCCGGGCTCATCTGGAACTCCGAGACCAAGGTGATGCCGAGCATCTTCCCCAACGGCCTCGACGACTACCTGAGCATCGGCGGCGCCCGGCTGTACTTCGACGGCCTCGGCGTCTGGCTCGTCGTCCTCGTCGTCGTGGGCCTGATGTTCCTGCTGTTCAACCGGACCACGCTCGGCCTGCACATGCGGGCCGTGGCCAACGCGCCCGAGTCCGCCGCGCTCAGCGGCGTGCGCACCGGACGCGTGCTCATGTTCGGCTGGGGCGTCTCGGGCGCGATCGGCGCCGTCGCCGGCGTGCTCGTCACCCCGCTCTCGCCGCAGCAGCTGGGGCTGCAGACGATGTTCCCGATCCTCATCTACGCCTCGGCCGCGGCGCTGTTCGGCGGCCTCGACAGCCCGGTCGGCGCGGTCGTCGGCGGCCTCGTCCTCGGCGTCCTGCAGCAGCTGATCATGGGCTACGTCGGGTTCATCGGCGACACCCTGCCGCAGACCGCGGCGCTGACCATCATCGTCGCCGTGCTCGTGCTGCGCCCCAACGGCCTGTTCGGCACCCGTCAGCCGGAGCGCGTGTGATGCGTACGCCGATCGTCCTCACCCGCGGCACCTGGCCGCACCGCGCCGTCCTCCTGGCGCTCGCCGCGCTCGCCGTCCTGGCACTGCTGTGGGCCTCCGGGCTCGCCCAGTTCCGCGTCTCCCAGCTCACCAGCGTCTTCATCTACGCCATCGCGATCAGCGGGCTCAACCTGGCCACCGGCTACACCGGCCTGCTGTCCATCGGGCACAGCGCGTTCTTCGGGCTGGGCGCCTACACGACCGGCGTCCTCGTCATGAAGTACAACCTCGATCCGCTCTCCACAGTCGTCCCCGCGGTGCTGCTGTGCTTCGTCGTCGGCTTCGTCATCGGCCTGCCCGCGCTGCGCATCCGCGGCCTGTATCTGGCCCTGGTCACCCTGGCCGTGGGCGTCGCCTTCCCGGAGCTGGTGCGCCGCTTCGAGTCGCTCACCGGGGGCGCCCGCGGCCTGGTGATCCGCCGCCGCCTGCTCAACCCGCCGCCGTGGAGCGGGTTCGGCGCCGGCGAACGCGCCGAGTGGCTGTTCTGGCTCTCGGCCGTCACGCTCGGCGCGGTCCTGGTCCTCGTGCACCTGCTCGTGCGCAGCCGCGCGGGCCTGGCCATGGTCGCCACCCGCGACAACGAGATCGCGGCCGCCGCCTCCGGCGTGCGCGTCGCCGCCGTCAAGACGACGGTCTTCGGGCTCTCCGGCGCCGTCACCGGCCTCGCCGGGTGCCTCTTCGCGATGTACCTCGCCGCCCTCTCCCCGGACGGCTCCTTCACCCTGCTCAAGTCCATCGAGTTCATCACCGGTCTGGTCATCGGCGGCGCCGCGACCCGCCTCGGCCCGCTCGTCGGGGCCTTCGCCGTCGTCTACATCCCCTACCTGACCGCCAGCCTGAACCCCGCGAACGTCAGCCAGGGCCAGCTCTCCGGCGTCCTCTTCGGCGTCGTGCTGATCCTGATCATCTTCCTGATGCCCGACGGAATCGTCGGCGGGCTCAGCCGGCTGAGCGGACGCCTGGTCCAGGTGCACACCCCAACCCCCGCGTCAGAGGAGAACACCCATGAGGCGTCACCACTACCTGGTGGCCGCGGCGACCGCGACCTTACTGCTCGCGGCGTGCAGTAACGCCAACTCCGGCGACGACCCGGAGCCCGCCGCGAGCGGGGCCCCGGCCGCCGCCGGCGCCTGGAAGGCCCCCACGCAGGACTGCGACGACCCCGCCGCGGCCACCAAGGAGATCAGCGGCACGCTCAAGGTCGGCTGGTCCGCGGCGCTGTCCGGCCCGCTGGCCGGCGCCGTCGGCGCGGTGCTACAGGGCATGAAGGACCGCTTCGCGGTGGAGAACGCGGCCGGCGGCATCAACGGCGTCAAGCTCGACGTCGTCACCCGCGACGACGCGTTCGACCCGGCCAAGGCCAAGGCCAACGTCGGGCAGCTGATCCAGAGCGACAAGGTCGACGTGCTCGACGTGTTCGGCTCCGGCCAGCTCGACGCGGTCGCCGACGACCAGAACGCGGCCTGCGTCCCGCTGCTGTTCGCCCAGTCCGGCGTGCCGACGTTCCGCGACGTGAAGAGCTTCCCCTGGACGACGCAGTACCTGCCGTCGGCCGACGTCGAGACCGCGTTCGACGTCGAGCTGCTCAAGAAGAAGTACCCCAACGGCGCCAAGGTGGCCATCGCGGCCAACCAGACCGAGTCGGGCAAGGGCCTCGCCGACGGCTTCAAGAAGGCGCTGCAGGGCACCAACCTCGAGCTGGTCAAGGAGGTCTCGCTGGCCGACCCGGCCGCGGCCGCCACGACCCTGAGCGCCAGCGGCGCCCAGGTGCTCTTCGACGCCGGCGTCACCACCGACTGCCCGGCCCTGTCGACCGCGATCGGCCGCAGCGGCTGGAAGCCCGAGACGTTCATCCAGCCGTCCAACTGCGTCGACGGCAACACGCTCTACAAGCCGGCCGGCGCCGCCGCCGACGGGCAGCTCGTGCCGGTGTGGCTGAAGAACCCGGCCAGCGACCTGTACGCGTCCGACCCCGGCATGACCGACTACCTCGCGAAGCTCAAGGCCCAGAACAACGCGGCGCCGACGAACAGCTACACGGTCAACGGCTGGGTCATCGGCGACCTCATGATCGACGTGTTCAAGAAGGCCGCGTCCTCCCCCTCCAAGCTGTCCCACGCGGGCATCATGGAGGCGGCGCGGACGCAGGAGTACCAGCCGCCGATGTTCATCGACGGGATCAAGTGGAAGATGGCCCCGACGGCCCCGCTGGGCATCCTCGCGTTCCGCCCGTTCCAGTGGGACGCGACGGCGGTGGCGTTCAAGCCCTTCGGCGACGTCATCGACATCTCCGGCAAATACCTGACGAAATAGCGGACATCACTAAGTAGTAAGGGGGGTTCGGGCATGCCGGGACGTAAACTGCACCCACTCGAGCGCGTGGCGGAGTACACCTCGCGCGGCTGGTGGTCGCAGGACACCATGGACGCTCTGCTGCGGGCCCAGGTCGCCCGGCAGCCCGACCGGCTCGCGGTCGTCGACCCGGCCAACAAGGCCGCGCTCGTCGGCACCGAGCCGCGCCGCCTCACCTGGGGCGAGCTGGACGCTTCGACCAACCGGCTCGCCCGGGTCCTGCTGGACCTCGGCGCCGAGCCGGGCGATGTCGTCGCGGTCCAGCTCCCCAACACCGTGGAGCTCGTCGTCGCCTACCTGGCGGCCTGGCGGATCGGCCTCATCGTCACCCCGTTCCCCGTGCAGTTCCGCGAGCACGAGATCGTCGCCCTGTCCGAGCTGGCCGATGCGAAGTTCTACCTGACGTCGGACCGGATCGGCGACCGGGCGCACGCCGCCGAGTTCGCGGGCTACAACCTCCCCGGCGTCGTGCTGGCGCACGGCGCCGACCTCCCCGAAGGCGTGCTGCCGGCCGACGCGCTGATGGCGGCGGCCGACGGGTCCACAGTGGAAGCGCACGAGGCCGACCCGAACGACTGCGTCACGATCTGCTGGACCTCCGGCACCGAGAGCACCCCGAAGGGCGTCCCGCGCAGCCACTACGACTGGCTCGCGATCTGCTGGGCCACCGTCGAGGCGCCCCGCCTCACCGAGGACGACGTGCTGCTCAACCCGTTCCCGATGGTGAACATGGCCGGCATCAACGGCATGTTCCTGCCGTGGCTGCGGGTCGGCTGCATCCTGGTGCAGCACCACCCGTTCGACCTGCCGACGTTCCTGGCCCAGATCACCGCCGAGCGGGCCACCTACACCGTCGCCCCGCCGGCCCTGCTCACCCTGCTCCTGCAGCGCGACGAGCTGCTGGCCGCCGCGGACATCTCCAGCCTCAAGCAGATCGGGTCGGGTTCGGTACCGCTGGCGCCGCCGATGGTCCGCGGCTGGCAGGAGCGCCACGGCATCGGCATCATCAACTTCTTCGGCTCCAACGAGGGCATCTCGCTGCTCACCGACCCGCACGACGTGCCCGACCCGGAGCAGCGCGCCCGCTACTTCCCCCGCTACGGCGTGCCCGGCTACACCTGGAGCTCCCGCGTCACCGAGTGGACCACCGTCCGGCTCGTCGACCCGGCGACCGGCGACGAGGTCACCGAGCCCGGGGTCCCCGGCGAGCTGCGGCTGAAGGGCCCCACGGTCTTCGCGGGGTACCTGCACGGCGAGCGCCTCGCCAGCCCGTTCGACGAGCAGGGGTACCTGCGCACCGGCGACGTGTTCGTCATCGCCGGGGACGACGGGCAGTTCCTGGAGTACGTCGACCGGGCCAAGGACCTCGTCATCCGCGGCGGGATGAACATCGCCCCGGCCGAGCTGGAGGGGCTCATCGCCGCGCACCCGGCCGTGGCCGACGTCGCGGTCGTGGGCTACCCCGACGAGGTGCTCGGCGAGCGGGTGTGCGCCGTCGTCGTGCCCCGCGAGGGCCGGGAGCTCGACCTGGCCGGCCTGGTGGAGTTCCTGAAGGACCAGCGCATCGCCTCGTACAAACTGCCCGAACGACTGGAGCTGCGCCAGGCCCTGCCCCGCAACCCCGTCGGCAAGGTCTTGAAACGGTCCCTCCGGGAGGAGATCAACGCATGAGTGCTCCGTTGGACGTCGCGCGGGACATGGTCGACGCCTGGAACCGGATGGACTGGGACCGGGTCGTCGCCCTGTTCGCCGCGGACGGCGTGCTGCACAGCGTGATGCAGGAACCGATCGTCGGCCGGCCCGCCATCGAGGCCCGGATCCGCTCGCTGACCGCCGGCCTGGAGCGGATCGAGCTGCGGGTGAAGGCGATGGGCGTCATCGACGGCCGCGTCTTCATCGAGCGCGTCGACGACTTCGACATCAACGGCCACCACGTCGAGCTGCCGGTCGTCGGCATCCTGCGCATCGGCGCCGACGGGCTCGTCACGGAGTGGCTCGAGTACTACGATCGCGCCACGATGATGCGCGGCATGGGCCTGCCGGCGGACTTCAGCCACTCATGACGATCGAGATCTCCCTCGGCCTGTGGCAGGACCGCCCGGCGGCCGAGGCCCTGGACACCGCGCGCCTCGCCGGCGAGCACGGCTTCCCGGCCGTGTGGATCGGCGAGATGGCCACGTACGACGCCTTCGCCCTCGCGGCCGCGGCCGGGCCGCTGCTGCCGGCCGCGACCCGGCTCGTGCTCGGCCCGTTCGCGGTCACCGTCCGCGACCCGATGATGGTCGCGATGGGCGCGGCCTCGGTCGCGGCGCTGACCGGGCGCGCGGTCTCGGTGGCGCTGGGCACCTCCAGCCCCGTCGTCGTCGAGCAGTGGCACGGCCGCTCCCGGTCCGGCTCCGCGCAGGCGCTCGACGACTCGGCGCAGGCCGTGCGGGCGCTCCTGGCGGGAGAGCGGGTGCGGGGGTACCGGCTGCGGCTGCCCCCGGTGCCCGGCGAGCTCGTCGTCGCCGCCTTCGGCCCGCGCGCGGTCGCCACCGCGGCCCGGCACGCGGACCGCATGGTGCTCAACCTGCTCGACCCGCCGACCGCGGGCGAGCTCGTGGCCCAGCTGGAGGCGGCCGCGGAGGGTCCCCGCCCGCGGGTCGCCGTCTGGGCCCCGGCCGCGATCGGCACCGACCTCGCGGCCGCGTACGAGCAGCTGCGCCGGGGCGTCGTGGGCTACCTCGCCGCGCCCGGGTACTCCGACATGTTCATCCGCGCCGGCTTCGGCGACGTGGTCGCGTTCGCGCGCACCGGCCCGCACCCGCGCGACCTGCTGGCCGCGATCCCGTCGGAGCTGATCGACGCGATCGGTGTCGTGGGCTCCCCTTCGGCGGCGGCCGAGCGGGTCCGCTCCTATGTGGACAACGGCGTCGACGACATTGTGCTGGTGCCGTCGTCCACCGACGCCGACCCTCTCGGCGCCGCGACCCTGGCATCCGCCGTGGAACTGCTGTGACTCCGGGAATGCTGCTGCTCAGCGTCGCGCGGCGCATCCCCGGGCGGGTCGCGGTGCGGGCCGGGGGCACCGAGCGCACGTACGGCGACCTGTTCGACAACGCGGCCCGGTTCGCCGGCGTGCTGACCGCCCACGGCGTGCGCGCCGGCGACCGGGTCGCGTTGATGATGGACAACCGCGTCGAGGCCCTGGAGTGCTACCTCGGGTGCCTGCTGGGCGGCTACACGGCGGTCCACGTGAACGACCGGCTCGCGCGGCCGGAGGTACAGTCCATCGTGGACGACGCCGGCGTGGCCGCCTTCGTGGCGCCGGCCGCCGGCCGCTTCGACCCGGCGGCCGGGTCCGGCCGGCCGGTCTCCGCGCCGGTGGTCCTGGAGCCGGTCTTCGACGCCGCCCCGATCGCCCCGCGCCTGGCCCCGCCGTCGGCCCCGGCCATCATCGGCTACACCAGCGGCACCACGGGCGCCCCCAAGGGCGTCGTCATCACCCAGGAGAACCTGAGCCGGATCATCCGGCACATGCCGGTCCACGACGGCCTGCGGCCCGGCAGCCGCTGCGCCTTCACCGGCTCCTTCTCGTTCGTCGCCGGCATCTGGGGCGTCATGCTCCCGCACCTGTACCTCGGCGGCGAGCTCTCGTTCATGGCCGGCCTGCCCCCGGCCGAGTGGGTCGACCGCATGATCCGCGAGCGCTCCACCTTCACCTACGTACCGTCGCCGCTCGCCCCCGCCTTCACCGAGGAGGTCCGCCGCCGCCCCGAGGTGCTCGGCTCCCTGACCGGCGTACTGCACTCGGCCTCGGCGATGCGCCCGGAGGTGATGCGCGACCTCGTCTCCGTCATCGGCGACCGCTTCGTCGAGACGTGGGGCATGACGGAGACCGGCGCGCCGGTGACCACCACCGTCCCCGCCGACTGGACCGGCGCCTGCGAGGCGGACGACATCTACGCCTCGGCGGGCCGCCCGGCCCACATCGCGGCCGTCCGCGTCATCGGCCCCGACGGCGCCGACGTGCCGGCGGGCGGGGAGGGCGAGCTGCTGGTGCAGTCCGAGACGCTCTTCGCGGGCTACTTCCGCCGCCCCGAGGCCACGTCGGAGGCCCTGCGCGACGGCTGGCTGCACACCGGCGACATCGGCCGGGTCGACCGGGCCGGCTACGTGTACATCACCGACCGCCTCAAGGACATGATCGTCACGGGCGGCATGAACGTGTACCCGGCCGAGGTCGAACAGGCCCTGTCCCGCATGCCGGGCGTGGCCGAGGCCGCGGTCTTCGGCGCCCCGGACGAACGCTGGGGCGAGACGGTGGTCGCCGCGATCGTCCGCGCGCCGGGCCACACCTTCGACGAGGCCGCGGTCACCGCCTGGTGCCGGCAGCACCTGGCGTCGTACAAGAAGCCGACGTCGGTCCTGTTCCTGGACGCCCTGCCGCGCAACGCCGCCCTGAAGGTCCCGAAGCCCCGCCTGAGGGAGCTCTACGCCCGGCGCTGATGTGCTGTACTACCTCGCATGGGACGGAGGCGACTCACGGCGGCCGCCGCCGTGCCGGCCGTCGACGGCCGGGTCTACTGGGCCCAGCGCCTCCCGCGTTGAGGGCCTAGACGGGGACGGTCGCCGACAGGACCTCGGTGAAGACGGCGCGGATCTCGGCCAGCACCGTGTCCACATCGGACTCGGTCGTGCGCCATGACGTCACCGAGACGCGCATTGCCGCCTGGGTGTTCCACGTCGTGCCGCCGAACCAGCTCACGCCGCGCTCCTGCAGGCGCTCGATCACGCCCCTCGTGATGGTGTCGTCGCCGGCGAAGCGGACCAGGACCTGGTTCAGGGCCACCTCGTTGAGGACCTCCGCGCCCTCGATCGCGGCCAGGCCGGCGGCGAAGCGGCGGGCCAGGGCGCAGCCGCGCTCGATCTGGGCCGCGACCCCCGAGCGGCCCAGCGTGCGCAGGGCCGCCCACACCGGCAGGCTGCGCGCGCGCCGCGAGAAGTCCGGGACCCACTCGATCGGGTCGCGCTCGCCGGGAACCGGGTCGGGCAGGTAGTCGGCGCGGGCGTTGAGCATGGCCGCGCGGTGGTCCTCGGCGTTGCGGACGAAGACCAGGCCGCAGTCGTACGGCACGTTGAGCCACTTGTGCGCGTCCGACGCCCACGAGTCGGCGCGCTCGATGCCGGCCAGCAGCGGGCGCAGCGCCGGGCTCGCCGCCGCCCACAGGCCGAAGGCGCCGTCGACGTGGACCCAGGCGCCGTGCTCGTGGGCGCTGTCGCAGATCTCGCCGACCGGGTCGATCGCGCCGCTGTTGACGTCGCCGACCTGGGTGCACACGATCGTCGGGCCGTCGCAGCGGGCGAGCTCGGCGCGCAGCAGGTCGGGGCGCATCCGGCCCTCGGCGTCGGTGCCGACCGACTTCGTGCGGCCGACGCCGAGGCCCAGGTACCGCAGCGCCCGCTCGATCGTGAGGTGCCGCTGGGCCGACGCGACGATGTGCACCTCCGGCGCGCCCCGCAGGCCGTCGCGCTCCACGTCCCAGCCGACCGCGGCGAGCACGTGGTGGCGGGCCGTGGCCAGCGCGGTCAGATGCGCCATCGCGCAGCCGGTGGGGAAGCCGACCGACGTGCCCGCCGGCAGGCCGAAGAGCTCGACGAGCCACTGTGCGGTGACGTACTCCGCGGTCGCCGTCGCCGGCCCCAGGTCGTACACGCCGCTGTTCTGGTCCCAGGCGCTCACCAGCCAGTCGGCGGCGACGGACACGGGCAGGGCGCCGCCGACGACGAAGCCGAAGTACCGCGGGCCGCCGCTGGCCACCACGCCGCCCGCGCGCGCGGCCTTCGCCAGCAGGCTGATGGTCTCGGTGGGTTCGCCGGGGCCCGCGGGCAGCGGGCCGCCGAGCAGCGGCTCCAGCTGTGCGGGCCCGGCGGTGGCGCCGACCGGCCGCGTGGCCAGGCCGGCGAGGTATTCGTTCGCGTATTCGGCGGCGAGTCCCAGCACCGCTTCGTCGGCGTGTGTCATGCGCTCATCATGCGATTCCCGGCTGATTTCCGGCTGACGTCAAATGCGTCAGGCGGTCGTCAGCCGGGGGTCAGGCGGGGGGTGCAAGATGGAGACATCGAACGGAGCCGCAAGGCACCGGACGAGGGAAACAAGGAGAGGTGCCCGGAGCGGTTCATCGGGATCCGGTTTCGACTGGATGGGCACTGCCTGCGCAGGTTCGAATCCTGCCCTCTCCGCGAAAGCGAAGCGATCGAAGCGATCGCGGCGATCGAGGCGATCGAGGCGACACCCAGCGAGGAGAGGTTCCCGGAGCGGCCTACCGGGGACCGGGCAACTGGTCGGGCCCAACGGGCCCACGCAGGTTCGAATCCTGCCCTCTCCGCCATTGAAAGAAAGAGCGCCCGGGATGCGATCCCGGGCGCTTTTTCACGTCGGAAACGGTGGTCAGTTCAGAGTCAGGCCACGGTCAGCCGCCATTGCCAGACTCGGCGACGGAGCTGTTCCAACCGTTCGAAGGAGGCGTTCGCCCGATGCGTTCCCTGACCGTCGCCCGCGAGGAGTGCGAGCGCTTCCATCCGGGCCTGCTCGCCGCGCTCGAGGCGCTGCCGCTGGCGGATCGGGAGGCCGACGGCAGCCCGGTGCTCGACATCTACCGGCGCCACCGCGGCCCCGGCCTGCTCGCGCCGGCCGACTTCGGCGGCGGCGCGGCCGGGCCGCTGGAGGCCGTACGGGTCCAGCGCGCCGTGTCCGCCCTGTCGCCGTCGCTCGGCGTCGGACTGGCCATGCACCACTTCACCGTCGCCATGCTGTTCTCGCTGGCCGAGTCGGCCGGCCGGCTCACCGACGCGCAGCTGAAGCTCATGTCCGGCATCGGCGCCGACGGGCTGCTGCTCGCGTCGGGCTGGGCGGAGGGCCGCACCGACCAGAACATCCTGCTGCCGTCGGTCGTGGCGACGCCCGTCGAGGGCGGCTACGAGGTCAACGGGGCCAAGAAGCCGTGCAGCCTCGCGCGCTCGATGGACGTGCTCACCGCGAGCGTGTCGGTCACCGACGAGCAGGGGCGCCCGGCCCTGGCCCTGCTGCTGATCCCGGCCTCGTCGGCGGGCATCAGCGTGCAGCCGTTCTGGAACAACCCGGTGCTGTTGGGCGCGCAGAGCCACGAGGTGCGCCTGGAGCGGGTACACGTGCCGGCCGAGCTCGTCATCGCCAGCACCCCCGAGGACGAGAGCCGCCTCGACGACCTGCAGACCGCGGGCTTCACGTGGTTCGAGCTGCTGGCCACCTCGACGTACGTCGGGGCCGCGTCGGCGATCGTCGCGCGGGTGCTCGAACGCGGCCGGGGCGGCGCCACCGACCGGCTCGCGCTCACCCTGCGCCTGGAGGCCGCGGTCGACCTCGTCGAGGGGGCCGCGCGGGCGCTGGAGGCCGGCCTGGCCGGCGAGGACGCCGTGGCGAAGGTGCTCGTCGCGCGGTACGCGAGCCAGGACCTGCTGGCCGCGGCGGTCACCGGCGCGGTCGAGCTGCTCGGCGGCATCGCGTTCCTGCGCGACGCCGACACCACCTACCTCGCCTCGACCATCGGGGCGCTGGCGTTCCACCCGCCGTCGCGCGGCAGCACCGCCGGCGCGCTCGACGACTACTTCAAGGGCGAGCCGCTGCGGCTGTCCTGACAGGAAGGGAGACCCTCCACCATGGACCAGAAGAACCCGTTCGAATCGCCGGTCACGTTCAAGCTGCACCGCGCCGAGTACCTGCTCGGCTTCGGCCTGTCCATCGTGCTCATCCTGTGGCACATCACCGAGATCCGCTGGATCCCGTTCATCGCGCTGTTCGCCTGGATCGACCTGGTCGGCTACATCCCGGGCGCCATCGCGTTCCGGCGCAGCCCCGACCACCGCATCTCCAAGGTGTACTACGTGCTGTACAACTCGGCGCACAGCTTCGTCACCCAGACCGCCGTCATCGGCCTGTACCTGTGGCTGATCGGCCCCGAGTGGGCGCTGCTGGCGATCCCGTTCCACGTGTTCGGCGACCGCGGCCTGTTCGGCAACTTCCTCAAGCCCTTCGGGCTGCCGTTCGAGCCGATCCCGAGCCCGGCCTACGACCGGATCGTGGAGATGCTCCGGCGCACCCCCTCCGATGCGCGGCGCGTGCCCGCGGCCGTGGACCTGCCGCCGTCTCCGGCCCCGGTCGCGGCGTCGGCGCGCGCGGCGCGGTGACCAGCGCGGCGGTGGGCGAGGACGTCGACGTGCTGGCCCGCACGGCCCTGCGCCGGGTCGCGTCCGGCGTGACGGTGCTGACGGTCTGCGACGGCGACCTGTGGCACGGCACGACGGTCAGCGCGGTCGTGGCGATCTCCCGCGACCCGGTGGTAGTCGGCGTGTGCCTGCGCCGGCCCTCGGCCTTCACGGCGATGGCCGAGCGCAGCGGGGCCTTCTCGGTGAACGTGCTCAGCGACGCCCAGGCGCCGCTGGCCGCGCGCTTCGCCGACCCGGAGCGGCCGATGGGGCGCGCGCAGTTCGACGGCCTGAGCATCGCCCCCGACCCGGAGACCCGGGCGCCGCTCATCGGCGGCTGCCTCGCCCACCTCGCCTGCCGCCTGGCCGACCGGCACGCCATCGGCGACCACCACATGCTCGTCGCGCACGTCGTCGGCGGCCGCCACGACCACGCCGGCGAACCACTGCTCACCTTCGGTGGCCGACTCTTCAACGACAGAGGAGCAACGCAATGACCCAGACCGTACACCGCGAGCTGGAGATCCCGGTCGAGGCCGACTTCGACCACGCGCCCGGCCTGCTCGACGGCGCGGCCAACCTCGAGCTCACCGTCGAGCAGTGCAACGTCGCGTACTGGTTCCGCGCGGTCGCGCAGGGCACGCTCAAGGGCCGCCCGAGCGGCCACACGGGCGAACAGCAGACGCCGCAGTACATGCGCGAGCCCGGCCCCCTGCGCGAGGCCCTCAGCCTGGAGCTGTCGTACCGGGCGCTGGACGAGGAGGCGGCCACCCGCGTCCTGTCGCACTACGTCGCGGCCGCGCCCGGCGTCGCGGAGCTGGAGTTCTACAGCACCCAGCTCATCGACGAGGCCCGCCACCACCAGATCTTCCGCGACCACCTCCTCGACCTCGGCCACCCCGCCGAGGGGCTGATGGACCGGATCCGGGAGACCGGGAAGGTGTACCAGCAGGAGATCCTCGACCCGATCCAGCGCTTCGCCACCCAGATCGTGCGCGACGAGGGCGACTTCGTCGGCGCCGTGGTCGCCTTCGCCATCATCATCGAGGGCGTCCTGGCCGCCTCCACCGAGCTCAGCGAGCGCAAGTGGGGCGTCCTCGACCCGGTCGCCGGCGAGATCGCCCGCGGCGCGGCCATCGACGAGATCCGGCACCTGACGGTCGGCAGCTCGTACGTGCGCGAGCACCTCATCCGGCACCCCGAGGAGCGGGGCCACGTGCTCGACGTGCTGCGCCGGGGCCGGGAGCTCTGGGAGACTCTGCACGACCGCGAGTTCGTCATGCACCGCGAGCGGCTGTTCCAGGAGGGCATCGAGCCGCACCGGGCGGCGCTGCAGGACTACGAGCTCTTCCCCGGCCGGCGGCTGATCGACACCACCCCGGAGTCACGCTGGGAGCTGGCCGCCAGGTGGAACGACGAACTGGCCGACGCCCGCCTGGTGTACATGGGCATCCCCGAGGCCATCGACCTGTTGCGGGCCCAGGCGCCCCGCATCCTGTGAGACGGGAGCAGCCATGGACGGCACCACGCAACTGATGCGCTCGCTGAGCGCCCCGAAGATCGTGTTCCTCGTCGTCGCGGCGGCCGCCCCGCTGACCGCCATGGTCGGCACGGTGCCGCTGGCGATGGGGATCGGCAACGGCGCCGGCGTCCCGGCCACCTTCGTCTTCGCCGGGCTCACGCTGCTGTGCTTCTCGGTCGGGTACGCCGCGATGAGCCACCACGTGGTGAGCACGGGCGGCTTCTACACCTACATCGGCCGCGGGCTCGGGCGCCCGGCGGCGGTCGGGGGCGGGCTCGTCGCGCTCATCGCCTACAACGCCGCGACCATCGGGCTCATCGGCGCCTTCGGGTACTTCACCAGCCTCGTCGCGGGCGAGCACGGGCTGCACCTGCCGTGGGAGGTGTGGGTCGGCGTCGCGGTGCTCGTGGTCGCCTTCCTGGGGTACCGCGAAATCGACATCAGCGCCCGGCTGCTCTCCGTGCTGATGGTCTGCGAGATCGCCATCCTCGCGATCCTCGACGTCGCCATCCTGGTGCACCGGGGGGCGCACGCGGCCCCGGCCGAGTCCTTCAGCGCCCACACGGTCTTCTCGCCCGGGCTCGGCGTCGCGCTCATGTTCGCGTTCATGTCGTTCATCGGCTTCGAGTCCGCGGCGCTGTACGGCGAGGAGACGCCGAACCCGCGGCGCGCAGTGCCCATCGCCACGTACACCTCGGTCGTGCTCATCGCCGTGTACTACGCCGTCACGAGCTGGCTCGCGGTCGGCGGCATCGGCCCGGACCGCGTGACCGAGACGGCCAACGCGCAGCTCGGCGACCTGTTCTTCGGGCTCTCCGACGAGTACCTCAACGGCACCGCCACGACCGTCATGCAGGTGCTCATGTGCACGAGCCTGTTCGCGGCCGTGCTGTCGCTGCACAGCGCCACCAACCGGTACACCTACGTCCTGGGCCGCGAGGGCGTGCTCCCGCGCTGGGTCGGCCGGGCGCACCCGACCCACGGGTCGCCGTCCCGCGCGAGCCTGGTGCAGACGGTGCTGACCGTGGTGGTGTGCGCGCTGTTCGCCGTCGCGGGCCTCGACCCGTACACCAACCTCGCCACGAGCATGCTCGGCCTCGGCACGCTCGGGATCGTGGTGCTGCAGGCCGCCGCGGCCGCGAGCGTGCTCGGGTTCTTCGCCCGCCGCGCCGACCGGCACTGGTGGCGCACCGGCCTCGCGCCGCTGCTCGGCCTGGCCGGGCTGCTCTACGCGGCCGTGCTGCTGGTGATGAGGTTCCCGCTCGTCACCGGCACCGACTCGGCGGTCGTCAACGCGCTGCCGTGGCTCATGGGCCTGGTCGCGCTGGCCGGGATCGGCTACGGCCTGTGGCTGCGGTCCGCCCGGCCGGCCCGGTATGCGGCGCTGGCCGCGGAGGAACCGGTGGCCGTCGAGCAAGCGGTTGCGGAGGAACCGGTGGCCGTCGAGCAAGCGGTTGCGGAGGAACCGGTGGCCGTCGAGCAAGCGGTTGCGGAGGAACCGGTGGCCGTCGAGCAAGCGGCCGCAACGGTGGAGGAGGAGCCGGCTCATGCACGACGTGCGGCAACTGCTGACCGATGAGTCGGTCGTCGGCCTGAAGCGCCGCGGCTACGAGGTCGACACCGCCGGGCTCGGCGAGCTGGCCGAGCGGCGGCGGGAGCTGATCCGGTCGCGGGACGAGCTGCGGGCCTCGCTGAAGCGCTCGAGCGGGTCCCGCGAGGAGGCCCGCGCGGGCCGCGGCGTGCTGCAGGAGCTCGAGGCCGAGATCAGGTCCGTCGAGACCGGCCTGCACGACCGGCTGCTGCGGGTGCCCAACGTGCCGGCCGAGGAGGCTCCCGACGGTACCGCCGCCGAAGAGCCGGTCGTGGTGCGCACCTGGGACCCGCCCGGCCGCACCCTGCTCGGCCGCAAGGACCACGCCGAGCTCGGGGAGGAGCTGGGGATCCTCGATCCGGGCCGGGCCGCGAAGCTCTCGGGCGCGCGGTTCGCGGTCACCCGCGGCGCCGGGGCCCGGCTCGAGCGGGCCCTCGTCTCCTTCCTGCTCGACCGGCACGCCGGGGCGGGCTACGTCGAGCACGGGCTGCCGCACCTGGTCACGCCCGAGGTGATGACCGGCACCGGGCAGCTGCCCAAGTTCGCCGAGGACCTGTTCCACACCGCGGTCGCCGACCGGGAGCTGCTGCTCATCCCGACGGCCGAGGTACCGCTGGTGAACCTGTACCGCGGCGAGTCGCTCGACCCCGCCGCGCTGCCGATCGCGGTCACCGCCCGCACCCCCTGCTACCGCGCCGAGGCCGGCAGCTACGGTCGGGACACCCGCGGGCTCATCCGGGTGCACCAGTTCGAGAAGGTGGAGCTGGTGCGCCTCTGCCGCCCGCAGGACGCCGGCGCCGAGCTGGAGCGGCTCACCGCGCACGCGGCGGGCTGCCTGGAGGAGCTCGGGCTCGCGTACCGCGTGATCGACCTGCGCGCCGGGGACCTCGGCTTCACCGCCCGGCGCACGTTCGACCTCGAGGTGTGGCTGCCCGGGCAGGACGCGTACCGCGAGATCTCGTCCTGCTCCGACTGCGGCGACTTCCAGGCGCGGCGGGCCGGCATCCGGCTGCGCGGCGGCGGCTTCCCGCACACCCTCAACGGCTCGGCCCTGCCGATCGGGCGCACCCTGGCCGCGATCCTCGAGCAGTACCAGCGCCCCGACGGCTCCGTCGAGGTGCCCGCGGCCCTGGTGCCCTACTGCGGGCTGACCGAGATGTTTGCACACAGCAGCAATCTTTAGGAGGATATGTACATGTCTGTACGGATCGGCACGATCACGATCGACACCAACGACATGGACCGCGCCAAGACGTTCTGGCTGAACGTCACCGGCTACGAGGTCTCCTCGTCGGACAACGACAACACCTACCTGCACGACCCGGCCAAGAGCGGCCCGGGCCTGGCGCTGCAGCGGGTGCCCGAGGCCGCCACCGGCAAGAACCGGCTGCACCTCGACCTCACCACCGCCGACCTGGCCGGCGAGGTGCGCCGCATCCAGGGCCTCGGCGCCAGCGAGGTGAAGAGCTACGCGGAGAGCGGCTGGGTGGTACTGGCCGACCCCGAGGGCAACCAGTTCTGCGTCTGCGCCGAATGACCCGTTGAGCCCGAGACCCGCCGGTGACCCCGGCGGGTCTCCGCCGTGGAAGGGAGAAGTCGCATGAGTGTCGCCGTCGACCACCTGCGGAAGGCGGATCCGGAGCTGGGCCGGGCGATCAAGCGCCTCGGGCCGCTGGAGACGCCGCTGCGCGGCGCGCCGGACGTGTTCGCCATGCTCGCCGAGGCCATCGTGTTCCAGCAGCTCAGCGGCAAGGCGGCGGCGACCGTCTTCGGCCGCCTGGTCAAGCTCTGCCCCGGCCCGAACGACTACCCCGGCATCGAAGCGGTGCTGGGCTCCTCCGACGAGGACCTGCGGGGGTGCGGGATGTCGCGGGCCAAGGTGCTCGCGCTGCGCGACCTGGCCGAGCGCGCGGACTCGGGCGAGCTGCCGACCCTCGACGACGTGTCCACCATGGACGACGAGGCGATCGTGACCGCGCTGACGAAGGTGCGGGGGATCGGCCGCTGGTCGGCGGAGATGTTCCTGATCTTCCGGCTGGGCCGCCCCGACGTGCTGCCGGTGGGCGACCTGGGGGTGCGCAAGGGGGCGTCGCTGGTCTTCGGGACCGCGGAGCTGCCGTCGCCGGCCGAGCTCACGGACATGGCAGAGCCGTGGCGCCCGTATCGCACCACGGCCTGCCACTACCTGTGGCGTGCGGTCGAAGTCCTGCGTCAGCCGGATGCCAGCAGCTCGTCCAGGTGACGCAGGGCCCGGTCGGCCTCCTCGCCCACGGCGACGTCGTCCGGTGCCGCGCCGCACGCGGCGAACATCTCGAACACCTTCTGCCCGGCGGCCTCGATCTCGTCCATGACAAATCCTCCTCTAGATGGCGTTGCACGCGCGGAAGATGTGCACCAGCGCGGGGATCGAGGCGCCGTGCTGGAATCCGATGTACTCGCCGGTCATCAGCGTCGGGTTCCACTTGTGCTTGTACGCGTGCTGGGTCTGCGCCGGGTAGACCATCTCGCCGTGCTCCCACAGGTGCGACATGAACCAGTGGAACGCCTTGCTGTACCCCGGGAACTTCGGCTGGGTCTCGAGCTCGCAGAACGGCGTGAAGCCGAAGTGCAGCCACGGCACGCCCTCGGCGATGAAGGTGTCGATCGCCGTCTTGTTGATCGCCTCCATCACCCCGGGGGGCGCGTCGGGCTGGCGGCGCGTGAGATCGTGCAGCCAGCCGGGGTGCTCGCCGTAGACGGGGGAGTAGGTGATGTACCCCATGAGCCGGCCGTCGGTCTCCCCGATGAACACGCGGCGCATCGGCTGGTACCGCCCGCCGTACTGCCCGACGAGGAACTCCAGCGGCTTCACGTTCTCGCCCTTGGTGCCCAGCCAGCCGCGGTCGAGCTCGAGCATGGCGTCGTGCCACTGCTCCAGCGGCACCTCGCGGACCACCATCCCGGTGCGCAGCGCCCGCGAGATCTTGTTGCGCAGCTGCATGAACGCGGTGCCGGCGAGCGTGAACCGGGACAGCTCGAGCGCGAACGAGCCGCCCATCTGGTTGACGGTGAAGCCCTCGGCCACGTAGTCGGGCGCGTCACCGTCCTGGACCTGCACCGCGACGATCTCCTTGCCCAGCTCCGCGGCGTGGCGCACGAACTCCTGCAGCAGCCGGCGGCGGGCCTCCAGCGGGGCGAACGGGCCGGCGAACTGCACCAGGTACCGGTCGAACTCGCGGTACACGACCACGCCGGGAACGCCCTCGGCACGGAAATACAGGTTGCCGTCGTTGAGCGCCAGGAAAGCGCTCGGATTGTTCGCCACCGGGTAGCGCTGGATCGCGTCGAGGACGAGGTCGCTTTCCGTCAACACTTCAGTCATGGCAAAGCCCTTTTCCGATCAGCGGCGGTAAATGGCATCCGTTGACCAGTTATACACCTGCGGGCGGCCATTGCAAGGCGCGAAAATGGGTCAGCGCAGGGTCAGCGGCCCGTCAGGGTGGCCTGCCATGATTGAGGCAGCACAAGGGAGAGGTGCCCGGAGCGGCTAACGGGATCTGGTTTCGATCGGATGGGCACTGCCTGCGCAGGTTCGAATCCTGCCCTCTCCGCAAATGTATCGCGAAACGCCCGGCCAGACCCTGGCCGGGCGTTTTCGTGTTTCGGTCCGAATGGTCAGGACAAGGTCAGCAGAACGTCAGCCGCCCTTGCCAGACTCGTTCCGGGAATTGCATTCGCAGCAATGGAGTACGGGGAGGTCACGTGACCGGCATCGCGACGCCCACGCTCGAGGCCGGCCGCCTGGTCGACGAGGCCCGCCTCGCGGCCGGCGCCGAGCCCGGGGAGCCGCTGCGCTTCCTCGACGGCCTGGGCGTGCTCACCACCGCGCTGGAGGAGGAGGCCCGGCTGAGCGAGCGGGGCCGGGCCGGCACCCGCGCGGCCCTGCTCGGCGCCCTCGTCACCCAGCTGCGGGTGGCCCGCGCGGTCAAGGGCCGGCCGCCGGTCGCAAGGCCGCGGGCGGTGTTCATCACCGGCCTGCTGCGCACCGGCACCACGTTCCTGCACAACCTCCTCGCCCAGCACCCGGACCTGCGCGCGCCGCGGCTGTGGGAGCTGATGAGCGTCGCCGACCCGAGGCCGCCGCGGGAGCGCATCCGCGGGTGCGCGGCCTACGTCGAGGAGTACTACCGCGCCGCCCCGGACTTCCGGGCGATCCACCCGCTCGACCCGCAGCTGCCCGAGGAGTGCCACCGGCTCACCGCGAACAGCTTCCGCCACTTCATCTACGGGCTGCGCTACAACGTGCCGTCCTACATGGACTGGCTGGACCAGCAGCCGATGGCCGCGGCCTACCACTTCCACCAGCTGCAGCTGGACTGCCTGCTCAGCGCCGACCCCGAGCCCGCGGCCGCGGTCGTGCTCAAGTGCCCCTCGCACCTGTGGCACCTCGACGACCTGGACCGCGTGTACCCCGGCGCGACCGTGATCCGGCTGCACCGCGACCCCAAGGTGGCGATCGGCAGCGTGTGCAGCCTCACCGCCGCGGTGCGCTCCGCCCGCTCCGACGACGTGAGCCCGTCCGAGATCGGCGCGCACTGGCTGGACCGGGCCGCCCGCGCGCTCGAGGCCACCCACCCCGGCGGGGCGCCGATCGACGTCCGCTACGCCGATCTCGTCGCCGACCCCCTGCGGGTGGTCGCCGGAGTCTGCGAGCGCATCGGCGTGCCCGTCACCGTCGCGGCGCGGGACCGCATGACCCGTTACCTGGCCGCGGGGGCGGACAAGCCGGCGACGACCCACCGGTACCGGCTCGGCGACTTCGGCATCGACGGCGACCGCCTCGACCGCCGCCTGGCCGCCTACCGCGCCGCATTCGACGTCTGACGCCCACCCGATCCGATGGAGGCAGCGATGACCCGACCAGCCGACAACCCGTACGCCCGCGCCAAGGCGATGGTCGACGCGGCCAACGAGGGCGCGGGGGAGAACCCGGTCCGCGTCGGCGTGATCACCCCGCTCTCGGCGCCCGGCGACGCGACCGCCGGCGAGCTCGTCGTGCGCGGCGCCTGCCTCGGCGTGGAGTACGTCCGCGAGCACGGCGGCACGCGCGACGGCCGCCAGATCGAGCTGGTGCTCTACGACGACCAGGCCACCGCCGCGGCCGAGGGCATGGCCCGCTCGTCCGCGGCCCAGATGACCAAGCTCGCGCTCGTCGAGGAGGTCACCGCGGCCCTGGGCCAGTGGCACCTGCGCACCACGCCCTGGGTCGTCGACGTCGCCACGCGGTACGACGTGCCGATCTTCATCGAGAACGGGCACAGCACGGTCACGTCGGAGAAGCGGCGCAACGTCTTCCGGGCGTACTTCTCCATCGCCGACCGGGTGCCGGTGATGCTCGACTTCGCCGCGTCGCAGGGCATGCACCGCATCGGGCTCATCGCGGCCGACACCGTCTTCGGCCAGCAGACCGCCGACACGCTCGAGCACTACGGCCGCACCAAGCACGGCATGGAGTTCCTGCGCTTCGACTTCCCGCAGGACGACACGAGCGACTTCACCGACGCGCTCAAGGCCATCCAGACCTTCGAGCCCGACCTGTTCGTCAACGGCGGCGTCATCAAGACCAACTACATGATCATCGAGCAGGCGAAGGCGCTGGGCCTGCTGCCGGGCACGCCGATGATGGTCACCTTCGGCTTCCCGCTGCGCTCGGCCGACTTCTGGAACTTCACCGGCGACGCGGGCGTGGGCACCATGTGGCCGGCCATGCGCTACCGCCCGTCGTGGGAGGGCATCACGCCGATCGGGCGCTGGTTCATCGACCGCTACACCGAGCGCTTCGGCACCTTCCCGCCCGACACCGCGCTGACCCACTTCACCGACATCACAATCATCGCGGCGGCCCTGGACGCGGCGCGCTCCGATTCCCGCGAGGACCTCATCGACGCCCTCGAGGCGAGCGAGTTCGACACCTGGCAGGGCCGGATCCGCTACGAGCGGGGCGCGGCCCACTGGCACCACGTGGCGCCCGAGCTGGCGCTGCTGCAGTACCAGAGCCGGGACCAGACCTTCGACGACTCGGCGATCATCCACCCGCCCGAGCTGGCCACCGCCGGATACCGGGCCCCGGCGGCGGGGTGAGGAGATGACCGCACCCACCGCGGCGACCGCGATCGTCGCCGGCCTGCGCGCACACGGCGCCGACCGGCTGTTCTGCGTGGCCGGGGAGAGCTACCTGCCGGTGCTCGACGCGCTGCACGACGAGCCCGGCATCGACGTCGTCACCTGCCGGCACGAGGGCTCGGCCGGGTTCGCCGCGCTCGCCGACGCCAAGCTCACCGGGCGGCCCGGCGTCTGCGCGGTCAGCCGGGGGCCGGGCGCGGCCAACGCGGCGATCGCGGTGCACGCCGCGGCCGAGGACGGCGCGCCGTTGCTGCTGCTCGTCGGCGGGGTACCGCTGGCCCGCACCGAGCGGGAGCCGTTCCAGGGCCTGGACTGCGCCCGGTTCTTCGGCGGGTTCGCCAAGGCGGTGTGGACGCTGCACGATCCCGGCAACGCCGGCGAGCTCGTGGCGCGGGCCGTGCGCACGGCCACCGCGGGCACGCCCGGGCCGGTCGTGCTGGTGCTCCCCGAGGACGTGCTCGCGCAGCCGGTGGGCGACCCGGCGCGGCTGGTGCCGGGCGCGGCCGGGCGGGCGCCGACCCGGGCCGCGGTGCCGGTCGAGGTGCTCGCGGAGGTACGCCGGCTGCTGTGCCGGGCCGAGCGCCCGCTCATCATCGCCGGGGCCGCGGTGGACAGTGCCGAGGGGCGCACCCTGTTGCGGCAGGCCGCCGAGCGGCACGACATCCCGGTCGTCACCGCCAACAAGCGCCAGCACCTGCTGGCCAACCGGCACCCGCAGTACGCCGGACACCTCAGCAACTCCGTCCCGCGCGCCCAGCTCGACGCGCTCGCGCGGGCCGACCTGATCCTCGCGGTCGGCACGCGGCTGGACAACACGACCACCGCGGGCCGGCGGCTGCCCGGCCGCCAGCCGCTCGTGCACGTCCACCCGGACGCGCAGCGCATCGGCACCTACCACCCGGTGGCGGCCGGCTGCGCGGCCGACCCGGCCGGGTTCCTCGCGGAGCTGGCCGGGTGGGAGCGCACCGGCGACCCGCACGGCCGCGCGGCGTGGAGCGCCGAGCTGCACGGCATCGAGGCGGCGCAGGCGGTCTGGCACCCGGTCACGGCCGGCGACGGGGTGGTCTTCGGCGCCGTCGTGGCCACCCTCGACGAGCTGACCGGCGGCGACGCGACAGTCGTGGTCGACTCGGGGACGTTCACCGCCTGGGTGTACCGCCACCTGCGCTTCGGCGCACGCGGGCGGCTCGTCGGGATCTCGTCCAGCGCCATGGGTTTCGGCCCCGGCGCCGGCGTCGCGGCCGCGCTGCGCCCCAACGGCGGCCCGACCGTCGTCGTCGTCGGCGACGGCGGCCTCGTGATGAACCCGGGCGAGCTCGCCACCGCGTGCGAGCGGCAGCTCGACATCACCTACATCGTGGCCAACAACGCCAGCTACGGCACGATCCGCGTGCACCAGGAGCGGCACTACCCGGGCCGCACGATCGCCACGGACCTCGCCAACCCCGACTTCGCCGCGCTGGCCGAGTCGTTCGGGGCGCTGGGGCTCACCGCCGGGCACCCCGACGAGATCCGCGCGTACCTCGCCAAGGCGCTGCGCCACCCGGGCCCGGCGGTGCTCGAGGTGCGCACCAGCCTCGAGCACGTCTCGCCCTCCCGACGTCTGAACGGAACGCCCTCATGACCATGGAGTTCCACGAGTCGGTCCTCGACCTCATCGGGCACACGCCCCTCGTCCGGCTGCGCCGGGTCGCCGCGGGCCTCGCGCCCACGGTGCTGGCCAAGCTCGAGTCGTTCAACCCGGGCGGCTCGGCCAAGGACCGCATCGCGCTGCGGATGGTCGACGCCGCCGAGCGCGCCGGCCTGCTGCGCCCCGGCGGCACGATCGTCGAGCCGACGTCGGGCAACACCGGCGTGGGCCTGGCCCTCGTGGCCCAGCAGCGCGGCTACCGGTGCGTGTTCACCTGCCCCGACAAGGTCTCCCCGGACAAGATCGCGGTGCTGCGCGCGTACGGCGCCGAGGTGGTCGTCTGCCCGTCCACGGTGCCGCCGGAGCACCCGGACTTCTACCGCAACACCGCCGCCCGGCTCGCGGCCGAGCGGCCCGGGGCGTACCGGCCCGACCAGTACGCCAACGCGGCCAACCCCGAGTCGCACTACCACAGCACCGGCCCGGAGATCTGGGCCCAGACCGCGGGGCGGGTCACCTGCTTCGTGGCGGGCGTCGGCACCGGGGGCACGATCTCGGGCACCGGCCGCTACCTCAAGGAGGTCTCCGGCGGCCGCGTCCGGGTCGTCGGCGCGGACCCGGACGGCTCCGTCTACTCGGGACGGACGCTGCGGCCGTACCTCGTCGAGGGCGTCGGCCAGCCCAGCCTGCCCGGCTCCTTCGACCCGGGCGTGCCCGACGAGATCCTCGCCGTCCACGACCGCGAGGCCGTCGCCCTGACCCGGCGCCTGGCGCTGGAGGAGGGCATCCTCACCGGCGGCTCCGGCGGGATGGCGGTCGCCGCCGCGCTGGCCGCGGCCGGGCGCCTCGGCCCCGACGACGTCGTGGTCGTCATCGTGCCCGACTCCGGGCGCGGGTACCTCTCCAAGCTCTTCAACGACGAGTGGCTCGGCCGCAGCGGCTTCACCCGCGACGCGGCCGGGCCGCACCTGGCCGACGTGCTCGCCGCCGGGCCCGGGCGCCCGGGCCCGGCCGAGCCCGGCGAGAGCGTCGGCGTGGTGCTCAAGACCATGGCCGGCGCCGGCGTGCGCGAGCTGCTGGTGAGCCGGGCCCCGCACCCGGTCCGGGCGGCCGAGGTGCTCGGCACCGCCCGCGAGGCGAGCCTGGTGCGGCGGCTGGCCCGGGGCGAGGCCGATCTCGGCGACCCGGTCGGCGAGCACCTCGGGCCGCCGCTGCCCACCGCCGGGGCCGGGCAGTCGCTCGACCGGGCCGTCGCGCTGCTCGACGGCGGCGACGACGCCCTCACCGTGCTGGACGCCGGGGTCGTGCTCGGCGTGGTCACGGCGCACGACATTGCCCAGCTGCTCCGCGATCCGATGGGGGTACGGCGGTCATGACCGAGATCATCACGTACGAGGACCCGCGCCGCGGCGTGCGCGGGTGGCTCGCGTACGACGGGACCGCGCGCCCCCTGGCCGCCGGCGGCTGCCGGCTGCTGCCCGGGCTGCGCGACACCGACCTCGCCGAGCTGGCCGCCCGCATGACGCTCAAGCAGCGGGTGCTCGGCGTCAACGTCGACGGCGCCAAGTGCGGGCTCGACCTCGACCCGCGCTCGCCGCACAAGGCCGAGATCCTGCGCGGCTTCCTGGCGTTCCTGCGCGGCGAGCTGGTCGAGCGCTTCAGCATGGGCTCCGACATGGGCACCGGCTGGAACGAGCTGCAGCGCATCGCCGGCACCGTGGGGCTGCCGTCGATCAAGTACGCCGTCCGCCGGGCCCAGGGCCTGACCGACCAGGCGTTCCACGAGCGGATGGAGCGGCTCGACGACCGGGTCGGGCTGATGACGCTCAGCGAGCGGCGGGCCGGGCACGCGCTGGGGCACGCGGTGCTCGGCGCCGCCCGGGCGACCGTCGCGGCCCGCGAGTTCACCTACGCGCTGCAGGGCTTCGGCAACCTCGGCCGGGCCGCGGCCTGCACCCTGCACGAGGAGGGAGCCCGGCTCGTGGCGGTCGCCGACGAGCACGGCACCATCGCCGACCCGGCCGGCCTCGACGTGCCCCGGATGCTGGCCGCCCCGGCCCGCACCCCGGTGCCCGAGCTGCCCGCGCCCGGCGTCCGCCGGCCCGCCCCGGCGGTGTTCACCGCCCCGGCCGACGTGCTCGTGCTCGCGGCCGCGGCCGACGCCATGGACGAGAAGGCGGTCGCCGAGGCGCGCTTCGGCGCGGTCGCCGTCGGCGCCAACTGCGGCCTGAGCGACTCGGCCGAGACCGGCCTGCACACCCGGGGCGTGTTCGTCGTGCCCGACTTCATCGGCGGGATCGGCGGCTCGGCGTCGATGGAGGCGCTCTTCGGCCCGCGCCAGGTCCCCACGGCGCGGGGGGTCCTGGACTCCCTCGCGGGCATCATGCACCGGCTCGTCGAGGACATCGCCGGGTCGGCCCGGCGGCTCGGCGTCACCCCGCGCGAGGCGGCCCTGCGCCTGGCCGCGGCCGCCGACACCGACCCCGCCGCGCCGCCGTACGGCACCTCCCGGTACACCCGATAGGAGAACGGTCACCATGGACAAGCCCGAGTGCCGCCACGAGCGCGGCCACATCACCGACTCCCGCTTCTACGGCAACCGGTACGCCACCCCGGCGAGCCGCGAGATCTTCTGCGACGTATGCCGCCACCAGCGCTGGCTGGACATCGAGGCCGCGCTCGCCCTCGCCCAGGCCGAGCTCGGCATGATCCCGCCGGAGATGGCCGACCGGATCGCGCTGACCGCCCGCATCGAGAACATCGACCTGGACGCCGTCGAGGAGGAGATCGAGCGCAGCGGGCACTCGCTGGTCGGGCTGCTGCGCGTCTTCGAGAAGGCGTGCGGGCCGCAGGCGGGACAGTTCATCCACTACGGCGCCACCACCCAGGACATCCAGGACACCGGCCAGGTGCTGGAGATGCGCGACGTGCTCGACGTGCTGGAGCCGCAGCTCGCCGAGCTGCTCGCGGTCCTGGCCGTCCTGGCCGAGGACAACGCCGAGACGGTGGCGCTCGGGCGCACCCACGCGCAGCCGGCGCTGCCGATGAGCTTCGGGCTCAAGCTGGCCAGCTGGGTCGACGAGCTCGCGCGCGACGCCGAGCGGCTGCGGCAGCTGCGCGAGCGGGTGCTCGTCGCGCAGCTCTTCGGCGGCTCGGGCACGATGGCCGCCTTCGGCGAGCACGGCCCGGAGCTGCTGGAGCGGTTCAGCGACCGGCTCGGCCTCGCCGCCCCGGCCGTCGGCTGGCACGTGGCCCGCGACCGGGTCGTCGAGTTCGTCAGCGGCCTGGCCATGCTCGCCGGCACCCTCGCCCGCATCGCCGACGAGATCCGGCTGCTGTCGCGGCCCGAGTTCGGCGAGGTGACCGAGGCCTGGCGGCCCGGCAAGGTCGGCAGCAGCACCATGCCGCACAAGCGCAACCCCGAGCGCTGCGAGCAGGTCGTGGTCATGGCCCGGCTCGCCGCCGCGCAGGTCGGGGTGGCGCTGGGCGGGATGGTCGGCGACCACGAGCGCGACTCGCGGGCGCTGCGCGTGGAATGGTCCTGCGTGCCCGACGCCGCGCACTACACGCTCTCGGCCGTCGCCATGGTGCTGGAGAGCGTCGCCGGGCTGACCGTCAACCACGAGCGGCTGCGGAGCAACGTCGACGCGGTCACCGACCACATCATGTCGGAGCGGCTGATGCTCGCCCTCGGCGCCCGGCTCGGCAAGCAGCACGCGCACGAGGTCGTCTACGACCTGACCCAGCGGGCCCAGCAGGAGCGGGTGCCGGTGCGCACGCTGCTGCCGAGCTCGCCCGACGTGCGCGCGGTGCTCGGGCCGGCCGACCTCGAGGCCATCTTCGACCCCGGCAGCTACCTGGGCGCCTCGGCGGCCCTCACCATGCGGGTGGTCGCCGAGGCGCGCAAGCGCCAGGCCGCGCAGGCTTGAGCCGCTCAGCCGCGGCCGAACAGGGCGCCCCCGTTGATCTGCAGGATCTGGCCGGTCACGAAGCCGGCCTCGGCGGAGGCCAGGTAGCGCACGGCGGCGGCCACCTCGGCCGGGGTGCCGCCGCGGCGCATCGGGGCCTGGGCGGCGCGGCCGGCGTCGAACTCCGGGCTCATCCGGGCGCCGTAGAACTCGGTGTCGGGGATGTACCCGGGGGCCACCACGTTGACCGTGACGCCCTCCGGGGCCAGGGCGGTCGCCAGCTCGGCCGACCACGGGTGCAGCGCCGCCTTGGAACCGCCGTAGGTGGCCGGGCCGCGGAAGGCCGCGACCGACGTGACGGTGACGATCCGGCCGCCCGGGCGGCGCACGGCCGGCAGCAGGGCGGCGGTGAGCAGCACGGTGGGCAGCACGTTGCCCGCGACGTTGGCCTCCCAGTCGGCGCGGATGCGCTCGAGGGAGTCCGGCGGCGCGGGCGCGAAGTTGCCGCCGGCGTTGTTCACGATCACGTCGACCCGGCGGCCGCCGGCGGTGATCTCCGCGGCGACGGACCGGACCTGCTCGGGCTCGGTCAGGTCGGCGGTGTACGCGCGCACCCGCTCGGCCCCGGCCGAGGCGTTGATCTTCTCCGCCGCCTCGGCCAGCGGGCCGGGCCGGCGGCCGAGGACCGCGACCTCGTCGCCCGCATCGGCGAACGCGGCCGCGACCGCCCGCCCGATGCCCGTTCCTCCGCCCGAGACCACGACCAGACGTGACGCCACGAAAAACCTCCGGGAGCTCGTATGGACAACGCCCGCAATGCTAGCCAGATATCCACGGCGGTGGATAAAAATCGGCGCTACATCGGCGTGTACGCGGCCCTCGTCGCCCTCCCCGCCGCCGCGGCCGTGCTCTTCCTGCTGCGCGACGCCCGCGGCGACCCGGGGCCCGGCCACCCGGCGCCGGCCCAGGGCATCGTCTACCACCTGCTGATCGCCACCGTCACGGTCGTCGCGCTCGGGGCGCTCGGCAGCGCGCTCGCGGCCCGCCTCGGCCAGCCCCGCGTCGTCAGCGAGCTGCTCATCGGCATCGCGCTCGGCCCGTCGCTCTTCGGCGCGCTCGCCCCGGACGCGCAGCGCTGGTTCTTCCCGGCCGGCGTGGTGCCCTACCTCGACGCGCTGGCCCAGTTCGGCGTGGTGTTCTTCATGTTCCTCATCGGCGCCGAGCTGCGGCTGGACCTGCTCGGCCGGGCCGGCGCGCGCCCGCTCGTGGTCGGGCACGCCACCATCGTGCTGCCATTCGCCGCCGGCCTCGGCGTCGCCGTCCTGCTGCGCGACACCTACGCGCCGCCGGGGATCAGCGGGGTGGCGTTCCTGTTGTTCATCGGGGTCGGCTTCGCCATCACCGCGTTCCCGGTGCTGGCCTGGATCCTGCGCGAGCGCGGCCTGCTCGGCACGCCGATCGGGGCCGAGGGCATCGCCGCGGCCGGCATCGGCGACGTGACCGCCTGGTGCGTGCTGGCGCTCGTCATCGCCGTCGTCCGGGGCACGTCGCTGGCCGGGGTCGCGGTGACGGTCGGGCTCGTGGCCGTCTTCGGCGCGGTGATGCTCTGGGGGGTACGGCCACTGCTGCGCCGCCTCGACGACCGCGTCCGGGCCCGGGGCGAAGTCGGGCTGCCCATCGCCGCGGCGATGATCTGCGTCGTGCTCCTCTCGGCGCTGGCGACCGAGCGGATCGGGGTGCACCCCATCTTCGGGGCCTTCCTGGCCGGCGTCGTCATGCCCCGCGGCTCCCGGCTCGTCGCCGAGCTGACCACGAAGATCGAGGGCGTGACCCTGTGGGTCATGCTGCCGCTGTTCTTCGTCACCGTCGGGCTCCACGTGCGGCTCATCGGCTTCACCGCGGCGATGTGGCTCACCGCGCTGCTGATCCTGGCGGTCGCGGTGGTGAGCAAGCTCGCCGGCACGGCGGGCGCGGCCCGGGCCGTGGGCGCCTCGCCCCGTGACGCGCTCGCCCTGGGCGTGATGATGAACTGCCGCGGCCTCACCGAGCTGGTCGTGCTGAACCTGGGCCTGCAGCTCGGGGTGCTCGGCCTTCCGCTGTTCGCGATGTTCGTGGTGATGGCGCTCGTCACCACGGCTATGACCCAGCCGCTGCTGCGCCTGCTCGGGCACGGCGCGCCCGCCGAGGAAAGGACCGCAGATGCCATCGCGTGACGAGGCGCACGTGCGCCGGCTCTCCCACCTGGACGCGCTGGAGGCCGAGAGCGTGTTCATCATGCGGGAGGTGGTCGCCGAGTTCGAGCGGCCGGTCCTGCTGTTCTCCGGCGGCAAGGACTCGGTCGTGATGCTGCACCTGGCGTCCAAGGCGTTCGCGGCCGCGCCGATCCCGGCGCCGGTCATGCACATCGACACCGGCCACAACTTCCCCGAGGTGCTCGCGTTCCGCGACCGGTGCGCGGCCGGGCTCAACGTGCAGCTGATCGTCGCGAGCGTCCAGGAGGCGATCGACTCCGGGAAGGTGGCCGAGTCGGCCGACGGGATGCGGAACCGGATCCAGACGCCGGTGCTGCTCGACGCGGTGGAGAAGTACCGGTTCGACGCGCTGTTCGGCGGGGCGCGCCGGGACGAGGAGAAGGCGCGGGCGAAGGAGCGGGTGTTCAGCTTCCGCGACGACTTCGGGCAGTGGGACCCGCGCAGCCAGCGGCCGGAGCTGTGGGCGCTGTTCAACGCCCGGATCGCGCCGGGGGAGTCGATCCGGGTGTTCCCGCTGTCGAACTGGACCGAGCTGGACGTCTGGCACTACATCGCCCGGGAGCGGATCGAGCTGCCGGGGATCTACTACGCGCACGAGCGGGAGGTGGTCGACCGCGACGGGATGCTGTACGCCGTCAACGAGTTCCTGCCGCTGCGGCCGGGGGAGACGTCCACCGTGGAGCGGGTCCGCTACCGCACGGTCGGCGACGCGTCCTGCACGGCCGCGGTGCGCAGCGACGCGGACACGATCGACAAGGTCATCGACGAGGTCGCGGCCACCCGCATCACCGAGCGCGGGGCGACCCGCGGCGACGACAAGGTGAGCGAGGCGGCCATGGAGGACCGTAAGCGGGAGGGGTACTTCTAGCCATGGATCTGTTGCGTTTCGCGACCGCGGGTTCGGTCGACGACGGCAAGTCGACGCTGATCGGGCGGCTGCTGTACGACTCGAAGGCGATCTTCGAGGACCAGCTGGAGGCGGTCGAGGCGACCTCGCGCTCGCGCGGGGACGAGTACACCAACCTGGCGCTGCTCACCGACGGCCTGCGGGCCGAGCGGGAGCAGGGCATCACGATCGACGTGGCGTACCGGTACTTCGCGACCCCCCGGCGCAAGTTCATCATCGCGGACACGCCCGGGCACATCCAGTACACGCGGAACATGGTCACCGGCGCGTCGACCGCCGATCTGGCCCTGATCCTCGTGGACGCCCGCAAGGGCCTGGTGGAGCAGTCCCGCCGCCACGCGTTCCTGTGCTCGCTGCTGCGGGTGCCGCACCTGGTGCTGTGCGTGAACAAGATGGACCTGGTGGACTACTCGCAGGAGGTCCACGAGCGCATCGCCGAGGAGTTCACCTCGTTCGCGGCCAAACTGTCGGTGCCGGATCTTTCCGTGATTCCGATCTCGGCATTGCACGGCGATAACATCGTGGCCCGCAGCGACAGGATGCCGTGGTACGAGGGGCCGTCCCTGCTGCACCATTTGGAGCACGTGCACATCGCCTCGGACCGCAATCTCGTGGATGTGCGATTTCCGGTGCAGTACGTCATCCGGCCGCAGTCGGCGGCCGCGCCCGACTACCGCGCCTACGCGGGGCAGGTGGCCGGCGGCGTGCTGCGCCCGGGCGACGAGGTCATGGTGCTGCCGTCCGGGTTCACCACGAAGATCACGCACATCGAGACCGCCGACGGGGAGCTCGCCGAGGCGTACCCCCCGATGTCGGTCACGATCCGCCTCGCCGACGAGATCGACATCGCCCGCGGCGACCTCATCTGCCGGCCGAACAACGCGCCCCGGGTCGCCCAGGACATCGAGGCGATGGTCTGCTGGATGGACGAGACCCGGCCGCTGACGGTCGGCGGCATGTACGCGATCAAGCACACGACCCGCTCGGCCCGCACGGTGGTCCGGGGCCTGCAGTACCGCCTCGACGTGAACACGCTGCACCGCGACACGGCCGCGAGCCGCCTCGCGCTCAACGAGATCGGCCGGGTCCGGCTGCGCACGACGGTGCCGCTGCTGGCCGACGAGTACCGCCGCAACCGCACCACCGGCGGGTTCATCATCATCGACGAAACGACCAACCGGACCGTCGGCGCGGGTATGTTGATCGAACTCCCGTGAGGATGGGGATGACGCTGCACATGAATATGCCGGTGAATGTGACCGTTGCATGAAGGGGCGTACAACACATTGACTCACTTCGGTGAGCCTGCCTACGATACCGGACCCGCCCGGCGGCTCCCGCTCGATCTTCCCGCGATTTCCGCAGGTGATGGCGGTGCCGCCCGGGGCGGGGCTCGGTCTATTTCCCCGATTGTCGGGCGGAGCGGTAGGGAGTTGGCCTCCTCCGATCGGTTGAAGAGCCCCACACCGTGTGCAATCATCGGTCGGGTTGGGATCAAACGGGGGAACATCGTCGCATTCGCATGAGTGGATGCTGGTGTCCGTGCGCGCTAATTCTCCGGCCGGCCACGACGTGGGAAGTGAAATGACGAGCTTCTTCGTACTCGGCGCGATGGAAATGCGAAACCGAAACCACGTCGTCCGCGTCTCGGGCACGATGAAACAGACATTGGTCGCGGCGTTCATCGCGGCCAACAATGATCTGATCACCGTGGACGCGCTCGCTGAGGAGCTGTGGGGGACGACCCCGCCGCTCAAGATGGAGAACGCTCTACAGGCGCAGATCAGCCGGATCCGGCGCGTGCTCACCGCCATGGAGCCGGACCGGCGGGAGCCGCGGCTGGTGACCAGCGTGTCCGGGTACCGCTTCTCCGTCGCCTGGACCGAGGTCGACGCGATGTCCTTCCTGCACACCGTCGACGTCATCCGCAGCCGGCCGCGCGTCGACCCCTACCGCGACATCGCCGACCTGCGCAGCGCCCTGAGCCTGTGGCGGGGCCCGGTCTTCGGCGGCCTGACCGGCGGCCCGCTGTGCCGCACCACCGTCGCCCGCTACGACGAGGCCCGCACCACCGCGCACGAGCTGCTGTTCGACCTCGAGCTGCGGGTCGGCAACCACGCCCGGATCGTGCCGGAGCTGACCGAGCTGTTCGCCCAGAACCCGATGCGCGAGCAGCTGTGCAGCCTGCTCATGGTCGCGCTGTACCGTTCCGGCCGCCAGATCGAGGCGCTCGAGGTGTACCGCGAATTACGCAAGCGGATCGCCGAGGAGCTCGGCATCGAGCCGTCGCCGATCCTGCGCCGGTTCGAGAAGGCGATCCTGGACCACGATCCGCTGCTGCTGTACGAGGACCTGGCCGGCACGGCCGACGAGCAGCGCTACGCGTCCTGAGCGCCGGCCGGGGGTTCAGCGCGCGGGGGCGGCCTCCGCGCGCAGGACGCGGCGCAGGACCTTGCCCGTCGGGTTGCGCGGCAGCGACTCCACGAAGTCGTACCCGATCGGAATCTTGAAGCCCGCCAGCTTGCCGCGCAGGAACTTCATGAGGTCCCGCCCGCTGAGCGTCTCCCCGGCCCGGGTCACCACCGCCGCGCGCACCACCTCGCCCCAGCGCGGGTGCGGCACGCCGAAGACGGCCACGTCGTCCACGGCCGGGTGGGTGCGGATCACGTCCTCGACCTCGACCGGGTAGATGTTCTGCCCGGCCACGATGATGGTGTCGTTGATCCGGTCGCGCAGGAACAGGTAGCCGTCCTCGTCGAGGTACCCGGAGTCGCCCATGTAGAGCCAGCCGTCGCGCTTCATGCCGGCGGTCTCGTCGGGGCGGTGCCAGTACTCCACGAACTCGGCCGGCGTGCGCACACAGATGCGCCCCGGCTCGTTCGGCCCCAGGGTGTTGCCGTCCTCGTCCACGATGCGCAGCTCGTTGCCCGGGCACAGCCGGCCCGCCGAGGCGAGCTTGGGATTCTCCGGCCGGTGCTCCTCGGCGCGCAGGCAGGTGATGAAGCTGCCCGTCTCCGCCGCGGCGTAGGCCTGCACCAGCTCGCCGCTGAAGCCCTCCATGCACTGCAGCAGCAGCTCCCGGTGGATGGGGGAGCCGCCGTAGACCGTCTTGCGCAGCGAGCGGAACGTGTCCCGGGTGACGCCGGGCTCGACGAGCATCATCTGCAGCATCGCCGGCGCCGCCCACAGGGTCGTCACGGCGTGCCGCTCGATGGCCCGCACCGCGTCCTCGGCCACGAACGTCTGCAGCACCACGCTCGTCGCGCCGGCGTTGAGGCAGTGCATGAACCAGGCGTACCCGCCGGCGTGCAGGCCCGGGAACGCGCTGAGGCTGCGGTCCTCGGGCCGCCAGTCGATCCAGTCGACCCCCGCGCGGCGCATGTTGTCGATGAACGTGAAGAAGGTCCGGTGCGCGAGCACGACGCCCTTGGGCAGGCCGGTGGTGCCGCTGGTGTACATCTGCGCGACCGGCTCGTCGGTGGAGGGGGCGAACTCGAGGTCCGTCTCCGGCCGCCCCGCGAGCCAGGCCGTGAAGCCGGCGTAGCGCTGCCCGGGGGCGTCCACCTCGACGACGTCGCACTCCTCGACGGCGCGCGCGACGACGGGCATGAACTCGGCCTCGGCGAAGAGCACCGCGGCGGCCGAGTCGCGCAGGATGTGCTGCACCTCGCCCGGCGTCAGCCGCCAGTTGCACGGCACCAGCACCGCGCCGGCCTTCGCGCACGCCACGGCGAGCGTGTAGTAGTGGTGGGACTCGCGGCCGATGTACGCCACGCGCGCCCCCCGGGCCACCCCGTGCGCCCGCAGCGCGTGCGCCGCGCGGTTGCTGTCGCGGTGCAGCCGGTCCCAGCTGACCACCGTGTCCTCGAACACGATGGCGGCGTGGCCGGGCCGGGTGCGGGCGTGCTCGGCGATGCGGGCGACGATGGTGGGTTCCGAGGCGTGCGCCATGCCGTCCATCCGTTTCGTGAAGGGGGGGTGGGGGTCAGGCCGCGTCGAGGTAGACGCGGCCGAGCACGTCGTCCCAGAGCAGGCGGGTGCGCGCCTTGGGGGCCGCGCGGCGCACCGGCCGCTCGTCGGTGAAGAGGTCGGCCAGCACCTCGCCCGCGAGGTACTGGGTCACCTGCTGCACGGTGCAGCTGTTGAACAGCACGGCGCTGGAGAGGTCGACGCCGAAGAGGTTGGAGAGCCGTTCCTGGGCCTGCACGAGCAGTACCGAGGACATACCGAGGGCGAACACGCTCTCGGTGGGCTCCAGCCGCTCGTCCTCGTCCATGAGCAGCACCCCGCGGAACTGCTCCGACACCATGGCCGCGAGCTCGGACCGCCGGTCGGGCATCGGGAGGCGTCGCAGGATTTCGACCGCTGTCGTGGTTACCGTCATTGTGTCGTCCACCTCTGCGCAACGGAGGTTGATATCGGGCGTGAGAGAATTTATCGACATGCATGTATGTCAATGAACTATCTCTCGGAACCGATTCAATCAGACGCCCGTGACATGTCGCTGACATGTCTCTGACCGCTGGTCAGAGGCCATTTAAAAGTGGATCGATAGGAATTAGGGGAATTAGCCCGACGGCAATGTGCGGGGTCGGCGAAACCGGCCCCGCACATCGTACTACCGCTATTTCGCGGCCGCCGGTTTGGCGGGCAACAACTGCACGAGCACCGCGAGTGCGGCGGCCACCGCGATGATGTACACGAGGCTGCCGCTGAACGCGTGCCCGAACGGATCGGCGGGCCCGGTCTGGGCCAGCCGCCCGTAGAAGATGACGCCGATGACGGCCACCCCGAACGCATTGCCGGCCCAGGCGCCGGTGCTCAGCACGCCGGAGGCCGCCCCCGCGTAGTGCGGCGTGATGCGCGAGAGCACCGTGGAGGCCAGCGGCGCGACCGCGAGGCCCTGGCCGGCGCCGTCGATCACCAGCGCCGGGACGAGCCACCAGATGCTGCCGGTGGTGCCCACGTGCGCCACGGCCGCGATGAGCCCGGCCATCCCCACGATCCGCAGCACCGCGCCGAGCGCGATCACCTGGCGGCCGATGCGGGCGGCCACGAACCGCGCGGTCAGCGAGGTCACCATGTAGCCGCCGCCGAGTGCGATGAAGATCAGCCCGGCGTGCAGCGCGTCGTAGTGCCGCCCCTCCTGCACGTACAGCGCGAACACCAGGAAGAACGAGGCCTGCCCGAAGTAGAAGACCAGCTGGGCGAGCAGGCCTGCGGTGAACGCCCGCTCGCGGAACAACCCCGGGTCCAGCAGCGGCGAGCCCTGCCGGGCGGCGATCGAGCGCTCGTAGGCGGCGAAGGCCGCGAACAGCACCACCGCGCCCACCAGCGAGGCCCAGGCCCACAGCGGCCAGCCCTGCTCGCGCCCCTCGATCAGCGGCAGGACCACGGCGATCAGCGCGGCCGAGAACAGCAGCATGCCGCCGATGTCGAGGGTGGGCTTGCCGGGCGAGCGCGAGTCGGGCATGAAGCGGGGGATGAGCGCCAGGGCGAGCGCCCCGATCGGGATGTTGATGAGGAAACAGGCGCGCCAGCCCAGGCCGAACACGTCGCCCTGGATGAGCAGCCCGCCGATGAGCTGGCCGAAGACCGACGCCAGGCCCATGGTCACGCCGTAGAGCGTGAAGCCGCGCGCCTTCGCCTCGCCGGTCATCGTGGCGCCGACGGTGCTGAGCACCTGCGGCGCGAGCACGGCGGCCGCGAGGCCCTGCACGACCCGGGCCGCGACCAGCGCGCCGGCCGTCGGGGCCAGGCCGCAGGCGAGCGAGGCGAGGGTGAACAGCACGATGCCGACCGCGTAGAGCCGGCGCCGGCCGAAGATGTCACCGAGCCGGCCGCCGATCACCAGCCCGCCGGCGTAGGCGATGGCGTACCCGGCCACCACGAACTGGATCGCCGAGGCCCCGGCGTGCAGGTCCGTCTGGATCGACGGGATCGCCACGTTGACGATGAAGAAGTCCAGGACCGTCACGAACACGCCGATCATGAGCACGAACAGCGTGCCGCCCAGGGCCGGCGCCGGCGGCGATCCGCCATCGACCGGGGTCGGTCCGGGACCCCCGCCCGCGCCCGCCGTCGACTTCGTTTCTGCCGTCATCAGCTGCTACTCCAATCCCGGTTGCCGCGGCGGTGGGCACACGCCGCTCATCCCACCGTGCGTGGTTCGTCCCGAACGGGTCAATAACGTCGGAGGTCATGGTGCTCAGTCAGCACGATGACCGCACGGCGCGTACCCTCGCAGGTGTGACGGAGCTGCCGATGCGGACCTGGCAGCCGGTCGGCGACCGGCTGCGCCTCATGCGCGAGTCACGCGGGTTCAGCCAGCTGCGGCTGGCCAGCGAGGCCGACGTCTCCCCGCGCCACCTGAGCTACCTCGAGACCGGCCGCTCCTCGCCGAGCCGCGAGGTGCTGCTGCGCCTCGCCGACCACCTCGGGGCGCCCGCCCACGCGCGCAACGAGCTGCTGCTCGCGGCCGGGTTCGCGCCGGTGTACCACGTCGAGGACGCGGCGGTCGAGGAGGTGATCGAGCCCGCCCGGCAGGTGCTGCGGGCCCACGAGCCCCTGCCCGCGATGGCCGTCGACCGGCTGTGGAACCTGCTCGGCGCCAACTCCGGCTTCCGGCTGTTCACCGAGGGGGTGGCCGCACACCTGCTGGAGCCGCCGGTGAACGTGCTGCGCCTGACCCTGCACCCCGACGGCCTCGCCGGGCGGATCGTCAACCTGGAGGAGTGGCAGCACAACCTGCTCTCCCGCCTGCGCCGCCGCGTCGACCGCGTCTGCGACCCGGCCCTGGCCGAGCTGTACCGCGAGCTGTGCGGCCACACCGGCCGCTGCGGCGAGGACGTCGAGGGCATCGAGAACATCCTCCTGCCCCTCAAGCTGCGGGACGGCTCGCGCCGGCTCAACTTCTACTGCACCGTGACGGTCTTCGGCACCGCTCTCGACGTCACCGTGGCCGGCGTGGCGATCAAGACCTTCTATCCCATGGACGACGCGACGACGCGGGCCTTGCGGGGGGCCACGACCGGCCCGCGCCGCGCGCGTGCCCCTCACCTCACGCGGAGGGACGTTTCATCGCGAACTGGTGCGCCGACGCGATCTTCCCCGCCGCGTTGAGCACGAGGAAGTCCTCGCCCCAGGTGTCGACCTCGCCGGTGACGGCCGAGGCCATCACCCAGTGGAAGTGCACGCCGCCGTGGTGGCCGTAGGCGTCCTGCTGCGAGCGGAACACGAAGCCCTTCGACCCGTACTCCTGCACCGCGTTGGCGGTGACGAACTCCATGGCCTGCACGCCGGTGACGGTGAAGAAGCGGTTGTTGTAGGTGCCGTCCTCGGCCCACAGGTCCCGGACCAGCTTGCTCCGGGCCTCGTCGTCGGGCTCGTTCCATGAGGCGATGTACCGCTCGGCCAGCTCGTTGTAGTCGATGCTCGTCATGTCCGCGCTCCTAGATCGCCGGGGGCCGGAGCCCGAACTGGTAGTCGACGCGGATCTGCCCGTCGTCGTTGAGGAGCAGGAACTCCTCGCCGAAGGTGTCGACCTCGCCGGTGCGGGTGACCACCAGCACCCAGCCGAAGCGCATCCCGTTGTGGTGTCCGTAGGCGTCGCCGCGGCTGCGGAACGACAGCCCCTTGGCGAAGTACTCCTCGTGGGCGGTCCGCACCGCCATCTCCACGCCGTCGCGGCCGCCGCTGGCGAAGAGCCGGTTGTAGTACACCCCGTCCTCCGCCCACAGCTCGTCGATGAGCTTGCGGCGCAGCTGCGGGTCGGGCTCGTTCCAGATCGCCACGTAGCGCTCGGCGATCGCGTTGAATCCGGTCACGGTCTTCCTCCTTCTTGCTGAGCGAGCTTGCGGATGTGCCGGGTGAGGTCGGTGACGATGGGCAGGACGTTGTCGTAGATGAAGAAGTGGCCGCCGGCGAAGACCGACGTGCCGAGGTACTCGGGGGTGCGCGAGATCCACGAGTCGGCCGCGGCCGGGGCCATGAGCGGGTCCTCGGCCGCGGCGTAGGTGACGACCGGGCAGTCGAGCTTCGCGCCGTCGTCGGTGTAGTCGATGCAGGCCCGCAGGTCGGCCCGTGTCGGCGGCAGGGTCACCGCCAGCATCTCGGGGTCCTCGTACATCACCGGCGGCAGCGACCCCAGCCCGATCACCCACTTGAGCAGCTCGTCCTGCGGCATCTCGACCTGCTCGCGGGTCGGCATCGCGAAGCCCTCCGGCGCCCAGGCCGCCGACGCCAGCAGCATCGGGCCGTGGCCGAACTCGCGCGTCATCGCCGCCGCCACCCGGTAGGCGACGAGCACGCCCATCGAGTGCCCGAACACCGCGTACGGCCGGTCGTCGAGCTCGGCCGCGAGGGCCTCGCTCGTGGCCGCCACGATGTCGTCGAGGCTCTCCAGCAGCGGCTCGGCGCGCCGGTCGAGCCGCCCCGGCAGCTGCACCGCCTGCGCGGCGATGTCCGGCGGGAACAGCGGCAGCCAGTCGCGGTACATCGGGGCGCTGCCACCGGCGTAGGGGAACAGGAAGATCCGGGCCGTCGCCTCCGGCGAGGGCACGTCCGGGTGGAACCAGCGGGCGACCATGAGTCCTCCAAGGCAGAAGGGAACGAGACGCCGGCCGGCCCGTCGCGAGGCCCGGGCCGGCCGGCGCCGACTACACCGCGGCCGGCTCGGGCCGCTGCCGGCCGACTGCGTCTCCACCGACGGGGCCGGTGTCGCCTGACGGGAACATCTGCCGGTCGATGAACTCCGCCAGCAGCTCGGCGCTGGGGTACTCCAGCGCCACCGCCGAGGGCAGCGGCACCCCGAACGCCGCCTCGAGGGAGTTCTTGAGCTCGACGGCGACCAGCGAGTCGAGCCCCAGCCGCACGAACTCGGTGGCCGAGTCGACCGCGTCGGCGTCGTCGAAGTGCAGCACCGCGGCGACCCGGGCCCGCACGAAGGCGTCGATGCGGGCCAGCCGCTCCTCGCGCGGCGCGGCGGCCAACTCGTCGAGGTCGGGCCGGTCGGTGCCGCCGGCCCCGCTGTCGGACAGCAGCCGCTGGTACACCGCGTTGGCCACCGGCTTGCCGCCGGCGAAGCGGTCCCAGTCGCACTCGCCGACCACAGCCTGCCCGGCCGGGCGGCGCAGCAGGGCGCGCAGGGCCCGCATGCCGACCGCGGGCGTGGTGAGCACGATGCCCTCGTCGGCCCAGCGCTTGTAGAGCACGTCGGCCAGGCGGGCTGACATGCCGACCTCGCCCCACGGGCCCCAGTTCACCGTCGTGCCGGGCGTGCCGGCGGCGAAGCGGCGCACCATGACCTCGTCGAGGAAGGCGTTGGCCGCGGAGTAGTTCGCCTGGCCGGGGGTGCCCACGATCGGGGCGGCGGAGGAGTACCCGACCAGGAAGTCCAGCTCCGGCAGGTCCCGCGCGGCGCGGTGCAACAACCAGGTGCCGTACACCTTGGCCGAGAACACCGGCTCGATGGTCTCCCAGGTCTGCGCCGCGACCGGCGCGTCCTGCAGGGTGCCGGCCGAGTGCACGATCCCGCCGACCGGCCAGGTGCGGCCCGCCTCGGCGAGGATGCGGACGACGTCGGCGTCCTTGGCGATGTCGCCGCGGATCACCCGCACGTCGGCGTCCTGACCCAGCCGCTCGAACTCCCCGGCCACGTCCGCGGCCGGGGTGCCGCCGCGCCCGGTGAGCACGATGTGCCGGGCGCCCGCCGAGACGAGCGCGCGGGCCGTCACCACGCCGAGCGCGCCGAGGCCGCCGGTGACCACGTAGGTGCGGTCGTCGCGCAGCTCGACGGGCGCGCCGCGGCGCGGGCCGTCCAGGTCCAGCACCAGCTTGCCGACGTTGGCGCCCCGGCTGAGCACCCCGAAGGCCTCCTCGACCTCGTCCAGGGAGTACACGCTGGTCCGCAGCGGCGCGAGCGTGCCGTCGGCGACCTGCCCGATGACGAGCCGCATCGCCTCGGCGGTGACCCGCACCGCGTCGTCCCACGGCAGCTCGCTGAGGTCGAAGTTGTGGTACGCCACATCCGGCCGCTCGGCGCGCACCTGCTCCGGCGTCCAGGCACCGACCTTGCCCATCTCCACGAACCGCCCGTTGCGGCCCAGGCAGGACATGCTCGCCGGGATGAAGTCCTTGTTCAGGCTGTTGAGGACGATGTCGACCCCGGCCCCGCCGGTCTGCTCCAGCAGCTGCGCCGCGAAGTCGAGCGAGCGCGAGTTGTACAGGTGGGTCACGCCCTGCTCGCGCAGCAGCGGCCACTTGTGCGGGCTCGCGGTCGCGTAGATCTCGGCCCCGGCCGCCTTCGCCAGCTGTACCGCCGCCTGCCCGACGCCGCCGGCCGCCGCGTGGATCAGGATCCGGTCGCCGGTCTTGATGCCCGCGAGGGTGTGCAGCGCGTAGTGGGCGGTGACGTACGCCGCCGGCAGCCCCGCCGCCTCCGCGTGGCTCAGCCGCGGCGGCTTGGCCACGACGACCGCGGACGGCGCGACCACGTGCCGCTGCATGCAGCCGAGGTAGTTGACCACGACGTCGTCGCCGACGCGGTGGGTCGCCTCGGGGCCGGCGGCCACGATGGTGCCCGCGGCCTCGAAGCCCAGCGGCTGCTCGCCGAACTCCTTGAGCAGCCCCAGCGCGTTGAGCACGTCCTTGAAGTTCAGGCCGGCCGCGCGCACCAGGATCTCGACCTCGTCGCCCCGCGGCGCGACCCGCTCGGCGTGCACCTTGCGCACGCCGGCGAACTGGCCGTACTCGCGGATCGCGAGCGCGAAGCTGTCGTCGGGCCCGGGCGCGGCCAGCTCCAGCGGGACGAGCCGGCGCACGTGGCGGCGGCCGTCGCGGTACGCGATCTGGAACTCCCCGGCGGGCGAGGCCCCGACCTCCTCCAGCAGGGAGCCGTAGCCGCCCTCGTCGCCGGGCAGGTCGACCATGGTGGTGCGGTACGCCGGGTGCTCGTTGAGCAGCGTGTGCCCGAAGCCCCACAGGCTCGCCGCGGCCGGCGGGCGGTCGAGGGCGGCCGCGTCGCCGGCCAGGTGCTGGGCCCGCTCGGTCACGAGCCACAGCCGCTGGTCGCGGCCGAAGCCGGCCTCGCCCAGCGTCCGCAGCAGGTCGAGCAGGCGCCGGTAGTTGCGCTCCGACTCCTCCGCGAGCGTGCCGCCCGGCTCCCAGAACCAGCACACGTCCGAGACGTCGTGCAGGTCCGCGGCCCCGGGTTCGTCGACGAACCGGGATCCGTTCAGGGCCCCCCGCGCGTGCTGCGGCGCCCGCACGGCCAGGATCGAGTGCGGCTCCTCGCCGCGAACCACGAGCGAGCGCCGCAGCCAGCGCAGGTCGTGGGCGAGCTCGCGCCGGGCGCCGTTGTCGGCGACCCGCTTCATGCCCAGGCCGCGCAGCTCGAACACCGGCCGGTCGCCCTCCAGCGCGACGAGGTCGATCGCGATGTCGACCTCCGGCACCGGGTCGGGGTCGAGGCGCAGCAGGACGCGCAGCGTCGCCGCCTTGGGCTTCTTGAACATCCGGAAGGAGGTGTACCGCACGGGCAGGTAGCTGTTGCCGTCGTTGCCGACGGCGGCGAAGGCGTGGGTCGCCGCGTCCACGATGAACGGCGGCACCAGCTCGGCCGCGTCGGCGTCGGCGCCGCGCAGCTCGCCGGTGGCGAAGTCGGCGCCGTGCCGGGACACGTCGCCCATCCGCCGGAACTGCGGGCCGTACTCCAGCCCGGCCGCCGCGTAGAGCCGGTACACCGTCTCGGCGTCGACCACCTCGTCGGCCGGCTCCGCCTGGGCGGCTCGGCTCAGCAGCGCCTCCCCGGCCTCGGTCAGCGCCGCGGGGCCGGGCTCGCCGATGACGGCCCGCAGGTGGGCGCGCTCCACGCCGCCGTCGGCCACGCTCACGATCTCGGCGCGGACCCCGTCGCGCAGCCGCACCCGCACCTCGACGTCGCCGTCGTCGGGCAGGAACAGCGGCTCGAGGATCCGCACGTCGGTGACGGGCCGGCCGGCCTCGCCGAAGACCGCGTCCTGCAGGGCCAGCAGCGCCTCCAGGTAGCCGGTGCCGGGCATCACGACCCGGCCCATGACGACGTGGTCGGCGACGTAGGCCGGCGCGGTGGCGCTCCAGCGCGCCTTGAACTCGCGCACGCCCTCCCCGGCGGGGATCTCGGCGCCGAGCAGCGGGTGGTGGAGCCGCCCGCCCGCGGTGCGCGCGCCGCCGACGCCGTGGCGCGGGCCCTTGATCGGCAGCCAGTACCGCTTGCGGTCGAACGCGTACGTGGGCAGCCCGACCTTGCGCCGCTCCCGCCCGGCGTGGAAGCCGGGCCAGTGCACGGCGCCGCCGGCCCGGTAGTACTGGGCCAGGGCCTCGCGGACGACGACGCCCTCGGGGTCGTTGCGGTCGAGGCTGGACAGCCACAGGTGCTTCTCGCCGGTGACGCACTGGCGGGCCGGGGCGGTCAGCGAGCGGCCCGGGCCGATCTCGACGAAGGCGTGGGTGCCGCGCTTCTCGATGGTGGCCATCCCGGCGCGGAAGTCGACCGGCTCGCCGATGTGGCGGACCCAGTACTCCACGTCGGCCAGCTCGGCGAACCGCGCGACCTTGCCGGTCAGGTTGGAGACGAGGGTCAGGGTCGGCTCGTGGAACTCGATGCCCGCCAGTTCGCGGCGGAAGCCGTCGTACACCTCCCGCATCTGCGGGGAGTGGAACGCGTGCGACACGGCGAGCCGGGTCACCTTGCGCCCCTGCGCCTCCAGCGTGGCGCAGAGCCGGTCGAGCGCGCCGGTCTCGCCGGAGACGACGGTCTGCTGCGGCGAGTTCAGCGCGGCGACGGCCAGCTGCGGGTGCTCGGCGACGGCCGCGGCGAGCTCCTCGGCCGGGGCGTCGACGGCCGCCATGCCGCCGGACGCGGTCACCGACTGCATGAGCCGGCCGCGGGCGGCGACGAGCCGGACGGCGTCGTCGAGGGTGAACAGCCCGGCGACGGCGGCCGCGGCCACCTCGCCGATGGAGTGGCCGATGAGCGCGTGGGGCCGCACGCCCCACGACAGCCACAGCTTCGCCAGGGCGTACTCCAGCGTGAAGAGCGCCGCCTGGGTGTACCGGGTCTGGCGCAGCCGGTCGGCGTCGTCCCCGAACATGAGCTCGCGCACGGAACAGCCGAGCGGGCCGGCGAAGCGCTCGTCGCAGGCGTCGACCTGCTCGCGGAACACCGGGAACTGCTCGTAGAGCGCCGCGCCCATGCCCGGGTACTGCGCGCCCTGCCCGGCGAAGAGGAACGCGACCTTGCGCCGGGTCGCCCCGCCGGCCTTGTCGACGCGCGTGAGCTCGCGCTCCAGCAGCCGGTCCAGCTCCGAGCGGTCGCCGACCACGCCGGAGACCCGCAGCGGCAGGTGGGTGCGCCCGACGTTTGCCGTGTAGCAGACGTCCTCGGCGGTCAGCTCCGGGTCGGCGGCGAGGCGGTCGCGGTACCGCTGCAGCAGTGCCCCCAGCGAGCGCTTGCTCTTCGCCGAGAGCGTGAACACCGCGGCGCCCGGGGCCGGCGGCGGCGGGGCCTGCCCGGACACGGCGGGCTCCTCCACGACGGCCGCGGCGATCGCGCCGCCGAAGCCGAAGCTGTTGATGACGGCCCGGCGGGTCTCGGCCTCCCACGGCCGCAGGTCGGTCGGGATCGACACCGGGATGCGGTCCCACGGGATGCGCCCGGACGGCCTGGTCATGTTCAGGTGCGGGAAGTAGCTGCGCTCGCGCATCTGCAGCAGCACCTTGACCAGGCCGCCGATGCCCGCGACGGGCTCCATGTGCCCGACGTTGGTCTTCACCGAGGAGACGACCAGCGGGCGCTCGCGGGTGTGCGAGGCGCCGAAGACGTCGACGATGGCGCCCATCTCGATCGGGTCGCCGAGCGCGGTGCCGGTGCCGTGCGCCTCCACGTACTGCACGTCGCCCGGGTCGGCCCCGGCCACCCGCAGCGCGGTGCGCATCACGCCCTCCTGGGCGGTGCCGTTGGGCACGGTCAGCCCGGCGCTGGCGCCGTCCTGGCCGATGGCGGTGCCGCGGACGACGCCGATGATCCGGTCGCCGTCGCGGCGGGCGTCGCCGAGGCGCTTGAGCACCAGCACGCCGCAGCCCTCGGCCCGCACGTAGCCGTTGGCCGAGTCGTCGAACGTCTTGCACTGCCCGTCCGGGGCCAGCATGCTGCCGTGCGTGAACATCACGGGGATGCGCGGGTGGTGGATGGCCGCGACGCCGCCGGCCAGGGCGATGTCGCACTCGCCGTTGCGCAGGCCCTCGGCCGCCAGGTGCAGGGCCGTGAGCGACGACGCGCAGGCCGTGTCGGTGGTCAGGCTGGGGCCCTGCCAGCCCAGGAAGTACGACAGCCGGCCCGACATCGGGAACATCGTGATGCCGGCCGCGAGGTGGCCGTCGAGCTCCTCGTAGGACAGCGAGTCGAGCTCCAGCGCGAAGTCGATGCAGCTGGCCCCGATGTAGACGCCGCCGCTGCCGTGGCGCAGCGTCTCGTAGTCGATGTTGGCGTGCTCCAGCGCCTCCCACGCGACCTCCAGCAGCATCCGCTGCTGCGGGTCGGTGTACTGCGCCTCCAGCGGCGAGACGCCGAAGAACGGCGCGTCGAACTGGTCGATCTGGTCGATGAACCCGAAGCCGGCGGCGCGGATCTTCCCGCGGGCCTCGGGGTCGTCGGAGGTGAACGCGGCACTGTCCCAGCGGTCCTCCGGCACCGGCCGGATCGCGTTGCCGCCACGGCGCAGGAACGCCGCGAAGTCGTCCAGGGATTCGTTGCCGCCGGGGAACCGGATGCCGGCTCCCACGATGGCGATCGGCTCGACGTCCGGCATCGTCCGTCTCCTTCGAATTACGTCGGGGTGGTCACAGCGCCAGCACGTCGGTGGCGAGGTGGTCGACCAGCCGGCGCACGTTCGGACTGTTGAACAGGACATTCGCGCTGATCGAGCAGGCCAGGGTCTGCTCCAGCCGCTCCTTGATGTCGGCGATGAGCAGCGAGGTCAGGCCCATGTCGAAGAAGCTCTCGGTGTCGGACAGCTCCTCGTCGTCCTCCATCAGCAATGTCGCGCGCAGCTGCGCGACGACCAGCTCCTCCAGCGCCTCGCGGCGCTCGGAGCGCGGAAGCTCGCGCAGCTGCAGCACGGCCGGCGATTCCGTCGCGCTCTCCATCACCACTCACTCCTCGTTGCCCGGGGATGCCGCGTATCGGCAAGTCAAACAGCGCGCGCTGACCGGCTTCTGACGCTGAACTGATCCCCGTGATCCCTTGTGGACGGTCATCCGGGGGTCAGCGGGCGGTCAGCGCCGAGGGCAATCGTGGAGGCATGAAGGTAACGCTGTTCGAGCAGGCGCCGTACCGGTACCTGCCCGCGGACTTCGAGGAGCGGTACGACTCGGTCTGCGACACCCCGTACTCGCTGGTGGACCCGGAGCTGGCGTACACCTCGATGCGCAGCTTCCTCGACGAGCTCATGGCCGGGGCCCGGGCCGGCTTCGACGCGCTCATGGTGACCGAGCACGGCCAGAGCTCCTACGACCTGACCCCGAACCCCGACATCGTCGCCGGCGCGCTGGCCTACGCCACCGAGGCCGAGGGGCTCGACGTCGGCATCTACCCGATGGGGCGCACGCTGGGCAAGACGCGCGAGCCGGTCCGGGTGGCCGAGGAGTACGCGATGCTCGACCTCATCAGCGGCGGCCGGCTCATCGCCGGCTTCCCGGTCGGGCTGAGCTACGACGTGACCGTGAACAACGGCGTGCCCCCGATCGAGGGCCGCGGCCGGTTCAACGAGAACCTCGAGCTGGTGCTGCGCGCGTGGAGCGACCCGGAGCCGTTCGCGTGGAACGGCCGGCACAGCCGCCACCCGATGGTGAACATCTGGCCGCGCCCGCTGCAGCAGCCGCGCCCGCCCGTGTGGGTCACCGGCATCGGCAACCCGATCACGATGCAGATGACGCTGGAGCGCGACTTCGGCTTCAACTACTTCGGCTTCTCCGGCCCGAAGCTCACCGGCAAGCGCATCTTCCCGCGCTTCTGGGACCTCGTCGACCAGGCCGGGCTGCCCCGCAACCCGTACCGCGTCGGCTTCCTGCAGACCATCGCCGTCTCCGAGACCGACGAGCGGGCCGAGCGCGAGTACGCCCCGCACGTCGAGTACGCGTACCGCAAGGGCCTCGGCGCGATCCCGGCGCACCTGCTGGGCATCCCCGGCGCGGTCGACATCCGCGGCGTCGAGGCGATCCTCAAGGACCCGGGCGACCTGGGCATGTCCCGGCAGATGCGCGGGGCGAGCTACGCCGACATCGTCGGCTCCGGGGCCGTGGTCATCGGCAGCCCGGCGACCGTCGCGGACCAGCTGGTGGAGTTCTGCACCGAGTACCGCATCGGCAACCTGCACGCCATGCTCGGCTTCGGCTCGATGCCGAAGGAGCTGGTGCTCAAGAATATCGCGCTGTTCTCGGCCGAGGTCCTGCCGCGGCTGCGCAAGGTCTGGTCGGATTCCGATTCCTCGACCGGGACTGCGTTCGAGCACCACTGGTGGCCTGAAAGATTGGGTGGCAAGGCGCGCGCGAAGGAGGCCGTGGCATGACCACGACGTTCGACATCCTGGGCGGGCGGATCAGCCTGCGCGTGCAGCGGTTCGGCGAGGGGGAGCCGCTGCTGTACATCCACCCCGAGGGCGGTCTCGCCCCGCGCGACCCGCTGCTGACCCACCTGGCCGAGCGGTACACCGTGTTCGCGCCGGAGTTCCCGGGGACCACGCCCGGCGACCCGTACGCCATCCACGCCCTCGACGGCTGGACCGACGTGGTCCTCGCCTACGAGGAGGTGACCCGCCGGCTCGGCCTGGAGCGGCCGGTCGTCGTCGGCCAGTCCTTCGGCGGCATGCTCGCGGCCGACCTCGCCGCGCACTTCCCGGCGCTGCCGTCGCGGCTGGTGCTCGTCGCGCCGGTCGGCCTGTGGCACGACGACCACCCGGTGGTGAACTGGACGACGGTCGCCCCGGACAAGACGGCCGGGATGCTCTTCCACGACCCGGCCGGCGACGCCGCCAAGGCCGCCCTGACCCTGCCCACCGACCCGGATCAGATGCGGGCCGTGCTGCTGGCGCGGGTGTGGTCGATGGCGTGCACGGGCCGGTTCGCGTGGCCGTTCCCCGACCACGGGCTGCGCGGCCGCCTGCACCGCGTCGCCGCGCCGACGCTGGTGGTGTGGGGCCGCGACGACCGCATCGTCGACGCCGCCTACGCCAAGGAGTTCACGGCCGGCATCGCGTCGAGCTCGGCCACCGTCATCGACGAGTGCGGGCACGTGCCGCAGGTCGAGCAGTACCGGCAGACGGCGGCGGCGGTCGACGCCTTTCTGGCCTGACTTGGAGGGACCATGGCTGTCGAGGTTCGCATCCCCACGATCCTGCGCTCGTTCACGGCCGACGCGAAGGTGGTCGAGGGCCGCGGCGCCACCGTCGCCGAGCTCTTCACCGACCTGGAGACCCGGCACCGGGGCCTGCGCGACCGGCTCGTGACCGGCGAGGGCGCGCTGCACCGGTTCGTCAACGTGTACGTCAACGACGAGGACGTGCGCTTCCTCGGCGCACTGGACGCGCCGGTGCGCGACGGCGACCACGTCACCATCCTGCCGGCGGTCGCCGGGGGCGCCTGCGCCTTCGCCGCCGTGGCGGCGATGCACGGCATCGACCTGGCCTCGACGGGGATCGGCGGATGACCCGCTACGACTCGCTGCTGGACGCGTGCGGGGAAACGCCGCTGATCGGCCTGCCGCGGCTCTCCCCGCGGCCGGGCGTCCGGCTGTGGGCGAAGCTCGAGGACCGCAACCCGACCGGCAGCGTCAAGGACCGGGCCGCGCTGTGGATGGTGCGCGAGGCCGAGGCGGCCGGGCGGCTGCGGCCCGGCGACACGCTGCTGGAGCCGACGAGCGGCAACACCGGCATCGCGCTGGCGATGGTGGCGAAGGTGCGCGGCTACCGGCTGGTGTGCGTCATGCCGGAGAACGTGTCGGCCGAGCGGGCGGCGCTGCTGCGGATGTACGGCGCCGAGGTGATCCGCTCCCCGGCGGCGGGCGGGTCGAACCGGGCCGTGGCGATGGCCCGCGAGATCGCCGGCGACCACCCGGACTGGGTGCTGCTGCACCAGTACAGCAACGCCGCCAACGCCCGCGCCCACTTCGAGTCCACCGGCCCCGAGCTGCTGCGGGACCTGCCCACCATCACGCACTTCGTGGCGGGGCTGGGCACCACGGGCACGCTGATGGGCGTCGGGCGGTACCTGCGCGAGAAGGCGCCCGGCGTCCAGGTCGTCGCGGCCGAGCCGCGCTACGGCGAGCTGGTCTACGGCCTGCGCAACATCGACGAGGGCTACGTGCCTGAGCTGTACGACCCGGAGGTGCTCACCCGGCGCTTCTCGGTCGGCACGGCCGACGCCCTGCGCCGCACCCGCGAGCTGCTCGAGGCCGAAGGGGTCTTCGCCGGTCTCTCCACGGGTGCGGTACTGCACGCCGCGCTGTCGGTCGCCGAGCGGTGCACGACGGCCGACATCGCGTTCCTCGTCGCCGACGGCGGCTGGAAGTACCTGTCCACGGGCGCCTACGAGGGCACCCTGGACGAGGCCGCGGCCGCCCTCGGCGGTCAGCTCTGGGCGTGAGTCTCGGCGAGGTAGGGGTTGAGGGCGGCCGCAAGCAGCTCGCGGTCGTTCTTGTCCAGGGACTCGCCGGTCCACGTCTCGGCCAGCTCGATCGTCTCGCCGCTGTGCAGGGTCAGGCTCACCTTGATCGGCACGTTCTTCAGCACGGCCGCGGCGCGCACGTCCTCGTAGGCCACGAACCGGTGCTGCCGCGCCAGCTGCGCGACGGGCGCCGAGCGCAGGATCTGGACCAGGCGCTGCTTGCCGTGGTCGGTGGACTTCGGCCCCGGCACCAGCAGCAGCCCGGTGTTGAGCAGGAGCACGTCGAAGTGCTGCTTGCCGGGCGCGTTCATGTTCGCGATGCCGCCGATGACCTCGGCCCCGTCGGCGGTCGCGACGGCCGACTGCTGCCGGACGGCGGCCACGTCGACGCCGAACTCCGCGAGCCGCCGCCGCGCCTCGGCCACCGTCTCCGGGGCGACCGCGAGCCGGGCGATCTCCATCGTCGGCAGCGCGGTGCCGTCGGGCCGGGCGAACGTGGCGCCGCCGGTCCACGAGTGCTTCCAGCGCCCGGCCCCGCCGCTGCGGGCGGCCAGCCCGATCGCGGAGTCGACCCGGTCGACCAGGAGCTCCCGCTGCTCCGGCGGGTCGCTGTGCGGCGCGACGGCGCGGCCGAGGTCCGCCGCCCCGCCCTGCTCGAGGATGTGCAACACCAGCCCGAGGTCGCCCTGCGGGGTGCCGGCCAGCCGGGCCGCGGCCCGGAAGAGCGCGTCGACGTCGCGCTGGGCCCCGGCCGCGATGCCGGCGTCGGTGAGCTCGTCCCACGGCAGCAGCGTCTTGTCCTCGATGTTCATCGCGGCCCGCTGGAGCCGCTGGGCGAGCATCGCCGGGTCGCCGAGCAGCACCGCGGCGGGGCGCTCGTCGGCCGGGACGCCCGGGTCGGGCATGGCCTGCATGGCCCGGATGCGGTCGGCGATCGGCGGGTGCGAGTCCCAGCGCGACTTCTTCTCCTCCGGGGCGTTGTCGCGCAGCTCGGCGAGCTCGCCGGAGCGCCCGCGCAGCAGCAGGGCGAAGCCGCCGAAGACGTCGCGCGGGGCGAGCTTGGCGTCCCAGCCGATGGTGACGTACCGCCCGACGAAGAAGTTCCACGCCGTGTCCACGACCGCGAGGTCGCGCATCGAGCTCACCGCGGCCGCCCGGCCCGCGACCCGCACCGAGAACTCGTCGGCCTCGTACTCCATGCGCCGGCTCACCGCCTGCTCGACGAGGATGTAGAGCCGCGCGTAGGTGCGGAACACGAACCCGGCGATGCTGGACGGCCCGACCTGCACGATGGTCTGCACGATCGCCATCCGGCCCCGGTGGGCCAGGGCGCCGAGCTTGGTGTGGCTGCCGGAGTAGTGGCCCAGCTCGTGGGCGAGCACCGAGCGCAGCTGGGCGACGGTGAACGCCTGCAGCAGCGGCAGGCCGACGTACATGATCCGCCGGCCCCCGGCCAGGCCGAGCAGGCGCGTCTGCTCGGCGACCGCGGCGTTGACGTCCGGGATGAGCCGGATCTCGTCGGGGGCCCGGGTGCCGACCTGGTGCGCGAGCTCGTGCGCGGTGTCCCAGAGCCCGCGCGCCTCGTGCGGGGCGAGCGGCAGCCCCTCGGGCTCGCCGGGCTTGGCCGTCAGGATCTTCCAGAACGCGACGACGATGCCCACCGCGATCGCGATGGTGAGGAAGGCGAGCTTGCCGGCGGCCGCGCCCGGGTGCTCGCTCCACAGCCAGACCGTGAGCCAGCCGAGCCCGGCGATGAGCCCGACGGCGAGCAGGTAGAACCCGGCGAGCAGTGCGACCGAGATGGCGGCCCGGATCGTCGTCTTCATGGCGTTCGTCCCCCGTATGTGTGAGCGGTTCACATTATGCGCAGTCGGGGGGGCCGCTGTCTGTCCCACGACCGGGAGTCAGGGTCGACGCCCGCATCGACACGCCGGCGGAGCTCGTCCGGCTCGTGGAGGGCGTCGTCCGCCCGCCAATTGTCAAGTATTGACAGATCTCCCTGGGATGGGAGAACCTTCACGAGCGTCGATTTCGGCGGTCGGCGGCCACTCACCTGGTTGATCGATCGGAGCGACGTGAGAAGGCTGCTCTGCAACGTCCTGGCCGCGGCATGCGCCGCCGCCGTCACCGTGACCGCCCTCGGCGCGCCCGCCCGGGCCGCCGTACCCGCCGACCTCACCGGTCTCGTGAACCCGCTGATCGGGACGCAGAAGGAGGGCAACACGTTTCCCGGTGCGGCGCTGCCGTTCGGGATGGTGCAGGCCAGCCCCGACACCGGCTGGGGGACCGGGTACAACTACGACCACACGAAGGTCTGGGGCTTCTCCCAGACGCACCTGTCCGGCGTTGGCTGCCCCGTCGCCGGTGAGGTGCCGCTCATGCCGACCGTCGGCGCCGTGAACAGCAGCGACCCGAACACCTACGGGCAGGCGCTCAACCACGGCCAGGAGCAGGCCACCCCGGGCTACTACCGGCTCGGCCTGCCCAGCGGCGTCACCGCCGAGCTGACCGCGACGCTGCGCAGCGGCTGGCAGCGGTACACCTTCCCGGCCGGCACCGAGTCCAACGTGCTGTTCAACACGGCCCAGGCGCGCGGCCAGGCGACGGGCGCGAGCACCTCGAGCGTGTCCATTGTGGGCAGTGACACCGTCGAGGGCTCGGTGACCGTGAGCGGCTTCTGCGGTTCTTCGCCGGCGCACACGGTCTACTTCACCGCCCAGTTCGCCCGGCCGTTCGCGTCGTTCGGTACCTGGTCCGGCTCGACGTTCACCGGCGGCTCCCGGTCCTCGTCGGGCAGCGGGGCCAAGGGCGGCTGGGTGCGCTTCGACACCACCGCCGACCGCGGCGTCACAGTGAAGGTCGGGCTGTCCTACACCGGCCTGGCCGGGGCGCGGGCCAACCTGAGCGCGGAGACGTCGGCGGCCGGCTTCAGCTTCGACACGGTACGCCAGGCCGCCCACGACACCTGGAACGCCGAGCTGCACAAGGCCGAGGTCGACGGCGGCACCACGGACCGGCAGGTCGCGTTCTACACGTCGCTGTACCACTCCCTGCTGCACCCGAACCTGGCCGGCGACGTCGACGGCAGCTACCGCGGCTTCGACAACGCCGTGCACACCGCGTCGGGCTACACGCCCTACCAGACGTTCTCGCTCTGGGACACCTACCGCGCCCAGAACCAGCTCGTGGCCCTGCTGGAGCCGCAGGTGGCGCGCGACTCGGCGCTGTCGCTGCTCGCCGTGGACCGCGAGCTCGGCTGGCTGCCGCGGTGGGCGCTGGACAACACCGAGACGAACACGATGACCGGCGACCCGGTGACCCCGTTCCTCGTCGACCTGTGGTCGCGCGGGCTGCTGTCCGGCTACGAGGGGCAGTTCTACACCGCGCTGCGCAAGAACGCGCTCGGCACCCCGCCCGCCGCGACCGGGCTCAACGGCCGCAACGGCAACCCGTACTTCACCGCGCTGGGCTACGTGCCGACCGGCGTCACGTGCACCCCGACCAACCAGTTCGACCACGACTGCCAGTACCCGAGCTCGGCCACCCTGGAGTACGCCGCGGCCGACTCGGCGCTGTCCATCATGGCCCGGGCCCTCGGCCACACCGCCGACGCGGACGCGCTCGCCGCGCGGGGCCAGAACTACCGGAACCTGTTCGACCCGTCGATCGGGTTCTTCCGGCCGCGCAACGCCAACGGGGTCTTCGCGCCCACGTACTCGCCGACCGACGGCGCGCACACGTTCCACGAGGCCGGCGCGTACCAGTACCAGTGGCTCGTGCCGCAGGACCCCGACGGCCTCGTCGGGCTGCTCGGCGGCAAGGCGGCCGCGAACACGCGGCTGGACCAGTTCTTCGCGTACAGCGACCTGCTGAGCGACCCGTCCGGCACCGCGCACACCAAGTGGGTCAACGGCGCCTACGACTACTACAGCTTCACCACGTACAACCCGAACAACGAGCCGGACCTGCTGGCGCCCTACACCTACCTGTGGACCGGCCAGCCCTACAAGACGGCGACGGTGCTGCGGGCCGCGTACACCCTCTTCGCCAACGGCCCCAACGGCGTCACCGGCAACGACGACCTCGGCACCATGTCCGCCTGGTACGTCTTCGCCTCCCTCGGCCTGTACCCGCTGATGAACGGCGCAAATTTCTACGGCGTCAGCACCCCGCAGTTCCCGTCGGCGAAGGTGACCGTGGGCGCGTTCGGGTCCCAGCAGGGCGGCACGATCACCATCGCGGCCCCCGGCGTGAGCGACGCGAGCCGCTACATCGGCACCGCCACGCTCGGCGGCACCCCCTTCACCCGCACCTGGCTCTCGCAGGCCGACCTCGCCCACGGCGCATCCCTCAACTACGGCGTCACCGGTACCCCGGGCGCCTGGGGCACCGGCGCGGGTGACACGCCTCCCTCGGCGAACCACACGACCCCGCCGGCCGCCCAGCCGAACCTGGCCCAGGGCAAGGCCGCGACCGGCTCGGCGCCGTGCGCGGCGACGGAGGGCCCGGACAAGGCCGTGAACGGCAGCGTGACCGGCGGCAACCCGGACAAGTTCTGCTCCGGGGCGGCCGGGGCCTGGGTGCAGGTCGACCTCGGCTCCGCGCAGACGCTGAACCGGCTCGTGGTCAAGCACGCGGGCGCCGGCGGGGAGCCGGCCGCGTACAACACCCGGGCCTTCACCATCCAGACGTCGACCGACGGCAGCACGTGGGCGACCCCGGTGACGGTCACGAACAACGCGGACCCCGTGACGACACACCAGATCGCCACGACATCATGTCCGGCCGGCTGCGCCCCGGCCACAACCGCGCGCTACCTCCGGCTCAACGTGACCACCCCGACCCAGACGTCGGACACGGCGACGCGCATCTACGAGCTGGAGGCGTACGGGCCGTCGCTCACCAACTTCGCGCTGAACCGCCCCGCGACAGGCTCCGCCGCGTGCGCGGCCACGGAGGGCCCGGACAAGGCGGTGAACGGCAGCGTGACGGGCGGCAACGCCGACAAGTTCTGCTCCCTGGCGGCGAACGCGACGCTGCAGGTGGACCTGGGCGCGACGCGGTCGATCGGCCGCTTCGAGGTCGCCCACGCCCAGGCCGGCGGCGAGTCGGCGGACTGGAACACGAAGGCCTTCACCATCGACGTGTCGGCCGACGGCACCACGTGGACCAGGGCCGTCACCGTCACGAACAACACGGCGGCGAACACGGCCCACCCGGTCGCCGTGTCCGGCCGGTACGTCCGCCTGACCGTCGCCACCCCGGCCCAGACGACAGATGCAGCGACACGCATCTATGAATTTCGCACCCTGGGGTGAGTGGCCGGGTGATTCGTCTGCTCACCCGTCGGCGCCGGGTCCGGCCCGCTCCGACGGGGCTTACCGTCGATGCATGCCTCCCGAACTCGTTCGCCCCTACGTGCGGGTGATCCCCATCGCCCACATCCCGCCGGCCCCACCGCGTCGCTCCACGGTTGCGCCGCGCCCCGTACCGCCCGTGTACCGCCCGCGCCACGACGTGGTGACGCGGTCCGTTCCGTCCAACCCACCGCAGCGGTCGTCCCGGCGGCGTACCAGCCGCCGGGCTCCGGCCCTCGCGTGGGGCGCGCTGCTGATCACCCTGGCCACCGCGTCGGTCGCCCTGCGCCCGGGCGCGAGCGAGCCGACGGCCCAGGCCGCGGAGTTCGGCCACCTGGAGACGGCGCTCCTGCCGGCCCCGCACACCGAGGGGATCGCCCAGCGCACCTCGACGCCGCCCCGCCCCGACGCACCCACCCGTCGCGCGAAGCCCTGAGTTCACGCGGCCGGGCTATGCTGCCCCATGCAGCAGCACGAACGCGAGGTGCTCGACTGGCCGACCTTCGGCCGGGCGGCCCGCGAACTGGCCCAGGCCATCGCCGACGACGCCTTCCGCCCCGACCTCGTACTGAGCGTGGCCCGCGGCGGCCTGCTCGTGGCCGGCGCGCTGAGCTACGCCCTCGACGTCAAGAGCATCCACATGCTCAACGTCCTGTACTACACCGGCGTCGACGAACGCCTCGACGCCCCGGTCATCCTGGACCCCCGGCCCGACCTCGCCGACCTGGCCGCGGCCCGGATCCTGATCGCCGACGACGTCGCCGACACGGGCGCCACGCTGGAGGTCGTACGCGACTTCTGCGCCGGGCGGGTGGCCGAGGTGCGCTGCGCGGTGCTGTACGAGAAGCCCGGTTCGACCGTCACCTGCGACTACGTGTGGCGGCGGACCGATCGCTGGATCAACTTCCCGTGGTCGAGCCTGCCGCCGGTGACCGACCCGACGGCCCCGGTGACCGGCTGACGTCCCGGGGCGGTCTCAGGCCGGCGGGGGAGCGGTGCTGCGGCGCGGGATCAGCGTCGGGGACAGCGACATGAGCACCGACCGGCGGCGCTTGCCCTCGACCCGCTCCAGCAGCAGCCGCGCCGCGTTCGCGCCCATCAGGCGGCCGTCCTGGTCGACGCTCGTCAGCGAGATCGGGCCCATCGCCGCGACCGTCGTGTTGTCGTAGCCCGCGACCGAGATGTCCTCGGGGATGCGCAGCCCGGCCTCGTACACCGCGTTGAGCACGCCGATCGCCGCGACGTCCGCGCCCGCGAAGATCGCCGTGGGGCGCGACGGGCGGGCCAGCAGCTCGCGGGCCGCGGCGTAGCCGCCCTCCTCGCTGTACGTCGACGGCACGACGTCCACCTCGTCGCCGAGGCCGTTGCGGTCCATCGCCTGGCGGTACCCCTCCGCCCGCACGGTCTGCGGCATGGTGGTCGGGATGCCCCGGGTCGCGTCGCGGTGCTCGATGTGCGCGATGCGCCGGTGGCCCAGGCCGCACAGGTGGTCCACGATGAGGCCGGCCCCGGTGATGTCGTCGTCGACCACCGCGTCGAACTCCGCCGAGCGGCCGTGGCGGCCGATGACGACGGTCGGGATCGTGCGCGCGGTGGCCTCCAGCTGGCTCCGCGGGAGTACCGGCGCGATCATGATGAGGCCGTCCATCCGCCGGTCGATCATGGCGTCGGTGATGCGGGCCTGCGACTCGGGCGTGCTCCCGCCCGGGCCGAGCAGCGCCTGGTAGTCAGTGCCGGCGAAGTGCTCGCCGATGCCCTCGATGAGCTCGGGGAAGAACGGGTTGCGCAGGTCTGGGATCAGCACGCCGATGGTGTACGTCTGGCCGCGCATGCCCCGCGCGGCGGCGTGCGGGCGGTAGCCGAGCTCCGCGATCGCCGCCCGGACCCGCTCCTGCATCGCCGGGCTGACCCCGTAGGCGTTGCGCAGCACCTTCGACACCGCCGCCGTGGACACGTTGGCCCGGCCGGCGACGTCGGCGATGGTCGCCCGCCTGGCCGCCGGTTCCGCCGAGGGGTCCGCTGCCATCCGCTGTTCTCCTTCGGGCCGGGTGTGTAGAACGAACTACACCTGCGAGAAGTCTAGCCAGGCCCACGGAGCGCCCGGCGAGTGGACATTGGTCTACGAAATCCGGCACATGCACGCGCTTGACAGCCCACTGGCTCGGGCTCAACATGTGGAGAACGCTCTACGAAATACCCCCGACGCTGCACACCCTCCCGGCTCTTGGCCGGAGCGTTGAATCGTTTCAGAAGTGAGGCCGCCCCATGCGCGTAGTCGAACTCCGGGCCGAGCACGTCCGGGAACCCCTCGGACTGGGCTCGGCCCGCCCCCGCCTGTCCTGGCGGCTGGAGACCGACGTCCCCGGCGCCACCCAGGTCGCCTACGAGCTCACGGTGGGCGAGTACTCCACCGGCCGCGTCGAGTCCCCGGACCAGGTGCTCGTGGCCTGGCCGGCGCCGCCCCTGGCCTCCCGCGAGTCCCGCGCGGTGACCGTCCGCGTCTGGACCGGCCCCGAGGACTCCGCGACGAGCGACCCGCTCCGGGTCGAGGCGGGCCTTCTCGACCCGCGCGACTGGCGGGCCGCGCTCATCGGCGGCGAGGCCGCGCCCGGCGACACGGACGGCCCGGCGATCCTGCTCCGCCGCGAGTTCGAGCTGCCCGCCGAGCCGGTCCGGGCGCGGCTCTACGCGACCGCGCACGGCGTGTACGAGCCGGAGCTCAACGGCGCCACCGTCGGCGACCACGTCCTCGCCCCGGGCTGGACCAGCTACCACCACCGCCTGCGGTACCAGACCCACGACGTCACCGGGCAGCTGCGCGCCGGGCGCAACACGATCGGCGCCTGGCTCGCCGAGGGCTGGTACGCCGGCCGCCTGGGCTTCCGCGGCGGCCGCCGCGGCGTCTACGGCGACCGTCCCGCGGTCGCGCTGCAGCTCGAGGTGGCCTGCGCCGACGGCTCCACCCACGTCATCGCCACCGACGGGGAGTGGCGGGCCGCGCCGAGCCCGATCACCGCGACGGGGCTGTACGACGGGGAACGGTACGACGCCCGCCGGGAGGAGATCGGCGCACACGAGTGGGGGCCGGTGACCGAGCGGCCGCTGGACGCCTCCCGGCTGGTCGCGCCGGACGGACCGCCGGTGCGCCGCACGGAGGTCCTGCGCCCTGTGTCGGCCCGGCGGACCGGCGACGGCCGGACGATCCTCGACTTCGGCCAGAACCTCACGGGCCGCCTGCGCATCCGGGTCGAGGGCGAGCGCGGCGCGACCGTCGTGCTGCGCCACGCCGAGGTCCTGCAGGACGGCGAGCTGTACACCCGCCCGCTGCGCGAGGCCGAGGCGCGGGACGAGTACATCCTGCGCGGGGGCGGGCCGGAGACGTGGGAGCCCCGCTTCACCGTGCACGGCTTCCGGTACGCCGAAGTCGCTGGGGGAGTGTCCGAAGTGGACGCCGAGGCCGTGGTCTGCCACACCGACATGACCCGCACCGGCTGGTTCGACTCCTCCGACCCGCTGCTCAACCGCCTGCACGACAACGTGGTGTGGAGCATGCGCGGCAACTTCCTCGACGTGCCCACCGACTGCCCGCAGCGCGACGAGCGGCTCGGCTGGACCGGCGACCTCGCCGTGTTCGCGCCGACCGCCGCGTTCCTCTACGACTGCGCCGGCCTGCTCACCTCGTGGCTGGCCGACCTCGCGGCCGAGCAGGCGGAGCTGGGCACCGTGCCGTTCTACGTGCCGTGGGTGGAGCTGCTCGGCCCGTCGCTGCCGGCCGCGGTCTGGGGCGACGCCGCGGTCGTCACCCCGTCGGTGCTGCACGAGCGCTTCGGCGACGCCGGGATACTGCGGCAGCAGTACCCGAGCATGCGCGCCTGGGTCGACCAGGTCGCGGCGCTGTCCGGCGAGCACCGCCGGTGGGACTCCGGGTTCCAGTTCGGCGACTGGCTCGACCCGGCCGCCCCGCCCGAGCAGCCGGCCGCCGCGCGCACCGACCCACACCTGGTGGCCACGGCCGCCCACGCCGACAGCGCGCGCCGGCTGGCCCACATCGCCGCCGTGCTGGGCGAGGACGGCGACCGGGAGCGGTACCTCGCGCACGCCAACGCCGTGGCCGAGGCGTTCAACGACGAGTTCGTGACGCCGAGCGGCCGCCTGGCCAGCGATGCCCAGACCGCGTACGCCATGGCCCTGACCACCGGGCTGCTCGCGAAGGAGGAGCAGCGGGAGCGGGCCGGGCGGCGGCTCGTCGAGCTGGTGCGGGCCGAGGACTACCGCGTCGGCACCGGGTTCGCCGGGACGCCGCTCATCTGCGACGCGCTGACCGGCGTCGGGGCCGCCGACGCCGCCTACCACCTGCTGCTGCAGCGCGAGTGCCCGTCCTGGCTCTACCCGGTGACGATGGGCGCCACCACCATGTGGGAGCGCTGGGACAGCCTGCTGCCCGACGGCACCGTCAACCCGGGCGAGATGACCTCGTTCAACCACTACGCGTTCGGCGCGGTCGCCGACTGGCTGCACCGCACCGTCGCCGGGCTCGCCCCGGCCGCGCCCGCGTACCGCCGGATCCTCGTCCGGCCCCGCCCCGGCGGCGGCCTCGAGCACGCCGAGGCGGTGCACGACAGCCCGTACGGCCGGATCCGGGTCGGCTGGCAGCGCGCGAACGGACGGCTGAACGTGCACGTATCCGTTCCGCCCGGGGTCACCGCCCGGGTCGAGCTGCCCGCCCCGGGCTGGGCGCCGGTCGAGGCCGGGCCGGGCATCCACGAGTACACCTGCGATTTCCGCGCCCCGACCGACGACCCGCCGCCGGTCCGGGACGCACACCCCTTCAACACCCCCGAGAAGGAGTAACCATGATGCAACGACGACACCGCCTGGTCGTCGCGCTGACCGCGACCGTGGGCGCCCTGGTGCTCAGCGGCTGCAGCGCCGGTGACCTCGGCTCCAGCGACAGCGGCGACGGCACGACCCTGTCCTTCCTGTCCGACAACTCCGACGCGAGCCTCAAGACCGCGCAGGGCCTGGCCGACGCCTTCAACGCCAAGAAGACCGGCGTCACCGTCAAGGTGGAGACGCGCCCGCAGGGCACCGAGGGCGACAACATCGTCAAGACGCGGCTGTCCACCGGCGACATGACCGACGTGTTCATGTACAACTCCGGCTCGTTGTTCGCCGCGCTCAAGCCCGAGCAGAACCTCGTGCCCGTCGACGACCAGTCGTACGCCGGCGACCTCGACGCGACGTTCAAGTCGACCGTGTCGGCCGGGAACAAGCTCTACGGCGTGCCGTTCGGCGGCGCGACCGGCGGCGGCGTCCTCTACAACAAGGCCGTGTTCGCCAAGCTGGGCCTGCAGGTGCCGAAGACCTGGGCCGACTTCATGGCCAACAACGCGAAGATCAAGGCGGCCGGGATCGCGCCGGTCGTGCAGACCTACCAGGACACATGGACCTCGCAGCTCATCGTGCTCGCCGACTTCCACAACGTGGCCGCGACCCAGCCGGACTTCGCCGGGCAGTACACCGCGGGCAAGGCCAAGTACGCGACCACCCCGGCCGCGCTGAGGAGCTTCCAGCGCCTGCAGGACGTGCACGACCAGGGGTACCTCACCAGCGACTTCGCCTCCACCAAGCTCGAGGCCGGCATCAAGCACCTCACCGACGGCACGGGCGCGCAGTACCCGATGCTCACCTTCTCCGTCGGCACCATCGCGTCGCAGTCGCCCGAGAAGATGAACGACATCGGCTTCTTCGCCCTGCCCGGCGACGACGCGGCCAAGAACGGTCTCACGGTGTGGGAGCCGGCCGGGGTGTACATCCCGAAGACGACGACCGCCAAGAAGCTCGACGCGGCCCGGAAGTTCCTCGCCTTCGTCGCGAGCAAGGACGGTTGTGACGCGATGGCCAAGGCGACGACCCCGTTCGGGCCCTTCCTGGTGAAGGGGTGCACCCTGCCGTCCGACGTGGCTGCCCCGATCAAGGACATGCAGCCGTACTTCGACAGCGGCGCCAACAGCCCCGCGCTCGAGTTCCTCTCCCCGGTCAAGGGCCCGTCGCTCGAGCAGATCACCGTCGAGGTCGGCTCCGGCATCCGCAAGGCCGCCGACGGTGCCGCGCTCTACGACCAGGACGTGAAGAAGCAGGCCCAGCAACTGGGACTGCCCGGATGGTGAGACGGGCCTACTCGTACTGGTTCTACCTGCCGGCCGCGCTCGTCTACGGAACCCTGTTCCTGGCCCCGACCTTCGCCTCGTTCTACTTCAGCCTCACCCGCTGGAGCCTGTTCGACGCGCAGTTCATCGGCCTGGACAACTTCCGGCAGTTCTTCGACGAGCCCGCGCTGGTGAAGGGCTTCACCAACACCATCATCTACGCGGTCGTCACCTCCGGCCTGAAGGTGGTGCTGGGCCTGCTCCTGGCGGTGCTGCTCACCTCGCAGCTGTCCGCCCGCGGCTACCTGCGCTCGGTCGTGTTCTTCCCGGTCCTCGTCAGCACCATCGGCGTCGGCCTCACGTTCACCGTGCTCATGGACCCGCAGCACGGGCTCATCAACAACGCGCTGGGGGTCGTCGGCATCGACGGCCCCGGGTGGCTCACCGACCCCCACTACGCGCTGCTGTCCGTGGCGCTCGTCGACGTGTGGAAAGGGATAGGCCTGGCCACGCTCATCTACATCGCGGGCATCGTGTCGATCCCGCAGGAGTACTTCGAGGCCGCCCGCGTCGACGGCGCGGGCGCCTGGCAGAACTTCCGGCACCTCGTGCTGCCGCTGGCCCGGCCGGCCACGGTCACCGTGGTCATCCTGTCGCTGATCGGCGGCCTGCGCTCGTTCGACCTCATCTGGGCGATGACCCGCGGCGGCCCCGGCTTCACGTCGGACGTCATCGCGTCGGTCATCTACAAGCAGTACCAGGCGGGCTTCTACGGCCTGTCGACCGCCGGCAACGTCGTGCTGTTCCTGGTCGTGACCGCGCTGGTGGTGCCGCTGTACTGGTTCCTCAACCGGCGGGAGGTGGAGCAGTGAAGGGTCCGGAGCGGAGCGGAGGGGCCGTTCACCGGGGGCTCGGCGTGGGTCTCGCGCCGGTGCCGGAGCTTGCGGAGGTGCCGGCGTGAGGAAGCACCTGCTCGGCGGCACCGCGATCCTCGCCTCCGGCGTGGTCTTCGTGGTCCCGTTCCTGTTCATCGTGCTCAACGCGTTCAAGGACCGCCGGGACGCCGCGCTGCCGGCGTTCAGCTGGCCCAAGCACGCGCAGCCGTGGCGCAACCTGGTCGACGTCGTCGAGGCGCGCGACTACATGCTGGTGATCGCGTTCATCAACAGCACCGTCCTGACGGTCGTGAGCGTGTCGTGCATGGTCGTGCTGGCGGCGATGGTCGCCTTCGTCCTGCAGCGCCGCCGCAGCCGCTGGAACCGCCTCATCGACGTGCTGGTGCTGTCGGGCCTGATCATCCCCCCGGCGGTGGTCCCGACGATCTGGGTGCTGCAGGGCCTGGGCCTGTTCAAGACCATGGCCGGGCTGATCCTGGTGGAGATCGCCTTCGGCCTGTCCTTCAGCATCCTGCTCTTCCGCGCGTTCATCTCGACCATCCCGCGCGAGCTGGACGAGGCCGCGATCATCGACGGGGCGGGCCCGCTGCGCCTGTTCTTCCGGGTCGTACTGCCCCTGCTGCGCCCGGTGGCGGTGACGACGGTCGTGGTGCAGTCGGTCGCGGTGTTCAACGACTTCACGAACCCCTTGTACTTCCTGCCGGGCGACCAGAACGCGACCGTGCAGCTGACGCTGTACAACTTCTCGAGCCAGTACACGAGCCAGTACAACCTGCTGTTCATGAACATCCTGCTGATCACGATTCCGCCGTTGATCATGTACGTGTTCTTCAACCGGCAGATCGTGGCGGGCATGACGAGCGGCGCGGTGAAGGGCTGACCCGCCCGCGGTGAGCACGCGCGGCCCGGCCCGGCGCGACCGACTACGCCGGGCCGGCTGCGCGTCCGTCCCAGAACGCCTCCGGCAGGGCGGCGACCTCGGTGCCGGACCTCTCCAGGTCGGCGGCCCAGGGCAGCATGCGCCGGAAGACCGGCTCCCCGCCTTCGGCGAGCCGCCGGATCATCCCGACGTTGCGCTCGACCCGCCCGGTTATCGCGTCGCGGATCGCGGCCCGGTCGCCGGTGTAGCCGTACGCGTCCAGGAGTAGATGGAGCCGCCGGCCCCGGTCGGCCGGGTCGGTGAAGCCGATCGTCTCCGCGAGCTCGGTCGTCAGCAGCGGCACCCAGGTCAGCGCCGAGAACGCCAGGTCGTCCTCGGGCCGGGCCGGGCTGGCGGTGTCCCAGTCGACGAACCCGACCAGGCCGTCGCCGTCCCATACCGCGTTCCACGGCGACGCGTCCAGATGGGCGATGAGCAGCCCCGGCTGCCAGGGCCGGCCGGTGAACCAGACGGCGTCGCCGCCGGGCCGGAAGGCCGCGGTCGCGTCGTGCAGCCGGCGCAGCCACGCCCCGACCTGCCGGAGGGCGTGGTCGGAGCGCAACCACTCCGGCCACGGCCGGTCCTCGCCCAGGGTCTGGCCGGCCAGGAACGTCAGGCGTTCGCGGCCCTGGTCGTCGCGGCCGCGGGCGCGCGGAGCGCCGTCGAAGCCGACGGCCTCCAGGTGGCGCAGCACGCCGTGCACGGTTGCCGTCCACGGCTGTGCCGGGCGCCGGACCTCGTCGCCGACGCGCACGGCCCCGAAGCTGCGCCCGCCGGGCAGCCGTTGTTCGGTCATGCCCCGGTTCTATCGCGATCGGACCGCCGCGGCGAACGATTAACGGCCGGCGGATGGATGATCGGCCACGACGATCGGCCGGGCGGCCGAGCCCGCGGGGATGGAACCGCGGCGCGGGCATCGGTGCCGATCAGGGTCGGCGGTAGGGTGTGATGATTCGAGCACGGCGAGTGAGGTGACGACGTGGTGGGGACCGCAATCCTGGCCGGGCTGCAGGCCGGCGACCACGTCTGCGTGCCGTACAGCGGCGCCGAGCTGCGCACCGGGATCATGGAGGGCTTCATCCGCTCGGCCCTCCACGACGGTGACAAGGTCATCTGCTGCACCGTCGGGGAAGACCCCGGGGCCTTCGCCGCCGGGCTCGCCGCGAACGACTCCGGCATCGCCGAGGCGCTCACCGGCGGTCGGCTGGAGATCTACAGCGCGGCGCAGAGCTACCTCGCCGCCGGGCGGTTCGACGCCGAGCGGACCGCGGCCGACTGGCGCGGCGTCGTGGCCAGGGCGCGCCGCGAGGGGCACCCGGGGCTGCGGATCATCGCGGACATGGGCTGGGCCAGCGGAGGTATCCCGGGCGCCGAGCGGCTGCCCTGGTACGAGGCCGAGGTCAACCGCGTCTACGCGGCCGGGTTCGCGCGCGGCGCCTGCCTGTACGACCGGCGCCGGTTCTCGCCGGCGCGGCTGCGACGGTACATCGCCACCCATCCCGGCACCGTCGAGCCGGGCGATCCCCACCCGCCCCAGCTGCGGATGCGGCACACCGACGACCCCCGCGGCCTGGCGCTGACCGGCGAGGCCGACATCGCCAACCGGGCCGCCCTCCTCGCCGTCCTCGACGGGCTGCGCGCCGACCTGCCCGGCGACGACCCGCTCACCATCGACCTGTCCGGCCTAGCCTTCGCCGACGTGGCGGCCGCCGCCGCGCTGATCCGCACCGCGCGCCGCGAACCGGGGGTGCGGCTCGCCGGCGCGAGCCGCCGGCTGACCGGGCTGCTCGACCTCGTCCGCCAGGCGGACGCGTGAGGGTCGGCGCGCCGACGGGCCACCGCGGCTTCTTCCACGAGGCCGCGTTCTACCGTTCCGACGAGGAGTTCCTGGCGATCGTCACGCCCTTCATCGAGGAGGGGCTGGCCGCGGGGGAGCCCGTGGTCTCGGCGTTCGGGCCGCGCAGCCAGGGCCTGATCCGCGCCGCGGTCGCCGGGGCGGGCGGGGACGTGGCCTACATGGCCGGGGACGAGCACTACTCGAGCCCGGCGACCGCCATCCACCGGTACCGCGAGCTGCTCGCCGGGCACGTCGCCGCCGGGGCCGCGCAGATCCGCATCGCCGGAGAGGTGCCGCACCCCGGCGTCGGCGTGCCGTGGGACTGGTGGGCCCGGTACGAGGCGGTGATCAACCACGTCTACGACGACTTCCCGCTGTGGGGGCTGTGCCCGTACGACGTGCGCATCACCCCGCCGGCCGTGCTCGAGCAGGTGCGGCGCACGCATCCGTTCATCGCCACGACCGCCGGGCACCACCCGAACCCGGACTTCAGCGACCCCGAGGACTTCCTGCGCGACCGCGCCGCGACCTGGCACGACCCGCTGGAGCGCACCCGGCCGCGGCTGCACCTCACCGACCCGATGCCGGCCGAGGTCCGCGCCGCCGTGGTCGCCCTGAGCGCGCACACCAACATCGAGCCGACCGACCTGCGCGGGCTGGTGCTCGCCGCGACCGAGGTCGTCACCAACGCCATCGTGCACGGGGCCCCGCCGGTCGAGGTGCGCGTCTGGACCGCCGAGCACCGCATCCTGGTCGAGGTCGCTGACGCCGGGCCGGGGCCGCGCGACCCGGTCGCCGGGCTGCGCCCGGTCCCCTCCGCGACCGGCGGCCTCGGCCTGTGGATCGCCCATCAGGTCTGCGCCCACGTCGACCTGCGGCGCGAGCACGGCCGCTTCACGGTCCGGCTGGTGGCCGGCCGGCCCGTGGCGTGAGCCGGGTCCGGCGTACGTATCTCCTCCTGGTGCTGCTCAACGCCCTCGCCGTGTCGTCCATCCGAGGCGTCAACTCGCTGCTGCTGTTCCAGGCCGGCCGGTCCAACACCGAGGCCCTCGCCGCGAACGCCTGCTTCATCCTCGGCTTCGCGCTGTTCGAGGTGCCGACCGGCACGATCGCCGACACCCGGGGCCGGCGCGCCTCCTACCTGCTCGGCGAGGTCACGCTCACCGTCACGACGCTGCTGTACCGGCTCGCCTGGCGCCTGCACGCCGGGTTCGCGATCTGGGCGGCGGTCTCGGGCCAGCTCGCGCTCGGGTTCACGTTCTTCGGACGGCGACGCTACCCGAGCACCCGCCGGGCGAACTGCTCGAACTCCGCGACCGAGTCGCCGATCCACACCATCCCGTGCTCGCGGATAATGAACCAGTCGGTCGACTTGGCGCGCAGCTCGGCGAAGAACCGCCGGCCGGCCGCGAACTGTCCACACTCGACGGTGCCGGCGGTGACCAGCTCCCGGTGGTGCGGCCCGCGCGTCAGCTCGCGGTGGTGGAAGTGCACGATGAGCCGGGGCCGCCGCCCGTGCATGCTCAGCAGCGTGCTCAGCAGCAGATACTCGGGCGCGTCGGAGCTGGGTAACCGCGGCCCGGTGTACGTCACCGCCCGCCGCCCCTCGTCGTAGGACGTGACGAGGTCGAAGTCGGCCGCCGTCATGAGCGTCTTGTCGGTGACGGTCTGCGACACGAACCAGTAGCCGTCGTGGGCGAACAGGATCGAGCCGTCGGTCCACGGCTTGCGCTGCCAGAGCCGGTGCTCGCGGTGCAGCCGGGCCAGCTCCGCGATCTCGCCGGCGTGCTCGGCGCCCAGCCGCCGCCACACCGCGGTGTCGGCCTGGTGGAGGCTGCGCGTCGGGCTGTACTTCACCCGGATCGTCTCGCCGATGACGTTGACGTACACGTCCTGCCAGGTGTTGGTCCGGATGCCGCGCCGCCGGTCGAGCTCGTCCGGGTAGAGCACGTTGATGTCGAGCTCGTCGCACAGGTCGGGCACGGCCGTGCGGGCCCGTTCATAGCCGGGCCGGTCGCTCCCGTCGGGTGCGAGATCGTAGGCCGAGACGACGTTCGTGCGCACCCCGGCGGCGGCGAGCGCGGACAGGTACACCTTCTCGTCCCGGCTCATCAGCAGCGGGTCGGTCGGGCCGTAGACGGCGTAGGTGATCATGCCGGGCCGGGGCGCCGGGAGCTGCCCGAACGCGAGCGGCTCGACGAAGAGCCCGTGCTCGGACCGCAGCGCGCGGAAGGCCGGCCGGACGACTTCCTGTAACGTCCAGTCGCCGTGCCGCGACCGCGGGTTGATGACGTAGTAGCAGCGGACCTCGCCCGCTTCGCGCATGTGGCAGTAGTCGGATGCCTGCGCGTTGCCGGACGTTATCGCCGCAGTGACCACGCGGTTACTCTACATTGATCAAACGTCCCGGGCTGTCCACAGGATCCGAGTTCGCGACCCGTGCAGCCTTTGGCATCCGGTTTTGACAGCCGTCAGCCGAGGTGCTGGTACACGACCTGCCAGTTGCCCGCGACGACCCGCAGCAGCATCGTGAGGTGCCGGCCGCCGGACCGGGCCGAGCACAGCGCCTCCCAGCGCCCGGTCCCGACCAGCCACTCGACGTCGGTCAGCGGCGCCCCGGGGAGGGCGGCGAGGACCGCGCCCCGGCCCCGGAACACGGTGCCGTCCCGCCACAGCACGGCGTCGGCGTCGACGAGCTCGCCGTGCCGGTCCGGCTCAAGGGCGTACGCCTCCAGGAACGTGGCCAGCTCGCGGCCCGTCTCCTCGGTCGCGTCGATGGTGACCGCCTCGCCCGCGGCGATCGGCCGCCGTGCCACGTCGCAGCCGCGCTCGAAGTCTTGGTAGCACGAGGGATCGCCGGCGTGGTTCACGAACCGGGCCGGCGCCGGGTACAGGTAGCGGCGGCCCCAGTAGCTGTGCACGAACAGATCCTCGCCGGGCGGCAGCGCCGCGTAGCCGGCCGCGTCGAGCTCGCGCAGCCGGTAGGCCACGACGACCTCCCCGGCGGCGAAGTCGCGGGCCGCGTAGACCCCGCGGCCGCCCAGTGCCCCGTCGCCGATCCGCACCCCGTCCACGGGTCCACGGTATTACCGGGCGAAGACGATGTCGGCCGACGGGATGCCGCGGCAGCCCATCAACTTCTCCTGCGCGCCGAACGACACGCCGGGGGCGTCGCGCGGCACGACGATCGCGCCGATGCCCTTGGACCCGGGCGCGTCGCTCATCCGCGTGTAGACGAGGTTCAGGTCGGCCTCGCCGTCGTTCGCTGCCCCACGTTCACGATGCGCGTTTACAGCTACCTCAATTCCGCCCGACGCCATCCATCCGTCCGCGCGTCTGCTCGTCCGCTCGTTCGTGCATCGTGCGTCCGCGCGTCTGCTCCTCCGCTCATCTGCGCGTCGCGCGTTCGCGCATCGCGCGTTCGCTCATCGCGCGTTCGCGCATCGCGCGTTCGCTCATCTGCAGGTTCGCTCATCCGTGCATCCGTGCATCCGTGCATCCGTGCATCCGTGCTTTCGTGCTTTCGTGCATCCGTGCTTTCGTGCGTCGCGTGAGGGTTGTCGACGTTGTGCGCGTTGTGCAAGCGGCTGCTCGGTTGTGTGCGGGTCGGTGACCTATGAGTGTCCGTGCGGGCGGTGCTGGTCGGCGGTGTGCCTTCGTGCGCGTGGTCGTTGCGGCGTGGTCGGGGTCCGCGGTTGCGTTGGGGTTTGGAGGGGGGAATGAAAAATTGAGCTCTTGACGTGTCAGCTTAGAGAGTGTTGTCTGCAAATACTTGCGTACGCCGCTACGTGTGCAAGATCTTGAAGGGACACTCCATGGCACGATCATCGATGCGTGTTGTGCGTCGCGCGGTGGGGCCGTTGGCCTTGGCCGTGCTCGTCGGGGCCGCCGTCGTCGCCGCCTCGTCGGCGCCGGCCCGGGCCGCGGCCGGGGCCGCCACGCCGTTCACCAGCTTTGAGGCCGAGGCCGGGGTCGTCGCCGGGGGAGCCGCCACCCGGGCGCTCACCGCCGCCCCCACCACGCAGTACTCCAGCCCCGAGCTCGAAGCCTCCGGCCACGCCTTCGTGCGCCTCGCCGCCACCGGGCAGAAGGTGCAGTGGACGAACACGACCGGCCGGCCGATCAGCGCGATCGTGGTGCGCGCGAGCATTCCCGACTCGCCCGGCGGCGGGGGCATCACGGCCTCGCTCAACCTGTACGTCGACGGGGCCTACCGGCAGGCGCTCTCGCTCACGTCCAAGCAGTCCTGGGTGTACGAGGGGAACAACCACTACAACGACAGCTCCGACCAGAACCCGGCCGACGGCAATCCGCGCGTGTTCTTCGACGAGGCGCGCACGTTCGTCACCGGCACGCCCATCGCGCCCGGGGCCACGTTCGCACTCCAACGCGACGCGGCGAACTCGGCCGCGTTCTACGACATCGACGTCGTCGACGTGGAGAACCCGGCGCCGATCGCGCAGCCGGCGAACTCGATCTCGATCGTCTCGTGCGGCGCGGCCGCCGACAACCCCGACGTGGACAGCACCGGGCCGATCCAGAACTGCATCAACCAGGCGCAGGCCCAGAACCAGACGCTCTGGATTCCGGCCGGGACGTTCTACCTCAAGGGTACGAGCGGCCTGCACGCGACCGGCATCACCATCGCGGGCGCGGGGTCGTGGTACAGCACCGTCTACCGCGCGGTACCGCTGCCGAACCCCCAGCCCCTCGGCGCCGTCTTCGACCTCACGTCGTGCACGGTCAAGGACTTCCACATCGACTCCAACGCCACCAGCCGGGCCACCGTGGACGGCGCCGGCGGCGCGATGGACACCACCGGCACCAACTGGGTCGCCGACGACATCTGGACCCAGCACACGCTCTCGGGCTTCTGGGCCTCCGGCACTGGCGGCCAGGTCCGCAACAGCCGGCTCACCACGATCTGGGCCGACGGCATCAACCTGAACAACGTCTCGCTGAACAGTTCGGTCGGCAACAACCTGAGCGCAACGAACAACTTCGTGCGCGGTACCGGCGACGACGGCATGGCCATCAACTCGGTCAACTACAACACCGACAGCAACGGTAACCGGACGTACTACACCGCGATGTCGAACATCTCGTTCACCCGCAACACGATCGTCGCCCCGTGGGGCGGCAAGGGCATCGGGATCTACGGCGGCAGCGGGCACGACGTGGAGTACAACGCGGTAAGCGACACCGCCCGGTACATCGGCCTCGGGGCCGGCCGGTTCGGCGTCAACGGCAGCGACCTGCTCGGCGCGACCGTCGCGAATAACGTCGTCTCCCGTTCGGGTGGCAACGGCTACAGCCAGGGCCAGCCGGCGCTGCATGTCGGCAACGGCGGTGACGGGCAGAACGTCGGCGTCGTCGACCGGGTGAGCGTTTCGAACAACACCGTGGTGGGCTCGCTGTACGACGGTGTCGGTTTCAGCCAGTCGACGAACACGGTGCTGCAGAACAACACCGTCACCAACCCCGGCCGCAACGGCATCGTCGTCGCGCCGCCGTTCTACCCGGCGCCGAGCGGCTCGGCCGGCATCACCGGCAACTCGGTCACCGGGCTCAAGAGCGGGGCGAGCGCGTACGTCAACAACTCCGGCGGCTTCACGGCCACCCTGAGCGGCAACAGCTGGCAGGGCGGCAGCGGCCCCGTCGAGGCCCCGTTCGGCGGCGCCCCGGCCGCGGTCCCCGGCACCGTGCAGGCCGAGAACTACGACACCGGCGGCCAGGGCCTGGCGTACAACGTGACCTCGGTGAACGGCAACGCCAACGGCTACCGCGCCGACGGCGTCGACCTCGAGTCCACTTCGGACACCGGCGGCGGGTACAACCTCGGCTGGACGAGCGGCGGGCAGTGGTTCCGGTACACGGTGAACGTCGCCACCGCCGGGCAGTACACGCTCACGGCCCGGGTCGCGGCCCCGAGCGCGGTCACCGGCGCCCTGCATCTCGCGAACGCGTCCGGGGCCAACCTCACCGGCGCGGTGAACATCCCGGCCACCGGCGGCTGGCAGACGTGGGGCACGGCCACCGCGACCCTGACGCTCCCGGCCGGTCAGCAGGTGCTGACGCTCGCGCAGGACAACGGCGGCTGGAACCTCAACAGCCTGCAGTTCACCCAGGGCGGCGGTACCCCGACCCCGGTCAACCTCGCCGCCGGCCGGCCCACCTCCGAGTCGTCGCACAACCAGGCGTACGGCTCGGGCAACGTCACCGACGGCAACCAGGCCACGTACTGGGAGAGCGCGAACAACGCGTTCCCGCAGTGGGTGCAGGTCGACCTCGGCGCCGCGAAGTCGGCCACGAAGGTGGTGCTGCAACTGCCGGCGACGTGGGGCGCGCGCAACCAGACACTGACACTGAGCGCTTCGAGCGACGGTTCGTCGTTCACGACGGTCGTTGCGACAAATTCGTACACGTTCGGACCGTCCGCGACGCTCACGTTCCCGGCGACGACGCAGCGGTACTGGCGCGTGACGGTCACCGCCAACACCGGCTGGCCGGCCGCCCAGATCAGCGAGTTCCAGATCTGGAACCTGTAAGCCAGAATCGGGCCGGGGCCCGGATTTCATGTGACAAGTAACAACAAAAGCCCAGCCCGGCGGCGGGATTTATGCCTCGCTTAAGTTTGCCTTTCCGCCGCCGGGCGCCCCATTTCGACCCCTGAACCCCCCTATATTCGGCCCCGTGAAGCTCCCCTTCGAACTCTCCCGGCGGCGGGTCGTCATCGCCGCCGTCGCCGGCCTCGCGGTCGCCGCCACCATCGGCGCCGTCGCCGCCTTTTCCTCGAGCGGCCCCGCCTCGGGCACCGGTCCGGGCGCCGCGGGCCGGTCCGGCGGCGACGCGGCGAGGCTGGCCGCGGCCGCGGACGCGTCGGGCAGCGCGAACCCGAGCGCCGCGGCGAGCAGTGCCGCCCCGCCGAAGGAGACCGGCCCGTGCGGCCGCGCCGCGAGCGCGACGCCCGTGGTGAAGGTGACCGACGTCAGCGTCGGCACCGCGGTCACCGGCTACGGCCGGGAGGGCGACACCGACCCGCTGCCCATGGCGATCGCCGCGACCCCCGACGGCGGCTCGTGGCTGGCCTGGCTCGGCACGAACGGGAAGGTGTACCTGGGCAGGCTCGGCTGCGACGACAAGCTCGCCGGCACCCCGACCAGCTTCGACGGCATCGACCTGCAGGACGTCTCGGCCGACGCGAACGGCGGCGTGCTGCTCCTGACGCGCAAGGGGGAGTGCCACGACGGCCCGCTGTGCGGGGGCTCGTCGAGCCCGTGCAACACGATGCACATGATCCGGTTCGACAACAACGGCAGGCAGGTGTGGGAGCGCCAGGTCACGAACCTCAGCTCGAGCCTCGGCGGCTACGACAACGGCGCCCGCTTCGTGTGGTGGTACCAGCACCACGGCCGCCTCGCCTACGACGGCAGCAACTACGCGGCGTACTTCGGCGTCGCCATCACCGTGCAGAACGGGTCCTGTGTGGACATTCACGAGGGCGACCGCATGCAGGTCGTGAACTCCGGCGGCGGCATCGTCAGCCACAAGGACGCCTTCGAGGTCGGCTGCAGCCACAGCTGGGGGACCCGGATCGTGTGGGACCCGCGCTCGAGCCACTTCGCGATGGTCTGCGCGACCGACAACAGCTGCCGCATCGCCCAGCCGCACCCGTACCGCACCGTCGCCGCCGGCACCTGCGACAACACGCTCTTCGGCGGCGACCTGGTGCTGGCCCAGACCTCCGGCTACTGGACCGCCTGGAGCCAGGGCGGCCAGGCCCGGCTGTCGCACTTCAGCACCGGCGCCGCGGACACGACCAAGCAGACGCCGGCCAGGACGGCCCATCCGCACCTGGTGACGTACGGCTCGGGCCGCATGCTCATGGCGTGGGAGTCCGGCTCGTCGATGGCGGCGCAGGTGTACGACTCCGGCAGCGGCGCGGCCGTCGGCGCCCAGTTCACCATCGGCGCGAAGGACCACAACTACCAGGCGTTCAAGGCCTATCCGGACGGCAGCGCCGCCTACCCGGCCGCGGGCGCGAACAGCACCTCGATCCGCGTGGCCCGGGTGATGCCCCAAGCCTGAGAGAGCGCTCTCTCAAGTTTGGCTTACAACCGGCTTAAGTCGGGTCGCCCGCCTTGACGCGCCGCGCCGCATAGACGAGTTTGAGCGGCGCAGCCAAGGAAAGGGAATGCCATGCGGCTCGGCCGAAAACCCCTGTTCGCCCTGCTCGCCGCGGCCGTCGCGGGCGCCGGGCTGGTGGGCCTCACCAACGCGTCGGCCGCCACCGGCGCGCCCATCACCGGCATCGCGGGCAAGTGCGTCGACGTGGCCGGCGCGAGCGCGGCGAACGGGGCCGCCGTCCAGCTGTACACCTGCAACGGCACCGCGGCCCAGAGCTGGACGGTGAGCACCGACGCGAGCATCCGCGCGCTCGGCAAGTGTCTCGATGTGTCCGCGGCGTCCAGCGCGGACGGTGCGAAGGTGCAGCTTTATGACTGCAACGGCACCGGCGCGCAGAAGTGGACGGCCGCAACGGGCAGCCGGCTGGTGAACACCGGCTCGGGCAAGTGCCTCGACGCCAGCGGCAACAGCTCGGCCGACGGCACGCGACTGCAGATCTGGACCTGCACCGGCGGCGCGAACCAGCAGTGGAAGCTGCCGGGAGCGACGGCGACGCCGTCCGCCCCGCGCACCGCCACGCCGACGGCGGCGCCATCCGCCACGCGCACCACCACGCCGTCCGCCCCGCGCACGGCCACGCCGACGGCGACGCCGTCCGCCACGCGCACCGCCACGCCGGCCGGGAAGAAGAAGGGCGTCAGCACCTGGCAGTTCACCGGCCTCTCCGACGCGGTGCACAACGTCGGCGCCGGCTGGTACTACAACTGGTCCACGAACAACGACTCGATGCCCGCGAGCGCCGAGTTCGTCCCGATGATCTGGGGCTCCGGCGCGGTCACCGACGGCGACCTGGCCAAGGTCAAGAGCGAGGGCACGGTGCTGCTGGGCTTCAACGAGCCCGACCTCAAGGAGCAGTCGAACCTGACGGTCGAGCAGGCGCTCGCCCTGTGGCCGCGGCTCGAGGCGACCGGGATGCGCCTCGGCAGCCCGGCGGTCGCCTACGGCGGCGACACGCCCGGCGGCTGGCTCGACCGCTTCATGACCGCCGCGCGGCAGCAGAACCGGCGGGTCGACTTCATCCCGCTGCACTGGTACGGCTCCGACTTCTCCGACGCCGCCGTGGGCCAGTTCCTCGGCTACGTCCAGCGGGTGCACGACCGGTACAACCTGCCGATCTGGATCACCGAGTACGGGCTGATGAACTTCACCGGCACGCCGAAGTACCCGAACACGGCCCAGATCACGTCGTTCATCACCCGCACGACGACCCAGATGCAGGCCACCTCCTACATCGAGCGCTACGCGTGGTTCTCGCTGCCGGCGGTCGGCGACTCGGTGGCGTACGGCCTGTACCGCGACGGCTCCACCCCCACTCCGGCCGGCGAGGCCTACCGCGCCGCGGGCTGATCGGACGAGACATGCCGCCGTACTCTGGCGGCATGTCCTACCCGCCCGCGGTCCAGCCGCAAACCCGGCGCAACCCGACGTGGTTGTGGCTGGTGATCGGCCTCGTCGTGCTCATGCTCCTCGCGGCCGGCATCACCGGCGCCGTCTACCTCACCAAGCGCTTCGGCGGCGGGCCGGTCAAGGGCGACGCCGCCTTCACCCTGCACCTCGCCGGGCCCGGCGGCGCCGCCCCCGACGCCGGTGCGGTGGACCGGACGAAGCAGATCCTGCACGACCGGCTGCGCAAGAGCGGCGCCGGCCGGCCGAACGTCACCACCACCGGCGCCGACACGCTGCGGGTGACCGTCGCCGCCGACGACGCCGAGCTGGCCAAGTCGGTGCTGGCCCCGGGGCACCTCACGTTCCGCATCGTGCTTGACCAGTTCCACGACTCGCCGGGCGCCGATTGCAAGGCCGACGGGCCCGCCGTGGCCGATCCGGCGGGCCGGCTGGCCTCGGCCAAGGCGAAGCTCGGCGACGCCACCTACCAGGCCGCGACCGCGCTCGCCGCCCCCGACGCGCCCGGCGCCGCGAAGCTCACGGGCTTCGACAAGCTCACCTGCGGCGAGGTCTCGGCGCTGCCGGCGGCCGTGCAGTACGCCGTGCCCGGGGTCACCTGCGCGATGCTCGGCCGGCGCGCGCCGGCCGACCTGGCCGACGACGCCCAGCTGACCGCGTGCGACGAGTCCGTGAAGTACCGGCTCGACGTCGCCCGGGCGAGCATCGCCGACCTCGCCGGGGCCAGGGCGGAGCAGTCCCAGGCCGGGTGGGCGGTGACCATCAGCTTCACCCCGTCCGGGCAGAGCCGCTGGACGGACCTGACCCGGGACGCGATCGGCAAGCAGGTCGCCATCGTGGTCGACGACGCGGTCGTGTCGGCCCCGACGATCCAGGCCGTCATCCCCGGCGACGCCCAGATCTCGGGCTCCTTCGACAAGGCGGAGGCGTCCGCGATCGCGGCGTCGATCGGCTCCGGCGTGCTGCCGACCCAGGTGACGATCACCGCGACGGACACGGTTCACTGATTCGGTGAGCAACGGGGAGCGCATCGGCATCGCACGGCGGCGGCTGGACCGGCCGGGACCGTACCCGGCCCGGTTCTGGCTCGCCGCCGCCCTCGTCGCCGGGGTCGCGCTGGTGCTGCGCCTGGTCAACCTCGCGCACCCGAGGGAGGTCATGTTCGACGAGGTGTACTACGCCAACGAGGCGCAGGACCTCCTCCAGCGTGGCGTGGAGTGGAACCCGGAGACCGGCCAGCCCGAGTACGTGGTGCATCCGCCGCTGGGCAAGTGGATGATCGCGGCCGGGGAGCAGCTCTTCGGGTACAACTCCTTCGGTTGGCGCATCTGCGCGGTCGTCGTCGGCGTCGCCGCGATCGTGCTGTTGATGATGGCGGCCTGGCGGCTCTTCCGCTCCCCGGTCCTCGCGGCCGCGGCCGGGCTGCTGATGGCGCTGGACGGCATGCACTTCGTGCTCTCGCGGGTCGCGCTGCTCGACATCTTCCTGATGTTCTGGATCGTCGTGGCGTTCCTGCTGCTGGTCCTGGACCGGGAGCAGCGGCGCGCGCGGTGGCTCGCGGTGCTGGAGGCCGGCGGCAGCACTCTTCGGCCCAAGCTCGGGACTCCGTGGTACCGCATCGCCTGCGCCGTCGCCCTGGGGCTCGCCTGCGGCGTCAAGTGGAGCGGGCTGTGGTACCTGCTGCTGTTCGCCGTCGCCGCCGTGGTCTTCGACGCGGGCGCCCGCCGCAGCGCCGGCGTGCGGCACTGGATCGCCGAGAGCATCCCGGCCGCGGTCGGGTGGTTCGTCGCGTTCCTCGGCCTCGCGCTGCTGGCCTACGTCAACGTCTGGTGGGGCTGGTTCCTCTCCGACGACGGTTACTTCCGGCACTGGTACGCCGCGACGCACAACCTCACCCGCGACCGCTTCATCGACCCGATCGTCAACCTGGTCCACTACCACGAGACCGCGTACGCGTTCCACACGACGCTGGACAAGCCGCACCGGTACCAGTCGTGGCCCTGGCAGTGGCTGCTGCTCGGCCGCCCGGTCGCCTTCTACGTGGACCCCAACGCCACCTGCTCCGCCAACGAGTGCACCGCGGAGATCCTGCTGCTGGGCACGCCCCTGCTGTGGTGGTCGTTCACGCCCGCGCTGGCCGCCCTCGGCTGGCTGGCGGTCGCCCGGCGCGACGGGCGGGCCTGGCTCGTCATGGCGGCCGCGCTGGCCGGGATCGTGCCCTGGTTCGAGTCGATGCCCGCGCACCGCACCATGTTCTACTTCTACGCCCTGCCGGCCGAGCCGTTCCTGATCCTGGCCGTGGTCTACGTCCTCGGCGCCGTCATCGGCCCGCCCGGCGGCGCGCGAAGACGCACCGGGGCCGTGATCGCCGGGGTGTACGTGCTGCTGGTCGCCGCGTGCTTCGCGTACTTCTACCCCATCTACGCGGGCGTCCCGATCCCGTACACCGACTGGCTCGACCGGCTCTGGCTGGGCAACCGCTGGGTCTAGCCCAGGGCGGCCGCGACCTGTTCGCGCAGGACCGTGCGCAGCCAGGCGTGGGCACGGTCGGTGTCGTTGCGCTGGTGCCAGGACAGGACCACGGGCACCGGCGGCGCGTCGAGGGGCAGCGGCAGCCGCCGCATCCCGTGCCGGGCCAACGCGTCCGCGGTCATCCGGTCGGGCACGGTGACCGCGGCGCCGATCGCGGCCGCGAGGGCGAGCGCGGCGTCCACGGTCGGGGCCGCGGCGACGGTGGCGCGGGCGAGCCCGAGCGCCTCCAGGGCGTCGTCGAGCGGGTCCCGGAGCCTCCCGCGGCGCGATACGATGACGTGCGGGACCGTGGTGTACCGCCGCAGCGTCAGCGATTTCCCGCGCCACCGGGCCGGGACCGCCACCACCCGCTCGGCCCGGCCGAGGAGCTCGCCGCGGATCTCCGGCCGCTCCGGCTCGGTCGAGCCGATCTCCGCGTCCACCCGCCCGTGCCGCAGGTCGCTCGTGTCGGCGCCGGCCTCGGCCAGGAACCGCAGCCGTACCCCGGGCGCCCGCGCGCGTACCGCCGCGAGCAGCCCGGGGCCGACGGCGGCGGTGATGGCGTCGTGGAAGCGCAGCGTGAACGTGCGCGCGATGGTCGCGGGGTCCGCGTCGGCGTCGGGGGCCAGCAGCGCCCGCGCCTCCTGCACGAGCCGGTGCACGTCGGCCCGGACGCGTACCGCATAGGGCGTGGCGGTCATCGTCCGGCCGGTGCGCACCAGGATCGCGTCGCCGGTGGCGCGCCGGATCCGGCCCAGCGTCCGGCTCATCGCGGGCGGCGACAGGTGCAGCCGCTGGGCCGCGCCGAGGACGCTGCCCTCCTCCAGCAGCGCGTCGAGCGCGGTCAGCAGGTTGAGGTCGAGAGAGTGCACGAGAGTAACTCTAGAGGTAGCAAGGATGCACTTGCCGCAGTGCCGGGCCGGCCGAAGACTTGCGGCATGGAGCTGCTGCAACCGGTCATCGAGACCGCCCGCGACTTCGGCGGGCGCCTGCTGAAGCTGTACTCGCCCGAGTCCCGCCTCGCCGGCCGCGACGCCATGTCGGCCGCCGCCGCCCGGCTCGAGGCGACCGTGCACGACCCGCTGCGGGAGGCGCTCGGGCGCCTGCGCCCGCAGGCCCGCTGGGTCACCGACGACGAGGAGCGCGCGGGCCTGGGCGCGGGGGAGTGGTGGGCCGTCGACGACGTCGAGGGCGCCGTCAACCTGCTGCACGGCCGCCCCGAGTGGTGCGTGAGCATCGCCCTCGTCCGCGACGGCGTGACCGAGCTCGCCGTCGTCCACCAGCCGGTCGGCGACCGCCTGTACACCGCGACCCCGGGCGGCGGCGCCTTCGAGAACGGGCTCCGGCTGCGGGTTTCGCCGAAGACCGCGTTCGCCGACGCCATCGTGGAGACCAGCCAGGTCGGCGACGAGCCGCCCGAGCTGCAGGCCCGTATCGGCGCGGCGCTGGGCGCCCTGATGGGCCGCGCGCTGCTGGTGCGCACCACCATCCCGACCACGTTCCCGCTCCTGGCGGTGGCGCAGGGCCGCTCGGACGCGTTCTGGCAGTACGCCCCGGCCGTGACCGGCGTGGCCGCCGCGACCCTGCTGGCGACCGAGGCGGGCGCGGTCGCGACCGACCTGGCCGGCGCCCCGTGGCGCCCGGGCGCGCCGGACCTGCTCGTCACGCCGCCGGCCCTGCACGCCGAGGCGCTCAAGGCCTTCGGGGACCTGTGATGGAGCTGACCGTCCTCGGCGCGACCGGCGGCACCGGGCGCGAGCTGGTACGACAGGCCCTGGAGCGCGGCCACACCGTCCGCGCGGTCGCCCGCGACCCGTCCCGCCTGCCCGACGACCCCCGCGTGGTCCGGGTGGCGGCCGACGTCCTCGATCCGGCGGCGATCGCGCGGGCCCTGGACGGTGCGCCGGTCGTGCTCTCCGGCCTGGGCATCGCCTCGGGCGAGGCGCCGGGCGTCCTGGCCGCCGGGGCCGCGGCGGCGGCGGCCGCGAAGGCGCGGATCGTCTGGCTGGCGGCCCTGGGCACCGGCCCCTCGGCCCCGGCGGCGGGCGCGGTGACCCGGGCCCTGCTGCGGGCGTTCATGGGCAAGGAGCTGCCGGACCGGGTCGCGGCGACCGGGACCGTCCTGGCCGCGGGCGGCACGGTGTTCCACGCCGGCCCGCTGACCGACGGCCCGCTGTCCCCGGCGCGGCGCACGGTGGCCCTGCCCGACGTGCCGCGCCGCCTCTTCCCGGCCCGCGTGAGCCGAGCGACCGTCGCGGCCGCGATGCTCGACGAGGCCGAGTCACCCCGCCACGGCGGCAAGCCCGTCGCGGTGATCTAGGCGCCGCTGCCGACGGGGTACAGCACCGCCGAGCCGTCCGGGGTGCGGATCGTCACCGGCAGGCGGCCCGGGGCGCCCGCGCGGCCGGTCAGGGTGTCGGCCAGGGCGGTCACCGACACCGGCTGGTAGTCGTAGGCGGCCAGGTAGGCGGGGGCCTGCGGGAAGTACGCGATGTCGTAGGGGCCGCCGACCGACGTCACGACGACCGGCCGCCCGGTGGCGAGCAGTGCCTGGACCAGCGCCACCTGGGTCGGGTCCGACCACACGTTGTTCGTCGTCACCACCGTCGCGTCCGCGGTCTGGGCGGCCGCCACCGCCTGCGCGATGACCGCCGGGGACGGCGAGCCCGTCCACAGCCGGGTCGCGGTCACGCCGCGGGCGTTGAGGTCGTTGGTGAGGTTCTGCGTGGTGCTCACGCCCCAGCCGGTGACCAGCACGCGGGCGCCGGGCGCGAGCGGCAGGCCGGCCCCGCGCAGCTCGGTGACGGAGCGGGCGGCGATGGACGACATGGTCTGCAGGTGCTCGGGGATGCCGACGACCGGCGTGGGCACGTCGGCGCGGCCGAACAGCCCGAGCTCGCGCTTCATGCGCAGGATGCGCCGGACCGACTGGTTGATCCGGGCCTCCGGCAGCGTGCCGGCGGCGACGGCGTCGAGCACCGCCTGGATGGCCGCGGGCGGGTCGGCCGGCATGAGGAGCTGGTCGACGCCCGCGCCGATGGCGTCGAGCACGATCTGGCCCTGAGGTATGCCGGCGAGGGCGGCGGCGTCGAGCGCGTCGGTGATGACCACGCCGTCGTAGTGCAGCTGCTCGCGCAGCAGGCCGGTGACGATCGGGCGGGACAGGCTCGCCGGGGCGCCGGACGGGTCGAGCGCGGGCGCCACGATGTGGGCGGCCATGATGCTCGGCACGCCCGCGGCGATCGCGGCGCGGAACGGCGGCACGTGGGTCGCCATGATCTGGGCCCGGCTCTCGTTTGTCACCGCGACGCCGTTGTCGGTGTTGACCGTCGTGTCGCCGAGGCCGGGGAAGTGCTTGGCCTGGGCCCCGATCCCGGCGAGCCGGTAGCCGGCGACGGCCGCGGCGCCGAAGAGCGAGACCTGGGCGGTGCGGTCGCCGAACGAGCGCGGCCCGTCGGCGGCGTTGTGCGGGTTGGTGTTGACGTCCACGACGGGCGCGTCGACCACGTTGATGCCGAGCGCGAGCAGCTCCTGGCCGCTCACCCGGGCCGCCCGCAGCGCGTTGACCGGGTCCTGGGTCGCGCCGATCGCCATGTTGCCCGGCGACACGGCCAGCGGCGCGCCGATCCGGGTGACGATCCCGCCCTCCTGGTCGGTGCTGATCTGCAGCGGGATGCCGGAGTCGGCGCGGGCGGCGGCCTGCAGCTGGTTGGACAGCGCGGCCACCTGGGGCGGCGCGGCGAGGTTGTGGCTCCAGCTGAAGTAGATGACCCCGCCCAGGTGGTAGCGCTGGAGCACCTCGGCGCCGGTGCCGACCCCGTAGCGGGTCGTGTTCGCGGCGACGTCGGCCGCGGCGGGCGCGGTGGCGTTGTCGCCGTACACGTACCCGACGAACATCTGCCCGACCTTCTCGGGCAGCGTCATCCCCGAGAGGAGCTTCTCCACCTGGTTGTCGGGGGCGGCCGAGGCCGCGGCGGGCAGGCCCGCGAGCGCGAGCGCCAGAACGGAGCCGACCACCACCGAACGTCGCAACATGGGTCAATCTCACTCTTGTCGATGTCCGCGGTCAAGGTGTTCAAGGGCCCAGATCGCCCACTCGTGCACAGACAGGAAGTACCGGGCGCCGGCCGTGACGCCGCAGACCCTCGGCACCCGCTTCGAGGTGCCGGTCGTCTTCCTGCACGGCACCGACGACCACTACGCGTGGACGGAGCCGGGCCCGCGAGTACCTCGACGCGATCGAGGCCCCGTCGAAGGAGTTCGTGCCCCTCGACGGCCTGGGCCACCTCGGCCCGATCCTGGAGCCGGACCGCCTCCTGGCCGAGCTGCGGCCGCGCTTCTAGCGATCGAGCAGGGCCGCGATGCCGTCCAGGACGCGGTCGAGGCCGAACGCGAACTCGGCGGCGGCGTCGTAGTCGGCGTCGTCGTCGATCGCGCCCGCCGCGATCGCCGCCGTGATGGCCGGGAAGCGCTCGGGATCGGTGAGGCGCGCCAGCGCGCGGCCGTAGTCGACGGGCTTGCGGTCGCCGGGGTGCATCGCGGCGGCGGCGGTGCTGGCGAAGCTGCGGACGTACCCCGAAAGCAGCAGCACGATCGAGAGCTTCTCGGGCTCGGCCAGCCCGGTGCCCGCCAGTGCGGCCAGGCAGCGCTCCAGCCACCGGATCTGGTTCGGGGTGATCGGGGGCGCGCCGGCCGGCACCTGCAGCGTCCACGGGTTGGCGAGCATCGCCGCGAGCAGCGCCTGCGCCCACTCCTGCAGCCCGGCCCGCCAGCCGGTCGCGCCGGCGCCGTCCGGGGGCGGCCCCAGGCCCCGGTCCAGCATCAGGTCGAGCAGCTCGTCCTTCGCGGCCACGTACCGGTACAGCGCCATCGCCGACGTGCCGAGCTCCTTGCCCAGCCGGACCATCGACACCGCGGCCAGGCCCTCCGCCGCCGCCACCCGCACCGCCGTGTCGACGATGCGCTCCAGGCTCAGCCCGGGCCGCGGCCCGTAGCCGGGGCGGTCCTGCACGCCCCAGGCCGCCGCGATGCTGGCCGGCACCCCGAAATCCGCGATCTCTCCCACCGCTTGTTTATACCATCAGCAGTGGTGTTTAATGCTTAAACAGAACTGCTTAACCCATAAACACGCGGAGGTTCTCATGCACGTCCTGATCTCGGGTGCCGGCGTCGCCGGGCCGGCCCTGGCCTACTGGCTGCGGCGGGGCGGCGCGGCCGTCACCGTCGTCGAGCGCGCGCCCGGCCTGCGCACCGGCGGCCACGCGGTCGACTTCCGCGGCGACGTCCACCTGTCGGTGCTGCGCCGCATGGGCGTGCTGGAGGAGGTCGAGCGCCACCGCACCGGCATGGGCGCCATGCACTACGTCAACGAGCGCGGCCGGCGCATCAGCACCCTGCCCGCCGACCTCTTCGCCGGCGACATCGAGATCCTGCGCAGCGACCTGGGCCGCATCCTGCACGACGCCACCGTGCCGCTCGGGGTGGCGTACCGCTTCGGCGACACCGTCACCGCGCTGCACGAGGACCCCGACGGCGTGACCGTGGCCTTCGAGCACGCCCCGGCGGAGCGCTTCGACCTGGTGATCGGGGCCGACGGGCTGCATTCGCGGGTCCGGGCGCTCGCGTTCGGACCCGAGGAGCAGTACGTGCGCCACCTCGGCCTGCACTGCGCGATCTTCCCCGTGCCCGGCGAGCTCGGGCCGCCGAACTCGGCGCTGGCGTACCGCACCGCCAGCAAGGTCGTCATCGTCGGCCGCTCGGACCGCAGCGGACCGGCGTGGGCCCAGCTGTTCTTCCCGACCCCGGACGCGGCGGAGGGCGGCGACCCGCAACGGATGATCCGCGAGGCGTTCCGGGGCGTCGGCTGGGTCACTCCGCGGCTGCTGCAGGCCCTCGACGGCAGCGACCTCTACGTCGACTCCGTCGCCCAGGTGCGCATGCCCGCCTGGCACACCGGCCGCGTCGCGCTGCTCGGCGACGCCGGCTACTCGCCGTGCCTGCTGTCCGGGATGGGCTCGGGGCTCGCCGTCGTCGGCGCCTACGTGCTCGCCGGCGAGCTGCTGCGGTCCGGCGGCGACCACGCGGCCGGGTTCGCCGCCTACGAGCGCCTCATGCGCCCGTACGCCGAGGGCGCCCAGCGCGGCGCCGAGGGCAACGCGAGGATGATGGTGCCGCAGGGCCGGGTGGCGACCGCGCTGCTGAACCAGTACATGCGGCTGGTGCCGTACCTGCCCGGCAAGCAGATGATCGCCAACGCGGCCCGCCGCACCGCCGAGGCCGTGCGGCTGCCCGCTTACGCCTGAGCCGCCTCCAGGTCGAGCACGAACTGCGCGCCGCCGCCCGGGTTCGGCTCATGGTGTACGTCCGCGCCGTTGGCCTGAGCCAGGTTCCGCACGATGTAGAGGCCCAGCCCGGTCCCGCGCACCTTCGCCGCGTCCCGCTCGGCCCGGGCCAGCCGCCGCGCCTCGTCCTGGGAGCGGGCCGCGGGGTCGGCCAGGGCGTGCCGCTCGGTGCTCTCCACCGACTCGAGCACGACGTACCCGCCGGTGTGCACGTGCAGCACCCGCGTCGTGATCCACACCCGGGACCCGTCGCGGCGCAGGATCTGCCGCTCGCACCGCTCGTCGTCGCCGCCGGCCGCCGCGAAGGGGGCCGGCGTGCCCTTTCCGCGGCGTCCGGCCCGAAGTCGCACCCGCCGCGGACTCGTGCCGGTCCCGCTCGCGGCGGTGGTTCCGCCCGGCGGCGTCACCGGATCTCGGCGCGGGCCGTGCGGACCAGGCCGAGCAGGATCGGGGCCGCGACCCACAGCGCGGCGGACGCGGCGAACCGGGCCCACTCCGCCGCGCCCACCCCCGCCTCGGCCAGCGGCATCCGGGTGCGGCTCAGGTCCAGCCAGCGCGCCGCCGGTTCGAGGGCGGGCATCAGCCGGCCCGCGGCCGCCCAGCCGATCGGCACCACGTAGTACGCGGCGATCGCCGCCGGGGAGGCGAGCAGCAGCAGGCCGAAGCCGAACGCGCACAGCATCGTCGCGAGGTCGACGAGCACGAGCTGCCCGGCGACGGCCGCGGACGCGCCGCGGCCCGCGCACAGCACGAGCGCGGCGGCGAGCGCGAACCCGGCCCCGGCCGCGCCCAGCACCACGACCGCGGCCAGCTTGGCGAGCACCACGCGCCACCGGCCGGGTACCAGCGCGAAGGTGACTAGCGCCGTGCGCTGCGACCACTCGCTCGTCACCGACAGCACCGCGAGCACGGGCAGCAGGATCGACACCGGCAGCTGCGCGGCGGCGGCGAGGGCCGGGAACGTGCGCGGGCCGGCCGGCACCGCGGGCGCCGCGACGGCCAGGACCGCGACGGCCGCGAGCAGCCACCGCGCGGCCCGCGTGTCGACCGTCTTGCGCAGCTCCACCAGCATCAGGTTCATCGGGAGGTACCTCCGGTCAGGCGCAGGAACGAGTCCTCGAGGTCGCCGCCCCCGGCGAGCTGCGCGGGCGTGCCCTCGGCCACGATCCGGCCGCCCGCGATGACGACGAGCCGGTCGGCGACGCGCTCGACCTCGGCCAGCAGGTGCGAGGAGAGCAGGACCGTCCCGCCGGCGTCGGCGTGCTCGCGCAGGAGGCGGCGCATCCAGCGGATGCCCTCGGGGTCGAGGCCGTTGGCGGGCTCGTCGAGGATGAGCACGCCGGGCGCGCCGAGCAGGGCGTGGGCGACGCCGAGGCGCTGGCGCTGGCCGAGGGAGTACGTGCCGACGCGCCGGCGGGCGGGCGCCCCGGCCAGGCCGACGCACTCCAGCACGGCCTCGACGCGGGCCGGCGGCAGGCGCAGGAGGCGCGCGGACAGGGCCAGGGTCTCGCGCCCGGTGCGGCCGGCGTGCTGGGCGGCCGCGTCGAGCAGCACCCCGCACCGCCGGCCGGGGTCGGGCAGTTCGCGGTACGGCACCCCATCGACCGTCGCCCGCCCGCCCGACGGGGCCGTCAGCCCGCAGATCATGCGCAGCGTCGTGGACTTGCCGGCGCCGTTGGGGCCGAGGAACCCGGTCACCGTGCCCGGCTCGCAGCGGAAGGTGACCCCGTCGACGACCGGGCGGCCGGCGTACCGCCGCGAAAGTCCCGCAACCTCGATCATGCGGGCCAGCGTGCGGCCCCGGACCGCGGGCCGGCATCCGTCCCCGGTAGCGGGGCACCCCCGACTTTGGTCGGTCCCGCGCGGGGCCGGGCCGTCGTACCCTTCGCACATGCCGCGCTCCCGCCGCCGACTCCTGGCCGACGCGGCCGGCGTGGCCGGGTGCCTCGCGATCGGCGCCCTGCTGCTGCGCACCGGCGACGCCGGATGGGCGCGCCCGGGCTCGGAGCCGGCCCTGAGCTGGCCGGTCGATGCCGCGGTGGGGACGGTGGGGAGCCTTCTGCTGTGGTACCGCCGCCGCCACCCCCTGCTCGTGGCCCTCCTGCTCATCCCGGCGGGCGCGGTCGCCGGCTCGGTGACCCCGGCGCTCGCCGTCTCCGTGTTCGCGCTCGCCGTGCGGCGCGGGGCCGGCCCGGCGGTCCCGGTGGCGGCGGCCGACATCGGCAGCGTGCTGGTGTACTTCGCGCTGCAGCCCGACCCGCGCCACCCCCTCGCCGTCGACCTGGTCGTGCGGGGCGGGATCGTCGCGGGCGCCCTGGGGTGGGGCCTGTTCGCCGGGGCCCAGGGCCGCCTGGTGGCCTCCCTGCGCGAGCGGGCCGCGCGCCTGGAGTCGGAGCAGCGGCTGCGGGTGGAGCAGGCGCGGCTGACTGAGCGGACGCGCATCGCGCGCGAGATGCACGACGTGCTCGCGCACCGCCTGTCGCTCGTGAGCCTGCACGCGGGCGCGCTGGAGCTGCGCACCGACGCGTCGCCGGAGGAGGTGTCGTCGGCGGCCGGCGTGATCCGCACGAACGCGCACGAGGCGCTGGGTGAGCTGCGCGCGGTCATCGGCGTGTTGCGCGACACGTCGGCGTTTCGCGACGGGGAACGGCCGCAGCCGACGCTCGCCGACATCCCCGGCCTCGTCGCGGCGGCCGGTGCCGGCTACGAGAGCGCCCTGCCCGAGGGCGAGCGGCCGGACGTGACCGTCGGGCGCACGGTGTACCGCATCGTGCAGGAGGGCCTCACGAACGCCCGCAAGCACGCCGCCGGTACCGCCGCGAAGGTGCACGTCTGGGGCACACCCGCGGACGGGGTCCGGGTCGAGGTCACCAACCCGCTGTCGGCCCCGGCGTCCTCGGTGCCCGGCTCCGGCACCGGGCTGATCGGCCTCGCCGAGCGCGTCGAGCTCGCGGGCGGCCGCCTCGCCCACGGTGTCGCGGGCTTCGAGTTCCGGCTCACCGCCTGGCTGCCCTGGGTGAGCGGCGGTGGGTGAGGGCCGCGCGATCCGGGTCGCGATCGTCGACGACGACCCGTTCGTGCGCGCCGGCCTGGCGATGCTCCTGCGCGGCGCCGGCGACATCGAGGTGGTCGCCGAGGGCGCGGACGGGGCCGAGGCGGTCGCGCTGACCGACGCGCACGCACCCGACGTGATTCTCATGGACATCCGGATGCCGCGCGTGGACGGGCTCGTGGCGACCGAGCGGCTGCGGGCCCGCGCGCGGGCGCCGCAGATCATCGTGCTCACCACGTTCGACGCGGACGACTACGTGCTGCGGGCCCTGCGCGCCGGGGCCGGCGGCTTCCTGCTCAAGGACACGCCGCCGCGCGAGGTGCTGCGCGCGATCCGTACGGTCGCGAACGGCGAGGCCGTGCTCTCGCCGGCGGTGACGCGCCGGCTCATCGACCACGTCGCCGACCCGGCCGCCGCGGCCCGCCGCGCCGATGCCCGGGCCCGGCTCGCCCGCCTGACCGACCGCGAGCGCGAGGTGGCCGCGGCGGTAGGCCGGGGCCGTTCGAACGCCGAGATCGCGGCCGAGCTGCGGATGGGCGTGCCGACCGTGAAGGCGCACGTGTCGCGCCTGCTGGCCAAGCTGGCCCTCAACAACCGGGTGCAGATCGCCCTGCTGGTGCACGACGCGGCCTGAGCTGCGTCATGTGCCAAAAATGCATGTGCACCAAGTGCGAAAAGCGGCGGCCTCAGCTGCCCAGGCTGGCGAAGAAGTCGCCGAACCCGTTCGCGATGTCGAGCAGCCCGCCGCCGAGTGAGGTCACCACGTTGGCCGCGGACTGCGGGCGGTACGCGATGAAGAACACCAGGAACGCCAGGCCACCCCATCTGAGGATCTTCTTGACCATGGTCGCCGTTTCCTCCCCATCCAGGACGCCGGGCATTCAGCGTAGCCGTTGAATGACGCTCAGTGAAGTTGCTCCATGTCAAAGAGCATCATCCGGCAGAACGATAGCAACACACGAACGAACCATTCATGACCGTTCACTCAGCCCAGGCCCCGGCCGGGCCTGCTCGCGGCCCGGGTCAAGGGTTTCCGGAGTTGCCGAAGTCATACCCGGCCTAGCATGACCTGATGGCGTACGACGAGGTGCTCGCCGAGCGGCTGCGCGACCGGCTCCCGGCCGCGACGCCGAAGCGGATGTTCGGCGGCCTGGCGTTCCTGACCGCCGGCAACATGACCGTGGGCGTGCACGGCGACGACCTGCTCGTGCGCCTGCGCCCGGAGGACGCCGACGCCGCGCTGGCCCGCCCGGGCGTGCGGCCGTTCGACCTGACCGGCCGGCCGATGCGCGGCTGGATCGTCGTGGCCGGGGAGCAGCTCGACGACGCCGACCTCGATCGGTGGGTGGCCGACGCCTCCGCCTTCGTGGCCACGCTGCCGGCGAAGTAGGGTGGCGCGGATGGTGCGAACCGCGTTCTTCCTCGACTTCGACAACGTGTTCAGCGGGCTGTTCAAGCTCGACCCCGAGGTCGCCGTGCAGTTCGCGTCCGAGCCCGGCGTGTGGCTCCATCGCCTGTCCACCACCCTGACCGCCGAGACACCCCGGCGCTGGCTGATCCTGCGCTGCTACCTGAACCCGGCGGGCTGGGTGAACTCGCGCGACGCGGCGGGGGAGCCGAGCCGGCTGTACTTCTCCCGCTTCCGCCCATCCTTCGTGCGCGCCGGCTTCGAGGTCATCGACTGCCCGCGGTACAACGCCACGAAGAACGCGGCCGACATCCGCATCGTCGTGGACGCCGTCGACGCGCTGGCCGACGACACCCGCTACGAGGAGTTCGTCATCGCGTCCGGCGACTCGGACATGACCCCGCTCCTGCAGCGCCTGCGCCGCGCCGACCGCCGCACGATGATCGTCTCCCCGGCCGACGCCGCCGAGGCCTTCACCGCCATCGCCGACCAGCTCCTGGACAGCCAGCAGCTGCTCGCCCTCATCCAGGGCGAGCCGGTCGACCTCGACGACTTCGACGACGCCGACGAGGGCGGCCCCGACTTCGTGCCCGACGAGGCCTACGAGCAGTTCCGCACCATCGTCGGCGCCGAGTACGAGGCCGCCGAGACCCCGCTGAACATGGCCGCGCTCGCGTACCGCCTGCGCAGCGAGCTCGGCCCGGTCGTCGGCACCAGCAACTGGTTCGGCTTCGGCTCCTTCGCCCGGGCCCTGGAGACGCTGGAGCTGCCGGGCCTGCACATGTCCCAGCACCTGCTGTGGGACGAGCGCCGCCACGAGGCCCCGGAGCCGGCTGCCCCCGGCGCGCCCCGCACCGTCCTGCCCGAGCCGGTCGAGCGCCTGGCCGACCAGCTGAGCCTGCCCCGCCTGCCCCAGCCCTGGTGGCCGTCCATCTACGAGACCCTGTCCGCCTACGCGCGCGAGCACCGCTTCAACCTGACCCAGTGCACGAGCTGGTCCCGGGACCGCCTGCGCGACAACGGCGTGCCGGTGAGCCGGGGCGCGGTGGCGTTCGTGGTGCGGGGGACGTCCTTCGGCGGGTACCCGCTGCACCGCCAGCCCCCGCCCACGCCCGCCGAGATCGGCTCGGCCTTCGTGAACAACGTCCTGTCGCGGGCGGAGGCGGCCCAGATCCCCTTCACCGACGACGAGGCCGCGGCGGTGCGCTCCTGGCTCGGCGAGGCGAGCTGACGCGGGCGTTCAGGCGTTCTGCAGTACCGGCGCGTTCGTGATCGTCTCCGCGCGCCCGCGCACGGCCAGGGCCGCTGCCGCGAGGACGACGAGCGCGAGCCCGGCCGCCGCCGTGAGGGTCGTCGCGTCCGGCTTCAGCAGCGGCTGGCCCGCAGCTCCTGCCAGGTGAGGAGGGCTACGAGCCCGGCGTACCCGGCCGCGGCCACCCGTACCAGCCGCAGCCGGGTGCGGACCGCGGCGAGGCGGCCCGGGTAGCGCGCGGCCAGCAGGGTCAGCAGCAGGGCCAGCAGCGGCAGCATCTGCAGCGCGTGGATGCCGGCGAAGTGGGCGATGCGCAGGTCGCCGCCCGTGGTCGACCAGCCGGTGACCGGCATCGCGGGGCCGCCGTCGGTGACGCCCACGCTGTGCGCGCCGATCATCGCCGGTGCGCCGCCCCGGTCCAGCTCGGCCTGCTGGGCCGCGGTCGGCGTCGTCATGAGAAAGCCCAGGCGACGACGGTGAGCACGCCCATGACGGCGGCGAGCCACACCAGCGGGCGGTGCCAGCGGGCGGCGGTGGCGGGAGAGTTCGACATGCGTCGACAATCCCGCCCGCGGCGTGGCGAATCAGCCCCGCGCGCCCCCGGATCGGGGGTGAGGCTGGCCCTACTGCGCCGCTGCGGCGGGCCGGATCTCGAAGGGCGCACGCAGGAGGTCCGCGGGGCGGGAGCTGCGCCCGACGAGCAGCTCGAAGCGGCCCGGCTCGACCACGCGGCGGGCGTCGGCGGTCACCAGGGTGCACGCCGACGCCGGCAGCTCGACCTCGACGGTCTGCGACGTGCCGGGCGCCACGGTCACCTGGGTGAAGGCCTTGAGCTCGCGCTCGGCCCACGTGACGCTCGTGACGAGGTCGCTCACGTACACCTGGACCGTCTCGGGCGACGGGCGCCCGCCGGTGTTGGCGATCGTGAGGCTCGCGCGGATGATGCCGTCCGCGGGTACCGTCGCGTCGGCGATGCGCAGGTCGGAGTACTCGACCGTCGAGTAGGACAGGCCCTCGCCGAACGCGAAGAGCGGCTCCTGGGTCAGGTCGGCGTAGCGGTTGCCGTGCTGGCCGCGGATCTGGTTGTAGTACACCGGCAGCTGCCCGGCGTGGCGCGCGAAGGAGATCGGGAGGCGGCCGCTCGGCTCGATCTCGCCCAGGAGCAGCTCGGCGACGGCCCGCCCGCCCTGCATGCCGGGGTTGAACGCCTCGATCACGGCGGCCGCGCGCTCGGCCGAGGCCGGCAGTGTCGACGGCTTGCCCTGGATGAGTACCACCACGACCGGCTTGCCGGTGACCACGAGCGCGTCGAGCAGCGCGGCCTGGCCGCCCTGCAGGTCCAGCGTCGCGGTCGACTTGCCCTCGCCGGTCAGGGCCACGTTGTCGCCGAGGACGGCCACGACGACGTCGCTCGCCTCGGCCAGGGCGACCGCCCCGGCGATCGCCGCCGGGTCGGCCGGCGCGGCCTGGAACAGCGGCGGGCGCGGCTGGCCGTCGGGGAAGTGCGAGCCGGCCGGGTCGGGCTGGAGGCTGCCGATCTGGGCGCCCTCGCGGTACGTCACCTCCCAGCCGTCGGGCAGCGCCGCTTTGAGGCCGTCCAGCACGGTGATGACGGTCTCGCGCGGGTGCCCGTCCGGCATCCAGTCGACCTGGCCCGAGGCGCCGGCCCAGTCGCCGAGCTGGGCGTGCGGGTCGTCGGCGTTGGGGCCGACGAGCGCGATGCGGCGCACGCCGCCGGCCAGCGGCAGGGTGCCGTCGTTGCGCAGCAGGACGAGGGAGCGGCGGGCGACCTCGAGGTTGAGCTCGGTGTGCGGGGCCGAGCCGATGACGGCGGCCTGCCGCTCGGCGTCGGCGGCGCGGGGGTTCTCGAACAGGCCCAGCTCGAACTTCAGGCGGAGGATCCGGCGTACCGCATCGTCGATCTTCGCCTCGGCCAGGCGGCCCTGCCCGACCGCCGCCTGCGCCGCCTCGAAGAAGGCGGGCGTGGTCATGATGAGGTCGTTGCCGGACTCCACCGCGATGGCCGCGGCCTCCACGTCGTCGGCGCAGACCTTCTGCTCCCACACCATCCGCCCGACGTTGTCCCAGTCGGTGACCAGGGTGCCGGGGAAGCCCCACTCGCGCTTGAGCACTCCGTCGAGCAGCCAGCGGTTGGCGGTCACGGGCACGCCGTCGATCGACTGGTACCCGAGCATGAACACGGCGCAGCCCGCCTCCACCGCCCGCTGGAACGGCGGCAGGAACCAGGAGCGCAGCTTGCGCGGGGTGAGGTCGGCCTCGCTGGCGTCGCGGCCGCCCTGGGTCTCGGAGTAGCCCGCGAAGTGCTTGGCCGTGGCCAGTACCGCGGTCGTGTCGTGCAGGCCGCCGCCCTGGTACCCGCTGATCATGGCCGCCCCGAGCTCCCCGATGAGGAACGGGTCCTCGCCGAACGTCTCGTCCACGCGGCCCCAGCGCAGGTCGCGGGCGATGCACAGCACCGGCGAGAAGGTCCAGTGCAGGCCGGTCGTGGAGATCTCGGTCGCGGTAACCCGCGCGGCCCGCTCGACGAGCGCCGGGTCCCAGCTGCACGCCATGCCCAGCTGCGTCGGGAACACCGTCGCGCCGGGCCAGAACGCGTGGCCGTGGATGCAGTCGTCGGCCATCAGCAGCGGGATGCGCAGCCGGGTCGTCGCGGCCAGGGCCATCGCCTCGCGGATGCGCGCGGGCGAGGAGTGCAGCAGCGAGCCGGTCGTCTTCGTCAGCACCGCCTCGGCGAGGTCGAGCCGGGCGTCGAGCTGGAGCATCTGCCCGACCTTCTCGGCGAGGGTCATGCGCCCGACGAGATCCTCGACGCGCTGCGCGACGGGCAGCGTGGCGTCCTGGTACGGGAGTCTCTCGGTCACAGTCGTCACGATCCGTCGTCCTCTAGGTCGGAAACTTTTTCCTGGAGTTTCGTGTTGTATCGACGGTATGGGTAACCTACTCTGCTGTCAACGCGTGAAACAGTTTCGGGAGGGTGCATGGGCGAGCCGCCGGTTCGCGTCACCCTCGAGGCCGTCGCCCAGGCGGCGGGCGTGTCCAAGGCGACCGCGTCGAAGGTGCTGAACAAGCGGCCGAACGTCGATCCGCGCACACGCGCGAAGGTCGAGGAGGCCATCTCCGCGCTCGGCTACGTGCCCAGCACCGGGCCGCGCGAGCCGCAGGCCGAGACCGTCGTCGACGTGGTGTTCGACTCGATGGTCAGCATGTACTCCCTGCAGGTCCTCGCCGGCATCCTGACCGGCGCCCGCGACCTCGGCATCGAGATCTGCGTCGACGTGCTGGACCGCGCGGGCGGCCCCGGCCTCCCGCTCAGCGACGGGTGGCTGGTGCGCGCCGCGGCCCGCCGCCGCCTCGGCGTCATCGTCGTGTCCCTGGCGCTGACCGCGGACCAGGTCCGCACCGTCGACGAGCTGGGCCTGCCGCTGGTGTCCGTCGACCTGACCGGCGCGTTCGGGACCGCCCTGGCCAGCGTCGCCGCGACCAACTTCGCCGGCGGCACCCAGGCCACCGAGCACCTCGTGGCGCTCGGGCACCGGCGCATCGGCTTCGCGGGCCTGCCCGCCGAGATCGCGGCGTCGCGGGAGCGGCTGCACGGGTACCGCAACGCCCTGGAACTGGCCGGCATCGAGTCGGACCCGGCGCTCGTCGTGCACGGCGGCTTCACGGCCGAGGACGGCTGCCGCATGGCCCTCGAGCTGCTCGCCCGGCCCGACCCGCCGACCGCCATCTTCGCCGCCTGCGACGGGGCCGCGCTCGGCGTGTTCGAGGCGGCGCGCCGCCTCGGGCGCCGCGTGCCGCAGGACCTGTCCGTCGTGGGCTTCGACGACATCGAGCCGGCGAAGCTCTCCTCGCCGCCGCTGACGACCGTGCACCAGCCGATCGCCGACATGGGGCGGGTCGCGGTGCGGACGCTGCACACCATCGCCCGGGGCGGCTCACCGGACTCGATGCACGTCCAGCTGGCCACCCACCTCGTGGTCCGCGAGTCCACGGCCGCCCCGAGCGCGCACGCCTGACGCGCCGCGGGTTCAAGGCCGCACCACGCCGCGCGGTGCCGGCGCCCGCGGGTTCAGCGCCGCGCCGCGTGTGTGCCGTGCCGTGCCGTGCCGTGCCGCGTCGTGCCGTGCCGCGTCGTGCCGGCCGCGCCGCGGGTTCAGCGCCACGCCGCGCCGGCTGCGCCCGCGGGTTCACGGTCGCGCCGCGCCGCGAGCGTGCGGCGTGGCCTGACGGACGCAGAAAGTCGTGTGCCCCCCGTTGTCGAGAACGCGCGGCCGGCTCCGTCCCCAGGGCATGGAACCGAGCGAGATCACCGAGGTCCTGAACCGCCCGCTCAGCCAGGAGCTGCTGGCCCGCGACCTGACCCGCCTGGCCTACGTGGCCAAGGACGGCACCCCGCGCACCATCCCGATCGCCTTCACCTGGAACGGCTCGGAGATCGTCCTGTGTACCTCGAAGAACGCCCCGAAGCTGCCCGCCCTGCGCGCGAACCCGGCGGTCGCCCTGACCATCGACACCGAGGTGCACCCGCCGAAGATCCTGCTCATCCGCGGGCGGGCCGAGCTGGACACCGTCGAGGGCATCCCGGACGAGTACCTGCAGATGAACGGCAGCTATACGATGACGCCCGAGCAGCGCGTCGAGTGGGAGGCCGAGGTGCGCTCGCTCTACGACGGCATGGTCCGGATCGTCGTCACGCCGACCTGGGCGAAGCTCATCGACTTCGAGAACACGCTGCCCACCGCGGTCGAGGAGCTGATACGGCAGCGGGCCGAGCGGCAGAACGCCTGAGAAGGGCCCGGCACACCCCGGGGTGCGAGGTGGCCGGGCCGGGGCTCACAGCAGCTCGGTCGCGTCCTCCGGCTCGGGCCGCTCGCGCAGGTGCCGGTTGCTGCGGGGCTCCTGGCGGGTCTTCGCGTCGTTGAGGCGCCGGCGCAGATCGTCGCGCACGTCGTGGAGGGCCGCGTGCAGCTCCTCCTCGGCGGAGGTCGTGACGATCTTCGGCCGGCCGGCGATCCAGCACTCCAGCGTGACCTTCTGCCCGGGCGCCTCGCGGTCCTTCACCGACACCTCGAGCTCGGTCGCGTCCGCCTGGAACGCCGCGAGCCGGGCGTCGAGCGTCGCGAACTGCTCGGCGATCCAGTTGCGGTCACCCTGGGAGAACCCGGCGCCCACGCGGAGGCACTTGTCGACGGTGGCTGGATCCGCGGCAACACTCATCACATCTCCTCTGACCGGCGATACAGCGGTTGAGGGATCTCTACCCAGCCACGGGCTCCCCAAAAACGGCGCACCCGCTCGCGGGGCTCTCGCTGTGCGCGATGACCGCGTCGAGCCGGTCCCGGGCGCGCTCGAGCCGCTCGATCTGCGCCGAGATGCGGCCGCGTTCGGAGCGCAGCAGGGCCCGGGACTCCGGCGTGTTCGCCTTCGCGTCGACACACGGCAGGAGGTCGAGGATCGACCGGCTGGACAGCCCGGCGGCATAAAGCGTCTGAATCAGTTGTACCCGTTCCACGGCGCCGTCCGCATAGTGGCGCTGCCCGCGCGGGCTCCGCTCGGCGGCCAGCAGTTCCTGCTCCTCGTAGTACCGCAGGGCCCGGACCGAAACGCCGGTCTTGTCCGCCAAGTCACCGATCCGCACCCTTGCCCCTCACGTCAGCGTCAGATTTAGCGTAGCCCGCATGCGGATCAACGGTTCCATCGCGCTGGTCGGCGGCCTCGGCCGCCTCTTCGCGCGGCAGCTGCTCGAGCGCTGCGCCGCGAAGGTATACGCCACGGCGCGCGACCCCGAGCGCATCGACGTGCCCGGCGTCGAGCGGCTGCGCCGGGGCATCACCGACCCCGGGCAGGTCGCCGCCGTCGCCGCGGTCGCGCCCGACGTCACGCTGCTCGTCAACAACGCGGGCATCTCGACCTGGACCGACCCCGCGGCGGTCGTCCGCGCCGGCCTCGACGGTCTCGAGGCCGGCCGGGTCGAGGTGCCGGCCGACGCGTGGAGCGCCCACGTCAAGGCGTCCCTGGCCGCCGGCCCGCGGGAGTTCTACACCTCGGTGTGACGGCTCAGATCCGGTGCATGCCCCAGCCGCCGTCGATCATGATGGTCTGGCCGGTGATGTACGCCGCGTCGTCGCTCGCCAGAAACGCGACGAGTGCCCCGATGTCGGTGCGCGTGTCGCCGATGCGCCCCATCGGCACCTTGGCGAGCGCGGCGTGGTACCCCTCCGGATCGAACCGCTCCCACAGTTGCGCCCCCTCGGAGTTCGCGAACGGGCACACCACGTTGACGCGCACGTTCGCCGCGCCCCACTCGGTCGCCGCCACCTTGGACAGGCCGCGGACGGCCTCCTTGGCCGCCGCGTACGTGGCCCAGCCCGCCTGCCCCTCGGTCCCCGCGCTCGACCCGAGGTTGACCACCGACCCGGCCCCGCCCGCGGCGAGGTGCGGGAACGCCGCCTTCATGAGCCGGAACGTCGCCCGCGGCCCGGTCTCGAACACCAGGTCGTAGTCCTCGTCGCTGTGCTCCGTGAACGGCCCGGCCGCGCGCGTGGCGATGGCGTTGTTCACGAGCACGTCGAGCCGCCCGAACGCCTCGACGGCCGCGGCGACGATCCGCTCGGCCTCGCCCCGCTCGCGGATGTCGGATCGCAGCGCGACGACCCGCCGTCCCTCCAGCGCCTTGACGGTCCCCTCCAGCGTCTCGGCGTTGTGGTCGACGAGGAGCACGGCGGCGCCCCGCTCGGTCAGCGCCTGCGTGATGCCCCGCCCGATGCCCTGCGCGGCCCCGGTCACGATGCACGCCTTGCCCTCGAGCCCGGCCGGGCTCGCATAGGTGTTGGTCATCGCCCGACGGTACCGCCTACAGAACCAGCTTCATGCCCTCGTGGCTGGCCACGAAGCCGAGGCGCGCGTAGAAGCGGTGCGCGTCCGCGCGTCTCTTGTCCGTGGTCAGCTGGACCAGGCCGCACCCGCGCGCCCGGGCGTGTTCGATGACCCACGTCATGAGCGCCGCGCCCACGCCCTGCCCGCGCCGGTCCGCGCGCACGCGCACCGACTCGACGAGGGCGCGCTCCGCGCCGTGCCGGCCCAGGCCCGGGATGTACGTCACCTGCAGGCACGCCACGATGACCCCGCCGTCGTCGCCGACGATCTCGAAGTTGCGCGGGTCGGCCTCGATGGCCGCGAACGCGCGCTCGTAGGAGGCGTCGACCACGCCGCCGTCGCGGTTGCGGCCGAGCACGTCGTCGGCCAGCAGCGCGAGGATGGCCGGCAGGTCGTCGCGGGTCGCCGCGCGGAAGATCACGCGGACACGGTACGCGCTAAGCGGCGGCGGTGATGCGGGCCAGGCGCTGCGGGGTGGGCCAGCGCACGTCCCAGGCCCAGCCCAGCTTCTCGAAGATCCAGATCGTGCGGGCCGAGATGTCGATCTGCCCCCGCAGCACGCCGTGGCGGGCGCACGTCGGGTCGGCGTGGTGCAGGTTGTGCCACGACTCGCCCATGCTCAGGATCGCCAGCGGCCAGAAGTTGGCCGAGCGGTCGCGGGCCGCGAACGGGCGCTCGCCGATCATGTGGCAGACCGAGTTCACCGACCAGGTCACGTGGTGCAGGGCGGTGACGCGCACGAGGCCGGCCCAGAAGAACGCGGTCACCGCGCCCTGCCACGACCACGAGATGAGGCCGCCGAGCACCGCCGGGAGCGCGAGCGTGACGATCGTCAGCGGGCCGAAGAGCCAGTGCACGAGGCGGATGTCGCGGTCGGCCAGCAGGTCGGGGGCGAAGCGCTCCTGGTTGGTGAGGTCGCGCTCGAGGACCCAGCCGAGGTGGGCGTGCCAGAAGCCGCGCACCAGGGCGGCCGGCGAGGTGCCGAACAGCCAGGGGGAGTGCGGGTCCCCGGCCTGGTCGGAGAAGGCGTGGTGGCGGCGGTGGTCGGCGACCCAGTGCAGGATCGGGCCCTGCACCGCCATGCTGCCGACGACCGCGAGGCCGATGCGCAGCGCGCGCTTGGCCTTGAAGGCGCCGTGCGTGAAGTACCGATGGAAGCCCACCGTCGCCCCGAGGCACGTCACGACGAAGAAGGCGGCGGCCAGGATGACGTCGAGCCAGGCCAGCCCCCAGCCCCAGGCGATCGGCACGGCCGCGAGCAGCGCGAGGAACGGAATGATGACGAACGCGTAGACCGCGACGTGCGCCGGTATGGGGCGCTTGCGGCCGATCAGGGGCTTCACCGCCGTGGTCATGGCCGGACCATAGAAGCCCGTCATGGCTGGCATCCCGCGGGAAGGATGCCAGCCCGCGACGGTCAGATGACGTGATGGGCGGACTCGCGGACACGTGCTCCCATCAGGCGGCGTCGACGCGTCCCGTGAAGCCGAGAATGGCCTTCGCCAGTGCTTCGGGGGCCTCCATCGCGGCGTAGTGGCCCACGCCGTCGAGGGACACGGCGCTGATGTCCGCCGACGTGACCCGGGACATGGTGCCGGACGTGAAGGCGCCTCCGCCGGCGCCGACCGCGAGGACAGGCATCCGCAGCCCCCGAGTCTCCGCGAGTGTCTTGATCTCGGCGCCTTCCCGCAGCATCGACTGGTACAGGCCTATCGCTCCGCGCCAGCCATCGGGGCGTGCGTAGGTGCGGGCGAACTCCTCGACGTCGGTCGCGGTGACCGCTCCCCGGACCGCGGTCATGGCCGGGAAGGCGTACTGCCCGAGGAATTCGCGTTCGCGGCCGGCGAGCAGCATCTCGGGGATGCCGGGCGCGGCGAGGACGCCGATGTGCCAGGCTCCGCCGTGGGTGACGTCGGCCAGTCCTTCCAGCCCGAACCCGGCCAGACCCGTCTCGATGGCGATGAAGCTGAGCACGTCCTGCGGCTGGGTCGCGGCCAGGCGGAAAACGGTCCCCCCGCTGATGTCCTGCCCGGTCAGGTGCACGGGGCCGACATCGAGGTGCGCGATCAGCTGGTGCAGGTCCTCGGCCGAGGCCGTGCTGCCGTACTCGCCCGGCTGGTTGTCCGAGTCGCCGAAGCCGCGCAGGTCGACGGCGAAGACGCGGTGGCCGGCCGCGAGCAGCGGGATGAGCTTGTGGAAGGCCCACCAGGTCTCCGGGAACCCGTGGACCAGAAGAATCGGCGACCCGGTGGTCCCCGCGGCGACGTAGTGCAGGGTCGTGCCGTTGACCTCAGCGCGGTGGTGGGTGATCCCCGCAAGCGTGCGGCCGGCCGGTGTGACGGTCATGTTTTGCTCCTCAGTTCGACACCCTGGCTGTCTAATAATAGACATCCTGGCTGTCGTTCGTCCAGGGCGGTGTCATAGCCTTCTCGCATGTCTCGCTCTGGCGCCGATCTCGCGCTGCTGCTGCTCGGGGGCTTCCGCACACTCGTGGACGCCGCGACCGCCGAACTGGCCCGGCGCGGCCACGAGGACGTGCGCCCCGTCCATGACTTCGCCATCCGGGCAATCGCCGCGGGCGCCGACACCGCTTCGGAACTGGGCCGTCGCCTGTCGATCACCAAGCAGTCGGCGGCGAAGACCATCGCGGTGCTGCAGGAGCGCGGCTACGTGGCCCGCGACACGGACCCGCTCGATGCCCGCCGCAAACGCCTGCAAGTCACTGCGCGCGGCCTCGACATGCTGCGACAGGGCGAGTCGATATTCGACGAGCTGCGCGATCGGTGGGCCCGGCAGATCGGCATCGCCGAACTCGAGAACCTCGAGACGCAGCTGGCGGCGGTGGTGGGTGCACAGCCCGTGCGCTTCGATACGCCCGGCTGGCTCACCCATGACCTCGGCGAGCCGGTCTGAGCGACGGTCCTCCGAGGGCCCACCACCCCTCACGACGGTGACGTAGGCCCCGGGAAACCGCTTGTCACATCACAACACGTGATTGGCCACGAAGAGCCCGCTCGGGTCGACCGCGTCGCGAATACGGCGCAGCCGCGGCCAGGCCTCCGCGTCGTACGCCCGGGCCGTCTCGACCTTCGTCTCGGCGAAGTTGAGGTACTCCCGCCCGTTCGACCACGGCGCCATCGCCTCCACCACGCGGCCCGTGTGCGCCGCCGAGAGCTCGCCCATCTCCGGCGTCGCGGCGATGCCGCAGGTGAACAGCGCGTAGTCGGCGTCGAGCCGCGGCAGGGCGCCGTGGCGCGGGGCCGGGCGGCCCAGGGCCCCGCCGAGCTGGCGCAGCTCCGCGGCGACGAGCAGCGAGGTGCCGGAGTCGGGGCCGGCCGCGCCGAGCAGCGCGTCGAACGCGCCGGCGTCGAGCTCACCGAGCAGGGCCGCGCGCCCGACCGCGGGGGTCGGGCCCTCGGGGTCCATGTGCAGGCGGCACAGCGCCGGGGCCGGCATGCCGGCGAACGTGTCCAGCTCCGGCCGCAGCGCGCGCAGCGGGGCGAGCACGTCCGGGTCGCCCAGGACGGCGCCGTCGATGACGAGCAGCTGCCGGTTGCGCAAGACCTCGGGGATCTGCGGGCTCGGCGGTACCTGCAGCAGCCGCAGCGCCGTCGTCACGTGGTCGGGCGCGGTGCGGGCCCAGTCGGCCCAGACGGGCAGCACGCGGGCGGCCTCGCGCCAGTCCCAGACGAGCCAGCCCGCGTACGCGGTGGCGATCGGGAACAGGTCGAACTCCATGGCGGTTACGACGCCGAAGTTGCCGCCGCCGCCGCGCAGCGCCCAGAACAGGTCGCTCTCGTGCTCGGCGTCGGCGCGGACCCGCTCGCCGGCCGCGGTGACCAGCTCGAACGCGGTCACGGCGTTGGCCTGCAGCCCGTGCCGGCGGGAGTACCAGCCGATGCCGCCGCCGAGGGAGTACCCGGCCACGCCGACGTCGGGGGAGGAGCCGTGCAGCGCGGCCAGCCCGTGCGGGGCGGCGCGCTCGACGACGTCGATCCACAGGGCGCCGGCCTCCGCGCGGGCGGTCCGGCGGCGCGGGTCGACCCGCACCTGGGTCATCGCCGAGGTGCGCAGCAGCACCACGTCGTCGAGCGGGCCGAGCGGCCCCGCGTTGTGCCCGGTGCCCTGCGGGGCGATGCGCAGCCCGGCGGCCGAGGCGGCCCGGACGAGCTCGGCGACCTCGATGGCGTCGGCCGGGTAGGCCACGGCGGCGGGCCGCTGGTCGACGGCGACGTTCCAGGGCATGCGGGCGGTGTCGTAGCCGGGGTCGCCGGGAAGGTGTACAGCGCCGCCGCAGAGGCGGCGCAACGAGTTCTCGATCGTGGTCATGCCGGTACGGTGCACCGCCGCGGTTGGGCGGAACTTGCGGCGGACCTGAGCCGATGTGTCAGCCGGGCGTCAGTTTGCGCTCGATGGCGGCGAGGGTGTCGCGTACCGCCTGCGGGGTCAGGAACACCGCCTGGGCGATCTCGCGCTCGTCGGCGCCCGCCCCGGGCCAGCGCCAGGATGCGCCGCTCGCCGGTGGTGAGCTGCACCGGCGGCTCGGCCGGGACGTCCTCGCCCCGCGCGGTCAGCGCGGCCGCGATCTCGGCCCGCAGCCCGAGGGCGCCGCACTCCTCGACCGCCTTGAGCGCCTCTCGCAGCAGGTCGGCGGGCTCGTCCGCGACCCGGCTCAGGGCCAGCAGCGCGCGGGCGTGCTCGAGCCGCGCCCCGGTCCCGGCGAGCAGCTCGACCGCCTCGCCCAGCCGCTCGGCGTCGCCGGTCAGCTCCCCGGCCAGGCGCAGCCCCCGCCCGACCCCGCGCCGGCTGCCCCAGCGGCGCAGGCCCGCCAGGTCCTCCTCGGCGAGCGCGCGGGCCTCGGCGGTGCGGCCCAGCCCGGCCAGGGCCATGGCCCGCAGGCCGCGCTCCTCGAACCACTGCGGGTTGCCGGGCGGGAACTCCGCGGGCAGCAGGGCGAGCGCGCGGGCGAACGAGCCCTCGGCCATGAGCAGGTACGCGTGCGCCTGGTTCACCAGCCGCACCCCGTCGCCGACCCGCGGCCGGTCGAGGTGCTCGTCGAGGAACGCGCGCGCCTCGGCCAGGCGGCGCTGGTCGACGAGGGCGCGGATGAGGTACGCCTCGCCGTAGGAGATGCCCAGCGCCGGCACGCCGCCCCAGGCCAGGCTCTGGTCGTTGGCCGCCCGCAGCCGGTGCACCGCCTCCGGCAGGTCGCCGCGGCGCCAGTCCCGCCAGCCGCTCCACAGCTGGGCGGCGAGCACCGTGAAGAGCGAGCCGCGGGTGTGGCCCTGGGTGAGCGCGTCGTCCCAGAGAATGCCCGCGCCGGCGTCGGTGTCCTCGAGCACGACGGCGGCGACGACCCAGAACAGGCCGGGGTCGCCGTCCAGGAGCACCCCCTCGGCGAGGGCGAACCGCGCCAGCCGTACCGCCTCCTGGAGGTTCTCGCCCCGCGAGAGCAGCTCCCACGCCCGGCCGCCGGCGAGCATCCGGTCGCCGAGCCCGTCGCCCTCGATCCGGGCGTCGAAGTCGCCGGCCACGTGGGCGTCGCCGCTGTACATGTACGCCGCGATCCGTTCCAGCGCCGGCATCGCCTGGCGCTCGTCGCCGAACCCGGGCCCGAGCCGGGCCAGCGCCTGCCGCGCGAACGCGGGGGCGTTGCCCTCCGGCCCGGCGAAGATCAGCGTGTGGATGAGCATCCGGGCGGCCGCGGCGAAGGTCACCGGGTCGATGGCCGGGTCGTCGTACGCGGCCCGCAGGTGGGCGATCGCGGCCGGCCCGTCGCCGAGCGTCTCGACCTGGCCGAGCTGGAGCAGCACGGCCGGGCGCAGCGCGGGCTCCGGCGGCTCGGCCAGGGCCCGGCGCAGGTACGCCGCGGCGCCGTCGGGCGCGCCCCGGTGCAGCGCGGTGCCGGCCGCCGCCCGCAGCACCCCGACCACCCAGGGGTCCCCGCGCTCCGGCATCTGCAGCAGGTGCGCGGCGATCTGCTCGGGCGCGGCGCCGGCCAGCGCGCGGGCCGCCCGCTCGTGCTGCAGCTGGCGCTCGCCGGGCGGCAGGTCCTGGTACACCGCGTCGCGCACCAGCGGGTGCACGAAGCCGATCGGGTACTCGTGGCGGACCACCTCGGCCCGCGCGAGCGCCGCGACCGCGAGCGCGGCCTCGGTGTCCTCGACGCCGGCGAGCGCGGCGACGGTGGCCAGCCCCGCGCCGTCGCCGAGCACCGCGATCGCCCGCGCGACAGCGGTGCTGGCCGGGGGCATGCGCCGCAGCCGGAACAGCACCATGCTCGACACCGCGCGGGATCCGATCGCGGTGACGGTCCCGGCGTGTGCGGCGGTCGGCGGCACCCCGCTGGCCTCCAGCGCCCGCAGCAGCTGCCGGAGCAGCAGGGGGTTGCCCGAGGTGGTGCGGTGGCAGGCGGCGATGAACACGTCCTCGGCGCCGGCGCCCAGGCCCTCGCGGACGAGGTCGGCGACCCCGGCGCGGCTGAGCGGGCCGGGCCGCACCGCGGTGGTGGCCGGGTCGAGCTGGAGCTCGGCCAGCAGCGCGTCGTCGTCGTACTGCTCGCCCGTGCGCAGCGTCGCGACGACGAGCACGGGCAGGCCCTCGAGTCGGCGCGCGAGGTACGCGAGGTAGCGCAGCGACCCCGTGTCGCACCACTGCAGGTCGTCGACGACGATCGCGAGCGGGCGCACGGCGGCGGCGTTGGCGGTGAGCCAGAACAGCCCGTGCAGGGCCGCGAACGTGTGGTCGCCGCGCGCGGGCGCCTCGTTGGTCAGGTCGAACACCGCGCCGGCCGAGGCCGCGGCCCCGGCCAGCAGCCGCTCCCGCTCGGCCGGGTCGGTGAGCAGCGCCTCGAACAGCTGCCGCGCAGCGCCGAAGCCGAACTCCTTCTCGAGCTGGCTGCCGCGCGCGGTGAGCGTGCGGGCCCCGTGCTCGCCGGCGATGCGGCGCGCCTCGGTGAGCAGGCGGCTGTTGCCGATCCCGGCCGGCCCCTCGATGACCACGACCCGGGCGAGCCCGGCGAACGCCTCGGCGGCGGCCGCCCGCAGCTCGGCCACCTCGCGCTCCCGGTCGACGAGCTGTTCCCGGCGGGCGTTTTCAGAGCCGGACCCCGCGGTTGTACCGTGCGGAGCCGCGCCCCCCGCCGATGCCGAAACGGTCGCGACGTCGGGTGCGGTCCGCGACGCGCTGGTCGGCGACGCGCTGGTCGGCCCGGCGCTGCTGCTGCAGCTGGTACTGCTGGTCGCCGGCCTGCTGGGCGTCCCGCGCGCGCAGGTCGTCCTGGCGGGTCTGCTGCTGGCGGTCGGCGGCCCGCACGTCGTCGAGGCGCTGCTGCTGCAGCCGCTGGTCTTCCAGGCGCTGCTGGTCGAGCCGGTCCTGTTGCAGGTTCTGCTGCATGTCCCGGGAGGTTGCCGTGCCGGCGGCGTTGGCCGTGGCGGCGCTCGTGGCGGTCGCCGAGGTCAGTGTGGTCGCTGTGGCCGGCGCAACCGGTGTGATCGACATCGCTACCTCACTACTCCTTGTGTGATCCCGACTACTGAAAGTTGCCACGTAGTGGTGACGGCAAACCGTTCCGGGCGGAGGGCGGTTAGTCACATGAGCACCCTCGAAGGGCGCGTCGCCCTGGTCGCCGGCGGCTCACGCGGCATCGGCGCCGGCACCGTCGGCGCCGGCTACCTGAGCTGACCGGCCCCGGCCCGCCCGGCGAGGTTGAGCAGCTGGCGGCGCATCATCACCAGGTCGCCCGCGCACAGCAGCGGGCGGCCGGCGCGCTCCAGCGGGCCGCGGGGGTCCGGGACGTACAGCTTGGCGATGAGCCGGGACCGGTCCGGCCCGGCCGCGCGGACCAGGTAGGTGACCACGATGTCGCCGAACAGCGCCCGGCCCCGGCGGGTCGCCATGCGGAACGTGAGCTGCTCGCCGGGGACGAACGCGACCAGGTCGAAGATGGTCATCCAGCGCTGGCCCGCGGCGAGCTCGTCCACGCCGGGCACGAGCTCGCGGGGGCTGCGCCGGCCGCCGTTGTCGATCCAGTCGTAGCTGTACGGCGCGACGCGCAGCTGGCACAGCCAGCGGAACGCCACCGGGGCGGGCGCGGGCACGTCGACCGCGCGGAACCAGGCCTCGCGGCCGGGGACGAGCGCGTCGCCGGCGTAGTGCAGATCGGTCTCTCCCGGACGGGTACCCCACACTTTTAGAGACATGTCTCTAAAATTAGCACCGCCGTTTCCTCCGCGAGGTCCTCGGCCCGCGCCGGGATTTCGTGGCCGGCCCGCAGATGCCGCCGGACCAGGGCGGTCGGCAGGTCGGTGAGCGCGAGCACGACCTTGTCGAAGTCGCCGCCGAGGGCGCGCAGCGCGGCGAAGGCCCGCCCGTTCATCGCGTCGAGGGCGGCGCGCTCCGCGTCGCCCCAGTGCTCGCGGTCGAAGTCGTCGGCGCGGTACAGCAGCACGCGCGCCTCCCCGGGATGCGCCCGGCACCAGGCCACCACGTGCCGGGCCGCGCCGGCCGGGCGGCCCTCGGCCAGGGCCGCGAGGAACCCGGCCTGGAACCGCTCGACGGTGCGCAGCCAGAGCGCGGCGGCGAGCGCCGGCCGCCCCGTGAAGCGGTGGTACACCGACCCGCTCGGCCCGCCCGCCTCCCGCGCCACGGCCGCGACCGTCAGCGCCTTCGGCCCGCCGGCGCCGACCAGCCGCACGGCCGCGTCCAGGAGGCTGTCGGCGTCGTGCCGTGCGGGACGTCCCATGCGCACCAACCTACTGACTAGGCTTGGCGCAGGCCGTGCAGAGACGCCGGTCACGTTCCGGAATCGTTGCTGCCCGCTCGGGTTGACTCGTAATGTCACGGCGGCAGTCCGACGGAGAGGCACTCCCCATGTCCAGCGAGACGGTCCTGCAGGAACCCGACAACCGGCACGCCCCACCGGCGACGGTCGTGATCTTCGGCGCCTCCGGCGACCTCACCCGCCGCAAGCTGATCCCGGCGATCGAGAGCCTGGCCCGGCACAATCGGCTGACCGAGCAGTTCGCGGTCGTGGGCGTGGCCCGCACCCCGATGGACGACGACCAGTTCATCCACAACGTGCTCGGCGACCGCGGAGTGGCGGGCATGCCCCAGCTGGCGGGCGCGGTGCGGTACATCGCCGGTGGCTACGACGATCCGGAGACGTACAAGAACCTCGCGGCCCTGCTCGACGAGCTCGACGAGCAGCGCGGCACGAGCGGCAACCGGATCTTCTACCTCTCCACCCCGGCCGAGGCGTTCCCGCTGGTCATCACCGGCCTGGCCGGCGCCGGGCTCAACCAGGCCCGCGAGGGCTCCTTCGCCCGCCTGGTCATCGAGAAGCCGTACGGCCACGACGAGCGCAGCGCCAAGTCGCTCGACCAGACCGTGCACGCCTCCTTCGACGAGTCGCAGGTCTTCCGCATCGACCACTACCTGGGCAAGGACACCGTCCAGAACGTGCTCGCGCTGCGCTTCGCCAACTCCATCTTCCAGCCCATCTGGGACCGCACCTGGGTCGACCACGTGCAGATCACCGTGGCCGAGACTCTCGGCGTCGGCACCCGCGGCTCCTTCTACGAGCACGCCGGCGCGATGCGCGACATCGTGCAGAACCACGTGCTGCAGGTGCTCGCCCTCGCCCTCATGGAGCCGCCGGCGTCGTTCGCGGCCGAGGCGGTGCGCAACGAGAAGGTGAAGCTGCTGCAGGCGATCCGCCTGCCCAGCGGCCGCGACATCGACGACATCGCGGTCCGCGGCCAGTACACCCGCGGCGGCACCCGCGAGGAGCTCATGCCCGGCTACCGCGAGGAGCCCGGCGTCGACCCGCTCTCGCGCACCGAGACCTACGCGGCCCTGCGGCTCGACGTCGACAACTGGCGCTGGAAGGGCGTACCCTTTTACGTGCGTACGGGAAAGCGCTTGCCCAGCCGTGTGACCGAGGTCGCCCTGCAGTTCCAGCGCCCGCCGCACCTGCCGATCCCGGACTCCCAGCTGACCGAGCTGCAGCCCGACGCCCTGATCCTGCGCATCCAGCCCGACGAGGGCATCGCCCTGCGCTTCGGCGCCAAGGTCCCGGGCCACTCGTTCCGGGTCCGCTCGGCGAGCATGGACTTCTCCTACGACAAGACCTTCCGCGAGGAGTCCCCGGAGGCGTACGAGCGTCTGCTGCTCGACGCCCTGATCGGCGACACGACGCTGTTCATCCGCTCCGACGAGGTCGAGCAGTGCTGGCGCATCGTCGACCCGATCATCGAGCGCTGGGCCCAGGACACCAGCCCGATCCCGACCTACGAGGCCGCGTCCTGGGGCCCGACGGACGCGAACCGCCTGATCGAGCGCAGCGGCCGCGCCTGGCGCAACACCGTCGCCTGACCCTGCTCGTCAACCGCCCCGGGCGGCGCCCACGCGCGCGCCGCCCGGGGCGGCTTCGCGTGCCGTCATCCGGTAAATGGCTATATGGCCAGACAGCGCCAGCGTCGAACCGCGCCCGCGTTACTTCGAGGCGGCCTCGAGGCGGGGGAGGAGCTGCGCGGCGGTGCGGCGCGCGACCGACAGGTTGGCCTGGTCGCTCGACTCCGAGGAGACGTACACGTCCACGTCGCGGCCGTTCTGCCACACGTAGAGGTGGCCGGCGAGGGAGTACGCCGTGGTGCCGACGCCCATCACCGGCTGGGCCTGCTTGTTGCGCACGTCGAAGTTCTCGCGGGTCTCCAGGCTCACCGTCACCGTGAGCTGGCCCTGCGAGAGCTGCCACTGGCAGTACCGGGTGCCGCTGGTCGAGCCGCCGTCGTCGCTCATGAGCGTCACCGACTCGCCGGTGAGGGTCTGGACCTCGGCCTTGGACATGAGCTTGCAGATGTCGGGTACGGAGTTGGCCTGCTTCGTGCTCGACGACGGCTTCGCCGAGCCGCTCCTGGCGGCGGACGAGGCCGGGGCGGACGCGGCGGACGCGGCCGGCGAGGCGGCGGCGGGCGGGGTGGACGGCTGGGCGGTGGTGGTGCCGGACTCCTGCGAGCAGCCGGCGAGGCCCAGCGCCCCGAGGGCGGCCGCGGCCAGAACGATGATGCGACGGGACACGGTGCGCTCCTCATTGGTCGGTGGTACGACCAAAGGTGCGCGATCGTTGCCCCACGGCACGCACCCGCGGTGCGTCCTGGCACGTTTCCGGGACCGGATCAGTCCCAGCGGGTGGCGTTGGCCTCGGACAAGGTGCCCGGACGGTCCAGAACCACGCAGAACGGCAGCCCCGCGGGGTCGCGCATCACCTGCCAGTTCTCGGCGCGGTTGACCCGCGTCGCGCCCAGCGCCTCGAGCCGGGCCACCTCGGCGTCGAGGTCGTCGGTGTGGAAGTCGAGGTGCACGCGGGCCTCGCCGTCGCCGAGGCGCTGGGCGAGCAGGAGCATGTCGTGGTTGGGCAGGCGGGCGCCGCTGAACTCCGGGTACCGGCCGACGACCGGCATCTCGGCGCCGGCCGCGCCGGACCAGAACGCCACGGTGGCGGCGTGGTCCGGCGCGGGCACGTCGAGGCAGATCGCGTAGAGCCTACTGAAGTGAGCCACGCCCAGCAGTATGCAGCGTGGTGGAGCACAGCACCGCGCCCTCCAGGTCGCGCCGCCGTACCGTCAGCGCCCGGCTGCCCGGGTCGATCTGGACCTCGCCGAAGTGCTGGTAGCCGTCACGCCGTCGTCATGTACCGATGTCTATGCCCCGGACGTGGCCGCGAATTGAGTCACGGGTGTCGGTTCACCGGCTGTTGGCTTGTGCTCGCGCGGGGTACCTGGGCATGCTCGAACGATGAACACCGACGAGCGCGCGGCCCCGGCCGAAATCCCCGCCGGCGGCGAGGACTTCGGCAACATCGAGGGGGACGGCTCGGACTTCGGCGCCATCGACGCGGAGGGCTCGGACTTCGGCTCGGACTTCAACCCGGAGGCGGACGACGACACGGCCGATCCGGACCGGGACATCTCGCTGTAGCCCGGCCGCCGGTCATGTCCGATGTGGACGGTCCGGCACGCCGAGGGACGTCTCCGCGATCAGGTCGGCCAGGCGGTCGACGACGCCCGGGGCCAGGTGGTGCGACATGCCCGCGATCTCCACGTGCCGGGCGCCCGGGATGGCCGTGGCCGTGGCGCGGCCGCCGCTCGGGTGCACCATGCGGTCCACGTCGCCGTGGATGACGAGCGTCGGGGCCGTGATCGTACGCAGGGCGGCGGTGCGGTCGCCCGAGGCCTGGATGGCCCCGATCTGCCGCGCGACCCCGGCCGCGCGGGCCGGGCCGCCGCCGCGCTCCCACACCTCGGCCGCCCAGGCGCGCTCGGCCGCCTCGTCGTACGGGTGCGAGCGGGACGCGATGTGGTCGAGCATCGCCAGGTGCTGGGCCACCCACTCGTCCCGGGTCCGCGCGGCGCGCCGGGCCATGCGCAGCAGGGTCGAGCGCGCCGGCTGGCCGATGCCGCGCGCGCCGGTGGTCGAGAAGATCGACGTGAGGCTGGCGACGCGATCCGGGTGGGTCGCGGCCAGGGCCTGGCCGATCATCCCGCCCATCGACATGCCGACCACGTGCGCGCGCTCGATGCCGAGGTGCTCGAGCAGCCCGGCGGCGTCGGCCGCCATGTCCTCGAGACGGTACGCGCCCGGCAGCGGCCGGGCGACGAGCTGACGCAGCTTGCCCGGCGGGCGGGCGTCGACACGGGTCGAGCGCCCGGCGTCGCGGTTGTCGAAGCGCACCACCCGGAAGCCGCGCCCGGCCAGCCCGTCGAGCAGCGGGCGGGGCCACGAGGTCAGGTCGAGCCCCAGGCCGGCGATGAGCAGCAGCGGTACACCCTGCGGATCACCCTCGGCGCGGTAACACACCCGCAGTCCGGTGGGCAGGTCGCAGTACTCGTCCTCGGTCACGCCGCCACGGTCGCACGGCTGGGGTCACCGATCAAGGAGTGGTACGGGTCCGTACGAGGGGTGTGTTCGAACGTGTGTACGAGTATCGTGGGGGGAGGTTCGGTCGTTGCCCTCAACAAGGTGAGGGGTGGTGGCGATGGCTTCGGACATTTCCCAGGGGTGGGCGGTGCGCCTGGACTGGCCGGTGGCTCGGCGTGGCGGTGTGCGGCATGACTTCACGCAGTTCACGCCGAGCCTGCGGCGGGCGTTACGCCGGGCGGTGGGCACGCAGCGGTACTGGGCCACGGGGCCGGTGCGGCCGCTCGCGGTGACGGTGGTGGCGATCGGGCGGGCGGAGTATGACGCTCATGCGCGCGAGTGTGCGTCGCTGAGCTGCCCGACGATGGCGCCGCTGCTGGGGATGGACGCGGTCACCCCGGCGCCGCTGCCGTAGACGGGGGGCAGCGCCGTCGCGGGCCTGTCGCGTTCGGCGTTCTGCAGCGTCGGGTTGGAGCCGCGGTCGCACCGCGGCGTGGCCCAGGCGTTCGGCGGCACGTTGTCGGTGGCGCAGTCGGCTCTGCGTTATCGGGCCTCTGCCGCCGCCACTGCGCTGCGGTCGCCGCCGCCACTGCGCTGCGGTCCGCCGCCGTTGCGCTGCCGTGACGGCGCGGTGGCCGCCGCCGTTGCGCCTGGCCGCCGTTGTGCCGTGCCGTGGCCGTCGCTGCCGTCGTTGTGTCGTGGTTGTCGTTGCACCGTGCCGTGGCCGTCGCTGCCGTCGTTGTGTCGTGGTTGTCGTTGCACCGTGCCGTGGCCGTCGCTGCCGTCGTTGTGTCGTGGTTGTCGTTGCACCGTGCCGTGGCCGTCGCTGCCGTCGTTGCGTCGTGGTTGCCATTGCACCGTGCCGTGCCGTGGTCGTCGCCGCTGTTGTGGCGTGATCGCCGTGCCGTGCCGTGGTCGCCGCTGCCGTTGTGCCGCGGTCGTTGCCAATCTGCCGCTGCGCCGAGTGGCCGTCAGTGAAGTCGCCCGGGCGGGCCAGCCGGCGCGGCACCACCTCCGGGCCGTCCGCGAAGTGGTAGTCAGCGGCGGGCGGCCTTCACGACCCAGGACTCGCGGCGCGGGCGGGCGGCCAGGGCGATGCGTCCCGTGGCCCACAGCAGCGCCCGCCCGGCGTCCGGGTCCGTGCCCGGGGGCACGTCGGGGAAGAGGCGGGACAGCACGGCCGCCGCCAGGTCCGGGGGCGGCGTCCAGGGCAGAGCCAGGCCCTGCGCGATGTCCCAGGTGTGCACCAGGATCTCGTTCACGCCCAGCGCCGCGAAGCCCGTGCGGTCCGTCGGGCCCCAGTGCCAGGCCGTCGCCGCGGGGCCGGCCGCGTCCAGCTCCAGGGCCAGCAGGCGGCCGCACGCGGCCACGATCGACAGGACCGTGCGCGGCGGGGTGCCGGGGCGCACCACGAGGTCCAGGGGCAGGTAGGCGTCGGTCGCGCGGGCGGCCAGCTGCGTCGCGTACGCGGTGAGGTCGTGGGCGATGTGCTCGGCCGTAGCGAGGCACGTCCACTCGAGGCCGCCCGCCGGGGCGGACCACGAACCCTGAGCGGCCGCGCCGTGGAGCAGGGTCAGGGACTCGTCGAGGGCGCGCCGGACATCTCCGCTGTCCACTCGGGCACGGTACCGGGGCCGGGCAGCGGCCGCACCTCGTCCGCGGTCAGCGGGATCGGGCCGTTGAACTGCCGGGCCACCGCCGTGAACCAGCCGAGGTGGATCTCGTCGCGGTCGGCGACGAACGCCGCGCGCAGCTCGTGCCAGCGCAGGCCCGGGTGGCGGTGGTGCACGTTGTGCAGGTTGAACGCGAGCACGAAGAACTCCAGCGGCCGCGGCAGGGCCAGGTTCATCGCGTCCAGGGGGCGCTCCAGGCGGGTCCGGTAGTGGTACGCGTTGTCGGCCAGCGACACGATGAGCGCCCGCGCGCCGACCGCGCTCCACAGCATCCACAGGTGGCCGCCGTAGGCGAGGGACGAGCCCGTGTACGTCACGATGACCGCGATCGCCTCGATGCGGAACTTGCGCAGGTTGTCGCGGCGCGCGACGCGCTCGAACAGCAGGCCCGTCACCGAGTCCAGCGAGTCCGTCTTGCGCACCAGCAGGCGCCAGCCGGGCCGGGGCAGCAGGACGAGCAGCACGGCCAGCAGCTCCGCGACGTACAGCCCGCCGAGCAGCCGCGGGTAGTAGCTGCGCGCCGCCGCCAGCCACGAGCCGCGCCCCGGGTCGTAGACCTCGGTGCGCTCGCGCTGGGTGCGGCTGTACCGGTGGTGCAGCAGGTGCCCGGACTTCAGGAGCGTGAACGCGCCGCCGTAGCCGACGGCGAGCAGGCGGCCCAGGCGGTCGTTCCAGGCCCGGTCCCGCAGCAGGGTCCCGTGGATGCCCTCGTGGATGAGCGACCACAGCGGCACGGTGGTGAGCGCGATCGGCGCGAGCAGCCACGCCCAGCGCAGGTCGAGCGGCAGGAGTACGAGGGGTAGCACGACGAGTTGCAGCAGCAGGGTGGCGAACGCGGCACCCACCAGCGCGATCCCCAGCGCGGACTGACGGCGGACCATGTTCGCACGCTAGCCCGGTCAAGGAAACGCCCGAGTGACCTCCCAACGAAGACTTGGGTGCCACCATGACCAGGTGCTCCTGGAGATCATTGTGCTGGACGCGGCCGACGCGCGGGCGGCCGCGGCGGGCGGGGCGGACCGCGTCGAGCTGGTCGCGGACATGGCCGCCGACGGCCTCAGCCCGGACCCGGCGACGGTCGCCGCGGTGCTGGCCGCGGTGTCGATCCCGGTCCGGGTGATGCTGCGCACGGCGCCGGGGTTCGCGGCCGACGTGCCGTCGCTGCGCACCACCCTGCGCGAGCTGCGCGCGGCCGGGGCGGCCGAGTTCGTGCTCGGCTTCCTCGACGCCGGCCGGAACGTCGACGGGGCCGCCCTCGACGCGCTGCTGGACGGCTTCCCGTGGACGTTCCACCGGGCCGTCGACCACGCGGCCGACCGCGCTGCGGCGTGGCGGGCCCTGGCCGGGCGGCCGGGGCTGACCTCGGTGCTGACCGCCGGCGGGCCGGCCGGGATGGGGGAGGGGCTGCCCGTGCTGCTGGCCGAGGCGCCGGCGCACGGGCCGTTGATGCTCGCCGGGGGCGGCCTGCGGGAGTCGTACCTGCACCCGCTGACGACCGCGGGCGTCCGCGCGTTCCACTCGGGCCGCGCGGTGCGCCCCGGCGGCCGGTGGGCCGCCCCCGTCTCGCCGGACCTGGTCCGCCGCCTGCGCTACGCGGTCGGGCCGGCGACGCCGAGCACGTTGCCCTCGGGGTCCTGAAAGTGCCCGACGGTGAACGCGCCGGTGGCCGGCTCGGGGCCCATGAGCCGCTGCCCGCCGAGGCTCTCGGCCCGGGCCAGCGCCTGCTCGACGTCGGGGACGCCGACGTAGAACAGGACCCGCTGCGGGTACCCCGCGCCACCGCCGACGCCGCCGTTGATCCCGGCCGAGTCCGCCTCGACGAAGTGGTAGTCGCCGTCCGCGGAGACGCTGGTCGTCGCCGCGCTGCCGGGCGGGTTGAACCGCCAGTTGAACAGGCCCGCGTAGTAGTCGCGCAGCCTGCCGGGCTCGATGCCGCTGATCTCGAAGTGCACCACGGGCTGACCCATGTCGAGCTCCTCTCGTCCGGTCCTTCCTACCAAGGTCGGAGCGGCCGGGAGGAGCTCGACATCAGGTTCAGAGGATCCAGTTCTGGTTCGCGCCCCCGGAGCACGACCAGATCTGCAGCCGGGTGCCGTTGGCCGAGCTCGGCCCGGTCGCGTCCAGGCACTTGCCCGAGCCCGCGTTGACCAGCGTCTGGCCCGTGCGCGTCCACTTCTGCGCGTTGGTGCCGTTGCAGTCGTACAGCTGGACCTTGGTCCCGTTCGCGGTGCCCGCGGCGGCCACGTCCATGCACTTGCCCAGCGCCCGCAGGCTGCCGTCCGAGGCGCGGGTCCACTGCTGGGCGCTCGAGCCGTTGCAGTCGTAGAGCTGCACGGCGGTACCGTTGGCGGAGCTCGCGCCGGCCACGTCCACGCACTTGCCGCCGTAGCCGGCGATGCGCCCCGCGGTGCCGGTCGGGCCCGTGGTCGGCGTCGTCGGCCCGCCGGTCGGGGAGGTGCCGAGCCACGCGTTGGCGGCCGAGGCGCCGGTGCTGTCGATCGCGGAGTTGCTCTCCACCGGGCTGGGCACCGAGGACGGGAAGACGATGAAGGTCACCGGTCCGGCGGTGCCGCCGGTGGCCGGGTTCGGGTCGATGCCGAGCGCGGTGGCCAGGGCGTAGGAGCCCTCGCCGATGATGTTGTCCGGCCCCTCGTCGGCGAAGACCGCGTAGGCGACCTGGTTGTTGTACACGACCGCGGCCACGGCCCCGGGCCGGATGCCGCTCGCGCCGTAGTCGAAGCGCGAGCTGGGCAGCGGCACCACGTAGTAGCGCGTGACGTCCGAGGTGAAGTACGAGCCGTTCGAGGTGCTGAACGACGTCTGCGCCTGGTACCAGGGGTCGGTCGAGGCGTTGCAGTGCGACGTGCCGATGCCGTCGCAGTCGATGTCCATGTCGGCGCTCCAGAAGTACGCCGAGCCGCTCTTGCAGATCGCGACGGTGGCGGCGCCGCCGTCGTCGGTGGCGTACTTGCCGTTGGACACCTGGTTGCAGGTCTGCGTGCGGGCCAGCAGCTGGCTCGCGCTGGGTCCGGCGGCGAGCGCGGCCTTGCTGGTCTGGGCGAGGGCGTACGCGGTCGTCGCGGTGAACGAGAGCACGACGGCGGCGAGGGCGATGAGGGGCAGGCGGTACCGCTTCACGAGCAGGCTCCTAGGAAGACTGACGGGTCTCCCAACGGCACGTTTGCGGACGTGTGTGAGCCGAAGGTTGCGGATAGGAAACCTTATTGACAGATAGGTGTCAATAGCTGCTCGACGGGCAGCAGGGCCCGGGCCGCCTCCAGGTCGCCGGCCCGCACGAGCTCGTGCACCCGGTGCGCCAGGCCGGTGACGTCGGTGATCGAGACCGTCCACTCGTCGACGTACCGGCGAACGGCCTCGCCGCTCAACCCGAGCTGCAGCGACCGGACGCCCGGGACCGGCCGCAGGTGCAGGTCCCGCTCCGGGTCCCACTGCACCCGTACGGGGCTGGCCTTGAGCTGCCGTTTCCAGGCCTCCGCGCTTTGGTGGACGTCCGGGTCGTAGTGGCTCAGGACCGCGTGGTCGAGGGCCCACGCGAGCCCGTCGCGGCGGATCTCGACCGCGAGGACGTGTTCCTGGCCCTCCTTGAGGGCCCAGCCGCAGCGGTACATCATCCAGAGGAACGACGGCTTGATCCACGTCATGCGGTCGCGCTGGAACGGCTCCGTGAACCGCCCGGCGGCGACGGCGGCCGACGCGATCTCGGCGCGGTAGGCCTGGTAGACGGTGACGGTCGTCGCGGAGTACACCGCCCGGATCTCCCGGGTCTGCGCCATCGGCTACCCGGCCGCGCGGGCGGCGATGGCGGCCTGGATGCGGCGCAGCGTGCGCAGGGCCTTCTTCGCCGCCGCGCGGACCTCGCCGTCGAAGACGGTCGCGCCGCGGTCCTCGGCCTGCAGGCGCTCCAGCGTCGCCGCGACGCGCTCGTCGCCGGTCGAGCCCAGGGCGACCGCGGCCCAGTAGCGGCGGTTCGGGTCGGGGTCGTCGGCCGCCGCGATCAGCCGCGGGATGACCTCCGGGGCGAAGGCGGCCAGCGCGCTCGCGATGGGGCCGATGCGCGGGAAGCGGCGGTGCTCGAACTCGTACCACAGCGCCTCGAGCGCCTCCGGCCCGCCGATGTCCGCCAGGGCCTCCGCGGAGCGCAGCCGCACCCAGTCGACCTCGTCGGCGAGCAGCGGGCGCAGCGCCGGCACGGTGGAGGCGTCGCCGAGGCGGCCCAGCGCGCGCAGCGCCTCCTCCACGACCTTCCACTGCCGGTCGTCGAGCAGCTCGACCAGCCGCGGCACCGCCTCGCGCACCCCCATCGCGGCGCAGCCCATGGCCGCCCAGGCCTGGCAGTTGTACCGCGTGTCGTCCAGCGCCGCCAGCAGCGGCTCCCGCAGCTCACCCGGCGGGGTGTGCGCGGCGATCACGTCGGCCTGGTTCATCGCGCGGGTGTACAGCGAGCGGTGGTAGTCGGGGTAGTCGCGCACGAGCGCCTGCAGCGCCGCGACGGCCGCCGGGTCGCCGTAGTCGTGCGCGCGGTCCAGGAGCTGGTACAGGTGGGCCTCGCGGGTCTCGAGGTCACCGTCGCGCAGGGCGTTGGCGGTCACGCAGGCCATCCTAGGTGGCCGAGTCCGTGGCGGAGCAGGTGGAAGGCGTGTCCGGCCGCCTCGGCGGCGCCCGGGTACCGCTCGTCGGCGCTCAACCCGGCGGTCAGGTGGTGCCGGTTCTCGTCGGCCAGGGCCCGGTGCGCGGCGAAGATCTGGTACGCGGCGAGCCGGGCCGACGCGCCCCCGCCCAGGGCCGCGGTGAGCGCCTGCTCGGCCCGCGTCTGGTACAGCAGCAGCCGGGCCTGCAGCGACGGCGTCGACAGCACCATCGCCACGAACGTGAGCGTGGGCGGGCGGTCGTCGAGCCCGGTGACCGGGTCGCGGCCGGCCAGCCCGGCCCGGAAGTGCCGCTCGAGCGCGTCGAGCGGGGCCGCGTCCCCGCGCTCGAGCACGACCCGGGCGAGCTCGTCCCGGTGGTCGCTGAACGCGCCGATCACCAGGTCCTCCTTGCTCGGGAAGTACTTGAACAGGGTCCGCTTGGAGACCTCGGCCGCGGCGGCGATCTCGTTGACGCTCACCGCGTCGAAGCCGGACGCCAGGAACAGCCGGGTGGCCGCGTCCTGGATCGCCTGCTGGATGCGCACGCGCTGGCGCTCCCGGAGTCCCGTCATGAGTCGGTACTGTATACCGGGTTGAAAAGTAAACCCGGTATACCTAAGCTGATGCCGTGTTCGACTATTCGAAAGCCACGGTCCGCTCGCTCGACGGAACCGTGATCGGCTACCGGCAGTACGGCGCCGGCGGGCCCGGCCTGGTCCTGGTCCACGGCGGCATGAAGGCGGCCCAGCACTTCCACGCGCTCGCCACTGCGCTCGCCGGGGACTTCCGCGTGTACGTGCCCGACCGCCGCGGCCGCGGGTTGAGCGGCCCCCACGGCCCCGGCCACGGCGTCGCCCGCGAGGTCGAGGACCTGCAGGCCCTGCTCGCCGCGGCCGGCGCCCGGTTCGTCTTCGGCCTGAGCGCGGGCGGCCTCATCACCCTGCGCACGGCGCTCGCCACCCCGGCGGTCGAGCGCATCGCCCTCTACGAGCCGCCGCTGTCGATCGCCGGCTCCGTCCCGACCGCCTGGCTGCCGCGGTACGAGCGCGAGCTGGACTCGGGCCGGCGGGCCGCCGCGCTGGTGACCGCGATGAGGGCCCTCCCCGTGGAGCCGCTCTTCACCCGTGTGCCGCGCCTCGCCCTGACGCCGATGCTCGCCCTGGGCCTGCGCGCCCAGCCGGCCCGCCCCGACGAGACGACGATCGCCGACCTCGTTGCGACGCAGCGGTACGACATGCGCCTGGTCCAGGAGCTGGCCGACACCCTGCCGGACTACGCCGCACTGGCGGCGCGGGTGCTGCTGCTCGGCGGTACCAGAAGCCCGGCCTTCTTCACGACGGCCCTCGCGGCCCTGGCCGAAACGCTGCCCGACGCCCGCCGGCGCACCCTCGACGGCCTCACGCACGAGGGCCCGGAGGACGACGGCCGCCCGGCGGTGGTCGCCGAGGTCCTGCGGGACTTCTTCAGCTGATCAACGCGGGCCGCCGCCGAAGCTGATCATCGCGGGCCGCCGCCGAAGCTGATCAACCCGGGCCGCCGCCGGAGCTGACCACCGAGCCGACCTCGGCGACCAGCGGCACCAGCGCGTCGATCGCGGCCGTGATCGACGCGCGGCCGGTGCCCACCGCGCCCAGGACCGCCCCCAGGCGCTCGGCGAAGTGCGGCGGCGCGCCCGGGAGGCGGCCCGCCGCCGCGACCATCGCCTTCTCGTTGACCAGCCACCGGCCGGCGTGCCCGTGCAGGGCCTGGCACAGCACCCCGGCCGCGCGGAACAGGCAGCCGGCGGCGTAGACGGGATCGTCGCCGGCCGCGCCGTACCGGGCGATGCGGACCGCGAAGCCGGCCTCCCACAGCCCGGCGACCAGCGCGGCCCCCAGCGCAGCGGGGTAGTCCCGGGTCTCCTCGTGCAGGCGGGTCAGGCCGCCCGCCGGGTCGGCCAGCACCCGGCCGAGCGCCACCTCGCCGGCGTACGCGTGCGAGTAGAAGCCCAGCGGGTGCCCAGGCTGGAAGCCGATCTCGTACCGCCCCGCCCGGCACTCGGCCCAGACGCGCTCGACCCGGTCCAGGTCGCGGTAGATCCAGTCGACCCGGCGGCCGCCGACGGTGAGCCAGGCGCCGCCGTCGACCCACGGCCCCCACCCGCCGGGCGCGGTCACCTCGGCCGGCTCGTCCGCGAGCTCCGCGGCCAGGGCGCGCAGCGCGCCGAGGTCGAGCTCGCCGCGGTAGTACAGGCCGAGGTCGTAGTCGGAGTCGGGCCGGTGGGTGCCGCGGGCCCGGCTGCCGCCCAGCGCCACCGCGGCCACGCCGGGCACGTCGGCGAGCCGGTCGGCCAGCGGGCGCAGAAACTCCGTCATGCTGTGCATTGTGGACAACACCCGCCCCTTCACGCTCGCCGAGATGCCCGCCGTCGCCGCCGACATCGCCGACCGGCTCACCGACGCCGGGTTCACCGAGACGCCCCACCTGCGCCAGGCCCTCGCCCTCGCCGAGGAGGCCGGCGAGTTCGTCGGCGCGGTCCGGCGCCACTACGGGATGGCCCGCCGCACCGGCCCCCGCGAGGACATCGAGGCCGAGCTCGCGGACGTGGCCATCACCGCGTTCGTGACCGCGCACACGATGGGCATCGACCTCGAGCGGGCCATCGCCGAGAAAGTGAATGTCATCTACACCCGGGGCTGGCGGGACGAGCGATGAGCTGGCTGGAGATCGTCGGCTGGGCCGGCTCGGCGCTGCTCGTGTGGTCGCTGCTGCAGCGGCGCCTGCTGCGGCTGCGGCTGTTCAACCTGATCGGCTCGCTGATCCTGATCGGGTACAACGCCGGGGCCCGGGTCTGGCCCATGGTCGGCCTCAACCTCACGCTCGCCGTCATCAACATCGTGCAGCTGTCGTCCCTGCTGCGCACCCGCCACGACGAGCGCACCTACCAGGTGGTCGAGGTGGCCACCGACGACAACTTCCTCGCCCACGTGCTGCGCGTGCACTGGGCCGACATCGCCCGGTTCAACCCCGAGTTCCGCTTCGACGACGAGCGCCGCCTGGCCTTCCTCACCCTCAACGGCGACGAGGTCGTCGGCGTGCTCATGCTCCGCCCGGACCCGGACGACCCGCAGACCGCCCAGGTCGAGCTGGACTACGTGACGCAGCGGTACCGCGACCTGAGCCCGGGCGAGTTCGTCTTCCGGCGCAGCGGCCAGCTCACCGCGCACGGCTTCCGCCGCGTGCTCACCCCGCCGGGGATGGTCGCCCCGTACTACTCCCGCCTCGGCTTCCGCCCCACCGGCGGCCGCTATGAGCTGGACCTCACCAATTCTCATTAGCTCTGCTAACGAGGTATATTGGCGGCGTGGATCACGAGGGGCTGGCCGACGCGCTGGCCGGGGAGCTCAACGGCGTGCGCCGGGTGCTGCGCCGGCGTACGCGGGCCGCCCTCGCCGTCCCCGCGCTGACCGGCGGCCAGGTCGAGCTGCTGCGGCTGGTCGAGGCCGTGCCCGGCACCGGCGTCTCGGCCGCCGCCGCGCAGCTCCACCTCGCCGGCAACTCGGTCAGCACGCTGGTCAACCAGCTCACCGAGGCCGGGCTGCTGCGCCGCGAGCGCGACCCGGCCGACGGGCGCTCGGCGCGGCTGTTCCTCACCGACGCGGCGGCCGCCCGGCTCGCCGCGTGGCGCCGGGCCCGCGTGTCGCTGCTGGCCGGCGCGCTGGACGAGCTCGACGAGGACGAGCGCCAGGCCCTGGCCGCGGCGGTGCCGGCCCTGGCCCGCCTGGCCGACGTGCTATCTGTGCAGGGAGGCGCCGATGAACACCGCGGTTGAGATCGAGGGGCTCCGGCACCGGTTCGGAATTTCCCGCATGCGCTCGGGCGATGAAACCCTCGCGGTCGACGACCTGTCGCTGAGCGTCCAGCCGGCCGAGATCTTCGGGCTGCTGGGCCCCAACGGCGCCGGCAAGACGACCACGATCAAGGTGCTCACCACGCTGCTGCCCCCGCAGGCCGGCCGCGTCGCCGTGTTCGGGCTCGACGTGCGGCGCAACCGGATGGCGGTGCGCCGGCTCATCGGGTACGTCCCGCAGGCGCTCTCCGCCGACGCCGGGCTCAGCGGCCGCGAGAACGTGGCCCTGTTCGCGCGGCTCTTCGACGTGCCCCGCGCCGAGCGGCGGGCCCGCGCCGACGCCGCGATCGCGGCGATGGGCCTGGCCGAGGCCGCGGACCGGGTGGCCGGCACCTACTCCGGCGGCATGATCCGCCGGCTCGAACTGGCCCAGGCCCTCGTCAGCGCGCCGCGGCTGCTCGTGCTCGACGAGCCCACGATCGGCCTCGACCCCGTCGCCCGGGCCGGCGTGTGGGAGCGCATCACCCAGGTGCGGGCCGAGACCGGGATGACCGTGCTCGTCACCACGCACTACATGGAGGAGGCCGAGGAGTTCTGCGACCGGGTCGCGCTCATGCACCGCGGCCGCATCCGGGCCCTCGGCACGCCCGCGGAGCTGATCGCGTCGTCGGCCGGGGAGTCCCTCGACGACGTCTTCCGCGAGTACACCGGCGACAACTTGGAATCGGAAAGGTTCAGCGATGTCCGCGCAGCTCGCCGTACCGCACGCCGCCTCGGCTGAGGCCGCGGCGGCCAACCCGGTGCGGGTCCTGGCGACCCGGATCGCCGCGATGTGCCTCGTGGAGCTGCAGAAGCTGCGCCGCGACCGCACCGAGGTGGTCACCCGGGCCATCCAGCCCGCCCTGTGGCTGGTCATCTTCGGGCAGACGTTCACCCACCTGCGGGCCATCCCCACGGGCGGCATCCCGTACCTCGACTTCCTCGCCCCGGGTATCCTGGCGCAGTCGGCGCTGTTCGTGTCGATCTTCTACGGCATCCACATCATCTGGGAGCGCGACGCGGGCGTGCTGGCCAAGCTCATGGTGACCCCGACGCCGCGGGCCGCCCTGGTCACCGGCAAGGCGTTTGCGGCCGGGATCCGCGCGCTGGTCCAGGCCGTGGTGGTGCTCGTGCTGGCCGCGATCCTCGGCGTGGCGCTGCCCGGCAACCCGCTGAAGTACCTCGGCACCGCGGCCGCGCTCATCCTGGGCTCGGCGTTCTTCTGCTGCCTGTCGATCACCCTGGCCGGCCTGGTCCTGAAGCGGGACCGGATGATGGGCATCGGCCAGGCGATCATGATGCCGCTGTTCTTCGCGTCCAACGCGCTGTACCCGGTCGCGGTGATGCCGGGCTGGCTCAAGGTGCTCAGCCACGTCAACCCGCTCAGCTACGAGGTCGACGCCCTGCGGGGCCTGCTCATCGGCACGCCGGCGCACCTCCTGCTCGACTTCGGGGTGCTGGCCGGCGCGGTCGCGGTCGCCGTGTTCACCGCGTCGGCGATCCTCGGCCGTCTCACGCGTTGACGCGATGTCATGAACCGGTGATCTCCGTGTGGTGTCAGCGGCCGGCGACGATGGCCTACGATGCGTACTCATGGCAGACGGCGTGGGTGACGAGCAGGCCGGCTGGTCGGGCCGGATCGACACGACCACGGCACACCCCGCCCGGCGGTACAACTACTGGCTGGGCGGCAAGGACAACTTCGCCGCCGACCGCGACTCCGGTGAGGCGATCGCCCGGGTGTACCCGGCGATCCGCACCACGGCCCTGGAGAACCGCTACTTTCTGCAACGGGCGGTGCGGTTCCTGGCCGGCGAGACGGGCATCCGCCAGTTCCTCGACATCGGCACCGGCATCCCGACCGCGAACAACACCCACGAGGTCGCGCAGAGCGTCGCCCCCGACTCGCGGATCGTCTACGTCGACAACGACCCGATCGTGCTCACCCACGCCCGGGCGCTGCTGACCAGCACCCCCGAGGGCCGGACGGCCTACATCGACGCCGACCTGCGCGACCCGCGCACCATCCTCGACGACGAGATCCTGCGCGACACGCTGGACCTCAACCAGCCCGTCGCCCTCATGCTCATCGCGATCGTGCACTTCCTGTTCGAGGCCGACAAGCCGTACGAGCTCGTGCGCGGCCTCGTCGACGTGCTCCCGGCCGGCAGCTACGTGGTGATGACCCACGGCACCGCCGACCTCAACGACGCGGCGGCGCGCGACTACGCGCTGCGCGAGATCAAGGCGGGCCGCCTGAAGGTCGACGCCATGCCGCGCAGCCGGGAGGAGATCGCGCAGTTCTTCACGGGCCTGGAGATCGTGGAGCCGGGCATCGTCCCGGTGACCGCGTGGCGCAACCCGATCCCCGAGGAGGACCGGCCGCCACTGGCCGACACGGCGATGTACGGCGTGGTCGCCCGCAAGCCGTAGGCAGGGGGCTACGGGGTCGGCCCCGCGTCGCGGGCGGCGATGGCCAGGGCGATGAACGCCCGGAACTCGGCGAACTGCGCGGCCGTCATCTTCCACCGGCGCCCGCCCACGATGTCGTTCTCGCCGTACGCCCGGCCCAGCCGGACCTTGAAGCCGTCGCCGTGCGCCTGCCCGTCGATGCGCAGGAAGGCCACGTGGTAGCGCAGGCTGTCCTCCGTGTCCCGGTGGAAGATCTCCAGTACCCGGCCGTCGAGCACCATGATCTGGTTGTCGAACGCGAACTCCGCTGCCATGATCAGACGGTAGAGCGTGGCCTAGGCGCGCACGGCGGCGGGGCCCGTCGAGCCGCGCACGGTCAGGTGGACCGGCAGCATCACCTGCTGGCGGGTCGTCGGCGCCGGCGCCGTGGTGCGGTCCAGGCGTGACAGGAGCATCGACACCGCGACCCGCCCGGCCTGCTCGATCGGGGCGGTCAGGGTCGTCAGCGGCGGGTGGCAGAAGTCCGCGCCGAAGATGTCGTCGCAGCCGACCACGCTGATGTCCTCGGGCACCCGCACGTGCCGCTCGCGCAGGCGCTGCAGGATGCCGATCGCGAGCAGGTCGTTGAAGACGATGCACGCGGTCGCGCCGGTGTTGAGCACCGCGTCGGCCGCGGCCGGGCCCGAGCCGCGGCCCGACGGGAACGGGCCCACGCGCGTGAACGTCAGGTGGTGGCGGGCCGCCACCTCCCGCATCGCGTGCCAGCGGGCCTCGTTGGGCCACGAGCGCTGCGGGCCCGAGACGTAGGCGATGTCGCGGTGGCCCAGCGACAGCAGGTGCTCGGCCGCCTGACCGATGCCCGCGGGCGTGTCGATGATGGCGCTGGGCACGCCGCGGATGTTGCGGTTGATCGTGACCAGCGGGATCTCGCCGGCCAGGCGGGCCAGCTCGCGGTCGGGCAGGCGGGACGCGGCCAGGATCGCGCCGTCGAGGGAGCGGCGCATCTTGTGCAGCATCTCGGCCTCGAGCTCGCCGGAGTCCTCGGTGTCGATGAGCAGCTGGGCGTAGCCGGCCGCCTTCAGCTGCTGCTGGGTGCCGCGGATGACGCCGAAGTAGAACGGGTTCGTCACGTCGGAGACGAGCACGGCGATGGCCCGGGTGCGGCCCGAGGACAGGGCGCGCGCCGGCGAGCTGGGCACGTAGCGCAGCTCCCGCGCGGCCGCCTCGATGCGCTCCCGGGTGACGGCGTTGACCCGGCCCGGGTTGTTCAGGGCCCGCGAGACCGTTGACGCGGCGACGCCCGTGGCCGCGGCGATGTCGTTGATCGTCACGGGGCGCTGGCGGCCGGCGGGTCGGGGCATGCCCGACAGCGAAGCAGATTTGGCAAAAGATGGCAAACGATTGCCACCCCCTCAGCAGCGTTGATAGCGTCCGCAACCATCGATCCGTCGCACACCCCCTGACCTCAGCGACGAGGAGCGGACACCCTTATGAATCGCATGAAGTTCATCGCCGTCGGCGTCGCCGCGGCGCTCGCCCTGGCGGCCTGCAGCGACGACAAGAACGACGGCAACAGCGACCAGGGCGCCCTCAACGGCGCCGGCAAGACCCTCAACGTACTGGTGCAGGCCAACACCATCTACCCGCAGCAGCAGAAGCAGTGGTTCACCGACACCAGCGCCGCGTTCAAGGCCCAGACCGGCGCCGAGGTCAAGTTCGAGACGTTCGCCTCCGCCAACGACGAGCTGACCAAGATCCAGACCTCGGTCGTGTCGGGGCAGGGCCCGGACGTGTACTCCCTCGGCACCACGTTCACCCCGACCGCCTACGCGACCGGGGCGTTCCTCGAGCTCACCGACGCCGACTGGCAGAAGGCCGGCGGCAAGGAGAACTTCGTCCAGGCCGCGCTGGGCATCTCCGGCCCCGACGCCCAGCACCAGGTCGGCATCCCGTTCACGAGCCGGCCGTTCGTCATGGCGTACAACACCGACCTGCTCAAGGCGGCCGGCATCGACAAGCCCGCCGACAGCTGGGACGGGCTGCGCGAGCAGGCCAGGAAGCTCACCACCGGCGGCAAGTACGGCATGGCGGTCGCCTACGCCGACGGCTTCGACCCGTGGAAGTTCATCTGGGCGATGTCCGTGCAGGCCGGCAACCCGCTCGTGGCCGGCAAGAAGGCGTCGCTGGACGACCCGGCGACGCTGAAGGCCTACCAGACGTACCTCGGCTGGCTCGCCACCGACAAGGTCGTCGACCCGGCCGCCGTGGGCTGGAAGAACGCCCAGGCGATCGCCGAGTTCGGCGCGGGCAAGGCGGCGTTCCTGCCGATGGTCTCGGCCACCTCGAAGGTCACGCTGGACAAGTCGCAGGTCGCGGGCAAGTACGCGTACGCCGTCATGCCCACGATCCCGCCCGGCGTCACGGCCCGGCCGAGCAACGGGGTGGCCGCGACGAGCATCCTCTCCGGCGACAACCTGGTCGTGGCCAAGTACAGCAAGAACAAGGACCTCGCCCTCGCGCTGGTGAAGCTGCTGACCGGCGCCGAGCAGCAGAAGGCGTACTACAAGACCTTCGGCGAGCTGCCCACGAACGCGGCCGCGGCCAAGGAGCTGCAGGCCGACCCGGCCCTCGCGGCGATCGTGGACTCGTCCTCGAAGTCGGCCGGCACGCCGTTCAACGGCGGCTGGAGCAAGGTGCAGCTGGCCCTGCTCAACGTCGTCGTGCAGTCCATCCCCGACCTCAAGGCCGGCAAGGTGGACGACGGCAAGCTCAAGTCCCTGGTCGGCGCGGCGCAGAAGGATGCGCAGAGCGCCGTGGACGAGGCCAAGTGAGCCGTACCGTCAGCCGGCGCCAGCGTCCACTGTGGATGCTGGCGCCGGGCGGCGTGCTCATGGTCGTGGTCATCCTGGTGCCGCTGGCGGTGGCCCTGCTGGTGTCCACACTGGACCTCAACCAGTACACGCTGCGGCAGTGGACGGACGCGCCGAACGTCGGGCTGGACAACTACCGGGAGGCGTGGCAGGAGACGGCCCTGCCGCACGCGATCTGGGTCACCGTCGGCTACGCGGTCATCGTGACCCTGGCCGCGGTACCGCTGGGGCTGGCCGCCGCCCTCGCCACCCAGCAGCGCTTCCCGGGCCGCGCGCTGGTCCGCTCCGCGTTCCTGATCCCGTACGTGCTGCCGGCCTTCGTCGTCGGCACCGTCTGGCGGACGATCCTGCAGCCCAACGGCCCGGCGGGGAACCTGCTCGGCACGGACTACCTGTGGCTCAACGGCCCGCGCAGCTACTGGGCGCTCGTGCTGGTGCAGCTGTGGACGTCGTGGCCGCTGCTGTACCTGCTGGCGCTGTCCGGCCTGCAGGGCATCCCCGACGACGTGCACGAGGCCGCGGCGCTGGACGGCGCCGGCTACTTCACGAAGATCAGGAGCGTCATCCTGCCGCACCTGCGCGGCGTGCTCGGCCTCGGCATGATCATCGAGTTCCTGCACACGCTCAACAGCTTCACCCTGCCGTACGTGCTCTTCGGCGTCCCCGCCCCGCACGACGTCGAGGTGCTGCCGGTGCTGACGTACGTGGAGAGCTTCCAGAACTTCAAGTTCGGCCTCAGCGCGGCGATGGCGGTGCTGTCGCTGGTGCTCGTGGCCATCCCGCTGTCGGTGTACCTGCGAGCGGTGAGGCTGAACCGCAATGAAGACTGACGTGCAGCGCCTGCTCCCGCGCTGGCTGCAGGCATTGACCATCATCGCGATCGCGGTGTTCGCGCTCACACCGGTGCTCTACATGCTCTTCGCCAGCGTCAACGACGACCTCGCGGTCGCCCGCGGCGACTTCTGGCCCAGCGCCTTCCACCCCGGCAACTACGTCCAGATCTGGGACACCGTCGAGCTCGGCGACGGCCTCGTCAACAGCGTCCTCGTGGCCGGCTCCGTCGCGGTCGTCTCGGCACTGGTGTCGGTCGCGACCGCCTACGTGCTCGTGCGGTTCACGTTCTTCGGGCGGGGCCTGATCCTGCGCGCCCTGCTGGCCCTGCAGAGCATCCCGGGCACCCTGATGCTGCTGCCGGTCTTCGTGCTCTTCGCGAACCTGGCCCGCATCCTCAGCATCGACGTCATCGGCACCCGCTGGGCGCTGTTCGTCACCTACCTCACGTTCGCGCTGCCCTTCTCGACCTGGGTGATGGTGACGTACCTGCGCGGCCTGCCGCACGAGCTCGACGAGGCGGCCCGGATCGACGGCGCCTCGTCGTGGCGGATCCTGCGCTCGATCGTGATCCCGCTCAGCTGGCCCGGGCTCGTCGTCTCGGCCATCTTCGCGTTCCTGCTCGGCTGGAACGACGTGCTCTTCGCCTCCGTCATCACCGACGCCGACACCCGCACCGCCGCGGTCGCGCTGCAGGTGTTCGGGGCGACCCAGGAGGGCGGGGCGATCCCGCTGTACGGGCAGCTGATGGCCTCCGCGCTCGTCTGCGCGCTGCCCGTGGTCGTGTTGTACCTGGCGTTCCAACGGTTCCTGGTAGGCGGCCTCACGGCCGGGGGAGTGAAATGACACAGCTGAATGTGGCGATCGTCGGCAGCGGCATCATCGGCGCCAACCACGCCGAGGCGATCGCCCGCCATCCGCGGCTCACCGTCAAGGCCCTGGTCGACGCGCGCATCGAGGCCGCCGAGGCCCTCGCCGGCAAGCTCGACCCGCGCCCGTCGGTGCACCTGACGCTCGCCGAGGCCCTCGCCGAACAGGCCATCGACCTGGTCTCCATCTGTACCCCCAGCGGCCTGCACATCGCCGCCGCCGAGGAGACGCTGGCGGCCGGCGCGCACCTGGTGGTCGAGAAGCCCCTGGACACCGACCTGGCCAAGGCCCGCGCGTTCGCGAAGGTCGCCGAGGAGGCGGCCGGCCGCGGCCTGGTGAGCTCCGTGGTCAGCCAGCACCGCTTCGACCCCGCGACCGCCGCGCTGCTGCGGGCGGTGCGGGACGGCCGGCTCGGCCGGGTCACCTCCGCCGTGGTGTCCATGCCCTGGTGGCGGGAGCAGGCGTACTACGACTCCGCCGACTGGCGCGGCACGTGGGCGTTCGACGGCGGCGGGGCCCTCGCCAACCAGGGCATCCACCTCGTCGACCAGATGCTGGCCCTGCTCGGCCGGCCCGCCGAGGTCTACGCGCAGACGGCCCTCGTCTGCCACGAGGGCATCGAGGTCGAGGACCTCGCGGCGGCCACCGTCCGCTTCGAGTCCGGCGCGCTCGCGGTGCTGCACGCGACCACCGGGGCGTGGCCCGGGCTGCCGGTGCGCCTGGCCCTGCACGGCACCGAGGGCTCCGCGGTGCTGCACGACGACCAGCTCGAGTACTTCCAGACCGCGTCCGAGCCGGACCTCGGCGCCGCCGGCCTGGTGCCGCCCGAGGACCTGTACGGCGCGCCCAAGGCCGCCGACGGCTTCGTGACCGGGCACCTGCGCCAGTACGAGGACATCGTCGAGGCGATCGAGACCGGCCGCGAACCCGGCGTGAGGATCAGGGACGGGCTGCTCGCCCTCGGCCTGGTGCGGGCCGTCTACGTCTCCGCGACGCTGGGCCGGGCCGTCTCCTTCGCCGAGGTCCTCGACGGCGCCCTCGACGACGTCGAACCGCACACCAAGGGAGCACACCGATGAAGTTCTCGGTCTTCACCGCCTCGACGCCCGACTGGACCCCGCAGCAGGCCGCGACCGAGCTGGCCGCGCAGGGCTGGGACGGCGTCGAGTGGCGCGTCACCGACCAGGAGGAGACCGCCGAGCCCGGCTTCTGGGCCGGCAACCGGGCCACCTGGCCGCTGACCGGCCTCGAGGAGCGCCTCGCCGACATCGACGCCGTCACCCGCGGCGCCGGCCTGGCCTACTCGGGCCTCGGCGGCTACGCCCGCTGCTTCGAGCGTGCCGACGTGGCCCGGCTCCTCGCGGCCACCGCCACCCTCGGCGCCGGCCGCGTGCGGGTCACCATGCCGCTGCTGAAGACCGGCGACTACCCGGACCTGTTCGCCGGCGCCCGCAAGGACCTCGAGTGGGCGACCGCCGAGGCGGCCGGGCTCGGCGTCAGCGTGCTCGTCGAACTGCACCACGAGACGATCGCCGCGTCGGCCTCGGCGGCGCTGCGGCTCGTCGACGGGCTCGACCCGGCCACCGTCGGGGTCATCCACGACCTCGGCAACCTCGTCATCGAGGGCCACGAGGACCATCGGGCCGCGTTCCAGCTGCTCGGGCCGTACCTGCAGCACGTGCACGTGAAGAACGTCGCCTGGCGGCCGGTGGCTACCGCATCCGACGGTACCGTCGCCTGGAAGGCCGACTGGGCCACCCTCCGCGAGGGCCAGGCCGACGTCGGGGCGTACCTGCGGGCGCTGCGCGAGCACGGGTACGACGGCTGGGTCACCCTCGAGGACTTCTCCACCGCCGTACCCCTGCCCGAGCGCACCCGGGACAACCTCGCCTACATCAGGTCCCTGCTCTGATCGGGACCCGGGTCCAGCGCAGCCCGCGCCGTACCCCTGCCCGAGCGCACCCGGGACAACCTCGCCTACATCAGGTCCCTGCTCTGATCGGGACCCGGGTCCAGCGCAGCCCGTCCGGCGACGTGTACAGCGCCGTCACGTCGTTGGTCAGGTAGCGGCCGGCGCCGAGGGTCAGGACCGGCCAGAACCCGTCGTGGTCGGCGAGTCCGCTCACCGGCGCCGGCGCCTCGTAGCTGTCGCCCTTGCCGGCGTACCACTCGGCGAGCTTGCCGTGCACCGTGCGGATGACGTGGGTGCCGTCGGCGGCGAGGTAGGTGTCCTCGCCGTGGTCCTGGTACGGGACCGTGTGCCGCGGGTCGACCGCCGGCCAGGTCTGGCCGGCGTCGGAGGTGCGGTACACCAGCAGGCGACCCGGGTTGCCGCTGAGAACGACGGCGTAGGCGGTGGCGCCGTCGACGGTCGCGACCGAGACGACGCCCGGGTCGGCCGGGTCGGACTCGGCGAACAGGTGTGTGCGCCAGGTCCGGCCGCCGTCGTGGCTGACCGCGAGGCCGAGGTGGCCGTCCGGGCCCGTCCCGCTGACCCACAGCCCGGTGCCGAGCGGCGCCGGGAGCACCATTGCGGGCCGCAGGCCGGGCGGGTTCACCAGCCTCCGGGCCTCGCCGGTGCCCGGGTCGACGCCGCGCAGCACGCACTCGTACGGACCGGGGTTGTTGCCGGCCGGGTCCCGCTCGTCGGTGCAGATCGTCCAGCCGCCCATCGGGACCGCGGCGACGGTGCCGCCCACCGGCCGCACGAGCTTCCAGGTCCGGCCGCCGTCGATGCTGACGTGCTTGGTCTCGCTGGACGGGTCGCCGTCGAAGTGGGCCGCGACCGCGCCGGGGGCGGGCGCCTCGATGGCGTCGACGATCCCGCGGTACCGCTCGGTCCAGGTGACGCCGCCGTCGTCGGAGCCCAGCAGCCGGCCCGGGCAGCCGTACTTCGACATGTTCTCGCAGTCGAACGGCGCCCACTGCACGTAGACGTGCCGGCCCTCGGCCGCCACGGGCCACTCCATCCCCACGGCGGGGACGGCCGCGGCGGCGGTCGTGGCCGGGGCCGACGGCCGGGGGCTGGTCGTGGTGGCCGGCCCGGACTGCGGCGCCCGGTTCGCGGCCACGGCCACGACCGCCGCCACGACCAGCGCGGTCAGGCCGCCGGCGGCCGCGGCCGCCCACCGCTGCCGGGTCCGCCGGCGCCGCCACGCCGCGGCGTACACCTCGCGGCCCGACAGCCGGCTCGGCGGGGCGACGGCCGCCGCGTCGTCGAACAGTTCACGCAGAGACGTCATGGCGCACCCCTTCGTCGTCGCCGAGCAGGTCCTTGAGCCGGGCCAGCCCGCGGGCCGCGTGGCTCTTCACCGTTCCCTCCGAGCACCGCAGCGCCTCGGCCGTCGCGGCCACCGACAGATCCTGGTAGTAGCGGCACACCAGCACCGCCCGCTGCCGCGGCGGCAGCCGGCCCAGCGCGGCCGTGAACGCCGCCCGGGCCGCCGACTGCTCCGCCGCGTCCGGCCCGGCCCGGGTGTCGGGGACCTCGGCGTGCGACTGCTCGCGGCGCCGCCAGGCCCGGCGGGTCTCGGACAGGTACGCCCGCAGGAGGCACGTGCGCACGAACGCGTCCAGCGCCCCGTGGTCGTGGACGCGGCCCCAGCTCACCGCGAGACGCATGAACGCGGCCTGGGTCAGGTCGTCGGCCCAGTGCCAGTCGCCGCACAGCAGGTACGCGGTGCGGCGCACGGCATCGCGGCGCGCCGCGAAGTAGTCGTTGAAGTCCGGTGGCGGCACAGCTTCGTCCGGCATGAACACCTCCCTGCCCATTAGGTCAACAGCGGAGGGGCATCCGGTTTACCGCCGGGTCAGGCGACTTTGCGCAGATGCGTCACCGCGCTGTCGTGGTTGTGCGCCAGCCCGGCGTCGAGCCCGTGCGCGGCCAGGAACGCGGCCGGGTAGCGGGCCCCGGTGTCGGCGTCCTCCCACGTGCCGGCGGGCAGGAACGGCAGCCGGGCCGGCGGGCCGGGCTCGCCGTAGCGGTGCCCGTCGAGGAACTGGAACACCGCCGCCTCGTCGCCCGCCGCCGACAGGTAGGCCAGGGCCGGCGCGTCGCAGTCGCGGGGCGAACGGATCCGGTGCAGCCGCCCCTGCTGCACGATCGGCCGGATGCGCTTGTACTGCGCGATGAGCGCCGTCGCCAGCTCCAGCTCGGCCGGGGTCCACCCGGGCAGGTCCCCGCCGATGCCGAGCACCCCGGCCATCGCCACGTGGAAGCGGAACCGCAGCGGCAGGCGGTTGCCGGTGAGGAAGTTCGGGGCGTCGGTCACCCAGGCCGTCATGGCCCGCGCCGGGTACAGCTGCCCGAACCCCTCCTGGATGCCCAGCCGGTCGCTGGCGTCGGTGTTGTCGCTGGGCCAGACCTGGTCGGTGCGGGCCAGGATGCCGAGGTCGACGCGGCCGCCGCCGGACGCGCACGACTCGAAGCGCACCCCGGGGTGGTCGTGGCGCAGCCGGTCCAGGACCGCGTAGAGGTTGCGCGCGTGCCGCGTCGACCACTGCAGGTCGCCGTACGGGCCGGGGTCGGTCACCGGCCGGTTCATGTCCCACTTCACGAACGCGATGTCGTGCTCGGTGAGCAGCCGGTCGAGCCAGTCGTGCAGCCAGGCCGCCACCTCGGGTTTGCCGAGGTCGAGGACGAGCTGGTGGCGCAGCTCGTGGCGGGGGTACCCGGGGGAGGCGTAGACCCAGTCCGGGTGGGCCCGGTACAGGTCGCTGTCGGGGTTGACCGCCTCCGGTTCGACCCAGATCCCGAACTGCAGGCCGAGCTCGCGGACGCGCTTGACGAGCGGGCCGAGGCCGTTCGGGAAGCGGCTCGAGCTGGGGATCCAGTCGCCGAGGCCGGCGTTGTCGGCGACCCGGGTGCCGAACCAGCCGTCGTCCATGACGAACAGCTCGCAGCCCAGCGCCGCGGCCCGCTCGGCGAGCGCGATCTGGTTGGCCTCGTCGAGCTCGAAGCCGGTCGCCTCCCACGAGTTGTACAGGACCGGGCGCAGCTCGTCGCCGTGCGGCAGGACCTCGCCGCGCACGTAGTCGTGCCAGGCCCGGCTGGCCGCGCCGAAGCCCGCGCCGGACCACAGCCCGCAGCTCTTCGGGGTCTCGTAGTGCCCGCCGGCGCCGAGGCGGGCGACGGGGGCCTCGTGCCCGGCCCCGGCGTTGGCCACGACCCGCCCGTCGGGCAGCCGCTGGACGTCGATGCGCCAGGTGCCCGACCACGCGAGGGCCGCGGTCCACACCTCGCCGTGGGTCTCGGTGGCGGCGCCGTCGTCGACGGCCACCCAGGGGTTGTGCATGGGGCTGGTGGTGGTGCGGCGGCTGCCGAGCCGGACGGCGCCCGGGGGCAGCGGGGTGCGCTCGAGCCGGCTGTCGGCGCCCCATCGGCCGTGCAGCGTCGACAGGCGCGCGCCCTCCCGGGCCGGGAGGCACCAGGCGGCGCTGTCGGCCCGCAGCACCTCGACCGGCACGTCGGTGTGCAGCTCGGCCCAGCGCTCGACGACGTCGTGGCGGCCGGTGACCCGGTAGTGCAGGGTGAGCCGCAGCGGGCGGGTCAGCTCGGTGTACCGCAGCCGCAGGTGCCCGCCGTCGTGCTCGGCCCGCGCGAGGACCCAGCGCACGGCCCGGCTGTCGTCGGCGAAGCGCAGCGCGAGGGCCGGCTCGGTGAAGCGCAGGCCGGTGTCGGACGGGTACTCCTCCCGCCCGTCGAGGGGGCTCTCCCAGCTGCCCCGCGACCGGCCGGACACCACCGCGGCCAGGGCGGCCGCGGCGTCGTCGTCGACGGGGGCGCCCCAGTGCGCGGCGAGCGGGACGTCCTCACCGGTCAGGCAGAGCACGTAGGCGCTGTGCGGGGTGCGCAGCACCCAGACGCCGGGGGCGGGTTCGGACACCGGGGGCGGTAACGACATGCACCGTTCGTAGCACCTGACCGCCGAATTGTCAGGACCCGGCGTAGGCGGCGCCCAGCAGCGCCGAGCGCTCCGTGTCGGCGACCGGGCGGGCCGGGACCGGCAGGTGCAGGGCGGGCTCGATGAGGTCCCAGGCGCCGGTCATCGAGCCGCCGATGACCACCACCTCGGCGCCGAAGCGGTCCAGCCACTCGGTGAGCAGCCGGCCCAGGATGCCGAAGGCGACCTCGACGACCTCGCAGGCGTCCCGGTCGCCGCCGCGGGCCAGCGCGGCCAGGCCCCGCATGCCGTCGACGGCGACGCCGGTGCGGGCCAGGTACTTGCGCACGAGCGCCCGGTCGGAGACGAGGTCCTCGATGTTCACGCCGTCGACGTCACAGAAGTGGATCTCGCCGTCCGGGGGCACGTCGGGGCCGTCGCTGACCACTGCCCCGTCGGCCAGCCAGGACGAGCCGATGCCGGTGCCGAGGGTGATCGCCACGCTGCGGCGGGTGCCGGTCGCGGCGCCGTCGACCCACTCGCCGAGCAGGAACGCGTCGGCGTCGTTGACGAACGTGAACGAGCCGGGCGCGGCCGGGATCGCCTTGGCCAGCGCGTCGCGCAGGTCGACGCCGTGCAGCTGGTCGAACTTGCCGACGCCCTCGTGCCGCGACACCCCGGCCACGTAGTCGAACGGGCCCGGCATCGCCACCGCCCAGCGGTCCCCGGGGCCGGGCAGCAGCCGCTTCGCCGCGTCCGCCAGCACGCCGACGATCGTGTGGGCGTCCTGCGCCGGGTCCAGCGGGTGGCGCTGGCGGTCGAGGATGCGGTGCCCGGCTACCTCGACGCTACCGGCGGTCACGTGACTGCCACCGATCTCGAGAACCCGCACGGCAGGGGAGGGGGAGTCGGTGTCCGGCACGTCGTAAACGTTATCGCACCCCGTTTGCGGTGATCCGCTCCGCGTACGGGTACGGCGTGTGCTTCGAGCCCGTGACCAGCCGGTCGAAGAAGTGGCGCATGGCGGCGGAGGTGCCGGCGTGACGCAGGATGACCGCCCGGCTGCCCGGCGGCGCGTCGTGCAGCTCCGCCGGGAGCGTGCCGGTGGCGGCCCGGGCGACCAGCTCCTGCGCCCGCGGCCAGTCGCCGGGGCAGCCGTGCACGCACGCGAGCCAGGCGGCGAAGTGCCCGGTGTTGTACCGCCGGTCGTAGCCCGCGTGCGCGCGGAAGAACGCCGACTCCTGCGGCGTGCGCGCGAACGAGGCGTGCAGGGCCAGGCCGAAGTCGGCGAGGTACACCAGCCGCCCGTCGGTGAGCAGGTTGCCCATGTGCGCGTCGAAGTGCAGCAGCCCGCCCGCGTTCATCGCGCAGATGGCGGCCGCGAGCCGGGCCGCCACCTCGACCCCGGCGTGCTCGTCGCCGCCGTCGAGGCGCTCCCGCAGCCACGGCCCGAGCTCGTGCGGGATGTGCTCCAGGAACAGCGTGACCGCCGCGGTGGCCGCGTTGAGCTCCTCCAGCCGCCGGCGCACGGCCGGGCTGCCGTCCCAGTAGGCGGTGCGCTCCTCGACGTCGACGGCCCCGGCGTCCAGCCGCGGCAGGACCCGCCAGTGGTACAGCAGCGGGAAGTTCGGCTGCCGTCCCGAGCGCACCCACGCCGTGGTGAGCCGGTGCGCGGTGAGTTCCCGCCAGGCCCCGAAGCCGGCCGAGCCGACGCCGTACTGGTAGAAGCCGGGCAGGCCGAAGAGGTTCCCGGTGTCGTGCGGGGCGGCCAGCTCGGTGGCGGTGAGCGGCACCTGCTTCACGAAGACCGCGACGCCGTCGACCTCGATCCCGGCGGTGCGCCCGCCGATCCCGGCCCCGTGCGGCGCGGCGTCCGCGACGAGCCCGGCGAGGTCCTCGTCGCCGAGCGCGGCGAGCACGGGCGCGACCCGGTCGAAGCGCGCGGCGCGATGATCGAGCATGGTCGCAGTCTGCCACGCATGAACAAGGCGCGGCCCGTGTTCACGGACCGCGCCCCGGGTGGTTGCGCTAGCGGTGCTTGCTGACGACCACGAGCACGATGATGATCGCGATGACCGCGACCGCGCCGAGGATCGCCAGGGCGATCTTCATGGCGCTGTACGGCCGCTCGCCCGCGACCTCGCCGGTCACGCCGTTGACCTGGATGTTGTACGTCTTGCCGGCGTACAGGTAGCAGGCGATCCACACCGGCAGCAGCATGAGCTTGAAGGTGACGTCGTTGTACTGCGTGTGCATCTGCTCGACGCGCTGCTCGTCGCCGCCGATGTCCTCGCGGCAGTCCCGCTCGATGATCGGGCGCATCTTGCCCTTGGCGGACTCGAGGCCGGTCTCCGGCTCGACGTCGTAGCGCAGCGTCTCGTGCCCGGCGAGGTACTCGGGCCGGTACGCCTGCGAGTTCGGCAGCGGCCACGGCTCCAGCTCGTCCAGGTGCTTCTGGGTCACCTTCGTCGTGCCGGTCACCAGCACGTCGTCGAACTCCCGGAACACCCGGCCGCTGGCGTGGTACCAGCGCGTCTTCTGCACCTGGCGGGTCTTCGTCTCACCGTTCTCGGTGTAGGTCTCGGTGACGTAGTAGTGCTCGCCCCGCTGGCCCTCGTAGTCGGTGATCGTGCGCGAGTCGTACGTCCAGTGCGGCAGGTACATGCTCTTGGCCGTCTCGGCCTCGGAGACCTTCTTCAGGCCCGACGGGGCGAACCAGCGCGACGACGCCCACTTGCCCAGCGACTCGCGCAGCGCCCGCTTGTCGAGCACGAACGGCAGCACCGCCTCGGGCACGACCTGGTCCTGCGGGCTCACCTCGGCCACGACCGGGGCGTTGCAGAACCGGCAGCGGTCCGAGATCGAGTCGCTCTCGGTCTGCGCGCCGCAGTTGCGGCACACGAACACATGCTTGGCCAGCAGCGCGATCGGCTTGCGGGGCAGGCTCGTGAAGGAGAGGTAGTCGTGCTCGCGGACGCGCGCGCCGGTCTGCTGCAGCACGGTCTCGTGGCCGCAGTACGGGCACTTGAGCACGTTGGTGCCGGGCGCGAACTCGACATTGGCGCCGCAGCCGGCGCACGGGTACTGGCTCTGCGACATGGGTCAGCCCATCGGGGGGAGCGGCGGGGGGACGGAGGCGAAGATGCCCGCGAGCTCCGGAACCTGCTCGGCGGGGGTCCAGGCGGCCATGCCGTTCTTCCACACCAGGGTGGCCCGGCTCACCGCGCCGGCCTGCACCTGCTGGGCGAGGGTGCCCGCGTCGAACGGGCCGGCCTGGGCGCCGTTGACGGCGGCGAACCACTGGGCCTGCGGCGGCAGCGGCGGGGGGCCGGCCGGCGGCGCCGCGGCCGGGGGCTGCTGCGGCTGCGTGGGGCGGTTCAGGGAGCTCGCGACCTGCTGGGCGGCCGCCATCCCCAGGCCCAGGCCGAAGCCCTCACCGGCGCCGCCCTGGTTGTTCGCGGCGTCCTCCATGGCGTTGGCGGCCTGGAACTTCGAATACTGGTCGAGGTTGCCCAGCACGCCCATCGAGGTGCGCTTGTCCAGCGCCTCCTCGACCTCCGGCGGCAGGGAGATGTTCTCGATGATGAACTTGGGGATCTGGATGCCGTACTCGGCCAGCTCCTGGGTCAGCACCCCGGCGAGCTTCTGGCCGATGAGCAGCTGCTGGGAGACCAGGTCGAGCACCGGCACCTGCGCGGCGGCCAGGGCCGGGCCGAGGTGGCCGACGATGAGCTGGCGCAGGAACTCCGACACCTCTTCGGTGCGGAACTGGGGGTCGGTGCCGACGAGCTGCTTGAGCAGGTTCTCCGGGTGCACCACGCGCAGCGAGTAGGCGCCGAACGCCCGGAGGCGGACCATGCCGAACTCGGCGTCCCGCATCATGATCGGGTTCTGGGTGCCCCACTTGAAGTCCGTGAACTGCCGGGTGTTGACGTAGTAGACCTCGGCCTTCCACGGCGAGTCGAACCCGTACTTCCAGCCCTTCAGGGTGGACAGGATCGGCATGTTCTGCGTCTGCAGGGTGTAGGTGCCGGGGACGAAGACGTCGGCGACCTGACCCTCGTTCACGAAGACCGCGACCTGCGACTCGCGCACGACGAGCTTGGCGCCCATCTTGATCTCGTTCTGGTAGCGCGGGAACCGCCAGACGATCGTGTCCCGGCTGTCGTCGAGCCACTCGATGATATCGATGAACTCGCCCTTGACCTTGTCCCACAGTCCCACGTCGGTCCCCCTTGCGTCCGGATCATCGAGCGACGCAGACCCTAGCAACTGTTCCTGGTAACCAGACGGTTGCTGTCGGGAAACTGCCCACCCATATTTCAGCGCAGGATCGCCGCCGCGTCAGTCAGGAAACCGGCATACGCCCGCTCGGCCGATCGGGCCAACTGCGCATACATCGGATGGTTGTGCACGAGCCCGGGCTCGACCCGCAGTTCGGCGCCGACCCCGGCCGCCCGGAGCCGCTGCGCGTAGCGCACCGCCCCGTCGCGCAACGGGTCGAGCCCGGCGGCCACGATGAGCGCCGGCGGCATCCCCTCAAGAGCGAAATGCAGCGGGTTCGGTACCGCATGAGCCTCCGGCGCCCACCACGAGACCCACTCGCGCAGGTCCGCGACGTCCAAGGTGAAGCCCCGCCCGAACTCCTCCGCGCTCGCCCCGCCCAGCCCCAGGTCCAGCAGCGGGCAGACCAGCAGCTGCGCGACGAGCGGCACCGCGGCCCGCCGCGCGGCGAGCACGGCGACGAACGCCCCGGCCGAGTCGCCGGCCACCGCGACCGGCCCGGCCTCGGCGGCCCAGCCGAGCACGGCGAGCGCGTCGTCGAGCGCGGCCGGGAACGGGTGCTCGGGCGCGCGCCGGTAGTCCACCGCCACGACCGTGGTCGCGGTGGCGGCGGCCAGGCGCCGGCACACCAGGTCGTGGGTGTCGAGGTCGCCGAGCACGAAGCCGCCGCCGTGCAGGTACACGACGCGGGCCCGGCTCTCCTGCTCGTAGACCCGCACCGGCACCCCGGCCACGAGCCGGTCCGCGACCGGCATCGCGGGCCCGGCGGGCCGCGCCCGCGCCCGCGCGGCCGAGCCTTCCCGCAGCTCGGCGACGGTGAGCGGCGGCCCGGGCACCCGGGAGTCGAGCACGAAGCGCTCCACGTCGGCGTCGGCGAAGATCGTCACGTCATAGATATATCCTGTCGCGTTCTTGCACGAAATCATGTTAGTTTTCCGGCCTCACGTAAGCGGATGACGGGGGAGGCCGGGGATGGTGTCCGATGTGCTCGTCGAGGCCGACGGGCTGGCGAAGGTACACAGGACCGGACAGGTGCGGGCGGTGGACGGGGTCTCGTTCCGGATCCGCCGCGGCGAGGCGTTCGGGTTCCTCGGGCCCAACGGCGCCGGGAAGTCCAGCACCATGCGCATGATCGCGTGCGTCTCGCCGCCGTCCGGGGGGCGGCTCACCGTCCTCGGGCAGGACCCCGTCCGCGACGGCTCCGCGATCCGCGCCCGCATCGGGGTCGTGCCCCAGGACGACGCCCTCGACGGGGAGCTCACCGTCGAGGAGAACCTGCTCATCTACGGTCGGTACTTCGGGCTCTCCCGGCGCCAGGCCCGCGACAAGGCGGTACAGCTGCTGGATTTCGCGCAGTTGACCGACAAGGCGGGCGCCAAGGTGGCCGCGCTGTCCGGCGGCATGCGCCGGCGCCTGACCATCGCCCGGTCGCTGGTGAACGACCCCGAGATCCTGCTGCTCGACGAGCCCACCACCGGGCTCGACCCGCAGGCCCGGCACGTGCTGTGGGACCGGCTGTTCCGGCTCAAGCAGGACGGCGTCACGCTCATCCTCACCACGCACTACATGGACGAGGCCGAGCAGCTCTGCGACCGGCTCGTCGTCATGGACAAGGGCACGATCGCCGCCGAGGGCTCGCCCCGGGCGCTCATCGAGCGGTACGTCACCCGCGAGGTCCTCGAGCTGCGCCTGCCGCCCGGCACGCCGATCCCGGCCGACGACCGCGTCGAACGGGTCGAGGAGCTGCCCGACCGGGTGCTGCTCTACACCGAGGACGGCGAGGCGGTCCTGGCCAAGCTCGCCGCCGAGCCGATCGCCGCGCTCGTGCGCCGGGCCACCCTCGAGGACGTGTTCCTGCGCCTCACCGGAAGGTCGCTCGTCGAATGAGAGTCCTGGCGCTGCGCGAGTTCGCGTACTGGATGCTGCGCTACCGCCGCAACTGGCGGGCCACCGTCGTCGTCTCCGTGCTCAACCCGCTGCTGTTCCTGCTGGCCATGGGCGCCGGCCTCGGCCGGCTCGTGGACCGCAACACCGCCCCGGACACCCTGCACGGCGTCGCGTTCCTGGCCTTCTTCGCCCCCGGCCTGCTCGCCGCGGCCACCATGCAGACCGCGGTCATCGAGGCGAGCCGCCCGGTGTTCCTGGCCGTGCGCCCCGGCGGCAGCTACCGCAACGCCACCGCCGGGCCCCTCGGCACCGGCGACGTGCTCGCCGGGCACCTGCTCTACATGGCGTTCCGGATCGCCACCTCGGCGCTGTGCTTCGTGCTGGTGCTGCTGTGCTTCCCGGCGCTGCGCAGCACCGCCCTGCTGTGGCTGACCCCGGCCGCGCTGCTCACCGGGATGGCCTTCGCCGCGCCGCTGGCCGCCTGGGTCGCCACGCTCGAGTCCGGGCAGCCCATCTCCACCGTGTTCCGCTTCGTGATCATGCCGATGTACATGTTCTCCGGGGTCTTCTTCCCGGCCGAGCAGATCCCGGCCGCGCTGCGCTACGTCGTGTACTGCACCCCGCTGTGGCACGGCACCGAGCTGTGCCGCGGCCAGCGGCCCCTCCTGCACGCCGCCTACCTCGGCGCGCTCACCGTCGCCGGGGTCCTCGTGGCCCGCCGCACCTACCGAAGGCGGTTGTTCGCATGAGCCGGGCCCTGCTGCTCGTCGAGCGCAACCTCATGATCTACCGGCACACCTGGGCCGTCCTCGCCGCCGAGGTGCTCGAGCCGCTGCTGTACCTGCTGTCGATCGGCGTCGGCGTCGGCGCCCTCGTCGGCTCGGTCCCCGGCGTCGACCCGGACATCGGCTACGCCCAGTTCGTCGCGCCCGCCCTGCTGGCCACCGCGGCCATGAACGGCGCGATGAACGAGACCTCCTTCGGCCTGTACTTCAAGCTCCGCCACGAACGCACCTACGACACCATGGTCACGACCCCGCTGACCGTGCGCGACATCGCCCTCGGCGAGACCGCCTGGGCCCTGCTGCGCGGCGCCGTGGCCAGCGGCGGGTTCCTCGCCGTCGTGGCCGTGCTCGGGTACGCCCGCTCGCCCTGGATCCTCCTGGCCGTCCCCGGCGCGGCCCTGGTCGGCTTCGCCTTCGCCGCCGCCGGGCTGGCCGTGGCCACGTTCCTGCGCGACCCGGGCGACTTCCAGCTGATCCAGCTCGTGATGCTGCCGATGTTCCTGTTCGCGACCACGTTCTTCCCGGTGACCGTCTACCCGCGGCCGCTGCAGTGGCTGGTGGAGGCCCTGCCGCTGTACCACGCGATCCAGCTCCTGCGCGAGCCCGCCCTCGGCCACGTCGGGCCGGCGCTGCTGCCGTCGGTGGCGTACCTGCTCGCGTTCGGCGCCCTGGCCCTGGCCATCGCCCTCCCGCGCCTGCGGCGGGCCCTGCTCGCGTAGGCATCGCATCGCGCCCTATGGGTAGGCGACGGGCCAGTTCAACGCGGCCCGCCAGGTGGGCAGCGCCCTGGGCATCGCCGCCCTGGGCGCCCTGCTGGCCGGCGCCGGCGTGCGGGTCGCCCTGCTGGCCGGCGCCGGCGTGCGGGTCGCCCTGCTGGCCGGCGCCGCGGGCTACCCGGTGGCGATGGCCTCGGCCCTCCCGATCCGCCTCCCGGCCCGGCCGCTCAGCTGAGCCGGATCACGGGCAGCGCGCGGGACGTCTTCTTCAGGTACCCGGCGAAACGGGGCTGCGCGGCGACGATCCGCCCCAGGGCCTCCTCCCGGCGCTCCCCGGTCAGCTCCTCGACCTGCGCGGCGCGCTTGCGGCCGCCGTGCTCGATCCACACGCGGTCCGGGTGGGCCTTGAGATTGTGGTACCACGCCGGGTGCCGCTCCGCGCCGTTGTTCGAGGCCACCACGAGCCACGCGTCGTCCCCGTCGGCGAAGCGGGCCACGGGGGAGGTGCGCTCCTTGCCGCTCTTGGCCCCGACTGTCGTGAGGTAGAGCAGGTCCATCCCCGCGAACCGGTCGCCGGTCCGCTTGTGGATCCCGATCATCAGGTTCTTCATCATGCCCATGCGTCGATCATCGCCCCCCGGGCCCCCGGTTGTCGCGATCGATGCGTCCCCGATGGGCCGGGACTTTTGTCCTGCCGCACAGTCGAGAGCGCCTCCAGGACCCGCACCGAGTGCCAGTCCGCGAGCACGAGCCCGCCGATCCCCGCTCCCACGATGATGACGTCCATCGCGCGTCCGTTCGCCACGATCGTTGCACGGCCGCGACGTAGTGCCGCGTTCCGGCCTGCGGCCGACCTCGTCCTCGCGCACACGTTCGATGCCAGAGCGTGCCGGCGCAGGTCTTGATGGGGCGTGGGTGGAGCGCAGCTCCCCCACCGCGAGCGCCGGCTCGCTAATAAGCAGTGCCGTGGTAGAAGTAGCGGCCCAGGCCCACTGTGAAGATGAGCAGGCCGTAGGCGGCGTGCTCGACGCAGACGGTGAGCAGGGAGCGGGTGCGCTGGTAGCGCCGCGCGAAGAGCCAGCCGCCGAACAGGGTCAGCACGACCGCCACCGGGTTGCCGAAGAGCAGGTGGGCCAGGGCGAACGAGACCGCGCTCGCGGCCGCGGCCGTGTGCTCGCCGCGCAGCAGCCTCCGGTACCGATGCAGCAGGAAGGCCCGGAAGACCAGCTCCTGCGGGTAGACCGACACCACCGGGTAGGCGAGCACGATCAGCGCCCACAAGCCCGGATTGTGCCGCGGCAGGTCGAACAGGTGCTCCCGGTCGAAGGCCCAGACGGCCGCGACCGCCAGCACCGCGGCGAGCGCCCACAGCCGCAGGATGCGCGGCAGCTCCGGCCGCAGCGCCTCCGGGCGCCACAGGTCGCGCCGGTCGAAGTCGCGGGCGCGGCGGAAGTAGAACGCCACCACGACCGTGAGCACCAGCAGGATCGGGATCGGGCCGCCGGGAACCTTGACGAAGGCGAACAGCACGGGAAGCACGACGAACACCAGGATGAACTCGGCGGCCATCCGGGGGACGCTGTCATCCGCAGATGACGATCTACCCATACTCTCGTGGACGATGCGCATCGCGAGCTACAACGTCGAGAACCTGTTCAACCGGGCCAAGGCGCTGGACCAGCGCACCTGGGCCGACGGGCGGCCGGTGCTGGAGGCCTACGCGCGGGCCGCGGAGCTGCTCGAGGAGCCCGTCTACACCGGCGAGGTCAAGCACGAGATCCTGCGCGAGCTCGCGCGGCTCGGGCTGCGCAACGGCGACCTCGCGAAGTTCGCGCGGCTGCGGCAGAACCGCGGGCGGCTGCTGCGCCGGGCCCGCGACGGCCGGGTCGAGGTCGTCGCCGGCGGGCGCGCCGACTGGATCGGCTGGGTCGAGCTGACCACCGACCGCTGCGACGAGCAGGCGCTGCTCAACACCGCACGGGTCATCCTCGACGTGCGCGCCGACGTCCTCGGCGTGATCGAGGCCGAGAGCCGCCACGCGCTCAAGCGGTTCACCGAGGGCGGGCTGCGCGGTCTGTACCGTCACATCCAGGTCATGGACGGCAACGACGAGCGCGGCATCGACGTCGGGATCATGTCCACGCAGGACTTCCCGCTCGCCGGGCAGCGCACCCACGTCGACGACGCCGACGAGCGGGGCCGGGTGTTCAGCCGGGACTGCCCCGAGTACCACTTCGCCCTGCCCGGCCGCGCCGAGCGCCTCGTGGTCCTGGTCAACCACCTCAAGAGCAAGGGCTACGGCGGGAAGCTCGCCTCCGACGCCACCCGCCGCCGCCAGGCCGCCCGGGTCGCCGAGATCTACCGCGAGCAGGCCACCCCGTACGTCGCGGTCGTCGGCGACCTCAACGACACCCCCGGCAGCGAACCGCTCGAACCGCTGCTGCACGGCACCGACCTGCGTGACATCTCCGCGCACCCCGCGTTCGAGGACAACGGCCGGCCCGGCACCTACGGCTCCTGCACCGCCCGCAACAAGCTCGACTACGTGCTGCTGTCCCCGGCGCTGTGGGCGGCCACCACCGGCGGCGGCATCCAGCGCAAGGGCGTGTGGGGCGGCCGCAACGGCGTGCTGTGGCCGATCTACGAGACCATGACGAAGGCGGTCCACGCCGGCTCCGACCACGCCGCCATCTACGCCGATGTCGACCTGAACAAACTGTGATCACACATTCGGTGAAATCTACGCCCACGGTAGCGGTTGCATCGCCGCGCGTGACAATCTGGGTCATAGAAGATCAAGCCTGTCGGGGGTCAGAGGGCGAGGGAGGATGACTGCGACCGCGGCTTCCCCCAGCCTTGCCTCCGGCGAGCCGCCGATCAACTTTGCCGCGCACCAGCTGCGCGCCGGCAACCTCGCCGGCGCCCGGGACGACTTCGAGCAGATGCTCGCCATGCTGCTCGCGGCGATCTACCCCGGCGCGCGGGCGATCAGCGCCAACCCGGGCGACTGGGGCATCGACATCCTGCTCGGCGAGCTGTCCGGGCTCGTGGTGATCTGGCAGTCGAAGTACTTCTGGCCGATCGTCACCCGCTCGCACCAGGGCCAGATCCGCGAGTCGTTCGACTCCGCGGTCGCGGCGGCGGCGCGCAACGGGTACCGGCTCGCCCAGTGGGTGCTGTGCGTGCCCGCGAGCATGGACGCGCCCACCGCCCAGTGGTGGGACAACTGGCGCGCCCGCCGGCAGCGCGAGACCGGGGTCCAGATCGAGCTGTGGCACGAGAACGTGCTGCGCAACCTGCTCATCAAGCCCGACTGTGCCCACGTGCGCCGGCACTTCTACGATCCCTACGCGGCGCCGGCGGGGGCGTCGCCGGCTCCACGGGTACCGCTGCATGATCTTCGGCCCGAGGACGACGCGGCGCTGGAGGCGGCGCTCTTCGTGCGCCAGCTCCGCGCCGCCGGGCACACCGAGGTCGGCGCGGCCAAGCGCGAGTTCTTCAACGCCGACCTGCTCGCCCGCGAGGTCCTCGACAAGCGCGTCCCCGGGGAGCTCGACGCGCTCGACGAGGCCGACGGGCTCGTGCACGGCATCTGGGAGGCCGGCTTCAACGCCTGCCTCGCCGAACACCCGGGCAACGCGCTGCTCCCCGGCCTGCACGCCGCGGTGATGCGCGAGATCCGCTCGTCCGGCGGGTTCCCCGAGCTGCTGCGGGCCGGCGTCGTGCACCGGTGCGGGCTCATGCACCGGGTCGTCGAGCAGCGCCGGGCCGGCTGGGTCACACGCTGGCGGGAGCTCGTATGACGCCCGAGGAGCTCAGCACCTTCCGCCGCGTGCGGCTGCTGTTCGTGCTCGAGGCCGCGGGGGAGGGGCTCGACGCGGAGCGGCTCGGCGCCTACGAGTTCCTGGCCGGGCAGCCGCTGCTGCTCGCCCGCGGCGACGACGACCCCGACCGCACCACGCTGCGGCTGGCCGGGTTCGACGACCGGACCGTCGCCTACGCCAGTCCGGCCCAGCGGTACGTCACCGCGCAGCTCAGCCTCGGCCGGGACCTCGCCGCCCTCGTCGCGCAGGGGCTCGTGGACGTGGCGGCGTCGGGACGGGTGACGTACCGCCTCACGGAAGAGGGAGCGAACATGGCCCGGCGATTCACGGCGATGTATGCTCAGTCATACATCACAGCGGTACGCATCGTCATCCGTCGCCTGCGGCGCCTGAGCGGTCGTAAGCTCCGAGAGAACCTGCGACTTTGGCTCCAACCCGTCCCAGTCAAGGACGTGCCATGATCGGTCTGCGTACCCAGGGCATCCGGATCAGGCGCCTGCGCCTGCACGGCGACGACCGCGACTACGACGTCGACTTCCGCGCCCCCGACGACGCCCCGCGGCCGCTGTCGGTGCTCGCCGGCGCGTTCAGCACCGGCAAGACCACGATCCTGGAGTTCGTCGACTACTGCCTCGGCGCCAACGACCACCCGCGCCACCCGGAGATCACGCCGAAGGTCAAGTCCGCGACCCTCGAGGTCGAGCTCTCCGGTTCGCCGTACCTCATCGAGCGCGCCGTCGGCGAGCCGTCCATGTACGCGTACGTGCGCGCCGGCCGCCTCGACGAGCCCGGCGCCGCCCCGCGCGTGCGCCGCACCCTCCGCCCGGCCGGGCACCCCGAGAGCCTCTCCAGCCTGCTGCTGTCGCACTGCAAGCTCCAGGGCGTCCGGCTGGCCCACGACATCGACGACTCGCTGAGCTTCCGCGACCTCATGTGGCTGTGCTTCCTGCCCAACGAGCGCCTCGACGGCAAGGACCTGCTCTTCGAGAGCGTCCCGATGAAGCACCTCAAGCTGCGCCAGGTCGTCGACGTGGTCTTCGACGTCCACGACGACCACACCGTCGAGATCGGCCGGCGCATCCGGGCCGTCGAGGCCGAGCTCGCCGCCGCCCGCACCGCGTACCGGGCCGCCGAACAGCTCGTCGAGGACCAGCACATCGGCAGCCGCCTCGACCTCGAAGCCCTCGAACAGCAGGCCAAGGACGAGCTCGCCACCTGCGCCCAGAGCCTCGCCGCGTTGGACGCGAGAGCCCGCGCCGGTACGGCCTTCGCCGCCGACCTGCGCGAACGGCACCGCGACGCGGCCCGGTCCGCGCTGGCCGCGCACAACGAGCTGCGCGACCGCGAGACCCAGCTGCAGCGCATGATCCCGCTGCGCGGCACCTACGCCGACGACGTGTCGAAGTGGACGATGCTCGCCGAGGCCGACCGCCTCTTCGAGACCGGCGCCGGCGTCTGCGCCTCCTGCGGCTTCCCGATCGGTACCGCGGACGAGCGCTGCCCCGCGTGCCGCTTCCCGGTCGGCCCGGTCGACGTCTCCGGCGAACTGCGCTCGGCCAAGACCCGCCTCGCCGAGCTCACCCGGCACATCGAAGACCTCGAACGCGAGATCCCGCAGCTGCGCGCGGCCGCGTCCCGGGCCCAGGACGCCGAGTCCCGAGCCGCCGCCGAGGTCGACGCGGCCACCTCGCACGCCGTAACCCCGTTCCTCGCCGAGCGCGACGCGATCGCCCGCCGCCGCGAGGAGGCCGCGTACGTCTTACAGCGCGCGGCGGACGGCCTGCGGCTGGTACAGAGCCTGGAGCGCCGCGCCACGGGCATCCTGCAGATGATGGACCAGCTCGAGGCGGACCGCGGCGAGCTCGGCGCCGGCGGCACCCTGTCGAGGCGCGCGGACCGCTCGGCCGTGGTCCGGCGCGTGAGCGAGCGCTACCGTGCGATCCTGGCCGAGTTCCGCTACCCGAAACTGGCGGACGCGTACCTTGCCGAGGACCTGACGCCGTACGTGCGCGGCGAGCCCTACCCCGCGGCGTCCTCGGGCGGCCGCGTGCTGATCGCGCTGGCCTGGCAGCTGGCGATGTTCGAGACCGCGTGGGAGTCCCGCTCGTCCCACCCCGGGTTCCTCCTGCTGGACAGTCCGCAGAAGAACCTGGGCGCGCTGGGCGACCTGGAGGACGGCCAGACCATCGAGCGCATCTACCGCCACATCGAGGACTGGCTGGCGGGCCGGGGCGTGGGCGCCCAGATCGTGGTGGCGGACAACGCCCCACCACCAACGGCGGCGGCGGACGTGATCGTGCGCTACTCCCGCCGCGCCGACCAACCCCCATACGGCCTGATCGACGACGACTTCTGAGCCTCGGCTACGGTGGGTGGCGCCGGTTGACGGCGAGTGATTTGCTCAAGATCCAATTTGGACGGCTTGGGTAGAATTAGGTTTAGAGAAGGGCCGGCCCACCGCCGAAGTGCCACGCGCGATCCGAGCTCTTTCTCCGCCTCCGTGTTCCTTGACTCCTTCATCTGCTTTGCCTGCGCCGGCCTGTGGTTACGCGTCCCGGGGGTTGTGACGGTCCCCAGGGTTGTGACGGTCCCAGGGCTGCGGGTCGCCATGGTTGCGCGTCCCGGCGGTTCGCATGGGCTTGGGGGCTTGCACGGTCGCGCGTCCCGGCGGTTCGCATGGGCTTGTGGGCCTGCACGGTCGCGCGCCCGGCGGGTCGCGTGGGCTTGCAGGCCGACATGGTTGCGCGTCCCGACGGGTCGCGTGGGCTTGTGGGCCGACATGGTCACGTGGCCGCCTGGATCTCCTGGGTCGAGACGATCACGGTGCCGAAGCGCTCGACGTCGTCGTGCTTGACCACGTCGTACCGGCGGATCGCCGAGGCCTCGTCCGTGCCCGCCCACAGCACCTGCACGCGCAGGGTGTCGCGGTCCTTCACGGTGGTGTACGTGCACGTGGCGTCGTCGTCGCGGTGGGCGGTCGTGCGCTGCCTGCCCAGGCGCCTGACGACCTCCGCGGCGGGCAGGACACCGCACGGGTCGGGCCGGTCGACGGCGCCGCCGAGGTAGCCGGTCGGCTGCTTGACGGGCCGGATTCGGTACCACGCCAGGCGCTCCCCGTCGGCGACCAGCACGGCCGACCCGCGCTGGGGTACGGCCGCGGCGGGCAGCGTGGTCGCGTACGGCTCGGAGACCCCGTGCTCGCCCACGCCCGACACCGCCGTGAACGGCACCGGCTGCGGGGCGGGGCCGACCGCGTACAGGCGGCCGCCCTCGCGCACCAGTGCCCGCACGGTGCGCTCCGTGCGCCAGCGCTCGCGCCCGTCGGCGAGCGCGAACGCCTCGAGCGCGCCGTCGGCCCGGTCGGTGCTCCCGCCGGACTGCGCGACGATCGCCACGTCGCCCTCGACGGCCAGGTCGCAGAACTCGGCGCAGCCGTCCCCGTCGCGCTGGACGAGGCGCTTGCCGTCCGGGCCGAACAGCTGGAACGTCCGCGCCCCGCGCACCAGCGTGGCGCCGTCGCGGACCAGCAGGCCCAGGCCGCCGTCGTCGGCGTTCGGGTCGAGCGTGGTGCGCGAGCGCAGCGCGCCCGAGCGGGCGTCGCGGATCTCGAGGCGGTCCTCGAGCCGGTCGTCGTCGGTGCAGATCAGCCGCAGCGCCGTCGTGCGGCCGTCGCCGGCCGAGGCGCGCAGGTCGCAGTCCTCGGGCAGGTCGGCGCTCCACAGGCGGCCGCCGTCGCCGGCCGCGACGGCGTTGATCGTGCCCGCCCCGGGGGCGTCGCGGGTGGCGACCGTCGCGGCGTCCTCGTCGGTGTGGCCGATGCGGGGGCGGCAGGTGCCGTGATCGCCGGACGGATCCTGGCCCGGGTCGGCGCCGTCCCCGTTCGAGCCGCGCGCGTTGGAGTTGCGGTCGCGGGCGTCCGGGTCGCGGGCGGGGTCGCGGTCGGAGTTGCGGTTGTCGGACCCCGGATTCTGAGTGGCATTCGGCCGAGCGGTGGTGTTGGGCCGAGCGGTGGTGTTGGGCCGAGCGGCGGCGTGGGGCTGGGCGGTGGCAATGGACTGAGCGGCGGCAATGGGCTGAGCGGCGGCGTGGGGCTGGGCGGTGGCAATGGGCTGAGCGGTGGCAATGGGCTGACCGGTGGCGTGGGGCTCAGCGGTGGCGTTCGCGCCGGGGCGCAGTTTGTGCGCCGCGCCGCTCGTCTTGTTCGGCTTCTGGGGAGTTGCGTGCGGGCCCCATGTGCCCGTGGGGGATGCCTCCGGGGTTGCGGGCGCACGCGTCCGGCTTTTTCCGGATTTATCCGACTTGGGGGCATTGCGCGGATCGGCCCACTGCATGGGGGACGAGCTCTCCGCCGGCTCGCCCACCAGCAGGGCCGGGCCCGCGGCCATGGCCTCCGTCCGGGCGGTCAGGGGCATCCGCCAGCGCACCGTGCCCGTGCGCGTCGACAAGGCGGTCAGCTCGGCCGTCTTCGCGCCGCGGTGGTACGTGTTCACCAGCACCGAGCCCGAGCCCAGATCGCTCTGCGACCACAGGACCGTGCCCAGGTCGCCCGAGGAGTCCAGCCGGCGGCGCCAGCGGACCGTGCCGGTGTGGGCGTCGATGCCGGTCAGCTCGGTGCCCGCCTCCGCCTGGGTCACGATGATGTCCGCCGTCGGGTCGTAGCCGACCAGGTCCCGCGCCGCCGTCTCGAACGTCGCGCCGCGCACGAGGTCGCCCGGGTGGGCGCCCAGGCTCGTGGTCGACGTCTCGAACGACGGGGGGATCGGGGGCTCCGGGTGGGCGGCCACGCTGGCGGTCAGGACCGCCGCCGGAACCGCCAGCAAACCCGCCGCGGCGTACGGCCTCACGTCAAACCCCGGTTGTTCCACCGAAAAACCTGAAAACCAAAAACCTAAAAAGGCGCTAAATGCGGATATTTCCGGACACGAACCAACGCGGCCCGTTCACCGTTCCCGGCATATCATGATTTAGCCCGCAAAATACCCGTTACTGCGGCAAATGCGGATCGTTCACCGCGCGACCCGGCGGCACGAGATGGCGATGCAACGTCCGCAGTGCCGCCTGCACCTCCGGCAGCGCCCGCGGATCGTCGAGGGCCGCGAGCAGCACGTCGTCGGCGGGCGCGGCGCTCACGATCAGCAGCGGCGGCCGCGCGGCCGGGTTGGGGCGCACCAGCGTGCGCCGGCGGTCGCGCGGGTCCGGGGACGTGACCACCGAGCCGTGCTCCTGCAGGCGCGCGACCGACGCCGACACGTGGCTCTGCGGGAAGCCCGTCCGCGCCGCGATCTCGCCGACCGAGCTGTCCGGGTGCTGCGTCACGTCGACCAGCACCGAGCGCACGCTCGCCGGCAGCGACTCGTCGCCCAGGGCCGGCATGGCGCTGCCCGCGAGCCTCATCAGCGTGCGGCCCAGGACCAGTAACTCGAGTCCGTTCACGGCCGCCAGAATACAACAGACTTGATGCATCAGAAATGATGCTTTACCGTCGGCGGCATGTACACGCGACTGCACGGCAGCGGGGAGCGCCTGCTCGTGATCGTCCAGCCCGGCGACGGGGACGCGGACGGCACGGAGGCGCTCGTGCGCGAACTGGCGAAGGACCGAACGATCCTGACGTACGACCGCCGGGGCCTTTCCCGGAGCCCGGCCGGGGACGGCCCGGTGACGATCGAGTCGCACACCGACGATCTGGCCCTGATGCTCGCGCACAAGGCGCGCTCGGCCAGACACGCCCAGGTGGATGTCCTCGGGATCAGCATCGGCGCGCTGATCGGGCTCGACCTCGCGGCCCGGTACCCGGCGCTGGTGCGCACGCTCGTCGCGTACGAGCCGCCGTTGCCGCAGCTGCTCGACGACCCGGAGCCGTTCGTGGCGGAGCAACGCCAGATCGAGGCGGGCGGCCTGCAGCGGTTCCTCGCGTTCACCGGCTTCGACCCCGCCGACCGCGAGCGCGACGCCGTCCTCCCGCGCCCGGGCCCGGACCGGGCCCGGAACCTCGAGTTCTTCCTGACCTACGACGCGCCCGCGGCAAGGCGGTTCCGGTTGTACCTCGAGCCGCTCACCCGGGACACGGTCGTCCCGGCGATGGGCCGCAGCAGCCGCGGCCGTCTGCACGCGGCCCCGGTGGAGGCCCTGGCCCGGCTCCTCGGCACGGAGCCGGTCGAGTTCGAGGGCGGGCACAGCGCCCACGTGTTCCGGCCGAAGGCCTTCGCGCGGACGCTGACCGAGGTGCTAGATCACCACTGAGCCCAGGGGATGGTCCAGTCGCCGAGGCCGTCGGTGACCGGCAGGTTCTTGGGCGTGTTGCGTACCTCGACCACGTCGCCGGTGTCGAACGTGTCGTAGAACCACTGCGCGTTGGCCGGCGCCACGTTGATGCAGCCGTGCGACGTGTTCGCCTTGCCCTGCGAGGGGATGTTCCAGTCGGCCAGGTGCACGTACTCGCCGGAGAGCGAGATCCGGCAGGCCAGCTTGATCTTCTCCTCGTAGTAGTTCGGGTTGTTCTTGTCCGTGATGCCGTAGCTGGCGGAGCTCATCGTGACGACCGGCTCCTTGGTCATCAGCACGTGCACGCCGGAGCGGGTGAAGAAGTCGATGGTCTCGCCCTTGGAGCCGGTGGTCGTGCCGCCCTTGCCCATGCTGACCGGGATCTTCTTGACCATCTGGCCGTCGATGTAGCACTCCATCTGCTTCGTGTTGGAGTCCGCGATCGCGATGCGCGACGGGCCGATGGAGAAGTTCGCGGTGGCGTTGCCGCCGCCGTACACGCCGTTGCCCAGGTCGACCCCGAGGACGTTCACGCTCACCTTGACCGTGGTGCCCTTGGCCCAGTACTTCTCCGGGCGCCAGTGCGCGCTCTGGTTGGTGACCCAGTGCCATTTGCCCTCGACCGACGGCGAGGTGGTCACCTTCATCGCCTGCTCGGCCGCGTCCTGGTTCTTGACGGCCTTGTTGAAGAACACGATGACCGGCTGCCCGACGCCGTAGGTGCCGCCGTTCTTCAGCGCGAGCATCGGGTTGGCCTGGAACGTGACGCTCGCGACCGACTTCGGCTGCAGCGTCGTGAACGAGCTGCTCCGGCTGACGTCCTTGCCGTCCGCGCCGGCGCCGGCGACCGTGACCGTGTACGTCTGCCCGTACGTCAGGGTCCCGCTCGACGTCCAGCTCTTCTTGTCCTCGGACAGCTTGCCGTCGAGGTTCTTGCCGCCGGCCGCCACGGTGACCGTGTTGAGCGTGCCGTTGTCGATGGCCACGGTCACCTGGCTCGTCGGCGACACGTCCTTGGTGTCGGCCGCCGGCGTGATGGTGACCGTCGCGGGCGTGCCCCCGCCGCCACCGCCGCCCCCGTCGGCGCCGGGCGAGCCGTTGCCGGTCCAGGCGGCCTTGCCGGTGTTCCCGTCATTGCACGCGGCCAGCGCGGCGGCCGCGGCCACTCCCGCGCCCGCGGCCAGCATCTTGCGACGACTCAACATGTCTGTGCCCTCCCCGTTCGCGAACGGTACCGATCGGGAGCCGGACTGCAAAACCCTCGAAAGGTATTGCCCGCAATGTCCGAAGCGCTGTGCCCGGAGGTTAGACGTGCGCGGAGGGCCGCGGCGTTCATGTCAGGTAACCGACACCACAGTCACCTCGAGACGGTCGGTGTAGAAGGCGACACGCTTCGCGATCGGGGCCACGGCCTCGTACGGCGTCTCGTAGCTCCAGACCGCGTTCTCCACGGTGCCCTCGGGCGTGACGACCGAGTAGTAGGAGGCGTCGCCCTTGAACGGGCAGTACGTGCTGTGGTCGGTGCGCTGCAGCAGCTTCTGGTCGACGTCCTCCAGCGGCACGTAGTACGCGACCGGGTACGTGGACTCCTGCAGGGCCAGCGCGTTGGTGGTGTCCGCGACGACGTGCTCGCCGGAGCGGACCACGACCCGCACGTCCGACGGGGTCACGGTGATGGGGTGGTCGGGGCCGGGGATCAGCTGTGGGCGACTCATGCGCCCAACGCTATGCCGGCAGGAGTTTGTCGACCAGGCGGACCGGCAGATCGTCGTCCAGCGTCCAGGGGAGGAAGATCGCGCGGTACACGATGGGGCCGATGATCCCGTCGACGATCTCGTCGGCGGTCGGGGTCGCGGGCGCGCCGACGATGACGAGGGCCTCGGCGCGCCGGTTGCGCAGGCAGTCGGTCTCCTGCTCGCCGGCCGACGCGCTGCCCCCGCGCAGCAGGGCGGCGTTGAGCGGCTTGCGGTAGTGCTCGACGATCTCGCGCGCCCAGGCGACGAGGTCGGCCCGCAGGTCGCCGGTGCGGGGCAGTTCGCGCTGCGGGTCGAGCCGGTGGGTCGCGATGTCGTTGAGCAGCGCGGCGGCGTCGCCCCAGCGGCGGTACACGCTTGTCGGGTTGACCCCGGCGCGCTCGGCGACCAGCGGGATCGTCACCTTCTCGGCGCCGCGCTCGCGGACGAGGTCCTCCACGGCGTAGCGGATCGCGGAGAGCACGGCGGCGCTGCGTCCACCGGTACGGCGTACAGGCGCGGACATGGTGTGACCCTCCTTACTAAAGCAAAATTCTTGGCTTTAACGCGCCGGAAGCGCGTACGTTCAGCGTAACGCAAAGACCTTTGCTTTAGGAGTCGCGTGATGTCTACCGCAACACTCGACCGCCCGGTCGCTCCCGTCCGGCGCCGCACGCTGCCGCCGGGCGTGGCCTTCGCCGGCGCGGCCCTGGCCTTCGCGTCCCTGTACCTCGCCGCCGGCGCCCCCACCCCGCTGCTCGTGCTGTTCGAGCGCGAGTGGGGCTTCGCCCCGTGGGTGCTGACCGTGGCCTTCGCCGCCTACGCGTTCGGCCTGCTCGCCTCGCTCGTCGTGGTCGGCTCGCTGTCCGACCACATCGGCCGCCGCCCGGTGCTCATCGGCGCCCTCGCCGTCGAGCTCGGCGCGATGATCATGTTCGTGTTCGCCCCGAACATCGGCTGGGTGATCGCCGCCCGCGTCGTGCAGGGCGTCGCGACCGGCGCGGCCAGCAGCGCGTTCACCGCGGCCCTGGTCGAGCTCGCCCCCGAGCGGCACAAGCGCCTCGGCGGCATCCTCGGCGCCGTCGCCCCGGCCGGCGGCCTGGGCCTCGGCGCGCTGCTCACCGGCGCCGCCGTCCAGTTCACCCACCAGGCGAACCTCATCGTCTTCACCAGCCTCACCGTCATCATGGCGGTGGGCACCCTGACCGCGGTGCTGTCGGCCGAGACCGTCGGCCGCCGCCCGGGTGCCCTGGCCGCCCTGAAGCCCCAGGTTTCGGTGCCGCGGGCCGCTCGCCCGGACTTCCTGGCCGCCGCCCCCGCCCACCTGGCCTCCTGGATGCTCGCGGGCCTGTTCATGGGCCTGTCCCCGAGCATCCTGCGCGACGTCTTCCACCACAGCAGCGGCCTGCTCAACGGCGTCACCGCGTTCATCCCGCCGGCCACCGCCGCGACGGCCGCGTTCCTGCTCAGCCGCCACCCGGCCCGCGCGGTCGTGCGCAACGGCACCGTCGCCGTGCTGGCCGGCACCGCGATCGTGCTGCTCGGCATCGCGACCAGCACGCTGCCCCTGCTGTGGGTGGGCGGCCTGATCGGCGGGGCGGGCTTCGGCGCCACGTTCTCGGGGGCGCTGCGCGCGGTCGGCCCGCTCGCCGAGGCGCACCAGCGCGCCGCGCTCTTCGCGGCCGTGTTCCTCGTGGCGTACCTCAGCTTCGGCGTCCCGGCGATCGTCGCCGGCCAGCTCGTGGCGCCGCTGGGCCTGCTCACGACGGTGCTGTGGTACGGCGGCGCGATCATCGTGGCCGCGCTTGTCGCGCTCGGCGCCCAGCTGCGACTCGCCCGCTGAAAGTCTCACGAGCGCTGGTCCCCGTGCCGATGGCAGGGGGACCAGCCGTCGTTCACGTCACGGAGGACAGCGCATGCGCATCGGCGACTCGATCACGTTCAGCCTGCCCGCCGCGGGCAGCCCGATCGACCCGGCGGCCCGCAAGGCCCGGGTCAACGCCCAGGCCGACACCTTGAGCCAGCTCATGGGCACCAAGCACAACGTCCGGGTGGCCGCGAACGTCACCGACGGCAAGGGCGTCGACCTGTACATGTGACGGTCGCCGGGCCGACTTGCGTCTCCAAAAGCTTTTGAGTTAGCTTTCGAAAAAGCTTTTAGGGGGTACACGTGGATCTGCTCATTCGCGGCGGGCGGCTGCTGTCCGGGGCGCCCGCCGACGTGCTCGTCGCCGGCGGGGTCATCGCCGCCGTCGGGGCCGCCGGCTCGGCCGCGGCCGAGGTCATCGACGCCGAGGGGCTGGTGGTGGCACCCGGCTTCGTCGACGGGCACCGGCACCTGTGGCAGGCGCCGCTGCGGGGCGCCGGGGCCGACCTGACCCTGCCGGAGTACTTCGGCGCGATCCTGGACCGGGCCCTGGGCGCGTACTCGCCCGAGGACGCCCACCTGGCCACGCTGCTCGGCGCGGCCGAGGCGCTCGACGCCGGGATCACCACCGTGCTCGACTGGTGCAACGTGACCCGGTCACCGTCGCATGTGGACGGCGTCCTCGACGCCTACGCGACCGCGGGCATCCGGGCCGTGGTCGCGGCCGCCGACACCGCCTACGCCGCGCGCATGGCCGGGCTGACCGGCCTGGTCACCGGCGCGCTCGCGCTGCTCGGCCCGCAGTACGGCCGCTGGGACGACGCCGTCGCCGAGCTGGGCCTCGCCCGCGAGCTCGGCCTGCTCGCGTCCATGCACCTCGCCGGCGGGCCGGACGGCCCGATCGCCCGGCTGGACGCTGCCGGACGGCTCGGCCCGCACCTGCAGTTCGTGCACGTCAACGCCATGACCGCGGACGACGCCGCGCGGCTGGCCGCAACCGGCACGGGCGTCACGGTCACGCCCGTGGTGGAGGCGACGATGGGGCACGGCGCCTCGCCGTACACCCGCTTCGCCGCCGCGGGCGGGCGCTGCGGCCTCGGCACCGACGTGGCCGTGAACGCGCCGCCGGACCTGTTCGAGCCGATGCGGGAGACGCTGCGCCGGCACCGGGCCGAGTCCGCCACCATGGCCCCCGCGGGCACGGTCCTGGCCGCCGCGACCGAGGACAGCGCCGCCGCGATCGGCCTGGGCTCCGTCACCGGCGCCCTGACCCCGGGCCGGCGCGCGGACATCGTGCTGCTGTCTGGCCTGTCGCACCTGCCGGGCGAGGCCGTCGCGGGCGCGGTGGTCACGGCCATCGGCCCGGCCGACGTGCACACGGTGCTAGTGGACGGCCGCGTGGTGAAGCGCGACGGCCGGCTGACCGCCCTGGACCTGCCGAAGCTGCAGGCCCAGGCGGTGGACCTGGGCCGCCGGGCGCTGGCCGGCGGGTGAGGCGCGACGGCCAGCTGACCGGCCCGGACCTGCCGAAGCTGCGGGCCCAGGCGGTGGACCTGGGCCGCCGGGCGCTGGCCGGCGGGTGAGGCGCGACGGCCGGCTGACCGGCCCGGACCTGCGCGCCTACAGGCCGCCGGCGACGCGCAGCGTGGTGCCGGTGGCGTAGGAGGCGGCCGGGCTCAGCAGCCAGGCGATCGCCTCGGCGATCTCCTCCGGGGTGCCGAGCCGCCCGGCCGGGATGCGCGCGACGACGTTCGCGGCCCGGTTCGGGTCGCCGGTCTGCTCGTGGATCTCGGTGTGCACGAAGCCGGGCGCGACGCCGTTGACCCGGACGCCGGCCGCCGCCAGCTCCTTGGCCAGGCCCAGGGTCAGCGCGTCGACGGCGGCCTTGCTCGCCGCGTAGTGCACGTAGTTGCCGGGGCTGCCGAGCGTCGCCGCGGTCGAGGAGACGTTCACGATCGCGCCGCCCGCGGTCATCACGCGGGCGGCCTGGCGGGCGCACAGGAACGCGCCGATGACGTTGACGTCCATGACGCGGCGCAGCTCGCCGGTGTCGAGGTCGGCCACGGGGCCCAGGGTCGAGGCGATGCCGGCGTTGTTCACCAGGCCGGTGACCGGGCCGAGATGCTGCGCGGCCGCGTCGAACAGGGCCAGCACGTCGTCCTCGGCCGAGGTGTCGCCGCGCACCGCGACCGCGTCGGCGCCCGCGGCCCGCACGCCCGCGACGACCTGCTCGGCCGCGCGGGCGTTGCTGCGGTACCCGACGGCGATGCGGTGCCCGTCGCGGGCCAGGCGCAGGCAGGTCGCCGCGCCGATGCCCCGGCTGCCGCCGGTCACGACCGTGACGTGTTCCATCCGCCGAAGCTACCGGTCGGCGGGGGCCGTGGGCGGCGTTCCGGCCCCGAACGGGCGCCCGCCGAGCGCCTCGCGGCCGTGCGGCTGGGACCAGCCGGACAGGTCCGGGCCGAGCGGGACGACGCCGGACGGGTTGATGTCGCGGTGGACCACGTAGTAGTGGCGCTTGATGTGCTCGAAGTTCACCGTGTCGCCGAAGCCCGGGGTCTGGAACAGGTCCCGCGCGTAGGCCCACAGGACCGGCAGCTCGGTGAGCTTCTGCCGGTTGCACTTGAAGTGGCCGTGGTACACGGGGTCGAAGCGGACCAGCGTGGTGAACAGCCGCACGTCGGCCTCGGTGATGGTGTCGCCGACGAGGTACCGCTGCCGCTCCAGCCGCGCCGAGAGCCAGTCGAGGCGGGCGAAGAGGCGCGCGTAGGCGGCCTCGTAGGCCTCCTGGGAACCGGCGAAGCCCGCCCGGTACACCCCGTTGTTGACGTCCTTGAAGACGAGCTGCATGACCTCGTCGATCTCGCCGCGCAGCGCCTCGGGGTAGAGCTCGGGCGCGCCCTCGCGGTGGTGGGCCCGCCACTGCGTCGACAGGTCCAGCGTCAGCGGCGCGTAGTCGTTGGTGACGACCTCGCCGGAGGGGACGTCGACGATCGCGGGCACGGTGATGCCGCGCTCGTAGCCGGGGAAGCGCTTGAGGTACGCGTCCTGGATGCGCTCGATGCCCAGCACCGGGTCCCGGCCGCCGGGGTCGAGGTCGAACGTCCAGCTGCGCGCGTCGTGCGTCGGCCCGCACACGCCCATGGACAGCACGTCCTCGAGCCCCAGCAGCCGGCGCACGATGATCGCCCGGCTGGCCCACGGGCAGGCACGGCTCACGATCAGCCGGTACCGCCCCGGCTCGACCGGCCAGCCGTCCCGCCCGTCGGCGGTGATGCGGTCGGAGATGTACCGCGCGTCCCGCTTGAACTCGCCGTCGGCCCGGTAGGTGCTCATCGCCCCATTAGACCAGTTGCGGGTACAGCGCGGCCGGGTCGGCGGACAGCCCGCGCTTCACGGTGCGGGTGAGCTCGTCGGCGAGCACCTCGAACGCGCCCGCCTCGATGCCGTCCAGCGCCTGCCGGGCCACGTCCTGCGGGCTGGTCTTGGGCGCGTCGATGCCCCGGGTCATGTCGGTGTCGATGTACCCGACGTGCAGCCCCGTCACCTTGGTGCCCTGCGCCGCCAGCTCGATCCGGAACGCGTTTGTGGCCTGCCACACGGCCGCCTTGGTGGAGCTGTACGAGGTGCCCTGCGAGATCCAGCTCAGCACCGAGTGCACGTCGAGCACGTGGCCGCCGCCGTTGGCCGCGAGCACCGGGGCGAACGCGCGGGTGACGTTTATCGTGCCGAAGAAGTTCGTCTCGAACTCGCGGCGGATGTCGTCGAGGTCGCCGTGCAGCAGGCTGCTGTCGGTGGTGATGCCGGCGTTGTTGATGAGCACGGTGACGTCAGGCGCCTCGGCGGCGGCCCGGCGTACCGACTCCGGATCCGTCACGTCGAGGGCCAGCGGCACGGCGCCGGGCGTGCTCACCGACCTGGGGTCGCGCGCCGCCGCGTAGACCTTGCGCGCGCCCCGCGCCAGCGCCTCCTCGACAAACGCCTTGCCCAGGCCCCGGTTGCCGCCGGTGACCAGCACGACCTCGTTCATCGCATGCACCCTTCGCTCGCTCCCGGAAACCGATCGGTTTCCGCGTGTGCCCCTACGGTAGACCGATCGGTTTCCAATTGGGTAGACTGGTTCGTGTGACCTCCATCGCCCCGCCCCGCGAACGGCTGCTCAGGGCCGCGGCCGAGCTGTTCTACGCCGAGGGCTCGGCCGCGGTCGGCGTCGAGCGCCTGTGCAAGGCCGCGGGCGTGTCGAAGCGGTCGATGTACCAGCTGTTCACCACCAAGGACGAAGTGATCGCCGAGAGCCTGCGCACCTACGGCCCGGCGACGGTCGCGTCCTACTTCCCCGACCCGGCGGCGGACATGCCCCCGCGCGAGCGCATCCTGCACGTGTTCGCCCGGCTGGAGGAGCAGGCCGGCACCGGCCCCTTCCACGGCTGCCCGTTCGTGAACACCGCGGTGGAGCTGCACGACCCCGCCCACGAGGCGTCGATCGTGGCCTTGTCGTTCAAAAAGCGCCTGGAGTCGTACTTCCTGGAGCACGCGACCGCACTGGGCGCCGCCGACCCGCCCTTCCTGGCCGCGCAGCTGACCATGCTCTTCGACGGCGCGGCCGTGCGAGCGGTCATGCGAGCCGAGCCCCTGTCCGGCCTGTCCCTGCGCGCCGCGACCAACCTGCTGAGTTTCTAGCTCGCTGCCGCTCGCGGCGGGGGAGCTGCGCCCTCATTGCGGTACTCCTGCAGGATGATGACCTCGCAGGTCATCGACATGTTGATCACCGGGCGATCATGATCGAAAGTATGAACGGATACGCGATAGCGCACCTCTACGACCGCAGCGATCACGATGACGTTCTCGACTACCTGGAGCGGATCGATGCGACGCTCGCGCCGTTCGGGGGTCACTTCCTGGCCCACGGCCCACAGGTCGAGGTGCGCGAGGGCGAGTGGCCCGGCACGGTGGTGATCCTCGAGTTCCCGAGCCTGACCGCGGCGCGCTCGTGGTACGACTCGCCCGCCTACCAGAAGATCAAGCATTTACGCACCGACCACATCGACGGCGCCGCGATCCTCTTCGAGGGCGTCGCCGCCGACCACGACTCGGCCAAGATGGCCGCCGCGAAACGCGGTTCCTGACCTCGCGCGGGGTACGCGACGGCCACGACGCCGCGAAGATGGCCGGTCAGGCGTTGCCCGCCTTCGGGTCGCCGATCAGCGGGGGCTGGGCGATGTCCGTGCGGGCCGTGCCCAGGGCCGCGCCCATGAACTGCCGGTAGACGGTCGCCGGCAGGGTCGCGCCGGTCACGGGGGCGCCGGCGCGGTCGATCAGCGGGCGCTCCTCGGCCTTGTTGCCGACCCACACCGCGGCCGCCACCTGCGGGGCGAAGCCGGCCGCGGTGGCGTGGGCGGGACGGTTCAGGTCGCCGCCGAGGGGCCAGTCGCCGACCGCCAGGGAGGTCTGCCGGCCGTCGGCCAGGCGCCCGGCCGGCTGCTGGGTGAGCGCCCAGGCCACGTTGCGCGCGATGGCCTGGTCGACGCCCGTGTCCGCGGTCTCCGGGGCGCGGTAGGTGGTGCGGCTGCCCTGGGTCACCGACGCGATGAGGTGCGGGCGGGCCCGGCGCCCGTCCGCGGCGAACGTCGCCATGACGTTGGCCTGGTCGGTGAGCGTCATCGGGTACTGCCCGAAGGCCATCTCCGGGCCGAACCACTTCGGGAACAGCTCGTTGCCGGGGCGGTCGAGCGCGACCGCCTCGGCCTTGCCGTCCACCGCGGACCACATGGTGCCGACCCCGGCCGCCCGGGCCATGTCGAGCACGGCCGCCGGGCCGGTCTTCTCGGCCACCCCGAACAGCGGCACGCGCAGCCCGTCGCGCTGGGCGTCCAGCAGCGTGCACGACGGCTTGCCGCCCGGGCAGCGGTGCACGTCGCGCACCGGGTTGCCGGCCTTGGCGGTGCGGCCCGAGCCCGGGTAGTCCATCTCCGCCGGCGCCTGCCACTTCGACTGCAGCGAGATGCCGGCCTTCAGCGCCGCGGCCACCGTGATCGGGGCGAACACATTGCCCGGCGGGTGGGCCCCGGCGTAGTCGACCCCGGCGCCGCTGTTGCCGCCGTAGTAGGCCAGGACACGACCGGTCAGCGGCTGTACCGCCACCGCGCCGGCCTGCACGTTGGCGGGCTGGCCGTCCATCGCCCCGCCGACCGCGCCGAGCAGCGAGCCCTGCAGCTTCCGGTCGATGGTGGTCGAGATCCGGGCGCCCGCGGCGGGCAGTTTGAGCGCGTCGTACTCCACCATGACCCGCTGCCGGATGACCCCCTCGCTGCCGGCCGGGCGCAGCGCGTCGTGCCGCTTCGCCGCGTCCTCGGCGGTGCGGGTGGTGCCCTCGGGGAAGACCACGCCGGCCCCGCCGCCGGTCATCTGCTTGCGGATCTCGTCGAACCGCTTGCGGGCCGCGTCGGCGTGCATCGTCGGGTCGTAGGCGCCGTTGCCGGGCGCGTCCAGCTGCGCGGCGAGCACGACCGCCTCGCCCGGCGACAGGGTCGCGGCCGGCTTGTCGTAGAAGGCCTGCGCGGCCGCCTCGATACCGTAGGCGAGGCGCCCGAAGTACATCGTGTTGAGGTACCGGTCGAGGACGGCGTCGCGGCCGAGGCGGTCCTCGATCTTGCCCGCGATCACCTGCAGCCGGGTCCCGCCGAGGTTCTCGTCGTCGAGCACCTTGCGGGTGTACTGCACGCTGATGCGCGTCGGCCGCCCGAACCAGTGCCCGTCGCGGAAGCCGGGGTCCTCGGCGGCGATGACGGCGTCGGCCACGTACCCCGGCAGCCGCGCGGTGTCGATCGGCACCTGGTCGTCCTTGCCAGTGCGGGCCATGAGTGTGCCGTCGGCGTAGAGGATCTCGGTCGACCCGCCCGGCTCCGGCAGGTCGGGCACGGCGACGCTGCCGGCGTAGATGCCGGCGGCCGCGGCGGCCCCGCCGAGCAGCACGACGACGATCGCGGCCCCGGCGAGCACCCGTTTTCTGGTCATCTGCGTCAGTCCTCCCCATGGACTGACGCATCGTACGCCGTCGTTCTAAGCGAGCCCGGCCTCGACCGCGTCGTAGAGCGCGTTGCCGCGATCATGCCCGGCCAGGTGCCGCGTCACGTAGGCCATCCGGTACCCGTCCGGCTCGGCGAGGTACCCGCCCGCCGACGAGCCGCCGATGCCGCCCATGCCGATCCACGCCTCGTCGCGGCGGAAGCCCAGGGTCCAGACCGCCTCCTCCTCGAGCAGCCGGTCCACCCCCTCCGCCTGCGGCGCGAGCGCCTCGGCCAGCAGGTCCGCGGGCAGCAGCCGGGGGAGGGCCTGGTACAGCCCGGCCAGCCCGCGCGCGGTCGCGTGCAGGTTCACGGCCGGCAGCTCGCCGCCGCGCCAGGCGTCGCCGTTGAGCACCGCGGGGTCGAGCAGCCCGGCCGGGTTGCCCAGCGCGCGGGCCCACAGCTCGCCGTGGCCGTGCACCGACTCCTCGGCCCAGCCCGGGTCGCGGTGCTCCAGCTCGGCGCAGCGGGCCCGGTCGGCCGCCGGCACCCCGAAGTGCACGTCGTGGCCGAGGCCGCGCACCACGTCGCCGACCGTCTCCCCGGTCGCGCCGCGCAGGATGGCGCCGAGAATGTTGCCGTACGTCAGCGCGTGCTCGCCCACCGCCGTGCCCGGCTCCCACTCCAGCGGCGAGGCGGCGATCGCGGCCGTGAACCGCGGCCAGTCCAGGCCCGCCGCGGCGTCGAGCGGCTCGGCGACCGCGGGCAGGCCGAGCTGGTGGGCCAGGGCGTGGCGGACGGTGCCGCGCTCGTGCCGGAACGCCGGCCAGTACGTCGCGACCGGCTCGTCGAGCCCGATCCGGCCCTCGGCGACGCGGGCGAGCACGGCCAGGGCCGCGACCGGCTTGCCGGCCGAGAACACCGTGGCCAGGGTGCCGGCCCGCCACGGCCGGGTGCGGGCGGCGTCGGCCCAGCCGCCCCACAGGTCCACGACCAGCTCGCCGCCGGCGTAGGCGGCGACCGAGGCACCCGTCTCCGCGCCGGACCCGAGCAGTTCGCCGAAGACCTCGGCGACCGGCTCGAAACCCTTCGCGACGGTACCGCTGACCAGTTCGTGCATTCGCCCCGCCTCTTCGGCTCGCCTTCTCGGTGCGTTCATCCGCACTATGCATGCTCCACGCGTGCGAATCGTGATCGTCGGCGGGGGCGTGCTCGGGACCATGCACGCGTGGCACGCGGTACGCCGCGGCCACGAGGTGGTGCAGCTGGAGCGCGAGGCCGAGGCCCGCGGCGCGTCGGTGCGCAACTTCGGGCTCGTCTGGGTCTCCGGGCGCGCCGGCGGGGCCGAGCTGGCGACCGCGCAGCGCGCCCGCACGCTGTGGGAGCAGATCGGCGCCGAGGTGCCCGGGGTCGGCTTCCGCGCCAACGGCTCCCTGACCCTGATCCGCACCGAGGCCGAGTGGGCGGTCGCCGCGGCGGCCGCGGCCGCTCCCGACGCGGCCGCGCGCGGGTGGCGGCTGGTCGAAGCTCGTGAGGTACAACTGCTGAACCCGGCGCTGCGCGGGGACTTCCTCGGGGCGCTGCACTGCGCCCGCGACGGTGCCGTCGAATCCCGCGTGGCGCTGCCGGCGCTGCGGGCCGCCCTGGCCCCGACCGGCCGCTACACGTGGCTGCCCGGGCGCGAGGTGCGCGCCGTCGCCGAGGGGTCGGTGCGCGACGACACCGGCGCGGTACACGGCGCCGACCACGTGGTCCTGGCCACCGGGGCGGCGCTGGGCGGGCTGGTGCGCGAGCTTGCGGCGGCGGTACCGGTCCGGCGCGTGTGGCTGCAGATGGCGCAGACGGCACCGCTGGGGGAGCCGCTGACCACGTCCGTCGCGGATGCCGACAGCTTCCGGTACTACCCCGCCTACGACCCGGCGCCACTGGCGGCCCAGCCGCAGCCGCCGGTCGCCGCCGAGCACAGGATGCAGCTGCTCATGGTGCAGCGCCTCGACGGCGGGCTCACCATCGGCGACACCCACGCGTACGCCGAGCCGTTCCCGTTCGACGAGGTCGAGGCGCCCTACGACCACCTGACCGAGGTCGCGTCCGCGCTGCTGGGCCGGGCGCTGCCGCGCATCGAGCGGCGCTGGAACGGCGTGTACGCGCAGTGCCTCGACCCCGCCGCCGTCGCCTTCCGCTCGGCCGTCGCGCCCGGGGTCTGGCTCGTGACCGGGCCGGGCGGGCGCGGCATGACCTGTTCCCCCGCCATCGCCGAGCAGACCGCCGAGGAGCTGTCGTGGTAGCCGTCGACCTCGTGGTGCTGGACATGGCCGGCACCACCGTGCAGGACGGCGGGCTCGTCGAGCGCGCCTTCACCGCGGCCATCGGGGAGCAGGGCGTGCACCCCGGCGACCCGGTCTACGACGACATGCTCGCCCACGTGCGCGCCACCATGGGCGAGTCGAAGATCAGCGTCTTCCGGCACCTGCTCGGCGGCGACGAGGCCCGCGCGCAGGCCGGCAACGCGGCGTTCGAGCACGCCTACGGCGAGCTGGTCGCCGAGGGCCACTGCGCCCCGATCCCCGGCGCCGCCGACGTCATCGAGCGGCTGCGTACCGCGGGCGTGAAGGTCGCGCTCACCACCGGCTTCTCGCGCGCCACGGCCGACCGCATCCTCGCCGCGCTGGGGTGGCAGGACATCGCCGACCTCACGCTGGTGCCGGCCGAGGCGGGGCGCGGCCGCCCGTACCCGGACCTCGTGCTCACGACCGTCATGCGCCTGGGCCTCGACGACGTGCGCGCGGTGGCGACGGCGGGGGACACGACGTACGACGTGCAGTGCGGCCTGCGCGCGGGCGCCCGCATCGTCACCGGCGTGCTGACCGGCGCCCACGACGCCGAGGCCCTGCACGCCGCGGGCGCGACCCACGTCCTGGACTCCGTGCGCGACCTGCCCGACATTACTTTTGCCGAACGCCGATGAGTCCGGTGCGGCGCCGGCGTTACACGGGCGTGACGAACACAGTGATCGCCGACATGACGATGTCCCTCGACGGCTTCATCGCGGACCCGCAGGACGGGTGCGAGGAGCTCTTCGGCTGGTTCTCCAACGGCCCCGTCGCCGTACCCGCCCCGGGCTCGCCGGGCTTCGCCTTCCAGACGTCCGAGGCCAGCGCCCGCCACCTGCGCTCCGGCATCGAGAACGTCGGCGCGCTGGTCTGCGGCCGGCGCCTCTTCGACTACACCAACGGCTGGGACGGGTCGCACCCGATGGGCGTGCCGGTCGTGGTGGTGTCGCACCGCCCGGCCGCGCCCGGCTCCCCGTTCACCTTCACCGGCTCGGTCGAGTCCGCGATCGCGGCGGCGAAGGAGCTCGCGGGCCCGTCGAGGTGGGTGGGGGTGGCGAGCGCGTCGATCGCCCGGCAGTGCCTCGAGCTGGGGCTGCTGGACGAGATCCGGGTGTCGCTGGCGCCGGTACTGCTGGGCAAGGGCATCCCGTGGTTCGCGGACGTGGCTTCGGCGCCGGTGCGGCTGTCCGACCCGGAGATCGTCGCCGGTACCCGGGTGACGCACCTCTACTACAAGGTGCTGCGCTGACGGGCAACCGCCCCACCGCGGTCGGCGGTGGGGCGGCGGCGGGTTCTACGCTCTCAGCCCGGCATGCTCTGGCCTGATCCCGACATGCCGGGGCTCCGCGCCACGACATGTGGACCTGCGGTCTGAGCCCGACATGCTGCGGTCTTCCCGACATGTCGGGTGCTCCGTGCCACAGCATGTGGAACTGCGGTCTTAGCCCCGGCCTGCTGTGGCCTGATCCCGACATGTCGGGCGCTCCGCGCCACGACATGTCGGATTTATAGGTCGTCAGGCGATAAATGAGATAAGTCGCGGCGCGGAGCGCCCGACTTATCGGAAACGCCGCCGCGAACCGCCCGGCCCGGCCCGGCTCAGTTCCAGGACGCCGTGGACCAGTCGTCGCTGGACCAGTAGTGCCCGGACCACGTGCCGTCGACCAGTAGTGCCCCGACCAGTAGTGCCCGGACCAGTCCGGGTCGCTCCACGTCGACGCGCCGCCCCATGGGGAGCCCGTCCACGACGCCGCAGCCCACGTCTTCGAGGCCCACGACTTCCCCGTCCAGCCGTCGCCGGTCAGGCGGTAGCCCATCCAGAGCCCGCCGCTCCAGGCGTCCAGCGACGCGCTCCTCGGCGCCCAGGTCGCGCTCGACAGCGGGCCCCAGACCGTGGCCTCGCCGCTCAGGGCGACGTTGTCGCGCACCACGTGGCTGTCGCCGCGGCGGCGCTGCCGTCATCAGTGCGCGGGCAACGCTCACTGAACCGCACCCGCCCCCTGTCAGCCGGTGCTGCGCGACATCATCCGTTCGCCCGGCACGACGGGCGCGTCGAAGTCGATCGGGTGGTCGAACTGCCAGGCGAACCTCTCCGGATCGCCGAACGCCTTCATCGCCACGGGCATGATCAGGTCGCGCAGGACGCGGGCGACCGGGCCGGCCGCCTTGTCGGCGTTGGTGCGCCCGGCCATCTTGATGATCCGTTCGACGCGCGCCCGGCGCAGCTGCTCGTAGGTGGCGAAGGCGCGCTCGACGGGCAGGTCGCGCAGGCACCGGGCCAGCTGTACCGCGCTCTCGATGGCCAGCGACACGCCCTGGCCCGAGCTCGGGGACGTGGCGTGGGCGGCGTCGCCGACGAGTACCACCCGGCCCCGGTGCCACACGGGAACGCTCGGCATGTCCTCCAGCCCGCCGGTGATGACGAGCTCCTCGGGGCGCGTGCGGCGGACCATCTCCACCGCGGGGGTGCGGTCGTCGCGGAAGAGCTCGGCGATGCGGCGCAGCCACTCCTCGGCCGGGGTCGAGCGGGCCTCCGCGGCGCTCATCGGCGTGGGGTGCGGCAGGTTCGCGAACCAGCCGGCCTCGTCGGGCTCGATCTGGTACCCGAAGAACGCCCGCTTGCCGAAGACCATGTGCATCTTCGGGCCGGTCGGGGCCAGCCCGTCGCCCGGGCACCGTGCGCCGAAGCCGAGCAGCCCGGCGTACCGCGGCGACGGCGCCCCGGGGTCGATGGCGGCCCGCACGGTGGAGCGGATGCCGTCGGCGCCGATGAGGATGTCCCCGGCCGCCGTGCTGCCGTCGGCGAACGTGGCGGTCGCGTCCTGCAGCGAGACCAGGCGCTTGCCGTGCTCGATGCGGATCCCGCGCCGTTCGGCCTCGGCGTAGAGGGCGCGGTACAGGTCGGAGCGCCAGATCAGCAGCTGCTCGGGCAGCCGCTCGGGGGCGGCGAACTCGGCCAGGCGCTTGCCCGTCCAGCTCTGCATGACCATCGCGCGCATCGGCCGCCCGGCCGCGGCCACCGCCGCGTCGGCGCCGATCGCCGCGAGCGCCTGCCGCCCGTTCGGCGCGAGGCCGAGCGCGCCGCCGACGCCGGTCGCCGTGCCGTCGTACGCCTCGTAGACCGTCGCCTCGATGCCGGCCTTCTGCAGCGCCATGGCCGCAACCGGTCCTCCGATGCCGCCACCGATGACGATCGCCCGCATGACGAACCCCCGCTCCTGGATTGGTTGGTACCAACTATCCGGGAACGACTAGTCAGTGTCAACTATTCGGGCTTGAACTCCACGCCGTGTGCGCCGGCCCACATCGGGCCCCACTCGTTGATCCGGGCGAGGAACTCGTGCACGAAGGCGATCTCGGCGTCGAGCAGGCGCAGGCGGTACACCTCCTCGATCAGGAACAATGCGGGCACCCCCTCGGCCTCGGACTGCTCGATCTGCCGGCTCGTCTCCGCGCGCTGCGTCGCGAGCCCGTCCAGCCGGGCCCGCAGCAGCGGGATGACCTCGTTCGGGGTGAGGGCCGAGACCATCGACAGGGCCGAGACGAACGCCGGGTACTCGTGCTGGGCCTCCCCGACCAGCTCGCGCAGCCAGTCATGCAGCTCGGCGCGGCCGGCGTCGGTGATCTGGTACACGGTGCGCTCGGGGCGCGCGCCCTCGCGGTTGACCTCCTGCTCGGCCACGAAGCCGGCCTTGGCCAGCTGCTGCACCACCATGTACAGCGAGCCGTGGTTGAACTTGATGCTGCGCTCGTCGCCGTGGCTGCGCAGCGTCTTGGCCAGTTCGTAGGGGTGCATCGGGGCCTGGCTCAGATAGCTCAGCACCGCGAGCGCGAGAAGGTTCCCGACCTTCCGTCGTTTCACGCGGGTGTACCCGTGACGCCCAGCGCGGCCCGCGCCTCGTCGTCGAGCTTCAGGTGCCCGGCCGCCATGTTCTCCTCCAGGTGCTCCAGCGACGCGGTGCCGGGGATGAGCAGCGTGTTCGGCGCGACGGCGAGCACCCACGCGAGCGCGACCTGCGCCGGGGTGGCGTCCAGGCGCGCGGCGACCGCCTTGACCTGCGGGTGGCCGAGCACCCGCTCGCGGCCGAAGGCGGCGCCGAGCGGGAAGAACGGCACGAAGGCGATCCCGCGCTCGGTGCACAGCTCCAGTACCGGCCGGGACTGCTGGTCGACGAGGTTGAACGGGTTCTGCACGCACACGATCTCGGTCCGGCCGAGGCCCTGGCGCAGCTGCTCCTCGTCGACGTTACTCAACCCGATGCCCTCGATCAGCCCCTCGTCGCGCAGGGCGATCATGGCGTCGAGCTGCTCGTCCAGTACCGCCGGATCGCCCTTCGTGTGCAGCCGCAGGTTCACCGCGGCCAGCCGCTCGACGCCCAGGGAGCGCAGGTTCTCCAGCACGCCGGCGCGCAGCTCCTCCGGCCGGTCGGCCGGCAGCCACGCGCCCTTCGCGTCCCGCCGCGCCCCGACCTTGCTGACCAGGGCGAGCCGCTCCGGGAACGGGTGCAGGGCGCTGCGGAGGATCTCGTTGGCGACGTCGGGGCCGTAGTACTGGGCGGTGTCGATGTGGTCGACGCCCAGGTCGACGGCCCGGCGCACCACCGCGAGGGCCTCGGCGCGGTCGCGGGGCGGCCCGAAGGCGCCGCGGCCCGGCAGCTGCATGGCGCCGAACCCGACGCGGTGGACGGTGCGCTTGCCCAGCGGGTACGTTTTCACGCTCCTTAGCGTTTCACACGACCAGGTTCAGCCGCCGCTGCGCTACACCGATGCTCACCCGCTGCCCCCAGGCCAGCTCGAGCCGGTCCGCCTCCAGCCCGTCGGCGAACACCACGAGCCGCTCGCCCTCGCAGGCCAGCTCCAGCCGCTCGTCGCGGGTGAGGCGCCCGGCGGTGAGCGTCGCGCCGGTGGCCGGGGACGGCCAGGCCTCGCGCACGAACCAGCACACCTCGGCCGCCTGGGGCTCCGGCAGCTCGGGCGGGTCGGCGCGCTCCAGCGCGATCGACGAGCACCAGCCGGTGGCGCCGGTGCCGGTGCCGACCACCACGCCCGACGACGACTGGCGTTCGCCCTGCCCGTCCGGAGTTGTGATGGTGTACCGCGCGGACTGGTGGCCGACGTGCCCGAAGTACACCTCGTTCAGGCCCAGCAGCTCCTGCCCGTCGTCGAGCCGGGCCGAGACCATGGTGCGCTCCTGCGTGGCCCGGCTCCGCAGCGTCCGGCCGAGCGAGCTTGCTTCGTGCCGCACCAGTACCCCGGGATTGCGGCCCGGCTCCGGATCGACCCCGATCACGGGCTGGCCGTCGAGGTACTTGGCCACGTTCGCCACCAGCCCGTCCTGCCCCACCGCGATCACGACGTCCTCGGGCCCGAACAGGAACCGCGGCAGGTCCTCCCGGTCGATGTGGCCGCGGCGCCAGTCGGCCGGGACGGCCGCGCCCACCGTGGTGAGCGCGGCCTGCAGCGCCGCGTGCCGCCGCGCCACCTCGTCGAGGTCCCGCCCGCGCTGGCGCAGGTAGTAGTCGGCGGCGGCGCGGGTGCCGTGCCGGGCGATCAGCTCGTCGAGCTCACTGCGCCGCGACACGACGACGGCGCGGGGCGCGAGCGTGCTCATGCGCTACTTCCCCAGCCGGTTCAGCAGCCCGGTGACCACATCGGGCGTGACCGTGAGCTGCCCGATCTCCGGCAGCTGCCCGGCGAGCTCGCGAAGGGCCAGCGCCTGCAGTACCGCGGGCGGCAGATCCCGGTACGCCGCGAGCCGCGCCGCCTCGGCCTCGCCCTCGGCCAGCCCGACCGCCCGCACCCCGTCCGCACGCGCCAGGCTGCGCAGCCGGTCCGCCTCCGCCTCGGCCGCCGCGGCGACCCGGGCCCGCTCCGCCTCGGCCTCCGCCGCCAACCGGGCCCGCTCGGCCTCGGCGACGGCCGCGACCCTGGCCCGGTCCGCCTCGGCCTGCGCCGCCACGAGCGCCGCGGCCGCGTCGAGCTCGGCCTGCCGCTGCGTGTTCGCGCCGTGCTGCTCGACGAGCTGCTGCTCCCGCCGCGCGAGCTCGATCTTGCTCTGCAGCTCGTTCTCGGCGATGGCCCGCTCCTGCTCGACGGCCCGCGCCCGGCGCGCGTACGTGGCCCGGTCGGCCTCCTGCTGTACCGCCTCCCGGGTCGGCGTCTGCAGCGCCCGCTCGAGATCGGGCTCCGGCCGGATCGCGACGACCCGCGCGGACACCACGCTGACCCCGGTGTCGGTGAGCCGCGGATCGCTGCCGAGCGCCGCCGAGACCGCCTCCCGCACCGGCGCGATGCCGGCGGTGAGCGCCTCGGTCAGCGGCAGCCGCGCGAGCAGGTCGAGCGCCGGCTGCTGCGCGAGCTCGGCCAGCAGCGTGGCAACCTGGTCGAGCGGCTGCGCCCGCCACTGCCCGGCCTTGGGGTCCACGGAGAAGTCGAGCCGCTCGGCCGCGGTGGCCGGGGCACTGATCCGGTACGTGACGGTCGCCTGCACCGTGACATCGGCGAAGTCACTCGTGCGCGCGTGGAACAGCAGCGGCAGCTCCCGGTCGTCGACGGGCACCTCGGAGAGCACGGCGTTCAACGGCCGGTACCAGAACGACTGCCCGACCCCTTCGTGGCGCACCTTGCCCTTGACGTGGTGCCGCACCCAGCTGGTGGGCGCCCCGCGCAGGTGCCGCAGAAACAACCGCCGTGTCACATCCGCCATGGCGACCTTCCCCTCGGTTATCGTCATAACGACGATATAAGTCCGAGCAGTTTCTCGTCAACGTGGTGATAAATACATGCCTTTTGCCGTAACGGTCGACCTGGTCATGCTCACGGTCCGCGCGGACGCGCTGTGCGTCCTGCTCATCCGCCGCGCCATCCCCCCGCACGAGGGCGCCTATGCCCTGCCGGGCGGCTTCGTGCGGGACGACGAGGACCTGACCGACGCGGCGATACGCGAGCTTTCGGAGGAGACGGGGGTGCACCACCCGGCGGCCCACCTGGAGCAGCTGGCCACGTACGGCGCGCCCGGCCGCGACCCGAGAGCCCGGGTGGTGACCGTCGCCTACCTGGCCCTGCTCCCGGAGGCCCCGACGCCGACCGCGGGCAGCGACGCCGCCGAGGCCGTGTGGCTCCCGGTCGCGGAGGTCCCGCCCCTGGCCTTCGACCACGAGCGCATCCTGCGCGACGGCGTGGAACGGGCGCGGGCGAAGCTCGAGTACTCCCCGCTGGCCGCCGCCTTCTGCCCCCCGGAGTTCACCATCGCCGAGCTACGCCAGGTCTACGAGGCCGTCTGGTCGGCCCGGCTGGACCCGCGCAACTTCCACCGCAAGGCCACATCGACTCCCGGCTTCGTGGTACCAACGGGCCGCTCAACAACAGGCGACCGAGGCCGCCCGGCCCAGCTCTTCAAACGCGGCCCGGCAACGGCCCTCTACCCCCCACTCCTACGGGCGGGCTGACCCCCGGCGCGCACAGCTCCACCCGCGGAGGCAGTTCACCGCCCGCGCTCCTGCGTCACCGCGCCGGCGGCCCCGCGCAGCCCACTCTCCGGACCGGCCCCAGCAACGTCTACTACCCATCGCTCCTGTGCTCCGGCTGATCCATCCCCAGCTCGCACGAGCGTCAGCCGCGGCGGCCTAATCCTCGCTCCTGCACGCCGCTTGATCCCGGATCGCACTCTTCTGCAGGAACAGCAGGGGCCGGCCCGGAGGCTGCAGCGCCGCAGCGGGATCTTTCGCCCCGACCTGTGCGCAGGCCGAACCTCGGCTCGCACGAGCTTCAGCCGTGACGGCCTGATCCTCGCCTTCTACGCGCCGGCTGATCCCGGATCGCACCCTTCTGCGGGAACAGCGGGAACAGCGGGAACAGCGGGAACAGCGGGAACAGCGGGAACAGCGGGAACAGCGGGAACAGCGGGAACAGCGGGAACAGCGGGAACAGCGGGAACAGCGGGAACAGCGGGGGCCCGGAGGCTGCGGCGCCGCAATGGGGCCTCCACCCCTGACCCGCGCGCCGGCGGACCCTGATTCCCCGGCCGGCGGGAGCTCCAGCCGTGACAGCAGGACCGGACACCGCGACTCGGCAACAGCTATCTCCCTCCGGGCTTCTACGGGTCACCAAACCGCGGGCTTCTGCGGGCGACCAGGCCGCGGGCTTCTGCGGGCGACCAGGCCGCGGGCTTCTGCGGGCGACCAGGCCGCGGGCTTCTGCGGGCGACCAGGCCGCGGGCTTCTGCGGGCGACCAGGCCGCGGGCTTCTACGGGCGGCCAGGCCGCGGGCTTCTGCGGGCCACCAAGCCGCGGCGTGCGGGTCGGTGTGGCGGCGCAGCTTGCCGTGGACGTTCATCCACGTGTGCGTCCGTTCGGCGACCCACCACCGGCCCCAGCGGAAGCGCGGCCACGGAATCTCTCAGCCGACCGCGGAGCCCGGACAAAATCCACGGCCAGCCGAGACCTGCCCGACCCAACCTCGTAGCCGGTGCCGATCTCCGCGATCATCTCCCGCCAGTCGCTCTATGTCTCGGATCGCACCCTCTGCCGTGGCAGCAGGAACCCGGCGGCGATGAGCCAGGCGAGGGCGGTGAAGCGCGCGACCGGCAGCAGGTAGGCAGCCCCGTCCACCAGCAGCGCCAGCGTCGACAGCTCCGCGACGGCCGCGATCGCCAGCCCCGCCCAGGCCAGCCACCTCGGCAGCAGCCGGGCCAGCAGCCCCGGCACCGCGATGCCGGCCAGCAACAGCCCCAGCGGCACGACGTGGGCGACGCCGCCGGCGCCGAAGTTCAGCAGTTGCAGAGCCCGGACGAGCGCCGGGTCCTCGTGCACCTCGGGCCGCGACAGCACCCAGCCGATCACGCCCGACAGCGCCAGGAACCCCGCGGCGAGTAACCCGCCGGCCAGCGCGATCGTCGGGCCGGGCACCCGGATGCCGAGCTGGTGCAGCCGCGCGCTCGCGGTCGCCGCGTAGATGGCGAGGGGGATGGCCGCCCCGAACTGGAAGGCCCCGCCGATCCGCACCGCGTCCGGGTTGTCGCGGAAGTACGCCACGATGCCCGCCCCGTCCCCGAACGGCGACGGGTACGGCTTGCCACCTGCCAGCAGCGTGCTCAGGACCAGCCCGACGAGGAACAGCGCCGCGAACACGATCGCCAGCGCCCCGAGGTGCGGCCCGCCCTGGACCCGGCGGCGCTCGGCCGCGCCTGCCGTGGCACTCATACGATCACCCTGCCGCCGGTGAGGTCGAGCGTGGCGCCGGTGATCCAGGAGGCGGCGTCGGAGGCGAGGTAGAGCACGGCCTCGGCGACGTCCTCCGGGCGGCCGATGCGGCCCAGCGGGAAATAGGTGGCGAGCTCGTCGAGCTGCTCGTCGGTCATGTGCTGCCGCATGCGGCTGTTGAGCACGGCCGACGGTGCGAGGCAGTTGACTCGGATGCCGTGCCGGCCGACCTCGGAGGCCAGGTGCTTGCTGAACATGACCACGCCCGCCTTGGCCGCGGCGTAGGCGGCGCTTGCCAGGCCGGGCATGCGGCCGGCGGTGGAGGACATCGTGACGATCGTCCCGGTGCGCCGCTCGATCATGCCGGGCAGGACCTCGCTGACGGCGAGGAAGACCGAGGTCAGGTCGGCCTCGATGGTGGCGCGCCATTGCTCGGCGCCGAGCTCGTGCGTGGGCACCGGGCGGCCCTGGCCGCCGACGAACGGGGCCAGGATGTCGACCGGGCCGAGCGCGCGCTCGACCTCTTCGCGGATGCGGTGCACGGCCGCGCCGTCGGTGGCGTCGCCGGGCACGGCCAGCGCCGTCCCGCCGGCCGCGGCTATCTCGCCGACGAGGCTCTCGACCGCGGCGGGGTCACGCCCGTTGACGGCGACGCGGACCCCGTTGGCGGCGAGCGCCCGGCATGTGGCGGCGCCGATTCCGCGGGACCCGCCGGTGACGAGGGCGACCTTGCCGGCCAGGTCGGGATGGCTGGTGAACGACATCGGACCACTCCCTTCTCGAGGCTGAATAGTTCAGTGGAGTGAATCGTTCGTTGTGGTGTACCATAGCGGCATGACGGACGGCGGGCAACCCAGGAGGCCACGAGGGGCGGCCTTCCTGCTGGCGCAGGTCGGCGCACACGCCTCGGAACGGTTTGCAGACCGGGTGCAGCGGCTCGGGCTCTCACCGGCCGAGGTCGGACTGCTGCGGATGATCAACGGGCAGCCCGGGCGCAGCCAGCAGTCGGTCGCCGTCGACCTCGGCGTGGTGCCCAGCCGCGTGGTGGTGCTCATCGACAACCTCGGGCACAAGGGCCTCGTCGAGCGGCGCACCGGCGCCACCGACCGGCGTCATCACGAGCTCTATCTGACGGTCGACGGGGAGCAGGTCATGATGGACATGCGATCGATCGCCACCGAGCACGACGACGAACTGCTCGCCGCGCTCGATCCGGACGAGCGCGCACAGCTGACGGGGCTGCTGCAGAGGATCGCGGACCAGCAGGGATTGGCGCCGGGGGTCCATCCAGGCTATCGGCAGGCGACTGGGCGCCGAAAACCTGTCGCACCAGGGAAGTGAACCGTCTCGGCGGCGACTGGGCGCTGCGAGCCTGCCGCGGCGGGGAAGTGGAGCGCTGGACGGCGACTGGGCGCTGCGAGCCTGCCGCGGCGGGGAAGCGGAGCGCTGGACGGCGACCGGGCGCTGCGAGCCTGCCGCGGCGGGGAAGCGGAGCGCTGGACGGCGACTGGGCGCTGCGAACCTGCCGCGGCGGGGAAATGGAGCGCTGGACGGCGACTGGGCGCTGAGAACAAGTCGCGGCGGGGGAGTGAAGCGTTGGGCGGTGACCGGGCGCTGAGAACCTGCCGCGGCGGGGGGAGTGGAGGGTTGGGCGGCGACAACACGGCGCGGTGAGGAAGTGAACCGCCTGGGCGGCGATCGGGCGCTGAGAACCTGTTGCGGCGGAGAAGTGAGGCGTTGGACCACTACCGGGCGCCGAACGCCTGTCGCGGCCATGCGGGGTTCGATGGTGAAGCGGTGGGCGTCGGTCGCGGACAGGGCTCCGGCGGCGCTCGACGGTAGTCAATCGCCGCATAAGCCGTCGTTGCGAGGAAATGGTGTGACCGAGTCCCGAAAACCGTCCGGGCGGGGGCAGGTAGCGTTTCGACGACCATCGGCCGGGGCCGTGACTTGGCCGGTGCGCGACCACTACGGTCTACGGGCATGAGTTCACCGCAGGACGCCGGGGCCGGGCCGGGCGAGGTTACGCCGCCGCCGGGGCCGACCACGGCCGGGCTCGGCAGCCGGATCGTGGCGCTCGCCGGGGCGATCGGGGCGCTGCTCGCGTTGGCGTTGCCGTGGGCTCGGGAGGACAACGCGGTCATCGTGGAGACGAACTTCGGCAACGCGACGCTGCTGCAGCGGGGCGGTGACGAGTGGAGCGGGTGGGTGCTCAACGGGGCCAGCCGGCTCGACGGGCATCGGCCGGTTACCGTGGCGATGGCGATGCTGATCATTACGGCCACGTTTGTGGTCGTGGGTGGGGCTTGGGCCACGTTCGAGCGGCCGCGGGTGGTCTGGGTTGCGCCGGCGTTGGCGGGGGTCGCGATTCTCACGCTCATCGTCAGTATGCCGGGGCTCGATGGGGTGGCTGGGCGGTACGGGGCCGGGCATGTGACGACCATGGAGTTCGGGGTTGCGGTGTGGCGGACGGCGTTGGCGGTCGTGGCTGTCGGGGCGATTCGGCTGGCGTTGCTGCAGGAGGCTGCCCGGCGGCGGTTGCGCTGATCCCGGCTGGGAGATGCGAGCCGTGGAAACAGCGGCGGTTGCGCTGATCCCGGCTGGGAGATGCGAGCCGTGGAAACAGCGGCGGTTGCGCTGATCCCGGCTGGGAGATGCGAGCCGTGGAAACAGCGGCGGTTGCGCTGACCCTGGCTGGGAGATGCGAGCCGCGGAAACAGGGCGGCATCGTGCAGACCGGCGCATCATGACCGCGCCGACGTGGGAGTCGATGCGGGAATAGGGCGGCGTCGCGCCCGGGCGGATGCCGGACTGGGTGGCCTCGTGAGATAGAGGCCGGAGTGGCGTCTCGCCCGCGCAAATGCGGAGCTGGGTGGCCTCGTGGGGTCGAGACCGGCGCGCCGTCGCGGATATGGGACTGGGCGACGGCGTGGAATGGAGACCTGCGCGCCGGTGCGGAAAACTGGGTGCACTGTGCCAGCTGGTGCATCAAGACCGCACGGGACTGAGGCTGAGGGCAAAAGGCGCAACCAGCTAGCGAAGACCTCAGCGATCCGAATCCTCGGCGGCCCGCCTCGCGGCGGCGGCCCGGCGCTGGTTCTCGCGCATCTGCCGGTACTGGTCCCGCGCCTGCGGGCTCCACCCCTGCATGGCGCCCTCCACCGTCGGCGGCCCGAAGATCTGGAAGAAGAAGTTGCCCACGCGGTCCTTCTTCCCGGCGGCACGGTCGCGGCGCAGCAAACCGAACATGAGCGGCACTCCTTTGCGGTCCAATGGTTGGTGTACCAATTATTGGTGTACCGCTAGTATGGCAGCCGACAGCGTCGTGAGGAAGGGCTGCCGTGGTGACCGAGGACGCAGGAGTGCCCGATCCGCTCGCGCTGGAGCATCAGGTCTGTTTCGCGCTCGCCGTGGCGTCGCGCAACGTGATCGCGCTCTACCGGCCGTTGCTGGAGCCGATGGGGCTGACGCACCCGCAGTACCTGGTGATGCTCGCCCTGTGGCAGCACGCCACGCTCTCGGTCAAGGACCTGAGCCGGCTCCTGCAGCTCGACCCGGGCACGCTCTCGCCCCTGCTCAAGCGGCTCGAGGCCGGCGGGCTGATCCACCGGCGGCGGGCCGAGCACGACGAGCGGCTGCTCGAGGTCACGCTCACCGAGACGGGGCGGGCGCTGCGGGCCGAGGCGCAGAAGATCCCGCCGGCGGTGTTCGAGCGGCTCGGGATGCCGCTCGACGAGCTGCTGCAGCTGCACGCGGCGCTCACCCGGGTCATCGGCATCACGTCCGTGACGGAGTAGGTCTCAGCCGCGCACCTCGTACAGCTCGGCCTCGAAGCGGCGCTTCAGGGCCGGAATGCGGTCCGTCGCGCGCAGGAAGGTGCGCTGCGCGGCCAGGGCCACGCGGCCCACGACCGGGCGGTGTACGAGCTGGTCGCCGCCCGTCTGCTTCTTGGAGGCCTCGACGGCCTTGAAGCCGTACTCGATCATCTCCCGCTCGTAGTCCCGCACCGCGTCGAGGAGCGGGCGGCCGCCGGTCAGGGCCCGCACCAGGTTGTGCGCGTCGCGCAGGGCGGTGTTCGCGCCCACGCCCTGGCCCGGCGTCATGGTGTGGATCGCGTCGCCGAGCAGGGTCACGTTGTCGGTGGGCCAGGGCTCGACGCGCACCGACGTGCGGATGGTGATCGGGAAGCAGGTGCTCGCGTCCGTGAGGGCGAACAGCCGGTGCAGCCGCGGGTCCCAGCGCGGGGTCATCGCGGTGACGAGCCGGGCCAGGTCGGCTCCGGAGCGCTGCATGACGTCGGCCGGGTACTTGTCCGTCGACGCCCAGAACCCCCAGTTCAGGTAGTCCCGCGTGTTGTCGAACAGCAGCCCGGGCCACGCCGCGAGCAGTTCCCGGTCGCTGCCGCCGATCCCCGACTTGGGGCGCCCGTCGGCGGTCCAGGGGAACTCCATCGAGTGCAGGATGCACGCCATGCCGCGCGGCGCCAGCACCATGCCGATGCCCGGAAAGAGTCCTCCGGGCATGAGCGAAAGAGCCTCGGGCGTCGTCGGTACCTTCGCCGCCACCGCGATGATCCCCGCGTCCTCGAGCCGGGCGTGCGGCAGCCGCTGCTTGCGCACCGGGGAGTGCACCCCGTCGGCCCCGACGAGCACGTCGCCGGTGTCGCTGGTGCCGTCGGCGAAGTGGGCGGTGACGCGGCCGTCGGGCTCGTGCTGGTACCGGACGAAGGTCTTGTCGAAATGCAGCACGTCCTCCATCCCGGTGAAGAGCACCTGGCGCAGGGTCATGCGGCTCACGGACTTCTCGTCGTTCACGTCGTCGGTGGGCTCACGCAGCGTGAGGGTGAGCGTCGGGCGCAGGCGCTCGTCGAGGAACATGAAGCGCTCGGGGGCCTTGGCGCAGGTGGCAACGAACGTGCGGTACAACTCGGGGGGCAGGCAGGCCTTGAGCGCTCGCGATCCGTGGGGGTCGATGCCGACCCGGTATCCGTGCAGGCCGCTGGCGCGGGTGCGGTCGCGCTCGTACACGGCCACGTCGACCCCGGCCCGCCGCAGCCCGTGGGCCAGGCACATGCCGCCGGTGCCCGCCCCGATGATGATGACCTTCACGTCAGGTTACCTCGCCCATCTAGTCGCTAGAATTTCTAGTTACTTAGCGTACGAGTGATCCGGTAGGATCGCAAGGGTGAGTTCGGAACTGATCGCCGCGTTCGGGCGGGCGATGCAGGAGTACCAGCGGGCGGTCGACGCGCTCGACCAGCGCGCGGCGGACCGGCTGGGCCTCAACCGCACCGACATGCGCTGCCTGGAGCTGCTGTTCGGCCCGGAGGCGGGGCCGATGTCGCCGGGCGAGCTGGCGGTCGCGGCCGGCATGACGACCGGCGGGGTGACCACGGCGATCGACCGGCTGGAGCGCGCCGGGTACGTGACCCGCGAGCGGGACGCGGGCGACCGCCGGCGGGTGACGGTGCGCCCGACCCCGCTCGCCCTGCGGTCGGTATACGAGATCTACGGCCCGGTCGTCGAGGAGGGCAACGCGTTCCTCCAGCGCTACGACGACACCGTGCTGGCCGGCATGATCGAGGTCCTGGAGTTCTCCACGCAGCAGCACAACCGGCACCTGGCGCCGGACGGGGGGTAACGGCCGGCCGCGTACGATCGGCGGCGTGGACGACGAGCTCGACACGCTGCCGAAGATCGGCGCGCCGGCGACGCGGGCGCTGCACGACGCCGGCTACCGCAGCCTGCGCGACCTCGCGGGAGTGCCGCCGGCCGAGCTCGGCAAGCTGCACGGGGTGGGGCCCAAGGCGCTGCGCATCCTCGACGAGGCGCTCAAGCGGAACGGGCTTGTCGCCTAGCCGACCTGACGTTGTGTGGGCGGCTGCTACGTTGCGTGACATGCGGCTCGCTACGTTCAACGTGGAGAATCTCTTCGCCCGGGCCAAGGCGATGGACAACACCGTGCGCGAGACCGGCCAGCCGGCGCTCGCGGCCTTCGAAGCCTTCAACCGGATCGCGGCGCACGACGAGTACACCCCGGAAGACAAGGCGGCGCTGCTCGACGCCCTGGTGACGCTGGGCGTGCTCGTGCAGACCCGCGACGGGCGGCGGCTCAACCCGCGGCAGTTCGACACCGCGTGGGCCCTGCTGCGCGAGAACCGCGGCGACTTCCTCGCCGCGCCCGCCGACCGGGAGCCGCACATCGTGGCGGCCGGCCGCGGCGACTGGACCGGCTGGGTCGAGCTCATCACCGAGCCCGTCGACGAGACCGGCACCCGGATGACCGCCCGGGTGATCGGCGACCTCGCCGCCGACGTGCTCTGCCTCGTCGAGGCCGAGAACCGGCCCGCGCTCGTGCGGTTCAACGACGAGCTGCTGGGGCGGCGGTACGAGCACGCGATGCTCGTCGACGGCAACGACCCCCGCGGCATCGACGTCGGGCTGCTGTGCACCGGGGACGTCGGCATCGACTGGGTGCGCAGCCACGTCGACGTGCCCGACCCGGCGGTGGCCGGCAAGCGGCTGTTCAGCCGGGACTGCCCGCTGTACAAGCTGCGGCTGCCCGGCGGCGAGGACCTCTACCTGCTGCTGAACCACCTCAAGAGCCAGTCGTTCGCGTCCGGCGACCCGGACCCGCTGCGCTCGCGGCAGAGCGCCGAGGTCCGCGCCCTCTACGACCGGCTGCGCGCCGACGGCGCCGACTACGTCGCGGTCCTCGGCGACTTCAACAAGGGCCCGGACCGCCGCGACCCCAAGCACCACCCGACCCTGGAGCCGCTGCTCGACGCCGGCTCGCCGCTGGTCAGCTGCTACGACCTCGACGCCTTCGGCGGGCTGTTCGACCCGAAGGACACCGGCCAGGAGCGGCCCGGCACGTTCCAGTCCTGCACCATCTCCAACCGGCTCGACTACATCCTGCTCTCGCCCGCGCTGGCGGCGAAGGTGACCGGCGGCGGCGTGTTCCGCAAGGGCCTGTGGGGCAGTCCGGAGAACAAGAAGCCGCCGAAGCTGTGGGGCATCTACCCGGAGCTGACGGCGGCCAAGCACGGCGCGAGCGACCACGCGGCCGTCTGGGTCGATCTCGCTTTCTGAATGCACACACATCCGCCACCGCATGCGCCGAAACACGTCCTAGCGTCGGGGGCATGCGGGTCCTGATGATTCTGCCGGCGCTCACCGAGGCCACGAGTCCGCTGTTCCGCCCGATCAAGTACTCCCTCTTCCCGCCGCTGGGGCTGGCCACCCTCGCGGCGTACCTGCCCGACGACGACGACGTGCGGATCGTCGACGAGCACGTCGAACGCTTCGACCCGGCCGGCGGGGACCGGCTTCCCGATCTCGTCGTGATCCAGGTGTACATCACCTCGGCGCGCCGTTCCTACGAGCTCGCGGACTGGTACCGGGCCCGCGGGGTATTCGTCGCCCTCGGCGGGCTGCACGTCACCTCGCTGCCCGACGAGGCGGCCGCGCACGCCGACGCGGTCTTCCTCGGGCCGGGCGAGGACACGTGGCCCGTGTTCCTGGCCGACCTGCGGCGCCGGGCGCCGCGGCCGCGGTACACCTCGAAGCAACGCACCCTCGAGCACCTGCCGCCGATCCGGCGCGACCTGATCCAGCGGCATCGCTACCTGGTGCCCAACTCGATCGTGGTGTCGCGCGGCTGCCCGCACCACTGCGACTTCTGCTACAAGGACGCCTTCTTCGAGGGCGGCAAGTCGTTCTATACCCAGGCCGTCGACGCGGCGCTCGCCGAGATCGACCGGCTGCCCGGCCGCCACCTGTACTTCCTCGACGACCACCTGTTCGGCAACCGCCGCTTCGCGCTGGCACTGTTCGAGGGGATGCGGGGCATGGGCCGCGTGTTCCAGGCGGCCTCCACGGTCGACGCCGTGCTCGCGCCGGACCTGCTCGAGGCGGCGGCCGGCGCCGGGCTGCGCAGCCTGTTCGTCGGCTTCGAGTCGGTCAACGCGGCCAACCTCGCGGCCCAGCGCAAGCGGCAGAACATCGGGCGCGACTACGCGGCCGTGGCCCGGCGCATCCACGACGCAGGGGCGATGGTGAACGCGAGCTTCGTGTTCGGCATGGACGAGGACGGGCCCGACGTGTTCGACCGGACGGTGGAGTGGGCGGTCGCGCAGGGGATCGAGACCGCGACCTTCCACATCATGACGCCGTACCCGGGCACCGGCCTGTTCCGCCGGATCGAGGCCGAGGGGCGCATCGTGCACCGCGACTGGGAGTTGTACGACACCCGCCACGTCGTCTACCAGCCGCGCGGGATGACCGCCCGGCAGCTGGAGGACGGGTACTGGCGCGCGTACAAGGACTTCTACCGCTGGGGCGCGCTCTGGCGGGGCGCCGCGAGCCACGGGCGGGCCGGCGACCGGCTGCGGCACCTGGCGTACGCGGGGGCCTGGAAGAAGTTCGAGCGCGTCTGGGACGCCCTGATCCGCACCCGCCAGGTGCTGCACGCCCTGCCGCTGCTGGAGGCGGCGCTGGGCAGCTTCGGGGGGCGGCGCCCGGAGCGCGGCTCAGGCGCGCAGCAGCGACAGGACGGCGAGCACGCGGCGGTTGGTGTCCGGTAGCGCGGGCAGCCCGAGCTTCAGGAAGATGCTGCGGATGTGCGCCTCGACGGTGCGCTCGGCCAGGAACAGCCGCTCGGAGACGGCCACATTGGACAGTCCCTCGGCCATCAGGGCGAGGATCTCGCGCTCGCGCTCGGACAGGGCGCCGATGCCCTCGTCGGCGCGGCGGCGCGGGCGGCGCATGACCCGCTCCACGACGAGCGGGTCGATCGCCGTGCCGCCCGCGAGGACCCGGCGCACGTCGGCCAGGAAGCGGTCGATGTCGGTGATGCGGTCCTTGAGGAGGTACCCGACCCCGGCCTCGCCCTGCTCGAGGATCGTGACCACGTCGCGGGTCTCGATGTACTGCGACAGCAGCAGGATCGCCAGCCCCGGCTCCTCGCGGCGCAGGCGCAGCGCGGCCCGCAGCCCCTCGTCGGTGAAGGTCGGCGGCATGCGGATGTCGACGATGACGGCGTCGGGGCGCTCCTTCGCGACGCAGCGCAGCAGCTCGTCCGCGTCGCCGGCCGAGCCGGCGATCTCGAAGCCCTCGGCCGCGAGCAGCCGCTCCAGCCCGACGCGCAGCAGCAGGGAGTCGTCGGCGAGCACGATCCGGTCGGTCACAGCGACTCCTCGGGTGTCAGCGGCAGTCGGGCGGTCAGCCGGGTACCGCCGCCGGGTGGGCTGTCCAGCAGCAGGTGGCCGCCGCACGCCTCGACCCGGTCGCGCAGCCCCTCCAGGCCGCCGCCGGGCACGAACGCCGCGCCGCCCGCCCCGGTGTCGCGCACGAGCACGACGAGCTCCTCGTCCGCCGTGGTGAGCCGCAGCTCCAGCTCGTCGGCGCCGCCGTGCTTCTCGGCGTTCGTCACCGCCTCCAGGGCCACGTAGTACGCGGTCACGGCCGTCTCGTCGCTCAGCGCCGCGCCGCCGACCCGGTCGTCGACACGCACCGCCACGGCCGACCGCTCCGCGATGCTCTCCAGGGCCCCGGCGAGGCCGTGCAGGACCAGCGCCGGCGGGTTCATGCCCCGCGCGATCTCGCGCAGCTCCGCCACCGCCGTGTCCAGCTCGGCCAGGCCCTGGTCGAGCAGCGGCGAGGTCGTCCCGGCGGCCCGCTGGGCGCGGCGCAGCAGCAGCGACGCGGCGATGAGCCGCTGCTGTACCCCGTCGTGGATGTTGCGCTCGATGCGGCGCCGCTCGGCGTCGGCGGCCTCGACGATCCGGCGCCGGGAGCGCTGGACCTCGTCGAGGCGCAGCTGGTTGTCCAGGACCAGCGCGGCCATGCGCAGCACCGCGTGCAGCACGTCGGGCGCGGCGGCCAGCGCCGGGTCGTGGGCGAGGGCGCCGACCGCGCGGCCGCCGGCCCGCAGCGGGGTCACGACCGTGTGCGGGTGGTCGCGGGCGTGCGCGGCGACCTCGTCGAGGGCGAGCACCTCCAGGCTGGGGTCGCCGAGGGAGGTGCGCAGGGCGTCGCGCAGGGCGGCCGGGGCGGGCTGCTCGGCGCCGAGGGCGGCGACGAGCGAGCGGATCGCCGGCGGGGGCGGCTGGCTGCGGGCGAGGCTGAGCCAGGCGCCGACCGGGATCGCGGCGCTGCCGGCGTAGTAGACGATCTCGGGGATGGAGCCGCCGACGTACCAGTCGGCGCTGACCACCGCGGTCGCGGCGACGTTGCCCAGGTTGGCGATCCAGAACGGGGTGTAGGCGGCACGGTACAGCGGGGTTGCCGCACGGTACCGATGGAACAGGAAGAGCAGCAGGAACACGCCCACGGCCGGGTAGGTCGCGGCCCGCAGCTGCAGCAGGCCGGCGGTCCCCGGCGGGTGCCCGGGCGTCAGCCACCACGCCAGGAGCGCGGCCGGCCAGAACAGGTAGCCGGCCAGGGCGGTCGCCCGGTCCAGCCTCCCGCGCAGCCGGCCGATCGGGATGACCAGCGCGCAGTGCAGCACCAGCGGCTGGTACACCATCCCCAGCATCAGGTCGTCGCGGAACAGCCCCGGTAGCGCGATCCGCCCCGCCCCGTCGGCGAGCCAGCACAGCCCGGCGGCGAGCATGAGCGGGCCCATCCGCGAGTCCGGCCGCTCCCGCCACATGCGCTGGCCGACCTCGGTGTGCAGCAGGCCGGTGGCCACGAAGCAGGCCAGCTCCCACGCGCCGAAGGCGTCGCGGCCCAGCACCGCGACGGCGACGGCCGCGGCCGCCGCCAGACTCCGCAGGGCCGTGCGCACCACCGTATCGTCGGGCACCCGACGTATCAGGGGAATACGTGCTGACACTGATGTCCGGGATCCGGGCCGATTTCTACCTTGAGCGGCATGCGAACCCTCACCGTTTCGGCCACGGCCGCCGCCCTGCTGCTGCTCGCGGCCTGCTCCTCCCCGAAGACCGCCGCCCCCACGGTCGCTGCCCCGGCGGCGAGTCAGGCCCCGGCCACGTCCGCCGCACCCACGTCCGCCGCACCCACGACCGCGGCGGCCGGCAAGCTCACCCTCGACGTGGTCAAGTCGCAGATCCAGCCCGTGTTCGTCAAGGACCCGGACTGCCCGAAGGGGGAGTGGGTCACCGACCCGGCCAACATCGACGCGAAGTACCGCGCGAACGTGACGGCGTTCGGGGAGTACGACTGCCACCTGGCGGACGGCGAGATGATCCCGCACCGGGTGGCGCAGGCCGTCTACCTCACCTTCCAGGACTCCCACACGATGAACGACTACGTGGACAACGAGCTGGGCATGGTCCCCTCGCTCGTCGACGGCACCACGGTCGTGGTGATCGGTTCCGGGCTGAAGACCGTGCAGACGCGCCCGATGCTGCGCAGCATCTCGCAGGCGTGCGTGTGCGGTCACGTCACCTGAGCCGCGGGCCCCGTGGCACGATCGAGGGCATGACACTGGCAGTACTGGGCACCGGGATCATGGGCGCGGCCGTCGCCCGCAACTGGCTCAGGGCCGGGCGCGAGGTGCGGGTGTGGAACCGTACCCGCACCCACGCCGAGCCCCTCGCGGCCGACGGCGCGGTCGTGGCCGACAGCCCGGCCGACGCCGTCGCCGGGGCCGACCCGGTGGTGACCATGCTCTTCGACGACGCCTCGGTCGCCGAGGTCATGCGGGCCGCGGCCCCCGGGCTGGCCCCGGGCACCCTGTGGCTGCAGCTGAGCACCGTCGGGGCGGACGGCGCCGACCAGCTGGCCGGGCTCGCCGACGAGCTGGGTCTGGTGTACGTCGACGCGCCCGTGCTGGGCACCCGCGGCCCGGCCGAGCAGGGGAAGCTGCACGTGCTCGCCTCCGGGCCCGAGGACGTCCGGGGCCGGGTCGAGGAGCTGGCCGGGCCCATCGCCGCGAAGGTCACCTGGCTGGGCGAGGCGGGCCGGGGCAGCCGCACCAAGCTCGTCGTCAACAGCTGGGTGGTGACCGCGACCGCCGCCCTCGCGCAGAGCGCCGCCCTGGCCGACGCGATCGGCGTCGACTTCCTGCCGCTGGTCGCCGGCGGGGCCCTCGACCTGCCGTACGCGCAGTTCAAGGTCCCCCTCATGCAGCGGCGCGACTACCCGGTGGCGTTCCCGGCGGCGGGCGCGGCCAAGGACGCCCGGCTCGTCGGCGAGCTCGCCGCGGCGGTCGGCGTTGACTCCTCGGTGGTGGACGCGGCCCGCGGCCTGCTCGACGAGGCGGTCGCCCGCGGGTTCGGCGAGGACGACATGGCGGCCGTGTACGAGGCCGTCCGCTCGCCCGAGTGAGGCTGACCCGGCGCGGCCTGCTGCTGCTGAGCGCCGCATCCGTGACCGCGGCGTGCGACGCGCCGCCGAGGACCGTCCACGCGCCGGCCGAGGCCGCACCCCCGGCCGGCACCTCGGCGTGGTCGATCCCGGTCGGGACGCCCGAGGCCTGGGCCACCCCGCCGGTGACCCGCTACGAGGCCGGGCTGCGCGCCGCGGTCGGCCGCTACCTGAGCACAACGCCGGAGAACCCGCAGCACCCGCTGTACCCCGGCGGCGTCGCCTTCGCCGCGCTCGACGGCCGCGTCGCCGCGCACTTCGCGGTCGGCGACGCGGTGCGGTACGCGGCGGACAAGACCGAGCTGCCCGCCGCCGGCCGGGTCCCGGCCGGCCCCGGCACCCTCTACGACCTGGCCTCACTGACCAAGACGTTCACCGCCGTGCTCGCCCTGCGGCTGGTCGAGCGCGGGCAACTCGACCTCGACGCGCCGGTGTCGCGGTACGTGCCGTTCTTCGAGGCCAAGCCCGGGATCACGGTCCGCATGCTGTTCACCCACACCTCGGGCCTGTCGAAGGACACGCCGCTGTCCGGCGACACCCCCGACGAGCGCCTCGCGTCGGTGCTCGGGCAGCCGCCGGTCGCCGCGCCCGGGACCGGTTTCCTGTACGCCGACCAGAACTTCATCGCCCTGGGCGCGATCGTCACCGGCCTGCACGGCGAGCACCTCGACACCCTCGTGCGGCGCGAGATCGCCGCGCCCCTGGGCCTGGCCGACACCGGGTACCTCCCGCCGCCCTCGCTGCTGCACCGCATCGCCGCGACGGAGGGTGGGATCCGCGGTACCGTCCACGACCCCGCCGCGGCCGGACTGGGCGGCGTGGCCGGCCACGCGGGCATCTTCTCGACCGCGGCCGACGTGGCCCGGTTCGGAAGGGCCCTGCTCGACGGCGGCGGCCCGCTGCTCAAACCGTCCACTGTGGAGCAGCTCCGGACGAACCAGAACACGCGCTTCGGCGCCGCGGCGGCGCACGGGCTCGGCTTCGACATCGACCAGAGCTGGTACATGGGCCGCCTGGCGGGCCGCGGCGCCTTCGGCCACACGGGCTTCACGGGCACGTCGATGGTCCTGGACCCGCACCGCCGCGCGATCCTGGTCCTGCTGACCAACCGCGTCCACCCGGACGCGAGCCGGGGCAGCGCCAACCCGGCGCGCAAGGCCGCCGCAAACGCGTTGATCTCCTAGCCGGCCTCCGCGTCGACCTCACCGACGTCGTCGACGGCGAGCTGCTCGAGGGCGACCCCGCCGCGGTACGCGAGCTGAAGGCCACCGCCGGCCGCGATCTCCTCATCGGCGGGGCGAACCTCGCGGCGCAGGCCTTCGCGGCCGGCCTGGTCGACGAGTGCCAGCTCCTCGTCTGGCCCCACGTCGTCGGCGGCGGCAAGCCGGCCCTGCCGGCCGACATGCGCGGCGCCCTCGAGTTGCTCGACGAGCACCGGTTCGCCAACGGCGTCGTGTACCTCCGCTATCGCACTCCCGGGCCGGGAGGCGACTGACCCCCGAGCGAAGCGGGTCAACCGGCGAGCGGGTCAGTCCTCCGCGACGCCGGGGGTCATGACGACCGTCCACGTGCGGACGGTCACGGCGAGCAGGCCCGAGCGCACCGCCTCGTCGTCGGACTCGGCGAGGCGCCGCGCGTCCTCGAGGGTCGGCGCGGCCAGTACCGTCATGCCCTCGTCCACCGCGCCGTCCGTATCGTCGAACGGTCCGGCCGCGACTAACGTGCCGTCCTCCGCCCGCCGGTTGAGAAACGCCAGGTGCTCCTGGAAGCCCGGCTGGTCGGTGATGCGGACGCCGGGGGTGGCGGCCGGGCCGGGGCGGTGCTGCAGGACGAACCAGATGCGCGGGGTCATAGCCACCAGGATCGCACCCGTCACACGGGCGGCGGCGGGGCGGTCGAGGAGCGCACCACGAGCTCGGTGGCCAGCTCGACGTGCAGGGCGTCGAGCTCGTGCTGCTCCAGCAGCCGGACGAGCAGCGACACGGCCATGCGGCCCATCTCCTGCAGCGGCTGGCGCACCGTGGTCAGGCCGGTCGCCTGGGCCAGGTCGAGGTCATCGAAACCGGTGATTGACAAATCCTCCGGCACGCGCAGGCCCCGCTCGGCGGCGGCCCGCAGCGCGCCGACCGCGGCCTTGTCGTTGAAGCAGACCAGCGCGGTCGGGCGCGCCGGCTGGTCGAGCAGCTCGCCGGCGGCGCGGTGGCCGCGCCCGGTGGTCGGCTCGACGCTGCGCAGCAGCTCCGCGGCGGGGAGCACGCCGACGTCGGCGAGGGCCGCGTTGTGCCCGGCCAGGCGGGCGTCGCTGGCCAGCCACTCGGTCGGGCCGCCGATCACGCCGATGCGGCGGTGGCCGAGCTCGACCAGGTGGCCGGTGAGGCGGCGGGCGCCGGCGAAGTGCGCGGCCGAGACCGAGACGATGTCGCGGGGGAGGGTGGTGCGCGGGTCGACGACCACGAACGGCATCCGGCGCCGCTGCAGCTCCACGAGGTCGTCGCCGGGCTCGGGGGGCAGGATCACGATGACACCGGTGACCCCCTCGCGCCCGTCGAGGTCGGCCAGCAGCGGGGTGCGCTGGCCCGCCTCGCCGGCGGTGAGCACGAGCTGGCGGCCGTGCAGGGTCAGCGTCTCGGCGATCGAGGAGACGATCAGGCCGAAGTAGTCGGTGAGCACGTACGGGCAGCGCACGAAGACGGCCCCGCCCTTGGACCGGCCGCTCACCCCGATGCGGGCCCGCAGCCGCTCGGCCGCCTCGTGCACCAGCGCCCGGGTGGCGGGCGTGACCGCGTGGTGGTCGTTCAGCGCGCGCGACACGGTCGCGATCGACATGCCCGTCTCGGCCGCGATGTCGCGCACGGTCACCCGTCGATGCCCCGCCATCGGCGCGCCTCTTTCTATAAGGACTCTTGACAGTCAATCCCCGCAGCGGTTTGCTGATGCCCAGCGATGTTACAGGACGTTTCATTCCGTTACATCGCCGTCGGCGTCCGCACCGCCTTCATATTGGCCGAGGAGGCCGCAATGCACCGCCCCCGCATCAAGCTCCGCTACGGGATCGCCGCCCTCGCGGCGGCGACCGTCGGCGTGGCCGGCTTCATCGCCGCGCCGAACGCGCTCGCCGCCGGCGAGTCCGTCAACGTCTGGCTCACGACCACCAGCGACGCCGGCGGCCGCACCGTCACCCGCGGCCTGGCCCAGCAGCCGGCCTTGACCTTCACCACCGGCGTGGGCAGCGGCCAGACCATCACGGTCAACGATGCCACCAAGTACCAGACGTTCACCGGCGGCGGCGCCTCCTTCACCGACACCGCGGCCTGGCTCATGAACAGCTCCGGCGCGCTGTCGGCGAGCACCCGCACCGCCGTCATGCAGAAGCTCTTCGACCCGGTCAACGGCATCGGGCTGAGCTTCCTGCGCAACCCGATGGGCGCCTCCGACCTGGCCCGCAGCGGGTACTCCTACGACGACCGCCCGGCCGGCCAGACCGACCCGGGCCTCGCCAACTTCAGCATCGCCCACGACCTCGCCGACGTACTGCCGCTCACCAAGCAGGCCCAGCAGCTCAACCCGCAGCTCACGACCATGGCGAGCCCGTGGACGGCGCCGGGCTGGATGAAGGACAGCGGCAGCCTCAACGGCGGCTGGCTGCAGTCCCAGTACTACGCGGCCTACGCCCAGTACTTCGTGAAGTACGTCCAGGCGTACCAGGCCCAGGGCGTCAAGGTCGACTTCGTGACCCCGCAGAACGAGCCCACCTGCTGCGCCGGGTACCCGTCGATGAGCTGGAACGCCAATGGCCTGGACTTCTTCGTCGGCTCGAACCTGCTGCCCGCCTTCCACGCGGCCGGGCTGTCCACCAAGGTGCTGGTGCACGACTGGAACTGGGACGTGTACGACTCCTACGCCGCCCAGTCCGTCAACGACGCCGCGATCCGCAACGACTCCCTGTTCGGCGGCATCGCCTGGCACGGCTACGGCGGCGACGTCACCAAGCAGACGTCGGTGCACAACCAGTACCCGGCGGTCAACGCCTACAGCACCGAGCACTCCGGCGGCACGTGGATCGCGAACCAGCAGCAGGAAGACATGCTCAACATGATCGACTACGGCCGGAACTGGTCCAAGAGCTTCACCAAGTGGAGCCTGGCCGTGGACCAGAACATGGGCCCGCACTACGGCGGCTGCGGTACCTGCACGGGCCTGATCACCGTCCACAACGGAGACTCGCGCTCCGGGCAGGTCGACTACACCATCGAGTACTACACGATGGGCCACCTCACCAAGTTCGTCCGGCCCGGCGCCTCGCGGGTGGACTCCACGGCGAACGCGAGCGTGCCGAACATCGCGTACCTCAACCCGGACGGGACCCGCGCGCTCATCGCGTACAACAACACCGGCAGCACCCAGGCGGTGACCGTCAACTGGAGCGGCCAGCACTTCACGTACAGCCTGCCGGCCAAGACGTCGGCGACGTTCACGTGGAAGGCGGGCACGTCGACGCCGACCCGGACCGGCCAGATCACCGGGCTCGGCGGCAAGTGCGTCGACGTCGCCGGCGGGGGCTCGGCCAACGGCACGGCGGTGCAGCTGTACACCTGCAACGGCACCGGCGCCCAGCAGTGGACGGTCGGCACCGACGGCACCCTGCGCGCCCTGGGCAAGTGCCTCGACGTGACCGGCGCGACCGCGACGGACGGGACGAAGGTGCAGCTGTACGACTGCAACGGCTCGGCCGCGCAGACCTGGACGGCGAACGCGGACGGGACGCTGCGGGCGCTCGGCAAGTGCCTCGACGTCACCGACAACTCGACGGCCGACGGCGCGCGGCTGCAGATCTGGACCTGTTTCGCGGGCGCGAACCAGCGCTGGAACCTGCCCGCATGAGGACGCCCGGGTCCCGGACGACGCCGGTGGGGTGGTCGTCCGGGACCCGGTCGCTACCGTGAGCACATGCTGTTCATGGTGGTCGAGACGTTCCGCGGCGGACAGGCGCGGCCGGTGTACGAGCGGGCCCGCGAGCAGGGCCGGATGATCCCGGAGGGCCTGCGGTACGTCGACAGCTGGGTCACGGCCGACTTCGGCCGCTGCTACCAGCTCATGGAGTGCGACGACCTGACCCTGCTCATGACCTGGGTCGCGCGCTGGAACGACCTGGTCGACTTCGAGATCGTCCCGGTCGTTGCGTCCGCTCAGGCGTCGCCGCTGCTGTGAGCCGGCGCCAGCCCGGCCACTCCAGGCGCAGCTCCTCCCCGGCGCCCAGCTCCGCCCAGGCCGCGGCGGCCCGGTGCAGCGCCCGCGCCGCCGTGCGCAGCTGCTCGACGGTCAGCGGCATGAACGGCTCGCGCGCGGCGAACCGGGGCAGGTCGGCATCGGACAGCGCGGCGGCGCGCTCGCACAGCCCGCCGATGAGCTCGGCGCGCTGCAGCCGGTCGCGGTGCTCGCGGATCATGTCCTTGGAGCGCTCGGCCGCGTGCGGCGGCCGCCGGCCCGCGACGTGCCGCATGCTGTGGAAGACCACGCCGCCGGCGATCGCGCCCCAGATGCCGTCGGGCACCGCGAGGGCGTCCTCGACCGTGTAGTGCACGAGGTCGTGCGGCGTCTCCGGGCCGGCCGGGCCGGAGTCGAGCCGGTAGACGACGCCGTCGTCGCGCTCGACGACGACATGCGCCCGCTGGTGGTCGGGGAACCGGATGAAGGTGACCCGCATGCCCTCAGCTTGGCGCGCCACCGCCGGCCGCCTCAACCGATTAACCGGCGCGAAACGCCGCGGGCGGACGATGGTGCGCATGGTCGACGAACGCGCGCGGCTCGAGATCGCCCGGCTCGGCGAGGGGCGGATCGACTCGCCGCTCTCGGCCCTGCTGCGCCGCCAGGGCACGACGTGGCATTACGTGGACGAGGCCGACCGGGTGCTGCTGGACGACACCGTCGCGCTGGTCGCCGCGCGCGGCGTGCCGGTGGCGGAGCTGCCCGGGTTCGAGCCCGGCGGTCCGCGCTCGAAGATCTACTTCGACCCGTCCAAGACGCGGGTCGGCATCGTCACGTGCGGCGGGCTGTGCCCGGGCCTCAACGACGTCATCCGGGCGCTGGTGCTGGAGCTGACGAACCACTACGGCGTGCGCCGGATCGTGGGGTTCCGCAACGGGTACCAGGGGATGACCGCCCGCTACGGCCGGCCCGTCGTGGACCTGGACCCCGACGCGGTGGCCGGCATCAACGAGTACGGCGGCACCATTCTCGGCACGTCGCGGGGCAACCAGGACCCGGACGAGATCGTGGACTGCCTGGAGCAGCTCAGCATCAACGTGCTGTTCGTCATCGGCGGTGACGGCTCGATGCGCGGCGCGCTGCGCATCGCCGAGACGGTCGCGGAGCGGGGCCTGCGCATCGCCGTCGTCGGGGTGCCGAAGACCATCGACAACGACATCCCGTACATCGAGCGCTCGTTCGGCTTCCAGACGGCCTTCGGCAAGGCGACGGAGGCGATCCGCGCCGCGCACGTCGAGGCGACCGCGTTCCCCAACGGCATCGGGCTGGTCCAGCTCATGGGCCGGCACTCGGGCTTCATCGCCTGCTATGCGGCGCTGGCCAACAACGACGCCGACTACGTGCTCATCCCCGAGGTGCCGTTCGCGCTCGACGGGCCCGGCGGGTTCCTCGAGCACCTGCGCCGGCGGGTCGTGGACCGCGGGCACGCGATGGTGGTCGTCGCGGAGGGGGCGGGGCAGGAGTACCTCACCGCGAGCGGCCGCGACGCGTCCGGCAACGTGCGGCTGGAGGACTTCGGGCGCTACCTGCGGGGGCGCATCGCCGAGCACTTCGCCGCCGCCGGGGTCGAGGCGAACCTCAAGTACATCGACCCGAGCTACACCATCCGCAGCGTCCCGGCCGACCCGTACGACAGCGTGTACTGCATCCGCCTGGCCCACGCCGCCGCGCACGCCGCGATGGCGGGGCGCACCGAGATGGTCGTCGGCCGCTGGCGGGGCCGGTTCGTGCACGTGCCGATCGCTCTGGCCATCAGCTCCCGCAACCTGGTCGACCCCGACGGCGACCTGTGGCTGTCCGTGCTCGAGGCGACCGGACAGCCACCGGTCTTCGCCTGAACGCTCAGCCGCGGCGGGCGCGCACGGCGGCGGCCAGGTCGTCCAGCAGCGCCTCGGTCGTGTCCCAGGACATGCACGCGTCCGTGACGCTCTGGCCGTAGGTCAGCTCGCCCCCGAGGTCCTGCCGCCCGGCCGCGAGGAAGCTCTCCAGCATGACCCCGGCGATCCCCTCCTGGCCGGCCGCCACCTGCTCGGCGACCTCGCGGGCCACGACGGCCTGGCGCACGTGGTCCTTGCCGCTGTTGCCGTGGCTCGCGTCGACCACGAGCCGGCGCGGCATCTGCGCCTTCTCCAGGCGGGCGAGCGCGTCGGCGACGTCGCCGGGGCCGTAGTTCGGGCCGGTGCGGGCGCCGCGCAGGATGATGTGGCAGTCGGGGTTGCCGGCCGTGGAGACGACCGCGGCCCGGCCGTCCTCGTCCACGCCGAAGAACACGTGGCGGCTCGCGGCGGTACGGCATCCGTCGATCGCCACCTGCACGTCGCCGTCGGTGCCGTTCTTGAACCCGACCGGCATCGACAGGCCCGAAGCGAGCTGGCGGTGCACCTGGCTCTCCGGCGTCCGGGCGCCGATCGCGCCCCACGACACGGCGTCGGCGATGTACTGCGGGCTGGTCGGCTCGAGGAACTCGCACCCGACGGGCAGGCCGAGCCCGAGCACGTCGAGCAGCAGCCGCCGGGCCAGGCGCAGCCCCCGCGGCACGTCGAAGGTCTCGTCGAGCCCGGGGTCGTTGATGAGGCCCTTCCAGCCGACGGTGGTGCGGGGCTTCTCGAAGTACACCCGCATCACCACGGCGAGGTCGGCCGACAGCCGGCCGGCCGCGACGGCCAGGCGCTGCGCGTAGTCCACCGCCGCCACCGGGTCGTGGACCGAGCACGGCCCGACGACCACGAGGAGCCGGTCGTCGGCGCCGGTCACGATGCCGTGCACGTCGTCGCGGCCGCGCTGCACGACCGCGGCGCGCTCGTCGTCCATCGGCAGCTCGGCGACGAGCTCCCGCGGCGAGAACAGCGGGCGGTATCCGGTGACGCGCAGGTTGCTGGTTTCCATGCCTTGGGTCCTCACCGCTGAAATGGGAGGCGGGCCCGGTCACACCAGCCCGCCGTCTGACACGACGAAGGGCAGAGACTCCGACGTCTCTGCCCTTGCTGGCTCCGGGTGTACTAGGTCAGCGCAAGCGGCCGCCGGCTCCACCCGGAGCCACGGTAAACGCGCGATAACCCAGCATCACGCGGCCATGGTACCCCACGGACGGGTCCTTCGGCCCTACGACCCGGCTCCGCGCCCCGCCTACGGTCGGGGCAGATGCGAAGGAGGCCCGGAATGAGCCGGTGGAATGTCGCGGATGTCATGACCTTCGGCGCGGTGTCGGTGACCCCGGACACGCCGTTCAAGGCGATCGTCGACCTGCTGGAGGCGCACGGCGTCAACGCGGTCCCGGTGGTCGATGCCGCCGATCACGTGGTGGGGGTGGTGTCCTCCGCCGACCTGCTGCCCCGGATCGAGCACGCCGGCTCCGGCAAGGCCCGCGCCGCCGTGGCGGGCGAGCTCATGAGCGCGCCGGCCATCACCGTCGCGGGCACCGCCCCGCTGCCCACGGCGGCCCGGATCATGGAGTCGGCCGGGCTCAGGCGCCTGCCGGTCGTCGACGGCACCGGTCGCCTCGTCGGCCTGGTGACCCGCCGCGACCTGCTCAAGGTGTTCCTGCGCAGCGACGAGGAGATCCGCCGCGAGGTCGCCGGGCTGTGCTCGCGGTCCGGGGTCGAGGTGGAGGTGGCCGACGGCGTGGTGACGCTGCTGGGCGCGGTCCGGCGCGAGGCGGCGATCCCGTCCTTCGTGCGGCGGGTCGAGCGCGTCGACGGCGTCGTGGACGTGGTCAGCCTGCTCGGCTAGCCGGCACCTCCAGCACCGACAGGTGTACCGGCCACTGCTCGAACGCGGTCCGCAGCTCGCACGAGGCGGTGCTGCCCGGGCAGACCACGTCGGCCTCGCCGAGCACCACCTGGGGCAGCGCCACGACCGACGGCTGCGGCAGGAGGCTCTTCACGTTGCCGGCGATGATGTTCATGAGCTCCCCGGCGGCGTCGACGACGTCCTCGGGGCGGACGCTGCCGGCCGGCATCTCCAGCATCGCCGCGGCGATGGCGGCGGCCCCGTCGGCCCGGCAGCGCAGGAGCACGTGCCCGTTCCAGGCGCCCGCGATCGACACGCCGGCCGTCACGTCGAACGGCCCGGCGCAGGCATCGGCGGGCGGCGGACCGGCGGGTGGCGTCCCGCCCGGGTACGCGGTCCACACCTGCCACACGATCCCCTGCAGGGCATCGGCGCCGACCACCCCGTCGTCGAGTTCGGAGCGCATGAGTTGCTGATCGGCCGGCGGGCGGCCCGGTTGAGCATTTGGATAGGTTTGCACCGCAAGTTTCACGAGAGGGGGCCCGCGTGGCCGAGGACGAGAACGCCTGGCTGCGGCGCAAGGCCGAGGAGCCGGGGCACGTCGGCTGGTACGTCCAGCGCTTCCGCGACCTCGCCGCGGGCGGGGCCGACCTGGCGGGGGAGGCCCGGCTCATCGACGCCATGGTGCCCCGCGGCGCGCGGATCCTCGACGCCGGCAGCGGCACCGGGCGGGTCGGGGCGTTCCTGCACGCGGCCGGGCACGAGGTGGTCGGCGTCGACCTCGACCCCGAGCTCGTCGCCGTCGCCGAGCAGGACCACCCGGGCCCCACCTGGCTCGTCGGCGACCTCGCCGAGCTGGAGCTGCCGGTGGCCGGCTTCCACGCCGTCGTCTGCGCCGGCAACGTCATCGCCTTCGTCGCCCCCTCGACCCGGGTCGAGATCCTGCGCCGGTTCAAGGCCCACCTGGGCGAGGGCGGGCGGGTCGTGGTCGGCTTCGGCGCGGGGCGCGGCTACGCCTTCGACGACTTCCGCGCCGACGCGGCCGCCGCCGGGCTGCGTGAGGACCTGCTCCTGTCGACGTGGGACCTCCGCCCCTTCACCGCGGCATCGCAGTTCCTGGTGGCCGTGCTCGGCTGACGCTAGGGTCAGGCCGATGTGGGGGCTGGTGTTCGGGGCGCTGCGGGCGCGGCGGGTGCAGGCGCTGGTGATGCTGGCTCTGGCCGCGGTGACCGCCGTCGCGGCCGGGATCGCGGCCGGGGCCGCCGGCACCGCCGGGGAGAACGCCGTGCGGGCCCGGGTCGCGGCGGCCACCGTCGCCGAGCGGACCCTGCGCGTGCGCGGCACCGTGTCGAGCGGCGACCGGCCCGAGGACACGCTGCGGCACATGTCCGCCCTCGTCGACGTGCCGGTCGACGAGCGCGCCGGCGGCCTGCGGGTCCCCGGCGACCTGGTCGACCCGGCCGGCCCCCGGCGGCAGAGCGCCGAGCTGCGCTCGGCCGAGCAGCTGTGCGGCAACCTGAAGCTGCGGCAGGGCCGGTGCGTCGGCGCCGACGGCGAGGTGGTGCTCCCGGAGGAGCTGGCCCGGCTGCTCGGCGTCGAGGTCGGCGCGAAGCTCGTGCACGAGACCGGGCTGACCGGCGTGCCGGTCGCCCTGGAGGTCGTCGGCATCTTCACCCCCGCCGACCCGGCCGGCTGGTTCTGGGCCGGGCAGGACGGCGTGGCCGCCTACACCACCGCCCCCACGGTCACCGCGGCCGAGGCGACCCTCACCGCCACGTTCGACGCGGTGCTGGAGCCCGGGGCGTTCGACGACGCCGCCGAGCTGCGGACCGTCCTCGACCGGCTGCGCAACGCCCGCTTCGAGGTCACCTCCGGCGCGCCCGCCCTCGCCGAAGCGGTGGCCGCCGACCGGCGCTCGGTGCACCGCGGCGTCGGGCTCGCCGAGGCCCAGATCCTGCTCTTCGGCGGGCTGGCGGTCGCGGTCGCGGCCGCCTACGCCGCCCAGGAGCGCCGCGGCGACGCCGCCCGGCTGGCCGTGCGGGGCCTGCCCGGCTGGCGCATCCGGGCCGCGACCGCCGGGCAGAGCCTGGTGCCGCTCGCGGTCGGCTCGATCTGGTCGCCGCGGCTGTTCGCGGCCGGGGTCGTGATCGTGGCCGCCGCCGACTGGAGCGCCACCCGCGGCGGGGTCACCGACCTGATGCGCGACGTGCGCCCGCGCCGCCCGCTCGCCGCCGCCACCGCCGAGGTCTGCGCGCTCGGCCTCGCCGGCGCCGCCCTGTTCCAGATCGTCGCCGCGCCCGCGGCCGACGTGCGCCGCGACACCGGCTTCGGCCTGGCCCAGGTCGCCCCGCTGCTCGTCGCGGCCGGCCTCGGCGTGCTCGGCACCCGGCTGCTGCTGGCCGGCGCCGGCCTCTACGGGCGCCACGCCCTGGCCGCGGGCCGGCTGAGCGCGGCCCTCGCGGGGCTGACGCTGGGGCGGCGCCGCACGGCCTTCCGCATCATCCCCGTCCTCGCCGCGGCCACCTGCGTGCTGGCCCTGGCCGCCCAGGACTGGCAGGGCGGGGCCGCCGCCCGGGCCGACCGGGCCCGGGTGGAGCTCGGCGCCGACCGGGTGCTGCGCGTCGCCCCGGTCGCGCGGGAGCGGCTGCTCGCCGCGGTCCGCGCGGCCGACCCGGGCGGGCGCGAGGCGATGGCGGTGGTCGTCACCGGCGCGGCCGGACCCTCGCCCGTCGTCGCCGTCGACGCCGGGCGGCTGCGCGCGGTCGCGGGCGTCGACGGGGCCGCCCTGCACCCGGCCGCCCCGGCGCCGCTGCGCTTCACCGGCACCGACCTGGCCCTGCGGGCCGGCGGCGACGGCAACCGGGTGCGGGTCCTGCTCGCCGCCGACGGCACCGGCGAGCAGGCCGTGGCCGAGTTCGGGCCGCTGTCGCACCAGCCGGAGCCCTTCACCGCCGTCGTCCCGGCCTGCGCGCGCGGCTGCCGCGTCGAGGCGGTCGAGGCCGACCGGGGGACGGTCGAGCTGCGCGAGCTCACCGCCGGCGGCGCGACGGTCGTCGCCGGGGACGTCTTCGCCGACCCGGCCCGCTGGCGCACCACGGTCGCCCAGGCCGCGGCCGGCATCCAGGTCGTGCAGACCGCCGGGGTGCTGCGCCTCGGCGACGCGCAGCCGCGCACCCAGCGGCCGGTCGACAGCCGGCTGTACGTCGTGGACGCCCCCGTCCCGCTGCCCGCCCTCGCCGCCGGGGGCGCCGCGGACAACGACCGCCACGACCAGCCCGCGGTGAGCGTCTTCGGCGCGTCGGTACCGCTGGCCCCGCGCCCGGCCGCGCTCGTCCCGCGCGGCGGCGGCTCCGGCATCCTCGTCGACCTCGAGTACGCCGCCCGGATCACGGCCGTGGCCGTCGGCACCGTCCCGTCCGCCGAGCGCCCCGAGGTGTGGCTGGCCGCGGGCGCCGGCGACGCCGTCATCGCCCGGCTGCGCTCGGCCGGGCTCGACATCACCGGCAGCGACAGCCTCGCCGCCGCCACCGCCCGCGCCGACCGGCTCGCCCCGGCCGTCACCGCGCTCGGCGACGTGGCCGGCGCCGGGATCGTGCTGCTGCTCGCCGCCGTGGCCGCGTTCGTGGTCGCCGCCGTCGACCGCCGCGACCGCGACGCGGAGCGGGCGGCGCTGCGCCGGCAGGGCCTCCCGCGGCGGCTGCTGGCGCGGGTCGAGCGGCGCACCGCGGTCGTCCCCGTGCTCGTCGCCGTGGTGCTCGGCGTCCTGGCGGCGGTACTGCTGCGGGCCCTTGCCCCTCCGCCCGTGCGGGCCTTCACCGACCAGTGGCCGGTGCCGACGCCCGCGGTCCAGCCCCTGGCGCTGCTCGTCGCCGGGGCGGCCGCGCTGGTGCTCTTCGGCGCCGTGGCGCTTGTCCGGGCGGGCCGCCGATGACCGCGCTCGTGCTCGGGATGCTGCGCTCCCGCCTCGGCCGGGCCCTCACCGTGGCGCTGCTCACCGCGCTGGCCACGGTCGCCGCCGTGGCCGCGCCGGTCTACGTCGCCCGCACCGACCGGCAGATCGTCGACGCCGCCGTCGCCCAGGCCTCGGTGAGCGAGCGCAACATCCTCGTGAGCGGCACGGTCGAGTCCGGCAACGACGGCACGATCCCGAACACGTTCGAGCGCCTGGGCTCGGGCTGGCTCGACGCGCCCGGCTACACGTCGGTCTTCACCGCCCAGTTCGCCGCGCAGCCGGCCGCCGTGCCGGTCGCCGATCCCGAGCAGCTTTCCCGGGTGGTGTACCGCGAGGGCCTGTGCGACCACGTCGCCGTCGTCGCCGGGCGGTGCCTGATGGGCACGGGCGACACGGTGCTCGGGGTGAACGCGGCCGAGCGGCTGCACCTGCGGCCCGGCGACGCGGTCGAGCTGACCGGCTCGATGTACGACTCGACGAACAACCGCTACCTCGCCGCCGGCCCGCCCACCCCGCTCACGGTCGTCGGGATCGTGCGCGCGACCGACGGCACCGAGCCCTACTGGGGCAGCGGCGGCGCGCTGACCGACGCCGGCGGGCCCGCGTACGTCGTCGACCGGCGCACCCTGGCCACCATCGCCCGCCCGGCCGACCTGCAGACCTTCGACGCGTACCCGGAGCCGGGCGCGATCAGCGTGGCCCACCTCGCCCAGCTGCGCGAGTGGGTGGACGAGTCCGAGCGGCGCAGCAACAGCGGCGCGCGGCTCACCACCGAGCTCGGCAACCTGCTCGACCGCATCGACGCGCGCCGGGCCGACGTGCGCCGGACGGTGCCGTTCGCCGTCGCCCCGATCCTGGTGCTCGCCTGGGCCGTCATCATCCTCGCCGTGGCCGCCGCGACCCGGGCCCGCCGCTTCGAGCACGGCATCATCGCGCTGCGCGGCGTGTCCCGCCCCGGCCGCTGGTGGCTGGCGACCGGCGAGACGCTCGTCCCGATGCTGCTCGGCGCCCTGGCCGGGTTCACCGCGATCGGCGGCTGGAGCACCCCCGGCGCCCCGCTCTACGCGGCCGTGGCCGTGCTCGGCGCGCTGCTGGCCGGCCTGGCGGTCGGCATCCGCACCGTCTCCGGCCCGGTCACCACGCTGCTGCGCCGCATCGACGCGCGCGGCGGGCGGTGGGGCGCCCGGCTCGCCGCGTTCGCCGCCGTGGCCGCGGCCGCCGCCACGTTCCAGGTCCGCGGCTCCAGCGGCGGCGTGGCCGGCCTCGCCCCCGCGCTGGTCCTGCTGGCCGCCGCGCTGCTGGCCGCCGTCGCCGCCCCGCCCCTCGCGGCCCGCCTCGGCCGGCTGGCCCTGCGCCGCGGCCGGCTGACCGGCGCGCTCGCCGGGCTCGGGCTGGCCCGCCGCCCGTCGTCGGCCCGCCTGCTCGCCGTGCTGGTGGTCGCCCTGTCCTCGCTGGCGTTCGCGGCCGCGGCCACGACCACCGCCGGGCAGCGCCGCGACGAGCGCGCCGATCGGGAGATGGGCGCCGCGACGGTACTGTCGGTCAGCGCCCCGAGCCGCCGCGCGCTGCTCGACGCCGTGCACGCCGCCGACCCGGGCGGCCGCCACGCGATGGCGGTCGTGCCGTTCCCGGGCGGCCTGGCCGTCGACGCGCCGCGCCTCACCTTCGGCGACGGCCTGTCCGCGCGGCTGCACCCGAGCGACCTCGGCGAGCCGGCGGTCGTGCGTGGCAGCAGCCTCAGCCTCGACATCACCGTCACCCACCTGGACCGCACCGACGACGCGTTCTCCGCCGTCGTCGCCCCGCTCGACGGCCGCCCGAACGCCACCGTCGAGTTCGGCGCCGTCCGGCCCGACCGCCACACCTACACGGCGGCCGCGCCCTGCTCCGGCGGCTGCCGCCTGCTCCAGATCGCGTTCCGCCTGGCCACGTACGCCGGCCCGGCCCTGGAGCTGACCCTGCACAACGCCCCGGCGACGGCCTGGCAGGCCCCGCCCGGCGGTACCGCCACGGCCCAGGGCGCCGACGTCCTGCTGAAGCTGCCGCCCGGCCCGGGCGCCGGCACCGGGGTCCTGCGCCCCGGCAACGGCCCGGCGGTCCTGCCCGTGGTGTCGACCGGCCCGCTGCCGCCGGACGGCCAGCTGACCGTCTTCGACCGCCAGCGCCCCCTGCCGGCGACGGTCGCCGCGACCGTGCCGCGCCTGCCCCGCCTGGGCACCAGCGGCCTGCTCGTCGACCTCGAGTACGCCGACCGCCTCTCCACCGACAGCTCCGCGACCGGCGCGCAGGTGTGGCTCTCGGCCGACGCGCCGCCGGCGCTGCTCGACGCGCTCGCCGCCAACGGGGTGACGGTCACCGAGCGGCGCACGATCGCCGACGCCCGGGCCGCCCTGGCGGGGGAGGGCTCGGCGCTGGGCCTGCGCTTCTACCTCGTGGCCGGCCTGCTGGCCGTGGTCCTCGCGGCGGCGGCCCTGCTCAGCGGTACCGTCGAGGGCTCCTCCGGCGACCTGCGGGCGCTGCGGGCCCAGGGCCTGGCGGCGCGGCGGGCCCGGGTCGTCGAGCCGCTCGCCGCCCTCCTGCTCGTCGCGTTCGCGGGGGTGGTGGCGGTGCCGGCCACGGTGGCGGCCTGGGCGGCCGCGGCCCCGCCCGAACTGCGCGGCGTGCCGTCGCTGGGGCCGCCGGCCCTGGCCCTGGGGGCGGCGCTGCTCGTGCTGGCCGCGGTGGCGGTGCTGACGGCCGCGCGCCCCCGCCGCCCCTGACGGTGCCGCGGTGACTACGAGCGGCGGCTGATGAACGTGTGGATGCGGGCCGCGATCTCCGGCAGCTCCTGCATGCCGTCCACCACGAGGTCGGCGAGCTGGCGGCCGGGCGCGACGGTGCGGGCGTGGGCCTCGCGCCCGCCGTCGAGGTACGCGCGCAGCACCTCCCGCGGGTCGTCCTGGCTCAGCGCGCGCCGGGCCAGGCTCAGGTCCAGGGGCGTGTCGACGTAGACCGTCCAGCGGGCCGCCCACCGGATCGGCGACAGTGCGAGCGCGTACACCCCCTCGACCACGACGAGCGGGGCCTCCTCGTGCGAGTCGAGGCGCTGCTGCAGGGACGGCAGGTCGACGCTGTGCTGGTCGGGGCCGGCGCTGTCGGCGAGCCCCACGACCGGCGCGTCGAGCAGCCGGGCCACCGCGTCGGCGATGGTGCTCTTGCCCGCCCCCGCCGGGCCGCCGATGACGAGCAGGGGCGGCAGCACGCGCATCACGAGGCGTGACCCTACCGTGCGGGCGGCCCCCGCACGAACCCGTCAGCGCGCCGGGCCGAGCGGGATGATTGTCGATGCGTCGTGGGCGCGCAGGACCTTGCCCAGCGCGGCCGTCACGGCCTGCGCCTCGGCGCGGGTCATCCGGCCGGTGAAGTGGCGCTCGATCCCGGCCAGGTAGGTGGGGGCGGCCGCCCTGAGCCGCGCGCGGCCGGCCGGGGTGAGCTTGGCGAAGGCCGAGCGCTTGTCGTCGGGGTTGGCCACCCGCTCGACCAGACCCGCCCGCACGAGCTCGTCGACGACGCGGCTCACCCGGCTGCGGCTGACCACCGCGGCGGCGCCCAGGGCCGACATGGTGAGCCGGCGGCCGGGGGCGGCGCTGAGCTCGAGCAGCACGTCGTACCAGGTCAAGGGGAGCCCGTGGGCGGCCTGGAGCTCCTGGTCGAGCACCGGCGTCAGGGCCGCGTGCACGCGCAGCAGCGCCGCCCAGGCGGCCGTGGAGTCCATGCTCACACCGTAGCAGTCTTGTGCGCGCGCACGCACACGGCTAGCTTCCCTCTCATAAGGTGCGTGCGCACGCACTTAATATGAGGAGGAGCAATGCCCAAGCTGCTGCACATCTCGGCGTCCCCGCGGGGCGAGCGGTCGGAGTCGCTGGCCCTCGCGGCCGCGTTCCTCGACGGGTACCGCCGGCTGAACCCCGGCGACGAGGTCGAGGAGTGGGACCTGTGGGACGGGAGCCTGCCCGAGTTCGGGCCCGCCGCCGCGGCCGCGAAGATGGACGTCTTCGCGGGGCAGGAGCCGGCCGGGGCGGGCGCCGAGGCGTGGCGCCGGGCCCGGGCCGCGTTCGAGCGCTTCGCGGCCGCCGACAAGTACCTGTTCTCCGTGCCGATGTGGAACGCGGGCGTGCCGTACATCCTCAAGCAGTTCATCGACGTGGTGAGCCAGCCCGGGATGGTCTTCGGCTTCGACGGCGAGCTGGGCTACTCCGGCCTCGTCACCGGCCGCCGGGCCGCGGTGATCTACACCAGCGCCGTCTACGGCGAGGGGCGCGGCCCGGCCTTCGGCGCCGACTTCCAGGCCCCCTACCTGGAGAGCTGGCTGCGCTGGGCCGGCATCACCGACATCGCGTCCGTCGAGTTCCGGCCCAACCTGGCCACCACCGAGGTCGGGGCGCGCCGCGAACAGGCCCGCGCCGACGCCGCCGACGCCGCGAAGAAGCTCTAGAGGAACTCGATCACCCGCCGCCACGCGTCCTCGGCCGCCGGGGTGGTGCCGTCGAGGAAGAACGCGTGCGGCGTGTCCGGGTAGACCACCACCTCGTGGCGGGGGATCGCGGCGGCGATCCGCGCGACCTCCGCCGGCGGTACCACGTGGTCGCGCTCGCCGACGAGGAACAGCAGCCGGCCGCGGATGTCCGCGGCGAGCGACAGCGTGGGCTCGGGCCGGCTCAGCGGGATCTCGGTGCCCGTGAGCCAGCCCGGGAACAGCACCGCCGTCGCGTCGACGTCGAGGCGCGCCGCGGCCAGGAACGCGGCGTGCCCGCCGAGGCTCACGCCCAGCAGGCCCGTGCGGGGGCCGGCCCCGCCCGGCCCCCGCAGCCAGTCCAGGCACCGGCCCACGTCCGCGACCACCTCGTCGCGGTCCATCCGGTGCATGAGCGCGAAGCCGCGCCGCCGGCCCTCGTCGTCCTGCGGCAGCTCGGCGCCCGGCTCGGTGCGGTGGTACAGGTCCGGCGCCACGGCCAGGAAACCGGCGGCCGCGAGCCGGTCGGCGCCGCGCCGCACGCTGCCGTCCACGCCGAAGAGCTGGTGCAGGACCACCACCCCCGGGTGCGGGCCGGGCCCGTCCGGCCGGGCCACGTAGACAGGCATCCCCGCGAGATTCAGCATGCCCCGACGCTAGGCCCGCCCGCCCGGCCGCGGCCAATCGCGATCGTGATGGCACCGATAGCCGAACCCCCGCGAAACGCCCGCGCGGTGCGGTACCGTATCCGCCGTACCCGTCCAATCACCTGTGGTGAGGATGGATCCACTTTGCCGCGCGGAACCGCCTCCAAGCCGCTCCTCGTCGCGGCCGTGTCCGTGGCCGTCGTCGTCGCGCTGGGCGGCTCGGGCCTGCTCTCGCCGTGGTGGTCGCAGTTCGTCGACGACCTCGGCCAGTTCGGCGCCGGCCTCGCCGCGACCCTGGCCTGCTGGCTCACCGCGGCCCGCCACGCCGGCGCCCAGCGGCGCTGGCGGCTGTGGATGGGCGGCGCGGCCTGCGGCTGGACCATCGGGCAGTTCATCTGGAGCTGGTACCAGCTGTTCCGCGACGACGCCCTGCCGTCCCCGAGCGCGGCCGACGCCGGCTACCTGACGCTGCCGGTCTTCGCGCTCCCGGCCATCGTCTCGCTCGCGGTGGCCCGCCCGCCCGGCGACGGCCCCCGCCGCCGCCCCGGCCAGCTCGTGATGGTGCTCGACGGGCTCATCGTGGTCGGCGCGCTCTTCGTGCTGACCTGGGGGACCACCCTCGGCTCGGTGGCGCGCGCGGGCGCGGCGACGCCGTTCGCGTACTCCGTCGCCATCGCCTACCCGGTCACCGACCTCCTGCTGACCGTCATCGTGATCCTGCTGGTGGCCACGTCCGCTCCTGCCGCCCGCGGCCAGCTGACCGTCCTCGGCGCGGGGCTGCTGTGCCTGTCGTTCTCCGACAGCTTCTTCGCGTACCTGGTCTCCAAGGGCGCCGAAAGCATGCCGCCGCTGGCCGACGCCGGGTTCGTGGCCGGCATGGCGCTCGTCGCCGTCGCCGCGCTCACCCCGGCCCATCCGGCCGCGGCGCGCCCGGCCGCCCGGCACGGCCGCTGGGCCCACCTCATGCTGCCGTACCTGCCGGTCGCCGGCACCGGCGTGCTGCTCATCGTCCAGCTCGTGCGCGGCATCAGCATGGACGGCGTCGAGATCGCCGTGGAGACCGCGGTCATCTCGCTGCTCATCATCCGCCAGGCGGTGACGCTGATCGAGAACGCGGTGCTGCTCGACCGCGTCTCCGACAGCCAGGCGCGCCTGACGTACCAGGCCTTCCACGACGCGCTCACCGGCCTGTCGAACCGGGTCCTGTTCCACGACCGGCTCGAGCACGCCCTCGCCCTGCACCACCGCGACGGCCGCCCGCTCGCCGTGCTCTTCTGCGACCTCGACGACTTCAAGGGCGTCAACGACCGCTTCGGCCACCACGCCGGCGACCGGCTGCTGCGCCAGGTCGCGACCCGGCTGCGCTCGGCCGTGCGCGACAGCGACACCATCGCCCGGGTCGGCGGCGACGAGTTCGCGGTGCTGCTCGAGGGCGGCGGCGACCCCGGCGAGCCGGCCGAGCGCATCATGGCCGCCATCGGCCGCCCCTTCGACGTCGGCGGCGAGACCGTCAACGTCGGCGTGAGCATCGGCCTGGTCGAGGCGGGCGAGCACGGCGCCGTGTCGAGCGCCGACGCGCTGCTGCGCCGGGCCGACGCCGCCATGTACGCGGGCAAGCGCCAGGGCAAGGGCGCGCTCGTGCGGTACCGTGTCGACCTCCCGGACGGCACGGGCAGCTCCGACCTGGCCGAGGCGCTCGCGGCGACCCTGCGCGACGGGCACGGCCTCGACGTGCACTACCAGCCGATCGTCCGGCTGGCCGACGCCACCGTCGTCGCCGTCGAGGCCCTCGCCCGCTGGAACCACCCGAGCCTCGGCCCGGTCTCCACCGACGTGTTCATCGCCACCGCCGAGGAGATCGGCCTCATCCGGCTCGTCGACGACTTCGTGCTCGACCGGGCCTGCCGCGACGCCGCCGCCTTCCGCGGCTCGTGGGCGAGCATCGCCGTGCACGTCAACACCTCGGCCGCCCGCCTGGGCCGCCCCGAGCACGAGGCGACCGTGCGCGAGGCGGTGCGCCGCCACGGCCTGGCCCCGCACCGCCTGCTCCTGGAGCTCACCGAGACCGCGCCGCTGCCGGACCTCTCCGCGGCCGCCGGGGCCGTGCGCCGCCTGGGCCGCTTCGGGGTGCGCTTCGCGCTCGACGACTTCGGCACCGGGTACAACGCGCTCGCCCAGCTGCACGCGCTGCCCGTCGACGAGGTCAAGCTCGACCGGACGTTCACCGTGGCCGGGGGCCGCAGCGAGGCGATCTGCCGCTCGATCGTGCAGATCTGCACGGGCATGGGCGTGACGGTGGTGGCCGAGGGCGTGGAGAGCGCCGACCAGGCGGTGGCCATGGCCGCGATCGGCTGCCGCTACGGCCAGGGCCACCGCTTCGGGGCGTCGGGCCCGCTGACCGAGGTCGCGCCGGCGGACGCGCTCGACTCGGCTACGGCGCCGACAGACGCTCCATCTCCCGCATGACCGCCTCGGCCGCCGCCGGGTCGAGGTGCGCCGCGTCCAGGTAGACGCTCAGCCGCAGCGTGCCCGGCACGTCGTCGATGTGCACGAACAGCGGCTCGAACGTCGGCGCGTCCTGGGCCGTGACCCACCGGAACGCGGACTCGCCGGGCTCGATCGGCTCGTCGCGGGACGGGCCGCGGCGGTCGTTGAAGTAGCAGCCCAGCTCGACGTCGTACCGGTCCATGAGCCGCTGCATCTCGCCCTGGTGGAAGTACGCGTACTTGTACGCCGCCATCGTCACCCGCCGCGCGCGCCCGAGCAGCTCGGCGAAGTCCCCGGCCGCGGCCGGCAGGCTGAGCAGCCCGGCCTGCGCGAGCGTGCACACGACCCGGGCGAGGCCGGGCCGGAACCGGTTGCTCACCATCGGCCGGATGACCACCGGGTCGGAGCCGAGCACGTTGTGCAGCGCGCCGGCGAAGGCCGCCAGCAGCACGGTCGAGCTGTCGAGGCCGGTGCTCCGCGCCCATTGCCGCGCGGCGATACCCAGACTCGGGGACGTGTACTCGCCGTGCCAGTACCGCGGTTTCGTGGAGTTCCCGGTTGGTGGAAAACGTTTCGGCGGTACCGTGCGCAGGATTTCGTCCCAGTACCGCTGGGCCGCCGCGTTGTGCCGCCGCCCGGCCGGCGACGCCTGCCAGTGCGCCTGCGCGAGGGGCTGCAACCCGTCGACAGGCGTCCCGGTGCGCGCGGCGACCTCGGTGAGCATCGTGAGCGCACCGGCCGCGTCGGTGACGAAGTGCGAGACGAGCACCGCCATGTGCGTGAGCTCGTCGTTCTGCCGCACGATCGCCATGCGCAGCGGCCACTCGGTGGCGAAATCGAGCTGCTTGGCCCGCCAGGCGTCGCAGAGCTTCTCGGCGGCCTCGCCGGGATCGGCGGCCCCGGCGTCGATGATCTCGAGGTCGATCTCGCCGCTGCCGTACACCACCTGCGTGGGCGTGCCGTCGGGCGCGAACCGCAGCAGGGTGCGCATCGGCTCGTAGCGGGTCATGAGGTACCGCAGCTCGGCCGCCACCTCGTCGACGGTGGTGCCCGGGGGCAGCGGCTTCACCCCGCCCAGCGGCAGCCACGTGCCCTGTTTGACGATCGCGGACCAGTTCTCCAGCTGGCCCCAGGACAGCGGGCCCTCGCCCGCCGTACCGCCCTCGAACCCGACGCTGACTCGCTCCGGCGCAGCAGGCATCCGCCGGCCCTCCCATCCTCGTGACGGCAGTGCACGGCCTCCCGAGCCCGGCCGGCCTCGGTGCGCGGCGGGCTGAGGCGGCCTGCGAGACGTGGCGGGTCGCAGCAGGACGCATCGGCGTTCGTCGTAGCGTACGGACGGGTGATCGCCGGCGCCATGCGCCGGATGTACGATTGCGCGCATGACTGCCGGGTCGGCCGTGGGCCGTTCACGGAAGGTGCGCCCGGCGCACTGTTGATCGGCCCTCGGGGCCCGCCCTCCCTCGCGCTCGCTCAGCGGAGTCTGCGTAGAAGGGAGGTGAAGTGCATGATCCGCTCTGCGAACTGGGACGCGTTCGTCGCGCGCCACGGCGTCGGCTCCGTCGTCTCCGGCGTCGTCACCCGGCTCACGCCGTTCGGCGTGTTCCTGACGGTGGCCGGCGACATTCCGGGCCTGCTGGTGACATCCCAGCGCCCGGCCGTCGGCAGCACGCTGGCCGTGCGAATCCGCGCGCTGGACTTCGAGAACGCGCGTATCGAGTTCTCCAGCTGATCTCCGGCCAGCGGTCGTGAGGAACGCGGACTGGGACCGGTCGGGCTTTGCGGCCCGACCGGGCCCGGCTCGGCGGGGCGGTGCCGGCGTGGGGTAGAAACATGACTCGTGTTTGCGCACTTCACCACCGACGCCCGCGCCGTGCTGACCCAGGTGCCCGGCTTCGCCCACGCCGCGTCCCGCCCGAGCATGGAGCCGATCGACCTGGCCCAGGCCCTGCACGCCCACCGCAACGGCAACGCGGCCGAGATCTGGACGTCCCCATGGCCGGCCACGGACTTACCGGCGTCGCCCCCGGAGATGTCCTTCGACAAGCCGACGAAGGTCGCGCTGGAGCAGTCCCTGCACATCGCCCTGGCCACGGGCGCGGAGCACATCGGCACCGAGCACCTGCTGGCCGCCCTGGTCCGCACGGGCCCCGCCGACGTGAAGGAGTGGCTGTCGGAGCGCGGCGCGACCCCGGAGGCGGTCGACGCCCTGCTGACCCGCCTGGCGGGCGGCCTGCACCAGGAGAGGCCGGCCGAGACCCCGACGGCGAAGGACCGCCGCGAGTGGAAGCGGGCCAAGGCCAGGCAGGAGGGCCAGAAGCCGCCGGGGCTGCCCCCGGCTTACACGGTCGCCCTGGTGGTGGTCGCGGTAGTGGTGGTGCTGGCCCTGTGCGTCTGGAGCGGCCCGTAGCCCTCACCGCTCCGCGTCGAGCACGGCCTGCAGGAGCGCGGGCGGCAGGTGCGCGCGGGCCCCGATGATTTCGAGACCGAGGACGTGACCGCGGGCGTCCAGGTCGATGTTCAACATGCCGTGCCGGGAGTCGAACGTGATGGTCCGGTCGACCCCGGCGTCGGCGATGGGGTGCTGCAGATAGACGTAGGCCGCGTCGGCCTCGTCGTCGTAGGTGCAGACCAGCGGGATCGTCGCCTTCTTGTACACAGTCATCAGGCTGACATACGCCGGCCATCGATGGCCCGGCCATTCCGGCCGGAGCTCAGTCCGGTTCCGGCACAACCTGCCCGAGATGGCGCAGCCGCGAAGCGATCGCACCCACCTGACGGCCGAAGATCGCCGACAGTTCCTTGATCGGGATATGCTCGGCGTGCAGCGGCACCAGCCGGCGGTCATCCTCACCGGTCCACGGCTGGTACGCGTTCGGATGGGCCCTGCGAATCTCCTCGATCCGCCGGTTGCCGGCCGCCGTCACCTGCCCGCCGGCGACGGCGAGAGCCGACAACAACGTCGAAACCGACTCGGCGACGGCGCGCAGATCCCGCTCCGGCAGCCGACCGACCTAGCTCGCGGTGTCCGTCGTGTGGCGGCCGTCGGCGGTGCGTCTGGTCGATCCCCGGCGGTGCAGGAACTCCAGCAGCGGTACCGCCACCCGCCGCGTCGTTCCCAAGGCCTGCCGCGCCTCGCTCAACGTGAACGGCTGCGGCAGCCGCGTGAGGCGCTCCAGCGCGGCCGATGGGGCGTCCGGCAGCAGCACGATGCCGTCCGCGATGCGCAGCAGCAGGCCCGCCTTCGCCGCCGCGGCGAGTTCCTTCGGGCCCAGGCCCAGGGCGGCCAGGCGGTCGGACTCCGGGGCGGTGAACGGGTTCGCCGAGAGGTCGGCCCGGACGGCGTCGATGGCGCGGGACAGGCGGGGTGGCAGGGCCGTGCCGGTACCGATGCGGCCGTTCCTGATTGTCAGGGGCGGGGTCAGCAGGCGCTCCACAAGGGACCGGTGGGGCAGGCCCAGGCGGCGGCTGATCGCGTCCACCGGCGGGTCCGGGTCCATCGGGTGCTGCGCCGCGTAGGCCTGGACCTCCGACGCCAGCCGGGTCCGCAGCGAGGCCGCGTGGTCCGGGCCCAGCAGCCAGCCCTCGCCGGGCGCCGGGATGCCCATGCGCCGCAGGTTGTCCGCGTGCACCAGGCGGCGGCGGTGCAGCTCGCCGGCCAGGTCGGGTTCGCCGTCCATCTTGGACAGTTCCAGGGAGCGGGCGGCCGCGGCGCCGCGGCGGGTCAGTGGGGGTGGGGACACGTCCAGGACCGTTACGCCGCCGGGGATGCGGTGGCGGCCCGGGTCGCGCAGCAGGGCGCGGTCGCCCAGGTGCAGGGGCAGCGGGCGGGCCAGGCGCAGGCGGGCGGTGTCGGGGCCCAGCGGGCGTACCCGCGCCGCGACCGACGCCGATCCAATGTGGAACACCACCGTCGCCGGCAGGTCCGCCACCGGGTCGCCGTGGACGCGGACGTCGAGCAGGTCGGTGAAGACGAACCGGCCGGGCGTGACGAGCGCGTCGCCGCGGCTCACGGACGAGCGCTCCACGCCGCGCAGGTTCACCGCGACGCGGGCCACGGCGTCCACTGTGGACTCGGGGGCTCCGAGCGACTGCAGGGCTCGTACGCGTACTGCCGCGGAATTCAGCTCCAGCTCGGCATCGGTGGCGAGGCGTCCGGCCCCGAGGGTGCCCGTGACCACGGTGCCGCTGCCGCGGATGGTGAACGCGCGGTCGATCCACAGGCGGACGGGCGCTTCGAGGTCGGGCGGGGGTAGCGCGGAGCCCAGGCGGTCCAGCGCGGCGCGCAGCTCGTCCAGGCCGGCGCCGGTGACGGCGCTGACCGCGACCGCCTCCACGGGAGTCCTCAGCCGCGCGCGGGCCGCGACGACGGCCGCGGCGGGGTCGGCGAGGTCGGCCCGGCTGATGACGAGCAGCAGATGGCGTACCCCGAGGGCCTCCAGCGCCGCCAGATGCTCCGCCGACTGCGGCTTCCAGCCCTCGTCGGCCGCCACGACGAGCATCGCGGCCGGCACCGGGCCGACGCCCGCGAGCATGTTGGGCACGAACCGCTCGTGCCCCGGTACGTCCACGAACGCCACCGTCGCCCCCGACGCCAGCCGCGTCCAGGCGAAGCCGAGGTCGATCGTCATCCCGCGGCGGCGCTCCTCGGCCCAGCGGTCGGGCTCCATCCCGGTGAGCGCCCGCACGAGCGTGGACTTGCCGTGGTCGACGTGCCCGGCGGTGGCGACGACCCACATGCTCAGCGGCCCGCCGCGCGCAGGACGGCGGCCGCGACGGCCTTGTCCTCCGCCTCGGGCACGCAGCGCAGGTCGAGCAGCAGCCGGTCCCGCTCGACCCGGCCGAGCACGGGCGGCTCCCCGAGCCGCAACGGTTGCGCCAGTACCGCCGGCAGCGCCAGCCCCGCCGACGCCAGCTCGACCGCGGGCGCGCCGCCGCCGCCCACCACGGCCACGCAGTCGACGACCTCGGCGTCGAGGTCGCCCAGCTCCTGCCGGATCGCCTCCGCCCGCCGCCGCAGCTGCGCCACGTCGGCGCGCAGCCCGCGCCAGGTCGGCGTGTCCGGCGCAAGCAGCGTCGCCTCCAGCGCGGCGAGGGTGAGCTTGTCGACGCGCAGCGCCCGGGCGAGCGGGTGCCGCCGCAGCGCCTCGACCAGGTCGGCCCGGCCGAGCAGCAGCCCCGCCTGCGGCCCGCCGAGCAGCTTGTCGCCGCTGGCGGTCACGAGGTCGGCGCCGTCGCGCAGCACCGTGGCGGCGTCGGGCTCGTCGGGCAGCAGCGGGTCGGGCCCGAGCAGCCCGGAGCCGATGTCCACGACGAGCGGCGCCTCGAGGGCCGCGAGCTTGTCCGTTGGTACCGCCGAAACGAACCCCCGCTGGAAGAAGTTCGACGGGTGCACCTTGAGGATGAACCCGGTCTGCGGCCCGAGCGCCGCCCGGTAGTCCTCCAGCGACGTCCGGTTGGTCGTGCCCACCTCCCGCAGCCGGGCCCCGGTCGACACGAGAAGGTCCGGCAGCCGGAACCCGTCGCCGATCTCGACGAGCTCGCCGCGGCTGACGACGATCTCACGGCCGGCCGCGAGCCCCGTGGCCACCAGGACGAGCGCGGCCGCCCCGTTGTTCAGCAGGTGTACCCGCTCAGCCGCCGGCACCCGCCGGGCCAGCGCGTCCAGGGCCCCGCGCCCGCGCCGCGCCCGCCGGCCGGTCTCGAGGTCGAGCTCGACGTCGGTGTACCCGGCCGCGCCCGCGATCGCGTCGACCGCCTCGGCCGACAGCGCGGCCCGCCCCAGGTTGGTGTGCAGCACGACGCCTGTCGCGTTGAGCACGGCCCGCATGCTGTGCGCCCGGCGCAGCCGCCGCTCGGCCGCCTCGACCACGTCGCCGGCCGCGATCTCGCCGCGGCGGACCCGGTCGAGCTCTTCGCGTACCACCACCCGGGCGGGGTCGCGCGCGAACCCGGCGAGCCGCGGATCATCGAGCACCGTGTCGGTCCTGGGCACCGCCCGTCGCGGATCCAAGGCAGCCTCACTCTCAGCGTCTGTGCCCTTCCACGCTAACAGCGCGGAGTTATCCACAGGCCGCGATCCGTACTGGCGCGCAGGGGGTGACGGACCGCATCCTGAGGGTGACATCGGTGAAATCGAGATTCGGGAGTCGGCCGTGGCGATCCTGGAATGGACGGGCAAGGTCCTGCTGGCCGTGGGCGTGGTGGTCGCGCACGGCGCCCTGCTCGCGGTGGTGCTGACGGCCCTGTTCGCCAGGCGCCAGCTCGGCACCGCGGCCGACGCCATGATGTGGGCGGGCTGGTGCCTGGGCAGCGCGAGCGCCTGCTTCTGGCTCCGTCACCAGGTCGGCCGGGAACGGCAACAGCGATGAGCCGGGCCGCGTGAGAAATGTGCGTGCGGCGGGCGCTCGGACGTGTTGCCATCGAGGGCGACCATCAGCAGCGCACCCCGGGGAGTGATCGTGAGCACCGACGGCACGGGTCTCGGCGACCGCATGAAGGGGTACGAGCGGGTCTCGAAGGCGATCCTGCCGGGCCGTACGTACAGTCTGCTGCGCGTCGACGGCCGGGCGTTCCACACGTACCTGCGCGGCGCGGCCAAGCCCTACGACGAGGGGTTCATGGCCGGCATGGACGCCGTCGCCGAGGTGTTGTGCGCCGAGATCTCCGGCAGCGTGTTCGCCTACACGCAGTCCGACGAGGTCTCCGTGCTCGCCGTCGACTTCGCCACGCCCGGCACGCAGCCGTGGTTCGGGGGCGAGGTGCAGAAGTGGTGCTCGGTCGCCGCCTCGCTCGCCACCGCCGTGCTCAACGAGCGCCGGCCCGGCGCGCGCGCCCTGTTCGACGCGCGCGTCTTCGCGATCTGCGACCCGGTCGAGGTGGCGAACTACTTCATCTGGCGCCAGCGCGACGCGGTCCGCAACAGCGTCTCCATGGCCGCGCAGGCGAGGTTCTCGCAGCGCGAACTGCACGGCGTCAACTCGGCCCAGGCCCAGGAGATGCTGTGGTCGCGGCACGGCATCAACTGGAACGACTACCCGGCGGGGTGCAAACGGGGCCGGGTGACGGTGCGTGAGACGGGGGAGCGCGAGGTGAGGTACACCCACAAGAGCACCGGCACCGAGGAGACGGTCGTGGCGACGCGCTCCTGGTGGGCGACCCGGCCGGCGCCGCACTTCACGCTCGACGGGTTCCTGGCCTCGGCGATCCCCGCCCCTCCGGCACTGGGCGCGGCCGCGTGACCACCCCTCCGTTACGCTGCTGCGCGTCGCGTACGGGAGGGGCAGCGCATGGGTGCCAAGGACTGGATGCTGTTCTACACCGAGGGCGACGTGCGCCCGGTGCTCCAGGCCGCGCCGCCCCTGGACCGGGCGGCGACCCGCAGCCTCGTCGAGCGGCTGTATCCCGGGCACCGGCTGACCGAGGTCGAGGACGGCACCCTCGCACGCAACACGAACCCGGCCGACGGGTACGTGTACGCCGCCTGCTTCCCCGGGCTGTCAATCGTGTGCACCGGCGACGTCGCGCTGGATCGGCCCTCGACGCTCGACCGGCGCTTCCTGGACGAGGCGAAGGGCCGGACGCTGTACCTGCACGCGATGCACAGCGTCGTCGACTGGCTAGCGTTCGCGGTGTGGACCGGGGACGGCCGGGTCTGGCGGTCGCTGAGCCTGTCGCCGGACCACGGCGTCCAGGAGAACATCGGCCCGCCGTTCGCGTTCGAGGCCCCGTACTGGGCCGGCGAGCACCCGGTCGAGCCGGACGAGGACGAGGACCCGTACCCGTTGCCGTTCCACCCCCTGGAGCTGGCGGAAGACGTCCTGCGCGAGTGGTTCGGCTTCGTCCAGGAGGGGCAGGCGTACGCCGACGACCCGGACCTCTACCGCGTTCCTCTGGCCGGATTCCTCGTCGCGGCGGTCTGAGGATGCCGAAACGGCTGACCCTCGCGGTTGTCGTTCTCAGGCTCGTGCTCGCGGCCGCCGCCGGTTGTTCGAGTGGCCGACCATCTGGCCGTCCGGTTCGGACTCCCCGCAGATCTCCATTTGGGAGATCAGCGTTGACGCCACCCGCCCGGCCGGTCACGTCGCCGCCGACCTGACCCGCCGGATCGGGCACCACAGCTGGCGACACTGCTCGCCGAGGTCGCCCGCACCGCCGCCGAACCCATCGTTCGATCCAGGTCCGCCAACCCGAACCACCACGCCAGGCGGCACGATGGACGCGTGACGCACGAACCGTACGCCGGCGGCAGGGATGACCGCCCGGTCATCGCCGTCAACGATCGCGGCCTGACCCTCGGCCAAGACGCCGGAGGCACCTGGATCATCTGGAACGAGGACGACACCGTCTGGCCCCGGCACACCGTGTGGCGTGCGTACGACCGCCTGCTTTGGCTCCTGCCGCTCCTGCAACAGCCGCAGAAGGCCGTCGTCGACGCGGTCTCGGCCGTCAAGGGCGGTGGCGAGCTGCTCACCGCGGTACTGCGCTACGCGCTGGGCTGCTGGAGCGACTACTGGGCCGGACTCGCACTCGGTTGGCTGGAAACGGGCTACCCGGCAGCCGGGCTCCTCGACGCGCTCCGCGCCCTGAAGGACTCCGCCCGGCAACCCCAACCCGTCCGGCATCGAGCCCTGAGACTGGTGCCGAAGGGGCTGGTTGGCGGAGACGGACGGGAATCGAACCCGCCTGGCCCGGGTTCCGGACCACACCGGTTTTGAAGACCGGACGACGCACGCAACGCGAGCAGCGACAACAGGCGTCCGCCGAGTTCCGTTGCCGCCGATTTGCCGTGGACTGCGATCCGAGACGCAGAGGCTTCGGAACTCCTCCATCTTCCGTAGTCATCGAGGCGGCCTCGCTCGTTCACGTCTCCTCGTCGACGGTTGCCCTCAGCACCGACTGCAACTTCTTGATCGCTTTGTCAAGCTCCACTACGGCAGCATTGTCCGGATCAAGCCAGCTGCCGTGGGTTCCATGATTGATGTCTCCCTCGGTCCACTCCCAATCGATCCCTTCCACTGCCCGAACGAGGGCGGACCAGCTCTCGTCCACCTGGGGCGTTGCATACAATCTCACTCGCGCTGTCAGGCGATCTGGATGCTGCAGGTTCGGTATCTCGGCTCGGCGGCTTGCGTACTCGTCAGTCGTCAGCTCCAGAATGGACTGCTGGTCCTGCACGTACTCAGCTATATCCACGTAAAGGGCGGCGCGACGTTCCCGTTGTCGCTCAAGGCGTTCGCGTTCGTACCGGACCTGGTCCAGCTCGCGCTCGCGCTCCCAGCGGCGATCCTCACGGTCCCTGGTCGCCCGTTGGGTAAGCCCGACGCCGGCTAGAGCGCCCACGATGCCGAGAGCACCGGAGGCGAGAGGTACCCAGAGAGCTACGTCGGTTGCGGCCATCAGCGCATGTTAGGCCGAGTTCGGTACTGCTGCGGACCGGGAACGTAGACAATGCCTCGATGGCAGGCGTCTAACTGATCGCTATCGGTTGATGCACTCCCGTGGCGTGCCACGTGTTACGCTGCCGCCCCCGGAGGGCGCGTAGCCGTCTTGTGGCGACGGTGCTCCGACATGTACGTGCATGAGGTCGGCCGCAGCCGAGCAAAACTTCGGCACCCCGTTCGGCGAGGTGCTTCCGTAGGTCTGTCGCACGTGACGAGCGAAAACGGCTGACTGAACGCAGTGACAGATACGTTCGAATGATAGACGTGTTCGACCGTGCGTCGGGTGACGCAGATAGATGGTTGAGGCACAATGACCGTCATGCATCCGCCCAGGAAGCCGACTGGCCTTGGCGTTCTTAAGAGGGTACCGCCATGGCTCCAACCCATCCTTGCCACGGTCACTGTCATGGCATTCTTGACAATGGACGCACTTCTGGTTCTTGCATTCTCCAACGTTTTTGTTTTGGGTGGATACCTCGTATTTCCTATTTATTCTGTCACGCATTGGCCCTTGAAGTATTCGTTATGTGCAAGCTTGCTTGTGTCTGGGGCCGTCATTGGACTTACTCCTAAATGGTATAGAGACGATGTCTGGAGCCGAGCGGGACTCTTCGGATTCGTCGTGTTTGTGGCGGTGAACATAAGCTGCTTCTTCGGTCCCATCATATTTGGATGGGCGGTTCATTGACCGCGCTCTGTTGCCTGCAACCCGGTCTAGCGTGCCTCCTCTCGCAGGACCTGCAGCCGATTCGCCGCGAATGCGGGATCGGCCGGAACTGGAACCGACGGCTCGGGAGGTGGCGGCGGTTGCTGTACTTAGCTGCTGTACCGGCGGGACGGCATTGAGGCACTGGTCGCCAGCATATTGAACCACGCGCACGGTAGGGGTCAACCTGCCGAGCGCTTGGCGCTGAAACCAAGTTCCTCCATCAGTTGTCTATTGGATCCGGGAAATATACCGTTGTCGGCTAGAAGTGCCAGTAGCGGTTCTACCGTAATAGCAGCGCCGAAGCCCAGTTCGGGTGGGGCGCCATTATTGACTAAGGACGAGGTCATAGTGCCGAGCAGTCATCCATTTGGAGTCAGCACTGGGCCGCCACTGTCTTGGTCACTGGTTGAGATGAAGGCGTTGAGCGCATTCAAGGCGACGGTGAATTTCTCTTCAAGTTCTTTGTTCAACCGTTCAGCTGTGACATATAGTCCGACGTCGACTGAATCCCCACCGGGATCAGTTCGGCCGTCGTTCCCGCTCACTATAATTGTTGATGATCGCATTACCGGGCCAGCAGTAGTAAATGTAAGCGAATTATTGAAATTCAAGCCGCCGGATGGATTCTCTGGGTGCTCAATTAGGAGGTTTCGCACGGAATTGACCTCGCTAGCCTGAATTTTTGGAAGAAACTTGAATTTGTGCCGTTTTTCACCGTTTAAGACACAGCGAAGCCGCCAGGCGCAGAAATAGAATGCTTCCGTGAGGTAGCGTATGCGACCCCAAGTGTCAAGCATTTCTTTCCCACTCATGGTCGAGGCCAGCGACGATCCCTGAATCCATTCCTCGTCACTAATATCGCCACTTCTGAAGCGAGCGTAGTTTTCTCGGATGAACGCATCGGCGCGATCTGTCTCTGCACGCGAGGGCTGCAGGGCAGTTTCTTGGGCTCTGAGGTCGCGTATGATTAGCGACAACTGCTGTAGGCGTAGCCTCACTTCTGCGTCTAGTTCGAATCGAACGTCGTTCTCCGGAAGAACCTTAGCCAAAGCGGTAGAGTATCGAATCCAGTGCTGGTATGAGGCATCGAACATATTGGGAGTCCTTTCCGTGTTCAAGCTCATCTAGTTTGCGCTCGCTATACGGTCTAGGGCACTTGATTTTTTTGGGTACCGAGGCCCCATGCGCAGTTGCCGTGCTGAGCTGTTGCGCGTCAAGGCGGCCTTGACGTCAGGGGCGGCGGGGCGTGGCGGCGCGCGGCCTCGTTAAGGGCAGGCCATCGGCCTGCCCGCGCTCACCTGCCCGAAGGGTCGCAGAGGCTCTGAGGTCCAGGGCGGCCCGTCAGGGCCGTCGCTTGCGACGCGAAGCGCCCTTGACCTCGGAGGAGCGGCCCCGCACACTGGCGCGCCGCCACGCCCGCCACGCCTGCCGCGTCGTTCCCGGCGGCCCGTATCACCGCGATCCGCGCCAGCCGCCGGGCCTCGGGCCTGGCCGGCGGGCGAGCGGCTAAGCGAGCTGCCGGCCAGGCGCCCGGGTGGCGGCGCGTGCGGCCCGTCTCGGGCCGCCTTGAAGACGTACAGAAAGTTTGCACATGGCCTGGCGTGCCTGGCAGTCGTACTCCGCTTGATCCATTACACGGTGACTCCGGTTGACGGGTTACACCCGCCTTGAGCATGCCGGACACGGACCGTGACGCCGGCCGTCCACGACGCTGGTGTCTCAGGCATCCTCTTCTGCCGAAGAGCGGGTCCCTGATCGCTGCATGTCAGGTGTGCCGGTCCCTTGCGAAGGTATGAGTCAATGGGGCGGTGGACGCCAATACGGTCACCGCAATCTGCGCGACCGGCATCGCAGTAGCCTCGCTGGCGGTCTCGATCTCGCAGACCAGAGCCGTACAAGAACACAATCGCCGCTCGGTGCGACCGTTCCTGCAGTTCGAGTACCAGATCGTGGCTAGCGGCCAATCCGGCATGCGACTGCGCAACGTCGGGCTTGGCCCGGCCATCGTGACGGCTACGTCTGTGACGTTGGACGGCAAGCACATCGGTGCCTGGGACGAAGTGACCGTCAATGAGCTGCGGCGACCCCTCCGGCGTCGGCCGTACGCCCTCACTTTCCATGCGGGCTGGGCACTTGCGGCGGGATACAACGAGCTTTTCATGGCCCTCGACGACTACGAGCGAAGCCGCGACGAGTGGTTCTGGGAGCTGCTTCGGCGCCGGCTCGTGGTCGAGGTCCGCTACGAATCTCTGTACGGAGGCGAACAATTCAGCACCCGGTCAGATAACCCGTACGACGATCAGTTTCTGCGCGAACGGGCGAACCGACTTCCGTCTTAATCGAAGGTGGCGCGCTCGGCGTCGTCCGGGGATCAAGGGGCCTGGTACCGCGGTCCAGTCGTGGTTGTGTCGCCGCACTGCCTCGACGGAATCAAGCGGTCATCGGTAGGAGTGCGCGGTGACGTAGTGCCAGATCAGCGATGGCGCGGCGAACATCACGGCCGGACGGGCTGGCACCTTGACCTCGGCGGCGCCCAGCCAGAGGGTTCCGTTCGGTCGGTCCACGGTGAGTACGGAGTCGAACGTGCGGTGGAGTTCCGCTACGGTCGCAGATGTGAAGCCAGAAGACCTCTTTCTCGATACGCTCGAAGACCTACGTCGACGCTGCGACTTGCGTGCCTCCGAGTACGACATGGTTCAAGTAGCAGGGCTGGTACGAAGGCTACTGTTCGACGGCCGCCCCCTATGGGTCGAAGCGAATCAGAGCTATGGCTTCAGGCCTGTCTACGCGTGGAGTGGTGTTCGCGTGGCGACCAGTGGCGAAGGTGGGCGTGCGCCAGCGTGGGTTTCCATGCACTGGCTCGATCCCATGCTGAAGGACCTTCTCATTCGGGCGCGCGTATCGCCTACTGAAGTCGACGCGGCGCCGGTCGAGCCGCGAACCGGAAACCTCAGCACCTTTCGCCAGTATGACGTGATAGTAAGTGGCGAGCAGAGAGTATCCGTTCAGGACGTCATCACTCACTACGCAAACCGTGAGGGCGGAGTCCATTACGATTCCCGCCCAGCCAGATCGTCGCTCCTCGCGGACCTGCTTCCTGAGCGGGACCTCGCCTTGCGCTTGACCGTATTGGCTGTTGGGCGGATTGTTCACCGATCCTTGGAACCTTTGGGTGCGCAGATCGCTTTGTCGCGAAACCCTCATCCATATGGCCTTAGTGAAAACTTTGTAATGAACGTAGTAAGGGAGGACACGCATGGCTAATGCGAAATCGACTGAACGCACTCACATGCCGCAAGTGTTGCGCGGCGACGGGACCGTCGTCGTCACAGTGAGTAACAGGCCGAAGCGGCGCCGAGGCTTCCTGTCCTGCCGAATTCAGTACGTGGATCTTGGACCCATGTCTGTGAGCTTGCGACGGCTTCGACGTCGTCGGCGTTATGACGCTTCCGGTCGCACGCGCCCGCCGGCTGTCTCGCGAATGGTCAACGCGACGCTCAGTTGTTCGGATGCTGCTCGCACTCGCGGCATGTATTCGTGCCCGCGGTGATTCGCATGGATCGGCAGGCGTGGACCCAGGTGCACGCGGAGGCGTTCGCGGTCTTCGATAGCGCCTGACGGTCGGTGGTTTCGGCACCATCGAGGACCCTGCAGTCAAGCCTTTCGCGGAGTTCGTTGGGGGCGCTGTCGGAGCAGAATGAGAAGATCGGCGGACCGGTCGGATTCAATGACGGAAGATGACATCATGTATGTGAAGTTCATGACCAGCGTCGCCGTGATCACCCCGGACCCGAGCGTCAGTCGAGGGTTGTACCTGGACGCACTTGGCTTGCCGCTGGCTGCGGAAGGTGACGGCTACCTGCATAGCGAAGAGATCGACGGTTGCAAGTCATTCGGGGTCTGGCCGCTGACTCAGGCTGCGCAGGCGTGTTTCGGCATACCTGACTGGCCAGCGGAGCGGCCGGTGCCGCAAGCGAGCGTCGAGTTCGAGGTCGCGGACGTTGGCGCGGTCCAGGTCGCTGCGGACGAGCTGAAGGAGAGGGGCTTCACGCTGCTGCACGATGCACGTACCGAGCCGTGGGGACAGACCGTTGCTCGACTTCAGTCAAGCGAGGGCCTGATCATCGGCCTCTCCCACGCGCCCTCGATGCATCCGTAGCGAGAAGCTTGATCGACATGCGCTCATAGCCGCGATCCGGTGCGTTGGTTGGTGTCGACCGCCGACGATCGCTGCAGTTCGATCGGTTGGCAGCTCGTGATCGGGTGGCCGCAGCCGTGGTACGCGGAATGCCCCTTGCCCGCCCTCGCCGTCGTGGATCTGCACCCGGTGGTGTGCCGTACTCAATGCTCCGTGACTTGTGCGCCGTGCTGGGCGTGCGCTGTGTCTCGGGGAGTCGAACCCCGCGCCTGCCCGCGGCGCGCCGGAGAAAGGAGCCGATTTACCCGCCGGCTCTCGGGTTCGTGCACGCCTCCACGTCGGCTACCTGCTCCGCGTTCGTCGTCTCAGTCCAGCAGCTCCGCCTCCCAGTTGGTGCGCTGGATGAGGATGTCGACCTCGCGTAGTTGCCGGGCCAGATCGTCGGCTTGACCGCGCGGCTCGGCCACCGGCAACGCCGAGATCATCTTGAGCTCGGACCGCAGCTGCCGGTACCCGCGCTGTCCCTCACCAGCGGCGGCAGCCTCCGCAGCACTGAGCACGCTGTGCCGAAGGCGCAGTACATCCCGGCGGGCGAGTGCATCAGTGAGGGCGCCATGCTCGCCAGCTCAGCAACCGCCTCGTCGGCATCCTCCACGGCTGCCTCAAAACCGGCACCACCTACGACGAAGCCACCGCCTGGGCCATCTTCAACCCACCCCTTGACAAAATAGAACATGGGATGTCTGCCGCGATCCGCTCGCTCGCGACAGCGGCATGATTATCTGCCCAGAATCTCGCGTGGCCGTGAGGGTCACAAGTGGTTCGTCACGGCCACGCCATTGAACGAATGTCACTGCACCTGTGCCAGACACTCGACTCTTCCGTCAGCACGCGGGCATCATCGACCTTTCAGCGTCGATGCAAATTGTTGCCCTACAGCGCGAGGGCAAAAAGCAAGATCCACATAACTGCCGCAAGCGCCGGCACGGCATACGTCATTAGAGCTGTTGGAGACAGGCGGCTTTGAGCCGCTTGCGCGAGCGTCGTCCTGTACTCCGGGAGAGCTTCCGCGGCGCGGATCCGCAGGACCTTTACCTGCACCCACTGCACGTGGCACACGTATGCCCAAACCGCGGTCAGCATTAGGCCGAACGCCGATATCACGGCTGCTGCACGTGTAACGCCGGGATGCTCCGATCCGCTAGTTCCACTCGCCAGAATGGCTGAATATGCGACGACGATCATCGACTCGGCGATAAGAAAGAAGTTGTTCCGTTGGACCAGATCGTCAAAGTTGTGCAGCGCATGGCTCCATATCCGGTTTGCCTGATCCCGGACGTCCTGCGGGTCCTCATAATTACCCCTGAGATCAACTTCCACGGCCGCCTCCACACTTCTAGGCACTCAAGCCTAAGGGGCTCCGTCAATGTCGCTTAGTTGATCTGACCAGGAGCTCGCGTTCCAAAGGTGAACTGCTTCATTCCGGGCGCACGCACATGCCGCTGACCGAGCGTCTTGACCGGCATTGGGGATCGCCACCCCCGGCGATAGGGGGCATGCCGGTTACGCACTGTGACAACAGAATCGGAGAGATCCGGCCGACTGTCACCCGTCAAGTGAAGCTGATCCGTAACGGATCAACTGGAGCCCGACACCTGGCCTGCCTGGCTGAGTGTGCCTGGCGCGCCATCGGGGCTGAAACACTGAAGGCTGTACACGGCGGGCTGAACCGTCAACTGGGCGTGCAATTCTCGGTTAGCGAGTACGAAGGGTCGCCTCCTGTTGGCCGCCCGAGTCATCGGCAAGGAGTCTAGATCCGTCAAGCTCCCGAGGGTGGACTGGCTGGGGGCTTGACGTTGGATAAAAGGACGAGCCGGCGAGGCGGACATGGTCCGTCTACGACTATGGTCGATCCATGTCGCTCGTCGCTTGGGCCTACGACGTTGCAAACCGGGAGCTATCGAGTGGGCGGGACACAGCGTCCAGGTCCTGCTGAGGGTTTACGCCAAGTGCATCGAGGGCCAGGAGAACGCCGCCCGGCGACGCATCAGTGACGCCCTGGGTGTGGACGACGACGAGCATCCGGAGCCCTGAGGAAACTTTGCCGTGGATTTGCCGCGCGCAGTGAGTGTGTCCGGGCGCCGATGGGATCGAGTGAGACGAGTGTCGGTGCCGGACCGGACCCTCGGATGATCTCCGTTTTGGCGAGGTCATCGGGGGTTCGGTGGTGAAAGGGCTGGTTGGCGGAGACGGACGGGAATCGAACCCGCCTGGCCCAGATCCTGGACCACACCGGTTTTGAAGACCGGGAGGGGCACCAGCCGCCCATACGCCTCCGCCCCACACCCTAGCCACTAGGGTCGTTGCATGACGTACGCCGAGGTGAACGGGGTCTCGCTGTGGTACGAGGAGCACGGCGACGGTGAGCCGCTCGTCCTGCTGCACGGCGGGTTCTGGACCGTCGAGATGTTCGGGGCCTTCCTGCCCGCCCTCGCCGAGCGGCGCCGGGTCGTCGCCGTCGAGCTCCAAGGGCACGGGCACACCCCCGATGCCGGGCGGCCGCTGCGGTACGAGACCTGCGCCGACGACGTCGCCGCGCTGATCGGGGCGCTCGGGTTCGACACGGTGGACGTGGTCGGTTACTCCCTCGGGGCCGGCACCGCCATCCGCGTCGCCATCCAGCACCCCGGCGTGGTCCGGCGGCTCGTCGCGATCTCCACGCCCGTCCGGCGCGCCGGGTGGTTTCCCGAGGTGCTCGCCGGGATGGCGCAGCTCGGGCCCGAAGCGGCCGAAGGCATGAAGGCGTCGCCGTTGTACGCGGCCTACGCCAAGGTTGCGCCAAGGGTCGAGGACTGGCCGGTGCTCGCGACCAAGCTGGGGGAGCTGCTGCGGCGCGACTACGACTGGTCGCCCGAGGCGGCGCGGATCCGGGCGCGGACGATGCTCGTGTACGCCGACGCCGACTCGGTCCCGCCCGCGCACATCGCCGAGTTCTACGCGCTGCTCGGGGGCGGGCTGCGCGACGCGGACTGGGACGCGTCGAAGCGCGTCGCGTCGCGGCTGGCGATCATTCCGGGGCGCACGCACTACGACATCACCGAGGCGCCGTCGCTGCCCGGCCTGATCGAGGAGTTCCTGACCGAGTCGCATTAGGCGACGTCGATGGGGCCGCCCGCGCGGCGAACTGTGCTGACGCTGTGAACCCGGGCGCGCCGGCGAAGGTCCTGAGGGGGTGTGGGTGGAGCGTAGCTCCCCCACCGCGAGCGTAGCGAGCCAGGAATGCAGCCCATCCGGGAAATCGCTCTCCTGGCTTGACGCGGCAGGGGAGGGCGGGAGTAGCGTGCGATTCAAGAGAGCGCTCTCTATCCGCCTGCACCCCAAATAGGAGAGCCATGCACTACCCCAGGCAACGCCGGATCAAGGGCTGGGCCGCGGGTGTCACCGCCGCCGCTACGCTCGCCCTGGTCGGGATCATCGCTGTGCTCAACGCCGGCACGTCCGATGCCGCTCAGCTCGCCGCCGCGGCCGCGCCCGCCCCGCCGCCCGGCTTCACGCTCACCTGGAGCGACGAGTTCAACGGTGCCGCCAACACCGGTGTCAACACGGGCACGTGGAAGTACGACACCGGGCCGGGCAGCACGTTCGGCACCGGCGAGATCGAGACCATGACCAACAGCACCGCCAACGTCTTCCAGGACGGCGGCGGGCACCTGGTGCTGCGGGCCCTGCACTCCGGTACCGACCCCCGGGCCGGCTGGACGTCGGGCCGTATCGAGACCCAGGCCGCCACCTTCGGCGCCGACGCCGGTGACGTGGTGCGCATGGAGTCCTCGATCCAGCAGCCGAACGTCACGACCGCCAACGGCGCCGGTTACTGGCCCGCGTTCTGGATGCTCGGCTCGACGCTGCGTACCGGCACGACGTGGCCGACCAGCGGCGAGGTCGACATCCTCGAGGACATCAACGGCCGCAGCTCCGTCTTCGGCACGCTGCACTGCGGCACCAACCCGGGCGGCCCGTGCAACGAGTCGACCGGCCTCGGCAGCGGCGAGCGCGCGTGCGCCGGGTGCCAGACCGGGTACCACACCTACGCCGTGGAGATCGACCGGTCCAAGTCGCCGGAGGAGATCCGCTGGTACCTCGACGGCGCGAACTACTTCACGCTGCCGGCCACCCGCGTGGACGCCACGACGTGGAACAACGCCGTGCACCACCCGTTCTTCATCATCTACGACCTGGCGATGGGCGGCGGCTTCCCCGACGCGTTCGGCGGTGGCCCCAACGCGGCCACCATCTCCGGCGGGCAGATGAACATCGACTGGGTCGCCGTCTACAACAAGAAGGGCGGCGGCACCACCAGCCCGCCCCCGGCCGGTACCAACATCGCCCAGGGCAAGCCGACCACGGCCTCCTCGAGCGAGAACGCCGGCACCCCCGCGTCCGCGGCCACCGACGGCAACGCCGGCACCCGCTGGTCCAGCGCGTTCAGCGACCCGCAGTGGCTCCAGGTCGACCTCGGCCAGTCGTACAACCTCACGAGCGTCAACCTGAACTGGGAGGCCGCCTACGCCAAGGCGTTCCAGGTCCAGACGTCCAACGACGGCACCAACTGGACGAGCATCTACAGCACCACCACGGGCACCGGCGGGAACCAGACCCTGAACGTCTCCGGTTCGGGGCGCTACGTCCGGGTGTACGGCACCCAGCGCGCCACCGCCTACGGGTACTCGCTGTACGAGTTCGGCCTGACCGGCACCCCCGGCGGCGGCACGGGCGGCGGCACGCTGCTGTCCCAGGGCAAGGCGACCACCGCGTCGTCGACGGAGAACGCCGCCAGCGCGGCGGCCAACGCCACCGACGGCAACACCGGAACCCGCTGGTCGAGCGCGTTCAGCGACCCGCAGTGGCTGCGCGTCGACCTCGGCGCCACCCACACGATCAGCAAGGTGAACCTGAACTGGGAGGCCGCCTACGCCAAGGCCTTCCAGATCCAGACGTCCAACGACGGCACCACCTGGACGGACGTCTACAGCACCACGACCGGCACCGGCGGCAACCAGTCGCTCAACGTGTCCGGCGCGGGGCGCTATGTGCGCATGAACGGCACCCAGCGCGCGACGGCCTACGGCTACTCCCTCTGGGAGTTCCAGGTCTTCGGCAGCTGATCGGAGAAAGGGGCATCGGGAGGTGTACTCCCGGTGCCCCGACGATCACCGCGTGAAGAACGCGTCCACGTGCCGGGCCACGAGCTCCGGGGAGTTCAGGTCGGGCGCGTTGTGGTCGGCGCCGGGCAGGATCTCGTGCCGCGCCGCCGGCATGATCCCCGCCAGCCGCGGCACCACCTCGAGCAGATACGGCACCGTCTTCGAACCGGCGAGCAGCAGCGCCGGGGTCTCGACGGCGGCGTAGCGGGAGCCGTCGGAGTCCAGCCGGGCGATCTCGCCGAGTTCGGCCGGGGACGTCGGCATCATCGCGAGCGTCTCGGCGCCGTCCCGGCCGCGCAGCAGCAGGAACGCCAGGGCGTAGTGCACCGCCATCGGGACGGCGGGGATCGGCAGCAGCCCGGTGCGCTTGGTGAAGGTGGCCATCGCCGTGTGGTGGCGCCCGGCCGCGACCAGCCGGCCGAACTCCGGCACCCACGTGAGGTCGAACGAGCCGTCGAGACTCACGCCCGGCTCGTAGACGGCCAGGCCCGTGAACCGCCGCCGCAGCGCCGCGTGCAGGGCGACCAGCCCGCCGAAACTGTGCCCGAACACCAGCTCGGAGCCGGTCGCGGCGGCCACCGCGAGCACGTCCTCGGCCTCGCGCTCGATCGAGTACGCGGCACCCTGAGGGCCGCTCGCGCCGCGGCCGCGGCGGTCGATCGCGTGGGTGCGGTACCGGGGCAGGGCCCGCACGAACGCGTCGTAGTGGTGGGCACGGCGGTTGTTGCCGGGCACCACCACGAGCCCGGGTCCGTCGCCGGTGCTGCGGTAGCTGATCGCCGTACCGTCGGCGGAGACGGCGGCACTCGAGTCGGTCATACGGGGCAGTCTGGGCCGGGGCGCTGACAGAGCCCTGTCAGACCGCTGGCGTCCACTCGGAGCGCAGCAGGCCGAAGAGCGCGCTGTCCCGGAAGGCGCCGTCGTCCTCCAGCGAGTACTGCCGCAGCGTCCCCTCGTGGGTGAAGCCGAGCGACGTCAGCAGCCGGACCGAACGGTGGTTGACCGCGATCGTCTGCGCCTGCACCCGGTGCAGCCGCATCGCCGTGAAGCCGAACGCCAGGACCGCGCGGGCCGCCTCGGCCGCGTACCCCTGCCCCCAGTGCGCCCGTGCCAGGTCGTAGCCGAGCTCGGCCCGCCGGTGCCCGCGCTGCCAGCTGTGCAGCCCCATGAGCCCGACGACCCGCCCGCCCAGCTCCAGCGCCCAGTGCCGGCGCAGGTCGGCGGCGGCCTCGGCGAGCAGGTACTCCAGGAACGCCTCGGTCTCCGCGACCGTGCGCAGGGGCTCGTCGTTGAACCGCTGCACCTCGGGGTCGCCGCGGAACACGAGCACGTCGCCGGCGTCGGCGACGGTAGGCTCGCGGAGCACGAGCCGCTCCGTGTGGATCGGCTGCAGGGCCACGCCCGGCACCCTAGACCACGGCCGGCGCACGCGAACGGACGGGGAGAGACAATCGGCAGGGTGCGGATCGGGCTGCTCGGGCCACTCGAGGTGCACGCCGGGGACGGGGCGGCCGTCGAGGTCGGCGGGTCGCGGCTGCGCGTGCTGGTCACGCTGCTCGCGCTCGAGCCCGGGCGCGTCGTCACCGCCACGCGGCTGACCGACGACCTGTGGGGCGAGAATCCGCCGAACGGGGCCGGCAACGCGCTGCAGTCGCTGGTGTCGCGGCTGCGCCGGGTGCTGCCCGACGGGGTGTTGCAGGCGCGGCCGACCGGGTACCTCCTCGACGTCGAGCCGGAGGACGTCGACCACCTGCGCTTCGAGGCGCTCGTCGAGCGGGCCCGGGCCGCCGCCGAGCCGGCCGCGGCCGTCGCGCTGTTCCGGCGGGCCGAGGCGCTGTGGCGCGGGCCGGCGCTCGCCGACGCCGGCGACGCCGCGTTCGCCCGGCCGTGGCGGGCCCGCCTCGACGAGCTGCGCTTCGCCGCGGTCGAGGACCGGCTCGAGGCCGAGCTCGGCATCGGGGAGCGGGTCGTCGCCGAGCTCGAGGCGCTCGTGGCCGCCCACCCCCGGCGGGAGCGGCTCGTCGGGCTGCTCATGCGCGCGCTCGCCGACGCCGGGCGCGGGGCCGAGGCGCTCGCCGCATTCGAGCGGTGCCGGGCCGGCCTGGCCGAGGAACTGGGCGCCGATCCGTCGGCGGGGCTGCTTGCGGTACACCTGCAGATTTTGCGGGGTCAGGAGAAGGAGCCCGCCGAGGGCAATCTGCGCGCGGGGCTCACCAGCTTCGTCGGCCGCGACGCGGACGTCGCCGATGTCGGCCGCCTCGTCAGCGGCGGGCGGCTCGTCACGCTCATCGGGCCCGGGGGCGCCGGCAAGACGCGGCTGTCCGTGGAGACCGGCCGCACCCTGGCCGGGGCCGCCCCGGACGGCGTCTGGCTGGTCGAGCTGGCCCCGGTCACCGACCCGGGCGACGTCATCCAGGCCGTCTGGGGCGCGCTGGGCCTGCGCGACCCGGCCGGCAAGCCCACCACCGGCGGCCGCCGCGTCGACGCCGACGACGCCCCCCGCCGCCTGGCCGGCGCCCTGGCCCACCGGCGCCTGCTGCTGATCCTCGACAACTGCGAGCACGTCGTGGCGGCCGCCGCCGAGCTCGCCGAGCGGCTGCTGGGGGAGTGCCCGCACCTGCGCATCCTGGCCACCAGCCGCGAGCCGCTCGGGATCACCGGCGAGACGCTCTACGGCGTGGAGCCGCTCGGGGAGGACTCGGCGGCGCGCCTGTTCGCCGACCGGGCGGCGGCGGTACGCCCCGGGCTCGCCCCGGACCCGGAGGCGGTCGCGCGCATCTGCCGCGCCCTCGACGGGATGCCGCTGGCGATCGAGCTCGCCGCGGCCCGCTGCCGCTCGCTCACCCCGGCGCACATCGCCGACCGGCTCGACGACCGGTTCCGGCTGCTCACCCGGGGCAGCCGCACCGCCCGGCCCCGCCACCAGACCCTGCGCGCGGTGGTCGACTGGAGCTGGGACCTGCTGGCCGGGCCCGAGCGCGCGATGCTGCGGCGCCTGGCGATCTTCTCCGGCGGCGCGACGGTGACGGCCGCGGCCGCCGTCTGCGACCCGGACGGGCGCCTCGGCGACCCGGACGAGCTGCTCACCACCCTGGCCGAGAAGTCGCTGCTGATCGCCGGGGACGACCTGCGGTACCGCATGCTGGAGACGATCCGCGCCTACGGCCTGGAACGCCTGGACGAGGCCGGCGAGACCGACGAGCTGCGCCGCCGGCACGGCGCCTGGTTCCTCGACCTGGCCGGGCGGCTCGAGCCGCACCTGCGCGGCACCCGCCAGCTCGAGGCGCTCGCCGAGCTCGGCGCCGAGCACGACAACCTGCACGGGGCGCTGCGGCGGGCGATCGCGGCCGGGGACAGCGACCTCGCGGTGCGGCTCGTCGCGGTCGTCGGCTGGTACTGGTGGCTCGGCGGCCACCGGGTCGAGGGCGCGGCCCTGGCCTCGGCGGCGCTGTCGATGCCCGGCCCGTCCGACCCCGACGCTCGGGCCATGGCCTGCGGGGTGGCCGCGGTCAACGGGTTCGACGGGCTCGGCGACGTGGAGATGCTCGACGAATGGTTCGCCGAGGCGGTGCGGTACCAGGGCGACCATCCGCTGTTCCGGCTCTTCCAGGCGGTCGCCGGCCTCTACCGCGAGGGCCCGGTCGGCGCCGTGCTGGAGCGGATCGCCGCCCTGTCCGACGACCCCGACCCGTGGATCGCCGGGCTCGGCCGGCTGCTCGTCGGCCACACGATGCTCAACACCGGCGCCCGCACGACCGAGTCGCGCGCCGCGTTCGAGGCGTCGCTGGCCGCGTTCCAGGGCATCGGCGAGCGGTGGGGCATGTCGTTCGCGCTCGCCGCCCTCGCCGAGGCCGAGGGCCAGGAGGGCCGGTACCGCGAGGCGATCGCGCACTACGAGGAGGCCCTGACCTACCTGCGCCTGCTCGGGTCCACCGAGGACCGGCCGATCACGGAGGTGCGGCTGGCGCAGCAGTACTACCTCATCGGCGACGACGCCCGGGCGGAGGCGACGCTCGCCGAGGCCCGCCGGACCGCCGAGCGCTCGGGGGTGCCCGACAGCATCGCCTTCGTCGAGTTCATCGACGCCTACCTGGCCCTGCGCCTCGGCCGCCTCGACGAGGCCCGCACCCGCTTCGGCCGCGCGCTCGCGCTCGTCGGCGACAACCGGGTCTCGCCGCAGATGCTCGCCGTGCTGCACTCCGGCCGCGCGGTGCTGCTCGCCCACGACGGCGAGCACGCCGCGGCCGACGACGCGATCCGGGTCGCCGTCGGGCACGGCCGCGCCGCGTTCGACGCGCTCGCCGTCGCCACCGTGGTCGAGGACGCCGCCGAGGCCGCGCTGCTGGGCGGCGCCGCGGCCCGCGCGGTGACGCTGCTCACCGCGGCCGAGACGATCCGCGGCGGGCCCGACGCGACGCGGCCGTGGACCACTGACGTGTACACCCGGGCCTGCGCCGGGCTCGGCGCCGAGGCCGTGCGGAGCGCGGTCGAGCAGGGCCGCGGCGCCACCCTCGACAACGTGCTCGACTACTTCGCCGCCCGTAAATGCGTTGAGCCGCCCCCGGCTCCCGAGGCAGGCTGGAGGCACCGCAGCAAGTAACCCCGGGGGGCCCCGCCACCATGCGTCTGATCCGTGATCTCTGGGCCACGTCACCGCGAAGAACCGCGGTCGTGGCCTTCCTCGTCGTGCTCGGCGCCGCCGGGCAGGCCGCCGCGTCCGCGGTCGGCGGAGCCGTGCTCATCCATCGATCTTGGGTGATGTTCGGCGTGCTCGCGGCCGCCCTGGTCGCGGCCGTGCTCACCGACCTCGGCGTCGGGCTCATCATGGCCCGGCTCACCGCCGACTGGTGTGCCGACGTGCGCCGGCGCCTGTGCCGGGTCGCGTTCGGCCAGGACCTGCCGACCCTGGAGACCACCCCGGTCGGCGAGCTGCTCGACCGCATCGACAACGACGTCTACCAGGTCGCCTCCGAGATGCGCAACGCCGGCGTGCGCATCGCCCAGTCGGCCTGCTACACGGTGCTGTCGGTCGCGACGACGCTGTTCGTGTGGTGGCCGGCCGGCATCGCGATGATCGTCATCGCCGTCGCGCTCACGCTCGGGCTGCGCAAGCCGGCCGCGAAGATCGTCGCCAGCCGGATGGGCGAGGAGGAGGCCTGGAGCGACCTCGCCGCGGTCATGGAGGAGAGCATCCACGGCCAGGACGACGTGCGCACCTCGCTCGCCCGCCCCTACGTGCTGCGCCTCTACGCGCGCCGGGCCGCCGTCGTGCTCGAGCGCGGCCGCAAGGTCTGGGTCCGCTCGGCCGCCGTGACCTCCGTCGCCTCCGCCTTCGTGCGGTTCACCATCGCGCTCATCGTGCTCGGCGGCGTGTGGGCCCTCGCGACCGGCCGCATCGACGTGGCCCGGCTCAGCGCGGTCTGGCTGCTGGCGCTGGGCTTCGGCGCGACAGTCGAGCACACCAGCCGGATGGTGCCCGACCTGCAGTACGCGCTCGGCGCCTGGGCCCGGATACAACTCCTGCGCGACGCCAGACAGGAGCCCGTGGGCGGACGAACGCCCGCGGCCGGAGACCTCGAGGTGCGCGACCTGACCTTCCGGTACTCCGAGACCTCCCGCAAACCGGCCCTGCGCGGCGTGAGCCTCACGTTCGCCCGGGGCCGTTCCTATGCCCTGATCGGGCGCACCGGCTCCGGCAAGTCGACGCTGGCCAAGGTCCTCACACGCGCCGTGGACATCCCCCGCGGCACGGTGTTCCTGGGCGGCACCGACCTGCTCGACCTCGACGTGGAGGAGCTGCGCCGGTGGATCGCCGTGGTACCGCAGCGCACGGAGATCCTCGCCGGCACGCTCGCCGAGAACATCGCGCTGTTCGACCCCGGGCTGCTCGGCTCGGCCGCGCGGGCGATCGACGAGCTCGGCCTGGCCGGCTGGGTCGCCGAGCTGCCCGACGGGCTCGACACCCGCCTCGGCGACGGCGGGCACGTGCTCTCGGCCGGGCAGGAGCAGCTCGTCGCGTTCGCCCGCATCGTGGTGCGCGACCCGCAGGTGGTCATCCTCGACGAGGCGACCGCGCGGCTCGACCCGGTGACCGAGGCCCAGGTGCAGCGGGCCACGGCGCGGCTGCTCGACGGGCGCATCGGCGTCATCGTGGCGCACCGGCTCTCGTCGGTACAGCAGTGCGACGAGGTCGTGGTCCTCGCCGACGGTGCCGTGGTGGAGGCCGGCCCGCTCGCCTCCTCGGCGCGCTTCGCCGCGCTGCTGGCGGCCTCGTCCGCGGCGCCGGTGCCGGTGCCGGGCCCGGCCGCCGCGCCGGTCGTCTCCACCGCCGCGGTCAAGGCCGACCCGCCACCGCTGCCGAAGCTGCCGGCGGCCCGCACGATGTGGAACATCTTCAAGCTGGCCACCAACGACTGGCGGTACGGCCTCGTCGCCGTGGCCATGTTCGGGCTCATGACGCTCGCCGGCCTCGACGGCTCCGTGCTGCCGTGGCTGTGGGCCGACCTCGTCGACGGGGCCGGCGGCACGCTGTGGCCGGCGCTCGGCATCACGGCGGCGCTGCTGCTGCCGATGGCGCTGCCGTACTACACCGGCAAGTGGTTCCCGGAGTGGTGGGTCCGCCAGCTGCTGCGCATCAGCCTCCGGCTCGTGCACGGCCAGACCGGCGCCCGCCGCGTCAGCAAGCACACCCCGGCCGAGGTCGTCGCCCAGGGCGGCGACACCGAGCGGGTGGTCATGCTCGCCGACAACCTCGTCGACCAGTGGATCTGCCTGTGGGTCCTGGTGTCGATGACGGTCGTGGCGGGCTCGTTCGTCCCGGCCGCGTTCATGGCCGCGACGATCGTGCTCTCGGGCCTCACCGCGACGCTGTTCGGCCCGGTGCTGAAGCGCTCGGCGCAGCGCACGGTCACGGCGCGGGCCGCGTTCGCCACGGCTCTCGTGTCGTCGCTGTCCGCCGCCCGTACCGTGAAGCTGGCCGGCGCCACCGTCCCGGTGCTCGCGCACCTGGCGAAGCTCGACCGCGTCCGCAGTGCCCGGGTCCGGCAGGAGATCGCGGTGAGCGTGTGGGCCCGCTCCACTCCGGCGCTGGCCAGCGGCCTGCTGCCGATCGGGGCCTGGGCGCTGCTGCTGTCCGGCCGCCTGACCGCCGGCGCCACCCTCGTGGCGGTGTCGACGCTGGGCTCGGCCCGCTGGTTCGCCTGGACGACGGCCTCGCTGATCTCGCAGCTGCCCTCGGCGCGGGTGTGGACGCGGCGGACCGTCGAGATGGTGGGCAACGGGGAGTACGCGGCGGCCGTCCCGGGCGTGGACCTGTCCGCGGGCACCGCCCCGGCGCCGCCGACCGCCCCGCGCCATCCGCTGCGGCGGCTGGAGCTGGACGGGTTCGCGGCCGTGCACGAGGACGGCACCGTGGCCGTGCGCGACCTCGACCTGTCCGTCGAGCGCGGCGAGCTCGTGCTCGTCGTCGGCCCGGTCGGCTCCGGCAAGTCGTCGCTGCTGCGGGCCCTGGCCGGGATCGTGCACCACACGGGGAAGCTGCGCTGGAACGGCGAGCCCGTGACCGAGCCGGAGATGTTCCTGCGGCCCAACCAGATCGGGTACGTCGCGCAGCTGCCGCGCGTGCTCTCCGGTACCGTCGCCGACAACATCGCCCTGGGCCACGAGGTCGACGCGACAAGCGCCGTTTCGACCGCGCAGCTGGAGCACGACCTGACCGCCGCCGGGGCGGGCCTCGGCCTGCTCATCGGGCACAAGGGCACCCGCCTGTCCGGCGGGCAGCTGCAGCGCCTGGCCCTGGCCCGCGCCCTGGCCCCGCGCACGGAGCTGCTCATCGCCGACGACGTGTCCTCGGCGCTGGACGTGACGACCGAGCTGGCGCTGTGGCAGGCCCTGCGCGAGCACGGCGTGACGGTGATCGGCTCGACGTCGAAGCGGGCCGCCCTGACCCAGGCCGACCGCGTCGTCGTCCTGAAGGACGGCACCGCGGCGGCCCAGGGCACGTGGCGCGAGCTCGAGCCGGACTGGGGTCACCTGGCCGGCTGATGCGGGTCAGAGGGTCTGGATCAGGCCCCCGTCGATGGCGAAGTCGGCCCCGGTGACGTTGCCGGCCCGCCCGGAGGCGAGGAGGACGACGAGGTCGGCGACCTCGCCCGGCTCGGTGAACCGCCCGGTCGCCGAGCCGGCGGCGGCCCCGCGGGCCACGTCCTCGGGCGTGGCCCCGGCCGCCGCGGCCACGGTCACCGCGACGCCCTCGGCGCCGAGCCACAGCCCGGTGCTCACCGGGCCCGGGCTGACCGTGTTCACGCGGATGCCGTGCGGCGCCACCTCCTTGGACAGCGCCTTGGAGAAGTTGCCCAGGGCCGCCTTGGCCGCGCTGTAGTCGATCACGAGCGGGTCGGGCAGCCGCGCGTTGACCGAGTTGACGGTCACGACCGCCCCGCCGCCGCGCTCGATCAGGTGCGGCAGCGCGGCCCGGGTGGTGCGCACGGCGGCCAGGAAGTTGATGGTCAGGGTGGCGAGCCAGTCGTCGTCGGTGACGGAGGCGAAGCCGCCCGGGCGCGGCCGTACCGCACCCACGTTGTTGACCAGGATGTCGAGGCCACCGTGCGCGGCGACCGCCGCCGCGACGAGCCGCCCCGGGCCGTCGGGCGTGCCGAGGTCGACCGCGACCGGCTCGACCGCGGCCCCGGCGGCCAGGTCCGACAGTTCGGTGGTGAGGCTGCGCGCGCCGGCGACGACCGTGGCGCCCTCGGCGGTGAGGGCGCGGGCGATCGCGAGCCCGATGCCCTTGCTCGCCCCGGTGACGACCGCGACCTTGCCCGTCAGATGCAGATCCATGACGTCTACAGGCCGTGCCGGGCGAGCCAGGCCAGGGTGACGTCGGCGACCTCGCGCCAGCCGTGGTCGATGGTCAGCGAGTGCGCCCGGTCGGCGAACTCGTGGATTTCGGTGACCGCGTCCGAGTGCCGGTACTGCTTCAGCGTCGCCTTGGTGACCGCCTCGGGCACGGTGTGGTCGCGCCCGCCCATGATCAGCAGTAGCGGGCCGCGCAGCTCGTTGGCCGTGTCGACCTTGGCCGGCGAGTGCGGGTCGAAGTTGGCCGCGGCCGCCTCGAACAGCGGCTTGCCGGGCGCCGGGATCGCCCACCGCTCGAAGAGCTCGTCGGACTCCTGCTCGCTTACCGCGTTGCCGAAGGCGTAGCGGAACTGCTCGGCGGTGAGGGACACGGCCCGGTTGCGGTTGGCCGGGTTCTTGAACACCGGGAAGGTCGCCCGCAGCGACGACAGGGGCAGCGGCAGCACGCCCTTGATCTGCGCGGCGTCGATGGCCACCGCGGCCGCGGCGCGGTCCTGGCCGAGCAGCTTCTGGGCGATCATCCCGCCGAACGAGTGCCCGACGAGGATCGGCTTCGCGCCCAGCCCGTCGATGATCTTCGCGTAGTGGTCGACGACGTCGTCGATGCCGTGGCCGGCGACGGCGTCCGGGTCGGCGCGGGCCAGCTCGACGGTCCCGGGCTCACCGGGCCAGCCCGGCGCCGCGGTCTCGTAGCCGGCAGCCGTGAAGAGCTCGGACCAGGGGGCCCAGGAGGTGGCGTGCAGCCACAGACCGTGGATGAACAGGACAGGCGTGCTGGAAGTCATGGACCGACCCTACGGCGCCGCGGCCCGGCCCCGCTTGCGTCACACGACTGCATCACGCAGCTGGGCGCGCGAGGTGACGCCCGGCTCCGGGGTTGTGTCACACGACTGCGTCACGCAGCTGGGCGCGCGACGTGACGCCCGGCTTCGGGGTTGTGTCACACGACCTCGTCACGCAGCTGCGCGCGCGAGGTGACGCCCAGCTTCGGGAAGATCCGGTGCAGGTGGGAGCCGATGGTGCGGTGGGACAGGTACAGCCGCTCGCCGATCTCGCGGTTGGTCAGCCCCTCGGCCGCCAGCTGCGCGATCTGCAGCTCCTGCGGCGTGAGCCGGTCGCGGGCGTCGGGCGCGCGGCGGCGGCTGGTCTCGCCCGCGGCGCGCAGCTCGGCCCGGGCCCGGTCGCCCCACGGGATGGTGCCCAGCGCGTCGAACGTGTCGCGGGCCGCGCGCAGGTGCGCCCGCGACTCGGCCGCCCGCCGCTGCCGCCGCAGCCATTCGCCGCGGACGAGCTGGGCCCGCGCCCGGGCGAAGGGCCACGCGCTCAGGTCGGCCTCCAGGTTGGCGTGGTCGCCGCCCAGCAGCGCCCGCGCGTGGCGCAGACCGATGTGCAGCGCCGGCGACGGCGTCCGCCCCGCGACCGCCGACATCTGCGCGACCAGGCCGGCGACGGCCTCCGGTTGCCCGCCCCGCACCGCCGCCTCCACGACGTCGCCGACGGCGAAGCAGCGGTACCCGCCGTGGTACGCCAGATCGGCCGGATCGTAGATGCGCCGCAGGTCGGCGAGCGCGTCCCCGTGCCGCCCGGCGCCGAGCGCGGCCAGCCCCCGGGCGTGCTGCACGGCCGCCAGCACCGCCCGGGCCCCGCCGGCCAGGCTCGCCCGCTCCGCCTCCGCCGCGAACCGGCCGGCCGCGTCCTCGTCGCCGCGCAGCGCGGCCACGATGGCCTGGGCGGCCCGGGCCGTCGCGGCGATGATCGGCTGCGACGTGTCCCGGGCCAGCCGGAACGCCTCATCGGCGGCCGGCATGGCGACGTTGAGGTCGACGAGCTGGGCCGACGTCCACGCCTGCAGCGCGAGGGCCCGGGCGAGCAGCCCCAGCCGCCCCTGCGCCCGCAGGTCGGCCAGCGCGCCGGAGTAGAACCCGGCCGCGAGGTCGAACGCGCCGACCGCCATGGCCGCGTTGCCCGACATCCGGGCGGCCCGGGCGTCGCCGGCGAGGCCCGGGCGCCGCAGCCGCTCCAGCACGACCTCGCCGCAGTCGACCGGGGCGGTGTACGCGAGGACGACCAGCCGCCGCGGGTCGTCCTCGGCCACCGCCGTCTTCCCGGCCGCCCGGATCACGCTCGCCCGGGCCTCGGCCCCCGGCTCGGTCCACCAGCACCGCAACGCCGCCCCGTACAGCAGGTTCAGCGCCAGATCCGGGTCCTCGGCCGCCGCCCGCTCGGCCACCTGGGCCAGCGACCACGCCGCCTGCGCCCGGCCGAGCACGCCGTCGTCGAAACTGTCGCGGATCCACGCCGTCCGCCAGCGCTGCCGCTCCGAGAGCTCCAGCCGGTCGGCCGCGCCCAGCAGCCGCACGACCGCGTCGCGCCGCCCCAGCTCGAACGCCTGCTCCGCCGCGCGCAGCAGCCGCTCGCCGCGCACGCCCGGGTCGCGGCTCAGCGCGGCCGCGCGCTCGAGGGCGGCGACCCCGGCCGCGACACCGCCCCGGCGCTGGGCCCGCACCGCCGCCGCGTCCAGCTCCGCCGCGATCTCGTCGTCCGGGCCCGCGGTGGACGCGGCCCGGTGCCAGACCCGGCGGTCGTCGTCGGGGATGACCCGGGCGAGCGCGGCGTGCGTGCGGTGCCGCGGCCCGAGCCCCGCCCCCTGGTGGATCGCCGAGCGGATGAGCGGGTGGACGAACCGCAGCCGCGCGCCGTCGGCGTCGACCTCGACCAGCCGCGCCGCGATCGCCGGCGTCAGGTCGTCGGCGGTGCACGGGCCCCCCGTGGCCAGGCTCGCCGCGGCCAGCGCCTCCGGCAGCGCCTCGCCGTCGTTGAGCGCGGCCGTGAGCAGCACCGCCCGCGTGGCCGGGGGCAGGCCCGACACCCGGGCCGCGAACGCCCGCTCCAGCCGCGCGGTGAGCGGCAGCACCGCCGTCGGCGCCCCGGCGTCCCCGGCGTCGAGCACGGCGGGCAGCTCGACGAGCGCGAGCGGGTTGCCGGCGGCCTCGTGCAGGACCCGCTGCCGTACCGCGCCGGGCAGTCCGGGCGCCCGCGCGTCGAGCACCTGCTCCGCGGCGGCGGGTTCGAGCCGGGGCAACAGGATCTCGGGCAGCCCGCTGTCCGCGAACGGCCCGTCGAACCCGTCGCGCAGCGCCGCCACCAGCACGACCGGCTCGTACTCCAGCCGCCGCGCGACGAACACCAGCACGTCGGCGCTGGCCCGGTCGAGCCACTGCGCGTCCTCGACGACGACCAGGACCGGCGCCCCCATGGCGGCCGCGGCCTCGCCGAGCAGGCCGAGCGTGGCCAGCGCGACCAGGAACAGGTCGGGGACGGCCGCGTCGCCGCGCCCGAACGCCGCGAGCACCGCGTCGCGCTGCGGCCGGGGGAGGCGCTCGACCTGTTCGAGGACGGGGCGCAGCAGCTGGTACAGCCCCGCGAACGCGATCTGCGCCTCGCTCTGCAGCCCGGTCGTCGCGAGCACGCGCAGGTTCTGCTCGCCGGCCGCGCGCACCGCCGCGGCGAGCAGCGCCGACTTCCCGATGCCGGCCTCACCGCGCACCACGGCCGCGCCCCCGCCGTCGCGCGCGCGTCCGAGCAGGCGGCCGAGCGAGCGCAGCTCCGCCCCACGACCGACAAGCGACATGAGGACATGATCCACGGTGACCCCGGTTCCGGCGCACGAGGCTCCCGGAATCGGCCTGATGCCGGCCGGCGAGTCGGCCGCAACGACCGGTACGGATTCTTCATCGACCCCTGGCACTTCGGCGTGACCGCTCCCGATCGGAGCACCACACCTTGGGGGAAGCCGAACCGATGCCCCGCCGGCGCACGCCTCCGTGCGCTCCACCGCCCTGACGCCCTGACGCCCTGACGACGCCCCGGTGGTTCCGGCCCGGCCGCGGCGGTGTCCTACCGCCCGGCCGGGCGCGGCCGCGGTCGCGGTCAGGCGGTGACGAGGCCCGACTCGTAGGCGAACACGACCAGCTGCGCGCGGTCGCGGGCGTGCATCTTCGTCATCGCGCGGCTGATGTGCGTCTTCGCCGTGGCCAGGCTGATCACCATCCGCCCGGCGATCTCGTCGTTGGACAGCCCCCGCGCCGCCAGGGCGACCACCTCGCGCTCGCGGTTCGTGAGGGCGTTCACCGCCCCGTGCAGCGGACCCCGCGGCGGGCGCGCCACGTACTCGCCGATGAGCCGCCGCGTGATCGCCGGCGACAGCAGCGCGTCGCCCCGGGCCGCGACCCGCACCCCGTAGAGCAGGTCGGCCGGCTCGGTGTCCTTCACCATGAACCCCGCGGCCCCGGCCCGCAGCGCCGCGTACACGTACTCGTCCAGCCCGTAGTTGGTCAGAATCACCACGTGCACGTCCGCGAGCGCCGGGTCGCCCGCGATCCGCCGCGTCGCCTCGATCCCGTCGACGCCGGGCATCTGGATGTCGACGAGCGCCACGTCGGGCCGGTGTTCGCCGGCGAGCTCGACCGCCTGCTCCCCGTCGACCGCCTCGGCCACGACCTCGATGTCGTCCTCGGCCGCGAGCAGCGCCCGGAACCCGGCCCGGATGAGCGCCTGATCGTCGACGAGCAGCACCCGGATCACGCGAGCACCGCCGTAACGGCCGGAGCGGCGAGGGGCAGGCGGGCCTCGACCGTGAAGCCGCCCGCCGGACGGGGGCCCGCACACAGGGTGCCGCCCAGGGCCGTCACGCGCTCCCGCATCCCCGTCAGGCCGACGCCCGGGACCGGGGCCGCCGCCTTGGGGCCGTTGTCCTCGACGCGGATGGTGAGGGCGTCCGCGGCGTACTCGATGCACACCGTCGCCTCCGCCGGCCCCGCGTGCCGGGCCGCGTTGGTCAGGGCCTCCTGCACGATGCGGTAGGCGGTGCCGTCCACCGGCGGCGGCAGGTCGAGCCGCGGGCCCGCGATCCGCACGGTCACCGGCAGGCCCGCCTGCCGTGCGCCCTCGGCGAGCCGGTCGAGGTGCTGCAGCCCGTTGGCGTCGTCGGAGGCGGCCGTGAGCGGGTCGGGGCCGGTGCGCAGGACCTCGAGCGTGCTGCGTAGCTCGCGCATCGCGTCGGTGCTCGCGTGCTGGATCGCCAGCAGCGCGTCGGAGACCGGCTCGTCGTGCTTGCGCGCGAGATGTACCGCGACCCCCGCCTGGATCTTGATGATGGAGATGCTGTGCGTCAGCGAGTCGTGCAGCTCGCGGGCGATGCGCAGGCGCTCCTCGACCGCGCGGCGGCGGGCCGTCTCCTCGCGTGTGCGCTCGGCCTCCTCGGCGCGGCGCTCGACCTGCTCGAGATAGGCCCGGTGCTGCCGGGTCACCTCCGCCATCACGCTCGAGGCGACCATCCAGCCGATGATGAGGAACCAGCGCTGGAACACGTCCGCCGGCCGGGCCCCGGAGCTGATGGCGTCGCCCACGATCCCGACGACCAGGATCGCGGCGATGACGGCCCGGGCGGTCCGGCCGTGCCCGCGGTGCACGGTCGTATACAGCGCGATGAGCACCGGCACCGCGGGCCCCACGCCCGGGTAGCCGAGCACCAGGTAGGCCAGCAGGCTCCCCGCCGCGAGCGCGAGCACCGGCCGCGGATAGCGCCGCCGCACCACGAGCGCCAGGCCGGCCACGACGAGCAGCGCCACGCCCGGGGCGTCGAGGTCGGTGCGCCCGGCCGGGGCCGTCAGCGCCCCGCCGACCGCGACCACCGCGGCCCCGGCCGCCAGCGCGGGGTCGCGCCACGCTTGCCCGGAGTCGGAGCGCAAGGCCAGTTTCATGGACTCGAGGTTAGGCGGTCGGCGGCGGCGGCGCGTCGGCCCACAGTGGTATCCGGGTCGTCATTCCAGCGTGGTACAAGATCTAGACCCTGGTCTGACGACCTGATCTCCGCGGCGGAGCAGGATCGGCGGCCATGAACGCACGAACGGTCCACATGGCGCTGCGGGGCACCAGCGCCGCGCTCGCAGTCCTCGCCGCGGCTCAGGTGCTGTTGGCCGGAAGCTTCCTCAGCGGGCACTACGCGGTGCTGCGCTGGCACATGATCGCCGGCTTCTCGATGGTCGTCCTGGCCCTGCTGCAGGCCGTCCTGGTCTTCCTGCCCGGGCGCCGGGAACGGCCGCCGTCGCTCGCCCGCGAGGGCGTCATCCTGCCGGTCGTGCTCGCGGCGCAGGGCGTCCTCGGCGTGTTCCGCATCCTCGAGCTCCACGTCCCGATCGGCGTGCTCATGGCGGTCGGCGCGGCCCACGGGGCCGTCTGGGCGTGGAGGACGCCGCTGCCGGCGGCGAAACGCAAGGCCGGGACCCAGGCGGCCGAGACCCAGGCGGTGGCCGCGTGAAACGGCGCGCGCTGCTCGGGGCCGGGGCCGCCGCGCTCGGCGCCGCCGGGATCGGCTGGTCGCTGCTCACCCCGAAGCGGCCCGGGAAGCTGCTGCGCAGCCGCGCGCCGCTGCCGGAGCCGTTCGCGGCGCGGCTGGTCGTCCCGCCCGTGCTCACCGGCGAGGAGATCATCCAGCGGGAGGCCGATCTGCACATCCTGCCGGGGCTGACGACGCGCGCGTGGACGTACAACGGGAGCTTCCCCGGACCGACGGTCGTCACGCGCTCGGGCCGGGCCGCGAGCCTGACGCACCGCAACCAGCTGCCCGAGTCCGTGGTCGTGCACCTGCACGGCGGCCACACGCCGGCCGGCAGCGACGGCTACCCGATCGACGAGATCATGCCCGAGGGCGAAAGCCCGGGAACGACGCACCACGACATGGCCGCGATGGCCGGCGACATGACCGTGGGCCGGCGGACCTACCGGTATCCGATGAACCAGCGCGCCGCGACGCTGTGGTACCACGACCACCGCATGGGCTTCACCGGGCCGGCGGTCTACCGCGGCCTCGCCGGCTTCCACCTCGTGCGCGACGACGAGGAGGACGCGCTGCCGCTGCCCCGGGGCGAGCGGGAGCTGCCGCTGATGATCACCGACCGGGCGTTCGAGGCCGACGGCTCGTTCCGGTACCCGACCGGCGACTCGGCGTACATGAACGGCGTCCTCGGCGACGTCGTGCTCGTCAACGGCCTCCCCTGGCCGGTGCACGAGGTCGACCCGGCCCGCTACCGGCTGCGGCTGCTCAACGCGTCGAACGCGCGGCGGTACCAGCTGGAGCTCGACCCGCCGCCGCCCGGCGGCAACGCGTTCCTGCAGATCGGCAGCGACGGCGGGCTGCTGCAGCGGCCGATCGGGCACGACTCGCTGGCGATCGCGCCCGCCGAGCGGTTCGACGTGGTCGTCGACTTCGGCCGCTACAAGCCCGGCGCCCAGGTGCGGCTCGTCGACCGCGACGGCGGCGATGTCATGCGGTTCGACGTGACGGGGGCGGGGCGCGATGACGATTCGGCGGTACCGCAGGAGCTCAGCCGCACCGTGGAGCCGCTGCCGCCGCCCGCCCGCGTCCGCACGTTCCGGTTCAACCAGGGCCCCGACGGCACCTGGCGGATCAACGATCTCGAGTACCGGCCCGGCCGCGCGCTGGCCCGGCCGCGGCTGGGCGAGGTGGAGCACTGGCGGTTCGTGACCGACTTCCACCACCCGATCCACCTGCACCTCAACCACTTCCAGGTGGTCTCGCGCAACGAGAACGGGCTCGGGGCGTACGACCACGGGTGGAAGGACACCGTCGACCTGCGGGCCTCGGAGGCGGTCGCGGTCGCGGTGCGGTTCACCGACTACACCGGCACCTTCATGCTGCACTGCCACAACCTGGAGCACGAGGACATGGCGATGATGGCGGACTTCGTTGTCGAGGCATAGCCCGGAAATTGGGCCCCGCGACTGGGTCTTTGGTCCCTGGACCCCGGCCGTACGGTGGGCGCGCCCTCGCCATCGTTCGCGCACGTCGCAAGCAGTTAGGAGATCCTCGTGCCAAACGTCAGGGGCCTCATCGCCGCCGCCGGGGCCGCGGCCACCGCCCTTCTGGTCGTCACCGCCGCCATGGTGACGACCGCCGACGCCGCCACCCCGGTCACCGTGCAGGCGGAGGCGTTCAGCGCGCAGTCCGGCGCGCAGGTGGAGAACACCGTCGACACCGGCGGCGGGCAGGCCGTCGGCTACCTCGCCGACGGTGACTGGCTGCGCTACGACGGCGTCGACCTCGGCGCGGCCGGCGCGCTGAGCATCGGCGCCCGCGTCGCGTCCGCCGGCACCGGCGGGACGGGCAGCATCGAGCTGCGCACCGGCTCGCTCACCGGGCCGGTGCTCGCCCAGATCACCGTCGCCCCGACCGGCGGCTGGCAGGCCTGGACCACGCTCACCGCCACCGCCGCGAGCCACCCGGCCGGGGCGCAGACCGTGTTCGCGGTCCTGCGCAACAGCACCGGCGGCCGCGACTTCGTCAACATCAACTGGTTCTCGTTCACGGGCGGGGCGGCGAGCACGCCCAGCGCGACCGGGACCTCGGGCGCCGGGTGGGTCGGCGTCGACCCGGCCCGGTGGAACGCGCAGCTGGCCGAGTTCAACGCGATGGCCATCGACCCGGCGCCGGCCAACGCGGTGCGGGTGTCGGAGTTCAACGCGTCGTGCACGTACAGCCACTCGTTCAAGGACGACCCGATCGTCTTCCCGGGGCTGCCGGGCGCGTCGCACATGCACAGCTTCCTGGGCAACCACAGCACCAACGCGTTCTCGACCGGCGACACGCTGCTGGCCAACGCGGGCACGAGCTGCGCGCCGGCGCCGGACCTGTCGGCGTACTGGGTGCCGACGCTCTACGAGCACGGCGTCGCGGTCGAGCCCAAGGGCGTCGTCGTGTACTACGGCTCGCGGCTGACCAGCCCGGCGGCGACGGTACCGTTCCCGCAGGGCTTCCGGATGATCGCCGGCGACGCGAAGCTGCAGCAGGCGACGCCGGCCGGCTCGGTCAACCAGTTCTACTGCGCCGGTCCGGGCGGGGAGACCGGGCGCAGCGCCGACGGCAACTGGCCGCTCTGCGCGCCGGGCGCCACGCTCATGTTCCAGCTCGTCTTCCCGGACTGCTGGGACGGCGTGCACCTGGACAGCCCCGACCACAAGTCGCACGTGTCGTACGCGTACACCGGCACCTGCGGCGGGGCGTACCCGGTCGCGATCCCGTCGCTGTCGTTCGTGCTGGCCTACCCGACCAGCGGTACCGCCGACGGGTTCACGCTCGCGTCCGGGATGGCGTCCTCGTTCCACGGCGACGCGTTCCTCGCCTGGGACAACGCCGCGCAGGGGCACCGGGTGAAGAACTGCATCGTCCAGAAGGCGAAGTGCAACACGGCCGGCACGTTCTGACCGGCGGCACCGGCCCCCGGCGTCAGCGCAGCTCGATGCGGTTGATGTCGGGGGCGTCGCCGGCGTCGTTGAAGCAGCGGATCCAGGTGCTGCCGGCCGGCAGGAACACGGTGAGGGAGGTGCGGGCGGGAATGAGGTAGTCGCCGGCGCCGGCGAGCGTCAGGGTGTGCACGGGCCCGTCGGCCACGGCCACCTTCAGGGTGCGGAGAACCTCGGTCTCGTACACGATGACCAGGGTCCGCTCGCCGGCGGCGGGGACATCGGGGATGCGGATGGCGAGGGTGTTGGGGCCGCCGATGTACCCGACGCGGCTCCCGCCGTCGCACGTGGGGCAGTCGATGACGCGGGCGCCCTTGCGGAGGTTCGCGCGGTCCGCGGCGTGCACCAGGATCGGCGCGAACGCCGTCGGAGTCTTGGGGGACGGCCGCGCCGAAGCAGAAGCAGAAGCAGAAGCAGAAGTCGAGGCGGAAGCGGAAGGGGAAGCCGACGCCGTGGCGCCCGGGGAAGACTCGGACGGCAGCAGCAGCGGGGGGACGATCGCGACGACCGCCGCCACGCCCACCGCGAGCGCGACCCACCCCCAGCGGCGGCCGGGCGTCATGTGCGGCCGGTCCAGCGCAGCAGGGCCTCGGTGCGGTTCGTCACGCGGAGCTTGGCGTAGGCGCGGTGGAGGTGGTTCTTCACCGTCTTCTCGGTCAGCAGCAGCCGGTGCGCGATCGCCGCGTTCGACAGGCCCTCCGCCAGCAGGTCGAGCACGTCCTGCTCGCGGCGGGTCAGGCCGTGGCGCGGGCGGGGGCGGCCGGCCGGGCGGGCCCGCATGGTGGCCGTCGCGACCGCGGCCGCGGCGGGGGAGAGCCAGCCGTACCCGGAGGCCACGGCGACGACCGCGCGGTGCAGCTCGCCCGGGGTGAAGGCGCCGTGGATGAGGTACCCCCGGGCGCCCCCGTGCAGCATCTGCGCGATGAGCCCCGGGTCGGGGTCGCTGGTGAGCACGAGGACCGAGCTCAGCCGGGCCAGGTCGGCGAGGACGGACAGCCCGTCGGCGACCGGCATGCGGTGGTCGAGCAGGGTCACGGCCGGGCCGGTGCGGCGCGCCTCGGCGAGGGCCTCGAGGCCGTCGGCGGCCTCGGCGACGACCGTCACGTCCGGGGCGCCGTCGAGGAAGCCGCGCAGGGCGGCGCGCACGATCGGGTTGTCGTCGACGACGAGGACGCTGATCATGCGGGGATGGCGGCTTCGACCGAGGTACCGCCGCCGGGGGTTGATCGGACGCGCAGGGCGCCGCCGGAGAGCCTCGCGCGCTCGGACATGCCCAGGAGGCCGTAGCGGTGCTCGGTGCGCAGCGCCACGAGGCTGGGCGGCACCGGGAAGCCCCGGCCGTTGTCGGCGACGGTGAGCACCAGGCGGCCGGCGACCGCGGCCAGGCGCACGGTGACGGTGGTGGCGGCGGCGTGGGTGGCGGTGTTGCGCAGCGCCTCCTGCAGGATGCGGCACAGCTCGTAGCGCACCGGCAGCGGCGGGTCGCCCGGGGCGAGGTCGAGGCGCACCTCGACGCCGGTCGCGCGCTGCCAGGCCGCGCACAGGTCGGTCACGACCGCGGCGAAGTCCCGGGTCGGCTCGTCGGAGCGCAGGCCGTCGAGCAGGTCGCGGGCCTCGCGGGCGGCGGCCGCGGCGCCGGTGGAGACGGTGTCGGCGAGGCGCTCGGCGAGGCCGGGGTGGCGGCGCAGGCTCTGCGGCAGGGCCAGGGCCGCGAACGAGACGCCGCGCAGCGTCTTGGCCACCGAGTCGTGCAGCTCGCGGGCGAGCCGGGCGCGCTCGTCGGCGGCCGCGGCGCGCTGGGCCGAGGCGACGACCCGGACCGAGAGCTCGACGTGGCGGCGCAGTGCGGCCGTGGCCACCGCGGCGCCCGTGGCGGCCAGGATGCACGCGATCGGGAAGGCGAGCACGAACTCGGCGTGGGCCGGGCTGGCGGCGAGGACGCGGGCGGCGACGGCGTACCCGAGCGCGGCGTGCGCGGCGGCCAGCCAGAGGGCGTGCATCCCGATGACGACCCCGGCCAGCGCGGCGGCGCCGGCGGCGGCGCAGAAGTACGCGATGCCCGGATCGGCCGCGAGCAGCGCCAGGGTGAGCAGGGTGTCGGCGGCGAGCAGCGGCACGGGGTGGCGCACGACGTAAGGGTTGCGCGCGAGCACGGCCAGCCCGGCCGCATGGGCCAGCAGCAGCACGGCCACGGACAGCAGCAGCGGGCGCGGGTCCGGGGCGAGCCGCAGCCCGGTCCCGGCCGCGGTGAGCGTGGCGGCGCCCCGGCCGAGCAGCACGGCCCGACCGAGGGCGGCGGGGGCCACCGCCCGATCGACGGTCATGCACGGAATGTACCGGGTTTCGGGACTTTTTAAATGACTCGAACCAACGCGAGCGGCTGCGACTCCCACATCAGCGCCGGGGTGTCGGCCGCCGTGGTGCCGTCGAGGACGCGGAAGATCGTCAGCGAAACCGACGAAGCGGACACCACGGTCGGATTCGCGTCGCTGATGGCGTCGATCGCCGTCACCGGCGGTACCGCCGCGGAGGGCGAACCCGTCCCGCGCACCGACATCGAGGGCGTGCGCGAGCGCACCACGCCGTCGTCGGACAGCTCCTCCGGGGCCTCGGTGCCGCCGGTGAGGACGGCCGTGGCCAGGCAGGCCGCGTAGACCGGGTCGGCGGCCGCGTCGTAGATCCAGCGCTTGCCCAGCACCGAGTGCTCCGAGGTGCCGAGCAGGTACGCGTCGGCGCCCTCGAGCGGCGCGTCGCGGTAGGTCAGCGGGGTCTGGAACACCGGCCCGCCGGCCTCGGCCCGGACCAGGATCGTCTCCACGCCGACCGCGCCGGCCGGGTCGTCGAAGCGGAACGCGGACACCTTCTGCAGGTCCGGCCGCTCCGGCCCGGCGTACCAGGGGCGGCCCGGTAGCCAGGCGGCGAGGAGGTCGAGTTTGCCGGGGGTGAGATCCGCACGGTACAGCAGCGCCATGGGCCGATGGTACCGATCACACTCAGCCGCGCGCGCAACCTGCCGATAGTGCCCAGGTGCGGGAGAAGCGGTGGCTATGGTGGCTGCTCGCCGGGGCCTTGACGGTCGGCGGGTACCGCGGACGTGCTGCTGCTCGCGCTCGTGGCCCGGCTCGTGGTCGCCGGGGCGGAGCGGGACGTCAGCACGCGGCTGGTCGTGGCCGGGCTCGGGCTGCTGCTCGCCTCCGACATCGCGTACTCGGTCGTGATCTCCTACACCGCGTACGAGAGCAGCGCCTTCGACGCCGGCTGGATGCTGTCCTACGTCTGCTGGGCCGCGGCCGCTCTGCACCCCCTCGGTCCGCGGCTCGGACGCGGCGCCCCGCAACGAGGCCGTGCCCCGCGGCCGGGCCCGCCTGGCGTCATGGCCGGCTCGTCGCTGCTGGCCCCGGCCGTGCTCGTGATCCAGGGCTTCCGCGACCCGCGCCACATCGAGTGGCTCGCGGTCGGCATCTGCGCCGCCGCCCTGTTCCTGCTCTCGGTGCTGCGCATGGCCGGGCTCGTGCACCAGGTGCGCACGCTCGCCATGCGCGACGAGCTCACCGGCCTGGCCAACCGCCGGGCCCTGGAGGCCCGCATCCGCGCCGAGCTCGGCCCGGACCGGCGCGCCCACATGGCCCTCATCGACCTCGATGACTTCAAGGGCGTCAACGACCGCCTCGGCCACAACGTCGGCGACCGGCTCCTCGGGGCCGTGGCCGAGCGCCTCACCGGCCTCGTGCGCCCCGGCGACACCGTGGCCCGCCTCGGCGGGGACGAGTTCGCCGTGCACCTGCCGCGGACCTCGGCCGCGGTCGCGGACCGGATCGTGGCCGGGATCGTCGCCTCCATGGAGCAGCCGCTGGCCGTCGGCCCGCACCGGCTGCTCATGCGCGCGAGCATCGGCGTGGCCGACGACGCCGGCACCACCGACCCGTTCGAGCCCCTGCGCCGCGCCAACGTCGCCATGTACGCGGCCAAGGTCACCGGCGGCCGCCACCTGCGCTACGAGCCGGCGCTGGACGAGCGCGCCACCGAGCACGCCCAGCTGGGCGCCGAGCTGCGCACCGCCCTCGACGAGGGACAGTTCTTCCTGGTGTACCAGCCGATCGTGGCCCTGCCCGAGCGGCGCACGGTCGCGGTGGAGGCCCTGGTGCGCTGGCGGCACCCGCAGCGCGGCCTGGTCGGCCCGGTCGCGTTCGTGCCCGTCGCCGAGCACAACGGCCTCATCGTCGAGCTGGGCGCGTGGATCCTGCGCGCCGCGGCCGAGCGCCTGCACACCTGGCGGCGCGACCTGGGCGCGGCGGCCCCCGGCTACGTGTCGGTGAACGTCTCGGCCCGGCAGCTGTCGGAGCCGGACTTCCCCGCCTTCGTGGCGTCGGTACTGCGGGAAGCCGCCCTCCCCGCCGCCTGCCTCACCGTCGAGGTCACCGAGACCGCGGTCTTCGACAGCTCGACGGCCCTGGACGCGCTGCGGGCCATCAAGGCCCTCGGGGTGCGCATCGCCCTGGACGACTTCGGCACCGGCCACTCCTCCCTGGGCCTGCTGCGCACCGCCCCGTCGACGTACTCAAGGTCGACAAGTCCTTCGTCGACGACCTCGCCGGGGGCGGCCGCTCGGTGATCGCGACGGCGCTCGTCGACGTGTCGGTGCACCTGGGCCTGACCGCGATCGCGGAGGGCGTGGAGACGGCCGGCCAGGCCGACGCCCTGTACCGCATGGGCTACCGCTACGGCCAGGGTTACCTGTTCGGCCGCCCCGAGGAGTCCCCGGCCTTCACGGAGGCCGCGGCACTGACCGCTGCCAAATAGGCCGCCGCCGTCCAGGCCGCCGCCGTCCAGGCCGCCGTCGCTCGGGCCGCCGCCGTCCAGGCCGCCGTCGCTCGGGCCGCCGTCGCTCAGGCCGGCGCGCCGGCGCCGATCGGGTCGTGCGGGCGGGCCGCCTGTGCGCCCAGCCGGCGATCGCCCACGAGGTCGTCCACGAGCGCGGCCGAGCCGCCCACGTAGGTCGACGTGAGGTCGACCTCGGAGGCGACACACCAGGAGCGGCCGGCGGGCCACCACAGGTTGGGGCTCTGCGCCCACGAGAAGTCCCACAGCGCCCGCGCAGCGCCGAGCGTCCCGCGGTGCAGGGCGTACGAGCGCTCCGGGGCCCGCAGCCGCGCCGCCGGTGCGGTCGCCCCCGCCCGCGGCGCGGCATCGCCTCCGCCGCGGGTCAGCGCGGCCGTGGCGGGCGGCCCCTGCAGCCCGGCGTAGCCGTCCCAGACCGCGAACCAGCAGGCCTCCGCCCCGGTGGTGTGCCGCGCGAGCACCTCCAGGAGCGCGTCCAGCCGCGGCCGGTCGAGCGTCCCGGCGCCGGGGTGCCGCACGCGCGCGTACGCCGGGAACACGTCGGGCACCACGCTGCCGACATCGCGGCCGAACGGATGCAGCCCCTGGACGATCCACGCCCCCGCCGCGACTTCCTCGGACCACTGCACGCCGGCTCACCCCTCGTTACCGATTCTCCGTGAGGACTGCTCAATCGGACCATTGCGCGGGTCGTGACGGGGCGTGACGCACCGGTGGCGGCGCCTCGCCGGGAGTGGCACTTACGACGAAGCGGGCGTATCGGGAATCTGCCCCGAAGCGGTCATGGAACGGCGTGCCGTCTCTCTGTGCGCGTGCTCCGGGCCGGTGGGAGCGTTTCCGGGCACGTCAGCGCGGCGTTTCGAAAAGTTTTCGGCGCGGGTCGGAACGTAGCGATGGCTGTCACAGTTGTAACAACCGTTCGAACGGCTTAAATGGACCGTTGACACGGCCGTAACGGGTTGCCACCATGCCCGAAAAGGTTTTCGTGGATTGGTGGTCATGTTTCGTCGCGTGCTTGCCGCGTTCGTCGCGGTCGTGGTCCTCGCGGGATGCTCCGGGTCGCCGCCCAAGCCCGCGCCGCCCCCGCCGTCGCCGGCCGTCGACGGCGCCGACTCCGGTGGCCGGCTCGCGCTGTGGGTCCGCGCGCCGCTCGAGGTTCAAGCGACCCTCCTCGTCGACGCGTACAACGCGACCCACACCAACCACGTCGAGCTGACGCTCGCGCCCGACCTCCCCGCCCGCGTCGACGCCGCCGCCGGAACGGGGGCGCTGCCCGACCTGTTCGCCGGGGCCGTCGCCGACGTGCCGGGCTGGACCGGCCGCGGGCTCTACCGGGACCTCACCACCGACATCGCCCGCCTGCCCTTCGCCGCGCAGCTCGACCAGCCCTCGGTGCAGGCCGGCGCCAAGCACGCGCTGCCGTTCGTCCTCAACGACCGGGGCGCCGACGACATCGGCATCTCCCGCGACTCCAAGCAGGCCGACCGGGCCTGGAACTTCATCGCCTGGGTGCTCTCCGACGAGGCCCAGGTGCAGGTGCTCGCCCGCAACGGGGACAAGGTCGCGCGGGCCGACCTGCAAGCCAACGAATTCTCGCAGAAAGGGGCCAGTTCGTGAGAACCCGCGCCGCGGCCGCCGCCGCGATCGCCGGCCTGCTGGTGACCGTCCTCAGCCCCGTGCCGGCGCACGCCGCACCCAACTCCGCCACCCCGTACCCGACCTTCACCGGCAGCGCCAACCCGGTGCCGGACGAGCGGACCGGGTACCACCCCCGCAACCAGCTCCAGGCGATCTTCGACGCCGACGTGGCGGCCGGGGCGGGCTCGAGCCCCGACAACGACTTCTGGATCGACCGCATGCTCGCGCGCGCCGGCAACCAGCCGGGCGGCTCGAACGGCGACGCCAACCAGTACCTGTTCAGCCGCGGCCGCGCCGTGTTCATGAAGACGCACGCCCCGAACGTGCTCGGCTTCGGCGGCGAGGTCGCCTACATCGAGTCCATCGCGGGCGGCCAGGGCGCGTACACCGTCACCGCCTCGATCGACGGCGCCGACGTCGCGCTCACCGAGGACGTGAACCAGCGCAAGCAGACGCCGAGCTACTTCCGCACGGTGTTCGCCAACACCGGCAGCGGGCTGCGCATCACCGAGACGAAGTTCATCACCGACGCCAACGCCGCCGTGACGAACCTGGAACTGTCCAGCACCAACGGCACCGCCAAGAACGTGACGCTCACCGCGAGCTCCGCTTTCGCGAAGACGCAGGACGTGAGCGAGCTGACCGGCGCGGTGCGCGCGTTCAACCAGCTCACCACGATCTTCCCGCGCTTCTCCGGCGACGGGTTCGCGCCGGTGGACGGCACGCTCCGGCAGACGATCGCGGTGCCGGCCGCGAGCCCCGCGACCACCAAGCTGCAGCTGGGCTTCATCACCAGGGAGCAGCCGGCATCCGGCACCGGGTACGCGCACGTCAAGGGCCTGAGCCCGGCCGCGGCCTACACCGAGCACGTCACGGACTACAACCGGTGGTGGGCCGACAACGTGCCCTACCTGGACACGCCCGAGAACAACATCGACAAGACGCTGTTCTACCGCTGGTGGCTCATGCGGTACAACTTCCTCGACGCCGACCTGCCGGGCAACGACTACCAGTTCCCGACGTCGATGGAGGGCGTGCTCGGGTACAACAACGCGATCGTGCTGAGCGCCGGCATGTTCGTCGACGACCTCAAGTACTTCCGCGACCCGGCCTACTCCTACGGCCCGTGGGTCTCGGCCGGCGAGGTGTCCAAGAGCTCGAAGTTCGTCGACAACCCCGGCGACCCGGCCAACTGGTCGAACTCCTACACGGAGTACATCTCCGAGGCGGCCTGGCGCTCCTACGAGCTGCACGGCGGGCCGAAGGCGATCGCGCAGAACCTCGCCGAGTACGCCGAGTACGACGTCAAGGGCCTGCAGCAGGCGTACGACTTCGACGGCAACGGCCTCATCGAGTACAACTGGGGCGCCATGACCGGCAACGACGCCGACGCGGTGTCGTTCCACTGGAAGCCCGGCTACATGGACCGCACCGAGAACGCCTACCTGTACTCCAACGCCAAGGCCTCCGCGGCCGCCTACCGCACCGCCGGCGAGACCGCCAAGGCCGACGAGATGGAGGCGTTCGCCGCGCGCATCAAGGCGGCCGTGCTGCAGTACCTGTGGGAGCCCGCCCGCAGCACCCCCGACGAGATGGGGCTCAGCGGCAACCTGCTCAAGCATCGCCTGGTCGCCGGCAACCAGCTCGTGCCGTGGAAGGAGATCAACAACTACTACCCGTTCTCGGTCGGGCTGATGCCGAAGCCGGGCGACCCCGACTACACCCAGCCCTACACCGAGGCGCTGCGGCTCTTCGGGGACAGTGCGCAGTACCCCATCTTCCCGTTCACCACCGCGAACCAGGCCGACAAGGCCGCGGCCGCGGCGGCGGGGGAGCCCGGCAGCAACAACTTCTCGGTCATCAACTCCACCGTGACGTTCCGGATGCTCGCCTCGGTGCTGCGCGACTACCCGACGAGCTACATCGACGCCGAGTGGTACAAGAAGCTGCTGTACTGGAACGCCTGGGCGCAGTACCAGAACAACGGCGACAACCGCTACCCGGACCAGAACGAGTTCTGGGCCGACGGCTCCGCCGACCCGCAGAACATCGGGTACCGCTCCTGGATCCACCACACGATCCTGGGCGCCACCAACTTCACCGTCATCGAGGACGCGATGGGCCTGCGCCCGCGCTCCGACGCGAAGGTGGAGCTCGACCCGATCGACATCGGCTGGGACCACTTCACCGCCAACAACATCCGCTACCGCGACCGCGACCTCACCATCGTGTGGGACGCGCCCGGCGGCCGGCGGTACTACGGCAACGACGTGCCCGAGGGCTACTCCGTGTACCTCGACGGGCAGCTCGCGTTCACCGCCGACAAGCTCGGCAAGCTCGTCTACGACCCGGCCACCGGCACGGTCGAGGCCGCGGCCGGCGTGCAGGTGCTGAGCCACACCGCGATCACGGTGAAGGCGCCGCAGGACGTCACCTACGGCCCCGACGCGCGCATCGTCGACGTCATGGCCAAGGCGGGCGCGGACATCAGCCCGGCCAGCACCGGCTCGGAGAACTTCGCCCAGGGCCGCCCGGCCACCGCGACCTTCTCGGCCCCGGGGCGCGACCCGGCCGGCGCCGTCAACGGCACGACGATCAACGAGCCGTTCTGGGGTACCGCCGGATCGCCCAACGCCTCCGACTCGATCGACATCGACCTGCAGGGCGAGCGCTCGATCGACGACGTACGGGTGTACTTCTACAACACCAGCACGACCGCGACCGCCCCGGGCTACGCCCCGCCGGCCCAGTTCACCGTCTCCTACGACGACGGCAGCGGCTGGAGACTGGTGCCGAGCGAGTACCGGGCCCCGGCGTACCCGCGCGGCAACCTCAACCAGGTCCGGTTCCCGAGCGTCAAGGCCAGGAAGCTGCGCATCACCGTGCAGCACGCCCCGGGGGCGAGGACCGGCGTGAAGGAGGTGCAGGCGTTCGGCACCGGCGTCGCGGCCCCCTCGGCCGTGAACAACCCGCCGCTGGCCGACGCCTGGCTCGACTCGTCCTACAGCCAGGCCGGCTCGGCCCGCGTCATCGGCCTCGCCCAGGACGACGGCGACCCGGGCGCCGCGCTCACCTCGGCGTGGACGGTCACCGACGCGCCCGGCGGCGGCTCCGTGGCCTTCGAGCCGGCGAACGCGCCGGGCACGGTGGCCCGCTTCACCAAGTCCGGCCGGTACACGCTGCGCCTGACGGTCACCAACGGCCAGGCGAGCTCGACCAAGGACGTCGTGGTCAACGCGACCGCCCTGGCCGAGGGCGAGATCAACGTGGCCGCGACCGCGACCCCGTCGGCGAGCTTCACGGCCGGCTGGAACAACGTCAACGCGGTCAACGACGGCAAGCCCGCGCTGTTCAGCGGCGGCGCGCAGACCGACCTGTGGGGCACGTGGACCGGCAGCGAGCCGGCCACCCGCTGGCTGCAGTACGACTTCCCGGCCGCGGTGCGGGTCGACCGCGCCTCCGTCGACTTCTGGTCGGACAGCACCACGGGCGGCTCGGGGGTCGCGGTGCCGAAGTCGTGGAAGGTGCAGTATCTCCCAGAGGGAAACGAACAGAACGGCGCGAACTGGCAGGACGTGGCGAACCCGGTGGGCTTCGACCCGGCCGTGCGCGGGCGCACCAACGAGGTGACGTTCGGCGCGGTCACCACGACGAAGCTGCGGGCCACGTTCAACGCGCTGCCCAACGCGGCCGGCACCGCCTACTCGGCGGTCGGCGTCTCCGAGTGGCGGGTCTTCGCCGCCGCCGCGAGCTCCGTCCAGGGGGTGGACGCGCGGACCCAGGTCGGCGTCGTGCCCACGCTGCCGTCCACGGTGGACGTCACCTACGCCGACGGCACCACGCTGCCGGTCGCGGTGGCCTGGGGCAGCATCGACCCGGCGAAGGTGGCCGCGGTCGGCGACTTCACGGTCTCCGGCTTCGTCGCCGGCACCACGCTCACCGCGACCGCCCACGTCTGGGTGCGCGGCCCCGACCCGGTGCAGATCAACACCGTCGACCCGGTCGCGGTGTCGACGAAGGCCGGGGTCGCGCCGCGGCTGCCGGCCGGGGTCACCGTCGGGTACAACGACGGATCCCGGCAGAGCGGCGTCGCGGTCACCTGGGCGCCGATCGACCCGGCCAGGTACGCGGCGGCGGGCACCTTCGAGGTGAGCGGCCAGGTGGCCGGCACCGACAAGGCGGCCACCGCGACCGTCACCGTCGGCGCCGGCGGGCCGGGCGACACCGCCCCGCCGGTCGCGTCGCTGGCCGCCGATCCGGCCCCGGCGAGCGGCTGGACGACGTCCAACGTCACGGTGACGGCCACCGCGACCGACAACGCCGACCCGTCCCCGAAGCTCGAGATCGCCGTCGGGACCGGGGGCTTCCAGGGGTACACCGGACCGGTCACGATCACGGACGAGGGCTCGACGGCCGTGAAGGCGCGGGCCACCGACAAGGCCGGCAACGTCTCGGCGGTGACCGAGCGGAGCATCGGCATCGACCGGACCGCGCCCGCGGCGACCGCGGCGCTCGACGCGGGCAGCCGCTCGGTGACCATCACCGGCACCGACGCGCTGTCCGGGATCGGGGCGGTGCAGTACCGCCTCACCGTCGGCGGCGTGGTGACCCAGGACTGGACGAACGCGAGCGGCGCCGTCCCCATCGGCTCGTCCGCCACCACGGTGGACTACCGGGCGGTGGACAAGGCCGGGAACACGTCCGCCGTCGGCACGCTGGCGGTCGCGGCGGGCCAGGCGCCGGTGAACGTGGCCCGCACGGCGACGGCGTCCGCGTCGTACACCCCGGGCTGGGTCACCGCCGACAACATCAACGACGGGGCGGCCCCGACCGGGCCGATCGGGCCGAACACCGACGTGTGGAACACCTGGCCGCAGGTGGGCGAGCAGTGGATCCAGCTGGACTGGTCCGCGCCCGTCACCGTCGACCGGTCGCGCGTCTGGTTCACCCGGGACGTCGACGAAACCGGCGCCGGGGTGGCCCCGCCGAGCGCCTGGAAGCTGCAGTACTGGACCGCCGCCGGCACCTGGGCCGACGTCGAGCGGCCCACCGCCTACGGCACCTCCGCGACCGACTGGAACACCGTGACCTTCACCGCGGTCACGACCACGAAGCTGCGGGCCCTGCTCACCGCGAGCGGGACCGAGGAGGGCAAGGGCGCGCCCGGCGTGCAGGAGTGGGAGGTGTACGACGTGCCGGGCCAGACGGCGCCGCAGTACCACGTCGAGGTCCAGGCCAAGACCCAGTGCATCGCCGGCACCGCCTACGTCTCCGTCAACGCCCGCAACGCCGACAGCCAGACGCTGAACCTCGAGCTGGTGACGCCGTACGGTTCGCGGACCGTGACCGGGGTCGCCCCGGGCAAGACCGCCTACCAGTCGTTCAACGCCCGCACCGCCTCGGTGCCGGCCGGCACGGCCATGGTGAGGGTTACCGGGCCCGGCGGCAGTACGGAGATCAAGGCCCCCTACACCGCCTCCACCTGTTAGGACGGCTCCGTTGCGACCCCTCCGCCTCGCGGCGGTGGCGGGTCTGGTGCTGGCCGGGCTGCTCGTCAGCCCGGCCGGCCCGGCCCACGCCGCCGACTCGTACACCTTCACCCACCCGGGCAACCCGATCCTCGCCGACGGCAGCTACTACTCGGCCGACCCGGCCCCGCTGGTCGCCGGCGACGACCTGTACATCTACACCGGCCACGACGAGGCCGGCCCGACCACCAACGACTTCCAGATGAACGAGTGGGGCGCGTTCCGCACGAGCGACGTCCCGGGCGGGCAGTGGACGCACTACCCGTCGCTGGCCCGCCCGGAGACGCTGTTCGCGTGGGCCACGGCCGGGCGCGCGTACGCCGGCCAGGTCGTCCAGGGCCCGGACGGGCGCTACTACTGGTACCTCCCGGTCAGCGAGCGCGTGTCGACCGCCGCGGACAAGTTCGCCATCGGCCTGGCCGTCTCCGACAGCCCGGCCGGACCGTGGACCGACTACATCGGGGGGCCGCTGATCTCCCAGCGGGTGCCGGCGGCGAACGACATCCAGAACATCGACCCGACCGTCCTCGTCGAGAACGGCCACGTCTACGTGTACTGGGGCACCTTCGGCCAGCTGCGCATGCTGGAGTACGCCGCCGACATGAAGACGCCCGTCGGCACCCAGAAGCCCGTCACCGGGCTCACCGGCTTCTTCGAGGCGCCGTGGCTCTTCGCGCGCAACGGCACCTACTACCTGGCGTACGCGGGCAACAACGCCGGCCCCACCTCGCCCTGCACCCCGGCGAACTACCACGCCTGCATCGCCTACGCGACCGCCGCGTCGCCGTCCGGGCCGTGGACCTACCGCGGCACGGTGCTGGCGCCGGTCTCCTCCACGACCAGCCACCCGGGCATCATCCAGTTCAAGGGCCAGTGGTACATCACCTACCACACCGCCGACGCGGCCGGGGGCGGGCACTTCCGCCGCTCGGTCGCCATCGACAAGGTGGAGTGGGACGACGCCCAGTCCCCGCCGCGGATGAAGCCGGTCGTCCAGACGCCGGTCAAGGAGCGCGACCGCACCCCGCGGGCGAACATCGCCCAGGAGGCCGAGGTCACCGTCTCCAACGACCCGGTGCCGACGCAGTACTGGGTGAAGGCGCTCAACGACGAGATCGTGCGCGCGAACCCGCTCCCGCCGGACATGTGGGGCACCTGGACCGGCAACAACCCGGCGCAGCAGTGGGTGCAGTACACCTGGGACCAGCCGATGCGCATCGCAGGCTCGCAGATCGACCTCTGGAACGACCAGCCCCAGGGCAGCGGCGTCGGCGTCGCGGCCCCGGCCCGGTGGCGGATCCAGTACTGGAACCTCGCCACCGGGCAGTGGGCCGACGTGGCGAACCCGAGCGGGTACGCGACGTCGACGGCGGGCTTCCAGAACACCACCTTCGACCCGGTCACCACCACGCAGGTGCGGGCCGTGTTCGACGCCTCGACCAACGGCAGCACGTACTCGGCCGTCGCCGTCGAGGAGTGGAAGGTGCTCGCCGCGCAGCCGGCCGCGGTCACCGCCCCGGCCATGACGGTCGAGGTCGGCGAGACCGAGCTGCCGGGCACGGTGCCGGTGACGTTCGGCGCGGAGACGCTCCAGGTGCCCGTGTTCTGGGACCCGGTCACCGCGGCCGAGCCGGGCCGGCTCACGGTCAAGGGCTCGGTTCTGGGCTACGCCGCCGGCCAGGTCCCGGCGGCGGTCACCGTGATCTCGCCCGGCGACACCGCCGGCGACGCGACCGCGCCCACGGTGACGCTCACCCCGAGCGGCAGCGCCGGCACCGGCGGCTGGTTCCGCTCGGCGGTCAAGGTGCGGGTGGCGGCCGTCGACGACCGCGGCGGGCGGATGACGATCCAGTCCACGGTGGACGGTGGCCCGGCCGCCGGCGCGTCCCCGGTGCGCTACGCCGACGTCACCGTGGCGGGCGACGGCCGGCACACGGTCACCGCGACCGCCACCGACCGCGCCGGGAACGTCTCGGACCCGGTGAGCCTGCCGGTGCGCATCGACGCGACCGGGCCGGCCACGACCTCCGCGGTGAACGGCCGGTCCGTGACCCTCACCGCGGCCGACGCCACCTCCGGGGTCGCCCGCGTCGAGTACGCGATGGACACCGGCGCGTGGGCCGCCTACACCGGCCCGGTCGCCGCCCCCGACGCGAACAAGCACACGGTGTCGTTCCGGGCGACCGACAACGCCGGCAACGTCGAGAGCGCGAAGACGGTCACGATCCCGGCCGACCTGTCCGGGCCGCTCAGCGGCAACATCGGGCCGATCGCGACCCCGACCGCGTCGTACACGGCCGCCTGGAACAGCGTCACGGCCCTCAACGACAACGCCGACCCGGCGAACCCGGCCCAGGCCCAGCTCTGGGGCACCTGGTCCGACAGCCGCCCGGCGACGCAGTGGGTGCAGTACGACTGGGCCCGGCCGATCCGGCTCACCGGCGCGGAGCTGAAGTTCTGGAAGGACTCCGAGCGCGGCACCGGCGACGGCGTGGCCGAGCCCGACGGGTGGCGGCTGCAGTACTGGGACGGCACCGCCTGGCTCGACGTGGCCGGCCCGTACGGCACCTCGACGACGGCGTTCAACACCGTCACCTTCGCCCCGATCGTCACGTCCCGGCTGCGGGCGACCGTCAGCGCCAACGGCAACGGCACCACCTACTCGGCGGTCGCCGTCACCGAGTGGCGCGTCTTCGCCGACGACCCCGGCACCGTGCCCGTCACGGTGACCGCCCAGCCCCGGTGCATCGCCGGCAAGGCGTACCTCGCCGTGCAGGCGCACAACGGCCGGGACACGGCGGTGGACGTCGCCGTCGAGACCGCGTACGGCAACCGGTCCTTCGCGGCCGTCGCGCCCGGCGCGAACGCCTACCAGTCCTTCCCGGCCCGCGCCGCATCCATCCCGGCCGGCACCGCCACCGTCCGCATCCCCGGCTTCGCACCCGTCACGGCCGACTACGGCACCCTCACCTGTTAGGAGCACCATGAACGCACGCGCTCGACTGCACGTGGCCACCGCCACGGCCGTGCTGGCGGGAAGCACCGCCTTCGCGGGCGTCGCCGCCGCCGATCCCGGCGACTCCAGCGACGTCCAGGTCACCGTCGACATCCCCGCCGTCCACCAGCCCGGCGTGCTGGCCCTCACCGTCGCCGGCAACGCCGTCACGCTGGCGGAGAACGGCTCCACCGCCCTGGTGCGCCAGTTCACCGGCACCCTGCCGAAGGTCACCGTCACCGACACCCGCACCGCCCAGGAGATCCCGGCCGGGGCGAGCTGGGCGGTGCTGGGCACGTCGAGCAACTTCACCGGCACCGCCGGGCAGCCGGCGATCACCGCCGACCACCTCGGCTGGAAGCCGCACCTGATCGACGGCGGCGACACCGGCCAGGTCGCGGAGGGCGAGGAGGTCGTGACCGTCCTCGACGACCCGACCCAGCCGGGCAACAACGTCGGCCTCAAGGACCAGGAGCTGCTGGTGTCCACGTACGACTCGGCGGCGGTCACCGGCGGCTCGTACGACGTGAACGCCGACCTGTTCCTGCGCACGCCCTCGGACGTGACGGCCGGCTCCTACCACGCGACAATCACCGTCTCCCTGTTCGAGTAGATGAACCGTCACCTGGCCCGGACCGCGGCCGTGCTCGCCGCGGTCCTGGCCGTGCCCCTCGCCCCCGTCCCCGCCTTCGCCGACGCCGTCACGTGGACGGTGCAGCCCGCCACCGACAACGGCCCCGACGAGCGGCACTGGATCGAGCGGACCCTGGACCCGGGCCAGGCCGTCACCGAGCACATGGCCGTGCGCAACCTCGGCAAGGCGTCCGCGACCTTCGCGCTGAGCGCCGCCGACGGGTATCTCACCGACAAGGGCCGCTTCAACATGCTCCCCGCCGACCAGCCCTCCAAGGACGGCGGCACCTGGATCGCCGTGCGGCAGAACGTCACCGTCGGGCCGAACGAGACCAAGGTGGTGCCGTTCACCATCACCGTGCCGCGCGACGCCGCCCCGGGCGACCACCCGGCCGGCATCGCCGCGTCGGTGTTCAGCAGCTCCGGCACGGTGTCGGTGGACAGCCGGGTCGGCTTCCGGGTGATGCTGCGGGCCAGCGGCACCGTCACCCCGAAGGTGTCGGCCGACCGCCTCACCGTGCGCTACGAGCGCTCGTGGAACCCGCTGCGCTCCGGCACCCTCCACATCGGATACTCGACCACCAACACCGGCAACATCCGGGTCGAGCCCCGCGCCCGCGCCGAGGTCACCGAGCTGTTCGGGGCCAACGTCCGGGCCCGCGACGCCGGCGGCGGCGAGCTGCTGCCCGGCGGCGCCCGCACCGACGGGACGACCGTCGGCGGGGTGTGGGCGCTGGGCCGCGTCCGCACGGCGGTCACCGTCACCGGCGCCGGCCCGCCCGTCACGGTCGCGGTGAGCTCCTGGCTCGTGCCGTGGCCGCAACTGCTCGTCGTCCTCGCACTGGTCGCGCTGTTCCTGGCCTGGCGCCTGCACCGCCGGCTGCTCGAGCGCGCCCGCCACGAGGGCCGTCTCTCCGCGGAAGGAAGCCCATGACCGCCATCAAACGCCGCACGCTCCTGCAGGCGTCCGCCCTCGGCGCCGCCACCGCCGCGCTGGCCCCCGAGCTCTCCGGGGCCGCGGCCGCCGCCGTCCCGCCCCAGCCGGGGCCGGGCGGCACCGCCCCCGTCCGCCCGTTCCAGCTGGGCGAGGTCAAGCTCGGCGGCGGGCTGTTCCAGGAGAAGCGCGATCGGACGAAGGCGTTCCTGCGCGCCTACGACGAGCGCCGGTTCCTGGTGCTGTTCAACAACCAGGCCGGCCGGGCGAACCCGGCGGGCGTCGCCGTGCCCGGCGGCTGGGAGGACGGCGGGCTGCTCAGCGGCCACTGGGCCGGGCACTACCTGACCGCCCTCGCGCAGGCCTACGCCGACCAGGGCGAGGCCGTCTACAAGACCAAGCTGGACTGGATGGTCGGCGAGCTGGCCGCGTGCCAGGCCGCGATCACCGCCCGGATGGACGCCGGCCCGGGCGGCGGCGGGGAGCAGCCGCCGCCGTCGATCGGGCGGGTCCCGGGCCGCTTCGGCAACGCCCTCAAGCTCAACGGGGCGAGCAAGGCGCAGTACTGCACCCTGCCCCAGGAGGCGATCAACCAGCTCACCGACTTCACCATCGCGACCTGGATCAACCTCGCGTCCACGGCCGGCTGGACCCGGCTGTTCGACTTCGGCCAGGGCACCACCGTGAACATGTTCCTCACCCCGCGGGCGGGCGTGACCGGCAACGTGCCGCGCTTCGCCATCACCGTCGGCGGCTCCGGCCAGGAGCAGCAGATCAACGGCAACGCGGCGCTGCCGACCGGCCAGTGGGTGCACCTCGCGGTCACGCTGGCCGGCAGCACCGGCACGCTCTACGTCAACGCCCAGCCGGCCGGCACCAACACCGGCATGACGCTCAACCCGTCCCGCCTCGGCAACCCGGGCAACCGGTGGATCGGGCGGTCGCAGTACGGCGACCCGTTCCTGGACGCGACCGTCGACGAGTTCCACATCTTCGACCGCGCGCTGAGCCAGACCGAGCTGCTGACCCTGCTGGACTCCCCGTCCGGCAGCACCGGGGGCGGCAACATCGCGTGGTACAAGTTCGACGAGACGGACGGCAGCGCGCTCAAGGACGCCTCGCCCAACGGCCGCGACGCCGGCGTCGTGGCCGCCTCCACGGCCGGGGCGGCGGACTGGGTGCCGACGTTCCCCGGCTACCTCGGCGCGATCCCGGAGGACGCGGCGCTGCGCCTCGGGCCGCCCCGCTGGGCCGTCTACGGCGGCAACGCCGAGACGAACACCTGGGCGCCGTGGTACACCCAGCACAAGATCATGCGCGGGCTGCTGGACGCGTACTACCACGCCGGCAACGCCCAGGCCCTCGACGTCGTCACGAAGATGGCCGGCTGGGCCCATCTCGCGCTCACCGTCGGCGACAAGAATCACCCCGACTACCCGGGCCCGCTGACCCGCGACGACCTCAACTACATGTGGGACCTGTACATCGGCGGGGAGTTCGGCGGGGCCAACGAGGTCTTCCCGGAGATCTACCAGCTCACCGGCGACGCCCGGCACCTCGAGACCGCCAAGTGCTTCGACAACCGCGAGTCGCTGTTCGGCGCGTGCGTGGACAACCGCGACATCCTCGTCGTCACGCCGCAGAACCGGCCGGGCCGCCGCCGCGCCGAGCGCCTGCACGCCAACACGCACGTGCCGCAGTTCATCGGCTACCTGCGCATCTTCGAGCACGGCGGGGGAGCGGAGTACTTCACCGCGGCCAAGAACTTCTACGGCATGGTGGTGCCGCACCGCACGTTCGCCCACGGCGGCACGAGCGGCAACTACCCCGGCTCCAACAACAACCTCGAGCTGTTCCAGAACCGCGACGACATCGCCAACTCGGTGCCGGCCAGCGGCGCCGAGACCTGCACCACGTACAACGTCATGAAGCTGGCCCGCAATCTCTTCCTGCACGAGCACGACCCCGCCTACATGGACTACTACGAGCGCGGCCTGCTCAACATGATCCCCGGGTCGCGGGCCGACACCGCGGCCACCGGCGACCCGCAGGTGACCTACTTCCAGCCCCTCACCACCGCCACCGTGCGCGGCTACGGCAACACCGGCACCTGCTGCGGCGGCACCGGGCTGGAGAACCACACCAAGTACCAGGAGACCGTCTACCTCAAGTCCGACGACGGCGGCACGCTGTGGGTCAACCTCTACCTGCCCTCGACCCTCACGTGGGCCGAGAAGGGCTTCACGGTCACGCAGACGACGGCGTACCCGCGGGAGGACCACACCAAGCTGACGTTCGACGGCACCGGGCCCCTCGACGTGCGGCTGCGGGTGCCGGGCTGGGTCCGTCGCGGCTTCACCGTCACCGTCAACGGCACCGCGCAGGACCTGGACGCGCGGCCCGGCTCCTACGTGACACTGAGCCGCACCTGGAGTTCCGGCGACGTGGTCGAGATCCGGATGCCGTTCAGCATCCGGGTCGAGCGGGCCATCGACCGGCCCGACACCCAGGCGCTCTTCTGGGGCCCGGTCCTGCTGCAGATCCTCGGCAGCCCGGGCGCCGGGGCGGCGTGGCGGGAGCTGTCGCTGTACCGGTACCTGAAGCTCGACGGCGACTACTCGCGCGCGGCGGTCACGGCCGGGGCGGTCACGGCGGCCGGGGACCCGGCGTTCACGGCGGGCGGGTTCGCGCTGCGGCCGTACTACGTCGCCGACAACCAGGCCGCGTCGTCGTACTTCCGCCGGGCCGAGCCGACGATCGTCTTCGGCTCGGCCGACACCGGCGTGCCCAACCGCAAGCGCAACGACGGGCTGCCCGCCTACGACGTGCCCGTCTCCGGCGTCACGTCCCCCGGCACGGACGGCCCGACCCTGCTCGACCTGCTGTGGGACCGGGCCCCGTTCGCGAGCCACGCCCAGTTCGTCGCCGCGGTCACCGAGCTGGCCGGCGCGCTGCTGAGCGCGGCCGAGCGCGACACCGTGGTCGCGGCGGCGGTCGCGGCCGAGCGGGAGCTGGCCACCGGGCCGGCGCTCGCGGTCGAGGTCGAGGCGCGCACCCAGCGCATCGGCGCGACGATGTACGTCTCGGTCAGCGCGCGCAACGCCGACAGCGTGCCGCTCACGCTGGAGCTCGTCACGGCGTACGGCACGCGCACGGTCGCCGGGGTGGCGCCCGGCAGGTCGGCGTACCAGTCGTTCAACTCCCGCCTCGCGTCGATCCCGTCCGGCACGGTGACGGTCAAGGCCACCGGCGTGGTGGCCGGGCAGACGGTGACGGCGCAGGTGGAGGCCGCGTACTGATGTAATTTTCGGGCCTGGAAGGACCGTGCACCGGCTCTTCCAGGCAATCCTTGCGCCGAAAAGGTTTTCGGACCAGATTGCGGGCTATGACCCCCATCCATCCCCGTCTACGCCGCCGCGTCTGGCTGGCTCCGGTGCTCGCGCTCGTCGTGATCGCCGGCGTACTCGTCGCACTGCAGGCGCGGCCGGCCTCCGCCGCCACGAAGTCCGTCTACATCCCGGCCCGCTGGACCCAGACCGGCGAGGTGCCGTGGGCCCAGAACCGCACCAGGGAGTCGAACAACTTCATCCTCCTGTGGGGCGAGAAGTCCGGCACCACCCCGACCTCGGCGCCGTCGCCCTACAACTTCGACCCGAACAGCATCATCACGCAGCTGGAGAACCTGTACTCGTTCTACGTGAACACCATGCAGTTCACGTAGGAGCAGGGGCTGCTCGCGCAGTACAAGATCGTCGTCATCGTCACGAACACGTGGAACCGCACCGAGCTCAACGCCTGGGCGACCGGCGGCTCCGTCGACGGCAAGGTCGGCGTCATCAACATCGACCCCAAGGCCGCGCTGCCCGGCTCCTGGGGCCTCGCGCACGAGCTCGGGCACGTGTTCCAGAACTACACGTTCCTGGGCCGCTCCGGCTACGGCTTCACCGACGCCGGCGCGGGCACCTTCTGGGAGACCAGCGCCGAGTTCATGGCCATGCAGGCGCTGCCCACCACCGCCGCCGGCGACCTGAGCCGCTGGCTGCGCTCGGAGAACCTCTACTACAGCTCCAGCCGCCACCACTACGGCAACTGGATGCTCGCGCAGTACATCAAGGACCGCGACGGCCTCGCGATGTTCAACCGCATCTGGAACGAGGCGAAGAGCAACGAGCACCCGCTGGAGACGTACCGTCGCATCACCGGCATCACCCAGGCCGAGCTGAACCGGCGCGTGGGCGAGTATGCGACCCGCACGGTGACGTACGACTTCGGCAACAAGTCCACGCTGATGCCGTTCATCAACAACGTGTACGGCGCGGGCTTCCTCAACAACGCGTACAACGGCGGCAACGTCGAGGCGGTCGACGCCTCGCTCGGCCACTTCCGCATCAACTCGCGCGTCGCCCCGTCGGACTACGGCTTCAACAAGATCAAGCTGGTCCCGGCCACCGACGGCGGCCTGGTGAAGCTGCGCCTGCGCGGCCACGCCGAGACGGGCGCGACCGGCTGGACGTTCGGGCTCGTCGCGGTCAGGAACGGGACGCCGCGGTACTCCCCGCTGACCACCGGCACCGACGGCCAGATCGACTTCCAGCTGCAGGCCGGCGAGAAGGACGTGTGGCTGGTCGTCACCGCGACCCCGAACGCCGTGCCGCACTACGCGTTCCTCGACGGGTACAACAAGGCCCGCCGCTTCCCCTACGAGTTCCGCGTCTCCGGCGCCACCCCGTCCGGCTTCGAGCCCGGCTACGTGAAGCCGGCCGCCACCAACGGCGGCCACTGGCACTCCAACGGCGGCGGCTGGGTCGCGGGGAACGCGAGCGTCGCCTCGACCGCCTACGTCGGCCCGAAGGCCGCGGTCTACGCCGGCACCGTGACCGGCAACGCCCGCATCGAGGGCCTCGGCTGGGTCAACGGCGGCACCGTCGGCGGCAACGCCGTCGTCAAGGACAACGCGCTCATCCAGGGCGGCGCGAACCTGTCGGGCAACATCGTGGTCGGCGGCGACGCCGAGTTCGCGATCGCCTGCGGCTCCGGCACCTACCTCGCGTTCAACCCCGACCGCAAGTGCGACGGCGGCGGCGGCGAGACCGACATCAACCCGTCCTTCACCGGCTTCAGCAGCGCCGACCTGGCCATCGGCGGCGGCACCACGACGCCGCCCCCGACCGGCGGCGTGAACGTGGCCGGCCAGGCGACGCCGTCGGCGTCGTACACGTCGTCGTGGGAGTCGGTGAACGCCATCAACGACGGGATCGACCCGCCGTCGTCGAACGACACCGTCAACCCGCGCTGGGGCACGTGGCCCAACAGCGGGCAGCAGTGGGCCGAGCTGCAGTGGTCCTCGGCGCAGTCGCTGAACAAGGCCCAGGTGTACCTCTTCGACGACAACCAGGGCATCGACGTGCCGTCGAGCTGGAAGCTGCAGTACTGGAACGGCAGCGCCTACACCGACGTGCCGGGCGCCTCGGGCTACACCGTCAACGTGAACGCGTACAACACCGTGACCTTCACGACGGTTTCGACGACCCGGTTGCGGGTGGTGCTGCAGTCCACCGGCACCAGCTCGGTCGGCCTCCTGGAGGTCAAGGCCTTCACCGCCTGACCCGCTCGCCGGATCTCCCCCGCGGCAAATTCCCGGCGCGGGGGAGATCCGGCTGCTCAACGACGGGTTCCTGCTCCGGCACCGACGCCGGTAAATCGCTGGAAGTCGGCGCGGCCCGGGGCGGATACTCCGGGCCATGCCGGGCTTCGCGGAAGAGCGGTTCGCACCGCTGCGCAAGGTGTTCGAGGACAGCTTCACCAGCGGGGCCGAGGTCGGCGCCGCGGTGTGCGTGACAATCGACGGGGAGACCGTCGTCGACCTGTGGGGCGGCCACGCCGACGCGGCCGCGACCCGCCCGTGGGAACGCGACACCATTCTCAACGTCTACTCGGTCACGAAGACCATGGCCGCCCTGACCGCGCTGCTGCTGGCCGACCGCGGCGAGCTCGACATCGCGGCGCCGGTCGCGCGGTACTGGCCCGAGTTCGCGGCCAGCGGCAAGGACGCGATCACCGTCGCGCACGTGCTCAGCCACTCCTCGGGCCTGTCCGGCTGGGCGGAGCCGATCACGGTGACCGACCTGTACGACTGGGACAAGGCGACCGCGCTGCTCGCCGCGCAGGCGCCGTTCTGGGAGCCGGGCACGGCCAGCGGGTACCACGTCGTCACCCAGGGGTTTCTGATCGGTGAGGTGGTCCGCCGGATCACCGGCCGCACCCTCGGCACCGTGTTCCGGCAGGAGATCGCCGAGCCGCTCGGCGCCGACTTCCACATCGGCCTGCCCGCCGAGCACGACGCCCGGGTGGCCGAGCTGATCCCGGGCTCCACCGACACCATGCCCTTCGCCGACCCGACCGAGCTGCAGCGCAACGCGGCACTGCCCAAGCTCGAGGTCGCCGACACCCGCACCCGCGCCTTCCGCGGCGCCGAGATCCCGGCCGGCAACGGCACCGGCAACGCCCGCTCGGCCGCGACCGTCCTGGCCGTGCTGGCCAACGGCGGCGAGGCCGCCGGCCGGCGCCTGCTGTCGGAGGCCGGCGCCCGCCGCGCCCTCGAGGTCCAGGTCGAGGGCCCCGACCTCATTCTCGAGATGCCGGTGCGGTTCGGCCTGGGCTTCGCCGTCAACGGCGGCATGATGCCGAACCCGAACACCATCTACTGGGGCGGCATGGGCGGCTCGATCGTCATCGCGGACCTCGACGCGCGCCTGACCTTCGCCTACACCCCGAACAAGATGGCCACGACGATCGCCGACACGCGCGGCTTCACCCTGCTCATGGCGGCGTGGGAGGCGGCGGGTCACCTGTAGCGGTGACGGGGCGCGCGGGGCACCCTGAAGTGCTGAGCGCGGTTGAACGGCCCGGAGCGGGGAAGGGGTCGGACCGTGATTGCCGACCAGCGGACCCGTGCCGCGATCGAGGAGCACTGGCGGGCGTCGGAGGCGGGCGAGCTCGCGGCGGAGCACGACCTGTACGCCGAGGACGCGATCCTCGACTACCCCCAATCGGGTGAACGGTTCCGCGGCCGCGCCACGATCGCCGCCCAGCGCGGCGCCCACCCCGCCGAGCGGCACTTCACCGTGCTGCGCATCAGCGGCGGGGGCGACCTGTGGGTGAGCGAGTGCGTCATCACCTACGACGGCACGCCGACCTACTCGGTGAGCCTCATGGAGTTCGCCGACGGCCGGGTCGCGCACGAGACCCAGTACTTCGCGAGCCCCTTCCCGGCTCCGCCGTCCCGCGCGGAGTTCGCGGAGCGAATCCCGGGCCGCCCGGACGCGGTGAGGGGTCGCGTCAGGTCAGCCTGACGAGGGCCAGGTCCCACTGGCCGTGCGGGTCTCGTGGATGAAGTTGCCCCAGGCGTACAGCGCGTGCTCGGCCATCGCCACCCCGGCCGGCCGCCCGACGATCTGGTCCCCAGCCTGCTCGCCGCCTCCGACGTGCTCGGCACCGGCTGGTTCGCCGCCGTCGCCGTCGAGGTGGGCCCGGCCGGACGGTCGCGGTGGCCGGGGACGGCGCGGTCGGGCTGCTCGGGGTGCCGGCCGCGAAGCAGCTCGGCGCCGAGCCCCTCCCGGCCGCCGGACGCTCACCGGCCGGTGAGGACGGTCCGGAAGGTCACCGAGACGCGGCGGGCGCGGGGCACGCGGCCGCCGTCCGGGGCCGGGTCGCTCTTGCGGGCCGCGATGGCGTGGCGCCACTCGTACCGCGACGGGCCCGTCATCACGCACAGGCTCCGCGCGGCCAGCGGCACGCCGACCCGCACGTCGCCGTGGCCGAACTCCATGACGCAGGCCGAGCCCAGGCTCACCGCGGCCACCGCCGGGCCGAAGCACGGCACGCAGTCGGTGTGCGCGCTGATGCCCTGGCCCGGCTCGTACTCGTTGACGATGACCTGGTCGGGCGCGAAGTCGAGGCGGGCGGTCAGCGGCGCGGCCCACGGCGGCAGCGGGGTGCGCTCGCCGGCGGCCACGGCGCGGCTGGTGTAGTCGTAGCGCACGCCGTAGTGCTGGACGCGGCGGCGCAGCTCCGTCGACCAGGCGCTCGCGTCGATGGCGGCGAGCAGGGCGCGCTCCTCGTCGGGGGCGATCCAGTCGGGGGTGTACAGCAGGCCGGGCACCTTCGAGGCTTCGGACACGCGTTCGAGACTAGTCCTCCCGCGCCACCCCGTGCTCCCACGCCCACGCCGCGATCTCGACGCGGTTGCGCAGGCCCAGCTTGGCCTGGATCGTCGACACGTGGCTCTTCACGGTGCTCAGCGAGATGAAGAGCGCGGCGCCGACCTCCTGGTTGGTCCGCCCCCGCGCGATGAGCCGCACGACCTCGGTCTCCCGCTCCGACAGGCGTGACTCCGACAGGACCGTCCGCGCCGGGCGTTTCAAGTGCCGCAGCAGTCGTACCGTGATCGACGGCGACACCAGCGCGTCGCCCGCGTGCGCGGCGCGGACCGCCTCGACCAGCAGCGCCGGGCCGGCGTCCTTCAGGATGAAGCCGACCGCCCCGCCCTGCAGCGCGCCGTACACGTACTCGTCCAGGTCGAACGTCGTCACCACGATGACCCGCAGCGGGGCGGCCACCCCCGGGCCGGCCAGCGCGCGGGTCACCTCCAGCCCGTCGAGGCGGGGCATGCGGATGTCGACGAGGCACACGTCGGGCCTCAGCCGGCGGGCGGCCTCGATCGCCTCGACGCCGTCGGCGGCCTCGGCCACGACCTCGATGTCGCCGGAGTCCTCCAGGATCAGCCGCAGGCCGCCGCGGACCATGGCCTGGTCGTCGGCGATGAGCACGCGGATCGTCATCGGGGCAGCCTCGCCTCGACGCTCCAGCCGTGCGGCGCGCGCGGGCCGGCGCGCAGCTCGCCGCCGAGCGCCTCGACCCGCTCCCGCATGCCGATCAGCCCGAAGCCGCCGGGGCGCGGGGCCAGGCCGGCGCGGGCCGGCGGGGGAGCGTCGTCGGTCACCGACACCGTCACGCCGGCCGGGGACTGGGCCACGCGCACGCGCACGGTCGCGGCCTGGGCGGCGTGCCGGGCCACGTTGGTGAGCGACTCCTGCACGACGCGGTACACGGTGCTGGTCAGCTCGGGCGGCCAGGCCGTCCCGGCGTCGGGGATCTCCAGGTGCACCGCCCGCGCCTCCCCGTCCTCGAAGCGCCGCACGAGGGCCTCCAGCCGCTCCGGGCCGCCGCTGGCCGGGGCCGCGTCGCCGGCGTCGCGCAGCAGCGACACGATCCGCCGCATCGCCGCCAGCGCCTCCGATCCGGCCTCCTCGATCCCGGCGATCGAGCCCTCCAGCCGCTCCGGGTGCCGCCGTGCCACCACCCGGGCCGCCTGCGCCTGCACGACGATCCCGGTGACGTGGTGGGCGACGACGTCGTGCAGCTCGCGCGCGAGGGCGAGGCGCTCCTCCCGGCGCACCCCCTCGGCCAGCTCCTGCCGCCGGTGCCCTTCCAGCCGCCGCCACAGCCCGCAGCCCACGCCCGCGACCCACGCGAGCACGTCGGCGACGGCGACGACGGTGGCCCCGCCGGACGAGTGGTGCGCCGAGAGCAGCGGCCCGGCCGCGAGCACGAGCAGCGCCCCGCCCGCGACCCCGGCGGCGGCCCGGGGCTCGAGCCGGCGCACGGCGTTGCCGGCGAGCACGGCGAGCCCGAGGGCCAGGGCCGGCTGCGGCTCGACCGGCAGCCCCGCGACCCGGGCCGCGACGACGGCCGCGACCGCTACGGCGAGCCCGATGCCGGCGGTCACCAGCGGCGCCCGCCGGCGCAGCAGCGCGACGGCGAGGACGGCCGCGCCGGCGAGCAGCCCGGGCGCCCAGTAGAGCCCGCCCCAGCTGGCCGCGAGCGCGAGCGCGGTGGCGGCGAGCAGTGCGCCGCCGCCCACCACGAGCGCCAGGTCGAGCACGCGATTCCAGGCCGTCACGCGCTCCAGGCTACGGAAGTGCGGATCTCGGCGGACCGGTCAAAAGTACGGGCGGCCGCTCCGCCCCGGAACCGGGGGGCCGAACGGCTGTTCTGCACGGTCGCCGCGCGCCTCCACAATCACCAGGTGGCGGCGGTACTGCACACGTCCGTGCTGATCGTGGGCGCCGGCACGGCCGGGGCCGTGCTCGCGCTGGAGCTCGCCCACCACGGGGTGGCGAGCATGGTGCTCGACGCGCCCGGGGCCGAGCCCGCAGGGCTGGTGCACATCGGCGGCCGGAGCATGGAGCTGCTGCGCCGGCTCGGGCTCGCGGCCGGCATCCGCCGGGCCGGGCTCGGCGCCGACGAGGCCACCGACATGGTGTGGAGCCGCCGCCTCGACCGCCCGCCCGTCCTCGTCGCGCAGCGGCCCTCGGTGTATGAGCTGGTGCAGCGGTACGCCACCGTCAACGACGGCACCGCCCCGGCCGAGCACCACCAGCAGATCGCGCGGGGCCCGCTCGCCCAGGTGCTGCGGGCCGCGCTGCGGGCCGCGCCCCTCGTCGACCTGCGCGAGGGCTGGGCGTGCACGGCCGTGCGCGTCGGCGAGGACGGGGCGGCGGTCACGGCGGTCGGCGAGCCCGACGGCGTGCAGCACGCGATCCGCGCCCGGTACGTCGTGGGCTGCGACGGCCCCGCCAGCGTCGTGCGGCGCTGCGCGGACATCGGGCTCGACGCGCTGCCGGGGGCGCACACGGCGTACCGTGCCATCTCGTTCCGCTGCCGGGACCTCGCGCTGCACTCGCGCGGGCCGGGGCTGTCCACGCTCGTCGTCGGCGCCCTCACGCTGCTGTCCCGCCCCGAGCGGCACGTCTGGGTGGGGCACCGGCCCGTCGAGGCGGGGGAGCCCGCCGACCCGGCCCGGCCGCTGTTCGAGGGCCTGGGGGCCGCGGTCGAGGTGCTCGGCGTGCGGGAGTGGGACGACACACTGCCGGTGGCGCAGGTGTACCGCCGCGGCCCGGTCTTCCTCGCCGGCGAGGCCGCGCACGCGTTCCGCCCGGCCGCGGACGCGGCCGACACGGGCATCGGCGACGCGGTCGACCTCGGTTGGAAGCTGGCCGCGGCGTGCCACGGGTGGGGCGGCCCGGCGCTGCTGGACAGCTACGAGGCCGAGCGCCGCCCGCGCGCGCTGATGGACCGGGAGCTGCTGGCCCGCGGGCTGGAGACGGGGCGCCGCTTCGCCCGCCTGGCCGCCGCGGGCGCGCCGCAGGACTACCTCGCCGCGTTCCTGCGCCAGGAGCCGGCGCTCGCCGACGACATCGGGATCGGCTACGGCGGCCGGTACGCGTCCTCGCCCGTCGTCTGGCACGAGCGCGGCAGCCCGCCGGTGCCGCACGGGCAGCGCATCACGCCGAGCACCTGGCCCGGGGGCCGGCCCCCGGCCGTGCGCCTCGCCGACGGCGGGCAGCTCTTCGACCGGTTCGGCCCGCAGCTGACCCTGGTCGACCTGACCGACTCCGGCGAGGGGCGGGCCCTCGCGGGCGTCGCCAAGACGCGCGGGCTGCCGGTGACCCACCTGCCCGTCCACGACCCGGCGGTGCGCGCCTGCTGGGGCCGCCGGCTCGTGCTGGTGCGGCCCGACCAGCACGTGGCCTGGCGCGACGACGCCGTGCCGGAGGACTGGGACGCGGTCCTCACCCGGGTCTGCGGCCGCTTCTAGGCGCCGCCGCTCGGCGACGGGCGGCGCGCCGCGGTGAGCGCCCCGGGTCTGCGGCCGGTTCTAGGTGCCGCTCGGCGACGGGCGGCGCGCCGCGGTGAGCGCCCCGGGTCTGCGGCCGGTTCTAGGTGCCGCTCGGCGACGGGCGGCGCGCCGCGGTGAGCGCCCCGGGTCTGCGGCCGGTTCTAGGTGCCGCTCGACGACGGGCGGCCGGCCGGGGTGAGGGCCGGTTTCAGCGCCGCCGCCCACACCAGCGCCATCTTGGCGAACCCGGCGGCCGTCGGGTGGACGCCGTCGTCGAGGTCGCCGGGCGTGAGCGCGTCGCGCATGTCGACGAAGTGCACCCGCGCGCCCTTGTCCCGCACGATGCCGGGCAGCGCCGCGTTGAACGCCGCCGCGCGCGCCTGCGCCGCCCGGTCGTCCAGCGGCAGCAGCGACGCGACGTACACGTCGGCGCCGGGCGCGGCCGCGATGACGTGGTCGATCAGCCCCGACATCCGCTGGGGCGCGTGCTCCACGTCGTAGTTCAGCAGCATGTCGTTGGTGCCCAGCTGCAGGAGCACGAGGCGCGGGTCGGCCGCCCGCACCCACTCGGTGGCGCCGGCGTCGATCTCGTCGATGCGGTAGCCGCCGTGCCCCTCGTGGTCGCGGTCGGGCAGGCTCGCGGGCCCGCTCTGCTTCGAGCCGACGAAGTCGACGCGCACGCCGGCCGCGGTGAGCTGCCGGTACAGCTCCGTGCGGTACGCGCCGGGGGACTCGTGCCCGTCGGTGATCGAGTCGCCCAGCGGCATGATGCGCACCACCGGCCCGTTCGGCGCGGCCGATCCCGGTGCCCCGCCCGGCGGCGCGGCATCCGAGCAGCCGGCGGTGATCAGGGCGGCGGCCAGCACCATCGTCGTCGCGCGTCTCACGCCACGATTGTGCCCGCCACCGCCCGATCTGTCCGACCCGGGACCGTTCGCCGGGCCGCCGGCCGGGTCAGGGGATCAGCACCAGCTTGCCCCGCAGGCCGCCGGTCTCGACCCGGCGGTGCGCCGCGGCCGCCTCGGTCAGCGGCAGGCGGTCGGCGACCCGGGTCACCAGCCGGCCCGCGGCGAGCTCACCCAGCAGCGCGGCCAGGCCGGCCGAGGACGGCACCACGTGCACCGTCTCCACCCGGACGCCGCGCTCGGTGCGCGGCTCGCTCGGGTCCGTCACCGCGACGAACACCCCGCCGTCGCGGACCGCGGCGAGCACACCCTCGGTGCTGGCCGCGTTCAGGGCGCCGTCGAACGCGCCCGCCGGCAGCTCGGCGCCGCGGGAGAGGACCTCCTTGGCCCCGAGGCCGGCCACGAACGCCTCGTCGCCGCCGGAGGCGACCGCGGTCACGTCCAGCCCGGCGGCCGCGGCCAGCTGCACCGCGAAGCCGCCGACGCCGCCGCTGGCCCCGGTGACGAGCAGCCGCGCCCCGGCCGGCAGGGCGAGCAGCTCCAGGGCCTGCTGGGCGGTGAGGCCGTTGAGGGCGACCGTGGCCGCGTCGACCGGGTCGACGCCCGCCGGGATCGGGGTCAGCCACGCCGGGTCGGCGAGCAGGGCCTCCGCGTAGGTACCGGTGCGGCCGCCCTCGTCGAACCACGGCACCATGCCGGCGACCGCGGTGCCGTCGGCGGTGGTCCCGGCGAAGTCCCAGCCGAGCAGGAACGGCGGGTTCAGGCCGGGCAGCTGGCCGGCCATGGCGCCGGCCCGGGTCCAGATGTCGACGGGGTTGACGACGGCGGCGGTGACGCGGACCGGCACCCGGCCCGCCTCCGCCGCCGGCTCCGGCCGCTCGGCGAGCCGCAACCGCTCGGCGTCGCCGTACCCCGAGACCTCGACTGCGCGCATTGCTTCCTCCAAGGACGCTTGGTTTCCGACGTCGAAAGCCTGCTCCGGGTCGGGTACTGTCAGGAAGTAGGTACCTTTTAGTGCCTATACCACCGGGAGGGGCCCACGTGACCAAGACCGCCGAGCAGCGCCGCGCCGACGAGCGGGTCATGTACGACGCGTTCATGGCCGCCTGCCCGACCCGCCAGGTCTTCGCCACCATTGGCGACAAGTGGGCCGGACTGGCCGTGAACGCCCTGGCCACCGGCCCGATGCGGCACGGCGAGCTGCGCACCCGCATCGCCGGGGCGAGCCAGAAGATGCTCACCCAGACGCTGCGGACGCTCGAGCGCGACGGGCTGGTGACCCGCACCGTCACCCCGTCGGTGCCGGTGCGGGTCGACTACGAGCTGACGCCGCTCGGCCGCACCCTGGTGCCGATCCTGCGTGCCCTCAAGGACTGGTCCGAAACCCACATCGGCGAGATCCTCGAGGCCCGCGACGACTACGACACCAGGACCGTCTCCGCGGCCGGCTGAGCCGCCCCGACCCGGGCCCGGCCGAGCACCCGCCAGCCGGCGAAGCCCATCGCCGCGAGCATCGGCAGGGTGCCCACCGCGGGCAGGATCGGGGTGTCGTACGGCATGAAGAGCATCCCCGCGTAGCCGGCGACGATCGCGGGCACCGCCCACCAGCCCACGACCCCGGCCCGGGCGAGCCCCACGAACGTCACCAGCAGCGCCAGCGACACCAGCGGCCCCGGGTTGAACGCCAGCTGCTCGGCCGGGTGCGCGAGCACCTTGTCGGAGACGAGCACCGCCTGTTCGATCGGCAGGTTGCGCCCGATCTCCATGTGGAACCAGTCGGACAGCAGCGCCCCGGACATCTCCAGCAGCCCGAGCGCGCCGAGCAGCGCCCCGGTCACCGTGACCACGGCGCCGCGGCGGCCGCGCACCAGCAGCGGTACCGCCAGCAGCCCCGCCCCCATGAGCAGGTTGCCGTAGTGCAGCAGCAGAGCCGACAGCTGGGTGGTGAACGGGTCTGCGGCGAGCGAGCGCAGGTAGGAGGCCTTGGTCTCGTCCACCTCGGGGGGCGACGTGGCCAGGCCGGCGAAGAAGCAGGCGGCGCCCGCGAGCAGGGCGGCCCCGGCGGCGACAAGCATGACCCGCTGGGCGGGAGAGGTTTTGTTCGTCATGCCGGAAACGCTAGGGAGATCGCCGCCCGAACTCTGCCCGCGCGCGGCTCGACTCCCGTCCCCCCGGCGACGGACGCGGCGTCGTCACGGTGTCCGTCGTACGGCCGACCCGCCGGCTGACCTGGGCCGTTTAGGCTCGCCGCATGGACGGCAAGATCGTGCCCCTCGGCCTGGCCGCGGCCCTCGCGGTGATCGGCACCGCCGAGATCCTGCTCGACGGGCAGTTCTCCGCCGCGCCGGCCGCGCCCGCCGCCGCCCTGGCCGCGGTGGCCGGGGGCATGGTGCTGGCCGCGTGGCGCCCCCTAGCCGGGGCGGCGGTGGTCGGGCTCGCCTTCCCCATCGCCGTCCTCGGCGGGCTCGACGGCCCGACCGGGGCCGCGGTCCTGGGCTTCTTCGCCGCGCCGGGCTGGGCCGGGTACCGGGTCGCCCGCGCCTCCTGGCGGGCCCCGCTCGCCCTGCACCTGCTGGCCGGCGCCGGCACCTGGGTCGCGGGCCGGGCCGCCGGCTCCACCGTCGCCGGGCTCGGCGCCCAGGCCTGGGAGAACATGTTCTTCGGGCTGCTGGCCTGGGGCGCGTGGGGCGTCGGTCTCGTCGCCCGGCGGCTGCGCGACCGCGCGGAGCTGCTGGCCCGGCTCAACACCGCGCTGGACGCCGAGCGGGAGGCCCGCGCGCACGCCGCGGTCGCCGAGGAGCGCCGCCGCATCGCCCGCGACATGCACGACGCCGTCGCCCACTCGATCAGCGTGATGGTGCTGCAGCTCGGCGCCGTGCGCAGCACCCTGCCGGCCGGCACGCCGCAGGCCGAGATGCTGGAGGGCGCCGAGCGGCTCGGCCGGGAGTCGGTGCGGGAGATGCGGGCCCTCGTCGGCATCCTGCGCGACCCGCCGGCGGCGCCGCCGACGCTCGCCCGCGCCGAGGAGCTCGTCGGCGAGGTCCGCGCGGCCGGCCTGCCGGTCACCCTCACCGTGGACGGCGACCTCGACGACCTGCCGCGGACCCTCGACATCTCGGCCTACCGGGTGTTGCAGGAGGCGCTGACCAACGTGCTGCGCCACGCCGGGCCCGTCCCGACCACGGTCGTGCTGCGCCGGGAGCCGGGGAGCGTCTCGCTGACCGTCGACAACGACACCCGGGACGCCCCGGGCGGCGACCCGCCCGGCTTCGGCCTGATCGGTATGCGGGAGCGCGTCGCGGCGTCCTCGGGCACGCTGAGCGCGGGGCGGCGGCCGGGCGGCTTCACCGTGCGGGCCGTGTTTCCCCTGGGGGCGGTGTGATCCCGGTGATCCGCGTGGTGGTCGCCGACGACGAGGCCATGATCCGGGCCGGGCTGCGCATGCTGCTCGACCACCAGGACGACATCGAGGTCGTCGGCGAGGCCGCGGACGGGCCGGCCGCGCGGGCGGAGGTGCGCCGCACCGCCCCCGACGTCGTCCTGCTCGACGTGCGCATGCCGCGTGGGGACGGCATCGAGGCGGCCCGGCACATCCTCGCCGAGTCGGCCGCCCGGGTGATCATCCTCACCACGTTCGACGAGGACGAGGCGGTGCGGGCCGCCCTGCGCGCCGGGGTGAGCGGCTTCCTGCTCAAGGTCGCCCCGCCCGAGCAGCTCGTGCACGCCGTGCGCACCGTCGCCGCCGGCCAGGCGCTGCTCGACCCGGCCGTCACGCTGCGGGTCATCGAGTCGTACGCGTCCGCGCCCGCCGCCGACCCCCGCGCCGCCGCCCGGCTGGCCGAGCTCACCGAGCGCGAGGTCGACGTGCTGCGCCTGGTCGCGCGCGGCCAGTCCAACGCCGAGATCGCCGCGACGCTCTTCCTCGGCGAGGCGACCGTGAAGACGTACGTCTCGCGGATGCTGACCAAGCTGGGCCTGCGCGACCGGGTGCAGGCGGTCGCGTTCGCCTACGAGAGCGGTCTCATCCGCCCCGGCGCCGCGTGATTCCTTGACTTCGGCGGCCTCGTGCCGATGTCCGGTCATGGCCGAGACCAGGGTTGAACCCGCCGACCGCGACGCGGTGCTCGAGGCGACGATCGCGCGGTACCCGGACGCCTTCATCGGCGCCGTCGGGCCCACCGGGCTGTTCGTCGACCTGCCGGAGCCGCTGCGCACCGCCGGGCTTCGCCCCATCCACGGGCCGGCCTCGGCGATCGAGCTCGCCCTGCCCGAGGACCATGCCGACATCGTCGACGCGTGGCACCGCCTGCTCGCCGAGGGCGTCGCCAACTGCCGCTTCCTCCCGCGGTCGCAGCCGGACCGGCCCGCGCGGCTGCACCTCATCGACGCCCGCCACCGGTACGACGTCATCGTGCTCGTCATCACCGATCTCGACGGCGTCAGCGCGCTCGAGCACGAGGACATCCGGCCGCGGCTGGTCACCCTGCGCAAGGACCAGGCGGCCGTCATCGTCGACGCGGACCCGCAGATCCACCGCGTGCTCGGCTGGACCGCGGCCGAGCTGGCCGGGCGCCGCTCGCTGGACCTCGTGCACCCCGACGACCACCTGCGGGCCATCGCGGGCTGGATGGACCTGCTCGCCCACCCCGGCCGGGGAGGCGCGGCGCATCCGGCTGCGGCACCTGCACCGCGACGGGCGGGTCATCTGGTTCGAGATCACCAACCACAGCCCGCAGGCCAGGGCCGAGCCGTACGTGTTCGCCGAGATGCTCGACATCACCGAGGAGATGGCCGAGGAGGCGCTGCGGGCCAGCGAGCAGCTGCTGCGCCGGCTCACCGAGGCGCTGCCGATGACCGTGGTGCAGATCGACGCGCAGCGGCGGGTGGTGTACCAGAACGCGCGCGGCGCCCGCATGGTCGGCACCGAGATCGGCGGCGAGCTCGGCGCGGCCCAGCTCGAGCCCGTGATCCCCGCGGACCGGCCCATGGTCGGCGAGGCCCTCGCGCGGGTCCTGCGCGACGGCACCGACGCCGACATCGAGTACGGCTACCGCGACCCCCGCCTCGGCCTGCGCCGCGCCAGCGCCAAGGCCCGGGCGCTCACCACCGCCGACGGCCGGGTCGCCGGCGCGGTCGTGTGCCTGGCCGACGTCACCGAGGAGGTACGGCTGCGCGAGGAGCTGCACCGGCGCGCCACCATCGACGAGCTGACCGGCTGCCGCAACCGCGGGGCGACGCTCGGCGCCCTGTCCGAGGCGCTCGCCGCCGCCGGCTACGGCACCGCCGCCGTGTTCGTGGACCTCAACGACTTCAAGCCCGTCAACGACCGCTTCGGCCACGCCGCCGGCGACCGGATGCTCGCCCACGTCGCGAACGTGCTGCGGGCCACGGTCCGCGACGGCGACGTGGTCGGCCGCCTCGGCGGCGACGAGTTCGTGGTCGTCGGCCGCGACGTGCCCCGCCTGGAGCAGGCCCAGAACCTCGCCCTCGCGCTGGGCGCGGCGCTGGAGTCGGCGCCGCTGGAGCTCAACGGCGCGGTGCTGCGGCCCCGGGCCAGCGTCGGGGTGGCCTGGACCCGCCCGGGCGGCCTGGACGCCGACGCGCTGATCGCGCACGCGGACAAGAAGATGTACGAGGCGAAGCAGGGCCTGAACCCGCTGCCCCGCTACCGGCCCACCGTCTTCCCCTGACATCCTGGCCCGATGGATCTTCCCCTGTCGGGCCGGGCCGCGCTGGTGACCGGGGTCAGCCGGCGGGCCGGGATCGGCTACGCCGTCGCCCGCCGCCTGGCCGCCCTCGGCGCGAGCCTGTACCTGCACCACTTCGTCCCGCACGACCGCGACCAGCCCTGGGGCGCCGACCCCGGCGGCCCGGACGCGGTCGCCACCGGCGTGCGCGAGGCGCTGGCCGGCCCGGACGCCCGGCTCGCCCACGGCAGCGCCGACCTCGCCGACCCGGCCGCGCCCGAGCGTCTCGTCGCCGCGGCCCACGGCGAGCTCGGCCGGCTGGACATCCTCGTGTGCAACCACGCCCGCAGCGGCGGTGACGGCCCGCTCGGCGCCCTCGACGCGGTGATGCTCGACACCCACTACGCGGTCAACACCCGCGCCACGATCCTGCTCGCCCAGGCGTTCGTGGCCCGCCACGACGGCGGGCCCGGCGGCCGGATCGTGTTCATGACGTCGGGCCAGGACCTGGGCCCGATGCCGGGCGAGGTCGCGTACGCGGCGAGCAAGGGCGCCGTCGCCTCCATCACCCGCACCCTGGCCGACGAGGTGGCCGGCCGGGGGATCACCCTCAACACGGTCAACCCGGGCCCCGTCGACACCGGCTACGCCTCGCCCGAGGACCTCGAGGCCGTGCGCCACCACTTCCCGACCGGCCGCTGGGGCGAGCCCGACGACCCGGCACGCCTCATCGCCTGGCTCGCCACCGACGACGCGGCCTGGATCACCGGCCAGGTCATCAACACCGAGGGCGGCTTCCGCCGCTAGGGGCTGTATCGAAGTGGGGGTCGGAGCGAGGCGACGCCTGAGTCCGCCGCAGCCCGGCCATCCACTTCGATTCAGCCCCTAAAGCTCCTCGGTGCGGGCCGTGAGCCGCTCGTAGCGCTGCCGCGCCGCCTGGGGACTGCCCAGCCCCAGGCTCAGCGCGATGTCCTGCCAGGTCATCCCGCGGTCCCGGGCGGTCTGCAGCAGGTACCGCTCGGTGAGGTCCAGCTCCGCCCGCACGTCCGGCAGCAGCGTCAGCGCCGCGACCAGGTCGGACTCGTCCAGCGGCGGCTCGCCGGGCTGCGGCGGCACCGCGCCCGCGGCCATGGCGGCGGCGACCCGCACCACCTCGTGCGGCGCGGGCACGTCGGCGTGCACGTGCCGCGACCGCAGCTCCGGCGAGCCCGCGTGCCGCGCCGTCAGGTGGGTCAGCGCCGCGTACACCCGCTCGGCGCGCCGAGCGGCAGGGTCCGGCCGGTTCAGGAGTTCGCTCATGCCGGTACCGTATCAACGCTTAGTTTTCAACACAATGTTCAAACGGCGCGGTGTGGTAGACCGGCAGGATGCGGATCGCGGCGCGCTACAACGGCCCACCCGGCTCGGGCAACGGCGGCTACAGCGCCGGCCTGCTCGCCACCCAGCTCGGCCTCGCCCCCGCGGAGGTGACGCTGCGCCGCCCGCCGCCGCTGGACGTCGACCTGCGGCTCGACGGCGCGCTGTTCCACGGCGACGAGCTCGTCGCCGAGGCCCGTCCCGCACCGGCGGACAGGCCGGAGGTTGTACCGCCGGTGCCGCTGGACGAGGCCGCCGAGGCGACGAAGCGCTACGCCGGCCTCAGCAACCACCCGTTCCCCACCTGCTACGTGTGCGGCACCGACCGCGCCGACGGCCTCGGCCTGCGCCCCGGCCCCGTGCCGGGCGACCGCACCGCCACCCCCTGGCTCGTCCCGGCCGACGTCACCGACGTGACCATGTGGGCCGTGCTGGACTGCCCCGGCGGCTGGTCGGTCATCGGCGACGGCCGCCCGTACGTGCTGGGCCGCCTGGCCGTCTGGATCGACGCGGTCGCCCGGCCCGGCGACACCTGCCTCGTGATGGGCCGGTTCCTCGGCGGCGAGGGGCGCAAGGCCCAGGCACTGTCCACTGTGTACGACCCGGCCGGCACCGCGATCGCCGTCGCCCGCGCCACCTGGATCGCCATCTAGCCTAGGAGACGAGGGGCCGCTGCCACGAGCCGTGCATCGCGGTGAACGCCAGCGGCCGCCCGTCCAGCGCCAGCACGTACGCGACCTCGTCCCGCGGCGGCGGCTCCAGCAGCCGCGCCGCGATGGCCGGGAACACGTGCGCCATCTCCTGCGACAGCCAGTGCCCGGGCAGCGCGCGCACCCGCTCCGCGAACGCGCTGCGCGCCGGCTCCGGCACGTAGTCCACCACCGCCGTGTGCAGCACCACCAGCGTCGCCCCGGCGGGCGCCTCGGCCACGAGGGCGTCGAGGCGCTCGTTGAGGTCCCCGGCCACGACCCGCGGCGGGTCCCGCCGGGCCAGCTCGAGGGCCGCGTCCAGCCGGGCCCGCCGCTCCCGCTGCTCCGGCCAGACCAGCGCCCGCAGCCAGTGCGCGTCCTCCTCGTCGGTGACGTCGAGCGGGTTCAGGTCGATCCCGGCCCGCCACGCCACCGCGACCGCGCCCGGCGTCACCGCCGGCGCCGGCCCGTCGACCCGGCAGCGCAGCACCGGCGCCCCGTCCGTGGCACCGCCCCGCGTGACGCTTCCATCGCTTCCCGTGTACTCGTACGCGTACCGGTCCGCCAGCAGGCACAGCCCCGCCGACGCCCCGACCTCCAGCAGCGCGAGCGGCTGCGGCAGCGCGGCGAGCGCCGGGTACAGCCCCGCGCACCGCCCCGGCTCGTTGGTCTGCGTCCGCCGGGCGAGCATCACGGCCACGACCTCGTCGCGCCGCCCGAACACGATGTCGCGCAGCCCGCGGTACCCCTCCGGCGTCCCCGCGACCAGCCGCGCCGCCGCGAACAGCAGGTTGGGCTGCCGCTTCTCCGGCGGCAGCCCCTCCAGCACCTCGAGCATCCCGGCGTCCCCGGCCACACCCAGCGCGAGCCGCTCGTACAGCGGCGAACTCCCGCGGGCCATCACGTTCGCGAAGAACCGGTAATCCTGGGCCGTGCCCTCCAGGCTCATGCCCCCGAGGTTAGATCGGCCATTGCTGCGCGTCGAACCCGAGCGGCTCGACCGCCCCGGCCACCCGCTTCACCTGCTCCCAGTCGTCCCCGTCGACCTGGATCCAGGCCCCGCCGAGCGAGAGCGTCGCCCGCTTGTACCCCTCGATCAGCCACACCGGCCGCCCGTCGACGACGTCGGTGGCCAGCGCGGGCATCCCGCTCGGCTGCAGGCCCGGGTCCTCGGCGTTGTTCACCTGGACCGACAACTGCCGGTGGTCCGCCCCGGCGAACTGGGACGCCGTCTCGTTGACCCGCCCCTGCTTGAACGAGAGCCGGCAGCTCTGCAACGTCAGGCCGGCCGTCAGCGACGCCGGCAACCGGAACGAGGGCCCGCACGAGTGCGCGCGATCCAGCCGCACGCCGAGGGCCAGGGCGACCGCCTGCTGCGGATCCGGATACGAGGTGCTCAGCCGGAAGTAGAGCGCGCCGGCCCGCCACGTCAGGACCGAGGACGCCGGTCCGGCCGGGAACGCCCCTCCGGGATGTCGTACGAACTGCCCCGGCACGCCGCCGACGTCGACCGCCTCGGGCGTCAGGGTCTCGGACGGATTCTTCGGCGCGCCGGTCTCCTTCGTGCTGACCCGCACGCTGACGTGCTCGCCGTTGCGGCCGTTCACGAGCAGGTTCTCGTCGGCCACGTCGATCGGCCAGGGCATGACCTCGTCGGAGTACCGCACGGTGTCCACCGGGAACGGCACCGAAGCCAAGGTCAGGTGCAGCACCGGCGCCACGCCGACCACGCCCGGGTCCTGCAGCGGCGAGACGGCGTCCGGAACCGGCCGCCCGGTGGGCAGCACCGACGGCGTCGCCGGGGCCCCGTCCGGCGCCGGCCGCAGCGCCACCGCCGCGCCCGCGACGACCACCGCCACCGCCGCGACCACGCCCGTCACCTCGATCAGCCGCCGCCGGCGCCGCCGCCGCGAACCGTTCGCACGCACCCCCGCCAGCAGGCGCTCCACGTGCACGTCGTCGTCCGCCGCCGCCGCCAGGCTCGCGCGGACCATGTCGTCGAGATCGTTCATCCCCGCTCTCCGTTCAAAGCCCCGTCCGGCACCAGACGCGCCCGCAGCGTGTCCAGCGCTCGCTTCACCTGGCTGCGCACCGTCCCCTCGGAGCACCCCAGCAGCCCCGCGATCGCGGCGTCGTCGAGGTCCTCGTAGTAGCGCAGCACCACCGCCGCGCGCTGCTTCGCCGGCAGCCGCCGGATCAGCCGCCAGGCCGCATCCCGCTCGGCCGCCCGCTCCCCGAGATCCGTCAGGTCCGCCACCTCCGCGGGCGCCGCCATCGCGACCTCCCGCGAGCTCGGCCTTCGCCAGCGCGAGATCGCCGCGTTGACGAGGGCCCGCCGCAGGTACGCGTCCGGCGCCCCGTCGGCCGCGATCCGCGCCCAGCGCACGAACGCCCGCGCCAGCACGTCCTGCGCCAGGTCCTCGCCCTGGTGCCGGTCGCCGGTGAGCAGCCGCCCGAGGCGCACGAGCGCGGCCCCGCGCTGCCGTACGTATTCGTCGAAGTCCACTCAGGTCCTCCCGTGTGTACCGTCATCCAACTGCACGCATGGGCGCCCCTCGCTGTTGCATCAAATTAATCCATTGCCGGGGTGGCATTGCCCGCGTACTGTTGTCTACGTCGAACCGCAGCGCCCAACATGCCGAAGGAGGAGCCCGAGATGAACACCCGACGAGTGGTTGTCATTCCGACTCCCCGACCGCATGTCATTCCCGTGATCCGTCCCACGGGCCGGTGGCGAGGGTAGGCTGACCAGCCTCAACCTCGACCGCCCGCCCCGAACAGGGACCCGGGCGGTTTTTTTATGTGCCCTTCCTGCGCAATTCTTTGCGCATTCTTTTCTTCACCTCGGAAACGACCGGCTCGGTGACCGGACCTGGCCTGGGACCAGGAAGTGCGGGGTTCGACTCCCCGGTTTCCGACGATGCCGATGTAGCTCAGAAAGGGAGAGCGCTGTCCTGGTACGACAGAGGCCGCCGGTTCGACTCCGGCCTTCGGCTCCACCCCGTCGCGGCCCGCAGGTAGGGGCGCCTCGCTGATAACGAGGAGACAGTTGGTTCGAGTCCAACCGACGGGACCAGGTCCTGTCCTGTCGATCATGGCGAGCCGAGACGGAGTTCAGATTTCGCCTGCGTGTGCCCCGCGGAGGCCTGGCTACCGGTGTTGTCACCCGGCCTTCGCGGGGTGCGCGCAGGCGGAATCTGGGCCCGGCGCAGGCCGGCATGATCGGCAGGACAGGACCTTAGCCCCGGTAGCTCAGCGGAGAGAGCAGCGGCCTACGGAGCCGCGTGTCGCAGGTTCGAATCCTGCTCGGGGTGCGCAGCGAGTTGGACCCTGGTAGCTCAGATGGCCAGAGCGCCGTCGTGACAGGACGGAGGCCGCCGGTTCGAGACCGGCCCGGGGTACGGCAAGGCAGAACAGGTCCGCGTAGCTCAGCCGGAACGAGCGCCGCCTTCACACGGCGGAGGTCCCAGGTTCGAACCCTGGCGCGGACACGGTGACCATGGTGTACGGGACGGTGCACATCAGATTGTGGCTCTGAAGGTCCGGGTTCAAGTCCCGGTGGTCACCCCATACCCTCGTGGCTCAGTTGGACGAGAGCACCGGCATGCGAGGCCGGAGGTCGCAGGTTCGAATCCTGCCGAGGGTGCTGTGTTTCTCCGCGCTGGCGCGCGGGGCGGGGGGTTCCCACCCCGCACCCCCCATGGCTGCTACGCAGCCACTGGCCTCGCTCCGCGGGCCAGATCACCGGCTCCCTCGCGTCCGCAGAAGTCCGCGGATCCGCATCGATCCTGGCGCCACCGCCGGCGTTGTGAGCGTCAGGTGGCGGAGGTCCGTACCAACGACACCTGGACGTCGCCGCGGAAGGTGTTCAAGGTGACGGTCAGGGTCAGCTCCGACGGATCCGGGGTGGGTTCCAGCTCGACCGTGTCGTGGCCCGGTGCCGTGCATCGGCGGGTACCGGTGGATCCGGTGCGCCACGCGGAAAGCGGCGCCCCGGGCGCGCAGGGTCGTAGCCGGTCAGCCCCGCCAGCGGGCGATGTCGTCCTCGGTGATTTCGGCCGGTTGCTCGGCCATCTGCGTGACGCGGATGTGGTTGCCGAAGGGGTCGCGGAAGACGCAGTCGGTGCCGTACGGCTGGACCTCGACGTCCTGGGTGAACTCGACGCCGCGGGCCTTGAGGGTGTCGTGGACGGCCCGGCAGTCGTCCGTGGTGAGGATCGCGGCCGTGCCGAGGGCGCCCTTGGTGAGCAGGTCGCGCACCTGGGCGGCGGTCTCCTCGCTCAGCGCCGGCGGGCCGGGTACCTCCAGCAGCAGCTGCCGGCCCGGGTCGGACGGCAGAGAGATGGTCAGCCAGCGCATGAAGCCCATGTCGACGTCCTCGTCGACCTGGAAGCCGAGCTTGCCGACGTAGAAGTCGAGGGCCTCGTCCTGGTCGAGGACCCGCACCGTGGTGATCGTGATCGCGTTGAACATGCCTGTCACCGTACGGGCGGGACGGCACCGGGCGCTTCGCCGAAACTGACCGGTCGCAGCCAGGTCTTGACGAAACACACCGGCGCGCGGGCGACGAGGCCGCGGGCACGGTACTGCGACGGCGCCACGCCCACGACGGCCCGGAACGCCCGGCTGAACGCGCCGAGGCTGTCGAACCCGACCCGCAGCCCGGCGTCGGTGACCGAGCTGGCGGGGTCGCGTAGCAGCGCCATCGCGCGCTCGATGCGCCGCCGCTGCAGGTAGCGGTGCGGGGTCTCGCCGAACGTGGCCCGGAACGTGCGGCTGAAGTGGCCCTCGGACATGTGCGCGAGCCGGGCGAGCGCGGGCAGGTCGAGCCGCCGCGCGTAGTCGCGGTCCATCGCGTCGCGGGCGCGCAGCAGCCGCCGGTTCTGGTCCTCCGCCGCCGACATCACCACCCCGCCGAGGCTACCGGCCCGCGAACCGCGCGCGCGGGCCGAGCTCCTCCTCGATGCGGATGAGCCGGTTGTACTTCGCGGTGCGGTCCGAGCGCGACACCGACCCGGTCTTGATCTGCCCGCAGCCGGTGGCGACGGCGAGGTCGGCGATCGTGGTGTCCTCGGTCTCGCCGGAGCGGTGGGACATCACCACGCGGTACCCGGCGCGCCGGGCGGTGTCCACGGTGGACAGTGTCTCGGTGAGGGTGCCGACCTGGTTGACCTTCACCAGGATCGCGTTGGCGCAGCCGCCGTCGATGCCGGCCTGCAGACGGGCGGCGTCGGTGCAGAAGACGTCGTCGCCGACGAGCTGGGTGTTCGCGCCCTCGCGTTCGGTGAGGGCGCGCCAGCCGTCGAGGTCGTCCTGGGCCATCGGGTCCTCGATGGAGATGATCGGGTACCGCCGCAGCAGCCCGGACAGGTAGTCGATGTGCTCCCCGACGGAGCGGCTCAGGCCTTCGCCGGTGTAGTCGTAGGCGCCGCCCTTGAAGAACTCCGACGCCGCGGGGTCGAGGCAGATCGCGATGTCGCGCCCGGCCTCGTAGCCGCTCGCGGCGATCGCGTCGGTGACGAACGTGAGGGCCTCGTCGGCGGTGGTGAACTGGGGCGCGAACCCGCCCTCGTCGCCGACGTTGGTGTTGTGCCCGGCGGTGGCCAGCGCGCGGCGCAGGGTGTGGAAGACCTCCGAGCCCATGCGCACCGCCTCGAAGAACGTGCGCGCGCCGACCGGGGCGATCATGAACTCCTGGAAGTCGAGCGGGTTGTCGGCGTGGGCGCCGCCGTTCACGATGTTGATCATCGGCAGCGGGAGCACGGCGGCGTCGGGGTCGAGCGAGCGGTAGAGCGGCACGCCGCGGGCGACGGCCGCGGCCCGGGCGGTGGCCAGGGAGATGCCGAGGATCGCGTTGGCGCCGAGGCGGCGCTTGTCGGCGGTACCGTCGCAGGAGATCAGCGCCGCGTCGACCGCCGCCTGGTCCTCGGCGTCGAGGCCCCGCACGGCCGCCGCGAGCGGTCCGGTGGCGTTGGCGACGGCGTTCGCGACCCCCTTGCCGTGGAAGCGTTCCGGGTCGCCGTCGCGCAGCTCCACCGCCTCCGCGGCGCCGGTCGACGCGCCGGAGGGCACCGCGGCCCGGCCCAGCGACCCGTCGGCGAGGCGCACGTCGACCTCGACCGTCGGATTGCCGCGGCTGTCGAGGATCTGGCGGGCGGCGACTGCTTCGATGACTGTCATGAGCGCAGATCCTGGCAGCTCAGCGCCGGTGTGCGCGACGCGATGACGAACACCTTGACCCGTACCCTGGGGTTCGGGTTTATCGTCGGGGGATGCGCGTGGGGGAGCTCGCGCGGCGCTCGGGGACCACCATACGGGCGCTGCGGTACTACGAGTCGCTGGGACTGGTCGTCCCGCGCCGGACGGCCAACGGCTACCGGGAGTACGACTCGGTCGCCGAGCGCCTCGTCGTGCAGATCCGCGAGCTGACCGCCCTGGGCCTGAGCGTGGAGGAGACCCGGCCGTTCGTCGAGAGCCTCGCCGCCGGCGCCGACGAGTCGGACGTGTGCGCGGCGGCGCTGGCCACGTACCGCGGCGCGATCTCGGGCCTGCAGTCGCGCATCGGGCAGCTGACGGCGCAGCGCGAGGCCCTGGAGGAGCGCCTGGCGCTGGTGCGGGTCGCCGAGTTCGCCGGCCCCGCCGCCGAGCCCGCGGACCTCGCCGGCCGCGAGCTGCCCGACGTGGAGATCTTCGCGACCAACGGCGAGGCGGTGAACTTCGGCCGGTTGGGCCCGGGGCGCACGATCCTGTTCGTGTACCCGCTGACCGGCCGCCCCGGCGTCGACCTGCCCGACGGCCTGCTGGAGATCCCGGGCGCGCGCGGCGGCACCGAGCAGGCGCGCTGGTTCCGCGACCACCACGGCGAGCTGCTCGTCGCCGGGGCCGCCCGCGTCTACGGGCTGTCCGCGCAGTCGCTGGGCTACCAGCAGGAACTCGCGCACCGCCTGCGACTGCCGTACCCGCTGATCCCCGACCCCCGCCTGACCCTCGCCGCGGCGCTGGCCCTGCCGACGTTCGAGCAGGGCGGCATGACGCTGTACCGCCGCGTGACCCTCGTCGTGTCGCAGGGCCGCGTCGAACACGTCTTCGACCCGATCCCGGCCCCGTCGACCCACGCGAACGAGGTCCTGCGCTGGCTGAACCGCTCGCGCGCGCCGCGCTGAGCATCGTTGCCGGGTTCTGTGAAATTTTCCCGCCCGCCGGGTCGGCTGGGCAGCCCCGCAGCGCGGGCGGAAACCCGTCGGGTGGGCCGATCGGCGGTGCGGGTCCTAGGGTGCGGGTTCTCCGATCGCCGCCGGAAGGGGCCCCGCCATGGACAGCGCGAGCAGAGTTCGGGCCGCCGGGCGGGCGGTGGTCGTCGCGCTGGTCGCGGCGGTCCTGATCGCCGGGCTGCCGGTGCGGGCGAACGCGGCCGGGGCCACGTGGCTCAACGTGAGCACGGGCTGGGGGTTCACCTGCGGCGTGCAGTCCGACCACACGCTGTGGTGCTGGGGCCTGAACCGCTTCGGGCAGCTCGGCGTCGGCGACACCACCAACCGCGCCGTGCCGGCGAAGGTCGGGGCGGGGAGCTGGCGCACGGTGTCGGCCGGGCTCAACCACACCTGCGCGCTCAAGACCGACGGGACACGGTACTGCTGGGGCGACAACTCCTACGGCGAGCTCGGCCTCGGCGACCTCCTGCGCCGCAACGCGCCGATCCGGCTGCTGCACGAGGGCGTGTGGGACTCGATCTCCGCCGGCGGCGACGACACGTGCGCGGTCCGCTCCAGCGGCGAGCTGGCCTGCTGGGGGTACAACCAGATCGGGGAACTCGGCCTCGGCGACGAGGTCAACCGCTCGGTGCCGACCGTCGTGGACGCGAACGTGTGGACGTCGGTCACCGCGGGGGACACGTTCACCTGCGGCCTGCAGTCCGATGGCAGCCGGCACTGCTGGGGCGACAACAGCTCCGGCGAGCTCGGCCTCGGCACGACCGGCAACGGCTGGGACGTGCCCTCGAACCCGGACGACGGCACCTTCCTGGCGATCTCCGCCTCGGACTTCAACGAGAGCGGCTGCGCGATCTCCACGGGCCGCCGCCTGTACTGCTGGGGCGAGAACGGCAGCGGCCAGCTCGGCGTCGGCGACAACACCGGCCGGACCACGCCGACGATGACGCCGGGCGGCGGATGGGCCTCGGTGTCCGTCGGCGGGTCGCACGCCTGCGGCCTGATGACCGACGGAACGCGGTACTGCTGGGGCTCCAACTACTACGGCCAGCTGGGCCTGGGCGGCACGACGAACCGCAACCAGCCGATCCGGCTCATCAACGAGCACAAGTGGAGCGCCGTGTCGGCGAGCCCCGCCCACTCGTGCGGCATCGGCGTGGACGGCCGGCTGTGGTGCTGGGGCCTCAACTCCAGCGGCGAACTGGGCGTCGGCGACACGAGCAACCGCACCACGCCGGTCCTGATCAGTTGAGCTCCGGCTGGGCCGGAGCAGATGATTTGACCCATGAGCACTGACGCCGAGCACGATCGGGCCAAGCTCCGGCGGCGACTGGAGGTTCTGAAGCTGCCCGTCGCGCCGTTGCGACGCCACGGATTCGTGAGGTCAGCGTGTCCGGCCGACACGATGCGGGAGCCCGAAGCGGTCGGCGTGGGTCCCGACGGCACCGCGCTGGCCGTGTGGCAGTTTCGCGAGGGCGTCAATCGCAAGCAGGTGACGTGGCATGTCCCGGGCCGGCGACGGGTCATCGGTGCCGTCGATGTCGAGACGGACCTGCGGGTGAGCTTCGTGCAGCCGCTGCCCGAGGGGCGCGTGCTGCTGGCGGCGGCACGGACCCGGCCGGGGAAGGCCAACGCCGAAGTATGGACCGGCAGCGGCGATCTGCAGCACCGGGCCCACGTCGGTGACGCCGTCGAGGAGCTGCTGGCCTCCCCCTCCGGCAAGGTGTGGGCCGGCTACTTCGACGAGGCGATGGGCGGCAGCGGTCCGGAAGGACACGGCCTCGCGCGCTTCGACAGCGACCTGACCGTCGACTGGCTGTATCCACAGAACTCCGGGCTGCCCGTCATCTCGGACTGCTACTCGCTCAACGTGGCCGGCGAAACCGCATACTTCTGTCCCTTCACCGATTTCCACATCCTCTCCGCGACCGGCGCCCAGGTGACCGACTGGGGAGCATCGCCGTACCAGTCGGCCCGCCACCTCCTTCGGAGCGGCCGGGATCTCGCCCTGATCAACGGCTGGGGTCCGGAGTACGACGTCGCAACGATGCTGCGGATCGGCCGCGACGACCAGCCTCGGTTGGGCGCCCAGTGCCGGGTCGTGCTGCCGGACGGAATCGAGACCAACAGATTGCGGTACGTCACTCGGGGCGGGGAGCTGCACGCCTTCATGCGGTCCAGCTGGTACCACATCGATCTCGAGGGTCTGAGCACCGCGGCGGCCGGCGGGCGTGTCGAAAGCGGGGGTGGGCCGTTCGTGTAGGCGGTATGACGAACGCACGCATCCTTCTCGACGGTCTCAAGCTGGTCGAGTCGCCGCGGTGGCACGAGGGCCGGCTCTGGTTCTGCCATTGGGGCGCCGGCGAGGTCATCGCCGTGACGCCCGGAGGCGACCACGAGGTCGTACCGCTGGCCGCCGACCCGCACACGATCGGCTGGCTGCCCGACGGGCGCCTGCTCGTGGTACCGAAGGAGCCGAAGCCGGACGGAAGACTGCTGCGGCTCGAGCCCGACGGCACCCTCGTGGCGCACGCGGACCTCTCGGCGCTGCCCGGCGGGTGCAACGAGCTCGTGGTCGACGGGCGCGGCAACGCGTACGTCAACGGCGCCGGCTTCGATTTTCTCGAGTTCATCAAGCGGCCCGACCCGCGGCCGCTGACCGAGCGCCCCGGCTACAAACCCGGGTTCATCGCCCTGATCCGGCCCGACGGCACCGTCGAGCGGCAGGAGCACGACCTGGCGTTCCCCAACGGCATGGCCGTCACGCCCGACAACGGCACGCTTATCGTCTCGGAGTCGTTCTCCGGAAGGCTTACGGCGTTCGACATCTCCGGCGACGGTACCCTCGGCAACCGCCGCGTGTTCGCCGACGGCATCGGCCCCGACGGGATCTGCCTCGACGCCGACGGCGCCGTGTGGACCTCCAGCGGCGGCAACGAGGCCGTCCGCGTCGCCGAGGGCGGCCGCATCCTCGACCGCGTCGAGCTGGACCGCGCGCCCTTCGCCGTGATGCTCGGCGGCGACGACGGCCGCACCCTGTTCATCTGCGCCGCGCAGTGGGACCCGCAGGACCCCTTCGGCGGCGGTACCGGCCGGATCCTGGCCGCCCCCGCCCCGGCCCCCCACGTCGGGTGGCCGTGATCGTCGTCCGGGCCGCGCCCGCCCGCCGTGATCGTCGTCCGGGGCGGCGCCCGCCCCGCCGTGATCGCTAGACTGCGGCGTGGCATCCATCCGGGTCGAGACGGTCGTGGCGGCGCCCCCGGGCGCGGTGTGGGCGGCGGTCGCCGACGTCGGCAACGTGCACCGGCGGCTCCTGCCGGGCCGCGTCGCCGCCGCGCGCGTCGAGGGTGACGAGCGCATCCTCACGATGCCCGACGGCACCGAGGTGCGCGAGCTCATCGTCGCGGTCGACCACGGGCTCCGCCGCCTGGCGTACTCCGTGCAGGGCCCCGGCCGCCTGACGCTCGCCCACCACCACGCCACGTTCGAGGTCTTCGACCACGACGGCGGGGCGGCCGCGCGGCTCGTGTGGACGACCGACGTGCTCCCGCACGACCGCGAGCCGGCGGTGCGGGCCCGGGTGGAGCGCGGCATCGAGGAGATGCGGGTTGTGCTGGAGGGGGAGCGCTGACATGGAGAAGGTCGACTACGACACGCGGCTGCACACCGTGTACGCCACCGCCCGGCAGGTGCCGCCCGCCGCGCTGCGCACGTGGATGGACGTGTTCGCCCGCCACCTGCCGGCCACCCGGCCGCTGGCCTGGCTCGACCTCGGCTCGGGCACCGGCCGCCTGACGCCCTCGCTGGCGAGCACCTTCGGCGGCCCCGTGCACGGGGTCGAGCCGTCCGGCCGGATGCGCGAACAGGCCGTGGCCGGCGCCGCGCACCCGGGCGTCACCTACCGGGCCGGCTCGGCCGAGCGCATCCCGCTGCCCGACGCCTCCGTCGACGCGGCCCTGCTGTTCTTCGTCTGGCACCACGTGGCCGACCGCGCGGCCGCCGTGCGGGAGCTGCGCCGGGTGGTGCGGCCCGGCGGCCGGATCTTCGTGCAGGCGAACTTCCCCGACCGCATGCCCGACGTCTGGTGGTTCCGCGTCGTGCCGGAGTGGCGCGAGATCGACCGGGCCCAGTTCCCGTCCGAGGCGGAGGTGCGCGGCGCCTTCACCGGGGGCGGGTTCACGGCCGTCGCCCACGAGGAGGTCACCTGGCTGCGCTCGGCCACCCTGGCCCAGGAGGTCGAGCGCCTGCGGATGCGTGCGGTCTCGGTCTTCGAGCTCATGAGCGACGAGGTCGCCGCGGCGGGCTTCGCGCGGATCGAGGCGGCGCTGCCCGGGCTCGCCGAGGAGCCGCAGTACGAGACGAGCCAGCTGCTCGTCTTCCAGCGCGACTGACCGCTACACCATCGCGCCCGCGAGCTCGGCGGCGACCGCGTCCGCGCCCAGGCCGACCATCCAGGCCAGCGGCGCGTCCGGCAGGAAGCTCGTCATGAGCTCCTCCAGGCGGGCCTTCGCGGCCTCGGTCAGGGTCGGCGCGCCGACCGCGAGGCGGTGTACGGCCTCGCGGTACATCAGCAGGTAGCGGCGCTGGTCGGCTAGCATCCGGGCGTCGCCCGGGCGGCCGTGGCCGGGGTGCAGCGCGGCCCCGTCCAGGCGCTCGGCGAGGTCGTCCAGAGTGGACAGCCAGGCGCCGGTGTGGCCGTCCGCGGTGTACGGGTGCACGCCGTTGAAGGCCAGGTCCCCGATGAAGACGCGGTCGCCCGTGACGAGGTAGGAGTCGGCGTGGCTCTCGGCCGCGCCCGCGGCGTGGACGGTGAGGGGGATGCCGCCGGCCTCGACGGTGTCGCCGTGGCCCTTCGAGGTGCCCTTGTTGCGCGGCGGCGCGACCATTGGGGGCATGGACGTCTTCGCCCCGTACGCCGGAACGCTGCTGCTGCCGGACAAGGCCCCGTTCGGCAGCGTGTCGCCGGTCACTCTGGCCGACGGCCGCCCGGTCGCCACGATCCGCTGGCACAACTGGTCGATGCGGGCCCGCTACGAGATTCTCGACCCGGCCGCCGGTACCGTCCTCGCCGCCGGTCACCGCCAGGGCTTCGCCGGGCGCAACTACTACCTGACCGACGCCCGCGGCGGTTCGCTGTTCCACCTCCGGCTCGGCTTCTGGGGCGCCGGCCGCCCCAGCACCCTCGCCCTGGCCGGCGGGCGCACGCTGAGCACCCGCGGCAACTGGACCGCCCGCCGCTTCACGGTCACCGACGAGCAGCAGCGCGAGGTCGCCCGGCTGGTGAACAACAGCCCCCTGCTGTCGCTGCGCCCCGACGGGCTCGCCTTCGAGCTGCTGACCCCGGTGCTGTCCGTCGTCCAGGCGATCGGCCTGGCCCAGTCGATGCGGGCCGCGATCGAGGCCCAGCGCAGCTCCGCCGGCGGCTGACGGGCGGTTGCCGACGGGCGGCCGGCTCAGCGGACGCTGAAGCCGGTCAGGCCCTCCACGGGCTCGTCGTACGCCTCGACGCCGGCCACGGCGGCCTGCGGCGGGCCCTCGCCGGCCCAGGCGAGCAGCGCCCCGACCGGCTCCGCGCCGCCCTCGAACACCGCCTCGACCCGCCCGTCGGGGAGGTTGCGCACCCAGCCGGCGACGCCCCGGTCGCGGGCGACCTGGCGGCACGTGTCGCGGTAGTAGACGCCCTGCACCCGGCCCGAGACGAGCACCCGTTTACGGATCACCGTCCGACCGTACCCGCCGCCGCCGGTACTCGCGCTCGGGTTCGGTGCGCACCAGCCCGATCGCCTCATCCCCGGCCGCCCGGGCCTCGGTGCGGCGGCCGAGGCGCTCCGGCAGGTCGGCCCGGACCGCCGGCCCCAGATGATGGCCCCAGATGATGGCCCGGCAACCGCGCGGCCGCCGCCTCGGCGAGGGCCAGCGCCGCCGCGCCTCCTCAGCGCAATGTGGCGAGGTCCAGCGCGCGCAGCCGGTCGGGGTCGGCCAGCACGTCGATGGCGACGATCCGCCCGTCGGTGACCGTGAACGCCATCACGAACAGCGGGCGGTCCGGGCTCGCCGCCACCACGACGCCCGCGGCGCCGTTGACGAGGGCCGGGTACACGAACGGGGAGAGCCGCGACGAGGCCAGGGCCTGGGTCGCCACCTGCTCCGGGCCGTGCAGCGTGAAGGTGAGCCGCGGGCGCGACGGGCCGCCGTCGGAGCGCAGGATGACGTCGGGGTCGAGCACGCCGACCAGGGCCCTGAAGTCGCCCTCGCGGGAGGCGGCGAAGAACGCGTCCACGACCGCGCGCTGGCGGGCCACGTCCGGGTCGGGCGCGGTCGGGCGCCCCTGGACGCGGCGCCGGGCCCGGCTGGCGAGCTGGCGCGTCGCGGCCGGGGAGCGCTCGAGCATCGGCGCGATCTCCTCGAACGGCACCGCGAACATGTCGTGCAGCACGAACGCGAGGCGCTCGGCCGGGGTGAGCGTCTCCAGCACCACGAGCAGGGCCAGGCCCACCGAGTCGGCGAGCAGCGCCTCGTGCTCCGGGTCGACGCCGGCCACCGGGCTGACGATGGGGTCGGGCACGTGCACCTCGAGCGGGTCCTCGCGGCGCTGCGTACGGGCGCGCAGCTGGTTGAGGCAGACCCGGGCCACGATCGTGGTGAGCCAGGCCGCGAGGTTGTCCACCCCGCCGGCCCCGGCGCGGCTCACCCGCAGCCAGGCGTCCTGGACGGCGTCGTCGGCCTCCGCGGCCGAGCCGAGCATGCGGAACGCGACCGCCCGCAGCCGGGCCCGGTGCGCCTCGAACTGCCCGGTCAGCCATTCGCTCTCGTCCACGGCACTTCCCTTCTCCACGTTCGATCCTCTCCCGGTCGACCCCGCAGAGAACCAAGACGTGACGGGTTCAGTACCGCGAGAGCTCCCACGCCGCCCCTCAGTCCACGGGCGCCCGGGCACCGGGTTCAGTACGCCAGGAGCTCCCACGCCTCGACGAGGTCTCCGTCGCCCGGGGCGGTGAGCCGCAGGTCGCTGCCGTAGGACAGCCCGCGCCGGGGCGGTCGCCCGGCCGCACGGGCGCCGAGCTGCCGGGCGATCTCGGCCAGCACGACGCCCGTGACGAGCCGGTAACGCCCGGTGACGCCGGGCGCCTCGACCCGGGCCCAGGTCACGGCGCACCCCGGCGGCGGCGCCCAGCCCTCGTCCGGGATGACCACGAGCGTTCCCGCCCCGGTGAGATCCGTCCGGTGCACCGGCGGCCCGTCGGCGGCGGGGGAGCAGACGACGATCCGGGAGTACGCCGGATCGGGCCCCTCGCTCGGCACCACCCGCAGCGGGTTACGGTGACTGCGCGCGGCGGCCCGCCCCTCGGCCCGCACCGGCCGCGGCGTGCCGAACCAGACCTTGTCGCGGTCCTCGACCGCCACCGAAGCCCAGCCGAACGCGGCCGCCGAGCGCAGCGAGCTGCCGGCCTCGACATGGTCCCGCGGCGCGGCGAGCAGCACACCGGGCCGCTGCGACTCGGGCCGCGGCGCCCGTACGGCCCGCCGCCCGCCCGCCCCGCGCAGGTAGAACAGCGCCACCGCGGCCGCCGTGGCAACGTTGAGGGTGTTGACGCCGCGCCCCGGCATCGGGATGTGCACCGTACGCGCGGCGGCCCGCAGCAGATCGGGCCGGATGCCGCGCCGCTCGTTGCCGACCACGATTGACGCTCCACTGTGGATGCCCGACGTCCGGTACACCGACTCCGCCCCGGGCGCGTTGTCGACCGCGACGACCGGCGCCGCGAGCAGCGCCCCGGTGTCCACGGTGGACAGTGCGGGCAGGTGACGGGCCAGGCCGCGGGTGTCGCGGAACCGGCACGCGACATCGAACATCGCCGCCGCCTCCAGGAGCGCCTCGGCGTTGGCGGGGTTCTCGACACCGTCCCCGACGAGCGTCACCAACGGGTCGCCTCCGCCCGGGCGCGGGCGGCGTACGCATCCGCGCGGCGCTCGTGGTCGGCCGTGCGCATGGCCGCCGTCCGGTGTCTGTTCGCCGCGTGCTGCACGACATGGTGGCCGATCTCGTGCATGAGCCCGTCGAAGAGCACGAAGTCGCGCAGCGAGTGGCCGGGCCACCCGACCTCCGTGGCCGCCGGTCCGGGCGAGACGACCGCACCGGCGCGCCGCAGCCGCGCCAGGTCGGGCGGGCCGAGCCGGCCCGGCAGCACCCACGGCGGCTCGGGCTGCTCGAACAGCCGGACGATCCCGGGGACCCGGAGCGCGGCGACCGCGAAACCGGGGCCGGGCCGCTGGCGCAGCTCGACCGCGCGCAGGCCGTAGGTGGCGGCCGGCCCGAAGAAGGCGAGCAGCCGCCGGATGTCGGCGGGGGAGGCGGGGTGGACGAACCCCGGACGCGCGGCCCGGACGCGGACGGCCACGACGGCCGGCCGGCGCGCGGCGCGGCGATGGTAGGGGTCGGTGTGCAGGGTACGGCTCAAGCGGCGATCACACCGACGTTGATAGCAGCCCGTCCGCCCCGCCGGCCAGCGGATTTCCTGCGCCGGTCCATCGGCCGCGGCCTACTGCAACCACTCCGGCGGCGTGTCGAGGCCCACACCGCAAACGGTGGAGTCGATCACTCAGCGTCATCTACGGTGGAGTTACTGAATCGATCCAGAAGGAGTTGCTCATGCTTCCGCTGCCCAACGTCCAGCCCGCCGAGGCTCGCCGCCTCCTGCGCGACGCGTGGCGCCGGTTCGACGACTGGACCCTGCGCGTCTTCAACGCGCGCTAGTCACATTCCCGGCCGTTCGCGGGTCGGGGTGGTATGACCACTGCAATCCTGCTCACCGGCGGCACCGGGACGCTCGGCCGCCTGCTGCTGCCCCACCTGCGCGAGGCCGGCCGCCCGGTCCGGGTCCTCACCCGGCGGCGGCCCGCCGAACAGGCCCCCGGCGTCGAGTACGCCCTCGGCGACCTGGCCACCAACGACAACGTCGAGCGGGCCGTCGACGGCGCGGCGACGATCGTGCACTGCGCCGGCTCGGCCAAGGGCGACGACGTCAAGGCGGCCAACCTGCTGCAGGCGGCGGTCCGGGCCGGGGCCGAGCACGTCGTGTACATCTCGGTCGTCGGGGCCGACCGCGTCCCCGTGCGCAGCGCCATGGACCGCATGGCGTTCGGGTACTTCGCGGCCAAGCGCGCCGCCGAGGTGCTCGTCGCCGAGTCCGGCATCCCGTGGACGACCCTGCGGGCCAGCCAGTTCCACGAGCTGACCCTCACCACGGTCCGGCAGCTGGCCCGGATGCCGGTGGTCCCCGTCCCGGCCGGCGTGCGCTTCCAGCCCGTCGACGGGGCCGAGGTCGCCGCGCGCCTCGCCGAGCTGGCGCTGGGCGAGCCCGCCGGGCTCGTGCCGGACCTGGCCGGGCCGCGCGCGTACGGCTTCGACGAGCTCGTCCGCTCCTACCTGCGCGCGGCCGGCCGGCGGCGGCCCGTCGTGCGGATGCCGATGGGCGGCGGCGCGTACCGCGCGATCCGGGAAGGCGCGAACCTCGCCCCGGACCGCGCGGTGGGCCGCCGCACGTGGGAGGAGTTCCTACAGGCGAACGTTTGAGGCCGGCTGGCCCGCCATCCGCTCGACGAGCGTCGCGAAGGTCAGGAAGTTCGGGATGGTGCTGACCTTCCGGCCGCCGAGGATCGCCTTGCCGTCGCGCCGGCTCAGCCGCAGCGCGCCGTTGGCGACCTTCAGGCCGCCGATCTCCGACCACGGCGCGCTCTTGCCGCCGTTTGTCACGCCCGCGTTCGTCAGCGTGTACGCCCCGAACGGGATCGGGCGGCCCGCGTGCAGGTACTGCAGCGCCCGCGGCACCTGCACCCGGGCCACCTGCTCCTGCAGGATCGGGCCGAGCACACGCATGTCCGCGGAGAAGTTGTTGAGGGTCAGCGCGCGGCCGTCGGCGAACTCGAGCGCGTAGATGTAGTTCGTGTTCGTCGTCGCCCCGTACACCTGCTGCCGGATGATCGACTGGTAGATCGTGACGATCTGGTCCCACTGGTAGGCCTGCACGCCCGCCGCGGTCGCCCGCACGAACCCGTGGGCGAACAGGTGGAAGCCGAGCTGGCGGGCCTTCTTCGACACCAGCGGCGAGCGCACCAGCACCGCGACCCACGCGGCCACCGGCACCAGTGCGATAAGCCCGAAGACGACGGCCGGCGTCCCGCCCCGGCCGGCGGCGAGGGCGAACATGAGGATGCCGACGGCCGCGAGCAGACCCACGTAGATCAGCGCCGCGGAGCGCTTGCCGGGCTGCAGCGAGGTCACGTACCCGCCGAGCTGGGCCTGCCACGCGGCCTGGACGGCGTCCGCGGGGATCGTCGGCGGCGGCGGGTTCGCGGGCGCGGCCGGGTCCGGCGGCAGCGGGATGCTCAGCAGCTCACGGGTCGCCTGCCCGGCGGCGGCCGACTCGCGCTCGCGGCGGCGGCCGCCGGCCAGCTGCGCCCCGGCCAGGCCGAGGAACAGCACGGCGATGGCGCCGCCGCTCAGCGCGCCGGTGGTCCGCTGCGACGACAGCTCGTCGTCGAAGGAGTTGACGGTGCGCGTGCCGCTGTCGGAGATGTGGACGCACTGGTCGCCCGGCGACATGTCGTGGCCGTCACAGCTGACGCTGCTCGAGGTGGCGAGGAAGGCCGCGAGGGCGAGGCCGGCCACGCCGACGACGGCGCCGATGACGGCGCCGCGATAGTGCGGGATCATGATGTCCCCCGGGGGTGAAAGAGGTGGGTGCGCCATGACACCACATCCCGGCCCCGCGTGTTGTCCCGCCGCTACGGGGTGAGCTGCAGGCGGTAGCCGATCCCGGGCTCGGTGACGAAGTAGCGCGGCCGCGACGGGTCCGGCAGCAGCCGCTTGTGCTCCAGCGGCTCGTCGTCGTCGATGATGAGGACGCTGCTCATGCTCCGGGCAGCTCCACGGTCATCGTCAGGCCTCCACCGGGCGTTTCGGACGGGGTGACCGTGCCGCCCATGGCCTCCGTGAACCCGCGCACGATGGCCAGGCCGAGCCCGAGCCCGGCCCCGCCGCGGTCCCCGAGGCGCTGGAACGGCTCGAACAGCGCCGCCCGTTGCGCCGCCGGCACGCCTGGGCCGTTGTCGGCGACGGCCAGCCGGACCCGCGACCCGTGCGCCGTGCCGGTGATGTGCACGCGCGGCGCGGCCGCGAGCGAGTTCGCGACGAGATTGGCCAGCACCGTGGTCAACAGCCCCGGATCGGCCCGCGCGAGCGGCAGGTCATCCGGTACCTCCAGAGCCACCCGGTCGCGCGCGTGCTCGGGATCGGGCAGGTGCAGTACCACCTCGGCCGCCACCGCATCGAGAGCGGTCGGCTCCGGGTGCGCCGACAGCACCCCGGCGCGCAGCCGGCTCAGCGAGAGCAGGTTCTCGACCAGGGCCGTCATGCGGTCGGTCGCGTGCTCGACGGTGGCCAGCAGCTCGGCCCGGTCGTTGTCGGAGAACCGCAGGTCGGGGCTGCGCAGGCTCGACGCGGCGGCCTTGATCCCGGCCAGCGGCGTACGCAGGTCGTGGCTGACCGCGTCGAGCAGCGCCGTGCGCAGCCGGTCGACCTCGGCCAGTTCCCGGGCCCGGCCGACCGCCGCGCGCTGGCGCTCCACGACGTCCATCGCCACGGCGACCGCGGCCGCCACGAGCACGTACACGACCAGCGCGATCGCGTTGTCGAAGCTCGCCACGCTCAGCGTGTGCAGCGGCGGCACGAAGAAGAAGTTCAGCAGCAGGTCGGCGGCGACGGCGGCGCCGAGCGCGGGCCAGAGCCCGCCCGCCGCGGCGGCGCCGGCGACCGGCACGAGGTACAGCAGCGTGACCGAGGCCAGCGAGAGGTGCCCGCGCAGCGGTTCGAGGACCGCGGTCGCCGCGGCGAGCCCGGCGGCCGCGACCACGGTGCCCCGGGCACGGCCGCTGCTCATCCCCTCATCCTGACAGTGTCCGAATTGGCTGTTCGGGGGTACGGCGACCGCACCGCGGATGCAACAATCCCCGCCGTGTCCTCTGATCTTCGATTCGGCCGGCGCGCCATCCTCGGCGGCGGGCTCGCCGCCTCCGTCGCCGCGCTCGCCGGCTGCGGCGGTGACCCGGCGACGCCCGCGGGGGCCGACCCGTCGGGCTCGGCCTCCGGCGTCCCGGCCGACGCGGCCGCGGCCGAGCCGGTCGCCGCGGATGGGGTGGCCGGGCTGTCCGCATCCGGCTCGCCGGGCGCGGCCGTCTCCGGGCAGGTCCTGTCGGCGCCGTACAGCGGCAAGCTCGTCGACACCCTCAAGCACTACCTCGTGCCGACCACGGACAACCCGAAGCACCCGGGCTACGCCGGCGCGGTCGTGCTCGTCAACGTCGGCGGCAAGGTGACCACGCTCGCCGCGGTGGGCGACGCGCTGCGCTACGGCGCCGGCCCGGTCGAGCTGGCGGCGAAGGCCCGCGTGGCGATGCGGCCCGACTCGATCTTCGACGTGGCGTCGGTCACGAAGGTCTTCACCACGATCCTCGCCCTGCAGCAGGTCGACCGGGGCAAGCTCGACCTGGCCGCGCCCGTCGCGCAGTACCTGCCCGCCTTCGACGGCCCCGGCAAGTCCGCGGTCACCGTGCAGATGCTGCTCACGCACACCAGCGGCCTGCCGGTCGGCCCGTCGATCCCGGAGACGTCGAAGAAGCCGGACTACGCGGCCCGGTGGGAGTACATCGTCTCGACCCCGCTCGCCGACGGCGTCGCGCCCGGGACCCTGTTCCGGTACACCAGCCTCGGCCTCCTGCTCACCCAGCAGATCCTCGAGAAGCTCACCGGCAAGCCGCTCGACCAGCAGGTGAAGGGCGAGTTCACCGGCCCGCTCGGCCTGCGCGACACCGGCTTCAAGCCGCTCGGCTGGCTCAGCGCCGCGGACAAGGCCAACCGCCTGGTGGCGACCGACGCCCGCTCGTCGCGCGGCCTGCTGCGCGGCACCGTGCACGACGACATCTGCAACGTCCTCGGCGGCGTCGCGGGCTCCGCGGGCATCTTCACCACGGCGGCCGACCTGTCCGTGCTCGGCCTGATGCTGCTCGGCGGCGGGCAGTACAACGGCAAGCGCATCCTGTCCGAGGCCACGGTCCGCAACATGCTGACGAACAAGAACTCGGGCCTGCCGGCCACGGACGTCGACCGCCCGAACCGCTCCTCGACGCACGGCATCGGCCTGGAGCTGGACCAGTCCTGGTTCATGGGCCGCCTGGCCGGCTCCGGCGCCTACGGCCACACCGGGTTCACGGGCTGCGAGATCGTCGTCGAGCCGCGCCGCAAGCTGGTGCTGGTCCTGCTGACGAACCGGGCGCACCCGAACTGGAGCTGGGCGAACCCGGACCCGACCCGGGTCGCGGTCGCCGACATCCTCGCCGACGCGATCTAGACGGTGCGGTGGCGCTGGTAGTACCGCGCCACCCGCGCCCGGTTGCCGCAGCGCGCGGCCGAGCACCACTGCCGCCGCGGGTTCGCGGGCAGGAACAGCTGGACGCAGTCCGGGGCGGCGCACTGCTTGATCGCGGTCACGGACGGTGACACCAGCAGCTCGGCCGTCGCCTCGGCCAGCCGCGCCGCGGCCTGCTGCGCGGGCGAGCCGTCGCGAGCCCGGGTCAGGGTGCGCCCGTCCAGCACCGGGTACGCCGGTGCCGCCCGCATGATCGCGTTGAGCCGTTCGACGTCGGCGGGGTCGGGCGTTCCCCCGTGCCGGGCGGCCTCGACGGCCCGGGCGGCCAGGGTGCGTACCCCGCGGACGGCGGCCGGCACCTCTTCGTCCCCGTCGTCCGGCCGGCTGTTGATCAGGTCGAGGACCTCCACGCCGACTAATGATACACATCACCGTTGACGCATTAGCTGGCGACGCCCTATGACTAATGCATGAATCGGCTTCCGAAGCATGTGCACGACTTCGTCGACGTCGGCGGCGTCCGCGTCTTCTACCGCGCCGCCGGGCCGGTCGACGCGCCGCCGGTGCTGCTCCTGCACGGGTTTCCGTCGGGCTCGCACCAGTACCGCCGGCTCATGGACGCACTCGGAGACCGTTTCCGGCTCATCGCGCCCGACTATCCCGGGTTCGGCTTCACGGAGGCGCCGGAGGGTTTCCGGTACACCTTCGAGGCTCTGACCGACGTCGTCGACGGCTTCGTCGCGGCCCTCGGGCTCCAGCGGTTCGTCCTGTACGCGTTCGACTTCGGCGGCCCCGTGGGGCTCCGGCTCGCCGCGCGGCACCCGGAGCGCATCGCCGGGCTGGTGCTGCAGAACGCGAACGCGTACGAGGAGGGCCTGAGCGACCTGGCCCGCGCGACGATCGCCGCGGACGAGGTCGGCGAGCTCTTCACCGAGCCCGTGACCCGGGGCCAGTACGAGGGCGGCGTGCCCGACCCGCGCCTGGTCGACCCGGCCGGCTGGACCCTCGACCAGCACTTCCTCGACCGGCCCGGCCGCGTGCGGGCCCAGACCGAGCTCGCCCTGGACTACCGCGGCAACGTGGCGCAGTACCCGCGGTGGCAGCGGTACCTGCGCGAGCACCGGCCGCCGGCGCTGATCGTGTGGGGTGCCAACGACGCGTTCTTCACCGCGGCGGGCGCCCGGGCCTACCTGCGTGACCTGCCCGGCGCCGGGCTGCACCTGCTCGACACCGGCCACTTCGCGCTCGAGGACCGGCTGCCCGAGATCGCCGCGCTCGTCGAGGACTTCCTGATCCATCGAAGCTTATTTACTTCCTGACGGAGCCGGGCCAGGATGCGGAGGCATGCAGACCGATCGCGAACCACCCACCAAGCCGGCTGCCACGCGGCGCGCCCTGCTCACCGCGGCCACCGCCGCCGTGCCCGCGGCCGCCCTCACCCTCGCCGGCACCACCCCGGCCCACGCGGAGCCGGCGGCCGACCTCGACCTGGACACCGGCCCGGGCCGCCGCCCGGCCCCGCAGGCCCCGGACCGCGACCTGCGCCGGCTCCTCGGCGAGCTCGACGAGCACCGCATCCGCGCCACGGTCACCCGCCTGGTGGCCTTCGGCACCCGCCACACCCTGTCGAGCCAGACCGACCCGGCCCGCGGCATCGGCGCCGCCCGGGACTGGCTGTTCGCCCAGTTCCAGGCGGCGGCGGCCGCATCCGGCGGGCGGATGACGGTGGAGCTGCAGTCCTTCGTACAGCCGCCGGGCGCCCGCAACCCGGAGCCGGTCACGGTGACGAATGTCGTGGCCACCCTGCGCGGTACCGTCGCGCCGGACCGCATCCACGTCGTCTCCGGCCACTACGACTCGCGAATCACCGACGTCATGAACTTCACCGCCGACGCCCCCGGCGCGGACGACGACGCCTCGGGCGTGGCCGTGGTCCTCGAGCTCGCCCGCGTCTTCGCCACCCGCCCGGTGGAGTCGACGATCGTCTTCGCCGCGTTCGCGGGCGAGGAGCAGGGCCTGTTCGGCTCGACGTACATGGCGGCCCAGTTCAAGGCGGCCGGCGCCAAGGTCGCCGCGATGTTCAGCAACGACATCATCGGCGCGAGCCAGGCCTGGGACGGCACCCCGCCCGACCCGCGCGCCGTACGCCTGTTCGTCGAGGGCGTGCCCACGAGCGAGACCGCCGCCCAGGCCGCCACCCGCCAGAGCGTCGGCGGCGAGGACGACGGCCCGTCGCGCCAGCTCGCCCGCTTCGCCCGCGACGTGGCCGAGAACGACGCCACGGGCATGCGCATCCGCGTGGTGTGGCGCCGCGACCGCTTCCTGCGCGGCAGCGACCACATTCCGTTCCTGCAGCAGGGGTACCCCGCGGGCCGTCTGACCGAGCCCCGCGAGAACTTCGACCACGAGCACCAGGACGTGCGCGTCGAGAACGGCACGCAGTTCGGCGACCTGCCCCAGTTCTGCGACTTCGCGTACATGACCCGGGTCGCGAAGGTCAACGCGGCCACGCTCTGGTCCCTGGCCCAGGCCCCGGCCACCCCGGCGGGCGTGGGCATCGTGGCCGCGGTGCTGACCAACGACACGACTCTGCGCTGGACCCGCGGCACGGAGCCGGACCTGGCGGGGTACGAGGTGCTGTGGCGCGACAGCACCGCCCCGGACTGGACCCACGTCATCCCGGTCGGCGACGTGACCACGGCGACGATCCCGGTGGCCAAGGACAACGTCCACTTCGGCGTGCGTGCGGTCGACCAGGCGGGCCATCGCAGTCCGGTCGCGTACCCCCAGCCGGTGACCTGAGTTCCCCATTTCCGAAATTTCCGGACCCGGCTCGGCGTGGGCCGCATCACTTCGTTGTTATACCCCCTGGGGGTATGCTCACCGGCGACGGATCGGAGGTTCGCGATGGAGATGCACACCCACACGAGCTGGGCCACGGCGGCCCGGGCGACACTGCACTGCCTCACCGGCTGCGCCATCGGGGAGGTGCTCGGCATGGTCATCGGCACCGGCTTCGGCCTGCACAACGCCGCCACGGTCGTGCTGTCGGTGGTCCTGGCGTTCGTGTTCGGCTACGCGCTGACCATGCGCGGCGTGCTGCGGGCCGGTGTCGGTCTGCGCGCCGCGCTGGCCGTCGCCTTCGCCGCCGACACGGTGTCGATCGCGGTCATGGAGATCCTGGACAACCTGGTGATCGTGACCGTGCCGGGCGCGATGAACGCCGGCCTGACCAGCGCGCTGTTCTGGCTGTCGCTGGCGTTCTCCCTGGTCGTCGCGTTCGTGCTGACCACCCCGGTGAACCGCTGGATGATCTCGCGCGGCCGGGGTCACGCAGTGGTCCACCAGTACCACCACGGCCACTGAGGAGCGGCGGCGGTCGTCATGGAGCAGCGGCGGCGCAGGGGGCGCTCGACAGATGAGTCATGCGCGGCCGGAGTCACACGGTCGTCCCTGAACAGCGGCGGCAGGGGCCACACGGTCGTCATTGAGCGGCGGCGGCGATCCACGGCGCAGGCATCGCCACCCCGGTTTGCCCGGTGGATGCGTCTCGCCCGGCCGGGTCGCGCGGTGTCATCGAGGGGCGGCGCCGATGCTGGCCACGGCGGCGGTGCAGGCGTCGAGCCACACGTCGTCGTCGTGGCCCCAGGAGTCGTCGCTGTGGGGCTGGCGGTCCGGGGCCGCGATGGCCGCCTCCAGCAGCGGGAGGGCCGCGGCGGCCGCGGGGCCGATCGTGGCCAGGCCGCGCACCGCCTCCAGGCCGCGCGGGCTGTTCGTGGCGTGCTGCAGCAGCAGCGGGACGACGGGGGCCGGGTCGGCGGTGGCATGCCAGTACGCGATTGCGGCCCGCATCGACTGCCACTCGTCCTCGTCCGTGAACATGGCGAGCAGGCGCGGGGCCAGGGCGGACGCCGCGCGACCGGCGGCGGGCAGGGCGTGCAGGGCCTCGGTGCGCTGCCAGGCGCGCGGCGCGTCGAGGGCCGCCTCGGCCGCGGCCAGCAGTGGGGCCGGGTCGCCGGTGAGACGCGCGTAGGCGGCCGCGGCGGGCAGGCGCACGGTCGGCTCGGCGTGCTCGAGCAGCGCGGCCAACTCCGGCACCGCACCGGCCCCGGCCGGACCGAGCGACCCGAGCGCCTCGATCGCGGCGGTCGAAGGGTGCTCCGGCCCGAGACAGCCCCGCAGCACCGAGACCAGCGCCGCGAGTTCACCGGGACCAGCGAGGCCGGCGGCCGGCCCGGCGCCGGGGGAAGAACCGGCGGAATCGCCCCCCGACCGAGCGGGCCCGGCTGCGCCGAGCGCGACGCGGTCGTCCGAGTCGGGCAGAGCGTCGAGGCCGGGGGACTGCGACGGGCTCACGACGAGGCCGGGAGTGTGCGACGGGCTAGCGGCGAGCTCGGAAACCGGCGTCGGGCTCGCGCCGGCCGGGGAGGCGTGGTCGGCAGGCGGCGTCGGCCCGGCGCCGGCCAGGGCGGCGTGATCAGCAACCGGCGTCGGGCCGGCGTCGGCAGGAGCGGCGTGATCGGAAAGCAGCGTCGGGCTCACGTCGGCCGGGGAGGCGTGGTCGGCAGGCGAAGTCGGGCCGGCGTCGGCCGGAGCGTCGTGATTGGAAAGCGGTGTCGGTCCCGAGTCGGCGGGAGCGGCGTGATCAGAAACGCGAGCGGCGTGGTCGGCCGGCGACGTCGGGCCGGCGTCGGCCAGAGCGGCGTGATCGGAAAGCGGCGTCGGGCCCGAGTCGGCCGGAGCGGCGTGATCAGCAACGGGAGCGGCGTGGTCGGCAAGCGGCGCCGCGGCGGCCAGCAACCGAGCGGCCGTCGCAATCAGCAGGTTCTGCTCGAAGCCCGGCCGGGCCCGCCCGATAGCCGCAACCAGACCCGCCCGCGTCCGCGTAGCCCAAGGCCCGAGCCGTGGCAGAGCCGGCTGCAGCGCCTTCAGGTCGAAGACCAGCGCCGTCACCGGCGCCGTGGCCGACCCCAGCTGCTCGCGGACCGCGCGGCGCCAGCCCACGGCCGGGTTGCGCTCGTTCGTCGCGGCCGTCAGCGCGCTCAGCCGCTCCGACCCCGACAGCTCCGAGAGCGACGGCACCGCCGGTGCGGCCAGGACCCGCGCGATGAAGGCGTCCGCGCGGGTGTCCTGCAGCGAGACGAGCGCCGTCAGGGCCCGGGCCGCCGTCGCGTCCAGGCCCGGTCCGCGCGAGGCCACCGCCCACAGCGCGTCGGCCACCGGCGGGTTGCCCATGCGGCCCGCGGCGGCCAGGTGGGACGCGGCCCAGTAGCGCACCGTGGCGTCGGGGTCGTCCAGGCGGGCGGCCAGCAGCGGGGCGAGGGCGGGGGCCGCGGCGCGCCAGGTGCGCATGGGCTCCTCGGCGGCGTAGGCGGCGCCCGCGCGCACCAGGGCGTCGGGGTGCTCCAGCCAGGCGGCGAGGATGTGCACCTGGGCCGGCCAGTCGCGCTCGGCCGCGCTCAGGACCCAGGCCAGGGGGTCGTCGACGTCCCACGGGAGGCGGGCCACGTCGGGCAGGGCCGCGGGGGCGTCGGCGGCCAGGACGGCGGCGAGCTCGGGGCGGACCGGCGCCGGGCTCTCCCGCACGATGTGCGCCATGGCCGCGGTCACCCGTGGCAGGGGAGCGGGGTCGGCCAGGAACCGCGCGTCGGTCACGCCGCCGCCGTTGAGGGCCAGGATCGCCGCGGCGCGCACCACGGGGCTCGGGTCGGCCGTGGCGCAGTCGCGCAGCGCGGCGGTGTCGGCGGCGTCGTCGACCGCGGCGAGCACGTAGGCGGCCGTGGCGCGGGTGTCCTCCGCGGCGCCCGCGGACAGCAGGCGCAGGTAGGCCGGGCGGCCCGCGGCGACCGCGATGTGGGCGGCCGTCACCCAGGCCAGCTCCCGGGCGATCTGCGCGGTGACCTCGGCGGTGCCCTGCTCGGCGGCGGGCAGGAGGCGCTCGTGCACGTCGAGGTAGGACGAGCCGCGCGCGATCGAGGCCAGCAGGTGCAGCACCCCGGCGGTGTCGGCCTCGGGGGCGTCGAGGACCTCGATGAGGAACGGGACGGCGGGCGCGGTCGCCTCGTAGACGGTGCCCTGGTGCCAGATGTTGCCGTACAGAGCGTGCAGCGCCTCGGCGTCGCCCGTCGCCAGCCGGCGCAGCAGGTCGGGGACGTCGTCGGCCTCGCCGTAGGCGTGGCTGAGGTCCGGCCAATCCACCGCATCGAGTTCTGTCAGCACGCCCGGCACGCTACCCGGTGGGTACGACACTTTTTCCGCGGCGCCGTCTAGAGTTGGTACCGGCTGAGCAGATGAGGCGAGTGTGCAGAGCGTCGAAACCGTCCTGGCGTTGATCGTCCTCGCCACCGTCGTGGCCGTCTCCGCCCGCCGGTTCCGGGTCCCCGCCCCCTCGCTGCTCGTAGTCGCCGGCGTCGCCGTCGGGCTGCTGCCGTTCGTGCCGCGGGTGAGCATCGACCCGCAGGTCGTCTCGCTCGTCGTCCTGCCGCCCCTGCTGTACGCCGCCGCCGAGGACCTCTCCTGGCGCGAGCTGCGCCGGGTGTGGCGCCCGGTCACCATCCTCGCGGTCGGGCTGGTGCTCGCCTCGGCCGCCGGCGTCGGGCTCGTCGCCGCCGCCCTCACCGGCCTGCCCGCCGCCATGGCCTTCGTCCTCGGCGCGATCCTGGCCAGCACCGACCCGGTCGCCGTCACCGCGCTCGGCCGGCGCCTGCCGCTGCCCCCTCGGGTCAGCACGCTCCTGCAGGGCGAGAGCCTGTTCAACGACGCCACCAGCCTGGTGCTGTTCCGGGTCGCGGTGGCCGGGGCGGCGGCCGGCGGGGCGCTGTCGTGGCAGCGGGCGAGCGGCCTGTTCGTGCTGCTCGCGGGCGGCGGGGCGGTCGTCGGTGCGCTCGTGGCCGCCTGCGTCGCGGTGATCCGGCGCCGCACCGAGGACCCGGTGCTGGAGACGGTGATCGCCCTGCTCACCCCCTACACCGCGTACGTCGCCGCCGAGGCCGTCCACGTCTCCGGCGTCACCGCGGTCGTCGTTGCCGGCGTCATCCTCGGCGGCCTCGCGCCCGGTCTCACCAACCCGGGCATCCGCCTGCAGCTGCACGCCGTGTACGGCACCGTCGTCTTCCTCCTCGAGTCCGTCGTCTTCGCCGTCATCGGCCTCACCCTGCCCGGGTTCGTCGCCGACGTGGCCACCGACCCGCCGCGGCTGCTCGTCGAGGTCCTCGCGGTCACGGCGACGCTGCTCGCCGTGCGGGTGCTGTGGGTCTTCCCGCTGGCCGCGTTCGGCGGCGGGTCGCTGCGCGGCGCCGCCGTCGTGTCGTGGGCGGGCGCGCGCGGGGTGCTGCCCCTGGCCGCCGCGCTGTCGGTGCCCCTCGACCTGCCCGGCCGCGAGCTCACCGTCACCATCACCGCCGCCGTGATCGTCCTCACCCTGACGGTGCAGGGCTTCACGCTGAGCCCGCTGGTGCGCCGCTCCGGCATCGCCGCCAGCGGCGCCGACCAGCGGGCCGAGGAGATCCGCGCCGACTCCGCCACCGCTCGGGCGGCGCTGGCCCGATTGGAAGAGCTGGATTCGGTACCCCCTGAGCCCGCCGCGACCCTCCGCCGCGCCCTGCGCCACCGCATCGACGCGCGCCCCGAGCCGGCGCCGGAGCACATCCCCCTGCAGGAGGTCCGCCGCGAGCTCATCGCCGCCGAGCTGCGCGAGCTCGACCGGCTCTACGCGGAGGGGGAGATCGGCGACGCCACCCGCCGCCGCCTCCAGCGCCGCCTCGACCTGCGGGACACCGCGCTCGGCGACCCTGAGTAGGCTGGGCGGTCGTGCGAGCGATCCAGTGCACCAGGTTCGGCGGCCCCGAGGTCCTCGAGCTCGTGGAGACCGAAGAGCCCCGCGGCGAGCTGCTCGTCGACGTCGCCGCGGCCGGGGTGAACTTCGCCGACACGAGCCGCATCGCCGGCACCTACCGGCCCGCGCCGGCCCTGCCGTTCGTCCCCGGCACCGAGGTCGTCGGCCGCACCGGCGACGGGCGGCGGGTCCTCGCGCACACGTTCGCGGGCGGCGGTTTCGCCGAGCGTGCGGCCGTCGCGGCCGACGCGGCGGTGGCGGTACCCGATGAGGTCACCGACGCCGAAGCCCTCGCGCTGCTCGTCCAGGGGCTCACCGCCTGGCACGTCCTGCGCAGCTGCGCCCGGCTGGCCGCGGGGGAGACGGTCGTGGTCAACGCGGCCGCGGGCGGGGTCGGCTCGCTCGCCGTACAGCTGGCCCGGCACTTCGGCGCGGGCCGGGTCATCGCCGCGGCCTCGACGCCCCAGCGGCGCGCGCTCGCCCTGTCCCTCGGCGCCGACGCGGCCGTGGACGGCGCCCCCGACGGCTACGCCGAGCGCGTCCGAGACGCAAACGGCGGCCGCCCGGTCGACGTGGTGCTGGAGTCCGTCGGCGGCCGGGTCTTCACCGCCGGGCTGGACGTGCTCGCCCCGTTCGGCCGGCTCGTCACCTTCGGCAACGCCTCACGCGAGGGCCGCCCGCCGCTCGACCCCGGCGAGCTGTCCGACCGCAACCTCGCCGTGGCCGGCTTCTGGCTGCGCCCGGCGCTCGAGGTCCCCGGCGCCTACGCCGAGCCCCTCCAGGCGATGTTCGGCCTGGTCGCCGCGAAGGAGCTGCGCCCGGCCGCCGGCGCCGAGTACGCGCTGCACGAGGCCGGCCGCGCCTTCGCCGACCTGCTGGCCCGCCGTACCACCGGCAAGGTCGTCCTGCGCCCCTAGGGGCTGTGTCGAAGTGGATGGCCGGGCTGCGGCGGACTCAGGCGTCGGCTGGAACCACCCCGGTCACACCCCGATACAACCCCGGTATCGGGGCGCGCCCGGCGCGGCCCCAGCCGACGCCTGAGCCTCGCCTCGCTCCGACCCCCACTTCGACACAGCCCCTAGACCGCGACCGCGGGCAGGGTGAAGCAGATGCGCGCGCCACCGGTGTAGGCGGCGTCGAGCCAGATCCGGCCGCCGTGGTGCTCGACGATGCGCTTGCAGATCGCGAGGCCGATGCCGGTGCCCGGGTACACGTCCCGCGGATGCAGCCGCTGGAAGATGACGAAGATCTTGTCCTCGAACTGCGGCTCGATGCCGATGCCGTTGTCCTGCACCGAGAAGCGGTGGAAGCCGTCCTCGGGCTCGACGCCGACCACGATCTGCGGGTCCTCGTCGGGCTTGCGGAACTTCACCGCGTTGCTCACGAGGTTCTGCAGCAGCATGGCCAGCAGCGTCGGGTCGCCCTTGACCATGGGCAGCTCGCCGCACTCGAGGGAGGCCGACTCCAGCCGGACCTCCAGGTCGGAGCGCACGCGGCGCATCGTGGCGTTGAGGTCGACGTCGGCGACGTTGTCGTACAGCCGGCCGACGCGCGAGAAGGCGAGCAGGTCGTTGATGAGCGCCTGCATCCGGGTCGCCCCGTCGACGGCGAAGGCGATGTACTGGTTCGCGCGCTCGTCGAGCTGCTCGGCGTACCGACGCTGCAGCATCTGACAGAAGGAAGCGATCTTGCGCAGCGGCTCCTGCAGGTCGTGGCTGGCGACGTAGGCGAACTGCTCCAGGTCGGAGTTGGAGCGCCGCAGCCGCTCCTCCTGCCCCCGGCTCTCGGCCAGCGCGGTGACGATCCGCTCGCGCATCGCCTCCACGTCGGCGCCGAGCGCGGCGAGGTCCGGCGGGCCCGCGGCCGGCACGTGGTGCTCGAAGTCCCCGTCGGCGACCCGCCGCACCGAGTCCTGCAGGCGCTCGAGGGGCCGCAGCACGACCCGCTGGAGCATCACCGCGATGACGAACAGGCCGACGAGCAGCCCGGCGACGATGATGGCGAAGATGGTGTCGCGGCGGTGCCGGGAGCTGTCCAGGGCCTTGCGCCCGGCGCCGCGGGCCGCGTCGACCCGCTGCTGCAGCACGTTCACGTCGCCGCGCAGCACGTCGAACGCCGCCTTGCTCGACACGGCCAGCGGCGACTGCGGGTCGGGGTTCGCGATGAGGGGCTGGGCGTACCCGGTGCGCCACCCGGCGGCCGCCCGCTCCACGGCCTCGAGGCCCTCCAGCGCGCTCGGCTCGTCGGCGAGCAGCTGGCGCAGCCGGTCGGCGATGCGCTGCTCGGAGGTGACGCCCTCGTTGTACGGGTCGAGGAACTGCCGCTCGTGGGCCAGCACGAACCCGCGCACGGAGGTCTCCTGGTCGACCAGGGCCGCGCCCAGCTCGACGACGGCGGTGGCGGCGGGGGAGATGCGCAGCTGGAGGCGGTCGGAGACCCGGGTGGTGTCGGCCAGGGAGGCGTACCCGGCCCACGACCCGAGCGCGATGAGCAGCGTCATCGCGCCGAGGGTCAGGGCGAAGAGCCGCTGGCTGGTGAGCCGTCCTCGATCCGTCACGCGTGGCAGATTACGGCAGGTGGGGCCCCGCCACCTGTTCGGCGCCGACGAGCTCCCGGAGCCGGGTCCGCAGGCGGAGGCGACCGCCGCCGGTCGTGGTGCAGTGCAGGTTCTCGCCGAGCTGCCGGTACGGCGTGCGCAGCCCGTCGCGCAGCATCGGCACCAGGCACGCGCGCTTGCGCACGACGGCGACGGCGGCGAGCGCGAGGTACACAGCGCTGAGCGCCACCAGCTCGTCGTCGTGCCACCGCGCCGGGAGGACCGCGCCGAGCACGAACTGCACCAGGAACAGCCCGAGCAGCGTCAGCGCCGCCCGCAGGCTCAGGGTCAGCTCGAGCAGCAGCGCGATCGCCAGCAGCGACTGGGCCGCGGTCAGCAGCAGCTCGCCACGCTGGGCGGGCTCGATCGGCAGGCCCGAGGTACCACCGCTGGACACGGCGAAGACCACGGGCAGCGTGCCGACCAGCAGCGTCCACTGGTTGACCTTCGAGGACACCAGGGCGCCGAGCGCCTCGGTGGTGTGCAGGCGGTACGCGTACAACCCGGCCACCAGCAGCTCGGGCGCCTCCGAGGCCAGCGGCGCCACCCACTGCACGAGCAGGAACTGGCTGATGCCCAGCTGCTGGCCGGTGTCGACGAGGCCCGCCGCGAACGGCTCGGCGGCGAGCAGGATGACCGCGGCCGAGACCACGAACAGCGCGACGACCGTGGTGCGGCGCGGGACCTTGGCCAGCCCGCCGACCCACGCCGACGGCCCGACCAGCTCCGGCTCGCCGGCCGGGGCCCGCGACACCCGCCAGCTGTAGGCGACGAAGACCGCGACGAGCACGGCGGTGTCCCACAGCGTGAGGGTCCGCTTGAAGGGCAGGATCAGGCAGTACAGCGAGGCGATGGTGAGAAACGCGAGCGGTACGGCGTCGGCGCGGCCCAGGCTGATCCCGCGCCGCTTCGAGCGGCGCCAGGCGATGAGCACGACGGCGACCCAGCCGATGCCGACCAGGATCCGGTTGGCGCCGGTCATGTTGGCCAGCGCGAGGGAGCACGAGGGGGTGCCGTCGCCGCCGGGCGGGTGGCAGTCCGCGCCGTACTGCGCCGCCGCCTCCCCGCCGCGCCAGGTGAAGACGAAGTCGACGGAGTACTCGGGCAGGACCGCGATGAGGGCGAGGACGGCGACGGCCAGCCCGGCGGACACGTCGACCTGGGCCGCCTCGGCCGCCCAGGCGAGCACGAACGCGGCCCCGATGATGGCGCCGCCGAACACGAGCGCGGCCGCGGGGGCGGGCAGGTGCACGCCGGCGAGCGCGACGACCACTCCGGGGACGGTCGCCGCGAGTGCCAGCAGGCCCGAAAGGGGCGGTCGTCGCATGGTCGCCGATGCTACCGGCGCAGTGGCCGGACCGCCCGGTGTGCGCCGCGCGGCGCGCTCCCGCCCGCGGTGGTCAGACCGCCTCGGCGGCGGCGCGGCCCGCGGTGCGGCCCGAGAACAGGCAACCGCCCAGGAACGTTCCTTCCAGCGAGTTGTACCCGTGCATGCCCCCGCCGCCGAAGCCCGCGACCTCGCCCGCCGCGTACACGCCGGGCAGCGGACTGCCGTCGGCGCGCAGCACCCGGCCGGACAGGTCGGTCTCGAGCCCGCCGAGCGTCTTACGGGTCAGGATGTTCAGGCGCACCGCGATGAGCGGCCCGGCCTTCGGGTCCAGCAGCCGGTGCGGGGAGGCGACGCGGATGAGCTTGTCCCCGCGGTACGACCGCGCCCCCCGCAGTGCCGTGATCTGTGCGTCCTTCGTGAACGTGTTGGTCATCTCGCGGTCGCGGGCCTCGACGGTGCCCCTGATGGCGGCGGCGTCGAGCGGCACGCCGGGCTCGAGGCGCTGCATGCCGGCGATGAGCTCGTCGAGCGTGTTCGCCACCACGAAGTCGGCGCCGTGCTCCTTGAACGCCTCGACCGGCCCCGGCGCGCCCTTCTTCACGCGCTGCAGCACCTGCCGGACGCTGCGGTTGGTGAGGTCGGGGTTCTGCTCGGAGCCCGACAGCGCGAACTCCTTCTCGATGATCTTCTGGGTGAGGATGAACCAGCTGTGGTCGTATCCGGTGGCGGTGATGTGCCGCAGGGTGCTCAGCGTGTCGAAGCCGGGGAAGCACGGGGCCGGCAGCCGCCGGCCGGTCGCGTCCAGCCACAGCGACGACGGCCCGGGCAGGATCCGGATGCCGTGGTTGGGCCAGATCGGGTCCCAGTTGCGCAGGCCCTCGGTGTAGTGCCACATCCGGTCCGGGTTGATGACCCGCCCGCCGGCCGCCTCGGTGATGCCGAGCATCCGCCCGTCGACGTGCGCGGGCACCCCGGCGACCATCCGCCGCGGCGCCGGGCCGAGCCGCTGGGGCCACGCCTTGCGCACGAGGTCGTGGTCGCCGCCGATCCCGCCCGACGTGACGATGACCGCGGCCGCCGACAGCTCGAACTCCCCGACGGCGGCGCGGGAGCTGCTCTGCCCGCGCGCGACGGTGCTCGGCTCCAGGATCGTGCCGCGCACCACCCCGCCGGGCCGCAGCTCGTCGACGCGGTGCCGGAAGCGCAGCTGTACCTTGTCGCCGGCCCGGACCCGGCGCTCGAACGGCTCCACGACGCCCGGGCCGGTGCCCCACGTGATGTGGAAGCGCGGTACCGAGTTGCCGTGCCCGTCGGCCGGCCCGCCCCCGCGCTCGGCCCAGCCCACGACCGGGAAGAGGCGGTGGCCCATGGCCCGCAGCCAGGCGCGCTTCTCGCCGGCCGCGAAGTGCACGTAGGCCTCGGCCCAGCGCCGCGGCCACTCGTCCTCGGGCCGGTCGAACTGGGCGCTGCCCAGCCAGTCCTGCCAGGCGAGCTCGGCCGAGTCCTTGATGCCCATCCGCCGCTGCTCCGGCGAGTCCACGAGGAACAGCCCGCCGAACGACCAGAACGCCTGCCCGCCGAGGCTCTGCTCGCCCTCCTGGTCGAGCAGGATGACCCGCTTGCCCGCGTCGGCCACCTCGGCCGCCGCCACCAGCCCGGCGAGTCCGGCCCCGACCACGATCACATCCGCATCCACCCGACCAGGCTAGGCACCCCCGTGCCAAAATCGTTGGTGCCCGAAACACATTTTCCGCCGGAGTTTGTCACCCCGGTGACAACAACGGTGCTGACCGCGGTCCGCGCCGCGATGCGCGAGCAGGGCCGCTCGCTCACCGGCGGCCAGGGCCACGGGCTCACCCTGGGCGTCGAGACCGCCGTTGCCACGTTCATCTCCGGCGCCGACCTCGCCCCGACCCTGTCGCTCTTCGCCGAGCTCGGCCGCACCGAGTACCGCGAGGGGCACCGCGTCGACGCGCTGCGCTCGATCCTCACCCTGGGCGCGCAGACGTTCTGGGCCGCGCTCGTGGAGCGCCCGGGGCCGCTGCAACCGCCGCAGTTGTACTCCACCGCCGCCGCCCTGTTCGGCTACGTCGACGCCCTCGCCGGCGCGGCCGCGGAGGGGTACCTGGACGAGCAGCGGGACGCGGCCCGGGACTGGGCGCAGGTCCGCCGCCGCCTCATCACGCTGCTGGTCCAGCCCGAGCCGCCGTCCGAGCCGGCGCTGGCGGCCGCCGCCGAGGCCGCGAACTGGCCGCTGCCCGCGCAGGTGTGCGCGGTGAGCGTCGAGGGCACCGACGCCGAGCACCTGGCCCGGGCCGCGGGCGGCGGGGCGATCGCCACGGTCATCGACGGCGCCACCCGGCTGCTGAGCACGGGCCCGCTGGACCGCGCGCTGGCCGGCCGCCGCGCGGCGATCGGCCCGACGGTGCCGGTGCGGGAGGCGCGGCGCTCGTACCGCATCTCGCGCAAGGCCCTGGAGCTGCAGCAGGCCGCGCGGCTGCCCGACGGGGTGCTGGACTGCGACGACGTGCTGGTACCGCTGCTGCTGGGCTGGGAGCCCGGGGTCGCCGACCGCCTCGCCGCCCGCGCCCTGGCTCCCCTGGCCGCGCTCTCCCCGGCCGCCCGGCGCCCGCTGACCGAGACGCTGCACGCCTGGCTGCGCTGCCAGGGCCAGGTGATCCCGGCGGCGCGGGCCCTGCACACCCATCCGCAGACCATCCGGTACCGCCTGCGCCGCCTCCGCGAGCTGTTCGGCGACCGCCTCGACGATCCGGACGAGCGCCTGGCCCTGCAGCTCGCGCTGACGGCCGCGTAGCCGGTTCTATCCGGTGCGGTAGACCAGGCGGGCCAGGAAGCGGTCGACCTGCTCCTCCAGCGGGGGCCAGGGCCGGCCGGGCTGGTTGACGCGCATCGAGATCGCCCCGTGGACGGCGGTCCGCAGGTCCAGCGCCACCGTCGCCGCGTCGTCGGGCGGGGCGTCGCCCGCGTCCATGCACCGCTGCACGGCCGCGGTCGTGCCCGCCGCCACCTCCTCCCGGAAGCTCATGTCGGCGCGCTGGTGCAGCGTCGTCTCGTGCAGGACCTTGAACAGGCCCGGGTGCTCGTGCGCCCACGCCCCCAGCACCAGTGCCCGGGCGCGTAACCGTTCCCGGGGGCCGGTCGCCGCGGACTCGGCCCCGGCGGTCGCGGCGGCCAGCTCGGCCTGGCACTGCCGGAGCGCGGCGAGCACGAGCGCGTCGCGGTCTTCGAAGTGCAGGTACACCGAGGTCGCCGCGATGCGCAGTTCCCGCGCCACGGCGCGCAGGGACAGCGCCTGGTCGTCACCGAGCTCGTCGAGCAGGCGCAGGGCCGTATGCACGATCTCGGCGCGCAGCCGATCGCCCTGCCCGCGTGGGTTCCGTCCGCGTTCCACGCGCCCATTGTAGGACAACGTTCGTTGCGCTACGGTCGTAGCGCTACAGCTGTATAGTTACTTTCGAGGGGATGGCCATGGACAACAAGGACGTCGTGCGCGCCTTCTACGATGCGGCGATCAACCGCAAGGACTACTCCGCGGCGGCCGGGCTCGTCGGCCCGCGGTACACCCAGCACAATCCCCGCATCGCCGACGGCCTGGCCGGGCTGGAGGAGTTCGTGACGGGCCTGCGGCGGGACTTCCCGGCGCTGCGGGCGGACGTGCGGCGGCTCGTGGCCGAGGGCGACCTTGTCGTCGGGCACGTCCACGGGGTGCGCGTGCCGGGGCAGCCGGGCACGGCGATCGTCGACATCTTCCGCCTGGAGGGGGGCCGCATCGTGGAGCACTGGGACGTGATGCAGCCGATCCCCGGGGAGGCGCGCAACGCCAACGGCATGTTCTGACCTCAGGCCAGGAAGAGCAGCGCCGCGCTGATCAGGACCACGATCGCGGTGGCGAAGTGGATGCCGAACGCGGCCGCCTTCGTGCCGCCGTTGCGCAGCACGATCACGGTGTCGCCGAGCGGGACCAGGGCGACGACCAGCATGTACCAGGCCTCGGCCGTGGTGCCCGCGAAGGCGAGCAGCGCCAGGCCGATCAGGCCGAACGTGATGTCGCGCACGCCCTTGACCGCGAGGTAGGCGCCGTCGCCGGGCACGCCGTAGCCGGTCGCGGCCGGGCGGGGCTGCACCAGGAAGCGCCCGCCGATGAACAGGATGAACAGGTTGAGCACGATCGCCAGGCCATTCGCCAACATTTCGGAAGCCCTTCGCTAGCGTTGCTAGAAGTAGTGTCGATGCTAGCGCTAGCGGTGCTAGAATTTCAAGCATGACTAGCGAAGGTCGGCGGGAACGCGAGCGGGCACTGCGGGAGCGGCTGATCGTCGCGGCGGCGCGGGAGCTCGCCGAGGCGCAGGGCTGGGAGGCGGTGACGACGCGGCGGCTGGCGGAGCGGGTCGAGTACAGCCAGCCGGTCCTCTACAGCCACTTCAAGAGCAAGGACGCGATCATGGCGGCGGTCGCCGTCGAGGGCTTCGCGGACCTCGCGGCGGAGCTGGAAGCGGCCCGGGCCGCGGCCGGCGGGGACCGGGCGGCCCTGGCCGCGGTGGCGGCGGCGTACCTCGGGTTCGCCGACCGGCGGCCCGCGCTCTACGACGCGATGTTCGCCCGGGCCGTCGACCTGCCCTTCGCCGCCGAGGAGACCCCGGCGCCGTTGCGGGCGGCGTTCGGCGCCCTGGTGTCGGCCCTGACCCCGTTCGCGGGCGGCGACGACGTGGGGCTGCTGACCGAGACACTGTGGGCGGCGCTGCACGGGCTGGTGACCCTGACCCGGGGCGAACGCCTGCCGCGGGAGCAGCAGGACCGCCGCCTCGCGATCCTGCTGGCGCGCTTCACGACCTGAACGCCCGGCGAGGTCGGCCGGGGCGGGGTCCGCCACTTCGGAGGTGGACCTCGACGCGAGTGGCTCCGGAGGGGGCAGAGTGGACCCCATGAGTGCGCACAAGGACGCCTACGACGCCGCCCTCGCCGCGGCTGACTCGCACGCCCGGGCCTGGCTGGGCTCGCTCGCCGGGCGGGCCGTGCCCCCGCGCGCCGACGCCGACGCGCTCGCGTCCGTCGTCGGCGGGCCGCTGCCCGCGGAGCCGGCCGACGCCGGTGAGGTCGTCGACCTGCTCGCCCGCTCGGCGGAGCCGGGGCTCATGGCGATGCCGTCCGGGCGTTTCTACGGCTGGGTCATCGGCGGCACGCTGCCCGCCGCGCTCGGGGCCGACTGGCTGGTCAGCGCCTGGGACCAGAACGGCGCCATGCGGTTCCCGACACCGGCCACCGCCGCGCTGGAGGAGGCGGCCGGCGCCTGGGTGCTCGAGCTGCTCGGCCTGCCCGCCGGGGCCGACGTCGGGTTCGTCACCGGCGCCACGATGGCCAACTTCACCGGCCTGGCCGCCGCACGGCGGCGGGTGCTCGCCCGGCACGGCTGGGACCTCGACTTCGACGGGCTGTTCGGGGCTCCGCGCATCCGCGTGCTGGTCGGCGAGGAGCGGCACGACACGCTCGATCTGGCGCTGCGGTACCTCGGCCTGGGCGCCCCGACCCCGGTCGCCGCCGACGAGCAGGGCCGCATCCGCCTCGACGCGCTCGCCGAGGCGCTGCACGACACCGGTGCGGGGCCCACCATCGTGTGCCTGCAGGCCGGGAACGTCCACAGTGGAGCGTTCGACCCGATCGGCGAGGCCTGCGAGCTCGCCCACGCCCGCGGGGCCTGGGTGCACGTCGACGGGGCCTTCGGGCTGTGGGCGGCCGCATCGCCGGGGCTGCGCGGACTCGTGCCGGGGCTCGAGCGCGCCGACTCGTGGGCGACGGACGCGCACAAGACGCTGAACGTGCCGTACGACTGCGGGATCGCGATCGTCGCCGACCCCTCGGCGCTGCGGGCCGCGATGGGCGTCGAGGCCAGCTACCTCATCGAGCCCGCGGGCCCCGGCGGGCCGGCCGACCCGTTCGAGAAGGTGCCCGAGCTGTCCCGGCGGGCCCGCGGGGTACCGGTGTGGGCCGCGCTGCGCTCGCTGGGGCGGCGGGGGGTCGCGGACATGGTGGACGGGTTCGCGCGCAACGCCCGCCGGCTGGCCGGGGGCATCGCCGCGATCGACGGCGCCGAGGTGCTCAACGACGTCGTGTTCACCCAGGTGTGCGCCACGTTCGGCGACGACGAGCGCACGGCCGCGGTGACCCGGGCCCTGCTCGCCGAGGGGCGCGCGTGGATGTCGGGCTCCCGCTGGCGCGGCCGCACGATCCTGCGCGTGTCGGTGAGCAACTGGTCCACCGATGACGACGACATCGACGAGTCCCTGGAGGCCCTGCGCCGCGCGGTGGCCGCGACGGCCTGAGTCACGGCAGGAGGACGATTTTACCCCTGGTGTGGCGGCGATCCACCTCCTCGAAGGCCTTCGCCACGTCGTCCAGCGCGTACGTGGCGGCGATCGGGACCTCCAGGATGCCGTCGGCCACGAGCCCGGCCATGTACGTGAGAACATCCACAGTGGACGCGTCCTCGCTGCCCTCGGCCTTCACGCCCAGGCGCTCGGCGGACTGGAAGGCGATGATGGTGTTGATGCGGTCCTTCGGGATGCCGAGCTCGAGGGCGAGATCGACGTACTGCGGCCCGAACAGGTCGATGAAGGCGTCGATGCCCTCGGGTGCCGCCGCGCGCAGCCGGTCCGCGAGGCCCTCGCCGTAGGTGATCTGCTCGGCGCCGTGGGCCGCGAGCCAGTCCCGGTTGGACGGTGAGGCGATGGCCAGGACCCGGGCGCCGAGGTGGCGCAGCAGCTGGACGGTCAGGGTGCCGACCCCGCCCGCCGCGGCCGACACGGCGATCGTCTCGCCGGACCGGGCGCCGACCGCGCGGGTCGCGGCGTAGGCGGTGCAGGCCACGACGTAGAGGGCGCCCGCCACCTCCCACGACAGCGCCGCCGGCTTCGGGATGAGCTGGGTGACCGGCACCGCGGTGTGGGTGGCGTGGCTGGAGCGGGTCCAGGAGAAGCCGAGCACCTCGTCGCCGGGCGCGAACGCGGTGACGCCGGGGCCGGTCGCGGTGACCACGCCGGCCAGGTCGCTGCCCTCGCCGCTGGGGAGCGCGGTCCGGTACTTGAACTCGAGCGCCCCCGTGCGGATACCGCTTTCCCCGGGGTTGACGCCGGCCGCGCGCACGGCGACGACCACCTCACCGGGGCCGGGTGACGGCATCGGGATCTCGGCCACGTACAACACCTCGGGCCCGCCGAAGGTGTCGAACCGCACGGCGCGAGCAGAAGGGGATGAAGTCATGTTCGTCTCCAGTTGCGCAGGGTGGAAAGGGTGCGGGCGAAGCTCCGCAGGGCGTTACCCGTCAGCACGCCGCCGAACCACGCGGCGAGCTCGGCGTCGAAGACCTCCTCGGCCGCCGCGGTCGCCGCCGCGCCGGCCCCGGTCAGCTCCACAATGGACGATCGGCGGTCCTCGGGGTTGAGCCGGCGCGCGAGGAGCTCCCGCGCGACCAGTCGGTCGACCGCCTGGCTGGCCCCGCCGATGGTGATCGACAGCGCGTCGGCGATGTCGTTTACCCGGCACGCCTCGGTCCGGGCCACGACCTGCAGCACGTTGAGGCTGCCGAGGGGCACCGCGCCGGCCGCCCGCAGCCGCGCGTCGATGCCGTTCCAGAGATCGGTCTCGAACCGCACCAGGTCGTCGAAGACCTGCCGAAGATCCGTCATGCAGATACATTAGCACTAATTACATTAGCTCTAATGTTGTTACGGTCACATCGCGGACATTGGTGTTACTGATCTGTTACATGCGCTCGCCGCTGCGGGGAGGTATGTTCGCGGCGTTAACAAACCCCGACACCCTGCGCGCACACCCCGTCCTCCCGATACGAAAGGAGGCGTCAGGGATGGGCAAGACCCTCAAGATCCTGGCCGCCACCGCTCTGGCCGCAGTGCTGGCCACGACGTCGGCCTGCAGTGACACCCGCAAGGACGACACCACCGGTGGCGGTGACAGCGGTCCCGCGCTGGTCGGTATCGCCATGCCGACCCGCAGCCTGGAGCGCTGGAACAACGACGGCGCCCACCTCGAGGACCTGTTGAAGAAGGCTGGGTACAAGACCTCGCTGCAGTACGCGGACAACAAGGTCGACCAGCAGATCACCCAGCTCCAGAACATGATCAACGACAAGGCGAAGATCCTGGTCATCGCGTCGATCGACGGGACGGCCCTGGCCCCGGTGCTGCAGCAGGCCGCGGACAAGAAGGTCAAGGTCATCGCGTACGACCGGCTGATCAACTCCAGCCCGAACGTGGACTACTACGCGACGTTCGACAACTACAAGGTCGGGCAGCTGCAGGGCCAGTTCATCGTGTCCAAGCTCGGCCTGGACGCGGGCAAGGGCCCGTTCAACCTCGAGCCGTTCGCGGGCTCCTCCGACGACAACAACGCCAAGTTCTTCTTCGCCGGCGCCTGGGACGTGCTCAAGCAGTACGTCGACAGCGGCAAGCTCGTCATCCCCTCGGGGAAGAAGCTGGCCAGCAACGACGACTGGAAGACGGTCTCGATCAACGGCTGGAAGACCGAGACGGCCCAGGCCGAGATGGACAACCGGCTGAACTCGTTCTACACCGGCGGCAAGAAGGTCGACGTCGTGCTGTCGCCGAACGACTCCCTGGCCCTGGGTATCGCGCAGTCGCTGGACTCCCACGGGTACAAGCCCGGCGGTGACTGGCCGCTGCTCACCGGGCAGGACGCCGACCTGGCCAACACCAAGAACATCCTGGCCGGCAAGCAGTCCATGACGGTCTGGAAGGACACCCGCACCCTCGGCGACCAGGTCGCGAAGATGGTCGACGCGATCAACAAGGGCACCGCGGTGGAGACCAACGACACCAAGACGTACAACAACGGCGTCAAGGTCGTACCCTCCTACCTCCTCCCACCCGTCGTGGTCACCAAGGACGACGTGAAGTCGAAGCTGGTCGACTCCGGCTTCTTCAAGGCCTCCGACCTGGGCCTGTAACACCTCAGCCCGAAGGGGCCGGGGCCGCCGACGCGGCCCCGGCCCTCGCCAGTTCCCAAGGGGAGCCCCATGCCCAGCCCCATCCTGCAAATGCGCGGGATCACCAAGACGTTTCCCGGCGTCCGGGCCCTCGCCGACGTGACCATGAGCGTGGCCGAGGGCGAGGTGCACGCCATCTGCGGCGAGAACGGCGCCGGCAAGTCCACGCTGATGAAGATCCTCAGCGGGGTGTACCCGCACGGCAGCTACGAGGGCGACATCGTCTTCGACGGCGAGCCGTGCCACTTCAAGTCGGTCCGCGACTCCGAGCACCGCGGCATCGTGATCATCCACCAGGAGCTCGCGCTCAGCCCCTTCCTGTCCATCGCCGAGAACATCTTCCTCGGCAACGAGCAGGCCCGCCGCGGGATCGTCAACTGGCCGCAGACCAACCGGCGCGCCGCCGAGCTGCTGGCCCGCGTCGGCCTGCACGAGCAGCCGGACACGAAGATCCTCGACATCGGCGTCGGCAAGCAGCAGCTCGTCGAGATCGCCAAGGCGCTGTCGAAGCGGGTGCGGCTGCTCATCCTCGACGAGCCGACCGCCGCGCTCAACGACGCCGACTCCGAGCACCTGCTCGGCCTGATCCGCCAGCTGCGGGACCAGGGGATCACGTCGATCATCATCTCGCACAAGCTCAACGAGATCGCGGCGATCGCCGACACCACGACCGTGATCCGCGACGGCCGTACCGTGGCCACCTTCGGCATGCACGGCGCCGACGCCGTGTCCGAGGACGGGATCATCCGCGCCATGGTCGGGCGGGATCTCGCGCACCGGTTCCCCGAGCACACCCCGCGCATCGGCGAGGAGGTGCTGCGCATCGAGGACTGGACCGTGCACCATCCGATCGACCGCAGCCGCGTCGTCGTCGACCGCGCGGCCCTCAACGTGCGCGGCGGGGAGATCGTCGGCGTCGCGGGGCTCATGGGCGCCGGGCGCACCGAGCTCGCGATGAGCGTCTTCGGGCACAGCTACGGCACCGGGATCTCCGGGCGGGTGTTCCTGCACGGCAAGGAGATCCGCGTCCGTACCGTGGACGAGGCCATCGCCCACGGGATCGCCTACGCGACCGAGGACCGCAAGCGCTACGGCCTGAACCTGATCGAGGACGTCAAGCGCAACATCACCGCGGCCAAGCTCGCGGCGGTCGCGCGCCTCGGCGTCGTCAACAACGCCGAGGAGGTCCACCGGGCCGAGCGGCTGCGCAAGGAGATGCGGGTCAAGGCCGACTCCGTCGCCGTGCTCACCGGCAAGCTCTCCGGCGGCAACCAGCAGAAGGTCGTGCTGAGCAAGTGGCTCTTCACCGAGCCCGAGGTGCTCATCCTCGACGAGCCGACGCGCGGCATCGACGTCGGCGCGAAGTACGAGATCTACGAAATCATCAACGCGCTGGCCGACGCCGGCAAGGCGGTCGTGGTGATCTCCTCCGAGCTGCCGGAGCTGCTCGGGATCTGCGACCGGATCTATGCGATGAGCCAGGGCCGGATCACCGGCGAGGTGGACCGGGCCGAGGCGACCCAGGAGGGCCTGATGCGGTACATGACCATGGACAAGAGCGGGGTCAGCCGGTGAGCACTACTGAGACGCTGCAACCGGAGACGAAGCCCACCGAGGTCTCGTCGCTGCGCGGCTACCTGGGTCAGAACCTGTGGCAGTACGGGATGCTGACGATCCTCATCGCGATCGTCATCACCTTCCAGATCCTCACCGACGGCCGGCTGCTGTACCCGGACAACGTCGCCGCCCTGGTGCAGCAGAACGCGTACGTGCTGATCCTCGCGATCGGCATGGTGATGGTCATCGTCGCCCAGCACATCGACCTGTCCGTCGGCTCCATCGTGGCGTTCATCGGCGGGTACTGCGCCCTGATGATCACCGAGTGGCACTGGCCGTGGCCCGTCGCCGTGGCCGCGAGCGTCGCCGTCGGGATCGCGGTGGGCTGCTGGCAGGGGTTCTGGATCGCCTACGTCGGGATCCCGGCGTTCATCGTGACGCTGGGCGGCATGCTGCTCTTCCGCGGCCTGGCCGTGCTCGCGGTGAGCCAGACGGTGCCGGTGCAGGACCGGGGCTTCGGCGCCATCGCGGCCAAGTCGCTGCCCAACTCGCTGGGCTTCCTCGGCAACCTCGACGGCATGACGCTGCTCGTCGGCATCGTCGCGATCGGCGGCCTCGCCTTCTCCCAGCTGCGCACCCGCCGCGAGCTGATCCGCTACGACCTGCGGCTCGAGCCGCGCGCGGCGTTCATCGGCAAGCTCGTCGTGTTCGCGGGCCTCATCGCGTACATCACCTATCTGCTCGCCGAGAGCACCGACGGCACCCCCAACGTGCTCATCATCGTCGGCGCGCTCGTCATTCTGTACACGTACATCATGGGCAACACCGTGTTCGGCCGGCACATCTACGCGATGGGCGGAAACCTCGCCGCGGCGAAACTGTCGGGCGTGAAGACGAAGCGTGTAACTTTCCTCATCTTCGTCAACATGGGCATCCTCGCGAGCGTCGCCGCGGTCGTCACCACCTCGCGCGCGGGGGCCGGCGTGGCGGGCGCGGGCACCAACTACGAATTGGACGCGATTGCCGCCGCGTTCATCGGCGGCACGGCCGTGACCGGCGGAATCGGCAAGGTGACGGGGGCCGTGATCGGCGCGCTGATCATGGGCGTGCTGAACATGGGCCTTTCGATTCTGGGCGTCGACGCCGCCTGGCAGCAGGCCATCAAGGGCCTGGTACTGATCGCCGCCGTCGCCTTCGACATCGTGAGCAAGCGCGTCGCGAACTCAAGTCAATGATTGGCAATGTTTCGATAACGTGAACTATTGACGGAGGTATTGACGGCCCAATAGCGTCGATGTCGTAAGGCGTTTCCCGTCCATTGTTTCGAAACAATCGGGAGCCACCAGATGACATTACGCAGAATGGCCACGGCCGGCCTCGTCGCGGCCGTGGCCGCGGTCACGCTCGGCGCCGTCGCGGCGTCCGCCGGCGGCCCCCGCCCGCCGGCGACGCAGGACCAGAGCCTGCGCGGACTCGCCGCCCGCAACGGCCTGGCCGTCGGCACCGCCGTGGACGCCGCCGCCTACGGCGACGCCGCCGACCCGCAGTACAAGTCCCTCGTGGACAGCCAGTTCTCCACCGTCACGGCCGAGAACGCGATGAAGTGGGAGAGCCTCGAGCCGACCCGCGGCACCTACGACTGGGCCACCGCCGACGCGTTCGTCGCGTCCGCCCAGCGCAACCACCAGCAGGTGCGCGGCCACGTCCTGGCCTGGTACAGCCAGCTGCCGGGCTGGCTGTCCACCGGCATCCAGGACGGCACGATCGACGGCCCGCAGCTGCGCGCCCTGCTGCAGAAGCACATCACCGACGTCGTGACCCACTTCCGCGGCAAGATCTGGCAGTGGGACGTGGTGAACGAGGCCGTCTCCGACCCGTGGGAGACCCCGTCGGCGATCCACCTCGGGGGCAACACCGGCTCGCTGAAGCAGAAGTTCGCCGACCTGCTCGGCCCGGACTACCTCGCCGACGCCTTCCGCTGGGCCCGCGCCGCCGACTCCAAGGCGCTGCTGTTCTACAACGACTACAACATCGAGGCGTTCGGCGACGGCGGCGCCGGCGACAAGACGCAGTTCGTCTACGACATGGTCAGGAAGCTGCGGGCCCAGGGTGTACCGATCGACGGCGTCGGCAGCCAGGGCCACCTCAGCACCCAGTACGGCAACTACGACGTGCTCGCGGTGGCCGACGCGCTGCAGCGCTTCACCGACCTGGGCCTGGCCGTCGCCTTCACCGAGGTGGACGCGCGCAGCCTCCTCAAGAACGCGTCCGACCCGACCCTGGACGCGGCCGGCGCCGACCTCAACGCGCGCGACCAGGCCGCGGCGTACAACTATCACGTCCTGCTCCAGGCGTGCCTGATGAACCGCCACTGCCTGTCGTTCACGGTGTGGGGCTTCACCGACAAGCACTCGTGGATTCCCGGCTGGTTCAAGAACCCGCCGGAGGGTGCGGGCTGCCTGTGGGACGCGAACTACCAGCCGAAGAAGTCGCTGCGCACGGTCCAGGGCGACCTGGCCGCCGCGGGCCCGCCGCTCGTGCAGCCGCGGGCGCCGCAGAAGCCGCGACGCTGAGCGTTACTGGGGGTTAGGAGACCGGGGCGGGCGCCCGATCGGCGCCCGCCCCGGCGTCTGTTCGGAGCCCGTTGCGGGCCGATCGGCTGGTTTCGCGCCGCGGGCGCGCCCCCGGCGTGACCCCGGTTGGTATTTTCGGTCGGCAGGTATCGGCCGACGTGAGGACGCGAAGATGCTGGAGGCCGAGCTGCGGCTGGCCCGGCAGGAGGCGGAGCAGCGGGTCGCGCGGCTGCAGGCCGAGCTGGCCGCGGCCCGGGCCGAGCTCGGCCCCGCCGCCGCCGCCGGCTCGGCGCTGCGGACCGAGGAGGCCCGCCTCGCCGGCATCGAGCATCAGCTGGAGGGCCGGGCCCTGGCCCAGTTCGAGCGGGCCGGGGTCCTGGAGCGGGAGCTGGCCCGGCTGCGCCCCGAGAACGCGATGCTGCGCGAGCTCATCAGCCGCTACCAGGCCACGCCGGGCGCCTGATCAGGCCTCGCCGCGGGCCAGGGCGATCAGGCGGTCGAGCACCGGCCGGGAGCTGACCCGCAGGGCGTCGTGCTCGAACTCGTTGGTGACCCAGACCCGGGCGCCCCGGATGGCCTCGGCGGTGGCCAGGGAGAGCTCGCGGTCGACGTACATGTCGTCGTAGTACACGGCCGCCGCGACCGGGACCTCGTTGCGCGCCAGCACCTCCGGGTCGTAGAGGCGGGGCCAGTTCCCGCGCTCGGCGAGGAGTTCGGCGGCCTCGCGCAGCGGGGTGAGCGCCGGGTCGTTGGCGAACTCCCACGGGTACGTCATCTCGCCCGTGAAGTAGACCGGGGCGTCCGTGGCCAGGGCGTCGAACTCGGGGTGCGCGCCGCGTTGGCGGTGGGCGGCCCAGGCGGTCGCGCCGTCGCCCTGGCCGTAGATCGACTCGTGCAGCAGCGGGAAGACCGGGTTCGTCGCGTAGCTGATGCGGTGGTGCACCTGGGCGACGAAGGCATCAGAAAGTACACCCGAAGCCTCGAAGGCATCCTCGGTCAAGTAGTGCAGCTCGTGGGAGCCGGTGCTGGAGCCCAGCGCCAGGCCCAGCGTCTGGAACGCCTCCACGGTCAGCGGGGCGCCGCCGGGGAGCCGCACGTCGTGCTCGCGCAGGTGCCCGGCGATGGCCCGGACGGCGGCCACGTCCTGCGGGTAGCGCGCGTAGTGGGCCGCGTTCTTCGCCGCGACCCGCGGGTAGGTGCGCCGGTACACGTCCTCGGCCCGGGCGTGCAGGCCCGGCAGGCCGCCGGTGATGAGCACCTCGCGCAGCGCCTCGGGGGCGAGGGACAGGTAGGTGACGGCGCAGAAGCCGCCGAAGCTCTGGCCGAGGACCGTCCACTGCGCGTCGCCGAGCAGGTGGCGGCGGAAGCGCTCGGCGTCGCGGACGATGCTGTCGGCGCGGAAGTGCGCCAGGTAGGCGGCCTGGGCCTCGGGGCCGCCGCGGCGGGCCACGCTGTGGCGGCTGACCCGGGTGGAGCGGCCGGTGCCGCGCTGGTCGAGCAGCAGCACCCGGTAGTCGTCCAGGGCCCGGTCGATCCAGGAGTCGCGGCCGAGCGGGCGCGGCGAGGCGCTGCCGGGGCCGCCCTGCAGGAACACCAGCCACGGCTTGTCGCCGCCGCCGGGGGCGACGACCTCGCGGGCGTAGACGGCGATGGTCTCGCCCGCGGGGTCGTCGTGGTCGAGCGGCACCTCCAGGACGTGGTCGGTGCGGATGATGTTCATGTACCTGTTCTACCGGACGGGCACGTCCACGTAGGAGCCACCGGCGACAGTCACGCTGCCGCCGAGGGTGTTCGCGTCGTAGTAGAGCGGGTCCACGGTGTCCACGACCAGGGTCAGGGAGTGACCGGCCGGGACGTCGTACGCGGTCGCCGAGAGCGCCACGTCGACCGAGCGGCTGCCCGTCGCCGTGCCGAGCCAGCTGACCGGGGCGTGCGTGATGAGCTTCGCGTTGCCGAGGCTGTCGAGGTCGTACAGGTACGCCACGACGGTCCCCTGCGCGGCGGTGCCGGTCAGGTTCAGGTGCACCTGCGCGATGCCGCGGATGCGCAGCGCCGATCCCGGCCGCTCCGACGCCCAGACGCCCGCCCGCAGCCGGTCCACCGCGGGCAGCCAGATCTGCGGCTGCTGGCCGGTGAACGCGCCGACGCCGTTGGTCAGCAGGACCACGCCGCCGTTCGCGACGGTGTCGAGGTCGCCCGGCAAGGTCTTGCTCCACCCCGTACTCGGGGCGCCGCCGAGCAGGCCGGTGCCGTCGAGCCAGCGGATCGAGCCGAGCCCGTAGCGCTGGACCGAGCTGTTCAGCGCCGACCACGACGCATAGTGCTCGGAGCCCGCGTTCAAGGGCTGCAGCTGTACCGGCGGCTCGGCCCCGATGCCCGTGTCGACGCCCGCGAGATACTGGTCGAACCAGCGGTACAGGCTCGTCCAGGCGTCGTTGGGCAGCCCGAGGATGCCGGTGAACTCGGCGATCGCGTGGTCGCCGGGGCGCAGCTCGAGCCGCTTCGGGGTGTGCAGCCGGCCGAAGAAGTCCACGAGCTGGTCCGGCGGGAAGAACGAGTCGCCCCACGCGTTGGCGATCATCACCGCGGGCTGGTTGGCGTTGATGGCGTCGAGGTACGTGGCCGCGGAGCGCGCCTTGGCCCAGGCCTTCACCTCGTCGACGTTGCGGTTGGCGTTGAAGTCGGCGAGCTTGCCGGTCAGGTCGGCGCCGGGGTGGCCGAGCAGGGTCGCGGCGAGGCTCAGCAGCCCGGCGGACTGCTGGTGGCGGGTGTTGTCGCCGTAGAGGCTGTACACGAGGTCGGTCCAGCCGCTCATCATGACGACCGCGCGGATCCGCTTGTCGAAGGCGGCGCCGAGCAGGCTGATCCCGGCGCCGTAGCTGACGCCGGCCGCGCCGATGCGGGCCGGGTCGGCCGTGGTGTTCGCGATCGTCCAGTCGACGACCTTGGACAGGTCGGCCAGGTCCTGCGGGCCGGCGGTGTCGATCTCGCCGCCGGAGGCCCACCAGCCGCGCGGGGTGTAGGAGACGACGACGTACCCGCGATTGGCCAGGGCGTTCGCCTGCGCGAGGTACTCGAGGTCGTTGAGGCCCCAGCTGGACGGGAACACGATGGCCGGGTGCCGGCCGCTCGTCGCCGGGGCGACGACGTTGGCTTTCAGGGTGACTCCGGCGCCGCTGCCGGTGATGTCGACGAACCTGGTGGTGGGGGTGGCCGCGGCCGCGGGCGGCGCCTGGAGGGTTACCGCGGCGAGGGCGGCGGCGGCCAGCAGGGTCAGGGCTCTTCGGGTACGGGTCATGCGCACGCTCCTGGCGGGGTAGCGCTTCGCTTCCTGAGTGCTGGGAGCGTAGGAGCCCGTTCCGAGAATTAGAAGTTCGTGACATTCTCATTACCGGCCGGTAACATACCGGGGTGCTCTACGGGTCTCCGACACCGCAGCGGCGCGATGCTCAGCGCAACCGTTCGGCGATCGTGCGCGCGGCGAGCGAGCTGATGCTGAGCCGCGCCGCGGTGCTGATGCCCGAGATCGCGCGCCGGGCCGGGGTCGGGCAGGCGACGTTGTACCGCCACTTCCGCGACCGGCCCACCCTGGTCGCCGCCGTCGTGTCCGAGCAGCTGGCCCGGCTGGAGGCCGACGACGCGTGCACCTTTCGCGAGCTGCTCGGCACGGCCCTGCGCCTGTACGCCGTCATGCGCCCGCTCATCGCCGCCGCCGACGGCCTCGACCGCCGGCTGGGGGCGGCGCTGACGCCGGCGCTGCGCCGGGCCCAGCAACAGGGCCAGGTGCGCCCCGGCCTCGTGCCGGACGACCTGGCCCTGCTCTTCGCGATGCTGTCGGGCGCGCCCGCCGACGCCGAGCGCTCGATCGCGCTGCTAGTGGACGGTGTGTGCCTGTAGCCGCTGGCGCTGCCGCCCGAGGCCCTCGATCTCGAGCTCCATCACGTCGCCGGCGCGCAGGTAGGGCTGGCCGGGCAGGCCCATGGCCACGCCCGCCGGGGTGCCGGTGTTGATGACGTCGCCCGGGTACAGCACCATGAACTGGCTGACGTACCAGACGAGGTGCGGCACACCGAAGATCATGTCGGCCGCGACCTCGTTCTGCCGGGCCTCGCCGTTGACCCAGGAGCGCAGCCGCAGCGCCGGCACGTCGAGGTCGTCGGGGGTCACCAGCCAGGGGCCGAGCGGGTTGAACGTCTCGCAGTTCTTGCCCTTGTCCCACTGGCCGAGGCGCTCGAGCTGGAACTCGCGCTCGGAGACGTCGTTGCTTACCGCGTATCCGGCGATGTGCGCGGCGGCGTCGGCCGGGCTGTCCAGGTAGCGCGCGGTGCGCCCGATGACGACCGCGAGCTCGACCTCGTAGTCGGTCTTGACACTGGCCTTCGGGATGAGCACGTCGTCGTCGGGCCCGACGACGGTGTCGGCCGCCTTCATGAACACGATCGGCTCGGACGGCGGCTCGGCCCCCGACTCGGCCGCGTGGCGGGCGTAGTTCTGCCCGATGCAGATGACCTTGCCGATGCCGGTGAGGGGCGCTCCTCGGCGCGTGCCGTCGGGGACGTCGAGCCGGGGGAGGGTGCCGCCACCGCCGCCACCGCCGCCGCCGAGCGCGGCGCGGACCCGGTCGAGGCCGCCTCCGGCCAGGAAGGCGCCGTCGATGTCGGCGGTGATGCCGGACAGGTCACGGTACGTCCCGTCGTCATCGACCACGACGGGCTTCTCGAAGCCGGCGTCCCCGATCCGCGCAAGTCTCATACCGGCCAAGTTATGCCGCATGCGGCCAAGTGGTCAAGCCAATCCGAGCGCTTCGGACAGTGCATATTTCGGGGCGGACGACGTGCGGCGGCCCTCGCCGCGGCATCGGCGGCACCGGTCGATGGGCGGGCCGGCGCGGCTTCGGTCAGGCCCGTGTGTGGGCCGGTTCGCGGTGGTTGGTTCGGCAGCGGTCAGGCCGGCGCGGCTTCGGTCAGGCCCGTGTGTGGGCCGGTTCGCGGTGGTTGGTTCGGCAGCGGTCAGGCCGGCACGGCTTCGGTCAGGCCCGTGTGTGGGCCGGTTCGCGGTGGTTGGTTCGGCAGTGGGCGGGCCGGCGCGGCTTCGTTCAGGGCCCGTGTGCGGGCCGGTTCGCGGTGGTTGGTTCGGCAGCGGTCAGGCCGGCCGGTCAGGCCACGGTGCGCCTGGCCTCGGCCGCGACGCGCTCCAGGTGTTCGGTCATCGCGGCGCGGGCGGCGTCGGGGTCGCGGCGGTCGATGGCGTCCACGATGGCCCTGTGTTCGGCCGCCGTGCGGCGCAGCATGCCCGGGCGGGTCGCGGTCAGGGCGCGGCTCGCCTGGCCCAGCGTCGACAGCGTCTGCAGCAGGGCGGCGAGCACGGCGTTGCCGGCCGCGTCCGCGACCAGGCGGTGCAGGGCGACGTCCGTGGCCACCCGGTCCGGGTTGTCCAGCACCGCGCGCATCACGGCCACCTGCCCCGCGTCGGCGCGGGCGGCGGCGAGCGCGGCCAGGGCCGGCTCGATCAGCAGCCGCGCCTCGAAGAGCTCGTCGACGGTGCGGACGCTCAGCGACATCACGAACTGCAGGGGCTCGAGCAGGGTCTTGGTGTCCAGCGCCGCGACGTAGGTGCCGGAGCCGTGCCGGCTCTCCAGAATGTTGAGACTGACCAGCGACCGGATCGTCTCGCGCAGCGTGGGCCGGCTGATCTGCAGCATCTCGCTGAGCTCGCGCTCGGCGGGCAGGCGCTGCCCCGCGGCCAGCCGGCCGTCGACGATCATCTCCTGGATCTGCCGCATCGCCTGCGCGGCGGCCGATGAGCGGTCCAGCGGGGTGAACTCGGCGGTCACGGCTACTCTCCAGATGACTTGGTGGCCTGACCAGTTTAGGCGTTCCCGCCTTTTGGTACCGCCCTCTATGGTGACCGCATGGAGCTGCCCGACGGCCGTCTGCCCGAGTCGTTCGGCAAGCAGGCGTTCCCCGAGCCGAAGCCGTTCGAGATCGGCTCCCCGGCCAAGCCGGTCGTGCCTCCGGAGATGCCGGCCCCGCCGGTCTCGCCGCCGGCCCCGCCGGTCTCGCCGCCGGTCACCCCGCCGGCGAAGCCTCGGCCCACGTCGCCGAAGCCGGGCTCCTCGCGCACGCCGCCGAAGCCGGGCTCCTCCCGCACGTCACCGAAGCCCGGCTCCTCGCGCACGCCGAAGGCGCCCCGGTCTTCGCAAACGCCGCCGAAACCCTCTTCGCCGAAGAGCACGACGAACAAGAAGGTCGTGTTGGCCGCGTTGCTTGCCGCCATCGCCGCGATCGTGTGCTGCGCGGTCTCGTGCGACCAGAGCGACGACGACGACAACGCCGCCGGCGACGGCCCCGCGGCCCGCGTCACCACCGCGGCGTCGCCGGCGGACGAGGTGCCCGTGCCGATGGCGCCGGTGCTGGAGTCGTCGTTCGACCCCGGCAAGTGCCCGGCCATCGGCTTCCTCGGCGCCGACGAGCTCGGCCCCGACGCCCTCGACGCCCGGCGTGCGGTCAAGCTCGCCGTCGACCGCCACAACGCGTCGAACGTGACCGGGTGCCAGGTGCGCCTGGTCGAGGCCGACACCGGCCACGGCACGCCGTCGCAGCTGTCCGACGCGCTGGCCCGGTTCGGCGACGAGGTCGTCGGTGTCGTCGGGCCGCTGCGCAGCGCCGAGGTGGGGCAGGCGGGCGTGTGGTTCGACGCCCGGGGCCTGCCCTTCATCACGCCGTCCGCGGGCGACCCGGCCGTCGCGGCGCTGGGCCTGGGCATGTTCCACCGGCTGTACCCCACCGACCTCGACGTCGCCGACGCCGCCGCGGTGCTGCTGAGCGCCAGGCTCAGCGCCGGCAAGGTGTTCATGGTGCGCCACGACAGCGCCCTCGACCTGCGGATCGCCGATCGCCTGCGGCACGACACCGCCTTGACCGTCGTCGCCACCGCCCAGGTCCCGGCCGGGCTCAAGGACTACGCGGCCGTCGTGGGCAAGGTCCTGCCGTCGGGGGCCGAGTCCGTCTACTTCACCGGCTCCACCGGCGAGGCGGCCGACCTGGTCAAGGCGCTGCGCGCGGCCGGCTTCGGCGGTCCGGTCGTCGGGGGCGAGCCGCTGCTCGACCTCGAGTTCTCCCGGCTGGCCGGCAACGCGGCAGTCAACACGTTCGCGGTGTGCGGGTGCGGCGAGTGGGGCGACCGGATCTACGGCGAGGAGTTCCGCAAGGCGTACCAGCAGCCGCCGGGCCGGCACGCCGGTGCCGCGTTCGACGCCGCCCTGCTCCTGCTGGGCGCGGTCGGCGACCGCCAGCGGTCCCGCGCCGATGTGCGCCAGACCCTCGCCTACGGCCCGTTCGTGCTGACGCGGGGCACGTTCGACTTCACCGACACCGGCGACCTGGACCGCAAGTACGTCGAGGTGAACGTGTACCGCCCGAACGTCAGCCAGAGCGCCCCCGAGATGCTGCCGATGACGACGATTCACCTGTCCACCGCCTAGTACGGCAGCGTCAGCGTCTGCGCCGCGAAGCGCTGCGGATCGCCGGCCCGCGCCGCGAACGACTGCCCGGTGCCCTCGTCGGACCGGTCGAGCTGTCCATTGTGGATCAGGTACCCGGTCTTCAGCGAATCCGCGGCGGAGTCGTAGGCGGAGGGCGACCGGCCCGCGTTCCGCGAACCCCATCTGTACACGCGCGGTTCATGTGCGCGAGAGCGGACGTTCATCGATGCGATCGTGACGTGCGCCGCATTGTCGGGCGGTGCGTGGTCGCGGTCCCGAGCGGTTATGCGGCACGTGCTAACGTCCGGCGACAGGTACCCCGACTCGATGCGGCACGCCCGCCCTGACCTGGTGTGATGGGCCTAGATGACGACTGTGGAACCCTTGTTGGTGGTCAGCGTCCACGACGTGGCGCCGGCGACCGCCGGCGAGACCGCCCGCTGGTGCGCCGACGCCGACGCGCTCGGCATCCCGGTGTCCCTGCTGGTGATCCCCGGGCCCTGGCGGGGGATGTCCCTCGCCGACCACGGGGACTACGCCGAGGTGCTGCGGGACCGCGCCGCCCGCGGGGACGAGCTGGTGCTGCACGGCTGGTGCCACCGGGCCGGGCCGGAGGGGCGGGCCGTTCGGCGCGCCGTCGGCCGGGCCGTGGCCCGGGGGGCCGCCGAGTTCGCCGCGCTCGACGAGGGGCAGGCCGCCCGCCGCCTCGGCGACGCCAAGGACGTGCTCGACCGCCTCGGGCTGAAGACCACCGGCTTCACCCCGCCGGGCTGGCTCGCCTCGCCGGCCGCCGAGCGGGCGCTGGCCGGCGCCGGTTTCCGGTACACCACGGATCATTTCGGCGTGAAGGACCTGCGCGGCGCCGGGCCCAGCCGTGCCCGCCGCGGATTCGCGCTCTCCCACCGCCCCGGCGGCACCGGCGAGCGCCTCGGCTCGGCCGTCCTGCGCGCCGGCGCGGCCTGGGCCACCCGCCGCCGCGGCCTGGTGCGCGTCGCGCTGCACCCCGACGACCTGCACCGCCCGGGGCTGCGCGACGACACGCTGCGCGCCATCGAGGGCGCGCTGAAGGCCGGCGCCCGCGCCACCACCTACGGTGCCGTCCTGGACGCGGCGGCGTCGTGAGGATCGTCCAGCTCGCGAACTTCTACACCCCGGTCTCCGGGGGGCTGCGCACCTGCGTGGAGCAGACCGGGCGCGGGTACATCGCGGCCGGCCACGAGCGCGTCACGCTGGTGCCCGGCACCGAGAACCGCGACATCACGCTGCCCGACGGGCGCCACCTCACCGTGCGCAGCCCGCTGCTGCCCGGCACCGGCGGCTACCGGGTGCTCACCGCCCGCCGCCGGGTGTGCGAGCTGCTGGACAAGGTCGAGCCGGACGTCCTGGAGGCCAACGACAAGCTCAGCATCGGCTGGCTCGCGCCCTGGGCGCGGTCCCGGGGCGTACCGCTGGTGCTGGTCTCCCACGAGCGCATCAACGCCATCCTGCGCACCCGGGTGCCGCGCTGGTTCCCGCTGGACTCCGCGGCGGCCGCGATCAACCGCCGCCTGCACCGCCTCGTCGACCACATCGTGCTGACATCGTCCTTCTCCGCCGCGGAGTTCGAGGTCTTCGGCCGCGAGAAGATCCACCGGGTGCCGCTCGGGGTGGACCTGGAGACGTTCAAGCCCGCCCACCGCGAGCCGGGCCCGCGCCTCGTCACCGTCTCCCGCCTGTCCACCGAGAAGCACCCCGAGCTGTCCATCGAGGCCCTGCGCGAGCTGCGCCGGCGCGGGGTGCCGGCCACCCTCGACGTCATCGGCACCGGGCCGCTGCAGCGCCGCCTGGCCCGCCTCGCCGAGGACCTGCCGGTGCGCTTCCTGGGCCACGTGGCCGAGCGCACGCGCCTCGCCGAGCTCGTCGCCACCGCCGACATCTCGCTGTCGCCGTCGCCCGCCGAGACGTTCGGCCTGGCCACCCTCGAGTCCCTCGCGTGCGGCGTGCCGGTCGTGGTCCCGTCGAAGGGCGCGGCCGGGGAGCTGATCCTGCGCCCCGCGTCCGGCCGGGTCACCGACGGCACCCCGAAGGGGCTGGCCGACGGCGTCGAGGAGCTGCTCAGCGAGCCGCCGGAGCGCCGTCGTTCGGACGCGCGGGCGGTGGGGGAACAGTTTCCGTGGTCGGCGACGGTCGACGGTCTGCTGGAGGTGTTCGCCCGGGCGACCGGCCGGCTGCGCGTCCCGTAGCCGAGAGCAGCGCCACGCCCGCGACGAGCAGCGCCGCGACGACCAGCTGGCTCCAGGGCCACCACCGGGCGCCGCGCCAGCCCGCGTGGAAGACGGTCGCGTCGAACAGCGCGCTGCAGAGCGGGTCGGCGATGCTTATCGCGGTCAGCGCCGTCGGCAGCGAGCCGGCCGCGAACGCGTCCTGGGTCAGCAGGCCGCTCGCCGTGGTCGAGGCGATCACGGCCAGGGTCGACCAGTCGGTCGCCAGGCCCCGGACGCCCTCGCGGGCCAGGGTGTCGGTGACGAGCACGACGAAGACGGCGGTCAGGCACGTGCACACGCCGGCCGCGACCCCGGCGAGCGCGCCGCGCAGGCGGGCCTCGGTGCGGGCCGGCAGCAGGTGCGCGCCGGCGATGAACAGCACGATCACGCCCACGGCGATCCCGACGGCGGGGAGCACATCGGTTCGCTCGAGGGTGTGCGGTACCGACGGACGCGCCACGACGAGCAGGGCCAGCCCGGAGCAGACGGCGATGGTGCCGAGCCAGGCCCGGGCCGGCGGGTGGCGGACCGTGAGCATCGCGAACAGCAGCTGCGACACCAGCAGCGCCTGCACGACCGTGAGCGAGCCGAGGTGCAGCGCGAACGCGTGCGCGGCGAACGCGGCCACGTTCAGCAGCCAGCCGGCCAGCCACCAGCGGTCCCTCACCAGCCGCCGGACCAGCAGGAACACCCGCACCGGCAGCGCCCGGCCGTGTACGTCCGGGTTGATCCGGCGCGCCGCGCGCTGCTGCATCGCCGCCGAGGTGGTGAATATGGCGGCGGCGAGGACCGACAGCACGACGGCAGACATGATCAGGGGTTGTACCCCAGGCAGGCGACCGCCCGGCGTCGGGGGCATGGCCACGCGGTGTTGCGGCGCCCGGTTGCCGGGTGTGGGCCCCGTCACGTACCCGGTCACAGGGGTTGGGTTCGAGTTCTAGACTCAGCCCATGCTCATCCGGCCATGGCGAACGGGCGACGAGCACCTGGTGGCGGGCGCCGAACGGCACCTGTCCGCGCACAGCATCGACCGGCGCTTCCTCGTCGGCAGCGGCGGCCGGCTGCCCGTGTTCTACCTGCGCCACATCGCGGCCGGTCCGCGCCCCGAGTGGGACGCCCAGGTCGCCCTCGACGGCGGCGAGCTGTGCGGCTGGGCCGAGTACGGCCGCTGCCCGGCCGGCTCGACCGCGGCCGACCTGGCGGTGCTGGTCGCCGACCCGTGGCAGCGCACCGGCCTGGCCACCGTGCTCATCCGGGCCCTGGTGCACCGCATGGTCGCGGCGGGGGTGCGCACCATCCAGGCCGACGTGTCCGGCGGCAACGCGGCGAGCAAGGGCCTCATCCGGGCCCTCGTGGGGCCGGGCTGGAGCCCCACCTACGAGGACGGCCTGCTCCACTACGCCTTCGATCTGGCGGCGGTACCGGACGAGCAGCTGTCGGTACCGTTGAGCGCGTGAAGGCCGGCGACCGTGTGCTCCTGGGCCGCACGAGCCTGGCGGTGACCCGGCTCGGCCTCGGGCTCGCCTCGATCGGCGGCCTGCGGGCGCCGGTCCCGCCGCAGGACGCGCGCGACACCGTCGACACCGCGTGGCGGCTCGGGGTGCGGCTGTTCGACACCGCTCCGGTGTACGGCTACGGCCGCTCCGAGCGCCGCGCCGGGCGGGCCCTGCGCGGGCGGCCGCGCGACGAGTACGTGCTGTGCACGAAGGTCGGCCGGCTCATCGAGGCGGGCGGCCCCGACGGGCAGCCGATCTGGGCCGACCCGCCGGCCGGGGTCGGCCCGCGCCTCGACTTCACGGCCGAGGGGGTGTACCGCTCGCTCTCCGACAGCCTGGACCGCCTCGGCCTGGAGCGGGTCGACGTGCTGCACGTCCACGACCCGGACCTGAACTACGCGGCCGCGCTCGGCGCGGCCTACCCGGCGCTGGACCGGCTGCGCCGCGCCGGGCGGATCGCGGCCGTCTCGCTCGGCGTCAACCACGCGGACGTCGCCGCCCGGTTCGTCCGCGAGGCGCCGGAGCCCGGGGTCGACTGCGTGATGCTCGCCGGGCGGTACACGCTGCTGGACCGTTCGGGCGCGGACGAGCTGCTGCCGCTGTGCGCGGAGCGCGGGGTGGCGGTCCTGGCCGCCGGGGTGTACCAGGGCGGCGGGCTCTTCGACGAGGACGCGGGCCGCCGGGTGCGCGATGTCTGCGAGCGCCACGGCGTGCCCCTGCTCGCGGCCGCGGTGCAGTTCCCGTTCCGGCACCCGGCGGTCGCCGCCGTGGTGGTCGGGGCCCGCTCGGCCGCGGAGATGGCGCAGAACGCGGCGCTGCTGGAGCACCCGATTCCGCCGGCCCTGTGGGACGACCTGGCGTAAGCGTCCAATTCGGACAAGCTTTCGCCATCTTCAGCAGAAGTTGTCGACTTTTCGACGGAAGTCCCCTAGCGTGACCTAACACATCGACGTCCGTCGGTTCCGCCAGTACCGGCAGCGCGGCGATGACCCGTGCCCGTCTTCGGCGAGCGCGCGCGGGAGTCCATGACGGCTCCTACCCCTTGGAGCGTTCCCCTTGAAGCGATGGACGACCCTCCTCGCCCCGCTGCTCGCGGTCGCCGGCCTGCTGCCGGCGGTTCCCGCCGAGGCCGCGGTGCCACCGCAAGAGCCCGGCGTCACCCTGCGCGTCTTCGACCTGCAGACCCCGCAGAGCTCGATCTGCGTGCTCAAGCCCGGCCAGACGCCCAACGTCGACAAGCTCGTGCCGACCGTCAACTGGACCACCGCCGCCGACTTCGGCGGGCTCGAGGACTACTTCCAGGCCCAGGTCATCGGCAACGTCAACATCACCGCCGCCGGCTCGTACGCGTTCCGGCTCACCAGCGACGACGGCTCCCGCCTCGCCATCGACGGCGCCACCGTGATCACCAACGACGGGCTGCACGGGGCCACCGCCGTCGAGGGCACCGTCAGCCTCACCGCCGGGTACCACGCGCTGCGCATCGACTTCTTCGAGCGCACCGGCGGCCAGCAGCTGACCCTCGACTGGCGCCCGCCCGGCGCGTCCGCCTTCGCGCTCGTGCCCAACTCGGTGCTGAGCACCGACTCCGGCGTCGTGCGGGTCACCGCGCCCGGGCGCAAGGAGTGCGAGGGCGCCGCCGACTCGCCGGGCGACGGCCTGCCGCTGTCGTCGGTGCACCCGGGGTACACCCTCACGAACCTGCGCCCGAGCGGCTTCAACCCGCAGGTGAGCGCGATGGACTGGTTCCCCGACGGGCGCCTCGCGATCGCCACCTGGGGCGGGAGCCTGAACACGACCGGCGAGGTGTACATCCTGCGCAACGTCACCGGCGCCACCTCGCCGGCGCAGGTGCAGTACACCCGCATCGCCTCCGGGCTGAAGGAGCCCATGGGCCTGAAGATCGTCGACGGCGTCATCTACGTGTCGCAGAAGCACGAGCTCACCGAGCTCACCGACACCAACGGCGACGGCCTGATCGACCGGTACCGCACCGTCGCGACCTGGCCCTTCGACGGCAACTTCCACGAGTTCGCGTTCGGGCTGCTGTACCAGGACGGGTACTTCTACCTGAACCTGTCCGTCTCCATCAACGAGGGCGGCGCGACCACGGACCCGCAGGGCTCGGCGAACCGCGGCACCAGCCTGAAGATCAACCGCTCGACCGGCGCCGTGCAGTACGTCGCCGGCGGCCTGCGCACCCCCGACGGGATCGGCTGGGGCCCGGCCGGCGAGCTGTTCGTGACCGACAACCAGGGCGGCTGGCTGCCCGCGTCGAAGCTCGTGCAGATCAAGCCGGACCGCTTCTTCGGCCACTACACCAACCCCGACGGCCTGTTCGACGCCCAGCCGATCACCCAGCCGGTGCTGTGGCTGCCGCAGAACGAGATCGCCAACTCGCCGAGCACGCCGCTGGTGCTCCACAGTGGACCGTACGCCGGGCAGCTCGCGTTCGGCGACGTGACCTACGGCGGGGTCCAGCGTGCCTACCTGGAGCAGGTCGGCGGCGAGTACCAGGGCGCCGTGTTCCGCATGACGCAGGGGCTCGAGATGGGCGTGCTGCGCATCAGCGAGGGCCCCGACGGCGCGCTCTACGCGGGCGGCCTCGGCGCCGGCGGCAACTGGGGCCAGGAGGGCAAGCTGACGTACGGGCTGCAGAAGCTGACCCCGAACGGCGCCGGCACGTTCGACTTCAAGGCGATGCGGGTCCGGCCGGGCGGCTTCGAGCTGGAGTACACCCAGCCGGTGTCGACCGAGACGGCGGCCCAGCTGGCCTCGCACTACACCTTCAAGCAGTGGCGGTACGTCTCCACCCCGGCCTACGGCGGCCCGAAGGTCGACGAGGAGACCCTCCCGGTCACCTCGGCGACGCTCTCCGCGGACCGCCTGAAGGTGACCGTGCAAGTTGCCGGCCTCAAGCCCGGCCGGGTCGTGTACGTGCGCTCGCCGCGGCCCTTCACCTCGACGACGGGCCAGTCGCTGTGGAGCACCGAGGCGTGGTACACCCTCAACGCCCTCGCCGACGGCACGCTGCCGCCCACGGGCCAGCAGGAGGCCGAGAACTCGGGCCTGAGCGGCAGCGCCGGCGTCGCCACCGACCACAGTGGATACACCGGCAGCGGCTTCGTGGCCGGCCTCGGCAACACCGGCGCCGCGGCCACGTTCAGCGTCGCCGCGCCCAGCGCCGGCTCCTACAACGTGGCGCTGCGCTTCAGCAACGGGCCCAACCCCTCGGCCGGGGCGAAGACCGTCAGCCTGTACCTCAACGGCGCCAGGGTGAAACAGCTGTCGCTCGCCGACACCGGCAACTGGGACACCTGGGCGACCCAGACGGAGACGCTCACCCTGCGGGCCGGGGGCAACACCGTCGCGTACAAGGTGGACACCGGCGACATCGGCCACGTCAACCTCGACAACATCGCCGTCGCGCCGGCCGGCGGGGGCGGCGACCACACCGGCACCATCACGGGCATCGGCGGCAAGTGCGTCGACGTCAGCAACGCCGGCACCGCCAACGGCACGAAGATCCAGCTGTGGACCTGCAACGGCTCGGGCGCGCAGAGCTGGACCCGTACCGGCGACACCCTGCGCGCCCTGGGCAAGTGCCTGGACGTCGACAACGCCGGCACCGCCAACGGCACCAAGGTGCAGCTGTACGACTGCAACGGCTCGGCCGCGCAGGTCTGGCTGGCCCAGCCCGACGGCACGCTGCGCAACCCGCAGTCGGCCAAGGTCCTCGACGCCGCCGGCGGCGCCTCGGCCGACGGCACCCAGCTGCAGATCTGGGAGGCGACCGGAGTGGCCCAGCAGAAGTGGGTCCACAACTGAGCCACGGCCTCCACGTTGCGCGCCGGCCGGGTCCGACCCGGCCGGCGCGCCCCGGGCTCAGGCGCCGAAGCGGTTGTGCTGCGTGTTGTGGTCGCCGATCTGCACGCCCTGCGCCCCGGTCAGGTGCACGACGAACCGCCCGGCCCGGGCCCCGTCGGCGTCGACCAGCGCCATGAGCCGCTGCGCCGCCTCCAGGACCGCGGGGTCGGCGAGGGCGCCGCTGCCGCGCAGGCCCGCGGCCACCGGCTCGCGCCAGGTCCGGGGATCGCGTTCGTACTGCGCCAGCGCGAGCTGCGCCGGCCCGCGCCCGCTCAGGCGGGCCGCCACGAGCCGCTTCAGCGCGCGGTACGCGTCCGTGACCGCGCCGCCCGTGAGGTCCGCCGCGCCCGCGGCGAGCGCGCCGAGGACGAGTGCCAATGGGTCCATGCTGCGCCTCCCACGTCGGGTCGGGCCATCATGGCAGCCGAACGGCCCGCGGCGGCACCTGCCGGTGGTGCCCGTTCGCTGGCTGTCCGGCCCATCGACTCCGGTTGCGGCCCTGGCCATGCTGGGAGGCGATGGACGGCCCGCGCCCCACCGATGCGTACTACCTCCCGTTCGCGCGGGGTGTGGCGGTCGGCTCGCACAACACCGTCAACAACTACGGGGTCGACCCGGCCGAGCTGTACCGCCGCCTGCACGAGTGGGAGCGGTCGCGGCGGGTGTACGTCGTGGGGCCGGCCGGGTGGTGGCAGGCGGCCGACGAGGTGTGCCGCCGCGTCGGGCTCGAGCCGGTCCCGGACGTGCCGGACCTGCCCGTGCCCGAGCGCCGGCGCCTCGCCGCGACCTGTGGCCGGGCCGTGCTGCTGCCCGGCGGCGGCGCCCCCGACGCCTGGGCCCGGGACCTGCCCGGCATCCTGGTGCCGCCGGCGGCGACGGGGCCGGACTCGCTGCGCCGCGGCCTGTTCTCGGTGCTGCTCAACGCGCGCATCGAGAGCGTGGCGCCGCCCCCGGACCTGGCCGCGCTCACCATGCCCGAGCCGCCGGCCCTGTGCGCCCGGCCGCGCTACGTCGGCAACACCCCGTTCACCGGCCGGGCGCAGCACCTGCGGACGCTCGACGCGTGGGCCCGCGACCGGCAGCGCCCGGTGCTCGTCGTCGAGGCGATCGGCGGCACCGGCAAGAGCGCGCTGACGTGGGAGTGGACGCGCGGCCAGGACGGCACGAACCGGTTCGCGGGACGGTTCTGGTGGAGCTTCTACGGCGGCTCGGCGTCCATCACCCAGTTCCTGCGGGAGCTGTACTGCTACCTGACCCGCACGCCGATGCGCGAGATCGAACGCCTCGACGGCAGCACGCTCATCCGGGAGGTCATGGCGCACCTCAGCGACCGCCCGTACCTGGTGGTGCTCGACGGGTTCGAGCGGCTGCTGCACGCCTACCACCGCTTCGACCCGTCGAAGCTGCGCGACGACGAGGTCGAGCCGGACAAGCGGGGCCTCATCGAGCCGCTGGCCGATACGTTCGTCCGGGAGCTCATCGAGGCCACCCCGTCGAAGGTGCTCATCAGCAGCCGCCTCATGCCGGCCGCCCTGGAACGCCGGTTCGACTTCGTCAACCCGGTCCAGCGCATCAAGCTGCCCGGACTCGACGACGACGAGGTCGTACGCCTGCTGCAACGGCTGCAGGTGCGGGCGACCCCGCCGGAGTCCACCGCCTTCTTCGGGCCGCTGGGCAACCACCCGCTGCTCATCGCGCTGATCGCCGCGCTCGTGCGGGACTTCCGCCCGGCGCCCGGCGACTTCGATCGCTGGCTGGTCGACCCGGCGGGCGGCCGGGCCTTCACGGTCAGGGACTCGCGCCTGACCCAGCGGCAGAGCCACATCCTGGAGGTCGCGTTCGCGGGGCTCCCGGCGCCCAGCCGCGAGCTGCTCGGCCTGATCTCGGTGTTCACCAGCGAGGTGGCCTGGGCGACGCTCGACGCGATAAACCCGTTCCGCCGCCGCGGGCCGGGTGCGCGGGAGCTCGACGCGCGGGTCGCGCTCGACGCCGCCCTGCACGACCTGGAGCAGCGCGGCCTGCTGTGGTGGGACCGCCCGTCGAACTCCTACGACCTGCACCCGCTGATCCGCGCGTACGCCCACGACCAGCTCGACCGCGAGGACCGGGTCCGCGCCAACGAGGAGGTCGGCAAGTACTTCCAGGCCCTGCCGCCGGAGAACACCGGCCGGGCGGCGAGCGTGGACGACCTGCACCGGACGATCGCCATCTTCGTCGCGCTCGTCGGCGCCGAACGCCACCAGGAGGCCGAGGGCGTCTGGCGTGAGCTGAGCGAGCCGCTCACCAAACGACTCGGCGCCTACACGACGGTGACCGAGCTGCTCGCCCCGATGGCCGAGGCCGGTTCGCCGCGCCTGCGCAACGACCTGTCGCTCGCGTACTCGATGACGGGCCGGTACGCCGAGGCGATCGCGCTCGTCGCCGGCGACCTGGGCAGCGCGCTCCGGTGGGCGCGGGTCGGCACGATCATCGACTGCCTCTCCGCGCTGCGCCGCTTCTACTACACGACCGGGCAGTTGCTGGCCGCGAACCGCTGCCTGGACCTGCGGCGGCAGGTCGCCGCGCTGTTCAAGGTCGAGCAGCAGTACGGCGACACCGTCGAGTCGGCCCGCTTCGAGCTCGACAGCGGCCGGCTCGACCAGGCCCGGGCGATGCTGCAGCGGGCCGACCGGCTCCGCCGGAGGGCGCGCGAGTCGTGGAGCCACACGACCGCGCGGTACCTCCTGCTGTACATCCGGCTGCTCGAAGGCAAGCTGGACCCGGCCGAGCTCGAGCCGGTCGGCGACTGGGACGAGCGCCTCGGCCTGCTCAACCTCCGCTGGGAGTACTTCGCCCGGGTGGGCGACTGGCCGGCCGTGCTCGACGCGGCGGAGCAGATGGAGCGGCTCGTCCGCGACGCCGGCGGGGAGTCGACGCCGGCGCTGCAGGCGCTGCCGCTGGCCGGCCTCGGCCGGCCGGACGACGCCCGCCGGGCCATCGCCGAGTCGGTGGAGCGCCTCCCGCGGATGCACCCGGCGCATCTGCCGCACAATCCGCTGGCCCGCGCCTACGGCGCCCTCGGCGAGCGGGACGAGGCCGTCGCGCACGCGTGCGAGGCCTACCGGCTCGCCTGGGCGGACGGGCCGCCGCACTGGCGGTACTGGGAGTTGCGCGACCTGGAGCACCTGTTCGCCTGGCTGGGCGAGCCGGTGCCGCGGCTGCCGTCCACGCATCCGGGGCGGATCGAGGTCCCGCACCAGGAGCTGGTCATCAAGTTCCTGGACCTCAACGCCGACCGGCGCAAATAGGCGGGCTACGGCGTGAGGCGCTCGCTGAGCCAGGCGAGGGCGAGCGGGTAGCGGTACTCGATCCCTCCGTGGCCGGCGTCGAAGAGCTCGAAGTACAGCTGCGGCGGTTTGACGCCCGCGGCCAGGACCTTGTCGAGGAACGCGGACGCGCCGAGGTCGAGGTAGTACTCGTCGCGCTTGCCGGCGTCGATCCAGACGCCGCGCAGGGAGCGCAGGGCCTCGGCGTAGCGCTCCTGGCCGGCCATGACGACGGGGTCGCGGTCGAGCCAGCGCTGCCACACGTCCGGGATCACCGCGCCGTTGGCGTCGAACGGCAGGTGGACGGTGCCGTCGTCGTCGGCGGAGTAGGCGGCGGCGTACGCGTACATCTCCAGCAGCTCGATGTCGCCGTCGCGCGGGGTGGTGCGCTTGCGGAACTCGGCCAGGAACCGCTTGTAGGAGCCGCCGAAGTGGTCGCGCAGCTGGCGTGCGCGGCGGGGGAAGTCGGCGCGGTGGCAGACGTCGAAGAGCGCGTCGCCGGCGTGGGTGGCCAGCGCGCCGAACACGTCGGGGCGCAGCATGGCGGTCACCATCGCGCCGTAGCCGCCGCTGGACTTGCCGCTGATGCCCCGGTGCTCGCGCGCGGCGAGGGTGCGGAAGCGCTCGTCCACGAACGGCACGACCTCGTCGCAGAGATAGGTGTGGTACCTCCCGGTCGCCGGCGAGTCCAGGAACTGGCTCCCGCCGAGGGACGTCCACGCGTCGAAGAGCACCACGATCGCCGGCGGCGCCTCGCCGCGGGCGAACATCGCGTCGGCGAGCTCCGGGTACGGCTGCCGGAACGGGACGCGGTTCCACCACATGGCGATGTGCCCGGTGTACCCCTGCGCGACGTAGATCGCCGGGTAGCGCCGCGACTCGTCCTCGTCGTAGCCCGGCGGGAGGTACACCTGGATCGGCCGCTCGTGCGGGTCCCCGAGCGCGTTGCCGCGCAGGACGGCGCTGTCGACGACGAGCTCCTCGAAGCGGCCGGCGAGCGGCGCGGACCAGGGCAGCATGCGGTACCTCCGGTGTGGTCTCCGCCCCGAAGGTACCCGTGGCCGGGATGACCGCGCGGGTCAATCGCCCGCCGGGCCGCGGTCAGGCGGCGCCGAAGGAGGCCCAGTCGACGAGGCGGCCCTCGAAGTCGCCGCCGTCCTTGAGGATGTTCGCCACGCCGTCGCGCAGGGGGGCGCTCATCTCGCGCAGCTGGGTCGCGACCAGGGGCTGGAACATCGTCGGCTGCAGGTGCCACCACCACGCCACGAGGTACTCCGGGCCGTAGCGGGACGGGGCGCCGAGCAGTTCGCGCCACTCGGCGCGCAGCGTCGGGTACTCCCGCGGCAGCCGCTCCAGCACGCCGAACCAGTTGCCCCAGCTGACCACCATGAACAGGCGCAGGCGGTCGCGGGCCCAGCGGCGGGCGGCGTCGTTGCCGGGCGCGCCCGCGTCGTGCAGGACGCCGCCGAGGTACTCCTCGACGACCGCGGCCGCGCCGGTGACGTCGATCGTCCCCCGGCGGTGGATGGAGTCGCGGAGGACGGCGAGTTCGGGTTCGGGCACGGCGTCATTGTGTGCAGGCGCGCATCCGGCATTGCACCGCCGTTCGGACGCCGCATTCCGGGTGCTGTGTTTCGCGCTCCCTTCGGTCGCTCCCCACTGGGGGAACTCCGCTCCACCCAAACCCGCTGTGTTTCGCGCTGCGCTCCCCGTTGGGGGAGCTCCGCTCCACCCAAACCCGCTGTGTTTCGCGCTGCGCTCCCCGTTGGGGGAGCTCCGCTCCACCCAAACCCGCTGTGTTTCGCGCTGCGCTCCGCATTGGGGGAGCTCCGCTCCACCCAAACCCCCTCCCACACGTGGGTCGCCGTCCGGGGCGGAAGGGGCCGGGTTCGTTCTACTCCGGGCCTCCACGGACCGCACCGAATCCTTCCTCACCGTGGTCACCGTCCCGGGGCGATGGGCCGGGTTCGTTCGGCTCCAGGCCTCCGCGGACCGCACCGGCCTTCCGCGGGTATCGATCCGGCCCTCATTTATGCCCGGCTTTACCGCTATTTGTCGAAGCGCTTAGATGTGAATATTTCAGTCTGTGTGCTTGATTAAGCCGCAGGTCAGGGCCCGTTCAACCGGGCATCGACGGGCGTCGTATTTGGGTGGGTCGACGGCGGCGCGTGACGATCCCGGTCCCGGGCGAGCCAGCCGTCCGGCGACCCCGTACCCGGAGGAACATCCACATGAGCCTGCTCAAACGCCTGCCGCGCGGCCGCACCCTCGGGGTGGCCGGCGCCGTCGGGGCCCTCGTGGCCGGCGGCCTGATCCTGTCGCCGATGATGAACGCTTCGGCCGCCGCCGGCTGCCGCGTCACGTACACCACCAACCAGTGGCCCGGCGGCTTCACCGCCAACGTCGGCATCACCAACCTGGGCGACCCGATCAGCTCCTGGACCCTCGGCTGGACGTTCGCCGACGCCGGGCAGAAGGTCGGCCAGGGCTGGTCCGCGACGTACTCCCAGAGCGGCTCGGCCGTCACCGCCAAGAGCCTCGACTACAACGGAAGCCTCGCCAGCGGAGCCTCGACGAGCATCGGGTTCAACGGTACGTGGACCGGCTCCAACCCGAACCCGGCCTCGTTCACGCTCAACGGTGTCACCTGCACCGGCTCGGTCAGCACCCCGACGCCGACGACGCAGTCCCCGAGCCCGTCCAGGTCGCCCAGCACGAGCCCGTCGGCGTCGCGATCGCCGAGCACCAGCCCGTCGCCGAGCCAGAGCACCCCGACGGGCACCACGCCGCTGGCCATCAACGGGCAGCTGCACGTGTGCGGCGTGAATCTGTGCAACCAGTACAACAAGGCCATCCAGCTGCGCGGCATGAGCACGCACGGCATCCAGTGGTTCGCGTCGTGCATCAACGGCTCCTCGCTGGACGCGCTCGCCAACGACTGGAAGGCCGACCTGCTGCGCATCGCCATGTACGTGCAGGAGCAGGGCTACGAGACGAACCCGTCGGGCTTCACCGCCCAGGTCAACAACTATGTGGACCTGGCCGAGGCGCGCGGCATGTACGCGATCATCGACTTCCACACCCTGACCCCGGGCGACCCGAACTACAACCTCGACCGGGCCAAGACCTTCTTCGCCTCCGTGGCCCAGCGCAACGCGAACAAGAAGAACGTCATCTACGAGATCGCCAACGAGCCCAACGGCGTGAGCTGGCAGGGCATCAAGAGCTACGCCGAGCAGGTCATCCCGGTGATCCGGGCGGCCGACCCGGACGCGGTGGTCATCGTCGGCACCCGCGGCTGGTCCTCGCTGGGCGTGTCGGACGGCTCGAGCGAGACCGAGATCGTGAACAACCCGGTCAACGCCACGAACATCATGTACACGTTCCACTTCTACGCGGCCTCGCACAAGGACAACTACCGGTCCACCGTGGCCCGGGCCGCGAAGCTGCTGCCGTTGTTCGTCACCGAGTTCGGCACCGTCAGCGCCACCGGCGGCGGCGCGCTCGACCTGGCCAGCACCACCGCCTGGCTCGACCTGCTCGACCAGAACAAGATCAGCTACGCGAACTGGACGTACTCCGACGCGAACGAGAGCAGCGCGGCGTTCAAGCCGGGCACGTGCGCGGCCGGCTCGTACACCAACGCGAACTCGCTGAGCGAGTCGGGCACGTACCTGCGCAACCGCATCCGCACCGCGGACAACTTCCCGACCGGCTGACCCTCCACCGCGATCAGGCGGTCCCCAGCGCCGGCTCCACCGACCGGCGCTGGGGCCGCTCGCGGCGCGAGATGCGCAGCCAGACGAGGAAGCCCCAGATCACGAAGCCCGCGTAGACGGCGTACAGCACCGCCGACGGGTAGTAGCGGAAGTGCAGCAGCTCCGGCACCCCGACGATATCGACGGCGATCCAGCACAGCCAGAAGTCGACCCAGCCGCGGGCCATCGCGTACGTCGCCGCGATCGAGCCGACGAAGATCCAGGAGTCGGCGAGGTAGTACCACCACGGCACGGGGAAGCCCGCCCCGACGGCCCGGAACACGTAGAAGCACGCGACCACGGCGACCGCCGCGCCGGCCACGAGCACGAGCCGTTCCCCGGCCGATGCCCATCGCGGGTGTACCGCGGGCCCGCCGCCCGAGTGCCGCGACTGCCGCCAGCGCCACCAGCCGTACACGCTGGTGACCACGAAGAAGACCTGGCGCGCGGCCTGGCCGTACAGCGGCGTCGTCGCCTGCTCCGCCCCGGCCGCCGTGCCGACGAAGACGGTGAACAGCAGCACGTTGCCGACGATCCCCACGGGCCACGCCCACACGCTGCGGCGCAGCCCGAAGAGCGCGGACGCGAGCCCGAAGGCGTTGCCCACGATCTCCCGGTAGCTGATCGACTGCCCGGCGGTGACCTGCCAGTGCGCGTCGTAGAAGCGGCTGATCCAGTGCACCAGCCGGACGGTACAACTTCTGCGTTGCCATCGGTAACCCCGTGACCGGTAACCCTTTTCCCGAATTATGCGTTTTGTGGGTGTGTGATATCCGCGCCTCGCCGCCGCGATCGTCCTGCCCGTCCTCGCCACGCCACTCGCCGCCCCGGCCGCGGCCGCGGGCCGGCCCGACACCATCACGCGGTTCGCCGGCACCGCCGGCCTCGCCCAACTGGCCGCGGACGCCGGCGGAGGCCTGGTCGGGGCCGATCCGGGCGGCGACCGGGTGGTGCACATCGCACCCGACGGCACCGTGACGGTCGTGGCCGGCGGCCCGGAGGCGGGGCTCGACCGGCCCGAAGGGGTCGCGGTCGGCGGCGACGGCACGGTGTACGTCAGCGACGCGCGTCACCGTGTCGCGAGCATCACGCCGGGCGGGCGCCCGCGGATCGTGGCCGGCAACGGATCGGCCGGCGCCCCGGTGCCCGGCCCGGCGCTCGCCTCCCCGGCCGGCCTGGCCGTGGACCGCGCGGGCAACCTGTACATCGCCGACGACGGCGCGATCCTGCGCGTGACCCCGGCCGGCGGGCTCGACGTCGCCGGGATCGCCGGGGCCGGACTGCTCGCGGTGCCGCTCGGCGTGTGCCTGGTCGCGGCCGCGGCGGTGGCCCGGCGCCGGATGGAACGGGATGGAACGCGGCTTTAGCGGAGTCCGGTCAGCCCCCTGACCCCGGCACGGCGGCCCGCGTGTGTACCTTGCCCGCCTCGATGTCCGGCCGGCGGGGATCGCGAGATCGGAGCCGCCGGTGGCCCGTCCGGTTCGGTCGGTTCAGGGCCACCGGCATTTACTACCGATTTGCCGGTTTGGTCGCATTGCCGGCCCGCTCGCCTGACAATCGACGGGTGGAACCCAGCACGGAGATGTTCACGACGGCACACGTCGGCCGGCAGCCGATCTACGACCGCGACGGGGCCGTCGTCGCGTACGAGCTGCTCTTCCGGGCCGGCACCGACGCCTCGACCGCCGCGCGCACCGACGACCACGCGACCGCGCGCGTGCTCGTGGCCGCGTTCACGGAGTTCGGCCTGGACGAGCTCACCGGCGGCAAGGTGTGCTTCCTCAACGTCACCAAGGCGTTCCTGACCGGGACGACGCCGCTGCCCTTCGACTACAGCCAGGCCGTGCTCGAGGTCCAGGCCGGCGTCGAGGTCGACGACCCGCTCGTGGCCGGGCTGACCGTGCTGTCCGAGCGCGGCTTCACGCTCGCCATAGACAACTTCGTCTACGGCGGGCCCCGCGAGGTCCTGCTCCCCCTGGTCAGCTACGTGAAGATCGACATGCTGGCGGCCGACGAGGCCGGGGTGCGCGCGTGCGTGGAGCTCTGCCGGCGGTACGCCCACCTCCAGCTCGTCGCCGTGCGCCTGGAGAGCCCGGAGTCCCTGCGGCTCGCCTTCGAGCTCGGGTTCGACCTCTTCCAGGGCCACATCCTCGGCCGGCCGCACGTCGACACGACCATCGCGCTCACCCCGGGCCGCCTGGCCCGGCTGCGGGTGCTGGCCGCGCTCGCCGCCGACGACGTCGACCTGGACGAGGTCGTGTCGCTCGTGGGCCAGGACGCCGGGCTGAGCATGCGCGTGCTGCGCGCCACGAACGCGGCGACGTTCGGCCTGACCCGCACGGTGACGTCGGTGCGCGAGGCGATCGTCGCGATAGGCCTCAACCGCCTGCGCCAGTGGGTCACGCTCATGCTCGTCTCCGACCTGACGACCGCCGACCACGAGCAGCTGGCGCGCATGCTGGTCCGCGCCCGGCTGTGCCAGCTGCTGGCCGCCTCGCCGGACTTCCCGGGCGCGGAGGGCCAGGGCGACGCGGCGTACCTGGGCGGCCTGCTCTCGGCCGTGGCCGACCACTTCGCGCGGTCGATCGACGAGGTCGTCGCCGGCCTGCCGCTGGCCCCGCAGCTGCGCGACGCCCTCCGCTCGGGCGCGGGCCCGCTGGGCGCGATCCTGGTCGCCGCGCGCGCCTACACCGACCCGGACCCGTACAACGACCACGGCGAGCCGGGCGCGATCGTCGCCGCGTACCTATCGGCCCTGCGCTGGACGAACGGCATCATGAGCGAGCTGGCCACGGAGATCCCGGACCGCGCCGAGCAGCGGCTGCACGCCCTGGCCGGCTGAGGCGGGCGCTACGGCAGCGGCCGGCCGGGTCGTGAGGCGGTCCACCGGGACGACCCGCTGCTCCCACGTGTGCGACACGATCGGGAAGCGTAGGGCCCCGGCTCACCCGATGCGGGCCTTGATGAGGTCGGCGAGCTCCTCGGTGGCCCGGTGGCAGGCGCCGGAGTACCGCGTGAACTGCGGGAACCCGTGCGTGAGGTCGGGGTTGTGCACGTAGGTGACGTTGTTGCCGGCCGCGGCGAGCTTGCGGGCGTAGGCGTGGCCGACGTCGCGCAGCGGGTCGAAGCCGTTCGTGACCAGGATCGTGTCCGGCAGGTCGGCGTGCGAGGGCGCGTACATCGGCGTGACGTACGGGTCGCGGGCGTCGTCGGTGTTCTTGAGCAGGTTGCGGACCATCTCGTAGATCCCGTTCGTCTCCAGGTACAGCCCGCTGCGGTTCTCGCTGCCGGCGGTGGTGTCGCCGGGGAAGGCCGCCTCCGGGAACAGCGGCACCTGCAGCGCCAGCCGCGGCCCGCCCTCGTCGCGCAGCTTCAGCGCGACGACGCACGTCATGTTGCCGCCGGCCGAGTCGCCACCCAGCGCGATCTTCGCCGGATCGACCCCCTGCGCGGCCGCGTTGTCGAAGAGCCAGCGCACCGTGTACTCGATCTCCTCGATCTGCACCGGGTACTTCGCCTCGGGCGCCAGCTGGTAGTCCACGACGTACGTGGCGATCCCGGCCCGCTCGGCGATGACCCGCATCGCCGTCTCGAACTCGTCCAGCGTGCCGTAGGTGAAGCCGCCGCCGTGGACGTAGACGAGGGCGCCGATCGGGTCGCTGGCCGGCCGCGTCGGCGTGTGCCGGCGGACGGTGAGCGACCCGTGCGGCCCGGGCAGCACGAGCGTCTCGACGGTGCCGATCGGCGGCCAGGGCCCCTCGCCGAGCACGGCGTGGTCGCGGCGGCCCTGGGCGACCGGCACGTCGGCGCCGAGCGTGGGACCGGACGGCAGCCACGCGGCCAGCTCCGGGTCGAGTCTGCCCCGCCCCACCGTCGGCGGAATCGTCGTTCGGTCGTACACCGGCATGACCCCTCCTGATGCCTCGGCAACGGTTGAAGGGGGAGGATGCCCGGCGGGCGTTCCTTATCCGGCCGCCGCGAGTGAAAAGCGAGTGACGGGGCCGCCGGACATCTCGCGGTGTGAAAGCCGGTTCAGGCATCAGGTCGATCGACAGGATCGTCGTCGCGGTGTTGACGAAGTAGCAGGCGCCGGCTCGGCCTCGCATCGCGCACCCAGGTCGCCGCCTGGATCGTCCGGGCATCGCCCGGCGGGGCGTGATGCGCGCATGAGCGGACACGTCCCCGGCGAACCGCTCCGGCCCGTCGCGGACTTTGAGCGCGATCTGATCGCGTTACGGATGAACGATGTGCGGTGAAGCGGGGGCGCGCCTGTTCGATGCCCGAGCGCGCCGCCGAAGATGGAGGGCCCCACCGCGAGCTGGAAACACTCAGGGCATCGCGCGTTGCAGCGTTATCTGGCCGTACCAGGTGCGCGCATAGACCGACACGCGCTCGGCGAAACCCTCGGGCCCGTCGCGTACCTCGAGCAGGTTGTGCACGCTGCCCAGGGTGGAGCGGGCGTCGACGTGTGCGGCCGTGCCCGCTGCTATGCCCACCTCGATCGAGCCGCGCGCCGTGCTCACGTGGACCTGGCCCCGGGCCACCTCGCCGATCCGGATCGAGCCGTTCGCGGTCTTGGCGCTCACGTCGCCCGCCGCGCGCAGTACCGTGATGCCGCCGTTCGCGGTGGCCACCTCGACGTCGGCCGCGCAGTCCTGCAGGCGCACGCTCGACGTCGCGCCCTGCACGTCGGCGACCCCGTCGACGCGGCCGGCCACCACGTCGGAGCCGGACGTCGAGACCTTCAGCGCGCCGACGTGCTCGAGGTGGATCGGTCCGGAGACGGTACTGAACCGGCAGGCGCCCAGCTCGCCCTCGGTGCGGATGTCGGCCCGGACGGTCCGCACCTCCAGGCTCGAGCCCCGCGGCACCTCCAGCACCACGTCGATGCCGCCGCCCGGACGCAGGATCGCCCGGTGCGGCGCCTTCACCGTGAGCGCGCCCGCGGCGTGGTCGACGGTCGTCTGCTCGGCCGCGTTCACCGCCGACGCGCTCGGGCCGGCGGGCAGCACCGCGACCACGGTGTCGGACCGGTCGGACGCGACCACGCGCACCCGGCCGGTGTCGAGCACCACGGTCACCGCGACCGGGCCGGCGGTGGCGAAAGTTCTCATTGGCGCCATGATGGCGCCATCGTACATTGGTTCAGATCGGGCGGTTCCTTGCCGATAGAGGTTCGTGTCCCGGTTCGGTGTCGTCGCCGCCGTCGGTGCGCGTCTGCTCGGCGCCGCACCCGACGAGGAGCGGATGCTGCAGTACCTCACGTCGGTGCTCGAGCCCGAGCTGCCGGGCCGCACCGTGTCGGTGTCGGTGTCGCTGCACCCGACCCCCGCCGCGCCGCCGGAAGAAGCCTCGTCCCCGTCGCCGGAAGGCGCCGTGGCCGCGCCGTCGCCGGAAGGCGCCGTGGCCGCGCCGTCGCCGGACCGCGCCTCGGTCACGCCGCTCACGCTGTACGGCCGCACGGTCGGCACGCTCGAAATCGCCGGGCCGCTCGACGGCGACGAGGCCGAGCTCGTGCAGGCGGTCGCCGCCGTGGCCTCGGCCGCCCTGGAGCACGGCCGGGCCCTCGGGGCGGCGCTGGCCCTGCTCGACGACGCCCGCCGCCAGAGCCACCTCCTCGACGCCATCTCCGACGCCGTGATCTCCTGCACCCCGGACAACGTGATCGACTCGTGGAACGCGGGGGCGGAGCGGCTCTACGGGTACCCGGCCGGCGAGGCGATCGGCTGCGACCTCTTCGCCCTGCTGGCCACCGCCTGCTCGACCGACGACGACGTCGACGTCGGCCCCCGCCGGGTGCTCGACGACCTGGCCGCGCACGGCCGCTGGAGCGGCGAGCTGCGTGAGCGGCGCTTCGACGGGGCCCCGCTCACCGTGCTGTCGTCGGTCTCCACGCTCGCCGGGCCCGACGGGACGGGGGAGGGTTTCGTGTACGTCAACCGCGACGTCACCGAGCAGCGCCTCCAGGAGCACGCGGCCTCCCACGACCCGCTGACCGGCCTGGCCAACCGCCGCCGCCTGGTGAACCGCATCCACGACGCCGCGGGCCGCGTGCACCGCGGCGGGGGGCCGATGGCGGTGCTCTTCCTCGACCTCAACGGCTTCAAGCCGGTGAACGACCGCTACGGCCACGCCGCGGGCGACGAACTCCTCGTGGCGATCGCGCACCGGCTCACCACGACGGTGCGCGGGACGGACTTCGTGGCCCGCGTGGGCGGCGACGAGTTCGTGGTCCTGCTGGAGCAGCTCGTGTCGGGCGGGCGCGTCCCGGCGGTGCTGGGGCGCATCCTCGACGCGGTGGCCGAGCCGGTGGTCCTGTCCTCGGGCGAGAAGGTCGCGGTGACGACGTCGATCGGCGTGACGGTGGTCGAGTCCCCGGAGGAGGCCGCGATCGACCCGGCGCGCCTGGTGCAGCTGGCCGACGAGGCCATGTACCGGGCCAAACAGCGCCCGGGGCACATCGCCTTCAGCGACGACCTCCGCGATGCGGCCTTCGCCGGGGCGGCCCCGCAGTCGGCTTCCTGACGCGAGGCGGCCGGCCGGTCCCCTGCGTGCGTGGCCTCGGTCACACGCATCCGCAGGGGAGCCGTCATGGTGCTGGAAGAGCCGCCGGTCGTGCGGCAGATCAGGGAGTCCGTCATCGGGGACGGGATCGGCGTCCCCGGGCCGTTCGGGGTCCGGCCGCTCGTCTACGCCGACCACACCGCCTCCGGGCGGGTGCTCGGGTTCGTCGAGGACCACATCCGCGAGCACGTCATGCCGTGGTACGCCAACACGCACACGGAGGCGAGCGCCACCGGGCGGCGGACCACCGAGCTGCGCGAGCTGGCGCGCCGGGCCGTCCACGCGGCGGTCGGGGCCGGCGACGACCAGGTCGTGATCTTCACCGGGTCCGGCTCGACCGCCGCGATCGACAAGCTCGTGCGCATCCTCGCGCAGAGCCGGCAACGGCCGCTGGTGCTCGTCGGGCCCTACGAGCACCACTCCAACGAGCTGCTGTGGCGCGAGTCCGGGGCCGAGGTGATCCGCGTCGATCCGGAGGCGCTCGAGGAGGTCCTGCACCGCAACCGGGGGCGCGGCATCGTGGGCGCGTTCTCGGCGGGGTCTAACGTCACCGGCCGGAAGGCCGATGTCGAGCGGGTCACCGAGCTGCTGCACCGGCACGGGGCGATCGCCTGCTGGGACTACGCCGCCGCCGGGCCGCACGTCGAGATCGGCGCCGCCCGCCACGACGCCGTCTTCCTGTCCCCGCACAAGTTCCCCGGCGGCCCGGGCACCCCCGGCGTGCTCGTCGTGCGCAAGGACCTGCTGCGCAACCCGGTCCCGACGGTCCCGGGCGGCGGCACGGTGGTCTACGTGCACCCCGGCGGCCGGCACTACATCGACGACCCCGCGCACCGCGAGGAGGGCGGCACCCCCGCGATCATCGAGTCGATCCGGGCCGGCCTGGTCATGAACCTGCACCGCACCGTCGGCCTCGGCGTGATCCGCCGCCGCGAGGACGACTACGTGCGCCGGGCGCTCGAGTCGTGGTCCCGCGACCCGGCGCTGCGGATCCTGGGCGACGCGGGGCCGGACCGGCTGCCGATCGTGTCGTTCACCGTGCCCGGGCTGCACCACAACCTCGTCGTCACCCTGCTCAGCGACCTGTTCGGGGTCCAGGCGCGCGGCGGCTGCTCGTGCGCCGGCCCGTACGGCCACGACCTGCTCGGCATCGGCCCGCGCGAGGCGGAGCGGCTCGCCGGGCAGGCGGTCGCCGGGTGGCTCGGGGTGAAGCCGGGGTGGGCGCGGGTGAGCTTCGCGTACTACCTCTCCGAGGACCAGTTCCGGTACATCGTCGACGCGGTTCACCTCGTCGCCGAGTACGGTCCGCAGGTACGACGGGAATACCGCTTCGATGAGCGGACCGCAATGTGGTGGCACGGTGACGGTACGAAGTTGCGCCAGGCAGGCACCATGGACCTCGTGAGCAGCGGTGGTTGACCCGTTACGGCGTGAGGACCCGCGCCGCCTCGGGCCGTACCAGTTGCTGGGGCGGCTCGGCGCCGGCGGCATGGGCCAGGTCTTCCTGGGCCGGGACGCGTCCGGGGCGGCCGCCGCGGTCAAGACGCTGCACCTCGGCGCCGGCTACGACGACGAGCTCGTCGAGCGGTTCCGGCGCGAGGTCGAGCTGGCCGCGAAGATCCGCTCCGAGCACACCGCCCGGCTGCTCGACGCCGACCCGGCCGGGGCGCCGCCCTGGCTGGCCACCGAGTACCTCCCCGGGATCACCCTCGCGGAGGCGGAGGAGCTGACCGGGGCGCTGCCCGAGGAGCTGGTCCGGCGGCTCGGCGCGGCGCTCGCCGACGGGCTGGCCGCGATCCACAACGCGCGGGTCGTGCACCGCGACCTCAAGCCGAGCAACGTGCTCGTGCTCCAGGACCAGATCAAGATCATCGACTTCGGGATCGCCCGGCCGGACGACGCCCCGCGGCTCACCGCCTCGCAGTACTTCCACGGCACGGTCGGCTACATCGCCCCCGAGCGGTTCGCGGGCAAGGCCGGCACCCCGGCCTCGGACGTGTTCGCCCTCGCCGCCGTCCTGGTGCGCGCCGCGACCGGCCGCCTGCCCTTCGACGGCGCCAACATGGCCGAGTACCTCTACGCCGTGCACTACAGCGCGCCCAACCTCGTCGGCGTCCCGGCCGGCATGACCTGGACGCTGCGCAAGTGCCTGGAGGCGGCCCCCGAGGACCGGCCCACGGCGCGCCAGGTCCGCGAGCGCCTCGCCGCCGGCCTGAAGGACCCGACCGGCCCGTGGCTGCCCGCGCCGGTCCTGGCCGCGATCGAAGGCCGCCGCAAGGCCGCCGACGGCCTGCTCCGGCTGGGCCGGAACCGTCCCTGGCGGGCCGGGCACGCCATGTCCCGCGGGGAGATCGTGGCGAAGGGCGACACCGTGGTGGTGAGCGCCGACGACGGCGTCCACGCGCTGGAGGCCGGCGACGGCACCGAGCGCTGGCGGCATCCGGAGCCCACGATCCCCGGCTGCCGGCCGGTCTACGCCGGGGAGACGCTCATCACTGCGACACCGAGACGCACGATCGCGATCGACCTGCGCACCGGGGAGGAGCGGTGGAGCGTCCCGGTCGCCGCGCACGGTGAGCCGGTGTACACGAACGGACACGTTCACGTGCTCGGGCCGGGCAAGCGCAACCTCGTCGCCGTCGACGCGGCCACGGGGGAGGAGGTCTGGCGCACTGCGGCCGCGGCGCTGCGCCCGGTGCCGGTCCCGGGCGGGGTCGCCATCGTGCAGGGGCGCATGGTCCGGGAGCGGCGCGGCGACGGTACCGCCGGCTGGGCCCACGGCGAACTGGGCGCCCCCGCCGGAGCCCTGGCCGTCGCGGGGGACCTCGTGCTGGTCCGGGCCGGCGACGAGCTGCTCGGCCTCGGCGTGCACGACGGCGTGGGCCGATTCCGCAAGAAGGGGCTGCCCCCGCGGGTCGCGCCGGCCGCGACCGCCGAGATCGTGGTGCAGCCCGCGGGCGGCGAGCTGCTCGGCCTCGATCCGGCCGACGGGGCGCTACGCTGGCGGCTGCCCGGCGACGGGGTGCCGCACGCGGTGCCCGGCGCCGTCTTCGTCGCCGAGCCCGGCGGGCTGACCGCGCTCGGCCCCGACGGAGAGATCCGCTGGAAGGTGCCGGGCGTCGCCGTGTGGCCGGGCGTGCACGCGACCCGGACACTGGTGTACGTGGTCGACGCCGGCGTGCTGCACGCCTACTCGCGCCACGACGGCACCACCCGCTGGTCCGCGCCGGACATCGTCGTCACCCGCGCGCCGGTCGCCGGTGACGGTGTCCTGTACGTCGACAACGGATACACCTTGTTCGCCATCAACGCCGACGACGGGGAGCGACTGCCCACATGACGGTGCACATCGAGTTCGACCCGGACCGGCGGTTCACGGACCAGTTCGAGCTGCAGTGGGGCCGCCTGACCGACACCGGCGAGCGGGTGCTGCGCCGCACCGCCCGCACCGCCGACGCCCAGCGGCTCGTCCACGCCGAGGTCCACGCCGGCAAGCAGCTCGACGCGCTGCCCGGCACCTCGTACCCGGCGCAGGTATGCCGGGTCGTCGAGTTCGAGCTCAACGGGACGGACCCGCACGTCACCAGCACGTACCGCGGCGTGCCGGTGGCCGGGCAGCCCGGCGCGCCGCTGCCCGAGACGCTGCTGACGATCTTCGGCGACCTGCTCGTGGCGATCCAGACCCTGGCCAAGGCCGGGCTCACCCACGGCACGATCATGCCGGAGTTCGTGCTGTGGGACGGCACCCACGCCCAGCTGGTCAACCTCGGCGAGACGGTCGCGGTCGGGGAGCCGGCCCGGGCCGCCCTCGACCCGCAGTGGCAGCCGCCGCCGGGCCCGGACGGGCTGCGGCTGGCGACCGAGGCCCACGACGTGTACCAGGCCGGCATGGTCGTGTTCTGCATCGCCCTGCAGCGCGGGCCGGCCGCGGCCGCCGCCGTGCGCGAGGAGCTCGGGCGGCTCGCCGGCTCGGCCCTCTCCGGGCTGCTCGAGGGCGTCTTCGCCGACGACCCGCGGGACCGCCCCGACGCCCACGAGCTGCTGCGGCGCGTCGAGGACGCCCGCTACGAGCCGGTCTGGCAGAGCACCGACCCGTCCGACGCCACCACCGCAACGATCAAGATCCCGCAGCAGTACTCCCCGCAGCCCACGGCCACAGCGCCCGCCGTCGCCCGGGCGGCCGTGCCGCTCAGTCCGGCCCGCGACGAGTTCCGGCGGCTCGTGGACGCGAAGCGGCAGTACCGCGAGCAGCGCGGCGCCCCCCAGCAGGTCGCCTGGCGCTTCGCCCGCGGCCTCGTCGACGTGCTGTGGTACAGCCGCGACGAGCTGAGCAGCAAGATCATCATGGGCGTGCTCGCGCTCGTGGTGGTGGGCCTGCCCCTCCTGCTGGTCATCCTTGTCGTCACCAACCTGGGAGGGTCCAAGTGAACCTCGCGAGCCCGAGCCGCCTGCTCGGCCGCGTCCTCTGCCCGATCTGCCTGCAGTGGATCCACTGGAGCAAGGCGCAGCGGGTCGAGGTCGACGTGGAGACCCAGCAGCACCGGCCGTTCCGCCCCCGCGGCGCCGACGAGACCAAGGAGGCCTTCGCCGAGCGGCGCCTGGGCGCCCAGCGCTCCTGCACGCTCATGCGCGACGGCATGGCCACCACGCACTACCTGCCCGACCGCTACGGCGACTACGGCGACCCGATCGTCATCGGCCTGGTCGGCCACCGCGCCGCCGGCAAGACGCTGCTGCTGGCCGCGATGGTCGAGGCGCTGCGCAACAACCTGGAGCTCGCCGACCTCGGGCTGCGCGTCGAGCGCCTCGACGAGGCCATCGAGCACAACTACATGACCCGGTTCGTGGAGCCGTTCTGCCACCGGCGCGAGCAGCTGCCGCTGACCCAGATCAGCCCGATCGCGTTCAGCTACGTGGCCAAGGTGTACAGCGCCCACGCCCGGCGCGACTTCGCCGTCGCGTTCTTCGACGTCGCCGGCGAGCAGCTGCGGCGGCGCCGCTCCGGCGACCGGTTCCTCGACACGTCGTTCCTGTCCGCGGTCAACGCGCTCATCTTCGTCGTCGACCCGGAGAAGGCGCTGCCCTCGGCGCTCGGCGAGCCCGCGACCGTCTACGGCGACCCGGCGTTCAACGCCGTCATGGACCGCCTGGTCGAGGTGCGGGGGGAGAAGGCCACCCAGTTCCTGCCGATCCCGGCGGCGATGGTCGTGGCCAAGTCCGACCTGCTCGCCGCCCGCCGGCCCGAGGTCGCCCGCTGGCTCGGCCGCGACGACAACGCGCGGCTGAACACCGTCGCCGAGGAGAGCGAGGAGGTGTACGAGTTCCTCGCCACCAACGGCGCCGAGCGCTTCCTGCCGCCGGTCAACCGGGTCAGCGACGTGAGCCTGCACTACGCCTCCGCGGCCGGCGTCGCGCCCGTCGACGGGCACTTCCCGGCCGAGGGCTTCGGCCCGCGCCGGGTGCTGCGCCCGCTGCTGTCCCTGTTCGCCATGACCGGCGTCCTCGACCGGGCAGTTCTGGGAAATTGACGATCCGGAAAGGGGCTGGAATCCGATGACCCAGGCAACGGGACGCGTTCAATCGGGGCAAATCGACCAGATCGTGTTCCGCTGGCGGTCCCGCTCGGCGGCCGCCGGCAACGACGGCGTCGGCCCCGACGCCACCTCGCTGCCCGAGTCCGCGGTCGCGTGGTGGGACGAGCGGCTGGCCCTGCGCATCACCCGCGCGCCCGGCCGCAACGAGCGCGCGTCGCTGGCCTACCTGCGCGTCGAGGGCAACGGGGTGGTCCTGCACAAGGTGCCGGCCCGCGACGACCACGGCCGGCCCGGCGCCGCCATCGCGCACGCCCTCATCGGCCCGGCCGAGCTCGTCAACGTCCAGCTCGCCCTCGGCCTCGAGCACTGGCCGCACTGGGCCGGGCGCAACGACCCGGGCGCGTACCCGCCCGGCCGCCTCGCCGCCGTGCCCTACTCGGCCCTGCGCGAGCACGCCGACGCGGCCAACGCCCGCCCGGTCGCCGACCCCGGCCCGGTCTTCGACGAGCTGCTCGACCGGGTCCTGGCCAACCCGGCCGGCCCGCTGACCGTGGTCATGCCCGGCGCGCCCGCCACCGCCCTCGTGCGCGGCCTCGTCGACGTGCTCGGCGACGTGCGCGACCTGACCTTCGCCGCCAACGAGGACGACGACACCGACCCCGACCTGCCCCGCCTGGTCTTCCTGGACGCGGTCACCGGCGGCAGCGGCTACGCGGCCACCCGCGACCGGCTCTACCCCGGCACGGGCGGCGGCCGGGTCGACGGCTTCACCCAGCAGCTGGCCGACATGTGGCGCCGCGGCGGCGCGGCCGAGCTCGCCCCGCTGCGCGGCGGCCGGAACATCGCCGGCTCCGCCGACGTGCGGCAGTGGCAGAGCGACGTGCTCGTCGGCGGCCGCATCCTGCAGACCACGCTGCTGCAGGCGGTCACCTCCGGCCAGGCCGCGCCCGAGCACCTGGAGCTGCTGCACACCGAGGCCGGGCAGCGCCAGATCGAGGCCGAGGCGGCCAAGCTCAACGACGGCGACCTCGCGGGCGCGTACCAGGCCTGGCAGGGCGGCGGGGCGCTCGCCGCGCGCCACCCCGGCGCGAGCCAGGTCGTCACCCGGCTCGTCGTGCAGCGGGCGATGCGCGCCGGGGCCAGCAAGACCCTGCGCGAGGCGCTGCGCCGCTCCGCCTTCGACCCCGGGCTCGTCGACAACCACCTGCGGGCCTGGGCGGGCCACGGCCGCAACGCGAGCGCCGGCCCGGCCGCGATCGTCGAGATGGTCCAGCTGGCCGCGTCCTTCGGGGTGCCGCCCGCGCTGCAGTCGCCCGGCGTCAAGGCGCTCCTGGACCGCATCGCGCTCGCCGACCTCATCGAGCTGGCCAACCGGCACACCGGCTCCGACGTGCAGATGACCGAGCTGCTGCTCAGCGCGGCCGAGGCCCGCCGGTTCGACGCCACGGCCCTCGACGCGGCCCACACCGCGCTGGAGCGCACCGACTTCCTCATCTACTGCATCCCGTTCCTGCCCGGCGACGCACACGTGGCCCAGGACCGCTGGTACCGCCTGCTGCTGGCCGTGTTCGGCGCGCAGCTCGGCGCCGAGCAGGGCCGCGAGCTGCACGACGTGCTGAAGTTCCTCGCGCGGGAGGACGCACCGGAGGTACCGCCGGCGCTGGCCTTTGCTCTTCGCCGGTTCCCGCCGAGCCTTGTGGGCAAGGCCCGGGTCGACCAGCTCGCGGCGCGGGACTTCTATCTGGCCGCCGGGCTCGACGACATCTGGCCGGAGCGCGCCGAGCTGCTGCTCGCCGAGCGGCGCACCACGCTGCGCCAGCGCACCGTCTCCAGCGGCACCGTGATGCGTTCCGCGGCCGTGCCCGACACCGGGCGGGCCGCCCGCATCCCGCCGCGGCTGCTGCTGCTGGTGGGCGGGGCCGCGCTCGTCGTGGTCGCCCTCGTCGCCGTGGTCATCTTCGCCCTCCAGGGAGGCGGCAAGTGAGCGAGTTCCGGCTGAGTATCGACTACGGCACGACGAACACGGTCGCGTACCTGCAGCCGCCCGGCGAGGCCCCGTTCGCCCTGCAGTTCGACGGCCGCCCGCTGCTGCCCTCGGCCGTCTGGGCCGACGAGCACCGCTCGCTCGTCACCGGCAACGCCGCCGTGCGCTCGGCCCGCCTCGACCCCGGCCGCTACGAGCCGAACCCGAAGCGGCGCATCGGCGAGCGGCGGGTGCTGCTCGGCGGCGACGAGTTCGACATCGCCCAGCTGATCGGGGCGACCCTGGCCCAGGTGTACGCCGAGGCGGTCCGCCTGGCCGGCACCGACCGGCTGCGGGTGGTGCTCACCCACCCGGCGGCCTGGTCCGCCGACCGGCAGGGCGTGCTGCGCGCCGCCGCCGGGCACGCCGGGCTGCACCAGCCGTCCCTCGTCAGCGAGCCCGAGGCGGCCGCGGCCCAGCTCATCGCGTCCGGCGCGACCGTCGCCGACGGCGACCCGCTCGTCGTCTACGACCTCGGCGCCGGCACCTGCGACGTGACCGCAGTGCTGCGCACCGGCCGCGAGTTCCAGCAGCTGGCCAAGGCCGGCCTCGACGACGTCGGCGGCCTGGACCTCGACGAGGTCGTGCAGCGGCGCGTCGGGCGCTCGGCCGGCGACCGCTACCCCGACGAGTGGGCGCGGCTCATGGAGCCCGAGGGCATGGACCGCTGGTCGGCCCGGCTGCTGTGGGACGACTGCCGCGGCGCGAAGGAGCGGCTCAGCACCGAGCGCGTGGCCCGCGTCCAGGTGCCGCTCATCGACGAGGACGTGTCGGTGACCCGCGGCGACTTCGAGCGCGACGCCCGCGTCCTGCTGCAGCGCACGGTCGCGATGACCGAGCAGGTGCTGCGCCGCGCGAAGATCGGCCGGGACGACCGGGCCGAGCTGTTCCTCGTCGGCGGGGCGACCCGCACGCCCCTCGTGGGCACGCTGCTGGGCCAGGCGACGGGGCGCTCGCCGCGGCGGGTCGAACACCCGGAGCTCGTCGTGGCCGAGGGGGCGCTGCGGTACCTCGCGATGCAGGCCAACGAGCCGCCGCCGCGCTCGCGCACGACACCGCTGCCCGCGGCCCCGGTCTCGGCCCCGGTCCCCATGCCCAGCGGCGGCACCCTGCGCGAGCCGGTCGCGACGACACCCCCGTGGACGCCCCCGCCCCCGCCCGAGGCCGCGCCGCCGACCCGCCGCGAGTCGGTGACGGTGAAGATGCCGCCGGCGCCCGCCCCCGCCCCCATGGCGGGCCCGATGCCGCCCGCGTACGGCACGCCGCAGCCGGACAAGCGCAAGCTGATCCCGAACCCGTACCGCCACCACGGCCGGGCCACGCTCCGCTTCGGCGGGCTCTTCGTGGCCGGGGTCGTGCTGGGACTCTTCGACGGCGTCCTGTTCACGCTGCTGAGCTGGCTGTTCATCCTGGGCGGCGGCGCGGGCCTGGCCTGGAAGCTGTTCCAGTGGGCGGTGAGCGCCCGCGACACCCGCCCGCTGCGCATCGACGGGACCGGCATCACGGTGACCAAGGGCGGCCACGACACCACGTTCCCGTGGTCGCTGATGGCGACGGTGTACATCCGGCCGTACCGCGGCAGCCGCTGGCTCGTCTGCACCCCGGCGAGCAACACGGCCCTGGGCAGCGACCACGGCACCGCCCGGTTCTGGTCCCGCCCGTACAGCGTCTTCTTCCTGACGAGCACCAGCGGCTTCGGCGACGAGCTCGTGAAGGAGTCGCTGGAGCAGTACGCGGGGGACCGCTACGCCCACTGACGGCCGGCCGGCGCGGCGGTTCCGTCCAGGGCGCGGGCGACGGTGTGCAGGAGCTGGTGGGCCCCGACCGGCTTGGTGAGCAGGGTCGCGCCCGCGGGGATGGTGCTGCGGGTGGCGAGGATCGTCTCGGTGTACCCGGACAGGTACACCACGGGCAGCCCGGCGTGGATGGCCGGCAGGGCGGCGGCGAGGGCGGGTCCGTGCATGTCGGGCAGCATCACGTCGGTGAGGAGCAGCGCGATGCCGGGATGGGCCCCGGCGAGTTGCTGGGCCTCGGCGGCGGTGGCGGCCGACAGGACGGTGTAGCCGGCGCGTTGCAGGATGCGTTCGGTGATCGCGCGGAGGCTGTCGTCGTCCTCGACGAGCAGGATCGTCCCGCCGGCGGACGGCCGTTCGCTCGGCGCGGGTGCGGTGTCCGGTTCGGCGAGGTCGTCGGTGGCCGGGAGCAGTGCGGTGATGGTGGTGCCGTGGCCGAGCTCGGAGTAGATCTGGGCGTAGCCGCCGGCCTGGGTGATGATGCCGTAGATGGTGACGAGGCCGAGGCCGGTGCCGTGACCCTTGGGTTTCGTGGTGAAGAAGGGCTCGAAGGCCCGCTCCCGGGTGGCCCGGCTCATGCCGGTGCCGGTGTCGCTGACCCGTAGCCGCATGTACCGGCCGGTTCGCATGCCCGGGTGCTGGGCCGCGTAGTGCTCGTCGACGGTGACCGGCGCGGTCTCGATGGTGAGAGTGCCGCCGCCGGGCATGGCGTCGCGGGCGTTGACCGCGAGGTTGACCAGGACCTGCTCGAGGCGGCCGGGGTCGGCCAGGATCGGCCACGGCTGCGCGGTGAGGTCGGTGACGACGGTGATGTCCTCGCCGAGCGCGCGCCGCAGCAGCGTGTCGAGGTCGGTGACGACGGTGTTGAGGTCCAGGCTGCGGGTCTCGGGGGCGGGGTCGGCCCGGGCGAAGGACAGCAGCTGCCGGGTGAGGCCGGTCGCGCGGTCGCCGGCCGCGACGATCTCGTTGAGGTCGGCGTGCAGGGCGCGCCAGGCGGGGTCGGCGGCGGCGGTCGCCTCGAAGAGCCGGCCCGCCGCCGCGCCGAGGGCGGCCAGGTCGACGAACGCCGCCACCAGCCCGAGCCCGGGGACCACGGCGGTGACCAGGAAGGCGGCCCGTCCGGTGCGCTCGTCGTGGACCGGCGCCACGGCCTGCGCCGTGCGGGCCGCGCCGGGCAGCCAGGAGGCCCCGGCGTAGGCGTTCGCCGCCGGGGCGCCGGGCCACGACCGGGACGAGCAGACGACGGTCCCGTCGGGGCGCAGGAGGTCCAGGTGCCCGTCGTCGGCACCGCCGAGCGAGAACGCCAGCCGGCAGGTGCCCGGGTCGGCGAACACCTGGGCCGCGCCCGGGCTCGACGCGAGGGAGCCGACGGTTTCGCGAACGGTGTCGAGCTGCTCCTGGATTTCCCGCGCCGCGAGGTCCGCCGCCATCGACGCGTCGGCGCGCGCGGCGGACACGGCGTCGTGCCGGGCCTGAACCCAGCCCGCGTCGATGCCGGCCCCGGCCGCGACCACGAAGAGCACGACCAGCCCGATCAGGTACGACCGGAGCGGCCATCGCCACCGGCGGGCCGCGATCGGGCCGGGCTCCGGCGTGCTCATGTGGCGGCTACCTTCCCGGCCTTCGCGTAACCATTGCTGACGGTACGCCGCCGCCGGCACTCTTCGTGACCGAAAGCCGACCAGACGATGACGCAGAGTGAGGCCAGGCCTTCTCGTTCGCGATGTTCGTGTGGTGGAGCATCACCTACAGCTGAGGCGCGAAAATCGGTTGTTCCCGGGCGCGCGGCCGGGGACCATCGACGGCATGACGTACTGACGGACCACCCCAGCCACCCGACCTCCGTCCGTGCCGTCTTCCCGAAGGACTTCTCCTTTTGTCTGCCAGCGTCTCCCTTTTCGCATCCGAAAACAGCTGGATCGAGACCGACGCCGTCGCGCAGTGCCACCACGTCGCCGCCCTCGACGGCATGGTGCACGTCGCCGGCATGCCCGATCTGCACCCCGGCAAGGGCGCCCCGATCGGCGCCGCGATGCGCTCGTCCGTGCTGTACCCGTTCCTCGTCGGCTCCGACATCGGCTGCGGCATCGCCGTGTTCCCGATCGCGCTCAAGAAGCCCTCGCCCGACCGGCTCGCGGCGCGGTTCCCGGACCTCGACGTGCCGCTCGCGCCCGACGCCGACGACCCCGCGTGGGCGTTCGCGTCGCGGGGCAAGCCGGTGCCGGCCGGATACATGGAGGGCCTCGGCACCGTCGGCCGCGGCAACCACTTCGTCGAGCTCGCCCGCATCGGCTCCATTGAGGACGGTGCCCACGCGGAGCGGCTCGGGCTCGCGGCCGGCGCGCTCGTGCTCATCGTCCATAGTGGATCGCGCGGCCTCGGCGAGCGGATCCTGCGCGCCCACACCGAGGTGCACGGGGCCGGGCCCGCCGCGGACCCGCCCGCCTACCTCGCCGCGCACGACGACGCCGTGCGCTGGGGCTCGCTCAACCGGCGCCTGCTCGCGGCCCGGGTCGCGCTCGCCCTGGGCGCCGAGCCGGTCGAGCCGATCGTCGACGAGTGCCACAACCTGGTCGAGGTCCGCGACGGGCACTACCTGCACCGCAAGGGCGCCGCGCCCGGCGACGGCCGCGACGTGCTCATCGCCGGCACCCGCGGCACCCCGTCGTACGTGGTGGCCGCGCACGCCGGGGCCGACGCCGGCTGGTCGGTCGCGCACGGCGCCGGGCGCAAGATGTCCCGGGCCGACGCGCTGCGCCGCGGGCGGGCCAAGCACACCGTCGAGGAGCTGCGCCGGACCCCGGTCGGCTCGCTCGTGGTCTGCGGCGACCGGCAGCTGCTGTTCGAGGAGGCGCCGACCGCGTACAAGCGCATCGAGCAGGTGATCGCCGACCTCGTCGCGCACGGGTTGGCGACGCCGGTGGCGGTGACCGTGCCGGTCGTCACCTACAAGACCGCCGACCAGCCGGCGGAGGCGCCGAAACGCGACCGGCGGCGCTCGTGGGCCCGGCCATGACGGTGTACCTCATGCTGTCGGCCGGCCGCGGCCCGCTGGAGTGCTCGTGGGCCGTGGCCGGGCTCGCCGCCCGCCTGGAGGGCGACGCGGCCCGGCGCGGGGTGGCGGTGCGGCGCGCGGAGAGCGTGCCCGGCGACGAACGCGACCCGGCGGCGGCCGACGGGGCTCGCCACCGACGAGGCCTGTGTCGTGTCAGCACCCTGCGCTCCGTCGTGCTGGGGCTCGACGGCCCCGGCGCGGAGACGCTCGCCGCGGCGTGGACCGGCACCCTGTGCTGGCAGGCGCCCAGCCCGTACCGGCCGAACCACGGGCGCAAGAACTGGTACGTGACCGCCCGGCGCTGCTCGCTCGACGCCCCGCGCACCGGCTTCGACGAGACCGACGTGGACGTCGTGCCCTGCCGCACCGGCGGGCCCGGCGGCCAGCGCCGCAACAAGGTGAGCACCGCGGTGCGGGCCACCCACCGCCCGAGCGGCCTCGTCGTCGTGGTCGACACCGAGCGCCAGTTCGGTCTGAACCGGAGCCTGGCGATGCGGAGGCTGCGCGAGCGTCTGGAGGAAGGCGACCGCGCCGCGGCCCAGACCCTGGCCGCGGCGCGGTGGCACGTGCACGACGAGCTGATCCGGGGCGACCCGGTCCGCACCGAGCGCCCGTGACCGGGACTCAGCAGGACAGGTTGCCGCCCGCGGGGACGCCGAGGATGCCGACGAACTGGTTGTAGAGGTTCACGCGGCTCTGCACCTGGGCGGGGTTGCCGCCGTTGCACTCGATGCTGTTGATGGCCCGGATGGTGGTGCCGAAGCCCTGCCCGTTGACCATCGCGTTGTGCGACGTGGTGCCGGCGTTGCCGGTGCCGGTCATCCAGTACCACAGGCCGGTCTGCCACGAGATCGACGAGTTGGTGGCCACCAGGTCGGGGTTGTTGAGCAGGTCGACGCCGAGGGCGTCGCCGGCCGCCTTGTAGTTGAAGTTCCAGCTGAGCTGGATCGGGCCGCGGCCGTGGTAGGCGGACTGGCCGGCGGGGCAGCCGTAGGGCTGGCTCCAGTCGCAGTACGTGGGCCAGTTGGCGGTGTTGATCTCGTTGATGTACACGAGCCCGCCGGTCTCGTGGCCGACGTTGGCCAGGAACGCCGCGGCCTCCTGGCGCTTGACGGTGTCGCTGCCGGTGGTGGCGAACGCGGGGTACTTCTTCATCGCGTCGGTCAGCCCGGCGTACGTGTAGAACCCGTTGCGGCTCGGGAACATCTGGTTGAACTGGGCCTCGCTGACCACGAAGCCGGTCGTCGACCCGCCGCCGCCGGTGTCACCGCCGCCGCTGCAGGAGAACGGGGACCAGAACCAGGTGCTGATCGTCGGATCGTAGCCCGGGTTGTCGTGCGTCGCCTGGTAGTAGCCGCCGTTGGTGTACCGGACGATCGCTCCGGTGGCGTACCACTGCCCGGCCACCCAGTTCGGGTAGTTGCACGAGCCCGTGCCGCCGCCCCCGCCGGTGCTGCCGCCGCAGCCGCCGTTGTCGGCCCACACGCCGGACCCGCCGGTGCTGGGCACCTCGTGCTGCGTCCACCACTTGGCGGTCCAGTTGTGGCCGTTGTAGGACGCCTGCATGCCGCCGGTGTAGACGGTTGCGTCGGCGTAGGCCGGTGCGCAGGCGGCGGCCGCGTCGGCGGCCGCGGTCGGCAGGATCGCGGCCGCGGCGCCGGCGAGCATGAGGCCCGCCGCGGCCACGAGCGCGAGCAGTCGTTTCTTGGGCATGGGGGTAGAGACCTTCCCGGGAGGCGGGCGATCGAAGGCTGTCCATCCCCATTAGTAAACAAAACTTAGTCATTTGTAAAGAGTGTTACGTGATTACGCTCCGTGGGACCTCGTTGGCGTGCAGCAGGTCGGTCAGCTCGGCCACGTGGGCGGCGACGTCGGTGAGGTGCGCGTTGTGGCCGAAGGAGCGCGGGCGCGGGATGTCCACGGTGATGATGCGCTGGACGCGGCCGGGGCGGCTGCTGAGCACCGCGACCCGGTCGGCCAGCAGCACCGCCTCCTGGATCGAGTGGGTGACGAAGATGGTGGTCGGCCGCATCTCCACGTGCACCTGCTGCAGCTGCCCGGCCAGCTCCTCGCGGGTCAGCGCGTCCAGCGCGGAGAAGGGCTCGTCCATGAGCAGCACGCTCGGGCGCTGGATGAGGGCCCGGCACAGGGCGACCCGCTGCTGCATGCCGCCCGAGAGCTCGTGCGGCAGCCGGCGGTGGAAGCCGGCCAGGCCGACCGCGTCGAGCAGCGCCTGGGCCCGGTCCCGGTCGGGCGGGCGCACCCGGCCGCGGATCTCCAGCGGCAGCAGCACGTTGCCGAGCACCGAGCGCCACGGCAGCAGCGCCGGGCGCTGGAACATCAGCGCGACGTCGGTCCGCGGGCCGGTGACCGGCGCCGAGGCGACGGCGACCCGGCCCGCGCTCGGCGTCAGCAGCCCGGCCACCAGCCGCAGCAGCGTCGACTTGCCGCAGCCGGACCGGCCGATGACGGCCAGGAACTCGCCGGCCGCGACGGTCAGGTCGATCGCCCGCAGCGCCTCGACGTCGCCGGAGCGGGTGCGGAAGGTCCGGGACACCCCGGCCAGCTCGATCATGACCCCTCCTACGCGGAGATCGCGCGCGCCCAGGGCAGCAGCAGCCGCTCCAGGCCCACGACGAGGTAGAACAGCGCGATGCTCAGGATCGCCAGCAGGGTGATGGCGGCGAACGCGAGCGGGGTGTCCAGCGAGGTGCCGGACAGCACGACGACGGCGCCGAGCCCGCCGTTGGGGCTGCTGATCTCGGCCACGACGGCGCCGATGACCGCGAGGGAGATGCCGAGCTTGAGCCCCACGAACACCTGGGGCAGCGCCCAGGGCAGGCGCACCTTGAGGTACGCCTGCCACCACGACGCCGACAGCGAGGTGGCGAGCTCGCCGAGGTCGGCCGGGGTCGAGGACAGCCCGGCGGCCGCCGACACCACGATCGGGAAGAAGGCGATAAGGACGATCATCACGATCTTGGGGCCGGCGCCGTACCCGATCCAGACGATCAGCAGCGGCGCGAGCGCCACCTTCGGGATCGAGTTGAGCGCGACCAGCAACGGCATCGTGGCCCGCTCGACCGCCCGGGACATGGTCAGCACCATCGCGATGAGCAGGCCGGCGACCAGCGCGATCAGGAACCCGATCGCCGTCATCTGCAGCGTCGACCACGCCTCGGTGAGCAGGTACTCCGGCTGCGCGCGGAATGCCGCGACGACGTCCAGCGGCGAGGGCAGGAAGAACGACCGAATGCCGAACACCACGGTGACGCCCCACCAGACACCGATGAACGCCGCCGCCCCGACGAGGGGCAGCGACGCTCCGGCCCAGCGTGATCTCATGACCCGCCCGGCCGCCGGCCGATGGTGGAGTACGTGAAGTGGCTCCGGACAACCAGCCGGGGGTCCTGCACCGCGGCGTACAGCCGCTGGATCCGTTCCTCCGTGAACCCGGCGGCGATGAAGTCGTCGTGCAGCTGGGCGACGTTGACCGCGATGAGCATCGCGCCGGGGCTGCCGCCGGGCCACGACGCGGCGTCGATGGCCGTGTCGACGCCGACGAGCCCGTTGGCCAGCATGGTGGCGTGCACCCGCGCCGCCCAGGCGGGGTCGTTGCCCCGCCCGGGCAGCACCCGGTTCACCAGCGTGTCGCGGTACTCGTCGATGAGCCCGGCCGTCTCGTCGTCCGGCGCGGCCAGGCACAGATTGCCGAACTCGGTCGCCCAGTCCTCGATCACCAGCGCGCCGCCCGGGGCCAGCGACTCCGCGAGCCGGGCCAGGACGGCCTCGCGCTGCGGGATGTGCAGCAGCACGAGCCGGGCGTGGATGACGTCCCACGGCCCGTCCGGCACCGGCTCGGCGACCAGGTCGTGGCGCAGCACGCGGAACCCGGCGTCGAGCGGGATGAGCCGGACGTTGAGGTCGGTGGCCAGCACGTCACCGGTCGGCCCGGTCTGCTCGGCGAACCAGCGGGCGACGCTGCCGCCGCCCGCCCCGACCTCGAGGCAGCGCTTCCCGGTCAGGTCGCCGAGCGTGCCGAGCCGCTGGAACGTGAACGGGTCGAGGATGTCCGACAGGTGGCTGTGCCGGCCGACGGACTCCGGGTCGTCGTTGTCGAAGGAGTACCGCGACGGGCCGGGCTCGATCGAGGTGGTCATGCTCAGGCCTTCGGGGTGAGCGAGAAGTCCACGACCGCGTCCGGGGTGAGGCCGGCCGGGATGAGCCCGGAGCCCTGGAGCGTGGCGATCGCGCGGGCCACCCGCTCCTGCTCCATGACGCCGATCCCGCTGCCGGAGGTGACGTACGGGGTCATCAGCGTGATCTCGCCGACGGCGGCGGTGACGTCCGCGGCGGGCTGGGCCTTCTTGAGGATCTGCGCGGCCTCGTCCGGGTGCTCGATCGTGTACTTGAGCGCCTTGAGGCAGGCGTCGCGGAACCGGCGGGCCAGGTCCGGGTTCTCCTTGGCGATCTTCGACGTGGTGATGATGCCGTTGCCGTAGAGGTCGCCGAGGTACTTGCTGTAAGGCAGCACGATGGTCTTCTTGCCGCCGGCCGCCTTCTCGATGCCCTTGGAGCCGATGAGGAACGTGCTCAGCGCCTGCACCTGGCCGCCGGCCAGCAGCGCCGGGAGCTGGGCGGGCTGGGCGTTCACCCACTGGATCTTGGTCGGGTCGATGCCGGCCAGCTTGGCGTAGCCCGGGAACAGCAGCTGGTTCACCGAGCCGGTGGCGGCGCCGAGCTTCTTGCCCTCGAGGTCCTTCGGCGCGGTGATCCCGCTGCCGTCCAGCGCGATGATGGAGACCAGGGTCTGCTGGTGGATCGCGGCGATCGTGCGGAAGTCCTTGTAGTCGCCCTTGCCGGCGAGGATCCACGCGCCGATCAGGTCCAGGTTCGCGAACTGGGCCTGGCCGGCCGCGAGGCCCTTGAGGTTCTCGCCGGTGGCCGCGCCGAGCTGGATGGTGACGTCGAGGCCGGCCTCCTTGAAGTACCCCTTGTCCTGGGCCACCCAGGCGAACGCGTCGCGGCCGACCGCGCCGAACGCCGTCAGGTAGGTGACCTTGTCCGCCGGCTTGTCCCCGCCGGCCGCCGCGGGCTGCGGATCGGCCTTCGACGAGCACCCGCCCGCGCCGATCAGCACCACGGCGAGCGCCGAGATGAGCAATGTGCGATAACGTCTCACGGCCTGACCCCCAGTTTCAAGTTCTCAACTTTTCAGTGCTCAACGTTCGCGGTTTCGTACAATTGTTCTAACCGAGCAGGCGCCAACGGCCGGCGCGGGCCTCGAGCATCGTCAGCGATTGCGGCGTGAAGCCGGAATGATTGTCGGGTGTGAATCGAATTGAGCCGCTGAGCCCGTCCACCTGAGCGGTTTCCAGTCGGGTCCGCAATGTGGCGCCGTCGACCGAACCCGACTGGACCACGGCATTCACGATGAGCTGTAAGGCGTCCGCCGCGAATGAGGCGTGACCGTGGTAGGTGTCGTAGCGCGACGTGTAGTCCTGGAACCATTGGCGCCGGGCCGCCTTCGCGGGCGTCGTCGCGATGACGTCGTCGATGGCGAGCGTCGGCGTGAACACCAGGGAGGTGCCGTCGGTGCCGGCGAACGGGCCGCCGAGGAAGAGGTCGCCCGCGGCGACGGCGTCGAGGTAGACCTGGCCGTGGTAGCCGCCGGCGCGCACCGCACCGACCGCCAGCGCCGCCTGCGGGGGGTAGCCCCAGATCACGACCGCGTCCGGGTTGCCGGCCAGGGCCGTGTGGGCCGCCTTGCTCAGGTCGCTGTCGGCCGGGGCGAACTGGGCGCGGGCGACGACCTTCGCGCTGATCTTGCCGGCCTCGCGGGCCAGGGCGTCCGCGCCGCGCTTGCCGTAGGCGTCGTCGCTGGCCAGCAGCGCGACCTTGCGCTGGCCGGCCCGGCCGAGCTCGCCGGTCAGCACGACGGCGTCGTCGTCCGCGCTGGGGGCCAGGCGGAAGATGTACCGGCGCTCCGCGGCCGGCGCGATGACGTCCGCGACCGGCGACAACGCGATCGTCGGCAGGTGGTCCTGCTCGATCACCTTGGCCGCGCCGCTGGTGCAGTCCGCGCAGGTGCCGGTGATGAGCGCGGTCACCGACGGGTCCGCGGCGAAGGCGGTGATCTGGGTCAGCGCGGTCGCCGGGTCGCCCCGGTTGTCCTGGACCCGCACGGTCAGCTTGCGCCGGCCGAGCAGCCCGCTCGCGTTGATCTGCGCCGCCTTGAGCTCCAGCGCCCGCTGGTAGGCCACGCCGATATCGGCCGCACTGCCTGACAGTTCCAGGCTTGCCGCCACGACGATATCGGGCCCGTTCTCGACATTTTCCGATGTGCACGCACCGGTCGATGTCAGGGTCACCGCCAGCATCGCCGCAACAGAGCGCCAGCGCCGCAAGTCGATTCCCCTCGATCGAATCCGCGTTCATTCGGATGCACACCTTGCCAACTCGCACGAGGGTGGTCAAGTGGTTCGAAATGCGCGTTCCGGCGGTGTTGCTGAATCTCGTGTTAACAACCTGTTGAAATTGCCTACATCCCCTGGTTTGATCTACTCAGTGGTCTCGGTAAATGCCCTGGTAGCCCTGTTGATCGACTCGGATCGCTCCGGCGGCGCCGCGGTCCGCCGGGCCGAGAGGGTTTCCGGGATCGGCCATTTCATGGTTATATGCCGTGTCCTGCGTCCCGAGGCCGCCGGGTTCCACCTGCCCGAACGTCACACTCGCCGGGATCGTCATAGGCGACCGACCGCGGAGATACTGCGCATGCCCGCATCGAAGAGGCCGTCCGGTGGCGGATTCCGTCTGCGCCGGCCGCGGCTGGCCAACGCCCGGATCCGGTCCAAGCTGGGCCTGATCCTGTTCGTGCCGCTCCTGGCCATCGTCACGCTCGCCGCCCTGCGCCTGCTCGACGCGGGCGGCCGGGCCAGCGACGCGTCCGCCGTCGGCGCCCTCACCCGGCTGTCCGCCGACGTGTCCGGCGTCGCCCAGGAGATCCACCTCGAGCGCATGGCCGCCGCGTCCCTGCTGTCCTCGCCCGAGGCGAAGTCGGAGGCGTACAACCGCCAGATCGTGCGCACCGACGCCGCGGTCTCCGGGTACACCAACCGCCGCGGCTCCCTCGGCGAGGTGCCGGCGAGCGTGCGGGACCGGCTGGAACGCATCGACGACCAGCTCCAGGCGCTGTCGGCGATCCGCAAGGACGTCGGCGCCCGCCAGGGCGTGTCCGTCGGCGAGGTCCTGCTGCGCTACGGGGTGGTCATCGACGACCTCGTCGCCTACCGCGAGGCCGTGGCCCAGGTCAGCACCGACCAGACGCTCTCCGACGAGCTGCGCGCGGCCGCGGCGTTCTCCAAGGCCAAGGCGCGGGTCGCCGAGCAGGAGGCGGTGAGCTACGCCGCGCTGAAGACCGGCTCCCTCGACTCCCACCAGCTCACCACGCTGCTGGCCACGCTCACCGGCCAGCAGGAGGCGTTCGTCGCCTTCTCGCTGTCGGCGACGGTGCCCCAGCGGCGCATCGTGGAGTCCGCGATCGCCGGTGACGCGACCCAGATGGCCGACGACCTCACCAGCACCCTGCAGCGCAGCGTCGGCCAGCCGCGCACGGTCGAGGCCGACGACGCCGTGGCCGTCTTCGGCGCGGTCAACGACCTCATGCGCTGGACCGAGGCGCGCCTCGACGACCAGCTCGTCGGCGACGCCGCGGCCATCGGCTCCGCGGTCCGCCGCCAGGTGGTGCTGGAGTCCGCCGTGCTGTTCGCGGTGCTGGCGCTCGTCGTCGGCCTGGCGTTCGTCACGGCCCGCTCGATGATCCGGTCGCTGCGGCGGCTGCGGCAGACCGCGCTCACCGTGGCCGAGCACGACCTGCCCGAGCTGGTGCTGCGGCTGCGCGACGCCCGGACCGTGCAGGAGCGCTCGCCGCAGGAGATCGCCGATCAGGTCCGGGGCCCGGCCGGGTTCGAGAGCCGCGACGAGATCGGCGAGGTGGTGCGGGCCTTCGACACCGTGCACCGCGAGGCCGTCCGGGTCGCCGCCGAGCAGGCCGTGCTGCGCAACAGCGTCTCGACCATGTTCCTCAGCGTGGCCCGCCGCAGCCAGACCCTCGTCGACCGGATGATCGGCCAGCTCGACCGGATCGAGCGCGGCGAGGACGACCCGAAGCGGCTCGCGCAGCTGTTCCAGCTCGACCACCTCGCCACCCGGATGCGGCGCAACGACGAGAACGTCCTCGTGCTCGCCGGCGCCGACACCGCCCCGCCGCGCCGCCAGGACGCGCCGCTGCAGGACGTGGTCCGGGCCGCCCAGTCCGAGATCGAGCTCTACGAGCGGATCGAGTTCGGCGACATCGACGACGACCTCGCGATCGCCGCCCCGGCGGTCAACGACGTCGTGCGGCTCCTGGCCGAGCTGCTGGACAACGCGACCCGGTTCTCGCCGCCGCACGCGCCGGTCGTCGTGTCCGGCCAGCGCCTCGGCGACCGCGCGATCGTCCGGGTCGAGGACCGCGGCCTCGGCATCGCCCCCGAGGCCCTGCCCGAGTTCAACCGCCGCCTGGCCGAGCCGGCGCCGGTCGACGTCGGCGCGTTCCGGCTCATGGGCATCGCGGTCATCAGCCGGCTCGCGGCCCGGCACCGCATGACGGTGCAGCTGCGCGACAACCGAGGCGGCGGCACGGTCGCCGAGATCGCGATGCCGGGCAGCGCGCTCGTGCTGCCGCGGACCCCGGTCGGCTCGCTGCCGGCCCGGCGCCCGGCCGCCGCGCCCGCCCGCGCCGTGCCGGCCCGGCCCGAGCCGCCGCGTCCCGCGCCGGTCCGGGCCGAGCCGACGTTCCAGGACCGGTGGGCGGACCTCGTGGCCCCGGTGTCCGCGCCGATGCTGGCCGAGGCCGACGACGACACCACGGAGCTGCCGATCTTCCGCGAGATCGAGGCGACCTGGTTCCACGAGCGGGGCCACAGCGCGATGACCGGGCCGACGCTGCTCGCCCCGGCCGGCCGGCCGGCCCCCGGGGCGGCGCCGCCGTCGGTACCCGTGCCGCCTCCGGCCGACGCCGCGGCGGCGTCCGCGCGCTGGCGCACCCGGGCCGACGACGGCTGGCGGGCCGCGGCCGCGGCGCAGAAACCGTCCACGGACGCCAGCACCCGCTCGGGCCTGCCGATCCGCTCGCCGCAGGCCCAGCTCGTGCCGGGCAGCGTGCCCGACCGGCCGCGCAAGCTCAACCGGCCCACCGCCGAGGAGCTGCGCGGGCTGCTTTCGTCGTACCAACGCGGAGTGCAACGCGGGCGTCAGGCCGGCGCGGGAACGACCGACCACGCCCAGGCAACGGAGGAGAATCGCAGATGACGGGGTCCGGCGCACTGGAGAGCCTGAGCTGGCTGCTGGACAGCTTCGCCCAGCCACTGGAGGGGGTCGCGCACGTCATCGCGGTGTCCGCCGACGGCCTGCTGCTGGCGGCCACGGGCGACCTCCCGCCCGACCGGGCCGAGCAGCTCGCCTCCATCACCGCGGGGCTGGTCAGCCTCACGTACGGCGCGGCCCGGCACTTCGAGGGCGGCAACGTGCAGCAGACGATCGTGCACATGGAGGCCGGCTACCTGATCCTCATGGCGATCAGCGACGGCTCGTCGCTCGTCGTGCTCGCCGCCCGCGACTGCGACGTCGGCCACATCGGCTACGAGATGGCGCTGCTGGTCGAGCGGGTCGGCCAATCGCTGGTGTCACCTCCGCGCGAGACGGTGGCCCGGTAGGCAACTCCGGCGGGGAGAGCGGCTGAAGGGCGGGCGGCGATGGTGGTGGGCGGGGAGGACGACCCGCGCGGGGCTCTGGTGCGTCCGTACGCGGTGACCCGCGGCCGGACGGAGCCCACGCGCGAGATCGCGATCGAGGCCGTGATGCTGACGATGCGACAGGGGGTCGAGGCGAGCCGGTACGCCGGGCGTGACTGGCAGCGCATCGCGCACCTGTGCACCGACCGCCCCCAGTCGCTGGCCGAGATCGCGGCGTGCCTGCGCGTGCCGCTCGGCGTCGCCCGCGTCCTCGTGGCCGACATGATCACCGAAGGGATCCTGACCCTGCACGAGCCGCTCGAGGCAGGCGACACGCAGGAACGGATCAACGTCTTGGAAAGGGTTCTCATTGGACTCCGCAACCTCTGAGCGGCTACGCCCGGGCGCGGACCGGGTCACCGCCGTGAAGATCCTCATCGCGGGCGGGTTCGGCGCCGGCAAGACCACGCTCGTCGGCGCCATCTCGGAGATCACTCCGCTGACGACCGAGGCGGTCATGACCGCGGCCGGCGTGGGCGTCGACGACGCCACCGCCGTCCCGGCGAAGAGCACCACGACCGTCGCGATGGACTTCGGGCGCATCACGATCGCCAAGGACCTGATCCTGTACCTCTTCGGCACCCCCGGGCAGACCCGCTTCTGGTTCATGTGGGACGAGCTCGTCCGGGGCGCCCTCGGCGCGGTCGTCATCGTCGATACCCGCCGCATCGAGGACAGCTTCGCGGCCCTGGACTTCTTCGAGCACCGCGGGCTGCCGTACCTGGCCGCGGTCAACTGCTTCGACGGTGCCCCGCGCTACGACGCCGAGGAGGTGCGCCAGGCGCTGGCCATCGCCGGGCACGTGCCGCTCGCCCTGATCGACGCCCGCTCGCGGGACTCGGTGAAGCAGACCCTGATCACCGTGGCCGAGCACGCCCTGTCGCTGCTGACCACCCACCCCTGACCCGCTCCGGCTCAGGTCACCAGGTGCTCGAGGCCGGTCAGGGCGAGCACCTGGTGCACCGCGCCGCCGCGCGGTGCCCGCAGCCGGAGGCCGGCCGGGTCGGCGCCGGCGTCGAGGCGGTGCAGCAGCCGGACGCCGGCGCTGGACAGCAGGGTGACCCCGGCGAGGTCGAGCGTCACCGGCAGCAGGCCGCCGCGCCCGGCCACCCGCACCGCGCGCTCCAGCTCGTCGGCGGTGGCCAGGTCGACGGCGCCGGAGACGCGCAGCACCCGCGGCCCGTCCGCGCCGGCCTCGATCCGGAAGGGCACCTCGCGGGCCTCCGCCGCGGGCTCGGGCGGGGCCGCTCCCGCGCTCACCTGGGCCGGCCGCTGCAGCCGGTGCTCGATGGTGACCGTGGTGCCGAGCTCGCCGGCGGCCACCTCGACCCGGTCGGCCAGCGCCCGCATGAGCATCAGCCCGCGGCCGCGGTCCTGCGGGTCGTCCGGCGCGGGCCGCCACCGCCCCCGGTCCGTCACGGTGAGCTGGAGCACGCCCCGCTCGTCCAGGCCCGCGGCGACGGTGAACTCCCCGGGTCCGGCCCCGTACGCGTGCTCGACCGCGTTCGCGGCGGCCTCCCCGAGCGCCTGCTGCACCGCCTGGGCCGGCCGCGCCGGGACGCCGAGCGCACCCAGCCAGGCCCGCATCGCGACCCGCACCGCGGCCAGGCTGGCGGGGACCGCGGCCAGCCGCAGCGCGGGCGGCTCCGGTGGCTCCGGCGGCCGCTCGGCGACCAGGACCGTCACGTCGTCGCGGTACCCGGCCCAGGCGAACCGCTCGACCAGCAGCGCGCCGAGCCGGTCGACGGTCAGGGCCGGCAGCGTGCTGCCCGGCGCGACCGGCTCGGACAGCACCGCCGTGGCCACCCGGGCCAGCTCGGCCTGGCCGGCCGACAGGGCCTGGCCGGGGCGCTCGATCAGCCCGTCGGAGTACAGCACGACCAGCTCGCCGGGGCCGAGCCGGTCGTGGTGCAGCCGGGCCGGCTTGCCGTCCGCGCCCAGCGGGCCGGTGGGCGCGCCGTCCAGGAAGCGGGCGGACCCGCCGGGGCCGAGCAGCAGCGGCGCCGGGTGGGCGCGGGAGGCGTACTCCAGGTCGCCGGTGCGCGGATCGACCACCACGAGGCAGACGGTGGCCCCCACGGCGGCCGGGATGCAGCCGGCGAGGGTGTCCAGGCGCCGCAGTGAGTCGAGGACCCCGGCCCCGGAGACGAGCGCCTGCAGCGCGACCGCGCGCAGCTGCCCCATGACGCCCGCGGCCTCGGCGCCGTGCCCGACGACGTCGCCGACGAGCAGGGCGACCCGGTCGTCGGGCAGCACGACGCTGTCGAACCAGTCGCCGCCGGCCGCCGCGTCGGCCCCGGCCACCACGTAGCGCGCCGCGATCCGCAGCCGGGGCAGCAGCGGCACGCCGGCCGGCAGCAGGCTGCGCTGCAGGCCCAGCACCACGTCGCGGGCCTCCCGGTAGCGCCGCTCGGAGTCGTCGGCGCGCGCCTCGGCCGCCTGCCGCCGGCGCACCCACCGGGTCGTCTCCACGATGTGCACGACCATGCCGGTCACCGCGCCGTCCGGGCCCCGGGTCGGCAGGAACGTGTACGTGTAGAAGTCCTCCTCGAGGTGCCCGTCGCCGTTGCGGTCCACCAGCACGCGCCGGTCGGCGTGGGAGACCGGGTGGCCGGTCGCGTACACCTCGTCGATCATCTCGAAGATCTGCTGCCCGGCCATCTCCGGAATGACCTCGCGGATCGGCCGGCCGACGATGCCCTCCCGGTCGCCGACGCTGGCCCGCGCCGCCCGGTTGGCCGCGACCACCCGGTGCTGCGGCCCTGCGAACGCCCAGAGCACCGCCGGCATCTCCTCGAACGCCCGTGCCACCTCGCCCGGGTCGCCCGCCGGATGCTGTGCTTGCGTCACCGCAACAGCATGCCACCAGGCGCTCTTCGTCGCCTCCGCCCCGGGCTGGCTATGCTCCCGGCCATGACCGTCCCGGCCTCGTGGTGGCACCGGTGGCGCGGCCTGCCCGTCCTGCTCCAGGACGCGGCAGGGGCCGCCGGGCTGCTCGCGGTGTCGCTGGTGCCGGGCATGGCCGGCGTCGGCGCCGACCTGCCCGAGTTCCCCGACCGGCCGCTGGACGCGCGCGGCTGGGCCCTCGTGGCCGCGCTCTGCGCCCCGCTGGTGCTCCGCCGCCGGTGGCCGGCCGCGTGCGCGCTGCTCACGGCGGCCGGCTTCGGCCTCTACCAGTGCCTGGGCTACGCGCACTCCGCGGCCACGCTGGCCTTTCCCTTCGCGTTGTACGCCCTCGGCGCGCACCAGCGGCGCCGCCGCTGGGCCCTTCCGGCGCTGCTCACCGGCGGCTACGTCGCGCTCGTGGTGGCCCTGCACCGGATGGGCTCGGGGCAGACGATCATCCAGTACACCGAGTTCTACGCCGTGCTGGCCGCCTTCTGGGGCGCGGGCCGCTGGATGCGCCGGCAGCGCGCCGCCGCGGAGCAGCACCGCCGCGACAGCATGGCCCTCGCCGTCGCGGCCGAGCGCGCCGTGATCGCCCGCGAGCTGCACGACGTCGTGACCCACCACGTGACCGCGATGGTGCTGCAGGCCGACGCGGCCGGGCTGGTGCTCACCAGCGACCCGGGCGTGGCCGGGGCGGGCGTGGCCGCGGTGAGCAGCACCGGCCGGGAGGCCCTGGGGGAGCTGCGGCACCTGCTGCGCGTGCTCGACGCGGACGACCTCGGCGACCATCCGGTGGTCGGCCGCATCGCCGACCTCGTCGAGCGGACCCGCACGCTGGGGCAGCCCGTGGACTGGCGCGAGGAGGGCGAGGCCGGCCACGCCGGCGGCGGGGTCGGCCTGACCGTGTACCGGGTGGTGCAGGAGTCCCTGACCAACGCCGTGAAGCACGCGCCCGGGCGGCCCACCCTGGTCCGCGTCGCGCATTCCGAACACGCGGTCGAGGTGGAGGTACACACGGAAGGGTCTTCGGCCGTGTCGGGCGGCCCGGCGCGCGCCGGTCGCGGCCTGGCCGGCCTGCGGGAACGGGTGAGCGTGTTCGGCGGCTCGTTCGAGGCCGGGCCGACGCCCGCCGGCGGCTTCCTGACCCGCGCGTCGATCCCGGTCGGGGTGGCGGGATGAGGATCCTGGTCTGCGACGACCAGCCGCTGATCCGCACCGCGTACACCACGATCTTCGGCGTCCAGCCCGGGTTCGCCGTGGCCGGCGCCGCCGCCGACGGCGAGCAGGCCGTGCGGCTGGCCCGCGAGCTGCGGCCCGACGTCGTGCTCATGGACATCCGCATGCCGGTGCTCGACGGCATCGAGGCGACCCGCCGCCTCGCCGGCCCCGAGGTCGCCGACCCGCTGACGGTGCTGGTGGTCACGACGTTCAACCTCGACGAGTACGTGTACCGGGCCCTGCGTGCGGGTGCGGCCGGCTTCCTGCTCAAGGACGCCCAGCCGGCCGAGCTGGTGGCCGCGGTGCGCACGGTCGCGGCCGGCGACGCCCTGGTCGCGCCGGCCGTCACGCGCCGGCTCATCGGCCACTTCGGCGAGCGGCTGCGCCCGTCGCCGGGGGTCGACGGGCCCGCCGCGCTGCTCGCGCCGCGCGAGATGGAGGTGCTCAAGCTCATCGCGCGGGGCATGTCGAACGCGGAGATCGCGGCCGAGCTGACGCTGAGCCAGGAGACCGTCAAGACGTACGTCTCCCGGATCCTGACCAAACTGGACCTGCGCGACCGGGTCCACGCGGTGGTCTACGCGTTCCAGAGCGGCCTGGTCCGCTCCGGAGCGTGACGGCCCGGTAGTCCCTCGCGCGAGCCACACCGGATGTCCACGGCGGGGTGACGTTTCCAGCCTCGTCGATCCCTACGGTTGGCCGGCATGAGGTTCATCCTGCGCTTCCCGCTCATGCTGATCGCGGCCTTCGCGCTCCTGGCCGTCACCGAGGGCGTGACCGCGGCGCGCTCGGACGACCCGACGTGGGCGGTGTCGGCCGGGTTCACGAGCGCGGTCGTGGCGGTGGTCGGGTACGCCTGGCTGAGCCGCTGGATCGAGCGCCGCCCGGCCGCCCCCGAGGTGTCCCCGTCCAACGCCGCGCGCTGGCTGCTCCCCGGCCTCGTGCTCGGCGCGGCCGCCTTCGGCCTGGTGATGCTGGGCATCCGCCTGCTCGGCGGCTGGGACACGCAGACCCGCGGCTCGTTCGAGGGCCTGGCCGTCACGGCGGGCATCATGGCGTGCGTGGCGGCGAACGAGGAGATCCTCTTCCGCGGCGTCATCGCCCGCATGGTCGCCGAACGCTTCGGCGGCTGGGCGGCCCTGATCGTCTCGTCGCTGCTCTTCGGCGCGATGCACCTGATCAACGCCAACGCCACGGTCCAGGCCGCGCTGGCCATCACCCTGACGGGCGGCCTGCTCTTCGGCGTCCTGTTCCTGGCGACGCGCTCGCTGTGGCTGACGATCGGGTTCCACTTCGCCTGGAACACGGTGCAGGCGGGCGTCTTCGGCGTGAGCTCGTCGGGCGAGGAGGCGGCGCATTCGCTGTACCGCACGACGCTGACCGGGGCGGACTGGCTGACGGGCGGCGCGTTCGGTCCGGAGGCGAGCGTGGTCACGCTGGTGGTCATCACGGTACCGGCGCTGATCCTGCTGGCGTTCACCGCCCGAACCGGCCGCCTGCGCCGCGCGCCGGCCGTGTCTGCCGTGGAACACGCCTAGGGGGTTCAGGAGGCCGGCCGCCTCGACGACCGGCCTCCTGTACGACCACGCGCGGGGCGGTCATGACTCGTCGGACTCCTCGTCGCCCGCCCTCGCGTCAGCGCAGGGCGGCGGCGCCGGACTCGCTCAGCCAGTCGTTCAGCGTGCGCAGGCCGGGGTGGATGACGCGCAGGGCCTCGATGTCCGCGTGCCAGCCCCCGCCGGTCTCCCAGCGGCGCAGGGTCTCGGCGAACATCGGGCCGAGCGCGGCCGCCTCGTCGGGCGGGATCTGCTCGTACCGCAGCGGTGTGCCCGTGGCCGCGCTGATCGCCGCGGCCGCCGCGACCGGGGTCGGGTCGTCGCCGGCCAGCTCCAGGGTCCGCCCCGCGTACCGGTCCCGGTCGGCGAACGCTAGGGCGGCGAAGTCGGCTACGTCCTCGAGCGCGATGATCTGCATGGGCTCGTCCGGTGGGAACAGATGCCGGTGTACCCCCTGGGCGATCCCGTCGACGCCGAGTACCCCGGGGCCGATGTAGTTGGTCATGAAGCGCACCGGGCGCAGGACCGTGGCGAACCTGATGCGCTCGAGCAGGTACCGCTCGATGAGCTTCTTGCCCTCGGCCGACTGCTCCCTGCGCGACGACGACGCGACCGTGCTGAGCACGACCTGCTCGACCCCGGCCCCGGCGGCCGCGTCGATCAGGGCCCGGCCCCGGGCCGCCTCCAGGGCCGTGTCGAACGTGACCGGCGGGATGGCGAACACCGCGGCGGCGCCGTCGAGCGCGGACGCGAGGCTCGCCGGGTCGTCGAAGTCGCCGGGTACGAGTTCGGCCCCGGCGGCGGCCAGGGCGGCGGCGGCCGGTCTCGTGGCGTCGCGGACCAGGGCCCGGACCGGCCGTCCGAGCGCCAGCAGCCGTCGTGCGGTGGCGCCGCCCTGCTTCCCCGTGGCGCCGGTGACGACGATGGTCCCGGGCCTGCGTGATACTGACATGAACCGGAACGATCCACCCGCTTGCCGGTCGACGACAAGGATTTCGTGACATGAGCGCCGAACGTACGGACGGCCGCCGCAACCGCGAGACCGTGCTGCGCACCGCGATGCGGGTCTTCGCCGACGACGGGCTGGAGGTGCCGCTGAGCCGGATCGCCCAGCGCGCCGGGGTCGGGGCCGGGACCGTGCACCGGCACTTCCCGAGCAAGGAGATCCTCGTCGAGGCGGTGCTCGCCGAGCACGTCCGCGGCCTGGTGCGCGCGGCGGAGCGGTGGGCCGCCCGGGCCACGCCCGGCGACGCGCTGCTCGGCTTCCTCGTCGAGGCGATCGAGCAGTCGAGCGGGCGGATGAGCGTCTGCGCCGGGCTCACCGCGGACAAGAGCTGGCCCCGCGCCGAGCTGGCGGCGGCCGCGCAGGACTTCGGCCGGGCCCTGGACCGGCTGCTGCACGCCGCGCGGCGGGCCGGCGCGGTGCCGGCCGGTGTGGAGGCCGACGACCTGGCCGCGCTCATCGTCGGCGGCGCGGCCCTGCGCTCGGCGCACCACAGCCGGGCCCGCGGCGCGCGCCTGGTGCGGCTGCTGCTCGACGGGCTGTTCACGAAAGTCGGCGAGTTTCGTGACAACGAGCCCGGGCGGCGTCACGAAACGGGGCACTGCCTGGAGTGCGGGGCCCGGCTGCACCGGCACACCACCGGCCGCCCGCCCAGCTACTGCGGCCCGACCTGCCGCCAGCGCGCCCGTCGGCGCCGGCCGGGCGCCGACCGCGCTGCCGCCGGAGCCGAGGCCCGCGCTGTCGCCGGCGGTCCCGCCGCCGAGGCCCGCGCTGTCGCCGGCGGTCCCGGCGGGGTCCCGACGCCCCCGCCGGAGCAAACCTAAACCGGGGTCGGCGGCCGCCGATTAGGCGGGCACCTGGAGAGCGTGCAGCAGCTGGTGGTGATCCGCCAGGGGGTGGCCGAGAACTACCGGGGGCAGGCGCTGCAGGCCTGGTCGAGCTACGACCCGACGCTCGGCCCGCGCGCCAAGCAGGCCCGCGACACCGGTGACCAGCTCATCGACAATGCGCTGCAGCGGTACCGTCAGCGCACCGTCGACTCCCCGGCCCGCGCGGGCGCCGTGGACAAGTTCGCCACGGCCTGGACCAGCTACTCCAACATGCGCAACGTCGTGGTGTTCCAGGAGCAGCCGAAGCCGGGCATCACCCTGCCGTCCAACGCGACCGAGCAGAACAACCTGTGGCAGAGCCTCGAGGCGCAGATGAACGAGTCGCTGGCGCAGCTGCAGCAGCTGGAGAACGCCGAGGCGGCCGACGAGGCGGCGTCGGCGCTGAACTCGTACCACACCTCGCGCAACTGGACCATCGGGTCGCTCATCGTCGGGCTCGTCGTCGCCTTCGCGCTCGTCGGGCTCATCGGCCGGCGCATGAACCGCCAGCTGCGCACGGTCTCCGACACGCTGCTGGCCGCGGCCGACGGCGACCTCACCAAGCGCGCCGAGGTGCACGCCCGCGACGAGCTCGGCGCCATGGCGGTCGCCGTGAACCAGGCGAACGCGGGCATCGGCCGTACCGTCGACACCCTCGCCACCGCCGCCCGCACCCTGGGCGCCAGCACCCAGCGGCTCACCGGCGTCACGGCGCGCATCGGCGACAGCGCCCAGGCCGCCGCGGCCCGCGCCAACGTCGTGGCCGGCGACGCGGGCACCGTGTCGCACAACGTGCAGACGCTCGCCGCGGGCTCCGAGGAGATGGGCGCCTCGATCCGCGAGATCGCCCAGAACGCCAACGATGCCGCCCGCGTCGCCTCCGAGGCGGTCGGCGTGGCCGAGCAGACCAACCAGACCGTGTCGAAGCTCGGCGACTCCAGCACCGAGATCGGCAACGTGGTCAAGGTGATCACCTCGATCGCCGAGCAGACGAACCTGCTCGCGCTCAACGCCACAATCGAGGCGGCCCGGGCCGGCGCGGCCGGCAAGGGCTTCGCGGTCGTCGCGAGCGAGGTCAAGGACCTGGCCCAGGAGACCGCACGGGCCACCGAGGACATCTCCCGGCGGGTCGAGACGATCCAGTCCGACACCGCCAACGCCGTTGACGCCATCGGCGAGATCAGCCGGATCATCGCCCGGATCAACGACTACCAGCTCACCATCGCCTCGGCGGTGGAGGAGCAGACGGCGACCACGGGCGAGATGAGCCGCAGCGTCGGCGACGCCGCCCACGGCGCGACGAACATCGCGGGCAACATCGCCGGCGTGGCCGACGCGGCCCAGTCCACCACGTCGACGCTGACCGAGGTGGACCAGACCGTGTCGGAGCTCAACCGCGTCGCGAGCGACCTACAGCAGGCCGTCGGCCGGTTCCGCGTGTGACTCCTCCTCGACCGGCGCCCAGGAGAAGGCGAGCGAGCCGCCGACGACGCCCAGCAGCAGGCCGATGAGGAAGCCGCCGAGGTTGGACGTGATCCACGACGCGAGCGCCATGACGAGTGCGAGTACCGAGTAGAGGCAGACCACGATCAAGCTCCGGTCCGCGCTCGGCACGGTGACGTGTGTGTACCGCGCGGACGCCAACCTCGTTCTGGGCGTCGCGTCGAACGACGACCGGTCGATCACGTTCACGGACCAGAAGTTCAACAAGTTCTCCGGCCCGTCGGCGTGCTTCCCGAACGGCTACTTCACCGCGAGCTACGGCCCCGTCGCCGACACCTCGGTGGCCGGGAGTCCGCTGGTGTACGTCAACTGAGCCCCCACTCGCCGGGTGACGGCCGGGCTCCGCTGCGGGGTCCGGCCGCCCGCGGGTTCCCCCGCTCCCGGCCGGGGGTCAGGGCTTGATGCCGACGCCCGCCAGGGTGATGTACGAGGGGCGGGGTCCGCGGCCGGCGGCTGATCCGGTTCGGGGCGCCACAGGGGTCCGTACACGATGCCGGGCGCCACCAGCCGCCAGCCGTCGAACAGGGCGGCGACCTCGTCGCGGTCGCGGACCACGAGCGGTGTGCCGGTGCGGCTGTAGAGGTCCGCGACCCGGCCGAGCTCCTCCGGCCGGGCGCCGCCGGTGGCGTGCGAGATCGCGAGGCAACTGCCGGGGGCGAAGGTTTCGCGGTACCGGCGCAGGGCGGCCGGCATCGGCGGGCCGGACGGGACGAAGTGCAGCACGGCGATCATCAGCAGGCACACCGGGGCGTCGAGGTCGAGCAGGCCGGTGACCGCGGGGTCGGCGAAGATGCCGTCCGGGTGCTGCAGGTCCCCCTGCACGGCGGCGGTCCGCGGCACGCCCGCCAGGATCTCCCGCGCGTGCAGGACCGCGGTCGGTTCGAGGTCGACGTAGACCACGCGGCTGGCCGGGTCGAGGGCCTGGGCGATCTCGTGGACGTTGCCCTCGGTGGGGATGCCGGAGCCGAGGTCGAGGAACTGCCGGACGCCCGACTCGACGGCGAAGCGCACCACGCGGTGCAGGAACGCCCGGTTGGCGCGCGTGATCTTCGGCAGCTCCGGGACGAGCGGCAGGTCCAGGCCATCCTCGACGCGGCCCCCGACGCCCTCCTCGGCGTCGCCGAGGCGAGGCTCCAGCGCACCCAGCGGCTGGAGAGCCTCGGGCAGCTCGCCGGGGGAGTCGCCCACGACTTCAACAACCTGCTCGCCGTCATCCTCAACTACGCGGAGTTCATCGTCGAGGACGGCGCCGGCACGCCGTACGCCGCCGACGCCGAGCAGATCGCGCGGGCCGGGCGCCGCGGCAGCGACCTCACCCACCAGCTGCTGGCCTTCGCCCGCCGCGACGTGACCCGGCCCCGGCCGCTGGACCTCAACACCGTCCTGTCCGAGGTCGAGCAGATGCTGCGCCGCTCCATCGGCGAGCACATCACGCTCACCACCGCGGCCGCGCCCGGGCTGCCCGCGGTCGTCGCCGACGCCGGCCAGCTGGAGCAGGTGCTGGTGAACCTGGCGGTGAACGCCCGCGACGCGATGCCCGCCGGCGGCCGGCTCACCATCGACACCGCCACCGTCGACCTCGACGCCGAGCACGCCGCCGCCCGCGGCAACCTCGCACCGGGCCGGTACGTGCGGCTGCGGGTCTCCGACACCGATACCGGCATGCCCCAGGAGGTCATCGACAAGGCCTTCGAGCCGTTCTTCACCACCAAGCCGACCGGCCAGGGCACCGGGCTCGGCCTGGCCACCGTCTACGGCATCGTCACCCAGGCCGGCGGCACGGTGCAGATCTACTCCGAGCCCGGCCTGGGCACCTCGATCACGGTGCTACTCCCGGCGACCGACGTGGCCCCCAGCGCCACCCCCGACCAGGTCCCGGACGCGTCCGCCCTCCAGGGAGACGGCCGCACCGTGCTCCTCGTCGAGGACGAGCCCGCCCTGCGGCAGGTCACCGAGCGCATGCTGGTGCGGGGCGGCTACCAGGTGCTCACCGCGGCTGACGGCCCCGAGGCGCTGATCCGGGCGTCGGCCCACACCGGCCCCATCGACATCCTCCTCACCGACGTGATCATGCCCGGCATGCTCGGCAAGGAACTGGCCGACGAGATGACCGGTCGCCGGCCGGGGATCGCCGTGCTGTACATGTCCGGCTACGCCCGGCCCGTCCTTACCACGCACGGCACGCTGCCCGCCGACGTCCGGCTGCTGGAGAAGCCGTTCACCACCGCCGAGCTGCTCACGGCGCTGCAGCAGGCATGAAGGACGGCACGGCGGTGACGACGACGTTGTCGCGGTAGTGCCGGGTGCGTGAGTCGAACGGGCCCCCGCACGTGATGAGGGTGAGCCGGGGCGCGCCGTCGCGGGCGAAGTACCGTTCGAGCGGGATCTGCGTCTTCGGGTACACCTCCCGCGCCACGACCGCGAACCGGTAGGCCCGGCCGTCGTCGCCGGTGACGGTGACCGCGTCGCCGGGGCCGAGCTCACGCAGCCGGAAGAACGCCCCGCCGCCCTGCTCGGCCGTGTCCACGTGCCCGGCGATCACGATCGACCCGGCGGTCGCCTCCAGGCCCGGCCCGTACCGGTACCAGCCGACCACGTCGACGCTCGGCGGCACGGCGACGTCGCCGGCGGCGTCGACGCCGACCGGGTCCACCCGAGCGGAGAGCCCCAGGGCGTCGATGCGCAACCCGGCCGGCGCGACCACCGTCGCGGCCGGCGGACCGGGGGCGGCGGGGGCGGACGCGGGTGTCGACGCGGCCAGGGCGGCGGCGGCCGAGGCGCCGGCCGGGCCCGGGGGCCGCTGGGTGCACGCGGTCGCCACGGCGGCCACGAGCGCCGCGACCCCGACGACCAGGGCCGTGGCGGCGGCCGCCGGCCCGGGGCGGGCCCCCGCGCGCATGCGCGGGGACCCTCCGGGCTTTTCGGGAGCGGGCGTGGGCCGTGGCCCGTCGGCCTGTTTGTGAGCGGGCGTCGGCCCTGGCCCGTCGGGCTGTTTGCGATCGGGCGTCGGCCCTGGCCCGTCGGGCTGTTTGCGATCGGGCGTCGGCCCTGGCCCGTCGGGCTGTTTGCGATCGGGCGTGGGCCGTGGCCCGTCGGGCTGTTTGTGAGCGGGCGTCGGCCCTGGCCCGTCGGCCTCTTTGTGAGCGGGCATCAGCCCTGGACCGGGGCGGCCCGGCGGCCGCGGCGGAGGGCCAGTGCACCGGCCGCCGCCACGAGCAGGCCGGCGAGCCCCGCCCCGTACACCCAGCCGGCCGGGCCGTGGTCGGCGCCGCCGCCGCTGCCCGACGGCACGCCGCCGGGGGTGCCGTGCAGGCCGGTGATGGTCTGCGCGACCACGCCGAGGGTCTTGCCCTCGGCCGAGCCGACGGCGTACACGATCGTCGAGGTGCCCTCGGCCAGGTTCAGGTTCGCGGCCGGGATGGCGACGGTGGTGGTGCCGGCCAGGACCACGTCGGCGCTGACCGGCCCGGCCGGCAGGTCGGCCTTGGCCTCGCCGGGGTTGGTGAGGTTCTTGAACACCGGCTGCCCGCCCGCGCGCACGTCCACCGCCGGTGCGGCCGCGGTGTGCCGCACCACGAGCCGCGCCTGACCCGGCGCGAGCTTCGACACGTCGTTGACGAACGGGGTCACCGCCGGCTTGCCGTCGGCGCTCAGGTGCGCCACCAGGCTGATGTTCGCGTCGCCCGGCACGGCCGCCTGGTCGACCTTGAGGATCGGGCTGGTGACCGGGTCGCCGGGCTTGACGATCACGATGTCGTACTTGCCGGCCGGCAGCTGCAGCGGGCCGGCCACGGTGGAGGGCTTGAAGTCGCTGAGGGTCTTCTTTCCGTTGACGTACACGTCGACCGGCTGCCCGGGAATCCCGTGCACGACCGACACCTGGGAGGTGCCGGCGGCGTGCGCGGGCGGCGCGCCGAGGACGACGGCACCGGTGGCGGCCAGCGCGGCCAGCGCGGCCGCGGACCGGCGCATGGACAGACGAGCAAGCATTGGCGAAACGCCCCTTCCGGCTGGTGTCGACCCGCGTGGATGCGCGGGTCATCAGCGGATTCGCCGGCTCGGCCGGGCCCGGATTCGCGACGTGGCATCTTCCACAGACCGCAACCGCCGGCGCCTCTGCGGCCGTACGCGCGCCCGGTCCTCCGCCGTCAGCGCAGGCGGCGCCCGAGGCGGATCCCGGCGGCGGCGAGGCCGGACAGCGCCGCGCCCAGGCCCGCGCCGGCGACGGTGCCGTAGAACCAGCCGCCGAGCAGTTCGTGGATCTGGTACACCCGGAAGTCCGTCTCGTGGCTGGCGGCGAACGCGGCGAGCTGGACGGAGTCGCGGCCGAGCCGGTCGAGGCCGATGAGGACCACGGCGGTGGCGGTGAGGTTCGCGGCCGTGAACGCGATCACGCCGCCGAGCAGGCCGTGGCGCAGCGCCCGCCCGACCGTGCCGGCCGCGGCGAGCGTGGCCGGCCCGGTCAGCGCCAGCACGCCCATCGCCGCCCCGCTGATCAGCCAGGACGCGACCCGTGCGGCCGGGGTGGCCCAGAGGTGGCCGAGGTTGCCGGCGACCGTGACGATGCTGAGCAGGGCACCGGCCGGCGCGCCGTGCGTCAGGGCCGGGTGCCGGACCGCGGGCCGGCGGCGCAGCTCCCGGTACCACTCCGCGAAGAGCCCCCCGGCCAGGTCGGGCAGGTGCCGCAGCCACAGCGCGGCGGTGCCCGCCGGTCCGGGCGGCCGGCGCCGGGCCAGCTCGGCGAAGAGCAGGACGGTCTCCCCGGCCCAGCGGTCGCGGAACGCGGGCGGGTACAGGCGCAGGATCGCGCCGTACACGGCCACGGACGCGCGCCGTTGCCGCGGGACGCTCATGCCGGGTCCGGGTGCAGCCGCGGCTTGGCCCGCGCGGTGTCGATCAGCCGTTGCAGGCGGCGCAGCTGCTCGCGGGCGGCGGCGCGGCCGTCGTCGGTGATGTCGTAGTAGCGCCGCCGCGCGTCGTCGCCCGGGTCGTCGTGCGGGACCTCGGCCACGAGGCCGGCCTCGTGCAGGGTACGCAGCGTGCGGTACAGCGTGGTGGGGCCGAGCCGCACGCCGCCGCCGGACTCCGCGGCGACCGTCTGCATGATCGCGTACCCGTGGCGGGGCCCGTCGGCCAGCGCGAGCAGCACGTGCAGCGCGGCCTCGCCGAGCGCCGCCGGCTGGGGTGGCCTACGCGCCATCGCCGGCCGCCGTCGCCGGTCGGGCGGCGGCGCGGGCCCGGACCGCCGCGATCGTCACGGCCGCCGCGACCAGGCCGAGCAGGGCGCCCTGGACGACGCCGAGCACCCACAGGTGCCCGCCCACGCCGGCCATGGTCTCCCGGGTGACGTACGCGGGCAGGCCGACGCCCCCGCCGAGCCGCCGCCACTCGTCCTGCATCAGGGGGTCGTGCTCGACCGACGGGCGGAACAGCGCCAGCAGCACGGCGCCCCCGAGCGCGGCGCCCAGCCCGCTGCCGGCGCCCGACCACACGCCCGCCCGCAGCCCGGAGCGCCAGCGGCGGGTGCGCGCCGTGACCGCCGCGGCGGCCGCGATCGTGACGACCCCGACGACGGCCCAGGTGGCGTTGTCCAGCACGCCGCGCGCGGCGGCCGTCGACACCGTGTGCGGCGTCAGGTTGTTGAAGCCGATCTCGGCGATCCACAGGCCGCCGAGGAGCAGCCCGGAGCCCAGGCCGAGGCGCAGCACGATACGCCGGTCGGGGACGCCGGGCCGGCCGGTCAGCCACCACGCCACCGCGATGAGCGCGAACGCGGAGCCGGCGACCGCCGCGGACTCCGCCCGGACCACCGGATCGGGCACCGGCAGGCGGGCGGCCGCGAGCAGCGCCGCCACCGCCGTCGCACCGCCGATCGCCGCGACGGCGGGCCGGGCCCAGGCCGGGCGGGCACTGTCCAACTCGGCTATAGCCATGATGGGCACAGTAGCAGAAGGTAAACCGGGGCCGCCGGGTGCCGATGCCTCTGGTGGAGGGGTATCGCGACATGGAGCAACCGAAGCAGGGCAAGGGCCGCTCGCTGCGCGCCCGGGTGTACCTGGTGGTCGCGGTCTGCGCCGTGCCGGCCGTCGTCGGCAGCGCCGTCGCGCTCGTCGGGCTGGGGCAGACCCACGCGAGCGTGGTCGAACTCGACTCGCAGTCGGTGCGGCCGCTGGCCGCGCTCGGTGACCTCCGGGACATGGAGGGCGACACCCGGGTCGAGGTGTGGGAGTACCTGGCGGCCGACGCGGCCGGCCGCGCGGAGCAGCGCACCGAGATCGCCGCGACCGATCAGGAGGCCGACGAGGACATCGCCGCCTACCTGGACACCCACCCGGGCGCCGGCGACGAGCGCGACCAGCGGATGAACGACTTCACGACGCTGCTGCACGCCTGGCGTACGGTGCGGGACCAGCAGGTCTTCGCCGCGGCCGACCCGGGTCGCCTGGTCGAGGCCCACGCCGCCGCCAACGGGCCGCTCGCCGCCGCCGACGAGGCGATGGCCGACCCGCTGGACCAGCTGTTCACGACCGAGGTGGCCGCGGCCCGGGACCGGGTCGACCGCTCGAACCGGCAGTACCAGCAGGTCCGGGCCATCGTCACCGCGATCATCCTGCTCGGCCTGGTGCTGGCCGTCGCGGCCGCGCTGCTGCTCACCCGCAGCGTGCTGGCCTCGGCGCGGCGGATCAGCGACCTGCTCGCCTCCGGTGACCGCGGCCGCCGGATCGGCCCCAACCGCGACGCGAGCGAGATCGGCGACCTCGGCCGGCAGCTGGACCTGATGTTCGAGGCGATGCAGGAGCAGGAGGCCCGCCTGGAGGAGGGCCGCGCGGCGCGGGAGGACCAGCTGGTGCGCGCGACGATGCGCCAGCGCCTCGCCGAGCAGAACACCCGGCGCCGGGCCGGCGACATCATCGACCAGACCGCGGGCGCCGTGCGCACCGAGCTGCGCAACGTCCTGGACCAGGCCGGGTCGGTCCTCGACGCGGCGAACGCGATCGAGCACGAGGCGACCTCGGCCGACTCCGCGACCCGCAGCGTCGTGGAGCGCGCCGCGACCGTGGACAGCCTCGATGCGTACCTGCGTGAGGTGTTCGACTCCGAGGAGGAGCTGGGCGGCGGCGGGCCGTGATCAGCGCAGGATGCCCGTGTGGCCCAGCGAGTAGCGGCCCGGCTGCGGCCAGATGCACAGGCCGTGCGGCTGGGTGCCGACCTTGATCCGGGCCAGCAGGTGCCCGTCCGCGGTCGACAGCGCGTACACCTCGCCGTTGTACCGCCCCGAGAGCCACAGCACCGTGCCGTCGGCCGACACGCCGCCCATGTCGGGGCTGCCGCCGCCGGGGATGTGCCACTTCGCCGCGAGCTTGCCGGTGGCGAAGTCCAGCAGCGACACCGAGCCCTCGCCGCGGTTGGCGATGTAGAGGTACTTCGAGTCCCGGCTGACGTACAGCCCGTGCGCGCCCGCGCCGGTGGCCAGGAACGAGCGCACCGTGAACCGGTCGCCGTCGACGATCCACACCCCGGACGTGTGCATGTCGGCGACGTACCAGGTGTTCCCGTCCGGCGCGATCTTGACGTCCTGCGGCATGGCGTGGTCCCCGGTCAGGTGCAGCTGGCCGATGACCTCCTGGCGGGCGACGTCGACCTTGATGAGGTCGCCGGAGAACTCGCACGTGGCGATGAAGTAGCGCCCGTCGGGGGAGAAGTCGGCGTGGTTGACCCCGGAGCAGTTCACGGTGAGCTCGCGCACGATCGCCATCGTGTGCGGGTCCCGGAACACGATCTTGTGCCGGGCCTCGGACATGACCATCGCGTACTTGCCGTCGGGCGTGAAGTACAGGTTGTACGGGTCGTCGACCGGCACCGGCTTGCCGAACGTGCCCGTCGCCGGGTCGATCGGCACCAGCGCGTTGCCGGTGTTGTCGTTCACCCACAGCGTGCGCAGGTCCCACGCCGGTACCACGTGCTGCGGCCCGCCGCCGACCTTGACGGTCTGGATGACCTTGAACGTCGCCGGGTCGATGACCGACACGGTGTCGCTGCCGAGGTTGGGCACGTAGATGCGCGCCGGGTCGTTGCGGACCTGCTCGGCGAGCGCGCCGGGCCGGTCCGCGGCGTACACGTCGTGCGGGTCGAGCAGCGGCGGCATCCCCGGCAGGCCCGGGCCGGGCCTCGTGCCGGCGCTGCCGCTCGGCCCCGGGCCGGCACTCCCGCTCGGCCCCGAGCCGGCACTCCCGCTCGCCGCCCCGGCCTGGTTCGCCGGGGCGTTGTCGTCGCCCGGCCCGGCCGGATGCTCGCTCTGGGCCTTGGCCGAGGAGCAGGCTGCGACCAGCGCCCCGAGCAGCACGAGGACCGCGACGATCCGCCCGGTCAGCAGCCGGGCGGTCACGCGAACAGCTCCGAGGCCGTGACCGGGCGCAGGCCGCGGTCACGCAGGCCGGCGAGCAGCTTCGGCAGCGCGGTGACGGTGCCCGCGTGCCCGAAATGCAGACTGACGATCGAACCGTTGCGCACGCCCTGCAGCGTATGGCGCACGATCGCGTCCGCGCCGGGGTCCGTGTAGTCCAGTGAGTCAATGTCGTATGACAGACAGGTGGCGTACCCGGCGCGCTGGGCCTGCGCCCGGATCCGCGGGGTGCTGCGCTGAGTCTGCGAGGGCCGGAACCAGCGCCCGATCGACCCGCTCACCTCGCGCAGGGCCGCGGCGCAGCCGGCGATCTCGGCGTACGCGGCATCGTCGCTCATCCCCTTGATGTCATCGTGGTTGAGCGTGTGGTTGCCCAGCTCGTGGCCGTCGGCGAGGACCCGGCGGGCCAGCTCCGGCTGGCCGCGGACCCACACGCCGACGGCGAGGACGGTCGCCTTGACCCGCTCGGCGGCGAGGGCGTCGAGCAGGCCGCCGACCACGCCGGGCTCGCCCTGGCCGTGGAACGTGAGCGCGACGGCCGGCACGTCGCGGGGGCCGCTGTCGACCTCGGGGGGCAGCGCCTTCGGGGGCGGGCCGCCTGCGGCGCTCGGGCTTCCGGTGGCGTCGGGGCTCTTCGCGGCTCCGGGGCTGTTCGCGGTGCCGGGGTTCCTTGCGGCGTCGGGGCTCTGTGCGGCCGGGGCCTGGGATTGGCCGCCGCAGCCGCCGAGGGTGACGGCGCCGGCCGCCAGGAGCAGTGTCCGCCGATCCATGCACGTCGTCCTTTCGCCGCACGGGTCAGCGGCCCCGGCCCATCCTCCCGGACCGATCCTGAGAACTGGCCGAATGCCCATTCACCCGGTCGTGGAGCTTTTTTGCGCGCGCGGCCTGGCGTGTCGCTGCGCGTGGCGTGCCGGGTCGCGCGGCCCGGCGTGTCGTCGCGCGTGGCGTGGCCTTTTGCGCGCGGGCCGGCGTGTCGTTGCGCGCGGCGCGCTGTCGGGGCACGGCCTGGCGTTGCGTTGTGCGTGGCCCGGCGTGTCGTTGCGCGTGGCGTGGTGGTGAGCGCGGCCCGGCGTGTCGTTGCGCGCGGCGCGCTGTTGCGCGCGACCCGGCGTGGTGGTGAGCGCGGCCCGGCATGGCGTTGCACGCGGCGCGCTGTCGGGGCACGGCCTGGCGTTGCGTTGTGCGCGGGCCGGCGCGCCGTTGCGCGCGGACCGGCGTGGTGGTGTGCGCGGACCGGTGTGTCGTTGCGCTTGGTGTGCGGGGGTGCGCGCGGTCTGGCGTGTCGTTGCCGGTGCGAACATCGGCGTGGAGTCCATTGTGGACAATGTGGCGGGCGGGCCGTCGGTCGGCCGGGCCTTGGCGCTGCCGGGCCGAACTGGCACGCACCGACTACGCTCGAACGGTGAATCGACGCGTCCTGGCCGTATCCTTCCTGCTGGTCCCGGCCGTGCTGGCGCTCGCCGGCTGCGGTGGCTCCGACAACAAGCACCCGCGGCCGTCGGCGCACCGCAGCACCGCACCGGCGAAGACCCCACCCGCGCGGCCCACCGCCGGTCCGCCGATCGCCATGGGGCAGTCGGCGCGGCTGCTCGACACCGTCAACGCCACGGTGTACGAATTCCGGCAGCCCAGCGTGACCGGCGGCCCGACCGCGGGGCCGCCCGGGTACTCCTGGGCATCGGCCGACGTGCAGGTGTGCACGCTGGACTCGGCGAAGCAGAACGTCACCGTCGACTGGAAGACGTGGGGCCTGCACTACGCCGACAACTCGATCGCGGTCGCGGCGGAGACGAACAACGACGCGTTCCCCCGGCCGGAGTACCCGTTCACCTCCCGGCCGCTGGCGAACGGCACCTGCGTGCGCGGCTGGATCACGTTCTCCGCCCCCACCGGGCAGCGGCCCACCACGGTCGACTACTCCCCGCACGGCGCGGTCGCGAGCTGGATCGTCCCGGCGGGCGCGGCCCCGTCCGCGTCGTAGCCCGCCAGCCGGCACCGCCCGGGTCAGCCCGCCGGGCGACCCCCGTTCCGCGTCGTAGCCCTTCAGTCGGGCGCCGCCCCCGGGGTAGCCCTTCGGCCGGGCGGGCCCTCCAAGAAGCGCGCCGCCCGGCTCGGCCCCCGGATGGGCGCCGCCCGGCTCGGCCCTCCAGAAGGGCGCCGCTCGGGGTAGCCGTCCGGAAGAGCGCCGGCCGGAGTGGCCCTCCGGAAGGGCGCCGCCGGGGTAGCCCTCCGGCCGGCTCCGCCCGGGTCAGTTCCTCGGCTCGCCCCAGCTCCGGTCGAGCTCGCCGTCGATCTCCCGCTGGTCCGCGACGGCGTCGCGCTCGTCGGCGGCCCGGTCGCGCTCGTCGGCGCGCCGTCCCCGATCGTCCAAGTGGCGTTCGCGCACATCCATGGCGTCCCGGCGCACGCTCGCGCCCTGCTGCTGGAACAGCGCCACCGTGCCGCGCTGCTCCAGCTGGATCTCGCGCTCGTCGGCGCGCGCGTCGCGATCGCCGGCGGCGCCTCGCCCGCTGGCGGTGTCGCGCTCGTCGGCGGTGTCGCGCTCGTCGGCGGCGCCTCGCCCGCTGGCGGCGCCTCGCCCGCCGGTGGCGCCTCGCCCGCCGGTGGCGCCTCGCCCGCTGGCGGCGCCTCGCCCGCCGGTGGCGCCTCGCCCGCCGGTGGCGCCTCGCCCGCCGGCGGCGCCTCGCCCGCCGGCGGCGTCGCGTACGGCCGGCCGCGCAGCTGACTGATCGTTGTGCGCCACCGCCCGATGGTACAAAACGGATCGCGGGACCGCCTTTACCGCGTACTCATCCCTCGTCCAGGGGGTTACCGGTGATCCGCTCGGCCAGGTTGCGGCGCACCGACCCGGCCGCGGCGCTCTCCGGCTTGCGCCGGGCCTGGTCCTCGAAGCGGGCCAGGAACTCGTCGCGGAAGCCGAGCCGGGGGAGGCGGTCCAGCGTCGCCGCCCGCAGGCCGGCCGGGAACTCCTCCCGCCGGCGGCCGACCACCTCGAAGCTCGACGCGACCTGCAGCAGGTGCGACTCCGGGTCGGCGTCCGCGGCGACGTCGTCGCGCATGTGCCGGACGATGACCTCGGCGACCCGGTCGGCCCGGGCCGCGGGCCATCCGGCCGCGCGGCCGAACACCCGGGCGAGGTCGCCGCCCGCCTCCTCGAACGGCACGGTGTGGCTGTCGAAGGACGGTGTGAGCGCGATGTCGTGCAGCAGTGCCGCCACCCCGAGCAGTTCGTCGTCGCGGTCGATGCCGTGCGCCGTGGCGTACGCCGCCGCCCACGCGTAGGTGCGCACCGAGTGGTTGAGCAGCGCGGGCGAGCAGTGGCGCTCGGCCACCGCCAGCGCGGCCGCGACCGCGGACGTGTCCGGCAACATCGGGCCGCCCCTCTCGTCAGTTCTCACCGGCAACCCTGCCGCCGGCGCGGCCGCCGGGCGCCACCTGGACCGGGCGAGACGCGGGCGCGGTATGGGCCGGGTGGTATGGGCCGGCCACTTGATCGCTGGTATCGATATATGCGAATCTCTCGCCACCTTCTTCCTCCGATCGAGGAGCTCACCCATGCGATCCCGCTCCGCGGCGCTGACACTGACCGTGTCCGCCGCACTCCTGCTCGCCGGCGCCGGCCTGGCGATCCCGGCCGCTGCCGCGCCCGTGACCCTCACCCCCGCGCTCGCCGCGGCGCCGGACATCGCCGTCGCCAACGTGCAGGCCCACCTGACCCAGCTCAACTCGATCGCCACCGCGAACGGCGGCACCCGGCGCAGCGGCACGGCCGGGTACACCGCCTCGGTCGCCTACATCAAGGGCAAGCTGCAGGCCGCCGGGTACACCGTGGCCGAGCAGACCTGCACCAGCTGCACGTACCGGGCGAACAACCTCGTCGCCGACTGGCCGGGCGGGCCGTCCGACCAGGTCACCATGTTCGGCGCGCACCTGGACAGCGTGGCCGCCGGGCCGGGGATCAACGACAACGGCTCCGGCTCGGCGACGCTGCTGGAGAACGCGCTCGTGCTGGCCCAGCAGAACCCCACGATGAGCCGGCACGTCCGGTTCGCCTGGTGGGCCGGGGAGGAGCAGGGGCTGCAGGGCTCGGCCTTCTACGCCAACGCGCTCACGAGCACGCAGCGCACGCAGATCAAGGCCTACTACAACTTCGACATGGTGGGCTCGCCCAACGGCGGCTACTTCATCAACCACATCACGTCGGCGGCGGCCGCGCCGATGAAGGCGTACTGGGACACGCTGGGCCTGCAGCCGGAGGAGAACACCGAGGGCGCGGGCCGCTCCGACGACTACTCGTTCGAGCGCGTGGGCATCGCGACCTCCGGCTACGCGGCGGGCGCCAGCGCGAAGAAGACCTCGGCGCAGGCGTCGAAGTGGGGCGGCACCGCGAACAGCGCGTACGACTCCTGCTACCACCAGGCCTGCGACACCGCGAGCAACATCAGCGCGACGGTGCTCAACCGGGCCGCCGACGGCGTCGCCTCGACGATCTGGGCCACGTCGGTGGGCGGCACCACCACGCCGCCGCCGACCGGCTGCACGGCGGCGCAGGTGCTGACGAACCCGGGCTTCGAGTCCGGTACCACCGGCTGGGCCGGCACCACGGGCGCGATCGGCCAGTGGTCCTCGCAGGGTGAGGCGGCGCACGGCGGCACCTACAGCGCCTGGCTGCTGGGCTACGGCTCCACGCACACCGAGAGCCTGTCGCAGTCGGTGACCATCCCGGCCGGCTGCTCGGCGACGCTGACGTTCTGGGTGCACATCGACACCGCGGAGACCACGACGACGACGGCGTACGACAAGCTGGCCGTCACCGCGGGCTCGACGACCCTGGCGACCCTGTCGAACGTGAACAAGGCCTCCGGGTACGTCCAGAAGAGCTACAGCCTGTCGGCGTTCGCCGGGCAGACGGTCGCGCTGAAGTTCACCGGCACCGAGGACTCCTCGCTGCAGACGTCGTTCGTCATCGACGACGCGGCGGTGCAGGTCAGCTAGGGGGGTGGACCCGGACGCGGCGGGTGGCGGGCGGGCATCGGAGCATCCCGGCGAGCGCGTCGGCGACGGCCCGCATGCCCGCCGCGTTCGGGTGGAACGGCGCCGGGCGCATCGTGGGCCGGAAGCCGGTCACCCACGGCTCGGGCGAGCCGAGCGCGTGCCCTTCGCTGAGGCGCGACGCCCGGAGCAGCTCGGCGCCCGTGCGCCCGGCCGCTCCGGCGAACGCCGCGGCGAGCTGGTCCGCGATGCCCCGGAACGCCGCGATCTGTTCGGGATCGAACGGGGTCGCCGGCGTCCACACGGTGGCGGGGCCCAGCAGCGCGAGGTAGTCCACGAACACCACCCGGCATCCGGGGGCCCGCTCCCGCGCCGCGGCGGCCACGCGGGCCAGGCCCTTGGCCACCCGCTCGGCGTCGGCGGGGCCCACCGGCGGTACCGCGGCCCGGGCCAGGCGCCGGCCCAGGGGGCGGGTCAGCCGGTGGGCGCGGAGGCGGCCGCTGATCGCGGTGCGGATCAGGCCGCCGACGTAGCCGAGGTCGTTGCCGCCGGCGGTGATCGTCACCAGGTCGGCGTCGGGCGGTACCTGGTCGACGAGCAGGGTGTCGGTGGTGGCGCCCGAGACGGACAGGTCGGTCAGCCGGGCGTCGAGGCGCTCGGCGAGGAGCCGGGCGTAGTTGCGGCCCGAACGACCCGTGCGGCGGTCGAGGACCGGCTCGATGCCCGGGCCGGCGGCGAAGGAGCTGCCGAGCGCGACGATGTGCACCGGACCAGCCTGACAGACGGGTGACCGGTCGGTGAACATCGTGGTGGAGCGGGCCTGTGCTTGCGCGCCGAGCCTACTGTGTCCGGCGTGACCGGGATTCGGTTGGGAATCGACTTCGGTACATCGAACACCGCGGCGGTCCTGCGCCTTGCCGACGGTACGACCAAAACGCTCCTCCTCGACGGCTCCGAGCTGCTGCCCTCGGCCGTGTGCCGCGCCCCGGACGGCACGCTGCTCGTCGGGCGGGACGCGATCCGGGCCGCCCGCACCGACCCCAGCGCCTTCGAGCCGCACCCGAAGCGCTGCATCGACCACGGCACCGTGGTGCTCGGCGACCGGGAGGTGCCGGTCACCGAGCTCATCGGGGCGGTGCTGCGCCGGGTGTACGACGAGGCCGTGCGCGTCGCCGGCGAGGCGCCCGCGAGCGTCACGATCGCGTGCCCGGCGGGCTGGGGGCCGCGCCGGCGCCAGGTGCTGCTCGACGCGGCCCGCGACGCCGGCGTGCACCGGGCCGGGCTCGTCGCCGAGCCGGTCGCCGCCGCCCACGCCCACGGCGCGCTGCGCGCCGGCGGCACCGCGCTCATCTACGACCTCGGCGCCGGCACGTTCGACGTGTCCGTCGTCAAGCGCACCGGCGCCGGCTTCGAGGTGCTGGCCGAGGCCGGCCTCGACGACGCCGGCGGGCTGGAGATCGACACGGCGATCGTGGCGTACCTCGGCGCCGTCTACGCCGGCCGCGACCCCGGCCGGTGGCGGCGGCTCACCCACCCCGAGTCCGATGAGGACAGACGCGCGGCCCGGCAGCTGTGGGACGACGTGCGCGCGGCCAAGGAGAGCCTCGCCCGGGCGGCCGCCACCGCGATCCACATCCCGCTCTTCGCCGACGACGCGCCGTTCGGCCGGGAGCAGCTCGACCAGCTGGCCGCGCCCATCCTCGACCGCACGATCCACCAGACCCGCGCGGTGCTGCGGGAGGCCGCGGTCGCCGCCGCGGACCTCGACGCGGTCCTGCTCGTCGGCGGCGGCACCCGGATGCCGCTGGTCGCCACGACGCTGCACCGCCGGCTGGGCGCCTCGCCGGCCGCGACCGAGCGCCCGGAGCTGATCGTCGCCGAGGGCGCGACGCTCCTGGCCGACTCCACACCGGCGCCGCCCCCCACACCCGCGCCGCCCCCGCCGGCCGCCGCACCCGCGCCGCCCCCGCCGGCCGCCGCACCCGCGCCGCCCCCGCCGGTCTCCGCGACCTCGCCTCCCAGGCCGCCGGCCAACGGGCGACGCGGCATCGTGCCCCGGAAGAAGCGCCGGTGGCCCGCCGTCCTCGCGGTGCTCGTCCTGGCCGGGGCCGGGCTCGTGTACTTCACCGCCTGGCGCCAGCACTGCCTGTCGCTGAACCTGGTCAGCTCCGACGAGAAGGCGCCGGTGCTCACCGAGCTGGCGCGCCGGTACCACCCCGCGGGCGGCTGCGTCGACGTGCACGTCAGCATCGCCAGCTCGCGCATGATGGCCGACGCGCTCGCCGCCGGGACGACCCTGGACAAGAAGGCCCGTCCCGACGTGTGGTCGCCCTCGTCCAGTGTGTGGATCGAGCGCCTCCGCGCGGCCCGGCCCGCGGTGCTGGCCGACGGCGAGCTGCCGTCGGTGACGCACACGCCGGTCGTCATCGGCATGCCGAAGCCCATGGCCGAGGCGATCGGCTGGCCCAAGGCGAAGATCGGCTGGTCGGACCTCGCCGCGCTCGCCGCCGACCCGCGCGGCTGGGGCGCCTACGGCCACCCTGAGTGGGGGCCGTTCACGCTCGGCAAGACCAACCCGAACACCTCGACGACCGGCCTGCTCTCCTTCGCCTCCACGGCCACCGCGCTCGGGCGCGACGCCGGGCGGCTGCACAGCCTCGAACTCGCCGCCGTGCACTACGGCAGCAGCTCGTCGACGTTCACGAAGAACCTGTACCAGGCCGATCAGGAGGGGCGCGGGCTGGAGTACGTGAGCGCGATCGCGCTGGAGGAGCAGGTCATCTACCAGTACAACCGCGGCAACCTCCTCGACGGCGGGCAGCAGGCCCCGCCGAAGACCCCGCTGGTCGCCATCTACCCGGCCGACGGGACGATCGCGTCCGACGACCCCTACGCGATCCTGCGCGAGCCCTGGGTCAGTCCCGAGCAGTCCGCCGCCGCCGAGAGTTTTCTGCGGTACGTGCACGAGCCCGCCCAGGCCGCCCTGTTCCTCGCCGAGGGCTTCCGCGACGTCGAGGACCACGCGAGCTTCGCCGACGCCAACCTGCAGACGCAGCCGGCGTTCACCACGGTCCCGCCGCCCGACGCGAAGACCGTCGAGGCGCTGCTGGCGCTGTGGGGCCAGGTCCGCAAGCCGGCCGGTGTGCTCATCGTCGTCGACGAGTCCGGCTCCATGTCCCAGGAGGTCGGCGACTCCGGCAAGACGCGGCTGCAGCTGGCCAAGGAGGCCGCCGGGCCCGCCGTCGACAGCCTCGCCGCGACCGACTCGATCGGCCTGTGGGCGTTCAGCGGCCCCGAGCGCAGCGGCGCGGACCCGTGGCGCGAGCTGATGCCGCTGAGCCCGGCGGGGCCGTCGGCGGCGCGGTACAAGCAGTCCGTGGACGTGCTGCGCCCGCACGGCGAGACCGCGCTGTACGCCACGATCCGCGCGGCCGTCGCGCACATGCGCGACGCCCAGACCGACCGGCGCATCTACGCGGTCGTGGTGCTCAGCGACGGCGAGAACCAGTACCCGGCCGACGACGACCTCGGCCGGCTCGTCACCGAGCTCGGCCGCGGCAGCCTGGAGAAGCCGGTGCGGGTCTTCACGATCGCGTACGGCTCCGAGGCCGACGCGGCATCGCTGGACCGCATCGCGGGCGCGGCCCGGGGCGGCAGCTACGACGCCAAGAACGCCCTCGACATCCGCAACGTCTTCAACGACGTACTGTCCAACTTCTGACGGGTCGCACAGATCTCGTTTGACGAACTCCGCCGGGATGCCGAGGCTGGCAACGTGCCCGGCCTGATGCATCCCCCGAAAGCGCGACCCGGTGACCGCGTCGCCGTGCTGTCGCCGTCGTTCGCCGCGCCCGGCCTGTTCCCGGCGGTCCACGAGCAGGCGATGCGCCGCCTGGCCGAGGTCACCGGCCTCGTCCCGGTGGAGTACCCGACGACCCGCCGGGTGGGCGCCTCGGCCGAGGCCCGGGCGGCGGACATCAACGCGGCCTTCGCCGACCCGGACATCCGCGCGATCCTGGCGGTGATCGGCGGCGAGGACCAGATCACGGTGGTACCGCACCTCGACCCCGCGCTCGCCCGCGCCGACCCGAAGCCGTTCCTGGGCACCAGCGACAACACCAACCTGCACCAGTGGCTGTGGGCCAACGGCATCGCCAGCTTCTACGGCGGCTCCACCCAGGTACACCTCGGCCCGGGCCCGGCCGTCGACGAGGTGCACGCCCGCTCGCTGCGGGCGGCCCTGCTCACCGGCGAGCGCCTGGAGGTGACCGACCCGGGCGAGTCCGAGGACGTGGGCGTCGGCTGGGACGATCCGCGGGCGCTGTCCTCGTACGGCGACCGCGCGCCGACCGAGCCGTGGAGCTGGCACGGCCCGGCCCGCACGGTGACCGGCCGCACCTGGGGCGGCTGCATCGAGGTGCTCGAGTGGGTGCTCACCGCGGGCCGGTCCTCGCCCGCCCCGGACGCCCTCGCCGGCGGCGTGATGCTCTTGGAGACGTCGGAGGAGCTGCTCCCGGCGCGCAACGTCGCCTGGATCGTCCGCGCGCTGGGGGAGCGGGGCCTGCTGGCGGCGGTGGATGCGGTACTGCTGGCGCGTCCGCCGGTCTCGGACTTCACCCGCCGGCCGGAGCCGGAGGAGCGCTCCCGCCTGCGCGCGGAGCAGCGGGACGCGGTCGTGTCGGAGGTGACGCGGTACAACCCGGAGGCGGTTGTCTGTGTCGGCATCCCGTTCGGCCATACGCGCCCGCAGTGGATCCTGCCGCACGGCGGCACCATGACCGTCGACGCGGTCGAGCGCCGCGTCCACGCCGATTTCGCCTAGCACCCAACCGGGCCGCGCCGATTTTCCCTCAGCACCGTGAACCTTCCGGCCCTCCGCGCCGACTGAACCGGCGAAGGAGGGCCGATGAGCGACGAGTTGCTGGTGGTCCGCTGTCAGCTGGGTGAGCGGGAGGCCTTCACCGAGCTGGTACGGGCCTGGCACCCGGCGGTCGAGCGGTACGTGGGGCGGATGCTCGGCGGTACCGACGACGACGTGGTGCAGGAGATCTGGCTGGCCGTGGTGAAGGGGCTGCCGCGCCTGCGGCAGCCGGACCGGTTCACGCCGTGGCTGTTCACGGTCGCGCGCCGGGCGGTGATGAACCGGCTGCGGGTCGCGTACGCGCGCCCGGACACCGAACCGATCGACGACGTTGCGGGCCACGACGCGACCGAGGGCGTGGTCGACCGGGAGACCCTGGCCGGCGCCCTGGCCGCGCTGCCGGCCCGGGAGCGCGAGGTGCTCCTGCTGTTCTACCTGGAGGACCTGCCGCTGGAGACGTGCGCCCAGATCTGCGCCGTCCCCGTCGGAACGGTCAAGTCGCGGCTCAACCGGGCCCGCGGGTTGTTGCGCGTGGAGCTGGAGCGGAAGGGGTACGAGGCATGACGCCGGAAGAGGTCCTGGCGCGGCTGGACGCGCCGTTGTCGCTGCGCCGGCGGGTCGCCTACCTGGTCGTGGCCCTGGCCGGCCTGACCGGCAGCGCCCTGATCGGCCTGCTGTGGGCGACGGAGCCGGGCCTGCCGCCCCGCACGCAGGTGGCGTTCGCGGCCCTGATGACGATCGGTCTGGGCTGGGCGGGGTTCGGCGCCTGGGCCGTCACCCGGCGCGTACCCCTGTTCGCCCGCGACCGCGTGGTCGCCGCCTGGCTCGGGGCCGGCGCGTGGCTCGCCTTCACGACGGGCGCGTTGGTCATCACCATCGTGCGGCACAAGCTCGAGCCGACGCTGCTGGCCGTCGTCGTGGCACTGGGCGTCCTGGCGGCCGTGAACCTCCGCGCGGCCCGCCGGGCGAGGACCGCCCTGATGCGGCGCAGGACCGCACTGGCCGCACGCGGAGACGGTACCGTTTCGCCATGATCCACTCGACGGCCCGGCCCATCAGTACGATGCGCGACCATGAGCGGGTGCCATGGAGGGACGGCCGCTCAGGCTGGAGTCCGTCGTGACGGCGCTGCTGCTCGACCGGCTGCACCGGGCCGGGCTGGGTGACGTCGTCGCCGTGGAGCCCGTCAGCGGTGGTCTCGCGGCGCTCGCCGGGATCGCCACCCGCCGCGACGCGCCGCCGGTGTTCGTGAAGGCGTTCGCCGAGGCGCCGGACGGCGACGTGTTCGCGGCCGAGGCCGAGGGGCTGGCCGCCCTGCGCGAGCTCGGCGGTGTGGCGACGCCCGACGTGATCCTCGCCGACCGGGAACTGCTCGTGCTGTCGGTCCTGCGCGCACGGCCGGGCCGCGCGGCCTTCTGGGAGCAGCTGGCCCACGCGGTGGCCCGTTTGCACCGGGGTACCACCCACAAGCGCTTCGGCTGGCCCCGCGACAACTGGCTCGGCCGCCGCCGGCAGGTCAACACCTGGGCCGAGGACGGCTTCGCGTTCTTCGCGCAGCACCGGCTGCTGCGGTGGCTCGGGGAGCCGCGCGTCGACGCCGCCCTCGGGCCCGCGGACCGGGCCGCGCTGGAACGACTCTGCGACCGGCTGCCCGAGCTGCTGCCCGACCGGCCGGCCTGCCTGACCCACGGGGACCTGTGGGCGCCGAACGTCATGGCCACCCCGGACGGGCGGCCCGCCCTGATCGACCCGGCCGTGTCCTACACGTGGGCCGAGGTCGACCTCGCGCACCTGTGGTCCGCCGTACCGCCGCCCGAGGCGCGCCGGTTCTTCGACGTGTACGCGGAGCTGACCTCGCTCGACGCCGGCTGGCGGGACCGCATGCCGATCATCCAGCTGCGCCAGCACCTCGCCGTGCTGGCCCAGATCGAGCCCGACTGGGGCGTGGCCGACCTGATCCGGGCCACGCTCACCCCATTTCGTACGCGTCGGTAACAATCGCCGGGCGACTCCCTTGGATCACAGTTTGATGACGACCTGGCGCCGGGTTCGGAGCGCAAAAGGCCCTCGCTGAGCGCTCGCGACACCGGGGTTATGTACGTCGATCGGGGGCCGTAACCCTCGCTCTGCCCCGTTGCCGAAAGTTCGGTACGCCTCGGGGAAGCTGTTCGCGTCGCGGTGTGCGATTATGAGCGCGGATACGAGCATTTGGTTACGCACCGGATGCGGTAGACCGCCGGCCCGGTGACTTGTGCCTGCGGTGCTGGGGTGCGGACCGACGGCAGGTATGGTTCATCGAGCGGAAGCACCTCGCCGGCGATTGGCGAGGTTCTGGTTTTCCGCTATCAGGAGGAAAAGCGTGGCTAGCGGTACTGTCAAGTGGTTCAACTCTGAAAAGGGCTTCGGCTTCATCCAGCAGGACGACGGCGGCGCGGACGTGTTCGTCCACTACTCCGCCATCGCCAGCAGCGGCTACCGCGAGCTGACCGAAGGTCAGAAGGTGGAGTACGAGGTGACCCAGGGTCAGAAGGGTCCTCAGGCGGAGAACGTTCGCGCTCTCTGACGGGTCCTCGCAAGAGACTCAAGCGCCAACCGGAGCGCCGTATGCCCAAGCGTACGGCGCTCCGTTCGGCAATGTGTCCGATTGTCGGCATTAGCGGCTAATGACGACCTTTCCGCGCATGTGCCGCCCGCTCCACCGCGGAACCACTTCGTAAAATTCGCCCGATCGGGTATGCCGCCGCCGTAAGTTTCGTGACGACGGGCCCTCACGGCCCGTACCGGTTCGCCGCCTCTTCCGGTGTCGTCGCCCCCGCGCACCCCGCCACACGGTCGGCCCAGGCGCGGATCACATCGCGCAACTGCGCGGGTTCGCGCACGAGAAACGGCCGCCCGAGCCCGGCCAGCAGCCCCGGAAGCCAGTCGAGCCGCTCCGCGCGCAGCCGCACCAGCACCCAGTCAGGCCCTTCGCCCGGGTCCGGCTCGATGCTCGCCAGCCCGCCGGGCAGCCGCGCGCGCACCTCCTCGGCGGTCCCCCGCACGGCCACGACGACCTCGTGCCGCCACGGCGTCCCGGCCAGGCCGGTCCGCACCACGTCGGCCGGACGGAACCCGTCAGGAACGGCAAAAGAGCCCTCCGCGAGGTGTACCTCCACAATGCGGTCGAGCCGGAACGTGCGCAGTTCGCCCGAGGCCGAGTCGGGCCCGGTGACGTACCAGCGCGCGGCGTGCGCCACGATGCCGTACGGATGCAGGGTCCGCTCGCTGCGCCGGCCGTTGCGGTCGGAGTACACGATCACCGCGGGCCGGCGCTGCCGCGTCGCCTCGGCCAGCCGCAGCATGACCGAGGCCTGCGGTCCCGTCTCCTCGTGCGAGCGCGCCGGCGCGCCGAAGTCGGCCGTGGCGAACAGCGCGTCGAGACGGGCGGCGAGCGCCTTGGGCAGCACCCGGCGCACCTTGGCCGCGGCGGCCCCCGACGCTGCCGTCACCCGCCCGCCCGACAGGCCGAGCAGCACGGCCAGCGCCTCCTCGTCGGTCAGCATGAGCGGCGGCATCCGGAAGCCCGGGCCCAGCCGGTACCCGCCGTAGCGCCCCCGCACCGCCTCGACCGGCACGTCGAGGTCGAGCAGGTGCTCGGCGTAGCGGCGCACGGTCCGCTCGTCGACCCCGAGCCGCCCGGCCAGCGCGACGGCGGTGTGGGTGCCGCCGCCCTGCAGGATCTCCAGGAGGGCGAGCACCCGGGCGGTCGGCCGTGTCATGGTTCAACATTCTGCCAAAACCGGGCGGACCTTGTCCGGTATCGCTCCTACGGTGGGCGTCATGGATTTCGCATCGGTTCGCCTCATCACCGACCAGGTCGGCCGCCTCACCGACTTCTACGAGCAGGTCACCGGGCAGACCGCCCGCCGGTACACGCCGGACTTCGCCGAGCTGGCCCTGCCGGGCGCGACGCTCGCGATCGGCGGTACCGCCACGGTCGCGCTCTTCGGCGCGGGCTCGGCCGAGCCGGCCGCCAACCGGACGGCGATCGTGGAGTTCCGGGTCGACGACGTGGACGCCGAGTTCGCGCGGCTGCGCGACGTGATCGGCGTGCCGGTACAGGAGCCGACCACCATGCCGTGGGGCAACCGGTCGCTGCTGTTCCGCGACCCCGACGGCACGCTGGTCAACCTGTTCACGCCGGTCGGCGCCGACGCGATCGCCCGGCAGCGGCGCTGAGCGCGCTCAGGCCCGGAGGAAGCGCAGGACCGCGAGCACGCGCCGGTGCTCGCGCTCGTGCTGGCAGCCACCCCTCCGCGTTCCCGGGCCGCCGGCGTACCACGTACAGCCCGACGAGCGTGAACGACGCCGCGATGAGCCCGTTGTGCAGGTTGCCGACGTGCACCCCGAGCACGCCGCCGCCGGCGACCAGGACGGCCGTCGCCGCGCCCGCCACCCAGCCCAGCGTCCCGGTGCGCACCACGTCTGCATCGTGCCAGCCCGCGCCGCCGTGAGGACCAGGGTTAACCCGGCAACATCGCAGGGCCGGCCCGGATGCGCGCCGGCCCCGGGACGGCGACCGTACTCCCATGACCTCATCACCGGGCTCCCCCGGGGACCGCGTGCTCACCGCATCCCTGATCGCCGCCCCGGTCGTCTACCTGGTCGCCGACAGCCTGTACGCGGCCCGCGGCTGGAACGACCCGACCGCCGCCGTCCTCCACGTCCTCGGCGCCACCGCCTACGCCCTGGTACTCGTGCGCCTGCTCACCCTGACCGACGGCGCCCTGGGCGCGGCCCTGCTGATCGTCGGCGCCCTGGGCGTGGCCGGCAACGTCGCCTACGGCTTCAACACCATCCACGTCTCCCTGGGCGACACCGACCTCGTCGACGCGTCCGGCGCCGCGAACCTGATCAAGCCGCTCGGCCTGTGCTTCCCGCTGACCCTGCTGCTGGCCGCCTTCGTCGTGCGCCGCACGGGACCGCTGTGGAACACGGCCCTGCTCGGCGTGGCGTCGATCGCGTGGCCGGTCGCCCACATCGCGAACATCGCCTGGCTGGCGGTGGCGGTGAACGTGGCCCTGGTCGTCGCGTTCGCCACCGTCGCCGTGACGGCCTTCCGCACACCGGCCCGGGTCGCGGCTGCCTGACATCGCCGTGGGCCGGCAGACGGCGGGGCGGTACCGCGACCGTTCGATGCGGTGGAGGTCGACCTCGGCGCCGGACGTCGTGGTACCGGACGGACTGCGGCGCGTCCGGCAGGTGTGGCTCTGGGCGGCCACGGGCGAGCGGGTGCTCCGCGGGCTGGCAGTGGGGCGGAGCCGAACGCGGCCACGCCGTTCCGGCCCTCGCACATCGCGTAACCGGCCGACAGCAGTCCGTTCGGTGAACGATCAGTGGGTGGCGACCGCCACGGCGGGATCGAGCTGTTCGGCCGGAAGATGCTGCGGCTGTACCACCAGCCAGAGCGCCAGAGCCGCGGCCGCCATGCCCCCGAAGACCACGATCGCCATCGCGAGGGCGCCCACGCCCAGGACACCGACGAGCGGAGCGGCCAGCGCGCCGACGCCGAACTGGACGGCGCCGAGCAGCGCGGCCGCGGTACCGGCGGCCTCACCGTGCCGGGACAGGGCCAGCGCGGGGGCGTTGGGCATGGCCAGGCCGACCATCGCGAGCACCGTCCACAGCGGCAGCAGCACGCCGAGCAGCCCGCCCGTGTGGGTGGCGGCCAGGGCGAGCAGGACGGCCCCGGCCGCGACGCCTGCGACCAGCGCGCCGGCGAGGATCCGCTGCGGCGTCCACCGGCGCAGCAGCCGCACGTTGAGCTGGGTCGCGCCGATCAGGCCGACCGCCCCGCCCGCGAAGACGAACGCGAACTGCTGCTGGCTCATGCCGTACTCGTCCTGGAACACGAAGCTCGACCCGCTGACGTACGCGATGAGCGCCGCCATCGACAGCCCGGCGACGATGATCAGCCCGACGTACACCCGGTCGGCGAACAGGCGCCCGTAGTCGCGCACGGTGCCGCCCACGCCGCCGCCGCGCCGCCGCCCGGCCGGGAGGGTCTCGGGCAGCGCGAACGCGGTGGCGGCGAGGATCGCCAGACCGGCCACGGCGAGTACCACGAAAACCCCGCGCCACTGGGTCAGGCGCAGGACCAGGCCGCCGATGGTGGGGGCCAGGATCGGGGCGACCCCGACGACGAGCATGAGCCGCGACAGCAGCCGCGCCGCCGCGAGCCCGTTGAACAGGTCCCGCACGACGGCCATGGCGACCACGGACGCGGCGGCGGCGCCGAGGCCCTGCAATACCCGCAGCGTGCCGAGCACGGCCAGGTTGGGCGCGAACACGCACAGCACCGACGCGGTCACGTGCACCGCGATCCCGGCGAGCAGCGGTACCCGGCGCCCGAACGCGTCGGACAACGGCCCGACGATCAGCTGCCCGATGGCCAGACCGGCGAGGGTACCGGTGAGCGTGAGCTGCACCGCGGCCGCCGACGCGTGCAGGCCGGTGGTGATCGTCGGCAGCGCCGGGAGGTACATGTCGATGGTCAGCGGCCCGAGGGCGGTCAGGAATCCGAGCACCAGCGTCAGCCGGAGCCGGCGCCAGGCGGACAGCGGCGGCTGGGCTCGGGGTCGGGTCATCATCACAGTCTCGGCCACGACCGGTGGCAACAGTATGGAGTTTCCCCGCATTCCGGTCGTTACCTCGGTCACGTTCCGGCCGACGGCGAGCAGCTCGGCGACGGTACTGCGTCACCGTCCCGGGTGAGCGACAGGACTTCCGGCCGTCCCCGGGGCGGCCGGCTCCGCCGATCCAGTCGATGTGTCTGCTCGGCGGTTCAAGGCCGGTCACCGTTGCGACGGGAACGGATCGGCCGTTGTCCTCGACATTCCGGGTATGGCTCGGGTCTGGAACCGCCGGCGGGGTGTGTGCGTCGGAAGCGGTATGCGCACACTCGCCGTGATCGGGGCGCTCCTCGTCGGGCTCCTTGCCGGGGCGGTCGTCGTCCGTGAAGGGTGGGAGCTGCCCGTCCGGCAGTACTGCCCGACCGACGCCTGTCACGACGGTTCGTGGTTCGACGTCGACTGGGGCAGTGTCGACTGGAAGCTCACGCCCACCCGGCTCGCCTGCTTCGAGGCCAACCCGCGCCCCGGCGCCGTGCTGATCGGGCCCGGCGACGTGTGTGTCTCGTCGCGCGGGGACGTCGTCGAGCGGCGGGCCACGTACGAGCAGCTGCAGGCCGAGGCGCGTCGGCGGCGCCTGCTGGCGCTCGGGCTCGCCGGGATCATGGTGGTCACGCCGGGCGTGGTGGTGTCAATCCGTTCTCGTATGCGTACACGACGATCTGCACCCGGTCGCGCAGGGACAGCTTCGCCAGCAGGCGGCCCACATGCACCTTGACGGTCGCCTCCGACAGGTGCAGGGCCGCGGCGATCTCCGAGTTCGACGAGCCGCGCGCCACGTGGGTCAGCACCTCGCGCTCGCGGCCGGTCAGGGTATCCAGCGCCGGCGGGGTGCGGGCCGTGCCCGGGGCCGGCAAGTGCGGGAGGAACGTGTCCAGCAGGCGCCGGGTCACCGCCGGGGCGACGACCGCGTGGCCGCCGGCGACCGAGCGGATCGCGGTGACGAGGTCGTTCGGGGGCACGTCCTTGAGCAGGAAGCCGCTCGCGCCCGCGCGCAGGGCCGCGTACACGTACTCGTCCAGGTCGAACGTCGTCAGCACCAGGACGCGGGCGCGGGCGCCGGACGCCACGATGCGGCGGGTCGCCTCGATGCCGTCGAGCACGGGCATGCGCACGTCCATGAGCACCACGTCGGGGTCGAGCGCGCGGGTCATCGCGATCGCCTGCTCGCCGTTGCCGGCCTCGCCGACGACGCGCAGGTCGGGCTGGGCCTCCAGGACCAGGCGGAAGCCGAGGCAGAGCAGCGGCTGGTCGTCGACGAGCAGCACCGAGACGCTCACGACTCGAACGCCAGGTGCGCCTCGACCCGCCAGCCGGGCCCGGGGCGCGGGCCGGCCTCGATCTGCCCGCCGTAGACCGCGGCCCGTTCCCGCATGCCGGTGAGCCCGTGCCCGGCCGGGGCGGGCCGTCCGCCGCCGTCGTCGAGGACGGTGAGGTCGGCCCGGCGCTCGCCGTACCGGATGCGCACCTCGGCCTTCGCGTGCGGCCCGGCGTGCTTGAGGGTGTTGGTGAGCGCCTCCTGCACGATCCGGTAGACGGCCAGTCCCGCCCCCGGACCCCACGGCCCGGGGGTGCCCTCCCGGGTCAGCTCCACCTGCACCCCGGCGGCGCGGACCCCGTCCACGAGCGCGTCCAGGTCGTCCAGGCCCGGCTGCGGCGCGCGCTCGTCGCCGGGGTCGCGCCGCAGCAGCCCGACCAGGCGGCGCATGTCGGCCAGGGCCTGCCGCCCGGTCGCCGACGCCTGGCGCATCACGTCGGCGGCGCGGGGCGGGTCGGCCGGCACGGTCGCCGCGGCGCCGTCGGCGAGGGCCACCATGACCGCGAGGTGGTGCGCGACGATGTCGTGCATGTCGCGGGCGATCCGCGCCCGCTCCTCGGCGACGGCCAGGCGGGCCTGGCGGTCCCGGTCGAGCTCGAGGCGGCGGGCGCGGTCCTCCAGCTCGGTCAGGTACGCGTGCCGCGTCCTCTGGTTGATGCCGATCAGCGCGATCGCGACCGTGATCGCGGTGACGGCGGCGAACGCGGTCCACGGGAAGCTCCCGCCGGTACGGTTGAGCCAGCCCGGCAGGATCACCGCCACGACGCCCGGCCACACGAAGCGGGCCGGGCGGTGGCGGGCGACGGCGTGCAGCGCGGCCAGCGGCACGAACAGCCCCGCGGGCGACTCGATGTGCAGCAGGCCCTGCAGCGTCAGCAGGCCCGCGGTGACCCACAGCACGAGGACCGGGGCCCGGCGGCGCCAGATCAGCGGTACCGGCACCAGCACCACCGACAGCCAGTCCAGCCAGTCGCCGCCGTGCTGGGTGGCGCCGGTGCGGCCGGTGAGCACGATCCCGCACGCGAGCGCCACCGCGGCCGCGATCGCGATGTCGGTGCGCAGCCTCATGGGAGCCATTGTCACGGGTCGCGGCGCCGCAGCGTGACCGCGCCGGCGGCGAGGGCGGCCGCGACCCAGGCGAGCAGGACCAGCGCCGCCGGGCCGGGCGGCAGCGTGCGGGCCGTGTCGCCGCCGCCCGGCAGCGCGTAGAGGGCCTGCGCCGCCGCCACGGGCACGCACCGCACGACGTCGTCGGCGACGGACGCAGGCAGCGCGGCGCCGAGCAGCGCGGGGAGCACGAGCATCGACAGGACGTACACCGTGATCGCCGCCGCGGTGTGCCGCAGCAGCGCCCCGATCCCCAGCCCCAGCAGCGCGAGCGCGACGGGCGCGGCGGCGGCGCCGAGCGTGGCCCGCACCAGCCCGCCGTCGCCGAGCGGGTAACGGTGCGCCTCCGGCGTGAGCGCGTGGTTGACGAGCAGCGAGCCGGAACAGACCAGCAGCATCAGCGGTACCGTCGCCGCAGTCAGCACGGCCGCCTTCGCCCACAGCACCGGCAGCCGCCGGGGGACCGCCGCGAACGTGGCGCGGATGAGCCCCGAGCCGTACTCGCCGGTGACCATCAGGATGCCGAAGACGCCGAGCAGGATGGAGAACACGTCGATCGCGAGGAACGCCTGCCCCGGCGCCGGATGTTCGGCGGTGGCGCCGATCGCCGCGGCCAGACCGACCGCGAGCACCCCGACGACGGCGAAGACCACCCAGGTCGAGCGCAGCGCCCAGAGCTTGCCCCACTCCGCATGCACGATGTTTCGGTACCTCACGATGCCACCCCGTACTCGACGCTCTCGCGGGTCAGGTCCATGTACGCCTGCTCCAGCGACGCCCGCTGCGGGGTGAGCTCGTGCAGCGCGATGCCGTGCCGGGCCGCGAGCTCCCCGATCGCGGCGGCCTCGACCCCCTCGACCTCGAACGTCTCGGTGTCCCGGGCCCACGTCGGCTGCGGCAGCAGGGCCTGCAGCTCCGCGGCCCGGGGCGAGCGGACCAGGCACCGGCCGCCGTGGACCAGCTCGGCCAGGCTGCAGTCGGCGAGCAGCCGCCCCGCGCCGACGACGAGCAGGTGGTCGGCGGTGAGCGCCATCTCGCTCATGAGGTGGCTGGAGACGAGCACCGTGCGGCCCTGGGCCGCGAGGTCGCGCAGCAGCGTGCGGATCCACAGCACGCCGTCCGGGTCGAGCCCGTTGACCGGCTCGTCGAGGATCACGACGGCCGGCTCGCCGAGCAGCGCCGCGGCGATCCCGAGCCGCTGGGACATGCCGAGCGAGAACCCGCCGGCCCGGCGGTCGGCGACGCCGCCGAGCCCGGCCTGCTCCAGCACCTCGGTCACGCGCCGCCCCGGCAGGCCGTGGGTGCGGGCCAGGCCGAGCAGGTGCTGGCGCGCCGTCCGGCCGCGGTGCACGGACCGGGCCTCCAGCAGCGCGCCGGCCTCGCAGAGCGGGGCGGCGTGGTCGCGGTACACCCGGCCGTTGATCGTCGCCGTTCCGCTCGTGGGCCGGTCGAGCCCGATCATCATCCGCATCGTCGTGGACTTCCCGGCCCCGTTCGGCCCCAGGAACCCGGTGACGAGCCCCGGTCGCACGGTGAAGCTCAGCCCGTCGACGGCCGTGGCCGCCCCGAACCGTTTCGTCAGCCCCTCAACCTCGATCATGCCCCCGACGCTAGGGCGTTTCCGGGCGCCGGGAATCCGTCCGAGGTCGAGCGTGCGGCCGGTGCGGGGTACGACTCAGGTCGTACCCATGCTGATGACCACCTTGGCCCGGGCGTGCTCGATCTCCAGGTAGCGCACCGCCTCGGCCGCCCGCGCGAACGGGAAGGTGCGGTCCACCGCCGGGGCGACCTCGCCGGACTCGAGGTACCCGCGCAGCATCTTCAGGCCGCTCGCCGGGGTCGGCGGCACGTCGGGCATCGGCCGCACCCGCCGGTCGCCGAAGCGGGCGGCCAGCCGGGCCCGGATCACCAGGGCCATCGGGCCGAAGACGCGCGGCCGGCCGCCGGCCGAGGTGCCGCCGCCGCTGAGCACCAGGCGGCCCTGCGGGGTCAACGTCCTCTTGAGCTCGCCGAGCGAACGGTTCGCGACCAGGTCGAGGACGACGTCGTACCGTCGGCCGGAGCGCGTGAAGTCCTCGCGCGTGTAGTCGATGACGCCGTCCGCGCCCAGCTCCGTGACGAGGCCCAGGTTCCGGGTGCTGCACACGCCGGTGACGGTCGCGCCGAAGGCCTTGGCCAGCTGTACCGCGAACGTGCCGACGCCCCCGGAGGCGCCGTTGATGAGCACCGTCTCGCCGGGCCGGACCTGGGCCATGTCCTGGAGCGCGACGAGGGCCGTGGTGCCGGCCAGGGGTACCGCCGCCGCCTGCTCGAACGTCAGGCCGGCCGGTTTGTGCGCGAGATGGTCGAGGGGGACCCGGGCCAGCTCGGCGAAGGCGCCGTCGTGCTCGCGCAGGTCGCCGTAGACCTCGTCGCCGGGCGCGAAGCTCGTCACGCCCGGCCCGACGGCCTCGACCACGCCCGCGAAGTCGCTGCCGCGAACGGCGCGGCGCGGCCCGCGGGGCCCGAAGCTGGCCGGCATCGCCAGCCGCGCCACGTAGGGGTCGCCGCGCATGATGTGCCAGTCGCGGGCGTTGACGGCCGCGGCCCGTACCCGGACGAGGACCTCGCCCTCGCCGGGCACGGGCGTCTCGACGTCGACGAGCCGCAGCTCCTCCGCGGAGCCGTACCGTTGCTGCGCAATCGCTCTCATACCGTCGATGGTGGCCATCGGGGGCGTGGCGTTCATCGGAACTTGGGCCGCGGCTTTCCCGTACTTTCGGCGGACGCCGGTAGGACCCGCGCTACCGCCGGTAGGACCCGCGCTACCGCCGGTAGGACCCGCGCTACCGCCGCGCGGTCACCGTGAGCCGGCCGTAGGCGATGACGTGCGGGCCCATCGTGAACGCGGCCACCGCGGGCGGGGTGCTCGCGGGCAGGGCGAGGCTCGGCGTGTCGAGGGCGTACACGGTGATCTCGTAGTGGTGCCCGACGTCCCCGGCCGGCGGGCAGGGGCCGAGGTAGCCGGGCGCGCCCGCGTCGCCGGTGCCGTCGACCGTGCCGGCGGGCTCGGCGGCGTCGAGGGTCCGGGTGCCGGCCGGCAGGTCCCACGCCAGCCAGTGCCAGAAGCCGCTGCCTGTCGGGGCGTCCGGGTCGTACATCGTCACGGCGAGGCTGCGCGTGCCGTCCGGCGGGCTCGACCAGCGCAGCCGCGGGCGCGCGTTGGTGCCGGCGCAGCCGAACGCGTTCGCGAACATGTCCGCCGGGAACTTCCCGCCGTCGCGCACGTCGGGGCTGGCGACCGCGAACCGCGCGGCGCCGTCGGGGATGCCGCGGCGGACGGTGTGGTACCCGAAACCGCCGCTCGTCTGGTGCGCGGTCGCGGCGGTGGCGGAGCCGGCGAGCAGGGCCCCGGCGCCGGCGAGGATGGCGATGAGCTTTCTCATGCCGTTCAGCCTTCCCGGGCTTCCTGGTCCGTGGGAGATCGCGTGGAACCTGGTACCGGCGGTGCCACCATTGGCGCATGACGACGCAGCTCGGCGACTTCCTGCGGGCTCAGCGCGCCCGCCTCACGCCGCACGACGTCGGGCTCCCGGGCGGACCGCGGCGGCGCACTCCGGGGCTGCGGCGGCAGGAGGTGGCGGAGCTGGCCGCGGTGAGCGTCGACTGGTACATCCGGATGGAGCAGGGCCGCGCGGGCACCCCCGGCACGGCGGTCCTCGACGCGCTCGCGGCCGCGCTGCGGTTCTCGGAGGCCCAGCGCCAGCACCTGCACCTGATCGCCCGCGGCGAGGCCCCCGCGGCCCGCCACGAGCCGGCGCCGGTCGCCGCGTCGCTGCTCGCGGTGCTCGACGGGATGCCGCAGCTGCCGGCGTACCTCGTCGACTTCCGCTTCGACGTGCTGGCCTGGAACGCCGCGGCCACCGCCCTGTTCGGCGCCGACTTCGGCACCGGCCTGGCCGCGAACACGGCGCGGCTGCTGTTCCTCGGCGACGGCCCGCGCCGGACGCAGCTGGACTGGGAGTGCGTCGCCCGCGAGACGGTCGGCAACTTGCGCGCCAACCGCGCCCGCCACCCGGACGACGCCCGCCTGGGCGAGGTGATCGACGGCCTGCACCGCGAGAGCCGCGAGTTCGCCGCCTGGTGGGACGACCACACGGTGCACGAACGGACCCACGGGACCAAGCGCATCCGGCACCCGGCGGCGGGGGTCATCACGGTCTGCTACGACGCCTTGGCCACGCTGGACGGCTCGGGACAGCTGCTGTTCACCTTGACCCCGGCCACGCCCTCGGACGCGGACGCCCTGCGGACCGTCCTGACCCACCACACAGGAGCCTTGCGCAGCGTCTCGTGAGCGATTGCGCATCCCGTCGCCCGTTACGCGCAGTCTCGTAAGCGATTACACGGTCGGTTGGTTGTTGCGCGCAGTCCTGTAAGCGATTGCACGGTCTGGTGTGCGTTGCGTGAAGTCTCGTGAGCGATTGCGCAACCCATTGCCCTTTGCGCGCAGTCTCGTGAGCGGTTGCGCGGTCTGGTGTGCTTTGCGCGCAGTGCAGTGAGCGATTGCGCGGTCTGTTCGTTGTGCGCGCCTTCGCGTGAGCGACTGCATCGTCCACTGAGCGATGTGCGCGGTCTCTGGGCGAATGCGCGGTCTCGTGAGCGTTGCGCGCAATCAGGGAGCCCGATGTGCGTTTTCGTGCGCGTTGTGAGCGGGAGGGCCGCGGCCGGGTTGCGTGCCTCAGGTGCGGGGGAGTGTGCTGAGTGCGCAGAGACGTCTGGGTCGGGTCGCCGTTGTGTCGGGCTCCCTAGGCTGGTCGCCCGCGTGGCTAGGCGCGCGGCAGGACCGCGGTTACCGTCCAGCCTCGGACCGGGGCCGGGCCGGCCGAGCACGTGCCGCCGAGCAGGCCCGCTCGCTCCATCATGCCCAGCAGGCCGAAGCCGCCCGACGTCGCCGCTCGGGGCGGGGCCGTCTCGCCGTCGTCGGTGACCTGGAGGCGTACCGCGGCGTCGTCCGCCACCACGCTCACCTCGATGCGCGTGGCGTTGCGGGCGTGCCGGCGGGCGTTTGTCACCGACTCCTGGGCGAGGCGGAACACGGCCGTGCCGATCGGGGCCGGCAGGTCCTCGATGTCGCCGCTGATGGCCACGTCGACGGCCGGGCCCACGCGGTGTGCGCCCGCCAGGCCGTGCAGGTCGGCGAGGCCGGGCGTGGGGGCGAGCTCGGCCGGCTCGTCGGTGCGCAGGACCCGAACGATCCCGCGCATCTCGGTCAGGGCCCGTGTCGCCTCGGCCTCGATGAGGCGCAGGGCGTCGGTGGCGGCGTCGGGGTTGAACGGGGCCGTGGCCAGGCCGGCCTGGGCGCGGATGATCATCGCTGAGACGTGGTGGGCGACGGTGTCGTGCAGGTCGCGGGCCAGGCGTTCGCGCTCCAGGAGCTTCACCTGGTCGAGCTCGCGCAGGCGGAAGCGCGCCCGGTACCGCACCGCCGCCCCCAGCGCCGTCACCGCGAACAGGATGCCGAAGCCGGCGAGGGTGTCGTCCGGGCCCGCGTGGCCCGCCAGCCACCCGACGGCCAGCTTGGCGGTGATGATCGCGGCGCCGAGCACCGCCTGGCGGCCCGAGCCCCAGCGCGTCAGCGCGTAGCCGAGGAACAGCACGAACACGAAGCTGTTCAGGCCGAGGTCGAGGCCCGTCACGAACGGCGCGATCCCGCACGCGCCGAACGCGAACGCGACGGCCAGCAGCGGCCGGGTGCGCCGGATCAGCAGCGTCGGCAGGACGACGAGGGCGACCGCGCCCGTGAACCAGCGGTACGGCAACCCGGGCCGCAGCAGCACCTCCAGCACCACCGCGGCCGTGAACCCGACCAGGAGCAGCCAGTCGCGCCACACCCGCACGGGGGCGTCGGCCGGGCCGGGTTCGTCCCAGAAGGATCGGAGCTTGGCGAGCATCGTGTCAATGGTATGGGGTGGCGGGCGGGGCGGATCGGTCCAAAGTACGACTCGACGTCGTGCCGGTTTTGTCCGGTGTACCGCACGCGCGCCCGATTGCTGCGCAACGTACGCATCCGTCCTCACCGTTCTGTGGCCTTTGATCCGCTATGGTCGTATTAACTGGTAGGCGTGGGGGGCTACCACCTGGGGATCGATTTCGGCACGGCCCGCACCGCCGCGGTGCTGGCCCGGCCCGACGGACGGCGCGAGCTGCTTCTGCTCGAGCCGTCCGCGGTGTGCCTGGACAACGCGCCCCACTTCGTCGCCGGCGTCGCCGCGTGCGAGGCGGGCGCGGCGAACCCGGACCGCTTCGAGCCGTACCCGCGCCGGAGCATCGACCGCGGCGCCGTCGTGCTCGGCGGGGTCGAGTGCCCGGTCCGCAGCCTCTTCGCGGCCGTGCTCACCCACATCGCGGCCGTCGCGCGCAGGTCGTCGGCGGACCGGTGGCAAGCGTCGCGATCACCCACCCGGCGCACTGGCACCGGCCCCAGACGCAGGTGCTCGAGAGGGCCGCGGCGCTGGTCGGGCTGCGGCCGCTCCGGTTGGTACCCGAGCCCGCCGCGGCCGCACTGCACGCAGACGAGGTGGGAGCGCTGGGGCTGCCCGACGGTACCGCCGCCGTGGTTTTGGATCTTGGAGCGGGGTCGGTGGACGCCGCTGTGGTGCAGCGGACCGGCCGCACCGTGTCCGTGCTCTCGTCTCGATCGCCAACGAGGTCATGCAGCTGCGCAGCGAGATGGACCTGGCCGAGACGGACCTGAACGCGGCGGGGATCGGGCTGCGCGCGTCCGGGGCCGAGCTGGACGTCTTCGAGGCGGAGCTCGACCTGATGGTGACGAAGTTCCGGACGGTACGCGCGGCCGAGGAGCCGGCTCCGGAGCCGATCGCGGTGGAGCCGGAGGCCGAGCCGGAGCGAGAACCAGAACCGATCGCCGTCGAGGTCGAACCCGAGGCCGAAGAGGAGGCGGACGAGGAAGAGGAAGAGGCGTCCGTGTTCGTGCCCTGGGCGACCATCTCCCGCAGCGAAGCGGTAGAAGAGCCCGCCCTCCTCACCGTCAGCGACCCGGAGCCCGAGGTGGAGGAGAAGACCACGGTGACCAAGGCCGAGCCCGAGCCGGACGTCGAGGACTTCGGCGCGCTGGTACGGGTCGTGCGGCGCTACATGCAGTCGACCCGCCGCGGCGCCCTGGCCGATCCGTCCGATGACGGCGACGACGGCGACCCGGACGCCGAGCCCCCGCTGTCCGACGTCGCCGTCTCGCCCGCCCCGCGCTTCCCCGCGCCGAAGCTCACCCTGGCCGCCCGCAACCAGAAGCAGGCCCGGTGGCGGCGGGAGCAGCGGCAGCCGAGGGCGACCCGCCCGCGGGCGCACCGGCGCAAGCGGCTCAGCCCGCCCGTCAGCGCCGCGCTCACGCTGTTCGTGGCGCTTGTCGCGCTCGGCTCCGGTACCGTCATCGCCTTGAAAATGACCGGCGCGCTCCCCGAGCGGCAGTTCCAGGTGGGGGAGTGCGTCGCCCAGAGCGCCGAGCGCGCCACGGTCGTCGACTGCGACGCCCGCGGCGCGTTCGAGATCACCGAGCAGATCCCGAAGGCCGAGCGCTGCCCGGACGTCGACCAGCCCTTCGTCATCAAGGACCACGCCCAGTACTGCCTCGTCCCCGTCCCCGCCGGCCGCCGCTGAACGGGGGCTACGGCACGGTCTTCTCGATCGCGGCCGGTCCGAGCTCGTCGAGCTCATGCTGGGCGCGCCGCACGTTGTCCGGCGTCGGGTCGCGCCCCTCGGCCACGGCCAGGTCCTCGGCCGTCCACTCCTGCTCCGCCCCGGTGCGGGCAGGGCGGTCCCCGGACGCGTCGACCGTGCGCGCCGCCGCCGGGTTCCCCGAGATGATGGGTGTGTTGTCATCCATACCGCGGCTGTACCCGCCCGAGCCCCGCCTATGCCCTGTGGCACCCTGACCGGTATGGCGACCTTCGTACTGATTCCCGGCGGCTGGCACGGCGCTTGGGCGTACCGCGCGGTCGCCGACGCCCTGCAGGCCCGCGGCCACACGCCGGTGCCGGTCACCCTGACCGGCGTGGGCGACCGCGCCCACCTCGCCCACCCGGCCGTGAACCTGGACACCCACATCGACGACGTGCTGGCCCGCCTGGACCAGGCCGACCTGCACGACGTGGTGCTGGTCGGCCACAGCTACGGCGGCATGGTCGTCTCGGGCGTCGCCGACCGCGCCCCGCAGCGCGTGTCGGGCCTGGTGTACGTCGACGCGTACGTCCCGGCCGACGGCGACTCCTGCTGGACCCTGACCACTGACGCGTTCCGCGAGGTCTTCGCCGCGGGCGCGAAGGCCGACGGCTACTCGGTGCAGCCCCCGCCGCGGCTCGACCCGAGGGCCACCGCGCACCCGCTCGCCTCCCTGCTCCAGGCGATCCGCCTGCGCCACCCGATGCGCCACCGGCGGGCCTACGTGTACATGACCGAGTGGCGCGCGAGCCCGTTCACCCAGCTGTACGAGAAGCTGCGCACCGACCCGGAGTGGACCGTCCACACCATGCCGACGAGCCACAACGTCCTGAGCACCATGCCCGCCGAGCTGGCGGAGATCCTGCACCGCACGACCGGTCCCGCCGCGGGTCGCGACGGGACCGGCGGCGGACCGGGTCAGCCGATGAGCTGGTAGACCGGCTCCGGGCACTCGATGGCGCCGGCCGGGGCCGTCACCGGGTCGATCGAGCCGTACCCCGTGAAGGTCACCTCCATCGCCAGGTTCTCGTCCACCGAGGCCCCGTCGATGGTGAACACGGTGAGGCGGTTCTGCGCGTCGACCGTCGCCGTGAAGGGCAGCGTCTTCGCGCCCTCCTTCTTCGCCGCGGCCGACGTCGGGGCCATGATGCCCTTCACCGTGGTCACGTCGATGGTGCCGGTGTAGTGCGTCTTGTCGGCACGCTTGACGCCGGCGGTGTTCGAGAGCAGCTCGACGATGCCCACGTCCATCCGGCCGGCGGCGGTCAGCGGGATCTGCGAGCCCGTGATCTTCGAGCGGTCGACGTGCATCCACGCGGCCGGGTCCATGCCGTAGTGCTCGTTGATGGTGTCGCCGAAGTCGGCCTTGATGTACAGCTCCGGCGCCAGGATCGTGTAGCCGACCGAGAGGTGGGTCTTGCCGTCGCCGAGGCCGAGGTCCACGTCGCCGCCGATGGTCAGCACCGCCTTGCCGGCGGCCGGGTCGACGCGGCCGCCGCCGGTCATGACGCCCTGTCTGAGCGCGACGTTGTACGCGGTCGTGTCGAGGGTCTTCACCGCCTTCGTCAGGGCTTCCTGCGGCGGTACCGCGGCGGCGTTGTTCACGGCCTTGGCCGTGCCCGTCGTTCCGGTGCTGATCGAGGTCTCGCAGCCCGCCAGGGAGGCGAGCGCGAGCGCGCCGACGAGCGCGGCAGTTATGTGCTTCATGATGTATGTCCTCCAGGTAAGGCCCGCGCGAGCGTGGGCTACTGGAGAGTAGGAAGGGCCGCGCCGCCGCGACTACGACGCGTCCCACAGTGTCGGGAAGCGGCGGCCGATCGGTCGCCTAGCTTGCTCGGCGCCCGGTCCGGCCAGGTCTGGAGCCTGCGCCAACCGGCTCAGGGGCAGCCGTCGGCCAGCTCGCGCAGCTGGCCGGCGGTCCAGCGCTCCTCGCCGTGCCGGTTGACCAGGACCAGTTCGGCGACCGCGGGCCGGCCGCCGGGGCAGAGCGTGTCGGCGGCGGCCGCCCGGTGCCGCGGCTCGTGCAGCAGCTTGACGAACCCCGGGCGGTCGAGGTCGTGCTCCGGCCGGGTCGGCTCGAGGTACACCACGAGGACCAGCCCCTCGGCGGGTGCGGGCCGGGCCGGCAGCAGGCGGTCCCCGGTCACGGCGGCCAGCCGGTACACCCGCTTCCCCGTCGTGTCCGTCAGCGTGGGCGTCCGGTCGTCCAGCCGCAGGTGCACGTCCGGGTCGTTGCGCAGCAGGTTCGCGGCCAGCTCCAGCTCCCGGCGGAACGGCAGCTGGTCGGCGGCCGGTGCGGCCCCGGAGGCGTTGCGCAGCACCCCGGGCAGCGCGTCCGGGTTCTCCACGCGACCCGAGCCGGTGATCTCCTGCACCTCCGGGATCAGCTGGCCGGCGACGACCAGGTCGAGCGCGTCCAGGAGCAGCTGACGGTCCGCCGGCGTGAGGCTCGTCCGGCCGTGGACCATCGCGTCGGCGGCGCCCAGCAGCACCGTCTGCAGCGCCGGGTCGAGCTCCCGGACCGGCGGCGAGTACGCCGGGTCGAGCTGCACCGCGGCGAGGCGCTGCCGGGGGCCGGGGTCGAGGCCGTCCAGCGCCGGGCAGTACACCTGCGCGTGGTACAGCGCGTGGGCGGCCGCCGCCCGGAACCGCATCGAGGCGGTGGTCCTCGACTGGCCCGGGTCGAGCACGCCGAGGTGCGTGGCCCGCGGCTCCATGCCCGGGGTCACCGTCGCGATCACGGTCGCGTCGCAGGGTGCGGTGCCCGCGTTCGTCACCTTGACCGTCCACGAGCACTGCCCGCCGCCGCAGCCCTCGTCGTCGGGCTGGGACACGAACCGCGGCGCGGTCAGCCGGACCGAGTCCTGCGTCGCCGGCGGCGGCGGCGCGTCGGCGGCCGCGGCCCTATCCGGCGGCGGCAGCACCTGGCCGACCTGCTCGGTCACCTTCGCGAGGGTGGCATCGTCCGGTGTGGACAGTGTGACCCCGACGTACGGCGGCACGTTGTTCGGCTGGTAGGCGGGGACGAAGTTCGGGGCGGCCGCGCGGCCGGGCTTCCAGGCCGCGGGCTGCAGCGGTCCGAAGCCGGTCAGGTGCCCGCCGAACCAGACCACCGAGCGCGGCTCGGCGCGGGTGAGCAGCAGCAGCCAGCTGTCGTTGTCGACGATGTCGGCGTCGCGGCCCTGCCACGGTACGGTGCCGCCCGGCTTCGGATGCCCGGCCGCGGCGAAGCGCACCGACTCGGCGAGGCCCTTGGGCGTGAGCGCGCGGGTGATGTCGATCGGCAGGATCAGCCCGTCCTTGGGCAGGATCCACTTGTCGGCGAGCGCCGACGCCTGCGCGGGGGCGCGCCGCGACCACCAGGCGGTGTCGGCGCGCACGACGGTCCGGGTGCCGTTGGTGCGCACCTCCGCCCGGCCGCCGCCCGGGTCGGTGACGAGGCCGGTGCCGAGCCCGGCCGCGGTGACGGTGAACTCGGCGTCCACGAGCGTGCCGTTGCGATCGCCGAAGGTCAGTTCCGCATGGGTACCGCCGGATGCCGCGATCGCCTTCACCGCCGCGGCGATGCCGGCCGAGGGGTCGTCCCCGGCCGCGTGCCGCCCGGCGAGCACGATCACCACGACGGCGGCGACGGTGAGCGCGAGGACCCAGGCGGCGAGCGCGACCGGCATCCAGGATCGCCGGGCCGGCGCGGCCGGACGGTGCGAGACCGGCGGGACCGGCCAGATCGGCGAGACCGGCGGAGCCGGCTCGGGCTCCTCCTCGTCGGCGTCCGCGTCCGGCGGCGCCCCGGCGTAGCGGGACGGCGGGGACGCCCACGGCGAGGGGGCGTCGAACGGCGACGGGTCGGCCGGCCGCGCCCACGGCGACGGCTCGTCCGGTCGGTCGCTCATCGCCCCTCACCCTCGGTCACCGAACGTCATCGATGCACTGCGCTGCGATGGTACTCCCGGGACCTTGGAACGGGATGGAACGCGGGCGAGGACGTGACCTTGGTCCCGCTCCAGCCGCCGCTGCCCGCCGCCCTGCACGTGCTGCACCGCTGGGCGCCGTCCGTGCGCGTCGAGGCGATCGCGGGCGATCGCGCCGCCGGGCCAGGAGCTGGGCCGGCTGGCCGCCCGCCTGCTGCGCGACATCCTCGAGTCGGCGGAGTCGCGGGCCGGTGGCGCGGGGGAGTGGTACTGCGCCGGGCTGCCGGTGCGCCCCTCCTTCGCCGCCGCCGGCCGCCCGGTCCGGCTGGCCTTCCGGGGCTTCCGGCGCACCGCCTACATCGACGCCGGCTACTGCATCGAGGGGGCCGCCAGCAGGTGATCGCGCAGGAGCGGGGCCAGCTCGACGCCGTCCGTGGCGGCCGGGTCGAGCCAGTAGAGCTCCTCGATCTCGGCCAGGGGCTCGACCGGGCCGTGCAGCGGGGCGGTGTACACGTCCGCGTCCACGGTGAAGCCGGCCTCGTTGGCGGCCGGCGCCGTGAACCGGCCCACGTGCCCGAGCTCGGCCGCCTCCACCCGCAGCCCCAGCTCCTCGGCCAGCTCACGCACGAGCGCGTCCGGCGCGGCCTCGCCCGGCTCCAGCTTGCCGCCGGGCTGCATGAAGACCGAGGTGCCGCGCTTGCGTACGAGCAGCCAGCGGCCGGCGGGGTCGCGGAGCACGGCGGCGACGATGCGGATCACGGGCACCCGAAGAGCCTAGCGTCCGGCCGTGCGAGGATAGATTGTTCAACGATCCGCCATTGTGCGATGCTGCACAGCGTGACGCGTGCTGCCCCTGCCGGTGACTGGACCCTCGCGCTGGCCGACGACCGGGCCCAGCTCGACCGCGGCGGCTACGGCGAGCGGGTCGCCGACGTGCTGCGCGACCGCATCACGCAGGGCGTGTTCCCGCCCGGCACGCGGCTGAGCGAGGAGGCGCTGCGCGAGGCGCTCGGGGTCTCGCGCAACACGCTCCGTGAGGCCTTCCGGCTGCTGTCCCACGAGGGGCTGCTGACGCACGAGTTCAACCGCGGCGTGTTCGTCCGCGAGCTGACCGCCGACGACGTGCGCGACCTGTATGCGATCCGCCGCATCCTGGAGGGGGCCGCGGTGCGCGGGGTGCAGGCCGCGCCGCCGGGCGCGCTCGAGCCCATCCGGGAGGCGGTGGAGTCGGCCGAGGAGGCGGCGGCGCGGGGCGCCTGGGTCGAGGTCGGCACCGCGAACATGCGGTTCCACCAGGCCGTGGCGGGCCTGGCGGGCAGTCGCCGGGTGAGCGAGACGGTGCGCCGGCTGCTGGCCGAGCTCCGGCTGGTGTTCCTGGTGATGTCGGCGCCGCGGGAGTTCCACGAGCCGTACCTGCTGACCAACCGCAAGATCTACGAGCTGCTCGCAGCCGGCGACGCCCGGGCCGCCGACAAGGCGCTGGCGGTCTACCTCGACGCGGCCGAGCGGCAGCTGCTGGACGCGTTCGAGGCGTGAGGGCCGGCGCCTACTTGAGGGCGCCGTGCAGAAACAGGTCCACCAGGTCGGCCGCCTCCACGTCCGCCGTGAGCGGTGAGCGGCCCCGGGCGAACATGAAGCCCAGGAACACCTCGGCGGCCGCCGGGGCGGGCACGCGCAGCTGAGCCTGGTCGGGCTGGAACAGGTCCGCGATCGCGGTCTTCGTCGCGGCCTGGGACTCGTCGCGGCGCACCCGCCGGCCGTCCTCGGCGGTGGGCGGGGTGCGCTGCAGCGGCCGGCCCGTCGCGGCGAGCGAGCCGAGCACGGCGCCCATCCGCCCGAAGTGGCCCTGCACCGCCTCAGCCGCCTCGAGCAGGCGGTCGGCGAGGGGCTGCTCCAGCGAGATGGTCTCGAGGTGGTCGATGAGCTGCGTCGGGTCGAGGGCGCGCGCGATGCACGCCTGGATGAGCTCCTCCTTGTCGGCGAAGACCCGGAAGATCGTGGCCTCCCCGATGCCGGCGGCGCGGGCGATCTGGGCCGTGGTGACGTTGCTGCCGTACTCGGCGACCAGCGGCAAAGCGGTCTGCACGATCATCTCGCGGCGCTGCTCGGTGCTCATGCCCGGCGCGCGCCGCCGGGGGGCGTTGCTGTCCGTCATGGCGTCCAGACTACGGAGTGAGTACTCACTCCGTCAAGTGATAGAAAACCTCCTATTGCTGAATCGTTGAACAATCCTCTACCTTGAGCGGTGAGCCTGGTCTCGCGATCCGTTAGGAGCCCACCCATGGCAGAGCGGATAAACCAGCACCACTCAGCACCGCGGCGGGTCATTCTCGCCGCCCTGGTCGGTACCTCACTGGAGTGGTACGACTTCTTCCTCTACGGCTCGGCCGCGGCCCTCGTCTTCGGCAAGCTGTTCTTCCCGTCGTTCGCGAGCATGACGGCCACCCTGCTCGCCTTCGCCACCTACGCCGTGGGCTTCGTGGCCCGGCCGCTCGGCGGGATCGTCTTCGGCCACTTCGGCGACCGCGCCGGGCGCAAGGGCGTGCTCGTCGTGACGCTGGTGCTCATGGGCGGGGCGACCTTCGCCATCGGGCTGCTGCCGACCTACGCCACGTGGGGCGCCGCGGCCCCGATCCTGCTGGTGACGCTGCGGTTCCTGCAGGGCCTCGGCCTCGGCGGCGAGTGGGGCGGCGCCGTGGTGATGACGATGGAGCACGGCTCCGACGAGCGGCGCGGGCTCAACGCGTCGTGGCCGCAGGTCGGGGTGCCGGCGGGGAACCTGCTCGCGGCCGGCGTGCTGTGGGTGCTCAACGCCGTGCAGTCCGACGCCGCGTTCCTGTCGTGGGGCTGGCGGCTGCCGTTCCTGCTCTCCGGCGTGCTCGTGCTCGTCGGCCTGTGGATCCGGTTCGCGGTCGCCGAGTCGCCGCAGTTCGCCGAGGTGCGGACCACCGCGGAGGCGGCCCGGATGCCGCTGGTCGAGGTGCTCGTCAAGCACCCGCGCAGCCTGCTCGTGGCGATGGCGGCCCGGATCGGCACCGACGTCGCGTTCTACGTGTTCACGCTGTACGTGCTGACGTACGTGACCGGCACCGTGAAACTGCCCCGCGGCGTCGCGCTCTCGGCGGTGCTGATCGGCTCCGCGCTGCAGCTCGTGCTCATCCCGCTGTTCGGCGCGCTGTCGGACCGGGTGGGGCGCCGGCCCGTGTACGCGGCCGGCGCGATCGGCGCCGCGCTGTGGGCGTTCGCGTTCTTCCCGCTGCTGGACACCGGCAACCGGGCGGCGATCGTGCTCGCCGTTGTCGTCGCGCTCGTCGCGCACGCGGCCATGTACGGGCCGCAGGCCGCCTTCGTGGCCGAGCAGTTCGCCGCGCGCCTGCGCTACTCCGGTGCTTCGATGGGGTACCAGATCGCGGGCATCTTCGGCGGGGCCCTCGCGCCGATCATCGCGGTCAAGCTCGTGGCCTCGACCGGCACCGCGCTCAGCGTCTCGATCTACGTCCTGGCCGCCCTGGCCCTGACCGGCGTCGGCCTCGCCTTCGCCGAGGACGAGCCGCGGCCGAGCCTGCGGCTGGCGGAGGTGGCCCCGTGACGACGCCGATCACCAAGCGGCCCCGCGAGGTCTGGACCGTCTCGATCCTGCTCTTCTGCTTCGGCCTGCTCGGCACCGTGCTGTCGCTGTTCCTCGCCGGGCTGGTCGCCGGCGAGGACGACATCCCGGGCTTCGTCACCTTCGCCGTCTACGCCGGGGCGGTCCTCGCCGCCGCCGAGATCCTCGCCGGGGTCTTCGTGTTCCTCGGCCGGGAGTGGGCCCGCCGCATCGCGATCGCGGTGTGTGTCCTCAATGGACTCAGCGGCCTGGTCACGCTCGCGTCCGGCGTCGTGCTCCAGGCGCTGGTCGGCATCGTCGTCAACATCGCGCTCATCGTGAACCTGTCCAAGGACGAGGTGAGGTACTGGTGCCGGCCGGACTGAGGCGGCGGGCCCCGCTGGCGGCGGCGGTGGTCGTGGGCGTCATCGCCGTCGCCGGCACCTACGTGTGGCTGCGGCCGGACGGCGAGGCCGAGGGCAACCGGGGGCGCGGCGACTGCGTGCAGATCGAGGTCAGCGCCTCCACCGAGAAGGGCGACCTGCTCGCGGAGCTGGCGTCGCGGTACAACACCGCGGGCCGCGTCTTCGACGGGCACTGCGCCGGGGTCTCGGTGCACAAGAAGACCTCCGGCGCGGCGATGGAGTCCATCGTGGCCGGCTGGAACACCGGCGCCGACGGGCCCGCCCCGCAGGTGTGGGCGCCCTCGTCGTCGCTGTGGCTCGGCCTCGCCCGCGAGCGCGCCACCGGCACCGACCGGGCCGCGCCGCTGGACGACACCCCGGACGCCGACGTGCCCTCGATCGCGCAGAGCCCGCTGACGATCGCCATGCCCAAGCCGATGGCCGAGGCGCTGGGCTGGCCGGGCAAGCCGCTCGGCTGGGCCGACGTGCTCGCCCTCGCAAGCGACCCGCGCGGCTGGGGCGCCTACGGGCACCCGGAGTGGGGCCGGTTCACGCTCGGCAAGGACAACCCCCACCTGTCCACGTCGGGCCTGGCCGCCACCGCCGCGGCGTACTACGCGGCGAGCGGCAAGTCCAGCGACCTCACCGACGCCGACCTGGCCCGGCCGCAGGTGCGCGACTTCGTGCGCGGGGTCGAGGCCAGCGTCGTGCACTACGCCGACGACGCCGTGAAGTTCCTCGGCAACCTGGCCGAGGCCGACGCGCAGGGCCGCTCGACGTCGTACGTCAGCGCGATCGCCATGCAGGAGCAGCTGCTGTACCTGTACGACTCCGGCGCCCCCGACGGCGACCCCGCGCAGATCGGCAAGGGCCGCCGGCCGAGCGTGCCGCTGGTGGCGATCCACCCGAAGGACGGCACGCTGATGATGGACCACCCGTACGTGGTCCTGGCCTCGGCGACGGCGGAGCAGCGGGCCGCGGCCGCGGACTTCCTCGGCTTCCTGCGGCAGCCGGCGCAGCAGCAGCGTCTCGCCGACCTCGGCTTCCGCGACTACCAGGGCCGGGCCGGCCCCGCGCTGGCCACGGCGATCGGGCTGCCCGCGAGCGAGCCGGCGCTGTCGCTCATCGACCCGCCGGCCCCGCAGATCCTGTCCCGCATGCTGGCCGGCTGGGACGACCTGCGCAAGAAGGCGCGGGTGCTGCTCGTCATGGACGTCTCAGGCTCGATGAACGAGCCGGCGGGCGGCGGGCGGACCCGGCTGGAGGCCGCGAAGGCCGCCGCGATCGAGGGGCTCAAGCGGCTGCACCCCGACGACGAGGTGTCGCTGTGGCAGTTCTCGACCGAGGAGGCCGGGGGCCCGCGGCCGTACGCCGAGGTCGTCCCCTTCGGCCCGATGCGCGACAACCAGAGGCCGCTCACCACGGCGATCCAGGGCCTGCACCCCGAGGGCGGCACGGCCCTGTACACGACCGTCCGGGCCGCCCAGCAGAGCATGGTCCAGGGGTACGCGACCGACCGGATCAACGCGATCGTGCTGCTGACCGACGGCAAGAACGAGTACCCGCGCGACAACGACCTCGACGCGCTGCTGCGCGACGTCAACGCCGACAGCCTGGAGCGCTCGGTGCGGGTCTTCGCGATCGCCTTCGGCGACAAGTCCGACCTCAAGACCCTGTCGAGCATCGCGCGCTCGTCGCGGGCCGCGGCCTACGATGCCCGCAACCCGTCGAGCATCAACGATGTCTTCGTCTCGGTGCTCAGCAATTTCTGATGCCGGGGCATTGTCCGGGGTGGATATCCTCGCGGCTGCCGGTGATGCTCGCCGGCGCCGCGGGGGAGGCGGTGCGGGATGAGGTACCTGAGGGGGCTGGCGGCCGCCGCGGTCGTCGCCGGGGCGGCCGGGCTGTGCATCTGGGCCGGGCACATCGGCTCCACGGGCTGGTGGCGCGGGATCGCGACGCTGGCCGTCGGCCTGGTCGCCTGGGTGGTCGTGTCGTTCGTGCCGGCCCTCGTCGCGCTCGACGGCGGCGAGGAGGCCGGCTGCGCGCTCGCGGTGCCGGCGCTGGCGCTCGTCTGGGCCCTGATCTGGCTCACCACCGTCGACGTCGAGATCCACTCGGAACAGTGGCAGGCGGTCGCCGTCATGGACAAGGACTGCCAGTCCTCGGACAGCGGATGCGCCTGGCGGTACCGGGTGAGCGACCTGCGCACCGAGCGCGACCTCGGCTGGATCTACTGCGACGACAAGGGCCTCGACCCCGGCGACCACACCCGCGTGCGCGCCGACCCGTCAGGGCGGCACCGGCCGAGCCTGGAGCCGTGCGCGCACACCTCGCACGGCTGGACCATCGCCCTGCGCGTCGTGCAGGGCCTGTGGGTGGTGGCGATGCTGGCCGCCTTCGGCATGGCGGTGTTCGGCTACGACGACTTCTGAGCGGAGCGCCCCAGCCGGCGCAGCACCGTCCACTGGGGCTCGAACGTGAAGCCGAGCGACTCCTTGGCCTCGCGCGCCCCCTTGCCGGCCAGCACCAGCGGCCGCCCGGCGTCGAGGAGGTCGCGCAGCTGCCGGCTGAACTGGTCGAACCACAGGCCGGTGCGGCGGTCGCCCAGCGGGGGCGCGCCCCACGGGCCCAGCAGCGGCGCGACCGGGTGGTCGAACATCGCCGTCGCCGCGATCAGGGTGCCGTCGGGCTCCTTGTACGTCAGCATGCGCACGTCCGGCAGGCCGAGCATGGTCGTGAACAGCCGCAGGGACCACATGCGCAGCGGCGGCCAGCGCCGGGTGTGGTTGCGCCGGGCCGCGTCGGCGGTGAGCCGGTGCAGCTCGGCCAGGTCGACGCCCGACTCGGCCGGCGGGCCCGACCAGACCACGGTGTCCGGGTCGGCGTCGATGCGCCGCAGCAGCCGGCGCTGGTCGCCCCGGCGCGACTTGCTCAGCGAGGCCAGGTACGCCTCGTAGCCGCCGAACCGGTTGCGCAGCACGGCGACCGGGGCCCCGGCCCGCACGAGCGTGACGCCGGGCAGGAACACGGGCAGCTCGGTGCGGTACACCTGGCGATAGGCGACCGCGGGGACCCTCGGCCCGAACTCGGCCCGCACGGCCCGCTCGAACGCGAGCACCGCCGCGCCCAGCAGCTCCGGCCCCGGGCGCCCGGCCGGGTCCAGCGTGCCCGGCAGCCCGTCGGGCAGGCCCAGGCCGGGCAGCGCGCCGATCGCCGGGTGCTCGACGTCGGCCACGCCCGCCAGCACCCGGCGCCGGCCCAGCCCGTGCACGCGCGCCCCGGCCAGCCCGATCGGCCGGCCGCCGGCACGGAACACCCCGGCGATCACGCCGCCGCCGCGCTCGGCCGCGATCGTGTGGATCACCGGCCAGTCCCACAGGTGGTGCAGGCCCGCGTGCCGGATCGCCTCGGCCCAGCCGGGCGGCGGCGTGGGGGAGAGCGGGTCGGCGAGCTCGAGGACGAGCTCGGATGCGGATGCTTCAATGGCCGCATGCGCGCTCGCACGGTCGCCCTGCTGCTCGCCGGACGCGGAGCCGGGCGGCTGGCCCAGTACGGCGCCGGGTTCGCGCTGCTGGCCGTGTGGGGGCCGGACGAGTTCGCGGGCTACGCGGCGGCGGTCGGCGTCGGGCTGTGGGCCTTCGCCCTGGCCGCCACCGGGGTGGAGCGGTCCGCCCTGGTCACGCTGCCCCCGGTCGCCGCGGCCGACTTGGTCCAACCGGTTCCCGTCGCCGAGGGCGCCCCCGTGGCCCCGGTCCCCGTCGTCCCGGCCGGGTCGGTCGGCGTCGGCGCGGACGGCACGGTCGAGTCGATGCGCGGTGCTGCCGGTGCGCCCGTCGGGCCCGGTCGGCGGGCGCTCGAGGGGATGTTCGCGGCGCTCGGACTGTTCCCGTTCGCGCTGGCGCTGGCGGCGTGCGCGGCGGCCCAGCTGCTGGATCCCGGGGGTGCCGGCCCGCGGTACACGGCCGGGATCGCCTTCATGACCGGCACCGGCGCCCTCGCCGTGCTCGTCGCCCTGCTGCGGCTGCGGGGCCGGCCCGGGGCCGATCCGGCGGCCTATGCCGTGCTCTCGGCCGCGTACGGGGCCGCGGTCGCCCTCGCCGCCCTGGCCGGGTTCGGGGCCGGTGGGGTGCTCGCGTTCCTCATCGCCGTCACCGCCGCCATCGTCGCCGTGCTGCTGGCCGTGCTGCGGCCGGCGTGGCGCGGGGCCGGGCGCGCGGCCGTCGTCGCCGCCGTGCGCACCGGCGGGCTCTTCGCGGCCGGCGACGTGCTCGGCAACGCCGCCGTGTCCGTGCTCTACGCCGAGCTGGCCGCCCTCGCCCCGGCGGCCCAGGGCAGCCTGCTCTACATCGGGCTCACCGTCTCGGTTGCGCTCGGCGCGCTGAGCAACTACGTCCTGCGGCTCTGGCAACCTGCGATCCTCGTCTGGTTGGCGGCCGACCCGGCCGGCTCGCCCGCCCGGGTACGGCGCGGGCTCGTCGGGGCGGGCCTGGCCGGGGTGGTCGCGACGGTCGCCGCGGGCCTGGCCGGGCACCTGGTCGTCGCGCTGGCGGTGGAGATCGCCACGTTCCTGGCGGTGTCGGGCGCGGCGTTCGTGGTGGAGAGCATCGACGACCGGGCCCGGCTCAACTCGGCGCTGAGCGCCCTGGCCGGCCTCGGCGTCGTGGCCCTGGCCGGCTTGCTGCTGATCCCCGGCGGCGGCGCGGCCGGAGCACTGGTGGCGCTGGCGGCCGGCTGGCTCGCGCGGGTGCCGTGGCTGTTCGCGGCGGCCCGCCACCCGGCCGGTGCCGCGACCGCGCGGGGCGGACCTTCCGGCCCGGCGTGAGCGCGGGTGCCGTGGTCGTTCACGATGACGGCCCGCCGTCCGGCCGGTAGCGCGACCGCACCAGGCGGGCCTTCCCGCCCGGCGTGAGCTCGAGCCGGTCGATGCGCCGGAAGTGCAGCGGCAGGTCGAAGCCGAGCAGCTCGCGCAGCATCCCGCGCACGCCGTCGCAGACCTCGTCGAAGCCCAGCCCGGCCGCCGGGTCCAGCTGCAGCGAGACCGTCACGTCGCCGGCCTCGTCCTGGCGCACCGAGAACTCGGCGATGCCCGGCTGCTTGAGCGTCACGGCCGCGAACGCGCCGAAGTAGACGACGGTACCGTCGCGCAGCACCAGGCTGTCCTCGATGCGCCCGTCGAGCAGGCGCATCCGGCCGAACCGGCTGCCGCACGGGCACGCGCCGGGCACCTCGGCGACGCGGTCGTCGATGCGGTACCGCACCAGCGGCATCGCCCGCTCCCGGAAGTGCGTCACGACGGCCACGCCGGGCGTCCCGGGCGGCACCGGGCGCCCGTCGTCCGGGTCGACCACCTCGAACACGACCCGGTCCGCGTCGACGTGCATGGACCCGTGCCGGCACTCGGTGGCGATGGTGAGCACCTCGAACGCCGAGTACTCGTCGCGCACCGGCACCCCGAAGCCCTCGGTGAGCAGCGCCCGCGTCTCCGCGGTGAGCAGCTCCGACTCGCTGAGGACGAGCCGCAGCGAGCGCCGCAGCCGGGCGAGCTCCTCCGGGCTCAGCTCGCGCAGCACGGCGCGCAGCATCACCGGGTAGCCCATGAGCACGCCGGGCCGCAGCGCCAGGACGGCCTCGGCCAGCTCCCGGCCGGGCCGCCCGGCGTGGACCACGGTGCGCCGGAACAGCCCGAAGCGCTGGAACCACCGGCTCGGCCGGGGGAACGGCTTCAGGTGCGCGATCGTCCACCAGGGACGGCAGCCGGCCCGCAGGAACCGGCGCAGCAGGGTGGCGCCGTGGTAGCCGTAGGCGCCGGCGTCGTGGCGCACCTTGAGCACCGAGCCGGTCGAGCCGGCGGTGGTGTCGGTCTGGAACCAGCCGCGCTCGGGGGCGTGGAAGCGCTCGGGCCGCGCGCGCACCTCGGCCTTGCCGATGATGGGCAGGCGCGCGAGGTCGGCCAGGCGGGCCAGCGGGCGCGCGTAGGCGGGGTCGCGGTAGTGCTCGACGTCGGCGCGGGCGGCCGCGAGCATGGCGTTGACCCCGTCGAGCCGGCGGCGCTCGATCGCCGCCACGGACCGCCGCGGCGCGACAAGCGCGGCGGCGACGTACCACAGCTCGCGAACGGCGACCGCCGCACCCTGGCTCATGCGGTCCATCGCAGTGACGATCAATGTCAATATCAAGGCCCCGGTCGCATTCCCGACCCAAACGATCGATAAGGAAGATCATGATCGATGATCCGTACGACGAAGGGCTGCTCGACGTCGGCGACGGGCACCGGATGTACTACTCGGTCGGTGGCAACCCGGCCGGCGTGCCCGCGCTCGTCGTGCACGGCGGCCCGGGCTCGGGCTCCTCGCCCGGCGTGCGGCGGCTCTTCGACCCCGGCCGGTACCGCATCGTGCAGTTCGACCAGCGCATGTGCGGCCGCAGCACCCCGCACGCGAGCGAGCCGGGGGCCGACCTGAGCGCGAACACCACCGGCCACCTCCTGGCCGACATGGAGCGGCTGCGGGAGCACCTCGGCGTCGAGCGCTGGCTGCTGTACGGCGGGAGCTGGGGCTCGACCCTCATCCTGGCCTACGCCGAGCGCTACCCGGACCGGGTCGCGGCCGTCGTGCTCGCCGGCGTCACGACGGGCACGCGGGCGGAGCTGGAGTGGCTGTACCGCGGCGTCGGCCGGTTCGTGCCCGAGCAGTGGCACCGGTTCAGCGCCTTCGCCGGGCACGCCGACGACCTCCCCGCCGCCTACGACCGCCTCATGGCCGACCCGGCGACCCGTGACCGCGCCGCCCGGGAGTGGGTCACCTGGGAGGACGCGGTCATCGCCCACGAGGCTCAGGGCAAGCCGAATGCGTACAGCGACCGCCCGCCCCGGGCCCTGCTCGCCTTCGTGCGCATCTGCACCCACTACTTCGCCCGCGGCTGCTTCCTCGACGGCGTCGACCTCGTCGCCGGGGCCGCCCGGCTCGGCGGCGTGCCGGGCGTGCTCATCCACGGCCGGCTCGACCTCGGCGGCCCGCTCGAGAACGCCTGGCGGCTGTCGCGCGCCTGGCCCGGCAGCGAGCTGGTCGTGGTCGGCGACGGGCACACCGGCGGGCCCGCGACCGCCGCGGCGATCCGGGCGGCCCTGAACCGCGTCATCTGACTCGTTCCACCACGATTCGTCCGGCGTACGCCACCGAGTCATCGAGCGTCGTCGATGCATTCCTACATTCGCGTCCGTCAATCGACGGTTCGCACGTTAGGGATGCCCATGAATCACCGGATCAGGACGGCCGGGCTCGCGCTGGCCACGGCGGCGGCCGCGACCCTCGTCGCGCTCGGCTTCGCGGCGCCGGCGCGGGCGGCGGTCACCCCCGCGGCGCTGGCGCTGCGCTGGGCGCCGATCCACTACCAGGACGTCGACCAGACCGGCGCGCACGCGATCGGCGGCCGGGCCGACTACCTCAGCAAGGTCGACTACGACGGCGACCTCGTGGGCCGCAACAACTGGGAGCACGCGCCGGGCTACGCGCTGCGGGCCTACGTGTACTACTCGGTGGTCGAGACGGGTACCCACTGGTACCTCACCTACATGTTCTTCCACCCGCGCGACTGGATCGACCACCCGTTCTTCGAGGGCGAGCACGAGAACGACGCCGAGGGCGTGCTCCTCGCGGTCGAGAAGGACGGCTCCGCCTACGGCGTGCTGCGCGCTGCGGTGACCGTCGCGCACAGCGACTTCTACTCGTTCACCCCGGCCGGCAGCGGCTGGACCAACGGCGGGGAGACCATCGACGGCACGCTGTCCCTCGCCGCGTCGCCGCACGACGGCTTCCAGCACCCGGTGACCGCGCAGGAGGCGCACGGGCACGGGCTCAAGGCGTGGCCGTACTTCAACATCGACAACAACGGCGACGGCGACGGCATCGTGTACTACCCGTCGGCGACCACCGCCGAGGTGCCCTCCAGCGCCAACGACCGCGACGTGCAGTACCAGCTGATCGACGTCCTCGCGCCGGGCGGCCTGTGGGCGCAGCGCGCGAACCCGAGCCTGTTCGCGGGCTACGGCACGTTCGCCGGCGACGACACGAACACCGGCGCGGACAGCTGCGGCAACGGCACCTGGGACTGCACCACCGACTCGGCGAACGCGCCGTGGGGCTGGGACGACGGCAACGACGTGCCCGGCCGCGGCGAGCTCGCGACCGACCCGGCGCACGTCGCCGCCGCGTACTTCACCGTCCCCGGCTCGCTGGCGCGGACGTACACGTCGAACGGGTACACCGCGGGTTAAGAATTGACAGAACCGGCGGCTCCGATTGCATCGATGACGCTTGACTGGTCCGTTGAGTTGTGTGCATCTTTGACGGAACCTGAGCGTTTCCCCTCGAGCATCGGAGCCGCCACCGATGACCAGACGCCTGCTCGCCGGCCTCGTCGCCGCCGGGCTCCTAGCCGCGCTCGCGCCCGCCGTTCCCGCCGCGGCCGCGATCCCCGAGTACGCCACCGCCGAGGCCGGCAACCCGTTCGCCGACGGCTGGTACGCCGACCCCGACATCGCGGTCTACAACAACACGTACTGGGTCTACCCGACCACGTCGAAGAGCTACGCCGAGCAGACGTACCTCGACGCCTTCTCCAGCACCGACCTGGTCACCTGGACCAAGCACCCGAACGTGCTCACCACCGCGAACGTCTCCTGGGCGTCGTACGCGGTGTGGGCCCCGGCCCCGATCCAGCGCAACGGCCGGTACTACCTGTACTTCGCGGCCAACGACATCCAGAACAACTCCGCCCTGGGCGGCATCGGCGTCGCCGTCGCCGACAACCCGGCCGGCCCCTACCGCGACGCGCTGGGCAAGCCGCTCATCGGGCAGTACTACAACGGCGCCCAGCCCATCGACCAGGACGTCTTCATCGACGACGACGGGCAGGCCTACATCTACTACGGCGGGCACGGCCACGCCAACGTCGCCCGGCTCAACGCCGACATGACAAGCATCGGCACGTTCCCCGACGGCAGCACCTACAAGGAGATCACGCCGTCCGGGTACGTCGAGGGCCCCCAGATGTTCAAGCGCAACGGCAAGTACTACCTGATGTGGTCCGAGGGCGCCTGGACCGGCCCGGACTACTCGGTGTCGTACGCGATCGCGAACTCCCCGACCGGCCCGTTCACGCGGCTGGACAAGGTCCTCGCGCAGGACCCGGCGGTCGCGAAGGGCTCCGGGCACAACTCGGTCGTCAACGTGCCGGGCACCGACACGTGGTACATCTTCTACCACCGCCGGCCGCTGAGCGAGACCGACGGCAACCACCGCCAGCTCGCCTACGACCGCATGAACTTCAACGCCGACGGCACCATCCAGCGCGTCACCATGCGGGTCAAGGACAACTTCAACGACGCCAACGCGCTGGGCTGGAAGACCTTCGGCGGCAGCTTCTCCGCCGTCAACGGCCGCTACGAGGCCGGCAGCTCGCTGGGCGGCAAGGCGCTGCTGGACACCAACTTCGGCGACCTCACCTACGACGCCGACGTCACCGTCACCGCCGGCTCGGGCGACGCGGGCCTGGTGTTCCGGGCCACGGGCGCGGCGACCGGCACGGACGCGTACAGCGGCTACTACGCCGGGATCAGCCCGGCCGGGCGGGTCGTGCTGGGCCGGGCCGCGAACAACTGGACCCAGCTCGGCGCGGCGAACCTCACCGTGGCCGTGGGCACGACCTACCACCTGCGGGTGACCGCGGTCGGATCGTCGCTGAAGGTGTACGTCGACGACCTGGCCACCCCGCGGATCAGCGTGACCGACGCGACCTACGCCTCCGGGGCCGACGGCGTGCGGGTCTTCAACGCCGCGGCCGCGTTCGACAACGTGGCCGTCGGCGCGCCGGCCGGGCCCGGGACGAACCTCGCCCAGGGCCGCCCGGCGACCGGCTCGACGCCGTGCGCGGCGTCGGAGGGCCCGGAGAAGGCGGTCAACGGCAGCGTCGCCGGGGGCAACTCCGACAAGTTCTGCTCGTCGGTGGCGGGGGCCTGGCTGCAGGTCGACCTCGGCGCGACGAAGAGCATCTCCCGGTTCGAGGTCGCGCACGCGCAGGCCGGCGGGGAGTCGGCCGCGTACAACACCAGGGCCTTCACCATCGCGGTGTCCAACGACGGCACGACGTGGACCCAGGCGGTCGGCGTCACGAACAACACCGCCGCGAACACGACGCATCCGGTCAGCGGGGTCTCCGGGCGGTACGTGCGCCTCACCGCCGGCACCCCGACGCAGGGTGCCGACGGCGCGGCGCGGATCTACGAACTACGCGTGTTCTAGCGGTTCGTGTCCATCGTGGACAGCTTTTTGTTCATCGTGGATAGCGGTGCACGGCGTGGACGCCGGCGGGGCTGCTGGGCAGGCCGTCGAGGAGGTTCTCGAGGCGCTTGACCATCGGGTCGTCGGCGTCCGCGTCGTAGTCCTCGGGGCGGGTGTGGTCGCGGCCGGGCCGCACCCGGGCGGCGCGCAGCAGCATAGTGCCGAGCACGGCGACCATGAGGTTCACGGCGAGGGCGACGATCCCGACGTACACCGGCCAGCCGGCGATCGTGGTGATCGAGCCGCCGAAGTGGGCCTTGGCGATGGTGCCGCCCGGACCCGGCTGCGGGATGCGGTACAACATCACGAGCCCGGCCCCGAGACCCACGACGAGCCCGGCGATGAGCGCCAGGCGGTGGAACCAGCCGGTCACCAGGCCCACGAAGCCGGCCGGGATGGTCTGCAGGATGATGACCCCGCCGATCAGCTGCAGGTCGACCGAGAACGCCGGATCGAGCAGCAGGATGCAGCCGACCGCGCCGACCTTCACCACCAGCGACGTCCAGCGGCTGACCCGCGCCTCCTCGGCCGGGGCGGCGCCCGGGCGCAGGTACGCGCGGTAGATCGAGCGCGTGAACGCGTTCGCGGCGGCGATGGACATGACGGCGGCCGGGATGAGCGCGGCGATGCCGAACGCGGCCAGCGCGATGCCCGACGACCACGGCGGGAAGAGGGCGTGGAACAGCTGCGGCATCACGGTGTTGAGGTCGTGGCCGACCGGGAGCACGCCCTGCGACAGCGCGAAGAAGCCGAGCATGCCCATGAGCCCGAGCACCAGGCAGTAGATCGGCAGCGCGGCGGTGTTGCGCTGGACCGTCGAGCGGTCCTTCGCGGCGAGCATCGTCGTGAGCGCGTGCGGGTACACGAAGATCGACAGCGCGGAGCCGATGACCATGGTCAGGTAGGCGCTCTGCCCGGCCGACCCGCCCAGCAGCAGCCCGTCGGACGGCGACGGGGTCGCGGCGAAGTGCGCGCCGGCCCGCCGGAACGACTCGCCCCAGCCGCCGTTCATGGCCACGATCAGCAGCGCGGCCACGACGACCCAGCCCAGCAGCACGTCCTTGGCGATGGACAGCAGCGCGGGCGCACGCAGGCCGGAGCGGAACGTGCACAGCGCCACCACCGTGACCGCGGCCAGCAGCGGCCACTCACCTCGCATCCCGACCGTCTGCAGCACCGCCCGCAACGCGCTGAGCTGCACGGCGATGTACGGCATGGTGGCCGCGATCCCGGTGAGCGCGACGGCCGCGCCCAGCCCGCGGGAGCCGAAGCGGGCGGCGGCGAACTCCCCGGGCGTCACGAACCCGTGCCGGTGCGCGACCGACCAGGCCCGCGTGGTGAAGATGAACGACAGCGGCGTGGTGAGCGTCGCGAACGGGATGGCGAAGAAGCCCATCGCGCCGACGCCGTAGGTGAGGGCGGGCACGGCGACGAAGGTGTACGCGCTGTACATGCTCCCGCCGAGCAGGAACCACGTCGTCCAGTTGCCGAAGGCCCGGCCGCCGACGCCCCACTCCTCGAGGCTGTGGATGTCCCGCGGCCGCCGCCAGCGGGCCGCGCCGACGCCGAGCAGCAGCATCGCGATCATGAGCCCGACGAAGACGGCGGACTCGACCCCGCCGTTCATCGGCCGAACTCCTGCCGGCGGTTGCGCAGGTGCACCCCGGCGATGATCAGCATGGCGAGCAGGACGCAGGCCATCTGGTACCAGTAGAAGAACGGCACGCCCCACAGCGCTGGGTCGGCGCGGTCGTACAGGGGTGTGAGCAGCGGCGCGACCGTAGGTATGACGAGTAACCAGTAGCCTGAGCGGCGGCGGGCGGGCGGTGCCATCGGGCCTCCTTCGGAGCGGGGGGTGTGGCGCGATGGTACTGGCAAGTAACTTCACGCGACAGGCCCCTTCACGTGCGCTGCGGCAAGTACCGTGCGCCCGTCGCGGTACTGCTGGAAGATCGCCTTGCGGCTCCTGCGGGCCTCGTCGGCGTCCACATCGGAGCGGAACCGCCAGTCCGGCTCGTCCATTTGCGCGCGCGTGTGCACCAGGTCGCCAAGGACGAGCAGCCGCCGGTCGCTGCCGTTCGTGACGAGCACGCTCGTGTGCCCGGGTGTGTGCCCCGGCGTGGGGATCGCGTGCAGATGAGGGTGGTCGAGGCGTTCGCGGCGCTGTTCGATGTGTGCGAGCACGCGGTCGGGGTCGGGCCCGACGCCGCCGGGGCGGTCGCTCCAGTAGTCCCATTCGCGCTGGTCGACGGCGTAGCGGGCGCGGGGGAAGGCCCCGACCCAGCCCACGTGGTCGCGGTGCAGGTGGGTGAGCACGACGAGGTCAACCTCTTCGGGCGCGACCATGAGTTTGCGGAGATTCTCGATCAGCGCGCCGTCGTGCTCCGTTTCGTTTCCGCTCCTTCCCAGGCCGGCGTCGATGAGAATCGTGTCGCTCGATGTACGAACGAGGAACGCCCCGACGCGCGCAACCACGTTGCCGTGCGGGTCGAGCAGGTGGCGGTGCGGCCCCCAGTCACTGCCGGGAAAGAACTCCTCAGCCGCCCCACGAACCTCACCGTCCACGACAAACTCAACGCGCGTTTCGCCAATCTCAATGACCGTTTCGCCGATGTCCACGCCCCAAACCCTCGGCCGAACCGTCCTTTACGCACAAGTACGCACTTGCAAGTGCGTCCACACTTACAACCACACGGGCCGCCGTCGCCCGCGGGGTCGAACCACGGTCTGCACAGCCGTACGCACCGACAAGTGCCGCGTCCACGGTCGATCCTGTGCGTCGCCCCTCACTTCCGACCGCTCACCGTTCGTGTCGGATCGCGGTCTGCGCGGACGTCCGCACTGACAAGTGCACGCCCATGGTCGTTCATGTGCGTCCCCCCTCACTTCCGACCGCTCCCCGCCGGGTCGGACCGTGGGCTGCGCGGACGTGCGGACTTACAAGTGCCGCGTCGATGGCCGATTTTGTGCGTGGTCCCTCACTTCCGACTGCTGCCCGTCCGGTCGGACTGTGACCTGGACAGCCGTACGCACTGACAAGTGCGCGTCTATGGTCGATCCTGTGCGTCGTCCCTCAATTCCGACCGCTCCCCGCCCGCGGCCCGGCACGCTGCTGCCCGCCGGCGCCGACCTTTCCTGCCCACAGACCTGCGCGACCCGCCAGACCCTGGCTCGCCTGGCCGACCGCTGGACGGTGCAGTTGCTGGACCGCCTCGCGACGGCCCCGCACCGCTTCGGCGAACTGCGCGCATCAACCCCGGGCATCAGCGAGAAGATGCTGACCCAGACGCTGCGCAGCCTGGAGCGCGACGGCCTCCTGCGCACCTCCGACGCCGGGTACGCCCTGACGCCGCTGGGGCTCTCCCTGCTCGAGCCGCTGTCAGCGGTCCGTATGTGGGCCCGCACAAACATGTCGTCGATCGACGAGGCTCGCCGCTCCTACGACGGGCCGCACTAGAACGGCCAGCGGCGCCAGTGATCGCTGTGGCGCCGGGCGCCACGCTGCTGGGTTTTTCGCTGCTGGTGCCGCTGTCGGTGGTTGTGTGTGGCCGCCGGGCGCCACGATGCTGGGGTTTCACCGCTGCTGCCGCCGTTGGTGGTTTGTGCGTGGGCGCGCACGAACATGTCGCCGATCGGCGGGGCTCGCTGCTCCTACGACGAGACGCGCTCAACGGCCGGCGATGCGGGCGACGCCAGCGATCATTGTGGCCGCCGGGCGCCATGCTGCTGGGGTTTCCCTGCCGGTCCGCTTTTGGTGGTTGTGTGTGGGCGCGCACGAACATGTCGTCGATGGGCAAGGCCTCGCCGCTCCTACGATGGGCCGCTCTAGAACCGCCGTCGTTATCGATGATCGCCGGGCCGCCAAGGGCCCCCGTCAGCCGCCAAGGGCCCCGTCAGCCGCCAAGGGCCCCGTCAGCCGCCAAGGGCCCCGTCAGCCGCCAAGGGCCCCCGTCAGCCGCCAAGGGCCCCGTCAGCCGCCAAGGGCCCCCGTCAGCCGCCAAGGGCCACCGTCAGCGGTGCAGGGAGATGGTCCGCGCCGGTGATCGCGGCCGTTGCCGAAATCCTCAGCGGCGCAGGGCGCGGCCCGCGCCGGCGATCACCGTTGTTGCCAGGACCCAGCCGGCGGCCATGATCAGGACGGCGGCCGCCTTGTCCGGGCCCGCCGGGTTCCAGGCGTGTTCGTGGCCCAGGTCGACCAGCGGTACGAGCAGATCCAGGGTGTACAGCAGCGGGTCCCAGGTCGGTGACTCGCCCGGCTTCACCGGGGGTAGTGGGCCGCTCCACGCGAACCACGCCGACCCCGCGCCGAAGACCGCCACCAGCCACAGCAGCGCCCGCGCCGGGCGGTAGCCGAAGCCTATCGTCGCGTCCTGCACCGCGCCCCACACCGCGCCCAGGCGGCCCATCGCGCGGTGCCGCAGGCGTTCGCGCACTCGGAGGACCTGGCGCGCCTCCTGCTCGCGGCCGTCGCGGCGCAGGGCCGCGGCGAGCTGGTCGTACGGGCCCGGCGCGAACGTGGGGTCGTAGCGCGCCATCCAGGCCAGGCGCTCGCGGGCGGTCCAGGCGGTCGTGTCGCTCGAGCGGCGGCTGATCCGATCGTACGTCAGGCCCCCGAGCTCGATCGTGCACGCCGCCGGCCAGCCGACCGGGTCGTCGACCAGGCGGCCCACGCGCGCGTCGCGCAGCACGACGGCGCCGGTCGACGACGGGTCCGGGCGCAGTGTCAGCATCCGCGTCTCGGCCTCGATGAGCAGCAGCGCGGAGTCGTCGGGAGTCCGCAGTACCGAGCGCTGCAGCACGATCGCCGCGGCGGCGCGCAGGCCGATGAACATCACCATGCCCTCGGCGACCAGCTCGTGGGCCCACACGCCGCCGCCGACCACGGCGCCGTTCGCGGCGATCGCCGGGCCTCCGTCCGCCGGTGCGCGCATCGTGCACTGCGCGATGTTCAGGTCGCCGGCGATGCGCGCGCCCTCCAGCCGGACGCCGCAACCGTACGTCGATCCGTGCCCGATCCGCGCATCGCCCTCCACCACCGCGCGCTGCAGGTTCACGGCGCCGCCGAAAGCGGTGCCCGACAGGTCCAGCGCGCCGTCGACCCGCACGTGGTGGAACCAGGCCTCGCCCGTCACCGTCGCCCTGCGCATCCCGAACCAGCGGCGCACGCGCAGTGACTCGGCGTCCAGCGACGGCAGCGTGCACTCGTCGAGGTTCAGCGAGCCGAGCTCCGCGTGGTCGAGCACCAGCGGATGCTCGAACGTGCAGCGCCGCAGCCGGACCGGCGAGTCGATGCGCGCGCCGGTCAGGTCGAGCCGGCCGGTGATGCGCGCACCGCTCAGGTCGATGCGCGCGGTGCGCCCGGGCCGCGCGGCCGGGCCGTCGAGCAGCAGCTCGGCGATGAGCGAGGCCGGCACCGGCGCGCCGCGGGCGTCCAGGGGCAGGCCGGCGCGGAAGGCGGTGCGGACGGCACGGAGGATCCCTCTCACGAGGGATCCGTCCCGCTCCTGTCGGCGATGCGGACTAGGCGGCCCCGGCGAAAGCATCGACGCATGTCCAGAACAATACTGACGATCCTCATCTGGGTCGGCGTCGTCGGGCTCGGCGTCGGCTTCGGCGGCGGGGTGTTCGAGAAGCTCACGGCCCAGGTCGCGACCGTGCCCGGCAGCGAGAACGAGCGCGCCCTCGACCTGCGCGAGCAGGCCGGCGGCCCCGCCGGGCAGCACCTCACCGTCGTCGTCACCGGCGGCGCCGACGCCGGCCCCGCGCTCGAGGCCGCGCGCACCATGCCCGGCGTGACCGAGGTTGCCCCGCCGCTGCCCAGCGCCGACGGGCAGGCCGTGCTCACCGACATCACGCTCACGGCGGAGGCGACCGAGGCCCAGGCCGGCGCGGTCGCCGAGCGCATCCGCGCGGCCGCGCCGGGCCGGATCACGGTCGCCGGCGGGCCGCTGACGGACACCGAGTTCGGCATGCAGGCGCAGAGCGACGTCCAGCGCGCCGAGATCTTCACGCTGCCGGTGGTGCTGATCCTGCTCATCGTGGTCTTCGGCGGCCTCGTCGCGGGGCTGATGCCCCTGATGGTCGCCCTGGCCGGCACGGGCGCCACCTTCGGGATCCTGTACCTCGGCAGCTTCGTCACCGACATCAGCGTCTACGCCATCCAGGTCGCCACGATGCTGAGCATGGGCCTCGCGGTCGACTACGGGCTGCTGCTCATCAGCCGGTACCGCACCGAACTGGCCCAGACCGCCGACCGCGACGAGGCCCTGCGGCGGGCCGTCGCCAAGGCCGGCCGCACCATCGCCGTCACCGGGCTGACCGTCGCCGCGAGCCTGCTCGGCCTCACCGTGTTCCCGGACGCGTTCCTGCGCTCGATGGGCCTGGCCGGCGCCGGCGTCGTCGTCGTGGACATGCTCGCGGTGCTCACCCTGCTGCCCGCCGTGCTGCGGCTCGTCGGCGGCCGGATCAAACCGGCGCGCGCCGCGGCCGGAGCCGGCGTGTTCGGCCGGCTCGCCCACGCCGTCCAGCGCCGCCCGCTGCTGGTCACGCTGGTCACCGCGGCCGGAGTGCTGCTGCTGGCGGTACCGTCGCTGCATCTTCGTCTCACCAACAGTGACGCGCGCGCCCTGCCGGCGACGACCGAGACGCGCAAGCAGTACGACGTGCTCGCCGCGCACTTCCCGGACCTGGTCGGCCCCGACGCCATCGCCGCCGTCGTGCGCTCGCCCGCCGGCGCCGCCGCGACCGCGGACTTCGCCGCGCGGGTGCGCTCGGTGCCGGGTGTGTCTACAGTGGAGGTTGTACCGGTCTCCGCCGACGTCAGCGTCGTGCGCGCGACGCCGGCGCACCAGCCCTGGACCGCCGACGGCCGCGCGACCCTGCAGGCGGTGCGGGACCTGCCGGCGCCGTTCGAGGTGCTGGTGGCCGGCGACGCCGCGCGGCTCGTCGACTACCGCGCCATGCTCGCCGAGTACGGGCCGTGGGCCGCGCTCGTCGTGCTCGTGGCCACCTTCGCGCTGCTGGCCTTGTTCACCCGCTCGGTCCTGCTGCCCGTCAAGGCGGTGCTGACCAGCCTGCTGAGCATCGCCGCGGCGTTCGGCGCGATCGTGTGGGTGTTCCAGGACGGCCACCTCGCGAGCTGGTTCGGCACCGGGCGGCTCGACGCGGTCGACCTCACCGTGCCGGTACTCGTCGCCGCCATCGCGTTCGGCCTCTCCGTCGACTACGAGGTGTTCCTCCTGGCCAGAATCCGGGAGCGGTACCTGCAGAGCGCCGACGCCCGCGAAGCCGTCGCCGTCGGCCTGCAGCAGACCGGGCGGATCGTCACCTCGGCGGCCCTGCTGCTCGTGGTGGTGTTCGCGGGCTTCCTGCTCGGCGGGTTCGCGCCCATCAAGGAGATCGGCCTCGGCCTGGTGGTGGCCATCGTGCTCGACGCCACCGTGGTGCGGATGCTGCTCGTGCCGGCCACGATGACGCTGCTCGGCCGCGCGAACTGGTGGCCGTCCCGCCCGCCGGCGCGTCCATCCACTGTGGATCGCGAGCTCGTCGCCGCCGGATAACATGGCGCGGTGATCGACCTCGACCACTGTCCCGCGGGTACGTGCTCCGGGCCGGCGCCGCTGCTGCGCCGGCCCGGGGTGCGTCTCGCGATCGTGGTGGGGCTGGGGCTGCTCGCGGCGTGCCCGGCGGCCCCGCCCGGGGCGCACGTGTTCGCCCGCACCGCGCCGGCGCCCGTTGCCTGCCGCCTCGTCGCCGACGTGTACCACGTGCTGGCCGCCGGCCCCTGTCCGCGCGGCTGACGTGGCTCTGTGTCCACGCCGCCGACCCGGCCTCCTTGTCCGCGCTGGCGTGGCCTTTATGTTCGCGCGCCGGAGTGGCCCCCTTGTCCGCGCGCCGGCGTGGCCTTCTCCTGTGCGCGCGCTGGCGTGGCCTCCTTGTCCGCGCGCCGGCGTGGCCTTCTCCTGTGCGCGCGCTGGCATGGCCTCCTTGTCCGCGCGCCGGCGTGGCCTTCTCCTGTGCGCGCGCTGGCGTGGCCTCCTTGTCCGCGCGCCGGCGTGGCCTGCCGGTGGCGCGCCGGCTGGCGATTGTGGCGTAACCGACATATGACCGGTCAGGCGAAAAATCCGATATGTCGTGGCGCGCCAGCGCCCGACATATCGCGCCGGCGCGGCCGGGGACATCACCGGGTGTCGCTTGATGGCAGGATGAAGGCATGGGGGAGCAGGGCTGGCTGCGGCTGCTGGTCACCGGGCTCGCGACCACCCACGTCGCCGGCCTGATCGCCGGGCACGTCCTGCCGTGGACGGGCAGCCTGACGATGGTGGCCTTCCTGCTGTACACCCTGAGCGTCACCGGGACCCGGCAAGTCCTCGTGGCCCGGCGCATCGGCATCGCCTGCCTGGCCGCCCTCGCGCTGGACGTCGACGCGCGCACCGGTGGCCGCTGCTTCCCCAACGTGCTGATCGATCTCACCGCCGGCGGGGTGCGGGAGTTCGAGGGCACGCTGCTCGTCGTCGGCCTGGCCGCGCTCGCCGTGTCCGCGTGCCTGCCCTGGCGGCGCGGGGTGCACCGGGCCGCGCTGGCCGCCGTGGCGTTCCTGGTGCTGCTGGCGGCGCCGATGCTCTACGCGTGGGCGCAGCCGCGGACCGAGGTGGAGGTCGGGACGCGGATCAGCGCCGAGGCCCGGCAGCGGCTGCTGGACCGGGCCCGGGCGGAGAGTCAGGAGCGCGGCACCGTGGTCGCCATCGCGATCATGGACGACCCGCTGCCGGCGCGGCTGCCGGAGCAGACCGAGGCGCCGGACTGGTCGCTCGGCCTGTCGCCCGCGGCTCCGGCGGCGGCGCTGTTCGCGGTGCTGGCGTTCATTGCGGGCGGGCGAGGTACCGAAGACCCTGTTTGAGCACGGCGCGCGGGTTGGTGTCGACGAAGCCGGCCCAGGCCGGGTCGGGCTCGTTGCGCAGCCAGGCGTACCGGGCCAGCGCGTAGCCGTACATGGGCTCGGTGAGGTAGCCGAGGCGGGTCGTGCCCGTGTACGTGTACCTGCCCTGCGTGCGCCGCGCGAACTCGAACGCGGCGTTGGCCCCGAAGATGCCGAGGCCGAAGTACAGCGCACACAGGTCGGTCAGCGGCTCGTGGTCGCCGGCGTCAGGGTCGGCGCGGCCCTCGCCGAGCAGGCGCACGTGCCCGAGCTCGTGCGCGACCGTGGCCACGAGCGCCATCGGCCGGGCGGTGAGGTCGGCGCGGAGCGTGACGACCGCGCGCCCGTCCCGCACCTGGTAGTGCCCGGCCGCCGTCCTCCCGTCGGTGAGCAGCGGTATGTGCCCGGCGAGCTCGGGGTCCAGGCCGTCGGTGTCGTACTCCAGCGCGATCGCCCCGCGCTCGACGCCCATGCGCGCGCACAGGCGCCGCACGACCGCCTCGACGTCGCCGGTGCTGCCCGTGTAGACGCCGGGGAAGTACTCGTCGCTGGGCGTGAACACGTCGCCGAACAGCGCCGCGCGGCCGAACTGCGCGGTCAGCCAGCCGAGCGACCGCTCGATCCACGCCTGTTCGACGTCGCGCACCGGGCACCGGGCCCCGCCCCACCGCACGGCGTCACTGCAGCCCGTAGCGGCGGCCGATGGCCTCGACCTCGTCCTTGGCCTCCTTGAGGCCGACGCCCGTGGCCTCGCGGTACGCCTTGATCGCCTGGATCTTCCGGCCCTGCTGCAGCTCCTGCAGGACCATCGGGTTGATGTCCGGCACGGGCTCCTGGATGCCCAGGTTCTCCATGATCAGGTCGAGCTTGCGCTCGACCGCGGCCAGGCGGCGGGCCGCGTCCGGGTCGCCGCCGCGGCGCGTGCTCAGGGCGAGCACCGCGACGACGGCCAGGATCAGTGCCGGGATCCACTCCATACCGCCATTGAACCGCATCCGAGCTATTTCAGCCTTGACTTATATAAGCCGCGGATGACACTCTCGGCTCGTGCATGCGTTCGACGTGCTCGGCGACCCTGTTCGCCGGCGGATCCTGGAGCTGCTCGCCGACGGCGAGCGGCCCGCCGGCGCGATCAGCGAGGCCGTCCGGGCCGAGTTCGGCATCTCCCAGCCGGCCGTCTCCCAGCACCTCAAGGTGCTGCGCGAGGCGGGCTTCGCCACGGTGCGCGCGGACGGCACCCGCCGCCTGTACGCCGTGGACGCCGCCCCGCTCCGGGAGATCGACGCCTGGCTGGACCGCTTCCGCGGCTTCTGGGACCAGCACCTCGACGCCCTGGCCACCGAGCTGGCCCGGGGCCGGCGCGCCCGCGCCCGAGACAAGGAGGAACCGTGATCGACCTCGTCAACCAGATCAACGCCACCCACCGCGAGCTGGGCAACGCCCCGCTGTCCACCGGTGGCGACGGCCGCTCGGTGCTGTTGCGCCGCACGTACGACGCGACCGTCGAGGACGTGTGGGACGCCTGCACCGACCCGGCCCGCCTGGCCCGCTGGCTCGCGCCGGTCGAGGGTGACCTGCGCCCCGGCGGCTCGTACCAGCTGCAGGGCAACGCCGGCGGCGAGGTCCTGCGCTGCGAGGCGCCGCGGCTGCTGCGCGTCACCTGGTCCATGGGGGAGGGGATGGCGAGCGAGGTCGAGCTGCGCCTGGCCCCGTCGGACGGCGACCGTACGGCGCTCGAGCTCGAGCACACCGCGCCGGCCGGGATCGTCGACGAGATGGTGCGCCGGTTCGGCCCGGGCGGCACGATCGGCATCGGCGGCGGCTGGGACCTGGCCCTGCTCGGCCTGTTCATGCACCTGGGCGCGGCCGCCTTCGACCCGGCGACGTGGCAGGACACCGCCGAAGCGAAGGCGTTCGCGGTGGGCAGCTGCGAGGCGTGGGGGGCGGTCGTGCAGGCCGCGTGGGGTACCAGCGACGAGGACCGCACCGCGGCGGTGGCCTTCGCGACGGGCCACTTCGCCCCGCGGTGAACCCCCGACGCCAGGAAAGCCGGCCGATTGGCCGGCTTTTCGTCGGCCCTCCCCGTGCCATGAATCGCACCACGCCGCCCATTCCGGCTCTGCATGCACCGAGCTCGGTCGGCCGGTCCGGCGCCTACGGGACGACGCGGTCGCGAATGCTGTCGAGCACCGCCTCCGCGGCCCATGCGGCTGCGTCGGCGATGTCACGCCGGTCCATCCCGAACTCGCGGCGAAACGTCACCCAGGTCGCGGCGGAGTCGAGGTGGGACAGCGCCACGATGACGGCTCTGCGCTGCGCCGTGTCGAGGGATGGCACCTCGGCGTCCAGCAGCTGTTCGAGGTGCGCCCGGCCGGGCGGCGGCGCCGCGCCGCTCACGCCGCGCATTGCCGTCTCGGCGACGACGTGCGCGAGCTCCGGCCGCGCGTCGTACCGCTGCATCGCGTCGCGGATCGCGAGGGGGACGTCGAATATCGAGTGCGACTCCTCGCGGACGAACACCGTCGCCTCGATCCACGCTGCGGTCGCCAGCAGCAGATCGACCCGCGTAGGATAGTTGCGGAACACCGTGCGTTCGGCGATGCCCGCCCGGCGGGCGACGAGCCGGTACGACACGTCGTCGCTGCCGACTTCCTCGATCAGCTCGGCGTAGGCGGCGAGGATTGCCGCTTGCGTGCCGCTCAGCGCCGGGACGGCCGTCGACCTGCTCACAGCTCCGCCAACGTCGCGTCGGGCAGCCTCGCGAGCACCGTGCCCACCGCGCGATCGAACGCGTCGCAGATCTCGCCGGCATCCAGGTCGAAGCCTGTGCGCAGTCGCGCCCAGAACATCGCCGACGAGAAGTAACGCAGAGATGCCGCGACCCGCCGCCGATCCCGCCGGTTGAGCGTCGAAGCCGACACGTCGAGCATCGCCTCGATCGCACGCGTGATGTAGGCGGGCTCGGCGTCGAGCGTCAGCGAGATCGTAGACGCCCGTGCGCCGACGAATGCGTACGCGGGCGACGCGTCGAAGGCGCGGAAGCGCTCGTGCACGGCAGCGCGGAAATCGGCCACGGTCACGAACGGCGGCAGCGGGAAATGGGTCTGCTCAATCCAGTTCGACAGTGCGGCGAGCAGGTGCGCACGCGTGGGGTACTGGCGGTAGACCGTGCGCTCCGAGATGCCGACCTCATCGGCGAGGGCGCGATACGAGATGTCGTCGAACGTGTGCTCACGCAGCAAAACCGCCGCGCTCGCGAGAATCGCGGTCGCGGTGTCGACCGGCTCCTCCATCACGTTCCCCCCTGCCTCGATCGGTCGCCCAGTGCGGGGGGCCGGTGACTTCCGGCGGAAGCACGTAGCGATCGGAATCGTCGAGCGTGAGCGCCAGCGACGAGACGTACTGCACCTGGCCGTGCAACCCTCGCTGGGCCGAGGCCAGCATATCCGGCCGCTCGAACATGTACCCGGTGACATGGCAGCGGAGCCGCTCGCCTGAGGGGTTGCCGTGCTCGTCGAACAGGGGAGAGTCGATGCCGTCGGAGCGGCGGCGGAGGTAGTAGCGCCCCCGCGTGGCGAGGGCCACGACCGGCGTGGTGACGAACGCGACGCCGATCGCGATGAGCACCGAGAACGGCTTGACGGCGGTGCCGAGCAGCCCGGCGAACGCGAGCAGCGAGAGCACCGAGGCGAGCCCCACCGACACGAGCCCCACCGGGTTCCAGTCGTGCACCATGCCGCGGCGGAATTCCGGGAAGCGCGGCGAGATGCGCAGCACCCACTTGTTGATCGCGATATCGGTGGCGATCGTCACGAGCCACGCCATGACGACGTTCGCGTAGAGGCTCAGGACGAAGGAGATGAGGGTGAAGACGTCCAGCATCATCAGCGCGTATGCGATCGCAAGGTTGAGCAGCACGAAGATCGTGCGACCCGGGTAGTGCTTCGCCACCCGGGTGAAGACGTTCGACCACGCGAGCGAGCCCGAATACGCGTTCGTCACGTTGATCTTCACCTGTGCGACCACGATGAGCACGAGGGCGAGGACGACCGCGAGCCAATCGGGGAACAGAGTCTGGTACATGCCGACGAACTGCTTGACCGGTTCGGTCGCGGAGTGCCCCAGGGTGGGATCCACCTTCACGAGGACGTAGACGGCGAGAAACACCCCGATCGTCTGCTTCGTGCCGCTGAAGATGACCCAGCCCGGGCCGGACAACGCGAACGACGTCCACCACGAGCGGGCGTTCGACGGCGTGCGCGGCGGCATGGCACGGATGTAGTCGATCTGCTCGGCCAGCTGCGGGGTGAGGGCGAAGCACACGGCCGCGCTGGAGACAACGGCGCCGAAACTGATCGAGCCGTCGGAGTTGCCGTTGAACGACATGAAGGCGCGCACTGACTCGGGGTCGGAGACGATGATCCACAGCAGCGGCAGCAGGGCGAGGGCGAGCCACAGGGGCGTCGTCCAGAAATGCAGGCGCTCCAGCGCACGCATGCCGTAGATGACGATCGGGATCACGACCACGGTCGAGACGAGATAGCCGAGCCATAGCGGCGTCCCCGTCGCCACCTGCAGCCCCTGCGCCATGATGGCACCCTCCAAGGCAAAGAAGATGCAGGTGAAGCCCGCGAAGACCACGGTTGTGATGATCGAGCCGTAGTAGCCGAATCCCGAGCCACGGGCGATGAGGTCGAGGTCGAGGTTGTAGCGGGCGGCGTAGTAGGCGACGGGTACGCCCACGATGACGATGATGACCGACGCGAACAGGATGCCGAGCATGGCATTGGCGGTGCCGTGGTCGATGCCGACGGTCGCGCCGATCGAGAAATCGGCGAGGAACGCGATGGACCCGAGGGCTGTCGCGCCGACGGAGGCCGCGCTCCAGCGCCGGAAGGTGCGCGGCACATATCGGAAGGCATAGTCCTCGAGGCTGTCCTCCGCGGCCGCGCGCGCGTTGCCTGTCCTGCTCACAGTGGCATCCCCTCACGCGCCGGGCGTGGGGCATGTTCCGGGTTCGTTGTTACGAAAGTATTGCAGGCCTGGAAACCGGTAATGTCGGCTCAGATCGCCATGGCGGCTCGCACGGTGGAGATGGCTGCCGAACCCCCCTCGTCGGTCTGGGTGACGAAGCCCGAGGCGAGCACGACGTAACGCTCAGCGGCCTCGAGGGCGAAGCCGATGTGCTGCTCGACGAGTAGCACGTTGATGCCCTCGCCGGCCAGCTGCACGATGGTGCGCTCGATCTCGGCGACGATCGTGGGCTGGATACCCTCGGTCGGCTCGTCAAGGATGAGTAGCTTCGGCTCGGTGATGAGTGCGCGGGCGATCGCGAGCTGCTGGCGCTGCCCGCCCGAGAGCAGGCCTGCCTTCCGGGCTGCGAACTGCTCCAACGCGGGGAAGCGAGCCAGCTGCGCGTCGATGAGGGCCTTGCCGCCCCGGCGTCCGTCGGCGACGAGTTGCAGATTCTCGAGCGTGGTGAGCTGGCCGAACGCCTGTTGGCCCTGCGGCACGTACGCCATGCCGCGAGCGACGCGTTTGTTGGGGGCGAGCGACGCGATGTCTTCGCCGTCGAACAACACGCGGCCCCTCGTCGGCTTGATGAGCCCGATCGCGACACGCAGCAGCGTCGTCTTGCCGGCGCCGTTGTGGCCGAGCACGGCCACGACCTTCCCGGCCGGCACCGTCACGCCGTGCAGCACCCGCGTGCGCCCGTAGCCGGCCTCGATGTCGGTGAGCTCGAGCATGTCAGTCCTCCTCCTGCTGCTGCGTCCTGGCTGCCACTACCGGCGAGCTTGCGAGCCCGACAGCTGCCGCTTCGGGCACGACCGCCATGGCGGCCGTGGTCGCGGCTCCCGTAGTGCCGAGGTAGACCTCCTGCACCTTGGGGTCGGCCTGCACCTCGGCCACCGAGCCCTGCGAGAGCACCTTGCCCTGGTGCAGCACCGTCACGCGCGTGGCAAAGCGGCGCATGAAGTCCATGTCGTGCTCGACCACCAGCACGACGCGCTTCGTCGCGATGCGCTGCAGAAGCTCGCCGGTCGCGGTGCGCTCGTCCTGGCTCATGCCGGCGACTGGTTCGTCGAGCAGCAGCACCCTCGCGTCCTGCACGAGCAGCATTGCGATCTCCAGCCACTGCTTCTGGCCGTGCGACAGAATGCCGGCCGGCGTGGCGAGCTCGCCGGCGAGTCCTGTCTCCTCAAGCGCCTGCCCGATCGACGGGTCGACGCCACGCCGGGTCCGTAGCAGCGAGGCCCAGTGGCGGTGGCGTCCGGCGGCGATGTCGAGGTTCTGCAGCACCGAGAGCTCGTTGAAGACGCTCGCGGTCTGGAACGTGCGGCCGACCCCGAGCCGGACGATCTTGTGCACCGGCCGGCCGAGCAGCTCCTGCTCGCCGAGCCTCGCCGACCCGGTGGCCGCAGAGAGCCCGGTGATGGCGTCGATGCAGGTCGTCTTGCCGGCGCCGTTCGGGCCGATGAGGAACCGGACCTCGCCAGGGTGCGCGTCGAAGGAGACGCCGCCGACCGCGACGAAGCCCGAGAACTCGACGTGGAGGTCGGTGACGACGAGCGAGGCGTCGGTCACGACTTCGCCTCCTCGAGTTGCAGGGCCGCGGTCGCAGCTGCTGGCTGTTCACCAGGGCTCCGGCGCGCTGCCGCGAGCCTGGCGGGCACCGACGACAGTCCTTTCGGCAGGAAGAGGATGACGACGATGAACAGCAGGCCGACGATGTAGGTCCAGCCGTCGGGCCAGGTGGAGCCGAGGCTCGATTGTCCCCATCCGACCGCCATCGCACCGAGCGCGGGGCCGAAGAGCGAGGCGCGGCCGCCGAAGGCAACTCCCGCGATCATGAGGATCGAGGCGGCAGCGCCGATCTCGGCCGGCGTGATGATGCCGACGATGGGCACGAACATCGCTCCGCCGATGCTTGCCATCAGCGCTGCGAGGACGAAGGCGACGAGCTTGATGTTGGCCGGGTCGTAGCCGAGGAAGCGCACGCGCTCCTCGGCGTCCCGGGTGGCGACGAGGAGCTCACCGAAGCGGCTGCGGTAGAGCTGCCACACCACGAGCAGGCACACGACGAGCAGCGCGGCCGTGATGAGGTACACCATGTTCTTGTTCGCCGGGTCCTTCAGCACGAAACCGAAGAAGTACTTGAAGTCGCTGAGCCCGGTGTCGCCGCCGGTCTCGCGGATCGTGGAGCTGACCAGGGTGGCGAGCGCGACGGCGAGCGCCTGCGTCAGGATCGCGAAGTACGCGCCCTTCACGCGGCGCTTGAACAGCGCGTAGCCGAGGATGCCGGCCACGACCACCGGGAGCAGCACGATAGCCAGCAGGGTGAACGCAACGCTGCGGAACGGCTCCCAGAACGCCGGGAGCGGCGCGAGCGGGTCGTAGAGCACCATGAACCCCGGGACCCCGTCACCGGCGGTCTCCAGCGTGAGGTGCATGGCCATCGAGTAGGCACCGAGGGCGAAGAACACCCCCTGCCCCATCACGAGCATCCCGCCTCGGCCCCACGCCAGGCCGATGCCGACGGCGGCCATCGCCCAGCAGCAGTACTTGCCGAGGTTGCCGAGCCAGTGGTCGGTGAGCACGAGGGGAGCGACCGCAAGGAGCAGGACGGCGAACACCCCGATGCCGAAGAGGGAAAGCCGTGGCTTCAGTTTGGTCATACCAGACTCCTGGTTCGCACCGTGAACAGGCCCTGCGGGCGCAGCTGCAGGAAGACGATCACGAGGATGAAGGCAAACACCTGCGCGAGGCTGCCGGTCGTCCAGTAGGCGAAGCACGAGAGGACGACGCCCACCGCCCACGCGGCGACGATGGTGCCCTTGAGCTGGCCGATGCCACCGGCGGCGACGACGAGAAAGGCCGGGATGATGTACTGCGAGCCCATCTGGGAGTTCGTGCCGCCGACGAGCGACGCGGCCACTCCGGCGACCCCGGCCAGCCCCGACCCGACGAAGAAGGTCAGGCGGTCGACGGTGCGGGTGGAGATCCCCGCGACCTCGGCGAGATCCCGGTTCTGCACGGTCGCCCGGATGCGGCGGCCGAACGAGGTGTACTTGAGCCACGCCGCCAGCGCGGCGACGCAGACGGTCGCGAGCAGGATGGTGAACACCTGCCGCAGCGGCCAGTCGTAGCCCAGGATGGTCAACTGCCCGTCGAGCCAGCCTGGCTTCTCCACCGGGACGCCCTGGGACGGGAAGATATGCAGTGCCGCCTGTTGCAGGATCAGGCTGACACCGACCGTGACGAGCAGGGTGTCGAGGGGCCTGCGGTACATCCATTGGATGATGCTGACCTCCAGCAGGAGGCCGAACAGTCCGGCGACGAGGAACGCGACCGGCAGCGCTACCGGGATCGACAGATCGCTGGAATCGATGACCTGCTGGACGAGGTAGGCGGTGAAGGCGCCGATCATGAGGAACTCGCCGTGGGCCATGTTGATCACGCCCATCTGGCCGAAGGTGAGCGAGAGGCCGAGCGCGGCGAGCAGGAGCAGCGCACCCTGTGCGCTGCCGTTCAGCAGCGGTGGGATCAATGCGTCCACGTGCTCTCACTCTCTGTGCGGGGGTGGGTGCGAGGGGGGATTCGGATCCGGGTACGCGGGGTTGCCTGCCGCAGGCGACACGCAACCCCGCGTCCGGGTGGGGGGTGGGCCGATCAGCCCGCGGCCTTCACGAGCTGGTCGCGGACGTTCGCCGGGAACCAGTCGTAGCCTTTGAGGAACGGGTCGGGCTTGATGAACTTGTCCGAGGACCAGACGATGTCGAACTGCTTGCTGGCGTTGATCTGGCCGATGTGGCCCGGCTTCGAGATGTGGTGGTTCTCGCCGTCGAGGGTGACGGTGCCCTCCGGCGCGGCGAACGTGATGGTGTTCTTCTTCGCTGCGGCGTTCACCGCGTTGACGTCGAACGAGCCGGCCGCCTCGACGAGGGCCTTGTACAGGTACAGCGAGATGTAGGCGGCCTCCATCGGGTCGGAGGTGACGCCGCTGCTCTTGGGGTAGGCCTTCCAGCTTTCGATGAACTTCGGGTTGGTGTCGGTCTTGAGCGACTGGAAGTAGTTCCAGGACGCGTAGTGGCCGGTGACCTCGTGGCCCATGGCCGGCGCCTCCTCCTCGGCGATCGACACCGAGATGATCGGCGTCGTCGCCGCGGTGAGGCCGGCGTCGTAGTAGGCCTTGATGAAGCCGACGTTCGACGAGCCGTTGATGGTGTTGAAGATGAAGTCGGGCTTGGCCGCCTTGATCTTCGCCACCTGCGTGGTCCAGTCGTCCTTGTCGAGGGGTACGTACTCCTCACCGACGATCTCGATGCCGAGCTTGGCCGCGTAGAGCTTGATGATCGCGTTCGCGGTGCGCGGGAAGACGTAGTCGCTGCCGGCGAGGAACAGCCGCTTCACCCCCTTGGAGGCGAGGAAGTCCATCGCCGGGATGATCTGCTGATTCGTGGTCGCACCGGTGTAGTAGATGTTCGGCGACGCCTCGAGGCCCTCGTACTGCACCGGGTAGAAGAACAGGCCGTTGTTCTTCTCCACGACCGGCTTGACGGCCTTGCGGGAGGACGAGGTCCAGCCGCCGAAGATCGCGCCGACGCAGTCCTGGGTGAGCAGCTTCTCGGTCTTCTCCGCGAAGGTGGGCCAATCGGTGGCGCCGTCCTCCTGGACGTACTGAATCTTCTTTCCGAGGATGCCGCCGCCGGCGTTGATCTCGTCGGCGGCCATGTGCAGCACGTTGGAGACGGTCTTCTCGGAGATCGCCATGCCGCCGGTGAGGGAGTTGAGGAAGCCGAGCTTGATGGTGTTGCCGGAGGTGTCGACGCAACTGGGTCCGGCCGACTTGCTGACGGACGTTTCGTCGCCGGCGCGGGCGCCACAGCCGGCGAGCACGAGGGCGACGGCCGTCGCGAAGGCGCCCGTGGCGACAAGCGTGCGTAGCCGCTTGTTGGTGTTGGACATATGCGGGAACTCCGTTCCTGGTCAAGGAGGCGTGTCGCCGGGGTCGCGGCCCAGCGGTCGGTGCGGCCGTTCATGTCACGGGCCGGGCCGCCGGCGTCCCAAGCGCTCAGCCCGGTATCGCCAACGAGGTGCAGCCGGCTGCTGCAGGTGAGAGCAGATTGGTCCCGTGTCATTACTCTGACATTTCTCGATGGTTCCAACTATGTAACCGCCGCCCAGCAGAGCTGCGCTGGCCTCCGAAATGCACGGAAAATCGCAGAAGGGCGATGTCAGAGTTCTGTCGCGCCCGAGATGGGAGCAGAATGATGGCACACTTCTGACATCAGGGAGCGGCCGAGACGGTGGTGCGCGATCGGCGGGCGACCCGGCGCTCATCGGGATCGTGCTGTCCATCGGCTGGCCGCGTGCGGGGCCGCCGTGCTCGCCGTCGCCGTCGCGGCCGGCGCCTCGCCCGTGTTCGGCGCCGACCGGAGCCCAGCGGCCGTAGTCAAGCGGCCGTAGTCAAGCGCCGGAACCAGCGGCCGCAACCAAGCGCCCGGAACCAGCGGCCGCAACCAAGCGCCCGGAACCAGCGGCCGCAACCAAGCGCCCGGAACCAACGGCCGCAGGCCGGGCGGCCGGCGCCAAAGGCCTCGGTCCCGGGCGGCCGGAACCAGAAGGCCTCAGTCCGCGGCCCAGTCCCGGATCGCGTCGAAGTCGGCGGCGGTGAGCCCGGCCCGGCCCATGACGCGGTGCAGCAGCGCCGGGGCCGTGTGGTGCCGGGCGACGAAGGTCCGGTCGGCCGCGGTGATCTCGTCGTCGACCCAGACGAACGGCCGCCCGGCCGCCCACGCCACGATGTCTTTGGTCTTCCAGTGCCGGCCGTCCGGGTCCACCTCGTCGTCCTCGGACCAGGCGACCACCGGCAGCCGCGGCAGGCCGAGCAGCGGGCCGATCACCTCGTTGGCGTCGGCGGCCCAGGTGGTCGCCCAGACCAGCTCGCAGCCGAGCCCGAGCAGCCGCGGCCCGTCGGCCGGGTCGACGCGGGCGAGCATCGGGTTGCCGTGCCGCGCGGCGGCCGCCGCGGCCGCCGGGTGCGGGTCCGCGCCGCGGTGCGCGAGCGGGATGAGCGGCCCGTCGACGTCCAGGAACAGCAGCGGCTTCGATCCCACACAGAAATTGTGCGCACATGTCCGCAAGGATGTGTCGAGCGGGCGTCCGCGGCTCCGACCGATGGGCAAAGGACCGGACACGAAGGAGCGGGAACATGCGCAAGGTCATCTACTGGGTGCACACCTCCGTCGACGGGTTCATCGACGGGCCGAACGGGGAGTTCGACTGGCCGGTGATGGGGCCGGAGCTCTCGGCGTACTCGGAGGCGCTCGACGAGCGGGTCGACACGCTGCTGTACGGGCGCCCGGTCTGGCAGATGATGGTCGGCTTCTGGCCGCAGGCCGAGTCGATGAGCGACGACCCGCACACCCGGGCGTTCGCCCCGTTCTGGCGGGCCACGCCGAAGGTCGTGTGCTCGCGGACGTACGAGGGCGACGACTGGACCGCCCGCGTGATCCGCGACGACCTCCCGGGCGAGATGGCCGCGCTCAAGGCCGGGGACGGGGCCGACATCCTGCTGACCGGCGGCAGCGGACTCGCGGCGGCGCTCACCGCGCACGGGCTCATCGACGAGTACCACATCGCGGTGCACCCGGTCGTTCTCGGCGGCGGCCGTCCGCTCTTCGCCGAGCCCGGGCGGCGGCTCGACCTGGAGCCGGACGGGTCGCGCGTGCTCGACGGCCGCGTGGTGGTGACCCGCTACCACCTGGCCGGGTGAGGCCGGAAAAGATGCACGGCCAATGCCGAAAGATCGCCCGGCGGCGTATCGTCCCACGGCATGGTGTTCAAGGTGGACGTTCCGCCGGACCTCGTCGGCGGCGATGTCGATGAGGGGTACGGGCCGGTCGCCGATGCGTTCCGGCGCAACTTCGCCGAGCGCGGCGAGATCGGGGGCGCCTGCGCCGTGTACCGCGACGGCCGCAAGGTCGTCGACCTGTGGGGCGGCTACCGCGACGGGCACCGCCGCGAGCCCTGGCGCGAGGACACGCTCGTCACCGTGTTCTCCACGACGAAGGGGGTGTCGGGGCTCGCGCTCGCGGTCGCCCACGCCCGCGGCTGGATCGACCACGACGCGCCCGTGGCGCGGTACTGGCCCGAGTTCGCCGCCGCCGGCAAGGACGCGGTGACGGTCCGGCAGCTGCTCGCCCACCAGGCCGGGCTGCCCGCGATCGACCGGCCGCTGAGCGTCGGGGACCTCGCCGACCTCGACGTGGTCGCGGCCGCCCTCGCGGCGCAGCGGCCGGCCTGGGCCCCGGGGACTCGGCACGGGTACCACGCCATCTCCCTCGGCTGGTACGAGGGCGAGCTCATCCGCCGCGTCGACCCCGGGCGGCGCACGCTCGGCCGGTTCTTCGCCGAGGAGGTGGCGGCGCCGCTCGGCATCGAGTTCCACATCGGCGTGCCCGATTCCGTGGACCCGGAGCGCATCGCGCACATCCACGGGTTCAAGCCGGCCGAGATGCTGCTGCACATGGGCACCTTGCCGCGCGGGTTCGTGCTGGGCTTCCTCAACCCGAGGAGCGTCACGGCGCGCTCGTTCACCAATCCGAAGGTGCTCGGCCAGACCGGCAACTACAACCTCCCCGAGGTGCGGCGGCTGGAGCTGCCCGCGGCCAACGGCACCGGCGAGGTCCGCGCGATCGCCCGCGCCTACGGCGACGCGGCCGCCGGCGGGGCGGTCCTCGGGCTCGGCCCGGCGACCCTGGACGCGCTGGTCCGGCCCGCGGAGACGCCCAGCGGCGGCCTCCAGGATGTCGTACTGCGGGTGCCGACCCAGTTCTCACTGGGTTACATCAAGCCGTTCCCGGCCTTCCGGTTCGGGGCCGCCGGCGACCGCGCGTTCGGCACGCCCGGGGCCGGCGGCTCGTTCGGGTTCGCCGACCCCGAGACCCGCGTCGGCTTCGCGTACGCCATGAACCGCGCGGGTTTCCACCTGTGGGACGACCCGCGGGAGCTGGCGCTGCGCGAGGCGCTGTTCCGCACCGTGCTCGGCGAGCGGAGCCAGCGCCCCGACCGCTAGGGGCTGCCCGTACCAGTCCTCGCGGGTCATCGGCAGGTCGGTGGCGCCGCCCGGGGACTTCTGCAGCAGCGTCTGGTGCAGGTTGATCCGGCCGCGCCGGTAGGCGTGCTCCAGGCCGGCGAAGTAGATCCGGTAGACCCGGACCGTCCGGTCGCCGACGATCGCGGCGGCCTGCGTCTCGGCGCCGTCGAGGCGCTCGCGCCAGCTACGGATCGTGCGGGCGTAGTGCCGGCGCAGGTTCTCGACGTCGAGCACCTCGAAGCCGGCGTCCTCGGCGGCCCGGACGGTGGCGCCGATCGTCATGAGGCGGGCGTCGGGGAAGACGTAGGCGTCGAGGAACGGCGAGCCGATGGGCTCGCCGGCCTTGCCGGTCATGCCGTGGTTGAGCAGGGTGCCGCCCGGCTCGAGCAGGCGCCAGGCCTTGGCCAGGTACGTCCGCCACACGGCCGGGCCGAGGTGCTCGACCAGGCCGACCGAGCTGATGCGGTCGTACCGCCGGGCCTCGTCGAGGTCGCGGAAGTCGGTCAGCTCGATCCGGCAGCGCCCGCTCAGGCCGGCGGCGGCGACGCGCTCGGTGGCGAGCTCGGCCTGGGCCGTGCTGTTGGTGACGCCGTGCACGATCGCGCCGTAGTGGCTCGCGGCGTGGATGGCCAGGCCGCCCCAGCCGCAGCCGACGTCGAGGAGCCGGTCGCCCTCCCGCAGCCGCAGCTTGCGGCAGACCAGGTCGAACTTCTGGACCTGGGCGGCGTCGAGGGTGTCGGTCTCGGTGCGGAAGTACCCGCAGGTGTACGCCATCCACGCATCGAGCCAGAGCCGGTAGAAGTCGTTGGAGCGGCTGTAGTGGAAGTCGTTGACCAGCCGGTCCCGGGCGACCGAATGGGCCCGGCCGGCGAGGCTGACGCGCAGCTCCCGGGGGCGCCCGGAGCCCGCCCGGGGCAGCGACAGCAGCAGGCGCAGCTGCCGGGCCCGCGCCGTGGCCGGCACCGGCGACTCGATGATCGTGTAGGCGACGCGCATCGCGGCGACGAGGTCGCCCTCGACGTCGATGTCGCGCATGACGTACGCCTCGCCGAACGTGCGGTCGTTGAGCGGGAAGAACATGGCGCGCAGGGCGCCGGGCCGGTTCAGCACCAGCGTGAACTCGGCGTCGCCGGGCGGGTCGAAGCGCCGGCCGTTCCAGTCGCGCACGGCGAACCGGCGGCCGCCGTAGTCGTGCAGGACCGCGTCGAGGACGCGGATCGTGCGCTCGGTCAGCGGATCGTCCACCCGGGTTCCGGTCATCGGGGCCTCCAGCGCGGGGAAGTGGGCGTCAGCGGGGCTGCAGCCCCTCGTCGGGGCGGTCGGCGAGCCGCAGCAGCATCTCCGCGATGTGCTCGTCGCGCACGGTGGGCGCCAGCCGGTCCGGGAACTCGGCCAGGGTCGGTTCGACGTCGAGGCAGTCCTCCAGCAGCGACAGCATGGAGCCGGCCAGCTCGCCGCGGTCGAGGCCGGCGAGCATGTCGCCGACGGCCTCGCAGACCACGGTGGGGCGGGGCTCGGCCTCGTCGCGCTCGCCGGCCCGGCTGGTGACCCAGTCGCGGACGATGCCGACCAGGTCGAGCGCCTTCCAGGTCTCCTTCGCGTCCTGGGCACACGCCTGCAGGTCGGCGAGCGCCTTGCACGCCACGGCGGACGTCGCGACCAGCGGGCGCTGCACGCGGGCGGCCCGCATGAAGTGCAGCCCGCGGACGCACCGCAGATAGCCGAGGTACGTCATGTAGCGCGCGAAGCGGGTGTACTCGAGGCCGCGCAGCGTCTGCAGGTCGCGCAGGCGGTGCAGGTCGCGGAAGTCCTCGGCGCTGCGCACCACGAACCGGTCGTGGCGCAGCACCGAGCGCATGCGTTCGAGGTAGTCGGTGTAGGACGACGTGCGCTTGTCGTCGCAGAGCATCGCCAGGTAGCAGCGGGCGAACAGCTGCCGGTCGCCGTCCGGGCCGGTGAACTGCTCGCGGAGCAGGGCGGCGAGGGCCTCCTGGCTCGGGGCGTCGTCCAGCACCGCGGTCCAGAGCATCGCGGCCATCCGGTACTGCAGGAACGTGCCGGCGCGCATCTGCTCGGCGAGGTACGACCGGCCGGTCGCCACCTCCTCGCCGTGGGGGCCCCGCCCGGCGCGTTCGAGCATCTCGACGAGCATCGCCGCGAGCGGGTAGCGCACCTGGTCGGCCGCGTCGAGCAGGCGCCGGTGGATGTCCACCGCGGCGGAGACCGCCCGGCCGCCGATCTGGTCGGTGCCGCGCAGCAGGCCGCGCCACGCGTCCAGCGCGCTGCGGTACCGCTCGTTCATGTCCTTGCGGACCGGCGCGACGGTCGGGGTCAGCAGCGCGCGGGCCAGCAGCGACATGCGACCGGCCATCTCCAGGGTGGTCGGGCGGCCGCCGAGCCGCTCCCGGACCTGGGCGAGCTCGGCCCCGGCCGGCCCCTGGGCGTCGAGCAGCGACAGTACCGTGACGCAGTAGCCCTGCACGTCGGGCGCGACCGGTCGCACGCCCGGCCGCGGGCGGAACGCGCCGACGGCGGGCGCGCCGGCGAGCGTCATCACCGCCGGGACCAGCGGCATCAGCGCCTCCGCGGAGTGGTGGGCCACCTCGCCGGCGACCATGGCCAGCAACGCCGTCGTCGGCTCGAGCAGCGGTCCGTCGGTGTCGATGGTCGCCGCGACCACCTCCGTGAACGCCGACAGCGATCCGGTGCGCCGCTGCGGGCGCAGCAGCAGTCCGTGCGCGGCCTGCTCGACACGGCTGCAGGTCGGCCAGTCGTGGGCCGCGTGCGCGGCGGCGTAGACGTCCAGCAGGGCGGCGCAGATCCTCCGCTGCAGGTCGCGGGCGGCCGTTCCCGGGCGGACGTCGACCAGGCACTCGGCGCACAGCATCACGTCGCCCGGCGTGCGCGGGGCCGGCCCGTCCATCAGCTCGCCGAGGAGCCGGTTGGCGAGCTCGGGCCCGTCGCTGTCGAGGTCGCTGGCGCAGGCGATGGCGAGCACGAACGGCTCCCGCCACACGCCGCTGTCGTCCCGGGCCGAGGCGACCAGGGCCGCGGCCCCGGCACCGGGGTCCAGCAGCGCCTCGCGCAGCAGGTAGCGGGCCGCGAAGTACTCCTGGAAGCTGCGGTGGGCGAAGCCGTAGTACTCCTCGGTGCGCCGGCCGAACACGCCGCCCCGGACGCGTACCAGCTGCAGGAACGCCTCGACCGCGGGGACGGAGGAGTCCTCGCCGGGCGCGTAGCGGCGGGTCGCGTCGGAGACGCTGCCCATCACCGTCGGCCGGTCGGCGAGGTTGTTGGAGTGGGCCGACTGCATGCGCACGGCGAGCGGGCCGAGCTTGGCGATGGCCGCCTCCTCGGGCACGACCGGCAGCTGCGTCGTGGTGTTGCGGCTCTCCAGCATGGTCCGCACGATCGTGCCGTAGATCTCGCTGCGGCGCAGTGACAGCGCGACCTGGTTGTGGTGCATGACGGTCAGCAGGGCCAGCAGCAGCGGGTTGCCGGCCAGCTCCAGCAGCGCCGGCCGCCCGTTGATGAGATCGCGCAGCTGCGCGATCTCGGCCGCCGCCCGCTGGCCGGCCAGCTCGGGCCGGTCGGCGATCCGGGCCAGGCGCAGCTCCGGGTCCCACCGGCCGATCGCGTGGTTCCACTGGGTGAGGAAGGTGTCGATCTGCTCGATGCTGAAGTCGGCGATGGTGACGTGGGCGGCGGCGTCCGGGAACGCGTGCTGGTCGTAGCCGGCCAGCCGGGACGTGATGAGGAACCGGTTGAACGGCCGCCCGGGCCGGTTGCCGGCCGGGGCGTAGTTGCGGGCGAAGTCGCGGATCGCGCGCTGCACGGCCTTGCGCTCGGCGATGTCGCTGATCTCGTCGAGGCCGTCCATGAGCACCGTGCAGGCGCCGCTGCGCAGCGCGGAGTCGAGGTACTCCCCGACGTTGTCGATGGTCCACCGTCCGACGGTGATGCCGATGAACTCGCGGAGGCTGACGGCCTCCGGCGCGCGGTTCGCGCACGCGTCGGCGTACTCGCGCAGCTGCACGAAGATCGGCACGGCGACCGGCTCCGGCACGGTCGGCAGCGGATCGGCGTCGCCCCGGCTGCGGCGCGCCAGGTTCAGGGCGATCCGGGCCAGCAGCGTGCTCTTGCCGGCGCCCGGCTTGCCCTGGATGACCAGGATCGGCTTCTCCGGCTCGAGCTGGCCGAGCACGTCGCCGAGGGAGTACCGCTCGTCGCCGCCGATGCCGCCGCGCTTGCGCTCGATGCCGGACAGGATGCGCTCGACCTCCTCGGCCGACGGGGAGTCCAGCGCCCGGCGCAGCTTGGCCCGTTCGTCGGCGGTCAGCGGGTACTCGGCGACCGCCCGGCGCAGGAAAGCCGGCTCCACGAAGATCTGGTCGAGGCTCACGCTGTCGGAGACGAGGCTTTCGGGGATGCCGGTCAGCGCGATCTGCTCGTGCTCCTTGATCACCCGGGTCAGGTAGGCCCGGCGCGCGTCGGGCGTCCGCCGGAGGAGGCCCGGATGGCTGCCGGCGAACACCGCCGCGGTCACGATGCTCAGCAGCGCGAAGGCCAGGACCGCGATCGTCGGGTGGGTCAGCAGCCAGCCCAGCGGCGTGTCCTGCAGGGACCGCAGCCAGTTCGGCGGCGACACCAGCGCCGAGGAGGCCAGGTTGCCGGCCACCTGGACGCCGATCGTGACCCACACGACCCAGCCCCAGCGCCACGCCAGGACGCACAGCCGCTCGTAGATCCGCCGGGCCCGGCCGCGCGGGACCCGGACCCGGCGATACGGCCGGCGAATGGTGCGCCATCGACTTCGCCATTGACGGTGATCCACCCGTACCGCCTCCGCGTTTTTTGTTTTCCCAGCATGGCAAATCCGCGCAACAATCGACACCATGCTGCGCGTGTTCTCGGTCGCCTATTGGGTGATAATCGCGGTGACCTGCCCGATTTACTTCGTCGGTGCGGTGATTGTCGGAATCATCGCGCTGCCGTTCGACCGCCGGCGATTCCTGCTGCACCTGTACACCAGCGTCTGGGCGGTGTCCTACATCTGGATCAACCCGTTGTGGCGGCTGCGGGTCGCCGGGCGCGCCCGGCTGCCGTGGCGCGGGCCCGCGGTGCTCGTCGCGAATCATGCGTCATTGATCGACATCATCGTGCTGTTCGCGCTGTTCCGCCCGTTCAAATGGGTGTCGAAACAGGAGATCTTCAAACTGCCGTTCATCGGCTGGAACATGCGCCTGAACGGCTACGTCGCGCTGCGCCGGGGCGACCGCGACTCCGTCCGGAGCATGATGGCGGCCTGCGACCGGCTGCTGGCGGCGGGCTGCCCGATCATGATGTTCCCCGAGGGGAGCCGCACGCCCGACGGCGAGCTGCAGCGGTTCAAGGACGGCGCGTTCGAACTGGCCCGGCGCCACGGCGTGCCGGTCCTGCCGATCGCCGTGCACGGGACCGGCCGCGCGCTGCCCAAGCACGGGCTGATCCTGCGCGACCGGATCGACGCCCGGGTCGAGGTCCTGCCGGCGCTCGACCCGTCGTCCTTCGCGGACCTCGCCGCCCTCCGCGACGCGGCCCGGGGGGCCATCGAGGATGCCCTGGCGACCGGCGTGCCGGGCTAGCTTAGCTAGCTCCGTTCGCGCTCGGCGGCCGCGCCGAGGGCGGCGAGGCGCATGGTCTCGTCGCGCCGGCGCACCCACCACAGGCCGAGCAGGAACACCAGCAACGGCAGCAGGACGAGCGAGGCCCACTGCCCGGGCACGAGCGGGATGTTGTGCCCCATGTGCACGTTCGACACCGCCCAGCCGTTGAAGCCGAACTCGACCAGCGCCGCGAGGGTCGCCACCGGTGCGACCGCCACGAGTATCCGGCGCCGGACCGGCCCGGGCAGCCGCGCTACCGCGACGGACCCCGCGACCACGGCGACCAGGATGGCCAGCAGCATGAGGTCCACCTGGGTCGCGTCCGCCCCCTCCAGCCCCCAGCCGGATGTGGCGGACCGCAGGCCGGGCAGGTCCTGGAGGTAGAACGCGTTGTAGCCGCCCCGCGTGTGGTCGATGAGCAGGCCGGAGCCGCCGACGGCCAGGACGGCGCCGATGACGGCGGGGGCGGCCAGGAGCACGGCGAGGCGCCACCGGCCGGCGACGGCCCCCGGGCGGCGCGGGCCGGCGGCCGTGAGGGCCACGGCGGCGACGAGGCCGAGGGCGAGCCACCACAGGCCGTACACCACCGCCACCGGGTCGTCCGGGAACCGCCGCAGCAGCGTCACCGCCTCGATGAGCAGCGCGACCCAGCCGAGCCCGGCCGCGATCCGGCGCCGCCCGGCGAACGCGGCCGCGGCGACGATCGCCCAGGCGGCGGCCAGGAGCAGGACGGTGGCGCCGGGGTTCAGGACGTGAGGCGGCGTGGCCCACTGCGACGAGAGCCCCGACAGTGCGCGGCGCGCCGCGGCCGTGAGCCGCAGCGTCGCGAGCACGACCGCGAGCACCGGGCCGAGCAGCGCGCACGCGTCGGACCAGCCGGAGTCGAGCAGGCCGCCGCCCGGGCGCCGGAACAGGCGCTGGCGCAGGGCGTGGAAGAGGATGTCGGCGGCGTCGCCGGGGCGGGGCCAGCGGCGGCCCTCGCCGGCGTCGGCCAGCATCGTGGTGAGCATGTCCTCGCCGTGGACGCGGCGGAAGGCGGCCGGGTACACCCGCAGCAACCGCTCGTAGCGGGCCTCCAGCGGGGCCGTCATGCCGCACCTCCGCCGGCGAGCAGGCCGCTGTTGCGCAGGCGGCGCCCCGCGGTGTTCGCGGCCGCGCGCCGCCGGTCGGCCTCGGCCGCCAGCTGCTGCGCGCCGGGGGCGGTGAGCCGGTAGTTGCGCCGCAGCCGGGACTGCACCACCTCCTCGCTGTCGACCTCGATGAGGCCCGCCTCGGCCAGCTCGGCCAGGACCGCGTAGAGGGTGCCGGGGCGCAGCCGCACGGCGCCGTCCGACTGCTGCTCGACGTCTTTCATGATGCCGTAGCCGTGCGTGGGCTCGGCCGCGAGCGCGGAGAGGATCAGGAACGCCGACTCTTTGAGGGGCATGGATGAAGCATATAACGGAATCCGTTATATGCCTAGGCCAGGGTGATGGGGGCCAGGCGCGGTTCGGCCAGCCTGGCGTAGTCCTCGCTGTTCAGCGCGAGGGAGCGGTCCAGGCGGGCGGCGTTGAAGTACAGCTCCGGGTGATCGAGCAGCGCCGGGTCGGCGACGAGGGTCAGGTCGGGGTGGAAGCTGAACGGCAGGATCGTCCCGCTCGCGCTGCCGGCCAGCGCCTCGGCCCGGTCCGTGGAGGCGAACGACACGTAGGTGCCGCCGGCGAGCGCCTTGAGCGCGGCCAGGTCGACCCGGGCGTCGCCGGGGACCACGGCCAGGTAGTAGCGGCTCGTCTTCTTGCCCAGCTTCACCATGACCACGAGGCACTTCGCGGCGCAGGCGGGCTCGTGGCCCCGCAGGGCGCTCACCTCGTCGGTGCGGCCCTCGGGGGCGTGGTCGATCACGCGGTACCGCGCGCCGCCCTCGTCCAGCCGGGCCATCAGCTTCTCGTACACGCCGTCACCATTCTTCCGCGAGCATCCGTTTGACCGCCGCGATGCGCTCCTCGTCGCGGCGGTAGAAGGTCCACTGCCTGATCCGCGTGGCCCGCAGCAGGCCGGCCGCGGTCAGCAGCCTCAGGTGCTCGCTCGCGGTGGGCGCGCTGACGCCCAGCTTCCCGGCGATGAAGACGGAGCAGACCCCGTCCTCGACGAGGTCGCCGTCGCGCTGCGGCGGGAAGTGCGCCCGCGGGTCGGCGAGCCATTCGAGCACGGCGAGCCGCTTCTCGTTCCCCAGCGCCTTCAGGACCTCGACGTCGAGCACGGTTAGGGAGTTTGCCAACTCCCTAACCGTCCTGTCAAACGGCGTTACCCGGTCGCGCCGACCCGGTCGACGATGACCGCCCGGGTGTAGATCACCTGGCGGAGCAGGGCGCCCACCGGGGTGAAGTCGTCGTCGCCGTGCTCGTCCGTTTCGTGATGCTCGGCGACGGCGACCTGGCGCTCGCCGATCAGCCGGTACGTGGACGGGTCGAACAGCAGTTCCTGCGCGAGGTACCCGGCGATGACCCGCCCGAGCCCGATCGCCGGCCGCCCGTCGAGGTTCACCGCGTCCGGGTTGAGCCGCACGTCCTGGCCGCGCGCGAGAGCCCCGTAGAACGCCGCCTCGACCTTCGGCGGGAGCACGTACTGGCCGAGCAGCGCGTCGAGCTCGACACCGTAGTTCTTGGGCGCCTTGTCCCAGGCGAGCACCTTGTCGGGCGTGTCGAGCGTCTTGAGCTGGTTGTAGTCCAGCTGCCCCCAGGTGACGTCGCCGCCCTGCCGGTACACCTTCAGCTCGCCGCCCTCGTTTGTCGCCATCACCTGGGCGTCGATGCGCTTCCACTCCTGGAGGGTGATGGTGCGGGTGTGGCCGGGCACCATCGGGTCGTTGGGGTGGTCGCGCTCGTACGCGGCCTCGTTGCGCAGCTGGAGCGACTCGTTGTACATGAACTGGTCCGGCCGCGGGTCGGCCCACGGCTTCCGCGTGGCGGCCCAGGCCGCGTTGGTGAGCACCTCGGCGGCGCTCGCGGGCCTGGGGAAGGGCAGGCCGACCGTGCTGTAGCCCTTGCCGCTGTCGTCGACCGTGCCGAAGTTCTCCACCGCCACGACGCCGATCACCGCCGCGGCCGCGGCCGCCGCCGTGAGCGCCACGCGCAGCGGCCACCGCCGGCGCCGGTGCGCCGGGGCCGCGACCGGGGCGGGCTCCATGTGCCGCAGCAGGGCCGCCCGGGCCCGGTCGCGGGTGCCCGCGGCCGGCTCGGGGTCGGGCCCGAACGCCTCCCGCAGCGCCGTCATCTCGTCCATCACCGCTCCATCTCCGTGTCGGAATCCAGGGCCTTGCGCATCTCCTGCCGGGCCCGGTGCAGGCGCGAGCGCGCGGTGCCCTGCGGGATGCCCAGGGCCACGGCCGCCTCCGCCTGGGTGAGCCCGGCCCACGCGACGAGCAGCAGCACGTCGCGGTCGGCCAGTGACAGCCGGTTGAGGGCGGCGGCGAGCCCCGCCCGGGCGCTGCCGGCGTCGACCCGCCCCGGCACCAGCTCGGCCTCGTCCGGCCCGGTGTCCGGCTCGGCGCCCCGCGCGTAGGCCTTGTAGCGGCGGGCCTCGGCCCGCGAGTGCCGCATGATCAGGTTCGAGGCGATCCCGTACAGCCACGGGCGCACGTCACCGCGGGCCGGATCGAAGCCGGCCCTCCGGTCGTAGGCGACCAGGAACGTCTCCGATGCCACGTCCTCGGCCAGGTCGGGGCCGAGGCGTCGCGCCGCGTAGGCGTATATGTGCTCGTAGTGGCGGTCGAAGACGTCCGCGAACCGGTCCTGCAGCGGGTCGGCGTCGGTCTCCGGCGGTGCCAAGTCCGTCTCCCTCACAACCCCTGTTCGCCGGAGTCCCGGAAAGTGTTCGCGACGTAGGTCCGGGCGAACGGCTCCGGGATGGCGAAGTACGCGGCCGCCACCCGGGCCGGGTCGGTCGCGAGCTCGCCGCGGCCCGGGACGTCGTCGTGATCGTCCCAGCCCCACGGGGCGTGCGCCGAGTCGGTGGTGCACCGGAACGTGCCGTGCCCGCACGCGTCGCGGCCGCGCCGCGGGGCGTCGCCGGCGAAGGTGCCCGGGGCCGCGAACAGCGCCGGGTCGTCGCGGTGGGCCCAGAGCCCGTCCGGGGCGAAGACGTCGATCAGGGCGTACCCGACGTCGGTGTCGCCGGGGCCGCGCGGCACCTCGGCCGCCGGGGCCGGGTAGTACACGACGCCGCCGGAGCGCCCGCGGTACGCCCGCAGCCCGTGCCCGTGCGCTTCCTGCTCGGTGACCGGGTGCGCCAGCCCGTCGCGGGTCGAGGTCTGCATCGGCAGGGTGCCGTCGACCGTCTCCCCGCCGCCGCGCCACGGGCTGCCGGGCGGCACGTAGGAGAAGAAGTTCGCGTGGGCCACGGTGATCGCCGCGCGCAGCCGCCCGTACGGCGTGCCGTCCTTCGCCACCACCAGCAGCGCCCCCTCGGCGTCGTTCTCGTGCTCGGAGTCGAAGAACGGGCGGTTGGTCCAGTCCCGCGGGTGGAAGAACAGGTACGTCAGGAACCAGTGGGTGCCCGTCTCGACCACCGACGCGTACGCGTACGCGGCCGCCGCGGCGCCGCCGGCGTGCTCCCAGTTGTCGCGCCCGTCCCAGTCGCCGTCGAAGTCCACCCGGGTGATCTCGTCGGCCCGTCCGCCCGCGGCGTGCCGGCCGTGCGCGTCCACGTCCTGGTGGTGGATCGGCGCCCAGCGCTGCACGAGCGACGGCGCAACGGCAAACCCCGGCCGCGGTACCCCGGCCACGGCGCCGGCTTGCGCACCGCCCCCGACGAGCCCGCTCCCGGCGAGCATGACGGCGACGAGAAGTCCTTTGACGACGCGCATCTGCGGCATGTCTTCAGGCTCCCGGGCGCGGCCGGGCCCGGCACTGGGGCTGCCTCCCGAATTCGCCCGAGGTTTTCGGGGGGCTAGCCCCCGGGGTCAGCCCCCCATGATGCGTTCGAGCACCGCCCGGGCGGCGGCCAGGCCGGCGATGCTCGCGTCGATGCGCTCGCGCTCCTGGGCGAGCACGCCGAGCAGCTCCGGGCACGTCGGCGCGAGCACCGTCCGGCCGTCGGGGATGCAGGGCACGATCTCGGCGATCGTGGCCGTGTTCAGCCCGGCCGACAGCAGGAGCTGGATGTGCCGCACGGTGTGCTCGGCGCCGGCGCCGAACTCGCGGTAGCCGCTGGGCCGCCGGTCGGGGTGCAGCAGGCCCTGCTCCTCGTAGTACCGCAGGGCGCGCGGGGTGGTGCCGGTCCGCCGGGCGAGCTCGCCGATGCGCATGCCGTACTGTCGCAGGGCTTGACTCTCACGTCAACGTGAAGGTTTAGCGTCGTGCGCATGAGCGACTTCGACGTGGCCGTCATCGGGCTGGGGCCGATGGGGCGGGCGCTGGCGGGCGCGGCGCTGGACGCCGGGCACGCCACCGTCGTGTGGAACCGCACCCCGGAGCGGGCGCGGGAGCTGACCGGCCGCGGGGCCGTGCTCGCCGGATCGGCCGCCGCGGCGCTGCGCTCGGCGCCGCTGACCGTGTGCTGCCTGCTGGACTATCCCGCGGTACACCGGACGCTGGACGGCGCCGGAGGGCCGGGCGTGCTCGTCAACCTCGGCAGCGGCCACGCCGGCGAGGCGCGCGCGGCCGCCGCCTGGGCCGCGGCGCGGGGCCTCGGCTACCTCGACGGCGCCATCCTCACCCCGGCCCCGGCGATCGGCTCGCCGGCCGCCACGATTCTCTACAGTGGACAGAGCGCCCGGTTCGAGGCGCACGCGGCGGTGCTGCGGTGCTTCACCCCGAACACCGTGTACCTCGGGCCCGACCCGGCGACGGCCGCCGCCTACGAGATGGCGCTGCTCGACCTGTTCACCACGGCGACCGGGGGGCTGCTGCACGCCTTCGCGCTCGCCCTCGCCGCCGGGCTCGACCTGGACCTGTTCGCGCGGTTCGCCGGCGGCGCCGGCGCGCTGCTGCCGGAGATGGCGCAGCGGTACGCGCGGAACCTGGCCGAGGACACGTACCCCGGCACCCCGTCCAGCCTGGGCTCGGCCCGGACCTCGATCGCCCACGTGGCCGCGGCCGCGGCCGACCTCGGCGTCGACCCCGGGCCGCTGCCGGCGCTGCGGGCCCTGTTCGAGCGGGCGGTCGCGGCGGGCCACGGCGCCGACGGGTACGCGCGGCTGGCCCGGCTCCTGGCCGTGGCACGTTTCCGGGATTCGACGGCCGGCGAAGCTCCGTAACGTATTCCTCAACAGCGACAACGACATCCCAGGGGGATACCGATGAGCGACATCGACACCTACGACGGCGGGCACGACGGCGGCGACGTGGACTACGGCCACTACGAGGCCGGCCAGGAGCACGGCGCCCTGGACCAGCTGCACCAGGCCCACGGCTCGGAGCACGACGCGCACAGCCAGTTCGGCGTGTACGAGAACGACCACCAGGCGGCGGAGGCCACGAACTTCGCGCAGGGCCACCACCAGGAGTTCGACCAGCCGGGCGTCGTGCACGCCGAGTCGGACGACTACACCAACTACAACCACAACGCGTCCGAGGACGACCACGTCTTCGCCGCCGAGGGCTCCCAGGACTCGCACCAGGCCGAGTTCGGCGAGCTCGACGCCCTGTCGCAGCGCTTCGACGCCGCGTTCGCCGAGGGCACCCAGTACCACGGCGGCGAGGGTCAGTACGGCGTCGCGGCCAACTGATCGCCTCCCCCTGGCTCAAGGCCGGTCACGCATCGCGTGGCCGGCCTTCGCCGTGTCAGCGCTTCATGCCCGCGGCCGACTTCGCGAACGTCGCCTTCGCGGCCTCGACGGTCTTGTCGCGCAGGTCGTTCTTCTCCTTCTGCGTCCAGGGCGCCCCGTCGGCGCGGGTCGCGTAGAAGTACACCTGCAGGCGCACGTTGCTGTCGCGCATGCCCAGCGTGAGGCGGAGCTCCCGGTTCGCGGCGTCGCCGGTGCCCGGGGTCTCGTAGATGATCGCCTCCTCGCCGAAGCCCGGGATCGTCTCGTTCGGCCCGGCGATCTTCGCCGACGCGGCCTCCTGGTTCTGGGTGGTCTGCGCGAGCGAGACGTCGTTGAAGGCGAACACGTTGAACGAGATGCTCGCCGTGCGCTGCTGCTGCGGGTCGGTGACGGCGTGCGAGCGCGTGTACGCGCAGCTGCTCGAGTTCACCGTCGCGTTCGGCGTGCGGACCGCGGACGGCTTGGCGATCTCGCCCTCGAACACGTCGAAGTACACGCTCGCGTCCGACTTCGCGCACTCGTCCTCGGGCACGTTGTCGAGGACGTACCTGCCCGGGCCCTTCTGCGCGTTCGCGGCCCCGGTGTTCGTGCCGCCCGTCGGGCCCTGAGCCTGGCCGTTGTTCCTGTCGCGCAGCAGGTACGTCGCGCCGGCGACACCGCCGGCGAGCACGACGGCCACGGCGAGCACGATCGCGACGAGCGCCGTGCGGTTCCTCGCCGGCCGGGCCGGGGGCGGGGCCGGCGGCAGGCCGTGCGGCGGGGCTTGCGGCGGCGCCATCCGGGGCGGCATCGGGAAGGGCTGCTGCGGGGTCAGCGGCGGGGGCGGGTAGCCCGGGACCGGCGGCGACACCGGGGCCGGGGCGTACGCGGGGGCCGAGACCGGGGTCGCGGTGAACGTGTTCGTCTGCGGGTAGGGGACGCCCGAGGACGGTACCGCCGACACCGGGGCCGTCGCGGGGGCGGAGCCGGGCCTGCGGTTGACGTACAGCGAACCCTCGGCCACCACCAGTTCGGGCTGCTCGGCCACGACGGGCGCGATGCCGAGGGCCTCGTGCAGCATCGTGGCCACGAGCGGGATGCGGCTGGAGCCGCCGACCAGGAACAGCCCGGCGACCGCGGCCGTGCCGACGCCGGACTCGTTGACCATCGCCCGCGTCATCGAGATCGTCGAGCGCAGCACCGGCCGGGTCAGCCCCTCCAGCTGCTCGCGCCCCAGCGGCACCTCGCGGCCCAGCGCCGGCACCCCGATGACGGTGCCGCTGGCCCGCGACAGCATCTCCTTGGCCGAGCGCACGTCGTCCCACAGCTGCCGCCGCTGGGCCGGGGACGTCCACAGCTCGCCGTACGTGGCCTGCAGGAACGCCACCACGGCGGCGTCGACGTCGAGGCCGCCGACGTCGTTGAGCCCGTCGGAGGCGACCTGCTCGAAGCCGGTCCGGGTGCGCCGCAGCAGCGTGACGTCGCAGGTGCCGGCCCCGAGGTCGTACACCAGCACGCACGCGCCGAGCGGCAGCCCGGCGCCGCGGGTGTGCGCGAAGTACGTGGCCGCCGCCGTCGGCTCGCCGACCAGCTCGATGTTCACGAACCCGGCCTGCCGCGCGGCGTCGGCGAGCATCGCCCGCCGGTTCTGCCCCCAGTTCGCCGGGTGCGTGAGCGCCAGGTCCCGCACCGGCCCGTCGACCCGCGCGGCCTCGCGCGCGACCCGGCTCAGCACCGCGACGATCAGGTCGCGCACGCCGACCTCGGCCCCGCCCAGCAGCACGGCCGTGTCGTCGATCCGACGCTTCGGGTTCGGTTCCAGCCGTTCGGGGGCGCTGCGCGCCAGGTGGGCGGCGTCGCGGCCGGTGTGCAGCTGCCCGTCGGGCCCGAGCAGGACGGCGGAGGACAGCAGCGGCGAGCCGTCGAAGAGCAGCGGCTGGACGCGCGCATCGGGCCGCTGGAGCATCGCGATGGTGGTGGAGGTCCCGAAGTCGACCCCGAGGCGCAGGCGCGCAGCTGTCATGGTCGGCGAGAATAACAGTCGGTCACCTGGCCGATTGCCAGCTATCGGCCCCCGCCGGCCCGCAACTGGAGCAACCCCTCCGCCTGCTTGGCCCGGCGGAACTACAGATGTAGTCTGGCGGGGTGGGGAATCGGCGGGAGCGGCTGCTCGACGCGGCGATCGAGGTCATCGGCGGGGGCGGGATCCGGGCCCTCACCCACCGGGCCGTCGACGCCGCGGCCGGCCTGCCCGCCGGCTCGGCGTCCAACCTCTTCCGCACCCGCGACGCCCTGATCGACGGGGTGGTCGAGCGCTTCGCCGAGCGCGAACGGGCCAGCTGGGAACAGATCGCCACCCAGGTGCGGCCGGCCGGCCCGGCCGAGCTCGCCGAGGTGCTGACCCGCTTCGCGCACCAGGCGACGGGCCCGCAGCGGTCGCTGACCCTGGCGCGGTACGCCATCCTCCTGGAGGCCGCCATCCGCCCGGGCCTGCGCGCCCGGCTGCTGGCGACCGGCGCGGAGGTCAACGCCTGGGCCACGGCCTGGATCGGCGCCAGCGGCTCCCGGGATCCGGACCGCGACGCCCCGATCATCATGAACCACTGGACCGGCATCGTCCTGCACGAGCTGGCCGCCCCCGATCCGGCCTTCGACCCGTCGGCGCAGCTGCGCACCCTGGCCGAGGCCGTCGTCGCGAACGCCGAGGAGGCGCCATGAACACCGACCGGCTGTGGTCCGTCGTGGACTCCCAGTACGCCGCCGTAGCCGACCTCCTGTCGTCGCTGACGCCGGAGGAGTGGCGACGGCCGTCGCTCTGTACACAGTGGACGGTGCGCGAGGTCGCCGCCCACCTGACCATGCAGCACATGGGCCCGGGCGCGTTCCTGTCCCGCCTGCCGATCGTGCTGCGCGCCCGGGGCAACCTGAACCGCGCGCTCCGCGACATGGCCGTGGTGCAGGCCCGCTCGCTGAGCGATGACGAGCTCGTCGCCCGGCTCCGCGCGTCGATCGGCTCGCGGCGGCCGAATCTGGGCGTCACACGGTACGAAACCCTGACCGACATCCTCGTGCACAGCCAGGACATCGCCATCCCGCTGGGCCGCGACCTGCCCGTGCCGCCCGACGCGGCCGCGGCCGCCGCGACCCGCATGATGACCATGCACTGGCCCCGCCCGTTCCCGATAAAGCAGACCCTGCAGCGGTACTCGCTGAGCGCCACCGACACCGCCTGGCACCTCGGCACCGGCCCGGCGATCGAGGGCCCGATGCGCGCGCTGCTCCTGCTCGTCTGCGGGCGGCTGGTCGCCCTGGACGACCTGACCGGCGCGGGGGTCGCATCGCTGCGCGCGGACTAGGCTCGCCGGTATGCGCCTGGTGTCCCTGCTGCCGTCGGCCACCGAGATCGTGTACGCCCTCGGCCTCGGCGACCACCTCGTCGGCGTCACCTTCGAGTGCGACGAGCCGCCCGCCGCCCGCGCCGAGAAGACCGTTGTCGTGGGCGGCCGCGATACGAAGGACCTGACCCCGGGCGAGATCGACGCCTACGTGCGCGACCAGTTCGCGGCCGGCGCCGACCTGTACACGCTGCACGCCGGCGCCCTCGCCGGCCTGGCCCCCGACCTCATCCTCACGCAGGACCTCTGCCGGGTCTGCGCCCTGCCGTCGGACCACGTCGAGGACGCCCTGGAACACCTCGGCTGCCGCGCCGACGTCCTGTCCCTCGACCCGCACTCGCTGGACGACGTGCTCGCCACCATCGTGACGGTCGGCGAGCGCGCGGGTGTACCTGCGCGCGCGGCCGACCTGGTCACCGGCCTGCGCTCCCGTCTCGCCGCGGTCGCCCAGCGGGTCGCGGCCCGCCCGCGGCCGCGCGTGCTCGTCGTCGAGTGGGTCGACCCGCCGTTCACCGCCGGCCACTGGGTACCCGACCTGGTCACGGCGGCCGGCGGCGAGGCGGTGGCCGCGCGGCCCGGCCGGCGGTCGGTCGCGGTCGACTGGGCGGACCTGACCGGGGCCCGTCCCGACATCGTGGTGGTCTCCCCGTGCGGCTACCACCTGGAGGGCGCCGCCGAGCAGGCGGCCCGGGTCGCGCCCCGCTTCCCCGCCGCCCAGGTCTGGGCCATCGACGCCGACGGCCTGGTGGTACGCCCCGGCCCCCGCCTCATCGACGGCGTCGAGGCCCTAGCCGCGGTGCTCCACCCGGACCTGGCACCCCCGCCGCCGCCGGGAGCGGTGCGCCGGGTGGCCTGACCCACTCAGGAACGGCCTTGGCCAGCCGCCGGGCCTCGACGACCAGTCGTGACGAGCCCGCCGGGTGGCCTGAACCCTCTCAGGAAACGGCCTTGGCCAGCCGCCGGGTGGCCTGAACCCTCTCAGGAAACGGCCTTGGCCAGCCGCCGGGTGGCCTGAACCCTCTCAGGAAACGGCCTTGGCCAGCCGCCGGGTGGCCTGAACCCTCTCAGGAAACGGCCTTGGCCAGCCGCCGGGTGGCCTGAACCCTCTCAGGAAACGGCCTTGGCCAGCCGCCGGGTGGCCTGAACCCCCTCAGGAAACGGCCTTGGCCAGCCGCCGGGCCTCGACGACCAGTCGTGACGAGCCCTTGCGGGCGGTGAGCTCGGCCAGCCCGGCAATCTCCACCCGCCCCGGCCCCGCCGCGGCCGTCTCAGCGGCCAGCGTCAACAGATCCGGCGTACCGCGCGGCGGCGGCTCGGCCCCGAGCAGCGCCGGCAGCGCGGCCGCCAGCAGCCGGAACACGCTGAGCCGAGCCCCGGCGCCGGCCGCGTCGCGCAGCGGCTGCACGGCCCGGTTCACCGTGACCGCCCCGGCCGTCGCGAGCAGCCCCAGGTAGCGCCCGGCCGTCTCCGCGTCGAAGGCCCCGTCCGCGGCCAGCAACAGCAGAGCGTCGACGGCAGCGAGACGGTCGGCCTCGTGCCGCGCGGCGAGGGCGTACGCGACGGCGATCGGCAGCGCCGGCCCGCCATCGCCCGCGGTCTCGGCCAGCAGCGGCAGGACCCCGGCACCGCCGCGCTGGTCCATGTCGGCGGTGGCGGCCGCGTCGGCCAGGGCGAACCCGGCCACCAGCCCGCGGTGCCACGGCAGGATGCCCGGCCACAGCCGGTGCCAGCCCCCGCTGCCGGTGCCGATCGGCGGCGGGGGAGCACCGAGCAGACCGAACGTCTCACGGCCGGCCGCCGCCTCGGCAACGTCCCGGTCGTCGAGCACCGGCGCCGGACGCGAATCCGTTACAGCTGAGGCAGTCCGCGGCGCGGCGGAGAGTGGGTCGGGGGACGCGGAGCTTCGCGGCGGCGGCGCGGCGGAGTCTGGGGTGAGCGTCGCGGTGCGGGACGCGGGACTTTGCGGCGGCGGCGCGGCGGAGTCTGGGGCGAGCGTCGCGGTGCGGGACGCGGGACTTTGCGGCGGCGCCGCGGAGCGTGGGTCGGGAGACGCGGAGCTTCGCGGCGGCGGCGCGGCGGAGTCTGGGGCGAGCGTCGCGGTGGGGGACGCCGGACTTTGCGGCGGCGGTGCTGTGGGATGCGGGTTGGGGAGCGGCGTGGGCCGCAGGCCGGGCGGCGCCGTGGTTACCTCGATACGCACGGTCGGGAGATTGCCGAACCGGTACTGGTCGCGGGGTTTCAGCGGTGGCCGGGTCCACACGTTGACCTGCCACCGCGGGGTCGGCAGGCCGCCGCTGTGCAGCCAGGTCGCCAGGCGCGCGCCGGCCGCGGTGCCCAAGGCCTCGGACCGGGCCGCCGCGGTCGGGTCGGGGCCGGGCGGCAGGCGCAGCATCGCCTGGGCCAGGTCCCACGGCCACGGCTCCCGTTCGCCCCGGGCGGTCAGCCGCGCCAGGAGGGTCTCCGTCGTCAGGGCGCCGTTGCTCGACTCGGGGGCGCTCAGCAGGCCGCCCGCCGGCAGGTCGCCGCCGGCCAGGTGCACGCCGATCTCGGCCAGGCGGGCGCGCAGGAGGCGCTGCGGGGGCGGGATGCGGCGGTCCGGTGGTGCCTCGCCCAGCGGCAGGAAGCGGCGCGCGGCGGTGAGCAGGGCGGCCCAGCCGTGGCGCTCGGCGTTCGGTGCGGCGGCCTGCGCCGGGTCGGCGGCGGACAGCAGGAGGCGGGTGAAGGCGCCGCACAGGCAGTTCGGGTCCCAGGTGTGGTCGCCCATGCCCTCGCGGTGGCGCTCCATCACCGGGCTGAGGGCGGCGCGGAGGGCGGGGTGGCCGGCGGCGGCGAGACGTACGGTGCCGTCGAGGATCCGTTCCAGGGGCAGCAGCGCGGAGAAGGGGCGGTCGCTGTAGAAGGCGGCGACTTCCTCGGCCAGCTCGTCGGGGTCGGCGATCGGCGGCGGGGCCGGGAGGGACGGCGGGGTGAGTGGGAGGTCGTCCCCGGAGACGGTGGTGAGCACGGCCGGGATAGTCGCCGCGGCGGTGGCGGTCGCGGCGGTTTCGGAGAGGGTCGCGGGCGGGGGAGCCGGGGTGTGCTTGGCGATCAGGGCGGCGGCTCGCTCGCGGAGGTCGATCGCCGGGTGGTCCAGGGCCTCGGCCAGTGTCCGCACGATGTCGGGTTTGCGGGACGGGTGGCGGCGGATCAGCGTCTCGAGCCAGGTCAGCTGGGTGCGTACCAGGGTCTTGTCGGGGCGGCGCAGGACGGCCCGGGACGCCTCCAGGACCGCGTCCAGGTCCAGCGTCTCCGCCGTGCGCAGTGCCTTCTGCGCCGCCGTGGCCACGGTGACCTGGGCGTCGGCGAGGAGCCGTAGGTAGTCGCCTCCGGCGTTCGTCACCTCCTGCGGTGTCGGGGACAGCGCGGTCAGCAGGGTCAGGTAGGCGCGCGTGGCCGCGAGGCGGTCGCCGCGCAGGAGGCGGGACAAGGTTGCGGCGATCAGGGTCGTACGGTCCAGGCGGCCCTCGGCCGACAGTTCGGCCAGGGCCTCGACCAGGGCCAGCTTGCCGCCGGGGCGACCGCGTACCTCCCAGACGAGCAGGCGCTCGCCCGCGCCGTCCACCGTGAACACGCGCGGCAGGAGGGCGTCCAGGAACGGGTCGGTGCGGAGCCGCTCGGCGATCGGGGTCGAGCGCAGGCGGCCCTCGCCCGGGTACGACAGGGAGAGCAGCCAGCCGAGCACGAACCAGTCGCCGGGCGGCGGCGGGGAGCCCTCGGCGGTGAACAGCGCGGCGACGAACTCCCAGAACCCGTCCCACAGGTTGTCGCTGCGGCGGTCGGCCAGGCGGGCGGCCAGGTCGGGCAGCCACGGAACGCCCCGGGTGCGGGCCGTCGCCACGACCGCCGGGGCGCTGGACGGGATGGGGGTGAAGTGGCGCGGCCGGAGGAGCCGGGCGGCGGCCGCGGCCGACGGGGCGGTGCCGACGGTGGCCACGGCCAGGGCGGTGTTGGCCTCGCCGCGGCGGGACTCCTCGGCGGTGCGCTTGGCGTACGCCTCGAGGGCCTTGAACGCGGCCGCCCGCCCGGGATCGTCCAGCGCCGCCACCGCCTTCGCGAGCTCGGCGGCGCTGCCGTTGCTGATCAGGTTGAGATTGATCATGCGTTTGTCCCGGCCATGGAGCGCGAATGAGCGCCGCGGGTGCCGGCGGCGGTGTGCGAGTGGAAGTCGCGGGCGCTTGTGCGGGCGGTGAGGGCGGGGTCGGGGATGGGAATGGGGATGGGGGCGGTCATGTGTTGGCCTGGGCGGTGGCGATGGTGAAGGCCAGGGCGTGTTTGCACGGGCCGCGGTGGCCGCCGTGTTTGCCCCACCACGGGCAGGTGCACGTTGTGGTGCCGTCCGGGAGTAGGCGCACGCGGTAGGTTTCGTCGCCGCTGCGGACCGTTGCGGACGTGGCGCCGCCCAGGGGCACGGCGCCGCCCGGGGTTACTGCGCCGTCCTGGGTCACGGTGCCGCCTAGGGGCATGGCGCCGCCCTGGGTTGCTGCGCCGCCCTGGGGCACGGCGCTGACTGGGGGCACGGCGGCGTCCAGGGTCACGGCGCCGGACTCGGCCAGGGCTCGGGCGCTCGTCAGGCGTGGGTTGTCGCGTTCGGCGCGGGCGGCGTCGTAGGGCATTGCGCGGTGGAAGTACGCGGCCTCGGTCACGTCGTAGCCGACGCGGCCCGCGGTGCCGAGCTGGGCCAGGGCGGCGCGGACCCGGGGCGGCTCCAGGCCGGCGGCGTCGGCCAGGGCGGCCACGTCGATGGTCGGGTCCCAGGACAGCAGGGCGCCGACCAGCTCGGCGTCGTCGGTGACCTCGTCGGAGGCCAGGGACGTCAGGGCGGCGCCCTCGCCGGAGAAGCCGCGGTGGACCTCGGGCGACAGGGTGAGGGTCAGGCGCAGTGCTTCCGTCTGCAGCTCCCACGCGCTGGCCACGGGCGGGGAGCCGGTCGTGAGTGGGGGGCCGTAGATGCGGAGGCTGCTGGAGTACCGCAGCAAAGGTCGTAATGCGGCTAGCCGTCCGGCGCCGGCCAGGCAGACCGCTTCCGGCACCGGGCGTGAGGTCAGGCGCAGTGTGCGGCCGGACGGGACCGCCCACAGGGTCGAGCGGTCGCTCGCGCCGGGCAGGCGGCGCAGGAACGCCGCGGCCTCGGTCGCGGGTAACTCCGCGCGCAGGTCGAAGCCGGCCGACAGCACGTGGACCTCGGCGAAGCCGCGCAGCCAGCGGGCCGGGAGCGGTACCTTCTTCTCCACGACCGTGCCGTCGAGGGTCTTGGCGGTGAGGGCGTCGGGGCCGACGGACAGGTGCAGCGGATCGAGGCCGGCGATGCGGGCCAGGGCCTCGCGCAGGGGCGGGTTGACGTCGACGTTCGTGGTGCCGTGGCCGAGGAGCTCGCCGTCGAGGCCGGGCGGGAGGATGTCGAGGCGCGCGTACACGCCGCAGCAGCCGGAGAACGACTCGAACCGGAGCCGGTCGGCGCTGCCGGTGACGACCGGGTCGAGGCTGGCCGGGTCGCGGGGCCGGTGGTATCGGGTGCGGGCCACGTCGGCGACGGCGAGCAGGCCGGCCGCGGCGGCCGGGGGAGTCGTCAGGTATCCGGCGAAGAAGCGCGGGTTGGCCTCGGGGCCGCCGCTGGTCTGCAGGGCCACGCCGCCCGCGCCGGCGGTCGACGGGGCGAGATACCGGAACTCCTGCACGACGTTCATGTGGCCGAATCTAGCGGTGGGGTACGACAATTTCTGCGATGACCGACTTCGGACTCTGTATGGACAGCCTGGACGGGCTGAGTGTGGGAGACGCCCTTGGGGCGCAGTTCTTTGTTCCCGGTACCACTTGGGAAGACCTTCTCGACGGCACGGCGCCCGCCGGCTCGTGGCCGTGGACCGACGACACCGAGATGGCGAGCGTGCTCGCCGCGGAGCTGGGCCGGCCCGGGGCCGTGGATCAGGACCGGCTCGCGCGCGCGTTCGCGGGGCGGTTCGAGCCGTACCGCGGGTACGGCGGCGGCGCGGTGGTGATCCTGCGCCGCATCCGTGAGGGGGAGCCGTGGCGCGTCGTGGCCCGCGACGCGTTCGGCGGGCAGGGCTCGATGGGCAACGGGGCGGCGATGCGGGTCGCGCCGCTCGGGGCGTTCCATGCGGGGGACACGCGTACGGCGGCGCTGGAGGCGATGCGCTCGGCCGAGGTCACGCACGCGCACGCCGAGGGGATTCTCGGTGCGGTGGCCGTGGCGGTCGCGGCGGCCGAGGTGGGGTGGGCGCGGCTGGTACGCCACCGGCCCGAGCCTCGGGAGCTGCTGGATGCGGTGGCCGGGTACCTCGTCGACAGCCAGGTCCTCGACGGGCTGCGGCGGGCGCGGGGGCTGCTCGGGACGAGTGTGGGCGAGGCGGCGTACGAGCTCGGCAACGGCTCGCAGGTGCTCGCGCAGGACACGGTGCCGTTCGCGCTGTGGGTGGCCGCGACGCGACTGGGCGACTATCCGGCGGCGATCCGGGCGTGCGTCGAGGCCGGCGGGGACGTCGACACCACGGGCGCGATCGTCGGCGGGGTTGTGGCCGCGTTCACCGGTCGGGGCGGGATTCCGGAGGCGTGGCTGGCGCAGCGGGAGCCGTTGGTCGGAATCGGAAATAAGGCATAAATCCGATAAGTCGTGGCGCGGAGCGCCCGACTTATCGGGCTCAAGGCAGCGCTTGACAAAAAGGGCTCAAGACGGCGCCCCGAGTCGTCGGGGTAAACCCGCGCTCGTACCGCCATAAGACCCGTCGGGGTATAAGTCGGATAAGTCGCGGCGCGGAGCGCCCGGCTTATCCCACCAGCGACACCATGCAAACAGCAACGGCCTCCACCGAAGCCGGCGAGAAACACGCCGTGTCCACGTCGAAGAGCAACCGCACGGCCCCGGGCACCCCGTCCACGTGCAGGAACAGCGGCTCCGTCGGCCCCGGCTGGACCGACCAGGCCAGGGCCGGGGACGGCGACCCGCCGCCGCCCGAAGACATCGCCCGCCGGTCGTTGAAGCACGGGGTCGGGAGCGGCTCGGTCGCGTACGGGTCGTAGTAGGCGTACTTCCGCGCCGCCAGCGCCGCCCGTGACACCGCCGCCACCGCGTCCGGGAATGACGGCGGCACGGACGCTACGCACAGCCCGAGCTGGGCCAGCGGAGTGACCACATCGGACAGTCCCGGGCGGAAGCGGTTGCTGACCACCGGTCGCACCGCGATCGTCTCGCGGCCGGTGACCCGGGCCAGGGCCGCCATGTACGCCGCGAGCAGCACCGTGGACTCGTCCGCGCCCAGGCGCGCCGCGGCCGCCGGCAGGCCGGTCGCGAGCGCAGCGGAGTCGAGGACGCACTTGCGGTACCGCTGCGGAAGGGCGGGCGCGGAGAACGGGGCCAGGCCGTCCGCGTGGCGCTCCCAGTGCCGCCGGGCCGCCGTGTCCTGCCGGGCGCCCGCGGGCGAGGCCTGCCACGCCGCCAGGTCCAGCGGCTGCGGGCCCGCCGGCGGGGACGGCTCGCGGCGGGTCGACTCGGCGACCATGGCGGCCGCGCCCAGGCCGTCGGTGACCAGGTGCGGCATCACGGCGACCAGGCGGGCCGGTACGCCGCGGTCGCAGACGACGGCCATGCGCATCGGCCAGTCGGCGGCCAGGTCGAGGCCGGTCGCACGGTAGCCGGCCTCGACCGACGCGGCGATCTCGGCCGGGTCGCCCCCGTCCGCCGGGACGACCTCGAGGACGGCGATCCCCGACGCGGCCACGTCCTGGCGGCCGTCCCGGATGCGGGTGCGGAACGACTGCCAACGCTCCATGGTGTACCGCAGCTCCGCCACCACGTCCGCGACGGTGGTACCGGCGGCGACCGGCCGATGCCCGCCCATCGGCAGCCACGAGCGCTCCCGCCGCATGGCCTGCATGATCGCGCGCTGGCCCCATGTCAGTTCCGCAGTACCGGAGCCGGGGCCGGTGAAGGGTACCGCCAACATGCCCCTCAGGGTCGGCATCGCCCGGCCCCGCCACAAGTCTTGCGGTTGCCCGGCCGCGGTGCTAAAACGCCGTCGGCCGCACCAGACCGGACTCGTAGGCCAGGACCACCGCCTGGACCCGGTCGCGCAGGCCGAGCTTGGCCAGCAGGTTCGACACGTGCGTCTTGACCGTGTGCTCGGTGACGTACAGGGCCGCCGCGATCTCCGCGTTCGACTGGCCCCGCGCGACCTCGCGCAGGATGTCGACCTCCCGCGGGGTCAGGGCGGCCAGGCGCCGGTCCGGGGCCCCGGCCGGGCGGCGGTGGCGCAGCACGTCGGCGATCAGGCGGCGCGTGACCGTCGGGGCCAGCAGCGACGAGCCGGCCGCGACGGTGCGTACCGCGGCCACGAGCTCGGTGCGGTGCATGTCCTTGAGCAGGAAGCCGCTGGCGCCGGCCTGCAGCGCGTCGTACACGTACTCGTCGAGGTCGAACGTGGTGAGGACGAGGACCCGGGCGTCCGTCGCGGCGCAGATCTCGCGCGTCGCCGCGATCCCGTCCATAACGGGCATGCGGACATCCATGAGTACGACATCCGGCGCTTCGCTCCTGGTCTTCTCCACGGCCTGGCGCCCGTCCGAGGCCTCGCCCACCACCAGGATGTCCGGCTGCGAGCCCAGGATCATGCACAGCCCGCCCCGCACCAGGTCCTGGTCGTCGGCGACCACCACGCGCAGGGTCACGGCCGCGCCGCCGCGGGCAGGGTCGCGGCGACCTCGAAGCCCGGCCCGTCCGTCCGCGGGCCGGTGCGCAGCTGGCCGCCGACCGCCTGCACCCGTTCGAGCATCCCGGACAGACCGTGCCCGAAGACCGCGGCGCCGCCCCGGCCGTCGTCGCGCACGGTCACCGCGAAGCCGCCCTCGTCCGAGGCGAGCGACACCACGACCCGCCGGGCGCCCGCGTGCTTGACCACGTTGGTGAGCGCCTCCTGCACGACCCGGAACGCCGTCGCCCCGACCCGGGGATCCAGCGTCGGTACCGCACCCCGCTCGAGGCGCACGTCGAGCCCCGTGCGCCGGGCGCGTTCCACGAGCGACGGTATCGCCTCGAGGGCGGCCGGCTCCGGCTCCCGCTCGCGCAGCACGCCGAGCGCGTGGCGCAGCTGCACGAGCGCCTCGCGGCCGGTCTCGGCGATGGCGTCGAAGGCGGCCTCGGCCCGGCCGGCGTCGGTGCGCACCACCGAGGCGCCGCCCTCGGCCTGCACCACCATGAGCCCGACCGAGTGGGCGAGCACGTCGTGCATGTCGCGGGCGATCCGGGCCCGCTCGTTCGTCGCCGCGGCCGCCTGCTCCTCGGTGAGCCGGCGGGTTCGCTCCTCCAGGAACGCGATGCGGTCGCGGCGGGCCCGGACCCCGGCGCCGAGCGCGTAGGCGGTGACGAACATCAGGCCGACGTACCCGAAGGACGGCGGGTTCTCCTGCGGCAGCACCAGGGAGATCCCGACCCCGGCCGTGGTGAGCACGATCGCCGCGATCCGCCAGGCCGGCGCGGCCAGCTCGGCCCAGGTGTACGTCGCGACGAGCTGCCCGTACGGCATGTCCGGCAGCACGTTGAGCAGCGACAGCCAGGTCGTGGCGATGCCGGTGACCAGGGCCACGACGACCGGCGCCCGCCGTCGCCAGACGAGCGGCGCCGAGGCGAGCAGCCCGAGCAGGAGCGTGCCCGGGTCGAACGGCAGGTACCACACCGCGGGGAACATCGTCGCGGCCGCCACCGCCGCGGCGATGAGCAGGTCGAGGGCCCGGACGCGCATGCCGACATTCTGCCGCCCGGGTGCGTCGGCGGTCCTCCCTCGTGAGAGCCAGATCCGGGTACGGTCGGGACATGGCACGCAAAATCGCGACGAACGACCGCGTCGACCGGCCGGCGCTGCTCGAGTTCCTCGGCAAGCGCCACCACGGGATCGTCATCACCACCCGCGCCGACGGCCGCCCGCAGGCCTCGCCGGCGACGTGCGGGGTCGACACGGAGGGCCGGATCGTCGTCTCGACGTACCCGGAGCGGGCCAAGGCGACGAACCTGCGCCGCGACCCTCGGGTGTCGGTGCTGGTCCTGTCCGACGACTGGAACGACGCCTGGGTCCAGGTCGACGGCACCGCCGAGGTCATCGACATGCCGGACGCGCTGGAGCCGTTGGTGGAGTACTTCCGGTGCATCTCCGGCGAACACCCCGACTGGGACGAGTACCGCCAGGCCATGCGCGACCAGGACAAGTCCCTCATCCGCATCACGATCGACCGCTGGGGCCCGGTCGCGACCGGCGGCTTCCCCGCGCGCCTGGCGTGAACGGGTACGCGGCCCTGGATGCCGCGCTGGGCCGCTGGGCGCCGATCCCGGACGACGAGCTGGCCCGGGCGCACCGGATCTTCCGGGCGCACCGGGTTCCGGCCCGCACCCTGCTGCAGCGCGCCGGCGAGCCGTCGGACCGGGTGTCGTTGATCGTGCGCGGCCTGGCCCGCATCTACCTGGTGGGGGACGGCGGCGCCGAGCGGGTGCGGGCCTTCCGGGCCGAGGGAGAGCTCGTGTGCGCGTACGCGGCGGCCCTGCGCCGGGCCCCGTCGGCCGAGTTCATCGACACCCTCGAGCCGTGCGAGCTGCTCACCGCGGCCCGGCCCGCGTTCGAGGCCCTCTGCGCCGGGCACCCCGCGTGGCAGGCGATGCTGCACGCCATGCACGAGCGGCTGTTCCTCGACGAGGAGCGCCGCTCCCGCGACCTGCTCGGCGCCGACGCGGCCGCCCGCTACCGGGCCTTCCTCGCCGAGCGGCCGGCGCTCGCGGCGCGGTTGACGCAGCGGCAGATCGCGGCGTACGTCGGGATCACCCCGGAGGCCCTGAGTCGGCTGCGTCACTCCCCGGCGTTGATGTAGGTCAAGGCCGGGCGCCCGCCGCGACCCTAGCGTCGGGTCCATGAGCACACTGATGCACGCCGCCGGCGTCGAGGCGTTCGGCGATCCGCTGCGCGAACTGGAACTGCCCCGCCCGGTCGCCAAGGACGGCGAGGTCCTCGTGCGGGTCCGCGCCGCGGCCGTCAACCCCGCCGACGCCGGCATGGTCGCCGGCCGGTACCGCTGGGCCGAGCCGGTCCGCTTCCCGCTCGTCCCCGGCTACGACGTGGCCGGCGAGGACGCCGCGACCGGCGCGCCCGTCGTAGCGTTCACCCTGCACAAGGCGACCCAGCGCGGCGGGTACGCCCAGTTCGTGGCCCTCCCCGCCGACCTCGTGGTACCGCTGCCGGACGGCGCCGACCCGGTCGCCGCGGCCGCCCTGCCGCTGGCCGGCCTGACCGCCTGGCAGGCCCTCGACGCGCTCGGCGACGGCGTGCGCACCCTGCACGTCAACGGCCGCGGCGCCGTCGGCGCGTTCGCGAAGGCCCTCGCGCCCGGGCGCGGCCTGGAGGTCGTCGACGACGGGCCGGTGGACGCGGCCGTGGACGTGGTCGGCGGCGAGCGGGCGCGGCAGGCGTTCGCGCGGGTGCGTGACGGCGGCCGGTACGTCACCGTCGTCCCCGAGTTCTGGGTGCCCGGCGGCCCGTTCGCGGCCGAGCGCGGCATCGGGCCGCGGGTCGTCTCGGCGCGGTACGACCGGACCCAGCTCCTCGGCGTCGTCGAGCGCTTCGCCGCCGGCACCCTGCGGCCGGCGATCGGCGACGTGCTGCCCCTGGCCGAGGCGGCGGAGGCGCACCGGCGCCTGAGCCGCGGCGTGCGGGGCAAGCTCGTGCTGGAGGTAGGCTCCGCCTGATGGATCTCGAGGCATACGCGCGGCAGATGCTCGACGAGAACCGGTACGTGGTGCTCGGCACCGCGGACGCCGACGGCGAGCCGTGGGTGTCGCCGGTGTTCTACGCGCTGGATGGGTACGCGACGCTGTACTGGCTCTCGGACCCGGGCACCCGGCACTCGCGCAACCTGCTGGCCCGGCCGCGGCTGAGCCTGGTCGTGTACGACTCGAACGCGCCGATCGGCGGGGCGAGGGCGGTCTACATGAGCGGGCGGGCCGAGATCGTGGCGGAGGGGCTGGACGCGTACAACCGCGGCTGTCTCGCCAAGGGCGCGCAGGCCTTCACGGCGGAGAAGATCGCCGAGGGCGGGCCGTTCCGGTTGTACCGCGCGAGCGTCGACGAGCACTGGGTGCTGGACCCGACGCTGCCGCGCGACGGGCGCACCGCGGTCACGCCGTAGTTCGCTTCCGCCGTGGTTAGTCGTCGCGCACTACGGGGCGGCTGCGCGTTGGGTGTGCGGCGGTCACGCCGTAGTTCGCTTCCGCCGCTGTTAGTCGTCGCGCACTACGGGGCGGCTGCGCGTTGGGTGTGCGGCGGTCACGTCGTAGTTCGCTTCCGCCGCTGTTAGTCGTCGCGCACTACGGGGCGGCTGCGCGTTGGGTGTGCGGCGGTCACGTCGTAGTGAGTTCCCACGACAGTTCGCCGCCACGCACCACCGTCGGGTACCACAGCCCGACGGGCCGGCCGCGTTCGAGCGCGCCGGCGACGTCGGCCAGGTAGGCGCCGTACGTCCGCCAGCCCTGGGAGAAGTCGGCGGCATCGGAGTTGGGCGCAATGCCGACACGGCCGCCCGCGCCCGGACGCAGGTCGATGACCTGGTAGGTGCCGTCGATGCCGCCGCAGGGCCACCATTGCTCGTGCCGCCAGGGGCTCGGTGCTCCACGGCTGGACGGTGAACCCGTCGACGTCAGCGGCCACCTCCAACCGGATCCGCCGGAACTCGAGCACCTCGGCCAGCGACAGCGGCTCGCCCTCGGGCAACAGCGGCGTCCACGTCCGCAGGCCGTCGTGGCACAGCAGCCCGGCCGCCAGGTCGTCGGGCAGATTCGCCGCGTCGACCGCCGCCGGGTCGGCTGGCGAGGCCAGTGCGGCCCGCACTGACCGGCGCGAACTCGGCGAGCCAGGCATCGATGCGCGCCCACGCGGCCCGTACGGCGTCCATGGCTGGCGACAGTACCGCGGCCGGCGGGGGCGGCTGTGCTGACCGGCGCGAACCCGGCGAGCTAGGCGTCAGTGCGCGCTCACGTGGCTCGCACGGTGTCCATGGGTGGCGACGGTTACAGCGGCCGCCTTGGGTCCATGGGTGGCGGACGGTTGCTGGGGCTGGGTGGCCGTGCTGACCGGCGCGAACTCGGCCAGCCGGGCGGCGGTGCGCCCCCACGTGGCTCGCGTGGTGTCCTGGGTAGGGACGGTTACAGCGGCCGACTGGGGTCCATGGGCGGCGACGGCTACAGCGGTCGGCGGGGTCCATGGGTGGTTGCTGGGGCTGGGCGGCCGTGCTGATCGGCGCGAACTCGGCCAGCCAGGCATCGGTGCGGGCCCACGCGGCTCCTTACGGCGTCCAGGGGCGGCGGCAGCGCCGCTTGACAAGCGGAGTTTGTTTGTGTGTACTCACTTACATGCGCAGCACCGCCGAGGCCCGTCGGGCCGTTCTCATTGATCGCGCCGTTGCCGTCTTTGCTCGCAACGGTTACCACGCCACGCCGGTCACGGCCGTTGCGGCGGCGGCCGGGATCTCGGAGGCGTACGCGTTGCGGCTCTTCTCCGGCAAGCTCGGGCTCTTCGTTGCCGCCGTCGAGGCATGCTACGCCGAGATCCTGCTCACCCTCGGGATGGCGGCCGAGGAGGCGCCCGATCGCGACCCCGAGAAGCTCCTCGAGCACCTCGGCGACGCCTACGCCGCGCTCATCGCCGACAAGAACCTGCTCCTGCTTCAGGTGCATGCGCAGAGCGTCAGCGACATTCCCGAGGTTGGGGCCGCGGTGCGGTCCGGCTATGGGCGGCTGGTCGCGTTCCTGCGCATCCAAGGGGCCGACGACCACCAGATCCAGCGGTTCGTCGCCTACGGTCAGCTGTGCCACCTGATCGTCACCGCCGGGCTCGACGACGTCGACGAGTCCTGGGCGCGCGCGCTCACCTCCGGGATGCGCCACGTGCCGTAGGCGAGGTGAGGCCGGAGCTGAGTGAGGCCGGAGCTGAGTGAGGCCGGAGCTGAGTGAGGCCGGAGCTGAGTGAGGCCGGAGCTGAGCGAGGCCGGAGCTGAGTGAGGCCGGAGCTGAGCGAGGCCGGAGCTGAGTGGCCTTTTTGTTGGCCGCGTTTGTAAGTGAGTGCACACATACTTAATATCAGGGAGGTACCAAATGTACGCAACCGAGATCGTTCTGCCCGGTGTTGTCGAGCCGGGGGGCCTGCAGATCCGCGGCCGTGAACTGGGCGAGCCCGGCCGCGGTCAGGCCCTGGTGCGCGTCGAGGCCAGCGGCGTGTCCTTCGCCGAGCAGCAGATGCGCCGCGGTAAGTACTACGACCAGCCACCGTTTCCCTTCGTGCCCGGGTACGACCTGGTCGGCCGGGTCGAGCGGGTCGGGCCCGGCGTCGACGGGTCGCTGGTGGGTACCCGCGTCGCCGCGGTGACGAAGATCGGCGGCTGGGCCACCGCGGCGCTCGTCGACGCGGGTGACCTGGTGCCGGTCCCGGACGGTGTCGACCCCGCCGACGCCGAGACCGTCGTGGTCAACGGGGTCACCGCGTGGCAGATGCTGCACCGGCTGGCAAGAGTGCCGCGCGGCGGGACCGTCCTGGTTCTCGGGGCCAACGGCGGCGTCGGCTCCACGCTCGTCCAGCTCGCCCGGCACGAAGGGATCCGGGTCGTGGGCACCGCGTCGCCGCGCCACCACGAGGCCGTGCGGGCGCTCGGGGCCGAGCCGATCGACTACCGGGACCCGCAGTTGTACGCGAAGGCCCGCGCCCTGGCGCCGGAGGGCTACGACGGTGTGTTCGACCACGTCGGCGGGCCGGGAATCCTCGAGTCCTGGCGGCTCGTGCGGCGGGGCGGGGCGCTGGTCTCGTACGGTACCGCCGCCACCCGGGACGACGCCGGGAGCTCGCGGCTGCCCGTCCTGGCTCTGTTCGGCCGCCTGCTGTGGTGGAACGTTCTGCCGAACGGGCGCCGGGCCGGCTTCTACAACCTCTGGGCCGGCCGGCGCCGCCGGTCCGCGTTCCAGGCGAAGCTGCGCGCCGACCTCACGAACGTCTTCGCCCTGCTCGCGGCCGGGTCGCTGACCGCCCAGGTCGCCGCCCGGTTCCCGCTGACCGACGCCGCCGAGGCCGTGCGGCTGGCCGAGTCCGGCACCGTCGCCGGCAAGGTCGTCCTGGTCCCGTGACGGAGAGCCGGGTCCCGTGACGGAGAGCCGGGTCCCGTGACGGAGAGCCGGGTCCCGTGACGGAGAGCCGGGTCCCGTGACGGAGAGCCGGGTCCCGTGACGGAGAGCCGGGTCCCGTGACGGAGAGCCGGGTCCCGTGACGGAGAGCCGGGTCCCGTGACGGAGAGCCGGGTCCCGTGACGGAGAGCCGGGTCCCGTGACGGAGAGCCGGGTCCCGTGACGGAGAGCCGGCCGCCCGGCGGGATCGAAGTACCGCCGCGCCGGCGCGTCGGAGGATAGGCTGTCGTCGATCACGGGGAGGTGTGGCGATGGGGTACGTGGAAGTCGCGGCGCGGCTGCTCGTTGCGACGGTGTTCGCGGTCGCGCTCGCCGGGAAGGTCGGCTCCGGCCGGGCCTACCGCGCGTTCGTGGACTCGCTGCTGCAGATGCGCGTCGTGCCGGTGCGGGCCGCCCGTCCGGCCGCCGCCGCGTCGGTCGCGGCCGAGGTCGCCGTCGTCGCGCTGCTGCTCGTGCCGCTGCGCTGGGCCGCCGTCGGCGGGTTCGTGGTCGCCGCCGGGCTGCTCACCGTCTTCGCGGTCGCGATCGCGATCAGCCTGCGCGGCGGGAACCGGGCCCCGTGCCGGTGCTTCGGCGCCTCGGCCACGCCGCTCGGGCGGCGGCACATCGTGCGCAACAGCGTGCTCGTCGTGATCGCGCTCGCCGGGCTGGCCGCCGCGGCCGGTGGGAGCGCCGTCGCCGTGCCGGGCGCGATCGTCGCGGGCGGCGCCGGGCTCGTGTTCGGCATTGTGGTCACCGCCTACGACGACATCGCCGCGCTGTTCCAGTAGCGCGCAAGGGGGCGGGCGACCCAAAGGGGGGAGGCCGCCCGCCCCCGCACAATGGCATCGAAGGCTATCGTACGGCTACGAAAGGCCTACGATGTGCATACGGGGAGGTGCCGTGCGGTACCGCATGCTGGGCCCGCTGGAGATCGGCGAGGGCGACACGATGTGGCGGCCCCGGGGCCGGCGCGAGCGCGCCATGCTCTCGGTCCTGCTCCTGCGCCCGGCCCGGCCCGTCGGGCTGGGCGAGCTCATCGACGCGACCTGGGACACCGCCCCCGCCACCGCCCGCCAGCAGGTGCACAGCACCGTGCACCGGCTGCGGACCGTGCTGGGGGACGAGACCGTGCGGACCGTCTCGTCCGGGTACCTCCTGGCCGCCGACCCGTCCGACATCGACCTCGGCGTGTTCACCGGCCTCGCCGCCGACGCCCGCCGGGCCGCCGCCGACGGGCGCCCGGAGGAGGCCGTCGCGCTGTACCGCCGCGCCGCCGGCCTGTGGCGCGGACCGGCCCTGGCCGATCTCGACACCGCGCCGCTCGCCGTCGAGGGCGCCCGCCTGGCCGAGCTGCGCCTGGCCGTGCTCGCCGAGCGCTTCGACGCCGAGCTCGCCGTCGGCGGCGACCCGGTGCCCGAGCTCACCGCGCTCGTCGCCGAGCACCCGTACGCCGAGCGGCTCCGGGCCCAGCTCATGACCGCCCTGCACCACAGCGGCCGGCGCGCCGAGGCCCTGGCCGTGTACCGCGACGGCCACCGCCGCCTCGTCGAGGAGCTCGGCATCGAGCCCGGCCCGCAGCTGCGCGACCTGCAGCAGAGCATCCTCCTGGACGCCGAGGCCGACCCCGAGCCGCGGCCCGAGCGCGACGCGCCGTGCCTGCTGCCGCCGCCCCCGCGGCTGCTCGTCGGCCGCGAGGACGCCGTCGACTGGCTGCTGCGCCGGCTCGACGGCGACGGCGACGAGACCCGGATCCTGGCCGTGTGCGGCGCGGCCGGGATCGGCAAGAGCGCGCTCGTGGTCGCGGTCGCCCATCGGGTACGGTCGCGATTTCCCGGCGGTCAGCTGCACGTGCGCCTCGGCGCGCCCGGCGGGGCCTGGGAGGCGCACGCCTCGGTGCTCATCGCGCTCGGCGTCCCGCCCTCGGCCGTGCCCGCCGGGGCGGGGGAGCGGGAGGCGCTGTACCGGGCCCGCCTCGCCGGGCGGCGGGTGCTGCTGGTGCTGGACGACGCGCCGGACGCGGCGACGGTACGCGCGCTGAGCCCCGGCACCGGCGGCGTCGTGCTCGTGACCAGCCGCCCGCGGCTGTTCGGCCTCACCGAGGCCGAGCACCTGGAGCTGGGGCTGCTCGGCCCGGGCCCGAGCCGCGCGCTGCTCGACCAGATCGCCGGGGCGAGCCGCACCGGGGCCGAGCCGGCGGCGACCGGGGACGTCATCCGGTACTGCGGCGGCCTGCCCCTGGCTCTTTGCGTGGCCGGCGCCCGCCTCGCGGGCCGGGCCGAGCTGCCCGTGGCCGCCTACTCCGAGCGCCTCGCCGACGAGCGCCGCCGCCTCGCCGCGCTCTCCACATCGGACGGTGGGGTGGCGGCCAGCCTGCTCGTGTCGTACCGCGGCCTCGGTGCTCCGGCCCGCACCGCCCTGCGCCGCCTGGGGGCCCTCGCCACCCGCCCGTTCCCGGCGTGGACGGTCGCCGCCGCCGTCGGCGAGGAGGAGGTCGACGCCGACCTGGTCGTCGACGAGCTCGCCGACGCGCAGCTGGTGCAGAGCGTCGGCACCTCCCGCTACCACCTGCACGACCTGGTGCGGCTCTTCGCCGCCGAGCGCTGCGCCGAGGAGGACGGCCCGGCCGACGTGCGGGCCGCCGCCGCGCGGATCTTCTCCGGCTGGCTCGGCGCGGCCCTGGCCGCCGTGGAGTCCTACAGCGGCGACCGCCCGGCCCTCGCCTGGGGCGTGTCCGAGCGCGCCGACAGCACCGACTGGTCGGTGCTCACCGACCCCCTCGCGTGGCTGGACGCCGAGGTCGGCTCGGTCGCGGCCGCGGTGCACCAGGCGCACGCCCACGGCCTCGACGAGCTGTGCTGGCGCCTGGCCTGGGTGCTGCGCAGCCACCTCGAGATCCGCGGCCACTGGCAGCTGTGGGACGAGACCACCCGGGCCGGCCTGGCCGCGGCCCGGCGCACCGGCGACCGGGTCGGGGAGGCGTGCATGCTCGTCTCGCTGGCCCAGCGGGTGGCGTCGGAGGGCGGCTGCGTCGACGACCGCGACGCCGTCGCCGCCTACGAGATCTTCGACGCGGCCGGGCACGCCGTCGGCCGCTCGGTGGCGCTGTTCGCGATGGCCGAGATCGCCGAGTGGCGCCACGACGGCGACGACGTGCGCCGGCACTTCCGCCGCGCGATCGCCGCGGCGCGGGAGGGCGGGGACGAGTACATGGCCGTCAACGCCGAGGCCAAGCTGGTGCGCTGGGAGCACGAGGACGACCCCGACGCGCCCGCGGTCGCCGACGCCTACCGCGACTGCCGCAACCGGCTGCGCGGCATCGGCGCCGTCCGGCAGGCGGCGATGATGGAGCGGCGCCTCGGCATGTGGTACGAGGCCCACGGCCGCCGCCGCGAGGCCCTGGCCTGTTTCCGGCGCAGCCTGCGCGACGCCCAGCTGCTGCGGGACGAGCCGGGGGTGGCGTACCTGAGCCTCGACCTCGCCCGCCTCGACGCCGCCGACGGCCGTGCCCCGGCCGCCGCCGAGCGCTGCACCGAGGCCCTGGCGATGTTCGCCCGCCACGGCGACGAGACCGGCGCCGCCCGGGCGCGCCTGGAGCTGGGCCGGCTGCGCCTCGCCGAGGGCCGCGTGGAGGAGGCCCGGGCCCTGCTGCGCACCGCCCACGACCGCTTCGCCGAGCTCGGCCACACCCACTGGTGCGAGCACGCCGCCCTGGCCCTGGCCGAGGTCGGGTAGCTGCCGGCTAGCCGATGATCGGCAGGACCACGGCGACCGGCCAGGCGATGGTCAGCGCGCCCGCCGCCACCGTCCGTCCCCACGGGATGCCGGAGGCCCGGGCCGCGGCGCACAGCCCCAGGTGCAGCGCGACCAGCACCATGACCAGCGGCGAGATGAGGGCCAGGAAGCCCGGGGCGGCCCCGACGGCGGACGCAACCGGCATCGGCAGGCAGAGGGCCAGCACGGCGGCGTAGCTCCACGGCGGCCCGAGCACCGCGTGCGCCCCGGCGAGCAGGGCCGCGGTGGCGCCGGCGAGCAGGGCGACGAGCCACCAGTCCGGCCCGTGCGGCGCGATGTCGGTCAGTCCGAAGTGGACCGGCAGGGCGACGGCGGCGAGGGCGGCGACCGCGAACCCGGCGGCGAAGGCGAGGGGTGCGAGCGGCGGCCGGGCCGGCCGAGCCGGGCCGCGGATCAGCAGCGCGGCCAGGAGGAGGGCGGCGCCGCACCCGGCGAAGTAGCCCACGAGGTACCCGGTCACCGGGTTGGGCAGCACGCGGTACAGCACGACCCCGGCCACCTCGCCCGGGATCGGCGCCACCAGCACCGCCGCGATGCGCAGGCCGAGGCGCCCGCGCTCGGGCGGCGGGGCCGGGTCGCGGGTCCGCCACGCCAGCAGCGCGCCGGTCAGGACCATCAGCCCGCCGGCCAGGCCCAGGGCGCCCGCGATCAGCCGGCCCTTGGCCGCGATGACGGGCCGGTCCGGGCGGTGGTCCAGGGTCTGGTCGAGCCAGCGGGCCGTCTCGTGGTGGGTGCGGTCGGCGAAGAGGACGCCGATGTGCTCGACGAGCCGCACCCGCACCACCCGTTCGGCCCCGGTGGCCCGGGTGGTCGCGCCGATCCCCGACGGTTCGAACGCGCCGTAGAGCGCCAGCAGGTGCCGCGGCCCCGGCCGGATCGCCGCCGTCGCGTCGTCGCCGACCGAGATGGCCACGGTGGCCCGGATCGTCTGGTCGGCGGCGCCGGCCCGCACCACGGCGGCCGCGCCCATCGAGTGGCCGACCAGCGCGACCCGGGCCGGGTCGACGTCGGGCCGCCCGCGCACGTAGCGCACCACGTCGGCCAGGTCCCGGTCGAGCGCCGCCTCGGTGAGCCGCTCGGGGTCGGCCCCGTGGCCGGCCAGGTCGGGCAGGGCCACGACGTAGCCCCGCCGGGCGAGGGTGTCGGCGAACGGGCGCATGAGCCGGCCCGACCCGGCGTACCCGTGCACGACCACCACCACCGGCCGGGCCGCCCCGCCCGCCGCGGCGCCGTCCGGGCGGACCAGCTCCACCGGCACCGCGCCGACGTGGACCGACGTCGTGCGCAGCCCGCGGCCCACGGTCGCGAAGCCGGCGACGCCGGCCGCCACGAGCAGGAGGCCCACGGCCACCGCCAGGCGCGCCCTAAGCATGCGCCCGTCGTACCAGTTCATCGCCGGTCACGCCCCAGGCCCGTACCGCGCTCCAGGGCACGAAGCACCGCAGCCCGGCGACGCCGTCGAGCTCCGGGCCCTCGACCAGCAACGCCAGCCACGTCCCGTCCGGACGCTGCACGCTGAACGGCTGGTGGTCGTCGGCCGGCGGGGCCTCGTAGTGCCGCAGCCGCGCCGCGGCCGGCCACGCCTCCAGCCGGTCGGCGACCTCCGCGAACCGGACGGACGTCAGCCAGGCCCGCAGGGAGTAGTTCTCCGACCAGTCGGTGACCTGCTCGCGGCACAGGTCCGGCCACTCGCCGCGATCGGCCGCCCGGCACCTGGCCAGCAGCCGGGTCAGGTCGAACTCGTGTACCACCGGCTCCGGATCCCGGCCGCGAGCGCGACGTAGCCCGACTCCGGGTCCTGCCCCTCGGCCGCGCCGTACATCTCCAGCGCGTCCTGAAGCGCCTCCGTGAAGGCCGCCCATTCCTCCTCGTCGAACTCCACACCCGGAATCATGCCCGAAGGAACGCCGGTCCCGGGAATCTCGGGACCTCCGGCCCTGACCGCCGGGGTTCGTTACGGTCACCCTGGAAGCGGAGGCCGCGACGAAACGGGAGAGGTCATGACACAGCGCCTGCGTGCTGAGCTCGACGAGACCGAGATCGCACAGCTGGATGCGTGGTGGAGAGCGAACAACTACCTCACGATCGGGCAGATCTACCTGCAAGCCAACCCGCTGCTGCGCCGCCCGCTCGAGGCGGCGGACATCAAGCCGCGGCTGCTCGGGCACTGGGGCACCAGCCCGGGCCTGTCGTTCGTCTACGCGCACCTGTCCCGGCTCATCACGCAGACCGGGCAGCGCGCCATCTACCTCGCCGGGCCCGGGCACGGCGGCCCGGCGCTCGTCGCCGCCGGCTACCTCGAGGGCACCTACACCGAGGTGTACCCCGACGTCACCCAGGACGAGGAGGGCCTGCTCCGGCTGTTCCGGCAGTTCTCCGCGCCCGGCGGCATCCCCAGCCACGTGTCCGTGACCACCCCGGGATCCATCCACGAGGGTGGCGAGCTCGGCTACGTGCTCGTGCACGCGTTCGGCGCCGTCATGGACAACCCGGAGCTGCTCGCCGTCGCCGTCGTCGGCGACGGGGAGGCCGAGACCGGGCCCCTCGAAGGGTCCTGGAAGGGCGTCTCGTTCATCAACCCGGCCCGCGACGGCGCGGTGCTGCCGATCCTGCACCTCAACGGGGCCAAGATCGCCGGGCCGACGGTGCTCGGGCGCAAGAGCCCCGCGGAGGTACGGTCCCTGCTGGAGGGCCACGGCTACGTCGTGCTCGAGGTCGAGGGCGGCGACCTGCCCGGCATGCACCACCGGTTCGCGGCCGTGCTCGCCGACGCGTACGAGCGCATCAGGAACATCCAGGACGCCGCCCGCGGCGGGGACTGGGACGGCACCCGGCCGCACTGGCCGCTCATCGTGCTCCGCTCGCCCAAGGGCTGGACCGGGCCCGAGAAGGTCGACGGCGTCCAGGTCACCGGCACGTGGCGCTCGCACCAGGTGCCGCTGTCCGGCGTGAAGGAGAACCCCGAGCACCTGAAGCTGCTCGAGACATGGCTGCGGTCCTACAAGCCCGAGGAGCTCTTCGACGAGCGGGGGGTTCCGGCCGCGGCGGTACGCGCCCTTGCGCCCGAGGGCGAGCTGCGCATGAGCGCCAGCCCGCACGCCAACGGCGGCGTGCTCACCCAGGGCCTCGACCTGCCCGACTTCCGCAAGTACGCCGTCGACGTCCCGCTGCCCGGCACGACCCGCGCCGAGTCCACCCGGCGCCTGGGCGAGCTGCTGCGCGACCTGTACCGCGACAACCCCGACCGCTTCCGCCTCTTCTGCCCCGACGAGACCAACAGCAACCGGCTCGGCGCCGTCTTCGAGGTGTCCGACCGGGCCTTCATGGAGCGGGTCACCGACGCCGACGTGGCCATCGGCCGCGACGGGCGGGTCATGGAGGTGCTGTCGGAGCACAACTGCCACGGCTGGCTGGAGGGCTACACGCTCACCGGGCGCCACGGCATCTTCGCCACCTACGAGGCGTTCGCGATGGTGTCGGCGTCGCAGACGGTACAACACGGAAAATGGCTGCAGGAGGCCAAGCGGCTGCCGTGGCGGGCCAAGGTGCCCAGCCTCAACGTGCTGCTCACCTCCACCGCCTGGCGCAACGACCACAACGGATTCAGCCACCAGGGCCCGGGCCTCATCCAGGTCGTGCTCACCCAGCGCGGCGACGTGGCCCGCGTCTACCTGCCGCCGGACGCCAACTGCCTGCTGTCCGTGGCCGACCACTGCCTGCGTTCGCGCTCCTACATCAACCTCATCGTCATCGACAAGCAGCCGCAGCTGCAGTGGCTGGACATGGACGCCGCCGCCGAGCACTGCGCGCGCGGCGCCGGGATCTGGGACTGGGCCGGCACCGACGACGGCACCAGCGACCCCGACATCGTGCTCGCCTGCGCCGGTGACGTGGTCACCATGGAGACCGTCGCGGCCGCGCAGATCCTGCGGGAGCGGTTGCCGAAGTTCCGGGTCCGCGTCGTCAACGTCGTGGACCTCATGACCCTGCCGCGGCCGAAGGACCACCCGCACGGGATGAGCCAGGTGCAGTTCACCGAGCTGTTCACCGACACCGTCGACGTGGTCTTCGCCTTCCACGGGTACCCCGGCGCCATCCACCAGCTGGTGCACGGCCGGCCCGACGCCGACCGGTTCCGGGTCCGGGGCTTCATCGAGGAGGGCACCACCACGACCCCGTTCGACATGACGGTGCGCAACCGCGTCTCGCGGTACCACCTCGTCATGGACGCCATCAACAACGCCCGGCGGCTCCCGCCCGGCGCCACCGAGCTCAAGGCGTGGTGCGAGCAGAAGCTGGCCGAGCACGAGACGTACGTCGTGGAGCACCTGGAGGACATGCCCGACGTGCGGGACTGGAGCCTGTCATGACCACCACCGCATCCGAGGCCCTGGCCGCGGCGGCCGACGCCGCCCGGCTGGCCCCCTCCGTGCACAACACCCAGCCCTGGCGCTGGGTGGTGCGCGGCGACCGGCTGGAGCTCTACGCCGAGCCCGGGCGGCAGCTGCGCGAACAGGACGCCGACGGGCGGCTCATGGTGCTCAGCTGCGGCGCGGCCCTGCACCACTCGCTCGTCGCGCTGGCCGCGTCCGGCTGGAAGTACGAGGTCGACCGCCCCTCCGGCGAGCCGCTGGCCGTCGTGCGGGCCGTCGAGCCCGCGCCGGCCGACCCGCACGACATGCACCGGCTGCAGCTGCTGCGGGTACGGCGCACCGACCGGCGCGCGGTCACCGAGGAGCCGGTGTCGGAGGAGGCTCTGGACGCCCTCGCGGCCGGCGCCCGCCGCGGCGGGGCCCGCCTGCACGTGCTGCGCCACGACCAGGTGCTGCAGCTCGCGGTGATGATCGAGCACGCCGGCGACGCCGAGTCCCGCGACGAGCGGATGCGGGCCGAGACCGCGGCCTGGGCCGGCGGCGAGCGCACCGGGGGCACCGGCGTGCCGGCCACCGCCCTGCCGGCGCAGCGCCCGCCCACCACGGTCGCCGAGCGCGACTTCGGCGTGGCGGGCACCCTGGACGCCGGCGAGGGGCACGACGCCGCGGCGAACTACGCCATCCTCTACGGCGACGGCGACGAGCGCCCCGACTGGCTGCGGGCCGGCGAGGCCCTCGGCGAGCTGTGGCTGACCGCGACCGGGCGGGGCACGGCGGTACTGCCGCTGAGCAGCCCGGTCGAGCTGGAGTTCACCCGCGCGGCGCTGCGCCGGATGCTGGGCGAGGTCGGCTGGCCCTACCTCGTGCTGCGCCTCGGCGTGGCCGACCCCGAGCACGCGGGCCCGCCGCACACGCCGCGGCTGGGCCCCGACGAGGTGATCACCGTCGCCGAGTAGTTGCCGGGCCCCGGCAACGGGGACCGCCGATGTCGTCCGGGCCCCCGGACCTGGGGCGCCGAGCCGATCGGCCGCAGGATGCGGGCATGAGCAGTGACATCGCCGTGCGCGCCGTGGGACTGACCAGGTTCTACGGCGCGTACCGCGGCATCGAGGGCATCCGGCTCGCGGCCGCCCGGGGCACGTTCCCGCCCGTGACCGTCCTCAGTGGACGATGAGCACCGGGCAGTCGGCGTGGTGCATGAGCTGCTGGCCGACCGAGCCGAGCAGCAGGCCCGCGAAGCCGCCGTGGCCGCGGCTGCCGACCACGACGAGCGTCGCCGTGTGCGAGGTGTCGACCAGCACGGCGGCGGGGCGACCGGGGGCGACGAGTTGGGCGATCTGGACGTCCGGGAACTTGCCGGCCCAGTTCGCCAGGGCGTCCTCCAGCGCGACCCGCTCCCGGGCCTCGTCGGCGCTGGCCGGCGGGTAGGCGCGCACCGCGACCAGCGCCCGGCCGCGCTCCTGGGCCGCCTCGAACGCGAGCCCGAGCGCGTGGTCGCCCGACGCGGACCCGTCGACGCCGACGACGACCGGGCCCAGCGACGGGTCGGGCCGCCCGCGGACCACGGCGACCGGCACCTTGGCGTGCGTGGCGACCTGCTGGCTCACCGAGCCGAGCAGCAGGTTGGTCAGCCCGCCGGCGCCGCGGTTGCCCACGACGAGCATCCGCGCCCCGGCGTCGCCGAGGTCGAGCAGCGTCGCGGCCGCGGACGAGGCCGCGCACACCCCGAACACGTCGACGCCGGTCGAGAGGTCGCGCACCTCGTCGGTGATCTCGGCGAGGATGGCCTCGGCCGCCTGCCGGGCCGCGTCGACCTGCTCGGCGACGGCGGCGTAGTACGCCCCGGGCCAGGTGATCTCGTAAGTGGTGACGATGTGCAGCCGGCCGCCGCCGCGCCCGGCCTCGGCCGCGGCCCACTCGACCGCGCGTCGCGCCTCGCGTGACCCGTCGTACCCGACCACGATGCCCTGCGGTTCCATCGGGTTCCTCCTCACGTTGGCTCCCGATTTCAGCGTGCTCCGCCGCAGCCACCCGCGGGCAGGGCCGAAAGGCTCCAGTTCGCGCGGGTACGCTGCGTGACGTGGCCCGCGCCCGGCTCATCCGCTCGATCGCCCTCGGCGTCGCGCTGCTGGTCGGCGGATGGCTCGTCGTCAGCGGTCCGCCCGGCTCCTCCGTTCCGGCCGTGTCCGCGCCGCCGCAGCGCACCCTGCGCCAGGCCTGGCCCGCCGCCACGGTCGCCGTCGCGCCGGGGAGGCTCGCCGACGGCACGCAGTACTCGCCCGGCCTCTACCTCGACGCGACCACCTCGGTCGGCGTGGCCGCGACCCCGGACGGCGCCGCCCAGCGGGTCCTGCTGCGCACCGGCGAGCGGGTCCGCGAGCTGACCCGCGCCGAGCGCGAGCGCTACCCGCGCTTCACGAGCTTCACCGCCGCCGGTGGCGACGTCTACTGGATCGAGTCGACGGCCACGGCGACCCAGCCGCTCCAGCACCGCCTGTGGAAGGCTTCCCTCGACGGCGATGCGGCGGCGGTACCGCTGACCGCCGACACCGGCGACGGCGAGTTCCCGGGCGGCGAGCACGACCTCGTGGTCCACGACGGCCGGGTGTACTGGGCCGCGGCCACCGGCCGCGACACCGAGGTGCGCTCGGTCCCGCTCGCGGGCGGCCCGGTGACGGCGGCGAAGGTCGACGGCGCGTACGAGCTCTCGGCGTGGCCCTGGCTGCAGACGGCCGCGGCCGCGCGCGCCGGCGGCCGCCAGGAGCTGCGCAACCTGGACACCGGCGCGCGTGTCACGGTCGTGAAGTCGGCCGCGGAGACGGTCGACTGCGGCCCGGTCTGGTGCCGCTCGGTCGTGTCCGCCGGTACCGGCGGCGACACCAGCTACGCCGTGCTGCACCCGGACGGCACCGCCCGCCGCCGCGTCGGGGGCGTGGACACCTTCCCGGCCACCGGCGCGGTCGCGCTGCTGGACCGCTTCGAGCCGGTACTGCAGACCGGAACGCGCACCGCGTACGACTCCACGCACCGCCTGGCCCTGTACGACATCCGGACCAACCGCCTGGTGACCCTGGCCGACGACACCGACCAGGCCCTGGCCCGCGACCACGTCGTGTGGTGGCACCAGGGCGACGCGTGGCACGCCCTCGACCTGGCGCAGCTGCACGACTAGTCGGCGCGGGTGCACTCCTGGTCCTGGTCCAGCAGGCTCAGCAGGATCACCTGGAGGCGGGCCGTGGCCGGGTCGGCGCTGCCCAGGCGGAAGAAGAAGACGTAGATCGCGGCCGGGTTGCCCGGGACCGGGACGTTCACGTTGCCGATCAGCTCGACCTGCTCGGCCGCGGTGCCGAGGTCCGGGTGCATGATCGTCGGGTAGGCCACGGCGACGTCCGCCACCGTCGCGCCGGCCCGGATGCCCTCCGGCGTGCGGGTGCGCTCCGGGCCGCTGAGCACCGCGAGGCCGTGGTGGCTGGAGAACATGACGTTGACCTTGCCAGCGGTCGTCTCCGAGAAGCACTTCGAGTCGTGCTGCTTCTGCCAGCCCGGCTTGACGCTCGACTCGCCGGTGTCCAGGGCCGCCTGCTCGGACATGCCCAGCCGCAGCCGGCCGATGCCGTCCGGTCCGAGCACCAGGTCGGCCGGCAGCGAGGCGGCCGGGACGGCCGAGGACGGGACGGCCCGCGTCGCGCGCCACACCCCGAAGGCGGCGGCGAGCAGGAGGACGACGAGGGCGGCCTGGCCCAGGCGAACGGCGACGCGCATGGGCGGCGATCGTAGCGGAGTTGCGCAGTTTGTGCGGTACCCGCCGGTAAGGTCAGCGGGCATGAAGCTGCGCGAGGACGAGGTCATGGTGCACGCGACCGGCTGCGTGATCCGGTCGCTGGTCGTGGCCCCCGTGGGGGCGGGGCCCTGGCCGGGCGTCCTGCTGTACACCGATATCTTCCAGCTCACCGAGTCGACCCTGCGCACCGCGCGCCGGCTCGCGGCCGAGGGGTTCCTCCTCTGCGTGCCCGAGATCTACCCGCGCGGGGCCGTGGCCGGGATCGCGCTCGAGTTCGACGACGCGGGCAAGGCGGCGGGGCTGGCGGCCGCGGCGGCGACCACGACCGCCGAGTTCGACGCCGACCGGGCCGCGGTCCTGGACCACCTCGCGGGCCGGGCCGACGTCACGACGCTGCACGCGGCCGGCTTCTGCATCGGCGGGCACCTCGCCTTCCGGGCCGCCCTCGACCCGCGGGTCGCCTCGACCGTGTGCTTCTACCCGACGGGCCTGCACGACGGGAAGCTCGGCGCCGACGAGGCCGACTCGCTCGCCCGCGCGGCCGCGGTCGAGGGCCGGCTCATGGTCGTGTTCGGCGCGAACGACCCGCACGTGCCCGCCGACGCGCGGGTGCGGATCCTCGCCGCCCTGTACGCGGCCGGCCACGACGACCTCGAGCTGCACGTGTACGCCGGGGGCGAGCACGCGTTCATGCGTGACGTCGGCGCCCGCTACGACCCGGCGCTCACGGACCTGGCGCTGACCGAGGCCGTGTCGTTCCTCCGGGGCCGCTGAGCGACGGCCGGACGGGCGCCGAGCTGAGCGGTTACCGGACGGCGCGGAACGGGTACACCAGCGGCATGGCACTCAGCGATGACGACATCACCACGACCAGCTCGCACACCTCGCACTCCGAGCACCACTCGCACTCGGAGCACCACTCCAACGTCAACGGCGTGCCGCACGACGAGGAGCACGACGAGCACGAGGTCCGCAGCCACGTGTCGGCCGAGGGGCCGAACGACGGCGGGGCCGACCCGCACGGCACCGACGGCGGCGCGGACGGCGGCGCCCAGCTCTGAATCCGCCTGACCAAAGGCCGGCCCCCGGGGGGACCGGCCTTTTTGCATGGCGACGTTGACGAATTGCAGTGTGACGTTGACGAATGCGTCGATGTCTGCAACCTTTAAGTCCTTGTCCGCAAAAAGTAAGCAGACAACTGCAACTTCCGGCTGACGCACCGCCAACCGTCCGCTGGGCACACCCCACCCCGCCCGGACAAAGGACAACCATGCCCAGAAGAAGACTCACCGCCGGCGCCCTGGCGGTCCTGCTGGCCGCCGCCGGCGCCGTCGGCCTCACCGCCGCCCAGCCCGCCGTCGCCGCCGGCGGGCCGAACCTCGCCCAGGGCCGGACCGCGACCGCCAGCAGCGTCAACGGCCCCTACACCGCCGGCAACGTCACCGACGGCAACCAGGGCAGCTACTGGGAGAGCGCGAACAACGCCTTCCCGCAGTGGATCCAGGTCGACCTGGGCTCGGCGGTCAGCGTCGACCAGGTCAAGCTCAAGCTGCCGACCGGCAGCTGGGGCGCCCGCACCGAGACCCTGGCCCTGACCGGCAGCACCGACGGCACCAACTTCGGCACGACCCTCTCCGCGTCCGCCGGGCGCCAGTTCGACCCGGCGAGCGCGAACACCGTGACCATCGGCTTCACCGCGGCCACGGTCCGGTACGTGCGCGCCACCATCACCGCGAACACCGGCTGGCCGGCCGGGCAGTTGTCCGAGTTCGAGGTGTACGGCGCCACCACCACGACCAACCCGCCCACCGCGCCCGGGAACCTGGCGTTCACCGAGCCCGGCTCCGGGCAGATCAAGCTGACCTGGACCGCGTCCTCGTCGTCGCTGGGCATCGGCGGGTACACCGTCTACGCCAACGGCACCGCGCGCGCCACGGTAAGTGCGGGCACACTCACGTACACCGACACCCAGCCCGCCGGCACGACGGTGACGTACTGGGTCCGGGCCCGCGACACCGCCGGCACCGAGAGCGCCGACAGCAACCACGTCACCCGCGACGGCAGCACCCAGCCGCCGGGCGGCACGAACCTGTCGCAGGGCAAGCCGGTCGACGCGAGCTCCTCGGTGTTCTCGTTCGTCGCCGCCAACGCGGTCGACGGCAACGTCGGCACCTACTGGGAGTCCAGCGGGTACCCGGCCACGCTCACCGTGCACCTGGGCGCCAACGCCGACCTCAACTCGCTCGTCATCAAGCTCAACCCCGACACGGCGTGGGGCCCGCGCACCCAGAGCCTTGCCGTGCTCGGCCGCGAGCAGTCCGCGAGCGGCTTCACCGTGATCGTGCCGCGCGCCGACTACCCGTTCGCGCCCGGCGGCACCCAGAACAGCATCACGATCCCGGTCACGGCCCGGGTCGCGGACATCCAGCTGCAGTTCTTCGCCAACAGCGGCGCGCCCGGCGGCCAGGTCGCCGAGTTCCAGGCGTTCGGCACGATGGCCCCCAACCCGGACCTCGTGGTCACCGCCGCGTCCTGGTCGCCGGCGACGGTCGACGAGACGACCGCGATCACGTTGTCGGCCACGGTGCGCAACAGCGGTACCGCCGCCGCCCCCGCCACCACGGTCAACTTCGCGCTCGGCGGGTCGCTCGCGGGCTCCGCGAACGTCGCCGCGCTGGCCGCCGGCGCGTCGGCCACCGTCACCCTCAGCGCCGGCACCCGCCCGATCGGCAGCTACCCGCTGACCGCGACGGTCGACCCGGCCAACACGGTCGTCGAGCAGAACAACGACAACAACGCCTTCACCACCGCGAGCCCGCTCGTGGTGACCCAGGCGCCCGGCCCGGACCTCCAGGTGAGCGCGGTCGCGTCGAACCCGGCGAGCCCGGCGGCGGGCGCGGCCGTCTCCTTCACGGTGTCGGTCGCGAACACCGGTACCACCGCCGTCACCGCGACTACGGTGACCCGGGTGAGCGTGGGCGGCACGACCCTCAACGCGAACACCGGCACCATCGGCGCCGGGCAGACGGTCACCGTGGCCGTCCCGGGCACCTGGACCGCGGTCGCGGGCGGGGCGACGATCACCGCCACGGCCGACGCCACGAACGCCGTCGCCGAGACCCACGAGGACAACAACAGCCTGTCGCGCTCCGTCGTGGTCGGGCGCGGGGCCGCGGTGCCGTACACCGAGTACGAGGCCGAGGCCGCGAGCTACAACGGCACCCTGGTCACCGCCGACCCGCTTCGTACGTTCGGGCACACAAACTTCGGCACCGAGAGCTCGGGCCGTGCGTCGGTGCGCCTGAACAGCCAGGGGCAGTACGTCGAGTTCACCTCCACCAACCAGGCCAACTCGATCGTGGTGCGCAACTCCGTGCCGGACTCGCCGTCCGGCGGCGGCCAGGACTACACGATCAGCCTCTACGCCAACAACGTGTTCGTGCAGAAGGTGACCCTCTCGTCGCACTTCAGCTGGTTGTACGGCACCAGTGACGACACCGAGTCGCTGTCCAACAGCCCCGGCGGCGACGCGCGGCGGCTCTTCGACGAGTCGCACGCGCTGCTCTCGGCGAGCTACCCGGCGGGCACGAAGTTCAAGCTCCAGCGCGACAGCGGCGACAACGCGTCGTTCTACTACATCGACATGGTCGACCTCGAGCAGGTCGCCCCGCAGCTGTCGCAGCCGGCGGGGTGCACGTCGATCACGCAGTACGGCGCGGTGGCCAACGACGGGCTCGACGACACGGCCGCCATCCAGCGCGCGGTGATGGACGACCAGAACGGCGTCATCAGCTGCGTGTGGATTCCGGCCGGGCAGTGGCGGCAGGAGCAGAAGATCCTGACCCCGGACCCGGCCCGCGGCCAGTACAACCAGAAGGGCATCCGCAACGCCGTCATCAAGGGCGCCGGGATGTGGTACTCGCAGCTGTACACCACCACCGAGCCGCAGAACGTGACCGGCAACATCAACCACCCGCACGAGGGCAACGTCGGCTTCGACATCGACGACAACGTCCAGCTCTCCGACATCGCCATCTTCGGCGACACCACCAACCGCAAGGACCGCGGCCACGGGCTCAACGGCCGGTTCGGCAAGAACACGAAGATCGCCAACGTGTGGATCGAGCACACCAACGTCGGCGCCTGGGTCGGCCGCGACTACAGCGACACCCCGGCGTACTGGAACCCGGGCGACGGCCTCGAGTTCTCCGGCATGCGCATCCGCGACACCTACGCCGACGGCATCAACTTCGCCAACGGCACGCGCAACTCCAAGGTGTTCAACTCCTCGTTCCGCACCACCGGCGACGACTCGCTCGCGGTCTGGTCCAGCACGTACGTCAAGGACCAGTCGGTGGACATCGGCCACGACAACCACTTCACCAACAACACCATCCAGCTGCCGTGGCGGGCCAACGGCATCGCCGTCTACGGCGGCTACGGCAACGCGATCGAGAACAACCTCGTCTCCGACACGATGAACTACCCGGGCATCATGCTGGCGACGGACCATTCCCCGATCGCGTTCTCGGGCACCACGACCATCGCCAACAACGGGCTCTACCGCTGCGGCGGCGTGTTCTGGGGCGAGCAGCAGAAGTTCGGCGCCATCACGCTGTTCTCGCCGCAGGGCGACATCCCGGGCGTCACCATCCGCGACACGGACGTCATCGACTCCACGTACGACGGCATCCAGTTCAAGGCCGGCAGCGGCGCCTACCCGAACGTGGCCATCACCAACGTCCGCATCGACCGGTCCAACAACGGCGCGGGCATCCTGGCCATGGGCAGCGCCCGCGGCAGCGCGACGCTGACCAACGTCACCATCACCAACTCCGCCACCGGCAGCGTCGTGAAGGAACCGGGCTCCCAGTTCGTGTTCAACGGCGCGCCCAACTAACCGGTAAGGCCGTCGAGCAGCCGGCCCAGGCCGGCCTCGAAGGCGCCGTCGTCACCGCCGCGGCTCAGTGCGCTCCCGCGCACATAGTTCGCGGCGGTGGCGGCGGCCATCGCCGGGCTCCCGGTCCCGGCGAGCGCCGCCTCCGCCCACGCGGTGTGCGCCACGATGTGCGGGCTGATCCGGGGCTGTTTGAACGAGACGGTCACGGCGAGCCAGGGGCGGCGGCGGTACATCCGCCAGTGCAGCCGGCACAGCGCCTCCAGCCGCGCCCGCCGGTCCCCGGCCGGCTCCGGCGGCGGGTGCTCGGCGAAGACGGCGTCGGACATGAGCACCTGCAGCTGGGCCTTGTCGCGCAGGTACGTCAGCAGCCACACATTGGCCACGTCGAAGCGCTGCGCGAGCCGGCGCATCGACAGCACGCCCAGCCCCTCGGCGTCGACGATCTCGATCGCGGCGCGCACGAGCCCGGCCCGGGTCTCGGCGCCCTCGGCCGGCAGCGCCGGCATCCCGGCCCCGGCGGCCGCGGGCCGCTCGGCGACCACGGACCCGCGCCCCTGCGCCCCGGGCTCCGCGAGCCCGTCCTGGCGCAGCATGGTCAGCGCCCGGTACGCGGGCCCCATCGAGACGCCCCACTCGGCCATGATCTCCTTGGCGGTGGGCAGCGGCTCGCCCGGGCGCAGCTCACCCGCGTCGATCCGGCGGCGCAGCTCCGCGACGATGGCCTCCGCCTTGCGCACCACGCGGGCCTCCTCCGTCGAACCCGGACGCCCGCACTCTACCCGCGGCGCAGCCCATCACCGGGCGGCACGGCGAGCGTGAAGACGGTGCCGATGCCGCCCTCGTACCCGAAGCCGACGCTGCGGACCCGCACCTGCCGCGGGCTCGCCTCGACGATCTCCGCCGCGATCGGCTCGGCCCGGTCCGGGATCGTGAGCAGCCAGCGGTCGGCGAGGTCGCTCAGCCCGATCGCGTCGAGCACCCGTTCGATCACGATCGCCGACCCTATGCGACCGTGCCGCCCGTCTCCGGGGCCGGGTCCGGCGCTGCCGGGCGCCCCCAGGCCGGGGAGGGTTCAGTCGCCGGGGTCGGGCAGGGCCGGGGCGTCGGTCGGGTACAGGCCGGCCGCGAAGCCGTACACCTGGTCGCCGGCGCGCGGGATCTGGGCGAAGCGCCGCGCCAGGGCCTGGACCTCGGCCCAGAAGGCGCGCACGTCCTCGCGCGGGATGCGCGCGTGCACGAGCGTGCAGCGCAGGTCGTCGGCGGCGTGCGCGGCGGCCGACTCGGCGGCCGCGGTGGCCAGGCCGTTGATGCCGGCCGCGAGGCGCCGGTCCTCGGGGCTGGACAGGACGCCGACGTACAGCGTGCGCGCGACCCGGCCGTAGTAGCGCTCCTCGATCGCGCGGACTTTGTGAGTGCGCACAACCTTGAACAGGCCGATGGCGACGAGGTGGTTGACGTGGTACGCCACCGTGCCCTTCGGCCGCCCGACGGCCACGGCGAGCTCGGAGACGGTCGCGGCGCGCTCCAGCACCAGCTCGAGCAGCGTGGAGCGCAGCGGATCGGCCAGCGCGCGCAGCTGCTCGGGCGCGGTCACCACGAGCATGTCGCCGAGTTCGTAGTCGGGGAGGGAGTCATTGACCGGCATAGTCCGGTCATTCTAAGGTGTTCGAACGTCCGAAAAATCTCAAACGATCATGGAGGCGCCGAGTATGGCCGAGGTCGTGCTCTTCCATCACCTGCGCGGGCTGACCGACGGCGTGCGCGCGTTCGCCGGCGGGCTGCGCGCCGGCGGGCACACGGTGCACACGCCGGACCTGTTCGACGGCGCGCTGCCCGGCTCGCTCGAGGAGGGCTCGGCGCTGGCCGGCACGCTGCCGGAGCGCGGCTGGGAGGAGTACGACGGCATGGTGTACGCCGGGATCTCCTGGGGTGTCATGACCGCCCAGCGCCTGGCCCAGACGCGGCCGGGAGCGCGGGGCGCGCTGCTCTACGAGGCCTGCCTGCCGGTGACCGGCCAGTGGGCGATCGGGCCCTGGCCGCAGGGCCTGCCGGTGCAGGTCCACGGCATGTCCGCAGACCCCTTCTTCGGCGGCGAGGGCGACGCCGACGCGGCCCGGGAGCTGGTCGGGCTGGCCGATTCCGCGCAGTTGTACCTGTACGACGGCGACGCCCACCTGTTCACCGACGCGTCCCTGCCGTCGTACGACGCCGAGGCCACCGCCCTGGTGCTGGAGCGCTCACTGACAATGCTGGCGGCGCTCTAGGCCCTGTCCTGCCGATCATGCCGGCCTGCGCCGGGCCCAGGCCCTCGCCCAGGCCGGCCCGGCGCGCTGCGCCAAGCCGGCCCGCCCAAGGCGCTGCGCGCACCCCGCGAAGGCCGGGTTACAACACCGGTAGCCAGGCCTCCGCGGGGCACACGCAGGCGAAATCTGGACCTCGTCTCGGCTCGACATGATCGGCAGGACAGAGCCTAGACGATCGCGTGGCCGTACTCGGCGGCGAGCGGGGCCAGGTCGGGCTCGCCGTAGTCGGCGACCATCGCCTTGAACACCGCGGCCTTGTCGTCGCCGAAGCGGTTCACGGCCACCGCGTACGCCGCGGCGGAGACGAACCGGGGCGGCGTCGACTTGCTGTGAAACTTGTCCGCGTACATCACCAGACGCTCCTCCCCGGTCTCCGCCACGTAGTCGTCCACCGGCAGGGGCAGCCCCTGCCGGTGCACGTCCTCGCGGGTCAGCCCGACGCCGGTGTGGTGGGAGCAGAACCGGCACAGCGTCTCGGCGAACCCGAGCCCGGCGAGGACCTCGTGGCCGAGCAGGCCGTGGCGGATGTAGGCCTCACCCGCGCCGAGCCGGTACACCCCGATGTCGTGCAGCAGGCAACCGGCGCGCACGAGGGCCGGGTCCAGATCGGGCCCGGCGAGCGGGGCGGCGATCCGGGCGACGATCTCGCAGTGCGTGTACACCAGCGCGAAGGCCTGCGGCGTGGGCGCGAGACGCTCGTGCAGCGCCCGGATCTCGGCGTCGGTCGGGATCCTCATGCGGGCAGGTACTGCCGCACGGCCGAGCTGACCGCGGTGCGATGCGCGCCCAGGGTGCGCAGGTCGGCCACCTTGAGCGCCTCCCCGCCGCCGATGACCCGGCCCCGCCAGTCCGGGTGCGCGGCGAGCCCGGTGCCGGGCCGGGGCACGATGAGCAGCGTGGGGCGGCGGAAGAAGCCGCGCCGCCGGACCTCGACCCGCTCCAGCTGCGCCCAGGCCACGTGCACCGCGCGGCCGCGCACGGTGACGGTGAGCCCGTGCTCGTCGATGAGCAGGCGGTGCGGCTCGCCCGGGGCCCGGACCATGCGGACGATCGAGCTGCCGAGCCACACCAGGATGTACACCCAGATCAGCAGGGTCGGGATGATCCCCAGGTCTTCGTTGCCGGTCGGCTCGTAGACGGCCCCGAAGGCCAGGATGCTGCCGAGGAAGAACGGCAGGATCCACAGGATCCGGGCCGCCGCCTTGCCGATGATCGCGCCGGTGCCGGTGCGGAAGTCGGCCGGCATCCGGCCCCCGGCGGGGAAGAACGGCGGCAGCGGCGCCGGCGGCGCGGGCATCATCGGGACGGCCTGCTGGGGGATGACCGGCCGCTGCGGCACGATCGGCGCGGCGCCGGGGCTGACCGGGCTCAGCGCGCCCCACCCCGGGGACACGGGCTGCGGGGAAACCGGCGTCGCGGAGACGGGCATCGACGGCGGGCGCTGGGCCGGCATCGGCGCCGGCGGCGTGACCGGATGCTGGGCCGGCATCGGCATCGGCGGCGGGACCGGGTGCCGGGCCGGCATCGCGGGGTGCCGGGCCGGGGCCGGCGCCGGGGCCGGCGGGGCCGGGACCCGGTGCGCGGGGATTTCCGTGACCAGCGCGCCCTCCGCCACCACCAGCTCGGGCTGGTCGAGGACCGTCGGGGCGATGCCGAGCGCGCGGTGCAGCTCGGTCGCGACCAGCGGCATCCGGGTCGACCCGCCGACCAGGAACAGCCCCGCCACCTGCTCGCGCGGCACCCCGGACGCGGCGACGGTGGCCGCGGTCACCGCGACCGTCTGCGCGATGAGCGGCCGCGCCCGCTGCTCCAGCTCGTCCCGGGTGACGTGCAGGTCGCGGTCGAGAATCGGCACCAGCAGCCCGGCCGACGACTCGCGGGACAGCCGCTCCTTGAGCATCCGGGCGTCGTCGCGCAGGGCCCGGGCGGCCCGCCGATCGGGGGCGCTGCGCGGGGCCGACAGCCGCGCCCAGGCGTCGGGGTCGCTCGCGCCGGCGACACCCCCGATCTGCTGCACGACGAGCTCGTCGAGGTCGACGCCGCCGACGTCGTCGAGCCCGCGGTACGCCAGCGTCTCGAACCCGCCCGCACCGCGCCGGACGACGGAGGCGTCGAAGGTGCCGGCGCCGAGGTCGTACACGACCACGCTCGCCCCGGGCGGCACCCCGCGCCCGAGGACGGCGGTGAAGTAGAGCCCGGCCGCGACCGGCTCCGGCACCAGCCGCGGCGGCGGGAACCCGGCCCGGCGCGCCGCCTCGGTCAGCACGCCCCGGCGGGCCGAGCCCCACTCGGCCGGGTAGGTCATGACGAGGTCGTCGACGCCCCGCCCCGCCACCTGCCGCGCCTCGGCCGCGACCCGCGCGAGCGTGGCCGCGACGGCATCGGTGAGCGGCACCGTCGCGTCGCCGAGCAGCAGGTCGGGCTCGTCGACGTGCCGCTTCGGGTTGGGCTCGAACCGCACGGGGTCGAGCTTGGCGCTGTTGATCGCGTCGCGTCCGGTCGCGAGGTGCCCGTCGGGCATGGCGTGCACGGCGGAGGGCAGCAGCGGCGACCCGTCGAACAACAGCGGCCGCGTCTTGCCGTCGGGCCAGCGCAGGATGGCCACGGTGTTGGACGTCCCGTAGTCGACCGCCAGCGCGAACCTGCTCACGACGGTGACCCTACGCGACGGGGCGTGGGCCGCGAGCCACGGCGGGCTTCGGTAGGGTGGCCCGCGTGCGAGTCGTGGTGGCCGAGGACCTTGCCCTGCTGCGCGACGGCCTGATCCGGCTGCTCGAGGCCCATCAGTTCGAGGTCGTCGCCGCCGTCGGGACCGGGCCCGAGCTGCTCCGCGCGCTCGTCGAGCGGCGGCCCGACGTGGCCGTCGTCGATGTGCGGCTCCCGCCCACGCTCACCGACGAAGGGCTGCGCGCCGCGCTCGCGGCCCGGGCCGAGGTGCCGGGGCTCCCGGTGCTCGTGCTCTCCCAGTACGTCGAGCGCCTCTACGCCCGCGAGCTGCTCGCCGACGGGCGGGGCGGCATCGGGTACCTGCTCAAGGACCGCGTCTCCGACGTCGACGAGTTCGTGGCGGCCGTGCGGCGGGTCGCGGCCGGCGGGACCGCGCTCGACCCGACCGTCGTCGCGGCGCTGCTCGACAGCCGCCGGCAGACGCTGCCGCTGGACCGCCTGACCCCCCGGGAGCGCGAGGTGCTCGCGCACATGGCCCAGGGCCGCTCCAACGCCGCGATCGGCGCCGCGCTGTTCATCACCGAGAAGGCCGTCGCCAAGCACACCAACAGCATTTTCGCCAAGCTCGGCCTGCAGGCCTCCGAGGACGACAACCGCCGCGTCCTCGCGGTGCTGGCCTACCTGGAAGGCGAACTGGGGTAGTAGTACCACCGCCGGACGGGTTCCACCGTCCTCGATGGCGAGCGGCCCGGCGAAGAAGCTCATACGCATGACAATCGACCAGGCCGTCGCCGCCGGGCCCGTCCGGCGGTCCGAGCGGGCCCTCGCCCCCGACCTCGCCCGCGGGGCCATGCTGCTGTTCATCGCGCTCGCCAACGCGGCCAACTTCGCGTTCAAAGGCCAGCCCGGGCTCGAAACCCATCCGCACGGCCTCGCCCGGTTCGTCAACCTCGGGCTCGCCACGTTCGTGGACAGCCGTGCGTACCCCGTGTTCGCCGTCATGTTCGGCTACGGCCTCGTCCAGCTGGCCCGGCGCAACCCCGACCGGGTGCTGCTGCGCCGCAACGGGCTGCTCGTCGCCTTCGGGGCGGTGCACGCCACCCTGCTGTACTTCGGCGACTTCCTCGGCGCCTACGGCATCGTCGGCATCGTGGCGACCCTGCTCCTGGTGCGCCGCGGCGACCGCTTCCACAAGGTGGTCCTCTGGCTCTGGGGCATCCAGACGGTGTACGCGCTCATCTTCGCCGGCATCGCGCTCGCGAACGCGCACGGCGGGACGGCCGGGATCGTGAACAGCCCGAACCCGTCGCTCGCGGCGCCCACGTACCTCGGCTCGATGCTCGACCGCCTCGCCGAGTGGCCGGTGCACACCGCGACCGTCCTGCCGTTCATCGTCATCGTCTGGCTCGGCATCTGGGCGGCGCGCCGGCGGGTGCTCGAGGAGCCGGCCGCGCACCGCACGCTGCTACGCCGCACCGCCGTCGTGTCGCTTGGCATCTCCACGCTGGGCGCGCTGCCCTACGCGCTCATCTGCGCCGGGCTCGTGCACGCCGGCCCCGGTACCGTCGAGGCCATGGCCCAGGTCCACGGCGTCACCGGCGAGTACGGCGGCCCCGGCTACGTCGCCCTCTTCGGCCTCGTCGCGCTGAAGCTCGGCGGCCGCACCCCGCGGCCCCTCGAGCCCGTGGTGGCGCTCGGGCAGCGGTCGCTCAGCGGGTACCTGCTGCAGTCGCTCTGCTGGGTCGCGCTCTTCAGCCCGTGGGCGCTGCACCTGGGCGGGACGTGGGCCGCGGCCGTCTGCGCGGTCGTGGTCTGGGCGGCGTCGGCCTTCGCGGCGAAGATGCTGGCGGACCGGGGCCGCCGAGGCCCGGCCGAGACGGTCCTGCGGAAGTTCGCCTACCGATGAGGATGACCATGACGACGACGCTGACGGTACGCAAAGCCGCCATCGGCTGTGTCGTCATGGCCGTCGCCGACCTCACGGTCTGGGTGGCCACCGGCGGCGGGTACTTCTGGCCGGCCTGGACCATCCTCGGCCTCTCGCTGCTGCTCGGCGCCTACGCGCTGATCCGGCGGCGGGAGGCCGCGCTGGCCGCCCGGGTCGACACGCTGACCCGCTCCCGCCGCGGCGCCGTGGACCGGCAGGCGGCCGAGCTCAAGCGCGTCGAGCGCGACCTGCACGACGGCGCCCAGGCCCGGCTCGTGTCGCTGTCGCTGACCCTCGGGCTGGCCGGCCACCTGGTCCGCCTCGACCCCGACGGCGCCGCGAAGCTCGTCGAGGAGGCCCGCACGACGGCGGTCGCGGCCCTGGACGACCTGCGCGCGGTGATGCACAGCATCCACCCGGCGGTGCTGGCCGACCGCGGCCTGCGCGACGCGGCCCGCGCCCTGGCCCTGAACCTGGCCGTGCCGGTCACCGTGGCCGGCGACGAGCCGGGGGAGCTGTCCCCGGCGGCGGAGACGGCGGCCTACTTCGCGATCTCCGAGTGCCTCGCGAACGTGGTCAAGCACAGCGGCGCGACGGCGGCGACGGTGACGTTCGCGCGGACGGCCGCGGCGCTGCGCATCACGGTCGAGGACGACGGGCGCGGCGGCGCCGACCCGGGGGCGGGCACGGGCCTGCGCGGCATCGCGGAGCGCCTGGACGCGGTCGACGCCACCCTGGCCGTGCACAGCCCGGCGGGCGGCCCGACCCGGGCCACGATCACGGTTCCGGCGGATCGCTGAAGTCGCCCGCGGGCACAGCCGCGACGGTGGTCAGGGGGCCGCCGTCTCCTCCGCCCGGGCGTGCAGGGCGCCGGGAAGGCCGCCGGACGACCGCGCGGCCCGGCGCAGGCGGGTGGCGCCGTTGCCCTCGTCGCGCAGGCGCAGCAGGCCGGCCTGGACCAGCTCGAGGTCGCCGTGGGCGGCGAGGGCGGGCGCGATCGCGGTGAACAGCTCGGCGATCATGTCCCCGGCCAGCCGCGCGGTCCGCCGGAGCGGATCGGTGAGCGTGCCGGCGAGGCCGGTGTGGCAGGCGTTCCAGTGCGCGGCCCGCAGCAGGTGTTCCGGTACCGCCGGCGCCGCCTTTTCCGCGCGCACCTCGGCCGACAGGGTGGCGACGAGGCCGCGGACCAGCGCCGCGAGCAGCACCGTGTCGTCGCTCGTCGGGCACGCGTCGGCGACGCGGACCTCGACGGTGGGGTAGAGCAGCGACGGGCGCGCGTACCACCAGACGAGCTCGGGCTCGAACATCGAGCCCGACGCGACCAGCTCGGCCACCGTGCGCTCGTAGTCGGCGAAGGAGTCCAGCGGCGGCGTCGGGCCGATGCCGGGCCAGCGCTCGCCCGCGATCCCGCGCCAGCTGTCGTGGCCGGTGTCCTCGCCCCCGGCGAACGGGGAGTTCGCGGTCACCGCCTGCAGCAGCGGCAGCCACGGGCGCAGCGCGGTGCACACCCGCACGGCGAGGTCGCGGTCGGGCACGCCGACGTGCACGTGGGCGCCGCACAGGGCCGGGTCGCGCGCGATCGGGCCGTAGTGGCGGGCGATCGCGCGGTACCGCGGCGAATGGGCCACGCTGCGATCCGGCTCGGCGACCGGCGTGGCGCCCACCGCGACGAGCCGCACCCCGGTCCGCCGCGCGGCCTCGGCGGCGGCGCGGCGGTTGGCCGCGAGGTGCCCGCGCAGCTCGCCGAGGTCCGTGCACACCGGCGTCACCATCTCCAGGATGCTGAGGCGGAACTCGTGGCGGCTGGCCGGCCGCAGCTCGGCGGGCAGCGCGGCCCGCACCCGTTCGACGAGCGGGAGGCTGTGCCACGACTCGGGGTCGAGCAGCAGGAACTCCTCTTCCACCCCGACGGTCAGCGGCACCGGACCAACCTAACCCAGCGCGCTCAGGCCATGAGCGCGACGGTCTTGCGGGCGGTCTTGCGGCGGTACATCTCCGCGTCGGCGTCGCGCAGCAGCGCGTCGAGCCCGGCCGGGGTGCCGGTGGCCACGCCCACGCTGGCGCCGACGCGCGCCTCGGTGCCGCCGAGGGCGTACGGCTCGCTCAGCGCCCCGGTCAGCGCGTCGGCCAGGCGCCGGGCCGCGTCCGCGTCCGTGTGCGGCAGCACGACCGCGAACTCGTCGCCGCCGAGCCGCACGATGACACCGCGGAGCCGCCCGGCCCGGCGAGGAACCACAACGGCACGGCGAGCGCGAGGGTGCCCAGGGCGAGCAGCACGGGGTCGCGCGCGAGCCCGCCGGCCGACGATCGTGGCGCCATGCGACCTCCCCGTTGGATCTCCTCAGGGAAGGGTTCGGCCGCGGCGCGGGGCACCTGAGCGGGCCGGGCGGAAGCAACCGCCCGGCAACCGCCTTACCGTTCGGGGATCACGGCGCCGTCCAGCCAGTGGCCACGTGCCCGATGCGCACGCGCTGGGGATGGTCGCCGACCGGGACGCTCGTGACCTTCTGCCCGGTGGCGAAGCTGATCGCGGTCACCTGGTCGGCGCCGGACTCGGAGATCACGCAGTCGCGGCCGTCGCCGCTGACCGTCGCCCAGTAGGGCTTGCTCGCCGGTACCAGCGCGCCCTCCTGCAGCGTGGCGCGGTCCACGACGGTCGCGTAGTCGTCCATGGTGCCGGCCACGCAGAGCTTCGCGCCGTCCGGGCTCATCGACAGGCCGTGGTGGCGGGAGTCGTTGACCCACGTGGTGCGGTCCGCGCTGGTCGCCGGGTTCTTCGGCAGCTCCTTGACGCGGGTGATGCGGTCGGCGGCGACGTCGTACTCCACGAGGCCGTTGAAGAAGGACACCTGGAAGTACAGCGTGCGCTCGTCCGGGGTGAACACGGCCGGGCGGACGGCGTCGGAGAGGTCGCCGCGGCCGAACGCGTCGAGCCGCTGGCGCATGTCGATGGTGCGGACCACCTGGAACGTGTGCGTGTCGGCGACGGTGATGTGCCGGTCGCCCTTGGTCCAGTCCAGCCAGGGGTCGTCCAGCGCCGTGTTGACCTCGCCGATGGACATGTTCCACAGGTACCGGCCGCCGCCGGTGTAGATGTTCTCGTGCGGCTTGTCGCCGGCGCCGAACGAGCCCAGCTGGCGGCCGGTGGCGATGTCCAGCACGTGCACGGTGTTCGAGGTCGAGGCGGAGACGGCGACCTGGGTGCCGTCGGGGGAGACGGCCATGTGGTCGGCCCGGTAGCCCGACACCGGGAAGCGCCAGCGCAGCGCGCCGGTGCGCAGGTCGATGGCGGCGACGTCGGCGAAGCTGGGCCGGGACACGACGAGCGCGCTGCCGTCCGGGGTGGTGTACATGTCGTCGACGAGCTGGTCGTGGCCCTCGCCCGGGCCCTGCTGGACGCCGAGGTAGAAGGCGAGGCGGACCGGGTTGAGGTAGATCTCCAGCAGCCGCTGGCCGCGGTCGGGCACGACGTTGATCCGGCCGAGCTTCGCGTAGGTGCCGCCGGAGCGGATCACGTCGACCGTGCCGTCCCAGTTGTTGCCGACGAACATCACCTCCTGCAGCGCGGGCGCCGCGGCGGCGGGCGCGGGCGCGGCGGCGACGGGCACGAGGGCGGTGGCGAGCAGTGCGAGGCCGGCGAGTACGGCGCGCCGGCGCTTGGCGGGAATGGCAGTCACGCGGCCTCCCTGGGCTTTGTCGTTACTCTGCGGTAACCTCCAGCAAAATCGCCGATCGGTGGCGGTCGATAGGTTCCCGCGCACAACGCCGCGCCGGGCGGTTGTGCCGCACCCACAAGCGAGGCAGATGTGCCCACCCCGCTCGCGCCGCTGCTGGCCGCCCTGGCCGGCGACGAGGGCCTGGTCGACGAGCTCGTCGCCGCCGCCCGCGCCGCCTCGCCCGACGTGGCGCGGCTGCCCGCCCCCGAGAGCCGCCGGCACGTGGCGCTGCTGCTGTCCGCCGGCATCGCCGCGTTCGCGGGCGCCGACCCGGACTTCGCCGAGGCGGCCCGGCTCGGGGGCGACCGGGCCGCGCAGGGGGTGCCGTGCGCGGGGCTGCTGTGCGCGATCCGGGCCGCGCGGACCCGGGTGCTGGAGGTCGCCGTGCCGCTCGGCCGCGCCGCCGGCATCCCCGACGAGGTACTGCTGGGCGCGGCCCTGGACTTCGACCGGTACGTCGGCGCCCTGGAACGCCACGTGGTAGAGGGCTACCACGCCGCCGAGCGGGCCCGGGCCCGCGGCCGCCGCGACCAGCGCGACGGGGTGCTGCGCGCGCTGCTGCTCGCGGGCGGCTCGGACGAGGCGGCGGCGGTGGGGCTGCGGGCCGGCGGGCGGTACCGCTGCGTCGTCCTCGACGTCACCGACCCGGCCCGCGCGGAGGCGCTCGAGCCGCGGCTGTCGGCGTGCGGCGGGGTCTTCGGCACCGTGGAGGGCCGCCTCGCCGGGCTGGCCCCGCGCACCCCGGCCGGCCTCGGCCCCGGCGTCACGGCCGTGGTCGGCCCGCCGCTGCCGCTGGAGCGCGCCGGCGACGGCTACCGCCTGTGCGTCGCCGCGCTCGCCGGGGCCGCGCGGTTCGAACGCACCGGCGTGCACACCGTGGCGGCCCTGGCCGCCGAGACCGCCCTGGCCGCCCAGCCCTCGCTGGGCGCGGCGCTCGCCGAGGCGCTGCTGGGCCGCCTCGACCCGGCCGACGCCTTCCACCGCGAGCTGGCCGGCACCGCCCTGGCCTACCTCGACCACGGGCGCCGCCTCGACCGCACGGCCGCGGCCCTGCACGTGCACCCGAACACGGTCCGGTACCGGCTGCGGGCCCTGCACGAGCGCACCGGCCTGCCCGTCGACGAGGACGGCGCCCCGGTGCTCACGACCCTGCGCTGCTGGTGGGCGCTGGAGGCCTGGCAGCGCGGGACATCCGGCCGGCGCTGATCCGCAACTCGTGAGCGCCGCACGCGTTGGACCGGTATGCGGCGCGCGGCGGCACTACTCGTCCTGTTCCTGCTCGGGGCCTGCGGGGCCGCGGCCGAGCCGGCGCACCCCGCGCCGAAGCTGCTCGTCGGGTACTACCTGCCGCGCGGCGGGGCGCAGCCGTACCACGTCGCCGACCTGGAGCGCAGCGGCGCGGCCGACCGGCTCACCCACCTGGTCTACGCGTTCGGCGCCGTCACCGGGGGGCGCTGCGCGGGCGCCGCCGAGGGCGAGTTCGGGCAGCTGCGCGAGCTCAAGCGGCGCCACCCGAGGCTGAAGGTGCTGTGGTCGTTCGGCGGCTGGACCGGCTCCGCGGGCTTCACCGACGCGGCCCGCGACCCGGGCGCGTTCGCCGCCTCGTGCCGGGCCCAGCTCGACGACCCGCGCTGGGCCGGGCTCTTCGACGGGATCGACGTCGACTGGGAGTACCCGAACGCCTGCGGTGCCGCCTGCGACACCAGCGGGCCGGGCGCGCTCGCCGCGGTGGTGTCGGCGCTGCGGGCGGCGCTGGGCCCGGACCGGCTCGTCACCGCGGCCGTGACCGCCGACGCCACGGCCGGCGGGCGGCTCGAGCGGGCCGACTACGCGGCGGCGGCCGCGGGGCTGGACTGGATGATGGCGATGACCTACGACTACGCCGGCACCGGGGACCCGGCCGGGCCCACCGCGCCCCAGGCGGCGCTGCGCGGGTACCCCGGCATGGCGCACCCGGGCGCCGACGCCGAGACGGCGATCGGCCGCCTGCGCGGCGACGGCGTGCCCGCGGCGAAGATCCTGCTCGGCATCGGCTTCTACGGCCGCGGCTGGACCGGCGTCACCCAGGACGCGCCGGGCGGCCCGGCGAGCGGCCCGGCCCCGGGCGGGCGCGGGCCGGGCGCCGAGGACTACCGCGTGCTCAGCGCCGCCTGCCCGCCGACCGGGACCGTCGGCGGGACGGCCTACGCCCGGTGCGGCGGGCAGTGGTGGAGCTACGACACCCCGCAGACCCTGGCCGGCAAGGCCGCCTACGTGCGCGAGCAGGGCCTCGCCGGCGCGTTCTGCTGGGAGCTCGGCGGCGACACCCCCGACGGCGCGCTGCTGGGCGCGCTGCACGCGGGCCTACGGTGAGGCGGGCCGGCGGTACCGCGGCCAGCGGTTGGTGTGGATCTCGATGACCGACGCCGGGCAGCGGTTCGCCGCCTCGTAGGCCGCCTCCTGGTGCTGCGCCGGCGGGTGCTCGGCCAGCAGGATCACCACGCCGTCGTCGTCGCGCTGGTCGAACACGTCCGGGGCGACGAGCGCGCACACGCCCGAGCCGATGCACCTGTCCAGGTGGACCTCGACCCGCATCAGAGCCCGTCCTCGAGGGCCGGGAGCACCTCGTCCCAGGCGACAGGCACCGCGACCGGCCCCAGCACCGCGGTCCGGGTCTTGAAGCGGATGTCGTCGAACGGCACCGCCAGCCGCAGCGACGGCACCCGCGGCGGCAGCGTCGCCAGAACGGCGGTCAGCTCGAGCCGGGCCAGCTGCTGCCCGACGCACTGGTGCGGCCCGTGCCCGAAGCCGACGTGCGGGCCGGGCGCGCGGCCGACGTCGAGCCGGTCGCCGTCGGCGTACAGCGCCTCGTCGCGGTTCGCGGACTGGATCGCCACCACCACGAGGTCGCCCGCCCGCACCGGCTGCCCGGCGATCTCGGTGTCGGCGACGACCTCGCGCAGCAGGCCGGCGCCGACGCCGAGGTAGCGCACGAGCTCCTCGGCCGCCCCCGCCGCCAGCTCCGGCCGCTCGCGGAGCCGGGCCAGCTCGTCCGGGTGCTCCAGCAGCGCCAGCACCCCGTGGCCGATCATGCTCGCGGTGGTGTCGTAGCCGGCGATGAGCAGCCCGGCGCTCATGGCGATCAGCTCGTTGTCGGTGAACGGCCGGTCGGTCTGGTCGCTGCGCACGATCATCCGGCTGAGCACGTCCTCGCCGGGCTCGGCGCGGCGGGTCACGACCATGCCGTAGAGGTACTCCAGCAGCGGCTTCAGCGCCGCGGCCACCTCGTCGGCGCTGGACGCGCCCGCGAACAGGGCCTCGGCCGCGTGCTGGAACAGCGGCCGGTCGGGCTCGGGCACGCTGAGCAGCTCGGCGATGACGCCGGTGGTGACCGGCCGCGCGAAGGACGCGTAGAGGTCGACCGGCGGCGCGGTCTGCGCGAGCGCGTCGAGGCGCGCGTCGACGATGCGCTGCACGAGCGGGCGCAGCTGCGCGATCCGCCGCATGTTCGACACCTCGGGCGCCATGTGCCGGCGGAAGCGCAGGTGCTCGGCGCCGTCCATGCGCGAGAAGTCGCCCTCGCCGGGCCCGTCGCCGGCGTAGCCGGCGAGGATGTGCGCGGCGGTGCCGGGCCGGTTGCTGAAGCGCCGCGGGTCGCCCAGCACCTCCCGCACGTCCGCGTAGCGGGTCACCAGCCAGGCGTCCAGGCCGGTGGGGCAGGCCACCCGGGTCACCCCGCCCGCGGCGCGCAGCTCGGCGTACTCCGGAGGCGGACCGAACGGGCAGCGTTGCTCCCCGGCGAGCGGCAGCTCACGCACGGCAGTCATTCGAACCCCAATCGCGACGATGCGTTCATATTGGTCGATGGATTGGCGACTCGCCAAGGACCCCCGGCCAAATTTGTCCTCCCGTTTCGTGACAAATGGGTCCGGCCGCGGTGGATCATGTAAAGAGCTGGTAACAGGTGAAAGTCGGTTGTCGACAATCGGCGGTCGACCGTTAAGGTTCTGGCATGCCCCACACAGCGGTGCTGATCGCCACTTACCTGGAGCCCGAGCACGTCGACCGCATCGCGGCCGCGGCCCCGGGCGTCGAGGTCCTGTACGAGCCGGAGCTGCTGCCGGTCCCGCGGTACCGCTGCGACCACACCGGCACCCCGCGCCCGCTGAGCGCCGCGCAGGGGCAACGGTGGGAAGGGCTGCTCGCCCGGGCCGACGTCTCCTTCGACTTCGACTGGCAGGACCCGGCGCGACTGGCGCAGCGGGCGCCCCGGCTGCGCTGGGTGCAGGCCACCAGCGCCGGCATCGGCGGCTTCGTGCAGCGCACCGGCCTGGAGCGCAGCGACATCACGTTCACCACCGCGGCCGGCATCCACGCCGTCCCGCTCGCCGAGTTCGCCGTCGCCGGCGCGCTGTACTTCGTCAAGGGCATCCCCGAGCTGCGCCGCCGCCAGGCCGCGCGGAGCTGGGAGCGGTACACCACCGCCCAGCTGGCCGGCCGGACCGTCACCGTCGTCGGCGTCGGCGGCATGGGCCGGCAGGTCGCCCGCTCCTTCGAGGCCCTCGGCTGCACCGTCGCCGGCGTCGGCCGCGACCGCATCGCCGCGCTCGACGACCTGCTGCCCGCCACCGACGTCCTCGTCCTGTGCTGCCCGCTCACCCCCGAGACCGAGGGGCTGATCGGGGCCAAGCAGCTGGAGCTGCTGCCGGAGGGGGCCATCCTCGTCAACATCTCGCGCGGCCCGGTCGTCGACGAGCCGGCCCTCGTGGCGGCGCTGACCGGCGGGCGGCTCGCGGGCGCCGCGCTCGACGTGTTCACCGCCGAGCCGCTGCCGGCCGCCTCGCCGCTGTGGGACCTCGACTCCGTGCTGGTCTCGCCGCACTCGGCGTCCACCGTCGCCACCGAGAACGCGGCGATCACCGACCTGTTCTGCGACAACCTGCGCCGCCACCTGGCCGGGGAGCCGCTGCGCAACCTCTACCACCGCGACCGCGGCTACTGAAGGAGCGTCATGCTCAGGGGAACCTGGTACATCAGCCCCACCCCGTTCGCCGAGGGCGGCGAGGTCGACACCGCGAGCCTGGAGCGGATCGTCGCCGCCGCGGCGAGCTGGGGCGTCGACGGCATCACCATCCTCGGCGTCATGGGCGAGGCGGCCGACCTCACCGCGGGCGAGCGCGAGACCGTGCTGAGCACCGTGGCCGCGGCCGCGCGGGGGAAGGTGCCGTTCGCGGTCGGGTGCTCGGCGCCGTCGGCCGCGATCGTGGCGGCCAACGCCCGCCGGGCCGCCGAGGCCGGCGCGGCCGCGGTCATGGTCTCGGCCCCGCCGCTGCTCAAGGACACCGACCAGATCGGCGCGTTCTACAAGGGCATCGCGAGCGAGCTGCCAGTGATCGTGCAGGACGAGCCGGCCGCGACCGGCGTGACCCTCCCCGTCTCCGCGCTCCTCGCGGCCCTGGACGCCGCCGGCAGCACGGTGGTGAAGCTGGAGGACCCGCCGACCCCGCCGAAGATCGGCCGGCTCCTCGCCCAGCGGCCCGGGCTCACCGTGTTCGGCGGCCTCGGCGGCGTCAGCGCCTACTCCGAGCTGCGCCGCGGCGCCGCCGGCACGATGACCGGCTTCGCGTACCCGGAGATCCTGCGCGCCATCCGTCTCGCCTACGAGGCCGGGGACACCGCGGGCGCGGCCCGGATCAACGACCGCTTCCTGCCGTACCTCGTCTTCGAGGGCCAGGTCCGCGTCGGCCTCGGCATCCGCAAGGAGGTGCTGCGCCGCCGCGGCGTCATCGCCACCGCCCGCACCCGCGCGCTCACCCCGCTGCCGGACGCGGCCACGCTGGCCGAGCTCGACGACGTGCTGGCCCGCGTCGGCCTGACCCCGGCGACCGAGCCGCTGCAGGTTTCCCCGTGACCGCCGTCGTCGGCGGGGCGAGCTCCGGCCTCGGCGCCGCCATCGCCCACGAGCTGGGCCGCCGCGGCCACGACCTGCTGCTGTGGGCCCGCAACCCCGAACGCCTCGACCTGGTCGCCGCCGAGGTGCGCGCCCGCCACGGCGTCACCGTCCACACGCTCAGCGCCGACGCCGCCGACCCGGCCGGCGCGGCCGCCGTCGCCACGGCGGCCCTGGACCGGCTCGGGCGCGTGGACGTGCTCGTGCTCAACGCCGGCGGCCCGCCGCCGGTGCCGGCCGACCGCACCGACGCCGGCGGCTGGCGGGCCGCGCTGCAGCTGCTGACGGTGACCCCGATCGACCTCGCCACGCGGCTGCTGCCCGGCATGCGCGAGCGCGGGTCCGGCCGGATCGTCGCCGTGCTCTCCTCGGGGGTGCGCGAGCCCCTGCCCGACCTGTCCTACTCCAACGGCGGCCGCGCCGCGCTGACGGCCTGGCTCAAGACGGTCGGGCGGCTCGTGGCCGGCGACGGCGTCACCGTCAACGGGGTCGTCCCCGGCCGCATCGACACCGAGCGGGTCGCGGCGCTGGACGCGGCCCGGGCCGAGCGCACCGGCGCCGAGGTCGCCGCGGTGCGAGCGGCCGCGATGGCCGGCATCCCGGCCGGGCGCTACGGGCGGCCGGAGGAGTTCGCGGCCGCCGTGGGCTTCCTCGCCTCCCCGGAGGCGTCCTACGTGACCGCGAGCCTGCTGTCCTGCGACGGCGGCCTGATGCGGAGCCTCACGTGATCGCGGCCGAGGTGGCCGGCACCGCCGCGTCGGGCATCCGGGCCATCGCCAACGCCGCCTGGGCCGTCCCGGGCGCGATCCACCTCGAGTTCGGCGAGCCCGACTTCGCCACCCCGGCGCACATCGTCGAGGCCGCGCACACGGCCGCGCGGGCCGGGCACACCAGGTACGGCCCCAGCACCGGGCTGCCCGCCCTGCGCGAGGCGATCGCGGCCAAGCTCGCCCGCGACAACGGCCTCGGCAACACCGCACCGGACCGGATCGTGGTCAGCGCCGGCGGGGTCGGGGCGCTGTTCGCGGCCTACCGCACGCTGCTCGGCGCCGGCGACGAGATCCTGGTGCCGGACCCGGGCTGGACCAACTTCTCGACCCTGGCGACCATGCTCGGCGCGGTCCCGCGCGGCTACCGCCTCGACCCCGCGGCGAACCACGGCCCCGACTACGACCACCTCGAGAGCCTGCGCGGCCCGCGCACCCGGGCGATCCTCGTCAACTCCCCGTCCAACCCGGTCGGCTACCAGTGGGATGCCGGGCAGCTGGCGGCGGTGGGGGAGTGGGCGGCCGCGAGGAACCTCGTCGTCGTCTCCGACGAGTGCTACGACCAGCTGTGGCTGGACCGGCCGGCGGTCCCCTTCGCCGCCGCCGCGCCCGGCGTCCCGGCCGTCACCGTGTACTCGCTGTCGAAGAGCTACGCGATGACCGGCTGGCGGGTCGGGTACGCGGTCACCACCCCCGAGCTCGCGGCCGGCCTGGCCCGGGTGCAGGAGGCCACCGTGTCCTGCGTCAACACCGTGGCCCAGCACGCGGCGGTGGCCGCCCTCACCGGTGACCAGACCCCCGTGCGGGTCATGCGCGACGCCTACCGCGACCGGCGGGACATCGCCCTGCGCACGGCGCTGGAGCTGGGCCTGTCCGCCACCCGCCCGGCGGGCGCCTTCTACCTGTGGCTGCGCACCGAGGTATCCCCAGTGGACCTGCTGCACCGAACCGGGACCGCGGTAGCGCCGGGCCCCGCGTTCGGCGCGGAAGGAGCCGGCCACGTCCGGCTCTCCCTAGCGGCGGCCCCGGACGACATCGTCCGCGGCCTGACGAACATCGCCCAACCCCCATCCCCCCAGTAAGACAACGAAGGAGGCTCGGATGCCTTCCCAACGGAAAATCGTCCTGGCGGCGCTCACGGCCGGCGTGGTCGCGCTCACCGCGGCCTGCGGCGGCGGCGACGCCAAGGACTCCACCCCCAACGCCGGCGGCAGCGATCAGGCCCGCTACGGCGGCACCATGACCGTGGCCTACCAGAGCGACCCCAAGACCTTCGACCCGGCGGTGTGCTACGACGCCACCTGCTGGAACAACATGCGCATGCTGTACGACCGGCTCTACGACTACGTCGGCGACACCATGAACATCGAGCCGCAGGCCGCGACCGCGCTGCCCGAGGTGAGTGCGGACGGACTGACGTACACCATCAAGCTCCGCTCCGGCATGACCTTCAGCGACGGCAAGTCGGTCACGGCCAAGGACGTCGCCTGGTCCCTGACCCGCATCCTCGACCCGGCCACCAAGTCGCCGGTGCAGAGCTTCTGGACCGGGGTCGCCGGCGCCGCCGACTACGCCAAGAGCCCGACCGGCACGCTCGCCGGCATCGCCGCCGTCGACGACGGCACCGTGCAGATCAAGCTCACCGCGCCGAACAGCTCGTTCAAGTACGTCCTGGCGATGCCGCACGCGTCGATCATCGAGCAGGGCACCGCGAGCAAGCCGGTCGGCTCCGGGCCGTTCGTGATGGACCACTTCACGCCCGGCCAGGAGATCGTGGTCAACCGCAACCAGAAGTACTGGGACGCGCCCAAGCCGTACGTCGACAAGGTCGTGGAGAAGCTCGGCGTCGACCCCCACGTGCAGCTGCTGTCGCTGCAGAAGGGCTCCATCGACCTGATGGGCGACCCGATCCCGGCCGCGGACTACCTGACCGTCTCCGGCGACGCGTCGCTCAAGCCGCAGATCAAGACGATCGTGAAGCCGTCGACGTACTACGTGACCATGAACACGCAGATGGCGCCGTTCGACAACCCGAAGGTGCGCGAGGCCGTCTCGTACGCCTTCGACCGCAGCTTCCTGCTCAAGCTCGTCGCCGGGCAGGGCAGCGTGGCCAACGAGTACCTGCCGCCGGGCATCACCGGCTACACCAAGGACAAGCTCGTCCACGACCAGGACATCGCCAAGGCCAAGCAGCTGCTGGCCGAGGCCGGCTTCCCCAACGGCTTCTCGACCACGATGTACTCCTGGAACACCTCGCCCTGGACCGCGCTGCTGCCCCAGCTCCAGCAGGACCTCGGCAAGATCGGCATCACGGTCGACGCCAAGCCGGTGCAGCAGAGCGCCTTCTTCGACCTCGCCGGCACGCCGAACAAGGCGCCGATGACGCTCACCTTCTGGGTCGCCGACTACCCCGACGCCAGCGACTTCTACCAGGCGCTGCTGTCCTGCGGGGCGGCCATCCCGGGCGGGCAGAACTACCCGTTCTACTGCAACAAGAGCGTCGACGACCTGGTCAACCAGGCGCTCGCGGCCAAGGACAACGACGCCGCCACCGCCCTGTACGTCCAGGCCACCAAGGCGATGCTCGCCGACAACCCGGTGGTGCCGCTCTACTACGGCTCCAAGACCGAGGTGTTCGGCAAGACCGTCGGCGGCTACCACTCGCAGCCCATCTGGGGCTGGGACATGACCAACTACTGGAAGACGACGGGCACGGCCGGTCGCTGACGCGGCGCTCCCGCCGGAGCTTGCAGGAGCTCCGGCGGGACCCAACAGCGCCGTCGCCGGCCGACCCGCGTCTGCACGGACGAGGTCTGTGATTGAGGACACGCATGTGACAACGCTTCTTGAGGTGGACGACCTCACCGTCGACTTCGACCGCGACGGGCAACGCTCCGCCGCCGTGCGCGGCGTCTCGTTCTCCGTGGCCGCGGGCGAGCGGGTCGGCATCGTCGGCGAGTCCGGCTCCGGCAAGTCCGTGACGGCGCAGGCCGTGATGCGGCTGCTGCCCCAGACCGCGGGCGTCGGCGGCCGGATCAGCTTCGACGGCTCCGACGTGCTCGCCTTCGACGCCAAGCGGCTGGCCCGCTGGCGCGGCGCCGACATCGCCATGGTCTTCCAGGACCCGATGTCGAGCCTCAATCCGCTGCTGCGGATCGGCACCCAGCTCGCCGAGGGGCTGCGCCACCACCGCGGGCTGGGCAAGGCGGCCGCGCGGGAGGAGGCGGCCCGGCTGCTGCGCACCGTCGGCATCGGCGACGCCGAGCGGCGGCTGAAGGAGTACCCGCACGCGTTCAGCGGCGGCATGCGCCAGCGCGTGTGCATCGCCATCGCGGCCGCCTGCACGCCCCGGCTCATCGTCGCCGACGAGCCGACCACCGCGCTGGACGTCACCGTGCAGGCCCAGGTGCTCGACCTGCTCGACGAGCTCACCGACCGCCACGGCACGGCGACCGTCCTCATCAGCCACGACCTCGGCGTCGTGTCGAGCTTCTGCGACCGGATCCTCATCATGTACGCCGGGCAGGTCGTCGAGTCCGGCCCGACCGACGAGATCGTGGCCCGGCCGACCCACCCGTACACCCGGGCGCTGCTGGAGAGCATCCCGCGGCTGCGCGGGCCGCTGCCCCGGCGGCTGCCCACGATCCCGGGCGCCCCGCCGTTCGGCGACGTGCCGTCCGGGATGTGCGCGTTCGCCGGCCGCTGCCCCCGCGCGCAGGACCTGTGCCGCAGCACCGATCCCGCCCTGCGCCCGACCGGACCCGGCGTCGCCGCCGCGTGCCACTTCCCCCTGGAGGGCGGCCGTGACTGAACCCGCCGTCGACGTCCGCGACCTGACCGTCGCCTATCGCAAGCGCGGCACCGGCTGGCGCCGCGAGGAGCTGACCGCGGTCGACGCCATCAGCTTCGCCATTGCGCCCGGGCGCACCCTGGGCCTGGCCGGCGAGTCCGGCTCCGGCAAGAGCAGCGTGGCCCGGGCCCTCATGCGGGTCGTCGAGCCCGCGTCGGGCTCGGTGCGCATCGGCGGGCAGGAGGTGACGACCCTGCGCGGCGCCGGGCTGCGCCGGTTCCGCCGGCACATGCAGATGGTGTTCCAGGACCCGTACGACTCGCTCAACCCGCGGCTCACCGTCGGCGAGAACGTGGCCGAGGCGCTCGTCGCCGCCGGCGTGCCCCGCCCCGACCACACCGTCCGCGTCCGCGAGCTGTTCGACCGGGTCGGGCTGCCGTCCGGCTTCTCCGGCCGCTACCCGCACCAGCTCTCCGGCGGCCAGCGCCAGCGGGTGTCGATCGCCCGGGCCCTGGCGGTCGGGCCGCAGGTGCTCGTCTGCGACGAGGCGGTCTCGGCGCTGGACGTGTCGGTCCGGGCCCAGATCCTCAACCTGCTCAAGGACCTGCAGGAGGCCGACGGGCTGGCCTACCTGTTCATCTCGCACGACATGTCGACGCTGCGGTTCATGGCCGACGACATCGCCATCATGCAGGGCGGCCGGATCGTCGAGACCGGCGCCGCCGAGGCCGTGTTCGCCCAGCCGTCCCACGAGTACACCCGCGAGCTGATCGCCGCGATCCCCGAGCCCGGCTCCGGAAGGAGGCAACGCCGTGACCGTACCCATTGAAGTCGGCAGCGAGGTCGCCGCGCCCGGCTTCTGGCGGCGTGCCCGGCGCAGCCTGCGCCACGACTGGCCCGCGCTAGTCTCCATCACGCTGCTGGTCCTGCTCGCCCTGGCCGCGATCCTGGCGCCGCTGCTGGCCCCACACCCGCCGCTGACCACCTACCCGGAGGGGCTCCAGGCCACCGGCGCGCCCGTCGGCCCCGGCGGCGGCTTCCCGCTCGGCGCCGACCCCAACGGCCGCGACGTGCTGTCCCGGCTGCTGTACGGCGCCCGGGTCTCGCTCGTCATCGGCATCCTCGCCAACGGCCTGGCCACCGTCCTCGGCGTGCTCGTCGGGCTGGTCGCCGGCTACCTCGGCGGCTGGGTCGAGACGGTGCTCATGCGGATCACCGACGTGGTGATGTCGTTCCCGATCCTGCTGTTCTGCATCGCGCTGATCTCGGTCACCGGCCCGAGCGCCCGCAACGTCGTCGTGGTCATCGCGCTCATCTACTGGACCGCCCTCGCGCGCATCATCCGCAGCCTCGTGCTGTCGCTCAAGGAGCGCGAGTTCGTCGTGGCCGCGCGGACCCTGGGCCTGTCGCACTGGAGGATCATGCGCAAGCACCTCTTCCCGCACCTCGTGCCGACGATCATCGTGTACGCCACCCTCGGCGTGGCCTCGTCGATCCTCATCGAGGCGTCGCTGTCGTTCCTCGGCGTCGGCGTGCCGGTGCCCGACCCCTCCTGGGGCCAGATGATCGAGCAGGGCAAGGAGTACTTCCAGATCGCGCCCTGGCTGCTCTTCGCGCCCGGCGTCTGCCTGCTGCTGACCGTCCTGTCGTTCAACCTCGCCGGCGACTGGCTGCGCGACCTGCTCGACCCGACCGCCCCGGAGCGTCGCTGACATGAGCCGCTTCCTGCTGCGCCGGCTGCCCCAGGCGATCGTCGTGCTCTTCGGCGTCGTCACCCTGGCCTTCTTCATGACTCACGTGGTGCCCGGCGACCCGGCCCGGCTCATCGCCGGCCCCAACGCCAGCCCCGCCACCGTCGCCTCCATCCACACCCAGCTCGGCCTCGACCGCGGCCTCGGCTACCAGTACTGGGCCTACCTGCGCCAGGTGCTGCACGGCGACCTCGGCGTCAGCTACGCCCTGCAGGGCACGTCGGTCGGCGACGCCATCTGGCGCGCGCTGCCGGTCAGCGCGGCCGTGGCCCTGCTCGGCGTGCTGTTCGAGGTGCTGCTCGGCGTCCCGGCCGGGATCGTCGCCGCCTACCGGCCCAAGGGCCTGCTGGACCGCACGGTGACGCTCACGTCGCTGGTCGGCCTGTCCGCCCCGCCGTTCTGGCTCGGGCTGCTGCTGTTGTACGCACTGGCGTACAAGTCCAGCGTGTTCCCGCTCAGCGGCTACGAGTCGCCGTACCTCAACTACCTGATCCTGCCCGGGTTCACCCTCGGCCTCGGCGGCGCCGCCTGGTACGCCCGGCTCACCCGCACGAACATGCTCGAGGCGCTGCGCAGCCCGTACGTGCAGACGGCCCGGGCCAAGGGCATGCCGGAGCGGGTCGTGCTGCTGCGGCACTGCCTGCGCAACGTCCTGAGCCCGCTGCTGACCATGCTCGGCATGGACCTGGGCTACTTCCTCGGCGGCGTCGTCGTCATCGAGTCCGTCTTCGGCCTGCCGGGCATCGGCAAGCTCACCTTCGACGCCATCGGCACCCTCGACATCCCGATGATCACCGGCGCGGTGCTCTTCGCCGCGTTCTTCATCGTCCTGATGAACCTCCTCGTCGACCTTGCATACGCCGCCATCGATCCCCGCGTCCGGCGGTAGCACGACCCCCTTGAAAGGAACGTTTGTAATGACTGACAAACTCCGCGTCGCCGTTGTCGGCGCCGGCCGCTGGGCCCAGCGCGCGCACATCCCCGGCTGGCAGCGCGACTCCCGCGTCGAGGTCGTGGCTGTCGCCGACACCGACGAGGCCACCGTCAACGAGGCGGGCGACAAGTTCAACGTGGCCAAGCGCGTCACCGACTACCGCGAGCTGCTCGACGACCCGGGCATCGACGTGATCGACGTGGCCACCGCGAACCGCGCGCACTTCGAGATCTCCGCCGCCGCGCTGGACGCCGGCAAGCACGTGCTCTGCGAGAAGCCGGTGCACCACGACTACCGCCGGACCCGGGCGCTGTCGGAGCTGGCCCACGCCAAGGGGCTCAAGACCAAGCTGGGCTTCACGTTCCGCTACGCGCCGGCGATCCAGTACGCCAAGCACCTCATCGACACCGGCTTCGTCGGGCAGCCGTACGTCTTCAACGGGTACGAGCAGAACAGCCAGTGGATCGACCCGGCCACCCCGATGCGCCAGGTCGACCCGGACGCCGACCCCGACGTCATCGCCACCTCGTCCATCGAGGGCTACGGCGCCCCGATCATCGACATCATGCACTGGTGGGCCGGGGCCGACCTGCAGTCGGTGGTCGGCACTATGCGCAACTTCGTGCCTGAGCGCATGGTCCGCGACACCGGGCTCATGCAGCGGCTCAACATCGACGACGGCGACATGTGGATCGCCGAGTTCGGCGGGGGCCTGCTCGCCTCCATCCAGTCCTCGTACGTCACCGTCGGCAACTTCCCCGGCATCGAGGCCCGCATCTACGGCTCCGAGGGCGCGATCATCGTGCGGCTGGTCGAGGAGTTCGGCATCTGCCAGACCATCAAGACCGCGACCCGCCAGGAGGTCGAGTTCGTCGAGCGGGAGATCCCCCAGGAGTTCTTCCCCGAGGGCGGGCACTCCCGCGAGGACTGGGACTTCCTGTTCTACTCCAACCTCTGCGCCGACTTCGCCACGGAGATCCTCTCCGGCGGCCCGCAGAACCAGGGCGACTTCGGCCAGGGCGCGCTCGTGCAGGAGACCATCAACGCGTTCGAGCGCTCGTTCCGCACCCGCTCGTGGGTGTCCCTGCCGCTGACCGAGGACGCCGCATGAGCGGACACGACTGGGGGTCGCTCGGCGACGACGCCGCCGCGGCCCGCATCCTCGACTCCGCGCTCGGCGCCGTCGCCGGGCGGGTGCAGTTCGCCGACGCGCGGCTCATCGAAGCCGAGGAGCTGCGGTCGTACGTCCAGAAGGGCGCCGACCCCGACGAGCGGATCGAAGGCAACATCGGCATCGGCGTGCGCGTGCTCGTCGACGGGCAGTGGGGCTTCGCCGCCCGGCCGCTCGCCGAGCACGCCGACGCCGAGGCGGCCGCCGTCCAGGCCCACCGGGTCGCCGTCGCCCTCGCCGGCAGCGGCAAGCCGGTCGACCTCCCGCCCCGCGAGCCGGTCAGCGGCCGCTACGAGACCGCGGTGGAGCAGGACCCGTTCGCGGTCGCCCCGGCGCGGCGGCAGGAGCTGCTCGCCGCCTGGCTGGCCGCCGCGACCGCGCCCGCCGAGGTGGCCGCGGCCCAGGCCGGCATCAACGCCAAGCGGCAGCACCGGCACTACGCCGACACCGAGGGCGCGCGCCAGCACCAGCACTTCACCGAGACCGGCGCGATGCTCGTGGTCACCGCGAGCGGCCACGGCGACGTGCAGCGGCGCAGCTACCCGAACTCGTTCCACGGCAACACCGCGGCGGCCGGGTGGGAGTACCTCTCCTCGCTGCGCATGCTCGACAACGCCGCCCGGGTCGGGGAGGAGGCGGTGGCGCTGCTGACCGCGCCGGTCGCCCCGTCCGGGCACGCCGACGTCGTCATCGGCGCACAGCAGGTGTCGCTGCAGATCCACGAGTCGTCCGGGCACGCGCTCGAGCTCGACCGGATGCTCGGCGACGAGGCCAACTACGCCGGCACCTCGTTCATCACGCCGGGCGACGTGGGCTCGCTGCGGTACGGCTCCCCGGCCGTCACCATCACCTCCGACCCGACGGTGCCGGGCACCCGGGGCAGCTTCGCCTTCGACGACGAGGGCACCCCGGCCCGCGCCACCCACCTCGTCGACGAGGGCATCGTGCGCAACACGCTGTCCAACCGGGACGCGGCGGCCCGGTCCGGGCTCGCGCTCACCGGCGCCGCCCGCTCCGACGGCTGGGCCTACCTGCCGGTCTGCTTCGCCACCCACGTGTTCCTGCAGCCCGGCACCGGCGGGAGCCTCGACGAGCTCCTCGCGCGGATGGGCGACGGCTACTACATCGACGACAACCGCAGCTGGTCGATCGACAACCAGCGGCTCAACTTCCAGTTCGGCACCGAGGTCGTCTACGAGGTCAAGGGCGGGCGGCGCGGCCGGCTGCTGAAGAACTTCTCCTACGGCGGCGTCACCCCGCAGTTCTGGGGCTCGGTCGAGGCGGTCGCCGGCCCGTCGGAGTTCCGCGCGTTCGGCTACCCGTGCGGCAAGGGCGAGCCGAAGCAGTGGGGCTTCCTCAGCCACGGCGCCGCGCCGATGCTCGTGCGCGGCCTCAGGATCGGAGTCGCGTGATGCGTACCCCAGTCGACCCCGACCGGCTCGTCCCGGCGCTGGAGCGGGCCGCCTCGGCCGCCGGCGCCGACGCGGTGGAGATCGCGCTGCTGGGCAAGGCGGGGGAGTACACCCGCTTCGCCGGCGGCCGCGTGCACCAGCCGCAGGACATCACCGAGACGCAGTACACCGTGCGCGCCCTGGTCGACGGGCACGCCGCCCGGGCCGCGACAGGCGTCCTCGGCGGCCTCGACGCCGCCGTGGCCCGCGCCGCCGAGCTGGCCCGCGCGCTCGCCAAGAGCGCCGGGGGCCCGGGCACGGCGACCATCGCCGCGCCGGCCGCGGTGCCGGAGCTCGAGCTCTGGCACGACGACACCGCGGCCTTCGACGCCGGCGCCCGCGCGGCCCTCGCCGCCGCCACCATGGCGCGGGCCGAGGCGGCCGGCGGGCACGCGGCCGGGATGTTCGGCCGGGCCGTCACCCAGCTCGCGGTCGTCAACAGCGCCGGGGTCGCGCACCACACCCGGGCCACCGAGGCGATCGGCAGCCTCACCGCGACCGTCGACGAGGGCACCTCGCACTGGATCGACCTGCACCGCTCGGCCGCGGCGCTCGACGCCGAGCGGTCCGTGGCGCGCACCGTCCGCGAGGCGGTCGCCGGGCGGGGCCGCGGCCCGCTGCCCGACGGCCACTACACCGTCGTGCTCGGCCCGCAGGCGGCCGGGGAGCTGCTCGGGTTCCTGGAGGCGTTCGGCTTCTCCGGCGAGCTCGCCGCGGCCGGCGTCGGGCTGGTCGCCAACCGGCGCGGCGAGCGGGTCGCGTCCACCCTCGTGAACGTCGCCGACGACGCCACCTCGCCCTACGGGCTGCCGATCGGCTTCGACCTGGAGGGCACCCCGAAGTCGGTGGTGCCGCTGCTGACCGGCGGGCTCGTCGGCGCCGCCGTCACCGACCTGGCCAGCGCGCGGGCGCTCGGTTCGGCCTCGACCGGGCACGCGCACGTGGCCCGGGAGGAGCCGCCGAGCCCGGTCGCGGCGAACATCGTGCTGAGCCCGGGCCCGCACACGGAGGAGGAGCTCATCGCCGGGGTCGAGCGCGGCCTGTACGTGCAGCGCTTCTGGTACACCCGGCTCGTCGACCGGGTGGCGGGCACCATCACCGGGGTCAGCCGCGACGGCTGCTTCCTCATCGAGAACGGGCGCCTCGCCGCGCCCGTGGCCGGGGCCCGGTTCACCCACTCCGTCCTCGACCTGCTCGCGACCGTCGACGGCGTCGGCCGTACCGTGCGCTCCCAGCCGGTCATGAACGTGTGGAACGGCGCCGTGAGCGCGCCCGCCATGCGTGGCCACGGCTTCCGCTTCGGGGCCGCCGCATGAGCGGTACGCAGCGAAGCGGAGTGGCCGCTCATCATGAAGCTCAGCTCTCGTCATGCCGTTGCCGGAGCGCAGCGGAGGTGACGGCATGAGCGGTACGCAGCGAAGCGGAGTGGCCGCTCATCATGAAGCTCAGCTCTCGTCATGCCGTTGCCGGAGCGCAGCGGAGGTGACGGCATGAGCGGAGTGCGTACCAACCGCGAACGGCTCGTCACGCAGATCCTCGCGGGCGAGGTGTGGCCGGCCCTCGCGGACCGGCACGGCTTCCGCGTCGACGCCGACGGCACCCCGTTCCTGCTGCCCGGCATGGGCGGGGTCACGCTCGGCGCGCACCCCGGCGACCCCGCGACCGGCTACGCGAGCGACCATCTGGAGCCGGGCCTGTCGGTGCGGGCCGCCGACCCCGGCGCGAACATGGCCCTGCAGTTCCTGTCCTGCGTCGGCAACCTCGTCACCGTGCGCAGCGGCCCGGCGGCGGGCGCCGTGGGGCGGGTGACCGGGCAGCACGCGTACGTCCTCGTCGACCTCCCCGAGGATCGGCTCGCGCTGGTCAGCTCGGGCGACCGGGTCAGCGTCGCCGCCACCGGGCAGGGGCTGAAGCTGCTCGACCACCCGGCCGTGGTGGCCAAGAACCTCGACCCGGCGCTGCTCGACGCGCTGCCGATCGCCACCCGCGCCGACGGGCGGCTCGAGGTCGGGGTGGCCGCGCGGGTGCCCGCCGCCGCGGTCGGGGCCGGCGCCGGGATGGTGTCGGAGTTCGCCAACACCGACCTCATGGGGGCCTACGCCGGGCAGGCCGACGACCTGTCCCTGGGCCTGGAGTCCCTGCGCCTCGGCGACCTCGTCGTGCTGGAGGACCAGGACCACCGCTTCGGGCGCGGTTTCCGCCGGGGGTACCTCACCGTCGGCGTCATCAGCACCGGCCACTGCCGCCTGTTCGGCCACGGCCCCGGGCCCAGCACCATCCTCAGCGGCCCGGCGGAGGCGTTCGCGATCGTCGACGACGCGGACGCGAACCTTTCACGACTGGGAGTCTGATTGTGAACACGGTCGCCATGAACCTGACGGGGGCGGTGGAGACCCCGACGATGGGGTCCTCGCCGTACCTCGTCGACGCCGACGGCGCCCCGTACGTGCCGATCGGCTCCGCGGGCGTGGTGCTCGGGGTCCGCCTCGGCGACGGGGTCTTCGACCACGACGCCGACCACGCGGCCCCCGGCGTCACCCTCGAGCACCGCGACCAGGCCGCCCGGCACGCGCTCACCGCCTTCGCGTGCCTGGGCAACGAGGCCGTCGTGCGCACCGGCGCCGCCGCCGGGGCCCGGGGCACGGTGCTGGGCAAGCGCGGCGAGGAGGGCCGGGTCATCGTCGTCTTCCCCGACGACGTGCTGGCCCAGCTCCTGCCGGGCGACGCGATCGCCGTGCGCGCCCACGGCCAGGGCGCCACGCTGCCCGGGCTGTTCCTCGTCAACACCGACCCCCGGATGCTGCCGCGGCTCGCGCTGCCGCTCGGCGTCCGCGGGATCGTCCCGTCCTCGGTCGTCGGCAACGGCATCGGCCGCCCGGCCCAGATGTGGGACCTCGACCTGCAGGAGGTCCCGCCGGGCCTGCGGCTGGGCGACTTCGTGGCCGTGGACGACCTCGACGTGCGGCACAACGCCGGGTACCGCCGCGGCTGGCGCACGGTCGGCGTGATCGTGCACGGCGGCAGCCCGCAGCCCGGCCACGGCCCCGGCCTGATGCCGCTGCTGTGCGGCCCGGTGGCCGCGCTGCCGGTCGGGGTCGACGGCGACCAGCACCTCGGCCTGCGGGCCGACGACCTAGACTTCCGGCCATGACCGACCCCGGCATGTTCCTGCACCGGTCGCTGCCCGAGGCGGTGTACCTCGTGCTCCGGCGCAAGATCCTCAACAACGAGTACGAAGCCGGGCAGCGCCTCGTCGAGGCGCCGCTGGCCGAGGAGCTCGGGGTCAGCCGCTCGACCGTCCGGGAGGCGCTGCGCCAGCTCAGCGTCGACGGGCTGGTGGACATCTCGCCGCGGCGGCACAGCATCGTGACGCGCATGTCCTACGAGGACATCCGCGACGCCTGCTATGCCCGCTTCGTCCTGGAGGCCGGCGCGGTCCGCTGCATCACCGGCAGCAAGGACGGCGTGCTCGCCCGCATGCAGCAGGTCGTGGACCGGATGGCCGACGTGGCCGCCGACGGCGACGTGGCCACCATGATCGACCTCGACACCGAGTTCCACGGCTGCATCATCGACGCCGCGGGCAAGCAGCGCCTGGCCGCGCTGTGGCGCACCCTGGACGCCCAGATGGGCGCCCTCATGCGCTCGTCGATCGACCGCCAGCACATCGGGCTGGACGAGGCGGTGCGCCGCCACCAGTACGTGGTCGACATCTTCCGCGTCGGCTCGGGCGAGGCGATCGTGCAGATGCTGGAGGAGCACTACCTCGGGGCCGTGGACAGCATGGCCGAGGCGGGCGTCCTGTCGTCCGCGGTGCTGGAGGCGAAGGGCCGCCCGGCTTAGGCCCTGTCCTGCCGATCATGCCGGCCTGCGCCGGGCCCAGACCCTCGCCCAGGCCGGCCCGGCGCGCTGCGCCAAGCCGGCCCGCCCAAGGCGCTGCGCGCACCCCGCGAAGGCCGGGTTACAACACCGGTAGCCAGGCCTCCGCGGGGCACACGCAGGCGAAATCTGGACCTCGTCTCGGCTCGACATGATCGGCAGGACAGAGCCTAGCCCGCCGTCCGCTCGGCCGGCGGGCGGCGGCGCAGGGCCGCCTGCTGCATCTCGGGCGGGTTGTACGCCATGTCGAGGCGGCCCACGTCGGTGCCGGGCGGGACGACGGCGTCGATCTCGTCCAGGATCGCGTCGTCCAGGGTCGCGCCGGCCCCGGCGAGCAGGTCGTCGAGCTGCTCCATGGTGCGCGGCCCGATGATGGCCGACGTGACGCCCGGGTGGGCGACCGCGAACGCCATCGCGAAGTGGGTCAGCGACAGCCCGGCCTTCTCCGCGAGGGGGATCAGCGCCTCGACGGCGTCGAGGCGGCGCTCGTCGCGGTAGTGCTTGAAGGGCAGCCCGCTGCGGTGGGTACCGGCGTCCCGGCCCTTGCGGAACCGGCCCGTGAGCATGCCCTGGGCGAGCGGGCTCCAGACGAGCGTGCCCATGCCGTACCGCTGCGTGACGGGCAGGATCTCGCGCTCGATGCCGCGGTCGAGGATGGAGTACGGCGGCTGCTCGGTGCGGTACCGCTGCAGCCCCCGCCGCTCGGCGGCCCACTGCGCCTCGACGATCGCCGAGGCGGGGAAGGTGGACGAGCCGATCGCCCGCACCTTGCCGCTGCGCACCAGGTCGGTGAGCGCGGACAGGGTCTCCTCGAGCTCCACGTCGGGGTCGAGCCGGTGCACCTGGTAGAGGTCGATGTAGTCGGTCTGCAGCCGCCGCAGCGAGTGCTCGACCTCGGCCATGATCCAGCGCCGCGAGGTGCCGCGCTGGTTGGGGTCCTCGCCCATGGCCCCGTTGACCTTGGTGGCGAGCACCACGTGCTCCCGGCGGCCCTTGAGCGCCTTGCCGACGATCTCCTCGGACTCGCCGCGGGAGTACACGTCGGCGGTGTCGACGAAGTTGATGCCCGAGTCCAGGGCCTTGTGGATGATCCGGATCGCGTCGTCGTGGTCGGGGTTGCCGATGGCGCCGAACATCATCGCGCCGAGGCAGTAGGGGCTGACCTGGATGCCGGTGCGGCCGAGCGTGCGGTAACGCATCGCGGTCCTCCTGTACGCTAAGTGGAACGCTTTATCAGTTACTACGATACGGAACGTCTTCTCACTTATGCAACCGCAACCGCCCAGCAAGCGCGCGGACGCCCGGCGCAACTTCGACGCGCTGGTCGAGGCCGCGCGCGAGGTCTTCGCGGAGTCCGGCGTCGACGCGCCCGTGCGCGAGATCGCGGCCCGGGCGGGCGTCGGCCTGGCCACGTTCTACCGCCACTTCCCGGAGCGCTCCGACCTGGTCACCGCGGTCTTCCGGCACGAGGTCGACGCGTGCGCCGGCACCGCGGAGGTCCTCGCCGCCGAGCACCCTCCCCTGGAGGCGCTCGTGCGCTGGCTGCACCGCTTCACCGGGTTCGTGAGCGCCAAGCGCGGCCTGCACTCGGCCCTGCACTCCGGCAACCCGGCCTTCGAGCCGCTGCCCGCGTACTTCCAGCAGCGCTTCGAGCCGGCGCTGGCCGGGCTGCTGGCGGCCGCGGCGGAGGCGGGCGAGGTCCGCGCCGACGTGGCGCCGATGCACATCCTGCACGCGGTGTCGCGCCTGTGCACCGGCGTCGACCCGGCCGCCGACCGGCGCATGGTCGACCTGCTCATCGACGGCCTGCGCTTCGGGGCCGGATCCCGGCCCTGACCAATCCGCGGCCGGGCCGGCCCCGAATGCCGGGGATGGCCTTGGACGGTGGAGTCGCCGGAGTGGTCGGCGGGCGGTACCGGCTGCTGCGCGTGGTCGGCCGCGGCGGCATGGGCCGGGTGCCCTTCTCGTTGGGAGATGAGCCTCCACATGCGACAGTCCACGAAGTTCCTGGCGATCGCCGCACTGCCCGCGGCCGTCGTGCTGGCCCTGCCGAGCCCGGCCTTCGCCGCCGAGTCGGTGCAGGTCGAGCTGCTGGACCTCAACACGACCGGCGCGCACGGCACCGCCACGCTGACGGCGACCGACGCCGGGGACCTGAAGATCGCCATCCACTCCACCGGGATGACCCCGAACTCGCCGCACGCGCAGCACATCCACGGCTCGGCCGGGGGCCATGGACTTCCACTGCCCCGACAAGTCCGCCGACACGAACCACAACGGGTACGTCAGCACCGAAGAGGGGCTGCCGATGTACGGCGACATCTTCATCTCGCTGACCACCACCGGAGACACCACGAAGGCCAGCGGGCTCGCGGTCGACCGGATGCCGGCGGCCGACGCGCGGGGCGAGCTGACCTACGAGCGCACGATCCCGGCCGCCGAGCTGCCCGCGGGCAACATCGCGCACCTGCACGACCTGCACATCGTGCAGCACGGCATCGACGCGAACCGCAACGGCAAGTACGACCTGGACGCCCTCAGCGAGTCCACGTTCGCCAAGTCCCTCGGCGTGCCCAACATCCCCGAGGAGGCGACCGACCCGGCCACCTGCGGGATGGTCTCCGGCGCCGCGGCCGGCTCGGTGCCCGCGGGCGGGGTGAACACCGGCGACGGCAGCACCCTGGGCGGCGGGCCCGTGTCCGCGCCGGTCATCTACTCCGTGGGCGGGGCCGCCCTGGCCGGGGTGCTCGGCGTGGCCCTGGTGCGCCGGCGGCGGGCCTGAGCGATGCGAATCCGCCTCGTCGCCGTCGCGGCGGTGGCGGTGGTGGGGCTCGGCGGCTGCGGTTCGCCGTCGCCGGGCCGCCCGCCGTCGCCCCCCGCTGGCGCCGCCTCCGCCTCGTCCGCCGCCTCCGCCGGCGCCGCCTCGTCCGCCGGCGTGCCCGCCGCCTCGTCCGCCGGCGTGCCCGCCGCCTCGTCCGCCGGCGTGCCCGCCGCCTCGTCCGCCGGCGGGCCCGCCGCCGGGCCCGCCGGGGCGCGGGCGCCCGAGCTCACCCGGGGTCCGGTCCTGCCCGCCGCCGACCCGACCCGCGTCGCCATTCCGGGGCTCGGCGTGGCGAGCGGGCTCATGCGGCTGGGCACGGACGCGTCCGGGGCTATGGAGGTGCCCCCGGACGCGGGCACCGTCGGCTGGTTCACCGGTGCGCCCGCGCCCGGATCGCTGGGGCCGGCCGTGCTCGCCGGGCACGTCGACTGGCACGGCGCGAAGGGGGCGTTCGCGCGCCTGGCCGACCTGACCGCCGGCGACGAGATCGACGTTGACCGGGCCGACGGGCGCCGGGCGGTGTTCGTGGTGACGGGGGTCGAGCGGCACCCGAAGGATGCGTTCCCGACCGGGGTCGTGTACGGCCCGATCGACCACGCCGGCCTGCGCCTCATCACCTGCGGGGGCGAGTTCGACCGCTCGACGGGGCACTACCGCGACAACGTGGTCGTGTTCGCGGACCTCAGGGCGTGACCAGCGCGCCGACGAACTCGCGGACCAGGCGGTTCCAGGTGCGGTAGTGGCGCAGCAGCGCGTGGCCCTCGCCCGGGACGCTCACGAACCGGGCGCCGTGGACGGCGGCGAAGCGCGCGGACGCGGCGGGGTCGGTGACGCGGTCGCGGTCGCCGTGCGCCAGCAGCAGCGGTACGGCCGGGTCGATGGGCAGGGCGTCGTCGGGCGGCTCGATCCAGGGCGCGAGCGCGCACACCCCGGCCACGCCCGGCTCGGTCGCGGTGTGCAGCGCGACCCGCCCGCCCATCGAGTGCCCGACCAGCACGACCGGCACACCCGGGTGGCGGCGGGCGGCCTCGGCCAGGGCCCAGCGGGCGTCGGCGACCGGGTGCCGGCGGGGCTCGTTCCAGCCCCGGTACCGGTACCGCAGCCGCCACACCGCGACCCCCGGCCCGGCGACGGCCCGGCCGAAGGGCACCATGCGCAGGGCGGCGACCCCGAACGGCACGGCGGCGGCCGTGCTCCGCGCGCGGCCGCCCGGCAGCAGCAGGACCAGCGTGCGGGGCCGGGCGGCGCCGCGGGCGACCAGGTGGGGCGACGGGCTCATGCGTCGATTCGACACCACGAACCACCGGGCCGCCTGGGAACGCGACGCTCAGGACAGGGGTGGCCCGACCACCCGCAGCGACCAGCGGGTGGAGAACCAGCCCCCGTCCCGCCGGGCGCCGCGGCCCGCCGGCCGCCGGGGGAGAGGGCGACGCCCCGGAAGTCGCCCGTCGCCACCCGCGTGAACCGGCCGGCGTCGAGCAGCCACAGCCCGGCGTCGCCGTCCACGGCGAGCACTCCCACGACGAGGCGGATGGGCGTTGACGGTACCGCCGCAGAGCCTTCGGTTCGTGTGCAAACGGTGGAGGTTTGCCGTACAGTTCGGCCCACCCTCGACGCTCGGTGAAAGGAACCGCCCGCCATGCCGGACGTCCACCGCGCGGCCACCATCCTGCTCGTCGAGGACGACCCGGGCGACGAGCTCATGGCCCGGGAGGCCTTCGAGGACGACGCCCAGACCAGCGAGCTGCACGTGGCCCGCGACGGGCAGGAGGCGCTGGACTTCCTCTACCGCCGCGGCGCCCACGCCGGGGCCCCGCGCCCCGACTTCATCCTGCTCGACCTCAACCTGCCCCGCGTCGACGGCCGGCAGGTGCTGCGCCAGGTGAAGTCCGACGCGGCGGTGGCGAGCATCCCGGTGGTGGTCCTGACGACGTCGAGCGCCGTCGAGGACGTGATGGCCTGCTACGGCGACCACTCCAACGCCTACATCACGAAGCCGTCGGGCTACGACGACTTCGTCGGCGTCGTGCGCCAGATCAACCAGTTCTGGCTCGACACCGTGCGCCTGCCCGGCGCCTGAGTCAGCTCTCGACCGTCAGCACGGCGTCGAGCCCGGTGAGGGCGAAGACCCGGCTCAGCGTGGTGTTCGGGTTGCGGACCACGAACCGGCGGCCCTCGCGGACCGCCTGCTTGTGCGCGCGGACCAGGGCGGCCACGCCCGAGGAGTCGCAGTAGGCCAGGCCGCTCAGGTCGGCGGTCACGCACTCCGCGCCGCCGTCGAACGCCCGGGCCGCCTCCGCGGCGAAGCTCTCCACCGACGTGTAGTCCAGGGCACCCGAGACCACCAGCACCACGCCGTCCGGCCCGGTGCCGGACGTGATCTTCAGCCCCGATCCGGAACGCTGGTCATTGTTCATGAGGAGGGCAGCGTAACCCGGCCCCGGGCGGGCCGCAGCCCGGCGCCCTGGTTACGCCTGCAGGCCGAGGCCGCGGCGGCCGGTCGCGTTGAGCTGCTCGGCCCGGAAGCGCTCGGGCCAGTCGCGCTCGTAGTGCTCCTCGGGGAAGTCGGCCGGGCTGGAGCCGGTCGCGAAGGCGGCGCGGACTTCGGCCGCGTAGCGCTCGTTGCGCGCGCACCAGGGGGCCGCGGGGATGTACATGACGTTGCCCCAGCCGCGCTGCCGCTGGACCGGCGCCACGCTGTGGATCATGTCGCAGTGCCACCAGACCGAGTCGCCGGCCCGCACGTCGGGGATGCCGGCCTGGGCGCGCATGAGCAGCGGGTGCCAGCGCTCGTTGGCCGGGAACACCCGGTTGACGGTGACCCCGCACATGTCGTCCTCGGGGACGTCGGGCAGCAGCGGGCGCAGCATGAGGTACGCCATGGCCGAGGGGATCGGCACCGTGTGCAGCACGCCCTGGTCGTGGTCCATGTCGGACAGCGCCGTCCAGCCCTGGAACGTGCGGAACGCCGAGCACATGGTCGAGCCCGGGTACTGCGGGCCGTCGGTGCGGTAGGCCGCGTCCCACGGGTCGTACTCCTCGACGCGGCCGTCGAACAGGTGCCGGAACGCCCGCTGGTACGCCTCGGTCATCCACAGGTCCAGCGTGCCCGGGTCCAGGTGGGTGTTCAGGCCGGCCGAGTCTGCGCCCTCGGGGCGGCGGCGGATGCGGTCGGGGTAGAGCGAGTCGCGGTCGGGGTCGAACCAGCGCCGGCCCTGGGAGTCGTACTTCCACTGCCGGTTCAGCAGCGCCTGGACCTTCGCCATCCGGTCGCTCTGCCGCGCCTGCATCTGCGCCGGCGACCAGTAGATCGGGTAGATCTCGGGCCGCGAGCCGACGGTGCCGAAGAAGTCGTCGCCGGGCCCGCGGTAGTGCTCGAAGAACTCGTTGCGCTCGACGTAGTCGACGATGCCGGCGTCCCAGGCGAGCGCCTGCTCGCGCTCGAAGTGCCCGCGCACCACGAGGCAGCCGCGCCGCTGGAGGCGCTCGAGCTGCTCGGGGGCGACGGTGCCGGCCTCGATGTCGGCGTAGTCGATCACGGGCCACACCGGCTCGCCGTTCTTGAGTGCGGCCTCGACCTGCTCGACCTCGGCCTCGACGCGCCGTTCGACGACGGCGAAGACCTCCTCGACGGTGCGCCCGGACGCGGCGATGCGCGCGCGGATCGCGGCCTTGATCTCGCGGATCGCGCCCGGCAGGTCGGCCGGGGTCTCCTCCCAGTGCGGCAGCGCGGGTGCGGGCACGGCGGGCTCCTTCTAGTCAGGTCTCCTTATTTGTAAGTCCGACCGTACGCGCCCCGCCGCTCTCTAGGCAAGGCTCCTGTCTAGAATTGGCACATGGACGCCTCGCCGTCGCCCTCCCTGGAGCTGGTGCGCTCGCTCACCGACGAGCGGGTGCTGCGCGCCCTCATGCGGCACCGCCGGCTGACCCGCGCCGAGCTGGCCGCCGAGACGGGCATCTCGAAGCCGACGGCGGGGGAGAGCGTGCGCCGGCTGGAGGAGCGCGGCCTGGTCGCCGACACCGGCGAGCGCACGCCCGGCGGGCGGGGCCGCGGGCGGGTCGGCTCCTACTACGCCCTGTCGGCCGCGGCCGGGACGGCCCTGGCGGTGTCGATCGGGCCGGCGGGCATCACCGGGGAGCTCGTCGACGCCTACGGGGAGACGGTCGCCCGCACGGAGCGGCCGCTGGGCCGGCCGGCGTCCCCGGCCGAGGTCGCCGCGGCCCTGGCGTCCGTCGCCGCCACGCTGCCGTCAGCCGTCTCATCCGCCGCCGCGGCCTCGGTGGTCCCCGGCGTCGCGTCGACGGCCGCGGCCGTGTCGTCGGCCGCCGCGGCCTCGGTGGTCCCCGCCGCCGCGCCGGCCGGCGGTGCCTTTGCCGAGCGGCGGCCGCGGCTCGCCGTGGTCAGCGCGGCCGACCCCGTCGACCGGGCCACCGGGCGGCTCGTGCACCTGCCCGACTCGCCGTTCCTCGTCGGCGAGCTCGACCCGGTGGCCGTGCTCGCCCCGCACGTCGCCGGCCCCGTCACGGTCGACAACGACGTGAACTGGGCCGCGCGGGCCGAGCGGGAGCACGCCGGGGACGACTTCGCGTACCTGTACCTGGGCGAGGGCCTCGGCTGCGCGATCGTCGGCGGCGGCGAGGTCGCCCGCGGCCGGGGCGGGCTGGCGGGGGAGATCGCGCACCTGCTCACGATCGGCCCGCACGGGCGCGCGGTGCCGTTCATCGAGGTCTTCGGGCGGATGGGGGTACGGCGGCCGGACTCCACCGCCATCGACCCCGACGCGCTGCTGGCCGCGACCGCCGCGCCCGCGCCCCTCGCCGCGGCGAACCGGCGCGCGGTCGGGCTCGCGGTCGCGGGGGTGGTGGCCGCGATCGTCGCGCTGGCCGATCCCGGGCTGGTCGTGGTGGGCGGGCTGTGGGGGCCGGCGCTGCTCGGCGCGGTGCGGGCGGCGGTGGCGGAGCTGCCGCGGACGGTACCGGTGGAGGCCGCCGTGCTGCGGCGGGAGCCCGCGCTGACCGGGGCCCGCCGCGACGCCCTGGACCGCCTGCGCGACGCGCTCGTCGCCGCGGCCTGACGGGTCAGGACAGCAGCAGGTCCTCGTCGTCGTCGACCGCCACGACACAGCCGTTGCCGATCACGGCGTACCCCCTCGGTGAGACGTCCCGGCCCCGATCCTGCCGTGGCCGGGTGGCCCGGGACGCCCACCTCGGGTGCGGTCCGGTCGCGCTCAGTCGCGCGCGAGGAAGTCCAGCGTCACGGCGGCCAGCAGCGGCGACGCGAAGATCGTGTAGTGGGTCAGCCCGGGCAGGATCGCCAGCGCGTGGCCGCCCTCGGGCCGGCCCTCGCCCATCCAGCCGCCGTCGCGCAGGCCGCCGCCGAGCAGCTTGAACACCTCGACGTAGTGGCTCGGCGGGGCCATGTCGGCGTCGGCGGCGACGAGCATCGTCGGCACCTGCAGCCCGGCGATCGCGTCGCGCACGTCGAACGGCTGCGCCATGAACTCGCCGATCTTGTCCAGCAGCCGCGGGAAGTCCTCGGGGCGCGGGGCGACGCGCTGGTACAGCTGGTACATCGGCGTCTCCTTCATGAACTCCGCCGCCGCCCCGGTCACCTGCCCCTGCTGGGCCCGCATCTCCTCGTAGATCGCCTCGGTCCACGCGTGCGCGGACACGGCGACGAGCCGGGACACGAGCCCCGGGTGGTCGGCGGCGGTGCGCAGGGCGACGCCGCCGCCGAGGGAGTAGCCGACCACGGCCGGCCGGTCGAGCCCGAGGTGCTCGATGAGCGCCGCGATGTCGGCCGCCATCGAGCCCAGGTCGAGCGGCCGGTCCACGTCGGCGGTGCGCCCGTGCCCCTGCAGGTCCACGGCGATGACCTGGTGCCGCTCGGCCAGCGCGGGGATGACGGGCCCGAACATCTCGCCGGAGCCGAGCCCGCCGTGCAGCAGGACGAGGGGCCGCCCGGACCCGTGCGTCTCGTAGTAAAGGTTGATGCCGTTGACGTCGGCGTACTGCCCGGTGCCCACGGCGTCGGAGGTCCACTGAGTGTCGGTCACCCGCCCACCCTAGGGCCTACGCCTCGGGCAGGGCCTCCCGTTCGGCGTGCGCGACGAGCTCCAGGGAGTCCTCCCGGCCGAGGCGGTGCTCGCAGAGGTACCCCAGCATCGACCAGGTCGCGTCGGAGACGTCCTGGGGCGGGAAGGGCTCCAGGAGGCCCTCCTCGCCGAGCTGGGTGCGCAGCAGGGCCTCGCCCACCGCCGGGTCGATCTCCACGTCCTGCGCGATGGTGGCCACGAACTCGGCCACCGACTCCGGCGGGGTGTCCTCGTCGAAGAGGCTGCGCACGGCGAGGCGGATCGCGGCCGCCAGCACCGGCGTGTCGTGCTCGTCCGGCGGCAGCTCGGCCGCCCGCTCCGCCGCGTCCTCGTCGCCCTCCAGCAGCGCGACGAACACGGCCCCGACCCGGGACCGTGGTTCGAACCCGTCCTCCCGCTCACTGCCCATCCACCGAGCGTAGCCAAGGAACGCCGTCGCGCAGCCCCGGCGAGCGTGGCCAGCATCACCCTGGACCTTGGGACCCGGTCTGGGTCTTTGGGCCCAGGATCGCGGGGCCGCCGATCACTAGCGTTCGGGACGCCAAGTGGTGATCCAACCCCAACGGGAGAATCGATGACCCTGTCCCTCCGGCACCAGCCCCGGTCGCGGCTGATCGTGCTGGCCGGCGTCGCGGTGGCGCTCGTCGGCCTGCTCGGCTGGTTCGCCACCGGCCCGCTGCGCTCCGCCAGCGCCGACGCCGTGCCCGTGTCCCAGGGCAAGCCGGCGACCGCGTCCTCCAGCGAGGGCCGCGCCTACCCCGCCTCGGCCGCCGTCGACGGCGACGCCGGCACCCGCTGGTCGAGCGCGTTCAGCGACCCGCAGTGGCTGCAGGTCGACCTCGGCGCCCCGACCGCGATCGGCAAGGTGGTGCTGAACTGGGAGCGGGCCTACGCCACCGCCTACCAGATCCAGATCTCCTCCGACGGCACCACGTGGCTGACGGTGTACTCCACGACGACCTCGACCGGCGGCAAGCAGACCCTGGCCGTCACCGGCATGGGCCGCTACGTGCGGCTCTACGGCACCGCCCGCTCCTCCGGCTACGGCTACTCGCTGTGGGAGCTGCAGGTGTTCGGCAACTCCGGCGCCCCGGCCACCGCGACGGTCGGCCCGGTCACCGGCGGGCCGTCCAGCGCCGGGCCGGTGCCCACGGGCGGCGCGACGCCCACGTCCGCGGCCACCGCCCCGGCCGGCTGGATCATGGCGCCGAACCCCGTCACGAACGTGAGGCCCTCGCACGAGGTACCGCCGAACAAGGGCGGTTTCCACGAGTTCCAGGCCAACTGCTCGGTCAGCCGCAGCAACCTGCAGGACGACCCGATCGTGTTCCCCGGGCTCGCGGGCGCGTCGCACATGCACACGTTCATGGGCAACACCACGACGAACGCGAACACGACCGTCGACTCGCTCACCGCCGGCGCGACCACGTGCAAGGCCAAGGGCGACCTGTCGGCGTACTGGATGCCCACGCTGTACAACGGCGACACCGCGGTCAACCCCGAGGGCCTGCAGACCATCTACTACAAGACGGGCGTGCAGGACTACCGCACGATCCGGCCGTTCCCGAAGGGCCTGCGCTTCGTCGTCGGCAGCGCCAAGAACACCGACGCCGACAAGTTCCTCGCCGCGACCGAGAAGGGCTTCGAGTGCGGCGACAGCTACGAGAACAAGAACATCCCGCTGAGCTGCCCGACCGACCGCAGCGTGAAGCTCAACATCCGGTACCAGGCCCCGAGCTGCTGGGACGGGCTGCACCTGGACTCGCCGGACCACCAGAGCCACATGGCCTACCCGGTCGACACCCACTCGGCCGCGGGCGTGGTCTGCCCCGACGACCACCCGGTCGCGGTGCCGAAGCTCGAGTTCAAGATGGCCTGGCCGGTCAACGGGGACATGTCGAAGGTGCACTTCGCCAGCGGCGCCGGCCCGACGTTCCACTACGACTTCGTCAACGCGTGGGACGACCGGACCCTCAAGGCGATGATCGACGGGTGCATCGTGGCGGCCCGGCAGTGCGACGCCCAGGGCCACGACGGCCGTGACGACCAGCAGCCCGCCCCGTACGTCCTGAACAACAACTACGTCCTGCCGTAAGCGCACCCCCGCCCGCGGCGCCGTCGTCCATCAAGGGCGGCGGCGCCGTGGCGTATTGTCGGGCCCGGGTCGCCGGAGGGACGAGGAGCACGTGTGACTGACGGCGGCGGGCCGGCGCAGAGGTCGCGGCAGTGGATCGGGGTGACCGCCGTGGCCGTCGGCATCGCGGGCGCCGCGATCGCCGTGCCGCCGCTGATCGCACCCACCCACGACGAGCGGCCGGGCGCGTCGCGGTCGCGGGCGCCGCAGCCGCTCGCCAGCGCCTTCCAGCCGGGCCTGAGCCCCGGCGCCGCGCCGCCGGCGTCGTCGTCGTTCGCGCCGATCAGCGTCCAGGCCGAGGACCCGGCGAACACGCTCACCGGCGGGGCCTCCGCCACCGCGTGCGGGACCTGCCGGGGCGGGAAGCGGGTGCGGTACCTGTGCGCCGACTGCACCCTCGTCGTCCGCGTCACGCTGCCGAGCGCCGGCCCCAGGACGGTGACCGTGTACTACGAGGCCGACGGGGCCCGCGCGCTGAAGGTGCGCGTCAACGCGGCCGCGCCGCGGACGTTCCCGGTCAGCGGGCCGGACTGGACGGTGCCGCAGTCGTTCCGGTTCACCGCCGACCTGCCCGCCGGCGAGGTGCGGCTGACCCTCTACAACGACGAGTCCCCGGCGCCCGACCTGGACGAGGTCGTCGTCGCCTGACTTAGGTCCGGCTTAAGTGCGGTACAATCCCGCTTGGGCGCCCTGCCCCCGCTACGGCCGCGCACGGGCGCCCAGTAGCGTCCCTGCCGTGGTGGGTACCGACCGTGCGGTGGCCGCGGCGGCGCTGGCCCGCGCCGTGCTCGTGGGCCGCGCGGTCGCGACGATGATCGCGGCCGCGGCCGGGCTGCTGCTGGTCCCCGACCGGTGGCCCGTCGTCGCGGCCCTGGCGCTGGTGGCCGTGGGCACGGGCGCCCAGCTCGGCCTGCTGGCCCGCTGGCCCCGCCTCGTCGCGCTGCCGCTGACCGCCGTCGCCGCCGACGCGGTCCTCGTGCTCGCCGTGCTCGCGGTCAGCCGGGGCGGCGTCGCGTACTTCTGCTTCGCCGCCGGCGCCGGCGCCCTGGCCGGGGTGCTGCTCGGCCTGCGGGCGGTGCCGGTGTGGGTCCTGCACGCCGCGCTGGGCTTCGCCGTCCTGGGCCGCGTGCTGCACCGCCTGGAGCCGCCCGCCGAGATCGCCGCGTTCGTCGTCGCCCTGCCCGTCGCCGGGGCCCTCGCCGGCCTCGGCGCGTCGGTGCTGACCTCGGCGCTGACCCGGTACCTGGAGCTGTCCCGCCGCCTCGTCGCCTCCGCCCAGCGCTCCGCGGCCGCGTCCGAGCGGGCCCGCCTCGCCCGCGAGCTGCACGACTCGGTGAGCAAGACGCTGCGGGGCGTGTCCCTGGCCGCCCTGGCCCTGCCGACGTCGCTGCGCCGCCAGCCGGCCCTGGCCGAGCAGCTCGCCGGCACCGTCGCCGCGGGCGCGACCGCGGCCGCCCGGCAGGCCCGCGAGCTGCTCGAGGAGATGCGCCTGGACGTGCCCGACCGCGACCTCGCCACCGGGCTGCGCGAGCTCTGCGACGCCTGGAGCGCGGCCACCGGGGTGCCGGTGCGCACCGTGCTGAAGCCCGTCGATCCGCCGATCCCCGTGGCGTACGAGCTGAGCCGCATCGTCCGCGAGGCGCTCGCCAACATCGCCCGCCACGCGCAGGCCGGGCGGGTCGTCGTCCGGCTCGCCCCGACGCGGCGCGGCGTGCTGCTGGAGGTGGCCGACGACGGGCTGGGTTTCGCGGTACCGCGGGATCTCTCCCGGCTGCAGACCGCCGGGCACTTCGGGATCGTGGGCATGACGGAGCGGGCCCGGACCGTCGGCGGCGAGCTGCGGGTGGACTCGGCGCCCGGGGCGGGCACCACGATCACCGTCCGGGTCCCGCTGGGCGCGCGCGCCGTGGCCGGTGCCTCGTGACGTGGCCGGGCGCGCCCCACCTCGGGGTGCTCATCGTCGACGACAACCCGATCGTGCGCGGGGCGCTGCGGGGCATCCTCGAGGGCGACGGCGGCATCCGGGTGCTCGCCGAGGCGGCCAACGGGCGCGAGGCGATCGCCGCGGCCCGGCGCCTGCGGCCCACCGTGACGCTGCTCGACCACCGCATGCCGATCGCGGACGGGTTGTCGGTCCTCGCCACGATCGCGCAGTACACCCGCGTCCTCGTCCTGACCAGCGACGACGACGCCGAGCTCATCGCGGGCATGCTGCACCAGGGCGCCCGCGGCTATCTCGTGCACGGCGAGTTCGACCCGGCCGAGCTGCTGCGCGCGGTCCGCGAGGTCGCCGGCGGCCGCGGCTGGCTGTCCCCGGTCGCCGCCTCGGTCGCCGCGTCGATGGTCCGCGACCAGCAGGCCCGCGAGCGCTCCCGGCACCAGCAGACCGAGCGCCGCGCCCGGGCCCGGGCCCACTTCGGGCTGACCGAGCGCGAGGAGGACGTGATGCAGCTGCTGTGCGAGGGCCTGTCCAACGCCGCGATCGCCCACCGGCTGCGCCTGACCGAGAAGACGGTGAAGAACCACCTGAACCACGTCTTCGCCAAGCTCCACGTGCGCAGCCGCACCGAGGCGGTCGTCCTCTGGACGTCGTCCTAGGCTGGCGTCGTGAATCTTGACATCGGCGCGCCGCGGGACGGCGATCGGGCGGCGTGGCAGGAGCTCTTCGCCGGGTACAACGCCTTCTACGGCCGGGAGTGGCCGCCGGAGCGCTACGAGCAGGCGTGGCGGGAGTTCCGGCGGGGCGAGCGCGTGCACGCTCTCGTCGCGCGGCTGGACGGGCGGCCGGTCGGGCTCACCCACTACCTGTTCCACCCGAGCACCACGTCCGGCGACGCGTGCTACCTGCAGGACCTGTTCACCGCGGCCGAGGTGCGGGGCCGGGGCGTCGCGCGGGCGCTGATCGCGGCCGTCGCCGACGTGGCGCGGGACCGTGGCTGCGAGCGGGTGTACTGGCACACCCACGAGGGCAACGCGACCGCGCGGCGGCTCTACGACCAGGTGGCCGAGAACCGGGGCTTCATCGTCTACGTCCGGCCGCTCGCGGCCGGGTGAGGCCCGGGCGACGGAGCGCCCGGGCCCCTGCCCTCAGCCGAGGTACTTCTCCCACGGGCCGGTGATCGCGAGCGTGATGCCCGGCGCCTGGACGTTGACGAACAGGATCCGGCCGTCCGGCGAGAACGTCGGGCCCGTGAACTCCGAGTAGGTCGGCGCGCCGTTCGAGGTGCCGTTGCTGAGCTGGAGGCGGGCGATCGCGTACGTCGGGCCGCCCGGGATGGCGCTGAGCACGTGCGAGGCGCGCACGCCGTCCTCGGCCAGCACCAGCGAGCCCCACGGGGTCACGGTGACGTTGTCCGGGCCGTCGAACGTGAGGTCGGCGTACTTCGGGAACGCGCCCTCGGTCTCCGCGTTCGGGTTGTGCGGGAAGTACGTGACGAGCGTGATGGTCTGGTCGTCGTAGTCGTAGAACCACACCATGCCGTCGTGCTTGGTGGCGTCGGCCGGCAGGTCGTTCGCGCCGAAGGCGAAGCTGTTGACGATGTAGCAGCCCTTGGAGGTGCTCCACACGCCCTCGAACTTCTTGCCGCGGGTGACCTCGCCGTCGGCGAACTGGGTGCGGATGGTCTTGGTCCGCGCGTCGCGGTCCGGGACCTCGATCCAGCTGACCTTGAACGGGCGGCCCAGCTGCGCCGAGGTGAGGTACGAGACGTCGGGCAGGATGCTGCCGTCGTCGAGGCGGATCTGCATCGCCTCGAGCTTGCCGGCGGTGTCGGAGAGCTGGTTGGCCAGGCCCTGGCGCAGGCGCACGCCCCCTGGCGCAGGCGCACGCCGTTCGGGGCGGTCCAGCGGTAGAACAGGCCGTTGGGGCCGGAGGCGTCCTCGGAGAGGTACAGGTGGCGCAGGTTCGGCTCGACCGCGACGGCCTCGTGGGGTCGTCCTGCAGCGGCGGGAAGGGGCGGCCATTGCCGTGCGGCCGGCTCCCGTCAACGCCGTGCGAGGCCGCCGCGGGCTCCGCCAGGGTCGGGAGTGCGCCGGCGACGGTCAGCCCGACACCCGCGGCGGCCGTTCCGGACAGCACTTGACGACGAGAAATGGTCATGGAGGCACTCTCCTACGCCACGGCCGAATGCGTGTACGTCAGTTCGTGGGTGTTCGATGGACGCACGATGAACGGCCGGTGAATCCGCAGGTTGGTAAGGCTCACAAATGGGCGCGGCCGGACCCGGACTGATTCGGGCGTTCGTCGGCGAAGGCTACCGGACGAATCGCCACCGGCCTCCCATCGCCCGATTGGGCAACCGGCGCCGGCCTCGGAGACTGGGTCTACCGGACCGTGAACGACCTGCTCGAACCGCGGGTCATGGGTGGAGGCATCATGTCCGACTCCGGCGATGGTGAGCCGGCTCCGGCCGGCCGGACGGGGACGAAACCGGGGCTGGGACCGGGGATTCGGATCGGCCTGGTGGTGCTCAGCGCGGTGCTCATCGCCGTCGCCGTCATCGGCGGCCCCACCACGGCCGCGGCGTGGATGCGCTGGACCGCCCGCCTGGCGGCGGCCGGCGTGCTGGCCGGCATCGGGCTGTGGTTCACGCGGAAGCACTACATGGGTCCGCGGCTGGAGTCGCATCAGACCACCCGGATCTGGAAGCTGCCCGACAGGCAGGTCTACATCCTGCAGCGCAGTGCCGGCAAGCGGGCCGGGGCCAGGAGCGGCCTGACGGCCCAGCAGGTCAAGGCCTTCACGCTGGCGGTCGTCGCGCCGGCCGAGGTCCGCGAGCGGATCACCGAGCGGTACGAGCCGGGCCAGCGAACGCTGACGCAGCGGGTGACGATCGAGTCCCACCTCACCATCGCGCCGCCGGGCAACGGCGGCACGGTGCTCTTTCCCGTGCTCATGCCGCGCAAGGGCGAACTGGTCGACAACCTCCGTGTGATGGACGGGACGGGGGCGGACCTTCCCGTGCTCTCATATCGCCAGTACCTGCAACTGGTCGCCCTCTCGCTGCGAACCCTCCTCGACGTCGCGCACGGCACCGCGATCGATCCGGACAAGCACGCCGAGGCGATCGCGGCCGAGCACCGGGCGTTGAAAGGGATCATGTACCGCGGCCGGGCGCGCCGCCCGTCCAGCGGTGAGGCGTTGCGCCGGCTCACCGACCAGGGCGACCAGCAGCCGCTGCTGTCCAATCCCGCGGCGATCGACATGGCGGTGGCGCTCGCGGACGGGCTGGCCTCGCACTACGCCGTCGTGGTGGCCGTGCCGTGGCCCGCCGACGGCCGGTTCATCGTGACCTACGAACGGCTCATCACGCCGACGCTGGTGCTGGCCAGGGCGCGGGGCGAGGGCGTCCTCAACTGGTTCAAGGGGCGGGCCCGGCTGCTGCTCGACGCCAGCCCGGTGGACATCAGCATTCCGCTGGAGAACGCCTTCACGAGCCAGAGCTACCACCTGATCGTCGACGCGCAGGAAGGCGTCTACCTCGGCTCGCACAGCGCTCCCGGCCTGGTCGAGTACTGCACGGCCCACGCCCGGCGGGCCAAGCGCACCTGGCGCAACGGCGGACCGCAGCCGCCGCCACCGCCGTACTTCCGCTTCCGCCGCCGGGCCGGGCAGCGCTACGCGCACTTCTACACGCGCTTCTTCCCCGGGCCGGTGCCCGACCTGAAGAACGGCGACGTGCTGCCGGAGGTGCGGTTCCGCTTCTACGAGGTCCCGCCCGGCTCGGTGTTCCGGGCGGCGGTCGCCGCGATCGCCGCGACGATCCTCATCTGGCTGGTGGGCTTCGTCGCTTCGCGCAAGCCCGACCCGGGAACGGACGTTCCGGCCTTCCTCCTCGTGTTCCCGGCCGTCGCCGCGGCGTGGCTCGGTTACGAGGCCGGCAGCGCGCGCCGGCTTCTGGAGGGCACGCTGGCCGCCCGGCTGTCCCTCGTGTTCACCGCTCTCGCCTCAGTGGCCGGCAGCGGGCTGTTCATGGTGTACAAGTCCCAGCTGGCCTACCTGCACTGGCCGAACCCGTACCACCTCGAGGTGCTGGGCAACGCCTCGCTCGCGTGGTCGGTTCTCACGCTGGTCAGCGGTCTCAACGCCGTCTTCGCCGGATCGCTCTACCTGATGCGCAGCTGGGAGTACGTCCACTTCTCGGCCAGCCGGGACCTCTTCACCGCCCACAAGGAGCACGGCGGGTGAACACCGAGAGTGACTTCAATGGTGCTGATTGTGTGCGGTTGGTAGCCTGGCGTCCAGGAGGTGCACGTGTTCGGTGACTCCACCTACCACGTCGAATCGCACGACTGGCCGGTGCGCCTGCACCGGGACGACCTGACGGTCGACAAGATCCACGGCGTGCTCGAGGCCTTCGACGACTACTACACGGACGCGGTCCGCGGGCTCAAGGCCGTTTCGGTGCCGGGGAACCGGCCCGGGCGCGCGTCCGGCGCGCCGGACGAACGCGACGGGGCGTAGGTTGCCCGCCGCTCACCCGATGGTCAGGCGCACCGTGACGGTGTCGCCCACGTCGATGCCCTCGTTGCGGCGCACGTTGGCCCGCAGCGGCACGATGTACCCGCCGTCCTTCGCGAACAGCGACGTGCTCCACGAGGAGCCGCCGATGCGTACGGCGGCCGGGATCATGCCCCAGCCGTAGCTCACCATCCGGGCCGCGTCCGCGATCGCGGCGCAGTCGTCGGCCGGGACGGTCACGAAGTGGTGCGGGGCCGGACCGCGCCAGTGCCAGACCTCGCCGCTGAACTCGATGTCCACGCGACAAGTCGAGCAAAGCCCCGGCGCGGCGGCAAGCCCCGGTGCGGTCTTTCGTTCGTGGCGCCACGGGCGCCGGGATTCCTCGCGGGAGGCACGGTCCGCCGGTGAGGCGGCCCGAGCCATAGGTATTTGTCGTTTTTTCAGCGAGATCGAACCCTCGGGCCGTCCGCGTCCGTAGTGGCCGGTAGATGGCCGACTCCCGGGCGGGTGGTGGACGAATGTCAGCTTCGCGCTACGCGCAGGGTGTCGCGGTGGCTCGTGACGCCGATGTGCCGGTCACGGCGGTGCCCGTGACCTCGATCATCGGGGCCGAGCGGGGCTGGGACGGCTGGGGCGACGGGCCCGTGCCGCCGCCCCGGCCGCCGGAGTGGAACCGGCCCTACGACTGGGGCGGCCCCGACTGGGGGCCGCCGGCCGAGCGGCGACCGGCGGCGCCGGAGTGGCGCGGGCGGCACCGGGGCGGCTCGCTGCTGCGGTGGGTCGTCGGCATCGTCATGCTCGTCGGGCTCGCCGCCATGGTCAGCGTCGCCGGGCTGGTGGCCTCCCTCGAGGCGCGCTCGGACGGCCCGAAGCCGCGGCCCACGCCCACCGTCGCGCAGCCCGGCGCGGCGCCGGCGCTGCCCGCCGACTCGCTGTCGGACCCGCCGTCGGAGACCTCGCCGGCCGCGACGTCGGCCGCGCCGCTGGACAAGGCGGCCATCGCGGCCTCGGTCAACCGGAGCGTCGTGAACATCACCAGCACGCTCGGGCTGCGCAACGCCCGCGCCGCCGGGACCGGGGTGGTGCTGAGCTCCACCGGGCTGGTGCTCACCAACAACCACGTCATCGCCGGCGCCACCGCGATCAGCGGGGTGACCGTGGCCAACGGGCGCTCGTTCCCGGCGACCGTCGTCGGGTACGACCGCACCCACGACATCGCCGTCATCCAGCTCGACAACGTCTCCGGGCTGACCCGCCTCGGGGTCGCCGACTCCTCGAAGGTCAAGGTCGGCGACGAGATCGTGGCGGTCGGCAACGCGGGCGGCAACGGCGGGGAGTCCGTGTCCGGCTCGGTCACCGGCCTCAACCGCACCATCACCGCCCAGGACCCCGAGGGCGGCGGCTCCCAGCGGCTGGCCGGGCTCATCCAGGTCGCGGCCGACATCAAGCCCGGCGACTCCGGCGGCCCGCTGGTCGACCGCACCGGGCGGCTCATCGGCATCAACACGGCCGCGGCGACCGACACCGGGCAGGGCGTCGGGTTCGCCATCCCCAGCAACGCCGCGCTGGCCATCGCGCAGCGCATCGAGAACGGCGATTCGTCCGACACCATCCACATCGGACCGACGGCGCTGCTCGGGGTCACCACCTCGGACGCCGACGGCAAGGCGGGCGGCGCCGCGGTCACCGGCGTCCTCGCGGGCGGCCCGGCCGAGCGGGCCGGCATCGCCGCGGGCGACGTGATCCGCGCCGTGGACGGGGAGGACCTCGCCGGCGCCTCGGCGCTGACCGCCCTCATCGACGGCCATCAGCCGGGCGACACCGTCCGCGTGACGTGGATGGACCGCGGCGGACGCTCGCACACCGCGAACGTGCGCCTGGCGACGGGTCCGGCCGGGTGACGCTCAACCGGTCCAGAGCGCGGCGGCGGTACCGGCGGCGACGTGCGCGGAGTACGTGGCGACCTTGCCCTCGATGAGCGCCAGGCACTCGTCGAGCCGCTGCCGCTGCTCCTCGACCCGGGCCCGGTGCGCGCACAGCAGCTCGAGGCGCTCGGCCTCGTTGCCGGGGCCCTCGCGCACGAGCACGGCGAAGCGGCGGATCGCGTCCAGGGGCATGCCGGTGGCCCGGAACTTCGTGCACACGTCGAGCCAGTCGAGGTCGGGCTGCCCGTACACCCGCCGCCCGGCCGCATCCCGGCGCACCTCGGTGTGGAAGAGCCCCTCGCGCTCGTACATCCGCAGCGTGTGCACGCTGAGCCCGGTGTGCGCGGCGACCTGGCCGATGGTCAGCTCCATCCGGCGAGCGTAGCGGGCTTGAGCTAGACCGCGGTCTAGCTCGTAGCGTGCCCGGCATGACCTTCGACGCCTCCAGTACCGCCGCCGACGTGCTCGCCGGGATCGACCTGACCGGGCGGACCGCGGTCGTCACCGGGGCCGGCTCCGGCATCGGGCGGGTGTGCGCCGAGGCCCTCGCCCGCGCCGGGGCCACGGTCGTGGCCGGGGTGCGCGAGCCCGGGGCCGCCGGGCCGGCCGGGGTGACGGCGCGCCGGCTCGACCTCGCGGACCTCGACCAGGTCGCGGACTTCGCGGCCGCGATGGGTACCGTCGACATCCTCATCGCCAACGCGGGCGTCATGGCCTGCCCCGAGACGCGCGTCGGGCCGGGCCGGGAGCTGCAGTTCGCGGTCAACCACCTCGGGCACTTCGCGCTCGTGCACCACCTGTGGCCCGCGCTGCGCCGATCCGGGGGCGCCCGCGTCGTCGCCGTGTCGTCGAACGTCCGGCCCGACGCGCCGATCCGCTGGGACGACCCCTACTTCGCCTCCGGGCCCTACGACCGCTGGGCCGCCTACGGGCAGTCCAAGGCGGCCAACGCGCTGTTCGCCGCGCACCTCGACGTGCTCGGCCGCCCGCACGGGGTCCGCGCCTCGTCGGTACACCCGGGCGCGATCCTCACCCCGCTGCAGCGCCACCTCACGCGGGACGAGATGGTCGCGGCCGGCTGGATCGACGAGGACGGGCGGGCGGCCGGGTACTTCAAGAGCGTCGAGCAGGGCGCGGCGACCCAGCTGTGGGCGGCGGTGACCCCGGACCTCGGCGGCGTGCACTGCGCCGACTGCGCGGTCACCCCGTTCCGGCCCGACCCGGCCGACGCCGCGCGGCTGTGGTCGCTGTCGGCGCGGCTGACCGGCCTGCCCGAGGAGCTCCCGGCCGGCTAGCCCGCCGGCTCGGGCGCTCCTTCCGCACCGCCGCCGCGGCGCCGGGCGATGCGCCGGCTCAGCGGCTCCAGCGAGCGGGCCAGGACCGGGCCGAGCACCGCGAGCACGAGCACGTACGCGGCGGCGAGCGGGCCGATGCTCTCGTTGAGCCCGGCCGACACGGCCAGCCCGGCGATGACGATGTTGAACTCGCCGCGCGGGGTCAGGGCCACGCCGGCCCGGGCCCGGCCGATCGGGCTGATCCCGGCCCGCCGCGCCGCCCACCAGCCGGTGGCGAGCTTCGTGAGCACGCTGACGACCGCCAGCAGCAGGGCGATGCCGAGCATCGGCGGCAGCGCGGCCGGGTCGGTGTGCAGGCCGAAGAAGACGAAGAACACCGCGGCGAACAGGTCGCGCAGGGGGCTGAGCAGCTGCCGGGCGGTGTGGGCGAGCGGGCCGGACAGGGCGATGCCGACGAGGAACGCGCCCACCGCGGCCGAGACCTGCAGCAGCTGCGCGACGCCGGCCACGAGCACGGTGAGGCCGAGCGCCTTGAGCAGCAGTACCTCCTCGTTGGGGGAGGCCACGAACATCTCCACGTAGCGGCCGAAGCGCAGCGCGATGACGAGGATGACGGTGATCGTGGCGGCCGCGATGGCGAGGGTCGTCAGGCCGGCCACGAGCCCGACGCCGGCCAGCAGGGCGGTCAGGATCGGCAGGTACACCGCCATCGTGAGGTCCTCGAAGACCAGCAGCGACAGCACGACCGGCACCTCGCGGTTGCCGAGCCAGTTGAGGTCGGCGAGGACCTTCGCGGTGATGCCGGACGAGGTCACGTACGTCACGCCGCCCAGCGCCACCGCCGCCACCGGGCCCCAGCCCAGGATGAGCGCGGTCGCGACCCCGGGCGCCGCGTTGAGCACGAGGTCGACGACGCCCGCCACGGCGTTGTGCCGCAGCGTGCCGACGAGCTCCGGCGCGGTGTACTCCAGCCCGAGCGTGAACAGCAGCAGGATGACGCCGATCTCGGCGCCGGTCGCGGTGAACTCCTCGCTCGTGGCCAGCGGCAGGATGCCGCCCCGGCCGAACGCCAGGCCGGCGATGAGGTACAGCGGAATGGGGGAGATCGCGAACTTCGCCGAGACCGCGCCGAGCAGCCCCAGGCCCAGGATGACGGCCCCGATCTCGATCAGGACGGCAGCACCGTGCATACGCTCAGCCGTTGGCGAAGATGTCGGAGACGGCGGCGGTACCGTCGGCCGTCCCGACCACGACGACGAGGTCGCCGGGGACGAACCCGAAGTCGGGCCGCGGGCTGGCGAGGATCTGCCCGGCCCGGATCACGGCCACGATCGAGGCGCCCGTGCGCGTGCGGGCCTGGGTGGCGCCGAGGTTGCGCCCGTCGTACGGGGAGCCGGCCGTGATCGGCACCTGGACCGTCTTGAGCCCGGTCACCTGCCGCTGCAGGTCGGCCAGGCGCTCGACGATGCGCGCGGTGCCGAGCAGCTCGGCGACGCCGTTGGCCTCGTCGGTGTTCAGGGAGAGCGTGGCGACGACGGTGTCGGGGTCCTCGCTGCTGTACAGCACCACGTCGCGCCGCCCCGAGACGTGCGACACGACCGCCGCGTGCTGACCCTTGGCGGTCACGAACTCGTGCCGCAGGCCGATTCCGGGCAGGGCGGTGCGTTCGACGTCCACGGTGCGTTCGCTCCTTCGTCAGGGGGACCGCTGCAAATGTGACGAATCGATATGACCGAACTTCCGCAGCGCCGTGACAGTCGCATGACGGTTCGCCGCGGCATGCTTCGCCGCGGCGCGGGTAGCGTCGCGGGCATGAGCCTGCGACCGCCGCTGCCGCCCTTCACGCTCGAGACCGCCCGCGCCAAGGTGCAGGCGGCCGAGGACGCGTGGAACACCCGCGACCCGGAGCGCGTCGCGCTCGCCTACACGCCCGACTCGGTGTGGCGCAACCGCGACCGTTTCCTGCGCGGGCGGGACGAGATCGTGGCGTTCCTGCGCGGGAAGTGGGCCCGGGAGCTGGACTACGCGCTGCGCAAGGAGCTGTGGACGTACCACGACGACCGCATCGCCGTGCACTTCCAGTACGAGTGCCACGACGAGTCCGGCCGGTGGTGGCGCAGCTACGGCAACGAGCTGTGGGAGTTCGACGCCGACGGGCTCATGGCCCGCCGCGAGGCGAGCATCAACGACGTGCCGATCGCCGAGTCGGAACGCACCATCTTCGGGCCGCGGGAGCGCTGAGCCCGTTCCATCCCGTGTCCCCGCCCGGACCGCCCCGGGGGTGTGACACGTCGCCTGGCGTTCCTGGCCGCCGTTGCCGCGGGGGTCGTCCTGATCATGGTGTACCGCGGCCGCGCCGTCGCGTCCGCGTACCTCACCCGCACCCTGGGCGCGCGCCTGTCCGGCGACGCCGCCGGGGTGCACGACGCCCTGACGGCCCGGTGGCACACGCTGCTCGCGGAGCTGTCGGTGCCGGCCGCGGTGCTGCTCGCCGCCCTGCTGCTGCTCGCGGCGCGGCGGGCCGGGCTCAGGCCCCGGGCGGCGCGCAGTTGCGGCTCGTGCGCGTCTGGTCGGGGGAGCGGTCGTCGCTCGTGATCCCGGACGGCACCCCGTCGAACACGGCCTCGACCTTGTCGCCGTTGCCGCGGGTCCGCTTCGGGTCGAGGGTGTCGTTGAGCTGCTCGTAGTGCAGGTGGTCGATGGTCGTCGAGCCGGTGTGCCCGACCACGCCCAGCCCCTGCCCGCCCTTGACCGTCTCCCCGGTGCGCACCCCCGGCGCGGCGGCCAGGTGGCCGTACTCGGTGAACCAGCCGCCGCCGTGGTCGATGATCACCCCGTACCCGAGCCCGCCGCGGGTCCCGGACGCCCCGGGCGCGGCCGGCCGGCCGTCCTCGAGCGTCGCGCTCCACCCCGCCCAGGTCACGGTGCCGGCGGCCGAGGCGAGAACGCTGCGGCCGGCGGTCGCCCCGCTCGCGGCGAAGAAGTCGATGTCGAAGTCGTCGTGGCCCGGGTACGTCGTGAGCGTCCACACCTCGCCGCAGGGGAACGGCAGCTGGAACGCGGGCCGCGGACCGGCCGTGGCCGTGGGCCCGGGCCGCGCGGCGCGGTGGGTGATGACGAGGTAGGACACCGCGATGCAGCCGGCGATGATCGCCAGCACCGCCCACCGGTACACCGAGCGGGCGTCCGGGCTCATTGGCGGATGGTACGACATCGATCACGCCGTCGTTGTCTTTGCACATGCCGCGAGACCGGCCGAACTGACACCTAACCGTCACGCGGTGGTTGGGTGGTGGACGGTAGTGTTGCAGTGCGGCAAAGGGTGGGGCATCCGGGCAGAGCTGGGGGGCGTTGCAGGAGACCATGGAGCTTGATGGGCGGTATCGCCTGGACCGGGTGACCGGGGCCGGTGGCACCGCGGAGATCTGGCGCGGCGCCGACCGGCTGCTGCATCGGCCCGTCGCGGTTCGTATCCCGCACGAGACCAGCCCGCACGAGATCAGTGCGGAGGCCACCGACCGGTTTCTCGCCGACGGTCGCACCGCCGCGCGGCTCGTGCACGCCAACATCGCCGCCGTCTACGACGTGGGCATCGCCGACCTGGACGAGCGGACCTCCGTGCCGTACGTCGTCATGGAGCTCGCCGACGGCCCGTCGCTCGACGTGCGCCTCGACGAGGGGCCGATGTCGTGGCGCACCGCCGCCCGCATCGGCGCCCAGGTCGCGGCCGCACTCGCCCACGCGCACGGGCAGTGGGTCACCCACGGCAGCCTGAGCCCGGCCAAGATCCTGCTCGGCGAGCTCGGCGCCAAGGTCATCGGGTTCGCCGGGGACAGCGAGTACGACCCGGCCGAGGCCGCCGCCGACGTCCGCGCGCTCGGCACCGTGCTCGCCGGCTGCATCGGCGGGCAGGTCGGCAACGCCGTGCCGGCCGAGCTGTTCGAGCTGGTCGACCGCTGCATCGACCCCGATGCCGCGGTCCGGCCCTCCAGCGACGAGATCGCGCTCGTCCTCGCCGAGCTCTCCGGCACCACCGTCGACCTGCCGGCCTGGCTGAGCGAGGCGGCCGAGTCGCGCCGCACCGCGGTCCTGGCCAACTTCCGCCCCGAGGTGCCCTACGCCGGGCGCCCGTCGCGCGCCGCCCGCTTCGGCCGGTCCCTGCGCTCCGGCCGCTCGGTGCTGTCCGACCGCCTCGGCTTCGCGGCCCGCGCCGCGTTCGCCGACCGCTTCGCGGCCTCCGCCCGGGCCGAGCGCGCCCGCACCCCCGAGGACCTGGGCCACCCCGCCGAGGACCTGGCCTGGGCCACCGATCCCGGCCGCACGGACATCCCCACCGGGCCCCTCGACCCGGAGTACCTCGTCGGGCGCCCGGACCGCGGTCACTCGGCCGGGCTCCTGGCCAGCGACAACGCCGTCGTCATCCGCTCCGCCGTCGCGTCGCCCGAGGACGAGGCGACCCGCCCGCTGGCCGAGCGCCCCGCGGCCCGGCACTCGGCCGACCGGCACGCGGCTTCCCGGCACTCGGCCGCCCGGCCGCCGGTGCTCGAGGCGCTGGCGCGCATCGGGCTGGTCGGGGAGGGCGGGCTCAACGGCGGCATGCGGGACTTCGGCCACCGGCTGTGGGAGCGGGCCGGGCGGTTCCGGTCGCGGCGCTGGGCGTTTCGCACCGGGGCGGTGAGCGTCGGCGTCGTGGCCGTGCTCGCCGGGGCGGTCGGCGCGCTCGGCTCGTCGCAGAGCGGGGTGGTGCCGTGGTTCGGGCGGCCGCCCGAGGTGGCCGCGGTGCCGCCGGTCGACACCCCGCCCACCGGGCAGGACGTCGCGCCGCCGGTCAGCGCGGCGCCGACCACCGGCGCGCCCCAGCCGGCCGCGACCGAGGAGACGACGTCGAAGACCCGGCCGGTCACGAGCACGACCCGGCCGCCCGGGCGGCCGGGGTCGACCGGCACGCCGACCCGGCCGGCCGAGTCGTCCACGGCCTCGCCGACCGCGTCCCCGGCGGCGACGCCGACCCCGACGCCCACGCCGACCCCGACCCCGACCCCCACCGAGACGCCGTCGCCGACCGGCACGGTGGACCCGGACCCGTCGGAGTCGCAGCCGGCGAACGTGAGCACCGACCCGCCCGCGACCGGCGGCCCGACCGGCGGCACCGGGACGGATCCGGGCACGGGCGTTGGTGCCGGCGCCGGCACGGAGGCCGGGGCGCCGGCGGGCTTCGAGCTGACGTCCGGATAGGCCCCGGCGCCGGGACGTTCAGGAAACGTCCAGGTGGGCCCGGTATCCTCGTGGTCTGAGGGGAGTACCTCGCAAGGCCGTTCCCGGTCAGTACGAGCCGCTGACGCGGCTCCCGGGCGGCCACCCACCGCAGGTGGGTGAGGGAGACCTCGAACGTGCAAGGCTGCGTTCGAGGAGCCCGAATGTCATCCACCATCGCGTCGCCCCAGCTGTGGGCGGTGTCCATCGCGGTCCTGCTGGGGCTGCTCGCCCTCGACTTCGTCCTGACCCGCAAGCCCCACGACGTGCCGATGCGCGAGGCGCTCGCGTGGTCAGTCTTCTACCTGGCGCTCCCGGCCGCGTTCGGCGTCTACGTGTGGCTCGCCCACGGCGCGGAGCCCGGCGTCGAGTTCTTCACCGGCTACGTGGTCGAGAAGTCGCTCTCGGTCGACAACCTGTTCGTCTTCATGCTGCTGCTCACCGCGTTCGCGGTACCGACGAAGCTCACCCAGCGCGTCCTGCTCTACGGCATCGTCGGCGCGCTCGTGCTGCGCGGCATCTTCATCGCCGCCGGGGCCGCCCTGCTCAGCGCCGGCACGTGGGCGTTCCTGCTCTTCGGGGCGGTGCTCATCGTGACCGCGGCCAAGGTGCTGCGCGACGCGCTGCGCAGCACCGAGCACACGGTCGACCCCGGGCAGATGCGTGTCACCCGGCTGCTGCGGCGGCTCATGCCGGTCACGGACGAGTACCACGGCGCCCGCCTGACGATCCGGCCGGCCGGGCGGCGCGCGCTCACCCCGATGGCCCTCGTCGTGGCCGCGGTGTTCCTGACCGACGTGGTGTTCGCGGTCGACTCCGTCCCGGCGGTGTACGGCGTGACGAGCGACCCGTACCTGGTCTTCGCCACCAACGCGTTCGCGCTGCTCGGCCTGCGGGCCCTGTACTTCGTGCTGCGCAACGCCCTCGCGCAGCTGCGCCACCTCAACCACGGCCTGGCGATCATCCTGGCGTTCATCGGCGTCAAGCTGGTGCTGCACTGGGCGCACACCGTGTGGTCCGCGTTGCCGGACGTGCCGACCCCGCTCTCGCTCGTCGTCATCCTCGCGACCCTGGGCGCGGTGACGGCGACCAGCTTGATCGCGAACCGGCGGGATCGGGTACGAATGGACGCGTGACGATCGAGATCCGGCCCATCGAGCCCGCCGAGGCGCACGCGTACCTGAAGGTGCTGCCCTACGTCAACGGCCTGCCGCACTGGGAGCCCGCCCCCGCGGCGTGGCACGGCGGGCCGGAGGCGTGGCCGCCGCCGAACGCGCCCGCCTCGGCGGCCCAGCTCGACGCCTGGGCCGAGCGGGTGCTGGGCGAGGGCTTCCACCCGCAGGCCGCGTTCGTCGACGGGCGGCTCGTCGGCGGCTCGGCGATGCTCGCCATGGACGTCACCGTCCCGGGGCCGCGGCCCGTCGCCCTGGGCGGGGTGACGGCCACCGCGGTCAGCGCCACCCACCGCCGCCGCGGGCTGCTGCGCGGCCTGATGCAGGCGATGTTCGACGAGGCCCGGGCCCGCGGCGAGGCGCTCGCGGGGCTGAGCGCCAGCGAGGGCGGCATCTACGGCCTGTACGGCTTCGCGCCCGCCACCCGCCGCACCCGCTGGGAGCTCGACCGGGCCGAGGCCGCGTTCGCCGACGCCGAGCCGCCCGCGGGCGAGCTGGAGCTGGCCGACGCGGCCACGGCCCGGTCGGTGTGGCCGGCCGTCCACGCGCGGGTGCGCCGCGAGCGGGTCGGCGAGCTGAGCCCGCAGCCCCGCCGGTGGGACGGCCTGAACGACGAGCCGGCGGGCACGTTCGGGCCGATGCGGTACCTCGTGCACCGCGACGGCTCCGGCACGGCCGACGGCATCGCGCAGTACCGCCTGCCCTACGCCACCCGCATCGAGGACACCGGCACCCTCGTCGTGGAGGCCCTGGAGGCCGCGACCCCGGACGCCTACCGGGCACTGTGGGCGCTGCTCACCGACTTCGACCTGACCCGCCGCATCGTGGCGCCGGCCCGCCCCGCCGACGAGCCGCTGCGCTGGATGCTGCGCAACCCGCGCGCGATGCGCGTCACCCGCCAGTCCGACAGCCTCTGGCTGCGCATCCTGGACCTGCCGCGGGCGGTGCAGGCGCGCGCGTACGAGGCCGCCGCGACCCTCGTCGTCGAGGTCGAGGCCGACCCGATGGCCCCGTCCAACGCCGGCACCTGGCGCCTGGAGCTGTCCCCGGACGGGGCCTCGTGCACGCGTACGACCGCCGCGCCCGACCTGACCCTGCCGATCCAGTCGCTGGGCGCGCTGTACCTGGGCGGCATGTCCGCGGCCCTGCTCGCCGCGGCGGGCCGGGTCCGGGAGCACCGGGCGGGCGCGGTCGCCGCGCTCGGCCGGGCGCTGCGCACGGACCCGGAGCCCTTCAACGCGTTCGCGTTCTGAGCCGCCGGCTCACGCCGCTGTCCGCACGCGGGCCGTTGCGCGGTACACGAGGTCGTTGAGCAGCGTGAGGTCGGCCGCGCCGAGGTCGGGGTCGGACATGAGGACCACGACGACGTACCGGCCGGTGGCGGCCACGCCGTAGCCCACGTAGCGGTCGCCGAGGTCGTAGTTGCCGGTGAAGAGGGTCGAGTCCGGCCCGTACACGTCGTCGGCGACCGGGTCGAAGCCGTTGTCGCCGCCGCCGGCGCCGCAGCGCGTGAGCTGGGCCTTGAGCTCGGTCACGTACGCGCGGGCCGCGTTCGGGCCGCGGTAGCGGGCCACGTTCTCGTATACGCGGTACCGGCTCTCGTAGTCGGCGGCCTGCTGGCGGCTGACCACGGGCGGCGGCACCGGGGCGCCGGCGCAGGGCTGCGGCAGCAGCGGCCAGGCGAGGCCGTCCTCGACCGGGCCGGGCACGCTGCCCCCGAGGTCCCCGGCCTGCAGCATGAGGCGGTCGGCGATCGGCCGCGGGCGTGGGGCAGCGCCGGCGGGCGTGCTCCCGGCGACGAGCGCCACGGCCACGACGGTCATGAGTATGAATGTCTTCCGCATGCGCACATCCTGTCGGCGCATGGGCGCCGGCGAATGGGTGGAGGTACCCGGGTTCGCTGAGTAGCGGTGCTCAGCACGGCTGGGTGAAGGGCGCCGACGGGATGTACTGCTCCCACTCCGACCGGCTGATCGCCGCGCCCGCGCCGGTGCAGATCGCCGCGGCCGCGCGGGCCGGGTCGGTGTCCCACAGGCGGGTCGTGGCGTCGTCGCCGCCCGCGGCCAGGGTCCGGCCGTCCGGGCTGTACGCGACGACGTAGTAGGCCTCGTCGGCGCGGCCCAGGGTCGCGACCGCGGCCGGGCGGTTCGGGTCGTGCACGTCCCAGACCCAGACGGTGCCGTCCGTCGACGCGGCGGCGAGGCGGTCGCCGCCGGGGGCGAACGTGATCCAGTCGACGTAGCTGGCCGGGCCGGTCAGGCGGCGGGGGAGCGGCACCGGGTGGGCCGGGTCGGCGATGGTCCACAGCTGGATGCTCTTGTCGGCGCTGCCGGCGGCGAGGAGGCGGCCGTCGGGGCTGAAGGCGGCGCTGTACGCGTAGCCGGCGAACCCGTCCAGGGTCGTCAGCAGCCGCGGGTGCGCGCGGTCGGCGAGGTCGAGGAGGCGCACGTTGCCGTCGGTGTCGGTCGCGGCCAGCAGCGGGCGGTCCGGGTGGAAGGCGACGGAGAGCACGATCGCCTTGGAGCCGGGGATCGTGGCCAGCAGCCGGGATCCGGCGACGTCCCACAGGTACACGCCGCCGTCGTCGCCGGCCGCGGCCAGGACGGTGCCGTCGGGGCTGAACGCGAGGGTCTCGATGAGGTCCTTCGCGCCGGTCAGCGGGGCGCCGAGCCGGGCCGGGCGGGCCGGGTCGGCGACGTCCCACAGGTCGATCTCGCCCTTGCGGGTGGCGGCGGCGAGGAGTTTGCCGCCCGGGGCGTAGGCGGCGGTTCCGGCGTACCCGTCGGCGCCGGCCGGGCGGCTCAGCGGGGCGGTCCACAGGGTGGGGCCGGCCGGGTCGGTGAGGTGCCAGAGCCGGACGGTCTGGTCCTTGCCGGCCACGGCGAGGGTGGCGCCGTCGGGGCTGTACGCGGTGGCGAAGACGCCGCCGCTCGGGCCGGTGAGCAGCGGGCCGGGCAGGGTCCAGGTGCGCACGTACCCGTCGGTGCTCGCGGTGGCCAGCCCGTGCCCGTCGGCGGTGAGGGCGACGGCGGTGACGGGGGCCGGGTGCGGCAGCGACTGCAGGCGGCGGCCGGTGGCGGCCTCGAACACGGTGACGCTCTTGTCGCTGGAGCCGGCGAGCACGGTATCGCCGCCGGGTCCGAAGGCGACCGCGTTGACCCAGCTGGCCGGGCCCGTGATCGGGGCTCCGTGCGCGGCCGCGCGGGCGGGGTCGGCGACGTCCCAGAGGCGGACGGTCGCGTCGCCGCCGCCGCTGGCCAGGAGCCGGCCGTCGGGGCTGAACGCGACGGCGAGGACCTTGCCGGTGTGCCCGGGCAGGGCGGCGAGGTGCACGGGCGCGGCCGGGCCGGCGACGCTCCACAGGTGCACGAGCCGGTCGGCGGTGCCGGCGGCGAGGGTGCGCCCGTCGGGGCTGTAGGCGAGGGACTGCACGGTGTCGGCCGGTCCGTCGGCGGTCGTGGCCGACGGCGGGCCGGCGTCGAGGCGCCAGAGGTAAACCTTCTTGTCAATGCCGGCCGCCGCCAGGGTGTGCCCGTCGGGGCTGAAGGCCAGGGCGTAGACGGTGCCGGCCGGGCCGTCGAGAATGGCCGGGGCCGCGGACCGGACCGCGTCGGCCCAGAGGTAGACCTTCCCGTCGGCGCCGGCCGCGGCCAGGGTGTGCCCGTCGGGGGCGGCGGCGAGGGCGAACAGGGCTGCGGCCGGTCCGGGCAGGGGCGTGAGGGCGCGGGCGGGGGTGGCCGAGGTGTCCCAGAGTCGTACCGTGTGATCGGCGCCCGCCGCCGCGAGCAGGGGGCCGCCGGGCAGCCGCACGACCGCCTGGGCCGCGCGGTCGAACGGGCCGAGCCGGGCCGGGGTCGGGGTGGCGGTCGCGTCGAGCAGGCTGGAGCGCGCCTCGAGCGTCGGGGCGGTCCGGTACGCGGCCAGGGCCACCTGCCGGGCCAGGGTGGGGTCGCGGTCGCGCAGCCAGTCGGCCCGCCCGGCGATCATCCGGGAGAGGGCCGCGTTGCGCTGGCCGACGGCGGCGTGGCGCTCCTGAAAGGCGTACCCGGCCAGCAGCAGCGTGCTGAGCGCCAGGACGGACAGGGCGGCGATGGTGCGGTACAACCGCCGCGTCGTTCTCCGCGCGTGCCGGGTGCTCGCCCGCAGGAACTCGGCCAGCGGCGGGGCGAGCTCGGCCGGGTGCTCGGCGGCCCAGTCCTGCGCCGCGGCCAGCCGGGTGCCGCCGTAGAGCGCGCTCGGGTCCCGCCGCTCCTGCTGCCAGGTCGTGGCGGCCGCGGCGAGCTGCTGGCGCACGACCAGCCCGGACCGCCCGGCCCGCAGCCACCCGTGCAGCCGGGGCCACGCGGTGAGCAGCGCCTCGTGGCTGAGCCGCACGGTGCCGTCCTCGGCGGTGACGAGCCGGTGGCGCACGAAGCGCTCGAGGGTCTCCTCGGCGTCGGCGGCGTCGGCGGTGTCGACGGCGAGCTCGGCGAGCAGCCCGGCGGTGGGCACGACCCGGCGCGTGTCGACGGTGTCGACGCCGACGTGCACGAGGGCGGTGAGCAGGCGCCGGGCGAGGTCGCGGCGCTGTTCGGGCAGCCCCGTGTACACCTCCTCGGCGGTGGCGGCGACGGCGCCGCTGATGCCGCCGGCCCGCCGGTAGCCGGCGAGGGTGAGCCGGCGGTCGGCGCGCCACATCGTGAACAGCACGTGCGCGAGCAGCGGCAGGGTGGCGTGTTCGGCGCCGAGGTCGGCCAGCAGCACCTCGACCAGGCCGGCCTCGACGTCGACGCCGGCGCGCCGGGCGGGCTCGGTGATGACGGCGCGCAGCTCCTCGCGGGTCATCGGCCCGACGGTGAACTGGTGCTCCTGGGCCGCCTCCAGCAGCGCCGGGTGCGCCAGGGCCTGGGCGTAGAAGTCGGCGCGCAGGCCGAACACGACGACGGTGCCGTCCGGCGGTTCGAGGAAGCCGCCCGTATCGAGCAGCTCCTCGGCCTGGTCCACGACGAGCAGGACCCGGCCGGTCGCCGGCAGTTCCGGCGTGCCGGCGACCGGCGTCACGACCTCGGCCGTCCAGCCCTCGGCCCGCAGGGTCGCGACCAGGCCGGCCCGCAGCAGCGAGGACTTGCCGGAGCCGGACGCGCCGACGACGAGCAGCAGCCCGCCCCCGGCGGCGTGGCGGGCCTCGACCCGTTCGCGCAGCGCGGCCGTCATCCGTTCGCGGCCGAAGAACCAGGCGGCGTCGGCGGGCTGGAAGCTGGCCAGGCCCCGGTACGGCTCCCCGTCGGCCCCGCGGCTCACGGGCCGGTGCCGGATGCGGTGCCAGGCGTCGAGCCAGTCCCCGGTCGCGGCGGCGGGCACCGCGCACGCCTCCAGGACGCGCACGAACAGCGGCTGGGAGTGCAGCGACGGCAGGCCCCGGCCGGAGAACCAGTCGCCGAGGGTGCTCAGCGACGTGCGGGCGCCCGCCTTCGCGGCGACCTGGCGCACCGAGAGGCCGGCCCGCTCGCGCAGCGCGGTGAGGGCCTCGGCGAAGGCGGCGCGGTCGTCGACGCGCCGAGGGTCCGGTACGGCGGGGGGAGTACTCATCGCGCAGGAGAACGTACCGAATGCGACGGTCCCGGGGAATAACACCTAGGATCCTAGGACGTGTAAGGCCGTGTGATCCCGAGTCGCAACCGCGGGACGGTCAACGGAGCCCGAACGGTGCCGACGATCCGGGTAGTGCCCACGGTGGGCCGGGCGCGGACGGGAGCAGCGGTGTCACGATCGCAAGCCAAGCGGCGCGTCGCGTTCATCGGGCTGGCCGCGGTGCTGCTGGTGCTCACCGGGGTGAGCGTGGTCGGCACGGTCACGACGCGGCACGCGGCGACGTCGGCGCGCACGGCGTCGTCGCTGGCCGAGGCGTACCACCGCGCCCACGAGGCGGTGTCGCTGGAGGTGATCGCCGAGCAGCAGTACCGCCTGGAGCCCGAGCGGCACGCCCGCGTCGAGCACGCCGACGCGGCCGGCGAGCTGGAGACGGCGCTCGAGGACATCGAGGCGCGCGGCGGCGCGAACGACCGGGTGCTGACGGCGCGGACCCGCACGCTGCACCGGCAGTACCTGACCGCGATGGAGGCCCTGTTCCTGGCGGTCGACCGGGCCGACCCGGTGGAGATCCGCCGCGTCGACCAGGACGAGGTCGACCCGGCCGAGGGCCAGATCAAAACGCTGCTGCACGACGCCGAGGACGCCCAGGACACCGCGGCCCGGGCCGCCGGCGCCCGCCTCGACCGGGTCGAGCAGCTGGTGTTCGTGGCGACGCTGTCGTCCTTCGCCGTCGGGCTGGGCATGATCGTCGTGTTCACGCTCGTCGCGACCGGCTACCAGCGGCGGCTGGTGCGCCAGGCGCAGCAGGACGAGCTCACCGGGCTGCCCAACCGCAGCGTGTTCATCGCGCGTACCGCGTGCGCGCCCATGAAGGCGACGGCGCGGCGTACCGCGGCCGGCGGGATGCGGCCCGGTTCGGGGAGCCGCGCGGCGGTCATCGTGGTGTTCGGGAACACCACGAGCAGGGACGCGGCGGCCAGCCGGCGCAGCTGCTCCAGCAGCAGCGGGGGCAGGTTCGCGTCGGGCACCGCGAGCTGGCGGGTCAGGTGCGTGACGGTCGCGACCCAGCGGCGCTCCCGCGGTCGAGGTGGTGCGGGAGGCGCTGCGCCACACGGCGCGCCCGATAGGGTCCCGCCGCCGCATCCTCGACATATATCCATAGTGGACGCGGGTGCGGTGTGAATCGGTGCACTTCCCCTTGCCTGCGCCGTGGTCGGGGGGTTGGGTCGGGGCATGGCTCTGATCGCGTACGACGGTGCGGACGCGGCCGCGTTCCAGGCGACCCGGCACCTGCGGGACGAAGGCCTTGCGACCTGGCGGGCCGCGATCGAACGGCACTTCGCAGCCCGGCCCGGGATGCGCGTGCTCGACCTCGGCTGCGGCACCGGCAGCTGGGCGCGGGCCTTCCGCTCGTGGTGGCCCGAGGTCGACGTCGTCGCGGTGGAACCGGCCGCGGCGATGCGCGAGCGTGCCGTGTTCGAGCCGGTCGTACCCGGTGCCGCCGACGACATCCCGTGCGCGGACGCCGGCCTCGACGCGGTCTGGCTCTCCACCGTGATCCACCACATTCCCGACCTGACGGCGGCCGCCCGGGAGATCCGGCGGGTGCTGAAGCCGGGCGCGCCCGTGCTGATCCGGTCCGCGTTCGCCGGCCGGCACGAGGGGATCAGCCTGTTCCGCTGGTTCCCGGAGGCCGTCGCCGTGCTCGACCGCTATCCGAGCATCGCCGGCGTCGAGGCGGCGTTCGCCACCGCCGGGTTCGTGACCGCGGGTGGCGGGCCCGTCCCGCAGGTGACCGCCGCGTCGCTCGCCGAGTTCGCCGCGGGGCTGCGGCGTGACGCGCACACCCCGCTGAAGCTGATCAGCGACGAGGCGTACGCGGCCGGTGCCGCCCGTCTGCGCGAGGCCGCACGCACGGTGTCCGGTCCGGTCGTCGATGCCCTGGACCTGCTGGTGTTGCGGTGAGGCTAGGCGAGATAGCCCGCGGCCTGGAGGCGGAACAGTTCGCTGTAGCGGCCGCCCGTGCCGATCAGTTCGTCGTGGGTGCCCTCCTCGACGATGCGGCCGTGGTGCAGCACGTAGATGCGGTCCGCGTGGCGGACGTTGGCCAGCCGGTGGGTGATGAGCAGGGTGGTCAGGCGGCCCTGGCGGTCGCGGATCGCCTGGAACAGGGCGTCCTCCGCGCGCGGGTCCAGCGCCGACGACGGTTCGTCCATGATGAGCAGGTCCGCGGTGCGCAGGAAGCCGCGCGCCGCCGTGATGCGCTGCCACTGGCCGCCGGAGAGGTCCTGGCCGTTGGCGAAGGTGCGGTCCAGCAGCGTCTCGTACCCGTGCGGCAGCTCCACGATCATCTCGTGGGCCGCGGCCCGGGCGGCCGCGGACTCGATGCGCGGTTGTGACGGTTCGGTGGCGGTGTCGCCGATGGCGATGTTCGTGGCGGCCGTGAACGGCCACTTGTGGTACTCCTGCGTGACCACGGCGATGCGCGCCTGCAACGCGGCCGGGTCCCAGTCGGGCAGCGGGCGGCCGTTCCAGTCGATGGTGCCCGCGTCCGGCGTGCGCAGGCCGGCGATGACCGAGGCGAGCGTGGTTTTGCCGGACCCGTTCTCGCCGACGAACGCGACCGTCTGCCCGGCGTACACCGACAGGGAAACATCGTCGACGGCCGGCGTGTCGCGGTCCGGATAGGCCAGGCTCACCCCGCGCACGTCGAGCCGGCGCAGCGGGCCGGGCGTGGCCCGCTCGCCGGTGTCGTCGCCGGGCAGGTACTGCGCGGCGCGCTGCATGAACCCGGTGTAGTCGCCGAAGTGCCGGCCGTCGGTGTAGATGCGGTCCATCTGCAGGGTCACGGTGGTGAGCGAACGTTGCGCGGTCTGCACGGCGATGACGCAGGTTGCCGCCGCCGCGATCGGGATCTGACCACGAACGAGCAGGAAACCGAGCAGGGTGTACACCCCGACGGTCGCGATCCCGCCGACGACCGACCCGACGCTGGTCGTGGTCGTGACCCGCCGGGCCAGGGCCAGCTGGATGTCGGTCTCGGCGCCCATCACGCGGTCGTACTGGTCGAGCAGGAACCGGCGCAGGCCGTAGGAGCGCAGCTCGGTCGCCGAGTCGCGCTCGGCCATGAGCCGGTGCAGCAGCCACAGCCGCCGGCGGCGCACCGAGCCGGCGATGAAGGTCTGGTACCGGTGATGCCCGGCCCGCAGCGCCGCCCACGCGTTCGGCACCGTCGCCACGAGCAGCGCGAACAGCAGCAACGGGTGGATGACGATCACCGCGGCGGCCACGGCGAGCAGCCCCGCGAGGCCCGCGAGCAGGTTCATGGCGCCCTGCACGAGGCCGACCGCGGAGTCGGTGCCCCGCGACGCGCGTTCCATGTCGTCGGCGAACGCGTCGGCGTCGAAGGCGTCCAGGCGCACCGCCGTCGTCACCTCGAACAGTGCGCGTTCGACCTCCCGGTCGACCCGCGGGGTCAGCCCGTTCTGCGCGTATCCGGTCGCGATGCCCAGACCCGCGCGCAGTCCGGTGACCGCGGCGAGCACCGCGAGCGCGGGCAGGGCCGCGGTGACCCGCTGCGGTGTCGGGCCGCCCGCGAACAGCTCGACGAGCACCCGCCGGGTCGCGAGCAGCCCGAACGAGGCCAGCGCCCCCGAGCCGACGGTCGCCACGCCGACCAGCAGGGTGCGGGCCCGGTCGGCCCGCCAGCTGAGCCGGACCGCGGCCGCGAGCAGGCGCGGCAGCTCCGAGAAGACCGCCCAGGTGCCGGCCTCGGCCCGGGCCCGCACCCCGCTCTCCCACCACATCTCCCGCAGCTCGGGCAGCACCGAGTCCGCGGGCCCGGCCTGGCGCGGCACGGGCCGGGCCACGGTGTCGGTCGAGTCCTCGGCGCTGGGTGCGGCCACGGGGAGCCTCCGTCCGTCGACATCCGACGATGCCCGACGGCGGGGGCCCGGGACAAGGCGGCTCCACCGGAAGGGTGCCGTTGTTCATGTGTTCATTCATCAGTGACACCCTGCGCGGCATGGACCTGCCGTTCCCGGCGCTGTGGCTGCGCGACAACTGCCCGTGCCCGGCCTGCCGTGACCCGCGCAGCGGCCAGAAGCTGCACACGGTCGCCGACCTCGACGGCGAGGTGAGCGTCGCGGCCTCGGCCGAATCCGGCGGTACCGTGTCCGTGCACTTCACGGACGGGCACGTTGCGCGGTTCGAGCGCGACTGGCTGGACCGGCACCGCGACGTCGACGCGGCCGGCGACGGGCGCACCGAGACCGGCAAGGACCTGTGGGACCGCGTCGCGCCGCCCGAGGCGGGGTGGGCCGGGTTCCGGGCCGACCCGCGGCCGGCGCTGGACGCGCTGTGGCGCACCGGGTTCGTGCTGCTGCGCGACACGCCGGTCGCGCCCGGCACCGTCCTGGCCGTCGCGCGCACGTTCGGACATGTGCGCACGACGAACTACGGCGAACTGTTCGATGTGCGCATCGAGCGGCAACCGGGCAACCTGGCGTTCACTTCGCGCGCGATCGCGCCGCACACGGACAACCCGTACCGCGACCCGGTGCCGACGCTGCAACTGCTGCACTGCCTGCGCGCCGCGGCCGACGGCGGCGGCGAGTCGGGGCTGGTGGACGGGTTCCGGGCCGCGGTACTGCTGCGGGATCGGCATCCCGAGCACTTCGCGGTGCTGTCGCGCATGCCGGCCACGTTCGCGTGGGGGCGGCTGAGCGCGCAGCGGCCGATGATCGGGGTGGACGAGATCGGACGCATTCGCGAGATCCGGTACAACAATCGCTCACTGCAGCCGCTCGCCGGGCCGCGGGAGGGGCTGGAGGCGTTCTATGCGGCGTACCGGGCGTTCGATGCGCTGCTCAACCGGGCCGGCGCCATGGTCACCTTCGGGCTCGGGCCCGGCGACTGCGTGATCTTCGACAACACGCGTGTGCTGCACGCCCGCACCGCGTTCGACCCGCGCGCGGCCGCGGACCGGCACCTGCAGGGCTGCTACGCCGACCTCGACGCCGTCCAGTGGCTTGTCGCCCGCACACAGGTCGCGGCCGGCTAGCGCCCTGGAAAGGCGGGTCGTCGTCGGTGCCCTGCCGCGGCTCGTAGGCCGGCTTCGAGGGCTCCGTCCAAGGAAGGTCGTGCGCACCCCAGTAACGCAGGTTGACGCCAGTGCGGGTCGGCGGCGACGGCGGCTCGGATGCGGGCGGAAAGGGCGGCGCGGTGCGGGGTGAGCTCCGGACGCGTCAGGGGAGCGTCGTGCCCTGACCGACACCGTCGACGTTCTGGCGGGATCCCCGCGCTGCGGGCACACTTCCCGGAATGAGCATCGAGGTCCACGACCACGACCCCGCCTGGCCGGCCCACGCCGGTGCGGCGATCGCCGAGCTGCAGGACGCGCACCCGGGTGTGTTCGCCGTCATCGAGCACGTCGGCAGCACCGCGGTGCCCGGGCTGCCGGCGAAGCCGGTGATCGACCTCATGGCGGCGGTCGCCGCCCTCGACGCGGTCCCCGGGATCGGGCTCGGGTACGCGCCGATCGAGACCGGGATGCCCGAGCGGCTCTTCTACCGCCGCGAGCCGGGGGCCGGGCCCGCCGTGCACCTGCACATCGTCACCGCCGCGTCCTGGCCCACCCGCAACGAGCGACTCCTGCGCGATCACCTCCTGGCGCATGCGGCGGGCCGCGCGGAGTACGGGCGGCTGAAGCAGGGCCTGGCCGCGGCCGGGCACGGCGGTGACTCCTACACGCGCGCGAAGACCGAGCTCATCCAGCGGCTCGTCGACGCGGCCCGGCGGGAGCGGGGCCTGCCGCTGGTGTCCGTCTGGGAAGAGTGACGCGGCTCAGCGGCGCGCCGGCAGGCGGCCCAGCAGCGACGGGCGGGAGGCCTTCAAGGAGGCCCGCACGGCGGCGAAGCCGGTCGCGGTCATGTGCGTCTCGTAGGCGCCGATCGCCGGGAGGAGCTCGCCGGGGCCGGTCAGCGCCTCGCACAGCCGGGCCGCGTCCAGCAGGGCCAGGTTCGCGCCCGAGCCCTGGGGCGGGGCCATCGCGTGGATCGCGTCGCCGAGCAGGGTCACCCGGGTCGGGGTCCACTGTGGACACGGTACCGACGAGCGGACCGACAACGCGAACGTCTCCGCGACCGTCGCCTCCCCGATGAGGTGGCGCAGGTTCGGGTGCCAGGACGTCAGGCGGGCGGCGACCAGGGCGTGCAGGGCGGCGGGGGAGAGGGACTCGAGGTCGGGGCCCAGGACGCCCGCGCGCGCCGAAAGGCACCACATCACGTAGTCCTCCACGGCGGCGGAGCGGACCAGGCCCAGGGCCAGGCCCAGGCGGCGGCGGTCGGTCACCGGGCAGAAGCCGTCCCACAGCGGCGGCGGAACCGACGACCGGACGCCCTCCAGCGGGGTCCGGCCGTAGACGCAGTGGGTGCCGACGTCGACGAGCCGGGCGTCCGGGAGGTACTGGGCCCGCACTCCCGAGCCGATCCCGTCCGCGCCCACGAGGACGTCGCCGTCGGTGTGGGAGCCGTCGGTGAGGTACACCCGGATGCGGTTGTCCGGGAGCGACGCGTAGCGCGCGAAGGCCGATCCGAAGTGGACGGTGCCGTCCAGGCCGGCCAGCAGGAGGCTCCGCAGGGCGCCGCGGTCGACCGACGTGCTGTGCGTCAGGACCGTCACGCGGCGGCTCGGGGGGCCCGTGACCGAGGGGAGCCGCGCGAACAGGGCCGGCGACAGGCACGAACGCAGGGCCGACGTGGCCCGGGTGTCCAGGTGCAGGCGGTACCCCTGCCGGCGGGCCCGCGGGCCGGCGTCCCGCTCGAAGACGGTCACGTCGGCGCCGCGGCGGCGCAGGCCCTGGGCCAGACCCAGCCCGCCCACGCCGCCGCCGACCACCAGGACCCGCATCCCACCGAGGCTAATGCCCGCCGCCAAACCGCGGCGTCACAGGTCGCGCCGCGAGAAGGCCGTGGCCGCCAGGCCCAGGATGACCGCCACCCACAGCGCCGACCACGCCACGTACCCGCCCGTGGCCGGGGCGTCGCTGAGGAACGGGTGGCCCGCCATCGACGGTTCGAAGCTGGTCAGGCCCGGGCTCTCCAGGGCGTTCATCGCGCCCCGCCAGAGCCCGTCGGTCGGCAGCAGCACGCGGGACACGGCGCCGACGCGGGCCACGCCGGTGTTGCCCAGGGCCGCGCCGATCGCGCCGACGACGCCGGCGACCCAGGTCGCGCCGAACAGTCCGACGGCCACGACGCCGGAGGCCATCGGGGAGATGACGGCCGACAGCAGCAGGCCGAGGGTGAGCAGGACCGTCGTCTGGCCCGCGAGCAGGGCGAGCCCGGCGACGGGGTGCGGCGGCCAGTACCCGACGGTGGCCCGCACGATGACGAGCTGGGCGAGGCCGGCCAGGCTGACGAAGCTGCCGCCGAAGACGACCAGGCCGAGCCACTTGCCGAGCAGGACGGCGGGGCGGCGGACCGGGCGGGCGAGGATGGCCTGGGCGATGCCGGACTCGACGTCGCCGGCCAGGGTCGGGCCGGCCAGGAACGCGGTGCCGAGTGCGGCGATGAGCGACAGCCCGAACATGACGAGGTTGAGCACCACCGACGCGGCGATGCGGGACTCGCCGGTGGTCAGGTCGCCGAACTCGGCGTCGAGGCGGTCGAAGCCCCACGCGCTCAGGCCGAGCAGGATGACAGTGAGCACGGCGAGCGAGCGCAGCACCTTGCGCCGGGCCGCCTCGTGCAGGGTGAGGGCGGCGATCGTCAGCACGGTGTTCACGGCTGGTCCCCCTTGCCGGTGCGCAGGATGTCCAGCAGGCGCTCCTCGAGCGTGATCCGGCCGGGCTCGACGGCGTGCACGCGTACGCCGAGGCCGACCAGGTCGGCGATGAGGGCCGGCACCGTTGACTCGTCCGGTTCGGCGGGGAGGGTCACGGTGTACGTGTCGCCGTCCTTGGCCAGCGGGCCGGCCGCGGCCAGCCGGGCCTCCGCGCCGGCCCCGACGTCGCCGAGGCGCAGGCGCAGTTCGCGACGGCCGAGCAGCTCGGCCAGGGTGCCGGCGGCGGCGACCCGGCCGTGGTCGAGGATCACGACCCGGTCGCAGACGCGCTCCACCTCGCCGATCAGGTGCGAGTTGAGCAGTACCGCGACGCCGAGGTCCCGCAGCGACAGCAGCAGGTCGCGCACGTCGGCGCGGCCGATCGGGTCCAGCGCGCTCGTCGGCTCGTCGAGGACGACCAGCTCGGGCCGGGCCACGAGCGCGACGGCGAGGCCGAGGCGCTGCTGCATGCCCTTGGAGAAGCCGCCGACCCGGTCGCCGGCGCGGTCCGCGAGCCCGACCAGGCCCAGGCACTCGCGCCGGTCCGGCTCCGGGACGCGGGTCCCCGCGAGCCGGACGTGCAGGTTGAGCACTTCAAGGGCGGTGAGCCAGGGTTGGTACCGGAACAGCTCCGGCAGATAGCCGACCCGCGCCCGGGACATCGGGTCCGCCGCGGGGCGCCCGAGCAGCAGCACCTCGCCGGCGTCGGCGCGGACCAGCCCGAGCAGGATCTTGATCGCGGTGGACTTCCCGGCGCCGTTGGGCCCGAGCAGGCCCAGGACCTCGCCGCGCGCCACGGAGAACGAGACACCGTCGACGGCGGTGCGCTTGCGGTACCGTTTGCGCAGCCCCGAGCACCACACCGCGGCCGACGGTTCGCTCACGGGTTCCACCGCAGCCCCCGGGCCGCCGCCAGCACCTCGTCGGCGCTCATCGTCCCGGCCACGGCGGTCACGACCCCGTCGCTGACCCAGAACACGGCCGACATCGTGCTGTCGCGCAGGCTGAGCACGATCGCCGGGGCGCCGTTGACGTCCGCGGTCGCGTTGGTCTCCTGGCCGGACTTCACGATGAGCGGCAGCGTGGTGCCGTCGGCGGCGAACGTGCGCAGCTGGGCCGCGACCGACTCGGGCAGGCCGGGCAGCGACAGCATGTAGTCGCGGGCGGTGGCGAACGCGATGCCGGAGGAGTCCACGGTCGGGGCGTGCACGCGGCCGGCCATCAGCGCCGGCGCCCCCGACGCCGACGGCCACACGACGGCCACGCCGGGCCCGGCGGTGAACCGGAAGTGGCTGCCGTCCAGGCCCGGGGGCGGCGGGGGCAGCGGCCGGCCGAGGGCCTGGGCGGTGCGGGCGGCCTTGGCGGCGGAGAAGGTGAACACGGCGCTGGCGCGGTTGCCGACGTGGTACGTGGGGGCGCCGCTCACCCCGCGGGGCGGGCCGGCCAGCCGGGGCACCCCGAGCCCGGAGGCGGCCCGGGCCGCGTCGGCGTCGGGGACCTCGCGCACGTCGGCGCGCTCGGTGAAGGCGACGTCGCCGTACGCCGACAGGTCCGGCAGCTTCACCAGGTCGGCCGGCGAGACCGTCACCGGGGCGACCCGCTCGGTGCGGAAGATGGGCAGCCAGTCCGTGGCGGCCGCGGCGGTGGCCCCGGTCAGCAGTGCGACGGCGGCGGCCGCGGCGATCACCGGGCTGCGCCAGCCGGTCCGCCACCGGCCGGGCCGGGCCACGGTGGCGCTGCGGCCCTCGGGCGTGTCGAGGTTCACCGACAGCCGCCGCCAGCCCGCGTCGACGTCGACCTCCGGCTCCTGGCGCAGCAGCGTCTCGATCAGGCCGGCGTCCTCGCCGGCCGCGGCGAGCCCGGCCCGGCACACGGGGCAGCAGGGCCAGGGCCGCCCGCACCCGGCGGCGCTCGTCGCGGGCCACGACGTCGTCGGCCACGTCCGGCGCCACCGGGTCGGCGGCGCCGGCGGCCTCCTCGCGGGAGGCGCGGCGCCGGCCGGTGCGCAGATGGTTCAGGGCGGTGTGCGCGGCGGCGACGCAGAGCCAGCCGAGCGCCTCGCCGGCCGGCACCGCCGAGCGGCCGAAGGCCAGGAACGCCTCCTGCGCCACGTCCTCGGCCTGGTCGCGTGAGCCCAGGACGCGGGCGGCGACGGCGACGACCCGCGGGTACGCGGTGCGGAAGACCTCTTCGAGGTCGGCCCGCACGGCCGGTCCTCGCCTCGGCGGACTCGACACGGGTTCGGCGCCCCTCCGCTCGGCCGGCAGCAGTTCCTGCTTCACATCTTCCAAGCACCGCCGCGGCCCGGAATGTGACACCGAGGTCAGGACACGGCGGTCAGGCGCTGCTCGAAGTACGACATCTGCGGTTCCGCCTTCAGGATCTTCGCGAGCTCGAGGGCCTCCTGCCACTGCCGGCGGGCGCGGCCCCGGTGCCCGGCCGCCTCGTCGAGGGCGGCGATGCGGGCGTGGACCTCGGCCTGGGCGAGGCGCGACCCGGTGTCCTCGGGGTCCAGGACCGCGCGGCGGCGCCGGCTCGCCAGGGCCAGCCGGTAGAGGGCGCGGGCCTGGACCGGGTCGCCGGTGTCGCGCAGCCAGTCGCCGAGGCGCTCGCGGGCCTCGGCCAGGTCCCGGTGCAGGGCGCCGGTGCGCGGGAAGCGGTGCACGAGCGCCTCGGCGGCCTCCGTGGCGCCCTCGAGGTGGCCGCGGACCTCCTCGGGGTGCTCGGCCGCGACGGCGTAGTCGGCCTGCCGGCGGTGGGCGGTGGCCAGGTCGCGCTGGGCGTCGACGCTGTCCGGGTCGTCGCCGGCGAGCCGCTGGGCGAGGGCGACCGCGCCCGTGAAGTGGCCCGCGGCGCAGGCGACGTCGCCGGCGTGCAGGTCCATGTCGCCGAGGCGCCAGTACGACTGCAGCAGCCGGCGCTGGAAGCCGGCGTTGCCGGAGTCCGCGTCGGTGAGCCGGCCCGCGATCGCCGCGGCCTCCATGGTGAGGTCGCGGGCGTTGCCGGGGTCCAGGCCCGCCAGGGCGTCGAGGCAGTCGAAGAGGTGGCAGAGCAGGGGGCCGTTGCCGGGGTCGTCGGCGTCGAGCTTGCGCCAGATGCCCAGCGCCTCCTCCAGCGGGGCCCGGCCGCCGGCGGCGACGCTGCCGAGGCCGACCGCCAGATCCCAGCGCAGCCCGGGATTGTCCGGGTCGGCCGCGACCAGCTCGCGGCGGATCCGCAGGGCCTCGTCCCCCATCGTGCGGGCCCGGTCCGGGTCGGAGTCGTCCAGGGCCAGCCGCACCATCTTCAGGTAGCTCGTGCCGACGTTGCGCCGCAGCTGGACGTCGGCGGGGTCGGCCTCGGCGAGCCGGACGTCGATCGCCAGCGCCCGCTCGTAGTGGCGGCGGGCGTCGGCGAGGCGGCCGAGACGGTGCAGCAGCCGGCCCTGGCTGTCGAGGGCGGAGCTGAGCGCGATCTGCGCGCCGGTGTCGGCGGCGGCGGCGGCGCGGCCGGTGACGGCGACCGCCTCCGCGCCCTTCTGCGCGGCGGCGGCGGTGCTGCCCGTGGCCTCCAGGGCGTCGCGCTCGCGGGTGAGCAGCGACAGGTACGCCGGGTGCCCGGCCGGCAGCTTCTGCGTCACGTCGCCGAGGAACGCCGCGACCGCCACCTCGCCCGAGAGCTTCGGCAGCACGAGCGCGGCGAAGTCGGCGAGCTCGTCGCCGTCGAGGTGGTACACCCCCTCGGTCACGGTCGCGAAGGCGGCCCGGCCCGCGTCGAGGATGCGCCGGCACGCGGCCGCGGCGCGCCGGTGGCGTTCGGGCAAACGGTCGCCTTGCGCCTTCGTGAGCGCCTCGCGCAGCCAGGGCTCGACCACTGCGCCGCCGTCGGCGAGGCCGGCGAGGGTCAGGTCGCGGAGCCGGTCCAGATGCGCGGCGACGGCCGCGGTGTCCTCCGTGGACGGTTCGCGGCCGAGCACGGCGAAGGCGAGGTCCTCGGCGCCCACCGGGATCCGGGACACGGCCAGCTGCAGCAGCGTCTCGCGGGCGTCGGCCGGGACGAGGTCGAGCAGCTCGGTCAGCAGTACGTCCTGGGCGCCGAGGGCGACCGCCTGGCGGGCGGCGTCCGGCGCGGCGGCGCGCTGCAGGTGCTCGAGCCGCGTGAGCGTGCGCAGCCGCTCGGTCACCTCGGGCAGGCGCGCGCCGCCGTGCAGCAGCGCGTCGACGAACTCGACGAGCCGCGGGTGCCCGCCGACGGTCGCCACGATCAGCTGCATGTCCTCCGTGGACAGTGCGCGCACGCCGGGCAGGCGCAGCAGGAGCCGGGCCAGTTCGGCGTCGCTCAGCGGCCCGACGTCCACACGCGACAGTGCGGCCGCGCCCGGCAGCGGATACCGGCTCGTCACCAGGATCTTGCCGCGCTCGGCGGCGCCGGTGAGCGTCGCGAACACCTCCGCGAAGCCCGGGTCGGCGAAGGCGTCACCGCCGACGGTCAGGTTCTGCTCGAAGTCGTCGAAAACGAGCAGGATCCGCCGCTCGCGCAGCGCATCGGCCAGCTCGTCCGGGCCGGCCGCCGCGACACCCGCCGCGGCCAGGTCCGCGAAGAGCTGCGGCGGGTTCCAGACGCCCGCGTGCACGACGATCGCCCACGGGTCGGCGTCGTCGCGCAGCCGGGTCACGACCCGGCCCGCCAGCGCCGTCTTGCCGATCCCGGCCGGGCCGGTGAGCACGACCCCGTTGGCCAGCGGCGCGCCGGCGACGTCGTCGCGCAGCGTCCGCGTCACCGTGCGCAGCAGCCCGCGCCGCCCGACCAGGTCGCCCAGCAGCAGCTCGCGCACGCCCGCGCCGGTCGGCAGATCGGTGGGATTCGCCAGGTGTACCGCGGGAGCCCCGCCGTCCCACAGCGGCCCGTCGGACGCGGCGAACAGGGCCGGCACCGCGTACTCGGGCCGCCGCCCGGCCGCCGTGTCGAACAGCTCGGCCCGCGCCCGGGCGACGGCCGCGGCGACTGTCGCGTTGTCCTCGGCGAGCGCGCGGTACACGCCGGTCAGCAGCCGCGTCGCGTACCAGTCGGTGATCGAGGTCTGCATCGCCAGCACCCGGTCGGCGCCGTGGCGCAGCAGCGTGACCGCCAGCCCGGCGTCGGCGTCGGCGGCCCCGCCGCAGCTGGACAGCACGATGAGGGGCAGCGCCCGCCCGCCGCGGCGCAGCGCGCGCACGAGGTCCTCGGCGCTCACCTCGACCGCGTTGCCGTCACGGTCCTCGAGCTCCACGCCGTAGGGCGAGCCGTGCGCGGACAGGTGCAGCACGTGGTAGGCGTCGCCGCGCAGCGCCGCGGCGATCTCGGCCACCCCGGCCACCTCGAGGATGGTGAGCTCGGCCCGCCCGACCCCGCCGGCGACGGAGACGATCGCCTGCATCTCGGCCTCGACGTCCAGCGGCGGGTTCGCGGTCCGCTCGGGCGCCCCGACCGCCACGAGGATCTTCAGCGGCCCGGGCGACGCCGGATGCGACGGTACCCGCACGCCGGTGACCATCCGCGTCAGCCGCACCCCGCCGACGCCGACGAGCACCCGCTGGTCGGTGAGGCGCAGCAGCTCGAACGGCAGCTCGTGCGCGGGCCCGTCGCCCTCGACGACGACGTCGAGCACGGTGCCGTCCACGCCCGCGGTGAGCAGGACGGTCACGTAGTCCAGCGCGTCGGCGTCGAACAGCGCGCCGCTCAGCCGCTGCCCGAGCCGCGCCAGCCGCGCCTCGGCGTCGGGCCGGTCGAGCAGCTCCCACACCTCGTCGCGGCCGAACGGCAGCGGCTCGTCGCGCTCGCCGAGCACCTCCCCGGCGAGGGTGGCGGTGCACCGGACCCGGCCGCCGTCCACGGCCACGGCCAGGCGCAGGTCGTGGCGCGTCGTGCGGGCCGCGTCGTGCTCGCGCAGCCACGCGAGGTCGTCGTCGCCGAGCTTCGTCACCGTCCGGTGCCGCGACCCGGCCTCGAACACGACACCGTCGGTGGCGAGGCCGTCACGGGCCTCGAGCCGCGCGTCGAAGCCGGCCGCGCGGACCAGCACCCACAGGTCCGTACCGCATCGAGGTGCGCCGCGTCCCCGGGCGCGAAGGCAATCGTGATCACCGCCATGCGCGCCATCATGGCAGGGCCGTCGATACCCGGTTGCGTCACGGTGGGCGTGCGCCGCACCTCGCCGTCGAGGCGCAGCCGCGAACCCTACGTGATCGGGCACCATGGAACGGTGATCAGTATCGAACTGGCCGTCGAGCTGCGCGCGGCGGGCCTGCAGTGGCGGCCGGCCCCGGGCGACCGCTTCGCCATCCCGGACCGCGACCTCGACGACCAGGCCTTCGTGCTCAGCGACATGATCATCCAGGTGCACGACCTCCCCGGCGGCGAGACGGTCATCGGCTTCAACGGCACCACCGAGTGGGCCCTCGACGACATCGAGCGCGACGAGGCCATCTGGCTGCCGCACGAGCACCAGCTGCGCGAACGGCTCGGCCCCGGCTTCGGCACCCTCGAGCGCTCCGGCGACGGCTGGCGCGTGGCCGTGGACGGTCACGCCGACTCGTTCGGGGCCACGCCCGGCGACGCCTACGCCCTGGCCCTGCTGCGCGTGCTGCGCACCTGACCGGCCTCCGGGGGTACCGTGGGCGCCGTGGATCTTCCCGATGGCCTGCGCGAGCTGCTCGAGCGCAACAGTCTGTGCTACCTGACCACCCTCATGCCCGACGGCTCGCCCCAGATCACTCAGACCTGGGCCGACACCGACGGCAAGCACGTCCTGATCAACACGGTGCGCGGCCACCAGAAGGTGCGCAACATCGAGCGCGACGCGCGCGTCGCCGTGGCCATCGGTGACCCGGCCGAGCCCCGCCGCTACTTCCAGGTCCGCGGCCGCGTCGTGGCCGTGACCGAGGAGGGCGCGGCCGAGCACATCGACGTCCTGGCCCAGCGCTACCTCGGCGGCCCGTACCCGTGGTTCGGCGGCCGCGACCAGGTCCGCCTCCTGCTCACCATCGAGCCGGAGCACATCACCGGCAGCTGACATTCCGGAACGGCATCCCCGAAACACGCGGCCGCCGCCCCGTTCATGCGACGGCGGCGGTCCGTTTGCCGATGACACTCCGCGTAGCGCCCCGATAACGTCCCGTTCGGAAATCGTCACTGCCGAACGGGCCCATGGAGGCGCGATGGCTCCCGTGCCACGCCACAGTTCACTGCTCGCGGTCGACGTCGAGGCCTACGCGAGCCGCACGGAAGCCGGGCAGGCGGCGGTACGCCGGGCGATGCACGACACCATCCGGCAGGCCGCGCACGGGGCGGGCATCCCGTGGGACGAGTGCGAGCGGCAGGACCAGGGCGACAGCCTGCTGGTGCTGGCCCCCGCGTACGTGCCGGTGACCGGGCTCATCGACCCGTTCGTCGCCCGCCTCGACGGCCTGCTGCGCCGGCACAACGCGCTCGCCGGCGCCGAGGCGGCCGTGCGGATGCGGGTCGCCGTCAACGCCGGGTACGCCGCGATCGACGGCGCCGGCTGGATCGGCACCATGGTCAACGCGACGGCCCGGCTGCTCAACGCGCCCGCGCTCAAAGCGGCGCTCGCGGCGAGCCGGCGGGCGCAGACGGCGCTCATCGTCTCCGACGAGATGTACCGCTCGATCGTCCGCCAGGGCCACCTCGGGCTCGACCCCGACTCGTTCCACGAGGTGCGGGTCAGCGAGAAGGAGCTCGACACCCCGGCGTGGGTTCACGTGCCCGGCTACGCGCGCCCCGACGGCCTGCCCGGATCGGCCGCGCCCGCACCGCCGCCCGGTGACCACGCCGGCAACCGCGGCATCATCGCCGGCCGTGACGTCACCATCGGCCGCGACCTGCGCATCGGGACCGACTGATGGCCGACGAGGCGCCGCCGCCCACCGTGGGTGCCGCCGGCACCGGCACCGCCGACGGCGACGCCCCGTCCCGCGGGGTCGGCAGCGGCGTGCTGAACCTGGGTGCCGTCAGCACCACCAACGAGCTGCTGCGCGCCGCGCAGGCGACCATGGGCGCGTACGCGTTCAACCGCGGCACCGTCGCCGGCCGCGACGTCACCGTCCATTACCACGGCTCCGAGGCCAAGGCCCCGGAGCTGCTGCGGCGGCTGGGGCCCGACAGCGCCGACGCGGTGCGCGCGGCCTTCGTGCCGCCCGCGGGCTTCGCCGAGCTCAGCCGGCTGGTCGGCGGCGTGCACGTGGTGCTGCTGCGGGCCACCCCGCGCGAGGGCGCCGACACCGCGGCGCTGCGGCTGCTGCTGGACCTCGGGGCCGGGCCGATGTACCGGCTCGACCCCCGCCGCCCGCTGGCCGACCTCGCCGTCGAGTCGCTCGAGGCGGCCGCCGGCTACCTGCTCTCCGGCCTGTCCGACGCGGCCGTGCGCTCGCTGACCTGTCTCGACGTGGACGGCCTGGAGGCCCGGCTGCGGCCGCTGGGCTCCCGGCTGGTGATCATCGTGCCGGCCGGGGCGACGCTCACCGACCAGGGCCTGCGCGGCTACGTGCGGACCCTCGGCGCGTCCCCGGCCGCCGCCGACGTGCTCACCGCGCACCTGCGCTGGCGCCTGCGCAGCGCCGTCGCCGCCGAGGAGCTGCTGCGCCGCGCCGAGGTGGCCGCGGCGGTACGGGAGTTCCTGCAGGGCGAGCCCAGCTGCCGCGACGTCGCCGACCTGGCCCGGCTGCTGGCCGAGGCGCACGGCACCGGCGGCGGCGCGGTCGACGTCGCGTGGGTGCTCGACGCGATGCGGCAGCGGGCGGCCGAGCACTTCGACGCGTGGTTCGACCGCCTCGACGACCTGCCGCTGCGCTGTACCGCGGTCGCGCTCGCGCTCTTCAACGGCCTGCCCTTCGAGATCGTCAACTACGCGGCCGCGCGGCTGCGGTCGCGCCTCGACGACCCGGCCGCCATGCGCACCACCGACACGGGCATCCGCCTGGTGAACCCGCTCGCGCCGCGCCCCGATCCGTTCCGCGAGACCCGCGCGGTCCGGCTGCGCCGCCTGCGGGCCCGGATCACCCACACCACGCTGCCGTCGCGGTACGGCGACACCCCGGCGCAGGTGATGTCCTACGACGACGCCGAGTACGGCCCGGCCGTCATCAACCGCGTCTGGGACGAGTACGACGACGTGCGCCCGGCTTTGGTCGACTGGTTCCGGGAGCTGGGCGGCGACCCGTCGGAGCAGGTCCGCACCTGGGTCGCCACCGCGGTCGGCCTGCTCGCGACCCGCGCGTTCGAGTACCTGCTCAACGCGGTCATCGAACCGTGGGCCCGCAGCGGCGCGAAGGGCCAGCGCGAGGCCGCGGCCATCGCCCTCGGCGTGCCCGCCAGCGTCGGCGGCCTGACCGAGCAGGTCCGCCGGGTCGTGCGGGCCTGGAGCACGCCCGACGACGAGGACGACGACGCCGCCGAGCTGCGCGCCACCGCCGCCCGCGTCTACGGCTCCGGGCTCGGCCCGTCCGCCCCGCACCAGGCGCTCGCCGGGCTGGAGTACCTCGCCGACTCCCCGGACAACGACGTGGCCAACGCGATCGGGCTCAGCCTCGCCGAGCTCATCGACTGGAACGACAAGCTGGCCGCGGCGGTGCTGACGGTCATCGTGCGGTGGCTCGGCGACCGGCGGTACCCGGAACGGATCACCAACGGCCACATCGCCTTCCTGCGCATCGCGCTCGACGTGACCCGCAGGGCCGACGCCGTCGGCGAGGACGACGACACGCTGCGCTGGCCGCTGCTGCTGTACTTCGCCGAGACCCGCCCCGAGCTGTGGCCGACGATCGCGGGGCTGTGGCACGCCACCCTCAACGGCCCCATCTTCCAGGACGCCCAGTGGGCCCTGAGCAGCTGGGCCGTGACCGTCGAACCGGACCGGCGCTCCTGCGAGGCGATGGGCCGCCTCGCCGGCGCGATCGCCCGGGACGCCCGCACCCGCAAGATCCTGCTCCAGCTGGCCCATGACTGGACCACGGGCCGCAACCCCGAACCGACGCCGCGCGTGGCGGCGAGTGTCATCCAGGCGTTGTCCGAAACGAAGTGAGGCGTCATGAACCAGCAGATCCCGAACGGGCCGATCGTGCCCCGGCAGAACGTTCCGATGCCGCCCGCCCCGGCCCCGGGGACGGCGTCGCCCTTCTCCGGCCGCAACGGCCGCGTCATCCTGCACGAGGAGCCGCTCACCCGGCTCGGCCCCGGGCAGGGCGCCAAGCCCCTGCGCGCGGCCGTGACCGCCGTCTACGCCCGCCCCAACGGCGACCTCGTCGCATTGGGGCGTCCGTTGTACCCGTTCGAGAACACGATGCGCGGCTACCGCTACCGCTACGACGTCGGCACCGCGGACCGCGAGGACGAGTTCCACATCAGCGACGAGCTGCCCAGCAAGGAGGACATCTTCCGGTTCTACGCCCGGCTGCAGTTCGGCTTCCGGGTGCACGACCCGGCCGAGGTCGTCCGCCGCCGCGTCCAGGACGGCTTCATGGTGGCCGGCTGGCGGCTCATGGAGCGCATGCGGCGCATCAGCCGCCGCTACACGCCGGAGGAGTGCGCGGACGCCAACGACGAGATCAACGACTCGCTCGGCCAGGAGCCCCTCGAGCTCAGCGAGGGCATCACCGTGTACCGGTTCGCCGCCTTCCTGTCCCTGGACCAGCAGACCCAGGAGGCGATGCGCCGCCGCCGCGCGGTCGAGCACGACTACCAGTACGAGCAGACGTCGCACCGCCTCGAGCAGCTGCGCCTGACGTACCAGCACGAGCTGGAGACGGCCCGCATGGAGGCCGTGCGCAACGCCATCCACGGCGACCACGGCCTGCTCATGCTGCACATGGCGAAGAACCCCGCCGACACCCGGACCGCGCTGGAGATGGTCGCCAAGAGCAACGAGGCCGACCGGGACGGGCTGTTTAAGCTCCTGGAGAGCATGATGGAGAACAACCTCATCCAGAACATCGACCTACAGGAGATCCGCGACGAGAACCTGCGCCGCATCCTGCAGACGGTCAAGGAGGACCCGCTGAAGGTCCTGCAGGTGCGCGCCGAGGCGGGGGCACCGCTGCCCAACCAGCCGCGCCCCCACCAGTCGCTGCCCAGCCTGACCGCGGACGTCGAGACGATCACGGGCATCCCGATCCCGCCGTCGGCGGACTCCTGACGCCGGCTAGCACTTTCGGCGACAACTCCACAGTGGATGGATTGCGGTACCCAGAGAGGGACTCGAACCCCCAACGCGCCGGGTCTGAGCCGGCGGCCTCTTCCAGTTGGGCTACCTGGGCCTAAGCCAACGGGGAGAATCGAACTCCCTCCTCCGGGTTACGAATCCGGTGCACCACCGTTCATGCTGCGCTGGCATCGCGCTCCCTCACATGGATTCGAACCACGCTTCCAGCATCCAGAGTGCTGTGTCCTGCCGGCTGGACGATGAGGGAAGGTCTGAGAGCCATCGACGGGAATCGAACCCGTTACTCTTGGGTGGAAGCCAAGCATGTCGCCGTGTACACCCCGATGGCCTGGTAGCGAGTAGGGGAGTCGAACCCCTGTTTCCGCGCTGAGAACGCGGCGGCCTGACCGCTGGCCGAACCCGCCAAAAATGATCCATCCGCTGTGGAGTTGTCAACGAACGCACGTGACGCAGGGGCGACAGGATTCGAACCTGCAGCCGTCGGTTTTGGAGACCGGTGCTCAACCAGTTGAGCTACGCCCCTAAGCAAAAGCGCATAAGCAGAACCGCATAAGCAAAACCGCCCGGCCCCGGGTGCGGGGCGGGCGGCTGAGGGAGGCTCCCGAAAGAGCGCTTACCCTCGCCACCGTCCCGGCCGCTCGGCGAGCGTGAACAGCCCGGTGCCCAGCAGCTGCTGCTGCCCGGCTTCGGTCCCGGTCCACGTCGTCATCGCTGCGGCCTCTCGGTGTGTGTGCCCCGTTCGCTTACCTGAACGACGGTACGCGCCGCGCTCGAGCCCGGGCAACGCATTAAATGCGTTAGGTTCGGACGCATGGGCGACGGGTACACGGCTCGGCTGGCGCCGCGGTGGCGGCGTCTGCTCGTGGTCGCCTCGCTCGCCGTGTCGGTGCCGGTGCTGTGGTTCGAGCCGGCGGTGCTCGGCGTGGCCGGCGCGCGGGCCGTGGCCGCGGTGCTCGTGGTGGCCCAGGCGCTCGCGCTGTGGTTCGTGGATGTGCGGCCGCGGGCCGGGACGGCCGTCGTGCTGGCGGCCGGCGCCGGCTTCCAGGTGCTGTTCCCGGCGTTCGGGCCGGGGTTCGCGTTCGTGGTGCTGTGCACCTACGCCTGGCTGCGTCCCGCCTCCGACTCGCTCTGGATGCTCGGGCTCGCGGTGGTGGCGGTGTGCGGGCCGGCGGCGGCGCAGCAGCGGTGGCTGCCGGCGGGGCTGTGGCTCGGGGCGTGCCTGCTCGCGTGGAGCTGGGGCGCCCAGGCCCGGGCCCGCGGGGCGCGGCGGGCGGCGGAGCGGCGGCAGGCGGCGCTGGAGGAGCGGGCGCGCATCGCGCGGGAGCTGCACGACGTGCTGTCGCACACGGTGTCGGTGATGGTGGTGCAGGCGGCCGCGGCCGACGACGTGTTCGACGTGAACCCGGCGAAGGCGCGCGAGGCGCTGCGGCGCACCGAGGAGACCGGGCGGCAGGCGCTGGCGGAGCTGCGCTGGTTCCTGCGTACCGTGCGGGAGTCCGACGGCGACGAGAGCGGGCCGCAGCCGTCGCTGGACGACCTCGAGCGGCTCGCCGAGTCGGTGCGCGGGGCCGGGCTCGCGGTCGAGGTGGTGCGGGAAGGCGAGGGCGCGGTGCCGATGGCGGTGCAGCTGGGGGCGTACCGCATCGTGCAGGAGGCCCTCACGAACGCGCTGCGCCACGCGCAGGGGTCCAAGGCGACCGTGCACGTCCGGATCGACGACGGAGCTCTGGTGGTACACGTGCAGGACGACGGCCGCGGCGGAGCGTCGCCGTGGGCGAACAAGGGCAGCGGGCAGGGCCTCGCGGGCATGCGGGAACGGGCCCGGCTGCTGGGCGGGGTGTTCACGGCGGGGCCGCACCCGGGCGGCGGGTTCCGGGTGGAGGCGCGGCTGCCGATCGGGGAAGCAACGGGAGGACCGGCGTGACGATCAGGGTGCTCATCGCGGACGACCAGGCGCTGGTCCGGTCCGGGTTCCGGATGATCATCGAGGCGCGCGACGACCTCGAGGTCGTGGGGGAGGCCGGCGACGGCGCGGAGGCGGTGCGGCTCGCCGCCGAGACGGCGCCGGACGTGGTCCTCATGGACGTGCGGATGCCGGGCACCGACGGGGTCACGGCGACCCAGCGGCTGACCGCGGCCGGGCCGGCGCCGCGGGTCATCATCCTGACGACGTACGACCTGGACGAGACGCTCTACGCGGCGCTGCGGGCCGGGGCGAGCGGGTTCCTGCTCAAGGACGTCCGGCCGGCCGAGCTGGTGGAGGCGATCCGGGTCGTGGCCCGCGGGGAGGCGCTGCTGGCCCCGACGGCGACGCGGCGGCTGCTGGACCGGTTCGTGGCCACCGACACCACCCCGCCGGCCCCGGTCGGGGCGCTCGCGCAGCTCACCGAGCGGGAGCGGGAGGTGCTGGGGCGGCTGGCGCGGGGCGCGGCCAACGCGGAGATCGCGGCGCAGCTGGTGGTGACCGAGGCGACGGTGAAGACGCACGTGTCGGCGATCCTGCGCAAGCTGGGGGTCCGCGACCGGGTGCAGGCGGTCGTGCTCGCGTACGACCTCGGGCTGGTCAAGCCGCGCCCCTCAGCCTGAAGAATGAGGAAATAGACCGGTCCCCGGGCCGAGGTGCCGCACCGCCGAAATCCATAACGTCGACGGCATGAACCCGCAGCAGCGCAACGCGATCCGCCTCGTCGTGGGCCTGCTCATCGCCGCCCTGACGGTGAGCGTCTCCTTCGCCGTGCTCACGCTCGTCTTCCGCCACGACGTGCTGGCCCACCAGCACGCCCGGCACCCCGGCGCCGACCCCGCCGCCCTCGAACGCACCCTGTGGACGCGGCCGATCCCGCTCCTGGCGGTCGCGGTGCTCTACATCTGGGTGATCCGCCGGCTCCGCGCCGGGGCCGCCGGGGCCTACCGCCGGGTGCGGATCGTCTCCGCGGTGGGCTTCATCGCGGTGGCGTACCTGTTCCTGACCGCCGAGTACCCGGCGTGGCTGCGCGGCCTGCAGGGGGTACAACTGGCGCTCCTGGCTCTGCTGATCGTCGCCGTGAACCGTCCCGTGATGCGCTCGGCGTTCCCGGCCGGGCCGGACGAGCGCCCCCGCAACCGCCGGGCCGCGTGGCTGCTCGTGCTCGCCGCGCCGCTCGTCGCCGAGCTCAGCCTGGGCACGATCCCGCTGCGCACGGCGTGGGTCCTGCTCGTGTTCGCGCCGATGTACGGCGGGGGTGCGCTCTTCCTCCGCGAGATCGTGCGGCGCACCGGCGGCGGCTACGCGAACCTGCTGCTGATGGGCGTCGCCTACGGGATCGTCGAGGAGGGCCTGGTGCTGCAGAGCCTGACCAGCCCGCACCTCTACCACGCGGCGGACTGGGCGCCGCGGCTGTTCGGCCTGAACACCGACTACACGCTGCTGAACCTGGTGTACCACGCGGTGTTCAGCCTCACGATCCCGGTCGTGCTCGTCGAGCTCTGCTTCCCGGCCCACGGCACCCGCCCCTACCTGCGCCGCGGCGGCCTCGTCGCGACCGGCGTCGTCGCGCTGGCCGGGGCCGCGATCGTGCGCCTGGCGGTGCCGCCGGCGGAGGACCCCGGCTACACGATGCCGCTGGGCGCGGTGCTCGGCTTCGCGGCCGTCGCGCTGGGGGTGGCCGTGGTGGCTCTGCGGGTACACCCGAAACCGGCTCTTCCGCAGCGCGCACCGAGCCCTCGGCCGCTGGCCCTGACCACCGGCGCCGCCGCCCTGCTGTTCTTCGGGCTGGCCTGGCCCTTCGGCGGCGCGCGGCAGCCGCTGTTCACCCACGGCTCGTGGGCCCTGCTGCCGATGGCGGCCGCGACGGCGGTGGTGGTCCTGCTGGTGTACCGCATGCGCCGGTGGAGCGCCGGCGCCTCCTGGTCGCGGGAGCACCTGATCGCGGCGGTGACGGGGGCGCTCGTGGCGCACACGGTGTTCGGGCTGCTGGGCCAGGCGGACGGCGCCCTGGACCGCGGCTTCCTGGCCGCGCTGGCGGTGCTGACGGCGGCCCTGGGCGTGGCGGCGCTGCGCCGCCCGACGCCGGTGGCGGCGTGACCGTGGAACGGGTCACCCAGGGGCGGTCACCGTGCGGCCGCCCCGGCGGCGACCCGGCCCGACGTCCGGGAACGAGCCGTCGCCGAACAGCACGCGCGCGGCCGCCGCCCGTCCGGCCCGGCCGCGCATCGCCCCGACCGCCGCCTCCACCAACGCCGGTGACCGCATCCCGGCGAAGGCCCGGCGCAGCAGCAGCCGCCCGCGGAACCGGGATCGCAGGATTCCGCCGTCGTAGCGCCGGAGCTCCCGCGGATCGCCGCTGCGCAGATAGGCCACGGCGACCGACGCGGCCAGCTGCGACAGGCGCAGGCAGGGATCGAGCCCACCGGCGGTCAGCGGCGACACCGCCCCGGCCGCGTCCCCGACCAGCAGGCCGCCCGGGCCCGCCAGCCGCCGCAGCACCCCGCCGACCGGGATCAGGCCGCCGCGCCGGTCGACCGGGCCGGTCGGGGCCGCCCGCCCCGGCGCGCCGGCGGCGAACTCGTCGAGCAGGTGCCGCACGCCCCTGGGCATCGCGCGCGGGTACCCGGCCACCCCGACGTGGGCGTGCCGGCCGTCGTCGATGACCCAGCCGAGGTACCCGGGCGCCACCCGCGGATCGAGCACGCAGTGGAACGTCGGCACCCGGCTCCCGGCGGCGACCGGGTGGACCAGCTCGGCCCCGACCAGCAGCCGCCGGTTGACGTCGAGCCCGAGGTCCCGGGCCACCCGCGAGCGGGCCCCGTCCGCGCCCACGAGGAAGCGGACCCGCACCGGCTCCCACCCGTGCAGGCGGACCACCCCGCCGGCCGCGCCGTCGTACCGGGTGCCCAGGCGCACCTCGGCCCCGGCCGCCTCCGCCTGCCGCCGCGCATGCTCGTAGACGCCCGGCATGTCGGCGACGCGGTACTCGTCGCGTTCACTGGTGAGCCGGACCGGGTCGCGGCGCGAGGGCGGGTACAGCACCACGTCCCGGACCCCGGGCCCGAGCAGGTGCTCCGGCAGGTCGAAGTCGTCGAGGGTGCGGCGTACGAAGATCCCGGTCGTGCGGACCCCGGCCGCGAGCGAGCGCCGCTTGTCCACCACGACGACGTCGAGCCCGTGGAGAGCCAGCAACCGCGCCGTGTGCAGGCCGGCCAGGCCCGCCCCGACGACCAGCACATCGATTGTCCGCACGCCCCGACGCTAGGCCGGGCGAGGCTGAGATCCGCGCCCGTGCACCGAACCTCCGCGACACCCTCACAAGTCGTCGAGGCGCCGCCGGGTCGCCTCGGCGCCGGCGTCGCCCAGCTCCTCGTACAGCCGCAGGGCCCGTCGCCACGCCTCCCGGGTGCCCGCCCGGTCGCCCGCGGCCAGGCGGGTCTCGCCGAGCTCAACGAGCATCCGGGCGTGGGAGGCGCGGTCGCCGAAGTCGTCCATGAGCCGGATGGCCTGGCGGTGGGCGCGGGTCGCCTCCGCGTAGTCGCCGCCGCGGTGGTGGATGTCGGCGTTGTTGTTCCAGGCGAACGCCTCCCCGTGCCGGTCGCCCGCGCGCTGCAGCAGCGCCTGGGAGCGCGCGCCGACCTCGAGCGCGAGGGCGAGGTCGCCGTTCTCGACGTGGGCCCAGGACAGCGCGTTGAGCGTGCGGCCCTGCCAGAGCAGGTCCCCGGCCTGCTCCGCGAGGGCCAGGGTCCGGCCGAACTCCTCGGTCGCCTCCTTGTGGCGCGCCTGCGCGGTCAGGAGCATGCCGGTGCTGTACCGCGCCCGCGCCTCCCCGATCGCGTCGCCCAGCTCCGCGTGGAGCCGCACCGACTCGGCGAGGTGCTCGGCGGCCTCCTCGCGCCGGCCCAGGCGGTGCAGGATCCGGCCGATCTCGCGGTGGGCGTTGGCGCGCCCGGGCACCTCGCCGATGCGGTGCATGACGCCGAGCGCGGCGGTCTGCGCGGCGATGAGCTCGGCGCGGTGACCGCGCCAGTCGAGGTACGTCGTCATCGTCCACGGCAGCTGCCACGCGTGCACGTCGAAGCCCTCGTCCGCGGCGAGCTGCACGGCCGCGGTCAGCACCCGGTGGTTCGCCTCGAACCAGGCCAGCGCCCGGCTCGGGTCGCCGAGGCGCGGGACGGTCAGCCCCGCCACCGGCTCCGGCGGGTTCAGCGGGCGGCGGCCCGGGTCGATGGCCAGCGCCGCGGCGTGCGCCGTGTGCAGGTGGTGGTCGAGCACCCGGTGCACCGCGGCGCGCCGGTCCCCGGGCGGGTCCTCGGTCTGCGCGAGCCCGGTGGCGTACGCGCGCAGCAGGTCGTGCAGCGCGTAGCGCCCGGGCACGGGCTCGGCGAGCAGGTTCGCGTGCCGCAGCGCCCGCAGCCCGGCCTGGGCCGGCTCCAGCGGCTCGCCCGCGAGGCTCGCGGCGCCGGGCGCGGTCAGGTCCGGGCCCGGGTGCAGGCCCAGCAGGCGGAAGAGCCGGGCCGCGGCCGGGTCCAGCGCGCGGTACGACCAGGAGAAGACCGCCCGCACGTCGGTGGCCGGGTCGCCGCCGTCGAGCGCGTCGAGCCCGCCCCCGGCCGCGCGCAGCTGGGCCGCCTGGTCGGCGAGCGACACCCCGGCCCGCGTCGCCACCTGGGCGGCCGCGATCGCCAGGGCGAGCGGCAGCCGGGCGCAGCGGGCGACGATCTCGTCCACCGCGTCCGGCTCGGCCGCCAGCCGGTCCCGGCCCAGCCGACCGGCGAGCAGCTCCCGGGCCGCGTCGTTGTCGAGCAACCCCAGCGTGATCGGGTGCACGTCGTCGTCGAGCAGGCCCGGCGCGGTCGGGTGCACGTCGTCGTCGAGCAACCCCGGCGTGGTCGGGTGGCCCTCCGCCGGGCCGAGGCCGGAGCGGCTGGTCACCAGGGTCACCGACGGCCCGGAGCCGGGCAGCAGCGGGCGCACCTGGTCGGGCGTCGCGGGCGTTGTCGAGCACCACGAGCAGCCGGCGGCCGGCGACGGTGGCGCGGAACCGGGCGGCGAGCTCGTCCGGCTCCTCGGGCAGCGTCTCCGGCCCGTTGAGGGCGGCGAGGAACCCGCGCAGCGCCTCGGCCGGGTCGGTGGCGGCGCCGCGCGGGTCGAAGCCGCGCAGGTTCACGTACAGCTGGCCGTCCGGGAACCGGTCCGCGACCCCCTGCGCCCAGTACACGGCCAGGCTGGTCTTGCCCGCGCCCGGCGGCCCGGTGATCGCGCACACGACCGGCCCGTCCTGCGCCGCGGCCGCGTCCAGCCGGGCCAGCTCGCCGGCCCGGCCGCTGAAGCCGCGCACGGCCAGTGGCAGCTGGGCCGGGGCCGGCGGGGGCGCGGCGGCCGGGGCGGTGCCGGCGGCGAGCGCGGGGTCGCGGCGCTCGATCGCCGCCTCCAGGTCACGCACCGTCGGCCCCGGGTCGAGCCCGAGGTCGGCGCCGAGGGTCTCGCGCAGCCGCCGGGCGGTGCCGCGGGCGGCCCGGTGGTCTCCGCAGCGGTACTGCGCGAGCATGAGCAGCCCGTGCAGCCGCTCGTCGAACGGATGGTCCCCGGCCAGCCGCTCAAGGTCGGTCACCACGGCCGCGTGCTCGCCCAGCAGCAGCCGGTCCTCGGCCAGCGCGACCTGCGCCCGCAGCCAGACGGTGTGCAGCCGCTCGGCGTCGTCCTCGAGCCCGGCGACGCCCGTCAGCGGCCGGCCGCGCCACAGCGCGACGGCGGCGCGCAGCAGCCGCACCCGCTCGCGGGGGTCGTCGGTGTCGGCGGTGGCCCGGATCAGCCGGTCGGCCGCGGCCACGTCCGTCGGGTCCTCGCCGCCGTCGACGCGCAGCACGTAGCCGGGCGCCCGGGCCGCGACGGCGCCGCCGCCGGCGAGGGCGCGCCGCAGGTACGACACGTGCTGTTGCAGCGTGTTGAGCGCGGTCGCGGGCGGGCTTGCGCCCCAGACGGCCTCGATGAGCCGGCCGGTGCCGACGACCTCACCGTGCGCGAGCGCGAGGACGGCGAGCAGAGCCGTACGGCGGTCCCCGGCGACGGTGCGGATGCCGCCGCCGACGGCGATGTCGACCGGTCCCAGCAGCCTGATCTGCATGCCGGCAATCTATCGGCCACGGCGGCGAACGAATCTGAACGATCGCGAACGGTTCTGTACGGATCGTGGCGACCGCCTTCCGCGCCGGGTTCGGATGTGCTCTCGGACATCGGTCGGTTTCGACCGAGCGGAAGGAGAGCTGTGAATCTGTCCCGAACCGTGGCGGGCCGCCATCGCCTGACCGCCGCGCTGCGGATGTGCGTGGTACTCGCCACGGTGGCCGTCGCCGCCGTGGGGGTCCCGGCCCCGGCCGGCGCGGCGACGAGCCAGCTGAAGGGTGTGAACTGGGCCGACGCCCGAGACAACTTCGTCAACGGCGTGCTGTACGTGTCCGGCCTGAGCGCCTCGGACACGTACGCGTCCGCCGGCACCGTCGCCAACCAGGTGGTGGGGCAGCTGTACTCCATCACCGGCGCGAACACCGTCCGGATGCCGATCAACGAGCCGACGGTGTCCGGGTACTGGGCCACGTACACCGGCGCCGTCGACGCCGCGCTCGCCAAGGGCAACGTGATCCTGGCGTACTGGGCGTACAGCAACGGCAAGCCGGCGACCACGGCGGGCTTCAACCAGATGTGGGACACCGTCGTGGCGAAGTACGGCAGCAACCCCAACGCCTACTTCGAGGTCATCAACGAGCCGTACGGCTACAGCACGACCGACCTGAACAACCTCTACAACGGCTGGCTGGCCCGGTACCCGTCCGTGCCCCGCGGCCGCGTCATCCTCGACGGCGCCGGCTACGCGCAGAACCTGGCCGCGGTCGGCGGCGACAGCCGGCTCGACAACACGCTGCTGGCCGCGCACGACTACTCGTTCTTCGTCAGCCCGCCGTACGAGGACGAGACCGACTGGGCCAACCACGTCGGCAACTACATCGGCTCCTACGCCTCGCGCACCATCGTCACCGAGTGGGGCGGCCCGATGGGCCCGGGCAGCAAGAACGGCGTCAACTACGACAAAATCGACTACAGCGTGCCCAGCGGCACGTTCTTCGCCGACTACCTGCGCGGGGTCAGCAGCAAGCTGCGCAGCCTCGGCGTCGGCAGCGTGTACTGGCCGGGCCTGCGCGACGGCGACTGGTACAGCCTGACCACGAAGACCGGCAGCGGCTCCGGCATCCGGCTGACGCTCGCCAACGCCTCCGGACTGGCCCGCCTGCAGTACGCCTGGGGCGTCGGCACCGGCGGCGGCACGTACGTCACCATCCGCAACGGCGGCACCGCCCTGGCCGTCGACGGCATGGGGCGAACCGCCAACGGGTCGAACGCGGGCCAGTACGCGCTCGGCAGCGCCACGAACCAGCAGTGGGTCATCGAGAACGACGGCAGCTACGTGCGGATCAAGAACCGCGCCACCGGCCTGTACCTCGACGGGATGGGCCGCACCGCCAACGGGAGCGCGGCCGGCCAGTACGGCGACACCAACGCGACCAACCAGCAGTGGACGGTCGTCACCGTGGCCAACACCGTGCGGATCAAGAACCGGAGCACCGGCCTCTACCTGGACGGCATGGGCCGCACCACCAACGGCTCGGACCTGGCCCAGTACGGCGACAGCAGCTCCGCCAACCAGCAATGGTCGATCGTGGCGGCCGGCTGACGGCCCGTGGCGCTACGGTGACCGGGTGGATTACCTGACCGGCTTCGGCCGTCCGCTCGGCACCACCGCGCCGCGGGCCGCGTTCGGCACGGACGCGCCCCGCCTGAGCCTCAACGGCACCTGGCGGTTCCGGCTCGCGCCCAGCGTGGCCGAGGCGGCCGCCGGGTTCTGGGCGCCCGACTTCGACGACACCGGCTGGGCGGAGCTGCCGGTGCCGTCGAGCTGGCCGATGCACGGGTTCGGCCGCCCGGCGTACACGAACGTCGTCTACCCGTTCCCGGTCGACCCGCCGCACGTGCCGACCGACAACCCGACCGGCGACCACCGCCTCGTCTTCGACGTCCCGGCCGGGTTCGCGGGGCTCGGGGCGCGGCTGCGCTTCGACGGCGTCGACTCGTGCGGGCGGGTGTGGCTCAACGGCGTCGAGCTCGGCGTCACCCAGGGCAGCCGCCTGCCCGCCGAGTTCGACGTGACCGCCGCGCTGCGGCCGGGCGGCGCGAACGTCCTGGCCGTGCGGGTACACCAGTGGTCGGCGGGCAGCTACCTCGAGGACCAGGACATGTGGTGGCTGCCGGGCATCTTCCGCGACGTCACCCTGCTCGCGCGGCCGGCCGGCGGCGTCGACGACGTGTTCGTGCAGGCGGGGTACGAGCCCGACGGCCGCGGCCGGCTGCGGGTCGAGGGGCCGGCGGACGCGGTCGTGAGCATCCCCGAGCTCGGGCTCGACCGCCTGCCGGCCGGGACCGCGCACGACGCCGGCCCGGTCGAGCCGTGGACGGCCGAGACCCCGCGGTTGTACGAGCTCGTCGTCGCCACCGCCACCGAGACGGCGACCCTGCGCATCGGCTTCCGCACGGTGGCGGTCACCGGCGGCATCCTCACCGTCAACGGCCGGCGGATCGTCCTGCGCGGCGTCAACCGCCATGAGTTCCACCCGGAGCTCGGCCGGGTCGTGCCGCCCGACGTCGTGCGCGCCGAGCTCGAGCTCATGAAGCGCCACCACGTCAACGCGATCCGCACCAGCCACTACCCGCCCCACCCGGCGGTGCTCGACCTGTGCGACGAGCTCGGCTTCTGGGTCATCGACGAGTGCGACTACGAGACGCACGGCTTCGAGCCGGTGGGCTGGCGCGGCAACCCCAGCGACGACCCGCGGTTCGCCGAGGCGTGCGTCGACCGCATGCGGCGGATGGTGGAGCGGGACAAGAACCACCCCTCGGTCATCATGTGGTCGCTGGGCAACGAGGCCGGCGTCGGCGCGAACCTGGGCCGGATGGCGGACTGGGCCCGCGAGCGCGACCCGGGCCGGCCGCTGCACTACGAGGGCGACCGCAGCTGCGCGCACGTCGACGTCTACAGCCGCATGTACGCCGGCCACGCCGAGGTCGACGCCATCGGGCGCGGCGAGGGCCAGGTGCCGCACCTGCCGTTCATCTTGTGCGAGTACGCACACGCGATGGGCAACGGGCCGGGCGGGCTCGCCGAGTACGACGAGCTGTTCGACCGCCATCCGCGCTGCCAGGGCGGCTTCGTGTGGGAGTGGCTCGACCACGGCATCCGCCGGCCCGAGGGCGACTACGCCTACGGCGGCGACTTCGGTGAGCCGCTGCACGACGGCAACTTCGTCATCGACGGGCTCGTCTTCCCGGACCGCACGCCGTCGCCGGGGCTCACCGAGCTGGCGGCCGTGTACGCCCCGGTCCGCCTCAACGTCGGGGCGGGCGAGGTGACGGTGCGCAGCCGGTACGTCTTCCGGAGCCTGGCCGGGGCGGAGCTGCGCTGGTCGGTCACGGTCGACGGGGGGCCGGGGGCGGAGGGGTCGGTGCCGCTGCCGGTGGTGGCGGCGGGGGAGATGGTCGTCGTAGCACTAAATCATGATATGGCCGATAAGCCGGGGAGCGGGGCGGCCGACTCGTCGGGTTCTGAGGCCTGGCTGACCGTGCACACCGTTGCGCCGGACGGGCTTGTGCTGGGCAGTGGGCAGGTCCAGCTCCGCGCGGCCGCCCCGGTCCCGGGTGTGCCGGCGGGGGCGGGGCCGCGGCGGGACGGGGGCGTCATCCGGCTCGGGGCGGCCGAGTTCGAGCCCGTGCACGGGACGCTCACGCGGCTCGGGAGCCTCGCGCTGCGCGGGCCCGTGCTCGACGTCTGGCGGGCGCCGATCGACAACGACCGCCTCGGCCACGATCCGGTCGCCGCCCGCTGGCGGGCCGCGGGGCTGCACCGGATGACCCACCGGCTGCTCGGCCTCGAGCTCGGCCCCGACGCCCTGGTGGTGGCGACCCGGGTGGCGCCGGCGGCGGCGGATCGGGCGCTGCTGGCCTGGTACACCTGGCGGACCCTCGGCGACGCCGTCGAGCTGACCGTGCGGGTCGAGCCGGCCGGCGACTGGGACGTGCCGCTCCCGCGCCTCGGCGTGCACCTCGAGCTGCCCGCGGACCTCGGTGCCGTGGCCTGGTTCGGGGCCGGCCCGGGCGAGGCGTACCCGGACTCGCGCACCGCCGCGCTGACCGGCCGCTACGAGTCCACTGTGGACGACTTGACGACGCCTTACGTGTACCCGCAGGAGAACGGCAACCGCGCCGACGCCCACTGGCTCACGCTCACCGGGCCGGACGGCCACGGCCTGCGCGTCGAGGCGGCGCCGCGCATCGACTTCACCGCGCGGCGCTGGTCGACGGCGGCGCTGGACGCGGCCCGCCACCGCTCGGAGCTGGTGGCGGAGGACCGCATCCATCTGCACCTGGACCACGCCCACCACGGGCTGGGCAGCGCCGCCTGCGGGCCGGGCGTGCTGCCGCAGTACGAGCTGCGCCCCGAACCCGCGACCTTCACGGTGACGCTGCGGGCCTTCTGATAGCGCCCACCGCGACCAGCGTCAGCCACAGCCAGCCGACGCCGACGGTCAGGCGCTGCAGGAGGCCCGCGACGCCGACGAGGTGCGGGTTCTGGCCGAAGCCGGCGGTCGCGAGCACGAAGAGGGTGACGAAGGCGACGGCGCTCAGGGCGGAGTACGCCGCCCGGAGCGGGGAGCGGCGGCGGGCGTACGCGTAGGCGAGGACGAGCATCGCCGCGGCGAACGCGACGAAGCCCGGCAGCGAGAACGCCAGGTCGTGCAGCCGCCCGGGCCACGTCGGCGGGTCCGGCACGGGCGGCGTGCCGGCCGGGTAGCCGCTCACCGGGTCGGTGGCGAACGCGCCCGCGCCCAGCAGCCCCACGGCCCAGACGGCCAGCAGCAGCGGGGCGGCGACGGCGCCGGGCCCGGGGCGCAGGGCGCGGCGCAGGCCCACGGCGAAGACCAGGCACAGCAGGCCGGCGACGACGAAGTTGACGGTCTGCACCCAGCCGCCGGGCCCGAGCGCGAGCGAGCTGACCGGGTGCCGCAGGGGGTCGTACCCGGCGTGGAGAACCGGCTCGACCAGGAAGGTCACGGTGAACAGCGGGCCGGCGACCAGACCGGCGCGGAGCAGGCGGTTGGGGCGGCGCGGTGGGCGACCGGGCGTCGCCGCCGCCACGAGAGTCTGAGTCCCCGTCATGTGTCAACCGTAGTTGACAGTAAGTGGCGCGTCAACCCGAGTTGACGTGATTCGGCGGGAGCCGAATGGCTTCCTGAGGGCGGGCCCGCCTTCGTACGGTCCGCGGTATGACGACTCGAACCATTGCTCTTACCGATGCGCTGCTCGACTACGTCGCCGCGTTCGACAGCGCCCGCGACGCCCTGACCGTCGAGCTGATCGAGGAGACGCGGGCCGCGTTGCCGGAGGCGTACGACCTGCAGGTGTCCTCGGAGGAGGCCGGGCTGCTCGCCCTGCTGACCCGGATCACCGGGGCGCGGGATGCTCTGGAGATCGGCACGTTCACCGGGCTCTCGTCGCTCGCGATCGCCCGGGCGCTGCCGGCGGGCGGCCGGCTCGTGTGCTGCGACGTGTCGGCCGAGTGGACCGCGGTCGCCCGGCGGTACTGGGATCGGGCCGGGGTCGGGCCACGGGTCGAGCTGCGGCTCGGGCCGGCGGCCGGGACGCTCGCCGCGATGCCGGCCGGGCCCGCGTTCGACCTGGCGTTCATCGACGCGGACAAGGTGTCGTACCCGCGGTACTGGGCGGAGGTCGTGCCCCGGATGCGGACCGGCGGCGTCATCGTCGTGGACAACGTGCTGCGCGGCGGGCGGGTGCTCGAACCGGTCGACGAGCCGAGCCGGATCGTGGCCGAGTTCAACCGGCAGGTGCTCGCCGATCCCCGGGTCGACTCGGTCATGCTGCCCGTCGCCGACGGGATCACCATCGCCCGGGTGCGGTGAGGGCTGGACAAACGGCCCGCCGCCGGGCAGCGTCCGGGCCGTGATTCGCATTCGGCTCGACGCGCGGACACTGGCCCGGACCCGGCTCGCGACCAGCCCGCTCAATGAGGTCGTCGGGGCGCTCCACCTGCTGTTGCGCAGCCCGGGGGCGGTGCCGTGGCCCTACACGGCGTGGGCGGAGCGGGCCCGGGCCGTGTTGCGCGACGACCCGCGGCTGGGACCGCTGCGGTTGTACCCGGCGCTGCACGGCCGATGGCACGAGCGCCCCACGCCGGACGTGTTCTCGCCGCCGCCGCCGTCGGCCGGGCCCTCGATCGGCGAGGAGCTGGCGGCGTTGCGCTCGACGCCGCCGCCGACCGTCCGCGCGCAGCTGGCCAAGCACTACCCGGGCGGGGGCCCGGCGGCGCTCGCGCCGTACCGGGACGATCCCGCCGCGGCCCTCGACCGGCTCGCCGCCGCGCTCGCGGTGTTCTGGCAGGCCGCGATGGCGCCGTTCTGGCCCGCGATCCGCACCGCGCTCGACGAGGAGGTGCTCGCCCGGTCGCGCTCGCTCGCGACCGCCGGGCCGGCCGCGGTGCTCGGCGAGTTGCGCGGGCGGGTCCGGTGGGAGCCGCCGGTGCTCGGGCTCGTCAAGCCGGTCGAGTCCGCGGTCGACGCCGCCGGCCGCCGGCTGCTGCTCGTGCCGGTGCTGTTCGCGCAGGACGTGCTCATGTGCTCCACCGACGACCCGGAGGTGCTCATGGTCACCTACCAGGCCCGAGGCGCCGGGGTGCTCGCGGCGCGGCGGGCCGCGCGCGCCGGTGGTGGTGGCGACGATCGGCTCGCGCTGCTGACGGGCCCGGCGCGGGCCGCCGTCCTGCGTGCGCTGGTGGCGCCGGCGACGACGACCGGCCTGGCCCGGGAGCTCGGCCTGGCCCCCAGCACCGTGTCGCAGCACCTGTCGACGCTGCTGGCGGCCGGGCTGGCCGAGCGGCACCGGGCCGGCACCTCGGTCCTGTACGCCCTCACCCCCGACGCCACCGTGCTCCTGCGCCTGCTCGGCCCGGCCGCCTGAGCTACGGGACCAGCAGGGTGCCCGCGCCCTTCAGGCGGCGTACGACCGGGGACGTCTCCGCCCCGGTGACGCCCTCCAGGGCGCCGACGCGCTCGGCCAGGTAGTCGTACAGCGCGTCCAGGTCGCGGCAGACGACCGTGGCCGAGATGTTCGCCGGGCCGGTGATGGCGGCGGCGTACCCGATCTGCTCGTGGGCCGCGAGCGCCCGCGTGACCGGCGTCAGCGCGGACGGGGCGACGGTCAGCCAGAGCAGCGCCTCGGCGTGGTAGCCGAACGACGCGGGCTCGACGTCGACGTCGAAGTACAACACCTTGCTCCTGTGCAGTTCCTCCAGGCGGCGGCGGACCGTCGTCTCCGACCAGCCCGTGGCGCGGGCGAGCGCGGGGAAGTCCGCGCGGCCGTCCCGGGCGAGCTCGGTGAGCAGCGCGTTGTCGGCGGGCGTCGCGGTGACCGGGCCGGGCGCGGGGGCGGTCGGCTCGGGGCGCAGGGCGGCGATCTCGCCGGGGGTCAGCGCGGAGGTGCGGCCCGGCCAGCCCTCGAGGCCGGCGACGCCGCGCAGCACGCAGTGCGCGGTCACGGCGGTGACCTTGGGGGAGCGGGGCAGCTTCTGCAGCAGCAGGTCGCCCTCCTCGGCCTGGCGGCGGGTCCGGGTGATGCACGAGATCTCGGTGCCGCCGGACAGGATGAGCACCCACGAGGTGTCGGCGCGCCGGGCCAGGGCGGTGGCGACCGGCATGGCGGCGTCGGGCGTGCAGCGCATGCGCACCAGCCAGTCGACGTGGCCGAGGGCGGCCGCGTCCGGCAGCCCGACCACGCGGAGCAGGCCCTCCGAGCGCAGCCGGCGGTACCGCCGGGCGACCGTGCGGTCCGAGGCGCCGAGCACCTCGCCGATGCGGCTGAACGGGGCCCGGCCGTCGATCTGCAGGGCGTGCGCGATGCGGCGGTCGAGCTCGTCGAACGTGAGTGGATCCACCGCCGCAACGGTACCGCGTGCCGGATAACGCCGAAATCCCGCCTCACGGAGTCGCATGCGGGGAAACGCGGGAGGCTCGGCGCATGCGCAAATGGCTGCCGCTGCTCGCGGTCTCGCTGAGCACCCTCATGCTGCTGATCGACATCACGATCGTCAGCATCGCCGCCCCGGCCCTGGCCCGGGACCTGCACGCGTCGTTCGGCGCGCTGCAGTGGACCGTCGACCTGTACGTGCTCGTCCTCGCCGCGATGCTCATGGCGGCCGGCTCGCTGTCGGACCGGGCCGGCCACCGGCGTGTCTTCGTCGCCGGGCTCGTCGTCTTCGCCGTCGCGTCGCTGGCCTGCGGGCTCGCCCCGAACGTCGGCGCGCTCATCGCCGCCCGGGGCGTGCAGGGCCTCGGCGCCGCGGCCATGTACGCCACGAACGCCGCCCTGCTCGGCCGGGCGTACCAGGGCCGGGACCGTTCGTTCGCGTTCGGCGTCTGGGGCGCGGCCAACGGCGCCGCCGCCGCGGCCGGGCCGATCCTCGGCGGGCTGCTCACCGAGCACGTCGGCTGGCGCTCGATCTTCCTGGTCAACCTGCCCGTCGCGGCCGCGGCGCTGCTGCTGGCGCGGGTCGTGCCCGGCGAGCGGAGCACCCGGCCGGCGGGGCGCCCCGACCTGCCCGGCATCGCGAGCTTCACGGCGGCGGCGACGCTGCTGGTGTACGGCCTGATCCGTGCCGGCGACGCGGGCTGGCGGGACCGCCTCACCATCGGCGCCCTCGTCGCCGGGGCGCTCGCCGTGCTCGCCTTCGTGCTGGTGGAGCGCGGCCGCCGGGAGCCGATGCTCGACCTCTCGCTGTTCCGGCGGCCCGCGTTCTCGGTGCTCATGTTCGGCGCGGCGGCCCTGACCGCGTCGGCGTTCGCCGGGCTCGTGTTCGTGTCGGTGTGGGCGCAGTCGGTGCTGCACCTCGACGCGATGGACGCCGGGCTGGTCCTCGCGCCGATGTCGCTGGTCGCGTTCGTCGTCGCCGGGGCCGGCGGGCGGCTGCTGCACACGGTGCCGGCCCGGCTCAGCATCGGCGTCGGCCTGCTGCTCATCGCGGCCGGCGACGCCCTCGGCCTGCTGGTGGGGCCCGGCTCGGGCTGGCCCGCGGTGGTGCCCGCCCTCGCGGTCATCGGCGTCGGGGTCGGGCTGAGCACGCCGGTCCTCGCGTCGGCGACCCTGGCGGCGGTACCGGCCGAGCGCGCCGGGATGGCCAGCGGCGCGTCGAACACGTTCCGGCAGATGGGGTACGCGCTCGCGCTGCCCGTCTTCGCGTCCGTCCTCGCCGCGGGGGCCGGCGACGTGCTGGGCGGCGGCGCCTCGGCGGCCGGGTTCGCCGAGGGCCTCGACCGTATCTTCGGCATCGGCGCGGCCATCGCCCTGGCCGGCGGCATCGCCGTGCTGGCGCTGCTGCGTACCACCACGGATGTACGCGAAAGTGCCGACCCTGGCCTGACGACAGCCGCCCCCGAACCGGAAAGGATCGGTTCCTGAAAGGGGGTCCTCTCCGATGTCCTCGCCCTATCGGTTCGTCGTCCCGGTGCCGCGCCGCGCCGCCACCGGGACGGTCGCCGCGGTGTACGCCGCGTCCGCCCACGAGCTCGGCGCGCTCTTCGCACCGCACCTCTCACCCGCACCGGACCTGCACGCCGCGCTCTGGGCCGTGCTGCGCGAGTCGATGCTCACCGGCACCGCCCCGCGGGCCCGCAAGGAGGCCGTCGCGGCCGCCGTGGCCGTGGTGAACCGCTGCCCGTTCTGCATCGACGCGCACACGGCCATGCTGCACGCGACCGGCGAGCACGGCCTGGCCGCCGCGGTCCTGCGCGGCGAGGAGCCCGACGCGCTCGTCGCCTGGGCCCGCTCGACCCGCTCGGCCGCGCCCGCGCCCTGGCCGTTCCCGGTCGCGCTCGCCCCGGAGTACGTCGGCACGGCCCTGGCCAACCACTTCATCAACCGCATGGTCGACGCGCTGCGCCCCGGCTCGCCGCTGCCGGGCGGGGCGCTGCGCTCCCCGTCGCGCCGGGCGGCCGGGTTCGTGCTGTCCCGCACGGTGCGCCGCACCCTGACGCCGGGGCAGAGCCTGGCCCTGCTGGAGCCGGCGGCCGGCCCGGTCGCCTCGCCCTGGGCCGGGGACGGGCCGGTCGCGGTGGCGTGGGCGGCGTTCGAGCGGGCCGCCACGGCCGGCGGCGAGCTGCTCGGCGACGCCGCCCGGGCGGTCCTGCACGAGGCGGTGGCCGCGTGGCGGGGCGAGCATCCGGAGCTCGGCGGGTGGCCGGGGACCGTGCTGGACGCGGTACCGGAGGAGGAGCGGGCGGGGGCGCGGCTGGCCCTGCTGGCGGCCCTGGCGCCGTACCGGCTGACCGAGTCCGCCGTGGCCGCGTGGCGCAGCTCGGTCGGGCCGCGCGGGGACGCAGAGCTGGTGCGGGTGCTCGCATACGGGGCGTTCGCGGCGGTCCGGCAGCTGGCCGGAAGGATGGTGGTCACCGAAGGGAGCGCCTGACCGGCGGCCGGCATGGGGGTTCTGTCATTACCTGCTACGGCAGACCCTCCCGCCGGTGCGCGCGAGCCGCTTCCATGGAGGACGTGAACCTTCCAGGCATCGGCATGGCCGCACCCTCCACGGACCGGGCCGCGCGGTGCTCGTCCTGCTCGCCGGGGGGTGAGCAGGACCCCGGGGTACCGGCACCGGTCCGGCGCTGACACCCTGGAGGTGCACGTCGGCGGCCGGCCAGGAGAAGGGCACTACATTGGAGTACACACGGCTGGGCCGGACCGGTCTGCGCGTGAGCCGGATCGGGCTGGGTTGCATGAGCTACGGCGTCGCCGCCGAGGGCATGCACCAGTGGACGCTGGACGAGGACGCCGCGGCGCCGTTCTTCCGCCAGGCCGTCGAGCTCGGCGTCACGTTCTGGGACACCGCGAACGTGTACCAGGGCGGCACGTCGGAGGAGTTCGTCGGCCGCGCGATCAACCGGTTCTCCCGGCGCGAGGACGTCGTGCTCGCGACCAAGGTCAGCGGGAAGATGCACGACGGACCCGGCGGCCGCGGCCTGTCCCGCAAGGCCGTCCTGGAGCAGGCCGACGCGTCGCTGCGGCGCCTGGGCACCGACTACATCGACGTGTACTACATCCACCGCTTCGACCCGGAAACGCCGGCCGAGGAGACCATGGCCACGCTGCACGGGCTGGTGCAGGCGGGCAAGGTCCGGTACCTCGGGGCCTCGTCGATGTGGGCCTGGCAGTTCGCCAAGCTCCAGCACGTCGCGGTGCTCGGCGGGTGGACACCGTTCGCGGCGATGCAGGACCAGTACAACATCCTCAAACGCGAGGAAGAGCGGGACATGATCCCGATGTGCCTCGACCAGGGCGTCGGTCTCACGCCGTACTCGCCCCTGGCGAAAGGCCGGGCGGCGCGACCGTGGGGCGCGCAGACCGCCCGGTCCGCGTCCGACGCCGTCGCCAAGGCGTTCGACCGCGACGTCGACCGGCCGGTCGTCGACGCCATCCAGCGGGTCGCCGCGGCCCGGGAGGTGCCGATGGCGCAGGTCGCCCTGGCCTGGCTGCTGACCAAGCCGGTCGTCAGCTGTCCGATCGTGGGTGCGACCAAGCCGCACCACCTGCGGGACGCCGTCGCCGCGCTCGCCCTCGAGCTCACCGGCGACGAGATCGCCGAACTCGAGGCGCCCTACACACCGCAGGACAACTACTGGTGGTGAGCGCTCGACGCACGCGTGCGGGCGCTGCGGGGAACGAGCCGGTCGAGCCGTATGCGAGCGGCCGGCGGCCCGGTTGTCGCGCACCTGTTCGTTGCTTGAAGGTGCCGGCGCAGATGTTGAGGGGGCGTGGGTGGAGCGAAGCTCCCCCACCGCGAGCGTAGCGAGCCAGGAACTCAGCGAAGCTCCCCCACCGCGAGCGTAGCGAGCAGGGATTACAGTGTCGGCATGGCTGACGAGATCGTCGATGTCGTGATCCGGCCCGACGGCAAGGTGGAGCTGCACGTCACCGGCGTCGACGGGATGGTCTGCGTCGAGCACACCGAGCAGCTTGTCGGCCTGCTCGGCGGGGACGTCGAGGCGCAGGAGCTCACCGCCGAGGCCTACGTGCAGACCGAGACCGAGATCGACCAGCCGAACCGGCTCTGGCATTGACCGGGTCGCTGCTGATTCACGCGGTCATGCCGCGCAGCCGCGCCAACGGGCCCGGCGAGCGGATGACCGTTTGGGTTCAGGGCTGCTCGCTCGCGTGCACGGGCTGCTTCAACCCGGACACGCATCCGGACGGCGGGCGCGGCGATCGGCGCACCGTGGACGAGCTGCTGGCCGCGGCCGAGGCCGAGCAGGACCGGATCGAGGGCGTCACGCTCACCGGCGGGGAGCCGCTGCAGCAGCCCGGGGCCGTCGCCGCGTTCGCGGCCGGGCTCAAGCGGCGCACCGGGCTGGGGCTGATCATCCTCACCGGGTACTCGCGGCCGGAGATCGAGAGCGATCCCGCCCGGCTGTCGGCCGTCGCCGACGCGGACCTCGTCGTGGCCGGGCGGTACCAGCGCCGGGCGCACCTCGGGGGCGGGCTGCGCGGGTCGTCGAACAAGGCGTACTGGTGGCGCACCGGACGGTACCGCCACATCGACCTCGAATCCGTGCCCGAACTGGAGGTGCTCGTCGGCGCCGACGGGACCCTCACGATCACGGGCATGGCGGCACCGGGCATAGGGGCGGCGTGACCGTGAAGGACGAGATCCGGCTGTACCTGCGCGCCCGCGTCGCGCTCATCGTGCTCGTCACGATCGAGGAGCAGCGGGCCATCGACATTCTCGACGAGGTACGGCGCGAGCGGGACCCCGGCGCCGACCTCGTCGTGTGGGACGTCGCCGACCACTTCACGTCCGCGGCCAAGGCGCCCGCGGGGCAGCGGCCGCTGCCCGAGACCGGCGACCCCGGCACCGCGCTGGACAAGATCAAGGAGCTGGCGAACAAGGCCCCGGAGCGGCGCGACATCTACGTGCTCAAGGACTTCCACGAGTTCTGGGGCCGCGACCCGCGCATCCGGCGCAAGCTCAAGAACCTGGCCCAGCAGCTGGTGTACACCGGAGCCTCGCTCGTCGTCGTCGCGCCGACCCGCGGCGTGCCGGTCGAGCTGCGCAACGACGCCGTCGTCGTCGAGCTGCCGCTGCCGACCGAGGCGCTGCTGCGCCAGGAGCTCGACGCGCTCATCGCGAGCACCACGGGCGTGCGGGCGGCGCTGACCGGGCCGGGGCGGGCCAAGCTGGCCCAGGCCGCGCTGGGGCTGACCGTGGCCCAGGCGAAGCGGGCCTTCGCGAAGGCGATCGTGCGCGACGGGGCCCTGGACGAGCGGGGCATCGACACGGTACTGCAGGAGAAGAAGGCCGTCGTCCGGGAGAGCGGCGCCCTGGAGTTCTACCCCGTCGAGGAGAGCACCGACGACGTCGGCGGCCTCGACGCGCTCAAGCGGTGGCTCACCCTGCGCGAGCGCGCGTTCTCGGAGGAGGCGACGCAGTACGGCCTGCCGGCGCCGAAGGGCCTCGCGCTGATCGGCATCCCGGGCACCGGCAAGAGCCTGACCGCGAAGATGATCGGCGGGCAGTGGCGGCTGCCGCTGCTGCGCCTCGACGTCGGCGCGCTGTTCGGCTCGCTCGTCGGCGAGAGCGAGGAGCGGGTGCGGCTGGCGGTGCAGCTCGCCGAGACGGTCGCGCCGTGCGTGCTGTGGATCGACGAGATCGAGAAGGCGCTCGCCGCGGGCGGGCTCGACGGCGGTACCTCCCAGCGGGTCTTCGGCACCATCCTCACCTGGATGCAGGAGAAGACCGCGCCCGTGTTCGTGGTCGCCACCGCGAACGACGTCGCCGCGCTGCCGCCCGAGACGCTGCGCCGCGGCCGGTTCGACGAGGTGTTCTTCCTCGACCTGCCGACCGAGCGGGAACGGCGGGAGATCATCGCGGTACACCTGCGCAAGCGCCGCCGCGACCCCGAGGCCTTCGACGTGCACCACCTGGCCCAGATCTCCGACGGCTTCGTCGGCGCCGAGCTGGAGCAGGCGGTCATCGACGCGATGTACCACGCCTTCGCCGAGGACCGCGACGTGCGCACCGCGGACGTCACCGAGGCCCTGCTGCGCACCGTGCCGCTGAGCCGGTCGCAGCGGGAGGTGATCGAGCACCTGCGCGCGTGGCTGCGCCAGGGCCGGGCCCAGCCCGCCTCGGCCGGCGCCGACCGCCGCGACCCGGCCGCGCCCGGCCCCGGCCCCGGGCTGGAGCTGGACCTGCCGGGCGACCCCGACGGCTGGGAGGGTGAGCTGAACTGAACTGGTTCGCGGCCCGGGTCGCCGAGCTCACCCCGGACCTGGCCGGCCGGACCGCGCTCGTCGACCGGCTGTGGTCCGAGCTGCTGGCCGTGCCCCGGCCGGACCGGCGGCTGTGGCGGAGGATCGCGCCCCTGCGGCGGCACACGCTGACCGGCGCCGGCCTCGTCGCCGCGGCCGCCCGCGGCGACGGGCACCCGGTCGCCGAATACGCCCGCGAGCGCGTCCTCGGCGGCGGCCACGACGTGCCGGCGACCGCGGTCGACGACCTCGGGCGGCTCGCGCCCGAACGCCCCGAGCTCGCCGCCTGGCTCCTCGCCCACGACCTCGAGCCCACCGACCCGCCCACCGCGGCCGGGTTCCTGCTCGTGACCGGGCAGCGGGCGCGGTACCACGCCCTGGACCCCGACCACGCGCTGCTGCGCGCCGCGTTCGCCGGCGGCGGCCCGGCCCGGCAGGGCGGCCTGCTCGCCGGGGTCGCCGCGGCCGGCCTCGACCCGGCCGTCGTCGCCGGCGGCGGGCCCGGGGCCGGGCCGCTCTGGGAGCTGCCGGCCGCCGACGCGGCCGCGGCCGTGGCCCGGTTCGGCTCCTGGCGCCCCGCCGCGGCCGCGGCGGCGGCCCTGTTCGATCGGCTGGCCGCGGCCGACCCGGCCGCGCTGGCCGCCACGGTCGCCGCACTGCCCGAGCCGTACGACATCCCGCTGCTCGAAAGCCCGATCGACGTGGCGTTCTCGCCCGGCGGCGAACGGCTGGCCGTCGACGGCGGCGACGGCCGGCGCGACCGGCTGGTGGACGTCGACGCGGACACCGGGCGGGTCCTGAGCCGGTACCGCCGCGACTACCGCGGTTACACCCTGACCGCCCGGACCGGCTTCTTCCCGTCCAGCCCGCGGATGCTCGTGCACTACGGCGACGCCGTCGTCGGCATCGACCGCCTCGGCCTGTCCCGCTACGAGCGCGGCCAGCACGTCGCGCTGCACTCCGGCGCCCAGTTCTGCGGCGTGGTCCGCCTCGGCACCGGGTTCGTGGCCCTGCGCATCGACGGCCTGCTGATCTTCGGCGATCCGCGCCGCGTCACCAGCCGCTCGGTCGCGGCCCAGACCGCGTTCGGCGGCGCCCCGGGCCGGTGGATCGCCGCGTCCCCCGACGGCGAGCACATCGCCGCCGCGTCCCAGAAGACCCTCGTCGTGCTCGACGGGCGGCGCCGCCAACTGCTCGCCCGCCCGGCCGGCGGCTCCGGGTACGGCGGCGTCGCGCTCGCCGAGCCCGGATACCTCGTGGCGCTGGCGGACGGGCGCCTCATCCGGTGGCGCATCGACGGCGACCGGCTCGAGGCCGTGGCCGAGACGGCCGCTCCGCACTCGGAGAACCTCGATGTCGTCGACGGCACCGGGCTGCTCGTGGCGCGCGAGAGCGGGCTGCAGTACTACGACGCGGCAAGCCTGGAGCCGGTCGCACCGGCCGCGATCGGGGACGCCTCGATCCAGGTGTACCCGCGGCACGCGGCCGGCCGCTTCGCGTTCGTCACCTGGCGGGCGGAGGAGCCGCGGTACGGCCTGCGGGTGCTGCCCTCGAGGGCCGACCACCTGGCCCGGCGGCCGCTGCGCGAGCTGACCCCCGCCGACGCCGGCCGGCTCGACGCCGCCGCGCGCGAAGCCCCGAGCGGGCGGCGGGAGCTGTACGAGCTGCTGCGCGACTGTGCCCGCCTGCGCTTCGCCACCGAGGTGTCGCTCGGGGACGGCCCGGTCGCGGCCGACGACGACATCGAGATCGGGGGCGCGGCGTGAACGCGACCTGGCGGCGCCTGGTGGAGGACGCCGCGGCCGGGGACCGCGCGGCCGGGCTGAGCCTGCAGTGGCTGCTGGACAAGCGGGTCAGCGCCGAGCTGACGGAGGCGGTGTGGCGGGCGCTGCTCGCGGTACCGTCGCCGGACCCCGCGCTCTGGGCGGCCGTCCGGGCCGACTGCCTCGCGGCGCTCGACGACCACGAGCTGCTCACCGCGGCCGCCCGCGACGACGGGCACCCGGTCGCGGCCCCCGCCCGGCAGCGGGTCCTGGAGCGGGGCGGGCCGGACCTCGAGGCGCTGTGCCTGCGCGCGGCCGGGCGGCCCGGGCTGGCGGCCTGGTGCGCGCAGCACGCGTCGGAGGCGGTGCGCCCGCCCGTGGCCGCGATGCTGCTGCTGGTGACCGGGCAGGCGGAGCAGTACCACGCGGCCGATCCCGACGGCAGCGCGCTGCGGGCGGTGCTGGAGTCGCCGGGCCTGGAGGACCGCGGGCCGCTGCTCGCCGCCATGGCCGCCGCCGGGGTCGAGCCCGTGCTGGTGGCCGGGGCCGGCTCGGGGCGGGCCGGGCTCGTGTGGCGGCTCCCCGTGGCGCAGGCGGCGGACGCGGTGCTCGGCCTCGGCGCGGGGCCGCTGGACGGCTCCACCGAGGCGCGGCTGTTCGAGCTGCTCGCCGCGGCCGACCCGGGCCGGCTCGACCGTGCCACCTTCGCCCTCACCCGCCTCGGCCCGCCCGTCGCCGTGGTACCGCTGCCGGGCGGGCCGCCGCGGGTCGTCGACCTGTGCGAGCTGCCCGAGCGCCCCCTCGGCGAGCTGACGCCGGTCGAGCTGGGCGTGCTGGAGCGGTACCTCACCGGCAGCCACCCGCCCGCCGACGTCCGCGAGCTGCTGGAGCTGCTGCGCGACTGCCTGCGGCTGCGCTTCGGCGACGGGATCGCGCTGGGCGGCGAGCGGCCGTGATCCTCGGCCGCTGGCTGCACGGGGATTCGCTCGTCGCGGCGGCGGCCCGCGGCGAACGGCACCCGCTCACCCGCCTGGCCCGCAGGGTCGTCCTCGCCGGGCGGGACCCCGGCGTCCTGGATCGGCTCGCCGCCCTCGCCCTGGACCGGCCGGGACTGGCCGCCTGGTGTGCCCGCAACGACGTGGTCCCGGCCGACCCGGGGACGGCCGCCGCGCTGTTCCTGCTGACCGGGCAGCTGCGGCGGTACCGCGCGCTCGACCCCGACGCCGCCCTGCTCGCCGAGGCCCTGGCCGCCGCGGGCGTGCAACGGCGCGGACGGCTCATCGAGGCGATGGCCGGCGACCTCGACCCCGCCGCCGTCGCCGCCCGGGTCCGCGGCAGCCGGATGGTCGGGGACCTTCCCGTGGCCGAGGCGGTCGCCGCGGTCGCCGGGTTCGGGTCCTGGCGCCCGGCCGACCCGGCCCTGTTCGACCGGCTCGCCGCCGAGGACCCCGAGCGGATCGCCGCGGCCGTGCGCGCCCTGCCGCCCGTGGTCACCATCGACGTACCCGGCCAGCTCGTCGACCTCACGCTCGCCCCGGACGCCGGGCGGGTCGCGGCCGTCTACCGCGACCAGGCCGGCCACCGGCTCCTCGACGCGGCGCTGACCGGCGGGGCGCGGCACGCGTATGACCTCGACCTCACCGGCGGCAACCTGGCCGACACTCTCGCCATCGGCACGACCCGGCACGTGGCCGTGCACCTCGGCGACGCCGTCATCGCCGCCGACGGCCGCGGCCTGGCGCTCTTCGCCGACGGCTTCCGCCGCGACCTGATCCGCGACCGCGCGTTCCCGGCCCTGGCATCCCTCGGCGACGGCGGCGGCTGGGTCGCGCTGGCCGGGGACGGCCGGCTCGTCTGCGGGGCCCGCCACGCGCTCGTCTGGGCCTCCGCCGCGCCGGTCGCCGACGTGCGGGCCGGCGCCCGCCTGGCCGGCGCCCCGGACGCGCGGCACATCGCCGTGGCCACCCGCGACCTGATCGTCCTGCTCGACGTCAACGGGCGCCCGCTGCTGGAGCTGCCGTGGCGGGGCGGCCCGGACGGCATCGCGTTCACCGCCGGGGGCCGGCTCGTCGCGCTCGAGCGCCCCGGCGGCCCGGCCGGGCTGGAGTCGCGGCTGTACCGCTGGAGGATCGCCGGGAACGAGCTGGTCGAGGAGGCCGTCGTGGCGCTGCCCGCGGCCCGCAACCTCGACGCCCTCGGCGCTCGCCTGCTCGTGCTGGACACCGGCGGCGAGCGGCTGCACGTGCGCGACGCCGCGACCCTGGAGCCCCGCCCGCACGTCGACGCCGGGTCGGCCCGGATCCCGTACCCGCGCGCCGCCGCCGGCCGCCTCGCGCTCAGCGCGCACTGGCTGCGCACCGAGCACGCGATCGAGGTACGCCCGCCCGCCGTCCACCGCCTGGCCGAGCGGCCGCTGTCGGCGCTGACGCCCGGCGACCTCGGCGCCCTCCTCGAGCACGACGAGCGCGACCCGCGCCTCCGCCCGCTGCTGGACCTGCTGCGCGACTGCCTGCGGATCCGCTTCGCGGCCGACGTCGCCCTGGGCCGCCGGGACCATTTCGCCGACGACGACATCGCGCTCGGCTGACGCTACGCGGCGAGCAGCCGGCCCGCCCGCACGATCGTCTCCCGCAGGTTGGACCTGGCCGCGAGCTCGAGCGCCCCGGCCACCGTGAGCCAGCGCAGGGGCGCGTCGGGCTTCTCCGGCCGGGCCGCTTCGGGTGTACCGGTGGCCAGTACGAACCGCACATCGGCGTGCTCGTGGGCCGGCTCGTCGCCCTTCGCCTTCACCGGCACCACCACGACGTGCACGATCTCGGCGCGGGCCGCGTCCGGGTACGGCACCAGGTCGGCGAGGCCCGTCTCCTCCGCGCCCTCGCGCAGCGCGACGGCGACCGGGTCGGTCTCACCCGGGTCCCCGTGCCCGCCGACCTGCAGCCACGCCTCCTGCCGCGCGTGCCAGCGCAGCAGCACCCGCCCCGACGCCGGGTGCACGACCAGCGCGGACGCGGTGACGTGCAGCGGCGTCGCCCGCGACCACACGTCGCCCCCGGCCGCGAGCAGCGCCCGCACCCGGGCCACGTCGGCCTCCTCGTCGGCGTCGGCGGGACGGTAGGCGGCGATCAGCTCGTTCAGCACGATCGAAAATCCTAGCGCCCGGATGGCATGCTGATGGCGGGCGCCGGCACGGGGAGGATTGCGTCGATGAAGCGGAGCACGTTCGCGGGCGTCAGGCCGGCCCGGCGGGTGCGGGACCTCGCGCTGCCCGAGGCGATCGACGCGGTCGCGCGGTTCACCGGGCCCCCCGAGGACCCGGTCGACGCGGCGATCGCCCGTGCGCTCGCCGCCGCTCCCGACGGACTGGCCGGGCAGGCCCGGCTGCTGCGCGAGGTGCTGCCCCCGCCGGTGTACGCGCTCCTGCACCTCCCGCTCGGCTCGCTCGGCCCCGGGGACGTGGACGAGCTGGACGCGTTCCTGGAGCCGGGCGGCCGTGCGGTGCCGGAGTTTCTGCGGGCGCTGCTCGCCGGGGAGGCAGCGGCTTGACCACGCGCATCGGGATCGACTTCGGCACCGCGAACACCGTCGTCGCCGGGTGGGACGCCGTCGCGCAGCGGGCCGAGCCCGTGCCGCTGCCCGGGTACGACGTCGTCCGTGAGCCGGTGCCGGGGCTGCCGCAGCGGGTCGTGCCGTCGATCGTGGCGTACCGGACGGACCCGGAGGGCCGCGTGCACACCGCGATCGGCGCCGGCGGGCTCGCCGACCCCGGGCCCGGCGGGACCGTCTTCCGGTCGATGAAGAGCAACCTGTCCGGGCGGGTCGCCGACGTGCCGCGGACCGTCGGCGGGCGGCCGATCACCGGACGGCAGGCCGCGACCGACTTCCTGCGCGGCGTCACCGCGCTGGCGGTCCTCGCGGTCGGCGCCGACGACCTCGAGATCGTGGCGACGGCGCCGGTGGAGACCTTCGACGCGTACCGCGACTGGCTCGTCACCGAGGTCGGCCGGGACCTGCCGCAGGCCCGGCTGCGGGTCGTCGACGAGGCGACGGCGGCGGCGGTCGGGTACGGCGGCCGGATGAGCCCCGGGGATGCGTTCTGCGTCTTCGACTTCGGCGCCGGCACCCTGGACGTGTCGGTGGTGGTCGTGCGCGACCCCGACGAGGCGTCCGGCGGCGCCGGGGTGCGGGTCGTGGCCAAGGCGGGCGCCGACGTCGGCGGCAACCACGTCGACGCGCTGCTGGCCCGCTGGGCCCTGGAGCGCTCCGGTGGCGCGCCCCGCGACCCGGTGCGGCACAACCAGGTGTTCGCCGCGGTGCTGGCCGAGGCCGAGGCGGCCAAGGTGGCGCTGAGCCACCGGGACACGGCCCGCATCGCCGTGCCCGGCGCGGCCCGGCCGGTCGAGGTCACCCGGGCCGGCCTGGAGCGGCTGCTGCGCGACGAGGACCTGCTCGGGCGGGTCAACCGGACGCTGCGCCGGGTGCTGGACGCGGCCGCCGCGCGCGGCTTCCCGGCGGGGGACCTGGCCCGGGTGTTCCTGGTCGGCGGCACCAGCCTGATCCCGGCCGTGCAGGACCTGCTGCGGATGCAGTTCGAGCCGGGCGTGCTGCACCTGGACCGGCCCCTGGAGGCGGTCGCGGTCGGCGCCGCGGGCATCGCCGGCGGCCGCGAGCTGCACGACCACATCCAGCACGACTACGCGATCCGCCACGTCGACCAGCGCACCGGCGGCTACGAGTTCGAGCCGCTGGTCGCCGCGGGCACGCCGTACCCGACCGAGGCGCCGGTCCGGTCGCTGACCATCCGCGGCGTGCGCACCGGCCAGCGCCGCCTGGGCCTGGCCGTCTACGAGCTGGCGCACGCCACGTACCGCGACGCGAGCGCCGACCTGGAGATCGTCTTCGACCGCGACGGCGGCGCCCGGGCCACCCCGGTGAGCGAGCAGCAGCGGCAGGAGCGCACCTCGCTGTGGCTCAACGAGGACAGCCCGACGTTCCTGGAGGCCGACCCGCCCGCGGAGGCCGGCGCCGACCGCTTCCTGCTCGAGTTCCGCATCGACTCGCAGAAACGCCTGACCGTGTCCGCCTTCGACCTCGACCGCAAGATCTGGCTGCTGGACCGCCGCCCGGTCGTCCGCCTCGCCTAAGGGGAGCCCATGTCGCACTTCACCCGCGTCCGTACCGCGCTGCGCGACCCCGCGCTGCTGTCCAAGGCGCTCGCCGCCGTCGGCTTCGAGGAGACCGAGGTGCACGACGTCGCGCAGACGCTGTACGGCTACCGCGGCGACGCCCGCCCCGAGCGCGCCGAGGTGATCGTGCGCCGCGCCCAGATCAGCGAGATGAGCAACGACATCGGCTTCCGGCGCAGCGTCGACGGCACGTTCGAGGCGATCGTGAGCGAGTTCGACCGGCGCGAGTACGGCGACCCGTGGCTGCAGCGGCTCACCCAGGAGTACGGGCGCGCCGCGACGCTGGAGTACGCCGAGCACAACGGCTTCGAGGTGGCCGGCGAGGAGCGCGAGACCGACGGCTCCATCCGGCTGCTGCTGCGCCGCTCGGCCTAGGACTGGGCCTGGACCTGGGCCGGCTCCGGGAAGATCCCGCGGGCCGCGCCGCCCGCGAACCAGACGCCGATCGCCAGGGCCGCGGTCGCCTCCAGGTACGGCGCCCGGGCCAGGCCGCCGCACGGGGCCGGGGTGCAGCCCATCGACGCGATCAGGGCCGCGACCTGTTCGCCGGCCGCCGGGGTGGAGGCGCAGAAGGGCACCGTGAGGGGGAGGCCCTCGAACGCGGGCGGGTCCAGGGTCCAGATGCTCGCGTGGCAGACGTTGAACGCCTTCACCACCGCGGCCCCCGGCGCCGCCGTCGCGATCTGCGCGGCGATCGACGAGCCGGGTGGCACGGTGAGCATCGGGCCGTCCGGGCCGGGCCCGACGGGGTTCGTGCAGTCGAGCACGATCCGGCCGGCGAGCACGTCCGCCAGGTCCGCGGCCAGGGTCGGGGCGGCCGGGGCGGGGACGGCGAACAGCACCAGTTCGCCGTGGCGGGCGGCGGTGCGCAGGGTGCCCGTGGACCGGCCGCCGACGAGGACGTCGTGGCCGGCCCGGGTCCAGGCGCCGCCGAGGGTGGTGGCCATGTTGCCGGTACCGAGAATGCCGATCTTCATGCGGCGAACGCTAGACGCGCCGATCGACACCGCGCGGTGTCCGTCGGGCGGGGCAGAATCGGCTGATGGACGAGGACGAGTTCACCGCCGACTGCCAGGCCCGGATCGCGTTCGAGGTCCTGGCCAACCGGTGGGACAGCGTCGTGGTCTTCACGCTGGGCGCCTACGGCCCGATGCGCCCGCGCGCGCTCGTCGAGCGGATCGGCGGGCTCGGGCCCAAGGTCCTCCACGATGCGCTGCGCCGGCTGGAGTACAACGGGCTGGTCTTCCGCCGGCCCTACGGCGAGGCGCCGCCGCGCGTCGACTACGCCCTGACCGCCGCGGGCGAGGGGCTGCTCGAGCCGATGCGCGCGATGGGGCAGTGGGCGCTGCGGTACGGCGACGCCGTCCTCGACGCGCAGGAGCGATTCGCCGGGGAGCGCTCTCCGCGCGCGTCCTGAGCGAGGGTCTTGGGAGAGCGCTCTCCCATTTCGGCCAGGCATTGACATGCGTCAAGTGGGGGGTTCACAGTGGGAACTCCACAGAGAGCGCTCTCTGGCAAGATCGGCCGGACTCCGCCCCCGGCCGACCCGCCGACCCCGGAGGATGCTTCATGACCCGACCCGCACGCGCGGGCCGATCCCGGCTGCGCACGATTCTGATCGGTGCCGCGGCCACAGCGCTCGCCGGCACGTTCCTGACCAACCTCGCGCTGCGTTCAGCCGACGCGGCCGAGACCCCCATCTCGCAGGGCAAGACCGCCACCGCGTCGTCCACGGAGAACGGGGGCACCCCCGCCTCCGCCGCGGTCGACGGCAACGCCGGCACCCGCTGGTCGAGCGCGTTCAGCGACCCGCAGTGGCTGCAGGTCGACCTGGGCTCGAGCGCCATCATCACCAAGGTGGTGCTGAGCTGGGAGGGCGCCTACGCCAAGGACTTCACCATCCAGACCTCGGCCGACGGCGCCGCCTGGACCACGATCAACACCACGGTCAACGGTACCGGTGGCACCCAGACGCTGACCGTGAACGGCTCCGGCCGCTACGTGAAGCTCAACACCACCAAGCGGGCCACGCAGTACGGCGTGTCGCTGTGGGAGTTCCAGGTCTTCGGCACCGGCGGCACCACGACCCCGCCCAGCAGCGGGGCCGGCTGGGTGAACATGGACCAGAACAAGTGGCAGGCGCAGGTGGCGGCGTTCAACGCGCTGCCGACGCACCCGGCTCCGGCCAACGCGGTGCGCGTCTCGGAGTTCAACGCGGCGTGCACGTACAGCCATTCGTTCAAGGACGACCCGATCGTCTTCCCCGGGCTGCCGGGCGCCTCGCACATGCACAGCTTCCTGGGCAACCGCAGCACCAACGCGAACACGACGACCGAGTCGCTGCTGGGTAGCACCGCGACCAGCTGCGGGCCGGCCAACGACCTGTCGGCGTACTGGATCCCGACGCTGTACGAGAACGGCGTGGCCGTCGAGCCCAGCGGCGTGACCGTGTACTACGGCTCGCGGCTGCCGGACCCGAGCCCGACGATGCCGTTCCCGCAGGGCTTCCGGATGATCTCCGGCGACGCCAAGCTCCAGGTGGCCACCCCGGCGGGCTCGCCGAACCAGTTCTGGTGCGCCGGCGCCGGCGGCGAGATCGGCCGCAGCACTGACGGCAACTGGCCGCGGTGCGCCACCACCGCGTACCTCAACTACCAGCTGGTCTTCCCGGACTGCTGGGACGGCGTGCACCTGGACAGCCCCGACCACAAGTCGCACGTCGGCGGGGCGGTCAACGGCAAGTGCCAGGGCCAGTTCCCGATCGCCATCCCGAACATCTCGTTCGTGATCGCGTACCCGACCCACGGCAGCGCGGCCGGCTTCACGCTGGCCTCGGGCATGGCCTCCTCGATCCACGGCGACTCGTTCCTCGCCTGGGACAACACGGCCATGGGCCAGCGGGTCAAGGACTGCGTGCGGCAGAAGGCCAAGTGCAACACCGCTGGTACGTTCTGACGTTTTTCAAGGACGGGGGTGTGCCGACGGCATACCCCCGTCTCGTCCCGGGTAGCTGCGCACGGTGGGAGCCTCGCAGCGCCGGCTCGCCCGCTGGCGGCCCGCGTACTCGCCATTGATCCTGGCGTACCTGATCATCGTGGTGAGCGAGACCTGGCTCACCCAACCCCATCCCGGCGTGCTCGGCTGGCCGCTGACCGTGCTGTGGACGTGGCCCATCTTCACCACGCTCACCGGCATCTTCGGCGTGAACCGCACCCGAAAACGGCTCCGCGACTCGGCGGCGCGCTGGAACGGGCAGGGGCCGACCAGCACCGCCGAGTCGCTCATCGTGGTCGTGCCCACCGTCGGCCGGGACGACACCCAACCGGCGCTGGATCGCTCGGTCCGCTCGTACATCAGCTGGCTGCCGCCCTGCTTTCCGCACCTGCGCGTGGACATCGTCGTGGACGAGGGCTGCGAGGCCGAGCCCCGGATCAAGGAGCTGGCCGCCGAGAGCGACCGGGTGCGGGTCGTCGCGGTCCCGGCCGACTACCGCACCCCCAACGGCACCCGGTTCAAGGCGCGGGCGGCGCAGTACGCGCACGAGCTGCGCGTGCACGAGGGGGAGGCCCGCGACGACGTCTGGGTGCTGCACATGGACGACGACACCGGCGTCGGCCCGGACACCGCGCTGGCGATGGCCCGGTTCGTCGAGGAGCAGCGCGCCGCCGGCGACGCCGCCAAGCACCTGGCCCAGGGCATTCTGACCTACCCGCGCGAGTACGCGCTCAACAAGCTCACCTGGCTCGCCGACTCCGCGCGCCCGGCCGAGGACGTCGGGCGGTTCTCGGCCTGGACCGGCGGCGGTACCCCGCGCGCGGGCGTGCACGGCGAGCTGCTGCTCGTGCGGGCCTCGGTCGAGGCCACGATCGGCTGGGACTTCGGCCCGCGCAGCCTGGTCGAGGACGCCCAGTTCGCCCTCATCTTCAGCCAGCGGTACCCGGGCCGCAGCGCCTGGTTCGGCGGGCGCTGCTACGGCGCGTCGCCGGCCAGCCTGGGCGACTTCTTCCGCCAGCGGGAGCGCTGGTCCTGGGGCCTGGCCGGGCTGGTCTTCAACCGGACACTGCCCCTGCGCAACCGGCTGCTGCTGGGCTACTCGGTGCTGTCCTGGGTCATCGGCCCGCTGCAGAACGTCATGGTCGTCATGCTGGTCGGCCTGCTCATCGCCGACCCGAACACGTCGCCGACGACGGTGCTCATCATCCCGCTGTGGGCGGTGAACATGGCCTACGTGATCTGGATGTACTGGGAGGGGCTGCGGGTCAACGCCGGGGTCTCGGCCGGCGGCCGGCGCCGCTGGTGGGAGCCGGTCGCCGTGATCGCCCTGATCCCCGTGTTCGGGCTCATGGAGGGACTGCCGGGGCTGCGCGGCTTCATGAAGTTCGCGCGGCGGGCCGAGAACCGGTTCCTGGTCATCGCGAAGCCGTCATGAAGCGGCCGTCATGAAGCGGCCCGCTCGAAGACCGCCGCCTCCTTCGACGTGGCCCGGATCCCGTCGAAGAGGTGGCGGCCCCACTCCGTGAGGCGGCCGGCGTCGAAGCCGTCGGCCGCGTCGAGGTACTCCACCCCGCCGCCGTTGCCCGACCACGACCAGCCGAGGTACCCGATCCCGCGCGCGTCGGCCTCGCGCACGATGGCGTCGGCGGCCACCGGCCCGTCGGTGTGCCGCGGCCCGAACTCGCCGACGACCAGCGGCAGCCCGTTGCGGCGGAACGCGTCGAAGTACTCGGTGACCTTCGCGGCCGTGCCGTAGACGCCGTACATGTGTACGGAGAACACCGTGTTGTGCTGCGGGTCGCCGTTGAAGACCGCCGGGGCGCCGTCGCGCATGCCGCCGGACCAGTCCTGGCCCCAGTTCGGCCCGTCGGCCATGAGCAGATGGCGCAGGCCCGCGGCGCGCACCTTGCCGATCGCCGCGCCGGTCGCGCCGGCCCAGCCCGAGGTGTCGCCGTTGCCGTACGGCTCGTTGCCCAGGTTCACCACGACGAAGTCCTCGGTGCCGCGCAGCGTCGGCGCGAGCCCGGTCCAGAAGTCCGCGGCGCGGTCGAGGGTGACGGCGTCCGCGCGCTCGCCGTAGCCGGTCGTGTCGTGGTTCTCCAGCACGCAGACGAGACGGTTGTCCTTGCAGTGCCCGACGATCGTGGCCACCTCGCCCGCCGTCACGTCGCCGGTGAGCACCACGCGCACCGTGTTGGCGCCGAGGCGCTTGATGTCGGCGAACGCGCCGGTGCGGTCGCGGTACCAGGCGTAGGGGTGGCTGATCCCGCGCATCACCAGTGGCCGTCCGCCGGCCTCCACGATGCTCGCCCCGCTCACGTGCAACCCGCCCGTGGGCGCGGTGCGGGCTGGGCGTGATGGCTTCACGACGGCGACTCCGATCGCGACGAGGAGCACGGCTACGAACGCGAGGATAGGAACGGCTCGGCGCATCCCGACGAGGCTGCCAGCGGGTTCACCCGGACAACCACCCTGCTGGCGGGAACATCCTGTGGCCCGGATCACACGCGGATGAGAACCTGGGCTCCCGCGGCGGTCGTCAGGAGAGATGTGAGACGAGGTCTGGACGCGCTCGACGAGGAGGAGCTGCTTCGGCGCACCGCCCGCGGCGACCGGCGCGCGTTCGACGAACTGTACCGGCGCACGGCCCCGTGGCTGGCGGCCCGGCTGCGGCGGCGCTGCGCCGACGACGACCTCGTCGCCGATGTACTCCAGGAGACCTACCTGGCCGTGTGGCGCTCGGCCGGCAGCCAGGCCCGCGCCGGGCTCGGCGGCAACGCGCCCGCGTGGCTGTGGACGATCGCCGCCAACCGCCTCGTCGACGCGTTCCGGCGGCGGGCCCGGGCGGAGCGGGTACCGCCGCCGGAACCCCCGGCCGTGGCGCCCGCCGCGGAGGAGCAGGCGCTCGCCGCCGACCTCGACGGGGACCTCGGCCGGGCCATGCTCGCCCTGCCGCCGGAGCTGCGCGACGTCCTGCGCGCGCTGGTGCTCGACGGGCTCACCGTCCGCGAGACCTCGGCGCTGCTGGGCATGCCCGAGGGCACCGTCAAGACCCGCGCGCGGCGGGCCCGTCTCGCACTGCGGAAGGCACTGTCATGAACGACGACATCCGGGCGTTGGTGGACCGGGCGGCCGCCGGTATCGCGGCCGGGATCGACCAGGGCCCGGCGCCGGTTCGCGCCCGGCGGTTCCGGTCGGCCGGGCTCGCCGGGCGGGTCGCGCCGTGGCTCGCCGCCGCGGCCGCGCTGATGGTGGCCGCGGTCGCCCTGGAGCAGACGTTCACCAGCCTGCCCTCGCTCGTCCTGCTGCTCGCCCCGGTCGCGCCGCTGCTGCCGGTCGCCGCCGCGTGGAGCCGCCGCACCGACCCGGCCTGGGAGCTGCTCGCATCCGTGCCGCGGTTCGGGCTGGGACTGCTGCTGCGCCGTACCCTCGCCGTCCTCGCCGCCGTCATCCCGCTGCTCGCGGTCGCGGGCCGGGCGACCGGGCACGCGCCCGCGCTCTGGCTGCTGCCGTGCCTCGCCTTCACCGCCGCCAGCCTCGCGCTCGGCGGCCTCACCGGCGTCGACCGGGCGGCCCTCGGGCTCGCCGCCGGCTGGGCCGTGCTCGTCGTGGCGCCCAGCATCGTGGCGGCCCGCCTGCCGGCGCTGCTCGCCGCCCCGGCCGGGCCCGGCTGGGCCGCCGTCACCACCGTCCTGTTCGCCGTGGCCCTGTTCCGGGGCCGATCGGAGGCTTTGCGATGACCATCAACACCGTGGCCCGGCTCCGGGCGCGACCGGAGGCTCGGCGATGAACGTCCGTGCCGAGGCCCTGCGGGTGCGGGCCGGGCGCCGGCTCGCCGTGGACGGGCTCGACCTGGCCCTGGGCGTGGGCGTGCACGGCCTGCTCGGCCCGAACGGCGCCGGCAAGACCACGCTCATGCGCGCCCTCGCCACGGTCCTCGAGCCCGCCGGCGGCCGGCTCTCGCTGCTCGGCACCCCCGTGACCGGGCGAGCCGACCTGCGCCCGGTGCGGCGCCGGCTGGGCTACCTGCCGCAGCACTTCGGGTACTACCCGCAGTTCACGGTGCGGGAGTTCGTGGAGTACATGGCGTGGCTCAAGGAGATGCCCCGCCGCGACATCCCCGGCGCCGTACAGCGGGCCGTCGACCGGGTCGGGCTCACCGCCCGGGCCGACGCCCGGATGAAGACGCTCTCCGGCGGCATGCTGCGCCGCGCCGGCATCGCCCAGGCGATCGTCAACGACCCCGAGCTACTGCTGCTCGACGAGCCGACCGTGGGGCTCGACGTCGAGCAGCGCATCGAGTTCCGCGCCCTGCTGCGCGACCTCGGCGCCGGCGGCTGCGTGCTCGTCTCCACGCACCTCGTCGAGGACGTCGCCGCCGCCTGCACCGACGTGGTGCTGCTCGACGAGGGCCGCCTGGTGTGGCAGGGCGCGGCGACGGACCTGGCGGAGCGGGGCGCGACCGGCGATGCCGGCGACAGCGCGACCGAGCGGGGCTACTCGGCGCTGCTGCGCGAGCACCGCGGCACGGTGGCGGCGTGATCGCCCGGGTCGTGCGCCTGGAGCTGGGCCGATCGGCCGCGGCCGTCGTGGCGGTGGCGTCCTTCGTCATCGGTACCGCCCTGCTGTTCTCCTTCCCCCAGGCGTTCGCGGGCCGCTGGCTGCAGCTCGCCGCCGCCCTGCGCGTGCTGCTCCTGGTGCTGTTCCCGATCGCGCTCGCCGGTGGTGCCGCGCTGGGCCGCCGCGAGGCCCGCGCCGGGGTCGGCGAGCTCTTCGCCGCCACGCCCCGGCCCCGCCGGCACCGCATCCTCGCCACCGCCGGCGCGCTCGGCGCGGGGCTGCTCGCCGCGTACGCGCTGACGTTCCTGGCCGGGCTCGCCCGGGTCGTGCCCACGTCCGGGTACTTCCCGCCGTCCGCCCTGGCCGTGGCCGGCGTCGGCGCGCTTTCCCTGCTCGCCGGGGGCTGGCTCGGCCTGGCCGCGGGCCGCGCGGTGCCGCGGTTCGTCACCGCCCCGGTCGTGGCCGTGCTCGGCGTCGCCGTCGTCGGGATGGTGCCGGAGTGGGCGCGGGTGGCGCCCGGCGCGGGCGCGGACGCCGCGGCGCTGCTGCTCACCCCGGTGTACGCCGGCGGCATCGACGACTTCCAGACCGTCGCGGCCCGGGTCAGCCTGGTGCAGGCGCTCTGGCTCGCCGCCCTCGCCGCGACCGGCCTGCTGCTGGCCGTCGCCCGGCCCCGGACCGTCGCCCCGGCGCTGCTGCCGGCCGTGCTCGGGGCGGCGGTCGCGGTACCGCTGCTGCCTTCGGGCGGTTATGCGGCGGCGGCCGCCTACGATCCGGGCGCCGTCGAGCTGATCTGCGACGACCACGGCCCGCAGGTCTGCGTCACGCGCGTGCACGCCGCCCTGCTGCCCGACATCGCCGGCCCGGTCCGCGCCGCCCTCGCGACCCTGGCCGCGCGGGTGCCGGGCGCGCCGACGCGGGCCGTGGAGAGCCGCGCGCCCGTCTACGGCACCGGCCCCGCCGACCCGCCGCACGCCGCCGGCACCCTCGTCTTCCTGGCCCCCTCGATCGGCGCGAACGGCCGCGCCGACCTGCGCGACGGCTCGTTCCCCGGGCTCGTGCTCGGCGCCGCCTGGGAGCAGACCTGCGACCCGGCCCCGGCCGGCGCCTTCGAGGGCCGCGAGCTGGCGGTGGCCTGGCTGACGGGCGCGGCCCCGGCCCGTCCGGAGCCGGCCGCGGCCTACACGGCGCTGCGGGCCCGCCCGGAGGACGAGCAGCGCCGCCTGATGGTGGCGGCGCGCGAGGCGGTGCTGGCCTGCCGCCCGGACGCGTTCGCGGGCCTGACGTCATGAGGTGGCTGGGCCTGTACCTCCGCTCGCGGCGGGTGCCGGCGGCTCTCGCGGTCGCCGTGGCCGTCGCCGGTCTGGCCTGGTTCGTGCGCGCCGACGTCCGGCTCGGCGCGCTGACGGCGATGCTCGCGGTGGTCGCCTTCGGCGCGGGGCTCGGCGCCCCGGACGAGGCGCTGGAACGCACCGGTGCCGTGCACTGGCCCGCACGCCGGGCGGCGCACCTCGGCGCGGTCGCGGTGCTCGTGGCCGGGCTGGTCGGGGCCCGGTTCGAGCCGCTGGCCGTGGTGGTGCGCGACATCGCCGGGCTGCTCGGGCTGGCCGCGCTCGGCGCCGCCGTGCTGGGGGCCGCGCACGCCTGGGTCGCCCCGCTGCTGTGGACCCTCGTGGCGGTGCTGCCGCTGCTGGGGCCGAGCGCCGACGTGCGGATGCAGGTCGCCGCGTGGCCGGTCCAGCCCGCGGCGACCACGGCGGCCCTGGTGTGCGCGCTCGCCCTGGCCGCGGCCGGCCTCGCCGCCTACGCGCTGCGGGGAGCCCGGGCGTAGGTCAGGATCGCCGCGCCGCCCCTGAGCGACACCACGAAGTCGGCCCTGGCCGACGGCACCGGCCCGCTGGGTCCGGCCTTCTCGGCCGTGAACGCGTACCTGCACGGCACCGCGGCCCCGGTGGAGGCCGGGAACCTGGTCACGCCCTATCTGCAGGCCGTGCGCCGGGCCACCGAGACCGTGCGCCGCATCGGCGACTAGGGGCTGTATCGAAGTGGGGGTCGGAGCGAGGCGAGGCTCAGGCGTCGGCTGGGGCGGCGCCGGGCGCGCCCCGATACCGGGTTGTATCGGGGTGTGACCGGGGTGGTTCCAGGCGGCGTCTGAGTCCGCCGCAGCCCGGCCATCCACTTCGATACAGCCCCTAGTACTCGACGACCAGGCGGCCGTCGTCGAACGACACGCCCCGGATCTGCGTGCCCTCCGGCAGGGCGCGCAGCTGGTCGTGCAGCTGGCCGGCGATGTTGACGCCGACCACGAAGTCGATGACGTCGACGTTGTCCGGGTCGATCGCGCCGCCCAGCGCCGGCGGGTGGCTGAAGTCGTAGACCTGCTCCGCGGCCGGGGTCAGGCCGCGGCGGGCCAGCTCCGCGGTGAGGCCGGCGAACAGGTACCGCTCCTGCCCCTCGGCCGTGTTGAGCTCGGCCGAGACCGCCTCCATGCTGGGCCAGCGCCGCTGCAGCGTGCCGCCGACCGTGTCCAGCCACCAGATCCCGTCGAGCCCGCGCAGGAAGATGTCGCCGAAGAGCGAGGCGTACGCCGGGGTCTTGTCCTCCAGGCCGATCCACTGCCACGAGTCCAGGGCACCGGCGAACCGGTCCGCCGGGAACGTCTTGATCAGCTGCATGCGTCATGTGTACCGCACCGCCGGTACCGCAGCTCAGGGCGGTCGGACTTTCACAGTTCTGTTACGCGCAGGTGTCCGTCGTGTCCTTGACACGCCCGTCGACCGTCGCCAAGATGTAAAAACCAAGCGCTTGTTAGGTTTTGAATCGAGCGAACATTCCACCCTAGGCTGACGATTCGTATAATTCCGACAGGGGTACACATGGGCGTTTTAGCGACGAGGTCTCGTCGTATCGTCGTCGGCCTGGCGCTCACGGCGCTCGCGCTGGCGGGCTGCGGCGACAAGGCGGGTGACCAGAAGCCGAGCAACGGGACCGCCACCGGCGCGCCGATCATCATCGGCATGGACGAGGACAGCACCGGCTCCGGTGCGGCGTACAGCGTGATCGCCGGCAAGACGATCCGCCTCGCCATCCAGGACATCAACGACAAGGGCGGCGTCCTCGGCCGGCCCCTGAAGCTCGTCGTCGAGAACGACGAGTCCGACCCGACCAAGGTGCCGGCGACGCTGCAGAAGCTGGCCAGCCAGGGCGCCAAGGCGCTGTTCCTGCAGAGCGGCAGCGCCGCCATCCTCCAGGCGAAGTCGACGCTCACCCAGCTCGGCCTGCCCGCCATCGCCCCCACCGGCGTGACCGCCACGCTCGTCACACCGCCGGACAACGAGCTCATCTACATGCTCGCCAACACCACCAACGACTGGGCCCAGGTCTACTGCGGCGCGTTCGCGGCGGCCGGCATCACCAAGATCGGCGTCCTCACCGACGACACCACGACGATCGCGGCCCTCGACAAGGCCCTGTTCGCGCAGATGACGTGCGTGCAGTTCGTGGCCACGGAGAAGGGCGCGGCCAACGCCAGCGACCTGTCGGCCCAGGTGGCCCGGCTCAAGAACGCCAAGCCGGATGCGGTACTCGTGACGAGCGTCGGCGGCGCCTTCGAGGTGCTCGCGCAGAACACCCTGGGCACCCAGATGGCCGGCACCAAGCGCTTCTCGCTCGCCTCCATCGGCAACCAGCCGTCCTCGTGGAAGCTGGCCTCGCCGGGCGCGCTCAACGGGCTCATCTTCATGGGCTCGATCAACAGCGAGAACCCGCGCACCAAGGAGCTGATCAAGCTCCTGCAGGACAAGAACGGCAAGGACTACGACATCACCGCGTACGACGCCCAGGCGTGGGACGCCGTGCACGTGCTCAAGCAGGCCATCGAGAAGGCCGGCGGCGTGGACGACTCCAAGAAGCTCAACGAGGCGATCCAGAGCATCCAGGCGTACCCGGCCACGTTCGGCCAGGCCAACTTCACGCTCAGTTTCAGCGCCAGCAAGCACCTTGGCGCCGATGGGCCGTGCGGACTGTCCCTGATCGAGTTCGGCTCGGACAACAAGCCGAAAGGCCCCTGGGCCACGTTCCAGCCCCCGTGTAACAAGTAACCCCACCGGAAAATCCCCGTCCGGACAAGAAAGGCGACGTCGTGGGCCAGTTGCAGCTGTGGTTGTCCGCGCTGGAGATGGGATGCTTCTTCGGGCTGCTCGCGCTGGCCTACTACCTGGTGCTGGTCGGGGCGGGGTTCTTCAACTTCGCCATCGGCCCGTACGCGATGGTCGGCGGCCTGTGCACGTCCTACCTCGTGCTGTATGAGGATATGAACGTCTGGGCCGCCGCCGGGATCGCGGTGCTCACCTCGGCCGCGCTGGCCGTCGTCACCGAGCTGGCCGTGGTCCGGCAGGTGCAGCGCCGCTCCGGCCGGGGCGAGCTGCCGGCGCTGGTGGCGGTGGCCGCGGTGCTCTTCGCCATCCAGCAGCTCGGCGGATACCTCTTCGGCTACACCACCCTCCCGGGCCAGGCCCTACTCACGTTCGACCCGGTGTCCATCGGCGACACCGTGGTCCAGCCCAGCAGCGTGCTGCTGCTGGCGTTCACCGTCGTCGCGTTCGCCGCGGCCGCCCTGTGGATCCGGTACACCCGGACCGGGCGTCTGCTGCGGGCGGTCGGCGACAGCACCCACGCCGCCAGCCTGCTGGGCCTGCCGGTGAACCGGGTGCGGCTCATCGCCTTCCTCGTCTCCGGGCTGCTGGCCGGCATCACCGGCCTGCTGTTCGCCCCCAAGGCCGGCGTCAGCTCCCTGTCCGGGCTGAGCTGGGCGCTGTCGGGCTTCCTGGCGATGGTGGTCGGCGGCACCGGCTCGGTCTGGGCGCCGCTCGTCGGCGGCCTGCTGCTGGGGCTGGTCGAGGTGTTCGTGCCCTACTACTTCGGCGGCCAGTCCCACGTCTACGGGCTGCTGCTGGTCGCCCTGCTGTTCTTCGCCTTCAAGCCCAGCGGCCTGTTCGTACGCCGGATCCGGACCTAGGAGAGTGTCGTGAAGCGCGTCCCCGGCTCCCTCGGGCTGACCCTCGGCGTGGTCGGCGCGGTGCTGATCCTGCTCTGGGTCGGCGCCGACGGCTACAAGCAGACCCTCGTCACCACCACGGCCACCTATGCGCTCATCGCGCTGGGCATGTACGTGCCGTACCTCATGGCCGGCTCGCTGTCGATGGCCTACGGCGCGTACGCGGGCATCGGCGGCTACGCGGTCGGCCTGCTGTCCTCGCGCACCGGCCTGCCGCTGATCCTGGCCTGGATCGCCGGCCCGGTCGTCGCGGCCGCCGTCGCGGTGCTGCTCGGCCTGGCCACCCGGCGGCTGTCCGGGTTCTTCCTCGCCGCCGTCACGCTGCTGTTCGGCATGGCCTTCACCGCGCTGCTCGTCGACGCCGAGGGCCTCTCCGGTGGCTCCGGCGGCCTCGGCTCGCTGCGCAGGCTCAACATCCTCGGCTGGGTGCCCTCGCACTACCAGGTCGTGGTGGGCTCGCTGGTCGTCGTCTGCGTCATCGCGTTCCTGCTCGACCGGCTGCGCATGTCGCCGTGGGGCGTGATCGTGCGGACCATGCGCGACGCGCCCCGCGCCGTGGAGGCGGCCGGCGTACGGGTGTCGGTGATGAACCTCGTCTCGCTGGCCATCGGCGCGGCGATCGCGGCCGTCGGCGGCGGGCTGTTCACCTACTCGGCCGGCAGCGTCACGCCCGACACGTTCACGCTCAACCTGGTGTTCCTGGCCATCTTCATGCCCCTCATCGGCGGCTCGGCGACCCCGTGGGGCGCCGTGCTCGGCGCGGTCATCGCCGTCGAGCTGACCCTGAACTTCCCGGCGGTGCAGACCAGCGGCACGCTGATCCTCGCCCTGGGCGTGCTCGTGATCCTGCTGCTCGCGCCGCAGGGCGTGATCGGCTATGCCACCCGGCTGGCCCGACTCGTGGGGGGAAGACGTGGCTGAGACGTTGCTGGTCGGCTCCGGGCTGACCAAGCGGTACGGCGGGGTCACCGCCCTGCAGGACGTCTCGTTCGAGCTGCGGGCGGGCGAGATCCTCGGCCTCGTCGGCCCCAACGGCGCCGGCAAGACGACCCTGGTCGACCTCATCTCCGGCGCCCAGCCGGCCACCGAGGGCGAGCTGACCCTGCGCGGGCAGCGCCTCTCCGGCCCGGCCGCCCGGCGCGCGAAGGCCGGCCTGGCGCGCACGTTCCAGTACCCGCAGCTGGCCCTCGAGCTCACCGTGGCCGACAACCTGCTGCTGGGCCGGGCCGCGCGCCGCCACGGCACGGTGTGGCAGATGGTCGCGGGCAGCTTCGCCGGCGCCTTCCGCCCGCACCTGGCGTCCGACGCCGAGGCCGTGCGCAAGCTCGCCGAGGAGCTCGGCATCGACCGCCTCGACCGCCCGGCCGGCGACCTGTCCCTGGGCGAGCAGCGCCTGGTCGAGGTCGGCCGCGCCCTCGGCCAGGACCCGCTGGTGCTGCTCCTCGACGAGCCGTTCGCCGGCTCCGACGCGGCCGGCGTGCACGGCATCGTCGAGGTCGTCCGCACGGTGCAGCGCCGCGGCCACGCCGTCATCCTGGTCGACCACAACGTCGACCTGGTCGCCGGTCTGGTCGACCGGATCATGCTGCTCGACCAGGGCCGCGCCGTGTTCGACGGCAACCCGCAGGAGTGCCTCGGCAGCCCCGAGATGCAGCAGGTGTACTTCGGGGTAACCGCCGACGAGCCCGATGAGGAGGACGCCCCGCATGTCGTCTCATGAGCTCCGCCTGGAGGGGCTGACGGTCCGCTACGGCCACGCCAGCGCCGTCACCGGGCTCGACCTGACCGCGCCGGGCGGCCAGGTCACCGCGCTCGTCGGCCCCAACGGCGCCGGCAAGAGCAGCGCCCTGCTCGCCGCCTACGGCTCCGTGGCCGCCGCCGGCAAGGTGTTCCTCGACGGCGAGGACGTGAGCCGGCTCAAGCCCGCCGCGCGGGCCCGGGCCGGCATCGCCGTCGTACCGCAGGGCCGTCAGCTGTTCCCGAAGCTCAACGTCGCCGACAACCTCCAGGTCATGGCCGAGCTGCTGCGGCTGCCCCGCTCGGCCGTGGACACCGCGATCGACCGCTTCCCGATCCTGCGCACGCGCCTGCGCAGCCTCGTCGGCGTGCTGTCGGGCGGCGAGCAGCAGATGCTCGTCGTCTCCCGGGCCCTGATGGGCTCGCCGCGCGTGCTGCTGCTGGACGAGATGATGACCGGGCTGGCCCCGCTCATCGTCCAGGAGCTGCTGCGCACGGTGACCCAGCTGGCCCGCGACGGCGTGGCCGTGCTGATGGCCGAGCCGGCCCTGGGCGCGGTGCGGGGCGCCGTGGATCGCGGCTACGTCCTGGTGCGCGGCGAGACGGTGGCCGTGTGCGAGGACGGTGGGAAGGCCCTGGACGCGGTGTACCAGTCGAAGATGGGCGTGCTGAAGAGCGCCGTCTAGGCCCGGAACTTGAGCCGGCGACGGCCGAGACCGACCAGCAGCCCGCCCACGCCCGTCACGGCCAGGCCCCCGACCACGAGCCCGGTGAGCGTGCCGCTGGTCGCGCCGCCGGTCACCGGCAGCGAGGTCGCGGACGCGGACACGGTGGGCGACTGGCTCGGCGACTTCGACGGCGACTTGCTCGGCGACTTCGACGGTGACTTGCTGGGCGACTTCGACGGCGAGGGCGACGGGGACTTGGTGTGGCGCGTATTCGAGGGGTACGGGGTCGGATGGCCCTCGGTGACCGGAGCCGTCGTCTCCGACCAGCTCGGCAGGGCCGCGGGCCCGGCGATGAGCAGGACGACGCCGACGGCGGCGAGCGTCAAGACCCGTAGGGCACGCAGGCCTGACTGTGACATGTTGCCTCCCTGATAACTGCAAACAGATGCAGGGAGCTAAGCGCCGAAATCGGTGAGCAAGCCCTCACATTTCCGTGGGGTGTCCCGGCGGGCGGCGGCTCACCCATGCCGGGGGTCTATCCTCTGAGTTGAACACGTTCAACTAGGGGAGGCGTCGTGGGGCTTACGGACTGGGCGCGCGTGCTCGTCGCCGCGCTCGTGGGGCTCGGCATGCTCGTGATCGTGCCGCTGGGGCTGGATCTCCTGCCCGGGGCCTGGCCCGCCGGGCGGCGGTGGGTGTGGTTCGCCGGGGCCGTGCCCGGTGCGGTGTCCCTCTGGCTGCCGCGCGGGCCCCTGGCGGCCGGGCTCGCGGTGCCGTACCTGCTCGTCGCGCTGGTCCTCGCCGCCCGCGCCTGGCCCCGGCTGAGGACGGCGTTCGCGGCCCCTACCAAAGCGGCCGGTGCCGCGGCGGCCCCAGCAGCGGCGGCCGCCGTCACGGCGCTCGTGACGCCCTCGATCGCGGCCGGTGCGCTCGTGGCCGAGCGCGTGGGCTACCGGCTGTTCGGCTTCCGCCTCGACGTGCTCGCGCTCACCGAGGCCCACTTCCACTACGCCGGGTTCGCCGCCGCGCTCGTGGCCGGGCTGGTCGGCGCGTACGGCGGCGGGACGCGGGGCGGGCCGGCCGCGGCGCTCGCCGTGCCCGCCGGGACCGGGCTCGTGCTCGCCGGGTTCTTCGTGGGGGACTGGCTCGAGCTGGCCGGGGCCGCGGTGCTCACCGCCGGCATGTGGATCGCCGCCGCGATCACGCTGCGGACGGTCCGGCCCGGCCAGTCCGACCCGGTCGTGCGGGCCCTGCTCGCCGTCGCCGCCGTCGTGCTCGCCGCGACGATGGTGCTCGCGCTGGACTGGGCGCTCGGTCATGTGGTGCGCGTGCCGTACCTGCCGCTCTCGTGGATGGTCGCCACGCATGGCCTGGCCAACGCGCTGGGCTTCGGGCTCTGCTCGGTGCTCGCCTGGCGCCGGATGGGCCGCCGGCCCGGTGCGCGGCCGGACGGGGCGTGAAACTTTCACACGCCACCAGCGGCGATACCCCGGGCCGGCGGCCGCCGTTGACGGCCGGGGCGGGCGCGGCGGGACACTCGCCCGCGTGGACATCGTGGTGGAGTTCGAGGGCGAGGGCTCCGGGACCGCGGAGCTGACGTGGGGGCAGCGCGACGTCTGGGACCTCATGCGGCGCACCGGCCGGACGATGAACATCGGCGGCACCGTCCCGGCCGCGCCCGGCGAGACCGTCGCCCACCTCGCGGACCTGCTGCGCTTCATCGTGAGCCGGCACCAGGCGCTGCGGACCCGGCTGGTGCCGGTCGACGGCGGCCCGCCGCGCCAGCGGGTGCACGCGTCCGGCGCGATCGGGCTCGAGCTCGTCGAGGCCGGGCCGGACCCGGAGGTCACCGCGGAGGCGCTGCGGGTGCGGTACCAGACCAGGCATTTCGACCCGTTCGGCGAATGGCCGGTGCGGATGGGCGTCGTGCTCGACGGGGAGACGCCGACGCACGTGGTGCTGATGTACTACCACGTCATCATCGACGGCTTCGGCATCGACGCGATCGTGCGCGACCTGGCCCACCTCGGGGCCGCCGCGGCGCCCATCGCCGGGGTGCGGCCGCTGGAGCTCGCCGCCCTCCAGCAGGAGCCCGCGGCGCTGCGGCAGAGCGAGAAGGCGCTGCGGTACTGGGAGCGCCAGCTCGACCGCGTCCCGGCCGTCCCGCACCCCGAGGCGGCCGATCCGGGCCACGGCGAGCCCCGCCACTGGGAGGTCGTCTGCGAGTCCCCGGCCCTGGCCCTCGCCGTGCGCGCGGTCGCGGCCCGCACCGGGCTCGCCTCCGGCCCGATCCTGCTCGCCGCCTACGCCGTCGCCCTGGCCCGCGTCACCGGCTCGCCCACCGCGGTGGTGCAGATCGTGGTGAACAACCGGTTCCGGCCCGGTTTCGGCGAAGCGGTGACGAGCCTGCGCCAGTTCGGCCTCTGCGTGATCGACGTCGGCATGCCCTTCGACGAGATCGCGGCGCGGGCGTGGGCGGCGACGCTCGGGGCGTACAAACACGGCTATTTCGACGGCACCGCCGCGACCCGCGACCTGGAGGCGTGGTCGTGCTACCTCAACGACCGCCGCCGCGGCACCGACGAGATCGGCGGCGAGGCGCCCACACCCCAGGCGATCCGGGCGGCCCGCGCGGCGGGCACCGTGCACTGGGGCGGGCGCGAGGACACCTACGACGGCACGTTCTACCTGCACGTCGAGGACGAGCCGGGGCGGATCGTGTACACCATGTGGGGCGACACGCACCGCTACACCCCGGCCGCGATCGAGCAGTGCGCGCGCGACCTGGAGACGGCGGTCATCGATGCCGCGCTCGCCCCCGCTACCGTGGACGCGTGACCTCGAGACTGCCCGGCGTCCTGGCCTGCGCCGCGCTCGCGGCGGGCTGGCTGGTGGCGGTCGCCGGCCTGACCCGGGCCGTGCTCGCCCGCGTGCTCGAGTCCGAGGGCACGGCGCCCGACGAGCGCCTCGGCAGCCTGGAGTTCCTGCTCGCGGCCGTGCTGATCGTCGGACCGCTCGTCGTGGCCGGGGTGGCGCGCTGGCTGCGCCTGGCCAAGCTGCCGCAGATCGCGCTCGTCGTGGCCGGCGTGACGCTGCTGCCCGCGATCATCCTGAGCCTGGTCGGCACGCGGCAGCTCGGCGCGCCGGAGCCGGAGCCGACCGGCCGCCAGTGCGTCACCTTCAGCGGCGGCACCAACACCTGCCCCGGCGGCTGAGTGGCGGGAACGGCCCGGCGGCGGTACAACGTGTCATGGACTGGACCGTCATCCCGCCGCTGCTGCTCGGCGCCCTCGTCGGCCTGGAGCGCGAGATCGGGGCCCAGCCCGCGGGCCTGCGCACCCACATGCTCGTCGCCGTCGGCGCGGCGCTGTTCACGGCCGCGGGCTACGAGCTCGGCTCCGACCGGACCCGCGTCGCGGCCCAGGTCGTCACCGGCATCGGCTTTCTCGGCGCGGGGGCCATCTTCAAGGAGGGCGTGAACATCAGCGGGCTGACCACGGCGGCCTCGCTGTGGGTCACCGCCGCGATCGGCGTGGCCGCCGGCCTGAAGCTGTACTGGGCCGCGGTCGCCGTCACCGCGGTCGCGCTCGCCGCGCTGTGGCTGTTCAAGGTGGCCGAGGCCAACTGGCTGCCCGACCGGCACCGGATCCGGGTGACCCTGACCCTCGCCCCCGACCACGCGCTCGACGAGGTCGAGCGCGCCGCGGTCGCCGCCCTGCCCACGGCGCACGTGCTGCGCATCGACTACGCCGGGCACGACCAGTCGATCGTGCTCACGGCCCAGGGGGACAACGACACCTCGCTGCCCGCGATCGCCGAGGCGCTGCGCCGGCTCGACGGGGTGCAGGGGGTCGAGATCGCTCGCTGAGTGCGTGCGCCCGCACACGTACCGTCGCTAAAGAAGATTTAAGAACGGGATTTCGAAAAAATGTAATCGAGCGATTTCCCGAGGCCTGGCCACGATCTTCCAGAGAGCGCTCTCTAAGTTTTCCTTTGCCCTCTTGAACCTGCATACAGGCGCTTTGAATACTGGCGGCGCACCCGAGCCTGCAGAAAAGGATCGACATGCGCCTCAGAACCCGAGTACTCCTCGGCGCCGCCGCGGTCGCGGTCGTCGCCGGCGCCGGCGGCGCCTATATGGCGACCGCGAGCGCGGACGAGAACACGGCGCCGAAGCTGGAGGCCGAGTCCTACTCGGCCCAGAGCGGCGCGCAGACCGAGAACACCCGCGACGCCGGCGGCGGCAAGAACGTCGGCTGGCTCGCCAACGGCGACTGGCTGCAGTACGACAACGTGACCCTCGCCGGCGCCGACCTGAGCGTCCGCATCGCCGCCGAGAACAAGGCCGGCGGCTCCATCGAGCTGCACCTGGGCTCGCCGGCCGGGACGCTGCTGGCCACGTTCCCGGTCGCGTACACCGGCAACTGGCAGTCGTGGAAGACCGTGACCGCCACCGCCACCTCGGTGCCGGCCGGCAAGCAGACCGTCGTCGCGGTCATGAAGAGCGCCCAGCAGTACGACTTCGTGAACGTCAACTGGTTCACCCTCGGCAGCGGCGGGCGGCCGCCGGCCACCGCGACCGTCGCCCCGCCGACGACCGCCGCGCCGTCGCCGACGACCGGCGGCCCGACCGGCGGCGCCACGGGCGGCACCGGCACCGGCACCGCCGGCTGGGTGGACGTCGACCAGGCCGCCTGGCAGCAGCAGGTCGCCGCGTTCAACAAGCTCCAGCAGCTCCCGGTGCCGGCCGGCACGACCCGCGTGTCGGAGTTCCACACCGACTGCGCGGTGTCGGGCGAGGCCCCGGACGACCCGATCGTGTTCCCGGGCCTGGCGGGCGCGTCGCACATGCACACGTTCTTCGGGCCGAAGGTCACCGCGACCAGCAAGCCGGCCGACCTGTTCGGCGAGGCCACCAACTGCAACGCGCCCGGCGACAACAGCGCGTACTGGGTGCCGCAGCTGCAGAAGAACGGGCAGCCGGTCAAGATGAAGAGCTTCCGGGTGTACTACGGGTCCCGCCTGCCCGACCCGTCGGTCACGATGCCGTTCCCGCCCGGCCTGGTCATGATCTCCGGTGACGCCAAGAAGCAGACGGCGACGCCGAAGGGCGCGTCGGGGCAGTTCTGGTGCGCGGGCAGCGCCGAGACCGGCCGCAGCGCCGACGGCAACTGGCCGGTCTGCGCGGCCGGCGGCAACCTCATCTTCCAGCTGACCTTCGCCGACTGCTGGGACGGCAAGCACATCGACTCGCCCGACCACAAGTCGCACATGGGCAACGCGGTGAACGGCAAGTGCCAGGGCGACTACCCGGTCGCGATCCCCAACCTCTCGTTCATGGTCAACTACGACTCGCTGGGCGGCGACGGGCTGGCGCTCTCCTCCGGGATGGCCTCGTCGATGCACGGCGACTTCATGAACGCGTGGAAGCCCGAGAACCTCGGCCCGCTCGTGAAGGTGTGCCTGGACGCCAAGGCCAAGTGCGGCACGACCCCGTCGTTCACGGGAGGCTGATCGTCACCGCCCCCCGCCGCCGGCGGAGCGAGGTTTCATCTCCGTGAAACCCACCTCACAGCGGCGGGGGGTAGTGTCCCGTCATCTTCGACGACGTTGACCCCTTCATCGGTACCGCCGCGACCGACCTGCCCAAGGCGCATGGTCTGGCCGCTACCTGGTGGTGGCCCAAGCCGCAGGTCGGCAACACCCACCCGGGCGCGACCTCGCCGTTCGGCATGGTCTCGGCCTGCGCGTACTCCGGGGCGTACCCGACCGGCTACGGCCGGTACGCCAAGAACACCGAGGGCGTGCCGGAGCTGCTCTTCGACCGGCTCCAGGCCTCCGGGTTCACCCATTTCCAGCAGTCCGGCACCGGCGCGATCCGCAAGTACTACAACTACGTGCGGGTCACCCCGATGGTGCAGCCGCTCGACTCGCTCGGCGAGTCCTGGCCCCTGCACGACGAGGTGGCCGAGGCCGGGTACTACGCGGCGACCCTCGACACCGGCATCCGCTGCGAGATCACCGTCGGGGCCAAGGTCGCCGTGCACCGGTACACCTTCCCGGAGAGCAGCAGCGCCCGCATCGTCGTCGACCTTTCGTGCGGCGGCCTGGCCATCGACCTGGGTCGCACGGTGCCGCTGCGGGCGCAGGCCGAGAGCCTCGGGCAGGGCCGGGTGCAGGGCACGGTCGACATGGAGGGCGTGCCGTTGTCCGTGCACGCCGAGGTGGTCAGCCGCGGCTGGCGGCAGATGCTGTGGTACGACCGGCGCCTCATCGACGGCGGAACACGGCTCGACTTCGACAGCATCCGGCACACGACCCTGCGGCCGTTCGGCATGCTGTTCATCGGTCCGACGCGCGCCGGGCAGACGGTCGAGATCCGCCTCGGCTTCTCGCTGCGCGGCTGCGAGCAGGCCGCCCGCAACCTGGAGCGGGAGTGCGGGCCGGGCGGCGACGCGTTCGACCGGGTGCGGGACGCGACCCAAGACCGCTGGCGCGAGCACCTCGGGCGGGTGACGGTCGACGGCGGCACCCCGGCCCGGCGCACCGTGTTCGCCACCGCGATGTACCACTCCCTGATCAAGCCGTGCTTCGGCGACGACGAGAGCCCGTTCTGGCCGAACTCCGGCCCGTTCGCGTTCGACGTGTGCACCATGTGGGACATCTACAAGACCCAGCTGCCGCTGCTGTCCGCGGTCGCGCCCGACCGGGCCGCCGACCTGCTGGAGTCGCTGATCCGGGTCTGCGAGGAGGAGGGCAACTTCCCGATCGGGTACCGCATGGCCCGCGGCGCCGACCGCTTCTTCCGCCAGGCCAGCGCCCTGGCCCACACCGTGCTCGCCGACGCCCACGCGCTGGGCCGGGCCGAGCTGGACTGGAACTGGGCGCTCGTGCACATGGTCGACGACCTGCGCCGGATGTACGGCGAGGACTTCTTCGAGCACGGCATCGTCCACCCGATCAGCCACACCCTCGACCTCGCCTACGCCCACCACTGCACCGCCCAGGTCGCCCGAGCCCTCAACGACGTGCGCCTCGCCGAGGACCTCGAGCGGCGCAGCCGGCACTGGATCAACGCCTTCGACCCGGTCACCGGCCTGCTGCGCGACTCCGAGTTCTACGAGGGCGGCAAGTGGAACTACTCGTTCCGCCTGCTGCACGACATGGCCGCCCGCATCGCCCTCGGCGGCGGCGAGGAGGAGTTCATCGGCAACCTCGACCGGTTCTTCGGCTTCGGGGCCGAGCCGGTCACCCAGCCCGGGCGCCGCCCGCCGCCCGCGGAGATGCTCGCCGGCTACGCCCTGAACCGCTTCGAGGGCCTCAACAACGAGCCCGACATGGAGGCGCCGTGGGCCTACCACTACGCCGGGCGCCCCGACCGGACCGCCGAGATCGTGCACGCCGCGCTCACCTGGCAGTTCGGCACCGGCCCGGGCGGGCTGCCGGGCAACGACGACTCGGGCGGCCTGAGCTCCTGGTACGTGTGGGCGTCCCTCGGGCTGTTCCCGGTCGCCGGGCAGAGCCTCTTCCTGATCAACGCGCCCGCCTTCGAGCGCTCCGCCGTGCGGGTCGGCGACCGGGAGTTCATCGTGGAGACCAGCGGCCACCGCGCGACGCCCATCGGCGCCGACGGGCTCGACGGTGACCCGGCCCCGCAGTACGTCCAGTCGGTGACCCTCAACGGCCGGCGGCTGGACGCCACCCACATCAGCGCCGCCGAGATCCACCGGGGCGGCCGGCTGCACCTCCGCCTCGGCCCCGAGCCGTCGCCGTGGGGGCAGGGCCGGCGGCAACGGCCCCCGTCGGCGTCCGACCAGGCGTTCGCAGCGAAGGAGACCAGGTGACGTACATCAACCGCCGCCTCGTCATCGTGGTCCGGGCGGACCCGGTCATCTGCGGCCACTCCGGCGAGGCCCGCAACCTCGCGGAGGTCGCGCTGCGCCGCGGCTTCGACGACGTCCGGCTGCTGACCTGGCCCATCGCGGCGCTGCAGGCGGCCGGGCTGCCGCTCAAGCCGCTGGACCGGCTGCTGCCGTACAGCCCCGGGATCACCGTCGAGCGGCCCGAGCCGGTCGGCGACTACCGGGTGCCCGACGGCCGCCACCTCGCCGGCCTCACCGGGCGGCTGACCGAGCTGCTGCTGGAGCCGGTGCCGACCACGTGCCTGTCGATGTACCTCGTCCCGCACGCCACCGTCGTGGCCGACGCCGTCGCGGCCGTGCGCGCCGCCGGCTTCAACCCGGACGTGCGCACCGTCGCCAAGGCCGTCGGCTCCGACGTCACAAACGTGATCCGCTCCTGCCTGCGCGACGGGCGGATGGGCGCGGCGATCGCCCTGTTCACCACGTTCCTGGGCAACGACGAGCTCGTGGCGGTGTCGCAGTACACCCGCGACGAGATCATCGCCGCCGCCGAGCAGGTCGACGCCCGCTGCGGCACCCGCTTCGCCGAGCAGTGCCGCCTCCGGGTGACCATCGGCTACCCGCCGATCGACGCCTCCGCGTACCTCGGCCTCGACCCCGCCGCCGTCGACCGGGCGCTGGCGCGGCGCGGGCTCGAGCGGGACGGGTACATCCTCTTCCTGTCCCGGGTCGCCCGGGCCAAGGGCATCCACGACCTCGTCGAGGCGTACCGGCGGATGCGCTGCCGCTCCACGGTCCGGCTCGTGGTCGCCGGCACCGGCCCGGCGCTGGAGGAGGTCCGGGCCCTGGCCGCGGGCGACGACCGCGTGGTGTTCCTCACCGACGTCGACGACACCGAGAAGCCGCTGCTCATGCGGGGCTGCGCGGCCTACGCGCTGCCGACCCGCCCCGAGCCCGACTTCGTCGAGACGTTCGGCATCGCCCTGGCCGAGAAGATGCTGGCCGGCGGCGGCCCGGTGGTCACGACGCTTACCGGCGGCACCGGCGAGGCGGTCGGCGACACCGCGGTGATCGTCGAGCCGTTCGACGTGGACGGGCTCGCCGCGGCGCTCGACCGGGTGGTGCTGGAGATGTCGCCGGCCGAGCGGTCGGCGCGGGAGAACCGGGCCCGCGACTACGCGATGGCGTTCGAGCGGACCGCGGTCTTCGATCGGCTCTTCCCGGATGCGGTACCGTCCGTTCGGTGACCTCATACCGAGCGCTGGGCGAGGCGGCCTGGGCATGGGTGCTCGACCAGATCGGCGAGTCCGACGGCCCGTGGCTGCCCGTCTCGGTCCCGGGTGACCGGGACGAATACCGCGACTCGTTCTACGCCGGGATCGCGGGCCTCGCGCCGGTGCTGGCCGAGATCCGGCAGTACCGCGCCCTGACCGACGCCGAATCGGCGCTGGCGGCCGGGATCGTGGCGCGCCTGGAACGGCAGATCCCCACGCGGACGGACGTGTCGCTCTTCGACGGCCTGGCCGGCGACGCGACGGCCCTGCGGCTGCTGACCCCGGGCCGGGAGTCAGCGGCGGTGGCGCGCATCCTGTCGCTGCCGCCGCCGGCGTACCACGACGTCATCTCGGGCACCGCCGGCGTCCTGCTCGCGCTGTCCTGGCTCGGCGTCGAGTACCCGTCCGCGGCGGCGGCGCTGGCCGGCGGGGCCGAGCCGGCCGAGGGCGGGCTGGACTGGCGGATGAAGCCGGACTACCCGTCGAGCTCGCCGAACTTCTCCCACGGCACCGCGGGCGTGGCCGCCGCCCTGGCGCTGGCCGGCTGGCCCGATCCCGCCCGGCGGGGCGCCGAGCACCTCCTGGCGATCGCCGACCTCTCCGGCGGCGGCTTCGTCGTCGAGCACACGATCCCGCGCTCCAAGCGCGAGGTGGAGCCGGTGACGTACACCTGGTGCCACGGCCCGACGGGCACCTCCCAGCTGTTCGCCTCGTTGGAGCGCGCGGGCGTCGCCGCGGTCGGCGGCCATCCGGTCGAGGAGCTGCGGCGCCGCTGCCTGCACTCGGTGCTCACCTCGGGCCTGCCGGAGCGGCTGCGCCCGGGCTTCTGGGACAACGACGGACGCTGCTGCGGTACCGCGGGCGTCGGCGACGTCCTGCTGGACGCGGCCCAGTCCCTGGCCGACCCGTCCTACCTCGACGGAGCCCGCACGATGGGCGACGCCCTGGTCGCCCGCGCGGTCGACGGCCGCAACTGGCGCTTCATCGAGTACCGCATCGACGAGCCGCTCCTGCCGCCGGGCACGACCTGGATGCAGGGCGCCGCGGGGATCGCCGCGTTCCTGCTGCGCCTGGAGCGCGTGCTGGAGACCGGCCTGTCGGCGCCGATCGTGGACCGCCCGGACAACTGGTACGCCGTGCCGGAGGATCTGCGCGTGTCCCGGTGATCTCCGGGTGTCTACGCTCGGGCCATGCGAAACGTGGAGGCCGGGGCGGTGGCGCTGCTGGGCGACCTCGTCCGCATCGACAGCGTCAACCCGGGCCTGGTCCCGGGGGCCGCGGGCGAGACGGCGATCGTCGGGCACCTCCGCGCGCGGCTGCAGGCCTCGGGCTTCGTCACCACGGTGGTCCCGGCGCCCGGGCGGCCCGGCCGCCCCAGCCTGGTCGCGGTGCCGCCGGGCCCGGCCGCGGGCCCGGCCCTCGTGCTGAACGGCCATCTCGACACCGTGGGGGTCGCCGGGATGCCGGAGCCGTTCGCGCCCAGGCTCGACGGGGACCGGCTCTTCGGCCGCGGCGCCGCGGACATGAAGGGCGGCGTGGCGGCGATCGTCGCCGCCGCGGAGCACCTCGTGGCCACGAACGCGCCCGTCCGCCCGGTGCTCGCGCTGGTGGCCGACGAGGAGGACGCGAGCCTGGGCAGCGAGGCCGTGATCGACGCCCTCCCCGGCCTCGGGGTCCGGCCGGACGCCTGCCTGATCGCGGAGCCGACCGACCTCGCCCTGACCAGGTCGCTGCGCGGGTTCGCGGTCGTGCGGGTGCGCTTCACCGGCCTCGCCGCGCACAGCTCCCAGGCCGGCCTCGGCGTCAACGCGGTCACTCATCTGGGCCGGCTGCTGCACGCGGTCGACGAGCGGTCGGCGGCCGTACGGGCCGGCGGCGGCGACCTGATGGTGACGGTCGCACGCGGCGGGGAGTCGCCGTTCGTGGTGCCCGACCACGCGGAGTGCCTGGTCGAGCTGCGCACGCCGGCGGGGCGGGACAGCGCCGGGGCGCTGTCCGAGGTGCGCTCCTTGCTGAGGCCGGAGTGGTACGCCACCGCCGAACTCGTCGCGCACCGTGACGGCTGGCGCCTGGACGACACTGGGCCGGCCGCCGGTCTGTCCCGCCGCCTGGGGGACGAGCTCGGCACCGGGCCGACGTTCGACGCCCCGTACTGGATGGAGGCACCGCTGTGGCAGCGGGTCGCCCCGACCCTGGTGTGCGGCCCGTCGGGCGGCGGGCTGCACGCAGTCGACGAGTGGGTCGACCTGCGCCAGGTCCGCGCCCTCGCCGCCGCCCTGGTCACGGTCCTTGCCGCCTGGACGCCCGATGCCGACTGACCCGCGCGGCCTGCGCGTCGGCGCGCCGTTGCTGGACGCCTGGCTGCGCGTCAGCTCCGTCGGGGCGCCCGATGCCGACTGACCCGCGCGGCCTGCGCGCCGACGCGCCGTTGCTGGACGCCTGGCTGCGCTTCGCGGAGAGCCCGCCGACGCCGTTCACCATCCCGGGCCACAAGCAGCGCGCCGACCTCGTCGGCGACGTGGTCGCCGGTGACGTCCCGCTCTACGCCGGCCTCGACACCATGAAGCTGAGCACCGGAGTGCTCGCCGCGGCCGAGGCCCGCGCGGCCCGGCTGTGGGGCGCGGACTTCTGCCGCTTCTCCACCGGCGGCGCGACCCACGCCAACCAGGCCGTCGCGCTGGCCGTCGCCGGCGACGGCGACCGGGTCGTGGTGAGCCGCACCCTGCACCGTTCGCTCCTGCTGGGGCTGGTGCTGGCCGGCCTGACCCCCGTCTGGGTCCGCCCCGAGGTCGACCCCGCCACCGGCCTCCCGCTCGGCGTCGCCCCCGCGACCCTGCGGCGCGCGCTGTCCGCAAATCCCGGCGTGCGGGCGGTGTTCGTGGGCGACCCGTCCTACGTCGGCACCGTCGGCGACATCGCCGGCCTCGCCGACGCGGCCTACGACTTCGGCCTGCCGCTGGTGGTCGACGCGGCGTGGTCCGCCCACTTCGGCTTCCACCCGGCCCTGCCGCGCCACCCACTCCAGCTCGGCGCCGACGTCATGGTGACCAGCGCCCACAAGACGCTCCCGGCCTGGAGCCAGGCGGCGCTCGTGCTGGCCCGCACCGGCCGCGTCGACGCGGCCCGCCTGGACGCCGGCGTCGAGGCGACCGCCACCACCAGCCCGGCGGGCGCCGTACTCGCCAGCATCGACGCCGCCCGAGCCCTGCTCGAACGCGACGGCGAAGCCCTGCTCGACGCCGCCGTCGCCGCCACCCGTCAGGCCCGCGCCGCGCTCCGCGGCATCGACGGCCTGACCGTCCTGGACGGTCCCGCGGCCGACCCGCTCAAACTGACGCTGCTGCTGTTCGGAACCGGCGCCGACGGCAACCTCGTCGAGCGGGACCTCCTGGCGGCCGGCCTGCCGATCGAGTCGGCCGACCGCGACGTCCTCGTCGCCGTCGTCTCCCTGGCCGACACCCCCGAGTCCCTCGAACGCCTGACCACGGCCCTGGCCGCCTCGGTCCGCCGGCACCGGGCCGCACCCCGGCCGGTCCTCGGACCCGCGGCGTACCGGGTCGAACCGGTCGCGGCGATGCCGCCGAGGCAGGCATTCTTCGCCCCCGCGCGGGCGGTGCCGATCGACCGGGCCCTGGGACGGACCTGCGCCGAGCTCGTAGCGCCGTACCCGCCGGGCATTCCGATCCTCGCGCCCGGCGAGCAGATCACGGCGGAGGCGCTCGCGGCCCTCGACCAGGCCCGGCTGGCCGGGGTCAGAATCGCCTATGCGGCCGACCCGTCGCTGAGCACCCTGCGGGTCACCGACGGCTGAGGCTCGCCCGACCGGACGAATCCCCGACGAATCGGCCTCCGGCGGTCCCCGTCCCCGGCTTCTTGGTTCCGTGGGCACATCAGTTTTCTGCCGCCATAGCCTGTCGTGGGGCGATCTTTACGGCGACAGTGTCTGCCCGCCTTGCCGAGGCCGCCAAGGCTGGCGGGTCGCCGTCGAGCTGACCCTGAACTTCCCGGCGGTGCAGATCGGGCATTGCGTCGGTTGTGAACGCCGGGTTCGCGTGCTGTACGAGCACTGCCGAATGTGCCGCACCCAGGCCATCGCGCAACTCGGGAAGATGCGGCTGCGGGGCCCGGTCCCGGCCGGGGTGAAGCCGCTGCGAAAATGGCAGCCGAGCCTGCGAGTTCGCCGCTCAACACGTTCAGAAAGTCCGAACTCACGGCAGAGCGGCCAACACCCTTGTGCCGATCTCGGGCGTGATCCGGTTGGTCGTGCCGTGACACGGGCGGGTCAGGCCGCGTAGCCGCCGTCGACGTCGAGTTTCTGGCCCGTGATGAAGCGGGCCCGGTCGCTCGCCAGGAAGCACACCGCCTCGGCCACGTCCGTTGCGGTGCCGAACGTGCGCAACGGGATGTTCGCGCGCGTCACCGCCAGGGCGTGTTCGTTCAGGTCGCCGCTGGCCATCAGGCGCGTCGCCATGCCGTCGGTCAGCATGCCCGGGCCGACGCAGTTGGCGCGGACGCCGTGGCGGCCCTCCTCGGCGGCGATGCCGCGCACCAGGGTTTCGACCGCGCCCTTCGGTACCGCCGACAGGCCGTCGCGCACCGGGAAGCGCTTCGTGGCCGCCGTCGTCACCGCGATCAGGCTGCCGCGGCTCGCGCGCAATGCGGGCAGTGCGGCGTGCACGATGTTGAAGCTTGCGAGCACGTCCTGCGCGACCTGTTCGGCGAACTGCGTCGGTGTGACCGTGCTCAGGTGCATCATCGGCACGTGGGGGCCGGCGGCGTGAACAAGCGTGTGGACCTCGCCTGCGCGTTCGATCAGTGCGGCGCAAGCGGTCGGGTCGGTCAGGTCCGCGCGCACGGCGACAGCGCGCGGCAGGGAAGCGGCCAGGGCGGCCGCCGCCGCCGCGTCCGAGCGGTAGGCGAGCACAACCGCACAACCGCGCGCCGCGAGCATGTGCGCGACGGCGGACCCGATGCCACCGGTCGCGCCCGTGACGACCGCGACGCCGGAGCGTGCGGCGAAATCCTGCTGCATGGCGGGTACGTTACCAAGCAAGCGTTTGGTAGAGTACCCGCCGTGGAGCTGAAACTCGGGGTCATGCCGTCGCACGGCGGCGCGGGCCCGGCCACCGTCGCCCGGTTCGTGCGGCTGCTGGAGGAGCTCGGCTGCGAGTCGGTGTGGGCCGTCGAGCACATCGTGGTGCCCGATGACTACGACAGTTCGTACCCGTACGACTCCAGCGGCCGCATGAGCCTCGGCGCGGACGACGACGTCCCGGACCCGCTGCACTGGCTCACCTTCGCCGCCGCGCACACCACGACGCTCAAGCTCGGCACCGCGATGCTCATCCTGCCCGAGCACAACCCGGTCGACCTGGCCAAGCGCCTCGCCACCGTCGACGTGCTCAGCGGCGGCCGACTGCTCGCCGGGATCGGCGTCGGCTGGCTGCGCGAGGAGTACGACGCGCTCGGCGTGCCCTTCGCCGAACGCGGAGCGCGCGCCGACGAGTACCTCGAGGCCATGCGCGCGCTGTGGACGCGTGCGCCGGCACGGTACGACGGCCGCTTCGTCTCTTTCGGCCCCGTGCATTCACGGCCCCGGCCCGTGCGCGGCACGGTGCCGATCGTGGTCGGCGGGCACAGTCTGGCCGCGGTGCGCCGGGCGGCCCGGCTCGGCGACGGGTGGTATCCGCTGGGTGTGCGCGGCGAGGAGTTCGCCCGGCTGCGCAGGGCGCTGCGCGAGGAGTGTGCGGCGGTGGGCCGCGACCCGGACGACGTCGAGGTGACCGCGCGCGCCCCGCGCGACCGCGGGGAGCTGGAGCTGCTGCGCTCGCTGGGCGTGGCCCGGGTGGTCATTCGTGCGGACCCGGACGATCTGGTCGGGGTACGCGACAAGGTGCGGCGCTACCAGCGGGAGGTTCTCGGGGTATGAGAACGGTCATCATCACCGGCGCCGGGCAGGGGCTCGGCCGCGCGCACGCGCTCGCGTTCGCCGCCACCGGGCACCACGTGGTGCTCAACGACCTGAGCGCGGACGCCCTCGAGGCCGTCGCCGGCGAGTGCGCGGCCGCGGGCGGCGGGGTGACCGCTGTTCCCGGCGACATCGCCGACTGGTCGTTCGCGTCCGCTCTGATCGAGAAGGCGACACAAACGACCGGACGCCTCGACGCGCTCGTGAACAACGCCGGGCTCGCCCGCGACCGGATGACCACGAACGTCACCGAGGACGAGTGGGACTCCGTCATCCGGGTCAACCTCAAGGGGCACTTCGCCCCGCTGCGGCACGCGTCCGCGTACTGGAAGTCGCTGGCCAAGGCCGGCACGCCGGTGGCCGCGCGGATCGTGAACACCACCTCGGGCGCGGGCCTCATGGGCAGCGTCGGGCAGGTCAGCTACAGCGCCGCGAAGGCCGCCGTGGCCGCCATGACGCAGGTCGCCGCGGCCGAACTTGCGCGCTACGGCATCACCGTGAACGCAATCGCACCGAGCGCGCGCACGCCGATGACCGAGGACGTGTTCGCCGACGCCATGCGCGCGCCCGCGGACGGCTTCGACGCGATGGCCCCGGAGAACGTCTCGCCGCTCGTGGTGTGGCTCGCCTCGGCCGAGGCCGGCTTCGTCACCGGCCGCGTCTTCGAGGTCTCCGGCGGCAGCGTGGGCGTCGCCGACGGCTGGCAGCACGGCCCGGCCACCGACGCGGGCCGCCGCTGGGACCCGGCCGAGCTCGGCCCCGTGGTGCGCGAGCTGCTCTCCCGCGCCCCCGCACCGGCGGCCGTCTATGGAGCATGAGATCCGGGCCTGGCTGGCCGAGCATCTGACCGGCCGGTTCGCGTCGCTGATCGGCACCGGCGGCCCCGGGCGCGAGCACGAGCACCTCGAGCTGCGGGCCGAGTGGGAGCGCGAGCTCGGCGCCGGCGGCTGGATCGGGCTCGGATGGCCGGAGCCGTACGGTCGCGGCGCGAGCATCGCCGAGCAGGTCGCGTTCTTCGAGGAGTATGCGCGCGCCGGCGGCCCCGGGCGGCTGTCCCACATCGGCGAGTACCTGCTCGCGCCCACCCTCATCGCCCACGGCACCGAGGAGCAGAAGGCCCGGTTCCTGCCGCCGATCGCCCGCGGCGAGGAGCTGTGGTGCCAGGGCTACTCCGAGCCCGGCGCCGGCTCCGACCTCGCCGGCGTGCAGACCCGGGCCGAGCTCGACGGCGACCAGTGGCGCGTCACCGGCCAGAAGGTCTGGACGTCGCTGGCGCACATCGCCGACTGGTGTTTCGTGCTCGCTCGCACCAGTGCACAGACGCGCAAGAACGGACTGTCGTACCTGCTCGTGCCGATGCGTCAACCGGGCGTCGACGTGCGTCCGATCGTGCAGCTGACGGGCACCTCGGAGTTCAACGAGGTCTTCTTCGACGGCGCGCGCACCGACGCCGACATGGTGGTGGGGGCGCCCGGCGACGGCTGGAAGGTCGCCACGAGCACCCTCGCCTTCGAGCGCGGCGTGGCCACGCTGGGCCAGCAGCTGGGCTTCGCCCGGGAGCTGGAGTCCATCGTGGACCGGGCCCGGGCGTCCGGCGCGCTGGACGACGCGCTCGTCGCCGACCGGATCGTGGCCGCGTGGGCCGGACTGCAGGGCCTGCGCCACCACGCGCTGCGCACGCTGTCCGCGACCGAGCCCGACCCGATCGCCGCGTCCGTCGCCAAGCTGCTGTGGGCGAACTGGCACCGCGACCTCGGCGAGCTGGCCCTGGCCGTGGACGGGCCGGCCGCGACGGTCGCCCGGGCGGCCCCGTACGAGCTGACCGACGCCCAGCGCCTGTTCCTGTTCACCCGCGCCGACACCATCTACGGCGGCTCGAACGAGATCCAGCGCAACATCATCGCCGACCGTCTCCTCGGCCGCGTACCCCGAGCGTAGGAGGGTCCACTGTGGAGTTCACCCCGGAGCAGGTCGCCCTGCGCGAGTCGGTCCGCGACTTCTTCGCCTCGCCCGGGTACAGCTGGGCCCGCCTCACCGGCGAGCTCGGCCTCACCGCGCTCGCCGTCGCCGAGGAGCACGGCGGCTTCGGCGCCTCCGCGGTCGAGGCCGGCATCGTGCTGGAGGAGGCCGGCGCCGCCCTGCTCTCGGCGCCGCTGCTGTCCACCACGGCCGCGATCCTCGCCCTGGACCCCGGGTCCGACCTGCTGAAGCCGCTGGCCGAGGGCACGTCGATCGCCACCCTGGCCCTCGGCGGCGCCGTCGAGGCCCGGCCGACCGCGCACGGTACCGTGCTCGACGGGCGGGTCGAGCACGTCCTGGACGGCGACGCCGCCGACGTGTTCCTCGTCGAGGTGGGCGGCGACCTGTACGCGACCGACGCCGCCGTCGTCCAGCCGGTGCCCACGCTGGACGTCACGCGCGGCCAGGCGACGCTGATCCTCACCGCGGCCCCGGCCCGCCTGGTCGCCCCGGCCGGCGCTGCGCACGCGCTGGCCGTGATGCACGCGCTGCTGGCCGCCGAGTCCATCGGCGTGGCCCGGGCCTCGCTGCACTCCACTGTGGAGCATCTGCGCACCCGGCACCAGTTCGGCGTGGCGCTGTCGACGTTCCAGGCGCTGCGGCACCGGGTCGCCGACCTCTACGTGCTGCTCGAACAGGCGACCTCGACCGCCCGCTACGCCCTGCGCTGCTTCGGCACCGCCGAGTTCGCGATCGCCGCCCCCCTGGCCAAGCTCGCCGCCACCGAGGCCGCGTGGACGATCACCCGGGACGCGATCCAGCTGCTCGGCGGCGTCGGGTTCACGTGGGAGCACCCGGCGCACCGGTACCTCAAACGCGCCACCGCGGGCCATCTGCTCTTCGGCGACCCCCCGGCCCTGCGGCGGCTCCTGCTGGCCCGCGCGTTCGCCTAGCCACCCGGGAACGGTGCCCGCACCGGGGCGGGCACCGTCCACAAGGGTCAGATCTTGCCCGTGCCGGCGCCCGCCATGACGGTCGCCTTCACCGTGCTGTTGGCCTCGGGCGTGTAGGAGTACGGGATCGCCGCGACGCTCGCGCCGTTGCGGACCTCCTCGGTACCCGAGTTCACCTTGTAGTTGTTGAGCACCTTGATGTTGCCCGGGTCCGAGTCGCCGGTCTGCGTCACGGTCGGGTGCGCGACGTTCTCGAAGTAGTTGCGCTCGACGTACACGCCCGCGTTCATGGTCGAGGCCACGCCGTACGAGCCGATGTTGCTGTAGTAGTTGTTCAGCACGTGCACCGGGTTGGCGAACCGCACGCGCGGGTGGCGCTGGTTGGTGCCGTCGAACCAGTTGTGCACGTACGTCACGCGCAGGTGACCGAGGTCCTGCGCGCCGTTGCCGTCGTCGTGGCCGAGCAGCATCGACTTGTCGTGGTTGTGCAGGTGGTTCCACGACACGGTGACGAAGTCCGACCCGCGCTTGATGTCGATCAGCCCGTCGTACCCGTTGGACAGGTCGTTGTGGTCGATCCACACGTTCGTCGTGCTGTTCTGCAGGTTGATCGAGTCGTCGCTCGCGTTCTTGAACACCAGGTTGCGGATGATCACGTTCCGCACCCCGGAGAGGTTGAAGCCGCCGCCGGTGACACCGGAGCCGGAGCCGACCCCGATGACGGTCTTGTTCGAGGCGACGCTGTACATCCCGGAGATCGAGATCATTCCGGAGATCCGCACGGTCTGCGACGTGCTCGAGCTCAGCGCTGACTTGAGCGCGGAGGCCGAGGTCACGGTGACGACGGTGCCGGACGAGCCGCCGGACGTGCCGCCGTTGAGGCTCGCGTAACCGACGGGGCTGGACTCCGCGGCGACGGCCGCGGACTGGCCGAGCACCAGTGAGCCGCCGACGGCCACGACGGCGGCCGAGAACGCGGCGATCAGGGTGCGGCGGCGGGTTGCCATGGTTGGCATGGCTTCTCCCTTGTGAGGGCGGGCGGGCGAGTGGTGTTGGCGGTACCACCCATTCCAATTTCGGCAGGTAAGCGCTTTCCCCGGCCCCAAGCTAGGCGTCTGATTGACGACTGTCAATCACGTGTTTGTCAATAGACTGTGCTCTATGAGACGAACCCTCGTCGTCGCCGGCGCCGCCGTGCTCGCCGTGACCGCCGCCGCCCCGCCCGCCGCCGCCACCGTGCGGACCTTCGGCTCGGTCGTCGAGGCCGAGTCGTACGACGCGCAGCACGGCGTGCGCGTCCTCACCGACCCGGCGGCCTCCGGTGGCCACGCGGTCGCATTCTCGCCCGGCGACCAACTGCGCCTCGACGCCGTCGACTTCGGCGCGCCCGGCCAGGCCAGCGGCTACGCGACCTGGCGCTCCTGCTCGACCGGCCCCGGCACGATCGAGCTGCGCCTGGACTCGCCGTCCACCACCCCGTTCCTGACGTTGCAGATCGGCACCACGGGCAACTGCGCCCAGTGGTACCAGTCCAGCCTGCGCCTCGGCGTGGCCACCACCCCCACCGGCGTCCACGACCTGTACGTGTCGGCCGGCGGCACCGGACGCTGCGATTTCTACCGCCTCGACAGCCTCCAGATGATCAAGCAGACGAGCCCGCCGATCCCGTAACTTTCATCTACTCGTCCGGGTCCCACTCCAGGAGCAGATCGAACAGCCGCCGGTCGCCCCCGACCTCCAGGGCGTCCACGGTGATGCGGTTGTACAGGGCCAGGACCAGCTCGCCGGCCGTGCCCCGGACGGAGGCGTCGGCCGCGTCCGGGGCCGCGCCGGGGAACCGGGTGAGCCGGACGCCGCCGGCCGCGAGCGACAGGCGCCACGAGGGACCCTCGGCGGCACGGTAGTCGATGGTGGCGGGTTCGTGGGGCCAGCGGTACGCGCCCGCGCAGCACGTGGCCAGAAACTCCTCGACCCCGTCGAGGGCCACCGCACCCGGTAGCGGCCGCGGGGCGCCCAGGGCGAGCTCGGCGTCGTAGGTGTGCACCGCGACTTCCTGGAGCTGGTGCCGCGCGACGGCCCCGGCCGTCAGCGGCGACTCGGAGCCGTCCCACCAGGTCCAGCAACCGCGGTCGGGCCCGGCCTCTTGTACCGCGTGAAGGAGCCGCTGCGTCGCTGCGGCCAGCCAGCCCGCCAGCTCCTCCCGCTCCCGGGGCGCGGGCTCGGGCGCGCCCTCGGCCGGGGGGTGCGCGGCGGGCCCGGCGGCGACGATGACGGCCCAGCGGCGCTGCCCCTGACCCAGGTGCTGCGCCAGGTCGAACAGCGTCCACCCGGGACAGCTCGGCACCGGCACGTCGAGGTCGGGCGCGGCGGCGATCGCGGCGCGGAAGGCCGCCGAGCGCTCGTCGATGAGCGGGAGAGTCTCTACCACCCGGGCTGTCTACCACCGTGGCCCGGCCGCGGACAGCGATTTTTCCACAGCCCGTTAGAGTCGTTCGTGTGGATCTGGAAGAAACCGCCGCCCGGCTCGGCGTACCCGTCGAAGAGATCGACCGCGTACACGAGCTGGCCGGCGACCGGCCGCCGGCCCCGCTGCCCGCCAAGGCCGACGCCCCCGCACTCCTCGACCGCCTCGCGGTGCGGCCGGACGACGCCGCCGAGATCATGGCCGGCTGGCCCGACCCCGGCTCTCCACTGTGGACACCGGAGCTGCGCTGGCTGCTCGACCGCTCGATCGCCCTGGTCCGCGCCGACCTCGGCGGCCACGTCTGGCTGGCGCCGGGTCCGGAGCTGCCGCGCGACCGGGGCCTCGCCTGGCGGCACCTCTATGTATATGCGTACCTCGCCCTGGTCGACGTCGTCCGGGAGTACCACCGCGAGCACGACATCCCCGACACGGTGTCCTGGGTGACCCTGGCCGACCTGGGCCGCAACCTGGCGGTCGACCGCCGGATGCACCGCGAGGGCTGGCCGGTCATGCAGAGCTGGCTGACCCTGCACGCGCGCGGCGGCCTCTACGAGCTGGGCCGGCTGCAGCACCAGCGCGGCGGCACCGCCATCGACCTGCACATCCCCGAGGCGGGCCCGCTGACCCCGGAGGCGATCGACGCGTCCCTCGACGAGGCCCGCGCGTTCTTCCCGCGTCACTTCCCGGACGAGCCCTACACGGCGTTCGCGTGCGGCTCGTGGCTGCTCGACCCGCAGCTGCTGGAGTACCTGCCGGAGAGCTCGAACATCGTCCGCTTCCAGCGGCGGTTCGAGCTGGAGCCGTACGAGGAGCCGGAGGGCCTGGACGCCGACGTCGAGGTGCTGCGCTTCGTGTTCCGCAGCCTGAGCACGCCCCTGGACCAGCTGCCGCGCAACACCGCCCTCCAACGCGCGGCGGCCGACCACCTGAAGTCCGGCCACCACTGGCAATGGCGCCGCGGCCACTTCCCGATCTGAGACGCACTCGGTCGAACGGACGACCCCGATCCGGTGACGCCGCGCCGGACCGGCCGGTCATTAGGGCGTCCGTTCGGGCATTCGATTCCGCGAGAGCCCGGCGGACCGTGTGGGCCTTTCGGCCGAGGGGTTGATCGGCGCCCGCCACGGCCCGGTCGACGATGCGATTCCAGCTCGCTGATGAGCAGACTGCGGACTGTACGGCAGCTCTCAGCGAAGGAGGCCACGGGAATGAGCCAGCCGGCCGCACATGACGACCTGCCCCACGATGTCCAGGCGGAGCTCGACGACGACCGGAACGGGTCGAGACGGCTCGCCGTCGCGCTCGGCCTCGTCTTCGTCGTGACCGCCGCCGCCCTCGCGGTCGGGGGTATGCAGCTCGACCGGCATCCGGTGCTCGCGCCGTTCATGCCCGCGATGCTGCTCGCGGCGACGTTCTGCTTCCTGGCCGCGGCCATCGCGCCGATCGCGGTCATCGGGATGCAGCGCGCCCGGGCCCGGCGAACCAGGCACGCGCAGTACGAGCTCCGGTTGCTCAAGGAGGCGACCGGCACGATGGAGAACCGGGCGCTGGACCACCCCGGCCGCGGCCGAGATGCAGGAGGTCCTGATTCGCGCGACGCTCGGGGCGAGCAGGAACGCGCAGCAGCATCTCGATGCGCTCCACCGCCCCCCGGCCGCGGCCGATGCCGTCGAGCCGGCTCCGGAGCATCCCGGCCAGGCGGTGCCGGGCCAGCGCAACGGACGGCAGCCGGCGCACTACTAGGGGCGGCCGGACGGTGCGACCGTCAGCCGCCCACGGCGTCCGAGTAGCGGGGGCGCTGGCCGCCGCCGTCGACGAGCAGGGACGCGCCCGTCATGTACCCGGCCAAGGGGGAGGCCAGGAGGAGTACGCCGGACGCGATGTCGTCGGGAGTGGCCATGCGCCCCAGCGGTACCGTCGCCGCCACCGCCTCCAGGGCCGCCTCGTCGCCGTAGTGGGCCTCGTTGTCCGCTGTGCGTACCACGCCCGCCGTGACCGTGTTCACGCGCACCTTCGGGGCCCATTCCAGGGCCAGGGCGCGCGTGAGTATCTCGAGGCCGCCCTTCGCCGCCGCGTAGGCCGCCGTGCCCGGGGCCGGGCGCAGGGCCGACACCGAGCCGATGTTCACGATGAGGCCGCCGGTGGGCTGGGTCTGCATGACGGCGTTCGCGGCCTGGGCGACGAAGAACGGGGCGAGCAGGTTCAGCCTCACCACGGCGGTGACGAGGTTGGGGGAGGCGGTCGCGGCCGGCGCCGGCGGGCCCCCGCCGGCGTTGTTGACCACGAGGTCGAGCCGGCCGAAGGCGTCCACGGCGGCGGCGATCAGGGCCGCGGCCTCCGCCGGTTCGCGTACGTCGGCGCGGTGGAACGCCACACCGGGCGGCAGGTCGCCGGGGTCGTTGCGGCCGCAGGTGAGCACGCGGTAGCCGGCGGCGGCCAACCGGGACGCGATGGTGCGGCCGATGCCGCGGGTGCCGCCGGTGACGACGGCCGCGGGACTAGAGGCGCTCGATGATTGTGACATTGGCCGTACCCCCGCCCTCGCACATGGTCTGCAGACCGTACCGGCCGCCGCGCGCCTCCAGCTCGTGCAGCAGCGTCGTCATGAGCCGGGCGCCGGTCGCGCCGAGCGGGTGGCCGAGGGCTACCGCGCCGCCGAGGGGGTTGACGCGTTCCAGGTCGGCGCCGGTCTCCTGCTGCCAGGCCAGCACTACCGGTACAAATGCCTCGTTTATCTCAATGAGGTCGATATCGTCAATGGTCAGGCCACTTTTGCGCAGGGCGTGTTCGGTGGCCGGGATGGGGCCGGTGAGCATGTAGACCGGGTCGTCGGCCCGGACGCTGATGTGGTGGATGCGGGCGCGGGGGCGCAGGCCGTGCTCGGCCACCGCGCGCTCGGAGGCGACGAGCAGGGCCGCGGCGCCGTCGGAGATCTGGCTCGCCAGGGCCGCGGTGACGACGCCGCCGGGCTTGAGGGTGGGCAGGGACGCCATCTTTTCCAGAGTGGTGTCGCGGCGCGGGCCCTCGTCCGCAACGATTCCCGAAATCGGGGCGATCTCCCTTTCGAAACGGCCCGAGTCGATCGCGGCGGCGGCGCGGCGGTGGCTCTCCAGCGCGTACGCCTCCATCTGCTCGCGGGTGAGCGCCCATTCGGCCGCGATGAGCTCGGCCGCGCGGAACTGGCTGATCTCCTGCGTGCCGTAGCGCGCGTGCCAGCCGGCCGAGCCGCGGAAGGGGTCGTCGAAGCCGTACTGCTGCCCGGCGAGCATCGCCGCCGAGATCGGGATGGCGCTCATGTTCTGCACGCCCCCGGCCACGACCAGGTCCGCGGTGCCGGACAGGACCGCCTGCGCGGCGAAGTGCACGGCCTGCTGCGAGGAGCCGCACTGCCGGTCGACGGTCACTCCGGGCACGTGCTCGGGCAGCCCGGCCGCGAGCCAGCTGGTGCGCGCGATGTTGCCGGCCTGCGGGCCCAGCGCGTCGACGCAGCCGAAGATCACGTCGTCGACCGCCGCCGGGTCGACGCCGCTGCGCTCGACCAGCGCGTTGAGTACGTGCGCGCCCAGGTCCGCCGGGTGGATAGTGGCCAGGCCACCGCCACGCCGGCCGACCGGCGTGCGGACCGCCTCGACCAGATAAGCCTCCGTCATGGTCGAGACCTTACCAAGCGAGCGCTTGGTTGGTAAGGTGCCCTCCATGGAACCGTTGGACGCGCGCACCATCCCCGACCTGGTCCGGGCCGGCGCCGCGCACCATCGCGAGCGCGAGGCGGTCGTCGACGGCGACGTCCGGCTCACCTACGCCGACCTCGGCGCCGAGGTCACCCGCTGCGCCGAGGCGCTCGCCGCGCGCGGGATCGCCAAGGGCGACCGGGTGGCGCTGTGGGCGCCGAACGGCTGGCGGTGGATCGTGGCCGCCCTCGGCATCGTCTCAGCCGGTGGGGTACTCGTGCCGCTGAACACGCGATTCAAGGGCCCGGAGGCCGCGTACATCCTGGCCAGGAGCGGCGCCCGGCTGCTGCTCGTCGACGACGGCTTCCTCGGCAACCGCTTCGTCGCCGGGCTCGCCGAGGCCGCGGCCGAGACGCCGACCCCGGCGCTGACGGACATCGTCGCGTTCGCCGAGTGGGACCGGTTCATGGCCGTCGGCAAGGACGTCGACGCGGTGGTGTACCCCGACGACCTGTCCGACCTCTTCTTCACCAGCGGCACCACCGGCCGGCCCAAGGGCGCCATGCTCACCCACCGGCAGAGCACCGAGCTCTACGTCGCCTGGAGCGAGCTCGCGCAGCTGCGGGAGGGCGACCGGTACCTCCTCGTCAACCCCTGCTTCAACACCTTCGGCTACAAGGCCGGCGTCATCGCCTGCCTGCTGCGCGGCGCCACGATCGTGCCGCAGGCGGTCTTCGACGTGCCGACCACGCTCGAGCTCGTCCGGCGCGAACGGATCACGGTGCTGCCGGGGCCCCCGACGCTGTACACCTCCATGCTCGACCACCCCGAGCGCAACGACCACGACCTGTCGAGCCTGCGCGTCGCGGTCACCGGCGCGACGACGGTCCCGGTGGTGATGATCGAGCGGCTGCGGGCCGAGCTGGCCCTGGAGACGGTGCTCACCGCGTACGGGCTCACCGAATCGTGCGGGACGGCCACCATGTGCCGGCCCGACGACGACCCGCTCACCGTCGCGACCACCTGTGGCGCCGCGGTCCCCGGCGTCGAGGTCTGCGTCGACGGTACCTCCGGCGAGGTTCTGGTCCGCGGTTACAACGTGATGCGGGGGTACTTCGACGACCCGGCCGCCACCGCCGACGCGATCGACGCCGAGGGCTGGCTGCACACCGGCGACGTCGGCGTGCTCGACGAGCGCGGCTACCTGCGCATCACCGACCGGCTCAAGGACATGTTCATCGTCGGCGGGTTCAACGCCTATCCGGCCGAGATCGAGCAGGTCATCGCCCGGCACCCGGCCGTCGCCGAGGTCGCCGTCGTCGGGGTGCCCGACGAGCGGCTCGGCGAGGTCGCCCGCGCCTTCGTCGTGCCCCGCGCCGGCTCGGCCTTCGACCCGGCCGACCTCGCCGCCTACTGCAAGGACCGGCTGGCCAACTACAAGCTGCCCCGCTCGTTCGTGCCCGTCGAGGCCTTGCCGCGCAACGCCAGCGGCAAGGTGCTCAAGACCACCCTCCGGAGCCGCTGACATGGACACCGTCATCGTCACGGGCGGCGCGAGCGGCATCGGCGCCGCCGTCGCCCGGCTCGCCGCCGAGCAGGGCCTGCGCCCCGTCGTGTGGGACCTGCGCGGCGGCGACATGGTCGTGGACGTCCGCGACCGGGCCGCGGTCGAGGCCGCCCTGGCCGAGGTCGGCCCGGCGCGGTACCTCGTCAACAACGCGGGACCGGCCAGCGGCGGCCCGGCGCTGCCGTTCGCCGACGGGCTCGTGGCGACGGCCGGCAGCATGGAGCTCGTCACCTCCGCGTGGCTCGCCACCGGGCCGCCCGACGGCGCGGCCGTGGTCAACGTTGCCTCGGTCGCGGGCAATTTCGTCGGTACCGACTCCGCCTGGTACTCCGCGGGGAAGGCCGCGATCGCCGGGTACACCCGCCATCTGGCCACGCGGACGGCCCCGCGGGTGCGGGCCAACGCGGTCGCGCCCGGCTTCATCGACACGCCGCGCATGGCCGGCTTCGCCGACACGCCCCTGGGCCGCTCCCTGATCGAGCGCAACCCGATGGGCCGGGCCGGGCGGCCGGAGGACGTCGCCGCGGCCGTGCTCTTCCTGCTCTCCCCGGCCGCCGCGTACGTCAACGGCGTCCTGCTGCCCGTGGACGGGGGCTGGACCGTCTCCCAATGAAAGGGGTGTTCCACTGTGGACGCCGTCATCGTCTCCGCCGCGCGCTCGCCCATCGGCCGCGCCTACAAGGGCTCGCTCGCCGGGGTGCGCGCCGACGACCTCGCCGCCCAGATCATCGGACGGGCGCTGGCCAAGGTGCCCGCGCTCGACCCGGCCACCCTGGACGACCTGATCCTCGGGTGCGCGCAGCCGGCCGGCGAGCAGGGGTACAACCTCGGCCGCCAGGTCGCGATGCACCTCGGGCTCGACGTCGTGCCCGGCACCACCGTCAACCGCTACTGCGCCTCCTCGCTGCAGGCGATCCGGATGGCCTTCCACGCGATCCGGGCGGGGGAGGGCCACGCGTTCGTCGCGGCCGGGGCCGAGGTCGTCTCGCACTACCCGGCCGGCAAGGCCGACGGCATGCCCGGCACGCGGAACCCCCGCTGGCCCGAGCGCGCGTCCACGCTGCCCTGGACCGATCCGCGGGCGGCGGGGGAGCTGCCGGACGCGTACATCGCGATGGGTGAGACCGCCGAGAACGTCGCCGCCCTGAGCGGCGTCACCCGCCGCGAGCAGGACGAGTTCGCCGTGCGCAGCCAGAACAACGCCGAGAAGGCCCAGGCCGACGGGTTCTGGGAGCTCGACATCACGCCCGTCACCCTCCCCGACGGCACCGAGCTCGCCCGCGACGACGGCCCCCGCGCGGGCGTGACGCTGGAGAAGGTGAGCACGCTGCAGCCGGTGTTCCGGCCCGACGGTACCGTCACCGCCGGCAACTGCTGCCCCCTCAACGACGGCGCCGCCGTAGTGGTCGTCATGAGCGCCGAGCGCGCCCGGGAGCTCGGCCTCACCCCCCTCGCGCGGATCGTCGCGACGGGCGTGTCGGCGCTGAGCCCGGAGATCATGGGGCTCGGCCCGGTCGAGGCGACCCGGCGCGCCCTGGCCAACGCCGGCATGAGCATCGGCGACATCGACCTGATCGAGATCAACGAGGCGTTCGCCGCGCAGGTGATCCCGTCGTACCGCCAGATCGGCGCCGACCCCGAAAAGGTGAACGTCCACGGCGGCGCGATCGCGCTGGGCCACCCGTTCGGTATGACCGGTGCCCGGATCGCCACGACCCTCCTCAATGGACTGTCCTTCCGCGACCGGTCGATCGGGCTGGAGACGATGTGCACCGCGGGCGGGCAGGGGATGGCGCTCATCCTGGAGCGCCTGTCGTGAGCGGTCCGGAGCGGAGCGGAGGGGCCGCTCACCATGAGCACAGTTGTGTCGCGTCGACACCGGAGCTTGCGGAGGTGGCGGCGTGAGCGGGCACCTGGACGGCAAGGCGGTCGTCGTCACCGGGGCCGGGCGGGGGCTCGGGGCCGCGTACGCGCGCCTGGCCGCGGCCGAGGGCGCCGCGGTGCTGGTGAACGACGTGGAGGCCGCGTTCGCGGAGGAGGTCGCCGGCGAGATCCGGGCCGCCGGTGGCCGGGCCGCTTCCTTCGCGGGCTCCGTCGCCGACTGGGAGCAGGCGGGCGCGCTGGTGTCCGCGTGCGTCGCCGAGTTCGGGGCGATCGACGGGCTGGTGAACAACGCCGGCATCTTCCGCCTGGCCGACCCTCGCGAACAGGACCCGGACGAGTTCCGCGCGGTGCTGGAGGTGAACGTGCTCGGCACCGCGTACTGCGGCCTGCACGCCATCCGCGCCATGCTGGAACGTGGCACGGGCTCGATCGTGAACGTGACGTCGGGCTCGCACGCGGGTTCGGCGGCGATGGGCGCCTACGGGGCGAGCAAGGGCGCGGTGGCGTCGCTGACGTACTGCTGGGCGGCCGACCTGGTGGGCACGGGCGTGCGCGTGAACGCGGTGTCCCCGAACGCGCACACCCGCATGGCGGACGCCTACGAGGCGTACCTGGGCGCGGCGGCCCAGGGCCAGAATGTGGCCAAGCCACCTGCCCAAAACGCCCCGGCGGTGGTGTACCTGCTCTCCGACGCCGCCGCGGCCCTGCACGGCCAGGTGATCCGCATCGACGGTGACGAGCTGTCGATGATCGCCCACCCGACGGTCCAGGGCCACGGCACGCTGAACCCGGCCTGGACCGTGTCATCGGTGGCGGCGGCCTTCGCGGCGGGGGCGGTCGGCCCTGTGAGCCCGGTGGGCCTGCACCGGCTGTGATCAGGGCCGGTCGGTGCCGGGGCCGGCCCCGCCGGTGCTGGGCGGCGGGTCGGCGACCACGCGGCTGACGTGCGCGGTCGCGTGTTCGGCGGCGACGGCCGGGGCGGCGAGCGAGACGGCCGCGACCAGTACGGCCAGGCGCCGCGGTGCGGTGTGGTTCAACACGGTGATCCTCCATCGCGTTGGGTGGTTTACCCAGGTCGGTGTTCCATACCGTTCCGCTGCGCGCCGGGTATATGGCTATATATCCGTTATGACCGTTTGCGTCGATGGATCACTATCGACTTCGTGATGGGATCTTCACACGCCGTGTCCGGGGCGGCCGGTTGGCTGGGCGGCTGTGCGCTGCTGGCCGCGGCCGGGGCGCCGGTCGGACCGCCCGTGGTGGTCGTCGGCACGGTCGTGGCGGCCGGGGCGGCGCTGCTGCCGGACTGCGACCACCCGAGCTCCTGTGTCGCGTACACGTTCGGCCCGGTGAGCCGCTTCCTGTGCCGGCGCATCGGTCGCGCCTGCGCCGTGCTGCACGCCCGGACCCGGACCCCGCTGGACGTGCGCGATCTCGACGGGCACCGCACGCTGACACACACCGTGCTGTGGGCGCTCGTCACGGGTCTGATCGCGGCGGCCGCCGGGTGGCTCGGGGGTCTTGTCGCCGCGGCGGTGGTGACGTTCGCGACAGCCGGGCTGGCCGTGCGTGCCCTGTGGCCGAAGCGCAAGCGGGGCACGCTGGGCGCGACCCTGGGCGGGGCGGTCGTCGCCGCGGCGCTGATCACGTTCGGCCCCGCGGACGGCTGGTGGTGGCTGGGACTGCCGGTCGCGTTCGGGTGCCTGGCGCACATCGCGGGGGACGCCCTCACGAACACGGGCGTGCCGGCGCTGTTCCCGCTGAACCTGGGCGGCCGCCGCTGGCGCCGCTTGCGGGCTCCGCGGGGGCTGCGCTTCGGCACGGGCGGGCGCGCCGAGCACCTGGTGCGCTGGCTGATGGTGGCGGGCGCGATCGGCGCGGGCTGGCTCCTGGCGGCGTAGTCCGTGCGCCGTGCGGCCGTCGAACTGTGCGATCTCCGTGCGCCGTGCGCTCCGTGCGCTCCGTGCGCCGTGCGGCCGTCGAACTGTGCGACCTCCGTGCGCCGTGCACTCCGTGCGCCGTGCGGCCCGTTCACCCTCCGTGCGACCCGTGCAGTTTGCGGCCCGTTCACCCTCCGTGCGGTCCGTGTGCCGTGCGGCCCGTGCACTCTCCGTGCGGTCCCGTGCCGTGCGCTGTGCGGCCCGTGCCGAGGGCGTGTGCCCGCGGTGGGCCGGCTCCACCGTGCTCTGACGGCGGTGTAGCGGTACGGTCAGGTGCGCGCCAGGCCGTCCAGGAACAGAGACGTGCAGTCCTCGGCCAGGCGCGTGATCGGGTATTCCTTGGTCGGCTTGAACCAGCGCACCGACAGCCAGACCGCGTCACGCATCAGGCGGTACAGAATCTTCGGGTCCAGGTCCGAGCGGATGACGCCCTGGGTGATGCCCGCCTCGATGACCTCGAGCCAGGCGGCCTGGACCTCCTTGCCCGCGTTGCGCAGGTATCCGAAACGCTCGATCTGGATCAGATAGTTGACGTCGTTCTGGTAGATCTCGGTGGCATGCGGATGCGCCTCGACCACCTCGAGCGACGCCACGATCAGGTCGTGCAGCCGCGTGCGCGGGTCCGTGTCGGCGGCCAGTACCCGCTTGTACCGCGTCCGCAGGTCCTCGAGGTAGGAGGTGACGATCTCGTCGACCATCGCCTCCTTCGACTCGAAGTGGTGGTACAGGCTGCCCGACAGGATGCCGACCTCGTCGGCGATCTCACGCACCGTGGTCGCCGCGACGCCCTTGTTCGCGAACAGCGCCGCGGCGCTGGCGAGGATCCGTTCGCGCCTTTCCCCAGACTCCCGCGCCATCCCGATGTCCTTTACAGAGAAGGAGGTGTATCCCGCCGGAGTGTACCGACCCCGCGAGAAAACGAGTGTAGCGTAAGCAAGCAAGCGCTTGGTACGGTCGTGGGGCAAGTCAGCCTGCGGGAGTAAGGCGGCCAAACACAGCGATGGCGAACAAGCAGATGTCCCCAGACGAGGTCGTGGCGCGGTTACGCTCCGGCATGACCATCGGGATCGGCGGCTGGGGGTCGCGGCGCAAGCCCATGGCCCTGATCCGGGCGATCCTGCGCTCCGATCTCACCGACCTCACCGTCGTCAGCTACGGCGGCCCCGACGTGGGCCTGCTGCTGGCCGCGAAGAAGGTCCGGCACCTGATCTACGGGTTCGTGTCGCTCGACTCGATCCCGCTCGAACCGCACTTCCGCGCGGCGCGGCAGGCGGCGGCGGTCGAGGTGACCGAGTACGACGAGGGCATGCTCCGGTGGGGGCTCTACGCCGCCACGTGCCGGCTGCCGTTCCTGCCCAGCCGCGTCGGGCTCGGCTCCGACGTGCTCACGGTCAACCCGGCGCTGCGCACGGTCGCGTCGCCGTACGGTGGCGAGGAGCTCGTCGCGATGCCCGCCCTGCACCTCGATGCGGCCCTGGTGCACCTGAACCGTGCCGACGTGCACGGCAACGCACAGTACCTCGGGCCCGACCCGTACTTCGACGACCTCTTCTGCACCGCCGCCGAGCAGGCGTACGTGTCGGTGGAGCGGATCGTGCCCACCGCCGAGCTCACCCGGGAGGCGCCCGTGCAGAGCCTGCTGCTGCAGCGCTGGATGGTGCACGGCGTGGTCGAGGCCCCCGGCGGCGCGCACTTCACCTCCTGCGACCCGGACTACGGCCGCGACGAGGCGTTCCAGCGCGAGTACGCCGAGGCCGCCGCCGACCCGCAGCTCTGGCAGGTCTTCTACGACCGCTACCTCAACGGCGACGAGGCCGCCTACCACGCCGCCGTCGAAAACCGGGGCGTGGCAGCATGACCGAAACCCAGAACGGCGTGGCCGAAACCCAAAGCGGCGCGGCCGAAACGCAAGCCGACCGCGAGGTCACCCGCGCCGAGATCTGCACGGTCGCGTGCGCCGAGGCCTGGCGCGGCGACGGCGAGATCCTCGCCAGCCCGATCGGCGTGGTGCCGCTCATCGCCGCCCGCCTCGCCCGGGCCACGTTCGCGCCCGACCTGCTGCTCTCCGACGGCGAGGCCATGCTCGCCCGGGGCACCTGGGCGATCGGCGAGGCCCCGGCCGAGGTCGAGGGCTGGATGCCGTTCCGGGCCGTGTTCGACCTGCTCTACACCGGCCACCGGCACGTCATGATGATGCCGAGCCAGATCGACCGGTACGGCAACGCCAACATCTCCGCCATCGGCGACTTCGCGCGCCCGACCCGCCAGCTGCTCGGCGTGCGCGGCGCGCCCGGGAACACCGTGAGCCACCCGACGAGCTACTGGGTGCCGCGGCACGGCAAGCGCTCGTTCGTGGCGACCGTCGACATGGTCAGCGGCGTCGGCTACGACCGGGCCGCGGCCCACCCGGCCGCCGGGAAGTTCCACGAGCTGCGCCGGGTGGTCAGCAATCTCGGCGTGTTCGACTTCGGCACCGAGGACCACCGGATGCGCCTGGTGTCGGTGCACCCGGGCGTGACGATCGCCGAAGTGCTGGACGCGACGGCTTTCGATTTGGTGGTACCCGCTGAGGTACCCGAAACCCGAAAGCCCACCGAAAATGAGCTGAAACTCATCCGCGAGGTCATCGACCCCAAGGGCGCGCGGTCGCGGGAGGTCGCGGGATGACCAGTGCGCTGCGGACGCCGATCTGCGAGCTGTTCGGGGTGCGGTACCCGATCGTGCAGACCGGCATGGGCTGGGTCTCCGACGCCCGGCTCACCGCCGCCACCGCCGACGCCGGCGGCCTGGGCATCCTCGCCAGCGCGACCCTCTCCTTCGACGAGCTCGTCACCGCGATCGCCGACGTGCGCGCCCGCACCGACAAGCCCTTCGGGGTCAACCTGCGCGCCGACGCGCCGGACGCCGCCCGCCGCGCCGACCTGCTCATCCGCGAGCAGGTCCGGGTCGCCTCGTTCGCCCTGGCCCCCAAGCCGGAGCTGATCGAGAAGCTGAAGTCGGCCGGGGTGGTCGTGGTGCCCTCGGTCGGCGCGCGCCGGCACGCCGAGAAGGTCGCGGCCTGGGGCGCCGACGCCGTCGTGGTGCAGGGCGGCGAGGGCGGCGGGCACACCGGCCCGGTACCGATCTCCCTGCTGCTGCCCCAGGTCGTCGACGCGGTGGACATCCCCGTGGTCGCGGCCGGCGGCTACCACGACGGGCGCGGCCTCGTCGCCGCGCTCGCCTACGGCGCGGCCGGGATCGCCATGGGCACCCGGTTCCTGCTCACCACCGACAGCCCGATCGCCGAGGACGTCAAGCGCCGCTACCTCGCCGCGTCCGTCACCGACACGGTCGTCACCGACGCCCTCGACGGGGTGCCGCAGCGGGTCCTGCGCACACGTTTCGTCGACGCCCTCGCGAAACCGTCGGTCCCCGGACGCCGTTTCGCCCGCGCTTTCGGCAGCGCGAAAGCTTTTCGAAAACTTTCCGGCCGTTCGTGGGTGTCGCTGCTGCGCGAGGGGCGGGCGATGCGCGGGCACGGGCTGCGGTACGACCAGGTGCTCCTCGCCGCGAACACCCCCATGCTCATCCGCAACGCGATGGTCGACGGGCGCGCCGACGCCGGCGTCATGGCCAGCGGGCAGGTCGCGGGGCTCATCGAAGACCTGCCCAGCGTCGCCGCGCTGGTCGAGCGGATCATGGCCGAGGCCGAGACCGTGCTGAAACGGCTGTCCTGATGCCCGCGTACTCCATCGAGGGCGTCATCCCCGTCGTGCACCCCGACGCGTACGTGCACCCGACCGCGGTCCTCATCGGCGACGTCCACATCGGCGCCGGCTGCTACGTCGGGCCCCTCGCCAGCCTGCGCGGCGACTTCGGCCGCATCGTCATGCTCGACGGCTCGAACCTGCAGGACTCGTGCGTATTCCACACGTTCCCGGGCACCGAGGCCGTGCTGGGCCGGCACGGGCACGTCGGGCACGGCGCGGTGCTGCACGGCTGCCGGGTCGGCGAAGGGGCGCTCGTGGGCATGAACGCCGTCGTGATGGACGGGGCCGAGATCGGCGCCGAGGCGTTCGTCGGCGCGCACGCCTTCGTCAAGGCCGGCTTCGTGGTCCCGCCGCGCACCCTGGCGGCCGGGTCGCCGGCCCGGGTCGTGCGTGACCTGACACCCGAGGAACTCGCCTGGAAGGCCAACGGCACGCGGGTGTACCAGGAGCTGGCCGTCCGCAGCCGCACGTCCCTCCGCGAGGTCGAGCCGCTGACCGAGCCCGAGCCCGACCGGCCGTCGCTCCCGACCGGCACCGAGACCTCGGTCCCGCTCGACGCGGCCCGCTCGGCCGGCCCGCCCGGTGCCGAGGTCCCGCTCGACGTGGCCCGGCCGGCCGGCCTGCCCGGTGCCGAGACCCCGCCGGACGTGGCCCGCTCGGCCGGCCCGCCCGACGCCGGGGTCTCGCCGGACGCGGCCGGCGGTAGTAAACCAAACAAGCGCTTGGTAGAGTGATCGCATGGTGGAGAAAACCCCTGCCCACGGCCTGCTCGCCGGCCGTACGGTGCTCGTCACCGCCGCCGCCGGGACCGGCATCGGGTTCGCGACCGCGGAGCGTTGCGTGGAGGAAGGCGCCACCGTCGCGATCAGCGACCGGCACGAGCGCCGCCTCGCCGAGGCCGCCGAGCGCCTGGGTGCGGCCGCGTTCGCGGTCCCGTGCGACGTCACCGACGAGGCCCAGGTCCAGCGGCTCTTCGCCACCGTGACCGAGCGCCTCGGCGGTCTCGACGTGCTCGTGAACAACGCCGGGCTGGGCGGCACCGCGAACATCGTCGACATGACCGACGAGCAGTGGTCGGCGGTCCTCGACGTCACCCTCACCGGCACCTTCCGCTGCACCCGGGCGGCGCTGCGGCACATGATGCCGCGCGGCCGGGGCGTGGTGGTCAACAACGCCTCGGTCATCGGCTGGCGGGCCCAGGAGGGCCAGGCGCACTACGCCGCGGCCAAGGCCGGGGTCATGGCGCTCACCCGGGTGTCCGCCATCGAGGCGGCCAAGGCCGGGGTGCGGGTCAACGCGGTGGCGCCCAGCCTCGCGATGCACCCGCACCTGGCCAAGGTCACCACCGAGGAGCTGCTCGCGGAGCTGGCCGGGCGCGAGGCGTTCGGGCGGCCGGCCGAGCCGTGGGAGGTGGCCAACGTGATCGTCTTCCTGGCCAGTGACTACAGCACGTACATGACCGGCGAGGTCGTCTCGGTCAGCAGTCAGCATCCGTAGGGGTTTGCCATGGTTGACGACAGCGCCGCCGGACGCACCGGCGAGCCGTTCACCCTCGACATCGAGCGGGGCAAGATCCGCGAGTTCGCCCGGGCGACCCGCTCGGCCGACCCGTCCTATCTGGACACCGAGGACCCGGTCGTGCCGCCGACGTTCCTCACCACCGCGTTCTTCTGGCAGTCCGGCGCGGCCGACCCGTGGGCCGCGGTCGCCATGGACCAGCAGCGGGGGCTGCACGCCGAGCAGGAGTTCGTGTTCCACGGGCCGCCGCCGCGCGCCGGCGACCGGCTCACCGGTGTGTCCCGGATCGAGTCGGTGACCCGCAAGGAGGGCCGCTCGGGGCCGCTCGCGTTCGCCGTCATGGTGACCGAGTTCCGCGACGGGACCGGCCGGCTCGTCGCCACCGCGAGGCTGACGGGGGTCGAGACCGGATGAGCGCGCTCGTGATCGGGCCGCTGACGCGCACGGACCTGGTGCGGTACCAGGGCGCGTCCGGCGACTTCAACCCGATCCACCACGACGAGACGTTCGCACGCGCGGCCGGGCTGCCCGCCCCGCTGTCGCTGGGCATGCTCCAGGCCGGGTTCCTGGCCACCTGGGCCACCGACCGGTTCGGCGCCGAGAACGTGCGCGCGTTCCGGGTCCGCTTCGCCGCCCGGGTGTTCCCCGGCGACACGGTCACCTGCGACGGCACCGTCACCGCCCGCCGCCCCGGCGAGCTCGACGTCGAGATGACCTGCACGAAACAGGACGGCACCGTCGCCGTGTACGGCTGGGCGACCTTCGCTACGGATGAGGAACGATGATTGAGTCCACAGTGGACGAGCGCGGCGTCGCCGAGATCGTCATGGACAACCCGCCCGTGAACGCGCTGCCGGTCAAGGGCTGGTTCGACCTCGCCGCCGCGCTCGACGCGGCCGGCGCCGACCCGGCGGTGCGGGCCGTGGTGCTGCGCGCCGAGGGCCGCGGCTTCAACGCCGGCGTCGACATCAAGGAGCTGCAGGCGGCCCGGGACTTCGGCGCCCTCGTGCAGGTCAACAAGGGCTGCGCGGCCGCGTTCGCCGCCGTCTACGACTGCCCGGTGCCGGTCGTCGCGGCCGTACAGGGCTTCTGCCTCGGCGGCGGCATCGGCCTGTGCGGCAACGCCGACATCATCGTCGCGTCCGAGGACGCCACGTTCGGGCTGCCCGAGGTCGACCGGGGCGCGCTCGGCGCCGCGACCCACCTGTCCCGGCTGGTCCCGCAGCACAGGATGCGCGCGATGATGTACACCTCCGCGACCGCGACCGCCGCCGAGCTGCACGCCTTCGGGTCGGTCCTGCGGGTCGTGCCGCGCGCCGAGCTGCGGGCCGCGGCCCTCGAGGTCGCCCACGACATCGCGGCCAAGGACCCCAACGTGATCCGGGCGGCCAAGGAGTCCCTCAACGGCATCGACCCGTGGGATCCGAAGCGCAGCTACCGGTACGAGCAGGGCTTCACCTTCGAGCTGAACCTCACGGGCGTCGCCGACCGGGTGCGGGACGAGTTCGGCCGATGACCGCGGTGGACCTGACGGACACGCCCGCCGAGGCGGCGTTGCGCGCCGAGGCCCGCGAGTGGCTGCGCGCGAACGTGCCCGCCGAGCCGCTGCCCTCCGGCGACACCCGCGCGGGCTTCGCCGCGCACCTGGAGTGGGAGCGGCGGCTGTTCGAGGCGCGCTGGTCGGTGGTGTCGTGGCCCGCCGCCTACGGGGGCCGCGACGCGTCGCTGTGGGAGTGGCTCGTGTTCGAGGAGGAGTACTACGCCGCCGGTGCCCCGCAGCGGGTCACCCAGAACGGCATCTTCCTGCTCGCCCCGACGCTGTTCGAGTTCGGCACCGACGAGCAGCGCGACACCCTGCTGCCGCGGATGGCCGCCGCGCGGGACCTGTGGGCCCAGGGCTGGTCCGAGCCCGGCGCCGGCAGCGACCTCGCCGCGATCGCCAGCCGGGCGGTGCGCGCCGACGGCGGCTGGCGGCTGACCGGGCAGAAGACGTGGACGACCCGCGGGGCGTTCTGCACGCACCTGTTCGGGCTGTTCCGCACCGACCCGGACGCGCCCCGCCACCGCGGCCTCACGTACTTCCTCGTCCCCCTCGACGCCGAGGGCGTGACGGTGCGCGGGTTCGGCCGGCTCGACGGCGACGAGGGCTTCGCCGAGGTGTTCCTCGACGACGTGTACATCCCCGACTCCGCCGTGCTCGGTGGCGTACACCAGGGCTGGAAGGTGGCGATGGCGACCACCGGCTCCGAGCGCGGCCTCACGCTGCGCTCCCCGGGGCGGTTCCTGCACGCCGCCGAGCGGCTCATCGCCCTGACGGCCGCGCACAAGGAGCGGCTGCGGCCGGCGACCCGGGAGCGGGTCACCCGCGCGTGGCTGCGCGCCCGCGCGTACCGCCACTTCACCCTGCACCAGGTCACCGGCCTGGTCGAGGGCCGCCCGCCCGGGGCCCGCGCCAGCCTCAACAAGCTCTACTGGTCACAGCTGGACATCGACCTGCACGAGGTGGCGCTGGAGCTGCTGGGCGCGGAGGCGCTGCTCGACTCGCCGTGGACCCGCGGCTACCAGTTCTCCCTCGCCGGCCCGATCTACGCGGGCACCAACGAGATCCAGCGCAACATCGTCGCCGAGCGCGTGCTCGGCCTGCCCCGATAGGCCTGCCGATGCGATTCGCGCCCACTGACGAGCAACTCGCCCTCGCCGACGCGGTCCGGGCGCCCCTGGCCGCCGGCGACTGGGATGCCCTCGTCGCGATGGATGTCTTCGCCGACCTCGGGCTCACCGCGACCGACTTCGTGGGGGTACTGGAGGCGGCCGGGTACGCGGCGATCGACGCGCCCTTCTCCGCCACGGCGTTCGTCGCCGGCCCGCTGCTGGCCGCGCTCGGCGATCCGCGGGGCAACGGCGGGTCCCGCATCGCGCTGGCCGGCCCGGGCGGCCTGACCCCGTTCGGGGCCAAGGCCGACTGGATCCTGCACCTGGACGGGGACGTCGCCCGGATCGGGGCGGCGGCCGGGGCCCTGGTGTCCACGGTGGACCCCCACCTCGACGCGGTCGTGTCCACCGGCGCCGACATCCTGACCGAGGACCCGGGGCTGGTCCGCGCCGCGCGGCGGCGGGCCGGGCTCGCGCTCGCGGCCGAGCTCGTCGGGCTGGGGCGGCGGATGCTCGACCTCACCGTCGCCTACGTCGGGCAGCGCCACCAGTTCGCCGCGCCCGTCGGCAGCTTCCAGGCCGTCAAGCACCACCTCGCCGACGCTCTGCTCGGCCTCGAGTTCGCCGCGCCCGAGGTGCTGGCCGCCGCCTGGGCCGTCGAGCACGACGTGGACGCGGACCGCGCGGTCGACGCCGCGGTCGTGCTCGCCGCCGAGGCCGCCCACGACGCCGGGCGGCACGCGGTGCAGTGCCACGGCGCGATCGGCTACACGGTCGAGTACGAGCTGCACCGGTACCTCAAACGCGCCTGGGCCCTGGAGTCCCTCGCCGACACCGGAACCCGCCTCGACCGCCTCGCCACATCCCTTTTGGAGGACGTCCAATGAGCGAAGACGTCGTTCTGTACCGCACCGAAGGCCCCGTCGCGGTGGTGACGATGCACCGGCCGCAGTACCGCAACGCCCAGAACTCGCAGATGACGTACGCGCTCGACGACGCCTTCTACCGCGCCGCGGCCGACGACGACGTCAAGGTGATCGTCCTGGCCGGCGCGGGCGAGCACTTCTCGGCCGGCCACGACATCGGCACCCCCGGCCGCGACGTCGACACCAGCTTCGACCGGCGCGCCGGCCTGTGGTGGGACCACGTCGGCAAGGAGGGCGCCGAGAGCCGGTACGCCCGCGAGTCCGAGGTCTACCTCGGCATGTGCCGCCGCTGGCGCGAGCTGCCGAAGCCCACCATCGCCATGGTGCAGGGCGCCTGCATCGCCGGCGGGCTCATGCTCGCCTGGTGCTGCGACCTCGTCGTCGCGGCCGACAACGCGTTCTTCGCCGACCCGGTGGTGCGCATGGGCATCCCGGGCGTCGAGTACTTCGCGCACCCGTGGGTCATGGGCCCCCGCTACGCCAAGGAGTTCCTGTTCCTCGGCGAGCGCGTCCCGGCCGAGCGGGCCCTGGCGCTGGGCATGGTGAACCGCGTCGTGCCCCGGGCCGACCTGGAGTCGTCCACGATGGACATCGCGGCCCGTATCGCGGCCATGCCGCGGCTGGGGCTGGCGCTGACGAAGAAGGCGGTCAACCAGGCCGAGGACCTCATGGGCCTGCGGGCCGGGATGGACTCGGTGTTCGGCCTGCACCACGTCGCCCACGCCCACAACGCCGAGGTCGGCCGCGACTCCCTGGCCGGGCACGACGCCCGCTCGATGCGCGACTCGTCCTCGTGAGCGCACACCGGTACGCCGGCAGCGTCGCCCTGGTCACCGGGGCCGCCTCCGGCATCGGCGCGGCGACCGTGCGGCGGCTGCTGCGCGAGGGGGCCCGGGTCGCGGCCCTCGACGTGGCCCCCGTCGCGCCGGCCGACGACGTGCTGCCGCTGGAGTGCGACGTGCGCGACGAGGCCGCGGTCGCCGCGGCGGTCGCGGCCGCGCTGGCCTGGGGCGGCCGGCTCGACCTGGTGGCCAACGTCGCCGGGGTCGCCTCCTACCAGCACACGTCCGAGGTGACGCTTGCCGAGTGGGAGCGCATCATCGGCATCAACCTCACCGGCACGTTCCTGGTCGCCCGGGCCGCGCTCGACCCCCTCGTCGCGGCGCGGGGCGCGATCGTCAACGTGGCCTCCCTCGCGGGGGTGCGCGGCTGGCGGTACAGCGCCGCCTATTCGGCCGCGAAGGGCGGGGTGGTGTCGCTGACCCGCTCCCTCGCGGTGGAGCTCGCGCCCTCGGGGGTCCGGGTCACGTGCGTGTGCCCCGGGTCCGTGGACACGCCGCTGCGGGCCGGGCTCGCGGCGGTACCGAACCCGCATCCCCGGCTCGCGGCGCTCGGCGGGGCGCTGGTCGACCCGCCGGTGGCCGATCCGGCGGAGGTCGCGGCGGCCATCGCGTACCTGGGCTCGGCCGAGGCGCGGTTCGCCACGGGAGCGGTGCTGCGCCTGGACGGGGGAGCCGGTGTCTGACTCCTCCCGGGCGACGATCGCCGACTACGTGGCGCGCAACTCGGGGGTGGCCTTCCACACCCCGGAGGGCACCTTCACCTGGGCCGAGTACGACGACCGGTCCTCCCGCCTGGCCCGGTCCTATGTGGACGCCGGGTTCGCGCCGGGGGACCGGCTGGCGGTGCTGCTGACCGGCGGGGCGCTGACCCACGTCGCGTACCTGGCCGCACAGAAGGCCGGCCTGGTCACGGTCGGCATCGGCCCGCGGGCGGGCGACGCGGAGATCCGGCACCTGCTGGAGAAGACCGGTGCCGCCCTGGCCACCCGCGCGGAGCACCGGGGCCGCCCGGGCGCGGACATCGCCGCGGCGTGCGGCGCCCACCGCCACATCGTCCTGGACCTCGACGCACTGCCGGCCGAGGGGTTCGCGGGCCCCGGTCTCGGCCCCGACGACATCTTCTTCCTCAACTCCACCTCGGGCACGACGGGACTGCCGAAGGTGGTCCGCCAGACGCTGAACAACCGCAAGTACTTCGGCCCCCTGGCCCACGCCGCGGCCCGGCTCGGGCCGGACGAGGTCTTCGCCAGCGTGCTGCCCGCCCCCTACGGCTTCGGCCTGTGGAGCGCCCACGTCGTGCCCGCGATGTACGGCTACCCGACCGTCCTGACCGCCGAGTTCGACGCGGACGAGACCCTGCGGCTGATCGAGCGGCACCGGGTGACGGTCCTGTGCGCGGTGACGGCCCAGTTCATCATGCTGCTGAACTCCCCGCGCTTCGCCGGGACCGACCTGTCCTCGCTGCGCGTGATGTTCACCGGCGGCGAGCGGGTGCCGCTGGCCCGGGCCCGCGAGTTCGAGGAGCGTACCGGCGCCAAGGTGCTGCAGTTCTACGGCTCCAACGAGGCCGGCCCGATCTCGGTGACCACGGTGGACGATCCGCCGGAGCGCCGCCTGACGACCGCGGGCCGCCCGATCCCGGCGATGCGCCTGGAGCTGGTCGGCGAGGGGCAGATCTCGGTCGCCGGGCCGGGGTGCACGCCCGGGTACCTCGACGACGACGCCGCCAACGCCGCCCTCTTCCGCCCCGACGGCCGCCTGCTCACCGGCGACGTCGGCACGATCGACGCCGACGGGTACCTCTCCATCACCGGCCGCATCGCCGACTTCATCATCCGCGGCGGTCACAACGTGAGCGCCCTCGTCGTCGAGGAGGCGGTCGCCGGGCACCCGGCGGTGGCGGCGGTCGCGGTCGTCGCCGCGCCCGACCCGGTGCTCGGCGAGCGGGCCTGCGCCTACGTCGTGACCCGCGGCCCGCTCACCCTGGACGACCTGCGCACCCACCTCGACGCGGGCGGGGTCGGCAAGCAGAACTGGCCCGAGCACCTCGTCGAACTGCCGGGACTGCCGCTCGGTACCGGTGGCAAGGTGGACAAGGCCGCCCTGCGCGCCGACGCCGCTCGCCGCTTCGCCGTGCCCTGACCCTCAGCGGCCGCCGTACCAGGTCATGTCGGGCACGGGGCCGAAGTCGAGCTCGCGCGCGACCCGGGCCAGGCCGACGCCCTCGCTGGTGGTGCTGAGCTGGACGTTGCGGCCGTCCAGGGCCTCCGCGAAGAGCGCCTGGCCGGCCCCGTCGAGCCAGGCCCGGCCGCCGGCGACGTCGACCGGCGTCGCGGTGGCGGTGTCGAAGTACGGCCGCACCCCGGGCCCCGCGGTCGGCGCGCTGGTCGCTGCCGTCGGCGACGGGCGCCGGCACGTGCGTGGACTCCCTTCGCCGCCGGGCCAGGATCCGCCGGCGCGCGGAGACGAGCTCGTTGATCACCATCCGGCGCACGTACGCCTCGGGCTCCTCCAGCGCCGCGATGCGCGACCACCGCGGCTGGGCCTTGAGCAGGACGTCCTGCAGCACGTCGGCGCCGGTGTCGGGGGTCGCCGGCGAGCGCCGTCGCGTACCGGCTCAGGGCCGGCAGCCGCGCGGCCAGGAACTCCTCGAAGGTGAGCGATTCGCCTCGCACATGACCTTCACGAAGCCGGGCCGCCGATCCGTTGCATCGGCGCCGGGTTCATCGGGCGACGCTGATCAGGATCTGGGCCACCTGGCCGGCGCCGATCTCGTGGCCGTCCACGGTGGCGCGGACGTCGAAGAGGTACCGGCGGCCGCGCGTCTCGGCCAGGACCGCCGTCACGGTCACGGTCTGGCCGGTGCGGGCCGGGCCCGTGTGCCGCACGCCGATCCACGTGCCGAGCGACGCCGTCGACGGGGCGAAGCGCGCGCGCAGGATGTCGGCCGCGGTGTCCTCCATGAACGCGATCATCGACGGCGTGCTCAGCACCGGCTCGGCGTCCGGCACGTGGTCCGTCGTCACGTCCTTCGTGACCGGGAACAGGCGCGTGTACGCCACCCCCGGCTCCGGGTGCGGGTCCAGCAGGGCGTGGGGCCTCGGCGTGCGCGCCGGGCCGCGGCGGATGCGCACGTCGGCGACGATCCGGCCGGCGGCGCCGATGCGCAGCGTGACCGTGTCCGTGCTCCGCGCCGTGACGTGCGCGCGCAGCGGGCCCGTGAGCGGGTCGCCGTGCCAGATGAGCTGCTCGACGTGGCATTGATCCGGCAGCGGTACCGGTGGCAGCCCCGCCGTCACCGCCAGATCCAGGGGTTCACCGATCGGGGCCAGCCAGATGTCGTCCACGCGCGCGCTCTCCCGCCTTGACACCGTCTCTCCGACCGACACAGAATGACACAACCAAGCGCTTGTTTGGTAGATGCGAGAGGGGTCGGCTCGTGCACTTCCCACCCGGTACGGCTCCGGCGGCCGGCAGCGTTCACGAACGGTACGTCGCGGACCGGCTCGCCGACGTCGGGCGATGGGGTAACGCCCGAGCGCAGGCGGGAGACGGAGCGACCCTGCCGGACGTCGTGCGGCGGCACGCGGCCCGGAACCCCGGCGGCCTCGCGTTCGTCGCCGGCGACGACCGGATGACGTGGCGCCAGTTCGACGCGTGGTCGTCCGCCTTCGCGCTGCGGCTGGTGGATGCGGGCCTCGAGCGGGGCGCGCGCGTCGGGGTGCTGCTGCCCGACGGGGTGGCGGTGCACGTGGTGTACCTCGCGGCGATGAAGGCCGGCGTGGTCGTGGTCGCGATCGGGCCGCGGGCGGCGCGGCTGGAGGTGCGGCACCTGCTGACCGTGGGCGGTGCCTCGGCCTTGGTGAGCCTGGAGTCGCACCGCGGCGAGCCGGTGGCCGCGCTGATCGACGGGCTCGGGATCGGGACGCACCTCGTCATCGACGACGTCTCGGCCGAGCCGGGCCGGGAGCTTCCCGGGCGGGAGCTGGGGCTCGGGGACATCCACCTGCTCAACTCGACGTCCGGGACGACCGGCATGCCGAAGTGCGTTGTGCACAACCAGGACCGCTGGTTCTACTATCACGAGCTCGCGCGGGAGTGCGGCGACCTCAACGGCGACGACGCGTTCCTCACGCTCATCCCGGCGCCGTACGGCTTCGCGCAGTGGACCGCCAACTTCACCCCGACGATACTGGGCGCCCCGACGGTCGTCATGCCGCGCTTCAGTGCCGACGAGGCGCTGCGGCTCATCGAGCGGGAGCGGGTGACCGTGGTGTGCTGCGTCAGCACGCAGTTCATCATGATGCTCAACTCGCCGGTCCTGGAGCAGGTGGACCTGTCGTCGCTGCGGTGCATGTTCACCGGGGGCGAGGCGGTGCCGTTCGAGCGGGCGGCGGAGTTCGAGCGGCGTACCGGGGCGAGGGTGCTGCAGTTCTTCGGCTCCAACGAGACCGGGGCGCTGTCGCGGACCTCGGTCACCGACACCGTCGAGCAGCGGCTGCGCACCGCCGGGAAGGTCATCGACGGGATGCGGGTCCGGCTCTTCGCCGAGGACGGGACCGACGTCACCGCGGCCGGCGGGCCGGGGCAGGCGGCGTGCGCGGGGCCGGCGACCTGTCTGGGGTACTTCAACGACCCCGAGGCCAACGAGCGGCTCTTCACCCCGGACGGCTGGATGCTGACCGGCGACATCTGCACCGTCGACGCCGACGGGTACCTGCGGGTGGTCGACCGCAAGTCCGACTTCATCATCCGCGGCGGGAAGAACATCTCGGCCGCGGCCGTCGAGGACCAGGTGGGCACGCATCCGGCGGTGGCCATGGTGGCGGCGGTCGCGGTGCCCGACCCGACGTTCGGCGAGCGGGTGTGCGCGTTCGTGGTGCTGCGGGCGGGCGCGGCCCTGGACCTCGACGACCTGCGCGGGCATCTCGACGCCCGCGGGGTGTCGCGCGAGAACTGGCCCGAGCGCCTGGAGATCGTGGACGACCTGCCGCGCGGGTCGGGCGGCAAGGTCGCCAAGTCCCAGCTGCGCGACCGCCTCCGCGGTCGCGCGGCACCGTCCGCCGTTCCCAACGGCGGACGGTGAGGCGGCCGCGCAGCGTCCTCCGCCGTTTCGACGGCGGACAGTGAAGGTGTCGCGCAGCGTCTTCCGCCGTTTCCAACGGCGGACGATGGGGCGGTCGCGCAGCGTCCGCCGCCGTTTCAACGGCGGACGGTGAGTCGGTCGCGCAGCGTCGTCCGCCGTTGGAAACGGCGGACGGTGAGGCCACGGGAGTTACGGTCCGGGCCCGCGACGGACGCCGCGGTAGCCCGGAGCCTCTAGGATTTCGTTCTGGCCCGCAGGGCCTCGAGGGCCTTGTCGGCGTGGGCGTCCATGCGGATCTCGCTGCGGACCACGGCCAGCACGCGGCGGTCGGTGTCGATGACGAACGTCGCGCGCTTGGTCGGGATGAGGCCGAACGCGCGCTTGACGCCGAACTGCTCGCGGACGGCGCCGGCCGGGTCGGCCAGCAGCGGGTAGCCGAGGCTGTGCTTGGCCGCGAACTCGGCCTGGCGCTCGACCTCGTCGCCACTGATGCCCACCGGCTGGGCGCCCGCCTCGCGCAGCTCCGCGGCCGTGTCGCGGAAGTGGCAGGCCTCCTTGGTGCAGCCGGCGCTGAGCGCGGCGGGGTAGAAGAACAGCACGACCGGGCCCTGCTCCAGCAGCGTGCTGAGCCGGCGCGGACCGCCGGTCTCGTCGGGCAGCTCGAAGTCCTCGACCACGTCGCCGACCTGCATGGGGGCTCCTTCCCGCCGGATGTGTCGGGGCCAATCCTCCACGCCCGGCGCGCGGTCGCAAGTCCGGGGTGGCCCGGAGCTCACGGCCGCGCGTCCGGCGTCACGGAACGTCGACGTCCCGCTACTGCTGGGCGCTGGTGCCGTTGCCGGTGTACTGCTGCACGATCGTGCCGTTGCCTGTCGCGTTGCCGCGGGCGTCCAGGCCCAGGCCTGGACACCGCCTACCATGGCCCGGTGACGATCGGACTCGACGCCGTGCGCTCGGCGCTGCTGGAGGCCTGCCCGGGACTCGTGGTCGCCGGCGTGCGGCCGCTCGAGGCCGGGTACACCAGCCGCCAGTGGGTCGCCGAGACCGACGAGGGGCCGCTGCTGGCCAAGACGCCGGTCCGCAACCCCGACCCAGAGCACATGCGCCGCCTCATCGCCGCGACCCGCCACGCCGCCGACGGAGGCGTTCCGGTGGTGCGGTTCCGGGCCCTGTTGCCGTTCAGCTCGTTCGTCGGCGGGCCGCTGCTCGTGCAGGAGTTCCGGGCGGGCACGCCCGCGGACGGAGCCTGGGACGCGATGCCGGCCGAGGCCCGGCTGGCGTTCGCGGCCGAGCTCGGCACGGTGGTCGGCCGCATCCACGCCTGCACCGGCCCGCGGTTCGGCGACGTCCTGGGCCGCTCGTCGTACCCCGACGTGCGCACGTTCCTGCGCGCGCGGGTCGACGAGCAGCTGGCCAAGGCGCCGGGTGTACTGCCGCCCGACCTTCTGCAGTGCACCGGAGCGGCCCTGCACCGGGCGATCTCGGCGGTACCGGTCGATGCCGCCCCGTCCCTCGTCCACGGCGACCTGTGGCGCCCGAACCTCCTGCTCCGCGACGGGCGGATCGAGTGCGTGCTCGACTTCGAGCACGGCCGCTGGGCCGACCGGTTCCTCGACTTCGGCAAGCTGGACGAGCACATCTTCGCCGCCTACCCCGAGGGTCGCCCGGCCTTCCTGGCCGCGTACGACGCGGTGCTGCCGCTCCCGGACGACTGGCCGGCCCGGGTCCGGCTCGGCCACGCCGTGCACAACCTGTCGACGGCGGTGTACTTCGCGCGCTGGAACCCGGAGTTCGTGCCGGAGTACGTGGCCGGCCTGGCCTCACTGCTCGGCGAGTAGCACCAGCCGGCCCCGCAGCCCGCCCGCCTCCAGTCTCCGGTGCGCCTCCGCCACGTGCGGCAGCGGGAGGGTACCGGCGACGCGGAGCGTGAGACCCGCCGCGGCGAGGCTCGCCAGCCGCTCGCCGTCGGCGCGGATCCACACGTTCGCGACCCGGATGCCGCGCAGGGGCGGCGGCGGACTGCCCAGCACGCCGACGTACGTGCCGCCGCCCCGGACCGCGTCCATCGCCCGGATGCCGAGGTTCGCCGCGTCGATGACGGCGTCGACGCCGCCCGGCACGAGGGCGCGTACGGCTTCCGCGGCCGCGGTCCGCGGGACGTGGTGGGCCGCGCCCAGCGCACGGACCAGGGCCGCGTCCCGCTCCGCCGCGACCGCCACGACCCGCGCGCCCGTCCGTGCGGCCAGCTCCACGGCGTAGCCGCCGACCGCGCCCGCCGCGCCGGTGACCAGGATGGTGGCGCGCGCGGCGGCGGGGACGAGGTCCAGGGCCTGGGCGGCGGTCAGGGCGTTCAGGGGCAGGGTGGCGGCCGCGACCGGGTCGGCGCCGCCGGGCAGGTGGGCGGCCGCGGTGGCTTCCAGGAGTACAAACTCCGCCTGGGTCTTCAGGGAAAGGCCCGGGCGGTCCGACAGGCCGATGACCCGCTCGCCCGGGCCGAACGCCGTCACGCCCGCGCCCACGGCGTCGACGACGCCGGAGACGTCCCAGCCCAGGCCCGTCACCGCGCGGGGGGCCATGATGCCGGCCCGGGCCAGGGCGCCCGAGCGCGTCTGGAGGTCGACCGGGTTGACGGCCGCGGCCGTCACCCGGACGCGGATCTCGCCCGGGCCGGGGGACGGGGTGGGGACCTCGGCGATCTCGAGGACCTCCGGGCCGCCGAAGGAACGGATGATCACTGCTCGCATGCGTCCCAACCTATGGAGAGCTACTCTCCAACCGGAAGGGCGCACTTCGGGGTGCGTACCGGACGGGAGGGTGCGCCATGGCGACGCGGACGGCGGGGGAGCGGCGGGCCGCGGCGGCGCGCGAGTACGACGCGTTCATGGCCGACTGCCCGGCCCGCAAGCTCCTCGACCGCATCGGCGACAAGTGGGTAAGCCTCGTGCTCACCGCGCTCGCCGACGGGCCGCGGCGGTACAGCGACCTGAGCCGGCGCATCGCGGGCGTCAGCGAGAAGATGCTGACGCAGACGCTGCGCACGATGGAGCGCGACGGGCTGCTGTCGCGCACGGTCACCGCGAGCGTGCCCGTCCGGGTCGACTACGCGCTCACCCCGCTCGGCGCCGGCCTGCTGCCGCTCATGGCCGCCGTCAAGGCCTGGGCGGAGGCGCACATGCCCGAGGTCGAAAGGGCCCAGGAGTTGTACGACGCATCAGTCGCCGAGCACTAGCGCGCGCAGGCGCGTGCGCTGGATCTGGCCCGTCGCCGCGGTGCGCGGGATGGCGTCCACGATGGACACCCGCCGCGGCTGCTTGTACGACGCCAGGCGGCCGGCCACGTGCGCGCGGACGTCGGCCACCGCCGGCGGTTCGGCGCCGGGCGGCACGACGAGTACCGCGCAGACCACCTCGCCCCAGCGCGGGTCGGGCACGCCGACGACGGCCAGGTCCAGCACGCCCGGCAGGCCGCGCAGCGCCTGCTCGACCTCGGCCGGGCCCACCGACTCCCCGCCGGTGCGGATCACCTCGCGCGTGCGGCCGGTCAGGTAGAGGTACCCGTCCTCGTCGAGGCGGCCGACGTCGCCGGAGCGGTACACGCCGTCGAGGGGTTCGGCGCCCAGGTAGCCGTTCATGACCGCCGGGCCGCTCGTGCACACCTCGGCGTCGTCGCCGAGCCACAGCGCGTTCGGGGTCGCGGGCCGCCCGACGCTGCCGGGGCGGCGCTCGAGCTCCCAGTCGTGCAGGGCGGCCATGCGACCGGCCTCGGTCGAGCCGTACAGGATGGTGGTCGTCGTGCCCGGCAGCCGCGACTTGATGCGCGGCACGAGGTCGGCGGCGACGGCCGACGTGCCGGTGTCGGCGTGGTGCAGCGAACGCAGGTCGGCACGGCGGTGCTCGGGGTCGAGCAGGCGCTCCCAGACGGCCGGGATGCAGTACAGCGCGGAGGGCCGGCGGCGCTCCACGACGTCGATCATGTCGGCGGCGTCGGCCCGGCGGACCAGGTGTACCGCGGTGCGGTGCTGCCAGGCCTCCATGACGTAGTGCCAGCCGCCGTAGTGGTACAGCGGGAACGTGCACACCACGCCGCCGTCGCCGCGCAGGCCACTGGTGAACGTGCCGCCGCCCGGGGCCGCGCGCAGCCAGCTGGCCCGGTGGCTGACCAGGGCCCCCTTCGGCGCGCCGGTGCTGCCGCTGGTGAGGTACAGGATGTGCGCGTCCCGGTCGTCGAGCGGGACCCGCGCGAAGCCGGGCGCGCCGCCGTCCAGCGTGGACGGCCGCAGCACGGCCGCGGAGAAGTCCACATCGGACAGCACGACCTTCGGGTCCACATAGGACCGGATGCGGTCGCGCTCCTCGCCGGGCAGGCCGGGGTTCACGGGCGCGAAGAGCGCCCCGAGCCGCGCACAGGCGACGAACACCTCCACCGAGCGCAGCGTCGGCGTCACGCACCACAGCACCGTGTCGCCGCGGCCCACGCCCAGCCCGGCGAGCGCGTTGGCGGCGCGGTCGGCGCGCGCGTCGAGCTCGCGGAACGTCAGCTCGTCGGCCCCGAGGGTGGCGGCCGTCGCACCCGGTACCGTCAGCGCCGCCGTGGTGACGATGTCACCGATCAACAGGCTCATGCGAGCTCCACCTGGGCCGGCCCGAGAGCGCCGTACCGGTGTTTGTACCGCGTGATCTCCAAGGCCTCCGGCAGCGCCTCGATACCCTTGAGCCGGTGGCTGATCAGCCCCTGCAGCTCGACGTCGCCGCGGCGCACCAGGCGCAGCGCGTGCTCGAAGACGCTGCTGCCCGGCGCGTACCCGCCGGCGCCCGAGCGCGGGTGCAGCAGCGCGACCGACCGCTCGCGCAGCAGGGCGAGCGGGGCCGGGGCATGGTTCGGCAGCACGGACACCATGACGATCGTGCCACCGCGCCGGACGCCGCGGGCCGCCTGCTCGAACTCGCCCGCGCACTCGAACACCACGTCGGCGCCGATGCCCTCGGTCGCCTCCAGCACCCGGGCGACCACGTCCTCGCGGGTCGCGTCGAGCACCAGGTCGGCCCCGGCGCGCCGGGCGAGCTCGAGCTTGGCCGCACTGCGCCCGGTGACGATGATCTGCCCGGCGTTGCCGAGCCGCGCGACCCGCGTGTGCAGCAAGCCCATGACGCCGGCGCCGATGATGAGCACGGTGTCGCCGGGCCGGACGGCCGCGACGGCGTGGCCGTGGATCGCGCCGGCCAGGGGCTGGACGGCCGCGGCCTGGGCCGCGGACACTCCGTCGGGGACGCGCACGACGGTCCGCGCGGGCACGACGACCCGCTCGGCGAAGGCGCCGGGTCCGGTGAATCCGAGGACGCTGGGGGCCGGGCAGGCATCGGGGCGGTCGCGGCGGCAGGCGGCGCATCTTCCGCAGGCGGCGGTCTCGACGGCTGTTACCAGGTCGCCGGGCTGGCACGATAAGTCGGGCACTCCGCGCCACGACTTATCGGATTTTTCGCCTGACGGGGGATTTGTCGGAATCGGTGGGCCGGCGGCGCTGATCACGCCGGCGAACTCGTGGCCGCCGAAGCGGGTCGGGCCGGCGGCGAGGCGCGCGGCGAGGACTTGGTGCATGGCGATCGGCTCGCCGGCCAGCAGCATGCATTCGGTGACGCTCGGCTGGACGCAGGTCACGTCGATGACGACCTCGCCCGGGCCGGGCACGGGGTCGGGAACTTCCTCGACGGCCGCGTTGCCGAAGCCGTGCAGGACCAGTGCCAGCATTCGCCGCCTCCCTTGACGCTCGGATTAGATTTTGTATTCAATATTCAAACCGCGTCAAGGTCGGATCGCGGGCGGAGACGAGGGGGCCGCCCGGGATGGCCGGGATCGCGGGATGGCCGGTCCGGTGAGCAACGAAGACCGCGGTGCGACCGGCAGGGGCGGCTGGAACGGCCGGCCCGAGGCGGGAGCGCAAAAGGTGTGAACGGGCGCGCGGCAAGGCGCGACCGGGCATGAGATCGAGAAGAGGCGCGCGTGGAGCGTGAAGTGCTCGTCACGGGCATCGGCGGCCAGGGCATCCAGCTGCTCGCCAAGACCCTGGCCCTCGCCGCCACCCGCGAGGGCCGGTACGCGATGCTCGCCGCCGACTACGGCGGCGAGATGCGCGGCGGCCCCTCCAAGGCCGGCGTCGTCATCGGCGACGCCCCGCTCAAGGCGCTGCCCATCCTCCCGTCGGCGTGGTCGGCCGTCTTCGCCCACCACCGGTACAGCGAGGGCGTCGAGGAACGGCTGCGCACCGGGGCGCTCGTCCTGGCGAACACGCCGCTGGTCGACCCGGAGGCGTTCCGCCCGGACCTGCGCGTGTTCGCCGTCGACGCCATGGCCGCCGCGAAAGGCGTCGAGGCGCCGAACGCGTCGGGGTTCGTGCTGCTGGGGGCGTACAACGCGCTGACCGGCCTGGTCGCCGCCGCCGCGCTGGTGTCGGCGATGGAAGAGCTGTTGCCGCCGTACCGCCGGCAGCACGCCGCGGCCAACGCCCGCGCGCTCGAGGCCGGCGCCCGGGCCCTGGAGGGGGTTGCCGCATGACGCTGGAACTGCTCGAAGGCTCCGCGGCCATCGCCGAGGCCGCGCTCGTCGCGGGGTGCCGGTTCTTCGCCGGGTACCCCATGTCGCCCTTCACCGGTCTGCTGGAGCAGATGTCGCAGCGAATGCCCGCGGCCGGAGGCGTGTGCCTCAACGCCGAGAGCGAGATCGAGGGCGTCAACATGACCCTCGGCGCCGCCGCGGCCGGGGCGCGCGCGGCCACCGGGTCGTGCGGGCAGGGCATCGCGCTCATGCAGGAGGCGATCGCCGAGGCCGCCCTGAACGAGACCCCGTTCGTCGTGTTCAACCTGGCCCGCAACCAGCAGGACTACTTCCAGGCCACGCGGGGCGGCGGCTGGGGCGACTACCGGACCATCACCCTGGCGCCCAAGGACATCCCCGAGGCGGTCGAGCACACCCAGTTGCTCTTCCACCTCGCGGACAAGCATCGGGCGCCGGTTGTACTGTACGCAGACCCGCTCCTGGCCCAGACGCGCGTCGGGGTGGAGGTCGGGCGCCGCGACTTCGGGCCGCTGCCGCCGAAGGACTGGGCGCTCGACGGCACCGGCGGCGGCACCGGGCACAGCCGGCAGGTGTGGACGTGGGCGATGGGCAAGGCCACCGCCCCCGGGCCCGGGCCGGACGGGCACTGGCGCGCGATCGCCGAGAAGTTCGACCGCATCGGGGAGCTGGAAGCCCGCCACGAGCAGTCGCCGGAGCCCGGGGAGACGGTCGTCGTCTCGTTCGGCTCGGCCGCGAAGTTCGTCGAGCACGTCGTGGCCGAGCTGCGGCAGGACGGGTACGACATCGGGTGGTTCCGGCCCGTGACCCTCTGGCCGTTCCCGGGTGATGCCCTCGCCGCCGCGACCCGCACCGCCAAGCGCGTGCTCGTGTTCGAGCTCAACGGCGGGCAGATGCTCGACGACGTTCGCATCCACGCCCACGACCGCGGCGTGGTCCGGTTCATCGGCGGGGTCAGCATCGCCGAGTCGGGGCTGTCGTACGGCCCGCTGCTGGACGCCCCCGTGATCCGCCGCCGCATCCTGGAGGCCCTGTGACAATCGACACCACCCAGCCGCCCGGCCACGGCGCGAAGCAGGTCGCCGACTTCAAGCCCAGCCTCATTCTCGGGGAGCACTCGCTGTGCCCCGGCTGCGGCGAGCCCGTCGCGCTGCGGATCCTTCTGGAGGTACTGCAGGAGCTCGACATCGTGCAGCGGACCATCGGCGTCGTGGGCCACGGCTGCTACGGCAGCTTCGTGCGCATCATGGACGTCGACGTGCTGCAGTGCCTGCACGGCCGTGCGCCCGCGTGCGCGACCGGCATCAAGCGCGTGCGTCCCGGCGTGGCCGTGTTCACGCTGCAGGGCGACGGCGACATGGCCAACGAGGGCCTGCAGGAGGTACTCCACACGGCCGCGCGCGGCGAGAACATCACCTGCGTGATGCTCAACAACGGCGTCTTCGGCGACACCGGCGGCCAGCAGACCGCGACGACGGTCCTCGGCCAGCGCACGAAGACCAGCATCGAGGGCCGCGACCCGCTGACCCACGGCTACCCGATCCCGGTCGCCGACCTGGTCGCCGGGCTGCGCGGCGTCGGCTACGTAGCGCGGGGCGCGGTTTCGACGGCCGGTGCGGTACTGCAGACGAAACGCATGCTCCGAAAGGCTTTCGAAACCCAGCTCGCCGGCGGTGGCTTCTCGCTCGTGGAGATCCTCACCATGTGCCCGACCGGCTGGTTCGTCCCCACGGCCGAGGGCCCGTCGTATCAGCAGGACACGATGGAGCAGACGTACCGTCTCGGTGAAATCATCAAGCCGTGAAACTCGAACGGGCCAACACCAGCGAGGCCGTGGCCGCCTACGTGCTCGGCCGCCTCTTCGCCGGCGAGCTGAGGAGCGGGGAGCGCCTCGACCTCGACGCCATCGCCGAGGAGCTGGGCGTGAGCCGCGTACCGGTGCGCGAGGGCCTCATCCAGCTCGAGCGCGACGGGCTGGTCGAGCGCGCACACTACAAACGCGCGTTCGTGGCCGAGTTCGACGACGGCACGGTCCGGGAGGCGTTCCAGCTGTACGGCATGCTCAGCGCCCTGACCAACCGCCGCGTAGCCCGCCGGCGCGACCCGGAGGTCATCGAGGCGCTGGGCAAACTCGACGAGGCCCTGGCCGGCTGCGACGACCCGGACGAGTTCGAGTCCCTGGCGCGCGAGTTCCGCCGAGTCGTGAACATAGCCGGCGGCGGCAACCACTTGAGGGCCCTGCTGCGGACCTTCTCGGGCCTGGTCCCGGTAGCGGCCCGCTTCGCCATCGACGACAACCTGGCCGACGAACGGTCCGCACTGCACGCCGAGTACATGGCGCTGCGGGGCGGCCGCCCGGTCGCGGCGGGGGAGGCGGCCCTGGCCCACATTCACCTGACCGCCGAGAACGCGATAGCCGCCCTACACCGCCGCGGCGTCTTCCCGGCCACAGACGATGGAGAGCACGGAACCGCACACGGGCCCCGGCCCGCGCACAGGCCCGGGACCGCACACGTGCCCGCGCACAGGCCCGGGAACGCGCACGGGGATGAGAACGAGCACGGCCGAGCGCACGGGAATGCGCACGGGGATGAGAACGAGCACGGCCGCGCGCACGGGGATGAGAACGAGCACGGCCGCGCGCACGGGCAGGAGCACGGGCACGGGAACGCACTCAAGCCCGGCCGAGCGCCCGGGAATGCGCACGGGGATGAGAACGCGCACGGTCCGGAGCACGGGAACGCACACGGGTCCGGCCGCGCGCACGAGCACGACGAGGGCTGGGACGACGTCGCGAACGTCGTGGAAGGGAGCGACCCGTGAACCGCACCACCCGAGGCACGCTCGTCATCGATATCGACAAATGTAAAGGCTGCGAGCTGTGCATCGCGGCGTGCCCACCCAACGTCCTGGCGATGTCGAGCGAGCTGAACGAGCTGGGCTACCGGTACCCGCTGCTGCACGAGGGCTGCACCGGATGCACCGCCTGCCAGCTCGTCTGCCCGGACTACGTGTTCAGCGTCTATCGGTACACCGGCCAGAGCTGACGCCGCCCGAGCACTGCCAGCGCCATCTGCGCCGCGTCCGGCCCGGGCACCGCCGGCCCGTGCGCCCGTCCGGCCCGGGCACCGCCGGCCCGTGCGCCCGTCCGGGCCGGGCACCGCCGGCCCGTGCGCCCGTCCGGGCCGGGCACCGCCGGCCCGTGCGCCCGTCCGGGCCGGGCACCGCCGGCCCGTGCGCCCGTCCGGGCCGGGCACCGCCGGCCCGTGCGCCCGTCCGGGCCGGGCACCGCCGGCCCGTGCGCCCGTCCGGGCCGGGCACCGCCGGCCCGTGCGCCCGTCCGGGCCGGGCACCGCCGGCCCGTGCGCCCGTCCGGGCCGGGCACCGCCGGCCCGTGCGCCCGTCCGACCCCGGTCACCGCCAACCCGTGCGACCGTGCGCGCACGGTCACCGTCATACCCATCGCACGGGCCGTGCCGTCCGGCGCCACACCCTGTGCGACGACCCGGTGCTGACCCGCGGCCAGGCTCGCCGGAATCGTGACGGACACCGTGAAGCCGCCGTTGGCGTCGGTCGCCACCGTGCCGGCCCGGATCGGGCTCGACCACGCCGTGACGAACGCGGTGGAGTGGGCGCCGTGTAGCCGGTGACGCCCAGGCCGCCGAGGCCGGGGCGGGCGGTGAGGGCGAAAGCCGGGACCCCGTCGAGCAGGACGACCAGGGCGGTGAGCCTCGACGCTGATGCCGCCGACGAAGTTGCGGACCATCGCCGGGAACGGGTGCGGGCCGGCCGCGGTGCCGCTGGCTCGGCGCCGGCGAACCCAAGCCGGCGACTGCCGCCGCGCCGGTCGCGGTGCCGCTGGCCCGGCGTCGGCGAACCCAAGCCGGCGACTGCCGCCGCGCCGGCAGCGATGCCGCCGGCCCGGCGCCGGCCGCCCGGACTGGCGGCCGCCATCACCGTCGCCGCGCTGTGGCTGCGGCGGGCACTAGGCGGTGACGCTGCCAAGAATACCCCGAAACCGGACGAAAGACGCAACAGCCGCTAAGTAGGTGGTACGTGGCCCGTTCGGGTGGGCGTCTACGATTGCGGGGATCTCCAACGAGCGTTCCGGGGGCGGCGAAGAGGCCGAACGCGGTCCGGCTCACGAGCGAGTGGCAGGGACATGACGGCCGACATTGCTGATGATCTGGTGACTCGCCTCGGCCGGGCCGGGGTCGGCGACGTGCTCACCGATGCGGCCCACCGTTCCGCCTACGCCAGCGACGCCTCGCTGTACCGGGTCGTGCCGAAGGCCATCGTGCGGCCCCGCTCCGAGGAGGAGGTCGCGGCGACGCTGGAGGTGTGCCGAACGCTGGGCGTGCCCATCACCGCCCGCGGCGCGGGTACCTCCGTCGCCGGCAACGCGATCGGCCGCGGCGTCGTGCTCGACTTCAGCCGGTACCTGGACAAGGTGCTCGCGGTCGACCCCGGCACCCGCACGGCGCGGGTCCAGGCCGGCGCCGTGCACGCCACCCTGCAGGCCGCGGCCCGCCCGCACGCGCTGCGCTTCGGGCCCGATCCGTCCACGCACACGCGGTGCACGATCGGCGGGATGATCGGGAACAACTCGTGCGGGGCGCGCACCCTCGGGTACGGCCGGACCTCGGACAACGTCGTCGGGCTCGACGCGCTCACGATCGACGGTGAGCGGCTGTCGACCGGGCGCGACGAGCGCGGCCGCCCCGCCCTGGAGGGGGCCAAGGCGATCGCCGACACCCTGCAGGCCGTCGTGCAGGGCAATCTTGCCGTCGCGCGGACCGAGTTCGCCACGTTCCCGCGGCAGGTGTCCGGGTACGCCATCGAGCATCTGCTGCCCGAGCGCGGCTTCGACCTGACCGGGCTGCTCGTGGGCAGCGAGGGCACCCTGGCGGTGGTGACCGAGGCGACGGTACGGCTGGTGGCCGACCCCGCCCACCGGTTGCTTGTGGTGCTGGGGTACCCCGACTTCGGCTCGGCCGGCGACGCCGTGCCCGCGATCCTCGGCTTCACCCCGACCGCCTGCGAGGGCATCGACTCGCGCCTGGTCGAGGTCGTGCGCACCCGCCGCGGCGCGGACGCCGTGCCGCCGCTGCCGGGCGGGGCCTCGTGGCTGTTCGTGGAGATCGCCGGCGACGACCTCGGCGAGTGCCGCGACCGCGCCCGCCGCCTGGCCGCCGGGGCCGGGGCCGTCGACGCGCTCGTGGTCGAGGACACCGCGCAGGCCGCGCCGCTGTGGCGGATCCGCGAGGACGGCGTCGGGCTGGCCGGGCGCGCCCCGTCCGGGCTTCCCGCGCACGCGGGCTGGGAGGACGCGGCCGTGCCGCCGGCGCGCATCGGCGACTACCTGCGCGACTTCGACGTGCTGGTGGAGCGGCACGGGCTCACCGCCATGCCGTACGGCCACCTCGCCGACGGCTGCATCCACGTCCGGCTCGACTTCCCGCTCGACCGGCCGGGCGGGCCCGGGAAGTTCCGGGCGTTCCTGGAGGACGCGGCCGATCTGGTGGTCGGCTACGGCGGCTCGCTCTCCGGCGAGCACGGCGACGGCCGGGCGCGCAGCGAGCTGCTGCCCCGCATGTACTCCGCCGAGGCGATGGGCCTCTTCCGCGCGGTCAAGCACGCCTTCGACCCCGGCAACCTGCTCAACCCCGGCGTGCTCGTCGACCCCGACCCGGTCGACGCCGACGTGCGCGTCGCCGCGGCGCGCCCGGTCAAGCAGAAGCTCGCGTTCGGGTACCACTCCGACCACGGCGACTTCAACCAGGCCGTGCACCGCTGCACCGGCGTCGGCAAGTGCCGGGCCGACACCACCGCGCTCGGCGGCGTGATGTGCCCGTCGTTCCTGGCCACCCGTACCGAGAAGGACTCCACCCGCGGCCGGGCCCGCGTGCTGCAGGAGATGCTCGACGGCGACCTGGCCCCCGACTGGCGCGCCCCCGCCATCCACGACGCCCTCGACCTGTGCCTGTCGTGCAAGGGCTGCGCGTCGGACTGCCCGACCGGCATCGACATGGCCGCCTACAAGGCCGAGGTACTGCACCAGAGCTACAAGGGCCGGGTCCGCCCGCGCTCGCACTACTCGCTGGGTCGCCTGCCCATGTGGTCGCGGCTGGCGTCCCGGCTGCCGCGCCTCGCCAACGCGCTCACGACGGCGCCCGGGCTGCGCAACCTGGCGCTGTTCACCGCCGGTGTCGACTCGCGCCGCTCGATTCCCGCCTTTGCGCGCCAGACGTTCCGGCGTTGGTACCGTGGCCGCGCCTTCGAGGGCAAGCCGGTCCTGCTGTTCGTGGACAGCTTCACCGACCACTTCGCCCCCGACATCGCGAAGGCCGCCGTCGAGGTCCTCACCGCCGCCGGCTACGCGCCCGAGCTGACCAGCGAGTCCACCTGCTGCGGCCTCACCTGGATCTCCACCGGCCAGCTCGACGCGGCCAAGCGCATCCTGGGCTCGACCGTCGCCAAGCTGACCGACGCCGTCGAGCGCGGCGTGCCGATCGTCGGCCTCGAACCCTCGTGCACCGGCGTGCTGCGCAGCGACCTCGTGGAGCTGCTCGACACCGACGCCGCGCGGGCCGTCAGCGCCGCCACGGTCACCGTCGCCGAGCTGCTCGCCCGTACGCCGGGCTGGACCCCGCCGTCCCTCGAAGGCGTGCGGGTCGTGGCCCAGCCGCACTGCCACCACCACGCCGTCATGGGCTGGGAGGCCGACGCCAAGCTGCTCAAGGCGACCGGCGCGACCGTCACGCGGCTCGGCGGCTGCTGCGGCCTGGCCGGCAACTTCGGCGTCGAGCGCGGCCACTACGAGGTGTCGGTCCAGGTCGCCGAGCAGCAGCTGCTGCCGGCCCTCGACAAGGCCGAGCCCGGGGACGTCTTCCTGGCCGACGGCTTCTCGTGCCGTACGCAGGCCGCCGACCTGGCCGACAAGCCGGGCAAGCACCTCGTCGAGCTGCTGGCCGACGCGCTGCGCAAGGGTTGACAGCCACGACCCTGCACCGTGCCGCGTCCCGGCGCACGGCTCAGCACCGTGCCGTGTACTGCCGTCCAGCACACGGCTCAGGCACCGTGCCGTGTACTGCCGTGCAGCACACGGCTCAGCGCCGGCGCGGCCTGGATCGGTGGGGCTGGCGAGCCTCGGCCGGTCGCAGCTCGGAGATGCCCCGGATCGCCGACCGGAGCAGCCACCCGAGGCCCGCCACCAGATCGGGCCACGACATGACGCCGTCGAAGACGATGTCGCCCCGCTCGCGGACCGTGGCCGGCAGGAGCGGCGGCCGGCCCGGGCGATGGGGCGCGCCGTGCTCCTCGTGGAACGGCGCACACAAGGCGACGAGACGTTCACCGGCGTCCGCGAGGTGCCGGGCGACGCCGGCGAGCCCGCCGTGCCCGGTCAGGTACACCCGCAGCGCCGCCTCGTCGTTCGGGTCCGGATCGTCGTAGCGGGCCGGCCGTCCCGCCGTGGCATTCTCGCCCGCCGCCACGAGTGCGTCGACCACGCGGGCGGCCCGGGCGGTGATCAGCGCGGCCCGGTCCGGGTCGGCGTGGTCGGTCGCGGCGGCGTGCCCGGCCAGCTCGGCGAGGTCGCGGGCCAGCCCGGGGGTGTACAGGCCGGCGTCGCGGCCGAGCCAGAGCCCTTCCGGGTACCGCCAATACAGGCAGCCTTGTTCGTCGACCTGCGGCCGGTAGCCGCCGGCGACCCGGTCGTGCACCAGCGCCCCGGCCACGTCGGCGAGCATCGCCGCGACGCCCGGCCAGGACGCCCGGCCCTGACACGCGAAGACCTTGTCGTACTCCATGACGCAGCCACGCTGCTCCCCGTCGCGCAGGTCGACGAGGAGCTTCACCCCGCCGGTGTCGGCGGCGATGGGCAGGAACGACGGCTGCCAGATCGCGCTCGGCTCACCCGCGACCGCACTGGGCGGCCGCTCCTGGGGAAACTGCGCGGCGACCTCGAGCATCATGTTGCGGATGTCGAGGGCCATGGCCAGCGGGTACGGCCGGTGGAACGACGGGATCAGCGCCCCGCGCCACGGGTACGTCCACTCCATGCCGTCGGCCCGGCCGTACCATCGCCGCACGTCGTGCGGGAACGCCGCGCCGACCTCGCGCTCGGCCGCATCGAGCGCGTCCGGGCCCGCGGGTGGCTTGAGCGTCGCGGCCGTGCCGGGCGCGTGCTCCCGCAGCCACCCGAAGATCCGGTCGGCCGACGCATCGACGCTCTCCATCACCGGCCCACGCTACCGCGGCGGTACCTTCGCGCCGGACGCGGCCGGCGCTGTAATTGCGGTGACCACGGCGGGCGACGTCGGTAAGGTCGGGCCGTGCCCGAACTGGAGCGGCTGAACGCCGGTCATGCCCCGGCCGTCCTGGCCTTCGAGTCGGCGAACCGCGCCTACTTCGCGGCGTCGATCTCCGATCGCGGCGACGACTTCTTCGAGCAGTTCGCCGACCGGTACGACGAGTCGCTGGCCGAGCAGGACGCCGGTGTCTGTGCGTACTACGTGCTCGTCGCCGAGGACGGCTCGGTACTCGGACGGTTCAATCTGTACAACATCGAAGCGCACCGTGCGGATCTCGGCTACCGGGTCGCGCAGCACGTCGCCGGCCGTGGCGTGGCGACCGCGACCGTCCGGGAGCTGTGCCGGCTGGCGGCGGCCCAGCACGGGCTGCGCACGCTGCGGGCGGCCACCTCCCACCCGAATGTCGCGTCGCAGAAGGTCCTGACCAACAACGGGTTCGTCCCGGTCGGCCCGGCCGAACCCGGGGGCCAGCCCGGCACCTGGTACGAGTGCGACGTGTCGGCTACCTGAGCACCTGAACGCCCGGCGGTGCACTGTGGACGGTGACCGAGCCGTCGGCGGTGACTGACACGTCCAGTTCGGCGCCGGCGATGGTCAGGCCACTGACGCGGTAGGCGCCGACGGGGGACGGGGCCAGGGGGCGCAGCGCGATCCGGCCCGCGGGAATGTCCGGGTCGAGGCCGAGCAGCGCCGTCAGCAGCGCCGGACCCGCGGCCGCCGACCACGCCTGGGGACGGCACGCGGCCGGGTACGCGGTGGCCGCTTCGTCCCCGCCGTACAACTCCGGCAGCCGGAACCCGAAGCGCTCGCCCGCGGCCAGCAGCGCCCGCACCAGCCGTGCGGCCTCGGCCGGGTGCCCGTCGCGGGCCAGCCCCAGCAGCGTGATCGCGGTGTCGTGCGGCCAGACCGAGCCGAGATGATAGGACAGCGGGTTGTACCCGGCGGAGGCCGGCGACACCGTGCGCAGCCCGAACGGCGAGGCGAGCGCCGCGACATGCCCGGCGACCGTGCGGCTCTCGTCGGCGTTGAGCAGGCCCGTGCCGAGCAGGTGGCCCATGTTCGACGCGATGCTGTCCACCTGCGCGCCCGTGCCGTCCAGGGCGATCGCCGGGTAGCCGCCCGGGCACCAGAACGCCTTGCGGAAGCGCTCGGCCAGTTCCGCGGCCCACGCCCGCCAGTGTGCGGCGCCGGGGCGGCCGAACGCGTCGAGCAGGGCGGCGCCGTCCAGGGCGGCCCGGTACGCGTACCCCTGGACCTCGCTCAGCGCCAGCGGACCTTCGGCGATGCGCCCGTCGGCGTGCTGGACGCCGTCGCCGGAGTCCTTCCAGCCGTGATTGGTCAGGCCTTTGCCGTTGGCCCGGTACGCGATGAAGCCCTCGTGCCCGCCCAGCCACGCCAGGGCCCGCTCCACGTTCGGCAGCAGCGGTTCCACCTCGGCGGCCGGCAGCCCCCAGCGCCAGGCGTCGGCGAGCGTGCTCACCCAGAGCGCGGTCGCGTCGACGGTGCCGTAGTAGACGGGCGGCAGATGGTACGAGGCGTCAGGTGGCCTGACCTCATGCAGAATCTTGCCGGGCTCCTCGTCGGTGTCCGGATCGTGCCGCGCGCCCTGCCGTTGGGCCAGGGCACGCAGCGTGCCGGCGGCGACCGCCGGTCCGAGCGGCAACGCGAGGCGGGCCGCCCACAGCGAGTCACGGCCGAAGAGCGTCAGATACCAGGGACTGCCCGCGGCGTAGTACACGTCGGACCCTTGGCTGTGGCGCAACGCATCGAGGTCCTCAACCCCGGTCCGCACGAGCACACCGAGGCGCCGGTCATCGGCCGCGACGGCGAGCAAAGACGCACCGTCGAAACGCCCAGTGACCAGGCCACCTGACCACTCACCGGCGAGGCCGTCCGGACGCCGAGCGGCATGCCGACCGGGCCGCGCGGTGGCGAGGCTGCCGCGCCGCTCTGTGGCGAGGCCATCGGGCGGCGCGGTGGCGAGGCCGTCGGTCCGCGCGGTGGCGAGGCCGTCGGTCCGCGCGGTGGCGAGGCCGTCGGTCCGCGCGGTGGCGAGGCCGTCGGTCCGCGCGGTGGTAAGGCCGTCGGGAGGCTGAGTGGCTTGGCCACTTGGTCGCTCAGTGGCGGGGCTTTCGAGACGCGGCGTGACAAGGCCGTCCGAGCGCTGAGTGGTGGCTTGGCCACCTGGCCGCTCGGTGGTGAGGCCGTCCGGTCGCTCCGCGGTGAGGCTGTCGGGCCGGTTGGTGGCGAGGCGGTCGGGAGGCTGAGTGGCTTGGCCACCTGGCCCCTCGGTGGCAGGGCTCCCGGGACGCGGGATGACGTCGGGGTCGCTGTTGTGCAGCGCATTGGTAAGGCCGTCCGGGCGCTGCGTGGTGGCTTGGCCACCTGGCCGCTCGGTGGCGAGGCCGTCCGGTCGCTCCGCCGCGAGGCGGTCGGGAGGCTGAGTGGCTTGGCCACCTGGTCCCTCGGTGGCAGGGCTCCCGGGACGCGGGGTGACGTCGGGGTCGGTGTCGTACAGCGCGCTCGTAAGGCCGTCCGGACGCCCAGTGGTGGCGTGGCCACCTGGACCCTCGGCGGCGGGGCTTTCGGGACGCAGCGTGGCGAGGCCGTCCGGGCGCTGAGTGGTGGCTTGGCCACCTGGCCGCTCGGTGGCGAGGTCGTCTGGGCCCACCGCGGCGAGGCCGCGCGTGAAGGTCAGGGCCGCGATCCATGACTGGCGCGGCGCAAGCGTTACCTCCCAGCGCAGCCCGGGGCCCGTCGGCGCCGGGTCGGCCGCGACCGTCACCGTCATCCCATCCGGAGACGCCGCCGACGAGGTCAGCTCCGTAGTGGTCAGGCCACCTGTCCGGCCGTCCTTGACCGCGCCCATGCGCGCGAAGTCCGTCGCCGCGTGCACCTCGACCGCTACCCGCAGCGTGGCGTGGGACGCGTTGGTGAGCACCAAGGTCTCGGTGCCGCCGCTCGGGTCGGCTGCTCGGCGGCGGGTCAGGGTCACCGTCGGGTCGGGGCCGTCGTCGCCGAGTTCGCGTACGACCGCGGTGAACTCGGCCGTGGACGCGCCGGTGCGGCGGACGCCGATGGGCACGGGGGCGTGCCCAGCCACGGTGACGGCGAGCCGGGCCAGTACGCGGCGGTCCGCCACGTACAAGCCGTCCGGATCGGCGCCGAGCTCGCCGGACGGGCCGGACAGCCACGTCGCCGGGGCGGCCACGCACGTGACGTGCTCGTGCAGGTAGGGCTGGCGCATATCGGTACCTCTTGACAAGCCGACGAGCGGATGAGACTGTCCCGACATCCGGTGTTGAACGTTCAAACTGCTCGCGAATGTCGATTTGAACGTTCAACACGGACGCACCTTACGACATTCGGGAGCGATTGTGCAGCCCACCGTCGAGGACGTGGCCAAGGCCGCCGGGGTGTCCCGGCAGACCGTGTCCAATGTGCTCAACGCGCCCGAGCGGGTCCGGCCGGAGACCCGCGAGCGGGTGGAGGCGGCCATCGACCGGCTCGGGTACCGGCCCAACCGCCTCGCCCAAGGGCTGCGCGCCTCGTCGTCGCGCATGATCGGGTACCGCCTCGAGCCCGTGCACCCGCACGCGCTCGGCAGCATCCACGACCGCTTCCTGCACGCCCTCGCCGACGCCGGCCGCGCCGAGGACCACCACCTGCTGCTCTACACCGCCGACGACGCCGAGGGCGAGGTCGCCGGCGCCGTCGCACTGCACAAGGCCGGCGCCATCGACGCCCTCGTGCTCTACGGGCTGCACTCCGGCGATCCGCGGCCGCCGGCGCTGCGCGCGCACCGGGTGCCGTTCGCGGCGTTCGGGCGCACCGGCGACGACGACGGCCACCCCTGGGTCGACGTCGACAACACCGCCGGCACCGCGGCCGCGACCCGGCACCTCGCCGAGGCCGGGCACCGGCGGATCGCCTTCGTCGGGTACCCGCCCGGCTCCGCCGTCGGCGACCGCCGCGCCGAGGGCTGGCGCTCGACGTGCGCGGCGCTCGGCCTGCGACTCGGGCCCGACCTGCGCGGCGAGGACTCGCTCGCCGTCGGCGCGGCGCTCGGCGCCCGGCTGCTCGACGACCCCGACCCGCCCACCGCCGTCGTCGTCGCCACCGACACCCTCGCCGCCGGGCTGCTGCGCACCGTGCGCGGCCGCGGCGCCCGGCTCGCCGTCGTCGGCTTCGACGACACCCCGACCGCCGCCGCCCTCGACCTGTCCAGCGTCCGGCAGCCGATCGAGGCGGCCGGCCACGCGATGATCGCCGCCCTGCTCAACCCCCCACCCCCCGACGCCGCCCGCCTCCTGCCCCCCGAGCTGATCGTGCGGGGGTCCAGCTCTACGCCCTGACACCCCGAGGAGCGCCCACCATGCGGAAGACCAGACCAGTCCTCGCCCTGATACTCGCCGGCCTGCTGTCGGCCACCACCGCCTGCGGTGACGACGGCAGCGGCAAGCAGGGCGACGCCACCGGCGCGAAGCTCACCATGTTCGCGTTCTCGTCCTCCCCGGCCGAGGACGCCGTGCTGCGCAAGGCCATCGACGACTACAACAAGCAGGGGCGCAACACCGTCGAGCTGAAGGTGCTGCCCGAGTACGACACCGCGCTCACCACCGCGCTGGCCGGCGGGCAGCCGCCGGACGTGTTCTACGTCAACGACAACAAGCTGCCCGACCTGGGCAAGAGCGGCGCCCTCGAGGCGATCGGCGACCAGGTCGACAACCCCGGCGACTTCTACGACACGCTGAAGCAGTCGTTCACGTACCAGGGCACGTACTACTGCGCGCCCAAGGACTTCTCGACCCTGCAGCTGGTCTACAACACCGCAGACTTCCAGGCCGCGGGCCTCAAGCCGCCGACGACGTGGGACGAGCTCGCCACGACCGCGAAGGCGCTCACCAAGCCGGGCCACCCGGGCCTGGTCCTGGCCCCGGAGTTCTACCGCTGGGGCGCGTTCTTCGCCCAGGCCGGCGCGTGGCCGACCGACGACGGCATCACGAAGATGACGATGGACACCTCGCAAATGCGGCAGGCGCTGCAGTACCTCACCGACAACCACAAGGCCGGCTGGTTCGGCACCCCAGCGGCGGTCGGCGCCGGCTGGGGCGGCGAGGCCTTCGGCAAGGGCCTGACCTCGATGACGGTCGAGGGCAACTGGATCGTCGGCGCGATGAAGAACGACTTCCCGAACACCAAGTACGCCGTCGCCGAGCTCCCCGCGGGCCCGGCCGGCAAGGGCACCATGTCGTTCTCCGTCTGCTACGGCGTGGCGAAGGCCTCCAAGAGCAAGGCCGCCGCCGTCGACCTGGTCAAGTTCCTGACCTCGCCGGACGAGCAGCTCACCATCACCAAGGAGTTCCCGGTCATGCCGTCGCGCAAGTCCCTGGCCGGCAAGTGGCTGGCGGACAAGCCGGAGCTCAAGGCGTTCGTCTCCGGCGCCGACTACGCGAAGAAGTCGGTGTTCGTGCCGGGCTTCAGCACCGTCATCGACACGTTCAACGACGGCATCCAGGGCCTGGCGAAGGGCAACAACACCGTCGACGACGTGGTGACCGGCACGCAGAAGGCCGGCTCCTCGGTGCTGGGCTGATGCGCGGGAGCGACATCCGCGGGCGGCAGGGACTGGCCGGATGGCTGTTCGTGTCGCCCGCGCTCATCCTGCTCGGCGTGTTCATGGTCGCGCCGATCCTGCTCGCGCTGTGGGTGAGCTTCCGCGACTGGTCGGGCCTCACCCCGCTGTCCGCCTCGACCCCGGCCGGCGCGGACAACTACCAGGACCTGCTCGCCCACTCCGGCGTGGTGCGCGGGGACTTCGCCAAGAGCCTGCGCAACAACCTGTACTACGTGATCGGCGTGGTGCCCGCGCAGACGTTCCTGGCCCTGGTGCTCGCCGTCATCGTCAACACCAAGCTGCTCAAGGGCCGCACGTTCTTCCGGGCCGCGTTCTACTTCCCGTCGGTCACCAGCTCGATCGCGGTCGCGTTCATCTTCGTGTTCCTGTTCAGCCCGACCGGCGTGGTCAACACCGTGCTGTCCGCGCTGCTGCCGGGCAAGGTCGGGCTGGTCTGGCTCGACGACTCCGACGGGCTCATCCACCTGCTGCTGCGCGCCGTCGGCGTCGACGCGCCGCCCGGCCCGCTGCGCCACGAGTTCCTCGACCTGTCGTGGTGGGACTGGCTCTCCGGGCCGAGCGTCGCGCTGAGCTCCGTGATGATCCTGGCCACCTGGACCACGACCGGCACCTTCATGCTCATGTTCCTGGCCGGGCTGCAGAACATCCCGACCGAGGTCGAGGAGGCCGCGCAGGTCGACGGGGCCAGCCGCGTGCAGCTGTTCTGGCGCGTGACGCTGCCGATGCTCAAGCCCACCCTCTTCCTCGTGATCACGCTGGGGCTGATCGGCACCTGGCAGGTGTTCGACCAGGTGTACGCCATGACCTCCGGCGGACCCCAGAAGAGCACCCTGACGCCGGCGTATCTCGTCTACCGCGAGGGCTTCCAGAACTCCGCGATGGGCCGCGCGGCCGCGATCGCCTTCATCGTGTTCGTCATCATCCTCGTCTTCACCGGCCTGCAGCGGCTGGTCCTGCGCAGGGAGCGCTGATGATCCGCCGGGCCCTCCTGACGCTGTTCGCCGTCATCTTCATCTACCCGTTCATCCTGTCCCTGGCCACCTCGTTCAAGTCCCGGCCCGAGGTCGCGGCCCACCCGGTCACCCCGTGGCCGGCCTCGCCCGACCTGCGGGCCTGGTCCGACGTGCTGCTGCACAGCGACTTTCCACTGTGGACGTTCAACTCGCTGCTCATCACCGTCGTGGCCACGCTGCTGCGCGTGTTCCTGGACTCCCTGGCCGGTTACGCGCTCGCCCGGCTGCAGTGGCGCGGCCGGGGGATCGTCTTCGCCGGCGTCGTGTCGGTCCTCGCGGTGCCGCCGATCGTGCTCACGGTGCCCCGGTTCCTGGTGCTCAAGGAGCTGACGCTGCTCAACTCGTACACCGGAATGATTCTGCCCTTGGCCGTTGACGCGATGGGCATCTTCCTCATGCGCCAGTTCTTCGTGGAGCTGCCCCGTGAGCTGGAGGAGGCGGCCCGCATCGACGGCGCCTCGATCTTCGGGGCCTACTGGCACATCGTGCTGCCGCTGGCCCGGCCGGCGCTGCTGACCCTGACCATCCTGTCGTTCCAGGGCGTGTGGAACGAGTTCCTGCTGCCGCTCATCGTGGTCCGGGCGAGCCCGTCGCTGTGGACGCTGCCGTTCGGCCTGTCGACGCTGGGCCGCGGGGGGGCGGGCGGGCAGAGCTACGACTACCCGGTGATGATGGCCGGCTCGATCCTCACCATCATCCCGGTCGCCGTGGTGTTCATCGTCTTCCAGCGCTTCTTCGTCAGCGGCGTGGCCGCATCGGGGGTCAAGGGCTGATGTAGTACTGCACCAGGCAGAACTCGTGCCCCTCGGGGTCGGCCATCACGACGACCACGCCCGCGTCGTAGTCGTGCCGCTCGCCGGTGGCCCGGCCCCCGAGCGCCTCGACCTGCCGCATGCCGTCCTCGATGTCGTCGACGGCGACGTCGAGGTGGATGCGCACCTTCCCGGCCGGTGGCTCGGGCACCGGCTGGAACACCAGGCGCGGCTGGGGGTCGCCGCGCTCGCCGAGGTACACCCAGCCGTCCTGGGCGGGGCCGGGCTCCCGGCCGAGCAGCGCACTCCAGAAGCGCGCCACCCGCACGGGATCGAGACAGTCGATCGTGACTCCGGACCAGACGTTCGCCATGACCCCGATCCTCGCGCACGCTCAGATCCGCGTCCGGGCCTCCTCGATGTGCCGCACGATGGCGTGCGCACCGTGCGCGCCGGCGATGGCGTGCGCCTCGTCGAGCGTCGCGACCGCGTCCGCGCGGCGATCCTGGGCGGCGGCGATGTACGCCAGCCCGATCATGTTGGACGCGACGCCCGGCAGGGCCCCGACCTCCCGCCGCAGCCGCGACGACTCCTCCAGCCGCTCGCGCGCCTCGTCCAGCCGGCCGGCCCGGTGCGCCGAGATGCCCAGGTGGCGCAGCGCCTCCGACCAGGTCGGCTTGTCACCGGCCCGCGCGGCCAGGTCGAGGGACCGTTCGAGGTACGGGACCGCGGTCTCGTCGTCGCGCCGGACATACTGGTGCAGGCACCCGATCCAGAACAACGCCTCGCCCTCGCCGCGCGGGTCGCCCAGGGCCTGGTACAGCGCGAGCGAGCGCTCGAACAACGGCAGTTCGTCCGGGTCCTCGGCGGGGTCCTCGGCGTTCTGGAACCGCGCGTGCAGGATCATCCCGCGCGCCAGCGCGGTGTCGGCCTCGAGCGCGTCCAGGCCTAGTTGGGCGTCGGCCAGCGCGCTGGTGTCGCCGCCGTACACGGCCTGCCGGTAGACCTCTCGGGCCCGTTCGATCCGCTCGTCGGTACTCATTCGCCGCCCCCGCTGGCCTCGTCACTACCGCTGGATCGGCAGTCTAGCCAGTTCCAGCCGGTGATCGTGGTGCGCATCAGCCGGGCGGCCGTCGACGGGTGGCTGTCGGTGGCCCAGTACAGGCTCACCGTGCGGCGGCAGTCGGCGCTGTCGACGGGAATCCAGACGCCGGCGGTCCGTGCGGCGAGGCGGCCTGCGAAGTCCGGGACGAGCCCGATGCCGAGTCCCGCGCTGATCAGTTCCGCGATGGCGCCGTGTTCGTCGCTCTCGCAGACGACCTTCGGGGTGAGGCCGCGGGCGGCGAAGAGCCGATCGAGCAGCCGGCGCAGCCAGTGCCCCCTGCGGGCGGTGACGAAGGGCTGATCGGCGAGCTCGTCGATGGTCACGGACGGGCGGCCGGCCAGCGGATGACCGAGCGGTACGCCCACCCCGACCGCCTCGTCGAACAGTTGCACCGACTCCAGGCCCTCGGCGTGGATCGGCTGCGAGGCGACGCACAGGTCGACGTCCTGGGCCCGCAGGCGGCGGTTCATGTCCTCGGCCGGCGACCAGTGCAGCTCGATCTCGGTGGCGGGATGGGCACGCTTGTAGGCGGCCAGCGGTCCGGTGAGGGTCAGGAACGTCTCCGACGCGAGGCGTACGGTGCCGACGCCGTGGCTGGCGGCCTCGGCGACGGCGCGCCGGCCGGCGTCGAGCTCGCCGAGGGCGCGCTCGACGTGATCGCGGAAGAGCATGCCGGTGTCGTTCAGCCGGAGCCGGCCGCTGCGGTCGAACAGCGCCGCGCCCAGCTCGCCCTCCAGCCGGGCGATGGTGCGGCTCAGCGAGGGCTGGGCGATGCGCAGCTCGTCGGCCGCCCGGCTCAGATGCTCCAGCCGGGCCACCACGAGGAACTGCCGGAGTGCGTTCAGCTCCAATCATGCCTCCCCGGATATAACGCCATGACAATACTGATCTTAGACGGGATAGCTTCGCGGGCATAGCGTGGTCGGCATGGCTGAAGCAGAGATTCGCCGTCAGATCGACCGGATCATCGAAGGACTGGCCGCCAAGGATCTTGAGGGACTGCGGCGGGTGTACGCGCCCGACGTCGTGTCCTTCGATGTCGAGCCGCCCCTGCAGCATGTCGGGGTACAGGCGAAACTCAGGAACTGGGAGAGGGCGTTCGCGTTCTTCGAGAGCCTCCGGTACGAGGTTCGCGACCTGACGCTCACCGTCGCCGGTGACATCGCGTTCGGGCACGCCTTCGCGCGGCTCGGCGGCACGCCGAAGCACGGGCCGGCGACCAGCGGCATGTGGGTCCGGGTCACATACTGCTTCCGGAAGATCGACGACGCCTGGCTGATCGCGCACGACCACGTGTCGGTGCCCCTCGACATGCCCGGCGGCCAGGGAGTGGTCGACCTTGAGCCCTGACCCGATCCTGGTGACCGGCGGCACCGGAAATGTCGGCGCCGACGTCGTCCGCCGGCTGCTCGATGTGGGCGAGGACGTCCGCGTCATGACCCGCAACCCCGGCGGCCGTACCTTCCCGGCCGGCGTCGAGGTCGTGCCCGGCGACCTGAGCCGGCCGGAAACCCTGCCCGCGGCACTGTCCGGCATCGAGCGGGCGCTGCTGTTCCCCGCCTCCACCGGGGTCGACGCATTCCTCGACGCGGCCCGGCCGGCCGGCCTGCGGCACGTCGTGCTGCTGTCGTCGGCGAGCGTCACGGCGCCCTCGCCCGGGTACATCGGCGAACGGCACCTGAACCTCGAACGGGCCGTCGCCGCCTCCGGGCTGCCGTGGACGTTCGTGCGCCCCGGCGCGTTCATGACCAACGATCTGGCCTGGGCGCCGCAGATCATCGAGGGCGGCGTCGTCCGCGGGGTGTACGGCAACGCCGCGATGGCCCCGGTCGATCCGCGGGACATCGCCGCGGTCGCCGTCCGCGCCCTCCTCGACGGACGCACCGGCGAGGCGTACACGCTCACCGGGCCGCAGTCGCTCACCCAGGTCGAGCGCGTGCGGATCATCGCCGAGACGATCGGGCGGCCGCTGCGCTTCGAGGAGGTGTCCCGGACGCGGTTCCGGGAGCAGATGCTGCTCCGCGGCATGCCGGGGCCCGTGGTCGACCAGCTCTTCGACGGGCTGGCCGCCCGGGACGGTACGACCGCGGAGGTCCTGCCGGTGGTCGAGGACGTCAGCGGCCGGCCGCCCTTCACCTACGCCCAATGGGTCGCCCACCGCGTGGCGGCCTTCCGCCCGGCCGCGGCCTGAACCGGAAGGAGACGCATGCTCATCGTGGCCGTGCCCCGTACGAGCCCCGCGGGGTGGACGCTGCGGGCGGTCGTCAGCGCGCACGTGGTGGCACTCGTCGGCCAGCCGGTGTCCGCCGGGCTGTACCTCACCGGTGACTTCGACGGCCTGCGCTGGCACTCGGCCGGCGCCGACGTGGTCACCTCCATCGGCTACCTGCAGCTGATCGCCGCGATCGTGGTCTGGGTACGGCTGCGTCAGATCTGGCCGCTGCCGGCCACGATCGGTCTGGTGGCGGCCGAGACGGTGCAGTACTTCGCCGGCCGGGACGGTGCGCTGTGGCTGCACATCCCGCTGGGCGTGATGACCGTCGCGGCGATCGTCGTGCAGTTCATCGGCGTCTGGCGCGGGCCCCTCGGGCGCCGGGAGGCCCGCGATGCCTGAACGCGACGAGGGCCGCGGCATGTCCCGGCGACGGATCCTGGGCATCGGCGGGGCGCTCGGGGTGGTCGCGGCCACCGGCCTGTCGGTCTCGGCCGCGCTGGCCCGGCGGCCGTCGACCACCGGCGCCGAGCTGCGCAGCGCCGTACCGCTGCCGCCGCCGTTCCAGGTGCCGTTGCCGGTTCCCGCCGTACTGCGGCCGGTCGGCCCCGGCCGCTATGCGATCACCCAGCGGGAGACGATCGCCGAGATCCTCCCCGGCGTCCCGACGCGGCTGTGGACGTACGACGGCACGTTCCCGGGTCCTACGATCGAGACGCGCCGCGGCCGGCCCGTCACCGTGACGCACCGCAACGAGCTGCCCGTGCCGACCGTCGTGCACCTGCACGGCGGACACACCCCGGCCGACTCGGACGGGTACCCGACCGACCTCGTCCTGCCCAAGGGCGGGCCCGGCGGCGCCATGCACATGGGGCACGGCGGGCACGATCCGCGAGCCGTGGTGACCGAGCTGACGCGGGACTACACCTACTCGCTGGACCAGCGGCCGGCGTTGCTGTGGTACCACGACCACCGGATGGACTTCACCGCGCCCGCGATCTGGCGGGGCCTGGCCGGGATGCAGATCGTCCGCGACGACGCCGAGGACGATCTCGGCCTGCCCGCCGGGGCGCGCGAACTGCCCCTCATGATCGCCGACCGGGCGTTCGCCGCCGACGGCAGCCTCGCCTACCCGTCCCTGGACGCCACCCTGCGGGACCGCCCGGGGGTGACCGAGGCGTACTCCGCCGGCGTCCTCGGCGACGTGATCCTCGTCAACGGCGCCCCGTGGCCCGTGCACGAGGCCGACGCGGCCCGGTACCGGCTGCGCATCCTCAACGCCTCCAACGCCCGCCACTACGAACTCGAGGCGGTCACCGACGACGGACGCCGGCTCGACCTCGTCCAGATCGGCGCCGACCAGGGCCTGCTCGCGGCGCCGGTCACCCATCGACTCCTGCCGCTGGCCCCCGCCGAACGCTTCGACGTGATCATCGACTTCGCCGGCGTCCCGACCGGCGGCCGCGTCCGGCTCCGCAACCGGCTGGGCACCGGCCGCACCCGCGACGTGATGGCCTTCCGCATCGCCCGCGCCACCGCCGACGACAGCCGCGTCCCGCCGGTGCTCTGCACCGATCTGCCGGCCTGGCAGCGCCCGGACGCCGCCACCGTGCGCGACTTCTCCTTCCGCGCCGGACGGATGGACGGCGAGCGCGGATGGCTGATCGGCGGCCTGCCCTTCAATCCCGCCCGTGCCGACGTCACCACCAGGCTCGGCGACGTCGAGGTGTGGCGCCTCGTCGCCGACGTCCACCACCCGGTCCACCTGCATCTGACCGGCTTCCGCGTCCTCTCGCGCGGCGGCGGCCCGCCCCTGCCCCACGACGCGGGCCTGAAGGACACCGTCTCCCTGCGCCCCGGCGAGTCGGCCGAGATCATCACCCGCTTCGACGGGTACCGCGGCCGGTTCCTCTTCCACTGCCACAACACCGAGCACGAAGACATGGGCATGATGGCCAACCTTGAGATCATCTGAGGCATGTTCCCGCACGACGCCCTCGGCCACGCCGCGAACCCCGCCTGCGCCCGGCTGCTGCCGGCCGCGGGTGCGCCGCTCACTGCGGAGTCGCTGCAGTCGGTCACCTGGCGCGGGTTCGGGGAGACCGCGCGGCTGCTGATCGAGCTCGGGGCGCCGGTCGACCTCGTCGCGCTGTGGGAACCCGCCGTCCAGGGCGACGTCCGGTTCCTGGTCGAGCGGGCGCTCGCCGAAGACGCCCCGGTGGACCGGCCGCGGGGACTGCTGCTGCCCGCCGCCTACGGCCGGGAGGGGATCGCCGGGCTGCGAGGCTCGGGCTCGCAGCCGGACTGATCGCCGGGACTGCCCGGGCCTCGGCCTACGGTAGTTGGCCGGGGCGGTCGGTGATGCTGACCCGCTCGATGGCCGTCACGCCGATCTTGCCGCCCGTGGACATGCGGAATCCGAGGTACCGGTAGGTCTTCGGGTCGAAGAGGAGCTCGGTCCAGTCGCCCCGTTCGTCGCCGTCGGGCAGCCGGACGCCGATCGTGGAGCGGCCGGCCGCGTCGAGCACGTCGCGTTCGACCTCCGTGCCCGGGATCTTGGCCGCGGCTTGGAACAGGGCGGCGCGGGCCTTCGGGGTGACGTATCCGCGCAGCAGGTCGCCGGCGACGTGGAAGGCCATGTTCTCGGCTGGCTCGAGGCCGCGGGGCACGCAGCTGTTGTTGCCGTCGCAGATCGGGATGTCGTGCGTGTACAGGAAGTGCAGCATCGCGTCGGGATCGGTCGGGAGGTCGTCGTGGTAGGCCGGCCGGCCGCTCGCCGGCGTGGGCTCGGCGTGCCACTCGGTGCTGCCCTTGACGCGGTAGCGGAGCTCGCCCGGGCGGCGGCCGTCGACCGACGTCCAGGTCCGCAGGTAGCGGACCTGCTGGTTGTCGGGTACGACGCCCCACCACTCGCTGAAGACGAACTGGTCCGGCCGTGCGGCCAGCTCCGGCTCCCGGCCGGCCGCGGCGGCCGCTCGGTTCAGCACGTCGGCGGCGCCGGCCTGCGGCTGCCCGGTCGCCTGTACCACCAGGACGGCGGCGGCCAGCATCGTCGCCAGGGCGCCGGCGGTGACGAGCCGCCTGACGTTCCGCCGCGGGGCCCGGCGGGGCGGCTGGGAGAACGCCCGCCGCAGGTCGTGGCCGATGTGGTCGGCGGGCCCGTGCCCGGGGTCGAGCATGATGCCGAGCTGGTCGAGGGCGCTCATTCGTTCTCCTCCTTGATGGCCATCGGATCGTTCCCGCCGAACGCGTCGCGCAGCTTCCGCCGGGCCCGGTTCAGCCGCGACCGCACGGTGCCGACCGGAATCCGCAGCCCGGCGGCGACCTCCTCGTAGGTCAGGTCACCCCAGGCGTACAGCAGCAGGCAGTCGCGGTCGCCGGCCCTCAGGCGGGCGAGGGCCTCGGCCAGGGCGGGATAGGCGACGCGGGCGGTCACGGCATCGGCCACCCGCTCGGCGATCCCCTCCGGCACCGGCTGGTCCGGGGCGGCGCGGGCCAGCGCGCGGTACCGTGCCGACTCGACCCGCCGATGCCGGGAGATCTCCCACGTGGCGATGCCGAACAACCACGGCCGGGCACGGTGCACCGATGCGTCGTAGGTGTGCCGCCGCGCAAACGCCACCAGGAACGTCTGGGCGACCAGGTCGTCGGCCAGATCCGGCCCGACCCGCCGGTAGATGTACCTGTGCACATCGCCCGCGTACCGCTCGTACAGGACCGCGAACTGCTGCGGCTCCCGCAACGAGGAGACGATGACGGACGAGTCGTCCACCGTCGGCACCTCGACTCCGGCCATACCCACCTCCAAGTACAGGTCGTCACCTGTACTCACCACGGCGAGGCATTCCGGTTCACGGCAACCGGCGGAATGCGGGAGGAGGGCGGTTAGGAGTTCAGGAAGTCCAGCAGCGCCGGAAGGTACGCGGGGGAGCGCAGCGTGGTCATGTGGTCGCCGCTCACCACCCGCGACCGGGCGCCCGGGATCGCGGCGGCCAGGTCCTGCGGGCGGACGGCCAGGGGATCGTCGGCGCCGGCGAGGACCAGGGTCGGGGCGGTGATGCGCTCCAGCGCGATAGGCGTGCGGTTCGCGGCGTTGGCCTGGGCCGCGAGGGCCACCCGGTCCGCGCCCAGGGCGTCGGCCAGCGTGCGGAAGCCCACCGCCGGCGAGGACTCGATGGCGCTGCGGGACTCGGTCAGCAGTACCGCCGCCACCTCCGACGGCGGCATCGCGCGGACGTCCAGGCCGCCGAGTTCGGCGACGGCCGCGCCCACGCCGGAGAGCACGAGGCGGCGCACGCGGTCGTGGTTCGCCGCGAAGATCGCCGACACCACGGCGCCCATGGAGTAGCCGACCAGGTCGATCTCGCGCATGCCGAGGTGGTCCAGGAGCTGGATGAGGTCGCGGGCCATGCGCTCCTCGCCGTACGCGGCGGTGTCGTGCGGCTTGCCCGACGCGCCGTGGCCGCGGGCGTCCGGGGCGATCACGTGCCGGCCCGCGCCGACCAGGGCCGCGACAACGCCCGGGGCCTCGAAGTTGGTGACCGCGTCGACGATGAAACCGTGGTGCAGCACCACCGGCGGGCGGGCGGACGGGTCGCCCCAGCGGCGGTACGCGATGCTGATCCCATCGGTCGTGCGGAACCGCTCCATGCCGGAGGAGGTTAGTGCAGTACCGATGCAAATTGAAGCTGGCGGGGAAAAACTTCCAGCGTTAGTTTAGAGCGCATGAGCGCGACCCTGTCCCTCGCCGCCGTGCTGGCCGAGTCGGCCCGCAAGTACCCGCACAAAGTCGCCGTCGTGGACGGGGAGCAGCGGGTGACGTACGAAACCCTTTGGCTCGAGGCTCTGGCCTGCGCCGCCGCCCTGCGCGACCAGGGCGTAGGCCCCGGCGACCGGGTGGCCCTGCAGATCCCCAACGTCGTGGATTTTCCGCGGGTGTACTTCGGGGCGCTCGCCCTGGGCGCAGTCGTCGTCCCCGTGCACCTGCTGCTCACGGCCGAGGAGGCCGCGTACACCCTCAAGGACAGCGGCGCCCGCCTGCTCGTCTGCCACCCGAGCCAGGCGGCGATGGGCGCGGCCGCGGCCGGGATGGCCGGCGTCGACGTCGTCGCCCCCGCCGACCTGCTCGACGCCCCGCCGCTGCGCACCTACGTCTCGCGGGCGCCCGAGGACCCGGCGGTCGTGCTGTACACGAGCGGCACCACCGGCGAGCCGAAGGGCGCGGTGCTCACCCACCTCAACCTGGTCATGAACACGATCGTCAACGTGTTCGACGCCAACGACGCCCGCTCGTCCGACGTCGTGCTCGGCTGCCTGCCGCTGTTCCACACGTTCGGCCAGACCGTCGGCATGAACGGCACCTTCCGCCTGGGCGCGACCCTGGTGATGCTGGCCCGGTTCACCGGCGAGGCCGCCCTCGACCTCATGGTGCGCGAGAACGTCACCGTCTTCCACGGCGTGCCGACCATGTACGTCGCGCTGCTGGCCGCCGCCGAGGGTCGCGCCGCGGCCGACCGGCCGCAGCTGCGCCTGTGCATCTCCGGCGGGGCCGCCCTGCCGCTGGCGGTGCTGGAGAAGTTCAACGCGGCCTTCGGTACGAACATTTTCGAGGGGTACGGCCTGTCGGAGACCTCGCCCACCGCCACCACGAACCAGCCCCACTTCGGCACGCGCGCCGGCACCGTCGGGCACGCGATCTGGGGCGTCGAGGTGGAGGTCGCCCGGCCTGAGATCGAGGAGCGCATCGAGCTCCTGCCGGCCGGGGAGCTGGGCGAGATCGTCATTCGCGGGCACAACGTCTTCGCCGGGTACCTCGACCGCCCCGGCGAGACCGCCGCCGCGATCGTGGACGGCTGGTTCCGCTCCGGCGACCTGGGCACGAAGGACGCCGAGGGCTTCATCACGATCGTCGACCGCAAGAAGGACCTCGTGATCCGGGGTGGCTTCAACGTGTACCCGCGGGAGGTCGAGGAGGCGCTGGCCCGGCACCCGGGGATCATGCAGGTCGCGGTGATCGGGGTGGCGCATCCGGTGCACGGCGAGGAGATCTGCGCGGTGGTCGTCCGGGATCCGGCGGTACCGCTGACCGAGGACGAGCTCGTGGAGTGGTCGAAGGAGCGTTTGGGCCGGCACAAGTACCCGCGCCAGATCCGCTTCGTCGAGACCCTTCCGCTGGGCCCGAGCCACAAGGTCCTCAAGCGCGAGTTGCGCCGCACGTTCGGGGCCTGAGCTTCTGTGGCTTGAGCTTCTGTGGCTTGAGCTGCGGTGGCTTGAGCTGCGGTGGCTTGAGCTGCTTGTAGCTTGAGCTGCTGTAGCTTGGTCCGATGGCGAAGGGCAGGGCGCGGTCGATCACGCTGTACGGCGAGCCGGTGCTGCACCGGCCCTGCGCCGAGGTGACCGACTTCGGCCCGGACCTGGCTCGGCTGGTCGACGACATGCGCGCCTCGATGAAGGTGGCCGACGGGGTGGGCCTGGCCGCGAACCAGATCGGCGTGTCGCTGCGCGTGTTCGTGTACGACTGTCCGGATGCGGACGGCGAGCGCCACGCCGGGCACATCGTGAACCCCGTGCTGGAGCCCTTCTCGCGCCGCGGCGCCACGACGAAGGAGACAGAGGGCTGCCTGTCGGTGCCGGGGCCGCACACCGAACTGCGGCGCGCGTCGGTCGCCACGGTGACGGGCGTGGACGTGGAGGGGCGGCCGGTGTCGGTGACGGGGTCGGGCTACCTGGCGCGGTGCTTGCAGCATGAATGCGACCATTTGGACGGCGTCGTGTACGTCGACCTGCTGTCCGGTCGCCGCCGTCGCAAAATTCTGACCGAAGCGGGCTTGGGCGACCGCGCTCGGTGAGCGCAGACGGCCGGCGGTGCGTCGTGCTGGCTGTCTGGCCGTTTCTGTCGCGCAGGCTCCGTTCGTTTGCGCCGACATTGTTCGTTTCCGCGTGCTCTGTTTGGTCGCCGCACCGTTCGTTTGCGCAGGTCTTGTTCGTTTCCACGTGCCCTGTTGGTCGCGCCGCACCGTTCGTTTGCGCACGCCTTGTTCGTCGCGCTGGTCTTGTTCGTTTGCACGTGCTCTGTTCTTCGCGCTGGCCTTGTTCGTTTGCGCTCGCTCTGTTCGTTTACGCTCGCACCGTTCGTTTGCCCGCGCCTTGTTCGTCGCGCTGGTCTTGTTCGTTTGCACGTGCCCTGTTCTTCGCGCTCGCTCTGTTCGTTGCGCTCGCTCTGTTCGTCGCGCTCGCCCTGTTCGTCGCGCTGGCACTCTTCGTTTGCGCTCGCACTGTTCGTTTGCCGCCTGCTCTTTCGTTCGCTAGCAGTGTTCGTTTGCGCAGGCCGTGTTCGTTTGCGCGGGCTCTTTACAGGCGAATCTGGAAGCCGGCGGCGATTGCGATGTCGACGGCCTGTTCGGCGGTGATGATGGCATCGCGCAGTTCGGCCACGCGCGGGTCGAACGCGGTCAGTACGCTGCCGCGCAGGTCGGCGCCGGTAAAATCCGCCTCCGCTACCGTCGCGCCCGCGAAGTCGACGGCGGTGAGGACCGCACCCTGGCCGCGGGCGGCGCTCAGGTCGGCCCGGCGCAGGCGTACGCCGGTGAACTCGGCCAGCGACAGGTCCGCCCGGGCCAGGTTGACCTCGGTCCAGTCGCCGCCGGTGACGACGGTGCCGCTGAAGGAGCACCGGTCGAATGCGCTGCCGGCCAGGCGGCACTCGCTCAGTTGCGCGTCGAAGAAGTTGCATCCGGTGAACGTGCAGTCGAGGAGTGCAACTTCGTGCAGAACCGCGCAGTTGAAACGGACGTTGACGAACTCGCAGTGACGAAACGTGCAGTCGGCGATGTCCGCTTCCGTCAGGTCGGCGCCGTCGAACCGCGCGTCGGCGTGATCGAGGCCGCGCACCGGGCCGGCTGGCCAGTCCAGTTCGAGCTGTCGCTTTCGGGAACGGGTCACTCCGCGAGCCTTGCAGAGCGGGCCGCCGTTCTCCAGGCGAAACCGGCGACCGGCTCCGTCGGGGGCGCCTCCCGTGGTCGGATGGTCGCTATGGGGCTCGCGGCTGATTCGTTCCTGTGAGGCCCGGTGACCGCTCGTTGCCGCGAGGCTCGGCGGCTGGTCCGTTGCCGCGAGGCTCGGTGGCTGGTTCGTTCCTGCGAGGCCCGTGACCGCTCGTTGCCGCGAGGCCCGTGACCGCTCGTTGCCGCGAGGCCCGGTGACCGCTCGTTGCCGCGAGGCTCGGTGGCTGGTTCGTTGCCGCGAGGCCCGTTGTGGTGGGGCTCGTTGTGGTGGGACGCGTTGTGGTGGGGCCCGTTGTGGTGGGGCTCGGTGTGGTGGGGCTTGTGGCTGGTTCGTTGCCGCGCAGAGCGTGATCGGCTCGTCAAGGATTCCGCGGGCCATGTGATCCCTAGCGCGGCTCCTGGTGACACCTGGACAACTGATGGGCCCCGCGTGCCAGTGGTCAGGCCTCTTGGCCGGTACGTTGAGTGCATGGTGACCCTTGACGAGGTGTCGGTGCTCGCGGGGCGGCTGCCCGAGGTGGTCGAGGAGGAGCGCGACGGCAACCGGCGGTGGGCGGTTGGCGGGAAGGTGTTCGCTTGGGAGCGGTCGTTCAGCAAGGCCGACATCAAGCGCTTCGGCGACGAGCGGCCGCCCGTGGGGCCGATCGTTGCGATCAGGGTCGCTGATCTCGGGGAGAAGGAAGCGGTGCTCGCCGAGGAGCGTCCCGGGTTCTTCACGATTCCGCATTTCAACGGGTACGCGGCGGTGCTCGTGGCCCTGCGCGAGGTACAACTGCGGCGTCTTGAGGAATCCCTTGTGGACGGTTGGCTGTCCTGTGCGCCGCGGCGGCTCGTCGAGGGCTATCTCGCCGGGCGCTGACGGCTTGCGCGCGCGGTGTTTCCCGATCGGCGGACCGGGTAGCGGACAGGGCATGGCGGACATCGATTCCCGGACGGCTCGTCGCTACGCGCGCAAGGCGGGCGATGAGCGGCCGCTCAAGGGGTACGCGACGGTGCTCGGGGTTTTCGCGACCGTCGCCGGGGCCGTGGCCGGGGTGGCGCGGCTCACCGGGCGGGAGCTGCCCGAGCGGCCCGCCGTCGGCGACGTGGCCTTGCTCGCCGTGGCTACGCACAAGATCTCGCGGCTGCTCACCAAGGATGCGATCACGAGCCCCATCCGGGCGCCGTTCACCGAGTTCGAGGAGGCGGCGGGGGAGGCCGAGCTCAACGAGAGCCCGCGCGGGCACGGGGCCCGGCACGCCGTCGGTGAACTGGTGACCTGTCCATTCTGCGCCGGCGTCTGGGTTGCCGGAGGGCTGGCGACGGGGCTGGTGTTCGCGCCGCGGCTGACCCGGTTCGGGATGGGGGTCGCGGCCGCGGTTGCCGGGTCGGACTTTTTGCACCTGGCGTACGACGTGGCCAAGAGGAAGGCGTCCGGCTGAGGGAACCCGACCAGCCTCAGAAGGCGTGTTGACACCGCTATTCATTCGATGAATAGTTAGGGCGTGTCCGCGTCTTACGTGTTGCTGGGGCTGCTAGGTGGGGCGCGGCACGGGTACGACCTCAAGCACGCCTATGACCGCACGCTGCCCAAGGCCAAGCCGCTCGGCTTCGGGCAGGTGTACGCCACGCTCGGGCGGCTCGAGCGCGACGGGCTCGTCACCCAGGCCGGGCAGGACCGTGCCGGTGGGCCCGATCGCACCGCGTTCGTCATCACCGACGCCGGCCGGGAAGAGCTGGAGCGCTGGGTCGCCACCGTCGAGCCGCCCGCGCCGCACGTCGGGGCCGCGCTGCTCACGAAGGTGATGGTCGCGCTCATGTGGCCCGACACGCAGCGGGCCGTCGCCTACCTCGCCGCGCAGCGCAAGGCCCACGCCGATCGCCTGCGCGAGCTCACGGCCGTGAAGACCGATCCCGGCGCCGGCTTCGGGGACGTCATCGCGGCCGACTACGCCATCGCCCATCTCGATGCGGACCTGGTCTGGCTGCGCACCACGCTGGCCCGGGTCGCCGAAATGCACCCGGGGGTACCCACATGACCGACATCCTGCAGGCGCGGGCGGTGGTGCGCTCGTACGGGGCGACGCCCGCCCTGCGCGGCGTCACGCTCGGGGTCGCCGAGGGGGAGATCCTGGCCGTGACCGGGGCCAGCGGCTGCGGGAAGTCCACGCTGCTGCACTGTCTCGCCGGGATCATGCGGCCCGACTCGGGCGAGGTGACGTACCGCGGCCACCGCATCGACACGATGAGCGAGGCGGCCCGTTCGCGGCTGCGGCGCACCGAGTTCGGGGTGTTGTTCCAGTTCGGGCAGCTCGTCGCCGACCTGACCGCGGCGCAGAACGTCGCCCTGCCGCTGCTGCTCGCCGGGGCCGGGCGGCGGGAGGCGCGGACCGCGGCGCTCGGGTGGCTCGAGCGGGTCGGGGTGGCCGGGGTGGCCGACAGCCGGCCGGGGGAGATGTCCGGCGGGCAGCAGCAGCGGTGTGCGATGGCACGGGCGCTCGTCACGGAGCCGCGGGTGGTCTTCGCCGACGAGCCGACCGGTGCGCTCGACACGCTCACCGGTGAGCAGGTGCTGGGTCAGCTCGTCCGGGTCGCGCACGAGCAGCACACCACCGTCGTGCTGGTCACGCACGAGGCGGGGTCGCCGGGTACGCCGACCGCGAGATCGTCCTGCGCGACGGTGAGCTCGACGCGAGCGGCCTGGGCATCGCGGTGCCGACCGGACGGCACGGCCGGTGACCGGCACAGAGCCCGGCCGCGAACCGGCCGCGGCGAACGGTGAGGCTGGGACGGCACGGCCGGCGGCTGGGCGGGGAACGGTGAGGCTGGGACGGCACGGCCGGCGGCCGGGACGGCGGCTGGGACGGCACGGGCGGCGGCTGGGACGGCACGGCCGGGACGCGAACCGGCCGCGATCAACGCAGTGGGTAGGACGATGCAGTGGGCAGGACGATGAGGCCGGGCACGCTGCTGCGCCTCGGGCTGGCCGGGTCGCGCACCGACACCGTGCGCGTCGTGCTCACCGCGCTCACCTCCGCCCTCGCCACGCTCGCCGTGCTCACCGCGGCCAACGTCGTGGCCATCGGCCGGTTCTCGTTCCACGGCACCGGCTCCGACGAGTGGGCGAACCAGTACAGCAACGCCCTGCTGCGCGAGCCCGGCCTGCGCCCCGGGACCACGCTGACCCTGCTGCTCATGACGATCCCGGTGTTCGCGCTGGCCGGGCAGTGCACGCGGCTCGGCGCGCCCGAGCGCGACCGCCGCCTCGCCGCCTTCCGGATGGCCGGCGCCACGCCCGCCCAGACCGTCGCGATCTCCAGTGCCGAGACCGGGTTCGCGGCGCTGCTCGGGTCGCTCGCCGGGCTCGGCGTGTTCGCGGCCGGGCACCGCCTGCTGCACCGGCCCGGGCCCGACGGGCTGCTGCCGCTGCCGACCGACGTGTGGCCGGCCGCCTGGTTCGTGTTCGTCGCCGTGGCCGGGATCCCGGTGCTCGCCGCGCTGGCCGCCGCGGTGGTCATGCGCCGGGTGACGGTGAGCCCGTTCGGGGTCGTGCGCCGTGTACGCCGCACGCGCGGGCCGCGGCCCTGGGCGGGCGGGTTCATCCTGGCCGGCGTGCTGCTGCTCGGGCTGGTCGCGTCGTGGGCGAAGCTGCACCGGCACCTGCACATCCCGTACCCGCCGGGCTGGCTCGTCGCGCTGCTGCTGATCGCCGGCGTCGGCTCGGCCGGGCTCGGGGTCGTGCTCGGCACCGGGTGGCTGACCTGGTGGAGCGGCCGGCTGATGGCCCGTTGGGCCCGGCGTCCGTCGACGGTACTCGCATCCGCCCGCCTGGTCGCCGACCCGTGGAGCGGCAGCCGTACCCTCGCGGTCCTGCTGATCTGCGTGCTCTTCGGCGCGGGCGCCGCCGGGATCCGGGCCCAGTTCGCGGCGCAGCAGGACGCGCAGCTCGCCGCCTTCCGGCTCGCGTACCCGGGCGACGACTTCGGCCCGCCCGACCCGTTCTACCTGCGCACCATGGACCTCGTGGACGCGGCCGTGCTCACCGGCATGGTGCTGACCGCGGCCGCGCTGCTCGTGATCGTCGCCGAGGGCATCGTCTCGCGGCGCCGGGAGTACGCCTCGCTCGTCGCCACCGGCGTGCCCCGCGGCACCCTCGGCCGGGCGATCCTGTGGCAGACGCTGCTCCCCGCGATCCCGGCCGTGCTCCTCGCGCTCGTGGTGGGGCTGAGCCTGGCGCGCTCGTTCGGCACCGAGGCGCGCGCCGGCGGTGACGCGGTGCTGAGCTGCAGCGCGGCCGCGGACGTGTGCCGGGGCGGCAATCCCGGGACCGACCCGCAGCACTGGACGCAGACCCGCAGCCCGGAGGTCGTGCGCGCCGTCGCGATCCCGTGGCGCGAGCTCGGCCGCGACGGCGGCGTGGCGCTGCTGTCGGTGCTGGCCACGACCGGTGCCGGCCTGCTCTTCCTGCGCCGCAGCACCGACCTGTCGGAGGTCCGCACTACTTAGCAATTCTGCTAAGCTTCGGCGATGGACCTCACCGTCATCAGCACGTACCGGGTGCGCTCCGACGCCCTCGGCGACTTCCGCGACCTGCTCGGCCGGCACTGGCCGATCCTGCGCGAGCTGGAGCTCGTGACCGCCACCCCGCCGCAGTACTACGCCGGGGCGGCCGGTGACGACGGCGGCGTGCCGGTCGTCGAGATCTTTGAGTGGTCGAGCGAGAGCGCGGCCCAGCAGGCGCACACCCACCCGGCCATCAGCGAGATCTGGGAGCGGATGGCCACCATGTGGGCGCCCGGCGGCGCGGCCCCGGTGCGCACCCATCTCGCGGTACACCCGCTGGCGGTCGCGCACTGAGCGCTGGCGGCCTCAGCCAGGGCGAGCGCGAGCTGGCCGACATCGACGCGGTGTTCCATGCGCTCGCCCACCCGACGCGGCGGCACGTGCTGCAGGTCCTGCACGCCCGCGGCGGCGCGATGACCTCCGGGCAGCTCGCCGGGCGCTTCTCGCACGCCTGGCCGACCGTGACCCGCCACCTGCGCGAGCTGGAGGCGGCCGGCCTGGTCGTGGTCACCGCCGTCGGCCGGGAGCGGCACTACACCCTGGACACCGGGCGCCTCACCGGCGTGACCGGACTGTGGCTGAGCGTGTTCAAAGGCTGACGAGGGGTTGACACGGGTGAGACATTGACGAGGCGAGAGAGCGCTCTCTCGCCTCCGTCGTCACGCATCCGGGAGTCACCGCCATGACGCCTCGCCTGCGCCCGCTCCTGGGCGCTCTCGCACTCGTGCTCGCCGCCGCGCCGGCCTGGGTCCTCGTCCCGCCCGCCCAGGCCGGCGAGGTCGTGCTGTCGCAGAACAAGCCCGTCACCGCCTCCTCGCAGGAGGGCGCCGGCACCCCGGCCGCCGCCGCGGTCGACGGGAACACGGGCACCCGCTGGTCCAGCGCGTTCGCGGCCACCCAGTGGTTCCAGGTCGACCTCGGCGCCGCCGCATCCGTCGGGCGCATCGAGATCACCTGGGAGAACGCGTACGCGAAGGCGTTCACGATCCAGTTCTCGTCGGACGGCAGCGCGTACACCCAGGCCTTCCAGACCACGACGGGCGCCGGCGGCAAGCAGAGCATCGCGGCCACCGGCACCGCGCGGTACGTGCGCATCAACGTCACCACACGGGCGCTGCCGGTCTACGGCTACTCGTTCTGGGAGTTCCAGGTCTTCGGTACCGCCGGCGGCAACCCCGGCCCCACCCGCGCGATCGCCGGCCTGTCCCTGGTCAACGACGCCTCGCACAAGCCGATCCTCGGGCTCAGCCCGCTGACCGACAACGCCGTCGTCGACCTGACCCGGCTGGCCAACCGCAACCTCAGCGTGCGCGCCGACATCGCCGCCGGGGTGAGCCCGGGCAGCGTGGCGTTCACCCTGACCGGCGCGAAGGGCAGCAGCTATACGCGGACCGAGACGCAGGCGCCGTACTTCCTGTGCAACGACTATGTCGACTGCCCGCTGCTGGCCACGCCGGACACGTACACGCTGACCGTGCAGGCCCTCGCCCCCGGCGGGGCGGCCCTCGGCGCGGCCGCCACCGTGCACTTCACCGTGACATCGTCCGCCACCGCGCCGGCCGCGCTCGACGTGCTGTTCGTCGGCAACAGCCTGCTCGGTACCGCGACCGCCGCCTCCGGCGAGGACACCCCGGCCCTGGTCCGGCACCTGGCCATCGCGGCCGGGCGCACCGTGAACGTCACCGAGGTCATCCACTTCGGCAACACCCTGCAGCAGACCTGGGACGGCGGCGAGGTGACGGCGGCCCTGAGCGGCGCGAAGCAGTACGACTACATCGTGCTGCAGGAGTACAGCACGCTGGTCGCCACGAACCCGGCACAGGCCACGAACACGCTGCTCAGCACGTACGCGCCCACGTTCGCCCGGTCCCTGAAGCCCGGCGGCCGCGTGGTGCTGTTCAAGAACTGGGCGCTCGTCGACCCGGCCCCGTTCGCGACCCGGGCCGCGGAGACCGCCGCGATCGACACGAACTACGCCGCCCTGTCGGCGTCGCTGCCCACCCCGAACCTGGTCGCCCCGATCTCCGACGAGTTCGAGACGATCATCGCGGGCAACGGCACGTCGTACCTGATCGTCGCCGACGGCAAGCACCCCAACGACACCGCGATCTACCTCGACGCCGCGACCCTGTACGGCATCCTGTTCCGCGAGTCCCCGCGCGGGCTGACCAACCTGTACCTGACGGCGGCGGTGGCCACGAACATGCGCAACGTCGCGGCGGCGGCGATCGGCTACTGAGCGCCGGCCGGCGGGCTCACGTACACCCAAAGATCCAGCATCGTCTCCTCGTCGAGGGGCAGGTGCAGCTCGCCGACGCGGGACCAGCCCTCGGCCTCGTAGAGGGCGACCGCCGAGGCCAGCGTCTGCCCGACATCCAGCACCGCGCGGCGGCCCAGGGCCGGGGCCTGCGCCGTCGCGTGGCGCAGCAGCGTGCGGCCGAGGCCGGTGCGGCGCGTCGACGGGGCCACGAACAGGCGCGCCAGCAGGGCCAGGCCGTCCAGCGGGAGGCCCGTCCGCGCGGCGGCCAGCTCGAGCGTCGGGTCCGCCGGCGGGGTGTGCAGCGCCACGTGCCCGACGATGCGGCCGTCCTCCTCGGCGACCCACGCGGCCGCCTCGTGCCCGGACTCGAGGAACTCCGGGACCTGCCCGGCCGTGATGTGCAGCGGATAATGGTCCTTCCGGTGTACCTCGAGCAGCAGCTCCAGGCACGCGGCGGCGTCGGACTCGGCCTTCTCGCGAATCAGCACCGCCGCATCGTACGAACCACGGCAGCCGTTCCGCCGAGGTTTTTCTGCTTGCATTGATGCAAATATCTTGGCGTGCGTGTACCCGGTGTCGCGGTGTCCCTGGCGGTAGTCCTGTTCGCGGGCGGATGCGGCGGCTCGTCCGAGCCCCCGGCCGCCACGCCGCCGACGACGGTGCCGGCCGGGCCGCCGCCGACGACCGCGGCCGTCGCGGCGAGCACCGGGCCCGCGGCCGGGCTCGGCGAGCAGATCCTCAAGACGGTGGCGGTCACCGAGCCCGACGTCTCGGGCCGCTTCGGGTACGGCGACAACTCGCCCGACTACGAGCCCGGCAACGCCGGCAACGGGGTGCGGTTCAAGTACTGGGACTGCCAGAAGTCGCCGGCCGACGTGTTCAACAACGTCGTGTTCCGCATCGAGGTCGGCACCAACGGCGACAACGGGTACCTCGACGGGCACGACCAGAACGACCGCAACCCGGTCGAGGGCACCACCCCGACCGGCCAGGGACTCATCCACATCTGGGGTGCCGGGCCCGAGGGCCGCAACCACTACCCGATCGACGTGGTCAGCGAGGGCCGCTGCAAGTTCCAGCTCGACTTCGTCACCCAGGGCGCCGGCGCGGGCGCGGGCACGCGGACGCCGGTGTGGCACAGGGAAGGCCACGGCAACGACAACCTCGACACCCCGTCGCTGAAGACCCCGTGGAACCTCGCGTGGGGGTTCGCCTGCCCCACGCCGCAGCACTTCGCGATCGCCGACGACCAGCTCGGCGGCCGGGACATCGTGTCGAAGAGCGGCACCGCCGAGCGCGGGGTGTTCGAGCAGGGCGGCAGCGCGGGGCCGCGCACCCTCATGGTCGTCACCGCCGACGAGTGCACCTGGACGCTGGCGATCTACGAGTGACGGGCCCGGTCACAGGTCGCGCAGCGTGTCCGATGGGAGCTGGCCGTACACGGCGTGGTAGTGCGCGGTGAACCGGCTGTGACTGGCGAAGCCCCAGCGGGCCGCGACCGCGCCGACGGTCGTCGACGCCGGGTCCCCGTCGAGCAGGTCGCGGTGGGCGCGCTCCAGGCGGGCGCGGCGCAGGTACGCGCCGGGGGTCGTGTCCAGGTGCCGGCGGAACGCGAGCTGCAGCGTGCGGATCGTGACGTGCGAGGCCCCGGCCACGTCGGCCGGGCTGATGTCGCGGTGCGCGTTGTCGTCGATGAACGCGACCGCGCGGCGCAGGGTCGCCGGGTGGGCGTCGCGACGGTCCCCGACCGCCGGGTCGTGGCTCAGGTTGCTCGGGAACGTGGCCAGCGCGGTGGCCAGCAGCAGCCGGGCGGCGTTGCCGGCCAGCAGCGGCTCGCGGGCGGCGGGCGTGTCGGCGATGTTGTCGCGCACGAAGTCGTAGGTGGTGCCCCACAGCCGCATGGCCTGGGCCGAGACCGGGTGGGTGCCGGTGAACCGGAACGGCTCCCCGCCGGGACCGGCGTCGGTGTCGGCGACCAGGGCCAGCAGCGCCGGGTCGATGACCGCGAACTCCAGGTCGACGTCGACGTTTATCGACTGGTACGGCGAGTCCGGGTGCGCGATCATGAAGACGTCGCCGGTCTCGTTGTCGGACTGGCCGGCGCCCCCGCGGTACGAGAAGGAGCCCCGGAGCACGCGGCCCATCGTGACCCGGCGGACCGGGTCGGCGTCCACGTGGAAGCGCATCGAGAACGTGTTGTGGTGCAGCTCGATCGGCCCCACCGTGCGCCGCGCCACCCGCGCCCGGTGCCGCTCACCGGTGACGCTGAAGCGCATCGCGCCGTAGGTCGCCACGAGCATCTGGTGGGCGGCCTCGGCGTCGGTCGTCTCGAACAGCGTCGTCATGCTCACACTCGCAGGGTCCGGCTGGGTGGCTGGCCGTAGACGGCCCGGTAGTCCGCGGCGAAGCGCCCCGGGTTGGCGAAGCCCCAGCGGCGCGCGGTCTCGCGCACCGTGACGCCGTCGCCGGGGGAGGCCGCCCGCAGCTCGCGGTGTACGCGCTCGAGGCGGACGCGGCGCAGGTGCTCCATCGGCGTGAGGCCGAGGTGCCGCCGGAACGCGACCTGCAGCCCCCGCGACCCGACTCCCGCCTCGGCGGCGATCGCGGCGACGGTGAGCGGCCAGTCGGGGTTGGTCTCCATGAACTCGACCGCGCGGCGGACCACCGCCGGGGCGACGCGCCCGTCGGCGGGGGTGCGCGCGGCGGTCATCGTCGTGTTCGGGAAGACGCTGAGCAGGCTCAGCGCGCCGAGGCGCCGCAGCTGCCCGGCGATCAGCGGCGGCAGGTCGACGCCGGGCGCGGTCAGCTGGCGGGACAGGAACATGCCGGTGGCCGACCAGTGCCGCCGCGTCGCCTCCGACACCGGCAACGCCCCCTCGAACCGCAGGTCGGCCGCGGGCAGCCCGGACTCGGCCTCGGCCTGCTCGGCCACGTAGGCCAGCGGGAGGCTCACCGCGCCCATCGTCGAGCGGCCGTACTCGCCGAGGAACGGGTGCCTCATCGGGAACAGCATGCCGTCGTCCGGGCCCAGCGTGAAGTCCCGCCCGCGGACCCGCATGGCCACCTCGCCGCCCTCGACGACGGCCGCCAGCAGGTACCCGGCCGGCTCCGACGCCGCCGCGTAGCCGACCCCGCCGAGCCGCAGCCGCACCCCGCCGAGCTCGCCGTGCTCCCGCGCGCGCATCGACAGGTCCACGTCGGCCGGGTCACCGAACGTGATCCGGCCCGATGGGTGACGATATGGTTCAATGCGTCAGCGATCACGTCCCGGTCGCGGGTGTGAATCTCCATCAAGCCGGGTTCGTCATGGTTCGGCTCCACGGACCACCTCCGATCCCGCCGACGTTACCCGCTCAGCGCGCTGTTGTTTCGAAAACGCACATTCGCTCACGAGCTAAGTGGTGACATTGATCGTTCGCTTCTCGCGGTAGTGCCCCTTCGGAGTTCCCCGAGAGGCTGGAACACACCCGGCGCAACGACGAGACGGGGGCGACGATGGTCATGGACGACGATCGGACCGGCTGGATCACGGTGCGCAACCGCCAAGCGTCACGCACCGTGCTCGTGGTCGCCGGCGGGCGCCTGGAGCGCCTGAACCGCCCCCAGCTGGCCGCCGCCCTGCAGGCCGCGATCGCGGGCGGCCCCGACGCCGTCGAGGTCGACATCGGCCGGGCCACCCTGATCCACCCGGCGATCCTGCGCGCCCTGCTCGACGCCCGTGACCTGGCCGCCGAGCGCGGCTGCGGCTTCCGCGTCCTCGATCCGACAGGCCTGCCCGCCCGAATCCTGGAGGCCACCGGCACCCGCGCGGCCCTGTGCGGCCCGTCCCCGTCCCGCGTGCGCCGCTGACCGGCCCCGGAGGCCCCGCCTACGTCCACTGTGGAGCGGTCCCCGGACGTTTCGCGTGTGTCCGCTTCGCCGCGAGATCGCGGTCTTCATCACGCCGCGGGCGCTGGTCACGGTACGCCCCTACCCGGGCTTCGGTAGGACGGGCGGCTTCCTGACCAGCTGCGTGATCATGCTGGTGCCGGCCGCGCTGCTGCTCTGGTACCTGCGCAAGAACCGCTGACTGTGATCGCGACGCTCAGGCGGCATGATGGCCGCCATGGACGACGTGCAGCGGCGGCTCGAGGCGTTCCGGACCGCGCCGGAGGGCAGCTACCTGGAGGAGTACCTCGGCGACCCACGCGTGGTGCCGTTCCTCGTCGCGCTGGTGGCCGACCCGGACGCGTACGACCTGGCGCGCATCGAGGCGATGACGGTGCTGCGACTGTGGCCGCCCGCCGACCCCGCCGCGGCCGGGCGGGCGCTCGCCGCGGCCCTGCGCGACGACGAGGACGAGGTCGTCCGGCAGCACGCGGCCATGGCCCTGGAGTCGTACGCCGGCGACGCCGAGGTCCGCGCGGTCCTCGCCGCCGCGGCCGAGGGGGACGACGACGAGAACGTGCGGTTCAACGCCCGGGCGGCGCTCGGCCGGCCTGCGCTAGAGTGAGCGCACGGCGGTGGGGCCCGCCGATCCCGGGACGCCCGGGATGAACCGCGACGACGCCAACGGTCCCTGCCAGTGGAGCTGCGCCACGCCCTGGTAGGGAGGAGCACCGTGGACCCCGATGTCGATCTCCACGTGCCGGCCCAGCGGGCCGAGCTGCGGCCGAGCCCGTGGCCGGTGCTGGGCGCGATCTCGGCCGGCGGCGTGTGCGGCGCCCTCGCCCGCTACGGCGTCGCGCAGGCCTGGCCGCACGCCCGCGGCGGATTCCCGTGGTCGACGCTGGTCGTCAACGTCACCGGCTGCCTGCTGATCGGCGTGCTGATGGTCATCGTCACGGAGGTGGCCACCGAGCGCCGCCTGCTGCGCCCGTTCGCCGGGGTCGGAGTGCTCGGGGGGTACACCACCTTCTCGACCTATGCCGTGGACATCCATCAGACCGCGTCGGCCGGCTCGCCCTGGGCGGCGCTGGGCTATCTGGCCGCGACCCTCGTCGGCGCCGTCCTGGCGGTGTGGGCCGGCACCGCGCTGGCCGAGGCCGTCGTGCGGCGGGCGCGGTGACCATCCTGCTGATCGCGCTCGGGGCCGCGGTCGGGGCGCCGATGCGGTACCTCACCGACCGCTTCGTGCAGGCCCGCCACGACTCAGCGTTCCCGTGGGGCACGCTCACCGTCAACGTGTTCGGGTCGATGCTGCTGGGCCTGATCCTGGGCCTGCCTGCGAGCCCGGCCGTCACGGCGCTGCTCGGCACCGGCTTCTGCGGCGCCCTGACGACGTACTCCACGTTCAGCTACGAGACGCTGCGGCTGGCCCGGACCGGGGCCCGGTTCTACGCGGCGATGAACGTGCTCGCCTCGGTCGTGGCCGGCCTGGGCGCCGCCGCCGTGGGGCTGATGCTGGCTACCGCTCTCGCCGCATGAGGTACTCGGTGATCGACGGATCGGGCGGGTAGGGCTGCGACTCCCCGGTCCGTCGGAAGCCGTGGCGCGTGTAGAGGCCCTCCGCGGCCGCGTTCGCGCCGACGACCCAGAGGTCGAGGGCCTTGAGATCCCGCTCCTGTACCCACGCGAGCGCCTCGGCCACGAGCCGGTCCCCGACCCCGCGCCCCCGCCACGACGGGTGGACCCACATGCCGAAGAGCTCACCGGCGCCGTCGCGGTCCTCGGGCACCCACACGCCGGCGGTCCCGGCGACGCTCTGCTCCTCGCGGGCCACGGCCTTCAGCCCCTTGGCCGGCTTCAGCCACTCGCGCCAGCGCGACTCGCCGTAGGCCTGCTCGCGCTCGAGCGTCGAGGAGAACGCCTCCGGCGAGTCGGCGAGGGCGGCGAGCCGGACGTCGCGCCAGAGTTCCCAGTCGTCCGGTCCGAGTCGTTGTACGTCCACAGCGTCATCGTCGCAGGCCCGACAATCGTGTTTTTGCTGTGCGCCACATGGTACTGTGTGGCACATGGTAAACCCGGCCGTCCACGACAAGCTCGAGCAGGAGCTGCGCCGGGGCGTCCTCGTGCTCGCCGTGCTCTCCCAGCTGCGCTCGCTGCGCTACGGGTACGAGCTGCGGCAGTCGCTGCTCGACCAGGGCCTGCCGATCGAGGAGGGCACGCTCTACCCGCTGCTGCGCCGGCTCGAGGCGCAGGGCGTGCTGAGCAGCGAGTGGCAGACCGCGGAGGGCAAGCCGCGGCGGTACTACCGGCTCAGTGCCGAGGGCCTGGCGCTGTACGAGCGGCTCACCTCGACCTGGCGCGGGCTCAACGAAGCGATGGGGCAACTGCTGGAGACTGGAGCGGCGCCATGACCACCGAAGACCTGATCGAGCGCTACGTCGCGGACGTGGTCGTGCTCCTGCCGCGCCGGCAGCGCCACGACGTCGCCCGTGAGCTGCGCGACCTGCTGGCCGAGGAGGCCGCCGGCGCGGACGACGTCACGGAGCTGCTGCGGCGCTTCGGCCACCCGGCGGACGTGGCGGCGCGCTACGGCACGCCGGTCGCCCTCATCGACCCGGTGGACACCCGCCGGTTCCTGACCCTGGCCGCGGGCGGCGCCGCCGTCATCCAGCTCGGCGCGTTCCTGGGCGAGCTCATCAAGCCTGTGCGTGACTTCCGCGCCGCGTCCGACGCCGCCTGGCCCGTCGTCTTCGCCTGGCTGGGCCTGCTCTTCGCGGGCTTCGCGGCCGCGGCCTGGTTGCGCCGCCGCCGCCCCGCCCAGTGGCGTCCGCGCCCGCTGCCGACCGACCGCGTGAACCGCCCGGCCCGCCTGGCCGGCGTGGCCTTCTTCGCGCTCGGCACCCTGATCCTGCTCGACCCGCCGGCCGCACTCCGCCTGGCGACGGGCGGGCGCGCGGCCCCGGCGGCGTACGACGCGCTCGCCTATGACGGGGCGTTTCTGCGGTACCGCGGCCCGATCGTCCTGGCCCTGATGCTCGCGGGCGTCGCGATCCAGGTCGTGCTCGCGCTCCTGGGTCGCTGGCGCACACCGCTGGCGACCGCCGACCTCGCCTACAACCTGGTGCTGTGCGCGGTCCTGACGTGGGTGATCGGCGCCGGCCCGGTCTTCGCCGCGACCCCGGCGGACGAGACCGCGAAGTCCTTCGCCGCGCTCATCATCCTGGCGACGCTGATCGACGTGGCGGTGCGAACCCGCCGCCGCAGCGTGGCCCACGCCATGCACCACAACGCCTGAAACGTGCCCGAACGGCGCGGCCTGGGGAGCGCCGCCGTTCGGGTGGCATCGACAAGCTCGTGTCAACCGTCGTTGACAGCCTCGCCACTTGTCAACTAGGGTTGACGGTATGGGGATTCGGGGAATCAACTACGACGTCGGGACGGTGACCGGGCCGTTCCACTCGCGGCCCGTGTTCGATGACGGGGAGACGCGGCGCGACCTCGCGGTCATTCGCGATGAGCTGCACTGCGACGCGGTCCGGGTCTCCGGCACCGATCGGGACCGGCTCCTGGCCGCCACGGAGATGGCGCTCGAGCTCGGCCTCGAGGTCTGGCTCTCGCCGCACCTGCACGACGCCGACGGTGCCGGGACGCTCGCCAACGCCCGGGCCCTCGCGGCCGCCGCGCAGGAGCTCGACCCCGGGCGGATCGTGTTCCTCGCCGGGTGCGAGCTGACGCTGTTCATGCGCGGCATCCTCAAGGGTGACACGCTTTTCGAGCGGCTGCGGCCTCAGCAGATGCTGCGCATGCGGCTCCTCGGGGCGCACAACCGGCCGCTGAACGCGTTCCTGGGCCGGCTTTCGCGCGAGGTTCGCGACGTGTTCGGCGGGCGGGTCTCGTACGCCTCCGCGCCCATCGAGCGCGTCGACTGGGCGCCGTTCGACGTCGTGTGCGTCGACACCTATCGGGGGAGGCGGAACCGTACCGACTTCGGGGAGCGGTTCCGGCGGCACCTCGCGCACGGGAAGCCGGTCGTGGCGACCGAGGTGGGCTGCTGCACGTACCGCGGCGCCGAGCTGAAGGGCGGGCTCGCCTGGGCCATCGTCGACCGCGACGACCGCGACCGGCTCGCCGGGGCGTTCGTGCGCGACGAGGAGCTGCAGGCGGCCGAGGTCATGGACCTGCTGCGCATCCTCGACGCGGAGGGGGCCGCGGGCGCGTTCGTGTTCACGTTCGGCGCGCCCGCGCTGCCGCACCGCGCGGACCCGGCGCGCGACCTCGACATGGCCTCGTACGCCGTGGTGCGCACCTACGACGACGGGCACTGGGAGCCCAAGCGCCTGTTCCACGCCCTGGCCGCCCGCAACGCCCCGGCGTGACCGGTGCTTGCGTTCGCCGTCGAGTGCGCGCGGTCAGCCGGACGGCTCCAGGGCCGGGTCGAGCACGCCGGCCGGGTTCCAGGTCGCGTCCTCGCCGTTGGTGCCCGCGGCGGCCAGGAACGCGGCCTCGACCGGGCGCAGGTGGTCCAGGACGGCGGAGAGCCGGTACCGGTCGGTGAAGCGCGCCCCGTCCGGGCCGGCGAGCAGGACGGCGATGGGCTCGTCGCCGCCGAGGGGGAGGTCGGGGTACAGGCTGCCGCCCCAGAACAGGATCGCCGACTCGGCCTCGGCGCGCCGGCCGGCCGCGGCGAGCAGCAGCAGCTCGGTCTGGGTGGCGTCCCAGTCCTCGTGGTAGTCGTACAGGTACAGCTCCAGCATCCCCTCGCGGTGGCGGGCCAGCGTGAAACCGTCGGCGGCGCGGGCGGCCAGCCGTTGCCGCGCGGTCGCCGGCGCGGCGGGCGGGGCCCAGCCGCCGGGGGTGGCGCCGCCGATCGCCTCGGGGCCCGGGGCCGGCTCGTCCAGCCACGTCTCGAACGCCTCGCGTGACATCGGCATCCGGGCCGCCAGCATGTACGAACGTCCGCTCACCCGGACGATCCTAGGGTGCGGCGATAGGCTCCGGGCATGCGAGCCGATGGCACCTTCACCGTGAAGAGCTTCGTCCCCACGTCCGTCACGCCCGAGCCGGAGATCGAGACGGCGCTGCCGGTCGGGATCGCGCGGATGGAGAAGGCGTTCGCGGGCGAGATCGAGGGCCGCGCGGCCACGCTGTTCACCGCCGCGTTCGACCAGGCGTCCGGCGCCGGGACGTACGTGGCGATGGAGTCCTTCGAGGGCTCGGTCGGCGGCCGCCGCGGCGCGTTCAACTTCGTGCACAGCGCCTCGACGAGCGGCAGCGACCGCACCGGGGAGTACTTCACCATCGTCGCCGCGAGCGGCACCGGCGAGCTGGCCGGCATCACCGGCACCGGGGGCCTGGGGGTCGACGACGACGGCACCCACCGCATCTGGTTCGAGTACGACCTCTGAACCAGCTTGACGCCGTCCTGCAGTCAGGCAAGAACCGCGCGTAGGCTAAATTCGGTAAGTGAGCACTTCCGAGGCCCCCGTACGCACCCGCATCGCCCCGTCGCCGACCGGCGACCCGCACGTCGGGACCGCGTACGTCGCCCTGTTCAACCTGGCGTTCGCGCGCAAGCACGGCGGTGAGTTCATCCTCCGCATCGAGGACACCGACCGCACGCGTTACGTGGAGGGCAGCGAGGAGCAGGTCTTCGACACCCTGCACTGGCTCGGCCTCACCTGGGACGAGGGGCCGGACGTGGGCGGGCCCGCGAAGCAGTACCGGCAGAGCGAGCGGCTGCCAGTCTACCGCGAGGTCGCCGAGCGCCTGCTCGCCGACGGGCACGCCTACCTGTGCTGGTGCTCCTCGGAGCGGCTCACCCAGATGCGCACGCGCCAGCAGCAGCTGAAGATCCCCACCGGGTACGACCGGATGTGCTACGGCAAGACCCGCGAGGAGCGCGCCGAGCTGCCCGGCTTCACCGAGGTGCCGGTCATCCGCATGCTCGTGCCCCGCGAAGCCAAGATCTCGTTCGCGGACCTGATCCGCGGCAAGATCACCCCGCCCGAGCCGGACGACCAGGTCATCCTGAAGGCCGACGGCTTCCCGACGTACCACCTCGCCGTCGTCGTGGACGACAACGCGATGGGCGTGACCCACGTGATCCGCGGCGAGGAGTGGATCAGCTCGACCGCCAAGCACCTGCTGCTGTACGGCTGGCTCGGCTGGACCCCGCCCACCTACGCGCACATGCCGCTGCTGCGCAACATCGACCGCTCGAAGATCAGCAAGCGCAAGAACCCCGCGGCGCGGCTGAAGTGGTTCCAGGAGGAGGGGTACCTGCCCGAGGCCCTCCTCAACTTCCTGGCGCTCATGGGCTACTCGATGCCCGACGGGCAGGAGGTCTTCACGTTCGACGAGATGGTCGAGTCGTTCGACTTCGCCCGCGTCAACCCGGTCGGCCCGGTCTTCGACATCGACAAGCTGAACTGGCTCAACGGGCACTACCTGCGCACCCTCGACGACGAGGCCTACCTGCGCGTCGCCGCGCCGTTCCTGCCCGAGGGCCTGGATCCCGAGGACATCCGCCCGCTCGTGGTACCGCTGCGGGAGCGCACCAAGAAGCTCGCCGAGCTGCCCGAGCAGCTGGACTGGCTCGCCGCCGACACCGTCGCCGTCCAGGCCGCCGACCTGGCCAAGCACGGGCTGCCGGCCGGCGACGCCCGCGCGATCCTGGAGACGTTCGCGAAGAACCTCGAGGTGCTCGACCCGTTCGACAAGGAGCAGATCACCGCCACCCTCGACCGGGTCGTGGCCGAGTCCGGCCTCAACCGCCGCCGCTCGTTCATGACCGCCCGGCTCGCGCTGGTCGGCAAGCCGGTCTCGCCGCCGCTGGACGACACCATGGTCGCCCTCGGTGCCGCGCGCACCGCGGGCCGCCTGCGCCGGGCGGCCGCGTCGATCGAGGGCTGAGCGCGAATCCGGTTGGGACGTCCGGACGTGGGTACCCCCCAGGTCACCCCGTCCGGATGAGTCCAGGAGGAGAGCCGCGGATGGCGATCGACGAAAGCCGCAAGGGCCTGCCGCGGTGCGTCTCGGTGGCGAGGCGGGAGTTCGCCGAGCGGTACTGGGACCGGGCCCCGCTGCTCTCGCCCGGCCTGAGCGACTACCTCGACCTGCTGACCCTCGACGGCGTCGACGAGCTGCTCGGCGGCCGGGCGCTGCGCACCCCGTTCGTGCGGATGGCCAAGGACGGGCACGTCATCCCGGCCGCCCGCTACACCGGCGGGGGCGGCGCCGGCGCCGAGATCGGCGACCAGGTGCACGACGAGAAGGTCCTCGCGCTGCTCGCCGACGGGGCCACCCTGGTGCTGCAGGGCCTGCACCGCATGTCGCCGCCGCTGGTGGCGTTCGCGGCCACCCTGCGCCAGGAGCTGGGCACGCCGGTGCAGATCAACGCCTACCTCACGCCGCCGCAGAGCCGCGGCTTCGACCCGCACTACGACACCCACGGCGTGTTCGTGCTGCAGGTCAGCGGCCGCAAGCGGTGGCTCGTGCACGAGCCCGTGCTCGAGACGCCGGTGCCGCGCCAGGCGTGGGGCGGCGTCGCCGACGAGGTGGCCGCGGCCGCCGGGGCGCGCCCGGCGATCGACGCGGTCCTGACCCCCGGCGACGCCCTCTACCTGCCCCGCGGCTGGGTGCACGCGGCCACCACCGATGGGGAGTGGTCCCTGCACCTCACCGTCGGGCTGCACGCCCCGACCCGGCTCACGCTCGTCGACGCCCTCGCCGCCATGGCCGCGTCCGAGCCGGCGCTGCGGGCCGGGCTGCCGCTGGGGCTCGACCCCGCCGACCCCAAGGCCGTCGCGCCGGTGCTCGCCGACACGGTCGCGGCCCTGCACGCGTGGCTCGACTCGCTCACGCCGGAGGACGTCGCCGCGCAGCTGCGCGGGCCGGCCTGGACGGCCGCCCGCCCCTCGCCGCTGCGCCCGATCGCCCAGGCCGCGGCCCTGCCCGGCCTCGGCGCCGACGTGCTTGTCGCGGCCCGGCCCGGGCTGCCGTTCCGGCTCGACGATCCCTCGGGCGGGCTGGTCGCGGTACACCTGCCGGACCGCACCCTGACGCTGCCCGACTCCTGTGCCGCCGCTCTTCGCACCGCCCTGGACGGCCGCCCGCACCGCCTGGGCGACCTGCCCGGCCTCGACGACGCCGACCGGATCGTGCTGACCCGGCGCCTGCTGCGTGAGGCCGCGCTCGTGCTGGCCTAAACCACGGCGCCGCCGTGCTCGGACCGGCGTGAATCACGACGCCGCCGCGCTCGGACCGACCGTCCGCAGCCGTCGATGCCCCGTTCCCACCTGGCGGTCTGAGGCCGGTACCCTGGGCGCATGAGGGCGCGCGCCGCGACCGCTGCCGATCTGGCCCCCGGCGACCACGTGTGCTGGCGTTACGGCGACGACGAGGACCACCTCGACGCGCTGGCCGGTTACGTCGCCGGCGGCCTGCGGTCCAACCACAAGATCGTGCACTACCGGGGCGGGGCCGCCGAGGCGGACATCCCGGGCGCCGCCGAGGCCCGCCGCCGCGGCCAGTTCACGTCCGAGCCCGTCGACGTCACGCGCCCGTTCGACGCGGACGCGTGGATCGCGATGCTCGCCGGCGTGATCGCCGAGGCCCGCCGGGAGGGCTACGACGGCGTCCGTTTCGCCGGCGACATGGTGTGGTCGCTCGGGCGTCTGGCGGACGAGCAGCTGGTCGGGTACGAACGGCAGATCAACGCTCTTTACGCCGGCTCCGGCGCGGCCGGCCTGTGCCTCTACGACACCCGCCGCTTCGAGCCCGCCCTGCTCGCCGAGCTCGGGCGGGCACCCGGACACGGCCGCCGCGGACGGCGACGGCGACCGCCCCGTCGCCCGCGTCGCCCGGACCGACGCGCCGCTCGGCGTGCGGCTCACCGGCGAGCTCGACGCCTCCAACGGCGGCTGCCTCGAGCCCATGCTGGCCGATCTGATACCGCGGGCCAACGGCCACCCGCTGGTCGTCGACGTCAGCGAGCTGCGCTTCGCGGACCTGACCACGGTGACCGCCCTGCTGCGCACGTCCCGGACCGTGCCCGGCGGCCTGTGCATCGTCGGCGCGGAGCCGACGTTCCAGCGGGTCGTGCGCCTGTGCGGCCCGGCCCCGGTGGTGTTCGGATGACCGGCACGCTCTTCACGCACACCGCGCTGCTGTACGCGTCCGCGGCCGAGTACCTCGAAGCGGCCGTCGCCTACGTGCGCGCCGCCCGCGACGAGGACCGGCCCGTGCTCGTGGCCGTGCCCGGCGCCCAGCTCGAGCGCATCCGGGCCAGGCTCGGCGACGAGGCCGCCGCCGTGACGTTCTGGGACGCCGAGGCGACCTCGCGCAACCCGGGCCGGATCATCCCGGCGCTGCTGGAGTACTGCGCCCGCCACGCCGGCCGCCGCCCCGCCCTGCTCGGCCAGCCGATGTGGGTGGGGCGCACCGGCGCCGAGCGCTCCGCCGTGGCCGTGCACGAGGCCCTGGTGAACCTGGCCTTCACGGGCGTGGACGCGACCGCGCTGTGCCCGTACGACACCGCCGGGCTGCACCCGTCCGACGTCGACACGGCCCGGCGCACCCACCCTCGCCTGGCCGGGGCCGCGGGCGTCACGGACAGCGCCGACTACGCCCCCGCCGCGGCCCTCGCCGAGCACAGCCGGGCGCTGGCCGCCCCGGCGCACGCCACCGCGCTGCGGTACGACTCGATCGCCGCCGTGCGGGTGCTGCGCCGCGCCGTCGCCGGGCACGCCACGGCGGCCGGGCTGTCCGGCGAGCGCGTCTCCGACCTCGAGTTCGTGGTCACGGAGCTGGCCACGAACACCATCCGGCACGCCGGTGGCGGCGGGATGTTGCATCTGTGGTCCGACGATGGCGCGCTCGTGGTGCAGGTCAGCGACCAGGGGTTCCTGGGCGACCCCCTCGCCGGGCGCCGGCCGGTCGCGCCGACGGGTGAGCGCGGCCGGGGACTACTGCTGACCCACCAGATGTGCGACCTCGTGGAGCTGTCGACCGGCCCCGCGGGCACGGCGATCCGGGTGCGCATGGGGCGTTGAGGAAGCTGCAGGCCCTGCGGCACGCGCTCGGCGACGCGCCGATCACGGTCACGAGCGGTTTCCGCAGTACCTCGTGCAACAGCGCGGTCGGCGGCGCCTCCAGCAGCCGCCACCTCTACGGCGACGCCGCGGACCTGGTCTCGGGCTCCCGGACGCTGTGCCAGCTCGCCCAGGAGGCCCGCAACCACGGCTTCGCCGGCATCCTCGGCCCCGGCTACCCCGACCACAACGACCACACGCACGTCGACGGCCGCCCGAGCCGGTTCTGGTCGGCCCCGAACTGCGGCGTGGCTAGCCTGGACGGCGGCCTCGACCCGCTCGGGGACAACTAGTACTAGACCCAGGTGGGGGTGCGGCCGCCCGCGTACCGGGCGCCGAAGCCACCCGTCGGGAGGATCTCGTCGATCGTGGCGAGGTCCTCCGGGCTCAGCTCCAGGCCGGCGGCGGTCGTGTTCTCCTCGACCCGGGCCAGGCTGCGGGTGCCCGGAATCGGCACGACCTGCTCGCCGCGGGTCAGCAGCCAGGCCAGGGCCAGCTGGGAGACCGTCGCGCCCTTGCCCTTCGCGAGCTCGGTGAGGCGCCGCACCGCCGCCAGGTTGCGCTCGTAGTTGCCCGGCTGCCAGCGCGGGTCCGTCCGGCGCATGTCGCTCGCGTCGTACTCGTCCGCCGGCTTCGCGCTGCCGGTGAGGAACCCGCGGCCCAGCGGCGAGTAGGCGACGAAGCCGATGCCGAGCTCGTCCAGCGTCGGGAACAGCTGCTCGGCGTCGCGCTCGAAGAGGGAGTACTCGGTCTGCAGTACCGACACCGGCAGCACCGCGTGCGCCCGGCGGATCGTCTGCGCGCCGGCTTCGCTCAGCCCGAAGTACTTGACCTTGCCCGCGTCGACGAACTCCCTGACCGTCCCGGCCACGTCCTCGATCGGCACGTTCGGGTCGACCCGGTGCTGGTACAGGACGTCGATCTGATCCACGCCGAGGTACCGCAGGCTGTTGTCGACGACCTCGCGGATGTGCTCCGGGCGGCTGTCGTAGCCGAAGTCGCGGGTGAAGCCGAACTTGGTCGCGATCACGATCTCGTCGCGGAAGTCCTTGACCGCGCGGCCGACGGTCTTCTCGTTCTCGCCCCAGCCGTACAGCTCGGCGGTGTCGAAGAACGTCACGCCGAGCTCGTGGGCGCGCCGGATGGTGGCGATGCCCTCCTGCTCGTCGCCCGGTCCGTAGGCGAGGTGGATGCCCATCGCGCCGTACCCGATCTCGGAGACGGTCAGCCCCTGCCGCCCTAGGGTGCGCTGTCGCATGTTCGTGCCTCTTCTCGCGTTGGTGCCAACGAGGACGCCGTCCTCGGCGACGCCGCCGCGGCCGGGCACCTGGTCGCCGCGACCCTGGCCGCCCGGCCGGCCGGGGAGTCCCCGTGGCGGGCGATGCGCGCGGCCCTGCAGCCGATCGCGGAGCTGTCCGACACCAACGCGGAGCGCACGCTGCGGGTCATGCGGGTGGTGAACGGCTCCGCCTCGCTGCGTGCCCGGCACCTGGAGAAGCACCTGATGTGGTCGCGGATCCTGACGCCGATCATGCGGGAGCGGCTCGGCCCCGGTCCGGGCGGCGACGTGCCCGCGCAGGCCCTCGTGTTCGCCGCGCTGTCGTGCCTGGATGTGGCGTATGCGGGGTGGATCGCGGACGGGGGAACGGGCCGGTTCGCCGACGTGCTGGACCTGGCGTTCGCGAGCGTCGGCGCCGGACAGCCCGGCGAGGCGGTCTAGCCTTCGCGGGCGTCGGCGCCGGACAGCCCGGCGAGGCGGTCTAGGTCCTGTCCTGCCGATCATGCCGAGCCGAGACGAGGTCCAGATTTCGCCTGCGTGTGCCCCGCGGAGGCCTGGCAACCGGTGTTGTAAGCCGGCCTTCGCGGGGTGCGCGCAGGGGGAATCTGGGCCCGGCGCAGGCCGGCATGATCGGCAGGACAGGACCTAGCCTTCGCGGGCGTCGGACCCGAACAGGCCGGCCAGTAGCGGGCGGTACACCCGGGCCGAGTCTCCCAGCGGGGCGAAGTGTGACGCGGCGTTGCCGTCCAGGTACGTCGTGGCCACCCCGACCTCGTCGAACGGGTGGCCGGCGCGGACCGCGGCGAGCAGTACGTGCATCTCGTAGTCGAAGCCCTCGCCGGGGATGCCGCTGAGCCACGGCAGCAGATCGGCCGGGTACGCGCGCAGGCCCGTCTGGGTGTCGTGGAGGCGCCGGCCGGTCGCGGCGCGGAACAGGGCCGCCGTGAACCCGTTGCCGATGCGGCTGCGCAGCGGCGTGCCGGCGCCGAACGTCCGCACGCCGAGCGTGATCCGGCCGGTGACCTCGGTGTGCCGGGCGACGCGCAGGATGTCCTCGGCGCGGTGCTGGCCGTCGGCGTCGGCGCACACCACGCCGCGGCCCGGCCACGCCTCCGCGATGTGCGCGAGGCCGGTCTTGAGCGCGGCGCCCTTGCCGCGGTTGGCCGGGTGGTGCAGCACGGTCGCGCCGAGCGCGCGGGCCGCGTCCAGCACCGCGGCCGCCTCGGGGCCGCTGCCGTCGTCGACCACGACCGCCGGGTCGACGTCGCCCAGGGCGGTGATGAGCTCGGGGAGGTGGAAGCCCGGGCGGTACGCCGGCAGCAGCACGATCATCCCTCGTCGATACCCCGGCGGGGGAGAGATCACTCAGCGCCCGGTGCGGCGCAGCAGGGCGGTGGCCAGGCGCTCGCGGCGGCGCAGGGCCGCGGAGCCGCTCGCGCCGAGGAAGCACAGCCGCGACCCGGCCCGCAGCAGCCGCTCCGACTGCCACGGCCCGGCCGCGGGGATGTCCAGCAGCGCCGGGCCGTGCAGCCGCAGGATCTTGCCCGCCAGGTACCGCACCCGCGGCAGGTGCCACGCGTGGGAGACGAGCCCGAGCGGCGCCGCGGCGCTGTAGGGGCCGCCGACCAGCCCGTCCTCGACGAGGTTGAGCAGGTTCTCCAGCGTGCTGCGGGAGCGCGTCTCGGCGTACAACCGGCAGAAACGGCCCAGGCCCGCCTCCTCGGCGGCGCGCAGCATCAGGTCGCCCTCGCGGCGGCCCGCGGGCGGCTCCGGCGCGCCCTCGGACACGCCGGCCCACCCGCCCGTGAACACGATCCGGGCGGGCGCGCCGGCCCGGGCCACGTGCTCGGCGGCGGCGCCCACGCGGGCGAGGCTGTCGGCGGTGAGCGCCCACCCACCGCCGGCCGCGACGACCCCGCGACCGAAGACCAGCAGCGTGGCGGCGGACGAGGGCATGACGCGACCGTAACCCGGTCGATATGCTGCCCGGCATGAGGGGGCGCGTTCTGCGACGCGTGGCGGCCCTGCTCGCCTGCGTCGCGGCCGGCGTGCTGGGCGCCGCGCCCGCGCCCGGGGAGGCGTCCCGGCCCCCGCTGCGGGTGCTGCAGCTCAACCTGTGCCACAGCGGGTTCGCGTCGTGCTACACGAGCCGGGTGATCGACGTCGCCGCGGCGGTCATGCGCGCCCACCGCCCCGACGTGGTCACGCTCAACGAGATCTGCGCCGGGGACGTCGAGGCGCTGGGCGCGGTGCTCGCGTGGGTGTTCCCGGGCGACACGATCGTGCGCGCGTTCGAGCCGGCGGGGGACCGGCGCACCGGCGGGCCGTTCGCGTGCGTGAACGGGGAGGAGTACGGCATCGGGCTCCTCGCCCGCATCGCCGGCCCGCGCCGCGCGACAGTGGTCGACGGCGGGCTGTACCCGGACCAGGACACCAACGACCCCGAGGAGCGCGCCTGGGTCTGCGTGCACGCGCGCGGGGCGTACCAGGCGTGCACGACGCACCTGGCCAACACCGTGCCCGCGGTGGCGTTCGCGCAGTGCCGGTACCTCTTCGGCAGCGCGATCCCGGCCCTGCACGCGAGCGCCGGGTACGAGCCCACCGTCACCGCCGGCGACTTCAACCTGCCGGACCGCGCCCAGGGCTGCGTGCCCGGCGACGCGTACGTCCGCGCCGACGACGGCTCGGTGCAGTACGTGATCGCCACCGCCGACCACGTGCTGACCGCCACCACGCCGCTGGACCTGCAGCAGGCGACCGACCACCCCGGGCTGCTCGTGTCGCTCGCCCTCTGTTCGGCCGCGGTCCGCGCTGCGGTGGCCCGATCTTGCACGTAGGCTGCCGCCGTGCTGGTCGTCGCGGTGCTACTGCTGGTCGCGGTCCTCGCCTTCGCGGTGGCGCGGCCCTTCGGCCTGCCCGAGGCCGTGGCGGCGGTCCCGGCGGCGGCCCTGGCCGTGCTGTTCGGCCTCGTCCCGTGGGGTGACGCCGCGGGCGAGGTGCGCGAGCTGGGCCCCACCGTGGGCTTCCTCGCCGCCGTTCTGCTGCTGTCGTACCTCGCGGAGGCCCACGGCGTCTTCGCGTACATCGGCGACCGGGCCGCCCGCCACTCCCGCGGCCGCCCGAAACGCCTCCTCGGCGCCGTCTTCGCCGCGGCCGCCCTGGTCACGGCGGCCCTCAGCCTCGACGCGACGGTGGTCCTGCTGACCCCGGTGGTCTTCACCGCCGCGCTGCGCATCCGGGCCCGCCCCGAGCCGCACGTCTACGCCTGCACCCACCTGGCCAACTCGGCGTCGCTGCTCCTGCCCGTCTCGAACCTCACCAACCTGCTCGCCTTCGCCGCGAGCGGCCTGGGCTTCGCCACCTTCGCCGGGCTCATGGCCGCGCCGTGGCTCGCGGTGATCGGCGTCGAGTACCTCATCCTGCGCCGCTTCTTCGCCGCCGACCTGGCGGTGGCCTCGGACCCGCCCGCCGCCGAGCCGGTCGGGGCCCCGCGGTACGCCCTGGTCGTCCTGGCCCTGACCCTGGCCGGCTTCGCCGCGGGCCAGCCGCTGGGCGTGCACCCCGCCTTCGCCGCGGTGGCGGGCGCGGCGGCCCTGGCGGTCCCGCTCGTCCGCGCCCGCAAGCTCGCCCTGCCGGCCGCGATCCGGGCCGCGAACCCGGCGTTCTGCGCGTTCGTCTTCGGCCTGGGCGTCGTGGTCCTGGCGGTGCGCGAGCACGGCCTGGGAGCGCTGGTCGACACGCTGACCCCGGGCGGAGCGTCGTTCCTCGGCCTGCTGGCCGTGGCGGGGCTGGCCGCGCTGCTGGCGAACGTGCTGAACAACCTCCCGGCGACCCTCGTGCTGCTGCCGGCCGTCCAGCACAACCCGGGCCTGCTCCTGGCCGTGCTGATCGGGGTGGACGTCGGCCCGAACCTGACGTACGTGGGCTCGCTGGCGACCCTCCTCTGGCGCCAGATCCTGCACGCGCGGGACGCGGCGCCGTCGGTGGCCCAGTTCCTGCGCCTGGGCCTGCTGACGGTGCCGGCGGCGCTGGTGGCGGCGGTGGCAGCGCTCTGGGCGGGCTTGCGGATCGCGGGCGTTTGAGCGGATATGTCGGGCACTCCGCGCCACGACATATCCGATTTATACCCCGCCGGGGTATTAGGTAAATTCCTCCAGCGGTGGCGGGCTTACTGGATCATCTGCGAACCTCAGGGCATGAACGTGCTCGTCTGGCTCGCCGAGGGCACCTGGGCCGCCGCCACCACGGCCGCCGCGCACCACGCCCCTACCGGCGCGCGCATCACGCTGTTGCACGTCGTCGACCCGGCCGCGGCCGGCGAGGTGAGCGGGGCCTGGAGCGGTCTGCTCGGGCGGGGGCACCGCGACCCGGGGCCGGCGATGGAGGCCGCCGCCGAGGCCGCCGAACGGGATCTGCTCGCCGCGGCCGCCGAGCGCCTGGGCCGCCCGGTCGAGATCTCGATCCGCCGCGGTCGTACCGAGCACGAGGTTGTCGCCGCCTGCAACGACCTCGGCGCCGATCTGCTCGTGGTCGCGCGGGACGGCGATCGTACGCGGGTGGGTCCGCGCAGCCTGGGGCGTCACACCCGGTTCGTCGTGGACCATGCGCCGTGTCCGGTCCTGCTCGTCTGGCCGGAGCAGCCGCTGATCACCACTCCGCCGCCGCCCCCGCCGCCGGGTGCCGAACCGCCGCCTCCGCCGCCGGGTGCTGAACCGCCGCCTCCGCCGCCGGGTGCTGAACCGCCGCCTCCGCCGCACGGTGGGCCGCCGCCGCCTCCACCGCACAGTGGGCCGCCGCCGCCGCCTCCGCATGGGGGCCCGCCGCCGTCTCCGCACCACGGGGGCCCGCCGCCTCCGCCTCACGGCGCCCCTCAATGACCCCCGCCGTCGCGCCGGGGGTGCGATCGAGTCCGCCTCCGCACCGATAAATCCCCGGTCAGGGTATAAATCCGACATGTCGCGGCGCGAAGCGCCCGACATGTCGATCCCCCCGGCCAGGTAAATTCGCAGCGTGAAGACGGCCAGCCCCAGGTACGCGCTGCGCCGCGCCGACCTCGACGGCGCCGCCTGTCCCGTTCCGCCCGAGTGCGCCGGCGCCGCGACCGTGCTGCTCGACCACCGCGCCCACGGCGCGACCCCGACGCGCCAGGTGTTCGACGCCGAGCTCGAGGAGGACGGCCGCGTCGGGATCGCGTGGCCCGAGGACGTCCACGTGGGCGTGCTCGTCGCCGTCACGTGGCAGCCGGCGCGCCGGCAGATCGTGCTGCGCACGGTACCGCTGGATGAGCCCTTGAAGGTCGACGGCGTCGCGTACTTCCACGAGTACGACCCCCTGACCGTCACCCACGAGTTCCGCCCGGCGAACTCGAACCGGGGCAAGGTGCTCGACGCGGTGCGCAAGTACGGCCGGGTGTTCGAGGACGGGAGTGCGGTGTTCCCCGAGGGCGATCTCGTCAGGCGCGCCGGGCTCGGCAAGGGCGCCCGCGGGACGTTCCTGCTCCGCAACGCCGTCGAGCAGCTCATCCGCGAGGGGTACGTCACCCGCGTCGCCGGCAGCCTCGACGCCGGCGGGCAGCCGTCGTTCCCGCCCGGCGACGGGTCCGAGGCGGTACCGATGCTGTTCTATGCGCCGCTGATCGAGCCCGCGGCGCGGCCCGACGAGCCCGCCGAGCACGACCCCTCCAACCGGCACGAGCACTGGGTGGCCGGGTTCATCCGAAAGTTGCAGCCCGGCACCCGGCCGTCCCCGCGCGCTCTGGCCCTGCACCGCCAGGCGATCGACAACGGGCAGTTCCCGGACGAGCCGCTGGCCCCCGGCTTCACGTTCGTGAAGAAGCACCACCGCAACGGCTGATGCGGGCCCAAGGCATCGACGGCTGCAACAATCCTGCAAACGCCGATCCATTGACTTCCGTTCGACCGGGCGTCAGTTTGATGAGGAATGCGCTTTCCTAGCGGCCGCGGGAAACAGCGACACCCCTCTCGAGCGAGACGAAGGTGAACGAGGATGAGACGACCAGTCGCGTTGCGGCTTCTGGCGGTCGGTGCGGCAGGCGCCGCCACTGCGATCGGCGTGGCACTCGTGGTACCGCAGGCGTCGGCGGCGACCGGCGGTGTCACCGGGTACGCGACCCAGAACGGCGGCACCACCGGCGGCGCCGGCGGGCAGACGGTCCGGGCCACCACGGGCACCGCGATCCACACCGCCCTGTGTAACCGGGCGTCGAGCAGCACCCCGATCACCATCCAGGTCGAGGGCACCATCACCGTCGGAAACACCGCCAAGGTTTCCGGCGACAGCTGCAACACCGCCGCCGGGGTCATCGAGCTCAAGCAGATCAGCAACGTGACGATCGTCGGGGTCGGCGGCGGCGCCGTCTTCGACCAGATCGGCATCCACATCCGCGAGTCCAGCAACATCATCATCCAGAACGTGACCGTGCAGAACGTGAAGAAGTCGGGCTCGCCCACCTCGAACGGCGGCGACGCCATCGGCATGGAGAGCAGCGTCCACAACGTCTGGGTGGACCACAACTCGCTGCTGGCGTCGGGCGGTGAGGACCAGGGCTACGACTCGCTCATCGACATGAAGGCCGGCACGAACTACGTGACCGTGTCGTACAACACGCTGCGCAACTCCGGCCGGGGCGGCCTCATCGGGTCCAGCGACAGCGACACGGGTAACGGCCCGGTGACGTTCCATCACAACCTGTACCAGAACATCGACTCCCGCACGCCGCTGCTGCGCGCCGCCACCGCGCACATCTACAACAACTACTACGTCAGCCTGAACAAGTCGGGCATCAACCCGCGTGACGGCGGCAAGGCCAAGGTCGAGAACAACTACTTCAAGGACTCCGCCGACGTCCTGGGCACGTTCTACACCGACCTGATGGGCGGCTGGCAGGTCGCCGGCAACATCTTCGACAACGTGACGTGGACCAGCCCGGGCACCGAGAACCACCCGGCCGGTCCGAACGTGCAGTCCAACACGAGCGTCAGCATCCCGTACTCGTACACCCTCGACGCCGCCAGCTGCGTGCCGACCGTCGTCACGCAGACCGCCGGAGCCAACAAGGGCCTGCAGGTGTCCAACGGCTCCTGCACGGTGACGACTCCGACCGCCACCACGGGCGGGCCGACCACCAGCGCCAGCCCGACGCGGAGCGCGACCCCGACCCCGACCCCGACGCAGTCGCAGCCGTCGGGCGCCAACCTCAGCATCGGGGCCGGCGCGGACGGCTCCAGCAAGGGCGGCGGGACGAGCTACGGCAACGTCATCGACGGCAGCCTCAGCACCTACTGGTCGCCGTCCGGCTCGACCGGCGACATCTCGGTCAAGTGGAGTTCCGCCAAGTCGATCTCGAAGATCAACATCCGTGAGGCGTCCGGCTCCGCCGGCACCATCGGATCCTGGCAGGTCATCAACGCCGACAACGGCGCCGTGCTGAAGTCCGGCAGCGGCGCGGGCGTCATCAGCTTCACGTCGACGTCGCTGAAGAAGGTCACGTTCAGGATCACCGGCGCTTCGGGGACACCCAAGGTCGCCGAGTTCGAGACCTACGCCTGATCCTCCCGGGCCCGAGGTGCGGTGACCGCCGGTCGCGGCGGTCACCGCACTCCTGCGCTACAGCGGCTTGGTGCACACCACGTCAGGGGCCGGAAGATATCCGTGGTACCGCCAGAAGGCGAGCCCGGCCGCATTGTCCGGCAGCACGAACAGGTTGATCCGCGGGCAGCCGAGCGCCTTCAGCCGGCGCTCGAGCTCGGCGAGGAGCCGGGTGGCGATCCCCTCCCGCCGGCGGGCCGGGTCGACCGCCAGGCGCAGGATGAAGCCGCGCCGCCCGTCGTACGTCCCCAGGACGACCCCGGCGATCGTCCCGTCGGAGGCGACCAGGAACAGTTCCGGGTCGCGTTCCAGCTTCGCCTCCAGCTCGGCCCGGGGCAGTGGGTCGCTGCCGGCCGTGCGCCACACGGAGACGACGGCGTCGTAGTCGGCCCAGCCGAACTCGCGAATGAGCAAGGAGCCCTCTTTCATCGGGCGGCGAACGCGTCCAGCAGGTACGCCGCAAGGCGCCCCGAGTCCGTGACGCCGCAGTTGGCCTGCAGGACGAGCGGCAGATCATCCGGTACGAAGTCCGCACGCAGACGCCCGGCGGCCTGGGCCCGGCCGGCCGGCTCGGCGAACGCCGCCACGCCCCGGGTCATCTCGCGTTCCCGGTCGAACACGCCCGGGAACGCGGCGAGCGCGGCGGCGGCGAACTGAGAAGCCCCGTGACCCATGTTGCTCACTTTAGCGGCAACTGGACAGGGGGCTCCATTTCGGCGGTACCGTTGCGACACAAGCGAATCCGACCGAGAGGACGACACCGTGGAGCTGCACCGGGGCGCCGTGCGCCGCGTCAACGCCTGTGTGCTGCGGCTGCGGGACTCGCCGCGCCTCGGCCGTGTCGTGCGGCGCCGCCTGACCGTCGTCACGTACACGGGCCGCCGTTCCGGGAACACCTTCAGCACGCCGGTGGCGTACCGGCGTACCGGCGACACCGTGCTCATCGGTGTGCAGTTCCCGGACGCCAAGGCGTGGTGGCGCAACTTCCTGGGCGCCGGCGGCCCGATCAGCCTGCACCTGGACGGCGAGGACCGGCCGGGCCACGCCGTGTCCCGCCGCGACGAGCGGGGCCGGGTCAGCGTCACCGTCACACTGGACGACTGACCCGGCCGCGCGTGGTCAGGCCACCGTGTACGGGATGGTGAGCGCCGACTGGTTGCCGTTGGCGGCGCTGGCGTCGACCCGCACCGTCGTGTTCGCGTTGCCGATGGCGTTCCACAGCTCGAGCCGCACACAGCCGTGGTTCATCGCCGACAGCGTGCCGGTCGCCGAGGAGAGGCCCACGGCCTGGGTGTACTGCTCCGTGCCCGCGACCGGGTCGGTGGCGAAGTACCGGTACGTCTCGACCCGGCCGTAGCTGCCGCCGCCGGTGAAGTCGTACGAGACGCGGGCCTGGATCCCCTGCCCGACCGTGCCGCCGGCGTCGACGTGGAACGTGAACTGGGTCGCCGTGCCGTTCGTTCCTCCGGTGATGCCGCAGGCCGTGTACGTCACGGGATTGTGCGGGTTACCGTCCCAGTTCCCGTTCGCGGCGGTGACCGTCTGCGTCGTGGCGGCACTGCCGGCGGTGGTGCTGAGCGCGGGCCCGGAGCGCAGGAAGAACTTGTTCGAGCCCGCCGGCGGCGGAGGTGAGCTGGACACCGACGGCGACGGCGACGGGGAGTTCGACGTCGGCGGTGGGGACGAGGGCGGGTTGCTGGTGCCGTTCCCGCCGCTCCAGGTGTACGCCCCGTTCGTCGCCGTCTTCCCGGCCCCGACGGTCAGCGTGTGGCCGTCGGAGAACGTGACCGTGAGCGCTCCCGTCGTCAGGTTCGTCGCGGCGTACGTGCGCTGGCCGTTCTTCGTGAACACCGCGTACAACGGCGTGTTCGCGGTCACCGACGTGTCGACCGTGCCCAGGGCGGCGAGGTTGCGGATCCAGTGGAAGGTGTGGGCCCTGCTCTCGCCTTCCTCCGGGGTGTACCCGGAGTTCGCCCGCAGGTTCGCCAGCGCCTGGTCGCCGTTGCCCAGCGCCTGGAACGACCACAGCACGTCCTGCCACACCGTGGGCGGACCGCCGTTGTTCGTCGTCATCTCGTTGTAGTTCGTCGCGACGTACGCCGGCTTGTACCCCAGGTACAGGGAGCCGCCGGTCACCGGCAGCATGTTGATGCCCTGGATCATCTCCGGCTCGGCGCTGAACCAGGTGGCGTACGCCCCGCCGTCGCCCCAGACCATCCCGACCGTGTTGTGGGCGAAGGTCGCCGGGAAGTTCTGGTTCGCCGAGTCGAACCAGTACTCCTGGATCGCCTGGGCCTGGGTCGTGTAGATGTACAGCCCGGCGTCGCGCACGGCGGTGTTCCCGGTCGCGATGCCCCACTGGATGAGCGCGTTGGCGAAGTTCATGCCCTCCGAGGACGACTCCTGGTTGTTGCCGGCCCCGAAGGAGGCGTGCCCGGAGGCCCAGTCGTGCCCGGCGTAGATGTCGAAGTCGCGCAGGAACGGGAACATGGTGTCGGCCCGGTCCGGGTTGTTGGCGTCGCGGATGAGCAGGTTCACCATCCCGCCGTACGCGCTCGACGCCGCCCACGCCTTGTCGAACTTGGCCAGGGTCGCGGCCGCGGCGATGTAGTAGCCGTAGTGGAAGTGGTGGTCGTTGAGCTCCTGGTCCGAGCCGTACGAGGCCGGGTAGCCGATCAGCGTGCCCCAGGCCTGGTTGTACACGAACAGCCGCCCGGCCTCGCCCGAGCCCGCGGTGAACCAGTCCGTCAGGCGCGTGCGGATCGCGCCGAGCAGGGCGTCGCGCTGGGCCGTGCGGCCGAGCTGGTCGGCGAGCTCCGCGGCCCGGGCGGCGCGGCCGAGGCCCTTGCCGGTCCAGTAGGTGTCGTCGCCGAACCCGGCGAGCGGGTCGCCGGTGGCCACCTGGTCGAGGTAGCCGCCCACCGTGGACAGATCGGCGCCGGAGGAGTCGGCGACGGCGGGAATCTCCGGCAGTACACCTTGGTAGCGCGTCGTCGTCGTGAACGCTCCCAGTCCGGTGAGCACCTTCATCGGCCCGCGCGCAGAGACATAGGTCTGCGCGATGGGGCTGCCCGCGGCGAGGCTCTTCCACTGGTGCGGGTAGAGGGCCAGCACCGTGCCGGAGCCCGTGCCTTCACGGGCGGTGGTGGTGACGGTGTAGGTGGCGTTCACGGCGCTGCCCGCCTGGTCGTAGCTCCAGGCGACGCGGGTGCCGGTGACGTGGTTGTGCGCGTACTGGCCGTACGTGTTCGCCAGCGCGGTACGGTCCGCGGCCGGCGTCGACGTGGTGGTCGGCAGCAGCGCGACGGAGTAGTAGTCCTTGCCGGCCAGGGTCGAGGTGATGGCCGAGCCGCTGACGGTCCACGTCGCGCCGGTGGGGGCGTAGGCCATGTAGTCGTGGCCGCGCACGGTGAACCCGACGCGCGCGCCGCTGTTGGACCACACGGTGGGCGCGCCGCCGAAGGTGAGCTGGGCGTTGCCGCCGGAGGTCCGGGCGTACACGAACGGCAGCCCGTGACCGATGGTCGCCTTCAGCGTGCGGGCGCCGTCGGACCACGACGGGGTGACGGTCCAGTCGGTCCAGCCGTCCACCAGGGTGCTCGGCGCGTTGAGGCCGGTCACGCCCAGGGTGAACTCGGTGGTGTAGGGGAAGTGGTACTCACCGACGCCGGTCGCCGTGCCGGAGATGGCGGCGTCGGTGGTGTACGACACGCCCAGTCCGCCGGCGGCGGGCTTGAAGGCCATCGGGTGGGCCTCCAGCGGCAGGGCGTAGTTGCAGTCCGTGCGCTTGAACAGCAGCGAGGACCACCAGTCGTTGGTGGGCACGGCGCCGGCGGGGGCGTTGGCCGTGACGTACTGGCGGGGGTTGGTGGCGATGCTGCCGCAGCCGGTCGGGCCGGTGGTGCCGGCCGGGTTGGTGGTGGCGTAGCTGCCGGAGCCGAGCGTGGCGGCCTCGGCGTTCGGCAGGGCGAGGAAGGTCAGTGCGGTCGCGACGACGGCAACGGCGAGGGCGCCGACCGCGATGGGCCGGCCTTTTCTCAGGCGCATGGAGTGGACTCCGTGGGGGTCGAAGTGGCGGCTTCGGATGGGGTCCTTGCGAATCATGCGCGCGAAATGCGACGAGTGTCAATGACGGGTTTGTAGAGAGCGCTCTCTGTTGCAGCGTTGAGCTGCCGATACATGGTGAGAGCGCTCTCGGTTGACCCGGACGGGGCATCGGTGGAAGTTCAGCGGATCTTCGGCCCATCCGGAACGGCTTCGGCCGCGAATCATCGGTGAACGTACCGATTGAAGGGGTTGCTGATGTTTCGTACCAAGCTCGCCGCCGTGGCCGCCGCCTCCGCCCTCGTCCTGTCGCTCGCCGCGTGCGGCGACAGCTCGGACGACACGGCGGCCCCGGCCTCGACGATGACCACCGGTGCGCCGATGACGACGGGCGCCGCCCCGTCCAGCGCCGCCCCGATGATGGGCACGCAGTTCGGCGCGGGCTGTGCGGCGGTGCCGTCCGACCCCGCCAACCCGGGCAGCTTCGACGCGATGGCGAAGGTCCCGGTCGCCTCGGCCGCCTCCGGCAACCCGCTGCTGTCCACATTGGTCGGCGCGGTCAAGCAGGCGGGCCTCGTGGACTCGCTCAACAACGCCACGGACGTCACGGTCTTCGCCCCGACCGACGACGCGTTCGGCAAGATCGCGAAGGCCGACCTCGACAAGGTCCTCGCGGACCCGGCCACGCTGAAGTCCGTGCTCACCTACCACGTCGTGCCCGGCAAGCTCAGCCCGTCGGACCTCGCCGGCACGCACAAGACCCTGCAGGGCGGCGAGCTGACCGTGTCCGGCTCCGGCACCAGCTTCACGGTCAACGGCAACGCGATGGTCGTGTGCGGCAACGTCCAGACCGCCAACGCCACCGTGTACATCATCGACACCGTCCTCATACCCAAGAGCTGATGTCCACAGTGGTCATTCGTCGCCGGGCAGGCCTCTCGGGCCTGCTCGCCGCGGCGGCCGGGATCGCCGTCGCCGAGCTGGTCGCGTCCCTCACGGACCCCGCGACCGGCCGGCGGTCGCGGTCGGCGGCGTACTCGTCGACGCGGCCCCGACGCCGGTCAAGGAGTTCGCGGTGCGCACCTTCGGCACCGCCGACAAGCCGGTCCTGCTCGGCGGCATCGCGCTCGCGCTCGCCGCCGTCGCCGTGGCGGTCGGGGTGCTGGCGGCCCGCCGCCGATGGTTCGGAACGGCCGGCGCGGCGCTGTTCGCGATCGCCGGGGCGGCCGCCGCGGTGAGCCGCCCGACCGCCGGCCCGCTGGCGGCGCTGCCGTCCTTGGCGGGCGGCGCCGTCACCGCGATCGCCCTGTGGTCGCTGCACCGAAACCCAACGCCGAAAACGCGGCCGTTGGCGGGGCGGGTGCCAGGTTCGGGGTCGCAGCCGGAGCTGGGGCAAGCTTCGGGGCCGCGGCCGGAGCCGGCGCCAGCGTCAAGGTTGGAGCTGGAGTCAGAGTCAGGGCCGGCGCCGGAGTTGGAGCCGCAGCCGGAGTCGGAGGTGGCGCCGGCGGGGTTCGACCGGCGAGCGTTCCTGCAGGCGGCCGCGGCGGTGTCGGCCGTAACCGTCGCCGCCGGTGGGGGAGCGGTCGTCACGCGGCGGGTCCGGGGCGGCGCCGCGGCCCGGGATCGGGAGGCGGTGCGGTTGCCCGCGCCGGCAGACCCGGCGCCGGCATTGCCGATGGGGACGGAGCCGGGGTTTGTGAGCGCGAATCGGGACTTCTATCGGGTCGACACCGCACTGACCGTGCCGCGGGTCGACCTCGGTGGCTGGCGGCTGCGAATCCACGGCCAGGTCGAGCGGCCGCACACGTACACCTTTGCGGAACTGTTGCAGCGGCCCCTCGTCGAACGGCACATCACGCTCAACTGCGTTTCGAACGAGGTCGGCGGCCCGTACATCGGCACTGCCCGCTGGCTCGGCGTGCCCCTCGCGCCGCTGCTGCGCGAGGCCGGGATCGACCCCGCGGCCGACCAGGTGGTTGCACGGTCGGTCGACGGGATGAGTATCGGCACACCGGTACGCACGGTGCTCGAAACCCCCGATGTGCTCCTGTGCGTGGGCATGAACGGGGAGCCGTTGCCGCTGGAGCACGGCTTCCCGGTGCGGATGCTGACGCCGGGCGTTTACGGGTACGCGGGGGCGTGCAAGTGGCTCACCAGCATCGAGCTGACCACGTTCGCGGCCGTCGACGCGTACTGGGTCGCGCGCGGCTGGGCGCCCCGCGGGCCGGTCAAGACGGCCTCGCGGATCGACCGGCCGGAGTCGTTCGGGCGTTTGCGGGCCGGGTCGGTACCGGTGGCCGGGGTCGCCTGGGCCCAGGGGCGCGGGATCGCCGAGGTCGAGGTGCAGGTCGACGAGGAGCCGTGGAGCCGGGCGGAGCTGCTGCCGGTGCCGTCGGACCACACATGGGTGCAGTGGCGGATGACCTGGGCGGCGACGCCGGGGTCGCACACGCTGCGGGTGCGGGCGACCGACCGTACCGGAGCGGTCCAGCCCGAGCAGCGGGCCACTCCATTCCCCGACGGCGCCACGGGCTGGCACACCGTGACGGTGACCGTCGACGCCTGAACCGGCCCGACCCGTGCGGCTGTGCGAACCGTGCGACCGCATGACCTGCGCAACCGCGCGAGCCGTGCAGCTGTCTGCGCCGTGCGGCCGTGCGAACCGTGCGGCCGTGCCGTGGCTCGGCACGGTGAGAGTGACCGGCTAGCCGTGGTTCGAGGCCGGCCGCGGCGGTGCCCCGTATGTCGGCGCGCCGTCGACTCGGCGAGTGGCTCCGCGTACGGTGAGGATCATGTTCAGCGTCTCAATCGAGGGCGGGGCCGAACTGCGCCCGCTCGAGCCCTGGCAAGCCGCGGAGTTCCTCGCGCACATGGACCGGGCCCGCGCCGTCGTCGACCCGTGGATTCCGTGGGCTTCGGTCAGCACCGACCTCGACTCGACCCGGGCCACCCTCCAGCGGTACGCCGACCTCCAGGCCCGCGACGCCGGGCGGCTGTTCGGCATCTGGCTCGACGGGACCCTGGTCGGCGGCACGATGTACGTGAACTTCAGCGCCGAGTCCGGCAACTGCGAGATCGGCGTGTGGCTCGAGCCCGCCGGGCAGGGGCGGGGCCTGGTCACCGCGGCGGCCCGGGTCCTCATCGACTGGGCGCTGAAGACCCGGGGCCTGCACCGCGTCGAGTGGAAGTGCCGCACCGACAACACCGCCAGCTCCGCGGTGGCGAAGCGTCTCGGGATGCGCCTCGACGGCGTCATCCGGGAGTCGTACCTGTACCAGGGCGTGCGCTACGACACCGAGATCTGGTCCCGGCTGTCCACCGACTGAGGCGCCGCGACGCGGGCCGGCCACCAGAACGCGTCGCCCAGCAGCAGGGCCAGGGCCGGCACCACGATCGTGCGCACGATCAGCGTGTCGACGACCACGCCGATGCCGACGATGACGCCGATCTGGGTGAGCACGATGACCGGGAGCACACCGAGCACCGCGAACACCGCGGCCAGCAGGATGCCCGCCGACGTGATCACGCCGCCGGTCGTGGCCAGGGCCCGGACCATGCCCTCCCGGGTGCCGAGGTGCGTCGCCTCCTCCCGGGCCCGGGTGGCCAGGAAGATGTTGTAGTCGACGCCCAGTGCGACCAGGAACAGGAACGCCAGCAGCGGCACGGCGGTGCCGAGGGCCGGGATGTCCAGGAGATGGCGCAGCACGAGGCTGGCGGCGCCGAGGCTCGCCGCGAAGCTCACGACGACCGTGAACAGCAGCAGCAGCGGGGCGACGAGCGAGCGCAACAGGAGCACGAGGACCAGCAGGACGACCGCGAGCACCAGCGGTACCACCACGAAATCATCGCGAAGGTTGGCGTCACGCTCGTCGAGGTCCGCCGCGGGGTCCCCGCCCACGAGCGCGCCCGGGAGGCCGGCCAGGCCCGTGCGCAGGTCCTTGACCGTGCGGTCCGCCGCGGCGGTGCCGGAGCCGCTGGTCAGGTCGACGTCGAAGGTGACCAGGGTGCCGTCGTCGGAGCGCTCCGGGTCGCCGACCTTCGCCACGCCCGCGACGCCGTGCGCGACGGCGACGGCCCGGTCGGCGCTGGGAGCGTTCACGATGACCGTGACCGGCTGGGCGGCGCCGGCCGGGTAGTGCCGGGCCAGGGTCTCGGCGCCCGTGACGGACTCGACCTGGGTGCGGAACTGCTCGGTCTGCGACAGCCCGATCTTCGTGCCGGCGAGCCCCGCTGCCAGGCCGGCGAGGAGCAGCACGGCGGCGGCGAGCACGATGCGCGGGCGGCGCTGGACCCCGGCCGCGACCCGGGCCCACAGCCCCGAGTGGGCCGGCTCGTCGGAGCCGACGTGCGGCACGAACGGCCAGAACACGCCGCGGGGCAGGCAGACCAGGGCGGCCGGGAGCACCACGAGGCCGAAGGCGAGCGCGACGACGACGCCGAGCGCGGCGGCCGCGCCCAGGGTGCGGTTGGTGGTCAGCACCGCGAAGAGCAGGGTGAGCAGGGCGAGGACCACGGTGGTGGCGCTGCCGACGACGGCCGGGGCGGCCCCGCGCAGGGCGGCGGCCATGGCCCCGCGGCGGCTGTCGGTGCGGCGCAGCTCCTCGCGGTACCGTGCGATCAGCAGCAGCGCGTAGTCCGTGCCGGCCCCGAAGACCAGCACGGACACGATGCCGCTGACCTGTCCCTCGGTGGGCTGGCCGGCGACCTTCGCGACCCAGGGCAGCAGCTTCGCGACGACCTGGTCGGCGGTGCCGATCACCGCCAGGGGGACGAGCCAGAGAATCGGGCTGCGGTACGTCACGAGCAGCAGCACCGCCACGACGATCGCGGTCGCGGCCAGCAGCGTGAAGTCGGCGCCCTCGAACGCGGCCGAGATGTCCCGGGCGAACGCGGGCCCGCCGGTGACGAGGACGGTGAGACCCTCGGGTCGTTGCACGGCGGCCACCGTGGCCCGCAGCCGCTCCACCTCGCCGGCGACCTGCTCGATGCCGCCGGCCTTCAGCGGCACGGCGACGAGCAGCGCCTGCTTGTCGTCGGACGGTGCCGCGGGCGCCTGGGCGTGCACGGCCTCGCGGGCCCGGTCGACGGCCTTGCGGTCGTCCTCGGTCAGCGGCCCGCCCGCCCGCTCGAAGACCACCAGCGCGGTCTGGGTGCGGCCGCTGGGGAAGCGGTCCTCGAGCTCGGTGACGCGGGTCGACTGCTTGCCGGCGGGGAGCCCGTCGGTGGCCTGGGCGGCCGGCTGCTCGGGCGAGGTGACGAACGCCAGCGCCGTCAGGCCCGCCGCGACCAGCAGGACGATGATCGCACCGAGCCGGCCGGTGATCGCCGTCGCAATCCGCATCGCGTACCCTCTCGAGAATCTTTCGATGATGGAAAGGTTTCTCCGAGTGATACCCCTCAACCTTCAGCGACGCAAGTATCGACGCAACATCTGTTAGATCAGCGCCAGGCGATCCCTCGGCGCTCGTACTGGAACATCTCCTCGACGGCCAGCGCGACCGGCGGCCCGTACTCGCGCTCGACGAGGTGCAGGCCCAGGTCCAGCCCGGAGGTGACCCCGGCCGCGGTGACCAGGTCGCCGTCGTCGACCACGCGGGCGCGGACGGGCCGGGCGCCGGTGGCCGCGAGCGCGTCCATGCCCTGCGCGTTGGTGACCGCGGGCCGGCCGTCCAGCAGCCCCGCCATCGCCAGGATGAGGGAGCCGCCGCACACGGTCGCCACCGTCACGCCCGGGTTGGCCAGGGCGGCCCGGACCGCCGGTATCACCGGTGACCGCGCGACCCCGGCGAGCAGCGCCGGGATCTCGTCCGACCGGCCGGAGGCGCCGGGGACGACGACGTACCCGGGGGCGTCGGGGTCGAGGGCGGCCGCCGCGCGCAGGGCCAGCCCCCGGGTGCCCCCGACCACCTCCCGCGGCCCGCCCACGGCGACCAGCCGCACTTCGTCGGGCTGGCCGGCCACGGCGGCGCCCTCGGCGAGGACCTCGAACGGGGCGACGACGTCGAGCGGGTCGAACCCGTCGAACAACACGATCTGCATCAGCACACAAACGATGCTCGCCGTGCGCGGCGCGCGCGCCCAGTGGCAGGATTGCCGTTGTCCGGCTGTTTCCTGCCAGGGGGTCTCGTGCACACGGTGATGGTGCTTGCGCTGCCCGACACGATCGCGTTCGACCTCGCGACGCCGATCGAGACGCTCGGGCGGGTGCCCGGGTACCGCGTCGAGGTCTGCGCGGCCACCCCCTCGGTGGCCGCGGGCCCGCTGCGGCTCGAGGTGCCGCACGGGCTCGACGCGCTCGCGCGGGCCGGCACGATCGTCGTGCCCGGGCGCAACGTCGACGAGCCGCTGGACCCGGTGACCCTCGACGCGCTGCGGTCGGCCGCGGCGGCCGGGATCCGGATCGCGTCCATCTGCGTCGGGGCGTTCACCCTGGCCGAGGCCGGGCTCCTCGACGGCCGGCGCGCCACCACGCACTGGGCCGCCGCCGGGGAGTTCCGCCGCCGGTACCCGGCCGTCGACCTCGACCCCGACGTGCTCTACGTCGACAGTGGACAGTTCATCACCTCGGCCGGGGCGACCGCCGGCGTCGACATGTGCCTGCACCTGGTGCGCCGGGATCACGGCGCCGCGGCCGCCGCGCACGCGTCCCGGCTCGCGGTCGCGCCGCTGCACCGGGACGGGGGTCAGGCGCAGTACATCGCCCGCCCGTCCGCCCCGCCGGACGGCGCCGGGATCGGCCCGGTGCTCGCCTGGCTGGAGGAGCACGCGCACCGGGACCTGAGCCTGGCCGGGATCGCCGCGCACGCCGGGCTGAGCGTGCGCACGCTGAACCGCCGCTTCCACGAGGAGACCGGGCGCAGCCCGATGCAGTGGCTGGCCGCGGCGCGCGTGCGGCGGGCGCAGGAGCTGCTGGAGACGACCGAGCACGGGGTGGAGCGCATCGCCCACCTGGCCGGCTTCGCGTCGCCGACGAACTTCCGCGCCCAGTTCAAGCGCGCGACCGGTGTGACGCCGCAGGCCTACCGCACGACGTTCAGATGACCTCTGTGCTCTCGCCGGGGCTCAGGCGCTCGATCGGCACGCCGGTGAGGCCGTGCTCGCCGAGGATGTTCGCGGTCGAGGCCTGGCCGAGGTCGCTCAGCATCAGCTCGTGGATCTGCAGTACCCGCTCCGGCTTGACCGCGCGCACGAAGTCGGCGGCCTCGCCCAGCTTCGTCCACGGGCCGCTCGTCGGCAGCAGGAGCACGCGCACGGGCGCGGCCGGCGCGTGGTACGAGTCGCCCGGGTGGTAGACCGTGCCGTCGACCAGCAGCCCGACGTTGTCGACGCGGGGGATGTCGGCGTGGATCGGGGCGTGCCGGCCGCCGTGACCGCTCACGGTGAAGCCGGCCACGTCCAGCTCGTCGCCGGGCGCGATGACCGTGACGCGCTCGCCGAGCTTCGCACGGATCGCCGCCGGGCCGTACACGGGCAGGTCGGGGTGCGCCCGCAGCAGCTCCTCGTCGACGTGGTCGAAGTGCTCGTGGGTGATGAGCACGGCGTCCGCGGTGGCGACGACCGGCCGGGCCTCGGGTGTGAACGTTCCCGGGTCGAGCACGATCGTGCGCCCGTCCTTGTGCAGGGCGACGCAGGCGTGGGCGTACTTCGTCAATCGCATGGCGTCGAATATACAGCAATGCTGTACAGCTGAACTGTAAGCAATGTCATGGCTCCAGCTTGCGGATGATGGCCGGCAGCCGCCGCAGCACCTCGCGCTCCGACTCGTCCAGGTCGTCGTGCATGGCCCGGGCGATCGCGGCGGCCCGCTGCCCGCGCTCCTCGTCGAGCGCGGCGCGCCCGGCCGCGGTGATGGCCACGAGCAGCTGCCGGGCGTCGCGGTCGTCGGCCCGCAGCGCGACCCGGCCGAGCCCCTCGAGCAGGTTCACGGTGCGCGTCATCGACTGGTGCCTGACCTGCTCGCGCCGCGCCAGCTCGGCGATGGTGAGCGGCCCGCCCCGGTCGAGGTGCCCGAGCGCGGCCGCCTGGCCCGGCGGCATCCGGTCGTGCACGCGCACCCGCCGCACGAAGTCCCCGATCGAGACGCGCAGCTCCTCCGCGAGCTCGAGATCGTCCATCCCGCGACGGTACCGGCGCGGCGGCGGGGAAAGCGCGGCGGCCCGTAATCGCTGGACATCAACCCGGGTTCAGGTCATACGGTCGGGGGATGACCATCCGCGGAGACCGGCCGGCCTTCTTCCACCTGCTCGTGAGCACCCTGCTCGTGTCGGTGATCAACTTCACGGTGTGGTTCGCGATCACGTTCTACGTGTTCCTCGAGACCCGCTCGGTCTTCGCGACCGGGGTCGTCTCCGGGATCTTCCTGGTGCTGACCGCCGCCACCGGAATCTGGTTCGGCAGCCTCGTCGACCACCGGGGCAAGAAGGCGATGATGCAGGTCTCCGCGGGCGTCTCGCTGCTGCTGTACCTCCTGGCGCTCGCCGTGCACGAGACGGCGCCCGCGGGCGCGTTCCGGGACCCGGCCGGCGGCCGCCTGTGGGTGCTCATCGTGCTGCTCATGCTCGGGGTCATCGCCGGCAACATCCGCACCATCGCGCTGCCGACGCTCGTCACCGTGCTCGTCGAGGAGGACAGCCGCGACCGGGCCAACGGGCTCGTCGGTACCACCTCCGGGGTCACGTTCCTCGTCACGTCGGTCATCAGCGGCGTGCTCGTCGCGGCCGGCGGCATGACGTGGGTGCTCGTCCTGGCGGCCGGCGTGCTCACGCTGGCGCTCGCGCACCTCGCCGTGGTGCGGATCGACGAGCGGGCGGCCGCCACCGGGGCGAGCGAGGGGCACGGCCGCGTCGACCTGCGCGGCACGCTGCGCATCGTGGCCCAGGTGCCCGGCCTCGCCGCGCTCATCGTCTTCTCCGCGTTCAACAACTTCCTCGGCGGCGTGTTCATGGCGCTCATGGACGCGTACGGTCTGTCGCTCGTGTCGGTGCAGGCGTGGGGGCTGCTGTGGGGCGCGCTAAGCACCGGCCTGATCGTCGGCGGCCTGCTCATCGCGCGCACCGGCCTCGGCCGCAACCCGGTCTGGCTGCTGCTCGCGGTGAACCTCGTGCTGTGGACGGTGACGCTGCTCTTCCCGCTGCGCTCCTCGATCGTGCTGCTCGCCGCCGGGATGTACGTCTACATGCTCCTGGTCCCGTACGCCGAGGCCGCGGAGCAGACGATCCTGCAGAAGGTGGTCCCGTACGAGCGGCAGGGGCGGGTGTTCGGGTTCGCGCAGAGCGTCGAGCAGTCGGCGGCGCCGCTGACCGCGTTCCTGATCGCCCCGGTGGCGCAGTTCGTGTTCATCCCGTTCATGACCGACGGGCTCGGCGCGCGCACGATCGGCCGCTGGTTCGGCACCGGCGCCGACCGCGGCATCGCGCTCGTGTTCGTCCTCACCGGCGTGGTCGGCATCGTCGCCACCGCGATCGCGATGCGTTCCCGGCCGTACCGCCGCCTCAGCCGCCGCCACGCCGCCGAGTAGCTCCCTCAGGGGCGGCGCTGACTGTGGTGCTCCAGCAGCGTTGACAGCAGCTCGGTGAGCCGCCGCCGGTCCGCCGGCGGCAGGGGCGCCAGCAGCTCGTCCTGCACCTCGGCCAGCCGCTGCTCCAGCCGCCGCAACTGCCGCCGCCCCGCCGTGGTCAGCGACACGATGTTGCGCCGCCGGTCGGCGGGGTCCGGGGCGCGCTCCACCAGGTCGCGGTCGGCGAGCTCGTTGACGGTCGCCACCATGTCGCTGAGGTGGATGCCGCTGCGGCGGCCCAGATCGGCCTGGCTGGCCGGGCCGAGGTCGGCGAGCGTGGCCAGCACGCGGTAGTGGTACCCCTTGGCGTCGGCGGCCGAGAAACCGTCGCCCACCAGGCGGTGCGCATAGCCGGCGGTCTGGGTGAGCAGCCAGCTGGGCAGGCCCTCCCACCGTGCGGGCGTCGTCTCGGCCGGCTGCTCCATGTGACAAGCCTAACGAATCGCCCGCGGCACCGTTAGGTGTATAAACGTTAGTGACACAAACGTTAGGAGTCCAAATGATCTCCCCGTTCCGCATCGCCGTCCCGCAGGCCGACCTCGACGACCTGGCCGACCGCCTCGCCCGGACCCGCTGGCCCAACGAGGTCGCCGGCGCCGGGTGGGACTACGGCTTCCCGCTGGCGCGGCTGCGTGAGCTGGCCGAGTACTGGCGCACCGGGTACGCCTGGCGCGAGCACGAGGCCGAGCTCAACCGGCTTCCGCACTTCACCACCGAGATCGACGGGCAGAACATCCACTTCGTCCACGTCCGGTCGGCCGACCCGGACGCGCTGCCCCTGATCCTGACCCACGGCTGGCCCGGTTCGTTCCTGGAGTTCCTCGACCTGATCGAGCCGCTCGCGCGCGACTTCCACCTCGTCATCCCGTCCATCCCGGGCTTCGGCTTCTCCGGGCCGACCCACGAGCGCGGCTGGGACATCGTCCGGGTCGCGCGCGCCTGGGCCGAGCTGATGCACCGGCTGGGCTACGAGCGCTACGGCGCGCAGGGCGGCGACTTCGGCGCGGGCATCTCCCTGGCGCTCGGTGCGGTCGCCCCCGAGCGGGTCACCGGGGTGCACGTCAACTACCTGCCGACCCGGCCCGACCCGGCCGCCGGCCTCGAGCTGTCCGCGGCCGACGAGGCCCGGCTGGACAAGATCCGGCACGTGATGGCGAACCGCCCGCCGTACCAGGCGCTGCAGGCTCTCACCCCGCAGACGATCGGCTACGCGCTGACCGACTCGCCCGTGGGTCAGCTGGTCTGGATCGCCGAGCGCTTCGCGCAGTGGACGGACCCGGCCGCGCCGATCAGCGACGAGCGGATGCTCACCGACGTCTCGCTGTACTGGCTGACCGGCACCGCCGCGTCCGCGGCGCGGCTGGCCCGCGAGACGCCCCGGCGGATCGAGCCGTGCCCGGTGCCGGTCGGCGTGGCGGTGCTCCCGCACGACATCACCCAGTCGGTGCGGCCGCTGGCCGAGCGGCTGTACGACATCAGGCACTGGACGGAGCTGGAGCGCGGCGGCCACTTCGCCGCCATGGAGGTGCCGGACCTGCTCGCCGCGGACATCCGCGCGTTCTTCCACGGGGGATAGCCCCCGGTCGCGTCCGGGGGGTGGTCGGATGGTCACCGGCGGGCGGAACGCCGACGCTGAGGGCATCTATCGGCATCGCGGTCTGGAGCGCCCGATGAACGTCCTCACGAGGTTCGGCCGAGCGGTGCGGGCCTGGCACCGGCCGCTGGTGGGCCACGCACTGCTCATGTTCGGGTTGGCGGTCGTCTCCGCGGTGGGGCTGTTCGCCGACGACCGGCGGCTGCTCGGCGAGCCCGTGTGGGCCAAGCCGATGAAGTTCGGCGTGGCCATGGGCGTCTACAGCCTGACGCTGGCGTGGCTGCTCACCCGGCTGACCCGGGGCCGGCGCGCCGGATGGTGGGTGGGGACCGTGTTCGCGGTCGCCGGGGTGCTCGACGTCGGGGCGGTGACCTGGGCCGCCGCGCACGGGACGTTCAGCCACTTCAACCGGGACACCGATGACGTGGCCCGGACCGTGCAGACCGTGTTCTCCTTCGGCATCATGCCGCTGCTGCTCGCCACGCTGGTGATCGCGATCCTGCTGCTGGTCCAGCGGACCGGCGACCGGGCCCTCGACCGGGCCCTGCGCGCGGGGCTCGGGCTCGCGTTCGCCGGCATGGTCGTGGCGCTGTGGCTGAGCGGCTCCGCCGGTCCGGCGCCGCGTACGGAGATCGACGCGAACGGGCACGCGGTGTCGCTGGTCGGCGCGCACGGCGTCGGCGACCCGGACGGGCACGGCATGTTCCTGACGAACTGGAGCACGACCGGCGGCGACCTGCGCGTGCCGCACTTCGCCGGTCTGCACGCGATCCAGGTGCTCCTGGCGGTCGCCGCGATCCTGAACGTGCTCGCGACCCGGCGGGCGTGGCTGCGCGCGGAGCGGGTCCGGGCCCGGCTGGTCGGGGCCGCCGGGTTCGGCTACGCCGGGGTGTTCACGATCCTGAGCCGGCAGGCCGCGCGCGGGCAGTCCGTGCTGCACCCCGACGCGGCGACCCTTGTCGCGTTCGGCGCGGTCGCGGTGCTCACCCTCGCGGGAGCGGCCCAGGTGGTCACGGCCGCCCGCCGGCACGCCGAAGCGGCCGTCGCGTTAGGCGTCCGCGGGGCCGGGTAGGCACGCCCGGTCGTCGTACCGTGGAGGCAGCGGGATGCTGGATCTCGAACCATCCTTTCGTCCGCTGCGCCTGCGCGACGGATTCCCGCCGCTGGAGGATCTCGGGCTGATCGGGGACGGGGCGACGGCCGCCCTCGTCGGCCTCGACGGCAGCGTGCACTGGCTGTGCGTGCCGGGGTTCGACGCCGATCCGCTGTTCTGCGGCCTGCTCGACCACGCCGGCGGCGGGCGGTTCGCCGTGGCCCCCGAGGGCGTCATCGAGGGGCGGCAGCGGTACCGCCCCGACTCCGGCGTCCTCGAGACGGAGCTGCGCACCGCCGGCGGGCTCGTGCGCATCACCGACGCGCTGGCGCTGCGCTCGGGCGCCGACCTCACCGAGGACACCCCGGCCGACCGGGGCGAGCTCGTCCGGCTCGTCGAGGTGCTCGACGGCGCCGTGGAGCTGCGGGTCGACGTGCAGCCGCGCGGAGGCGGCGCGGCCCGGGCCGCACTCGGCGGGCTGGAGATCCAGGCGGCGCGGCTGCCCGGGGTGCGGCTGCACCTGCGCTCCAGCCATCCGCTCGACGGCGGGCTCACCAACCGCTACGACCTCGCCCAGGGTGACCGGCTGGAGCTGGTGCTGTCGTGGGGCCGGATCCACCGCCACCACCGGCTCGACGCCGCGGCCAGCCTCGAGCAGACGGCCGCGGCCTGGCGGCGCTGGATGAGCGGCTTCGGGTACGACGGACCCCAGGAGGCGATGGTCCGCCGGGCCGCGGTCACGCTCAAGCTGTGCGACCACTGGGTCAACGGCTCGGTCGCGGCCGCGCCGACCTCCTCGCTGCCGGCGCCGGTCGGCGGGGTGCGCAACTGGGACTACCGCTACGCCTGGATCCGCGACGCCGCCTTCGCCGTCTTCGCGCTGCGGCGCATCGGCTTCCGCGGCGAGGCCGACGCGTTCCTCGGCTGGGTCCTCGACGCCTTCGAGCAGAGCCGCCGCCCGCGGATCATGTACACGCTCGCCGGCGGCCCGGTCCCCGACGAGCGGATCGACGCGGCGCTCGGCGGGTACCGCGGCTCGGCCCCGGTCCGCTGGGGCAACGGCGCCGCCGACCAGCGCCAGCACGACGTCTACGGGGAGATCCTGGACTGCGCCGACCAGTGGTCGCGGGCCGGCGGCGAGGTCGACCCGGGACTGTGGGCCGGGCTCTCCGGGCTGGCGGACACGGCCGCCCGGACGTGGCGCCAGCCCGACCAGGGCATCTGGGAGGTGCGCAACGAGGGTCAGGTCTTCACCTATTCGGCCGCCCTGTGCCAGGTGGCCCTCGACCGCGCGGCCACCATGGCGGACCGGCTGGGGCTGCCCGGCCCGGCGCCGCGGTGGCGGGACGAGGCCGCCGAGATCCGCCGCACGATCGTCGAGGACGCGTGGGACGAGGGGGCGCAGACGATCTCCGAGCACCTCGGCGGGGACGGCGGGGTCGACGCCAGCCTGCTGGCCCTGCCGCTGCGGCACGTCATCGCGCCCGACCATCCGCGGATGGTGGCGACGACCCGGGCCGTCACCGAGCGGCTCGGCGCCGGCGACGGGCTGCTGTACCGCTACCGCCACGACGAGTCCCCGGACGGCATCGCCGGCGACGAGGGCGCGTTCCTGCTCTGCAGCTTCTGGCTCGTGGACAACCTGACCGGCCAGGGGCGCCTCGAGGAGGCCGAGGCGCTCTACACCTCGCTGTGCGGCCGGGCGAGCCCGCTCGGCCTGCTGTCCGAGCAGATCGACCCGGCGACGGGGGAGCTCGTCGGGAACTTCCCGCAGGCGTTCAGCCACATCGGCGTGATCGCCAGTGGCGTCAACCTCGCACGAGCGAAGGAAGGACTGGCGAGATGATCCAGCAACTGGTGATCCTGGGCGCCACCGGCGACCTCACGGGGCGGTACCTGCTGCCCGCCCTCGGCGCGCTGCGCACCGCCGGGCACCTCGATGCGGGGTTCGGGCTCACCGGCGTCGGGCGGGAGGACTGGACCGACGAGACGTTCCGCGCCTGGGCCGCCGAGCAGCTCGACCGGCACGCGCCCGGCGTCCCGGCCGAGCAGCGGCGGGCGGTGGTGACGGCCGCCCGGTACCGTCGCGCCGACGTCACCGACGCGGACGCCCTCGCCGTCGCGATCCCACGCGACGAGCCGGTCGCGGCCTACCTGGCGCTCCCGCCGTCGATCTTTCCGGCCACGGCGTCGGCGCTGCACGCGGCCGGCACCGCCAAGGGCAGCACCATCGTGCTGGAGAAGCCGTTCGGCGAGAGCCTGCACGACGCGGTCGAGCTCAACCGGCTGCTGTCGCAGCTGTACGAGGAGCGCAGCATCTACCGGGTCGACCACTTCGTGGCGATGGCGACGGTGCTCAACCTGCTCGGGGTCCGGCTGGCCAACCGGGTGCTGGAGCCGATCTGGAGCAGCTCGCACATCGAGCGCATCGACATCATCTGGGACGAGTCGCTGGCGCTGGAGGGCCGGGCGGGGTACTACGACGGCGTCGGCGCGCTCAAGGACATGCTGCAGAACCACCTGCTGCAGCTGCTGTGCCTGGTCGCGATGGAGCCGCCGATCAGCCTGGGCGAGCGGGACCTGCGCGACCGCAAGGTCGACGTCCTGCGCTCGATCCGGCCGCTGACCCTCGACGACGCCGCCCGCCGCACCCGCCGGGCCCGCTACAGCGCCGGCGCGTGCGTGCCCGCCTACGTCGACGAGCCGGGCGTCGACCCGGCGCACCACACCGAGACGTTCGCGGAGCTGCTGCTCGAGGTCGACAACTGGCGCTGGCGCGGCACGGTCTTCCGGCTGCGGACGGCCAAGGCGGTGCGGGTCAACCGGCACGAGATCGCGGTCCACTTCCGGGCCGTGCCGCACCTGCCGTTCGGCGAGGGCGTCACGGCCGAGCCCAACGTGCTGCGCTTCGGCCTCGAGCCGGAGACGGTCTCGCTGCACCTGACCGGCACCTCGACCCATGCCGACGGGCTCGTGCCGCTCACCCTCGCCGCCACGCCGGCGCCGGGCGCGCTGCCGCCGTACGGCCGGCTGCTGCTCAACGTGCTCAAGGGCGACACGGCGCTGTCGATCCGCGCGGACGAGGCCGAGGAGTCCTGGCGCGTGGTCACGCCGGTGCTGGAGGCCTGGGCGAAGGACCTGGTGCCGCTGGAGGAGTACCCGGCCGGCTCGGAAGGCCCGGCCCCGCGATGACCGCGCCGCCGTTGCGCAGCCGGCAGTGGTGGGACAACCCGGCGAACCCCGACATGACGGCGCTGTACCTGGAGCGCTACCTCAACTTCGGCCTGACCCCGGCGGAGCTGCAGTCCGGCCGGCCCGTCATCGGCATCGCGCAGACCGGCAACGACCTGGTGCCGTGCAACCGGCACCACATCGGGCTGGCCGAACGGGTACGCGACGGGATCCGTGACGCCGGCGGCATTCCGCTCGAGTTCCCGGTACACCCGCTGCAGGAGACCGGCAAGCGCCCCACCGCGGCCCTGGACCGCAACCTCGCCTACCTCGGCCTGGTCGAGGTGTTGTACGGCTACCCGCTGGACGGCGTCGTGCTGACCACGGGCTGCGACAAGACGACGCCGGCGTGCCTCATGGCGGCCGCGACAGTCAACATCCCCGCGATCGTGCTCTCCGGCGGCCCCATGCTCAACGGGTACGTCGACGGGCGGCGCGCCGGGTCCGGGCTGATCATCTGGCAGTCGCGGCGCCTGCTGGCCGCCGGGGAGATCGACTACGCCGAGTTCATGGACCGGGTGGCGCGCTCGGCGCCGAGCGTCGGGCACTGCAACACCATGGGTACCGCCCTGTCGATGAACAGCATCGCCGAGGCGCTCGGGATGTCGCTGCCCGGCTGCGCCGCGATCCCGGCCCCGTACCGCGAGCGCGGCCAGATCGCCTACGACACCGGCCGGCGCGCCGTGGAGCTGGTCGGCTCCGACCTCACCCCGCGCGCCATCATGACCCGGGAGGCGTTCGAGAACGCGATCGTCACCACCGCCGCGATCGCCGGCTCCACCAACTGCCCGATCCACCTCGTCGCGATCGCCCGCCACACCGGCGTGGAGCTGACCAACGACGACTGGGAGCGCGTCGGCGGCGACGTGCCGATCCTGGCCAACTGCGCCCCGGCCGGGGAGTACCTCGGCGAGGACTTCCACCGCGCCGGCGGCGTGCCGGCGGTGATGCGGGCGCTGCTCGACGCCGGCCGCCTGCACGCCGGCGCGATGACCGTGAACGGCCGCACGATCGGTGCCAACGTGCGCGACGCGACCAGCGGCGACCCCGACGTCATCGCGACCTACGACGGCGCGTTCGCGCCCCGCGGCGGCTTCCTCGTGCTGCACGGCAACCTGTTCCGCTCGGCGATGATGAAGATGTCGGTGCTGACCGGGGACCTGCGGGCCCGGCTGCAGGCCGCGCCCACGGTGACGTGGCGCGCGGTGGTCTTCGACGGGCCCGAGGACTACCACCGGCGCATCGAAGACCCGGCGCTGGAGATCGACGAGCACTGCATCCTGGTGGTACGCAACACCGGGCCGATCGGCTACCCGGGCTCGGCCGAGGTCGTGAACATGCAGCCGCCCACGGCCCTGATCCTGCGCGGCGTCGACGCGATCCCGACCCTGGGCGACGGCCGGCAGAGCGGCACGTCCGACGCCCCGTCGATCCTCAACGCGAGCCCGGAGGCGGCGGTCGGCGGCAACCTCGCGATCCTGCGCACCGGCGACCGCATCACGCTCGACGTCGCCGCCCACCGCCTCGACGCCGACATCGACGACGACGAGATCGCCGAACGGTGGCGCGCGTACACGCCGCCGCCGCTGGAGAACCAGACGCCCTGGCAGGAGCTGTTCCGGGCGCACACCGGCCAGATGGACACCGGAAGCTGCCTCGACTTCGCCGTCGCCTACCGCGACGTCGTGCACACGAAGGGACTGCCCCGTGACTCACACTGACCGCGGCACCATCATGATCGCCGACTCCGACTTCGGCGATGCGGACATCGAGCGCGCCATCATCGAGGAGGCCGGATTCGCCCTGGACGTGCGCCAGTGCAAGTCCGAGGAGGAGGTCATCCGCTACGGCCGCGGCGCCGGGGGCATCCTCACGCAGTACGCCCACATCGGCGCGGCCGCCATGGACCAGCTGCCCGACGTCCGGGTGATCGCCCGGTACGGCACCGGCGTCGACATCGTCGACATCGACGCGGCCACCCGGCACGGCATCCAGGTGACGAACGCGCCGAACGACTGGTGCGCCGAGGAGGTCGCCGACCACGCGATCGCCCTGTGGCTGTGTGCCGCGCGGAAGATCAACGAGTACGACACCGCCACCCGGGCCGGCGAGTGGCAGTGGCAGACCGGCGAACCGATCTGGCGGCTGCGCGGGCGGGTCTTCGGCCTCCTGGGCTTCGGCGCCATCGCCGAGCTGATCGCCGAGCGGGCCCGGCCCTTCGGCGTGGAGCTGCGAAGCCACGACCCGTTCGTCGCCGAGGAGCGCGTCCGCGCCGCCGGCGTGCGCCCGGTCTCGTTCGACACGCTGGTCGAGGAGTCGGACTACCTCGTCATCCAGGCCCCCCTGACCCGCGACACCTACCACCTGTTCGACCGCGCGACGCTGGCCCGGATGAAGCCTTCCGCGGTACTCGTCAACACCGCCCGCGGCCCGATCGTCGAGGACGCCGCCCTCGCCGACGCCCTGGCGCACCGCACCATCGCCGCGGCCGCCCTCGACGACCTGGAGGAGGAGCCGGCCAAGCAGCGCGACTGGCGCCCGGACAACCGGCTGCTGCAGCTGCCGAACGCCATCGTCACCCCGCACGCCGCGTACTACTCCGAGCAGTCGCTGCGCACGGTGCGGGCCGTCGCCGCCGAGGAGGCCGTCCGGGTGCTCACCGGCCGGCGCCCGCAGTCCCCGGTGAACACCGTCGGCTGATCGCACCCGGTGACCGCCGTCGCACGGATGACCGGGCGCGGCCGTGGGTACACAGGCGTCATGACCGTCAGGGACGAGGAGACGAGCCAGCAGCGCACCGCCTCCGTGATGCGCGACACCGCCGACCAGCTCGAGGACGCCGAGGCGATTTTGCACCGCAGCGCCGAGCGGTCGCCGGCCGCCGCCACCAAGGACCGGCTGCACAACCTCGGCGACCAGGTCACCGCGGTTGCCGGTGAGATCGCCCGGCGGGCCGACCGGATATCCGAACAGGATGACCGGCCCGGACCGTCATAGCCCGTGCGGGGGCGCCGGGCAACCGGCGCCCCCCGTTCCTCATCGGCGGGCGGCCGCCGGCTGCGCGTGGCGGAGCGTGCCGGGCAGGCCGAACGCGTCGAACAGGTCGGCCCGGTGGAACGCGAGCACCGCGCGGACGCGGGCGCCCGACAGGGTCAGCACCTGGATCGTGTGCGCGCGGTGGACGCCGTCGGGGTCGCGGACGTACCACGCGAACGCCGGCTGCCCGTTGGCCCCGGTCGGCACCAGCACGCGGGCGCCGGGCTCGGGCCGCAGCTTCGCCCGCAGCAGCCGCAGCACGTCGGCCCGGCCGGCGAACCAGGTCGGCACCGGCGGCATCTCCCATCGCACGTCCGCGGTCAGGAGGCCCTCTAGGGCGGCCAGGTCGGCGCGTTCGAACGCGTCGGCGTACCGGTCGAGCAGCGCCCGGCGCGTGGGCTCGGCCGGCTCGCCGATCTCCTCCTCGTGCGGGGCGAGCCGGGCCAGCTCGGCCCGGGCCCGCTGCAGCGAGCTGTTGACCGCCGCCGGGCTCGTCTCCAGCAGCCCCGCCACGTCGGCGGCCGGCCAGACGAGCACGTCGCGCAGGATCAGCACCGCCCGCTGCCGGGGCGGCAGGTGCTGCAGCGCGGCGACCATCGCCAGGCGCAGCGACTGCCGCGCGCCGACGACCAGCGCCGGGTCGGGCCCGACGAGGTCGGGGAACGGCTCCAGCCAGCTCGCCTCCGGGATGCGCGGCTCGAGGTCGTCCGGGTCGGTACCGGGCGCCCCGAGGGCCGAGGGCACCATCCGGCGGCTGCTGTGCGCGAGCGCGTTGAGGCAGACCCGGGTCGCGATGCGGTACAGCCACGTCTTGACCGACGAGCGCCGCTCGAACCGGGCGAACCCGCGCCAGGCCCGCAGGTAGGTCTCCTGCACGGCGTCCTCGGCGTCGTGCAGCGAGCCGAGCATGTGGTAGCAGTGCGCGAGCAGCTCGCCGCGGCGCCGCCCGAACTCGTCCTCGATGTTCACGTCGAAACCATCTCCCGCACCAGGGCCGGGCGGGCCGCGATGCCGAGGCCGGCCACGGCTCCGAGCAGCGACAGTACCCCGCACGCGACCATCGCGCGGCCGTATGCGGGAGCGAACGCGTCGTACCCGCCGGAGGCCGTGAAGACCGCGGACAGCACGGCGACGCCGGCCACGCCGCCGAGCTGGCGCATCATGCTGTAGATGCCCGAGGCGATCCCCACCGCCTCCCGCGGCAGCGCCCCGATGCTCGCGCTCTGGGTGGCCGGCATGGCCATCGACACCCCGCACCCGGCGAGCACGAACGGCGCGATGAGCTCGGGGTAGCTCGCAGCGCCGCCGACCGCGGCGATCCAGAGCATCCCGGCCGCCTGCAGCGCCAGCCCGGTCACGGCCAGGGGGCGCTCGCCGAGGCGGTCGACCAGCCGGCCGGCCAGCGGCGCGACCAGGAACAGCGTCGCCGTCCAGGGCAGCAGCTGCAGCCCCGCGCGGGCCGGGCCCGAGCCCAGGACGTTCTGCATGTACTGCGCGTTGAAGAAGACGGCACCGTAGAGCGCCGCGGTCAGCAGCAGCCCGGCGGCGTTGCCGGCGGTGAAGGAGCGCACCCGGAAGAACGCCGTCGGCACCATCGGCTGCGGCGCGCGCCGCTCCCATGCGGCGAACGCGGCCAGCAGCAGTACCCCGGCCGCGAGCGCGCCGAGCACCTCGGGACCGCCCCAGCCGGCCGCCGGGCCGCGCACGACGCCCCAGACGAGCGCGAGCACGGCCAGGGTGACGAGCACCAGGCCCCCCGGGTCGAGCCGGCGCACGACCCCGCGGCTCTCCGGGATCATGCGGTACACCAGCGGAATCGCCACCGCCCCGACCGGCACGTTGATCCAGAAGATCCACTGCCAGGCCAGGCCCTCGGTCACTACGCCGCCGAGCACCGGGCCACCCAGCACCGCCAGCCCGGTCAGCCCGCTGAAGATCCCGATCGCCCAGCCCCGGCGCTCGGGCGGGAAGGCCACCCCGAGCAGGCTCATCGCGAGCGGCATCACGACCGCCGCCCCGGCGCCCTGCACCGCCCGGGCCGCGATCAGCGCCGGCATCGACGGCGCCAGCGCGCACGCCGCCGACGCGACGCAGAACAGCGCCAGGCCGGCCGCGTAGGTGCGCCGGCGCCCCCACCGGTCCCCGGCCACCGCCGCGGTCACCATGAGCATCGCGAAGCTCAGGCTGTACGCGTTCACCGTCCACTCCAGCTGCTCGATCGAGGCGCCGAGGTCACGCCTGATCGTGCTCAGCGCGGCCGCGACCACCAGCGCGTCCAGCGCCACCATCACCGCCCCGAGCGCGCTGAGCCCCAGCACCCAGCGCTGCCCCGCGCTCGTCCGTTCCCTGCTGTCCACCGGTCCTCCAGAAGTTGTGCTCACCGGTACTGACCGCGGCGGGGGACCGGAGTCATCGCGGCGGCGGGTGCGAAGATGGGCCTGTGGTCGACGACACTTCCAAGCAGGCCTTTGTTCACGCGGCCGGGGCCGGCGGGGCCTGGGCGGCGGTCCTGACGTACGGGCGGCACCGGCGCGAGGTCCAGGGCGGCGAGCCCGGCGCGCCCGCCGACCGGATGGCGCTCACCGCGGTCGTCGCGGGCCTGGAGTGCCTGACCCGCCCGACGGTGGTCGAGGTGCGGGTGCACAGCGACTACGTGCGCGGCGGCGGCGAGGGCGGGCTGTGGGACCGGCTGCGCGCCGCGACCCGGCAGCACGAGGTCAGCTGGGCGTGGTCGGGCGACTACCCGGAGCTGACGGTGGCCCAGGATCTGGTCAGGGCGGCCGAGGAGCCGGTCGCGGCGGCCGAGGAGCCGACCGCGCCGGTTCAGGAGCAGGCCGATGCTCAGGAGCCGGCCGAGGCGGGCGCGTCGCTCGAGGACTTCGTCGAGGCGCTCGGCGAGCACGTCGCCAACGACCCCGACGCCCCCGACCCGGCCGAGCTCGTCGAGCTCGCCGAGGAGATGGTCGAGGACGAGCACCGGGCCGTCGTCGCCGTCGGCCGGCGCGAGATCACGTTCGAGCAGATCGGGGCGGTCGCGGTGCCGCCGGAGATCGCCGCCCAGGCGCGGACCGGCTGGCGTGTCCTGCTCTCCGCGGCGCTGGTCGAGGGCAACTGGTACCTCCTCGACGTCGCCGCCGGCTGAGGGCCGTCATGCGGCCGGAGCCGGGGCAGGTGCTGCACTTCTCGGAGGACCCGACGATCGAGCGGTTCGTCCCGCACGTGGCCGCGACCGCCCGGCAGCCCGAGGCCTACGTCTGGGCCGTCGACGCCGCCCGCGCGCCCGACTACTGGTTCCCGCGGCAGTGCCCGCGCGCCCTCGCCTGGGCGACGGACACGACCACCGACGCCGACCGGGAGCGCATCGCCGGGGCCGGCTGCGGCGACCGCGTGCACGCCATCGAGTTCGGCTGGCTCGACGCGATGCGCACCACGCGGCTGTACGCGTACCGGTTCGCCGCCGAGCGGTTCCGCCGGTTCGGCGAGGGGCCGGGCTCGCACGCCCGCGTGGCCGAGGAGCCCGTCGTGCCGCTCGGCCCCGCGGAGCCGGTCGGCAACCTGCTCGACGTGCACGCCGCGGCCGGCATCCAGCTGCGCGTGCTGCCCAACCTCTGGCCCTTCTGGGACGAGGTGATCGCCGGCAGCATGGCCTTCAGCGGCATCCGGCTGCGCAACGCGAGGCCCCGCCCGTAGCAGGCGGGGCGCCGCCGGGCGGGCGTCAGATCGTGATCCGCGCCTTCGACTTCGGGATCGACTCGACCACGTGGCGCGGGAGGTTCAGCGCGTCGGCGGCGACCTGCGGCGGGGTGTTGGCCATCCACTGGCTCAGCGAGATGTCCTCGAACTTCGGGTTGCGGAACATCTCCAGGAACACCAGCGGCTCGCGGCCGGTGTTCTCGACGTAGTGGCCGTAGGCGAACGGCACGTAGCCGACGTCGCCCGCCCGGTAGTTGAAGGTCCGGTTCAGCCCCGAGCTGGCGAAGACGCCCATCCGGCCATGGCCCGAGATGTAGTACTGCCACTCGTCGTCGGTCGGGTGCCAGTGCAGCTCGCGCAGGCCGCCCGGGTCGATCTCGACCAGCGCGGCGCTGATGGTGTCCGCGGCGGCGAAGTTCGTGGAGTCCGCGACGCGGGCCCGGCCGCCGTGGAAGTGCTCCGGCTCCTGCGCCAGCAGCCGGTGCTTGAACGTGCGGGGCACGTCGCCGGTCGGGCTGACCACCTGGTCGCGCTCCAGCGGCGGCGGGACCTGCCCGGAGAAGATGTACTTCTCCCGCTCCGGCAGCCGGTCCAGCTGCTCCGGTACCCAGCCGAAGTTCTTCGCGATGACGCTCCTCGGCGTGTGCGCGAAGAAGTCGCTGATCATGAACGTCGAGTTCTCCGAGAACTGGCCGTCGTCGAAGACCAGCAGGAACTCGACGCCCTCGTCGAGCGCCTGGATGTGGTGCGGCACCCCGTGCGGGAAGAACCACAGGTCGCCCTTCTCCACGTCCTCGAGGAAGTTGCGGCCCTCCTGGTCGACCGCGCCGATGCGGCAGCTGCCCTCCAGCACGTACGCCCACTCGGACTGCTTGTGCCAGTGCAGCTCCCGGTACGCGCCCGGGTCGAGCTTCATGTCGACGCCCGCGAGCTCGGTCGCGACCGGCAGCTCGCGCTGGGTCACCTCGCGGGTCCAGCCGCCGTCCTCGATGCGGGTGTGCGCCATCGACATCGAGAACTTCAGGTTCGGCAGCGTGCCCGCGTCGGTCTCGGGCGGCGCGAGCAGGTCGGGGTTCTGCCGGTCCAGCTCGACGTTGCGCGGCCCGGTGTCGGGCCCGCCCGACAGGCCGCGCTCGGGCTGCGGAATGGGTTCAGGGTTCATGTGCGCTCCTTCTCGGCTGCGGCGGGCCGCAGGCGGCACAGGGCGCGCGCCTGCGGTACACCTCCGGAAATCAGGACGGCAGCGGGGATCGCTGCGGCGGCGAAGACGAGGGCCAGCACGGCGACGGGCGCTACGCCGAGGCCGAGCGCGAGCCCGGCGGCGACGGCGAAGGCCAGCATGCGGGCGCGCAGGCGCGGCAGTGTCGGCATGGGACAGTCCTCGGTGGATGTCAGAGCAGCAGCAGCACCGGCAGGAAAAGGCCGACCGCGGCCACCACGAAACCGGCGCTCGCGGCGACCCTGGTCGTGGCCGCGGCGTTGACGAGCCCGCCCATGAGCGCCCGGTCCCGGCAGAAGTGCACGAGCAGGAACAGCGCCACCGGTACCCCGAGCGAGAGCACGATCTGGCTGAGCACCAGCAGCGTGGTCAGCGGCGCCCCCAGCAGCAGCGCGGCGACCGCCGGGAGCATCGTCAGCAGCCTTCGCACGCGGCTCGGGATCTGCCATCCGAGAAAGCCCTGCATCACGAAGTCGCCGGCCAGGGTGCCGATCCCGGACGAGGAGACCCCGGAGGCGAGCAGCGCCACCGCGAACGCGAGCGCCGCGGCCCCGCCGGCCCGCGCCGCGATCTCGCCGTGCGCGGCGATGATGTCGCCCGTCCAGCCGCCGGCGGTCAGCGCCCCGAGCCCGGCCCCGAGCGCGATCATCGCGACGTTGACCACGGCCGCGCCGCCCAGCGCGATGCCGCAGTCCAGCCGCAGCGCGCGGCGCACCAGCCCGGGCGCCCGCCGGCCGATCGCGTCGGCGACCCGGAACTCGGGCCGCACCGCGAGCGCGGAGTGCAGGTAGATCGCGTGCGGCATCACCGTCGCCCCGACGATGCCCATCGCCAGCAGCGCGCTCTGCACGCCGTCCAGGCGTGGCACCAGGCCGCCCGCGAGGCCCGCCGGGGACTGGTGCCCGACGGCGACGACGTCGTAGATGACGCCGGCGCCGACGAGCAGCAGGGCCGCGGCGGTCAGCAGCTCGAACCGGCGGCGGCCGCGGCGGCGCAGCTCCAGCAGCACCATGGACACCGCCGCGGTCACCAGCGCCGCCGGGGCGACCGGCAGCCCGAACAGCAGCCGCAGCCCGATCGCCGCCCCGACGAACTCGGCCAGGTCGGTCGCCAGCACGACGAGCTCGGCCTGGCCCCACAGCAGCAGGCTCGCCCAGCGGGGCAGCCGCTCCCGGCACAGCTCCGGCAGGCTCCGGCCGGTCGCCACGCCCAGCTTCGCGGCCTGGAACTGCACCAGCAGGGCGACGAGGCTCGCCGCGACGACGACCCACACCAGCAGGTACCCGCTCGTGGCGCCGGCGGTCAGGTTCGTGGCCACGTTGCCCGGGTCGACGTACGCGACGGCGGCCACGACGGCCGGTCCGACCAGCGGCGTGAGGCGCGGTTTTCGTTGCTGTACCGGCCGATCCGCGACCGCGACCTGCTCCATGGCTCAACGGTGGGCCGGTCGGTTGCCACCCGCCTCACCTGCGGTGGTTACACCGGCGCGTGGTGGTAGTCGGCGTCCGCGAACGCCTTGCCGATGCGCACGAGGGCCTCCGGGGCGTCCATCCGGCCCATCCGCGCCTCGATGAAGACCGGCCGGTCGCGGGTCGCCCCGGCCTTGTCCAGCGCCGCCGCCAGCTCGTCCTCGGTGCCCACCGCGACGGTGACGGCCCGGTCCTGCGGGTCGAAGGCCTGCACGAGGCGGTCGTACCGCCACGGCGCGATCGAGTTGTACGCGGCGTTCTCGCCCAGGATGCAGCGCTCCACGGTGTACCCGTCGTTGTTCACGAGCACGATGACCGGGTTGAGCCCGAGGCGCAGCACGGTGGCGAGCTCCTGCGCGGTGAGCTGGAAGGAGCCGTCGCCGATGAACAGCACGTGCCGGCGGTCCGGGGCGGCGAGCATGGTGCCGAGCAGGGCCGGGAGCGTGTACCCGATCGAGCCCCACAGCGGCTGCCCGACGAAGGCGCAGTCGCGCGGCAGGGGCTGGGCGGCGCTGCCGAAGTACGACGTGCCCTGCTCGGCCACGACGACGTCGCCGGGGCGCAGGAACCCGGCGATCTGCGGCCAGAAGCGCTCCTGGGCCAGCCTCGCGCCCGCGACCGGCTCGGGGCTCGACGGGATGCGCCGGTGCGCGGCCGGGCCGCGGCCGCTCGCCCGCTCCGGCGCCTCGGCGAGCGCGGTGAGGCCGTCCTTCATGGCGACGTTCGCGAAGGGGATGCCGCCGACCGACGCCGACGACGGGTGCAGCTCGACCGTCCGGGCCGGGTCGATGCGCTGGGTGAAGCCGCCGGTGACCGAGTCGGTGAACCAGCACCCGACCGCGAGGAGGCACTCCGCGTCCTCGACGGCCAGGCGGGCCTCGGGCGGGCTGAGCGCGCCCGCGTAGACGCCGGCGAACTGGTCGTGGGTCTCCGGGAAGACGCCCTTGGCGCTGCTCAGCGTGGCGACCGGGCAGCCGAGCGCGTCGGCGAGGGCGAGCAGCTGCGGGCCGAGGCGGTACCGGTCCACCTCCGGCCCGACCAGGATCGTCGTCGAGGCCGCGCCGCGGAGGCGCTCGCGCACGTCGGCGGCGAAGCGGGCCAGCATCGGCCGGTCGCTTGTCGGCTCCGGCAGGGCCAGCCGCGCCGACGGGGCGGCGATGCGCTGCTGGGCGACGTCCGAGGGCAGCATGAGGTACACCGGCCGCTTCTCCAGCCAGCACAGGCGCAGCAGCCGGTCGATCTCCTCGGCGGCGTTGTCGCGGCCGAGCTTGGCCTGGCCGGCGGTGTACTGGGCGGCGCAGTGCAGGGCCCGGGTGAACTCGCCGTCGCCGGCGGTGTGGTGGACGAGCTGGCGCTCCCGCATCACGAACGTCGCCGGGGTGCCCACGATGGACACCACCGGCACCCGCTCGGCGAACGCGCCGCCGATGCCGTTGAGCGCGCTGAGCTCGCCGACGCTGAAGGTCGTGACGACCGCCCCGATGCCGTTGAGCCGGGCGTAGCCGTCGGCGGCATAGGCCGCGTTGAGCTCGTTGCAGTTGCCGACCCAGTCGATGCCGTCGGCCGCCTCGATCTGGTCGAGGAACTCGAGCTGATAGTCGCCGGGCACGCCGAACACGTGCCGGATGCCGACCTCCCGCAGGCGCATGAGGAGGTAGTCGCCGATCGTGCAATCCGTCATCGCCCGCGACTACCCCGCCTCGCTTACGGTAAGCGAGGCGGGGAAGCCGTGCGTGGTTACAGGCTCACGGTCCGCCCGCCGAGGGTGACCACCAGGTGACCGTCGGAGGCGAAGGACCAGGCGAGCGCGCCGCTGTAGTTGGTGCAGCGGGAGCCGTTGGTGCCGGTCCAGAACTGGTTGGAGCTGTCCGTGTTGCCGATCGTCTTGTCGTTCGACCCGCCGCCGGCGTAGCGGCACGACGTGTTGTTGCGGAACGTCGAGGTGCCCTCGTCGAAGGAGAAGTTGCGCTCGGCGTTGTCGATGGACAGGTTGTTCGAGATGGTCATCGAGCCCGGGTTGCTGTTGTAGGTGAACCCGTGGTGACCGTTCTTGTAGGCGATGCTGCGCTGCACGACGTGGTTCACGCCGATGTCCTCGCCGCCGAGCTTGTAGCCGTTGCGGTCGCCGTTGGTGTTGACCTGGCCGTTGCTCAGGGTGCCGTTGTTGTACGACAGCGAGTCCTGGATCGTGACCGGCCCGATCGCGCCGGTGTCGGTCTTCGTGTACAGGTCCCAGCCGTCGTCGATGTTGTTGTGCGAGACGTCGTAGCGGAAGACGTTGCCGGTGCCGATGGTGAGCTTGGCCGCGAAGCCGTCGGCGTCCTCACCGTCGGAGTCGGCGTTGTCGTGCGACTCGCTGCTGATGATGAGGTTGTTGGCCGGCCAGCTGGCCTTCGGGGTGTCGGAGGCGATGCGCGAGATCTGCAGGCCGCTGTCCCGGTTGAACTGCGTGACGACCCGCTCGATGGTGTTGTTGCTGCCGCCGATCGAGATGCCGTTGTCGCCCGCGCGCTCGACCACGAGGCCGGTGATGTGCCAGTAGTTGCCGTTCACGGACAGGCCGCGGTTGGCGGGGTCCTCGGACTGCGCCGAGAAGTTCAGCACCGGGGTCTCGCCGGGGTACGCCGTGATGTTCTTCAGCGCGCCCGAGGTGCCGTTGTTGCCGGCCGCGATGGTGATCGTCGAGGACAGGCTGTAGGTGCCGCCCCGCACGTAGATCGTCCCGCCGGCCGTCACCCGGGTGATCGCCGAGGCGAGCGTGGTCGGGCTGGCCTGGGTGCCGGGGTTGCCCGCGCTGCCGGTGGGGGAGACGTACAGCGCCGAGGACGGCGGCTGGCTCGTCGACGGGCTCGGCGAGGTGCTCGCGGAGCGGCTCGGGCTGGGGCTCGCGCTGGCGGTCGGCGAGCCGGTGGTCTGTGACGGGGTCGGGCTGGTCCCGCCGGTGGTGACCGTGACGTTGTCGAAGTTCGCGCTCGAGTAGGCGGTCTGCAGGCCGATGCGGCCCTTGGTGATCGAGCTGTTACTGGCGGTGGCGACCGTGGTCCCGTCGACCGAGCCGCTGATGGAGCTGCCGTTGACGGCGATGGCCAGGGTGTACCAGGTGCCGGTCGACACGGTCCGCGACACGCTGCCCAGCACGGTCACCGAGCCGCTGTTCACGGCCTGCAGCTGCACCGTGTTGCCGGGCAGCAGCGCGAGCCGGTAGAACGTGGTCGAGCTGGTGGAGCGGGCGAGCAGCCCGGCGAACCCGCCCGAGCCCAGCGACAGCGGCTTCACGCTGGCCTGGACGGTGTAGTTGGTCCAGCCGCTGTCGCCGGCGAACTCGCGGGCGTTCTCGCTGCCGGCGTTGGACTGCTGCAGCACCTTGCTGCCGTCGGTGACGACGCTCCAGGTGCCGCCGGACTTCGACCAGCCGCTGGTGGAGCCGTCCTCGAAGGTCGCGCTGAACGCCGTGTCGGCGAACGCGACCTGGGTGGCGAGCACCACGCCCGCGACCGCCGTGACGGCGGCCGAGGCGGCCAGCCACGTGCGTTTGTTTGGACGCATGGATCCTCCTGGTCATCGAAGGACCCCAATCCTAGGAAAGCGTTTTCCCGGTCCGCAAGGCGCGGCGTTTGCAGGTTTGTTGCAGTGCCCGTCCATTGACGGCCTTCGCCGCCAGGATTATGTTCGAGCGCCGGGGAAATCGTTTTCCCAAGGTATTCGGCGCCGCGAGGCCGCTTGCGAGAGAAACGCGTCAATGAAAATTTCGTGGGGTGTCACCGTGGGTGCGGTGCTCGTCGCAGGCACGGTCGCGGTGCTGTACGTCGGGAAACCTCAGCCGCGCGACCCTAGATGTGGAGTCGGCCGTCCGCCACCACGACCGCGCTCCCGGCGATCTCGACCCGCTCGACGCGGTCGCCGAGCATCGATACCTGCGCGCGGATCGTGGACGGGCGGCCCATCTCCACCCCCTGCCGGACGGTGATCGCCTGCCCGAGCGGTACCAGCCCGTGCCGGCCCAGGTGCAGCGCGAGGGGGCCGGCGGCCGACCCGGTCCCGGCGTCCTCGGCCACCCCGTAGGCCGGCGAGAACATCCGCGCGCGCCACACCATCGGGTCGTCGGTGGGAGCGAAGCAGTTGGCCGCGAGGTCCTCGTGCGCGGCGAGCGCGCGCAGGTCGACCCGCAGCGCGGAGAGCTCCGCGACGCTCGCGAGCCCGACGAACGCGTGCCGGGGCCCGTTGCGGTACACCTCGACCGGCAGGGTCGACGCCTCCACCCCGAGCGCCGCCTCGAGCTCGCGGGCGCGCGCGTACGGCTCCCAGACGGGGATCGGCTGGAGCATCCGCGCGGTGAGCGCGCGCCGGTCGGGGCTGCACCCGGTGAACCGGAACGGCACGACGCCCATCCCGGTCTCCATGCGCAGCCCGCCGTCGCGCACGCCGGGGTGCCCGGTCGCGGCGAGCACCGCGGCGGTGCCGAACGTCGGGTGCCCGGCGAACGGCAGCTCCCCGACGGGCGTGAAGATGCGCACGCGCACATCGCCGCCGGCCGCGGGCGGCAGCACGAACGTGGTCTCGGAGAGGTTCATCTCGCGCGCGATGCGCTGCATGCACTCGGACGAGAGCCCGGCCGCGTCGGGCACGACGGCGAGCGGGTTCCCCTCGAGCGCGGTATCGGTAAACACGTCGGCGATCACGTATCCGTACACACTGCCGAGGCTAGGCACCGCCCGGGACACCGCCCACTACTCGATCAGGTAGCGCGCGCGGAGGCGTGGGCGGCTCGGGAGGTACCGCCGCCGCTGCTTGTCGCGAGGGTCACCAGGGAAGGCCTCCGGTGGATGTAGCACGCGGGTCGCCTGAAGTACGTTCTAGGCATGGATCAACAGCGTCCCAAGCTCGCCGACGTGGCCTTTGCGGCCGGGGTGTCGCGGGCCACCGCGTCGCGGGCGCTCAACGGGCTGCCCGGCACCACCGAAGCCGTGCGGGAACGGGTCCGGGCGGTCGCCGCCGAGCTCGGGTTCGAGCCGCACGCGGCGGCGCGGGCGCTCGCGACGGGGCGCTCCAGTGCGGGGCGGACGGAGCGCATCGAAGTCCTGATTGTCGATGCCGATCCGAATGCGATGAGCGTCAAGCCGTACTATGGCCGCGTTCTCACCGGCGCCCTGCGCGCCCTGGCCGGGCAGGACATCGCGCTCGAGGTGCGGCGGGTCGACGCTCCGCCGGCGAGCGACGACGATCCGCCGTTCGGCCGGGTCCTCATCAACATGCCGCTCGCCGCCGCGGCCCGGATGCGCCGCGCGCGGACGATCGCGCTGGGTGAGACCGCGCCCGGGATCCCGTACGTGGCGCCCGACAACGACGGCGGCGGGTACCAGGCCGCGGACCACCTCGTGACCACCGGCCGCCGGCGGGTCGGGGCGGTGTTCGGCCCCGCGACGCCGTGCGCCCTGGAGCGCAAGGCCGGCTTCCTGCGCGTGATGGCAGGCGCCGGGCAGCCCGTCGCCTCGATCGACGGCGACTTCACCCGCGCCCGGGCGTACGCGGCGGCCAAGGAGCTGCTCGCGTACAACCCGCAGCTGGACGCGGTGTTCGCGGCCTGCGACGTGTCGGCGATGGGGGTGCTGCAGGCGCTGCGCGAGGCCGGGCGGCGGGTGCCCGACGACGTGGCGGTGGTGAGCTTCGACGGCAGCGCGCTGGCCGAGATGGCCGACCTGTCCTCGGTGTACATGCCGGCGGAGGACGAGGCCGCGTCCGCCGTGCGCCGGCTGCTCGACCCGGCGCTGCCGCCCGCGGGCCGCCTGCCGACGACCCTGACGCTGCGCGGATCGAGCTGAGAACACCTAGCTCTTGCGCTAACTATCGCGGCGCGCAATACTAAGCCCCATGGCTCAGTATTCGGCGCAGCTGGACGGCGTCTTCGTCGCGCTCGGCGATCAGACGCGGCGGGCCGTGATCCGGCGGCTCGGGCTCGGGCCGGCCAGCGTCGGCGAGCTCGCCCGCGAGTTTCCGATGGCGCTGCCGTCGTTCATGAAGCACGTGCGGATGCTCGAGGGCACCGGCCTGATCCGCACCGTCAAGGAGGGCCGCGTGCGCACCTGCACGCTCAACCGCGAGCGCCTCGCGCTCGTCGACGACTGGCTCGCCGAGCAGCGCGGGATCTGGCTGGGCCGCACCGACCGCCTCGAACAGTTCGTCACCGAGACCCTGGAGGACCAGCCGTGAACCCCGACCTCGACCTCACCCTGAACCGCCTCATCCGCGCGCCCCGCAAGAGCGTGTGGAGCGCCTGGACCGACCCCGGCCGCCTCGAGCAGTGGTGGGTGCCGGCGCCGGCGCAGACGCGCGTCGACCGTCTCGACGTACGGCCCGGCGGCGGCTTCGTCACCCGCCTCAGCGAGGACGGCGTCTCGTTCGTCCCGCACCTCGACGCGTGCTTCATCATCGTCGACGAGTTCGAGCGCATCGTGTTCACGAACGCGCTCGACAGTGCCTGGCGCCCGGCCGTCCCCGCCCCGGTGCCGATGACCGCCGAGATCACCTTCGGCGACCACCCGGACGGCACGGAGTACCGCGTCGTCGTGCGGCACGGCGACCCCGCCGCCCGGGCGCGCCACGAGGAGCTCGGCTTCGTCGACGGCTGGGGAACGGTCACCGCCCAGCTGGCCGAACTCGCCGAGCGCGGGGTGTAACGCCGCGGCGGGTCCATGCGTGTTCGTTCCCGGAGGGCCGGGCGACGCCGGCCGCCGTCGGGGAGGAGCGGTGTGAAGACGTTGCGCGCGGAGGCCAGGGCGCCGGCCAGCCCGGACATCGACGAGTTCTACGCCGCCCACGTGCGCGGGCTCACGCTGCAGCTGTGGGCGTACACCGGCGACCTGGCCGCCGCGCAGGACCTCGTGCAGGAGGCGTTCTGCCGGGCGCTGCCGCGCTGGGAGCGGGTACGCACCTACGACGACCCGCTCGGCTGGGTCCGCCGCGTCGCGTGGAACCTCGCCACCAGCCGGTGGCGGCGGGCGCGGGCCGCGGCCGAGTTCCTCCAGCGGCAGCGCGTCGAGCACGTCGACGGCCCGGGGCCGGACCGCGTCGCGCTCACCGCGGCGCTCGCGACCCTGCCGGCGAACCAGCGCGCGGCGGTCGTCCTGCACCACCTGGCCGACCTGGCGGTCGCCGACATCGCCGAGCAGCTCGGCGCGAACGAGGGCACGGTACGCGTCTGGCTCCACCGGGGCCGTGCCGCGCTCGCCGCCCGGCTCAGCGACGCCGGGGAGGGCCGCAATGGCTGACGACATCGACCGCCGGCTCGACACGGCGTTCGCCGACTTCACCGCGGCCGCCGCGCCCCGCGTCAAGCCCGCCGGCCTGGCGCCGGTGCGCGCGACCGTGCGCCGCCGCCGTACCGTGCGGATCGGTGTCGCCGCGTTCGTCGCGGCGGTCGCCGTCATCGCCCCGGTGGCCGCCTTCGCGGCGCGCAACACCGGCACACCGCCGCCCCCGGCCGACTCGGCAACGCCCCCGCCCGACCCGACCGGCAGCCCCGTCCCACCGGACGGCGTCGCCCCCTCGCTGCACTCGCACAAGGCCGACTGCACGAGTCCGTCCGGCGATGTGCGATTTTTGTGCGACGGTACCGTCACGATGCCCACGTCCGCCCACAATGGACGGTGCCCGGACGGCGCCGCGACCTTCACCGGCGGCCGGAGCGGCAGCGTCCGCCTCGACAGCGTCGCGCAGACGGACGTCGACGGCGACGGGAAGGCAGAGACGATCGCGCTGTACAACTGCGAGGGCAGCGACCTGGGCAGCCAGGCGGTCGTCGCCTTCACCGGCACCGCCGACGGCGTCCGCGCGCTCGGCGACTTCGTGACGTTCCAGGTTCAGCCCGGCGGGATCGGCTGGGTGCCCGACATCGGCACCGACGCGGACGGCCACGTTTGGCTGGAGGTCAGCGACCGCCACGAGTACACGGACCCGGCGGTGCCGCAGTGGCGCCGCTACCACTGGACCGGCGCGGGCTTCGCACAGGACCGCGGCCCGACGACGTTCAGCACGTCGAGCCACGGCCTGGTCGTGACCGCGGCGCTGGCCCTGGCCCCGGCCGAGCCCGACGGGTACCGGGAGTCCGTGCTCACCCTGACCGTGCGCAACGACGGGACCGGGACGGCCCGGGACGCCGTCCTCGACGTGTACTTCGAGCACGGCGTCCCGACCGGCGCGTCGGTCTGCCCGATCGTCACGCAGAACACGCTGCTCATCACGCGCTGCACGGTCGGGGAGCTCGCGCCGGGGGTGACGAAGACGTTCCCGCTCCACCGGAGGCTGACGGCCATCGACGCGGAGGCGGTGACGGATGGGACGGTACCGGAGGCCGGCTGGGCCTACCTGAGGTTCGGCCCCCTGCGTGCGGCGACGGTGGCCATCCCACGGGCAACCGGCTGACGCACTCCTCGACCGGCCGCAGCGGCTGGTCGAGGCTCGGTCCGCTGTGTGCGGCGATGGTAGTCATCCCGTGCACAGCGGGGTCCGCGGTGGCCGGCCCGGGGCGTGCGTCGGTCCCGGCCGCCGTGGGTGGGCTGTGCAGGCGCACGGGAGGGTCCCGGCGACGTTCGTCATCCCGTGCGCGGCCGGCTCACGTAGTCCTCGGACGGTCGCAGAGGCTGGCCCAGGGGTGTGCCGTGGTCCCGGGCCGCCCACGGTGGCTGTGCAGACGCACGGGAGGATCCCGGCGACGTTCGTCATCCCGTGCGCAGCCGGCTCACGTACTCCTCGAACGGCCGCGGCGGCCGGCCCAGGGCACGCTCCACTCCATCGGAGACGCCCTGGTCCCGGCCGTCGCGGATGGCGGTGAAGACGCCCGCGAGGATCTCGGCGACCGGGCGCGGCACACCGCCGGCGACCTGGCGCTCGACGTACTCGCCGGGCGTCACGTCCACGTGCCGGGCCCGCAGCCCTGTGGCGGCGGCGACCAGGTCCACCGCCTCGCCGAAGGACAGCGCGCGGGGGCCGGTCAGCGCGTACCGCTCGCCGTCGTGCCGGTCGGATGTCAGCGCGGCCGCGGCGACCTCGGCGATGTCCTCGGCGTCGACGAACGCGGTCCGCCCGTCGCCCGTGGGCAGCGCGAGCTCACCAGTGGTCAAGTGGCCATGCCAATCGGTTTCGGTGAAGTTCTGCGCGAACCAGCCCGGCCGCAGGATCGTCCACGCGGCGCCGGATGCGCGCACGGCGGCCTCAACGGCGAAGAGCGGATGCCGATCGTGTACCGCTCCGGGCGCCGACAACAGCACGAACCTCTCGACGCCGGCCTGCGTGGCCGCGGCGACGAAACCGGGCAGCCGCACGGATCGCAGGTCGGGCTCGACGAGGTAGGCCGCGGCGACTCCGTCCAGCGCGGGCCCCCAGGTGCCGGGCTCGCCCAGGTCGACCCGGACGTCGGCGCCGGTGCGCGCGGCCGTGCGAACCGCACGGCCCTGCGAACGCAGCACGTCGGCGACGCGCCGGCCGGTTTTGCCGGTACCGCCGAAAACCAAAACGTTTTCCATGCCTTTTAGGAAACCGTTTCGGTCGGTGGACGGGCCATGGGCGATCGTCGCCGAAACCTTTGCGGTCGTCCAGGTGTGCTTCGCGGCGCAACGCCGCCGGCGACGAGGGGGCGAGGTCCCAGGTGTGCTCGTTGCCGCCGATGCCGGTCGGCGGTATGCCGTCGCCCTGTCCCGGCGGCCCCGTCGCCCATCGAGGCCGACGATCCGCCCAGAGCCCGGCGTTGCTGCCTGACGCGGCGGAAGTCCGCCCCGGCGTTGGTTAGGAAGGCGGAGTCCGCCCGGCGTCTGGTTAGTGAGGCGGAAGTCCGCCCCGGCGTTTGGTTAGGAAGGCGGAGTCCGCCCGGCGCCTGGTTGGCGAGGTGGAAATCTGGGCCGCCGCGGCTGTGCAAGGTCCTAGTACGGGCGGGGGCCGGGGTATGGGCCGTCCGGGTCGATGGTGCGCATGCCCGCCGTGGTCGGGGTCGCGCCGATTCTGGTGCCGGTTGCCGGTACCGGGCTTGCCCTGGTGATGGTCGGTGCCGTGGTGATGCATCTGCGGCGCGGTGAGGTTCCGGCGTTGGTGCCGAGCGGGGTGCTGTTGGTGCTGGCCGCGGTGGTGGCGTGGGGGCGGTTCGGGCCGTACGCCTTCTGATCCCGATAGCGGCGCCGACTCCCCGCGGCCTCGTGGTCGGGGTCAGGGCCCGACGCCCTGTGGTTGAGTCCAGGGCCAGGACCGCGGCCGGGAGATCGGGTCGAGTGCAAGGGTCACGGCCGGGCGCACGTGGTCGAGTCCCGGGGGCCAAGTCCCGGGGGCCGTGGCCGTGGCGGGGGCCGTGGCGGGGGCTGGGGCGGGGGCCGTGGCTTGGGCTGGGGCCGTGGCTGGGGCCGGGGCTGGGGTCGGTGTCGGGGCTGGGCCCGGGCACGTGGTCGAGTCCCGCGTTCGCAGCTCTGGCGCGCGGGGGTGACTAGCATCGGCTCACGTGGACGTGCTCAGCGATCTGCTGCACCGGGGCCGGGCCGGCGACGCGCTCGTGCGGCAGCTCATTCAGCGGGCGCCGTGGTCGATGACGTACGAGGATGTTCCGCCCCTCACCGTTGTCACCGCCATCGGCGGGCCGGCGGCCGTTCGCGTCTTGGGTGCTGGTCGGCCGGCGGCCGTGCTTGCTCCCGGGGACATTGCGCTGATCACCGCTCGCGGGCCGTACACGGTCGCGTCTGCGCCGGACGCGCCGGCGCGGTATGTCATCCGGGGTGGACGTAAGTTCGTGGCCGGCTCGGGTGAGGTGGCGCCGGAGCGGGTGCCGCTCGCTCCCCGCACGTACGGTGACGACGCCCCCGGGGCCACGACCATGCTCCGCGGGGCGTTCCATGTGACCGGAGCCGTCGGTGATCGGCTCCTCGGCATGCTTCCGGCCCTGGCTGTCGTCCCGGCCGGGCCTCGCACCCGGCCGGTGCTCGAGCTGCTCGCCGCCGAGACCGCCCGGGACGAGCCGGGGCAGGATGCCGTGCTCGCCCGGCTGCTCGACCTCGTGCTCGTCGTGGCGTTGCGGGCCTGGTGTGCCGGGCCGGAGGCGGAGCCGCCGGGGTGGTACACGGCGCTGGCCGATCCCGCGGTCGGCGCCGCGCTGCAGCGGATGCACGCCGAGCCCGCCCGGCGCTGGACGGTCGCCGAGCTTGCCGCGGTGGGGCGGCTGTCCCGCGCCGCCTTTGCCGCTCGGTTCGTGCGGCAGGTGGGGGAGCCGCCGCTGGCGTACCTCACCGGCTGGCGCATGGCCCTCGCGGCCGACCGGCTCCGGGCCGGGGACGACACCGTTGCCGTGGTCGCCCGTGAGGCCGGATATGCCGATGCCTTCGCGTTCAGTGTCGCGTTCAAGCGGGCGCACGGTGTGAGCCCGTCGGCGTGGCGGAAGAGCGGGTGCGCGGCGTAAGTCCGTCAACCCGGCGGAGGAGTCGGCACACACGGAGGCTCAGCGGGGAGAGCGCCGGGCGGGGCTCAGCAGGGAGAGCGCCGGGCGAGGCCCAGCAGGGAGAGCGCCAGGCGAGACCCAGCAGGGAGAGCGCCGGGCGAGGCCCAGCGGGGAAAGCGCCGGGCGAGGCCCAGCGGGGAAAGCGCCGGGCGAGACCCAGCGGGGAGAGCGCCGGGCGAGACCCAGCGGGGAGAGCGCCGGGCGAGACCCAGCGGGGAGAGCGCCGGGCGAGGCCCAGCGGGGAAAGCGCCGGGCGAGACCCAGCGGGGAGAGCACAGGGCGAGACCCGACGAAAAGTGGCACAGAAAACAACCAAGCGTTTGCTTGCCTCAACCGGTACCGACTGCTAAATCTTTTAAAAGATTTTCAGGAGGTGCGAGTGACAACCGTGACCGAGAAGGCCGGCGGCACCGCCGTCTGGTCGCCCCGCATCACCCCGCCCATCGGGGTCGAGCTCACCGAGGCCCAGGCCCTCGCCTGCGCGTTCCGCATCCTGGCCCGCGACGGCTTCAGCGAGAACATCGCCGGGCACATCACGATGGTCAAGAACGACTCCGGCGACATGTGGATCAACCCGTGGGGCCTGTGGTGGGACGAGGTGTCCGCCTCGGATCTGTGCGTCGTCGACCGGGACGGGGCCGTCAAGGAAGGGCGCTGGGACGTGACCCCGGCGTTCCACATCCACACCGAGCTGCACCGTGCGCGGCCCGACGCCCGGGTGGTCGTGCACAACCATCCGTACTACGTGACCGTGCTGGCCGCGGTCGGCGTGCTGCCCGAGATCGTGCACCAGACCGGGGCGATGTTCGACGGCGACCTGGCGTTCGTGCACGAGTACACCGGCGAGGTCGACGACGCCGCGCTCGGGGCCGACCTGGCGCGCCGGATCGGCGACAAGTCCGTCGTCATCCTCGCCAGCCACGGGATCATCGTCACCGCGCCGACGATCCAGGAGGCGACCTACCGCTCCGCGAGCATCGACCGCGCGTGCAAGCTCGCGTACGACGTCATGCTGCTGGGCCGCGACCCCCTCGCCATCGCCCCCGGGCTGCGCGCCGGCATGAAGAAGTCCCTGCTGGAGCGGGGTTCGGACTACTACTGGGCCGGCGCGGTCCGCAAGCTCCTCCGCCACGAACCCGACGTCCTCGACTAGGAGAGCACATGGCCTCGATCGACGAGCTCCTGCGCAACACGAGCTTCACCACCGCCGACCGCGACAAGGTGACGTTCCTGCCCGACCCGCCGCGCCAGGAGCGCAAGTACACCTTCATCTCCGTCGACGACCACATCGTCGAGCCGCCGGACGCCTTCGAGGGCCGGATGCCGGCCAAGTACGCCGAGCAGACCCCGCGCGTCATCGAGAAGGACGGCAGCCACGTCTGGATGTACGACGGCCGCGAGTTCCCCAACGTCGGGTTCAACGCCGTCGTCGGCCGGCCCGTCGACGAGTACAGCATGGAGCCGAGCCGGTTCGACGACATGCGCCGCGGCTCGTGGGACATCCACGAGCGCATCAAGGACATGGACCTGTCCGGCGTGTACGCCTCGCTGTGCTTCCCGTCCTTCCTGCCGGGCTTCGCCGGGCAGCGCCTGCAGCTGTCCACCCCCGACGCCGAGCTCGCGCTCGCGGCCACCCGGGCCTGGAACGACTGGAACATCGAGGCGTGGTCGGGCGCGTACCCGGACCGGATGATCCCGTGCCAGCTGCCGTACTTCCTCGACCCCGAGGTGGGCGCGCAGGAGATCTACCGCAACGCCGAGCGCGGCTTCAAGGCGGTGACGTTCACCGAGGCGCCGCACCTGCTCGGCCTGCCGTCGCTGCACACCGGGCACTGGGACCCCATCATGCGCGCCTGTGCCGAGACCGGCACGGTGGTGAACCTGCACATCGGCTCGTCGGGCAGCTCGCCGTCGACCGCCGAGGACGCGCCGCCGGACGTGGTCGGCGTGCTGTTCTTCGGCTACTCGATGTTCTCCGCCGTCGACTGGCTGTACTCCCGCATCCCGGTCCGCTTCCCCGACATCAAGATCGTGCTCTCCGAGGGCGGGATCGGCTGGGTGCCCGGCCTCGTCGACCGGCTCAACCACATGCTGAGCTACCACGAGATGTACGGCACCTGGAAGGGCATCGACCTCACCCCGGCCGAGGTGCTGCTGCGCAACTTCTACTTCTGCGCCGTGGAGGACCCGTCGACGTTCGCGCTGCGCGACGTCATCGGCGTCGACCACATCCTGCTGGAGCAGGACTACCCGCACTGCGACTCGACCTGGCCGCACACCCAGCGCACGATCGAGGAGGAGATCGGCGGCCTGCCCGCGGCCGACGTGCGCAAGATGACGTGGGAGAACGCCTCCGTGCTGTACCGGCACCCGGTCCCGGACGCCGTGCAGCAGGACCCGGACGCCTACTAAGCTCACGGCCGTGGAGCCCCGGGTACGCGTCCATCGGCTCGCCGAGCAGGTCGCCGACCGCATCCGGGCGCAGATCATCAGCGGCGGGCTCGCCGACGGTGACCCGCTGCCCAAGTCGGAGGAGCTGATCCGGCGGTACCCGGTCAGCCTGCCGACGCTGCGCGAGGCGATGCGCATCCTGGAGGCGGAGGGCCTCATCACGGTGCGCCGGGGGCGGCTGGGCGGTGCCGTCGTGCACCGGCCGTCCCCGGCCAACCTGGGGTACAACCTCGGCCTGGTGCTCGCCGCCCAGCGCTCCGGGATCGGTGATGTCGCGGTCGCCCTGCGTCACGTCGAGCCGGCGTGCGCGGCGCTGTGCGCGGCCCGGGCGGACCGTGCGCGCACGGTGGTGCCGCGCCTGCGGGAGCTGCACGAGGAGTACCTCGCGCGGATCGGCGACCTGCCCGCCGTGGTCGGCGTGTCGCGCCGCTTCCACGAGGCCCTGGTCGGCCTGTGCGGGAACCCGCCGCTGATCGTGCTGGCCGGGGCGCTGGAGGCGCTGTGGTCCAGCCACGAGGAGGGCTGGGCGAGCCGGACCGAGCCCCGGGGTGTACCGCTGAGCCAGCGCAAGGAAGCCGGAGCGGTACACGGGAAGATTCTGGACCTCATCGAGGCCGGCGAGTCCGAGGCCGTGCACCGCCTGGTCGCATCGCACCTGGCCGCGGCCCAGCGCAACCCCGAGCCGTCCGGCTCGCCCGCGATCGACCTCACCCTGCTGCGTGAGCTGATGCAGCCGCCGGGCGAGGCGGCCGATCCGCACTGATCGCGCCTGCTACGTTCGGCCCATGGCAGAGCTGGTCGCCGACCCGGTCCCCGCGACGCGGCCGGGCGTTCGCGCACTCGCGCGCAACTCGGCGATCGCGGCCGGCGCGGTGGTCGCGAACGGCCTGCTGAGCGCGGCGATCCTCGCCCTGTGCACGAAACTGGGGCAGACCGCCGAGGTCGGCGCGTACACGGTCATGACGTCCGCGCTCGCCTTCGTGCTCATCTTCCTCAGCGGCGGCTCGGCGCTGCTGTACCTCAACGGCACCGAGGAGCAGCGCGCCCTGGTGCGCAGCCAGTGGATGATCGTCGTGGTGCCCGGCCTTCTGCTGGGCACCGTGGCGGTCGGCGCGTTCTACGCCACGCGGGGGTACGGCATCGGCGCCCTCACCGCGGCCGGCGTGGTGGCGCTGGGCAACGGGCTCGCCACGCTGCAGCAGACCGACTTCAACCGCCGGATGCGCTTCCTGGCCAGCGCCGTGCTCATCTGCACCAGCAAGGCGGTCTCGCTGGTGATGGTCCTGCTCGGCGTGCCGCTCACGGTCGCCCTGGCCACCGCCGGGCTGGCCCAGCTGCTCGCCGGCGAGCTGGTGCTGGGCAAGCACGGGTCGCTGCGGGCCGATCTGCTGCGCGGGCTGTCGTGGCGGCGGGCCTTCGAGGGGTACCGCTCCAGCCGCCACCTCTTCGGCTACTCCCTCGGCGAGCTGTACGTCGCCCGCTTCGGCACGCTCGTGCTGTCCGTGGTCGCCAGCCCGGCCGTCATGGGCAGCTTCGGCGCGATCGTGACCGCCTACCAGGCCATCGGCGGCGTCGTGCAGTCCGCGCTGCAGGTGCCGATGGTGGCGCGGGCCCGCAGCCGGCTCGGCATCGAGCAGACGGCCCACCCGGCCGGCTTCTCGGTCGCGGTGGCCCTGGCGTGCGCGGTGCCGATGGCGGCGGCGGTCGCGATCCTGGCCCCGTTCCTGACCGACACCGTGCTGTCGCTGCCCCAGCGCGAGGCCTCCACCTGGCTGGCCGTGTTCATGCTGGCCCTGCCGTGCCTCGCGGTGACCCGGGCCGTGCTGTTCAACTGGATCGGCGACGGGCACTACAGCCGGGCCACGAAGGCCATCGGCATCGTCGCCGGCCTGCTCACGGTGGCGGTGGCCGTGGCGGTACCGCTCTGGGGCCCGCTCGGCACCGCGGGCGCGACCGCCGCCGCCGAGGCAGCGGCGCTGGCCGTGATCCTCGCCGTGATGGCCCGGCGCCGCGCCGCCTGAGGGGCGTGTATGTTCCCCGCGTGAAGACGAAGATCGCCATCGGTGTCGCCGTCGCGCTGGTGCTCTCCTGCTGTGGTTTCGCGCTGTTCCGCCACTTCGCCCCGAACCACCACGCGTCCGGCGACAAGGGCTGCTACGGCACCACGGTCGAGATCGACCAGCTCGCGCCCGCCCCGTGCCGCGACCCGCACGAGGCCGAGATCATCGACTTCTTCTACGCCGACGGCGCCGAGAAGGGCTGCCACGAATCGGCCGAGGAGTTCCTCGGCGGCCCGCTCGCCGACGCGCGGGTGCAGCTGCAGCGGCTGCGGTACGTCCGCGAGGACTTCACCTCGCTCGCCTGCGCGCTCGTCGTCGTCAGCGACTCCGAGGACTCGGCCACCCAGTACACCGGCAGCCTGCACGGGGCGATGTCCGGCGACCGCCCGCTGGCGATCACCTGCGGCCACTACTACGACGAGGGCCGGCTGCAGTACAAGACCTGCGGGGAGCCGCACTCGGCCGAGTACGTTGGCGCGGTCGTCGACGGCGGGGACCACGAGGCGAGCTGCCGCCAGGCGGCCGCGGCCTATCTGGGGCAGCCGGTGGACGAGTTCGCCGCCCGGCGGGACCTGCGCTCGTACGCGCTCGCCAGCCCCCGCGACGGCCGCACCGGCTGCGTCGTGGCCGCGGCGTCCGGGCACGACGACCTGAAGGCGTCGCTCAAGGGGAAGGGCGCGGCGCCGCTGCCGGCTTGAGCCGACCGTCAGGCCGCTCGGGTCCCGAAGGAGCCGATGTAGGCCAGCGCCGCGTTCATGGCCGCCCGCAGCGGCCCGGAGCTGCGCATGGTGTGGCTCAGCAGGTTCCCGCCCTCCAGCGCGGCCAGCAGCGTCAGCGCGAGCTCCTCGAGGTCGGCGTCGGCCCGCAGCTCGCCGCGGTCGCGCATGACCCGCAGCCCCTCGTGCAGCAGCCCCTGCCAGCGCACGAACCCGCGGCTGAGGTCCTCGCGCGAGGCGTCGTCGGTGACGGCGAGCTCCCCGGCGAGCGAGCCGAGCGTGCACTCGCCGCGACCGCCGCCGGCCTCGTGGTGCTCGATCGCCGCGTCCGCCCAGGCCCGCAGCGCGTCGAAGCTGTCGAGCGGGCCCATGATCGGGCGGCCCGGCACCGGGGGCGCCTCGGCCTGGCGGGTGATGACCGCGCGGATCAGGGCCTGCTTGCTGTCGAAGTAGTGGTACAGCTGCGATCCGCTGATGCCGGCCGCCTTGCGCACGTCCTCGGTGCCGGTGCCGGCCACGCCCCGCACGGCGATCAGGTCGGTCGCGGCCCGCAGGATGCGCTCCCGGGTCGCCTGGCCCTTCGCGGTCAGGCGGTGCGGCCTCGGCGGACTGTCGCTCACGGGTCCCGAGCCTACCGAATGGGTTGCTCAACCCAAAATTCGTTGCTACAAATTGGGTAGGTCAACCCAGAAAGGGGTTCGGACATGTCCGCACTCGAAGGCCGCACCGCCCTGGTGACCGGCGCCACCGCCGGCATCGGGCGAGCCGTCGCCGTCCAGCTCGCCGACCGCGGCGCCGAGGTCGTCGTGCACGGCCGCGATCCGCGCCGCGGCGCCGAGGTCGTGGCGCAGATCGAAGGGCGGGGCGGCCGGGCGCGCTTCGTCGCCGCCGACCTCGCCGACGCCGACGATGTCGCGCGGCTCGCCGCCGCGGCCGGCGAGGTCGACATCCTGGTGAACAACGCCGGCATGTACACGTCCCTCGGCACGCCCGACACGACGGCGGCCGACTTCGACCGCCACCTCGCCGTCAACACCCGCGCCCCGTACCTCCTGGTGGGTGCGCTCGCCCCGGGCATGGCCAAGCGCGGCCGCGGCGCGATCGTCAACGTGACCTCGACCGCGGCGACGTCCGCCGCGCCCGTGGGCACCGCGTACGGCGCCTCGAAGGCCGCGATGGAGCTGCTCACCCGCTCCTGGGCGACGGAGTTCGGCGCCGCGGGCGTCCGCGTCAACGGCGTCTCGCCGGGGCCGGTCCGCACGGAGGGCTCGGAGCCGCTGATCGCCGCGCACCCGGGCATGCTCGCCGGGGCGAACATCCGCGGCCGGATCGGCGAGCCCGACGAGATCGCCGACGTCGTGCTGTTCCTGGTCGAAGATCGAAGCAGCTATGTCAACGGTACCGTCGTGCTGGCCAACGGCGGCGAACGCAGCGCGCTGCCGGGCTGACCGTCCGCTTGCCGACGGCGAGCATTGCCGCGCACTGCGGCGCTGACCGTCCGCTTGCGAACGGCAGCGTTTGCCGCGCACTGCGGGGCTGACCGTCCGCTCGCCAGCGGCGGCGAACGCTACACGCTGCCGGCCTGACCGCCGCTCGAGTCGCCGGCGGCGTTTGCGGTGCGCTGCCGGATCGACCGCCGCTCGAGTTTCCCGGCGCCGCGGGACAGCCGTCACTACCTCCGGGACGTCCCGCGGCGGGACGCTGCCTGCGACCCCGCCGACCGGGCGGGCGATCGCAGGGAGCGAGACGATGCGTACTTCCCTCTGGCACCGCGGCGCGGGCGTCGCCTGCCTGCTGCTGGCCCCGCTCGGCCAGCTCATCCAGTTCCTGGTCAGCCCGGTCGGGCCGGGCGACTCCGCCGCCGAGCAGGTGGCCGCCGCGGCCGCGCACACCGGGGCGATGCGCCTCGCCGTCGTGCTCGACCTGCCGATCCTGCTCGTCCTGCCCGCGGTCCTGTACGCCGGGTTGGTCGCCGGCCGGTCGCGCCTGGCCACGGCCGGCACCGCGCTGACGTTCGGCACCGCGCTCGGGGCCGGATACCTGCTGGGCCAGGACATCGTGGTCCAGGTCGCGGCCGGGCAGGCCGACCGGGCCGGGGCCGTCGCGCTGGTCGAGGGGTACGCGACAAGCGGCGTGCTGACCGGGCTCGTGGCGCTCTACCTGGTCGGGCACGTGGTCGGCTTCATCCTGCTCGGCATCGCGCTGATCCGGTCCCGGGCGGTGCCGGCCTGGGCCGGGGTCGCGCTGTCCGTCTGGCCGCTGGCCGAGATGGGCGGCCAGGCGGCCGGGGTCCGGGTCGTCGCGGCGGCCGGGTTCGTCCTGCTGCTGGCCGGCTTCGCCGCGTGCGCCGTGCGGCTGGTCCAGGGCGGGCGGCCCGCCGGGTCGGACCGGGTGCCCGAGCCGGTCGGGGCGATCGGCTGAGCGCGTGCGGCGAGCACCTGGTCCGGGGAGAGCCGGGCGGCCGAGCCGGTCGGGGCGATCGGCTGAGCGCGTGCGGCGAGCACCTGGTCCGGGGAGAGCCGGGCGGCCGAGCCGGTCGGGGCGATCGGCTGAGCGCGTGCGGCGAGCACCTGGTCCGGGGAGAGCCGGGCGGCCGAGCCGGTCGGGGCGATCGGCTGAGCGCGTGCGGCGAGCACCTGGTCCGGGGCGGGCGGCCCGCCGGGTCGGACCGGGTGCCCGAGCCGGTCGGCTGAGCCGGGCCACCGCCGGCGCCGCGAGAATCGAAGGAAGATGACGCGACCGAACGCCGCCGCCGTGGCCCGCACCGCCGTCGCCGTCGCCGCCGCGCTGACGGTGCTGGCGACGGTGCTCGCCGTGGGCTACCGGCGCGACCCGGCCGGGCTGGGACTGGCCGCGCTGGTGCTGCTGTTCCTGTCGGTGCCCCTGGTCGGGGCGGCGGTGGTGCGCGGCGAGCCCGGCAACCCGGTCGGCTGGACCCTGCTCGCCTGCGGGGTGAGCGTGCCGCTGGCCGCCGGCGCCTTCGTGTACTCGCACGCCCGGTACACCCCGCTGGCCGGCTGGCTCGACGGCTGGCCCTGGACCCCGGCCCTGACCCTGGTACCGGTGCTGGGCCTGCTGCTGTTCCCCGACGGGCGGCTGCCGTCGCGACGCTGGCGGCCGGTGCTCTGGCTGGCCCTGGCGGTGCTGGCCGCTCAGCTGGTCAACGAGCTGTTCGCGCCGCACCTGCTCGACCACCCGCAGCGGGCCAACCCGACCGCGCTGCCCGGCCCGGCCGGTGCCGTCGCCGACGCGCTGGGCGCGAGCATCGCGCTCGTCCCGCCGCTGGCGACCCTGAACGCGTGGGCGGTACAACGGCGGCCGCGCACGCCGGCGCTGCGCCTGCTGACCCCGGCGGCCTGGCTGATCGCGGCCTCCTGGTGGGCCTGCGGCGTGGCGGTCGTGGCGACCGGCGACAGCAACAACGCGCTCGGGGCCGAGCTGTCCGGGCTGCTGGTGCTGGCGATCACGGCCTGGCTGGCGATCCGGCGCTACGGGTTGTACGACGTGCGCAAGGTCGTCAACCGCGCGCTGGTGTACACGGGGCTCAGCCTGGCCGTGCTCGCCGTCTACCTGGCCGTGGCCGCCGGGGCGCGGGCGCTCGGCGCGCCGGTGCTCAGCGGGCCGGTCGCGGCGGTGGCGACGCTGCTCGCCGCGCTGCCGCTGCGGGAGGCGCTGCAGCGGCTGGCCAACCGGATCAGCTACGGCGACCGCGACGACCCGTACGCGGCGCTGGTCCGGCTCGGCCACCGGCTCGAGGACGCGGCCGCCGCCGACGAGGTGCTGCCCGGGGTGGCGCGGACGGTCCGCGAGGCGCTGCGGCTGCCGTACGTGGCGATCGACCTCGGCCCGGCGCGGGTGGACAGCGGCACGCCGACGGTGTGCGACGAGTACCCGCTGACGTTCGCGGGCGAGACGATCGGGGTGCTGCGCGCGGGACGCCGCGAGCCGGACCAGCCCTTCACACCGGCCGAGGCGCGGCTGCTGGCCGGCCTCGCGGGGCAGGTCGCCGCGGCCGGGCACGCCGTCTCGCTGACCCGGGACCTGCGCCGCTCGCGGGAGCGCCTGGTGAGCGCGACGGAGGAGGAGCGCCGCCGCATCCGCCGCGACCTGCACGACGGTCTCGGCCCGGGACTGGCCGGCGTCGTGCTGGGGCTGCGGCGGGCCCGGCGCGACATCGCCACCGACCCGGCCGCGGTGGCCGACCGGCTCGACGCGCTGACCGAGCAGGTGCAGCTGGCCGTGGGCGACGTGCGGCGGCTGGTGTACGGGCTGCGGCCCCCCGCGCTCGACGAGCTCGGCCTGGTCGGCGCGCTGCGCGAGCAGGGTCTGGGCCTCGGGGACTTCGACGTGTCGGGGCCGCCGGACGCGCTCGCGCTGCCGGCCGCGGTCGAGGTGGCGGCGTACCGCATCGCGCTGGAGGCGATGACAAACGTCGCCCGGCACGCCGGCGCCGGGCGGGCGAGCGTGCGCATCACCCTGGACGGCGCGCTGACCGTGGAGGTGGCCGACGAGGGCGTGGGCCTGCCGGACGGGTACCGCGCCGGGGTGGGCATCGCCTCGATGCGCGAACGAGCCGCCGAGCTCGGCGGCGACTGCACCGTCGCCGCCGCCGGCCCGCACGGCACGGTCGTGCGGGCCTGTCTGCCGCTGGAGCCCTCATGAGCATCCGTGTCGTGGTCGCCGACGACCATCCCGTGTTCCGCAACGGGCTGCGGACCCTCGTCGAGGAGAGCCCGGGCCTGACCTACGCGGGCGAGGCGGCCGACGGGCGGCAGGCGGTCGAGGTGTGCGCCGCGGCCGAGCCGGACGTGGTGCTCATGGACATCCGCATGCCCGAGGTCAGCGGCATCGACGCCACCCGCCGGATCCTGGCCGCGCGGCCGCAGACCGCGGTGCTCATGCTCACCATGCTGGAAGACGACACGTCCGTCTTCGCCGCGATGCGGGCCGGCGCGCGCGGGTACATCCTCAAGGGCGCCGACGAGGAGCAGATCCTGCGCGCGGTCACCGCCGTGGCGGCCGGCGAGGTCATCTTCGGCGCGGCCGTGGCGGCCCGGATGGCGGCGTTCTTCCAGGGCGGCCAGCGCTCGGCGGCTCCGGCCTTCCCGGCCCTGTCGGCGCGGGAGCACGACATCCTGGAGCTGATCGCCGGCGGCCTGTCCAACCCGGCCATCGCGCAGCGGCTCGCGCTGAGCGAGAAGACGGTGCGCAACAACGTGTCGAGCATCTTCGCCAAGCTGCGCGTCGCCGACCGGGCCGAGGCCATCGTCCGCGCCCGCGACGCCGGCCTCGGCCGGTAGCCCGCACGGGCCGCGGCGGCGCGCCCGGGCGGGACCCCCCGGGCGCACCGGCCGGCCGGACGCTATCCGCCGCCCGTTAAGAAAACGTTGGTCCGCTGCTCAGCCAGGCCAGCATCGACGCCCAGTGCGCGGCCCCCGGCGTGTGGCCGGCGGCGGCGATGTCGACCTCGGCGGCGGGCAGGCGCGCGGCGATCAGCGGGGCGTCCGGGACGGCCCGGCCCGGGTCGTCGGCGCCGGCCCAGATCAGCGTGCGGCAGGCGACCTCGCGCAGGCGGAAGCCCCACGGGCGGATGTCGGTGGCGAGCCAGTCGCCGGCCACGCCGGCCGCGTCCGGGCCGAAGCCGGCGGCGGCGCGGGTCACGAACCGGCGGCCGTGGCCGGGCACGTGCCGCAGCGTCCAGGCCTGCCGGCGTTCCGCGCCGTGCACGGTGTGCAGCTCGCGGTCGGGGCCGGTGAAGCTCGCCGTCACCACGCCCGTGAGGCGGTGCGGGAAGCGGGCGCCGCAGGCCGCCGCGTAGGGGGCGCCGCCGGAGAAGCCGAGCACGCCGAAGCGCTCGATGCCCAGCGAGTCCATCAGCACGGCGATGCCGTCGGCGACGCCGAGCAGGGTCGGGCGCCGGGCCGGGGCCGAGCCGCGGTACCCGGGCCGCTCGACGCGGATCAGGCGCGTGCCGGACGCGGGCGGGTGGTCGTCCGCGGAGCCCGGGGTGCCGTGCAGGAACACCACCGGCGGTCCGGCCGGGTCGCCGTGCCCGGTCCACGCGAGTTCGTCCGGCACGTGGGCCACAATAGCCGTGCTGTGTAGGCTGCGGGGACCATGGAGCCCTTCGTCCTGCCGCCCTGTGAGCCCGGCGGCCAAGACCCGCGGGAGGTGGCCGCGTCCGTCGAGGCGTGGGCCGCCGCGCCGGCGCTGGCCGAGCTGGTCGCCGAGTTCGGGGGGACGCCGAGCGCCGACCTGGACGCGCTGGCCGGGTTCTGCGCGGTCTGGGACTACCGCGGCGGCGTCAAGGAGCGCTTCGACACCGAGCGGATCGACTTCGAACCGGACCGGGACCGGCGGATCCGCGACCTCATGCACGCGCTCGGGATGGGCGGGCCGCCCGCGCCCGCGCACCGGCGCTACGACCACGTGCTCGTGCTCGGCGGCGGCATCCGGGTCGCGCTCGGCCGCACCGACTACACCGCCCGCCTGCTCGCGGACGGGCTCGTCACGACCACCCTCACCGGGCTGGGCAGCCAGCGGTGGCGCGACGACCGCGAGTTCCGCGAGGGCGCGCGGCTCGGGCTCGGGCCGGTCGACACCGAGGCCGACATGATGGCCGCGGCGTTCCGCAGGTTCCTGCACCTGGGCGAGGCCCGGACCGTGAACGAGTGGCACCGCGAGTGGGACGGCGACATCCACGTGCTCGCCGCGCCGTCGACCCGGCCGCCGCTGCGTGCCAACACCGCCGACACGCTCACCGGCTGGGCCGAGATCGTACGGACGCCGGCGAGGACCGATCGCGTGCTGCTGGTGACCAACGCGCCCTACGTGCGCCATCAGCACTGCGACGCGATCCGGCTGCTCGGCTCGCGGTACGGCTGCGGCATCGAGACCATCGGCTTCGACGACGCCGCGACGGCGGACTGGGGCCGGCCGCTGAGCACGACCGAGCTGCTGCAGGAGGTGCGCTCGTCGATCCTGGCGATGCGCAACCTGCACCGCCACGCTCAGGACAGCGCGGCGACCACCGCCCGGTAGGCGTCGGTGCCCACCGAGAACGCGCCGTAGTACGGGAAGTTCATCTCGACCACCAGGAACAGGTTGGTGGCGATGACGGCCGAGGCGAGCGCGAGCAGCGTCCGGCGCACCGCGGTGTCGTCGAGGCCGAACAGCGGGCACAGCGCCAGGAGCGCCAGCGTGGCGGTGAGCACGCCGATCCACATCACCGGCGACATCTGACGGTCGTCGGCCTCGGACTTCGCGGCCTGGCGCAGCGACTCGGCGCGGCCGATGGTGCGCATCGCCTCGGTGACGTACGCCTTCTGCGCCTCCGTCGCCGGCTGCAGCGCCCCCACGATCCCGGTGATGCGGTCGAGGTCGGCGATGCGGCGCGGGTCCGGGTCGGTGTTGAGGTGCGCGGGCCAGCCGTCGATGACGTCCTGCTCGTAGCGCACGATCTCGGCCCGGATCTGCCGCTGCAGGTCGGCGCCGAAGACCACGCTGCCCGGCACGAGCGGGGTCAGCGCGACCGCCTCGTCGCGGACGGTGTCCTGGGCGTCCTTGTAGCCGTCCCACAGCGACACCACGCACAGGCCGATGACTATCGCGTAGGCGACGCCGACGGTGGCCACGATGACGCCGGTGACCTCGTTGTGGCGCTTGAGCCGCCGGTGCGACAGGCGCCGGTGCACGAGGGTGTCGAACGCGAGGGTCAGGCCGGGCAGCCCGGCGATGAGCACGAGCCCGACCAGCCAGGCCGGGACGTCCCGCACGAGCCACAACTCCGCGCGCTCATACGGTAGTGGGCGCCGGGTGCGGCCGACCCAGAACGCGCGATCCGATCACGGACGGTGATCGTCTTGCTACGGTCGGCGCCATGACCACCCAGGCCCTGGACCAGGACACCCTCACGCTCGAACTGGGACGGGCCCATCCGTTCGGGGCGCGATGCGACGCCGGGGCGTGAACTTCGCACTCTTCTCGGAGCACGCCACGGGGGTCGAACTGCTCCTGTTCGACTCGTGCGACGCGGTGGCCCCGAGCCGCACGTTCCGGTTCGACCCGCAGGCCAACCGCAGCTTCGCGACCTGGCACGGCTACGTGCGCGGGCTGCGGCCGGGGGCCTTCTACGGGTACCGCGTGACCGGCCCGGACGGCGCGGGCCACCGCTTCGACCCGGAGAAGGTGCTCATCGACCCGTACGCCAAGGGCGTCTCCCGCGCCCGCTGGGACCGCGACGCCGCCTGCCGGCCGGGCGACAACGCCGCGACGTCGCTGCGGGGCGTGGTCGTCGACGTGGACGCGTACGACTGGCGCGGCGACCGCCCCCTGAACCGCCCGCTCGCCGATCAGGTGATCTACGAGCTGCACGTCGGGGGCTTCACGCGCTCGCCCAGCGCCGCGGTGGCCCACCCGGGCACCTTCGCCGGCGTGGCGGAGAAGATCCCGCACCTGCGCCGGCTCGGCGTGACCGCCGTGGAGCTGATGCCCGTCGCGGACTTCGACGACGGCGGGGGGAACTTCTGGGGGTACAGCACCGCCGCGTTCTTCGCGCCGCACGCGCGGTACTGCCGCAACCCGTGGGGCGGCGAGCACCTCGACGAGTTCCGGGACATGGTGCGGGCCCTGCACGCCGCCGGCATCGAGGTGATCCTCTACGTGGTGTTCAACCACACCGACGAGGGCAACCAACTCGGGCCCCTGTTCAGCTTCGCCGGGCTGGACAACGCGAACTACTACCACCTCGACCCGGCCGACCCGCGGTACTACGACGACTACTCCGGCTGCGGCAACACGCTGATGGCCAACCACCCCATCGTCACCAAGCTCATCAAGGACTGCCTCGAGTTCTGGGTGCGCGACATGCACGTCGACGGGTTCCGCTTCGACGAGGCCGCGGTGCTCACCCGCGGGGCCGGCGGCGCCGTGCTCGACGAACCCTCGGTGGTGTGGCAGATCGAGCTGTCCGAGACGCTCGCCGACACGAAGATCATCGCGGAGGCGTGGGACGCGGCCGGCGCCTATGAGGTCGGGCGCTACCCGGGCTACCGCTGGGCCGAATGGAACGGCCGCTTCCGCGACACCATGCGCCGGTTCGTGCGCGGCGACGCGGGCCTCGTCGGCGAGGTCGCCGACCGGCTCGGCGGGAGCGCCTCGCTGTACCAGGGGCGCGGCCACGCCCCGGGCAACTCTGTCAACTTCGTCACCTGCCACGACGGCTTCACGCTGGCCGACCTGGTCTCGTACGACCACAAGCACAACGAGGCCAACGGCGAGGGCAACCGCGACGGCAGCGACGACAACATGAGCTGGAACTGCGGCGTGGAGGGCCCGACCGACGACGCGGGCGTGCTGGCGCTGCGTGAACAGCAGATGAAGAACCTGGCGACCTTGCTCATGCTCGCCCGCGGGGTGCCGATGCTGCTCGGGGGCGACGAGTTCGCCCGCACGCAGCAGGGCAACAACAACGCGTACAGCCAGGACAACCCGATCGGCTGGGTCAACTGGCACCTGGCCGGGATGCACGCCGGCCTGCTGCGCTACTGGCGCGGCCTCATCGCCTTCCGGGCGGGCCACGCCACGCTGCGCGCCAACGAGTTCTACACGCCGGACGAGGTGGCCTGGCACGGCACCGAGCTCGGCGCGCCCAACTGGTCCGACCCGCAGTCGCGGGCGCTCGCGTGCACCGTCCGCGGCCGCGCGGGCGGCCCCGACCTGCATCTGATGATGAACATGTACTGGGAGCCGCTGGACTTCCAGATCCCCGCCGACGGCCGCCGCTGGGTGCGCGCCATCGACACCGCCCTGCCCGCCGGCGACGACCTGCGCGACGAGGGCGCGGAGCCCGCGGTGCCGGGCCCGGCGTACACCGTGCACGGCCGGAGCATCGCCGTGTTGCTGTCCCACTAGGAGGCGCAGTGCCCAACGCCATCGACTTCACCTTCTCGGATCTCATCGCCGGCTACGTCATCAGCTACGACGAGAGCGGCCGCACCATCGAGCTGAACACCTCCGACGGCCGCCCCTTCCGGATCCGGCTCACGAGCACCACGACGGCCGAGCCGGCCGGAGCGCCACCCGATGGCCGTGGACGCGGTCATCCGCGCCGCGGTGCTGAACCACTTCGCGTGCCTGCGCGCGATCGCCGCGCACATGCCGCCGCTCGCCTTCGCGGCGGCGCTGAACGAGCGTCCGGCGATCAACGGCCAGACGGCCCTGGACGACACCGTGCACCGGGCCCTGACCGCCCCACCGTCCACCTTGGACAGTCATCTCGAGCAGATCCGGTGGCTCATCGGGCACGGCGCCCGCGCGGACGTCCCCGACCACACCGGCGTGACGCCGCTCGGCCGCGCGACGGCGGCACTGGGCGACCCGGTCCTGAAGGCGCACGCCAAGGTGGTCCTGGCGGCGCTGGCTCACTACGGTCCGTAATCGGGACGACGGGGAGAGGGCCGGTTCCGATAGCATCACGCCCGTGTCGAGTGCAGACACGAGGCGGTCGACGGGACCGTCGGGGATGCGTGTAAGTTGCCGAATCGTACGGGAACGAACGACGCCGGGGGGCGAACGCGTCGTACCGGAACGAGCGGTGCATTTCGGCATGTCCACAACGGGCTTCTCGTACGGGTTCGAACGATGCGTTCGGTACGTGCACATTTGTCGGCCGAACGCGGCACGGCACCGGCGCGTGCGACTGCGGCGCGCTGGGTATGGGGCACGGGCCGTTCGGAGGCGCTGGTGACGCACCGCCGTGCGACGACTGGGCACGAGGACCTTCGGAGGGCGCAATGTACCGCTGGGAGATCTGGACCGACGGGCCGTCCCGCTTACTCACGGCGGCCGAGGGGTCCGGCCGCCTGATCACGACCATGCGCGCGCTGTCCGCCGCGTTCCCGGGTGAGGCCGACACCGTGCGGATGAGCCCCGGCGGCGATCGGCTTCCCATCGGTACCGACGCGGATGACGACACCGCCGAAGCCCTGCGGCAGGAGCTCGAGGCGGGCGGCAACACCGGCGTCGAGGCGCTCGGGCTCGGCCGTGGACGCCTGTGGGTGACGTGGCGCGACGCCGGCTCGGGCCGGCCCGGCACGCGCGCGGAGCTGCAGGTGGGCACCAAGCCGCTGATGAACCCGGCGCTGGAGGAGCGGCTGCCCGAGCTGGCCGCGCTCGTCGCCGAGCTCGGCCGGGTGTGGGAGGCCGACTACGCGTGGATCGACATCGTGCACGTGCGCCAGGACTGGAACCGGTGGCGGCGGGGCCTGCCGGTGTTCTCCCTCGCCACCTGGCTCCGCGACTCCGCCGCCCGGGTCGACGTGGGCGGGCTCGACGTCGACGCCACCGACACCGGCGGCGGGCGCCTCGTCGTCCTGCGGCTGCCCCCGGCCGCGGTCGGCAACGACGAGGAGGGCTCGGTGAGCGGCGGACGGGCCCTGGTCCACGCCCTGGCCGCCCGCACGGTGCTCGCCGACGGCCGCCCGCTGCTGGCGGCGAACCCGGCCCTCGCGGGCTGACCGCCGCGCCGGCCTGCGACGATGGCCCGTATGCTGTGACCATGGTCGATGCCGAGTCCTGTATGGACACCATTGTCGGCATCGTGCGCAAGGTGACCCCGCCCGATGCCGTGCGGGCGGTACTGCTCGCCGAGGTCGACGACCACTACACCGGCACACGCATGGAGTTCCACTCCGCGACGGGCCCCCTGGACAGCAGCGGCTGGGTGGCGTTCGCCGACCCGTGGACCGAGGAGCTCAGCGACACCCTCCTCGCGCTGCGCGCCGTGATGATGGCCGAGGGCAGCCCGTCCCGGTTCGGGCTGACCTTCACCGTGCAGGGGGACGGCGGCTTCGACGTCAGCGTGACGTACGAGATGCCTCCGGATCTTCCGTGGATCCACTGACTCCACTGACTCCACTGACGTCACTGGCTCCACTGACGTCACTGGCGCCTTCGCCGAAGAAGGCGGCGATCGGCTCGACGACCCGGCCGGGCGCCCGGTTGAGCCCGTCGTGCCCGCTGCGGGGGATGGGCAGCACGCGCGCGTCCGGGATCGCCGCGCCGAGGGCCGCGTTGAGCGGCGCGTAGTACTGCGGCCCGGCGGACCCGTACGCGAGCAGCACCCGGGCCCGGACGCCGGCCCAGAGCTCGGCGGGCCCCTCGGCGAGCCGGATCTGGTGCGACTCGTCGAGCGTCGAGGCGAGGAGCCCGCCCATCATCCGCCCGATCGGCGTGCGCAGGAACACCCGGCACATCGCGATCTGCACCGCGAGCGGCAGCCGGGCGGCCGCGGAGTGGGTGTTGATCCCGGCGCTGGTGAGCGCCATCGCGCGCGGGATGTCCCCGGCCGCGGCCGCCGCCCGAGCGTCGTCGAGCCACCCGCCCGGGAAGATCCCCTCGACCCCGACGGCGGCGTCGTACAGCGCGAGCCGCTCGATCGGCAGCCGGAGCGCCGCCTGGAGCGCGATGAACCCGCCGGAGCTGTGCCCGATGACGTTGCGGGCGCCGGTGTGCGCGAGCACGGCCCCGAGGTCGTCGATGTCCTGTTCGAACGTATAGGGCTCGCGGCGGGGCCCGGCGTCCTCGCGCCCGCGCCGGTTGTAGAGGTGCACGGCGAACCGGTCGGCGAGCTGGTTCGCGAGCCGCCGGTAGATCCCGATGGTGACCCCGCCCCCGTGCACCACGACGATGCCGGGCCCGCTGCCGACGCTGTGCACGACGATGTCCGCCCCGTCGGGCGCCGCAATCCGCTGCTCCATGCCTCTCTCCTCCCGAGCCATGCCGCTCTCCTCCCGAGCCAAACTGCGAACGACGTTTGCAGTTTAACACAGCCGCCGACCCGGAGGCCGTGCCGGCGAGCGCTACTTCTTCCTGCCCTTCTTGGGCTTCTTCCGCTGCGCCGGCACGGACCCGCCCATCGCCCTGGTCATGGCGATGCGGTCCTCGGTGATGTGCGGGGCCGGCGGGGCCTCCGCGTGGCGGGCACGGTCGGAGGCAGTGATCTCCTGGTGCGTCTCGCTCATCGCGCCGGCGCCACTCCTAGGGGCTGTATCGAAGTGGATGGCCGGGCTGCGGCGGACTCAGACGCCGGCTGGAACCACGCCGGTCACACCCCGATACAACCCCGGTATCGGGGCGCGCCCGGCGCGGCCCCAGCCGACGCCTGAGCCTCGCCTCGCTCCGACCCCCACTTCGATACAGCCCCTAGTCGAAGACGGTGAACGCCTCACCTTTCGGCAGTCAATGACGGAATGCAATCCCCAACCGAGTGGGATCATGGCGGGCGTGGGGGAGCCGATCGAGATCGTCGAGTACCGCGCCGAGTGGGCGGACGAGTTCGCGCAGATCGGGGCGGCGCTGCGGCAAGCGCTCGGCGGCGCGGCGGTGCGGATCGACCACATCGGGTCCACCGCGGTGCCCGGGCTCGCCGCCAAGCCCGTGATCGACGTGCAGGTCTCGGTGGTCGCGCTCGAGCCCGTCGACCCGTTCCGGGAGCCGATCGAGCTTCTCGGGTACCGCTACCGCGCCGACAATCCCGAGCGCACCAAGCGGTACTTCCGCGAGCCGCCCGGCCGTCGCCGCACGCACATCCACGTCCGGGAGGCGGGCAGCTTCTCGCAGCAGTTCCCGCTGCTCTTCCGCGACTTCCTGCGCGTGCACCCGGACGCCGCGGGCGAGTACGCGGCGGTCAAGCGCGCGTGCGCGCAACGGTTCCGCGACGACCGGGCGGGCTACGTGGCCGCGAAGGGGGCGTTCGTCTGGGACATCGTCCGCCGCGCCGACGACTGGGCCCAGAGCGTCGGCTGGCGGGCGTGACGCGCCCGCTACCCGGAGGCCGGTCACGTCCAGGGCGGCGTGCTGCCCGTGACGGTGAGCACCAGGTCGCACACGGCCGTCGACGAAGCACGACGCGGCGCCCCTGAGGGCGTTCCAACCCGTGCCTTCGCGTGGAACAGCGAGCGCATGCAAAAGAGGAGCGCCCTGCGCTCCTCCACTCTCAACGTATACCGCAGGTGGGGGCTTGCGGCAAGACCCCGGTGGCGGCGCAGAATCGTCGGCCTTGCACCAATTCGTGGGGGGACCGCGCACATGCCATCAGTGACCGCCGGTGTTTTCGACCTTTCCGAAAACCTTGCGAAAGCCGACCCGGGCCTCATCGCCGGGGACGAAAAACATTTCGCGGCCATTGCGGCGCGCCTGGAGCAGGTGACCGCCGAGCTGTCCGCGCGCCTCGACGCGGAGCGCCGGGCGCCCGCCGGGATCGGGCAGGCGGCCATGGACCGCGACCAGGAGGTGTACCGCCTCACCGCCCGCCTGCGCACGCTGCGCCGCTACCGCCTCGACCTGTGCCTGGGCCGGATGGTCGGCGCGGACGGGTCCGAGGCGGTGTACGTCGGGCGTCTCGGCCTCACCGGCGCCGACGGGCGCCGGCTGCTGCTCGACTGGCGCTCCCCGGCCGCGGAGCCGTTCTTCCGCGCGACCCACGCCAACCCGAGTGGCCTGGCCAGTCGCCGCCGCTACCGCTGGACCCGCGGCCGGATCACCGACTACTGGGACGAGGTGTTCACCGAGGACGGCTTCGAGGGCCACGCCGCCCTCGACGACCAGTCGGCGTTCATCGCCAGCCTCGCCGGCGACCGGTCGGCCCGCATGCGCGACGTGCTCGGCACCATCCAGGCCGACCAGGACGCCATCATCCGGGCCGGCTCGGCCGGGGCGCTCGTCGTCGACGGCGGGCCGGGCACGGGCAAGACCGTCGTCGCGCTGCACCGCACCGCGTACCTTCTCCACTCCGACCCGCGGCTGGGCCACCGCCGCGGCGGTGTGCTCTTCGTCGGGCCGCACCAGCCGTACCTCGCCTACGTCTCCGACGTGCTGCCGAGCCTCGGCGAGGAGGGCGTGCGGACGTGCACGCTGCGCGACCTGGTCGCCGAGGGCGCCGCGGCCGCGGCCGAGCCGGACCCGGAGGTGGCCCGGCTCAAGTCCTCGGCCCGGATGGTGGCGGCGATCGAGGCAGCGGTGCGCTTCTACGAGCGGCCGCCCACGACGACGACGCTCGTGCCGGCCGAGGACGCCGACCTGCGCCTCACCCCCGAGGTCTGGGCCGAGGCGTTCGCGGCGGCCGAGCCCGGCGTCGCGCACAACGAGGCGCGCGACCCGGTCTGGGCGGAGCTGGTGGAGATCCTGGCCGACCGGCACGACGTCGACCCGCGGGAACTGCGGCGCAACCGGGAGCTGGCGGCGGCGTTCGGCCGCGCGTGGCCCCTGCTCGAGGCGTCCGACCTGGTGGGGGACCTGTTCACGGTACCGGCGTATCTGCGCAAGTGCGCGCCGTGGCTGAGCGGCGAGGAGGTACACCGGCTGCAGCGATCGGACCCGTCGGCGTGGACGGTGCCGGACCTGCCGCTGCTCGACGCGGCCCGGCAGCGCCTGGGCGACCCGGAGGCGGTGCGGCGCCGGCACCGCCAGGTCGCCGAGGCCGCCGCCGAGCGCGAGCGGATGCACCGGGTCGTGGACGACATCGCGGCCGTCGCCGACGACGAGTACGGTGCCGGGCTGGTCTCGATGCTGCGCGTCGAAGACTTCCACGACGCCCTCGTCGACACCGCGGCGCTGACGCGGGTGGAGCCGGACGCGCTGGCCGGCCCGTTCGCGCACATCGTGGTCGACGAGGCGCAGGAGCTGACCGACGCCGAGTGGCAGATGCTGCTGCTGCGCTGCCCGTCGCGCAGCTTCACCATCGTCGGCGACCGCGCCCAGGCGCGGCACGGGTTCGCCGAGTCGTGGCGGGAGCGGCTCGAGCGGGTCGGCCTGGACCAGATCGAGCTGGCCGCGCTGACCGTCAACTACCGCACGCCGGCCGAGATCATGGCCGAGGCCGAGCCGGTCATCCGGGCCGCCCTGCCCGACGCGAACGTGCCCACGTCGATCCGCCACGGCGCCCCGGTGGTGCACGGCCCCACGGCCGACCTGCGCACCATCGTGGACACGTGGCTGGCCGAGCACGCGGAGGGCGTCGCGTGCGTCATCGGCGACCCGTCGTTCCCGGCGACCGGGCGGGTGCGGTCGCTGACCCCGCAGCTGGCCAAGGGCCTCGAGTTCGACCTGGTGGTGCTCGTGAGCGAAGGTGTGCAGGGCGCGGTCGACCGGTACGTGGCGATGACCCGCGCCACCCGGCAGCTGGTCATCCTGTCGGGCGGAGATTTTTTCCGGGAGCATGCAACCTGGCGGGGGTCCGCGGTCGTGAGTAGCGCATGACGGATCGGGACACAGCGTTCGCCGAGTACTTCGCCGCGCGTTCGGACGCGATGCGCGGCACGGCGTTCCTGCTGTGCGGGGACTGGCACCGGGCCGAGGACCTCACCCAGGCGGCGTTCACGAAGCTGTACCTCGCCTGGCACCGGGTCTCGCGGCACGAGGTGCTCGACGGGTACGTGCGCCGCACGCTGGTGCGGACGTACCTCGACGAGCGGCGGCTCGGCTGGTGGCGGCGCGTGCGCACGAGCGACACGCCGCCGGAGCCGGCCGTCGTGGACACCGGGCCCGAGGAGCGGGTCGCGGTCCTCGCGGCCCTGACCTCGGTACCGCCACGGCAGCGCGCCGTGCTGGTGCTGCGGTACTGGGAGGACCTCTCCGTCGACGAGACCGCCGAGCTGCTCGGATGCTCGGCGGGCACGGTGAAGAGCCAGGCCGCGCGGGGACTGCAGACCCTGCGTGCCCAGCTGAGCCCGACGTTCACCACCGACTGAGGAAGAGCGCGAACATCATGGACGAACAGGACTTCCGGGCCTCGCTGCGCGATGCCCTCGACCACAGCAACGTGCCGCCGAGCATGTCGCCGGGTGGCGCTCTGCAGGCCGGCCGCCGCGCGGCGCGCCTGCGGATGCTCGCCACCGGGGCCGCCGGGGCGGGTCTGCTCGCGGCCTTCACGGCCCTCGGGCTGGTGGTGGCGACCACCGGCTCGGGCGCCCAGCAGGCGGCCGGCCCCGGCACGCCGAGCGTGGCCGCGCCCCCCGGCAGCGGCACGCCCACCGTGGCACCCGGGGTGCCGGGCGGCGCGACCGGCAGCGAGACCAAGCCGGTGTGGCCGACTGGCCCCGACGGCTCGCCGCAGAGCGACCGCACGGCCCGCGCCGGCAAGAAGGCCGACGCCGCGGTGGCGCTGGCGAAGCACGTGTCGGAGCTGCTGCCCGCCGGGTACACGGCGGTCGCGAGCGCCGAGACCAACCTCGTCCAGGCCCAGTTCGAGGACAAGGTCGGCGGGAAGGACGCGTGGAGCTACCTCGTCGCCACCGAGATCCGCAAGGGTGACGCGGCCGGGCAGCTGATCGTGGAGGTGTACGAGCCGGGCCTGCGCACCGGCGCGACCCCGTGCGACCTCAAGTTCTGGTCCGCGGCGGCCAGCTGCAGGATCGTGTCGAGCGGGGGCAGGAGCGTCGCGGTGGCGACCGGCGGCGAGCAGGACGACCGGATCGCCAACTGGTCGGCGTACCAGTACCCGGACGGCACGGTCGTGTTCGTCGCGCAGTCCAAGTCCGGCAACTTCCTGCCCGGCAACTCCGCCCCGTCGCTTACCGCGCTGCCGTTCGACGACGAGAAGCTGGCCGCGCTCGCCCTCGACCCGGCGCTGCACATCGTCGCCTGACCCGAGGCCGGGCCGGGGTCCTCCCCGGCCCGGCTCACAGGGCCTGGTCGATGTGCGCGGCGAGCTCGGCGGTGCCCTGGCGCAGCGCGCTGCCGGACGGGGTGTCGAAGAGCAGGCGGTGGCAGCCGTCGAGCTCGGCGTACACCTCGCCGCCCCGCCCGTCGGGCGCCCGGAACAGGGCGAACCGGCTCGCGTGGGCGGTGCACGGCCCCGGCGCATCGCCGGCCGCGAGCAGTTCGGCGCGCAACGCCGTCCAGCGCTGGTCGGGCAGGGGGCCACCGCGCTCGAAGTCGCCGCCCGGCTTGCCGCTGCCCTGCTCGGACGGCGGCACACGGTACAGGCACAGGCGCATCGGGCCCGGCGGCGCGCCGGCCGGGCGGTCGGCGGGCGCGTCGCCCGGCATCGCGGTGACCGCGCCGACCATGTCGGCCCAGCGCTGCTCGCACCCGCTGCTCGCCGCGGCCGAGGACTTCGTCTCCCCGAGCACCGTCGTATGCACTGTCGTCAACGCCAGATGCTCTAGCGCATCCCGGACCTCGATCCGCGGCTTGGCGCACGCGTCCCCGGCGACGCCCGGCCGCAGCCACCGCCCGGCCGCGTCGAACACGGCGAACCACACGACGCCGACAATGTCGGCGGTGCACGCCCCGGCGGTGCGGGGCAGGTCCGGCAGGCGCAGCGCCCGGGTGAGCGCCTCGACATCGCTTCCGTGCTTCTCCAGCCGCACCATGTCCTCGCCCCCGTCGGCGCGCGGCTGCGGGCCGGTCGCGCACACCACGACCGCGGTGGGCGCGAAGTCGGCGGGCAGGCGCGGGAAGCCGAGCGGCGCCGCGAAGTCGGCCCAGCCCGGGCCGGCCGCCTGGTCGCACGACGTCCACGCGGGGTGGATCTCGGGCGCGCCGGTCGGCGGCGCCGCCACCGAGGCGCCCGGCGGACGGGCGCACCCGGCGAGCATCGCGAGGGCAACGACGAGGACCGCGGCGCTACGCATGCCCCTAGGACGGGGCCGGGCGCGCAGCGGTTCCCTCAGCCGAGCACGTCGAGGAAGTCCCGGGCCCAGCGATCCACGTCGTGCGCGCGCACGCGCTCGCGCATCCGGCGCATCCGGGCGGTCAGCTCCTCCGGGCCGGTCGCGATCGCCGCGACGATGCCGCGCTTGAGGTCGTCGACGTCGTACGGGTTGACGAGGAAGGCGTCGTCGAGCTCACTCGCGGCGCCGGTGAACTCGCTGAGCACGAGCGCGCCGCCCTCGTCCCGCCGCGCGGCCACGTACTCCTTGGCCACCAGGTTCATCCCGTCGCGCAGCGGGGTGACGAGCATGATGTCGGCGGCGAGATACAGGGCGACGAGCTCGGCCCGGGTCCGCGACTGGAACAGGTAGTGCAGCGGCACCCGGCCGACGTCGCCGAACTCGCCGTTGATCCGGCCCACCTCGCGCTCGACCCGCTCGCGCAGCTGCTGGTACTGCGCGACCCGCATCCGGCTCGGGGTGGCGACCTGCACCAGGACGGCCTCGTCGTTGCTGATGGTGCCGTCGGCGAGCAACTCGCCGTAGGCCTCGATGCGCTGGTCGATGCCCTTGGTGTAGTCGAGGCGGTCGACGCCGAGCAGCAGCAGCCGGCGGTCGCCGCCGAGGTCCTTGCGCAGCTGGGCGGCGTCCCGCTGGACCTCGGGATCGGCGGCGAGCCCCTCGATCTCGGCCACGTCGATCGAGATCGGGAACGCCCGGGCGGTGACCGTGCGCCCCTCGTACGCCACCCGCTCACCCTGGGGGTGCAGGCCGAGCAGCTGCGTGGTGAGGCGCATGAAGTTCTGCGCGGCCAGCGGCTGCTGGAAGCCGACCAGGTCGGCGCCGAGCAGCCCGCGCACGAACTCGGTGCGCCGCGGCAGCTGCATGAACAGCTCGACCGGCGGGAACGGGATGTGCAGGAAGAACCCGATGCGCAGGTCGGGCCGGGCCCGGCGCAGCATCCCGGGCACGAGCAGCAGCTGGTAGTCGTGCACCCAGACCGTCGCCCCCTCGGCGGCGACGGACGCGGTCGCCTCGGCGAAGCGCCGGTTGACCGCCTCGTACGCCACCCGCCACGCCCGCCGGTGCACCGGCGGCTCGACGGCGTCGTGGAACAGCGGCCAGATCGTCGAGTTGGACTGCCCCTCGTAGTAGTGGTCGACGTCCTCGCCGGTGAGCTCGACCGGCTGGATGTGCACGCCCTCGTGCTCGAACGGCTCGGGCCGCTCGTCGGGGTTGCCGGTCCAGCCCACCCAGGCCCCGCCGGAGCTGCGGGCGATGGGCTGGAGGGCGCTGACCAGCCCGCCGGGGCCCGCGTCCACCGGCAGCCGGTTGGCCACCACCACGAATTGGTTCACGGCTCCCTCTGTACCGCATGGGCGCGTTCTGAAACGTGGAAGGTAGGTCAGCGGCTGAGCGCGGCCAGCGAAAGCAGCAGGTGGACGGTCTCGGGATACCAGATGTCCGAGTGCGCGCCCAGGGCGAGGTGGACAGCGCCCGGTCGTGGGGTGAGACGGTCAGCGCGACCGGCCCGGCGATCGGGGCCGACTTGTCCACGAGCGTGCGGAAGCGGTGCTGGAACACGTCCGGGCGGGCGGCCATCTGCAGCCCCAGGAAGCTGTCGCTGCACCCCGACCGCGTCGCTGCTGCGGCGCTCGATCAGGCCCATGCTGGTGGGTGCCCCCATGATGACGCCAGGTCGCCACCGCCGCCATCCACGATCGGGAGGGTGACCTGATCACTCGTTCGGCGGCGCCGGGTGCCGGTCCGGTGATGCCGTTCGGGGCCGGAGACGGGCGGAGGGCCCCCGGCGACCGGGGGCCCTCCTTGGTGCGGTGGTACAGGTTGGTGCGGGCCGCTCAGAGCGCCGGGTAGGCGTTCTGCATCAGCTGCTGGAACTGCGCGGAGAACCAGGCACCGGAGACCGGGGCGTTGGGCAGCGCGCCGCTCAGGCTGTTGCCGTTGCGGCCGTTACCGGTGTAGGTCGGGTCGCACATGCGGTCGAAGCCCTTGCCACCCGGGTTGTTCGGGCCGGTCGGAACCAGCGAGCTGGAGCCGTCGGACTCGCCCGGAGGCTTGACCCACACGTACGCGTCGATGCCGGCGGCCGGAGTGGCCCGCGGGCGCTCGCCGAGGCCGGCGCCGCTCTGGTTGCACCAGTTGCCGGCGTGGATGCGCCGGTCGATGCGGGACGCGTCGACGTAGGTGTTGATGTCCGTCGACGTGCTCGCCGCGGTGGGCCGGGCCGAGCCGCCCCAGCCGTTGCGGCTGGTGTCGATCAGCATGCCGATGCTGGAGTTGAAGCCCTGGCCGACCAGCGCGGTACGGAACGCCTGGGCGAACGTGAGCTCATCGGTGTACTGGTTCCAGTCCACCCACTTCGACTGCCGGATGTTCTGGCCGCCGACCGTGGTCGTGGGCTGCACCCACGGCTCGGAGAGGGCCGAGTAGTTCGCCGTGTTGGTGATGAAGCCGTCAACGGTGGCAACGCCACCGGTGGCGCCCTTCGCGGTGCTGGCGAACAGCTGGGCGGACGGGGCGAAGTTGCTGTCCCAGCCGATCCAGCCGTGGTGCGCGGCGTCGATGTAGTTGTAGACGTTGGTGCCGGCGGCGTGCAGCTTGCCCAGCGCGTACTGGATGCCGGTCACGTAGTTGCCGTTGGCCTTCATCGTCGCGCAGGCCGCGGTCGCGCCCGCCTGGCCGTCCGCGTTGGTCACGAGGTTCGGCAGCGAGTCGATCTCGATCGTGTTGACGATGCGAATCCCGGCGTACTTGGGGTTCGCCTCGATGGCGGCGATCGGGTCGATGTACTCCGTCTTGTAGCGGTCGATCTCGGTCGGGCCGAGCTCGCCGTTGGAGGCCAGCGCCGCGCAGTCACGGCCGGGCAGGTCGTAGATCACGAACTGCGCCAGCGTCGCGCCCTGAGCCAGGGCGTTGTCGAGGTGCTTGCTCAGGCTGGTGGTGTACCCGGAACCGGACGGCGCGGTGATGGCGGCGATCGAGTCGAGCCAGACACCGGTCGGCTGGTTGGACACGCGGCTGCCGCCGGGCTCGGCGGCGGCCTTGGCCGACCAGTCGGGGTTCACGTACCACTTGGCGCCCACGAACGCGTTGTCGAGGTGGGTGCCGGTGTTGCCGCCGCCGGTGGTGACGCTGACGGCCGCGCCCGCCGTGGTGGCGGTGTTGCCGTTGGCGGCGGTCGCCTTGGCGGTCAGGGTGTAGTTGCCGGCCGCGACGTTGGTCCAGCTGAACGTGTACGGCGAGCTGGTGTCGGTGCCCAGCAGGGTCGAGCCGTTGTAGAAGTCGACCTTGCTGATGGTGCTGCCGGTGACGCTGGCGCTGGCGGCCAGGCCGATCGTGGCCGGCGCGGTGAACGTCGAGCCGCTGGTCGGGCTGGTGAGCGTCACGCTCGGGGTGCCGTTTGTCGGGTTCGACGGCGAGGTCGAGGCCGACGGCGACTGCGAGGACGAGCCACCGGTGGTGCTGCCCGTGCAGGCGGTGCCGTTGAGGGTGAAGTTGGTGCCGGCCGGGTTGCTGCCGCTCCAGGCGCCGGTGAAGCCGAACGAGATCACGCCGTTGGTGGCGACGTTGCCGTTGTAGCTCACGTTCGTGGCGTTGACGTGCACGCCCGACTGGGTCTTGTTGGCGTTCCAGATCTGGGTGATCGTCTGCGAGCTGTTGCCGAAGTCCCAGCCGACGTTCCAGCTGGAGACCGAGTCACCGAGGTTGGTGACGTCGACCTGGGCCTGGAACCCGCCCGGCCACGAGCTGACGATCGCGTACTTGGCCGAACACCCGGCGGCCGCGGACGCCTGATTGGCGACCACGACGGCGCCGGCGGTCGCCACGAGGGCGGCTGCCGATATGAGGGCGATCTTGCGCCTCATCGACTCTCCTAACATTGACGGGTCAGAATCGAGGTGGGGTAACCGTCCGTACCGTCCCGGGACCGCGTCAAGGCGATCGACCGCCGAGGCGCCGTCTACCTCGTAAGTGCCTGGTAACGGGCCTGAAACTTACGCTGCAAACCCATTCCGGAGATCTCCGGCCGGTGGCGGCCGTGGAGCCCTCGGAAGATCAGCTTTCGCCAGAACGCCCGTCTCCCCATGTGAGGGCTCCACGTGGCTGCGAATGCTGTCACGGATTGTCGACCGTCGAAACGTCGATCACGGCCCGCGGGAGCCGGTCCCGGGACATCGGAGATCCATCGATGCCTGACAACCGGAATCGCAGTCGAAGCGCTTCCGGACCGTCCGGACCGGGCCGTGAAAGTTACGCAGCGCAGTCCCGGGACCGTCCTCCGATGCGACATATTGACGAACGTCACGGTAAGGCGAACACTGACAACGTTGACGTACCCGCGCACGGCTTATGGCCGGGGTATCGCGGGTGCGGTTTTGACAACGTTGTCAGGAAGGGGACCCGGGAAATGAGACGCCTGCTGTCCGCGCTGCTGCTCGCCGCCGCCGCGCTCGTCGCGCTGCCGCCGGGGACCGCCTCCGCCGGCACCGTTGCCGACTATCCCGAGTTTCCCTATCCGGCCACCGCCTACGACGAGCCGTACCGCGGCCAGTTCCACTTCAGCCCGCGCGCGGGCTGGATGAACGACCCGAACGGCATGGTCTACTACCGCGGGACCTACCACCTGTTCTTCCAGCACAACCCGCACGGCCTGGCCTGGGACACCATGCACTGGGGCCACGCCACGAGCACCGACATGGTCCACTGGACCCAGCGCCCGATCGCCCTGGAGCCCGGCGTGCACCCCGGCGACCTGTGGTCCGGCAACGGCGTGGTCGACACCGCAAACGTCACCGGGCTCAAGTCCGGCGACGACGACCCGATCCTGGTGTTCTCCGGCACCAACGGCGTCACCGTGCACTACTCCACCGACGGCGCCCGGACCTTCCAGACCTTCGACCGCGGCCGCAAGGTCGCCGTGCCGAGCGGGACGAGCCGCGACCCGCACGTGTTCTGGCACGCCGCCTCGAACCGCTGGGTGATGGTCGTGTGGAACGACGGCGGGGGCAACGGCGCCACGTTCTACACGTCGCCCAACCTGCTCGACTGGACGTACGCGAGCCGCTTCGCCGCCGGCTGGTTCTTCGAGTGCCCGGACATGTTCCCGCTCGCGGTCGACGGCACCGGCACCGTGAAGTGGGTGCTGGCGGACGCCTCGGGGGAGTACGTCATCGGCGCCTTCGACGGCACCACGTTCCGCCCCGACTGGTCCGCCCCGCAACGCATGGACCTCGGCACGAACACCGCCGACGGCACCTTCTACGCCGGGCAGACCTTCACCGGCGTCCCCGACGGCCGGGTCGTGCAGATGAGCTGGCAGCCCGGCAACCACGGCAGCACCTGGACCGGCGACCAGACGTTCCCGGCGGAGCTGGCGCTCAAGACCTTTCCCGAAGGTGTACGCCTCACCCGCACCCCGATCCGCGAGATTTCGACACTGAGGTCAGGTGGCCAGGCCTATTCCAACCGGTCGGTGAGCCCGGGCGGCCCGCTCGCCGTCGCGACCGCCGACACCTACGAGGTCACCGCCGAGTTCGACGTCGCCGGCGCGACCGCGAGCTCGTTCGGCCTGCGGCTGCACACCCGCGCCGACGGCACCTACGACCGGGCCGTGGGCTACGACCGGGCGGCGGCGACGCTGTACGGCCGCCCGCTGGCCCCCGTCAACGGTCGCGTCAGGATGCGCGTGCTCGTCGACCGCGGGCAGCTGGAGGTGTTCGGCAACGACGGCCGGCTCTCGGTGAGCGACAACGTCAACTTCAACTCGGCCGGCACGAGCCAGGGCATCCAGGCGTACGCCGAGGGCGGCGCCGTGAACCTCGTGTCACTGCAGTTCTACCGCCTGGGCAGGGCCTGGGGCACCGGGGAGTCCACACTGGACGGCAACCTCGCCGGCCCCTGGAGCGCCGTCGGCGGAGCGTGGACCGACACCGCCGGCGGCAAGCAGGCCACCGCGACCGGCGACGCGTTCTACCTCAGCAACACCACCGCCGGCGACTTCACCTACGAGGGCGACGTGAAGGTCGTCAGCGGTACCGCGGCCGCGCTGACGTTCCGCGCCAGCGCCGACGGCACCCAGCACTACACGGCCAACGTGGATACCGGCGGCGTGGTGAAGCTGTGGCGACCGGGCAAGGAGATCGCCGTCGCCGCGACCCCGATCGTCGCGGGCCGCTACTACCACCTCAAGGTCGTGGCGGCCGGGTCGCGGATCCGCGTCTACCTGGACCACGGCGCCAACCCGGTCATCGACGCCACCGACACCGCGTACACCTCGGGGCGCCTGGGCCTGAACGTCTTCCACGGCACCGCGATCCTGGCCAACCCGACCCTGAACGGGACCGGCCTGCGCACCAACCTGGCCGGCCCGTGGCACCCGGCCGGCGGGTCGTGGACCGTCCCGGGCGCGGGCCTGCGGGGCAACTCGGGCACGGACGCGTTCGCCCTGAGCGCCACCACGGCGGCCGACCTCACGTACGAGGGCGACGTGCGGGTCGTCAACGGGGTGGCGGCCGCGCTGACGTTCCGCGCGAGCGCCGACGGCACCCAGCACTACACGGCCAACGTGGACACCGGCGGCCTTGTGAAGCTGTGGCGCCCGGGGCAGGACATCGCCGTGTTCGCGACCCCGATCCTGGAGGGCCGCACGTACCACCTCAAGGTGGTCGCGCGCGGCCCGGGCATCGCCGTGTACCTCAACGGCACCAAGGTGATCGACGCCTCCGACGGCACGTACGCGTCGGGGTATCTGGGCGTGAACGCCTTCAACGGCACCGCGACGTTCCAGAACCTCAACCTGAGCCCGTGAACCGCGAACGGGCGAGGTTCTCGGCCGCCCGTAGCGGGGTCGTGCCCTCGGCCGCCGCACGGTTCAAAATCGACCGCAGCGTTTCGCCGATCTTCTCGACCCGTGCGGTCGCCGCGTCCGGGGTCGCGCCGTGCAGCTCCACCTCGGTCGCGTACACCACGCCGCCCGCGCTGACGACGTGGTCGGGGGCCCAGACGATCCCGCGGGCGTGCAGCAGGTCGGCGGTCGAGGGCGCGTCGAGCTGGTTGTTGGCCGGCCCCGCGACCGCCCGGCAGCGCAGCCGGGCCACCGCCGCCGGGGTCAGCAGCCCGCCGAGTGCGGCCGGGACGAGCACGTCCACCTCGGCGTCGAGGATCTCGCCGGGCGCCACCCACCCGGCGGCCGGGAACAGGTGCCGCTTGCGCTCGTCGACGTCGGTGACGAGCACGCGGTGCCCGGCCGCGAGCAGGCGACCGGCCACGTCGGCGCCGACGTGGCCGAGGCCGATCACCGCGAACCGGTCCCCGCCGAGCACCCGCAGGGCGGCCATGACGCCGGTGGCGGTCGCGGGGGAGGAGTCGCCGCTCGCGTCCGGGCGGCAGAACACGTGCCGGGTCCGGGCGCCGATGACGGCCATGTCGTCGGGGCCGGTGCCGACGTCGGGGCCGGTGGCGTAGGCGCCGCCGAGCTCCTCGATCACGTCGCCGACGTCGTGCAGCACCGCGGTTCTGTTGAAGCCGGCGCCGCGGGGGAGTGCGACGACCGTCTTGCCGCCGCCGTGGTCCAGGCCCGCGACCGCGCACTTCGCCGTCATCGCGGCCGAGAGCCGCAGGGCGTCGGCGAGGCCGTGCTCCCAGGTGTCGTACTCCTTGAGCCGGCAGCCCCCGAGCGCCGGGCCGAGCGCGGTCGAGTGGACCGCCACGATGATCGGCCGGCCGCTGCGCGGGCCCCGGCGAATCACAATGCGTTCGTGTTCCATGGGCCGACGTTAGGACTTGCGCCGGTACCGGCGGCGAATATCCGAACATCGTTCGGCAAGCCGCGTAAAATCCCGGTCGTGGACGAACTTGATGCGGCGATCGTCGAGGAGTTGCAGCGCGATGCGCGCCAGACCAACCGGGACCTCGCCGCCGCGGTGGGGATCGCCCCGTCGACGTGCCTGGAGCGGGTGCGGGGCCTGCGCGAGCGCGGCGTCATCACCAGCTTCCACGCCGAGATCAGCCTGCCGGCGCTCAACCGGCACGTGCAGGCCCTGCTGCACGTGCAGATCCGGCCGCTGAGCCGCCAGGTCATCGAGGCGTTCAAGGCCTACCTGGGCACGCTGCCGGAGGTGCTGTCGTACTTCGTGCTCACCGGCGGCGACGACTTCCTCGTGCACGTGGCGGTGCCGAGCGTCGACGCCCTCCACGCGTTCCTCATGGACAAGTTCAGCAAGCGGCGCGAGATCGTGGGCTTCCGCAGCTCGGTCATCTACCAGCACGAGCGGACGAGCGTCGTCGCCGCGCTGGACCTCTGACGGACTATGGTTGGCGAGCGTGGAACCGATCAGGGTGGAGGTCGACGGGCGCGAGCCGACCGTCGCGGATCTGTACCAGCCGCTGCTGTCCAACTACGGCCACTTCACCGCGATGCAGGTGCGTGGCGGCCGGGTCCGCGGGCTGGACCTGCACCTGGCGCGCCTGGCCGGGGCGACGCGCGAGCTGTTCGGCACGGACCTGGACACCGGCCGGGTGCGGGAGCTGCTCGCCCACGCCGTGCGCGGGGTGCCCGACGCTTCCGTGCGCATCAACGTGTACCGCCGCGAAGAACTCACGACAATGGTCTTCGTGCGGCCGCCGAACCGGCCGCCCGCGGAGCCGCTGCGGCTGCGCTCGGCGCCCTATGTGCGGCCCGCGGCGCACCTCAAGCACGTCGGCGGCTTCGGGCAGGGCTACTGGGGCCGCCGCGCCGAGGCCGAGGGCTTCGACGACGCCCTGCTGGTCGACCCGACCGGCGCGGTGTGCGAGGCGGCGATCGCGAACATCGGATTTTTCGACGGTACCGTCGTGACGTGGCCGGACGCGCCGCACCTGCCCGGGATCGCGATGCAGCTGCTCAAGCCGCGCCTGCCGTCGAAGGACGCCCGGGTCGGGCTCGCGGACGTCGGCGCGTTCCGGGGCGCCTTCGTCGCCAACTCCATCGGCGTGGCCTCGGTCGCCGCGGTCGACGACGTGACCTTCGGCGTCGACACCGTGCTGATGCGCCTGGTCGCCGACGCCGAGGCGAGCATCCCCTGGGACGCGATCTAGGGGCTGTGTCGAAGTGGGGGTCGGAGCGAGGCGAGGCTCAGGCGTCGGCTGGGGCCGCGCCGGGCGCGCCCCGATACCGGGGTTGTATCGGGGTGTGACCGCTACGGTTCCCGCCGACGTCTGAGTCCGCCGCAGCCCGGCCATCCACTTCGACACAGCCCCTAGGGCAGCTTGCGCAGGTGGGTGCGGCGGCCGTCGTGGTCGAAGATGCCCAGGATCTCGGCCGGGCCCTCGTGCGAGCCGAACGCGTGCGGGACCATCGTGGAGAACTCGGCGGCCTCGCCGGTCTCGACGAGGATCAGGCGCTCGCCGAGGCGCAGCGCGATGGTGCCCGACAGCACCGTGAACCACTCGAAGCCGGGGTGGGCCTTGAGCTGGTCGGGGCCGGGCAGCGGCCGGTCGATGCGCATCTTGGCCACGGTCGTGCCGCCCGGGCCGGCCTCGTGCCGCAGCGTCCACGTGGTGACGCCTCGCTGCGGCTCGTGGCGGGGGCGGATCACCACGTCGGCGTCGGCGGACTCGACGAGCTGGTCGAGGCTCGTGCCGAGCGCCCGGGCGATCGCGGTGAGCTGGTCGAGGCTGATGCGGCGGTGGCCGGTCTCGATGCGGCTGAGCGTCGACGGGCTGATGAAGCACGCCGCGGCCAGGTCGTCGAGGGACATGCCGAGCGCCGCGCGCAGCCCGCGGATGCGCTTGCGGACCAGCGCGTCGAGGTCCCCGCCGTCGCCTTCGTCTTGCTTCATACGCAAGATGCTATGCGATACGCGCAAGGTCCGGCTACATTCGGTCCATGTCCACGCACGGTCACCATCACGATCACCACGCCCACGCCGGCCACGGTTCCCACGACGGCCTCGCCGAGCTGCTCGAGCTCGACGCGGCGGTGCTGCACGACTACCACGCCGGGATCGTGGCGTGGGTGGCGTCGCAAGGCCCGACCCGCACGATCGCCGACCTCGGCGCCGGGACCGGGGCGGGCACCCTGCAGCTGCTCGCCCGGTTCGGCGCGGCCACCGTCACCGCCGTCGACAGCGACGACGCCATGCTGCAGCGGCTCGCCGCCAACGCCGCCGCGCGGGGCCTCGGCGAGCGGGTCCGCACGCTGCGGGCCGACCTCGACGCCGGCTGGCCCGCCGACCTCGACGGGCTCGACCTCATCTGGGCGGCCAACTCGATGCACCACATGGCCGACCCGGCGCGCGTGCTGCGCGACATCCGCGCCGCGCTGGCCCCCGAGGGCCGGCTCGCCCTGGCCGAGCTCGACGCCTTCCCGCGGTTCCTGCCCGAGGGCGCGGCCGGCGGCGTGGAGGAGCGCTGCCACACGGCGATGGCCCGGCGGCGCGAGCAGGACATGCCGTACATGGGCGCCGACTGGGCCGCGGTCCTGGCCGGGGCGGGCCTGAAGGTCGAGGCCGAGCGGCGTTTCGGCGTGACGATGGAGGCGCCGCTGCCGGAGGCCGCGGGCCGCTACGCGCACGCGTCCCTGCTGCGCACCCGCGAGGGCCTGGCCGACCTGCTCACCGCGGACGACCTCGCGGCCCTGGACGAGCTGCTCGCCGACGGCCCGCAGTCCGTGCTGCGCCGCGACGACCTCACGATCCGCGCGGCCCGCACGGTGTGGATCGCCCGCGCCGCATCCTAAGGTGGTGGCGTGCGGCGCGGTGCGGTGAGCCTGGCCCTGCTGGCCCTCAAGGTGCCCGCGGTGGCGCTCCTTGCCGTGCCGCCGCTGGCCTTCACGCACCTCTACGGCGCGCTCTCGTTCCCCGCGCTGGTGCTGCTCGTGGCCGGCTCGCGGCGCCTCGCCGACGTGAGCCGGGCGCTGCACCGCCGGCTCGGCCTCGGCATCGAGCGGCCCTACCCGCCGCGGCCGGCGATCGAGCGCACCGAGCAGGGCTGGTTCTGGACCGGGTACGACTACCACCGCAACCGCCCCGTCGCCGTCGTCTCGCTGTGGTTCAACTGGGTCGCCCGCGACCCGGCGACCTGGCGGGACCTGGTGTGGCTGGCGGCCGACCCGGTCGTGGGCACGCTGCTGTGGCTGACCGGCCCACGCAACCACGGCCGGTGGACGCGGGCGCTGCTCGCCCCGACCGGCAGCGCGCGGCTCAACGAGCGCGTCCGGCAGCTCACCGACACCCGCGCCGAGGCCCTCGACGCCCAGGCCACCGAGCTCGAGCGCATCGAGCGCGACCTGCACGACGGCGCCCAGGCCCGGCTCGTGGCCATCCAGCTCACGCTGAGCCTGGCCCAGCGGGCGCTGCGCGCCGACCCCGACGGCGCCGACGAGCTGCTGCGGGAGGCACGGGCCACGGCCGGGGACGCGGTACGGCAGCTGCGCGACCTCGTGCACGGCATCCGCCCGCCGGTGCTGACCGAGCGCGGGCTCGTCGACGCGCTGCGGCTGCTCGCGCTGGAGCATCCGCTCGCCGTGACGGTGGACGCCGACCTGCCGGGCCGGCCCGCCCCGCCGCTGGAGTCCGCGGTGTACTTCGCCGCCGCGGAACTGCTGACCAATGTGGCCAAGCACGCTCGTGCGGGTACCGCCGAAATGCGGTTGATCCACAGTGGAGGGACACTGCGGCTCGCCGTCACCGACGACGGGATCGGCGGCGCCGACCCGGCCGGCGGCACGGGCCTGGCGGGCGTGCGGCGGCGGCTGCGGCCGTTCGACGGTACGCTCACCGTCGACAGTCCCCCCGGCGGCCCGACGACCGCCACCCTGGAGGTGCCGTGCGCGTTGTCCTCGCCGAGGACCTCTACCTGCTGAGGACCGGCATCGAGCGGATGCTGACCGGCTACGGGTTCGAGGTCGTCGCCGCCGTCGACAACGGCCCGGATCTGCTGACCGCCCTGCTGGAGCACCGGCCCGACGTCGCCGTGGTCGACGTGCGCCTGCCGCCGACGAACACCGACGAGGGGCTGCGGGCCGCGCTCGCCGCCCGCCGCGAGGTGCCGGGGCTGCCGGTGCTCATCCTGTCGCAGTACGTCCAGCAGCTCTACGCGCGCGAGCTGCTCGCCGGCGGCGGCGGGGTCGGGTACCTGCTCAAGGACCGCGTCTCCGACACCGACGAGTTCGTCGACGCGCTGCGGCGGGTCGCGGCCGGTGGTACCGCCGTCGACCCCGACGTCATCGCCCAGCTCCTCGCCCCCGGCCGGGCCCCGTCCGGGCTGACCGAGCGGGAGCTGGACGTGCTGGCCCTGATGGCGCAGGGCCTGTCCAACGCGATCATCGGCAGGCGGCTGTTCCTCAGCGAGGGCTCGGTCAGCAAGTACACGACGCAGATCTTCGCCAAGCTCGGCCTCGACCAGTCCCCGGACACCCACCGCCGGGTGCTCGCCGTGCTGGCCTATCTCGACACCAAACCGGCGGCCTGAGCCACCGAAAAGTTTTCGTCAGCGTGCCGGGGCGACGCCCGTGGACTCGCGGACGACCAGGCGGCCCGGCTGGCGGACGACGCCCTCGTGGCGCACGCCGTCCAGGACCGCGAACAGGTGCTGCACCGCCGTTGCCCCCAGCTGCTCCAGGTTGAGGTCCACGGTGGTCAGCGGCGGGCGGCACTCGGTGGCGAAGACCTCCCAGTTGTCGTAGCCGACCAGGGCCACGTCGTCGGGGACGGATCGGCCCAGCTCGCGCAGCGCCTCGGCGGCGCCGGAGGCGATCTGGTCGTTGCCGCAGAAGATCGCGTCGACGTCCGGGTGGGCGGCCAGCAGGCGGGCGGTCGCGTGCCGGCCCCAGCGCTGCGACCACTGCCCGAACAGCGGGTCGCCGGCCGGGGCGAGGCCGGCCGCGTCCAGGATCTCGGCGAACGCGGCGGCGCGGTCGCGGGCGGCGCGGTAGCCGGGGTCGCCGGTGATGTGGGCGATCCGCTTGCGGCCCAGCGACACCAGGTGCTCGACGGCCAGGCGGGCGCCGCCGGCGTCGTCGGCGATGACGGAGAGGTCGGCGGGGTCGTCGGACTCGCAGTACGCGTAGACGACCGGGACCGGGATGTCGCGGGTCAGCGACGGGCGCACGTCGTTGGCGTCGCCGAGGATGATGAACCCGTCGACCTGGCGGGCCAGCAGGGTGCGGATGTAGTGCCGGCGGCGGATCGCGTCGCCGCGCGCGTCGCACAGCAGCACGCTCATCTGCTCGTTGCCCAGCGCGTTCTCGGCGCCGAGCAGCACCGGGATGGCGAACCGGGCCGCGGACAGCTCGTCGGTGAGCAGCCCGATCGTGCGGGTGTTGCCCGAGATCAGGCCGCGTGCCAGCACGTTGGGCTGGAACGACAGCTCCTCGGCGGCCTGTTGTACCCGCCGGCGGGTCGCCGGGGCCACCTCGCCGCGCGCGTTGAGCGCCTTCGACGCCGTCGCGATCGATACCCCGGCCCGCTTGGCGACGTCGGTCAAGGTGACCTGCGCGCGCTTTCTGCCCACGTCAGACGCATCCTTTCGAAAACTTTTCGAGGAGCATAGCGAACGCGGCGACCCGTCACAACTGTCACACATATTGGACCACCGGGAATAGACCGTTGACAGGGCCGTAACCTGCTGCCACCATTCCCGAAAAGGTTTTCGAGCATGTTGAGAAAGGTGGTGGCCGTGACAGCCCATCCGGGACCTGTCGCGCCCGCGCGCGGGGCGCTGCGGCCCGTCGGTACGCACCAGGTGCGTTTCACCGGCGGGTTCTGGGGACAGCGCCAGGCGGTCAACGGCACCGCCACCATCGAGCACTGCAAGTTCTGGCTGGACCGCCTCGGCTGGACGGGTAACTTCCGCGACCCCGACGCCTCGCTGCGCCGCCGCGGCCGCGAGTTCTCCGACTCCGAGGTGTACAAGCTGGCCGAGGCGGCCAGCTGGGAGACCGGCCGGCCCGGCGGCACCGACCACCGCGAGCTGCTGGCCGAGCTCACCGCGCTCGCCGCCGGGGCCCAGGCCGCCGACGGCTACCTGCACACCGCCTACGGGCGGCCGGGGCAGCCGGAGCGGTACAGCGACGCCAACTTCGGCCACGACCTCTACTGCGCCGGGCACCTGCTGCAGGCCGCCGTCGCCGCCGCGCGCACCGGCGCCGCCCCGGAGCTGCTGCAGGTCGCCTGCCGGGTCGCCGACCACGTCTGCGAGCGGTTCGCCGACGAAGGCTTCGACGGCCACCCCGAGGTCGAGCCCGGGCTCGTCGAGCTCTACCGGCTCACCGGCGAGCGCCGGTACCTCGACATGGCCGCCAAGTTCATCGAGCGGCGCGGGCACCGCAGCCTCCCCGAGCACGAGTTCGGCTGGCGGTACTTCCAGGACGACACCCCGATCCGCGACGCCGAGGTGTTCGGCGGCCACGCGGTGCGCGCGCTCTACCTGGCCTGCGGGGCGGTCGACGTGGCCGTGGAGACCGGCGACGACGAGCTGCTCGCCGCCGTCGTCCGCCAGTTCGGCCGGACCCTCGCCCGGCGCACCTACATCACCGGCGGCATGGGCTCACGCCACCTCGACGAGGCCTTCGGCGACGACTTCGCCCTGCCGCCCGACCGGGCCTACTCCGAGACCTGCGCCGGCGTCGCCACCGTCATGCTCGCCCACCGGCTGCTGCTGGCCACCGGCGACAGCGGCTACGGCGACATCGTCGAGCGGGTGCTGCACAACGTCATCGCCGCTGCGGTGGCCGACGACGGCCGCTCCTTCTTCTACGCGCACACCCTGCACCAGCGCACCCGCGCCGAGGTCCCGTCGGCCGAGCACGAGCAGCTGCGCTTCGGCGGCGGCCAGCGCGCGCCGTGGTTCGAGGTGTCCTGCTGCCTGACCAACGTCGCCCGGCTCACCGCCTCCCTCGGCACCTACTTCGTCACCGAGGACGACGAGGGAGTGCAGATCCATCAGTACGCCCCGATGACCGTCGAGGCCGCCGGCCTGCGGCTCGAGGTCGAGACGGCCTACCCCGAGGACGGCACCGTCACGGTCACCGTCGTCGAGGCGCCGGCCGCGGAGCGCACCATCGCCCTGCGGGTGCCCGACTGGGCCGGCGGCGGGCAGCACGTCGAGCGGCGCGTCTTCGCCGCCGGCGAGCAGCTGCGCCTCGAGCTGCCGGTGCGGCCCCGCTGGACGTTCCCCGACCCGCGCGTCGACGCCGTGCGCGGGTGTGCCGCCGTCGAGGTCGGCCCGGTCGTCATGTGCGCCGAGTCGATCGACCAGGAGGACGGCGTCGACCTCGACGAGCTGCAGGTCGACACGTCGGTCGCCCCCGAGAACGGCGCGGTGAAGGGACGCGCCATCCGGCCGGTCGAGCTGGCCTGGCCGTACCGCGACCGGACCACGACGACCGAGCGCCCGGAGCCGATCGTCGTGCCGCTCGTGCCGTACCACCGCTGGGCCCGCCGCGGCGCGTCCGCCATGCGCGTCTGGCTCCCCACCACACCGTCGTAACACCGATCGCATTGGAGGTGACGCGATGCCACACCCCCGCTGGAAGTCCAGGCTGGCACTCGCGTTGACGACCACCCTGACCGCCTCCGTCGCCGTTGTCGTCACATCCGCCCCGCCGGCGGCAGCGGCCCAGACCATCGGCTATCCCACGTTCACCGGCTCGTCCTCGATCCCGGCCGCGCCCGTCGGCTACACCACCGGCAACATGATGCAGACCATCTACAACGCCGAGAGCGGCGGCACCGACTTCTGGGTCGACCGCCTCCTCGGCCGCAGCGGCGGCAGCGACCCCGCCGACGCCGACGGGGCCATCCTGATGACCCGCGGCCGCGCGCTGTTCATGAAGACCTACAACCCCGGCGTGCTCGGGTTCGCCGGACATGTGGCGTACTGGGAGAGCATCAGCGACGCCAACGCGTACTCGGTCACCGCCAGCCCGGGCACGTTCACGGAGCAGACCGCGCAGCGCTTCCAGGCGCCCAGCTACGCCAAGAGCGTCTTCACCAGCGGCTCGGTCGCCATCACCCAGCAGAAGTTCATCACGAACAACAACGTCGCGGTCACCAACCTGTCGATCAAGAACAACGGCACCGGGTCGACCACCCTGACGCTGCGGGCCGTCTCGCCGTACGCGACCAGCGGCAGCGGCAACGAGCTGACCGGCTCGACGGGCACCAAGAACAGCCTGACCACGCTCACGACCAAGCTCTCCGGTGACGGCTTCGCGGCCTCCTCCGGCGGGCTGAACCGGTCGATCACCATCGCGGCCGGCGCCACCGCCACGGCGAAGGTCGTCATGGGCTTCGTCGCCAGCGAGATCCCGGAGTCGTCCACCGAGTACACGGCCTACGCCGGCTACGACAACGCCACCGCGTTCGCCACCCACGTGCGCGCGTACAACAAGTGGTGGGCGGACAACATCCCGTTCTTCGACTCGCCCGAGCCGGCGCTGACGAAGAACTACTTCTACCGCTGGTGGCTCATGCGGTTCAACAACCTCGACGCGAACATCCCGGGGCAGACGTACCAGTTCCCGACCTCCGTCGAGGGCGCGCTCGGCTACAACAACGCCATCGCGCTGACCCAGCCCATGCACATCGACGACCTGAAGTACCTGCGCACGCCGTTGTACGCGTACGGCGACTGGCTCTCGGTCGGGCAGGTCTCCAAGAACGGCCGGTTCGTCGACAACCCCGGCGACCCGGAGAACTGGTCCAACAGCTACACCCAGTACATCGCCGAGGCGGCCTGGCGCAGCTACCAGATCCACGGCGGCCAGCCGGCGCTCGCCCAGAACCTCGCCAAGTACGCCGAGGGCGACGTCAAGGGCCAGCTCGCGACGTACGACACCAACAACAACAAGCTCATCGAGTACGACTGGGGCGCGCTGACCGGCAACGACGCCGACGCGGTGTCGTTCCACTGGCGCTCCGGCAACATGGACCGCGGCGAGGCGGCCTACCAGTACAGCGGCGCCCGGGCGGCCGCCCAGGCGTACGCGGCGGTCGGCAACACGGCCAAGGCGAACGAGATGAACGCCCTCGCCGACCAGATCGGCGCCGCGATCGTCAACGTGCTGTGGAACCCCAGCCACAACCTGTTCGAGAACCGGATGGCCTCCGACGGGGCGTTCAACCCCTGGAAAGAGATCAACATCTACTACCCGTTCGCGGTCGGCGCCATCCCGAACACCACGCAGTACAAGCAGGCGCTGCGGCTGTTCGACGACCCGGCCCAGTACCCGATCTTCCCGTTCTACACCGCCGACCAGGCGGACAAGGCGGCCTCGGGCACCGGTAGCAACAACTTCTCCACCATCAACTCGACAGTGCAGTTCCGGCTGCTGAGCTCGGCGCTGCGCAACTACCCGACGACGTACCTCACCAACGACTGGTACAAGAAGCTGCTGTACTGGAACGCCTGGGCGCAGTACGTGAACGGCAACGTCGCGTACCCCGACGCCAACGAGTTCTGGGCGAACTGGAACGGCTCGTCGATCACCTACCGCTCGTGGATCCACCACAACATCCTGGGCAGCAGCAACTGGACGATCATCGAGGACGTCGCGGGGCTGCGGCCGCGCAACGACGCGAAGGTCGAGCTGTCCCCGATCAACATCGGGTGGGACCACTTCACCGTCAACAACCTGCGGTACCGCAACGCCGATCTCACGATCGTGTGGGACGACCCGGCCGACGGCGTGACCCGCTACCCGGGCGTGCCCCAGGGCTACAGCATCTTCATCAACGGCACCCGGGTCGCCACCGTGAACTCGCTCGTGCCGTTCACCTGGGACCCCGCCACCGGCACCGTCACCACCACCGGCACGGTCGCCTACAGCCAGGCGTACACCAGCCTGCAGTCGCCGACCCAGGTCGTGCAGACCGACAGCCGCGTCGTCGACATCATGGCCAAGGCCGGCGTCGACAACGCCACCACCCCGCCGACCAACCTCGTCACCGGCGCGACCGTCTCGGCCTCCTACACCGGGTCGGGCTCGTCCACCGGCGGCGCGAGCGACGGCTACCCGACCAACGAGCCCTTCTGGGGCGCCGGCGGCTCGCCGAACAGCCAGGACTGGTACGAGGTCAACTTCGGCCAGGCCCGCACCGTCAACGAGGTCCGGCTGTACTTCAAGGACAGCCGCCCGGCCTCGGCGACCTACCGGGCGCCGTCGTCGTACGACATCCAGTACTACAACGGCACGGCCTGGGTCAGCGTCCCCAGCCAGGCCAAGAGCCCGGGCACCCCGAAGGGCAACTACAACCTGGTCACCTTCCCGGCGGTCAGCGCCCAGCGGGTCCGCGTGCTGGCCACCAACGCATCCGGGGCCAAGACCGGGCTCACCGAGATCAAGATGTACAACCGCGGCGGCACCCAGCCGCCACCGGTCACCAATCTCGCCCTGTCGGCCACGCCGTCCTGCTCCTTCACGTCCTCGTGGGAGAGCTGCGCGGCGATCAACAACGGCGACGAGCCGGCCAGCTCCAACATCGGCGCCGCCAACGACGGCTCCCGCTGGGGCACCTGGCCCAACACCGGCACCCAGTGGGCCGAGCTGCAGTGGGCCTCGGCCCAGTCGGTGAACAAGGCGCAGGTGTACTTCTTCGACGACGAGGGCGGCATCGACATGCCCTCGGCGTGGAAGTTGCAGTACTGGGACGGCTCGGCGTACGTCGACGTGCCCGGGGCGAGCTCGTACACGCTGACCAAGAACGCGTACAACACCGTCACCTTCACCGGGGTCTCCACGACCCGGCTACGAGTCCAGCTGACCGCGACGGGCACCTCCTCCCTGGGGCTGCTCGAGGTCAAGGCGCTGGGTTGATGAAGGTCCGGCGCTGATCATGCACACCGTGCGGAGACCACCGGCGATGCGGGACGTCGCCCACCTCGCCGGGGTCTCCCACCAGACCGTCTCGCGGGTGGTCAACGACCATCCCAACGTTCGGTCGGAGACCCGGGCCCGGGTCCTGGCCGCGATGCGGGCGCTGGACTACCAGCCCAACGTCGCGGCCCGGACCCTGGCCACCAACCGGAGCCAGACCGTCGGGCTCGTCACGTTCGACACGACCCTCTTCGGGCCCTCGTTCATGGTTCACGCCATCGAGCGAGCGGCCCGGGAGGCCGGCTACTTCGTCAGCATCGCCAGCGCCCGGGAGCCCGATGTGCCACAGGTCCGCGACGCCATACGGCGCCTGCGCGAGCAGGCCGTCGAGGGGATCGTCACGCTCGCGCCGGTCGCGGCGGCCTGGACGGCGCTGCGCCAGGAGCCGCTGGACGTGCCGATCGTCGGGCTGGGCATCATCGGCACGGACGGCGAGGACGCCGGCGTACCGATGGTCGCCATCGACAACACCGCCGGCGCGGCCCTGGCCACCCGGCACCTGCTGGAGCTCGGGCACCGCACCGTGCACCACATCGCGGGGCCGGCCAACTGGCCGGAGGCCCGCGAGCGGCGGGCCGGGTGGCGGGCCGCGCTGGAGGACGCGGGGCGAGCGGCCCCCGCGCCGCTGGCCGGGGACTGGAGCGCCGCGGCCGGGTACGCCGCCGGACTCAGCCTCGCCGAGCGGCCCGAGGTGACCGCCGTGTTCTGCGGCAACGACCAGATGGCGATCGGGGTGCTGCGGGCCCTGCACGAGGCCGGGCGCCGCGTGCCCCGCGACGTCAGCGTCGTCGGCTTCGACGACGTGCCCGAGGCGCCGTACCTCCTGCCGCCGCTGACCACCGTCCGGCAGGACTTCGCCGAGCTCGGCCGGCACAGCCTGGCCCTGCTCGTCGACCAGATCTCGACAGGCTCCCGTGGCGGCGAGCAGTTCCGCTCGGCGCCGAGCCTGATCGTGCGCAGTTCCACCGCCACACCCCTTGCATCTTGAGAACGCTCACAAACAATGAACTGCCTAGGGAAGGAACGAGCGTGAAACGCTGGATGGGCAGCATCGTCGCTGCGACGCTAGTGCTCGGCGCCGCCGCGTGCGGCGACGACAAGGCCGCGGAGGCCCCCGCCAACGCGGACAGTGGGGCATCGCTCACACTGTGGACGCGCGCCGCGACCGAGACGCAGTCCAAGGCCTACGCGGCCGCCTACAACGCCACCCACAAGAACCAGGTTCAGGTCACCGCGTACCCGAACGAGGAGTACCCGGCCAAGCTCGCCTCCGCCGCGGGCGCCAAGGCCCTGCCGGACCTCTTCGCCTCCGACGTCGTCTTCGCGCCACAGTACGCGTCCCAGGGCCTGTGGACCGACATCACCGGCAAGTTCAACGCGCTGCCCTTCAAGGACAAGGTCGCCCCCGCGCACGTGCGCAACGGCACCTGGAACAAGAAGGTCTACGCGGTGCCGCACACCATCGACATGTCGGTGATGCTGTACAACAAGGACCTCTTCACCAAGGCCGGGCTCGACCCGGAGAAGCCGCCGACGACCCTGCAGGAGTTCGCCGACGACGCCCGCGCCGTGGACAAGCTCGGCGGGGACGTCAACGGCACCTACTTCGGCGGCAACTGCGGCGGCTGCAACGTGTTCACCATGTGGCCGTCGGTGTGGGCCGCGGGCGGTGACGTCATGAACGAGGACGGCACCACCAGCAACATCAACGGCAAGGAGATGTCCGACGTCTTCGCGCTGTACCGCAAGCTCTACGACGAGGGCGTGGCCGCCCCCGCGTCCAAGGACGAGGCCGGCCCGACCTGGCTCGGCGCCCTGCAGAGCGGCAAGATCGGCATCGCCCCCGGCCCGGCCGCGTGGCTCGGCCTGATCGAGGAGAAGGCGAACTTCAAGCTCGGCGTGGCCCCGATCAGCGGCCTCACCGGCGGCGAGTCGACGTTCGTCGGCGGCGACGCGATCGGCATCGGCGCCACCAGCAAGCACGCCACCGAGGCGTGGGACTTCCTCGCCTGGACCCTCGGCGACGAGGCCCAGGTGGAGGTCATCGCCAAGGGCAAGGGCGTGCCGGTGCGCACGGACCTGGCGTCGAACAAGTACTCGTCCAGCGACCCCCGCGTCGTGAAGATCAACAGCCTGATGGGCAAGGGCAGGACGCCCTACGCCAAGAACTTCAACGCCACCTACAACGACCCCCAGAGCCCGTGGGTGACCGCGTTCCGCGGCGCGCTGTACGGCGACGCGAAGAAGTCCCTCGACGACGGCGCTACCGCGCTGACGGCCTCGCTGAAGAAATAAGAGACACCATGACCCTGCTCGTCGACGAGCGGCCGGCGGTCATCCCGCCGGCCGCCCGGCCCCGCCGCCGGCTCAACCGGCAGTGGGTGGGCGCGCTCTACGCCGCGCCCACCGCCTTCATGGTCGGCATGTTCTTCCTCGTCCCGCTCGGCCTGGTGGCGTACATGTCGCTGCACCACTGGCCGCTGCTCGGCGCCCCGGAGCTCAACGCGCCGGAGAACTACGCCGGCATGGCCGACGACGAGCTGCTCGCCACCGCGGCCTGGTTCACGCTCAAGTACACCGTCGTGGTCACGGTGCTGCTCTTCGCGCTGTCCTTCGGACTGGCGCTGCTCGTGCAGCACCCCGGCCGCGGCATCGGGCTGCTGCGCACCGCGTTCTTCATCCCGGCCGCGGTCGGCTTCGCGAGCGCCTCGCTGCTGTTCCTGGGCCTGCTCAGCGATGAGATCGGGCCGGTCAACGACATCCTCGAGAAACTGGGGCTGCTGCACGGCTACGTGTCGTGGACCAGTGGCAGCCCCAGCAGCGCGCTCGGCTCCGCGGTCGGGCTCGTGCTGTGGCGCTTCGCCGGCTTCAACATGCTCATCCTGCTCACCGGGCTGCAGTCGATCCCGGTCGACGTGTACGAGGCCGCGAAGCTGGACGGGGCGACCCGCTGGCAGACGTTCCGGCGGATCACGGTACCGCTGATGCGCCCCACCCTCGCGCTCGTCACCACGCTCATGGTCACCGGCTCCCTGCTCGCCTTCGACCAGTTCTGGATCCTCACCCGCGGCGGGCCCGACAACAGCACGACCTCGCTGGTGATGGTCATCTACCGCAAGGCGTTCATCGAGCTCGACCTCGGCTCCGCCGCCGCGATCTCGGTGGTGCTGCTCTTCGTCCTGATCGTGTTCAACGTGGTGCAGCTCGGCATGCTGCGCAGAAGGGGCTGACATGCGACGGCTCACCGGCGCCGCCCTGGCCATCCTGTTCCTGTTCCCGCTCGCCTGGAGCGCCTTCGCCTCCGTGCGCACGAAGAGCGGGTTCGGGCTGGAGAACTACGCGCGGCTGTTCACCTCCGACAACGGCATCCACTTCCAGCACGTGTTCAACTCGGTGGCGGTCAGCGCCCTCACCGTCGGCGGCACGCTGCTCGTGAGCGGCCTCGGCGGCTACGCGTTCGGCCGCTTCGACTTCCCCGGCAAGAACGCACTGTTCCTGCTCACGCTCGCCATCCTGATGGTGCCCTACGCGACGATTCTCATCGCGTTGTACGTCCTGCTGGGCTGGATCGGCCTGCAGGACTCGATCATCGGGCTCAGCCTCGTGCTCATCATGTTCCAGCTGCCGTTCTCGGTGTTCATGATGCGCAACTCGTTCGAGGCGGTGCCCAAGGAGCTCGAGGAGGCGGCGCTGCTCGACGGCTGCGGCACCTTCCAGGCTCTGGTCCGCGTCATGCTGCCCGCGGTGAAGCCGGGCCTCATCACCGTCGGGCTCTTCGCCTTCCTCACCTCGTGGAGCGAGTTCTTCGCCCCGCTGATCCTGCTCAACTCGACCGACAAGTTCACCATGATGCTCGCCGTGGTGAACATGCGCACCGCCACGTTCGGAGCCATCGACTACGCCGCACTGGAGGCCGGCGTGACGTTCATGGCGGTGCCCTGTCTGGTGCTGTTCCTCATCCTGCAGCGCAGCTACGTCCGCGGTTTCATGTCGGGGGCGCTGCGCGGCTGACCCCCACCCTGGAGGAGCCCCATGCCCACCCGCCGCACCATTCTGGCGGTCTCGACCGGCGCGGCCGCCACCGCGCTGGTCCGCCCGGGAATCGCCCTGGCGGCAACCAGGTCAGACATCGGTGTCTCGGCCTACGCGTTTCCCTTGAGCTCGGTCCAGCTGCTGTCCAGCCCGTTCACCGCCAACGCGGGCCGGACGCAGTCGTACCTGCTGTTCCTCGACAACGACCGGATGCTGCACACCTTCCGGCTCAACGTCGGGCTCTCCTCGTCCGCCACCGCCTGCGGCGGCTGGGAGTCGCCCACCACCGAGCTGCGCGGCCACTCGACCGGCCACCTGCTCAGCGCGCTCGCCCAGGCCTACGCCGGCTCCGGCAACACCGCCTTCAAGACCAAGGGCGACCAGCTCGTCACCGTGCTCGCCCAGTGCCAGGCCCGGGCCGCCACGGCCGGGTACAACACCGGCTATCTCAGCGCCTTCCCGGAGAGCTTCATCGACCGGGTCGAGGCGCGGCAGTCGGTGTGGGCGCCGTACTACACCCTGCACAAGATCATGGCCGGGCTGCTCGACATGCACCTGCTCGCGGGCAACGCGCAGGCGCTGACCGTGCTCACCGGCATGGCGTCGTGGGTCAAGTTCCGCAACGACCGGCTCACCCAGACCCAGCGCCAGAACATGCTCGACACCGAGTTCGGCGGCATGAACGAGGTGCTGACCAACCTGTACCAGCTCACCGGCGACGCCAACCACCTCGCCGCCGCCCAGCAGTTCGACCACGCCGAGATCTTCGACCCGCTGGCGAGCAACACCGACGCGCTGAACAACTACCACGCCAACACCCAGATCCCGAAGATCATCGGGGCGATCCGCGAGTACCACGCGACCGGCACGACCCGCTACCGCGACATCGCCGTGAACTTCTGGGACATCGTCACCAGGCACCACACGTACGCGATCGGCGGCAACTCCAACGGCGAGTACTTCAAGGCCCCGGACCGCATCGCCAGCGAGCTGTCGGACACGACGGCCGAGTGCTGCAACGTGTACAACATGCTCAAGCTGACCCGGCAGCTGTTCCTCACCAACCCGGCCCGCGCCGACTACATGGACTACTACGAGAAGGCGGTGTACAACCAGACCCTCGCCTCCCAGGACCCGAACTCCTCGCACGGGTTCCAGTGCTACTACGTGCCGCTGCGGGCGGGCGGCATCAAGACGTACAGCAACGACTACAACAGCTTCGTGTGCTGCCACGGCACCGGGATGGAGAGCAACACCAAGTACAACGACTCCATCTACTTCCACGACGGCGGCAGCACCCTGTACGTCAACCTGTTCATCCCGTCGGTGCTGACCTGGTCGGCCCGCGGCGTCACCATCCGCCAGGACACCACGTTCCCGGACGCCGGCGCGACCAAGCTCACCGTCACGGGCTCGGGCACCTTCACGGTGAAGGTGCGCATCCCGGCCTGGGCCACCGGCGCCCAGCTGAAGGTCAACGGCACCGCCCAGGCCGCGCCGCAGCCCGGCACCTACGCGACAATCGCCCGCACCTGGGCCTCGGGCGACGTCGTCGACCTGACGCTGCCGATGGCCCTGACCCGGGAGTCCGCCAACGACAACAGCACCGTGCAGGCGGTCAAGGTCGGCCCGATCGTCCTCGGCGGGCTCTTCGGCACCAACAACCTCTCCGCCCTGCCGGTCCTCGACCCCGCCACGCTCACGGCCACGTCCACGCCGCTGCAGTACACCGCGAACGGCGTCACCCTCCAGCCCTTCTACAAGGTGCACGGCCAGCGGTACTCGGTCTACTGGTCGGTCACCGGCGGCGGTCCGACGCTGCCCGCCTTCGTCGCCTACTACCCCTTCGACAACAGCGCCACCGACGCCACGGGCAACGGCAAGACGGCGACGCTCAGCAACACGACGTACACCACGGGCCGCACCGGCTCGGCGGTCGGCCTCAACGGCACCAACGGCTACGTGTCGCTGCCGGCCGGCATCCTCAACGGCGCCACCGCGTTCTCGATCGCCCTGTGGGTGCGCATCGACACCCTCACCAGCTGGACCCGGGTCTTCGACTTCGGCACCGGCACCGGCGTCAACATGTTCCTGACCCCGCGCTCCAGCGCCGGCACGGCCCGCTTCGCCATCACCACCGGCGGCGCGGGCGGCGAACAGCGCATCGACGCCCCGGCCGCGCTGCCGGCGGGCGCCTGGACCCACGTGGCGGTGACCCGTAGCGGCAACCTCGGCATCCTGTACGTCAACGGCGCCGAGGTCGCCCGCAACGCGTCACTGACCCTGAGCCCGTCGAGCCTGGGCAACACGACGCAGAACTGGCTGGGGCGCTCGCAGTACGCCGACCCGTACCTCAGCGGCGCCATCGACAGCGTGCGGCTCTACAGCCGCGCCCTGACCGCCTCGGAGGTGGCCGGCTTCAACTCCGCCGGCAACTGAACCGGTCCGAGGACCCCCCGCCCGGCCGCCCGGGCGGGGGGCACCGTCCCGGCGGCGGGACCCGGCTACCCCGCGGGGATGCTCACCGGGGCTCTTCGTCAGTGGGATTCGCGGGAGACCGCATCGCCGCTGGAGCCGAGCAGGAAGTCGAGGTCGGCGCCGACGTTGGCCTGGCCGACGGTGTCCACGTAGAGGCGCTCCCAGCCGCGCCGCGGGCGGGCGAAGGCGTTCACGGCGGCGGCGGCGGGCTCTCGGGCGGCGAGCTCGGCGTCGGGGATGTCGACGTCGAGGCGCCGGCCCGCGACGTCGAGAACGATCATGTCGCCGGTGCGGACCTTGGCCAGCGGCCCGCCGACGGCGGCCTCCGGCGAGACGTGCAGGACGACGGTTCCGTACGCGGTGCCGCTCATCCGGCCGTCGCAGATGCGGACCATGTCCCGGCTGCCCTCGGCGAGCAGCTTGGCCGGCAGCGGCAGGTTGGCGACCTCCGGCATGCCGGGGTAGCCCTTCGGGCCGCAGCCCCGCAGGATCAGTACCGAGTCGGCGGTGACGCCGAGGTCCGGATCGTCGAGGCGGGCGTGCAGGTCCTCGATCGAGTCGAACACGACCGCCGGACCGCGGTGCGAAAGCAGTTCCGGTGATGCGGCGGCGGGCTTGATGACGGCGCCGTCCGGCGCGAGGTTGCCGTACAGGACCGCGATCCCGGCGGCCGGCTGCAGCGGCTGTTCCCGCGGCCGGATGACCTCCCGGTCGTAGACCTGCGCGGTGTCGAGGTGCTCCACCAGCGGCCGCCCGGTGACGGTGAGCGCGGCGGGGTCGAGCAGGTCGCGGACCTCGTTCAGGACCGCGTGCAGACCACCCGCCCGGTACAGGTCGTCCATCAGGAACCGGCCGGCCGGTTGGAGGTCCACCAGCAGCGGCACGTGCGAGCCGGTACGGTCGAAGTCGTCCTGCGTGAGCTCGACACCGAGCCGGCCGGCGATGGCCAGCAGGTGGACCACCGCGTTGGTGGAGCCGCCGAGGGCGGCGAGGGCCACGATCGCGTTGAGGAACGAGCCCCGGGACAGCACGGTGCTGGGCCGCCGACCGGCTTCGATCATGTCCACGACGAGCACACCGGTGGCGTGGGCGGCCTCCAGCAGGCGGCTGTCCGGCGCGGGAATGCCGGCTGTGCCGGGCCGGGTCATGCCGAGCACCTCGGCCAGCAGGCCCATGGTGGAGGCGGTGCCCATGGTGTTGCAGTGACCCTTGCTGCGGATCATCGAGGACTCCGAGCGGATGAACTCGGCGGCGCTCAGGGTGCCGGCACGGACCTCCTCGCTCAGCTGCCAGACGCCGGTGCCGCAGCCCAGCGGGACGCCCCGGAAGGTCCCGGTCAGCATCGGGCCGCCGGGCATCACGACGGCGGGTAGGTCCACCGAGGCGGCGGCCATCAGCAGGGACGGGATGGTCTTGTCGCACCCGCCGAGCAGGACCACGCCGTCGATCGGGTTGGCCCGCAGCATCTCCTCGGTCGCCATCGCGGCCATGTTGCGCCACAGCATCGCCGTCGGGCGCACCTGCGTCTCCCCGAGCGACACCACCGGCAGGTTCAACGCGATGCCGCCGGCCTCGTAGATGCCATCGCTGACGCTGCGGGCGACCTCGTCGAGGTGGGCGTTGCACGGGGTCAGGTCGGAGGCGGTGTTGGCGATCGCGATGTGCGGCCGTCCGTCGAACGCGTCGGCCGGCAGCCCTCGGCGCATCCAGGCCCGGTGGATGTAGCTGTTGCGGTCATTTCCCGCGTACCACTGCGCACTGCGACGTGACTGCATGACGCCTTCCCCTCGATATTCCATTCACTGGAATATCGATCAGATCATTGGAATGGTGTTCGCATGGTAGTGCTCGCGGTCACACCCGGGAACCCCTTACCCCAATTACTTTCCCACGGACGGAACGACGATCTGACATTCGGAATCGTGACGGGCGGCGCCGAACCGGATCGGGCAGGGGTCTAGAGTCGTCGTGGCCGCACAGCCGGGGCAAGCTGTGGCCGTGCCGGTGGGAGCGCCGCGCCAGCGCTATCCTGTCGAAATATCGAACACGGTTCGGTATTTCGAAAGGACTCGACATGCCTCGCGTGGTACCCGCGGTCATCCGCACCCTCGACATCCTCGAACTCTTTCTTGACCAGCCGCTGCTGTCGGCCCGCGACATCACCGAGCGGCTCGGCCTGCCCCGGACCACCGTCCACGAGCTGCTCGTCACGCTCGTCGCGCGGTCCTACCTGATCGCCGTGCCCGGCCAGCCGGTGCAGTTCCGGCTCGGCATGCCGTTGTTCCAGCTCGGCGCCGCGTTCGCCGGCCAGCTGGACCTGGCCCGGGAGGCGCAGGACGTGGCCAAGGACGTCGCCGCCGCCTGCAACGAGGCCGTGCACGTCGCCGTGCTCAACGGCGCGGACGTGATCTACCTGGTGAAGGTCGACAGCACGCACCCCGTCCGGATGGTGTCCGCGGTCGGCCGGCGGCTCCCCGCGAACTGCACGGCGGTCGGCAAGATGCTGCTGGCGAGCCTCGACCCGGCCGACCGCGACGCGCTCCTGCCGCCCGGCGAGCTGCCCGGCATGACGCCGGACAGCATCATCGACCCGGCGCGGTTGTGTGTCGAGCTCGACCGCATCCGCGCCGAGGGCGTGGCGTTCGACGACGGCGAGTCCGACAGCGCGGTCCGCTGCGTCGGAGCGCCGGTCCGCGATCACACCGGCGCGACCGTAGCCGCGATGAGTGTTTCCGCGCCGATCATCCGGTGGACGCCCGCGGCCCACGCGGAGTGGACGCGGCTGGTCCGCGACGGTGCCGCCGCGTTGTCGACCCGGCTGGGGTACCGCGCACCGCGCTGACCCGCCCGTCCGGCGCGCGATGCCGGCAACCGGCCATCGACGTCATTGACACCCCTGGGCGCGGTCCTTTACCGTCGCGTCCTACCGATATATCGAATGGTGTTCGAAATACCGAACAGCGCTACCAGGGCGGGTCGCACCGTCCTGTGGGGACAGACGATCCTCGCCATCCCGCCCGCCAGCGGAAGGGATTGCCACATCTAGCTACAAGCGTCAATGTTTTGCGCTCTTTTGCAGGTATTGAGGTCGTGGAGTTCGCGCGCGGCGGTCGGTGGTTTTGCGGCTGTCATCCGCAGAGACGGCACGCCTCTTCGCCTCCCTTGAGCGTGCAGTGATGAGGCGAGATGAAGGAGGTCCGGAATCATGAAGGAAACATCGTCGTGGTCCAGGCGCGACGTTCTAGGAATGGGGGTCGGGCTGCTCGGCGCGGCTGGTCTGGCCGCGTGCGGCGACGGCCCCTCGAAGTCGGCCCCCAAGGTGCAGCCGGAGGTCCCGCAGGAGCTCGTCGACGCCGCGGTGCCGCTGAAGGGCTCCGCGATGGGCGTGCTGTCGCAGAAGCTGTACTCGGCCGCGGCGAACGCCGCCCTCGACAGCTCGATCAAGACCTTCGCCGACACCACCGGCACGAAAATCGAGAACAGTCTGGTCCAGGCCGACGCCGGTGACGTGGTGGCCAAGATCGACGCCGAGGTGAAGGGCGGCGTGGCCCGCGACCTGGCGTTCATGACCGACTCGCGGTTCGTCGCGCAGTTCCACTCACTGGGCGACCTGGAGGACGTGACGGACGTCGTCACGGCGCTGAAGGCCAAGTACGGCGAGCCCACGGCGGAGTCGAAGAACTTCTGCGTCTTCGACGGCAAGTGGTACGCCATCCCGTACCACTTCATCGGGATCGGGTCGTTCCTGCGCAAGGACTGGATGCAGGACAAGGGCATCACCCCCAAGGATGTCTACAGCTGGGAGGAGCTGCGCGACCTGTGCCTGGCGATCTCCGATCCGGGCAAGCGCCGGTACGGCTGGGGCATGACCGTGAACCGGTCCGGTGACGCCAACGGCATGATCGAGGCGCTGATCAACGCCTACGGCGGCTCCATCGTGGACAACGACGGCCGGAAGGTCATCTTCGACTCCCCCGAGACCGTGCAGGCGGTCACCTTCCTCGGCGACATCTACACCAACCCCAAGTACAAGGCGATGCTCCCGCCGGGCGTCGCGTCCTGGACCGACTCCAGCAACAACGAGAACTGGCTGGCCGGCATCCTCGGCTACACCCGCAACCAGTTCAGCGTCTACGCGGATTCCAAGACCAAGAAGAACCCCGTCTACGACAAGACCCACGTGTTCGCCGACTGCATCGGTCCGGCGACCGACACCCCCCTGCTGCTCGGCCAGTCCCAGGGTTTCGTCGTGTTCAAGGGCGCCAAGAACGCTCCGCTCGCCAAGCTCCTGGCGCAGTACCTGGTCAGCGCGAAGGCGCTGCTCGGGGTGGCGAAGGAGGCGCCCGGCCTGGCGTTGCCCGCCTGGGACAAGGTCTGGGATGCCGACCCGTTCTTCACCAGCGGCGACCCCGCGTTCTCCGTCCTGCGCAAGATCACTCAGCTGTCGCTGCCGCTGAAGACGAAGACCGGCCTGGCCTACCCGCAGAAGGCCAGCGCGGGCCAGCAGGCCGCCGTCGGGGCCTACGTCCTCACCGACATGATGCAGCAGGTCGTCCAGGGCACGGCGCCCGCCAAGGCCGTCACCGCCGCCCACGCGAAGATGGTGCAGATCTTCAACCAGCAAGGGCTGCCGCAGTGAGTTCGGTCCGCACCGCGCCGGTCCCGGCGGCGGCGGCATCGCCGCTGCCGGGGCGCGGCTCGCTCACCCCGACCCAGCGCCGCCTGGGCCGCGACTGGCGGCTGGCCGCGCTGTTCCTGGCGCCGACGGCGGTGCTGGTCGGCGGGCTCGTGCTCGTGCCGATCGCCCGGTCGGTCTTCACCAGCACGACGGAGCGGCACGGGCCGGACAGCGTGTTCGTCGGCCTGGACAACTACATCGCCCTCGCCGGCGACGAGCAGTTCCGCACGGGCGTGGAGAACTCGTTCGTGTTCACCGCGTACGCCGAAGTGTTCAAGGTGGTGCTGGGGCTCGCCGCGGCCCTGCTGCTGCACCACCGGCGTCGCGGCCGGGCGGTGCTGGCCGGGTTGCTGCTGCTGCCGTGGGTGGTCCCGACGGTGGTGACGGCGTTCAGCTGGCGCTCGCTGCTCGATCCGATCTTCGGCAGCGTCAACGCGCTGCTCACCGAGTCCGGGATCGGGCCGCTGCTGGCCGGCGCCCACCTGGTCGACAGCTGGCCGGCCGGCTGGCTGTCCGATCCGTCGCTGGCCATGCCGTCGGTGATCCTCGTCAACGTCTGGAAGGGGGTGCCGTTCTTCACCGTCACGTTCCTCGCGGGGTTGAAGGCCATCCCGGCCGACCTGTACGAGGCGGCGACCATCGACGGCGCCTCGTCGCTGCGGCGGTTCGTCCACGTGACCCTGCCCGGACTGCGCCACGTGATCACCGTGACGGTGACCCTGTCCTCGATCTGGACGTTCAACAACTTCGACCTGATCTGGCTGCTGACGCAGGGCGGCCCGGGCGACGCGACCGCGCCGTACGTGCTCGTCGCCTACTCGAAGGCGATCCTGCAGCTGCAGTACGGCGCCGGGGCGGCGGTCACGCTCGTCATGCTGCCGGTCATCGGCGGCCTGGTGTTCGTCCTGGTCCGGTCGATGCGCCGGGACGCCGGCGCCGCGCCGCGCCGCCCGGCCGGAAAGCTGAGGAAGGCGCGGCCGTGGGTCATCGCCGGGGCCGTCGCCCTGCTGCTGCTCTGGGCCTCGCCGCAGATCTTCTGGAAAGCGGCGGTGGTACTCGGAGGAATCCTGCTGATCGCGCTGGCGGTCGGGCGGGTGGTCTCGGCGCTGCCCACCCGGGGCCATCGCCGGGCGTCGTCCCTGGTGTCGAACCTGGGGTCCGGTGTGGCGCTCGCCGGGCTGCTCGCCTTCGGGCTGGGGCCGCTGTACTGGATCGCCGTCACCGCCTTCAAGTCCGAGGACCAGATCGTCATGCATTACAGCGACCTTTGGCCGCAGCCCTGGACCCTGCAGCAGTTCGGCGACCTGTTCACGAGCCAGCCCTTCGAGCGCTGGTACCTCAACACCGTGCTGGTATCCCTGGCGTCCACCGTGGCCGCCCTCGTCTGCGCCGCCCTGGCCGGCTACGCGCTGGCCCGGCTGCGGTTCCGCGGGGCGCAGGGCTTCACCGTCACGGTGCTGCTCACCTACGTGATGCCGGGCGCACTGCTGTTCATCCCGCTCTACCAGCTGCTCATCGGGGTGCGGCTCAACGACTCGCTGTGGTCGCTGGTGCTCACGTACCCGACCTTCACCCTGCCGTTCGCCACCTGGCTGCTGACGGGGTACTTCTCGTCGATCCCGGTCGAGCTGGAGGAGGCCGCGCTGGTCGACGGCTGCTCCCGACTCCAGGCGTTCCGCCGGGTGATGCTGCCCCTCGCCAAGCCGGGGCTGCTGGCCGTCGGGCTGTTCACCCTCACCAACGCCTGGAACGAGTTCCTGTTCGCCTTCGTCTTCCTCACGAAGGACGAGTACAAGACGCTCCCCGTGGGAATGCAGTCGATGATCGCCGGGGACGTCGTGCCGCAGGGCCAGCTCGCCGCCGCGTCGCTGCTCGTCAGCATCCCCGTCGTGCTCATGTACGCCTTCGGGCAGCGCTTCCTGACCGACGGGCTCACCGCGGGCGCGGTGAAGGGCTGACCTCCGTCCGGCCGGCGGATCGCACGTACGACTTCAGAAAGTGCAGGCCTTGAACATCGTCAGGTACGAGCTGGACGGCGACGTCCACGTCGGGCTTCATACCGACGGCACGGTCACGGAGGTCGAGGGGGTCTCGGCGCTCGCGCAGTTGTGGCATCTGCCGACCGCGCAGTTGCGGACGCGGTTGTCCCGGTTCGGGTCGGGTCCCGTGGTGCCACTGTCCGGGGTGCGGTTGCTGGCCCCGGTCGACGCGTCGACCGAGGTGTGGGCGTGTGGTGTCACCTATCAGGTGTCGCGGGAGGCCCGTATCGAGGACAGCGAACGGGCCTCGGACGTGTATTCGCTGGTGTACGACGCGCAGCGGCCGGAGTTGTTCTTCAAGTCGGTGCCGTGGCGGGTACGCGGCCCCGGTGCCCCGATCGGGATCCGGGTTGATTCGGAGGTCGACGTTCCGGAGCCGGAGCTTGCTGTCGTGATCAACCGGTTCGGTGAGATCGTCGGGTATACCGTCTGCAACGACGTGTCGTCTCGCAGTATCGAGGGCGCGAATCCGTTGTATCTGCCGCAGGCGAAGACCTACTACGGGTCGTGCGCCCTCGGTCCGTGGATCACGCCGGCCTGGGATGTCAGCGATCCGTACGAGCTCGCGATCGACCTTGCGATCGAGCGGGACGGCCGCGAGCATTGGCGGGGCCGTACCAGCACGTCGTTGCTGCACCGGCGTCTGGATGAGCTGGTCGGTTACGTCATGCGTGGCGATGTTCATCCGGACGGTGCGGTGCTGTCCACCGGAACGGGTCTCGTCCCGGCGGCGCCGTTCACCCTGGCCGATGGCGACACGGTCCGGATCACCATCGACGCGATCGGCACCCTGACCAATCCGGTCCGGCGCGGAATCCCTCAGGAGTACACACCGTGATCGTCAGCATCGACCCGAGCACGCGCGCCACCACCGAGGTTCTCGACATCCCCGCCGAGGACCTCGACCGGCTGGGGGAGCGCGCCCGTGCCGCACACCGCGAGCTCGAAGGGGCCGGGCGGGCCGGCCGGGCGGCGATGCTGCGGGCCATGGCGGCCGCGGTCGAGGAGCGCCGCACGGCGCTGGTGGCGGTGGCCGACCGTGAGACGGGCCTGGGCCCGCAGCGGCTGAACGCGGAACTGACCCGCACGGCGTATCAGCTCGGGCTCTTCGCCGACGTGCTCGACGACGGCGCCTACCTCGAGGCGGCCATCGACCACGCCGGTCCGACCCCGATGGGCCCGCGCCCGGATCTGCGCCGGATGCTCGTCCCGCTGGGGCCGGTGGCGGTCTTCGGCGCCGCCAACTTCCCGTTCGCCTTCTCCGTTCCGGGCGGCGACACCGCCTCCGCACTGGCCGCCGGCTGCCCCGTGGTCGCGAAGGTCCATCCGGCCCACCCCGCCACCTCGCTGCAGTCCCGCGACGCGCTGCTAACCGGCGCCCGGGCCGCGGGCCTGAGCACCGATGTGGTGTCGCTCGTGTACCGCGAGGAGACCGCGGCGCGGCTCGTGCAGCACCCGGACATCACCGCGGTCGGCTTCACCGGCTCGCTGCGCGTCGGCCGGCTGCTCGCCGACCTCGCCGCCGCCCGGCCGGCGCCGATTCCCTTCTACGGCGAGCTCGGCGCGGTCAACACCTTCGTGGTCGGCCGCGCCGCCGCCCGTAACCGCGGCGCACAGATCGGCGACGGGCTCGCGACCTCCTTCATGCTCGGGGTCGGGCAGTTCTGCACCAAGCCGGGGATCGCGGTCGTACCGGCCAGTGAGGCCGGTGCGGCGCTGACGCAGGCGCTCGCCGACCGGGTCGCCGCGGCGGGCGCCGGCATCATGCTGAGCGAACGCATCGCCGACGCGTACGCCGACGGCGCCGGGCGCCTGCTCGCCGCGGCCGGCGTCGAGGTGCTCGCCCGGGGCGGCGACGGGCCGGCCGAGGGCTTCCGGGGCTCGCCGCTGCTGCTGCGGGCCCGGCCGGACGCGCTCGAGGGCCCGCTGCTGGAAGAGTGCTTCGGGCCCGAGCTGATCGTCGTCGAGTACGACACCGACGACGACGCCCTCACCACGCTGCGCCGTTTCGGGCCCGCGCTCACCGTCACCATCCACGCCGACGACGAGGACCGGCCGCTGGCCGCCCGGCTACTGGACCACGCGCACCGCACGGCCGGGCGCGTCGTGTGGAACGGCTACCCGACGGGTGTGGCGGTCGCGTGGGCGATGCACCACGGCGGCCCGTACCCGGCCACCACCGACGCCCTGCACACCAGTGTCGGCACGAGCGCGATCCGCCGCTGGCTGCGCCCCGTCTGCTTCCAGGACGTCCCGCCGGAACTGCTGCCGGACGAGTTGCGCGACGTCCCCGAGGGCGGCCGCATCCCGCGCCGCGTCGGCGGGACGCTGGTTCTCGGCTGACCGCCGACTACAGTGCCCGTGGCCGGGCGCGTCGCCGGCGTGCACCTGGACTGGTGCGCGCGTCAGCGGCCGGTCCGGGGCGCTGCGCGGCGGGCGCGGTAGGACGCGGCCTTCACCCGGTTGCCGCACTCCTCCATGCCGCACCAGGTGCGGTTGCCCGCGCGCGAGCGGTCGACGAACAGGCGCGTGCAGTCCTCGCCCGCGCACTCGCGGATCGACGGGTGAGTCTCCAGCAGGGTCAGGGCCGCGCCGGCGATCGCGGCGGCCAGGGCCTGGCCGTCGCCGGTGCGGCGTACGCCGTCCGCCGTCAACGACGCGCGGGGGCCCGGGTGGGCCGCGGCGCGGTTCAGCACGCGCACGTCGGCCGGGCGGGGCGGGGCCGCGGCCGGGTGCACCAGGCGGTAGACGGACTCGCGCAGGGTCAGCAGCTCGCGCAGCTCCTCGTCGGCGATCCGGGGCGGGCGGGTCAGCACGCCGGCCTCGACGGCCCAGCGGGCGGCGTCGGCACCGGTGGGCAGCAGCTCGTCGGGGTCGGGGCGGCGGCGCCACTTGCGGGTCGCGGCGAAGTCCAGGGCGAGGTCGCCGCTGACGAACACGAACGTCACGTCACCACCATGGCAGGTGACGCCGTCCTGGGCAAGCCCGCTTGACAGGCGGCGGCGGGCCGGCGCAAGCTTCCTCGCGTCACCGGTCAAGGCGGTGACGCGAGGGGAGGCGCAGGGGTGATCACCGTCGAGGAGTACCTGGACGCGACCGGGCGGGCGCTGTCCGGGATGGCCGGGATCGTGGGCGGGCTCGGGGACGAGCTGGCGAGCACGCGGCCGCCGGTGCAGGGGGCCAGCTCGCCGTACGCGCTGCTGACGCACTGCCTGGGCGTTGTCGACTACTGGGCCGGGGCGCTCGTGGCCGGGCGGGTGGTCGAGCGCGACCGCGACGCCGAGTTCACCGCCGCCGGGCCCGTCGCGCCGCTCATCGCGCGGGTGGACGCTACGCGGGTACAGCTGGCGGCCGATGCGCGCGCGGCCGACTTCGCGGCGCCGCTGCGGGCGGTGCCCGACAAGAGCTTCCTCGGGCCGGCCGGCATCGCTACGCAGGGGGCGGCGCTGCTGCACGTGTACGAGGAGCTCGCCCAGCACCACGGCCAGATGGAGATCCTGCGCGACCTCCTCCGGCCGCAGTCCACAGTCGACACCGCGCGGCTGCGGCGCGGCACCGGGGTCAAGTGGGGCGCGGTCGCGCCCGACACGATCGGGGCCTGGGTCGCCGACATGGACCTCGGGGTGGCGCCCGCGGTACGACATGCGCTGCTCGATGCCGTTGACCGGGAGGACTTCGGCTATCCGCACTGGCCGGACGGCGACCCGGTGCCGGCCGCGTTCGAGGCGTGGATGGCCGGCCGCCACGGGTGGACGCCGAGCGGCGGGCACACCCGCGTGTTCACCGACGTGCTGCAGGTCCTCCAGGTGATGATCGAGCAGACCACCCGGCCCGGCGACGGGGTGGCGATCCACGTGCCCGCGTATCCGCCGTTCCTCGCCGCGATCGTCCGCAGCGGCCGGCGGATCGTCCCGCTCGGACAGTCCCCGATGGACGGTGTGCGGCTGCTGGTGCTCGTGAACCCGCAGAACCCCAGCGGCCGGGTGTTCCGGCGCGCCGAGCTCGAGGCGGTACTGGAGCTGGCCGAGCGGCACGACCTGCCGGTGCTCGCCGACGAGATCCACGCCGACCTGGTGTACGCCCCGCACCGGCACATACCGTTCGCGGCGCTGGGCCCGGAGGCGGCCCGGCGCACCGTCACCACCACCTCGGCGACGAAGGCCTTCAACCTCGCCGGGCTGCGCTGCGCGGTCGCCCACGTCGGCCCGCCCGCCCTGCGCGCCCGGCTCGACGCGATGCCACCCGACATCTTCGGTACCCCGAGCACCCTCGGCCGCCTCGCGACGGTGGCCGCGTGGCGCGACGGCGCCGGCTGGCTGGAGGGGCTGCGGGCCACGCTCACCGCGAACCGGGCCGCGGTCAGCGCCTGGGCGGGCGGGCTGCCGCTGCGGTACACCGAGCCGGAGGGCACCTACCTCGCCTGGCTCGGCGGCCTGCGGGCCCCCGCGCCGGCGGCCTGGCTGGAGGAGACCGCCCGGGTGCGGCTCAGCGAAGGGGCGGAGTTCGCCGAGGGTACCGACGTCGACACCGGCGACTGCGCCCGGCTGAACTTCGCGACAAGCCCCGCGGTGCTGGCCGAGATCCTCGGGCGCCTCACGCCGCGGCTCCGCTGAGGGGAGGCGTCCGGGGCGGTGCCGTGCCCCGGACGCTTCCGCACGTGACACTGTACGGTTACCCGTTCGTCAGTCCAGCGCCCGGCTCATCCAAACGGAGTCGTCGGCGGTGAACCCGTGCCGCGCGTAGAAGCCGCGGACCCGGTCGTTGTGCGCCTCGGTCTCCAGGAACATGACGGCCGCGCCCGCCTGCGCCGCGGCCGCGAGCACCCGTTCGAGCAGCGCGGCCCCGGCCCCGTGGCCGCGCTCGCGCACGTAGATCTCGTCGAGCAGCGCCTCGCGCCCGCCCGACTCGAGGCTCCAGCCCCACGTGACGACCGCGTACCCGGCGGCCGACCCGACCAGCCAGACCTGGCCGTGCGCATCGCCGGCGAGGAGCGGGCCGAGCGCGCGGCTGACCCGCGGCTCGTCGTACTCGTGCCCGTCGGCGGCGCAGAACTCCCGCACGAGCGGCAGGATCGCGGCGAGGTCGGCGGGCCCGGCGCGGTACACCCGGATGTCGGCCACGGCGGACAGCCTACGCGTGGGAGACTGGGTCGTGCCCGCACCGCTGATCGTCGCCCTGCTCATCGCGCTCGTGTACGCCGGGCTGATCGCCGCGCACGCCCGGCTGATCCGCCGCGACCGGCGCCGCAGCGCCTACGAGCCGCGGGCCGCGCTCTGGCTGGCGTCGCGCTTCGGCCCGCTGCCGCCGCCGCGCACGCGGTTCGCCGCGCGGGCGGGCGCACGGGCCGCGGCGCCGGACGCCGACGGGCTGGCCGCCGCCGAGTGGGAGGCGATCGAGGGGCTGCTGCGCGGGGAGCTGGAGCGATCGGCGTACCGGGCCGCGATGGCCGACGTCGCCGCCCGCGCCGCGGTCCGGTAGCGCCCGCCTCAGGCGGTCTTCGTCGCCTGGAGGGTGCGCTCGACCCAGCCGCGCAGCGCCGCGGGCGAGGCGGCCCCGGCCTGGCGGGCGATCACCCGGCCGTCCTTGACGATCATCAGCGTCGGCACCGCGCGCACGTCGAATCGGCGCTGCAGGCCGGGCGCGTCGTCGACGTTGACCTTCACGAGCTTCACCGCGCCGGCCAGCTCGCCCGCGACCTGTTCGAGGGCCGGGCCGACCATCCGGCACGGGCCGCACCACGGGGCCCACAGGTCCACCAGGACGGGCGTGGTGGAGCGCTCGGCCACCTCGCCGAACGTGGTCTCGTCGGCGTCGACGATCCAGGGCACCGCCGCGCGGCACTTGCCGCACACGGGCTTGCCGGAGGCGGCCGCCGGCACGCGGTTGCGCTGCCCGCACCGGACACAGGAGACGATCCGCGAACTCATGCCAGATGTGACGCCCGGCCCCGGCCGCGCATTCCCCGGCCGGGCGTCAGAGCCGGGCCGGGTCGACGCCGAGCGCCACGGACCGGGCGGCGATGGCGGCGGTCAGGGCGGCCGCGATGCCGGGCGGCTGGCCGATGGAGCGCAGCCGGGTCAGCTCCCGCAGGGCGGCCAGGGTGCTGAAGCGCTCCAGGGCGTGGATGCCGGCGTGCGCGAGCATCTGGCTGCGCGGGCCGTGTCCGGGGATCTTTTCGCCGCTGTACTGCACCAGCCGCCCGATCGCGGCGACGTCGTCCTCGTGCGGCGGGGTGACGGCGAGCAGGTACAGCAGGCCGCGCAGGGCCCGCGCGTTGTACGGGTCGGGGACCTCGTTCGGGTCCCAGCGCTCCGCCGAGCGCAGCGCGATGGTGCGGGGCCGGGGTACGAGGGCGAACCAGCGGCGGATCAGGGCGCGGGTCTCGTCGCCGCCGAGCTCCGGTAACAGGGTCCGGGCGCGCACGGCCCAGCGGGAGGCGGGCTTCGCGCCGGAGGCGGCCAGCGCGTGGGCGAGCAGCGCGGGACCGGGCGTCTCGGTGTCGGCCGCCTCGGCCCACGCCTCGCCGACGTTGAGCCGGCCGGCCGTGCGGTCCAGCCAGGGCTGCATCGGCGCGCGGAACCAGGCCGGCCAGTGCTTGTCGCCCTCGTGCGCGGTGCGCCGCATGACCGCGAGGAGCGCCGGCGGGCACGCGCCCGTCTCGCGCTCGGCGACCTCGGCCAACACCGCGAGGATCTCGGGCGCGGCGGCGGTCCAGACCGAGACGGCGTCGATGAGGTACCGGCCGGCGCGCCAGGACAGCCCGTCGGCGCTGATGCCCTCGAGGAGCTGCACCAGCAGCCGCTCGGTGCGCACCGGCGGGGTCGCGGCGGTGGCGCGCTCGATCACCCGCAGGATCAGCCCGGAGCGGCGGCCGTCGGGCAGCGCCTGCAGCTCGGCGCGGACGGTCGCCCCGTCGAAGGCCCAGCGGTCGTCGTTCGCGGCGGCGAGGTCGACCAGCTCGGCGGCCAGGCCGTCGTCGTCACCGGCCCCGGCGAGAGTGCGGATGTGCGCGACGCGGTCCGGGTACGTGTGCCGGGACACCAGTGGCCTGTCGAGCATGGCGGTCAGCATAAGCCTCGCGGCCGTCGATGTACTGGGCCGAACAGCGCGCGGGCCGTCCCACGGATGGATCAAATCTTGACGCGATTCGTACACCTGATCGAAGCTCTGCGGTATCGTGCGGACATGACGAGCCCGCGGCAGCAGAGCATCCTGGCGGTCATCCGCGAGTCGATCGAGCGGCGCGGATATCCGCCGACCGTGCGCGAGATCGGCGCGGCCATCGGGCTCGGCTCGCCGTCCTCGGTCGCGCACCACCTCAAGGCGATGGAGAAGCTCGGCCTGCTCCGCCGCGACGCGCACGGGCCGCGCGCGGTCGACATCCGCGGCCCCTACGACGGCGCCGCCCACGGCACCGACCCGGGCGTGGCGGTGCCGCTCGTCGGCACCATCGCCGCCGGTGGCCCGATCCTGGCCGAGCAGGTGCCCGACGACGAGCTGACGCTGCCGAGCACCCTGGTCGGGCACGGCACGCTCTTCGCCCTGCACGTCAAGGGCGACTCGATGATCGAGGCCGCGATCTGCGACGGCGACATCGTGGTCGTGCGCCAGCAGCAGGTGGCCGAGAACGGCGACATCGTCGCGGCGATGCTCGACGGCGAGGCGACCGTGAAGTCGTACCGCAGCCGCGACGGGCACGTGGAGCTCGTGCCGCGCAACCCGGCGTACCAGGTCATCCCCGGCGACAACGCCACCATTCTCGGCAAGGTCGTGGCCGTCCTACGCCGCGTGTGACGGGCAGGCGGGGCCGAAGTTCGGCCGGTCCGACAGCGTGAACCGGCAGCCGAAGCGCGGGTCGGCGACCGCGCGCGGGTCGAGGATAGCGTCGCCCGCCGGGTGGTGGCCGGTGCGGACCCACCGGGTCAGGTCGTCGAAGCCCTGCTCCAGCTCCGACTGCGTGAACTCGCAGTGCCCCAGCGCGCGGATCGCGCGCGACACGAACAGGTTCGAGCGGCCGTTGGCGCGGGCGCGCTCGGCGTACACCTGCTCCATCTTGATCGGCACGAACAGGTCGCCGACCGTGTGCATCGACAGGGTCGGCACCGGCGGGCGGCCGTCCACGCGCGGGACGCCGCTCAGGTCGCGGCTCGGGCTGTCGGTGCGGTCCACGCGCAGCACGTCACGGTTGAGCCGCAGCTCGTCGCGCGTCAGCCACGGGCTCGCGTCCTCCTGGTACACCGTGAACCGGTTCGAGGTGACGTTGCCCTTCGCGATCCCGATGGTGCCGGCGGTCAGCCCCGGGTACAGGCCGAACAGGAACGGCACCGTGGTCAGCGGCGGGATCGAGGGCAGCGCGTTCCAGTAGGCGAAGGCCTGGTCGAACCCGGGCCGGGTGCCGCCGCTGCGCTGCTCGACCACGTCCGCCCAGCGCCCGTCGAGGCGGGGCAGCTCCTGGCGGACCTGGGCCTCGTACGCGGCCGGGTCGGCCGGGAACGTGACCTTGACGCCGGTGAGCGCGGCCGCGGTGAGGTTCGCGTCGAGGAAGTAGTCGAACAGCTCCGCGTCGCCGAGCACGCCGCAGACCGGCATCGCGCCGACGAACGCCCGCGGGTAGTGCTCGATCGCCGCGGCGGTGACGTGCCCGCCCATCGACTCCCCGGTCATGTACACGTCCCGGGCCCGGGTGCCGGTGCGGTTCTTGAACAGGTCGATGAGGGCGTAGGAGTCGCGCACGCCCTGGCCGACGTCGTAGCCGTTGGTCTGGTACCCGGAGGCGGCCCAGGCGAAGCCGCGCGCCAGGTAGTGGGCCCGCAGCGACGGGCTGTTGACGAAGACGGTCCGGCCGTCGCCCCGGTAGCCGTGGGCGTACACGACGAGCTCGCCGTTCCAGTGCGACGGTTTCTCCAGGCGGTAGGCGGCGCCGTTGAGGATGCCGGTGTACACCGCCGAGCCGGCGACGGGCACGAAGGGCGTGCCGTCCGGGTCGCAGGCGGGGTCGACGACGGTGTAACCGGGCTGGGTGGTGCTCGCGACGGGCGGTGCGCACGCGGGCGGAGCGGCGTGCGCGTTCCCCGGGAACGTGAGGAGGCCGAGCAGAACGGCCATGATGGCAACGCTGCGCATCCCACCATCACACGACCTTTGATCGACAAATGTCAACGTTTCCGGCCCTGCGGCGTCGTGGCCGCGCCGCCACCTCGCCTGGGCCGTGGGCGCCGTGGCGCCCCGGCCGCGCCGTCGCGGGCGGTGAGTGTCGGGCACGCGACGTAAACCGGCGCGCATGATCCCGCGTCAACCGTGCACCTCGAAACAGGAAGGAGCACGATCATGCGTCGTTCTCTGCTCGCCGCCGCGGCCTGCGCCGGTCTGGTGCTGGCCCTGCCGGCCACCGCCCAGGCCGCGGACCTGCCCGCCCCGACGAGCACCTCTCCCGTCGCCGGAGCACCCTCCGGCCCCGGGCAGCCGGTCCTGACCGGCATCCGCACCGGGCGCCACGACGCCTACGACCGGACCGTCTTCGACTTCACCGGCGGCACGCCCGGCTGGCGCGTCGAGTACGCCCCGCTGGTCGAACAGGGCCGCGGGAACACCATCCCGGTCGCCGGCGCCACCACCCTGCTCGTCGTCTTCACCGGCACGGGCGTCCCGGCGGTGAACCTCGGCACCGTGTACGACCCGAACCTGCCGACCCTGCGCCAGATCAAGTCCGGCGGGTACTTCGAGGGCCACGCGAGCTTCGGCCTGGGCGTCAACGACCGCGTCGGGTTCCGCGTGCTGGTCCTGACCGGCCCGGACCGCATCGCCGTGGACGTGGCCCACCAGCCGACGGACCCGTTCGGGTCCGGGCCGTTCGTGTACTCCGGCGACGCCCCGGACGCGCTCGTCGACGCGGTACGGTCGGGGAGCCACCCGGGGTACGACCGGATCGTCTTCGACATGGCGGGCGACCGGCGACCGACGCTCGACGTGCGGTACACCGGCAGCGGCCCGGTCGTCCGCGTGCTCTTCACCGGCGCCGGCTCGGCGACGACGTCCCCGCACGCCTCGCACGCCGCGAGCATCCCGGACACCGTGAACATCGGCCTGCCGGCGCTGCGCTCGGTGCACTTCGACGTGCTGGGCGCGGGCCTGATGACCGCGGACATCACGACGGCGGCCGCGCACGGCTTCCGGGTCATGCTGCTGGACAGCCCGACCCGGGTGGTAGTGGACATCGCCTACTGAACAGAGCCCCCGCCCGGCCCACGGGCGGGGGCCGCTCTGGGAACATGGCCCCGGCGAGCACGGGCGCGGTCGGCCAGGGCCGGATCATCGCCGGCGCCGCCGGGGGGATGGCCATCCAGGCAGGCTTGCCCGGTTCGCCGTGTTCCGGTCCGGCGGAAATCGGACCTCACACTCGGTCAGTAGCCGTCGCTTGAAGGCGGCGGGGTCGGGTGCTCGCCGCGTTCTCGCGCGGCGAAGTCGTCCAGGATCGTCTCGGTGGCGGTCGCGCCGAAGCGGGTGGCGCCCGCCTCGTGCAGGGTCAGCAGCGTGTCGAGGGTGCGTACGCCGCCGGCGGCCTTGACCGCGATTGACGGGGACACGGTGGCGCGCATGAGTCGGATGTCGGCCAGGGTGGCGCCGCCCGGGGCGAAGCCGGTGCTGGTCTTCACGAAGTGTGCCCCGGCCTGTTCGGCGACGCGGCAGCCGGTGACCTTCTGCTCGTCGGTCAGGTAGGCGTTCTCGAGGATGACCTTCACCACGCGGCCCTGCGCGGCGGCGACCACCGCGGCGATGTCGTCGCGGACGTAGGCGGCGTCGCCGTCGCGCAGCCGGCCGATGTGCAGGACCATGTCGATCTCGTCGGCGCCGGCCTCGACGAGGGACCGGGTCTCGGCCGCCTTGACGGCGGTGGTGGTGTCGCCGTGCGGGAAGCCGGCGACGGTGCCGACGAGCACGCCGGTGCCGGCGAGGGCGGTCACGGCGAACGGGACGTCGGACGGGCGCACGCAGACCGAGGCGGTGGCGCGCCGGGCCGCGATCTCGCAGCCGTGCGCGACGTCGGCGATGGTCAGCTCGGGGCGCAGCAGGGAGTGGTCGATCATCTTGGCGACGTTCATGACGGTGCTCCGGTCGTGGGCGGCTGCACGTCGAAGGTGACGTGCAGGGCATAGCGGGAGCCGACGTAGCGGCTGACGGTGTACTCCAGCGGCGCCGCGTGCTGGTCGACGATGAGCCGCGTCTCCACGAGGAGCGGCTCGGCCGCGGGCACGTGCAGGCGCTCGCCGTCGGGGCCGGCCGGCTGGGCGGTCAGGGTCGACGAGCCGAGGGTCGGTCGCAGGCCGAGGTCGTGCAGGGCGCGGTGCAGGGAGCCGCGTTCCAGGTCGGCGTCGAGCAGGGCGGTCAGGTGCGGGGGGAAGCAGGCGTACTCCACCGCGAGCGGCGTCCGGTCGGCCCGCCGCACGCGGGCGATCGCCACCACGCGCGGTGCCGCCGCGGTCAGTTGCAACGCGGCGGCCTCCTCCGCGGTGGCCGCTCGGAGCCCGGCCGCGAGCAGCCGCGACGAGGGGGTGCGGCCCCAGCTGCGGACCTGGTCCTGGAAGCTCATCAGCGTGCCGGCGGCGCGGGGGACGGGGCGCTGCCGCACGAACGTGCCCCGGCCCTGGATGCGCTCGATCAGCCCGTCGGTCTCCAGCGCATTGAGGGCCGCGCGCATCGTCATGCGCGCGACGCCGAACTCCTCCGCGAGCGCGGCCTCGGCCGGCAGCGGGTCGCCCGGCCGGGCCCCGTCCAGCCGGGCCCGCAGCTCCCGCTCGATCCGCACGTACAGCGGCGCCTTCGTCACCGAGGTCCTCCAGGTCATCTAGACAACCTAGATGATGTCAGGCGGACCTCTCCAGGGCAACCTCGGGCAGGCGGCGGGCCACCGGGGCGGGCAGCCACCACGCATGCCGCCCCAGCAGCTGCATGACCGCCGGCACGATCAGGCAGCGGATGACCACGGCGTCGAGCAGCACCGCGGTGGCCAGGCCCAGGCCGAACTGGCGCAGCATCCGGTCGGGGCTGAGCAGGAACGAGCCGAACACCAGCACCATGATCGCCGCGGCGGCCGTCACCACCTGACCGGTCGTGGCCAGGCCCTCGGTGACCGCGGCCGCCGGGTCCCGTTCGCGGCGCCAGGCCTCGTGCATGCGGGCCAGGAGGAATACCTCGTAGTCCATCGACAGGCCGAACACGATCGCGAAGATCATCACCGGGACGTAGGCCTCGACCGGGCCGGGGCGCTCGCCCAGCAGGCCGTGCTGGAAGACGACGGTGACCACGCCCAGGGCGGCGCCGACGCTCAGCAGGTTCAGGATCGCCGCCTTGATCGGGATCAGGACCGAGCGGAACACCGCGAGCAGCAGCAGGGCCGACACGGCGACCACGACCCCGACGAACGCCGGGAGGCGCCCGGCGACCGCGTCGGCGAAGTCGACCACCGCCGCCGTGGAGCCGCCGACCAGGAACGTGGCCCCGGTCCGGGCGGCGACGGGCGGCAGCACCTCGGCGCGCAGGCGGCCGACCAGCTCGGTGGTCCGCCGGTCCTGCGGTCCGGTCGTGGGAAAGACGATGACTGTGGCGGTACCGCCGGCAGAAGCCTCGGCCACGCCCGCGGTGCCGGCGATCGCCTCCCGGGCGGCGTCCGCGGCGCCGGAGCCGCCCTGCACGACCACGACCAGCGGCCCGTTGAAGCCGGGCCCGAAGCCGGTGCTGAGCAGGTCGTACGCGCGGCGGGTGGTGGTGTCGGCCGGGTCGGTGCCGGAGTCGGCGAACCCGAGGCGCAGGCCGAGCAGCGGCGCGGTCAGGGCCAGCAGCGCGATCGCCGGCAGCACGGCCGCGAGCCACGGGCGGCGCTGGACCGCGCCGGACCAGCGCCGCCAGCGGTCGCCCTTCGGGGCCCGCCTGCGCACGGACCGCTCGACGCGGCCGCCGAACACGGCCAGCAGGGCGGGCAGCAGCGTCAGGGCGGCGAGCATGGTGACGAGCACCGTGGCCGCCACCGCGACCGCGACGCCCTGCAGAGAGCCGAGGCCGAGCACCACGAGGCCGAGCAGCGCCACGATCACCGTGCAGCCGGCGAAGAACACCGTCCGGCCGGCGGTGTCCAGGGCGCGGCGGACCGCCTCCTCGCGCGGGTGGCCGGCGAGCAGCTCGGTGCGGTACCGGGAGAAGACGAGCAGCGCGTAGTCGATGCCCACGCCCAGCCCGACCAGGATCAGCAGCGGCGTGGTGAAGTCGGCGACCGTGGCCGCGTGCGAGGCCAGGGTGACCAGCCCGATCGCGCTGCCGACGGCGAACACCGCGATGATGACCGGCAGGGTCGCGGCGAGCAATGAACCGAACATGAGCACGAGGATGACGAGCGCGGCGAGCAGCCCGGCGCCCTCGGCCGCCCCGCCGCCGGACTCCTGCGCGCCGCGCACGGCGTCGCCGCCGAGCTCGACCTGCAGCCCGTCGCCGGCCGCCCCGCGGGCGGTGTCGATGACGCGGCGCACGTCGGCCGCGGGCACGTCCTGGGCCTGCCCGTCGAGGGTGACGGTGGCATAGGCGACGGTACCGTCGCCGTTGGCGACCGGTTCGCGCACGTCGGCGACGTGCGGCAGGGTCCGCAGCCGCTCCAGCATCGGGCCGGTGCGCGCCCGCTGCCCGGCCAGCCCGCCGCTCGCGTGCAGCACGACCTGCACGGTCGCCCCGGCCTGGGCCGAGCCTTCCAGCGCCTCCAGTGCGCGCTGCGACTCGGTTCCGGGCAAAGAGAAATCGTTGTGGTACTCCGCGCCGGCCGCCCGGGCCCCGAGGGACACCGCGCCGAGCACCAGCACCCATGCGGCAAGCGCCAGCCAGCGCCGCCGATACGCCCAACCTGCGATTCGCTCGAACACCCGGCGACCGTACGAATGACACGCACCGCCCCGAAACACCCCGTGGTAGCCATGCGCCGTACCCCCGTGGGGGGACGGCCGGCTCGGTCCCCGGCACGATCCGACGGGCTCGCGGGCGGCCTACGCTGGGACTCATGGCCCATCCCGGAGCGCGGCGGACGGTGGCCGGCGGCCTGCTCGCCGCCGGGGCGCTGGTGGCGACGCTGGCCATCCTCGCGGCCGGCGGCTTCGGCACCCCCGACCCGCAGTCCCGCCACCTCGACGCGCTCGGGGTCGTCCTCGCCGTGGTCGCCGCCGCCCCGCTCGCGGTGCGCCACCGGGCTCCCGGTGCCGGCTACGCGGTAAGCGCCCTGGCGAGCGTCGCGCTGCTGCGCCTCGGCTACCCCCTCGACGCGCCGGTGGCCACGTGCGCGGCCGCCTACTCGGTGGCCCTCGCGTACAGCGGCGCCCGCCCCGGGCCGCGCTGGCTCGCGCTCGCCGGCGTCAACGCGTTCGTCCCGGCCGTCGCCCTCGCCTACGCGTCCATCGGCGTGCGGGTCTGGGACATCTCCACCGAGCTGCTCGCGTGGGCGGCCACCTTCGCCGGGCTCTGGGTCGCCGGGGACCGCAGCCGGCTGCGCGACCTGCGGCTGGCCCAGGTGCGCGCCGACGCCGAGCGCGAACGCCGGCTCGCCGCCGCCGACGAGCGCACCCGCATCGCCCGCGAGCTGCACGACTCGGCCGGCCACGCGATAAACGTGATCCTGGTCCAGGCCGGGGCGGCCCGCCTGCTGCAGGACCGCGATCCGCGGCGGGCCCGCGAGGCCCTCGACACCGTCGAGTCCGTCGCCCGCGAGACCATCGCCGACATCGACCGGCTGGTGCGGGCCCTGCGCGACGACCGCCAGGACGTGCCCGCCGAGCCGGGCGCGCTGCGCGAGCTGATCGACCGGCACCGTGTCGGCGGCCTGCGCATCGACGCCGACCTGCCCGAGCCCGTCCCGCCGCTGCCGCGCAGCGTCGCCTGGGCGGCGTACCGAATCCTGCAGGAGGCCCTGACCAACGCGGCCCGGCACGGGGCGGGCAGCGCGGCGGTCGCGGTCCGCTCGGCGCCGGACCGGCTGGAGATCGACGTGACAAACCCGGCCCCGGCCCGGGCGCCGCGCGGCGAGGGCCCCGGCGGCCACGGCATCGTCGGCATGCGCGAGCGCGCCACCCTGCTCGGCGGCACCCTGCACGCGGCCGGCGCCGACGGTCAGTTCCGGCTCTCGGCCGTCCTCCCGCACCGATGACCGCCCCGCTGCGCGTGCTCGTCGTCGACGACGACCACCTCATGCGGGCCGGGCTGTGCGCGGTGCTGTCGGTGGACGAGTCGCTGCAGATCGTGGCCGAGGCCGCCAACGGCGCGGAGGCGGTCGAGCGCGCGGTGGCGCTGCGCCCGGACGTGGTGCTCATGGACATCCGGATGCCGGTGCTCGACGGCATCGAGGCGACCCGCCGCATCGCCGCCGCCGCGCCGGCCGTGCGGATCCTCATCCTCACCACGTTCGAGGACGACGACTACGTGCTCGGCGCCCTGCGCGCGGGCGCGGCCGGGTTCGTGCTCAAGCGCATCCAGCCCGAGCAGCTCATCGCCGGCATCCACACCGTCGCCGGCGGCGACAGCCTGCTCGCGCCGCAGGTGACCCGCACCGTCGTGGCCCACCTGACCGGCGCGGCCGAGCCCGACCCCCGCGCGGCCCGGCGCCTGCAGCAGCTCACGCCGCGCGAGCGCGACGTGCTGACCCTGATCGCCCAGGGACTGTCCAACGGGGACATCGCCGCGGCCCTGGTCATCGAGGAGTCCACGGTCAAGACCCACGTGAAGCGGATCCTGGCCAAGCTGGAGCTGCGCGACCGCGTCCACGCCGTGATCCTGGCCTACGAGACCGGCCTGATCCGCCCGGGCCTCAGAACTTCGGGATGACGGCGGCGAGCGCGCTCACCACGAACGGGCTCACGATCACCAGCCCGCTGCGCAGCTCGCCGAACGTGGAAGCCATTGGCGCACGTTAACGTAGGCGGCCCGGGCCGGTCAGCCGAGGGCGACGAGCAACGCCCCGGCGAGCAGCACGAGAACGGCGACCCCGATGACGATGAACACGGGCCACAGCGAGCAGCCCGGCCGTCGTCCGGGCCCGGAACCGGAGTCGGAATCGGTCCCCGGGTCGGCCCCGGGATCGCCGACCGGCCTCGGCGGCACGACGGCCGGCGGCCCGGCGGCCGGCCCGGAGTCCACGGCGGGGGCCGGGGCCCCGGTACCCAGGGCGTGCGCGGCGATGGGCAGGTCGTGGCGCTCCCCGTCGAGCAGGAACCGCCGGTACACGGTCAGCGCCGCCCGCTCGCCCGCGGCGAACGTGTCCGGGTCCACGTCGGGGCGCTCGCCGTCGACGAGCACCCCGACGGCCAGGGTGATCGGGCGGTTCACCCGGTCCAGCAGCGCGGCGCCGGCGTCGTCGGTCGCCGCGACGGTGCGGAAGAACATCGTGTGCGTGGCGCCGTACGGCCGGCGCAGCAGCCCGCCCGGTGTCTCGGCGGCGTCGTCGGGGCGGGGGACCAGGTCGCGGTAGCGGCCGCCGGGGACCAGGAAGGCGGGCGCGACGATCGTCCGGGAGGTCGTCGTGCGCCCCCGGCCGACCAGGAACGGCCACGCCTCCACGGCGTCAGTGTGGCACGGAGCCGGGCGCCGACAACATCGAGGCCGGTTCGCGCGCCTCGAACGCGTCGAGGTGCCGGCGCAGCTCCCGCGCGATGTAGTACAGGGCGCCCTCCGGGCTGGTCACGCCCCGGATGTCGCGGGCCCGGACGCGCTGGGCCTGGCGGTGCACCGAGCGGTACGTGCGCGCGGCCGGGGTGCCGAGGATCTTGACCGCCTCCTTGCCGCCGGTGGCCATGAACGTCACGATCGTGCGCAGGTTGATCGCGATGCCGGTGACGCCGATCCGCAGGTCCGGCGCGTCGGCCGCGGCCAGCCGTTCGCGCAGGGAGGCCCCGGCCTTCTGCACGCCGTCGCCGAGCCGGTCGTTCCCCGCGGGGTCGGGCCGGGCGGCGCGCAGCTGCTCGGCCGCGTGCGCGGCGATGTCGTTGACGGCCGCGACGAACGGGATGATCACGTTGACCGGCTCCGGCTCGCCGCCCGTCGCCTTCTCCACGGTCCAGTCGTCCTTGAGCACGGCCAGGCCGCCGACCGAGCTGACCGGGATGAGCCGGACGGTGCCGACCGCCGAGCGGCGCCCGCCGCCCTCGGCCGTCCGCGCCCCGATCAGCCGCTCGAACCCGGACGCTCGCACGCCGAGGAGCCGCGCCCGCACGTCGGCAAGGGTGTACCGCCCGGCGAACAGGTCCCACTTGGTGATCACGAAGTGCACCGGCGCGCTGCGCCCCTCCATGAACTCGACCACCGGGCGCACCTGTGTGGTCAGGAACGACTCGGCGGCCGGGTTGCCCTCCATGTACTGCAGCAGCCGCAGCCCGTCGATGACCCCGACGAGCGCGTGCGCCTGCTCGGCCCGCGCGGCCAGGGCCCCGACGAGCTCGGCGGCGTGCTCGTCGCTGTCGGACACCCACTCGCCGGCGTAGTCGACGTACGAGACGTTGAAGACGGTGTAGTTGTACAGGCGGGTGCGCTGCCCGAGCAGGCGGCGCGTCCACGTGACCGAGACGCGGAACGCGTACTCCCGCATCGGGTCGAACGCGAGCGTGCTCGGCGGCCAGGCGCGCTCGGACGGGTCGCAGATGCGCTGGTAGAGCCGGCGCAGTGCGGACCGCGGGGCCGGGTCCTCGATGACGGCGGACAGGTGCCGGCCCAGCGCGGCCTGGTTGCCCAGCGCGTGGTTCATCGCGGCGAGGTACACCGTCTTGCCCGACTCCGGCGGCCCGATTGTGACGATGTGAAAGGTGTCCATGGCACCCGCCAGTCTCCGGGTCGCCCGCGTCGCGGGGCAAGCGGCCGTCCGGGTCTGTCGTCCGGCCCGGCGGGGGAGCGCGTTCCGGCTCGGCCCGCGAACCCGTCGCGGTCAGCTGCTACCGGCGCGGCGGGCCGGCCGCGACCCGGGCCGCGGCGGCGGAGAGGTCGCCGCGCCACCAGCCGAGGGCCTCGATCCACCAGGTGACCCCGGCCGTGGCGTAGGGCGCGAGCCGGTCCGCGTCCGCGGGCCCGTCCGTGAACCCCTCCAGGGCCAGGTCCTTCCCGGGCACGAACGCCGCGCAGCCCTCGACGCCGGCCACCGGTACCGGTGCCGAGCGCTGGTCCTCGAAGATCGGCATGGCCCCGTCGAACCGGGCGGCCCGGCGCAGCCCGGCGGTGCGCGGCCAGAAGGCGCCGCACCAGATCGGGACCGGCGGGGCGCCCGCGGAGCGCCACAGGTCCTGCAGCCGGTCGAGCCGCAGGTCCATCTCCCGGCCGCGGGCGCGCAGGCCGGGGTCGAGGCCGAACTCGGTGTACTCGCGGTCCATCGAGCCCAGCGTGGCCACGAGCGTCAGCCGGCGGCCGGACAGCGCGTCGATCGCCGCGGTGTCCTGGGCGACCTCCTGCACCTGGCGGCGCGGGACGGCGACGGTGAGGAGGATCCGGACGCGGGTCGTGGCCGCGGCGATCGCGGCGGCGACGACGGTCGGGCTGGTGACCGGCCAGCCGGGCTCGTGGTACAGCACGTGGTCCCACAGGTGCACCCCGTCCCACCCGTGCCGCTCGGCGGCGACGGCCAGGTCGAGCAGCGCCCGCGCGTCGCCGAACGGTCCGACGGTCGGCAGGCCGATCGCGTACCTCAAGGCAGCCGCACCCCGGACAGCGCCGCGCACGCCGCGAGCAGCCCGTCCTGGTAGCGCACGTCCCGCGCGGCGGCGTTGGGCTCGAGGTCCTGGCGGCGCTTGAAGTACCGGCCGGTGACGAGCGCGTCGCCGGCCCCGGTGGCCAGCCAGACCTGCGTCTCGGCCCCCTCCGGCAGGTTGTCGGTCGCGTTGGGGCCGCCGAGCTTCGTGCGGATCCAGCCGGGGTCGACGGCGTTGCTGTACACCTCGGGCCAGCGCCGTGCGACAGCGAACGCGAGCGCCACGTCGTGCAGCTTGGAGTCGCTGTACGCCTGCATCCCGTGCCAGGGCTTGCGCTCGTACTGCAGGTCGGCGAGGTCGGCGACGCCGACGGACTCGAGGCCGCTGGTGAGGTACACGATGCGCCGGGGGCGTGGCATGAGCGCGGTGAGCACGTAGGGCGCGAGCACGTTGACCTGGAAGATCCGCTCGATGCCGTCGCCGGTCTCGCGGCGCTCGTCCTGCCCGCCGATGCCCGCGTTGTGGATGACCACGTCGAAGGCCCCGGCGGCGCGGCCCATCTCGCGGGTCTGCCCGAGGTCGGCGAGGTCGGCGACGAGCACCTCCGGCTTGTCCTCGAGCGCCGCGGCGCGCTCCTCGCTGCGGGCGTGGAAGACCACGTCGTGCCCGAGCCCCTGCAGGGTGCGGGCCGTCTCCAGCCCGATGCCGTCAGTCGAACCGGTGACCAGAATGCGCGCCATAGGTTCCTCATCCTAGCCGTAGGGCGATAGCGTCCTGGGCATGCAGGAGCGGGCGGCGCGGACGTTGGAGCGGCTCTCGGAGTTCTACGCGGCGCCGGCCGCGCCGCTCGAGGGCGATCCGGCCGAGCGGGCCCTCGAGCTGTTCCGCGAGGTCGCGACCGCCGTGCCCGCCTACGCGGCGTTCCTCGCCGGGCACGGCGTCGACCCGGCGGCGGTGCGCACGCCCGGCGACTTCGCGCGGCTGCCGATGGTCACCAAGGAGTCGTACCTGCGCAGGTTCCCGCTGCCCGAGCGCTGCCGGGGCGGGCGGCTCGACGGCAACGACACCGTCGCCGTGTCGTCCGGGTCGTCGGGGCAGCCCACGGTGTGGCCGCGCTCGGTCGTCGACGAGCTCGCCGTGGCCCGGCGGTTCGAGGACGCGCTGGTCAACGGGTTGGGGGCCGGCGCGTCGAGCACCCTCGTCGTGGTGTGTTTCGCGCTCGGCAGCTGGGTCGGCGGGATGTACACCGCGGCCGCGTGCCGGCACCTCGCGGCCAAGGGCTACCCGGTCACCGTGGCCACGCCCGGCAACAGCGTCGAGGAGATCCTGCGCGTGGTGGCCGAGCTGGCGCCGCGGTACGAGCGGACGGTGCTGGCCGGGTATCCGCCGTTCGTGAAGAACGTCGTCGACGAGGGTGTGCGCCGGGGCGTGGACTGGCCCGCGTTCGGGGTGCGGATGTTGCTGGCCGGCGAGGTGTTCTCCGAGCAGTGGCGGGACCTCCTGGGGCGCCGGGCCGGGATGGGCGAGCCGGACCGCGGATCGGCGTCGCTGTACGGCACCGCCGACGCCGGGGTGCTCGGCAACGAGACGCCGCTGAGCGTGCGCGTGCGCCGGTTCCTCGCCGGGCGGCCCGAGCTGGCCCGGGAGCTGTTCGGCGACTCGCGGCTGCCGACGCTGGTGCAGTACGACCCCATGACCCGCCTTTTCGAAACGCACGAGGGGACCCTGCTGTTCACCGGCGACGGCGGCGTGCCGCTGATCCGGTACCACATCGCGGACGAGGGCGGGCTGCTGGCGCACGCGGAGCTGGTCGCGTTCTGCCGCGCGCACGGGTTCGAGCCGGGCGACGGCGACGAGCGGCCGTTCGTGTACGTCTTCGGCCGCTCGCTGTTCACGGTGTCGTACTTCGGCGCCAACGTGTACCCCGAGAACGTCACCGTCGCCCTGGAGCACCCCGACATCGCCGACGACGTGACAGGCAAGTTCGTGCTGCAGGTGCGCACCGAGGCCGACGAGGAGCGCCGCCTCGCCGTCGTCGTGGAGCGCGCCCCGGACCGGCCCGCGCCCGACACCGCGCTCGTGGCGGCGGCGATCCGGCAGGCGCTGCTGCGGCTCAACAGCGAGTTCGCGAACTACGTGCCGCCGACGTACCAGACGCCGGTCGTGCAGCTGCGCGCGCCGGGCGACCCCGAGTGGTTCCCGCCCGGGGTCAAGCACCGCTACAGCCGGGCGTGACCGCTCAGGCCCGGGTGGCGCGCACCGCCGGATAGCCGGTCGGGCCGAAGGAGACGTTGTCGCTCGGGTGGATGACGAGCTCGTCGCCGTCGGCTTCGCAGCGGTACGTCCGGATGAACGGTCCGTCCACATAGGCCACCCGCAGCGTGAAGACGTTGCCCTCCCAGGCGCCGGTCGCGGCGGTGGCGCCGTTGGGCACCCAGGCGCCGGGCTCGTACGGGTGCTCCTGGGTGCCGGCCGCGTCCTCGAACACGACCCGGCCCGGGGCGAGCGTCACCGCGCGGATCGTCGGCACCCGCTCGTGGCTGGGCCGCCAGTCGCTCGGGTGGGCCTGGCGCGGCGCGGCGACGACGAACCGTCCCTCCACGGCCGACGGTCCACCGGGGACGGCCGGCAGCACCAGCCTCGCGGTCGCGTCCGGGTCCGGCGCCAGGTCGTCGAGGAGATGCTCCCAGGCCAGGTCGAGCACGCGCTGCATGTCGGTGGTGCCCGCGGTCATCGCCAGCACCACGTCCCGATCGGGGATCACGACGCAGAACTGCCCGAAGGCGCCGTCGCCGCGGAACGCGTTGTGCCGGCAGCGCCAGAACTGGAACCCGTAGCCCTGGTTCCAGTCCGGCAGGTCGCCGCCGCCGTCGTCGTTGTCGGCCTGCGTGCGGGTCGCCTCGGCGGCCCAGCCGGGCGGCAGGATGCCGTCGGGGTCGTGCAGGTACAGCTGGCCGAACCGCGCGATCTCGTGCGTCCGTGCGAACATGCCCCAGCCGGCGACGTCGCGGCCCTCGGGGCACTGCTCCCACGTGACGGGCCCGAAGCCGAGCGGGTCGAACAGCCGCGGCCGCAGGTAGTCGACCAGCCGCTGCCCGGTGAGCCGCTGCACGATGGCGCCCAGGGTGTAGGTGGCGGGGGTGTTGTACAGCCAGTGCGTGCCGGGTTCCTTCTCGACCGGCGTGTCGAGGAACGACGTGAGCCAGTCCCGGCCGGCGAGCTGGGGCTCGATCACGTGCCCGGTCGTCATCGACAGCAGGTGCCGCACGAGCAGGCGCGGGTCGCCCCGGCCGTCGCAGTGGGCGGCCACGGGGTCGTCGACCGACAGCAGGCCCTCGGCGACCGCGAACCCGGCCGCGGTGCTCGTGAAGCTCTTGCTGAGGGAGAACAGGCGGTGGGGCCGGTCCAGCGTGTACGGGTGCCAGGCGCCCTCGGCCACCACCTCGCCGCCGCGCCGGAACACCAGGCTGTGTAGCGCGTCGACGTCACGCTCGGCCGCTGCGATGAAGGACCGGACACTCATGGTCAACACTCTATCGTTTCCCGTTTCCCAAGCATTTGCCCGTTTTATCCCGTAACGTCGGTCGTGGAAGGCCCCCGACCGGAGGGAGACGAGCGGTGAATCGTACGAAGGGGGCGGCGGTGCTGCTCCTCGGCGCCCTGGCCCTGACCGGCTGCTTCGAGCGTGCCGGCGCCGAGACGGCGGTGACCCTGACCGGCATGGCCCGGCTGGTCGAGGCGTCCTCCGTGGCGCCCGTGATGGTGGCCGTCATGGCGCGCAGCGTCGGCCGGTGCGTGCGAACGTCACGGTCGAAGCCGACCCACCCGACGGTCCCGCACTCCACCAGCACAGCACACCGGCGGACCTCTCCGCGGCGGATCCGCCGTTGTGAGCAGACCGGGCAGGCGGCGGTAACAAGCGGGCGACGGCCTGGCAACACCGCGTGGCCACCATGGCGGCATGCGCAGCACTCCACGCTTCCTGCAAGGCGTCTACCGCTTCGAGGGCAAGGGACTGGACGCGCCGGCACTGCTCGACGCGGCGCTCAGTTACGTGGTGCCCGACGGGGTCACCATGCAGCCGGTGTACCTTCGCGCCGGCAACTCCGCCGCCGAGCTCGTGTGCCTCGTGCTCGTGCGGGACGGGCAGCCGATGCGGTACTTCCCGGTCGGCGCGAAGGACGGCACCCACGTGGCCCTGCGGGTCGTGGAGGACCTCGAGCCCGGCACGAGCATCGAGCTGCACGCCGCCGCTCCCGCCGGGGTCAGCGCGACCGTCGTCGTCGACCTCGGGCTGGTGGAGATCGCATGACCGGTCCGGAGCGAAGCGGAGGGCGCATGACCAGGTCGAGGCTGGTCGTGGTCGGCAACGGGATGGCCGGCGCGCGGACCGTCGAGGAGATCCTCAAGCGCGGCGGCGCGGAGCAGTTCGACATCACGATGTTCGGGGCGGAGCCGTACGGCAACTACAACCGCATCCTGCTGTCCAACGTGCTCAGCGGCGCCGAGGACGAGTCCGGCATCTTCCTCAACGACCTGGAGTGGTACCGCGAGCACGGCATCGAGCTGCGCGCCGGCGTCCGCGTCACCCGCATCGACCGCTTCGCCCGGGTCGTGCACGCCGAGGACGGCACCGAGCGCGCGTACGACAAGCTCATCATCGCCACCGGCAGCAGCGCCCACGTGCCCGCCATCCCCGGCATCCGGCACCCGAGCCGCGGCTACCACCAGGGCGTCTTCGCGTTCCGCACGCTCGACGACACCCGCGCCATGGTCCGCTACGCGCGCCAGCACGAGCGGGCCGTCGTCATCGGCGGCGGGCTGCTCGGCCTCGAGGCGGCCCGCGGCCTGCAGGCGCACCTGCCGCACGTGACGCTCGTGCACTCCGGCGGCCACCTCATGCACGCCCAGCTCGACGCGCAGGGCGGGGCGATCCTGCGGCGCAGCATCGAGGCGCTCGGCATCGAGGTCATCACCGGCGCCCGCACCACCGAGATCCTCGGGCGCACCGCCGTCACCGGGGTCAGGCTGCGCGACGGCCGCGACCTGCCCTGCGACGTCGTGGTCATCGCGGCCGGCATCCGCCCCGACGCCGAGCTCGCCGCGGCCAGCGGGCTCGTGGTCGAGCGCGGCATCGTCGTCGACGACCACCTGCAGGCCCTCGACGAGCCCGACATCTACGCCGTCGGCGAGTGCGTGCAGCACCGCGGCGAGACCTACGGGCTCGTCGCGCCGCTATGGGAGCAGGCCCGGGTGCTCGCCGACCAGATCACCGGGGCCGACCCGTCCGCCGAGTACCACGGCACCCGTACCGCCACCAAGCTCAAGGTCGCCGGCGTGGACGTGGCCTCGATGGGCCTGCGCGAGGGCGAGCGCGACGACGACGAGACGCTGGTCTTCGCCGAGCCGGGCCGCGGCGTCTACAAGAGCGTCGTGATCCGTGACGGCCGGCTCGTCGGCGCCACCCTCGTCGGCGACGTGCGCCGCGTCGCCTTCCTGACGCAGGCGTACCACGAGGGCTCGCCCCTGCCGCCCGAGCGCGCCGAGCTGCTGTTCGACCTGAGCGCGCCCGACGACGCCGCGGCCGTGGCCGAGCTCGCCGACGACGTGCAGGTCTGCAACTGCAACGGCGTCACGAAGAAGATGCTGGCCGAGCCGAAGTTCCCCACCGTGGGCGCGGCGATGGAGACCACCCGCGCCGGCAAGGGCTGCGGCTCCTGCAAGTCCCTCGTGGCGCAGATCGTCGAGTGGGCCGCGGGCGGCGCGGTCGCCGAGGACCCCTCGGCGTCGTGGTACGTGCCGGGGGTACCGCTGGACAAGGACGCCCTGATGACGGCGATCCGGGCTCAGGGCCTGCGCTCGGTGTCGGCGGTGTTCGCGGCGCTCGCGCCCGGCGGGGCCGAGGACGCCAAGAGCAAGATGGGGCTCGCCTCGCTGCTGCGCATGATGTGGGGCGCCGACTACGTCGACGAGCGCGACGCGCGGTTCATCAACGACCGCGTGCACGCCAACATCCAGCGCGACGGCACCTTCTCGGTCGTACCGCAGCTCAAGGGCGGCGTCACCACCCCGGCCCAGCTGCGGCGCATCGCCGAGGTCGCGGAGAAGTACGAGGTGCCGATGGTGAAGCTCACCGGCGGGCAGCGCATCGACCTGCTGGGCGTGCGCAAGGAGGACCTCCCGGCGATGTGGGAGGACCTCGACATGCCCTCCGGCTGGGCGTACGGCAAGTCCTTCCGCACCGTCAAGACCTGCGTCGGCGCCGAGTTCTGCCGCTTCGGCCTGGGTGACTCGACCGCCCTCGGGATCGCGATCGAGGAGCGGTACCAGGGGATCGAGGCCCCGGGCAAGCTGAAGCTCGCGGTCACGGGCTGCCCGCGCAACTGCGCCGAGGCCTACGTGAAGGACCTCGGCGTGGTGGCCATCGAGGGCGGCCGCTGGGAGCTGTACGTCGGCGGCGCGGCCGGCGCGCACGTGCGCAAGGGCGACCTGCTCACCACCGTGTCCACGGCCGCCGAGGTGCTCACGCTGACCGGGCGTTTCATCCAGTACTACCGGGAGTCCGCGAACTGGCTGGAGCGCACGTACTCCTGGGTCCCGCGGCTGGGCATCGACCACATTCGCGCGGTCGTGGTCGAGGACGCGATGGGCTGGGCGGCCCGCCTCGACGAGGCGATGTCCGCCTCCGTGGCGGCGTACCGCGACCCGTGGCTGGAACGGCGCGCGGCCGCGACGCCGGGCCAGTTCCAGTCGGTGGCGCAGCCGTGACCGTCCTCGGCCCGCTGGCCGACATCCCGGTGGGGGAGGGTCGCGCCTACGACGTCGACGGCGCGGTCGTCGCGGTCTTCCGCCTGCGTGACGGGACGGTGCGCGCGGTGTCTGCGGTGTGCCCGCACGCGGGCGGCCCCCTCGCCGACGGCCTGACCGACCTGCGGCAGGTGGTGTGCCCGCTGCACCAGCACGCCTTCGACCTGACGACGGGCTGCTCGACGACGGGCCAGCCGAGCCTGACCGTGTACCCGGCCGCGGTCGACGCCGAGGGGCAGGTCGTCATCGGCTGATCCCGCAGAATGGGGACATGCGCCGCATCGCCGCCCTGCTCTTCATGCCGGTCCTGCTCGGTGCGTGCGCCGCGCCCGGGCCGGCGACGCCTCCGCCCGGCCCGAGCGCGTCCGCCACCTGGACCACGTACCAGGCCGAGGTGAGCGGCGTGACCCCCGGCCCCGGCGACAGCACGGTCACCGTCGAGGTCAGGGCGCTCGCCGGCCGCGAGGGCTGCTCACGCGACGTGCGGGTGACGAACCAGCAGGAGGAGAACGGCGTCATCTTCGCCAGCATCGTGCAGGACTCCGCGGAGTCGGCCACCTTCGGTGCCTGCCCCACCTTCACGCCCGTCCGGGTCACGATCACCGCGAAGGAGCCGATCGGCCACCGCCCGCTGACCCTCAACGAGCAGGCGTGGGCGCTGCGCGACGGGGCGTACACCCGCTGCTCGGAAGATCTGGGTTGTGACCCGCCGGCGGACCGCTGCGACCCGGTGTGGACGCGCGCGGCCGTCCGCGGCCTGGACGTGTCGCGTCACTCGCAGGGCAGCGTCGAGGCCTGCGACGGCACCTGGCTCGTCATGACGGTGCCCGACGACCCGGCGGCGTGCGGTGCCGAGCCCCGCCCCGGCTGCACGGTCGACACGGCCGTGCGACGGTACTTCCTGCACAACGAGCCGGCCGGCTGGACCGTCGTCGCCCAGACGACCACCGGCGGTTGCGACGCCGTGCTGCGCGCGGCGCCGAGCTTCCCCCGCCGCTTGTGCGCGGACCTGGAGCCGACCGGCCGCTACGTCACCACGGCACCGACCGCGCCGTCCGGTGCCCCACCGGGCGGCTGAGGAGTGCGATGGAGAGCCCGCGTGCGCTCGGTTTGCCGTCGGCGCGCCTGGCCGAGGCGGACCCTCAGCCCCAGAAACCCGGCGCCGTCATGGCGCCGGGTCTCCAGGGTGCCGGTGTGTGGTCGCCTCGCGGCGAGTGGCGCGACGTGGCTCCAGCCGAACGGTAGTCCACGACGGCATTTGTAGTTGCGGCCCGGGGACACAAGCACACCGACAAAGGGCTCAACCACGGCCGGGCCGAGATCATTCCCGGGGGAGCGATAGCGTCCGCGACCAGCGGTTCTACGCCTACGTGTACCCGTAGACCGGCAGCGTGACGGCGACCGTGAGGCCGCCGTCCGCGTTCGGCGTCGCGGTGATCGTGCCGGCGTGGGCGTGCACGATGGAGCGGACGATCGCCAGGCCCAGGCCGGTCGACGAGGCGCCCGCGGCGCGGCCGGAGACCAGCCGCTGGAACGGCTCGAACAGCCGGTCGACCGCGGCGGGCGGGATTTCCGGGCCGCTGTTGCGGACGCTGACGACCGCCCGCCCGTCGCCCCGACCGGTGACGACCTCGACCCAGCCGCCGTCGTGGTTGTGCCGGACGGCGTTGTCGACCAGGTTGCCGACCAGCCGGTCCAGCAGCACGGGGTCCCCGGCGACCGGGGCGGGGCGCAGGTCGCAGGTCACGGCGAGCCCGGCCCGGTCGGCCTCCTCGTCGGCGCCGCTGACCGCCGCGGCCGCCGCCGTGGCCAGGTCGTACGGCTCGGTGGCGATGACGCCGCTGTCGCTGCGGGCCAGCGCGAGCAGGCCGTCGAGCATCCGCTCGGCGCGGGCGGTCGCGGTGAGGACCCGGTCCGCCGTGGCCCGCCACTGCTCGGGCGTGCTCCGCCGCTTCGCCAGCTGGACCTCCATCCCGCTGCGCACGATCGCCAGCGGGGTGCGCAGGTCGTGCGCGGCGTCGGCGACGAACCGGCGCTGGCTGGCGAAGGCCGCCTCCAGCCGCCCGACCATCTCGTCGAACGTGTCGGCCAGCTCCTTGAGCTCGTCCTGGCGGCCGGTGAGCGCGATCCGCTCGTGCAGCCGGTCCTGGGAGATCCGCCGCGTCGTCGCGGTGAGCGTGCGCAGCGGCCGCAGCAGGCGCCCGGCGACGATCCAGGAGATCGCGAGGCCGGCGACCGCGGTGACGAGCAGCCCGATCGCGGACGCGCCGGCGGTACCGAGCAGGGTCTGACGGCGCAGGGCGGCGATCCGGGCCGCGTCGATGTCGACGCTGCGCAGCTTCACGTCCAGGTCGGAGCCGGCGTCGGGCGCGGCGCCGCGCATCTGCGCCAGCTGCGCCGCCGTCGGGTCGTGGATGTTGTTGTACAGCGTGTGGTACAGCAGCCAGTAGTTGAGCGCCAGCAGGGCCGCGGAGGTGACCACGAGCACGATCGCGTAGACCACGGTCAGGCGCAGCCGGATCGACGGGTGTCTCACAGCCGGTACCCCGATCCCACGACCGTCGCGATGAGCGGCGGGTCGCCGAGCTTGCGCCGCAGACGGGCCACGGTGACCCGCACGGTGGCCGTGAACGGGTCCGCGTGCTCGTCCCAGGCCCGGTCCAGCAGCGCCTCCGAGCTGACCACGGCGCCGTCGGCGCTCATCAGGATCTCCAGCACCGCCAGCTCCTTGGTGGTCAGCGGGACCGTGCGGCCGTCGCGGGTGACGGCGCGCCGGGCGGTGTCGAAGGTGAGCCCGGCGCGGCGCAGCACCCGCGGCGCGTTGGTGGCCCGCCTTGCCAGCGCCCGGATGCGCAGCACCAGCTCGGCGAAGACGAACGGCTTGGGCAGGTAGTCGTCGGCGCCGAGGGTCAGCCCGGCGACGCGGTCCGCCGCCTCGCCGGCCGCGGTGAGCATGAGGACGCGCGCGGTGCCGTCGGCGGCCGCCAGCGCGGTGCACACCTGGTCGCCGTGCAGCCGCGGCAGGTCGCGGTCCAGCACGACGACGTCGTACGGGTTGGTCACCGCCTTGTGCAGCCCGTCCAGCCCGTCGGCGGCGACGTCGACCGCCATGCCCTGGTCGCGCAGCCCGTCGGCGACCTGCTCGGCCAGCAGCGGCTCGTCCTCGATGAGTAGCACTCGCACGACGCACCCTCCACAACCCGGCCATTCTGCGCGATCGGGGGTTACACCAGCGTTACAGGCGCCGCAACGGTACCGTTGCGGCCGTTGCGCTGCACTGGAGCGCATGACGAGGGGTGGGCGGATCGCCGTCCTGTTGCCACTGCTGCTGGCCGCCGCGGCCGCGTGCACGAAGGCGGACGACGGCAAGGACGTGGCGAGCGCGGGCGGTGGGGCGACGCCGGCGGCGACCGCGTCGCTGAGCGCCCAGGAGCAGGGCCTGCGGCACGCGCGGTGCATGCGCGAGCACGGGGTCCCGGAGGCCGACCCGGTGGTCAACGCGGCCGGCGGCGTCCGCATCGGCGGCGGCTACGACAAGAGTGCGATCGACGCCGACGTGCTGGCCCGGGCGACCGAGGCGTGCAAGCCCTTCGAGGTCGGGATGAGCGCCGACGACCTGGCCCTGAAGGTCGGCGCGGCGCGGGAGGAGGCGCGCTGCATGCGGGCCCACGGCGTGGAGGAGTTCCCGGACCCGGAGCCGAACCTCGAGCACAACGTTCCCGAGTCGGTGCTGCGCGATCCGCAGTACGACGAGGCGGCGGCGGCCTGCATGCGCCACGGCGGCCAGTCGCCCGCCCCGTCCCGGTGAGCCGCCGCCCGCGCGGCGCCACCGCCGCGCTGTGGGGCCTGGGCGTGCTGACGGCCGGCGCGGCCGCCGTGGCCGCGGGCGGGTTCGGGTTCCGCGGCGGCGGCCCCGACCCGGGCCCCGCGGCCCGGCCGCCGGCGACCGCCGAGGTGACCCGGCAGACCATGCTCGACACCGACGAGCAGCCCGGCGAGCTCGGCTACGGCGCCCGGACGACGCTCGCGGGCCGGATCGACGGCATCGTCACGAAAGTGCCGCTCGCCGGCGACGTCGTCACCCGCGGGCAGGCGGTGTACCGGGTCGACGACACGCCCGTCGTCCTGCTCTACGGCGACATCACCGCGTACCGGACGCTGGCCCGTGGGGTCACCGGCCCCGACGTGCGGCAGCTCGAGGAGAACCTCACGGCCCTCGGCTACGCGGGCTTCACCGTCGACACCACGTACTCCGCGAGCACCGCCACCGCCGTGCGGCGCTGGCAGCACGACCTGGGCCTGCCCCCGACCGGGGCGGTCGAGCTGGGCCGGGTGCTGTTCGCGCCGGGCGAGATCCGCATCGACGCGGTCACCGTGGGCGTGAACCGCTCCACCGGCGGCGGCGACGAGATCTTGCAGTACACCGGGACCGGCCGCCGCGTGACCGTTCTGCTCGACGTGTCCGAACAGCGGCTGGCCCGCACCGGCGTCGCCGTCGGGGTGCGGCTGCCCGACGGGCGGTCGGTACCGGGCCGGGTCGAGCGCGTCTCGACCGTCGTCGAGCAGCCGCCGGGCGCCGCCGCGGCGCCGCGGACCCGGATCGAGGCGCTCGTGGCGCTGGCCGACCCGGCGGCGGCGAACGGCATCGACGCCGCCGTGGTCACCGTCGTGTTCACCGCCGACCGGCGCGAGAACGTGCTCACCGTGCCGGTCGCCGCGCTGCTCGCCCTCGCCGAGGGCGGTTACGGGGTCGAGGTCGTCGACGGCGCCGGCACGCACTACGTCCGGGTGCAGACCGGCCTGTTCGCCGGCGGCCGGGTCGAGATCAGCGGCGACGGGGTGCGCGAGGGCCTGACGGTGGGGATGCCGGCGTGACGCGCCCGTCGCCGTCCCGCCTGGCGCCCGGTGACCTCCTGCGGGCCGGCGGCGCCGGGCTGCGGGCCCGCCCGGCCCGGGCGCTGCTCTCCGCGCTCGGCATCGCCATCGGCATCGCCGCGATGGTCGCCGTGGTCGGCATCTCGTCCTCCTCGCAGGCGCAGCTCGACCAGCGCCTGGCCGCCCTCGGCACCAACCTGCTCACCGTCGCGCCCGGCCACACCATCGACGGGCAGCGCGCGACCCTGCCGGCCGAGGCCGAGCCGATGATCGGCCGGATCGGCCCGGTCACGGCCGTCGCGGCCACCGGCGCGGTCGACGGCGCCCACGTGTACCGCTCCGACCGCATCCCGAAGGCCGAGACCAACGGCCTGGTCGTGCTGGCCGCCCGGCTGGGCCTGCCGCGGACGGTCGGCGCCACCGTCCGCGCCGGCACCTGGCTGAACGCGGCCACCGGCCGCTACCCGGCGGCCGTGCTCGGCGCGACCGCGGCCGACCGGCTCGGCGTCGGCCGGCCCGGCCCGCAGACCGAGATCCTCGTCGGCGCCGGGCGGTTCACGGTGATCGGCGTCCTCGCGCCGGTCGCGCTCGCCCCCGAGCTGGACACCGCCGTCCTGGTCGGCTGGGACGTCGCCACCGCGGCGCTGGGCTTCGACGGGCACGCGACCACGGTGTACACCCGCAGCGAGGAGAGCCGGGTCGAGGCCGTCCGCGCCGTCCTGGCCGCCACCGCCAACCCCCAGGCGCCGGGCACCGTCGCGGTCTCCAAGCCGTCCGACGTGCTGGCCGCCCGCCGCGCCGCCGACGAGACCCTCAACGCCCTGCTGCTCGGTCTGGGCGCAGTGGCGCTGCTGGTCGGCGGGGTCGGGGTGGCGAACACGATGGTGATCTCGGTGCTGGAGCGCCGGTCGGAGATCGGCCTGCGCCGGGCCCTCGGCGCCACCCGCGGCCACATCCGGCTGCAGTTCCTCGCCGAGTCGCTGCTGCTGTCGGCGCTCGGCGGCTGCGGCGGCGTGCTGCTCGGCGTCGCCGTCACCGCCGGGTACGCGGCCTACCAGCGCTGGCCGGCGGTCGTGCCGCCGTGGGCCACCGCGGGCGCGGTCGCGGCCACGCTGCTGGTCGGCGGCCTGGCCGGGCTCTACCCGGCGCTGCGGGCCGCACGCCTGTCGCCCACGGAGGCCCTCGCCGCGTCCTGAGCGGCTACACCAGGCCGCTCTGGTGGGCGTAGATGACGGCGTGGATGCGGTCGCGCAGGCCGAGCTTGGCCAGGATGCGGCTGACGTGGGTCTTGACGGTGCCCTCGGAGATGGCCAGCCGGTCGCCGATCTCCTGGTTCGACAGGCCCTCGGCGATGCGCTCGAGGACGTCGCGCTCGCGGGCGGTCAGCGTGGCCAGCGGCGCGGTGTCGACGATCCGCGGGCCGGTGGCGACGAAGTGCTGGACGAGGCGGCGGGTGACGGTCGGCGCGGCGACGTTGTGCCCGCCCGCGACCGCCCGCACGGCCTGCAGCAGCTCGCCGTCGAGGGTGTCCTTGAGCAGGAAGCCGGCCGCGCCCGCGCGCAGCCCCGCGTAGACGTACTCGTCGAGGTCGAACGTCGTCAGGATGATCACGTGGGGCGGCTCGTCCGGCTCGAGGCCCGCCCGGATGCGGCGGGTCGCCTCGATGCCGTCGATGCCGGGCATCCGCACGTCCATGAGGACCACGTCCGGGCGGGTGCCGGCGACGACGGTCAGCACCTGCAGGCCGTCGGCGGCCTCGCCCACGACCGCCATGTCGTCGGTACCGTCGAGAATCATGTGAAAGCCGGCCCGGACCAGCATCTGGTCGTCGGCGATCACGACGCGGATCACGCGACGAGCTCCGCGGGAACGGCGGTGACCGGGAGCCGGGCCCGCACCTCGAACCCGCCGCCGTCCGCGGGGCCGGCCCGCAGGTCGCCGCCGAGGGCATGGACCCGTTCGGTGATGCCGCGCAGGCCGTTGCCGGGCACGGGTGACGGTACCGCCGCGCCGTTGTCCGCCACCCGGACGGTCACGCCGGTGTGGTCGAAGTCGAGCCCGACCGTGCAGTGCGCCCCGGGCGTCGCGTGCTTGAGCGAGTTCGTCAGCGCCTCCTGGACGATGCGGTAGGCCGCCAGCTCGACGACGGCCGGCAGCGTCGCCGGCTCCCCGGTGACCCGGAAGTCGACCGGCGTGCCGCTGTCCCGCACCCGGTCGACCAGGCCGGGCAGGGTGGCGAGGCTCGGCTGGGGGGCCAGGTCGGCGTGCGGCTCGGTGCGCACCAGCCCGAGCAGCCGGCGCATCTCGGCGAGGGACGCGCGGCCGGTCGTGACGATGTTGCCCAGCGCCGCCTCCGTGCGCTCCGGCTGGCGGTTCAGCACCGCCTTGGCCCCCTGCGCCTGCACCACCATCACCGACAGGCCGTGCGCGACGACGTCGTGCAGCTCCCGGGTGATGCGCCCGCGCTCGGCGGCGACGGCGAGCGCGGTGCGCTGCTGCTGCTCGCGCTCGAGGTCGTCGGCGCGGGCCTGCAGCGTCGCGAGATGGGCCCGGCGGGTCCGCGCGCTGTCGGCGACGGCCCAGGTCGCGGCGAGCAGCAGGGCGGGCACGCTGATGGACCGGATGACCTGCAGCAGCAGCGGCAGGCCGTCGCCGTGCACGATGGCGTACGCGGTCTTGGCCGAACGGTCGCCGAAGGTGCTCGGCGGCCCGCCGTAGTTGCCGGTGAACAGCCCGGTCTCGTTCGAGAAGCCGCCGGCGAACAGCACCGCCTCGACGGCGACCAGCGCGGCGACGACGGTCCGGCGGGCGTGGTGCGACCCGGCCAGCGTGTACATGGCGACCAGCACGGCGACGTCCATCGGCGGCGACTTCATGAACCCGTCGAGCATGTGGACGGTGGCCGAGCCGGACGCCAGGACCATCGCCGTGAGGGGCCGAAAGTGCCGCAGCGGGATCGCGACGGCGGCCGGCACGCCGGCCAGGCACCACCAGAAGACGTGGGCGTGCCAGGCCTCCACCGTGCCGAACGTGTCGAGCACCTTGGCGTCCCGCTGGTTGAACATCAGGAAGGCGTCGCTCCAGAGCAGGGTCGCGGCGACGAGCACGACGATGAGCGCCCCGTCCAGGAAGAGCCGGCGGCGCTCCGGGCTGTGCTGCATCGGCCCAGCGTACGTGGGTGCGCGGGGCCGGACATCCGTCGAGCGACAGATGCCGGGGTCGGCCGGCGGCCAGACGCGCACGACGGTTCCGGCGACGAAGCTGGGCGGCATGACACGTCGACCGTTCGTGGTGATCGCCCTGCTGGCCGTGCTGGCCGGCGGCGCGTCCGCCTGCTCCTCCGGCTCCGGCGGCCCGGGGGCGTCGCCGAGTGCGAGCTTCGACTCGGAGCGGGCGCTGAGCATCGGGCGCCGGTTCGCGCAGTGCGCCCGGGACCACGGGTACCCCGCCTTCCCGGATCCGGTGGTCCAGGACGGCAACCTCGCCTGGCCGGGCGAGGTGCCGGACCTCAAGGACCAGATCCGCACCATCATGGAGCAGCAGCCCGAGTGCAAGGCGATCATGGACGAGTCGATGTCGCTCGGCGATCCCCACCGGGACACGACGCCGAGCGCGCAGGACATGGAGAAGCTGCGCGCGTTCGCCAAGTGCATGCGCGACCAGGGCATCGAAGGCTTCCCCGACCCGAAGCCCGACGGCACCTTCCCGCTCGTCGGCACGCCGCTGGAGCAGGAGGGCAAGTCGGAGCGGGTCCTCACCGCGATCGACGCCTGCAAGCACCTGTACGACAAGAAGATCGCGATCTCGTGAAGGGCCGCCCGTGGACGGTCGTCGCCGCGGTGCTCGCGGTGGCGGCCGGGTTGATCGGCTGGGCGGTGACCCGCAGGCCCTCGGCCGCGCCGGTCGCCGCGCCGCAGCTGCACACGACGACCGCGCCGGTGGCCCGGGGCGATGTGACGGCCCGCGTCCAGGTCGCCGGCACGCTGGGCTTCGACGGTGCGTACACCATCGTCAACCAGCTGCCCGGCGGCGTGGTGACCGCCGTGGCCACGCCCGGCACGGCGGTCGTGCGCGGCGCGGACCTGTACGCGGTCGCCGGCGTGCCCGCCGTGCTGCTCTACGGCACCACGCCCGCCTACCGCGACCTCGCCCTCGGCATGAGCGACGGCGCCGACGTGCTGCAGCTCGAGCAGAACCTCGTCGAGCTCGGCCTGGACCCGCAGCACGGCATCACCGTCGACCGGCACTTCGGCGACGCCACGGCGACGGCGATCCGGCGCTGGCAGAAGGCGCGGGGCCTGCCCGTGGCCGAGCGCACCGGCGGGCTGCCGCTCGGCCAGGTCGTGTTCCTCCCCGGTGCGCTGCGCGTCGGCGACGCCGTCGTCGCGCCCGGGGGCACGGCCGGGCCGGGCGCGCCGGTGCTGTCGGTGTCGTCGACCGCGCGCGTGGTCCGGGTCGCGCTCACCGCCTCCCGGCAGGCCAGTGTCCACCCCGGCGACCCGGTCAAGGTCACCGTTCCGGGGCTGAACACCGCGTTGGACGGCACCGTCCGGGAGGTCGGCACCGTGGCCACGACGGCCACCGAGGGCAACGGGGCGCCCGGGCCGGCGACGGTACCGATGGTCGTCACCGTCACCCTGCCGCCCGGCGCGCCGGTGCTCGACCAGGCGCCCGTGCAGGTCGCGATCACCGGGGCGCAGCGGCGCAACGTGCTGCTCGTGCCGGTGACGGCGCTGCTCGCCGGGGCCGCGGGCGGCTACCAGGTCGCCGTCGTGGACGGCGCCGGGCGGCGGCTCGTGACCGTGCAGACCGGGCTGTTCGACGAGAACGCGGGCACCGTCGAGGTCACCGGCGACGGGCTGACCGTGGGCGTGCGGGTCGAGGTGCCGGCCTCGTGAACGACGCCGTGCTGTGCCTGAGCAACGCCGGCCGCACCTACCCCGGCACGCCACCGGTCGAGTCGCTGCGCGGGGTGGACCTCACCGTCGGTACCGGCGAGATGGTGGCCGTCGTCGGGCCCTCCGGCTCCGGCAAGACCACCCTGCTCAACCTCGCCGCCGGGCTCGACCGGCCGACGTCCGGCTCGGTCCGGCTGGCCGGCCGCGCGGTCGGGGACCTCACCGACCGGCAGCTGTCCGGGCTGCGCGCCCACGCGCTCGGGGTGGTGTTCCAGCAGTTCTTCCTGCTCGACCAGCTGTCCTCCGTGGACAACGTCGCCAACGGCCTGCTGTACCGCGGGGTGCCCGCGCGGCAGCGCCGGCGGGCGGCCGCCGAGGCCCTCGACCGGGTCGGCCTGAGTCACCGGGCCGCGCATCCGGCCGGAAAGCTCTCCGGCGGCGAGCGCCAGCGCGTGGCCATCGCAAGGGCCATCGTGGGCCGCCCGGCGCTCGTCCTCGCCGACGAGCCGACCGGGAACCTCGACAGCGCCAACGGCGCCCAGATCCTCGCCCTGCTGCAGGACCTGCACGCCGACGGCGTCACCCTGCTCGTCATCACGCACGACGCCACCGTCGCCGGCGCCTGCCCGCGCCGGGTCGACCTCCGCGACGGCCGGGTCGTCGCCGACACCGGACGGACCGCATGAGATCCCGGGTACGCGCCGCCGACCTGCTCCCCCTGGCCACCATCGGCATCCGCAGCCGCGCCCTGCGCGCCGCCCTGTCCACCCTCGGCATCGCGATCGGCATCGCGGCCATCGCCGGCGTGCTCGGCATCACCCGCTCCAGCCAGGCCGACCTGCTCTCGCGCATCGACCGGCTCGGCACCGACCTGCTCACCGTGGCCAACGGCACCCGCGTCGGCGGCGACGAGGCCAAGCTGCCGCCCACCGCGCCCGCGGGCGTCGCCCGCACGCCCGGCGTGCAGAAGATCACCGCCACCGCGGCCATCGCCCGCGTCCAGGTCTTCCGCACCGACCGGATCCCGGCGTACCGCGGGGGAGGCATCGAGGTGCGGGCGACCGACACGTCGCTGCTCGACACGCTCGACGGGCACCTCGACACCGGGGTCTTCCTCAACGACGCGACGCAGCGGTACCCGGTGGTGGTGCTCGGCCACGACGCCGCCTCCGCCCTCGGCATCGTCCGCGTGGACCCCGGCACCCGGGTCTGGGTGGGCGAGCACTGGTTCGCCGTGGCCGGCATCCTGCGCCCGTTCGAGCTCGCGCCGGAGGTCGACCGCGCCGTGCTCATCGGCCTGCCCGTCGCCGCGGACTACTTCGGCTACGACGGCCACCCGACCCGCCTGTACGTGCGCACCGACACCGCCCGCACGGCCCAGGTCGCCACGATGCTGGCCCGCGCGGCCAACCCGATGGAGCCCAGCAGCGTCGCGGTGAGCCGCCCGTCGGACGCCCTCGCCTCCCGCCTGCTCGTCGCCGACTCGACCACCGCCCTGCTGCTCGGCCTGGGCGCCGTGGCCCTGCTCGTCGGCGGCGTCGGCATCGCCAACGTGATGGTCATCTCGGTCCTCGAACGGCGCACCGAGATCGGCCTGCGCCGCGCCCTCGGCGCCGCGCGCGGGCACATCGCCGTGCAGTTCCTCGGCGAGTCGCTGCTGTTGTCGGCCCTCGGTGGCGTGGGGGGCACCGTCCTGGCCGCGGTCGTCACGTACGCCGTCGCGACCTACCGCGGCTGGCAACCGCTCCTGCCGGCGACGGGGGTGTGGGCGGGGCTCGGCGCCGCGCTGGTCATCGGGGCGGTGGCGGGCCTCTACCCGGCGACGAGGGCCGCCCGCCTCAACCCCACCGACGCCCTGCGCACGTCCTGAGGGCCGGTCGTCACCCGGTCAGGGCGGCGGTCAGCAGCGGGGTCAGCAGCTTGACGTAGCTGTCGGTGACGTGGCTGCCGTCGCGGTACACGAGGGTGTTGCCGATGATCGCCGGGCACAGCGTGTCGGTGCAGAACCACTCGGTCGGGTCCAGCACGGCGACGCCCGCGGGCCGGGCCGCGGTCTCGATGGCGGTCTTGCGGGCGGCGTACTCGGCGGTCGGCACCTTGAGCGCGCACTGCTGGACCGCCGCCGGGTGCTGGGCGACGCAGTCCGGCACGCTCACGCCGCGCGGGTCCGGGGTGTCCTGCATGATGATCGGGCGGGCGCCGAGCTGGGCGAGCCTCGTGGCGGAGGCGACGGTGGCCTGGGCCCAGGCCGTGTCGGCGTGGGCCTTGTCGACGGCCGGCGCGCCCTGGCCGTTGACCGGCGGGTCGGTGTAGGTACGGGTCGACAGGAGTACGAGCGCGGGCTTGAGCTTTTTGATCAACGCGAAGGCGTCCTCGCGCCAGTCGGCGCACTCAGTGTACGCCCGCCGGGAGTTGATTTTGATCGTCAGCGCGGCGGCCGGGGTGCACCCGCTCTTCGCGAGGACCACGAGCCGCCACTGCTTCTTCTTGGCGACGGCGTCCATCGCGTCGAACCACTGCTCGGTGTGCGAGTCGCCGAACAGCACGACGGTGGTCTGGGCGTTCGGGACGCCGTGGCGGTCGCAGCCCAGGGCGACGGCGGGCGCGGTCGCGGACTCGTCGAGGGAGGCCAGGCAGCCCTTGTCGGCCTGGGGCAGGTCCTTGCCGGCCGCGGTCACGGGCGGGACGAGGTTCTGCGGCATGGCGGCGACGGTCGCGCTGGTCCGGATGAGCTCGAGCAGGTGCTGGCGGGCCTCGGCGAGCTGCTGCGCGTCGGAGACGACCGCGGCGGTGTCCTGCGCGGTGCCCTCGCCCTGGACCCGCATCGGCAGGCCCATGAAGATCACCGAGGCGCCGACCGCCAGGGCCGTCGTCGTCACGCCGAGGAACAGCCCCCGCCGCGGCCGGCGCTTGAACACGGGGTGGAACCGGATCGGGTTCTCCACCAGCAGCAGCGACAGCCGCGCGGGGATCAGCGCGCCCGCGGCGACGGCCACCCGCACCCAGACGTTGAGCTCCTGCCCGGCGATGTGCGGGGCGAGGATCAGCAGCGGCCAGTGCCACAGGTACCAGCTGTACGACAGCTTGCCGAACCACTGGAACAGGCCCGTGCGCAGCAGGACCCCGGCGCCGTACGCCGGTGCCGCGCAGCCCCCGGCGATGACCAGCGCCGCGCCGGCCACGGGCAGCAGCGCCGCCTTGCCCGGGAACACGGTCGTCTCGCTGTACCGCAACGCCGCCGCCACGATCATGACGAGCCCGGCCCAGGTGGCCACGGCCCCGACGGCGGCGGGGAGGCGCTCGAGCCGGTCGGCGGCGAGCGCGACGAGCGCCCCGGCGGCCAGCTCCCAGGCGCGGGCCTGGATGCCGAAGTACGCCCAGGGCTGGGCGTGGCCGGTCTGCCACACACAGATACCGAACGACACCGCGGCCAGACCGGTCAGCGCGAGCGCCGCCGACAGCCGGCTCGGCCGCCCGCGGCGCATCCAGGCCGCCGACGCGGCGACGAGCAGGAGGGGCCAGATGAAGTAGTACTGCTCCTCGACCGCGAGTGACCAGAAGTGCTGCAGCGGGGAGGGCTCCCGTTCGGCGGAGAGGTAGTCGGTGCCCTGCACCGCCAGCCGGACGTTGATGCCGTACGCGGCGGCGGTGAGCGCGTCGATCGAGACGGCTTTCGCCGCAATGGGTGACATCCACGCCCAGGCCGCCGCGACGGTGGTCAGCACCACCACGGTGGAGGCGGGCAGCAGCCGGACCATGCGCCGGCCGTAGAACGCGCCGAACCGGATGCGCCCGGTCTTCTGCAGCTCCCGGAACAGGTGCAGCGTGATGAGGAAGCCGGAGATCACGAAGAACACGTCGACGCCGACGTAACCGCCCGTGATCCGCCCGACACCGGCGTGGTCGGCCACGACCAGCAGGACGGCTACGGCCCGTAACCCCTCGATGTCGGGGCGGAACCGCCGCTGCTTCGGCTCCGCGCCGGCCGCCGCCCGCGGGGGTGCGGGCGCCGGGCGCCGGGCCGGCGCCGGACGCGCCGGGTAGTAGGTGGTCACCGACCGCGTCCCAGGCTGCGCACCGCAACACGGTAGCGGCCCTCGCGCCGTGGCCCGAGCGGGGGCTGCCCGGGGTCCGGCCGCTGGTCAGGCGGTTGCGCACGATGAAACGGCCCGGCCGGAGCCCGGCCGGGCCGTTTCGCCGGGTGCGGTCAGTTCACGGCGATGGCGAACACCGCCACCCCGGACACGTTGGGCAGGGTGATCGAGGCGATCTGGGCCCCCGTCGCCGACAGCGGCTGGCCGTTGTCGAGCAGCGCCGCCGGCGTGGTCGCGAACATGTACACGTTGCGCGTCTGCTTGGCGCCGGTCGCGTCCACCCGGTAGGTGCTGGTGGCCACGATCGTGTTGCCCGGGTCCACGCCCCAGGCGCCGTTGCCCAGCGTCCAGTCGGAGAAGCGGACGGGGATGTTCTGGGTATGGCCGTTGGTGTAGGTGACCTTCATGGTGACACCCGTGCCGCCGGCCACGGTCGTGGCCGAGCCCAGGAACGAGATGTGCTCGGCGAACGTGCCGTTACTGTCCACGGGCGCGGGCAGGATCGCGCCCTTGGTGTACCAGGCGTCGAACGCGCCGACGGACACCGGGCGCAGTGTGAAGAGGTCGCCGTTGGGCATGGACAGGGACTGGCCCGGGGCCACGCCGAGCGCGCAGGCCGACCACGCGCAGCCCGAGGTCACCCCGGGGGCCAGGGCGGCGGTGGCCAGGGCCGGCGCGCTGTACGACTGGGTGCCGAACAGCGTCGAGTACCACGCGGCGTCCGGGTTGATTGCACTGACGCCCGGCGGGGAGTACGAGGAGCCGAGCGCCACCTCGTGCGATCCCCAGGCGGCCTGTGAGATGGGCCGGCCGGTGGTGCTCGCCCAGGTCGTCTTGCCGGCGGCGGTGTGCGCGTTGAAGACGTTGAGCGTGCCGTCGGGAGCCACCGCCCAGAGCGGCCAGTTGCCGTTGGGGTCGACCCGCCCGGTCGTGGCGACCAGCGGGTAGCTGCCGTCGAGGCCCTTGCCGGCGTAGACGACGGCCGCGGCCAGGCTGACGTCGATCGGGCTGGTGCCGTTCGGGAACATCACGATGTTGCCGTTGCCGATGTCCCGGGCGAAGAGCGCGGTGCCGCCGACGCCGGGCACCAAGCCCGCCCCGAGCAGCTGCATGTGGTCCCACTGCCAGGTGCCCGAGTTGCTCGAGATGAGCGTCGGCGTGGTGAAGCCGATCGCGCCGCTCGCCGGGGTGTACAGCCAGAGCCGGGTGGCGCCGTCGTAGAACTCGACGGTGAGCAGGTCCGGGCGTGCCCCGGGGGTGGTCGGCACCGCGATCGCCTGCGTCACCGAGGACCAGTCGGCCCCGTTGTAGTGCGCGCACGAGGCGCAGGCCGGCTTGCCGAGGTCGGTCGTCATGGTCCAGGTGGTGCCGTTGCCCGCGGCGTTCTGGGCGACGGCGAGGTTGCCGTTCTGCACGATGACCAGGTCGTCGGTGTTGTTGCCGCTGAACGACCCGCCGTGCGTCACGAGGGCCCCGGCGAAGGTGCCGCCCGGCCACAGGGTGTCCTGGTTGTAGGCCAGCAGCACGCGGCCGCCGTACTGCAGCGGATCGGTCCCGGTGTTGCCGTACGGGTCCGGCGAGACGACGTCCGGGTTGGAGAAGATGCGGACGTTCCCGGCGGCGTCGATCGAGACGAGGTCGGGCTTGTTGTCGCCGTTGAGGTCGCCGGCGGTGCCGGGCGTGTAGGCGCCGAACGCCGACTGCTGGACGTAGAAGTCGTAGTGCACCGGCTGTGAGACGTTGCCGGCCGCGTCGACCGTCTGGACCCAGACCGTGTTGGTACCCCAGCGCAGCGCCGACAGGGGGACCGTCAGCGTCGCCGAGCCGCCGGCGGCCGCGATGGCCTGCTGCCCGTTGCCGCCGGAGGCGATGCCGGTGCCGTTGACGTTGTAGTTGAAGGAGGTGACGCCGCTGGGATTGTTGCCGCCGTCCGACGCCGTCAGGGTGAGCGTGCCGGAGCCGCCGGCAGTCACGGTCGTCGGGCCCTGGGGCGGGTAGGCGGCGCTGCTGACGGCGGGTGCGCCGGGTGCGGTGGCGTCGTACTGGAAGTAGCAGACCGCGGTGGCCGGGCCCCACAGGTGGGTGTTGTCGGCCTGGGCGTTCCAGGAGTACTGCTTGCCGTCGGCGACGGTGATGGTGTCGTGGATGGCGTAGCTGCCGCCGGAGTACGGGATGGAGGTGGTGATCGGCGACCGGGCACCCCCGTCGACGCCGACCCAGGCGTTGCCGTAGAGGGCGTCGCCGCCGGTGTCGGGGCTGGAGATGCTGTAGTTGAGGACGATCTGGTTGCTGGTCGCGGCGGGGATCAGGGTGCCGGGTGCGGTGGTGTTGCAGGGGTACGTCTGGCCGCCGTTGGTCTCGCTCAGAGCCGTCGGCTGGTCGGGCGTGGACCAGTAGGTGATGACGAGCGACGGGTTCAGCGCGAACTTGCGGTAGGCGCAGTGGTCGCTCTCGGTCGACATCCACAGGACCACGCTCACCGTCGCCCAGCCGGCGTCGCGGGCATTTGTCGCGATGTTGGTGGCCGGGATCTGGTAGCCGCCGTTGGTGCCGCTGACCGTGATCGAGTCGGTGGGGCTGCCGCCGATGCCGGGCTGGTTGCTCCAGGTCAGGTTCGAGCCGAAGTCGGAGCTGGTGGCGGCCTTCAGGGTGTAGCTGCCACTGCAGGAGGCGCCGGTCTGGGTGAGCTGGATGTGGGCCTCGGTGATCTGCTTGCCGGCCATTGCGGAGATCTGACCGAAGTGCAGGTAGCTGCGGGTGATGCCGGGGAGCCAGCCGCTGCCGTCGCTCCAGTCGGAGAAGCCGACGCGGAGGTTGTCGCCGGGGTTATAGGCCGGGGTCGAGGTGTGGTACGACTGCACGTAGGCCTCGGGGCTGGCGACCGGGGCGATGGCCGGGTCGATGTAGAGCGGGTAGGTGACGTCCGCGCCGTGCAGGGCCGCGGCGGGCGGGGTCAAAGTGATGGACCCGCCGTCGGTGCGGAGCGGAATCCCGGTGATGTGGGCGGCCTTGCCGGGGCCGCGTCCGGTGGAGGTTGCGGGCCGTTCGTCGCCGGTGATGGCGGACTCGTCGGCGTGACCGCGGAGGGTGGCCGGTCGGGCGGAGTCCCACATGGTGGGTGGGGGTGCGGCGAAGACGGACCGGCCGGTGGTGGTGTCGACGGCGTCGACGGTCTGGTGGTCGGTGGCCATCTTGAGGCCGGTGAGCTTGGTGTGCAGCCGGAGGTCGGCGAGGGCCGGGTCGGCCGCCGCGGCGGCGTCGTGGACGACGAGGACTTCGGTGATGCCGCCGTGGACGGTGGCGGTGACGCGCAGGTCGACGCCGGTGAGGACGTTGGTGTAGGTGGCGGTGGCGCCGTCGAGGGTGGGCTTGGGCAGGGTCATCGGCATGGTGATGGACATGAGGTGGCCGGTGCGGTCGTCGAAGACGGCGAGGGGCCCGGTGCCGCCGCCGGACAGGCGTAGCCCGGAGGCCGCGGCGGCGGGGGAGAGGCTGCCGTCGCTGTTGGCGTGCAGGGTGGCGTCGGGGTCGGCCCAGGCCTTGCCGTTCCAGCCGTGCCGGGGCTGCGCGCCCGAGGTGAAGGTGTAGGAGCCGTCCGGGTTGGCGAGCGTGTCGGTGTAGGCGGTGCGGGCCGACTCGACGGGCACGGCCTTGCCGGTGGACTTGGCCTGCGCCGTGGCGGCGGCCTCGGAACCGGCCGGCGGTGCGGCCTGGGCGGGTGTGGCGAGCGCCAGCGCGCCCACGGGTAAGGCCAGCGCGACGGACAACGCCGTTGCGAGCCGTTTCCTGCTGTGCATCCTGCTGCCTCCTGGTGCGGTCGGAGCGTCGGGACCCGGCCGCGCCGAACAGCGCGCGGCGACCCAGCCCCGTTCCGGGTCGCGGAAATGGCGCAAATGATAGAGCCGTCGCGATCAATCCGGCGGCCTGCAATCGTCCAGCGTCAATGATCGCTTTACGTCCGAAGTGGACACTTTGGCGGGTCGCCACCGCATGTTCGCAGCGAGCAGCCGTTTGACTGCGCCGCGTGAGGTTTGTCACGGGGAACGGGAGGGCGCCCGGGCGGCCGGCGGGTCTACGGTCTGGTCGGCATCGATGCGCGTCACCGAACCTGGTCTCGACGCGGGCGTCGGCGGTCATCCGGGCAGCGGGGGTTGCGATGGACGGTTTCGCGTTCAAGTTGATGTTCGGCCGGCGCCGCGACTCGCTGCGCCGCGCCGCCGTACTCGCGGCGACGATCGTGGTCGGGGTGCAGCTCGCGTTCGCCGCGAACGCCGTGGCGGCGCCGGCGGCGACGGGCGGGGCCTGGACGCCTCCGAACACGCCGAAGGCCACCGCCCAGCCGGTCCCGCGCGGGCACCAGCGCGGCGAGTCGGTCGAGGCGACGAGCGTGCCGAAGATGCCGCAGTACCAGGCGCCGGCGTTCGTCCCGCCGGCCGCCGGCACGCGGACGGTGACGCTCGCCGCGCCGGACGTCGCGGCGCGGACGCTCGACCAGCACGAGCGCCAGCACCGCGGGCGGCCCGCCGCGGTCGACGGCGCGCCGGTCTGGGTCGGCGGGAACGCCGCCGCGCCGGGTGTGGTCCAGGTCGACGTCGCCGCGCCGGACCGGGCGGACGCCGCCGGCGTCGCGTCCGGCCTGCTGCTCGGCGTGCGCCGCGCCGACGCGTCCACCGCCGCGGCCCCGGTGCAGGTCCAGGTCTCGCCCGGCGCGTTCGCGGGGCGCTTCGGCGGCAACTACGCGCAGCGGCTGCGCCTGGTGCAGCTGCCGTCGTGCGCGCTCAGCACGCCGCAGCTGGTCGAGTGCCAGACCCGCACCCCGCTTGCGACGTCCGTCGACCCGGCCACCGGCCGGCTCACGACCCTGGTCACCGTGCCGGCGGCCACCGGCGGCGCCGGCGCATCGACGATGAGCGCCGAGTCGGCGCGGCCCGTGGCCGGTCTGGTCGCCCTGGCCGCCGAGAGCGCGCCGGACGGCTCCGCCGGCAGCTATGCGGCGACGAGCCTGAAGCCGTCGGACGGGTGGTCCACCTCCAACACCGGGGCCTTCTCGTACTCGTATCCGGTGACCCTGCCGCCCACGCTCGGCGGCAAGGCGCCCGAGGTCACGCTGGCCTACTCGTCCGCGTCCGTCGACGGCATGACCGCCTCGACGAACGCGCAGTCGGACTGGGTCGGTTCGGGCTGGTCGTACAACCCCGGCTACATCGAGCGGTCGTACCTGCCGTGCAAGGACGACGACATCGCGAGCTCCGGCGACACCTGCTGGGGCTGGGGCGGCCAGGAGGTCTCGCTGGACGCCGCCGGCATGTCCGGCGACCTCGTCTACGACGACTCGTCCCACAAGTGGCACATCGGGACCGACAACGGCGCAACGGTCGAACTGAAGACCGGCGGCGGCAACGGCGCCTACAACGGCGAGTACTGGGTCGTCACGCAGCAGGACGGCACCCGGCTGTACTTCGGCGCCGGTCACCTGCCCGCCGCCGAGGGTGGCACCGGCGCCGACCCGGCGTCGAGCTCGGCCTGGACGGAACCGATCTACTGCCCCAAGGCCGGCGACCCCTGCTACAACGCGGGGCAGGGCGCCAACAGCTTCACGCCGAACATGGCGTACCGGTGGAACCTCGACTACGTCGTCGACCCGCACGGCAACACCACGACGTACTCCTACGGCACCGAGACGAACTACTACGCCCGCGGCAGCGCGCGCACCCTGACGCCGTACACCCGCGCCGGCTACCTGAAGCAGATCAACTACGGCTGGCGGGCCTCCGACGTTGCCGGCCAGGCCACGCCGAACCCGGCCGCCGAGGTCGTGTTCAGCACGGTCCAGCGGTGCAAGGGTACGGCCGCCGAATGCTCCACCGTGGACAACCTGACCAAGACGACGGCGCCGGACTGGCCCGACACCCCGTTCGACCAGATCTGCCCGTCCACCGGCACCTGCAACAACACCGGCATCTCGTACTTCTCCACGGTCGAGCTGGCCCAGATCCAGACCCTGGTGAACAAGGGCGGCACCTACAAGCCCGTCGACACCTACGCGCTGGCGCACTCGTTCCCGGACGCCAACGACGGCTCGAGCCCGTCGCTGTGGCTCGACTCGGTCACGCACACCGGGAACAACGCACCGACCGCGGCCGCTTTGCCGCCGGTCGTCTTCACCGGCACGCAGACCATGGCCAACCGGGTGCCGGGCTCGGGCACGTGGCCGGCGTACAACCACCAGCGGATCGACAAGATCACCACCGAGACCGGTGAACAGGTCACCGTCACCTACGCCAACAGCACCGCCACGATCCCGGCCTGCGACCAGACCCCCGGCGCCTCGCGCCTGCCGTCCACGACGAACAACACCATGCTCTGCTACCAGCAGTACTGGCAGGGCAAGGGGCAGACGGACCCGGTCTCCGACTGGTTCCAGAAGTGGGTCGTGTCCAAGGTCGTCCAGCACGACCCGGTGGCCGGCTCGGTGGACAAGGTCACCGGCTACACCTATGTCGGCGACGCCGCCTGGCACCGGGACGACTCGGTGACAACCAAGAACGCCCAGCGGTCGTGGAACCAGTTCCGCGGCTTCGGGCAGGTCCTCACCCTGGAAGGCGCCGCGCCCGACCCGGTCACGCAGAAATCGGCGACCTACCTGCGGGGCATGAACGGCGACTACAACAGCCAGACCGGGGGCACCCAGAAGTCGGTCACCGTCACCGACAGTGTCGGCGACGCCGTCGTCGACGCGAACGAGTACTCCGGCACGCTGCTTGAGACCGACACGTACACGCAGGCCGGCGGCACGGTCACGGCCAAGACGATAGGGCTGCCGTGGTCCGCGCAGACCGCCACGCACGCCCGGACGACACCGCCGGGGCTCCCGCCGAGCGCGGCCCACTTCGTCGCCAACGGCGTGTCGAAGAACCTCTCGCTGCGGGCCGACGGCACCTGGCGCACCACCCAGACGGTCAACGTCCACTCGCCCACCAGCGGGCTGCTCCTGCACTCCGACGACCAGGGTGACGTGTCGCTCGCCGGCACCGCCGGCACCCAGGAGGTCTGCTCCACCACCGCCTACGCCACCCCGCCGGGCTCCGGCCGGAACACCGGGATGGTCAACTACGAGACGCGGCGGACGACCGTGGCGGTGAGCGGCGCCCCGATCGGCACGGGCAACTGCCCGGCGCCCACGGCGGCGAACACCGTCCTGGACCGCCTGACCTACTACGACGGCAACACCACCACGCCCGGCGTGATCGCCACGGTCGGCAACGTCACGCAGACGGCCGAGATCGACCACTACGCCGGCGCGACCCCCGTCTACGCCAACACCCTGACGGACGGTGCATTCGACGACTACGGCCGGCTCGGGCTGGGCACCGACGGCCGTGGCCTCGTCACCCGGACCGACTACGCCCCGCCGTCGGGGCAGCTGCCGACGACGGTCACCACCACCGACGTCACCTACGGGCAGGCCACCACCACGACGGTGGATCAGGCCCGGCAGCTGCCGACGAAGACCGTGGACCCGAACGGCAACGCGGTCTCGGAGGCCTACGACGGGCTGGGCCGGCTCACCGGCGTGTGGCTGCCGGGCCGGGCGACCACCCAGTCCGCGAGCATCGTCTACGCGTATACCGTGAACGGCACGGCCGGCCCGTCGTGGTCCTCGACCCGGTCGCTGCGCGACGACTCGACCTACGCGTGGGCGTACACCATCTATGACGGACTCGGCCGGGTACGCCAGAGTCAGAGCGTCGCGCTCGACGGCCACAACGGTTCGCTCGTCGCCGACACCTTCTACGACTCGCACGGCTGGACCACGAAGAAGACGGACGCCTACGACGTCACGGCATTCCCCAGCTCCAGCCTGTACCCCGCCGCGGACGCCTCGGTGCCCGGCGAGCAGGTCACCGCGTACGACGGGCAGGGCCGGCCCACGGGCGTGACGCTGTACTCCCTCGGCCAGCCGCAGTGGACCACCACGACGGCCTACCCGGGGGCCGACCGCACCGACGTCATCCCGCCGGCCGGCGGCACGCCGACGAGCCAGTTCACCGACGCTCGCGGCCGGGTCACCGCCCTGTGGCACTACACCAGGGCCACGCCGGACGGCGACCCCGCCCACGCCTCGGCCATCGCCTACACCTACCTGCCCAACGGCAAGCAGGCGACGGTCACCGGCCCGGGCGGCCAGGTCTGGAGCTACACCTACGACCTGCACGGCTACGTGAAGACGGCCAAGGACCCGGACTCAGGCACGACCACGACGTCGTACAGCCCGGCCGGCGACCTGCTGTCGTCGACCGATTCCCGCCCGCAGACCGTCGAGTGGGTCTACGACAAGCTCGGCCGCAAGACCTCCGAGACCGGCGGGGGCAAGCCGGTCGCCGCGTGGACGTACGACACGGCACCGGGCGGCAAGGGCAGCCTGGCCACGTCGACCGCCTACGTGGACGGCGCCGCCTATGTCCGGACGATCACCGGGTACACCAACCGCGGCGCCGTGACCGGCGCATCCGTGACGATCCCGGACGCGCTGCACGGCGCCCCCGCCGACGAGAACCTGCTGGCCGGCACCTACTCCACGGCCACGGCGTACAAGCCGATCACCGGCGCGACGGCCACGACGACGTACAACGCGGACGGCGGGCTGCCGGCCGAGACGGTCACCAGGCAGTACAACCAGAACGGCGTGCCGACCGTCGTGGCCGGCGCCGCCGACTACCTGACCTCCGACATCGCCGACCCGTACGGCAACCTGACGACGGTCACCCTCGGCGACATGCCGAACCAGGTCGTGCAGACCACGCATTACGACCGCGCGACCGGCCGCGTCACCGAGCAGTTCATCGACAAGCAGACGGGCTCGACCCACGTCGACGACATCGTCAACTTCTACAACCCGGCGGGGCGCCTCACCGCCAGCCGCGACGTGCAGGACGGCGGCCCGACCGATCTGCAGTGCTTCGCCTACACGCCGCTCGGGCAACTCGGCGAGGCCTGGACCGACAGCGCCGGCGCGCATGCCGCGGCGAGCCCGTCGGTGCCGAACATCGGCGGTTGCAACACCACCGTGCCGTCGGCCGCGACGCTCGGCGGACCGGCGAAGTACTGGGAGACGTACACCTACAACGCCGCCGGCAACCGCACCAGCCTGGTGAGCCACGCGCTCGACGGCAACGCGGCCCACGACAACGTCCGGACGAGCACCTACACCGGCTCGACGGGTGACTCCGGCCAGCCCGACGCCGTCCAGTCGACCATCAACGCCGGGCCTGGTGGCGCCGGCACCGACCACTACGTGTACGACAACACCGGCAACACCGTCACCCGGACCATGGCCGGCGGCCCCAACCAGACCATCACCTACAACCCGCAGAACCTGACCGCCTCGGTCACCGACAGCGCCGCCGGCAAGAGCGCGACCTACCGCTACGACGCCGACGGCAACCTGCTGCTGCAGCGCGACACCACCGGCGGCGCGGCGAAGGTCACGCTGTACCTCGGCGACGAGGAGCTCACGCTCGACGTCGGCGCGGCGGCGGTCAGCGGCGTGCGGTACTACCAGATCCCGGGCGGCCCGACCGTGGTGCGCTCGTCAGCGGGGAGCCTGGTCTACAAGTTCGGCAACGGCCAGGGCACCCACACCCTGACCATCGCCGCGGGCGCCGGTCAGGCCGAGGCCCGGCGCGGCTTCACCCCGTTCGGCGCGCCGCGCGGTGCGGCCGCGCCGTCGTGGGTCGACGGCCGGGCGTTCGTCGGCCGGCCGCAGGACCCGGCGACCGGGCTCGACCTGCTGGGCGCCCGCGCCTACGACCCCGGTGCCGGGCACTTCCTGCAGCGCGACCCGGTGCTGGAGACGGCGGATGTCAGCCAGATCGGCGGCTACACCTACGCCGCCGACGACCCCGTCAACGGCTCGGACCCGACCGGCCTCCGCTTCGACTACCAGTATTACGGCCCGGGCAGCGACAAGACCCCCGGCGAAACTCCGCCCCCCGCGGGCGTCCTCGGCGACCCCAACCCCGGCCACAGCCACGACCGTCCGCTCACGACGAAGGACGGCCAGACCTACTGGATCAACGACCGGGCCCAGTCGGCGGACGAGGCCGAGGCGATGCGCTTCCTGAACAAGGACCTGCGCGACACCGGCCACGGGTACAACGCGGAGACCCGCAGCGGCACCCAGTACATCCCGGTCGTGCGGAACAACGACAACCGCAAGCCCGATCTGCTCCGGGTCACGTGGATGGACGGCGAGATCGTCGACGTCGAGACCGTCGACATCTACGAGCCCAAGGTGACCACGGACGCCCGAGGCCGGGCCAGCTACATCATGGGCAAGGCGGGTGACCTCATCGGCAAGGACAAGCAGGCCGACCACGTGGTCGTGTGGTCCCGGGAGGGCGAGGAGGACGCCCACGCCAAGGCCCAGGCCACGATCGACGAGCTCAAGCGGCAAGGTTCGTCGATCAAGTCGGTGCGGTTCCTGAACATGAAGAACGATGAGTGGCTCGACGCCACCGTCGATTTCACCGATCCGGAGGCGGAGCTGAGCATCCAGACCTACAAGCCGGCCGGCGTGGCCCCGCCGGTGGGCAACGACGAGGTCAAGCTGTCCGGCGCCTGGGGGGAGATCGACCCGAAGACCGCACGGGTACCCCGGGCGGGCATGGACTTCGAGTGCGAAGGGTGGATCATTCCGTAGCATGGGGAGCGGATTCATCTGCCGATGCGGCCACGTCCTGCGGGACTTCAGCGATGCGCACCACCGGCTCGTACCGTGGGCGGCCCTGTTCACGACCGACGGCGGGGACCCGCTGTACGTCTCGCAGGACCTGTTCCGGTGCCCCAACTGCGGCCGGATCACCATCGACGGGCCCGACGGCTTCGAGGTCTTCGTGCGCAACGACGCCTTCCCGCGGGTCTGGGCCGACATGTCGGACCGCGACGAGCTGGGCCGGGTCTGGCTGCGCCATCCGCGCAGCCTGGCCGAGATCCGGGAGCAGGGGCTGCAGAAGCCGTTCGGGGTGACGCTGTACGACGACGCGGGCCGCGAGTACCGCGCCGAGGTGTTCGACGGCCTCAACGAGGAGGGCGAGCCCGACCCCCGGCTCTCGGCCGCCCGGCTGGAGGATTAGTCAGACCCGCTTGCGTACGATCGCGAGCAGCTGCTTGGCCTTCCGAGCAGGTAGTTCTGGGCCGTGTAGGACGCGGCGGTCGAGGCGCCCAGCTGCGGCCGGTCGCTGGTGCCCTGGGTGGCGCCGGCTCCGGTGCTGTTGTACTCCGAGAAGCGGCACGTCTTCCAGAAGAACCCGCTCATGTCCTGCCACGCGCCAGCCTGGCGGACGTGCCCGCCCAGCGTCGAGTCGCGCACGAGCACCTGGCCGATCGCGTCCGCGGCACCGCCGGCGTGCCAGCAGCGGCCGAGGGCGACGGTCTCGGCGGCGGCTCCGACAGCCGGCGGATCGAGGCGGGCAGCGTGCGCTGACTCAGCAGGTCGTGCGCACGAACGTCAGTTTGGCCTCGTCGAGGTAGCCGGTCGTGCCGGAGGCGTCGACCGTCCCCCGGTACCGATGCGGAAATCTGTCGTGCGCGAGGCTGCGGACGCGGACCGTGTCGCCCGCGCTGACCCGGCCGATCGGGTGCTCGTCGCCGTCGAGGACCGCGCCCGCCTCGTCCACGCGGTAGACGCGCGTGCCGGTGCAGTCGCCGTCGTGCCACAGCGCCCAGCCGCCGGCCAGCGCCGCGGCCACGACGAGCGCGGCCGCGACCACGGCGACACGCAGCCGGTGCGACGGCGGCGGGGGTGGCGCGGCCGGGGGCGTGGGCGTCGGCTCGTCCAGGTCGGTGCGGACCGCCGTCCAGCGCCGCTGCCAGGCGTCCGGGTCGCCGCCGCACGCCCGGACCAGGCCGAGCGTCACCTCCCGGCTCGGCAGCCGGGCGCCGGTCAGGGCGTCGTGCAGGGTGCTGCGCGGCAGCCCCGAGCCACGGGCCAGGGCGGTGTAGCTGGGCGCGCCGGCCTCGGCCCGCAGCGCCCGCAGATCGGCCAGGAATTCCACAACGTCCGAGGTGGCGGCGCCGTCCGAAACCATCCGAACACTCCGTCGAATCCATTCGGGTCTATCCGGGTTCGTCCGCCAGCCTAGCCGAACGGCCGCGCGCCGGCATACCAACGAGACATGGACAGACGGATGGTTGTGACGGCCGCCGGGGCCGCGGCGGCGGCCGTGCTCCTCGGCGCCGAGCCGGCCCACGCCGGCCACACGCACGCGATTCAGACCGCGCCGTCGCCGAGCACCGGCGCACCGATCGCCGGGGGCGGCAGCTGGATCGTGAACAAGCCCAGCGGGTACTACATCGGCCGCGCGATGCCTGGGGACACCTTCGACGACGAGGTCACCACCGCGGGCAACTGGCACTACGGCCGGGCGGTCACGGCCGTGAACATGTGCGGCTGGGTCCTGCCCGGATCTCTGGGCGCGGCCCGCGGTGACGTCGCCGACACCTGCTCGGCGGCCACGAGCGACGCGCTGTCGCACCGCCGCACGGTCGGGCGCGACTACAACGCCCCGGCGCACGACGCCACGGACGGGACCGCCGTGCCCGCCGTCACCGGCTGCACCCTCTACTACAACTACTTCCACGGCAGCGACTTCGGCGCCAACGGCGGGCACTGGGCGAACCCGGCCGCCGCGCCGATCGGGGCGAGCGTGCGGTACCGCTTCACCACCGACGACGGCGCCGCCGCAGTCGTGCGCGACGCCGGCCTGGGCTGGGGCTTCGTGCCGATCGGGTGCGTGACCCGGCCCGCTCGACTGTTCAACGACAACGACTGATCGGAGACCGGACATGAAGAGGACCATCGCCGCCGTCGGCACCGCCGTCGCGCTGGTCGCGGCGGCCGCCACCCCCGCCGGCGCGGCCACCCCGCCCGAGCACCACTCCGTGATCTGCCAGTCGGCGAGCTTCTACGCCCACTACGCGGTCGGCTCGGGCCCGTTCGACCTGGTCCGGACGCTGTACTACGGCAACGACGTCGGCCACACCCACGGCGCCCAGGCCGAGAACAACGGCTGGGGCTACACCCAGGACTTCGGCCCGAACGACTGGGGCTGGATGCAGCTGAACTGCATGAGCTGAGGAGAACCCGATGCGTACACGTCTGATCGCCGGCGCCGTCGTCGCGACCGCGCTGGCCCTGGGAGCGACCACGACCCCGGCCGCGGCCGCGGGCGGCCACGACGGCGTCACCGAGACCATCTGCCACGCGGACGGCCTGTACCTGCGCAGCGAGGCCAAGCCCGACGGCCATGCGGTCGACCACCTGGAGAACGGCTGGCACTTCGCGGTGTCGTACCACGCGGCGAACAACATGCTGTACGGCTTCTCGCCGATCCTGAACCGGTACGGCTACGTGATCGACGGCTACTTCTGCTGACCCCGCGGCGGGCCGGGGGCCACGGCTCCCGGCCCGCCCCGGTCACTCGGGGGCCAGCTGCCGCGTCAGCCGCTCCAGTCCGTTTCTGATCAGCCGTCCGTAGTCGTCGTCGCCGAGCGCGCCGATCCCCTCCCGTGCGAGGCGCAGGTGCTCGCGGGCGCGCCCGGGATCGCCGAGCCGGCGGTAGCAGTCGGCCAGGTTGAGGTGCAGCGACGGCTGCAGGCCGGCCACGGACAGCGTCACGCCGGCCCGGGCCACCCGGTCCTCGGTGAGCCGGTCGACGGCCGCGAGCGCGCGAAGATCCCAGACCAGCTCCTCGCGTACGTCGTCCTGGACGTCGGCCATCGAGTGCGCGAGCACGCAGACGTGCAGCGGATCCCCGTCCTCCCCGCCGATGTCCGCCCAGATCTCCGTGAACCTTTCACGGGCGGCCGCGGGCTGGTGCCGGCCGTGGTGCAGCTCTACCGCCTCGCCGATGCGAGCCAGCGTCGTATCGGTGGTCATCGTTGGCTCCCGGGTCGAGACTGACTGGCATGGCTGTTTCGAAGCGGAGCGTACTGTCCGGGACGGCGGTGGCCACCGCGGCGCTCGTCGCCCTCGCCCTCGCGCCGGTGCTCGCCGGCAGCGCCTCCGGGGCGACCGCCGCGGCCGGAGGCTGCGCCGCCACCGCGCACATCGACTCGCAGTGGGGCGGCGGGCAGATCGTCACGGTGACCGTCGTCAACACGGCGCCGGCGGCCGCGACGAGCTGGACCGTCACCTGGACGCCGGCGAGCGGGCAGCGGGTCGTCTCGGCCTGGAACGCCACGGTGTCGGCGGCGGGCACCACGGCGACCGCGGTCAACGCCTCCTACAACGGCGCCCTCGCCCCCGGTGCGTCCATCACGTTCGGGATGCAGCTCGCCGGCACCGGGCCCGCGCCCGTCCTGGACTGCGCGAACGACGCCGCGCAGGGCTCCGCCGACGTCACCGCGACCGTCGCCGACAACGGCACCACGCTCACCCTCTACGTCGGGCAGACCCTCGCCGTGTCCCTGCCGGCGAACTACCGCCCGCCGGTCGCATCCGGCCCCGCGCTGTCGGCGCAGTCGAGCACCGGCGGTTTTCCGAGCGGTCAGCCGGTTTTGGCACGGTACCGCGCGAGCGCGCCCGGAACCGCCGACGTCAGCTCGCAGACCGACGACCCGTGCCTGCACACGACACCGCCGTGCGCGCGGCCCGTGGCGCTATGGCTGGTACACGTGACCGTTCTGCCCTCCGCGGGCCGCACGGTCACCGTCACCCAGGCCGACAACGCCGGCACCGTCACGCTGCGCACCGGCGACACGCTCGTGGTGAGCCTGCCCGCCATGTACGGGCCGCCGACGGTCGCGCCCGCCGGTGTCCTCGCCCTGGCCGGCTCCACCGGCGGCTACCCGACCGGGCAGGCGCTGCTCGCCCGGTACACCGCGGCCGCCGTCGGCCGGGCCGACGTGTCCACCGTCTCCGACGCCGCGTGCCTGCACCAGCCGATACCGTGCCCGTCGCCGCAGGTACCGTGGCGGCTGCACGTGACCGTCACCGCCTGATCCGCCGTCAACCCAGCCAGGCCGTGTCCGCGCGCATGGCCGGATCGACCGTCTCCGCCGCGCGGAGCAGGTCGTCCTTCGCCATGCGGGGGCCGCCCGGGCCGAGGATCGGCCCGCACACGGTCAACCGGCGGTCACCGGCGGCTTCGACCGGTGCAACCGCGCATTCTCTGGGGTTGCGGTCGGTCGTCGACTCGTCGACGACGAAACGGCCGAGGATGCCGTGCACGTGGACGGTCTCCCCGCCGTCCACGGCGTCGGTGCCCGGGGCGACCGTGACGCTCAGCGAGCCGGCGATGTCGACCGGGTTCTCCAGGTCCACCGACGCGAACCACGCCGCCGGGCTGTCGCCGCCGTACTCGTAGGAGACGACGCCGACCGTGGCCGGGGACCAGGTCAGCGCCAGCGGCGGGCGCAGCACGGTCGCGGTGTCGAGACGGACGGACTCGGCGACGTGGAGCAGGTCCGCCCGGTCCAGGACCGCGTTGCTGTCCACGATGACCGTGCGGCCCGGCGCGGGGGACCAGCCCACGAGGGCGGTCCGGTTGCCCGGCTGGGGGCCGACGTACCAGCCGTTGATCCCGCCGACCTCGATCGGGGTGCCGCCGTCGTACCGCTGCTCCGGCACGCTGACCACCCGCAGGAACGGGTCGCTGACCGCGGGCCGCCCGCCGGGCCCGAACGGCAGCTTGCGCCAGGTCCGCCCGACCCGCACGCCGTTCGTGTCGAACACGGCGCCGCGGCTGCGCTCGCGGAATCCGGACGGCACCCAGCCGGGCGCGTACGACTCCGTGACCTGCGGCAGCACCACGGGGGCGGGCGCGGAGGCGGCGACCGGAGGGCTCGAGTCCGGCCGGTGCTCCGGCAATGGCGTCGTCCGGCGCCCTGGTACCAGCAGCGCGGCGACGACGACGACCGCGACCCCGAGCGCGGCCCCGGCGACCAGCCCGGCCCGGCGCCGGCGGGCCCGGCGCGCGGCCAGGACGGGCAGCGCCCGACGGATCCGGTCGGGGTCGGGGGCCTGCGCGGCCCGCACCCGCTGCGCCTCCCGCAGCACCGTCTCGAGCCGGTCGCTCATCACGCCTCCTCCAGCTGCGTGAGCGCGGCGGGCAGCGCGGCCCGCAGCGTGGTCAGCGCGCGGCCGAGGTGGGTACGCACGGTGCTGACCCGGCAGCCGAGCACCTCGGCGATCGACTCGACGGTCTGGTCCTCGTAGAAGCGCAGCGCGATCACGACCCGCTGGCGCGGCGGCAGGGTACCCACGACCCGGATGACCGCGTCGCGCTCGTCGTACCGCCCGGTCGGATCGTCCTGCGGCGCGACGAGCCCCTCGAGACTCTCCCCGGCGTGCAGCAGCCGCGCCCTTCGCCGCCGGCGCCACGTGAGGAACTCGGTGACGACCATGCGGTGCACGTACCGCTCCGGCGCCTCCAACCGCCCGATGCGCGCCCACCGCGGCTGGGCGCGGACGAGCACGTTCTGCACGATGTCCTCGGCGAGGTCGGGGTCCCAGGTGACGACCGTGGCATAGCGCACGAGCGCACTCAGCCGCGCGGCCACGAACTCCTCGAACGTCACGCTCAAGGAACGCGCCGACCGGCGCGAAATGGCTACCCCACGGCCAAGTTTTTTTTGCACCGCGACGGCAACGTGCGCGCACCCGGTAGGGTCACCCGGCGGAGCGACGATGTAGACCCGTGGAAGGAGCCGATGTGGTGTTGTCGATCATGGCCGGGATGGTGCTCGTGCCCTGCGTGTGGCTTGTCGGCTCGCTGGCCGGCGTGGCCGCGCGCACGCTCGCCGGTGAGGCGCGCATTCACTTCACCGTGCGGCGGCTCACGCGCACGTTCTGAGTCCGGCGGCCCGCGGCGGGACCCTCAGCGGCGAGCGCTGATCGGCCGTAGGCCGGTCCAGACCTCGCCGGCCAGCGGCAGCCCGTTCCCCGCGCCGGACGCCGCGAGTGGCCAGACGACTTGCGGTGTGCTGGGCCCGGGCGAGCCAATCGCCGAACGACGGGTTTCGGCAGTGGTTCGCAAGCCGTTCCTTCCCGCGGAACGGGTTGGACCGTGTACCGGTGCGAGAGGCCGCTGCGGGCGGCCGCGAGGGGGAACCGATGAAGATGCGCGGCAAGCCGTCCGGGGCGGTACCGGCGGCGCCGTCCGCCGCCCGCGCCGACGTCTGACCGGGAACCGGCCGGCCCTGGCTCGCGGTGCCCTGTGGCCGGGGCCGGCCCTCGCATGAGCGGTATGCGCACCAACCGCCAAATCGGACGCCGCCGCGGACATAGCCGTCAGACGATTTGTTGGCAAGGATCGGGCTATGACAGATGTGAGCGGAGCACTTCGGTCGTACGACATCTTCACGCCCGAGGCGATGGCCGATCCGATGACGCTGCTGCACCGGATCCGCGACGAGAGCCCGGTCAGCTGGATTCCCCAGCTCGACGCGTATCTGCTGACGCGCCACGCCGACATCGTCTCGGTGCTGAAGGACCGTCGGCTGGACACGGCTAACCTGGGCCGGGGCCTGGAGCGGCTGAGCGAGACGGAGCAGGAGGAGCTGCTGCCGTTGCGGCGTTCCATCGCGATGTGGATGGGCCACACCGTTCCCGCGGACCACGTCCGGTTCCAGCAACTGCTGAAGCGGTACTTCACGCCCGCCACCGTCAACGCGCTGCGCCCGCGGGTCCGTGAGATCACGCACGAGCTGCTCGACGCGGTCGCTCCGCACGGGCGGATGGACGTCGTCAAGGACCTCGCCTATCCGCTGCCGGCCAACGTCATCGCCGAGATCCTGGGCATGCCGACGAGCGAGCGCGAGAAGCTGCAGGCGTGGTCCCGCGACATTCTCGCGGTCTTCCAGATCGCGGACATGGCCATGCTGCGGCAGGCCCAGCGCAGCGTGCTGGAGATGCAGGACTATCTGCGGGTACTGGTGGATGAGCGTCGCCGGGAGCCCCGCGAGGACATTCTGAGCATGTTCGCCGCCGCGGAGCGGGACGGCACCGTGACCGAGGACGAGATCGTCGCCAACTGTGTGCTGCTGCTCTTCGCCGGGCACGAGACGACCGCGGGCCTGATCGCCAACGGGCTGCTGCTGCTCTTCGACAACCCGGACCAGCTCGCGCTGCTCCGGTCCGACCCCGGGCTCACCCCCTCGGCCGTCGAGGAGATGCTGCGCTGTGACGGGCCGGCCGGGGTCATCGTGCGGGTCAGCACCGAGCCGGTCGAGGTCGCCGGGCATCCGTTCCCCGCCGGTAGCCAGTTCTACCTGGCGATGCTGGCCGGCAACCGCGACCCCGACGTGTTCGAGCAGCCGGACCGCTTCGACATCACGCGCAAGCCCAACCGGCACACGGCCTTCGGGATGGGCACCTTCTACTGCCTGGGCGCCGCGCTGGCCCGGATGGAGACCGACGAGTGCTTCCGCATCCTGCTCGACCGGTTCCCGGAGGTGCGGCCCGCGTACAAGAGCCCGGATCTGCTGCCGGCCCCGCCGCTCGGCCACCGGCTGGCGACGCTCGAGGCCGAGTTCTGATCGGCTCGCCTACTACCGGCGGCCGAGCTCGGTGAGGCCGGCCAGGGCGCGGGCGGCCTCGTGCGGGTCGCCCGCGCGCCGGGCCAGGTCGAGCGCGGCGCGGTACCGGTCCGCGGCGGCGCCGGCCCGGCCCAGCGCGTGCAGGGTCGCGCCGAGTCCGTTCAGGGCCTCGATGCGCAGGCCGCGCTCGCCGGTCTCGCGGCTGATCGCCAGCGCCCGGTCGAGCGGGTCGAGCGCCTCCGCCGGGCGGCCCCGCCGCAGCTGGGCGGCGCCGAGGGCGGCGAGCGCGCTGCCCTCGCCGCCCCGGTCGCGGCACGAGCGGCAGGCCGCCAGCGCCCGCCGCAGCTGCTCGAGCGCGTCCTCGTGCCGGCCGACCAGGCTCTCGAGCACGCCGAGGTTGCCCAGCGCGTAGCCCTCCAGCCGGGCGTCGCCCAGCTCCGCGAACAGGGCCGCCGCCCGCCGCAGGTGCCGCCGGGCCGGGCCGTACCGGCCGAGGCGCCGCTGCAGGCCGCCGAGGTTGAGCAGCTGGGAGCCCTCGCCGTGGCGGTCGGCGAGGGCGCGGTACGCGGCGAGGGCCCGGATCAGGCCGGCCCGGGCCTGCGGGTAGTCGCCGAGCCGCTCGTGGGCCAGGCCCAGCCGGGCCAGCGCCCGCGCCCGTCCGGCGCGATCCCCGCCGCGCTCGTGCCAGACCAGGGACCGCTCGAACAGGTGCCGGGCGCGGGCGTGCTCGCCCAGCCACCAGTACGTCCCGCCGAGGTTGGCGAGCGCCCGGGCGACCCGCTCCGGCGGCGAGGGCGGCACCGCGCGCAGGGCCGCCCGCGCGGCGGCGCCGTGCACCGCGAGCGCCTCGCGGGCGTGGCCGCCGACCTCGAAGTACCGCCACAGGGCTTCGGAAATTTCGACGACGTGCGCGGCGAGGCCGTGGCGGGCGGCGTGCCCGGCCAGGGCCACCAGGTTGTCCCGCTCCCGGTCCAAGGCGAAACGCGCGGCTTCGGTACCGCCGGGAGCGGGCCGCACGCCCGGCCGGTCGTGCGGGAACAGGGCGGCCGCGGCGGCCGACGCGGCGCCGACGTGATGGTCGAGCAGGCGGACGAGGGCGGCCCGGTGCTCGTCGGGGGAGAGGGCGGTGTGCGCGGACTCGGCGGCGTAGGCGCGCAGGAGGTCGTGCTGGCCGTACCGGTCCGGGCCGATCCGGGCCACCAGGTGCGCGCGGACCAGCTCGGCGAGGGCGTCCCGCGGCTCCGCGAGGGCCGCGATGGCCGGGCCGTCCAGGTCGGTGCCGGGGTGCACGCCCAGGAGTGCGAAGAGTCGCTGGGCGGCCGGGCCGAGGTGACGGTACGACCAGGAGAACACGGCCCGCACCGCGCTGCGCGGGTCGCCCACGTCCAGGCGGTCCAGGGCGGCGCCGTCGAAGTCGGCCACCACGTCGTGCAGGCGCAGCCCCTCGTGGCCGGCCGCGAAGTCGGCGGCGATGCGCAGCGCCAGCGGCAGGCCCGCACACCGGCGCGCGAGCGCGGCGGCGGCCGCCGGTTCGGTGTCGACCCGCTCGCCCAGCAGCGCCCGCAGGAGCCGCGCCGCGTCGGCCTCGCCCAGCGGGTCGAGCCGGAATCCGGCGGGCGCCCTCGCGGACGACCAGGCCGGCCAGGTCGTCGCGGCTGGTGATCACCGTGAGGCAGGACGCGGCGCCGGGCAGCAGCGGGCGTACGTGGTCGGCGCCGAACGCGTTGTCCAGCAGCACGAGCACGCGGCGGCCGGCGACGAGGCTGCGGTACAGCGCGGCCCGCTCCGCCACCGCCCGGGGGATGCCGGCGCCGTCGACGCCGAGCGCGCGCAGGAAGCCGGCGAGGGCGTCGGCCGCCGCGACGGGCCGGCGGGGGTCGTACCCGCGCAGGTCGGCGTGGAGCTGGCCGTCGGGGAAGCGGGCGGCGGCCCGGTGCGCCCACCGCACGGCGAGCGCGGTCTTGCCGACCCCCGCGGTGCCGACGACGAGCGCGACGGTGCCGTCGGGCGTGCCGGCGAGGTCGGCGAGCTGTTGTTCGCGGCCGGTGAAGCCGGCGCTGTCGAGGGGGAGCTGCCGCGGTACGGCCACCCAGGCCGGTCCGCCCTGGCGGCGCGCGTCCGCGACCCGGTCCCGGGCCGTGGCGAGCGCGCCCTGCTCGGCGGGCGTCGCGCCGAGCAGCCGTACGAGGGCGTCGAACCGGTCGGTCGGCGGGAGGACCTGGCCCGCGAGGTACCCGCCGATCACGCCGCGGGACCATCCGGTCGCGGCGGCGAGCTGGCGGTAGGTGAGCTCGCCGCCCCCGCCGTCCCGGGCGTGGCGCCGGCGCAGGTCGCGCAGGGCCCGGCCGAGGTCGGCGAGCGTCGCGATGCCGGCCGCCGGATCGAGGCTCGACCCGGCGGCCGCCGATGTCGAGGACCGCCCGCCGATGCCGGGGAGGCTATCCGGCCTCGGCCGGCGGAGCTACCAGCCCGCCGCCGCGCAGGGCAGACCGTTGAGCGCGAAGCCCATGGGCGGCGTGAAAGGTACAGCCGATCCGCCGAACCCCACGTTCGCCTGACCGCCGGGCCGCAGCGTCGCGAAGTACACCGCCGGCGTGATCGTGCCCGCCGAGCCGGCGCGCGCGATGCTCCCCCCGAAGGAGCTGGTGATCGTCGCCGTTCCGGCCAGCTGGAACGTGATCCGCCAGCCGGTGAGCGGGGCGGCGGTGGTGTTGTTGACGGTCACGAAGGTCTGGAATCCGGGCGCGAACGGGATCACCTGGGCGGCACACGTGGGCACGGGGTCGGCGGACGCGGGGGCCGGGGTGGCGACGAGCGCGGCGGCGGACGCCAGCACGCACGCGGGCCCGAGGGCGAGGCGATGTCTGTCCATGGTGGCATCGTGGCCGCCCGCATGAAAAAGCGCCCCGGATCTCGGACACGGTCGGACGCCCAAAGATATTAAACTGTATCTATCTGGGTCCACTTCCCCGGCGAAGGCGAGGCGGCGTGGCCGACGATCGCGGTGGTGGGGCGACCACCAGGACGCCGTTCCTGCAGAAGATCGGCTGGACGACACTGACCGGCTTCGTCACGTTCGCCGGGTCCGCGCTGTTGGACAAGGCGCTGCAGGTCTCGCTGGCCGACCAGCTGGTGCTCACCTTCATCGCCGGCGGCTCGGCGCTGCTCGTGCAGTACCTGGCGGACTTCGAGCAGCGCCTCAAGGCCTTCGAGCGCGACGAGCGGCGCATCGTCCGCGATCTCCAGGAGTCGATCCGGCAGGGCTTCGCCGGGGTCAACGACGCGACCCGGCTGCACGAGGACATCGAGAACTCCGCGCTGGACCATGAGGCGGTGCACCAGCTCATCCGCCGGGTCGGCTACTTCTCCGAGCCGAGCAGCCCGCTGGTGCTGCGGGTGGCCAACAGCGAGATGGAGCGCCTCGCCGGAACGCTGCAACACCTGTCGGGCGGGCTCGAGTTGTTCTACGACGGCGAGGACCGCGAGTACCTGCTCGCCCTCACCGAACAGTCGCAGAAATCGATCATGGCGACGGCCTGGACGACGATCCAGGGTGGGGAGGGCGAGTTCTGGCTCACCGATCTCGGTCTGCGCTACCTGGATCAGCAGCGGCTGGCGTTGCGGCGCGGGGTGCAGATCAAGCGGGTCTTCATCTTCGAGGACCCGGACGACATGGGCAACGAGCTCGTCCAGCGGATCCTGAGCACGCAGCGGACGATGGGTGTGGACATCCGGCTGCTCGGCATCGGCCCGGTGCCGACGGATGTCACGATCGCCGATCTGGTCATCTTCGATGAGGAGATCTCGCACGAGACCGCCCCGGTCACCAAGCGCGGTGAATCCGGGGCGCTGACCACCCGCCTCGTCCTGGACCGGGTGCTCGTGGAGGGCCGGGTCCTGCGTTTCCAGGAGCTGTGGGAGGCCGCGGTCGAGCAGCGGCCGATCCCGGATCCGCTCCAGCCGGCCGGGCCGGCGTCACAGGTGCGCGAGGACCGCCCGTCCGTGTGACCCGGTGCGCTGACCGGCCGAGCGGCGAAGGTCCGCGGCGGCGTGCACCGTCCGCAGCCAGCGTCCCTTCTCGTCGTACCGGGCGCGGAACGACCGCCGCCCGTGGACGGAGCGCAGGTTGTCGATGACGAAGAGGTCGCCGGTCTCGAGGACGACGTCGTGGAGGCCCTGCTGCACCGCCCCTTCGATCGTCTCGAGCGCGCGGCGGGCCGCCCCGTCGGCCAGGTCCTTGGTCATGTACTCGGGGTCCAGGCACACGAACGGCTGCGCCGGATCGCCGCTCAGCACCGCGATCTGCCTCGTCGGCGGCCGGAGCCGGCCCGGCTGGTGCGACGAGTCGAGGTCGATCGAGAACTTCTCCTCGAACAGCAGCGACCGGACCTCGGAGTCCAGTTCGATGTCGTCGATGTTGGCGAAGCTCGTGGCGGCGCGCTCCGGGTTGCGCAGGCACAGCAGGAGCACCCAGTCGGCCCGCAGGTCGTGGTACGCGTCCTCGCAGTGGTACGTCAGCTCACCCCGCGAGCCGGTGGCCAGTTGCTGCGTCTCGTCGCCGCGCTTGGCGCAGACGTCCCGGATCAGCCGTCCGCCCTCGATGTCGGCGTGCGAGATCGGGTCACCGAGGAATGAGGTGATGAGGAGCAGGGTGGCATCGGCCAGGGCGAGCTCCGGGTCGTAGCCGTCCTGGCCCGGAAGCCGGTCCTCGCGCCGGCCGGTGGCCGGGGTCGGGCACAGGTCCGTCTCGTGTACCGCGAGGCCGGAGACGACCAGCCCCCCGGATGTGTCGTCGGCCAGACGGAGGCCGACGAGGGCCTCCCGGAGCGCGAGCGGCAGTTCGTGACAGAGCACCGCGACGCGCCGCAGCTGCGTGTCGAGCGGCCGCCCGGCCGCGCCGGCGATCACGCGGCCCGCGAGCTCACGCACGGCGGCGGCATCCGGGCGCTCCACCCGGACGACCGCCGGACCGCGGCCGGTTTCGGCCGACGTCCCCTCGCCGCTCACGGCGGCGTCCTGCGCAGCGGTCACCGCTGCTCCCCACTGACGGAAGACATGGAAAACACCGAAGTAAGGTACGGCGTCAGATGCTGCCAGTCCATCATCAGCGTAGGCCCGGAAGTAGACGGTTTTCCTACTTTCCGGGCCCGCGTCCTGACGATACGTCCGGTATCCAGGGCGAAGACCCGTCGCCCTTGGGTGAACCAAGTGGTGGCCGCCCGGGCGAGGATTCGCGGTCAGCGCTCGTGGACGAGGGCGCCGTCGACGAGGACGAGGTCCGCCCGGGTGTCGTGCAGGGCGGCGCCGGGCTCGAACGGGTCGCGGTCCAGCACGACGAGGTCCGCGGCCTTGCCCGGGGTCAGGGTGCCGATCTCCGCGTCGAGGTGGCTCACGTACGCCGAGCCCGCCGTGTAGGCCCGCAGCGCCTGCTCCAGGGTCAGGGCCTGCTCCGGCAGCATCGGGGTCTGCGCCGACGGCCACGCCGACTCGGCCGAGCCGGGGGGTTCCGTCCGGTGTACCGCCACATGGATGGCCGGCCACGGGTCCGGCGTCGACACCGGCCAGTCGCTGCCCGCCGCCAACCGGCCGCCCGCCCGCAGGATCGCGCCGAAGGGGTACTGGTGCGCCGTTCGCTCCGGGCCGAAGAACGGGACGCACAGGGTGTCGTTCTGCTCGTGGTGCGTCGCCCACAGGGACTGGATGTTCGCGGTCACGTCCAGAGCCGCGAACCTCGGCACGTCGGCCGGGTCGACCACGTGCAGGTGGGCGATGTGGTGGCGCTGCGTGTTGCCGCTCGCCGCCACCGCGTCCAGGCACTCGCGGACCGCGCGGTCGCCGATGGCGTGGAAGTGCACCGCGAACCCCGCGGCGTCCAACGTGGACACATAGGAGCCCAGGAGTGCCGGGTCCACATTGGAGGTACCGCAGAAGTCCTTGCCCACATAGGGGTCGAGCATCGCGGCGGTGAAGTTCTCGGCCACGCCGTCCTGCATGATCTTCACGGTGCGGGTGACGAAACGGCCCTCGGTGTGCCGCCGCTCCAGCAGCGCCTCGAGCTGGTCCAGGCCGCGGTCGCGGTCCCACCACAGGGCGCCGGCGACGCGGGCCCGCAGCGCGCCCGAGGCCGCCGCGCGCGTGTAGGTGCCGAACTGGTCGCGGGAGCCCGCGTACGAGCCGACGATCGCGTCCTGCCAGCCGGTGACGCCCAGCGAGAACAGGTACCGCTGGGCCTCCGCGAGCGCCCGGTCGTAGTCGGCCTCGGTGTCCTCCGGCAGCAGCGGGGTCACCAGGTCCATCGCGGCTTCGTGCAGTACACCCGAGGGCGTCCCGTCGGCGGAGCGCTCGATGCGGCCGTTGCGGGGGTCCGGGGTGCCGGCGTCGATCCCGGCCGCGCGCAGGGCGGCCGAGTTGACCCACGCCGAATGGTGGTCGCGGTTGGGCAGGAAGACCGGGCGGTCCGGGGCCACCGCGTCGAGGTCCTCGCGCCTCGGCAGGCCGCCCGGGAACGCCGACATCGACCAGCCGCCGCCGGTGACCCAGGGCCGGTCCGCCGGGTAGGCGGCCACCGCGGCCAGGTAGGCCGCGCGGTCGGCCAGGTGCGACAGGTCGCAGCGCAGGCGCTCCAGGGCCCCCTGCACCGGGTGGACGTGCGCGTCGTGCAGGCCGGGGACGAGCAGGCGGCCCGCGAGGTCGACGAGCTCGTACGAGCCCGGGAGGGCCGCACGGACCGAGGGAAGGTCACCGACCGCCACGATCCGGCCGCCCTCGGTGGCGAGAGCCGTGGGCCGGCCGCCGTCGCCGGTCCAGATCGGGCCACCCGTGAACACCATCGCACCCATGGAGCGAGAGGATACTAAGGTCGCGGGCATGATCCGGGTGCTGCTCGCCGATGACCACCAGCTCGTCCGCACTGGGTTCCGTGTCATCCTCGAGACGGAGGACGACCTCAGCGTGGTCGGGGAGGCCGCCGACGGGCGCCAGGCGGTCGAGCTCGCCCGCAGCACCCCCGCCGACGTGCTGCTCATGGACGTGGAGATGCCCGGCGTCGACGGGCTCGCGGCGACCCGCGAGATCACCGCGGCCGGGCCGGCGCCCGCGGTGCTGATGCTCACCACGTTCGACCGCGACGACTACCTCTTCGCCGCGCTCGAGGCCGGGGCCAGCGGTTTCCTGCTCAAGAACGGCACGCCCGAGGCGCTCATCGACGCGGTGCGGATCGTCGCGCGCGGCGACGCGCTGCTGGCGCCGGAGATCACGCGGCGGGTCATCGCGGCGTTCGCGCGGCCCGGGCGGCGGCCCGCGGGCGGCGGCGCGGCGCTGCTGGCCGAGCTGACCCCGCGCGAGCGGGAGGTGCTGGTGGAGCTGGCCGGCGGGGCGACCAACGCCGAGATCGCGGGCCGCCTGCACCTCGGCGAGGCGACGGTCAAGACGCACGTGAGCCGGGTCCTCACCAAGCTGGGGCTGCGCGACCGCACGGCCGCGGTCGTCTTCGCGTACGAGCACGCGGTGGTGACGCCGGGTCCGTCGCGCGACGGACCCCGCGGGTAAATCGCCAGCCGGATTCGCGGCGGCCGCGCGGCGCCTACCGTGATGCCCATGAGTGACGCACTGCGGGTGGAGGCGGTCAACCGGCGCTTCGGCGACCGGCAGGTGCTCTCCGACATCACGTTCGATGTCGGTACCGGGCGGATGACCGGCTTCGTCGGGGCCAACGGCGCCGGCAAGACCACGACGATGCGCATCATTCTCGGGGTCCTCGCCGCCGACTCGGGCACGGTGACCTGGCAGGGCGCGCCGCTGAGCAAGGAGATCCGCCGGCAGGTCGGCTACATGCCGGAAGAGCGTGGGCTGTACCCGAAGATGAGCGTCCGCGAGCAGCTCATCTACCTCGGCCGGCTGCACGGGCTGACGCTGGAACGGGCCCGGCGCAACGCCGTCGAGCTGCTCGAGCGCCTCGGCCTCACCGAGCGCGCCGACGACCCGCTGCAGCAGCTGTCGCTGGGCAACCAGCAGCGCGCCCAGATCGCCGCCGCGCTCGTGCACGAACCGGTCCTGCTCGTGCTCGACGAGCCGTTCTCCGGCCTCGACCCGCACGCGGTCGACACCGTCGTCGGCGTCCTGCGGGAGCGGACCGCGGCGGGCGTGCCGGTGCTGTTCTCCAGCCACCAGCTCGACGTCGTCCAGCGGCTCTGCGACGACCTCGTCATCATCGCCGCCGGGCGGATCCGGGCCACCGGCACCGGCGACGAGCTGCGCGCCCGGTTCGCCGAGCCCCGCTACGAGCTGCGGGTCGACGGCGACACCGGCTGGCTGCGGGACCACCCCGGGGTCACGGTCGTCGACCTGGACGGCGACCGGGCGGTCTTCGACCTCGCCGAAACCGCGGACGACCAGGTTGTACTCCGGGAAGCCCTCGCCCGCGGCCCCGTGCGCGCGTTCGGCCCCGTCGTTCCCTCGCTCGCCGAGATCTTCCGAGAGGTGACCCGATGAACCTGCTGGAGGCGGTCCGGCTCGTGGCCGCGCGCGAGCTCAAGGTGAAGCTGCGCGACAAGACGTTCCTGTTCAGCACCCTGTTCTTCCTGCTGTTCGCGTTCGGCTCCTCGGTGCTGCCGGCCCTGTTCGCGGGCGGGCCGTCCTCGGTCGCGGTGGCGCAGTCCTCGCCGTACGAGGGCAGGCTGCGCGACGCGGGCCTGAACGTGAAGGTCGTCGCCGACCCCGAGAAGACCGTCCGCGACGGCGACGCCGACGCCGCGGTCGTGGCCGAGGGCGACTCGGCCGAGGTGCTCGCGATGAAGGACGCGCCGAACGACGTCGTCTCGGCGTTGTCGGTCGCTCCGGAGGTACACCTTCTGGATCCCGACGCCGTCGACCAGCTGGCCGCCTTCCTCGTGCCCTTCATGTTCGCGCTGGTCTTCTTCTTCACATCGCTGACGTTCGGCATCCAGATCGCGCAGAGCGTCGTCGAGGAGAAGCAGACCCGCATGGTCGAGATCCTGGTCGCGGCCGTGCCCGTGCGGGCCCTGCTCATCGGCAAGGTCGCCGCCGGCGGCATCCTGGCCCTCGCCCAGGTCGCGCTGATCGCGGTCGTGAGCATCGTCGGCTCGCAGTTCAGCGACGACGCCGGCACCCTGCTGCCGCTGCTGGCCCCGGCGATGAGCTGGTTCATCCCGTTCTTCGTGCTCGGCTTCATCATGCTGGCCGCGCTGTGGGCCGCCGTGGGCGCACTCGTCAACCGCCTCGAGGACGTGTCGAGCGTCGGCATGCCCGTGCAGCTGCTGGTGATGCTCCCGTTCTTCCTGGTGATCTTCCTCGGCGACAACCCGGCGGCGATGCGCATCCTGTCCTACGTCCCGTTCTCCGCCCCCACCGCGATGCCCGTCCGCCTCTTCGACGGCTCCGCGGCGGCCTGGGAACCGTTCGCGTCGCTGGTCATCCTGGCCGCGGCGGCGGCCGGCGCGCTGCTGGCCGGGGCGCGCATCTACGAGGGCTCGCTGCTGCGCACGAACGGCCGCACGTCGTGGGCCACCGCCTGGCGCGACCGCGAGCTGCGCAGCATCTGACGACGTCGATGCAACCCCCGCGCGACTCGTTACGTGTCCAGGCCGTGGACCGAGAACAGGAGTTCGCCGAGTACTACGCGGCGCGGCTGGCTCGTCATCGCGGCGGAGTTCCCCTACACCTACCGCCCCACCGGCGCCGCGGACTGGCTGTCGCAACCGGTGCTCACGCCGGCGCACCTGGCCGCGCTGGCCGCGGACCCGGGGTTCCTGCCGTAGGCGGGGGCCGCGCTCACCGGGCGTTCCGGCTACGGTGGGGCGGTGTCAGACCCCCGCCTCGCCGCCGCGCGGGAGACGCTCGAGCGCCGGTATCCGGTGGAGTCCGCGCTGCGGGCGGTGGACGAGCTGGGCGAGCTCGCGCTGCGGCCCGGCAGCGACCTGCTCGCCATCGTGCGGGCGCTGGCCGGCGCGACCGAGGACGGGCCCGAGCCGCTGGTGGCCGCCGCGCGGTCCGCGCTGCTGGACATCACCCGGCAGGTGCCCGCGCCGGCGGTGGCGGACGACGGCCGCAGCGACCAGGTGCCGTTCGAGGCGCTGCACGGCCTCGGCGACCCGGCCGCCTTCGACCCGGCGCGGTGCTGGCCGTCCCGCCCGGGCGGCGACCGGCTCCGCGTGCCGCTCGGCGTGGGGACGGACGGCGCGCCGGTCACGCTCGACTTCAACGCGGGCCCGCACGGCCTGATCGTGGGCGCGCCCGGCTCGGGCAAGTCGGAGCTGCTGCGCACGTTGATCCTCGCGCTCGCCGTCACGCACTCGCCCGAGGAGCTCAACTTCGTCTTCGTCGACCACTACGGCGGCTCGACCTTCAGCGCGCTGCAGAGCCTGCCCCACGTCGCGGCGATGATCACCGGGATCGCGGCGTCGCCGGACCTGGTCGACCGCTTCCTCGACACCGTCGCCGGCGAGCTCGCCCGGCGGGCCGAGCCGGCCCGGACCGCGCCGGCGCTCTTCGTCGTCGTCGACGAGTTCACCGAGCTGCTCTCCCTCAACCCCGGCATCGTCGACCTGTTCGTGCAGATCGGCCGGGTCGGGCGGTCGCTCGGCGTGCACCAGCTGCTCGCCTCGCAGCGGCTCGAGGAGGGGCGGCTGCGCGGCCTGGACAACTACCTGTCGTCCCGGATCGCGCTGCGCACGTTCACCGCGCGGGAGAGCCGCGTCCTGGTCGGCATGCCCGACGCGTTCGAGCTGCCCATGACCCCCGGCGCCGGGTACGTGCGGTCCGGTTCCGAGGCGCCGGTCCGGTTCCGCGGGCCGATGGCGTACCACCGCTACTGGCCCCCGGCCGGCCCGGCCTGGGAGCGCGTCCTGCGGGGCCTCGCGCCCTGGGGCCGGCCGAACGTGGCCGAGGTGCTCACCGAACGGATGCGCGCCGCGGCCCCGCCCGCGACCCCGATGTGGCTGCCGCCGCTGACCGAGTCGCCGACCTTGGGCGACCTCCTGGGCCCGCTCGTGGCGGACCCGGAGGGCCTGCGGCGGGACGGTGTGCCACTCGCCCGGGTGGACCGGCCCTTCGAGCGGCGGTACGACGTCCTCAGGACCCCGCTCGACGAGGGCAACATCGCGATCGTCGGCGCCCACCAGAGCGGGAAGTCGACCGCGCTGCAAACGCTCGCGCTCGGCCTGGCCCTGGCCCACAAGCCGGTCGAGGCGCAGCTGTACGTCCTGGACCTCGGCGGCCGGACCCTCGCCCCGCTGGCCGGCCTGCCGCACACCGCCGCCGTCGCCGACCGCCACCGGCGCGACCTGGTGCCGCGGATCGTCGGCGAGCTGCACGCCCGCCTGGACCGCGAGCCGGCCGGACGCGCCTATCTGCTCATCGACGACTGGGGCGCGGTACGCCAGGATTTCGAGGATCTCGAGGTGCTGCTCCACGACCTGGCCCGGCGCGGGCCCGCCCACGGCATCCGCCTCGTCGTCACGGCGCGGCGCTGGGCCGAGCTGCGGCCCGGGCTACGCGACGCCTTCACCACCCGGATCGAGCTGCGCCTGGGCGACCCGGCCGAGTCGGAGCTCGACCGGCGGGACGCGAGCCGGATCCCGTACGACCTCCCCGGGCGCGGCCTCACCGCCGACCGCCGGCCCATGATGGTGGCCCGCCCGCGGCTGGCCGGGGACGGCGACCTCGACGCGGCGGTCGCGGCGATCCGCGCGGCCTGGCCGTTCGAGCCGGTGCCGGCCGTCGAGGAGCTGCCCGGACGGCTGTCGCCCGAGGCGCTGCCCGAGCCGCGGCGCGGCCGGATCCCGATCGGCGTCGAGCAGCTCGCCCTGCGGCCGGTGGTCGCGGACTTCGAGGCCGACCCGCACCTGATCGTGCTGGGCGACGACGGGTCCGGCAAGACCTCGTTCCTGCGCGGGCTCGCCCGCTCGATCGAGCGGGCGTACCGGCCGGAGGAGGCCCGGATCGTCGTGCTCGACTACCGCCGGCACCTCCTCGGCGCGGTGGCGCGGTCGCACCTGATCGGGTACTGCACCGGCCCCTCGGCCGCCGCCGACGTCCTGGGCGAGGTCGTCAAGGCGCTCGGCGAGCGGGTGCCCGGCCGGTGGCGCGGGCCCGAGCTGTTCCTCCTCGTCGACGACTACGACCTCGTGGCCGGGGCCGCCAACCCGCTGTCGGGCCTGCTGGACCTCCTGCCGCGGGCCGGCGACATCGGGCTGCACCTCGTGGTCGCCCGCCGGGTCCAAGGCGCCGCGCGGGCGATGTTCGAGCCGGTCCTCGCGCTCCTGCGCGACCTGTCCGCGGCGGGGATCGTGCTGTCCGGCCCGCGCGAGGAGGGCCAGGTGCTCGCCGGCGTCCGGCCCGAGCCCCTCCCGCCCGGCCGGGGCCGGCACGTGTCGCGCCGGCACGGACGGCAGGTCGTCCAGCTGGCCTGGCACGGTCCACCGCCACGAGGGATCGCGAACCCCGCGGCCGCTGACGTTTGATGGTGGCCATGCGCAACGACGCCGACACCAAGATCCTGCTCACCGAGGCCGAGATGCCCCGCCGCTGGTACAACATCGTGGCCGACCTGCCGTCGCCCCCGCCGCCCGGTGCTGCACCCCGGCACGCTGCAACCGGTCGGGCCCGTCACAGCAGCGCCACGCCGTGGGCGTTCGCACCGGGCAGCCACAGCCAGGCGTCGACCACGTGTTCCTTCTCGGACACCCCCACGCGCCGGCACCAGCCGGGACGGACCGCCGACCGCCCGCTCTCGACCCAGTCGCGGTGTACCCCCTCGGACATGAGGACCGCCAGTTCCACGCCCTCGGCCGCGCCGATCGCCTGGCGCAGCGGCCGGGCGTTGACCAGCCGGCTGACCCCCACGACCGCCCGGCCCGCGAAGCCGTTCCGCGACAGGTCGACCGGGCCGTCGTCGAGGGCAAGCCGCAGCCGCAGCCACGACTGCGGGTCCCGGGCCCGGTTGTACCGCCACAGGGCCGCCGCGAGCTCCAGGCCGAAGTCGCCGACGACGCGCCCCAGCGGCTCGCCGGCGGGAATCAACGCGAGCTCCGCGTCACCGCTCGGCTGCCGGGTCCAGCGGCGGCGGTCGAGGCCGGCCCGTGCTCCCGCGAGGTCCAGCAGGTCGATCAGATGCCGCTGAATCTCCGCCTGCCCGAGGTCGTCGCGGCCGCTGTACGCCTGGACGTCGACCGCGAGACACATGTACCGCGCCGTCATTTCCGGCGGGCGCGCCTTCGTGAGCCGGCGGCGCGCGAGGATGTTGTGCAACTGCTGCATCGGGACTCCTGGTTGCCAGATGATCGGGTCCCGGCCGGGGCGCCCTTGGTTGACGATTGGCACTCCACCAGCCCGGGCCGCCCTCCGGCCACGCATCCGGAGCAGTCCGAAGGCATCCGGACGCCGGCAACGTGCTGAGCTGCCCTTACGCGGCGGCTTCCCGGCCATGCCGCCGCCGGTTCCGGACACCTACGGATGCCTCCGATCAGTTCTACGCAAGGTTCCGGCCGGGGCCACCGAGCGAAGACGACGACGATGACGTGGACCGGTTGCTGCGCGCCGCGACCATGACGCAGATCGAAGCCGCCCGGGAAGCTGGCGCCCCGCGCCTTCGCGATCGCACGGGCTGGGCAGTCCCGCCCATTCACCCCGCGCGGGTCATGGACGGCCTCCCCCGCGGGTGGACCGTGAGGTTGTGAGGTGATTCCGGCCTCGCACAAGGAGCGGTGTGCGAAGGGAGGTGCGGCCCATGGCCAGCATGTCGGGGCACGCTCAGCACCCGGCGGCGGCGACGGTTCGTCGTGACGTCGAGGTGCCGTTCTGGCGGTTGGTCGGCGTCGGTGTGGCCACGGCGCTGTTCGGTGTTGCGGTGCTCGCCTGGCCACATGCCACGCTGCGGTTGCTCGGGGTGCTCGCCGGCGTTTGGCTGCTGGTCATCGGGGCGATGCGCATTGCCGGGGCGTTCCGGCGGCGTCCGGCGACCGCGCGCCACGTGTCGGTCCAACAGGTCGTCGACGGGCTGTTCGGGGTGTTGCTGCTGGCCGTCGGCATCGCGAGCCTGAGCTCGGCCCGGGCCGGGGTGGTCACGGTGTCGGTGCTCATCGGCCTGGCCTGGCTGCTCAGCGGGTTCGCCGCGGTGCTGCTCGGGCTGTTCGCGTCCGGAGGGGCGCGGACGTCGCTGCTCGCGCTGGGCGGCGCGGCGATCGTGGTCGGCGTGCTGTTCGTGGCATGGCCCGGCGTGTCGCTGCGCGTGCTGGTGCTGCTGACCGGCATCAGCGCTGTGGTGCTCGGGGCGGTCGAGATCGCGATCGCGGTTCAGGCGCGGCGGTCCGCGGCCGCGCCGATCGAGAAATCAACGGTTTGACGTCTGGGAGGTCGACGATGGACCTGTCGTTTGGTGACATTGTGCTTTCGACCATCTGGTTCATGCTCGTGTTCGCATGGATCTGGTTGATGATCAGCATTCTGACGGACCTGTTCCGGGACCCGTCGGTGTCCGGGTGGGGCAAGGCGGTCTGGACGGTTTTCCTGATCGTGCTGCCCTGGATCGGGGCGCTGACGTACCTCATCGCCCGAGGCCGCTCGATGAACGAGCGCTCGGCGCAGCGGGCGCGGGAGCAGGACGAGCGCATGCGGCAGTACGTGCGCGAAGCCGCCGGCTCCGCGGGGGCGCCGGCCGTGTCGAGCCCCGCCGACGACCTCGGCAAGCTCGCCGATCTGCGGCAGCGGGGCGTGCTCAGCGACTCGGAGTACGAGCGGGCCAAGTCGGCACTGCTCGGCATGAACGGCAAGCCGGCCCGGCAACCGCTGTGACGATGCCGGGTCAGTGAAGAGCGGCCTTGAGCACGATGAGCGCCACGCCGAAGCTGCCGGCCACGGCGGTGGAGGCGAGGCGCTCACCGGTGCTCAGCCGGCCGAGGCGGCCGATCTCCCAGCCGCCCAGGGCCAGCAGGCCGGTGTTGCACGCCAGCGCGACGAGCACCGCCTGGTACTGCTCGACCCGCAGGACCTCGAGGCCGACGAGCACGACCAGCGGCAGCGCCGACGCCGTCACGATCTCCCAGCCGAGCGAGAGCTGCCGGCGTACCTCGGCCCAGCTCGGCCGGTGGCCGTCGTGTATGCGCTCGGCGACGAGCCGGGCATAGCGCTCGGCGCTCCAGTAGACCGCGAGCGTGAGTAGCACCGCCGCCGCGGTCGCCGCCGCGGAGTGTGCGTGCGAGGTCGCCATGACGGCGGCGCTGACGATGAGCCCGTAGATCCCGGCCGCGGTGCCTTCCTCGGTACCGCGCCGGATCAGTCGTTGCCGCACGCCCGCAGTTACCCGCGCCGCCCGGCGTAAGCCCCGCCCGGCGAGGACTACCCCGGGGACTCACCCCGCCGCCGCGGATCAAGGGATGAACCGCAGCTCCGGGAAGGCACGGCTCGGGCCGCCGAGGATGCGCTGCCGCCGGTGGCGCAGGTGCTGGTCGAAGAAGGCCAGTGGGTACACCTGCTGGATCCGCACGGCCCGGGACGGGTCGAGGGTGCCGATCCAGTCGGCGCGGTCCTCGGCGCTCATCCCGGTCAGCGTGGCCAGCTGCGGGATCAGCCACTGGTGGTCGCAGTACGCCCCGTGGCGCGCGCCGTCGGCCTGCACGTTGAGCCGCCATCCGCGCAGCCGCGACCAGAACTCCTCGACGCTCGGCTCGGCGGCCCGGCCGAACTCCGCGGTCATCAGCATGAACGGCCGGTCGAGGCCCTCGACCGGCGGCTGCGACTGCATCGGGCCGTCGAAGCCGAGCCCGGCCCGCACGCGGCGGTCCTGGTTCATGACGAGGGCGGTCGCGGTCGCGCCCTTCGACCAGCCGAACATGCCGACGCGGCGCAGGTCGAGCGCGTCGCCCAGTCCGGCCGGCAGCGGGCGGCGCCCGGCGTCGGGGTTGCGCCCGGCGGCGATGTCCTCGATGCGGTCGAGGACGAAGCGGACGTCGTGGGCGTGGTCCCACGGCGTGACCGGCAGGTCGTCGGCGGGGACGGTGAGCTCGTTGTACGAGTCGGCGGAGTCCACCGTGACGACGGCGTAGCCGTGGCTGGCGAGCTCCTGGACGACGATGGTGGTCTCGGAGCGGTGGCCGCCGGCGCCGTGCGAGAACAGGACCACGGGCCGCCGGTCGGTTGTCCGCAGTACCGCCGCGCCCGTGCGGCCGGCCGTGAGGGGCGCCGCCGCGACGCCGGGGTCGAAGCCGTTGTCCGCGAGCAGCGCGCGCATCGGCGCCGCGGGCATCCACGGCGCGACCGGATGGCGCCGGGCGTCCGCGGCGGCCGGATACCACACGCCGGCCATCAGGTCCCGCCCGCCGGGGGCGCCGGCGAGGCGGAGGTCCACGGTGCCGACGTCGTACGGCCCGGTGGGGCGGGGCAGTGTGAGCCGGGCCGGACCACCGGGCGCGGCGGCCCACCCGCGGCCGGCGGCGAGCGGAGCGGCAACCCCGGCGGCGAGCGCGGCGGCGAGCAGGCGCCGGCGGGTCAGTTCGGGCTTGGTTGTCATGCCAATAGGTTTCCATAACAAACCAATTTGCGCCAGTACCAAGCCAGGCCCGGCGGCCGCGGGACTCGTCGACCACCGGCCCGACCGGCCGGAAGCGGACCAGGCTCGGCCGGGTCACCGCCGAGCCGGCGCGCCATCTCGGCCGCACGACGGTCCAGCCCGCGAGGTCGAACGGGTCGGGGCCGGCTTACCGCGGTCCTCTGGCCCCCGACGCCATGGCGATCGCCATCGCGGTGATCAGCCGCTGCCGCCGGCGGGTCAGCACGGCGAAGCAGGCGGTCAGCACGACGAGGTCCGCCTCGGCCCAGTCGCCGGTGACCTCGACCCGCAGCCGTCCGCCCCGCCAGCCGGACTGCACGTGGACCCGGGCCTCGCCGCGGGTCAGGGTGGCCGAGTGCCGGCCCAGGCTCCAGCGCGCCGCCGCGCCCGCGCCCGGCACGCGGGCGCCGTCCGGGCGCAGGGCGACCACCGGCCGGCCGTCGATGCGCGCCGCCACGCCGAGGCGGCGGCGGTCGGTGGCCTCGACGTCGAAGTCGCCGGCCGCGGTGCGCAGGGTGCCGCGCCGCATCGAGCCGCGGGTGTGCAGGGTGGCGTCGCCGAAGGTCCAGCGGCCGTGTGCGCGCCGGACCAGGTGCGCGGTCATCGGGGCAGCCCGGCGAGCAGGACGGCGCCGACGGTCAGGTGCAGGGCGGCGAGCCCCGCCACCGCGCCCGCGGTCGCCGCGCCCAGGGGACCGAGCAACGACAGCAGCAGTACCGCCGCCGCCGTCACGACCCAGATCGTCCGGCCCCGGCGTGTGGTGCGCTCGAGCACCGCGAGCAGCGCCCAGCCCAGCAGCCCGGCGAGGGCGGCGGTGACCCCGACCGCGACCGCCCCGACCGGGCCCTGCCCGGGAACGCTCAGGTCGGCGCCGGCGGCGTGCACGAGCAGGAACACGGCCTCGGCCGCGACGACGGCGGCCCCGACGACCCCGGCCCGCGGCAAGGAAGTTGTCATGCCGACGAGTCTGGGCGCGGGGCCGGGCCCGCCACATCGACCGCCCGGCACGCCCGGCTACGACTTTGGTCGGTGGCCGCCGCAGTTGATCAACGCCTAGCCTGCATCCGTGACCCCCAACGGACCGCCGCGCCTCGCCGCCGCCATCGTGGCGGTCGCGATCGGCGCGCTGACCGCGGCGAGCCTGCTGGCGACGCACGGCCCGCTCGACATCGCGGCCGGCGGGCTCGCCGTCGCGGGCGTCGTGGTGGCGCTGTACCGGCCGATCGCGGGCGGCCTCGCGCTGGGCGTGCTCGCCGCGCTCTCCCCGGCAGCGACGCCGGCCGCGACCTCCGCCGTCTTCACCGCCGCGCGGCGCCGTCCGCTGCGCGATGCGGTGGTGGTCGCGCTGACCGGCCTCGCCGGGCACGCGGTGCAGGGGTTCTGGCGGCCGTACCCCGGGCTCGCCTACGGCTGGTGGCTGCTGCTCATGGCCGTTGCCCACGCGGCGCTGTTCGGCTGGGGCGTGTGGGCGCGGGCCCGCCACGAGCTGCTGCTGTCCCTGCGCGAGCGGGCCTGGCGGGCCGAGGCCGAGCAGGGCCGCCGGGTGCGCGAGGCCCGGCTCGCCGAACGCACGCTCATCGCCCGGGAGATGCACGACGTGCTCGCCCACCGCCTGTCGCTGCTGGCCATGTACGCGGGCGCGCTGGAGTACCGCCCCGACGCCCCGCCCGAACGCCTGACCGAGGCCGCCGGCGTCATCCGGCAGGGCGTGCACCAGGCGCTGGACGAGCTGCGCGAGGTCATCGCGGTGCTGCGCCACGAGGACCTCGGCGCCGTGCACTCCCTGCCCGACGTGCCGGAGCTGGTCGCGGAGGCCGTCGCCGCCGGCCAGACCGTCCACCTCGACCACCGCTGCGCCGGCGCGGACGTGCCGCCCGCGGTCGGCCGCACCGCCTACCGGGTCGTGCAGGAGGCGCTCACCAACGCCCGCAAGCACGCGGCCGGGCGGCCGGTTACGATCAGGCTGGAGATCGATGGGGGTCGACTGGTGCTCGACGTACGCAACCCGGTCACGGAGGACCTGCCGGACCTGTCCGGCTCGGGGGTGGGCCTGATCGGCCTGACCGAGCGCGTCGGCCTGGCCGGCGGCACGCTGGAGCACGCCGTGACGGCCACGGGCGAGTTCCGGCTGCGGGCGGAGCTGCCGTGCACGAGCGGTTAGTCCGGGTCCTGGTGGTGGACGACGATCCATTGGTACGCGCGGCGCTCACGATGATGCTCGACGGCGCGGCCGGCATCGAGGTCCTGGCGACGCTGACGGACGGCGACGAGCTCCCGGCGGCCCTGGACCGCCACCGCGCCGACGTCGTCCTGATGGACCTGCGCATGCCCCGGGTCGACGGCATCCAGGCCACGCGCCGCGCAAGGGCCCGGCCCCAGCCGCCCGAGGTCATCGTCCTGACGACCTTCGACACCGACGAGCACGTGGTCCGCGCGCTGCGCGCCGGCGCGAGCGGCTTCCTGCTCAAGGACACCCCGCCGGAGCGCATCGTCGACGCCGTACGCCGCGTCTCGGCGGGCGATCCGATCCTGTCCCCGGCGGTGACCCGCCGCCTCATGGCGCGGGTCGCGGCGGACGCGGCCGGCTTCGAGCGCGCCCGCGGCCAGCTGTCCGCCGTGAGCCCGCGGGAGCGCGATGTGGCGGTCGGCGTCGCGCGCGGCCTGACCAACGCCGAGATCGCGGCCGAGCTGTCGATGAGCGTCGCGACGGTCAAGGCCCACCTGACCCACATCATGACCAAGCTGGACCTGGACAACCGCACCCAGCTGGCGATGCTCGTCCACGACGCCGACCTGCTGTAGCGGGGCCCTCCTACCCGCTCGGGGCGCTGCGCAGGGGCAGGGGCAGGGTGACCGTGGTGCCGCCGGTGTCCCGGCCGGCCAGGTGGATCGCGCCGCCGTGCTGCTTGGGGCGTGCCGCCGCCGTGTGCCCCCGATCCGGCCCAGGCCGCCACCGGCCCTGCGGCGCCGCCGCTACCGGTCAGCACGACGGCCAGCACCGCACCGCCCAATGCGGCACGAGTGACCACGACACGTTCACGGTGACGACCCCGTCCGAACACAGCCGATCCTCCGGGCATTCGGGCCGCCGCCCCCGTTGACCGGCGCATCCCACCGCGACGTAGGCCACCGCGAACCCGGGAATCGCCGCCGACTTGCACCCGGCGCTCTAGATGCGCGCGAGATCCGCGAACAGTTGCCGGAGCTCGCCGACGCACATCATGTACCCGGTCGGGCTCGGCAGCCGTTCCGCGTAGTGCCGCAGGTCGGCGGCGAGGGCGAACAGCCGGACCGGGGTCCGGGCCGCCCGCGCGTCGGCGACCGCCCGGCGCAGACCGTCGAGCACGGCCGGGTGCCGGGTGCGGTACGACTCGGCCACCAGGTGGTTGCTGCGGTCGGCGGCCAGATAGAACTGGACCAGATCCTTGGTACCGATGAACAGTTCGTCGGCGCCGGCGGCGCAGATGGCCGAGGTCGCGTGGACGGCCGCGGGCGTCTCGATGAACGCCGACAGCGGCGTCTCGGCGGGCAGCCCGAGATGCGGCCGCAGCCGGGCGAACTCCTCGGCGTCGTTGAGGAACGGGGCCGAGAGGCTCACGCGGCCGGCGCCGGACCCGAGCCGGGCCCGCAGCGTCTCCAGCGCCACGTGCAACGCCCGCGGGTAGGAGGCCGACCGGAGCAGCCAGCGGGTGCCGTGCAGGCCCATATCGGGGTTGGGCTCGTTGTGGATCGGCGTGCGTTCGGTGATGCGGGCGGCGTCGTCGGAGCGCAGGTCGAGCATCCGCAGGATGAGCCGCTGGCCGGGCCGCAGCGCGGCCATGTACGTCTGCAGCTGCCCGGCGACGGCCCGGCCGTAGGCGTCGACGGCGGCCGCCCCGCCATGCAGCGCGTCGATCGGGCTGAGCCCCGCGGCCAGGCACAGGAACTCCTCGCGCAGGAAGAACGACTCGATGCGCGCCGCCCCGACGTCGTCGGCGTTCACGGTGCGGACGTCCTCGACGTCGGCGACCACCGCGCAGGCCGAGCCGAGCAGGTCCGGCGACGGCAGGCTCGCCGGCGCCGCGGCGGGGCCGGTACCGCCGCCGGCGCCGATGGTGACGGACTGCGCCTCCAGGTCGAGCGTCACGACACCGACGAGCTCGTCGAGGTCGGCCGGGTCGACGCGCAGCACGGGGATGCGCTTGGCGCGGCAGATCGACTGCATGTGGCCGGTCGATCCGCCGCGGCTGCAGATGACCGCGCGCGCGGCCAGGACGGCGTCGTACAGGTTCGGGCTGAGCGAGGCCACGACGAGGATGGAGCCTTCGGACGGCCGGCCCGTGCGGTTGCAGGGTCCACGCAGCACCGGCTCGGGCCCGGGGGTCAGCAGGACGCCGCGAATCCGTCGTTCCGTCACGAGATCCCCGCTTCCTCGTCGTTCGTGATCCGCAGCTGCCGGCGCAGCTGGCGCGGGGTGACCGAGATGTCGGTGAGCCGCTCGACCGCCGCCTGGTTCACGGCGACCCGCGTCAGGTGGTCGTGCGTGCCGATGAGGTCGTCCTGACCGCCGTCCATGGCCCGCAGGTGGGCCCCGAGACGGTCGTCGAGCCGCCGGCGCTCCGCCCGCGACCGCGCCGCGAGCCGCTTGACCTCGAGCGAGACGGCGTGGTCGAACGCCATCTGGGTCGACTCGCCGGCCAGCAGGCGGTGCCGGTGATCGGTGGCCGCCCGGCGCGCCGCGTCGTCGCCGTGGAGCTCGAACCGTTCGATCACGTGGGCGGCCACGACGATCGAGTGGTTCTTGATCGCGGCGAGGTTGAAGGCGAACGCGCCGGACCGGCCGTTGCGCACGATCTCGTCGCCTTCGCGCATCACGCCGATGGCCGAGAGCGGTGTGACCGGTTCGCCGTCGTGGCCCAGCGGCGTGCCGCGGTCGTCGATCTCGATGCCCCGCCCGGTGCGCCGATGGGGCATGACCAGGTGCTTGGCCAGCAGGTTCTTCCACAGCGGCGAGCCGACCTGGGTGTAGTCGGTCTGCCGGCCGAAGTTGCACACGACCAGGTCGGCCAGGATGACCCGCCTGGTCGCGGGGGCCGCGACGGTGACCGCCAGCCGGTCCGGCCCGACGGGGTCGACCTGCTCGATGCGGCCCAGGACGACCTCGACCGGAACGTGGTCGGCGGCGATGGCGTGTTCGACGATCGAGGTGGTGTACGGCACCGCCCCGACGCGCAGCGCCGCGATCTGGGTGCCGAAGTCGTCGAGCAGGCGCCGCAGCTCGTCCGTCGGGATCCGCTCGATGATCTTCGGCAGGTACGGCTCCCAGGCCTTGGCCACGCGCTCGGTGACGACGGTCCGGTCCATGCCGGGATGGTCGCCGCGGACCGCGCCGCACGCCGTCTCCCACTCGGCCTCGATGCGCGCCAGGAACTCCTCCCGGTCGCGGTACGGCTCGAGCAGGCGCTCGGGCGCGGGCAGCTCGACGACGCCGTGCTGGTGGTCGTCGGGGTACGTGCGCGGTGTGGTCCCGGACCGGGAGACCAGGTGGATGGCGCCGGTGTGGCCCTGCCGCAGCAGGAGGGCCGCCGAGTCGAACGCGCTGAGGACCGTGCCGACGATCACCACGCTGGCTTTCGGCGGTACCGCCAGGAGCCTCCGGACGCCGTCGGTCGAGTACGGGTGCCGGACGAACGCCGCATGGTCCAGCACGCCGGTGGCGAACGCCGGCGACTTGAGCTCCAGGCCGGTCGCGAGCACGACGTGGTCCGCGGTCAGCGTCGCCGGGGTCGCGGCCTCGCCGGCCGGCCGGATCGCCACCTCCACACGGCCGGCGGCGACCCCCAGGTCGATCGCCTCGCCCTCGGCCTCGACCAGGTCGACGTCCGGATACGCCTCGCGGCGGGCCTCGGCCATCCGGTCGGTCAGGTAGTCGTGGTAGATCCGGCGGGGGGCCGGCCCGTGCTCGACGAACTCGAAGTCGGTCCACGGCGCCGGCCACTGCCGCCGGTCGGCCTCGTGGTTGGCCCAGCGGACGAAGTCGTCGACGTCCTCCCGGAACGCCGACATGCGGCCCGCCTGGATGTTGAAGACGTGGTCCCACGGGTTGCCGTCCCGGTGGTAGGCCACGCCGGCGTACCGGTAGTCGGGCCGCCGCTCGAGTAACACTATTTCGAGCGGCGTGCGTGCGAACCGCAGCAGCCGGATCGCCGTAGCGGTGCCGGCAAGGCCTGACCCGATGATGAGAATCCGTGGACGGCGCATAGCCATAATTAATGGCCATGGTGCTTCCGCACTGTCTACTTCTATGGTGCTGATTGACGGACACCGATACTCACCGAGCGTCGATGCTGTGTTGCCGCCGCGCCCGCCGGGACGGCAGGATGACGAACATGGATGAGTTGGCTGTCGCCCTGGTGCAATCCGGCCGCACGGCATCCGTCGCCAGCATCCGGGAGTACACAATCGTCATGGACCGCCCGTCGGCCCAGGGCGGCTCGGACGCGGGACCGATGGGCGGCGAGATGCTGCTCGCGTCGGTCGGCGGCTGCTTCCTGAGCACGCTGTACGCGGCCGCCGCGGCGCGTTCGATCCCCGTCGAGGGCGTGCGGTGCCGGGTCACCGGCTCGTTCGCGGCGAACCCCCGCCGGTTCGGCGCGATCCGTCTCGAGGTGACCTGCGACTCGTGCCTGCCCGCCGACCTCGCCCACCTCGTCGAGGTCGCCGAGCGGGGCTGCCTCGTGGTCGCGACCCTCCGCCAGGGCATCGAGGTCGTCGCCACCGTGGCCGTGCGGCCGGGCTGACCGGCGGCCATCGTCACGACGGCCATGGATCGCCCGCCCGGGCGACAGGCGGACTGCCGCGACTGTTGCGGCCGCCACCCCCGGGCGCTCCTGCAGGAGGCGCTCGACGAGCTCGCCGGGCCGGCGGCCGCGGCGCTGGCGCGGGTGGTCAGGCCGGTCGACGACCGGGTCCGGCGGTGCGGGTTGCGTGCAGCGTGGCCAGCAGGCGCAGGCGGTCCGCGTCGGGGCTGTCCGGCTCCGCGGTGAAGACCAGCATGACCGGGCCCGGGTTGCCGGGCAGCGGGTAGGTGTCCCAGTCCAGGGCGATGTCGCCGACCTCCGGGATGTGGAAGGTCTTGGTGCCGCTCACCGACTCGCGTACGTCGTGTCGGCCCCACAGCCGGCGGAACTCGGCGCTGCGGATGCTCAGCTCGCCCACGACCGCCGTCGCGCGCGGGTGGGTCGGGTCCGTGGCCACCGCGGCGCGCATCATGCCGATGTAGTCCAGGGCCTGGCGCTCCCAGTCCGCGCAGCGCCGGGAGTTCGTCATGGTGTCGTCGAACATGAGCAGGAGCATGTTGAGCCGGTCGGGCGGGACGGCGTTCGGGTCGCCGAGCAGGGCCTCGGCCATTGGGTTCCAGGCGAGCACGTCCAGGTGCCGGCCGAGTACCACCGCCGGGGTGTCCAGCACGCTCAGCAGCCGGCGCGTGCCGTCCGGGACCCGCTCCGGGGCGTGGTCCGGCCGGGCCGGCATCGGGCGGCGGGCGGCGTGGGCCAGGGTGAAGAGGTGGCGGCGCTCCTCGTCGTCGAGGGCCAGGGCGTCGGCCAGGGCGTCGAGGACGTCGTCGGACGGGCGTACCTCCCGGCCCTGCTCCATCCGCTGGTAGTAGTCGGTGCTCAGGCCGGCCAGCAGGGCCAGCTCCTCGCGGCGCAGCCCGGTGACCTTGCGCCGGCCGCCCGGCTCCAGGCCCACGTCGTGCGGGTGCAGGCGGCCGCGCCGGGCGCGCAGGAAGTCGCCGAGCTCGCGGGCGTACGGATGGGCCATGCCGCAAGTGTGCCCCCGCCCCGGGCGCGGCGGGTAGGACCCGCAGACCTAGGCAACCGCGTACGACCGAAGCCGGCCGCGGTGGTCCTAGCGTCGGAGTCCGTCCGGCCCCGAATGACCACCACCAGGAGCAGCAGATGAACGGATCGACCGCCGTCGTGACCGGCGCGAACTCGGGCCTCGGCCTCGTCACCGCGGCCGAGCTGGCCCGCCGCGGCGCCCACGTCGTGCTCGCCGTGCGCAACACCGCCGCCGGGGCGGAGGCCGCCCGCCGGATCGGCGGGGACGTCGAGGTGCGCGAGCTCGACCTCGCCTCCCTCGCCTCCGTCCGGGCCTTCGCGGCCGGCCTGGGGACGGTCGACCTGCTCGTCAACAACGCCGGCGCGGTGCTGCTCGGGCCGCGCCGGACCACCGCGGACGGGTTCGAGCTGCACCTCGGTACCAACATGCTCGGGCCCTTCGCACTGACCGGGCTGTTGCTGGACAACCTGGCCGCGGCGAAGGCGGCCCGGGTCGTCAGTCTGAGCTCGATCACCCACAAGAACGCGCACCTCGACTTCGACGACCTGATGTTCGAGCGCCGGTACCGGGCCGCGGCCGCCTACGGCCGGTCGAAGCTCGCCACCACGGTCTTCGGGGTCGAGCTGGACCGCCGGCTGCGCGCGGCCGGCTCGCCGATCCTCAGCGTGCTGGCCCACCCGGGGCTGACCCGCACCAACCTGACGCCGCGGGCCTGGGAGCACCGCGGCCGGGCCGGGCGGCTGATGGCGCGGGCCGGGCTGCTGCTGACGCAGCCGGTGGAGGAGGGCGCCCAGCCGCAGCTGCGCGCGGCGACCGGGCCGGAGGTGCGGGGCGGGCAGTTCTTCGGGCCGGCCCGGCTGGGGGAGACGCGGGGGCCGGTCACCGAGGCGCGGATGAGCCGGGAGGCGGCCGATCCGGCGGTCGGCAAGCGGCTGTGGGCGGCGGCCGAGTCGCTGACCGGCGTCAGCTACCTGTGATCACCGGGCGCGGCGGCGCCGGCCGGCGTCAGCCGCCGGTGATCTCCCGGCGCCGCGGTGCCGGGCGATCGGGGCGCGGGGAGTCGTGGCCGGAGGAGCCGCCGAGGCGCAGGGCGAGCGCGGGGCACATGTCGACGGCGCGGCGGGCCTGGGCCTCCAGCCACGACGGCACGGCGGCGTCGGGGATGGTGGGGAAGCCGTTCTCGTCGAGGCGGATCAGCTCCGGCAGGACGTGGGCGCACAGGCCGTGGCCGGCGCAGCTGCTCCAGTCCACCGACAGGCGCCCGGCGCCACCGTCGGCCGTGCCGTCCGGGACGGGCAGCACGCCGCGGACCTTGCGGCCGCAGCCCCGGTGGTACAGGTGCGCGGTCACGTCGTCGGCGAAGGTCTCCAGCGCGGAGAGCACGAACCGGGAGCTGCCGTCGGGATGGCTGCAGGCGCCGCGGCCGCGCATCGCCGAGGACCGGGCCCGGACGGCATCGGGGGACGCGCTGCCGTCGAGGACGCCGGTCAGCAGCCCGGCCAGCTCGGGCATGCCCAGCCGGCAGGGGCCGCACTGCCCGGCGGACTCGGCGGCCAGGTAGTACGCCACCCGGGCCACCTCGCCGAGCGCGCAGGTGTCCTCGGGCAGCGGCACGAGGATTCCGGCACCGAGCGAGCCCCCGACCTCCTCGAAGCCCCGCCGGGAGATCTCGGCCTGGCCGGCGTCCTCCGGAGTGATCCAGGTGCCGTGGTACCCGCCGGTCAGCACGCCCTGGCCGGTGGGGGCGCCGCAGACCCGCAGGATCTCCTTGAGCGGGGTGCCGGTCGGCGTCTCGATCACGCCCGGGCGGCGGGCCGCGCCGGTCACGGTGAGCAGCACGGTGCCGGGCTCCTCGGCCGTGCCGACCGCGGCGTACTCCCGCGGCCCGACCGCCGCGGCCACCGCGAGCTGCGCGAAGGTCTCCGCGTTGGAGACCAGGGTGGGTAGCCCGTCGACCCCGGTGTCGCTGGCCCGGACCTTCCGGCCCGGCGGGATGTGGGCCTCGCCGTTGATGCCGCGCACCAGCGCGCCGGCCTCGCCGGAGATGAACCGGTGGGGCACGATCACCACCCGGGTCCGCATCGGCATGCCGTGGCGCTCCTCCAGGGCGTCGAGCAGCGACTCCTCGGCGAACCCGTCGTCGGCGATCGTGATCACGAGCTCGCGGGCCCGCAGCGCCCACGCGGCCATCAGGGCCCCGTCGAGGACGAGGTGCGGCACCATGCTGAGCAGCATCTTGTCCTTGAAGGCGGCCGGCTCCCCCTCGGTACCGTTGACGACCACCACCGCGGGCAGGGCGCGGCGCTGGGCCGACCTGGCCACCGCCTCGAGCTTGCGCGCGAACGGGAAGCCGGCGCCGCCGCGCCCGCCCAGCCGCACCTGCTGGGCCAGCTCGATCAGCTCCGGCAGCGGGATGGGCTCCGGCTCGCCGTACACCTTCGTCTGGGCCCACAGGTCCAGCCGGCCGTACTCCCGCACGCCGGCCAGCAGCCGGGCGGGGCCGTGGCAGCCCAGGCTGATCACCTGTTCCGAGTCCATCGCGACGCCGCCGGGCTCAGGCGCTGTGCCGGCCGCGAGCGGGCCGCTCGGGCGCGGCGCCGGCCGCGGTCAGCCGCAGCTGCGAGCCGCCGCCCCGTCGCGGCGGTGCATCCAAGTAGCCGGTGGACGGATAATCGGCGGACGGACGCGAGGCCGGGATGCGGGGCATGACCACCGTCTGCGTGTTGAGGCCGACGAACGGCGCCGGCTTGACCCCGACGGAGTAGCGGCCGAACCGGGCCAGGACGCGTACCAGCAGGCCCAGCCCCACCAGCACGACACAGACCAGGTAGCTCACCGTCACCCAGGTGGCGGCCGCGCGCCCCGCGTTCAGCCCGTGCAGCATCGCGACCGGCCAGGACAGGTACGCGCAGCTGTGCAGCAGCCGCCACACCCAGGGGCGCACGCGGCCGACGAACCGGGTCCGGGCCAGGCCCGACCAGTACGCCAGGAGCATCAGGTACGCGGCGACGGTACCGAAGCCGATGAACAGCGAGCGGCCCTGCGAGAAGAACGGCACCACCGCGTCCCCGATCGCCGCGTGCGCCTCGAGCACCTTCACCGCGATGTGCACGCCCAGCGCGACCATCGCGACGATGGCCGTCGCCCGGTGGGCCGTCTGCAGCAGGACGCGCTGGCCGATCCGCAGCACCACGCGGTCGGTGGAGGCCAGGCCGGCCATCACCGTCAGGGACAGCGCGACCAGCGCGACGACGCCGACGTAGTAGTGCAGGACGACGAACACGTAGGCGGTCGCCAGCCGGCCGACGTGCGTGTACGTGGCGACCGGCAGCAGCACGGCGACCGCGACGGCCGCGGCGACCACCGGCATCGGGCGGCGCCGGGGTCGCACCTCGCGGCTGCTCCGAGTCAGGGTCAGATCGTCTCCCGCCTGCCTGCCGCGCATCCGCGTCCGACCTTTCCCCGCCCGGGTCCGGTTCGCACCGGACGTGAGGTGCCGTCGCTCCGGGGTACGGCGGGACCGGGCCGCGGGTTCATTGCACAGGGAAATTATTGCTCAGGGATTTGAACCGAACCGGCCCCGCCGTCCGAACTGCATGGTGTGAGCCGACGACGATTCTCCGGCCGGGGCCGGGCGGGCATGCTCCTGCGGGCCTGGTTCGTGCTGCTCGGCGCCGGGGCCGTGACGCTCGCGGCGCCGGCCGTGGCCATGGCCGGGCCGCCGATCCCGACCCAGCTCAGCAACGCCGACCTGACCCTGCTCAACGGCGTGCGTACCGCCGGCCTGTGGGAGATGCCGGCCGGTCAGATGGCCGCCGAGCGCGGCGCGCACCCGGTGGTCCGCCAGATCGGGTCCATGATCGCCCAGCAGCACGTCAAGCTGGACCAGGACGTCGTGGACGCGGCCAACCAGCTGGGCGTCACGCTACCCACCACGCCGACCGCCCAGCAGACCGGCTGGCTCGACGAGATGCGCGGCGCCTCCTCCAACCAGGAGTTCGACCAGATCTTCGTGACCCGGCTGCGGGCCGCCCACGGCAAGATCTTCCCGATCATCGCCGCGGTCCGCTCCGGCACCCGCAACGAGATCGTCCGCAAGGTCGCGCAGGAGGCGAACACCGTCGTCGAGGGCCACCTGTCCATGCTGGAGAGCACCAACCTCGTCCGGTTCGGCGAGCTGCCCCCGATCCCGCTGCCCGAGGTCGACATCGCCAACAGCGGGTCCCTCGTGCAGACCGCGCAGGGCCGCGCCGAGGCCGGCAGCGGCTTCAGCCCCATCGTCGTCTGGGTGGTGCTCATCGCCGCCGTCGTGACCGCGACCGCCAACTCGTACCGCGTGTTCAGGCCGAAGGCCGCCCGCTGACCGGCAGCTTGGCGCGGACCCCGTCCGCCTCGGCGCGGTCGAGGTCCGTCAGGATCCGCAGGGCCCGCCGCCACAACGGCCGGGCCGCGCGGTCGTCGCCGTCCAGGGCGGCGCGGGCGTCGCCGAGACCGTCCAGCGCCAGGGCCTCGGCGAAGCGGTCGCCCACGCCGCCGGAGAGCTCCAGGGCGCGCTCGTAGCAGGCGGCGGCCGCGGCGAAGTCGCCGAGCCGGCGGTGGATGTCGCCGAGGGTGTGCTGGGCCGCGCCCTCCTGGGCCGGGTCGGCGAAGCCGCGGTAGATCGCGGCGGCCTCCTCGGCGGCGGCCCGGGCGGGCTCGAGGTCGCCCAGCTCCATGCGACACCAGGCGATGGCGTTGAGCTCCTTGGCCACGTCGGCCTGGTCGCCGAGCCCCCGGCACAGGTCGAGGGAGCGCTGGGCGTGCGCGGCCGCGTCGGGCAGGCGGCCGTCGCGGTCGGCGAGCTGGCAGAGGTTGTGCTCGGTGCGTGACTCGCCGTGCCGGTCGCCGAGGGTCCGGAAGCGCTCGAGGGCCCCGGTGAGCAGGGCGCGCGACTCCGGGTACCGACGCTGCCACATTCGCAGTCGCCCGAGGCCCCGGTGCAGGTGTGCGAGCGCCCGCGCGTCGCCCAGGCGCTCGGCCGCGCCCCGGCCGGCGGTGTGCGCGGCCTGCCAGTCGTCCCACCGGCCCTGCCGTTCGAGGAAGTCGGTGAGGGCCCAGGCGAGCTGCCAGGCGTGGACGTCCGGGCCGGCGTGGACGGCGGCGAGCAGGTTCGCCCGCTCGGTCAGGAGCCATTCCAGCCCGGCCCCGGGGCCGGGGAGCACGACGCCCGGCGCGGCCGGGGGCGGGGCGACCGGGAGCCAGGACGGGTTGATGGCGAGGGCCGCGGCGATGGCGGTGTGCAGGTAGTGGTCGAGCACCCGCCGGCCGGCGCCGTCGTCGCCGTCGCGGGCGGCGAGCTCGCGGGCGTACTCCCGCAGCAGGTCGTGCAGCGTGAACCGGCCCGGCTCCGGCTCGGCGAGCAGGCTCGCCCGGCCCAGCTCGCCCAGCAGGTCCGTCGCGGTCGCGGCCGGCACCCCGGCGAGGCTCGCGGCGGCGGCGACGCCGAACTCGGGGCCGGGGTGCGCGCCGATGAGCCGGAACAGCCGCGCCGCGCCGGGGCCCAGGGCCCGGTACGACCAGGACAGCACCGCCCGCACGTCGGAGACCGGGTCGCCGCCGTTGAGCACCTGCCAGCGGCGGGCCGCGTCGCGCAGCTCGGCGGCGAGCCGGTGCAGCGCGACGCCGGGCCGGGCGACGGCCTGGGCCGCGGCGACGCTCATCGCGAGGGGCAGCCGCGCGCACAGGCCGATGATGTCGTCGGCCGCGTCGGGCTCGGCGGCCGCCCGCGCCTCGCCGAGCCGGCGCCGCAGCAGGTCGCGCGCCTCGCCGGTGCTCATCAGCCCCAGCGAGATCGCGTGCCCGGTCAGCGTGGCGAGGCGGTCGCGGCTGGTCACGAGCACCAGCGACGGGCCCGCGCCCGGCAGCAGGGGCCGCACCTGCTCGGCGTCGCGGGCGTTGTCGAGCACGATGAGCAGGCGCCGCCCGGCGACCACGGATCGATACAGTTCCTCGCGTTCCGGCGGCTGGTTCGGTACCTGTTGAGCCGGCACCCCCAGCGCCTCCAGCAGCACCGCGAGGGCGTCCCCGGGCCGGACCGCGGCACCGGCGGGGTCGAATCCGAGCAGGTTGAGGTACAGCTGCCCATCGGGGTACCGCGGGGCCGCCCGGTGCGCCCAGAACAGCGCGAGGGCCGTCTTGCCGACCCCGGCGGTGCCGGACACGACCGCGACTCCCTCCTGGGCATCGAAAGCGTCGAGCGCGTCGAGCTCCGCGGCCCGGCCCGCGAACGCGCGTACGGCGGCCGGCAGCTGCGCCGGGCGGGTCACGGGCATCGCTGACATCGCCTGCCGCCGGGCCCGCAGCTCGACGCCGGGGCGTAGGCCGAGCTCCCGGTCGAGGGCCGCCTCGAGCCGCTCGTAGGCCGCGATCGCCTCGGCCGGCCGCCCGCCCTGGTACAGCGCGGCCATCAGCTGCCCGTGGACCCGCTCGTCGAACGGGTGCTCCGCGGCCAGCGCCGCCAGCTCCGACACCAGCGCGTCGTGCTCGCCGAGGCGCAGCCGCGCGTCGAGCAGGTCGAGGCGCACGTCGCGGCGCAGCTCGTCGAGGCGCCGGCCCTGCGCACGCAGCCAGTCCAGCTCCAGGCCGTCCAGTGACGCCCCGCGCCACAGCTCGAGCGCGGCCCGGAAGTGCCCGGCCGCCGTCCGCGCCGCCCCGGCCGCGCGCCCGGCCCGCACGTGCTCCTCGACCAGCGCGAGGTCGGTCGGGGCGTGCAGCACATAGCCGGGCGGGCGGGACTCGATGGCGTGCCGGTCCTGCAGTACCTCGCGCAGCCCGGACACGTGCCGCTGCACGGTGTTCGGCGCCACCTCGGCGTCGCCGTCCTCCCACGCGAGCGCGGCGATCCGCTCGACGCCGACGACGGCGCCGCGGTGCAGACCGAGCACGGCAAGCACGGCCTTGCGCCGCAGCCCGGCGAGCGCGTGCACCTGCCCGCCGACGGTGACGTCGACCGGCCCGAGCAGCCGTACCAGCATCAGACCAGGCCCAGCATCCACTCGAGGCCGTGGCGGGTCGGTCCGCGCCCGGCCGCCCGCGACCGGGCGGTGAAGACGAGCGCGATGACCCAGGACGGATGGTCCGGCCCCGGCTCGACGTCGACGATCCCGTCCGCGCCGTGCGGCCGGGCCGGGTCGACGACCGCCGTCGCCGGGCCGCCGGGCCGCCGGCTGGCGACCTCGACGGCGTCCGGCGCGGAGGGGTGGCGCGCGTAGGTGTACGGCCAGTACCCCAGCAGCACCACCCCGTGCCCGGCCGGCCGGGCCAGTACCTGTCCCATGATCCGCGAGACGTTAGCGCATCACACGCTGGACGAGAAGGTGACGCTGAACTCGCTCTTCTCGGGTGCGCCGCTGTTGGCGAAGCACGCGACCGGCACGACGGCGTCGCTGCCGGCGCGGGCCCAGACCTTCTGGATCGTGCAGTACACGGGGCCGTCGCCGATGGCGGTCACGTGGGCGGTGGTCTCCTTCTCGTGCAGCAGCGGGAACTTGACGGTGTACGTGCCCGGGCCCGACGGGCCGAAGCCGTTGGCGCCCACGCCGAGCGGGTACGAGTAGTTCGTCGGTCCGCCGAACGGCGTCGACAGGTACCCGAAGTACTTCGGCGGCCCGAACGACGCGTAGACCGAGCGCTCCCGGTGGAACGACGCGGTGAAGTCGCTGTTCAGCGCGGCGCCGGTGGCCGGGTCGTGGCAGGTGACGTACACGATGACGTCCAGTCCCGACGCGCCCCAGCGCAGGATCTTGCACCGGCGCGGCTGGGCGTTGGGCTGGGCCGCGGTGACCTGCACGTTGCCGGCCAGGACGCCGGAGGGGTCGCCGACGCCGGTGAAGCGCAGGGCGTAGATCCCGATCCCCACCGGCGTGGCGGTCACCGCGCCGCCGGCGGAGTTGTACGACTGGGCGACGGCGTTCGAGACCACCTGGACGGACGCGTAGGCGCCGGGGCCGCCGAGCAGGATGCCGGAGCTGACCGTCCACAGCACCGTGAACGGGGTGTCGGCCGGGCCGCCGCCGGGCTTGAAGCACTGGACGTCGACGATCTCGTCGAGGCCGGAGGAGTACCAGCGGACGGTCTCGCAGAACCGGCCGTCGGCGGCGACGGCGGTCACGTGCACGTTGCCGCGCGCGCCGGTCCCGACGCCGGGGAAGCGCACGAGGAACCGGCCGGGGGCGACCCGGCCGCCGGTGGCGCCGGGTCCGTAGGAGTAGGCGGGGTTCAGCGCGGTCCAGATCGGCACGGTCGGGTTGTCGACCAGGGCGAACCCGAAGCGGTCGGCGGTGGCGGCCGCGGCCGGTGACACGGGGACGATCAGTAGGGCGGCCAGCACGGCCACGACGACGGCGACGACCTGGCGGGGGCGTGGAAGCATGAACACTCCTATCGACTAGGGTCGATGCTGGCGCCCACTGTCCCGCCCGCGGCCCTCGATCGCAGTCGCCTTCCCTACAGCGGTGGAACGGATCAGCGGGACGTACACCCGGTCGGCGATCTCCGCGATGGTCTCCGGCGGCACCGCGGCGACGTTCATCCTTGCGTGTGACACGACTGGATCGGCGCGTCGATGTTGGTAATGTGACCGGCCGTGGATGTCGGGGAGGAGCTGTACGAGGCGCTGGCCCGGTACGCTGAGGCCGGCGCGGATCACGCGATCAACGCCGAGGCGCGAGACGCCTACGACGGCCTCCGCGTTCTGCTGAACCGCCGCCTTGCCGGCCGGCCGCACGCCCAGGCGGTGGTGGATTCGCCTTATCCCGAACGGGATGCCTTGCGCGACCGGCTCGGCAACGATCTGGCCGACTCCGGCGCCGATCGCGATACGGAGATCCTCGCCGCGGCGCGGCGGTTGTCGGCGGCGTTGGGCGACAAGACGCTGCGGATCACCACCAACTATGGGGCGGCAGCGGTCACGATGACTGGCCCGGTAACGGTGAACTACGGGAGCCCGCCCCACCCTTTCTTTCCGGGGACGGCGTAGGACCGGTCGCCTCCGGTAACGACCTGCCGGGTCACGTCGGTGTCCACGCCAACGTGGTCCAGCAGCTGAACGTCAACGGTCCTCGCGCGCAGCCGCCGTTTGCCGGCGTCTGGCGGCGGTTGCGCGGCAGTAGCCCCGTCGGCCTGACGAGCCACCTGATCGACGGCCGGCTTCCCTTGGTCCGCGAGCTCGACCCTCTTCAGTTGGGCGTCAAGCCGGCCATCGGCACCTACCGTCGTGACGGACGGAGACGCGCGCTTCCGCCTTACCTTCCCCGAGACTGCGACCGCCTTCTGGACGATGCCCTGAGCGGCGGTGGCCTGACGATCGTGCGCGGACGTGCGGCGTCCGGCAAGACCCGCACAGCGTACGAACTTCTGCGGCGCCGGTGCCCGGACCACCGGCTGGTGGTGCCACTGAACGGACCGGCATTGCGGGAACTGGCCGCGTCACGCCTCGGCAAGGACGTGGTGATCTGGCTCGACGATCTGGAGCACTATCTGGGTGGCGACGGCCTGGCCGCCGCACTGATGCACTTGCGCCAGATTCCGATCATCGCCACCATGCGCGACGAGGAGCTGAGCCGGGCCGAGGGCGGTGGCGTGCTGCCCCTGCACCGCGAAATATCGGTGGCCCCGGTGCTCAGCGACCAGGAAGTCGCCGACCTCCGTGTCGACCTCCTGGCCGACGAGCGCATCGCTCAGGCGCTGCGAGCACGGGTAGGGTTCGGCGAGTTCCTCGCCGCCGGCCATGTATTGCTGCGTCGCTGGAGGGATGGGGGCGGACTGCTCTTCCACGTCGGGCAGGCGCTGATCAGTGCCGCGGTCGACTGCCGGCGAGCCGGTTACGACAAGCCGGTCCCGGCCGAGGTACTCGACCGGCTGCACCGTCATTACCTGCCCCCCGCACTTCGGCATCGCAGCGATCTTCCCCCGGCCGACGAGGGCCTCCGCTGGGCGGCACGTCTCCAGCTGGGCGCGAGCTCCTGCCTGGAGCCACGTGACGGCAACACCTACGTCGCGCCGGATTATCTGCTGGACGCTGCGCAGCGCGGCGACGGACCTGTCGAGGACAGACCAGTGTCCGCCGTCTGGCGGGGCGTGCTCGATCTCGTTCCGCCGTTCGACGCGGTGGTCATCGCTTTCCACGCCATTTCGTACGGCGATCTCGACGCGGCGGATGCAGCGTTGCAGGTCGGCATCGAAGCCGGGGATGTCGACGCCATCGCGGGCCGTGGGATCACGGCGGTGTTGCGCGGGGAGGAACAGTCGGCGGAGAGCTGGTTCGTCCGCGCCGCTGAGATGGGCAACTCGGGCGCCATGGCCAATCTTGCGGTCCGCGCCACGCAGCGTGGTGACCGGGAAGCGGCCGAGCGGTGGCATCGGGAGGCCGCCCTTGCCGGTCGGACAGAGTCGATGATCGAGCTCGCCCTACTGCTGGCCGACCGCGGCGCCGACGCGGAGGCACGGGACTGGCTCGACCGATGCGCGGGTGACTCTGATCCGAACGCGGCGCACGACATCGGCGTCCGGTTGGGCGAACATGGTTATTCAGGCTGGGCGCAGGAGTGGCTGCAGCGTGCTCTGGACGGAGCTGACAACGTCGAAACCGTTTACTGCCTGGGGCTGGTGAGCAGTAGAACCGGCGATGTCGACGCTGCGATCGACTGGTTCCACCGTGCGGCCGAGCGGGGTTACGTGAAGGCTACCTACAACCTCGCCGTTCTTCTGGCCCAACGGGGTGACGTCGGCGCCGCCGAGGAGCGGTACCGCGTGGCGGCTGCCGCAGGATTGCCGGAGGCCATGTACGGCCTTGGCTACCTGATGCACGGTCGGGGCGATGACGAGCAGGCGGAGATGTGGCGTAGGCGGGCGGCGAAGGCCGGCCACGGCGACGCGAGCCATCAGATCGGCGTCGAGTGCCGCGATCGGGGCGACGAGGCGGAAGCCGTCAGATGGTGGCGACAGGCGGCGCGGTACGGCAGCGCCGACGCCATGTGGGAGCTCGGCTGCCTGCATGGGAATCGCAATGACACCGAGGGCGCCATGGTCTGGTGGATACAGGCAGCGAAGGCCGGTCACGCCCAAGCCGCGGCCTCGGTCGGAGCTCAGTTGTGGCTGGGCGGCGACACCGGCAGCGGGGAGCGGTGGCTCACCAGGGCCGCGGATCGCGGGAGTGCCCATGCCGCCTTCATACTTGCCGCGCTTCGTCACGCTGATGACCCAGAGGCCGCACTGCCGTGGTACCGGCGCGCTGCCGAGTTGGGCCACCAGGATGCGGGCGTCCGCCTCGGCGGCCTGCTCCTGAGTCTCGGTGCCGTGGAGGACGCCACGCCCTGGTTGAAGGTCGCGGCAGAACAGGGAGACGCCCTGAGCATGACCAACTACGGCCTCCTGTGGTGGCAGGGTGGCGATCTCGCCCAAGCCGAGCTGTGGCTACGGCGGTCCGCCGAGCAGGGCGAGGTCGACGCGATGACTCGGCTCGGCATGGTCCTCAACCAGCAGTCAAGAGGCGAGGAGTCCGAGGCCTGGTGGCGGCAGGCCGCCAACATGGGCGATCCTCTCGGGCGGTACCTCCTATCCTGTCTCGAACGGCAGACGGGCCGGCCGGAGGCCGGTGAACCGCTGCTCCGTCAGGCCGCCGAGGCCGGGTTGTACTTCGCGATGACCGATCTGTCCGCCCTCCTCCGGCAGCGGGGCGAGACAGCCGAGGCCGATATGTGGACGCGGCGGGCGGCCGAAGCGGAACCGGCGGAGATCGGGACACCGTAGGCGGTGGACGAATAGGTGACCGCATTCGGCGGGGAGGTGGCCGCCCGCTTTGCCCGGTGTCGGGGGTGTCTCCGGCGGTGGCGTCCGGCCGCCCCGTGCTCACCGGTGCGCACGCCTTCGGCCGGTGCCGGGATCGGCGGGACCGAGTCAGGGGTTCGGGGCGGGGCGGGTGAGGGGGAAGCGGGCGCGGACGCGGAAGCCGGGGCGGCCCGTGCGGGGGCCGGTCTCCAGGGTGCCGGCGTGCGCCGCCACGCGCTCGCGCATGCCGATCAGGCCCAGGCCCCCCGTCGTGCGCCGGCCCGTGCCGTGGCCGTTGTCGGCGACGTCGAGCTCGAGCTCGTCGGTGTGGAAGCGGATCCGCACGTCCAGTTGGGTGGCGCCCGCGTGTTTCAGGGTGTTCGTGGCGGCCTCCTGGACGATCCGGTAGCCGGCCAGGGACAGCGACTCCGGCAGGTCGACCTCGTCGCCGAAGACGCCCAGGGTCGTCTCCAGGCCCGCGTGGCGCACGGAGTCCAGCAGCTCGGCCAGGCGGTGCAGGCCGACGGCGGCGGGCGCGGTCGCGGGGGAGGAGTCCGGGGCGCCGCCGGGTGCGGGTGCGGCGACCGGGTGCGGTGGGGGCTCCGGGTCGGCGTGGCGGAGCAGGCCCAGCATGCGGTGGAGCTCGTCCACCGCCGTCCGGGCGCTCTGCTCGACCGCGGCCAGGGCCTCCTTCGCCTTCGGCGGGTCGCGGTCGAAGACGCGCCGGGCGGCTGAGGCCTGCACGCCCATGACCGACACGTGGTGCGCGACCACGTCGTGGAGCTCGCGGGCGATGCGCAGGCGCTCGTGCAGTACCGTGCGCGCGGCCTCCTCCTCGTGGGCGGCCACGAGCTCGGCGGCCTGGGCCTCGACCAGGTGGCGGCGGCGCTCCGCGGTCCAGGCGATCTCGCCGAAGTAGTACGCGAAGCCGAAGTACAGGACGTTGACGAGCACGCCGTTGATGAGCGCGGCCAGGATCGGCGAGACCGGGCCGTCGGCCTTGACGAACTCGGCCGCGGACAGGTGCGGCAGGGCGATGAGGTACGAGATGCCCAGCCAGATGAACATCCCGGCGATGATGCCGACGCGCAGCCACTGGGAGCGGCGGTGGTTGGGGCCCCAGGCGCCCAGGGTGTAGATCGCCGCGAACAGGGCACCGGTGGTGAGCTGCTGCTCCGGGGCGTAGCGGGTCTGGCCGGCGATGAAGGCGACGGAGACGATCACGGCCACGGCGTCGGGCCGGCGGCGGCGCCAGCCCAGCGGCAGGGTGCACAGCAGGGCCCAGACGACCTGCTCGGGCAGGCCGGGCGGGTGCCCGATGAACGCCCCGACGCTGCGGGTCAGGGTCAAGTTGGCCAGCGCCATGACGGCGACGGCGAGGCCGATGGCGATGTCGATGCGCAGCCGGCGGGCGTCGGGCATCGGCCGCTGCCAGGTGTCGCTGTCCGTGGTCAACGCGCCACCTCCGGTCAGAGGCGCGGAGGGGGGATCTGCACCGGCGGTGGCGGCGCGAACACGGGCGGTGCCGCCAGGTCGGGCGGGGAGGGGCGGCGCGTCAGGAAGGACGCCACGACCAGGCCCACGCCGATGGTGATGAGCACGGCGTCGGCGACCAGATACGCGTTGGCGACCGTGTTGTACGTGTCGATGTCGAGATCGCCACCCGACGTCATCGACCGCAGGTGCAGCACCCACGCGATGGTCGCCGCCTGGTCGGCCGCGATCAGCAGGCTCCCGCCCGCCGCCAGGATCCCGCTGAGCGCGCCCAGCCGCTTGATCATGAGCAGCGCGACGAACACGCCCGCGAGCGCCACGAGGATGACGGGCACGCGCAGCCCGATCTGGACCCCGATCGACAACGGCTCGACGGCAGACGATTCCATCGGATCACCCTAAACAACGCCCCGCCGCGACCGAATAGCCGGGGCGGAGGGGGCGCGGATGGTCCGGTACGGCGCGCGGTCGCTGCTCCTCTACGCCCGGCCCCTGCCCGCGCCCGAGGCCACCGCGTGGCTGCGCGTCAACGCCTGAGACAGGAACTCGCGCACCGCGGCGGCGATCGGCTCGGCGTGGGTCTCCAGGGCGAAGTGCCCGGCGTCCAGGAGCCGCACCTCGGCCCCGGGCAGGTCGCGCCGGAACGCCTCGGCCCCCGCCGGCAGGAAGAACGGGTCGTTGCGGCCCCAGATCGCCAGCAGCGGCGGGCGGTGGGCGCGGAAGTACGCGTGGAAGGCGGGGTAGCTCGCCACGTTGCTCGCGTAGTCGAGCAGCAGGTCGAGCTGGATCTCGGCGGCGCCGGGCCGGGCCAGGTAGTGGTTGTCCAGCTCGTACCCGTCGGGTCCGACGCGCGACGGGTCGGCGGCGCCCTGGGTGTACTGCCAGATCGTCGTCTCCGGGGCCAGCATCGTGCGCACCGCCGCCCGGTTCGCGGCCGACGGGTCGCGCCAGTACGCCCGGATCGGCGCCCACGCGTCGCTGAGCCCGTCCTCGTAGGCGTTGCCGTTCTGCGAGACGATCGCGGTGACACGCGCGGGGTGCCGCGCCGCGAGCCGGAACCCCACGGGCGCGCCGTAGTCGAACAGGTACAACGCGAACTCCCGCAGGCCGAGCACCTCGGTGAACCGGTCGACGACGTCGGTGAGGTGCTCGAAGGTGTTCCGCGCCGGCGGCCCGGACCGGCCGAAGCCCGGCAGGTCGGGCGCGACGAGGCGGAAGCGGTCGGCCAGCAGCGGGATCAGGTCGCGGTACATGTGGCCCGCCGACGGGAAGCCGTGCAGCAGCAGGAGCACGGGCCCCCCGGTCGGCCCGGCCTCGCGGTAGTGCACCGCGAGCCCGTCCACGTCGGCGAACCCGTACCGGACCTCAGCCATGGTTGAGGAACGCGAGGAGCCGCTGGGTGGTGTCCCGGGGTGACTCCTCCGGGATGAAGTGCCCGGCCGCGATCGGCCCGCCGCGCACGTCGCCGGCCCACTCGCGCCAGACCTCGAGCGGGTCGTCGTAGAGCTGCGCGACCTCGCCGTGCTCGGCCCACAGCACCAGCACCGGGCACTTGATGGTCCGCTGCCCGCGGTCGGCCTCGTCGTGCTCGAAGTCCAGCGTCGCCGAGGCCCGGAACTCCTCGCACACCGCGTGCACGGTGGCCGGGTCGCGGAACTTCGCGACGTACTCGGCCCGCACGTCGGCCGGGACGGCGCCGGGCACCGCGGTCCACGCGTCGAGCATGTGCTCGACCAGGTTCGCCGGGGCCGCGTCCAGGAACCGCTCCGGCACCGGTTCGGGCGCGGCCAGGAACGACCACTGCCAGTACGCCAGGCTGAAGTCGCGGTCCGCACGGTCGTACGCGGCGCCGACGGGTACGACATCCATGACCGCGAGCCGCTCGACCGCCTCCGGGTGGTCGAGCGCGAGCCGGTACGCGCACCGCGCCCCGCGGTCGTGCCCGGCCACGGCGAACCGGTCGAAGCCGAGCGCCGCCATGACCTCGAGCTGGTCGCGGCCGATGGCGCGCATGCTGTACGGCTCGTGGTCGGGCGTGCTCGGCGGCTTGCCGCTGTCGCCGTACCCGCGCAGGTCGGTGGCGACGACGGTGTACTCCTCGGCCAGGCGCGGCGCCACCTCCCGCCACATGAGGTGCGTCTCGGGGATGCCGTGCAGCAGCAGTACCGGCGGCCCGCTGCCACCGCGGCGGCCGTGGATCGTCGTCCCCGCCGCGGCGATGTCGAACTCCTCGAACCCGTCGAAGAACGCCATACCCGCAACGGTCGGCCCGGCCCCCTGCCCCGCCATCACCCGCCGCGGGTCCGGGTCAGGTGACGTCCGCCGCGGCGGCCAGGCCGAGGGCCTGGTGGATGGCCCGGGCCGACCGCCGGTGGAGGGCACTCATGATCGTCATCGCCGTGCGGCCGGCGGGCACCGGCGAGCTGGCGTCGCTGCCCGGGGCCACCGAGCCCGGCTACGCCGGCCAGGGATCCTCCGGGGGAAGCTCGAAGTCCCAGACGATGACCGCGGGTATCGCCCACGCGGCCGACGCCGCCTCGGGCAGTAGCGCCATGAGCGACCACGGCCAACCGGCCCAGTCGCCGGGGTGCGCCTCCGCGAGAGGTACCGGCGGTGGCGGTGGCGACTGGTCCGTGCCCGAGCCGCGCGGCTCCTCGCACGCCCGGATCCGGAGCCCGGCGGCCAGCGCGGCGCGTACGAAGTCGCCGGCGGTGTGCCGGTACGTGGCGACGACGCCGGGTTCGCCGTCCGGCCCGAGCGCGTGCGGGACGGAGCCGCGGAAGTCGATCTCGCAGTGCGTATCGGAGATCACCGCGTGCCCGCCGGGGCGCAGGACGCGGGCGAACTCGGTCAGCACCGGCTCCAGCGCGGGCGAGTGGGCCAGTGCGAGGCCGGAGACGACGAGGTCGACGCTGTCGTCGGGGAGCGGCAGCTCGCGCAGGTCGCCCAGGCGGAAGTCGCCGGACGGTACCCGGTTGCGGGCCCGCTCCAGCATCTCCGGCGAGCTGTCCACGCCGATCACCGTGAACCCCTGCCCGGCAAGGTACTCGGCGTGCCTCCCCGTGCCGCAGGCCGCATCGAGGGCGTCGCCGACCGGCAGCGCCTCGATGCGCCGGTGCATGACCGGCTCGTCGATGTCGAACAGGCTGTTGCGCGGCTCGTCGTAGGTCGCCGCCCACTGCCGGTACCCGGTGCGCGTGTCGCCCCGTCCGACCGGCACCCCCTCGTGCCCGGTGAACGCCGGGTTGGCCAGCAGCGTCCGGACCTCGGCCAGCCGCCGCTGCGTGAACTCCTCGTCGTACTCCCCGCCCCACCCGTGCAGGAGCGCCAGGCCCTCGATCCCGAGCAGGTACGCCAACGGATGCTGGTACATCATGCGGCGACCATAGCCCGCCGCGCGATATCGATCCACGTGATTTCGGCCGGCTCGGGCCGGCCCCGCTCAGGCCAGCCGGATGTCCGGCGGGTCGACCACCGGCTCCGCGGGCGTCTCCGGCCCGCCCGCCCCCGCCCGCCGCTGCCGCGCCGCCCGCAGTGCCAGCCGCCCCAGGTACGCCAGGACCGCCGCCAGCATCAGGATGCCGAACACGCCCAGCAGCACGCCCCAGCGCTCGGCCAGCCCGCCGCCCTCGTCCGGCCGGGGCAGCACGCGCACCTGGCCCACCGGCGCCGCCGCGGCCGAGCCGCTCGGGCTCGGCGGGGCCGGTGCGACCCGCGCGGTGAGCGCCGCGAACGGGTCCACCATGCCGGCCCCGACGCGGTCGTCGCGGGCCGCGCCGAGCGGGACCGCCGTCGCGGTGAGGCGGCGGACGACCTCGGCGGCGGACAGGTTCGGGAAGCGGGACCGCACCAGGGCGACGACGCCCGAGACGAGCGCGGTGGCGAAGCTGGTGCCGCTCACGCCGACGTACCCGCCGCCCGCCGACGGCGCCGTGAGGCCCTCGCCCGGTGCGGCGATGCCGACCCAGTCGCCGCGGTTGGACTGGGCCAGCGGGGTGCCGTCCTGCTTGAGCGCGGCGACCGCGAGGACGCCGGGGTACGCGGCCGGGTACCACTTCGTGTCCCCGGTCGACGACTCGTTGCCCGCGGCGGCCACGACGACGACGTTGCGGCTCAGCGCGTACTGGATCGCGTCGCGGATCTGCGGGCGGTCCACCGGCAGCGCGAACGACAGGTTGAGGACCTGGCCCGACTCGGCGCCGGTGCGGATGGCGGCGGCGATCATCTCCGGGGCCGCGTTGTCGATGCCGTCGGGGAAGCGCACCGGGGCGATCATCGCGCCCGGCGCCACGCCGATCACGCGGTCGTCGTCGGCCGGGCGGGCCGCGATCAGGCCGGCGACCGCGGTGCCGTGGCTGTTGCCGTTGTCGCCGCAGTCGCCCACGCCGCCCGGGACGCGCTGCCAGCCCGGCGGGGTCTGCGAGCCGACGTAGTCGAAGCCGGGGGACAGGGCCGGCTTGAGCTTGGCGTGGTCGTCGACGCCGGAGTCGACCACGGCCACGGTCACGCCGGCGCCGGTCGACAGGTCCCAGGCGCGCTCCAGGCCCAGGCGGGCGATGGTCGGGTCGCGGGGCGCGTTGGCCGGCAGCGGCTGGCCGTTCGGCGGCGGGTTGCGGCAGCCGGCCGGGGCCAGCGCCGGCACCGGTGCCGGGACGAGCAGCACGGCGACGGTGGCGAGGGCGGAGAGCCTCACGCCCGCAGATCCATCAGCGCGCGGTAGACGTCCCAGACGGCCAGAGCCAGCGGTACCACGGAAAGCATCATCATCGTCTCGAGCACATCCAGGCTCCGGGCCAGCCGCGGAGTGCTCTTGCGCCGCCCGGTCAGCCCGCCGATCACGGCCGCGAGCAGCGCAATGGCCGCCAGCACCGGGGCCAGCACGCCGGTCAGCAGGGCCGTGTGCCCGGCGAAGCGCACGACGAGGATCGCGGCGCCGGCGAGCAGCGTGGCCGAGACGGCGACCGCGATCGCCGCGACCTGCTCCCGCTCGCGGAACAGCCGCCCGCGCAGCAGCGCCAGCAGCGTGAGGACGCCGGCCAGCAGCCGCGACCACAGCGAGGAGTCCGCGGCCAGCACCAGCGCGCCGCCGGCGACGACGGCCTGGCAGCCGGCGAGGAGCCCGGACAGCAGCCGCCGGGCGCGGGCGATCTGGGCGGTGGCCCGCTCGAGGTCGAGCTGCCCCTGCACGCCGGCGAGGTCCTCGGCCGAGCGGGGCAGCGGCTGGCGGGGCAGGCGGGCCGAGCGCAGCGCGAGGGCCGGCAGCATCGTGGTCGCGGCCAGCGCGAGCGGGGCGACGGCGGCGGCGGCCGCGGCGGGCCGGGTGTCGGCGAGGATCGCGATGAGCGCGCCGAGGCCCGCGCCCAGGGCGGCGATGCCCAGCGCGGCGAAGACGTGGTCGCCGCCGCCGACCACGGCCGGGCCGACCGCGGCCACGAGCAGCGCGGCGGCGCCGGCGACGAGCAGGTGGCCGCGGCCCCAGTCGCCGCCGAGGAGTTCGGCCGCGCACAGGGCCGCGCCGGGCACCGCGAGCGCGGCCGCGAGGGTCGCGGCCGGCAGGTCGTTCGCGGCCCGGGACATCGCCCAGGCGACGGCGAGCAGCAGGGCGGCGACACCGCCGGCGAGCGCGCCGGGCAGGATGCCGCCGGCGGCCGCGAGGGCGCCGAAGACGCCGAGCATCGCCACGGCGACGAGCACCGCGCAGGCCAGCCGCAGCTCCCGGCTGCCCCAGGGCCGCAGCACGCCGCCCTCGGTGATGAGCTCGACGACGTCGTCGTAGACGGGCGGCGCGATGTGCTCGGATGCGCGGTGCAGCACCAGCAGCCCGCCCTCGGCCACCCCGGCCTCGGACAGCGTCGTGCCCGGGTCGAGACGGTCGGCCTCGGCGGTGGACAGCGCCCAGCCGGCCGCGTCGGTGTCGGCCTGCCCGACCTGCCGCAGCAGCATGGGCAGCAGACGCGCCAGCGGTACCGCCGACGGCACGGCCAGATCGACCTGCACGCCGGGCGCGGCCAGCCGGATGCGGCAGAAGGCGCCGCCGTGTCCGGTGTCAGCGGGCGGTAACGTCGCCGTACTCCGTGTCATCAAGGTCCCCCGCGGGCGATGCCGGTGCTGCTCGTGTCCCCTTGTCGTGCCGGTCAGTAGGGTAACTTCATCGATCGAAGAGTTCCACCGGCCGCAACGGCGGTCACATTACGTCACACGGGGGTTCTGAGTTGCCCACCACCGCGTTCCGCCGCCCGCCCCGGGTTCCGCGGCCGAGCGTGCCGGAGGGTGAGGTACTGCTGCAACCGCCGCCCGAGGTCCACCGGGCGGACTCCGGCAACGTCTGGCTGACCGCGCTGCCCGCACTGTCGGGCCTCGGTTCGGTGGCGTACCTCTTCGCCGCACCGCCCAACCCGATCACGTACGTCGCCGGCTCGTTCTTCCTGTTCTCCTCGCTGGCCATGGTGGCCGGCTCGCTGCTGCGGGCCCGGGCCACCGCCCGCGCCGACGCGGAGAACAACCGCCGCGACTACCTGCGCTACCTGACCCGGATGCGGGAGCGGGTGCGGCGCACCGCCGACGCGCAGCGCGAGGCCGCCGGCTGGGTCGCGCCCACGCCCGACCAGCTGTGGGCGGCCGCGGCGAGCCCGCGGCTGTGGGAGCGGCGCCCGCTGGACCCCGACTTCGGCTGGCTGCGGCTCGGCCTGGGCCCGCAGTTCCTGGCCACCCAGCTGGTGCCCGGCGAGACCGGCCCGGTCGAGGACCTCGACCCGTTGTGCGCGCTGGCCCTGCGCCGGTTCATCGCGAGCCACTCGGCCGTGCCCGGCCTGCCGGTGCAGCTGTCCCTGCGCCGGTACGCCGCCGTGGCGCTCTCCGGCGACCGCGACGAGGCCCGCACGCTCGCCCGGGCCCTGGTCGCCCAGGCGGTCACCTGGCACGCCCCGACCGACCTGCGGGTCGTCGTCTGCACCGCCGACGCCGACGCGTCGGGCTGGTCGTGGGTGAAGTGGCTGCCGCACGCCCAGCACCGCACCGAGGTCGACCACGCCGGCCCGGTGCGGCTGGTCAACCCGTCGCTGGCCGCGCTGGAGGACTGGCTCGAGGACGAGCTGGCCAACCGGCCCGGGTTCAACCGGCACGCCGCGGCCGACCCCGACGTGCCGCACCTGCTGATCGTGCTCGACGGCGGCCTGACCACGGGCCTGGAGCTGCTGCTCAACCCCGACGGGCTGCAGGCGGCGACCGTCGTCGACCTCGACGGGCGCACCGCCGAGCTGGTCCGCGGCCACGGCGTCGAGCTGGTCGTCGCCGACGGGCGGCTCGACACCCGGGTCGGCACCAGCCTGACCCCGCTCGGCCGGCCCGACGTGCTGCGGCCCGCCGTGGCCGAGTCCCTCGCCCAGCAGATCGCCGAGTTCCGCCTCGACGTGGCCACCGCGCAGGCCGAGGACCTGTCCACTGTGGACCAGACGCTGCCGGGGCTGCTCGACATCGACGACCCGGGCCAGCTCAACCTGCCGGCGCTGTGGGCGCCGCGGCCCCTGCGCGACCGGCTGCGGGCCCCGATCGGCATCGCCGCCGACGGCGCGGTGCTGGAGCTGGACATCAAGGAGTCCGCGTACGACGGCATGGGCCCGCACGGCCTGCTCATCGGGGCCACCGGCTCGGGCAAGTCGGAGCTGCTGCGCACCCTGGTGCTGGCGCTGGCCTCGACGCACGCGCCCGAGCAGCTCAACCTGGTGCTTGTCGACTTCAAGGGCGGCGCCACCTTCGCCGGCATGGCCACGCTGCCGCACGTCGCCGCGGTCATCACCAACCTGCAGGACGACCTCGCGCTCGTCGACCGCATGCAGGAGGCGCTGTCGGGCGAGATGAACCGGCGGCAGGAGATCCTGCGCGCGGCCGGCAACCTCGTCTCGGTGCGCGACTACGACCGGGCCCGCCAGCGCGGCGCCGACCTGCCGCCGCTGCCGAGCCTGTTCATCGTCGTCGACGAGTTCTCCGAGCTGCTGTCGCAGAAGCCGGACTTCGCCGACCTGTTCGCCCAGATCGGCCGGCTCGGCCGGTCGCTGGGCCTGCACCTGCTGCTGGCCTCGCAGCGGCTCGACGAGGGGCGGCTGCGCGGGCTCGAAGCGAATTTGTCGTACCGCATCTGCCTGCGCACGTTCACCGAGCAGGAGAGCCGCACCGTGCTCGGCGTGCCCGACGCGTTCAGCCTGCCCAGCGCGCCCGGGCACGGGTACATGCGCGGCGAGTCGGCCAACCTGCGCCGCTTCCGCGCGGCCTACGTGTCGGGGCCGTACGGCAGCCAGGAGCAGGTCGGCGACCAGCTGCTGGCCGGCGGGCTCGAGGTGCGGGCGTTCCGGGCCGAGTACCAGCCGAGCCCGCCGGCGGCCCCGGGTACCACCGTGCCCTGGCCCGGCTCGAGCTCCGAGGACACGACGGAGACGATCAACCTCGCGGAGGCGGAGGCCGGCGGCCGGACCATCCTCTCCACCATGGTCGGCCAGCTCACCGGGCAGGGCACGCCGGCCCACCGGGTCTGGCTGCCGCCGCTGGGCGCGCCCGACACCCTCGACACGCTCGTGCCCGACCTGCGCGTGCGCCCCGGCCGCGGCTACGGCGCCGACCCGCTCTCGCCGCCGCTGCGGGTGCCGGTGGCCATCGTGGACCGGCCCTTCTACCAGCGACGCGACCCGATGTGGGTCGACCTGGCCGGCTCCGGCGGGCACGCGGCGATCGTCGGCGGCCCGCGCTCGGGCAAGTCCACCCTGCTGCGCACCCTGATCTGCGCGCTCGCGCTGCGGCACACCCCGGCCGAGGTGCAGTTCTACGCCCTGGACTTCTCCGGCACCCTGTTCGGGCTGTCCGGCCTGCCGCACGTCGGCGGGGTCGCGGGCCGGCAGGAGGCCGAGGTCGCCCGCCGGATCGTCGCCGAGGTCACCGCCGTCATCGAGGACCGCGAGCGGCGGTTCCGGGAGCTGGGCGTGGACACGATGGCCGACTACCGGCGGCTGCGCGAGGCCGGCACCGTCGACGACGACCGCTTCGGCGACGTGTTCCTCGTCGTCGACGGCTGGTCGGTGGTGCGGCAGGACTACGAGGACGTCGAGACGTCGCTGATCAGCCTGGCCGCCCGGTCGCTGACCTACGGCGTGCACCTGATGCTGACCGCGAACCGCTGGCTCGACCTGCGCTTCGGCCTGCGCGACCTGATCGGCACCAAGCTCGAGCTCAAGCTCGGCGACGCGCTCGACTCCGAGATCGACCGCAAGGCGCAGCTGACGGTGCCGGGCGACCGGCCGGGCCGGGGCGTGAGCTCCGACAAGATGCAGTTCTTGGCGGCGGTACCGCGAATAGACCGCCGTCGCCAGGCCGACGACCTGTCCACCGGCGTCAACGGGCTCGTGCAGGCCGTCACCGACTACTGGGACGGCCCGTCGGCGCCGCCCGTGCGGCTGCTGCCGCATCTCGTCGAGTTCGCGGACCTGCCCAAGGAGTCCAAGGAGCAGGGCATGGTCCTCGGCCTGGAGGGCCGGCGGCTGCGCCCGGTCGAGTTCGACTGGCGCGAGCCGGGCCTGGTCGTGTTCGGCGACGCCGAGTGCGGCAAGACCTCGACGCTGCGGATGGTGGCCCGGCAGGTGGTCGACACCTTCGAGCCCAAGCAGGCCAAGGTGATCCTGTTCGACTACCGGCGCACCATGCTCGGCGAGTTCGAGGGCGAGTCGCTGCTGGGCTACGCGGCCAACCAGACGCAGGCCGAGGAGCTCGTCGCCGGCCTGGTCGAGGGCTTCACCAAGCGGCTGCCCGGCGCCGACGTCACCCCGCAGCAGCTGCGCAACCGCACCTGGTGGACCGGGCCCGACGTGTACGTCGTCGTCGACGACTACGAGCTGGTGACGGCCGGCAGCAACCCGCTGCTGCCGCTGCTGCCCTTCATGGCCCAGGCCCGCGACATCGGCATGTACCCGTACGTCGCCCGCCGGGCCGGCGGCGCCGCCCGGGCCCTGATGGACCCGTTCCTCGGCGCGATGCGCGAGCTGAGCTACCCGGCGGTGGTGCTCAGCGCCCCGCGCGACGAGGCGCCGATGTTCGGCGTGCGGCCGGCGCCGCTGCCGCCGGGGCGCGGCACCCTGGTGCACCGCCGCTACGGGTCGGTCCCCGTCCAGCTGGCCCGGCTCGACGCCCGTCCCGACGCGGAATGAGTCTTCTGGACGGACAAAGGTTGCCAGGACCGATATATTGATGAAGGTATCCGACGGGGGAGCCTGGTGTTCAAGGTCATGAAGGAGCGTTCAACCGCGCGGGGCATTCGTGCCGCAGCCGGCGCGGTGGCGGTGCTTGCACTCGTCGCCGCCTGCTCGGACTCGAAGGACCCGCAGGTGGGCAGCCCCGCGACCTCGGCTCCCGGCAGTCCCGCGGCGCCCGCAACGACGGCCGCGCCGACCACCTCGGGGCCGCCGTCGGCGAGCTACACCAAGCCGCCGTCACGCAATCTGACCCGCCCGGCGGGCGTCGCCGCGGTGTCGAACTCGACCTGCGGGTATGCCCAGGTCGCGATCCACTTCGTCGGGGCGTCCTGGGGTAACAACCAGGTGCCGTACGTGACGAAGGGTCAGAAGGTGCCCGACGACGTCTGGGCGGAAGGGGTAGGCCTGCTGCCCACCTACAAGGGCGGCATCGAGGACTCCCGGTCCCGGCTGAAGAGCCAGAAGGTCCCCGCGAGCTACGTGGTCTACCAGGACATGGCCGACGCGGACGCCGCCATCGACGCCGCGATCGCGGCCTCCAAGGCCAAGGACGACTCCAAGGTGATCCCCGTGTACATCGCACTCCGTACGGCCGAGGACCACTTCACCGAGTCCTGCGGGGTGCTGGAGGACAAACCGGCGAGCTGAACGAACCACCACCTTGAGGAGGGTGCGAAGTGTCCGGTGTGAAGATTGATCTGGCGGCCGTTCTGTCCGCGGAGAGCGTCGTGAACCAGGCGGTCTCCGAGATGGAGGGCGTGACTCAGAAGATCCTCGCTCAGGCGGGGCTCAGCGAGGCCGCGATGAAGGCGCCGGCGGGGCAGATCACCTCGTCGACGTTCTCCGGCCTCGGCGGTGGCGGTAAGGCGCTGTCCGAGACGCTGACCGAGCTGCAGAACGACCTGGCCGCCCTGCGGGCCACCGCGGAGTCCGGGTCCGACCAGGCCACGCAGGCCGCGAAGGCCGGCGTCGGCTCGTCGGTCGCCAACGGAATGTGAGAGAGAGGGTCATCGTATGAGCGGCAACGGCTACATCGAGTTCAAGAACGAAGACATCGTCAGCATCGCATCCGTCACCAAGAACTCCCAGGCCGACTGGGACCGCATCTGGGAAGGCGTGCGCAGCAAGCTGACCGGGGTCGTGTCCGAGGCGCTCGACGCGCTGACGGGCTCCTCCCTGGAGGACCGCACCGCGCGCTACCACCAGCGCACGGCGCAGTACACGGCCGACCTCAACTCGCAGCAGGTCGCGGTGAACAACGTCGCGTCGATCTCGGCCGACACCAACCAGCAGATGAGCCGGGTCATCGCCGGCTGAACACGGGCAGGACGGGCCGGGTCAACCACCCGGCCCGCTGGTCACGGCGCCTCTGGAGGGAATGACGGTGGGCGACGCGTACGGATGGACCGACAACGGTCGGCAGGTCTTCGACCCGCTGCGGCTGGAGAAGGCCGCCGCCGACCTTCGGAAGAACCAGGCGCCGGCCGACCTGCGCCAGCAACTGGTCGACAACCTGCTGCCCAGCGCGGCGGTCGGCCAGATCCCCGGCGGGCAGGCGGCCTACTCGCGGCTGTACGAGGCGACGCACGCGATGCTCGGCGAGCTGGAGAAGGTCGGCCTCGACCTCTCCGACCTCGCCAGCCGCACGCTCGCCGCGGCGCAGCTGGCGCACGACGTTGATCCGGCCACCCAGGCCGCGGCGCGCCGCGGCCACTCCCGCGCCGAATAACCCGGAGCGATCATGGCCAACTACGATTACTGGACAGCCAAGGAAAAGCTCGAGAGCGGCCAGCCGTACACGATCGAGTCGGTCGCGACGACCTGGCGCAACTTCGCCGAGGCGGTGCGCGGCGCCTCCGGGCACCTGCAGGGCACCGCGGACGACGTCACCGCGCAGTACGGCGAGCCGTACCAGAACTTCGGCGACCGTGCGGCCCCGCTGGCGAAGTGGATGACGAACGTCGGCGGCTACGCCGACCAGGTGGCGGGCGGCCTGTCGAAGGCGTCCACCACCGGCAGCAACGCCCAGATCACGATGTACGAGGAGGACTACTCCTTCAGCCAGGACGTCGACCGGATCCTCGGTCCGGAGGACGCCCTGTCGATGGGCAAGGTCAACGCCATGAACCGCCGCGAGGCCCAGGCCGCCGCGGTGCTCAACGGCGAGATCGAGAAGTGGTCCACGGCCTACGACGCGTTCAAGCCGGGCTCGCTCGACGCCGCCCCCACCCGGGCCGGCGGCGGTGGCTCCGACACCGGCGGCTCCGGATCCGGCGGCGGGTCCGGCGGCTCAAACGGCTCCGCCCAGCCGATGTCGACCGGCGGCGGCGACGGCAACGGCGGCTCGACCGGCGCCTTCATCGGCTCCGTCTCCGGCGGTACCATCACCACCGGCAACGGCTCCCAGGTCGGCTCCGGCACCTACCCCGGCAGCTCGGTGCTCGGCCCGGAAGACGGCGACTTCGGCGGCTGGGTCAAGGACCCGCGCACCGGATACCTGATCGACCCGGCGACCGGCCAGGAGTTCGACCCGACCACCGGCCGCTGGATCGACCCGGTCACCGGCAAGCCGTTCGGCGACGTGGAGCAGTACGCGTCGCGGCTGGAGGGCCTCGACGGGGGCAACCCCTCGACCGGCCTCCTCGGCGGCGGCAACCTCTCGCTCACCCCGCCGCTGGCGGGGGGCGGCGGGGGCGGCGGCGGCACCACCGGCCTCGCGGGCATGTACGGCGGGCTGGTCCCGCCGAGCCTCGACCCGAACAACCCGGCCTCCAACCAGCTGCGTCAGCAGGCCGCGGACCGCATGGCGGCCAAGGCCTACGCGGCCGAGCAGCTGGCGCTGAAGGAGGCCAGCCAGGGCGGCCGGCCGTTCGTGCCCCCGATGTCGGCCGGCGGCCAGACGGGCGGCCTCGACGGGCGCCGCGGCAGCGTCCGCAAGTCGCTCGTCACCGAGCCGGAGTCGACCTGGACCAGCCGGGCCCGGGCCACCGCACGCTCCGGCGGCGGGTCGGCCCAGGAGGAGGCGCTGCTCAACGGCCGCGCCGGACGGCTGGGCCGGGCCGGTGGCGGCCGGGGCATGGGCGGCGTGGCGGAGGAGTCGCTGCTGTACCCGGGCTCGGGCGCCACCGCGGCGGCCGGGGGACGCACGGGCGGGGCCGTACGCGGCCGCGCCGGGCGCCTGCCGGGCGAGCCGCTCGAGGCGGCCGGTGGCCGTGCGGGCGGGGCGGCGGGCCAGGGCGGCCGCGGGGCGTACCTGCCCCCGACCCAGGCGGGCCACGGCGACGAGCGCAAGGACAAGCAGCGCAAGCGCCCGGAATGGCTCGTCGAGGACGATGTATGGTCGGCGAACCTGGACCAAGCCGGCCCGCGCGTGCTGGGCGAGGACTGACGAGGAGGCCGTCGTGGCGGACATGTCGTACGACACCGAGACCCTGCGGCAGGGCGGCCGGACCAGCCGCCAGGCCAGCGCGCAGGCGGACACGGCCGGCCAGACCGTGAACGGCACGCTCGTCTCGGCGGGCGCGTTCGGCGACGTCGGCCCGGCGGGCGCCCTCGCCAACGTGCTCGACCAGGCGAAGGCGGAGCACGCGAAGGGCGCCCAGTCCGCGTCGGTGAACACCGACGTCCACGGCCAGCGCGCCGACACAACGGCCGCCGCGGGCGACGAACTCGTCCAGGTGACGACGGTAGCCGCCCAGACGGGCGTCTCGAAGTCGGTCGCCGACGGTATGGCCTGAGCGACAAGCACGATATCCGGGGCCGCGGGCACACGCCCGCGGCCCCGGCCCGCGTGCACGGGTCCTCGCCGACCTCGGCTACCTCGCCTTCTCGATCGACCTGAACGGCTACGGCGCGTCGCAGGCCTCCGCGGGGGTGCCGGTCGATCCGCGCTACGACGACGACCTGTCGGCGGCGGTGAAACTGCCGCGCGGGCGCGGGGTCGGCGCGGTCTTCCTCCGCGCCGGAGGTACGCGCCGCCGTCGAGTCCTTCCTACGCCGACGCGCATAGACCAGCAACGATGTGTCCGGGGGATGTGTCCCGTCACCCTGCGCGATTCTTGCGTGTCCGGGCAGCCTTTCCGTCCCCGCGAACCACTGAAGGTGGTCGAGTCGACCGGGAACGGCTGAAGGAGAACCTGGACATGCTCCCCTCGCACCTGCGCCGCCGGTGGCGGCCCGCGTTCACGACCGCCGTGTCGGCGGCCGTGCTGGTGGCCGCCGCCGGCTGCGCAGGCAGTTCGCCCCGACCGGCTGCCGACGATGCCTCGAGCGCGGTGGCCGCCGGCACAACCCCGACCGACACCGGGTCGCTGTCGCCGGCGCCGGCGGCCGCCGCGAGCGCCGGACCGTCGGCCCGGACGAGGCCCAGCGCGTCAGCGTCGAGCGGTCTCGGCCGGGTCGACGGGGGCAGCACCGGCACCTGCGCGCTGCCCTCGACGTACCGGTGGACGTCGACCGGCCCGCTGGCCACCCCCAAGGCGGGCTGGGTCGCGCTCAAGGACTTCACCAATGTGGTGTACAACGGCCAGCACATCGTCTACGCCAGCGCCCACGACACCGGATCGACATACGGCTCGATGAACTTCAGCCCCTTCACGAACTGGTCCGACATGACCGCGGCCCGGCAGAACGCGATGCCGTTCGCCGCCGTCGCCCCGACGCTGTTCTACTTCGCCCCGAAGAAGACCTGGGTGCTCGCGTACCAGTGGGGCGGCCCGGCGTTCTCCTACCGCACGTCGAGCGACCCGGCGAACGTGAACGGCTGGTCGGCGCCGCAGACGCTGTTCTCGGGCAGCTTTCCCAGCGGGGCCCCGATCGACCAGACCGTCATCGGCGACAGCACGAACATGTACCTGTTCTTCGCCGGGGACAACGGCAACATCTACCGGGCCGGCATGCCGATCGGGAACTTCCCCGGCAGCTTCGGCTCGAACTACACCACGATCATGAGCGACACGCGGGCCAACCTGTTCGAGGCGGTCGAGGTGTACAAGATCCAGGGCCAGAGCCAGTACCTCATGCTCGTCGAGGCCATGGGCGCGAACGGCCGCTACTTCCGCTCGTTCACCGCCACCAGCCTCTCCGGCACCTGGACCCCGAACGCCGCCACCGAGAGCAGCCCCTTCGCGGGCAAGGCCAACAGCGGCGCAACCTGGACCAACGACATCAGCCACGGCGACCTCGTCCGCACCAACCCCGACCAGACCAAGACCGTCGACCCCTGCAACCTGAAAATGCTCTACCAGGGCCGCAGCCCCAGCTCCGACGGGACGGACTACGACCGCCTGCCGTACCGGCCGGGCGTGCTGACCCTGCAGCGCTAGGCGACACGGCGGTGCCGGTGGCCGGCCTGACAGCGGCTGTCCTGCGCCGGGGGCACCGCCGGCGCGAGGTGCTGCTGTCGGCCGCCCACCGCCCGCCCGCACCGCTAGGCCTGCAGCAGCAGGGCCTCCGCCTCGGCGACGATCGGCTGGATCACGGCCCGGGGCGGGAGCACCAGCGTGTACCCGACCTGCCGCACCGTGCCGATCATCGACTCGTACTCAGTGCCGAGCTTCGCGCGGAGCCGCCGCACGTGCACGTCGACCGTGCGGTGCCCACCGAAGTAGTCGTAGCCCCACACCTCCCGCAGCAGATGGTCACGGGTGAACACCCGGCCGGGGTGCTGCGCGAGGAACTTCAGCAGCTCGAACTCCTTGTACGTCAGGTCGAGCGAGCGGCCCTTGAGCTTGGCGGCGTAGGTGTCCGGGTTGATACTCAACGCGCCGGCGTTGATCAGGCCGGCAGACGCACCGGCCGCTGCCGAGGCCGCCTGGGTGGCCAGTCGCAGCCTGGACTCGACCTCAGCCGGGCCGGCATCTGCCAGTACGACATCATCGAGGCCCCAGTCGACGCCGACGCCGACCAACCCGGCCTCCTCGACCACGGCGAGCATCGGCACGCGCAGCCCGGTCGTGCGCAGCATGCGGCATGCCCCGCGGGCCTCGATCAGCTTGCGCCGGGCATCGATCAGCACCACGTCGAAGTCCGGGCCCGAGCCCCAGGCGCGCACGTCATACCCGACAAGCCGCCGCGAATGCGCCAGCAGGTCCAGGGCGGGCAACACCCGGCTCGCCGGCCCATCGGCTAACTGGGCCGTCACCACCAGGAGCTCCATATGTCCCACCTCTCGCTCAACCGGGAATCCAGCCAGCGCGAGCGTCCACCACCAATGTTTCGGCCGCGGTGTTCGAGACCCCGGACGTGGCGTAACGCTCATTCCCGCGGTACACGACGTATGGCGCGGCGCGGCGCCGCGCCGCCGGGCTCTGCCGGGAGGATCGCCGACCAGCGCGGTCGCGTAAGCGAGCAATGACCGCCCATAGGTACGCCAGTCGCACGTGCGGCGCCACATCGGCGGGCGGACTGACCGGCATCCGCCCGTGACAGCGGCCCGGTCGGGCGCTACGCGCTGAACTCGGCGGCGTGGGCCTGGCACCACGCGGCGAATGTGCGCGGTGGCGTGCCGGTCGCCCGCTGCACGTCGTCGGTCACGTCGGACTCGTCCAGGGCGCCTCCGGCGTAGAAGTTCCAGCCGCTGAGCTCGCCCAGATCCGGGCGGACCGGCTGGCCGGGTTCGAGATCCCTGGACCTGGGCCTAGGGTTTCCGCGCAACGGCGCAATGTGAGGCCATCTCGGCCGCCGTGGGGCGGGGGGCGGGCTCGTCCTCGGCTCGCCATTCGGCAATCGACACGATCCCTGGAGGCAGCAGTTCCAGGCCATCGAAGAACCGCGCGAAGTCGTCGCGACTGCGTGGGTTGAACTTGATCTGGCCGCTGTCCGCGGCGTCGAGTTTGGCGATGGCCTCCGGCGGCATGAAGTCGTAGGTCGCGTGCGACATGACGAGGTAGCTGCCCGAAGGTAGGGCGTCGACCAGTCGGGCGACGATGCCGTAGGGGTCGGCCTCCGCCGGGATGAAATGCAGGATCGCGACCAGCATCAGCGCGACCGGCGCAGACATGTCCAGCACACGACGCAGGTCCGCGTCGTTGAGGATCTTGTTCGGGTCGCGGAGGTCGGCGTCGATGTAGGCGGTGGCGCCCTCCGGTGCGCTGGTCATCAGCGCACGTGCATGCGAGAGCACGACCGGATCGTTGTCGACGTAGACCACCCGGGCGGTCGGTGCGATGCTCTGGGCGATCTCATGCACGTTGGGGCTGGTCGGGATACCCGTGCCAATGTCGAAGAATTGGCGAATGCCCGCCTGCGCGGTCAGGAAGGTGACGGCTCTGCGCAGGAAAGCACGGTTCTCGATAATCGCGGTCCGGATGGTCGGGAACGCCGCGGCGACCGCGTCTCCGGACTCCCGGTCGGCGGCGAAATTGTCTTTCCCGCCCAGCCAGTAGTCGTAGCGGCGGGCGGGATGCGGCACCGTCGTGTCGATCTTCGGCAGCGGGGTCGCTGATTGATCGTGTCGCATGTGCACCTACCAGTCGTGGGCGTCGCTTGAGTGTGCCACGGCCGAGAACCGCACGGCTGCTCCGGTACGGAGTTTCGCATTGCCTGTGGCTGTGATCAGGGTGGAGCAGTGTGGGCGCAGCCAGCCGGGCGGGCTGGCCACCGCTCACACCTGCGACACCGCGGGCCGGCGGGTCGCCATGAACAGCGGGCGCGACCTGGAGTAACGCCGCGGGCGCCTCTCTCGCTTCCTCATCGACACCGCAACGCCGGAGAGGAACCGACAGATGGCACTATCCCGACGGCGCAAGGGCGCTATCGCCCTGGGCGCCGTGGCGGTCGTGGTGGCGTTAACCGCCGTCACCGCGACCAATCACGAATTGCAGGAATTTTTCGGCATAGCCCACGAACCGGGCGAGGGCCTGCCGTTCCAGCCGCGCGAGCGGGCGGAGATGATCGCGGGCGAGGACCCCGCGGAGGCCGGCGAGGAGGCTTTCGAGGCCGCCACCATCGCCGAGCAGTTCTCCCAGGCCCGCTACGCCCCCGGGATCGTCGCCCCGGGCGCGTACGGCGCGGCGTACAGTCAACTCACCGCCATGCCGTCGACGGCCGGCAACTGGCGGGAGATCACCAAGCTCAAGTACGACTCGGACGACCCGCGCTACCGAGACTACGCGTCGAACTCCTCCGGCGGTTCCGGCCCGGTCACCGGCCGGATGACCGGGCTCGCGGCGGACGAGGCCGGCTACGTCTACGCGGCGGGCGCCGACGGCGGCGTCTGGCGCTCCAGCACCGGCGGCGGCAACTGGACCCCGATCGCCGACGGCCTGCCCAGCCTGTCCAGCGGGTACCTGGTGCTGGCCGGCGACGGGTCGCTGTGGTATGCGACCGGCGAGGCGAACACCGGCGGCACCAGCTACGTCGGCGCCGGCGTGTACCGGCTGGCCAGCCCCCGGACCGGCACCTTCAGCCCGGCCGACCGGGTCGGCGGGACCGAGCTGGAGAGCACCACGATCAAGAAGCTGCGCTTCTTCGACGGCAAGGTGTGGGCCGCGACCAACCGCGGCCTTTACTCGCACCCGGTAGGCAGCGCCGCGGGCGCGTGGAAGCTCGAGTTCACGCCGAACCCGGACTACCTGCCGGGCGGCTCCCAGGCGGGCGCGGCGAACGCCGCGTACAAGAACATCGTCAACGACGTGGCGGGCGACCCGCACAACGGCAAGCACGTCATCGTCGCGTCGGCGTGGCGCTCCGGCGACACGTACAACGGCTTCTACGAGACCGCCGACTACACCGCGGGCGGCTGGAGGAAGGTCAACCCGACCGGCTCCATCCCGGCCGACGATATCGGCAACGTGACGTTCGCGTTCGCCGGTGACGGTTCGAAGCTGTACGCGATCAACCAGTCGCCGCGGCTGCTGAACAAGGCCTCCGGCACGGTCAACAGCTACCTCGGCGGCGTGTACGTGTCGAACAACGGTTCCCCGGCCGGCCCGTGGAGCAAGATCGCCGACTCGCAGAAGCTCGCGAACTCCGGCTCGGCGCTCAAGCAGTCGGTCGGCGGCAAGGGCTACGGCCCCGGCATCCAGGCCTGGTACAACCAGTTCCTGCAGGTCGACCCGGCCAACCCGATGCACGTCTGGCTGGGCCTGGAGGAGGTGTACGAGACCACCGACGGCGGTTCGTCGTGGAAGACGGTGGGGCCATACTGGAACTTCTACTTCTCCTGCTGGAGCATCTACGACGCGAAGAACGGCTGCCCGAAGACGACCCACTCCGACCAGCACTCCGTCGCGGTGGCCGGCGGCTCGGTGTACGTGGGCAACGACGGCGGTGTCTTCAAGCGCCCGGTCAACGGCAAGACCAACCGCGAGGGGCACGCGACCGACTGGGTCAGCCTCAACGACGGCACGATCGACGCGTTGCAGTACTACTCGGTCTCCGTCGGCAAGGACCCGGCCGCGAACGGCGTCGTGGTCAGCGGCGGCCTGCAGGACAACGGCGCGTCCGTGCTCCGCGCGAACGACACCGTGATGGGCTCCAACTTCGGCGGTGACGGCGGCGACTCCCTCGCCGACCCGGCCAACGGCTGCAAGCAGGTCCAGGAGTACACCAACCTGGCCATGCGGGTCACCGAGAACTGCAACGCCAACACCGGCGACGGCACGCTCAGCCAGTCCACGTCGCGCGACATCCAGCCGTACACCGCCAGCCCCGGCGACGAGCCGGCCCGGTTCATCGCGCCGTTCGCGGCCGACGACCACAACAGCTCGGTGTGGGTGGCCGGCGGCCAGCACATCTGGGTCAACACCAAGGGCTTCGCGATCCAGAACGGCAAGGGCTGGAACAACGTGTACGACCTGGGCGCCGGGCACCAGGCCACCTCGGTGAGCGTGTCCAACGGCGTCGCGTACGTGGGCTGGTGCGGCCCGTGCAACAACGCCGGCTTCGCCCGCGGCATCGCGGTCGGCAAGGTCAACGACCCGGGCAGCTGGCACCAGGTCACCCTGCCGATCGACGGCACGGTGCCGAACCGGTACGTCTCCGGCTTCGGCGTCGACCCGGCGGACGCGGCGCACGTGTTCGTCGCGATCAACGGCTTCAACCGCCGCTTCACCGAAGGCCCCGGCGCCGGCGTCGGCCACGTCTTCGAGTCCAAGGACTCCGGCACCACCTGGACCGACGTCACCGGCAACCTGCCGGACGTGCCGTCCAACGCGGTGAAGATCCTGCCCAACGGGGCCCTGGTGCTCGCCACCGACCTGGCCACGTTCTACCGCGCCGCCGGGCAGACGGGCTGGCAGCGCCTCGGCGCCGGCCTGCCGCTGACGGTCGGCATGGACGTGGAGTACTCCGCGACCGACAACACGGTGTACGTGGCCACGCACGGACGCGGCATCTGGACGTTCAGCCTCGGCCAGCTCTAGCCTCCCGGCCGACCGACGACCGGGGTGATCCCGCCGCCACCGGCGGCCGGGATCACCCCGGTTCGGCGCAGCGCCCCCGCAGTGCGGCAGCCTGACGCGCGTCGCCAGTTACGCGGCGTGACGCTCGCATTGCTGTCGACGCGCTGCGGGGCGCGGGGTTCGCCGGGAGAGCGTCGATCGCCTGGTAGACCGTGGTCGGCAGGGAGCTTGCCCTTCTCGTCGGGTTGGTGGGCGGGTGGGGCGGCCGGCGGCGTGGAAACGCAAGTGTCATGGGAGTGAAACCGCCGGTGTTGCGAAGACCACGAGATTGTTGATGTGGCGAACATCGCGTCGACCGCCTGGGAGGTCGCCCGAGCGGCGTGTCCGAAGCACATGGCACACGGCCCCTGCGCCGGCGTGTCGGACTCCGGCGCGTGCGAGGTGCCGTCGTTCGGCCCCTGCCCGTACACCGGCGCGTGGCCGTTCCCGATTGCGTTCGAGGAGGGCACACGCCGGGAAAGCGCGAAGCCGTTCGTCCTCACCGACCTGCCGGGCGCGCCGCTGGACGCCGCGAGCCTGCGGGCGAGCGCCCGTATCCTCGCCGGTTCGGCCGACGCGTTCCTGCTCGGCGATCACGGCGCCGAACGGGTCCAGTTCCCGCCGTCGTACCGCGCCCGCCTCCTCGCTGACGAGGGCGTCGCTGCCTGGCCAGGCATCAACTGCCGCGATCGCAACCGCGTCGCGCTCGAAGGCGAGCTTGCCGCCTGCGCGGACGCGGGGGCCGCCGGGGTGCATTGCGTGACCGGCGACCACCCGGCGCTCGGCCACCGCCCTGACGCGATGCCGGTGTTCGACCTCGACTCCACCGACCTCACTGCCCTGGCCCGCCGGGCGGGGCTGCGCGTGTCGGTGGCCCACAACCCGGCGAGCCCGCCGGCCGGGCTGCGGCTCCCGCGCCTGCTCACCAAGGTCGCCGCCGGCGCCGACGTCGTCGTGGTCGACCACTGCGGCGGCGCCGAGCCGGTCGGACGAGCGGTCGACGCGCTGCGGGGCGCGGGGTTCGCCGGGACGGTCCTCGTCTGCGTTCCCGTCGCCACGGATGCGGTTTCCGCACGTGTACTGGCCGGCTTCGCCGCCGGCCGGCTCCCGCCCGGCTACCTGGCGCGCCTGTTCGAGGCTGCGGACCAGCGCGTCGCCGGCATCGACGCGGCGATCTCGCTCGCCCGCGGACTGCTCGCGCACCCCGGCGTCGACGGTGTCAACCTGTCCGCCGGCACCCGGGCGGGCCACGAACTCGCCACGGCGCGCGACCTGGCCACGATCGGACGGGAGCTGCGCCCATGACCTGGCTGCGCAACGCGACGTTGCCCGACGGGCGGCAGTGTGACGTCCGACTGGCGGACGGCGCCATCTCGGCCGTTGTGCCGTCGGCGGGTCTGGACGACGGCGATACCGACCTCACCGGATACGTCCTGCTGCCCTCGTTCGTGGAGCCGCACGCCCACCTCGACAAGGCACTCACCGCCTCGCAGATCGGCAACCCGACCGGCGACCTGCTCGGCGCCATCCGTGCGATGGACGCCGCCGCGGACCGTTTCACCAAGGCCGACATCGCCCGGCGGGCCGACAAGGCCCTGCGGGTCATGCTCGCCCACGGCACGACGGCGGTCCGCAGCCATGTCAACGTCGGCTCCACGATGGGCATGCGCGCGCTCGAGGCCCTCGCCGAGGTCCGCGAGGCGTGGGCCGGCACCGTGGACCTGCAGCTCGTAGCCCTCGTTGGCAACCCTCTGGCGGGCCAGGCCGGGGCAAACCTCCGCGACGCCCTGCGCAATGGCGCCGACATCGCCGGCGGCTGCCCGCACCTCGACCCCGCGCCCGACCGGGCCGTCGGCATCTGCCTCGACGCCGCCGGTGAGGCGGACAAGCCGATCGACCTGCACACCGACGAGACCCTGGACCCGGCCAAGCTGACCCTCGCCGTCCTGGCCGAGCTGGTGCTGCAGACCGGATTCGCGCACGGCGCCACCGCCAGCCACTGCGTGAGCCTGGCGGTACAGCCGGTAGCGGTCCAGCAGAGGGTCGCCGAACTTGTACAAGCGGCCGGGGTGGCGGTGGTGGCGCTCCCGCAGACCAACCTGTTCCTGCAAGGGCGCGACCGGCCGGTGGGCACACCACGCGGGCTGACCGCCGTGCACGCGCTGCGGGCGGCCGGGGCGCTCGTCGCGGCCGGTGGGGACAACCTCCGCGACCCGTTCCACCCGGTCGGCCGCGGCGACCCGCTCGAGGTCGCCGCCCTCATGGTGACCGCCGGCCACCTCAGCCCGGCCGACGCGGTGACCTCGGTGACAGCGGCGCCGCGGGCGGCGCTCCGCCTGCCCGCGGTCGCCGTGGAGGCCGGCCGGCCGGCCGACCTGGTGGCGCTGCGCGGCGAGGACCTCGTCGCCGCGCTCGGGGCCGCCGATCAGGACCGCCTCGTCTGGCGTGCCGGTCGCTTGGTCGCCAGGACGACGGTGACCCGCATCCTGCACGTACCGCCCGCGCCCGACTGACCACGAAGGTGAACTCGCTCGAAGGGACCCCATGCCCGTGACACTCGCGACGAAGACAGCACTGCAGTTCAGCAGCGTGGACAAGACGTTCAAGGACGGCACGGTGGCGTTGACCGGCGCCGATTTCGCCGTCGCGGCGGGCGATTTCACCTCGATCGTCGGGCCGTCGGGCTGCGGCAAGAGCACCCTGCTGCGCATCGCCAGCGGCCTGGACGAGGCCACCGCGGGCCACGTCCACGTCGGCGCCGCCCGGCTCGGGTACGTCTTCCAGGACGCCACGCTCCTGCCGTGGCGCACCGTACGGGCCAACGTGGAACTGCTCGCCGAGTTGCACGGCCTGCCGAAGGCGGAGCGGCGCAAACGCTCGGCCGAGGCCCTCGAGCTGGTGGGGCTCAGCGCGTTCGCGAAGCACATGCCGCACGAGCTGTCCGGCGGCATGCGCATGCGTACGTCGCTCGCCCGCTCGCTGACGCTGTCGCCGGACCTGTTCCTGTTCGACGAGCCGTTCGGCGCGCTCGACGAGATCACCCGGGAGCGGCTCAACGACGAGCTGTTGTCACTGTTCCGCCTGCAGCGTTTCGCGGCGCTGTTCATCACCCATTCGGTGATGGAGGCGGTATTCCTGTCGACCCGGGTGCTCGTCATGTCCGGCCGCCCGGGCCGGATCCTCGCCGACGTCGAGATCCCGTTCGAGTACCCGCGCGAGCCGTCGCTGCGCTTCTCTGCGCAGTTCGCGGCGGTGTGCGGTTCGATCTCCGCTCATCTCCGGGGAGCGCACGCATGAGTGTCCTGGAAGCCTCGACCGGCATCGCCGTGATCGACGCCGGCGAGATGCCGCAAAGGAGGCGCCGGCGGATGCGGCTGTGGCGGGTACTGCCACCTGTCGGCGTCTTCGCGCTGATCGTCGGCGGCTGGTACACGATTTCCTACTACGTTCTGGACGAGAGCCGCCGCTTCCTGCTCCCGCCGCCGCACCAGATCATCGACGTCGGTTTCCTCGATCCGATCAACTTCCAGAACCTCATGCGCGGCCTGTGGCTCACCACCGAGGTGGCGCTGCTCGGCCTCGCCATCGCCATCGTCATCGGGGTCGCCGGCGCAGTGGTCATGAGCCAGGCGAGGTGGCTGGAGCTGTCGCTGTACCCCTGGGCCGTCATTCTCCAGACCATCCCGGTCCTCGCGCTGGTGCCGCTGATCGCGCTGTGGACGGGGTTCGGCTTCCAGAGCCGGCTGCTGGTGTGCGTGCTCATCGCGCTGTTCCCGATCATCGCCAACACCCTCTTCGGCCTGCAGTCCGCCGACGCCGGGCTACGCGACCTGTTCCGGCTGCACGGCGCGGGCCGGTTCACCCGGCTGTTCAAGCTGCTGTTCCCGGCCAGTCTGCCGGCCATGTTCGCCGGCTTCCGCATCTCGGCCGGCCTGTCGGTCATCGGCGCGCTCGTCGGTGATCTCTTCTTCAAGCAGGGCGAGCCGGGCCTCGGCATTCTCATCGACGTATACCGATCACGCTTGCAGACCGAGCAGATGTACGCGGCCGTCCTCCTCGCCAGCCTGCTCGGCATCGCGGTGTTCCTGTTCTTCGGCTGGCTGGGCCGGCGTGTCGTCGGCAAGTGGTACCAGGCCGGCCGTGGCTGAGTAAATTCCCACCCCCAGGGGAGCGTGTACATGATCCGTCCGAAGTGGACAGCAATGGTGACAGCCTTCTCCATGCTCGCGTTGGCCGGTTGTGCGACCGACGACAGCACCGATTCCAGCGCCCCGCCCGCCCCCTCCACGTCGGCCGGGTCCCAATACGACCTCGCGAGCGTCTGCCCGTCGACGGTCGTCGTGCAGACCGACTGGAACCCGGAGAGCGAGCACGGCGGCACCTACAAGATGGTCGGCCCCAACCCGAAGATCGACGCGGACAAGAAGCGGGTCACCGGCGCGCTGGTCGCCAAGGACGGCACCAACACCGGCGTCAACATCGAGATTCGGGCCGGCGGCCCGGCGATCGGCTTCCAGAGCGTCGCCGCGCAGATGTACACCGACACCTCGATCACCCTCGGCTACGGCGGCAGCGACGACGCGATCGCGCTGTCGAAGACCCAGCCCACGCTCGGGGTCTTCGCGGGCCTGGAGAAGAGCCCGCAGATCGTCATGTGGTCGCCGGACGCGCACCCCGACTGGACGACGATCGCCGACATCGGCAAGACCGATAGCAAGGTCCTGTACTTCCAGGGCGCCACCTACATGGAGTACTTCACCGGCAAGGGCATCCTGAAGAAGTCCCAGGTCGACGGCTCCTACGACGGGACGCCGGCCAACTTCGTGGCCAGCGGCGGCAAGTTCGCCCAGCAGGGCTTCGCCACCGCCGAGCCCTACATCTACGAGCACGAGGTCAAGGCGTTCGGCAAGCCGGTGAAGTACCAGCTGATCGCCGACGCGGGGTTCGACTTCTACCAGCAGATGCTGTCGATCCGCAGCGGAGAGAAGGACAAGCTGGCGCCCTGCCTGAAGAAGCTGGTGCCGATCATGCAGCAGGCGCAGGTCGACTTCATGAACGACCCGGCGTCGACGAACAAGCTGATCCTTGACTTGGTAACCAGGTACAACAACGGCTGGACGTACAGCCAGGGCGTCGCCGACAACTGCGTGAAGCAGATGAAGGCGCTCGGCATCGTCGGCAACGGCAAGGACAGCACCCTGGGCAACTTCGAGGATTCCCGGCTGACGGCGCTCATCGACATCACCAAGCCCATCTTCACCGCGCAGAACAAGCAGATGAAGCCCGACATCAAGGCGTCCGACATCGCCACCAACGAGTTCATCGACCCGTCCATCGGTCTCAAGTGATGAACGCCATCTCTCCGGCCGGGAGCCGTCGCGCTCCCGGCCGGGAGCCGGCCCGGCTGCCCGAGGACGCGCACCCTGTGCCGCCGTCCACCGTGGACGCCCTCACCGACGACCTCGTCGAGGCGTTCGGCGCCGAGGCGCTGCGCCGCGACGACGCCGGGCGGCTCTCCGCGTCCACCGACTGGGCGCACATGAGCCCGGTTCTCGCGCCGCTGCTGCCCGGCGGAGTCGCCGACGTCGTGGTGTTCCCGCGGGACGCCGAGGGGATCGCCGTCGCCGTGGCGCTTGCGCACCGGCACCGCGTGCCGGTCACGCCGCGCGGGCAGGGCACCGGCAACTACGGGCAGGGCATCCCGCTGTACGGCGGGATGGTGCTCGACACCAGCCGCGCCACCACAATCCACCGGGTCTCCGACGGTGCGATCAGCGCCGACGCGGGTGCTTCGTTCGTCGCGCTGGAGAAGGCGGCGCGAGCCACCGGCCAGGAACTGGCGATCCTGCCGTCGACCGTGGGCAGCACGATCGGCGGGTTCATCGCCGGCGGGTCCGGCGGCACCGGCTCCCTGGCCAACGGCGCCATCTGGACCGGCTACCTCCACGAGCTGCGGGTGGCCGCATGCACCGACCGGGCGCAGCTTCACACCGTGCCGTATCCGCAGAACACCGCCATGGCGCACGCCTTCGGCGTCAGCGGCGTGATCGCCGGGGCCACCGTGGCGTTGCGCCCAGCCGTCGAGTGGACCGCGCTGTTCGCAGCCTTCAACACGCTGGAGCAGGCCGCGGCCGCCGGCGAGGCGCTCTTCGAGCTGTCCCCGACGCCGCGGCTGGTGTCGCTGGACGAGGCGGGCATCGTCGCGACCTACCGACCGATGGACGCCGCGATGCCGCCGGACAAGGTCTCGCTGCGGGCGATCCTGTCGGTCGGCAGCGTGGCCGAGGCGACCGCGATCGTGGTGTCGTCCGGCGGCACGGTGACCGGCGTGCGGGCCAACGGCCCGGCGCTGCTCGCCTCGCTGTCGTACAACCATGTCACCCACCGGGTGCGCAAGGTCCGGCCCGACCTGACCCACCTGCAGTGCATGGGCCGCGGCCTGATCCACCGCCGCGCGGAGGTCGCCGCAACGGTCCCCGACTCACTGGTCCACCTGGAAGGCTTCCACATCGGCGGATCCCGCACCTGGGTCGGCATGCTGTTCACGCGGTACGTCGACACGCCGTCGCTCTATGCGGGCATGGACGCGCTGGCCGGCGTCGAGGTGCACGTGGACGACCCCCACACCTGGGTGCTGCACCACGACCGGCTCGACCTGATCCGCGCCGCCGCCAAACGCTTCGACCCCGACGGCCTGCTCAATCCCGGCAAGCTGCCCCGGACCTGATCCGGGCGAGCCCGTCCGGTAATCGCGCCGAAACGCCCCGGGGGCAGCATGTTGGTGTGGTCAACATCGGCACTCCCCGCAACGGGTGGACCGTCGGGCCCGAGGACGCCGGCGGGTGGACGGTGCCGGCCGGTCCGAGGCCGGTGCCGCTCGCGGACCGTCAACGGATCGATCTCGGCGGGCAATGAGCATCGAGTGAGCGCGAGTGACTGAGGACCAGATCCTGCGTCAGCTCGGCGGCGCGATCCGGGCCAGGCGGCGCAGCCTCGGCCTGACGCTGGTCGACGTCGCCGGCCGGGCCGGGCTCAGCCATCCGTTCCTGAGCCAGGTCGAGCGAGGCGTCGCCCGGCCCAGCATGCGATCGCTGACCGCCGTCGCCGCGGCGCTGGACACCACCGCGCAGGCACTGCTCGCACTACCCGGCGCCGAGCCGGTCTCCGTCGTGCCGAGCCGCGCCGCCCTGGCCGAGCTGCCCACGGTGGACTCGCCGGGCGGCACGGTGCGCTCGCTGGTCCACGGCGAGCGGGCGATGCTGCCGCTGGAGTTCACCGGCGCCCCGGACACCTTCGAGGAGTACTACGTGCACCGTGGCGAGGAGTTCCTCTATGTCGCCGAGGGCACCATCGACGTCGACGTCGACGGCGCGCTCAGCGTGCTCGGTGAGCGCGACAGCCTGTACTACGCGGGTGGCATCCGCCATCGGTGGCGCCGCGCTGCCCCGGGCCCGGTGCGCGTCATCCTGGTCCAGCACAACGTCGGCATCCGGGAGTAGTTTTTCTCGCCGAAACAACTCGCTGATCGCGGCGACACCTGCCGGGACCATCGTGACGAATGTTGATGGGCCCAACATCGGGTGGTGTACATGCGGGTCGGCATCTTCCTCTTCGGCGGCGTCGAGATGCCCGACTCCGGTGCGGGCGGCCCGGATCCGCTGGACCGGCGCTACGACCAGCATGCCGTCCTGCACGCCCATCGCGAGCTGCTGGAATGCGGCATCCTGGCCGAACGGCTCGGCTACGACAGCTTCTGGCTGACCGAGCACCACTTTCAGCACGAGGGCTACGAGGTGGTGCCCAACGGCTTGCTTTTCTCGGCGTTTCTGGCCGCGCGGACGAGTCGGCTGCGGATCGGCACCATGTTCAACGTCGTCGGACAGTGGCACCCGTTACGCCTGGCCGAGGACTTCGCACTGGTGCACAACCTCAGCGGCGGGCGCGGCATCCTCGGCGTCGGGCGCGGCACCGTGCCGCGTGAGATGCTGCCACTGACCGCCGGGCAGTTCTCGGTTGGCAGCCACGACAACCCGGACGCCGCCGATGCCGACCGGCGCAACCGCGAACTCACCGCCGAGGCCCTCGACGTCATCGAAGCCGCGGTCGGGCAGGAGACCTTCGCCTTCCAGGGCAAGCACTTCAGCCTTCCGCCGCCCGGTATCCCGGACCGCGGTGGCGAGGTGACCACGCTGACCCTCGTGCCGCGGCCGGTGTTCCCGTTCGAGACGTGGCAGGCGGTCACCAGTGCGCCGACGCTCAAGGAGGTGCCGCGCCGAGGCTACGGCGGCGTGTTCTGGCTCAAGGAACGCAACCGGATGCGGCGCGACTGGGACGAGTTCGGCGCGCTCTTCGAGCAGCACCACGGCCGGCCGCTCGGACCGGGGGAGCGGCGCCTGCTGGTCCTCAACGTCGCCGTCGCCGACTCCCGGGAACAGGCCCTCGACGAGGTCCGGCCCGGCCACGACGAGTTCTGGAAGTTCCTCGGCCCCTACGGCTGGGGCCGCGGCTACAACGGGCCGGACGGCGCGCCCGCACCCGCAGGCTTCCTGCCGACGCTGGAGGAGTCGGTCGGCCAGGGCGTGTGGGCCGTCGGAAGCGCGGTCGACGTCGCTGCCGCCATCCAGCGGTACCGCGACGAGCTCGGCCTGCACGATCTCGTCCTGTTCCCGGCGATGCCCGGCGACCCCTACTCGCGGGTGAAGGACCAGTTGACGCGGGTCGCGACCGAGGTGCTACCCCTGCTGGACCGGCCGTGATCCACGTACCGTCCACGTGGACACGCCGCGCCGAGCACGGCGTGATCACCGATCGGCACGCCAAGGACGTGTTCGGCTCCTCGGGAGCGAGACCTCCAGGCTTCTTGGGAGCGCCATGAGACGGTTGGCCTCGTTGACGTCGCCGGCGGTCGCCGCCCTGCCCGCGCACGGGATCGCCGTCCTGCCGGTTGGCGCGATCGAGCAGCACGGGCCGCACCTGCCGCTGGCGACCGACCTCCTCGTCGCCGAGACCCTTGCGCAGGACGTCGTCGAGGCCTGCGGCAACGAGCACGAGCTGTGGCTGCTGCCGGCGCTCGCCTGCACAAAGTCGAACGAGCACGCCTGGGCGCCCGGTACGTTGTGGCTGTCCGCCGCCACGCTCATGGCGGTCGTCCACGACCTCGGCCGCAGCGTGGCGAACACGCCGTTGCGCAAGCTCGTCTTCCTCAACGGCCATGGTGGCAACACCGCGCTGCTCAACGTCTGCGCCCGCGAGCTGCGGCTCGACTTCGGCCTCGCCACGTTCGTCATGCACCCGTCGCTGCCGCCGGACCACGGCGGCGCGTCTGCAGCCGAGGAGTTCGGCACCGGCATCCACGGCGGCAAGGACGAGACCTCGCTGGTCCTGCACCTGCGGCCCGACCTGGTGCGGATGGACCTGGCGACCCGCAACGTGCCCACCCAGCTCAGTGGCTTCGACCTGGTCCGGTTCGGCGGGCCGGTGTCGTTCGGCTGGTCGAGCGACGACTTCGGCACCGACGGGACCCTCGGCGACCCGACCCTTGCCAGCGCCGAACACGGCAAGGCGCTCTACGACGGCATGCTCCGCCAGGCCGGCCTCGCGTTCGCCGAGATCGCGCGGTTCTCTCACGGTGGCTGACGTCATCGTCGTGGGGGCCGGCCACAACGGGCTGACGTGCGCCGCCTATTTGGCCCGCGCCGGGGTCCGGGTCGTTGTTGTCGAGGCCCGCGGCACCGTCGGGGGCTGTGCGTCCACGGTGGATGCCATCGGCGCCAGGGTGAACATCTGCAACTGCGACCACACCATGGTGCTGGCCTCCGGCATCGTCGAGGAACTGGGCCTGGCCGAGCACGGGCTGACGTATCTCGACGTCGACCCGGTCGAGGTGGCCATCGGCTGGGGCGACGAGCCGGCGTTCGTGCAGTACCGCTCGGTCGACCGGACCGTCGCCGGACTGCCCGCCGCCGTCGCCGCCGCCTACCGGCGCTATGTCGACGCCACCCTGCCGCTCGCCCGGCTGGTGCTCGCGGCGGCGGCAGCGCCGCCGTCGTTCCGATCGCTGCTGCGGCTGGCCGCGCCGCGGACCGCCGCCCAGTTGCTTTCGTGGCGGCGGCGCAGCCTCCTCGACGTGCTCGACGATTTCGGCCTGCCAACTTGGATCCAGTCGGCGTTCGCGACCACCGGCCCCGGCGTGTGGGGCGTGTCGCCGGCTGCGCCCGGGACCGGGATGGCCGCCGCCGGGCCGGTCGTGCGCCACCTCGTCGGCGTCGGTCGCCCGGCCGGCGGCAGCGGTGCGCTACCCAGCGCGCTCGCGGCGGTGGTGTCCGCGTCCGGCGGCTCGATCCGCACCGCCAGCCCCGTCGCGGAGCTTGTTGTGGAAGGCCGGGCCGTGCGGGGCGTGCGGCTCGCGGACGGCACCCAGCTGGCGGCGCCGGCCGTGGTGTGCGCGGTGGACCCGCGTACCGTATTCATCGACTGGCTGCCGCCCTCACTGCGGCGCGGCACCTGGCCGTCCCGAGACGGCTATGAGTCCAAGGTGGACGCCGTGGTCGCCGCGCCGCCGGCATTCCGCGCGCTGTCCACTGTGGACGTTGTCCCGCACGTGGCGACGACGGTCGTGAGCCCGCCGCCCGCCTCGATGGTCGCCGGGCCGGCGTCCGCGGTGAGCGATCCGCCGATGTTCCTCGTCAACGTGCCGTCGGTGCGCGACCCGGCGATGCGTCCGCCCGGCGGCGGGCACCTGCTCAGCCTGGAGGTGCTGTGGACACCGTACGGGCTGACCGGAGGCTGGGCCGGCTCCGCCGAGCCGCGACGCTGGCTCACCCAGCTGGCGTCGCTGGCCGAGCCGGGTTTCCTGGACGGTGTGGGCGCGTGGCGGGCCATGACGCCGGTGGACTACGAGCGGGACTTCGGCCTGAGCCGGGGCTACGCGCCATCGTTCAGCGGCGGGCCGCTGAGCGCGCTGCTCGGCCGGCGACGCGAGCTGACCCGCTACCGCACGGCGGTGGACGGCCTGTTTCTGACCGGTGCCGGCACCTTCCCGGGCGCGGGCGTATGGGGTGCCAGCGGCCGTAACACCGCACACGCCGTGCTCACAGCGCTGGGCCGGGCAACGTATCGGAGCGGCCCGTGAGTCGCTCGATCATCGTCCACATGGGTCCGCAGCCGGGGCCGGTCGGGCCATCGAGGTGTACGCGGACCGCGGCGCATGGCGATTCCCGCCTTCGTCAACACGCACGGGCCGGCGATGCGAAGGAGCACGCCGCGTAGCGCTCAGGCCCGGCCGCCGGGGCGCGGCGAGTGCTCCGGCGGCAGCAGCGCCCGCAGCCAGCCGGGCGTGGAGGGCTCGGCGCGTAGCCGTTGCACGCACCGCGCCCACTGGCCGCCGTAGGTGTGGAACATCGTCGAGGCGAGCCAGTGCCGCGGGTCCTCGTGGTCAGGCCCGCTCATCAGCACGCGGCAGTCGAGCGGTCCGAGCAGGCCGACCCGCCATCCGCCGGACCAGGCGGCCTCGGAGAACGCGAACTCGTGCCGGTGGTAGTTACGCCGCAACAAACACGGACAAACCTAACAAAGCACTACTAGTGTCCTGAGTCATTGGTTCGTTGATAGATTGCCAGCGTGGGTGATGGTCGCGGTCCGAAGCTCGCCGCGCTGGAGTTGACCGACGCGGAGCGGGAGGCGTTACTGGGGCTGGCGCGTCGGCCGAAGACGGCGCAGGCTCTCGCCCTGCGGGCGCGGATCGTACTGGCGTGTGCGGATGGCCTGTCCAACAGTGAGGCGTCGCGCCAGCTCGGGGTGTCGCTGCCGACGATCGGCAAGTGGCGCAAGCGGTTCGTCGTCGACCGTCTCGACGGACTGCTCGACGAACCACGCCCCGGCGCATCCCGCAAGATTGGTGATGCCCAGGTCGAGGCGGTCATCGTCAAGACACTGGAGGAGTCACCGTCCAATCAGGACAGTCACTGGTCGACCCGGTCAATGGCCAAAGCTGTGGGTCTGAACCAGACCGCCGTCTCGCGGATCTGGCGGGCATTCGGGCTCAAGCCGCACCAGGTCGACAGCTGGAAGCTCTCGACCGACCCGCTGTTCATCGACAAGGTCCGCGACATCGTCGGGCTGTACCTGGACCCGCCCGATGCCGCGATGGTTCTGGCCGTGGACGAGAAGTCGCAGATGCAGGCTCTCGACCGCACGGCTCCGATCCTGCCGATGATGCCTGCTGTGCCCGGCCGGGTCACCCACGACTACGTCCGGCACGGGACCACCAGCCTGTTCGCCGCTCTGGACGTCGCCACTGGCAAAGTCATCGGCCAGACCCAGCGCAAACACCGGCACCAGGAGTTCCTGCGGTTCCTGCGCACCATCGACCAGGCCACCCCGCCCGACCTGGACCTGCATCTCGTGCTGGACAACTACGCCAGCCACAAGACTCCCGCCATCCAGCAGTGGCTGCTGGCCCACCCGAGGTTCCACCTGCACTTCACGCCGACGTACTCATCCTGGCTCAACCTGGTCGAACGCTGGTTTGCCGAGCTGACCAACCGCAAACTCCGCCGGTCAGCCCACCGCAGCGTCGCCGCCCTGGAAGCCGACGTCGCCACCTGGATCGAGGCCTGGAACGCCGACCCCAAACCGTTCGTCTGGACCAAATCGGCAGACCAGATCCTCGAAACAGTCGCCGCATACTGCCAACGAATCAACGACTCAGGACACTAGGGGCTGTATCGAAGTGGGGGTCGGAGCGAGGCGAGGCTCAGGCGTCGGCTGGGGCCGCGCCGGGCGCGCCCCGATACCGGGGTTGTATCGGGGTGTGACCGCTACGGTTCCCGGCGGCGTCTGAGTCCGCCGCAGCCCGGCCATCCACTTCGATACAGCCCCTAGGGCGCGGGGGCGCTCTCGTTGCTCAGGGTGCCGTCCGGCCAGGCGAGGATGCGGCAGAACGAGTCCGGCCTCGGGCAGCGCAGGCCGCGCTCCCGGGTCAGGTCGTGGGCCTTGGTGTCGCCCTCGGCCACGGCGCCGAAGCGCGTGCCCGATGGCTGGTCCGCGGCGGCCGTCACCGCGACGCGGCCGTCGTCAGTGATGGTGCGGGAGCGCTCCACCGCGCCGCCCCACATCCACGCCGTGTCGGCGTTCGGCGCGGCGGTGTGGTGGTAGGCGGTGCGGATCCGGCCGCCGGCGATCGAGTCCACCGTGAACCAGTCGTTGACGCTGTGCAGGGCCTGGGGCTGGCCCGGCACGAGGGTGGCGAAGCCGCCGCGGCCGGTCGGGGTCAGGTCGAGCGGGGGGTCGGCGGGCAGCAGGGCCTGCGGGGCCGCCTTGCGCGCGGCGGCGGTCCGGGTGTCGCCGGCGTAGAGGCGGGTGCCGTCGGTAATGGCGTACGCCGTCGTCGAGCCGAACGCGAAGGGCTGGGCGGCCGCCGGGACCCAGGCGGGGCGGCCGTCGGCGCCGATCACGAAGCCGCCGGCGCCGGCCGGGGCGGTGAGCGGGGTGCAGGGCTCGCCGGACTTCGGGGGCAGCGAGCGGGTACACCAGGCGCCCTGTTCGTTTTTGATCAGGGCCAGGTCGCGGCCCAGGCCCATGGTCGTGCCGGCCCAGTCGGTCGGCGTGATGCGGCCGGCGGCGACGTCGACCAGCGGCAGGCCGGGAGCGGCGAACCAGTGGAGGTCGGGGGAGAGGAACTGGGTGCGCAGCAGCAGGTCGAGGTCGGTCAGGAAGGGCGGGTAGCCGGCGCCGTCCTGCTGCATGCCGAGCACGTGGTCCTGCCCGCGCAGGACGCCGGCCGAGGGCGCGGGCAGCGGGCAGTAGGAGCGGGTCTGGCCGGTGCGCACGTCGATCGCCGTGAGGGCGGCCGGCAGGGACGCCCGCGCGTCCTGCTCGGCGTCGGCGCCCGGGAGCGGGCCGGCCCACAGGATCGCCAGGCCCGCGCTCGGGCCGCCGGTGAACAGGTCCACGCGGCACGGGGCCGGGGCGCCGGCGCTGGTCGGCGTGGGGCCGGGCGCCGGGCCGGACGACGTGCACGCGGCGAGCAGGGCCAGACCGATCAGCACCGCGGCGCGGCGCGCCGCGGTGCCGAGCCGGGCGAGCGTCACTTGACCGGGATGACCGGGGCGGTGGTCTCGGTGTCGCCCTTGCCGTCGGGAACCTGCCGATCCTGGTACCCGCCGTCCCAGGTGGTCGGCTCGTGGTAGGTCCAGCGGGTCTCGTCGCCGTAGTAGATGCGGTACTGGTCGTCGGTGTTGGACCAGTTGCCGCCCGAGTCGCCGAGCGAGCCGACCTGGGTCGGCCCGGTGCCGGAGGCGTCGGTGGCGAACTGGGTGTTGTACCCGCCGCCGTGCTGGTTGCTGTCGGTGTCCGGGCCACCGATGGTGCCGTCGACGGTGCGGTTGCCGAGGTCCTGGGTGTACGGGTCGAGGTTGTTGTAGATCGCCCGGACCGTCGACTCCGGATACTGCCCGTCGGAGTCGATGCTCACCGGGACCAGGCCGCCGTGGCCGTCGCTCACCATGATCGGGTGGCCGGTCGCGTTGCGGGCGCCCACCGTCATGTTCACGATGTTGTCCTGCACCCGCGCGTGCGCGGCGGCCTCGGAGGTGTTGGCGTTGGCCAGGTCGTTGACGTACCCCTGCAGGTTGGTGATGTAGGTGTTCTGGTCCGGCGCCCCCGGCTCCTGGATCGCGGCGTCGGTGATGATGCCGAACGCCGTCGAGCCGACGCTCAGCGCCGTGCTGTACGGCCCCGGCAGCGGAGCCAGCCCGGCGATGTCGAACAGCGTGCTGACGCCGTCGACGTAGCCCTTCTTGGTGTTGTAGTCCGACATCGCCTGCGCGTAGGCCAGGTCCTCGGCCATCTTCTTGGTCTGGTCGGCGGTGGCGCCTTCCTTGACCGCATCGTTGAGCACGCCGGCCGCGGCGGCGTCGGTGCTGCTCGTGAGCCGGATCGCGTCGGCCATCGCCTGCTGGTAGACCGGGTCGTGCGGATCGGTGTGCCCCTGCGCCATCACCATCTGCAGGTATTCCTGGCCGCGCGTCAGCGTGCCCTCGCGGAAGTGCTGGTAGACGTCGGGGTCGCTGGCCGCGACGAACTTCAGGAAGTTGCTGCGGGTGGCCGCGTCCATCTGGAAGCCCGAGATCTTCGTGCCGTCGGGCAGCGTGATCGTCTGCACGCCGTTGGGGCCGGTGTCGTACTGCGCGAACGAGTCGACGTAGGTCATGCCGACGTTCGCGATCGCGCCCTTGACCTTCTCGTTGGCCATGTGCGCGAGGCCGTTGTAGTCGGTCCCGGCGTCCTGCACGATGGCCAGGCCGGCCTGGGCCGCCTTGGTGTCGTCGAGGCCGTGCCCGCGCATGCTCGCCGAGATCAGCACGTCGGCGGCGCCCTGGCCGGACTGCCAGTTCATGCCCATGACCTCGCGCCGCTCGGCCGCGTTGTTGACGATCCAGTCGTTGGTGAACGTGCGGTTGCGGGCCACCACGCCGAGCGCGTCGGACGAGAGCTCGTCCGGCATGAGCTTGTTCCAGTCGTCGACCGACAGCTCCTTGAGCGACCCGTTGTACCCGTGCGCGATCGGGAAGTCGGCCTTGTAGTTGGCGTACATGACGTTCATCTGGTGCTTCCAGCGCAGCGACGCGTCCTTGAGGTTGGACGCGAGGGCGTCGCTGGGCTTCACCGTGTCGCTGGAGTAGTCGTTGAGCAGCCCGACGAAGCCCGCGGCCTTGAGCAGGGCCGGGTCGGTCTTCGGCGGGAACTCGTCGCCGAGGTGCCGCTCGCCCGGCGTGGCCCACAGGCCCGCCTGGTCGCTCGGGTCGGTGACGCCGAGGTTGCTGGCGATGATGTCGCGCGCCGACTTCGGCAGCTCGTTGTAGGGCACGTTCTGCGAGAGGTTGAGGAAGCCGTCGCCGACGCGGCTGACCATCTGCACGAACGGGTTCTTCTGGTCGGGCTTCTCGCCCGGCTTGACCCCGGCCTGCTTGTCGGCCCAGTCCTTGATCTCGCCGAAGTGCGGGGTGATCTCCTCGTAGTACCCCTTCAGCCAGTTCTTCTCCGCCTCGGTGAGCGGGACGCCGGCCTTCTGCTTCGCGTTGAGCAGGTTCAGGTACTGCGTGTTCTTGTCGAAGGCGGCCTTGGCCGCGGCCGGGTCGCCGTTCTTCGTCGCCGCCACGGTGCCGTCGGCGGCCGCCTTCGGGTCGGGCACGTCGACGTCGCCGGGGCCCTCGTCGAGCTGGGTCGGCGGGATGTACCCGAGGTCGGCCATCGCCTTGAGGTGGTCGGACAGGTACTTCTCGTAGTCGCCGATCGACGTGTTCAGCGGCCCGCCGGCGTCCTTGACCTTCTGCACCGCCCGGGAGATGAACGGCGCCATGTACTGCTGGCGGTTCTGCTGGAAGTCCGGGTCGTTGTGATACTGCCGGACCTGCTGGTTCCACTCGCCGATGATCCCGTTGACGTCGTTCTCCAGGGTGGTGACCTGGGTCTTCGCCGTCGACGAGCGCTGCGAGAGGTCGCTGGCCGTCTCCGACAGCAGCTTCGCGATCTTGCCGAGCTTCTCGCCGTTGTTGCCCAGCTGCTTGCTGGCCTCGGCGACCTGCGCGTTCACGTCGATCGGCGTCGCGTTGTTCACCTTGTAGCCGTCGCCGGCGGTCTCCAGGCCCTTGGTCGCCAGCGTGACGGCGTCGCCCTGCTGGGCCGCGGCCTGGTTGAACCCGCGCGCCATGGCGTAGATCTCTTCCGGATCACCGGCGGTGAACTGGTCGCGCAGCTTCCAGGGGTCCACCCCGGCCGCGGCGACCAACGACTCCTGCGAGAAGTCACCCATCGATACACTCCCCGTTTCCTGCCCCCCGCGGGCGGCGCTTCGAAGGATCACGGTTACCCCGTATTCTGCCATGCACGTCGATAAGCCGCGGCCCCGGCGATTCCGCCCGGCCGCGCCGGATGGGGGTCGGTGCGTCATGCAGCCTGCGGCACGGGGGGTGGAGCACCTGCGCCGGTTGCAGCACCCGGGCGGGAGCTGGAGCGACTTCATGGTCGCGGTCGGGTGCTCGGACACGTGGGTCACCGGCTACGCCGGCACCGCGCTGGCCGCCGCGGCGAACGCGGAGCACCTGCCGCCGCCGGTGCGCGCGGCCGCGGCCGAGGGGGCCGACGCGGCCGCCGGCTGGCTGCTGGGCGCGGCCGGACCGGGCGGCGTCTGGGGCTACAACCGCGGCGTCGCGCCCGACGCCGACTCGACGGCGTGGGCCGTGCGGCTGCTGGCCGCCCGCGGCCGGCCGGTGCCGCCGCCGGCGCTGGCCTTCCTGGCCGCGCACGAGACCGGCACCGGGTACCGCACCTATCGCGACGTCGCCCGCACCCGCCGCTGGTCGGAGCCCACGCCGGACGTGTCGGCGGCGGCGCTGCTGGCCCAGCACGAGGCCGGCGTGCTCGACCGGGCCGCGCTGGCCGACGGCTTCCTGCGGCTCGTCGCGGGCTGGCAGAAGCCGCCGGGCCGGTGGACGAGCATCTGGTGGGCCGAGGACGGGTACCCGACCGTGCTCGCGCTGGAGGCGTGGGCGGTCGCCGGCCGGCCCGGCCTGACCCCGGTGCCCGCGCCGGTGCGCCCGCCGGTCACCGCGTTCGGCCACGCGCTGTGGCTGCAGGCCCTCGTGCTCACCGACGCGCCCGCCGACGCGGCCCCGCTGCTGGCCGCCGAGCGCCCCGGCGGCGGCTGGGCCGGCGACGCCGAGTTGCTCGTGCCCGACCCGAGCGGCGGCGGCCTCACCGAGCGCAGCATCGACTCCCGCGGGGTGTTCACCACCGCCACCGCGCTGCGGGCGCTGCTGGCCGCCGGGCCGCTGCCGTCCGCCCCGCCGGCGCCGGTCACGGCCGCGCCCGGGCGGGACGCGCTCGGGCACGGCTACGACCGGCTGATCGGGCAGGTCGCGGCCGACCTCGGCGTCGAACCGTCCCGCGCGGTCGCGGTCTTCGGCGAGCTGACCCGGGAGTCGCTGGCCGCGCCCGCGCCGTGGCCGAGCGCGCAGCTGTCGGGTCTGGCCGGCGGGCTGCCGGTGGAGCTGTCGGTCACCGACGGGGCGCCGGCGCTGCGGTACACCGTGGAGGTCGGCGACCCCGTCCTGCCGGCGTTCTCGCGGGCCGTGAGCGGCCTGCACGCGATCGGCCGGGCCGCCGGGCTCCTCGGCTGCGAGCAGGCGTGGCTCGACGCCCGCCCGGCCCTGCAGGCGATGGTCGACCCGGCCCTGCCGGTGCCCGAGGGCAACCGCTTCTGGGTCTGGGCCGGCGTCGACGCCGAGGCGGGCGGGCGCGAGGTCCTCAAGGTGTACCTCAGCAGCCTGCACCAGCACCTCGACGACGGCGGGGCCCGGCGGCGGGTCACCGCGGCGCTGCGCGGGCTGGGCCTGCCGGCCGGGGCCCCGGCGCTGGACGTGCTGGCCAAGCTGGAGGGGCACGGCTTCTGCCAGGAGCTCGGCATCGGCCTGGCGCCCGGCGGCCGCATCGGCGTCAAGGTGTACTACGAGCTGCCCGGCTGGCGCCCGGAGCTGGTCACCGCCGTGCTCGCCGACGCCGGACTGCCGGCCGAGCTCGACCCGGTCCGCCCGGCGATCCCCGGGGTGCTGACCGAGGAGGTGGCGGCCACCCACCGCGCCGGCATCATGCTGCGCGTCGACCTCGCCACCGGCCGCGTCTGCGAGGTGTCGACCGCCTCCGGCTTCATGCGGCCGATGATCGGCCACGCCGAGATCGCCCGGCGGGTCGGCGCCTGGCTCGGCACGACCGGCGACCGCCGCGCGTTCGACGCGGTCGCGGCGCGGCTGCTGCCGGGCTGGCCGGAGCGGACGGGCCGCCTGCACAGCCTGTTCACGCGGGCCCGCTCGGCCAAGGGCGCCCGCACCACGGTCTACCTGCGCCCCGCCCTGCCGGAGGCGCCGCGGGCCTGACGGGCCGGCCCGGGACAGGACCGCTCAGGCGGGTACGGCGGCCGGCGGCCGGACGCGCCTGACGGGCCGGCCCGGGACAGGACCGCTCAGGCGGGTACGGCGGCCGGCGGCCGGACGCGGATGCGCAGCTGCGGGGCGGCGTACCCGACGAAGGCCATGCCGAGCGGGTCCCCTTCGGCCAGGAGCGTGAGCCGGGCATCGAGCAGGGCCGCCGCCAGCGGGTCACGCCGCTCGACGAAACACTCCAGGAACGCCCGCCCGAACCGGGCGCCGAGCCGCTCGTCGGTGGTGATCTCGGTGCCGATCAGGCCCGAGGCGCGGGCGACGCGGACGAACGCGTCCACGAAGTTCATCGCCACGCGCGGCTCGACGGTGGCGGTGCGGCAGCCGTTGAGGAACACGAGCGGGTGGGTCCGCGGCCAGTACACCCCGCCGTCGGCGATGAGCTCGTACCCGATTCCCGGCGAGCCGGACTGCCCGACGACCACGGCGGGCAGGCCGGCGCGGTCGCTGCCGTGGCAGTACAGGTAGACCAGGTGCGGGCCGAAGGCCCGGTCCCGCAGGCCGGCCAGCAGTGCGTCGCGGTCGTCGTAGCGGCGATGGGTCGCGCCGAGCGAGGCGACCCACTGTTCGTGAGCGCCGGCGAACTCGTCGGCCACGCCCACGATGACGTTCGGCCGGTCGGTCACGTCGAGGTACCGGCCGTCGGGGCCGTCGTCCGGGACCGCGTCGCCGGCGACGGCGTAGGTCAGCGACTGCGGCAGCGCGACCGCGTGCCGGAAGCCCCAGAACCCGCCGGGGCAGACGATGTTCCGATCGTGGTACGCCGGGCACTCACCGCGGAAGCACGCCGTGGCCGCCAGTTCGGCGCCCGACCCGGCCGCACCGATCGCGGCCAGCGCGTCCGGGCAGACGCGCAGCCGCTCGCGGACCGTGTCCAGCGGATGGTCGTAGAACAGCGCCACCGGGACGGTGAACGTGAGGCCGCTCTTGCCGGCCACCTCGACCACGCCCGGACGGCGCATGAGCGACTGCAGCCCGCTGATCGGCGGGTCCACCTCCCGGGGCAGGGGCGGCTCAACCCGCTCGGCGAAGCGCCCGGCGGTGTGCGCCCAGAACCGGTACCCGGACAGCGCCATGGTGATCAGGTCGTCGTGGAACGTCGAGCCGGGCAGCCGCCCGTACCGGTACCGTGCCCCCTCCGTCCAGCCGCCGGCGTCGCCCCAGGCGACGTGGGACAGGGTGCGGCGGGCCCGGTCGATCTCGTCCTGCAGCTCGCCCCGGTCCAGCACGACGTCGGCCTTGAGCCGCTGCTCGCCGAAGAACCGGAAGGCGCTGGTGCCGTCGCCGTTGTCGTTGACGAGCACCGACAGGCGCAGGGGCTCGACGTCCGTCAGGGTGTCGTGGTCGAGCGCGCCTCCGGCGACGTAGTCCACGACGGTCCGCAGGGCCTCGGGGGCCGTGCCGCCGGCTCGCACGGTGACCTCGACGACCCGGGACTGCAGCAGCGTCCGGCGGCAGTACACGTTGCAGCGCAGCCGGAACCGGCCCTCGCGGGCGGGGGTGCGGAACGGGAAGCAGAGCCGGTCCGAGCCGGTGTAGCGGGCCGCGGGCTGCTCGGCGATCCGGATGCCGCCGGGGTGCACGGAGAGCACGCCGACGTCCGCGGCCGGGTCGAGGACCAGCTCGTCCGGGTACGCGAAGACGGCGACGTGCAGCTGCGTGCCGGGCCCGGCGTCCGGCGGCGGGACGAGCGCCCGGAACGAGATGTCGATCGCGCCGCGCAGCGGCCTGGCCCCCGTCGCGAACCAGAACACGTAGTCGGTGCCGGGCTCGAGGCACCGGTCCGGGGGCAGCGTCCGTCTCGGCTTCCCGTGCTCGGCGATGCCGGTGCTCACCAGCGGCCCGCTCGTCGCGGGCCGCCGGGGGAACCACCCGAGCACCCACCTCACGACGGACGGCGGGTGGACCATCGCCACCGCCACCAGGTCCGGCCGGGGCCACACCGGCCGTCGGATCCGCAGCAGGTCGGACCAGCGCCGGACCTCGTGGTACCGCCACCGGCGCCACGCCTCCCGCAGCTTCCACACCATGGCCAGCGCGACCGCGCCGAGTGCGACCCGGCCCGCGTCGAGGAGCCAATGCAGCCAGCCGGGCATCAGAGGCCCGCGGCCGCGTTCTCGCCCGCGAGCATCGGGTGGGAGTCGTCGCCGGCGATCTCGTGCTTGTCCAGCGCGGGCCGGCGCCCGTCGAGGAAGTACGCGGCGGTGAACCCCTTCGCGCGCCACACCATGATGACCAGCAGCACGAAGTACACGAAGAACCCGGCCGCGAGGCCCAGGCCGTAGGCGGCGAAGAGCCGGGTCTTCTCGGGGAACAGGGCGAGGACGGCCCCGCCGCCGAGGGCGCCGACGATCGTCGCGACGTCGGCGAGCTGCACCGAGGCGCGGTACCGGTTCACGTAGTAGGTGAACCAGCCGATCACGGCGCCGAACGCGAACGCGCCCCACTCGATGAACGTCACGGCAACTCCTCCTGGACGGCGGCCGCCCGGGCCCGGTGCCGGACGAGCCGGTGTGCGGCGCAGCCGAGCAGCGCGCCGAGCGCCGCCGGCCCGGCCGCGGCCGGACCGCCCGCGAGCGCGGCGATGCCCGCGGTGAGTACGAGCATCAGGACGCCGCCGGCGACGCGCCCCCGGTCGCGGCCGGCGAGCGCGTCGAGCAGGAACCAGCCCGGCACGGTGCCGTACGCGATCACGCCGCAGATCAGCACGCCGCCTCCGCTCGGGGATGGCGGGACCCGGCCCGCATGCGCATCGTAGGCGGCCGATATCGCGGAGTGGATCGCCCGCCCGTGCACCGCCCCCGGCGATCCGGCGACCGTCGTCGACCCGAACGGCTACGGGGTGCGCGGGAACAGGATCGGCAGCACCCCGTGCCGGTCGGCCAGCGCGATCTCGCCCGGGCGCAGCTCGTCGGCCAGGGCCGCGTCCGGGTGCCCGAAGCGCCGCGCGACCACGCCCGAGTACCCCTGGCCGGTCAGCAGGATCGCGTCCACGCGCGACCAGAACTCCGTGCCCTCCGGCGGGGCCGCGCTCACGTGCACGACCGTGCACCACGGGTGCTCGCCGACCCACATCGGCGGCGGGCTCGGGTGGTCGACGACGAGGACCTGCGGGCCCGGGTACGTCGCCGGGGCGCTGCCCGGGGCCGGGGGCCAGTTCGACGGGCCGTCCAGCCAGGTCAGGCCCGGGCCGCTGATGAGCGTGCGCAGCGTGGCCCAGTAGCGGTCGTCGGCGGTGAGCACGGCGACGTGGCAGCCGACGCCGACCAGGCGGTAGACCAGCGCCGCGGCGAGCGCGGGGTGGCCGAGCACGCCGAGGCGGACCGGGTGCGGCTGGATCGCGGCGACGGCGGCGGGGCGGCCGGCGCGGTCGGTGCCCAGGTACAGCCCGCCGATCGGGATGTCGAGGGCCAGGCCGACGTGGCCGGGGGAGTCCCAGCGCACGGACGGCAGCATCGTCAGGTCGGCGTCGCCGGGCGCGGCCGGGCGCGGGGCCGGGGCGGCCGCACGGGGGCGGGTGTCGCGGCGGCTCATCGCGACGTCCAGCCGATGGCGCCGGTCAGCGGGCGCGGGCCGCCGCCGAGGGGGAGGGTGGCCAGCACGCCGGCGGCCTGGGCGCCGGGCAGCGGGGTGGCCAGGCCGGCGTCGAGGAGGCGCTGCCGGGCCTGGCGCGCGTCGGCCGGGTCGGCGCCGACCACGCGCAGCGCGGCGCGGGTGCGGGCGGCCGGGCCGTCCAGCTCGACGGCGAGAGACAGCACGGCCCGGTTCGCGGGGCCGCGCGCGACGGCGTCGAGCAGCGCGAGCCAGTCGGCCGGGGACGCGACCGCCGCACCCAGGCAGTGGTGGTGGCCGCCGCCGGTGACCCACGCGTCGCGCCGGACGGCGCCGTCGGGGGCGGGGTCCCCGACACCGCGCAGCGTTCGGGCCAAAGACGGAGCATCCATCGGTACCGTCGACACGCCCTGACCCAGCAGACGCACCCGGAGCCGGGCCAGCGCCGCGGCGACCGCCAGCCGCGCGCCGTCCGCGCCGCCCCCGCCCCGCCGCCGGGCCGCCTCGGGCGCCCAGATCGGCTCGTAGCGCACCGACACCCAGGCGCGGCGCATGAGCGGGATGCCGGCCCCCGGCCACGGGTCGCGGGCCTGCGGCACGGCGCCGTTGCCGTTGGTGCGGGCGACCCCGAGCTGCTCGATCAGCACCTGTACGCCGGCCAGCGGCACGTCGTCGTCGGCGGCGAACGCGGCGAGGCGGCCCAGGTCCACCCGCACCGGCGTGCGGGTGTCCAGCTCGAGCGCGGCCGCGAAGCCCTGCCCGTCCCACGCGACGCCGAGCGGGTGCCCGTTGCGGTCGGTGCACTCGGCCACCTCCAGCCGCGGCGCGATCCGGGCCGCCGCGCCCAGCTGGGCCGGGCCGCCCAGCACGGGCGCCGCGACGGGCGGGGGAGCCGTCAGGCCGGCCACGGGGGGCGCGGCCGCGGGCCGGGCGGCCGCGAGCACGCTCGCCGCCGCGTCCCGGCGCACCCGCGCGGCCAGCAGGTCGGTCAGCCAGCGCCGGTCCCGGCGGGCCAGCGCGACCGCCAGCACCACGACCGCGACGCCGACGAGGGTCCAGCCGCCGACGCCCAGCAGGGCCCCGCCCGCGACCGCGGCCCCGACGGCCGCCTCGAGCGCGAGCAGACGCCCCCGGCCGATGCGCAGCCGCCCGCCGCTGCGACGGGGCCGGGCCCCCGCCTCGTACGCCTGTACCGCCACTTCCGCCGCCCCGTTCCGGTCAGTGGTATCGATCCGTTGCCCGTATCATGGTGCCGCAGGACGCACCTGGACAACCCGACGGTGAGGATGCAGCGACGCGATGGCGACCACCCGGGACCACGTCGCCGCCTACGACTACGAGAGCCGGCGGCGGGTGACGAGCCTGGTCCTGGGCTCCGACGAGGCCGGCCAGGACCCGCACCGCCGCCTGAACCGCACGATGGTCGGCAGCACGGTCATCGCCGTGCTCGTCATGGCCGGCTTCGGCGTCGCCGGACTGCTCGGCGGCGGCGGCGGCCCCTCGCTGCCGGACTCGGGCGCGGTCCTGGTCAAGGGCAGCGGCGACCGGTACGTGCTGGTCGACGGCGTGCTCCACCCGGCGCTCAACCTCAGCTCGGCGCTGCTCGTCGGCGGCGGCCGGCCCACCGAGGTCCGCTCCTCCGCCCTCGACGGCAAGCGCCGCGGCCTGCCGGTCGGCATCCCCGGCGCGCCCGACGGCATCCCGCAGCGCCTGGCCGCCGGCCCGTGGACGGTGTGCATGCTCCCGTCGGGCTCCCAGGTGGTGCGGCCCGAGGTCGAGGTGCTCGTCGGCCTGCCCGCCCCGGCGCCGGGGGCGCTCGGCGCCGAGTCCGCGGTCGTGGCCGAGGACGGCGGGACGACCTGGCTCGTCACCCTCGGCCGGCGGTACCGGCTGACCGGCAACACCCGCGCGCTGCTCGGCCTGCAGGACGCCCGCCCGATCGCCGTGCCGCCGCGCGTGCTCGACACGCTGCCCGAGGGCCCGGAGATCGCGGTGCCGGCCGTGCAGCACGGCGGTGCCCCGCAGACGACGCTGCCGGTCCAGGCCAACGTCGGCGACGTGCTCCAGACCCAGGGCACCGGCCCGGGCCCGGGCTACTTCCTCGTGCAGTCCGACGGGCTCAGCGCCGTCTCGCCGCTGACCGCCACGCTGCTGCTGGCCGGCGACAGCAAGCTGGTCAAGGCCGACCGCGGGGCCGTCAACGCCGCGACCTCCAAGCAGGCCGTGCCGGGGAGGTCCGGCTGGCCCAAGGAGGTACCGAAGGCGGTCGACCCCGTCCGCGGGCAGCCGCTGTGCATCTCCACCACGCCCGGCACGCCGCCCGGCGACGCGCCCTGGGCCGTGTCGGTGAGCCTGCCGCCGGAGATGCCGGCGCCGGCGTCGGCCCCGCCGATCGCCACCAAGGCCGGCCCCGACACTGACCTGGCCACGTCGGTCGCGATCGTCCCGGGCACCGGCGCGCTGGTGCTGGCGACGACGACGGCCGGCCAGGACGGCGGCTACAACCTCGTGACCGAGTCGGGCCAGCGCTTCCCGATCGTCTCCGCCGACGCGGTGGCCCGCCTGCAGCTCAACCCGGCGTCGGCGAGCCGCCTGCCGCTGCCGTTCGTGGCGCTGCTGCCCTCCGGACCGACGCTCGACCCGACGGCGGCGGCGCAGGAGTACCAGGGGACGCACCCGTGACGCTGGAGGCCGACGGCTTCGTCGTTCTGCCCGCGCTGCTCGCCGGCGAGCGGCTGGCGGCGGCCGTCCGGCACGCCGACGACCTGCTGCACGGCGTCGGGTGGAGCGGCAACGACTTCGACGGGCGGAAGACCCGGCGCGTGTACTCCCTGCTGGGTAGCGTCGGCGCCTTCGAGGCGCCGCTGACCCACCCGGCGGTGCACGCGCTCGTCGCGGAGCGCCTGGGCCCGGTGTACCAGTTCGGCATGCTGTTCCTCACCGCGGTCGACCCGGGCCAGGGCGCCCAGTCGCTGCATTTCGACGCGGGTGTGTATCCGCTGCCCCGCGACGTCGAGGCGGAGACGAACGTCATCTGGGCCCTCGACGACTTCACCGCGGACAACGGCGCGACGGTTGTCGCGCCGGGCAGCCACCGCTGGCCGGCCGGGCGGCGCCCCGAGCCCCACGAGCTGGTCCCGGTCGTTATGCCCGCCGGCAGCGCCGTGGTGTACAGCGGCCGGCTGTGGCACGCCGCCGGTGAGAACCGCGGCCCGGCGACCCGCCGCGCCCTGATCTGCGAGCACGTCCTGCCGTGGCTGCGGCCCGCCGACAACCACACCCTGGCGACCGGGCCCGAACGGCTGCGGAGCCTCACGCCGCAGCTGCGCCGCCTGGCCGGGGTGGCGCCGGCGAGCGAGTACCTCGGCCTGGTCGGCGGCCGGGACCCCGAGCAATGGCTGGAGGCGGCCCGATGAGCGAAGAACCGAGCCTGTGGGCGGCGGCGGACCTGCTCACGCCGATGGCGATCCGGGTCGCGGCGACGCTGCGGCTCGCCGACCACATCGCCGCCGGCCGGACGACCGCCGACGCCCTCGCCGACCGCGTCGGCGCCGACCCGGAAGCGCTCGCGCGGCTGCTCGGGCACCTGGCGACGGCCGGCGTGGTGACACGGGCCGAGACCGGCTACGCGCTCACGGGCCTCGGCGAGCAGCTGCGCGACGACCACCCCGGCGGCCAGCGGCCGTGGCTCGACCTCGAGGGCTCCGTCGGCCGCGCCGACCTGTGCTTCGCCGACCTGCTGCACACCGTGCGCACCGGCGAGCCGGTCTTCCCGCGCCGCTTCGGCCGGCCGTTCTGGGAGGACCTGGTCGCCGACCCGGCAAGGCAGGCCCAGTTCGACGGCCTGATGCGGTCGCGGCTGACGACCGCCGGCCCCGACGTCGCCGCCGCCTACCCGTGGGCCGCCCTCGGCCACGTCGTCGACGTGGGCGGCGGTGACGGCAGCCTGCTCATCGCGATCCTGGCCGCGCATCCGGGCCTGCGCGGCACCGTCGTCGACCTCCCGGGCGCCGTGGACCGCGCGGAGCGGGCGATCGCCGCGGCGGGCCTGGCCGACCGGGCCGGCGTCGTTGCGGGCAGCTTCTTCGACGAGCTGCCGCCGGGCGCGGGCGGCTATGTGCTCTCGGGTGTACTGCACGACTGGCCGGACGAGGACGCCGAGCGCATCCTGCAACGCTGCGCCGACGCGGCCGGCGACACCGGCACCGTCCTCGTCTGCGACCACATCGGCGACACCTTCGACACCGAGGGCGACCTGCGCATGCTGTGCTACTTCAACGGCCGCGAGCGCACCCTGGAGCACCTGCGCACCGTGGCCGCCCGGGCCGGCCTCGCCACCGTCGACGTCACCCCGGCCGGCTCGCGCTCCCTCATGGCCCTGCGCCGCGCCTGATCAGGCGTGCGCCAGGAGGCTCTCGGCGGTCTCGGCGATGGTGTCCCCGATCGGGCGCGGCACCCACCCGAGGAGGCGCTCGGCCTTGGCGCTGGACGCGTCGAAGTCCCGGCCCAGCTGCGGGCGCAGCGCTCGCAGGCGCGCGTTGAAGAGGCCGAGCACGCGGGCCACCACGAGCGGCATCTCGCGGGTGGGGACCTTGGCCGCCCGCGGCCCGAGCCGCTCGTGCAGGATGCGCGCGACCTCGACGACGCGCAGGCTGGGCCCGGCGGTCGCGAGGAACCGCTCCCCGGCCGCGGCCGGGTCGGTCATGGCGCGCAGGTGCAGCTCGGCGACGTCGCGGACATCGACCCAGCCGGTGCCGAACGGCGGGCATGCGGGCATGTCGCCGGACAGCATGCCCCGGATAACCCGCAGCGAGGGCGGGTCGTCGGGGCCGAGGAGGGGCCCGAGCACCGCGGTGGGGTGCACGGCCGACAGTTCGAGCCCGTCGCCCTCCTCATGGACGAACCGCCAGGCGGCGCGCTCGGCCAGCGTCTTCGACCGCTGGTACGGCGCGATGTCGGCATCGACGTTCGTCCAGTCCTCCTCCGTGAACGGCGCCGACCGGCGCGCATGCCCGTAGCCGACGGCCCCGAACGCACTCGTCAGCACGACCCGCCGGACGCCGCCGGCCCGGGCCGCCCGCAGCACCCGCAGCACGCCGTCCCGGGCGGCGTCGACCATCGCCCGCTCGTCCCCCGGCGCGTGCCGCAGGGTCGGCGAGGCGACGTGGAGCACGTACTCGCATCCGTCGGCCGCGCCGGCCCACCCGTCGTCGCCGCGCAGGTCGGCCCGCACGACGGTCAGCCGGGCGTCGTCGAACGCGGCCGCGGCGCGCAGCTGCGCGCGCAGGGCCGGCTCGCGCCCGAGGTCGCGGACCGTCGTGCGCACGTCGTGCCCGGCCTCGAGCAGCGCGAGCACGCACCGGCTCCCGACGAACCCGGATCCCCCGGTGACCAGGACAGTTGTCATCCGCTGCTCCTCCGCTAGACTTTGTGGAGAGTTCTCCAGTTACGGTAGTGGAGAGCTCTCCACTTAGCAAGGGTGAGGGATCCGATGGTTCGTGCCGACGCTCGCGAGAACCGGGCTCGCATCCTGCAGGCCGCCCGCGAGGCGTTCGCCGAGGACGGCGAGACGTCGATGAACCAGATCGCCCAGCGCTCCGGCGTGGGTGCGGGCACCCTCTACCGGAACTTCCCGAGCCGCGAGACGCTCGTCCTCGCCGTCTACCAGGAGGAGATCGAGCGGATCATCGGTACCGTGCCCCCGCTGCTGGCCGAGCTGCCGCCGCTGGAGGCGCTGCGCCGGTGGACCACCGATCTCGTCGAGGCCATGCGCCGCAAGCACGGTCTCGGCGACGCCCTCAGCTCCGGCGCGCATCAGGCCATCGCCGAACAGACCTACGGCCCGGTCATCGGCGCCATCACCGAGCTCCTCGACGCCGGCCGGCGGGACGGCAGCATCCGTCCGGACGCCGACCCCGGCGACTTCCTGCAACTCACCGGCGCCCTCTGGCGGTCCGCGCCGGGGCCCGGGGACCGGTCCCCGCACATGCTCGCGCTCATCCTCGACGGCCTGCGCACCCGGTAGCATCCGGCGATGGGTTTCAGCCTCGACGTCGGCCTGTTCCTGTGCACCGATCCCGACGGCGAGGAGCACTGGCCGCTCGCCGCTCGCGAGGCCTACCTCGGCGCGATGAACGAGGCCCTGCGCGGTCTCGGCCTGGCCGAGCACCGGGAGCCCCGCGCACTCGACGAGATCGACCCGCCGCTGGACCCGGGCACCGATCCGTGCCTGCTGGGCGAGTCGATGGGTCCGTACTCGTCCCACGCCCGCCGGGCGGACCGGCTCGACTGGCTGGCCCGGCACGTCGCGGTGGTGGGTTCGGCACCGGCGGCCGAGCCGCCGTACGAGCCCGGGATGTACCAGGCGTACGACACCTTGCCGGACCGCGGCGCGGCCTTCGACCATCTGCTGGCCGCCTGCCAGCAGGAGGTCGTCGTGCTCCCGCGCCGGCTGGAACGGGTGCTGTGCGCCGATTCGCCGGCCGGGGTCATGTGCTTCGTCTCGGCGCAGCGGCTGCGCACCGAGGCGGCGGCGCTGGCGTTCGTGCTGCGGTACCCGGACCCGTCGGAGCCTGCTTCGCCCGTGGTGGACCCGGTCACCGGCGACCCGGTCGAGGACCGGTCGTTCGCGGGCCTCGACACCCGCGTGGCGGAGGACGCCGAGTCCTGGCAGCGGTGGGCTGACGAGTCCGTCCTCTGCCACCGGCTGCTGCGCTGCACGGCCGATATCCTGCGCACCGGCGCACTGGGCCACACCAGCTGAACGGAGAACTGCCGCATGCCGACGTACCCCGAGCCCGCTGTTCTCTATCCGGAGGTTGCCGTCGCGGGCAGCCTCGCCGCCGCGCTGCGGGACGTCGTGGCCGAGCTCGGGCTGGCCGTTCCGGTGCCGGTCGGGGAGTCGGAGTCGCTGTACTCGGCGGTCGTGCCGGCCGCCGTCGCGCACCGCGAGGAGCTGGAGGTGTCCGCCAGCCGTGTCGAGCGGCTCTGGTACGTCACCGGCCGCGAGCGGGCTCAGGGCTTCACCGTGATCGGAGGGGAGACGCCGGATCTGGCGCAGGTCGCCCGGGCCGCGCAGGGGTGGCATGACGGGGCGGCGCTCGCCGGGATCGTCGAGGCGGCGTCGTTCATGGAGCTGACCGGGCGGTCGGAGTGGCCGGGCAGCGAACCGGCTCAGATGGCCGAGGCGGAGTGGGAGCAGCTGCGCCGGGAAGCCGCGGAACTGGCGCTGAAGTGGACCTGGCCCGAGTACGAGGCGCTGGTCGAGGCCGCGTACGCCGAGCCCCGGCTGCGGCAGCTCTACCCGTTCACCACTCACGTGGCCCTGCGGTTCTCGACCCGGACCCGTCCCGCGCTGGACATCGTCCCCGTGTGCCTGCACGCCGGGCGGGGTCCGAACTTCTCGGTCACCAGGGGCTTTGTGGCCGACGAGGACGGCCCGCTCGCCACGGCCGCCACCGCCGAGGAGGCCGTGGCCCTGGCGGTGCGCCACCTGCCGCCCGGCATCGGCCCCGCGACCTCCGGCGACCCGGACGCGCTGGACCGGCAACGGCAGTCGTAAATGCGGCAGCAACGGCGGTGAGCGGCGAACCGCGACTACAACGGCCCTATGGACCTCATCGCCAGCACCGACGTCGCCGCCGACAACATCCTCGACTACTCGGTCACGCCCGCCGCGCAGTCGTACGTGATCGGCGAGCACATCGTGCGCATTCCCCGCTGCCGTGTGCTCGCCGTCGCCTGCCTGTCCGACGTGCGGCCGCCGGAGTACCCGTTCCCCCAGGTACCGTCGGCGCCCTGGCACTACTCGGTCGCCGCGCACTCCTTCGTCGGGTTCCGCCACGGCGGCACCGGCGTGTGGGAGTACCCGACCGCGTCGCGGGCCGAGCACGACGACTGCAAGGCCGTGAGTTTCCGGGTGTACGTCGGGCAGGGCTGGGCCGCGGTCAACGGGCTCGTCTTCCAGACAGGCCTGGTGCCGCCGCAGTACGGCAGGGTGACGCTCGAGGACTACCGGCTCGTCTTCGACGCGATCACCGGCGCGATCCACTTCACCCTCGCCGTGTCCCGCACCGAGGACGCCGGCGAGCCGGACCTCGACCCCGACGAGTACGCGCTGGCCGCCGCCCGCGAGGTCGCGCCCGAGGGCGTGCAGCTGCGGGTCCGCCCGCTGGACCGGCCGCTGTCCGCCGGGCGGCACTTCCGGGTCGACGCCGCCTCCGGCGCCGTCGTGGAGGTGGTCCAGCGCGAGCCGAAGACCCGCTGAGGCCGAACCAGCCGCCGCCGCCGGCTACCCGGGCGGCGCCGGAGGACATCGCCGCGGCGATCCTGGCCCTGATCCGCAACGATCACATCACCGGAACCCTGCCGCACGTCGACGGCGGCCAGCGCCTCGTGTGACCCGCCTGCACCGCACTGCGAGCCCCCGATGAGCACAGGCGCGGACGCCGCGCCAGATCGCGACGCGGCGGGGACCGCGCCGCGTCGCCGGTTCGCGCGGCGGCTGGGTTCCTGGTGGTCGTGTCGGCGGCTCGCGAAGCGCCTGTGCTCCTCGTCGACGCGGCGGCGTGCCGTGTGCTCGCGCAACTGTTCGCCGCCCGAGCGCGCCGGCGGAGATTTTGAGGGGGTGTGGGTGGAGCGAAGCTCCCCCACCGCGAGCGCAGCGAGCTAGGAAGCGGCCAGGCGGTGCAGGAGTAAGCGTTGCTGGCGGGCGTACGCGCGCTGGCCCAGCTGCCGCAGCTGTTCCCGGCTCCGGGCGCCCCGCAGGTAGTGGTCCAGCGGCTCGACCGTGTCGCCCAAGGGCTCCTCCACCGCCGGGACCACGGCGTGCGCCGCCAGGCGGTACGCGCCCGCCCGGCCCGGGACCGCCTCGATCGGCAGGCCCGCGGCCGTCAGCAGGTCGATGTCGAGGTAGATGGTGCGTACGTCCACGCCGAAGCGGCAGGACAGGGCCGCGGCCGAGACCCACGGGCGGGAGCGCAGCTGGAGCAGGATGCCCACGTGCCGCGCGTGGCGCGCGCTCACGATGCCACCAGCAGGGCCTGCAGGGCGCTCGCCTGGGTGCGCCAGTCCGGCGGGGACGGCGGGCTCGCCCAGCGGCTGCCGATGCGGTTCATCGGGTCGCGGGTCGGCCACAGGGAGTTGGCCTGGGTGTCGGCGAAGGATTGGAACTGGCCGGCTTCGGCGAGGTACCGCATGAACACGCCCTTGAATTGTTTCTGGTTGTCGTCGCAGGACTGGCCGGGGTCGCAGGACTCGGTCAGGACCCCGTTGCGCACTAGGGAGGAGCCGACGGCGGCGTTGCCGAGCCGGCGGGCCGCGTCCTGGTAACTGGCGGTGCCGGTCGCGCGGTACAGCTCCATCGCGGCGCCGATCGCCAGGCCCTGGTTGTACGTCCACACCGTCTGGCCGTTGTTGTGGCAGTCGGTCGTCAGGCCGTCGTTGACCAGGTTCGCGGCGTTGACGAGGCCGCTGTTCTGCAACCAGTTCCAGCCGGTGACGGCCTTGTTGAGCCACGCCGTGTCGCCGGCGATTCGGTTGTGCAGCGCGGCGGTCAGGCGCAGGTACAGCCCGATCGTCACGGCGTTCTTGTAGGTCCGCTCGCGGTCCCACCAGACCCCGCCGCCGCACGTCGAGGTGTCCCAGAAGCCGGACACGTAGCCGGCGATCGTCACGGCCTCGTTCAGGTACGTGACGTCGTGGGTCAGGTCGTAGGCGTCGATCCAGGTCAGGCCCCACCAGGCGGTGTCGTCGACGGAGCGGCTGATGAAGTGGCCCTCGACCGGGTCGGAGGAGCGGGCGCCGGCCGGGAAGGCGACCCGGTTGACGTCGAAGGTGCGCTTGACCGCCCAGGCGTAGGTCTGGTCGCCGGTGCGGCGGATGTACTGGATGACCGTGCTGAGCGCGACCGCCGAGTTCCACCAGCTGGACGGGTACCAGGCGGGGTAGGGGTCGTAGGAGTACATGAGCGCGTCGGCCGCGGCACGCATGCGAGCCGAGGACGGGCGGGCCCACGCGGTGCACGCGCCGTTCTGGCTCTCGACCGCCCGGCCGCAGGCGCGCACCGCCCCGCCGTACAGCAGTGACGTGGGGTCGGTGACGTTGAAGCGGTTCGTGCGGCCGCCGGTGGTACGACCCAGGGATGACCCACCCGGCCAGCTCGCGCCGGCGTCGAAGGAGCGGTCCAGCCACACCTCGTCGCCGGCCCGGTTGTTCGTGATCGTGCCCCAGGCCAGGCCGCCCGCGTCGACGTGCAGGGCGATCGTGCGGCCGCTGAGGGTCACCGCGCGCACCGGGTCGGCGTCCGTGCCGCCGGTCGCGTTGTCGCAGGTCGCGGCGCAGACCGACGCGTGCACCCAGCCCGTGCAGGCCACGGCGTGGGCGTCGCCGCAGGCGCGGACCATGCCGCGGCGGTGGTGCGAGGGGTCGGCGAGGTTGTACATCAGGGTGCGCGTGCCGGTCCAGGTGGCCGGGATGGCCGCCTTGCCCAGCAGCCCCTCCCAGGTGGCGCCGCCGTCGAAGGAGCGGTCCAGCCAGACCGACTCGCCCTCGGTGCCGGCGTCGATCGAGCCCCAGGCCAGGCCGTCGAGGTCGGACAGGTGCAGCACGATCCGGCGGTTGTTGATGAGCAGCGTGCCGGCCGGGAACGTCTCCTGGCGGGCCAGGGACGGGTCGCGGGTGTCGCAGTACTGCGCGCAGACGGCGGCCGCCGCCTGGGCGGTTGCGGGCGCGACGGCGAGGCCGGCGACGAGCAGCAGCAGGACGGCGAGCGTTCGTTGGATGGCGGCCACGATTAACTTCCTTTACAGAAAGCGCTCTCACAACGTTGTACGTCGGTGCTCAGCCCTCGGTCAACAGGCAAACTTCCTGCCAGATACGGGTTACGCGATGGCGCGGACGTCGGCGTCGGTCAATGCCCTGGTCCAGACCCTCATCTGGTCGATGCGGCCGGGGAAGTGGTCGGCGTCGCCGCCGTTCCACTTGCCCCGGCCGATCGTGAACGCCCCGCCCGCGGCCCACGCGACGCCCATGGCGGCATCCGCCACTGCAGCACCGTCCACGTAGAGCCGCAGCCGGCCGACGGACGCATCGCGCACCCCCACGAGGTGCGTCCATCCGCCGGTTCGCGGCGGGAACGGCGACACCGCCCGGGTCGCCGCGGCGTTCGCGGTGTCGGCGGCGAGCATCGCGAACGCCCATGCGTTGTCCGCCGCCGAGTACTGCAGATAGAACCCGCTCGCCTGCACGCCGTCCTGCGCCGCCACCGTGGCGAAGTTCGACGTCGCCGCGAGCTGGACCCACGCCGAGACGGAGAAGCTCGCCGCGGTGTCCACCAGCCGGGCCGCGGTCGCGAAGCCGGTGCTGCCGTTGAGCTCCAGCCCCGTGCCGCTGTAGCCGCCGCCGAGCGCCGCGCCGCCGCTGAGGGTCAGGGACGCGTCGGCGGAGTCGAAGGGGTACGCCGCGACCTGGCTCGTGGCCAGGCCCGCGGCGGCGGCGATCGTGGCGGCCGGCAGCGCGTGGTCGTAGGTGCGCACGTCCGCGACGGTGCCGGCGAACGTGTCGGCCGCGGCCCCGTTCCACTTGCCCCGGCCGATGACGAGGGCGCCGCTGGCGGGCCAGCCCGAGGTGTACCCGGCCTGCCCCTGCAGCACCCCGTTGACGTACAGGCGCAGCTGGCCCGCCTCGGCGTCGTACACCCCGGCCAGGTGCACCGCGGTGTTCAGGGCCGGCGCGGCCGAGGACAGCGCCCGGGTCGAGCCGGTGCTGTCGGCGTCGGCGGCCGTCATCGCGAACGCCCACCGGGCATCGCTGCCGGAGTACTGCAGGTAGAACCCGCTGACCCGGGCGCCGTCCTGGCTGACCGCGGTACGGAACCCGGAGAGGTCGGAAGGGTTGACCCGGGCCATGACCGTGAACGAGCTGTCGGTGCGCACCACCGGGAGCTCGGACGCGGCCGGCGTGCCCAGCGGCCACGACCCGGTCAGGCCGTTCGGCGTGTGGCGCAACGTCATGAGGGCGAAGGCCCCGCCTACGACCGGCCGCGCGGCGAAGCCCGACTGGTTGCCGCTGTCCGTGTCGTACCAGTCCGTGAACGGCACGCGCGCCGGCGTGGTGTTCGCGAAGGTGTACGCCTTGCCGATGAGCATGTCCCGGGCCGCGCTCTGCCCGGTGAGGAACGCCGCGGTCCACAGCTCCCAGTCGACCTTCGTGTATGTGTGCCGCGGGTCGAGCGGCACCCCGTAGGCGTGCTGGTTCTGCAGGTACCAGGCCGCCTCCTCGGCCGCGACGGCCGGCGGCACGAGGTTGGTGCCCGCGACCCGGTCGGCGAAGCCGTTGTACTTCAGGCTCCACGTCGGGTCCGCGCCGTCGTACGTCAGCTTCAGGTGGCTGTGCGCGCTGTTCTGCGCCATGGCCGCCCACTGCGCGATGTACTGCCGCGCCGTCGCCGCGTAGGTCGAGGGCTGGCCGGCCCGGCGCGCGATGTCGGCCATCGCCCCGATGCCCACGATCCCCTTGAGGGCCAGGTTCACGCTGTGCGCGATGAACCCGGTGAAGTCGTCGGTCTGGTTCTGGTTGCCCGGGTCCGGCAGGTTCGCCACGAGGTAGTCGGCCCAGCTCTTGAGCTTCGCGTAGTGCGCCGTGGCGTACGCGCCCGCCCTGGCCGCCGGCAGGCGCGAGAGCAGCGCCGCGACCATCACGAGCATGTTCGCCGACTCCTCGACCGGCATGTCCTCCTCGTCCTGGCCGATGCGTCCGAACGCGTTGGGGTACACGCCGAGGTCGTGCGGGGCGAACGGCTTGTCGAAGCCCTGCGCCTCGGTGTAGTCGAACAGCGGGGCGAGCAGCAGCTCCAGCCAGCGCGGGCTGAGCTGCAGGAAGGCCGGGAACGCCGGGTAGATGACGTCGACCGTGCTGAAGTCGCCGTTGGAGGAGATCTCCTTGAGCATCACCCAGGGCGTGCCGCCGCGGCTGACCAGCTCGGTGCCGCCGAAGGCCTGGCGCACCACGAGGGCGCAGAGGGCGGCGTACTGGTCGTTCGCCGCCGCCCGCGCCCAGGCGTCGATCTGGGCGTCGAGGGCGGCGCCGACGGCCCGGGCGGTGTCGCGGTCGGCCCGGAACCAGGCGAGCATGTCCGGCCAGGCGGCCCACTGGGTGCGCCAGTACGGGTCGAGCTGGGTGCCGAGGTAGGACACCGCGGGCGTGCGCACGTGGCCGATGACGAAGACGACGGGGCCGCTGCCGGCCGGGCCGACGGCGCCGAGGGCCCGGTTGAACGCGAACACCGGCCAGCTCGCGTTGATCGCGCGGGGCTGGTTGGCGTCGGCGGTGTCCGGCAGCGCGCCGGTGCCGGCGGCCGCGGCCCGCACGGTGGCGTCCGCCCCGGTCTGCCAGGTCAGCCCGGCCACGTCGTCGGTGCTGAAGACGACCGTGCCCCACGACGCCTGGTCGTTGGTCTCGGCGAGCACGGACGGCGCGGCGGGCTGGAACGTGTGCACCCGCTGGGAGCCGGCGGTCTGCGTGGCCCACGTGATCTGCTTCGTGCGGTCGCCGTGCGCCCACTCGCCGGACACGTCGACGTAGAGGCTGACCTGGTGCGTGCCGGCGTCGGCCGAGGTTGCGGTGATGCTCAGGTACGACATCGGCACCGACTGCCGGCGCAGGCTCGCCGGGTCGACGGGGGAGAAGAACTCGACCTCGAGCCGCACCGGGCCCGCCGCGATGGTGAAGGTCGAGCGGGTCGCGGTGATCACGAGCGCGGTCTGGGCGGCCAGGGGCCAGCCGCCGGACGGGGCGCCCATGAAGACGTACGGCTGGCCGTCGACGCGCACGATGCCGGTGATCGCGGTGACCGCGCCGGCCCAGAACGTGGGCCAGTTGCCGGGCAGGGTGTCGGCGCGCAGCCAGGTCGACAGGTACGGCGAGCGCACGGCGAGGGGCGTGGCCGGCGGCCGGATCGGGGCGAACGTGGTGGCGGCGTGCGCGGCCTCTTCGAACAGCAGTGGGCCGAGCGCCGAGCCTACGATCCCGCCGAGGGCGGCCAGGCGGAACAGGTCCCGGCGAGTGGGGTGCGATGGCGGGCTCACGTGACGTAGCAAACATTTTCCGATGCAAAGTGTCAACGATCCCCATGGATTTCATGGGTACCTGTTCGAAGTTGTTGAGTCCGTGAAATGTACACGGCACTTTTGCCAACCATTGACAGATCGAAATCGCATACAACCCGAGCGCCGCGCGGCCGCCTCTACCCTGTGACCGCCGGCCGAAGGGATCGCCAGCGTTGCGACCAGAACCCGAGCACGACTACACGCAGTACGTGGCGGCGCGGCTGCCGCGCCTGCACCGCATCGCCTACCAGCTCCTGGGCGACCGGCACCGGGCCGACGACGCGGTGCAGGACGCGCTGACCACGCTGTACCAGCGCTGGACCCGCATCCGCGAGGTACGCAACCTCGACGCGTACGTGCACACCATGGTCGTGCGGGCCGCGCTGTCCGACCGGCGCCGGTTCTGGTCCCGGGTCGCGCTCTGGGACAGCCCGCCGGAGGTCGTGCGGGAGCCCGACGGCCCGGGGGTCGAGCAGGTGATGGTGCTGCGGCAGGCGCTGCGGGCGCTGCCGGAGGGCCAGCGCACCGTGCTCGTGCTGCGGTTCCTGTGCGACCTGCCGGTGGAGGAGGTGGCCGGGGTGCTCGGCCGCTCGGAGGGGACCGTGAAGAGCCAGACCTCCCATGGACTGCGAACGCTGCGCCGGATGCTGCTCCGCGCCGAGGAGAGTGCCGTATGAACCCGCTGCAGGAACTGCGCGACGTGGACGCGCCCGGCACCGAGCTGACCGCCGAGGGTCTCGTGCGGATCGGGCGGGCGGGGGTGCGCCGCCGCCGCAACGCGATCGCCGGCGGGGCCGCCGCGCTGGTGCTCGTCGTGACCATCGGCGCCGCCGCGCTCGCCGGCGTGCGCTCGCCCGTCCCCGACGACCGGCCGGCCCACCCCGGGCGGACCCCGTCCGCGTCGGCACCGTCCTGCCGCGCCGAGGCGCTGCCGATGCCCGGCAACGGCGAGACCCTCGCGCCGGTCGTGGACCCCACCGGGCACTGGGCGGCGGCCCGGCTGGCGGACGGCCCGGGTGTGGCGATCTGGCACGACAGCGAGCTCGTGGCCGTCCGGCGGGACATCGCGGTGACCGCCCTGGCCGGGATCACCGCGAACGGCACCGTCGCCCTCGACGGCGCGACCCAGGGCGCGATGATCATCACGACGGGGTTCGACCAGATCATGACCAGGCCGACGGGTCTCGCCGGCGACGTGCGGTCCGAGGGCTCCGCCGTCAACGCCGGCCGCGACGTGGCCGGCACCGCCACGTTCGACGGCGGCCGGCGGGCCGTGCTGTGGCGGTTCCGGGACCCGGGCCGTCCGGTGCTGCTGGCCACCCCGGCCCAGCACGGTTCCGTCGCGCTGGCGCTCGGGGCGGACGGGACCGCCGGCGGCTACGTGACCGACAACAAGACCGTCTTCCAGCCGTACCTCTGGCGCCCCGACGGCACCGCCGTCGCGCTGCGGCTGCCGGGCGGCGACACCAACGGCAGCGTCGACGCGATCGTGGGCCGCTGGGCCGTGGACTTCGGCAACGGCGTGCGGTGGCCGCTGGACGGGGCGGCCGACCCGGAGCCGCAGCGCTTCGACCGCGGTGCCGGCCGCGTGCGCGCGATCGCCGCGGACGGCACGGTCGCGGGCGGCAACGGCACGTCGCCTTACCTCGCGGGCCCGCGCGGGGACGTCCGGCTGCCCGCGCTCGAGGGGTTCGGCTACTACACCGTCGGCGGCCTGAGCGAGGACGCGCGGGTGGTCGCCGGGACGGCGATGCCGCACGGCGGCCCGGGCGGTGGCACACCGTTGCGGTGGATTTGCGGGGAGTGACGAGGGTTTGACCAGCGTCTGTATTGACAAATGTTGACCAAACGCGGATCAGGGACTATGAATGTCCATCGAGAGCGCTCTCCCGTCCTCACCGCCACCGAACGGGAGACACCATGCCCCGATCCCGCAAGGTCGACCGGCTGCTCGCCGGCGCGGGAGCCGCCCTCTTGGGCAGCACCCTCGCCGTTGTGCAGTTCGCGGCCCCCGCCCAGGCCGCCGACCTCAACCTGACCCAATACGTGAATCCGCTGATCGGTACGGACGACAGCAACTCGCCGAACCCGGTCGGCGGCGGCGCGGGCGGTAGCACCTACCCCGGTGCCACCGTTCCCTTCGGCATGCTGCAGTTCAGCCCGGACACGCCGACCGCGTCGCCGTCCGGGTACCGGGACAAGGACCGGACCATCGAGGAGTTCAGCCTCACCCACTTCGACGGGGCGGGCTGCTCGAACAACGAGGACATCGGGCTGCTGCCGGTCACCGGCGCGCTCGGCACCTCGCCCGGCACCGGGTGGACGGGCTACGCCTCGGCGTACACGAAGACCAACGAGGCCGCCCAGGCCGGCTACTACAAGAACCGGCTGGACAAGTACTCGACGGACGTCGAGGTCACCACGACCACCCGCACCGGCGCGATGCGCCTGACGTTCCCGTCCAACACCCAGTCCCGGCTGCTGATCAACACCAGCCGGAGCGCCACGGGCAACCGCAGCGGCGGCATCAGCATCTCCGGCAGCAACGTGACCGGCAACGTCACCGCCGGCGGGTTCTGCGGCTCGTCGAAGACCTACCCGATCTACTTCTCGATCCACTTCGACCGGGCCCCGGCGTCCTTCGGCACCTGGAACGGCTCGACGATCAGCAACGGCTCGGCGAGCACCTCGGGCACCAACACCGGCGGCTTCGTCACCTGGGACACCACGTCCAACGCGACAGTCAACGCCCAGATCGGCGTCTCGTTCGTCAGCGTCGCCAACGCGACCGCGAACCTCAACGCCGAGACCGCGTCGTTCGACACCGCGCGGACCAACGCCAACAACGCCTGGAACAGCGCGCTGAACCGCATCCAGGCCACCGGCGGCAGCGCGACCGAGCTGCAGAAGTTCTACACGTCGCTGTACCACGTGCTGCAGAGCCCGAACGTCTCCAGCGACGTCAACGGCCAGTACCGCGGCTTCGACAACGCGACCCACACGGCGACCCACAACGTGTACCAGAACTACTCGGGCTGGGACATCTACCGCTCCTGGGCCGCGCTCGTCGCGTTCATCGCACCCGACATCACCAGCGACATCATGAAGTCGATGGTCCTCGACGGCCAGCAGGGGGGCCTGCTGCCCAAGTGGTCGCAGCAGACCAACGAGGACTTCGTCATGACCGGCGACCCGGGCCCGATCATCGTCGGCAGCGCCTACCAGTTCGGCGCCCGCAACTTCGACACCGCGGCCGCGCTGCAGCTGATGAAGAACGCGGTCGCCGGCGCCGGCGCGCAGGGCTCGCCGATCCGCGGGCGTGAGGCGGAGTACGAGTCCAAGAAGTACATCCCCGGGGCGCCGTCGGACTCCATGGAGTACTCGGCCTCGGACTTCGCCGTGGCCCAGTTCGCCAAGGCCCTCGGCGACACCACGACCTACAACTCGGCGATGACCCGCGCCCAGTACTGGCGCAACACGTTCAACACCGAGTCGAGCTTCATCCACCCGCGCAACAGCGACGGCACCTGGCCCTGGCCGCTCAACCCGGCCCAGGAGAGCCCCTACACCGAGGGCAACGCCGCGCAGTACACCTGGATGACCACGTACAACCAGGCCGGCGTGATCAACCTGATGGGCGGCCCGCAGACCGCCAAGCAGCGCCTCGACCACCACTTCACCGAGCTCAACGCCGGCCTGTCCCGGCCGTACTTCTACCTCGGAAACGAGCCCGAGCACGCCGTGCCGTGGGCGTACAACTTCGCCCAGTACCCGGCCGGCGCCTCCTCGGCGGTGCGGCGCGTCATGAACGAGCAGTTCACCACCGGCGCCGGCGGCCTGCCCGGCAACGACGACCTGGGCGCCACCTCGGCCTGGTACGTCTGGGCGGCCCTGGGCATGTACCCGGCGACCCCGGGCGCGGACACCCTCGCCATCAACGGCCCGTCGTTCTCGTCGATCCTCATCCAGCGGCCCGGCGGCAACGTCCAGATCAACGGCGGAAGCTCGGGGTCGCAGTACGTGCAGAGCCTGACCCTGAACGGCAACGCGGTCTCGCACAACTACCTGCGCTACCCGGACCTGGCCGCGGGCGGCACCCTGCAGTACACGATGGGCACCAGCCCCTCGTCGTGGGGCACCGGCACCGGTGACGTCCCGCCGTCCTTCACCGACGGCGCCACCCAGCCGGCGACCCCGCCGAACCTGGGCACCAACCTCGCCCAGGGCAAGACCGCGACGGGCTCGGCCAGCTGCGCCGCGGCCGAGTCGGCCGACAAGGCCGTCGACGGCAGCCTCGCCAACAACAGCAAGTTCTGCTCCTCGGCGGCGACGAAGTTCCTCCAGGTCGACCTCGGCTCCAACCAGTCCGTCGGCTCGGTCGTGCTCAAGCACGCCGGCCTCGGCGCCGAGCAGACCGGCTGGAACACCGGCGCGTACACCATCTCCACCAGCACGGACGGCACGAACTGGAGCCAGGCCGCGACGGTCTCCGGCAACCGGTCCAGCCGCACCCTCAACCAGTTCACGGCGCGGACCGCGCGCTACGTGAAGGTGGACATCACCACGCCGGCCAACGACGGCAACGCCGCGGCGCGCATCTACGAGTTCGAGGTCTACGGCGCCGCGACCGGCGGCAACCTCCTGCTCAACAAGGCGGCCACGGCCGACTCCTCCTGCGCCACGAGCGAGGGCCCGGAGAAGGCGGTCAACGGCAGCGTCTCCGGCGGCAACTCCGACAAGTGGTGCTCGCTGGGCACGAACAAGTTCCTCCAGGTCGACATGGGAGCCTCGAACCACCTGAGCTCGATCGTGGTCCGCCACGCGGGCGCCGGCGGCGAGTCGGCCACCTGGGACACCCGCGACTTCGACCTGCAGGTGTCCAGCGACGGCAGCACGTGGACGACGGTGGCCTCGCCGCGCGGCAACACCGCGGACGTGACCACGAGCGCGGTGAACGTCACCGGCCGGTACGTCCGGCTGAACATCATCACCGCGACGCAGACCACGGACAACGCCGCGCGCATCTACGAACTGGAGGCATACGCCTAGGGATTCGCGGGGGGACGGCTCCGGCCGTCCCCCTTTTCCTGTATCCACGCGAGGGCCGCGGCGCCCTGACGCATGGCGGTGATGTGGCCCGCGTCGGGGATGAGACGCAGCTCGGCGCCGCGGATCTGCGCCGCCGTCCACGCGCTGTGCGCGGCCGGCACCATGCGGTCGGCGGCGCCGTGGATGAGCAGCACCGGGCAGGCGATCGCGGCCGGGTCGAAGCCCCACGGCCCGACGTTGGCCAGGTCGTCGTCGATGAGCCCGCCGGGCCCCGTGAGCAGCGCCGCCGGCACGATCTCGTCGAACCAGGCCCAGTCGGACTGCAGCGCCTCCCAGTCGGCGGCCAGGAACCCGATGTCCTCCTCGCCGGTGGCCGCGGCCAGGTGCCGCTCCTTCTCCGCCCGGCCGGCGCGCGCCGCGCGCAGCGAGCCGGCGGAGCCGTCGGACATTCCGGCGTACCAGTCGAAGCCGCTCGCCGCCGACAGCTCGAACGGCGCCAGCCCGGAGATCCCGACGGCGGCGACGACCAGCTCCGGCCGCAGCGCGGCACACGCGAGCGCGTGCGCGGCGCCGCTGGAGTGCCCCATCACCGCCATCCGCCGCACGCCGGCCGCCTCGGCGACGGCCGCGACGTCGGCGGCGACGGACCCGACGGTGCGGCCGGGGTCGGCGGTCGAGGCGCCGTACCCGGGCCGGTTGTGCGACAGCCAGCGCAGCCCGAGCCGGTCCGCGGCCTCGAACAGCGGGGCGGGGGGCTCGCCGATGTTGGGGGTACCGTGGTGCCAGTACACGACCGGCCCGTCGCCGCCCGAGTCGTACGCGTGCAGCAGCCGCCCGTCCTCGAGCTCCACCCCGAACTCCGTGATCATCCGCCGAGCCTAGCCACCCGGCGGCCACTCGGTCGCCGGTGGGCCGACCTCGCGGCCCAGCCTCTTGGCGGCCGCCCTGGCCCGCCGAGCCTGGTGCCCGCGGCCGGCTCGGGTACCGTCGGCGGCATGCGCAGATGGACCGCGACGATCGTCGCCCTGGCTGTCGGCGTGCTTTCGCTCGGCACGACGAAGCCGGTGGGGTACGTCCTGGCCGCGGTGTTCGTGGTGCTGGCCGTGGCCGTGTCGCCGCGCGGCTTTCCGCGTTCGCTGCCGGCGGCCGAGGCGCAGCGGCTCAGCGCCGCCGACGGCCGCGGCATCGTCTACTGGCGGCCGGGCTGCCCGTACTGCGTCCGCCTGCGCGCGTCGCTGGGCCGGCGCGCCCGGCGCCTGCACTGGGTCGACATCTGGGCCGACCCGCAGGGCGCGGCGGCGGTACGCGCGGTGACCGGCGGCGACGAGACCGTGCCGACCGTCGTCTTCGGCGGGGAGTCGCGGGTCAACCCGGCCCCGGCGTGGGTGAAGGCCCACCTGTGACCGGGGCGCGCCGCCTCCGGGCCTGAGCGTCCGCTACCTTGCGTCGGTGATCAACACCCAGCCCGGCGAGCCGCGCCCGGTCGAGGTGGTCGGGGTGCGCCCGTTGCCGCTGCCGTTCGCGGAGGCGGCTCCGCCACCGCGGCGCCGTTCGCCGGTCGTGCGCCGGGCGGATCGCCCGGGTGATCCTCGATGCCGCCGGCGGGCTCAGTTCCGGGCCAGGGTGAGCAGGCGGTCGAGCACGTGGTGCCCGGCCGTGCGCAGGCCGTTGTGCAGGTACTCGTCGGTGAGCCACCGGCGCAGGCCGGGCAGCCGGTCGGCGGTCTCCTCCGAGTACCGCCGGATCACGTACGGGTCGTCGGCGTAGATGATTGCCGCGCACGGCACGTCGACCCGGGCCAGGACCTCAGCGTCGTAGAGGCGCGGCCATTCGTGCTCGGCGAGGATCGCGGCGACGTCGCGGTACGGTCGCAGGCTCGGCGTGTCCTCGAAGTGCCACGAGTAGAGGTGTTCGGCGGTGAGCAGGAGGGAGCCGCCGGCGAAGTCGTCGGGCTGCACGCGGTCGGAGGACCAGCGGGTGGCGCCGCCGTCGGCGTAGCTCGACTCGTGCAGGACCGCGTACAGCGGGTTGCGGGCGTCGAACGGCAGCATCGCGGCGACGTCGTGCCGGAAGCCGGGGGAGGCGTGGTCCAGCTCCAGGACGTGGTGCACCTTCTCCGCGCCGCCGTCCGTGCCCAGGTGGTGGCCGATGGTGCGCATCAGCCGCCGGGAGATCGGATGGCCGTCCGGGGCCCGGACCTCGCCCGCGTCGCAGCGGTCGAGCAGCTCGCGGAGCCGGGCCGCGTCCTGCGGGTACCTCCGGTGGTAGCGCCGGTTCAGCACGCGCATCGCGTCGAAGGTGGCCGAGTAGACGTCGTCGACCGGGCGCCCGACCGGCGGCAGGCCGCCGGTGAACAGGACCTCGCGGAGACTGTCCGGGGCGACACACAGGTAGTGCAGCGAGCAGTACCCGCCGAAGGACTGCCCGAGCAGGCTCCAGCGGCGCGCGCCGAGATGCTCCCGCAGGCACTCGGCGTCCCGCACGATCGCGTCCGCGCGGAAGTGGGTCAGCCGTTCGGCGTCCGCCGCGGCGTCCGGACCGGGGGCGCCGTAGGGGGTCGAGCGTCCGGTGCCCCGCTGGTCCAGCATGATGACCCGGAAGTCCCGCAGCGCCCGCTCGAGCCAGGCGGGCGCCATCGGCCGGGCCGACGGCCGCGGCGCCTCGTGGCCCGGGCCGCCCTGCAGGTAGACCAGGAAGGGCCGGTCGCGCCCGTCGGCGGCCGCGATCTCCCGCGCGTACACCTCGATGGTGGGGCCGTCCGGGCGGTCGTGGTCGAGCGGCACGGTGATGAGATGATCCGTCAGCAGCACCCCTGGAATCGTACGGTGCTCTTCTCATCCTGAAGTCGTAGACGCAAGACCCGTCCCGAGCCGGAGGCGCCCGGCTCCGCGATTTCCTACGGTTTGTACATGACGACGAACAAGGACGCGTGGAGCGGGACGGTGGCGAAGAAGTCGCGGGCGCTGTTCGACGGCTCCAACCTGTACCGGCGGCTCGAGGTGCGGCTCGAGGACGGGACCCACCTGGACGTCAAGGTGGATCGGGAGCTGTGGAGCCAGCTCGAAGTGGGCGACCGGCTCGTGAAGCCGGACGGCGAGAAGCCCCGCCGGGGCTGAGAGGACCGACGCGATGCGCAACGTGGTGCTGTACGAGCTGATGTCCCTCGACGGCGTGGCCGAGGAGCCGGGGGAGAGCGGGTGGTTCACCGACGCCGACGAGCGGCTCATGGACAACCTCGACCGGGTGATCGCGAGTCAGGACACGGTGCTGCTGGGGCGGCGGACGTACGAGAAGTGGGCGCCGCACTGGCCGTCCTCCACGATGCAGCCGTTCGCGGACTTCATCAACGACACGCCGAAGTTCCTGTTCTCGGCGGCCGCGCCCGCACTGCCCTGGTCGGCGACCACGCACGTCCCGGGCCCGGCGGCGCCGTACGTCGCCGGCCTCAAGCGCGCCACCGGCGGCGACATCGGCATCCACGGCAGCCTGACCCTGGCCCGCTCGCTGCTGCGCGAGCGGCTCGTCGACGAGCTGCGCCTCGTCGTCGCGCCGACGCTGGCCGGCCGCGGCGCCCGCCTCTTCGAGGAGCCCGGCGACATGCAGCGCTTCGAGCTCGTCGACTCCGACCGCTCCGGCGGCTGTCTCCTGCTCCACTACCGGCGGCGCTGACCCGTTGCTCGTACGATGCCTGCTGTGACTTCCGGCCTCGAGAGCCTTTCGGCGCCGCAACGGGCGCTGGTCGAGCGGTGGCTGCCCGGCGCGGCCGTCGAGCGGGACCACAGCTGGGGGCTGGTCGAGACCACCGTCCTGGAGATGCGTCACGGCGGGATGCGGTACATCCTCAAGGCCGGCGGCCCCGGCGACCAGCACATCGAGCGCGAGCTGCAGGCGCACCGCCACTGGCTGGGCCCGTGGACCAGCCGGGGGCGGGCGCCGGAGCTCGTGCACGGCAGCGTGGACGCGAAGGTGCTCGTCACCCGGTACCTGGAGGGCGAACTCGTGCTCGGCACCGGGCACGCCGGCGAGCCGGACGTGTACCGGCAGGCCGGCGAGCTGCTGGCGCTGTTGCACGCCCAGGGCGCCGTGGCCGACGACGACTACGAGCGGCGGGAGAACGCGAAGCAGCTGGCGCGGCTCGACGCGGCGCACCGCATCGACGCGCACACGACCGAGCGGCTGCGCGCCGAGATCGCGTCGTGGCCGGCGCCGCCCGCCGTGCTCGTGCCCACGCACGGGGACTGGCAGACCCGCAACTGGCTGATCCGCGACGGCACCGTCAGCGTCATCGACTTCGGCCGGGCCGGGCTGCGGCCGGCCCTCACCGACTTCGCGCGGCTCGCCGTGCAGGAGTTCCGGTGCGATCCGCGCTGCGAGGAGGCCTTCCTCGCCGGGTACGGCCGCGACCCGCGCGAGGCCGGGGCGTGGCATCGCAACCGGGTGCGGGAGGCGATCGGGACCGCGTGCTGGGCGTACCAGGTCGGCGACGAGGGGTTCGAGGCGCAGGGCCACCGGATGATCGCCGAGGCCCTCGCCTGAGGCTCAGGCCGGCGGCGCGTCGGCGTCGTGGTGGCGCACGCCCGAGCGGGGGTTGCGCGCGAGCCGCGCCAGGGTTTCGTTTACCTCGTGGGCGTACCACTCGGTGTATCCGCAGGCGGTGCAGACCCACGCCTCGAAGCGGCCCGCCTCGATGCGTTGGCGCAGTTCGCCGCCCGTGGCCGCGCCCGAGGCCAGGCGGGCCACGCCCGGCAGGAGCGCGACCAGGTTGCTGCCGTCGTTGTCGGGGATCATGACCGGGTCGATGTGCCACAGGCGCGGGCACTGGCATTTCACACAACGGCGGCTCGTGCGCATGGGCGCAGCGTAGACACCCGGATCGGGCGCACGATCGTTGAGGGGGCGTGGATAGAACCGGCATTCCACTGGCTCACCACTGCTTCGTCGACAGCCTGTGGGCGCGGTGGCGGGCGGCCCACCCCGCCGCCGGTTACCTGCCGGCGGCCCGGACGCGCAACGTCGTCGCGCTGGACGAGCCGATGCCGCCCTGCAACGACGTGACGCCGCGGGACATGCTGGACCACACGCGGTTCTTCGCCTACTCCTGAGTTGCCGTGCGCAGCAGGTGTACCAGGGACAGCAGGTCCCGGGTCCGGAAGTACGCGACCACGTCGTCGGCGTAGAGCCCGGATCCGAGGCGTGCCCGCAGCGCGTCCGCCGTCGCGGTGAGGCCGTCGCGGGCCGACGAGGACAGTTCGCCGCCGCTGACCCGGCAGGTCTCCGCGAGGACGCCCAGCCGGGCCGCGAGCGGGTCGTGGGTCGCCACGAGGGCGGGCAGGCGGCGGCGCTGCCAGAAGGCCACGGCGTGCCGGGCGGCCGGGCGGGCGGCGCCGTACCAGACCGCCGGGCCGAGGTACGGGTTCGGCACGGACCGGCGCGGGCGGCGCCCGCCGAGGAGCTTGGCCGCCCGCCGCTCGGCGTCGTAGCGGCGCTGGTGCTCGTGCCATCCCCGGCGGCTGGCGGCCAGGGCGTCGAGCGCGCGCAGCAGGGCCGCCTCGTCGGCGTCGTACTGGCCGGCGACCTCGCGCAGGTAGCTCAGGCCGGCCTCGAAGCCGATCGGCCGGTACAGCTGGACGCAGGAGCGAAGGGCCGACACGCGCCGCCGGTGCGGGTGCGCGGGGTTGCGGACGTGGTTGGCGAACGCGCTGAAGCTCATCGGGCACCAGTCTGCGCCGTCCGCGTGTGGGTGGGCTCACGGGCGCTGTGTCAACTAGGCGAAGGAGTTGAACCGGAGGTTAACGGCATGATGACTTCAGCTGACCAACCGATGGTCAGAACGTAGTGAGAGGAGCCGTCATGACGACCGAAAGCAACGCCCGCACGCCCAAGGCCTCGTGGTCCGCCCGCCGTACCGCGACCGGCCGCACCGAGCTCGTCATGCGCTGGGAAACGCCCCGGCGCAAGCTCGACTGAAACGGCCGGAGCCCGAACCACGGGGTCGTGGTCCGGGCCCCGGCCGTGCGGCCCGGGTCAGGCGATGGTCCGGCAGTTCATCTGGGCGTCCTTGGGTACCAGGAACTGGGCGGCCTTGGCGTAACCCTCGCCCTTGGGCACGGCGAAGACGCTGAAGTACGCGATCCATTTACCGCGCCCGGAAAAAATCCGGTCAGGCATCGGGCGGCAGCGGCCGCCAGTCCAGGGCGTCGCGCCAGCCCACGCCGCGACCCTACCGTCCGGGCGCGGACCCGGTCGCCCAGTGGCGGCTGCCCAGGGCGATGAGGCGCAGCTGCCGCCCGGCCAGGTCCAGCACGTCCGCCTCGGCGGCCGCGTCGGACGGGGGCAGCTCGAGCAGCGCCGCGGCCGTCTGCACCATGTGGTCGACGAGCAGGCCCGCCAGCATCCGCAGGTCCTGGGCGTCCCAGCGCTCCAGCGCGGCCGCGTGGGGCAGGCGCCGGGTCAGCAGGTCGGTGGCCAGCTCCGCCGCCGACAGGTCGAGCTGCTCGCGGATCGCACGGCGGACGTCGGCGACGCCGCCGTACCGCTCGCGGGCGATGAACCGGAACTGTTCCCGGCGCTCGTGCAGCTGCGCGACAAGCACCGACAGGGAGCGGCCGATCACCGCGTCGCTGTCGGCGATGCCGTCGCGAACGGAGCGTACGGCCGTGCGCAGGCCGCCCAGGCACTGTTCGACCAGCGCCACGCCCAGGCTCGGCACGTCGGGGAAGTGGCGGTAGAAGGCGGTGGGCACGATGCCGACCTCGCGGGTGATCTCGCGCAGGCCGAGGCTGTCGAGGCTGCGGTGCTCGAGCAGGCGCAGGGCGGTGTCGAGCAGCGACTGGCGGGTCTGGGCCTTCTGCTCCTGCCGGGTATGGGGCACATCACTCAGTAAACACCCGTGCACCGAAATCGTGTACAACTGAGTGAACAACTGTCCACTGAAAGGGGTGACCGATGGCCTTGCTCGTTGGGGCGGTGCTCGTCGCGCTGCTCGTCGTCGGGCCGGCCGCGCTGACCGGGCAGCCGCTGCTCATGCTGCTGGGCGTCGCGCTCGCGGGCGCCGTACTGCTGGTCGCCCGGCGGTGGCCGCTGCGCCGGCTGCGTGACCGGTGAGGGGGCACACCATGGCGGAACCGGCCGTGACGCGGCGCCGGCCCGATGACCGCATCGTGGCGTCGCTGGTGCTCGGGGTGGCGGGCCTGTTCTTCTTCAACGTCGTATTCGGGCCGTTCGCGGTCGTGCTCGGGCTGTGGGCGCTACGGCGGCCGGCGAACGGGCGGCGCGGGCGCGGGTTCGCCGCGCTCGGCGTCATCCTCGGCCTGGCCGACCTGGTGATCCTGGCCGTGCTCGTGGCCGCCCGGTCGCGCGGCGGGGACCTGTTGCACGTCCCTGCTTGAAACACGGCGAAGGCCGGTCACCCGAGGGTGACCGGCCTTGAGCCAGGGGGAGGCGATCAGTTGGCCGCGACGCCGTACTGACCCTCGCCGCCGTGGTACTGGGTGCCCTCGGCGAACGCGGCGTCGAAGCGCTGCGACAGGGCGTCGAGCTCGCCGAACTCGGCCTGGTGCGAGTCCTGGGAGCCCTCGGCGGCGAAGACGTGGTCGTCCTCGGACGCGTTGTGGTTGTAGTTGGTGTAGTCGTCCGACTCGGCGTGCACGACGCCCGGCTGGTCGAACTCCTGGTGGTGGCCCTGCGCGAAGTTCGTGGCCTCCGCCGCGTGGTGGTCGTTCTCGTACACGCCGAACTGGCTGTGCGCGTCGTGCTCCGAGCCGTGGGCCTGGTGCAGCTGGTCCAGGGCGCCGTGCTCCTGGCCGGCCTCGTAGTGGCCGTAGTCCACGTCGCCGCCGTCGTGCCCGCCGTCGTAGGTGTCGATGTCGCTCATCGGTATCCCCCTGGGATGTCGTTGTCGCTGTTGAGGAATACGTTACGGAGCTTCGCCGGCCGTCGAATCCCGGAAACGTGCCACCACCGCGGCCCGCACGACGGCCTCCAGGTCGTCGCGGGCCGGCAGTGCCGGGAACGCGTCCACCAGGTCGACGAGCACGTCCAGGACCAGCTCCTCCTCCAGCGCCGCGGCGTCGTCCGGGCCCACCTTGGAGCGGGCGCTCGCCACCCGCGCCGGGTTGACGAGCGTCGCCGCGAGGGGGCCGGCGGCCGCGGGGGACAGGTGCGGGTCCCACGGCCGGGCCTCGCCGAAGCGCGCCTCGTCGAACTCGGGGATCTTCCGCTTGAGGGCCGGCCGGGACGCCAGCGGCCGGCGGGCGTCGGGGCGCAGCACGACCCCCTCGGCGAGGTTGCCGTCCAGCGGCGGCAGGCCGAGCAGTGCCGGCACCCGGGTCGGGAATCGGATCGGCACGGCGTCCACAGTGGACCTGGTGCCCCGGGCGAGCAGCGGCACGACGTCCGCGCCCCCCTCGGCGGCGACCGCGGCGACGTCGGCGTACAGCCACACCGGCCCGTCGTCGGTGAGCACGTCGAACAGTGCGAACCGGATGCCGGGGGCGTACCAGACGCCGGTCTGCACCGGGCTCGCCCCGGGCACCGCCGCGGCACCGGGGTAATGCCCGCCGTAGAGCTCGCCGTAGAGGCGCACCGACGCGCCCCCGCGCCCGAGCGCGGCGCGGGCGGTCCGTTCGAGGGTGGCGCGCAGCAGCTGCCAGCCGAAGAAGGGCTCGTCGTCGCGCAGCCACGCCTTGCGCTTGCCGACCCGCAGGGCGGCGCCGTCGTACGCGATGGTCAGCTGCGCGCCGTGGATCTTCTCGGTGGCGATCCAGGGCCCGGCCGAGGACGCGCCGGCCAGCACGGCGGGGATCTTCGGGTACGTCACGTGCTCCACGCGCCAAAGTTTGCCCGATCGGCGGTCAACGCGGCGGCCCCGGCGGGGACTCTGTCTGGTGTGACGTTCGAGGAGTACGTCGCGGCCCGGGGGCAGGCGCTCGTGCGCTTCGCGGCGCTGCTGACCGGCGACGAGCACCGCGCCGAGGACCTGGTGCAGGAGGCGCTGACCAAGGCGTACCTGCGCTGGGCCCACATCCGCCGCGGCGACGACCCGGACGTCTACCTGCGCCGGCTCGTGCTCAACGGCTCGCGCTCGTGGTGGCGCCGCCGGCGCAACCGTGAGCTCGTGGTCACGGTGAGCGAAGAGGTGGCGGTGCCGGGCGAGCTCGACGCGGAGGCGGCCGAGCGCGACGCGCTGTGGCGGCTCATTCGCGCGCTGCCACAACAGCAGCGGGCCGTGGTCGTGCTGCGGTACTACGAGGACCTCGACGACGCCACGATCGCGCGGATTCTCGACTGCAGCGCGGTCACGGTGCGCACACATGCGATGCGCGCGCTCGGCCGCCTGCGCGACGACTACGAGGGGAGCGACACCGATGACGGACCTCGAGAGCCGGGTCAGGGCGACGCTGGCCGAGCGGGCCGCGCACACCCGGGCGGCCGCCGATCTCGGTGAGCGGGCCGCCCGCCGCGCGCGGACTGTCCGGCGCCGACGCCGGCTCACCGGTACCGCCGCCGCCGTTTGCATTGTCGCCATCGCCGCGATCGCGGTGTCGGGGCAGACCGCCCCGGCGCCCGGCCGCACGACCCTGCCCGCCGAGACCGCGGCGCCGCCCGGCGGCATCGGCAGCGACCGCGCCCTGCTGCACTTCGACGTCGACCTGGCCAAGCTGCCGGGCAACCTCGCGAGCCGGATCGCGATGACCGAGTGGGTGTCGGGCGAGGGCTACGAGCAGTTCACCGGCATGGACGCGGACTTCCGGCCGGTCGTCGCCATCAAGCTGGGCAGCGACCCCGACACGGTCAAGGGCTGGGTGTTCGCCAACGCCGGCTCGACCCGGGCGGTGCAGTGGCGGCTCGGCGGCGTCGACGGCCTGTCGGCGCTGGACTGGGACGACCGCGACCTGCTGCCCGAGGTCGCCCGGGCGGTGCGGCTCGACGCGGTGCAGCGCTGCGTGATGCCGCTGCGCCTCGCCGAGCTGCCCGAGGGCGCGCACTGGTCGGAGTGCCAGACCGCGATCCGCCGCGGCGGCCCCGGACCGAAGAACGTGTGGGTGTACTCGGGCCTGACGGTCGAGCGCGCCGACGGTAAGATCATCCTCATCTGGGCCGACGGCCGGCCCAGGACGGAGACGAGCTCCTTCGCCGCCGACCGCACCATCGCCGGCCGCCCCGCCCAGTGGCGCGCCGAGGCCGGCCAGTTCGGCGACGGCCTGTGGATCCCCGACTTCGGTGGCTACGAGCTCTACCTGACCGACTTCGAGTCGCACGCGACCTGGTTCACGCCCGCGGAGGCGACCTGGTACACCCTGCGCCTGACCCCGAGCGCGAACCTCGACGACCCGTCGACCTGGCCCCTCCGCGCGGTGGGGTGACCTCACACCGCGAAGTCGGGCACCGCGGCCCGCGCGTGCTCGGCGCGGCCCTTGGGCTCCTCCCACTCCTCCTGCCGCCCGAGCGCCGTCAGGTCCAGCAGCGCGTAGGCGCCGCCGAAGTCGGTGCCGCGGGCGAACGTCGAGTAGGTGTGGAAGACCGCGTCCCCGTCGGCCAGGAAGCAGCTGAACCCGGGCAGCTCCGGGGAGGGGATCACGGGCAGCGCCCGGTAGTTGTACACCGGCGGCTTCACCGACTCGTCGAAGGACACGTCGAAGTCGAAGTTGAAGTCGTCGCCGTGGGACGAGTACCACGGGATCTCCCAGCCCCGCGCCGCGGCGTAGGCGGCGAGCTTCTCGTACGGCGCCCGCGACACCAGCACGAAGGTGGTGGCGCGGGCGGCGAGGTGCTCGAGGAGCGCGGGGGCCATCTCGTCGATGCCCGCCGTGCAGCTCGGGCAGGCCGCGTCCCAGTCCGGGTCGAACATGACGTGCTGCACGATCAGCTGCGGCCGCCCCGCGAACAGGTCGGCGAGCCCGGCCGGGCCGTCCGCGCCGTGGAACCGGTACGGCTTGTCGATGCGGACCATCGGCAGCCGCCGCCGCTCGGCGTTGATGCGGTCCTGCTCCCGCCGGGCCTCCTTCTCGCGCTCGAGCAGCGCCTGCCGCGCGGCGAGCCACTCCTCCCGCGAGACGATCTCGGGCAGCGTCATCGTTCCCCTCCTCCTGCGAAGTCGTGCTCCTACGAAATACGACGAACGGGACGGGCGAAAATGGACGGTCCGGTCAGGCCAGTTTCGGCAGCACGAACTCCCGCAGCACGGCGTCGGGGGTCTTCCACTGCTCGTCGCCGTCGTAGTTGCCGGCCGTCACGGCGACGACCAGGCGCAGGTCCGGCAGGACGTAGAGGCGCTGGCCGCCGTTGCCCATGGCGGCCCACTCGCGGTGACCGTCGAACTCGCCCAGGTACCACTGGTAGCCGTAGTCGTGGCCCCAGTCGGTCCGCAGGCGCGGCCGCATCACCTCGTGCACCCACGGCTCAGGGACGATGCCGGCGCCGGCGTCGAGCAGCAGCTCGCCGACGCGGGCCAGGGCGCGCGGGGTCAGGCGCAGGCCCGACGCGGCCGACGGGACGCCGTCGCGGCCGATGATCCACTCGAAGTGCTCGACGCCGAGCGGCTCGAAGAGCCTCGTGCGCGCGTACTCGGGCAGGGCCGTGCCGGTGCCCTCGGCGATCAGGTGGCCGAGCAGCGCCGTCGCGCCACCGCAGTAGGACCAGGCGGCGCCGGGCGGCGCGGTGACGGGGCGCTCGAGGATGTAGCGGTACCGGTCGGGCGCGAACTCCATCGCGACCTCGGAGTTGTCCACGGTCGTGTAGGGCACGTCCTCGCGCCACTCGAGGCCGAGGGACATGGTGAGGGCGTGCTCGACGGTGAGCCGGGCGCGCTCGGGGTCGGCGGCGAGGTCCGGGTACTGCGGGAAGTACCGCAGCAGTGGCTCGGACGGGGCGGGCACCTTGCCCTCGCCCAGCGCGATGCCGTACAGCAGCGCCGTCACGCTCTTGGTGACCGACCGGATGTCGTGCAGGGTCTCTGGCCCGAAGTCGATGTCGCCGAGGGCCTGCGCCCACCGGGTGTCGGGGCCGGACCCGTAGTGCTCCAGCAGCGTCTCGCCGTCGCGGACCGCCACGGCCCCGTGCAGGCCCTCGAGTGCATCGAGCGTCGTCATAGAGCCTTTGTACAGGGCCCCGGTTGCGGCCGGGGCCCTGTACAACGGGAATTTCAGACGCGGGTCCACTTCTGGTTGGCCCCGCCGGTGCAGTCCCACAGCTGCAGCTGCGAGCCGTTGGCGGTGCCGTGCCCGGCGACGTCGACGCACTTGTTCGCGTTGACGTTCACCAGGTCGCCCGCGGCGGACAGGGTGAAGCGCTGGGCGGCGGTACCGTTGCACGTGTACAGCTGGACCGCCGTGCCGTTCGCGGTGCCGGCGGCGGCCGCGTCCATGCACTTGCCCAGCGCCCGGACGGTGCCGTCCGAGCCGATCGTCCACTGCTGGGCGCCGGTGCCGTTGCAGTCCCACACCTGCAGCCGCGCCCCGTCCACCGGGTTCGCCGACGGGATGTCGATGCAGCGGCCGCTCTCGTTGCCGCGCAGCGCGCTGGTGCCGCCCGCCGGCGGGGTGCCCGTGGTGCTCACGTGCACGTAGTCGACGAGCATGCGGTTCACCGACGGGGTGCTGCCGTCCGGGCTGCCGGGGAAACTCCCGCCGACGGCCAGATTGAGGATGATGAAGAACGGGTGGTCGTACACCCACGGGTTGCCGCGGGTGCTGGCCGGGGTGGCCCGGAAGTACTCCGAGCCGTCGATCGTCCAGACGATCAGGTTCGGCGACCAGTCGACGGCGAACGTGTGGTACGCGTTGCCGAGCGGCTGGCCGATGTTGCGCGTGCCGCCGACCGCGTTGCCGCCGGAGTACCCGGGGCCGTGGATCGTGCCGTAGACCGTGTTCGGGTCCCGGCCGACGTTCTCCATGATGTCGATCTCGCCGTCGCCCGGCCAGTTGCTGCCGCCGAGCATCCAGAACGCGGGCCACAGCCCGTTGCCCTTCGGCACCTGGATCCGGGCCTCGATGCGACCGTACTGCTGGGTGAACTTCCCCGCGGTCTGGATGCGCCCGGACGTCCACTGGCACGTGCCGTACCAGCAGCTGTGCCCGCCGCTCTCGCGCCGGGCCTCGATCACCAGGTGCCCCTGGCCGTCCTGGTACACGTTGCTGGTGCCGCTGTTGTAGTACTCCAGCTCGGAGTTGCCGAAGCCGCCGCCGCCGGTGTCGAAGTTCCACTTCGACCCGTCGACGCCCTGCCCGGACGCCCCGCTGAAGTCCTCGTTCCACACGACCGCGGCCTGCGCGGCGCCGGGTGACGCCACCACGATCAGGCCGGTCGCGGCGATCGTCGCCATCAGCGCGGCGGACGCCAACGACCTGAGTCTGCGCATCTGCTTACCTCCCCAGGCGGATTTGTGAGGTTACTTAACAGATCCATCGGAGGCTATTCGTCGCGCGGGCCGGCGTCAATATGCGACTTAGTTCAAGGCCTGCATTGACACGCTCGTCCACGCCGGCCGGTTGCTCACTGCCGGGGTTCTGGCGGTGCCGTGCGGGGCATCAGGGCGACGATCGGGAGGCTCAGGACGGTGACGGCCAGGACGACGATGAGACTGACCTTCATCGCATGGGCCAGTCCGGAGGCGGCGGCGTGGAAGAAGATCGAGGTGACCGCGGCCGAGGCGAGCTGCTGGATGGAGCTGAGCGAGCCGCCGGCGCTGCCGGCTTCGTCGGGTTTCGCGTCGCCGAGGGCAACGGCGGGGATCGTGGCGAAGCAGAGTCCGATGCCGATGCCGATGCCGATGCCGACGCCGATACCGCGGCCCGGCCGGTTGTCGTGGCGTCGTCCGGGGTCTCGTGACCGATCGGGCGATCCGAGTCCGGCCGCCGTCCCTCTACCGTCGACTACCATGGTGGGTCGCGGCGCCCGGCTGGGCATCGACTTCGGCAGCTCGCACACCGTAGCGGTGCTGCACCTGGGCGGGGAGCGGTACGAACCGCTGCTGTTCGACGCCTCCCCGCTACTGCCCTCCGCGATCCTCGCCGACGACGCCGGCGGCCTGCAGACCGGCCGCGACGCCGAACGCGGCGCGCGCCTGGACCCGACCCGGTTCGAGCCGAACCCGAAGCGGCGCAGCGCGGGCCCCGACCTCGACGGCGCTGGACTGGGCGGCCGCGGCGTTGCGGGCGTGGTGCTGATGCCGCCCGCGGCCCTCGCCGTGCGGGCGGCCGTGTGACGCACGCCTGGGAGCGCGACGTCGACGCCGGGCACCTCGCGGCCGTCCGGGCGCGGCCGGAGGAGTACGCGCCCGGAGGGTTGGTGCACCTCGTCCTCGAGGTCGTCGCCTACGCCGCGGATGAGGCCGGATGGTGCCGGGTCACCCGGCACCGCGACGGGTCGGTGTCCATTGTGGACGACGGGCGGGGCACCGACACGCGGGTCGACGAGCGTGGGCGGGCCGTTCGCAAGCCCGTCATGGGCACGCCGGACCTGCGGTTCTTCGACCACCCCGAGGCGCAGCGGCTCCCGGACGGGCATCCGCGCCGGGGGATCTCCGTCGTCGCGGCGCTCAGCGAGTGGCTCGTGCACACCAACCGGCGCCGGGAGGGGGCGTGGAGTCAGCGGTACCACTTCGGGATCCCGGCCGGCGAGCTGCTCGCCGTGCCCGGGGACGGGAGCACGGGCACGACGGTCACGTTCAAGTCGGCGCCGGGGCCGCTGCCGCAGCTGGCGGCGCTGATCCGCGCCGGGTGGCCGGAGCTTGACGTCGAGGTCGTCACGGAAACAGGGGGCGCAGGCGGGGCGCGTCCAGGTAGGTGACGATGCCCGCGATCGCGTCGTCCACCACGTCCAGGATGACCAGCGCGAACAGGGTGTGGGTGCCGTCCGGGCCCGGGCGGGTCTGCCAGAACGCGGGGGAGCCGTTCGCGCGAACCGGCACCAGGCGCGCGCCCGCGCACGCGGCCTCCGGGTCCAGCAGGGCGCGGCGGATGTCGGCGCGGCCGCGCAGCCACCACGCGAACGGGGGCATCGACATGGTCGCGTCCTCGTGCAGCAGGGCGACGAGCGCGTCGATGTCGTGGCGCTCGAAGGCGGTGCAGTACCGGTCGAGCAGCTCGCGCTGGGCCGTGTCGGACGGCCGCCACGGGTCGCCGGGTGCGGGGGCGTGCGCGCGCAGGGTCGCCCGGGCCCGCTGCAGGGCGCTGTTCACCGACGCCGTGCTCGACTCCAGCAGCCCGGCGACCTCCTCGGCGCTCCAGCACAGCACGTCGCGCAGGATGAGCACGGCGCGCTGGCGGGGCGGCAGGTGCTGCAGCGCCGCCACGAACGCCAGCCGGATCGTCTCGCGCCGCACGACGAGGTCCTCCGGCAGGGCGCGGGCGTCGGGGATCGGGTGTACCCACACCCCGTCGGCCAGCGCCGGGCCGAGGGCGTCGCCGGCGCGCGCCGGCGCGGTGAGGTCCATCGCGAGGGCGCGGCGCTGGGCGCTGCGCAGCATGTCGACACAGACGTTCGTGGCGATGCGGTACAGCCACGTGCGCACGGACCCGCGCCGCTCGTCGTAGCGGTCGGCCGCGCGCCACGCCCGCACGAGGGTCTCCTGCACGGCGTCCTCGGCCTCGAAGCCGGAGCCGAGCATGCGGTAGCAGTACCCCGTCAGCTCCACCCGAAATTCGTCAAGCACCACCCGATGAGTCTGCCGCGCCCGGCCCGTATCTCCACCGGGACATCCCGACGGAAGGAGCTGTACGTGACCGAGGACGACATCCGGGCGGCGACCGCGGGGGAGCGCGCCGACCTCGCCGAGGTGCTGGCCGGGCTGACCTCGCAGCAGTGGGACGCGCCGACGCTGTGCGCGGGCTGGCGGGTGCGGGAGGTGGTCGCGCATACCACCCAGCCGTTCCGTACCTCGGTGCCGCGCACGCTGCTCGAACTGGCCCGGGCGGGCGGGAGCTTCAACCGCATGGCCGACCGCACCGCCCGGCGCGACGCGGCCCGGATGAGCGCCGGCGAGCTGCTGGCGGCGGTGCGCGACAACGCCGGGAACCCGTGGACCCCGCCCGGCGGCGGGCCGGTCGGCGCGCTGTCGCACGAGGTCATCCACGGCCTGGACATCACCGCCGGGCTCGGCCTGGGCCGGCGGGTGCCGCTCGACCGGATCGCGCTGGTGCTCGGCGGCCTGCAGCCGCGCAACATCGCGTTCTTCGGCGTGGACCTGCAGGGGCTTCGGCTGGAGGCCACCGATCTCGACTGGCGGCACGGCACCGGCGAGCCCGTGCGGGGCGCGGCGCAGGACCTGCTGCTGGCGATCTGCGGGCGGCGGCTCCCGGCCGGTCGGCTCGAGGGCGCGACCGCCGGGCGGTTCAGCGGGTAGCGCTGTGTTGCACCCCGGCCGGCTGGACCCCGGCGTTCCCGCTCAGGCCGCGGCGCCCTCGGCGACGACGGTCTCGGGCCGCTCCAGCGTGGTCGGGGTGACGCCGATCGCGCGGTGCAGGGCGGTCGTGGCCAGAGGCAGCCGGCTCGCTCCGCCGACCAGGAACACCGCGGCGACGGTACTCGCGGCGGGCCCGGCCGTCCACAGCGCCGACTTGGTTGCGGCCACCGTGCGCTCGACGATCGGGGCGGCCACGGCCTCGAGCTGCTCGCGGGCGAGCAGCAGTTCGTCGTCGAAGAGCGGGACGTACAGCAGCGTGGAGGAGGCGCGCGAGAGCATTTCCTTCGCGTTGCGCACGTCGTCGAGCAATGTCCAGCGGGCGCGGCGGTCGGCGGCGGTCGCCGGGCGCTCGAGGCGCTGCCAGGTCGCGGCGTCGCGAGCGGCGTACACGCGGGCGACCTCATCCAGCAGCGCCGCGTCGATGTCGCGGCCGCCGGTGTCGCCGAGGCCCTCGGTCGCGGCGACGTCGAAGCGCCCGCCGCGGTGGACGAGCACGGTCGCGTCGAAGGTGCCGGCGCCGAAGTCGTACACCGCGATCGCGCCGCCGGGCGCCACCACCGTGCCGTGCAGCCGGGTCAGGAACCGGGCCGCGGCGACGGGCTCCGGCAGCAGCTCGGCGGCCGCGACCCCGGCGCGTTCGGCGGCGGCCAGCAGCGTCTCGCGCCGGGCCGGGCCCCACGCCGCCGGGTGCGTGACGGTCACCGCGGGGGTCGCGCCGTCGAGCGTGCGGCGCGCCTCGGTGAGCACGCGGGCCAGGACGGCGCCGATCACGGCGGGCACGGCGTGCTCGTCGCCGCCGAGCAGCAGGTGGCCGTCGTCGATGCAGCGCTTCGGCGCCGGCTCGAGCCGCTCGGGGGCGGTGCGGGCGAGGTGCAGCGCGTCGCGCCCGACGGCGAGGCGGCCGTCGTCGGCGGCGAAGACCGCGGAGGGCAGCACCGGGGAGCCGTCGAACAGCAGGGGAAGGTGCCGGCCGTCGGCGGTGCGCAGGACGGCGACGGTGTTCGAGGTCCCGAAGTCGATGCCGAGATGCGCGCCGCGGCCGGCGGGCATCGCCGGATCGGGGAAACGCACGGCCGCGGGTGACACCGGCGCGGCCACCGGTGGGGCGGAGATGGGCGTCGCCGGCCCGGAGATGGGCGTCGCCGGCCCGGAGTAAGGCGCGGGCGAGACCGGCGTCGCGGCGACCGGCGCGGCGGAGGCCGGCGCGGCCGGGGGGAACGAGGGCCGCGGCGGCGACGGCCTCGCCGGACTCGCGCGCCGGGCCTTGGCGCGGCGCCGCACCACCAGGATCGGCACCAGGATCAGGAGCAGGACGAGCAGCATCAGCACGAGCTGGAACAAACCGATCGAGGCCACCGCACGCCCGCTTCCGCGCCGTAGTTGGGGTCAGGCGGCGATACGGTACCACCAGGATTCCAGCTCGTCGTCGAGCGTTTCGAGCTCGTCGTCCGTGGGGCGGAAACCGTCCGGCAGCTCGTACGACCAGGCCTCCGTGCGCCGGACCGCCTCTCGCAGGCGCATGACCGCCGGGATCTCCGCGAGGTCCTCGGGCGCGAACGGGGTGCCGCCGACGACCGTGCGATGGCCGAGACCCCACCAGAACGCGATGAGCCCGACCTCGCCGTCGCGCTCGGCGGCCTCGGCCACGGCCGCGACGACCTCGACGAGCGGGGCCGGGCGCGGGGGGTTCGCGTCGGCCCCGCGCAGGCGGCCCTCGCGGACCATGGCCCGCCACATCCGGGTGCCGGCCTCGCAGTACAGCCAGGGCCCGCGGGTGTAGCCGTCCTGCAGCTCGTCGTCGGTCTCGTCGCCGAGCTTCGGGACGCCGGCGTGCTGGGGGAGCTCGGCCAGGGGGAAGCGGTATGTGTGCCCGCACCGCAGCAGGATGTCCTCGACCCGTCCCATGGTGTGCGAGCAGTCGTGGCCGCGCTGGAACGCGTACAGGGTCGTGCACCGGTCGCGCAGCCGCGGGTCGTCGGCCGGGCGCTGCCGGTCCAGCAGCAGGATCGACTCGTGCACCAGGTCTTCGATGTCATGCTCCGACATCGCGCCAGGGTACCGTCCACCGGCTTGTGCGAATGTGTTCGATTGGCACGTACTTGTCGGCGTCTCTTGACGGTTGCTGAGCATATTTGTTCAGATGAGTGCACTCTTCACCCGCTCCGCCACCGCCGAAGGGGCACTCCGTCATGCGAAGACTGGACAGACGACTTGGCCAATTCATGGCCGCCGGCGCCGCCGCGCTCGCGGTCGTGCTCGCCGTCCCGGCCGGGGCCGGCGCCGCGCCGCCGCCGGACACCTCGCCCGCCTGGCACGTGGGCATCCCGCCGCTCGCGACCAAGTGGACCGGCAAGGTCGGCCCGGACAACGCGCTGCCCGAGTACCCGCGGCCGCAGCTGACCCGGGACAAGTGGCAGAACCTCAACGGCGTGTGGGAGTTCGCGCGCGCCGACGTGAACCAGGCCGTCCCCACCGGGCAGAGCCTCGGTGAGCGGGTGCTGGTGCCGTACCCGATCGAGTCCGCGCTGTCGGGCATCCAGCGGCACGAGGACCGGATGTGGTACCGCCGGACCTTCACCGTCCCCGAGGGCTGGGCCGGGCAGCGGCTCCAGCTGCACTTCGGGGCCGTCGACTACGACGCGAAGGTGTACGTCAACGGCACCCAGGTGGCCACGCACCGCGGCGGGTACGACGGCTTCGACGCCGACGTCACCGACGCGCTCACCGCCACCGGGCCGCAGGAGCTCATCGTGTGGGCCGAGGACCTCACGGACGCCACCGGCCAGCCCATCGGCAAGCAGCGGCGCACCTCCGACCACGGGATCTTCTACCAGGGCAGCTCCGGCATCTGGCGCACGGTCTGGATGGAGCCCGTTCCCGCGGCCTCGATCAGTGGCCTGGCCACCACGCCGGACGTGGCCGGCGGCGCGCTCAAGCTGACCGCGACCGTCGCGGGCGGGGCCGGCCTCAGGGTGAAGGCCGTCGCCAAGAACGGCAACAAGGTGGTCGGCACGGTGACGGGCGCGCCCGGGGCCGAGCTGCGGCTGCCGGTACCGAATCCGAAGCTCTGGTCGCCCGACAACCCGTTCCTCTACGACCTGCAGGTCAGCCTGGTCGACGGCAACCGGACCGTCGACACCGTCGGCTCCTATTTCGGCATGCGCCAGATCGGGACGGCCCCGGGCGCCGACGGCAAGCTGCGCATCACGCTCAACGGCAAGATCCTGTTCAACCTGGCGAACCTGGATCAGGGCTTCTGGCCGGACGGGCTGTACACCGCGCCGACCGACGCCGCGCTGAAGTGGGACCTCGAGCAGGACAAGGCGATGGGCTTCAACGCCGTGCGCAAGCACATCAAGGTGGAGCCCGACCGCTGGTATTACTGGGCGGACAAGCTCGGCCTCATGATCTGGCAGGACATGCCGGCCGCGAACACCGGGCCGATCCCGGAGGCCTGGCGCGGGCAGTTCGAGTCGGAGCTGCACGAGATGGTGCGCGAGCACAGCTCGTTCACGTCGGTCGTGGCGTGGGTGCCGTTCAACGAGGGCTGGGGCGAGTGGGACCGCGCCGCCACCGGCCGGATCGCCGACGACGTCAAGGCCCAGGACCCGACCCGGCTCGTCGACGCGCACAGCGGCGTGAACTGCTGCAACTCGCACGGCGACTCGGGCCGGGGCGACGTGATCGACTTCCATCAGTACCTCGGGCCGGCCTCGCCGTCGCCGTCGGGCAACCGGGTGGCGATCGACGGTGAGCACGGCGGCTTCGGCCTCAAGACGTCCAACCACATGTGGTTCGGCGACGGCCAGGCGTACGAGATGGAGCCGGACTCGGCCACGCTGACCCGCAAGTACGTCGAGAACCAGCAGGCGGTCATCACCTCGGCCAGGTCGTGCGGGATCAGCGGCTCGATCTACACGCAGATCACCGACGTCGAGGCCGAGCTCAACGGCTTCTTCACCTACGACCGCCAGGTCACCAAGATGGACCTCAAGCAGGTCAAGGCGATCAACCAGAAGATCATCAAGGAGGCCGACGGCTCGGCCGCCAACGTCCCGCAGCCGCCGCCGGGCACCCCCGGGCTCACCGGCGTCGTGTTCTACCCGCTGGACGAGACCGACGGCACGGTCGCGGCCGACGCGGCCGGCGACAACGACGCGAACCTCGTCGGCGGGGCCGCGTTCGTGGAGGCGCACAACGGCAACGGGGTGTCGCTGGACGGCTCGACGCAGTACCTGGACGCGGGCAAGCCGCTGCTGAACACCGCCTCGGACTACTCCGCGGCGGCGTGGGTCAAGCTCGACAAGGCCGACGGCGCGTTCCAGACGGTCGTCAGCCAGGACGGGCCGTCGAACAGCGACTTCTACCTGCAGTACTCCGGCGCCGACCAGCGCTTCGCGATGAGCTTCGCCGGCGTGCGGGCCCTGGCCCCGGTCAAGCCGAACGTGGGCCAGTGGTACCACCTGGTCGGCGTGCGGGACACGGTGAAGGGCGAGCTGCGGCTGTACGTCGACGGCGAGCTGGCCGGCACCGCGAGCGCCTGCCTGCCCCAGGCCGCCCCGACCGGCAACACGGTGATCGGCCGCGGCAAGTACGGCGGCAACCCGGTGGACTACCTCGACGGCACCGTCGACCAGGTCCACCTGTACGACCGTGCACTGAGCGCGGACGAGATCCGGCAGCTGTACACCTCGAACGGCTGACCGGGCCGAGACCGGCGGCGGGCCCTCACGAGGGGCCCGCCGCCGGGCCGTGTCACCGCGGGTGGAACCAGCTGAAGAGCTGGTTGAGCCCGTCGTTGCAGGTGTACTGCCGGACCAGCGCGACGAGGACCGCCGACCCGTAGAACGCGCCCGCGGCGAGGGCCGCCACCCCGAGCGCTTCCAGCCCGACCGCGAGCGCGCTCACGCGCCGGCGGCGGGCCCACGCCACCGCCGGGCGCCGCAGCTGCGGGTCGGGGTGGGCCAGGCCCCGGCGGGCCAGGCGGCGCAGCTCCCGTCGCCGGGCCCCCGTGAATGGCATGTACGGCCTCCGCATGCACAGGAAGAACATCGGTCGCCGAACCGATGTGGTCGAAGATCGATGCTTGCATAGCATCCTGTGGATGACCGAGCGGTACATGGTGGATTTCGGCGGCGACGGGGCCGGGGAGGGCGAGCTCTCCTGGGGCCAGCAGGACATCTGGCGCGCCATGGTGCGGCAGGAGTCCTGGATTCCCAACGGCGCCTGGGGCCCGCTGCCCGAGGGCACGACGCTCGACGAGATCCGCGATCGGCTGCGGTACCTCATGAGCCGCTTCCCCACCGCCCGCACCCGGCTGCGCCTGCGCCCCGGGCAGGAGCCCGTGCAGATCGTGGCCGACGCCGGCGAGGTCCCCCTCGACGTCTTCGACGCCGCCGATCCCGAGCGCATCCGGCTGAAGCTGCAGAACGACCCGTACGACTTCGAGCGCGACTGGCCGATCCGCATGGCGGCGATCCGGCACGGCGACGCGTACACCCACCTCGTCGTGGTCATGTGCCACCTGGTGACCGATGGCTTCGGGGCCGGGGTGCTGCTCGAGGAGCTCGACAAGCGGCCCGAGACGCCGGTGCCCGACCTGCAGCCCCTGGAGCAGGCCCGCTGGCAGGCCTCCGCGTCCGGGCAGCGGCAGCACGCGATGGCGCTGCGGCACTGGGACGGGATCCTGCGGGAGATGCCGCTGCGGCGGTACCCCGAGTCGCGCGCCCCGCAGGCCCCGCGGCACTGGCGCGGCGAGTTCCAGTCGGCCGCGCTGAGCATGGCGCTGCGCTCGGTCACGGCCCGTACCGGCATCGCGGCCGCGCCCGTGCTGCTGGCCGTGTTCGCGATCGCGCTCGCCCGCGTCACCGGCCTGAACCCGGTCGTGGTGCGGCCGATGGTGAACAACCGCTTCCGGCCGGGGCTGGACCGGGTGGTGTGCATGCTCGCGCAGTACGGCCTGGGCCGCCTCGACGTCGCCGGGGTCACGTTCGCCGACGCGTTCGAGCGGGCGCGGCGGTCGGCGCTGAGCACGTACAAGCACGCGTACTACGACCCGGCCGGCCTGGACGCCCTCGTGGACCGCGTGAGCGCGGAGCGGCCCGGGCTGCAGCTGCCGTGCTACTTCAACGACCGCCGCGACGACGCCGCGACCGCGGGCGCGCCGGTGCCCGACCCGGCCGATGTGGCCGCCGCGGCCGGGGGCGGCACGTTCACCTGGACGACCCGGCAGGACGTGCCGTTCGAGCCGCTGATCGTGCACGTCGACGAGCTGCCGGGCGCGACGCAGGCGATCGTCTTCTGCGACACCCACGTCATCGCCCCGGACGACGTGGAGGCGCTGCTGCGCGGCCTCGAGGCGGTGGCGGTCGAGGCGGCCCTGGACCCCGGCGCCCCTACTGCGGTGGCGTAGTGGAGAACAGCTCGCACGTCATGTTGTAGTACCGGTCCGTCGGCCCCAGGTGGTGCATCCCCAGCCGCGTGCACACGGCCCGCGACGCGGCGTTCTGCGGGTACGTCACCGCGATGACCTCGTCGAAGAAACCCTGGCGCAGGACCAGGTCCGCCGCCTCGGTCGCGTAGCCGCGGCCCCAGGCGTCCGGGTGCAGGTACCACCCGATCTCCGTCTCGCCGGAGGGCTGCAGCGGCAGGTCCGGCCCCGACGCGAGGATGCCGATGAGCAGCAGCGTGCCCAGCGGGGCGTCGTCCTCCCGGCGGCGCACCGACCACACGCCGTGCGTGCCGTCGTCGTGGCTCCGCCAGCGGGCGATCGTGGCGCGGGCGTCGTCGAGGTCGGTGAGCATGCGCGGGGCGGCGCCGATGTAGCGCTGCACCTCCCACCGCGAGCACATGTCCAGCACGAACGGCGCGTCGTCGGCGCGCCATTCGCGCAGCCGCAGCCGGTCGGAGGTCAGCTCCCGCACCCCTGCGATGGTACGTCCCCGGCCGCCTGCAGATACCGCGTTGCCAGCGTGCGCAGGAAGTCGCGCAGCTCCGGCGGGTCCAGGACGGTGAACGGGACCTCGAACTTGCCGATGTACGTCATGAGGTCGTACAGCGAGTCGGTGCCCGTCGCCAGCTCGCAGGCGTCGTCGCCGAGCGGCGTGATCCGGCCGGACGTGGGCGTGCTGCGCTCGGCGATCACCGCGGCCGGCGCGGCGAAACGGATCCGCACGCGGTGGCGGAACGGGGCGGCGGTCACGCCCCGCAGCACGTGCGCGGCCGCGTCGCCGCCGGGCGGGTCCCGCGGTACGAACCGCTGCACCGGGCCGTCGGGCGGCCGCGGGATGATCCGGTCGGCGCGGAACGTGCGCCAGTCGCCGCGGTCGCCGTCCCAGGCGAGCAGGTACCAGCGGCGCCCGGTGTAGACGAGGGTGTGCGGCTCGACGTCGCGCAAAGTGGCCTGGCCACCATGCGACTCGTAGTCGAACCGCAGCCGCTCGTGGCCGTGCGCGGCGGCGGCGATGCGGGTGAGCGTGTCGAGGTCGACCGCGGGGCCGCCGCCGGCCGCGGAGACGGTGGCGCTCTTGAGCGCGTCGACCCGCGGCCGCAGGCGCCTCGGCAGGGTCCGCTCCAGCTTGGTCAGCGCCTGCAGGGAGGCGTCCTCGATCCCGGCGACGCTGCCGGCCGCGGCCGCGCGCAGCCCGACGGCCACGGCGACGGCCTCGTCGTCGTCGAGCACGAGGGGCGGCAGGGCGGCGCCGGCGGCGAGGCGGTACCCGCCGCCGGGCCCGGTCGTCGCGTCGATCTGGTAGCCGAGCTCGCGCAGCCGCTCCACGTCGTTGCGCACCGTGCGGGTGGTGACCTCGAGCCGCGCGGCCAGTTCGCCGCCCGGCCACTCCCGCCGCTGCTGCAGCAGTGACAGCAGGCGCAGTACCCGGACCAACATTTCTTGATTTTAGGAACCAGACGTTCCGCAACTGCGGAGAGGGTAAGTGGCATGACCTTCAGAGGAATGGCGACCGTCAGCTACTTCGCTTCCGACTGGGCCGCCGCCCGGACCTGGTACACGCGGATGCTCGGCGCCGAGCCGTACTTCCTGCGCGACGGCTACGCCGAGTGGCGCCTCGGCGACCGCCAGGCCGAGCTCGGCCTGATCGACGCCCGCTTCCGAGCCCCGGGCACCCCGGCGGGCCCGGTCGGCGCGGTGCTGTACTGGCACGTCGACGACGTCGAGGCCGAGGTCGCGCGCCTGCTGGAGCTGGGCGCGACGGAGCACGAGCCGCCGCAGGACCGAGGCCACGGGTTCGTCACCGCGACGGTGCTCGACCCCTTCGGCAACCTGCTCGGCATCATGTACAACCCGCACTACCTGGAGATGCTGTGAGCCTCGTCTTCGGCGACGCGCGGCCTTCGACGCCTGGCTGTCCGGGCCGGGCGCGACCGAGCGGGAGGCCTGGCTGGTCGTGGCGCGCAAGGGCGAGAGTGGTCTGACCACTGACGAGGCCGGCGACGTCGCCATCGCCCACGGCTGGATCGACAGCCATCGGCGGGCCCTCAGCGGGAGCCACTTCCGGCAGCGGTACTCCCCAAGTCTACAAGATGAGCACCACGTCGATGAGCACGTTCGTCGAGGACCACTTCGGCAACTTCTTCCGCGAGGCGACTCGGGATGAGGCCCGGATCCTGAAGTCCCGCACGCAGTGGTCCCGGGTATCGTGACGGACGCCGCTCGCGCCGCCTTCGATGTGGGGGACTGGCTGGACCGCTACGACCGCTTCATCTCCGACGAGTCGGCGACCGTGGCCGGGTGATCGGCGCGTCGGGACCGTCGCCCTGAACCCAGGGGCTGTATCGAAGTGGGGGTCTGTCGCCGTCAACCTCCTTCACTCCGAATGACGGTCAAAGCGATCTCGGTTGGGATGTTCCGGCGGGGGTACCGTTGCTGGCCATGGGCATCAGCACAGGCGAGTTGCTCCGGCGCAACGCGGCGTTCGCCGCGACGCGGGCGTTCGCCGGCCTTCCCTTCCCGACCGCCGACACCCTGCAGGTGCTCGGCTGCGTCGACTCCCGGGTCGACCCGGGTGATGTCCTCGGTCTCGAGCTCGGCGAGAGTGTCGTGATGCGCAACATCGGCGGCCGGATCACCCCGGCGACGCTGCGCGAATGGGCCCTGCTGGGCCGGCTTGGCCAGGGTCGGCCCCCGAGGAGCGGGCACCTGGTGATCCTGCACCACACCGACTGCGGCATCACCCGCCTCGCGGACTACCCCGAGCAGCTCGCCGCGTTCTTCGAGATCCCGGCGGACGAGCTGCAGAACAAGGCGGTCGACGACCCGTACGCGTCGGTGCGCGTCGACACCGCCATCGCCCGGCATGCTCTGCCGCCGAGCCGGCTCGTGTCCGGCCTGGTCTACGACGTCAACACCGGGCTCATCGAGATCATCGACCCGGCCACCCAGGAGTAGCAGCCTTGTGCAAGGAATCGGCCACCGCCGACGACGTCCACGCCGCGATGCCGCGCACGGTCGTGGGCAGCGCGGCCGACCCGATCGCACTGGAGCCGGTGGACGACGTCGTCGTCACCACGCTGGTCGACAACGTCTACGACGCCCTGCTCACGGGTGACAACACAATCACCCGAGCGCCGTTCACGGCCGGAACAACCCAAGCGCCCCAGTTCGAGCCGGGGTTCACCAACGTCGGGCTGATGGCCGAGCACGGCTTCTCCGCCCTGGTCACCGTCCGCCGCGGCGACACCACGACGTCCGTGCTGTTCGACACCGGGCTGTCCCCGGATGCGATGGTCACCAACGCCGACCGGCTCGGCCTCGACCTGTCCGGCGTGCACGCCGTGGTGGTCAGCCACGGCCACTTCGACCACGCCGGCGGCCTGGCCGGACTCGCCGGGCGGCGCGGTACCCGGTCCTTGCCGATGGTTGTCCACCCGCTGGTGTGGACCCGCCGCCGCCTCGCCCGGCCCGGCGGCGGGTTCGACGACCTGCCGACACTCAGCAAACGCGCGCTGACCGGTGAGGGCTTCGACGTGATCGAGCGCCGCCAGCCGTCCCTGCTCGTCGGCGGCTCCATCCTGCTCACCGGTGAGGTCGACCGCACCACCGACTTCGAACACGGCATGCCCCCAGCACACCAGCACTGGACCGGCACAACCTGGGAACCCGACCCGCTGGTCCTCGACGACCAGGCCCTCGTCGTCAACGTGCGCGGCCAGGGACTGGTCATCGTGACCGGCTGCGGGCACGCCGGCGCCGTCAACATCGTCCGCCACGCCCAGCGCTTGACCGGGATCTCCCGGCTGCACGCGCTGCTCGGTGGGCTGCACCTCAACGGCGCGTATTTCGCTCCGAGCATCGGCCCCACCGTCCGAGCGCTCACCGAGATGGCGCCCGGCCTGCTCGTCCCCGGACACTGCACCGGGTGGCGGGCCCAGCACGCCCTTGCCGCCGCGCTGCCCGACCAATGGGTCCAGAGCAGCAGCGGCACCCGGTACCGACTCAGCGCCGCCTGAAGACTCGAAGCTGTCCAAGATCCTCTAACCGGGCGGTCTCTGCAGGTGTCGTGGGCCCGAAGGCGGGTAGCGACCGCCCATGGACGGCATCGCCGACATGGGGGGAACCGGAGGCTGGGGCCGTGTGCGGCCGCCGAGAGCCGGCGAACCGGTTTTCGCTGAACGGTGGGAGGGGCGGGCGTTCGCGCTGACGATCCTGTCCATCCGGGTGGCCGGGGGGAACATCGACGCGTTCCGGCATGCACTCGAACGTCTGGACCGGTCCGCCTACCTCGATGACGGGTACTTCGGGCGCTGGCGCAACGCCGCTGAGCTGATGCTGACCGACAGCGCGATCCTGGCGCCGGCCGCGGTTGACGCCCGGGCGGCCAACCTGCGCGGGGAACGGGTCGCGGAGCCGCCGATCCCCGCGCCGGCCCGGCCCGGTTACGCGCCGAGCGGCCCCGGTTCGTTGCGCAGCGTGGACACCGCGCCGATCTTCTCCGCCGGCCAGCGGGTCCGGGCCCGGAATTTGTCGCCGCCCGGGCACACCAGGCTGCCGCGGTACCTCCGTGGCCATGCCGGCGTTGTCGAGCTCGTCCAGCCGGCCTCGGTACTGCCGGACACCAACGCCCATTTCTTGGGCGAGAACCCGCAGCACGTGTACTCGGTCCGCTTCGACGCCCGGGAGCTGTGGGGCGCCGCGGCCGAGCCCTTCGCCGTCACCGCTGAGCTGTTCGAGTCCTATCTGGAGACACCCGCGTGACCGAACGTCCTGCCGCCGCGCTGCGCACCGAGGCGCTCGAACAGCTGCTCACCGAGCGTGGCCTGATCGACCCGAAGACGCTGGACCGGATTATCGCCGACTACGAGTCGGACATCGGCCCACTCAACGGGGCCAAGGTTGTGGCCCGGGCGTGGACCGACCCGCAGTACCGACGGCGTCTGCTCCTCGATGGCACAACCGCCATCAAGGAGCTGGGCTTCTCGGGCTCGCAGGGCGAGCACATCGTGGTCGTGGAGAACACCCCGGCCGTGCACAACGTCGTGGTCTGCACGCTGTGCTCGTGCTACCCGTGGCCCGTGCTCGGGCTCCCGCCGAGCTGGTACAAGGATCCGGCCTACCGGGCGCGTATGGTCCGCGAGCCGCGTGCGGTGCTCGCCGAGATGGGGCTCGAGCTCGCCGACACCGTGCGGATCATCGTGCGGGACTCGACCAGCGAGGTCCGCTGGCTGGTGCTGCCCGAGCGCCCGGCCGGCACCGACCACCTGTCCGAGCAGCAGCTCGTGCCGCTGGTAACCCGCGACGCGATGGTCGGCGTGGCGAAGGTACAGCCGCTGTGAGCGCCCCGCTGGACGTCGAGGGCCCGGCCGCCCCGCCCCGCGCCAACGGCGAGCTGGTGTTCGCCGAGCCGTGGGAGAGCCGCGCCTTCGGCATGGCGGTCGCGCTGTGCGAGGCCGGCGTGTTCGACTGGCCACAGTTCCGGGCCGCGCTCGTCACCCGGATCGCGGCGTGGGAGGCGACGCCGGCCACGGGAACGCAGTGGACCTACTACCAGCATTGGCTGGGCGCCGTCGAAGATGTGCTCACCGCCCGGGGCACCGTGGTCACAGGCGACGTCACCACCCGCGCGCATCTCCTGGCAGGACGCCCCGCCGGCCACGACCACCCGCACCGCCCACCCCGCTCCAGCGATCCGGGGAGGGTCGCGGCGGAAGCCGCCGACGCGTGACCAGTGTGACGCCGCTTCCCGGTGGCCGTCCGAGCCCGGGCCGCCTGGGCGTATGGCTGTCGACCGATAAAGTGCCTCGCTGGGTATCGTCGGTCGAACGGAGCCACCGGGATGATGAGCGGCTGGTAGAGCGAATCGGCGTCCCGTTTCGCGGGTGACGGTGGCGGGATGGGCCCGCTGAGCTGGGGTCAGCCGTCCATCTGGAAGGAGATGGCAGCATCCGGCAGCTCGCTGGCGATGACCGCCGTCAGGGCCTTGGAACCCGGCACGACGCTGGACCGGACGACGCCGCACCGCCGGAGGACCGTTACTGGGAGTTGGACTTCCTGTCACCCGCCCTGTAGCGGGCCCTGCGCGCCATCGCCGCGCGGCTCGGTGTGACCACGACACCCGTCCTTGTACGCGGCGTTCGCGGACGCGTTGGGGCAGGCGACGGGCGTCACCCGGGTGGCGACGATGATCACGGTGAACAACCGGTTCCGCTCCAGCCTGGCCGATGCCGCCGGGCACATGAGCCAGCACGGCCTGTGCACGCTCGACCTCGCCGAGGGCGGGTTCGACGACCTCGTGCTGCGGGCGCGGCGGCCCTGGCGGCGGACCCCGGGGCCGCGGCGGCGTACGCGGCGCTGTCCCGCAGCGCGCGGCACACCCTCTTTCTGCCCTTGCTCAAGGCCCGCACGCCGAAAACCCGGGCCACCGCCCTGAAAAGCATTCTGAAAGTTTTCGGCTGAGCTGTCGATTTTCGGTGGTCCGTTCGACAGGGCAGTGCAGGACGTTCAGGATTTCGGCAAGGAGGACGAAAATGGTGCAGTACGCGGTGCTCATCTACGCGGCGGACGCGGCCGCCGACGCCGGCGAGCTGGAGGTGCACGACCGGCACGCGCAGCAGCTCGAGGCGTCGGGCGCGCTGGTGGCGGCGTTCGCGCTGGAGCCGGGCGCGACGGCGACGTCACTGCGCGGCGACGGGGTGACGGACGAGCCGTTCGTGGACGCGAAGGAGGTCGTCGCCTGCTTCTACATCCTGGAGGCGCCCGACCTCGACGCGGCGCTGAGGATCGCCGGCGGCAACCCGGTCATCGCCATGGGCGGCGGCGTCGAGGTACGGCCGATCGCGGGCGGTTTCGTGCGCCCGCCGTCGGGCTCGTGAGCGTCGAGGCCGCGCTCGCCGACGCGCACCGCAGCGGCTGGGGCCTCGTGCTCGCCGCCACGGTGCGCGTCGCGCGCGACCTGGAGCTCGCCGAGGAGTGTGTGCAGGAGGCGTACGCCGCCGCCCTGCGGTCGTGGCCCGCCGACGGCGTCCCGGCGAACCCGGCTGGCTCACCACCACCGCCCGGCGCCGCGCCGTCGACGCGATCCGCCGCGAACGGGTCTACCGCACCAAGCTCGCGTTCCTCACCCCGCCCCCGGACGACAACGACGACGAGCGTGACGATCCGGCGCTGGACCGGCTCGCCGACGCCGCGCCCGACGAGCGGCTGCGCCTGGTCTTCCTGTGCTGCCACCCGGCCCTGGCCCCCGACGTGCAGCCGGCCCTCACCCTGCGGATCGTGTGCGGCCTGACCACCGCCGAGATCGCCCGCGCCTTCCTGGTCTCCGAGGCGACCATGGCCGCGCGGCTGACCCGCGCGAGGAAGAAGATCGCGGCGGCGCGCATCCCGTACCGCGTCCCCGCCGCGGCCGACCTCCCCGAACGCCTCCGCGGCGTGCTCGGCGTGATCCACCTGCTGTACACCACCGGCCACACCGCCCCGTCGGGCGGGACGCTGCTGCGCGCCGACCTCGCCGACCAGGCGCTGCGGCTGGCCCGCCTGCTGCGCGGGCTCCTGCCCGGCGAGCCGGAGGTCCGCGGCCTGCTGGCCCTGCTGCTGGTCACCGACGCCCGCCGTGCGACCCGCGCCGGCGCCGACGGCCGCCCGGTGCGCCTGGAGGACCAGGACCGCTCCCGCTGGGACCGGGCCGCGATCGCCGAGGCCCACGAGCTCATCGCCGGCGCGCTGAGCCGCCGCCCGGGCCGCTACGTCCTGCAGGCCGCGATCGCGGCGCTGCACGCCCAGGCCCCCACCTTCGCGGCGACCGACTGGCCGCAGATCCTGCGGCTGTACGACGAGCTGCTCGCCGTCTGGCCGTCGCCGGTCGTGGCCCTGAACCGCACCGTGCCGCTGTCGCGGGTGCACGGCCCCGGCCCGGCCCTGCGCGAGGTCGAGGCCCTGGAGGGCGACCCGCGCCTGGCCGGCTACCACTACCTGCCCGCCATCAAGGCCGACCTGCTGGAGCGCCTGGGCCGCGCCGGCGAGGCCGCGGAGGCCTACCGGCGGGCGTCGGCCCTGGCCACGAACGAGCCCGAGCGCGCCTTCCTGAACGCCCGCGCTACGGCGCGGCAGGCTCCGGGCGACGGGCCGTAGGCCGCGTCACTTCTGGTAGCCGAAGTCGTCGCAGGTGCGGCGCTGCAGGAGGCAGTTCTTCGTGCGGCTGTTCATGGTGGCCGGGTCCCACACCACGAACGCGTCGCCGTGCATGGAGGACGCGCTGCGGCCCTCCTTGTCCGACGAGAGGTAGTAGCCCTCGGTCGTGCCCTTCACGCCGTACTGGATGTCGAAGGTGAGCGCCGGGATCTTCACCGGGTGGCTCGCCGGGCACGTGTTGTTGCCGCCGTACGCCACGTGGTCCTTGTGGTTCGGGCTGTCCAGGTGCTCGCCGTCCCAGCAGTCCGGGAACTGCAGCATGAAGTGCAGGGTCGCGGTGCCGCCGCAGATCGGCCAGTTGCCGTTGGTGCTGCGGGCGATCCCGTCGAGGTCGCCGGGGCCGTAGAACGCGCAGTAGAACTGGCCCTTCGCGCCCCGCGGGGTGGGCTGGCTCTTCTTGGCGTCCCCGGAGATCATGCGCAGCCCGGTGGGCATCGGCAGCTGACCGGCCGACGTGCTCGCGAGCGTCCGGTAGTACACCCGGAAGCCCGTCGTCTCCGCCGGCTTGCCGGTCGCGGCGTCGTACAGCGTCGGCACCCAGTACGCGGAGTGGTCCTGGGCCGGCTTGCAGCTCGTGGCCGTGAACTTCATGAGGTCCGCCGGCGTCGTGTCGGCCTTCGTGGCCGCGTTGCCGACGAACGAGTGCATGTGCGAGGCGCCCGGCAGGCCGGGGAAGACGATCGGGTCGTCGGCGGCGGAGTGGCTGTACGCGCAGTCGGCCCGGAACTCCGCCAGGTTGCCCACGCCGGCCGGGACCGGGTCGGTCTTCAGCGCGTTGTACGCGTCGGTCTGCGCCTTCCACGCCGCCTTGTCCACCGGCACCCAGCCGGTCGCGGGCGGCTTGGCCGCCGCGGTAGCCGACGCGGTCGCCGCCCCCGGTGCGGACGCCGACGGGGCCGTGGCGGCCGCGGACGACTGGTCGGCCGGGCCGGAGGCGGTGGCCAGGCCACTGTCGGCGCCGGCGGCCACGGGCTCGGGCTCGGCGGAGGCGCCGCTGAAGTACACGGTCAGGCCGCCGATGACGGCGACGACGGCCACGCCCGCGCCGATCGCGAGCCTGTTCCGGGTGAACCGTGCCAGCACGGTGTTCGACACGAGCCCACTCCACACGTAGCTGATCACGGCCGCGGCCATGGTAGGCGCGACCGGCGCGGCTCCGGAACCTTTCTAAAGCTTCCTTAAAGCCCACCACAGCCGCGAGCGCCCGCACAGGACTGTGCGGGCGCTCGCGGTAGTTCGCTCTACTCGGTCGGCGGGTCGGCCAGGGGCCAGCCGCCGGCGGCGAGGTGCGCGGAGACGCGGACGACGTCCTCGGGGGTCGCCGTCTGCAGCACCTCGTCCTTGATCATGCCCTCGATGTCCTCGGCCGAGATCGGGTCGCCCTCGGACTGGTCGGCGAGGTCGCGGGCGATCTTGCGGATCTCGTCCTCGGTCAGCTTGCGGCGCAGGATGCCCAGGAGGGCCACGTAGTCCTGGCGCGGCACGCCGGTCGGGTAGCCGGCGCGCAGCCAGCCGATGCTGCGTACGAGGAAGTTGGAGCGGGACTCGCTCACGGATGCTCCCTACTTCTTGTCGACGATCGTCGGGTAGATGTGCTCGAAGCTCAGCGCCTTGCCGAAGCCGCTGGCCACGATGAAGGTGATGCCCAGCACGACGCCGAGCAGCACCACGATGAAGCACACCCAGCCCAGGACCGTCCCGATCGGCTGCGCCTTCGGGCCGGCCGTGCCGCCGGCGTGGACCTCGGCGTCGCCGCCGGCGCCCCAGGCGAGCGAGCGCACGCCGAGCGCGAAGAGGGTCGGCAGACCGGCGCCGAGGATCAGGCCCGCGAGCAGGACCCGCCAGGCGGCCTGCAAGGCGAACTGCAGGTTGTGGGACATCAGCGGACCGCCTCGGCCATCTCGGCGGGAGCGGGCTCCCACTCATCGTTGACGTTGTTGTGATCGACGGGCTTCTTGCGCGAGTGCCAGTACATGTACCCGGCGAGCGCGACGAGGATCAGGAAGACCACGACGGCGCCGGCCAGGCCGCCGATGAGGTGGCCGATCCACCACATCACGCCGCCGACGACGGCGGCCGCCGGGAGCGTGATCAGCCAGGCGAGGACCATGCGCCCGGCCACGGCCCAGCGCACCTGGGCGCCGGGCTTGCCGACGCCGGTACCGAGGATGGAGCCCGTCGCCACGTGCGTCGTGGACAGGGCGAACCCGAGGTGGCTGGAGACGAGGATGACGGCGGCCGAGGACGACTCGGCGGCCATGCCCTGCGGCGGCGCGATCTCCACGAGGCCCTTGCCGAGTGTGCGGATGATCCGCCAGCCGCCGAGGTACGTGCCGGCCGCGATGGCGAGGGCGCACGCGGCCTTGACCCAGAACGGGATGCTCTTGGTGTCGTGCCACTCGCCGGCGGCGATGAGGGCGAGGGTGATGACGCCCATCGTCTTCTGGGCGTCGTTCGTACCGTGCGCCAGCGACACCAGCGACGCCGAGCCGATCTGGCCCCAGCGGAACCCGTTGTCGGTGAACCGCTGCGCGACCCCGATCGTGACCTTGTAGATCAGCCAGGTGCCGACCGCGGCGATCACGCCCGCGATGACCGGCGACATGACCGCGGGCAGCAGCACCTTGCCGACGAGACCGTCGAGCTTGGTGCCGTTGCCGTTCCAATTGACCCCGGCCCAGCCCAGGCCCGCGATGGTGGCGCCGACCAGGCCGCCGAACAGCGCGTGGGAGGAGCTGGAGGGCAGGCCCAGCAGCCAGGTCAGCAGGTTCCAGACGATCCCGCCGCAGAGGCCGGCGAGCACGATGAGGAGCAGCGCGGAACCGCCGCCTTCGAGCAGGTTCGCCTTCGGTGTGCCGTCCGAGTTCTGGATCTTCACCACCGCGTTGGTGACGGTGAGCGCGACCTCGACGCTGAGGAACGCACCGACGAGATTCAGGATGCCCGACAGCAGCACGGCGGTCTTGGGCCGCAGGGCCTTCGTGGCGATGGAGGTGGCCATCGCATTCGCTGTGTCGTGGAAGCCATTGGTGAAGTCGAACCCGAGGGCGGTCACGATCACCAGGACAAGCACCACGGTGGTTTCTGTCACGCATTGATCGTCGCGCCGGTTCTGCGGTGGCGACAGTGCAGGGAAGCGGTACGCCCGGAATGTTCGACCGTCGTCCACCTGCCGTTCATCTTCCGGTGCTGCGCGGGCCGGGCGGGGTCGCCTTCCGGCCGCTGTACCGGTACAACTGGGGCATGACCTACACCCCGCGAGAGGCGGTCGAGCGGACCGGGTTCACGCTCGACACGCTGCGGTACTACGAGCGCATCGGCCTGCTCGACAGCGTGGACCGCAACGCCGGCGGCCAGCGCGTCTTCACCGACGACGACCTGAACTGGCTGGGGATTCTGCGCTGCCTGCGCGACACCGGCATGCCGATCGCCCGGATGCTGCGCTACGCAGAGCTGGCCCGCGGCGGCGACGACACGTTCGCCGAGCGCGCCGAGCTGCTGGAGGAGCACGACCGCGACATCGAGGCGAAGATCGCCGCCCTGCGCGACGAGCAGGGCCGGATCCGGGAGAAGATCCGCTGGTACCGCTCCGAGCTGGACCTCGGCCTGGACCGCGCCACCGCCGAGCTCAGATCCTAGTTTCCTAGGACGCCAACATAACGTGGACATGAACAAGCCGGGCCGAAAGACCGCCGGTGAGGGGTCTTCACAGCGTGAAAGGCGGCGATGTGGGCTCGGCGTAATTCAGGAAGAGAAGTCGGTGTGACACGTGCGTAACTGAGCGTTTGTACGTTCGTCGCGTGATGCAGACCCGCACGGTCTGTTCCTACTGCGGGGTCGGCTGCGGCATGGTCCTCGACGTGGCGACGGACCCCGACGGCCGCCGCCGCGTGCTCAAGGTGCTCGGCGACAAGGAGCACCCCGCCAACGCCGGGCGGCTCTGCACCAAGGGGGCCACGAGCGCCGAGATGCTCGCCGGGCCCGGGCGGCTGGAGCGCGCGCAGCTGCGGCGGGGCCGTGACGAGCCGCGGGCCGCGGCGAAGCTGGACGAGGCGATCGCGTACACGGCGGCGCGGCTGCGGGCGATCATCGACGAGCACGGGCCGGACGCGGTGGCGTTCTACGTGTCGGGGCAGATGACGCTCGAGGCGCAGTACCTGGCGAACAAGCTCGCCAAGGGTTTTGTGCGCACGAACCAGATCGAGTCCAACTCGCGGCTGTGCATGGCCAGTGCGGGCAGCGGGTACAAGCTGTCGCTCGGCGCCGACGGGCCGCCGGGCTCCTACGACGACTTCGACCGCGCGGACCTGTTCTTCGTGATCGGCTCCAACATGGCCGACTGCCATCCGATCCTGTACCTGCGCATGCTGGACCGCATCAAGGCCGGCGCGAAGCTCATCGTGGCCGACCCGCGACGCACCGCGACCGCCGAGAAGGCCGACATCTTCCTGCCGGTGCGGCCCGGCACCGACCTGGCGCTGCTCAACGGGCTGCTGCACCTGCTGGTGGCCGGCGGGCACGTGGACGAGGCGTTCATCGCCGAGCACACCGAGGGCTGGGAGGCGATGCCGGCGTTCCTGGCCGACTACGCGCCGGAGCGGGTCGCGGAGATCACCGGCGTGCCGGAGGCCGACCTCAGGCGGGCCGCGGACGCCATCGCGGGCGCCGGGGAGTGGATGAGCTGCTGGACGATGGGGCTCAACCAGAGCACGCACGGCACCTGGAACACGAACGCGCTGGTGAACCTGCACCTGGCCACGGGCGCGATCTGCCGGCCGGGCAGCGGGCCGTTCTCGCTGACCGGGCAGCCCAACGCGATGGGCGGCCGGGAGATGGGGTACATGGGGCCGGGCCTGCCGGGGCAGCGCTCGGTGCTGGTGGAGGCCGACCGGGTGTTCGTGGAGCGGGCCTGGGGGCTGCCCGGGGGCACGCTGCGCACCGACGTCGGCCGGGGGACCGTCGAGCTGTTCGAGCGCATGGCGGCCGGCGAGGTGAAGGCGTGCTGGATCATCTGCACCAACCCGGTCGCGTCGGTCGGCAACCGCAAGACGGTGGTGGCCGGGCTGGAGCGGGCCGAGCTGGTGATCACCCAGGACGCCTACGCGGAGACGGAGACCAACGCCTTCGCCGATGTCGTGCTGCCGGCCGCGATGTGGTCGGAGATCGACGGTGTGATGATCAACTCGGAGCGGAACCTGACGCTGGTCGGGGCGGTCGCCGACGCGCCCGGGGAGGCGCTGGCGGACTGGGAGCTGATCGCGCGGGTCGCGGTGGCGATGGGCTACGGCGACGCGTTCCGCTACGAGTCGGCGGAGGAGGTGTTCGCCGAGATCCGCGGCTTCTACAACCCGCAGACGGGCTATGACCTGCGCGGGGTGGACTACCCGCGGCTGCGGCAGGGGCCGGTGCAGTGGCCCGCCGCGCCGGGGTCGAAGAGCCGCAATCCCATCCGGTACCGCAACGAAGGCGCCGGGCCGCGCCTGACGTTCGCGACGGCGAGCGGCCGGGCGGTGTTCTTCCCGCGTCCGCATCTGGACCCGGCGGAGCTGCCCGACGACGACTTCCCGTTCCTGCTCAACACCGGCCGGGTGCAGCACCAGTGGCACACGCTGACCAAGACCGGCAAGGTGGCGAAGCTCAACAAGCTCAACCCGGGCCCGTTCGTGGAGCTGCACCCGGCGGATGCGCAGCGGCTCGGGGTCGTCGACGGCGACTCGGTGGAGGTGGCGTCGCGGCGGGGCCGGGCGGTGCTGCCGGCGACGGTCACCGACCGGGTGCGGCCGGGGAACTGTTTCGCGCCGTTCCACTGGGGCGATCTGTTCGGCGCCGATGTCGCGGTGAACGCGGTCACGTCGGACGCGGTGGACCCGATCTCGTTCCAGCCGGAGCTGAAGGTCTGCGCGGTGAGCCTGACCCGGGTCGCGGCCGGGCCCGCGGTGGACGCCCTGGACTCCGGGCCGCCGCCGTTCACGGAGGTCGAGCGGATGTACCTCGGCGGCTTCCTGCGGGCCCTGGAGCACAACCCGCCGGCGCCGGGGTTCGTGCCGCGGCTGCCGGCGGGGGCGCCGTTCGACGCGGGCCGGGGCGCGTGGGTGGACGGGTACCTGGCCGGCTCCTACCACCGGCCGGGGGCGCCGGCGGCGGCCGAGAGCCCGGCGCGGACGATCGAGATCCTGTGGGCGTCGCAGACCGGCAACGCGGAGGAGTTCGCCGCGCACGTCGAGCGGCGGCTGGCCGACGAGGGCTGGCGGGCGAACCTGCGCGGGATGACGGTGGCGGCCGGGGACCTGCTCGGCGGGCGCAACGACCTGCTGGTCATCACCAGCACGTTCGGCGACGGTGACGCGCCGGACAACGGGGCGGCGTTCTGGGACTCGCTGCAGGGTGACGCGCCGCGGCTGGACGGGCGGCGGTACGCGGTGCTGGCGTTCGGCGACTCGAGCTACGCGGACTTCTGCGGGCACGGCCGGCGTCTGGACGCGCGGCTGACGGAGCTGGGGGCGCAGCCGCTGACGGCGCGGGTCGACTGCGAGCCGGACTTCGAGACGGCGGCGCACGGCTGGCTCGATGCGGTGCTGCAGGCGTTGCGCAGTCCCGCGACGGCGGCGGCGCCGCGCAAGGCGGGCCGCGGGGACGTGGTGGCGGCGACGCTGCGCGGCAACCGGCTGCTGAGCCGGCCCGGGTCGGCCAAGGAGGTGCGGCAGTTCGTCTTCGACGTGGACGCCGACTTCGGGTACGCGGCCGGGGATGCGCTCGGCGTGTGGCCGGTCAACTGCGCCGACCTGGTCGAGGAGTGGCTGGCGGTGACCGGGCTGGACCCGGTGTCCATCGTGGACGTCGGCGGGGAGGTCGAGCTGCGGGAGGCGCTGCTGCACCGGCTCGACATCACGCGGATCACCCCGGATCTGATGCGTTTCGTCGCCGACCGGGGCCCGGACAGTCCACTGCGGACGCTGCTGCGCCCGGACAACCAGGGGGAACTGGCGAAGTACACCTGGGGGCGGCAGGCCGTCGATGTCGTCGCCGAGCACGCGGTCAAGGCGGACGCGGACGAGTGGGTGGGGGTGCTGAAGCGGTTGCAGCCGCGGCAGTACTCGATCTCGTCGTCGCCTTTGCTGTCGCCGACCCGGGTGGCGACGACGGTGTCGGTGGTGCGTTTCGACAACGGGGCCGGGCGGGTGCGCAAGGGGGTCTGTTCGACGTATCTGGCCGATGCCGGCCCGGACGCGCCGGTGCGGGTGTTCCTGCAGCGGTCGCCGCACTTCCGGCCGCCGGCCGACGACACTGTGCCGATGATCATGGTGGGGCCGGGGACGGGGGTGGCGCCGTTCGTGGCGTTCCTGCAGGAGCGGCAGGCCCGGGGCGCGCGCGGGGCGAACTGGCTGTTCTTCGGCGAGCAGCGGCGGGCGACGGACTTCTACTACGCCGAGGACCTGGAGCGGCTGCGGGACGGCGGGGTGCTGACCCGGCTGGATGTGGCGTTCTCGCGGGACCAGCGGGCGAAGGTGTACGTGCAGGACCGGATGCGTGAGCACGGGGCGCACCTGTGGTCGTGGCTGCGCGACGGGGCGCACTTCTACGTGTGCGGCGACGCGACCCGGATGGCGAAGGACGTGGACGCGACCCTGCGCGAGATCGTGGCGGCGCACGGCGGGATGGACGAGGGCGCGGCGGCGGCCTACGTGAAGCAGTTGGCGGCGGAGAAACGGTACGTGCGCGACGTGTACTGAATGGCATTAGTGTGGGCCGATGAGCGTGCGGTGGCTCGTCGTGGACTACGGCACCGCCGCCACGGTGGCGCTGGTGTGCGGCGCCGACGGGGTGGTGGCGCCGGTGCGGGTCGACGGCCCCGAGGAGCTGCCGTCGGCGGTGCTGGTCAACGCGGCCGGCTACGTCACCGGCGCCGACGCGGTGCGGCGGGCCCGGATCGACTTCGACTGGTTCCGGCCCGCGCCGAAGCTCGAGCTGGGCCGCAGCCCGACCGCGGTCCGCGACGCCGCGCAGACGCTGCGCCGCATCGCCGGGGACGCGCGCCCGGAGCGGGTCGTGCTCACGGTGCCGGCGAGCTGGCCCGAATCGCGGCGGCAGGCGCTCGCCGACGCGGCCGTCGCCGCCGGGCTGCCGACGCCGTCTCTGGTGGCCCGGCCGGTCGCCGCGGCCGCGTACTGCGCGCTGCTGCCCGGGCGGGAGGTGCCCGACGGCGGGGCGGTGCTGGTGTACCACCTCGGCGCCGGCGGTTTCGAGGCCGCGGTCGTGGTGCGGGCCGGGGATGCGTTCGAGGTGGTGGCGGCGGACACGAACCCGACCGGCGGGCTGGTGCTCGACCGGCTCGCCGCCGACCGGTTCCGCGAGGCGCTCGGCGAGCCGGCGCACGACCGGCGGGGCTGGATGTTGTTGCTGGACAACGCCCGTGAGGCCCGGGAGGCGCTGTCGCGGCAGGAGACCCTGGAGCCGCTGAACGCCGGCGCCGGGCTGCTGACCCGCGGCGAGCTCGAGGCGGCGCTGCGCCCGGCCCTGGCCGCGACGGTCGTGACGGCGCGTTCGGCGCTGGCCGCGGCCGGGCTCGGCGACGGCGTGCCGTGGCTGCTGACCGGGCGGGCGGCGGCGACGCCGCTGGTGGCCCGGCTGATCGGCGGGGAGCCGCTGGTGCTGCGCCACCCGCGGTTCGCGGTCACGGCCGGGGCGCTGCTACTGGCCGGCGGCGAGCCCGCGGGCCTGGCCGAGCTGATGCTGGACGAGCAGCGCACGTACGCCGTCGGCGGCGGGCACGTGACGACGACCTGGCGTGCGACGGCGTCGACGATCGAGGAGCTGCGGCGGCGGTACCGGCTGAGCCTCCCCGACCACGCCGAGCACCCGGGCGAGCGGTGGTCCCGCCGGCGCGACGAGCGCGGGCTGCGCCACTTCCACGACATCACGCTGTTCCCGGCCGCGGAGCCGGGGGCCGCGGGCCTCGGCCCGGCCCGGCGCATCCCCGACCACCTGCCGACCGTCGTGCGCGAGGACACCGCCGTGTTCCCCGGGCCCAATTGACTGGACAACCGGCGCCGCGGTCCGAAATGGTCGAGGCCATGCGACAGGACGAGATCTGGGACGACGACACCGCCGAGCGCTACGACACGCCGGGGGAGGGCATGTTCGCCGCGGCGGTCGTCGACCCGGCGGTGGCCCGGCTCGCGTCCCTCGCCGCCGGTGGCGCGGCCCTGGAGTTCGCGATCGGCACCGGGCGCATTGCGGTGCCGCTGCACGCCGCGGGGGTGCCGGTGACGGGGATCGAGCTGTCGGGGCCGATGCTGGCGCGGCTGCGGTCCAAGGCAGAGGAGTCCGAGATCCCGGTCGTGGTCGGCGACATGGCGCACGCGACGGCGCCGGGCGAGTACAACCTCGTCTATCTGGTTTTCAACACCATCTCGAACCTGCTGACCCAGCCGGAGCAGGTCGCGTGTTTCCGCAACGCGGCCCGCCACCTCGTGCCGGGCGGACGGTTCGTCGTCGAGCTGGAGGTGCCGGACCTGCGCCGGCTGCCGCCGGGGCAGACCGCGGTCGTGTTCGGCTCGGAGCCGGGCTACCTGGGCCTGGACACGTTCGACGTGCTCAACCAGCGGATCGTGTCGCACCACTTCACGTTCGACTTCGACGGCACCCGGCACGCCCGGCTGGGGCGCAGCCCGCACCGGTACATCTGGCCGTCCGAGCTCGACCTGATGGGACAGCTGGCCGGGTTCACCCTCGAGTCGCGCGACGCCGACTGGTCCGGGGCCGAGTTCACCGGCGAGTCGCGCTCGCACGTGTCGGTGTACCGGCTGGCGTCGTCGTGACCGTAAGTTTCAGCCGCCGCCGCACGTAAGCGGTGGTCCGTGACGGTCCGTGATTGACGGCGATCGTTTTCGGCGCTCACGATGCGGGCATGGGCCTCAGACCTTCCAGGACGAGAACAGCGGTCGGCGGTGCGGCGGCCCTGGCTGCGGTCGCGGCCGGTGCGCTGATCGCCGTCACGTTCAGCGCCGGCAGCGCATCCGCCGGGACCGGCACCGGTTACCTGCACACCAGCGGCAACAAGATCGTCGACTCGACCGGCGCGACGGTCCGGCTCACCGGTATCAACTGGTTCGGCATGGAGACCGACAACCACACCTTCCACGGGCTGTGGGCGGGCAAGCCGGCGAGCTGGACCCAGCAGCTGGACCACATGGCCCAGCTCGGGTTCAACACCATCCGGGTGCCGTACACCGGCGACTCCCTGCGCGCCGGCGCGACGGCCACGAGCATCAACACCGACACCAACCCGGACCTCATCGGGCTGTCCCCGCTGCAGATCCTGGACAAGGTCGTCAACTACGCCGGCGGCAAGGGGATGCGCATCATCCTCGACCGGCACCGGCCCACGGCCGCCGGTCAGACCGCCCTGTGGTACACCGCCGCAGCGTCGGAGGCCAGTGAGATCGCCGACTGGCAGTCGCTGGCGTCGCGGTACGCGAACAACCCGACGGTCATCGGCGCGGACCTGTTCAACGAGCCGCACGCCGACGGCACCGAGCCCAACGGCACCGGCTCCTGCTGGGGCTGCGGCGACACCACGAAGGACTGGCGCCTGGCCGCCGAGCGCATCGGCAACGCGGTCCTGCAGACGAACCCCAACTGGCTGATCTTCGTCGAGGGCGTCAGCTGCGACGGCAACGGCGGGTCGCCGAACGTGTACGACAACGTCCCGGACGACCCGATGGCGTGCGACTGGTGGGGCGGCAACCTGTCCAAGGCGGGCACGTACCCGGTCCGGCTCAACGTGGCCAACCGCCTGGTGTACTCGGCGCACGACTACGGCATCTCGGTGTACGACCGGCAGCCGTGGTTCAAGGACCCGAACTTCCCGAACAACCTGCCCGACGTGTGGGACCACTTCTGGGGCTACCTGTACAAGCAGAACATCGCCCCGGTGCTGGTCGGCGAGTTCGGCAGCACCCTGCAGAACCCGCTGGACACGCAGTGGCTGACGAAGCTGATGGCGTACATGGGCAGCGGCACCAACGGGATGTCGTTCACGTACTGGTCGTGGAACCCGGACTCGGGCGACACCGGCGGCATCGTCGGCGACGACTGGAACACCGTGAACCAGACGAAGATGAACATCGTCGGCCCGTACCTGAACCCGCCCGCGGGCGGCGGCGGCCCGACCGGCGGCCCGACCTCCCGCCCGCCGTCCTCGCAGCCCCCGTCCTCCCGCCCGCCGTCGTCCCCGCCGGCCTCGTCGTCGCCGCCACCGACCAACGGCGCCTGCTCCGCCACGTACGAGGTCACCAGCCAATGGCCGGGCTCGCCGGGCGGCTTCCAGGTCGCGGTGACGGTGAAGGCCGGCACGTCGGCCATCTCCAAGTGGACGGTCAAGTGGACGTACGCCAACGGCCAGGCCATCACCCAGCTGTGGAACGGCACCCTGACGACGTCGGGCTCCGCGGTGACGGTGACGAACATGGCGTACAACGGCACGATCCCCGCGAACGGCACCACGTCCTTCGGCTTCACGGGCACGTGGACCGGCACGAACGCCACGCCGACGGTGTCCTGCACCGCCTGAGGTGAGCTCCGGGCCGCGGCCCGGCACAACCCCGGCCCGGCACAACTCCGGCCCGGCACAACCCCGGCCCGGCCGACCAGCGACAGTCGGCCGGGCCGGGTCTTCGGGTGCCCGTGGCTATGCTGGCTCGATGATCAACAAGGCGGAGCTCGTCATCTTCGACTGCGACGGCGTGCTGGTCGACAGTGAACGTATTGCGGTGCGGGTCAACGTGGCCGTCCTGGCGCGGCTCGGCTGGCCGCTGACCGCGGACGAGGTGATCGAGCGGTTCATCGGCCGTTCCCACGCGGCGATCGCCGAAAGTATCGGGGCACAGCTCGGCCCCGCCGCGGCCGCGGCCTGGACGGAGCGGTTCGAGGCCGAGCACCGGCTGGCCGTGGACGCCGGGCTGACCGCGGTCGACGGGGTCGTCGAGGCGCTGGACCGCATCACCACGCCGACGTGCGTGGCCTCCAGCGGCACGCACGAGAAGCTGCGGCACACCCTGGGCCACGCCGGGCTGTACGAGCGCTTCGCCGGGCGGATCTTCAGCGCCACCGAGGTGGCCCGGGGCAAGCCGGCGCCCGACCTGTTCCTGCACGCCGCGAACAGCCTGGGTGTACCACCGGCGGCGTGCGTGGTCGTCGAGGACAGCCGGTACGGCACCCAGGCGGCCCGGGCCGCGGGCATGCCCTGCCTGGCCTACGCCGGCGGGCTCACCGCCGCGGACCGCCTGGCGGGTCCGGGCACCACCGTCTTCCACGACATGCGCGACCTCCCGGGATTGCTGGAGCGCGCCGGCGCCGCCGATCCGGCCGTGCCGTAAGGGCGGCCGACCCGGAGATCCTGTCCCTCGGCGAACCCACGGCCGGTCTGGACCCCTCCGACGGCCACTGGGCGGCGGCGGTGATCGTCGACGCCGCCTGTGTGGTGGCCGGCGCCCCACGTCGCGTTCCCCATGGCAGGCTCCTCCGACGTGACGAGGTCACAGGCGGTGGCGATGTTCCGTCATACCTTCGCAGCCGATATATTGGTCCGCGTGGAAACCCCACTGCGTGAACCCACGTTCCTGATCCTCACCGCCCTCGCCGGCGAGCCGATGCACGGCTACGGCCTGATCGCCGAGGTGGCCCGGCTGTCCGACGGCCGCATCTCGCTGCGGCCCGGCACGCTGTACGGCGCGCTGGACCGGCTGGTCGACGCGGGCCTGGTGGGCGTCGACCACGAGGAGATCGTCGACGGCCGGCTGCGCCGCTACTACCGGCTCACCGAGCCGGGCGGCGAGGTGCTGGCCGCCGAGACCGAACGCATGCGCCGCAACGTCAAGGCGGCAACCACCCGGCTGCGCGCCGCCAAGGCCGCGCCCCGCCCGAGCCGAGGATTCGCATGAGCCTGCCGGAAAGCCAGCCGGACCGCCCGGAAGGGCATGACCGGGGACGCCCGGCGATGACCGATCTCGAACGGCGCTATGCGCGCTGGATGGCGCTGTTCTATCCGGCCCACGATCGGCGCAAGCGTGGCTCGGAACTGGTGGACACCTATCTGGCCCTGGCCGCGCCCGGCCGCAGGAGACCCTCGCCCGCCGACATCGCCGACCTCGCGGCCGGTGGGCTGCGCCGGCGCCTGCGGACCGCGCCCGGCGTCGGCTTCCGGCTCGCCGGCCTGCTCGCGCTGACGACCACCAGCGCGTTCGCGAGCTGGTGGGCGGTCCTCGAGGTGCTGGCACCCAGAGCGCCCTGGTCTGCGCAGACCGGGCCGTTCCTGTCCCTCGGGGTGGCGGCGTGGGCGCTGTGGTTGCTGGCCGCCGTCGTGCACGCCGTCGCTCCCGGCCGGTGGTTTCGCCGCGCGGTGCTCCTCGCCGTGCTGGTCACCGCGGGCGTCCTGCCGGCCGCGATGCTGACCGGAATCCTCCGCCCACCGCTGAGCGTGCTGCTGCCCCAGGTCGTTCTCGGTGTGGTCGCGCTCGGCGCCTCCGCACGGTACCGCTGGTGGGTCCGGCTGGCGCCGCTCGCCGCCGCGGCGTTGACCGTGCCGGTTGCCGCGGCCACCGAACCGCGCCTGGGCTTCAACGGCGACTACTACCCGTGCGCCGTAGTGGCATTGCCGGCCGCCGCGACGACGTTGCTCATCGGCGCAACGCTGCTCGCGCTTGCCCTGGCCGCCCGCCATGACTCCCGCGGTGTCTGGGCGCTGCTGATCCTGCTCACGCCGATCGGCATACTCGCCCTGAACCCGATCGGTGCGATGCTCGACAACGCCGGCCCGGGCCGGCCGATCGTTCCGGAATGGTCAGCCATGGCCGCCGCTGGGGTAGTGGTCGCCGTCGTAGGACCGGCACTGCTGCTCCTGACCCTCGCCGCAACGGATCGACGCTCGGCCGGCGGCCGGTCACTGCCCGCCGAGACGACCCATTGCCCGACCTGCGGCGCCCCGTCAAACTCCGCGTAATCCACGACACCTGCGCCGTACTTGATCCGCGGCAGATGGGGTGGGTGTGGGCCTGCTACGCGGAGGTCGCGGTGGGTGGTGTCGTGTCGCTGGGCGGATCGACCGGTCGGCCGAGTGCGCGGGCGCGGACCCAGGCGGAGCCGACCATGCCGCCCAGCAGGAACGCGACCCGCTCGACCATCTCGTCGTCGCGGTCAGGGTCCCCGGCGTCGAGCCAGTCGAGGAAGGCCTCGTCCACGGTCTTGCTGATGATCCGGGCCATCCAGCCCCGGATCAACGGATCGTCGATGCCGGCGAGCATCGCCTCGGCTTCCACTGTGCCGCCGTGCAGGGCGGCGTGCTCGGCGAACTCGGGCTCCCGGGGAGCGTGCCGATGCAGAAGCCGGAATGCGTCGGGCAGCTCACGAGCCACGGCGAATGTGGCGGCCAGCGTCGCCGTCGCGTGACGGATCGCGGCCAGGCCGTCCTCGGGCTGGACCGGGGCGGTGGGTCTGGGCACGTTCGCGAGTCGTTGCCGTACCTGCGTGATGATGGCCAGATACAGCTCACGTTTGGAGTTGAAGTGGCGGTACACGATGAGCTTGCTCACCCCCGCCTCGGCCGCCACCTGATCGACGGTGGTGGCCGCATAGCCCTGCCGAGCGAACACCCGGGCGGCCGCCGTAAGGATGCTCGCGGCGCGCTCGGGGGCGGCGAGCAGTCGGCGGGTCGGTCGCTCAGGCATGACCTCCAATCATGCCGCATCGCTCATTGCCGATCTTTATCGCGCCGGGCTGTGAGCAGTACCGTGACGAGGCCGCCGTAGATTATGGCGTCGCAGGTGATCTCGACGAGGTTTGCGGTGCGCAGATACAACGGCCAGTCTGAACGCTGAATCAGTGGCAGCCAGCTGTTGAGCACCGCGAAGGCCAGGGCCAGCCACCACCATGTCGACCGCCGCGAGCGCAGCAGCAGGGCCGCCAGGACGGCCAGCACAAGCGCGTGCAGAACGCCGCGGGAAAGTTCGGCCAATGCGACCAGACCGTCGTCGGGCCGCACGAACGGTGTGTGCTGCTCGGCATAGTAGCGATGCACGAACGGCGCGTCGGCGGCGGCGAACACGAAGTACACCGGCACCCAGACCAGACTGGCAACGACGAACCGCCAGCTCCACGCCCACCATGGCCGGCTGTTCAGGGTCGAGCGCAGCGCGGCGGGGACGCTGCGGCCGGTCTCCGGCGGCGGCCACAGCACCGTGGCCGGAACGGCTATGCCGACGGCCAGGACAGCTCCGGTCAGCAGGATCAGCGCGGAAGCGTCCTTGATGAACAGCAGGGCCTCAACCGCGTTGCTCACGGTCATGAGCAGGTAGACCAGCATGGTGACCACGGCCAACCGAGTCGGCAGCCGGATGGGCAGGCGCTGGGCGAGCGGGCCGATGGTCACCGCGCCGACCGCCCCCGTGATCATCGCCAGGACGATCGGCACCACGGCGAAGGCCTTCGGGTGCGCAGGATTGGCGAGGAACGAAGCGAGCAGTGTCGCCAGCACGTAGCTGACGGCCGTTGCGGCGACCGCCCACGGGCGTCCAATCCGCGGGCGTCCAATCTGCGCAGCCGTGGAATCCAGGATCGTCATGCCGCTTCCCCATGATGTTAACCATTCAGTGTTAACTGGCCAGTTCACGGTAAGGGACCGGTCGTCCGATGGCAAGAACGCATACCCGCGCTTCGATCCGGGTGACGGGCCTGGGCCGGCTGCGCGGGGATGGCGCCACCGGCCCGCCGGTCGGCCTGGACCTCCTGGACGACCTGGTCGCGCAGATGCACGACACCGGCCTCTCGGTGACGGTGCGTCGTTCCGGTGATGCGGTATCGCTGCCGCCCGCCGCCGCTCGAACGCGGAGATCGCCGCCGAGCTCACCCTGCGCGAGGCGACCGTGAAGACCCACGTGGGCCGCGTGCTCATGAAGCTCAACCTGCGCGACCGCGTGTACGCGTACGAGACGGGCCTGATCCGGGCCGGCTCCTCAGGCTGAGTGGCTCCACCGGCCCCGGCGGAGCCACTCAGGCCGACGATCCAACGCCTTACCAAACAGGCTTAGACCCGGCCGCCGCCCGCGACGCCCTCCAACGGCCGCTAGGCTGCGGCGGTGATCGTCGACGCCGCGCAGTGGTTCAGCCTCGATACCGACGCCGCCCCCTCGGTGGCGCGGTCGATCGCCGAGCGGTCCGGGTCCGAGCTGACCGAGGTCCGGCCGCATGAGTACGCCGGGCGGCGCGGGCCCGTCGCGCTGTTCGCGGTGGGCGACGAGCAGTTCGCGTTCGTGCCCGGCGGCGCGGTGACGGTCGGGTTCGACGGCGGCCGGTTCGAGCCGACGCCGGAGCAGGAGGCGAGCTTCGCGGACACCGCGGAGGAGTACGGCATCGAGGGCGACATCCGGCAGTTCACCGACTCGGTCACCTCACCCGCGCGGACCGTCGTGGTGCCACCGCTGCTCGTGGCCGTGGAGGCCGTCGAGGCGGGCCTTGTGGCCGTGCCGCCCGACCATCCCGAGGTGGTGCGGCGCGTCGAGAAGACCCGGCGCCTCCCCGGCCCGGGGCTGCCGTCCGTGCCGCGGCAGATCGAGTGGTCGGGCGCCGCCCGGGCGATCATCCGGCCGGACTGGACGGTCGAGGCCGCCTGGCTGCTCGGCAAGCCCTCCTACGACGGGGAAGTGGCCCGGCTGGCCGCGCTCGGGCAGCGGCTGCTGTCGCCGGACGAATGGGAACATGCCTGCGGCGCCGGCGCGACGACGCTGTTCCGGTGGGGCGACGCCAGCCCGGACAGCGACCCGTGGACGGCGAAGACGGGGCCGCATCGCGGGCCCAACCGGTTCGGCCTCCACATCGGCCAGGACCCCTACTGCGAGGAACGCACCGCGAGCCGCGACATCGTGTGCGGCGGCGACGGAGGCAGTGCCGTGTGCGGCGGCGTCGGCAGCTTCCTGTCCTGGCTCACGATCGCCACCGCGTACCGCGACGCAGACTACGCGGCGCAGGTCGCGGCCGACGACGGCTTCGGCACGATGCGCGTCCGCCCGGCGATAGCGCTGACCTGATATCGCGCGCACAGCCGCGATCGCAACCGTGCAAAGTCGCGGCAGCCAGGGCAGCGTCCCGGCGGCCGTGACGACGGCCAGCGCCATCGGGTCCCGGGTCAACGTCAACGTCAACGCCAGCAGCGGCAGCGCGGCATGCGTCACCCCGTCGCCGAGCGAGGACACCGTCTGCGCCGTCCACAGCCGCCCGAACCCGGCCGGCAGCTTCCGGACGTCGGAGGTCATTCGGGGTCAAGGGGCTTCCCTAAGGGGGTCAGGCGATGGTGCGCAGGAAGTCGTCGACGGCCCGCGTCGCCTCGGCCGTGCCCTCGGCGGTGATGGTGAGCAGGCCCGTGCCGTGCAGGCTGCCCGGGACCAGGACGAGCTTGCGGCGCTCGCCCGGGGTGGCGTCGTACATGGACCGGGCCGCCGTCGCGAACGCGCTGTCGCCCGTGGCCGCCACGTACAGGACCGGGGCGGTCAGCTTCGGTACCGCCGCCCGCGCGCTCTCGCCCGCGTAGTCGCCCGGGCCCGACAGGCTGATCACGGCGGCCGGCGGCGGGTCGAGGCGGGCCGCGGCGATCAGGGTCGCCGTCGCGCCGCGGGAGGCGCCGGCCAGGACCACGCGGCCGCTGCCGGCGGTGCGGGCGAAGGCCACGGCGGCGGTGACGTCGTCGGAGCCGTGGCCGGTGTCGGCGCGGGGCGAGCGGCCCTCGCCGTTGAAGTCGAAGGCGAGCACGCGGTACCCGGCCGCCGCCTTGCCCTTCGCCCACGCCAGCCAGGAGCAGCCGGTGGCGCTGGCCTGCGGGGCGAGCACGAGCGTCACGTCGCCGGTGCCGAGCAGGTACCCGGCCAGGAACGTGCCGTGGCCGCTGGGGAAGGCCACCTGTTTGTCGTCGAGCCCGGGGTCGCCGCACAGGCCGGGGGTCGGGGCCGGCGAACGCGGGGTCGGCGCGGCGGAGGCGGGCGGTCCGGCGGGCGCGGGCGCGGGGGCGGCGCAGGCGGCGAGGAGCAGCACGCCGCACAGTGCGGTCACGAGTCGCATACCGTGTAGGACCGCTGAGAAGGCGCCGCGGTTTCGCCTAGAGCCTGACCGTCTCCGGTTCGCCGGTGCCGGCGGCGGAGCGGTACCACGCCTCGACCGCCGCGACCGCGTGCCGGCCCTCCTGCGGGGTCGCCGTCGGGTCGCCGCGCAGGATGGCCTCGTACTGGCGGCGGAAGGATGCGGTGTACTCCGCGTCGCCGTCGACGTCCAGCACCCGGCGGGCGCCGACGCTCACGCCGCCGGGGTCGATGGTCAGGGTGCCGCGCTCGCAGACGATCGTGGTCTCGTGGAAGAACGCGGGCGAGTCCACGAGCGTGAGGTGGGCGCGGCGGCCGTTGTCGAGGTACACGGTGGCGGCCGCGCTCGTCTCGACCGTCCAGCCGGACGGGGTCGCGACCGTCCCGGCGACCGCGTGCGGCCGGCCGCCGAGCAGCCAGCTCGCCCGGTCGATGCTGTGCACGCCGACGAGCATCGCGATCCCGCCGCCGGCCCGGGCGGGGTCCGCGAACCAGGCCGGGCGGTCGGCGCGGGCGTAGTCGGTGGAGCGGCGTTCGAGGTACAACAGCGGCATCCCGAGGTTGTCGAGCTCCTCGCGGGCGGCCCGCACCTGCGCGAAGAACCGCCCCTGCTGCCCGACCCGCAGGCGCTCCCCGGCCGCCGCGATCATTCGGTCGCACGCCGCGGCCGTGACCGCCATCGGCTTCTCGACCAGCACCTGCCGCCCGGCCGCGGCGGCGCGGACCGTCAGCGCCTCGTGGTCGGCGTGCGGTACCGCGAGCACGACCAGATCCGCGGCGGCGAGCACGTCGTCGAACGCGGTCACGGCGCGGGCCGCGTACCGCCCGGCCAGCCGCGCGGCCCGGTCCGGGTCCCGGTCGGCCACGACGGTGAGCGTGAGCCCGTCCACCCCGGCCGCGGCCGCCGCATGGCGCCACGCCACCTCGCCCGCCCCGACGATTCCCAGCCTCATGATCGAACTGTACTCGGGCAAAAGTTCGACGAGAGTCGTTGTGCCGTCCATCATGGGGGGATGAGCGCGCAGCCGAAACGCCTGCCGGGCCAGTCCAACGCCGACTACGAGCGCAGCGGTGCCGACCCGAACGCGCAGTTCCTCGGCGTCCAGTCGCTGCAGGGCGGCGGCGACCCGTCCTGGGTGGGCCGCCTGTACAACGCGATCGCGGATCTCATCGCCAAGCGCCGGAAAAAGGGCACAATGCCGGGATGAGCCAGCGGATCGCGATGGCGGCCCCGGCCGCCGGGGGGCAGGTCGCCTACGCGGTGACCGGGTCCGGGCCGCCGCTGGTGTACGTCTCCGGCTGGCTCGGCCACCTGGAGCGCGGCTGGGCGCTCCCCGCCGAGCGGGCCTTCTACGAGGCGCTCGCCGACGGCCGGAAGCTCATCCGGTACGACAAGCCCGGCACCGGGCTCTCCCCGCCGCGGGAGGGCGCGGGGGAGTACACCCTGGAGCACGAGCTCGACGCCCTCCGCGCGGTCGTCGCCGCCGCCGGGGTCGAGCGGTTCGATCTGATGGGCATCTCGCTCGGCGCGCCCGTCGCGGCCGCCTGGGCCGCGCTGGAGCCCGGCTCGGTGCGGCGGCTCGTGCTGTACGGCGGCTGGGCCCGCGGTGCCGACATCGCCTCGCCCGAGATCCGGGGGCACGTGCTCGGCCTAGTCCGCCAGCACTGGGGGCTCGGCTCCGACCTGCTCACCGACGTCTTCGCGCCCGACGCCGACGCCGTGACCCGGGCCGCGTTCGCCCGCTACCAGCGCGAGGCCGCCGACGCGGACACGGCGCACGCGATGCTCGGGCTCGCGTACCGCATCGACGTTCTGGATCTTCTCCCGCGCATCGGCGCGCCGGCGCTCGTCGTGCACCGGCTCCGGGACCGGGCCGCGCCCGTCGAGCAGGGGCGGCGGCTCGCCGGCGGTATCGCGCACGCGCGGTTCGAGGCGGTCGCGGGGCGCTCGCACCTGCCGTACATCGGTGACACCCGGCCGGTGACCAGCCTGATCCGCCAGTTCCTGGGGCTGCCGGGGCGGCACCGGGGCGCCGGGCCGACGCTCACCGCGCGGCAGCGGGAGGTGGCCGCGCTCATCGCCGCGGGGTCCACGAACCGGGAGATCGGCGAGCGCCTCGGCATCACCGAACGCTCGGCCGAGGCCCACGTCGAGCGGATCCGGGCGCGGATGGGCTTCCGGTCGCGGGCGCAGATCGCCGCCTGGTGGGCCGCGAACTGAGGTATTTCCCCGCCTGTTCCGGGCGGGCGGCCCGGGCACGATCGGGGGCATGCGCCTCGTCATCGCCGGATACGCCGTCATCGCGTACGCCGGCTTCCTGCTCAGCTCCGCCTGGGCCGTCGTGTTCCTCGCGGGCGGCATGGACGGGCCCGCCACCCGACCGGCCGGCGCCGCCCTCGCGATCGACGGGGCGCTGCTGCTCGCGTTCGCCGTCCAGCACACGGTCATGGCCCGCGCCTGGTTCAAGCGGCTCATCCCGGCGCCGGTCGAGCGCAGCACCTACGTCCTGGCCGCCGGGTTGATGCTGTTCGCGGTGTTCGGCTGGTGGCAGCCGGCGCCCGCGACGATCTGGCGGGTGGGCGGGCCGTGGTCGGCCGCGATCTGGGCCCTGTTCGCAGCGGCGTGGATACTCGTCGTCTGGGCCACGTTCGCGGTCGACCACGCCGACTTCCTGGGTTTGAAGCAGGCTTATGTGTACCTTCGCCGGCGCGCCTACCGCGAGCCGCCGTTCACGGGCCGCGGCCTGTACGCGCTGGTCCGCCACCCGATGATGCTGGGCCTGTTCATCACGTTCTGGGCCACGCCGCACATGAGCGCCGGGCACCTCGTCTTCGCCGTCGCCTCCAGCGGGTACATCGCGGTCGGCATCCGCTTCGAGGAGCGGGACCTGCGCGCCCGGTACGGCCGCGAGTACGAGCGCTACGCGGGCCGGGTTCCGGAGGTGACCTCGCGCGATGGTGCCATCATCGGTCCATGACGATCCGCCGGATGGATCTGCTGCCGTTCCTCGTGGGCGGCGGCGTCATCCTGATCTTCCCCATCGCCGTCGCCGCGAACCAGCCGTCGCCGTGGCTGCCCGTCGGCCTGCTCGGCTGCGCGGCGGCCCTGGTGGTCGTCTTCGCCTACCTCGACGGGCCGGCCGTGACCTTCACCGTCGACCCGGCACGGGTGGTGGTGGGCAACACGTTCGTGCGGTACGAGGTGCCGCGGTCCCGGATCACCGGGTTCGCCACGGCCGAGTACCTGTCGCTGCGGATGGTCCTCGACGACGGCCGGAAGATCAGCGTGCGCGTCTGGGAGCCGGCGATGCTGTCCGTCAGCTCGATCCGGCCGGGTACCGCGGACGCCCGGATGCGCCCGGTCGTCGAGCTGGTCGAGCGGACCCCGGCCGGGCCCGGCCCGGGCGGCCCGGTGCTGCGCCGGCCGCGGGTCGGCAACATCCTGCTGGCGACGGCGCCGGTGGCCGCGGCGCTCGTGCTCATCGCAGTTAGCTGACAGCGCCGCAGGATCGCAGAGAGGAGGCTGGGGCGATGGTGCATGCAACCGATGGCGACCCGGCGTACGCATTGGCGCGGACTCAGGAGGAGTACGCGCGCCTCGGCCGGCAGGCGGTCTTCCTGCACGGCACCACCGAACGCCTCTTCCGCGCGGCCGGGCTCGCCCCCGGCATGCGGGTGCTCGACGTCGGCAGCGGCAGCGGCGACGTGGCGCTGCTCGCCGCGGAGCTCGTGGGCCCAGAGGGCGAGGTGGTCGGCGTGGACGTCGACCCCGCCGTCCTGCGGGTCGCCTGCGGCCGCGCCGAGTCGCTGGGGCTGGCCAACGTCCGTTTCGTCGAGGGTGACGTGCGCGGCGCCGAGCTCGACGGCCCCTTCGACGCCGCCGTCGGCCGGCTCGTGCTCATGTACCGCGCCGACCCCGCCGAGGCCCTGCGCCACGTCGCCGAGCGCGTCCGCCCGGGCGGCGTGATCGCCTTCCAGGAGATCGACCTCGACCCGGACATCCCGGCCCGCTCGCTGCCGGCGGACCTGCTCTGGAACGACATCGGCCACCTCGCGATCGAGACGTTCCGCCGCGCCGGCATGCAGACGCGCATGGGCCCGCAGCTCTTCGCCGCGTACGTCGCCGCGGGCCTGCCGGAGCCGGCCATGCTGCACGAGGCCCTCGTGGGCGGCGGCGAGCACTACGGCGGGTACGCGTGGCTCGCCGGCATCACGCGCGGCCTCGCCCCGATGATGGCCAAGCTGGACGTCGCCGACCCGGAGCGGCTCGACCTCGACACCCTGGCCGACCGCCTCCGCGCCGACGCCGTCGCCCGCGGCGCCGTGCTGTGGACCCCGGCGTTCGTCGGGGCGTACGCGACCAGGCCGTAGCCGGCTCACTCAACCGCGATCGCGCGCAGCACGTGCATCCGGGCCGCCCGGATCGCGGGCGGGATCGAGCCGAGCACGCCCGCCGCCACCGCCAGCCCCAGGAAGGCCGCCATCTGCCCCCACGGCAGCGTCAGCGCGGTGACGCCCTGCTGCCGCAGGGCCCGCACCATGGCCGCGCCGAGGCCCGCGCCGACGGCGACGCCCAGCACGGCGCCGAAGACGGAGATCGCCATCGCCTCGATGGAGATCATCCGGGTGGTCTGGGCGCGGTGCAGGCCGATCGCCCGGAGCAGCCCGAGCTCCCGCGTGCGCTCCAGCACCGACAGGGCGACGGTGTTCACGATGCCCAGCACCGCGATGAGGACGGCCAGGGCGAGCAGGATCTGGGTCAGCGTGAGCAGGCGGCCCGCCTTCGCGTTGCGCTGCCCGACGTACTCGTGGCGGTCGGCGACGCCGATCTCCGGGCTCGACGCCAGCAGGCCGGTCAGGGCGGCCTTCGCCGCGGCGACGTCGGCGCCCGGGCGCAGGTCGACGAAGGCCTTGCCGGGCAGCGGGTTGCGCAGCTGCGCGCCGGCCGCGGCGGGCAGCAGCCAGCCGTTGAGCAGGTCGGTGTCGGCGTAGATCCCGGCCAGCGTGAACCGCCGTTCGGGGCCGCGGGGCAGCCGGACGGTGATCCGGTCGCCGACGTGCGGGCCGGCCGCGGTGACGTTGCGCTCGTCCACGATGACCTGGTCGTCGCCGAGCGGGCCGATGGTGCCCGCGGCCGGGGTGAGGCTGAGCATGTCGCGCAGCGCGGGCAGGTCGGTGACCGCCTCGACGTACGCGGGCTGCCCGCCGATCAGCGCCGTCCCCTCGTACAGGCCGGTGACCGCCCGCACCTGGGGCAGCCGCGCGGCCTGGGCCAGCACCGCCGGGTCGAAGCCCGCCCGGCCGCTGCCGTTGGTGTCCCCGGCGACGACGAACTCGGCCTTGACCTGGTCGTCGACGAGGTACCCGACGCTGCTCATCGCCGAGGCGAAGACCGTCGAGACGCCGCTGACGAGCGCGACCGCGACCATGAGCGCCGCGGCCGTGATCGCGGTGCGGCGCGGGTTGCGCCCGGCGTTGAGCAGCCCCAGGCGGGCCGGGACCGACCGGGCGAAGCCGCGCCGCAGCAGCCCGATGACCGGCCGGGCCGCGATCGGCGTCAGCAGGGCCGCGCCGGCGAAGGCCAGCAGCACCCCGCCGACGATGGCGGCGGCCGGCCCGTCACCGGCGCGGCCGGCGAGGCCGAGGCCGAGCAGCGCCGTGCCGGCGGTCAGCACCACCGCGCCGGCGACGCTCAGCCGGGTCAGCGGCCGGTCGGGTACGGCCACCTCACGCAGCACGGCCAGGGGCGGTACCCGGGTCGCGCGCAGCGCCGGGATCAGGGCGGCGACGACGGTGACGGTGAGGCCCACGCCGAACGCGGCGACCACGGCGTCGGCCGGCACCGCCACGCCGGTCACGTCGAGGCCCGAGCCGGCGGTACCGCGGAAGTGAACGGCGCCGAACGCCAGCAGAGCGCCGGCCGCGATCCCGGCGCCGAGCCCCACGGCCGAGCTGACGAGCCCGACGACGCCGGCCTCGGCCAGCACCGAACCGACGATCTGGCCCCGGCTCGCGCCGAGCGAGCGCAGCAGGGCCAGCTCCCGGGTGCGCTGGGCCACGAGGATCGCGAACGTGTTGAGGATCAGGAACGAGCCGACGAACAGCGCCACCCCGGCGAAGCCCAGCAGGATGTCGTTGTACAGGCCGAGCGACGACGCGAACGCGGCGGCGGCCACACGGCCGAGCTGACGGCCCGTCCGGACCGGGTAGCCGGGGCCGAGGACGGCCGCGACCCGGTCGCGCAGCACGTCGGGCGGCACGCCGGCGGCGGCGGTGAGCGAGACCGACGAGAACGCGCCGGGCTCGCCGAGCATCAGCCGCTGCGCGGCGGCGTCGGTGAAGGCGACCGTCGGCTGCCCCGTGACCGGCTCGAAGACGCCGACCACGGTGAACGTGCGGCGGGGCTGGAGGGTCAGGACGCCGACCCGGTCGCCGACCCCGACCCCGGCCCGCCGGGCGAGGTCCGCGTCGACGGCGATCTCATCGTCCGCGCCCGGCCCGCGCCCGGAGCGCAGGGCGGCCAGCCCGGCCTGGAAGGACCAGTTCACCCCGAGCCGGGGCCGGTCGGGCGAGGCGACGACCTTGCCGTCCGCGCCGATCAGGCGGGCGCCGTCGGCGGACACGACACCCGTCGCGCTCGCCACGCCGGGCACCGCCGCGAGCCGGTCGACCATCGCGGCGTCGAGCGCGACCGAGCCGGCCGGCGGCGCGACCGAGACGTCGGTGCGGGCGTACGCGCGCACGGAGCGTTCCTCGTAGGAGTGCCCGAGGGTGTCGGTGAGCACGAGCGCGCCGGACACGAACATGACGCCGAGCACCACGGCCACGCCGGACAGCGTGAGCCGGCGCCGGCGGGTCAGCAGGCCCTTGAGAGCGGTGCGTACCATCGCCGATCATCCTGTCCGCGGTGATCGGGTCCCGGCACCGGGGAAACCCCCGAGCCCGGACCGGGGAACGGGTGATAGGTTCCCGGCGACGGTCATGAGTGTCAGCGTTCAGCCCCGGCTTGCTGGCCGGCAACCCTCCGTTCGCGGGCGGGGTGCCCCGGGTGAGGACCGGGCTCGGCGCATCCCGTGCCGGGCAAGCCGCGACGGTTCGAGGGGTGTCCGACCCATGATTGCTGTCCAGTTCCGGTCCGCCGACGTGCGCGACGCCGGCCGCGTCGCCGAGCTGCACGCCGACAGCTGGCGCCGGCACTACCGCGGCGCCTACTCCGACGCGTTCCTCGACGGTGACGTGGTCGCCGACCGGCGGACCGTGTGGTCGGCGAGGCTCGCCGCGCCCGCCGGGACGGCGACGGTGCTCGCCGAGCGCGACGGGCGGCTCGTCGGCTTCGTGCACGTCGTGCTCGGCGACCATCCGCGGTGGGGCAGCCTCGTGGACAACCTGCACGTCGCGCACGAGGCCCGCCGCGGCGGGATCGGCTCGCAGCTGCTGGCCCGCGGCGCCCGGGCGGTCAAGAGCGGCGGCGTGTACCTGTGGGTGCTGCGGCAGAACACCGCGGCCCGGGCGTTCTACTCCGCGTGCGGGGCGCGCTGCGTCGAGGAGGCGCCGGTGTCCGCGCCCGGCGGCGACCCGGCCCGGCTCAACGGCAACCCGGTGAAGCTCCGCCTGGCCTGGCCCGACGCGTCGGCGCTGCTGGACCCGGTCACCGGGCTCAGTCGCCGCTCGGATCGTCGAGCGGGCGCCCGATGAGCCAGTGGTGCCCGAACGGGTCGGCGATGCGCCCCTGCCGCAGCCCGTACGGCTGATCGCGCACCGGCGTCAGCGTGGCCATGCCCCGGAATCTACGCCGACGTGTTGATGAGGTCGGCCAGGGTGACCGCGTCGAGGTAGTCCAGCCGCACGCGGTTCGCGCGGTCCCACAGGTGGTGCAGGCGCTCGATCGCGCGGTCCGGCGGCAGGTCATGGCCCGCCGGGGGGTCCTGGCCGGGCCCGTCCAGCCGGCGGACGATCTCGCCGAGGGTCAGGGTCGCGGCCGGGTGCGCCAGCGCGTAGCCGCCGCCCGTGCCGCGCTGGACCTGCACCAGGTCCGCGCGGCGCAGGTCGGCCAGCAGGTCGTAGAGGTAGCCGGGCGGGATGTCCTGGGCGTCGGCGACGTCCTGGGCCTTCACCGTCTGCGGGGCGGCGCCGGCCAGGGCGACCAGGGCCCGGATCGAGTACTCGATGCGTTTGGGCAGCATGCGAACGGACGACGTCACACGGCGGCCAAGGTCCGGGCCTCGGCGGATGGGCTGAAGTACACGGTGTCGCCGGGTTTGACGTCGATCGCCTTCGCGCCGGCGCGGGTCAGCTGGGCCCACACGTCGCGGTCGCCGGCCCGGGCCTCGATGCGGACCTCGAAGCCGAGCGAGACCACGCGGGTGACGGTGGCCGCGGTACCGCCGGGGTCGCGGGACAGCGCCACGTCGTGCGGGCGGACCAGCTTGCCGTCGAGGTGCGTGACGGGGCCGAGGAAGCTCATCACGAACGGGTTGGCCGGGTTCTCGTAGATCTCGCCCGGGGTGCCGACCTGCTGCACGACGCCGTCGGCGAGGACGACGATCGAGTCGGACACGTCCATCGCCTCCTCCTGGTCGTGGGTGACGAAGACGGTGGTGACGTGGACCTCGTCGTGCAGGCGGCGCAGCCAGGTGCGCAGCTCCTTGCGAACCTGGGCGTCGAGGGCGCCGAACGGCTCGTCGAGCAGCAGCACCTCCGGCTCGGGCGCGAGGGCGCGGGCGAGGGCCATGCGCTGGCGCTGGCCGCCGGAGAGCTGGGCCGGGTAGCGGTCGGCGAACTGGTCGAGGTGGACGAGCTCGAGCAGCTCCATGACGCGCTTGCGGATGTCGGCCTTCGGGCGGCGGCGGACCTCGAGGCCGAAGGCGACGTTGCGGTACACCGTCATGTGCTTGAACGCGGCATAGTGCTGGAACACGAAGCCGACGTTGCGCCGCTGCGGGGTCAGGCCGGTCGCGTCGACCGCGTTGATGAGCACCGAGCCCGTGTCGGGGCGCTCCAGGCCGGCGATGACGCGCAACAGGGTCGACTTGCCGCCGCCGCTCGGGCCGAGCAGCGCGGTCAGGGAGCCGGAGGCGATGTCGACGGAGATGTCGCGCAGGACCGGGGTCTTGCCGAACGACTTGTTCACGTCGCGGACTTCGATGGCCATCAGGCGTTCTCTTTCGGCCGCAGGAGCTTGGTGATGAGCAGGATCGCGATGGCGATGATGGCCAGGGCGGTCGCGGTGGTGAACGCCGCGGTCTGGTCGTAGTTCTGGTACCGCTCCTCGACGAACAGCGTCGCGGTCTGCGTCTGCCCGACGAGCCGGCCGGAGACGACGGCGACCGCGCCGTACTCGCCCAGGGCCCGGGCCAGGCAGAGCACGATGCCGTAGCCGAGCGCGCCGCGGATGCCCGGCACCGTGATGCGCAGGAACGTCTGCCAGCGCGACGCGCCGAGGGTGTGCGCCGCCTGCTCCTGCTCGTCGCCCATCTCCTCCAGCACGGGCACGATCGCGCGCACGACGAGGGGCAGGGAGACGAAGACGGTCGCGAGGACCATGCCGGGCAGCGAGAAGATGATCTGCAGGCCGTTGCGCTCCAGCCAGCCGCCGGCCGGGGCGAACTTGCCGTACACCAGGATCAGCGCGAGGCCGACGACCACCGGCGACACGGCCAGGGGCAGGTCGATGAGCGCGCTCAGCAGCCGCTTGCCGGGGAACCGGTGCCGCACGAGCAGCAGCGCGGCGACGATGCCGAACAGCGTGTTGGCCAGCACGGACCAGATCGCCACCGACAGCGTGACGGCGAAGGCGTGGGTCGCGTTCTCCGACGTCAGCGTGTCGAGGACGGGCCGCAGGCCGTGCTCGAAGGTGCGCCAGATGACCAGCCCGACCGGCAGCACCAGCAGGAAGAGCAGGTACACCAGGGCGAGGATGCGCAACGGGTACTTAGCCACGGCGGGCACTCCAGCGCTGGAAGAGGTCGAGGCCGATCAGCACCACGAACGCGACCACGAGCAGCACGGTCGAGATCGCGGCCGCGGAGGTGGTGTCGTCGCTCTCGATGCGGCCGAAGATGTTCACCGCCGACACCTGGGTCTCGAACGGGATGCTGCCGGTGAGCAGGTTCGTCGAGCCGTACTCGGCGATGGCCCGGGTGAAGGCCAGGCCCGCGCCCGAGATCATGGCGGGGGCGAGGTTGGGCAGGATGATCCGGCGGAACGTGGTGGCGGGGGAGGCCCCCAGCGAGTACGCCGCCTGTTCCATGTCCCGGTCGAGCTCGCGCAGCACCGGCTGCACGGTGCGCACCACGAACGGCAGCGTCACGAACAGCAGGGCCACCCCGACGCTGAACCTGGTGTAGGCGATGTTGATGTGCAGCGGGCTGTTGGTGCCGTACAGCGCCAGCAGGACCAGGCCCGCGACGATTGTCGGCAGCGCGAAGGGCAGGTCGATGAGCGTGTCGACGACGCTCTTGCCCGGGAACTTGTCGCGCTCGAGCACCCAGGCGATGACGGTGCCCATGACGACGTTGATCAGCGCGACGACGAGCGAGGCGCCGACGGTGAGCTCGAGGGCGGCCCACGCATCCGGGGTGCGCACGGCCCGCCAGAACGTGTCCCAGCCGCCGTCCGTCGAGCGCCACACGACGGCGGCGAGCGGGATGAGCACGATGAGGCTGAGGTACAGCACCGCCGTGCCGAGGCTGAGGGCGGTGCCGACCGGCGGCCGGCGCCGGTGCGCACGCGGCCCGGCCGGGCCCGGCGCGGTGCCGGACCCGGTGGGCTTCTGAACGGCCGTGGCGGTCATTACTTGGACGCCGCCGGGCTCGGGGCGGCCGAGGTGGAGATGCCCAGCTTCTGCTCGATGGAGGCCATGACGCTCGTGCCCGGGTCGAACAGCTCCTTGTTCACCTTCGACCAGCCGCCGAGGTCGCCGATGGTGAACAGGCCGGACGGGGTCGGGAACGACGGGCCGCCGGCGTCCTTGACGACCGGGCGGTAGCCGTTCTCGGCGTAGATCTTCTGCGCGGCCGACGTGTGCAGCCACTCGACGAACGCCTTGGCCTCGGCCGGGTGGGCGCTGTTGGTGGTCGCCGCGATCGGGTTCTCGATCAGGATCGTGTCGTCGGGCACGGTGTAGTCGACGGCCTGGCCGTTCTTCTGGGCGAAGAGGGCCTCGTTCTCGTAGGAGATGAACGCGTCACCCTTGCCGCTGGTGAACGTCTGCAGCGAGGCGCGGCCGCTGTTGTCCTGCACCGGGACGTTCTTGAACAGCGCGTCGAGGTAGGTCGCCCCGGCCGCCGCGTTCTTGCCCTTGCTCGACTTGGCGCCGTAGCCGGCCAGGATGTTCCACTTCGCGCCGCCGGAGGTGAACGGATTCGGCGTGAGCACCTGCACGCCCGGCTTGGCGATGTCGTCCCACGTCTTGAGGTTCTTCGGGTTGCCCTTGCGGGTGCCGATGACCGCGACGGAGTCGGTGATCATGCCCTTGTACTGGTCGCTGTTCCAGCTCGCGTCGACGAGCTTGGCGGTGACCAGGCGGGTGATGTCCGGCTCCAGCGAGAAGGCGACGATGTCCGCCTTCAGGCCGCTGGCCACCGCCCGGCTCTGGTCGCCGGAGGCGCCGTAGGACTGGGTGAACTTGATGTTCTTCCCCGCGTCGGTCTTCTGGTACGCGGCGATGAGCTGCTCGTACGCGGCCTGCGGGGTGGAGTACGCGACGAGCGCGAGCGTCACGGCGCCCCCGCTGTCGGCGGACGTGGAGTTGTCGGCGGTGCCGGCGCAGGCGCTCAGCGCGGTCCCGGAGAGGAGGAACGCTGTACTGACAGCGAGCACGCGGGTACGCAGCTTCACGGAGCCATCCTCGAAGTCTAAAGTCTAGGTTGCCTACTTAGTGAGTAGGTAATGTAGTAAAGATGGGCGTGGTTCGTCAATCCCAGTCATCAGATGGGATTAGTTCGGACGGTCGGGCAGGACCCGTTCCTCCAGGTCGAGCTCGCGCTCGAGCCGGCGCAGCGCCTCGTCGGAGAGGCCGCCCGCATCCCGGCGGCGCAGGATCTCCTCCCGCTGCGCCTCGATCGCCAGCCGCCGGATGCGCAGGGCGGCCTCGTAGCGCTCGGAGACCGGCAGCTCGTCGGAGTCGGCGTTCTGCAGCACGTCCAGGCGGTGCTCGTACCGCCGCAGCTGCTCCCTGAACTTGCGCCGCAGCGCCTCGATCTCGCGCTGCTCGGCCGGCTCGTCCTCGTCGAGGTCGTCGAGGCGGTCCAGCGCCGCGTGCGCCGCCGCCGCCCGGGCCTCGTTGCGCTCCCGGGCCTCGTCGACCGCGTTCGGCCGCAGCCCGAGCAGCCGCACCAGCGGCGCGAAGGTCAGCCCCTGCCCGACGAGCGTGACGAGCACCACCACGAACGTGCAGAACAGCAGCAGGTCCCGGTCCGGGAAACCCTCGCCCGCGTCAGTGGTCAGCGGGATCGTGAACGCCGCCGCGAGGCTGATCACACCCCGGGTCCCGGACCAGCTCAGGGCCACGATCTCGCGCCCGGCGAGACCCTCGTCCTCGCGGCGCAGCAGCAGGTGCGCGGCCTGCGTCAGGACCAGCCACACCGGCCGGAGCAGCAGCGTGCCCGCCAGCGACACGACCAGCGCGATCGCGATGGTGCTGCCGTCGTACTGCTTGAGCCCGCGCAGCACCGCCGGCAGCTGCTGGCCGATCAGCAGGAAGACCAGCCCCTCCAGCAGGAAGTCCACGAGCCGCCAGACCGCGCTGGTCTGCAGCCGGCCCGCGCCGGTGCCCGAGCGCGGCGTGTCGTGCCCGACGATCAGCCCCGCGACCACCACGGCGAGCACCCCCGACACGTGCAGCCGCTCGCCCGCGAGGTACGCGACGAACGGTGTGGCCAGCGACACCGCGTTGGCCAGCAGCGCGTCCTTGGCGATCGGGCGCAGCATCCGCATCGCGAACGCGACAGCGACGCCGACCGCGGTGCCTCCGGCCGCCGCGAGCAGGAACCGCCCGGCGGCGACCGGGAACGAGAAGTGCCCGCCGACGGCCGCGGCCACCGCCACGTTGAGGATGGTCAGCGCGGTCGCGTCGTTGAGCAGCCCCTCGCCCTGGATGATGGTGATCAGCCGCGGCGGCAGCCCGACCTTGCGCCCGACGGCCAGCGCCGCGACCGGGTCCGGCGGGGCGACCGCGGCGCCGACGGCCACCCCGGCGGCGAGGGTGGCCCCGGTGACGAACAGGGCGAACCCGGCCCCGATGAGCAGCGCCGTGGCCAGCACGAGCAGCACCGACAGGCCGATGACGATGCGCAGGTTGGCCCGGATCGCCAGCAGTGACGAGTCCAGCGCCGCCGAGTACAGCAGCGGTGGCAGGATGAACGTGAGCACGATGTGCGGGTCCAGCTCGATGTTCGGGCCGGGCAGCACCGCGTAGAGGATGCCGAGGACCGGCAGGAGGGCGGCGGCCGGCAGCGCGGTCCGCTCGCCGAGCCACCGCGCCGCGGCCACGACGGCGAGGGCGCCCAGGGCGAGCAGCAGCAAGGTCTCGGGACTCACCCTGTCGACCTTAGGCCGGGCCCAGGTGCCCCGCGCCCACTCACGGGTATGCCCGGGGCCGACAACCCAGCCCAGGGGCCCCGTACGTGCTACGGTTAAGACTGTTGCAGTCTTGATTTCCACATACGTTGCCGCGCCCGTGGGTATCACACCTACGGGCGCAGTTCAGTATTGCCGGGTTCCCGGAGCAAGGTCATCAAAGCGGCGACGCGGGGAGGTCACACAGTGTGACCTCCGACTGCCTTGCTAAGGAGCAGGACATGACGGTCGGCACCGTGAAGTGGTTCAACTCGGAAAAGGGCTTCGGCTTCATCGCCCCGGATGGTGGCGGCGCGGACGTGTTCGCCCACTACTCCGCGATCTCGACGGGCGGCTTCCGTAGCCTCGAGGAGAACCAGCGGGTGGAGTTCGAGATCACCCAGGGCCAGAAGGGGCCGCAGGCGGCCAACATCCGCGCCCTCTGAGCTTCGAAGCGTAAACCCGGCCGGCCGGTGGACCACCGGCCGGCCGGGTTTGCATCCATGCGCCAGCCAGGAGGCCGAACCATGACATCACCGCAGCCGACGCTGCCCGCGGTCCGGCCCGGATCCGGCAGTCAATACGCGCATCTGCTCCGTCTCGTCAAGGCCGCCGGGCTCCTCGAGCGACGGTCCACCTATTACCGGTGGAAGATCGCCGTCACCACCGCACTGTTCCTCGGCGGCTGGGTCGCCTTCGTGCTGATCGGCCGGTCCTGGTGGCAGCTGGCGACGGCCGCCTTCCTGGCGTTTGTCTTCACCCAGCTCGGGTTCCTCGGCCATGACGCCGGGCACCGCCAGATGTTCCGCTCCCACCGGGCCAACTACGTCGTGGGCGTGCTGCACGCCAACCTCGCCATCGGCCTGAGCTACGGCTGGTGGGTCGACAAGCACAACCGGCACCACGCCCACCCCAACGAGGAGGGCAAGGACCCCGACATCGACATCGGGGCCCTGGCGTTCACGGCCGCCCAGGCCAGCGGCCGGGGCCGGATCGCCGCGGCGATCTACCGCCGCCAGGCCTACCTGTTCTTCCCGATGCTGCTGCTCGAGGCGATCAGCCTGCACCTGTCCAGCGTCCGGGCCCTCGCCAAGCGCGCCACCGGCCGCTCCGCGTGGGAGACCGCGCTGTTCGGCGTCCACGTCGTCGGCTACCTCACGACGGTGTTCCTGGTGCTCTCGCCGCTGCAGGCGCTGGTCTTCGTGCTGGCGCATCAGGGGCTGTTCGGGCTGTACCTCGGCTGCTCCTTCGCCCCCAACCACAAGGGCATGGCGATCCTGGACCCGGACGACCGCACCGACTACCTGCGCCGCCAGGTGCTCACCTCGCGCAACGTCCGCGGCCATTGGCTCACCGACTTCATGCTCGGCGGCCTGAACTACCAGATCGAGCACCATCTGTTCCCGAGCATGCCGCGGCCGAACCTGCGCCGCGCCCAGGAAGTGGTCCGGCAGTTCTGCCGCGCCCACGACCTGACCTACTGCCAGACCGGCCTGCTGACGTCCTACGCGCAGGCGCTGCGACACCTGCACGCGGTCGGGCGCACGCCGCAGGCGGCGGGGGCCTGACTCAGGCTCATCGGGAATGCACGCGTTGTCGGCGGCCGGGGCTTTGCACCCGGCCGCCTTTTTTGTGGGCTTTTCGTGGGCGGCCGGGCTGAGCCGGCCGCCTGATCGTTCGGGGTCAGCGGCCGCCGCGGCGGGCGCCCGGCCGGGCCCGGCTGGAGAAGCTGGCCGCGCTGCCGCGGGCCGGGGCGGCCCGCTGGTCGACGCTCGTCCGCTTCTCGCCGCTGGAGCGCGGCTTGTCGGTGCTGGTCCGCTTGTCGGTGTTCGACCGCTTCTCGGCGCCGGCCCGGGTGGGCGCGGAGCGCTGCTTGTCGGTGTTGGGCCGCTTGGCCGCCGCCTGCCGGCGGGGGCGCTGCTCCGGCTCCGGCAGGGCCGGCTGCGGGACCAGCGTCCGCTCGCCCGGGGCGAGGGTGCGCAGCAGCGCGTCGCCCGGGCGGAGCCGGGTCGTGGTCGCGGTGATGCCGGCCTTGCGGGTCAGATCCTGGACCTCGGACGCCTGCCCGCCGGTCATGAGCGTGACGACCGTCCCGGCCGCGCCGGCCCGGGCGGTGCGGCCCGAGCGGTGCAGGTACGCCTTGTGCTCCGACGGCGGGTCCGCGTGCACGACCAGGGCGACGTCCTCGACGTCGATGCCCCGGGCGGCGATGTCGGTGGCCACGAGCGTGCCCACCGCCCCGTCCGAGAACGCCCGCAGGTTGCGGGTGCGGGCGGCCTGGGCCAGGTTGCCGTGCAGCTCCACGGCGGACACGCCGGCCGTGACGAGCCGGCGGGTGAGCGCCTTCGCGCCGCGCTTGGTGCGCGTGAACACGACGGTCCGGCCCGGCGCGGCGGTCAGCTCGACCAGGACGGCGAACCGGTCCTCGGCCTGCACGTGCAGCACGTGGTGGGTCATCGCCGAGACCGGGGAGAGCGCCGTGTCGACGCTGTGCACGACCGGGTCGGTGAGGTACCGCCGCACCAGCACGTCGACGCCGGCGTCGAGCGTGGCCGAGAACAGCAGGCGCTGGCCGGTGCGCGGGGTCAGGTCGAGCAGCCGCCGTACCGTCGGCAGGAAGCCCAGGTCGGCCATGTGGTCGGCCTCGTCGAGCACCGTGATCTCGATGGCGTCCAGGCGTGCGTGACCGGCGTCGACGTGGTCGGCGAGCCGGCCCGGGCACGCCACGAGGACGTCGACCCCGGCACGCAGCGCGTTGATCTGGGGACGGGCGGCGACGCCGCCGAAGACGGTCGTCGTGCGCAGCTGCAGCGCCTGGGCCAGTGGCGCCATCACCTCGTGGATCTGGGTGGCCAGCTCGCGGGTCGGCGCCAGGATCAGCGCCCGGGGCCGACCGGCCCGCCGGGGCGTCGGATCGGCGGCCAGGCGCGTGAGCACCGCCAGGACGAAGGCGTAGGTCTTGCCCGAGCCGGTGCGGCCCCGGCCGAGCACGTCCCGCCCGGCGAGCGCGTCGGGCAGCGTGGCGGCCTGGATCGGGAACGGCCGGTCGACGCCGCTCGCGGCCAGCACGCGCGTGAGCGCGGCGGGCACGCCGAGACCGGCGAAGGTGGTGTCTGTGGTGTCTGTGGTGGTGTTGTGCGGGCGGCGTGCCGCCATGGAGGCTCCGAACGTCGAAGGGGGATATCCCAGCCCGGCGCTGACCGTCGCGGCCGCGGCGCGTGGCGGTGGGACATCGAACTCGGCCGCCATTGGGGGCGGCCGAGATACTAGTCTACCCGAAGATCTACCCGAAGCCAGGTGGTGATCAGGGAGTCACGACCTGCCACCGGCTCCCACTCGCCCGCCACGCCCCGGCCAGGATCTCGGCCGACTGCTGGCCCGGGCACTGATGAACCTTCGACCGGCCGGCCCCGCCGCCGACGCGGGCCTCGACCTCCCATGACTCGCCATCGGTGCGGATGTACACGTCCCGACGCCCGCGCAGGCTGTTGTCGCCGTTCCACCAGTGGCGTTCAATTCTCACACCGCGACCGTATAGCACCAGGACCGGGCGAGGAAAGACGGCGTCCGGCCAGCTCGTCCAGCGCCCGGGCCGACGCCGAGCCGGGGTCGGCGGTGATAAAGACGACCTGCTGGTCGTCGTCGGGGACCTCCAGGACGTCGCAGTCCACGCGCAGGGGCCCCAGGCGCGGGTGCGTCAGCGTCTTCGATCGGTGCCCCGCGGCGCGAACCGGGTTGAGCCCCCACACGTGCCGGAACTCCGCGCTGCCCCGCAGCTCGGTCAGCAGCGCGGCGAGGCGCTCGTCGTGCGGGTACCGGTCGGCTGCGGCCCGTAGCCGGGCGACCACGATGTGTCCGAACTCCTCCGTGCCGGGAGTCCGGCCGAGGAAGTGCCGGCGGGCCAGGTTGGGCTCGGTGCCCAGATTCGACAGCAGCGCCTCGGCCAGGGGGTTCCAGGCGACGATGTCGTACGCCGCGGAGGTGACCACCGCCGCCGCGTCCACCCGGTGCAGCAGCCCCGCGACGTAGGGCCGCACGTGCCGGACGGGCCCCGGCGGCGCGACGGGCGCGGCCCCGGCCAGCCGGAACAGGTGCCGCCGCTCGGCCGGGTCCAGGCGCAGCGCGGCGGTGAGCGCATCGAGGATGCGCCGCGACGGCTGGGGCCCGCGGGCCTGCTCGAGGCGGGCGTAGTACTCCACGGACATGCTCGCCAGCCCCGCGACCTCCTCCCGGCGCAGCCCCGGCGTGCGCCGCCGGGCCCCGACCGGGAGCCCGACGTCGCCGGGTAGCAGCGCCTCGCGCCGGTCGCGCAGGAACCGGCCCAGCTCCACCCGTGCCATATGGCCGCACCTCCGTCTTGCCAGGCATCGGTTGTGCCTGGAACCACGGCTCGCCGGGCGCCAGGCTGACCTCATGAGCAACTTTTCCACGGCCCTGGTCACCGGCGCCAACAAGGGCATCGGCCGGCACATCGCCCAGCAGCTGGCGGCGGCGGGCCTGCAGGTGTACGTCGGCTCCCGGAACCTCGCCAACGGCTCGGCCGCCGCGGCCGAGATCGGCTCCGGCGCCCGCGCGATCCAGCTCGACGTCACCGACCAGGCGAGCATCGACGCCGCGGCGGCCGCGGTGCCCTCCCTGGACGTCCTGGTGAACAACGCGGGCATCATCGTCGACGGCGCCGCCCCGCCCGACGCCACCCTGGACGCGTTCCGCCGCACCTACGAGACGAACCTGTTCGCGGTCCTCGCGGTCACCAACGCCTTCCTGCCGGCCCTGCGCCGCTCGCCGAACCCGCGGATCGTCAACATCTCCAGCGGTACCGGCTCCCTGACCTGGAGCGCCGAGGGCCGCCAGTTCCAGACCGGCGGCGGCGGCGCGGCGTACCGCTCCTCGAAGACGGCCCTCAACGCGCTGACCCTGTTCTACGCCCAGGCCCTGCCCGACTTCCGCGTCAACGCCCTGGCCCCGGGCCTGCGCCGCACGGACCTGAACCCGCGCGCGGCGGCGGCGGACGGCGACCCGGCCGAGGCCGCCGAGGCGGCGGTACGGCTGGCCCTGCTCCCCGCCGACGGCCCGACGGGCGGGTTCCACCACTACGACGGCACCCTCGCCCCGTGGTAGGGCGTCGGAACCCGCGGTGACCAACCGACTCGATCGGGAGGATCACCCGTTCGAGGGGCACATCCAGAAATTGACCACCGCCGACGCCCGCGCCCGATGACGGTGGACGCCGCGGGCTTGCGGTTCGCCGACGCCTTCACCGCGCGGCTGCTCATCACCGCCGCCGCCGCGGTGCCGGGCGGCTGCACCGTGGTCTGCTCGTCCCAGCTCACGTTCATGTTCGACCTCCTGGACGGCCGGTCCGAGGCCAATCTCCGCTACAGCACGCAGGGTTGAGGCCACCTTCCGGAAACGGTGCCCTGCGTCAACCAACTGCTAGCCTGGCGGCGAAGGATTCGGGGCGGAGGTGGATCCAGCGATGTCGGTGCCGCTGTATCAGGCGAAGGCGGAGATGTTTCGCACGCTCGGCCATCCGGTGCGGATCCGCGTGCTGGAACTGCTGCAGAACGGCCCGCGGCCGGTGCGCGACCTCCTCGCCGAGATCGAGATCGAGGCGTCCAACCTGTCGCAGCAGCTGGCGGTCCTCCGGCGCGCCGGGATCGTGACGTCCTACCGGGACGGGTCCCTGGTGATGTACCAACTGAGCACCCCGCACGTCGCCGACCTCCTCGCCGCCGGACGACGGATCCTCGGCTCCGTGCTCAAGGACCGTGACGGCCTGCTCGTGGAGCTGCGGGCGGTTGCCGAGTAGGCGCGGCGATGCTGGACCCGATCGAGCTGGAGCTGCTGCGCCACGCCTACCGGGGCCCCCTGGAGCTCTCGGACGCCTGCGCCCGGGTGCGGCAGGCCGGAGCGTTACGGCTGTACCAGTTCTTGGCCCGCGCGATCACCTTGTCGCGCTTGATCGGCTTGCCGTACATGGACGAGGCGAGCGCGGCCGCCGCGGGGACGTCCTCCACACCCTCCGGGGCCACGTAGTCGGCGGCCGGCTCGGTGCCCTTCTCGGCCCCGCCGACCGGCGGTACCGTGGCGTCGACGTCGGTCGCCGGGTCGAAGACGGTGGGCGGCAGCGCGTCGTCGGCGTCGACGGGCGGCGTCTGCTCGACGATCCGGTCGGTCCCGTCGATCGCGGCCGGGTTCGCCGGGGCCTCACCGGGGCACCAGCCGTCGTCGACGGTGGGGACCTCCTGGACCTCCTTGGCGTGCTCGATGTACATCCAGCCCTGGGTCTGGGTGCCGTCGATGCGCCCCCAGATCCACGTGTTGCCGTAGTCGTTCTCGATCGTGCACCAGGTCCAGATCTTGGTGTTGGCCGCGACCGTCTGGAACACGCCGCACGCGTTGTACGGCGCCTTGTGCAGCGGGGCCGCCTCGCCGAGCACGATGTAGCCGTCGTCGTTGTTCGCCACCGGCTGGCTGCCGCAGCCCGGGTCGGCGTAGGCCGAGCTCGCCGGCGCCAGGCTCGGCACGACGCCGGCGAGCAGCGCGCCCACGGCCAGCGGTACGGCACGGCGCGCCCAGCGCCGCCGGGATACTTCTCGTGTCACCCGTAGTCCCCTCGTGTACTCCGGTGGCCGACGGGACCTCCATCGACCGCGGTGAGTACCGTGGCAGCACCGCCGGTACGGGCACAACGGATCACCCCGAAGTTGGGACGCTGGGACGACATCCCGGCCGTGACCTGCGGCGGAACGGTGTCCCCGGGACGCCGCACGGGACGGTCCCGCCGCCCTTCCCGTCAGGCGCCGGCGCCCCCGTCCACCGGCACGATCGCCCCGTTCACCATCGAGGCCCGATCGCTGAGCAGCCACGCGGCCACCTCGGCGACCTCGCGCGGCTCCGCCATCCGGCCGAGCGGGATGCTGGCGTTGATCCGCGCGACGACGCCCGGGGACGCCGCCTCCCACGCGTCGATCATCTCCGTCGCGGTGCCGCCGGGGGTTATGCCGTTCACCCGGACCCCGTGCTTGCCCCAGGTCACGGCGGCGGTCTCGGTGATGCTGTTGAGCGCGCGCTTCATCGCCCCGTACGCGGGAAGGTCCGGGTTCGCGCGGCGGCTGCCGATGCTCGAGGTGTTGACGATGGCCCCGCCGGCGCCCCGCCGCATGAGCGCCGCCTCGGCCGTCATCGCGGTCCAGTGGGCCCGGAAGTTGACCGCGAACTGGTGCTCGACGTCCTCGTCGCTGGTCGTGTCGAGCGGGCCGGGCGCCTGGATCGCCGCGCCGTTGTTGAACGCCCCGTCGAGCCGGCCGTGCAGCTCCTCGACGCGGTCGACGGCGGCGCGGATGCTCGCCCGGTCCGCGAGGTCCAGCGGCACGGCATCCGCGACGCCCCCGGCGGCGCGGATCTCGGCGGCGATCCGCTGGAGGGCGTCGGTACCGCGGGCGGCGAGCACGACCGCGGCCCCTTCACGTGCGAAGAGCCGGGCCGCGGCCGCCCCGATGCCGCGGCTGGCGCCGGTGATGAACACGACCTTGCCGGTGAGCAGGCCGATGGGTGCGATGTCGATGTCGTTGCGCATGAGGACCATGTCAGCGCGGTTCGCCGGCCGGAGGCAGGTACAGGCGGTACCAGGCTCCACCGCCGCGCGGCGGGCACACTCGAGGTATGGACAAACAGGAGCTCGGCGCGTTTCTCCGGAGCCGGCGCGAGCGGGTCCGCCCGGAGGAGGCCGGCCTGCCGTCAGGCCCGCGGCGCCGGACGCCGGGCCTGCGCCGCGAGGAGGTGGCGGTCCTCGCGCACATCTCCACGGAGTACTACGTGCGGCTCGAGCAGGGCCGGGCCCCGCGCCCGTCGGGCGAGGTGCTCGCCGGGATAGCCGGCGCGCTACGGCTCACGGAGGCCGAGTCGGATCACCTCCACGTCCTCGCCGGTACGGCGCCGAGCCGCACCGGACGCCACCGGCGCGACGTCCGCCCGAGCATCCTGGCGCTGCTGGAACGGCTGCCGCAGACGGCCGCGTTCGTGACGTCGGCCGCCTTCGAGGTGCTGGCCTGGAACGACCTCGCGGCCGCGCTCATGGAGGACTTCGCCGCGCTCGCCCCGCCGGAGCGCAACCTCGCGCGCCGGGCGTTCCTGGAGCCGGCGCCCGGCGGGACGCCGTTGTACGGGGTCTCCGACGCCACCCAGTTCCGCGGCCACGTCGTCGCCGAGCTCCGCTCGACCCTCGCCCGGTACCCGTCCGACCCCGCCGTGACCGCCCTCGTCGCCGACCTGCGTGCCGGCAGCCCCGAGTTCGCCCGGCTCTGGGCGCGCCACGACGTGCAGGCCGAGCCGATGCTGCGCAAGACGTTCCGGCACCCGGTCGTGGGGGAGATCACCGTCGACTGCGACGCGCTGACGCTCACGGACCGCGACCAGCACCTGGTGCTCTACAGTGCGCCGCCGGGGTCCCGGGACGCCGAGGCCCTGGCACTGCTGAGTGTCCTCGGCGCCGGCGCGGCGGACGAGCCGATCCCTTCGGTGGCGGTGTTTGCTGGCGCGCCGCGTCGGGAATCGTCCGTGGTGAGCGGAACGGTCCGCAGCTTTGGAGGTACGACATGACCGTCGGCGGCATCATCTCCGCACTGATCGTGGGCCTGATCATCGGCGCGCTCGGGCGCCTGGTCGTGCCCGGCAAGCAGAACATCCCGATCTGGCTGACCATCGTCATCGGTATCGTGGCCGCCCTCATCGGCACCGCGATCGCCCGCGCCGCGGGCTGGGCCGACACGTCGGGCGTGGACTGGCTCGAGATCGTCATCCAGGTCGTGCTCGCCGCGCTCGGCGTCTGGGCGGTGGCCGGCTTCTACAGCCGCCGCGGCGTCAGCAACTAGGTCCTGTCCTGCCGGTCATGCCGAGCCGAGACGAGGTCCAGATTTCGCCTGCGTGTGCCCCGCGGAGGCCTGGCTACCGGTGTTGTAACCCGGCCTTCGCGGGGTGCGCGCAGGGGGAATCTGGGCCCGGCGCAGGCCGGCATGATCGGCAGGACAGGGCCTAGTCGCCTCGGCGGCTCGAGCTCGGCCTGACGGCGCGGACGATGCGGTCCGCGCCGTCACTGCGTTCAGCCGGCCGCGGCCCTGCCGGACTCCCGGAGGGCCTGGTCGGCCACGGACGCCACGCGGGCGGGCGGGAGGAACTCGGCGAAGTGGGTCAGGACCGGGGCCGGGGTGAGCGGGCCGAGGAACTCCGGCGGGATCGGGCCGTGGTGCGCGTACAGGCGGAGGGTCTCAGGGCCCGGCTGCCGGCATGACCCCGACGGTGTGCTGGATGCCGACCACGAACTCCAGGGCGCTCAGCGTGTTCCAGGTCTCCGGCCCGACGATGCCGTCGACGCCGATCCGGGCCCAGGCCTGGAACGCGCGCACCGAGGCCTCCGTGTTGCTGCCGAAGTTGCCGTCGATGCCCTGCGGGGTGGTTTTCCACAGGTCGAACGCGCCCATGGTGAGGATGGTCTGCAGGTTGCGCACGAGGTCGCCCTTCGCGCCCTTGCGCAGGGTCGGCATCGGCAGGCCGGTGGGCAGGGCCTGCCAGGTCGCCTCGTCGACGACGCCGGTCACCGGGAGGCCGGCCTGCTTCTGGAACTCCTTGGTGGCGGCCTCGGTCTTGGAGCCGAAGTCGCCGTCGACCTCGAGGGTCAGGTTCGGGGTGCGGCGCAGGGCGCGCTGGGCCTGGGACACGGCCTCGCCCTTGTCACCGTACTGCACGGTGGGCATGGACGGGTTCGGCATGGGATCAGCTCGATTCTTCGGTCGGCTCGGGCGTCGGCAGTGCCACTCGTTCGGTGCGTGTAGCCCCGATCACCTCGATCCCCTCGGTGCCGGTGATGCCCGTCAGGTCCAGCTGCACGTGGTACTCGGCGGGCTCGGCGACCGGCATCGGCTGCGCGCCGATGTTCTCGATCGTGCCGACGACCTGGATGCCGTAGTACTGCGGCCGGCTGATGTACATCAGGGGAACCAACGTGACCGTGGTGCCCGGCGTGGGCAGCACTCCGCCGACGACCAGCACCGGCCGGGGCGGATAGCTCATCTGGGAGATGACGTCGACGCGGTCGAAGTCGATGAGACGGCTCAGTTCCATCCCGCAACGGCCCCCCCGGGGTGACGACATTTATCAATTGAAATATTTACTGATGCTCCCGCCCGGGTACAACGCGCCGGCCCATTGCCCAATTTCGCGATCCCCAGGATTTCCGGCATTCCGGGCGGCCTCACCGGGTCCGTGCAAATGTCGGACATCTGTTGTACCCTCGCCGGGTGCGCGATCTTGTCCGGCAGGCGCCGCTCGTGTTGCAGGTGACCGAGCGGTTCCGTGGGCTCATCCAGCGGGGCGACTGGGCCGTCGGGGCGAGGATACCCGGGGAGCACCAGCTCGCCGGGGATCTCGGGGTCAGCCGCGGGACGGTGCGGGAGGCGCTGCGGGCGCTCAGCACCACCGGGCTGCTCGAGCCGCGCATCGGCGACGGCACCTACGTGCGCGCCACCGACGAGATCACCGGCGTGCTCGTGCGCGACGAGGTCGCGGCCGGGCTGACCGCGGTCCTCGACGCGCGCGCCGGACTGGAGGCGGCCGCGGCCCGGCTCGCCGCCCGGCAAGCCAAGTCCGATGCGGTGGCCGCGCTCGAGGACGCCCTCGCGGCCCGGGCGGCGGCGCACGAGGCGCGGGACCGGGCCGGGTACGTCGCCGCCGATGCCGCGTTCCACCGTGGTGTCGTGGTCGCGAGCGGCAATCCGTTGCTGCTGCGGCTCTTCGACGCGGTCGAGGGCGTCATCCATCAGTCCATTGAGGACACCGCGGTCTTTCCCGAGGACCCGGACGTGCGCGATGCCCACGCGGCCATCGTGCGGGCCATCCGAGCCAGGGACGCAGAAGGCGCCGTCGCCGCGTCGTACGGGCTGATCGACGGCGTGAAGGAGTACATGTGAGCGTCCTGCGGCTGCGCGAGGTCACGTTCCGGCGCGAGGGCAAGGAGATCCTGCACGGCGTCGGCTTCGAGGTGGAAGCCGGCGAGCACTGGGCGATGCTCGGGCCGAACGGCGCCGGCAAGAGCACGGTGCTCGGCTTCTGCGGCGCCGTCACCCACCCGACCACCGGCACCGTCCACGTCCTCGGCCATGAGCTCGGCCGGGTCGAGCTGCAGCGGCTGCGGCGGTCCATCGGGCACGTGAACCCCCGGCACCCGCTGCGTTCGCCGCTCACCGTGGGAGAGGTGGTCCTGACCGGCATTACGGGTACCGTCGAAACGCCCAACCGCTGGGAACCGACCGCGGCCGAACGGGCCCGCGCGCACGACCTGATCGACCTGCTCGGGCTCACTCCGCGTGTCGCGGACCGGTGGCCGACGCTGTCGCAGGGCGAGCGCGGGCGCACGCTGATCGCCCGTGCGCTCGTCTCGGAGCCGCGCCTGCTGCTGCTCGACGAGCCGTCGACCGGGCTCGACGTGGCCGCGCGCGAGCAGCTGCTGGACACGATCGCCCTGCTGCCGCGGACGCACCCCGGGCTCACCTCGGTGCTCGTCACGCACCACCTGGAGGAGCTGCCGGAGACCACGACCCACGCGCTGATCCTGGCCGAGGGCCGGGTGGTCGCCGCGGGCCCCGCGCTGGACGTGCTGACCAGCGCGAACATCACCCGGGCGTTCCAGCACGAGATCGACGTCGAGCACCGCGACGGCCGGTGGAGCGCCCGGACCGCCCGCCGCTACGTGGTCGACGCCCGGTAGATCGCCGCGATCGAGCGGTCGAGCGCTCCGTTGAAGTCGTCGTCGGACTGGTCGCGCCGCAGGCCCTCGGTCAGCGCCCGCGAGAAGCTGGCGATCAGGCCGTGGTTGCGGGCGAGGCGCTCGTCGGCCTCCTCCTGGGAGTACCCGCCGGAGAGGGCGACCACCCGCAGCACCTGCGGGTGGCCGATCAGCTCCGCGTAGAAGTCGTCCTCGTCCGGGATGGTCAGCTTGAGCATGACCGGCCGGCGCCCCAGGCGTTCCAGGATGCCCCGGCGCAGCACCTGCTCGGCCGCGGCCTTGTCGGGGCTGTGGATGTCGACCTCGGGCTCGATGATCGGCACGAGGCCGGCGTCGAGGATCCGCTCGGCGTAGCCGAACTGCTGGTCGAGCACGGCGCCGATCGCGGCCGGGGCGGCGCCGGTGATGACCGATCGCATCTTGGTGCCGAAGACGCCGCGGCCGGCGGCCCGCGCGAGCAGGTCGTCGAGCCTTGTGAACGGCTTCATGAGCCGCACGCCGTCGTGCTCCTCGGCGAGGCCCTCGTCGACCTTGACGAACGGCACGATCTGTTTGTGCTGCCAGAGGTACGCCGGGGTGGCGAGGCCGGCCACGTCGCGGTCCATGGTCTGCTCGAACAGGATCGCGGCGAGGATGCGTTCACCGGTGAACGCGGGCGAGGTGATGATCCGCGACCGGAACTCGTGCATGAGGTCGAACATCTCGGCGTCGGTCGCGTACTGCGACTCCGCCACCCCGTAGTGCTCCAGCGCCTTCGGGGTGCTGCCGCCGCTCTGGTCCAGCGCGGCGACGAACCCGCGGCCCGATGCGATCTTCGCCCGCTGCTGCTCGTCCATTCCCCGATCCTGGCACGGACGTGCCTACGGCGCCGGGGACTCGGCGGGATACCCGCGTACCGACGCGGCCACGATGACCACGCCGGTCGGGTCCTCCGCGCCGTAGCGCTGCAGCGCGGCCCGGTCGAGCTGCTCGACCCGGCCGGTGAGGGTCACGAGGTCGGGTACCTCCACCGTCACCGGCGCGTCCGACACGACGAGCTGACCGGCCGGCGGCAGGTCCGCGTCGGCGACCAGGAACGCGTGCGGCCCGAACACGCGGATCACCGCGGCGGTCAGCTCGACCCGGGTGCCCGGGCGCAGCCGCGGCACGGCCGGCGACGGAGCCGCGCTGGGCACCGGCGGCGGGGCGGCCCGGCTGTTGCACGCACCGGTCAGGGCCAGCGCCACGAGCAGCGGCACCGCGCCCAGCGCATTGACGGTGCTCATTGGACCATTGTGGCACGGTTTTCAGCGCACGCCGCTGAGCAGCCGGCGCACCAGCGGGGTGAGCGCGGCCAGCACGGCCCCGAAGAGCAGGGCGGTGACGCCGAGGATGCCGAAGTACCACACCTCGTGCTCGGCGCTGTAGTAGCGCGCGAGGACTCCGGAGGCGGCGGTACCCAGGGCCACGGACAGGAAGAACAGTGCGACCGTCTGGGTGCGGAACGCGGCGGGGGCGACCTTGGTGGCCAGGGAGAGCCCGACGGGGGAGAGCAGCAGCTCGGCGACCGTGAACACCAGGAGGATCCCGGCCAGGGCGAGCAGCGGCGCGCTGTTCGGCCCGCCCCCGGCCAGCGGCAGGAACAGCAGGAACGCCACACCCATGAGCGCGGTACCGGCGGCGAACTTGACCGGGGTCGACGGCTGGCGGTCGCCGAGCCGGGTCCACAGGGCGGCGAACGCGCCCGACAGCACGATGATGAACACCGGGTTGATCGACTGGACCCAGGAGACCGGCATCTCCCAGCCCAGGATGGTGCGGTCGAGGCGCTGGTCGGAGTAGATGGTGACGACCGTGAACTGCTGCTGGTACAGCGACCAGAACACGGCGCTGGCCAGGAACATCGGGATGAAGCCCAGCATGCGGCGGCGCTCGATGCCGGTGACGGCCCGGCTGGTGAGGATGACGACGAAGTAGGCCGCGGCCGCGACGGCGCTGAGCACCACCACGGCGGTCGCGAGGCGGTCGGCCGGCAGCAGCCCGAAGGCGACGACGGCGATGATCAGCAGTACCACGGCCGCGGCCACGGCGGCGACGAGTGGCCGGCGGCGGGCCGGGAGCGGGTTCGGCACCTCGCGGGCCGGGCCGGTCAGGTGGCGGCGGCCGACCGTGTACTGCGCGAGGCCGACCGCCATGCCCGCGGCGGCGAGGCCGAAGCCCCAGTGGAAGCCGGCCTCCTGCTGCAGCAGCCCGGTCAGCAGCGGACCGGCCAGGGCGCCCAGGTTGATGCCGAGGTAGAACAGCGAGAACCCGGCGTCGCGGCGCGGGTCGTCCTCGGCGTACAGCGAGCCGACGAGCGAGGTCGCGTTGGCCTTCACGCCGCCGCTGCCCACGGCGATCAGGACCAGCCCGACGGCGACGCCGGCGAGCCCGGGCAGCACGGCGAGGCTGATGTGCCCGGCCATGACGAGCACGGCGCTGGCGAAGAGCACCCGCTCCGGGCCCAGCAGCCGGTCGGCCACCCAGCCGCCGAGGATCGTGGACAGGTACACGGCGCCGCCGTACGCGCCGACGATGCTCGTGGCGGTGTCCTGGTCGATGCCGAGCCCGCCGCGTTCGGCCGAGTAGTACAGGTAGATCAGCAGGATTCCCTGCATGCCGTAGAACGAGAACCGTTCCCACAGCTCGACACCGAACAGGTGCGCGAGCAGCCGCGGCTGCCCGAAGAACGTGCGTGGACCTGTCACATCCGTTGCCCCTACCCAGCACGGACGGGGCGAATCAAGCACGTGTACGTTTCACCGTCGCTCGGGCCCATTGAGCAGCGACAATACTGAATGTCACGCCTCCGGGTCGCCCGGGTGCGCGCGGTTGCCTAGCGTCCGCGTTCAGGAGAGCGCTCCCGCTCGCTCCACCGATGCAAGGAGGCAACACATGAGCAGAACGCTGCGCGCAGTCGCGGCGGCCGGCTTGTTCGTCGTCGGCGGCCTGGTGGCGGTGATGGGGCCCGCATCGCCGGCCGGTGCCGACACCCAGATCTGTGAGCAGTACGGCTCCACCACCATCGGCGGCAAGTACGTGGTCATGAACAACAACTGGGGCAACAGTGCGACCCAGTGCATCAACGTGACCAGTACCGGCTTCGCGATCTCGCAGATCAACGCGAACAAGCCGACGAACGGGGCGCCGGCGTCGTACCCCGCGATCTACGTCGGCTGCCACTACACGAACTGCTCGCCGGGCACCAACCTGCCGATGCAGATCAGCGCGATCAGCTCGGCGCAGACCAGCATCTCGTACAACTTCATCAACGGCGCCACGTATGACGCCGCGTACGACATCTGGCTCGACCCGACGGCCAAGAAGGACGGCGTCAACGCGACCGAGATCATGATCTGGTTCAACCGGCAGGGCTCGATCCAGCCGGTCGGCAGCCAGGTCGGCTCGGCGAGCGTCGCCGGGCGTTCGTGGGCGGTCTGGCAGGGCAACAACGGCGGCAACGACGTGGTGTCGTACGTCGCGCCGTCGGCGATGAGCAGCTGGAACTTCGACGTCAAGGCGTTCATCAACGACGTCATCTCCCGCGGCAAGGCCACCACGGCGTGGTACCTGACCAGCATCCAGGCCGGCTTCGAGCCGTGGATCGGCGGTCAGGGCCTCGCGGTCACCGCGTTCTCCGCCACGATCAACGGCGGCGGCGGCACGACGCCTCCTCCCGGCGGCGGTACGTCCGGCTGTACCGCGACCTACCGCACCATCAACAGCTGGTCTGGCGGCTTCCAGGGCGAGGTGACCGTGCGCAACTCCGGCACGGCCGCGATCTCGGGCTGGAACACCGTCTGGTCCGGCGGCAGCGTCTCGATCAGCTCACTGTGGAACGGCCGGGTCACGTCGACCTCGCCGGTGACCGTGCGCAACGAGACGTACAACGGCTCGCTCGGGGCGAGCGCCTCGACGACCTACGGCTTCACCGCCAGCGGCAGTGCGCCGACGTCGGTGAGCTGCGCCACCGCATAACCGCACCCCGGAAAAGGTGCCGGCCCCGCTCACGCGTCGGGGCCGGCACCGCCGTTTCTCGGCTAGGGCCTATCTGACGGATCTTGAGGTGGTCCGGTCGGGTTTGGCCCACCCCACCCGGACGCGGGGCAGCGACCGCATCCAGCAGCGCCACCAACTTCTTGCTATCCGCCGCCTGCCCGGCGGTCAGCCGCTTGACCAGGCTCCGGCCGCGACCTTCGGCGAGGAGATGAACCTTCGTGGTCAACCCGCCCCGGGACCGGCCGATCGCCTGTGCGGCACGTGATTCATCCGTGCTCAGCCCCCTTTACGCGCACCGGCCGCGTGTTGATGCGCCCGCACGATCGTGGCATCGGCCTGGGCACGCCAGTCCAACTCGCCGGCGGCATCGGCGTCGGCCTGCAACCGCTGCTCGATCCGCGCCCACGTTCCGTCGGACTCCCGCTGCGCAAACCGGTGATAGCAGGTCTTCCACGGCCCGTACCGGTCCGGCACCTGATGCCACTTCGCGCCATTTTCGATCCGCCACAAGATCCCGTTGATCACCTGCCGGTGATCCCGCCGCCGGCCACCCCGCCCCGGAACCATGCTCGGCAGTAGCGGCTCCAGCCGTTGCCATTCCACATCGGACAGATCACCGGCCACGCCACACGGTACCCGACGCTGATCGATGTCCGGAGCGGCTGAGCTCGCGGCGGCGCGGCCCACCCCCAAAATCGGGCCACCTGCGGCAACATTTGGGGGAGGCCAATGCCAGCGGCGTCAGCCAACGTCAAGCCATGAAGCTACGTACGCTCGCCGTGGCAGGAGCCGCGATGTTCGCCCTCGCCGGGTGCAGCGGTGGCACGCACGGATCCGCCAACCAGCCGGCCGCCACACCGAGCGCGAGGGACGCCCACCAGACGCTGATCGATGCGGCCAAGTGCATGCGTGCCAACGGGTATCCCGACTGGCCCGACCCCGTCATGAACGACAGTGGCGACTGGGTGATCCCGGACTCCGCACCCGACGTGGAGAAGCCGGCCGCTTGCGCAGACCTGTTCCGCGCCGGCAAGGGGGGCGGACAGCGGCCGTCGCGGCCACCGCTGAGCGCCGAGGAGCTGGCCAAGGCACGCAAATGGGCGGAGTGTATCCGGGCACATGACGTGCCGAGCTGGCCGGACCCCGACAGCGACGGCTACTTCGATCCGCCGCAGAGCCTGCAGCCCATCGAAACCAACACAGTGGTGACCCAGGCGATGACGGCCTGCACGTCGTCCGAGCCGGCCGGCGGCATCAAGTTCAAGAATACCGGGCCGTCGAAGCCGGCGCACCATTGAGGCACCGCCGACCGGCCGTCCCCGGCCGGCGGTCAACCCAGGGTTCGTCAGGTCCGGCGCCGGACGGCGAGTTCGGCGCTCAACCACCGGCCGGCGAACTGCGCACCCTCGTCACCACGGACCGTCACGCTGCGCACCCGCGGCGTCTCCCCCTCGGGGATGAACAGCACGACCCGGCCGTCGTGGCGCACCTGCCGCCGGGCCAGCAGCGTCCGGTTGTCGATGCTGGCCATATTGTTGATCGCACCGACCCGTCCGGCGCGCAACCGCCGCAGGCCGCCGGCCTTCACGGCGCCATGCCACCTCAAGATCCGTCAGATAGGCCCTAGCCCAGTGCGGTGCCGACCAGCTGCCCGATGCCGTAGGTGACGGCCATCGCGAGCAGGCCGCCGGCCACCAGCCGGGAGACGGCCCGCCCGACCGCGGCCGAGCCCAGCCGCGCGCTCACCGCGCCGGTCACCGCCAGCGCCAGCACCACGGCCACCACGGTGACCGCGATCCGGCTGCCCGGCGGCGGCAGGACCATCGCCAGCAGCGGGAGCAGCGCCCCGATGGTGAACGAGACCGCCGACGCCCCGGCCGCCTGCCAGGGGTCGGTGAGCGCCTCCGGGTCGATGTGCAGCTCGGCCTCCGCGTGCGCGGCGAACGCGTCCTTCGCGGTCAGCTCCTGCGCCACGAGCCGCGCGGTCGCCTCGGAGAGACCCTTCGCGCGGTACAGCGTGGTCAGCTCCTCGAGCTCCTGCTCGGGAAACTCCTCGAGCTCGCGCCGCTCGTGGGCGAGCAGCGAGCGCTCGGTGTCGCGCTGGGTGCTCACCGATACGTACTCGCCCAGCGCCATCGACACCGCGCCGGCCACGACCCCGGCCGTCCCGGCCGCGAGGATCGCCACGGTGGACGTGGTCGCGCCGGCCACACCGACGACGAGCGCCGCGGTGGACACGATGCCGTCGTTGGCGCCGAGGACCCCGGCGCGCAGCCAGTTCGCCCGCCCGGAGTGCCCGCCGCCGTGCGGCTCACCGGTGTGCGCGGCCGCCGCGACCGTCCGGTCCAGTGTCTGTTCACTCATCGCCGATCACCCACCCCCAGAGGCGACGGTACGGCCGCAAACCCTTGCTCCGCAACGAAGGCAAGGCTGTGCTTGCCCGCGCCGGCCGACGACGTCGACGGCGGCGGGCTGCTCGCCGTGCTCGCGCATTCCGGTTTCGAGGTGCACGGGCTGGGCGGTTCGGCGTCGCTGAGGGCGGTGCGGTACACGGGCGAGCGGCTTCCCGAGCCGGGGCCCGCAGCCGGGAGCCCGGTCAGTTCGGAGCGGCCATGCCCACGCGCAGGACCAGCTGGGGCTCGCGCGGCGGGTGCAGCAGGCTGCGGATCAGCGCGCGGGCGCCCGGTACCTCCACCACCTCGCTCAGGGGTGAGGCGCCCAGCCGGCAGGCGGTCGCGGTCAGCCAGACCGCGCTCGTCGCCTCGCCCGCTCTGAGCCAGTCGTCCGGGCCGTCGGCGTCCGTGGCGACGACCAGGTACTCGGCGCCGGAGCCGGCGTCGCGCAGCGGGGCGGGGCGGGCGGCGCCGGCCCAGCGCTCGAGCTCGGCGGCGATCTCGGCGTCGTGGGCGCCGAGGGTGTGCGCGCCCTGGGCGGCGTACCGCAGATAGGCGACGTCTTCACGCGCGAGGACGTACAGGTGGGCGCGCTCGGCCTGGGCGGCGGCGCGCAGGCGGGTCAGGGTGGCGTCCGGTACGCGGGCGCTGGGCGGGAACGGGCGGCGGTCCGTGCGGCGCAAGGGCAGGCAGCGGTACGTCTCCAGGCACTCGCGCCCCGCCGGGCGCTCCTCGCCGAGGCCGATGCGGGCCAGCAGCGTCGGGTGGTCGGCGTCGGGCCGGCGCTCGACGACGGGCTCGTAGCCGGCGGCGGCCAGCGCCAGGCGGGCGTGGTGCAGCGCCGCGCCGCAGCTGAGGGTCATCAGCTGGCCGTGCGGGTCGAGGTGCGGCAGCCGGCGGGCGGGGTCGGCGTGCAGCTCGAGCGCGGCGCCGACGGTCTCCCAGCGCCACGGCTTGGTGTTGAGGATCGACGGGGCGAGCCGGGCGTCCCTCGCCGCATCGAGCAGGGCCGTGTGCATCGCTCGCGGCTGCCCGGTCCGGACGGCTCCATGTGCTGGTTCGCGAGAAATCACCCAGGCGATTTCGGGTTGCCACGGAGCCCGGTGGCCGCAGCGGCCCCGGCGCCGGTGGTGAGCAGTGCCGTTGCACTCACTCCACCTGCGGCTACAAGACGTTGGCTGCCCGGGCCGGGCGGTTTGATGTGCCGTCCGGGGCGGAATCACTCCGGAATCAGGCGAGGCGACGAGGCACGAACGACGACACCTCGGCCGCCGGCGATTCACAACAGCGATTTGGCAACCGCGAGCGGATACGCGATCGCATCCTGCTCCGCGAGCGCCGCCATGGCCTCGTGGTAGCCGGCGTGATCGAGCTCGCCGTCGATGCGGCGCTGAACCGCGTCACTTTCCCGGCGGGCCCGCCGCCGTTACCCGGCGTCTTCTCCGGAGCCGGCGGGGCGCGCAAGGGCGCGGCGCCGTCCATACGGGTCGGGCCCGGATGGCGCGGTGCCGGGGCTGATCGGGTCGCCGCGGCGGCAGCCGTGCTGCGGAGGGCGATGGCGTCCGGTTGGCGCCACCTGCTGCCACGACGACCCCAAGCCCATTGAACGCGCCCCGCACCGGCGGCCGGCATCCGTCGAGTGGCTGCATCGGGACGATCCCCGGCCTGGCCGTCCGGACGACCGCTTCCGGATCACCCGCGGCGTGGGCGGGGCTACCCCGGGGCGCGGGCGAGCGCCACCCGCAGCGCGGGCGAAGGCCACCCCCGAAGTCATGCTGTGTCCGGCTCTGCGCCGCGTTTCGCGCTCGTAACATCGGCACGTTCCACCAAAACCTCGCCGCCGGCACGCCGTCGCGCTGTCCGGCCTTGGCCTCGTGCGCCCTCTTTCGCCGCACGGCCAGTTCGAACCGGAGTTTCCATGGGCCTGCTCAAGTTGTTCACCGCCACCGCCGTCAGCACCGTACTCATGCTCGGCACCGTCCAAGGGGCCGCCGCCGCGCCGCCGCGCGCTCCCACCAAGCCCAGTAAAGATCACGCCGTCATCCTCGGCGAACCGGGAACGCGCAAGGCCGTGAAGCCCGGCGCACCGCTGCCCAAGGTCAAGGGTTCGGTACCGCTGAAGCGTGACCTCTCCGTGCGCCCGAAGGCCCAGTCCACCTTGGCCGGACCGTCGACGCTCGCCGCGCCGGCGGCCGCCAAGGTCGGGCTGCGCGCGCTCGTCGTCGGCGTCGACGCGGCCGACTGGGGCGTCGACACCTGGCGCTCGACCCTCGACCGCGTCGGCGCCGCCTACGACGTGCTGCTGACCAGGGGCCAGCCGCTCACCGCGGCCACCCTGACCAGGCCTGACGGCGCCGGCAAGTACAACGCGATCTTGCTCACGAGCAGCATGCTGCTGTACGACAACGGCGGCGCCTACGTCAGCGGGCTCGACGGCACGGAGTGGAACACCCTGTGGGCCTACGAGCGCGACTACGCCGTGCGTCAGGCCACGCTGTACACCAGCTACGGCACCTTCCCCGAGGACTACTGCCTGTCCGCGTCGAGTGAGGCCGCCACCGGCGACACGATCCTGCCGGCGTCGCTGACCGCGGCCGGCGCGGGCGTGTTCGATGCGCTCAAGTCGACCGCCAAGGTCCCGATCCTGCAGTCGTACGTGTACCGGACCCGCGTCACCGCCGGTTGCGCCGCCGACCCGGTGCTCGTCAACGGCGCCGACGTGCTCGGCGTGCGGACCACGTCCACGGACGGGCGGGAGCGCCTCGCCCTCACCTTCACCTCCAACCAGTACCTCACGCAGTCCTACCTGCTCACGTACGGGATGTTCCGCTGGGCCAGCCGCGGGCTGTTCCTCGGCGAGCAGCGGCACTTCCTCGATGTCGACGTCGACGACTGGTTCAACACCGCGGACCACTATTACCCCGACGGGCACGTCGAATCCGACCCGGGCTGGGCGATGACCGGCCACGAGGCGTACAACGCCAACCAGCGCCAGGTCGCGCTGCGCGCCGCCTACCCCCTCGCCTCGGGTCTCACCCTGAACCTCGCCTACAACGGCGGCGACGCGAACCTCAACGCCGGTACGACCTGCAGCCCCAACGGCAACGCGAGCACGCTCACCGCGACGAGCCGGTGCCTGGCCACGAAGTTCCGCTGGATCAACCACACGCTGACCCACCCGGAGCTCAACACCACCGACTACGCGACCACGACCAACGAGATCGCCGGGAACCGCACCGTCGCCACCCAGCTCGGCCTGCCGCAGCCCAACACGATCCTCAAGACGGGGGAGTACTCCGGCCTCGGCGTCTACAACGACAACCCGGACGACGACGTCGACCCGCCGACGGACCACGGGCTCGCCGCCTCCAACCCGCAGTTCCTCGCCGCGGCGAAGGACCTCGGCGTGAAGTACGTGCACGGCAACATGTCGTTCCCGAGCCACGTGCCCGACTGCTTCAACTGCGCCCGGGTGCACCCGCTGGAGCCCAGCATCACCGTGGTGCCGGACTGGCCGACGAACATCGCGTACCACACCACGACCCCGGCCGAGGAGACCGCGTTCTACAACTCGTTCTACGGGCCTACGGGGAAGTTCCCGTTCTGGCCGGCGAACCTGACCTACGCGCAGGTGCTCGACGCCGAGGCCGAGGTCGCGCTCGCCCACCTCGCCACCGGATCGCTGTACACGCACACCTTCCACATCGCGAACCTGCACGACTACGGCTCGGGCAAGACGCTGCTGACCGACTGGCTCGACCGGGTACTGGCCAAGTACAGCGCCTACTACAACGTGCCGGTGCTCAGCCCGGACTGGCCGACCCTGGCCGCGTACGCGACCCAGCGCAACGCGCACTTCGCGGAGCTGCGCGGCGGCGCCGACGCCGTCTACGACCCGGCGGCGCGCACCATCACGGTCACCGCCCCGCTGGCCGGCTCGCTGACCGTGAGCGGCGCCTCGGGGACCGGCTCGACCGCGTACGGCCCGGAGGTCTCCTCGCGGCTGACGCTGGGCAGCACCGCGGTGACCGTCCCGGCGAGCCCGCGCTCATGAGGGTGGCGCTGGTGTCGGAGGGTACCTACCCGCAGGCGCTCGGCGGGGTCAGCGTCTGGTGCGACCAGCTCGTGCACGGCCTGCCCGAGCACCGTTGGGAGGCGGTCGCGCTCACCGTCGACGGCACCGAGACGGTGCGGTGGGAGCTGCCGGCGAACCTCGAGCGGGTGATGGCGATTCCACTGTGGAGCGCCGAGCGCCGCCGGCCCCGGGTGCGGCGCCCGGGCCGGCCCACGCGCACGATGTTCCACGCGGCGCTGGACGCGTTCCTGGCCGCGCTCGTCACGGTGCCGGAGCCGGATCCCCAGCTAGGGGTCGTCCAGCGCAGCCGGTTCCTGCTGGCGCTGCGGGGGCTGTACGAGTACGCGGCCGACGGCGGCGACGTGGCGGGCGCGCTGCGCTCCAATGCGGCGCTGGGCCGGCTGCAGGACCGGTGGGGCGAGGCCGACAAGGGGCGGCTCACGCTCGCCGACGCGGCCCACGCGACCGGGCTGATCGGCAACATGCTGCGGCCGCTGAGCGTGCCGCCGCCGCGGGCCGACGTGGTGCACTGCGCGATGAACGGGCTCTCGACGCTCGTGGCGATGGCGGCGAAGTGGGAGTACGAGACGCCCATGCTCATCTCCGAGCACGGCGTATACCTGCGGGAGCGCTACCTGGAGCAGGTCGGCGGGGAGCTGCCGCACGCCGTCGCGGCGCTGCTGCTGGCCTTCCAGCGCGGCCTGGCCGGGGCCGCGTACCACTTCGCCGACGCCCTCGCGCCGCACTCGGCGTACAACCGGCGCTGGCAGCTGCAGAACGGCGCCGACCCCGACCGCATGTGGACGATGTACAACGGGATCTCGCCGGAGCTGTTCCCGAGCGCCCACACCGAGCCGGACGAGCCGACGATCGTCTACGTGGGACGGATCGACCCGCTCAAGGACCTGCACACGCTGATCCGGGCCTTCGCCCGGGTCCGTGCGCGGGTGCCCGACGCACGGCTGCGCATCTACGGGGCGGCGATCGATCTGCGGTACCGCGACAGCTGCCGCGCCCTCATCGAGGGCCTGGGCCTGGCCAACTCGGCCCGGCTGGAGGGCAGCGCGCCCGACGCCGTCGCGGCGTACCACAGTGGCAACGTCGTGGCGCTCACGAGCATCTCGGAGGGGTTCCCGTACTCGGTCATCGAGGCGATGGCGTGCGGCCGGACCATGGTGTGCACGAACGTCGGCGGGGTCTCGGAGGCGGTCGGCGACACCGGGTTCGTGGTCGCGCCGCGCGACCCGGCCGCCGTCGCCGACGCGTGCGTGACGCTGCTGCTGGATCCGGCGCTGCGCCGGGACATGGCGGCCCGGGCCCGGCAGCGGGTGCTCGACCGGTTCACTCTCGCGCAGTCGCTGGACGCGTACCGCAGCCTGTACCAGCGGCTGATCGTGCCGACCGCGCTGGGTGCGCGGGGGCCAGCGGCGGCGCTGCGATGACGGCCGTCGGGGCGCGCCCGGGCTCGATGGCCCTGGCCGCCCGCGGCTGGGCGGCGGCGGCCACGGTCGCACTGCCGATCGTGTCCCTCGCGCCACGGCCGGGGCGGCCCGGGACCGGCGCGGACCCTGTCGACGCGCTCGCCGCGGAGCTGCACGACCGTGCCGTCGGCGGGTTCGTGGACGGATTACAGGTGGCCGCGCTCCTGGAGGCCCAGGGCGTCACCGACCGCGACGCCCGGGTCGGCTACGGCTACGCCGACGTGTTCGCGCTCGCCGGTGCGGTACACCGGCGGCTGTCCGGTCGTGAGGAGCCCCCGGCTCGCCGCCGGGCCCGGCGGCACGGGTGGCGGGAGCTGCTGCACGGCGGGCTCTACCTGCTGCCGAGCGTGCTGTTCCCGGCGGTCATCACGGCCGCGCCGCGCCCGCCGGTGCTCGCGATCGTCGCCGCCGGCCTGCTCGGCTGGGTGTGGTCAGGTGGCCTGACCTGGCTGGCGCACCAGCACGTCAACGCCGGCGACGAGCCCGCCGCGGGCCGGCTGCTGGCCCGCGGCAGCGTGCTCGGGGTCGCGGCGGCGGGGGCGCTCGGGGCGGCGATCACCGCGGTGAGCGGCGACCCGATCGCCGCGGTGCTCGTGCCGGCCGTGACGGTGTACCAGCTCGCCGCGACAGTGCTGCTGTTCTTCCGCGACGAGGCCTGGCTGGTGACCCTGATGGCGCCGGCGGTCGTGGCCGGCGGCGGGTTCGTGCTCGCCGGGGACTGGCCGCCGGTGGCCGCGATCGTGCCCGCGGTGGTCAGCATCGCGGTCACCTTCGGCGTCGCGCTGAGCCGGGCGCTGCAGGTGCCCGGCGCGGCCGGCCCCGGCGCGTCAGGGTCCGGCCGGCTGCGCACGGTGATGCGCGGCCGGTGGGGCACCTTCGCGCTGGTCGTGCTCTCCACCGCGCTGCTGGCCGCGCTGGTCCTGCTGCCCCAGGCGCCGCTGCTCGCGCACCACTTCGACGTGCTGCTGGCCACGGTGCCGCTGGTGGTGTCGATGGGCTTCGTCGAGTGGCGGGCCCGCCGGTTCGGCGAGCGGGCCCGGGAGCTGCTGCACGACCCCTGGGGGCCGCCGGGCTTCCGGTGGCGGCTGTGGTGGTGGCTGGCGCTGGACGTCGGCGCGTGCGCGCTCGTCGCCGGGGCCGGCGCGGCGGTCGTGCTGGCCGCCCTGGGCGAGGCCGGGCGCCTCACCCCGGCCGTGGCGGCGATGGCCGCGGCGAGCGTGCTGCTGGCCGGCGCCGTCCTGCTCGTGTTCGTCCTGGCGGCGCACGGCGGCTACCTGCGGCTCTGTGTCGCGCTGGCCGCCGCGCTAGTGGCGCACACCGCCTTCCTCGGCAGCGTCGCGCTGCTGCTCGGGCTGCTCGTGGCGGCCCTCCTCCCGTCGCTGGGCCGCGTGCGGCAGTACCGGTGACGGGCTCCTCCCAAGACGACGCCTTCGGCGGCGCCTGAACACCGTCGGACCTCAATTCGAAAGCAGGAACCTATATGCACGCGGTCATCATGGCCGGTGGCAAGGGCGTGAGGCTGCGCCCCTTCACCACCGCCCTGCCCAAGCCCCTGATGCCGATCGGCGAGCGGCACGCGATCCTGGACATCGTCCTGGAGCAGCTGGCGGCCCGCGGCTTCGCCTCGGTCACGCTCGCCATCAACCACCTCGGCCCGCTCATCCGCGCGTTCGTCGGCGACGGCTCCCGCTGGGGCCTCGACGTCAGCTACGCCGAGGAGCGGGTGCCGCTGTCCACCGCCGGCCCGCTGTTCCTCGTCAAGGACGAGCTGCCCGACCACTTCCTGGTCATGAACGGCGATCTGCTCACCGACCTCGACTTCGCCGACCTGCTGGCCCGGCACTGCCGCGGCGGGGCGCCGCTGACGATCGCGACCGCGGCCCAGACGACCCGGATGGAGTTCGGCGTCCTCGACGTCGTCGAGGACCGGGTGGTCGGCTTCACCGAGAAGCCGTCGTACCGCCACCGCGTCTCGATGGGCATCTACGGCATGGCCCGCAAGACGCTGGAGCCGTACCCGCCGGGCCTGGCCCTCGGCTTCGACCGGCTGATCCAGGACCTGCTGCGGCAGGGGGAGTTCCCGGACAGCTACGACTTCGAGGGGGTGTGGCTCGATATCGGGCGGCCCGAGGAGTACGACGAGGCCAACCGGCGCTTCGGCGAGCTCGAGCCGGCCCTGCTCCCGGTGCGCAGCGAGGTGGCGGCGTGAAGCGACTGCGGATTCTCCTCTTCGGCGCGTCCGGCTTCGTCGGCTCCAGCGTCGCCGCGACGCTCGCCGCCGACCCGCGGGTCACGAGCCTCACCAGCCCGGGCCGCGCGCAGCACGACCTCGTCACCGGCGGCATCGCCGCCCTGACCGCGCTGGTGCGCCAGGCGAGCCCCGACGTCGTCGTCAACTGCACCGGCCGGCTCGGCGGCACCGCCCTGGACCTGCTCGAGGCCAACACGGTGGCGACCGTCCGGCTCATCGACGCGGTCGCGGCCGCGGCCCCGGGCGCGCGGCTGGTCCGGCTCGGCTCGGCGGGGGAGTACGGCCCGGTCGCGCACGGCGTCAGCGTCGCCGAGGACCACCCGTGCGCGCCGGTCGGCGAGTACGGCACGACCCACCTCGCGGGCACCCGCCTGCTGCAGCTGGCCACCGCGGCCGGGCAGGTCGACGGGGTGACGCTGCGCGTGTTCAACCCGATCGGGCCCAACCTCAACCGCGACAACCTGCTCGGCCGGGCCGCGGTGCTCATCCGCGACGCGCTGGCCGGGGCGGCCGGGCAGGTGCTGCTCGGTCCGCTCGGCGCGTACCGCGACTTCGTCGACGTGCGCGACGTGGCCGCGGCGGTCACGGCCGCGGCCACCGGGCCCGAGCCCGGCGCCGGCGTCGTCAACATCGGCAGCGGGCGCGCCGTGACCGCGCGCGAGGCCGTGCGGCGGCTGGCCGAGACGGCCGGGTACAGCGGCGCGATCATGGAGCAGGGGGCCGGGCCGGCCCGCTCGGCCGGGGTCGACTGGATCCGCGCCGACATCACCCGGGCCGAGGCGGTGCTCGGCTGGGTGCCGACCCACACCCTCGCCGAGTCGGTGAAGCAGATCTGGGCCACGCTCGACGGCGCGGGGCGGTGAACGGCTCGCTGGCGCGCGGGGCCGCGCTCGCCGCGACCGTCGCGCTCGCCGTCCCGGGCTGCTCGGGCGGCGGACAGCACGGCTCGCCGGTGGCCGGGGACGGCTGGGTGTACCAGCTGCAGGGCTACGACGACGACGGGCTCGCGGCGCTCGCGCGGGCCCCGCAGCGCCTCGCCGTCATCGACCTGGCCCGGGACGCGGGCTCGGACTGGTTCCGGCCGGACGAGATCGCCGCGCTGCGGGCCTCGGGCAAGCGCGTCCTGGCCTACTTCGAGATCGGCAGCGTCGAGAAGTTCCGGCCCGAGTACCCGGCGCTGGCCCGCGAGGCCGGCGACCTCGTGCTCAACCGCTGGGAGGACTGGCCGGACGAGTACTTCGTGCGGTACTGGGACGAGCGGTGGTGGGACCGGGTCGTGCGGCCGCGCCTCGACCGGGCCCTGGCCGCCGGGTTCGACGGCGTGTACCTCGACACCCCGCTCGCGTACGAGGAGCTCGACCTGGGCCTGGCCCGCGGCTGGACCCGCGAGCGCCTCGCGCTGGCGATGGTCGGGCTCCTCGACCGGATCGGCCGGTACGCCCGCGAGCGGCGGCCCGGCTTCTGGGTGGTGCCGCAGAACTCGCCCGAGCTGCGCCGCTACCCCGGCTACACCGATGCGATCGACGGCATCGGCCTGGAGGAGCTGTTCTACCGCGCCACCGACCGGCCCTGCACCGAGGACTACTGCGCCGAGAACCTCGCCGACGCCCGCGCCCTGCGCGACGCCGGCAAGCTCGTGCTCGCCGTCGACTACGCCCGGCGCCCCGCCGCCGTGCGCGACGCCTGCACCCGCTACCGCACCGAGGGCTTCCTGGGCACCGTCACCACCCGGGAGCTCGACCGCGTCGCCGCGCCCTGCGGCTGACCGGCAACCAGCACGGACATACAGCACCGGACATACAGCACCGGACATACAGCACCGGACATACAGCACCGGACATACAGGACCGGGCAACCAGCACCGGGCAACCAACACCGAGAGGAACACCGCACATGGCACGCACCATCGGCGTGATCGGGATGGGCTACGTCGGCCTGACCCTCACCGCCGCCCTGGCCCGCAAGGGCTTCACCGTCCACGGCATGGACGTGCAGCCGGCCGTCGTCGACTCGCTCAACCGCGGCCATCCGCACATCTACGAGCCCGGCGTCGCCGAGGCGTTCGCCGAGCACGTCGGGCGGAACATCTTCGTCGACACGGCCCTGCCCAACGGCGCGGTCGACGCCGCCGTGATCTGCGTGTCCACGCCGGTCGACGAGCGCACCCGCCGGCCCGACCTGACCAGCCTCGCCGCCGCCGCCCGCCACGTCGCCGAGGCGTGCACGCCCGGCACGCTCGTCGTGGTCCGCAGCACCGTGCCGGTCGGCGCGAGCCGGCGCATCGTCCTGCCGCCGCTGCGCGCCGCGTGGGGCGCGGCCCGGCTGGTGATGGCGCCCGAGCGCACCATCCAGGGCCAGGCGCTGCGCGAGCTCGTGGAGCTGCCGCAGGTGGTCGGGGGCCTCGACGAGGAGAGCCTGCTCGACGGGCTCGACCTGTTCGGCGGGCTCGCCGAGCGGCTCGTGCCCGTCTCCGGCCTGGAGACGGCGGAGCTGGTGAAGCTGTCGAACAACTGCCACACCGACCTCATCTACGCGTACGGCAACGAGATCGCGCTCATCGCCGAGCGGCACGGCCTCGACCCGCTCGAGGTGATCGGCGCGGCCAACCTCGACTATCCGCGGCCCGACCTCGCCCGGCCCGGCTACGTCGGCGGCGGCTGCCTGTCCAAGGACCCGTACATCATGCTCAGCGAGAGCGGCGAGCGGCAGCCGTTCCTGATCGAGCCGGCCCGCCGGCTCAACGAGTTCATGCCGGTGCATGTGGCGCGGACCGTCGTGGAGCTCATCCGGCAGGAGTGCGGCGGCACGGAGGGCATGACGCTGGCGGTGCTGGGCTGGGCCTACAAGGGCTGGCCGGCCACCGACGACATGCGCGGCACCCCGATCGCCACGATGATGCCGGTCTTCTCCGCGGCGGGCCTCACCGTGCTCGGCCACGACCCGCTCGTCTCCGACGCGGTCATGCGGCAGTACGGCGGGGAGCCGATCAGCATCGACAAGGCCTTCAGCGAGGCCGACGCCGTGCTCGTGGTCAACGACCACCCCGACTACCGCGCGATCGAGCCCGACTCCGTGCTCGGCGTGGGGCATCCGGCCGTCGTCTTCGACTCCTGGCGCATCCTCGACGAGGAGGCGCTGCGGGCCGCCGGCGTTCGCTACGCCGGCATCGGCTACCAGCCGCAGGGGGTGCTCGCATGAGGGCGCTGCTGCTCGGCGGGGCGGGCTTCATCGGCCTGCACCTGGCCCGCCGCCTGCTCGACGACGGGTGCGAGGTGTCCATCGTGGACGACTTCTCCCGCGGCCGCAACGACCTGGACCTCGGCGAGCTGGCCCGCGGGCCGCGCCTCGGCGTCCAGCACGGCGACCTCACCGACCCGGCCACGTGGCGGGTGCTGCCGCACGGCTGGGACCAGATCTACCTGCTGGCCGCCGTGGTCGGGGTGCGCAACGTCGAGGCCGACCCGGCCCGGGTGGTGCGCGTCAACAGTCTCGCCGTGCTGCACCTGCTGGACTGGGTCGCGGCCGGGGAGCACGTCTTCTTCGCCTCGACCAGCGAGGTGTACGCGGGCGCCGTCGACGCCGGGATCGCCCCCGTGCCGACCGGCGAGTCGGTGCCGGTCACCGTCGGCGACGTCACCGCCCCGCGCTACGCCTACGCGGTGAGCAAGCTGCTCGGCGAGGCGGCCGTCGTCCACGGCGCGCGGGCCAAGGGCTTCCGGGCCGTGGTGGGCCGCTTCCACAACGTGTACGGGCCCCGGATGGGCACCGACCACGCCATCCCGGAGCTCACCCTGCGCGCGCTGCGGGGCGAGCGGCCGCTGCGGGTGCCGGGGGCCGACCAGACCCGGGCCTTCTGCTACGTCGACGACGCCGTCGAGGCGATGGTCCGCCTCATGGCCAGCCCGCGGGCGGACGGCCGGATCGTGCACATCGGCGACGACACCGCGGAGACCGGCATCGCCGACCTGGCCAAGCTCGTCCTGCGGCTCACCGGCGCCGACGCCGAGATCGAGCCGGCCGCGGGCGCGCCCGGTGCGGTCACCCGGCGCTGCCCGGACCTGACGCTGCTGCGGGACCTGACCGGCTACCAGCCGACCGTGCCGCTGGAGGAAGGCGTTCGGCGCACCGTCGAGTGGTACCGCCGATGAGCGACGCGCCGCCGATCGTGTTCTACTACGGGACCGGCCGGGTCGCCGAGCTGGCCGACTACCCGCGGGCGGTCCTGCAGCCGGAGTTCTACCCGACGCCGGAGCTGCACCGGCTGCGCGCGGCGGGCACCGACCCGCTGGCGTACCTGTCGCTGTCGGAGGACCAGGGCCCGCCGGCGCCGTGGCAGCGCGCGGAGCGCAACCCGGACTGGGGCGGCGCGTTCGTGCACGTCGGGCATCCCGGCTGGCGCGAGCATGTGCTGGGCCAGGCCCGTGACGCCGTGGACGCGGGCTTCGCCGGGCTGTTCCTGGACACGCTCAACGTCGAGCTGACGTTCCCGGAGGACCTGCCGGCGCTGATGGAGCTCGTCGCCGCGATCCGCGCCTTGCCCGGCTCCGGCTACGTGCTGGCCAACCGGGGCTTCGGGCTGCTGCCGGAGCTGGCCGGGCACGTCGACGGCATCCTCTTCGAGTCGTTCTCGGCCCGCTGGACGGCGGACGGGTACGCGCCGTGGCCGCCGGACGTCCTCGAGGGCCACGCCCGGGTCGCCGAGGAGCTGCCGCGCTACGGCGTGGACCTGTACGCGCTCGACTACGCCGACTCGCCCGGCCTGGCCGACTTCGCCCGCCGCCGCGCCGCGCTCTTCGGCATGCAGTGCGTCATCAGCGACCGGGCGCTGTCGCTCGTGTGAACCGTTGGTCGGGGCCGTGCGCTTTCATCGCTCGGCCCCGACCGGCTCCTCGTGCGCCACGCGGGCCTCGTCCGGGTTCAGGATCAGGAAGACGCGGCCCGCGGCCACGCCGGCGAGCAGCTGGACGAGCAGGTACAGCAGCGCGAGGTACCACGGCAGCAGCCCCATTGCGGTGAGCCCCAGGGTGATCGCCGGGTTGAACGCCGCCCCGGACACGCGGCCGACCGCGATCGCGCCGGCCACGACGGTGAAGCCGATCGCGAGGCCGTAGAACGAGTTGTTCGGGTTGCTGCGGCTCGTGGCCACGTTGAGCATCACGTAGGCCAGCGCGAACGTGAACAGGAACTCGGCCAGCAGCGCCGCGGCGAGCTGCCGTCCGTCCGGGGCGAGCTGGCCCACGGCCGCGGGGTTGACGACCCAGAGCGCGAACGCCGCGCCGATGACGCCGCCGAGCACCTGGGCCGCCCAGTAGGCGATGGCGTCGGGCCGCGCCATGCGCCGCCGCACGAGCACGGCGAGGGTGAGCGACGGGTTGTAGTGCCCGCCGGACACGTGCGCGCCCGCGTAGACCATCACCATGAGGACGGCCCCGATCGCCAGCGGCGCGAGGGGCGCATTGGACAGCACGCTCGTGCCGACGGTGAACAGCAGGAAGAAGGCTCCGACGAACTCCGTCGCATAGGCTCCGTACCGATGCATGGGGCGTTTCTTCCCCGCGGCGGCCGACTTAGGCCGACCGGTGTCCGACGGCCGCGGTACCGATCCGGGCGTCCGGCCCCGGGAAGACGACGGTACGCCGGCCGTCCTCCCACTCCACCGTGTACGGCGGCGTGCCGTCGCCGTGCCCGATCTCGACGATCACACCCACGCGGCGGGCGTCGCCGACGTGGTTGCCTTCCAGCACGATCTGGTCACCGACATTCGCGTTCATGGCTACCTCGCCACCTCCAGAGACGTCACGTCCGGACCCGACTACCCGCCCCGCGCCGCCGCACACAGGACCGGCCGCGGGACTTGCCGGGATAACTCTTGCTATATAGAGTTAGTCAGCGGCCCTTCCAACTCGGGTTCGGAGCGTGTGATGCCGGTCTTCGTCGTGCTCGTGGTGTTGATCGTGGTCGCCGCGGTCTGGTTGCTGTCCGGCCGGGACCGCGGCGACCTGCCGGCGCGGGTCGCCGGCTTTGCGGTCCGCCGATTGCCGTCGCACCGCCGCGAGTGGGGCCGAGCCATGCTCGCCGAGCTCGGCCACATCGACGGCCCCGGTGCCCGCCGGCGCTTCGCCGCCGGGGTGGTGTGGGTCGGGCTGTTCCCGCCGCCCGAGCGCCGTGCCCGGGTCGCCCTCGTCGCCGGGGCGGGGCTGGCCGGCGCGGCGACGGGCAGCCTGGCCGCCGCGCGGGCGGTGCCGAGCCTGTGGCTGTTCGTCACCGTGCTCGGCGGGCTGCTCGGCGGGTACGCCACCCTCGCGGCCGCCCGGCATCCGCGCCCGGCCCGCACGGCGCCCGAGCGGGTCGTGGCCGGCGTGGCGCTGGCCGGCGTCGCCGCCGCGGTTGCGGTAGTGGTCGCCATCGCCGCGGTCCACCCGGCGGCGACGGCCGACGACGCCCACGTCCTGACGGTGGTCTTCGCGCTGGTGCTGACCGCGTACCTCGTCGTCGCGCTGGCCCCGCCCCGGGGTGGGGCGGACACGCCCGCGGTGCTGTGGTGGGGGCTGGGCGGCGCCGTCGCGGCGGCCGTCGCCTGGACCGCGCGGGGCCTGACGGGCGGGGTCGCGCCGCTGGTGCCGCCCGTTGCCGCGGCCGTGGTCCTGTTCGTGGCGGTCGGCGCCGCGCTCCGTGCGGACGACCGCGCGGCGGGCGTGCGGGCCGGGTGGCTGGCCGTGGTGCTGGCCGCGCCGCTGCACTTCGCGCTCGGCCTTGGCGTCGTCCTCGGGCAGGGGCGGTTCGCGCTCGGCACCGCATACGACGTCGCGGCGTTCCCGCACAGCGGCTACCCCGACGTCGCCAGCTACGTGCTCGGCGACGCCATCGGCGGCAACCTGATCGCCGGCCTCGTGCTCACCCCGCTGCTGCTCGGCGGGCTCGCCCTGCTCGGCGCCGCCGCGGGCCCGCGCCTGATCCCGGCCCCCGGGGGCTTCAGGCGGGGCTGATGTGCGCGGCGACGACCCGCCAGCCGAGGTCCGCGTCGCGGGCCCAGGTGCGGGTGTAGCGCAGCCGGGCATCGAACGGCGCGCCGTCGTAGGTGCCGGTGACGGTACCGAGGAAGAAGGTGACGCCCAGATCGCCGATCAGGAGCAGGTCGAGATCCTCCTCCACGAGGCCGGTGACGACCGACGTGCCGCTGCGGTGGGCGGCCAGGTCGTCGGCCTTGGTGACCTTGCTGCCGTCGGGGCCGATGGCGATCAGCCGGTCGTCGAGCAGCGTGTCGAGCGCGGCCACGTCGCCGGCGCGCTGGGCGGCCTGGAGTCGGCGCTCGGCCTCGAGCAGGGTCTGGGAGTCGGTCATGGGTGCATTATCCGCCGGGGCCCGGGCAGCATGGCACCATGATGACCGCCTGGCAGGTGCACGCGCCCGGGCCGATCGCCGGGAAGCCGCTGCGCCGCGTGCAGATTCCCGTGCCCGAGCCGGCCGCCGACGAGGTGCTCGTGCGGGTGCGGGCCTGCGCCGTCTGCCGCACCGACCTGCACCTGGCCGAGGGCGACCTGCCGCCGCGGCGCCCCGACACCGTGCCCGGGCACGAGGTCGTCGGCACCGTCGAGCGGGTCGGGGCGGACGTGTCCGAGCCGGCGGCCGGCACCCGCGTCGGGGTGGCCTGGCTGCGGCGGACGTGCGGACGCTGCCGGTACTGCCGCCAGGGCGCGGAGAACCTGTGCCCGTACTCGCGGTACACCGGCTGGGACGCCGACGGCGGGTACGCGCAGTACTGCGTCGCGCCCGCCGAATACGTGTACCGGCTGCCCACCGGCTACACCGACGAGGAGGTCGCGCCGCTGCTGTGCGCCGGGATCATCGGCTACCGGGCGCTGCGCCGCAGCGAGCTGCCCCCGGGCGGCCGGCTGGGCCTCTACGGCTTCGGCGCGTCCGCGCACCTGGCCGTCCAGGTCGCGATCGCGGAGGGTGCGACGGTACACGTGGTGTCGCGCTCGGAGGCCGCCCGCGACCTCGCCCTGTCGCTCGGCGCCGCGTCGGCCTCGGCCACCGCCCCGCCGGAGCCGCTCGACTCGGCGATCCTGTTCGCGCCCGTGGGCACGCTGGTGCCGCCGATGCTCGCGGCCCTGGACCGGGGCGGCACCCTGGCCGTCGCCGGGATCCACCTGACGGACATCCCGCCGCTGCGGTACGAGGAGCACCTGTTCCAGGAACGCACGCTGCGCAGCGTCACCGCGAACACGCGCCGGGACGGCCGGGAGTTCCTCGAGTTCGCGCAGCGGCACCACCTTCGGGTCGCGACCACGCCCTACCCGCTGGACGCGGCCGGCGAGGCTCTCGCGGACCTGGCCGCCGACCGCGTCTCCGGGGCCGCCGTGCTCTCCTTCCCAGCGGCCGGCTGACGCTTCAGCGCTGGCGGACGACGGCCACCGGGCAGCCGGCGTAGTGGATCGCGGTCTGGCTCACCGATCCGAGCAGCATCCCGGTGAACCCGCCCCGGCCGCGGGAGCCGACGACGAGCAGCTCGGCGCCCGCGGACCGGTTGTTCAGGGCCGGCCCCGGGCGGCCGCTCACGACGGCGGGCCGGAAGTCGACGTCGGGGTACTTCTCCGCCCACCCGCTCGCCGACTCGACAAGCGCGCGCTCGTGCTCCTCGCGCACCGCGTCGGCGTCGGCGGCCGGCGGCCACATGCCGCGGGCGGGGCCGGTCGACGCCGACCACTCGTACACGAGCACGGCGGTCAGGCCCACGCCGCGGTACGACGCCTGCTCGAACGCGAAGTGCAGCGCATCGTCGCTGTCGCCCGAGCCGTCGACCCCGACGACCACCCGGCCCGCCTCGGGCCCGGCCGGCCGCTCCTCGTTGCGCACGATGACGACCGGGCACTCGGCGTGCGCGGCCAGCTGCACACCGACCGAGCCCAGCAGCAGCCCCGCGAAGCCACCGTGGCCCCGGCTGCCGACCACGAGGACGCCGGCGTGCCGGGAGGCCTCGAGCAGCGCGGATGCCGACGACTGCACCTGCGTGGCGGTGGTGATCCGGATGCCGGGCGCCACCGTCCGGGCCCGGGCCTCCGCGGCGGCGAGGGTCTGCTCGCCGACCTGCCGCATGCTTTCCTCGTAGGGGGCGCTCATCGGCATGGGCGCGGTGATCGGCGCGTACATCGCGGGCCACAGGAACGCGTGCAGGATGTGCAGAGGCCGGGCGCGCCGCGACGCATCGGCCGCCGCCCAGGCGACCGCGTCGAGACTCGACTCGGAACCGTCGACGCCGACGACGACGCTGTGCTCCGCAAGCATGGAGACCTCCTGGCTGTCCGGGTGTCTGTTCCCTTTCAGCGTTGCGCGGTCGCGGGTGATGCCCCGGGGGTGAGCGTGGCCGCGCTGCGGCGGTGGCGCGTCAGGCCGTCCGGTGGTGGCGGGTCACGGCGTCCAGATCGCCGACGGTGAGCGGCCGCCGGCCGCCCTCCAGCCGGGTGGCCAGGGCGAGCAGCAGCTGCGCGGTGGTGAACGCGTCGCCGAGCGCGTGGTGCGGCGTGTGCACCGGCAGGCCGAGCCGCCGCGCCGCGGACTCCAGGTTCGGCTCGCGGCCGGGGGCGGCCTCGGCGAGCCGCGCCGCGCGCAGGAGCGCGGCGGTGTCGATCAGCGTCCGGTTGAGCCGCCGGCCACGCGGTCGCAGCGCGCGGTCCAGGAAGGCGCGCTCGACCCAGGCCGCGTGGGCGACCGGCACCCGGCCGCCGAGCAGGCTTGCGAGCTCGTCCACGACGTCGTCGAGCGGTGGGGCGTCGGCGAGGTCGGCGCCGCGCAGGCCGTGGACGGTCATCGCGGCGACGGAGATCGGGCGGGAGGGGCGCAGCCGGCGGTACACCGTCTCCCCGCACGGAATGCGGGCGTGCCGGACGATGACGGCGCCGAACGACACGATCTCGTCGCGGCGCAGGTCGAGGCCGGTCGCCTCGAGGTCGATGACGCAGAACTCGGCCGCGCGCCACGGTGTGTCCGGGCCGGGAGCCGGCAGCGGTACCGTGGGCCGCAGTCGCATCGCCGGGCCCTCAGTCCGGCAGCCGCTGCAGCCAGGTGCGGTCCACGCGGGCCTGGACGAGCGCGATGGCGCGGAATGTCTCGCGCAGGTGCCGCCGGGTGAGCGAGTCGAGCTCCTTCGGGGCGATGAACGTCGACGCCGCCGACGCACCGGCCCCCAGCGCCCGGGTCTCGTGGCGCAGCAACAGGTCGTAGATGCTCTCGAACCCGCCCGCGAGCGTCTCCGCCTCGTCGCCGGTGAGCAGGCCGAGCGCGGCGCCGCGGCGCAGCCGCTCGACGGTCGTGCCGGTGGCGTCGCCGGCCGCGATGGCGATCCAGCGGGCCAGCGACACGACGGGGGTGAGCCCGCCGGGCTTGAGGTCGAGCCGGCCGCGGTGCTCGCCGCTGTGCTGCACCACGAAGTCACGGAAGAACCCGGTGGGCGGCCGCCAGCGCAGCGCCTCGTCGAGCAGGGCCCGCAGGAACTGGCTGGTGCGGGTGTGGGAGCGGATCGTCTCGGTCAGCGACTCGCCCAGCCGCGGGTTGGTCAGCGGGCGGCTGTCAGCGACCATCGCCGACAGCAGCAGGGCGTTGTCGAGGGTCGGGTCGTGCTGCCAGTCGCGGGCCGCGGCGATCCAGGCGGAGCGGGCGCGGCTGAACACCGGGTTGTGGGCGTTGGCGCCGTTGCCGCACAGCGTGAACCCGTACCGCTGCAGGCTCCGCAGCACGTCGCGCGCCTCGGGCCGGATCGCCGCCGCCGGGTCGGGGGTGCCCGCGGGCGGGTCGGCCCAGATCAACGCCGTGTCCACATCGGACAGCGGCAGCGGCTCGCGGCGGGCGAGGGAGCCGAGCAGGACCCACGAGTGCCGCAGCCCGTCGAGGGCCGGGTGGGGGAGCAGCCGGATGGTCCGCCGGATCGCCGCGTCGACCACCGCCGCGTGGATGGCGCCGATCTGGGTGGCGGGCACGCCGCTCGCGCCCAGCTCGGCGAGCATCGCGGGCAGCAGCTCGCACGCGGCGGCCAGCTGCCCGGGGTCGCGGGCGTCGGCGATCGCCGAGCGGACCACGAGCGGGTCGCGCACCTCGGCCCCGGCCAGGTCCACCGCCCGCAGCACGCCCACCGGTTCGCCGCCGCGGCCGGTCACCACCAGGTGGTGCACGCCGTGCTCGAGCATGCGCAGCAGCGCGCCGGCCGGGGCCGCATCCTCCTCGACGGTCAGCGCCGGCGTCGAGGTGAGCGCGGCCACCGGATCGTCGATGCCGACCTCACCGGTCGCCACCCGGCGGCGGAAGTCGAGGTCGGTCACGATTCCCGGGCCCGCGGCCGTGCCGGTGCGCACCAGCGCGCACGACAGCCCGGCGGCGCCGATCCGCTCGGCGGCGTCGCGAACCCGCTCCGTCGCGTCGCACCACACGATCGGGCGCATCACGCGGCCCAGCGGCTGGCCGGCCCGCGCGAGCCCGACCGTGCTGGTCCGCCGGTCCGGGCGGGCGGAGTAGCGCAGCCGATCGGGGTGGGCGAGGTAGCCGCGCGGGTCGGGGATGCGCAGGCAGAGGCTCTCTTCGTGGGCCCGCACCCGCATCGGCGGCGCCAGGCCGGACAGCAGCCACTCCTGGCCGAACGTGTCGCCGGTGCCGAGCAGATCCACGACCCGGTCCGCCTCGACGACCTCGAGGGCGCCGGTGCGGACCACCCACAGATGGGTGAGGGGTTCGCCCTCGGTGACGACGGTCGCCCCGGCCGCGAAGTACTCGACCTCGGCGTGCGCGACGAGGCGGGCCAGGTCGTCGGTGTCCAGCGTGTCGAACGGCGCCTGTGCGCCGAGGAACTCAGCGAACTCCCGCATGCGGTCCGCCCTCCGGCCGCCTGGTGGGCCTGTGCCGGTTGTACACCACCGGCGCGGCTCGCACCAGGGACCGGACGGCGGCCGGCACGGTCACCAGGTCAGCCGTACCGGCTCCGCGGACACCGCCTCGATGTCGGCCGCGGCGGCCAGCAGCAGCCGGTGCCCCAGGTCGCTGAGCGCCCGCGCCACCGCCACCTCGTCGCCGATCTCGGGGATGTCCTCGTCGGCCGGGTGCAGCCGGGCGCTGCCGATGCCGACCAGGTGTGTGTCGTCCTCGGTTTGCAGCCGCGCCTCCGCGGCCGTGTTGCCGTCGTGCTCACCGATGGCGATCTCGACCGTCCATTGTTTCGCTACCAGCATGATGACCTCCAACCTCTCCGGCGCGCTCTCCACATGTTCGCCTCGTGCTCGTCACCGGCCGGCCCGGCCCGCGGCCGTGCCATCGATGCGGGCGTCCGGCCCCGGGAAGACGACGGTGCGCCGGCCGTCCTCCCACTCGACGGTGTACGGCGGCGTACCGTCGCCGTGCGCCACTTCGACGATCACGCCCTCGCGGCGGGCGTCGCCGAGATGCGTGCCTTCCAGCACGATCCGGTCACCGATATTCGCGTTCATGGCTACCTCCGGACACGTCGTGTCTTCTCCATGACTACCTGCGCCGCAGCGCACCGACCAGGCCGGAAGTCCCCGGTCGCCGCGTCCCTGATCAGCGGACGACGGCGACGGGGCAGGCCGCGTGGTGAATGGCCGCCTGGCTCACCGAGCCGAGTAGCAGACCGGTGAAGCCACCGCGCCCGCGGGAGCCCACGACGAGCAGCTCGGCACCGGCCGACCGCTCGACGAGAACCGCGGCCGCCCGGCCGGGCACGACGGCCTGGCTGATCTCGACATCCGGATACTTGGCCGCCCAGCCGGCGATCGACGCCGCGAAGGCATCGCCGTCCAGGCCGTCCCCGGGCCGGCGGCAGGCGCGCACCGCCGTGAGGCCGGAGCCCCGGACGGACGCCTGCTCGAGAGCGAGTTGCAGCGCCCGCTCGGCATCCGGCGATCCGTCCATACCGACGACCACCTGACCGGCCCTGCGGTCGCCCGGGGACCGGCCGGGCCGGACGACGACGACTGGTGAGACGGCGTGCGTGGCCAGGGCCACCCCGACCGAGCCGATCAGCAGGCCGGTGAAGCCCCCGAGCCCGCGGTTGCCGACCACCACGAGGTCGGCGTGCCGGGACGCGTCGAGGAGCGCGGCGGCGGCCTGCTGCACCGGCATGTCCGTAGAAACGTCGAGTGACGGCGCGATGCGGGTGGCCCGGGTGACGGCCTCGCGCGCGATGTCGCCGGCCATCTCCCGCATCGCCCGCTCGTAGCCGAGCGGCATCGGCAGGCCCAGCGGCGCGTGCAGCACCGGCCACAGGGACGCGTGGACGATCCGCAGCGGGCGCCGCCGGCGGGCGGCGTCGGCCGCGGCCCAGTCCACGGCGCAAGCGCTCTGCGCCGAGCCGTCGACGCCGACGACCACCGCAGGGTCGGTGTGCATGCTCGGGGCCACCTCCTCAGGCTCGGCCGGCCGCCGCGTGCTCCGGCACGATCGCCACCGCGCAGTCGGCCCGCTCGGTGAACGCGTGGTTCACCGATCCGAGGCGCAGCAGCGCTGGAAGGTGGTGGCCGTTGCGGCCCAGCACCAGCAGGGCCGCGCCGGTCGCCGCGTGGCGCAGCCCGGTGGCCGGGTCGCCGCCGAACACCGCCCGCTTGACGGCGACGTGCGGATAGCCGGCGGCGACGGGCTCGATCTCGCGGGCCAGCAGCTCCAGGGCGGCCGGCTCGGCGGCGAAGTGCGTTTCGAGGCACTGCTCGTCGAACCAGTAGTCGCCGGGCCATTCGTTGTCGACGTGGACGGCCGCGACCGGCCGGTGGTGCCGCCACGCAAGGCCGAAGCCGAACGGGATCGCCGCCGCCGACCCGGGCGATCCGTCGACACCGATGACGATATGACCGGCGAACGGTGCGTTCCCATGCGCCGGCACCGGCCGGACGATGACGACCGGGCACATCGCGCCCGCGGTGACCTGGGCGACTTGGGTCCGGGGCCGGTGGCGGACGGCGTCGTGGGCGCCGAGCACCAGCTGATCGACGCGCTCGCTGAGTTCCAGCAGCGCCGTTGTCACGTCGTCGAGCGGCAGCTCGAGGGTTACGTTGTTCCCGCCGAGTATCTGGCGGCACCAGCGCACACGGCGCACCAGGTCCGGATGGGTGAGGATCAGCGTGTCGAGATCGGGCGCCGCGGCGTGCGGGTCCCCGGGGGCGCGGGCGTGGCAGATCGTCATCCGGGCGCCGGACGCGATGGCCTCCTCGGTCGCCCAGGACAGGGCGGCCAGCCCGCCGGGGGTGAGGTCGACGCCGACGGCGATGCGGCGGCCGGCGGCACGGCTGCGTGCCTCGTGCGTGGTCTCCGCGGTCATCGTCATGACGATCATCTCCTCGGGCGCCTCACTCCATCGTGCGCCGGGCCCCGGCCGGGCAGCCATGGCCGGCCCGGTGGGCTCGTGCATGGCTGCCCGGCCGTCGGGCCGCTCAAGGGCGGCGGGCCACGAGGCCGGACTGCCATGGCCGGCCCGGCGGGCTCGTCCTGTGCGGCCGTCGGGCCGCTCAGGAGCGGCGGGCCACGAGCACGGGCGTGCCGGCGTGCTCGAGCACCTGCAGCGCCACGGCGCCGAGCCGTACGCCGAGGAATCCGCCGTGACCGCGGGCGCCGATGACGAACATGAGCGCGTCGCGGGCGGCGTCCAGCATGGCCGGGACGGTGGGGCAGTGCTCGACGCGGGGAACGACCTCGACGGTGGGGAACTTGCCCCGCCAGGGCTCGAGGTCGGCGCTGAGCGCACGCTCGGCGGCGGTACGCCGGGCACGCCGGGCGATCAGCGCCCGCCCGGGCCGTCCGCGGGCTCGGGCCCGCCGATGCGCACGCAATCGCCGGTCGTTGCCCCCCTCGGCGGCTGATCGGTTGTCAGCGGGCGGGCGGCCCGACGCCGGGCGGCCTGTTCCCATCATCGGTGCGCCCGTCGGCCGGCCCTCGCGCAGGGTCGACGATCTCGTCGGCGATCACCTCGATGACCTCGGCGGCCGGCCGGCGGGGCGCGGGGTGCGGCGGCTCGCCGGGCGCCGGAACACCGATCCGTACCGCGATCGCGGGGTAGCCGACGCCACCCAGCATCCGCCGCAGGGTACCGCGGGCGACCTCGTGCTCCACCAGGTCGCTCATCGGCGACGCGGCCAGGTGTTCGGCGCTCGCAGTGAGCAGGACCGCGGAGAGGGCGACGCCGGCGGTCAGCCAGTCGTGCTGCCCGTCGCCATCGGTGACGATGATGCCGTAACGGGCCTGCCGGTCGGCGATGTCGACCCGGCTGGTGATGGTCGCGGCCGCGCCAGCGGCGGAGAAGTCGCGCACCGGGACCGGGCGCGCACCCAGCGCCGCGAGCGTGTCCACGGGCACGCCGTCGTGGCCCTCGCCCGGGGACCGTATCCACGCGGCGAGCTCGGCACGGTACTCCGGATCGGCCAACTGCGCGTCGGCCGCCTCGCCCGCGGCACGGGCGAGATCGCCGAGATCCCGGGCCCAGACCATCTGCAGGCGCGCTTCCGTGCGCCGGGCGGCCACGCACAGCCGCTCGATCGCCGGCTCCGGCACGGGCCGGTCGGCGAACGGGCGCCGGTCGGAGCGGCGCGAGTGGATGGCCCGGCGCATGCGTTGGGCCCGGGTGGAGGGCTCGGCCGCGCCGCGGTGCCGCACCACCGCGAGCAGGTCCGGGTCGCCGTCGGACGGCAGCGCGTCCACCTCGAAGTACACCCCGTCGGCGGCAAGTGTCACGCAGGCGTGGTGCAGCGCGGCGCCGCAGCTGAGTACCAGCAGCCGGCCGGTGGGGTCGAGGATGCCCAGCCGCCGTCGCCGGTCGGCGTACAGCAGCGCCGTGTCGTGGGTGATGCGCCAGTGCCACGGCTGGGTGTTGAGGAAGGAAGGCGCATGCAACGCGGCCGCCGCCGCGCGGGTGAGCTCCCGGCTGACCGGTCCGACCCGGTACGTCGTGGCCGGACTGGATGCGTGTGCGGACATGGCCATCTCCTCGGTGTCGTCGGGACCGGTCCACGACGATCTGCCCATTCCGGGCCGCAATCACCGCCGCGGGACCGCACGGATCCGTCGTACCGTGTCGGCGACCTCCAGCTCGGCCAGCTGGGACTCCGTCGCGGCGAGCCCGGCCTCGAGCCGGGGTATCCAGCGCCGTTCGCCAGGTCCGCGCGGTTGCGTCGGCCCGTTCCCGGAGCCGCTGCCGTTGCGCGGTGAGCATGGCGACCTTGCGGCGCAGACCGTCGCTGCGGCGCCGGGCGACGGCAAGGCGCCGGCGCAGGCAGCGCCGACGGGGTGAGGTCGCGCCAACGGGCCACGCCGGGTGCGGCCTGGGGCGACGCTGCAACGTGGGCTTCGAACGACAGGGGACCGTCATGATCACGACCTTTGACCTGCTCGCCGCGCACCCGTTTCTCGCCGGCCTGCCGGCTGAGCACATCGACGTGCTCTCGCGGTGGGCCCGGCGCGCGCCGTTCCGGGCCGGCACGAGGATCTTCGAGGAGAACGGCAACGCCGGGCGCTGGTGGCTGATCCGCGACGGCACCGTCAGCCTCCGCACGCAGGTGCCCGGCCGCGGCGAGCTGGTGATCGAGACGCTCGGGCCGGGCAGCGTCCTCGGCTGGTCCTGGCTCTTCCCGCCGTACCGCTGGCATTTCAGCGCCGAGACGGTGAGCCCGGTGCTCAGCATCGCGTTCGACGCCGCCGGGGTGCGCGGCCTGTGCCACGCCGATCCGGCGCTCGGCTACGAGCTCACCACCCGCTTCCTGGCGGTCGTGGTGGACCGCATGCAGGCGACCCGGCTGCGGCTGCTGGACCTTTACCGGCCGCCCGGCTGACCGGTGGGCAACGGTGTGCTGCGCGTGATGCTCGCCGGTGCCCCGATTCGCAGAGCATTGTGGAGTTGGCGGCCGCGCGTGCTCAGGAGGTGCGGTGATGACTACGTCGACGACGCCGGCAACCTGGAGGCCCGAGGCGTTCACCGCCGCGGTCGGTGACGGCGTCGTGGAGATGGCCCGCGACCACCGCGGCGCCGTCGAGCGCGGGCCGGCCCGGAAGCAGGCCGGCAACGCGGTGCTCGAACTCGTCGGAGGCCGCGCCATCCGTCCCGTCAACGTGCGGGTCGGCGGCTTCTACCGGGCCCCGGCCCCGGAGGACCTGCGGGCGCTCGACCTGACGGTGGAGCGGACATGAGGCCCGACGCGGTGGTCATCGGGGTCGGCAGCCCGTACCGGCGCGACGACGGGGTCGGGCCGGCGGTCGTGGCGCGGCTGCGGGCCGCCGGGCTGCCGGGCGTCACGCTGGCCGAGAGCGACGGCGAGGCGTGCGCGCTCATCCTGCTGTGGCAGCAACGACGCCTGGCCGTGCTCGTCGACGCCGTCCGGATCCGGCCGCCGCACCCGGGACGGGTCCACCGGCTCGTCACCGCCTGGCCGGTGCCCGGGCCGCTCAAGCCGGACAGCGGCTCGTCCAGCACGCCCACGGTGGCCCTGGGCGACGCCGTTCGGCTGGCCGGGGAGCTGGGGCGGCTGCCGGCCCGCATGCTGGTGTTCGCGATCGAGGCCGCCGACCTCGGATACGGCGTCGGGTTGTCGCCCGCCGTGGAACGGGCGGCCGACCGGGTGGCGGCGGAGGTCGCCGCGGAAGTCCGGACCTGCGCCACGGCGACTGCGGACCAAGGTCCCTGAACGATCGGCACGCGGCCGAAGACGATGAAGGTGTACGGAGAATCCGCAAGCCCGGTAAGCGAGGTGCGACGAAGATGTCGGCCGAGACCCCGCAGCAGCGGCGCGTGGCCGCGATCGCGCGGGGTGCCCTGGACGGGGCCGGCCTGCCACACGGCTCCGCCGGCCGGTGAGCCGGCGGCCCGGACGAGACGAGGAGGAGCGATGCACGCCAAGGACATCATGAGTACCCCGGTGTACACCGTCCGCGCCGATGCACCGGTCGCGGACGCGGTGGCGCTGCTGGAACGGTATTCGATCACCGCGGTCCCCGTCGTCGACGACGGGGGCACGCTGGTCGGCATGGTCGGCGAGCGCGACGTGCTGCGGCGGGCGGCGTCGGTGAGCCGGCGGGACGGCGAGCCGTCGTTCGTGCGTGACGTGATGGGGGGTCTGCCGGTGACGGCGTGGCCCACGGCCGACGTCGCGGATCTCGCCGCCGTCATGGTGCAGCGCGACGCCCACACGGTGCCGATCGTCAACGAGGAGCACGTCGTCGGGGTGGTCAGCCGCTGTGACGTACTGCGCACGCTGGTGCCGTGCGACGCCGCCGCCGAGCAGGAGGCCCAGCGGCGTCTGGACAACTACGCGGGCGGCCGGCGGCGCTGGCCGGTCGCCGTGCAGGACGGCGTCGCGACAATCGACGGGCGGTTCGACGACGACAGGGAGCTGGCGGTGGCCGAGGCGCTGGTCCGCACGACGGCCGGCATCGCCGGTGTCCATGTCTCGGCCGGAACCGCCTGAGCCCCTGCCGGCGGCCGGCCGGGGCTTCAGGCCGCGTGCATCACCCGCGGCGCGGAGGCCTCGGCGGGTCCGTGGGCGACGAGCACCGGGCAGGCGGCGTGCTGCAGCACACGCCCGGCGACCGACGGACTGTCCGGCTGTACCCGGTCGGCCGGACAGCGGGTTCCCACGACCATCAGCCCGGCCCACTGCGAGGCCACCGCCAGCGCTCGGACGGCGTCGCCCGGCTCGCTGCGCACCTCGACGTCGACCAGGGGGAAATCGGCGTGCCAGCGCGCGGTGGCCTCGCACAGTGCCTCGTGGACGACCCGTTCGTGGGCGCTGAGGTCGCAGCCGCGCACCGAACCCGGCCGCCACAGGTCCGGATGGGCCCACGCCTGCACGACGACGAGCCGCAGGCCGCGCGCCGCGGCCTCCTCGAAGGCCAGCCGCAGCGCCCGGCGTCCGGAGTCGGAACCGTCGAACCCCGTGACGACGGGAGCCGCCAGCGGCAGCGTCGCTTCCGGCCCGGCCCAGCGGTCGGCTGCGTGCACGACGAGTACCGGTGCGTCCGCCCGGGCGGCCAGCGCCCGGCTGACCGAGCCCGTCGGCCGGTCCTCGGCGGCGTTGGCGCCCTGCCCGCCGACCACGACCAGCCGGGCGTCCTGGGCGAGCTCGCGCAGCACGTCCGTCGGCGAGCCGTGCCGGATCTCGGCGATCGCCGCGATGCCGACCCGCCAGCGCCGTGCCTCTTCGGCTGCCCGCTGCGCGATGTCCCGGGCGGGGGTTTCGTCGGCCTCTTCGGGCAGCACCGTGACGAGCTGCAGTGTCCGGGTGCACCGGCACGCCTCGTCGGCGGCCCACCGCAGCGCGCCCAGGCTGTGGGCCGAGCCGTCGAACCCGGCGACGACCGGGCCGTATCTGTATGTCATCGGAGTCCTCCTCGTCGGTCCGGAAGCTCCCCCAACCTCATGCTGCCTCCGCGAGGGGTGAGAGTGACAAGGCCGAAAGTCACGCGAATGCGGCGCGGGCGCATGATCGGCGTTCGAGGGGGCAAGTCGGCCCGCGGCGACCAGGGAGGTGGATCACATGGTCGACGAGGGTGTCGTGGTCGGTGTCGACGGCGCAGAGCCATCGCTGGCGGCGCTGCGATGGGCGGCCACCACCGCCGCCCTGCGCGGTGCGCCCCTGCGTGTACTGCTGGCGTACCACTGGCGGTTGCCGGCGGCCCTCGCACCGCGCGGCGGCCCGGCCGAGACCGCCCGGCGGCTGGCGGACATGTTCGTGGCCGACGTGGCCGGGGAGGCGCGCGCCGCCGCCCCCGGCGTGGACGTCCGGGCCGAGGCGGTACCGGGTCACCCGGCCGACGTGCTGTTGCGTGCGGCGGCCGGCGCGGACCTGCTGGTCGTCGGCACGCGGGGCCGGCACCGGGCGGCGTGCGCGATGCTGGGCTCGGTCAGCCAGCAGGTCGCGATGCACTCGGCATGCCCCGTCGCCGTCGTCCGGGGCCGCCCGGACCCGGACGGCGGCGTCCTGGTCGGCGTCGACGACTCGGCGTCGGCGGCCGTGGCGCTCCGGCTGGCCTTCGCCGAGGCCGGGCGGCGCGGGGCCGACCTGGTCGCGGTGCGCGCGATCGAGACACCGCTCGCGCCGCCGGCGCTCGGCCTGCCGCCGTTGCTGTACGACGTCGCCGAGGCCGGTCGGGTCATGTCGGCGGAGGCCGCCACGCGCGTCGGCGAGGAGGCCCGGCGGCACCCCGGCGTGCGGTGGGAGTTCCACGGTGTCGCCGGGGACGCCGGCGAGATGCTGTGTGAACGGTCGGCGCGGGCCCGGCTCGTCGTGGTGGGCAGCCGCGGTCACGGCGGCGTCGCCGGCCTGCTGCTCGGCTCGGTGGGCCTGCGGCTGCTGCAGCACTCGGACTGCCCGGTGCTCGTCACGCACGCCGCGACCGGACCCGGGGCGGAGCCGTGATCGCCGGTACGGTGCGGCCCGGTTCGTCTCCTCGCCGAGGCGGGTCGGCGGCGACGTCGCCGAGGTGCGCATGTGGTCAATTCGAGATGTCGACCCCGGCGATGCCCGGTATCACCCGGACCGACTCGGCCAGCTGCGGCAGCGACACGTTGGCCGGCAGGCGGGTGGTCAACTCGATGACGTGAGTGCGGCCGGTGTACTCGATCTGCAGGAACTTGGCGCGGGGCAGCGCTTCCCGCACGGACTGCGAGGTAGTGTCCAGCGGCTGGTCCGGCTCCAGGCTCAGGCGTACGACGACGGTGTGCCGTATCGGCAGGTAATGCCACTCGGCCTGTTTGACCAGCCAGAGCACGGTGATCGCCAGCGCCGTGGCGACGACCGCGGCCCACCAGAACCGCAGGCCGACAGCGACCCCGACGGCGGCCGTCACCCAGAGGGATGCCGCGGTGGTAAGACCCCGGACCGTGACTCCCTCCCGGAAAATGGCGCCGCCGCCGAGAAACCCGACGCCGGTGACGACCTGGGCCGCGATCCGGGCCGGGTCGGTGTGTGCGAGCCCGGCGCCGGCCAGGGCGAAGATCGCGGCGCCGAGTGATACCAGCATGTGGGTGCGCAGCCCCGCCGGCTGCGCCCCGAACTCGCGCTCCACCCCGATGACGGCGCCCAACGCGACCGCGGTCAGGATCTGTACGACGATGATTTGGCCGTCCTCGAACATCGTGCTCCTCCAGCACCTGCGTGGGGCGATGACGAGCACCGGGCGGTGCGTAGGAGCCGCGAGCCCGGCGCTATCGGACCACGGCCACTGGGCAGGCGGCGTGGTGGATGACGGCCTGGCTCACCGAACCGAGCAGCAGCCCGGTGAATCCGCCCCGCCCGCGGGAGCCCACGACGACAAGCTCCGCGCCCGCCGTCCGTTCGATGAGCACCGGGGCCGACCGGCCGCTCACAGCGACCAGCCGGAAGTCGACGCCCGGGTACTGCTCCGCCCACCCGCTCGTCGACTCGGCCAGCGCGCGCCGCTCATCCTCGCGCAGTGCGCCGGCGTCGTAGGGCAGCGGCAGCATGTCGGCGGGCCCGGTCGAGGCCGGCCACAGGTACGCGAGTACGGCGGTGAGGCCGACGCCGCGGTACGACGCCTGCTCGAACGCGAAGTGCAGTGCACGGTCGGCGTCGTTCGAGCCGTCGACCCCGACGACCACCCGCCCGGCTTCGGGCCCGTCCGGCCGCTCGTCGCTGCGGACGATGACGACCGGGCAGGCGGCGTGCGCGGCGAGCTGCACGCCGACCGAGCCGAGCAGCAGCCCGGCGAAGCCGCCGAGGCCCCGGTGGCCGACCACGACGACGCCGGCGTGCTCGGAGGCGTTGAGCAGCGCGGGTACCGGTGACTGCACGGGGGTCCCGGTGGTGAGCGGGATGCCGGGGGCGACGGACCGGGCCCGGTTCTCCGCCGCGGCGAGGGTCTCCGCTCCCACCTCCCGCAGGCCCTGCTCGTAGGGGCCGAGGACCGGCGCGGCCATGGGTGCGTAGACCTCCGGCCAGACGTATGCATGCAGGATGTGCAGTGGCCGGCCGCGCCGCGAGGCGTCGGCCGCCGCCCAGGCGACCGCGTCCAGACTCGGTCGGGAACCGTCGACCCCGACGACGACGCTGTGTTCCGGAACCATGACGACCTCCCGGCTGTGGGGTGGCGGGTCATTTCAGCGTTGCGCGGCCGGGCCGCCCGCACCCTCACCGGCCCTCGCGGCGGTGGGTGATATATCCGGGGGTGAACGGCCGCCCGCCGGACTGCGACGTTGCGGAACCGCCACGGCCGCCCGCCCGGCCGACCTGCGGTCCGCTCACACGTGCTTCGGCACGGACCCGGCCAGCAGGCAGCGCATCACCTTGTGCCCGGTGTCGGCGGTGGGGCCGTACATCAGCGGGCAGCCGCCGTCGATGACCGTGACGCCGTGCGCGCGGCCGTACTCCGTGGCGGCCGCCGAGACACTGCCGGCGCCGAAGCCGCGGTGCATCCAGACGTCACCGATGCCCAGCGTCACGCACTCACGCATGGTCGCCTCGGCCGTCTCCGGGCGCGTGCCGATGACGACCGCATCGACGGCGCCGGGCACGGACGCGAGGTCGGGGTAGCAGACGTCGCCCTCGACCCGCTCGGCGTTCGGATTGATCGCGTACACCTGGTAGCCCCGGTCCCGCAGCCGCCGGTACACCACGTTCGCGCCGTGGTCGCGCGGGTTGCGCGACACCCCGGTCACCGCGATCCGCCGGTGGGCCAGGAACTGGGTCGCCGCTGCTCGCATCGTGGGCATGACCGCCTCCTGTGACAGTACGTCGATGAGCTCGCACCACCTCACCGTCCACCCGGCGGCGAGCGCCGGGTAGGGCCGATGGTCCCGCCCGGGCCGGCTGGACGCCGGCGACACGGTCGAGGCCCGGGACACGGTCCCGGGCCTCGTTTGCGGTCGGAGTTCAGATGAGCCAGCGGTTGCGCTGGATGAAGGGGAGCTTGGCCCAGAGGCGGCCGAGGCCCCAGGTGTGGCCGGCGTAGGCGGCGGCGAGGACGATCAGGACCGCGGCGTAGATGATGTGGTAGTCGGTGAGGGGGTTGGTGGAGCCGGTGGGGGCGCCCTTGGTGGTGTGCTGGGCGAGGGGGTATTCGGCGAGCCACATCATGGCCATGATGAGGGTGCCGGAGGCGGCGGCGATGCGCAGGCCGATGCCGGCGGTGAGGGCGAGGCCGATGCCGAGCAGGCCGAGCATGAAGCCCCAGTTGGCGTACCAGGTGCCGGCGATGGTGTGGAAGAAGGTCTGCAGGGGGCCGGTGTCGACGCTGGCGAGGAAGCCCTTGGTGGGGTTGCCGCCGTTGATCCAGGCCTTGGCCGAGGGGGTGGAGTAGCCGAGGCCGAGGAGTTTGTCGGCGAAGGCCCAGAGGAAGACGAACCCGGTGGCGTAGCGCAGCACGGCGAGGGCCTTCGCGGCGGTCTTGGTCAGCATGCTCCCCGGTGCCTCGACCTGCTCGAGCTGGTGTGCCCGGTGGATGTTCGTGGTGCTCATTGTCGGCCTCCCGATGCCGTTGTCTCCCTGACGCATTCATCGTCGTCCCCGGGAGGGGCACTGCGCCCGTGCCGGAGCGCCCGAATGCCGCGGGACGAAAGTCCTGTCGAGGCGCTCGCGACTCCGGCCGTCCGGATATGGATCAGCACGATCGTCACCGCCGCGGCGGCCGGGACCACGCCGCAGACGGCCATGCCGAACCGGGCGCCGTAGCCGCTGGTGAGCGCCCCGATGAGCGGGGCGCCGAGCGGGGTGCCGCCGGTGAACACCAGCATGTACAGACCCATCACGCGGCCGCGCATCTCCGGGTCGATCCACAGCTGGACCGAGGAGTTCGCCAGCGACTGGAACGCGAGGTTCACGAAGCCCAGCGCGGCCAGCAGCGGCAGGAACGTCGGCAGGTTCGGGGCGACGGCGGCCAGCGCCTGGACCGAGCCGAAGAGGCCGCCGAACAGCACGATGCGCCGCAGCCGGGTGGACGTGACCGAGCCGGCCAGGAGCGCGCCCGCGGCCGAGCCGACGGCGAGCACGATGTTGAACAGGCCGTACAGGTCGGCGGTACCGCGGAAGGACTCCGTCGCGATCGCGGTCAGCACGATCGGGAAGTTGAGGCCGAACGTGCCGATGACGCCGACCAGCAGGATCGTCCAGAACACCCGCGGCCGGCGCCACACGTACCGGCCGGCGGTGCGGAACGCCCGGGGCGCACGGGCCGCGGGCGGCGCCGGGCTCAGGTCGCCCGGCCGCAGTCGCAGCAGCGCGACCGTCGGGCCGAGAAAGCACAGCGCGTTGCCGGCGAAGGCCCAGCCGATGCCCGCGGTACCGATGAGTGCCGCCGCGACCGCCGGGCCGACGAGCCGCGTGGCCTGGAAGACGGTCGCGTTGAGGGAGACCGCCTGCCGCAGGTGGCGCTCCGGCACGACCTCGGCCGCGAACACCTGGCGGGTGGGGGCGTCGACGGCGAAGACGAGCCCGGTCAGCAGCGCGAACACGAACACGTGCTGGATGCGGACGACGCCGGTGACGGTGAGCACGGCGAGGGTGCCGGTCAGGGCCGCGCTGACGGTCTGGGTGGCGAGCAGGAGCGAGCGTTTCGGGTACCGGTCGGCCAGCTGACCGCCGTGGACGCCCAGGAACAGGATCGGCAGGAACTGCAGGGCCATCGTGACGCCGACGGCGGTCGGGCTGCGGGTCAGCTGCAGGGCCAGCCAGTCGACGGCGATGCTGCCCATCCAGGTGCCGGTGCTGGCGAGGCTCTGGCCGATGAGGTAGACGCGGTAGCCGCGATGTCGGAGTACTTCGAACGCGGTCACGGTCCTAACCCTTGCGGAACCGCCGGACATAGAGAAGACCGATAACTCGACGTACAGTTATAGGGTTTTGCTATGACCGCCTATGACCCGCAGCTGCTCGCGACCCTGCTGGCGGTGGAGCAGACCGGCAGCTTCACGCAGGCCGCGGCCCGGCTGCGAATCCGCCAGCCGACGGTGAGCCAGCACATCCGCCGGCTGGAGCAGCAGGTCGGCCGGCCCCTCGTGCACCGCACCACGCACAGCCTGGCGCTCACCCCGGACGGCGAGGCGATGATCGGCTTCGCGCGCACGATCCTGGCCGCGCACGAGCAGGCCGCCGCGTACTTCAGCGGCCCGCGCCCGCGGGGCCGCCTGCGCATCGGGATGTCCGACGACCTCGCCCTGACCCGGCTGCCGCAGATCCTGCGCGAGTTCCGCCGGGAGAACCCGATGGTGGACTTCTACCTGACCGTCGAGCAGAGCCGGGTACTGCACGAGTGGATGGTCAACGACAAGCTCGACGTGCTCGTCGGCAAGCGCCCGCCCGGCGACGAGCGCGGCCAGCTCGTCAAGCGCGACCGGCTCGTCTGGGTCGGCACGCCCGCCACGCGGCTCGACCTGAGCCGGCCGGTGCCGCTGGTCGTGTACGCGGCGCCGAGCATCTCCCGCGACGAGATGCGCAAGGCGCTCAACCGGGCGCGGCTGCCGTACCGCAGCGCCTGTGTCTGCCGCGGGGTCAACGGCCTCATCGCGGGGGTCGCGGCCGGCATCGGCATCTCCGCCCTGGCCGCCAGTCTGGTGCCGCCCCAGCTCACCACCCTGGGGCCGGCCCACCGCCTGCCCGAGCTCGGCCACATCGACCTCGTGCTGCTGGCCAGCCCGCGCGCCGAGGAGCGGCCGGCCGTGCGGGCCCTGATCGCGACCATCCTGGCCAGTGGCTCGCAGTCGCTGAGCGCCGCGCCCGCCTGACCGGCACCGCGCCGGTGTGAGCAGCGCCGCGCCCCGCTCAGTGGCTGTGCACGCCGCCCTCCAGACGGCCCACGGTGCCGAGCAGGCGGCGCATCACCGCCTGGCCGGCCTCCGGGCGCTGGCTCACCGCGAGGTCCCAGACCGGCGCGGCGCCGTCCCGATGGTGGCGGCGGCCCGCCAGCGCCATCGAGACGCCCGGCGCGAGCAGCACGAAACACGTCTCGTCGGCCAAGGCGTGCCCGACGGGCAGATCGGCCGCGCGGACCCGCCAGTCGCTCCAGCCCGCCACGCCGTGGCCGAGCAGGACGATGAGCGGGCAGCGCTCCAGCAGCATCGCGAACATGGCCTGCCGGGCCGGCTCCACGTCGCCGGGCGGGGCGACGACCGCGACGACCGAGAGCTGGTCGCCGGCGCCGGCCCGGGTGGCGGCCGCGAGCACGAGATGGTCGAGGGCGGCCTGGCTGATGCCGGTGGTCGCCGGAGCGCCGCCGTCGTGCAGCAGGCTCCACGGGGTGGCCGCGGTGGTGTCGACGTCCTCGCGGCGAAGGGGCAGCGGGGCGAGCGGCTGCGGCAGGCTCGCGGGCAGCGGACCCGGCCGCCCGAGCAGGTGTCCCTGTTGGTACCGGGCGCCCGCGGCCTTCGCCACCATCGCGGCGTCGGAGTTCTCCACCCGCTCGAGCAGCAGCGCGGCCCCGGTGCGCTCGCTCTCGCCCATGGCGGCGATGAGCGCCGCGCTGGACTGGGCGAAGCCGCTGGAGATCAGGCTGTGGTTCAGCTTGACCACGTCCGGCTCGAGGGTCGGGACCAGGGCCAGGCCGGCCGCGCTGAACTCGATGTCGTTGATGGAGACGCCCCAGTTCGCCGCGCGGGCCCGGCGGGCGGTCTCCAGCGCGTTGCACGGGTAGCGCGAGGTGACGCGGCCGCTCAGTTCGACGAAGACGCGGAGCTTGCGCTCGGCCTCCAGCACGGTGGGTAGCAGGTCGGGCGGGCACGGCTCGATGAGCGAGTCGGCCTCGGCGTTGACCAGCAACGAGACCGAGGGCGGCGTCCGTCCGGCGGGGCCGGCGCGTCGGGAGCCGGTACCGTGGCCGCATTGTCGGCGTTCTGGTCCGGCGCCTGGCCCGGGTCGGGTCGCTGGCCGTCCGGATTCAGGTCACTCGGGCCCCGGTAGCCGCTGCGTGACCACAGGGTCCAGCCCGAGCCCCTCGACTTTTCGGCCACGGCGCCCTCCTCTGCGAAGGTTAAGGTTGCTGCGTCGTCCTTCAGAAGATCGGCGCGCGGCGGCGGTACGAGAGGCTTTCCCCGAGCTGCACTGCGGTTTCACCCCGACGGGCGGGGGTAGCCGGTGGGTTCCGGAATCCCCGGCCGGCCGCACCCCGAACGCCGCGCCTCACGGCCCAGTGCCGGTCGGCCTCCAAGCTGAGGGAGAGGCCAATGAACTGTAAGACACAGGTCGTTCTGGCGGCCGGCACCGGCTATCTGCTCGGGCGGCAGCGCAAGCTCCGCTGGGCCCTGCTGCTCGCCGCCGCGGCCGCGAGCGGACGGTTCACCCGCCCCGGCTCCGTGCTCGACCACGGCCTGCGGGCGCTCAAGTCGACGCCGGAGCTCGGCAAGATCGGCGAGCTCGGCGCACCGCTCGTCGCCGCCACGAAGGACGCCGCGCGCAACGCCGTGTCGGGCCGGATCGGCTCGTTGACCGACAAGCTGCGCGGCGTCACCGAGACGGCGCCGACGGCCGAGGAACCGCCGGCCGAGGACGAGCCCGACGAGGAGCGCGAGCCACGGCGGCCCCGCCGGCCGCGCGCCGCCAACCGCCGCCAGCGCTCGGCCGTGGAGGAGCCGGAAGAGCCCGACGACGAGGCTGACGAGGACGAAGACGAGGAAGACGACGAAGGCCTGGTCACCGCGAGCACCGGCCGGTCGCGTGGGCGGCCACCGGTACGACGGCGCAGGGAGGACTGACGATGGCTGGACAGTCGAGCGGCGTCGTCGGCGAGCTGCTGTCGGTCGTCGGCCGCCGGGCGGCCGACGCGGCCGGCAAGAAGGTCGGCTCGCTGACCGATCGCCTGAGCGAGTACGCCGACCAGCAGGGCAGCCCCAAGGTCAAGGCCGCCGCGGCCAGCGCGGGGAAGATCGCCGAGGGCAAGTCGCCCGCCCGGGCCGCCTTCTCCGGCGGCCTCACCGGGCTCAAGGAGAAGGTCAAGGGCTTCTTCGGCGGCGGCAAGTCCAAGCCCAAGAAGCTCAAGCTGACCAACATCGAGGAGTCGCTCGACGTCGGCGTGCCGGTGCGCGTCGCCTACAACCAGTGGACGCAGTTCTCCGACTTCCCGAGCTTCATGAAGAAGGTCGAGAGCGTCCAGCAGGAGTCGGACGAGAAGCTCAACTGGAAGGCGCAGGTCTTCTGGTCGCACCGCACCTGGGAGGCGACGATCGTCCAGCAGATCCCGGACTACAACATCGTCTGGAACTCCAAGGGCGCGAAGGGCCATGTGGACGGCTCGGTCACGTTCCACGAGCTGGGGCCGAGACTGACCCGGGTCATGCTGGCGATGGAGTACCACCCCCAGGGTCTCTTCGAACGCACCGGGAACCTGTGGCGGGCGCAGGGCCGCCGGGCGCGCCTGGAGTTCAAGCACTACCGGCGGCACGTCATGACCCAGTCGATTCTCAACCCGGACGGGATCGAGGGCTGGCGCGGCGAGATCCGCGACGGCGAGGTGGTCAAGGACCACGAGACCGCGGTTCAGGAGGAGCAGGAGGCCTCTTCTTCCGATTCCTCCGCTTCCGCCGAGGAGCCTGAGGAGTCGGAGGTCGACTCGGAGGAGCCCGATGAGGAGTCCGACGAGGAGTCCGACGAGGAGTCCGACGAGGAGTTCGACGAGGAGTCCGACGAGGAGCCTGATGAGGAGTCCGACGAGGAGTCCGACGAGGAGTTCGAGCCGGAGGACGAGCCGGAGGACGAGCCCGAGCCGGTCCGGGCCGGGCGCAGCGGAGGGAGGCGGCGGCGATGAGCTCGCCCACCGGGGTTGTCGACCGCCCCAACTCCACGTCGCTGGCCGAGGTGGTCGACACCATCCTCGACAAGGGGCTCGTGATCGACGCGTACGTGCGGGTCTCGCTCGTCGGCATCGAGCTGCTCACCATCGACGCCCGCATCGTGGTCGCCAGCGTCGACACCTACCTGCGTTTCGCCGAGGCGGTCAACCGTCTCGACATCGCCGAGGAGAAGGCCGGCCTGCCCGAGCTCGTGCAGGACATGCAGCAGGGCGGGGCCAAGCACAAGACCAAGGGCGTGCTCGAGGCGGCCGGGGACAAGGTACGTGACGTGTTCGACGCCGATGAGGAGCCGGAGCGCGTGCCCCGGCGCCGGCGGCGGGAGGAGGACTGACATGGCGGGCGTGTACGTGTACGGCATCGTCCCGGCCGACGTCGACATCGACGACGAGGCCCGCGGGATCGGCGAGGCCCCCATCGCGATCGTGCGCCAGGACGGGATCGCGGCGCTGGTGAGCGACCTCGACCTCGACCGGCCGCTCGGCACCCCCGAGGACCTGGTCGCCCACGGGGCGCTGCTGGATGCGACCGCCGCCGCGGTACCGGTGCTGCCGGTGCGTTTCGGTGCGGTGCTCACCGACCGCGGGGCCGTCGCCGAGGAGCTGCTCGCCGAGCACCAGGACGAGTTCGACGAAGCGCTGCACCAGCTCGACGGCAAGGCGCAGTACGTCATCAGCGCCCGCTACGTGCCCGACACCCTGCTCCAGGAGGTGGTCGCGGGCGACCCGCGGATCGCGCGGCTGCGCGAGGCGATCCGCGACCGGCCCGAGGACGCCGCCCGCACCGAGCGGATCGCGCTCGGCGAGGCCATCAACGGGGCGATCGAGGCCCGCCGCCAGGTGGACACCCGCGCGGTCGCCGACGCCGTCGCCCCGGTGGCCGACGACGTCGTGACCCACGAGCCGGCCGGCGAGTACGACGCCGCGTACGTGTCCGTGCTCGCCGACCTCGACCGCGAGGGCGACCTCGAACGGGCGCTCGGGGGCCTGGCCGAGCGCCTCCAGGTGCGGCTGCTGGGCCCGCTGGCCGCGTACGACTTCGTCGGAGATGTGTCGTGGGACTCGTCAGTGCGCTCCTGACCGCCCCGCTCGCCCCCGTGCGCGTGGCCATCTGGGTCGGCGAGCTGATCCGCGACGAGGTCGACCGGGAGCTGTACGACCCCGGGGTGATCCGGCGTCAGCTCGGGGAGGTCGACGAGGACCGCGCCGCCGGGCGGATCGACCCCGCCGAGGCCGACCGCCGGCAGCGGGAACTGATCGGCCGGCTGATCCGGCCCGACCGGTAGGAGGTGTGAGCCCGTGCCCCGCCAACATGACGACTACGACGACACCCTGGAGCCACTGGCGCCCGGGACGGTGGCGAAGCTGGCCCTGCGCGACATCGCCGAGATGACCGGCCGCGCACCTTCGGGCATCACGGCCCTGGAACACGCCGACGACGGCGGCTGGCTGGTCGAGGTCGAGGTCGTCGAGGAGACGCGCATCCCGTCCTCCGGTGACCTGCTCGCCATCTACCGGGCGCAGGTCACCGCGGACGGGGAGCTCGCGGAGCTGCGGCGGCTGCGACGGTACCCGCGCGGCAAGGGCGACCCAGAGGGGTGACCTGACATGAGGCCTTCCGCGGATCCGGGGTTCGGTTCGGGCACGTCCCGGACAGCGTCCACCGGGCACGAGCCGGCGAACCTCGGCGACATTCTCGAACGCGTCCTCGACCGCGGGATCGTCATCGTCGGGGACATCCGGGTGAGCCTGCTCGACATCGAGCTGCTCACGCTCAAGCTGCGGCTGGTGGTGGCCTCGGTGGACACGGCCCGGCAGATGGGCATCGACTGGTGGGAGCACGATCCGTGGCTCACCTCCAAGGCCCAGGAGCCGCTGCCGCCGGGGTCCCAACCCGCGGCGCTGGAGTCTTCTTCTGCTTCCGCGGCGCCTTCGGCTTCGTCTGCTGCTTCCGCGGCGCCTTCGGCTTCGTCTTCTGCTTCCGCGGCGCCTTCGGCTTCGTCTTCTGCTTCCGCGGCGCCTTCGTCGTCGTCCGCAGAGCGGTCGTCTTCGTCCGCGGCGCGGTCCTCGGCCTCGCGGGAGTCCGGCTCTCGTGGCCGCGGCTCCGGGGGCGGACGATGAGCGACGGCATCTGGCTGCACGCCGTGGCCCGCGACCTCGCGCCGGGCGCGATCGACGACTGCGAGGCCGTCGCCGGTGGCGACCTGCGGACCGTGAGCGGCGCCGACCTGGTGGCCGTGGTCAGCCCCGTCGACCTCGACGAGTTCGGCGAGGACGCGCTGCGCCGCAACCTGGAGGACCTCGCCTGGCTCGACCGCATCGCCCGGGCCCACCACTCGGTCGTGGCCGCGCTGGCCCGGGAGCATGCGGTGGTCCCGGCGGGCCTCGCCACCGTGTACCGCGACGACGCCGGCCTCCGCACAATGCTCGAGCAGCGCCGCGGCGACCTCGACGCGGTGCTGGAACGGGTCGGCGACCGGGCCGAGTGGGGGGTGAAGGCGTACGCCGCTCCCGAAACCGAGGCCCCTCCCGCCACCCCGGCCGCATCCGCCCACTCCGCCGGGCCGTCCGGCGACCGGCACACCGCGGGCGACCGGGCCAACCGTCCGGGCACCGAGGCCGCCGACTCCGGTGGCGCGCCCGGCGACCGGCGCGGTGCGGGCGACTTGGCTGACCGCCCGGGCACGGCCTACCTGAGCCGGCGCCGGGCGCGGCTGTCCGCCGGGGAGGTCTGGCGGCAGCGGGCGACCGACGGTGCCGAGGCCACCTACGCGGCACTGGCCGCGGGTGCCGCCGAGGCCCGCCGGCACCCGCCCCAGGACCCGCGGCTGACCGGCCGTACCGAGCCGATGGTGCTCAACGGCGCCTTCCTCGTCGACCGGGCCGGCTCGGACGGCTTCGCGGGGCTCGTCGCCGCCGAGGCCGCCCGCCACCCGGAACTGCACCTGGAGCTGACCGGACCGTGGCCGCCGTACTCGTTCGCGGCCGCGGAGGAGACACCGCCATGATCCGCACCGACCAGGTGGCCCTCGTCGACCTGCTCGACCGGGTCCTCTCGACCGGCGTCGTCATCGCCGGCGAGGTGACACTGGCCATAGCGGGCGTCGACCTCGTGCACGTGTCGCTGCGTGCGCTCGTGGCGTCGGCGGGCACCATCGCCGGGCCGTGCCGAGAAGCCGGGTCGATCGGCGCCGCCCAGCAGGGGGGAGAGGGCAGGTCGATTGGCAGCGCCGAGCCTTGGGAAGACAGCGGGTCGATCGGCGGCGTCGGGCCTTGGGAAGAAAGCGTGCCGATTGGCGCTGCCGCCAGGCCTCGGGAAGAAAGCGGGTCGATTGGCGCCGCCAGGCCTCGGGAAGAAAGCGGGTCGATTGGCGCCGCCGGGCGGTGGCAAGAAGAGGCGTCGATCGACGCTGCGGGGTCGTGGCGTGAAGCCGGGCCGTGGCGTGAAGCCGGGCCGATCGGCGCTGCCGAGCCGGGGCAAGAAGACCTGGCGACCGGCCCCGTCGGCCCGTGGCGGCAGAGCGGGTCGGGCGGCGCCGTCGAGCCGGGGCTGGCATGAGCCGGCTCGAGGTCGATCGCGAGCAGGTCGAGCGCGGCTTCGCCAGCCTGGTGCTCACCGTCGTGGAACTGCTGCGCCAGCTCATGGAGCGCCAGGCACTGCGCCGCGTCGACGTCGGCGACCTCACCGACGACCAGGTGGAGGAGATCGGCGCCACGCTCATGGCCCTCGAGGAGCGCATGACCGAGTTGCGCGAGCACTTCGGGCTCGCCCCCGAGGACCTCAACCTCGATCTGGGCCCGCTCGGCCCGCTCCTGCCCCGGGAGCCCCCGAACCCAGCAGGCGGCCCACCACCGGCACCTCGGTGACGCCCTCCGCGGCCGCGACCGCCACCGCCTGCTGCGGCGCGTCGGCCAAGGTGTCCAGCACGACGTAACGGGGCCGCCACAGCGGCTGGTACTTGTCGTTGAAGTGCCACAGCGTCTCCATCTGACTGCTGCCGCCGACCCGGCGCAGGATCCGCCGCTGCAGCTCGCTGAGCCGCCCGTGGCCACGCACGCCGGCCAGGACGCCGCGCATGACCGCGAAGTTGAGCCCGAGACCCCAGTCGCCGCGGGTCTCGAGGTGCCGGATGGTCTCGATGATGATGAAGTCGGTCAGGCCGTTGGGCACGTCCTCGGCGGTGCTGCGCCGCATCACGTCCAACGACCAGCCGCCGATGTCCGCGGCCGGGATCCACTGGCAGAAACCGGCCGCCTGCCCGTTCTCAGCGTAAGCGACGGCAAGTAGCAGCCCGGTGTCAGCCGGATCGAACAGCCGGGAGAGGGTCATGGAGAAGCCGCGCTCGGTCTCGCCCTGCCGGCTCTGGGTCGCCAGCGCCCGCAGCTCGGCGACGAGATCCGCGGGCAGCGCCGCCGGGTCGTGGAACCGGACGCTGTACCCGGCCTTGCGCACCCGGTTGTAGGAGCCGCGCAGCGACTTCATCGCCCGTCCGTCCAGGCTGAACGCGGTGCAGTCGACGATGGCCTCGTCGCCGAGGTACATGGCGTGCATCCCGGCCGCGTGGTAGATCGGGAGCCAGGGCTCGGCTGCGCCGACCACGGTGACCGGCCGCCCGCTGCGGTCGGCGAAGGCGGTGAACTGCGCCCAGGCCTGCTCGTGCTGCTCGGGCGGGCCGATCGGGTCGGGCGAGACGAGGCAGATGCCGTCGCGCACGTCGTACGCCACCACGCAGTCGCCGCTGAAGAACCACGACTTGTCGGCGCGCAGGGCGAAGTACCCGAGCGTGTCACCGCCGTGCGCGGCCACGATCTGCCGTGCACGCTCCCGGTCGGCCCGGCGGTCGGCGGCGCTGGGCGAGCCGAGCAGGCGCGGGCGCAGCAGCAGCCAGCCCACGACCAGCAGCAGGCTCAGCCCGGTGGCGAACAGCATCGGCGCGATCAGCGGGGACGCGGCCGGCAGCGGCACCGAGGTGCGCCCGGCGAGCCGCTCCGCGACGGCCTCGGCCGTGCGCCCGTCCGTGCCGCGCACACCGGCGCCGGCGACCAGGATCGCGGTCAGCGCGGCGGTGGCCAGGCCGCCCACCGCGAGCACCACTGACGCGCGCCGGGCCTGCCGGTGGTCGGGGCGCACCGGGAAGGCGGCGCGGTGCCCGGCCAGCCAGGCGGCGACGGCCAGCGCGACGACGGCCTCCTCGACGTCGAGCCCCTTCATCAGGTGCAGCAGTGCGGAGGCGCTGAGCAGGGCGACCGCGACGATCCACGCGAGGCGGCGGCCCCGGCGCAGCCCCCAGGCGACGAGCAGCAGGAAGGCGCTGACGAAGACGACCGCGGTACCGGCGGCCTGAGGTGCGGCGATCGGCAGCACGTCGAGCAGCGCCGCGAGCCGGCCGCGCAGCGGGGTGGTGACGGCCGAGACGATGCCGAGCAGCGCCACGAAGGCCACGAGCCCGGCCGCGACCGCCCGCACCCGAGCCGTCCGCGCCCGGGCCGCGAGCAGGTGGCGGTCAAGTGGCCAGGCCACATTACCGGGTAGCGTCGCCACGACCTCCGGCGTGCGGGGAAGGGCGGGCCCGCGGTGCAGCGCGAGCCGCTCCAGCCGGGTCGCGTCGCCGGCGGGGGACTCCGCGACGATCAGCCGCACCCGCACGTCCCGGTCGACGTCGAGCTCGACCCAGCAGCGGCGCAGCACCCCCACGAACACCGGCGGGAGCGGCCCGCGGGCGCGGCGCTGCTGGATCTGGCGGGTGCCGGAGCCGGTGTTGGCGTAGAAGCCGCCCTCGACGGCGGCGAGTTCCGGTTGGTGCGTGTGTCCGGTGACGAGCCCGGCCATGCGCCCGTCGCCGCACATGGCCTCGGCGGCCGACTTGGGAATGGCGTTGAGTCTGGTACCGCGGGGGCCGAACCGGCTGCCCGCCATGGCCGCGTACACGGCCCGGGCCGCGAGCAGCGCCAGCCCGAGCAGCAGCACGGCCTCGGCCAGCACGCCGAACCCGGTGAACGCGACCCAGCGGGCGATGCGCGGCCCGGTCTGATGCTCCCCGAGCAGATGCGCGACGGTCGGCATGTGCAGCGCGGCCGCGAGCAGGATCGGCGCGAGCAGCCACCACGCGTGCCGGCCGAGGCGGCGGTACACCAGCCGCGAGGCGACGAACCGCCCGATCGCGTTCGGATCGGCCAGCGACCCGAGGTCGGTCAGCAGGGGCGTGCGCCGCGTCTCGGGCAGTACCTCCTGCACGACGTGCTGGCCCAGCGGCGAGTCCAGCGGGTTGCGGGGATCGGCGAACCGGTTCGCGGGGTCGTACGCGTGCCCGTGCTCGACACGCACCACCCGCTCACCGGCCGGGGTTTCGAGCACGAGGTCGGCCGCGAGGGCGCAGCGGGCGCCGAGCCGGTCCGCGAGTACGCCGGGGGAGACCCCGTCCCAGGCGATCGGCCCGTCGTGGTTGCCGACCAGGACCACCACCGCGCGGCCGGGCTCACTCGCGAATCGCCGCACGGCGGCGGCGAGGCGTGGGTGGGCGTCGAGGGTGGCGGCGACGGTACCGCCGGGGTCGCCCCAGAGTTCGAACGTGTCCCCGTTGAACAGGATCGCCCCGGGCCCGTCCCAGCGTTCGAGGCGCTCGGCGAGGTCGGCCTCCATCAGCGCCGTGGCCGCGGTCGGCGCCGCCTCGAGGTGGAGGTCGCTGCACACGAGCACGGTCGCGTCGGCGCCGAGGCGCAGGACGGTCCGGTCGGGCACGTCGTCGCTCATCGGTTCGCCTCCTGCGTGGGGCCGGGCACGGTGGGCACGCGCTGTGCCGGGGCTGTGTCGTGCACGGGGTCTGAGGCCGTGTCGTGCACGGGGTCTGAGTCCGTGCTCCGTGCGGTGTCCGGGACGGTGCGGCGTGCGGGGTTGGCGGTCGTGCCGTGTGCGGTGTCTGGGGCGGTGCTGCGTGCGGGGTTGGCGGTCGTGCTGTGTGCGGAGTCTGGGGCGGTGCGGCGTGCGGGGTTGGCGGCCGTGCCGTGTGCGGAGTCTGGGGCGGTGCTGCGTGCGGGGTTTGCGGCCGTGCTCGGTGCGGATTCAGTGGCCGTGCTGCGTGCCGGATTGGCGGTCGTGCTGTGTGCAGAGTCTGGGGCTGTGCTGCGTGCCGGGTTTGCGGCCGTGCTGTGCGCGGAGTCTGCGGCCGCGCTGTGCACGGAGTTTGAGACCGTGCTGCGTGCGGGGTTTGCGGCTGTGTCGTGCACGGGGGCTGGGGCCGGGCCGCGGCGGTTGTCGGTCATTGGTTTGCCTCCTGGATGGGGGCGGGCGCGGTTAGTACGCGCTGTGCCGAGGCCGTGCCCAGCACGGCCGCCGCGCCCACGGAGACCAGTAGCGCCAGCCCCGCGGCGGGCGCCCAGCCGGCCCGGACGGTCTCGCCGAAGAGGGCCACGCCCACGATCGACGGCACGACGACCTCGACCACCCAGAGCACGGCGGTCACACGGGCCGGGTCACCGTCCTCCAGCGCACGGGCGTACAGCAGCATCCCGGCGGTCGCGAACACCGCGAGCGCCCAAACGGCCGGGTCCGCGCCGAACCCGCCCACCGTCGCCAGTGGGCGCCGCCACGTAACGGGCGGCAGGGTGACGGCCTGCACGGCCAGCGCGGCCCCGCCGAAGCCCAGCCCGGACGCCGCCGCGCACACCGCGGCCCGCCCGGCCCGGGCCGTGGCGAAACCCAGCGCCGCGACCGCGCCGGCCGCGACCAGCAGCCCTATCCGCTCGGCGGTGGAGGCGTGCACGGGCGGCATCGGGCCCGAGCTCGTCGCGAGCACGACCAGCGCGATGACGATCGCGACGATGGCCGGGCCGTCGACCGGGCGCAGCCGCACGCGCAGGAACAGGCGCGCGGCGACCACGGTCACGGCGAGCGAGCCGGCCAGCACGGCCTGCACCTGGTACACCGGAAGCGTCCGCAACGCGACAAGCGACACGAGCCAGGCCAGCAGGTCCAGGCCGACCCCGGCCACGTACAACGGCTGGCGCAGCACCCGCAGCGTGCTCGTTGCCCGGCGGGCGCCCGAAGCCTGCAGCAGTGAGCTGAGGCCGTACCCGAGCGCGGCCGCGACGGCGCACCCGAGTGCCACCAGGTGGCCTGCCGCCATCGCGCACCTCCGCCCCGTCCCGCGCGCCGATGGATCTACCCCGTCGACGCGGGATCACGCCCGCAAGGCGCCGGGAGTGGGTCAGCGATCCCGGGATGGGGTGACGTCCGCAAAGGCGGCCTTGGGCGGCCCGAGGTCCTGGGCTGGGATGACGCCCACAACGCGCCGGAAGCAGGCCCAGGGCGGACGGCTGAGCGGGCCGGCGGTCCCGGGACAGATGGGCCGGAGGTCCCGTCGACGGGGGTGATTGTCCTCTGCACCCGGACCGGCCCGGGCCCGCACGCTATGGGCAGCGAGGCGTACGCCCCGCAACATAAGCCCCGGAGGTCGTCATGAAGCGCAGGACCCTCGATCTCATCGTCGGCGCCGGACTGGTCGTCCTGGCCGGTCTGTTGCTGGTGGCCGGACTCGTGCTCACCAGCAACGCCAACTTCGCCAACGACTACGTGAAGAGTCAGCTCAGCCAGCAGCAGATCTCGTTCAAGACCGCCGACACGCTCACCGCCGAGGAGAAGCAGTCCGCGTGCCTGGTGCAGTACGCCGGGCAGCCGCTCAACTCCGGCAAGCAGGCCGAATGCTACGCCAACGAGTTCATCGGCCTGCACCTCAAGTCCATCGGCGGCGGCAAGACCTACGCCCAGCTCGGCGACGTGCAGACCGATCTGAAGACCAAGCTCGCCGCCGCGCAGAAGGCGAACGACACCGCGGCCGTCACCGACCTGCAGAAGCAGCTCACCGACACCAACACCACGCGGGAGACCGTGTTCAAGGGTGAGACGCTGCGCGGGCTGCTGCTGACGTCGTACGGGTTCAGCGAGTTCGGGGCCAAGGCGGCCCAGGCGGCGCTTGTCGCGTACCTCGCCGCCGGGCTGCTGCTCCTGCTCGGCGCGGCCGGGCTGGTCCACGCCGCCCGCACGCCGCGGAGCGCGGGCTTCGCGGTGCCGGAACTGGTCGCGAGCAAATGATCGCCGAGGCCGGCGCCCGAACCGGGGCGCCGGCCTCAAAAAGCCAAACCGAAAACAACGCCAAAACCGAAAAGAACGGCAAAACCGAAACGACGCCAAAACCGAAAACTCAGTACACCTCGATTTTGCCCGTCGGCCGCGGGCTGTAGCTGTCGTTGAAGAAGTACTCGCCGGGGTGTGTGAACGTGTAGGTGGCGGACTGCCCCGGCTGCAGGCGGAAGTCGAAGAGCCCCTCGAAGAACTGTGTCGCGCTGTGCTCGTTGACGTTGTCGACCGGGTTCACGAACGTGACAGTGGTGCCGACCGGCACGCGCAGGTGGGTCGGGGCCATCCCGTTCACGGCCGTCGACTCCACGGTGCCGACCTGCCCGGTGGTCGCGTTGTAAGTGCGGGCCAGGACGACCTTGTTGCCGACCGTGCTGCCCTCGACGGGGCCGCCGGAGACGGGGCGGCGCACCACCGGCGGGGGCGGGGTGGCCGCGGCGGGCACCGCGCCGCCGAGCTTGAACGACCAGAGGAAGTCGCCGCGGGGCGCCGAGTCGCCGTAGGGGATGCCCGTGCCGCCCGCGTAGACGGCGAGGTACTGCTCGCCGGCCACCTCGTACATGAGCGGGCTGCTGCTGATCGCGGCGCCGCACTGGAAGCGCCACAGCTCCCGGCCGTTCTCGGCGTCGAGGCACAGCAGGTTGCCGTCCGGCTGGCCGATGAAGGCCAGGTTGGCCGCCGTGGTCAGGATGCCGTTGCCGTGCGCGAGCGAGTACGGCATCCGGCGCTTCCACTTGACCCGGTTCGTGCTGACGTCCACGGCGACGACGCCGCCGGTCTGGTACTCCCCGGGGGGCCGCAGCCCGTTGCTCGACTCGGTCAGCGAGTGCGCCGCGGCGACGTAGCCGAAGCCGGTGTACACCAGGCCCGTGCTGTGGCTGAAGGACTGGTGGTTCCAGCAGGCGCCGCCGCCGTGGCCCGGGATGGAGAGCACCGGCACGTCCCAGTGCGGGTCGTAGAGGGCGCCCTGCACGTAGTTGGGCACCGCGCGGTTGGGGTCGCCGGGCACCGAGGTGCCGAGCGGCTGGTCGACGACGCGTTGCTCGGTCCAGCCGCCCTGGCGCGGGAACGGCTGGGTCGGCCACGTCTTCTGCCGTGCGTCCTGCGGCACCGGCCGCTCGTCGATGCCCAGCGGCGCCGAGCCGTCGGTGCGGTCGAGGATGAAGTACATGCCGGACTTGCTGCCGTACACGACGACCTTGCGCATGCGGCCGTGGATGCGCACATCCGCGAGCACCGGCGCCATGACGTTGTCCATGTCCCAGATGCCGTGGTGGATGGACTGGAAGTGCCAGCGGTACTGCCCCGTCTTGATGTCCATCGCGACGATCGAGCTGGAGAACAGGTTGGCCCCGCCGCGCTGCGAGCCGTCCTGCGACGAGCGGTTGCCGCGGGCGTTGCCGAAGGTCCAGTAGACGAGCCCGAGCTCCGGGTCGAGCGCCGGGTGGATCCACGGGGTGGCCCCGCCGGTCAGGTAGGAGTCGCCCTCCCACGTGTCGTTGCCGAGCTCGCCGGGGCCGGGCGCGCCCCAGAAGTGCCAGACGAGCTCGCCGTCGGCGGCGTTCACGGCGAGGGCGGCGCCGCGGTCGCCGTCGTGGGTGCCGATGTGCAGCAGGCCGTCGTGGTACGTGACGGCGACCTTCTCCATGTTGCCGTACCCGGTGATCTGCTTCTCCCACACGACCGCGCCGGTCTGCTGGTCGAGCGCGATGACCCAGTTGTCCTTGCCGTGCGTGTAGACGCGGCCCTGGCCCACGGCCACGCCGCGGCGGGTGACGGTGCCGCGGGTCTGGTGGTACGTCCACTTGGTCACGCCGGTGGCGCCGTCGACGGCGTGCACGTTGCCGAGCGCGGACTCGATGTACAGCACCCCGTCGACGGCGATGGCGGTGCTCTGGTTGGTGCCGGTGGTCAGGCCGCCTTCGATGCGGTTCACCCACGCGCCGCCGAGCCGGCGCAGCGAGCCGCGGTTGATGCGGGTGAGCGCCGAGAAGTTCTGGTTGCCGTAGTTGCCGCCGACCTTCGGGAAGTCGTGGGCCGGCGGGGTGGTGCACGGCGGTGGCGCGGCGGTGCCGAGCGGGACTCCTGCCGCGCCGACCGCGGACGCCGCGGCGCCCTTGAGTACTTGCCGACGATCCATGCCGCCTCCTAGGTCCGCCAGGCGGACCAATTGGTCCACGAATGACAGCAATGAATGTAGGACCCGGTGGCATTGATGAGCAAGGATCGGACCGCCTGGTGGTTCGCATCTTCCGTGGTCATCATCGCGGCGGTATAAGTAACTATCCAGTACGTTCACAGTCGACGTAGGAGCGCCGCATGCGCCTGTGCATCGCCACGGTCTGCCTGTCGGGCGCGCTGGAGGACAAGCTCGCCGCCGCGGCCGCCGCCCGCTTCAACGGCGTCGAGATCTTCGAGAGCGACCTCGTCGCGTCGCCCTGGTCGCCCGCCCGCGTGCGGCAGGAGTGCGAGCGGCGCGGCCTGACCATCGATCTGTACCAGCCGTTCCGCGACCTCGAGGCCGTCCCGCCGGACGTGTTCGCGGCCAACCTGCGCCGGGCCGGGCGCGTCCTGGACGTGGTCGAGGCGCTGGGCGCCGGCACGCTGCTCGTCACGTCGTCGGTGTCGCCGGACGCGGTCGACGACGACGACCTCGCCGCCGAGCAGCTGCACGCGCTGGCCGAGCGGGCCGCCGCCCGCGGCCTGCGCATCGCCTACGAGGCCCTGGCGTGGGGCCGGTTCGTCAACACCACCGCGCACGCCTGGCGGATCGTGCGCCGCGCCGGGCATCCCGCGCTCGGGCTGTGCGTGGACAGCTTCCACGTGCTCTCCCGGGGCGAGGACCCGGCCGCCCTGCGGGTGGTACCGGGCGCGAAGATCTTCCACCTGCAGCTGGCCGACGCCCCGCGGGTGCGCATGGACATCGTCGAGTGGAGCCGCCACCACCGGCTGTTCCCCGGGATGGGCTCGTTCGACCTGACCGGCCTCGTCGCCCACGTGCTGAGCACCGGCTACGACGGGCCGCTCTCGCTCGAGGTCTTCAACGACGTGTACCGCCAGGCCGACCCCCGCTACGCCGCCATCGACGGGATGCGGACCCTGCTGACCCTGCGCGAGAGCGGGCTGCCCGCGGTGCCGGGGCTCGGCGGCCACGCGTTCACCGAGCTCGCCGTCGACGACGTGTCCGGCCCGGCGATCGCGGGGGCCCTCGCGGCGCTCGGCTTCGCGGAGGCCGGCCGGCACCGCTCCAAGCCCGTCCGGCTCTGGCAGCAGGGCCGGGCCCGGGTGCTGCTCAACTTCGCCGCCCAGCGCACCGTCGAGCCGGGCACCGCGGCCATCTGCGCGCTCGGCGTGGAGAGCGCCGACCCGGCGCAGGGGGCCCAGCGCGCCGAGGCATTGCTGGCCCCGGTACTGCCCCGGCTGCACGACATCGGCGAGGCCGACCTGACCTCGGTGGCCGCGCCCGACGGGACCGCCGTGTTCCTGGTGCAGACCACGCCGGGGGGCTGGCTCGACGACTTCGCCGACACCGGCACGCAGGCCCCGGCCGACGGGCACGTGACCGGCATCGACCACGTCTCGCTGACCGAGTCGCTCGACGACTTCGACGAGGCCGCCGTCTTCTACCGCACGGTGCTCGGCCTCGGTACCCAGGAGACGACCGACATCGCCGCCCCGTTCGGCCTGATCCGCAGCCGCGTCGCCACCGACCCGGCCCGCCGGCTGCGCATCGCGCTCAACACCGCGCCGATGCGCCGCGGCGACTGGGCCCCGTCGGTGCCCGACCCGCAGCACATCGCGTTCGCCACCGACGACATCATCGCCAGCGCCCGGGCGATGCGCGCGCTCGGCGCCGCGGTGCTGCCGATCCCCGCGAACTACTACGCGGACCTCGACGCCCGCCTCGCGCTACCGGCCGAGCGCCTGGCCGAGCTGCGCGAGCACTCGATCCTCTACGACCGCGACGCGGACGGCGAGTACCTGCACTTCTACACGGAGATGCTGGGCTCGCGGATCTTCTTCGCCGTCGTGCAGCGCCTCGGCCGCTACGAGGGCTACGGCGACCCCGGCAGCATCCCGGTGCGGATGGCCGCCCACCGCGCGCGGCGGCTGGTCTCGGCGCGCGAGCCGGGCGACCGGCACGACTACTCGCTGGCCCACCTGACCGCGCTGAGCCTCTCCCCGCCCGAGCTCGTCGACGCGGCCGCCGACGCCGGCTACCGGTACGTCGGGCTGCGCCTGACCCGGGTAACCCCGCAGGAGCCGCACTACCCGCTCGCGACCGACCCGGCCCTCATGCACCGCACGAAGGTCCGTCTCGCCGCGACCGGCATCGAGGTGCTCGACATCGAGCTGGCCCGGATGAGCCCGGAGCGTTCGCCCCGCGACTACGTGCGCTTCCTGGAGGCCGGGGCCGAGCTGGGCGCCCGGCACGTCATCACCCAGCTGCCCGACCCGGACCGGGCCCGCAAGATCGACCGGTACGCCGAGCTGTGCGAGCTGGCCCGCCCGCTCGGGCTCACCGTGGACCTGGAGTTCCCGTCCTGGACCGAGACGCCCGACCTGCGCGAGGCGGTCCGGGTGCTGCGCGCCGCGGACCAGCCGAACGCGGGCATCCTGGTGGACCTGCTGCACTTCGCCCGGTCCGGCTCGAGCATCGCGGACCTGCGCCAGCTGCCCCCGCACTGGTTCCACTTCGCGCACGTCTGTGATGCGCCGGCCGGGGTACCGCCGACGAACGAGGGTCTGATCCACACCGCCCGGTTCGAGCGGCTGTTCCCGGGCGAGGGCGGCATCGACGTGCGCGGCATTCTCGACGCGCTGCCGCCCGGGCTGCCCTACGCGCTGGAGATCCCGCGGGCCATGCTGGTGGCCCAGATCGGCGCCAAGGAGCACGCCCGCCGGGCCCTCAGCGCGGCCCGCGACCACCTCGACCTCGCCGCGGTGCGATGACGTCCTCAGGGGCGGTACGTCGGCGTGATGCCCGGCGGGATGGGCCCCTTGATGCGCCGGCCGCCCTGCGTCTCCTCCCACGCGTGGGCGAGGATGCCGACGCTGCGGCCGAGCACGAACAGGCCGCGGGCCAGCGGCGGCGGGAAGCCCAGCTCGCCGTAGATGATGGCGGTGGAGCCGTCGATGTTCATCGGCACCGGGTCGATGACCGCCTCGACGGCGAGCCCCGCGGCGAGGAAGTCCCCGGCCACCACGCCGTCGTCGACGGCCCGCTGCACGAGCCCGACGAGCGGGTCGCGGCGCGGGTCGCGGGGGTGGAAGCGGTGCCCGAAGCCGGGCAGGTACTTGCTGCGCGCCTGCCAGCGCGCGACGGTCTGCGCCGCGGCCTCGGCCAGGTCCGTGCCCTGCGCGGCGAGGTCGCGGATCTCGGTGTACAACTCCAGGCACTGCTGTCCGGCACCACCGTGCACGTCGCCCATCACGTTGACCCCGTTGGCGATGGCGTTGTTCAGCCCGATCCCGCACGTCGCCGAGATCCGGGCGACGGCGATCGACGGCGCGTGCGGGCCGTGGTCCACCGAGGCGACCAGGGCGGCGTCGAGCAGCTCGGCCTGGCGCGCGTCCGGCAGGTCGCCGCGCAGCATCAGCCAGATCGCGTCGGTCAGCGTGGTCGCGCCGAGCAGATCCTGGATGGGGCGGCCGCGGAACTCGATGACGCCGGGCTCGATCCGGGAGACGGAGGTGGCCCACCAGTCGGCCACCTCCTGGACGTCGGTGCTCATTCGGCGACACCTTCCTTGAGACGCCATGCGGCGATGAGATCGGAGACGACGGCGGTGTGCTCGCCCAGCATCGGCGGCGGGGCCGGCGGGGTCAGCGGTACCCCGTCGAAGAGCACCCCGCTGCCCACCACGTCCAGCCGCCGCGCGGAGCCGTCCGGGAACGGCAGCTCGGTGATGAAGCCGCGATGAGCCAGCTGCTCGGACTCCAGCGCCTGCGGGACGGTCAGGATGCGCGCGGCGGGCACGCCGGCCGCGTTGAGCTCCCGCTCCCACTCGGCGGCCGGCCGGCGGCGCAGGGCCAGGTTCAGCTCCTCGTTGAGCGCCGCCCGGTGCGCCTTGCGAGCCTCGGGCGCGGCGAAGCGCGGGTCGGTCAGCAGCTCGGGGCGCTCGACGAGCCGGCACAGCGTCTCGTACTGCTCCTGCCGGTTCGCGGAGATGTTGAGCGGGCCGTCGGCGGCGTCGAACGTGCCCGACGGGGCCGCGGTGGCGTTCTGGTCGCCGGTCGGCTCGGGCGGCACACCGGCGAGGAGGTAGTTGGAGACGGTCCAGCCCATCGCGGAGATGGAGGCCTCGAGCATCGACACGTCGAGCTGGCAGCCGGCGCCGCTGTGGTGGCGGGCCGCGACGGCGGCGACGATCGCGAGCGCCGCGGCGAGGCCGCCGATGCTGTCGCAGACCGGGAATCCGACCCGCAGCGGTGCGGTGTCACGGGTCCCGGTCACGCTCATCATGCCGGAGAGCCCCTGGATGATCTGGTCGTAGGCGGGCGCCTGGCTCATCGGGCCGGTCTGGCCGAATCCGGTGATGGAGCACGCGATCAGGCGCGGGTTCAAGGCCTGCAGGCGTTGCCAGTCGTACCCGAGCCGGGCCAGGACCCCGGCGCGGAAGTTCTCCAGGAGCACGTCGGCCGCGCCGACGAGCTCCTCGAAGGTTTCGCGCCCGGCCGGGTCCTTGAGGTCGAGCTCGACGGACTTCTTGCCCGCGTTCTGGGCGAGGAAGGACGTGCCGAGGTACCGCTCGTTGAGCTCCGAGTCCGGGCCGAGCTGCCGGGCGAGGTCGCCGCGGCCCGGCACCTCGACCTTGACGACGTCGGCGCCCAGGAGCATGAGCTGGTAGCTGCAGTACGGGCCGGCGAGGACGTTCGTGAGATCGAGGACGCGGATGCCGTCTAGTGGTCGCGGCTGCATGCACCTGTCTCCTTCAGCGCTGCTCTCAGAGCTTCCTTCGGAGGTTCCTTCAGAGCGAACTGCCCAGTGGGTGGTCGAAGCCCCGCTCGGACATCCGCTGGGCGACGTCCTTGAGGTCGGCGGCGAACTCGGTCACGCGCTCCTCCGGGAAGCGCAGCGTCGGGCCGCTGAGCGACAGCACCGCGACGACCGCGCCCGCGCGGGAGAAGATCGGCACGGCGACGGCCGAGAGGCCCTCCTCGCGCTCGCCGTGGCTGACGGCGTAGCCCTGGTGGGCCGCCTCGTCGATCCACTCCTGCAGCCGCTTGATGTGCTGGTCGCCGTAGGGGGAGCTGCGCGCCACGCGCAGCAGGCGGGCCGGGGTCGCGTTGCGCAGCAGGACCTTCGACGAGGCGCCGGCCCACAGCGGCAGCTCGTCGCCGATGTGCACGACGTGCCGCAGCGGCTGCGGGCTCTCCTGCTGGGCGACGCAGACCCGGTAGATGTCCCGGGCGACGTAGACGTTGACCGTCTCGCGCCGCCGGGCGGCAAGGTCGCGCATCATCCGCTGCGTCTCCGGCGGCAGCTCCCAGCTGCGCCGGGCCAGGTGCGCCCAGCGCCACAGGCCCGGGCCGGCCATGTAGCCGGCGGTGGTGCCCCACAGCAGCCCGCACTGCTCGAGCGTCTGCACGAGCCGGATCACCGTCGTCTTGGCCAGCCCCGTGCCCTCGACGATGTCGCGGATCGAGACCAGCGGCCGATCCTCCGTGAGCAGCGTCAGGATGTCCAGCGCGCGCTGGACGCTGCGGACCCCCGGCGCGTCGGCCTCGGCCTCCTGATGCTCGACGCCGTCGCGGCCTGCCGTCTTCACCATGTTCGTGTCTCCATCGCTCGTCGCGCCCTGGACGCCGATTGTCGCAACTTTCTCGACTCGGGCTCTTGCCAGCGGCTGTCGGCCGCCCGTACGTTACACCCAGTCCGCATAGCGGTCCAGATGTACCGCCGAGCGGTTTGCAGCGAGGGAGCGCCATGCTGAATGCGATCCTCGGATCGGAGTCCCCGGTCGTGGCCCCGGCTCTGCTTGCGGGGGAGTGGCGGGCGGACGGTGCGCAGGCCGAGCGGGTCGGGCCGTACGTGCGCCGGGTGGTCAGCCGGGCCGTGCTCGCCGACGATCAGGCGGTCCGCACCGCGGTTCAGTACGCCCACCAATCGGCCCGGCGGATGGCCGCGCTGGCCCCCGCGGCCCGGGCCGAGGTGCTCGAACGCGCCGCCGAACTCGCCGTACGCCACCGCGACGCGATCGCCCGGCTCCTCGCCCTCGAGCTCGGCAAGCCGCTCAAGGACGGCCGCGGCGAGCTCGACCGCGTCGCCGACACCTTCGCCGTCTGCGCCGCGGAGACCCGCCGCATCGGCGGCGAGCTGCTGCCGGTCGCCGGCTGGGCCCGAGGCGTCGGCAACACCGCCCTGACCTACCGCGCCCCCGCCGGCGTCGCCCTGGCCATCACGCCGTTCAACGCCCCGGCCAACCTGCTCGCCCACAAGCTCGGCGCCTCGTTCGCGGCCGGCAACGCCACAATCGTCAAGGCCCCGCCGCAGGCCCCGGCCGTCTCCGCGGCCGTCGTCGCCCTCCTGCTGGAGGCGGGCGCCCCGATGGAGGCGGTGCAGCTGCTGCACGGCGGCGGCGACGTCGGGGCCGCGCTGTGCGCCGCGCCGGAGGTCGCCGTCATCAGCTTCACCGGCAGCGTCGAGACCGGCGCGGCCGTGGCCCGCGCCGCCGGGGCCAAGCGCCTCGTGCTCGAGCTCGGCGGCAACGCGGCCACGATCGTGTGCGAGGACGCCGACATCGCGCAGGCCGCCGCCGTGTGCGCCCGCACCGGCTACACCAACTCCGGGCAGAGTTGCATTTCGGTGCAGCGGGTGTACGTCCAGCGCGTCCGCTACGCCGAGTTCGCCGCCGCGTTCGGCAAGGAGGTCGCGGCGCTGAAGGTCGGCGACCCGCTCGACCCGGAGACCGACGTCGGCTCGATGGTCGACGACGCGGCCGCCGAACGGGTCGCGACCTGGGCCGCGCAGGCCGCCGCCGACGGTGCGACGATCGCGCTCGGCGGCACCCGCACGGGCGCGACGCTCAGCCCGACCGTCGTGCTCGACCCGCCCGCCGGCGCCGACGTGGTCGCCCGCGAGGTCTTCGGCGCGCTCGTGGCGGTGCTGCCCTACGACGACTTCGACGAGGTTCTCGCCGCGTGCAACGGCAGCCGGTACGGCCTGCAGGCGGGCCTGTTCACCCGCGACATCGGCCGGATCGTCACCGCCTGGCGGGAGCTGGAGGTTGGCGGGCTCGTCGTCAACGGCTCGTCCAACTTCCGCCTCGACCACGTGCCCTTCGGCGGGGTCAAGGACTCCGGCTTCGGCCGCGAGTCGCCCGCCTGCATGATCGAGGACTACACCGTCGTCAAAACCCTGCTGCTGCGCGGCCTGTCGATCTGGGGTACCCAGGCATGAGGGCGGCCGTGCTCACCGCGCCCGGGGCCGTCGAGGTCACCGGCGACTGGCCCGAGGCCGAGTGCGGGCCCGGCGACGTCGTCGTCGCCGTGCGGGCCGTCGGCATGTGCGGGTCCGACCTCGCCGTCGTCGACGGCCGCCGGGCCGTGCCCCACCTGCCCTGGGCGCTGGGGCACGAGGCCATCGGCGACATCGTGCGGGTCGGCGCCGGCGTGGCGCCCGGCCGGGTCGGGCAGCGGGTCGCCGTCGAGCCCAACTTCCCGTGCCTGCGCTGCCCGGCCTGCGCGGACGGTCGCACCGCGGTCTGCCCGAACCGGCGCATCCTCGGCATCAACGAGCCCGGCGCGCTGCGCGAGCGGGTCGCCGTGCCGGCCCGGTTCGCCTGGCCCGCCCCGCCCGGCCTCGCCGACGAGGACCTGGTCTGCGTCGAGCCGCTCGCCGTCGCGCTCGCCGCGCTGGCTCGCGCCGGCCTCACCGCCGGAGAGCGCTGCCTCGTGGTCGGCGCCGGCGCGCAGGGCCTGCTGGTGTGCCTGGCCGCGCGGGCGCTCGGCGCGGTGCCGTTCGTCATCGACCCGCACGCCGGCCGGCTCGCCACCGCACTGGAGCTCGGCGCCGCGGCGGCCCCGGACGACGGGCTGTTCCCGGTGGTGTTCGAGACCTCCGGTGCCCCGCCGGCCCTGGAGACCGCCGTCGAGCGGGCCGCGCCCGACGGCCGGATCGTCCTCATCGGACAGAGCAGCACCCCGGCCCGGCTGTCCACGTTCACCGTCGTCCAGCGGCGGCTGACGCTGCGGGGCTGCCTCATCTACGACCACCCCGGCGACTTCGCGGCCGCCGTCGCGCGGGTCGCGGAGCTGCGCCCGGGCCGCATCCTGCGCGGCCGGTACCCGCTCGCCGGGGTGGCCGACGCGTTCGCCCGGGCACGGGAGCTGCCCGGGAAGACCTGGATCACGTTGGAGGAACCGCCGCGATGAGCGCCGAGACGAAGACGACCGCCGCCGAGGCGCTCGTCACTCAGCTGGAGGCGTACGGGGTGCGGTACGTCTTCGGCACCTGCGGGCACACGAACATCGCACTGCTCGACGCCATCGGCCGCAGCTCGATCGAGTTCGTCATCGCCCGCCACGAGCAGGCCGCGGCCCACGCCGCCGACGGCTACGCCCGCGCCTCCGGCAAGCCTGGCGTCGTCCTGCTGCACGTCGGGCCCGGGATGATGAACGCGGTCACCGGCGTGGCCACCGCGGCGCTGGACTCGGTGCCGATGGTCGTGATCGCCGGCGACGTGCCCTCCTACATGCACGGCCGGCACCCGCACCAGGAGGTCAACCTCCACGCCGACGCCGACCAGACCGCCATCTACCGCCCGTTCGTCAAACGCGCCTGGCACGCGCACCGGGTCGAGGACCTGCCGCGCTTCCTGGAGCGGGCCTTCTGGACCGCAACCTCCGGCCGCCCCGGCGCGGTGCTGCTCAACGTCCCGATGGACCTGTTCTCGCGGCCGCTGGACTTCGAGGACCACCCGTTGCCGGCCGCCGTCACCGTGCCCGCCCTCGCCGACGCCTCCCGCATCGCCGAGCTGCTGGCCGGGGCCGAGCGGCCGCTGGTGTACCTCGGCGGCGGCCTCGGCCGCGGCGAAGGCCGCCGGGCGCTGCTGTCCCTGGCCGAGCACCTCGACATCCCGGTCGCGCATTCGCTCATGGCCAAGGGCGCGCTGCCCGACCGCCATCCGCTCGTGATGGGCATGACCGGCTTCTGGGGCCTCGAGGTGACAAACACCTACGCCCTGGAGGCCGACGTCGTGCTGGCCATCGGCACCCGGTTCGCCGAGACCGACGCCAGCTCCTGGAACCCCGCCTACACCTGGCGGATCCCGCCGACCCGGCTGATCCAGATCGACATCGACCCGGCCGAGATCGGCCGCAACTACCCCGTCGAGATCGGCGTGGTCGCCGACGCCACCCAGGCCGTGCGGGCCATCGACGCCGCGGTGCGCCGGGCCGTGCCCGAGCCGGTGCGCCGCCCGGGCCTGCGCGAGCAGATCCACGCCGCCCGCACCGCCCTGTTCGAGGGCAGCACCGAGCGGGGCCGCAGCGCGGACTTCCCGCTGCGCCCCGAGCGCATCCTGCTCGACCTCCGCGAGACCCTGCCGCCGGACACGATCCTCGTCACCGACGTCGGCTGGAACAAGAACGGCGTGGCGCAGTGCTACCCGCTGCCGCCCGAGGGCCGCTTCATCACCCCCGGCGGCGCGTCCACCATGGGCTTCGGCCCCGCCGCGGCGCTCGGCGTGCAGATCGCCGAGCCCGACCGGGTCGTCGTCGCGCTGGTCGGCGACGGCGGCATGAGCGCTCAACTGCCGGCCCTGCCGATGGCGGTCGAGCGGGGGCTGCCCGTGCTGTTCGTGGTCATGAACAACCGGGCCCACGGCACCATCGCCGACCTGCAGGCCGCGAACTTCGGCCGGCAGTACGGCTGCGAGTTCACCGACCCCGACGGCCGCCCGTACAGCCCGGACTTCGCCGCGCTGGGCCGGGCCTGCGGCGCCGACGGGTACCAGATCGAGCGCGTCGAGGACCTGCGCGGCGCGCTGCGAACCGCCGAACGCCGCCGCCGCCCAGCGGTGCTCGACGTCGCGATGGTCAACGAGCCGGTGCCAACCCCTGGGCACTGGAACATCAAGGACATCTACCAAGGTCTTTTTGACTGAGAGGTGATGCGCATCATGTCCACGCAACGCTTCCGCATCCTTGCCGGCACCACCCTGCTCGCCCTCGCGCTGACCGCCTGCAGCGCGCCGGGGGAGAAGAAGAACGACACCCAGAACGCCGCCGGACCGATCAAGCTCGCCCTCGTCGACGCCCAGAGCGGCCAGCTGTCCTCGCTGGGCGCCTGGGAGCTCAAGGGGGCCAAGCTCGCGGTCGAGGAGTGGAACAAGGCCGGCGGCGTCAACGGCCGGCAGATCCAGCTCGACGTGTTCGACGACCAGGGCGACCCGACGGTCGGCACCAACCTGGCGCGGAAGATCGCCTCGGAGGGGTACGTCGCGATGATCGGCACCGCCGAGAGCGCCGTGACGATCGCGATGGCCCCGATCCTGCAACAGGCCCAGATCCCGAACATCACCTCGGGCCAGTCGACCGGCCTCGTGGCCGTCAAGAGCCCGTTCCTGTTCCTCAACGGCCCGACCAGCACCACCTACGACGAGACCCTCGCGAAGTACATCGTGGACACCAAGGGCATCAAGTCGATCGCGCTGATCACGAACAACGGCTCGTACGGCAAGGGCGAGCACGACGCGTTCCTCAAGGCCCTGCAGTCCCGCGGCGTCACCCCGGTCGCGGACCAGGTCGTCACCACCGACCAGAAGGACTTCAGCGCCGCCCTGTCCACCATCCGCAGCAAGAACCCGCAGCTGATTTTCCTCGGCGCGGAGGAGGTCGAGTCCGGGCTCATCGTCAAGCAGGCCCGCGACCTCGGCATCACCGTGCCGTTCGCCGGCGCCGCGCCGCAGGGCACGCCGGTGTTCCTCAACACCGCGGGCGCGGCCAACGTCGAGGGCACCATCGTGAGCTCCCCGTACCTGTCCAACGACGTCAGCGACGCGGCGAAGAAGTTCGCGGCGGCGTACAAGGCCGCCTACAACGAGGACGCGGAGCTGCACGGCGCCAAGGCCTACGACGGCACCCAGATCGTGCTCACCGCGCTGAAGACGAGCAACGCGGCGACGGGCAAGCCGCTCGCCGACGCGATCCGGGGCACGAAGTACAAGGGCCTGCTCGGCGACTTCGCCTACGACGACACGGGGGTCGGCATCTTCGCCACGTCGATCGGGGTCATCACCAGCGGTAAGCTCCAGGCCGCCAAGGGCTGAGCCGTTCCCCTCTTCACCGGGGCGCCGTCGCGACGGCGCCCCGGTCCGGCCTCGGGAGAGCCATGCAAGTCACACTGCAAACGCTTATCGGCGGGCTGAGTCTCGGCGCCGTCTACGCCCTTGTCGCCATGGGCTTTTCGCTGGTGTACCGCACGATGGGCCTCGTCAACTTCGCCCACGGCAACGTGGTGACGCTCGGCGCCTATGTCGCGTCGACGTTCTACATGTCCGCGAAGCTGCCCTTCGCGCTGGCGATGGTCGTCGCGATCGTCGTCACCGGGCTGGTCGGCCTCGTCATCGAGTTCGTGCTGCGGCCGCTGGAGAACAAGGACTTCGACCTGATGCTGATCGGCACGATCGGCTTCGGCATCGTGCTCGACGCCCTCGCCATCATCATCTGGGGCGCCACCGGCCGGGCCGTGCGCTCGCCCGTGCCCGGCGCGCCGCTGGACCTCTTCGGCCTGCGCATCCGCACGTATGACCTGGTGGTGCTGCTCATCGCCGCCGTCGCGATGCTGCTGCTCATGCTGTTCCTGCAGCGCACCAAGCGCGGCACGGCGATGCAGGCGGTCGCGATGGACCACGAGGCCGCCACCGCCGTCGGCATCCACGTCGGGCGCAGCAACTCCCTCGCGTTCGTCATCGGCGCCGGCCTCGCCGCGCTCGCCGGCGGGCTCGTCGGGCCGCTGCTGTACGTCAGCCCCACGATGGGCGGGGCCCTGGGTATCAAGGGCTTCGCGGGGGCGATTCTCGGCGGGTTCGGCAGCATCCCCGGCGCCATCGTCGGTGGCCTGGCCATCGGCGTGCTCGACGCGTTCGCCGCCGGGCACTTCCAGGGCTACTCCGAGCTCGTGACGTTCCTCGTCTTCACCGCCATCATCATGATCCGGCCCACCGGCATCTTCGGCGAGCGGACGGTGAACCGGGCATGAGCGGTACGAAGCGCAGCGGAGTGGCCGCTCATCATGAGGCTCAGCCTTCGTCCTGCCGGCGCCGGAGCGCAGCGGAGGTGACGGCATGAAACGCCGCCTCGCCATCCTGGCTGTGGTCGCGGCCGCCCTGTGGATGCTGCCGTACGCCCTGGACTCCTACGCCATCCACGTCGTGGACGTCACGCTCATCTTCGCCCTGCTCGCCATCGGCCTCGGCCTCGCCATGGGCATCGCCGGGCAGGTCAACCTGGCCCAGGTTGCGTTCTTCGGCGTGGGCGCCTACACGGTGGCGATCCTGACGACGCACAACGGCTTCGGCTTCTGGACCGCGGCGCTGCTGGCCCTGGTCGCCACCGCCGTCACCGGCCTGTTCGTCGGTACCCCGGCGCTGCGGGTCCAGTCGCACTACCTCGGCATCGTCACGCTCGGCCTCGCGCTGGCCTTCACCAACTGGGTCACCAACGCCGCGGTCGCGGGCGGCGCCGAGGGCATCAACGCCATCCCGGTGCCGCAGTTCCCCGGCGTCGACCTTTCCAGCGAGTACCTCTTCTACTACCTCGAGCTCATCGTGTTCGCGATCGCGCTGGCCTTCGGCCTGTTCGTGGTCCGCACGCCGCTGGGCCGGCGCATGCGGGCCATGCGCGACGACCCGCTGGCGGCGGGGGCGGTCGGGGTCGAGGTACCGATGCTGCGTATGACCGCCTTCGCGCTCGCCAGCGTCTACGGCGGCACCGCCGGCGTGCTCTACGCCGGGCTCGTGCGCTACGTCGCGCCCGAGTCGTTCAGCATCGCCAACATGTTCCTGCTCCTCGCGATGGTCATCATCGGCGGGCGGCAGAGCCTGCTCGGCTGCGTCGCCGGCGCCGTGACGCTGTCGCTGCTGCGCGAGCTGCTGTCCGACTACCCGACGTACGCCCAGGTCGTCTACGGCAGCATCGTCGTGCTCGTGGTCGTCTTCGCCCCGACGGGCCTGGCCGGGCTGCCTTCCCGGTTCCGCCGTCGCCGGGCGGGCCCACGGCAGGAGCTGCGACCGTTCACGCCGTTCGATCTGGCGTCCACAGAGGACTCGCGGCCGCTGCTGGAGCTTTCTGACATCAGCAAGCAGTTCCGCGGCCTGCGCGCGCTCGACGAGGTCTCCCTGACCGTCGGGGCCGGCGAGATCCGCGGCATCGTCGGGCCCAACGGCTCCGGCAAGACGACGCTGTTCAACGTCATCACCGGTCTCTACAAGCCCACCGCGGGCTCGGTCTCGTTCGCCGGCGCGCAGGTGACCGGCGCGGCGCCCTACCGGCTGGCCCAGGCCGGCATGGCCCGCACCTTCCAGAACCTGCGGCTGTTCGGCGCGCTCAGCGTGCGCGAGAACGTCCTCGTCGCCCTCGATCGGACCCGGACCCGTTCCATCTGGCGGTACCCGCTGTGGCCGCTGGGCGTGTGGCGGCAGGACCGGGCCCTGCGCGCCGCCGGCGACGAGCTGCTCGGCCGCTTCGGCCTCGCCGACTTCGCCGATGCCCGGCCGAGCGCCCTGCCGTACGGCATCCAGCGCCGCGTCGAGATCGCCCGCGCGATGGCCCAGCAGCCGCGGCTGCTGCTGCTCGACGAGCCGGCCGCCGGCCTCAACGGCGAGGAGGTCCGCCAGCTCAGCGAGATCGTCCGCTCGATCCGCGACAGCGGCGTCACCGTCGTGCTCATCGAGCACAACATGGGCCTGGTCATGTCGCTGTGCGAGCGGGTGACCGTCCTGGCCAGCGGCCGGATCATCGCCGACGGCACCCCGGCCGTGGTCGCGATCGCCCCGGCGGTCGTGGAGGCGTACCTCGGCGACTCGATGGCCGACACCGTCGAGCAGGTCGTCATCGAGGAGGTCGGCCGATGAGCCCGGATGCGCTGACGGTCGAGGACCTGACCGTGCGGTACGGCGGCGTCTGCGCGGTCGAGCAGGTCTCCTTCACCGTCCCGGCCGGCGGGTGCGTCGGCATCATCGGCGCCAACGGCGCCGGGAAGACCTCGACGCTCAAGGCGGTCCTGGGCCTGGTGCCGCGCACGGTCGGCGGCCTGCGCCTGAACGGCGAGGACGTCTCGCGCGTGAAGGCCCGCGACATGGTCCGCCACGGCGTCGGCTACGTGCCCGAGGGCCGGCACGTGTTCCCGGGTCTGAGCGTGGAGAAGAACCTGATGCTGGGCGCGTACGCCCAGCGCTGGAACGCTTCGGTCCGAACGCAGCTCGACGAGGTCTTCGCGCTGTTCCCGGTGCTGGGGGAGATGCGGGCGCGGCTGGCCGGGGCGCTGTCCGGCGGCCAGCAGCAGATGCTCGCCATCGGCCGCGCGCTCATGTCCCGCCCGAAGCTGCTGCTGCTCGACGAGCCGTCGATGGGGCTGTCGCCGAAGCTGGTGGAGGAGATCCTGGCCGCGCTGCAGCGCCTGGCCGCCGACGGGCTGAGCATGCTGCTGGTCGAGCAGAACGCGAAGCTCACCTTCGAGGCGACCGACCGCTGCCTGGTGATGGAGAACGGCACCGTGGCGATGACCGGCTCCTCGTCCGAGCTGCGCCACGACACCCGGGTACGGAAGGTGTACCTGGGTCTGTGAACCGTGCCGTCAGCGCAGGAACGCCGAAACGCGCTCCGCTACGACCGGCGCCGTCCTGCCTTCCGGACCGAAGTGGTTCAGGCCCGCGACGGTCTCGATCGTGGCGTCGCCGAGGGTGTCCTTCAGGCGATCGGTCTGGGTGAGGATCGCGGCGGCCGTCCGGCTGCCCCGGAGAATCAGCACCGGCACGGTGACGGCCGCATAGTCGGCGAGACGACCCATGCGGGCCGCGATCTGCTCGTGCTCGGCCAGGTTGGCGCCGAGCAGCGGCCGCATGTGTTGCCAGGTCGCGCCGCGGAAGCCGACCCGCATCGCGAAGCGCAGGTACCAGTACGGCATCCTGGTCACGAAGGCGGGCGCCCCGCCGGAGCCCCGGATGAAGTGCACGAACGCCCCGTACGGATCTCCGGCCGCCAGCCGCTCGCGGTACGGCTCCATCCAGGCGGTGGCGAACGGTTCGCACGGCACGCCCGGCTCGTAGAGCGCGATGCGGTCGAACACGGCGGACCGCCGTGCGGTCTCGAGGACGGCGAGCCCTCCGAAACTGTGGCCGAACACGAGCCGTGCCCCGGTCGCGGCCTGCACGGCGAGCAGGTCGTCGGCCTCGCGGTCCAGCGAGTAGTCCGGCCCTTGCGGGCCACTGGCCCCGCGCCCCCGCCGGTCGACGACGTGCACCGTGCACGACCGGGCCAGCGCACGGCCCAGCGGCAGGTAGTCCTCCGCGGTCCGCAGCGCGCCCCCGACGACGATGAGGCCGGGGCCGTCGCCCATGGTCCGATAGGCGATCTTCGTACCGTCGGCGGAGACCACGGTCCCTGGCCGTTCCAGCAGCGCGGGGTCTGTCGCACTCATGCGGGTCGCTCCTGTTCCATGCGGTCGAGGGTGCTGAGCAGACGTTCGGTGTGCTCGGCGTACTGCGCGTACGGCACGCCGCTGTGCTCGACGAAAACGGCCAGCCGATCCTCGAAGTCACGCCGGACGGTGGTCACGAGCCGCTGGCCCTTGTCGGTGAGGCTCAGCCGCCGGCGGTTGCCCCCGGCGGGGTCGGGCTCGACGTTGAGCAACCCGTCGGCGGCCAGGACGGCGGTCATGCGGCTGACCGAAGGCTCGGTCACGCCGAGCTCGTCGGCGAGGGCGCGCTGGGTCGACGCTCCCAGCTCGCCGACGAAGACGAGCGCGAGGAAGCGGTGGTAGGAGATGTCGTGCTGGGCCCGCAGGAGCCGGTCGCCCATCCGGTCCAGACGGGCAGTGAGCACGTGCAAGGCAAAGCTCAGGTTGTGCGCCACGCCCATAACTTAGCAGACTAACTTAGCTTCGCAAGTTACCTGCCGGCCCCGCGGCGACGATAAGGTTTCTGATCTGCCGGGGCGGTCGGACGGGCGAAATTATTCCGGAGCCCGTGTCGATCCGCGGGCCGCTCGTTCGACCTGAGGGTGCGCGAGCCGAGAGGCGGCCCGCTGACGAGGAGGACACGATGTCGAAGTACATGCTGATCATGCGGGGCACCGACGAGTCGAACGCGGCCATGATGGCTGACATCGAGGAGCTGATGACCACGACCCGCCAGTTCATCGAGGAGATGATCAAGGCCGGGGTTCTCCTCGCGGCCGAGGGGCTGGACGATGCGCGCCAGGGCGTCGTGGTCGACTTCAGCGGCGAGGCCCCGGTGGTCACGGACGGGCCGTACGGCGAGACCAAGGAACTGTTCGGGGGCTTCTTCCTGCTCGATGTCGCCTCGAAGCAGGAGGCGGTCGAGTGGGCCAAACGGGTACCGGCGGCTCGCGGGTCCAAGATCGAGATCCGGCGGGTGCCCGAGAGCGACGAGGTCCCGCAGGCCGGCGAATGATCGTCGAGGACTGGACCCGCGGACCCTCGCGGCGGCGCCCGGGCTGGGCCGGGTACGGGAGCGAGGGCCGGATCTGATGGGTACGGCCGATGTCGAGGCCGTCTGGCGGATCGAGTCGGCGCGGATCGTCGCCGCGCTGACCCGGTTCACCGGCGATTTCGGGCTGGCCGAGGACGCGGCCCAGGAGGCCGTGGCCGAGGCGCTGGTGTCGTGGCCGCTCGCCGCCCCGGCCAATCCGGCCGGCTGGCTGATGGCCACGGCCCGGCGGCGGGCGATCGACGCGATCCGCCGCCGGGCGGCGCTGCAGGACCGGTACGCCCTGCTGGCGGCGGACCCGGCGGCCGACTCGGCGGTCGACGAGGAAGTCGACCCCGACCGGATCGACGACGACGTCCTGGCGCTGATGTTCATCAGCTGCCACCCGGTGCTCTCCCCGGAGGCCCGGGTGGCGCTGACCCTGCGGGTGGTCGGCGGCCTGTCCAGCGAGGAGATCGCCCGCGCGTTCCTCGTACCCGTGCCGACCGTGCAGGCCCGCATCACCCGGGCCAAGAAGACGATCGCGGCGGCCGGGGTACCGTTCGAGCTGCCGCCGGCCGGCGAGCGCCGGGAGCGGCTGGGCGGCGTGCTCAGCGTCATCTACGTGATCTTCACCGAGGGGTCGACGGCCACGTCGGGCGAGCGGCTGCTGCGCCGCGACGTCGCGTACGAGGCGATCCGGCTGGCCCGCACGCTTGCCGCACTGCAACCGGACGAGCCCGAGGTGCACGGTCTGCTCGCGCTGTGCGAGCTGACGGCCGCGCGCTTCCCGGCCCGGACCGCCCCGGACGGCTCGCCGATCCTGCTGGAGGACCAGGACCGGCGGCGGTGGGACATCTCGGCGATCCGCCGTGGGCTGGCCGCGCTGGCCAAGGCGTCGGCTCGCGGGCTCGGCCCCTACGGACTGCAGGCCGCGATCGCCGCCACCCACGCGTCGGCGCACGCGGTCGAGGCGACCGACTGGGACCGGATCGTGGTGCTCTACGAGGCGCTCGGCCGGGTCGCGCCCTCGCCGGTGGTGGAGCTCAACCGGGCCGTCGCCGTGGCCATGGCCTCGGGTCCGGCGCCGGCCCTGGCCATCGTGGACGAGCTGATCGCCTCGGACCGGCTCCCCGGTTCGCATCTGGTTCCGACCGTGCGCGGTGAACTGCTGGCCCGGCTCGGCCGGCTCCCGGAGGCGCGCGCCGAGCTGGAGCTCGCGGCCCGGCTGTGCACCAACCAGCGCGAACGCTCGGTGCTGCTGCGCAAGGCGGCCACGCTGGGCTGACTCCTCCCACTCGGGCTTCTCCCACTCGGGCTTCTCCCACACGGCTTGTCCCACTCGGGCAGGATCACCGAGGTGACCATCGACGAAGCGACGAAGGCGGTAGTGGCGGCGGCTCGAGCGCGTTCGGCCGCTCTCGTCGCCGGCGACCGACGGCGGCTGGCGGCGCTCCTGCATCCCCGGCTGCGGTGGACCACGTACCGAGGAGCTGTCCTCGACCGCGAGCAGTACCTGACCGGCAACGTCGGTGGCGCTCTGGTCTGGGTCGAGCAGACGCTGCTGGACGTCGACGTCCAGATCGTCGGGGACGCCGTCGCGGTCCTGACCGCGCTGGTCGTCGACGTGGTGAACCGCGACGGGGTGCAGGAGACGTTCCGGCTGCGCTTGACGCAGACCTGGGTCAACTCCGCCGACGGCTGGCAATGTCTCGCCGGGCATGCCGGGCCACGAGTGGATTGACCGGGCGACCGGCAGCCGCACGCCGGCGGTCAGCCAGCGAGTGCGGCCAGGCGGCTCGCGAGCTCGGTCGCGGCCGTGCGCAGCTCGGGCGGGTCCAGCACCTGCGCCTCGTAACCGAGACGCGCCACGTGTACCGCGATGACGTCCAGGCGGTCGGCGGCGGCGACGAGTACGCACCAGCCGTCGCGGTCGTCCTCGACCCGGCCGACCTGGGGCGGGACGCGCTCGCGGACCTCCTGGGCGGCGGCCCGGAGGCGGACCCGGGCCACGTGCCGGTACGGCGCCTCGGCCACCGCGCGCTGGACGAAGGCGGCCGGGTCCGGGTGCTCGCGCGGGCGGAAACGCCACGTCGTCGCCTCCACCGTGCGCATGCGGTCGAGGCGGAACGTGCGCCAGTCGTCACGGTCGGCGTCCCAGGCCATCAGGTACCACCGCCGCCCGGTCGTCACCAGCCGGACCGGTTCGACCGTGCGCTCGGTGTCCGAGTACAGGAACCGCACGCGTACGGCGTCGCGGCAGGCGCAGGCCAGCGTCATCAGGACGTCGGCGTCGATCTCCACGCCCGGGCCGATCAGCGTCTCCGTCGCGCCGTGCACCGCACGGACCTCGGCCCGCAGCCGCGGCGGCATCACCTGGTCGAGCTTGGCCAGGGCGCGCAGTGCGGCCTCGCCCGCGCCGGCCACCGTCCCGGCCGAGGCCAGGCGCAGCGATACCGCGGTCGCGATCGCCTCCTCGTCGTCCAGCAGTAGCGGCGGCAGCCGTGTGCCGGCGCCCAGCTGGTAGCCGCCGCCCACCCCGCCGGTCGCGTGCACGGGGTAGCCCAGCGAGCGCAGCCGCTCCACATCGCGGCGGATCGAACGGTCGGTGACGTGCAGCTCCGCGGCCAGTTCCGTCGCCGTCCACGAGGCCCGCCGCTGCAGCAGCGCGAGCAGTCGCAGCACCCGTTCGGCGGTCATGGGCTCGATCATGTCACCAATCGCGGACCGTATCTGTCCGCGATTCCGGGCAGACTGTGGGACATGACTGAGACGCGTACCGTGCAAGTCGCGATCGACTGTGCCGACCCGGCCGCGCTGGCCGGCTTCTGGATCGAGGCGCTCGGCTACAAGCTGCAGGACCCGCCGCCCGGCTTCGGCAGCTGGGACGAGGCGCTCGACGCGATGAACATCCCGGCGGAGGACCGCAACCGTGCCTCGGCGATCCTGCACCCGGAGGGTCTCGGGCCGCGGGTGTTCTTTCAGCGGGTACCGGAGGGCAAGCAGGTCAAGAACCGCATGCACCTCGACGTCCGGGCCGCGCCGGGGCTGCAGGGCGAGGAGCGGATGGCCGCGCTGGAGGCGGAGGCCGACCGGCTGACCGGCCTCGGCGCGAAGCGTCTCGCGCGCCACGAACCCCGGCCCCCGCTGGCGTCCGGGCACATCGTGATGGCCGACCCGGAGGGCAACGAGTTCTGCCTCGACTGACATGTAAGTTTCCGCGCGACCCTGCGCCGAACGCACGAAACCGCACGAAACCATTGACGTAGATCAGTGCCCGGTCGACCGTGAGCGCTCACAGTCGATGAGGGAGCGGGCATGCGGGCACTGATCGCCGTCACGCTGCTGATGGTCGGGCTCGGGGTCGCGGTGGTGAACCAGGCGAGCGCGGCCGCGGCCGGGTGCTCGGTCGCGTACAAGGTGACCAACCAGTGGCAGGGTGGCTTCGGCGCCGACGTCACCGTCACCAACCTGGGCGACCCGGTCACCGCGTGGACGCTGGGCTGGACGTTCGCCAGCGGCCAGAGCGTCACCCAGGCCTGGAACGCCACCGTGACCCAGTCCGGCACGGCGGTCACCGCGAAGAACGTGAGCTACAACGGGAGCATCGCGACCGGCGGTACCGTCAACTTCGGCTTCAACGGCGCCTGGACGACGAGCAACCCGGTCCCGGGAGCGTTCACGGTGAACGGGGTCGCGTGCACGGGATCGCCGACGGCATCGCCCTGTGCCACGCCGTCGCAGAGCGCTAGCCACAGCACGAGCCCAAGTGCAAGTACGAGCCCGAGCGCGAGCACGAGTCCGAAGCCGAGCGCCAGCTCGAGCACGCAGCCGAAGATCACCATCTGGCTCGCGGGGGACTCCACCGTCGCCAACCCGTCCGGCGGCGTGTGCCCGGTCGGGTGGGGCAGCCAGTTCGCGCCGCTGTTCAACGCCAACGTGACCGTCAAGAACCAGGCGGTGGCCGGGCGCAGCATCCAGACCTGGATGTACGACCCGAACGTCACGTCCACCAAGGACGGCAGCGGCGAGTGCGTCATCAGCCCGAACACGTACTCGACCCGCTGGCAGGGCATGCTCGACGCGAGCACAGGCATGAAGTCCGGCGACTACCTGTTCATCCAGTTCGGTATCAACGACGGCGACTCGGCCTGCCCGCGGCACGTGGGCTCGGCACGGTACAAGCAGCTGCTCGGGGTCATGGCCGCCGCCGCGAAACAGCGCGGGGTGAAGGTCGTCATGCTCACGGCCGTCGCCGCGATCACGTGCAGCGGCAGCACCGCGACGGGCAACCGCGGCTTCCTGACCGAGACGAACGACGCCGCGAGCGCGAACGGTGTGCCGGTCATCGACCTGCACAAGCTGTCCTACACGTACTACACCGGTGCGGGGCTGTGCCCGAACAACGGCGACTACACCCAGGGCGCCGTCGGGGCCTTCTTCTGCAACGACCACACGCACTTCGAGACCGCCGGCGCCGTGCAGATCGCCAAGCTGGTCGCGACCGCGGTGCGCAACCAGAAGCTGGATCTCATCGGATACCTCAAGTGAGGGCCGCACTGCGCATCGCCGCCGCCGTGACCGGCGCCGTGCTGGCCGGGACCGGGGTCGCCGTTGCGCTGGCCGCGACCGGTGACGGCTCGCCCGGTGACGCGAACATCGCGTTCGTCGGGCGCTGGGACCGCACCAACTCGAGCGCCTATGTGCCGAACTGGGCCGGGGCCTACCTGCGCACGGGGTTCACCGGCACCACCGTGAAACTCAAGCAGCGCGGGACCATCGACGTGTACTTCAGCATCGACGGCGGCGCCGTGCAGTACACGCAGAACGTGTCCGGCACGGTGAACCTGACGCCGACCAAGCTGGCGGCCGGCAACCACACGCTCATGGTCTCCTACCGTGTCGTGGCCGGCTCGTACACCGGCGACGCCGTCTTCCAGGGGCTCGTCCTGGACTCCGGCGCCAAGACGCTGCCCGCGAACGTGTCGCCGAAACTGGTCGAGTTCGTCGGCGACTCGATCACCGTCGGCACGACGTCGTCGAAGAACGCGCTCACCGCGTACGGCTGGCTCACCGGCGAACAGCTGGGCGTGCGGCACACGCAGATCGGCTACGGCGGCGGCTGCCTGGTCGCCACCGCGGACGGCTGTGTGTCGGTGGCCGCGCAGTTCCTGAAGACCGGCTACTCGTCGACCAGCGCGAACTGGGACTTCAGCCGGTACACCGCCGATGCCGTCGTCATCAACCTGGGTACCAACGACAAGAGCCACGGCGTCTCGTCGGCCGACTTCCAGGCCGGGTACGTCGCCTTCATCAAGACCGTGCGCGGCAAGTACCCGAACGCCGCGATCCTCGCCCTCGAGACGTTTTCGAAGAGGTACGCGGCCGAGACCCAGGCCGCGGTGGCGACGCAGAACACCGCCGGCGACCGCAACGTGTACTACGTCAACACCGAGGGCTGGCTGCCGAGCGACGGCCTGAGCGACAGCGTCCACCCGAACGACAAGGGCCACCAGGCGATCACGGCGAAGCTGGCCCCGATCGTGGCGGCGAGGCTGACCCCGACCACGAGCCCGAGCGCGTCGACCAGCCCGAGTTCCAGCACGAGCCCGAGCGCAACGACGCCGCCGCCGGCCGGTAGGTGCTCGGTCGCGTACAAGATCACGAACTCGTGGCAGGGCGGCTTCCAGGGCGACGTCACCATCACGAACCAGGCCTCGAGCGCCGTGAACGGCTGGGCGCTGCGCTGGGCGTTCGCCGGCGGCCAGACGGTGACCCAGGCCTGGAACGCCACCACGACGCAGTCCGGCACGGCGGTGACCGCGAGCAACGCGACCTGGAACGCAACGATCCCGGCGGGCGGCACGGCGGCGTTCGGCTTCACCGGCACCTGGACGAGCATTAACCCGGCCCCGACCGACTTCACGCTCAACGGCACCCGCTGCGCGGCGGTCTGAACGGAACGGGCCGACGAACAGCCGAGCGCCGGTCATCCATCGGGTGACGTTGTCTGGACCGGCTCACCTTGGCGGACCGATGATGCACGGGTGACAATGCGTGCACCATGCGTTCCGGATGCGGCGGGAAGGGTGAGCGTGCCCGAAGTCACGGTGCTCGTCGAGAACGGCGATCGGTCGGCCGCGAGCAGGGAGGCGATCGCCGAACTGTGCGCCGGCCTGCGGGACCTGGGCATCGAGGTCGCGGTCGAGGAGGACGCCGCCACGAGCCGGGCGGTCACCTGGTACGAGGTGACCATGATCTACCTCGGCGGCAAGATCCTGGACGGCGTGACCGGCGGTCTCATCGACAGCGGTGTGAGCGCCGTGCGCGACCGTGTCGCCGCGTGGGCGAAGCGCCGCCAGGAACGCGATCCGCAGCAGCGACCGCAGGTGGTGGAGCTCTACGGTCCGGACGGGAAGCTCATCAAGACCGTACGAGTGAAGTCCGGCGAGATCACCGAAGACTGAGAGCGTTCCCAGCGATGAACGCCCTGCACTACGCCGTGGTCGTCGGGATCAACCGCTACCCGGCGCTCGGCGACCTCACCGCGGCCGTGGGCGACGCGGCACGGTTCCTCGAGTGGCTGGCCGACCCGGCCGGCGGCGCCGTGCCAAGGGCCAACATCGAGTTGGTACCGGCTTCCGCGGACGACGCCGCTTCCCTGCCGGCGGAGTCGGCCGAGCCGGCGGTACACCAGATCAATCTGGCGCTCAGCCGCGTGAACCGCGCAGTCAACCTGGCCCTGACGCAGGAACCGTCACGGTGGGATGAGACGCGGCTGTACATCTTCGTCGCCGGCCACGGGATCGCGCCGGACGGCGGCGACGGGGCGCTGCTGGCCGCCAACGCGAGCCTGGAGGAGCTCGGCCACAATATCGAGCTGTCGCTGTACCGACGCTGGTATCAGGTCTCGTGCGCCTTCCACGAACTGGTCGTGTTCGCCGACTGCTGCCGCAGCTTCGTCGAGGGCGCGCCCTCCAACGGCCCGCCGTTCACCCTGCGCGGCGACGCCCGCCGGCCGGTTCGGGTCACGGTCGCCTACGCCAGCGAGTTCGGCCGCACGGCCCTGGAGAACGGCCGGGCCGACCGTCCCGACCAGCGACGCGGGTACTTCACCGAAGCCTTGCTGCGCGGGCTCCGCGAGGCCGGCGACCCGCGGTTCGGCGGGCGCGTCACCTCGGCCCGGCTGTCCGGATTCGTTCAGGCGTGCGTCCACCAGCTCGCGTCCGAAAGCCGGCGCGGGCAGGGCGTCGAGTTCAGCGGAGTGCCCGACATGACCTTCGGCCCGCCGCTCGCCGAAGCGGCCGCACCGCACCGTGTCGACATCGTGCTGCCGGAGTCGACGGGCCCGGTGGAGCTGCTCGACGGCGACTTCCACGTGCGGGAGCGCTGGGACTCCGCCACCGGCCCGTTGACGACCAAGCTTCCGTCCGGGCTGTACTGGGTGGTCCGCCAGGGGCAGCGTGACGCCGGAGATTCCGCGGGGCTCGGCATGTTCGTCGTGGCGGGAGCCGATCGTGAAGTCCGACTCTGACCACCCCGGCCCCGGCCGCATCCGGCTCTTCGGAACGTGGCCCGGGACGGAGCTGTCCGTGCGGGACAGCCGGTTCGACGTCGTCGCCCACGGCGTCGGCCATCTCGACGTCAGCGTCGCGCCCGGGCTGTACCAGGTGGAACGCCGGCTCGGCGACACCCACGAGACCGAGATCGTGGCGGTGCGACCGGGCCGGGACCACGTCAACGCCGCTGTGGATCTGACACTGCGCTCGGTCGCGCCCGTGGCGGCCGACCGGCAGACCGACGACGAGTACCGCACGGTGGCGGAGTCGGTCAGCGGCACGGTCGCGGCGCACGGGGACCCGGCCCGGGCTCATCTCGTGGTGGTATCCGACGTACCGGTCGCCACCGTGCTGAGCCAATGGCAGTTGCTGGACGAGGACCTTCGCCCGGTCGACGCGTGGCCGCACGGATGGATCGGCGACCGTGCCGCCGCCTGGGACCGTGCACGGCCGGCCGGCGGACACGTGCTGCGCCGGCACGGTACCGATATGCCGTTCTGGCTCTCGCCCGGCTGGCAGACGATCGTGTTCCTGCGGCAGGCTCCCCACGGCTTCGAGGTCTCGCTGCACCTGGTGGAGGCCGGCCGTCCGTGGCGGGCTGACAGCGCCGCGAACACCGCGGTGGAGGTCGCCCGCACGGCGCTGCTCCGCCGCCGGGCGGTCTTCCGCCGGGACGTCGTCGATGCGTTGCTGTCGAACCGGTCCGACCTCAACCCGATGCTGGGCGTGCTCGCGGCGCACGCGCTGCGCGCCGAGTGGCCCTCGGACGACACGACCCACGACCTGATCGCCGACCGGCTGACGGACCTCCTTCCCGGGCATCCCGACGTCGAGGCCCTGTCGCTGTGGCGCGAGGGAGCGGTCACGCCCGGGCGGCAGCGCCTGGCCTGGCCACCGATGATCCACGCCGCGTACCGCGACCTCGTCGTCCCGGCCGACGTCGCCGCGCCCGGCGTGCTGGTCGAGCATTCACTCGCGTACCAGATCGCCGGGAACCTCGTGAGCGGGGGCGTGTGGCTCAAGTACGAGGCGCTCGGAACGGGCGAGGAGCCCAGTGACGCCGCGGCGACCGGGCGCCGTGCGACCGCCCGGGCCGTCGCACGGGTCCGGCGGTTCATCGCCGACGTCGCGGCGATCGACGGTACCGCGGACGCCGACGTGGCGGCGGCCTGGAAGCCCGCGGCCGTCGCGCTCTCGACGGCGCTGCCGGTCTCGGCCGTCGAAGAGGTCATGGCCGCGATCAGGCCGGCCGTCCGACCCGTCGACGGCGAGCCGCCGGCCCGGGTACGCCCGCTGGTCGCGACGGCGGCGTTCGTCAGCGCCCGGGCCGGGGACGACGACGTCGGCGCCGTGCTGGTCCGCGAGGCGTTGAGCAGGCGGTTCGGGGCGTCGCGCGTGCACTGGAGCGGCCGGCCGCCCACCGCCGAGTCCGATGCCGTGGCGTGGCGCGAACTGCACAAGGCCAGCGTGGTCGTCGCCGTGATCGGCCCGGGATGGCTGCGCCCGGGGCCCGACGGCCGGCGTGCCATCGACCGGCCGGACGATGCCGTCCGGCGGGAGCTTCGCGTGGCGCTCGATCTCGGCCTGCCCGTGATCCCGGTGCTGCTCGCCGGCGCCCGCCTGCCCACCGCGGCCGAGCTGCCGCCGGACCTGGCGTCGCTCGCCGAACGCCAGGCGCTCCGGCTCAGTCCGCGTCGCATCGACGCGGACCTGGAGGCGCTCGGCGACGTGGTCGGCGCGCGCCTCCCGACGGCCCGGACGCGGGCGGCCGCGGTGTGGCAGCGCCCGCCGGCCGAGCTCGAGCTGAACACCATGCAGCAGGTGCGCCGCAAGGCCGACGCCACGGCGGAGGCGCAGGTCCGCACCGGCGACGAGTCCCCACCCGGACTGCTCGGCGTCCTGTCGCTGACCCCGGCCGAACGAGCGGTCGGCGGCGTGTACCACGCCGTGCAGGTCGGCAACCTCCCGACCGCCGGCCCGGAGGATGCCCCGACCACCGGTCCGGTCGCGCCCGACCTGTCGATCAGCAGCCCGTTCGAGAACGTGCCGTGCCGCACGCTCGACCCCGACCTGTGGTTCGCCGACGCTCCCGCCGACCTCGAACTGGCGAAGTCCCTCTGTCGCGAGTGCCCGCTGCGCACGGCTTGCCTCGCGGGTGCCCTCGAGCGGCATGAGCCGTGGGGCGTCTGGGGCGGAGAGATCTTCGAACGCGGCGTGATCGTCCCGCGCAAGCGACCGCGCGGCCGACCCCATCGGCCGGCCGCCGAGTCCATCGACGTGCTCGTGCTCCGCAATGCGGTCGCCCGTGCCTTTGCGGACCTCGGATACGACGTCAGCGAGCTGGAGTCCGCGGACGGCCGCCAGGTGTTGCACTCCGCCCGTGCCGATTGGCTGGGTGAGCACACGGTGGACATCTCCGTGACCGAGGCCGGTAGTGTCCGGGCTCAACTGGTACGCGAACGTGAAGGCGCCGGCGGTACGGCCACGGCGGAGGACCGCGTGCGGATCGCGGACGTGACGGGCGACATCGAGGACATCCGGCGGCGGCTCCAGATCACGGTGACGGTCGAGCCCGCCGTCGTCCGGCGGGCGTCCTTGGAGGTGGTCCGCCCGGCGCCGTCCACCCGCCGCGGCCTCACCGCCTGACGGCGTCCGGCGAGGTGGCGTGCGCCCGTGCCAAACTGGGTGCGAGCGTGAGCCACGTGAAGGGACGGGATGGACCAGCCAGACGACCGCCGGCGTGACGCGGAGCGGACTCGGCGCGAGATCCTCGACGTCGCCACGCGGGAATTCGCCGACCGCGGGTACGACGGGGCACGCGTCGACGAGATCGCCGAGCGGACCCGGACGACCAAGCGGATGATCTACTACTACTTCGGGGGCAAGCGGCAGCTGTACGTCGCGGCGCTCGAGCGGGCCTACGCACGGATCCGCGAGGCCGAGCACGGTGTCAACCTCGACCACCTGCCACCGGCCGACGCGATCCGGCGCCTCGCCGAGATCACGTTCGACCACCACGAGGCGAACCCGGACTTCATCCGCCTCGTGAGCATCGAGAACATCCACCGCGGCGAGCACATCGCGCAGCTGGAGAGCCTGTCCGCGCTCAACAGCCCGGCGATCAAGGTGATCGAGCAGATCCTGAAGCGGGGCTGGGCCGAGGGGCTGTTCCGCGAGGATGTGGACGCGTTCGACGTACACCTGGCGATCAGTGCTTACTGCTTCTTCCGGATCGCCAACCGGTACACCCTCACCGCCATCTTCGAGCGGGACCCCGTGGACCCGGCCCGGCGCGAGCACTACCGGCGGCTGCTCGGCGACATGATCGTGTCGCACCTACTCCTCGAGCAGCACTGACCCGTCGGCCGCGACGCCGGGCGGCGCCGTGACGCTGGGCGGCGCCGTGACGCTGGGCGGCGCCGTGACGCTGGGCGGCGCCGTGACGCTGGGCGGCGCCGTGACGCTGGGCGGCGCCGTGACGCTGGGCGGCGCCGTGACGCTGGGCGGCGCCGTGACGCTGGGCGGCGCCGTGACGCTGGGCGGCGCCGTGACGCTGGGCGGCGCCGTGACGCTGGGCGGCGCCGTGACGCTGGGCGGCGCCGTGACGCTGGGCGGCGCCGCGATGCCGGGCGGCGCCGCGATGCCGGGCGGCGCCGCGATGCCGGGCGCGGCCGTGACGGCGGGCGGCGGCGTGACGGCGAGCGGGTTGGTGTTGTTGAGGTGCCCGAACAGCGCCCGTGTGCCCGGGTGGCGGGCCAGCGCCGCCCGCGCGTCGGCGATCGGCAGGTGGCCCATCTCGCGCGGGGTGCGCGCGAGCCCGGCGACGCGCGCGGGCTCGTCCGCGTCGAGGAAGGTCCCGTCGAGCAGGGCCACGTCGGAGTCTTCGAGGAACGCGTCGAACTGGTCTGTCCACTCGGGCAGGCAGGTGGCGTACACGAACGCACGGCCCGTGCGGTTGTCCGTGATCCGCAGTGCGCTGACCCAGTCGGTGCCGCAGTCCGGCCGTGCGTAACGGGGTACCTTCGTGCCGACGGTCAGGGATCGCACGGTCAGGCCACCCTCCAGCGTCGCCGGCAGCTCGCCCAGGCGGAGGTCCGTGTAGCGGCCCAGCATCGGGATCAGCGGCACGGCGGAGAGCACGGTCGCCGTGCCGTACACCTCGAGGTGGACGGCCTCCCGCAGGCTCAGCAGCCCGGCGGTGTGGTCCACCTCGGCCGTCGTGAGGAGCACACCGCGGACGGGGGTGTCCCGGCGGCCCGGGCCGGGGCGGAGCACCTCGGCGGCGAGCAGCTGGGCGCGGATATCGGGGGAGGCGTTGATCAGGTACCACGCGGCGCCGTCCCCGCTGACCGCGACGCCGTCCTGGGTGCGGTCGATCCCGGCCCGGCGCGCGGCCGTGCAGCCGTCGCAGGCACAGTTCCATTGGGGCACGCCGCCACCGGCCGCGCTGCCCAGCACACGGACGATCACAGCCACCGCCGTGGCGTCGCGGGCGCGCTGCCCAGCGCGCGGCGGGTCACGGTTGCCGCCGCGGTGTCGCGGGCGCGCTGCCCAGCGCGCGGCCGGTCACGGTTGCCGCCGCAGTGTCATCGGCACATTGCCCGGCAGGCGGCCGCCGTGGTGTTACGGGCGTGCTGCCCGGCACGGGGCCGATCACCGCCACCGCCGGGGCATCACCGGTGCACGGGCTCCGAGCCGCGCGGCGGACCGGACGAGTTCGTGATGCGGAGACAGTTCGCACGCCGGGTCGGTCGCGGCCGGGTCGCCGGTGAGCTGGAAGGCCTGGCACCGGCACCCGCCGAAGTCGACGTGGCGCAGTGCGCACGTGCGGCACGGGTCGGACATCCAGTCGGTACCGCGGAAACTGTTGAACAATGCCGAATGCGTCCAGATGTCGGTCAGCGCCGCGGTCCGCACGGACGGCACGGTGAATCCCGGCAACTGCCCGGCGGCCAGGCACGGCAGCATGTCGCCGTTCGGGGCGACGACGAACTGGCGTCCGCCCCAGCCCTGCATGCACGGCTTCGGGCGGCCGGTGTGGTAGTCCGGCTCGACGTACACGACCTCGAGGCGGTCGCCGTGCCGGGCGTGGACCTCCGCGGCGGCGGCCGCGGCCCGCTCGACCTGGTCCGGGCTGGGCAGCAGGGCCGAGCGGTTGCGCAGACCCCAGCCGTAGTACTGGGTGTGCGCCAGCTCGAGCCGGTCGGCGCCCAGCCCGGCGGCGAGGTCGGCGATCGCGCCCAGCCGGTCCACGTTCCCGGCGTGCAGCACCACATTGATCGTCAGCGGGATCCCGGCCTCGCGCACGAGCGCGGCCACGGCGAGCTTGCGTTCGTGGAACCGGCCGCCGGCGACCCGGTCCGCGTCGGCCGCCCCGGCGTCCTGAATGGACAGTTGCAGGTGGTCGAGGCCGGCCCCGGCGAGCGCGGCGAGACGGTCACCGGTGAGCGGGATGCCGCTGGTGACCAGGTTGGTGTACATCCCGAGCTCCCGCGCGTGCGCGACCAGCCCGGGCAGTTCCCGGCGCAGCAGTGGCTCGCCGCCGGAGAAGTGCACCTGCAGCACGCCGGCCGCACGGGCCTGGTCCAGCACGCCGAGCCAATCGTGGGCCGTCATTTCCCGGTGGTACGCGCTGAGCTCCACCGGATTCGAGCAGTACGCACACTGCAGCGGGCACCGGTACGTCAACTCCGCGACCATCCCGATCGGATTCGCCAGCGCGGGCGACAAAGCCGTGCCGGCACGGTCCAGGCCGGCCACCATCCCGGTCGGTGTTGCGTGTGCGGGTGGCGAAGCCGTGCCGGCACGGTTCACGTCGGCCATCCGGGTCGGGCTCGGCTGTGCGGGTGGCGAAGCCGTGCCGGCACGGTCGGCCGTCCTGGTCGGGCTCGGCTGTGCGGGTGGCGAAGCCGTGCCGGCACGGTCGGCCGTCCTGGTCGGGCTCGGCTGTGCGGGTGGCGAAGCCGTGCCGGCACGGTCGGCGCCGGCCGTCCCGGTCGGGCTCGACTGTGCGGGCGACGCAGCCGGGCCGGCACCGTCCACGCCGGCCGTACCGGTGACCCGGGCGATCAGGCGCTCCACATCGGACACCTGCACACCGTCATACTCGAGGCTGAGCACCTCCACGATCGACGCCAGGTCGCGCCGTCCGTCGCACGCGCGCACCACGTCCGCGGCGACCTCGTCGAGCAGCAGTACGCCCTCCGGGTACAACAGCGCATGGGTCTGCCGGACCTCGTCGAAGATCAGTCTGGTGCCGGGGCGCAGGCTCGGGGCGCTCATGACCCGGCCGCCGCGTAGTCGATCGCGTCGAGCATCGCGCCGAGCACGTCGCACTTGAAGCGCAGCGCCGCCAGGGCGGCGGCCTGCTGCTCGGCGCTGGTGCAGTGGGTGAGCACCAGCTCGAGGGTGTCGGCGCTGTCGGCCCGGGCGACCGGGATCCGCGTCTCGAAGTAGGCGAGGCCGTCGGGCTTGATCCAGTCGTAGTGCCGCTGCCAGGCCCGCATCCGGTCGGCCATGTGCTCCGGCGAGAACAGCTCGGTGAGGGCCGCGGCGATGCCCTCGGTCCACGGGCGGGTGCGGCAGAAGTGCAGGTACGCGTCGACAGCGAAGCGGACCCCGCGCAGCACGTGCCGCTCGTCGACGACCTCGTCGCGGGACAGCCCGACGGCCCCGGCGAGCACGAGCCAGTCGGCGAGCCCGCCCTCCCCGTCGTGGGTGCCGTCGTGGAACGTGACCCGGGGCAGCCAGGCCCGGCGGACCTCGGGCAGCGGGCAGCTGGCGACGATCGCGGCGTTCTTCTGGGCGAGGGTGCGCTGGTAGTACCACCGGTTGACAACCCAGAGACGGATGTCGTGCGGTGTGCCGTGCCCCTCGTGCAGGCGCACATGGAACGGGTGCCGGTCCCAGTAGTGTGCGCCGAGGCCCCGCAGGGCCTCGGCGAACGCCGCCCGGCTCAGCGGGGCTGACGGTGCCACGGGTCGCCCGCACCCGAGTAGGCCGAGACCTCCGGCCGGGTCTCGAGGCATTCGACCTTGGGCGGGGTCCACGGGCGGCGGCTCTTCGGGTTCGGCATGACGGCTCCATTCTGGTCCGCTAGGCGGTCCATGCGATCCGATCTATGGGAAGACCATAGCCGTCGCAACCTTGTGCGCCAAGAGGCGCGGACCTATATTGAGCCGACCTTATGTCGGTACAAGAAGTCCGCCTGATGGACCTTAAGGAGTGCCCGGCATGCATCTGAAACGTCCGGCTCTGCTCGCCGCGCTCGTCGCGGCCGCGACCACTGTGATCGGACTCGTCGCCGTGCTGCCCAGCGCGGCCCAACAACCCAAGGACCGCGACACCGGGGCCCGCGAGCTGGGCAGCCCGGACTACGGGGTGTGCCGCGGCCCGGACGAGCGCTGCTACCACGACTGGGGCAACTTCGACCCGGCCAAGGGCTACCGGGTGCTGCTGTTCACGCGCACGGCCGGCCCGCGCCACGCCAACCTCGGCCCCGCCCTGGCCGCCGGGCTCAACCCGCCGCTGACCGCCGCGAACGTCGTGCAGAACGGTGTCGTCGCACTGGGTCAGCAGAACGGCTTCGCCGTCGACTGGACCGAGGACGTCACCCAGCTCGCGTCCCCGAACCAGTTGTTCCGCTACAACGCGGTGATCTTCTACAGCACGTCGCGGGACACGCTCGACGACGCGGCGCAGACGTCGCTGCGGCAGTACATCCGCGGCGGGGGCGGTTTCGTCGGCGTGCACAACGCGTTCGGCACGGAGTACAACTGGCCGTGGTACGAGGGTCTGCTCGGCGGCGCGAACTACTACGACCACGGCCCGGCCCAGTCCGGCACGGTCCGCACGGTGGACCGCCGTGACGTCTCCACCGCCGGGCTGCCGGCGACGTGGTCGTTCAAGGACGAGTGGTACAACCTCGTGCCGGCGCCCAGCCGGGTGCGGGTGCTGCTGACGGTCGACGAGCACAGCCTGGCCCAGGGCGTCACCGGCTCGATGGGCCACCCCGGGCACGGCGCCGAACACCCGGTCGCCTGGTGCCAGTACTACGACGGCGGCCGCGCCTGGCTGACCACCCTCGGCCATGACGCGCTCGACTTCAGCGACGGCAGCGCGTTCCCGGGTGCCGTGCAGTTCCAGCAGCTGCTGGTGGGCGGCGTCCGCTCGGCGATGGGTGCCGCCCCGTTCTGCCGCTGACCGCCGGAAGGTCTCGCAGGCCTTCGCGGTGGCCGTTCTCAACGCCAGGGCCCGTGCCGGAAGCGGCGGGGCAGCCCCGCTGAGTGTTACACGCCGATCGATGTTTCCGCACCAGCCGCACGCCGGAGCCGGTACCGCTGCCGAGGCGTTCGCGTCGATGGGTACGCTCCAGCCCCGACCCGGGCGATGGCATGGGAGAACGCGGATGCGACGGATGCTGGCGGTGCTCGCCGTGTGTGCCGGGTTGTTGCTGGCGCCGGGCCGGCCGGCGGCCGCGGCGGTCACGCCGATCCAGGTCTACGGCGCCTGGCACTGCGGCAACGACGCCTGCATCTGGGGTACCGTGCGGTCGACCGCCGAGTTCGACGGCCAGAACCACTGGCTCGTCGACCGGGGGGACGGTCGGCCGTCGGTCAACGTGGTGGTGCTGAGCTTCGTGCAGCCGGCCAAGCTGCGGCATCTCACCGACGACGCCACGACGGTGGCCGGGGTGCCGCGGGGCATCACCCCGGACATCGTCGGCTACTTCACCGGCCGCGGCATCCGGGTGATGCTGTCCATCGGTGGCATCACCTACACCGATGCGTGGAACGCCGCCCTGGCCGAGAACGCCGCGCAACTCGGCCGCAACGCCGCCGCCGTCGCCGCCCGGCTGGGCGTCGGGATCGAGATCGACTACGAGGAGAACACCAACCCCAACCTGGCGGGCCTGCAGGCGTTCATCGACGCATACCGCACGGCACTGCCGTACGACGCGTCCGGGGCGAACCCCGCGGCCCGGCTGACCATCGACGTGGCCGCCGGCGACCGGTGGCTCATCGCGCTGAACCGCAAGGCCACCGCCGACTGGCTGCGCCCGACGCCGCCGGTGCTGGACTACGCCAACGCGATGGTCCCGTCGCGGCAACCATCGACCAGCGCCGCGACGGCCAACTGGCAGGAGCACGTCGACGGCAAGCCCACGTATGCGCCACCGGTGCCGCCGCTGGCGCCGGCGAAGTTCACCGGTGCCCTGTACATCGCCGAGGGCAGCAAGGTCCTGGCGGAGTGCACGAACTTCGGCGCGTCGCTGCAACGCTCCACCGGGTCGTTTGTCCAGTCCGTCGCCCCGAACGGCGCGGGCGCTACCGCCGGGATGCTGGGCTACATGTTCTGGGCCGCCGAGCGGCCGTCGACCCGCGGGGTCAGCACCGCTCCGCCCAACACCTGTGAGGGCGGCGTCGGCGCCGGGGCCACCGCGTATCAGGTTCCCGTTCCGCTGCCGGCCCTGCGCCAGGGCTGACGACCGCGGCGACGGCCATCGGCGTCAGCCCGCCGGGGCTGCCGGCGAGCACGACGACCACGCCCACGGCGGCCGCGCTGAGCAGGGTCAGGACCGGGCCGCGGCGTAGGGATGAGCAGGAGCACGGCGGCGCCGGCCAGGATGCAGTACTGCCAGACCTGCGTGAGCGTGGCCGCGAGCGGGACGGCGGAGCCGAGGATCGCGCCGATCGCGGCCGGCCCCGCGCCGTCGAGGAACGCGCGCACCCCCCGGTTGCCCCGCAGCTGGTCGAAGCGGTCGGCGCCGAGCAGGATGAACGCGAAGGACGGGCTGAAGGCGACGGCGGAGGCGAGCACGCCGCCGCCGAGACCGGCCGCGGCGTAGCCGACCACGGCGACCGTCTGCACGACCGGGCCCGGCGTGATCTGGCCCAGCGCGACGGCGTTGAGGAACTGGGCGCCGGTCATCCAGTGGTAGTGGTCGACGGCGTCGGCGCGCATGAGCGGGATGATGACGAACCCGCCGCCGTACGACGGTCACGAGCAGGTGGATGCGGTTCCAGCCGCCCGGGCGCGGGGTGCGGCCGTCGGGTATCGCCCGGCCGGCGGAGCTGGCCGGGCAGCAGCAACCACATGTTGCCGCGCAGCACGTCGGCGAACGCGGGCACGAACGCGGTGGTGACGGTGAAGCCCAGGTGCGTGGTATAGAAGTCGATGGCGGTCTGGACGTCGTCAACGAGGTATCGCACGCTGACGGTGTCGTCGGTGATGCCGGTCATGATCCCTCCAGGATGGGTTCGGCGGCGAGGACGTGCAGCAGGAACTCGATCCGCTCAGCGACGTCGTCCGCGGCCCGTTCGAACGCCGGCCGTCCGGTTCGGCGGCCGGGTCGGGCATGCTCCAATGCGCGGCCGCCGGCCGGCCGGGGAATTCGGGGCACACCTCCCGGGACCCGGTCGCACAGGGTGATGACCCGGTCGAACCGCTCGCCGCTGAACTCGTCGAGGTGTTTCGGGTGGGCGCCGGTCAGGTCGATGCCGCGCGCGGCCATGACCGCCACCGAGTCCGGATTGACCGGCTTGGGCCGGCTGCCGGCGCTGAACGCCGCGACGGCGCCGCCGGACCGCCGGCGCAGGAGGGCCTCGGCCATCTGCGACCGTGAGCTGTTGCCCGTGCACAGGAACAGCACCCGTGCCGGCGACGGCGCGGGTGCGGGGGGTGTCGCGCCGCGCAGGGCGGGGTGCAACGCGGCGCCGGCCGCACCCAACAGATCCCGGCAGCGGGCGAGGGCGAGGCGGTAGTGGATGTCGGGGCCGTCGGCGGCGCTGCGCCGGGTGCGGACGAGGTCACTCTCCCGGAGGCGGCCCAGATGGTACGACAACAGGCTCTGCTGCTCGTCCACGAGCGCGGTGAGCTCGTGGACCTGCCGGTCGCTGCGGGCCAACTCGCCGAGCAGCCGCCACCGCACCGGATGCCCCGCTGCCTGCATGAACGCCGGCATTGCCCGGACGCCCGCACGCTGAACGCGACCCATGCCCTGGCAATACATCAAATCCATTTGATGCAGTAACGGGGGCGTGGGCCGCGTTCACATGATGCGGGCAACACCGGCCGGGGGCGGGCCTGGGCGCCCGCCCCCGGCGCGGCGGGTCAGCGGCTGGGTCGCTCGCTGGGTTTGCCGGTCTCGTGCGTGCTGGGCTTGCCGGTCGGGTGCTCGGTGGGTGCGCCGGTCGGGTGCTCGCTGGGCCGGCCGCCGGCCGGGATGCTGGGCTGCGCGGAGGCGGAGGTGAGGAGCTTGGCGCAGTATTCGTCGACCTTGTTCGCGTCCCGGCCGCCGGCGGCGGCGATCAGGGCGCCGAAGGCCGGGTTCTCGAGGGCCTTGCCGTGCTCGGCGCCGGCGCCGGCCATGTAGGCGTGGCAGAGGCCGACCAGCGACGGGGACGGGTTGGCGCTGGACTTGTGGTCCGGCTCCGCGGAACTGGCCGCTCCGAGCGCGCTGCGGGCCGACGCGGCGGGGTTGGCGTGGTTGTTCAGGGGGTTGGGAAGCGTCCCGGTGGTGGCGGCCAGGGCCACTCCGCCAGCGCCGACGGCGAGGGTGGTGACGATGGCGGCCTTGACGGTGAGCAGTTTGAGCAGTGCGGTTTTAACCACTGATTGTCTCCGTGGAAGTGGGACGGGATGCAGTTGAGCGCTGCGGAACCCGACCATGGCGTTGTGCAGGCCGGTGAGCTCGGCTGGCCGGGCTGGGCCGGTCGAGGCGGCGAGAACGACGGCCAGACGGTGCTGCTGGTCGTCGGTGCTGTCACCGGCGAGAAGGCGCTCGGCGGTGGCGGCGTTGACACGGCGGGTTCTGCGGATGCTCATCTCACCTCGTTCGGCGCCGATGCCGCGCCGGGTGTTACACCCGGCCGGCGGAGGTCATGTGGATGCTGGTCGAGCAGCCCGGCGAGCCGGCGCAGCCCGCGGTGCGCGGCGACCCGGACCGCGCCGGCCCGTTTGCCCAGCACCCGGGCGGCGCTTTCGGCGTCGAGGCCAATGACGACCCGGAGCAGGACCGCCTCGGCCTGATCGCGGGGCAGCGACGCGATCAACGCGACCGCCTGATCGGTGGAGATCGCCGCGACGGCCTGGTCGCCGACGTCCGGCAGGCCGGCGGGCAACTCTGCCAGCTCTTCGATCGGGGTGGCCACGGCCGGTCGGCAACGGTGATGGCGCAGATGGTCAAGGGCCCGGTGCCGGGCGATCGTCGCCGCCCACCCGCGAAACCCCGCAGTGTCGCGCAGGCGGGGCAGGTCGCGGGCGATGTGCAGCCAAGCCTCGGAGGCGACGTCCTCGGCGTCGTCACCGACGAGCGCCCGCAGGTAGCGCAGCAGCCCGGGCTGGACCGCCACGTAGAGCGCCGCGAACGCCGTTTCGTCCCCATGTTGCGCTGCGACCACCGATACGGCCAGGTCATCCACTGCACCCCGCGCTTCCTGTTCGCGGCCGGACCGTTCGGACCGCGCCACGCCAAACGACAGCAACGCCACACGCACCCCATCTGGACGGTCGGTTCCAACGCCCGTCAACAAGGCGCGGCACCCGCTCCTGCTGTTACACCCCCCGCCCGATCGGCCCCCGTCGCCGCGTCCGGCCGGATGGGCTACATTCACGCCTCGTGACCAGTGACGGCGAGGGCAGCAGCCGGCTGCGGATCGGCAGCTGGCTCCCCGAACCCACCGTCCGTCCCCCGCACGGCACCGCCACCGCGCCGCCCGCTCCGCCCGGGGAAACCGGCGCCGGGGACGACGACGGGGATGCGCCGGCCCCGCCGCCGAGCCACCGGCGGACGACCGGCGGCGGTCGTCGCCGGCTCCTGGCCGCCGCGGGCGGGCTGGCGCTGTGCGCGGCGATCGCGGCGACGGTGACCACGTGCGCGGGGTCGCCCGGCGGCGGCATCGCGAGCCCGGACGCCGCCGTCGCCCCCAGCCACGCCCCGGCCGTGGTCGAATCCCCAGCGGAGAGCGGCGAGGCCCACCTTGACCGATACGCATCGTTGACGCCGTCGCGCACGCCGAGCCGCGCGGCGTTCCCGCCGATCGGCCTCGAGGCCGAGACGGCCTCGGCCGAGCTCGCCGGCCCAGCCGAGATCGTCGCCTACCCCGGCGCGTCGGGCGGCCGGATCGTGCAGAACCTCGGCCGCCAGGGCCCGGGCGCCAAGCGGAACGGCACCCTGACCTTCCCGGACGTCACCGTGCCGGCCGACGGGGCGTACACGCTCACGCTGTACCTGGTGAACTCCGGCCCCGACGCCGCGGGCACCGTCGTGATCACCGTCGCGGGCGGGTCGGTGAGCGTCACCGCGACCGGTGGTACCGACTGCTGCGTCCGCACCGTGGCGACGATCAACCTGGCGAAGGGCCCGAACAGCCTGACGTTCGGCAACTCCGACGGCCGCGCACCGTCACTCGACCGAATCGTGGTTTCGGCGCCCTGACACCGGGCGAGACGCTGGCGGCCTGGACGACGGACCGGGCGCCGCGCACGATCCGATGTGACTCGGCGCGGTGACGTGGTGCTCACCGCCGCGGCTCCTGACCGCTCGGCGCTGAAGAGGACTACTGGTCTGGTGGTCGGGCCTCTCGCCGGGGCAGAGTGACAGGTCCTCCACTGTGGACGTGACCGGGGCCGGGGCCTTGGTGGCGCGCTCCATCGTGCTCAGGAGGGCGTCGGCGAAGCCGCGGTCCATGAACTGCGCGAGCTGTTCGAGGACGCGGCGGGGTCGACGCCCTCGACGTGCAGTTCCCGGCCGAGCGCCGTGCCGAGCACGGCCACCTGATCCGCCTGGGTCAGCGCGGCCGGCCCGGTCACGTCGTAAGCCTTCCCGCGGTGGCCGTCCTGCGACAGGGCGGTCACCGCGGCCTCGGTGACGTCGTGCTCGTGCCCAGCGACCGTGCTCGAATCCGGGTACGGCGCGCGGATGACATCCCCGTGGGCGAGCTGCTGGGCGAAGGCCAGGGAGTTGATGGCCGGGAACAGGATGCGCAGCGCCGTCCAGTCGTCGGTCGCCGCGGCCACGGCCGCCTCGAGGTCGCGGTGGTGGTTCGCGATCACGTCGGTGCTCTCGGCCAGCTTCGGTCCGCAATTCCGGCCACGGTCGGCATTGACATTTGTCGTTGTTGCCCTACGCTCGACCCGGGTCAAGAAAGCGCTCTCTCGCCGCCCCGGGAAGAGGCCATCGTGCGACTTTTGATCAGCCGTGCCGCCCCCGTGACCGTGCTTCTGGTGGCCGTCGCCGTGGCCGTTCCGCAGGTCGCCGCGGCCGCCACCCCGTCCCGCTACACGATCGTCGACCTCGGCTCGCCCGACAGCGGCGCGAACGGGATCAACAACGCCGATGTGGTCGTCGGCTACCGCGACACCCCGACGGGCCGCCACGCGTTCCGCTGGGCCGGCGGCGTCATGACCGATCTCGGCACCCTGCCCGGCGGCGCGAGCAGCGTCGCCAACGCGATAAACGACGCCGGACAGGTCGCCGGCACCGCCGACCGCTCGTCCGGCGGCTACGGCTACCCGGTCAAGTGGAGCGCGTCCGGTGCGATCACCGACCTCGGCGGCCCCGTGACGAACCGGCTCGGCGCCGCCAACGCCATCGAGCGGCACGGCCGGATCGTCGGCGGCCAGCGCCCCGCCGACTCCGAGGGCTCGCCGCTGGCCACGATCTACGAGCCCGACGGCAGCTCCCGGTACCTCGCCGACCCGCCCGACGCGCTGTACGCCGCCACCGGCATCAACGCGCGCGGCCACATCACCGCCAACCCTGGGTATGTCATCTGGGACAACGGGGCACGGTTCAAGATGCCCGGTCTGCGGTACTTCGACGGCGACGTCGTCACCGTGAACGCCATCAACGTCCGCGACCAGGTCACCGGCTCCGCCCCGATCGGTGACGGCCTTTCGCACGCCGTGTTCTGGAACGCCCGCGACGTGATTGAGCACGGCGCACCCATCGGCACGGACATTGGCACGGTCGACGGCATCGCGTACAGCACGGGCAACGCCGTGAACGCCGCCGGCCAGGTGGTCGGGACCGCCGATCCGATGTGCCAGCCGTGCGCCGCGCCCAAGGCCTGGGTGTGGCAGCCCGGCGGCACCATCGCCGCGCTCGACACCCTGATCCCGGCCGGCTCCGGATGGCAGCTGCAGCAAGCCAACGGCATCAGCGACCGCGGCGAGATCGTGGGCCGCGGCGTGCTGGGCGGCAGGTCCCACGCGTTCCTGCTGGTCCCGCGGTTCCACGCCAACGTGAACTTCCAGCCGGCCTCGTCGGCCACCCCGGCGGGCTACACCGCCGACGCCGGCGCCGTCTACGCGGCCCGCACGGGTGGTGCCACCTACGGCTGGAGCGCCGACGACGCCGCATACACCCGGCTCCGTCCCGAGGCGGGGGCGCCCGACCTGCGCTACCAGACCCTGATCCACTCCCAGCATCCGACGTCGGCGAACACGTGGGAGCTCGCCGTGCCGAACGGCCGGTACCTCGTGCACATCGCCGCAGGCGATCCCGGGTTCACGGACAGCACGTACCGCATCTCGGTCGAAGGCACGCTGACCATCAGCGGCACCCCGACCGCCGCCGACCACTTCGTCGAGGGCACCACGACCGTTACGGTCGCCCACGGCCGTCTGACCGTGACCAACGCCCCGGGCGGCAGCAACAACAAGCTCGACTACATCGACGTGATCGGCCTGTAGTCACTGGGCCGCCGGCTGAGTGAACACCGGGAGCGTTCCCGGACAGGATCAGCGCACGGTGTCCACTCAATCGGTGGCACCGGGAGCGTTCCCGGGACGGATACAGCGCACGGTGTCCACTCGAGCGGCGGCACCGGGAGCGTTCCCGGGCCGGGTCGGCGCACGGCCGCACGAGAGTGAACGCACGCGGTCGTGAATGCGGTCAGGCGTCGCGCCGCACGAGGGTCAGCCACGCGGCGGCGAGGGCGGTCGCGGCCCATCCGGCCAGCACGGGCGCCGTGGCCTCGTGCGGCAGGTACGGCTCAACCGTGGGTATGACCGCCCGCAGTATGGGTGTGAGCAGGATCGGTACACCCGCCAAGAAGGCAAGTGGCCAGATCACTCCCCGGGTCAGCAGGGCCAGGCCCAGCGCGAACAGGCTGAGCAGCAGGCACCGGGCCGACAGCGACAGCGCCGCGCTCAACAGCGCCACGGTCAGCACTTTGAAGGCGAAGAGCCGATGCCGCGACGGTACCGCGCACAGGCTCGCCGCCACGTTGTCGCGCCCGCCCGCCACCGCGGCGATGGTCGCCATCGCGTGCGCGGCCAGGAGGGGCGCGGACCTCAGCTCCAGTGCGGCGTACGCGGCGAGCAGCACCCACGTCACCGGCAGCGTCGCGAGCTTGTAGAACTCCGCCGTCACGGTACGTCCCGGCGGTACAGCACCAGCCCGGCGGCGGTGAGTGTCAGCACGGCCCACCCGACCGTGACGAGCACGGCCACGGCCGGGCCGGAGCTCAGCGTGCCGTCGACGTGCGGGTCGAGCAGGAGGTTGCGGCCGGCGCTGAGGGGGAGCAGCGCGTCGAGCCAGTGCGGCGCGGCCTGGGTCATCGTCGCGGCGGTGACGGCGACGATGCCGAGCAGGCCGGCCAGGACGCCGCGGCCGGCGAGGGCGAATGCGTAGCCGAGCAGGGAGTACAGCAGCGCGTAGCCGACGAACTGGAGCTGCGGGACCACGGCCGTCCGCAGCAGGCCCGGGCTCCACCCGCGGATCGCCAGCCAGGTGAAGAGCAGCGATCCGAGCGACACCAGCGCACAGGTGCACGCCAGCCAGGCCGCGGCGGCCACCGTTTTGGCCGCGAACAGCACGGTCCGCCGCGGCACGGCCAGCAGCGCCGCGCCAAGGCGGCGGGCCTCGTGGCCGCCGAGGATCGCGCCCAGCACGGGCAGGAACAGGCACATCTGCAGCGACGAGCCCGCGGTGAGGTCGAGGATCGCGCGGGCCGCCGGCTGCCGCTCGCCGATGAACACCTCGATGGTGCCGTCGGCCGCGATCGCGTCGACCGCGTGGCGGGTCAGGCCGAGCGCCTGCCACTGCACCAGTACGTGCAGCGCGAGCAGGACGCCGGTCGCGATCACGCGCTGCGGGAGGCGCGCAGCTTGAGGAACTCCGCGCGCAGCGTGTTCACCGGACCTCGCCGTGCGTGTGCAGCCTCGCGAGCGGGGCGCGCAGCAGGTTGACCCGCGCCACGCCGTTCGTGCGCGGCTTCGCCAGCTCCGCGCGCAGCGTGTTCACCGGGCCTCGCCGGTCAGTGCGAAGAAGGCGGCCTCCAGGGTACCGTGCCCCGCCGCCACCGTCCCCAATGGACCGTCGGCCGCGATCCGTCCACGATGGATGATCACGACGTCGTCGGCGGTCTCGGCCACGTCGGCCATGGCGTGGCTGGACAGCAGGACCGTACGGCCCTCGGCGGCCGACTCCCGTGCGAGGCGCCGCACCCAGCGGATGCCGTCCGGGTCGAGGCCGTTCGCGGGCTCGTCGAGGATCAGCACCTCGGGGTCGCCGAGCAGGGCGGCCGCGATGCCGAGCCGGCGGCGCAGGCCGAGGGAGTAGCGGCCGGTCCGCCGCCGGGCGGACGCGGCGAGGCCGGCGAGCTCGAGCACCTCGCGGACCCGGCGCCGCGGGATGCTGTTGGACAGGGCCAGCCACCGCAGGTGGTCGACGGCGCGGCGTTCGGGCAGCGGGCCCGCCTCGTCGAGCAGGGCGCCGACGGTCCGCAATGGATGGCGCAGGTCGGCGTAACGGCGGCCGTGGATGGTGGCCAGGCCACCGTCGCCGCGAGCCAGGCCGAGCAGCACGCGCAGCGTCGTGGACTTGCCGGCCCCTTTCGGCCCGAGGAACCCGGTCACCCGTCCCGGGCGGGCGACGAAACCGATGCCGTCGACCGCCTGCAGAGATCCGTAGCGTTTTCGCAAGCCCGTCACTTCGATCACCGGCCCAGCCTGGCGGTGGGCGTAACGGGCCCGCGTCCCCCGAAAGGAGACCGAGAGGAAACCCCAAAGAAACTCAGCGCGGATCGTGCAGCAGACCGGCCTCGTGTGCGAGCACGGCCAGGTGCGTGCGGTCGTTGACGCCGAGCTTGGCGAACATGCGCCGCAGGTACGTGCGCACCGTCTCCAGGCTCAACCGCAGCTCGTCCGCGATCTGCTGGTTCGACAGCCCGCGGGCCACCAGCCGGGCCACCTGCAGCTCCCTTGTGGACAGTACGGTCGTCGCGAACGGGTGGGCCTTCGCCGGCGGCGCGAACTGCCGGACGAGCCGCGCGGTCACCTCCGGGGCGAGCATCGCGTGACCGTCGTGCACCGCGCGCACGGCCCGCAGCACCTCGGCCGGGGCGGCGTTCTTCAGCAGGAAGCCGGACGCGCCCAGCGACAGCGCCCGGTACACGTACTCGTCGAGGTCGAACGTCGTGAGCACGATGACCCGGGTCGCGCCCTCGGCCAGGATCGCCTCGGCCGCCGCGAGCCCGTCGCCGCCCGGCATCTGCACGTCGAGCAGGGCGACGGCCGGCCTGAGCGCGCGTACCAACCGGACCGCGTCGGGGCCGTCCGCGGCCTCCCCGGCGACGCGGAAGCCTTCGGTGCGGTCGAAGAGTTTGCGGTACACCCGCCGGAACGCTTCGTCGTCGTCGGCCAGGAACACGCCTATCACAACGGCACCCGCGCGAGCACCCGGAACTCCCCGGCCGCGGGCTCCTCCCACCGCACCTCGCCCCCGGCCAGCCCGACGCGCTCGCGCAGCCCCTCGAGGCCGACCCCGGTGCCGGGCGCGGGCCGGAGACCACCGGCGCTGTGCACCTCGACGACCGCCGCGTCCGCCCGTGCCGTCACCTGGACGCGGCACACCGCCCCGGGCGCGTGCCGCAGCGCGTTGCTCAGCGACTCCTGCACGACCCGCACCACCACGGTTCCGGCCGGCTCGGGCAGGTCCCCGTCGATCCGTTCGTCGACCGTGATCCCCGCGGCCCGGCTCGCCGCGAGCACGGCCAGCAGCCGCTCCCGGGCGGGCACGACGGGCGCGGGCAGATCTCTGAGCGCCCGCACCAGGGTTTGTACCTCCTGCAGCGCCCCCCGCGCATGCCCCTCAACGTCCGCGAGGCTCTGCCGCAGCTCAACCTCGTCGGCGTCGGGCAGCATCCGCGCGACCCCGGCCTCGGCCGCGATGACCGCGAGGGCGTGCCCGACGACGTCGTGCACGTCCCGCGCGACCTCGGCCTGCACCCGGGCCCGCTCCAGCGCCTCGGCCGCGCGCGCCTGCCGCCCGGCCGCGGTCCCGAGGAGCCACGCCCCGCCGAGCACGAACGCAGCCACGAACAGCCGCGTGGTGCCCTCCGGCATCGCGACCGTCGCCCCGAGTACCGCAATCCCGCACACAACCCCGACGGCCGCACCACGGGCGCGGCCGGCCCGCTCGGCCGCGACCGGGTACAGGCACCAGGCCGCGGCGAGCATCGGGTCCTGGCTCACGCCGAGCACCCCGCCGGCCACGGTCACGGCCGCCGCCACGAGCACGGCCGCCACCGGTGCCCGGTGCCGCAGCAGCACCGCCGCGCCCGCGAGCGCCCCGAGCGCGAGCCCGGCCACGGCCCGCGCACCGCCCGCGGTCAGGGCCGGCGGCACCCAGAACCCGCCGACCACCACGACGGCGACGGCCAGGTCGAGCCGGAAACGCCGGCCCATGGGCGTCAGACCCCCGCCAGCGTCAGGATGCGTTCCATCTCGGCGGCCGGAAGGGCCGGGGAGGCGGCCGCCCGTACGCGGTTCTCCGGGTCGGTGAGCAGGGTGCGGCGCGCCGGTTCCGGGGCCTGCGTCCACCACTTGGCGAGCTCGGCCCGCACGTCGGGGTCGGGTTCGTGCGCCAGCCGGGCCCGCAGGTCGTGCGGCACCCTGTCGGTCCGGGCGAGCTCGCGGCGCACGTCCGGCGCGGGGTCGCGGATCAGGCGCTCGAACAGTTCGCGCGCCGACGCCGGGGCGCGGCCCGCCACCGCGCGGCGGATGGCGGGGTCGTCGTCGGCGGCGAGCCGGAGGCGTACCGCCGCGTCGAGGTGTTCGTTGAGCGCGAGGGTGCGCCGCAGCCAGGGGTGCGTGGACCCCAGGATCGCCTCGACCTGCCCGGCGCTGAGGTCGGGCCGCCCGGCGACACGGCCGAAGCCCTGGCCGTACCGCAGCAGCCGTTCGACCATCGCCGACGGCAATGCCGGGTTGGCGGAAAGACCGTCCACGAGCGCCTCGAGCGGCATGCCGACCTCCCCGTGACTCGGGCGGCTCCGATCATATGCTGAGGGCGTGAATCCGTTGAAGATCGTCGAGACCCGCCCGGGGAATCACTCGCTGCTGCTCAACGCCGGCTCGACCGCTGTCGACGAGGTCGTGGAGGAGCTCGGGCACGAGCCCAACGGGTACTTCTGGGAGGGGGTCGCCCGGCTGCTCGTCGCCACCGAGGCGCCCGAGCTGGAGGGCCGTTTCGGGTACGACCCGGAGGGCGGCATGTTCGTCGCCTACGGCACGGACCTGGCCGCCCTGGAACGGCTCGGCACCCTCCTGGCGGCCGTGGCGAACGACCCCACGCGGATGCGTGAGGTCGTTGTGCTGGCCGAGGAGCGCGGCGTCGAGTTCGACGACTGACAGCGCGGTCAGGATCGGATGAGGACCTTGAGGCTGGTGCGGCCGGCCATGTCCCGGTAGCCCGCGGGAACGCCGTCGAGGCCGGTGGTGGCGTCGAAGACCTTGCCCGGCTCGATGGTGCCGTCGAGGATGGCGGGCATCAGCCGTTCGATGTAGGCGCGGACGGGCGCCGGGCCGCCGGCGAGGCGCACGTTGTGGCGGAACAGGCTGCCGAACCCGATCGGCGCCTCCACGTACTGCGGAACGCCGACCCGGCTGATGACACCGCCGGGGCGGACGACCCCGACGGCCTGCTCGTAGGCGGGCATGGTGCCGACTGCCTCGAGCACCACGTGGGTGCCGTGGCCGCCGGTGAGCTCGCGTACGGCGGCGATGCTCTCCTCGCCGCGGGTGGCCACGACGTCGGTGGCGCCGAACTCGCGGCCGAGGTCGGTGCGGGCCTTGTGTCGGCCCATGAGGACGATCTGCTCGGCGCCGAGGAGCTTGGCCGAGAGGACCGCGAGCAGGCCGACGGCGCCGTCGCCGATGACGGTGACGCGGGTGCGCTCGCTGACGCCGCCGGCCACCGCGGCGTGGTAGCCGGTGCCGAGGACGTCGGACAGGGTCAGCAGCGACGGCATGAGCGCCGAGTCCGCGGGGACGGGGAGTCTGACCAGGGTTCCGTCGGCGAGCGGGACCCGGACCGCCTCGGCCTGGCCGCCCTCGTCGCTCAGGCCGTCCCAGAAGCCGGCCTGGGCGTGGGCGCAGGACGTGTGCAGGCCCTCGCGGCAGAACTCGCAGGTGCCGTCCGAGATGGCGAACGGCGCGACGACCAGGTCGCCGGGCCTGACGGTGGTCACGTCGGCGCCGACGGCCTCGACGACGCCGACGAACTCGTGGCCCATCCGGGCCGGCGTGTCGTGCGCGGACCTCGAGGCGTACGGCCAGAGGTCGCTGCCGCAGATGCAGGAGGCGGTGACGCGGACGAGGGCGTCGGTGGGCAGCTTGACGACGGAGTCGGGGACGTTCTCGACGCGGACGTCGCCGGCGCCGTACATGATGGTGGCTCGCATGGATGATCTCCCGAGGTTGGTTGGTCAGCTGACGGTTGACGGGTTGCGGTGCCGGGTGCCGGCGATGGCGATCGTGGGGATCAGGGTCAGGGCGGCGATCACCGTGCCGACCACGGCGGGGCCGGTGACCCCGAGGGTGGAGCCGAGCGCGAGGCCGGCGATCCAGGACCCGGCGGCGGTACCGGCGTTGAAGGCCGAGACGCTCAGCGCGGAGCCGAGCGTCGGCGCCCGGCCGGCGAAGCGGACGACCAGGGCGATCAGCACCGGGTTGGCGCCGAGCCCGAACAGTCCCAGCAGGGTGACCAGGACGATGGTCGGGGCGGCGAACCCGGCGAGCAGGCAGATGGCCAGCAGCACCACCGTGGTCGCCGCGGCCGCCGCGATCGTCGTCGTGTACGGCCGGACGTCGCCGAGGCGGCCGGCGACGAGCGAGCCCACCAGGGCGCCCGCGCCGAAGCCGGCGAGCACGAGCGGCACGAGGCCGGCGGCGAGCCCGGTACGGCCGGTCAGTAGCGGGGCGATGTAGGAGTAGGCCGCGAGTACGCCTCCGGTGGTGGTGGCACAGGCCGCCAGCGTCAGCCACAGCCGGCCCGAGCGGAGCCCGGCCAGCTCGGCCCGGGTCGACACCACCTGATCGGCCGGGCGGTCGTGCGGGACGTGACGGGCGATCAGCGCCATGGCCGCCGCGGCGAGCGCGGCCAGCGCCCAGAACGGCCCCCGCCAGCCCGTCACCTGCGCGGCCAGCGCGCCGAGCGGCACACCGATGACGGTGGCGAGCATGCCCCCGGCCCCCACGAGACCGAGCGCGCGGGAACCGGCGGCCGGCCCCGCGGCCCGCGCCGCGACCACGTTGGCCACGGCCCAGAACGCCCCGGTCGCCAGCGCGGTCAGGAACCGGGCCGCCAGCAGCAGCGTGAAGCCGGACGCGAGCGCGGCCACGACGTGCCCGGCCGCGAAGACGGCCAGCGCCAGGATCAGCGTCAGCCGCCGGGGCAGGCGCAGCGTGAGCATCGCCATCAGCGGCGCGCCGACGATCATCCCGGCCGCGAACACCGTGATCGACAGCCCGGCCCGGGCCACGCTGACCCGCAGATCGTTCGCGATCTGCGGCAGCAGGCCGGCCACCACGAACTCGGTCATGATCATGAGGAAGGTGCCGAGCGCCAGCGCGTAGACGACGAACGGGAGCCGGCCGGCCCGCCGCTCGGCGGGTCCGGTGCCGGTGACGCCCGGGTTGTCCAGGACCGCTGCGCTCGCGCTCATGCTTTCATCTCCATACCGGGTGTCGGGTTCGTGCCGCCGATTCCAGGAAAAGGGCTTCGCGGGTGCGGGAGAAGGTCGCGTTTATGGGGGTACCAGCGCAACCCCCCATCCGTGCGGTGACCTGGATACCGTGGGGAGCATGGACAGCCGGCCAGGTAACCGCGACGAGATCCGGGACTTCCTCGCCTCCCGGCGCGCCAAGATCAGCCCGGAGCAGGCGGGGCTGCCGACCAGCGCCCGGCGCCGGGTCCCGGGGCTGCGCCGCGAGGAGGTCGCCGTCCTCGCGGGCGTGAGCACCGAGTGGTACACCCGGCTGGAGAAGGGCCACATCGCCGGCGTCTCCGACGACGTGCTCGACGCGGTCGCCCGGACGCTGCAGCTGAACCAGGACGAACGTACCTACCTGTTCGACCTGGCCCGCGCGTCCCGCCCGGCCCAGCAGGCGCCCTCGCGCCGCCGGGACGTCGAGATCCCGCCGCGGGTGCAGTGGCTGCTCGACTCGATGACGATGTCCTCGGCGTTCGTGCGCAACGGCCGGATGGACGTCGTGGCCACCAACGCGCTCGCGCTGGCCCTGCACGCACCGATGTTCGACAGCGTCACGACCCGGGACCGGGGCCGCGCCAACATCGCCCGCTACATCTTCCTCGACCCCGGCTCCGAGCAGTTCTTCGTCGACTGGGAGGCCGCCGGCGTCGCCACCACCGCGCTGCTGCGCGCCGAGGCCGGCCGCGAGCCGCACGACCGGGCCCTGCGCGAGCTCGTCGGCGAGCTGTCCACGCTCAGCGCCGACTTCCGCCGCCAGTGGGCCGCCCACGACGTCCGGATCCGCCATGACGGCAGCAAACGGCTGCGGCACCCCGACGTCGGCGAGCTCGAGCTGACCTACCAGTCGCTGGATCTGCCCATCGCCGGCCGGGCGGTCCACGACCTCACCGTCTACACCGCCGAGCCGGGCACGACCGCGGAGGAACGGCTCAAGCTGCTCGCCAGCTGGGCCGCGACCCCGGCCCCCGCCCCGGAGCGCACGCCCCACCATCGCTGACGCTCAGAGCCGGAAGGCGCGACAGCGCCGAGCCCGGCTCCTCCACCGCCCACGCCCTCACCCTGCTCGCCTCCTGAGCGCCGGCATCCTGGGCTGGGTAGGCTTCCGGTGTGGCGGAGCTGGATGACGAGACGGTCGCGTTCGCGCATCGCATGTTCGACCTCGCCCGCTCCGGCGGCACCGAGGAGCTCGCCGGCAACGTCGCGGCCGGCCTGCCGGTCAACCTCACCAACGACAAGGGCGACACGCTGCTGATCCTCGCGGCGTACCACAACCATGCGGCAACGGTGACGGAGCTGCTGCAGCGGGGCGCGGACCCGAACCGGGTGAACGACCGGGGCCAGTCCGCCCTCTCGGCCGCGGTGTTCCGGCAGAACGCCGAGACGGTCGGGGCATTGCTCGCCGCCGGCGCCGACCCGGACGGTGGAACGCCATCAGCGGCGGCCACCGCGGACTACTTCAAGCTTCCCGAGATGGCCGCGCTGCTGCGCGGGACGCATCAGTAACTCGGGACGGCCACGGCGGCTACGGTACACAAGTAATCACGTGATGACTTGTAGGAGATGCCGTGCCCACCAGTGCTCTGCTCGTGATGGACGTCCAGCGCGCCGTCGTCGCGCGCTACCCCGACCCCGCCTACCTGCCCCGCCTGCGCACCGCGATCGACGCGGCCCGCACCGGCGGGACCCCGGTGATCTACGTCGTGGTCGGGTTCCGCCCCGGTCGCCCGGAGATCAGCCCGCGCAACAAGATGTTCGGCCGTCTGGCCGGCGCCCCGGTGTCGCCGGCCGAGACCGCGGCGATGGAGATCCAGCCGGAGGTGGCCCCGGAGCCGGGCGACATCCTGGTCACCAAGCGCCGGGTGAGCGCCTTCGCGGGCAGTGACCTGGACGTGGTGCTGCGCGCGGGCGGGATCGAGCACCTGGTGCTGACCGGGATCGCGACGAGCGGGGTGGTGCTCTCGACGCTGCGCCAGGCCGCCGACCTCGACCTCGGGCTGACGGTGCTGGCCGACGGTTGCCTGGACGACGACCCCGAGGTCCACCGCGTCCTGACCGAGAAGGTCTTCCCCCGTCAGGCCGACGTGACCTCGGTCGCGGACTGGGCGGTCAGCTCGGCCAGCCGCTGAAGGGCATCCGGCCGGGGCCGCCGGGCTCCCTCGGCGTACGCCGAGCGGTAGGCGTCCTCGCCGAGGTCGGCGACGAGCGCGGAGACCAGCGTGCGCAGCACCGGCTCGCCGTGGTCGAAGGCGCCGCGGATCGCCTCGCTCAGGCCCAGGGCCGTGGCCGCATCCCGCGGGCGGTCCTCCAGCGCGAGCAGCTCGCCCACCTGCTCGGCGGCCCACGCCAGGCCGTTGCTCTGGGCGCGCGTGAAGTTCGGGCGGACCGCCCCGGGCAGCAGGGCGCGCGCCTCGGCGGCCGAGCGGGCCATGAGGCGGTTCATCATCCTCGTGCCGGCGATCAGGTCCCGGGCCATCTGCTCGGGGTACGGCAGGCGCTGCACCTGACCCTCCAGCGAGTCGAGGGTCTCCTCGGACTCGTCCAGCCGGCCCGCGCGGCGGTGCCAGTTGGCCAGGCTGAACTGCAGGCTCGCCGCGCGGCGGCGGTGGCCCAGAGTTGCGGCCCGCTCACGCATCGCGTGCAGGTCGCGGCCCGCGCCCTCCAGGTCGCCGGCGCGCATGCGCTCGCGGGCGAGGCGGTTGCGGGTCCAGTACAGGTACTCCTCGGTGCCCAGCTCGGCGCTGATCGCGACGGCGCGTTCGAACGCGGCGATCGAGGTGGCGAAGTCGCCGCGCAGTGACGGGCCGCGGCCGAGGGCGAGCAGGCTCATCACCAGGCCCCAGCGGTCGCCGACCTCCTCGAAGCCGCGCAGGGCCACGTCGCGGGCCTTGGCGCCGCCGTCGAGGTCGCCGGCCTCGACCAGGGTGAAGTTGTGCGCCCAGTTGGCCGTGGCGCGCACCCAGGGGTCCGCCGCGGCCAGGGCGCCCAGGACGTCGGTGGCCTCGGCGGAGAAGGCCCGCTGGGAAATGAAGAGCAGACGCGCCGGGTGTACCTCACGAGCGCCCGACGCGGAGTGCAGCAGGTCGAACGCGCGGCGGGCCTCGGGGGGTACGGCGTCGCCGAGCTCGAGCAGCGCGCCCATGAACGTCTCCAGCTGGGTGTTCAGGCCGCGGTTGGCCCAGTACCAGAACAGGGCCCGCACGAGCCGATAGGCCCGGGCCGCGTCGCCGGCGTCGAGGGTGGCGTGCAGCGCGGCGACGAGGTTGTCCTGCTCGGCGTCGAACACGGCGATGGCCTGCAGCTGCTCCCGGGTGCGCAGCCGCGGCTCGTGCCGCTCGGCCAGGGCCAGGTAGTAGCCGGCGAACCGCGGGGCGACGTCCTCGCCGGCCTCGGCCAGCCGGTCGGCCATGTAGGCGCGGACGGTCTCCAGCATGCGGTACCGGTCGCCGGCCTGCTGCACGATGGACTTCTCCACCAGCGAGTCCACGACGTAGAGCACGTCCGCGGCCGGCAGCGCCGCGTCTGAGCAGACGTCCTCCAGCGCGGCCAGGTCCGCCCCGCCGGGGAACACCGACAGGCGGCGGGCCAGGGTCCGCTCGGCCTCGTCGAGCAGGTCCCAGCTCCACTCGACCATCGCCAGCAGGGTGCGCTGGCGCGGCAGGGCGGCGCGGCTGCCCGAGGTCAGCAGGCGGAACCGGTCGTCGAGGCGGCGTTCGACCTGCTCGACCCGCATCGAGCGCAGCTTCGCCGCGGCGAGCTCCATCGCCAGCGGCATGCCGTCGAGCCGGCGGCAGATCTCCACCACGGCGTCCACGGTCGACTCGTCGAGCGCGAAGCCGGGGCGGACGTCGGCGGCCCGCTCGACGAACAGCCGCACCGCCGCGGCCCCGGCCGCCTCCTCGAGCGCGAAGCCGGTCGGCAGCGCCAGCGGGCCGAGGTGGCACAGCGCCTCGCCGTTGATCGCCAGCGGCTCCCGGCTCGTGGCCAGGATCCGCAGCTGCGGCAGCCGGGCCAGCAGCGCGTCGGCCAGCTCGGCGGCGGCGTCGACGAGGTGCTCACAGTTGTCGAGCAGGAGCACCGCGTCGCCGACGTCGAGCAGCTCGGCCACGCGGTCGACCGCGCCCAGCCGCGGCTGCCCGCCGTCGTAGAGCCGCCCGTCCGAGGCGCCGACCACGCCGAGGACGGCGTCGGCCAGCCGGTCCGGCTCGCTCAGCCCGGCCAGCGGCACGTACCACAGCCGGCCCCGCTGGTAGGCCGGCTCCCGCGCCGCCACCTCCAGCGCGAGCCTCGTCTTGCCGGCGCCGCCGGGCCCGACGATGGTGACCAGGCGGGCCGCGGTCATCAGCCGGGCCAGCGCGCCGAGCTCGTCCTCGCGGCCGACGAAGCTGGTCACGCCGGCCGGGAGGCGGCTGGGCGGGGCCTGCGCCGGCTGCTCCGCGGGGTGGTCCAGCTCGCCGCGCAGCAGGGACAGGTACACCTCCCGCAGCTCCGGCGACGGGTCGACGCCCAGCTCCTCGCCGAGCCGGCCCCGCATCTCCTCGAAGACGGCCAGTGCGTCCGACTGCCGCCCGGCCGCCGACAGCGCCCGCATGCGCAGCACCGCCAGCCGCTCGCCGAGCGGGCGCTCCACCGCCGCCGCGCCCAGGTCGGCCAGCACCTCCGCGTGCCGGCCCAGCTGCAGCTCGGCCTCGAAACGGTCCTCGGCGACGCCGGCCCGCAGCTCCTGCAGGCGGGTGGCGGCGTTGCGGGCGAACGGCGCCTCGAGCACGTCGGCCAGGGCCGGGCCGTGCCACAGCTCCAGCGCCGCCCGGAGCACGGACGCGGCCTCGGCGGCCCGGCCCGCGGCCAGCTCCCGGCGGCCCCGCCCGGCCAGCTCCTCGAACCGGTGGGCGTCCACGTCGGCGGCGCTCACCGGCAGCCGGTAGCCGCCCGCGGCCAGCTCCACCGAGCCGGTGCCGCCCAGCGCCCGCCGCAGCCGCGACACCAGCGTCTGCAGCGCCGCGGCGGCCCCCGCCGGCACCTCCTCGCCCCACAGGTCGTCGATGAGCGTGTCGGCGTGCACCGGCCGGCCCGCCTCGAGGGCGAGCCGCGCCAGCAGCATCTTCAACCGCACACCCGGCACGTCGACCGCCACCACCGACACCGGACCAAGCAACACAACCTGCACCGATGCATGATCGCAGACCGTCCGCTGACACGGTGTCCGCCGCCGTGTTGGCCGGCTGTCAGAGCCGTGTCCGCGGCGCCGGTCATCTTCCTTGTGTACCCGAACGAGCCCGCCGAACCCGAGGAGCACCCGGTGCCGACCTTCACCACCCCCGAGCCCATCTCCCTCACCATCGACCTGTCCGTCGGCGACGTGACGCTCGTCGCCAGCGACCGCACCGACACCGTCATCGAGGTGCGGCCGAGCAACGCCGCCGACGACTCCGACGTCGAGGCCGCGGCGCAGACCCAGGTCGGGTTCGCCGACGGCACGCTGACCGTGCGCGGTCCGCGGTCGCCGATCTTCGACTTCTCCCGCAAGACGCGCTCGGTCGCCGTGCACGTCGAGCTGCCCACCGGTTCCGCGGTGCACGGCGACATGGCGGTCGGGTACATCGACAGCACGGGCGTGCTGGGCGAGTACCGCTTCAAGACCTCGGTCGGGCACTTCCGCCTGGCCCGGACCGGCCGGCTGCGCCTGGACACCACCGGGCACGTCACGGTCGACGCGGTCGTCGGCGACGCCGAGGTCAGCACCGGCAGCGGCCGGGTGCGCATCGGCGAGGTCGACGGGGCCGCGGCCGTGAAGAACTCCAACGGCCCCACCGACCTCGGCACCGTCACGGGCGCGCTGCGGGTGCGCACGGCCAACGGCGACATCAGCGTCGAGCGGGCCGAGGCCGGCGTGGACGCGAAGACCTCCAACGGCAACATCCGCATCGGCGAGGTGGCCCGCGACTCGGTAAGCGTGCAGACCTCGGCCGGCGACCTCGAGGTCGGCGTCGCCGCCGGCGCCGCCGCGCGGCTCGACCTGAAGACCGGCCACGGCCGGGTCAGCAACGGCCTGCCGGCCGAGCCGGTGCACACCGTCGAGGTCCGGGCCCACACCGGGTTCGGCGACATCACCATCCACCGCGCCTGACCTCCGCCAGAAGGGGAAACACCATGATGAGCATCTCCGCCACCGGGCTGCAGCGGTCGTTCGGCGACCACGTCGTGCTCGACGGCATCGACCTGAACGTCCCGAAGGGCACGATCTTCGCGCTGCTCGGCGCGAACGGCGCCGGCAAGACCACCACGGTCAAGATCCTGTCCACGCTGATCCGGGCCGACGGCGGCACCGTGCGGGTCGCGGGCCACGACGTGGCCACCGAGCCCGACGCGGTCCGTGCCGCGATCGGCGTCACCGGCCAGTTCTCCGCGGTCGACAACCTGCTCAACGGCCGCGAGAACCTGGCCCTGATGGCCGACCTGCACCACCTGGGCCGCGCGGCCGGCCGGCGCCGGGTCACCGAGCTGCTCGAGCAGTTCGACCTGGTCGAGGCGGCCGGCAAGCCGGCTTCGACCTACTCCGGCGGCATGCGCCGGCGGCTCGACCTGGCGATGACCCTGGTCGGCTCGCCCGAGGTCATCTTCCTCGACGAGCCCACGACGGGTCTGGACCCGCGCAGCCGCCGCGCCATGTGGCAGATCGTGCGGGACCTGGTCGCGGGCGGCGTCACGATCCTGCTCACCACGCAGTACCTGGAGGAGGCCGACGAGCTCGCCGACCGCATCGCCGTGCTCGACCGCGGCCGGATCGTCGCCGAGGGCACCGCGGACGAGCTCAAGCGGCGCATCCCCGGCGGCCACGTCGAGCTGCGCTTCGCCGACCCCGCCGGCCTCGAGTCCGCCGCGCGCGCCGTGGGACAGGCGTCCCGCGACAGCGAGGCGCTCACGCTGCGGGTGCCGCACGACGGCAGCCTCCGCGCCCTGAAGGCCCTGCTCAACCGGATCGACGAGGACGTCGTCGCCGTCGACTCGCTGAGCGTGCACACCCCCGACCTCGACGACGTCTTCCTCGCCCTGACGGGCAACCCCGACAACGACAAGGTGGCCTCGCGATGAGCTACGCACTGACCGACTCGGCGACGATGGTGCGCCGCAACCTCAAGCGCATGCTGCGGTACCCCGGAATGACCATCACGCTCGTCGGCATGCCGATCGTGTTCCTGCTGCTGTTCGTCTACGTCTTCGGCGGGACGCTCGGCGCCGGGCTCGGCGGCCCGTCGGGCGGGCGCTCGGAGTACGTCAACTACGTCACCCCCGCGATCATCCTGATGACGATCACCGCCGTGGTGCAGGGCACGACCATCTCGGTCGCCATGGACATGACCGAGGGCATCGTGGACCGGTTCCGCACCATGGCCATCGCCCGGGTCTCGGTCCTCACCGGGCACGTCGTCGGCAGCCTCGTGCAGGCGATGCTGGGCATGGCGGTGGTCACCGGTGTCGCGCTGCTGATCGGTTTCCGGCCCACGGCCGGCCCGCTCGACTGGCTCGCCCTGTTCGGGGTCCTGGCGCTGATGGCGTTCGCCTTCATCTGGCTGGCGGTCGCGCTCGGCCTGGCCAGCAAGACCGTGGAGTCGTCGAGCAACGTCGGCATGCCGCTGATCCTGCTGCCGTTCCTGGGCAGCGGCTTCGTCCCGACCGACTCGATGCCGACCGCGCTGCGCTGGTTCGCCGAGTACCAGCCGTTCACCCCGCTCATCGAGACCATCCGCGGCCTGCTGATGGGCACGCCGATCGGTAACAGCGCGATCATCGCGGTCGCCTGGTGCGCCGCGATCGCCCTCGGCGGCTACCTGTGGTCGAAGAAGCTCTTCAACCGCGAGTCCACGCGTTGAACACCGGGCCGAGCCGGTTGGCGATGGCCGGCTGTCAAGATTGCCGGCGTGATATCGACCGGTCAGTTGACCGCACTGCTGCAGGCGGACTTCGGCGCCTGGAGCCGTGACGACGTGGAGCGGGTGAGTCCGGGCTGGGTTGGCGGCTCGACCCGGACGAGGCGGACGGGCCGTTGCGAGTGACGGCCCGTCCGCGGCCGGCGTGGGACGACCGGGGTGGTTCGGGGAGTACACGTCCCTGACGGTTCACCGGGGCGCGCCCGAGGCCGCGAGCGCAACGGAGCACGCCGACCGGGCACGACGGGCTGCGCGTCGCCGAGCTGGCGCTGGCCGAGATCCGCTCCTGGGAGCTGTCCGGGCCGGACGGCCTGCGCTACCAGGCCTGGTCGGACGACGGCTACCGGCTCGACGACTTCGGGGCCGGCCTGGCCTGGTCGGGGCGCTGATCCGCCGGTGCCGCCCGGCGCGGGCCGCGCGGCACCGGGTTCAGGTCAGGCGTTCGGGTCGAACGGGATGCCGGTGGGCTTCGACGCGGTGAGCAGCGGCACGAACCGGCCATCGTTGATCTTGATGGTGGCCGAGCCGAAGTCGGCGGTCATCAGCCGGTCGCGCAGCGCCGTGGTGGGCCAGCCGTTCCAGTCGACAAGCGGGGGGTACCGCCAGTTGTGGTAGTGGTTCTCCGGCGGCTCGTCGTTGGAGTTCGCGAGCCGGAAGAAGTGCGTCGACGCGCCGTCCTTGTGGTAGACGGTCTTGGGGTGGGTACCGTCGAAACGCACCTGGGCACGCGCGTACGTCACCTGGCTGCTGTGCTGTGTCGTGGTCACGTACTCGACCTGGTTGGTCGACTGGTTGACCCAGGAGATGACGTGCTCCCAGTCGTGCCGGTGGCCGCCGAGGCTGATGCCCGGGAGGGCCTGGTCCTTCTCGAAGTAGCTGGCGTACACGATCGCGCACCAGCCGTTGTTGCACTTCGACCGGGCGTACGTCTGCGACTTGTCCAGGTCGGACTGGTCCCGGCAGTTGCCGTTGAGCGCCCCGGTCGGGTTGAGCCCCGCGTTGAGGGTGCCGGTCGGGCTGATGGCGGCGACGGCATAGCAACCGTCGGTGTCGTAGTCGTACGCGGGGGAGAACGACTGCTCGAGGCCGCCCGCGTTCTGCGGCAGGTTGGGCAGCGACTCGGCGTAGGCCGCGGTCGCGGGCAGCAGGACGGCGAGCGCGGCCAGCCCGGCCACGACGTAGGACGCGGCGCGGCGACGCCGGCGAACCGGCGGCGAGGACACGTGTTCCAAGGCTTCCCTTTCGATGATCGACGTTCGTCGGCCCCCGGATCGCGGCGGCCACCGCAAATATCGACGGATACGAGTATGCGGCGCGACCGCCCCGGTGTGAACATCCCGTGACCGGCGGCTGCCAAGATTGCGGTGTGATACCGACGGAGCAACTGAGCGCCCTGCTGCAGGCGGACCTCGGCGCCTGGGGCCGCGACGACGTCGACCGCGTGGCGACCGGGCTGGGCTGGTGGCTCGGCGCCGACGACAAGTGGCGCACGACGCTGGTCGAGACCGACGGGCCGTACCAGGTGCGCGCCGACCGCCGGAGATCGTGGGACGACCGCGGGTACTTCGGCGAGTACACGTCGCTGGAGGTGCGCCGGGAGGTGGCGGCGGAGGAGCACGCGGACGCGTACCGGGCCGCGCTCGCCGACGTCGTAGCGGTCCTCGGCGACCCCGGCCTGGTCGGCGGCCCCGGCCCCTGGGCGCGCTGGCGGCTGCCGCAGACGATCGTGGAGCTCAGCGGGGCCGAGCCGGCCCGGGTCGCCGCCTACCCGCGCTCGCGCCTGGCACTGACGGTCATGCCGCGCGAGGGCACCGAGAGCGACGACCGGCAGAACGGGGAGTACGCCGAGCACTGGGCGCCGTTCTACAGCTGGCGCTCCACGGCGCCGCACCCCAACCCCGCCCACGGGACGCTGCTCGGGATGATGACGTACGCGCACCGCCCGGCCGAGGACTGGAGCGAGTTCGAGCGCAACCTGTCGGAGCTGCTCGCCACGCTGCCCGTCGACCTGCCCGTGCTGGACGGGTACGCCTGGGAGGTCACCTGGGTCATCGAGCCGGCCGACGGCCGCGACGAGTACGTGCAGGGCCACTTCGGCACCCAGCAGGGCGACCGCCTGGCGGTGATCGAGACGCGCAACGACTGGCGCCGCGCGAGCGAGCGCGGCGAAGAACAGGCCGGCGTCCAGATCCTCAACCCCACGGCCCAGGACGGCCTGCACATCGCCGAGCTGGCCCTGGCCGAGATCCACTCGTGGAACCTGATCGGCCCGGACGAGCTGCGCTACCGCGCCGGCTCCCACAACGGCTACCGGCTCGACGCCTTCGGACTGGGCCTGAACTGGGCGGACGACTGATGACGACCCCGGACGACCTGCAGTTCAGGCACGACCTCGACGCCGACCTGCACGTGGTCCTGCCCCCGGGCGGGACCGCCGACGGCTGGACGATCGTCGTCGTGAAGGCGGACGGCACCCGCATCCTGGCCGCCCCGGAGGGCCCGGGCGGGTTCTCGTACTACGGGCAGCAGGAGCGCTGGTGGTACGTCGACCATCCCGGCGCCGCGCACGTCGAGGTCATCGCCCCGGACGGGACGGAGGCGGTACTGCACCACAGGCAACGCCTCGGCGGCCCGGCCGAAACCTGCCCGCTCTGCTCCGCCGGCCGCCCCAAGTGACTGCCGCGAGGGAGGTGCGATATCGAGTTCGAAGTGTTCGACGTGCCGATTGAGCGCGTGGTCGTGGACGAGGCGCGGCATCCGGACCGCGACCGGACCTACGTGCTGGATCATCTGATCGACCACTACCGCGTCGCCGGGACCATTCCGCCCGTGCACGCGACGGTGCGCGGCGGCATGCTCGTGGTCGTGCGCGCGCACAAGTACCTGGCGGTCGCGCACGCCCTCGGGCGGCCGGTCGTACGCGCGATCGTCGACGCCCGGTCCGGTCCCACCGCGGTGGCCGCCTGGCCGGGCGTCGCCGCGGTGGACGTCGCCGCGACGCTGCGGCGTGAGCGGGAGCAGCCGCGGTACCTCCAGTGGCACCTCATCGTGTTCGAGGCGCCGCTGCCGGCCGCGGCCCGGGAAGGCGTGGAGGCCGCCGTCCGCGCGTTCTTCGCCGGGCTGTCCGTCCGGGCCGGGAACGGGCTGTACCAGCCGGAGGCCCTGGCGTTCGCGCCGGAGGGCGACCGGCTGCGGTTCGCCGTCCCGGTGCTCGACGGTGACGACAGCTGGTACGGCGACCACCTCAGGCTCTTGCGCGGCATCGATCGGGACACCGCCCCGATCGCGTCGTTCAGCGGCCACCGCCTGCCGTAGGTCCTCGACCGCCCGGTCAGCCCTTCGGCGGGGTCGGCTGGCTGAGGGCCATCAGCTCGGACACGGTGACGAACCGGTAGCCCCGCTGGCGCAGCCCCGTGAACATGGCGCCGAGCTGACTGAGCGCCACGTGCCGGTTGGCCGAGCCGACGTCGTGGGCCAGGATGATCTGGCCGGGCCGGGCGTGCTCGATGATGTCCTGCGCCTGCCCGGGCGGGTTCTTCACGTACAGGTCCTCGTTCATCTTCGTCGACCAGAGCACCACGTCGTAGCCCGCCTGGTCGGCGCCCATGAGGGTCGAGCCGCCGAGGTGGCCGTACGGCGGGCGGAGGAGCTTCGGCTCGCGGCCGGTCGCGGCCCGGATGGTGTCGTGGGCGCGGGTCAGCTCCTTGCCGATCGCCGGGGCGTCCATCGTCGCCAGGTCCGGGTGCGACCAGGTGTGGTTGCCGACCTCGTGCCGGTCGAGCCGGCCGCGCAGCAGGTCGCCGTGGGCCGCGACGTTCTGGCCGACCAGGAAGAAGGTCGCCGGCACCTGGAAGTGTTCGAGCGTGTCGAGCACCTCGGAGGTCCACTTCGGGCCCGGGCCGTCGTCGAACGTGAACGCGACCACCGGTTCGGTCGTCTCCACGTGCCAGGTTACCGACACGCGCCCGTGGACGTCGTACTCGGCGCGGTCGGCGGCCGGTGCGTAGCCGCCGTCCAACGGTAGGTGACGCCGGGGCCACACCTGCGGGACCGTCACGGCGGACGCCCCGAGGGCAGCGCCGGCGCCCAGCAGTAGGCCGCGTCGGAACAGTGCACGCCTGTTCAAGATCTGATCCCCCGTTGCCTCAACGTCTCCGACCGCCGTATTCGATCACGTGGGCGGCGTTTCCAGACACCCGTCATTCGCCTCGAATTCATCCGAAGATCCGCAATCGTACGGTGCTGAACCCTCGCGAGCGGTGCTCCGTACGAGTCCGTGGAGGCTCATCGAAGGGGGCTCGCATGCGGGTCAGGCGAATGATGGTTCCGTTCCTCGCCCTGCTGGCGCTGTTGCCCGCCGGCTGTGGCGGCGTTGCCGGGCCGGCCGTGCCGGCGGCCGCCGCGCCGGCCACGGCGTCCGCTTTGCCCGCTGTGTCGGCTTCGCGGGCCCAGCCGGTCGTACCCGCGGTCGTTCCCGACTCGCTCAAATTCACGGGTACCACGCTCGACGGCAAGGCGTTCGACGCGGCGAAGTTCGCCGGCGGCCCGGTCGTGCTGTGGTTCTGGGCACCCTGGTGCGCGGTGTGCCTCGGGCAGGCGTCGACGGTCGGCGACCTGGCCAAGCAGTACGACGGCAAGGTCGCCATGATCGGCGTCGCCGGGCTCGACCAGAGCACGAATGCGATGAACGAGTTCGTCGCGCAGGGCGAGGTCGGCAACGTCACACACCTCAACGACCAGGCCGGCGTGGTCTGGCGGAAGTTCGGGATCAAGGAGCAGAGCGTCTTCGTGATGATCGACCGGTCCGGCAAGGTGATGCAGAACGGGTACCAGGACACGGTCACGCTCGGTAAGTGGGTCGCCTACCTGGACGAGCATTGAGCATGCTGGTCCTGGCGCTTGCGGCCGGTGCGCTCGCCGCGGTCAACCCCTGCGGTTTCGCGCTGTTGCCGGCGTACCTCTCGCTGCTGGTCGTGGACGACGACGCGGGCCGGCGCCGGGCGATCGGCCGGGCGCTGCTGGCGACGCTAGGCCTGACCGCCGGGTTCGCCGGCGTCTTCGGGCTGGTCGGCGTGGTCCTCGCCTCGACGGTCGCCTGGCTGCCGGCGCGGCTGCCCTGGTTCACGATGGGCCTCGGGCTGGTGCTCGTGGGGCTCGGCGGCTGGCTCGCGGCCGGCCGGCGCCCGCCCGCGCTGCCCTGGCGCCCGGCGCGGGCGCCCACGCTGACCCGAACGCTACCGTCGATGGTGCTCTTCGGCGCCGCGTACGCCCTCGCGTCGCTGAGCTGCACGATCGGCCCGTTCCTGGCCATCGTCGGGTCGAGCCTGCAGGCGTCGTCGGCGCTCGGCGGGATCGCGCTCTTCCTGGCGTACGCCGCGGGCATGGGTCTGGTCGTCGGCGCCGCCGCCCTGGCCGTGGCGCTGCTGCGCACGTCGCTGCTCACCCGGGTCCGCCGGTCCGGTCCGGCGCTCGCCCGCGCCGCCGGCGTCCTGACCCTGCTCGCCGGCGCGTACGTCACCTACTACGGCTGGTACGAGCTCCGGCTCGCGAGCGACGGCCCGCGCGCGCTGCGGGACCCGGTCGTGCGCGCGGCCGGCACCGTCCAGCAGTGGCTGGCCGGCGGCCTCGACGCCGCGGGGATGACGGCGGTGTCGGTCGTGTTCGCGGCGCTGCTGGTGGCCGGCCTGGCCCTGACCCGCCGCCGCCCGGGCTGACCGGGCACCGTGGCGGCTGCGCCAGCACTACGCCGAGGACCGTCCGCTGTTCCGCGGCCGGGTGGACGACGACCCCCTGCGGTTCGATCCCTGAGCCCCGCGCCCGCCGGCCTCCCGACCGGCGGGCGCGAACCTCAGTGCGTCAGATCGGGTTCCAGCCGTCGGAGCCGGCCAGGTACTTCTGCGGGGTGTAGCTCGCGGCCTGCGAGTCGCTCATCTGGGGCCGGTTGCCGTTGACGGTGGCCCCGGCCCCGGTGTTCTTGTACTCGAAGAACCGGGCCTTCTTCCACGTCGCGTCGCCCATGTCGTTCCAGGGCTGGGCGAGCTTGATGGTGGCGCTGAGGCTCGACTCCCGGTACAGCACCTGGGCGCCCTGCCGCCAGGGCCGGCCCAGCTGCGTGACGTTGTTCGAGGCGCCGGTGATCGTCGACTTGTAGAACAGGAACCCGTACATCTTGCCCGGGTCCGTGCTGGCGGCCGTGATCGGTCCGCCGGTGCTGCGCTTCTCGAAGATCGAGCAGGCGTTGAAGACCGCGGTGCCGCCGCTGTAGATGAAGTCCACGGTGCCCTCGATGTAGGAGCTCACCACGTACAGCCGGGCATTGTCGTTGATCTGGAACGTGTCCTGGTCACCGAGCAGCCGCACGTTGCGCAGGATCGAGCGGTCGGCGTCCAGCTGCAGCGCCACCGCCTGCTGGCCGCTGGTCTGCGTGCTCTCGTCGAAGTCGTTGCTGACCGTCAGGTTCGTCAGCACGCTGTCGTGACCGTTGACGAACATCGTGGCGCTGCCCCCGGGGAAGCCGCCCCCGGCCCAGTGGTTGAACACGATGACGGTGCTGGCCGGTGCGGAGCCGAGGCCCTGCAGGGTGATGTAGGGCTTGTTGGCCGGGATGGTGACGATCTCCCGGTACGTGCCCGCCTTGATGGTGATGGTGACCCGGCTGGTGTTGTTCGCCGGTACCGCGTTGATGGCCGCCTGCACCGTCTTGTACTTCCCGCTGCCGTCCGCCGCGACCGTGGGCGTGCCGCCGCCACCGGTCGTCGGGGGCGGCCCGGTGGTCGCGCCGGAGACGTAGTTGAACGACCACTGCATGCGCGCGATGTCCGAGCAGGTCTCCTGCACGATCGGGTTGTTCCCGGCCGTGGAGCCGTCCTTGTCGCTCAGGCAGAGCCCGGACGAGACGCTCTTCAAGACGAACTTCCCGGCGGCGGCCCCGGACGCGGTGAAGGTCCACTGCTGATTGGTGCTGACCCCGCAGGTGTACTGCCACAGCTGCGTCCCGGACGTGGTGCTCGCGGACGGCACGTCGACGCACTTACCGCTGTTGGTGTTCACCAGGTTGAACGCGCTGCCCTGCGTGATCACCGAGAACTGCTGGTCGGTGGCCGCGCTGTTGCAGGCGATCTGCACGAGCAGCGCGCTGTTGGACGTGGACGCGCCGGCGACGTCGACGCACTTGCCGCTGGCCCCGCTGGCCAGCGTGTACACGCCCCCGGCCGCGGGGGTGCTCGCGGCTTCCGAGGGCCACGCCGACAGGGCGAGCACCGCGGCGGGTACGGCCAGCATCGCCGCGACGGCGCCGCCGATGCGGACGGCGAGCCGGCGTCGCCGCGCCGGTTCTGGTGGTTGCACGGGGATCCTCCCGAGGGGGTGTGGAGTTCGGTCGATAGGTAGGTGCCTCCTTCGGTGTCGGCATAACGAATAGTTCGCGACGGATGTCCGGGGTCTCAGCGCGCCGGGAAACTTTCAGGTGGGGCTCGTCAAATCGCCCAGTGGGATCAGGTGTCGAGGCCCTACGGGCGGGTGTGGAGTCGCGGCCGGCCCTCGGGCGAGCCGAGCACGCCCGGGTGGCGCTCACAACGTTGCGGTCCCATTCGGGAGGCGCGGCACGGGGGATCAGGTGCGCTTCGCCGGCGGGGTGGCGTGCCAGGAGGCGAGCAGGCGCAGCGCGGCGGCGGCGTCGGACTCCGGTGGGGCGCTGTAGGTGACGAGCATCTGCTCCGGGTCGTCGGGCAGCCGCAGCGCCTCGTACGCCAGCTCGACCGTGCCGACCAGCGGGTGCCGGAGCGTGGCGGTGGTGTGGCCCTTGTCGTGGACCGGGTGCTCCGCCCAGAGCCGCCGGAACAGCTCGCTGTGCCGGGACAGGTCGCCGATCAGTTCGGCCAGGGCCGGGTCGTCCGGGTGGCGGCCGGCGTCGACGTGCAGGAACGAGACCAGGTCGCGGGCCTTGGCCGGCCAGTCGGCGAACAGCGCCCGCGCGGAGGGCTCGTCGCCGAACATGAGCCGGGCGAAGTTGCGCTGCCGGGGCGGCGCGGTGTCGAGGCCGGCGATCAGGGCGGCGCCGAGCCGGTTCCAGGCGAGCACGTCGGTGCGGCGGCCGACGATGTACGCGGCGGCGTCGGTCATGGCCTCCAGCAGATGTTGTACCTGGGGACGGACCCGCTGAGGCGGACGTCTCACGCCGCGGGCCGGCCGGAGCAGCCGGCGCAGGTGCGCGCGCTCCTCGGCGTCGAGGCCCAGCGCGCGGGCGACCGCGTCGAGGACCGCCTCGGAGACGTTTGTGGCGCGGCCCTGCTCGAGGCGCACGTAGTAGTCGACGCTGACGCCGGCGAGCTGGGCGACCTCCTCGCGCCGGAGCCCGCTGACACGCCGGCGGCCGTGGTACGGCGGGACGCCGGCGGTCACCGGGTCGATCCGGGCGCGGCGCGAGCGGAGGAACTCGGCCAGCTCCGATCGTCGGTCCATGTCGCCAAGTATGGCCGGGCCGGAATCGCGGCCGCCTGGTTCTGCCAGACCTACCTTCGGGCGCGACCAGGGTCGAACAGGGCAATGGGCGCCGACCGCCGACCGGGCAATGGTGGTTCCCGGACGCGAACACTCATCGAAACGGGAGACCCGAATGCAGGTCAATGGCACTATCGCGCTCGTGACCGGGGCGAACCGGGGCCTCGGCCGCGCGCTCGTCACGGCGCTGCTCGCCGGGGGCGCGGAGAAGGTCTACGCGGCCGCCCGCCGGGTGGAGACCGTGGCGGATCTGGCCGGTACCGACCGGCGTGTGGTCCCGGTCCAGCTGGACCTGACCGACCTCGAGCAGGTCGCGGGGGCGGCTTCGGTGGCCGGCGACGCCACCCTGCTGATCAACAACGGCGGTTCGCTGAACTTCGCCGACCCGCTGGCCGGCGACCTCGCCGCGATCGACGTGGACCTGCGGACGAACTTCGTCGGCCCGCTCGCGTTGACCCGGGCGTTCGTGCCGGTGCTGGAGGGCAACGGCGGCGGCGCGATCGTCAACGTGCTCAGCCTGGTCGTGCTCGGATCGGTGCCGGCGATGGGCGGCTACGCCGCGTCGAAGGCCGCGTCGGCGTCGGCGACCCAGGCGCTGCGCGCGCAGCTCGTCGACCGGAAGATCACGGTGCACGGGGTCTTCCCGGGGGCCGTCGACACCGACATGATCCGGGACTTCCCGATCCCGAAGACCAGCCCGGCCGACGTCGCCGCGGCGATCCTCGACGGGGTCGAGGCGGGGGACGAGTACATCTACCCCGACCCGATGGCGCAGCAGGGCCACCGGGCGTGGTGCGAGGACCCGGCGGCGTTCGAACGCCAGATGGGCTTCATGTAGCAGGCACGGCCGATCCGGCTCAGGGCGGTGCCCGAGGGCTCGGCCGGCGGCTCTACGACCCCGCCGCTATGCCGAGATCGAGCCGGCCACGGACGCCGCCCGGTGAGCCTTCACCATCCTGTAAGGGTCGATGACCGGCGATCGGGCGTATCGTCTGTCGACCGCGACGGATGGAGTGGCGATGGTGGGGCGTGGACTGAGTCGGCTGCTCGTCCTCGTGGTGTTGCTGGTGGGCGGCTGCGACGCCGGCAGCGGCCACATCGATGCCGGGGCCTCCGCCCGGGCGTCGAGCCCGGGCGGTTCGCCGCTGGATTTCACCGGCACCACGCTCGACGGCAAGGCCTTCGACGGGCACTCGCTGGCGGGTAAGCCGGCGGTGCTGTGGTTCTGGGCGCCGTGGTGCCCGGTGTGCCTGCAGCAGGCGCCGGGGGTACGGGCCGCCGCCGAACGATTCGGCGACCGGGTCAACTTCATCGGCGTCGCCGGGCTCGACAAGACCCAGGCGATGCCGGAGTTCGTCCAGCTGGCGAAGGTCGGATCGATCACCCATCTCGCCGACGAGCCCGGCGTGGTGTGGAAGCACTTCGGGATCACCGAACAGAGCACGTTCGTCCTCGTCGACGCCTCCGGCCGGGTCACCGGCCACGGGCCGTTGGCCGCCGACGCGATACCGGACAAGGTCGCGGCCCTGTTGGAGGGCCGGTGATGCCGGCCGGGGCCCGCTCGCCGACCGTCGGCGGCTGACATGGACGACGTGCCTTTCGCGCTCGCCGTGGCCGCGGGAACCCTCGCGGCGCTGAACCCGTGCGGGTTCGCGCTCCTGCCGGTGTATCTGACGGTGCTCGTCGCCGGGGACGAGCACCGCTCGCGAACGGACGCCGTGGCCCGGGCGCTGGCCAGCACGGCGGCCATCGTCACGGGGTTCGTGGCGGTGTTCGCGCTGTTCGGCCTCGCGCTTACCCCGGTGGCCGGACTGGTGCAGGCGCGCCTGCCCTGGTTCACGATCGTGCTCGGGCTGGCGCTGGCCGGTCTCGGCGCTTGGATGATCGCCGGGCGGCACGTGCCGGGTATCAGGTGGCTGGCGGTCCGGGGTCCGGCGGTGACCCGTACCGTGCCGTCGATGATCGTCTTCGGCGCCGGGTACGCGCTCGCGTCCCTCGGCTGTACGGTGGGGCCGTTCCTGGCGATAGTGGTGTCGAGCTTCCGCGCCGGCTCCGTCCCGGCGGGCGTGCTGTTGTTCCTGGGCTACGCCGCGGGCATGGGGATGGTTGTCGGCACCGCGGCGCTGGCGCTGGCGCTGGCACGCGTGTCGGCGATCGGCCGGATGCGCCGGCTCGCCCCGGTGATCTCGCGGGCCGGCGGGGGATTGGTGGCCGTCGCCGGTGCCTATGTCGCCTACTACGGCTGGTACGAACTGCGGATTCTGCGCGGCGGATCGGTGAGCGACCCCGTTGTCGGCGCTGGCCTCGCGGTCCAGGCCCGGCTCTCCGGCACGATCGCCGGGCTGGGGGTCGGCGCTGTCGTTGCCGCGTTCGCCGTCGTCGTCCTCGGCGCCGGCGCCGCGATGTGGTGGTCCCGGACCCGACGGCGCCCACAGCAGTGAGCGTCGCCGCGACCGAACCGGCCGCGTAACTGGCCGGCAACGAGGCGACCGGTTCGATGGCCCTGTCCGCGGTCGACATCGCGCCGTGGGACCTGCGTGCCCGGCTGCAGGATTCACGCCTCTTCGGAGTCCTGCGCGACTTCACCAACCTGCTGCGCTCCGCCGGCGCTCGACTGTCTGCAGGCGGACGTCGACCTCCCCGCCTACTGGATACCTTCTGCCGGACGGCCGGATTGATCTGCTGCGCCGGCAGGTTGGGCCGTCCGCGTGACCTGCTCGACGCGTAGCAGCCGGCCGTCGTCGGCCAGCTCGCCGAACATGAAGATCTCCGTCGTCACCGTTTGCCCTTTGCGCATGACGGCCGTCAGCGTGTACCGGGCGGCGATCCGTTTGCCCGCGTTCAGCGCGTCGCGGACCTCGGTGTGGACGCTGGAGACGCGTTTACGCGCGGGCCGCACGTGCTGCAGTAGTCGCTCACGATCCAGGTCGATGCCGTCGCTGCGCACCACGACTTCCGGCGCATGGTAGCGGTCGAACACCGTCTCCGGCGCCTCGTCGCCGAGCGTGACGTCCTGCGGGTACCGCGTCAGGTACTCCACCAGATCCATCCGGACCTCCCCGTTCATAACTCTGACAACTGCGTCCAACATAACGGCATCCGTTATCCTTGACAACCGTGTCAGAGAAACCGGCCCGGCGCCGCCGACGTGCCGACGCGGAACGTAGCCAGGCCAAGGTTCTCGACGCCGCCATCGAGCTGCTCGGACGCCAGCCCGAGGCGAGCATGGATGACATCGCCGCGGCCGCCGGGGTGGCGCGGCAGACCGTTTACGCCCATTACCCCGCCCGGCATGCGCTGATCGCCGCCATTGTCGACCGGCTCACCGCCGAGACCGTCGCGGAGCTCCAGTCGGTGGACGTCGACGCCGGCGCGGCTACAGACGCCCTGGGCGCGTGGCTTACCCGCAGCTGGCAACTCATCCACCGGTACCCGATCCTGCTGACCAGCGTCATCGCGGCCGCCAGCGACGCCGGCGACTACGAGCGACACGTACCGATCATGGATTCGCTGCGGCGAATCCTGGACCGCGGGCGCTGCAGCGGTGAGTTCCAGGCCGGGCCGCCGGTGCAGTGGCAGGTGAGCGCGATCATCGCCCTCGGCCACGCCGCCGGGGCCGAGGTGATCGCCGGCCGGATGAACACGGTCGACGCCGGTGCGGCGTTCAGCGAGGCCGCCTTGCGGGTGACCGCGGGCACCCGACGGCCGTGACGCGGCCCCGTTGCACCTCCCGGGCCGTGCCTGCAACACAGCGGGAGAACCGCTCGGCACGGTCACCCTGGTTGACCGCCGAACCCGCGAAATGTCCGTGGTAACAGGAGGACCGGGTGCCGGCCGGTTGCGGGCCGGTCAGCGCCTGCCCGGACGGCGGACACCACCCGGATGGTTCGTGTCGGGTGACCGGACGGTTTCGCGTCGCGGACGGTGACGGGCGGGCGGCGAGGGGTCACGGTTGGTTTGTTGATCCAGTTGTTCCAGGGACGGAGCACCATTCGTGACCAGAGCTAAGAGACTGCGGGCGGTCGTGGCCGGCGCGCTCGCCGTGCCCGCCGCGCTTGCCGGCACCGGCGGTACGGCGGGCGCGGTCGTGTCGCCGGCGGGTACCGCGACATCGGCGACGACGCTGGCCCAGGTCCGCTCGAGCATCGGCGCGGACACCGGCACAGCGGCGGGCCTGACCGGCAAGGGGGTCGGCGTCGCGCTCATCGACACCGGTGTCGCGGCCGTGCCCGGGCTGCCGGCGGCCCAGATCGCCAACGGGCCGGACCTGTCGTTCGAGTCGCAGGCGGCGAATCTGCGCTACCTCGACACGTACGGGCACGGCACGCACATGGCCGGCATCATCGTCGGCAACGACACGACCTCCGGCAGCAAGGGCATCGCGCCGGACGTGAAGCTCACCTCGGTGAAGATCGGGACCGCGACCGGCGCGGTCGACGTGTCGCAGATGATCGCGGCGATCGACTGGGTGGTGCAGCACAAGGGCGACGACCCGGCGAACCCGATCCGGGTGCTGAACCTGTCCTACGGCTCGGGCGGCAGCACCCAGACGTGGACCGACCCGCTGCTGTTCGCGGTGCAGAAGGCGTGGAAGGCCGGCATCGTGGTCGTCGCGGCCGCGGGCAACAACGGCAACGCGGCCGGCGCGCTGACCAACCCGGCGCTGGACGACTCGATCCTCGCCGTCGGCGCGACCGCCACCAACGGCACCGCGACCACCGCCGACGACACCCTCGCCCCGTTCACCAACCTCGCCACCGGCACCACCGGACAGGTCGACCTGCTCGCTCCGGGCACGTCCATCGCGTCGCTGCGCGACCCCGGCTCGAACGTCGACAACCTGTACCCGGACGCGCGGGTCGGCACCACCCTGTTCAAGGGCAGCGGAACGTCCCAGGCCACCGCCGTGGTCAGCGCCGCCGCGGCGCTGCTGCTGCAGGCCAAGCCCGCCGCCACCCCCGACCAGGCCAAGGACTGGCTGGTCAAGGGCGGCACCGGGCTGACCACCGGTACCGAGAAGACGCTCGGCCTGGCGGCGCTCAACGTCAACGGCGCGCTCGCCCGCACCGGTACCGCCGTCGCCGCGCCGACGGTGCAGCTGTCCAGCGGGATCGGGTCGCTGCAGGGCGCCCGCGGTACCGCGAGCCTGACCCTCGACGGCGTGAAGCTCACCGGCGAGAGGACGATCTGGGGCAGCTTCAGCACCTCGCAGTGGGCGAAGTCGACCACGCCGGCCTGGAGCGGTGGCCTGTGGCTGGGCTACCGCCTCGCCGGCGACGACTGGACCGGCACCTCGTGGGCGGCCCGGACGCGGGCGGCGGGCACCTGGACCGCGGCCCCGTGGGCCGGCAGCGCCGCCGCCGGCTGGAGCGACCCCGCCTGGTCCGGGCGCACCTGGTCGGGCCGGACGTGGTCGGCCGGCACCTGGTCGGGTCGCACCTGGTCCAGCGACGGGTGGTCGGCGACCGCCTGGGGCTGAACGACCAGGGTGGTGGTCGCGGTGACCGTGTTGTCGCAGATCCGCGACCGCACCGCCGATGGGAATGGCTGCCTACTGATCGTGGGCAGCCATTCCGGCGTGGGAAGGTACCAATGGCGAAATGGTTGCGGGACCGACGCTTGCGAACCAAGATCCTGCTTCCGGTCGCGGTGGCCGTCGTGGGCACCGGGGTCGTGTCGTGGACCGGGATCGCCGCGGCACGGTCCGCGACGACCGCCGAGATGCAGCGCAACGTCGACGACACGGCGGCCAGCGCCGCCGAGATCGCCGTCAACGTCACCGCGATCGCGGACGCCGCCAGCGCCGGCAAGGCGACGGTCGACGCGAGTCACGGCTCCGTCGCCACCCTTGCCGAGCTGTCCGGGGACCTCCGCCGCACCGTCCAGCGGTTCCGGTACTGAGGGTTTCAGGCCGCGATCGGCTGCGTGAGCTGCTCGGAGGCGCGCCAGACGCGGCCGGCCTCGTCCTCGCCGCGCAGGCGGGAGTAGAGCTCCTGCTCGGCCGGGGCGCCGGAGATGTGCTGGAAGCCGCCGGGGCCGTAGAGGCGGCCGCCGCGGGCGTCCGGGGACGTGGCCGCGTACAAGGCCGGCAGGAGCGCGGTGTCGACAGTACCGAAGAGGATGCCGCGGCGGCCGAGGGCGCGGATGAGGCGGCCGCCGGCGGTGGGCCGGGCCCGTCCGACCTCGGGCCGGGCCTGCAGGAGGCTGGTGGCGGCGACGCCGGGGTGCGCGAGGTTGCTGGTGATGCCCCAGTCGCCGGCCCGGCTGCGCCGGTCGAGCTCGAGCCCGAACAGGCCGAAGGCGATCTTCGACTGGCTGTACGCGCGCATCCCGTCGTAGGACCGCTCCCAGTTGAGGTCGTCCCAGTTGATGGCGTTCTGGTTGGCGGCGATGCTGATCTGGGACGTCACGCGGGCGCGTCCGGCGCGCAGCAGGGGCAGCAGGTGGCCGACGAGGGCGAAGTGGCCCAGGTGGTTGGTGCCGAACTGCAGCTCGAACCCGTCGGCGGTGGTCTGCCGGTCCGGCGGGGTCATCACGCCGGCGTTGTTGACGAGGATGTGGATCGGGCGGCCCTCGTCGCGCAGCGCGGTGCCGAGCGCGGCGACCGAGCGCAACGACGACAGGTCGAGTTCGCGGAGCGAGAGGGCGGCGTTCGGGTACCGCTGCCGGATTTGCGCCACCGCGGCCTCGCCCTTCCGGCGGTTGCGCACCGGCATGAGGACCTCGGCGCCGGCGGCGGCGAGCCGGGCGGCCAGGCCGAGCCCGACGCCGTCGCTGGCGCCGGTCACGACGGCGAGCTTGCCGGTGAGGTCGGGAACGGTGATGTCCGGTCGTTGGCGTGTCATGCCACCACGGTGGACCCGATCCGCGGCGGCATCCACGGCCTGTCAATCCCAGGCTGCGCGCCGGCGGCGGTGGTAGAACCGACACATGATCGACCGTGCCGGGCTGGCCGAGTTCCTCCGCCGGCGTCGCGAGTCGCTGCAGCCCGAGGACGTGGGCCTGCCGCGGGGGCAGCGACGCCGGACCGCCGGGCTGCGCCGGGAGGAGGTGGCCACGCTCTGCCACATCTCCGCCGACTACTACAGCCGGCTGGAGCGGGAGCGCGGGCCGCACCCGTCCGAGCAGATGATCGCCTCGATCGCGCAGGGCCTGCACCTGTCGCTCGACGAGCGGGACCACCTGTTCCGCCTCGCCGGGCACCGGCCCCCGGCGCGGGGGACGACGAGCGCGCACATCAGCCCGGGCCTGCTGCGCATCCTCGACCGGCTCGCCGACACCCCGGCCGAGGTCGTCACCGAGGTCGGGGAGACGCTGCGGCAGACCCCGCTGGGCGTCGCGCTCACCGGCGACCTGACGCGGTACACCGGGCCGGCCCGCAGCATCGGCTATCGGTGGTTCACCGACCCGGCCTGCCGGGCGCTGTACCACCCCGACGACCACCCGCTGCACTCGCGCGTCTTCGCCGCCGGGCTGCGGGCGCGGGTCACGCTGCGCGGGCCCGACTCGTACGCCGCCCACCTCCAGCGGCTCCTGCTCGCGCACAGCGAGGAGTTCCGGGCCGTGTGGAACGAGCACGAGATCGGCGTGCGCTACAACGACGTCAAACGCTTCATCCACCCCGAGGTCGGCCTGCTCGAGCTGAGCTGCCAGGCCCTGGTCGACCCCGACCAGTCGCACTCCCTGCTGGTGTACACGGCGGTGCCCGGCAGCGAGAGCCACGAGAAGCTCCAGCTGCTGGCGGTCATCGGGGCGCAGCGCGTCGGCTGAGCGGGCTACCGGCCGGGCCGCAGCAGCCAGTCGGCCGGACGTGGTCGACGGAGGTCAGCGCGGCCCCGATCACGGCGCCGTCCGGCCCGAGCAGCGCCGGGCGCAGGGTGAACGGGGCCCAGCCGTCAGCCACGAGGACAGGAGCGAGAGGCTGCCGCCCAGCAGCACGGTGCCCGCCGAGTCCAGCGCGGCGAGCGTGGCCACGTCGCCGGCGTCGGCCCGCTCGGCGATCGCCGCCTCCGGCGTGGTGCCGGCCGGCGCCGGGTGGTCGCCCAGGACGGCCGGCAGCCCGGCGTACGCCTGCAGGCAGCCGCGGGCCCCGCACGGGCAAGGAGATCCCGGCCGGCACGACGACCGACCTGTCCGAGTGGGACGTGCGGGTCTTCGTCGAGGAACGGCCCGGCACCTGAGACGCACGAAAGGTCTGTCCGGCTAACCGCCTCCGTCGGCCGGCGTGGTGTGCGCGGCGCCGCCGGGACGGCGGCGCGCTGCGCAGATCGTGGCGCGGGTAGCGGACAGCGTGATGGTGAACAGGTCGTAGTCGGCTGTGGCGGCACGCAGACGGAACAGGACGGCCAGCGGGATGGGAACTCCGGTGAGGGTCGCGCCGGCGAAGCCGATCGCGGCGGTACGGACGGCGGCCGGGGTGCCGGGGCCGCAACCTTCGGCGTAGACGGCGCGCATGCCGTACACCTGCGGCTGTCCGGGTGCGGCGTCGAGCTGTGGCAGGCCGTTGGACAGCAGATAGATGCCGTCTTCGGCAACCAGCAGCAGCGCCGGGCCGGGGGCCTCGTCGGCGACGGGCTCGGCGTTGGCCGGGGCGGCCGCGGCGTGTTCGACAAGGACGAGGACCTCGCCCAACGGGAAGATCATCTCGGGCATGGTGAGCCCTATCTGCGGCGACGTTTCCCCGGATTCGGGAATCGTGCGCGGCTGTCCCGACCAGGCTCGCTTACGAACACGTGAACACCGCAGGACGCCATCGGGGATGTGGCGACGGGAATTCGGCACCAGGGACGTCAACTACATTTCCTTGCCGCCAGCGGCTCCGCGCCGCATCGCATTCTCGTGAAACAGTTACCTTCGATCTCGAACAGATGTTTGAGTACAGATCCGTCACCCCGGATTACCCCGACTTTGGCCGGGTAATCGGTGTGCTACTGAGGCTGTCCATGGACCACCGACAGCGTCGTGGGTGAGGGGAGAACAACCGATGAACCGGCCTGCGGCTACCCGGGTGAGCGACAGCCCCGCCGACCTGCGGTCGAGGACGACGGGTTAGCCATGCAGCACGTGCCCGATGCGGAGCGTCTGGTCGCGGAGGCGGTGGTCGCGGCGACAGCCCAGGACGCCGACCCCGAGCTGGTCGCGCGCTACTGGCGCCTCGTGCCGGACGAGGAGCTCGCCGGCTGCGAGGTGGCGAACATGGTTGCCGCCACGCGGTCGCATTTGGAGCTGACCCAGCAGCGGGTGCCCGGCGAGCTGAAGGTGCGCCTGGGCATGAGTGTTGCCGGCGGCACGTCGCTGGAGATCGTCACCGACGAGATGCCGTTCCTTGTCGACTCCGTCACGAGTGCGCTGTCGGCGCGCAATCTTGACGTGAACATGCTGGTGCACCCGCTAATCGTCGTGCGGCGGGCGCCGCTGGGCGCGCTGGAGGAGGTCTGCGTCGGCCTGGAGCCGGAGGACGCCGCGCCGGGTGACATCGTCGAGAGTTGGATCCGCATTGAGGTCGACCGGGTCCGGGACGAGGCCGATGTCGAGGGGCTGCGCGACGACCTGGCCCGGGTGCTCAACGACGTGCGCGAGGCGGTCGAGGACTGGCCCAGGATGCGCACGCAGGCGCTCACCCTGGCCGACGAGCTCGGCTCCGCGCAGCTGCCGGTGCCGGACAAGGACATCACCGACTCTGTCGAGCTGCTGCGCTGGCTGGTGGACGACCACTTCACGTTCCTGGGCTACCGGGAGTACCGGTTGACGAGGGGCGACGACGGGGAGGAGCTGCTGCAGGCGGTGCTCGGCTCGGGCCTGGGCATCCTGCGGTCCGACCAGACCCGTCCGCTCGTGCTGAGCTCGATGACCGCGGAGGCCTACGCCAAGGCGCTGGAGAAGCGGCTGCTGATCATCACCAAGGCCAACTCCCGGGCCACCGTGCACCGCTCGGCCTACCTGGACTACATCGGCTTCAAGATGTTCGACGCCGACGGCAACGTGATCGGCGAGCGGCGCTTCCTCGGGCTGTTCTCCTCCTCGGCGTACCGCACCAGCGTCCGCGACCTCCCCGTCGTCAAGCGCAAGGTCGCCGAGGTGGTCGAGCGTTCCGGGCTGTCGCCGCGCAGCCATTCCGGCCGGGACCTGCTGGAGACGCTGGAGACGTACCCGCGCGACGAGCTGTTCCAGACCACCACCGACGAGCTTTACCGGGCCGTCATGGGTGTCCTGCGTCTGGCCGGCCGTCGCCAGCTGCGGCTGTTCCTGCGCCGGGACGGTTACGGCCGGTTCATCTCCTGCCTGGTCTACCTGCCCCGTGACCGGTTCACCAGCGCCAACCGGCTGCGCATCCAGCAGATCCTGCTGGCGGAGCTCAACGGCATCGGGGTCGACTACACCGTCCGGGTGAGCGAGTCGAAGTTCGCCCGCGTACACCTCATCGTCCGCACCGAGCCCGGCAACCCGCCCGGTCACATCAACGTCGACCGTCTCACCGAGCGCCTCGCCGACGCCACCCGGCTGTGGGACGACGACTTCCGCCTGGTGCTGGAGCGCAACCTCAACGACGAGCACCAGGCCAAGCAACTCCACCAGCGCTACGGCGCCGCGCTCTCGGACACGTACAAGGACGAGCACACGCCGAACGAAGCGGTGAAGGACGTCGCCAAGCTGGAGCTGCTCGACGAGCCGGGCCAGCTCGTGATGCACGTCTACCTGCGCCGTCAGGCCGAAAGCGACATCCGGTTGAAGGTGTTCCGCTACGGCGAGCCGATGATCCTCTCCGCCGTCCTGCCGGTGCTGCACTCCCTCGGCGTGACGGTCACCGACGAGCGGCCCTACGAGATCGTCCGCTCCGATGGCACCATCTACCTTTACGACTTCGGCCTGCAACTGCCGCCAGACTCGCGGGCGATCGTCGAGGTCCGCCCCAACCTGGAGAACGCCTTCTCCGCCACCTGGCACGGTGAGGCCGAGGTCGACAACTTCAACACCCTCGTGCTCAAGGCCAGGTTCACCTGGCGCGAGGTCGTTATCCTGCGGGCCTATGCGAAGTACCTGCGCCAGGCCAGCACGGTGTTCTCGCAGGACTACATGGAGACGACGCTCCTGGCCTATCCCGCGATCGCCGCGAAACTCGTGGACCTGTTCACGGCTCGCTTCGACCCGCGGCTGCACCTGTCCGAGACGGCGCGGTCGGAGTGGTCGAAGGAGATGGTCGCGGCGATCAACGAGGACCTCGACACGGTCACCAGCCTCGACCAGGACCGCATCCTGCGCTCCTTCCTGCACCTGATCCAGGCCACCCTGCGCACGTCGTTCTTCCAGCGCGGCGAGACCGGGCGCCCGAAGTCGTACACGGCCTTCAAGCTCGACCCGCAGTCGATCCCCGATCTGCCGGCGCCCCGGCCGCGGTTCGAGATCTTCGTCTACTCGCCCCGCTTCGAGGGCGTACACCTGCGCTTCGGCTCCGTGGCCCGCGGCGGGCTGCGCTGGTCCGACCGGCGCGAGGACTTCCGCACCGAGATCCTCGGCCTGGTCAAGGCCCAGATGGTGAAGAACGCCGTCATCGTGCCGACCGGCGCCAAGGGCGGGTTCGTCCTCAAGGAGAAGCCGGGCGACCGCGACGAGGCCGTGGCCTGCTATCAGCTGTTCATCCCGGCCCTGCTCGACGTCACCGACAACCTCGACGGCGGCAAGGTCGTCGCGCCGCCCGAGGTGGTGCGCCACGACCCCGACGACCCCTACCTGGTGGTCGCCGCCGACAAGGGCACCGCGACGTTCTCCGACATCGCCAACGAGATCTCGATGCGGTACGGCTTCTGGCTCGGCGACGCCTTCGCCTCCGGCGGGTCGGCCGGGTACGACCACAAGAAGATGGGCATCACCGCCAAGGGCGCTTGGGAGTCCGTGAAGCGGCACTTCCGCGAGCTCGGCGTCGACACCCGGACGACCGAGTTCACCGTCGTCGGCGTCGGCGACATGTCCGGCGACGTCTTCGGCAACGGGATGCTGCTCTCGCCGCACATCCGGCTCGTGGCCGCGTTCGACCACCGGCGCATCTTCATCGACCCCCGTCCCGACGCCGCGACATCGTTCGAGGAGAGGGCCCGGCTCTTCGCGCTGCCCCGGTCCTCCTGGGACGACTACGACGAGTCGCTGATCTCGGCCGGCGGCGGTGTCTACTCGCGGGCGGCGAAGTCGATCCCGATCTCGCCGGAGGCGAGGGCCGCGTTGGGGATCCCGGCGTCGGTCACTGCACTCACGCCCAACGAGCTGATGCACGCGATCCTGTCGGCCCCCGTCGACCTGCTCTGGAACGGCGGCATCGGCACATACGTCAAGGCCACCGGCGAGTCCCACGCCGACGTCGGCGACAAGGCCAACAACCACATCCGGGTCAACGGCCGTGAGCTGCGGGCCAAAGTCGTCGGCGAGGGCGGTAACCTGGGCCTGACCCAGCGGGGCCGGATCGAGTACGCGCTCAACGGCGGCCGCATCTCGACGGACTTCATCGACAACTCCGCCGGCGTCGACTGCTCCGACCGCGAGGTCAACATCAAGATCCTGCTCGACCGCGCGGTCCTCGACGGCGTGCTCGACCCGAAGGACCGCAACCCGCTACTCGCCGGGATGACCGACGAGGTCGGCGAGCTGGTCCTGAAGGACAACCACGACCAGGCCACGGCCCTGGGCAACGCCCGCGCGCAGTCCCGCTCGCTGCTGCCGGTCCACAAGCGGCTCATCGCCGACCTGGAGCGCCGCGGCCAGCTCGACCGCGCGCTGGAGGACCTGCCGACCGACGAGGAGCTCGACGCGCGCGCCGAGGCGGGGGTCGGCCTGACCTCACCCGAGTTCGCGGTCCTGCTGTCCTACGTGAAGATCGTCATCGAGCACCGGATCCTCGAGTCCAACCTGCCCGACGAGGACTGGACCAACGAGGTGCTCGTCGACTACTTCCCGACTCCGCTGCGGGAGCGCTTCGTGGAGGCGATGGCCGAACACCCGCTCCGCCGGGAGATCGTCACCACGCAGGTGGTCAACCAGGCCGTCAACCGCGGCGGCACGTCGTTCTTCTACCGCGCCGCCGAGGAGACGGGGGCCGGCGCCGCGGACATCCTCCGGGCCTACGTGGTGATCCAGGAGGTGTACGGCCTGGGCGGGCTGCGCCGCGCCGTCGAGTCCCTCGACAACCAGGTCCCGCCGGAGGTGGAGACGGCGGTCTATCTGGAGACCCGGCGGCTGCTCGACCGGGCGGTCCGCTGGCTGGTCTCCAACCGGCGGTTGCCGATCGACGTCCCGGGTGAGATCGCCCGGCTGGGCCCCGGCATCTCGCGCCTGCTGCCGCAGCTGGAGACGCTGTTCCGCGGGCAGGAGCGCGACGCGCTGCACGCCAACGCGGCCATGCTGCGCGGGCTGGGCCTGCCGGCGGAGATCGCGGACGCGACAACCCGGATCATGTACGGCTTCGGTCTCCTCGACATCGTCGAGGTCGCGTTGCAGACGGGCTGGGAGGTCGGCGAGGTCGCCGCGGTCTACTACGTGCTGTCGGACCGGTTCCGCGTCGACGACCTGCTGTCGCGGATCTCCAACCTGCCGCGCGAGGACCGCTGGCAGACGCTGGCCCGCATGGCGCTGCGCTACGACCTCTACGCCGCGCTGGCCGCCCTGACGGCGGAGGTCCTCAAGGCGACGGCGCCGGACGACGACGCCGAGGCCCGGGTCCACGAGTGGGAGCAGAGCAACGCCGCGTCGATCGCCCGCACCAGTAACGCGATCGGCGAGTTCGGCGAGTCCCGGGGCGACCTGGCCGCCACCTCGGTGCTGCTCCACCAGATCCGCACCCTGGTCCGCACGTCCGCCGCCTGACGGTCCCTGATCCTTCGCTCGTCTCGTTCGTGATGGTCGCTGAGGATCCCTGCGCCGGGACGTTCCGGCGTTCATCACCTTCCGTAGGCGATTCGCTCCCACCGGCTGGGTGATGTGAGCGCGTTGGTGGCCCGCAGGGCGCCGGTTACGGTCGTGTCCGAGGCGGTGAGCTTGAGCGTGCCGACACCGGCGCCCGCGGCGATCCGGCCCGGTACCGCCGTCGGGGTCTCGATCCGGTAGGTCAGGCCGGGCCAGCCGAGCACGTCCACATCGCCGGTCGCCGCGAGTGCGGTGCGTCTGTTCCTCAGTCCCTGGACGGTCGCCACGACCTCGCCGGCCCGCACCACCTGGTACTTGTGCAGCAGGCCGGTGACGGCCTGGATCAGGTGGCGGCTGGCGTCGAACGCGTCGGCCATGTTCGGGCCGGGTGCGAGCACGGCGCCGAGGATCCTCAGCCGCTGCCCTTCGACGGTGATCTCGGCCGCGAAGAGCAGGCAGCCGCCGGCCTGATCGGTGGAGCCGGTCTTGATGCCGACGATCCCGTCCTTGCCGAGCTGGGTGTTGACGTTCTTGACCGGGCCGACTCCGGGGAGTGTGGCCTGCGGCATCGCCACGATCTGGCCCAGCACCGGCAGTTGCATGGCGGCGTGGGCGAGGGTGACCTGATCGGCGGCGGTGCTGACCGTGGCCGGGTCGAGCCCGGCCGGGTCGGTGTAGTGCGTGTCGGCCATCCCGAGCTTGGCCGCGGCCTGGTTCATCTCGGTCACGAACGTGGTATCGCTGCCGGCGTCCCAGCGGGCGAGGATGTGGGCGATGTTGTTGGCCGAGGGCAGCAGCAAGGCCTGGAGCGCTTGGCGTTCGGTGAATTCCTCGCCGGCCGCCACCGGGATCAGCGACTCCCCGCCGGCGAGCTGGGCCGGGTAGGCGGCGGCCTCCGCGGCCGTGACGGTCAGCGTAGGGCCGTCCTCGTCCACGCGCAGTGGATGGTCACGCAGGACGACATACGCGGTCATCACCTTGGCGACACTGGCGATCGGCACGGGCCGCGAACCGCCGGAGCCGCCAAGCCGGCCGAGCCCGGCGACCTCGAGCGCGGCCTGCCCGGCCTGTGGCCACGGCAACGCCGGCGTGGCGCCGGGGATCGCGTACATCTGCGGAACGGTCTGCACCACCCGCGGCGCCGGCACCGGGCGGCTGAGCATGAACGCGACGAACCCGCCGGCGGCCAGGACCGTGACCACCGCAGTGACGGACAGCCACAACCACAGCCTTTGACGACGAGCGGGCGGCGGCACCACGACCGCCTCAGGCCCCACTTCGGTACTACTGGTCAACCCGAACTCCCACGGACGATCGCTCAAACAGGCAAGCCGCGCACGAAGGCGGCGATGCGCCCTACCCGATCTGACCGCTGGCTAACGTCTTGAGCGAGCCGTCGGCTCCCGGCTCTCCGGAAGCTGGCGGCGTGACACGCATTGGAGGCCGAAGGGTCTGCCTAGACGGGAACCTCCGTGCTGAGGATGACGGTGAGCTCCTCGGGCAGATGCAGGAACTCGGCCTGGCTCGAGGCGTTGTGGGCCAGGGCGATGAACAGCCGCTTGCGCCAGGTGGCCAGCCCTTTCCGGGCGGTGCGCCGCAGCGTGATCTTCGAGACGAACCAGGACGGCCGCTCGGGGTCGAGGCCCTCGGCGAGGGGGTGGCCGGCGGCGCGGCGCAGCACCTCGGGGAAGTCCGTGGGGTCCTGGAATCCGAAGGTGGCCGCGATGTGGATGATCCCGTCGTGGGGGTCGCCGAGGTCGTCGATGACCAGTCGCTCGTCCCACGGGATGTGCGGGACGTTCGCCGTACGCCCGGAAATGATCACCACGCGTTCGTGCAGGACGTGGTTGTGGGCGACGTTGGCCCGCAGCGCCAGCGGGGTGGTGTCCTTGTTCGGGTGCGGGAACACCGCGGTACCCGGGACGCGGACCACGTTTGCCTCGTGGAGCTGGTCGATGAACTCCGGCAGCGGGCCTTCGAGCTCGACGCGGCGGGCGGTGACGAGCTGCCGGCCGCGCTGCCAGGTGACCATCGCGGTGAAGACGATCGCGCCGAGCAGCAGCGTGAGCCAGCCGCCGTGGGCCACCTTGGTGAGGTTGGCGACGAAGTAGGTCAGTTCGATGCTGCCGAACACCACCCCGATGAGGGCGACCCGCCACTTGGGCCACCGCCAGCGGGCCCGGGCGACGACGAGGAACAGGGTGGTGGTGATCAGGAACGTGCCGGTGACCGCGACGCCGTAGGCGGTGGCGAGCCGGGTGGACGAGCCGAACGCGAACACGACGACCAGGACCGCCACGAACAGGCCCCAGTTGACGCCGGGCACATAGATCTGGCCGTACTCGCGCCGTGACGTCTGCCGGATGCGCAGGTGCGGCAGGAAGCCCAGGCGCATCGCCTCGCGGGAGACGGAGAACGCTCCGGAGATGACCGCCTGGGAGGCGATCACGGTGGCGGCGGTGGCGAGCAGGACCATCGGCAGCCGGGCCCAGACGGGCAGCAGCAGGAAGAACGGGTTGCTGCGGCTGTCCGGGGCGCGCAGGATCAGCGCGGCCTGGGCGAGGTAGTTCAGGGTCAGGGCGGGGAAGACCACGGCGAACCAGGCCCGGCGGATCGGGGCGCGGCCGAAGTGGCCCATGTCGGCGTAGAGCGCCTCCGCGCCGGTGATCGCCAGTACCACGGCTCCGGCGGCGACGAACGCGATGAACGGCCGGTCGACGATGAACAGGACCGCATAGCTGGGCGACAGCCCGGCGAGGATGCGGGGGTGGCGCAGCACCTCCACGGCGCCGGTCAGCCCGAGGCAGCCGAACCAGATCACCATGATGGGCCCGAACACGGCACCGACCCGCCCGGTGCCCCAGCGCTGACCGGCGAACAGCACGGTCAGGATCACCGCGGCGGCCGGCAGCACTACGACCTCGAGCCCGGATGAGGTGACCTCCAGCCCCTCGACCGCCGACAGCACCGAGATCGCGGGGGTGATGACACTGTCGCCGTAGAACAGGGCCGCGCCGAGAACGCCGAGCGTCATCACCGCCGTCAGGCGCCGCCCCTTGGCGCTGTGCAGTACGTCACGGGCGAGGGCCGCCAGGGCCATCACCCCGCCCTCGCCGTCGTTGTCGGCGCGCAGGATGAACACCACGTACTTGATCGACACGATGAGGGTGATGGACCAGAACACGAGCGACACCACGCCGTAGACGTCCGCCGCGGTCGGGCGCACGATGCCGCCGTCGAGGGCGAAGACGGTCTGCATCGCATACAGCGGGCTGGTGCCGATGTCGCCGTAGACCACACCCAGCGCGCCCAGCGTCAATGCCAGCCCGGCGCCGCGGCGGGTCGAGGCCCAGCGCGCCGGGCGTGGCGTGGATTCGGCGCGATCCGCAGTGGTGGGCCTGCCCTGCCTGGTGCTGGTCAGCTTCGACACGCTCCGTCCACGTTCCATGCGGCAGTTCCGCCCCGCCTGGTGCGGGGGCTGCTCCAATCACCTTGCCTGGCCGAAGCGGGCCGCGGTCGGATCTTGACGACTTCTTAACGTCCACCGTGCTCCGCGGTGGGCGCGTCCAGGAGGACGGTAAGCAACAGTCGGGGGTTGAGGGCCGCTTCGTAGGATCGTGGACAGGGGTCGTGGCGGCCCGGGGAGGGAGTGCACCGTGATGCTGGCGGAGGGGAGTCTGCGCGAAGCCGCCACCTGGCCGTCGGCGGGGTTCATCTGGCGGCCGCGGCCCGGCTGGGGCCTGCTCGCGGCTGCGGTCATGCTCAGCGTGGTGACCGTCATCGGCCTGCGGCTGCGCGACAGCGCCGGTGTCGCGCTGCCCTCCGCGGTGCTGGTGTACCTGGTCGCGGTCGTGGTCGTCGCGGTCGTCGGGGGGACATGGCCGGCGATCGCGGCCGCCGTCGCCAGCGACGCCTTGATCAACTGGTACTTCACGCCGCCGTACCACACCCTGACCGTCGCCCACCGGGAGAACGTCACCGCGCTGGTCGTCTACGTGCTGGTCGCGGTCACGGTCAGCGTGCTGGTCAACCTGGCCGCCGCCCAGCGGGCCGCGGCGGTGCGCAGCGGCCTTGAGGCCCGGCTGCTGGCCCGGATCACCGCCGAGCCGGTCGAGGAGCAGTCGCTGCAGCGGCTGCTGGAGCGACTGCGCGCCACGTTCGGGTTCACGGCCCTGGCGTTGTGGGAGGGCGATGAACCGGTCGCGCACGCGGGGCCGGCGTTCACCGGGCCGCCGACGCTGCGGGTCGGCGCCGGCAACCGGTTGCTGCTGGTCGCGGAGTCCCCGGCGACGATCGGGGAGGACCGGGCGCTGCTGGCCCGCCTGGCCGCCGGCGCGGCCCGCACCCTGGAAGCTCAGCGCCTCGCCGTGCGGGCGGCCCGGGCCGAGCAGCTCGCCGAGGTCGATCGGCTGCGCACGGCGATCCTGCGGGCGGTCGGGCACGACCTGCGCACCCCGCTCGCCGCGATCAAGGCGGCGGCGTCGAGCCTGGCCAGCCCGGACGTGACGTTCACCGAGGGGGATCGGGCCGAGCTCGTGGCCACCGTCGTGGAGTCCGCCGACCGGCTCGACGATCTGATCGAGAACCTGCTTGCCCTGTCGCGGCTGCAGGCCGGGGTCCTGTCCGCGCAGCCGCGCCCCGTGGCGCTCGACGAGATCGTCGCCCGCGCGGCGCTGAGCGTCGGCCCCGGCCGGCTCGCCGTCGACGTCCCTGATGACCTGCCGTGGGTCCGCGCCGATCCCGGCCTGCTGGAGCGGGTGATCGCCAACCTGGTCGACAACGCGGTGCGGATCGGCGGCGAACACCGGATCGGCGGCGAAGACCCCATCGGCGGCGAAGACCGGATCGCGCTGCGCGCCGAAGACCGGATCGCGCTGCGCGCCGCCGTCCACGACGACACCGTGCGCCTCGCCGTCGTCGACCACGGCCCGGGCATTCCCGCCGAGGAGCGGGAGCGGATCTTCGCGCCGTTCCAGCGCCTCGGTGACCAGTCCGCCGACGGGCGGCTCGGTCTCGGGCTGGCCATCGCCCGCGGCTTCACCGACGCCATGGGCGGCCGGCTGTACCCCTCGGACACCCCGGGCGGAGGCCTGACCATGACCATCGAACTGCCCCTCGCCGCCACCGGCGAGGCGTGAGTTGAGCACCGTCCTGATCGTCGACGACGACCGGCAGCTGCTGCGTGCGCTGCGGGTCAACCTCACCGCCCGCGGCTACAAGGTGCTGCTGGCCCCCGACGGCCGCTCCGGCCTCGCGATGGCCGGCCAGCACCGCCCCGACCTCGTCATCGTCGATCTCGGGCTGCCCGACCTGGACGGCATCGACGTCGTCACCGGCATCCGCGGCTGGTCCGGCGTCCCGATCGTCGTGCTGTCCGCCCGGCATGCCGAACAAGCCAAGGTCAACGCGCTGGACGCCGGCGCCGACGACTACGTCACCAAGCCGTTCGGCATCGACGAACTGCTCGCCCGCGTCCGGGCCGCGCTGCGCCGCGGCGCTCCCGTCGTCGACGCCGACGAGCCGGTCGTGCGCACCGACGCGTTCACCGTCGATCTGGCGGCCAAGCGGGTGCAGCGCGACGGCGCGCCGGTCCGCCTGACTCCGACCGAGTGGCACCTTCTGGAGGTCCTCGTGCGTAACGCCGGCAAGATCGTCACCCACCGTGAGCTCCTGCGCGAGGTGTGGGGGCCACAGTACGAGACCGAGGTCAACTACCTACGCGTGTACCTGGCTCAGCTGCGCGGCAAGCTCGAGGCCGACCCGGCCCGGCCCCGGCACCTGGTCACCGAGCCGGGCATGGGGTACCGCTTCGAACCCTGATCGCGAGACCGGCATTAAGAAAGTGTCAAAATCCGGGCCGCCGCCGTCAAGACGGCGTTAGGAACCGCCGGGTGGCGGGCCCGGGGTGTTGCGCTTGGCGTGTGAGCACCAGCACGCCCGACACCACCCCCGACGACGCGGCGTGGGCCATCAACCTCTTTACCGCCGCGTTGACCCTGACGGCGTTCATCTGCCTCGACTCGTGGCTGGTCGACACGACCGGCACGAGACTGGCGCTGCTCGCCGTGGCGGTCACCGTCGTCGCCGAACGCACCGTCGACGCGCGGACGGCCCTCGGCTGCGCCGCACTCGCGTTCGCGCTCGGCAACGGCTTCCTGCAGAACCACACCGGCAACCTGGTGTGGAGCGCATCCATCGACTACCCGTTCACCCTCGCGCTGTTCGGCGGGGCCGCCCTCGGTCTGTCGCTGGGCCAGGCCCGGCTGGCCTGGCGCCGACGTCGGCTCATGCATCCGTTCCGCATGCTGCTCGACGACGTCCCGGCGCCCGGCGCTGATCGCGCGTCGAGGAGTCGTCGGGAGTACACGCCGACCGGCCGTCGCGACCCCGGCGGACGGGCGTGACCTCCGTGCCGGGGCTGACCAAGCGCCTCATCGTCGGCCGTCCCGTGCGCAGCGACCGGCTCGGCCACACCCTGCTGCCCAAGTGGCTGGCCCTGCCGATCTTCGCCTCCGACGCGCTGTCCAGCGTCGCCTACGCCACCCAGGAGATTCTGCGGGTCCTCGCCGTCGGTGGGCTCGCGCTGCTCTACCTCACCCCCTGGGTCGCCCTGGGCGTCGTCGTACTGCTCGGCGTCGTCGCCATCTCTTACCAGCAGGTCGTGCACGCCTACCCGGGCGGCGGCGGCTCATATGAGGTGGCCTCGCGCAACCTCGGCCCGCTCGCCGGTCTGGTCGTCGCCGGCGCCCTCATGGTCGACTACACCCTCACCGTCGCGGTCTCGGTCGCCTCCGGCATCGACAACGTCATCTCGGCCGCGCCGGCGCTCAACCCGTACCGCGTGCCGATCGCCCTGGCCACCGTCCTCGTTCTGGCCTCGGTGAACCTGCGCGGGGTCAAGGAGTCCGGCAAGGCCTTCGCCGTTCCCACCTACGCGTTCATCGCCGGCATCGTCGCCACCATCGTCGTCGGCGCCCTGCGTTACCTGAACGGGCACCCGCCGGTCGCCGAAAGTGCGCGGTACACGATCGCGCCCCACGCCGCCGGCCTTGCCGGACTCGCCCTGGTGTTCGTCACCCTGCGCGCGTTCTCCTCCGGCTGTACCGCCCTGACCGGCATCGAGGCCGTCTCCAACGGCGTACCGGCCTTCCGCCGACCCAACAGCCGCAACGCGTCGATCACCCTCGGCCTCATCGGCGTCATCGCGATCGTCATGTTCGGCGGCATCACCCTGCTGGCCATCGGCGCGCACGTGCGCTACGCCGACAACACCTGCGACCTCGTCGGCTTCGCCGGCAACTGCGCCGCCACGCCGCAGCGCACCGTCATCGCCCAACTCGCCGCCGCCGTCTTCGGGGCCGGCTCGATCCCGTTCTACGCCATCCAGGCGGCCACCGCGCTGATCCTCGTCCTGGCGGCCAACACGGCCTTCAACGGATTCCCCCAACTCGGCGCGCTGCTGGCCCAGCGCCGCTACCTGCCCCGCCAGCTGCACACCCGCGGTGACCGGCTCGCCTTCAGCAACGGCATCCTTGCCCTGGCGCTGGCCGCGGCCGGGCTGCTGCTGGCCTACAAGGCCTCCGTCGACGCGCTCATCCACCTGTACGTGCTGGGCGTCTTCACCGCCTTCACTCTGTCGCAGTTCGGCATGGTGCGCCACTGGCAGCGGACCCTGGCCGCCGAACGCGACCCCGTCGCCCGCCGCCGGGCTCGCCGCTCACAGACCATCAACGCCGTCGGCGGAGTTCTCACCGGCGTCGTACTGGGCGTCGTCCTGCTCACCAAGTTCACCGAGGGCGCCTACCTGGTGGTCATCGCGGTACCCGTCCTGGTGCTGCTGATGTCCGCCATCCGTCGCCACTACGACCGGGTCGGCCGGGAGCTGCTGCCGCAGCGCGCCGACATGATCCTGCCCTCCCGGGTCCACGCCCTCGTTTTGGTCGGCCGGCTGCACCGCCCCGCCGTCCGGGCGCTGACCTACGCCCGAGCCACCCGCCCCGACACCCTCACCGCGATCGCCGTGAGCATCGACGAGGAGGACACGCGCCGACTCCAAGAAGACTGGCGCCAGTGGGACATCAGCATCCCGCTCACCCTCATCGACTCCCCGTACCGCGAGATCACCCGCCCGATCCTGGACCACATCCGCGACCTGCGCACGGCCGCCCCCCGTGACATCATCGCCGTCTACATCCCGGAATATGTCGTCGGCCGCTGGTGGGAGCAGTTCCTGCACAACCAGAGCGCGCTGCGGCTCAAACTGCGGCTGCTGTTCGAGCCGGGCGTCATGGTCACCAGCGTGCCCTGGCAGCTCGCCTCCGCCGAAGTCCGCGGCGAACGGCTCGGCCGGGCGGGTCGGCAACAGGCCGCGCGCGGCTCGCTCCGGCACGGTGCCGTAGTCGATCCGGAGCACGTTTAGGGGCTGTATCGAAGTGGATGGCCGGGCTGCGGCGGACTCAGACGCCGCCGGGAACCGTAGCGGTCACACCCCGATACAACCCTGGTATCGGGGCGCGCCCGGCGCGGCCCCAGCCGACGCCTGAGCCTCGCCTCGCTCCGACCCCCACTTCGATACAGCCCCTAGCGGTTCGGCGATCCGCGGGCCGGGCCGGTGTCGGCGCCCAGACCGTCGAGTTCGCGGGCCAGCCGCCGCCGGGTCAAGCGGCGGGTCGACCGCAGGACGTGGGGCGGCGGCACGACGATCACGGGACAGGCGGCGGTGGCGAGGCAGCCGCGAACGATCCAGCCCGGCCATCGGCCCAGCCGGCCGCCGGGTCCGCCGAGCACCAGCAGGTCGCGCTCGTGGTCGGCGGCCTCGACCAGCACCTCGTCGGCGCGCCCGTTCGGCGTCGCGACGAGGACGTCGAGATCGGATGGGCCGGCGCCGGCGGCGTGGAACGCCTCGACGACGTAACGGCGGGCCTCGGCCCGCAGCTCCCGCTGCCACGCGGTCGCGGCGGGCCCGCGCCAGTGCGACGGCAGGGCCCATGCGCGGACCGCGTACAGCGGTGCCTCGCGGTGGCGGGCTTCGCGGACGGCGTGCCGCAGGGCGGCCAGGCCGGCCAGGGACTGGGATACGCCGACGACGATGCGGCGTTCGCGTACGACCACAGCTGCGACGGTAGCGGCCGTCGTGGCCCCGACGGCATCAAGGAAGCGTCAAAAAACCGGTAGGGGGCGTATGGATTCCGTCAAGGGACCTGGGCAGGCCGAACCAGCCGGATTTCACTTGCACCGGGGCCCGACGGAGGGCCCACGACGTGACCTCGAAGGGGGTAGTGATGGACGGGACATGGTGGTTGGCGCGGCCGAGATCCGCACCGACCGGCATCACCCTCGCCGCCGGAACGGCCGCCGTGGTGGCCACGGCACTGCCCGCCGCGGCCGTGATCGCACCCTCGGAGTCGATGGCCCGGCTCGCGGCGATGGCCGTGTGCGTGGCGTCGGTGGGCGCGGTGGGCGGCGACCTGGTCGCGGCCATGGCCACGGCTGGGATCGCGTGGGCGGTGCTCAACGGGTTCCTGGTGAACCGGCTGGGCGAGCTGACCTGGCACGGCCGGGCGGATGCGGTGCGCCTGTCCGTGCTGTGCGCCGCGGCGCTGGCCGGCTGGCTGAGTGTCATGTCGTACCGGGTGGCCAGGAATCGGCGGGACGTGGTCCGGATGCGCGTCTGGCTCTATGGCGGCGGGTTCGCGTCGTCGGTTGGTGCATACAAGGAGGCGAGCCCCAGTGGCTGATGTGTGGTTTGTGTTGCTGACGATCGCGGTGTTCGTGGTCCTCGGCCTGGCGGTGCGGGCGGTGGAGCGGCTGTGAGTGCCGAGAACCTTGTCGGTCTGGTCCTGGCGGTCGCTCTGACCGCGTTCCTGGTCGCGGCCCTGTTGTTTCCGGAGCGGTTCTGATGAGTCCCACGGTGGCGGGTGTGTTGTTCATCGTGTCGCTGGTCGCGGTCCTGGTGCTGCTGTACCGGCCGTTCGGTGACTACATGCACCGGGCGATCACGGCCCCGCGTCATCTGCGTGCTGAGCGGTTCGTGTACCGGGTGGTCGGTGTCAACCCGGACGGTGAGCAGTCGTGGGGTGTCTACGCCCGCAGTGTGCTCGCGTTTTCGGCGGTGTCGGTGCTGTTCCTGTATGTGTTCCAGCGGTTGCAGGACCGGTTGTGGCTCAGTCTCGGGTTCGGTCCGGTCCGGCCGGGTCAGGCGTGGAACACGGCGGTGAGTTTCGTGACGAACACGAACTGGCAGTCGTACTCGGGTGAGTCGACGATGGGTCATCTGGTGCAGATGTCCGGGCTGGCGGTGCAGAACTTCGTGTCCGCGGCGGTTGGTGTGTCGGTTGCGGTGGCGCTGGTCCGCGGGTTCGCCCGGTCGAGGACCGATCAGCTCGGCAACTTCTGGGTCGATCTGGTCCGGGTCAGCCTGCGGGTGCTGCTGCCGGTCGCGGTCCTGGCCGCGCTGGTGCTCATCGCTGGTGGTGTGGTGCAGAACCTGTCGGCCGGGACCGAGGTGACGACCCTGGCCGGCGCGGGTCAGCACGTGACCGGGGGTCCGGTCGCGTCGCAGGAGGCGATCAAGGAACTCGGGACCAACGGTGGTGGTTTCTACAACGCCAACAGCTCCCACCCGTTCGAGAACCCGACCGGCTGGACCAACTGGCTGCAGATTTTGCTGATCCTGGTGATTCCGTTCAGTCTGCCGCGGGTGTTCGGGCGGATGGTCGGCGACCGGCGTCAGGGCCTGGCGATCGCGGGCATCATGGCGGTCCTGGCGATCGGCAGCACCATCGCGCTCACCGTCCTGCAGCTGCACCACGCCGGTACCGTGCCGGCCGCGGCCGGGGCAGCAACCGAAGGGGTGGAGACCCGGTTCGGGGTGGCGCAGTCGGCGACGTTCGCCGCGGCCACCACCCTGACCTCGACCGGCGCCGTGAACTCGTTCCACGACTCCTACACCGCGCTGGGCGGGATGGTGACGATGCTGAACATGATGCTCGGCGAGGTCGCGCCCGGCGGGGTCGGCTCCGGCCTGTACGGGATGCTCATCCTCGCCGTCATCACCGTGTTCGTGGCCGGGCTCATGGTCGGGCGGACACCGGAGTACCTGGGCAAGAAGATCGGGGCACGGGAGATCAAGTTCGCGTCGCTGTACCTGCTGACGACCCCGGCCCTGGTCCTCGTCGGCACCGCGACCGCGATGAGCTCGGCGTCGGCGCGTTCCGCGATGGCCAACCCCGGCCCGCACGGCCTGTCCGAGGTCCTCTACGCCTACACATCGGCGTCGAACAACAACGGCTCCGCGTTCGCCGGGATCAGCGTCAACACCACCTTCTACAACACGACACTCGGCCTGTGCATGCTCCTGGGCCGGTTCCTGCCCATCATCTTCGTCCTCGGCCTCGCCGGCTCCCTCGCCCGGCAACAACCGGTCCCCGCCTCCGCCGGAACCCTCAAAACGTACCAACCCCTCTTCATCGGCATGGTCGTCGCCGTCACCGTCGTCGTCGTCCTCCTCACCTACCTCCCAGCCGTCGCACTCGGCCCCCTCGCGGAAGGCATCCAATGACCACCCCGACGCCACGCAGTATCGCCGGCGGCCTGCTCGACCCGGCTCAGCTGTGGCGGTCCACCCCGGACGCCCTGCGCAAGCTCAACCCCGCGACCCTGTGGCGTAACCCCGTCATGTTCATCGTGGAGGTGGGCTCGGTCTTCACGACCGTGCTGGCCGTCTTCCACCCGAGCGGGTTCGCCTGGGCGATCACCGTGTGGCTGTGGCTCACGGTCCTCTTCGCGAACCTGGCCGAGGCCGTCGCCGAGGGCCGCGGCAAGGCGCAGGCGGACACCCTGCGCCGGGCCAAGCAGGACACCATGGCGTACCTGCAGGACGGCACGACCATCAAGGCCGGCGACCTCAAGCAGGGCGACATCGTGGTCGTCGAGGCCGGCCAGGTCATCCCGGGCGACGGTGACGTCATCGAGGGCATCGCCTCCGTGGACGAGTCCGCGATCACCGGCGAGTCCGCGCCGGTCATCCGCGAGTCCGGCGGCGACCGTTCGGCGGTCACCGGCGGCACGAAGGTGCTGTCGGACCGGATCGTCGTGCGGATCACGCAGAAGCCCGGCGAGTCGTTCATCGACCGGATGATCGCTCTCGTCGAGGGCGCGAACCGGCAGAAGACGCCCAACGAGATTGCCCTGAACATCCTCCTGGCGTCGCTGACGATCATCTTCCTGCTCGCCGTCGCGACGCTGCAGCCGCTCGCGATCTACTCGAAGGCCGTGCAGGCGTTCGCCCCGGACAGTGCCGCGCTGGACGTCAACGGTGTCACCGGCGTCGTCCTGGTGTCGCTGCTGGTCTGCCTGATCCCGACCACGATCGGGGCGCTGCTCTCCGCGATCGGCATCGCCGGCATGGACCGGCTCGTGCAGCGCAACGTCCTGGCCATGTCCGGCCGGGCCGTCGAGGCGGCCGGCGACGTGAACACGCTGCTGCTGGACAAGACAGGCACGATCACACTCGGCAACCGCCAGGCGGGCGACCTACTGCCGGTCGACGGGGTGACACCGGACGAGCTCGCGGAGGCCGCGCAGCTGTCATCGCTCGCCGACGAGACGCCCGAGGGCCGTTCCATCGTCGTGTACGCCAAGGAGCACCACGGACTGCGCGAGCGCGACGTCGCCGGCGCCGTGTGGGTGCCGTTCACCGCACAGACCCGGATGTCCGGCGTCGACGTCGGCGGGCGCGAGGTCCGCAAGGGCGCGGCCACGGCCGTGATGAAGTGGGTGCGGGAGAACGGCGGCCGGCCGACGGAAGAGGTTGGGTCCATTGTGGACGCGGTGTCGACGTCGGGCGGCACGCCGCTGGTCGTCGCCGAGCGCGTCGACGGCCGACCGGCCCGCACCCTCGGCGTCATCCACCTCAAGGACGTCGTCAAACAAGGCATGCGGGAACGGTTCGAGGAGATGCGCCGCATGGGCATCCGCACCGTGATGATCACCGGGGACAACCCGCTGACGGCCAAAGCCATCGCCGAGGAGGCCGGCGTCGACGACTTCCTCGCCGAAGCCACCCCCGAGGACAAGATGGCCCTCATCAAACAGGAACAACAGGGCGGCAAACTCGTCGCGATGACCGGCGACGGCACCAACGACGCCCCCGCACTGGCCCAGGCCGACGTCGGCGTAGCCATGAACACCGGCACATCAGCCGCAAAAGAAGCCGGCAACATGGTCGACCTCGACTCCGACCCGACAAAACTCATCGAGATCGTCGAGATCGGCAAACAGCTGCTCATCACCCGCGGCGCACTGACCACCTTCTCCATCGCCAACGACATCGCCAAATACTTCGCGATCATCCCGGCAATGTTCGCCGCCGTATACCCCGGCCTGGACCGGCTCAACATCATGCGGCTGCACTCACCGCAATCAGCAATCCTCTCCGCCGTCATCTTCAACGCCCTCGTCATCATCGCGCTGATCCCCCTCGCCCTGCGCGGCGTGCGGTACCGGCCCGGCTCCGCCGCCGCCATGCTCCGCCGCAACCTGCTCATCTACGGCGCCGGCGGCATCATCGTGCCGTTCATCGGCATCAAACTCATCGACCTCATCGTCATGACCATCCCAGGAATCTGACATGCGCCTCCCAGCCTGGCTCGCCCAGCACCTCGCCGCCCTGCGCACCCTGGCCCTGCTGACCATCGTCCTCGGCCTCGCCTACCCCCTGCTCATGGTCGCCGTGGCCCGGATTCCGGGCCTGTCCGGCCACGCCGACGGCTCGATGGTCGACCGCGACGGCAAACTGGTCGGCAGCGCCCTCATCGGGCAGTCCTTCACCGACGGGAACGGCATCCCGCTCAAGCAGTACTTCCAGTCCCGCCCGTCGGCCGCCGGCGACGGCTACGACCCGACCTCGACCGGCGCCAGCAACCTCGGCCCCGAGAACGTCGTGGACACCCTGCCCGACCCGAACGTCAAGGATGACGAGGGCAAGCAAAGCCTGCTCACGCAGGTCTGCGCCCGCAGCCGGGCGGTCGGCGAGCTCGAAGGCGTGGACGGGTCCCGGCCGTACTGCACGCCGGGCGGCGTCGGCGCGGTCCTGGCCGTCTACCCGGACCACGCCGTCAGCCTCAACGAGGCCTGCCCGGCCGCGCCGTTTGTCCAGCAGTACCAGAACCGGCCTGTCGCCTGCGCCGAGCCCGGCGAGGACTACAGCGGGGCTGTCGTGACCCCGGTCCGAGGCAACGCCCCCGACCGCCCGGCGGTGCCGGCCGACGCGGTCACGGCCAGCGGTAGCGGGCTCGACCCGCACATCAGCGTCGCCTATGCGCGGCTGCAGGCCAAGCGGGTCGCCACCGCCCGCGGCATGGCCACCGCCGACGTCGAGCGGCTCATCGACATGTACACCGACGGTCGTACCCTCGGCTTCATCGGCGAGCCGGGCGTGAACGTCCTGCGGCTGAACCTTGCTCTGGACGCCGACCACCCGGTCCACGGCTGATCAACCGTGCGGCCCGCCGCCGGCGGCGGGCCGCACGACCAGGACGGAGCACGGATGACACGAGGACACTTGCGGGTGTATCTGGGCGCGGCGCCCGGCGTCGGCAAGACGTACAAGATGCTCGAAGAGGGACGCCGCCGCCGCGAGCGCGGCACCGACGTCGTCGTCGGGTTCGTCGAGACCCACGGCCGGCCCTTCACCGAAGCGATGCTCGACGGCCTCGAGGTCGTGCCCCGCATGACGATGCCGTACCGGGGCAGTGACTTCACCGAGCTGGACCTGGACGCGGTGCTGGCCCGCCGGCCCGACGTGGTGCTGGTCGACGAGCTCGCCCACACCAACGTCCCGGGCAGCGGCAACGCCAAGCGCTGGCAGGATGTCGACGCCCTCCTCGACGCGGGCATCGACGTGCTGACCACCGTCAACGTGCAACACCTGGAGTCGCTCAACGACGTTGTCGAGGCCATCACCGGGGTACCGCAGCGCGAGACCGTCCCCGACGCCGTGGTCCGGCGGGCCGAGCAGATCGAGCTCGTCGACATGACCCCGGAGGCGCTGCGCCGCCGGATGGCGCACGGCAACATCTACAAGCCGGAGAAGATCGACGCCGCGCTCGGCAACTACTTCCGGGTCGGCAACCTCACCGCCCTGCGGGAACTGGCCCTGCTGTGGCTGGCCGACAAGGTCGACGAGCAGCTCGACCGGTACCGCACCGACCACGGCATCGACACGACCTGGGAAACCCGCGAACGCGTCGTCGTGGCGCTGACCGGCGGCCCCGAGGGCGACACCCTGATCCGCCGGGCCGCCCGGATCGCCGCCCGGACCAAGGGCGCGGACCTGCTCGCCGTCCACGTCGTCCGCGGCGACGGCCTGGCCGGCGCCGATCCGGCCAGCCTCACCCGCCAGCACCTGCTCGTGGAGTCCCTCGGCGGCACGTACCACCAGGTCCTCGGGGGTGATGTGCCCCGCGCGCTGCTCGACTTCGCCCGTGGCGTCAACGCCACCCAGCTCGTCCTGGGGGCCAGCCGCCGCGGCCGCCTCGCCCAGATGTTCTCGCCCGGCGTCGGCGTGACCACCACCGCCGAGTCCGGCACCATCGACGTGCATCTCGTGACCCACGAGCAGGCCCACCGCGTCCGGTTACGCCTGGGCCGGCCCGGCGGGGGACTGGCGCCGCGCCGCCGGCTGCTGGGGTTCGGCGTCGCACTGGCCGGACTGCCCGGCCTGACCGCCGCCCTCGCCGGCCTGCGGGGCGAGATGGCGCTGCCCAGCGACATCCTGGCCTACCTGGTCCTCGCCGTCGCGGCCGCGCTCGTCGGCGGCCTCATCCCGGCGCTGATCTGCGCGGTCGGCGGGTTCCTGCTGCTCAACTGGTTCTTCACGCCCCCGCTGTACCAGTTCACGATCGCCGAGCGGGAGAACGTCCTCGCCCTCATCGCGTTCGTCTTCGTGGCCGCCGCCGTCGCCACCGTCGTCGACCAGGCCGCCCGCCGCGCCCGTGATGCCGCCCGCGCGTCCGCGGAGGCGCAGACCCTGGCCACCCTGGCCGGCAGCGTCCTGCACGGCGACAATCCACTCCAGGCCCTGCTGGACCGGGTCCGCGAGTCCTTCGCCCTCACCAGCGTCACGCTCCTGGAACGCGGCGGCGAACACGACCCCTGGCGCATCGCCGCCACCGTCGGCGGCCCACCCTGCACCGCCCCCTCCGACGGCGACACCGAGGTCCCCATCGACGACGACGCCGCGCTGGTCCTGCGCGGACACCCGCTGCAGGCCGCGGACCGGCGCCTGATCGAGGCGTTCGCCGCCCATGCCGCGATCGCCCTGCGCCATCAGCGCCTCGGTCATCAGGCCGCCGCCGCGCAGACCCTCGAAGAGGTCGACAAGCTGCGCACCGCGCTGCTCTCCGCGGTCAGCCACGACCTGCGCACCCCGCTCGCCTCCGCCAAGGCCGCCGTCGGCAGCCTCCGCAGTCCCGACATCGACTTCTCGCCCGAGGACACCGAGGAACTCCTGGCCACCGCCGAGGAGTCCCTGGACAGACTCACCCGCCTGGTGGAGAACCTGCTCGACATGTCCAGGCTGCAGGCCGGCGCGCTCGCCATGACGCTGGAACCGGTCGGCGTCGGCGAGGCGATACCGCGGGCCGTCGACGACCTCGGGCCGTTGGCCGTCGGAGTGCGCATCAGCGTCGCCGACGACCTCCCCGAGGTCTACGCCGACCCCGCCCTGCTCGAACGGGTGCTCGTCAACGTTCTGGCCAATGCCGTGCGGCACAGCCCACCCGGCCACCCACCGATGATCGGTGTCAGTGAGCACGCCGGCCTCGTCGACATCCGCATCATCGACCACGGACCCGGCATCCCCGCCGCCGACCGCGACCGCGTCTTCCAGCCCTTCCAACGCCTCGGTGACCGCGACAACGCCACCGGCGTCGGCCTCGGCCTGGCCCTGTCCCGTGGCCTCGCCGAGGCGATGGGTGGCTCACTGCAACCGGAGCACACGCCGGGCGGCGGCCTCACCATGACCCTGACCCTGCCCAGCGCCGACGTCGCCGGCTCCGACCGCGCCGACCCCGCGCTGCTCACACACCTCGACACCCGGCGCGCTGGAAAGGCCGAGCGATGAACCGCACCCGGATCCTCATCGTCGACGACGAGCCGCAACTGCTGCGTGCGCTGCGGATCAACCTGCAGGCCCGCCAGTACGACGTGGTGACCGCCGGCGACGGAACCACCGCACTGCGCCTGGCCGCCGACGAGCACCCCGACGTCGTCGTCCTGGACCTCGGCCTGCCCGACCTCGACGGCATCGAGGTGCTGCGGACGTTGCGAGCCTGGACGCCCGTGCCCGTCGTCGTGCTGTCCGGCCGGCTCGGCAGCAGCGAGAAGGTCGCCGCCCTCGACGCCGGAGCGGACGACTACGTGACCAAGCCCTTCAGCGTCGACGAGCTCCTGGCGAGGCTGCGCGCCGTGTCCCGCCGCCGCATCGAGTCCGAGCCGGTATCGGCCGTGCGCATCGCCGACTACACGGTCGACCTTGCCGCGCACGATGTGCACCGCACCGACGACCCGAGCCGGCGGCAGCACCTGACCCGCACCGAATGGCGGCTGCTCGAGCTGCTGCTGCGCAACCCCGGCCGGCTGGTCGGCCACCGGGAGCTGCTCGCGCACGTGTGGGGCCCGACGTACGTGGAGGAGCACCACTACCTGCGGCAGTACATGGCCCAGCTGCGCCGCAAGCTCGAGGCCGACCCGGCGCGGCCGCGACACCTGCTGACCGAACCGGCGATGGGCTACCGCTTCCAGCCCTGACCGGGCTCACCAGACGTGCACCACCGGCCGCCGGGCCGCGTCCGGCTCGGCGCGGCGTAGCATCAGCCGCAGCCTCGGGACCGACAGGACCGCCGGGTTGGCCAGCCCGGCCAGCTCCGCGACGAGGTGCCGTTCGGGCCAGGGGCAAGACAGCCGCGGCACCACTCCCGTGTGGTCGCGGGCGGCGAGCAGCACGCCGACGACGGCCGCCGGAACGTCCCGGTCCGCCGTGCGCAGCACCCGCCGCCCGTCACGGATCTCGCCGTTGACGCGCCCCGGCACGACGCCGGCGGGCGGCCCCGGGTCCACGACGAGCCGCAGGGCGTGGTCCAGCGCCGAATGCGAACGCGTCGCTGCCCCGTCCTGCAGCACGATCCACAGCGGCCGGGCGTCGGCCGCCTCGTCGAGCAGCAGCCGGGCGGCGGGGGAGAGGAAGGCACGGTAGGGCACGCCCGCACGGTGCCACCGGGCCGCCGCCTTGCCTACCGGTCCTGACGGAATCCATATGCCCGCGCCCAGATCTTCACGAAATCCTGACGGCGCAACCGTTTCGGCGTAGAGATTGTGTCAGGACCCTTGGCGGGGCAGCGGGGCGGTGCCACCGTTGCCGGCATGACGCTCACCCACATCATGCCGTCCCTGCGCTCGTCGCTGCCTGCCCATCTCGACGCCGGTGTCTGGCCGCCGACCGCTCGCTGGGGCGCCGACGGGGATCTGCAGGTCGGCGGCGTCAGCCTCGCCGCGCTCGCCGCCGAGCACGGCACTCCCGGCTACGTCGTGGACGAGGCCGCGGTCCGGGACCGGTGCCGCGCCTACGCCGCGGCGTTCGGTCCCGATGCTGTCGCCTACACCGCCAAGGCGCTGCTCAGCTGCGAGGTCGCCCGTTGGGTCGCCGAGGAAGGGCTGGCGCTGTACGCGGGCTCGGCCGGCGAGGTCCGCGTCGCCGAGCTCGCCGGCTTCGACATGACCCGCGTGACGCTCTACGGCAGCGCGAAGGCCCCCGAGGACCTCGAAGCCGCGTACCGCGCCGGCGTCGGCACCATCGTGGTGGAGTCGCTGGGAGAGATCACCCGGCTCGCCGCGGCCGCTCCGGAAGGCCAGCGGGTGCTGCTGCGGGTGCTGGCCGGGCCGGAGCCCGCCGGCGGCCACGATCGCCGCTTCGGCCTGCGCGTCGCCGGCGGGGAGGCCGCGGCGGCCGTCGCCCGGATCGCGGCCCAGCCCCGGCTGCGGCTGGCCGGGTTCGACTGCTCGATCGGCCACCAGCTCAACCGCTTCGGCCGCTACGAGCGCGAGATCGGCCGGCTGTGCGAGTTCGCCGCCGCGATGCACCGTGCGCACGGCGCCGGCTTCGAGCAGCTCAACCTCGGCGGCGGGCACGCCGTCGCCTACCGCCCGGCCGAACTCGACCTGGCCCTCGACGCGTTCGCCACCCGAATGCGCGCAGTGCTGCACCTCGAGGCCGGCCGGCACCGCCTGCCCGCCCCGCGACTGACCGTCTCGCCCGGCCGCGCCGTCGTCGCCCGCGCGGGCGTCACCGTCTACCGCGTGCTGGCCATCGCCCGCACGCAGGGCGGCGAGCGGCTCGTGGCCGTCGACGGCGGCATGTCCGACTGCCCGGCCACCGCGCTGTGCGGCAGCCGGCACAGCGCGGTGCTCATCGGCCGCGCCGCCCGCGCCGACGTCGGCCCGGCAACCGTGGTCGGGCGGCACAACGACACCGACGACGTGGTCGTCCCCGATGCCGAGCTGCCGTCCGACGTCCACCCGGGCGACCTGCTCGCCGTCGCCGGTACCGGCGCCTACCACCACGCCCTGGCGAGCAACTTCCACCTCGTCGCGCGCCCCGCCCTGCTCGCTGCCGCCGACGGCCGGGCCCGGGTGCTGGTCCGCCGCGAGTCCCTCGACGACCTGCTCGCCCGCGACCTTCGATGAGCCCTGCGGCGCACGCTGGTCGTGGCATCGGCGGCGGCACGTGTGACGAAGCAGTATTTCGTCCTCGGCTGAGACGGCGAGGTGGTGGTCGCCGAACCTCCGACGCGGCTCGGGCCAGCGGATGCCTGCACGGCTGATCAGTCTGCGCGCCGCCTGAGCGCCACCGCCGGCGCTGCCGGGCGTGCCGGTGGCGGCGGGCCGCCGGCGGGGGGATCAGTGCGGGGCTCGGCCGGCGCCGGTGAGGTTGACTTCGAACCAGACGTCTTTGCCGTCGTCCGGGTGTAGTTGGACGCCCCACCCCGCCGCGATCGCCTCGACCAGGATAAGGCCCCGGCCGTGGTCGAGCTCGGCACCGCTGTTGCGGATGACGAGGGCGCCCGCGCCGGCGTCGTGGACGGTGACCCGCAGCGTGGTGGAGGTGCAGTCCAGGTGTACCCCTTCGAGGCCGCCGCCGTGCCGGACCGCATTGGTGCACAGCTCGCTGAGCAGGAGCTCCACGTCGCCGGCGAGGTCCGCGCCGGCCGGGTGATCGAGCAGGCCGGGCAGGGCCTCCCGGACCCAGGTGCGGGCCGCTGCGGTCCCCGCGATGTCGGTGCTGAGCTGCGGCTGCCAGCGTGCCGAACGACCCGAGCGCCGCGCCCGCGGCGCAGACCGGCCGGCCGTGTCCGAGGGATGGGCCTGCTGGTGGGTGTCCGGTAGGTCGGGCTCGGCGTCCACGGCACTCCCTTCCGCTGCTCGCTGTGCTGGTAGGGGTACCCGGATCATCGGCCGCCACGCATACGGGCCGTGGCGGTGTACGGCAACGGCGAGGGCCGGAGGCATGGCCACATCATCGTGCGTCGGATCGCGGGCGGCTGATCATCTGCTGGTGACGCCGGGCGGTAATGCTGCGAGGATGGCCGGATGGACCTGCGTACCCAGCATCACATCGCGTTCGCGTTCGCGGTCGCCCCGCCGGTCCGGTGGTGATGGCGGCCACGACGGGTTCCGATAACGGGGCCGATCTCGCCACGTTCAGCACGCCGGCCCTCGTCGGGCCGCGCGCCACCGACGCGACCGGCCACTCCGCGCTGGTCAGCCCCCCGCCGGCCACCGCTCACGCCGTCGCGGTGTTCGCCGGCACGCTCCTGTGAGCGAGGCGGACGGAACCACCCCGACGGCATGCGAGCCGGCTTCCCCGTCGCCGGACGCCACGTTCACGGCGATGCTGGAGGACAACACGGACGATCTCTACGACAACGCGCCGTGCGGCTACCTCTCGACGCTGCTCGATGGCACCATCGCCAAGGTCAACGCCACCCTGCTCGGCTGGCTCGGCTACCACCGCGACGACCTCGTCGGCCGGCGCCGGTTCAGCGACCTGCTCACCGTCGGCGGCCGGCTCTACCACGAGACGCACTACGCGCCGCTGCTGCACCTGCAGGGCGAGATCCGCGGCATCGCCCTGGAGCTGCGCACCGCCGACGGCGGCCGGCTCCCGGTCCTGGCCACCTCGACCGTCAAGACCGGCGCCGAAGGCCAGCCGCTGCTGATCCGCACCACCATCTTCGACGCCCGCGACCGCCGCGCCTACGAGCAGGAACTGCTGCGGGCCCGGCAGGAGGCCGACCGCGACCGGGAACGTCTCCGCCGGCTCGTTGCGGACCTGCAGCGCAGCCTGCTGCCGGCCGCCCTGCCCACGCCGCCGGGCATGGACACCGCCGCGTACTACCACATGGCCTCCGCCGACGAGGTCGGCGGCGACTTCTACGACCTCGTCCCGCTCGCCGACGGCCGCTGGGAGTTCTTCCTCGGCGACGTCTGCGGCAAAGGCGTCGACGCGGCCGCGGTCACCGCCGCCGCGCGCTACACCCTGCGAGCGGCGGCGGTCTACGACCCGACCCCGGCGGTGGCGCTGGCCAACCTCAACCAGGTGCTGTACCAGGACTACCTCAGCAGCGCCCACCGGTACTGCACCGCCATCTTCGGCATCCTCACCGCAACCGGGACCGGCTACACCGCCACCCTGGCCAGCGGCGGCCATCCGCCCGCCCTGCTCATCCGCGCCGACGGCACCGCCGAATACCAGCCCACCCCCGGCGGCACCGTGGTCGGCATGCTCCCCGACGCCCGCTTCGCCAGCCGGACCGTCCGGCTCGAGCCGGGCGACACGCTCCTGCTGTACACCGACGGCCTGACGGAGGCCCGAACCGGCCGCCGTACCCGCTTCGGCCCCAGCGCCCTGCGGACCTTCGCCACCGGGCAGCCCGCCGGCAGCGCCACGGACCTCATCGGCCGCCTCGTGGAACTGCTGGCCACCCTGGGCGATGGTCTGGACGACGACGTTGCCCTCATGGCCCTGTCCGTGCGACCACGACACGCCAACGACGAGGCGCCACCGGACGCGGCCTGAACCGGGCGACGGACGCCACGAGACCTGAGGCTTCGGCACGCCGTACTCATGGGCGGATGTACACCGCCATCCGTCCGGCCGGCCTGAAGCCGTTCCTCTCGTAGAACGCTGATGCGTCGCTTCCCGGGCGGTCAGCAGCGCGGTATCGAGTACATTCCATGCGTGCGCTTCGCTGCTGTGTTTTCTGTCGTGGTGTTGCTGGCCGCGGGCTGTGGATCCGCTGCCGCACCGACGGCCGGGTCGAGTGGCGGCGCGGGCGATGCGAGCGCGAGCGCGGGGGCGAGTACGGTGCCGACCGGGCCGCCGTTCGCGATGCCGGCCGATTACGCCCAGTCGCTCAACGGCGGCGGCGTGGACCTCAGCGGGACTCAGCCGGCCGACGGCGTGCTGCGCAGCCCGTTCATGCAGCTGAAGCTGAAGCGGACCCGGGTCACCGACCGGCTCGAGCCGCTGGAGCACGAGCACCTGCGGGTCAGCGATGAGGACACGGCCAACCGGGCGCTGGTGGCCGCGCCCGGTCATCGGCTGGTCGTCGCTCAGCTCGACACCGGTCCGCAGAGCATGAACGGCTCCTGGAGCAAGGACCCGATGATGGAGGGCGGCACCGACAAGGCGGAGGTCCGCCTGGTCGTCGGCGACCGTCGGCAGTTGCTGACGCCCCGCCCCACTATCGGCACCATCTTCCTGGTCAGCGCGGCCGACGGCGTGCCGGTGCGCCTGGAGCTGACCGACCAGGGCATCACCCAGCAGATGGACCTGCGCACGGGCGCGACCGTCCACGCCGGCAGTGCGGTGCTGTATCACGGCGACATCAACCGCCCGAGCGTCGGCTATGCAGGCACGGGCACGGTCACCCGTGGCGGCGCGACGGTGCAGGTCAACGTGAAGATCAGCGCGGGGCGGATGGTCTTCGAGGCGTGGGCGCCCGGGGTCGGCTGGGCCAAACCGGGCCGGGCCTGGCTGATTCTCGGCGTGACCGCGACCTCCGACGGCTTCGACGGGTACACCAAGGGCGGCACCCTGGGCGTGTTCTTCGACATCCAGAACTCGTCGACCTACACCCTCGTGCTGCCGGGCGGCCAGCAGATCCGGGCCCGCGCCGGCAAGGACTCGACAACCACCTTCGGGGGTACCTACTCGTCCGCGACGCCCGTGATGTTCGACGTTCCCGACTCGCTGCGCACCGCGACCCTGCACATTGCGCCGAGCGGCACGGTCGAGGCCGTCCAGCGCGACGTGCGGTACCCGTCGAACTGGGCGAAGGCGCCCGCGGCCCAGGACTTCCCGATCGACCTCGGCTAGGGCGGCGGTTCGTCGTCGTATCCGCCCGCCGGGGGAGGCCGGCGGGCAGATCCGCCCACGGATGGACGGAGTTCCCACCCGGGCCGGACGCGGCCGCCCCGCGGGGTTCGTAGCGTCGCCGGCATGGATCTGGATGACGAAGCGGCGGTGCTGGCGACCTGCGACGCCGGCAAGCGGTACGGGCGCCGGTGGGCACTGTCGGCGGCGACGGTGCGCGTCCCGGCGAACAGCGTGGTGGCCCTCGTCGGGCCCAACGGGGCCGGCAAGACGACCCTGCTGCACCTGGCGGTCGGGCTGGCGCGACCCGACGCGGGTCGGGTGACTGTCCTCGGCCGGTCGCCGGTCGCCGCGACCGCGCGCGGCGATGTCGGGTTCGTGGCCCAGGACAAGCCGCTGTACCGCCGGTTCCGGGTCGGTGAGCTGTTACGCATGGGCGCCGCACTGAACGCCCGGTGGGACCAGCGCTACGCCGCGGGCCGGCTCACCGGGCTTGGCATCGACCCGCGCCGGCGCGCGGACACGTTGTCCGGCGGCGCGCAGGCGCAGGTGGCCCTCACGCTCGCCCTGGCCAAACGGCCACGCCTGCTGCTGCTGGACGAGCCTGCCGCCGCGCTGGACCCGGTGGCCCGCCGGGCGTTTCTCGACGGCATCGCCGACGAGGCCCGCACGCAGGGGATCACCGTGCTGCACTCGTCGCACGACGTGGCCGAGCTGGACCGGGCCTGCGACCACCTGCTGATCGTCAAGGACGGCACGGTGGTGCGGGCCGGGGCGATCGCGGAGCTCGTGCCCGCCGGGCAGGGCCTCGAGGCCTTCGTGCTGTCCGTGCTCGGCGGCGGGGGTGCGGCATGATCTGGATGGCCTGGCGGCAGCACCGTCTGCATCTGCTCGCCGCGGCGGCCGTGGCCGTGGTGGTCGCGGCCGCTTTCCTGGGGATGCGTGGTGCGTTGATGACGTATCTGCGCGACAGCGGGCTCGCCGTGTGTCTGGCCCAGCCGGCGGAGGGCTGCGGCAACCTCATCGGCGGGCTGCGACAGCAGTACCCGGGCCTGCTCGACGCCTTCCCGTACCTCACGTTCGCGCCGGTGCTCGCCGGCCTGTTCTGGGGCGCGCCGCTGGTCGCCGGCGAGGTCGAGCACGGCACGCACCGCCTCGCCTGGACGCAGGCGGTCAGCCGGCGGCGCTGGCTGTGGACCAAGGTGGCGCTGCTGGGCACCGGCTGCCTCGCGGCGGGCCTGGCCGTCGGCGCGCTCGACCGCTGGTTCCTGGAGCCGTACTTCCGGGCCGGTGCCGTCAGCCCGGTGCAGCGCAACTGGGTCGGGCTGCTGGGGGTGGGGCCGGCGGTGTTCGCGGTGTTCGCGTTTGCGGTGGGCGTACTGGCCGGCACCTACGCCCGCCGGAGCTTGCCCGCGATGGTCGCCACGCTGGCGGTCTTCGTACCGCTGCGCCTCGGCTGGGAGCAGCTGCGCTACCGGCTGCTGTCGCCGGTCCGGGTCGTGTACCCGATCGGCGCCGCCCGTCCGGCCACGGTCGCCCGGCAGGATTGGCGGCTCGACCTGACCGGCACCGCCGGCCCGGACGGGCAGCCGGTCCCCGACGGCCAGATCCGGCAGTGGTGCGCCGCCGTCCCGCCGGGCAAGGGCGGGCTCGGCGAGTGCCTCGCCACGCACGGCGTGCAGCAGGTCGACTGGTTCGTGCCGGCCGATCGCTTCTGGCAGCTGCAGGCGCTCGACGCCGCAGTCTTCGGCGCCGCCGCCGCGGTCCTGCTGGCGATGGCGGCGATCCGGGTCGTACGGCGGGTCGGCTGAGTCTATGCTCGCGGCGATGGCACGACTGGCGAGGCTGATCCGCCGGGCGGGGTCCGCGCCGCCGGACGCGAGCACCGCCGGCGTGCTGCTCGTCGTCGCGGCCGTGCTGGGCGCCGTTGGAACCGATCCCTTCCCGTTCGGGGTCCTCGCCGCTGCGGCGGCGACGGCATGGCGGCGTGGCTGGCCGACCGCGGTGTGCGCCACGGTCGGCCTCGGGACCGTCGTGGCGTTCTGGGGCCCGATCTCCGACAGCCTCGTGCTGGTGACGGTGGCCTGCCTGGTGCTGGCCTGCTACAGCGCCGCCGTCCACGCCCGGCCTTCGTGGCCCGGCCCGCTGCTGCTCGCCGCCGCGGTCGCGCCGTTCGCCCGGAGCAGCCGGTTGCCCGTACCGCAGCTCGCAGTGCCGTTCCTGATTCTCGGCGCCGCCTGGTTCGCCGGCGCCGCGGTGCGCTCCCGGGCCCGCACCGCGCAGGCGTGGCGGGCCGAGGCGGCCCGCACCGCCCACGAGCGCGACACGGCCTACGCCGACGCCGTGCGCGACGAACGCGCTCGGATCGCCCGTGAGCTGCACGACGTCGTGACGCACCGGGTCAGCGTCATGGTGATCGCGGCCGGCGCGGCCCGGACGTTGCTGCCCGGCGAGCCCGGCCGAGCCGTCGAGCAACTGCGGACCGTCGAGGCCGGCGGTCGCGACGCACTGGCCGAGCTGCGCGGCCTGCTGAGCCTGCTCGCGAGTGGCGACGACGACGCCGGCCCGCACCCGCAGCCCGGCCTCGCCGCGCTGCCCGCGCTCGTCGCCGCCGTCACCGACGCGGGCCTGCCGGTCACCTACCGGGTCGAAGGTGTACCGCGGGACCTGCCGCCGGGTGTCGAGCTGACCGCGTACCGCATCGTCCAGGAGTCCCTCACCAACTCGCTGCGGCACTCCACCCGGGCGGGCACCACGGTGACCGTCGGGTTCCACGCCGACCGGCTCGCGCTGGACATCGCGGACACCGCGCCGGCGCCCCACGGCGGGGCCGAGGTTGCGGCCGCCGACGGCCGCGGGCTCATCGGCATCCGCGAGCGGGTCGGTCTCTACGGCGGGACGGTCACGATCAGCGATGGGCCGGGCCGGCCGTACGCGATCCGGGCCGCGCTGCCCCTGCGGCCCACGGGGCAGTCGTGATCCGTGTCGTGATCGTCGACGACGACCCGCTGGTGCGCACGGGCCTCGGCATCATCCTCAACGCGGCGCCGGACATCACGGTCGTCGCCGATGCGGCCGACGGCGCCGCGGGAGTCGAGGTGGTACGCCGGGAACGGCCCGACGTCGCCCTGCTTGACATCCGCATGCCGGGCACCGACGGCCTGAGCGCGGCCCGGGAACTGCTGGCCGGCTCGGCGCCGTGGAAGATCCTGATGTTGACCACCTTCGACCTCGACCAGTACGTCTACGCGGCCCTGCAGGCCGGGGCGAGCGGCTTCCTGCTCAAGGACGTACCGCCCGAGCGGCTGGTCTCGGCCGTCCGGCATGTGCTGACCGGCGACGTGCTGCTGGCCCCGGCCATTACCACCAGGCTGGTCGCCCGGCACAACCGCGCGGCCCCTGGCCGTGCGCGGGCCGGCGGCGTCGACCAGCTCACCGCCCGGGAACGCGAGGTGCTCACCCTCATCGGCCAGGGGCTGTCCAACGCCGAGATCGCGGCCCATCTGGTGCTCGGCGAGGCGACGGTGAAGACCCACGTCGGGCACATCTTTGCCAAGCTCGGACTGCGCGATCGGGTCCAGGCGGTGATCGCCGCGTATCAGGCGCGGCTCGTGTAGTGCTGCGCCGACGTCATTGGATACAGGGACGGCGTGGTGTGGCCGGTGCCCGCCGGTCGTCGGGGTGGCCTGCTGCTGCACGCCGCCGGGCCGCGATACCGTCGCCGGCCAGAAGCTCCCGCGCGTCGAGCGCGATCTGCACCTCGGAGCCGGTGGCGACCAGGATCACGTCCGGGGGTGACGCCGGCGGTATCGGCGAGAATGTAGCCCCCGCGGGCGGCGTCGGCCGGGGCGTAGCCGTCCGGTCCGCGGTCCAGCACGGGGAGGTTCTGCCGGGTGAGGGTCAGGCCGGCGGGCCGGTCCGTGTGTCCCAGGACCACTCCAGCCGCTCGTCGCAAGAAGTGAACCAGCACCGGGACGGCCGCCGTCGGATCAGCAGCCAGGTCGCTTCGGCCGGCGGACCTCGACCCGTCCCGGCGCAGGAGAGCCGGTCGCGTACGGCAGCTCACGACCGATCTCGAGCTGGCGGGTGTCCGGAGGGCGGCGATCGCTCATCCGCGCTCCGGGTCTGGCGCCGTGGGTAACGCCGTCCATCGGCCGTTCAACCCCGGCCACGGCCGGCCATCTTGTCCGGAGCGACCGGGCGCTCGGGCGGGTTGGATACGAGGTGCGCGAGCAGAGACAGGCTCACCGCAGCGTCGCTGCCGATGGCCGCGGTCGCGACGACGAGGCGCTGGCCGGGCGCGAGCGGGACGGGCAGGGTCTGCTGGGTGACGGTGAGCTCGCCGACGAGCGGGTGGCGCATGGTGTAGTCGGCGATGTCGCAGTCGCGGACGCGGTGGTCGGCCCATAGCTGCGCGAACTCGGCGCTCTCGATCGACAGCGTGCCCACGAGGTTGCGCAGGGCCGGGTCTTGCGGGTCCTGCCCGATCAGAAGACGGAGATTGCCGACGACTGCTCGCGCCTTGGTGGGCCAGTCGACGTACAGGTCGCGCAGGTGCTGGTCGAGGAACACCAGGCTCGTCATGTTCGGGCGGCTTCCGGCGTGGCCCGGCGCCTCGACCGGTAGATGACCGGCAAAGAAGGCATGGCCGCACCGGTTCCAGGCCAGCACGTCGTTGCGGCGGCCGAGCACCAGGGCCGGTGCGTCGCCGATCGCGGCGAGCAGGTGCAGTGTCTCCTCGGTCACACGCTCCGGCGCGCCGCGGGACGGTGCCGGCGCCGGCCGCGGCGGCCGGGCGAGCGCATGGAGATGACGCCGCTCCGTTTCGGTGAGGTACAACGCCCGGGCGATCGCGTCGAGGACCTCAGGGGAGGCGTTGAGCGACTGTCCCTGCTCCAGCCGTGAGTAGTACGAGAATCCGACCCCGGCGAGCTGCGCGACCTCCTCCCGCCGGAGCCCGGGCACCCTGCGGCGCTCACCGTAGGTGAGCAGCCCGACATCCGGCGGCTGCAGTTGCGCGCGTCGGCTGGCCAGGAAGGCGCCGAGGGGTCCTGGATCACTCACTCCCCGAGTGTGTGACACAACGCCTGTGGGAGCCAACCCCGGGCAGGGATAGCCACGGCGGGGCGTGGCCGTTGCCTGACGAGCCGGGCAGCCTCGGAGCCGTCGCCGCGCGCCGCGGCGGCCGGATCGGAGGCAGTGGACAGATGGATGAGTTGCAGGTCGGTGACGCGCGGGTAGCCCGCCTCGTCGAGTTCTCCGCGCCGGTAGGGCTCAGCACAGGGGAGTTCTTTCCCGGCTCGGACCCGGCGCTGTGGCAGGAGGCGAGCGATTGGCTGGTGCCGGATTTCGTGGGGCCCGACGGTCAGGTGCGTACCGCCGTGCAGACCTGGGTGGTGCGCAGCGAGGGCAAGGTGGTGCTCATCGACACCGGGCTCGGCAACGACAAGGAACGTCCGTACGTGCCGGTGTGGTCCAGGTACTCCAGCGACTACATCGAACGGCTGGCCGCGCTCGGTGTGGCCGTTGCGGACGTGGACGTCGTCGTCAACACGCACCTCCACCTCGATCATGTGGGCTGGAACACCCGACTGGACGGACGCGACTGGGTGCCGACGTTCCCGAACGCGACGTACTACGTCCATCGGGCGGACTACGAGTTCTGGGACCCGCAGGGTCCGCACGTCCCGGGCTTCGGGCGGGGCAATCAGAACGCTTTCGAGGACAGCGTGGCCCCGGTAGCCGCGGCCGGGCAGCTGCAAGTGTGGGACGGCGAGCGTCATCGCATCGACGCCTCGCTCACCCTGTGCCTCGCCGCGGGGCACACCCCCGGCTCCGCCGTGGTGACGCTGCAGTCGGCGGAGGAGTCCGCGCTGTTTGCCGGAGACCTGCTGCACAGCCCGCTGCAGGTGTCCCAGCCGCACCTCGCGAGCTGCTTCTGTGAGGACCCGGCGCGCGCCTCCGCCACCCGTGAACGCTTCCTTGCAGACGCGGCCGACCGCCGTTCCCTGATCCTGCCGGCGCACTTCCGAGGTACCGGCGCGCCCCGGATCACCCGCCGTGATGGCCGTCCGGCCATCGACGGTTGGGAGCCGATTCGGACCAGCACGGTCACCGGATGATCCGGCCCCGCCCCAGCGCCTTGATCGCCGAAGGGACTGCATCCATGCTCAAGACCATTCGCATCGCGTCGGGCGTGCTCGTCGTCGCGTTGACGGTCACGACGGGCTCTGTTGCGGCCGGGTACGCCGCCAGCCCGCCGCTGTCCGGCCCGGCGCTGATCGCCCACTTCGACCTCGGGCAGGGCCAGCTGCCAGAGAACATCGTCGACGAGCCCGGCGGCAGCGTCGTGGTGACTTTCGCTGCCAGCCGGCAGCTTGCCCGCGTCGACACCACCGGCCGTACACGAGTGCTGGCAACGCTGCCCGCCCCGACCGAGGAGGAGGGAGCGCACACACCGGTGCTGCACTTCCCGCTCGCTACCGGTCTCGTCCGGTCAGGCTCTGGCGTGCTGTACGCGTTGTACGCCGCCGGCAGCGCCTCCCTCACCGGTCAGGGCGACACTGTGCTCGCCGCCCTGAACCAGCCGAACACGGTTGCGCTGGTGGCGCCCGGCCGCGCGGCGAGGACCGTGCTGACCGCGGCGGACGGGCTGCAGGGCCCGACCGCTGTCGCGGTACACGGCAATCGCGTCTGGGTGGCGAGTGCCGCGTACAACACCCAGACCGACCCCAACCTGCTCACTGCCCGGCTGGATCTGCGCTGAGCCTCGTCAGGAACGATGACCAGTCGCTGGCTCGTCGTGGCCGTCGGGACGGTCGCGACTCAGCCAGCGGCACCAGGTCCGCCGCCCTCGACGACGAGGTAGGCGGACCTGGTGCGGGCCTCTCGGACAGGATTGTGCATCTGAAGGCCGAACATTCGACGCGCTCGCCTGTCCGGCGTGGCGTGTGTGGTCGGGCCGGACAGGCGTAGGGTAGGCCACGCTGCTCCGGACCCCGGTGGCCGGCGGTCCATCCGCGATGGACGAGCGCCCACCGACCGAGGTTGTCGCATGTCGAGCATCCCTGCCGATGTCCCCTCCACGATCCCTTCGCCGGGGATACGTCTCGTAACACCCACCACCGCGCTCACCCGACGAACCCATTCGGCCGACGCGTCGCTGGCGACCGAGCGGCTGCTACGCGCCCGTGATCGCCTTCCCGTCGGCGATCCGGTCCGGGTATCACTGCGCACCCAGGCGATCGTCGGAATGCTGCCGCTGGCCAGGCGGCTGGCGTGCCGTTATGCCGGACGCGGAGAACGCATCGAGGACCTCGTCCAGGTCGCCGCCCTGGCTTTGGTCAAGGCCGCCGACGGATACGACACCACGCGGCCCGGGTCCTTCGTCGCCTACGCGGTTCCGACCATCGTCGGCGCACTCAAGCGACACTTCCGGGACACCATGTGGGTCATGCGGGTGCCGCGTGCCACCCAGCAGCTCACGGTCGAGCTGCGGACAGCGACCGGCGACCTCGAACAGCTGCGCGGTCGTACCCCTACGCTGGCCGAACTGGCCACACACTTGGACGTCAACATCTCCAGGCTCACCGAGGCGATCGGCGCCTCGCACGTGTACCGGCTCAAGTCCCTCGACGCGGGCCTGGCCGCCAGCGACGGCATCGAACTCAACGACCTGGTGGGGGTCGTCGACCCGCGGTTCGCCGGCGTGGACGAGCGGCTTTCGCACGGACAGCTCGGCCGGCTCGTCGCGGCCCTGCCCGCCCGCGAGCGGCGCATCCTGGCCATGCGGTTCACCGACGAGATGACTCAGGCGTCCATCGCGGGCGAGCTGGGTATCTCGCAGATGCATGTCTCGCGCCTGCTGCGGCACTCCCTGCACCAGCTCCGGGCCGGCATCGCGGCCCCGTCCGACGCCCCGGTGACCGTCAGCGCCCGGGCATGATCTGGACTGCGGCCAGCCGCGTGCAGCGTGTGCGCGGGGCCACGGCAGGGCAGGGCGCCGCGCAGCGACGCGGCGACAGCCGTTCGGTATGAAGTGGCGATGAACTACGGTCGCTCACCGCTGGCGTCAGCGAGCGGGTTTCGGCTTGGGCGGGGGAGCTGTTCGGTACCATCGACGACGGCTTGTGCGAGGTCGGAGAGGCGACGGTTGCGGTCGCGGGCGGTGTGACGGAGCAGGGTGAACGCCTGGTCGAGGTCCACCCGGAGGCGCTCGGCGAGGACGCCCTTTGCCTGCTCGATCACGACCCGGCTGTTCAGCGCCGTTTGTAGTTGGAGGGTGACGATATCGCCCTGGCGGATGGCGCGTTGTTGGAGCAGCCCGATGGTGGCGATGTCGGCGAGGGCCTTTCCGGCCCGCAACCGGTCGTCGTCCAGCGCGCCCGGTTCGACGCCGAAGAGGTTCAACGCCCCGATGACCTGTGCGCGCAGGCGCATCGGCAGCGCATGAACCGAGACGAACCCGACCTCGGCCGCGGCGGCGGTGAATCGGGGCCAGCGGCTTGCGGAACGGATGTCCGGCACCGACACCGGCTGTCCGGTCTTGAAGCAGTCGACGCATGGTCCCTGGTCCGTCTGCAGCTGGAACAGCTCCAGCAGTCGCGTCCGCTCCGACGAGGCCGCGACGAGCTGCAGGGTGTCCAGCTGATCGGTGAGCAGGATGCCGGCGGCCGAGACCTCCAGCAACTGCACGCATCGTTCGGTCAGCACGTGCAGGAAATCGATCACGTCGAAGTCGTCGACGAGCGTGTCCGCCATCTCGACGAGGACATCGGCTAGCGCGGTCTTGGCCATCTCACGCATCCTCGTCAAGCATAGAGCCGTCGGCTCTCGGCCCGATACGGTGTCGAACCGACCGCGAACGGTCGACATGAGCAGTCAATCCTCATCGGGTCCATCGCCTTCGAATCGACTGCCGTGGGCCGTGTCATCGCGATGGAACCGCAGCCGGCGCGCGACCACGTCACGGGCAACGTCCTGCAGACGCCGTTCATGAGCGTACGCGTGGGCCCGAAGCCGGGCCGAGGCAAGGGCCACCGTCACCCCCAGCTGGACGCTGACCATGCCTGTGGCCTGGTGTACCTCAGGATGTTGCAGGCCGATCGGCTCAGAGGCAGGCCCCGGCAGGTCATGCTCGGCCGTGTCGAGCAGGACCGCGCAGGCCGTGTCCGCCAGGACCAGCGCATCGAGCAGCCGATCCCGATGCAGCTCACCTGGTTCGGTTCGGTAGAGGTCCAAGACTCCGAGGCGGACCGCGCCTATCCGCAACGGCAGCGCGAAGACCGCGTGGATGCCGGCCTGCACGGCTGCGGGTGCGAAGACGGGCCACCGCGCCAGGCTTTGGCTGGAGCGCAGATCAGGGGCCAGAGCCGGAGCGCCGCTGAGGGCGTCGATGCACGGTCCTTCGCCGACGGACAAACTGAGGTCCTCCGCCTCCGAGGCGATCCGGCTACTGCTGTACAACGTCTCACGCGGGCTGGCCACGAGCGCGACGGCAACGGCCGCTCCGTCCGTTCGGGTCGCGGCAATCGCCGAGGCACAGACATGCTCGAGGGCCACTGGCCGCGGTCCCGCCTGCGCGGCGATCATCCGCCAGAGCCGCATCCGCCGGGCGGAGCTCACCGGACTGTCCGAACCGGACGTCCGCGTGCCAACGATGCGGTCATAGGAGCCGCCTCCGATACCCGAACGGTTTCGTGCGGCCGCGACGGGCGGCAGCGCAGGACAGGGTCCGGATCGAACGCGCCCGACTCCTCGGCGGCTGGTCACCTTCGACCCTACGCCCCCGCTACGGCCCGGCGGCGCGGGCCCGACGGGCCGTTGCGAGCCGGACAGGCTGGTCTCCGCATGCCCGGTCGACAGGAGCAGATCGACGCTGCAGTGCCCTCCACGCCGTCGTACGTCGCTGTATGTGGTGATATCGGCGCGGGTAATCGCATGCGATCAGGCGTAAGGTGACATTGTCACCCCAGACCCCGGTGGCTGACAGTCCGTCGCCGGTGGAGCGTCGCCTCCGCACGAGGTCGGTTCGACGGGCCCCGACACCAGGCAGCCGCCAGCAGGCCGGCGCGAGGAGCGCGGGCGCCGCCGACAGTTCCCGGACCGCCGCGCGGTGGTGGTTCCAGCTACGGATGTTGAGCCGCCGGCACGGTAACGGTGGCCGTTCCCCGACCGCTGAGCCGAACAGGCCGGCCGCCCCGCCGGACGAGCCGGCAGGGTAAACACACCGACCACCTCCACGCTCCGGCCACCAGCCCAACCCAAGGACGGTTGCTATGCCCACCACCACAGTCCAACGCGCCACGGTTGTGGCGCCATTACCGCCGTCGACGCCCCGGGTAGCGCTGGCGCCGGCGTCGGGCGGCCGCACGGTCCTGGACGGGGCGTGGTGGCCGCGCTCGTGGGACCCGGTGGCCGAACTGCCCGGTCTTGTGCTGGCCCTGTCCGCCCGCTACGGCCCGGTCCGCCAGATCATGCTCAATGGCCTCGCCTGGCAGAGCCGATTCCGCCGGCTGGCGGTGGGTCCACAGGTAGTGCGCGTCGGCTGGTTCGCCAGCCTCGACCCAGCGCTGTTGATCGCGACGACCGATCGGGGCCACCGGGTCGACGTGCTCGTCGTGCCGCCCGGCACGGCCGAGGCGGCAGCCCGCGCCGTGATGGCGTGCGCGTCCGACCCGGCCAACACCATGGGGGCGCCGGCCATCCTCACCGCCATGCCCACGTCCGACGTCGCGGCAGCTGACGATGCCGACCCGATACCGATGTGGGACAACGAGGGGGGTCACCCGGTCGAAGCGTTCGAGCAGCCGCCGATCAGCCCTCATCCGCTCGCCGCCTCCAGCTGAGGAGCCAAGCGAGAGGACCGGTCAGGCCGTCTCTTGTATTCCGCGGGCGTAGATGGTGCACTTGCGTTAGCACTCGCCCTGTGTGAGTGCTAACCGGATGAGATGAAACCCCTGGATGGGGACCGTGTGACGCGGTCATCGCAGGTCGGTCCGAGCGGTGCCAATTCCGGCACGACGATGAAGAGGACGACGCAGATGGCCAAGTTGATCGTTTTCGGGGAAGAGGCCCGTCGCGGCCTGGAGCGGGGCATGAATGTCCTCGCCGACACGGTGAAGGTGACGCTGGGCCCGAAAGGCCGCAACGTCGTGCTGGACTCGACGTGGGGCGTCCCCACCATCACCAACGACGGCGTCAGCATCGCCAAGCAGATCGAGCTCGACGACCCTTACGAGAAGCTCGGCGCCCAACTGGTCAAGGAAGTCGCCAGCAAAACCGACGACGTGGCCGGTGACGGCACCACGACGGCCACTGTCCTCGCCCAGGCGCTGGTGCGGGAAGGGCTGCGCAACGTGGCCGCCGGCGCGAACCCGATCGCGCTCAAGCGCGGCATCGAGCAGGCCGTGGTCGCGGTGACGGAGGCGTTGGTCCACCAGGCCCGGGACGTCGAGACCAGGCAGCAGATCGCCGCTACGGCGTCGATCTCGGCCGCCGACCCGGTGATCGGCGAGATGATCGCCGAGGCGATGGACAAGGTCGGCAAGGACGGCGTCATCACGGTCGAGCAGAGCAACACCTTCGGCCTCGAGCTCGAGCTCACCGAGGGCATGCGCTTCGACAAGGGATATATCTCCGGGTACTTCATGACGGATCCGGAGCGGATGGAGGCCGTTCTCGAGGATCCGTACGTGCTCCTCGTCGAGAACAGGATCTCGAAGCTGGACGGCCTGCTCCCCATCCTGGAGAAGGTCATGCAGGCGGGCAAGCCGCTGCTGATCATCGCCGAGGACGTGGACGGTGAGGCGCTGAGCACCCTCGTCGTCAACAACTTGCGCCGTACCTTCACCTCGGTCGCGGTCAAGGCGCCCGGGTTCGGTGACCGCCGCAAGGCCATGCTGGCCGACCTCGCCACGCTCGCCGGCGCCGAGGTGATCAGCGATGCGGTCGGCCTCACGCTGGAGAACGTCACGCTCGACATGCTCGGCCGGGCCCGCAAGGTGGTCGTGACCGTCGATACCACCACCATTGTGGACGGTGGCGGTGACCCGGAGCAGATCCAGGGCCGGATGAAGCAGCTCCGCGCCGAGATCGACGAGAGCGACTCGGACTACGATCGGGAGAAGCTGCAGGAGCGGCTGGCCAAGCTGGCCGGTGGTGTCGCGGTCATCAAGATCGGCGCGGCGACCGAGGTCGAGCTCAAGGAGCGTCAGCGCCGCATCGAGGACGCCGTCCGCAACGCCAAGGCGGCCGTCGAAGAGGGGCTGCTGCCGGGCGGCGGGGTCGCTTTGGTCAACGCCGCGGCCAGCGCGTTCGGCAAGCTTGACCTGACCGGTGACGAGGCCACCGGTGCGAACATCGTGCGGGCCGCTATCACCGCGCCGCTGCGGCAGATCGCGATCAACGCCGGCCTCGAGGGCGGTGTGGTGGTGGAGAAGGTCAACTCCCTGCCGCCGGGCCACGGCCTCAACGCTGAAACCGGGGAGTACGTCGACATGATCGAAGCCGGTATCGTCGAGCCGACGAAGGTCACGCGCTGCGCGCTGCAGAACGCCGCGTCGATCGCCGCGCTGTTCCTGACCACCGAGGTACTTGTCGCTGACATGCCGTGACAGTGTGCGGCGAGTGGATGCCGCCTCGTCACCGTCGCCGGCTGGGCGGCCCCGTCCGGCCCGCTCGGGGCGGGCGGCGGGCGGGCCCACGGTGGGCCGTGGTGCCGGCCAACCTGATCCGGTCTCACTAAAGCTGCGGGACTGGCGTTGCCGGCCCGACGGGGCCGGACGACTGGGCGGCGTGAGGGCGGGCGCGCCGACCGGGTGTGACAGGCGGGGCCGCGGCGGCGGCGAGCCCGTGACGCCTTGACGTCGGCAGGCGCTGCAGAGCTGGGGATGGCGAACGGCTGCATTGTCATGTTCGCCTCTTGCCGCTCATGGGCCGCTGTGCGCGCAGACAGCACCGGCGATGCCGCCGCCGGCAGTCGGCGTGCTCATCCGCCATCGCCTACGCGCCGGCTGAGCGAACCCGATGATCCGGGAGGAACCGGCTTCAGGGCGCGCTCGCCGGGAGTGGCCTGCCATTGGGCGGCACCGGCCCCGGTGCTGTCGCGGATGAAGCTTCACGCGCCAGGAACGCGCCGAGCTCGCCGATCGTGCTCATCAACGGGGCCGGGAACACCACGGTGGTGTTCCGGTCGACGCCGATCTCGACCAGGCTCTGCAGATTCCTGAGCTGCAGCGCGAGCGGATGGGCCATCATGACGTCCGCGGCGGCGCCGAGCGCGTCCGCGGCCATCGCCTCCCCCTCGGCGGCAATGATCTTGGCCCGCTTCTCCCGCTCCGCCTCGGCCTGCCGGGCCATCGCCCGCTTCATGCTCTCCGGCAGCTGGATGTCCTTGAGCTCGACCAGCGTCACCACGACGCCCCATTCCTCGGTGGCCACATCGAGGATCTGGCGGATATCGACGTTGATCCGGTCGGTCTCCGACAGCGTCTCGTCGAGGGTGTGCTGCCCGACGACCTTTCGCAGGGTGGTCTGGGCGATCTGGTTGATCGCTGCGCCGACATTCTCAATGGCCACGACCGACTTCACCGCGTCAGCGACCCTGAAGTACGCCACGGCGGACACGTCGACGCTCACGTTGTCCTTGGTGATGATGCCCTGTGACTGGATCGGCATCGTGACGATCCGCAGGCTCACACGCTGCAGGACGTCGACCAGCGGGATGATGACGGTCAGGCCCGGTTCCCGGACACCGATAACTCGGCCGAACCGGAAGAGCACGCCGCGCTCGTACTGCTTGACGACCCGTACGGCGAGTGAGAACAGCAGGAGCAGCAGCAGGATCACAGCGATGACGATCCACACGTACGGCATGCGATGACCTCGATCGGGGGGACGCGTCCTCGAGTAACGGATTGTCAGCCACCGGGGTCCAGAGCAGCACTGTCACGCTACACCGGTTCACCCGGATCGCCACGAATCTCCATCCGGGTGCCCGGACGCGGACAGCGCGCTGCTGCAGCGTCGAACGGGGCACGATCGAGTGTCCGCGTCGCTCGGCACGACGCGTACACTCAGTGCGCTGCTCCAGACCCCGGTGGCTGCTGACCTGTCATCCATTGACTCGTCCCCACCGTCGAGGGGTCTCTGACGCCCCGCGCGTATGACTCGTCGCCTGTCCGACTTCGCTCCCCATCGATTGAACGATGATCGGAACTCGCAATGGCAGTGACGTATGGACTCCTCAGTACCCACCCGCCGACCCGATGCGGGTTGGCACCTTCAACGCTGCCCTGGCCGAACAGCTGACCGTCGTCGGAGGGTCCGGCGGGATCGTGCGGGTTGTCGCCGCCGGCGAAGACCTGCGCCCCGGCCCGGGCGTGGTGCACACCTGGCGGGCCGGCAGCGAAGCCGGCTGGCTGCATGCGGCGGAGACACTGCAGACCTTCGACATCGTTGTTGTGCAGCACGAGTTCGGCATCTACCCAGGCCCCGACGGCGGAGACATCCTGCCGCTGTTGCGCCGGCTCACGGTGCCCAGCATCGTCGTCCTGCACACCGTACTGAGCACTCCGACCCCAGGCCAGCGGTCGCTGCTGGAGGCCATCGCCCGCACCGCCGGGGCGATCGTCACCATGACCGGCACCGCCCGCGCCCGGCTGCTGCACGGCTACGCCGTCGACCCGGGCAAGGTCGTGGTCATCCCGCACGGCAGCGCCGCACACGGCGACCTCCCGGCTCCCCGTCGGGCCGGGCCACACCTGCTCACCTGGGGCCTGCTCGGACCGGGCAAAGGCGTCGAATGGGCGCTGCGGGCCGTCGCGCTGCTGCAGGACCTCGACCCGCCGCTGCGCTTCACCGTCGCCGGGCAGACCCACCCCAAGGTCATCGCACGGCACGGCGAGGTGTACCGGGCCGGTCTGCACCGCCTCGGCGCACAGCTCGGGATCGCGCACGCCGTGGAGTACCGGCCGGAGTACCTTGACGAGGAGACGCTGGGCCGCCTCATCCGCTCGGCCAACGTGGTGGTCCTGCCCTACGACTCGACCGAACAGGTCACGTCCGGCGTGCTCACCGAGGCGGTCGCTGCCGGCGTCCCCGTCGTCGCAACCACGTTCCCGCACGCTGTTGAGCTGCTCGGCGACGGACGCGGGCTGCTCGTACCCCACCGAAACCCGGCCGCCCTGGCGACCGCGATCCGGCGGGTCCTCACAGACCCTGCCATGGCCACCCGGCTGTCCCGGTCCCGCACGCCCGCCGTGCGGTGGCCGGCAGTCGCGGCACAATACGCAGCGCTCGCGGCCGAACTCCTGGCCGCACCGGCGACAGGTCACGGCCGTTTGCCCCGGCCCGCCGGGTCTCGGCGGTGAGCCGGGCGGTTCTGGCCACGCGGAACCATCTGGAGCTCGTAACGACCCCCGGCGTGTGATCGTCAAGCTGTTCATGCCCGGCGAGGACGCCGTGCTGCTCCAACGCCGACAGCTATGCGACCGCCTTTCCCGCCGACAGCCTGCTGCAGCAGCGGGTGCTGTGGCCCGGCACGGCACCTCGCGCCAAGCCGCAGCGACGGCGGGACCATCGGCCTCATCGCCCTCGACGGGCATGGCCGGTGCTCCCGGGTGACAGGGCTGTCCGCCGGTCGGGCGCTGGGCGTAGGGTGTAGGCAGATCTGCTGAGCAACCGGTCGGTGCCGGTCGGTCTGATGTCGACGGTTGTGGTGCCGGATCTGAATCCGATCGATGGCCCCGGGGCAGGACGGGGGCCCCTCAATTGTGGGCGACCGGTGTGCGGGCATGCTCGGGCCAGCTGCGACCGCTGTGGTTAGCGGTCGCGGACCGCGTCGGATTGAGCGGCTGGTCGCCGTGCATGGTCCGGACGTCGAGCCGTTGTGCCTTGCGTGCGTGGCGCACCTGCCCGGCATCGCAGGTGCCGGTGTGACGATGATGGCAGCCACTGCCGCCCAGCAGCAGCGCTGTGCCAGCGACGCGGTAAGCGACCAGGTGGAGCAGCTGCAACTGCTGCTGGGCGAGGGGCCGTGCCGCGACGCTACCGTCACCGGCCGGCCGGTACTTGCCGAGGACTTGCGCGATGCGCACTGGCAGCGACGATGGCCGGCGTTTGCCGGAGCTGCAATGCAGGCCGACGCTGCAGCGGTGTTCGCGCTGCCGCTGCGGGCCGACGGGACAGCGGTGGGGGTGCTGGACCTGTATCGGGTCAGCCCGGGAATGCTGGCCGGGCAGGATCTGGCCGATGCAATGGTGTTCGCCGAGGCGATCACCGACCTTCTGCTGGCCGAATCGATGTCGGACATCGAAGCGGGATCGGGTGGTGTCGGCGACGAGCGTGCCGTCATTGACCGCAACTCCAGGCTGCAACGCGCTGTGGTGCATCAGGCCACCGGAATGGCCAGCGTGCAGCTCGGCGTCTCGGCGGAGGAGGCGTTCGTGCGGCTGCGGGCCTACGCATTCGCAGCCGGACACGGTTTGGAAGAGATCGCGGCCGAGGTGGTTGCCCGTCGGCTGCGGTTCGACGACAGCACCGGCCGTCTGCCGATCAGTGGGACGGACATCAAGGCACCGGCAAACCCGACACCCGCCGCAGGTTCACGCGAGGCAATCGACGGTACCGGAACAGTGCCGAAGCAGAACCGCCCGCGAGCGGTCATACGCGAAGAACCGATCCGCCGTCGCTGGTCGACCTCATCGGCACTTGACCCGGTCAGGATGCGCGGCGCAGGCGGGTGCAGGCGTCCAACGCCTGCTGCAGCGCCGTCTCCACCGTCGTCAGGTCCTTGCGCTCCAGGGCCTGCCGCACCCGGGTCAGGCACGCGGCGAGGAGGCGCTCCTCGCCGCGTGCGTCCGGGGGCCGGGTCGCGCCGCCGCGGATGCGGGTCACGGCGCCGGTCCGGGCCAGCACGTGCAGGTCGCGGTGCGTGGTGGCCAGGCTGGCGCCGGTCGCCGCGCGGATGTCGTCGACGGTGACGTACTCGCGCTGGGTCACCAGTTCCACGATCCGGTGCCGGCGCACGGCCGGCAGCAACGGCGGCGGGGCGGTCATGAGAGCGGGTGGCCTTTCATGAGACGGGATAGCTTTCACGAGATCGGGTAGAGCTGCCCGTCCGTTGCGACGGCGGGGGCGAAGTCGACCTCGCGGCCGTCGAGGCTGAAACGGTACCGACTCAGCCGCCGGATCGTCGGGGACGCCTCGAGGTAGGTTCGCAGCTCCTCGAGCTCGGCCGGGGTCAGCCAGGCCGGCGGGTCGGACACGGCGCGGAAGCCGCAGACGTCGGCCAGGTCGCGCAGCCACTGCAGCTGCTGCGGGGTGAGCAGGTTCAGCTTGCTGCGGAAGTAGACGACGTCCGGGTCGACCTCGGCGAGCGGGGTCTGCCACAGCCGGTGCACGCTGTTGACGACGGCGTTGCGGGCGGTCGCGTCCGACGGGTCGACCGAGGCGTAGTTGTCCCACATCGGGGCCACGTCGGGGCCGCTGCGCAGGCCGTCGAGCAGGCCCAGGGAGGGCAGCAGGATGGCGCCGGAGCCCAGCAGGTACACGTCCTCGCCCGCGGCCTCGCGGATGACGTGCAGGGCCTCGCGGTAGATGCGTTCGCGGTCGCGGCCGGGGAGGAAGGCCGCGGCGGCGTTGATGAAGTCGAGCTTGAGGTACTTGAAGCCCCACTCGTGCACGACGGTGCGGACGAGCGCGGCCACGTGCTCGCGGGCGTCGGCGCGGGCCAGGTCCAGGGCGTAGTACGGGCCGCCCCAGTTGTAGCCGGCCACGACGAGCCGGTCGGAGGCGTCGCGCAGCAGGAGCTCGGGGTGCTCGGCGACCACGCGGGACCCGGGCAGGGCGATGAACGGGGCCAGCCACAGCCCGGCGACGAAGCCGGCGTCGGTGATGCGCTCGGCGAGGCTGCGCATGCCGCTGGGGAACTTGGCGTTGGGCTGCCAGTCGCCGACCCGCTCCTCCCAGCCGTCGTCGATCTGGACCACGTCGAACGGCAGGCCCTCGAGGTCCTGGATGTCCTTGTGCAGCTGGGTCTCGGTGACGGTCTCGTAGTACGCGTACCAGCTGCACCAGACGTTGCCGGCCCGGCGGCGGCCCGTGCCGAAGCGCTGGGCGAGCTGGTCGGTGTAGGCGCGGAACACCTCCTCCTCGGGGCCGTAGGCGAGGAACCACTCGGCGCCGCCGGTGGCGTACCAGCCGGTGAGGGTGTCGTGGTCGGCGGTGAGCCGCGGGGTGTCCAGGCCCAGGGCGCCGAGCAGCAGTGTGCCGCCGTCGGGGCCCTGGAGGGCGGCGACCGCGGAGCCGTGGTGGCGGGCGGGGTCGTCGAACGCGGGGTCGTCCGCGGTGACGAGCCGGGTCGGGTTGGGGATGCGCAGCGGCGGCTCGCTGAGCCGCCGCCAGCCGCACGGGCTCCACGAGTTGTGGCCGTGCCGGTAGAAGGAGGCGTCGCCGAGCCCGTGCAGGATCGCGACCCGGCCGGGCGGCAGCAGCATGCCTCCTGGTACGGGCCGGGGCGTCCCGTCGCCGGTGTGCTGAAGGGCGAAGTGACGACCGCCGAGCTCGACGACCTGTGCCATGGTGCTCCTTACCTGAAGAACGTCGAGGGTTACTTGAAGAGCGCGTTGACCTGGTCGTTGGCCTTCTTCAGGCCGTCGGCCGGGCCGGTCTGGCCGAGGATCACGCCCTGCAGGGTGTCCTGCACGATCTGGCTGACCTCGTTGCCGTGGTCGGTGATCGGCAGGAAGAACGTGCCGCCGGAGGCTGCGGCCTCGTCGGTGAAGACGTGCACGTCGCGGCCCGCGGCCTTGTGGGCGGCGAGGGCCTTGTCGGCGGCGGACTTGATGGCGGGGAAGACGACGGCCTTGTCGCCGACGATGTCCTGGCAGGCCGACGAGCCCAGGAACTTCACCCATGCCCACGCCTCGTTGGGGTGCTTGCTGCCGGCGTAGATGGCGTCGGAGAGGCCGTTGATGGCGGTCTTGCGGCCGTTCGGGCCGGTGGGCAGCGGCGCGAACGCGTACTGCTGCTTGGCCCCGGTGCCCAGGTAGGAGCTGATCGTCCAGGAGCCGACGATGGTGAACGCGCCCTGCCCGGCGTCCATCACGGCGTCACGGCCGAGGGTGGACTGCTTGTCGAACTTCGGCGCGTAGCCGGCGTCGGTGAGGTGCTTGAACCAGGCGATGGTCTCGGCGAGCTTGGGGTCGTCGTACTTGTACTTCGTGCCCCACGGGTTCTTGTCCAGGTACGTGAAGCCGTTCGAGACCGCCAGGTCGCCCCAGCCGTTCTGGCCCTGCGAGCCGTCGGCCCACTCGGGCAGGAAGCCGTACACCTTCACCTTGGTCTTGTCGAAGGCCGGGTCGAGCCCGTTCTTGCCGTTGGCGTCCACAGTGGCCTTGGCGATCGCCTGCTCGAAGGTGCCGCCGTCGGCCGGGTTCCAGGTGAGCTTGTCCAGGCCGCTGGTGTTGGTGACGTACTTGCTGTTGTAGACCAGGGCCATCGTGTCCCAGTCCTTCGGCAGCCCGTAGCGCTTGCCGTCCTTGACGAACAGGTCGGCCAGGCCCGCCTGGTACTGGCCCAGGTCGACCTTGTCCTTGTCGACGAACGGCTGGATGTCGAGGATCTGGTTGCTCGTCACGAACTGCGGGTAGTACGAGGCGTGGTCGGTCCACACGTCGGGCGCGCTGCCGCTGGCCAGCTGGGTGGTGAGGTTCTGCCAGTACTGCGCCCACGCGGTCTGCGAGATCTTGACGGTGACGTTCGGGTTGGCCTTCGTGAACTCGTCGGCGCAGGCCTGGTAGGCGGGCTGCTGCTTGTCGTCCCACAGCCAGTACTCGAGGGTGACCTTGCCGCCGTCGGAGCCGGACTCGTCCGAGCACGCGACCAGCAGCGGTAAGGCGAGCGCCGCGACGGTGACCATCGCCGCCGCCGTGCGGGATCGTTTGGACATCGGTTTCCCTTTCACGATCACTTGATGCCGGTAGAATCACTTGAGGCCGGTAAAACTGAGGGACTGCACCAGCCGCTTGCCCAGGAAGATGAGCAGGGCGAGGACCGGCAGGACGGACAGCGTGGAGGCGGCCATGAGCCCGGTCCAGTCCGGCTGGGTGTTCGGGGACTGCTGGAGAAACACCCCGAGGGCCACGGTGAGCACCCGGGTCTGCTCCCCGCGGCCGACGAGCAGCGGCCACAGGAAGTCCTTCCACGCCCACACGGACGTGGTCAGGGCGATGGTGATGAGCGGCCCGCGGCTCATCGGCACGATGACCCGCCAGAAGACGCCCCACCGGCCGGCCCCGTCGATGGTCGCCGCCTCCTCCACCTCGCGCGGGATGGACAGGAAGAACTGGCGGAGGAAGAACACCGCGAACGGGGTCATGAGCAGGTTGGGGGCGACCATGCCGGCGAACGTGTCGATGGCGCCGAGGCTCTTCACGAGCGTGAAGTTGGGCAGCAGCGTGAAGATGGGCGGGACCATCAGCGCCGCGACCATGACCCCGAAGAGCAGGTCGCGGCCCGGGAAGCGCAGGCGCGCGAAGGCGTACCCGGCCATGGCGCAGCAGAACGTCTGCACGCCGGCGATGAGTGCGCAGTAGATGATGGAGTTGAGGGTGTACCGCAGGAAGTTGATCTGTGCCCCGGAGCCCCCGGCATCACGCGCGGTCTGCGCGTCGACGAGGCCGAGGATCCGCCAGAAATTGATCATCGTGGGGTGGGACGGGAACAGGGCCCCGGACTCGCTGTAGATGTCGCCGGCGGGGGTGAGGGCCGTGCGGACCATCCAGTAGAACGGCGCGATCGTGAGCACCAGGAACGCGATCAGGGCGAACCAGGCCAGGATCCGGCCCGGCGTGTAGCGGCGGTTCATCGCGACGCCTTTCGCATCAGGTCGGGTTACGTCAGGTCGGATCGGGAGGCGCGCAGCAGGCGCATCTGCACGAAGGTGAGCACGCCCAGGATCAGCACGAGCGCCATCGCGACGGCGGAGGCGTAGCCCATGTGGAAGTACGTGAACGCCTGCTGGTAGATGTAGAAGTAGATGACCCGGGTCGCCCCCATCGGGCCGCCCTTCGTGGTCACCGCGACGGTGTCGAAGATCTGGAACGAGCCGATCAGCGACACCACGAGCACCAGGGCCAGGATCGGGCGCAGCAGCGGCAGCGTGATCCGCCGGAACATCCGCCACTCGCCGGCGCCGTCCAGGGCCGCGCTCTCGTAGAGGTGCGACGGGATCTGCAGCATGCCGGCGTAGAGCAGTAGCGCCGTGTACCCGGTGTACGCCCACGTGTTGACGAGCGCGACGGCGGGCATGGCCCAGAGCGGCGAGTTGAGGTAGGTGCGGTGCTCGACGCCGACCAGGCCCAGCAGGTGGTTGAAGAAGCCCAGATCGGCGTCCAGCAGCCACATCCACAGCAGGGCGACGGTCACGTTGGGCACCAGCCACGGCAGCAGCATCATCGCCCGCACGAGAACCGAGCGGGTCAGCCGGTGCATGAGCGCGGCCAGGCCGAGCGCCAGCAGGGTCTGCGAGCCGATGTTGATGACGACGTAGTAGGCGGTCACCTTCAGCGAGTCCCAGAACTGCCCGTCGGAGACGAGCTCGGCGTAGTTGTCGGCGCCGACGAACTTCGGGGTGTTGAGCAGGCTGTAGTCGGTGAGCGAGTACCAGACCCCGCGCACGGTCGGGTACAGGTAGAACACCGCGAAGCCGAGGAGCACCGGCAGCAGGAACAGCCAGGCGACCCGGCGGTCGTCTCGTGCGCGGCGCGGCCGGAGCGGGCCCGGCCCGGCGGGGGGATCGGGCGCCGTCGCGGCGGGTACCGCAACGGCATCACGCATCGTCACGATCCGACCTCGTTTCCATTGATCGAAGATCTTCAAGATTTAGCGTCTTGCGGCGGGGGGTGTGTGGCCGTTAATAATGATGAAGCTCATGGAAAGTTTGTCAACAGCTCCTCGTATCGATATGGCGAACGAGGAGACTCCGCCCCCTTGAACCGGAGGTTCATCCATGCGCACACCCCTGCGGCGGCGCCTCGCTCGCGCCGTCGCACTCTGCACGGTCGCCGCCAGTGCCGTGCTCGTGTTCGCCCCGCACAACGCGGCCGCGTTCACCCCGGTGCCCGCCGGCGCCCCCGCCCGACCGGCCCCGCCGGGCACGCCGAGCCCCGGCCTGACCGACCACCCGCTCACCGCCGCCCCGAGCCCGCTGGACAACCCGCTCAAGGGCTTCGCCCGCTTCTACTTCCCCGGCGACAACCAGAACTCCGGCTATCCGCGCTCGCTCGCCTGGAGCTACTTCGGCCTCTCCGAGGTCATGACCAGCGCGACCGACTGCGGCTCGTACAACTGGTCCATTGTGGACAACGCGCTCAACGAGATCGCCTCGTACGGCAACCAGGCCGCCATCCGCTTCTACATGGAGTACCCCGGCGGCACCGGCAGCCACCCCGGCAACGCCATCCCGCACTGCTTCGACGGGCACGTCACCTACCGCAACAACACCTACTGGGGCACTGTCAGCCCCGACTACGACAGCGCCTACCTGCTCAGCGCCGTCACGAACTTCATCGCCGCGTTCGGCGCCCGCTACGACGGCGACCCGCGCATCGGCTTCATCAACCTCGGCCTCGTCGGCCTCTGGGGCGAGTGGCACACGTGGCCGTTCGACACCGACACCGCCGACGGCTACCCGAACCTGATGCCGACCGACGCCCACGCGGCCCAGATCGTCACCGCGTTCGACAACGCCTTCAACACCACCAAGCTCGAGATCCGGTACCCGGACTCGGCCGGCGGCGCCGCCAACGCCCGCGACATCGGGTACCACGACGACTCCTTCTGCTACAAGGAAGGCTCACCGCTCAAGGGCGTGACCCTGCCCCAGTCCCTCGGCGGCGCCGACTACGCCCAGCTGCAGCGCGCGCTGAACATGGGCGTGGAGAACAAGTGGGTCACCGACTCGATGGGCGGCGAGGTGCGCCCCGAGATCCAGAGCTCGGCGTTCACGTCGTGGCCCGGCGGCTCCGGCCAGGTCGACAACATGAAGGCCTGCATCGAGCTCGAGCACACCACCTGGAAGATCAACCAGACCAGCCAGAGCTACTCGCCCACCGACCCCAACGTCGCCGCGGCCGTACGCCTCATGGGCTACGACCTCAGCGCGACCCACGCGTACTACACCAACAGCGTGACCGGCAGCGCCACCGTCGGCGTCACGCTCGCCAACAACGGCGTCGCCCCGTTCTACTACCCGTGGACGGTCACGCTCGGGCTCAAGGACGCCGCCGGTACCGTCGTGAAGACCTGGGACACCCCCTGGGACCTGCGCACGGTCCAGCCGCTGAAGATCCGGGCCTTCCCCGACTGGAACGTCGGCGCCGACCCGACCTACCGCGACTACGGCTACCCGCAGTACTTCCAGTCCAACGTCAGCCTCGCCGGCGTCGCCAGCGGCTCCTACCAGCTCGTCCTGCGGGTCAAGAACCCGCTCGAGGCGCTCAGCCCGGCCGCGAAGAAGCTGCGCTTCGGCAACGCCACCCAGAACGCCGACGGGTGGCTGGGCCTGGGCGGCATCGGCGTCGGCGGCGGCACGGCCGACACCACCCCGCCGTCGGCCCCGACCGGGCTCACCTCGCCCGCGAAGACGTCGAGCAGCGTCACCCTCGGCTGGAACGCGTCCACGGACAACGTCGGCGTGGCCGGGTACAAGGTGCTGCGCGGCGGAACCCAGGTCGGCACGACCTCGACCACCGCCTACACCGACTCCGGGCTGAACGCGTCCACGGCCTACACGTACACCGTGCAGGCCTACGACGCCGCCGGGAACACCTCGGCGGCCTCGACCGCCCTGACCGTGACGACCTCCACCGGCGGCACGGCCGACACCGCGCCGCCCACCGTCCCGAACGGGCTCGCGTCCCCGGCCAAGACGTCCAGCAGCGTGTCGCTGACCTGGAACGCGGCGACCGACAACGTCGGCGTGGCCGGGTACAAGGTCATGCGCGGCGGGACCCAGGTCGGCACCTCGGCGACGACCGCGTACACCGACTCCGGGCTGAACGCGTCCACGGCCTACACGTACACCGTGCGGGCCTACGACGCCGCCGGCAACACGTCCGCGGACTCGTCGTCGATCACCGTGACGACGCAGGCCTCCACCACGCCGGCCGGCCTCGTGCTGGACGACTTCGACGGCACACCCGCCTACCCGTCCTCGGCCCAGAACGACCTCGGCAAGTGGACCGGCGGCAACTGCTTCCTCAACGGCGGCGGCAACGGCGTCGTGACGGGCGGTGCTCTGGTGCTGCAGTACAACAACTGCGGCTGGTTCGGCTCCGACGTCAACACCGACGTGTCCGCGTACAAGTACCTCGTCGTGCGCGTCAAGGGCACCAGCGGCGGCGAACAGTCGCAGTTCAACCTGAGCCTCGGCGGTACCACCAAGGTGTTCGGCGACTACACCCTCGACGGCGGCGGCCACCCCGCCATCACCACCGCCTACCAGGACATCAAGATCCCGATGACCGCCAACGGGATCAGCCGCACCAGCCCCGCGCAGCTCGCGATGGGCTTCTGGTACGGCGGCAACAGCGCCATCACCATCGACAGCTTCTCCTTCAGCAACTGATGCAGCACACCCTTCGGGTCCGGGCGGCCGCCGTGGCGGCGGCCGTCCTGGCCCTCTCCCTGATCGGCCCGGTCCGCCCGGCCGCCGCAGCCACCGCCACCGTCGCCTTCACCGGCGACTACGCCACCGTGTTCACGAACCCCGAGCGGGGCTTCCACAACCGGTACGAGATCATCAACGACCCGGCCGTCAACGACTACGCCAGCAACACCATCCCGGGCTTCAACCCGGACATGCTCGACCGGACGTTCGCCCGGGCCAAGGCCGACGGCGACACGCTCATCCACTCCTACGTCCACCTCGACAAGTACCAGACCAGCGACCTTCCGCAGCCCCTGCTCGACAACCTGACCACCGGCCTGGCCGCGATCCGGGCCCAGGGGCTGAAGATCGTGCTGCGGGTCGCCTACGTCTGGGACGGCTACTCGGCGGTCACCGAGCCGCAGATGGAGCGGCACATCGACCAGCTGGCGCCGGTACTGTCCGCGAACGCCGACGTCATCATGCACCTGGAGGCCGGATTCTTCGGCGCCTGGGGCGAGTGGCACTCGAGCCCGTACACCGCTTCATCCGAGGAGAGCCAGGCCCCGGTCCGGGCGGCCCTGGTGAAGAAGCTGCTGACCAGCACCCCGGCCTCGATGCCGGTCGCCATCCGGTACCCCATCTTCAACTACGAGTTCGCGCACGGCACGACCATGACGACGCAGGACCTCGACCGGCTGGGCTTCCACGACGACTGCTTCCTGGCCGACTCGGCCGACATGGGCACGTACGACCAGAACTCCTGGCTCGGCTGGTTCGACGTGGCCCAGAAGAAGCAGTGGGTGTACGACTACGCGACCTCCACCGGCGGCAACAAGATCGTCGGCGGGGAGACCTGCAACGCCAGCGGCGGCAACGACGCGGCCGGCGTCAACGCGCAGTACGAGCTCGGCCACCAGCACTGGACCGAGATCAACGAGGACTACGCGGCCGTCAACACCGACCTGTGGAAGAGCACGGCGGTGGCGGCGGCGGGCAGCGACCCGGCCGAGACGCTGTTCACGCGCATCAAGCGCAAGCTCGGCTACCGGCTGCGGCTCACCGATGCGACGTTCAGCAGCCCGGCCGCGCCCGGGGCCGCGTTCACGTTCTCGGCGCACCTGTCGAACGACGGTTACGCCGGGATCATCAAACCGCGGCCCGTGTACCTCGTGTTCGACGACGGCACGCACCGGTACAACGTGGCGCTGCCCGGCGTCGACCCGCGCACGTGGAAGCCGGGAGCGCTCACGGTGCCCACGCAGACCGTGACGCTCCCGGCCATGGTGTCCGGGTCGTACAAGCTGGCGCTGTGGCTGCCGGACCAGGCCGCCGGGCTGCGGGCCAACCCGGCGTACTCCGTGCGGCTGGCCAACACCGGCACGTGGGACGCGGCCAAGGGGTACAACGTGCTCGCCGGCGCCGTGAGCGTCGGGGCGTGCACGGGCGACTGCACGGCGCCGACCGTGCCGACGCTGTCCGCCGGCACGGTGAACGGCCAGTCCGTGCCGCTGTCCTGGAGCGGTGCGACGGACAACGTGGGCGTCACGGGGTACCGCGTGTACCGGGACGGCACGGCGGTGGCGACTCCGACCGGGACGTCGTACACGGACACGAACGTGCCCGCCGGGTCGCACACGTACACGGTCACGGCCCGGGACGCGGCCGGGTACGAGTCACCGGCCAGCAACCCGGTCACGGTCACCGTGAACGCTCCCACCCAGCCGCCGCCGGTGGGCCTGGTCCTGGACGACTTCGACGGCACGCCCGCCTACCCGTCCGCGGCCAAGAACGACCTGGGGCGGTGGACCGGCGGCAACTGCTTCCTCAACGGGAGCGGCAACGGCGTCGTGGCGGGCGGGTCCCTGGCACTGCAGTACAACAACTGCGGCTGGTTCGGCTCCGACGTCGGCCAGGACGTGTCCGGGTACACCTACCTCGTCCTGCGCATCAAGGGCGCGAGCGGCGGGGAGCAGGCGCACTTCAGCCTGAGCGTCGGCGGTACCACCAAGGTCTTCGGCGACTTCACGCTCGACGGCGGCGGCCACCCGGCGATCACGACGGCGTATCAGGACATCAGGCTCCCGATGGTCGCGAACGGCATCAACCGGGCGAGCCCGTCCCAGCTCGCGCTCGGCTTCTGGTACGGCGGCAACAGCACGGTCACCGTCGACAGCATCAGTTTCCAATAGTAGTTTGTAAAGTCCATAGCAATATTGGCGAGCGGAGGGGCAGAACCGTGACAGATCAGGTCATCACCGGTACCGACCTGTCGCGGCTGCGTGAGCTCAACTCGTTGTCGGTGGTCCGGGCGCTGCGGGACCAGCCCCCGGCCACCGTCACCGAGCTCGCCAAGCTGACCGGCCTGTCACGCCCCGCGGTCGACGTGATCGCCCAGGGGCTCGTCACCGGGGGATGGGCCACCATCGTCGAGCCGGGCGGCAGCAGCGTCGTGGGCCGCCCGGCCCGCCGCTACCGGTTCCGCGCCACGGCGGGCCACGTGATCGGCGTCGACGTCGGCGCCCACAAGGTGCTCGCCCTGCTCGCCGACCTCGACGGCAACGTCGTGTACACCGCCCGCCGTTCGGTGGCGGCCGACGCGGACCCGGCCGAGCGCCTGGCCGCCCTCGACCACGTGCTCGCCGACGTGCTGCAGGAGGGGGAGAAGAGCGCCGACGACATCTGGGCCGTGTCCGTCGGTGTCACCGGCCCGGTCGACGCCTCCGGCAAGACGACCCTGTTCACCCCGCTGCCCGGCTGGCAGACCGTCGACCTCGCGGCCCACCTGAGCGACCGCTTCACCTGCCCGATCGTGGTCGAGAACGACTGCAAGCTCGCCGCCTTGGCCGAGCGCTGGCAGGGCGCGGCCAACGACGCCAACGACATCGTGTACGTCCTGGCCGGCATGCGCACCGGCGCGGGCCTCATCATCGACGGCATCCTGCGCCGCGGTTACGGCGGCGCCGCGGGCGAGATCGGCGCCCTGCGCGCGGTGCGCTGGCTGACCGCCCCCGAGCACCTGCAGCGCTGCCCGGGCGTCCCGGCATCGGTCGGCCCGGACGACGCCGCGGCGTGGGTCTTCAACGCGGCGCGGGCCGGCAACCGCGACGCCCGCACGGCCGTGAACCGGTACGTGAAGGACCTGGCGATCGGCACCGCGGCCCTCGTCCTGGCCCTGGACCCGCAGGTCGTCATCTTCGGCGGCGGCTTCTCCCGCTCGTCCGACCTGGTCCTGGACACCCTGCGGCGCGAGCTGGCCAAGCTGTGCCTGCGCATGCCGGAGGTACGCGCCTCGACCCTGGGCGCGGACTCCGTCGCTCTCGGCGCGCTGCGGCTGGCCCTGAACGAGGTCGACCGCCGCCTGTTCACCGCGGGCCTGAGCGCCCCTATCGCCCCGCGCCGCTGATCTCGTACCGCAGCAGCGCGATCCCGTTCTCGAACAGGGTGGCCTCGACCGGCTTCAGGTCCTGCCGATCCGCGAAGACGCGCGTCCCCTTGCCGCGCGACACCGGGCAGACCATCATCCGGACTTCGTCGACGAGCCCGGCGTCGAGCAGGAAGTGCATGAGCGTCAGGCTGCCCCACAGCCAGATGTCCTGGCCGTCCTGCGCCTTGAGCTCCCGGACGGTGGCGGCCGGGTCGCGCGTCACAGTCGCGGCGGGGAAGTGACCCCAGGGCGCGTCGTGCAGCGTCGTCGAGGCGACGAACTTGGTGAGATCGTTGAGCCACTGGCCGTACTCGCCCTGTTCGGTGGCGTGCGGCCAGTAGTCCCGGTGCTGGACGTAGGTGTTCGCGCCGAGCAGCATCGTGTCGACCGATTCGATGAGGGCCATCACGCTGGTCTTGAACGCGGGATCGGTCTTCTCGGAAATGGGCTCCCCGGACACGAAGCTGAGCCCGCCGTCCTCCTCGGCGGCGATGTTGTCGACGGTGACCCACTGCTGGGCGATGAGCTTGCGCATGACGTCAACCACTCCTCGTCTCGTTACGTGCGCGAACGGCCGGTCGGGGTCGCTCGTGCCCCTGGGACGGAGCCGGCATCACGTTCTCGACACCTGCACTTCTCACTCTGAAGGCGGAGACGAAATATCGGTCTGCGGTTGGAGGCGCCGGGCGGGCCGCTTCCATAGGGTGTGAAACATGGAGAAATCGGGAATGCGGAAGTTGATGCTGAGTTCGTACGTCTCGCTCGACGGCAAGAGTGCCGACACGGACGAGGCCGTGCCCGGCAAGGACCAGTTCTTCGCCGGCGTCCGGGTCCCGTCTGTCGACTGTGGACACTTCGTACCGCTGGAGCGCCCGGAAGACTTCGCAGCCGCGGGTACAACAGCGGCCTGAGCGGCCCGGAACTGTGGTCGTGGCGTTACCGCCAGGCCCTCATGACCTCACCGTACGACACGCGGTTCCGGCGCGGCCCGTTCCGGACCTTGACCTCGGCGCACATACTCGGCTGGTGTCAGCGAGGGCTCGCTCAGGCAGCGTTGTGGACCGGCATCCGATGTTCTGCGGGCTGTTCCTGCTGGTGTTGCCGGGAGTGTTGGCGTACGGCGATGTCGGCCGGCTGGTCGTGGCCGTGTCGACGTTCGGACGGCCGATGGCCGCAGCAACAGTTGTCGGTGTCGTGCTCGGCGTCTCCAGCGTCGGCCTCATCGCATGGTGGCTCACCAGTGCCAAACGGGCCGAGAGGGCCGGGCGCTACGACAGGGATTCCACGGTGAACAAGTGGTGTCGGCGGGTTGCCGCCGTCTGGGTCATCGCGTTTCTCGGCGCGACATTGGCAGTGCACTACCCTCCCCGAGGCCACACCGAGGAGCAATGGCGACTCACCGACGCCTTGAGCACGGCCGTCTTGACCTACCTGCTCGTGCTGGTAGTCGCGCTCATGACGTTGATCGTCTCGATCTTCCTCGTCATGCCGGTGGCGATCAAATGGGAAAACGCCGTCCGGCGCCGCAGGTCAGCCGCAAACACCGCCCGACTGGATGATGCGCGCTGATACCGCCGTAGCTCAGCGCCGCCGTAGTCGCGCCGCCGGCTGCCGCACGGGGTTCGGCCGTACCTAGGCGAGATCCAGTAGATGCATGTCGCCGCCGCGGATCATCCAGTCGTCCCAGTAGCCGAGGCGCCCGCATGTGACACAGCGGCTGGTGATGGCGAGCGCCCGGACTCCGTCGCCGCCGTCGTAGAGCGAGTAGCCCACCGCGACGTTGAAGTCCTCGCTGTCGGTGTCGCGGTCACCGTCGCATTCGCAGACCATGATGCCTGACCGGCTGTCGTCCCAGTACTCGCCGCTGTCTGCGATGAAATGCTCCGCGTCGCAGCCGCGGCAAACGCGCTTCGCGGCGTGCTCCTCAAGATTGCCGTGGATGCCGAAGACGTCGCCGCCGCACCCTGCGCACCGGCACAACCGCACCTCATGGACGTCGTAACCTCGAGCGCCTTCGGCCGCCGCATACGCGCACAAGTCATCGAGGTCGTCGCCCCGTGGCCAACCGTCGGCTCCGCTGATCAACACGCCCACTATTGCACCACGCCGGGCGGGCGGAACGCGGAAGGCGCCGGGGCGGCTGTCGAGGGTGGACATCACCGGCCGGACGACGTTCGCAAGAGGGGGATGGCGCGTCAGGGCGCGGTGGGCATCCACGGCTCGATCAGCGTGGGGTCGGCGACGGCGGACTCGACCTGACGGCGTTCCTCGTTGGTGAGGGTCAGTTGCCGGAGGCCGGCTCCCCATTCCGGTACCCGTTCCAGCTCCTCCAGTGCCGTTGACACCTCGATGAGTACGGCCAGCGCCAGCGCGCGTTCTACTGCCGGCGCGCTGTCGCCGTGGCGGCGCAGGCCTGAGTTCAGGGCCCGGTAGGCGGCGCGGTCGTCATGTTTGAACTCGCGCAGGATTCGCGCGTTGTCCAGGACCCGGGCGAGGCCTTGGAGCTGTTTGGAGCCGCCGTACTCCAGGTCCGTCGGCTCGTCGCGCTGGATGAAGATGATGGAGTTTCCCGACGGGTCCATGACGGTGAACCGGGAGGCGCCGGGGCGGTACCGCGTAATTCGGGGCAGTTCCTTGGAGAGTCGTGAACGGCTTTGGCAACGCCGCAGGTCCGAAAAGGTTACGCCTGCATGAAGGCGCCGAAGCTGTTCGGGCCCGTCCAGGCCGAGACCGGGGTGAAGCCGAGGACCTGGCCGTGTTCGACCCAGGCGACGCCGAGGATGTGCAGGGCGCCGGGGGTCAGGGTGCCGTCCGGTGGCGGGGTGGCGGGTGGAGGGACGAGGTAGATCGCGCTGTCGCGGCCCTTGTCGTAGGCGCTGAAGACGGCGCCGGCGCCGAGGGTGTAGGCGTCCCAGCCGGCGTCGTAGTGCTGCTGGTCGTGGGTGAGTTTCTGGCGGCGGGCGATGAAGCCGATGGTGTACAGCTTCAAGCCCGACGGTCCGGAGATTTCGCCCTCGGCGGCGACGCCGGGGGCGTTGAAGCCGCGCGGGTCGGTGTCGGCGAGCAGGACGAGGTGGTCCGGGGCGGCGGACAGGTCCAGCCGTCCGGCCGTGCCGTTGCGGATCTGCACGCGCAGGGCGACCCAGCCGGCGACCTTCGTGACGGTCATGGGGCTGTCGACGGCGGCGAAGTAGTGCCGGACCGTGATCTGTACGCCGCCGGCCGCCCACGACTGCAAGGTGCCGGGCAGCACCAGTGGAATCGCGGGCTGGGTCTCGTAGTCCGGGCCGCTCACGGCCACGGCGACGCCGCCGGCCAGCAGCGCCGCGGCGGCCGCGCCCGCGGCGACCGCGACCCGTCGGCGGCGCCACCACGGGCCGGGTGCGGGCGCCGCCGGCGGGGGAGGGGGCGCGGGGTGCAGGATGCCGTCGACGGTGTCCTTCCACTCGCGGGCGGTGGGGCGGTCCGCGCCGGTCAGGCCCCGCAGCATGAGCCGGTACAGCTCGGGGTGGCGGCCCTCGCCGCGCGGGGGTGCGGGCGGGCGGTCGGGGTCGAGGGCGTCGGTGGCACCGTAGTACACGCGGTGGCAGAACAGGGCCAGGGCCCAGCGGTCACTGTCCGGGCCGGGGCGTTCGCCGGGGCCCAGCCGCGGGTCGGCCCAGTCGTCGCGGGGGGCGGCCACGTCGCCGGGCGGGGCGGACGAGGCGGTGAAGCGGGCGTTGTCGCAGTCGAGGAGGTACACGCGGGGCCGGCCGCGCAGGGTCCACAGGACGTTCTTGACGCCGACGTCGCCGTACACCAGGCCGTTCTCTTCGAAGAGCTCCATCAGCCCGGCGAGGCTGTGCAGCAGGGCGAGCCGCGGCGGGGACTGTGGCGGCGGCACGGTCAGGCCGGGCAGCCGCGGGTGCAGCAGGTGCTGCAGCTCGACGGTGTGCGCCTCGCCCTGCATGTCGGCCCAGAACTCGCCCGGCGCCCGGTGCATCTCGTAGCCGGTGGCGAGGCCGTGCTCCAGGCGCAGCCGGATCGGCCAGGCGCAGTGCGCGTCGAGGAACTCGCGAGCCCCGCGCGGCATGGATTCGCGCCACGCGATGAGCTCGGCGAGAGGATCGGGACGAACCGGGCGGCGGTACTGCTTGTAGACCGTGCGGTCGTCGACCGGGTAGACGGTGCCGGAGGCGCCGCGGCCGATCGGGCGGCGCTCGGGTGCGGTCATCGCGGGTCCTCCCGGGGTTGGAACCACACGCCGGCGGCGGTGCGGTCGTCGGTCTCGCCGCGGCGGTGGAACGACAGGTCGCCGAGGAACTCGGCGATCGCGGGCGGGCGGCGCCACCTGCGCCTCAGGTAGTGGCGGACGTCGGGTGCGGCGGCGGGTCCGGCGAGGCCGTCGGTGGCGAGCAGCAGGGCGGCGCCGGGGTCGAGCCGTCCGGTGAACCCGGCCGCGGCCGCGTGGCCGCCGGGCAGCGCGACGGTACCGTCGAAGCCGTCTTCTTCGCCGCCGACCCGGTCGAGGCCGCGCCGGCCGAGGACGTAGGCGCCGCCGTCGCCGAGCGTCACGCCGGTGTAGCGGCCGTCCTGCGCGACCCAGGCGACCGTGAGGGTGGTGGACAGGGCCCGCGGGGGCAGGGACGTGCCGGCGATCCGCGCGGCCGCGGCCAGCACCGCCGCGCCGACCTGGGCGCACAGCGCGACGGCGTCGATCGCGGCGTCGCCGTCGAGGCGGGCCCGGACCAGCCGGCAGGCCTCCATGGCGGCCAGCTGGGCGCCGAGGGCCGAGCAGTGGGCGGCGGGGTCGCCGAGGCCGTCGGCGACGGCCATGACGGCGGTACCGTCGGCGGTGCGCCCGAGCGCGAACGCGTCCTCGCGGGTGTGGCCGGCCGCGGCGTGGGCGCGGCCGATCACCGATGCGGCGCGGACGGTGAGCGCGCCGGTGGTGCCGCCGTCGGCGCTGAGCCGGGGCTGGGTCGTCCACGCCGTGTTGCCGAGCGAGTCGGCGGCCCGGCCGGGCTGGACCGCCGCGCCGACCGTGGCGGGCGGGGCCGGGCGGCGCCGCCATACGCTCACGTGTCCTCCTCGGGCGGGGCGTCCGGGAGCCGTTCCCAGCCCGGGGGTGCGTCGTCGTCGAGCTCGAACGGGTCGTCGCCGGGGCCGGCGCGGCGGGTCGAGTGCAGCAGCGACGTGAGCAGCACGTCCATGAACGAGGTGATTTCGGCGGCCGGCCGCCGGTACGCCCGCAGCGTGCCGACGGCGCGGATGGTGGCGGCGGTGGCCTCGCCGAAGCCGAACGCGACGATGTGGGGCGCGCCGTGGAATCCGCGGGGGTCGGTGAGGGCGCTGTGCCGGGCGCGCCAGGCGCGGTCGTCGTCGGTCGGCTGGCCGTCGCTGAGGAAGAACACGGCGGGGCGGTACGGGCGGCGGCCGGAGCGCATCAGGTCGTACAGGTCGGCGGCGATCGTGGTGCGGAGCAGTTCGAAGAGCGGGCCGTAGGCGGTGCCCCGCCCGTCGGCCTGCAGGGGCGGCATCGCGACCCGGGAGACGTCGGTGAGCGGCAGCGCGACCCGGGCGGTGTCGTCGAACGTGAGCACCGACACGTGGCAGATCTCGCAGAGGCGGGGCTCGCGCAGCATGGTGAGCCGCAGCTCGGCCAGCTCCTCGTTGATCCGGTCCATGATGTCGACGTTCATCGTCCACGACGTGTCAATGGCCAGGTAGATCGGCAGAACGCGATAGGCGGACGGGCCCCGGAATGTGTTTCGGCGCCACGGGAGATTGGCCGGGAAGTGCGGTCCGGTGCCATTCTGCTCGACCAGCACGATCCCGTCGCGGCCGATCCCGGACTCGGCGAATGAAATGCGCTGGTCGATCGGGCTGCCGTCGCGTTTCCGGAGCGTGAATTTGGCCTCGGGCGGGAAACCGACCGCCCGGGCGATCTCCGCCCGGAGCGTGGAGATCCGGACATGCTGGGCCATGTCGACCTTTGCGGACGTTCCACCAGGAGCGAGTAGCAACATTCCAACTCCACCGTAGGTCGGGCGTGTCGGCATTTCGGGGGATGCCATTCCGGCTCATTTTCCGGAATGCCTCGGCGTGCGCTTGACGGCCCGTTGTATACGTAGACTGTAGCCAGTCGCGCAAGCCTTTCCGAAGGAGCCGCACAATGGTGGATATCCGGGTATCCGTCGAGGCCGTCAGGGACTCCGCCACGCGGGTCGACAACGGCGCCGCCGACATCGAGCAGCGGCTGCAGTCGCTGCGCAACGAGGTCGCCGGCCTGGTCGACAGCTGGGAGGGCGACGCCTCGCAGCGCTTCCAGGACCTCTACGCGCAGTGGGACAACGACGCCCGCAACCTGCACGAGACGCTCACCGCGATCGTCGCCCGGATGCGGGAGGTCGCCGACATCTACGAGACGGCGGGTCACGACGCCGTCCTGCGCGTGACCGGATGACCACCATCCGGACCGCCACCGCCGACGTCCACGCCGTGTCGGCCGCCGTCGCCGCGTTCGGCGACGACGTCGCCGCCGTGCGGGGCATCGTCGCCGCGATCACCGAGCCGGAGCACCCGGGCGTGTCCGGCGACGCTCGCGTCGCCGCCGGCTACGCCTCGCTGCACGACGACTGGGTCTCGGGCCTCGACCGGCTCGCCGCCGGCCTCGCCGCCCTGGCCGTGGCCGTCGCCGACGTCGCGACCGACTACGAGCGGGGCGAGGCCGGCAGCGCCGCCGCCGTCACGCCGGCCAAGGATCGCAACCATGGGCGCTGAGGGCGTCGCCGGGCTCGCCGAGGAGCTCATCGGGCGCCTGCCGGACTACCCGGGCGGCGACCCGGAGCAGCTGCGGGCGGCCGCGACACAGTGGGACTACGCCGGCCACCAGCTGCAGGAGCACCTCGACACCGCCCGCGCCCGCGTCGACGCGGCCCGCGGCACCTGGGACCACGACGCCCGGGTGCTGTTCGACCAGCGGTGGGACGAGCTGACCAACGCCGTCGAGCACGGCACCGGGCAGCTCGCCGACGTGGCCACGGCGCTGCGCGGGGCCGCCGACGGCATCGAGGCCGCCCGGCTCGCCTACGACGTCGCGATCGCCGGCGCCGCCACCATGGGCGTGTTCGCGCTGTTCAGCGCGGTCGCCAGCTTCGGCGCGTCCGAGGTCGCCGTCCTCGCACGCCTCATCGAGGAGCTCATGGTCGCCATCGGCATCGCCGAGGAGACCGCCGCGATCGCCGCCGCGGCGCTCGAGACCGCCATGCAGGCCGTGCGCCTGCTCGCCATCAACTTCGCCACCGACCTCGCCGGGCAGGCCGCGATGAGCATGGTCGTGTACGACGACCACAACCCGGTCGGGCACCTCCAGCCGGGCGACGCCCTCGCGACCGCGCTGGGCGGGGCCATGATCGGCCGCCGCCGGTCCCCCGGCCGGAAGCCTTAGGGGACCCGTGACGCCCCCGGAGCCGCACCGCCGGCCCGTCCACCGCCGGCCTCGCCTGCTCAAGGCCCGCCCGGCCGCCACCGCCTACGACCTGCCGGCGGTACCCGCCCCCGAGGTCGTGCGGCCGCCGCAGTGGGCGACCGTGTTCGTGCCCGCCCTCACCACGGGCTCGGTCGCCTTCATCGGGCTGGCCACCGGTCAGAAGTACCTCATCTGGACCGGGCTGCTCGTCAGCCTCGGCGCGGTCGTCACGCCCTTCGTCACCTACTGGGCCAACATCCGGGCCGCCCGCCGGCGCGACGAGCGGCGCCGCCGGCGGTACGTGGCGCGGCTCGCCGTCGTCGCCGCCGACGTCCGCGCCGCCGGCGACGCGGTCCGCGCCGCCCTCGACGACGCCCACCCCGCCCCGGACCGGTTCGACGCGTGGGCCGCCTCCGACCGGCTGTGGGAGCGCCGCGCCACCGACGACGACTTCGCCGCGGTCGCCGCCGGCACCGGCCGGATCCCGTCCGGGCTGGCGCTGACCGTGGCCGCGACCACCGCCGACGCCGACCCCCACCCGGACCTCGAGGCCGAGGCCCGCGCCGTCACCGCGGCGGCGACGGCGCTGGGCGGCGCGCCGCTCGTCGTGCCGCTGCGCGAGGCCGGCGTCGTCGGTCTGGAGGGGCCCTGGGCCGCCGTCGCCGGGCTGGCCCGCGCGATGCTGCTCGAGGCGCTCGTGTGCTGCGGCCCCGACGAGCTGACCCTGCTCGTCGCCGCCCCCGAGTCGCACGCGGGCGACTGGGCGTGGGCCGCCGAGCTCCCGCATGCGCTGCGCTGGACCCGGCCCGGTGACGGCGCGCCGGTCGCCGGGGTCGCGACCGACCCGGCGGCGTTCGCCGCGGCGCTGGCCCGGGCGGTCACGCCCCGTATCCGGCTGCGCGACGAGAGCCGCACCACCGCCCGCGAAGCCGGGCTGCCGCTGCTGCTCGTCGTCGTCGCCGACTACCGCCCGCTGTCGGTGCTGGAGGGGGTACCGCTGCTGCGTGAAGTCCTCGCCGACGCCGTCACCCTCGGCGTCACCGTGCTCGCCGCCGCACGCCCGGGCGTGACCGGCCCGGCCGAGTCCACGGTCCTGCTGACCCTCGACGCGCACGGCCGCGGCGTCCTGCGCCCCGTCCGCAGCCCCGAACCGGAGACGCCGTTCACCCCGAACCTCGTCCCGGCCAAGGCTGCGGGGGCCATCGCCGCGCGGATCCACGGGCAATGGCCCGTCACCGACCTGTCCTTCGCCGGCGAGCGCGGCGACGAGCCGCTGCTCGACCTGATCGGCGCCCGCGCCGCCCTGGCCGGCCCGCCCGGGTGGGCGTGGCCGCCGCCGGCCGGGCTGCTCGCCGCGACCATCGGGGTGCTCGCCGACGGCACCCGCCTCGTGCTCGACCTCAAGGAGAGCGGCCAGGGCGGCGTCGGCCCGCACGGGCTGCTCATCGGCGCGACCGGCTCCGGCAAGAGCGAGCTGCTGCGCTCGCTTGTCGCCTCCCTGGCCCTCACCCACAGCCCGGACTGGCTGCGGGTCGCGTTCGTGGACTTCAAGGGCGGCGCCGCCTTCGACGCGCTCACCGGCCTGCCGCACTGCGCCGGGCTCGTCACCAACCTCGACGATCCGGCGCTCGTCGCCCGCGTCCGGGCCGCGCTGGAGGGCGAGCTCGTGGCCCGGCAGCGGCGGCTGGCCGCGGCCGGGCCCGACATCGGCGACATCCGCGCCTACTGGGAGCGTTCGGGGGCGCAGGAGCCGCTGCCGTACCTGCTCATCGTCATCGACGAGTTCGCCGAGCTGATGGAGGCCGACCCCGGCTTCTCCGACACCCTGGTCTCCATCGCCCGCCTCGGCCGCAGCGTCGGCATGCACCTGCTGCTCGCCGGGCAGCGCCTCGAGAGCGGGCGGCTGCGCGGCCTGGAGGGCCATCTCGGGTACCGTATCGCGCTCCGCACGTTCACCCCCGAGGACAGCGTCGCGGTGATCGGCTCGCGGGTCGCCGCCGACCTGCCGATCGTGCCCGGCCACGGCTTCGTGCGGGCGGGCGGGACGCTGCAGCGTTTCCGGGCCGCCCAGGTGTTCCAGGCCCAGGACCCCGGCGGCCCGGCCGACCTGGCCCGGATCGTGGCGTGGACCCGGCCGCTGCCGGCCGCGCCGAAGCTGTGGCTCGAGCCGCTGCCCGACCCGCGGCGGATGGAGTACCTGCGCCTCGACGACCCGCGCCTCGACGCCGATTCACCGGCCGCCGGGAACGGGCTGCCGGTCGCCGTCGGGCTCCTCGACGACCCGCTCCGGCGGGCCCAGCGGCCGCTGACGGTCGACGTTGCCGCCGGCGGTGGGCACCTGGCCGTCGTCGGCGCTCCGCAGACCGGCAAGTCGGCGCTGCTGGCCACCGAGATCCTGCGGGCGGCGCGGGCGCACCCGGCGTACCAACTGCAATATCTTGTCCTTGACTTCGGCGGCGGAGCGCTGTCGCCGGTCCGCGGGCTGCCGAACGTGGCCGCGTACGCGACGCCGGTGGATGCCCGCCGCGTCGGCCGGATCGTCGCCGAGATCCCGATCCAGCTCGACCGCCGGGCCCGCGACGGCCGCCGCGGCGACATCGTGCTCGTCATCGACAACTTCGCCGTGTTCGCCGCCCGCTGCCCCGAGCATCTGCCGGTGATCGACCGGCTGCTCGCCGAGGGCGCCGCCCACGGTCTGCACCTGCACGTGAGCACGCCCCGCTGGAACGACCTCGGCCTGCGCCGCCTCGACGCCGTCGGCGAACGCTTCGAGCTGCGTCTGCACGACCCGGCCGAGTCCCGGCACGGCCGCGCCCGCGGCGCCCTGCTCGCCGCCGCCGGCCCTGGCCGCGCACTCGCCCCCGGCGGGCTGGTCGCCCAGTTCGCCGCGCCGGTCCTGGCCGGCGCCACGCCGTCCGGCCCGCAGGCGCTCGCCGAGACCGTCGACCGGGTCGGGGCCGACCTGGCGGCCCGCCACGACGGTGCCCGCGCCGAGCCGCTGCTGCTGCTCGACGACCTGACCCCGGACCGGTTCGCCGCCGCCGAACGCACGTCGCCCGCCGCCGGTGCGCTCGTCCTCGGCATCGACGAGGCCGCGTTCTCGCCCGTGCCGTTCCGGCCGGGGAAGGACGGGCACCTGTTGTACCTCGGCGACCAGCACACCGCCCGCACCCGCTCCCTGGCCCGCCTGCTGACCCTCGCCCACGACGGCGACCTGGCCGACGCCTACGTCGTGGACCTGCGCGGCGGCCTGCTCGCCGCGATCCCGAAGCCGGAAGGGGCGGCCCGCACCCCCGCCGACGTCGGCAGCTTGGCCAGGAAGGTCCAGGACCGGCTCGACCCGCGCCTCAACGGCGGCGGCGACGACCGCCCGGTGCTGCTCGTCGTCGACGACTACGACCTGGTTCTGGCGCTGGCCGGGGCCCGCAACGGCCCGCTCGACAGCCTGGCGCCGCTGCTGCGGATGGGGCGGGAACTGCGGTTCAGCCTCGTGCTCAACCAGACCGTGCCCACGTCGATGCGCGAGACGCTGACCGCCCGCGCCGTGGAGGCCGAGGCGGCGCAGGTCGTGTTCTCGGCCGCGCTGCGCACGGAGGCGCCGCCCGGGGCGACCGGCCGGCTGCTGCCGCCCGCGGTGGCCCGGCTCGTGCGGCCCGGCGAGCGCGAGGCGCTCATCCAGACCCTGCCGCCGAGGCGTCCGGAGGCCTGATCACGGGCCTCCGGACGCCTCGGAGGCCTGATCACGGGCCGAAAATGGGGCCCAGGACGCAGACCACCACGACGAGGAGGAGCGCGAGCAGGGCGGCCAGCGCGAGGGTCGCCTGCCGTCCGGTCACCGGGCGCAGCGCGGTCCGCCGGGCTGTCGGCGGAGGGCCCGCTGCGGGCTCCGGCGGCGTCTCGGCACCGGGACCGCCGGCCAGCTCGGCGAGCAGGGCGTCGGCGGCCTCCGCGGTGCCGCCCCGCTCGGCCAGCAGCGTCACGACGTCGGGATGGTCGTACCGGATCAGCGCCACGAGCAGGTGCTCGGTGCCCACCTGCGCGGAGCCCGCTTCCCGCGCGATCACCGCCGCCGCCGCGAGTACCCGTTCGGCCGGCCCGGCCAGCGAGGCCACGTCCTCGATCGGCGCGGCGGGCTCCGGCGGCGGTACCGGCGGCGCGGTCCACACCCGGGCCACGTTGCCGCCGTCGTAGAGGGCGAGCGCCATGGCCAGGTCGACCGGCGTCACGTTGGCGCGCCCGGCGGCCCGGCCCAGCGCGGCACCTTCCCGCACGACCGCGCGCGCGTCGACCGTCAGGCGCGTGTAGCTCAGGGCCGAGCCCGCCCCCTCGGCGGCCCGCGGCTCCTCCGGCGGCCCTTCGGTGCCCGGCCCTCCGGCCAGCCGGGCGAGCAGCGCATCAACGGCCCCGGCCGTCGCACCCCGCGCGCCGAGCCCCGCCACAACGTCCGGCGGCCCGCTGCGCACGAGCGCGGCGAGCAGGTGCTCGGTGCCGATGTGCGCGGCGGCCCCGGCCATCGCGACATACAACGACTGCGTCAGGACGGCTCGCGCCGCCGCATCGAACCGGTGCGGCGCCTCCGGCGGCAGGCGCCCACCCTGGGTGCTCGTGGGCGCGGGCCGGGGCGATGTCCAGATGCCGGCGGTGTTGCCGACCGGCCGGGCGGCCAGCGCGGCGGCGAGATCGGCCGGGGTCATCTCCGACCGGCCGGCGGCGACGGCGTAGTGGGGCACGAGCGCCACCACCTGCCGCGCCTCGGCCGTGAACCGTTCGAACACGAGGCATTGTCTACCCGACCGAGCCGGCACTCCTGCACGGGGGCCGAAGGCGGGTTCAGGAGTTGGACATTCCCCGTCGCGCGACCTCTCGGTGGTATCCGGCGTCGGCCTGCGGAACGCCATGGTTGGGGTCGGGGTTCAGTTGCTGATGGCGGGGGCGCGGCGGATGTAGGTGGTGTCGTCGACCTGCGCGGCGGTGAACGCGGCGATGTCGGCGCGGCTGACGGCGAAGCCGAGGTTGTCGGTGCCGAAGAACCCGGTGCGGACGTTCGGCTGCTTCGGGGTGTTCTTCGGGGCGATGAACCGGATGATGGTCCAGTCCAGTCCAGGCCGGAGCCGGTGACCAGGCCCGTCATGCCGGTGATCTCGTCGTAGGCGCGGCGCATGAAGGTGCGGGGCATGAAGCCGATGAGACGGGTGACCGGGGTCGGCTTCTCGTGTGGGTCGAGGACGGCGGGGGTGGCGTGACCGATGTAGCGGCGCACGCCGTGGTGTTGCATGGCGTCGATGATGTGCCCGGTCCCGGCGACCAGCGGCAGGCCGACGGCCTTGCGGTCCATGCTCGGGCCGAGCGCGCTGACGACGGCGTCGGCTCCGGCGACGGCGGTGTCGATGGCCCCGGTGTCGGACATCTCGCCGATCACGACCCGCACCCGGCCGGCCCAGGCTGCGGGGATCTTCTGCGGGTTGCGGGCGTACGCGGTGACCTCGTGGCCGCGTTCCAGCAGTTCGGCGACGGTCAGGGATCCGATGGCGCCGGTGGCGCCGAAGACGGTGACGTTCATGCGGATTCGTCCTTGCCCAGTTCGGCGTGCAGCTGCGGGAGCACCTTGGTGCCGAGCAGCTCGATGGCGTGCAGGAAGTCGCGGTGCGGCAGGCCGCCGACGTCCATCTGCAGGATCTGGCGGCTGTGGCCGAGCAGGGCATGCAGGTGCAGGATGCGGTCGGCGACCTGGTCGGGGTGGCCGGCGAAGACCATGCCGCCGGGGCCGTAGGCGGCGGACCGGTCGGTGCGGCTGGGGGCGGGCCGGCCGAGCTCGGCGAGGCCGTCCGCCATCATCCGGTGCTCGTGCTCCAGGTAGGTGGTGTGGGCCTGGGCGGTGGTGCCGGCGACGTAGCCGTGCACCGCGACGGCGATGTCGGCCTGCTCGTCCGGGTGTCCAGGTTGCCGGTTCTGGTTGAGGGGGTGGGGGAAGCGATGCTGGGCACGGGTAAGGGCGCTGCCGCGGACCGCCAGGTCTGCGTGCTGCAGGCGCGGGCCTGGCGGTCCGGACGGACTGCTACGACGCGGTGCCCGGCGTGCCGACCCAGCAGGTGCCGCCGGGGCCGGTGACCCGCACCGTGTTCACCAGCTGTACGGGCCGAACCGGCCCCACGCCACGACCGCGGCGAGCGCGAACAGGACCGCGTTGATGACGACCCCGGACGGCTCCTTGCGGCGCACGTGCGCGGCGGCGGCCATGACCATGACCACGGCCAGGCACGTCGCGGCGATCGGGGTGAGCACCGGCAGGATGCCGGTCGCGGCGGGCAGGATCAGGCCGAGGCCGCCGAGCAGCTCCGCGACGCCGATGAGCCGCACGGTGCCGGGCGAGAAGTCCTCCACCCACGGCAGGTTGGGCTGCAGTTTCTCCTTCGGCTGGGTCGATTTCATGACGCCGGCCACGACGAAGGCGGCGCCCAACAGGATCTGGACGATCCACAGGGTTACGTTCATGAGCAGCGTGGTCTCCGAACCGAGGGGTTGGCGGTTCAGGCGACCGAGATGACGATCTTGCCGCGGGTGCCGGTGCCGAACGCGGCAAACGCGGCCGGGACCTCGGCGAGGGGGTAGGTGCGCTCGACCGGCACGTTCAGCCGTCCGGCGGCGACGTCGGCGGCGAGCCGGTCCAGGGTGTCCGCGGTCGGGTTGGCCATGATGAACGTGGCGGCCGGGTGCTGGTCGGCACCGTAGCCGAGGGTGCTGGCCAGGCGGCCCTTCTCGGTCAGGAGGGCGGCCAGGGCGGCGCCGTCGCCGGCGAAGTGCAGCACCACGTCCACCCCGTCGGGGCTGATCTCGCGGATCTGTGCCTCGACGTCGCCGGTGTAGTCCACGACGTGGGTGGCGCCGAGCCCGCGGACGAAGTCGGCCTCCTCGCCGGGGCGGGCGGTGGCGATCACGCGGGCGCCGGCCGCGGCGGCGTACTGGACCGCGATCGCGCCGACCCCACCGGTCGCGCCGGACACGACGACCGTCTCGCCGGTCTGCGGGGACGTCGCAGTGAGGGAGTCGGCGGCGGCCGTGCCGGCCAGGCCCAGCGCACCCGCGGCGGCGGGGCCGACGCCGGCGGGCAGCGCGGTGATGCCGATCTCCTCGAGCACCGTGACGTACTCGCCGAAGCCGCCCTCGCCGAGGTGCGGCTTGGTGACCACGCCGTACACGGCGTCACCGGGCGCGAAGCGGGTTACGCCCTCGCCGACCGCCTCGACGGTGCCGGCGAAGTCCTTGCCGAGCACGACCGGGTAGCGGTGCTCCATCATCGCGGCCACGTGCCCGGCGGCGACCGACAGGTCGAAGCCGTTCACCGACGACGCCTGCACCTTGACCAGGACCTCACCGGCGCCCGGGGTGGGGGCGGGGACCTCGGTCAGCGCCGGCTGGGCACTCTGCTCGGCAAGAACGACTGCACGCATGACAAACCTCCAGGCAAGAAGTGGAAGCTACCCTCCACTAACCTCACTCACCGTAGCACGCAAGTGGACGCTGCCTTCCACTTGACGTACAGTGATGTGCGTGACCTCGCCGCCAGCGCCCCGCACCCCGCCCGTCGCCGGACTTCGGGTCGACGCGGAACGCAACCGGCAGCGCGTCATTGCCGCCGCCCGGGAGGTGTTCGCCGAACTCGGGCTCGAGGTGCCGATGGAGGACATCGCCCGCCGTGCCGGCGTCGGGGTCGGCACCCTCTATCGGCGCTACCCCACCCGTGGGGACCTCATCGCCGCCGCGTTCGAGGAGAAGATGCACGCCTACGCCGCCGCCGCGCGCCAGGCCCTCGCGGACCCGGACCCGTGGCGCGGGTTCTGTGGCTATGTCGAGCGGATCTGCGGCATGCAGGCCGGGGACCGCGGCTTCACCACCGTGCTCACCATGACGTTCCCGACGGCGAAGCAGTTCGAGGCCGACCGCGACCGCGCCTACAAGGACTTCTCCACCCTCGTCGACCGGGCCAAGGCCGCCGGGAAGCTTCGCGCGGACTTCGTCACCGAGGACATGCCGATGTTCCTCATGGCCAACGCCGGCGTGCTCACCGCCACCGTCGACGCCGCCCCCGACACCTGGCGCAGGCTCGTCGCGTACTTGATCCAGGCGTGCGCCGCGCACGCCGCCGAGGCGCTGCCCGACCCGCCCCAGCCCCGGCAGATGTACCGGGCGATGCTCCGCGCCACCCGGCACCAGCGTGAGCGACGCCCGGCGAAAGGCACCTCATCCCACGAGACTCGCGGGTAGGCCGGCGCCCTCGGAGCCGGACACCTGCGATCGGGCCGGCACCAGAGCTTCGAGCGACGACGCCCGGCCCGTGCGTATGTACCTTGTCGGTTACGTACCCGACCTGTTACATTCATCTGCGTGGAAGCGGTGTTGCAGGCGCTGGCCGACGAGAGCCGGCGGAAAATGCTCGACACCTTGGCTCGCGGTCCGGCAACCGTGGGCGAGCTGGCGGCGCTGCTGCCGATCGCCCGTCCCGGCGTCTCGCGCCACCTGCGGGTCCTGCGGGAGGCGGGGCTGGTCGACGTCCGCCAGGAGGCGCAACGACGCATCTACAGCCTCCGCCCGGAACCGCTGGCCGAGATCGACGACTGGCTGGCGCAGTACCGGGCCCTGTGGACGCAGCGGCTCGACGCCCTGCACACCGAAGTCGCCCGGGGCAAACGCGAACGAAGGAGCAGCAGATGACCAGCAACTCACGCCAGGACGTCCGCATCCTGGGCAGTCTGGACAAGGGCGTCGTGCGAGTCGAAGACCGCTTCGACACCGACATCGACGACCTGTGGTCAGCCCTCACCGATCCGGGCCGCCTCGCCCGCTGGATGGGCGAGATAGACGGCGACCTCCGCCTCGGCGGTGAGTTCCGCGCCCGCTTCTTCGCCAGCGGCTGGGAAGGCACCGGGCGGGTGCAGGCGTGCGAGCCCCCGCACCGGCTGCTGCTGCAGACCATGCAGCCCGGCCAGGCCGACGAGCACTTCATCGAGGTCACACTGACCGCCGCCGGCGACCAGACCATCCTGGCCTGGGAGGAGCGGGGGATGCCCGTGGACCAGCTCGCCGCGTACGGCGCCGGAGTCCAGGTCCACGTCGAGGATCTCGCCGCCCACCTCGCCGGTCGTGAGCGCTGCGACGCGAAGACACGCTGGGAGGAGCTCATGCCCTCCTATCAGAAGCTGGCGGCGTAAGTCTGTTGCTGATGGGGCGCCGGCTTGCGGCCCCAGCAGACCGCGGTGGCGAATGCCAGCTCGAAGAACTCCTGACGGTCCAGGAGACGCAGGGCCTCGTCGACCGCCGGCCGGGCCTCGGGCATGTGGTCGAGGATGCGGGGGCGCAATTGCGTGAGGGTGTACGACCAGCATCGCGCCGATGCGTTCCGGCCCCCGGTCGCCGGGACATGCACCGAGGCCGACACCCCGGTCAGGCCGTGCGCCAGCAGGGGTGAGGGAAAGGTCCGCGGCCATCTCGCGTCCGTGCCGATGGTCGCGGCCAGCGTCGACTCGACCGCATGCATGGCGTCGCGAAACGCCGGGGTGGCACCGGAGGCGATCGGGAAGCTCGCGATCGACTCGATCATCAGCACGCCTCCGGGGCGCAGGGACCGGCACAACTTGGCCAGGACCGCGTCGCGTTCGGGCAGGTGTTCCAGCACGAACCTGGCGTGGACGAGGTGGAACGCCGACTCCGGCAACGGGTCCGAGACGATGTCGTGCTCAGCGACGCGCAGGGTGGGCGCGCCGATCGCCTGCAGCCATCGGGTGTCGATGTCGGTCGCCAGGACGCTGCCGTCGGGCACCCGGCCGGCCAGCCAGGCCGCGACCGTGCCGGCCCCGGCGCCGACTTCGAGACAGTCCCAGTCCGGGCCGAGCCCGAGGTCCTGCAGGATTCGCAGGGTCGTGGCGTCGGCCACCTCGGCCATGGCGACGAGCCGTTCCCGCTCGCCGTGCCACTCAGGGCTGAGAACCGATTCACCGTAGCGCTCAGGTGCCGTCATGACCGCAATTCAACCCCACGAGCCGGCGGGTACCGCCGAAGGCCGCGAACAGTCAGACGGTGACCGGATCTGCCGGGAAGAGCAGTGGTCCCCTTTGCCGCGCCCCGCCTTGCGGGGCACCCGTCGGGTGGGCCTCCGCATAGAATTTGGCTCATGCGAGCTGAGGGTTGGTACCGCGACCCGTTCGAGTCGCACGACGATCGTTGGTTCTCAGACGGGCGGCCCACCGCTCTCGTGCGCGACGGCGGCCTCGACTCCTATGACGCCCCGCCTGCGCAAGACTGGTCCGGTCCGCTTGCTCCGGTGGCGAGCGTTGAGCCGGCCAACGGTGATGATCTCAAGCGCGCGGATCAATCCGTTCCTGAGGGGGACGCCCTGGCGACGTCGAAGCTCTGGTGGGCGACCTGACGTAGGCCGGGTAACTGCAGCGGATGACTGTGCGATGGGTTCACGGTTGACGTGGTTGCTACGTCCTGCGATGCTACGTCCCACGTAGCAACCTGGGGGAAATGTGACCGGACTGTCGCAGCTCGGCCGGTTCTCCGAGCCGGCGTTGTTGGTCCTGATCAGCCTGGCCGAGGGCGCGAAGCACGGCTATGCGATGCAGGAAGACATTGCCGCGTTGACCGGCGAGCGACCGGGGCCGGGCACGCTTTACGGTGCCATCCGGCGTCTGGAGGAGCAGCGGTTGATCGAGCAATTGCCGGAGGAGGAACGCCGGAAGCCGTACCGCCTGACCGGTCTGGGCGCCACGGCGTTGCAGGCCGAGCTCCTGCGGATCCGTACGATGGCCAGCACCGGCCTGCGTCGATTGGCGACCGCCTGATGCGTGCGACGTTGATCCGCCTCGCGATGGCGATCTACCCGGCGCCGGTCCGCGACCGCTACGGCGTCGAGATCACCGACCTGCTCGCGCATTCGACCCGGCCGTGGCGCGACATCGCCGATGTCGGTCGATCCGCACTGTCCGAGCAGGCGGCGACGTGGACGTGGGCGCGTACCCACCCGCAGCTTCGCCGGATGGCGTGGCTCGCCGCCGCGCCGCTGGGATTCGTGCTCACCGCGCTGCTCCTGGCGGTCTGTGGGCTCGCCCTCGCCACCACGTACGCGAAGGACGCCGGGTACGACGTCACTCCGGCGGTCCTCACCGCGCCGGACGCGCTGAGCGTGCTGGCGGTGTGCGGGGCGATCGCCGCGGTGGCGCTGATGCCCCGGCAGCACTACCTCGCGGCTCCGGTGCTGACCGTGCCGGCGTCGTTGACGGTGGGAATACTGGCCATCGCGAACGTACTCGGGGAGACACGGTCGGCCACGCTACTGGCCGCGCTGTGCTGGTGCGCGGCGATGCTCGCGCTGGGGGGCGCGATCACCGTGCTCATCCGGCGAGGGCGCACGGGCGTCGCCGTGGTGGTCCTCGTGGTCGGTGGCCTCGCCGCGCTCGAGTTGACGTCCGTGCTCTACGCGATCGCCGGTCGGCTGGTCGCCGCGGACTGGGTCTCGCTGTACAGCGTGTGGCCCGTCAGCGCCAGTGGAATCGCGGATCCGCCCTGGTTCTCCGCCGACGCGCCCAAGGTACTGCCGGCCCTGCTCGCGATGTGCACGACGTGCGCGCTCACCGTCGTCGCGGCCAGCGCCGTGCACCAGCGCACGGCGGGCTTTCTCAGATCGCAAGCTTGGGTCGGCGCCGCCCGGCGTCAGGTCTGAAACGGCGTGTGATGCGGCGTCGACCTTTCGCGACGGTCGCCGGTGTCGGGGTCGAGGGCGGCCTCCGGGTGGGAGAACAGCGCCGGCGCCGGTCGCGGCGCGGCCGGTGCGGGCGTTGACGGCCGAGCGGCCGGCTCGGGAGGCCCTGCGGCCTGCAGCTCGTTGACGGCTTCGGCGGCCGACAGCGCGCCGGAGTTGACGGCCTGCCACAGGGTGAGGCGGCCCGTCGGGGTGACGACCGTGTGCCGCTGCAGAGCGGCCGGGCTGATGCCGTGGGCCTTGAGGTGCGCCGCGGCCGCCGGGTTCAGGTCCTTCCAGGCGTGCACCGTTTCGGCGGTGAACCCGTGCGCGGCCCACTGCTCGGCGAGGGCGGTGACCCGGTCGCGGACATGCTCCGGAATCACGTCCCGATCACCACGCCGGTCGCCCAGCAGCGCGCGGCCGAGCTCGGTGAGCCCGGCGATCGGCACCCAGTTGACCGGTTCGTCGCCGCTCCGTCCGCGGGCGTTCATCGTTGTTGCCCGGCGTACGAACGGACGATCTGGACGAATTCCATGCCCCTATGATCCCTCATCGCGCCGCCCGGCAGTCACGCGCCCCTGCTGTCGTTGAACGCTTGAGGAGTCGCGCGCGTTGGTCTGGGCATGACGATGGAAGACGACGGGGAACTCGCGGCGCTGGTTCGACGTACCGCAGACGCTTCCTCTGCCTTTATCCGCGGCGACATGCGTATCTATGTGGCCCTGTTGCCACACGCGGATGACTACACGCTCATGTCACCGTACGGCGGCGTCGCGCACGGCTTCGACCACTCCGACGCGTCCCTCGACGCGACCGCGGCCTGGTTCCAGGGTGGCGAGGCGGAGCTCGAGGTCGTGCAGACGTACCGTGCGGGGGAAATCGCGGTGATCGTGGCGATCGAACGGCAGCACGGCGTGGTCGGCGGTCTCCCGGCGCAGGACTGGTCGCTGCGGGTCACGCTGGTCTTCCGCCGCGACGACGGCGAGTGGCGGCTGGTGCACCGGCACGCCGACGCCCTGGTGCACACCATCGACCATTCGCAGCTGTCGGCGCTGGCCCGCGGAGGAGGGCCGGCGGTCAGGGATTCAAGTGGTGGTGTCGGGGAAAAATCCGACTGAGCTTTGGCATGCGCCGCTGGATTTCGGCGAGGCTGTCGAGATCCCAGGGCTTGCCGTTCATCACCGGGTCTGACGGGCGGTGGTGACCGCGCTCGCCCAGCGCGTCGTCGATGCCTTCTCCCTCGCCGGTGCGCATGTCATAGGCACTGGACGCCACGTAGGCGAGGTCTTCGAACTGGGGCCATTCCGCGTCGGGCCATTGCCGCGGGCGGCGACCGGCGAGGGCTTGTACGGCCGGCAGGTCGGCGAGGTTGTCGGGGTTCCGAACGGCGTGCTGCCACCAGTGGTGCCCCTGCCCGATGAGCCACGGCTGGAAGTACCAGAACGAGTCGCCGCCGCACAGCCCGTCCATGATGAGGTTGCCGGCTCCCAGCATGTCCCAGGTGTCAATCGGGCGCCGCGCGGTGTCGAGGTGGATTTGAAAGTCGACGATGTGCTCCGTGGCGATACGGCTGAGCCGGTACTCCAGCCAGGCCGCTCTGTGCCTCAGATCGGTTGTCTCCCGGGCCGAGAGCTCCAGGAACCGCCAGAAGTCCGCCACGTTCACGGCGATGACCTTAATGACCGGCGTTCGGGTTGAGTTACCGGATGGTGAGGAAGTCGCCGACCAGAGGCTCGACCTCTCGGCCGGCGCTTTCGGTGTCGCTGTTCTGCACCAGAAACGCGATCAGGACGCCGGGGCCGATCCAGGTGCAGGTGGCAGAGCCGTTCAATCCTTGGTGGCATCCGAGGTGTCGCGGTCGTCGCATCGGATGCCGACGCTCGTAATTTCTCCGCTGCGCACCAGTTCCCGGATCGCCGCGGTCATCGCCGCCACACCCGCTTTCGGTACAATCAGCTGGTCGACGGCCCAGAAGTAGCTGCCGTTCGCCACTTCACCGGTCGCCTTCCACCGCGCCAGCAGGCGGCCGACCTCCTCGACGGTGAAGATTGTCAGCGCCCAGGTGGAGCCATCTGGAAGGTCGACGAACGCGTCGACGTTGGCGATCGTCTGCTCGGCGTCCGCCTCCGGGCCGAGGAGGAACCGCGCGACGAACGTCGGCTCGGTGACTGTCGTGTACGGACTGCCGATGCCCATGAACGCCATCATGACCCAGCGCTTACTGTGCTGGTTCACGCCCCAGTGACGCCCACCAGCCGAAAGCGGTGTCCGGGTCGGTTGCGGTCAGCAGGTCGTGCACGCGGGAACTGGTTTGAGGACGTATCCACCGGCGGATCCTTGTTCGACGTCGGTGAATCGGCCGGTGGCGAGCAAGCCTTCCTCGTCGCAGAGGTTCGCCCAGACCTCGCCGGCCGGCCCCGCCGAAGACGCCTGACTGCACCGCAACATCGGCAGGCTCGACGGCCCGTGCAAGCAGCCCGCCGGTCTCCTGCCGTGCCTGCCGGACGAGCAGCGCGACACGGCACTGCAGCAGGCGCTGACCGGCGTCCGTGCTCTGCGCCGTGACCAGTGGCGTGCCATGGCGCTGTTCGCCCTCGCGCCGTATCGGCCCGCCGAGGCACGGCCGACACCGTGGGTGTGCACCGGGCCGCGTTCGTGGCCGACGCGGCCAACGCGCCAACGTTCGAGCTGTTCACGGCCACGGGCCGGGCCATCCGCGAAGGTCATTCGCCGTTGTCGGTGACGGGGTCCGCGCGCTGACCGGTGGCGCGCCGCGCTCCCTCGAAGACCTCTTCTCGTAAAAAGTCGACGTCGAGTGATCGGTCGGTAACTCGACAGCTGTCAACCGCGGGCCCGTCCCTCCGCGTCGTAAGAGGCGTCCGAAGTACATCGACGCAGGGAGAAACTCCGATGCCCAAACGTGCTGCTGTTCTGGTGCTCGCGCCGCTGCTGTTGCTCGCCGCGGCCTGTGACCCTATCGACGGGGCCGGCGGACCTTCGTCGGCGCCGCCGGTCACCTCGCCGTCCGTGCCGTCGAGCTTCCCGCCGGGTTCCAGCCTGCCCAGCTTCCCGTCCGGGTCCACGATGCCCAGTTTCCCGTCCGGGTCCGGGATGCCGAGTTTCCCGCCCGGGTCCGCGATGCCGAGTTTCCCGCCCGGGTCCGCGATGCCGAGTTTCCCGCCGGGCTCTCCCGCGCCGAGCTTCCCGCCCATCTCGCCCGCGCCGACCGACTGGCCCGGGTCCGGGGGGCCGGGCGGCTGGCACTCGTAGTTTCAGGCCCAGCCCTTGCGCGCCGCGTGCCAGCCCAGCTGGATGCGGGTCTCGGCGCCGGCCCGTTGCATGAGGGCGTGGATGCGCCGCTGTACCGTGCGCAGGCTGGTGTCGAGCTGCCCGGCGATGGCCTGGTCGGTCAGGCCGGCCAGCAGCAGGGTCAGCACCCGCCGGTCGAGCGGTTCCAGCTCGGCGCCCTCGTCCGTCCACAGTGGATAGGCGTGCTCCCACAGGGATTCGAACAGGGCGATGAGCGCGTCGAGCAGGCCGCTCGGGTGGACCAGGAGCGATGCTGGTTCGGTGTGGCGGCCGGACAGCAGGGGCAGCATCGCCACCCGGCCGTCGGCGATGATCATCTTTACCGGGGTCCGGTCGACGACCCGGATCTGTTCGCCCTCGGCGATGCTCGCCGCGGCCAGCTGGACCAGGCCCGGCTCGGCCAGCGACGCGCGGTCGACGATGACGCGGTAGCGCACGCCCCGCCGCAGGCCGTCGTCGCCGGCCGAGTTGTCCTTGTGCGGTACCACGGCCAGGCCCGGCACGACGAGCGAGCGAACGTCATGCCGGGCGGCCAGCTGGACCTGGGCGAAGCGGTGCCGGACCGCGGCCACGTCGGTGAGCACCTCGACCACGCTGCCGGGGCCGGGGCCGGTGCGCGCGTGCTCCTCGGCCAGGGCCAGGAGCGCGAGCTCGGCGGCGTGCAGGTGGTCGCGCTGGCGGCGCAGCAGTGCGCCGAGCGCGATCGCGGGCGGCGCCGCGGTGAGCGTGCCGTGCGGGCCGGCGACGGCGAGGCCCCGCGCCACGAGCGCGTCGAGCAGCTCGGTGGCGCGGGGCACGCCGCTGCGGGCGGCGATGTCGTCGGGCGTGCCGCCGCCCGCGACCAGGCAGCGGTACAGCCGTTCCTCGTCGGGGTCGAGGCCCAGGACGCCGAGCATCCGACGATGGTAGGGGCTGTACCGCGCCCCGAACAGTGCCTCAGTCGCCGTGGTGGCGGTCGGGCAGCGCGTACGCCCGGATCACCTCCTGCTCGATGGTGTTGCCCCGGTCGTCGCGCGCGGTCGCCTTCAGCGACACGTAGGCGGCGCCGCGGGGCGGGTTGAAGCGGGCCACGCCGCGGTCGAGGGCGACCGGCTGCCAGTGCCCGCCGTCGTCGAACGAGACGGCGAACGTGACGGCGGTGACGGTACCGCCGCCGATGGCTCCCGGAAGATGACCGGCGCGGACGCCGACCGCGTTGCGGCCCCCTCGGGCCGTGCCCGACAGGTCCGTGTCGACGGTGTAGTCGAGCTGCATCAGGGGCAGCACGTCCATCCCGCCGGTGGGCGGCCGGGCCTTGACCGTCCAGCTGGTGTGGCTGCTGGTGCTCAAGGTGTACAGCGCGGGGTCCCGCGAGGCGCGCAGGTCGAGCGTGAACGTCTCCGGGCCGTCGGTGGCCGTGCTGATCGAGGCCGACGGCCACTCGGAGGTGGCGACCAGTTGCCCGTCCTCGCGGACCGTGAACGTGCGCTGGTCGGTGCCGTCCTGCATGTACCCGCCGTGGTCCACGCCGCTGTCCGTCCACGGCTGCACGTTGAACTCCGCGAAGCCGGGCTGCCGCTCGGACCACCAGAAGCCGGAACCGTTGCGCGGATGGGCGACCGGCGCGAACCAGTCGCTCGCCGTGCGGCTCCCGGCGGCGTAGGCGTGCAGCCCGGAGCGCGACTCCACGGCCAGGCCCGGCCCGGTGAGCGCGTCCTCGGCCCAGGTGGTGCCGGGCGGGGCGGACACGTAGTCGGTGCGGGTGCCCGGCATCGTGGCCGCCTGCAGGAAGCCGACCCCGAACTGCCGGTACGGCCGGTACGCCCACCGGTACTCGCCGCTGGGGGTGGCGGCGGTGCCGTAGAAGCGCATGTCGACCCGGGCCAGATCCTGGGCGCGCGGCCGGTAGGTCAGGTCGGCCGGGATGCGCCCGGCGTGCTGGTCGACGAGGTCGTACACGTACGGCGAGTCGGGCACGCCCTCGACCCGCAGCCGCCCGGGCAGCGTGGCGCCGGTCCGCGCGGTCACCGACACAACCGGGATCGGGCTCGTCGTACCGTCGTCGGCGCCGACCCACTCCAGGAGCTTGCCGGGCCCGTCGTTGACGACGATGAGGAGCCGGGCGCCCGCGGCGACGGCGTTCGCGGCCCGCTGCGACGGGCTCACGGTGTCGGAGCGGGTCACCACGACGGCCTTGCCGCGCACGTTGCGGCCCGCGTAGTCGGCCTCGGCGCCGAGGCCGGCCCGGACCACGTCGAGGTTGTCGCGGCCGTCGTAGAACGCCGAGCCGGGCTGGCCCAGGAAGGACAGGCCGTCGCCGAGGGCCAGCAGCGGGTACGCCTTGCGCCAGCGGGTCTCGTACTCGAACGCGCCGGCCGTGACCTTCCGGGTCGGCAGCACGAACGCCTCGTCGTACTGGGCGCCCAGCAGGATCTGCTCGTCGACGGTCGAGTCGCCGCCGTCGCTGCGGTACCAGTTGAGCTGGATGACCCGGTCCTCCGTGCGCGGCGAGCCGGGCAGCCGCGCGGTCACCTCCTTGGCCTGGCGGGCGTCGAGAGTGACGCTGCGGTCGCGGTCCAGCACGATCTCGGGGTCGCCCAGCAGCGCCACGGCCTGCGAGTCGGGCCCGTGGTCGCCGGTCACCGGGATGAGGGTCAGCGCGCTGTAGGTGCCCTTCAGCAGCCGGACGTCCAGGTCGCCGTCAACGGCGAACAGAAACGGGTCCACCTGGCCGAACGCCTGCACCTCCAGGTAGCCCTGGGCCGGGCGGCCGGACCGGTCGCGGACCGAGACGTGCAGGTTGTGCCGCTCGTCCTCGGTGTACAGGCCGAACTGGGTGCGCACGGCCCGGCCGGCGGCGGTGGCGACGACCTCACCGAGGTACCGCCGCGCCGTTTTGGCAAGGTTCGGTTTCGCGGTGACGGTGACGCTCGCCGTGCCGTGCGCCGGGACGGTGACCGTGCCGGCGGACAGTGTGAACATGCCCGCGGGCGCGGGGGTGCCGGCGTCGGCGGCCGGGTCGACGTCGTAGGGCCCGCCGGCGATCGCGGCGTGCTGCGCGAGGCTCAGCGTCACCGCCGCGTCGCCGTCGTTGCGGTAGGTGACGGTCCGCTCCACCGGCGCCGGGGCGTCGTGCGGCCAGCCGAAGAAGCCGAACCACAGCGACCCGGTCGCGGTGACCGAAGCGTCGACGCTCGCCGGCACGTCGACCCGCCCGGCGCCGACGGCGTAGGCGTCCAGGCCCGGCAGCGCCGTGCTGCTGGACATCAGCGCGTCCTTGAGCCGGGCACCGGACCAGTCCGGGTGCCGCTGGGCGAGGATCGCCGCGGCGCCGGCGACGTGCGGCGTGGCCATCGACGTGCCGGACATCGTGGTGTACCAGCCGTCGCTCGCGTTCCCGCCGGTCCGCGTCGCCTTGGCGGCCAGGATGTCCACGCCGGGCGCGGCGATGTCGGGCTTGAGTCCGTAGTCGCCGTAGCGGGGGCCGCGGCTGGAGAAGTACGCCAGCTGGTCGTCGCGGTCGACGGCGGCGACGGTCAGCGCCGCGTCGGCCACGCCGGGCGCGCCCATCGCCGCCTCCGCGCCGGTGTTGCCGGCCGCGACGACGAACAGGGTGCCGCTCTGTTCGCTGAGGCTGTTCAGCGCCGCGCTGACGGGGTCGCTGCCGTCGCTGGGCACCGAGTCGCCGAGGCTCATGCTGACGACCTTGGCGTGCTGCGCGACCGCCCACTCCATGCCGGCGATCACCCACGAGTCGGCGCCGCTGCCGTCGTCGCCGAGGACCTTCCCGGCGATGAGGTCCGCGCCGGGCGCCACGCCCCGCTCGGCCCCGCCCGACGCCGCGCCGCTGCCGCCGACGGTTGAGATGGTGTGCGTACCGTGGCCGTTGCCGTCGTCGGCGGTCTCGCCCGGCACGAAGCTCGCGGTCGCGCTGACCCGTCCGGCCAGGTCCGGGTGGCTCAGGTCGACGCCGGTGTCGAGCACGGCGACCTTCACGCCCGTGCCGGTCAGCCCGGCCGCCCACGCCTCGGGCGCCCCGATCTGCGCGGTGCTCTCGGCCAGGTCGGCCTTGACGGTACCGTCGAGCCAGACCTTGCCCTTCGTGTTCTGCCGCAGGCCTTCCCACGTCTGGCGGATCCGCTGCTTCGTGGCCCGCAGCGCCGAACCGTGCACGCTCGGCAGGTCGCGCACCTTCGCCGTGTTGGGCGGCGGCGCGGCCGTGGTCGCGATGAGCGGCAGGTCGGCCTGCTTCGCGTCGTCGTAGCCGCTGCGCACCAGCAGCGACACGTCGAAGAGGCGGCGGTCGAGCCGGTCCGCGGCGAGCAGGGGCAGCGCCTCGTCCGGCCAGACGTACAGATCCCCGCCGATGGTCTCGGTCCGCACGCCGCCGGGCGCGCGCGCCGGCCGCCGGACGTCGGCGATCTGCCGCCCGCCCCCGGCGTCGACGAGCCGCACGACGTCGCCGGTGATGAGCGTGACGGTGGTGCTGCGCCCGGCGGCCGGGTGCGCGGTCTGACCGGACGGGGGGCCGGCGGCGGCGGGCGTGACCGGTCCGGTCAGCAGCGCCGCGACGGCGAGCGTGGCGACCGCGGCACGGGGGAGGTGCCGGCGGTGGCCGACGTCGATGAACATGCACGGTGTCTACCGGCCGCGTACGCCCCGGAGGAACGCGTGCGCCGTGGCGGAAACCCGCCACGGCGCAGACCCGCCACCGCGTTGCGGCGGGGTTGAGCGCCGCGCGGCCTCAGCCGGCTCAAACCACAGCCTCGTTCCAGGCCGCCGCCACAATCGCCGCGCTTTGTTACCGGCTCCTCGGTACCACCCAGCCGATCGAACGCATGAACTCCAGCCGTTCCCAGGCCATGTCCTGGACCGGATAGAGGAGCAGGAGGCATCCGTCGGCGGGGCTGGAGGCGGTCCTCGCGCAGTCCTGGGCGCGATGCTGGTAGGAGGAGAACCCGTCCATATCCCGCATCACCGCGCCGTGGCACTGCGCGTACGCGAGCATCATCGTCAGGATGCCGAGGGCCGGCACCACCTGCGCGGTCCGGGTGACGACGCTCGGGCGGGCCTTGACCGGCACGGCGGTGGCCACGGCCATTGCCACCCCCGCACCTGCGGGGGCCGGCTCGGCGTCGGCGCCCGGCTCCGGCGCATCGGCTTGATCGGATGGAGCCGGTGTCCAGGCGAGCTGGGCCGCCTTGGTCGAGATCACCAGGATGGCCACGACAAACAGCAGCGAGATCGTGGTGTAGCGGCTGGAGAACGCCTGGTGGTACCCGTAGACCAGCCGGGCGGCTCCGGTGACGACGGCCGAGCCGATCGCGACCAGGCCGAGGCACAGCCACGGGACCAGGGTGACGAACTGCGAACGGTGCCGCAGGAGCACGTACCCGACGCTGACCATCAGCAGCAGCACCAGCCCGAGGGCCAGCACGTTCGAGCGGTGCTGGTCGAACGGGCCCATCAGCACGCGCGTCAGGTACACGGCGCCGTACCGGGCCAGTCCCACCGGCTGCGTCACGATCACGTGGAGGGGCGACTCGCCGCCCATGTCGAAGTAGTCCGTGTAGTAGAGCTTGATCTCGATCGCGGCGGCGGCGACCCACACCAGGGACCAGCGCCACAGCCGGCGGGCGAACGCGAAGAGCGGCAGGCCGGCGATCCAGACCAGCATTCCGCCGCCGAGGGAGAACGTGGCCAGGGTGGCGCCGAGCACCGCGACCAGGACCTGCTTCCACGGCTGCGCGGTCCGCCAGGAGCCCAGCGCCCAGACGGCCAGGACGATCCCGGCGACGCTCATGAACCACTCGATCTGCCAGCCCCACAGCCAGTTCTGCACCGCGGTCGGGGCGAAGACGATGACGCTGGTCAGGAACATGGCGGTGAACTGCCACCAGTGCAGTCCCCGCTCCCGCCCGGTGCCGTCCGGGCCGGTCATCGTGTGCCGGATCATCAGGGCGAGCAGGACGAAGGTCAGCGCCGCGACGAACAGGCTGAACGCCAGCTGGAGCCGGATGTCCCAGTTGCTGATCGACGCCAGCGCGAACATGACCAGGTTGGGCCACAGGATTCGATGCTCGTTGTGCTGGGCGTAGAAGGCCGCGAAGTCGAGCCGTCCGTCGTGCTGGGCCTTCACGATCCAGTAGAAGTCCCAGTCGTCATTGAACGGCACGTTGACCCACCGCCGGACCACGGCTTGGACCAGGTACACGAAGGGTGCCGCCACCACAAGGGACATGGCCGCAGGGGTCAGGCGTTTGGGCACGCCACAAGATACATGACGTGCCGCGGAAGTCAGCCTCTCCAGCCGATGCATCCGCATCGACGACGGGGGCCGCCGGCCACCTCAGTTCTGCCGGCGGCGGATCCACCAGAAGGAGAAGCCGACCAGGGCCGCGCCGAGGACGAGGAAGATCCCGGTCTCCACCCACTGCATGGGCCAGTAGTGGCTCGCCGGCTGGTACGAGACGGTCTGGTGCAGGTCGTACCGGGCGAGGCAGGTGCCGCTGTCGGCGAAGTCGGTCGTCACCTCGTCGGAGCCCAGGCCCGGGAAGCACTCGGGGTGCGCGGCCGCGGCGACCGCGTGACCGGAGGAGTCCTCGATCGGCGGGGCGTCGGTCACCCACGTGCCCGGCGGGACGGGCAGGTTGAGGAGGGCGATGTCCGCCGTGTCGTTGCGGAAGTCGATGCCCTGGGCCCGGCTCACGAGGTCCTGGTTGATCGGGTAGCTGACGGTGGTCGGCGGCAGCAGGTGCGGCCGGACGACGGCCGGGAAGAAGATCTGGATGACGACGAACGCCGCGAGGGTGACGGCCATGGCCGGGATGGTCCGGCGCAGCAATAGGCCCGCGGTGGTACCGAGGGCAAAGGCGAACGCGGCGTAGCCGAGCGGGACGATGCCACGCGACGCGAAGGTCATCGCCGCCCACCGGCCCCCGTTGAGCTCGTCCAGCGGCCCGGCCCACCACGTCAGCAGCCAGCTGAAGACCCCGGCGGTCGCGACCGCGGCGGCGCCGACGACGGCGACCTTGACCGCGAGCCAGCGGGTGCGGGTGACGGTCTGGCCCCAGGCGAGCTGGTGGGTACCGGTCTCCAGCTCCCGGCCGACCAGGGGCGCGCCCCAGAACAGGCCGAGGAGGGCCGGTACCGCGACCACGAGGAGCTGCAGGAGCTCGAACATGGGCTCGTAACCGCGCTGCAGGTGGGAGAACTGGGCCCCCAGCGCCCGCGCGGCCGGGGTGGTGCCGTCGCAGGCGTGCAGGGGGGCGCACGCGGCCAGGTCCGCGGCGTAGGTGTGGTGCATCCGCAGCCCGGTGATCAGGAAGCCGATCGCGGCCGCGGCGACCAGGGCCGCGCCGGTGAGGGCCGGGGCCCGGAACTGCCGCCAGGTCACCCAGATCATCGTGCTGCTCCCGTCGGTTGCGACCGCTCCATGTACGTCAGCACGAGGTCCTCCAGCTCGAGGTGTTCGGCGGACCAGTCCCCGGCGGGTAGCTCGCGCTCACTGCGTACGACGAACCGCGACTGCCGGTCCGTGTGCTCCGCCGAGATGACCTCGACCCCGGCCGGCAGCTCGGACGCCTCGCGCCGCGAGCACACGATCCGGTGGTGCTGCGCGAGCAGGTCGTCGGTCTCGCCGGCGAGCTGGACGCGGGAGGAGACCAGCACGACCAGGTAGTCGCAGACGCGCTCGAGGTCGGAGACCAGGTGCGAGGAGAGGATGACGCTGGTGCCGTGCTCGGCGACCGACTCCATCAGGTGGCGCAGGAAACCGCGGCGGGCCAACGGGTCCAGGCTCGCGACCGGCTCGTCGAGGATGAGCAGCTCGGGCCGCTTGGCCACCGCGACGGTCAGGGCCAGCTGGGCGCGCTGCCCGCCGGAGAGCTTGCCCGCCTTCTGCTTCAGGTTGAGGCCGAGCTGCTCGACGCGGTCCTGGGCGAGCCTCGCGTCCCAGCCCGGGTTCATCTTGGCGCCGAACTTCAGGTGGTCGGCGACGGACAGGCCCGGGTAGGTGGGGGTGTCCTGGGCGACGTACCCGACCCGGGCCAGCTGCGCCGTGCCGCCGGTGGGCTGTTCGCCCAGCACCTCGATCCGCCCCGTGGTCGGCGCGAGCATGCCGCAGGCGATCTTCAGCAGCGTGGTCTTGCCCGCGCCGTTGGGCCCGACGAGACCGACCACGTGCCCCGGCGGGAGCTCGAGGGTACAGTCGGCCAGCGCCTGGCGCTGACGGTAGCGCTTGCCCAGCGCATGGGCTTGCAGGATCGCGTTCATGTCTCCTCTTCGGCGCTCTCGCGCAGGGTGTTCTGGAACATCGCCTCGATGCCCGGCTCGGTCAGCCCGGCCGCGCGGGCCTTGTCCATCCAGGCGCGCAGCTCCTGCTGCAGCGGGCCGTGCTCGGTGAGCGATGCGTGGCCGAGCGATCGGGTGATGAAGGTGCCGACGCCGGGCTTGGCCGCGGCCAGGCCCTGGTGCTCGAGCTCGCGGTACGCCTTGCTCACGGTGTTCGGGTTGATCGCCACCTTCGCGACCACTTCCTTGACCGTGGGCAGCTGGTCGCCCTCGGTGAGCAGCCCCAGGAGCAGCGCCTGCCGCACCTGCCGGACGAGCTGCAGGTAGGGGGCGATCCCCGAGCGCGCGTCGAGGTGGAAGTCGATCACCCGTAATCCTGTTCCACTAGGTTACTAGTGAAATCAGGATGGACGGGGGCGGGGGCGTGTGTCAAGCCGGCTTACGCGAGCAGGTGAGCCATGAGCGCGCCGATGCGGCCGTAGGCGACGGCGCCGGTCACGCCGCTGGCCGCGGCCAGCAGGGGCTCGCGGCTCGTCTCGTCGCCCAGGGCGGCCGCGAGGCGTGCGCCGCGGCCCAGCGGGAAGAACAGGCTGACGTTCGCGCCGACGCGGGTCGCCATCGCCCACAGCTCGCGGGCGGCGGTGTCGTCGCCGCGGAAGGCGGCGAGCTCGGCGCCGCCCATCGCCCACGCTCCGAGCAGCGGGCGGTCGTGGGCGGCGAGGACTTCGGCGCGGCAGCGGCGCAGGGCGTCGGTGGCGCGTGCGTCGGTGTCCGCGTTCGCGCCGCTTGTGTTGGGCGCGTCGGCGTCCGCGGTCGCGCCGCTTGTGTTGCGCGCGTCGGTGGCGTGCGCGTCGGCGTCGGTGTCCGCGGTCGCGCCGCTTGTGTTGGGCGCGTCGGCGTCTGCGGTCGGCCCCTGCCTCGGGCGGGCGTCGGCGACCCACAGGTGGATGACGGCGGCCGCGACCCGGAGCACGGTTCGGGGCAGCGCCGGGTCGGCCGCGCCCACGCCCGCGGTCGCTCGCAGCAGCGCGTCGGCCCGGGCCAGCGCCTCGTCGTACCGGCCGCGTTGCCAGGCCAGCTGGGCCAGGCCGAGCCCGGCCTGGCAGGCGTCGACCTCGTCGAGCGGTTCCGCGCCGGCGATCGACAGCAGCCGGCGTTCGGCCTCGGTGTCGCCCGCGAGGGCCAGCTGGGTGTCGCGCAGCACCCGGGCCCAGCGGGCGTCCTCGGCCGCGCCGACCAGTTCCAGGTGCCGCTGGCTGCGCCGCAGCCACTCGTCGGTGCGCGGGTCGGGGCCGGCGCTCGTCGCGTGCCCGGCGGCCTGGGCGGCCATCCCCATCGCCCAGTGGTCGCCGACGGCCTCGAAGCGGCGGTAGGCCTGCTCGGCGTCGCCGGCCGCGTCCAGGCGGGGGCCGGTGTTCTCGATGAGGACGGCGCGGATGAAGTGACCCATGCCCTGCACGTACGGGTCGGGGTGGCCGATGAGGGCCGCGGCGTCGGCCAGGCTCTTGTCGGGGTCCGCCTGCTCCAGCCCCGGCAGCGTCGACGCCAGCGCGGCGGTGCGGGGTGAGATGTCGCCGGGGCGCTCGGCGAGCACGACGCGCAGGGCGCGGCGGGTCAGCGCGCTGAGCCGCAGCGGGCCGGTGTTGCCGGCGTTGACGCCGATCAGCACACACAGCCATGCGAGCCGGTCGGCGTGCGGCAGCGGACGCCCGGCGGCCGCGCCGTGCCGGATCGCCGAGCGCCGCCGTGCGGCCGGGTCGTCGAGGTGCAGCAGGGAGCGCGCCCAGGCGCTGGCCTCGAGGTGCTGGCCGCGCACCGTCCACAGGTGGAACAGGGCATGGGCGATGTCGACCGCGGCCGGTTCGTCGTCGTGCTCCAACGCCCATCGCAGGGCGGCCACCAGGTTGTCCTGGTCGGCCGCGCAGCCTTGCAGCGCCTCGATCTGCGCGGGGCCGATGAGGTCGGCGGCCAGCGCCACGGCCCGCCGCACGCCCCACCCGGCGAGCCCGGCCAAGGCGTCCTCGCGGCCGCCGGCGGCGTCGAGCCGGGCCTCGCCGTACTCGCGGACCGTCTCCAGCATCCGGTACCGGTCCCCTTCGAGGCGCAGCAGGGACTGCTCGGCCAGGATCGCCAGCCCCCGCGGTACACCGGAAGCGTCCGTAACGGCGAGGGCGAGCTCCGTGGTGAACGGGGCCGGGATGACGGCCAGCCGCTCCAGCAGGTCCCGCTCGGCGGGCTCGAGCAGCTCGCGGCTCCAGTCGACCATCGCCCACAGGCTGGTGTGCCGGTCGGGCAGTCCGCGCAGCGCGTCGTCGAGCAGCGCGAACCGGTCGCCGAGCCCCGCCAGTACGTCCTCGATCGGCATGTGCCGCAGCCGGGCCGCGGCCAGTTCGAGGGCGAGCGGCAGGTTGTCGAGCCGGTGGCAGAGGGCCAGCGCCCGGTCGCGCCGCCAGGCCGGCGTCGCGCCCCCGGCCCGTACCCGGGCGTCGAGGAGGGCGAGCGCCTCGTCGTCGGGCAGCGCGGGCAGCCGGTGGACGACCTCCCCGATCAGGCCCAGCGGCGCCCGGCTGGTGGCGAGCACCCCGAACTCGGGCGGCGCCGCGGCCAGCAGGTCGGCCACGACGGCCGCGGCGGCGTCGAGGACGTGTTCGCAGTTGTCGAGCACGAGGAGCCCGTCGAGATCGCCGGGCCCGCGGGGGTCGGGCAGGACCGCGAGGACGGCGGGCCGTACCTCGGCGGGGGAGCGCAGGCCGGCCAGCTCGACGACGCGCACGGGCCGGGACCCGCCGACGGTGCGGGCGATCTCGGCGGCGAGCCGGGTCTTGCCGGCCCCGCCGGTCGCGACGACGGTCACCAGCGGCGCCGCGAGCAGCGCCCGGCGGACGGCGGCGAGATCGGTGTCGCGGCCCACCAGCGGGGTCATGGCCCGGCGCCAGGCGGCCGGGAGGTGCGGCCGTGCGGGCGTCAGCCTGCCGCGCAGCAGCGCCAGGTGCGCCTCGGCGAGCGCGGGCGACGGGTCGGCCCCGTACCGCTCGGCCAGCTCCGCGCGCACCCGCTCGACCAGGTCGAGGGCCTCGGCGTCGCGCCCCTGGGCCGCGAGCACCCGCACGAGTACCGCGGCGGCCGGCTCGTCGGGCGGCACCCGGGCGGCCAGCCGGCGCAGGTCCGCCTCCTCGAACGGGCCGCCGGCGGCCAGTGCGGCCTCGGCCCGCAGCGTCACGACGTCGCCGAAGAGCCGGGCGGTGCCGCCGTCGTCCAGCTCCGGTACGTCCGGGAACAGCGCCCGCGCCTCGTCGGCCCAACCCTGCGCCCGGGCCGCGTCGCCCTCCGCCAGCGCCCGCCGTCCCCGGTCGGCCAGCCCGCGGGCCGTGACGGCGTCGATCTGCACCTCGTCGGCCGGGATGCGGTACCCGCCGGGCGCGGTGAGCACCGGCAGGCCGAGCCGCCGCACCCGGCCGACCAGGGCCTGCACCGCGCCGGCGGCGTCGTCGGGCGGTTCGCCGAGCCAGACCGCGGCCACCAGCGGACCGGTCGAGACGGCGCGGCCCCGGGCCTCGAGGAGCTCGCGGATCACGGCGGCGAGCCGGTCGCCCCGCACGGGGCGGCCGTCCACCGCGAGGGGGCCGAGCGTCGTGATCCGCACGCTCCCATCATCGCAGCAGGCTGATCAGGTTCCGGGCGGCGTCGTCGCCCAGGAGCACGGCGTTCATGGCGACGCCCTCGGCGGCGGCCGCGGCGCTGCGGGCGAACATCGCCTCCTCGTACGCCGCGAGCGCCGCCTCGGAGCCCGCGGCGATGGCCGCGCCGAGCTCGGCCCCGTCGAGCATGGCCAGGTTGGCCCCCTCGCCGTTCGGCGGCTGCACGTGGGCGGCGTCGCCGAGCAGGGTCACCCCCGCCTGCCGCTCCCACCGGTGGTCGACCGGCAGCCCGAAGTGGGGCCGGTGGACGGGGGCCGTGTCGCTCGCCGTGATCAGCGCGGTCAGCTCGGGGGCCCAGCCGTCGACCTCCTGCGCGATCCGGGCGGTCGCCGCGGCGGGATCGGTGAAGTCGATGGCGGCGAACCATTCCAGCGGCCGGGCCAGCCACAGGTACGCGTGCAGGTTCCCGTCGCTCTCCCGGTGCACCAGGAACAGCTTGCCGCTCGCGGCCTGGTCGAACCCGAACAGCGACCCGCCGCCGACCGCCTTCGCCGTGGCCGGATGGCGGTTGTCGCCGTCGAACAGGAAGGTCTCGATCGCCGAGCCGCCACCGTACTGCGGCACGGCGTCGCTGAGCAGGGGCCGCACCCGGGACCAGGTTCCGTCCGCGCCGACGAGCATGGCCGTGACGACGGACGTGCCGTCGGCGAAGTGCACCTCGTGGCGCCCTTCGCTGGGAGCGTTCACGGCGAGTCCCGGGTCACCGGGAGCGTTCACGGCGGCGCCGCTGTCGCTGGGAGCGTTCACGGCGATGACCTTGTGGCCCCAGCGGACGGTACCGGCCGGAAGCGAGTCGAGCAGCAGCCCGCGCAGCGCGGCCCGCTGGACCTCGGGGCTGTCACCGGAGCCGTCGTCGGGCTTGTCGTACAACACCGTGCCGTCCCGGTCGACGACACGGTACGACTCACGGCCGTGCAGCACAAGGCGGTGGAACTGTGCCGTCAGTCCGGCCGCGGCGAGCGCGACCTGGCCGTTGTAGTCATGGATGTCGAGCATGCCGCCCTGGGCGCGGGACGTGGGGGAGGCCTCGGCCTCGTACACGGTGGCGGGAATGCCGTGCAGGTGCAGGACGCGGGCCAGAGTGAGGCCGCCGAGCCCGGCGCCGACGATCGTGACTGGTGTGTTCATGCGGGAACCGTGCACGGTCCGGCCGACACGGTGGCGACACGGCACCGACACGTGGTCGGCGGGGCCGTGCATGCATCGTCCAAGGATGGTCGGGGTGCGGCCAGACACGCCGGGAAAGTCGGCGCCGACCGACGTGTCGGCACCCTCGATATCGATCATCACTGCGTCAACCTCGGGTTGACGTCACACATGCGTCAACCTATGGTTGACGCATGACGCCCACCGAACCCGTCACCAACGCGATCCGGCTCGACGACCTGATCGAGGCCATCAAGAAGACCCACCCCGCCGTCCTCGACCAGCTCTCCGACGCCGTGCTCACCGCCGACCACCTCGGCGACGTGGCCGACCACCTCATCGGCCACTTCGTGGACCAGGCCCGCCGCTCCGGCGCCTCGTGGACGGAGATCGGCCGCAGCATGGGCGTCACCAAGCAGGCGGCCCAGAAGCGGTTCGTGGCCAAGGGTGAGGACGCCGCCCAGCAGTTCAGCCGGTACACCGACCGGGCCCGCAAGGTCGTCGTGGCGTCCCAGGAGGAGGCCCGCACCCGGGGCAGCGACCACATCGGCGTCGGGCACCTGATCCTCGGCCTGGCGGCGGACCCGGCCGCGCTCGGCGCGCGGGCCATCGTCGCGCAGGGCGTGTCGCTCGACGCCGTCCGGCAGGCGGCGACCGCGACGCTGCCGCCGGCCGCCGAGTCCCTGCCCGCGCTCATCCCGTTCGACGCTCAGGCGAAGAAGGCGCTGGAGCTGACGTTCCGGGAGGCGCTGCGGCTGAGCCACCAGCACGTGGGCACCGAACACATCCTGCTCGGGCTGCTGGAGCTCGAGGACGGTACCGGCATCCTCACCGCCCTCGGCCTCGACAAGGCCACCGCCGAGGCGTCGATCGGCGCCGCCCTGGCGTAGGTGCGATGCCGCTGCAGCGCCGTTACAGCGGAACTGCAGTGGTATCGAACATCGTCTCTCTGTCGAAGGGAGACGACATGAACAACCCCGGTCCCCGGCGCGCACGGCGTGTGCTCGCGTCGACGACCGCCCTGGTGGTGGCGAGCCTCGCCGCCGTCGTGGTGCAGTTCACGATCGATGCCCAGCCGGCCGCCGCGGCCAGCAGCATCGGTGGCACGATCACCCGCTCCGAGGTGATCAGCCGGGCCACCAATTGGTACAACCGCCGCAACGACTCGGACCTGACGTACGACCAGGGACTCAAGACCTGGGACGGCACGCACTCGCGCGAATACCGCCGGGACTGCTCCGGCTACGTGGACATGGCCTGGCACCTGGGCTCGGACCCGAACACGACAGGCCTCATGGACTCCGACGTCACCGTCGCCATCAGCCGGAGCCAGCTCCTGCCCGGCGACATCCTCGACGACGTGGTGCGCCACTCGGACGAGTCGTCGGACCACGTCGTCATCTTCGGCGGCTGGGAGGACGCGGCGAAGACGCACTTCTGGATCTACAGCTTCGGCGGCACCCCGATCGTGAAGTACACCGGAAAGTCCTTCAGCGACGACACGATCGGCAGCCACCCGATGTCGGACTACGTCGCGCGCCGGTACAAGAAGATCGTCGACGACACCCCGGAAGTGCAGGTGCAGCCGGGGCGGCAGCTCGCCGATCTCAACGGTGACGGTCTGCCGGAGCTGATCGGTCGCAAGGCTGATGGGAGCCTGCATGCGTATCCGCACAAGGCGGGTGTGACGTCGGTGGCGGGGACGGCGTGGGACAACCCGATCCAGATCGGTTCGGGGTGGAACATCTTCAACCAGTTCCTGTTCGCGGATCTGGACAATGACGGCCTGCCAGAGATCGTGGCGGTGAATCCGACCGGGAACGGCATCCTGATGGTGTACCCGCACAAGCACGGGGTGACCGCGATCGCGGGCACCTCCTGGGACGCCCCGTATCAGATCGGGTCGGGGTGGAACGTCTACGACCAGGTGTTCGTGGCTGACCTCAACCACGACGGACTGCCGGAGCTGCTGGGCCGGACCACCGCCGGGAACGGGCTGCTGATGGCCTACCCGCACAAGGCCGGGGTGACCGCGATCCAGGGCACCTCCTGGGACCCGGCGGTGCAGATCGGGTCCGGGTGGGACATCTACGCCACCATCGCCCTGGCTGACCTCAACCGTGACGGGTACCCGGAGCTGCTCGGTGTCACCACCGCCGGGAACGGGCTGCTGAAGGCCTACCCGCACAAGGCGAACACCCCCGCCATCGCCGGCACCTCCTGGGACGCGGCGCTGCAGATCGGATCGGGCTGGAACATCTACGACGCCGTCCTCTACGGCGATCTGACCAACGACGGCCTGCCCGAAATCATCGGCCGGACCACCGCCGGCAACGGCCTGCTCAAGGCCTACCCCCACAAGAGCGGGGTCACCGCCATCGACGGCACCTCCTGGGACCCCGCCGTCCAGATCGGCTCCGGCTGGAACGTCTTCACCCTCCTCGACTGACCACACGACCAGACTGACCACACGAACAGCCAGCCGGGTCCCGCGCCACACCGGCGCGGGACCCGCGCGCTGCCGGGACCTGCGCCGTCAGAGGGTCAGGCATCTGTTCCTTCTCGACCCACCATGTGGGCAGCCCGCAACGAACGGTCCAGGTCAGCGGCCGGCGTGGTTTCGGCGTACTGGAACACGAATCCCGCCCCGGCGGTGAGCGTCGACCAGGACCTCGGCCCGCTCGCCGCGGTTTGGATCGACATCGAACGCTATGTGCGCTGGCCGCAGGATGTGCGCTACTACCAGCCGTCCACCGTGTCGCGCCGACTGTCGGTCGTCGTCGGGTTCTACAGATCTGCGTCAGGACCAGGCCGGCCACCGACAGGCGGCGATGCCAGATCGCGGCCCGGTCGATGCCGTCGAACCACACTTCGACCACCGGCAGCAGTGAGATCAGCGCTATCCCGACGGACACGAGCAGTCCCGCCTCGGCGCCGGCCGGCTGCCCGGCGAAGGACACCCAGCCTTCACCGGCTGGCGGGCCCACCAGCAGCCAGAGCATCGCGAACGCGATGGCCGGCACCGCGACATTGAGCGGACCCAGCAGCCGCACCGGCGGCAGCCCGAATCTTTCACCCCGGCCGGTGGGCTGATCGGCAACGTTCACCCTCCCAGGTTTCCGCGAGCGGCAGCTCCAGAGCGCCCAGTCGGTACAACCGCCGCGTCTGGAGTCGCCATCCGGTCCGGCATGGACGACGATCCGCATCGAATTGATTGACATCTATGGCCTGGTCGTTTAGGAAAACAATCGACTTGTATGTTGATTGCGGAGTGAGAGGACCAGGCATGCGCGGAAATCACTTCACGGAAGCCGTCTGGGCGCTGTTCCGGATCGTGATCGGACTGCTGTTCGCCCTGCACGGCGCATCGACGGTGTTCGGCGTCTTCGGCGGCAACCGAGGCAGCGGTCACGCTGCGGCGGTGGGCACCTGGCCCGGGTGGTACGCCGGCGTCATTCAGCTGGTATGCGGCCTGCTCGTGCTGCTCGGCCTGCTGACGGTACCGGCGGCCATCCTCGCCTCCGGGTCCATGGCCTACGCGTACTTCACGGTGCACCAGCCGCACGGGCTGCTGCCGCTGGAGAACGGCGGTGATGCTCCGGCCCTGTTCTGCTGGGCGTTCCTGGCCATCGCCGTCGTGGGGGCCGGGCCGTGGTCGGTCGACGGCGTGCGTCGGGCGCGCGGCACGTCATCGGCGTTTCAAGCCGCCGACAGCGAATCCGCCGTCCAAATGCCGTGACCGCCGGACCGGCTCTAGCCGCAGCACAGCGACTCGGTTTACGGCCGGCGTGGAACTGCGTCGAACGTGGGTGAGTCGCCGGCCTTCAGCCGCGCCTCGAGCACAAGGCGGGCATCGCATCCGCACGCCTTGGACGGGCAGCAACGTCGGCGCACCGGGGGCGCTGGTCATCCGATAGCGGTTCCGACCAGTGCCCCGATGCCGTAGGTGATGGCCATGCCGGCCGCGCCGCCCAGGACCAGACGCAGCACCGCGCGTCCCGGCCGGGCGCCGCCGAGCCGTGCACTGAGGTAGCCGGTCGCGGCCAGCGCGGCGACGACCACGCTGAAGGTGGCCCCGACTCGGATCTCGGCCGGGGGCAGCACGATGGCGGTCAGCGGCAGCAGCGATCCGATCGTGAAGGCCGTCGCGGACGCGACCGCTGCGTGCCACGGATTCGTGAGTTCCTCGGGGTCGAGGCGCAGTTCGATGTCGGCGTGGGCCGCGAACGCGTCCCTGTCGGTCAGCTCTCGCGCCACCTGGCGGGCGGTCCCCTCACTGAGTCCCTTGGCCGCATAGAGCGAGACGAGCTCCTCGAACTCGCGCTCGGGGGATGCGGCCAGCTCGCCGCGCTCCTTGTCCAGCAGCGCCCGTTCGGTGTCACGCTGACTGCTGACCGACACGTACTCGCCCAACGCCATGGAGACCGCACCCGCCACCAGCCCGGCGACACCCGCGGTCAAGATCGGCGCTGTGGAGGTCGTCGCGCCTGCCACGCCGACGACCAGACCGGCGGTCGACACGATACCGTCGTTGGCCCCCAGCACCCCGGCCCGCAGCCAGTTCAGCCGGCCTGACACGGCGGCGTCGTGCGGTTCCCCGGGGTGCGTGACCACGACGGCTCCTTGCGTACATAGCGGTTCTGTCACGGCCGAGCACCGCCCGGCCGGCCGTCTCCGGACCGTGCGGCGCGGCCGGACGATGACAGCTGCAACCGCCCCCGGTGCCCGCCCTGGAACGGCGCCCCCGACGGTTGAGCAGGCCCGGCGCCACCGGCTTCGGGTGCCACCCTGCGCATAGCTTATCGAGCAGCCGTCTGGCCCTTCTGCCGGTTCGCCGGTTCAGTACGTTGTCGCCGGTGGTCGGCGACCAGGCGCTTGCCCCGCGGGCTGTCGATGCATGCTCAGAGGTGTTGCAGGAGGGTGCGCACCGTTGGCCCCTCCGGATACGCCGTCGTTCAGCCGCCTATGCGGCCGAGCAGGTCCGACAGTCTGCTGGTCAGCTGCTCGCCTGCCGTGATAGCTGCCTCGCCCGCAGCGCTGATCGTCTCGGTCGCGGCGCCCGCTGCGGCGCCGGAAGCGTCGGTAGCTGCTTGGCTCGCCTGATCAGTCGCGCCGCTCACCACCTCAGCGACCGCTGCCGGGTCGGAAACCGCGGGAACCTCGACACCCAGGGCTTCCTTCGCGCTGTTGAGCATGTCTCGAAGTGCCGACCACATCGGATCCTCCCGCTGCCGTCGTTGGCCTGTACCCATGCTGGGACCAGAGTGCGTCGATGTGCAGGGCCGATAGTCCCGGTGCGCAGGACCGACGACCTCGATACCGGCTCCGGCCGCCTGCTGCGCGCCGTCCGGGCCGGACAGGCCGGCGTTGACAGGCGGGGAGCCCGGGTCTGCGCAGCTCTCTCGCGGGCATGCTGGACGGAGGAGTGTTCACGGTGAGCCGGCGTGGCTATGTCCGTGGGTTTGAAGCCCTAGCTATGAGCCTCCTTGGGACCCATCCCGGGTGCGCTGATGCCTGTATTCGTGAGTTTGTGAACTCCGCTTTCAAGGGCGCCATAGACGGGTGCCTTGGGTGTCCATGTGCCATGGCTGGCTGAGCTTCGCGATCTTGCGGCGGGCCGCGCAGCGCAGTCGTGCTGCACCAGAGGCCGCGATCGTGAGAGGGATTCCACGGGTCAGCAGCGCGGTGGACATCCGGGAGTGGTGGGCAACTGCGGCAATGGCGGGGCCGTGGTGATCTCGCCGAAGCCGCGAAGATGCCGGGGATGAGACGGCATCCTCGAACAGACCACCGGCCCGGTGCCGCCGTCAGGGTGACGGCGGCGTAGCCGCGGCGACCACGTCGGCCGGGGCGACCGGCAGACCGGGAGAGGTGAAACCCTCGCCGTCCTCGGTGACGACGGCGATCTCGTACCCGGGCAGCTCGGCCAGCCAGCGCAGGCCGGGCCGGCCCATCGCCACTGCTGCGGTGGCGTAGGCGTCGGCCAGGCCGAGGTCCGGGCCGGCCACGGTGACCGAGCGCAGGTCCCGCGCCGGGTGGCCGGTGCGCGGGTTGATCACGTGGAAACCACGGGCGTACGTGCCCGACGTCGCCACCGCGAGGTCCGTACCGGTCAGGACCAGGAACGCTCCGTCGGGGTCCCAGGGATGGCGCAAGGGGATTGACCAGGGGCGGCCGGGCGCGTAGTGGCCGCGTACGCGGACGTCGCCGCCGGCGTTGATGAAGTGGTTCGTGCTGCCTGCCGCGGCGAGGCGGGCAGAGGCGATCTCCGCAGCCCAGCCCTTGACGTAGCCCGACGGGTCGAGGCGGCCGGTCGCGTACACGTCGAAGTAGGCGTCGGTAGTCCGCCACAGTTCCGCGCATGTGGAGAGCACGGCGCGCAGGTGCGGGGTGCCGTCGGCGGGGCGCAGCTCGCCCCGCTCCACCCGGTTGACCTCGCTGTCGTCCCGGTAGGTGCTGAAGCGTGCGTCGACCTCCCGCATCCAGGCGAAGAAGTCCTCCGCGAGGCCGCCCAGGGTGGCCGGGGGCAGCGGATCGGCGATTTCGATCGCCACCATGGTGCCCATCACCAGCTCGTGGCGGCGCAGCCCGGTCACGTCAGATGCCTGCCTGGTTCAGCGCCGAGCGCAGCGAGTTCTGGTATGCGTTGCTGGTCAGCGTCGCCCCCGAGTAGTGGATCGCGGAGAAGTTGGTCTTGTAGTTCTGCACGGCGAGGGTATTCAGCGCCGGGATCGCCGCGGTGTTCTTGCTCCAGTTGGAGCGGCTCTGGGCGGCGGAGGCGGTCTTCAGGGCGCCGCCGCAGACCTGGACCGTGACCGTGACCGTACCGACACCGGGCTCGGCGACGGTCGCCGCGGCGCCGGACTTCGTGGTGCAGGCGGTCGCCGCGGTGGTGGGGGGCCCGCCGGCGGTGCGCCCCGGCGTCGGGGAGGCGGCCTTGCCGGACGCGAGCGTGTTCCCGGTCGTCGGGGCCTTGCCCGGCGTCGCGCCCGGGCCGAACGAGGGGCTGGCCGAAGTGTCAGGGCCGGCGCCGGACGCACTGGCGTCGTCCGCGGCGACCGGATCGCCGGCGTTCGCGGGCGGCGCCGCGCTGCCGTACTTCGCGCCGACGAGTAGCACCGTGCCGACTAGGGTGCCCAGTAGCGCGGCGGCGGGTCTACGCACAACAGTCTCCTTCAGAATTCGAACGGATCCAGGTGGATCTGCCGGCCGGGCACCCGGAGCCGGCGAAGCGCCCGGCGGGACGTGGAGATCAGCCCGGCCGGGCCGCACATGTACACGTCCCGGCGGCGTACGTCCGGCACCAGCTCGCGCAGCCCCCGGGGGGTGAACGCATGCCGAGGGCCGGGGTCGTCGCGGGCGCCGAGGACGTACCAGACCTCGATGCCGCGTTCGGCCGCCAGGGCGTCCAGCTCGGCCCGGAACGTCAGTTCCTGCGGGCTGCGCGCCCGGAAGAGCAGCACCGTGTCGGCCGGCAGGTCGTCCAGCAGGGCCCGGATCGGGGCGATGCCGCTGCCACCGGCGATGAGCAGGGCGCCGTGGCGTAGCCGGCGCTCGGCGGTGAACGCGCCCGAAGGGCCCTCGGCGAACACGCGCACGCCCGGCGCCAAGGTGCGCAGGTCGCCGGTGTGGTCGCCGACCACCTTCACCGTGATGCGTAGCCACGCAGCGTTCGGCGCCGCCGACAGCGAGAACGGGTGCGCCTGCCACCAGGCGCCGCGGGTCAGGAACCGCCAGCGGAAGTACTGCCCGGCCTGCGCGTCGAGCCGGTCCAGCCGGCGGCCGCCGACGTAGATCGAGATCATGTCAGCGCCCTCGGGCACGACATCGAGCACCCGGAACCGGTGGCGCAGGTTCAGCCAGAGTGGCTCCACCACCCGGCCCCAGACGAGGGCGGCGAGTACGAAGCAGTACAGGCTGATCCAATACCACCGCGCAAAGCCCGACTGCAGGTCGGCGCCGTCGCTGAACTGGTGGCCGTACCCGAGCAGCAGCACGAGATAGCTGGCCAGATGCAGGTAGTACCAGATCTCATAGCGGATCCGGCGGCGCACGGCCCGGATGGCCAGTACCCCGATGGCAACGAGCAGACCGGTGGCGGCGAAGGCGCTGAGCATGTCGCGGTACGCGCTGAGCATGCTCCATGTCTCCGACACCAGCGATGTGCCGGCGGCCGCGGCGTAGCCGACGATGATGAGCCCGGTGTGCGCGAGCACCACGACGACCACCGCGCCGCCGAGCGCACGGTGCCAGATGAGCAGCTCGTGGGCGCCGACCCAGGCCTCCAGCCAGGCCGCCCGGCTCATCATGAGTACCTGGACCAGCAGGACGAACCCGCCGGCCATGCCCGTGATGCGGCCCGCCGCGATCAGCGCGTCGGCCGGCGTGGTCAGCGAGCCGCCCGGCGTGTTGAGCCACCACACCTCGATGCTGACCGCGAGAGCGAAGTAGAAGAGCGTGTAGAAGAACAGCCGGTCGCCGGTGCGGTACCGGCCCGGCCCGTGCCGGTCGGTCGGTCGCTCGTCGCTCCGGTCGGCAGTGGTCCACGCCCTTGTCGGTTCCATCGCCGAGATTCTTACCAGGCCGACAGCCCGGCCAAGCGGACAAATCCGGCGACTAACGCAGACTTATGGGCCGCTTAGCGAGCAGTTAGCGTTGCGCCCGGGGGCGGGCCGAGTTCGATGACGATCACGGCGCCGCCGCCGGGCGCCCGCCCGGGCGCGACCATGCCACCTGAAGTTGCCGCGGTGCGCTCGACGATGTCCAGCCCCAGCCCGGTCGAGTCGGCCCCGCTGTGCCCGCGCCGGCGCAGCACGGTCGCGGGGAACCCAGGCCCCTCGTCGGCGACCACCAGCCGGGCGCCGCCGCCGACGCGGGCATCGAGGCGTACCTCGAAGGCTGTGCCCTCAGGCGTGTGCGCGAAGACGTTGCCGAGCAGCGCGTCCACCAACGCCGAGAGGTCGTCGCGGCGCAGCTGGACCGGCATCGGGCCGGCAGCCAGGTGCGCCTCGACCCGCCGCAGCTCCTCGTCCGCCAGCGGCGACCAGAACTCCAGCCGCTCGGCGACGACCTGGGCCGCATCGCAGATCGGCAGGTCGTGCGGGCCGACCGGGCGCCGGGCCGCGCGGATCACCTCGTTCACGGTGCGTTCCAACGCGTCCAGCCCGGCGGTGATCCGGGCCTGCTCGGCCGGGGCACGCAGCGACTCGGCGTCGATGCGCAGCGCCGTCAGCGGCGTGCGTAGCCGGTGGGACAGGTCGGCGGCCGCCTCCCGCTCCCGCGCCAGCAGGGCGCTGATCCGGTCGGCCAGCAGGTTCAGCCCGCTGCCGACCTCGCGGACCTCGGGCGCGCCCGCATCCGCGGCCCGGGCGTCGAGGTCCCCGCCGGCCAGCCGGTGCGCGACCGCGGCGACTGCCGACAACGGCCGGGTCAGGCTCCGCGCCAGGTTGTTGGCGACCAGCACGCTCACCACCAGCAGGACGAAGCCGAGCGCGCCCAGCACCAGCCACGCCCGGGCGACGCCGCGCCGCATGTCCGCGTTACTGACGAACGTGCGTACCACCGCCGTACCGTCGGGCAGGCCCGCGACCGCGACCAGCACCTCCCGCCCGCCGAGGGCCGGCGCGGTGAGGCTGCTGCCGTCGGCCGCCTGTGCGACCGCCGAATCCCGGGCGGCCGGCACGCCGAGGACGTGGCCGTTGGGCAGGAAGACGGTGAAGCGGTACCGCCCGACGCCGTTCGCCTGATCCAGCGTCGCCATCAGCGCCGCCTCGTCGAGGCCGGTCACCAGCTGCGCCACCGTCTGGGCCTGGACCACCGCGGCGTTCACCGCCCGATCCGCCGCGGCGGAGCGCATCATCATCGCCAGCGGCACCAGGAACGCGACCAGCACCAGTGACGTGGTGGCCACCGCGACCAGCACCAGCCGCAGCCTCATCGGGTCGGCGGTTGCGCACCGGCCGCGAACTTCACCCCGATGCCCCGCACAGTGTGCAGGAAACGCGGCTCTCGGGCGTTCTCCCCGAGCTTGCGGCGCAGCCACGACAGGTGCACGTCGACGGTCTTGTCCGTGCCGCTGTATGGTTGCCGCCACACCTCGTTGATCAGCTCCCGCTTGGTCACCACCGTGCCGGCCCGGGTCGCCAGATAGCTGAGCAGGTCGAACTCCCGGGCCGTCAATTCCAGCGTCGCGCCGTCCAGCTGCGCCTCCCGGGCTGCCGGGTCGATCCGCAGCCCGCCGAGGACCAGCGGCTGGCTGGCGTCACCGCGACCGCCGGCGCTGCGCCGCAGCACCGCCCGGATCCGCGCGTCGAGCTGGGCCGCCCCGAACGGCTTGCTGAGGTAGTCGTCCGCGCCGCGGTTCAGCGCCTCGACGATCGTGCTCTCCTGGTCGCGGGCGGTCGCCACGATCACCGGCACCTGGCTCACCGTGCGCAGCATCCGCAGCACGTCGCGGCCATCCACGTCGGGCAGTCCAAGATCCAGCACGACGAGCTCGGGTTCGCTCTCCAGCGCCAGCTGCAGTCCGCGCAGGCCCTCGCCGGCGGTCGTCACGCTGTGCCCGAGATCGCCGAGCGCATGGATCAGGGCGCGCCGGATCTCCGCGTCGTCCTCGACGAGCAGAATCCGGGCCACAGCGCCACGGTACCGGTCGGCCGCCGCGGCCAAAACCTATACCCTGCTTAGCGTCCGCTTATCTAACGCCGTGACAGGGTGGCTTCGTGATACCGACCGCACGCCGTGTCGCCGTCAGCGCCCTGGCGTGGAGCGCAGGCGCGACGGCAGCGGTCACCGTCAGTCTCATTGCGCTCTCCTCGATCAACCCCGACAATGCCTCCGGGCCGCCCCAGCAGCTGGCCCCGGACTCGCTCACCCACGCAGTAGCGGCCTCCAGCGCCCCCGTATCACCGGACGGCCTGGTGGCCACCTCGAGCGCACCAGTGCCGCCGACCGAAACCCCGGCCCGTCCCGCCGCGAGCGCCGGCAGTGTCCAGCGGTCACTGGCCTCGAGCGGCGGCACGGTGGTCGCCCGGTGCACCGGCGGCAGTGCCTACCTTGTGTCCTGGAGCCCGGCCCAGGGCTACCAGGTGGCGCACGTCGAACGCGGGCCCGCAGCCGAGGTCGAGGTCGTCTTCCGCAACGCAGCCGGTCATACCCGGATCGAGATCGAAATCCGCTGCGTGGCTGGCATACCGACTCTCCACGACGAGGGCGCATACCCAGACCACAACTGACACAGCCAGGCCACAAAGGCCGGAACGATCTGGGTGAGCCGGGCACCGGGGATCACCCGGCGATGTTCCAATGACACCGTTCGGGGCCTGCCGCTGCCGCCTGCCCGCCATGGGGCAATCGGTGTACGCAATGCCAGCATGGTTCGCCATTTCCGGGGCAGCCGGGCCAAAGGCGCGCTCGGCGCGCAGGCGGACTTCGCTGGACGCTACGAGGAGGCGGGCCGTACAGACCCTGGTCGGAGCATGGTCCGCCGAAGCGGTCAGGCGTGTAGGAGAGCGTCAGCGTGGGCGGTCCGCGTCCGGCGCGCAACCTGTCTGGTCGCCTCACCGGTACCGGGACGCAGGAGGCACGACCGTCAACGGCGAACAAGCCGGCTGTTCGGTGGCCGGCGATGACCGCGGGAAGAGGTGCGAGCGTGGCCGACTCGTGGACGGTGCGGTTCGACGGGCTCGATCCCGACCGCGAGGGACTGCGCGAGGCCCTGTGCACCCTGGGCAACGGTTACGTCGCCACCAGGGGCGCGCTGCCGGAGTACGACGCAGGTGGTGTGCACTATCCCGGCACCTATGCGGCCGGCTGCTACAACCGTCTGACCGACTGTGCGGGCGGTTCGACCGTGGAGAACGAAAGCCTGGTGAACCTGCCGAACTGGCTGCCGCTGACGTTCCGCGCCGACGACGGTCCGTGGCTGGGCCGGCCCGGAACGGAGATCGTCGACCAGCGACACGAGCTCGATCTACGTCGTGGCCTGTTGATCCGAACGGCCCGGATACGTGACCGTGCGGGGCGGATCACCGCAATGGTGCAGCGCCGATTCGTACACGTACGCCACAACCACGTCTGTGGACTGCAGACCACGCTGACCCCGCAAAACTGGGTGGGCAGACTGACCGTTCGCTCGGATCTCGACGCCGCGGTCGCCAACCGTGGCGTCGCGCGGTACCGAGGGCTGTCCGAGCAACATCTGACCGTGTTGCGGACCGAGCCGGTCGGGGCGGAGGGCGTGCTGTGCCTCGTGGAGACGACGCAGTCGCAGATACGCATTGCTCAGGCGGGCCGTACCCGGGTACGCGCCGCTGGCCGTTCCACCGGCGAGAAGGGTGAGGTGTACCGCGCGGCTCCCGGCCGGGTCGGGCAGACCTTCACCGTCGACGTGTCCCGCGGGCAGCAGGTGATCGTCGACAAGCTCGTCACGGTCCACACGTCGCGAGACAATGCGGTCGGCGATCCGGCCGGTGCGGCGGTGGAGCGGCTCGACTGGCTGCCTGACTTCGACGATGTGCTGAACGAGCACACCCAGGTGTGGGCGCAGCTGTGGCGGCGCTTCCGCATCACACTGCAAGGGCCGGAGCGACAGGTCTTGCCGGCCCTTCGGCTGCACCTGTTCCACATTCTGCAAACCGTGTCGGAGAACACTGTCGACGTCGACGCCGGCATTCCGGCCCGTGGACTGCACGGCGAGGCGTACCGCGGACACGTCCTGTGGGACGAGCTGTTCGTGTTTCCGGTCCTGAACCTGCGCATGCCGGCGCTCAGCCGGGCGCTGCTGCGCTACCGCCACCGGCGGTTGCCGTGGGCGCGGGCGGCGGCGCGGGCGGGCGGCCATCGCGGTGCGATGTACCCGTGGCAGTCCGGCAGCGACGGACGCGAGGAGAGCCAACATTTGCATCTCAACCCGCTCTCCGGCCGGTGGACCACGGACACCACCCGGCTGCAGCGGCACGTCGGGCTGGCCGTGGCGTACAACGCCTGGCACCACTTCCAGGCCACTGGCGACCGGGAGTTCCTCAGCCGCTACGGCGCTGAGCTCATACTCGAGATCACCCGCTTCTTTGCAGACCTCGCCGAATACGACCACGGCCGGGACCGGTACGTCATCCGCGGCGTGATGGGCCCGGACGAATTCCACACCGGCTATCCGGACACCGAACGGCAGGGAGTCGACAACAACGCCTACACCAACCTGCTGACGGCGTGGCTGATGCGCCGCGCACTCGACGTGCTCGAAACGCTGCGACCGGACCGGCGGGCCGAGCTTGCCGAGACGATCGACATCGGCGCGGGCGAGCCACGGCGATGGGAGGACATCTCCCGCCGCATGTACGTGCCGATCCGGCCGGACGGGATCATCGACCAGTTCGAAGGATACGCGGACCTTTCCGAGCTCGACTGGGACGGCTATCGCCGGCGGTACGCCGATATCCGGCGCCTGGACCGCATCCTGGAGTCCGAGGGCGACAGCCCCAACCGGTACGCCGCCTCTAAACAGGCCGACGTGCTGATGCTCTTCTACCTGTTCTCCGCCGACGAGCTCGCGGAGGTACTCGACCGGCTCGGCTATCGGCTGCCATCCGACGCCATCCCGAAGAACATCGAGTACTACCTGGCCCGCACCTCGCACGGTTCGACCCTCAGCGCCGTCGTCCACGCCTGGGTGCTGGCCCGCAACCACCGCGCCCAAGCACTGCGCTACTTCGTCGAGGTACTCGACAGCGACCTCGCCGACATCCAGGGCGGAACAACCGCCGAAGGTGTACACCTTGCCGCTATGGCGGGATCGGTGGACCTCCTGCAACGCTGCTTCACCGGCCTGGAAACCCGCGACGACACACTGCTGCTCAACCCGTACTGGCCCCGCCACCTCGGCACCCTCGAGTTCGACATCCGCTACCGCCAACACCCGCTGACGCTGCGGGTCAGCGCCGCGGGCATCCGTGTTGAGGCCGGCACGAGCCGACAGCCGCCGATCCGGGTCTGCTGCCGCGGCGAGACGGTCCTGCTCGGCCCGGGTGAGGTCGTCGAGTTTCCTCTGCCGCGAGGCGGGAAGAACGCATCCCGCCCTCGGGTAGTGTCCTCGCCCGTCAGCCAGGGCGTCGCAGCGGTAAGAAGGCCGGAATGACGGCCACTGACGAGCAGCCCTGCCGTACGGCGGACGGTCGCGGAGACCGAACGGGTAGGCCTGCACCGCATCGCACTGTCCAAGCTCGGCTTCCCCAGGTACGCCGCTCAGGGGGCCATGGCGTCGGGGCCAAGGGATGAACCTCTACGGTGCCGAGCAACGCGAGTGGACGCATCGCGGCCCGGAGCACACTGACAATGTGCCCGTCGCGGCCCCAACGGGCCGAACGGGTGCCGTCGCGTGACTTTCACCCTCGGCAACGAGGTGATGCTCGATCCCGGCACCGGCGATGACGGGGGAGCGGAGTTTGTCGTGCTAGCCACCGATGGCGATGACCGCGCCGACCGGCTCAGGGCCGGCGAAGCGGTCAGCGCCGCGTGGCTTGCGGCCGTCGGTGAGGGGACACGGCCTCACCGATGAGCGAGGTCGTCGAGGCCGCCGGAGCACGGGCGCGGCTACGCAGCCTCCTGGAGTCTCCCGCCTGTCCACAGCTCGCCCTACGGGTCGGTTGCGACGAACCGCCCGCGGCGCCGACGAGCCCGCACCTCCCGCCTGCCGATGTCATCGACGGGTAAGGCTGATCCGGTGCCGGTCTCATGAAAGGCGAGCATCGGGACGATCCGGTTGCAGGCCGCGTCGCTCGACCGCGCGAGCCACGTCGCCACCGCAGAGCAGGCCCACGAGAACACCGTGGTCGACGACCAGCGCGCTCCCGACCCGCGAGACCGCGTCGGCGACGTCGGCGACCGGCCGCGACGACTCGACGACCGTCGTCGCGGCTGACGGGATTGCGATGCGGTGCACCGGCAGCTCGGCACGCCGACGTTCGGGGACGCGAGCGAGATCGGCCAGGTGCACGAGGCCAGCCGGCCGGCCATCGGAAGTCCGCAGTGCAATAACCCGGCTTTCCGGCACCGTCCCGAATGTCATCGCGATGCGAGAGAGTACCGCCGACTTCCCGCCGCCGGGCTGGGCGGTAATTACCAGCGGCTCCCCGGGCTCTCCGCCGATGTGAGCCAAGCAACGATGGTCTGAAGTGCAGCTGTGCGACCACGGAAGAGACATCGCCGCCCCACGATGCTGCGCAGTCTTGCCAAGTGCGCGCCCGCCGGAAATGGTCGTCTGATCCGCTCGCCCGGAATGTTCAGCTGCGGCGCACCCGCGGCGAGTTGTCGACCTCCCCGTACTCCAGGCCGGTGGCCGGATTGATCATCGGCGTGCCCTCCTCGTCCGGGTCAAAGTCGTCCGGACTGCGGTCGTCCGCCCGCTGCCAATCCAGCCGCGTGGGCCAGCCCGTGGGAACGGCCACCGGGTGGGTCTGCTCCTGCGCCCGTGACGCCATGACGCTTCCCCTTCCTCTCCCGTACTACCGTTGCCGGCCCCCGGCGCGGGTGCGCAAACCTGGCCGTCTTCGCCGTCCGCGCATCCCTCGGCCTGTAGTCCGGAATCACTTGTCGCTTGGAACTCCTGATGCTTGATGAGATGCACGTCCTGCGTGACGCAGCCCAGGCATACCGGTCGGCGGCTACGGCCGCGGCTCGACGCTGATGTCGGCCGCGGGTGATATCCGGATGGTGCCCACGGCGACCGGCACCACCGTCACGATCGAGCGCCGGTTCGCCGCTCCGCCGCCGAGGCAGTGACGCCGCCCACGAGGGGCCGGCGGGCCAGGGTGACCATCGGCAGCTCGCTCGGGGCCAGCGTCGCGCCGGCCTTGGTCCGGATCTCGGTACCCGGCAGAGGAAGCAGTCGCCAGTGCCGCGCGATCGTCGCGAGGACCACGACCGCCTCGGTCCAGGCGAAGCCCTCGCCGATGCACTGGCGCGCGCCGGCACTGAACGGAATGAAGGCCGGCCGCGGGATGTCGGCGACCCGCTCCGGGAGCCAGCGGTCGGGGTCGAAGCGGTCGGGGTCGGCGTAGATCGCCGGGTCCCGCTGCATCGAGTACGGCGAGATCAGGATGGAGGTACCCGCGGGCAGCTCGACGCCGCCCAGGGTGACCCGCTCGGTGGTCCGGCGGGTGTTGAGCCAGCCCGGCGGGTACAGCCGCAGGGTCTCACTGACCAGCCGCCGGGTGAACGCAAGCCGGCCGATGCTCTCGAAGCTCAGCTCGTCGGCGCCCAGGACGGTTTCCACCTCGGCGTGCAGGAGGGTCTCGAGGTCGGGCCGGCGGCCCAGCTCGTACAGCACCCAGGACAGGACCAGGGCGGTGGTCTCGGTACCGGCGATCAGCATGGTGATGATCTCGTCGCGGATCTGCGCGTCGCTGAGCCCCTCACCGGTGTCGGCGTCGCGGGCCAGCATCAGCATCGACACCATGTCACCGTGGTCGGCGGCGAGCCGGCGGTAGTCGCCGATGATGCGGTCGACGACGTCGCGGAGGCGCCGGTTGGCCTGATCGAACCGGCGGTTGCTGGCCGTCGGCAGACGGTCGAGCACTGCCGGGCCGAGCGAGCGACGGGTGAGCCCGCCGAGCACCGTCGGCATCGAGCGCAGGACCTCTTCCACGACCTCGTCGCCGAGCTCGGTGCTGAAGAGCGTCCGCCCGACGACCCGCATGGTCAGCTCGGTCAGCTCCCGGTCCATGGCCAGCTGCTGCCCGTCGCGCCATGACGCCGCTTTCGCCTCGGCGAGATCGCGCATCGTCATCGCGTAGCCGGCGATGCGGCTGTGGTGGAACGCGGACTGCACGAGCCGCCGGTTGCGCCGGTGCTCCTCACCGCTCGGGACGGTCACAAGCCCGTTGCCGAGGATGGGCCGGAGCTTGTCGAACTGCACGCCCTTGGCGTAGCGCTTGGCGTCGCCGACCAGCACCTGCCGCACCAGCGCGGGGTCGTTGACCAGGTAGGCGGCGGACGGGCCGAGCCGGATCGGCACGATCGGGCCGAGCGAACGGGCGGTGGACACGAACGCCAGGGGGTCGCGCATGAGCGACACGGCGTGGCCGAGGAGGGGCAGGGCCCGGGGTAGCCGGGCGGTCGTGCTGGACATGATGCGTCCTTCGGGTCGGAGGGTGCCGTTCCACCCCTCTCCACGGCACCGCCATCGACCACGTTCAACCCCCGCCCCGCCCGCCAGTGTGTCCATGCCCACCTATCGGCTGCCTGACGGCCGGTCCTCAGTCGTCCGTGACGGCGGCTGGCCCAGGTACCTCACATCGCGAACCACACCCTTGCTTTCCCCAACTGGCTACAAAGACGACTGTTGACGTGGTCAGCCGTCTTGCACTTCGTACTTGAGTGCGGTGAGGGTGTTCGGCTGGCTGCACACCTGGCCGGCTGCGCCGGCTCACCCCCGGACGCGGTGCTGCGCGCCCGGCTCGTCGACCTCGACGGCGGGTCCGCCGGCGACGGCCTTCCAGGGGTCAGCCGTAGCGGATTTCGGAGTTGTAGCGCGGCAGGGTGTAGGTGATGTCGGCGTAGTACACCCGCCATGAGCAGGCGCGTCTCGGAACGTAGATGCTGCCTGGCTGGCCTTGGCAGGTCGCCGGGGCGCTGAGTGAGTCGCCGCCGGTGATGGTGCCCATCGCGTAGTCGCCGGTCCAGTCGGCTGACAGGTCGAAGACCGGGCCGCCGCTGTCGCCGTTGCCGGCGGCGCCGGAGTGGCCGGTCTGCTCGGCGATGACCTGCTGATAGATGGGGTAGCCGCCCAGGTCGGCGAAGCTGACTGTCACGTTGATTGCCCGGATCTGAATGCTGCAGACCGCGCCGGAGCGTGCGCCGGACATGCATTCCCAGTTGCCGACCCAGCTGCTCTCCACGCCCCATACCGGTTTGGTGAATTCGGTTGGCCCGCGGCCGGCGGCGCCGCCGTCCCATACCCGACCGGCGGAGGGCGTGTTGATCACGGCCGTGTCATGAGCCTTGTCGACGCCGCTGACGACGCCCATGAAGCGGAACGCGCCGTCGTAGGCGGCGTCGCCGTTGTTCGCGCAGTGGCCGGCGGTCAGCATGCTGGTGACGCCGGCATGCCATATTGCGAAGCCGGTCGAGCAGTCCCCGCCCACGATCGAGACGTCACCACCGCCGTAGTAGGGCGCGATGTCGTTCTCCCGCGAATACGACATCGAGGTCGGGTCGGCGTACGTGCGGTCGACCTTCATCGTGGTGTTCAGCTGGGCCGAGGCGACCAGGGCGGTGCTTCGGAGCGATATGCTCAGGCCGGTGCCGTCGGCGTTCGGCGCGACCGAGGAGACGCCTGGCTCGACGGCTAGCCGGTTCGCTTCGGCCAGCATCTCCTTCTGGCTGTACGCGGCTGGCAGGACCCGGATCGGCACTGTTGCTCGTAACGTGGCGAACAGGCCATCGATCGCGGCCGGCGGCTGGCCCTTCCAGTACACGCGCAGTTCGTGGTTTTCCGGAGCGGCGATGATCCCGGCGTACCCGTCGCTGTGGGCCGCGGCGATCTGGCTGGCGGCGGCGTTCATCCGGTGCTGCATCTCCATGACCTGTCCCCAGGACCGGAACCCGCCCGGCACGGATGTCGAGAACCCAGCGGCCGGCGTGGTGGTGATCGGGGCTGGCCCCGGCGAGGTCGGGGCGGCCGTCGCGGCGGCCGAGGCCGCTACGGTGACCGCGATGGCGGTGGCGACCCCGATCAGAAATCGGGCGGTGAAACGAAGCTTCATTTCCTACGGAGCCCAACGGGGCCATCTTGATACATCGGCATGAGTACGGTGCGCGAAAGTACGCCGCACGGGCAACGCGGTTGACGTGATCGTCCGGCAGACCGCGAGCTCGCCGACGGTGGGATCGGACCCGGCAGCGGGATCGAAGGCTTGACGCACGGCACGTCCTGCATCCCCATGATCGACGGATATTTGGAGTTTCTGGCCGCCGGGTTCGAGCCGGGTGAGCGTCCACCGCCACCGCGTGGTGTGGTGTTCTTCTGCGACTTCGGCTGCGCGATGTGGGCGTTGCTGGACTGCCGTCACCCGCACGGTCAGATGTGGTGGTCGGACCAGGAGGAGCACTGCAAACTGCACTTGACCCTGTCGGAGTGGTTCAGCGCCTGGCTGACGGGCGATTCCTCTGACGTGTGGGCAAGGCCGGCGCTCAGGTGGGGGCCCGAGTCGTGGAGCCGCGAGCAGGCCGACGCCGCCGAGCGGCACCGCATCGTCTTGCACCCCGATCAGGCGGCACTGTGGTGAACGACCATGACCACAGCGTTCATCCCAGATCAGTGCACCGTCGCACCGCTCGACCGCGCCGCCGAGCACCTGCAGCCAACTTGATAAGGCGTCACGCACCGCCGGCGGCATGACCACGCACCTGACCTTGGGCCCAGCAGTTCCAGGCCCGTTTTGGACCTTGACCGCTGGTGGACGCCCACCGGCCGGGTGGCGGCCGTGCCGGATTAGCCAGCGCCGAGGACGTCTGAGGTACGGCGGACCGGGCGAATCCTCAGACGTAACGCGTAGTCATGCAGAAGCAGGTTCGGGCGGTCGAGTGCCCACGCCTTTGCGGCCGGGCCGATTCGGTACCGCCGGAGTGGCTTGCCCTCGAAGGTCTCAATGTGCGGCGAAGTGACCGCCCGCAGCGCCTTCCAGGCCGTACTGGCCATCGCGGCGAAGTCCCGCCGTACGCAATCGGCTTCGTCCTCAGGAAACCACTTGAACGCCAGCCGACCCGGCGCCATCGACTCCGGCCGCTCCGTCGTCGCCCGGTATCGGCCGCCGGTGTCGGTGAGGACGGCCTCGTCCGTGGTCACCACGGTGGTGTGCAGGTACTGGATTATGGGGCCCTCGGTGTCACCGTCGCGGCCAAACAGCCGTAGGAACGCCTGCGTTCGGTCGTGGCGCATCGCGTCCGGCAGCGAGCCGTGCAACGTGATGGTCCGAGCCCGCTGGTCGTGGGTCTGCCACTGCCCGAGGTCGGCGATCGCGGGCGCCAGCGCTTCACCGAACACCGCCTCGTCCTCGGGCAGCATGAAGGTGCTTATCTGCTTGGAACGCGAGCCCGGTTCGAACATCCCGACCATGATGGCAGAGGCCCCGCCCTCCGGAAGTCTCGCGCCGAAGAAGATGCACGGTCGGTCAACACCGTCGCAACGGTCCGGCCGCGCGACATCGTGGGTCGCACCCGCCGGCAGCTGGCCTCCGAGCTGATCACCGAGGTCGCCGTCATCGACAAGAAGATCAAAGCCGCGAACGCCCAACTGGCCGAGCTGGTCGAGTCAGCTGGCAGCACGTTGCAGCAGCTCAACGGGATCGGGCCGTCCGGCGCCGCCCGGCTGCTGGGCGACATCGGCGACGTCAGCCGCTTCGCCAGCCGGGATCACTTCGCGTCCTGGAACGGCACCGCACCCATCGACGCATCCTCCGGCGACCAGCGCCGCCACCGCCTGTCCCGAGCCGGGAACCGGCGCATCAACCGGGTCCTGCACATCATGGCCATCGTCCAGCTCCGCAACGACACCGAAGGCCGCGCCTACTACCGGCGCAAACTCGGCCGCGGGCAAGAGCCCGATGGAAGCCATCCGCGCCCTGAAACGCCGACTGTCCAATGTGGTATACCAGCAGATGCTCCACGACGCGAAACGCGTCAGGACGGGCCCGGGAGGGCAAGCGGGAGCAACTCTACAATCCAGCGCGGCCGGCTCAATCCCGACAGCCGGCACTTCGGAGAAGCCACTTCCCGGACCCGCCACAACCCACGCTAGAACACCGCTCCTGGCCGTCTCTTGACACAGAGGGGCGCCAGAAGCGGGCGTCCAATCCGGGCCTGCGGCAGCCAAGCGAGTACCGCCGCGACGCAGTCGGGTCACTCGACGAGGCTCCGAGCCGGCATCCCAGTTCCTTCGCCCTCCGGGCGAAGCTCGACCCAACCGAGCCCCTGCTCCACCAGTGCGACTGCCAACCGCGGAACCACGCCTGTGGCAGCACCATCGTCGACCGCCAGTTCGACATCGAGGTTCCAACCCCCGATGCCGACCCCGGCCCCGGTCACTTCACCGTCCGCGCCAAGCACCGCCGTGAGAAGGTCCTCGACGTCGTCGCGGTCAACGTCGTCGGGGAGCGACCGTCTGCCGATTACCTCGATGAACACCGATCGATCATAGGCGGTGCCGTCCTACCCGCCGGCCCGTTAAGCGCCGGTCCAGGGCAAGCCGATCGCGGCTACGTTCACAGCCTGGGGCTGGGCTCTGTTGTAGGTTGGCCGCGTGAACGTGAAGGTGATCGAGGGCAGGCTAACCGAGACGCAAGTCGCAATAGGTATAGAGCGGCGAGCCCTCGGTGAATTCGTCGGGCCGCACGGTGAGCTCGCGTCGTACGCGTTCGGCTGGACGACCGGGTCCGAGCACCACGTCGCACGGCTCACTGTAGGGATCGGGGCCGGGAACCCCGGCGGCGCCAGCTTCCACGCGAAGCACTGGCTGCTGGGTACGACCAGCATTTAGACCGGTGAGGTCTTCGCACGGACAGAGCCGATCTTGTATGTCAGCCACGACTCCGACGACGGAGTCTGGCAACTTATCGGCCCGAGCGACGCCGACCCCGCAACGGGCAAGCTCAGTCACCTTCACCACGCCGTGGAGCACGACCTCACGTTGCTCGACGTGCTCGACCTCGAGCCCGGCGAGAGCGCCTACCGGGCCGGGCCGGACGAGCCCTGGACCAAGGAACCGTCGTTCCAGTCGTCCGCCGGCGAGAGTGATCCGCGATGATGTCCGACCGGGGACTATCGGCGTGCATGGCCTACCAAGTGTGACAGCCACACAGCCAGCCAAGCCCGACCGGCGGCATAGAAACGTGATCGAGGTACACGACGGCTACTCCTGCACGGGCCGGGCGGTCCGGGTGAGCCGCCCGGCTGTACGGTGACCGACCGTACGGTGAAGGGTCAGCAGCCTTGGAGTTTGCCGACGATGGCGTCGGAGATGGTCTGGGCGGCGACGGCGATCATGAAGGTCACCGCAAACCCGGCCTCGCCGATGAGGCCCGACCGACGTCGGCCTATTGATCGGTGCTCCGCGAGGCCACCGCCCGACCGTCCGGGGCCTCGGCGCCGTGCTGCGGCAAGCATGGCGTCGACGGCCTCTGCGCCCTCAACCTGGTAGAGGCCCACGATGGCGTCGGCGGTGAGCGGTCCGTCCAGGTACGGGTACTGCCGCCCGCCGGGCAGCATCTCCCACCGCAGCCGCTCGCCGAACGCGTCCGCGCGCACGGCCACGACCATCAGCGGCCCGGCGCCGGCGAAGCGGCGCTTGGCGACCGCCGCGGCCTGAGCGCGAGTGCAGAGGTGGATGTACCCGCTCGCGCGGTCCAGCGGCGAGCCCTCGAAGCGACCCGACTCGCCCAGCTCCGCCCACTCCGCCAGCAACAGGATCTTGTAGAGCGGCGCGGGGGCCACCGACACGGCCGGCACCGGCCGCGACGTCCACCACGCGATCAACCCGTACGGCACCAGTAGGATCGCGAAGCAGCTGAGGACGCTGTTGAACGGCCAGAACCGCAGCCCATCGGGCGGCCCGAGCCCGGCGCACGCCAGCACACCGCCCACACCGCCGGCGCCGCAAGCCACCATGGTCGCGGCACGCGAAGCAGGCGGCCCGCAAGCGGCCCCACGACCGCGACGACGACCGGGAACGCCAGCACGGCGTGGATCAACGGCCCCAGCTCCGGAAAGCACACGAGATCGCTGTCGCACGGCGCCGGCGCCGGCGCCACGATCGCCCACCCGACCCCGAGGGCCGCCGCCACGCTCGCGACACCGGCCCCGCGCCACCGCCGATACCGCTGCCGTCCTCATGGCGCACAGCTTGCCATGCACCGGCCGGCCACCTGCCGACCACCACAAACCCTCACGTCCAGCCGCGGCCGAATTCCTCGGCCGCGACGAGCGTGAAGAGATTGACGGCGCTCCGCCCGCGAGTCGTTATATCTGCGAGCCGAGCGGTCTACGGGCTCCCAGCCATCCGAGCCGGCCTCGGCCCGCCCCTTCGCCATCCTCGAGCCCGGGGCCTACGCCACCATCGATTTTCGGGAGCCTCACGCAATGCGACGATCGCGCACGACCGAGCGCGAACGATCGGCGGCAGATGCGGTAGCCAAGATCGCTGCTCGGGAGCCGGTGGAGTGGGCCACGGCTGCTCGTCGGTCAACCGTCAACAGTTTTGCGCGGGGGGAGCATGATGCAGGGCGTGGAGACCTCTTTGCTGCCGGGTGAGCGCATCGTTTGGGATGGCCGTCCGGTGCGGCACCGGGTGTTCCGGCGTGCCGACGTCCTGCTCGTGCCGATCAGTCTCCTGTGGTGCGGGTTGGCGGTGTTCTGGGAGAGCGGCGTGCTGTTCAGCGGCGCACCGTTCTTCTTCGTGCTGTGGGGTGCGGCTTTCGTGCTGGTCGGCCTCTATGTGGTGGCCGGACGGTTCGTCGTGCGGGCCGTCTCGTCCCGGCGCACGCGGTACACGATCACCGACCGCCGGGTCCTGGTCCACAGCGGATGGTCGGGCAGCCGGCTGCGTACAGAGTACCTGCACGCATTGCCGCCACCGGTCATCACGCAGGAGCCGGACGGATCCGGAAGCCTGGCGTTCGGTGGGTTTCCGGGCGTCGCAGACGTCTTCACCGGTGGGCGCCGGCAGGGGTGGCGCGCCTGGTCCAGCGAGCCGTCCCTGACCCCGGTCCTGTGGGACGTTCCCGACATTCGTAGGGTCCGCGACTTCGTGGCCCACGCCCAGACACAGCCTGGCGGTCCCTACCACAGCTAGCGCCATGGGCGCCCTGTACCGCTCCTCGTGGGTTATGCCGCTACGACATCACCGCACCGTCAGCGGCTACTTATTTACTAGATCTACGACCGCAGCCCGGCCAGGCTTGGTCGAGGTGATCGGTGGGGTCGCTCTCATTCAGCGGCTGCCCGTCTGTGGTTGGGGCGTGGCTCTCATCTGGCATGCACCCTGCCGGTCACCGCGGCGTGGAGTGGCTCCAGAGGGGACTGCCCAGCTCAAAGTAGCGTTGCCCTCCTCGCTGAACCCGGTTCGGTCACAGCGAGGAGGAACATGTGGGGCGCGTCATCATCGGGATGGATCCGCACAAACGGTCGGCAACGATCGAGATCATCGACGACCGGGAAACGGTCCTGGCGGGTGGCCGGTTCGGCACTGACCGGGACGGCTACCGGGCGATGCTCGCCGCCGGCCGACGTCACCCGGAGCGGATCTGGGCAGTGGAAGGCTGCAACGGCATCGGCCGGCACATCGCGCAGCGCCTGGTCGCCGACGGCGAAACCGTCGTGGACGTGCCCCCGAAACTGTCCGCCCGGGCCCGGGTGTTCGCCACCGGCCATGGCCGCAAGACCGACCCCGTCGACGCGCACAGCGTGGCCGTTGCAGCGTTGCGCGCCAAGGGATTGCGGCACATCGTCGCCGACGACGAAACGGTGGTGTTGCGGCTGCTCGTCGACCGCCGCGACGAGCTCGGCCGGGCACGCACCGACCTGGTCAACCGCATCCACAAGCTCCTGCTGGAACTGCTGCCCGGCGGAGCCAAGACGTTCCTGTCCGCCGACCAGGCCCGCGCACTGCTGGCCACCATCCGACCGCGTGACCTCGTCGGGCGGACCCGCCGCCGGCTGGCGTCCGAACTCGTCGGCGAGCTGGTCCAGATCGACAAGAAGATCAAAGCGGCGAAGCAGGAACTGACCGACCTGGTCAAAGACAGCGGCAGCAGCCTGCTCGAGCTCAACGGCATCGGACCATCCGGCGCCGCCCGCCTGATCGGCGACATCGGCGACATCCGCCGCTTCACCAGCCGCGGACACTTCGCCTCCTGGAACGGCACCGCACCCCTGGACGCCTCCTCCGGCGACCAGCAACGCCACCGCCTGTCCAGGGCCGGGAACCGGCGCATCAACCGCGTCCTGCACATCATGGCCATCGTCCAACTCCGCCACGACACCCCAGGCCGTGCCTACTACCGACGCCGCCTCGCCCAAGGCAAGACAGCGATGGAAGCCATCCGGGCATTGAAACGACGGCTGTCCGACGTGGTCTACCGGCACATGCTCCGCGATATCCAGCAGCTGGAGACGGGCCGGGGAGGACAACCGGGAGCGACTCTGCAATCCAGCGCGGCTGACCCAAACCCCGAGGCCAGCACTTCGGAACAGTCACTTCCCGGACCCGCCGACCACCACCCTAGAACACTAAACGCCGACGCCGCTTGACAAAGAGGGGCGCCAGATGCGGGCGTCCAATCCGGGACTGCGGCAGCCAGGCGAATACCGCCGCGCCGCGGTCGGGTCACTCGACGAAGCTCAGAGCCGACATCCCAGCTTCCTTGCCCTCCGGGCGAAGCTCGACCGAACCGAGCCCCTGCTCTACCAGTGCGACCGCCAACCGCAACACCACGCCTGCGGCAGCACCATCGCCGACCGTCAGTTCGACATCGAGGTTCCAGCCCCCCATGCCGACTCCGGCCCCGGTCACTTCGCCGTCCGCACCAAGCACCGCCGTGAGAAGGTCCTCGACGTCGTCACGGTCAACGTCGTTGGGGAGCGGCCCTCTGCCCTTGATCTCGGATGCCGATCAGGTGGTGCTGTTGCGGCACGGTGTGGCGTTCGCGTTTGAGGTCTGCCGGCTGGCGGCCGGCTTGCAAGCAAGGTCCGGTTCCAGTGCGGTGCGTGGTGGCGACCAACCGAAGTAACGGCACGTTCCGGTTCCACCGGATCCGCGCCGGGGAAGACTGGGTGCTGGCGGATCTGAACGCCTACCAGTCAGAGCAGGTCGTCGTGGTGGATCTGCAACCGCCGTCGTGACGGTTCAGCCGGTCCGCGAGCTGATCGATGCCTGCATGGCCTGGGTCCGGGCGAGCCGGTAAGAGTCCGGCCAGCCTCGACCATCGCCGAGTAAAGATCAACCTTCGGCATAGGCGGCATCGGTAGGCCCCTCAGCCGGTCGGTGCGCGATCGGCGGCAGATGTGCGCATGCAATCCCCTCTTGCACAGGTAGCACCTGGAATGCGTTTTGCTGGCGAGGCAGGACGGGAACACCGGGGTTCCAATCGCAAGTGATCGGGTTGGTGCCGCCCGGGCACGGGCGATCGCTGCTGTCGCCGGTTTCGGGCCGATCCGGCAGAGGCCGAACCGTGATCGCTCCGACGTTCGGTCCGCGTCCGCGCGCATCTCCGGGGGACCGCCGGTTACGCACGGTGTAGCGGTCAGCCACCGAACACCGTCCGGATGTCGTCCTGGTCTTACGCCGGCGTGAAAGTGCGCTGCTGGCGGGATTGCCGGCAGCGCTCCTGCAGCTTGTCGAACGTGCCCTCGACCCAGCCGTGGCGCGGGTGGCCGGTCAGCGGCAGCAACCGTCGGCATCGTCGTCACCCGCGCCGGCGCCCCGACCCGCCGGGGGCTTCCTCGTCCGCAGGACCGGCGCCCTCGTTCTCATCGCCGAGGTGAGCCGCTCCGGCGTGGCCGTCGTTGCCGCCTACGGCATCGGGTTGCGGCTGCTGTACTTCGCCGTCATGGGCTTCTACGCCCCGCGCAACGCCATCTCCATCCCCACGTCGCGGACCGTCACCGCCCTGGAACCCGCCGCCGCACTCCCGCAGCGCCGCGCCATCGGCCGCCAAGTGCTCGCCCTGACCGCGGGTGGCGCCGCGCTCGCCGCGGCCGTCTGCGCCGCGGCCTGCGGGTGGGACAATTTTGGATGCCGCCTCTCAGCTAGTGCCGGGCGAGCACGACCACCACGGTCTCTGGGAGCCGGTCGGCGGCGAGGACGATGTGGTGCGGAGGCGGGCGATGCGGCGAGTGGCACTCGGCTTCCTGATCGCTGGGGCCGCGCTGGTCGTGCTCGGGATTGCGGCCGCCGTCGACCGGTACACCGGCTCCGAGCGGCGGGTGCGCGAGGGTGTGCCTGTCGTCGCCGTCGTCGAGTGGGTCGGCACTTGGGGCAGCGCGAAGACCGGCGGGGCGTGGGTCCAGGTCAGGTACCAGATCGACGGCGTGACGCACCGGGTCGGGCTGGGATCGACGTCCGGCGACGCCGGCGTGGCCAAGGGTGAGACCATCACGGTGTACGTGGACCGCGACGATCCCGAGAGCGTCGTCACCGGCACTGGCCTGGTCAGCGATTACCGCCACGAGCTCTTGCCGCCGGTCATGGTGACCGTCGGCGTCGTGGTGATGGGCATCGCCGGGCCGCGGCTGCGCCGGCGTGCGCCCGCTGTCCCCTTTCCCGCAGCGGAAGCCGCTGTCGCCGCACGGCCGGAGCCGCCACTTGAATTCTGCTACGCCATGCCCGGGTACCGGGCCGACATCGTGGACCGGCTGCTCAACCGCGTCCACCGTGCTATCCACGACGATCCCGAAGGTTCCGGCCGTACCGCTGCCATAGCCGCGCTGCGGCGGGCCGAGCTGCCGACCGCGCCGCGCGGCTATCGGCAGGACCAGGTCGACCTGTACCTACGACAACTCCTCGCCGAGCTGGGGCAGATGTAAGAGCACACTTTCCTGGATTATGCTTGAGACGGCGCATCCCCGCGTAGGGTTGCACGGAAGCGGTGCAGCGTGGCCGCTACGGATCGCGCCGAACAGCGGCAGATGAGTGTGTGTCGACGGCCTCCGGACTCCGGCGGCCGTTGGTGATCAAGCATGCAACGACGACTATGCGTCTGACACCATCAGCAGGTCTCATCTGCCCGGTCAAAAGGCCTGACGGGATCACACCCGGTAGTACTGCATGGTGCAGAACTCGTTGTCCTTCGGGTCGGTCAGGACGAGGACTGCGCCCTCGTGGTAATCGTGCCGTTCGCCTGTCCACCGGCCGGACAATATGCCGATCCGATCGAGCGGAAGTCGCAGCCCTTGCTGACGGTCGCCGCCGTCCTGGTGGATGAGGATCAGGGGCAGCCGTTGAGCGCCGTCTGCAGACAGATCGCCATGCAGCACCTGACGTTGACTACTGCCTGACGTCGAGCTGCACGGCGCCGAGAGCGATGATCGTGATGCTTGGGCGGCATGGCGGCGGCCTCGTCATGTTGTACGCCGTCGTGTGCCCCTGACGGCTTTGACCCATTGCCAGACCAGGAGCAGCAGCAGCGCGAGGCAGAGCGCGGCGCCGGACCAGGCGACTTGGGCGTCGCGCGGCTCCATGGGGCGCCCGGCATCCTCGACGTCGGCGTAGGGGTCCTCGGGGTCGTAGCGGATGTCGACCCGCTCGCCAGGTGCGAGCCCTTGGTCGCAGTTAACGCACCGGACCTGCGGCCGCTCCCCGGCCCACGTCAGAAAAGTGACCGCCGGGCCATGGCCGAACCGGCCGCGCTCGCCGCGCTCCACGACGACCGCCTCTGTCGTGCGGCCGACCCGGTCGAGCCGCTCGCCCGCCTCGCCGTAGTACCGCCCAGCGACGCCGCAGCAGCCGGCGCAGAGCAGCAGGACAACCGCAACCGCCGCCCAGGTCCACCGCCTCACGGGCCCACGGTAAGTCAGGCGGGCAATATGGCGAGCAGGGACGCAATGAGGGCTTCGGCGGCGCGAACGTCAACGTCGCAGTCCAGGGCGTCGTCGCACGGAGTCCGCGCGACCATGCCCAGGCGTACGGCGATTGGCGCCTGTACCGGTCGCGGCCAGGTCGTGGTGAAAATGCGTCGCCCCCGGCGCGGAACCGCGAACAGATCGGCTGCGGCATCCATGCTGTGTCCGCTGGCACGGTGAGTGCGGCACCGGATGCTCCCGAGTTTCGGGTACCAGCGAGAGCTCACCGCTGTGGATGTTCGCGAGTTGGGCATCAGCCCGGCTGGCATCTCACGCCCGCAGCCAGGCCCCCCACCTACGCTCTGTGACGGCGCTGGAAGGCCGGACGCGCTTTGTCCGCGGCAGATGGGTGCGCTGCGGTAGCGATGGCGGATTAGTCCGTTGCCAGCTAACAAGTCCTAACAGAATGATCTAGGGACTTCCGTCCTTTGTGGACGATGATCTATAGTGTCGACCGTGCGGAAGGGCGAGCAGCCACCATGGATGGTGCCGGACGGGTTGTGGGAGCGGATCGAGCCGCTGTTGCCCCGGCACCCGCGGCGGTTGCGTAACCCCGGGCGGAAACGGGTGCCGGACCGGCAGGTGCTGTGCGGGATTCTGTTCGTGCTGTACACGGCGATCCCGTGGGAGTTCCTGCCGCAGGAGTTGGGCTTCGGGTCTGGGATGACCTGCTGGCGGCGGCTGGCCGAGTGGCACGAGGCCGGGGTCTGGCAACGTCTGCACGAGCTCCTGCTGGCCGAGCTACGCGCCGCGGACAAGCTCGACTGGTCCAAGGCGGTGATCGACGGCTCGCATGTGCGGGCCCTGAAGGGCGGCCCAAAACCGGACCGAGCCCGGTCGACCGCGCCAAGACCGGCTCGAAACACCACGTCATCACCGACGGCGCGGGCATCCCACTCGCCGTCAGCCTGACCGGCGGCAACCGCCACGACGTCACGCAGCTCCTGCCGTTGATCGACGCCATCCCGCCGATACGTGGCAAACGCGGCCGGCCCCGCCGACGCCCCGACAGCCTGTACGCCGACCGGGCCTACGACTTCGACATCTACCGCGACCGGGTCCGCGATCAGGGCATCACCCCCTACTTCGCCCGCCGCGGCGTCGAGCACGGCTCCGGGCTGGGCGTTCACCGCTGGGTGGTCGAGCAGACGGTCGCGCTGCTGCACTGGTTCCGCCGCCTCCGCATCCGCTGGGAGATCCGCGACGACATCCACGAAGCGTTCATGAGCCTCGCCTGCTCCATCATCTGCTACCGCCGACTCATCAAGTGATCATTCTGTTAGGACTTGTAAATGACCACCCCTACCAGAGTTGGCATGGCGTCGCCATCGTGCGAGGATCTGCCGTCACCGTGAACGCCAGAGGTCGGAGGGTCCGCCATGATGGCCCACGCAAGTGGGTGATCGTGCTTGGCTCAGGGCTTGTCCTGTCCGGACTGCTGTGCTGCGGCGGGTTGATGATAATCGGCGCTATGGTCGAACAGGCCGAGAAGGCCAGCCGGGAGCTGGAATCGTGGCCGCCAGCGTCAGTGGCCCTGTTCGCGGCGGCGTTCATTGCTCTGGCTGCCGTCGTGCCCGTCACCATCGTGACGTCCTACCGCGAACGACGCAGCCGGACCGGAAGCTGAACGCTTGCACTGGCGCGAAAGCGCGGCAGTGCCGCAGGACGGCACACGAAGCGTGATGATGGTCGCCGCGCTGCAGCACCCGATCGGCGGCCAGATGGGTCGACGGATCGCTCCTCGGACAGCCTTGTCGACTGCACAGATCGAGCGGATCGCGGCAGAAGCGTACGCGTGACGACGGTGGCTATTGTTGGTCTTCGCTTCGGTGCCGGTGTACGGGCTGACAACGGTGGTCGCTGGCGGTGGACGCCGGGGTCGACGGGGACGGGAGATGGCACGGTTGATGAGCGGTTTGCGAGTGGCGGTGGCCGGTGCCGGCCTCGGGGGACTGTGCCTCGCTCAAGGGCTCGTGCGGGCCGGTGTCGACGTCCAGATCTACGAGCGTGACGCCGCGCCCGACATCCGCAGCCAGGGCTACCGGCTACACATGGATGGGCGCGCTGGCCTCGCACTCCACACGTGCCTGCCGCCGGAGCTGTTCCGGCTGTTCCTCGCGACGGCGAGCCGGCCGAGCCGGAAGTTCACGGTGCTGTCCGCTCAACTGCGCGTCATGCACGAGACGCTGGGGGACCCAAACCGGGATCTGGACAAGCCGGAGACGCTCAGCACGTCGGTCAACCGTGGCACGCTCCGCGAGATCCTCGGCGCCGGCCTGCGCGATCGGATCCACCAGGGCCGTGAACTCGTCGGGTACGAGCAGGACGCGCACGGTGTGACGCTGCGTTTCGTGGACGGTTTGACCGAGCGCGCCGACGTGCTCGTCGGCGCGGACGGCGTGAACTCGGCGGTCAGCCGCACGATGCTGCCCGCGGCAACGATCGTGGACACCGGCTCGCGCATCATCTATGGCAAGACGCCGCTCGACGACGAGACACGGCGGCTCCTCCCGTCGGCCGTGCGCGACGGGTTCACAGCCATCATCGGCGGCCGCGTCGGCATGGCGGCCGGGCTCGTCGAGTTCCGCCAGCCGCCGCCGGACGCCGCCGCCGCGATCGCCCCGGGAGTGCGGCTGAGCCCGGTCAGTGACTACCTGATGTGGGGCGTGTCCGCGCAGCACGACAGATTCCCGGAGCCGGACGCGACGATGGCCCAGATGGGCGCCGCGGCGCTGCACGCTGTGGCGTCCACGGCGATCCAGTCCTGGCACACCAACCTGCGCGCGCTGCTGGCCAAAGCCGCGGTCGAGGAGACGTTCTTCGTCCGGGTCCGCAGCTCCGAACGCGTCCCGGCGTGGACGCCAAGCCGGGTCACCCTGCTCGGCGATGCGATCCACGCGATGAGCCCGGCCCGCGGCTCCGGCGCGAACACGGCGTTACTGGACGCGGTGAATCTGTGCGCCGCGCTCACCGCCGGCGGCACCGACGTCTTCGCTGCGATCGGCGAGTACGAGGCGAGGATGCGCGACTACGGCTTCGCCGCGGTCGAAGCCTCCCGGCAGGCGGAGACGCAGACCGCCCGGAGGGGGAACCCGCTGTGGCTCTGGATCTTCAATCACCTACCGAAGCCGGGAGGCCGTGGAGATCGGGTGCACTGATCTCGGCTATGAGTGCGCACCCGATCATGGTCGGCCGAGCACTCTGATGCTTCGTGGGTCGAGGCGACCCCGCCCCACACACGCTCAGCGCCGCGAGGATCCACTGCAGCTGCAGCCGGGTCGTCGCAACGCTGCGCCGGTACCGCACCAGCAGCGACCCGACGCCGACGAGGACCAGGACCGGCAGTGCCGCTTCCGCGCGCGCCAGCACCCCCAGACTGGGCAATCGCGGTCCGCGGCGATCAGCGCCCAGCTGACCGGCACCGTCACCGCGGCGGCTACGGCCAGACCGCGGGCAAGCGGCCCGGTGTATCGGCGGCCGGTCCGGAACAGCTCGACGCCGATCTCGGTGTAGCGCAGTACCGGCTGCGGGAGGTCGTCCAGCGGCGCCCACTGCAACTGCGGGCATTTCTCCGGCTCGCGGACCGTGGGCTGGCCGTGCCGGTCGGGGTGGGCGGTGCGGTGGAAGAACAGCCCGATCCGAGGGGTGCCGTCCGGCGGGTGCCAATGCGTCGCCGCCGCCAGCTGCAGCTCGTCGGGCTGCAGCCGCAGCCCGGTCTCCTCGAACGCCTCCCGGGCCATGCCGGCCTCGGCCGGCTCGCCGGGCTCGAGTTTCCCGCTGGGCGAGTCCCATTCGCCGGCGACGAACCCGCCCCGGCGCAGCCCAACCAGCAACTCCGTCCCGCGTTCGCCGGAGCGGGTGTAGAGCAGCAACACATCGACCGGCACCAGGTATACGCCGGCCGTATGCTCCAGCGGCTCAGGTCCGGCAGGTGGAGCCGTCAGGCGCGGCCCGTCACCGGCCGGCATCAGGGATCCCGGCGCCGCGCGCAGCCTGGAGGTGGGCGTCGAGCTTGGCGAGAGCCCTCGCCATCTGCGGGTCCGTCCGCTCGGCGGGCCAGCTGGCCACCGTGATCCGGGGGAACAGGCCGAAGCCGCTGAACTCGACCGGGTCTGGGGTGAGGCGGGCATCGCGGTGCACGTCGAGCAGGAACCACAACGTGCAATCGGTGTGCTGGCCCGGGCCGACCGTCTGGGTGACGGTCAGGAACCGTGGGCCGCCGTCCGGGGTGAGCGGGTGCAGCTGGGCGGCGATGGCCAGTTCCTCGGTTTGCCGGCGAAGCGTGAGGCGCCCGAGCGGCAGGGTATGACGGCCATGTGCCGGTGCGTTGTCGCTTCGGTGGATCCGGCCGTGGTGGGGGCCATGGCGTCCTCTTGATGGTCGGGCGGCCGATGTTCAGGGCAGCAAGGCGAGCTTGGAGCGGACGGTCAGTGAGGCTGTGCTCGAGAACGGTAGCCATTTGTAGCCGTCGACCTCCTCTCTCTCGAGCGTCACCGCGTAGGTCGCGGGGAGAAGGAATCCCCAGCGGAAGTCGATGTGGTGGTGGGCTGGCTCGACCTTCGAGGGGTTCGCGTCGATGGTGTGCACGTCGATGTCGAGTGGAACATTCTCGTAGCCCGGTAACGGAACGACGGCGGTGGCGGGTACACCCACCTCTTCGTGTAGTTCGCGCAGCGCCGCGGCGCGAAGGTCGCGGTCTCCTGGTTCGATGTGCCCTCCGGGTGCCAGCAGTTTCCCGGTCGCCTTCTTGATGATGAGGAGCACCTGCCGGTCGTTGTCGGTGACGATGGCGCTGCAGGTCACGTGTGCCCGGATCCGCCACCTTCGCGCCGGTCTCTTCGAGCACGGAAGGCACCGCCTCGGTGGCCGGCGGCCCGCTGTTTCACGGGTACCTCGTCGTCCTCGCCGACGTCGCGTTCGGTCCGCGGCCGTCGGTCCGTCGCCGGCGATGGCTTTCGGCGCTACGCCCCGGAACACGCCGGTAAGTTTCACGCGCCGGTCGTCGGATCTCCCGGTTTCGCCAGCGCCGCACCACGGCCGTCTCGCCATTGATGTAAGCCTATGAGATGCTCCGCCAGGTCTGTACCGCGGTGAGCGGAGGGTGTCGATCATGTCCGTGTCGAGACGGGTGAGGCTCGCGTCGGTCGGGGTGGCGGCGGCCGCCACGCTGCTGGCGGCGCCGGTGCTGCTGCCGATGATGGGCGGCACCGCGTCGGCGGCCGTCGGCGGGTGTACCGCGACCGCGACCATCCAGTCCCAGTGGGGCAGCGGCGCGAGCGGCGGCGAGATCGTCGCCGTCACCGTCACCAACGTCTCGCCGCAGCCGAGCACCACCTGGTCGGTGACCTGGACGGCAACCGGCCAGGTGCTGTCGGCCTGGAACGCCACCGTCACCACGTCGGGCGGCACCGCCACCGCGGTCAACGCCTCCTACAACGGACGCCTCGCCCCCGCCGCCTCGACGACCTTCGGCATGCAGCTGACCGGCACGGCGCCGGCGCCGGTCATGAGCTGCGCCAGCGACGCGGCACCGCCGACGTCGATCTCACCCAGCTCATCGTCGTCGTCAGGCGCCGACGTCACGGTGGCACTCGGCGACAGCACGCAGAGGGTCACCCTCCTCGTGGGCCAGACGCTCGGGGTGTCGCTGCCGAGCCGCTTCACCCCGACCACGGTCACCGGGCCGGCGCTGTCGCCGGTCTCGACGAGCGGGGGCTACCCCACCGGCCAGCCGCTCGCCGCGCTGTACCGCGCCGCCGCGCCCGGCACCGTCGACGTCACGTCGGTGAGCGACGACCCCTGCCTGCACACCTCGCCGCCGTGCACGATCCCGGTGCAGCTGTGGGTCGTCCACGTACAGGTACTCTCCAGCGGCGGACAGACCGTCACCGTCACCACCGCCGACAACAACCACGCGGTCAGCCTGCACGTCGGCGACACGCTCGCAGTGAACCTGCCCAACATGTACGTGCCGCCCCGGGTCAGCCCGGCCGGGGTGCTGGCCGCGCGCGACGTCGCCGGCGGCTACCCGACGAACCAGCCGCTGGTCGCGCACTACGTCGCCACCGCACCCGGCCAGGCCGACGTCTCCTCGTACACCGACTACGCGTGCAACCATGACCCCACACCGTGCCCGGCACCGATCATGACCTGGGTCATCCACGTGACGGTCACCGCCTGACCACGACCGCCCCACCCGCGGCCGGCGGACTCCCGCACGCCTTCAACCTGCGAGGAGGGGGCAGTCGGATCGAGGCGACGCACCACATCGATCAGGCCAGGCCAGTCCGGCTCCGCCGGCGCTCGACGGCTCACGCGTCGCGCCTGCTGATACGGGCCCGTTTCGGCCGCAGGTCACCCAGTGGCGCATCCGCACCGACAGCCGTCACCGCCAGCGACCTACCGATCAAGGCGAACCTCCTACGGGTCACCCGGATCTCGCCCGTCGACGACCGCCCGTGGCACGCGGGGCCGGTCGCCGCGACCGAACTCGTCGGCCTGGTGCGCCAGGTCATCACCGCCTGCTTCCTGGTCACTGCCTAGCTGTCCGGCGTACGCACCGGCGAGAAACGGGCGAAGTTGCATCTGATGAAGCATTCGGCATCGCGGAATTGCGCTACTGTCCTGTATCGCCGAAGGTTGCGAATGTCAGACTTAGGTGGGGCTGCACCGCGTCGACGGACGGCGCACCGCCAAGCACCACCCAACGCCCGCGGAGCTGCACAAGGCCACCCGCCACCAGCGCGATGAGGTGCCCCGCCACCGACTGCGCCGCATGGTCCGCGCCGCCGCCGACAGTGCCCGCGACGAACGGGACTTCCTGGACCGCCTCCGCGCATCGGGCCTGCTCGTGCGGCCCTGCACCAGCACCGTCAACCTGACCGAGACCAGCGGCTACGCGGTCGCGCTGCCCGACGACCACAATGCCGCCGGGGACACGATCTGGTACAGCGGCGCGAGCCTGGCAATCGATCTGACCCTGCCCAAGCTCAAGCGCACCTGGCAACCGGGTTCTGCGCCCAAGCCGCCCTCGACGCAGCCCGCGACTTGCACACCAACACCGCCGAGCGGATGGAACGTGAGGCCCTGGGCAACCTGCAAGCCGAGCTGCTGCAAACCCGCATCACGCTCAACCAGTTCCGCGCCGAGCTCGGACGCACCCGCAACGACAGCCGAGCTACGAAAGATGATATGGACAAAACGATCGCCCGCGCCACCGACACGCTGGCCGACCTCGACGGCGCCATCTCCCGCATCCATCGCCGGCTCGGACCGCCAAGTTCCACCGACTCCCCGGGTTAATTAGTTAGACGGCCAGGACTTGGTCCAGGTCAAGTACGAGGTGGTGGGCCGGGTGCGCGGCGACGGGCAGTCGGTGGCGGCCCTGGTGCGGGCATCCGTACCCAACTGACCCGGCGGCCCTGCACGCCGGGGTGAGCCTTTCATACGCGCGATTCGCCGCCGGCCGCGCGGGTCCGGCGTACTGACAGGGCGAAGGCGAGGGCTGCCCCGCCGTACAGCACGGCAGTGATCGCTAACCAGCGGCCGAGGTAGACGTCTTGTGACAGCGCGGTGGCGGCTTCGAAGCCGGGCACCATCCTGAAGATCAGCGGGAACCACACCAGCAGCAGTAGGCCGGACAGCACTGTCGGTACGCGCAGGTAGTTGATCCAGGGGATCGTGCGCAGGTCGGCGGCGCGGCGGTGCAACACCGACCGGGCCGATCGGTCGGCGACCGCGTACAGCGGGAACAGGATCAGGTCGTGCGCGATCGCCGCGCCGACCAGCCACACGGCCACGCCGATAGGCTGGACCGCGAACAGTCGCACGGCCGCATAGCCGGCCACCGCGAATGCGCAGATGAGGACGAGCAGGTGCAACGGGTTCGCGCCGTACCAGCGGATGAAGCGGGCCATCGTCACGCCCGGAAGGTGAGCGCGCCCACCCACTTGGTGTTGTTCACACCGGGGTTGGCCGGCACGATCACACGAGCGGGATAGCCGTGGTCGAGCGAGAGGTCCGCGCCGTTGACCCGCAGGGCGAGCATCGACCCCGGGTCGCGGATCTGGTTGTCGCTCAGGACGGCGGAGCGGAAGGACCCGGTCTGCTGCACGGAGTCCACCAGGACGTTCGCCGCGCCGGGCAGACCGGCGAGGTCGGCGAGGTCGGCGAGGCGCACCCCGCTCCAGTGCTGGTCCTCGGTGGACCACCCTTCGACGCAGGCGATCGGCAGTGCGGCGGTGTGCTGCGGCAGCTTGAGTAGTTGCTCCCGGGTCAGGGTGAGTTCACGGTCGCCGCCCCGTACGATCAGCCGCCACGCATCGCCGACGTCGGTCGCGGTGATGCCGACGGACGCGGCCGTCTTGTTGATCTGGAAGCCGTTGGGTCCGTCGCCGGGGTTGCGGTTGCGGGGGGCCAGCAGCGCCGTGTACCGCGCCCAGCCGCCAAGGCTCTGCCCGACCGTCACCGCGAGCAGCAGCAGGGAGCCGGCGCCGACCAGCCCTACCGCACCGCGCCGCGAGATCGTCGGCGCGGCCGGTGCGGGTGGCACCAGGCCGTCCGGGTCGGCGGGCTCGGGCCGGGTGTGCGCCAGGTCGGTGCGTAGCTCGTCGCGGAGTCGCCGCGAGCGCAAGGCCCGCGTCATCGTGCCGAGTTTCAGGGCGACGTGGGCGGCGAACGCAGCGACGAAGACCCAGGCGCCGTAGAAGTGCAGGCTGTAGAAGGAGCCGGGGAAGACGTAGAACAGCTGGATGTTGAGCAGGCCCGTGACGAACTCGAAGATCGCCCCGCCGACCAGCAGCAGCAGCGACAGCCGTTCCAGGGCCTGTGCGGGGCTGCGCACGGGCGGCCAGTCGAACAGCTTCGGGATCACCGACCAGAGCTTGGCCAGCAGGACCGGAATGAGCACGACGCCGAGCGTGACGTGCAGGCCCTGGGTGAGCCGGTACAGCCAGGCCGGGTGCGTCGGCCAGTCGAACAGGTAGAAGCCCAGCAGCCCTTTGTCCGGGGTGGTGTCGTTGCCCAGGTCCGGGTTGTAGGCGGCGTAGGACAACAGGCCCGTTACGAACAGCACGGTGACCCCGGCCAGTAGCACCAGGCCGAACACCGACGTCAGCCAGGGACCGCGGATCGGGCTGCGCCAGAATTCGCGACGCAGCGGTCCCGGTGGCCCAGCCGGCCGGCGGCCTGGTGACGCTGCGCCCGGACTCGCCTGATCGTCCGCCACCGCACCGTTGCCTCTCGAACACGTGCCATCCAGAGCCGGCCAGCTACCCGCCGGTCCATGTGGCAAACCTGAACCCGGCACGAGGACCGGCAGGCGGCCGGGCCGGTCGGTGACGATCACGGCCACACTGATCGGTTTCCGTTCAAGGCTCGGAACACGAAGCAGCACGGTGGAATTTTCGGGCTCCTGTCGAACGGTGCGATCGACAGGACCAGCGCATTCACCGACGCTGTTGTCGCCGCGACGGTCACCTTCTTGCATCCACAGCTCATGGGAATTATCTGAGCTCATAGTGCTGGGGTGCCGGCGCGGTACTCACGTATCGACGCCGCGTGTCTGCGGCGAAGGCGCTGTCCTCGACCGGCGTCGGTGGAGCGCGGCGACGAGCACGAGCGCGAGCGCGGCGCAATAGCCGATCCGCTGCGCGGACACCGTGGTGAGGTGCAGGTTGGGGGCATACTGGGCGAGGTAGGCGGCCGCCGCGACGGCCAGCCATTCGGTCCGGCCGCCGAGGGCGACAAGCAGGACGAGCAGCAGTGCGTACCAAGGGTAGCTGGGCGCAGCGACGAGCAGTGCCGTGCCGGTCATGGTGGTAGCGGCCAGCCATGGCCGGTCCGGGTCGGCGGTGCGAACCGAACGCAATGCCACCACGGTGAGAATCGCGACCGCGACCGGCCCGGCCCAGGTCGTCGGCATGAACAGGGTCAGCAGGGGGAACCGGTAGCCGGTGGCGTAGCCCTCTTCGGTGAGGTACCCGGGGATGTAGCCGATCACCTGGGTGCCGACGGCGAGCAGGTGGGGCAGGTAGACCGCTACTACCGCGGCGGCCGTGGCCGTGACGACGAGAACCGGGCGCCGGCGCAGCACGGCGGGGGTGATCAGCAGCGGGGTGAGCTTGGTGGCGACGGCGAGCCCGAGCAGGACGCCGCCGAGAGCGCTGGCGCGGCGGGTGCCCCCCAGGGCGAGGACGAGCAGGGCCAGGCCGGTGAGGAACGCGGCGACGACGTCGACGTGGGCGTTGTTGCCCGCTTCCAGCGCGACCGTGGGACACCACGCCCACAACACCGCCAGCCGGGGGTCGGCCCCCGTCGCCCGCAGCCCCATCAGCAGCAGGATCGTGGTGGCCAGCGCGAACCCGGCCATCACCAGCTGCAGTGGCACCTGCCGGCTGCGCGGCGGCGACACGACGTGCACGGCCGCGAAGAGCGCCTGCGCGACCGGCGGGTAGATCGTGTGTACGGTCGGACGATTGATCACCGTGCAGCCCGGCGCGAGCGGACGGCCCTTGTCGGGATCGACGGCGCCAGCCGGGACGCACCAGTTCGCCTGCCGGGGCCACAGAAAGTCGTTACGCAGGCCGGTCAACTCGGGTGCGGCCGGGACGTAGCGGTAGGGGTCGATGCCCGCGGCCTGTACCCGGCCGTCCCAGATGTAGCGGTACATGTCGTCGCTGCTGCGGGGCGGCGCGCTGGCGGCCGCCAACGGCAGCACGGCACCGCCGAGCACGATGAGCACCGTGGCCGTGCGCACCGGGAGCCGGCGCACCAGCCACCCCCCGGCGGCGAAGACCAGCCAGGCGGCGCCGACGAAGACGACCGCCCGGGTCGGGCCGGTAAGGCCCGGCGCGACCGCATCGGGCTGGGCTACCAGCACGGCGAGGGCCGCCCCGGTTGCGAGAGCGCCGGCAACGGCGAGGCCGTGTCCGACTGGCCGGCGCCACCGCGGGCGCGGGTTCGGCGGCGCGTTGTCGATGGCCATATCGGGTGCGGCGGGCGGCTGGGGGGCGGTTACCGAGGGCCGGGCCCGGTCGGCGGCGCGGCCGGGTCCGGGGTTTGCAGGTGCGCGCGTACGGCCGCGGCGAAGCGGCTGTCAGGGCACTGCGCGGCGACGGCGTAGGCGTCGGCGACCGTGTCGACGTCGCGGAGCGCGGGCAGCAGGGTGACCGTGAGGCCCCGTCCGGCCAGCGCGGCGAGAGTGTGCCGGCCGGTGTCGGGGGTGGACATCGGTACCCCGCGCAGCACGGCAGCGTACGCCGGGTTGGGCAGCCCCAGGGTCCACCAGCCGCCGTCGTAGGCGGGTCCGAGCACGGCGTCGGCGCCGTCGTGGAGCGCCTGCACGGCGGTTGCCAGCAGTGCTGGGGTCAGCTGTGGGGTGTCCATGCCGAGCAGGAGTGTGGCGGTATCCGGTAGGGCGGTGTCGGCGTAGGCATGGACCAGCCGCTGGGCGAGGCCGGTGCCGCGTTGGGCCACGGTATGCCAACCGGCCGGCGCGGGGCAACGCCCGTTGAGCACGATGGTGCGGCGGCTTGCGGGCGTGGTGTCGAGGACGTCGATGGTGTCGGCCAGTGCGGCCGCGGCGATCGCGGCCGCCTGCCGGCCGGTGGCGGGTGGACAGAGCCGGGTCTTGACCCGCCCGGGCACCGGTGCCTTGGCGAACAGCAGGAGTTGAATGTTCACTTGGCCAGGACCTTGGCCATGTCGTGGATGGCCTGTGCGGTGCCCCGGACGGTGCCGGTCACCTTGGATCGGGTTCCGGCCGTGCGGGGGGCGTAGTCGACGTCGGTCTCGTGGATGCGCCAGCCGGCTCGAGCCGCCGCGACCACCATTTCGAGGGGGTAGCCGGAACGCCGGTCGCGCAAGTCCAGGGCGAGCAGGTCCGCGCGGCGGGCGGCGCGCATCGGGCCGAGGTCGTGCAGCGCAACGCCGATCCCGCGGCGAAGCCGCCACGCGAGCAGTGCGTTGGCGAGCCGGGCGTGCACCGGCCAGGCCCGGCGGGTTGTCGGGCGGCGCCGGCCGAGCACCAGGTCAGCGGTGCCGGCGCGGACGGGGTCGGTCACCCGCGAGAGCTGTTGCGGGTCGAACGAACCGTCGGCGTCGCAGAAGCACACGATGTCGGCGGCGGCGGACAGCAGCCCGGCGTGCGCGGCCGCACCGAACCCGCGTTGCGGCACGTGCACGACGGTGGCGCCGTGGGCGGCGGCGACCTCGGGTGAGCCGTCGGTGGAGCCGTTGTCGGCGACGATCGGCCGGTATCCGGCGGGCATGTGGGACAGCAGCCACGGCAGCGCGGGTGCCTCGTTGAGACAGGGCAGCACTACATCCGTCACGATCGGACGGTACCCGGCGCTGCGGCAGGCCGAACCACGGTTGGGCGAACCGAAGATGCTACGAAGTCCGAACGCGGCCACCGACGGACGCTTCGCGGATAAAGTCCCGGTGAGCGGCTGCTCGCGGCAACCGCCCACCCGGGGGGAGGGATCGGCGGATGCGGGTACTGGTCACCGGCGGTGCCGGGTTCATCGGTGCGCACGTGGTGGAGCTGCTGATGGCGGCCGGGCATGACGTGGTCGCGTTCGACGTGCTGCACCCGGCCGCGCACCGGCATGACGCGGCTCGCGATGTGCATGTTCCGCTGGTGCGTGGCGATGTCCGCGACGCCGCAGCGGTGGCCGCCGCGCTGCGCGGGGTCGACGTGGTGGTGCACCAGGCCGCGATGGTCGGTACGGGCGCGGACATGGCTGACCTGCCTGAGTACGTCGGCTGCAACGACCTGGGCACCGCGGTGCTGCTGGCCGAGCTGGCCCGCGCCGGCCTGCGGCGGCTGGTGCTGGCCAGCTCGATGGTGGTCTACGGCGAGGGGGCGTACGCCTGCCCGGTGCACGGCGCGGTCCGGCCGGCCCCGCGTGCGGTGGATGACCTGGCGGCCGGCCGCTTCGAGCCGACATGCCCGCGCTGCGCCGTGCCGCTGGTCCCAGGGCTGGTCGACGAGGATGCGGCGCTGGAGCCGCGCAGCGTCTACGCGTCGACCAAACTGGCCCAGGAGCACCTGACCGCGGCGTGGGCGGGTACCGTCGGGGCGAATGCGGTGGCGCTGCGCTACCACAACGTGTACGGGCCGCGGATGCCGCGCGACACCCCGTACAGCGGAGTCGCGGCGATCTTCCGCTCCGCGCTGGAGCGCGGCGTGGCACCGCGAGTGTTCGAGGACGGCGGGCAGCGCCGCGACTTCGTCCACGTCCGCGACGTGGCAACGGCGAACGCGGCCGCGCTGGACGCCACCAGCGGGACGCCTGGCGGGTTCCGGGCATACAACATCGCCTCCGGCCGGCCACACACGGTGGGTGAGCTGGCCGCGGCGCTGGCGACGGCCTGCGGCGGTCCACCGCCGGTGCTGACCGGCGAGTTCCGGGCCGGCGACGTGCGGCACGTGGTCGCCTCACCCGAACGGGCCCGTCGGGAGCTCGGCTTCAACGCGATGGTCGGCTTCGAGGAGGGCATCGCCGAATTCGCCTACGCGCCGCTGCGGGTTTGAGCAACGACCACCGGTCTTGGTTCGCACCTGGCAGTGCCGCGCTCTGTGCGAGGCCGGCTCCCACCCGAATTACCTGGCGCGCAACACGATGCCCGCAGCTGGCCGCGGCAAGAATCCGCAAGGTAAGTCTGACCAGATCCCTGCCGCGCCGGCCAGAACTACCTTGCGAACTGCTGGTCAGGGCGTCGGGATTCGCAAGGCTCAGCTGGAACGGACACTTGTCCTGTATCGCCGAAGGTCGCGAATGTCGGACTAGGTTGCGAGTGATCTTGCGAAGGTCAGAAATACTCTGCGAGTCGCTGCCCGAGTTCCATGATCGATGGCGAAGATCATCAGAGTTCTTGTCCGATCTCCTTGGGCTTGGCGGATTCTCGGACAGTTGGCGGTTCTCGCGACGGATTCTCGTGCTCGGCGGTGGCTGGGGCCCGATATGTGCAACTACGCGTAGAAGGCGTCCCAGGCAATCTGGCGAGTCTCAATGGATCAGCGTGATTCGGATGGCGGCCGCCTTCGTGACGCAGCTGCGCCCCTGACGGCGATCAGCGGTGCTCCTGCGGCCCTGGCGCCGGGTGAGGGGGTGCTGCTGCGCCTCTGGCGCCGGTCAGCGGCCGACGAGCCACAGTTGCACGGCGTGGTCGGGGCGGTTGCCGCCGACGGCCAGCATCCGGCCGTCGCGGCTGAAGGCCAGGGCGTACGTCCAGTGGTATTGCCCGGTGACCTTGGCGAGGATGCGCCCGGTGGTCGTGTCGCACAGCAGGGCGGTGTCCTCGACGGCCACGGCGAGCGTCCGACCGTCCGGGCTGTAGCCCATGTCGGTCGCGGTGGCGGTCTCGACGTCGCAGCGCCGGCCGGTCCACGAGCGCGTGGCCACGTCCCAGAACCGCACCGTGCGGTCCTGCGCGTTGATGGCGAGGGTCCGGCCGTCCGGGCTGAACGCCATGCTGTCGATGTTGCTGGGCTCCCCGCCATCCTTGTCATGGAGCTCGCCGATGTACGTGCCGTACGGCACGTTCCACAGCTCGGCCTTGGGGTCCTGGTCGGCCGGCAGATGGATGTCGTCCCAGCCGGCGGCGGCGAGCGTGGTGCCGTCCGGGCTGATGGCGACGTTGCCCAAACCGGTGGTCGAACTGGTGCGCAGCGTCGCGACGGTCTCGCCGCTGGCGACGTTCCAGAGGCGGACCGTCTTGTCGCCGCTGCCGGTGGCGAGGATCGTGCCGTCGCGGTTGAACACTGCGCAGCAGACGTAGTCGGTGTGGCCCGTCAGGGTCCGTATGAGCGTGGCGCTGGCGACGTCCCACAGCCGCACGGTCTTGTCGTAGCTGGCGGTGGCCACGATTTTGCCGTCGGGGCTGAAGGCGACGCTCTCGACGTGGTACCCGTGGCCGGTGAGCTCCCGGCTGGAGCCGGTGGCGATGTCCCACAGGCGCGCTGTGTTGTCGGTGCCGCCCGTGGCCAGGGTCCTGCCGTCCGGGCTGAACGCGATGGACTGCACGGTGCCGGTGTGTCCGAGCAGCGAGGCCACGAGCCGGGGTTGGCTGCTGATCACGACCGGTCCGACGGCGGATCCCGCGCCCGCGGACGGGATCAGCGTGGCGACCGCAGCGACCGCCAGGATGACGACTGCCCGCACGATCCGGGGCCGCCGAACCGCCATCGGCGCCTTCAGCGGTGTCGGAGGCAGTGGGGGCGGAGGCAGCGGCGGCGGAGGCAGTGGCGGCGGAGGCAGTGGCGGCGGGGCCGGCCGGGCGTGCAGTCCGCCCTCGGCGACGACGAGTTCCGGCTGGTCGAGGGCGGTCGGCGCGATGCCGAGCGCCCGATGCAGCAGGGTGGCGGCCAGCGGGGTCCGGCTGGCGCCGCCGACGAGGAGCACGGCGGCGACGTCCTCCGGCGCGACGCCCGCGTCCCGCAGCGCCTGCCGGGTGCAGGCCACCGTGCGGTCCAGGTGCGGCCGGGCGTGCCGTTCGAACTCGGCGCGGGTGAGGTGCAGGTCGACGTCGGCCAGCGGCACGTGCAGCGCGGCCGTGGCGTGCCGGGACAGCTGCTCCTTGGCGGCCCGGGCGCCCTGCCACAGCGCCTGGCGGGCCTGCCGGTCGGCGGAGGTCTCGGGCCAGTCCAGCCGGCCCCAGGCGGTGCCGGCGGCGGCCGTGTGCGCCCGGGCGTGCGCGACGACCGTGGCGTCGAGGTCCAGGCCGCCGACGTCGTCGAGGCCGGCCGCGGCGCGCACGTCGAATCCGTCGGTGCGGGCCCGCACGACGCTCACGTCGAACGTTCCGGCACCCAGGTCGTACACGACGAGACAGCGCCCGGCGGGCAGGCTGCGGCGCAGCACGGACGCGAAGTACGCCGCGGCGGCGACCGGCTCCGCGACCAGCTCGATCTGGTCCAGGCCGGCCCGGGCGGCGGCGTCGGTGAGTACGGCGAGCCGGGCGCTGTGCCAGCCGGCCGGGTGGGTCAGCAGCGTCGCGGCCGGCGGGCCGCCGAGGGCCCGGGCCGCCTCGTCCGCGACCCGTCGCAGCACCGCCGCGAAGAGTTCGACGACCGGGATCTCGCGCTCGCCGAGCCAGACCGTGCCGTCATCGACGCACCGCTTCGGGCTGGCGACGAACGCGGCCGGCGCCGCGACGGCGGCCCGTTCGGCGTCGGCGCCGGTCAGCAGGTCGGGGCCAGCGCCGGCGAAGACCGCCGAGGCGAGCAGCGGCGACGCGTCGAACAGCAGGGGCCGCGCCCGCCCGTCCGGCCCGGCGATCATCGCCACGGTGGTGGAGGTGCCGAAATCGATCGTCAGGCGGTGCGCGTCGGCGGCCACGCGACGACTCTACGAAGGCCCGGCACCCGTCCGGCACCGACCGCAAGGCTAATCGGCACCGGACTGGTGTGCGGATTTTCCGCCGCCCAGATCAACCGGACGCCGGTGCGCTATTCGTCGGCGACGATCCGCGCCGCCCGTAGGCTGCGGTCACGCGCGCATCAGTCTCCCGCCACGGCGCGGCCGCGACCGTACTCGCCGCCGTCGCGGTCCTGACGGCGAGCCGGGCCCGGGCTTCGCCATAGGACAGGCCGAGGTGGCGGCGACCGCGCGGATCAGCTGCCAGCCGCGGACGGAGGTGGCGACGATCGCCGCGGTCTGTGGGCTTGCCGCACGGTGCCACACCGGGCCAGGAGGACGGACTGGTCAGATGGTTGGGCCGCCGCAGCGTCCGGGTGCGGTCCGCCGCGTTGCGCCGCCGGCCTGCGGTCGGGCGCTGCCGCATCCGCCGTGCCCGGAGCTCCGGTCATAAGCCGGTATGCGGCCCCAAGTGGTGACTCACGGTGACGATTTCGCCGGCGGGTGAGCTGCGATTAGGACAGGTTATGGGGTTCCACCGGCACTGGTGATCCGTCGAATCCGCCAACATTACCGAGAATCCTGACTGCCCAGTCTCGTTTGTTCCTGTCGAGGTGCAGCTCGCGGGCGCCGACCGATGACATGATCCTTAGGACATCGAGCTACGTCGCGTCTTGTTGACGCGACGGCCCGAGCCGGGACGGTCTCGTTCGTCTCCATCTACTTGTCGCGAGCCAGGTCACCGGATGGTCATCCGACATGATTTCTGAGACCGGACAGTTCGCAACGTGCATCTGACCAGATCCCGGTCTGCTGACCAGATTTCCCTGCGAGGCGCAGGTCAGGCAGCAAGTTATTCGCAGCCTTGAGCTGGATCGGGCAGGTCTGGCTTTGCTGCCGCGGGCCTGCCGGCGAGCATGCAGCGCGACGGTGCCGCCGCTCCGCGCGCCTCTGGACACCGGGTAGCCGTTCAGAAATCCGTGGTGGACGGCAGCCCGGCGCTGCCGAGCAGTTGAGTCACGACCGGTACGCCGCCCGAAACCCGGAATGGAACCGCTGTACGACCGATTGCCGCGTGTCGCTGGCTGTCATGACAATGAGCCGGCAGCTCTTACCGAAACCGACAAGTGTGCGGGGCCACCGATGCGACCAGGAAGTATTCGCGGCAAGGGCGGTTCGTTCAGCATTTTCCGCATCCCCAACTTCCTGTTCGAGCCGCGCGGCAGCTTTCTCGGGGAACGGGTCGGTGCGATCGACGTCCTGAATAGGATCCGATCGGTGATCGGGACCCTCATCGTCGCCGGAATGATTGTGTACTACGACGGGCTCAGCCACCTCGGGACGCCCACGACGGATGCGACCGGGCAGCGCACGTACAACCTCCAATTGGACAATCCCGAGGCGCGCTGGTTCGTCGGGGTCATTGTGACGATCGTCGTGACCGCGTTCCTGATCCCGCTCGTGTCGCTCGGGCTGGTTGCATGGGCGCGGTCCGGGGCGCGGAAGGCGACGCTCTACCAGCTGCGGTGGCCTGTGATCACCGCCGGGGCATTCTTCGGCCTGCTCGCGGCCCTGCCGCCAACGCTCGCGGGCGTCAGCGCTCTCGCGGCGCAGGTCTCGAAGCTCAGCGTGGTCGCGAAAATCGGCGCGTACCTGTTCACGCTTGCCGTCGCCGTCATCGTGCTGGTGTGGTTGGTGAAGACGCTGTACCTGTGCGCCACGGGGCTCTTCCGGGCCGACGATGGGCACCCGCTGCTCGCTGTCTTCGCCGCGCCGGTCATCGCGGCGTCAGCCAGCGCGATCATGGGGGCACAGGGCGACGACGGCCTGCAAGGGGTCTCCGAGGTCGTCAAGACCGTCACCGAGTGGGGCGGGACGGCCAGCATCCTGGCGTTGAGCGTGGTGTCGTGGTTCATCCTCAGGGCCAAATATCCGCACGACTTCCCGTTCCGCAACGGACCGCTGCGCCGAACCGCCGAGGCGCCCGCACCCCAGCTCCAGACGTAGGCCGGGCGTCGGGGCGCGGATACGCTCGGCCAGGAACACCGGACGGCAGGGCCTGCTCGTCTTCGTGAGGAATCGCAGGCACCCCCTGGGCTTGGTTGCTGGGGACGCTCGGTCATCTGTGTGCACGACGAGCGCCAGCGCATCCCGGGCTCCAGCATGTCGTCGACGGTCTCCGCCGCCAGGCGTTCGTCGGTCCAGCGGAAAGGCCTGGCCGAATGTCGCCAGCCGGTACGGCCCCCGGCGCGACCGCGAGCAGATCCTCGGCCAGACCTTGGACCCACCGGATGTTCGCACAGTCTTTCCTCGGCCGCGCGGCAGCCCTCCGTCCCGACGTACACCGTGACCCAGATCGTCGACACGCATCTCCGCGTCCCGTCCAGACCGACCACCTGGTCGAAAGGCGAGCAAGGCGGACGGCAAGCACGCCTGCGCCGCGGCCGACATCCAGAAGCCGACCGCTCCCGTCCAGACCTATCTACCGCGTCAGGAGGGCCTCGAGCTCCGGCGAGTACGTGGGGCGACCTAGCGATAGTGGACAGCAGAGCCGAAGAAGATGGTGGGGTCATACGGCACCCGCACCAGTATCCCCGATCGGCACACTATCCCCAGTGGCGAACATCCAAGATCCATCGAATCCGAAACATAAGTCTGACAACTTCGCGCGCCATCGGCCAGATCCACTCTGCGAGCCGCACGTCGAGACGCCGACCCTCGCAGTCGTAGATTGGAACGGACACCATTTGTCCTGTACGGACCGAGATTGCACCGTCCGCACTTAGATTGCACATGACTTACACCGTTCAGACTTACCTTGCAGGTCACGACCGGGCGCAACTGTGCTGCAAGAGTTGATGGCAGCCATACTCGGACCATGGGTACGGGAGCTGCCGTCATCTCCGCCATCGCTGCCTCGATTGCGGCGATACTTACCGCCGTCAACCTGTACATCACGGGTCGCCGCGATCACACCAAGTGGGCGCGTGAAGCGCTGGTCGAGGTCATGGTCACTTTCGTGGATGCCAGTTTCGAGGGCAAGGACGCTGTCAAGTACGGCATCCGCGACGGCAAGCCCAATGCCTGGCCGCCCGCTCCTGACGCTCAGTGTCGGATTGATGCACAGGCTGCCAAGAGCCAGATGCGGACGATGCAGTCGCGGCTGCGCCTGCTGTCGACACCCGAGATACTCGACGCAGCCCAAATTCTTCGAGAAGCGAATGCGGAGTACGTGAAGTTGCTCGACGAAGACCACGCGGTTGCCGTCGAACAGGACGCTTATATGCGAAACAAGCTGTGGATGCTCCGCCAAGACTTCATCAACGAGGCCAAAAGGGCACTCACACTGCCTCGGGCCTGGCGAAGGACGCCAAATACGAAGCCGTCGGAGGCGATCGGCCCTGGTAGCAGCTGACGCGCCGGCCAGGCCCAGTAGATCAGTAGCTAAGACCCCGATGGCCGCCAGCCGCTGCTGCCCCGACCGGAATCCGAAGAAAGTGCCAAGTAGATCCGGACCCTTCGCTGGCATTGCGTCCAGACATACTTGTCCCGTCACAGCTCAGCGTGCCGCGCCCGTGCCAAGTCAAGCCGTACTGGACACCATTTGTCCCCGTAGCGCGACAGCCTGGGAGCGTCGGACCAAGGCTGCGAGTGATCTTGCGAGCGTCAGAATGATCCTGCGAGTGGGCGGCGAGGAGGGTCGCCGTTGCTACGCTGGCTTGGTGCGTTGCGGGGCGCCGCCAGCCCGTGGACAGGGCGAAGCCCACCCGCGAGAAATCCAACGGTTCTCAGTCTTCTTTCGGCCTGATGTCGACGGGCGCAGGCAGCCAACGGAAGGAGACCGTCATGTCGGTCATGCGGCCTTTGCCGGACCATCCGAACCTCACCAATCTGAAGAAGCAGGCCAAATCGCTGCTGGCGGCGTGGCGGGCCGGGGATCAGCAGGCGTTGGAGCGGCTTCGGGACCTGCATGCCCGCGGCGGACGCCTCACCGCGATGGGGCGGCATTCGCTGCAGCGCCCGGCTGGACAACCTCGTGTTCGCCGCCGCAGCGGGTGATCTACCGAGGGTCAGAACCTACCTGCGCGACGGCGACCGACTCAGCCACGGTCGGCCCCGCAGCGCTACGCGCATCGGAGCGCGCGGGCCCATGCTCGACCCCGACCATCTGATCGAATACGCGCTCATCTACAGCGCCGGGCTCGGCCGCCGCGCTGTTGTCGAACTCCTGCTCGCCGAGAGCCCCGATCTGAGCATCACCGAGCCGGTATGGCACAGCACCGCCGCCGGCGCGGCCCGGTACCACCATCGACCCCACATCCTGGCGCTACTCGAAGCCACATAGGCCGACGGACGCAGCTCAGCCAGCGCCACCCAACCATGACCGAGCCAAGATCGACGGAATCCGCAGGGTAAGTCTGACCAGATCACGCGGCGCGTTGGTCAGGTCTACCCTGCGAGTCGCTGGTCAGCGCGTCGGCGTCCGCAAGGTTCGACTGGATCGGACAGCGCTACTGTCGTGTCCAGGCCAAAGTGGCGGCGTCCAAGTCAAGTTGGCGGATGAGCTGGCGGCGTCCAGATTTAGTTGGCGTGTCATGCGTCGATGTTGGGTCCCGGTGGACTGTGGCTACGCTGTCCTGCCTATGCCGGGATTCTCATGGAAGGAGCGCCATGTCCAGCGCAACCGTCGCTGCGGTGATCGCGGCGAGCGCCGGCCTCCTCGGCGCGTTGTTGGCCTCCGCAGGGACGTACTCGGTTGAGCGGTTCCGTGCGCATGCAGCGCTGCGAGAGAAGGCGCAGGAGCGACAGCTGGCAAGCATCGAGGCGTTCCTCCTCGCCACACACGCCTGGCACGACTTTTTGGTTCTCGTCGGAGAGCTTGGCTGGACGCAGAACGACAGCGATCGGATCAACGAGATGGACCGGCGTGTGCTCCAACGAGACCAGGCCTACCGGCGGCTTCTGCTGCTGTCGTCGCCACGCCTGTACCGGTGGCTCACCGAGACCTACGCACCAGTGGAATACGAGGTGAGGCGGACTTACGTGCACCAGATTCGTTTCGAGAATCACGTCGATGACGGAGCGAAGCAGGCACGGCGTGCCTACAGCAAGCTGATCCGAGAGGATCTTCCGGAGGTCGCACGTGCGGATCTGACGGGACTACGCGACGCACGTCGGCTGGCCGATCGCCGGCCGTAGAGCGGGCCGCCGTCGACGTACACGGAATCCGCCATGTAAGGCTGGATGATCCGCGGCTCAACTGTCCAGATCTACTTGGCGAGCTGCACGTCGCGTGCTTGGCGTCCGCCACCTTGACCTGTACGCGACAATTGTCCTTTCCGCATGAACTTGTCGCTGTCCATGTGATCATGTCGGGTGACTTGTCGGTGTCCACGTTTAGTTGGCGTGTCACGCGCGCTGATGTCCGGTCTCGGCGAGGTTGGCGGATTCTCAAGCAGACGCGCAGCCTTCGGCGCAGATTCCCGTACAGCGTGGCACTCGCGGCCCGTTTTGTACCCCTATGAAGGGAAGAGCGTCTCAGGCAACCTTGCGATTCTCAGTGGATCAATTGATGTGGCCTCTGCCTCGCCGTAGCCGGCTCGATTCGGTGCTGGGTCCCATTGAACCTGGCATGGATGCCTCGATCGTTCGGCCGCCGTCATTATCAGGACTTTGTCGCCTTTTCAGCTGAGGGCGGTGAGATGCGCAACGGTCGGCGGTCCGCCATCCGACTCGTTGATTGACTGCGATGTTTCTGGTCAGCACACTCATGAGCGCTCGCTCGTCACGCTATGGGCGGAGGTGATGGCGGGATGTCATGGTTGCAGATTCGTTCACCTTCGTCGCTCGCCGGACAGGTGCGTGAGATTCGCCGCGCTCCTGTGGTGCTCGGCCGGTCGCCGGACGCCGATTGGTCGCTGCCGGATCCGCAGGTGAGCCGGCACCATGCCGTGATCCGGCCGGCCGCCGACGTCGACGAAATCGAGGACTTGCGCTCCGCGTCGGGGACTTGGGTCAACGATCGGCGCGTCTCCGGCCGTCATCCGCTGCGCCACGGCGACCTCGTTCGCCTGGCCAACATCGAACTGCAGTATTCCGCCGAGGCTCCCGCGGCGCCCCGTTTCGACATCGCCGGCCAGATCGTAGACGGCGCGATCAACAACGTCGGGGGAAACCAGTACTTCCAGCAGATCGTCGTCGACCGCGAGGACGCCTACCGGCGGCTGGAACCGATGAACCGCTTCGTCAGCGTGCTGTTCCTTCTTGGATTCGCTCTGGCGGGGTTCGGCGTGATCGGCTTCATCGGGTCCGTCGTGGCCCTATCGGTCACCAACGACAGTGAACCGATCGTGGTGGCCGGTGTGCCGTTGTTCGCGATAGCCATGGGCGTGGCGCTCCTTGGCTTCGCGGTATGCATCTTCGCGATGGTCGTCGGCGGTCTGGTGGGCCGCAAGCGCAAGCAGATCGACCAGCGGTATCCGCTGGCGCCGTTCCTCGACCGGTGACCTTCGACGGAGGAGCAATGGTCTTCAACATAGGCAATCAGACTGGCGGAGTGGTCAACAACGTCGCTGGCGATCAATACGTCTCCGGTGGTCAGCACGGCATTGCGTCGGTCGCGGAGGCGAGGTCCGCCGCGCGGGATTTACGGGCCGTGATTGAGCGTCTGGAACTGCCGGGCCCGGTTCGCGTCGAGGCGCTGGAGGTCGAACGGGAACTAGGCGCCCAACAGCCCGAACGCGCCCGGGTGGCGGGCCGGCTGGAGCGGCTCACCGGTGTGCTGTCGAGCACCGGCGCACTGGCGACGGCCGGCGCCGCACTGACCGGTCCGCTCATCGCCATCGCGCGGTGGCTCGGTGAGGCGGGAGCGCCACTGCTGCGCATCCTGTCTGCTTGACGACCCGTCCTCTTTCGCTGTGGGCCGCCGGCTTCCGCACCGTTCGCCGACGCGCGAACAGGCTTGTCAAGGGACAGTACGAAATCGCGCATCACACCGCCCGAACAGGCAAACCGGTCGCGAACGCCAAGTTCATTGAGACAACTCGACACTTTCGGCCGTCGCCGCCCACGTTCAGTGAGACAGCCCGGACCCTGGTGTCTCAATCAAACTGTCCTGCCGCAGCTCACGCCTTGATCACTCGCCAACTCAAATGAGACCGGACAGCTGATGAAGTTCGTTGCGTCGAGAATGCTTGGTGTGACGATGCTGCCGGGTGTGCAGGATGTGGTCGGCGAGGGGTCGGTGGATGGCTTCGAGGTCGGCTATGTCGGTGGGGACGGTACGCAGTACCGGCTGCCGTTGGCGGACGTCTGGGCGGTGCGGTTCGAGGCGATGGCGCCGGTGCGGCGGTTCATGCCGCGGAAGGGTCAGCGGCATCTTTCGGGGCGTTGGTGGTCGGCTACCGATGTCGGGCATGTCGGCTACGAGTCGTGGCTGGAACGCGATCATGTGATGGCGTTGGATTTCGACCCGTCCGTGGTGGGGATCGCCTCGCAGCCGTTCTGGCTGTCCTGGACCGGGTAGGAAGGGCGGGTTCGTTCGCATGCGCCGGACTACTTCGCCCGCCGGGCGGATGGCTCGGCGGTGGTCGTCGACTGCCGGCCGGCGGAGCGTCGCCGGCGCGGGACCTGGCCGCGTTCGACGCGACGCGGCGCGCCTGCGAGTTCGTGGGCTGGGAGTACCGGCTGGTCGGCGCGCCGGACCCGATCGTGACGGCGAACCTGCGTTGGCTTTCCGGGTACCGGCATCCGCGCCATGAGCTGCCGGGGTTGGCGGTGGCGTTTCGGGCAGCGTTCGCCGAGCCGGTGCCGCTGCTGGCCGGCGCCGAGGCGGTGGGTGACCCGATAGCGGTGTTGCCGGTGCTGTTCCACCTGCTGTGGCGCCACGACCTGACCGCCGATCTGTCGGTGCCTCTGCATCCATGCTCGAGCGTTACCACCGCTGTCGCCGGTCTGGTGGCGGTCTGATGGGCGGGCAGGCGCGGGCGGTGCTGCGTCCGGGCGACTGGGTGAGCTTCGACGGCGGCGAGCACCAGGTGCTGGCCATGGCGGGTACGTCGGTGCGGCTGCGGTCGGTGGATGGCGCGGAGCAGGTGGTGCTGGCCTCGTATCTGATGGGTGCGGCGGACTTCGCCGTGGTTGACGGGACGTCGGTGCCGCAGCTGGAGCCATTCGGGTTGTTGGACGGTCTGCCGGAGGATGTCCTCGCGGAGGCGCAGGGCTGGGAACGGCATGTGGTAGAGGTGGAGACCGGCCTGGCGCCGGGCGCTGGACCGGGTGCCACGCCGCGGCCGGGGCACGACCCGGCAGTGTTCACCGTGGCGCAGCGCACCGAGGTCAAGGCCGGCGAGCTGGGGGTGAGCGCTCGGACGGTGGAGCGGATGCGTGCCCGGTACGCGCAGCAGGGCTTGTGGGGGTTGGTGGACCGACGGGCGGTGCGGGCGCGGGAGGCCACCGGGCGGGCGGATTCGCGGCTGGTGGCGGTGGCCCGGCAGGTGATCGAGGCGGAGACGCATGCGTCGACGGGTACCCGGGGCCGGTTGATCCGCCGGGTGGTCAAGGCGGTGGAGGATGCCTATGGGCCGGGTGTGGTGCCGGTCCCTGGTCGTTCGGCGTTCTACAAGCTGGTCGACGCCCTGTCGACCGGGCGGCACACGTTCTCCTCGGCGGTGACCCGCCGGCAGACGGCGAACCGGCCGGATGGTCCGTTCACGGTGACGTTCGCCGCTCGGCCGGGTGAGCAGGTGCAGATTGATTCGACCCCGATCGACGTGATGGTGCTGTTGGATTCCGGGATGCCGGTGCGTGCGGACCTGACGATCGCGGTCGATGTGGCGACCAGGACGATCTGCGCGGCGGTGCTGCGCCCGGTGGGCACGAAGGCTGTGGACGCGGCGTTGCTGCTGGCCCGGATGCTGGTGCCGGAGCCGATGCGGCCGGGCTGGTCGTCGGCCTTGCGGATGTCCGTGTCGCGGCTGCCGCACGCCCGGCTGCTGGACGTGGACGCACGGATGGAGTCGGCGGCGGCGAAGCCGGTGATTGTGCCGGACACAATCGTGATCGACGGCGGGCAGGTGTTCGTGTCCGACACGTTCACCCGGGCCTGCGCCCGGTTGGGTGTCTCGGTGCAGAACTGTCGGCCAGGAACTCCGACGGACAAGGGCATCGTCGAGGCGACATTTGATGCCATCAATACCCTGTTCTGTCAGCACGTGGCGGCCTACACCGGCTCGAACACGCAGCTTCGCGGGGATCGGGTGGACGCGCAGGCTGCGTGGACGGTGCGGGATCTGCAAGATCTGTTGGATGAATGGCTGCTGCTCTGGCAGGCTCGCCCGCACGATGCGCTGCGCGATCCGTACTTCCCGCCCGCGGTGGTCCGAGCGACCACCGCGGGCCCGCCGGTGGGCGGTGTCAGCGGCTCATGCTTGCCAGGAGATCCTGGCACGCCTACAGCAGCGTGCGGCTGATGTTGGCGTCGTACCCGGTGTGCCGTGACAGCACCCGCACCATGGTCGCGCAGATGTCCGCGCAGTCCATGTTGGTGCGGATGCACCTGGTCAGCTCCGCGACCATGCCCTCGCTCAGACAGCCGTCGGCGCAGGCAGCCGGGGTCGGCGTCCGGTCAGCGGCGATCGCCGGGTGGGGTGATGCGGACGGGGAGTGTTTGCAATCCGCGTAGGACGAGCCGGTCGCGGCGCAGGGGAGGGCGGTCCGGTGGGGCCGACAGCTGCGGGAATCGGGTCAGCAGCTTGGGGAAGGCGACGGTTGCCTCGAGCCGGGCGAGGTTGTTGCCGATGCAGATGTGTGGGCCGGCGCCGAAGCTGAGCGGCCGGATGTCGAGGCGGGTGGGATCGAAGCGGTCGGGGTCGCGGTAGCGGGCGGGGTCGCGGTTGGCGGCGCCGATGAGCAGGATGACGTTGCGGCCCTCGGGGACCGGGATGCCCTCGATGGCCAGGCCGTCGGTGCGGGCCTGGCGCGTGACGGCCTGGACCGGGGCGTCGTAACGGAGGACCTCCTCGATGAATCCGGCGATCGGGATCTGCCCGGTGCGCAGCTCGCCGGCCAGGGCGGGGCGGTCCAGCAGGATGGTGAGGCCGTTGCCGAGCAGGTTGGTGGTGGTCTCGAAGCCGGCGACGAGCAGCAGGATGAGGTTGGCCAGCAGTTCCTGGTCGCTGAGCCGGCCGTCTTCGGCGTCGCGGGCCGCGACCAGGGCGCTGACCAGGTCGTCACCGGGCGCCGTGCGGCGTTCGCCGATCAGGGGGGTGAAGTATCCGGCCAGCTCGCGGGCGGCGGCGTCAGCGGACGCGAACGTGGCGCCGGAGAGTTCCAGCGCCTCGGTGAGGTCAGCGGCCAGCGGCCGGAACGGGCGGCGGTCGCTGGGGGGCACGCCGAGCAGCTCGCCGATGACGGTGACCGGCAGCGGGAAGGCGACGAGGTCCATGAAATCGGCCGGCTCACCGCCGCCGGCCTCACCGAGCCGGTCGAGCACGTCGTCGACGGCCGCCTCGATCGCCGGCCGCAGGTCGGCGACCCGCCGTGGCGTGAACACCTTGGCGATCAGTGAGCGCATACGGCCGTGGTCGGGTGGGTTGGCGCGCAGGATGGACTGGTTCATCAGCTGCAACGCGTCCTTGCCGGCGTCGGGTGAGACCGGTTCGGGCAGTCCGAATCCCGGCTCTCGCAGCACCTGGTTGACCGCCGCGTAGCCGCAGACGAGCAGGGAGCCGTCGGGGAGTTCGGACACCGGTCCCAGCTCGTGCGCCGCGGTGTAGAGCGGGAAGGGATCGGAGCGCCCAGCCGGTGTCATCATCTGCTGGACGAGCGCCGCGGCGTCGCGCCCACCTCGGCCCGGCCGCCAGGTGAGGCTCAGCTGCTCGCGGCGGCCGATGCTGTGCAGGCGTGCGGTGATGGCGTCGCAGACGAGTCGTAGCTGCCGTTCGTCGTCGGCCTCGGCGATCAGGACGAGTTCGCCCGCGGAGGCCTGCAGGGTGCAGCGTGCGCGGTCGAACTCGATGAGCCCATTGGTGTCGGCGTACTCCGTGCGGCGTGGCCTCAGCATCGCGGCGTCCTCGGGGTGCGGGTGGCCGTGGTCGTGCTCACGATCGGGGTGCAGGTCGCTGATCCGGGCGAGGTGCGCGCACAGCTGGGTGAGGTAATGGCCGGCGCGATCGGTACGGATGCGGGCTTCGGCGGAAGGCATGAGGGGTTTGCTCCTAGCGCCTGGTGCAGGCGGCCAGCCAGGCGGCGACGCCGCCGGCATGCATGGTCGAAGTACTGGTGGTGGCCTGGACCCGGTCCACGGTCCATCCGTCGGTGCAGCAGGATTCCAGTTCGCCTCGGGACATGGTGTGGGGCGGGATCGGTTCGGTGGTGTGCCGGTTGCTGTAGCAGAGCACGAACAGCCGGCCTCCCGGTCGCAGGACCGCGTGCAGGCCATCGAGGTAGCGGGACCGGTCCGTGGGGGTCAACGCGTGCAGGAGCAGGCAGTCCACCGCCGTGTCGAACACCTCACCCAGCTCCGCAAGTTCGAGCGCGTCGTGCTGGATGAACCGTGCGGTCAGGCCGCGGTCGCGTGCCTTGCGCCCGGCGACTGCCAGGGCGTCGGCGGCGCGGTCGATCCCGGTGGCGTCCAGTCCCGCGGCGGCGGCCATGAGGGTGTGTTCCCCGGTGCCGCAGCCGATGTCCAGCACCCGGCCGCGCAGGGCGCCGCTGTCGGCCAGGGCGAGCAGGGCCGGCTGCGGGGCGCCGATCTCCCACGGCGGGCCCCCGCCGTGGGAGATCGGCGATGCTTGCGCCGGGCCGGTCACGCGTCCCGCCGGTTGATCATGACGAGCCCGGCCAGCAGGGCCACGGCCGCGTACAGGCTGAACACGCCGAAGCCGGTCCACGGGGCGAGGCTGGCCGCCTCGCGATGGGCGGCGACGAAGATCTGGCTGCCCGACTGCATCGGAATGTAGGGCCCGACGGTGGTCTTCCACGACCCGGGAAGCAGGTCCAGCAGCAGCGGAGGCACGAACAGCACGCCGAGCAGGGTCGCGATCGTCGCGGCCGAGGAGCGCAGCAGGGCGCCGAGCCCGAATCCCAGGAGCCCGTAGACGGTGAGGTACAGGCCGCCGCCCAGGACGGCCCGGGTGACGCCGGGGTCGCTCCACGCGGTGCCGGATAGCGTGCCGGCGGGCAGCGCCGCCAGGAACGCCAGGTAGGCGGCGAGCGTGGAAACGGTTGAGGTGACCAGCGCCGTCCCGGCGAAGGCCAGGCCCTTGGCGGCCAGGACGGTCCGGCGGCGCGGCACGGCGGCGAAGGTTGTACGGATCATCCCGCTGCCGTATTCGCCCGTGATGGCCATGGCGCCGAGCACCCCGAAGGCGACCTGCGACAGGTGCAGCCCGGCCAGCGCGAGCTGGACGACGTCCACATGGGCCAGGTCGGCGGGCTTGAGCCGCGGGGCCAGCAGGGCGGCGGCGAGCACGGCAAAGCCGATGTTGCCGGCGAAGGCGACGAGCAGCGCCCAATACGTCGACCGGATGCTCGCCAGCTTGGCCAGCTCCGCGCGCAGCACGTTGGTGAACTCCCCGCCGCGGCGCCCGACGGCCGGCGACGCTGTGGTGGCCGGCGATGTTGTGGTAGCAATCATGGCGAAGGCCCTTCAGCGCGCGGCCGGCGTCGGCACCGGCATCGGTTGGGTGGCGTGGTAGTCGGTGGTGTCGCGGGTCAGCTCCATGTAGCGCTGCTCAAGCGACATCTGCTGCGGCGACAGCTCCAGCAGGCCAAGCCCGCGGACGCGTGCCGCCTCGCCGATCTCGTCGGCCGTCGCATCGATGACCCGCAACGCACCGTCCGGGTCGTGGCCGACGGTCGCGCCCCGCTCGGCGAGCAGGGCGGCCAGGGCATCGGCCTCGGTGCAGCGGACCCGGATGTAGTTCTCGCCCCCGGAGGCCAGGAACTCTTCGACGCCGGTCTCGGCGATCAGCCGGCCACGGCCGATGATGACCAGCCGATCGGCTGTCACCGCCATCTCGCTCATCAGATGGCTGGACAGGAACACGGTGCGGCCCTGCGCGGCCAGCGACTTCAGGACGCTGCGGATCCACGCCACGCCGTCGGGGTCGAGCCCGTTGACCGGCTCGTCGAACATCAGCACCGGCGGATCACCGAGCAGTGCCGCGGCGATGCCGAGCCGCTGCGCCATGCCGAGGGAGAACCGGCCGACCTGCTTGCGGGCGGCCGAGGCCAGCCCGACCTGGCGCAGCACCTCATCGACGCGGGAGCGCGGGATGCCGTTGCTGAGCGCCAGCCACCGCAGGTGCTGGAACGCCGACCGCCCGGGGGCCACCGCCTTGGCGTCCAGCAGCGCCCCGACCTCGTACAGCGGGCGGCGGTAGCCGGCGTACGGCCGGCCGTTCACCGTGACCGCCCCCGCGTCGGGCGCGTCGAGCCCCAGGATCATCCGCATCGTCGTGGACTTGCCCGACCCGTTCGGCCCGAGGAACCCCGTCACCGACCCGGCCGGCACCGTGAACGACAGCCCATCCACCGCCGCTACGTTCCCGTACCGCTTGACCAGCCCAACCGCCTCGATCATCAGTGGCTCTCCCCGCCGAGCACACCGGTCAGATGCAGTACCGCGGCGAGCACCACCAGTGCGACCACGACGACGGCGACCAGCACCTTCCGGCGCCGTGACACCCCGCCGATCGCGGCGTCCGGCACCGCGGGGTCGGTGTCCTGATGGGACGGCAACTCGGGCATGGCGAGACTCCTTCGATCCGCTCGGCGCCCCGACCCGGACGGGCCGAAGCGGATGTAGTTTTTCAATACATAGTGTCGCTGTCAAGTCATGTGTATCGTGGCCGGTCATCGCGTACGATGGGCGACATGCCGAAGATCTGGAGCCAGACGATCGAGGCGCACCGCGACGCCGTGCGGGAGGCCACCATCAATGCCACCGCCGCATTGGTCGCCGAACACGGGCTGACCGGCGTGACCATGTCGCAGATCGCGAAGGAGACCGGCATCGGGCGCGCGACGCTCTACAAGTACTTCCCCGACGTCGAGTCGATCCTGCGCGCCTGGCACGAGCGCCAGATCGACCAGCACCTGCAGGAGCTGCTCCAGGTCCGCGACCGGACCGCCGGCGCCGCCGAACGCCTGGAGTCGGTGCTGACCGCATACGCGATGGCGATCTCACACCGGCGCGCGCACGACACCGACATCGCCGACAAGCTCCACCACGGCGAGCACGTCGCCGCCGCCCACCAGCACCTGCGTGCGTTCGTCCAGGACCTCATCGCCGACGCCGCCGCGGCCGGAGCCACGCGCCAGGACGTCCCCGCCGGCGAACTCACGCTCTACTGCCTGCACGCCCTGGCCGCGGCCACGAGCCTGCACGACCCGGCGGCGATCCACCGGCTCGTCCGGACCACCCTCACCGGCCTGCGGACGCACGACCCCGCGTAGCGCGGGTGAGGTCAGTGACGTGCCTGCAGCCACCGCAGGGTCTCGGCGGCGTGCCGCGTGACCGTGATGTGGCCCTCGTCGGAGATGATGCTCAGGTCCGCCGACGGCAGCTGCCCGGCCAGCCAGGCGCTGTGCGAGCTGGGCACCATCCGGTCGGCGCTGCCGTGCGCGAGCAGCACGGGGCAGGCGACGGCGGCCAGGTCGAAGCCCCATGGGCCGGCGTGGCCAGGTCGTCGTCGATGAGCCCGGCGGGGCCCATGACGAGGGCGGTCGGCACGATCCGGTCGAACCAGGCCCAGTCGGACTGCGGCGCCTCCCAGCCGGCCGGGCCGAACCCGATGTCCTCCTCGCCGGCCGCCCCGGCCAGCTGCCGCTCCGTCGCCGCACGGCCCTCCCGCGCCGAAGCCAGCGAGCTCCCGCGCTTGCCGCGGCTCACGATGCCGTGGCGACGGGCCGGCACGGCTCCGACCTCGGCCTGCACAGCGTCGACGTGGTCCTGGTCCGCGACGATCTGACCACCCTGCCCGCGGTGATCGCCGTGTCCCGGCGGGCCCGACGCCTGGTCATCGCACCTCGCCATCGCCGCTAGTAAACGAGGGGACCCGGCGTGGGTAGGCGCCGCGCCACCTGCAAAGCCGGGCGACCGCACCCAACGATTGCAGATGATCACCGTACGTGCGTACGTGTCGACGGTGTGTCGTGGTCGTCCACACCGGACATCAGTCGCGGTGGTGCGGGGCCGAGTTTCGGGGTCGCTGAGTGGCGTGCGAGGTGCCCCGGTCGCGAAACCGCAGCTCAACGTGGCTCCCGGGGTGAGCCGAGCGCCGCAGGCCGGGTGTACGAGATGCCCTGGCTTTGGTGGCAAAGCCACAGCTCACGCCGTGCCGCGGCGGGTAGCAGTACGCCCGTACGTGCAAAAACTCGTGTCATGACACGTCGCAGGCATTGGTATTGGTCAACAAAAAAGGCCAGCTACGCTGGCCTTTCGCAACGTCGGGACAGCGGGATTCGAACCCACGACCCCTTGACCCCCAGGGTCGTCGGAGGCCCCAGCGACGTGCTCAGCAACGTTCTCCCAGGTCGCTGTAAGCATAAACCGGCCGAGTAAAGGGGTCTGTGATTTGGTGGCGCTGTGTATCGATGATGCGCTGGTCGGAGCGGCTATTTGGGGTTCAGGTGGCGTGCTGTGGTGACCTGGACGAGGGTTGCTGTCGGTGTCATGAGGTCTGCGAGGTCGTGGGCGGCTTGTTGGGTGCCGGCGCCGTCGCCGGCGTCGATCTCCACGTAGTGCTGCGCGAACGGATACTCCGGCAGGTCGGCGAACCGCTTCGGCGGAGTTCGCAGCACCTTCATGCCCTCAGCCATTGCTCTGCTCCTCGGTGCCTCCTCGATGCGGTCAGTGCTGGAACGCGGCGGTGTGGTCGGTGACCCATTCGGCGTAGGTGCGTGCGGGACGGCCGAGCACCTGTTCCACGTCGTCGGAAGGAGGCCGGCCGGAGGCTGACCCAGTCCAGTCCAGTCCGCCGGCGACGGCGGCCTCCTCTGCCTCTTTGTTGCGATCGCCCGGGAAACGCGACGGCTGCTGGGTGGTGTCGTCGTCGAGGTTGATGGCCGAAAGCGCGACCACACGGGCCACGCTGCGCTCCTTGGCCAGTGCCAGAAGCTCCTCGGCGGCTTCGCCGACCGCTCTCGGGTGCAGGAACACGGTGGTGACGCCGTCGAGGTATCCGGCGATTGTGCCGGGCCGCGAAGGATCGCCGGCGACGTTCTCGACGCCGGCGGGAAGGCCGGCGGCCTGCAGGTCGCGGCTGACGGCGCGGACCGGGACGCTCTCGCGGACGAGGATGCCGAGGAGCGGGCGGCCGATGGTGCCGGTCGCTCCGGTTACGACGATCATGACCGGCCTCTCGTGGAGCACATAGGATGAGTTCCGTATATTACGGATTCCATACCACGCTGACCGACCCGCATGACGCCGGCGTCATGTGATCCGAGGTGCTATCGCGCCGGTCCGGGCCACGCGCGCAGTGCGTGGTCGGCGATGCGGTGCAGGTCGTCCGGGCTGGCGCCGTCGCGGGCCCGGGCCGACATGCCCTGCAGGACGGCGCCGTAGAAGCTCGCCAGGTCCCGAGGGTTCGTGTCGGGCGGGAGCTCTCCGGCGCGCACGGTGTCGGCGATCTTGGCTTCGAGGGCGTGGGCGCCGACGGCGCGCTGGTCGCGCAGGTGGGCCGCGATGTCGGCCGACTGCGGCGAGCAGTTAGTGGCGGCGGTGATGAGCAGGCAGCCGCGGGGGCGGTCCGGCCGGGTGTAGGCGGCCGCGGCCTCGTGCAGCAGGCGTTCGACGGCGTCGCGTGCGTGGGGTTCCTCGACCAGCACGCGTTGGGTGAAGGCGGCGTGGGTGTGCAGGTAGCGGTCGAGGGCATCGAGGAACAGGGACCGCTTGTCGCCGAAGGCGGCGTAGAGGCTGGGCGCGCCGATGCCGAGTGCCGCCGTGAGCTGGGCGACCGACGTCGCGTCGTAGCCGTGCTCCCAGAAGACGGTCATCGCCCGCTCGAGGGCCTCGTCGCGGTCGAACGACCGGGGGCGTCCCATTGCCATGCTCGCATTGTATAGCGATCGCTACAGAGCTCTGGTAGCTTGCATTCTGAAGTGATCGCTACAGAAGTGTGGGGAGTACGCATGGTCAACGTAGGGCTGCTGATCCGCATTGAGGCCAAGCCGGACAAGGTGGCCGAGGTCGAGGCCCGCCTGAAGTCGGTGGTGGACATCGTCCGCGCCGAAGGCAAGGCGGTCGTCTGGTTCGGGCTCCGGCTGGGGCCGACGACGTTCGCCATCTACGACGCGTTCGCCACCGAGGAGGACCGCCAGGCGCACCTGGACGCCAACTTCGAGGCGCTGCGCAAGGCCGGCGAGCAGTTGTTCACCGGCCCGCCTGCCGTCGAGCACATCGACGTCGTCGCCAGCCTGATCCCGGGCGAGTGACCATGCCGACTATGCGCGTCGACGACACCGACATCCAGTTCGACGTGACCGGTGACGGCGAGCCGATGCTGCTCATCCACGGCTCGAACCTCGCCGATGGGCTCAGGCCACTGGCGAGCGCCCTGCGCCGGCACGCGCCCTGGCTGACGCCGGTGCGGTACCACCGGCGTGGGATGGGCGGCAGCACCGGCCGCGACGGCAAACCCTGGCAGGGTGAGCCGGTCAGCGTCGAGCGGCATGCGGCCGACGCCCTTGCGCTCCTCGACGCGCTCGGCCTGCCGTCCGCCCACATCGTGGGCTACTCCTACGGCGGGACGGTCGCAATCGAGGCCGCGCTCGCGGCACCCGGCCGTGTCCGCAGCCTGATCCTCGTGGAGCCGACGCTACGGGAGGTTCCCGCCGCGAGTCTGTTCATGCAGGAGATTGCCCCCGTCATGGACCGCTACGGCGCCGGGGACATGGCCGGCGCGGTCACCGCGAGCCTCACCGCGCTCGACGCCGAGCACTGGCGGGAGCCTCTCGCGACCATCGGCCCGGACGCGTTCGACCAGGCCGTGCGCGACGGCGAGTTCTTCTACCGGGCGGAGCGGCCGTCGCTGGAGGACTGGACGTTCAGCGCGCAGCGCGCTGCCGCGGTGCGGGCGCCCGTCCTGTCAGTGCTGGGCACCCGCAGCGGCGCCTTCTTCGAGGAAGGCCGCGAACTCATCCATCAGCGGTTCCCGCACTGCGCTGACGCCGACATCCCGGGCGCCAACCACCTGCTCTACCTCCAGGCGCCCGAGACGATCGCCGGCGAGGTGGCCCGCTTCCTGCGGCCCTGACGCGGGTGTGGGGTGCCGGGACCGGGGCTACGCCGGACCCGGCATTCTGCCGACCATGTCGGCCAGGGCGTCGTCCAGCGGCGCATGAGGGTAGCGGGGTCGTGGCCGAGGCGTTCGGCGACTTCGGGGATGCCGTAGCCGAGGTCGAGGAGGTTGGAGGCGAGGAGGTGGCGGACTTGGTGGGGGCCGAGGGGTCGGACGCCGGCGGCGGTGGCGAGTTGGTTGAAGCGGTTGCTGAGGTTGTCTGGTCGGAGGGGTTGGCCGTGGCGGCCGGTGAACATGTAGCCGGAGACGAGCGCCGCCTTCGCGCGCGGTCTGATGGTGGTCAGTGCGGCGAGGGTGGTCGGGTCGAGGAGCAGGGTGCGGGTGCCGTTGTGGGACTTGGGGGGCTTGTCCCGCACCAGGCTGGTGGGGTCTTCCACGACGCGTTGCCGGCGGATCGTGAGCGTGGCCAGGTCCGGTTCCAGGTCGCACCATTTCAGGCCGCGGAGTTCGCCGCGGCGCAGCCCCGTGGTCAGCAGCAGCCGCCAGAGCGGGTACAGCCGGTCGCCGGCAACGTGGTCGAGGAAGCTGCGGGCTTCGGCCAGGGTCCAGACCGGTCGCAGGGCATCGGTTTCCCGCGGCTTGTGCGCGCCGAGGGTGCGGCCGGTCTGTTCGCCGAACGCTTTGGCCAGGACCAGGTGCAGGGTTCGGAGGGTGGTGCGGGAGTAGCCGACGGCCCCGAGTTGCTGGTAGGCGTGTTCGGTCATCCGGGCGCTGAGCCGCGATGCGCGGACCCGGCCGACGTACCGGTAGATCAGGTTGAGCAGGCAGTGATAGTTGCAGACCGTGTTCGGCTGTAACTCCTGCTCCCGGGCGTCGAGCCAGTCCTCGCAGAGCGTCTGCACGGTATCGGACAGCCGCGGTCGAGGTTGTTGTGCGTCGCGCTGCCGGCTCAGCCGACGGTACTCGACCAGGGCAGCTTGTTCCGTGACGAATCCGCTCCGCCTGGCCTGCATCCGTGCCCCGGAGCGGTCGCGACCGAGTTCGACCCGGAATCCGAAAAGACCGTTTTCCGGGTCCCGCGCGATTACATCGACATCGGCCATGAGAACCTCCGTCGCTTACGCGGACTATGCCTTGAGATGGGCTTCCTCTTCATGGGACTGCTGCCCGGCACGGATTGCAACGACGGGCCACACCATCGAGGGAACCCTAAATCGAGTGATTCGCCGCGACGTCACGGCCAGCGCAATGGATCGATGCTCGGAGCGAGCGGCCCGCCACAGCTCGCGGCTTTTGATGTTGCGGTTGATCCGGTCGCGGGACGTGATGGTGCGGGAGTCGGCGAGGATGCTGCGGTGTCCGACCGCGCGGGGGCCGGTCTCGGTGGGTCCTTGGATCCAGCCAACCACGTGCCCTTACGCGATGAGCCGCGCGGCGGCGTCGGCGATGTCGTCGCCTTGCTCGCGATGCGGATGTGGTTGCTGTTGAGGATGGCGGCTATGGCCGGGCCGGTGAACGCCGGTCCCCACGCGCTGCTGGTCTGAAGCGGGCCGGGGACGAGAGGGGTGCCGCGTGGTGCCGGCCTGCAGGGAATGTCCGCGCGGAAGGCGACCTCGTAGCGTTCCCGGCCCGATGTGCAGGGTGTCGGTCCACCATGGAAGGCGCTGGTGCAGTTCGAGGCGACCGCTGCAAGCCTGAGCTTCGCCGCGCTGGCCCAGGGTGTACCGGAAGATGGTGGCGCTGGCGCAGCAGTGACGCGCGACAAACTCGGGTCAACGGTGGCGGGGCCGGGCGGTGCCCGGCCCCGCCGTCGTCGTGCGGTTGCGGGTCAGAAGCAGAACCACCAGAACCAGCAGTGCGGGGTGTGCTCGCCCGGCGCGATGTCCTTGGACAGGTCCGCCACCGCGGCGTCGCGGGTGCTGAGCGGGGCCAGGCCGTACTTGTGCTCGATCGTCGCGATGATCGACGTGGTGTCGTGCGAGGTGTGGTCGACGGTGAAGCGGCGCTCCAGCTTCGGCGAGATGATCAGGGCCGGGATGCGCGTGCCGGGGCCGAACTTGTCGGACACGCCGGCGCCGGTGGGCGGCGAGACGTGGTCCCACTGGCCGCCGAACTCGTCGTAGGTCACGACGACCGCCGTGGACTTCGCGTCCGGGCCGGTCTCGATGGCCTTGAGCAGCTCGACGAGGTGGTTGCTGCCGGTGCGCTCGCTGGCGTAGCCGGGGTGCTCGTTGTTCTCACCGATCGGCTTGACGAAGCTGACCGGTTTGAGCTTGCCCTGCTTCGCAGCGGCGATGAAGTCCGTCTCGTCGCGCAGGTGCGCCGCCCGCGCCGCGGTGCCCGGGGCGTAGTTGGCGTAGTACGTGAACGCCTGGTGGTGGAACTGGAAGGTCTTGTCGGGGCAGTTCGGGTACACCGCTCCGCTTACCGTGCGGGGGTTGGAGCACGTGCCGGGCGTGGTGCCGTTCGTCCAGCCGGGGCCGCCGACATTGCCGGCGGCGTCGTCCCAGCCGCCCGAGTACCAGGCCCAGTCCACGCCGGCGCCGGAGAGCCGGTCGCCGATGGTCGGGGCGGTCAGCGGGGGCAGCCGCTTCGCGTCGGCGGTGCCCGGCGAATACGGCTGGTAGAACGGCTGGATCGTGTTCACCGCGTAGTCGCCGCACACCGTGCCGGCCGGCGGGGTCGGCGCGCCGGCGCTGACCTTGCAGGAGCCGTCCGGGTTCGCGGCCTGGGTGAGCGCCGTGTCCTTCAGGCCGGTCGCCGGGTGCAACGGGTAGTTGGCCGGGCTGCCGTCGGCGCCGACGATCGAGTGCAGGTCGTTGGCGCCGCCGTCGGCGACCGCGCCGGGCCACACCGGTGCGTTCGCCGCGACCAGCCACTGGTGGTTGAGGAACGAGCCGCCGAACGCGCCCTGGAAGAAGTTGTCCGCGATGACGTACCGCGGGGCGTTGCGGCCGTGCAGGTACTGGTAGACCGGCAGCGTCCGGGTGTCGTAGTAGCCCATCGTCAGGCCGATCGCGTCGCTGCCGGCCACATAGCGGTCCTGGCGGCCGCCGTCGATCTGGTACTGCTCCTGGTAGTAGCGGTGCACCAGGTCCTCGGTGCAGCCGCCGGGCAGCGCGCCGGCGGAGTCCTTGAGCACGCCGTGCGCCGCGAACACGCCGGGCGCCGGGCAGGTCTTGTCATCGCCGGCGATGTAGTGGTCGATCTCGAACGGCCGGTTGGCGAAGGCCGAGTCGACCACGGTGCCGTTGACCGTACCGGTGCAGCTCACCGGCAGCGGCGCCGGCGAGGCGAGGTTCACGTCGTTCTGCGGCAGGCAGGGCAGCACGGTGCCGTCCGCCGCCTTCTGCGTCACGTGGCCCGAGTACTTGGCGCGGTCCAGCCCGTCGACGCCCTCCCAGCCGCCGAACAGGTTGTCGAAGCTGTGGTTCTCCTCGTAGATCACCACGATGTGCTTGATGCCGTCGGAACCGTGGTCGCCGCTGACCCCAGCGTCGGCCACGGCCGGGACGGCCGCCACCGACACGCATAGCGCGACCACGGCGCCGGGCAGCAGCACACGACGGCGGAAACGTGCGGAAACGTTCACCGGTGCCTCCCAATCGAAAGGTGTCGAGAGGACGCTACGCCCGTCCCGGAGACGTCGTGGTGACGAGTCTCTGAACGCAGCATGATCGCCGCGACGTCGGGCCGACACGTTGCCGCTTCGCAATATGTCGGAGGGTCGACCACCCGGCGGCTGCGCAGCGGCTGGGCGGCTGTCGCGGCGGCGCCGCTTTACGTTCACTTGTATCGATTTGGATAGGGTCTCGTGGCCGGCGCGACGGTCGGCCGGTCAGGAGATTTCCATGCACGCATTGCGATCTGTCGTCGCCGGTCTGGCGGCCGTGACTCTCGCCGCCGGCGCGGTCGCCGCCGCCGGCCCGGCAGCGTGGGCCGCCGGTCCGACCAGCCGGGTGTCCCAGACGACCACGGTGGGGCTGCACAACACCTACGACCCGGCCACCTTCCCGTACCTGGCCCAGGCGCTCGACGAACACCCCGGCCTCATCGAGCTCGACGTGTGGGACGACATCTTCACCCGCGAGTGGAAGGTCAGCCACAGCAACCCGTTCGGCAACGCCAACAACTGTGTCGCCGCGACCAGTGCAAGCCAGCTGTACGCGGGCGGCGCCAACAAGAACCTCGAGTACTGCCTGGACGACATCCGGATCTGGCTGGCCGCCCACCCCGGCACCGGGCCGCTCATCCTCAAGCTGGAGCTGAAGGCCGGCTTCAGCAGCCGGACGGGGCTCGGCGCCGCCCAGCTGGACGCGACGATCACCGCACACCTCGGCGCGGCCGTGTTCAAGCCGGCCGACCTGCTCGGCGCCTACCCGTCGCTGGACGCCGCGGCCCGCGCCAACGCATGGCCGACCCGGACCCTGCTGGCCGACAAGGTGATCATCGAGATCATTCCCGGCACGGTCGAGGAGGACAACCCGACCGACACGCTGTGGACCGACGTGGAATACGCCCAGTACCTCAACGGCCTCGCCGCCGCCGGCACCCTGTCCCGCGCCAACATCTTCCCGTCGGTGCACAACGCCCAGGCCGGCGACCCGCGCACCCGCTACGCCGACGCGAGCCTCTGGCCCTGGTTCGTGGCGTTCGACGGCGACGCCACCGCGTACGTCACGGGCGGCATCGACACCTCGTGGTACGACACCAACCACTATCTGCTGATCATGACCGACGTGCAGAACGTCCCCCCGGCCGTGCCGGCCGGTGACGCCGCCGCCGCGCAGTCCCGCGTCGCCGCGATGGCCGCCGCGCACGCAAGCGTCGCCTCCAGCGACTGGTCCACCCTGCCCACCGTCGTGTCGCTGGTCGACGACCGCGGCTGAGCTCGAACGGTCGGGCGGCCGGCTCCGGCCGCCCGATCTCGGCCCGCTGCGTTCGGTGCCCTGAAGGTCACCCGCGATTCGTGGCCGTCTCGTGCTCCATCCACACAGGCAGGTGGGATGTCGTAGAACTCGAACTCGTGGTCGGTCCAGTCCTCAGGCTCGTCGCCCGAGACCAGCTCAACGCCCTTTCGCGGCAACGCGGCGGCGAACTGGTCGGTCTCAGGGCGTCAGCAAGGCGACGATGGCGAAGGCTCGGCAGGCTCACCCGTTTGGCGTGGGGAGCAGGCCGACCGCATGTAGAGGCGCAGGTGCCAGACTGGAACGGTGATCGTCGAACTTCGCTCGGTGCCGTCTCATTTGGGGGCCAGGCCGGGGTAAGGTGTTCAGTCGATGGCTGTGACCGATGTGGATAAATGTCGTCCGGAATCGTTGTGGCTGCTGGCACGGTCACGGGCGCTGCACCGCAGGAAGTGATCGACGCCCGCACGACCGGGTCGGTGTGGCTCCTGGACCAGTTGTGGCAATGCCTCGGCGTCGCCGCCGCCGTCCGCGCGGCCACCGACGTGCGGCGGTTCACCATGAACATGGAACGGGTCCTGTTCGCCCTTGTCGCGAACCGGGCGATCGTGGGGACAGGATTCCGCGGCGAACGGCGAACGCGCCATTCCCCAAACGGGGTCGCCCGGACGACCGAGGGTCCTGAGCCGCCACCGCAGCAGTCTCGGGCGCCGTTCAATCGTCCTACGGCAGGAGCCGGGCGCGTTCCTTGCCGATGATGCGTGTCTCGTCGGCGCTCGAGAGGTCGACCGTGTACGACGTGTCGACTGCAGCCGCGTCGGTGTGCTTGGCCTCGGACTCGTGGGCGTACGCGTAAAATAGGCTGCGTTTGGTCTTGAGCAGCTGCAGGATGCGCTCGTCGACCGAGTCCTTGGCGAGCAGCCGGTGCACCCGGACCATGCGTGGCTGGCCCATGCGGTAGCTGCGCATGATGGCCTGATCCTCGGTGCTCGGCTTGAGCTGTGGTTCGGTGACTACGACGACCGAGGCGGCCTGGAGGTTGAGCCCGATGCCGGCCGCCTCGATTTGGCCGATGAGGACCGCGGGTCCGGCATGCTGCTGGAAGGCGGTGATGATCTGCTGCCGCCGGCTCGTCGGGGTGCTGCCGGTGAGGTGGAAGCGGGTCGATGCGGCGAGCGTGGCGTGCACGCGGTCGAGGACTTCACGGAAGTAGGAGAAGACGACGACTTTCCAGCCGTTGGCGGCCGACTCGTCGACGATCTGTTTGATCCGTTCAAGCTTGGCGGTGGGCTCGTCAGTGCCGATGAGGTAGGCGGCTCGCCGCATGTCCGCGAACTGGCGTTGGCGGACGGCTTGAAGGTACCGCTGCCGCTCTGCTGTACCCAGCTCCACCCAGTCGTCCACGTCCAGACGTTCTGGCAGTTCTTTGAGGTCGTCCTCCTGCGTACGGCGGAGGTAGACCTCGGCCACCTTGACCCGGAAGGCTCACGGGCTCAGCACCTGGTTGTTGGGCAGCAGCCGGGCCGCGAGGCCTTCGTCGATGTATCGGACGAGGCTGTGGAACTCCTCGACCCGGTTCTCCATCGGCGTTCCGGTCATCAGCAGTACCCGCTGCGCGCTGCCGGCGTGGACCGCTACGGCCTGCGAACGCAGCGTGGTCCGGTTCTTGACGAGGTGCGCTTCGTCGACGACCAGCAGATCCAGCCGGACGCCTTGCGGGAAGGCCAGCACACGCAACGTCTGTAGCGTGGTGATCACAACGCCGCCCGACCTGGACCACTCGGCGACGGCGTCCTGCCGCCCGTCCCCGTGCGCTTTCAGAACTTTCAGCGCGCTGTGCTCCTCGATCTCCTGGATCCAGTTGTAGAGCACGCTTGCCGGAGAGACGACGAGGAAGTGCCGCTGACCGCGGGCTGACAGGTGCGCCATGACAGCGATTGCTTCAATCGTCTTGCCCAGGCCCATCTCATCGCCGAGGATCACCCGCTTGCGGTCGATCGCGTACTGAGCGCCGAACACCTGATAGGTGCGCAGCCGTACCCGCAGGTAGGTGGTGTCGAGGTCGACCTTTCGCGCCTCGTCCCCAATGTGGCCGGACACGAAACCGGTTGAGGCACTCGACTCGGCCACCGGTACGCCGCGGGCCTCGGCCAGCAGCGTCTAATACAGGGCGGCACCGCCGATGAAGTCCGCCCAGAGTGTCGCCGCTGAGGTGCGGTCGGCCCTGTCGATGGCGTTGGCGATGTCTCGCAGTGCCGCCCAGACGATGACGGCGTCGACAGTCCCCAGCAGGCTTTGCAGCTCGACGAGCGCCTGCTGGGCTCGGCGGCGGCTGGCGGGCCATGCGAAAAGCCGGTGCCGTAACAATCCTGCTGGCGACGCAATCGACAGCGCACGGTCCAGATTGACGGCGAAGGTTTCCGCACGGGTCAGCGGTGACGGCGTGTATCCGGATGACCGTGGCGAGAGTGTGCAGGAGGCGGAGCAGTTCGACGTGGCTTTCCGGCGCCTGGTCGGCGTCGAATCGGATGCCGGTGTCGTGCTCAACCGCTGCCGCGGCGGCCTGAGCCGCAGCGTGGATCGCCACGGCAGTCGTCGCGCCGATGTCACGTATCCCCTGCAGCGACGTCGGTGACGTCTCCAGCACGTCCAAGACACTGCGGTATCCGTGCTGCGGCAGTTTGCCGATGTTGCGGAGCGCTTTGCCAGCCGGAGAGCGCAGGCCTGTCACCTGCATCGTCGCGAGCTGTTCGGCGATCAGTCGTGTGCGAAGGCGGTCGTGGGCTGCACGGACGTCGCGTTTGAGGCCGTCGACAGCGGCACGGAGGAGGTCTGTGTCGTCGGCCAAAGCACCGGCGTCGCGGAGCAGTTGTCGGGCGACGACCATCGGCATCGGGTCCGGCGGCGCGGCTTGAGTGGTCATGCGGTGCCGACGCGAGGTTGGTGTCGAAGGTCCGAGTTGAACCCCAACTACATGATCGTCCTGCGTCAGGAGCTTCAATTGACCTGACGCGAGAGATTCAGCGATGCACCGAACGTCGTCACTATGCGTAGTTGTCCTTCGGTCTGCGGCCATCGCCGACGCTTCCGGATTAGCCGATGAGAGTGCACCTGGTCTCAGCCCGGGCTGGACTCGCGGCCTTTGCGGGTGCCGATTAACCATCCGGCCTGGTCAGGTGGCACGTTGGTGCTCGTGGAGGGCTCCGCCGGGTCGGTCTCGTCGGCGGAGTTCCAGGTGCCTGATCTGCGCTGGCACGCTGGTCGGTTCGGGTACTGGGCGTAGTGGCGCGGCTTGGCCCAGGGTCCGATGTGGGCGATGGCAGGTGTAGAAGGTCTCGAACTCGCGGAGTGCGTGCAGGAGGTGGCGCTGGTTCCAGATCAACGTGCGGTCCAGGAGCTCCGTGCGGCAGGTCAGGATCCAGCGTTCCATGATGGAGTTCATTCGGGGTATCTGTATGCCGGTGGTGATGACCGTCAGTCCGGCGTCGGTCAGCAGGGCGTCGAAGGTGGCCGTGAACTTCGAGTCTCGGTCCTGGATCAAGAACATGGCGCTGCTTCCCACGTCCTTCAGGTCCGTGACGATATTGCGGCCGAGCTGAACGATCCAGTCCGCGGTGGGGTAAGTGGTCGCGGCCGGGATCCGTATGTGCCTCGTTGCGTGCTCGTTGACGGCGAAGACGTACCGGCGCGTTCCGGTCAGGGTGCGGGTCTCGAAGAGATCGCAGGCGAGCAGCGCTGCCGTTTCGCTGCGCAGGAAGTCGGCCCAGGTGGTGCTCTGTCGTTCGGGTGCAGGTGGGATGCCGTGCTCGTTGAGGATCTCCCAGACGGTGGAGGCGGCGATCTTGATGTCCAGGGCGGCGAGTTCGCCGTGGATGCGGCGGTGGCCCTGCGGGGCATTCTCACTGGCCAGGCGCAGGACCAGGGTGCGGATCGAGCGGACGGTGGCTGGGCGGCCACGTCGCTTCGGCGCGCAGGTCGCAGCGTGGCGCCGCCTGGGCAGGTCGCGGTGCCAGCGCAGGATCGTGTCCGGGCGGACCAGCGGTAGAAGCTGCCGCAGCTTCTTCATCGGGAGGCGGTGGAGCAGGCCGGCGAGGACAGCGCGATCGGCGTTCGTGAACGTGGGCTTGCCGACTTGGCGCTGTAGGACGAGCAGTTGATGCCGCAGGGCAGGGATCTCGATGTCTTGGTCCCGGTCGCTCATCGGCAGCACGCGCTGCAGGGCGAAGGCGTTGCTCGCGGCGAGGTAGGCCATCCGCCGCAGCACGACAGATCATGATGCCGTCCACCCCTGTCCAAGTGAAGCCAGCAGGGGCCGGTCGGCGGCCATGCCAGAGATTGCCGATCAAGGCCGTGACCTGGCCGGATGATTTATCGGCACCCGCAGGGTCAGCACGACTGGCGGCAGGTGCCCGGCCACCCGGATCGCCTCCTGCGCGACCCGGGCGAACACCGCCGCGATGAGCTGGGCGATCGGCCATTCCCGGTCCTCGAGCAGGACCGCGCCGTCGTCGATGCGCAGCTTCGGCGCGGGCTCCAGGCGCTGCGGCGCGGCCCGCGCGAGCCGGGCGGCGTCGGCGCCGGTGTAGACGATGCCGGACGGATGGGCGAAGACGTTGGACGGCACCGGCGGCGTGCCGTCGAAGAGCAGCTGCCGGTCCGGCGCGTCCGGTCCGGCGAGGACCGCGACGGTGTGCGTGGTGCCGAAGTCCACGGCGAGCGTCGTCGCCCTAGGCAGTGTGGGCATCGAGGAAGTCCATCACAGCCGGCACCACGGCGGGCGCGGAGGTGCCACCGAGCAGTTGCACGCCGTGCTCGGTGCCCGGGACGACGAGCACCTGCTTCTGCGTGGCCGGCATGAGCTTGGCGAGGTCGTCCGCGGTCTGGGCGCAGTGCATCGGGTCGTCCTGGGCGGCGATGAGCAGCACCGGCACCACGACCTGGGCGGCCGCCTCCTTGACCGGCCGGCCCGACTGGCCGGCCACGTACAGCATGTCCTCGCCGGACAGCCAGGCCAGCCCATCCACCGGCGGGCTGGTCCGGGCGGCGCCGAAGGTGGAGATGTTCGCGCCGTTGGAGGCGCCGACCAGCACGACGTGCTTCGCGCCGGCCTCGCGCAGCACCCCCGCGAAGTGGCCGATCTCGGCGACCGGGTCGAAGCCCGGATCCCAGATCAGCACGTGGTACCCCTGGCTGGCGAGGGTCCGCCCGAACGGCAGCCACTGGCAGATGGTGCCGCCGTGCTCCGGGGTCAGCACCACGCCCCGCTCGCCGGTCCCGAGCACGATCGCGGTCACCGTGGTGATCTCGCTTTCCCGGATCTGGGCGGGCACGCCGTCGCCCGGGTTCACGCAGCCGTCGAGCCGGGACGGCGACGGCGAGGGGGAGGAGCCGGCGGTGGCCGGGGCCGGCCCGCCGGAACACGCCCCGAGCAGGAGCGTCAATGCGACGCCGGCCGATAGCGCGGTTCTCATGGGCCGCATCGTAACCTATGTCGTGCAATACTGGTTACATGGCGATGAGGGATACTGGTCGGGTGCCGACCGCCCGACGCCCCGCGCACGCCCCCGACGACCTGGACCTGCTGCGCGACTTCGCCAACGCGGTCGAGGCCGGCTCGCCGGCCGCCCTGCAGCGGTGGTTGTCCGAGCACGACCTGGCCGGAGCCGGGCTCACGGTGGCCGACGTCGAGCGCGCCGACGCGTTCCGCCGCGCGGTGCGCGGGCTGCTTGCCGCCAACGCCGAGCTGGGCGAGCCCGCCGCGCCGCTGCGCGAGTTCAACGCCGCGCTGGACTGGCTCGGCGCGGCGCCGAGGCTGCTCTCGGCCCGGCGGACGGGCATCACCACGGCCGCCGGCGGGGTCCGCCCCGCGCTCGGCCGGCTGGCCGCCATCCTGCTCGACGCGGTGCACGCCGGCACGTTCCAGCGGTTGAAGCTCTGCGCCAACCCGGCATGCGGGCGGGCCTTCTACGACCACGGCCGCAACGCCGCTGGGCGCTGGTGCGACATGGCGGTGTGCGGCAACCGGGCCAAGGTGGCCGGGTACCGCAGCCGCCTGCGCACTCGATCCGGCCCCGGCGACCAGCCGCACTCGATCGACGAGGCCATCACCCGCCTCGCCACCCGCGACCCGCGCCTCTGAACGCCGGGCGGCGCAGAGGTCAGCCGGCGGCGGGCCGGAAGTACAGGACGCGGTAGTTCAGCAGGCCGTTGAGCAGACACCACTGCAGGGCGTCGCCGCCGCGGAGCATGCGCCAGTACTCGCCGCGCAGGGGTAGCGGGCGGCCCGCCCCGACCAGGGCCGCGATGAACCGGTCGCGCGGGCGGCGCAGGTCCAGGTACGGGGTCAGGTCCCGCTCGTCGTCCAGGGTCAGGCCGTGCTCCGCGGCGGCGGCGCGCACCTGCTCGATGGGTCAGCGGCGAGCCGACCCGCCAGCCGTCGCGGAACCGAGAAGGTCACCGACCCGGCCGGCAGCGTCTGGTCTTTCACCTTCGACGTGCGGGGCCGCACCCTGCAGACCAAGGACCCCGACCGCGGTACCACCGACTTCACCTACGACGACGCCGACGAGCAACTGACCGTCAAGGACGGCCGCGGGATCACCCGCAGCAGCGTCTACGACGAGCTCGGGCGGGTCACCGACCTGTACCAGGGCGCGGCCGGGACCGGCACCCTGCTGGTGCACACCGACTTCGACGCCCTGCTCAAGGGCCAGGCCTCGACCGTCACCCGCTACACGCCCGACGGGCGGCAGTACGCCAGCACCATCAGCGAGTACCAGACCGGCACCTACCGGCCGACGAAGACGTCGGTCGTCATCCCGGCAGCGGAGGGCACGCCCCTGGCCGGCACGTACACGACCGAGACGTCGTACAACCCCGCCGGCAGCATCGCGACGGTGAAGCTGCCGCGGGTCGGCGGGATCGGCGCCGGTCCGCAGCCGGAAGAAACGCTGACGTACGGCTACGACGGGCTCGGCAATCCGACGACCCTGACCGGGCTGAACACGTACGTGACGGCCACACAGTACGACGAGTGGGGGCGCCCCGTCGCGACGCTGTACAACGACGGCGGCAGCAAGACCCGGTCACCGGCCGGGGCACGCTTGGCCGGGCTGCCGGCTGACCCTCGGCTACTGTCGACCGTCGAGTACGCACCGCTGTTCGCGCCTGCCGCGCGCTCGCCCTCGATGCCGAGGTCTTCACGACGAGGTTCCGCGCTTGGTGCTCGGTCAGACGGGGACGACGGGGCGGGCAGGCCGGGTGTCGGCTGCGGCCATCCCGGCGGTGATGGCGGAGGGCTTGAAGCCCTTGAAGGTCAGCCACAAGCCCAACGAGAGCTCCCACACGGCTACCGGGAGGGTCGCGATCGCCGACCATGCGGAGAGTTGCGCGATGACGCCGAAGAACGCCGCGATGGTGGAGGTGATGAGCAGGGGGGCTCCGATGAGCCCGATCAGGGGGATGGCGCGCGGCACGAGTCCTGACCGGTACATCAAGGTGCCGAGCAGGAGCGCGCTCATGCACGGCATCAGGGTCTGCCCGAGCAGGAGTGTCCCGTTGTAGGTGGAGACGAGCGACGCGCCGGTGGTGAGCAGCGAGGCATGGTCCGCCCCTGCTGCTGTGCCGAGGCCCTCTCGCAGGTGCACGAGCGTGAGGAGGCTGAGGACACCGGTGAAGATCATGGCAGCCTCGAGGGTGCGCACGGCTGCGAAACCGAGCGCCATGGCTTCGTTCAGCCGCTTGATCACCGGGAACAGCGTGACGGCGGTGCCGATGCCAGCCAGGGCGACGATCACCTCGAGGAAGGCGCCCCACAGCACGGCGGTGCTGCTGCCCGAGCTGGTGATGAAGTTCCGGTCGGTCTTGAGGTTGCCGTACAGGAACAGTGTGGGGATCGAGATGAACGTGATCAGGTAGAAGATGCCCGCGACGAGCGCGGTCTTGCGCAGTGCACTCATCGGGTCTCCCCTCGTGGTTGCTGCGGTTTGCCTGCCGATCGTCATGTCCGTGTCCTAACTGAGGTGATGAAGTAGCCATCGACGCTCGATGGTGGGTCTCCGGGCCAGTGCGTACGGCCGCATTCGGGCTGCCGGCCCGACGGCGGCCGAGCGGGTGGCCAGACCCGGGTCGGCCAATGCCTGGATTCGGGCCTGGCACGCTGACCCGGCGGCTGCGGAAGGTGCTGGCGCTGGTGGTGAACCTGACACCGGCGAAGGGTTCATCCCACCGGGGTGGTCAGAGTCGGCGGGGCCGCGGTCGGTGCTGGGGACGGTGGCGGCGCAGTGGGCCGGGCGGGCTGCGAGCCGGGGTCGGTGCCGCCCTGGTCGAGCCGGAAGGGCGGATAGGCGTCGGTCATCAGCGCGGCGTAGGCAGCGACCCGCAGCGCCCAGCGGTCCATGCCGAGGATGAAGCGGTAGAGGGAGCCGGGGTAGTGGCCGGTGAACAGCAGCACGATCGCGGCGATCAGCACGAGCAGCCCGACGAGACCGCCGTCCCCCCATCCGTTGTCCCATCCGCTGCCGGTCGTGCCGCGGGAGGTCGCCCACAGTCCTCCGCCGACGAAGATCGAGAGCACGATGTAATGCGGCAGGGCCAGCAGCCACCACTTCACCAGCACAAGGCCACGGGACAGCCTTTCGGGGTATGGCACGTGGAGCTGGGCCGGGTAGTCCGGCACCTCAGTCAGGCTGAACGGCGGATACCGGTCGGTGCCCAGAGCGCTGTAGCCGTAGTAGCTCACCCGCCAGGACCAGCGCAGCACGCCGACATTGAACGTGAACAGCGCCCGCGGATAGCGCGCGGTGAACAGGATCGCGAAGAACGCCACAACGCTGACCGCGCAGAACGCCAGCCAGAGGAACGCAAGCACGACGAAGTGCGGGATCAGCAGCAGCCACTTGACCAGCCACAGCCAACGGGAGGCTGAGGGATCCGGGGACGCGTCGACGCGGACGGGGTAGGGGGTTGGGTTCCTGTTCACGGGGTGCTCCCCGGGTCTGGGATCTGCGCGCTGCGGGCTGAGACGGAGATGACGATCTTGCCGCGGGCCTGCCCGTCCATCAGGTGACGGATGGCCGCTGGGGTGTCGGCGAGCGGGTAGGCCCGGTCGATCGCGGGGGTCAGATCGCCGGCCTCGATGAGGTCGCGCAGGGCGATCAGGTCGGCGGCGTTCTCCGACGCGACGAACGTGCCCAGCTTCTGGCCGATGAACGGGGACATGATCTGGGCCCGGATCTGGCGGCCGCTGCCGCCAAGGAACCGTCCATCGGTCTCGCCGCCAACGATGACCAACCGTCCCTGAGGGGTGAGGGCACGCCGAAGGCGGGACAGCCGGGCATTGCCCCCGATGTCGAGGATGACGTCGTAGCGGGGACCGCCGTCGGCGAAGTCCTCGCGGGTGTAGTCGATGACGGAGTCGGCGCCCAGGGCGCGGACCATGTCGACCTTCGCCGTGCTGCACACCCCGGTGACTTCGGCGCCGGACGCCTTCGCGATCTGCACCGCGAAGCTGCCCACGCCTCCCGACGCGCCGATGATCAGCACCTTCTCGCCGGCCTGGACGCGCCCGTGGTTGCGGACGGCCTGCAGGGCGGTGCCCCCGGAAACAGGGACGGCTGCCGCCTGGTCGAAGGAGAGATTTGCGGGCTTCGAGGCAAGCTTGCTCGTCCGGGCGGCTGCGTACTCCGCGAAGGTGCTGGTGGACATCCCGAACACCTCATCGCCGGGCGCGAAGCCGGTAACGCCGGCCCCGACGGCCTCGACCGTTCCGGCCAGATTCCGGCCCGGGTTGGCGTACTTGGGCCGGCGCAGACCGAAACCTGCCAGCCGGATGGGATACGGGAGGCCGGACATGATGTGCCAGGTACCCCGGTCCACGCTGGCCGCACGCACCCGTACCAGGACCTCGTCGTCTCCGGGGACCGGACGGTCTATCTCCGCGACCCGGAAGAGATCCTCGGGGGCGGAGCTGTAGCGGTCCTGCACGACCGCCGTCATCGTCGTTCCCCCGGCGGTCGGCCGGGGCGGTGCCCTCAGCCTGCCGGGCTCTGTCGTCTTCATTCTGCCTCCATGCAGTCAAGAACTTACGGCGTAAGCTCCAGTTGGAAGGGTAGGCTTACACCGTAAGCTTGTCAAGTGTGGGATGGAAGGAGCATGTGGATGAACCCGTCGACCCCTGGAGGTCGGACGCCCCGCACCCCGCTCACCCGGGAACGGGTCTTGCACGCCGCGGTCGCCCTCGCCGACAAGAGCGGGTCCGCCTCGCTGAGCATGCGCAAGCTCGGCGAGGCGGTCGGGGTCGAGGCGATGTCGCTGTACCGTCACGTGGCCAACAAGGAAGACCTCCTCGACGGCATGATCGACTTGGTCTTCGGCGAGATCGGCCTCCCCGCCGGTGGGCAGGACTGGAAGACCGCGATGCGTCAGCGGGCAATTTCCGCGCGGCGGGTCTTGTCCCGCCATGGCTGGGCGATCGCTTTCATGGAGTCGCGCAGCTCCCCGGGCCCGGAAACACTGCGCCACCACGACGCCGTCATCGGGTGCCTTCGGGATGCCGGCTTCTCGATCGAGCTGACCGCGCACGCCTTCTGGATCCTCGACAGTTACATCTATGGGTTCGCGCTGCAGGAGCGCAGCCTGCCGTTCCGCACCCCGCAGGAAACCGCCGAACTGGCGCCGGACATCCAGATGCGGGTACCCGCCGGCGGGTACCCGCACCTGGCCGAGCTGGCGACCCAGCACGTCCTGCAGCCCGGCTACGACTACGACTTCGAGTTCGAGTTCGGACTCGACCTGATCCTCGACGGCATCGAGACGACCAGCGACAAGGCCGCAGGGCGAACGGTGTCGCGGCCACCGCCGGCCACCGGGGCATCACGCTGACAGTGCACCCCGACGATCCGAGGTGGGCGCTAGCCCGCCTCTTTCACGATGAGTTGATCATGTCGGTGTGACGGACGGTTTGGGTCGGTTGGTTGCCGTGGGCAGGCTGCGGTGCCCGATGCTGGATCGGGTTCCTCCGTGGCCTTTCGGTTGCTGGGGCCGGGGTTCGTGGTTCAGGCCCGCCAGCCTGCAACCTGTGGGTCGACAGCCCCGCGAAGTTGTTCTGCCCTGGGGATTACGCGCCGTCGCCGCCCTGCGCCGGATGGACGCCACCGGGACGCCGATCACCGTCGACGCCGTTGCCAAGCAGGCTCGCGTCTCCCGGTCCTGGCTCTACAACCAGCCGGATCTTCGAGCCGAGATCGAGCGGCTCCGCAGCCGCCACCAGACCGCGGCCGCGAGCCGCGCGGTTCCTGACCGGCAACGCGCCTCCGACGCCTCGCTGCTCCGACGCCTCGAGTCCGCCACGGAACGCATCAGACGTCTAGAAACTGAGAACCGGCAACTGCGCGACGCCCTCGCCTTGGCCCTCGGCGAACAACGAGCGGCCACAGTCCTCGGCAACACCCGCGACACGCCGAGAAAGAAATCCAGGCCCATCATCGGACCCTGCTGAAAGGCCCTGTCGATGACACCGTTCATCACGCAAAACCGCAGGTCAAACCCACGATCTTTCTCTCGGCACAAGATAATCGTTGGCTGCCCGCCACGTTCATCTACGCGGGCCTGGACGTGGACGAGATCGGGTTGTTCGCCGGCACCCGGGGTCGGCAGATCGCCGGCCGGTTCACGCTGATCCCGGCGCGGGCGTTCGACTACGGCACGAATGAGCAGCGCGAGTCCTGGCGCGGCCTGGTGTCCACAATGGAGGCCAGCCTGCGGCTGCACCAGCACCGGCCCGGCGCGCTGACTGGACTGGACGAGTATCTCTTCGCCCGGACCAGCGGCATGATCGGCAGCCTGTCGCAGCTGGTGCGCGGGGCGGTGATCCTGGCCATCCAGGACGGCACCGAGCAGATCACCAAGACACTGCTGGACCTGGTCCCGGTCGACCACGCCGCGCAACGCGCCACCAGCCAGCGACCCGGCAGCCGCAGCAAGGCCAAGGCGAAGCCGTGACCGGATGGCGGCGGCTGCCGATTCTGCTCCCGCCCGCGCACCACGAAACCGTCGCCTCTTGGCTGCACCGCCTCGCCGCAGTCCACGGCCTGTCCAGCGCCGACCTGCGCCAGCACCTGTGGATGCGGATGGGGGTGGCTCCCGGGTAGTACGCCTTGTGGTCGTCGGCGGTGGCGGCGACGGTCACCGGGTCGTATCCGGCGGCGCGGGCGGTGTGGTCGCGTAGCCCGGTGCCGGCCACGACGTGGTCGAAGACCTTGACGGCCTGTGTGCCGAGCGATCCGGCGAACTGCGCGTTTCCGCCGGCGGCGTTGGTGCCGGCGACGCGGCCCTGTTTGTGGGCGGTGCTGCCCAGCGGCAGATAGACGTGCTGCCCGAGTAGCCGGTGGTAGGTGTGAACGCAGTCGCCGGCGGCGTAGATGTCGGGCAGGTTGGTGCGCATGCCGCGGTCGACGGCGATCGCGCCGCGGATGCCGAGGGTGGCGCCGGCGTCGGCGGCGAGCTGGACGTCGGGCCGGACGCCGGTGACGACGAGTACCAGGTCGCCGGTGTGGTCGCCGCTGTCGGTGTCGACGACGAGTCCGCCGGGGATGCGGTGGATTGTGTGGACCTTGGTGCCGGTGTGCACGGTCACGCCGCGGTCGCGCAGGTGGGCGGCGAGGGGTTCGGCCAGGTCGGGGTCGATGGTGGGCATGACCTGGGGGACCTGTTCGAGCAGGGTGACGGTCAGGCCGCGGGTGGTTAAAGCTTCGGCCATCTCCAGGCCGATGTACCCGGCGCCGACGATGACCGCGCTGCGCGCGTGGCGGTCCGTGATGGTGCGCAGGAGCGTGAAGGTGTCGTCCATGGTGTGCAGCAGGTGGACGCCGTCGGCTGGGCCGAACCGGTCGAGCCCGTTGATGGGCGGGCGGGCCGGGACGGCGCCGGTGCCGATGACGAGTCGGTCGTACTCGAACGTGACGTTGCCGCCGTCGGCGGTGACGGTGTGGGCGTCGGGGTCGATCGTTGTGGCGCGGTGCTGGAGGCGTAGCTGCAGGCCGGCGGTTTCGAGGTCGGTGAGGCTGCGGTGGGCGAGGCTTTGCCAGTCGGGGACGTCGCCGGACACGTGGTACGGGATGCCGCAGATGGAGAAGTTCGGGTAGCGGTCGGCGACGAGGAGGGTGACGTCGGCGGTGGGGTCGAGCTCGCGGGCGCGCAGGCCGGCGCTGATCCCAGCGTCGCTGCCGCCGATGACGAGCAGACGCATGTCGTTGGCCCTTCACGGCAGGGGCCGCCGCCGGTCCTGACCTGGCCGGCGGCGGAGCACAACGGTGGAGCTTGGGCTGCGGTCAGCCGGTGGTGACGGGCAGTTCGGTGAGCAGCTGTTCGACGCGGCGCTTGATTTCGTCCCGGATCGGGCGGACGGCCTCGATGCCCTGTCCGGCCGGGTCGTCCAGTTTCCAGTCCAGGTAGCGCTTGCCGGGGAAGACCGGGCAGACGTCGCCGCAGCCCATGGTGATCAGTACGTCGGAGGACTCGGCGGTGTCCCAGTCCAGCTTGCGCGGGGTGTTGGCGGTGATGTCGATGCCGACCTCGCGCATGGCCTCGACGGCGACGGGGTTGATTTGGTCGGCCGGTTCGGAGCCGGCGGAGCGGACCTCGACGGTGTCGCCGGCGAGGTGGCGCAGCCAGCCGGCGGCCATCTGGGAGCGGCCGGCGTTGTGGATGCACACGAACAGGACGGTGGGCTTGGTGCTCATCTGGTGGTTCCTCCGAGGAACAGGCGGTCAGTCAGTCGGTCGGTGGTTAGCGGAGGCGGTGCTCAGGAGCGGACGGACTCGTCGTCGGGGTGAGCGACGACGACGTCACCGGCGGCACTGCCGACGGACGGATACAACGCCAGCAGTAGCCCCACGCCGACCGCGAGTCCGATCCCCTGGGCGGCGATGAACCCGGACACCGAGCTCGGGGCAATCCCGGCGAACGTGTCGGTGAACGCGCGGCCGATCGTCACGGCCGGGTTGGCGAAGCTGGTGGAGGAGGTGAACCAGTAGGCGGCGCCGATGTACGCGCCCACGGCCGCGGGGGCGACCGCGGCACGGCCGGACCGGGCCAGGGCGAAGATCAGCAGGAGCAGGCCGGCGGTGGCGACCACCTCACCCAGCCACAGGTTCCCGCCCGTGCGGTGCTTGGTGGAGAAGTCGACGGCGGGCAACTTGAACATCAGGTCGGCCAGGATCGCCCCGCCGATCGCGCCGAGGACCTGGGCGACGGCGTATCCGGCGAGATCCCTGACCGGCAGGCCGGTGCCGCTGCGGCGGCCGAGGAACCAGTCAGCGGCGGAGACGACGGGGTTGAAATGCGCCCCGGACACCGGGCCGAAGGTGAGGATGAGCGCGCCGAGGGCGAACGCGGTGGCGACGGAGTTCTCCAGCAGCTGCAGGCCGACGTCGTTCGGGCTGAGGGTGGTGGCCATGATGCCGGAGCCGACGACGGCGGCGACGAGCAGCGCGGTGCCGACGAGCTCGGCAAGCAGGCGCCGCCACAGGGTGGGGTTCACGCGGATGTGGTCCAGTCTGGGATCGGGGCGGTCGGGTGGACAGGGTTCAGCCGGTGGTGATGGCGAGATGGTCCATCAGGCGGCGGACGCGGCGTTCAAGCTCGTCGCGGATCGGCCGGACGTCGGCGACGGTGAGGCCGGCGGGGTCGTCGACGTCCCAGTTCTCGTAGCTGGTGCCGGGGAACACGGGGCAGGCGTCGCCGCAGCCCATGGTGACCACGACATTGGCGGCGCGGACGATCTCATCGGTCCACGGCTTCGGGTACTCGTCAGTGATGTCGATGCCGCGTTCCGCCATCGCCGCGATCGCCGATGGGTTGATCTCGAAGCCCGGCTCGGATCCGCCGGACCAGGCCACCGCGCGGTCGCCGGCGAGGTGGGTGAAGAAGCCCAGCGCCATCTGGGAGCGGCCGGCGTTGTGGGTGCACAGGAACAGCACGACCGGCTTGCCGTCGTAGTGATGCCCTTCGACCCGGGCGAGGGCGTGCAGCCGCTGGCGGGCGAAGCGTTCGGCGAGCAGCGGCAGGTAGTTCGGCACGCTGGAGATGCTGGCGAACTGGTCGTAGCTGGTGTGCAGGAACCGTTCGATGGTCTCGGTGCCGTAGGTGCCGTCGAACTCGCGCGCGAGGCGCTGAGCCGCGGTGCGCAGAGCGAGTTGCTGATCGACGGAGAGGGCTGGGTGGTAGAAGTGGGCGATCGCGTCGGTCATGACGGGCTCCAGGTGCTACTGGGAACGGCGTGGGGCAGGATGGACGGCGGGCCCCAGGCGGTTGATCCGGTCCGCGAGGTCGATGTAGGCGGCCTCGAACGCGGTGTCGGTGTCGACTCGGACCGGGTCCGGTACCGACCAGTGCAGCCGCGGGTGGACCGGGGCGTCAGGGTCGGCGAGGTCTTCGTGGGCGTTGTCGCAGACGGCGATGACCAGGTCGCCGTCGCGGACGATGTCGCCGACGTGTGCGGTGCCGGCCGGGTCGAGGGCCAGCCCGTGGCGGTGCGCGACCTTGACCGCGCGCGGGTGGACGCGAGCGGCGGGGTGGGTGCCGGCGGAGGCGACGGGGCCGCCGATGCGGTCGCGCCAGAGTGCGGCGGCCAGCTGCGAGCGGGCCGAGTTGTGCGTACACACGAACACCACCCGCTCCGCGCCCGCGAGCGGCGGTGGGGCGAGTGAGGTGAGCACCTCCGGCACGAGCCGCAGATAGACGCGGCGCCGGTCGCCCTCGGAGCGGGTCCGGGTGAGCAGGCCGGCGTCCTGCAGCACCTTGACGTGGTGCGCGACCAGATTGGTCGGCAGGCCGAGGTCATGGCCGATCTCCCCGGGTGAGGCGTCGCCGAGGGTAAGCGCGTCGACGATGGCGAGGCGGGCGGGGTCGCCGAGCGCGGCGTGGACCCTGGCCCGTACCTCCAGCGAAGAAAGATCGTCAGTCATTGACTCAATGATTACTGACTCTTCTGTCGTGGTCAAGGGCGGCCTGCCGGGGATGGTGTGGGTTCTCAGTGGAGCTGATCTCTCCTCCCTCGATCTGATCGCCTCACCAGTTCTGATTCGCTTCTCTCGTTGTGTCGAGGGCCACCGATAGCCTCGGCTGGTTAGGGCCGCGCGGGAACGTTCATGGGGTCGGCGCGGGTGCGGGGTCGGCCGGGTGCATGGTGACGGTGCCGGTGGTGCCGTCGACGGTGACGAGCTGACCTGTGTGGAGCTGGTGGGTGGCGTCGCCGGCGCCGACGACGGCGGGGATGCCGTATTCGCGGGCGATGAGGGAGGCGTGGGCGGCGAGGGTGCCGCCGTCGGTGACGACCGCGACGGCCCGGCCGAACAGCGGCGTCCACGCGGGGGCAGTGGCCTTGGCGACCAGCACCTCGCCGTCGGTGAAGGCAGCGAAGTCCTGCGGGCCGTCGACGATGCGGACGGGGCCGCTCGCCCGGCCGGCGGAGGCGGGGTGCCCGACGATCACGCCGTCGCCGGTGGTGACTGGGCCGCGGGCCTGGGCGACGGCACGGGCGATGACGTCGCCGATCAGCCGTGGCGGCCGGCCGAGAGTCAGCGGCGCGGCGAGCCGTCGCTGCCGTTGCCACACCGCACGCCGTTCGGCCACGGCGGTGGCCAGCGACCCGCCCGATGCGTCGAGGGCCGCGTGCAGCTCATCGCAGGTGCAGAAGTAGACGTCGTCCGGCTCACCGATGGCGCCGATGTCGGTGAAGTGCCGGCCGAGACGGTGCACGCAGGCGCGCAGGACCGGCCAAGCGAGAGTGAGCTCACGGGCCTGCGCCTCCCGGATCCCGGCGTAGCGCTGATTGACCCGCAGCAGCCGCACGAACCGGGCCGCCAGGATCGGGCGGTCGGCCAGCGCCGCCGTGCACCGCTCCTCCGCGGCCACCCGCTGCGCTGCCAGTTCGGCGTGCCGGTCCTCGCCGGCGGTCGAGACGGTGGTGGGCAGGTCGCCAGCGAGAGGATGGTACCAGTCGACGCTCTGCACTGCGTGCGGCGGCAGACCGTATCGGGCGCCGGGCAGGCCCCGCAGCAGCGGCTGGGCGCCGCCGTCCGCGTCGGGGAGCACGTCGGCGAGGTACCGGCGGGTGAACCGGGTGAGGCAGCTTCCATCTTCCACGCCGACCCACCGACGATCGCGAGGTACCACAGGCCGACCCCTGCTTCCCGGCCGAGTTGCTCCACCAACGCGGCAACGCGATGCGGCTCGGCAGTACCGGCCTCGGCCTCGGCAGCGGCGACCAGGTGCCGGTAGCGGGGCAGCTGCTCGTCGCGCCACCGTCGGTGCAGGGTGGCGAGCACGGCGTGGTCGGCCGCGGCCGGATCACGGCCCACGTTCCAGAGTGCGTGGTAGAGAGTCTGCACCGCCCGGACGCGGCCCTGCCCCAGCACGCGGGCGAGCAGCGTCGGGGACCGGATCGGGGTGGCGTTGTAGTACCAGCCGTTGACCAGCGCGTATCGGAACGGCACCCGGACCCCGATGCTGGCGTGCATCCGGTCGAGGTAGCCGCCCTCCAGCATGGGCAGCAGCCAGGTGCCAAACAGCGGGGCGACCGCCTCGGGCAGCCATTCGCCGAGCCGGAAGTTGCGCATCTACAGCCCCGGCCCGGGCGGTGTCCACGACGCGGGCTCGGGCACTGCGGTCATCGGCCGGGCCTGCAGCAGCCACAGCCGGTCGCGCTGGTCGATGGCCCACTCGACGTCCTGCGGCTGCCCGTACCGGTCGGCGACCTGCCGGGCCAGGGCGGCGACCGCTCGGGCCTGTGCGGCGGTCAGCACCGGTGCGCCGTCCGGGCCAGACCGGGTCAGCCTTGCGGTCATGCCGGTGGTGGTCCATTCCTCGCCGGTGGCCTCCCCGGACACGAGCGGCTCACCGAGCCTACGGACGTCGGTGATGATCGTCTGGTCCCGGTCGCCGGTGACCGGGTTAGCGGTGAATGCCACTCCGGCTGTGGCGGCGTCGATCATGACCTGGACCAGGACCGCCATCGCCGCGACCGGGCAAGTCAGCAGGCGTTCGTGCTGCCGATGCGACCGGAACTGCTCAAAGGCCATCTCGACGCGCTGCTGCTCGCGGTCCTGGAAGCCGGCCCGCAGCACGGCTATGCCGTCATCGAGACACTCCGCGGCGGCAGTGACGGCGCGCTGGACCTGCCGACCGGGACGGTCTATCCGGCGCTGCACCGGCTGGAACGGGCCGGGCTGATCGCCAGCGACTGGCACAGCGTGGGTGGACGCCGCCGCCGCGCGTACCACCTCACCCCCACCGGTTCCGCCGCGCTCGGCGAGCAGCGCGCCGTCTGGGACCAGTTCTCCGCCGCCGTCACCGCTGTGCTGACCCGGCGGCCAGGCCCGGCGACGGCATGAACGCCGCCCAGCCCGCGGCATCCGCCGAGGCCCGGCTCACGACGTACCTGGCCGAGATCGCTGCCGGGCTGCGCGGGCCGCGCCGCCGCCGGGCCGGCATCCTCGACGAGCTGCGCGACGGGCTGGAGCAGGCCATCGCCGAGGACACCGCAGCCGGGCTGCCGCCCGACCGAGCCGTCACGGCGGGGATCGAGCAGTTCGGCAGCCCGACCGCCATCGCCGACGCGTTCGCCCCCGAACTCGCCACCGGCTACGCCCGGCACGCCCTCGCCTGGTTCATCGCCACCGGCCCGCTGGTCGGCATCTCGTGGCTGCTCCTGCTGCAGCCGCACGCCTGGCGCACCGGCCCGGCCGGGCTGCTGGCCGCCATCCCCGTCATCCCATTGGTCGCGGTCGCCGTGGTAGCCGCCGTCGCCACCCTGGCCGCCACCGGCCGGCTGATCCGCTGGATCCCCGAAGCCGGCCCCCGCCAGGCGGTTGCCGCGACCATGGCGGTCGCCGCGCTCGCCGTCACCGGCGACACGGCCGTGATCGGCGTCTGGGCATGGTCGGCCACGGCGGTGCCACTGCTCGCGGTCGTCGCGGTCGCGGCCAGCCTGATCCGGATCGCCTGCAGCGGGATCACCGTGCGGCACACCACTGCCATCCACCGCCACCTCACGCCGAGCCCCGATGGGCGGACGACGGTGCGGTACCGCGACGCCGGCGTCTGAGACGCCCGCGCGGCACCAGCCGGGGGCATCGCAGCGCCCCGGGCGCCGCGGCGACTATGCGACCGTGGACTCCGCGACCGTCAGCAGACCGGCCAGCTGGCGCAGCACGCCGGTCCGCGCTCGGTAGTACACCCAGGTGCCACGCCGGTCGGCATCGACCAGACCCGCCTCCCGCAGCGTCTTGAGGTGGTGCGAGATCGTCGGCCCGGACAGCCCGAAGGCCGGCGTCAGGTCGCACACGCAGATCTCCCCGTCCGGGGCCGAGGCGATCATCGACATCAGCTGCAGCCGGACCGGGTCACCGAGGGCCTTGAACGCCGGCGCGAGGACCGCGGCGGTCTCCGCCGGGATGCGCTGCTCGGCGATGGGGGTGCAGCACGGCTCGGCCGCGTTGAGGTCGGTGAGGGTGAGCACCGCCGGCTGTTTCGACATGCCTCTAGGTTGACAGATCTCAAATCAGCGTGCAACTGTTTGATTCGACGGACGTCGAGACAGGTTTGGCGTCCGGATCAGGAGGCAGTCATGTTCCGCACACTGCGCCGTGCCAGCCGGCAGACCGAAGTCCGGTTCTGCGACGGCTGCGCCACGGTGTCCACGTCTGACCAGCGCGTCAGCGCCCGGATCGAGCGCACCCGCACGCACCTCACCGCCATCACCGGCCCGCGCTGACCGTCCACACCCCCGCCCACGTCACGGACCTCGACGACTCACCTCAGGGAAGGATCATGATCATGAGCGACCCCCAGACCACCACCACGACCGGCGGGTTCGGCGGCGACCCGACCGCCGCGCTGAACGTCGCCGGGACCAGCGGCTGTTGCGGCAACCCGCCCACCGCCACCCTCGACCTGCCCGAGCCGGCCGCCACGGGCGCGCCGTGCTGCGGCACGACGGCCGAGGCGAGCGCGGAAGCCTCCTGCTGCGGCAGCGCGGCGAAGGCCGACGCCGTCGCCGCCGGCCAGGGCTGCTGCGGATGAGCACCCCCACCCAGCCGTCACCGACGTTCGCCGCCGGGTCGGTCCTCGACCGGCTCCATGCGGCGCTCGGGCAGGTGTCCGGCGAGCGGATGGCGGCGACCGTCGCAGCCCTGGCCGGAGCGGCGTTCACCGTGCCGCACGTTCCCGAGGTCTACACCCCACCCACCGTCAGTTGGTCCGACGGCGACACCGAGCAGCGGCTCGGCTTCGGCCGGGAAGTGGCCGTGCACCTGGCCTCCGCCGACCAGCCGCTCATCCGCCGTGGCGGGCTCGTCGTCGCGGGGGCGGGCGATCCAGCCGGGCGGTGGCTGGTGGTGCCGGCCGGGATGACGCTGTTCGACGCCTACGGCCACGCCCATGGCGCGCTCGGCCTGCTCATCGGCCGCGGCGTCGACGCGGACGGCTGGCACTACACCATGCTCGCGGGGCCTAACCCCGGGCCACTGCCGATCCTCACCCTCGACACCACCACCCACGCGGCCGTCCTGCGCGCCGCCGAGGCGGGCGCCGGCTCGCTCGCGGGCAACACGCCGATCCGCCGGCTCGACGTCCCCGCGACGAACGTCCACGGCCGGTGGCGCACCGACGCGGGCGGTCCGCAACTGCTGCTGACGGCGCACTACGACGGCGTCGGCGACCACCCGGGACTACGTCAACCGGCGGCGGCGGACAACGGCAGCGGCGTCGCCGTGATCCTGGAGGCGTTCCGCATCCTCGCCGACGTCCTCCCGGACGCCATCGGCCTGTCGGTGGCGCTGCTGGACGGCGAGGAGGCCGGGGCGCTCGGCTCCGCCCACCACGCCGCACAGCTACGCGCGGCCGGCGCGGCACCGCTCGTGATCAACGTCGACGGCGCCGGGCACCTCAACGAGGCCGCCGCGGTCGAGGCCGGCGGGCCCGCGCACGCGCTCCTCGCCGCGCTCGACCAGGCCGGCCGGCACACCGGCCTGCCGCTGGTCGCCGGCCCCGTCGCGTCGGACAATCGCCGCTACGGTGCGGCCGGCCTGGCTGCGGTGGGCATCGGCGCAGGGATGGCGGGCTATCACAGCCCGGCCGACACGCCGGACCGGGTCGAGACGGCCACGCTGACCGCGGTCGCCCGGCTCGTCGTCGCGACGGCGTTGCTCGTCACCGCCGACCCGGCTACAGTTTCATCGTAGATCGGCGATAGACGATGAAGTTGGCGGATGGTGACCGAACTGCTCGACCGGGCGACCGCGGCGACCTACGCGTCGTGGTTTCGGGCCCTGGCCGACCCGTCGCGGGTGCAGATCGTGGAGTACCTCGCGCGGCAGGCCAGGCCGATGAGCGTCGGCGAGCTCGTCGCCGCCGTGGGGCTGGCGCAGTCGACCGTGTCGCAGCACCTGAAGATCCTCACCGAGGTCCGGTTCGTCCTGGTGGAGGCGGTCGGCACGGCTCGCCATTACCGGATCAACGAGACGTGCATCGCGTGCTTCCCGTCCGCCGCCGACGTCGTCATGGGCCGCCCGGCCCCGAACCCGACCGGAGGCTGCGCATGACCACCACGCCCACCCACGCCGCGGCGCTGATCCGGCCGATGACGGCCGACGACGCCGAGGCCGTCCTGGCGATCTACCAGGCGGGGATGGACGGTGGCAACGCCAGCTTCGAGCACGCCGCCCCGGACTGGGCCGCGTTCGACGCCTCCAAGCTGCCCCAGCACCGCTTCGTCGCCTACCGCGCCGAGACGGTGCTCGGCTGGGTGGCGGCGTCCCGGGTGTCGGCCCGTGCGGTGTACGCCGGGGTGGTCGAGCACTCCGTCTACGTCGACCCCGCTCAGGGGCGCGGCGTCGGCCGGGCGCTGCTCGACGTGCTGATCGCCTCGACCGAGGCGGACGGGGTCTGGACCATCCAGTCCGGGGCGGTCCCGGAGAACACCGCGAGCCTCGCACCGCACCAGGCCGCCGGGTTCCGCACCGTCGGCGTCCGCGAGCGCGTCGGCCGCCACACCAGCCAGGGCAACCGCTGGCGCGACGTGGTCTTTATCGAACGCCGCAGCCCGCACATCAGCTAGCCCACCCCGCTCACGCTCGGCCCGGGGCACAGTCCGCCCCGCTGATTCGACCTCTGTCAACGCAACTGAAGGGTCTCCTGATATGACCAGCCAGCTCGACGACCTGCCGGTCGTCGTCATCGGCGCCGGCCCGGTCGGCCTGGCCGCCGCCGCGCACCTGGCCGAGCGCGGGATCGCGTTCACCGTCCTCGAGGCCGGCGACGGGCCCGCCGCCGCCGTGCGGCAGTGGGGCCACGTCCGCTTGTTCTCGCCGTGGCGGTACAACATCGATGCCGCCGCCCGGCGGCTGCTGGCCGACGCGGGCTGGATCGAACCCGACCCCGAGGTGCTGCCGACGGGCGCGCAGCTCGCCGGCGAGTACCTGCAGCCCTTGGCCGACCTGCCCGCGCTCAAGCCACATGTCCGCTACGGTGCCCGGGTCCAGGCCGTGACCCGGCTCGGCGTGGACCGGCTGCGAACCGCGGACCGGGACGCCGCGCCGTTCCTCGTCCGGCTCGCCGACGGCGACGTGCTCGCCCGAGCGGTCATCGACGCCTCCGGCACCTGGACCACCCCGAACGTCCTGGGTGCCTCCGGCATCGCCGCCCGCGGCGAGGACACCGTGACTGCCTTCATCGAGCAGGCGCTGCCGGACGTGCTCGGCGCCGACCGCGACCGGTTCGCCGGCAAGCGCACGCTCGTCGTCGGCGCCGGGCACTCCGCCGCGAACACCCTGCTGTCCCTCGCCGAGCTCGCCGGGCACGTGCCGGGCACGTCCGTGGTCTGGGCGATCCGCTCGGCCAGCGCGGCGCGCACGTACGGCGGCGAGGCCGCCGACGCGCTGCCGGCTCGCGGGGCGATCGGCACCCGGCTGCGCGAACACGTCGAGGCCGGCAACATCGAACTCGTCGCGGGTTACTCGGTCCAGGCCCTGACCGGCATCGAAAACGGCCGGGTAACCGCGTCCGACGGTACCCGCGAGATCACCGCGGACCGGATCGTGTCGGCGACCGGGTTCCGGCCCGACCACGCCATCGCCGCCGAGCTGCGCCTGGACCTGGACCCGGTCCTCGGCTCCACCCGGGCCCTGGCGCCGCTGATCGACCCGAATGAGCACTCCTGCGGCACCGTCCCGCCGCACGGCGTCGACGAGCTCGCCCACCCCGAGTCCGGGTTCTACGCCGTCGGCGTCAAGAGCTACGGGCGGGCGCCGACGTTCCTGCTCGCCACCGGCTACGAGCAGGTCCGCTCCGTCGTCGCCGCCCTCGCCGGCGACTGGGCCGCCGCCCGCGACGTCCAGCTCGACCTGCCCGAAACCGGGGTCTGCAACAGCAACCCGGTCGTGGGCGACACCACCATCGACGCCGCCGGTGGCGGGTGCTGCGGGCCCACCCCGATCGCCGCGCCCGCCAGCCGAGGCCTGGCCACGGGCATCAACGGCGGGCTCCTCGCGGCGCCGCTGACCCTGCTGCCCGTCGCCGGCTCCGGCGGCGAGCAGACCGGCGACGCCTGCTGCGGCTGACCTTCGCCCGGATGAGCACCGACACGCGGGTGGCCGCGACCTCCACGGATCGCGGCCACCGGCCGATCTTCCACGGCTGGTGGATCGTCGCCGCGTTCGCCGTCACCCAGACCGTCGGGTACGGCTGCCTGTATTACGCCTTCGCCGTCCTGCTGCACCCGATCGCCGCCGACCTGCACACCAGCCCCGCCGCGGTCACCGGCGCGCTGACCGTCGCCGTCCTCGCCTGGGCCGCCGCAGCGATCCCGGTCGGGCGGTGGCTGGACCGGCACGGCGGCCGGGCGCTCATGACCATCGGATCCGCCCTCGGGGCCGGGCTGCTGGTGGCCTGGTCTCGGGTCGAGGCGGTGTGGCAGCTGTACCTGGTCTTCGCGGGCCTCGGCGTCGCCATGGCCATGGCCCTCTACGACGCGGCAACCGCGGTCATCGTCTCGTGGTTCGACGCCGAGCAGCGGCCGCGGGCGATCCTGGCGATGATCGTCGTGGCCGGGTTCGCCTCCACCATCTTCATGCCGCTCACCGGACTCCTCGAACACCGCCACGGCTGGCGCACGACACTGCTGGTCCTCGCCGCGCTGTACGCGGCGGTCGCAGTACCGCTGCACGCCCTCCTCGTGCGCCGCCCGGCTGGACGGGCCGACGGCGCCAACCGGCCGAGCGCTGCCAACCGGGCTGCGGTGGTCCGGGCGGCCCGCCGGGACAGCCGGTTCTGGTGGCTGGCCGTCGCGTTCGTCGCGCACAGCGCCGCCATGAGCGCCATGACCGTCCACCTCGTCGGATTCCTGATCAGCAAGGGCCACCCGGCCACCTTCGCCGCCACCGTCGCCGGCCTGCTCGGCGTGCTGTCCGTCACCGGCCGGCTGCTGCTCACCGGCGCCCGCCGACGCCTCCGCCTGACCACGATCGTGGCTGCGGTGTTCGCCACCCAGGCCGCCGCGGCGGCCACGCTGCCGCTGCTCGCCGGCAGCCGGGCCGGTGCGGTGGCCGGGGTGGTCGCGTTCGGCATCGGTTTCGGTGTGGCGTCCCTCGCCTCCCCGGCGCTGCTCGCCGACCGGTATGGCACGACCGGCTACGCCACCATCGCCGGCACCCTCGCCACCCCGGTCACTCTCGCCAAAGCTGCCGCCCCGCTCGCCGCTGCCGCCCTCTCCGCGGCGGCCGGGTACAACGCCGCGTTCCTCGCCGTCGGCGGGGCCTGCGCCCTCGGCGCCGTCGGTATCCTGACCCGCGCCGGCATTCCCGCGCCTGGCCGCCAATGACATCCAGGCGCGCGCTGAACCCGCACCGGCCGGGTCAGCGGATCGGCTGGAGCGCCCCGGCGCCCGCTCGGGCGAGGGCGTTCAGGACGTGCACGGCGTCGCGGCCCACGCCGCGCAGCGTCGCCGAAGCCAGACTGGGCTGCCGCTCCAGCCCCACAAACGCCAGCCCAGCCACCGTCCGGCTCACCCCACCCACATGCAGCGGCACCCCCGCGGCGTCGAGCGCGCCGATACCGGCGAGGTAGCCGACGTTCGGCCGGTACCCGGTCGCCAGGATCACCGCGTCAACGCGCTCCCGGGTGCCGGCGGCCCACACCACCGAATCTCCGTCAAAGAGCGATTTTCATCGTGACGGTGCGGGTCAGGGGCGCCAGAGACATGGTCAGTGGCCCTGCCAGAGGAGGCGTCCTTCGATGCCAGTCGGATCGACGAAGACATAACCAACGCCGGCATCGCCGAAGCTGACCTGTAACGGCAGGACCATCGCGTCAAGTTGCACCACCAGCCGCCAGCCGGGCGCAGGTAGCTCCTCGGCGTGCAGCCACTCCGGCTGGCCCCCCAGGAACTGCATCGCGCGCTCGGCATCCGCGGACGGCTGCTCGACCATGACGTGGTCTGGACCGATTGTCGGGCCATCGGCGTCCGAGCAGACCCGGATCCGTGTGGGTGTGTCACGGTAGGCACGCTGGACTTGAGGCAGCCGACCGCCAGGCTGGACGATTACCGCGTTCTCGCCGCCTTCGGGCTCGGCGGAGTAGTCGGCACCACGTGCGGCATCAGTCATGAACACATACGCCAGGGCGCCGCTGCGCCCAACGTCGGCCGGCAACGGGAACTGCCCGATGAACCACATCGGGGTACCCCTGTCACGCGAGAGCGGCCACTGTGGTGCTTGCAGCCATACCGGCTGCCCTCCCAACTTCGGCACAGGCCCACGAACCGGTCCGACAGCCGGTAAGAACTCGATCCTGGTGCGCATGTTCCTCCGCCTGCTTTGGACGGCTTCGCAACTGGTCCTGTCAGAGCGCTGCTGGTCATCGATGATGTGGTGGGCCGGGAACGAGGCAAGACGAGGCTCCCGGTAAGACAGCTGTCGACCAAGACTCGATGCCCCGACCAGGAGCCTCGTTGCTGTCCTACCCTGCCACGATCACGCTGTCCACCCGCACCCTCAACCAGCTCGCGAACCTGATCCGCCGGCAGCGTCGCGAGTGCCGCAGCCGATGGCGGCGGCTGCAGCCCGGTGACCAGGCGCTGCTGGTCCTGGCCCACCTGCGCAACGGCGACACCTACGCCCGGCTCGCCGCCGGCTTCGCCATCAGCACCAGCACCGCCTGGCGCTACGTCCAAGAAGGCATCCACCTGCTCACCGCCCAAGCCGACGACGTCACCGCGGCAGTACGCCGCGCGGCCCGGCTGGCCTACGCCATCCTCGACGGCACCCTCATCCCGATCGACCGCGTGGCCAACCAGCGCCCGTACTACTCGGGCAAACAGAAGCGCCACGGCGTCAACGTGCAACTGCTCGCCGACCCCGCCGGCCGGCTCGTCTGGGCCTCACCCGCGTTGCCCGGCTCGGTCCACGACCTCACCGCGGCCCACGTCCACGGCCTGGTCGACGCGCTCACCGCCCACGGCGTGATGGTGCTGGCCGGCAAGGGCTACCAGGGCGCCGGCGGCACGATCCGCACACCGTTGGACGCTGCCCGGCGATCCGCCGCGTGGCCGTGTCCAGCAGTGGGTTCGCGGCATGGGAGCGCCGCCTGTCCGGACTGCGCCGGGCTCCCTGACCAGAGCGGTCAGGCGCCGCAGCCAACGGCCTTGAGTATCGTTGCGGCGATGCGCGCGGCATCGGCCGGCTCGACTGCCCGGTCGCCGGCCGCAGCGGCGGTTCGCGCAGCGATGACCAACTGCCGCAACTGTTCACCGAGCGCGGCCGCGCCGGCCCGGTCGAGATCCGTGCTGAGCTATCGCAGCCATTCCGCGATGAGCCCCGCCTCGTACCCGTTCCGCCGCGTCTCGATCAAACTGCGGCCGGACAACAGACCGATCGCGGCCGCAAGTCGCGCATGCGGTGAGTCGTGACCGTCCAACGCCAGGCCCCCGCTGGCCGGACACATCCAGGCCGTCGCGTTCCGACGTGAGGACGTCGAACAGCACCGGTCCACCGGCCGCGGGCAGCGGTCTCACCTGCGCGTCAGCGCCGATGTCCAGGCCCACGGCGACCTCGGCGCACTGGTTGAGACCGATCCTGCCGCCTGACCTGCGGTCGGCGTCGCTGTCTGTCAGGACGGCTGCGGCGTTGGGCAGTCGTGGTGCTGCCGCAGCGGTGCTCGACGGACCGACAGTCGGCGAACTGGGTTGGTGTCGGTGGCGCCTGGCACCGATGCGGCTGGCTTGGCACGATTGAACCGAGGGAGGTAAGAGGGCGAGGAGGCGAGGTTATGCGGATTCTGATGATCGCGCCCCCCGGTGGGGGCAAGGGAACGCAGGGCGCGCTGATCGCCGCTCATTTCGACATCCCCTGCATTGTGGTAGGCGAGAAGCTGCGCGATCACGTCGCCCGGCAGACGGAGCTCGGCCAGACCGTTCAGAGTCACCTCGAACGTGGGGAGCTGGTACCCGACGAGATCGTGATGGACTTGGTCCGCGAGGGGTATATCGCTGCCAAGTCGGCTGGCGGCGAGTGTGTGGTCGACGGGGTGCCGCGCACGCTGGCCCAGGCCCGGGCGATGTACGTGATCGGCGTGGATCTGAAGATGACCGCGAACATTGCGCTGCATCTGGCGGCCGACGACAAGGAGGTGACGCGACGGCTGTTGGCGCGGGCGGTCGTCGAGCGCCGCGCCGACGACACCGAGGACGTCATCCGGCAGCGGCTGGAGTTGTACCACCAAGTGACACACCCGATCCTCACGTGGTACGCCGAGCGCGGCATCCTGGTGTCGGTAGACGCGATGCGCCCCGCCTCGAGGGTCGGCCGGGAGATCATCGTTGCGCTTGCGGCGATGCGCCCACTGGTCGACTACGTTCCCGAACACTTACGCCAGCCGGTCGACCTCACCGGCCTCGACGCCGCCTTCGGCCTCGCCGACACCGACAACGCGACACAAGGCTGAACGTCCTACTGTCGGTCACGGCCGCAGGTAGCAATACCGCCACACCCTCATCCCGAGACCGGTCTTTAGTTCGAGGTAGTCGTGTTCGACCCGCCACCGCAGGGTCGCAAGACGAACCAGAGCCTTCAGCGAAGTACGGGCATCGGGCTTGGATAGCCAATACTTGACCGGCTCGGGGAGCGTCGGGTGGCCATTCAGCGATCAGCGCCACACCTCGGGCAGGGTGCCGCCGGCGGCGCGGGGGATGTCGCGGTCGACTTCGTTGTCGAGTCCGATCGCACCCAGTTGGGCGAGATCGTCCAGCGCGTGCGGGACGGACGGCTGCGGACGAACATCGGCACCATCGCAACCCTCGAGGGTGCCGTCGCCGCCCTCAACCCGACCGAGCGGATCAACGGGAAGACGGTCATCCGCATTCGGACGTGAGGACTCGGGGACCCCGTTTCAACCGCGTGAAATGAATGATGACCTGCGGATTCTCCTCCAGCCAGGCCATTCGCCGCGTAATAGCGTTGGACGCATCGCAGTTCAACCAACACGAACAGGAGACCGCGATGTCCGAGTCCCATGCACTCCCCACCGGGCCCGAAGGCGTCATCCCGTCCCTGGTTGAGCGATTCAACTCCGGCAAGGTCAGCGAAATGATGACTTTGTACGAAGGAGCCGTGCTCGTCGCGGACGACGGGCGAACCGTCACCGATCGCGCCGAGATCGCTGCCGAACTCGAGCGCGATCTCAGCCTCGGTCTGCCGCTGGAGGCGAAGGCGCGCCACGTGTTCGTCGCCGGCGATATCGCCGAGATCGTCGTGGACTGGTCAATTGATGGCACAGGTCCCGACGGCAAGCACGCGCATGTCGAAGGCACGGCAAGCGATGTCGCGTGCTGCGGCGCGGACGGGCACTGGCGGTACCTGATCGACAATCGCCTTGGGACGGCGGTGCGACAGCCCGCCTGACAGGCGTGCGCAACGGCAACGCTCGGCGAACGGAGACTGCGCCATGACGACTATCGAGCTGTACCCCGACGACGTTTTCAACCGGCGGACAATCCGCCAGGGCCACCCACCCGACTGGGTCAACCGCGAAGGTGGTGACTACGACCTGGTGGTGCTCGGCGGCGGGCCGGGCGGTCTCACCGCCGCCACGACCGCTGCTGCCGGTGGGCACCGCGTCGCGATGACTGAGCAGCGACTGACCGGGGGTACCTGTGTCAATTTCGGCTGTACGCCGAGCAAGGCCCTGATTCGCTGCGCACGCGCGGTACACGATGCGAGCCGCGGGGCCGAGTTCGGATTTCGCCTCGACGCCCCACCCCGAACCGATTTCGGCACGGTCATGGATCGGGTCCGCCGGATGCGTTCCCTGAGCAGCTCCGGCGATGCGGTCGAGGTCGCCGAGCAGGCGGGGGTCGAGGTCTACCTCGGGCACACGCGCTTCACCGCGCCGAACGCCGTGGAGGTCGAGGGCCGGATGCTGCGATTTCGCAAGGCCGTGATCGCCACCGGATCGGACCCCGTGGTGCCCCCCATCGAGGGGCTGCGGGCCGGCGACTACCTGACCAACGAGACCGTCTTCTCCCTGACCGAGCTGCCGGCCAGGCTGGTCGTCATCGGCAGCGGCCCCCTGGGATGCGAGCTGGCTCAGGCCTTCCGCCGGCTCGGCAGCGAGGTCGACCTGGTCAGCCACCCCGGGACCCTGCTGGCCCATGATGAGCCGGAGGTCAGTGAGCTCATCCGTCGCCGGTTCGAGCAGGAGGGGATAAGGGTCCATCTGGGACTCAAGGCGGTCCGGGCGGGCGCCGGCCGTTTGCTGGTGCAGGGCGCCGACGAGACACGCGAGCTGCCCTACGATGCGCTGCTGCTCGGCACCGGCCGCAAGGCGAACGTGGAGCACCTGGACCTGGACGCGGCCGGGGTACACGTCGCCAGAGACGGCGTGGAGGTCGATGCATACCTGCGCACCAGCAACCCCGACATCTACGCCGCCGGTGATGCGACCTTCCCGGAGAAGTACACGCACGCGGCCATTGCGACAGCGCGACTCTCGATCGCGAACGCGCTGGACGGAGCACACCGCCCGGCCCGGGAGCTCGTCATTCCCCACTGCACCTACACCGATCCCGAGGTGGCCGAGGTGGGCCTGACCCCGCGCCGGGCCCGCGACGAGGGTGTCGCCGTCGACGCGTACCGGCTCGACCTGGCCAAGGTGGAGCGGGCGTTCATCGACGGCGAGGAGGAGGGATTCGGGGTGATCTACACGCGCAGCGACAGCGGCACGATCGCCGGAGCGACGCTCGTGGCCGCGCACGCCGGCGAGATGATCAGCGAGCTCACGCTGGCAATCACGAACCAGCTGCCCATGGCGGCGCTGGCCGACACCGTCCACTGCTACCCGACCCAGGCCGAGGTCTTCCAGCGGATCGCACTGCACGCCGGACCCCAGAAGGTCGCTGTGGCGGCCCACTAGCGCCTGACCGAAAGTTGTGTCCGTAACTCGCCCGGGTTGGTAGGCGTCGCAATGAGTTGACCTCGTCGGGGTTTGGATTCGGCTACCACACCAAGAACCAGACCACGACGAGGCCGACGCCAGCATGCGCCCTGCGCACGTGTACGCCAACGTGTCCGGCGAGCAGCACGACCAGCTCGTCAACGCCTTTCACCGGCAACGGCGGGTCGCCGCCCGCGGCAATCTCCTTGCTGTCCGCGAGCGCGATGATCGCCGGCGAGATCGCCGACCAGCTGCACTACGACCCCCGTACCGCGCGGCGATGGATCGCCCGGCGCGATATCGAGGGCCTAGCTGGGCTACTAGACCGACCCCGCTCCCGGCCGGCACCGGCTTGACAGCACAGGACTCACCGAACGGATCCGCCAGCTGCTGCTCACCCGAAGGCGTGGACCACCGCCCGGATCTGGCGGCCCCTGGGACGTCCACCCCTGAGCCTGCGCACCGTGCACCGGCGCATCCGTGAACAGGCCCGCTGGTCCCGACCACGACTCATCGCCAAGAGCGACCCGGACCACGACCGGATCTGCGCGAGCATTCGCGACAGGATCACCGCCCTGCCCGCCGGATCCGTCGTCCTCGGCCAGCCGAGCTATCTGCAGTCTCCCGTGCGGCGTTTGTCCCGGGCTCGGATCGGGTAGCGACGGCCGTGTCGATAGTGTTCGGATCTGCCCACGACGTGTGGTGGGTCGCGGTGAAGGCCCTGCTGCTCTACGCCACCGCCGTGGCCTGTTTCCGCATCGGTGAACGCCGGACCCTGGCCGAGATGTCGGCGTTCGACTTCATCGCGGCCGTCGCCGCCGGAGCTGTCGTCGGCCGGGTGCCCAACGCGCACGACGCCGGCTACCTGGCCGGCGCGGCGACCCTGATCACGATCCTGCTCGCCCACCGGATCACCGCCCGGCTGCGCTACCGGCCGCTGTTCGCCAAGCTGATCGACCACCCGCCGCGGCTGCTGGTCGCCGACGGCAAGGTACTCGACGACGAGCTTCGCCGCAGCGGCCTGACCCGCCGGGACCTGTACGGCCTGTTGCGCGAGCACGGCGTCGACGACCTCGCCTCGATACGGTTCGTCGTGTTCGAACAGCGAGGCCAGGTGTCGGTCGTACGGCGTAGCGCCACCACCGACACCGAACTCCTGCGTGACCTGTCATGAATCGCATGGGGCATCGGCGCGCCGGCTTCAACGAACGATGCGGTCGGTCGCCCGTGGTGTGCTCCTCTCTCTCTACGCGCGGCCGGGCCGGCGTCGGACGGGTTCACGCCCGGGCGCTTGGCTCGGTCGTGGACCGGGTTCGGCCGATGGGATCGGCTGTGTGACCGGCTGGCCGGCCGTCAACCGGAAGGTCTCACCGTGGTGTGCCAGCTCGACCGGGTCGCCACCCTCCAGCGAGTACGTCGCCTCGGTGCGGGTGACGTTCACGCACAGCCGCTGCCCGTGCCACAGCACGCTGAAGGTGAGCCGGGCAAGCGGCCCGGGCAGGCGCGGCGCGAACGTCAGCGACCCACCGCTGTCGCGCATGCCGCCGAAGCCGGCCACGAGCGCGATCCAGGCGCCGGCCAGCGATGCGATGTGCAGCCCATCGCGCGTGTTGTGTTCGAGGTCGTCAAGGTCCATCCGGGCGGCTTCGCCCAGGTAGTCGTAGGCGAGATCGAGATGGCCGACCTCGGCGGCGATCACCGCCTGGATGCTGGCCGACAGCGACGAGTCGCGGACGGTCAGCGGCTCGTAGTATGCGAAGTCGCGGGCCTTCTCGTCGGCGGTGAACGCGTCGCCGCGCTTGTACAGCGCCATCACCAGGTCGGCCTGCTTGACCACCTGCTTGCGGTACAGCTGCAGGTATGGGAAGTGCAGCAGCAGCGGGTACTGGTCGGGGCCGGTGTTGGCGAAGTCCCACACCGGGAGGTCGGTGAACTGCTCCGCCTGTGGATGTACGCCGTGCTTGTCGTCGTAGGGCACGAACATCGCGTCGGCGGCGCGGGTCCAGGCGGCGATCTCGTCGTCGCTCACCCGCAGACCGGCCGCCTCGTCCGGGTGGCGCTTCGCGGCCTCGGCCGCGCCACGCAGGTTCCGCTGCGCCATCAGATTCGTGTAGACGTTGTTGTTGGCCAGGGCGCTGTACTCGTCGGGGCCGGTGACCCCGTCGATCCGGAAAGCGCCGTCGGGGTGGTGGCAGCCGAGCGAGGCCCACAGCCGGGCGGTCTCCACGAGCAGCGGCAATCCGGCCTCCCGCTCGAACGCCTCGTCGCCGGTCGCCTGCACCAGCCGGATCGCCGCGTCGGCGATGTCGGCGTTGATGTGGAGCGCGGCCGTGCCGGCCGGCCAGTAGCCGGAGCTTTCGTCGCCGTTGATCGTGCGCCACGCGAAGGCCGCTCCCTCGAGTGTCAGCTGCCGGGCCTGCTGCCGGGCGGCGGGTATCGTCAGGTGCCGCCATCGCAGCGCGTCGGCGGCGGCGTGGGGGGTGGTGTAGGTCAACGTCGGCAGCACGTACGACTCGGTGTCCCAGAACGCGTGCCCGTCATAGCCGGGACCGGTCAGCCCCTTGGCGGGGATCGGCCGGCGCTCGGCCCGGGCGCTGGCCTGCAGGACCTGGAACAGGGCGAACCGGACGGCCTGCTGTACCTCCGCGTCACCGTCGAGGTCGACGTCGGCGCGGGCCCAGTAGTCGTCGAGGTACTGCCGCTGCTCGGCCAGCAGGCCCTCCCAGCCGCTCTCCTGCGCCAGCGTCAGCGCCGCCTCCACCTGGGCCGAGATCGCCGGGACCGACCGCAGACTGGACCAGCCGTATGCCAGGAACTTCACCACCCGCAGCGGCTGCCCTTGCGCCAGCCGGGCGGTGAGCGTCAACCGGGCGGTGTCCGGCCAGCACTCGATACCCGTCCTCACGTCCGCCGGGCACTCCACCACGTGGTCCATCGCCGCGCCGACCCGGCGCCCGCTGGCCCGGGTGCTGTGCACCAGTCGTGCGTGCGCGTCGTGCGAGCTGTGCTGCTCCGATCGCAGCGGCGCCTCGAGGGCGGCCGCCGCCCGCGGGTCGGCCGACATCGCCGGCAACTGCTCGTTGGCCACGAGCTCGGACTGCAGCACGATGTGCAGCGGCCCGTCGACCGGCCGCACCTCGTACGCGATCGCGGCGGTCGCTCGCTGGGTGAACGACACTAGCCGGGCCGAGGAGATCTGCATGCGGTGACCCGCCGGAGAGACCCAGTCCGCGGTTCTCCGCAGCACCCCGTCGCGCAGCGACAGCACCCGCTCGTGCGAGCGCAGCTCGCCGTAACGCACGTCGAACGGTTCATCCTCGACCAGCAGCCGGATCGGCTTGCCGTTGGTGACGTCGATGACGGTTTGGCCTGTTTCGGGAAAGCCGTAGCCGGCCTCGGCGTACGGCAGAGGCCGGAACTCGAACACCGAGTTCAAATAGGTCCCCGGAAGCCCGTGCGGCTCGCCCTCATCGAGGTTGCCGCGCAGCCCGACATGGCCGTTGGACAGCGCGAACACCGATTCCGACTGCGCCAGCACCTCCAGGTCAAGACTGGTTTCGCGGATGTTCCACGGCTCGGGCGGAAACGCCGTATGTGTGATCATCGCTCGTCTCCGATTCAGGTCGGTCCAACAGTTCGGCGAGATCCTGCATCACGGTGTCGGCACCGTGGGCACGACGTAGCTCGTCGGCCTGGCTCGCTCGGTCGACACGCACGACGTACCCGACCCCGCCGGTCCGGCCGGCGGCGACGGCCGGCCAGCGCGTCCTCGAACACCGCCGCCGCTTCCGGCTCGACCCCGAGCACGCGGGCCGCGCACAGGGACGTGTCGGGGGGCCGGCTTGCCGCACAGCCCCTCCCGCTCGGCGACGACCCCGACCCCGACGAGGTCGTCGATGCCGGCAGCCGCCAGGATCTCTGCGTAGTGCTTGCTCGACGACACCATCGTGCGCCGCAGCCCGGCGTCGCGCGCCGGCCGCAGATAGCGCACCGATCCCTCGAATGGCGTGGCCCCGCTGCATAGCCGCCGCGAGAACGCCGCATCCTTGCGCATGCTCAGCCCGTGGATCGATTCCCGGTGGGCGGGTCATCCGGTTGGCCCTCCGACAGGGCAATGCGGCGGGAAGCCAGGAACGATCGCGTGCCGTCCCCGCGGGGCTTGCCGTCCACCTACTCGTCATAATCCGATACCGGGTCGAACGGCCTGAACGCCTCCCCGCCGCGCTGCGCACGCCGCCGCAGGAACTGGTCGACGGTCTCCTTCCACGCCGCCGCCGTCGGGGTCAGGACGCCGTCGAGATCGAGCAGGCATGCGCGGACGCCTGTGGGCAGGCTGAGCACCTATCTCACGCTACCTGTGATGATCAGGCGGCAACCAGGCTGAACGGATGCCCACGTGACTTGATGGTTCTGTGGTTACCGGTAGATCCGGTTCGAATGGGGAACCGGAACATGTGCCGGACCCGTCGGATGCCGCTTGGAGGAAACCATGATGGCAACGCAGAGGCCGATGGAAAGGCAGGGCTGACGACGATGCGCCACGAGATCGAGATCCTGCCGACCCCGGAGGCGGTGGCCCGCAGCGCGGCGGGGTACGTGGCAGAGCGGGCGCGGGCGGCCGTGACCAGGCACGGCCGGTTCACCTTCGCCGTGAGCGGCGGGCATACCCCGTGGGCGATGTTCGGCCGGCTCGCCGAGGAGGACATGCCATGGGAACGGGTGGTGCTGTACCAGGTGGATGAGCGCATCGCGCCGGCCGGGGACCCCGACCGCAATCTCAGGCACCTGCGGGAGAGCCTCGGCGAGGCGTCGGCCGAGGTGATCGAGATGCCGGTCAGCGACCCCGACCCAACCGGCGCCGCGGCGCGATATGGTGCTCGGCTGCCGAAGCGCTTCGATCTGGTTCATCTCGGCCTCGGCCCAGATGGGCACACCGCCTCCCTGGTACCCGGCGATCCGGTGCTGGACGTGACCGATCACCTCGCCGCGATCACCGGGACGTACCAGGGCCGCCACCGTATGACGCTCACCTATCCGGCTCTCGCCCGCGCCGACCAGATCCTCTGGCTGGTCACCGGCGCCGACAAGAAGGCGCCGCTGGCCAAGCTCCTCGCCTGTGACCGGTCGATACCGGCGGGGCGGGTCCAGGCCCCACATTCGCTGGTACTTGCCGACGGCGCGGCGTCCGTCTGAGCCGATCGGCTCGGGCCCGCGGCCACGCTCAGCGGGCTGCGCTCCGCAGCACGCGGCGCTCGACCTCATCGTCGTGCCCGATCAGGACAACCGTCACCAGTTCGGGCGGAAACAAGCCATGGTCTACCAGCCCCGGGGTCGCAGACAGGCGAGCCGCAAGCCCGGCCGGATCGCCCACCGGCCCTGGTAGTCGGCGATGACGCCGCCGTCCGGGCTCCTCGGCAGGTCCCGCAGCGCCACCGGATGCAGCCGGCGCAGCGTGGCGGACAGGCCGAATGCGAGCAACTCCAGCGGTATCGGCGCACGCAGCGCCCCGACCGGCTTGGTGGAGTCCGCGATGACCACGAACTGGCTGGCCGCGGCGGCGACGATCTTTTCCCGGGTATGCGCCGCGCCCCCACCCTTGATCAGCCAACCATCGGGGGCGATCTGGTCGGCGCCGTCGATGGTCACATCGAGCTGGCTGATCGTGCTGAAGGGCTGTACGGACAGGCCCAACTCGCGGGCGGCATGTTCGGTACGGGGTGACGACGCGACGCACCGGATCGCATGCCGACGACGGGCAAGTACCGGCAGCAGGGTACGTCACGGTCGAACCGATACCAAGGCCGACCGTCATACCGTCGACCACATACTCGGCGGCCGCCTCGGCCGCGGCCTGCTTCTCTCGCTCGATGCTCACAGCTACATGGTCTCCCGATGCGGCCACGAGTCGCGCGTGTTCGGTGTACTACCCGCCGAGCCGGGTACCGGCCAGGTGACACAGGTAACACCTGGAACGGTTGGAGTGACCAGAAATCATGAGCGTTCGGCACGGAGCGCCCGGCTCCGGTACCAGGGAATCCGTTACGCCGCGGTGGGAGGGTAACGGCTCGCCCTGCGACGATCACGTGATCGTGCTGTTCGGCGCCACGGGGGATCTCGCCGGACGCGAGTTACTCCCCGGGCTGTTCCGCCTGGCAAAGGCGGGCCTGCTGCCGACCAGGTATCGCATCGTCGGCTCGGCGAGGTCCACGCTGACCGACGACGAGTTCCGCGAGCGCGCCAGGCGCGCTGTGGTCGAGTTCGGGAAGGTGGAGCCGACCGACGAGGAGTGGCGTGCGTTCGCCGACTCGCTGTCCTACGGCGCCGCGACGCCGGCGCAGCCGCAACCGCTGCTCGACGCGGTGGACGCGGCCGAGAAGGCGCTCGGCGGTCACCCGCGCCGTTTGTATCACCTGGCCGTGCCGCCGACCGCCTTCGCGCCCACGATCGGCATGCTCGCCGAGACGGATCTCGCCAAAAACGCCCGGATCATCGTCGAGAAGCCGTTCGGCACGGATCTGGCGTCGGCACGTGCGCTCAACGACACCATCCACGCCACCTTCGACGAGTCCCAGGTGTTCCGCATCGACCATTTCCTCGGCAAGGAGTCGGTCGACAACATCCTCGCCCTGCGGTTCGCCAACGGGCTGTTCGAACCGATCTGGAACCGCGACCACATCAGCTATGTACAGATCGATGTGCCGGAAACGCTCGGGATCGAGGGCCGGGCCGCGTTCTTCGAACAGACCGGCACGTTCCGCGACATGATCGTCACCCACCTGTTCCAGGTGCTGGGGTTCGTGGCGATGGAGCCGCCCACGTCACTGACGGCCAAGCACCTGCGCGACGAGACGACCAAGGTCTTCGAGGCGATGCCACTGCTGGACCCCGACCGGGTAGTACGCGGCCAGTTCCGCGGCTACCGCGACGAGCCCGGCGTCGACCCGCAGTCGCAGACCGAGACGTTTCTCGCCGCGCGCGTCGAGGTGGACAACTGGCGCTGGTCAGGGGTGCCGTTCTACCTGCGCTCCGGCAAGGCGCTCCGGCAGAAGCGACAAGTGGTCACGCTCGGGTTCAAGGAGCCGCCCCTGCGGATGTTCCCGCTGGATCGGGATACGCGCGATGCGACGCCCAGCAACAAGCTGGTGATCGAGTTCGACGACCCGGGCTGGATCGCGGCCCGTTTCCAGGCCAAGGAGCCCGGCGCCGCCCTGCGACTCGGCGAGGCGACCATGACGTTCCGGTACGCCGACTCGTTCTGCACGCAGTACGCGCTGGCGGGGTACGAGCGACTCATCCTCGAAGCCCTGCTGGGCGACCAGTCGCTGTTCACCCGCGCCGACGGCATCGAGCGGCTCTGGGAGGTGTCCGCGCCGCTGCTGGACAGTCCACCACCCGTAGAGGCGTACGCGCCGGGATCGTGGGGCCCGGACTCCATCGACCGGCTCATCGCGCCGCACCACTGGTACCTGCCGGACAGCCCATGACCACACCGCCCATCCGCCTGATGCTCGCCGACGTCGACGGAACCCTGGTGACCCGCGACAAGGTGCTCACCCACCGTGCCATCGAAGCAGTACGCGCGTTGCACGCCGCCGGCATCCTGGTCGCGATCACCAGTGGCCGGCCGCCACGCGGCATGTCCGTGCTGATCGAGCCGCTGCACCTGAGCACCCGATCGCCGCGACCTGCATGGGCCGCACGTGGACCGCGAAGCGTGGACCGTACAGTTCCGGCCGACCGTGATGAACGACTACGACGACCTCACCGAGGACATCGCAAAAATTGTCGGCGTGAGCGACGACCACGACACGGTGGCTGCGGCCTCCTCGGCCGCGCACCAGCAGTTCGGAGATCCGGCGGTCGTCCAGCTCAACGGCGGGGCATTTGCCCTCCAGCTATCGAGTCCTTGGAGGCGCCGGTTACTGATCTCGCCACGGTCCGGATCCGTCGCCGGAAAGTTCTCAATGGACTCGTCAACGAGTATGCCCAGGCAGCGTAGCCAAGCCGCGTTTTCGAACGGTACAGGCTCCGGCAGGCTTGCGCGGACAGTGGCATGCGCTGATCGCCCGCGCGCTCGCTTTGCCGTGAGCGTGCGCCCGATCGTGCACGATCGGTGAGGTGGCCGGCTACGCGGGTCGGTCCCGGTCCCTCATGTGGTCGAGGCGCGGTCGATGGCGGCGATGGAGGTGTCGAGCGTCCGGTTGAACTCGTCGTCGGTTTGCTGGTACCGAAGACCCTCCGTCAGCGCTCGCGAGAAGCTGGCGATCAGGCCGTGGTTGCGAGCCAGCCGGGCGTCGGCATCGTGCTGGGAGTAGCCGCCGGACAGGGCGACCACCCGCAGGATCTTCGGGTGCTCGATCAGCTCGGCGTAGAAGTCGTCCTGCGTCGGAATGGACAGCTTAAGCATCACCTGTCGCCCGTCCGGCAGTGCCGACAGGCGGTCGAGGATGCCCTGCCGCAGCAGTTCCTCGGCCGACTGCTTCTCGTCGCTGTGGATGTCGACCTCAGGCTCGATGATCGGCATGAGGTCGGCGTCGAGGATCCGCTCGGCGTAGGCGAACTGTTGATCGAGCACGGCGGCGACACCCGCCGAGTTGGACCTGGCGATGAACGAGCGCATCTTGGTGCCGAACACGCGGCGGCGGTTGGCCCGCGCAAGCACGTCGTCCAGCTTGGTGAACGGCTTCATCAGCCGTACGCCATCCGTCTCGTCGGCGAGTCCCTCGTCCACCTTGACGAACGGTACGACCTGTTTCCGGTCCCACAGGTAGGCGGGGGTGGCCGTGCCGGCCACGTCGCGGTCCATGGTCTGCTCGAACAGGATCGCGCCGAGGATCCGGTCGCCGTTGAAGGCCGGCGCGGTGATGATCCGCGACCGGAAAGCGTGCATGTGGTCGAACATCTCGTCCTCGGTCGCGTAGCCCGACTCCGGCACCCCGTACTGCGCCAGCGCCTTCGGGGTGCTGCCACCACTCTGGTCCAGCGCGGCGAGGAAACCACGGCCGTACCCGATCTTTGACCCTTGCTCCTGGTCCATGCCCCGATCCTGGCACCAACGCCGACCGGCCGTAGACGAATGGCGACGAGCTCACCACCACCAAGTACCACCGCACGGGCCTACCCCACCGCGCTGGCCGCCGGCTGCCGCACGACCTGGGGGCGCCCCGATCGTCGGCGGAGTCGCGCACCCCCGGCGCGTCGTCGGGTTCGCCTTTGGCGCGGGCGGCGATCACGTCGCCGCACACCCGGGCCTGATACTTGCCCATATGGGTGAGCAGGTTGCGGCCGTCGAGGTCGCCGACGGCGTACAGCCAGCCGTCTGCGACGGCGGCGGCCCGCGACCGCCACGGTGCCGGTCGAACACGACGCCCAGGACGCGACCGCGTCGTTCAAGCTCCTCGAGGGCGAGTCTGCAGTGTTCGCGCTCGACCGGGTAGGCGACGACATCGCGCCCCGCGGGTGTGTTCACGCCGAGGCCGACCACGAGTTCGCCGCAACGGTGGCGTTCTGGCGACGGTGGCTGTCCGCCTCCCGCTACCGCGGCCGGTGGCGCGAGACGGTGCACCGCTCGGCATTGACCCTCAAACTGCTCAGCTACGCGCCCGACCGGCGCGATCGTGGCCGCACCGACGACCAGCCTGCCCGAGCGGATCGGCGGCGAGCGCAACTGGGACTACCGGTATGTGTGGATCCGCGACGCCGCCTTCTGCGTCTAGCGTCTACGCGTTGCTGCGGCTGGGCTTTACCCGCGAAGCCGAACCCTTCATGAGGTTCCTGCTCGGGCGCGTCGGCCTACGCGGCGACGGCGCGGAAGGGCCGCTGCAGATCATGTAGGGTATCGATGAGCGAATCGACCTGCCCGAACGCGAACTGCCGAACCTGGACGGATACCGCGGCGCCGCCCCGGTACGCATCGGAAACGCCGCCGCCGACCAACTCCAGCTCGACATCTACGGAGCGCTGATCGACTCGGTCTACCTCTACGACAAGTGGGGACAGCCGATCTCCAGCGACCACTGGGAAGCGGTCTCCGCTCTGATGGACTGGGTTTGCGACCACTGGGACCAACCTGACGAAGGCATCTGGGAAACCCGCGGCGGCCGCAAGAACTTCCTGTACTCGAGGCTGATGTGCTGGGTCGCGATCGAACGGGCCATGCGAATGGCAAGCCATCGCGGCCTGCCTGCCAACATCCCACATTGCGATCTATCGGCATATCATGCGTCGCGGCTGGTCGCCCACCCGGCGGGCGTTCGTTCAACAGGAGGACAACGACGTCCTCGATGCCGCGCTCCTGATGATGCCCCTGACCAAGTTCATCGCCCCGACTGACGCGAAATGGCTGGCCACCCTCGACGCGCTCGCCGCAGAGCTGGTCTCGGACTCGCTGGTCTACCGCTACGACCCCCTCGCCAGCCCGGACGGCTTGCGTGGGGAGGAGGGCACCTTCTCGATCTGCTCGTTCTGGTACGCCGAGGCGCTCACCCGCGCCGGGGGCGACTCGACGAGGCACGGCCGGCCTTCGAGAAGATGCTCGCCTACGCCAACCATCTGGGCCTGTACGCCGAGCAGATCAGCCGCACCGGCGAACAGCAGGGCAACTTCCCGCAGGCCTTCACCCACTTCGCGCTGATCAGCGCCGCGTTCAACCTCGACCGCGCCCTAGGCTGACGAGCCGGGCTGCCGGTCCATACGGCCAGGTAAACCGTCGCGTTTCGCCGCCCGAGCTGGCGCGCAGCCGGGCGGCATGACGTCGCTCATCTGCCCGGCGACGAACGTCTCGGTCTGACCGCCGTCGCCCGGTCGCGGGTCGGCGGGCGCCCGGGTCCGGCGATGATGGACGACCACTAACCCGTGGATAGTCCTCATCTGCCCTGGGCCGCGGACGCCATGCCCAACTTCCCGCACGTCGGACTCTCGTCAGCCGTGCTTTTCCGCGTGGCCGCCGAACTCGCTGCGCATCGCGGAAAGCACCTTGTCGGTGAACTCGCCGAGCCCGCGTGACTCGAACCGCTCGACGAGCGCCGTGGTGATGACCGGAGCGGGCACGCTCTCGTCGATCGCGGCCTGGACGGTCCAGCGGCCCTCGCCGGAGTCCGACACCCGCCCAGTGAAGTCGTCCAGCTCGGGTGAGCGGGCCAGTGCGTCGGCGGTGAGGTCGACCAGCCACGATCCGACGACGGACCCACGCCGCCACAGCTCGGCGACCTCGGCGATGTCGATGTCGTACTGGTAGGCCTCCGGGTCGCGCAGCGGCGCGGTCTCGGCGTCGGCGAGACGGGTGGTCTTGCCCGCGTTCGCGTGCCTGACGATCGAAAGGCCCTCGCCGATGGCGGCCATCATCCCGTACTCGACGCCGTTGTGGACCATCTTCACGAAGTGACCGGCGCCGCTGGGACCGCAGTGCAGGTACCCCTCGGGGGCGGTCCCGTCACGGGTCCGGTTCGGCGTGAGCTCCGCGCTGCCACGGCCCGGGGCGATGGTTTTGAAGATCGGGTCGAGCCGCCTGACCGGCGCCTCCTCGCCGCCGATCATCAGGCAGTAGCCGCGTTCCAGACCCCACACCCCGCCCGACGTACCGCAGTCCAGATAGTGGATCCGGTGCTCGGCGAGCTGCCGGGCGCGAGTGATGTCGTCGCGGTAGTACGAGTTGCCGCCGTCGATCACCACGTCGTCCGGGTCGAGCAGCGTGATCAGCTGGTCAAGCGTGGACTGCACGGCCGCGGCCGGCACCATCAGCCAGACCGCGCGCGGCCTGTCGAGTTTGGCCACCAGATCCGCGAGCGAGGTCGCGCCGGTCATGCCCTCGTTGGAGAGCTGCTGCACGGTGCTCTCAGTGAGGGCGTACCCGACGCACCGGTGGCCGTCCTGTATGAGTCGGCGGACCAGGTTTGCGCCCATCCGCCCCAGGCCGACCATGCCGACCTGCATGGGTGTCTGCGTCGTCATTGCGATTCCCCCTCAAGCGGCGCCTCACGCTCAGCTCTTCAGACTGCGGTACCGGCGGATCAGCGCGTTGGTGGACGAGTCGTGGCCGAGTTCGGGTTCGATGTCGCTGGTCAGTTCGGGAACGATCTGCAGGGCGAGTGCCTTGCCGAGCTCGACCCCCCACTGGTCGAAGGAGTCGACTCCCCAAATTGTCCCCTGCGTGAACACGCTGTGTTCGTAGAGTGCGACCATCGCGCCGAGCAGCCGGGGAGTGAGTTCCTCGGCCAGGAGCACGTTGGTGGGCCGGTTGCCCTCCATCACCCGGTGGGGCACCACGTCCGGTGCGCTGCCCTCGGCCCGTACCTGTTCTTCGGTCTTGCCGAACGCCAGCGCCTGAGCCTGGGCGAACACGTTGGAGGACAGGATGTCGTGGTGGTCGCCCAGCGGGTTGAGGGTCTTGCCGAATCCGATCAGGTCGACCGGGATGAGTCGGGTGCCCTGGTGGATCAGTTGGTAGAAGCTGTGCTGGCCGTTCGTGCCGGGCTCTCCCCAGTACACCGGGCCGGTGTCGTAGTCGACTCGATTCCCGTCGCGAGTGACGTGTTTGCCGTTGGACTCCATGGTGAGCTGCTGCAGGTACGCCGGGAACCGTTTCAGGTACTGCTCGTACGGCATCACACCGACGCTCTGCGCGCCGAAGAAGTTCACGTACCACACGGTGAGCAGGCCCATCAGTGCCGGAAGGTTCGCCGCAAGCGGGGTGGTGCGGAAGTGCTCGTCCATCTCGTGGAACCCGGCCAGCATCTCGGCGAAGTGCGCCGGGCCGATCGCCAGCATAATGGACAGACCGATGGCGGAGTCCATCGAGTACCGGCCGCCCACCCAGTCCCAGAACCCGAACATGTTCGCGGTGTCGATGCCGAACTTCGCGACCCGGTCGGCGTTGGTGGATACCGCGACGAAGTGTTTTGCGATCGCGGCCTCGTCGCCGAGTTGGCTGACCACCCAGTCGCGCGCGGAGTGCGCGTTGGTGAGCGTCTCCAGGGTGCCGAAGGTCTTGGACGAGATGATGAACAGGGTCTCGTCCGCGGACAGGTCGCGGGTGGCTTCAAAGAAGTCGGTGGAGTCGACGTTAGACACGAATCGGAATGTCAGGTCCCGCCGGGTGTAGTGGCGCAGCGCCTCATAGGCCATCACCGGGCCGAGGTCGGAGCCGCCGATGCCGACATTGATGATGTTACGGATCGGTTTGCCGGTGTGGCCCTTCCATTGGCCGGAACGGACCCGCTGTACGAAGCCCGCCATCCGGTCGAGTACCTCATGGACCCGGGCGACCACATCGACGCCGTCGATGACGAGGGAACGTTCCTTCGGCATCCGTAGCGCCACGTGCAGCACGGAGCGGTGCTCGGAGGTGTTGATCGGCTTGCCGACGAACATCATGTCCCGGCGTTGTTCCAGCTGGCACTCCTGGGCAAGCCGGATCAGTAGCTGGAGTGTCGCGTCGGTGATGCGATTCTTCGAGTAGTCGAGGTACAGCCCGGCAGCCTCGGCGCACAGCCGGTCCCCGCGTTGCGGGTCCTCAGCGAACAGGTCCCGCAGGTGCCGTTCGCCCAACTCGGCGTAGTGGCTTTCCAGCGCCTTCCACGAAGGGCGCTCCCGCAGGGGTATGGCCGTCATCGAACCGTCCTCCAGTGTGATAACCGGGTCGTCGTGGTCCGGAGTTCGTTTTCCTCGGCGGGTTGTCCACGCATCAGGTGACCGCGGCGCGCTGTGTGGAGATCCGTTCGATCAGGTCGTTCCAGGCGGCGACGAACGACTTCGCTCCGTCGGCCTGCAGCTTTGCGGCGAGTTCGGCCACGTCGACGCCGGCGTCGCCGAAGCGGGCCAGCATCGCGTCGCAGTCGTCGCCGTCGGCGGCCATCGGCTCCCCGACCTCGCCGTGGTCGTAGAACGCCTGCAACGTCACGTCGGGCATGGTGTTGATCGTGAACGGGGCGGCGAGCCCGTGCACGTAGAGCGTGTCGGAGGCCGCGGGGTCCTTGGTCCTGGTGCTGGCCCACAGCAGCCGTTGGACGCGCCCGCCGGAGTTCTGCACGCGCTGCACCCGGTCGGAGTCCATGAGCCGGCGGTACGCCCGGTAGGTGGCGAGGCCGACCGCGAGGCCGAGCTGCTCCTTCAGCTCCTCGGGCACGCGGGTGGCGACGGCGGCGTCCCAGCGGGACATGAAGACCGAGGCGACCGACCCGACCGCGGGATCGAGCTGCTGCTCGAGTCGGCGTTCGACGCCGGTCAGGTAGGCGTCCGCGGCCGCCTCGTACTGCTCGGGCGAGAACAGCAGCGTGACGTTCACCGGTACGCCGGACGCGACGCACTCGGTGATCGCGGGCAGGCCCTCTGCGGTACCGGGAATCTTGATCAGCAGGTTGGGTCGTGCGGCTCGCGCGTGCAGCGTCTTGGCGGCCTCGATGGTCGCCTGTGTGTCGTAGGCGAGCAGCGGCGAGACCTCCAGCGACACCCAGCCATCCACGCCGTCGGTCTGCTCGTGCACACGCAGAAACTCGTCCGCGGCCCGCCGCAGGTCTTCGATCGCCAGGTCGAAGAACAGCTCCTCGGCGGAGAGCCCGGTCGTGCCCTTCGCGCGGATCGCGTCGTCGTAGCCGCCGGACTCGACGGCCTTGTCGAAGATTGACGGGTTCGAGGTGAGCCCGGTGACTGCGTACTTGTCGATGTAGTGCTGGATCTGGCCGGCGTCGAGCATGCCGCGAGTGATGTTGTCCAGCCACAGGCTCTGTCCGTGCTCGTGCAGGGTCTGGGTCGCCTTCATGTCGCCTCCTCGGTGGTCTGCGGGCCGCCGTGGCGGTCAGGTGCTGACGGCTACCTGGTCACGGGCGGCCTGCGATACGTGTTCGGGCGTGAACCCGAACTTGCTCAAGAGCTGTTTGAGCGGCGCGGAGGCGCCGAACGTATGCATGCCGACGACCGCCCCGGTGTCGCCCACGTACCGTTCCCAGCCGAGCGTGGATGCCTGTTCGATCGCGACCCGGGCCCGCACCGCCGGCGGGAGCACCTCGTGGCGGTACTGCCGCGGCTGCCGGTCGAACAGCTCCCAGCACGGCATGCTCACGACCCGGGCCCCGATCCCGTCGGCAGCGAGGTCGTCGCGTGCCGTGAGCGCGAGCGCGACTTCCGAGCCGGTGGCCAGCAGAATCACGTCCGGTTCGCCGGACGGCGGGTCGGCCAGCACGTACCCGCCCCGCGCGACCCCGGCCGCGGCGGCCAGCTTGCTGCGGTCCAGGGTGGGCAGCGGCTGCCGGGAGAGCACCAGCGCCGCGGGCTCGTGCCGCAGCCCGGCGACGACCCGCCAGGTCTCGACCACCTCGTTGGCGTCGGCGGGGCGGAACACCAGCAGCCCCGGCATGGCCCGCAGCGAGGCGAGCTGCTCAACGGGCTGATGAGTCGGCCCGTCCTCGCCGACCCCGATCGAGTCGTGGCTGAAGATGTGCACCGTCGGGATCTCCATCAACGCCGACAGCCGGATCGCGGCCCGGGCGTAGTCGGAGAAGATCAGAAAGCCCGACCAGTACGAGCGGAGCTTCGTCAGCGCCATCCCGTTGGCGATCGCCGCCGCCGCGTGCTCGCGGATACCGAAATGGAAGTTGCGTCCGAGCCGGTCGTCGGGCTGGAAGTCCCCGGCGCCCGGGAACGTCAGACGCGTCTTGGTCGACGGGGCGAGGTCGGCCGATCCGCCCAGCAGCCAGGGCACCGCCTGCGCCAGCGCGTTGAGTACCTGCCCCGACGAGTCGCGGGTGGCGAGCCCCTTCGCATCGGCCGGGACCGCCGGCAGCGCGTCCTGCCAGCCGTCCGGCAGCTCCCGCCGCTGCATCCGCTCGATCTCGTCGGCCAACTGCGGATACTTGCTGCGGTACTCCTCGAACCTCGACCGCCACGCGTCGCGCGCCGCGCTGCCGCGCGCACGGATACCGCGGGCGAACCCGTCGTACACCTCGTCCGGAACGTGGAAGTCGACGTCCTCAGGCAGACCGAGGAACCGCTTGGTCTCCCGTACGGCCTGCGCGCCGAGCGGCTCGCCGTGCGCTTGCGCGGTATCTTCCACCGGCGAGCCGTACCCGATGTGGCTGTGCACCACGATCAGCGTCGGGCGCTCATCTTCGGCCCGGAACGTGTGCAGCGCCCGCTCCACCGCGTCAAGGTCGTTGGCGTCCGCGACGGTCGTCACGTTCCAGCCGTACGCCAGGAACCGCTCGGCCACGTCCTCGGTGAACGCGAGGTCGGTGTGGCCCTCGATGGTCACCCGGTTCGAGTCGTAGATCCAGCACAGGTTCGACAACCGCTGGTGGCCGGCGAACGAGGCGGCCTCGGAGGAGATGCCTTCCATCATGTCGCCGTCCCCGGCGATGGCGTACACGTCGAAGTCGAAGAGCCGGAAGCCGTCGCGGTTGTACCGCGCGGCCAGCCACTGGCCGGCGACGGCCATCCCCACCGAGGTCGCCACGCCTTGACCGAGCGGCCCGGTAGTCGTCTCGACCCCGCTGGTCCACCGGTATTCGGGGTGGCCCGGGCAGCGCGAGTCCAGCTGCCGGAACGTCTTGAGGTCCTCGAGGGTGACCGAGGGACGGCCGAGCACCTCATAATCCGGATCGACCGCCCGCACCCCGCTCAGGTGCAACAGCGACCAGAGCAGCGCCGAGGCGTGCCCCTCGGACAGCACGAACCGGTCTCGGCTCGGCCAGATCGGATCAGCCGGATCGAACCGCAGGAACCGCTGCCACAGCGTGTACGCGACCGGCGCCATCCCCATCGGCGTACCCGGATGCCCCGACTCCGCCCGCTGGACCGCATCCATGCACAGGCCACGGATCGTGTTGACCGACAGCGTGTCCAGATCGATGCTCGTGGTCGTCAACATGACCTCCATGGATCGTGGAGCCTGGCGTGGCGCGCCAGCGTCCCAAGCCGTAGTCGCAAGCCCTTCCGTACCAACCAAATGTCCCCAGGCCCCCGACGGACTCACCTGGACCGCACGATTGTCACGCTGTCCGCGACACGCGCAGCTGCTGCGCAGACTCTGGTCACGCATCATCGACGACCCGCGGCTTCAGCAACGCGGCCGCTCTCGTGCGCGACGCGACCGCTGAGGGCAGCGTGCCCGCCACCATCACGTTCATGCCCGGAGGTGATCGTCGCGCCGAGCAGGAAGCCGGCCAAGCGCGCGATGGTGGCCCGGCTCAGAGATGTGCGCTGCCAGGTCGCAGCACGTCGGTTCGACCCGCCAGCCTCCGGCTGCAGCGTCACCTCCACGAGGCCAGCATCACTCGGTGTTCTCGGAGATCAACGGCCTGTGGCGAAGATCACGTGTACTGCAGTCTTGTCGTTCCAAGATCCGTTACAGGTTGACTTCACGCGCGCTGATGCGCGACAGTCCGCCGAGCGCTGGTGGAGTTGACCATGATGGAACACAGGTATCGCGCGGTGCTGGAAGTGGAGTCGCGCGTCCGGTGACCGAGACCGAGGTGGCCGAGCGGTTCGGGGTGTCCGGCGGGCGGTGCACCGGCGTCGACCTCGGCGCACTGGTCGAGACCGATCCTGCCGCCTGACCTGCGGTCGGCGTCGCTGTCTGTCAGGACGGCTGCGGCGTTGGGCAGTCGTGGTGCTGCCGCAGCGGTGCTCGACGGACCGACAGTCGGCGTCAGACGCTCGCCCTTCCGGATGCTCGCGCCGGGAGCTTCGGTGTGGTGCTGTTCTATCGCAGATCGTGGTGCCGGTAGTGCGTCGAACAGCCGCGTGCGTTCCAACGGGCCGGTGAGCGTCTCACGAAACCAACCGGGCACGTAGCCGTGAGTGTGTGGTCTGCGGGGCCATCGGACCGTGGGTGACACGATTGACGTGTCCGGACAGTTCGCACATCGAAACGCACAGTTCCACGCGCCCGCGCCAGCCGACACGGACAACGCGAGCCGACACGGACAACGCGATCATCGACTTGCTGCCATGGCGGAGCAGATGCGGCAGACGTACGCCAACGCCCGGGGAAGTGCTGGGCCGCTTCGAAGCGCCGCTCGGCAACGACGCCCTCGCACCGCAACCCCTACCGATCAGCGTGGGAGGACACTGAGGTCTGGTGCCGCTAACGCCATTAAAGATCTTTCGATATTGAGGTGAGTCGTAGCGGGCTGATCGTGTTGCCGGGTACGAGAATCGGTGGCATGTCGGTCTCTGCACAGCCGGCGGGTCGGCGTGGTGCCGCTCGTCTGGATGTTGATGTGTTGCGGCAGCGCCGGATTCGGGCGGCGGAGTTGTTCGAGGACGGCGCGCGGCAGGCCGATGTGGTGACGCAACTGGGGGTCTCTGCGCAGACCGCGTCGCGGTGGCATCGGGCGTGGCGGGCCGGCGGCCGGGAGGCCCTGACCGGCGCGCAGCGACTGGGGCGTACGCCGCGGCTGTCGGACGAGCAACTGTCCGAAGTGGAGTCGGCACTGCTGGCCGGGCCGAAGGCCAGCGGGTTCGGCACCGACCTGTGGACCCTCGCCCGGGTGGCGGACGTGATCGAACGGGTCACCAGCGTGCGGTACGGGCCGACGCAGACCTGGACAATCCTGCGGCAGCGCCTCGGCTGGACCCGGCAGCGCCCGGCCCGGCGGGCCGTCGAACGGGACGACGCAGCGATCGAAGCGTGGGTCAAGCAGGACTGGCCCAGGATCAAAAGGGGGCCCGGCGACGGGGAGCGTGGATCTGTTTCCAGGACGAGAGCGGCTTCTCGCTCCTGCCCGTAGTCCGCGGCACCTGGGCACCGCGCGGGCAGACACCCGTGTTGCGGCACCGGTTCTCCTGGTCGCGGATGTCCATGGCCGGTGTGCTGGCCTACCGGCCCGACCGCTCCCGGGCCAAGCTGATCTTCCAGACCAAACCCGGCAGCTACAACACCGAAAGCCTCATCACGTTCCTCACCCAGCTGCGCCGGCACCTGCGCGGCAAGCCGATCGTGCTGATCTGGGACGGGCTGTCCGCGCACCGGTCCAAGGACATGAAGGCATGGCTGGCCACCCAGCAGCACTGGCTGACCGTCGAAGCACTGCCCGGCTACGCCCACGACCTCAACCCCATGGAACTGGTCTGGGGCAACCTCAAAGCCACCGAACTGGCCAACCTGTGCCCCGACATCCTCAACGACGCCGACACCGCCGCCCACACCGGCCTGCACCGCATCGGCAGCAGCTACCAACTGTGCTTCAACTTCCTCGACCACACCGGCCTACGTCTCTGACCATCACTCAAATACCGAAAGATCTTTAACACTGGTGAACCGAAATGCCGTGTAGGCGGGACTGGGTGAAGGGAGGTGCCTGATGAAGGCGATTGCGGTGACGGACCAGGCCGCGGGAACGGCCGGGATGACCCTGGTGGAACGGCCGGAGCCGGAACCGGCGATCAACGACGTCGTTGTTCAGGTTCATGCGTCGGGTTTCACCTCGGGTGAGCTGACGTGGCCCTCGACCTGGATTGACCGCTTCGGCCGTGACCGGACACCGACGATTCCCGGGCAGGAGCTGGCCGGAGTGGTCACCGGTCCCGGCTATGGCACGACGGGGCTGTCGGTGGGACAGCGGGTGTTCGGTCTCACGGACTCGTATCGCGGCGGCGGGCTGGCGGAGTTTGTGGCGATCGAGGCACGCAACCTCGCGCCGCTGCCTGGCGACGTCGACTTCACGGTGGGCGCGAGCCTGCCGATGCCGGGTCTGACTGCGTGGCAAGCGCTGTTCGAGCATGGCCGTCTTCAGGCGGGGCAGAGTGTCCTCGTGCACGGCGCGGCCGGTTCGGTCGGGTCGATGGTGGCTCAGCTCGCACGTGAGTTCGGCGCCTACGTCATCGGCACCGGACGCGCTGCCGACCGTCAGAAGGCGCTCGACTTCGGCGCGCAGGACTTCGTCGACCTCGACAACGACGCCCTGGACGACGTCGGCGGCGTCGACCTGGTGTTCGATGTCATCGGCGGCGACATCCAGCAGCGGTCCGCACGCCTCATCCGGGCCGGAGGAACACTGGTGAGCATCGGCGGGCCGCCCGAGGCGCGGCCCGCCGACAGCTTGGCGATCGACTTCGTTGTCGAGTCCGATCGCACCCAACTGGGTGAGATCGTCCAGCGCGTGCGGGACGGACGACTGCGGACGAACATCGGCACCGTCGCAACCCTTGACGATGCCGTCGCCGCCCTCAACCCGACCGAGCGGGATCAGCGGGCAGACGATCATCCGTGTTCGTCCGTGATCGACACACGTCCATCAATGCACCAAAGAGACAAATGCCCGAGGAGGCAATTCCCATGAAAGCGATCGTGGTGACGGACCAGGCTGCGGGAACGGCCGGGATGACGCTGGTGGAGCGGCCCGAGCCACAACCGGCGATCAACGACGTCGTTGTTCAGGGTCATGCTTCGGGATTCGTGCCGACTGAGATGGCGTGGCCCTCGACCTGGACCGATCGCCGCGGCCGTGACCGGACACCGTCGATCCCCGGGCACGAGATGGCCGGAACGGTGACCGCTCTCGGGTACGGCACGACTGGTCTGTCGGTGGGACAGCGGGTGTTCGGCCTCACGGACTGGCATCGCGACGGCACCCTGGCGGAGTATGTGGCCGTCGAGGCACGCAACCTTGCGCCGCTGCCGGGCGACGTCGACTTCACGGTGGGCGCGAGCCTGCCAATCTCGGGCCTGACCGCGTGGCAAGGGCTCTTCCAGCACGGCCGCCTTCAGGCGGGGCAGACTGTCCTCGCGCACGGTGCGGCCGGCGCAGTCGGGACGATGGTGACGCAACTCGCGCGCGAGGCCGGCGCGTATGTCATCGGTACGGGGCGCGCTGCCGACCGTCAGAAGGCGCTCGACTTCGGCGCGCAGGAGTTCGTCGACCTGGACAACGACGCCCTGGAGGACGTCGGCGGCGTCGATCTGGTGTTCGATGTCATCGGCGGCGACATCCAGAATCGGTCCGCAGGCCTGATTCGCGCCGGAGGAACACTGGTGTCCGTCGTCGGGCCGCCCGAGGCGCGGCCCGCGGACGGCCTGGCGATCGACTTCGTTGTCGAGTCCGATCGCGTCCAACTGGGTGAGATCGTCCAGCGGGTGCGGGACGGACGGCTGCGGACGAACATCGGCACCGTCGCAACCCTTGACGATGCCGTCGCCGCCCTCAACCCGACCGAGCGACTCAAGGGGAAGACGATCATCCGAGTTCGTCCGTGAGCACTCGGGGACGTGATCGTCGGGCGGTAGCTCGGCGCAACCAGGCTGGCATTCCCTGAGCAACTGGTGGAGACCAAGCTCGTCGCCAAGATGTAGCCAGCTAAAGGTCGTCCCGTAGTCGGCGTGTCGGGTCGTGTTGCCGGCGGTCGTCGACCACCTCGCCCCTACCTGGTGCTCCCACCGCTCCGGCGTCGCCGGGGCCCGGACGACGGGCGAACCGTCACTGACCGCGCCGAGATCGCTGCCGAACTCGAGCGCGATCTCAGCCTCGGCCTGCCGCTGGAGGCCAAGGCGCGCCATGTGTTCGTTGCCGGCGACATCGCCGAGATCGTGGTGGACTGGTCAATTGATGGCACAGGTCCCGAGGGCAAGCACGTGCACGTCGAAGGCACGGCAAGCGATGTCGCGCGCCGCGGCGCGGATGGACGCTGGCGGTACCTGATCGACAATCGTCTTGGGACGGCGGTGCGACAGCCCGCCTGACACGTGTGCGCCACGGCAGCTCTCGGCGAACGGAGGATGCCGGCATCCGAGATTCGGACGATGATCGTCGCGAGCACGAAGGCGATGACGGATGCCGCGAGCACACCCACTCGCGCTTCGTTCTGCGCAAGCTCGTCGTCGATCGTGATGTCGACGATGAACAGCGAGATGGTGAATCCGATCCCGCACAGCGCTGCACCGCCGAGGATGCGATCGAGGGTGAGTCCCGCTCCGAACTCGCCGAGCCCCAGACGCCGGAGGAGCTCACTCGAACCGAAGACGCCGAGGAGCTTGCCGACGACCAGGCCCATGACGATGCCCTGCGTCAGAGTGGAGCCGGCCGCGGCGAGGATCTCGGGGCTCAGCATGACGCCGGCGTTGGCGAGGGCGAACAGCGGAAGGATGACGTACGGGGCGTAGGCGGGCTGGAGGCGCTCGTTAATCGAGATGGATTCGCGGCTGTTCACGGAGGCTCGGGCGTACTCGGTGTTGGGTGACTGGCGGAAGGTGCGCGCGGGTCTGGATGACGGTGAGGTTCGTCATGATTACTCGCCGGGCTGGCTGTTCCCGGTCGTGTCGGTGTCCGGGTGGCGTGCAGCGAGGACAGTGAACAGGGTGGCGATGAGGGCAAGTGCGCCGTATCCGAGGGCGATCTGCGGTAGCGAGAAGATGTTGGAGAGTTGGCCGGAGATGAGGCTGGGGAAGGCGGCCGCGCTGTAGCAGATGAGGTAGATGATGCTGAACATCGGTGCGCGGTCGGCCAGGGTGCCGCCGTGCAGCAGGCCGCGGGTGGCGGCGCTGATGGCGATGCCTTGACTGGCGCCGGCGACGATGGTTGCGGCGATGAACAGTACGAGTGTGCCGGTGGCGATTGCTGTGATGATGCCGATCCATCCAGCCAGGAAGATGATCATGCCGAGGCGTTGGGCTGTCGCGGGTGTGAACCGGCCGCCGAGGGGAGCGCCCAGAGCGCTGGGGGCCATGTAGGCGGCGAACACCAGCCCGAGGACGAGCGGGCTGCGCGTGTGGAGTTGATCTTCGACGAGCGCTGGCACGAAGGCCTGATAGAAGGCCCCGGTCGCCCAGGTGGCGAGGAACACCGCTGCCGCGACGGGGAGCAGATGCCTGACCGGGGCCGGTACGCGAACCTGGGGTCGCAGTGACAACCAAGCGCCCGGCGACGGAGTTGCAGTCTCCGGGCTGACAGCGACGAGTGCGGCAGACAGGAGGAGGAGGCCGACGGCGACCAGGTAGATGAGCTCGCGTGGCCAGGGGCCGAACTGGACCAGGGCGCCGGAGGCGATGGCGCCGACGGCGAGGCCGAGCATGACCGTCTGGCTGGACGCGACGGAGGCCAACCAGGCCGGCCTGGCCGGTGCGGCATCGACGATGTAGGAGGTAAGGCTGGTGCTGGCCAGCCCGGCACCGAGGCCCATCAGGAGCCGACCGGCGATCAGTATGCCGATGTCGTGCACGTTCAGCAGCAGCAGACAGCCCAGCACAAGTAGGCCGAGGCTCGCGATCGAGGTGGGCCGGCGGCCGAGATGATTGGACAGCCGCCCCATCATCAACAGTGTGGTGAGAGTGACAGCGGAATAGGCGACGACGGTCATCGCGATGCCGGCGTTGGTGAACCCGTCCTCGGCCCGGTAGATGTTGAAAAGCGGGATCGTCGAGCCTACCGCGGCAAACGCGGCCACCAGGGAGCCCACCGCAGATACGAAGGCCAGCCGCAGCGACCCGTCCCGGCTGACCTTGTTGATCACTGGTGCTACGTTTTGCATCGAGCGGTGCCTTTCTCTTGTTCTGAATTAGGTCGGCCGCGAATAGGCCAAATGGCGACCCACGCAACATCGGTAAGCGAGAAGGCGCACCGAATGGTGTCCTCCGTGACCCGATTTGTGTCGATTTCGTCGCGCCGTCTTACTTACAACGTCACGATTTCGCTCGTTCCTCGACGCCTTCCCGCCGACCACCGGCAGGTGCGGAGTACCAAAGGTCATCGGTGGCCTTTGGTTACTCCCGGGTGCTTCGGGTCGATGAGATCGGCGTACTCGGGGTTGTGCTCGATGAAGGTGTGCACGATCGGGCACATGACGGTGACCGTCTTGCCTTGCGTCCGCACGTCGTCGAGGACGCGTCTGATCAGCTCTGTGGCGATGCCCTGTTTGCGGAACTCGGGGAGCACTGAGGTGGCCAGCAACACGAGTCGGTCGTCGCCGGCGACGTTGTATGGCAGGCCGGCAATCTCGCGGTCGCCCACGATGGCCTCGTAGATGCCGGTTTTCTCGTCGTTGACGACTGCGAAGTCGAACGCGGGAGCGTGGGGATCGTCGGTTACCTCGTCGATGAGGACGATCTGATCCTGACTGAGGGTGCCCTTCTCACCGGGGTATCCGGCCTCATCGGGGTACTCGAAGGCGTATCGGGCTGGATCAGTCGGGTCGGTCATGGGGGGTGTCCCTTCGTTGATAGTTCGTTCGCCGGCCGAGGACGCTCGTTCTTGTTTCTTAGGTGTGCCGAGTCCTTTAGGGGCGAACGCGGATGATCGTCTTCCCCTTGATCCGCTCGGTCGGGTTGAATGCGGCGACGGCGTCGTCGAGGGTTGCGATGTTGCCGATGTTGGCCCGCAGTCGTCCGTCCCGGACCCGCTGGACGATCTCACCCAACTGCGCGCGATCGGCCTCGACGACGAAATCGACTGCCAGGCCGTCCGCGGGCTGCGCTTCGGGCGGGCCGGCGATGGTCACCAGCATTCCGCCAGCTCGAACCAAACCCGCAGACCGCTTGCCAATGTCGCCACCGATCACGTCGAAGACCAGGTCGACGCCGCCGACGTCTTCCAGCGCGTCGTTCTCAAGGTCGACGAACTCCTGTGCACCGAAGTCGAGTGCGATCTGCCGGTCGGCGGTACGTCCGGTGCCGATGACGTAGGCGCCGGCCTCACGTGCGAGTTGCGTCACCATCGAGCCGACTCCACCGGCCGCACCATGCACGAGAACGCTCTGGCCCACCTCGGAGCGGCCGTGCACGAACAGTCCCTGCCACGCGGTCAGACCCGAGATCGGCAGGCTCGCGCCCACCGTGAAGTCGACATCACCCGGCAGCGGCGCGACGTTACGCGCCTCGATCGCCACGTACTCGGCCAGAGTGCCGTCGCGAGCCCAGTCCGCGAGCCCGAACACCCGTTGTCCCACCGACAGTCCTTTCGTGCCGTAGCCGAGCGCGGTGACCACTCCGGCCACCTCGTGGCCAGGGATCGACGGTGTGCGGTCGCGGCCGAGGCGATCGGTCCAGGTTCCGGGCCACGTCAGCTCGCCGGGGGTGAATCCCGACGCATGAACCTGAACAACGACGTCGTTTGTCGCCGGTTCCGGCTCAGGCCGCTCCACCAGCGTCATCCCGGCCGTTCCCGCGGCCTCATCTGTCACCACAATCGCCTTCATCGGGCACCTCCCTTGATCGTCAGGTGGAACCTAGCCGTCCAGACGCGCTAGGAGTCCAACGTACATGGACTATCTCGTCCACACCAAGGGCCATCTGGGGGCTCTCGAGTAACGAGGCCTTCGCTCGCAAACGCCGTTAGCGGGTCACAGGATGCAGCTTGACGTGGGCGTATAAGCGCGCCGCCGCGCACCCAGGCCTCGCCCAAGGAGTTGACGCAACTGGCGTGATTTGGACTACATAGTCCGATGAGTGGCTCGCGAACGGCGCGGAGCGCATGCCCAGCCGGGCAGATGTCGACTTCTCCTCGCTCGCCAGGCGGCTGGACGCCGACGATCTGCTGGACCGCATCGTCCACAACAGTCAGGGAGCCCAAAACGGAGATTGCGAATGGATGCTACAGACCACCACCGTGAGGGTTCACCGATGGACCGCGGCGGACGCTCGCGCGTAGGGGCTATCGCTGACCCGCCCAGCGATGCCTTGGCCTTGGGAGAGCTACTGTGCAGCCTGGACTCACTCGATGACCTGGCGCGCTGGCGCGATGAGGTCATCAACCTGCACCGGCAAGTGATCCTCGGCACCTCCGCTGCGCCCGATGTTGCCAGCTGCGCGTGCAACGGCGCCGGGTCTCGAGTGGCGCGTCCCGTCGCGACCGCCACACTGGAGGCGTTGTTGGCGGCCGGCATCGACCGAATGCGGGAGAACGGCGAACTGGCGGTCGACGCAGATCCGGCCAGACTGGCGACGGGGTTGACAGCCGCGTTGCAGGGCGGATCGCTGCTGGCGAAAACAACCCGTGACATCGCCCCGCTGGAAGCCGCGCTCGACGCGGCGCGGAACTGTCTTCGCTCGCATTCCGCCGGATGAGCACTGCACTTATCAGGCCGAGAGAAACATCCTGACATGATCGAGCGCCATGTCGAGCGCGATCTCCATGGGTGTGACGTCATGAGCGGACTGGGCCAACAGGTAGCCCCCTTGCAGCGCTGCCATCAGCCCGATCGCGAGCTTCCGAGGGTCGGCGTCGGCAGCGAGTGTCCTGGCATCCTGCATGCGACGCAGGCCGGCCTCGATGAGGTTTTCCCACTCGTCGAAGGTCTCCGCCAGGGCCATGCGGGCGACCTCGTCCTGGTCGGAGACCTCTCCGGCGATCGAGCCGAGGACGCAGCCGTATGCGCCCTTTTGCAGTGAGTTGCGCTGGACGAGTGCGTCCCTCCACCGAACCAGACCGTTGAACGATCTGAGGCGTTGAAGCGCAGCATGCTCGCGCTCCATGATCTGTTCCGCGCGGAGCAGGACCACGGCACGGACCAGCTGCTCCTTGTCGGCGAAGTGGTTGTAGAGCTGAGATTTGCTCGTGCCGCTCGCGGCGCGGACCTCGTCCAGAGTGGTCGAGCTGACCCCCTTCACGTACATGAGCTCGGCCGCGGCCTCGATGATGCGCCGCCTCGTCGCCGCGCCGCGAGGTGTCAGCCTCGACTCCTCTCCGGCGCTCTCTGACCTGGTCACAAAGGCAACTCTACCGGCCTGGATAATCGGTGCCGGTCCACCGATCATCCGCGTGTTCAACGGAAGACTGCACGACCGACGCTGAGGCCACGAAGAAACTGGACCCTAGAGCCCTTTCATGGGAAGCTCCGGAGTCCTCCGAGAGCCGGCGATGTGGTCGCCGGTCAGCTAATGCGGGTCAGTACCTCGGCGGGGCACACGCGGCGGGGCAATCACCCGGCCCTTCCCGCGCGGTATGCCGAATACGCGGCGGCCGGCTGTGGCGGGCGCGGGCTCGGCGGGCTCGCCGGCCTCCCGCCGCTGACGGGCGCCGAGGCTGGCGGCGACGAAGGCGGCTCGCGGGTGCTGCACCGACAGCAGCGACACGACGTCGCGACCGTAGAACAGCGCCGCCGCCCGGACGAGTGCCGCCCGCACCTTGCGCTCCCACGTCGGGATCGCCGGCACGTGGTAACCGCGGTGCGTGAGCCAGGCGAGCGGGCCCTTGATGACGATCCGGCGGTACTGGGAAGATCCCCTTGCCGAGGCCGAGTGTAGTCGTTAGAAGTTTATTGATCCGGATGCAGTAGTTGGTGAGGTTGTCGAGGATCTGATCGGCGGTTTTGGTCCAAACAAAGGGTTTCGGGTTGTCGTTCCAGGCCGCGATCCAGGCGTTGACGTCGTCTTCGAGGGCTTTGACGCTGCGGTGGGTGGAGCGGCGTAGCTTGCGGTTGGTCAGTTCGGCGAACCAGCGTTCGACCAGGTTGAGCCAGCTGCCGGAGGTCGGGGTGAAGTGCAGGTGGAAGCGGGGGTGCGCGGCGAGCCAGGTGCGGATCGCCGGGGTTTTGTGGGTGGCGTTGTCGCAGACCAGGTGCAGGTCCAGCTCGGGTGGGGTGTTGGCGTCGATGGTGCGCAGGAACCGCAGGAACTCCTGATGGCGGTGCCGGCGCTGATGCTGGCCGATCACCTTGCCGGTGGCGATGTCCAACGCGGCGAACAGGCTCGTCGTACCGTGCCGGACGTAGTCGTGCGTGCGGCGCTCGGGCACACCCGGCATCATCGGCAGCATCGGCGCGGTGCGGTCGAGGGCCTGCATCTGGGACTTCTCGTCGACCGCGAGGACCATCGCCTTGTCCGGCGGGTCGAGATACAACCCGACCACGTCGCGGACCTTGTCGATGAACAACGGGTCGGTGGACAGTTTCCAGGTGTCAACCAGGTGTGGCTTGAGCCCGAACGCTCGCCAGATCCGCGATACGGCCGTCTGATTGAGCCCGGTCGCCTGCGCCATCGACCGGGTCGACCAGTGACTGTCCTGATTGGATGGTGCAGATTCGAGGGTCTTGACGATGACCGCTTCGACCTGCGCGTCGGTGATCTTCCGTGGCGCCCCGGGGCGAGGCTCATCCTGCAACCCCGCAAGCCGCTGGGTGACGAACCGCTTGCGCCACTTGCCGACCGTCGGAAGCGAGGCTCCGAGCTTCCGCGACACCTCGCTGTTGGACAAGCCATTCGCGCACGCCAACACGATCCGCGCTCGCAGCGCCAACGCCTGCGCCGTCTTGGCCCGACGGGCCCAGCCCTGCAACACGTCCCGCTCCTCAGCGGTCAGCGCCAGCACCGCCAGCTTCGGACCACGACCGTCACCCATACCGTCAATCTACCAACGAATCAATGACTCAGGACACTAGACTAGATGAGTAAGTCCTAAGCCCGGTCAGTGGTCGTAGGCGATCAGTGACCGGGTTTTGGGTCGGCCGGTGGCGCGGTTGTGCCAGATGGCGGCGGTCATGGCGAGGAGACGCTGGGCGACGCGGGCGGTGACGCCTTCGATGCTGCGTCCGCCGTGCAGTTCGAGGTCGAGTTGGCCTTTGAGGGTGTCGTTGACCGACTCGATCAGCTGGCGGATCGGTTTGAGGAGATGTTCGCCGGGTCGTGGGGTGCGGTTGCGGTACGACGGGCGGAGTGGGCGGGCGCTGTGTTCGGCCAGCCACCGGTCCAGTTCTGCTGAGACGTAGCCTTTGTCGGCGATGATCAGCAGCCCGGGCCGATCGGTCATCAGGTTCGGGTCGTGCTCCAGGACCGCGGTCAGGACCTGCCGTTCGTCGATCTTCGGGGTCGCGAGGGCCCAACTGACCGGGAGCCCGGCGGGGGTGCAGATCAGATGCAGGCGCAGCCCCCAGAAGAACCGGGAATGCGAGGCAGTAGCCGTAGCCGGCCCACCCGGCCAGGTCCGAGCGTTGTACCGTCGGCCGGGACCGGCCGCATTCCACGGGCGTTGAGTCCACGACCCAGGTGGTGTCGTGCCACAGGTCGGTGTCCGCGGCGATCACCCGGATCGCCCGTTTCAGCAGCGGCAACGCCGCCCGTAGCCGCTTGTTGTAGCCGGACTGCCCGGGCAGGTACGGAAATGCCCCGGGCAGGCGCCCTGGCACGAACCGCAGCCAGCGGGCCTCGGACCGGATCCCGAGCAGCGCTTGGGCCACCGCGAGGGTGAGCAGTTCGGCGTCGGACAACTTCGGTGGCCGTCCGGTCCTGCGTGGCCGTCCGAGCCAGTCCGTCGATCCTCACGTACAGTGCGGTCAGAAGGGTGTTGAGGTCTGTCGTCACAAACGGATCTTCAACACCCTTCACCCATACCCGCACTCCGGGGTCGGTTAGGACTTACTCGTCTAGTTCCTTCTGGACAGCGTGCTCGCACACCGGCCGTGATCCTCGGCGGCACGACAGCATGAGCGAACACATACTTCCCGCGTATGCCCGCTACGATGCTTCATCCTGCTCGCGGGCGAGCAGATTTAGATGTGTTATGGCCATGTCGATCGCGGAAGCCATCGGCGTGACGTCGCGGGAGGTCTGCGCCAACAGGTAGCCGCCCTGGACAGCCGCCACGAACCCCGTCGCAAGTTGGGCCACGTCGGCGTCCCGCGGAATGACACCTTCCTGCTGAAACCGGCGAAGGAGATCTTCGAAGAGTTCCTGCCAGGCCATGAACAGGTCGTGGAGCTTCCTGCGTGCGGCCGAGTCCTGATCGGAAACCTCGTTCGCCAGGGAGCCCAAAGGGCACCCGTACCGGCCGTCTTGCAGGGCATTGTGCGCGACAAGTGCATCCCGCCAACGTCGCAGGCCCGTGAACGTCCTCACCTTCTCCAGGCGTTCTCGCTCACGGGCTATCGTTCGCTCGCCCACAAGCTCGATCACTGCCCGTACCAGCGCTGGCTTGTCTTCAAAGTGTCGGTACAGCTGCGATTTACTGACGTTGCTCGCAGAGACGACGTCGTCCAGAGTCGTTCCGCCGACTCCTCGCACGCGCATCAACTCGGCGGCAGTGGTGACGATTTGAGACTTCGTCTTCGCGCCACGCGCCGTCAACCGCGCGGCTGCGGCCGTCTGCGAGCTCTCCTCCACACAGCCATGGTACTGACAGGACCGCCGCACGAACCAGGTCAAGGCATCAGCGCCCGGCGCGGCCGCGGCAGGGGCACCGGTGAAGGTGAACGTGGACGTGTGCAGACATCTAGCTACATCTGGACGATCTCGTCTCGTTTGGTCAACCGTCGACGTCCCTTGAGGCGTCACATCGGCCATCGTACGCATTCCCCGCCCGCAGGCGCACCGGCCTCTGCGACCTCACTGCCAGGCGCCCGCTGCACGACTCCGCGCTATGCTGGACGAATCCGTCCTGTTAGGCAGGACCGTTCAGCCAATCCGAACAGGGATCCGAGCTATACTGGACGAATCCGTCCAGTTAGACCGGCCGTTCTGCCAATACAAACGGGGAGCCGAGCTACACTGGACGAGGCCGTCCAGTTGCGGCCGGACCGTTCAACCAACACGAACAGGGTGCCGAAATGTCCGAGTCCTATTCACTCCCCACTGAACCCGAAGGCGTCGTCGCGTCGCTGCTTGAGCGATCCACCGGAGGTTGATTCGCTGTGTCACGACTGAACGTTCCCTCTCTAGATGACGTCCCCGCTGGCACGCAGCGGATCCTCGACAACGTTGGCGCGCAGCTCGGCTTCGTCCCGAACATGTTCAAGACCATCGCGTCGAACCCGACCGTGCTTGAGGCCGTCACGACCCTGCAAAGCACCTTGAACCGGGTTGTGGACGCGAAGACCCGGCACAGCATCGCGCTGGCCGTGTCGCAAGCCAACGGCTGCAGTTACTGCCTGGCAATGCACACATACGTATCGTCCGAATTCGGCGGTATGTCGAGCGACGACATCAACCTCAGCCGCGCCGGGAGCTCGGTCGATCCCAAGCGCGCCGCGGTCGCTCGCTTCGTTCAACAGGTGGTGGAGCGCCGCGGACAGGTCAGCGACGCCGACCTCGAGGCGGTGCGAGGCGCCGGATACACCGACCCGCAGATCTTGGCGATCGTCACGGTCGCGGTGCAGGTCCTGCTCACCAACTTCATCAACAACGTCAACCAGACCGACATCGACATCCCCGCCGTCAAATCGGCCGGTACGCCCGGTTGATCGCCGGAACCCCCGTCGAGGCCGCGCACACAACCCGATAAACCCCTCACTGCCCCAAACGATCATTCAGGAAGGATGCGATATGCCGGGCTCCGAACTCTATGAGAAATTCATGGCGCTGCACACCCGCGACGGTGGCCTCGTCATGCCGAACGCCTGGGACGGTCTCTCGGCGTTGATGCTGGCCGATGCCGGCTTCGAGGCGATCGCGACATCGTCAGCGGCGCTCGCTGCCACGCTCGGTCGGTCCGACGGATGTCACGAAGTCACCCGCGACGAGCATCTCGAACATGCGCGGCTACTCGGCCGACTCACCGGGCTGCCCGTCAACGGAGACTTCGAGGACGGTTACGGCGACTCGCCTGAAGACGTCGCGGCGACCGTCGAAGCCGCCGTCGAGTTCGGTTTGGCCGGTATCGGGGTTGAGGACACCTCGGGCAATCCCGATCAACCGATCCGCGACTTCGACGAGGCAGTCAATCGCATACGTTGCGCCGTCGACGCAGCCAAGAGGCGCATCGTCGTCACCGGCCGCACCGACAACTTCATCCAGGGGCAGCCCGATCTCGACGACACCATCCGGCGTCTGACGGCCTTCGCTGAGGTCGGCGCGGATGTGCTCTACGCCCCGTACCCACCCGACCTCGACGCGCTTGACGCGATCGTCACCGCGGTCGCGCCGAAACCGGTCAACGTCCTCGTGTCACCGTCGGACAAGGTGCTGACCGTCGTTGAACTACAGAAGGCCGGGGTCAAACGCATCAGCTTGGGTCCAGCGCTCTACACCCACGCGATGGAGGCACTCGAACAGGCCACCAAGGCGCTCGTTGCGGGCAACCTCGCCTCGGCGACGACAGGCATCAGCTTCGAGCGCATTGGCGAACTACTTGCCCGCGGTAAGAACTAGCCCAAACCCTACGAACCGCTGCTCCCACCTACTGATTACAAGAAGAAGGCAGATTGACATGAACCTCGACAAGCTCATGAACAAGCACCTCACCAGGGCTTTCGACCCCAGTAAGACCATCTCAGAAGAAACCCTTCAACAACTGTTGAGTTTTCTACGGTCCACGCCGACATCATGTAACATACAGCCCAACCACTTCTACGTACTCGCCACGGCCGAAGGCAAAGAGCACCTCGTGGCCAACCTGGGCGAACGATTCCAGGACAACAGCGAGAAGATCCTGAAGGCGTCGCACGCCATCATCCTCACCACCCGGGCAGATCTGTCCGAGAGCCACCTCGAAAAGGTGTTCAACAAGGAGACCGCCGACGGTCGGTTCCCCGACCCGGCAAAGAACGCGCTGTGGCAGTCAATGACCCGCGACTTCCTCAACCTGCGCAACTACGGCTACAAGGACCTGAACCACTGGATGGAAAAGCAGACCTACATGGCGCTGGGCATGACCATGATGGCGGCCGCTGAGCTCGGCGTCGAGGCCATGCCGCTCGAAGGGTTCGACCCGACCAGCGTCGACAAGGCGTTCAAGATCCGCGAAACCGGACACACCACGACAGTGCTACTGGCCCTCGGCTACCCCGACCCGGCGAAGGTGTACTCCACCCCGATTTCGCGCTTCGAAGCCGACCAGCTGTTCACCTTCGTCTAAACATCCACGGCATCGGGAACGACTGTGGCGCACTAAAGCTGAGATCGGCATCGGAACGAAGAGTCAGCGCCGACATCAAGCAAGATGCTTGCCTAACGCGACTCTTCGTTCCGATGCTAGGCGCCAGCCCGCTCCCGACGCGTCCCAGGGGTCCTACGCCTGGGGGTCGCTATACCGCGTTCTGGTCCCCGGATGGGCGATGCGGCCCATGGCCGCCCGTCGCTGGCGGTTAAGGTTGACGCGAAGGACCTGGGCGTCGTGTTGTGCGGCTGGGGCTGCCGTTGATCAGTGATCGGCATTCCGAACTGGGGTGGCTTCTGGGCCGTCCCTGGGCCGTCGTCGGGGCCGTCAAACGCTGCCCAAATGAGCCGCGTGCGTCGTGAATTCGCAGGTCATGGGCCTGGTGTGCGTGGCGGTTCGGGTGCTTGCGCCGGTCGGTGGCCGATGACCATGGCGTAGATCATCGGGCAGGTCCGGGTCCGGCGGGATGCCGGGTTCGGCTGCGGCCGCGACCGGCCGCCGCCTACGAGCCGTCAGCAGGTCGGCACGCTGTGGCGGGGGACCTGATGTCACCGGTGCGGATGCCATGCCGCCATGTCGGTGTTCTCGGATTTGGCCGCCCGCGTCGCGCCGCCCGCGTAACTGTCTCTGTACCCCCGTCGGCTTCCGTCGCTGTTGCCGGCGTTCGGGCGCCGCCGTTCGCGGCGGCCATGCGGAGACGCCGCTTTGGGCCTTGGCCGGGCGGTCAGGGCGCTCGGATTGATAGAGGAGTTGATCACCTTGGACGGACAGGAGCTGCAGAAGATCGCGGGCGACTGCACTGTGGAACTACCCGGCGCCGACCTCGAGCATCGTTTCGGCCCCGAATGGGAGCTCTACAAGGTGCGCGGCAAGGTCTTCATGCTCATGACCGACATGCCGGGGCGCCCCGTCGTGATCCTGAAAGCTGATCCGGACGACGCCGCAGCCCTCCGTGAGCAGCACGCAGACATTACCCCCGGCTATCACATGAACAAGAGGCACTGGATCACGGTGGAAGGCGGGGGCACCATCGACGAGAAGCTAGTGAAGGAGCTCGTGATCGACTCCTACCGTCTCGTAGTCGGCGGGCTTCCCAAATCCGAGCAGCCCGTGGATCCGCGCACCTACGGCCGCCGCGCCTGACCTTCGTCATGCCCATCAGCGGCGAAAAGCTCCAGGACAGAACGCGCGACACGGCACCGGCGCTGCCCGGGGTCAGCCACGGGCGCCCGTTCACCGAGCAGCTGGACGTCTACAAGGTGGCGGGCAAGGTCTTCCCGATCGTCACGGACGACCCGGACGAACGCATCGTCACCCTCAAGGCAGAACCGGAGTACGGGCGGCTGCTGCAACACGAACACCCATCGATCACCCCATGAACAGGTCGTGGAGTTTCCTGCGTGCGGCCGAGTCCTGATCGGAGACCTCGTTGGCCAGGGACCCCAATGGGCACCCGTACCGGCCGTCTTGCAGGGCATTGTGCGCGACAAGTGCGTCCCGCCAACGTCGCAGGCCCGTGAACGTCCTCACCTTCTCCAGGCGTTCTCGCTCACGGGCTATCGTTCGCTCGCCCACAAACTCGATGTTGTGGAAGCGGGTCAGCGGCCCGCGGCGGTGCTCGACCCGTCCGTGCATGGTCTTGCCGTACGGCGTGGAGGTGAGTACCAGGCTGATCTGGCCGCGGAGCTCGTCGGCACGCCGCGGGGTAGTGCGGTGGCGTCGCCGCGCAGGACCCGGCCATGGCCGGTGCCGCCCTGGGGGCGGGCGAGGTCGATGTTGGCCCGGGTGAGGGCCACCCAGCCGGGCTCGTACTCCATGCCTAGGGCGTTGCGCCCGGCGTGGATGGCCTCGACCAGGGTGGTGCCGGTTCCGGCGAGGGGGTCGAAGACCAGGTCGCCGGGCTGGGTGTAGTCGTCGATGAGGGCGGCGGCCAGGTCCGGCGCCATCCGAGCCGGGTGCGCCCCGGAACCGGCCACGTGCCGGCTGCGGCGCTGCTGGGCGAGGCTGCGCTGCCCGACGAGGATCACCGACGGCATCGGCTGCGGTGGTGTGTCGCCGCAGCTGGGCGACACACCGCCGCCGATCATGGTGGGACCGGCGGCCTGGGCAGGGGTGCGTTCAGCCGCGGCGGCCACCCCGAACGACAAACACGAACAGGTCCAGGTGGACCTTGAGATGGGCGGCGGCACGCAGCATCCCCGGGTCGGCCGGGCGGGCCCGCCAGGTGATCTTGTGCCCGACGATCGGCGCGGTGATCGCGACGATGTGTTGCAGCCAGCCCAGACCGGCGTGCTGCGCGGCTGGGATGAGCGCGCTGCTGTGCTGCGCGTACGTCTGCTGCGGCGGCAGCTCGGCCAGGGCGACGATGGTGCAGCCGCCCGGGCCCATCAGCCGCCGGCAGGTGGCGAACATGGCGATCAGGCTGTCGCGGTGGATCCCGTCCGGCCGGGCTGCTGGGGGCCAGGGGAGCACGATCAACGCGACGGTGCCGGCGGCGTGCTCGAGGTCGGCGAGCCGGTCCGGGTGCGTCACGCTGCGGTAGACGCGGCCGCCGGCGCCGGCGGCGCCGGCGAGGGCCGGGTCGTCGCCGATCGACACGATGGTGTCGCCGGGACGGGTGTGGACACCGACGAGCAGCGCCGCCAGCCGTGGGCTCAACGCGTCGGCGCGGCGGTGGCCCCAGCCGCCGTCGACGTCGGCGACGCGCCACACCGCGATTGGCACCGGCGGGTCACCGGGGACGACGTCGATGTCGCCGCTGGCGATCAGGTTGGACAATGCCAGTGGGTCGTCCTCGTCACCCGCCGGCCCGGCGGCGACCGGGGCATCTGCGGGGTTTTGCAGGTCATGGTGGTGCGCGGTGGTGGGGTGGTGCGTGATGTTCGGGGCGCGACCGTCGGGGTCGCGGTCGGCGTGGTCGTGGATGTCTGTCATGGGCGGGTGCGGTTCCCGCGCCGGGCGGCTCGTGTTCACGCCCACCCAAGGCCCAACTGGTCCCCTGCCCGCAGCCCTCGCCCGGGCGGGCCCACCCAACCGGCACCCAACTGGCCCTCCGGCCGTCGAACCGTGTCAGGGTGGCGGCACCCAACCCGGTTGGGCGTGGGCTGGCGACCCCGGCCCAGCCGGTTGGGTACCAGTTCGCCGGACGTTGGTTGGGCACCCAACTGGCGTGCGGGCCGCCTACCTGCGTGAGGTCGCGGCACCCAACCAGACGGCACCGGATGCGCAGACGCCGAACCTCCGGCGCGTCCCGGACTACCCACCGGCGTGGGGCCAGTTGGGCCGCGTCCGTGCTCGCGGCGGTCTGGATGGCGAGCGGCCCGGCAGCCCGTGCGCGGCGGACATCGACCCCGAGTCCGGCCGTCCGGTCGGCGGCTGGCTGATCGAGCGCAGCGACACGGGGCGCGTATACAAGCAGCGGTGCGACCCGAGACCCGGGCTCGGGCGCACCATCCGGTACCGGTGCCGCGTTCGATGTCGACGACCTGCGACGGCCCCCGCCCCGCACCGGTACCGGTCACGAGCCCGGTCACCGGTTCCCGCGCCTGGACCGGTGCCGGCGCGCACCACCCGGTACCGGTGACCGGTACCGGATGCCACCTGGTGGCCGGGCGTGCGCCCGGCACCGGTACCGGGCGCCAGCACGTTCGCAGCAGTTGGTACCGGACCGGTTGGTGATCGAACCGGCTGCCCGATAGCGGTCACACCGACCCGAGAAGGGTCACGTTCCGTTGCCACCGTCAGCCGGTCATCGGCCGTTCGGCGGTGGGCTGCCGGTCGACCAGACGCGGCAGCCTGGGTCGGTCGTGGCACTGCCGCGCTGCAGCCGCCTGGTGTTGAACAGGGCAGACGGCGTGGTCGGCGCTGCGATGCGGGCGGTGGCGTCGACGTGCCGCGCGGCGCCGGACACCACGCTCGGCCGTCCTCGCGACCGTCGCTGTGCCTCGCTGAAGGCGCAGATGGGCGGGTCTGCGGAGCAGTCGGACCTCGGCCGGTACTCGCCTGACGCATCGGTGACCGCCGCCGGCCTGACCGGTTCCCGCCGGACCCGGTAGCGCCCGGCGTACCGCACCGGTCACCCGCGCCACCGGGCAGGGACACGTGCCGATGGCGGGCGCCCCGGTACCGCCCGGTTGCGCTGACCCGCCGTACCGGTACCGGGTCGGGACGACCGGTGACCGGAAGCGGCACCTCACCGCTGTACCGGGTGCCGGGACGACCGCGGCGCCACGCGGCGGACGGGCTGGTGTCGTGCTGGCGTAGCTCGCGAGCCCGGCAGCGCGGACCTGGGGCGGCTGCGCGTCGCCGAGCGCGGGTGGTGCCCGGGGTGAGGGCCGCAGTGCGGTGGCGCCGCTGGTTCTGCTGCGTGTCGTGGCCGGCGTCTGTAGGGGCTCGTCGGCGTGGTCGGCCGCGCGCGGCCCCGGTTGGGTCGGGCCTGCCTAACGGACCCAACCCACCTCGCTGAGCTGCGAGGACATCCAGCGCTGCGCCCAACGGGCGGGCCCTGATGGAGTGCCTGCCGCACGGCGGGGGTCGGCCCGGCGATGGGGGCGTTGAGCTGGGCCCAACCGCCCAACCGCGGGCGGGCACGGCTGCCCTCGGCATGATCCGGTTGGGTGTCCGCGGGTTGGCCAACGCGTTGGGTGGCCGTGCGCCCATGGACGGCGTCCCCGCGCTCGACCTGGGCCCGATCCTGCGGCCGGGCGGGCGTCTCGTCTGACACGGGAGCACCCGAATGCCCACGCAAACGTCCCGACCGGCGTCCCCGCCGCAGTCCCATCCGGCCCGTCGGACGCAGCGCCGGTCCTGGCCGAGCACCGCCCTCGACGCCGCGCAGCGCGCGTTCGATCTGCTGGTCTGTCTGCCTGCGCCGCTCGCCTTCGACGGGCGTGCCTTTCCCGGCCTGCCCAACCGGATCTTGCCCCTCGACGAGTTGAAGAAGCTGCTCATCGACGACGCGACGCCCCGCTCGGTGCGTGACGAGGTGTGGCGGGAACTGGTGGTGCGAGCCCGCCGGGACGGCCCGGCGTGGGTGATCGCCGCGGTCGGTATAGCGATGCCGGGGCTGCGCCGCACGGCCGGCAGCCTCGGCAAAGGCTGGCCCGCGGACTCCAGCGACCGCGACAGCGAACTGCTGACCGGGTTCGTGGACCGGCTGCGCAGCATCGACCTGCGCGACACCCGCATCGCCGGGAAACTCATCGACGCCGGCGCCCGGGCGGTCAAGGCCGCCCGGGACCGGGAAGCGGAGTCCGACGCGATCCGGGTGCGGACCACCTGGTCGATGCCCCCGCAGCAGCCGTGGGATCACCCGGACTGGGTGCTGACCCGGGCGGTGGCCCAGGCGGTCATCGACCCGGACGAGTACCTGCTGATCGCCGCCACCCGCCTGGACCAGGTCGCGCTCGGCACGGTGGCCGACAAACTCGGCCTCAGCGTGCCGTTGGCGGCGGCGTGGCGGCGCAAGGCCGAACGACGTCTGGCCGACGCGATCCGCGCCGGCGAACTCGACTGGGTTCCCCTGGTGGCGTTGATGCACGGCAGCCCTGACCCGCAGGCCCTCGGCGAGACGTCACGGATCGACCCGTCCCTCGGTGATGACGGCCGTGGGTCGCTGGCCGCCGGTGCGGCGAGCGGGGACGCGTCATGACCTCGACATCCACGAGCAACGTCGCGTCCACATCCGGGGTACCGCAGCGCGGGCAGCCGGGTCCCTTCCCGGTCATCGTCGTGCGACCGGCCACCGCCACGATTCCGGCCTACCTGCGCCGGCACCGGGGGTGCCGGCGCGGCGCCAACCAGCTGGCCGCTGCCCTGACCGAACAGTGCCGCGCCGTGCTCAAGGCCGGGCCCAGCCTCGACGACGACATCTGGCTTGACCTCGACGACCCGCGCCGCTGCCTGCTGTTCCTGCCCGACCGGCAGGTCGTGGAGGACCTCATCCGGCAGGCTCCGGTGGTGGCGGCCGCACCGCCACCCGGCACCGTGCGGATCGGCCGGGACCTGCAGGGCCGCCCCGTCGTGGTGCTGCTGCACGGGCCGCACTGGAGCCTGGTCCTGCGCCGTGGGCACCCGGATCCGGCGGCGTGGGTGTTCCTCGGCGTCGCCGACCCCTGCGCGTTGCGCTTGCACGGTGGGCGCGAGCTCAGCGTCGACTGGGACGAGATGACCCGCGACGTGTATCGGATCCTGACCGGCGGCACCGGCTGACACCGGCCCGCCCCCGGCCCGGCCGCTCGCAGGATCGCTGCGGTCGCGCCAGGCCAGCGGGGCGACGACTCCGGGAGGAGCCGTCGCCCCGCTGCTGTACTGGGCGCCCGCGGCCGGGCGCCGGACGGCGCGCACCACGCGGTTACGCCCCGACACGGGCCCCACCGGCATCGCGGCTGACGCCCTCGCGACACGACCGGCCGGCGCCGACGGGCCCCCGGGTGAAGATCCAGTTGGGCCAGTTGCGTGCCGGTTGGGTGCCGGTTGGGTGGCCGGGTCGGCGCGGGTGCTGTGTTGGGTACCCAACCGCAGCCCTTGGTGGGCAAGGAATCGCCACCGACCCGCGGACAGTTCCGCGCGGGTCCCGCGGTTCCCTGCGCCACCACAGGGCGTGCCCGGGACCGGCCGGCCAGACGGCCGTGTGTACCACCCGTCGCTCATCGCACCCCGTGCAGAAGCAAGGCTCCCACGGCTCGCCCCTGCCGCCCCTGCGGTGACGCCTCCCATCCGCTCGACGCGAACGCCCCAGCCCGCTGGGGCGGGAGGTGTGAGGCACCCATGCACCGCAATCCCAACGTCCGCAACATCATCCGGCGTACCGTGACCATCGCCGTAACCGCCGTCCCGGCGCTGCTGGTCGCTGCCACCCCGGCGTGGGCCGCCGACAGCATCCCCTTTGCCGTCTACGACCTGCCCACGGTCGTGGGCAACATCACCGCCTTCATCACCAGCATCATCGCCGTGGTCGCCACCCTGTTCCTGACGATCGGCGGCGCCCAGTACCTGATGGCCGGCGGCGACCCCGCCCAGGTCGAACGGGCCAAGGGCTCACTGAAGAGCGCGGGGATCGGCTACGCCCTCGCCGTCCTCGCGCCGATCCTGCTGACCATCCTGCAGCAGATCCTGGGCGGCTGATATGGTCGCCTCGCTGTTCAACGGAGCGCTCGCCGTGGCGGCCGAGGCCGTCCTGGCGGTCCTCAACGTGTTGTGGGGACTGCTGTCCGGCACCGCGTTCACCACCCCGGACGTCAGCACGCTGCCGCAGGTCACCGCCGTCGCCGGCAAATCGATGATGGTGGTCAACGCCTGCTTCATCCTGGCGATCGTCACCGCCGGGATCGTGACGATGACCAACGGCACCGTGCAGTCCCGCTACGGCGTTGGGGAACTGCTGCCCCGGTTGGTGATCGGCTGGATCGCGGCGAACTTCGCCGTCCCGATCTGCCGCAACCTCGTCCAGGTCGCCAACGCGCTGACCGAGGCGCTCACCGGCGACACCGTGACCTCCCAGAGTTCGATGCTCCGGGTGCAGCAGATCACCTTCGATGCGCTGAACAACCCGCCCAGCGCGCTGCTCGCCGTCATCATCGGCCTGATCGTCGCCGTGCTGACCGGGATGCTGCTGATCACCTGGATCGTGCGGCTGGGCGTGCTGATCATCCTGGTCGGCATCAGCCCGCTCGCGCTGGCCTGCCACGCCACCCCGTTCACCGACGGCGCCGCGCGACTGTGGTGGCGTTCCATCCTGGCCACCGTCGCCACGGTCGTGCTGCAGGCCCTCGCGCTGCACACCGCCCTGTCGGTGTTCCTCAACCCGGACGCCAACGCGCCGCAGCTGGGCCTGCCGCACGACCCGACGGGCACCGGCAACCTGCTCATCGTCCTGTGCCTGTTGTGGGCCGTCGTCAAGATTCCCGGCCTGATGCGCCGGTTCGTGGCCAGCGGCGGAGCCCGAAACGCCGCCGGGATGATCTTGCGGATGGTGCTGATCCAGCAGCTGACCAGCGTGCTGCGGCTGCCGCTGCGACGCGGCGGTGGCCGGGCAGCGGCCGGTGCCGGTGGCGCCGGCCGGGGTGGCCGTCCGGGCGGCGGATCCCGCGGCGGTGGCGGCCGGACGTGGATGCCCTCCACCCTCGGCGGCGGCGCACTGTCCGGCGGCCGCGCCGGCAGCGGCGGTGCTGGTGGCCGCTCGTTGCCGTCGCCGGCCGGTGCGGGACCGGGGCGCGTGGGTGTGGCGTGGCCGACCGGGCGGCCGGTCCGGCCGTACACCACGCAGCAAGTCGCGTCCGGCGTCGATGCAGCCTGGCGGAGCGCGCCCAAACGGTCGACGCCCACACCGGCGTCCGGGCCGGCGCCGGCGCGTTCGTCGCGTCCGCCGATCCGGGCGGCCGGTGTGGTGCCCACCCCGCCGCCGGCCGGACCCCGGCCGGTGCTTCCGGCCGGGGTCAACCCGGCCACGGCGATGCCGCAGACCCAGCCGGTCCGGCAGCCGGTCCGGCCGGTGCCCCGCCGCCGGGTCCCCAGCCAGTGGCACCGCCCCACCCGCACCTGATCGCCATCACCACCCGGAAGCGGGGCGACGGCATCGACCGTCGCCCCGTGCCGGGTGCGCTCCAGCCGCCGCGAGCGGCACCAGTCGAACGCACTGTCCCATAGGAGTCCACTGTGGACGCTGAAGACGTTCATGCCCGGGTACCCGCAGACATCGAGGCGCCTGACCGGATCGTCTGGGGTCTGACCGCCCGGCAGGTCGCCATCATCGCCGCCGCCGCGGCGCTGGGCTACCTGATCCTGCGCACCGTCGGCAGTCTCCTGCCGCTGCCGGTCGTGGCGATCATGCTCATCCCGCTCGCCGGCGTCGCCGTGGCCCTCGCCGTGGGCCGCCGCGACGGCCTGCCCCTGGATGCGTGGCTGTGGGCGGCGATCGTCAACCGGCGCACACCCCGCCGAGCCGCGCCCGCCCCCGCCGGTGTGGTGCCCGCGCCGGCGTGGGCACCACAGGTTGAGGCGGACGGGCCAGCGCCGGCCGTGCTGCGGCTGCCGGCGCACGCCATCGGCGACAACGGGGTCATCGACCTCGGCGACGGCACCGCGACCGCGCTGGTCGCCGCGACCACCGTCAACGTCGGCCTGCGCACCGCCGCCGAGCAGGCCGCCCTGGTCGGCTCGTACGCCCGCTGGCTCAACGCCCTGACCGGCCCGGTGCAGGTGGTGGTCTCCGCCCAGCGCGTCGACCTGACCAGCCACGCCATGCGCGTCGCCGACGCCGCCGAGGCCCTGCCCCACCCGGCCCTCGCCGATGCTGCGCTGGACTACAGCGACTTCCTGCTCGACGTGGCCGCCCGCCGGGACTCGCTGTGGCGCACCGTCACCGTCGCGCACACCGCCACCGGCGAGCGTAGCGCCGCCACCGAGGCGATGCGCCGAGCAGAGCACACCGCGACCACTCTGGCCACCCTCGGCGCCCAGACGCGGGTCCTGGACGGCGGCACCGCCACCGCGGTCCTGACCGCCGCGGTCGACCCCTACCAGTACACCGACGCGTCCTGGCCGCGCACACCCGCCAACAGCCCGGTCACCGCCCCCAGCCTCCACGAGGAGCTCGGCGCATGAAACGCAGGCAGAAGACCACCACAGCCGCCGCCAACGGCGCCCCCAACCGGGGGCGCCGTGCTTCGTCGGACGGCGACGACGCCGCCGTGCTGACTGCGACCATCGGCCCGGCCGCGGTCGAGTCCACCCCCCGCTGGCTGCGGGTCGGGGACGGCTACACCGCCGTCCTGATCATCACCGGGTACCCGCCCGAGGTCGGCCTGGCCTGGCTGGACACCCTCCTGGCGTGGCCGGGCCGGATCGATGTCGTCCAACACATCGAACCGATCCCGGCCGCCACCGCCGCCACCCGGCTGCGGCGGCAACGGGCCCGCCTCGAGTCCAACCGGCGCCTCGACTTCGACAAGGGCCGCCTCGGCGACCCGGTCACCGACGCCGCCGCCGAAGACGCCGCCGACCTCGCCGACCGCCTCGCCCGCGGCGCCGCCCGGCTGTTTCGGGTCGGGCACTACCTGTGCGTCCACGCCCCGGCCGAGGACGATCTGGTGGAGGCGGTCGCCGAAGTCCGGGCCGCCGCCGCCTCGGTCATGCTGGACACCCAACCGGCGACCTGGCGGCAGCTGCAGGGCTGGCTCAGCACCCTGCCCCTCGGCGTCGACGCGCTGCGGATGCGGCGGGTGTTCGACACCGACGCCCTCGCCGCAGCCTTCCCCCTCGCCAGCGCCGACCTACCGGCGCCGCTGCCCGGCGACGGGGTCCCGGCCGGTGGGGTGCTGTACGGGCTCAACACCGCCTCCAACGGTGTCGTGTGGTGGGACCGCTGGTCCTGCGACAACCACAACTCCGTCGTCCTGGCCCGTTCCGGGGCCGGCAAGTCGTACCTGGTGAAGCTGGAGACGCTGCGCTCGCTGTACGACGGCGTCCAGGTCGCCATCATCGATCCCGAGGACGAGTACCTGCGGCTGTGCGACGCCGTCGGCGGCACCGCCATCCAGCTCGGCGCGCCTGGCATCCGCATCAACCCCCTGGACATCCCGGCCGGCGACCGGCGGCCGGACGCGTTGACCCGGCCGGCGCTGTTCCTGCACACCCTCATCGCCGTCCTGTTGGGCCAGCAGCCCCCGCCGCAGGAACGGGCGGCCCTGGACAAGGCCATCATGGCGACCTACGCGCAGGCCGGGATCAGCAACGACCCCACCACGTGGACGCGGCCGGCGCCGCTGCTGCGCGACCTGGCCGCCACCCTGCGCACCACCGACGTCCCCGGGGCGCAGACCCTCGCCGCCCGGCTCTCCCCGTGGACCGAGGGCAGCTTCAAGGCACTGTTCGACGGGCCGACGACCTTCCACCCGCGCGGCCACCTCGTCGTCTGGTCCACCCGGCAGTTGGCCGACGAACTGCGCGCCCCCGGCATGCTCCTCGCGCTGGACGCGATCTGGCGGGATGTCGATCTTCCCGGAGTCACTGCGGACCACCGCGCTCGACGCCCGCTGCAGGCGCGCCGGCTCGTCGTCGTCGACGAAGCCTGGACCCTGCTGCGCGACGGTGAAGGCGCGAAGTTCCTGTACCGTCTGGCCAAGGCCGCCCGCAAACGTCGGGCCGGGGTGGCCGTCATCACCCAGGACGCCGCCGACCTGCTCGGCTCCGACCTGGGCCGGGCGGTCATCGCCAACGCCGCCACCCAGATCCTGATGCGCCAGGCCCCGCAGGCCATCGATCTGATCGCCGAGACGTTCGCGCTCACCGGCGGCGAGGCCCGCATGCTCCTGGCCGCCGGCCGCGGCGAAGCCCTCCTGCTCGCTGGCTCGCACCGGGTCGCTTTCACCATCGTCGCTTCCAGCCGCGAGCACCAGCTCTGCGCCACTTTCCCAGAGTTCGTCGCAAGTCTGGAGGATTTCTGACGGAGCTCTGGTGTGGAGTACCGGAATCAGTGCAAAGGCTGTCCGGGGTTCGGCGAACTGTGGATGGTGTCGTCGTTGGAACGCTGTTCGGCGACATCGGTTTTCCCCGCAGGGGTCGCGCCGTCCTGTCTGATGTGAACGCTGTCCCGTGCTGGCCCGTGTGGCTGGCCGATGCTACCGCGGCACACTCCACAGCCGGATCGCCCCGTCGTCAATCGCGACGGTGCGGCCGTCGGCGGTGAAGCAGATCGACGTGGCCAACTGAACCCTGTCGAGAAAGGCCGTCTGCTGGCCGGTGGATGTACGCCAGAGGCGTACCCGGCCATCGTCCGCGGCGATGGTGGCCAACGTGCGGCTGTCGGGACTGAAGGTCAGACCGGAGGTGTTCCGCACGGTGTCCAGGGTGGCGACGACTCGATCGGTGGAGACGTTCCACAGCTGGACGGCGGTGCGAGGAACGCCAGGGCCCGGTACGCGATCGCTTCTGCCCGACCGGTCTCCTGGGATTACGGCCAGGGTCTGCGCGTCCGGGCTGAGCTGTACCACAGAGTCGGAAGGGACCGGGCCGATGATCGCGGTCCGTCGGCGGGTGGTGGTGTCCCACAGCTCTACTCGGTCATCGACATCGACGACCGCCATGGTCCGGCCATCTGCGCTGAACGGCGTGGTGCCCAAGGAGACAATTGAGGGGAAGCCGTGATCCACGGTGGCGATGTGTTCCCCGGTAGCGGACCATAGGTCGACATTCCCCACCTGGGGGTAGGTGATGATCGTTCCGCCGTCCGGACTGAACCGGACGGCGGACGGCGAGTCGCCGTTGCCGAATGCGGCGGCGAGACGGCCGGTGGCGACGTCCCACAGGCGTACCGTGCCGGCCTGTTGGCCATCCCCCGTAGCCTGCTGGGTCAGCAGAGCTCGGTCCAGGACGGTCGCCAGGGTTCGCCCGTCCGGACTGAACGCGAGGCTGGGACCCCCGAAGCTCGACTCCGGCGGGTTGCTGAGGGTGGCCGTCGCTTTGCCGGTGGCCGTGTCGTAGAGCCACACCGAATCAGCGTCATCTGCGATGGCCACCGTGCGGCCGTCAGGGCTGAAGACCAGCCCGCTGCCGCCACCGAGATCGGGAGCAGGTCGGACTGGTGGGTCGAGCGCGGCGGTCCTCTGGCCGGTGGACGTGTCCAGCATCTGAATCTTCTCGGAGCCGGAGGGCCCATCGGCAATCGCCAGGCTCCGCCCGTCGGGGCTGAACCACAGGTCACTGAGGAACGGGACGTGGTCGATTCTGGCGACGGCTCGACCAGTGGCCAGTTCCGTCACCTGGTCCTGATAGTTCAACGAGTGGCCTTCGGAATCGAGGGTGGTGACGACCAGACGCCCGTCGGGACTGAACACCGCGTTGTAGCCTTTGATCGTCCCCTTGATAGGCGGCCGCGGGTCGATGGCACTGGCCGTCAATGGCAGTGCCGTAAGCATGGAGACGGCCGCAGCGGCGGCGAGCAGCCAGCCCACGAAGACGGTAAACCTCGCCCGGTTGCCGGCGGGCTGGGCACGGGCCGACTGCGGCCGGCGGCGCCGGTCGACCGGCCAATGTTCAGCAAGGTATCGACGGACCACGTCGTGGCGCACCTGATAGGCGGCCCCGGCCTGCCTCAGTACACCTCTGTCCTGTGCACGGGAGAGGAATGTCGTCAGTCGCCACGGCAGCTTGCCGCGCATGGCGAGCCAGTTGCGTGCGACGGAGTAAGACACCCATGCGCTGCCGGAGCCGAGAACGAGCAGACTCAGCGAGGCGACGGCCACGACGAGGCCGGCCGTCACGGTCTCGCGGTCCGGGGGCCATCCCCCCAGACCGGCGACCGTGCCACCCGTCACTCCCGCGACGGCGAGCCCGGTGGTCAGCAGCGCTCTCCGGTCGCTGCGCAGGACCGACACCGGCGAGTGGCCGCCCTCCGGCTCTGAGACCGGAGAGCTGAGCCAGCGCCCCAGCCCCAACGTAACCGTCAGAAATCCGGCAGTTGTCGCTGCCAGGCCGTACCCGACGCCTTCGTCCAGTCCGGAGACGCCCAACAGGCCCAAGATCAGCCAGGGGGCTCCCATCAATAACCCCGTCCCGAGGCCGATCAGCAGATGCCGCGGAAGCCTGCGCAGCAACAGGCGAGTTCGCCGGGGGAGTCCGACGCGTCCGGCGCCGAGCCCGTTGGCTACCACGGCGGGTACCACGGCGAGAAGTACCACGAGCACCGTCGACGTGCTGATGTCTCGGGCCATGAGGCTCGCCACCTCATCGTTGACGGTGGTGCTGAACGTCAGCGCTGACGCAGCCGCCACGAGCCGCAGGCCAACAAGGACTGCGGCGCCGACTGCCGACAGCGTCGCGGCCGCGAAAAGCATGTCGGTGAGGCCGCTGACGATTGCCGACAGCCACGCCGCCCGGCGGGGAGCGGACTCCGGCACGCGCGACGCTCGCGCGGTGTTCCTGCCTGCGGTCAGACCGATTGCCAGACCCACGACAGCGCCGGTCGCGGCGCCCTGCCATCCGCTGCCCCGGGCCAGCCATGCCGAGATCACCCCGACGAAAGCGCCGAGAACCGTCGCCGCCCCGGCGATCAGCGAGGTGATGACGAGCCTCGGTACCGCGAGACCCAGCCGCCACCATCGCAGGTCAGGGTCGCCCGGGTGCGTCGGCAGATGTCCGACCAGGAAAGCCAGCCATCGGCCGGCCCTGTCGGCCTCCTGCTGCGAGCCGAACGCGGCCGGCAGGAAACCGGCGAGCAACTGGTTCCTGACTGCCCCCGCGGTTGCTGCGGTGGCCAACTCGGCCGGGTCGCTGGCAGGGCGCTCGTACACACGCCGCGCCAGGCCGATCATCAGTGGGGTGGACAGCGCCGAGGCGACGGGGCCTTGGGGATCCCCGGTCATCGCCGCGATCACCGGATTCCATCGGGTACTGCCGGCCGCTTCAAGACCGGTCAGGTAGGCGATGGCGTCGCCGGCCTCGACCGGCGCGACCTCCACCACGACCGCTTGGGGCAGGACGCCGACCTCGGACGTAACCCGGGCGTACTCCTCGCCGCGGCATGTCAGGATCATGCGTAGACCCGTGCCGGCCGCTTCCCTCAACTGCGCCAGCGCGCCACCGCGCAGCGCCGCAGGCATCTCGTCGAAGCCGTCCAGGACCGGAACGATCTTGTGATGCCGGAGCAGTTGCCGGACGTCGCCCTCCATAACCTGCGGGTACTCCCGGCAAATGCTATCGATGACCCATGCTTCGATGCCGCCCGGCGCGGCCGGATCCCACGCCGCCACGGTCAGTGGCACGGGTACGGGATCGCCCGGGCCGGCCGATGCGGTCGCCTCCACGACATACAGCAGCGCCAGGGTGGTCTTGCCAGCTCCCGGCTCGCCCAGTATCACCAGCTGGCGCACGCTCGCGTCGTTGAATACCTCGGTCACCGCGACGGCGGACAGCCGGCCGTCGTCGTCCAGCAACGCGCCGCGCGGCGCGTGATCGACGGCCCGGACGCGGTCAGCCTGGACCCTCGGACGGCCGGTCGGTTCCCACCGCAGCTGCAGGGGCAGGTGCAGATTCCGGCGGGCGATCTCTTGCGACAACGTGACGCCAACCTCTTGACGCAGGCGCCCCAGTGCCTCTGCATCAGACGTATCGGGGGCCCGGCTCCTACGGATCAGCCACACGAGCACCGGTACGGCGAGCCCGACGACCTCCAGGAACGGCTGGAGAAGGTTCGCCCAATCGGCGGATCTGCTCAGCCCCCGCAGCCAGAAGAACCTGGCCAACGCCACGACTGCAGCGCCAGCCACGACGGCGAAAACGATCGCCGCGACCGGCCATCGCGTCCGGCCGCCAGGACCATTCGATCGCATCTCGTCATTATCTCGGAAGCAGCGATGCGCGCACACCTCGGCGATCAGCGTCTCCACCGAACCGCCGGCGCGTTCTCCTCACCACCGCTGTCTGTACCGCCCGGCTGTCGTAGCCCCGGCTTGTCAACAGTTTCTTGGGTCTGACTCACCCGGCGACACCATCCGGTGTCCGTTCCGGGGCAGCATCGGCCCGTCCCCGCACGCGTAGTCCGCAACGAACTGGTGCCGTACGTCGCTCATCCGCCAGTCCAGCACATCCCAGCCCGGTTGATCGCCGGCACCATCCGCGTCGTCGGCCCCGGCCAGACGCCTGCCCTTGCCGAACCGCACCCTGCACGGTGCCGCGCTGGCCCAGATCCCGCCGTCAGTCCCGGATGTCCAGCAGGTAGGCATCCACGATCCTGAGCCCGCTCGACGCCACGGCGACACCCCCAGATAGGCCCGCGCCGCCGGCGCGAACTTCGCGCGTGCGGCAACCACGGCCGCCACCCGCTGCGAACCATGCCTCCACCTCATCCTCGCTGGGAGGCAACCGCACCGCTCCGTCGTCAGCCTGTGCCGGCCGGTTGAACTCGTCCACAAACCTGCTTCACCAGGCAGCCCGGTCAACCGGTTCGCCTTGATCCCCAGCAAGGAGAAAATCGAAGAAATGGCCCAACGCCCACCCCTTGTGCTGCACCGTCAGCCGGGACAACCCCAACTGCTTGCGCTGACAGGCAACAACCCGGTCCGCATCCTGCGGCTGCGCTGTCCACACTGCACGCTGCAGGAACCGGACAAACTCGAACAGCGCCGACCGGTCGTGCGCCACCGTACTATCCGCGCAACCGCCATCGACCGCCGCGAGCAGGTACTGATCCAACAGCTCCTGTTCGAAGTCCTCACGTTCCTGGCCGGTCGCCGAACGCCGCGGGGCATCCAGCGACCGGACCACGGCCAGTCTCACGACCACCCCAGCTCGCCGAACCCGACAGCCGGCCGTCAATACCGTGAACCCGTCAGAAATCCCGATCGCCTGTCAAACACCGCCGGCTCCTCCGCGTGTCGCACCTGGCCAGGCCCAAAGACCCTCAGGCCGCAGCTGGCACTCACCGAACTGTGGGGGGTTCCGGTAGGGCTGGCTGACCTCATCGACGACCCCGACCTGTAACGCCGAGCGCGCGGCGACATCGTCTGTCCACATCGGACCCTTTCTCGGAGCAGCTATGCCCCCAACACCGTCACCATCGCGGTCGGTGGACCCCATCATGGTCCCCGCCGTCCCGCACTCCCATCTGCTCGACCTGATCGCGGCCGCCGCCGGCTGGGCCGCGCACCGGCCGTGGCTCGCCGTGGTGGCTGCCGCGCTCATCGTGGCGGCCGTCATCACCACCGCGCGGGTACGCACCCCTGCGGCACCGCCGCCTCACCCGGCACGCCCAGCAGGTGCTGATCACCCCGCCGCCGCAGGTCGACCCGGCGGGTGCGACTGCCTGGTGGGCCAACCTGTACGAACTGCTGCTCGCCCCGTCGCGGTGGCGGCGCCTCCGCTACGGCACCCCACACCTGGCGATGGAGTACCGGTGGGCCGGCCGGGCCCTCACCATTCAGGTGTGGCTGCCCGGCACCGTCCCGGCCGGGCCGGTCGCCGCCGCGGCCCGCGCCGCCTGGCCGGGCGCCTCGGCGACCATCGCCGAGGCCACCGACCCGGTTCCCGTGCCTACCGAGGACAACCGGGTCCTCGAGGTGGACGGTGCGCTCGCGCCGGCGCTGCCCACCTGGTACCCCCTGCAGACCGACCACGACACCGACCCCACCCGGGCCCTCGTCGCGGCCGGCGCCGGGCTGTCCGGCGGCGAACGCGCCTGCGTGCAGATCTTGGCCCGCCCGGCCGCGCCCCGCCGGGTGCAGCAGGCCCGGCGGGCCGCCGCCGCCCTGCGCACCGGCCGACCGCCCGGCGGTGTGCTGGACCCGGCCGCGTGGCTGCGCGGCGGCCTGAACCTGCTCACCGAACTCATCACCCCTGCCCGGAGCACCGCACGCGCGGGCGGGTCCGCGCGGTCGGTGGTCGCGGACCCGATCCGCGACCACGACGCCCGGCCGGGACTGGACAAGACCCTCATGCCCCAGTGGCAGACCGGTATCCGCTACGCGGTCGCCGTCGAACCCAGCCGCGGCAGCCGCCGCAATAACAACTCCCAGGCGACGGCAGCCTCCGAGCTGGTCCGCCGGCGGCTGGTCACCGTCGCCCACGCCATCGCCTCCGCGTACGGCATCTACACCGGCCGTAACCGGCTGCGCCGCCTCAAACTGGCCCACCCGGCCGCCGTCCTCGCGCAGCGGCGCTTCACCCGCGGCTTCCTGCTCTCCGCCGGCGAGCTCACCGTCCTGGCCGCGCTGCCCACCGACATCGCCGTCGCTGGCCTCGACCGGGCCCGCGCCAAAGCCGTCCCCGCACCCGTGACGGTCCCTGCCGGCGGGCGGGGCACCAAAGTCCTCGGCCGGGCCGAGGTCGGCGGCCACGCCGTGGCGCTGCGCGTCGTGGATGCCCGCCAACACATCCACATGCTCGGCGCCACCGGCTCCGGCAAGTCCACCGAGATGACCCACATGGTCATCGACGACATCACCGCCCGCCGCGGGGTCGTCGTCATCGACCCCAAAGGCGACCTCGCCCAGGACATCCTGGACCGGCTGCCCGCCTCCGTCGCCGACCGGCTCGTGCTCATCGACCCGGGCCAGGACCGCGGCGCCACCCTCAACCCCCTCGCCGGCTTCGACGACGACCTCGTCGTCGACAACATCGTGTCGATCTTCTCCAAGATCTTCCAGCGGCATTGGGGCCCGCGGATCGACGACGTGTTGCGCGTGGCGTGCCTGACCTTGATGCGCAAGGCTAACGCCACCCTGACCCTGGTGCCGCCGTTGCTCAACGACAAGCAGTTCCGGGCGGCGTTCACCGTCGACCTCGACGACCCGGAAGGCTTGAAGGGCTTCTGGGAGTGGTACGAGGCCACTCCACCACCCCTGCGTGCGCAGGTCATCGGCCCAGTGCTGGCGAGGCTCCGGGCCTTTTTGTTGCGCGACTTCGTCCGCGACACCATCGGCGTGGCCACCTCGAGCTTCGACATGGCCAAGGTCCTCGACGGCGGCATCCTCATCGCCCGCCTACCCAAAGGCCAGATTGGTGAGGAGACCGCGAAGCTGATGGGCAGCCTCATCCTCGCCTCCGTGTGGCAGGCCGCCACCGCCCGCGCCCGCATTCCGGAAGACCAACGCCGCGACGCCTCCGTGTATATCGACGAGGCGCACAACGTGCTGAACCTGGCCGGCTCGGTCGGGGACATGCTGGCCGAGGCCCGCGGCTACCACCTGTCGCTGATCCTGGCCCACCAGAACCTCAGCCAGCTGCCCCGGGAAACCCAACTGGCGCTCTCGGCGAACGCCCGCAACAAGGTGTACTTCAACTGCAGCCCGGAGGACGCGCATCAACTGGCCCGGCACACCCTGCCGGAGCTCGACGAGCACGACCTGTCCCACCTCGACGCGTACACCACAGCCAGCCGGCTCGTCGTGGCCAACCGCGAGACCGCGGCGTTTACCATGCTGACCCGCCCGCCGCTGCCGATCCTCGGCGAAACCACCGCACTGCGCCAGGCCGTCGCCCGCACCGACACCGCCGAGCCGACCGGCGTGGAGCAACTTGCCCGCCGACCGCGCGGCAAACGAGCCCAGCGGCGTGCCGACTGACACACCAGCAACCGCAACCCCTCGACATCCAGCCACGCCGCAGACGGACAGACCGCAGCGCGCAGGAGCCAAGACCGGCACCCCGGGCGGACCCCCGGGCGAACCCCGCACCGCCGCAGCAGTGATCAACCGTGCCCAACGGCACCCAACCACCCTGGCAGGACCCCGTGACCGACGACCCGCGCCAACCCCGAAATATCCCTACGGGGGATATCCGCCGACCGGGGGTGACCCGTTCCCGGCCGGTGGCTACCCCCCGCCGGTCCACCACCCCCGACGACCTCCTCGCCGTTTCCTGGCGTCTGGAACCCCGCGACTGCGTCCTGGCCCACCTGCTCGACCAGCACCGCTTCCTCACCACCGACCAGATCGCCGCGGTCCTGTTCACCTCGCCCCGCACCTGCCGCAAACGGCTCAACGTGCTGCGCCAGATCGGGTTCATCGACTGGTTCATGCCGGTCCACCCGAGCGCCGGGCGGCTGCCGGTGCACTGGGTCCCCGGCCGGCTCTCCGCCCGGTACGTCGCGCTGTACCACGGCCGCCCGGCACCCAGCAGCCGGGCGCTGCGCGAAACCCGCGACGGACATCCGTCCGCGGCGACCCGGGTCGGGCACCTCGCCCACGCCGACGGCGTCAACCAGTTCTTCATCGACCTGCTCGCCCACAGCCGCCACCACCCCACGGCGCGGCTGACCCGGTGGTGGTCGGCCGGGCGCACCTACGCCAAGGTCGACCACAACACCCGCCCGGACGCGCACGGCGTCTGGACTGAGGACGGGCGCGTGGTCGCGTTCTTCCTGGAGCACGACACCGGCAGCGAGTCGCATCCGGCGCGGGCCGAGAAGCTGACCGGCTACCGCACGCTGCAGGACAAGGGTCCCGCGTGGCCGGTGCTGTTCTGGCTGCCCAGCACCACCATCGAGGCGAACCTGCACCGGCACCTCAGCGGCCCGGCCGGCGGCACCCTCGGCGTCCTCATCGCCACGGCGGCCCGCGACCACGCCGCCGCACACGGCGGCCCGGCCGGGCCGGTATGGACGGTGGTCGGCGGCGGCCGCCGCCGGCTCCGGCTGGCCGAGCTGCCCGGCCGGCCAGGCGCGGAAGGACCCTTCCACCCCGGCCCGCCGCAGCCCGACGAAGACCCGCTGTACCTGCTGCGCGACGACACACCGCCCACCGCGGTCTGACCGCTGCATCCGCTAGCTCGCGCAGCGCACCGCACGGATTTCACCGACACCACTGCACCAGGGAGACCGTTCGGTCCAACCTGAGCCGTACTACACCGACGAGACGGTGACGCTGTACTGACCGGTTCCGGCGCGTCCACGAAACCATGACCCACTGGTACCGCGGCCATTGGTCGGCGGTCCACCACGATGTGCCCCACGTCGCCGGCCAACCACGGCCCACCGCCGGCATCGCCCGCCGGCGGCGGCCCACCCACACCGGGCCCATCGGGTCGGTCGGCTACCCCTATGGGCAGACCCGGCTGGCCCGGTCCGTGGTCTACGCCCGCTCTGCGCACCGCACCGGCATCCACCGCACCCAGAAGCCGGTCGCGGTCCTCGATCTGCTCATCCGGTACGCCTGCCCGTCGGGCGGCACGGTCATCGATCCCTTCGCCGGGTCGGGCTCCACCGGTATCGCCGCCCGCGCGGCGGGCCGCCGCGCGGTGCTCATCGAGACCGACGAACGCTGCTGCGAGCGGGCCGCGCACTGGCTGGCGACCGGCTAGCCGTCGCCTGCCCGGCACCGCGCGATCACGGACTCCACGGCACCCAACCGGCGCGCCACGCCTACCCAACCAACCCATACGGCCCCCACACCGGACGCCTTACCCGGCGCTGGTGTGGGGGCCGTTTCGCGTTTCCGGCCGGGACTGCCCGGCCGGACCGCACGCATCCGGCCGTCGCGGCGAGCACGCCTGCCGCGTCGCGCTCCCGGCCTCCATCGCCTTCCACGCCAAGGGGAAAACCTGTATGACGACGGCTCGGCCTGCATCACCGCAGGGCGGTGTGCCGCATCCGAAGCGGCTGCTGACCCAGAACCGCGAGAGGAAAGCGATCGGCGTGTGGAACTGGACCCTGCCGGCCTGGGCCGGCCGGCTTCCCGACGGCCGCACCTACAACACCTGCCCGGCCGCCGGGATCTGTGCCCAGGTCTGCTACGCCCGCAACGGCACCTACCGGTGGCCGGTCGTCCGCGGCCGGCATCAGGCCAACCTGGCCTTCGTCCTGGACGAGCTGCCCGGCTGGGAGACGGCGATGACCGCCGAGCTCGCCCCCCGGCACGTTCCGCGGCGCCTGGGTCCGTATCCACGACGCCGGCGACTTCTTCACCGACGACTACCTGCACGCCTGGCTGCGGATCTGCCGCAGCCGGCCGGACGTCACCTGCTACGCCTACACCAAGGAAGTCGAACGGTTCCGCCGCCTCGTCGAACCCGACCTGCCGGCGAACTTCCGGTGGGTCTCCTCCTCCGGCGGTACCCAGGACCATCTCCTGCACCCCGACACCGACCGGGTCGCCGACGTCTTCCCCGACGAGGACGCCATCGCCGCGGCCGGCTGGCCCTCGCAGGAAACCTCGGACCTGCTCGCCGTGCTTGGGCCGCGACTGGTCGGCATCCCCGCCAACCGCATCCCGCACTTCCTGCGCCGCCTGCACGGCCGGCGCTTCAGCCAATGGCAGCACGCCGTCGACGCCGAGCGGGCCGCCCGCCGCCACCGCCGCAGTGCACCCCCGCCGCCGGCCGCGCCCACCAACCGTGGCGTACGCCAGCCACCCGCCGCCGGACCGCCCACCGGGGCCGGGCATCACCGGGCAACCGGCCGGCGACCCAACCGGGCCAACCGACCCAACTGGCCGGTGGCCGGCCAGCACCAGCTGCACCCCGCTGGCGCCCAACCACCCAGCTCACAGACGTCAGGGTGATCCACACTGGAGGATCAGGACCAGTTGGGTCGCCGTCCTACGGTGAGAGCTTCTTTCCAAGAATCCACGCAAGCTCCACTGCACCACCCGGGCGCACGCTCGCCACGGCAGGGACACCGCACCCGCCCACCCGCCACGATGGCCGGTCGGCCGCGACCAACCCTCCAGGCCACCACGCCCACCATGCTCCACCGCACCATCACCTGGCCAAGCCGGCACGCACCATCCTCGGCGCTCAGCCGAACAGATCCATCCTCGGCTGTTTGCCGACCAGCAACGCCGCCGGCCCACGGGCTGACCCGTTGCCCTTGCGGCGCACCGCCGCGATCCGACCGCACTGTGCGGTCGCCCGGGTTGCCACGTCCCGAAGACCGACCCGGCAAGGGTCATCACCGCGCGTACCCCGCGCATCGCAGCCCGGCCCCGTATCCGGGGTCGCGGTTCCGCGCGCCCCACGCGCGGCCCCAACGCCCCGCCACGACCAAGGAGGAACCGTCATGCGCGTCTCCGGTACCACGTCCACCGGCACCAGCCGTCGACTGCACCTGCCCACCCGCACCATGGCCACCGCCGTCGTCTGCCTACCCGCCGGCACCCCACCCGACGCCCTCGCGGCACTGGCCACCGCCACCCTGACAGCCCGGGGCCAGGCCACCACGGGCGTGCTGCCGCATTTCGACACCCACACCCGCCGCACCGGCAAGCTCCTCGACTACTGGAACGGCCTGACCTCAGGCGGCCCCATCAACCTCCTCGACCTGCACGGCATGCGCACCCGCGCCGCCGTCGACGCCGCCGCCGCATGGCTGCTGTGGCAGCAGGTCGTCGCCGGCACCCGACCGGCCCAACCGTTCTGGGCATTCGCCGACCGCTCCGCGAGCGACCCGCACCGCTACCCCCTCGCCAGGGCGCAAGCCGACTACCTGTCCCAACCGCGGGTCCTGGCCATGCGGGCCTACAACGCCATGCCCGGCCACGCTATCCCGCTGCCGCCCTCAGCGCTGGAAGCCTTCCAGGCCGGCTACGGGACCTACGTCAACCTGGCCTGGCTGGCCGCGGTTCCCGGTGACGGGCTCGCCCCACAGCCCGGCGGCTGGCTGACCACCCGCAGCCAACGCCTGGCCGACGTCCTGGACTACCTCACCACCGCCAACGCCCGCCTGACCCAGGTGCCCCGTGACGCCCACCTCGTCGCCCTGGCCAGCCCCGCCTGACCATCCAACGCACACCCACGCACGCGCCCACACCGCGCGGGCGTTGATCGCGCACCCGTCCAACGAGACCCTTGCAGGAGGCGCACCACCATGACGACCACCCGGCTCACGTTCGACCTCGACACCGTCTGCCAACTCGCCGAGCACGCCGCCGCGGTCACCGACACCAACCACACCGGCACCGCACATCCGGGGCCTGCGCTGCTGCTGCGCTCCGGCAGCAACGGCATCTGGCTGGTCAGCAACGCCGCACACCGCCAGCCCGCGCCCGCACACCAGGCCGGCACGCTGGACCGCCGGGCGGCGTTCGCCGCGGAATGCCCACCCGGAAGCTCCTGGCTGGACCAAGCGACGCTGCTGCGCGTCGAGCCGATCCCGCTGACACACGAGCTGCCGTTGGACAGCCCAGCCGACCACCCCCTGCTGGACCAGCTGCGCGCCGCCTCCCGAGCCGGCGCGACCACGGTCACGGTCCTGTTGTCCGGTACCGGGGTTGCCGTCGCGGTCGGGCGACGCCGTGTGCGGCCCGCCGCCGGACGCACCCCGCCGGCTGACCGGGGGGACCGGACGGCCACCGCGACGCCGGTCGGTCGGCAGCACCCCGACTGGCACGATCTGCGCCGTGGGTATCGGCCGCTGCCCCAGTACTCGCGGATCAGCGAGCTCATGACGCGCGTCGAGTCGCTGCGCGCGGCCAACGCCCGGCTCCACAACGCGGATCTGACCCTCGTCGGCTTCGGGGTCCTCGCCCACCGCGACGAGTACCTCGCCCGCACCGCCGCCATCCGCGACGAGGCCCGGACGATCAGCGATGAACTGCAGAGCCTGGGCGCGTACGAGGCTGCCGAGCTCGCCCGCAGCGACTGGACCATGACGCTGAGCCGGCATCGCGCAGCAACGCCCGCCACCGGCCAATAGGCCACGACCGCACCGGCCCCGGCGTATCCGTGGGGGCTCGTGCGGCTGTGGCGCAGCGGCGGCCTTGCACCATCGCCGATCCAGGCGGCCAGCCGGCACCGTATCCCTCGACTGGTACCACCCCGAGCCGACCATCACGGCGAGCCGGCCGATGCGTCCAGCTGCGGCGCCGACCGGTGTGCGTGGTCTCGGCCCTGGCCGTAGACCCGGCGGCGAGCTCCGCGGATGACCCACGCGCAGGTGGCCCTGGCGTCACCACTCGCGGCACCAACCCCAGGCGGCCGGATGCCGGCCGCACCAACAACCCAACCCCTCGGAACGGGAGTGCATCACGATGCCCATCAACCTGCCCAACGGCACCACCCTGCGCACCGTCACGTTCTGGTACCCGGCCGACCACCTCGGCATCACCGACTGGGCCACCACCCTGCGCTGCCTGTTCGACGACGACCTGCGGCCCGAGCGGCGGCTGCTGGCCATGCCCACCTCGCCGGGCACCCGTGCCCTCCTCGCCGCGCCGTACGACGCCGACCCGGTCCGCTGCGCCGGCGGGCCGCTGCGCCTGCTGGACATCGCCGCGACCGGCGCCGTCGCCGCCCGTGCGGCCGCCGCCCGCCACGACGTCTGGTCGGCCACCGCCCGCGTCGGGGCACGGCGACCCGGCCGCGTCGAGTCTGCGCTGCTGCGGGCCGGCCGGCCGAGCTACGTCATGTACCACAGTCTGCGCCGGGTGGTCGGCGACGTGCTGGTCATCATGCGCACCGGCGCCTCGCTGTACCCGGCCGCCGCCAGCCCGCAGGCGCTGCTCGACCACGTCGAGCGGGCCACCGCGCAGCTGGCCGAGGCGGCCCCCGACGACGTGCTCGTCACCGTCGGCGCCTGAACCCGCGCCCAGACCCACACGGCGCCGTGCGCGAGTGCGGCACACGCGCGCCGGCCGACCCCTACCGCACCTGGAGGCAAGCCATCATGGCCGAGGACCGACACTTCCAACCCGACGACGACCCGACCGGCGCCATCGACCCGATCGGTCTGCTGTACCGCAGCGACGTGTATGCGCTGCGGGCCGCGGACACCGTCATCTTCCACACCAGCGGCGCCGGGGCGTGCATCGATGCGTGCCTGAGCAGCGCCGCGTTCACCGAGCCGCGCATCTACACGACCCGTCAGCAGCGGCTGTTCCCGGACGGCGACCGCCTGGACCGGCGCCGGCGGATCAGCGTGGCCGCCGACATCGCCGGCTTCGGCACCGACCACCGGTGGCATGAACACCACCTGCCCGGCGCCGCCGCGGTCACCGTCATCGACGCGTGCGGGCTGCACGAGGTATGGCGGACGATCACCAGCCTGCTGCGGCCGGACGACGTCGTGCGGCTGCACTGGCGGGCCGACGCGACCACCGACGCCGTGGCCGACCCGGACCTGCACCGCGACGAGCTGCGGCTGAGCGTCCTGCGCGGCCAGCGGCGATGGATGTTCATGCTCGACGTCCAGCTGCGACCGGAACCGGCCCGCATGATCACCGTCGCGCAGCACCCATCAGTGTCGGGCGCCCCGCCCGCCGCCCGCCACTGCACGTCAGCCGCGGCGAGCCGCTGCACGATCGACTGCGGCGATCACGCCGCCGCAGTGACCGAACTGGGACAGCGGCGATGACCGCGCGGAAAGCAGCGGAGGACGACGTGGCCACACCGAGACAGCCACCGCTGGCCTGGTACGTGCAGCTGACCGAGGCATACGGGCAGGCCCGGCTGGTCGCCACCGTGGTGATCGACCCGCCCGGCGGTGACCTCCGCGCCATCACCGCGGGGGAGCGGGGGATTGCCAACGGCGCCCCGTTCTACGGCCTCGAGGTGGCCGCCTACGTGGCCGGGAACCCCGGCCTGCCGGCCACCGGAATCTGGGGCATCCTGGTGCGCTACGCCCCGTTCGACGTGCGCAGCGCCGAGCAGGCCCGCGCGATGGCTACCGTCTTCGGCCGGATCGAGCGTGGTCTCGAGCGGCTCGCCCGGACGGAAGGCCACCCGGACGACACCGACTACGCCGGTCACCTGATCCGGGTCGGCCGGATCCTGGCGATCGGCCGGTTCCACGTCCGCGTGTCCCGGCGACGCCGCCAGCACACCGGCGAACCCCATGACCTGGTCGACGGCGACGGGCTGCGCCGGTGGGTCGAGCAGGTCGGCAACGACGTCGCGGCCGGCCGTCGGCAGGACCACCTGCCGTGAACCGGCTGTGGCTCGGTGACCGGGTCGTGGCGGTCGGCGACGTCCTCGCCCTCACCGGCGGCTACACCGGCCCGGCCGTCGTGATCGCCATCCGGCCCATCCGCGACATCGACGAGGGTGCGCTGCTCATCGATCCCCGCACTCTGCAGCTGGTTCAGTGCGCCGGCTGCGACAGCCGCGGCGGCGAGTGTTTCATCGCCTATCCGGCAGCATCCTGCAGGGCTGCGCCTCGCCCGGCGAGCTGTTCCCGGTGGTCGCCCTCGACCCGGCGCAGCACGCGCCGACCGGCGATCACGAGCACCGCAACTCCTGACATCCCCAGGCCACACCCTGACACCGGCGTGGCACCGACTGTCTACACGGGAGGAGCGACTGGCATCACCACCGCCGACGGCGCCGCCGACCCGGGTGCCGCCATCACAGCACCTGACCTGTCTCGACCCCCAACCGGCTGCTGCTGCCGCCGGTGGCCGTCGCGGTCCGGCGAAGCGTCGTGGCAGGCGGTTGAGCCGTCGCGTTGCCCGGTGGCACAGCACCGGCCGCACCACCCTGTCCCGGCCGCCGAACATGCCGGCCCCGAGGGCGCCATCTGACGGCCCAGTCGCCGCGGCGCGGTTGAGCACCCGTCACCGATCCACCGGTGCACCGCAGCGACGGTGACCCACCTCGCCGGTTCCCCGCCACCGCGGTGGCGGTCACCGGCTCGCAGCTGCACGTGTTCACGGCCGTTGCCCGGCCGCTGCACCACCGCGCACCTTCGCGCACCAGCCCGGGCACGGCCACCATGGCCGCGTCCGGGCTCCGCATCGTCCGTCGAAGGAGCCCAGTCATGACCCACCCGCAGCACCACACCGCAGTGGCCGCCGACCCGTCGGCTGACCCGGCCACCGCCGACACCATCGTCGCCCCGCCGTTGCGTGCGCGGCAGCTGCGCATCGCCGTGGTCGGCGGTTCGCTGACCGGACCGGTGCTGGCCCTGCTGCTGTTGCAGGCCGGCTTCGAGCAGATCGCCGTGTACGAGGCCAACCCGGACCTGGCCACCGCGACCGGCGGGATCCTGTCCTTGGAGCACCCGGCGCTGGACGTGCTGGACCGCCTCGGCATTGCACGGCACGAATACGTGCAGTTCGGCTTCGAAACCATCACCCAGTTCCGTGGCTACGGCCCGGCCGACGACCGGTTCGTGCAGCGGCAGTACCCGGGCCGGTTCACCACCTGGACGCTGCTGCACCAGGCCCTGGCCCGCCGGCTGCCCGACGGTCTGGTGCACGCCGGGCGGCGGGTTACCGGCATCAGCGCCGAGCACCGCCGGCCGGTGCTGCACTTCACGGACGGCCGCCGGGCATGGGCCGACCTGGTCGCGTTCTGCGACGGTCGCGCCTCGATCGGCCGGCGGCTGCTGGACCCCGACCGGCGGCTGCACTACGCCGGGTACGTCGCGCACCGCGGCACCGCCACCACCCGACCCGCCGACCTGGCCGACTTCCAACGCTGGGAGCCGCGCCCCGGCCTGCAGTTCACCATCGCCCCGGTCCCCGCCGGCAGCGACTGGATCTTCGCTCTCAACGCCACCACCGAGCAGTACACCACCTGGTTCGGTGCCCGACCCGAGCAGCGAACCTTCGTCCTGCCGCACCACGTCAACCCCGCCGCGCGGGCACACGTCGACGCGCACGCCGCCGCGCACCTGCCGGCGCACCTGGCCGACCTGGTGCACGCCACCGGTCCCCGGATGGCGGTGCCGGTGCTGGACATCGACCCGCCCACGACGATGGCCTGGCCGGTCGGTGACGGCCACGCGGTCCTGCTCGGCGACGCCCTCGCCCCGGTCCGGGCGCACACCGCCCGCGGCGCCAACAACGGCATCGAACAAGCCGACGGGCTCGTCACCGCCCTGCGCCAGCACACCCGGCACGGCGCTGACCTGACCGGTGCCCTGACCGGCTGGCGCCGCCGCCACCTCCTGACCGCCCTCGAGGCGGTTCGGCAGGGGCCCATCATCGCCGCCCGGCTCGGCCTGGGCACCGGCCTGGCCCAGAGCATCAGCCGCGACTTGGTGACCGCCCTCCCGGGCTGAGTTGGCCACGCCTTCGCCGCCCCGTCCATTCGGCGGCCGGCCGCCCGACGCGCCGACGATCCGGCGCTTACGGCGGCGACACCATGCGACGCCGATGCAAGTCGCTGATCCTCCTGCGGGGCCTGGCAGCCGCCAGCCCGCAGCAACCACCCTGTGACCCCTTCCGGGACCGCGCCGGCCGCGTGCCGCCATCCCCGGGCTGCCCGGGATGGGGTACGGCGCCCGGCGCGGCCTCCCGGTCAACCCCTGACTGAGGGAGGAACCAACCGTGCCTGACACGTCATCACCGCTCGCCGACGCCGTCGAACCATCCGCGCCGATCGTGTCCCTGTTGAACGCCGTCGCGTTGCAGACCGCTGCATCCGAGGGGATGCGGGTCATGATGCAACGCGAGTCCGAGTTTCCTACCGCGTTGGCGGCGAAGCTGACCGGCGTTGCCCTCGACCCGGCCGGCCGCGGATACGCCGACGAAATCCTGGACACCTACTGGTCGAACGAGCAACGCCGACAGGGCATCCTCGGGACCAGCCGCCGCGACCGTGAGGTCATCATCGGCAGCGGATTCCACGCCGCGGTGTATGCCGCCACCCGGGTCCGCAACGGATACCCGAAACCGTTGGTCCTGGAACGCGGCGACCGGGTCGGTGGCGTCTTCGCCATGACCAGCCGGCCGACGTTCTACCTCAACTCCCGCAACCGGGCCGGCGGCATCGGCTTGGCCGGCGACCGAGGGGCCGCGCTGAACTACCTGCCCGGCGCACCGATCCAACCGGCGAATGTGTCCATGGCCGAATACCAGACGAACACCGACCTCGCGTTCGTGATCCGGCTGACGTTGGCGCAGTACGCCGACGTGGTGACCAACGCCACCGTGCGGGCCGTGACCGGGGACACCAGCAGCGTCGACATCGGCATCGCGGGCGGGGTCCGGCTGGCCGCCGGGCGGGTCATCGACGCGCGAGGGCTGGGCGACCCGGTGGGTCAGGACCTGGCCAACGGCACCACGATCCTCACCTTCGTCCAGTTCATGCAGCGGATGGCCACCATGTCGCCGCTGCGTGGCGTGCGCCGCGCCGCGGTGATCGGCGGTGGTGACTCAGCCAAATGCGCCGTCGAGTCGTTGCTGGGCATCGGGCCGCAGCCGCTCATGGCCGCTGCGGCCCTGGACAGCGTGGAGCGCATCGACTGGTACGGCTTCGGCCTGCCGTCGGGCTGCAAGCAGTGGCGCAAGGAGATCCGTGGCCGGTACCAGGCCATCGGTCGCTACCTGCGGCCCGACCGGTACGGGACACGGCGCCTGACCGTCGCGGCCCGGCAGGCTCAGCCGGTCGCGTTGCCGGACGCGGGACTCATCGACGGCCGCACCTACGATCTGGTGGTCGTCTGCACCGGCAACCGGGAGACGGCCCTCGACGGGCTCGACTTCAACGACTTCGTCGCGTACGACATCCCGACGACCGGAGATATCGTCGCCCGCCGGCACATCAACCTGCCGGCGTTTCGTGTCGGACCTCACGCCCGGCTGCCGTTCACCCCGCAGGAGCGGGCCGACGGCGTCGCCCGTGTCGCGGAGAACGCTGTGGCCATGTTCCGCACCGCGACCAAAACTGCCTCGCTGGCGGCAACCCTGCCCGCCGTGACTCAGGACTGAGACACGGCCCTCGGCCGATGCCGCCGCCCGGCGACATCGGCCCCGCGGCGACCGCCGCAGACGAGTCCGTCCCCGGTCGGCACCCGGCTCACTGCGCGGCCATCGCGCGGCGCACGGCCGACCCACGCGCAGCGCCGCCGCTGCGTGGTGGCGGCGCTCGGCTTGCGGTCTCGCGCCACGCCCAACGGCGTACCGGTTCAGCACCACACCCGGGACGCCGCAGGGCGCCCGGGTTTCGCATACCCGGAAAGGGGAGTACCACCCGATGTCGACCTCCGCGCAACCCTTCGATGTCAACGCGGCGTTCGCCGCCGAACGGGCCGATCAACTCCAGGCGGCGGCCGCCCGGCGCGCCGACTTCGACACCCGCCTCGCCGACGGCACACTCGTCCCGCTCGGCGACGGCCGGTTCCGGGTCAACGACCCGGACAGCTGGGACAACGGTGAGATCCTGCTCCGGCAGACCGACGGGCAGATCCTGCCGCAGCATGGCCTGGACACCAGCCGCGGCCAAGCTGCCCTCTACAGCAGCGTGCCCGCCTGGCACCAGCTCGGCACCATCGTGCCCGGCGGCACCAGCAACGTCGAGGACGTCCTGCGGCTGGGCGGCATCGACTACGAGGTGCTGCGCCGCCCTGTCGAGTTCCGCAACCGTCTCGACGGCCCGCACCTGCTGCTGCCGGACCAGTTCGTCACCGCCCGCGACGACACCGCTGCTTGGCCTGCTCGGCTTAGCGCTCCTCGCCGTACTGCGGGCCACCGATGCGATTTCGGTCAACGGTAAGGCAGTCCTGCTGCTGGCCGGTGCGTCCCTCCTGCTGACCCTGCTCGGGATCGTCGTGGCCGGGGCATGGGCGTGCATGCTCGCCGCCCGGCTGCTGGCGCGGCTCAGCACGCACGCCCCGCCGTTGCTGGCCGCGCGCCGGATGGCCGCCGACCCGAGCACGACGTTCCGCGCGATCGCCGGGGTCGTGCTCGCCGCGTTCGTGACGAGCATGTTCACCGGCGTCGCGCACGACCCTGGGGCCAAGAGCCTCGAGGGTGCGCAGCTGCGGCCCGGCATCCTCGAGGTCGTCACCGAAGCGCAGCCGGCCGACCGGACCGCTCTGCTCATCGCTCGCCTGTCGGCCGACTCGGCGACGGTCCGGCGGGTCGTGATCGTCCACAGTGGCGCCGTGCCCGGCACGCTCGCCGTCGACTGCCCGCAACTGGCCACGGTGCTCAACGTGGCCTGCACGAGCCGCCCGTCGTTCGCCGGGCTACCGCCGCCCGGCCTGCACGGGGTGACCGGACTGGTTCCCACCAGCGCCGACGGTCCGGTGCACGCCGTCTACGCCGAGACGACCGGTCGACCGGCCGAGGACCAGGTCCGCACCATGGTTGCCGCGACGCTGCCGGGCGCGGTCACCAGCACCCGCACGGACCAGGTCGAACTGGACACCCGGCAGCTGCAGGAGCTGGACCAGGGGCTACGCCTCGCGTTGCTGTTCGTCCTCGTGGTCGCCGCCAGCAGCCTCACCGTCGCCGCCGTCGCCGGCATCACCGAACGGCGCCGACCGTTCGCACTGCTGCGCGCGACCGGCGTCCGAGCGGCCGAACTGCGCACAACAATCGCACTGGAGACAGCAGTACCCCTCGTCGCGACACTGTTCGCCGGAGCCGCGACCGGTCTCGCAGCGGGTGCCGCCATCGCCCGAGCCGGCGATCAGGTCTGGACACCGCCCGGCCGCGACTACCTGCTCACGCTCCTCGTCGAGCTACTCATCGCCCTCACGGTGACCGCACTACCGCTCCCCCTCGTCAACCGACTAACCCGCTACGAAACCGTCCGTTTCGACTGAGCATACGTAGCGATCCAACCGGCCGGAATGTCCAGTCATGACGTGCCGAACCCACCCAATCGCCACGTGACAGATCCGCAGCGTCAGGGTTTCCGGCAACGTTGTTTGCCGGGATCGGCGAGACGAGCACCTGCCCTGCGGCGAGCAGCACGGGTCGTCAGCAAGATCCGGCGCACTCAATTCGGCAAAGGCGTGAGTCTTGGTCATGTTCCGGAGGCCATGTAGGCGGCAAGGATGTAGTTGGGGTGGCGGGCTCGGTCGTAGCGCATGGTGGTGCGGGGGTCGGCGTGGCGGGCGGCGATCTGGACGTGGCGGAGGCTGACCCCGCGTCGAGCATGGTCGTGACAAACGTGTGGCGGAGCATGTGAGGAGGCATCCGAGGCATCCGCACGCCGGCCGCTGGTGGCCGCGGACGGGCTCAGTAGCCTGACTGGGTGCAGACCTTCCAGCCGCCGTCCTCCGACGCCATCGGCAGCGCGATCGTCCGGTTGGTGGCGTCGGAGTAGTGCAGTTCGATGTCCACGAAGTAGCTGTCCGGCGCTTCGTTGCCGGGGTCTATCCGAGCCTGGACGATCCGATACCCGACGACGGAAGGCGGCATGTTTCGGTCGGCGTGCCAGCGCTCGACCGGTGTCTGCGCCCGGCTGCTGCGGCAGAGCAACGCGTACCCCTTCGCCTGGTCGTGGGCGATCAGTGCATCCAGGTAGGCCGCGGCGACCGGTGTCATGGCGGCCTCGTCCCTGCGGTCACTCCAGGTGCCGTAGACGAAATAGGCGGGACAGCCCAGGCACATGAGCATGACGAGCAGCAGGGACCACCAGATCCCGGGCCCGCCTGGGGGGCGCTTCACGCCGCACAACGTACGCCCCGCCGGCAAACGGAGGGCGCCGAGGCCGATCAGGCGCTGTTCATCTCGTCGGGATGGACACAAAGCAGCGTCTTGGCACCATCAGGCGCGCTGTATTCGGCCATGGTCGTGCGCACGACCGGCAGGTCCCGGTCTGTCCGGCCGCCTACAGACTGTCACGTTGCCTGGCGAGCCGCAGAGCGCTGTCGGCGGCATGACAGGGCATCTGATCATGGCTGCGCCTGCCGGACGTCCGCGTGGTGCCGGCGCTGATCAAGTCGGTGCCGGGCGACGCCGGGCCCGGGTGCCGGGCAGCTAGCAGATCGCCCGGTCCGTCACCAACCCGTGCCGCATGCGCGGCACACCTTCATCTCCGCTGAGGGCGACCGGTACACGGTCCATCTATCGCTACTCGTAGACCTGCACCGCGCCCGCGCTCAGCCGCTGCCACTCCGCAGCGGTGTCCGGGTCGACGTCGCGCAACTCAATCCGGCCCGACCAGCCGTGCTTGGCGGACATCTCGAACGGGACCCGCGGGTACACCCGCGGGCTCGCGGCCATCAGGACCACGTGGTACACAACGTTGGTCGCTGCCAGGGCGAGGAACACGGGGACGAGGTCGTAGAGGACGCCTGCCCGACCGGCGATACCGGAGGCTATGCCGGCCAGGACGAGCACCAGGATCGCCGCCTTCAGCACGACGGCGCCCACGATGAGCCCGTGGACGGGGCGCAGGCGGCGGGCCTGCTCGGCGGTGAGCGGCACCCGAACGCGCACGATCCGCAGGCCGGCGAAGCCGAGGACGTTCAGCGCGACCGGGGCAGCGTGCGCAGAGCCGTCGACGATCGAGCGGGACGGCAGCGGGAGATCACGGCTTTTCACGTCCCACGAAACCTTCACGACGTCATGATGGTCCCATCTGTCAATGCGTGCGGGCCGCATCAGCGGGGCTCGCACATCGGCAGTTCAGTGCGTCGCTTGGCACCGCGCCCTCGTCACGTGGCGTGACGGACGTGGTAGAGCCTGCCTCAACCTCCGCGGCATGTGCGGAAACGTGATCGAGGCGCTCGGCGGCTGTTTGAGCGCGCCCGGTCAAGCGGTCGCTGTCCGAGGCCGCACCCCCGCATGTCCACTAACCGGTCGCGGACGGTGGCGGCAGTGCGCCCGCCCTCTGCCCGGAAACGGCGGCCACGGTGACAGGCGCCGGCTGTCATCCCCGCAGTCCTGCCGACTCCAGCACGACGACGAAGCCGACGCTGCCGCGGTGCATGGGCCAGCTGGCGTTCACCTAGCCGGTTCCGTCGATGTCGCCCGCTGTGGCGTGGAGTGGCGTGGAGTGGATGTGCGGCCTCGGCTGGGCGGTCGGCGCGGCGCCGTGCCGCACAATGGACGGGTGGATCTGCCGGCGCTCGTCGCGGCGATGAACGGCCCTCGGCCCGAGGAGCGGGCCTGGGCCGCACTGGTGATCGACGAAGCGGTCCTCGCCCGGCTGATCCGTGCTGCCGAGCACCCGCGCGCTTTCGACCATGCGTGCCGCACGCCGCCCGGCGGCTGGCCGCATCCGGGCACGCCGCACGATGCGCTGATCACTGCGGTCTGTGCACGGGTGAGCGACTTCCCGCGCCTGCTGGAGGCCGCCCTCGCCGCTGTCGAGCTGCGCGACTTCTCGTTCGCGCCGTACCTGCGGGTCGCGTTCCCTGCAGGCCTGGCCTTCGATGAGCCCACCCTGCAGCAGGACCGTTTCGCGCAGGCGCTCACGGTCCGTGACGACGTTTGGGCCGAGGGGGCGCGAGCGGTGTTCTTGGTGGCCGGCCTGCCCCACGACCGCCACCGCTGGCAACAGATCCGGATGCCCGAGGATGCACCCGGTGTCTACGATTCGGCGAGGATCCTGCTCACCGACAACTTCACCCGGGCGGTCCGCCGGTCCCCGCGCTCGTGGGTCGGGGTGGAGCGCACCGACCCCCGCCTCCCCGTGGCGGTCCTCGAGGGCCTGCAGCGCGGCGGGCTGCGGGCTGAGTCAGGGCCCGTTGCGGATCGCGGTGACCGGCGGCCCCGACGTGCCACAGTTCGACGCGGAGGACCTCGTCACCGGCGCCATTCCTCGCACTGAGCACCACTACGGCGTGCGCTGGGCCGCGGCGTTCAGCCTGTGGGTTACCGTCGACCAGTGGGACGACGGCGTCGCGTACCGGCAACGGTTCATCGATGGCGTACCGGTGGCGCCCCGCGAAACACTCGGCCCCACCGACCGCGACAACGGCTTCCACATCGTTTTCGACCTCGACGAGGAGTGGCTCCCACCCAACACCTCACTCACCGGCCCGCAAGGGCTCCGACCACACCTCCTCACAACACAATCGGACGCCGTGGAGGAAAACCCGGACCGTGATGGGCCGTGAGGACCTGCAGGCGAGGGGATCGCTGCCCGGATCGGCAGCGTCGAAATGCGCTGCGGGCCTGCCGGTGAGCGTGACGATCACCGTTGATGCTCCACCGCTCGACCAGCGGCAGATCAGGGAACCCGATCATGGCGATGCAGCATGTGGATCACGCGAGCCTCGTGGGGCCAGGGTTGAAGCAGAACTGGGTCGCTTGTCTTGTCCACGGCCAGGACAGTGCCCGCGCACACGGGACGAACTCAGCCACGGGCTGGGTCGGCGGCATCAAGCTCAGGTACCGATGTACGGCTGCGCGGCCGTCATGTGAGGGCCACGCCGAACATCGAGGTATCGACGATGATGTCGGCGCGGTTTCGGGTGTCGTCGGCGGTGAAGAAGGTGTCCTCTTCACGCATCCACCGCTGCCACAGTGCTTCCTTGCCGGGGAAGGCTGTGGCTCTAGCCATCCCACGGGCCAGTCGCAGGTCCGCGGGCGCCTCCACCCAGACGGCGTAGGCGAGGCGGCCTATCGTCTCGCTGCGGGTGCACGTGACGCCCTCCAGGACGATCGTGGGGGACCACGGCTGGGTCTTCCATGCGCCCAGCGAGGATCCGTACCAGTCGTTCCAGTCCCTAGCCTGGTAAACGGCGTCTCGACCGGCTAGCCTCGCTCTTTCGTTATCAGTCGATCATGGCGACTGGGAGCGGCTTTTTGATCTTTGCTCGGGTTGGTGGGCCGCGCGGGCGTGCCGAGGTTCCGGCGCGTTGGCCGGTTTCCTCCGTGCGATGTCGACGTGATCGGGTGCGGGTGTCAGCCGGTCGGGCGTGGTAGCTCGTTGAGTCGGGTGAACGCGGTGGTGAGATCTGTTGCCCAGGGCCGGGTTTCGGCGATTCGGAGCCGGGTTTGGCGGGCGGTGTGGGTGATTCTGGCGGCGACGTGCAGGAGTCGGTAGCGCAGGTTCTTCGGTTCGGCGGTCGCGAGGGCCCCGTTGAGGAGGAGTATCTGGGTCCAGGCGAGTAGGTCGATGCCGGTCAGGGCGAGTTGCAGCCAGGCTTGGTTGATCGCGAAGACGCGGGACGGGAACCGGCCGAAGCCGGTGTCCTTGCCGGTGCGGATGCGGTCTTCGACGCGGGCGTGGCCGCGGTGGCGCGCCTCGAGGTACTGCACTGACCCGTTGCCGGGTGGTGTGTCGGTGGCGAACACCTGATGGCGGAGGCCTTCGACGGTATCGAACAGGGAGAGTTGCGCGCCGGGGTGCGGTTCCTCGCGGCGGACGATGAACCGGGTGCCCGGCGGGTAGCCGTCGTCGGGGACGAGGCCGGTCAGTTCGCAGATGTCGGCGCCGTCGCGGGGTTCACCGTCGCCGTCGAGGGCCGGCACCCATTGCAGGTGCTGTTTGGCGGTGAGGATCGCCTGGCGGATCGGTTCGGTGATCGCGACGCCGACGGAGAAGCGGGCGTCGACGCCGGTGGCGCGCAGACCGCGGATGTGGGCGAGGAGCCCTTGAGTGCAGCCGGCGGAGTCCGATCGGATCAGGATCGGGGTGCCGTGCCGGTGGTGGTCGGGGATCTGGGTGAGGACCGGCAGGTGGCTGCCTCCACGATCGACGCCGATGGCCGCATCGTGGCGTTACTCCCCGAACTCGACGCCGAGATCCCGCGCAACGGGCGCATCATCGGCGCCGACGGTACAACCCTCACCGCGTTCCACGCCGGCGACGGCATCGCACAATTGATGACCGACCACACCGGCAACATCTGGACCGGCTACTTCGACGAAGCGTCGATCTGCGCCCGGCGCGCCGCCACGCCTCCACCGCACGAACCCAGACACCACCACCACCACCACCGCTGCGCACGACCCTGTCCACGCCCGGCCTCATCCGATGGCTGCCAGCAGATCACCGGGGCGACGAATGTCAGCCGCAAACCTCTGTGGTCTCGCTTGCCGCGACCTGCATAGGCGGGGAGCTCATGCCGCCGCTGGCGGAGGTGAGTTGGTCGAGCGATGTAAGCGTCGCGGCGGTGTCGTCCAGGGCGGCGGCCTGATCGTCGATGACCTTGCGCAGAGCCGGGTCCTTGGCCTTGGTGGACAGCGCGCGGACCGCCTTCGCCCAGGTTGTGAAGCTCTTCTTGGCCGTCTCGACGACGGCTGCCTTCTTCGCCGGGTCGGTGATGGTGGCTGCATTGCCGTATCGGCTGACTGCTGCGAGGAAGGCGACCGTCTGGTCTTCCATCACCCTTTTGAGCTCGTCGCACACCTGTCGGGTGTTGGCCACGACGGCCGGGTCGACGGGCAGCGAGGACGGCGACGCCGAAGGTGAGACGGAAGGCGGCGGTGACGCTGCCGCAGAGGGCGAGGTCGATGAGCCGGCCTGGCTGGTGCCGCTGGCGTCGTTGCAGCCGGCGACGAGGAGCGTGGCACCGCAGAGCACCGCGAGAAGCTTACGCATACCGTGAAGGTAGCCGTAACGTTCAAGCCTCCCGCCGGGCGCTGGCGCGCTTGTACACCGTCATCCTAGGGTCACGGTCCGCGGCACGCAGGAAGGCTGATCACCAGACTGAGCAAGGCCGCCATCAAGCGGGTCAGACATCGCCTGGCCGCCGAGATCCGTGCGCTGCGCGGCAGCAACGCGGCGGCCGTCCTCGCGAAGATCAACCCGATCGTGCGAGGGTGGGCGGACTACCATCGGGGAGCAGCGTCGTCCAGGACCTTCGCGGCCCTGGATCATCACCTGCGGCAGCTCACCTACAAGTGGGCGTCTCCGGACGACCCCGCCCTGACCGACTACTGGGCCCGGCGGCGCGGCAAGAACACACCCCTGCTCGACCACAGCGTCCTCATCCTGCTCGCCCCGTACGTCGAGGCGCGGGCTCGTATGCCGGGTCGCCGGGAGCCCCGGATCAGGCCGTGGTGATCGCGGTGACGGTCAGCGTGGCGGAGTACAAGCCGGGCTGGGTTGTCGACGGAATCTTCAGGTCGATGGTGGCGCCGAGCGTGCTGGTGCCCAGGCCTCCCGCGGCCGGCGCGGTCGCCAGGACGCTGCCGACCGCGAGGCCCGGGGGAGTGCCGGAGGGCAGGGCCGGACCGGCGGTCACATCGTGGGCCGGGTTCTGCGTCGTGACCGTCGGTGCCCAGCCGAGGTAGCTGCCGCTGAACGTGTAGACGCCGTCGGTGAAGTCGCCGAGCGGGCCGGAGACGCTCCAGCCGGGCCGGCTCTGGTCGCGCTCGTCGTTGATCGTCACCAGGCTGAGCTCACCGGTCGACTCGAAGGTGTGGTCGGCCCTGAGCGGCGTGGCACTGCTCCGCCACGTCATCTCCAGCCGCGGCGTGAGCCACCCGTCGTACGTGGGCACGCCGTGGCCGCAGCCGCTCCCGGCGGCCTGGTCGGGCCAGTTGGGGGAGCGGCGTCCGCTGCGGTACGTCCCCGTGCAGCCGACCGTGGTGGTCGAGGTGGAGGTGGATGCGGCGTTCGACGAGGACGCCGGCCGGTGGCGGCACCAGGCCAGGTTCGTGGGGGTGCGCGCCGACCTGTCGGTGTACGACGTGGCGCGGGCGGTCGGGTTCTAGCGTTGCTCAGCGAATGGAGCGGAGGGCGACGAAGGTTGCGGCGCCACTATCTCACCCGAGTTCCGCAGTTCGTGGGCACACGAGCGTGAGCGGTTTTGAGTTGTTGCTGGTCAGGGGTCTGGGCTGGGCTGCGGAACGGGTCTGAGAGCCGGAATGTGTAGTAACACGACCTGAAGATTGCGCCTTGTGCTAGCAGGGCAACGATGGGTTGAGTCGTAGTCATGTTCCTGCGGTTCACGTCGCGAACCAACGCGGACGGCAGCGTGGTGCGTTACGTGGCCCTGGCGCACAACCGCCGGGTGGACGGGCGGATCAAGCCGGATGTACTGATGAACCTCGGCCGGGTCGACCAGGTCGACGTGGCCGGCCTGCGCCGGCTGGCCGCCTCGATCAACAAGCACTTCGGCGACGGCGACGGCTGGTCCGCCGCCGCGGAGGCGGGCGCCGCAGCGCTGGAGGTCATCGACGCCCGCACGATGGGGGCGACCTGGCTGCTGGACGGGCTGTGGCAGCGCCTGCAGGTCGGTGCGGCGGTGCGCGCGGCCACCGACGCACGGCGGTTCACCACCAACATGGAGCGGGTGCTGTTCGCGCTCGTCGCCAACCGGGCGGTGGCGCCGATGAGCAAGCTGTCCGCCGCCGACACGTTCGTCTCGAGGGGCTGCGGAGATTGGGTGAAGGCGTAGCCGTTCGGCCTGGCGGGTCGGCCGCCAGTCGTGGCGCCCGGTCGGCCCGGGTCCGCAGGTCTGCTGACGCGGCAGGAGGCAGACCGTACGCGAGATCGGGCGCCTGAGGGCAAGCAGAGCCGGACGTCAGCTGGCGCCGGGGCACCACCTGCAGCTGCGGGAACCACCGGCTGTCGCGCGTGAGCGCGTCACCTCGCCAAGGCGAGCTCAAGTCGGCCCGAGCGCGAGGTCGGTGGACCGGTTGGCGAGCGCCCACACCGCGGGTTGCCTCATCGGAGGGCGGCGCCTACGGTCGCCGGGTTCGTAGGGCCGTGCCGCCGCGGACGGCACAGCCCCGCGGTGTCGTCAGGCCGTGCCGGACGGGCTGTACTCGTCATAGGCGTGCGTGCCGCTGTTGGTCGCCCAGACGTGCACCCGCACGACGGTGCCCTCGGGCAGCGAGTAGTTGCACGTCGTGAAGCCGCCGCCGCTGGTGTCCCCGTGGCTCGTGTCGTCCCAGCAGGCCGTGCTGTGGTTGACCCAGTGCATGACCCCGTTGGAGTCCGGCAGCAGCTTCTGGATCTGCGCCCAGGTCCGCCAGCCGTCCGCGTGCCAATCCTGCACCTGGACGATCTCGCCGTACGCGTGGAAGACCCCGTACCCGCCCGACGAGGTGGCGCCGGGCTTCTGCCAGTACGCCCAGAGGTAGTCGGTGCCCGAGGCCGACGCGGACCCCGGCGTGGCGAGCAGGGCCAGCGGCACGGCGGCGCAGGCGGCGAGCGCGGCGGCCTTGATGCGTCTTGCGATCATGTGTACCCCGTTTCCGGTCGATGCGATGGAGATCATTGGCAACGCACGCTACGGCCCGCGCCGCACCCGTCGGCGCCAGCGGGTCGGCCTTGACCAAACATTGACGAAAGCGCACGCATCGGCTCAAGAAATGCTCAAGAGGGCGTGCCGCCCATTTCGCTGTCGAAATTGATGGCTGAGAGTTTCCGGCACTGTCCAACCGAGATGAGGAGAATGACGGTGCGCAAACCTCGCGGAGTGTTCCTGGCGGCCGCCACCGCGGCCGGGTCGCTGCTGGCGCTGGCCGTCCCCGCCGCCGCGTACGCCGCCTACTACGGCTCCGAGACCAACTACGCCGTGTGGACGACGGCCGAACCCGATTCCAACTCCAGCTGCCAGGAGATCATCGGCGGCGTCGTCTGCTTCCAGCCCGCCGGCGACCTGATTTTCGTCAAGGACCGCTCCGCGGAAGGCAACGCGGTCGCGGCCGACTGGTACACCACCTACGCCGGCCCCAGCCGCACCGGCAGCTGCGTGCACAAGCTGACGGCGGACGCCACGCGTTGGGCCGTGTGCAACAAGGACTTCACCGAGGGCAACATCGTCCACATCCGCGCGGCCTACTACGTCGGCGGCGAGCCGCAGGGCAGCTCCGCCTGGCGCGGCGTCTACAACGGCTGATCCGCCGGCGGTTCGCGGCGGCCGCCCGTGGGAGCGGGCGGCCCCGGCCCGGGAAACGACGATCGACATAGGCTGCCACGATGGATCCCGAGAGCCTCCAGGCGCGCGCCATCTCCGTCGCCGAGTTGTACGACCGTTACAACGTTGCCGCCCGGCGCGGGGCGTGGGACACCGACCCTGCCCGGCCCGCGGACGGCCGCCCCTCGGGTGAGGAAGCGGCCGTCATCCAGCACCGCGGTGTCGGGCGTCAGACCAGCTTGCGGATGTCGCCGAAGGCTCGGTAGAAGCCGCCTCGGGCGGATTCGCGGACGGACGAGACCACGTAGCGGGCGCCCGGCTCGCGGATACCCTTCGGGAACTGGACCTGCCAGTCGCGGTGGTAGCCCTCGCTCACCACGCGGATGCGCAGGCGGGAGCCCTCCTGGACGCACTCGACGACGATGCCGTCGGCCGGGTCGTGGGCGATCTCGACCGTGGTCGACGGGGCGACGCTCGTCAGGGCGGAGGGGGCCTTCACGGCTGGGTTTCGGGGGAGCGCGACACGGAGTGCGCGCTGGATCTGGTGGGGTAATCTCAGCCGGGCAGCGGCATCGACTGCTCGCTCCAGGAGCCCGGTCGCGGCATCCTGGCTGCCGGCCGCGAACAGGACGTCAGCGACGGTGATGTACCGATGACGACCCACTGCGGTGCTGTCGCGCCGGGTGACCAGCCGGCGGTGTCGACGATCCGTGCCGCAGTGGCCGCCGTCAGCGCGCCCGGTGCAGCCGGGTAGGACGGTTTCGGTAAAGCCGCCCAGCGCAGAGCGACGACGATCGGGCCGGCGTCGGCCGGAATGCGTAACGTGCTGTCTGCGTCTCGCTGAACGCCGGGAGCAGGGTTCATGAGGTTGTCGTCTGTTGCAGCAGTTCGTCGCGGGCTCGCTCGATGAGTGCCTTCGCTTTCCGGCCGAAGACCGCGGTCCTGCGCATTCGCTCGAAGGCTGCCGTGTAGAGCTCGATCTCCTCTGAGCGGGTGATGTCCAGGCCGGTGGTCAGGGTCTCGACTTGGACGAGGGACTCGTCGAAGATCCAGAATGAGGTCTGGCTGTGTCCGTCGAGGCCGCTGGTGGCGGGGATCAAGCCCAGTGAGACCCGCGGGAGGCGCATGACCTCCGCGAGACGGTCCAGTTGGTCCAGCATGGCCGGCGCTGAAGGGACCCTGCTGTAGAGGACCTGCTCGGCGAGCAGGAAGATGAATCGGCGCTGCCCGAGGCGAAGGATGCGTTGGCGGTTCATGCGGATCGCCTTTGCTGCGTCGGTGTCGTCCTCGGGCAGTGCCATCACGTTGCGCCAGTGCGCCATGACGGCCATCGAGTACGCCTCGGTCTGGATGAGGCCTGGGACGATCCAGTGTTCGTGCACGCGGAAGAGCGTGGTGCGCTCGTAGAGCGAAACCCACGGTTCCTGAAGGTGGCGCAGCCCTCGCCGCGCTGCGTGGCGGTAGTCGCGGTAGAGCGTGTCGACGGCACGCATCTGGGCGATGAGGTCGGTGGCTTGGTCGTCGGCGCCGCATGCGGCGCACCACGATTGGATGTCTGCGTCGGAGAGGCTCTGGCCGCCGTGTTCGACGCGGGAGATCTTGGTGTAGTGGAAGCCGGTGATACCGGCGAGCTGCCGTCCCGAGAGTCCCGCGTCGAGGCGGATCTCCCGGAGACGGTTGCCGAACGCTTCGCGGGCCTTCTGCTGGGTGCTGGACACGGACGTGGGTCAGTCGGGCTGGTACTTGCGGTGCGGAATGCCGATGCTCCATACGGCTTCGAAGGCGGCGGAGCACAGCTCGATGTCGTGGGGATCTGTGCTGGTCGTGAAGTCGATGTTCCGGCCGTTGCCGGCGTAGTGGTGGAAGATGACCAGCCGTCGGTCCAGCATCCAGAAGTCGTTGCCTGGGAACGCGATCGAGGACACCAGCCGGCGCGGCACCCAGCGGTGTTCCTCGCCGGCGTCCTCGCTGGCTCCGACGACGGTGTATGCCCAGCGCTGGTAGTCCGACAGCGGTTCGGAGACCACATGTGCCCGGCGCAGCGTCTTGCCCTCGGCGACGAAGCGACGGACGTCGTCGCACCAGGGTTGCATGAATGCGAGGTCATCCGGCTCGCCTGCCGCCCAGGCTGCCATGTGCGGCAGCTCGACCTCAGTGCCGTACGCGTCGCGCATCTCCAGATGCACCGACTCCTTGTCGAAGTGCTTGATCGCCTCCTCGAACTCGGCAACGGTTAACCGGGCCATCAGTCTCCTTCCGCGAAGAACGGAATCATCCTGTCTGGGATCTCGACGCAGCTCTCGCTCGCGGGGATGCCCATCTCCGCGAGCACCTCGGGATCGGTCACAACCCAGCCCTGCACGATCCAGCTGCCCCTGTCCGTCTTGTACAGAGTTGGCGAGTTCGTCGGCTGAGACTCCGGGTCTGCTGCAATCAACCTAATCCGCACGGGTCCTCCTGTCCCGAAGAGTGCACGATGTTGCGCACATTGGCCAGCCTGACGCCAGCATTTATGCGCGTCAACATTCCGCGTCTGCCTGTTCAGCAGCATCTACTCTCGATGCACAGTCGGCGAGTATGCCCCGTCTTCAGTGCCGGCCGGACCAAGATCGGTCTATGTTGCTGCAACTTTCCGCAACAACGTGGACCCGTCACGCCGCCCACTCCTAGCGTTGGTTGGGCGCCGCAGGTGGTAACCCCGGTCGGTGCAGGCCCGCCTACCGCAGGTGGATCGCGTCTGATGAGGAGGATGTTCGTGCCGTCTGGCCTCGTCGAACCTGACCCGCGTCAGACGGCCGATGTCATCTGGTTCGGCAACCAGTTGCGGCAAGCGCGGCATCGACAGCAGTGGAGTCAACGCGAACTCGGCGCCGCGACGTTCTTCAGCCGTGAGTACGTGGCGATGGTCGAGCGTGGTCTGCGGACCCCGAGTGCAACGTTCGCTGAACGGGCCGGCATCGCGTTGCATGCCGAGCCGGAACTCCGGGCCGCGTTTGCCCGGGTCCAGGGACACCGCCAGCGCATTACCCGGCGGGTCGTCGAAGGCCGTCGCGTGCGCCGCCGCAGCCGGATCACCGTTGCGGCAGGCCGGCTGCGCGTTGCGGCCGCCAGCGTGCGGTCGCCGGATCGCTGGGCGGCGTTCGACGAACTCCACCAGGTCTTGCGCGACGAGATAGACCCTGTCGATGCAACCGTCGAGGTTGAGAAGCTGGAACAACGGTGCGCCGATCTCGTTGGCGATGGCCGTGCCGATTCCACATGGGCTGATGTCGCCTCCGGCGCTGCGCTTGGCTTCGCCGACGCGTACGCGCTGTTGCAGCGGCCGTTATGCGCCGGCCACACTCGTCGGCTCGAGACCGTGGCGCGCAGGTTCGCCGTGCGCAGCGCTGACGCGCTGCTGATGCTCGGCCAGGTTGAGCGGGCTGGACAATGGCTCGGGCTGGCGGAAGCGGTCGAACGCCGCAGCGGCGAAACTCAGCGGCCTCTGGTGCCGGAGAGCTCCTCGGCGACCAGCCCTCAAGCGCAGCCAACCATCGATGCACCATCGCGGCCGCAGCGACCCGTTTCGAGCGATGCGCTCACGTCCGCGGTCCTGCGCGACAACCGCGCATGTCCGCGCAGCTGATCAAGTGATTCGTCCCGAAGGGCTGGACGCCGTGAGGTCGACGGAAGGGTCGTACTGCTGCGGATCGGTGTCGATCAGGGCGCGAAGTTCCACTGCGCCGGCAGGGCGCTGCCGCACAGGACGCAGGTGAAGTCGTTGTCCCGCACGACGTTGCGCTCCCCGCAGGACGGGCAGCGTCGAAATATGACCTTGTCGGTGAAGTCGCCTGGATGCCGCAGGCCGATACGGTCCAGCGCTTCACCGACAGCCGCCCAGGAGTCCGGGTCAGGGCAGTACCCGGTCGACTGGTTGGTGACCTGGACGATGTGCCAGTCGGCAACAGCGGACGCGAACGCGATCTCGCCGGCTGCGAGGACGTCGTGCCCGCCGGCCAGCGCGACGTGTTCGGAGCGACGGGGTGCCAGCCTGAGTTCGCCGTTGGGCGCCACGACGAACGTGAAGGGCTCGGCGAGCTCACCGCGGTCGCGCCCGGCGAGCCATCGCGCGAGGGCAGCAGCCGTATCGACGGCAACGGCGTCCACGGTCACCGCCCGAGCGCGCAGCTCAGGTGGCCCGACGTAGCTGTACCGCCTGGCATGCCCCACCGAGCGACAGTATCCATTGACTGCTCGTAACGTCCAGGGAATCCAAGCCCGGTCAGCGGCAGATCCGCGCACGTGACTGTGGGCTTGCCACGTCGACCTCGCTAGAGTGGCGACGCGAGATCGCACCCCCGGCGTGGGTCGTCGTCCCCGTCGCGCGGCCCTGAGCTCAGACGTGGTCACTCTCGGCCGGTGAGCGCAAGGGCGACTTCCAACTCGTGCTGCTTGGCTGGGGTCAGAGTGCCGATCCGCTTGATCAGCGACTCTTCGCTGACAGTCGTGCTCCAGGTGCAGAAGATCTTCCCGTCCTGAGGCAGCGCCACTCGGACCACGCCGCTCTCCGCTAGGCCCTCCTCGGCTCCGAAGAAGACCTCGATGCCGATGGCTCGTGGGTCCGGTCCGGCCTCCTCGACGATCCGGCGTCGCTCATCGACGTCTACCGCCTGCTCGCCAGACATCAGGACGAGCCCGAGCTTCTGCTCTGGGGTGGCCGGTTCGACGATTTGCATGGCTAGGAAATCCGGCCCCGCACCTCCCTGGAGCAGCACGACGGGCCGCTTCCCGTCGATCTGCGCCCACCAAACCTCGCCGCGCTCCACATGCCCTCCTCGTGTCCGGCCCGGGCCAGCACTGCCCGCCTGACTCGTGATGCCTTCCCTGCATATCAAGCACCTTCGGGTGCGCGCACATCGGCACGGGGCGAGCGCCGCCGCTGCGGCTCGACGCACCGGACTCGCCGCTACGAGCCGTGACGATCGCCGAGTCGGCCGCCGCGCGAGACCTGCGGCATGAGCGTGCACCGGCTCTGCGCGTCGCTCCCTCATGCAGCTCATGAGCTGGACCGCGCCACGGAGGCCAAGCGTCGCCGCGGCAGTGTCTAGTGATCCCGGCGGGCAGCTTTTCTGGCGGCGTTCTCGCGCACGGTGGTTCAGGCTACGAGCAAGCGGAGACCGAGCTCTGCCGTGTCGAGGGCGACGAGGGCGCGGTTGCGCTCGGCCCACCGGCCTGAGGAAAGGTCTTCGCGGAGTGTGCTGACTGCCCGTTGCTCAGCCTGCGGTCCGACTCTGGTCCATACCGAAACCGCGCGGCGTACGTGTTCGTCCAGGTACGCCTCAGGCCGGCGCCAGTATGCCTCGAAGAAGCCGTCAGCGCAGTCCCACGGGACGAGCACTGGCTCCGCGCGTCCTCCGATCGCGCGGGTCAGGTCGGCCAGGGACGGCCAGCCGACGAGGAGGTCTGCGAACTCAGGTAAGTAGTCGCGGGTGAGCCAGAACCGCTGACGCCAGCCGGTGTCATCGGCGTCGTACGTGAACACCACCACGCGGCGGGCCACACGCCGCATCTCACGCAGCCCGGCGACCGGGTCCGGCCAGTGATGGACGGTGCTGACCGCCATCGCGGCGTCAAAGGACTGGTCCTCGAACGGCAGACTCTCCGCAGCGGCGGCCACGCACGGCGCCGCGCCTACGGGACGCTGCGCCCGCATGACCGCAGACGGTTCCACCGCCGTGACGTCGCGGTAATGAACACCACGTCGCAGTGTTCGGCTGAGATGTATCGCGCCGTCCCCTGCCAGGACTGGTTGCCTCCGTCCGTCTTACAAGTCCTAACAGAATGATCACTTGATGAGTCGGCGGTAGCAGATGATGGAGCAGGCGAGGCTCATGAACGCTTCGTGGATGTCGTCGCGGATCTCCCAGCGGATGCGGAGGCGGCGGAACCAGTGCAGCAGCGCGACCGTCTGCTCGACCACCCAGCGGTGAACGCCCAGCCCGGAGCCGTGCTCGACGCCGCGGCGGGCGAAGTAGGGGGTGATGCCCTGATCGCGGACCCGGTCGCGGTAGATGTCGAAGTCGTAGGCCCGGTCGGCGTACAGGCTGTCGGGGCGTCGGCGGGGCCGGCCGCGTTTGCCACGTATCGGCGGGATGGCGTCGATCAACGGCAGGAGCTGCGTGACGTCGTGGCGGTTGCCGCCGGTCAGGCTGACGGCGAGTGGGATGCCCGCGCCGTCGGTGATGACGTGGTGTTTCGAGCCGGTCTTGGCGCGGTCGACCGGGCTCGGTCCGGTTTTGGGCCGCCCTTCAGGGCCCGCACATGCGAGCCGTCGATCACCGCCTTGGACCAGTCGAGCTTGTCCGCGGCGCGTAGCTCGGCCAGCAGGAGCTCGTGCAGACGTTGCCAGACCCCGGCCTCGTGCCACTCGGCCAGCCGCCGCCAGCAGGTCATCCCAGACCCGAAGCCCAACTCCTGCGGCAGGAACTCCCACGGGATCGCCGTGTACAGCACGAACAGAATCCCGCACAGCACCTGCCGGTCCGGCACCCGTTTCCGCCCGGGGTTACGCAACCGCCGCGGGTGCCGGGGCAACAGCGGCTCGATCCGCTCCCACAACCCGTCCGGCACCATCCATGGTGGCTGCTCGCCCTTCCGCACGGTCGACACTATAGATCATCGTCCACAAAGGACGGAAGTCCCTAGATCATTCTGTTAGGACTTGTTAAGCCGGACCTCGTGGCGCCCGAGCCGTTGGAACCCGGTCGTCTTGACCTGGACCCGGAGCAGCCGCTCGCCGCCGTCGATGATGAGGTCGTACCGCGTGTTGTCCGTGAGGGGCACCGAGACTGCGTACCCCGTGCGGGTGTAGTAAGCGATGGCCATCGCTACGCCGAGGTCGCCCTGCTGTTTGCGGTTCACGTGGGAGCTGGCGGATTCGAACCGCCTCAGCGACGCACCGGTTTTACAGACCGGCCCGACTCTCCAACTTCGGCGCGCTCCCTTGGGGTGATCGACCGGACTCGAACCGGCGTGTTCCGGGGCCACAACCCGGCGCGACTGCCTCTGCGCTACGACCACAAGTGCCCACGGAGGGAGTCGAACCCCCAACATCCTGCGTGTAGGGCAGGCGCTCTCCCGTTGAGCGACGCGGGCTTGACGCTCCCCCGGCTGGATTCGAACCAACAACCTTGCGGTTAACAGCCGCCTGCTCTGCCGTTGAGCTACGAGGGAATGGTGACGCAGACGGGGGTCGAACCCGCACAATGTCCGCTTTGAAAGAGCGGCGACTTTTCCAATTCGTCTACTACGCCATGGCGGGCACGTCTTTCCAGATAACGCCACGCCGGATCTTGTTGATGGTCTGCGGTGCGACTGGGTAGAGCTTCGCGAGCTGCTCCGCGGAAACCGGTGACTGCCGGATCGCGACGACGTCTTCAGCGGTGAGTTTCGCCCGCTTATCGACACCTCGCAACTTCGCGCTGGCCTGCGGCTGCTGCTTGCGCGGCGGCCGAGACGACGGCTGTTGCGAGTGGCAATTCGGGCACAGGAACCGCAGGTTTTCCTGCCGGTCGTCGTTCCAGTCGCCGTTCACGTGATCCACATCGAGCGTCAGCGGCTGACCGTTCCACTCCGGCGGAATCCCGCAGGCGCAGCACCTGTACGGGACGCCGACCTCAGTGAGTGCCCTTCGGAGCTGGCGCGCTGAAGTCCGACCAAGCCGACCGGGGTCCTTCTTGGTCAAGATCTGGTCCGGCCTGAGCCGGATGCCGGTGAGGCCCTTCGCGTGATGCAGCCCGCGAGGAAAGTGGCTCAAGTCCAGCCCGAGAGCTGCGGCACGCCGCCGGATGTTCTGGTAGCTACCTCCGGCCTGGCGGGCACCAAGGATTCGCAGAACTCCTCGCATATTTGTGGAGGCGGCAATTGTCGACGTAATCTGCTCATCCGTGTATTTCCGCCTGTGGTTCATACATCAATTCTAGGTAATCCGAACCTATTTATTAATGGTTTCCACCTGTCGCGAGTACCACAGACGTACCCCGACCTGGACTCGAACCAGGCACCCCTGCGGTGTTCGACGCAGTGCTCTTCCCCATGAGCTACCAGGGCTTGGTGGCGGGTGTCCGATTCGAACGGCGCCTCCGGGTTATGGGCCCGGCGTGGTTCCACCCCACTACACCCGCAAGTACGCCGCCGGGGACTCGAACCCCGAACACGCCGGTTAAAGGCCGGCCGCTCTCCCGTTGAGCTAAGGATAGGAGCCGCGCCGGGTCAGGGCCCGCCGAGGCCGGCGCCGATCGCCGACCCGGACCCCGCTTGGTCAAGAAAGCGTCAAGAGCATCGGACGGCGGCGGGTAAGAGATCGACGCGGCGATATGTTCCCTCTGCTGCAGCAAGCGGATCCGCGTCAAGTCCATCAATGTCTGTCCCCGGAATGGAGCAGGACGATGAGACAGCGCATCCTTCGACGGGTCGCCACCGTGGCGGCCATCTTCATGGCCCTGTTCGCCGCGACGGCGGTGGTCGCACCGGCCGCCAACGCGAGCGCTCAGGGCTGTACCAACTCTCAGATCGGCGCGTGGCCGGCCTGGGTGTGCACGTCGGTCTGGGGTAGCAAGCTGCACGTCGACCACATCTCGGTGTCGATCGACATCGCGCACTACACGTGCAACGGCAACTTCAGGGCCTGGGGCACGTTGAAGAACGGCCGCCACTACGACTCCGGCGTCAAGCACGGCCAGTGCGGCGTGGGCCGGGTCTGGGTCGACTGGTACCCGGACAAGGACTTCAAGAACGGCACGAAGGTCTGCGGCGCCATCGTCGAGAACGGCAAGACACGCCCCGAGCACGCCTGCATCAAGATCCACAGCTAGGCGTCATCGGCCGCCACGGCGCGGGTGCAAAGACTCGCGCCGTGGCGTGCGCAATAGACTAGCGGCGCGCAACGCCTCCCGCCCGCGACTCGAACGCGGACGACCCGCCTAGGAAACGGGTGCTCTGTCCATTGAGCTAGCGGGAGTTGGTACGCCGTAGGGGGCTCGAACCCCGGCTGTCGCCGATTAAGAGTCGGCCGCTCTACCAGGCTGAGCTAACGGCGCATTGCGGAAGGTGAAGGAGTCGAACCCTCGGGCGTTACCCCGGCCTGGTTTTCAAGACCAGTTGCCCACCACCGGGCGCCACCCTCCAAAGTTGGGCCGTCGACGTCGACGGCGAGCTCTAGCTGGAGCGCGAGCCGTTCTTCGAGCGACCGCGGGTACCGCGTGTCCCGTTCGCCGGCGACTTCGCACCGGGTGCCGTGTCCCGCGACGGGGCAGGTGGTGCGACGGCGGAGCAGGTTCACGCGGACCTCCAAACGTCGGGCAGGCCGGATTCGAACCGACGACCTCCGCTTCCCGAAAGCGGCGCGCTACCAAGCTGCGCTACAACCCGTTGAGTCGGGACGACAGGGTTCGAACCTGCGACCTCCTGGCCCCCAGCCTGGCGCGCTACCAAGCTGCGCCACGTCCCGTTGCGTACCCCTGGCGAGAATCGAACTCGCGGCCTCCTGGTTCGTAGCCAGGCACGCTGTCCGCTGAGCTACGGGGGCTTGAATGCGGTCGGTTTGAGGCAGGCACTTGGCCACTACCAGCCCACCGCCCGTTGGTATCCGCCATCGGACCTGATCGTTCTTGCGGCCCGACGATCATCGAGCAGAGTCTGCATCTTCGGTGGCGTCTCGATGTGGCAGGCGCCTGATCCAATGACAGCATGGCCACCCTTCGTGATCGGCTCGCCGCTGCCCGGCAAGGGTGGCTTACCGGTGCCGCACCACGCCGCCCCGCGCCACCGGACCGAGTAGGCAGTCGCCCGCGGTTAACCAGCCGACCGCCGCGCATCCACCGGGCGGCCCCGCTCGACCGCCACGCAACGCTGAGCCGGCTGCGACTCGAAGGCGTAGCCGAACCCGTCCGGCTGGAGATCCGACCTGACTTGCCGCAAACCCTCACCGCGCTGGCCGGAATTGTCTCTGTTCTGCTTGTCGCGGCAGGCCTGTTCTATACGAACCTCAACGCTGACCGCCAGCAGAAGGCCAACCTGGATCAGCAGAAGCTTGTCGAGCGCGGCCAGGTCACTGACCGGTTCGGCAAGGCGATCGACCAGCTGGGCCAAGAGGGCGACGACAAGGTCAGTATCCGGCTCGGCGGGATCTACGCCCTGCAACGGCTGATGCGCGACTCCGCAGACGACGAACCAGCCATCATTCAGGTGCTCTGTGCGTTCGTCCGCACCCACGCCCCCGCACCCGCCACCAGCAATGCACAAAAGGCAAACCCAGTTTCGCACCCCAAGGCGCACCTCGACGTTACCGCCGCCGTGAGCGTTCTCGCCCACCGCCCCGATCCCGAGCAATCCCAAAACCAGCGCATTGATTTCACCGGCACGCAACTGGCCATGGCCGACCTGGCCGACGCGCACCTGACCCACGCGGAACTGGGCGGTACGGACCTGACCGGCGCGGACCTGACCCACACGCACCTGACCGACGCGTACCTGGAGGGCGCGGACCTGACCTACGCGAACCTGGACGGCGCGGACCTGACCTACGCGAACCTGCAAGACGCGAACCTGACCCGCGCGATCCTGGACGACGCGAACCTGACCGGCGCGTACCAGTCCCGCGCGAATCTGACCGAGGCGGGCCTGATGCTCGCAAACCTGACCCGCGCGAACCTGACCGACGCGAACCTGACCCGCGCGTACCTGGACGGCGCAAACCTGACCGACGCGCACCTGACCCACGCGAACCTGACCGGCGCGCACCTGACCCAGGCGTACCTGACCGACGCGTACCTGACCGGCGCGGACCTGACCGGCGCGGACCTGACCGGTGCTGACGGCCTTTCGACGGAGTCCATCCGATGTGCCGAGGTCGCACCAGAAACCAAGCTGCCGAGCCACGTGGGCCGGCCAATACCCCACGCGCCGACCGAGGACCCAGCATGCCGTACCTGATCATGGGATTGACGAGCGTTTGACCAGCCAATGGGTCGGAGGACAAGCTCGCGGACAGGGCCGGGGTCGGGGCCGGGATCGGGGGAGCGTCCTCACCCTTGCCGGCAATGACCCCGGCGACGACGCCGACCACGCCAACGAGGATCAGTGCGCAGATCGCGATGATCAGCACGGTTGCACCGCGGCGTCTGCGGGGCGGTCGCTTGCCGGGCTCGGTCATGAGCCGGACAGTACCGAACCGGCTCGACCTCGCTCAGGAATCCACTTCACACACGATCATCCGGAGCCCGAACGGCTGCTCCGGGTTCTCCGCGACCAGCAGATGCCGGCCCGGTTCCATCCGGGCCCGAACCTCGGCGTACGTCTCGCCCGGCAGTGCGGGGTAGACGGCCATGCCGTTGGACCAGCCGACGTCGTGGAGCCGCTGCCGGAACGCCGGGTCGGCGAGCATGCGGGCGAACCGGAAGGCGAGCGGGTTCGGAGCGGTCACGTCTCCTCCCGCAGGCTGTACCGCCGCAGGAACGCGTCGCGGAGCACCCGGGTCTTCCAGCTCCCAACTTGACGGGCTCGGCGTTACTGTCTCAGTATGAGTCAGTAACCATCGTGTGTCAATGTGAGACAGGAACCGATAGAGTGGCCACCGTGATCCGACCCGCCTGGACCCCCGAAAACGACGTCCAACGCCGACTCGCTGACGCCGTTGAGTCGCAGTTCAGAGACGTCGACAACCGGGAATCCCAGGCATGGCGGACCTTCGCCGAAGCACGCGACGCGGGAGTCCCCGTTACCCACCTCGTCGAACGCAGCCAACGCCCGCGCGCCACCGCGTACCGCAAACTCGACGAGATGGGCTTGGGCAACCCCGCGCGCCGAAGCTGGACGCTGACCACCCATTCCTCCGTCGGCATGGTGTTCTTCAAGACCGCGATGGCCGCCGCTGGCGTCCGGGGCAGGCCGGTCAAGGACGACGACCTGATTGCGCTCACCCTGTCCGGCGATGACGGGCGCGCCGACCTGGAGAAGGTGCTCAGCAAGCTCGCCGAGAAGGGGTGCCGGGCCGGCATTCGGGAGTCTTTTCCCGAGTAGGCTCCGCCCTGTGGACGCCACAACCACCGTTGCGGTCGCCGGCCTCGCCGCTACCACAACGCTCGGCCTGATCGGCCCGTTCCTGCAGGGCCGAATCGCCGCGCGGAACGCCCGCCATAGCAAGAACCACGATCTTGCGATCGCTGCCTACACCGACGCCATGGCGTACATCCAGCACGCCGAGACGGACCTGGTTCGGATATTCGACCTCGGCGCCCGGGCCGCCGACGACCTTCCACCCGACCGCAGGGACCTCGATCTCATCACGGCGAGGCTGCGGCTGACCGCGCCAAACGAGGTTCTTGGAGCGTGGGCCGTGTTCGTCGAAGCAGAAGATCTGCTGCGCTCTGCTCTACGGGAGAAACACGCTACCCAACTCGGGGACCGATTTGAGCAGCCCGCGGACATGCCCGAGTTCACCGCCGTGTGGCGGGCTGCTGAAACTTCTCGACTCGCTCTCCGGAGAGCGGCCGGCACCCGTTGACGTCGAAACACCGAGTCCAGGCGCGGTGTGTGCTCGCGAGACGTCCTTTCGGCGGTCACGGCTGCCGTTCCCGCATCACCGCCCCCGCCGAACGTGCCCTGGAAATCGGCCGACGGCTCGCCGCCATCCCCGACTACCAGGCCAGACTCCGCGAGATGCGACAGCGGGCCGTCCTGGAGATGCGGGCCCAGAACATGAGCTTCGCCGACATTGGCAAAGTCGTCGGTCTCCATCGCAACCGCGTCCAGCAGATCGCCGAAGGGCGCTCGGCCGGCGGCCAGGGCGGCAGCATGAAGGCGCGCGAATCCGAATGAGCTTCGCTGTGCCACCCTGTGTGGATGCCGGGTAGGTTGAGCCGCCTCTGGACGCTCATGCGCCGCGGGGCCGCGGCATTCTGGAAGCTCGTCCCAGCCGTGATCGTCGTCGGCGCCGTGGTCGCGCTGCTCAAGGCAGACCCGAATCGACGCGTCGACTACCTGAAGACGCTCGTATGGCCTGTCGTCGTTGTCCTCGGTTACCTCGCATTCCGTGAACTGATCAATGACCGAATGCGGTACCTCATTCGCCTCAGCCTCGGCGGCTTCGCTGAAGCCGAGTTCGAGCAGAAGCAGAACGCTGAGCTCCAAGCGGACCTCCGCGAGGTCGCCGCGGAAGTTCGCGAGGTCGCCGCCGCTCTGCCGGACGAGGAGACGCCAGCAGAACCCGACACTCTGCCGGTCCCGCCGCTGGGCGAGCCGAGCCGCGAAAGCATCCGGGCTCAGGAGGAGCTGTTCGAGGCGGTTGAGTCAGCGATGAAAGCCGGCGCCCGGTGGGGTTACAACATGTACGGCCAGTACGCCGAGCCGCCCGAGCCGATCATCGAATGGGATGACGCTGGTCGGCCCACCATCACCGGCGCTACAGGCCGCCGCCGTTCAGCACCGCCACCGAGCCAGCAAGGACTCACCGGGGCATGGGCACGTCGGAACTCGGTGCCTCTCGAAAAGATCATTGCGGATGCCGAGGAGGAAGTCCGGCGGTGCGAACGGGCGTACTTCGCAGCAAAGAAGGGACCACTCGGCGGCATGATCGGGATGATGCCTGAGCTCGATCAGCTTGAAGCCGCAAAGAAGCGGCTGGCCCGCGTCGACCCCTCAAATCACCTGTTACTCCAGTAGCTCGCGCAACCCAACCAGCGCCTCGTTCGTGACCCGGATCGCCTCGACCCGCTCCGGCGTCTCGTCCTCGCGGTAGCAGGACACCCGCCACCGGCGCGGCTCCACGTACAGCTTCCCGCCGAACCCGAGCGAACCCATGAAGCGGAACTCCTCGCAGCCGTGGGTGAGGTGGTAGACGAGCTCGTCCCGCTGCTCCTCGTAGACGCCGGCGTGCGCGACGAGGACGTCAAAGACGGCGTTCGCCTGCTCCGGGGTCACGGCGTCCTCCCGAGCAGCGCCCGCGCGATCGTGAACGCCGCCGCCTTGTCCGCCAGCGCGACCGGGCCTTCGCCGCGGCCTTCCGCGCCGGGCTGCTGCCGCTCCAGGCGCTTCACGACCGACTCCAGCCACCCGGCGACCTCGAACGCCGCCTCGGGCGTCCACAGGCCGGCGAACTCGCCGACCGGGCCGCCCAGCCAGTTGTCGGCCAGCTGTGCATAGGTGAGGCCGTGCTCGTCGCGCTCCTCCGCCGTCCGGGCCTGCGCCGCGGTCGCCCGGGCCGACACCTTGATCACAGCCATGCGCAGCTCGAGCAGCGGATCGTCGGCGAGACGCGCCAGGATCTCGTCGGTGATGGCGGCGCTCATAATGTTTCCTCCTCGTCCGCGTACGTGCCCTCGGCCATCCGCCGTGTGTCGCACGGCCAGACGTGCCCGCACTCGGTGCAGTAGTCGCCGACCATGCCGCCGGGCCCGGTCTCCCGGGAGTGCCACGCCACGATCCGGTCCGCACGCGCCCGATGCTTCAGCACCTCTGCGAGCAACAGGAACACCCGGGCATCGATGTGGGCGCTGTAGTTCCAGCCCTCTGGGATGCCGGCCAGGTCGCACAGGTGCTGGAAGGTCCGGGCTTCCTGCATCACCTCGCCGACACCGTTGTTGCCAGTGTCGAACCCGTCGGCGGTCATCAGGCCGTACCGCGCGCCTTCGACGATGTTGAGATGCTTGTGCGGCTTGACGGCCAGGACCCCGATCAGCTTCCAGTTGACGAGGTGGCCGGTGTCGGACTTGGGGCGGCGTGGGTCGCGCTCGGCGGTCTCAGCGCTCACGTCACCGGCTCGGTCTCGACGAGGTACTGAATCGGTCGCCCCAGCGCCTCGGCGTAGGCGATCTCGCCACGGGTCGACTCACCGATATAGCCGTCGACGTTCAGGACGTACACGTAGTCGGCGAGGTCGATCTTCCGCTTGTGGAGCTCGTCGAGGGCGAGTTTCTCGGCCGAGTCGTGACCGACGCCCTCACCGTGGCCGTGCTCGGCCTTGGCGTGTGGGTAGAACCCGACCGACAGCACGATCTGCCCGGCCATCGTCAGGTCGTAGTTCGCCTGCTGGAACGCGTCGTAGAACCGGGTTGAGCCGCACAGGCAGACGATCGTCGGGCGGCCCGCGCGCATCTCGGCCAGGCGCGCCTCGACGCGCTCGTCGACGTCGGCGGGGGTCAGGGAGTAGCTCATCGCGGCACCCTTGCGTAGTTGAAGATCTCCGGGGACTCGCCGAACAGGTTCGCGACGGAGATGACGCCCTCGCCGCAGCTGGATTGGACGGCGTCCCCGTCGGCGTCGACCTGGCGGCGGACGACCCGCGCCTGCCAGCCGGTCACGGTGTTGCCCAGGCGCGTGATCTGCACGATCGACTGGTGGCCCTCGGGGAGCCAGGTCGCGCCGCGGTCGACCCAGTCCTCGCCGACGTACGGCGGCGGGTTGAAACCGGCGGCGATCAGGGCGGCGGCGATCTTCTCGTCGTCGGTCACCACGGCACCTCGTCCAGCTTTGCCAGCAGGCCTGGGTCCGCGTTCGCGCGGACCAGCTCCATCTGGGCGGCCAGTGCGCCCCGCTCCCGCAGCAGCTGCTCGATTGCGTACGACGCGTCGTAGCCGTCGCGGTCTGTTCCCGGCTCGCAGTTCGCGGCGCGGAGCCGGCCCGCGAGGTTGCGGATCTCCTGGTCGGTGAAGGTCCGGGTCATCGCTGCGGCTCCTGCCGGTAGTGGTCGACGAGCTCGGCCGGCGGCGTGAACACGGCCCGCCGGATTGCGTCCGGGGACGGCATGTGGTCGCCGGCGAGGAGGTCCCGGACGGCGTGCTCGACGGCCTGGCGGTGCGCCTCGGCGTCGGCAATCGTCGCCTGCAGGTTGGCGATGAGGTGGTCGGTGGTGTCGCGGGACGCGGTGAACATGGCGCCGACGAGGTCCGCGGTCAGGTTGTTGCTCACCGTTCACCGCCGCCCGCCAGCCGGCGGACCGCGGCGGCGAGGAGTTCGCCGAGCAGTTCGGGCTCGAACGTCGCGTGGGCGGTGACGGCCATGTCGGCGAGGGTTTGCGTGTCGCCGCGTTCGGCGGCCGTGCGGCGGTACGCGTCGACCATGTGGTCGAGCTTGTCGTTCAGCTCGGCGAGTTCCTGGTCGATGCCGGCAAGGGCGTACGGGCGAAGTGTCACGGGGGTCTCCTCAGGCGTACGAGGGGAAGACGAGCCACGCCGGCCCGCCCTGGTTCGGGGTGATGCCGAGCGCGTCCAGCGCGGCGGCGAGGGCGGCGTCCCAGTCGGGACGGTCCGCGGCGAGTTCGGCCGGGTCGAGGAGCAGCACGTCGGCGTTGCAGGCCTCGCGCTCCGACCCGGAGGCGATCAGCACTCAGCCCTCGTACTTGTCGGTGCCGCAGAACGCGACGTCGACCCCGAAGTGCCGCTTCGCCGCGATCCCGCGCCGGAACGAGCGTGAATCGGCCGGCAAACCGGATGCCGCGTGAAGGGCGTCGTACAACTGCACCGCGAACTCGGGACCCTCGTCGTCGAACCAGGCCGGTGCGGGACCGCCGAACTCGTCACGCTCGGCGGCGCGGAGGTCGTCGCCGTTGCCGAGGTCATAGCCGTAGGCGAGGGTTGCGGTCACCGGGCTGCCCATTAGGCCTCCACGGGCACGATGTCGACTCCGCGGAGCCAGGTCTCGAATCCGTCCATCTGGTGCCCGGCGGTCGGGTGTGGTTCGGCGTCGACGCGCAGGAACCAGTGCTGCTCGCGCTCGTGCCACTCCAGCAGGGTGCCGTGACGGACGACCCGGCCGTCACCGGACCGCAGCGCGAACCGGTCACCGACCTGCCAGGCAATCGGGTCGGCGGGGCGGTGTTCGGTCACGTCGTCCGGCCGGAACCACTGCTGCTTGCCGTCGGCGATGACGCAGATGTACGGGGTTCGACCTCGGGTGACCGTGTAGACGGCCAGCTCCTCGTCGCGTCCCTTCACGCGGATCAGGTCGCCCGGGTTGAAGGTTACACGCATGGTCAGTCCTCCTCGTTCGGGTTGCACCACGCGCACGTCGGCAGCGTGATCGCCTTCGCCCACTGGCCCCGGTCGCGGCGGTAGACGCAGGAGCAGCCCAGGACCGAACCCGGCTGAGGGCCGGCGTAGTAGTCCCACCCGTCCGTCGGGGCGGTCGGGCAGCGCAGGATCGCCAGCTCGTGCGGGTCGAGGTCCCAGATTTCGGGCGCGTCGAATCCGGTGACGGTGATCAGAAACCGGTCGCGGTGGTCGACCGCGCGGACGACCCGCACGGTGCCCACGGACGGGAGGATGCGGTCTGCTGCCGCCGCAGTTCCACCAGCCGGCGTTCGACGGGCTCGGCAAGCCGAACATGTGGCATTGCACCGCCTGCTGGGGCGACGGCTGGGTGTCGGGCTGGCCGTGCACGGTGGCGACCGCCCATGGCGGCGACGTCGCGCAGGCGATCGGCGTGGGGTGGTCGCGATGACCGCGAAGCTCCTCGGTCTGTTCGATGAGCCGCAGGACCGGGCCGCGGTCGTGGCCACCAACTACGGCGACTACCACCAGCAGATGATCTGGCTCAAGTCGGAGGTCATGGACGGGCACTGGATCGCGCTCGGCGGCGACGGTATCCGTCCGCAGGTCGTCAACGACCCGCGCAACGAACTGGAGAAGCTCGGCCGTCGGCACGAGTGGCGGCAGCCGTCCGGCACCGTTCCGAGCTGGCCGCGGTGGGAGGACGTCGTCGCGCACGGGCCGGTCGTGCTCCTGACGGCCGGCGACGACGAGATGTTCGCGTCGGGCTGGCGGGCTGGCATCCGGCACACCGCCCAGCAGATGGAGGGATTCCTCGCCGACCTGGAGCTTGACGAGCCGGATAGGAGCACGACGTGAGCGACCTGACCGATCTGCGCGCGGGCAGCGCGCTGCTCGCGCTCGCCGTTGTGAGGCGGGCCGGTGCGCCGGGAACCGTTGTGACGCAGGTGTCGCCGAGGCGACACCGGATTCCAAGTCGGTCCGTGGTCGAGATCCAAGCCACCCCCAAGACGCGCCCCGCACGATCCTCTTGTCCGAGATCGCAGACAGGGAGTGGAAAACCATGATGAGGTACAAGCTGTTGCTCGTCGCCGCGGCCGGCGCGTCGGTCGCCTTGGGCGCGACGCCCGGTCACGCGGCCGAGGACTCGCAGCCGGGTGCCGCGTACGGCTGGGGCGCCAACCAGTTCGGCCAGACCGCGGCCGGCGCGGCCGGGCAGTACAACAGTCCACAAAGGACGGTGTTGCCGGATGGCGTCGTGCAGCTGCAGAGCGGGGGGCGGGCCGGCTACGCCCGGACGGCCGACGGGCGGCTGCTGTCCTGGGGGTTGAACCTCAACTCCGTGCTCGGCAACGGCTCGACGGCCGCGAGCACCCGCTCCGCCGCGCCGGTGCTTGGCATCGGCGGCGTGGGCACGCTCACGGACGTCGTCGACGTCTCGGTACACATGGAGACCGCCGTCGCCGCGGTGCTGGCCGACGGCACCGTGGTCGCCTGGGGCCCGAACGGGAACCGGCAGCTCGGTGACGGCTCGACGGCCGCCGTCCGGGCCTATCCGGAGCGGGTGCTGACCGCGCCCGGCGCCCCGCTGACCGGCGCGGTGGACGTCGAGTCGGGCACCGACGTGACGTACGCCCTGATGGCCGACGGCACCGTCACCGCCTGGGGAGCGGTGAAGTGCGACGGCGCGGTCGCGGGCGCGACGCCGTTCGCGACGCCGGTGGCCGGGCTCGCCGACATCCGGCAGATCGCGGTCTCCGGCGGGGTCGCCCTGTTCCGGCGGGCCGACGGCGCGGTGCTGTCCTGCGGCGGCGAGGCGCGCGCCCTCGGCCGGCCGTACTCGTCGGTCTCGGCGTTCGTGCCCGGCCCGGTCATCGGGTTCGGCCCGGACCGCCGCGCGGTGGACATCTCGGCCGGCTCGGCGGCGATGACCGCGCTGACCGCGGACGGCCGGGTGTACCTGTGGGGCGAGAACACGCACCAGCAGCTCACCCCGCTCGGCGTCGCGGGCGGCATCGCCGTGCCTACCGAGCTGCCCCGCCCGGCCGGCGAGCCGGCGATCGTCGACGTCGAGAACGACAACTCGCCGATCGTCTACGCGGTGCGGGCCGACGGCTCGCTGCTGGTCTGGGGCAGCAACCAGTTCGGCATGGCCGGCACCGGCGCGGGCAGCGGCATCGTGAGCCCGACCGTGGTCACCGTGCCCGGCCGCGCCATCGTCGGCATCGCCGCGGCGAACTGGGACGTCCTGGCGGTCACGGCCGCGTCTCCCGATTCAGCCATGCCTGCGTGACCCGCTCCACGTCGATCCCCGCCGTCCACAGGTCGGCGGGGTCGTCGCCCATGAGCAGCGGGCGCAGCCACCGCTCCGCCCCTATAGGCCCGCGGGGCCTGCGCCCCGGTCGCCGGGTCAATGAGCATTTCCAGCAGCTCGCTCCCGCGCTCGCCCGAATCGTCCGACGGGTAGCCGCAATACGCTATCGCGACCGCGGACACGCCCAGGCCGGTCCGCTCGGCCAGCTCCCGCACCAGGGCGGGCCGATGTACATCGCCCGCGGACCAGACCTTCGTCGACGAGGTCTAGCCCTTCACGGAATAGATTGAAGTCGGCGAGTCGGCGAACCCCACCCACCCGAAAGCCAACAAGATCAATCACGCAGTTCGCGCCAGAACCGAGAACGGGGCCCAGATGTGCGTGACTTCCGGGCCCAGGTGAGTCAGACTCCCTTGATCAGTGTCCGTGAGTCTTGGACCCACTCTGCGGCGGTGGTGGCGCTCAGAACGGTGGGTCGAATGTCGATCTGCCGTCGAGCGTCGAGCCGGTCAGGTCTGGCAGGGCGGGGATTTCGCAGCTGGTGGGGTGGGTCCAGGGTCCGATCGGACGACGGTTGTCCCGTGCCATCGAAGGTGCTCGTGTGCCAACGAATCTGCTCGACTGGCGGCGTGGTGCCATCGAAGGTGCTCCGGGGCGCGGGATGCTGCCGGAGTGACGCTCGTTGATGAGCCGGCTGTTACCTGAACCGGGCGTGGCGGCAAGGGATCGCGACGCCAGAGTTGGACGTGGCCCGCGTGCACAAGACGTTGCACCACAAGCGTCCACGGCTGGTTCCGTTGCTGGACAACAGGACGGCTGCGCCGGCGAGCCCGGCCGATGCCGGCTGAAAATCGCTGTCCGCCCACGCAACCTTCAGCCAGGCTGGCCGGGTGAACTCATGGGACGCCGTATTTCTGGCACGGCACGGTCAAACCCAATGGAACCTCCTGCGGCGGCGGCAGGGTCGGCTCGACTCGCCGCTGACTTCCGACGGCCTCGCACAAGCGCACCGACACGCGTCGACCCTGCGGAACCGAGGAATCGACGGCATCTTTGTCAGCCCGCTCGGCAGAGCACTCGCGACGGCCCGCATCATCAGCGACGCCCTCCGCCTGGAGATCGAGGTTGTCGACGAGTTGGCCGAACTCGACCACGGCCAGTTCAGCGGCCTGATCGACGAGCAGATCGACGCACAGTTCCCCGGCGACCGACAACGCCGGGCCGCTGACAAGTACCAGTGGCGCTTCCCCGACGGCGAAAGCTACGCCGACGCCGATCCTCGCGCGGCCAGAGCCCTGCACCAGGTGAGCCGAAAGCCAGCGAAACGGCCGCTGATCGTCTCTCACGAAATGATCGGCCGGATGCTGCAACGACACCTACTCGGTCTCGATCCACACGTCGCCCTTGCCCGATCCCACCCGCACGACGTCGTTTTCGAGATCGACCCGGCCACCCGGGAATGCCGCCATCTTGAACCAGAAGCCCGCCCGAGTCATCCGACCGCGCCCCCGCGGCCCGACCCAACTTTGGACCAGATTCGATGACAAACCAGCCAGGCTCGACCCGCACCAGCGCCGACAGGACCAACCCGTCCCGCCATCGAATCTGATCTACCCAGCTCAACGCGTTCTTCCCAGACCATCTTCGGTGGCAACGGACAACGGTCGATCCATGCGGTCCGGTCGATGCCGATGACGTACCACAGGAGCTGCTGCCGGACGAGCTGCGCGACGCCCCGGGCACGGCCGCGTTCGGCGCCGCGTCGACGGCACCCTGGATCGTCGGGAGTAGGGTCAGGCATGCCATTCAGATCGATCAACAACCTGAGGTACCCGGTCGACACCCCGGCCGACGTCGCGGCCCTGGTCGATCTACTCGGCCCGGCCGCCAGGAATTCGCGGCTGGGCGACGCCCTCTGTGACTTGTTCGCCTACGTCGCCGGCGTGCACCTCGACGCGTTCCGCCCGCATCAGGAGCGGGTGATCCTGGAGCTGCTCGACGGTTTCCAGGTCACGTTCGACACGCGGTGCGCGCTGCTGCACGGCGCGCCGGACAGCTGCGTGGAGCACCTGGCGCGGAAAATACGCGACCGCTGGTCGGAGACGCACCTGGAGACCCTGGCCGCGATCGGCACCGCGCCGGCGCTCGCGGCGGTCGCCGACCTCGTGCGCAGTCACGACGGGAAGCACGGGCTGGAGGACGCCGGCTTCTGGGTCCCGCCGGCCGGCCCGGCGCAGCAACGGTTCGCCTCGCACCGCCTGGCCGTGGAGCGGCGCCCGGTCGCCGACCTGGCGGAGCTGCTCGCCGCGGACCACCCGGTCGGCCTCCCGCCGGACCGGGTCGTCCGCGAGCCCGCGGCCACCCTGATCGACTGGCACTTCATGTCCCTGCGCGCCGCCGCCCTGCCCGGCGTCCCCGCCTGGCCCGCCGAGCGCATGCACCTGCTCAGCGCCGGCGGCTGGGAGGTCGCGGGCGCCGTCGGCGAGGACGGCCGCTGGTACGACATCACCGTCCAGGCCGGGGCGTCCGTCCGCCACCGAACCTGGATCGGCGACGACGACCCGGACACCTGGGGCGCCGTCGTGCTCCGCCCGTACGACGACACGCTGGTCTACTCCAACAGCCACATCCACTCGACGCCGAACGTCTACGGCACCGTCGGCGGGCCGCCGATCGGCGTGTACTCCAACCCGTCGTGCCGCTCCTGCGGCCGGCTGATGTTCCACGTCGCCACGGCGACCAACTACATCCGCGAGTACGGCGACGGGTTCTGCAGCCTCTACATCTGCGAGGACTGCCACGTCACCGCGTGCACCGCCCCGAACTGGAACTGACGTCCGACGTCCGGCGGTCGCTGCGGCGGCTGTGCGGTTCAGGAGGCGGGCCGGAGGCCGACGCGGCCGAGGCAGTCCTGAGCCCGGTTCGTGGGCACTTCAGCCACTACGGGAAGCAATACAACCGCGGCCTGCTGTTCGGGAAGTACTCGGGCAAATTCTGGGTGGCCGGTCACGTCCGCGGCGCCAGCCGGGCCGAACCGAAGGACTACGTGCTGAAGCCGGGTGTTGCGGCATGACGGCGATCGCCAAGTACTGCCTGTGTGGCGGTTCGATGCGCGGGCGGGTGTCGCCGGGCGAGTCCGGGACCACGTTGGTGGCGATGTTTGCCGAGATCCACTCCGGGCCGGGCTGCGGTGAGGCGACCGCGGCTCAGGCTGGCCGGGCGCGACGGCGGCAAGAGGCGCGGGTGCTGGCCGGGGAGGCCGGGGTGATGACCGGGCTATCCACCGGCCCGATCGTCCGATCCGGCGGGATCAATTCCGGCCGGATGACCGATCTCGTTCCGGGCACGCTCTACCACACGATCTAAAGGTCGGTCGATGAGGTAGGGGTCAGTGATGGATGTGCCGGACTGGAATGCTCACCAGTGGGTGCTGGCAGTCCTCATCGGGGTGCCCGTCCTGATCATCGTGGGCCTAATCGTTGTGACCATGTTCCAGACCGCGTTCAGCAACATCCGTGACATTGCGAGCAACCCGGTCGGCCTGCTGATGTATCCCGGGATATTCGCGGTGGTAGGTGTGATCGCGTTCGCGGTCGGCGCAAGCCTCACCCTGTCGATGATCATCGGCGGGGTTGTTGCGGGAGGCTGGTTCGTGTTGGCCCTTTTCTTCGCCACCTGACCCGTGGGGGGTCGGTTCCGAACGGTGCGATGCGGCGTGCCGGGCGGGCAGCAGCCGGACCGCGAGTTTACGTACCTGCGCGGGCAGGAACCGCACGATGCGGCGCCGTGGCCGTATCGGCTGGCGTCGTGACGTCGCGTCCTGCCAGTCTGGCGGCAACCGTCAACGCACGGTTGATGGGAGTCCGCCGACGAGATCGCCGCTGGATACACGACCTATCTTCGGCCCGAACTGTTAAACAAGCTAGCCCGGCAGACCGCACTCGGGCCAGCCGAGCGCCTTACGGTGGCGGAGGAGACACTGGCGGTCTCGCTCGAGGCAGCCCGGTGGGCGGAAGCCATCAAGGCGCTGCGGGTCATTCTCGCGGTCGCGATCCAGGCCGACGACGCCGCGGCAGCTGCGCACACCGTGCATTCGGCCCGGGAGTCGTGCGGGAACGCGCCGGCCCATGGCCGTAACCTCAGAGTGAAGTTGTCGCCGAACAGGTGAAGTCCCCGTCGCCAGCGGCGCTCCACATCCGCCAACGCCGTCCAGACGATGGCGATGCACGCCCGCGACGGTAGGGGTCCGCTTGCCGGCGGCGCATCCTCGCTCTGCGCGAGTTGGACAAGGCGTGACCGTTCGTGCGCCGCGCACAGCCTGCACGGATTGCAGGAATAGCCGTTGCGCGGTCACAGTCCGGATACATATCTGCCGATATTGGGGCCGTTTCGCCGGTAGCCGAGCGAGAGGACCGCCATGACGGAGCCGCAGTCAGGGGAACAGCTACGCGGTCGGGACCGGCGGGCCATCGTCGTCGTCGGGGGCCCCGTCGGCCTGCTCTCCGGCGCCGCCCAGTTCCTCTCCTCCTACGTCCACAGCGGCCTGCAGCTACTCGTCACGTCCGGGGTCGTGGTCGCAGCTGGCCTGGGGGTGACGCTCCTGGTCGTGCGGGGCTGGAACATGGGGCGGCGCAAGGTTCTACTGTCGATCAACCTCATCGTGCTGATCGTGGTGGCGCTGGTCGCGGTCGGCCTCCTCGGGGGCTGGGCCGGCCACAAGATTGGCGTCTACGCCTTCCCGGAGCCGACGCCAAGCTCGACCCCGGCATTGACCGCCGAGCCGGTGCGATCGCCCAGTCCGCCGAGCTCTGCGAACCCGACGCCGTCCGCGATGCCGTCAAGCCCGGCGCCGGTCAGGATGCCGCCACCGCCGGTCAGTCCCAAGGTGGTCAGCGTGGCATGCGGCGCGCCGACGAGCGCGCGGCCCGGTCAGACGATCACGCTGACGTACGGGTTCAATGCGGCCGGCCCGATCGTCGTCGGGCTCGGGGCGGGGTTGTACGACACCGCGGGCGGCGACCATGCCAACGGTGACGGCGACGTCGACGAGGCGTCGCTCGCCGTTGGCGGGACGGTCAAGACCCGGCCGTTCACGGTGCCGCCCGGCCTGACGCCCGGCACCTACGAGCTGGTCGCCGAAGTGTGGCCGGCGAACCAGATCGGCGAAGGGGAGACCCTTGCCGAGGGGGCGTGCGGGGCGTTGGTGGTCGGCTGAACCGCCCCCGTCCGCCAGCACCCTCGCCATCCTCGGTGGGGCACAGGCCGGGTTTCTGTTACCTGGCTCCCGGCTGGTGGTCCCGGGCCCCGGGACCTGGGACCCGGGCCAGCTGTGCGGACCTGGCCCCACAGTACAACGACACGCTCCACGTCCAGGCGTGGTTTGCCGACTGCTAGTTGGCTTGTGCCCGTGGTACATCAGGCAGAGTCCTGGTGCCGCTCGGTCCAGGGCCTGCCCTGACCGCCGCCGCGGGCTTGCCCGACAGCGCGACCGCGCTGTGCGAGGCCCCGGCCGAGGGCCGCCTGACCCGCTGACTTCGTCACCGACTTCCTGGGCCGCTTGCCCACATCGCCCTAACTTGATCTTTAACCTGGGGGCCGGGTGATATCGACCCCGGCTGATCAGGGCCGCAGCCCTTGATCGATCATCCCTCTGTCTAGGGCTAGCCTACGTTGCGGTCCTCCTTGCGGCGGTTCGTCGCCGCGGTAGACCGAACGATGTGACAGCTACCTCGGGGAGTGGTGGTGGAGCTCGAGATTCCGCGTGGCCGGCACGCAGACCGGGCCTGGCGAGCGTTGAGCGTGCAGGCCCGGAAGGACGCCGTCGCGGCCGCAAGCCGCGGTGTCGCGCCCTCGGACGTCGGGGTCGCCTGGGCCGCCGCCGGGTACGGCCGGACGGTAGCGAGGCGACTGCGCATCGTACGCCTGTTGGTGCCGGTGGCGCTGGTCGCCGTCTTGATCCCGATCGCCGCGGCACTGGTCGCGTCACGGGCCTCGCCACGGACTGTCGACGTCGTCATGGCTCTGATACTCGTCGCGACCCTCGGCGGAATCGCGGGCCTGCTCACCTGGGGTCGGCGATACCAGCGGCTGCACGCCAGCGGCCTGCTCGGGATGGAGGCTGCCCGGCTCGGGTCGCTGGCCCCGACGCCCGGCCAGTCGGCGTGGGTCAGCGCCGCTGCCGAATCCGGGTTCACCGTGCCGTACCACGCCCAGGTTCCGGTCCCCGAACCGTTGGCTCGCCCGATGGCGGATCCCGCTGGCACCGGGGTGCGTGAGGTTACGTTGCGGCGCGGTCGTGTCCTGGTCAGCCTCGCCATGCTTCTGGCCATGGCGCTGGTGTTATGGCTGCTCGTCGTCCTTGTCTGGCACGGTTCGAGTCCGCCGATACTCGCGACCCTGGTCACGGTCCTCGCCGTGGTCTACACCCTCGCGCTCGCCACCATTCTGTACGCGGCCAGTCCGGCCCTGCGCCGGCCGGTTGCCGCACGGTTCACGCCCGATGGGTGGGAGATACCCGCACAGCGCACGAGCGGATCGTGGGCCGACGTCCGAGCGATCCGGGTACGCCCGCTGTCGAATGGCAGCTTAATGGCCGGTTCGCCGCAAGCCGCCGGGGCCCGAGTGGTCACGCTGATCGTCGATGACCCCGAACGGCACCTCGCGCACCTGAGCGCGATGCGTCGGGCGCTGATGCGGAGCAACATTAAAGATCTTTCGGTATTTGAGTGATGGTCAGAGACGTAGGCCGGTGTGGTCGAGGAAGTTGAAGCAGAGTTGGTAGCTGCTGCCGATGCGGTGCAGGCCGGTGTGGGCGGCGGTGTCGGCGTCGTTGAGGATGTCGGGGCACAGGTTGGCCAGTTCGGTGGCTTTGAGGTTGCCCCAGACCAGTTCCATGGGGTTGAGGTCGTGGGCGTAGCCGGGCAGTGCTTCGACGGTCAGCCAGTGCTGCTGGGTGGCCAGCCATGCCTTCATGTCCTTGGACCGGTGCGCGGACAGCCCGTCCCAGATCAGCACGATCGGCTTGCCGCGCAGGTGCCGGCGCAGCTGGGTGAGGAACGTGATGAGGCTTTCGGTGTTGTAGCTGCCGGGTTTGGTCTGGAAGATCAGCTTGGCCCGGGAGCGGTCGGGCCGGTAGGCCAGCACACCGGCCATGGACATCCGCGACCAGGAGAACCGGTGCCGCAACACGGGTGTCTGCCCGCGCGGTGCCCAGGTGCCGCGGACTACGGGCAGGAGCGAGAAGCCGCTCTCGTCCTGGAAACAGATCCACGCTCCCCGTCGCCGGGCCCCCTTTTGATCCTGGGCCAGTCCTGCTTGACCCACGCTTCGATCGCTGCGTCGTCCCGTTCGACGGCCCGCCGGGCCGGGCGCTGCCGGGTCCAGCCGAGGCGCTGCCGCAGGATTGTCCAGGTCTGCGTCGGCCCGTACCGCACGCTGGTGACCCGTTCGATCACGTCCGCCACCCGGGCGAGGGTCCACAGGTCGGTGCCGAACCCGCTGGCCTTCGGCCCGGCCAGCAGTGCCGACTCCACTTCGGACAGTTGCTCGTCCGACAGCCGCGGCGTACGCCCCAGTCGCTGCGCGCCGGTCAGGGCCTCCCGGCCGCCGGCCCGCCACGCCCGATGCCACCGCGACGCGGTCTGCGCAGAGACCCCCAGTTGCGTCACCACATCGGCCTGCCGCGCGCCGTCCTCGAACAACTCCGCCGCCCGAATCCGGCGCTGCCGCAACACATCAACATCCAGACGAGCGGCACCACGCCGACCCGCCGGCTGTGCAGAGACCGACATGCCACCGATTCTCGTACCCGGCAACACGATCAGCCCGCAACGACTCACCTCAATACCGAAAGATCTTTAAGAAGTACGGCTCACCCATCGCCATCGTCGCCATGCCACGGGGGACGATGCCGGTCGTGGAGATGGTTGAGCTGCTGCAGCATTACACCTCGGCGCCCGTGGAATGGGCTGCCGGCAGCGGAACGGCGAAGTAGCAGAAGTCGGGCGAGCATGAACCGTCGGGCTGACCGATGGCCCCGGTCGATCGTGACGACAGCTCTTGGTTGGTCATTCTTCTTGTCTAGGGAAGAGATCAACAACGAAGAGCTGTCTGGTGGTCAGTGTGCATGATCCGGTTCGTGGGGCGGCGTCGGGGAGCTGCGACGGTTCCGGCAAGAGCTCTACGCCTGTTTGACGTCGCGTGCGGATGCGGTGTTCGAGCTGGCCGATGCCGTGCTGTGTGCGGACGGGCCGGTGCGGTCGCTCGCGGAACTGTCGCTGGTCGCTGAGCACCGTCGCGGTCATGGCTCGGCCTATGCCGAGGTGGTCGATTGCTGGCGTCTTTGGCGATGAGTTGGGCCATGTTGATGTGGAGTCCTGCTTCTCCGGCATGCGATATGCATTCATCGTAGTTTGTCGACGGCTGTGCCGAGTAGGCGCGGCGGCTGCCGTGCTGCGGTGGGCGACGCCCTCGGCGAGGTGCACCTGCCGCCGCGCCTGACCCACGTCTATCGGCTGGGATCGCTCACATGCCTGCCCGCGCAGCGGGTCTCCGGATGGCGCACGAACCGGCTCCGAACGCATCCTGTGGGGCTCGTAAAGTCATCGCCGCAGGTCGGGATGGCAGAGAGATCTCGGCTGGGACCATGTCCGCGTGATCATCTCCATGCTCTACACGATGGCCGGCCGGCTGCTGTCCTTCCCCGGGGTGCTGCTGCGCCGCGACACGGCCAAGGACGCCGAGTTGCTTGTACTCCGGCATGAGAACGCGGTGCTACGCCGTCAGATTGCCGGCTCGGTCCGCTACGAGCCCGCGGACCGGTTCTGGCTGGCCGCCCTCTCCGGCCTGATACCCCGCTGCCGCTGGCGCGAGGTCTTCCCGGTCACGCCTGGGACCCTGCTGGCCTGGCACCGCAGGTTCATCGCCGCCAAGTGGGACTACAGCGCCCGGCGCGCCCGCACCGGACGCCCGCCGACCAAGGCGGCACTCAAGAAGCTGATCCTGCAGCTCGCTCGAGACAACGCAAAGTGGGGGCGCAGGCGGATCCAAGGCGAGCTGGCCCGACTCGGTCACCCTATCGCCGCCTCCACGGTCTGGGAGATCTTCCACGCGGCGGGCATCGACCCGGCCCCACGCTGTAGCGGCCCGACCTGGCGCCAGTTCCTCACCAACCAGGCCCAGGGCATCATTGCCGTCGACTTCCTGCATATCGACACCGCCCTCGGCAGGCGCCTCTACGCGCTGGCGTTCCTCGAACACGGCACCCGACGCCTGCACATCGCCGGCGTCACCGCCCACCCCACCCGGGAGTGGGCGGTACAACAGGCCCGGAACCTGGCCGCCGACCTCGGCACGCGCATGCCGTCCTTGCGCTTCCTGCTACGCGACCGCGACGGCAAGTACGGCCAGTCCTTCGACGCCGTCTTCGAGGACGAGGAGATGGAGATCCTCAAGTCTGCACCGCAGGCCCCTCGGATGAACGCCCACTGCGAGCGGGTCATCGGCAGCATCCGGCGCGAGGCCCTGGACCATGTGCTCATCCTGAACGAGGCCCACGCCCGGCACGTCCTGGCCACCTACGAGCGGCACTATAACGAGCACCGCCCTCACCGGGCCCGCGACCAACTCCCGCCGGCCACTGACCAACAGCCTATCGCCGTACACGAACTCGAAAGCCGTCGACTCCCGCGTACCCGCATCCTCGGCGGCGTCATCAACGAGTACCGCTATGCCGCTTGACCTGCAGCGACGACTTTCCGAGCCCCACAAGGTGCTGTCCGGGATCCTGTTCGTACTGCACACCGGCATCCAATGGGAGTTCCTGCCCCAGGAACTCGGGTTCGGATCCGGGATGACGTGCTGGCGGCGCCTGGAGGCATGGAACCGGGCCGGGGTCTGGAAACAGTTGCACGAACTGCTCCTCGCCGAACTGCACACCGCCGGGAAGTTGGACTGGTCCCGGGCGGTCATCGACTCCTCCCACGTCCGCGCTGCTCGCCGCGGCCCAAAAGTGGTCCGAGCCCGGTCGACCGCGCCCGTCCGGGCTCCAAGCACCACATCCTGACCGAGGGCGCCGGCATCCCACTGGCCGTCTCACGGCGCTGTTGCATTTGCCGGTCGGAGGGCGCGTTGAGCGAGTGCGGCCGGTCTTCAGATCGCGGTGGCGAGCTCGGCGAACGCCGCAGCGATGTGCATCCCGCGCGGGGCGTCGAGTCCGAGTTCGTCGTGTCCGCGGCGGAGGTTCTGCATGAAGGCGTGTCCGGCGATGATCGTCTGTGCGGTCCGGTCGGTGGGTAGCCCGCGCATCGGTCTGAGCCGGTGCTGCAGTTGGCTGTGGTCGGCTTCGATCCGGTTGTTGGCATGCCGTTCGACGTGGTGCCACGCCGACGGGACCAGTTCGTCGAGCACGGCTGGGTACACCGGTGTCGCGTCGGTGACGACCTCGCTGGGCGTGACCTGCAAGGCGGTTAACATTCGATGGAAGAACCGGCGGGCCGCTGCAGTGTCCCGGCGGGGAAACGAGCACGTCGATGACCTGGCTGTTTGGGTCGACTGCCCGGTACACGTACCGCCAGATACCGCTGACCTTGACATATGTCTCATCGACGAACCACCTGCCGCCGGGCGAATGCCGACAGCACCGGGCCGCGTCGGCGAGCAGCGGCGTGAACCGTTGCAGCCACCGGAAGACGGTGACGTGATCGACCTCAACGCCACGCTCGAGCAGCAGTTCTTCGACATCGCGGTAAGACAGGCTGTAGCGCAGGTACAGCCGTACGGCGACCACGATGACGTCCGGCGGGAACCGGAACCCGGCAAACGCCGACCGTGGTGGCAAGGACGGACGCCGGCGGTTCGGGACCTTCACCGCGCAAGCCTGCCTGCCCAGGGCACGCTCAACGCAACAGACCCGCCCGCCGCGATCCGCGCGGTCCGCACCGGCCTGGCCGCGCACGCCACCCGCCGGGCCCGCCTCCGCGCCGCCCTCCTGCCACCGTCGGTACTGCAGCGCTGGCGGTCCCGCCTGCCCGCCGGGCCCGACCCCGCCGCAGCTGAGGCGGCGCACCCGGTCAGTGCGCGCTGGGGGCCGATCCGTTGATTTGGCGCGTACGATGACCACAGTCGCTCGGGACCCCGGTGGCCGATCCGCACCTCGCTGACGGACGCATCCACTGTTGAGCTCCGATGCAGGACGCTTCCCGGTGGTACGTCCGGCGGTGTGCACGCGCCGGCCATCGATCCGGGCTCAGCCACCGGCTGGGCTCACGCCGCACCTTCGACGAATGAGAGAAGGTCACCATGGCGAGCAAGTCCGCGCACAAGGAAGACCGCAAGAAGCAGGGCAGTACGCTGAAGGAGAAGCGGGCCGCGAAGAAGGCCAAGCACGCCTCCACCAACACCTCGCTGATCCCGCCCACCGGCCGTTGACGTCGCTGCCGGTCGGCCCCGGGCCGGCCGGCACCACCAATCGGACACCTCGGGCCGGTCGGCAGCAGCGATCGCACGTCTCGGGCCGGTCGGCAGTGACGATCGGACGCTTCGGGCGGGTCGGCAGCGGCGACCGCACGCCTCTGGCCGGCAGAGGCGATGTCCGTCACAGGGCCTCGGGCCGAACTGGCGTAGGCTCAGGCTGCGGCCCGTTCTGATGCGTCCGCGCGTGGCCTGGGCGACTACTCCTTCTCGCCTGCACCCGCCGCTCCGCGGCGCCGGTCCGGAGGTCCGCCCGACATGCAGGTCGTCCAGTTCAAGCCCAGGCCCGGTAGCCGGCACGACTCGACGGGTCCGGACAACGTGAAACCGGCCGACGGGGCGCCGACCGGTGCGACGATCCACCCGATCGGGGCCCAGGCCGTGGTGCATGCGCTGGTGGCGGCGGCCAACGTGGCCGGCTATGCGCCCTCGATCCTCGACAGCCGGCCGTGGCGGTGGCGGCTGACCGGCAACACCCTGTCCCTGTACCTCGACCGCGGCCGCATCAACGCCAACGTCGACGTCGACGGCCGCCTGGCGATCATCAGCTGCGGCGCGGCGCTCCACCACGCCCGGATCGCGCTGGCGGCGGAGGGCTGGCGGCTCACGGTGAACCGCCGGCCGGACCCCGCCGATCCGGACCGCCTCGCCTCGCTGCGGCTCGAGGAGCGCTCACCGGCCGAGCCGGCCGACGCCGCTCCGCTCGTGCACAGCATCCCCCTGCGCCGCACCGACCGGTCGCCGGTCACCGGTGCGCCGATCGCCGCGGCGCAGCTCAAGACCATCACCGCCGCGGTGCGGGCCGAGGAGACGTCGCTGCACGTGCTCTACCCCGACGAGGTCCTCGACCTCGCCCGGATCGCCTCCGGTGGTCCGGCCGGGCCCGAGGACCGCTCCACCGAAGGCGGACCGGCGGGCCTGGCCGATTCCGGCGGCGCGACGTTCGTGCTGCTCTACGGCCACACCGACGAGCCGGAGGACTGGCTGCGCGCGGGCGAGGCGCTCTCGGCCGGCTGGCTGACCGCCACCGCGGCCGGCGTCTCGGTCCTGCCCCTGAGCGCGGCCGTCGAGGTGGTCGCCACGCGGCAGGCCGTCCAGATCATGATCGGCTGCGTCGGCTACCCGTACCTGCTGCTGCGCCTCGGCCGCGCCACCGCGCCACCGCCCGGCCCGCAGCGCGATCCGGCCGCACAGGTCATCGTTCGGCGCTGACGCTGACGCTGACGATGACGATGACGGGCCGCGCCGAACGTCGTCTCTCGCGTGCCCGATGACTCGTCGGCTGTCCGCCTCTCCTTTCCAGTGCCACCGGCAATGAACGGACACGATCCATGGTTGCCACATATGGGCTGCTCAGCACGCATCCGCCGACCCGTTGCTGGCTGGCCTCCTTCAATGGCGCCCTGGCCGCGCAGCTCACGACGGCCGGGCGTTCGGGCGGGGTCGTCCGGGTCACCGGCCCCGGCGACGACCCGCGGGCCGGACTAGGCGTCGTGCACACCTGGGCGGCCGATAGCGTCGCCGGCTGGCTGGCTGCGGCGAACGCCCTCAACACCTACGACGTCGCCGTCGTGCAGCACGAATTCGGTATCTATCCCGGCCGCGACGGCGGGGACGTCCTGCCGTTGCTGCGGCGGCTCACGGTGCCCAGCATCGTGGTCCTGCACACCGTCCTAAGCACCCCGACTCCCGGACAGCGAACGCTGCTGGAGGCCATAGCGGCCGCGGCCGGCGCGGTCGTCACGATGACCGGCACCGCCCGCGACCGCCTGCTGCGCGGCTACGCCGTCGACCCCGGCAAGGTCGCGGTCATCCCGCACGGCAGCGCCGAGCCCGCCGACCCCACGGCCCCGCGCCGGGCCGGGCCGCACCTGCTCACCTGGGGCCTGCTCGGCCCGGGCAAGGGCATCGAATGGGCGCTGCGCGCCCTCGCGATGCTGCAGGACCTCGATCCGGCGCCGCGCTTCACCGTCGCCGGGCAGACCCACCCCAAGGTCGTCGCGCACGACGGCGAGGCGTACCGGGCCGGTCTGCACCGCCTCGGCGCGCAACTGGGGGTCGCGCACGCCATGGACTACCGGGCGGAGTACCACGACGAGGAAACGCTGAGCGGCCTGATCCGGTCGGCGGACGTGGTGGTCCTGCCGTACGACTCGATCGAGCCGGTCACATCCGGCGTGCTCACCGAGGCGGTCGCCGCGGGCGTCCCGGTCGTCGCCACCATCTTCCCGCACGCCGTGGAACTGCTCAATGACGGCCGCGGACTACTCGTGCCCCACCGCGACCCCGCCGCGCTGGCCAAGGCGATCCGGCGGATCCTCACCGATCCCGCCATGGCCGCCCGGATGTCCCGGCCCCGCGCGCCCACCCTGCGATGGCCCGCCGTCGCCGCGCAGTACGAGGCCCTCGCGGCCGAGCTCATTGCCGCCTCGCCCACGAGTCACGGCCGCGCGGCGCGGACTGCCGGGTCCCGATCGTGAACGGGCCGGCACTGGTGACGCGCAGCGACCTGGCGCTGACCCCGGACCCGCGACGGGTGATCGTCAAACTGTTCATGCCCGGCGAGGACGCCGTGCTGGTCGACCGGCGCACCCACGCACTGGTCGACCGCATCGCGGACCTCAGCGACGAGCAGGCCGACGGGCAGCTGCGCCAGACCCTCACCCGGTTCGGCCGGCGGCACCGCGACCTGGAGTACACCTTCCGGCAGCACTATGAGATCGTCCGGCACCGGGTCGCCCGCGCCGACACGCTGTCGCCCGCGGGCCGGCTGCTCGTCGGCGCCTACTTCACGCACGAATACGCGGTGGAGGGCGCGGCGCTGTGCAACCCGTCGATCGTCGAGCATCCGGACCAGTCCGCGCTCGACGCCGGCCAGCTGCGCGTCGCGATCAGCCTCCGCCAGATCGGCGAGGGGCATCTGTCGTCCGTCGGGTTCGCCAGCGCCGTGGTCGGTCCCGCCACCCGCCTGGCCGTCACCGACCGTTCGGGCCCCCTCGTGGTGGGCCGGCTGACCACCGCGAACCATCGGCGCGACCTGCTCGCCGCCGGCATGACCGACGAGGGCGGCGACAACGAGATCTCCGCCGGCGTGCTCGACACCCTCCCCGCGTCCTTCGACGAGGCGGCCCTGGAGCGGGCCATCGGGCGCCTGCCGTCCGCCCTGCACTCCCGGGTGGCCGCGCAGGGCACCCTCGAACAGCTGCGCCGGACCAACGCTGCCAGCTACGCGACCGCCTTCCCCGCCGACAGCCAGCTGCACCAGCGGGTGCTCTGGCCGAACACCCCCGATGAGAGCAACGGCATGGAGGACGCCCGCTTCATCCGGTTCCGGGACGCCGCCGCCGAGCCCGTCTACCAGGCCACCTATACCGGCTACGACGGCCGCGACATCGCCACCCGGATGGTCAGCAGCACGGACCTGCGCCGCTTCACCATGACACCGATGCGTGGCCCGGGCGCCCGGAACAAGGGCATCGCGCTCTTCCCGCGCACCGTCGGCGGCCGGCACCTGGCGCTGAGCCGCACCGACGGCGAGACCATCGGCCTCATCACCCTCGACGGCAAGAGCCGGTGGAGCCTGCCGGTGCCGCTGCGCGGACCGTCCCGCGGCTGGGACCTCATCCAGGTCGGCAACTGCGGTTCACCGATCGAGACCGACGCCGGCTGGCTCGTGCTCACCCATGGCGTCGGCGCGATGCGGCAGTATGCCATCGGGGCGCTGCTGCTCGATCTGCACCAGCCCGAGCTCGTCATCGGTGAGCTCGTCGACCCGCTCCTCGCCCCCGACGAGACCGAGCGCGACGGCTACGTGCCCAACGTCGTCTACTCCTGCGGCGGCCTCGTCCACGACGGCGTACTGTGGCTGCCCTACGGCGCCGGCGACGTTCGCGTCGGCTTCGCCACCATCGCCCTGGCCGCGCTCCTCGCCGCCATGGCACCGACTGCAACGCCGGCCGTGGCGTAGGGTGGGCACGCCGCTCCAGACCCCGGTGGCCGACAGCGTCGGGCCGAGGAGTGTGACGCCCATGGAGTTCGACGTGACGGTCGAGAGCCCGAAGGGCACGCGCAACAAGTACGAGCTGGACCGCGGCACCGGCCGGATCCGGTTGGACCGCACGCTGTTCACGGCCACCCAGTATCCGGAGGACTACGGCTTCATCGAGGACACCCTGGGGGAGGACGCCGATCCGCTCGACGCGCTCGTCCTGGTGCGCGAGCCGACCTTCCCCGGTTGCCAGATCCGCTGCCGGGCCTTCGGCATATTCCGGATGCGCGACGCCAAGGGCCCGGACGCGAAGGTGCTCTGCGTCCCCTCCGCCGACCTGCGGCTGGAGTACCTGGTGGACCTGCCGGACCTCGAGGCCTTCCACCGGCTGGAGATCCAGCATTTCTTCGAGATCTACCAGGCCCTTGAACCGGATAAGAGCGTCGAGGCCGAGCGCGGTGTCTGGGCGGGCCGCGCGGAGGCGGAGGCGGAGGTCGCCCGGTCCTTCCGGCGCGCCGTCGGCGGAGCGGCCGGCTGATGCGGGCCGCTCCGATCGGCAACGGTCGGCTCAGCTGTCGGGCTTGTCGACCACCAGCACCTCGGTGGTCAGGAACAGCGCAGCGATCGACGCCGCGTTCTCCAGTGCGCACCGGGTGACCTTTGCGGGCTCGACGATGCCCGCCTCGATCATGTCGACGTAACGGCCGCTCTCGGCGTCGAGGCCGTGGCCGAGGGGGAGCCCGCGGACGTTCTCGACGACCACGCCGCCTTCCAGGCCCGCGTTGACGGAGATCTGCCGCAGCGGCGCGGCGAGGGCGACCCGGACGATGTTCGCCCCGGTCACCTCGTCGCCGACGAGGTCGCCGAGCTTGTCGAACGCGGTCGCGGCCGCGTTGACCAGTGCCACGCCGCCACCCGGCAGCAGGCCTTCCTCGACGGCGGCCCGGGCGTTGCGCACCGCGTCCTCGATCCGGTGCTTGCGCTCCTTCAGCTCGACCTCGGTGGCGGCACCCACCTTGATGACCGCCACGCCGCCGGCCAGCTTGGCGAGCCGCTCCTGGAGCCGCTCGGTGTCGTAGTCGCTGTCGCTGCGCTCGATCTCGGCGCGGATCTCGCCGATGCGGCCCGCGAGCAGCGCGGGGTCACCGGCTCCGCCGACGATCGTCGTCTCGTCCTTGGTGACCACGACGGTCCGGGCGTGACCCAGTCCCTCCGGCCCGGCGTGCTCGAGGGTGAGGCCGACCTCGTCGGTGACCACCTGGGCGCCGGTCAGGATCGCGACGTCGGTCAGCATCGCCTTGCGGCGGTCGCCGAACCCGGGGGCCTTGACCGCGACCGCCGTCAGCGTGCCGCGGACCTTGTTGACGACGAGGGCGGCGAGGGCCTCACCGTCGACGTCCTCCGCCACGATCAGCAGCGGCCGGCCGCTCTTGATGACCGTCTCCAGCACGGGCAGCAGATCCTGCAGCCGGGAGATCTTGCTGTCCACGACGAGGATGTGACAGTCCTCGAGGTTGGCTTCCATCCGCTCGGGGTCGGTCATGAAGTACGGCGAGATGTAGCCCTTGTCGAACCGCATTCCCTCGGTGAGTTCCAGCTCGAGGCCGAAGGTGTTGCTGTCCTCGACGGTGATGACGCCGTCCTTGCCGACCTGGTCCATCGCGTCGGCGATCATCTCGCCGACGGCCGCGTCACCGGCCGAGATCGCGGCGGTCGCGGCGATCTGGGCCCGGGTCTCCACCGCCCGCGCCTGACCACGCAGCGCATCGGTGACCGCCTCGACGGCCCAGGTGATGCCCCGCTTGAGCGCGATCGGGTCGGCGCCGGCGGCGACGTTGCGCAGCCCCTCGCGCACGAGCGCCTGCGCCAGCACCGTCGCGGTGGTGGTGCCGTCGCCGGCGACGTCGTCGGTCTTCTTGGCGACCTCCTTGACCAGCTCGGCGCCGAGCCGTTCGTAGGGGTCCTGAAGATCGATCTGCCGGGCGATGCTCACGCCGTCGTTGGTGATGGTCGGCACGCCGTACTGGGCGTCCAGCACGACATTGCGGCCCCGCGGGCCGAGCGTTACCTTGACCGTGTCGGCCAGGAGATTCATGCCCCGTTCGAGGCCGCGGCGGGCCTCTTCCCCAAATGCGATCAACTTGGCCATCGTCGGTGTCCTCTGTTCAGCGCGCCGGGATTCGGCACCGTACGGACCGACCAGCGATGACCGTCGAACCCGGTCCGCACTGCGGGATGCAATCCCTTCGGTTAGCACTCGCTGATGGTGAGTGCTAACTACGGTGTAGCACCAGCCCGGCCGCGAACGCAATACGAGGCGGTCCGGGCCCGGTGTCAGTGCTGCTGCGCGGGGACGTGATCCACGGAGATGCCGAGCGTCTGGAGCAGGGCGGCGTTCGCGGAGGTGTCGACGAACTCGGGCAGTGCCCGGTCGACCCAGTCGGCCCGGGCGTCCAGCCCTCTGGACCGCAGGGCGGCGACGATTTCAGCCTTGTCGATGAACACGGGATGCTCCTCATGTCGTTGCATGCGCGGAAAATGGCGGTCGCAACGCGGTTTGAGTTGATCAGCGAGACCCGTCGAAGCGGCAGGAACCGAGCGTCACACCAACATGACCTAGCGCCACCTTGCCTAACAATACCCCGAACGCCGGACATCCAAAGGTGCGGCGGTCTGATGGTGACCGATGCGGACGGCGGACCGCCCGGTCGCGCCGGACGGTCCGCCGGATGGCCTCAGCAGACCTGGCTCCAGGCCGGTGCGACGCCGGGGTCGATGATGCGGGCGTCGGGCAGGGCGTCGAGGCCGGTCTCGGCCCCGCCCGGGGTGTAGACGACCACCAGGCGCAGCGGGCGCCAGGTGGTGTTGTACGTCGAGTGCAGTCGCTGGCCGGGATGTAGACGGCGTCGCCCTCCCGGATCGGGAACGCGGGCCCGTCGCCGACGGTCTGCTCGCCCTCGCCGGAGATCACGTAGATGACCTCCTCCTCGTGCGGGTGCACGTGCGGGGCGTGGCCCTGGGCCGGGTAGATGATCACCTCACCGGTGGTCAGGCCGCCGCCCGCGTCGAGGTGCGGGGTGACCAGCCACTTGATGGTGCCCCAGTCGAAGACTCGGGTGGGGACGTCGCCGGGGCGGCGGAAGGTCGTCATGACGGCTCCTGATCGGTGGCGGAGATGGACTTGAACGCGGCCAAAGCGTTCGCCGGCCACAACGCCGCAGCGACGCCGGCACGACTGCCACCTACGTCCGCGCGGACCTGCGCGAGGTGGCCCGCGCCGCCGCCGCACTCACCGGCGAACCGCACCCGCTCGCTTCGCCGCCACCACCGCCGCCCGAAGGTGGCACCTTATGGCACCTCCCTGCCCGGTGATCCGACCAGCACCATCGACAGCAATGGCCACTGATCATCACGAACAGCAGTATGGGGACGAACATGACGCGATATGCCATCGACGTGCAACGAACGGATCTGCACGCCACCTGGGCCAACGGGACAGCCGACACCACGCTGGCGGTTGCCACACTGCCGACCGGGGCACCCGAGGACGAAGTCAGAGCACTTGCGGCAGCGATGACGGCCTTTCCGCTGCGTTGTGGCGGTGCGATACCCACCCGCCGGCGCCTCAGGACACGGAGGACGTCAACACGGACGGCTGGCTGCGAAGGGAAACACGAGCGTCGTTTGGCGGCGTGACATCCGCAGGTTGGCGCTGCCGGTGTAGCCCAGGTCGCGGATCTCGGCCAGCAGCCGCGTCACCGCGACGTCGGGTTCGTCGGCGAGCCGCCGGCGCAGGTGATCGCGGTACGGATCGACGAGCGTCTGCCGGTACCTCGGTGGCCGCCGCAGCTCGTCGGCGGTGGCGGCGCGGGCATAGCGCTTGACAGTGTTGAGCGCCCAGCCCAGCTTGCGGGCGCATTCCAGCAGACCGATGCCCTGCTCGAGCAGGGCGTGCACGGCGGCGTGCCGGGCCTTGGTGCGGTCATCGAGTGCCGTGGTCTGCCGGGGTAGGCCGGTGTGCCAGCAGCTGCTGTGTGCGATCACGGTCTTCTCGACCGTCTTGGCGAGGTTGTTCCACAGGTGCCAGCGGTCACTGACCCGCACCGCCTGTGGTGCCCCGTCGCGGATGGCTTCCGCGTATGCCGCGGACCCATCACGACAGACGATCTCGACCTCGGGATGCTCGCGCAGCCAAGCTGCCAGGGTGACGGCCTTGCGGTCCGGTAACACGTCGATGCGGCGGTGCGTGACCGCGTCGATGAGCAAGGTCGCGTACCGGCGGCCCCGGCGCAGAGCGCAATCGTCCACGCTCAGCACGGCCGGTGCTGGCGCAGCCGGGGTCGGTATGCCCATGAGCACCCGCAGCACTGTGCTCCTGGACACGCGCACGCCCAGCCGGGACAGCACTGCTGCTCCGGCCCTGCCGGCCACGACCACCGCCAGGTCCGCGATCAGCGCGGTCAGCTGCCGGGTGCGTCGCGCCCACCGGTGCGCGAGCGCGGGTACCTGTTCTCGGAACGTGCGTCGCGCACAACCGGCGGTCTGGCACACCAGACGCCGCACCCGCAGCTCAACGACCACGCCACGGCCAGCGGCGGGCAGATCGGCCAGCCGCCGTACGTGGTAGGCGTGCAAACGTTCGGTCGGCTGAGCACACTGAGGGCAGGCCACCGCAACCGCTGGCGTGCGGACCCGTACGAGCAGCGTCGATCCTTGCTCCACCACCTCATCGATCAACAGCGAGGACAGCTGAGGCAACAACACCTTGATCACATCGGAGGCACACCGGCGTGGAGTGTGCCCTACCGCAACCGACCACTAAGGACAGACCCACCACCGTCTTTGCGCCAGAGCCGTTAGTTTTACAGTCCCGTGGCGGAGAGCCTGCCCCGGCGGCGTCGACGAAGTGCGTTATCCCGAGTATGTGACGGTCTTACCACAGTAACTTGGCGGCAGGGTGTGCACCGGATCCCGGCATACCTGAACCGTTAGCTTGGTCAGGACCGAGGTGGTGCTGTTGCCGCCGAGGGTGAACTGGAATTGCTTGACGCCGTTGTCGACCGTCACCGTCTTGTAGCCGACGACGGCGCTGCCGTTGTACGCGGTGAAGATTGCCGTGCTGGAGTAGTCGTCGGGGGCGCAGCTCGGTGTGGTGCTGCCGGGGGTTGGCCGGTCGACGACCTCGCCGCTGACTTTGACCGCGATGGGCGCGACGGGCCCAGGCGTGTTCCAAAGGAGGGTTCCTTTGGTGATCCCGTGGGGGCAGGTGTCGAAGTAGGGGTTCGCGGAGTCTGCGTAGAAGGGCTGGGGCGGTGCGATATCGGCGTGGGCAGGCGCCGCCCACAGGGTAAGGGCCGCCAGCATAGCGGTGGTGGCGGCGAGTGCGCCGCGGATGATTCTCATGTGCCGTCCTTTCTCGGGGTGACCGTGCGGGGCACGGTGATAGGAAGCGACACATGGCAATTTATCAATTCCATTCGTAGGTCGTAAAGGACGATTGGCGGGGCCTGAACTCATCCGGACGGTCGTACCTTGCATCTGATCTTGACTGTCCGGACCTACGTTGCGGACGGGCGGCGTGTCTTGCCCTGCGCGCCGGGCTCGGGAGTTTGGTCGGCCGCGCGTCCGTCGACCGAACTCGAATACGCAAGGTAGGTCTGGACAACGGGGCTCCGACCGTACGGACTCACGGTACGAGCCGCTGGTCAGCGTGTCGGCGTGTGCAGGGTTCAGCCGGAACGGACAGCGCTACTGTCCCGTCCGCGTCAAGGTGGCGGCGTCCGGGTGAAGGTGGCGATGACTTGGCGGCGTCCGGACTTACAAGTCCTAACAGAATGATCTAGGGACTTCCGTCCTTTGTGGACGATGATCTATAGTGTCGACCGTGCGGAAGGGCGAGCAGCCACCATGGATGGTGCCGGACGGGTTGTGGGAGCGGATCGAGCCGCTGTTGCCCCGGCACCCGCGGCGGTTGCGTAACCCCGGGCGGAAACGGGTGCCGGACCGGCAGGTGCTGTGCGGGATTCTGTTCGTGCTGTACACGGCGATCCCGTGGGAGTTCCTGCCGCAGGAGTTGGGCTTCGGGTCTGGGATGACCTGCTGGCGGCGGCTGGCCGAGTGGCACGAGGCCGGGGTCTGGCAACGTCTGCACGAGCTCCTGCTGGCCGAGCTACGCGCCGCGGACAAGCTCGACTGGTCCAAGGCGGTGATCGACGGCTCGCATGTGCGGGCCCTGAAGGGCGGCCCAAAACCGGACCGAGCCCGGTCGACCGCGCCAAGACCGGCTCGAAACACCACGTCATCACCGACGGCGCGGGCATCCCACTCGCCGTCAGCCTGACCGGCGGCAACCGCCACGACGTCACGCAGCTCCTGCCGTTGATCGACGCCATCCCGCCGATACGTGGCAAACGCGGCCGGCCCCGCCGACGCCCCGACAGCCTGTACGCCGACCGGGCCTACGACTTCGACATCTACCGCGACCGGGTCCGCGATCAGGGCATCACCCCCTACTTCGCCCGCCGCGGCGTCGAGCACGGCTCCGGGCTGGGCGTTCACCGCTGGGTGGTCGAGCAGACGGTCGCGCTGCTGCACTGGTTCCGCCGCCTCCGCATCCGCTGGGAGATCCGCGACGACATCCACGAAGCGTTCATGAGCCTCGCCTGCTCCATCATCTGCTACCGCCGACTCATCAAGTGATCATTCTGTTAGGACTTGTTAGTTGGCGAGCCACGTACGTCGACGACGATGTTCCGTCTCCTGTAACCCGGCAGGAATCCAGAGGTCGGCGGGGCCATCACCCCGTGGGCGGGTCCATTGAGAGGACTCAACGTCTTGTGCTACTGCGCAGCATGGTTGCCGTTGAGCACTGTGGCGTCGAGGATGGGCGGCATGCGCAGCGCTTTTCTGGCCGTGCTCGGCGTCGACGTGGCCCTTGTCGCGGCGGGTTGATCGGTTACCCGTCCTTCCTGCATCAGCGCGGCAGCGCGGTGTACCTGGCCGAGCCGGCGGTGTTGCTGAGCGTCTACGCGGTCGTGGTGCTTGCTGCCGCCCGATCCGCCTCCGCCGCGCGGCGTCGCGTCCTACGCGCTGCGACGATGGTAGGAATCGCACTGGGGGCGCTGGAGGTGGTCAACATTTCCGTGGAGACCTTCGCCAGGGTGTCTGGTGCAGCGAACCTAGCCCGGGCGTTTCAGGATCGGTGATCCACGAGATGGACGTGAAACGCGAAAGTGCCTTCTGAACTGGGACAATGAGGCTTGTCGAAGGTCTCATCACGCCCGTACGGAAGGCACTTTCTGGATGCAGGTTACCCGGACCCGACCGAAACTCACCGTCACTGCAGACGGCACCGGCGTGGTCTCCCACGCCGGAACCCGGCTCCTGGCCGACCTCGCTGACGCCACAGGTCTGACCCAGGCGTTCAGCGACGCCCTGACAGGGTTGCGGCGGCGGGACACCGGCCACGACCCGGGTCGCGTCGCTGTCGACGTGGCGGTGATGCTCGCCGACGGCGGGCAGAGCATCAGCGATCTGGCCGTGCTGCGTCAGCAGCCGGCCGTGTTCGGGCCGGTCGCCTCGACCCCGACCGCGTGGCGGGTCCTGGCCGGCACCGGCGAGGCGCAACTGGCCGCACTACGCGCCGCCCGGGCCCAAGCCCGGGAACTGGCCTGGGCGCAGGCCACCGAGACCGGCCGGGTGATCCCGGCCGCACGGGCCGCCGGCCGCGACCTCCCCGGTCTGGTCATCGACATCGACGCCAGCGTGGTGATCTGCCATTCGGAGAAGGAGCAGGCCGCGCCGACGTTCAAGCACACGTTCGGCTATCACCCGATCTTCGGGTTCCTGGACAACACCAATGAGGCCCTCGCCGGCATCCTGCGGCCCGGCAACGCCGGCAGCAACACCGCCGCGGACCACATCGCCGTCCTCGACGCCTGCCTGGCCCAGATCCCCGACCCGCACCGCCACGGCCAGCCGATCCTGGTCCGCGCCGACACCGCCGGCTCCAGCAGCCAGTTCCTGGCCCACATCCGCGCGTTACGCAACCAGGGCCTGGACATCCGCTTCTCCGTCGGCCTCGCCATCACCGAACCCGTCCGCGCCGTCCTCGCCCGCATCATCGACGAGCCGGACCTGTGGATCCCGGCCCTCGACCAGGACGCCGACCCGCGCGACCACGCCGAGATCTGCGAGATTACCGACCTCATCGACACCACCGCCCACCCCGACGGCACCCGCGTCATCGTCCGCCGCGAACTGCCTCACCCCGGCGCCCAACTGTCGCTGTTCGACCACATCGTCGGCTGGCGCCACCAACTCGTCATCACCGACACCCCCTACGGGCACGGCCCGATCCAATACCGCGAAGCCCGTCACCGCGCCCACGCCCGGGTCGAAGACCGCATCCGCTGCGCAAACAGACCGGTCTGGGCCGCTTCCCCTCCCGCGACTTCGCCATCAACGCCGCCTGGCTCGAACTCGCCCTGACCGCCATCGACCTCCTCGCCTGGACCAAAACCCTGCTGCTGCACCACGAACTGGCCGCCGCCGAACCGAAGAAGCTGCGCTACCGGCTCCTGCACGTCGCCGCACGGGTCACCCGCAGCGGCCGCCGGACCCGGCTCCGCATCGCCGAAAACTGGCCCTGGGCAACAGATCTGGCCGACGCCTTCACCCGGATCGCCGCACTCCCACGGCCGATCACCTGAACCAGGAAGTCAGTCCCACCAACCGAAAGGGCCGCGGAGGACCCGATCCCAGCATCGGGCACCCCAAGCTGCCCAGGTCACCAGCCCGACCCAGCCGGCCGTCACCTCAACATGATCAACCCATCGTGAAAGAGGCGGGCTAAGCCGGCACGCGGATTCGCGGGCGCCGCCCGATCTGTCGAGGCGCCGCCCGCACAAGCATCAGGAGGGCGGCCCCGCCGTGCGCTTAACCATGCCCGACGAAGCCGCCGTCCTCATCGATCGTGATGCCACCGTCGTCACTGGTCGCGTGGACGATGACCAGACCGTCATCGTCAGTGCCATCCCGAAACAGCGGAAGTCCTTGACTCGGCCCTCGGCCCGCATCGTCGCGGTCGTGCCGGCATACAACGAGGCCGCCACCATCGCCGCTACGATCAAGGCGCTGCGCCGGCAGTGGTCGCCGCCCATCGACCGGATCGTCGTCGTCCCGAATAACTGCACGGACAACACTGCTGATGTTGCCGCGGCCGTCGGCGCTGAAGTCCGCGAGTTCCCCGGTCGGAACCCGCACAAGAAGGCTGGCGCACTCAACTGGGCGGTCAGCCACCTGCTGCCCGGCTTGAACGACGACGAATTCGTGCTGGTGACGGACGCCGACAGCATTCTGCATCCTGACTTCACCCAGCACGCCGTGCGTGCGCTCACTCGGCCTCGCCGCGGACACCGCTGGCGTCGCCCGGTCGGCGCGGCCTGCGCCAGTTTCCATACCTCGCGCGACGGGCGGAGCCTTCTCGACAGGCTACAACGCAACGAGTACGCCAGGTTCGCCCGGCAGGTCGCCCGCCGCCTGGACAAGGCTCTCGTGTTGTCCGGTGTTGCCACTTTGTTCAGCGTTCGCCTTATACGGGACATCCTCGATGCTCGCGCAGACGGGCGGTTGCCCGGGTATCCCGGCGAGCTGTACCACCGCGACACTGCGACCGAGGACATCGAGCTCACGTTCGCCGTGCAGGCTCTCGGCTATCGACCGGTCGCGCCGGCGAAAGCGACCGCACTCACGGACTCGATGCCGACATGGCAGGCGCTGAAAGATCAGCGGATTCGCTGGCAGCGAGGCATGCTCGACAGCCTTCGCCTATACGGATGGAATCGTCGGACCGCAGGGAACTGGCTCCGGCAGGCCGGCATCTATTTCGGGTCGCTGCTCGGCCCGGCCTACGTGACGTTTCTGGCCGTGTTTGCTGCGGTGACGGGTGGCCTGCCGTTCGATCCGCGCTGGCTGCCGCTGACGCTGCTGTTCCTGTTGGAGCGCGTTTGGACGGTTCGCCGGGGACGGCCGGGTGATGTTTTGCTGGCGGCCTTGCTGGTGCCGGAGTGGCTATATGAGCAATGGCGGTCGGGCGTGTATTGGCTGGCTGCATGGAAGACGGTCCGCGGCGCGGACCGCGAATGGATCAACGCCTGAGGAGGGAGAACGATGTACGAATCGAGTGTTGTCGGCGGAGCTGGCGCCGGAGTGGCGGTGCTGCCTGTCACGGGGCTGTCGATCGGCTGGCAGCTGGTCCTGGCGGCGACGTTGATCGTGGGTGGGATGGCGTTGCTGCGGCTGGTTCCGCGGGTGCGCCGCCGGCGCGGCTGAGCGTTATTGGGGGTTGCGGGGTCTGCGTCGTTGCGGCGCAGGCCCGCTTTGCGTTCGCCGGGCTGCTTGCTGCCAGTCTGGGCGCAGCTGGCAACAGATTGGCAGTTCAACCCGTTGCCGGTTGCTTCAGGCCACCAGTAGACGAGTACATCGTGGCATGAGCCGAAACGCGACGAGTGCGCCCGGCGGCAGATGCCGGGCAGGGACTGGTCAGGCGGCGCACCTTCGGCCGTAGGTGTCGAGGGTAGAGGTCGCTCAGTCGCCGACGAACCAGAGGTAGCGGTGCGGCTTGTCAGCGTAGGTCCCGATCAGCACGCGCAGGGCGCCGGCCGAACTTGTGGCTCAAGCCTCGCCAGTTCCTCCAGTAGCGTCGTCATCTGGGACCGGTTGAAGATGGTGTTCCCGTAGGGATCGACGTGCGCAAGCATGGGAAACGTATGGCGATCTTGCAGGTTGGCCAGGGGGTCGTACCACCCGGGCGGCAGCGGAGGCGGGACGAGATGTAGAACGTCCTGCGGGCCTGCCAAGCGCCGCTGACTCTCGTCGCGGACCCAGACACTGATCGGCAGGCACTCATTGTCTACCGGCGCCCTGAGGCGACTCGATCAGGACAACCCACCGCCGGCGGCGACCGACTCGCTGATGAGCGGATACTCCGGCAGGTAGGTTTTGACCTCTCCCTGCAACGTTTTGAGCGTCAGCATGTGGCCATCGAAGTCCAGCCTGAGGCCGATCACCTCGTTGACCTCGTTGCGAATCGACGCCAGTTCAGTGAGGGGCCTTGCGCTGACTGAGGCGAACGGCGACTCAGTCGAGGCGTCCCGCGGCAACCAACGCCCACCGTCGTAGTCATAGTCGTAGGGGTCAAGCCATCTGTCATCGCCCGGGTCGGTCTGCACAAGGTTGAGGGTCCAGTCGCTCTGGCCGGCCAGGAAGAGCCCTCGACCGTCATCGAACACAAGATGCACCGGCCCAACACTGAGATCGTCGGGTTCGCCCGCCCAATGCCAGGCCAGCCGCACGACCTTCACGAGCTTACGACCGATCAATGCGTCCATCGGCGACCCTTCCTGCTGAATGGGCACGTTACCGGCCATGTCGGCAGCTGGAGCAGTTTGCGCTCATCGGCAGGACAGCGCGCCGGCCGGCGCGGGCGTCCATCACACGGGGTGACCGAACCACCGCCTGTGCACTCGCGATCGGCGCCAGATTCGTACGCCAAGATCAGTGCTGGCAACACAGAGTTGAGTCCGCAACTTGGGGTGCGTGCGTCGGCTGCCGGCGGCTCCGCCACGGGAGCCGAGACCGGAGTGGCGCGATCCGGGTCGATACGATCACACAATGGGTGCTGAGGATGAGGTTCGTGCGCTGTCGGCGCGGTGGGACGAAGCGCTGCTTGCCAACCACCCGGAACGGGTCGCGTCCTTCTGAACGACGACTGGGTCTACGTCGGCCCGGACGGCGTGACCCCCAAGTCCGACATCATCGGCTGGATCGCCTCTGGTCGTCTGCGGCACGACCGCATGACCTCGGTAGGCCCAGAGCACGTGGTACATGCCGGCGACACCATCGTTCTGACGGCGCGCAAGACCAGCGCCGGCACCTGGGACGGCAGCCTGTACACCGCCGATGAATGGATCACCGAGGTCTACGTCCGGGCAGGCGACGGCTGGCGCTGCGCACTGAGCCAGAAGACGCCGGCCCGCTCCGACGCATAGGGTCGGCCAATCGGCGGTTTCGTCGGCCGGGCTTGGCCACCCGGCCGCCTTGTCAGCGCGTCGGGAGTGCCACCGACGCCGAGAGACGTCATAGCAGGCCACGCCGATTCCGTCGCCGACCGCCACCGTCACCATGTCCGGATCGAGCCGGGACGCCGCTCCGAGCAACGCCGGGTCGGCGAGTTGCCCACCGGCGGCCCCGAACCAAGGCGCCTCGCGGATCTGGGTCCGGTTGCGCTCAGCAGTACGTCCGGTCAGGCCGAGCTGCTGCGCGGACTACACCACGGGACCTTTGGGCTGGCCGCCCCGGAACGCCTGGTCGGTGACTACCAGGATGAAGACGATGCCGGCGCCGATGAGCAGCACCCCAACGGCCCCGAGAAGGTAGGCGTAGCTGGTGTCGTCGAACCGGTGGTTCGTATAGCCGTCCTCCGTGACCAGCGCATTCGGGGCGTCCGGGTTCACCCAGAGGTTCATGGTGGACTTCGCCACCGGCAGCGGGCACGGATCGACCCTGCAATCCATCTCGAAGCTGTACGGGTTACCACGGACCTCGTAGTTGACCACCGCCACCGGTATGCCTATGCGGTGGCCCTTGTTGTCGTATCCGACCCTGTTCTGCCGCGAGATTTGGCCGACCACGAGCATCCCGTGCCGGGCCATCTCGTTCTTGAACTCGGCTTCCCGGTTGTTCTCCTGGTATTGCTTCCATCCCAGCGCTGCCGTCACGACCAGGCCCAGGACAACCGTCACTCGGATGATGCGCTGTGTCCGGGTCACAGGCGCATGGTACGACGGCCGTGCACGGGCGTCAGCCGACATGCTGTAGGGGACGGACCGTCCGATCTCGTAGCTCGTCCGACACGCGAGGTACCAGTTATTGCGTTTGGAACACGCGCTGCAGCGGCACGGGACGGATCGCTGCAGCTCCTGCCGATGTGGCGCGGTTTGCGCGCCACCGGGTTCGGCGCGCCGTCGGCCGAAGGCCCGAGGCGCGCCGATTGCCCGGCGAGGCACTTGCCGGGCTCTGTTGCATTCGTCGCTCGACAACATCCAGGCAGGCTTGGGCAGTGAGGCTCCCAAGCCGGCGGCCGCCGTCGCCACCGCGGTCTGCGTTCGTCGGGTTCCGGTTTCCGCCAGACGTGATCGTGGTCGCGGTGCGCTGGTATCTGCGGTTCAACCTGTCCTACCGCGACGTTGAAGAGTTGCTCCTCGAGCGGGGTGTCGAGGTCGACCACGTGACGATGTTCCGGTGGGTGCAGCGGTTCACGCCGCTGCTGGCCGACGTGGCCAGGGCGTTCCTATAGACCGTCTAGTGGCTGGGGCAAGATTCTGTAGGTCGGCCACAAGGGTGTAGTAGATCTCGCGGGAGATGTAGCGTTTGAGGCAGCGAATGATCTCTTTCTTGGACTTGCCGTCTGTGATGCGGCGGGTGGTGTAGTCCCGAGTGCGTTGGCAATATCGCAACCGAACGATAGCGATCATGTAGAGGGTGCGGTTGGCGTGGCGGTCGCCGCCGGGGTTGAGTCGGTGGCGTTCGGTCTTGCCGGACGGGGCCGGGATCGGGTCTGCACCGCACAGGTGGGCGAAGGCGGTCTCGGTGCGCAGGCGGGTGATGTTCTGGCCGGCGGTGATAAGCATCTGAGCGGCGTGGACCGGGCCGACGCCTAGCAACGCCAGGGTTTTCGGGGCTGCGCGTTTGACCGATGTGGACAGTTGTGCATCGAGTGTTGCGATCTTCTCACCGAGGGCGTGGATGCGTCGAGCGATGCTACGCAGCGCTGTGCGTGCCGCCTGTGCGGGTTCGGCCAGACGAGCCCGATCGGGGCGCCATCTGGCGCACTGGCCGGCTTTACCGGGCAACGTTTTGGCGGTCAGTGCTTGGCGCACGTCGGCGGGCGCGGTGACGATAAGGTCGTCGAGTTGGTTGAGCGCGGCGGTGCGAGCCTGCACGGCGCTGGCGCGGGCCAGGTGCAGCTGGCGGATCGCCTCCACGATGCCGGTCGTGTCCTTCGGGACCGCGGTGCATTCCCCGGCGAGGACTTTCCGAGCGGCGGCCTCAGCGTCAATGGCATCGTTGTTGCCTCGCCGGGCGCGAGTGTGGGGGTGCGGGCGGTTGACCTCCACGACTTTGATGCCCGCGGCGCGTAGGTGGCGGGTCAGGCCGGCGCCGTAGGAACCCGATCCCTCGACCCCGACTTCCAGGACGTGGCCGTGGCTGCTCATCCATTCCAGCAGGTGCTGGTAGCCCTCTACGGTGGTCGCGAACCGTGCGGTGGCCAGCAACCGGCCCTGCGCGTTGAGGACGGCGGATTCGTGGGTGTCGGCATGGCAGTCGACCCCGCCGATGACATCCGGTTTGCGGGCGGTCACGCTAGACATAGGTTGCCCTTCTCCGAACAGGCGACCAGGTGCCGGGACGGGCGGACACAACAGCGATGGGGCAACTGTTCGCGGCAGGTTCCTATCAGGTCACATCCGCCCGGACCGGTCGCCACAAGGCTTCGTGGCTATGGTGCCGGTCCGCAGCCGACGCGTCCGGGCAAGGACACCAAGCGGGTCAGTTCTGCCGTAGGTCAGGCATCGGACCGGCACCACAATAATCTTCGCTGTTCTGCCGGCATGCACCCGGTGACAGGTGGTTCACGGACGAGACCTGTGTGAAGGTCAACGGTGTCTGGCGGTACGTCTACCGGGCCGTCGAACAGGACGGGCAGGTCATCGACGTGCTCGTCTCCGCCCGCCGCGACCCCGCCACGGCACGCCGGTTCTTCCGCCGGGCGATGGACACCCTGAAGGTGCGACCCACCGAAGTCGTCACCGACGCGGCGCCGATGTACCCGGCCGTCCTCGATGAACTGGTCCCGTGGGCCTGGCATCACGTCGAACGGCATGCCAACAACCGGGTCGAGGCCGACCATAGTCAGCTCAAGCACCGGCTCAGACCGATGCGCGGTTTACGGACCGACCGGACAGCACAGACGATCATCGCCGGGCACGCCTTCATGCAGAACCTCCGCCGCGGACACTACGAACTCGGACACGACGCCCCGCGCGGACTCCGCGTCGCCGCGGCATTCACCGAACTCGCCACCGCCATCTGAAGACCGGGCCGGCACTCGCTCGAACGCGCCCTCCGATCGGCAAATGCAACAGTGCCACTCTGAGCGCCGCCAACTTCGCCGAGAACCTACATGTTAGTGACCGGGCTCGGCGCAACCGGCAAGGGGCTGCGCTTGTGGGGCGGGTGGAGGCATCGTGCCCCGAAGCCTGCCTGCAACGCGCCGAATCTGATCGGTGCTGCGGTGACCTGCAACGGCGGGATCGTAGTGGCGGCGTCCTGGCCGGAGACGCCACCGCCTGGGGAGGGCATCGAGCTGCCGATGCGCACGCCGCCTTCACTGCTGCGGACTCTGGACTATCCGGGCGATGCGCAATTCGTCGCCTTGTATCAGGACGGACGGGTGGGGAGAGCCACCGACGGTGTTGATGCGGTCGACGCCGAACCGTACGGCTGGCAGCTGTTCCGGGACCACGCCATGACCCAGCGGCTGATCGCGCCATACGACATCGGCGATCGCGGCGGCGGCGCGCAGCACTGGCTCGTGGTCGATCGCGGCAGCGGCAAGATCGCGGTCATGCGACCGGACGACGCAGCGGAGCTGCTCCGGACGGACGCGTCAAGGGGCTACGCGCTGCCAGGGCGGCGAGATCTGTGCGTACGTTGTCTGCTTCGGGCATGTCGAGATCGGTGTAGAGGGCGAGAGCCGCTGCAAAGTGTTCCTGTGCACGGGTGGTGTCGATGAGTGTGTGGTGGGCGCGGGCGAGACCGCGGTGGGCTCGGGCCTGCTGGTCCCGCGCGCCGGTCTCGGTCGAGATGGACAGGGCGTTGCGGTGGTGAACGAGGGCCTCGGACGGTCGGCCGGCGTTGTGGACGGCCTCCCCGAGGCCGTTGAGCGCCCACACCTCGCCGTCCCGTTCACCGATCTCACGGAAGAGGGCCAGGGCCTGCCGGTGATGCTCGGCGGCCTCATCGGCCCGGCCCAGGCGGGTATGGAGATCGCCGAGGCTGTGCTTTGCCCATGCCTGGCCGCGGGGGTTGTTCAGTCCGCGATACAGCGCAAGTGTGTGACTGAACTGTTCCTCGGCGGCTTCGTAGCGGCCTAGGAGCTGCTGCGCGGTGCCGAGCCCGAGGCCGTTGAGCGCCCACACCTCGCCGTCCCGTTCACCGATCTCACGGAAGAGGGCCAGGGCCTGCCGGTGATGCTCGGCGGCCTCATCGGCCCGGCCCAGGCGGGTATGGAGATCGCCGAGGCTGTGCTTTGCCCATGCCTGGCCGCGGGGGTTGTTCAGTCCGCGATACAGCGCAAGTGTGTGACTGAACTGTTCCTCGGCGGCTTCGTAGCGGCCTAGGAGCTGCTGCGCGGTGCCGAGGTTGTCCCGTGAGGCGGCTTCGCCGATCACGTCGCCGACCTCGCGAAACAGCGCCAAGGCACGGCCGTGGTACGCGCTGGCTTCCTCGTAGCGGCCCAGCAGTCGTTCGGTGAAGCCCAGGTTGTCGAGCGCGCGAGCTTCGCCGATCACGTCGCCGGCTTTTCGGAACAGCGCCAGAGCCTGTTCGTTGTGCTCGACGGCCACCTGGTAGCGACCAAGCCGTTGCTCGACACTGCCGAGATTGCTCAACGCCCGGCCCTCTCCGATCAGATCGCCGGCCTGACGGTGCAGCAGTATCGATCGTCTGAAGTGGTCGGCCGCCGCTGCATAGCGAGCCAGCCGTGCCTCCGTCACGCCGAGATTGAGCAGCGCCTGGGCCTGCGCGACGTGATCGCCGTTGCGCTCCGCCACGCCGTTGGCGTGCGGTGGATGACTAGCGCATCGGTGTAGTAGCCGTTGTCGAGATAGCGGAACAGGGTGTTGGACAGCCGTACGGTATGGTCCGGCCACCCGTGGGCAGCGGTGTAGGCCGTGACCGAGGCGAGGGTGAACCGCTCGCCGTCCAGCCACTTGCGGGCCATGTCCGAATCGGCGAACTCGGGGGTGGGCGTAGCGGGCGGTGGAATTCGGGGGCGGCGACGCGTTTCGGCGGGGTTGAGCACGTCCATCGCGGACGCCGCCGTGGCGAGGTAGTAGTCGAACAGTCGGCCGAGCGACCTCTGCGGCTCGTCGTCGGCGGCGTCCCCGGTGGCCAGGCTGGTGGCGTAGGCGCGCAACAGGTCGTGCATGCCGTACCGGCCGGCGTTGGTGGTACGCACGAGGTTGGCACGGGCCAGCACGCCGAGGATACGGCGTGCCTGCGCCAGGGTCGTGTCGGCGAGGGCGGCCGCTGCGTAGACATCGAGGTCAGGGCCGGGATGCAGGCCCAGCAGCGGGAAGGCGCGGGCCGCTGCTGGCGGCAGATGCTGGAACGACCAGGAGAAGACCGCAGCCACCGCAGCGCGCGGGTCGCCGCCGGCGTCCAACAGGTCCAGGCGCTGCTGCCGGTCCGCCAGCTCGGCGACAAGGTCGGCCAGTGGTGTGGCGGAGTGCGAGACGGCGAGTTCGGCGGCGATGCGTAGGGCGAGCGGCAGCCGGACGCACTGGTCCGCGAGTACGGCGGCCGCCGACGGGGCCGCGTCGACACGAGCCCCGATCAGGCACCGGAGTAGGGCGATCGCGTCGGAGTGCGGCAGCAGCTCCAGGTCGAGCCGGCGGGCGCCATGCACGGCGACGAGGCCGGCGAGGCTATCACGGCTGGTGACCAGTACCGCGCAGGAGCCGGTGCCGGGCAGCAGCGGCCGCACCTGCTCGACGGACGAGGCGTTGTCCAGCACGATCAGCATGCGGCGGCCGGCGATCTCGGTGCGGTACCGCGACGCACAGTCGTCCAGGTCCACCGGGATCTCGGCGTTGGGTATCCCGAGCGCGGCCAGGCACCGGACCAGCGCGTCGGCTGCGGTCATCGGCTCGGCCAGGCCCTGCAGCAGCACATCCACGTCCGCGTGGTCCGCCGCCACCCGGTCGCCGAACCGCAGCGGCGCCGGCAGGCGGAGGAACGCAGCCAGGTACCGCCCGTTGCCGTGCGGGTCTGCGAGGGCAAGACGGACGGAACCGGGTGCGGTCGCCGTCACGAGCCGCACGAGTAAGGACTCCAGCACTGAACGGGCCAGGTCCTGGGCGCCGGGACCGGCCGAGATGACGACGTGCCCGGATCCCACCAGGGGCACCAGCGCGGGCACGTCGGGCAGCCCGAGCACGCCGGGCAGCGCGAGGCTGCCGATACGTAGGTCAGTGGGCACGCCGGCGGCGCCGTCCGGGGCGTAGCCGCGCCACACGTTGTCGTCGTAGCTGGCGAACGCCCACGGGTGGTCGGCGGACAGGCCGGTCACCAGGCCGGCGAACGTGACGTCGGTCGGGACGAGTCGGCTGGCGCCGTCGCGGTGGAGCTCGAGCAGCCGGCGTCGATAGACGGACTCGAAGTCGCCGAGGTACCGCTCATGGCCGCCGCACATCGCAGCCACCGCCTCGGCCAAACGCGCGTGCGCCGCCGCGAGCGCGCGCTCGACTTCGGCAACGGCCGTCACGCCCACACCTTACGGCCCTAGGCCGTGGCGTGGCATCAGCCTGACAGGTAACGGCCGTGCCGAGTCGGTGTATGCCGCCGAGGATGGTCAGTGCCCCGAGCCGCTCGACGGACCCGGCATACGCCGCGCTCTCGTTCAATTGGGCGAACTACCTCAAACTGGTACAGTGCCGAGGCTCTGGGGACGCCCCGGTCGGACGTCTACGCGTTGGATGCGGTGTAGGTGTAGCCGCCCCACCAGTAGACCCAGATCTTGCTGTGCGGGTAGTGGCTCGTGTAGCAGCCGTACTTGGCGACGCAGTACTCGATGTGCCGTTCGCGGAACGAGGTCGCGACGTTGTAGATCGGCGTGGAGCTGTGCGATTCCGCGGTCAGTTCGCGGACGTAGACGACGCTCGACGCGTCGCTCACGTAGTCGCTACGCTGCCGCCACTTGGTGACTTTCTTGCCGGAGCTCGTTCCACACCACTCGACGTAGTGATGCCACTTGTACAGTGTGTGGCCGAGAAGGCTACGCCGCCGGACGGTGACCGTGACGTACCAGCACGATGTGGAATCGATGGTGATGAGCGGGCCGGTGTCCTCGGCCAACACATCCGTGGCGGACAGATTCGTCGAGGGGTCGGGGACCTCGTCGGCCAGCACCGGATCCGTCTTGATCAGATCGATGTCGTCCTGCGTATAGGTGCCGTCATTGATCCTGGCCAGGGCGGCCGCCACGGCGGGATCAGCCGGGTCGTCGGCGAAGGCGGACGGCGCGAACAGGCCGAGGGCCCCCACCGTCGCCAGGGCGAGCGGCACGATCAGCAGCCGCCGGAGGCCGGCGAGTCGCCTTACTTGCATATCCATGAGTCCTTTCACTGAAGGTGCGGGCGTATGTGCCGGCGCCGTCGCCGCGTCCCTCAAGGCCGAGGGTTCTTCGCGGGGCTCGGACCCGTTGCCGACACCTTGGCCCCGTTGCGGGCATCACGACGGCGGCGTGCGCCGCCGCGTGACCCTCCTGACGGCATTGATCGTCTGGGCCCGGTGTTGAGGAAGTCCAAGGAAAACCTTGTGTTAAGTCGGTGACCAGTGACAGCACCGATCGCGAGCATCGATGAAGCTGTACGCGTCCGGCCGATGCTCGGCGGACTTTCGGTCGTGGAGGCGCGGGTGGAGTTTCGGTTGCTGGGACCGGTTGAGGCGTGGAGCGGCGGTCAGCGGGTCGGGTTGGGCGAGCGGCGGCAGCGCTCGGTCGCGGCGGTGTTGCTGACCGAGGCCGACCGGGTCGTCTCGGCCGGCAGCCTGGTCGAGCGCGTGTGGGGCGAGCAGCCGCCGGCCTCGGCCCGCAGCGCCCTATACAGTTACCTGACCCGCATCAGGGCCGTCCTGGACCGGATGGCCGCCGACGGCGGGAAGGTACGGCTGACCCGCAGCTCAGGTGGGTACCTGCTGGAGGTCGATCCGGACGCCGTGGACCTGCACCGCTTCGATCGGCTCGTGGAGCAGGCTCGTACCACCGAGGACACCGGCCAGGCGGCCGCGACGTGGACCGCCGCGCTGCAGCTGTGGCGGGGCGACCCGTACGAGGACCTCAGCAGCCCATGGCTGGATCAGATGCGGGACACGCTGCACCAGCGCTGGCTGGCCGCGGTGATCGACCGCAACGAGGTGGAGCTGGCCCGGGGCCGGCACGCGGAGCTGCTGGCCGAGTTGACCGACCTGGGTGAGCGGCAGCCGTACGACGAGCGCCTGATCGGTCAGCTGATGCTGGCCGCGTACCGTTGCGGTCGGCAGGCCGAGGCGCTGCGCCACTTCGAGACGGTACGCCGCCGGCTGGCCGAGGAGCTAGGCGTCGACCCGGGGCCTGAGCTGCGGCGGCTGCACCACCAGGTGCTGACGGCCGATCCGGTGCTCGCGGCACCCGAGCCTCTGGTGGCCGTGCCGCCGGCCGCCGAGCCCGCCACCGTCGCGTCCGCGTCGTCGGCCGTGGGGCTCGACCGGGCGGCGGGGGACCTGGCCACGGCGGTCACCGTCCAGTGGACGGCCGAAGCAGAGACGCGGTCGGTACGGCGACCGGCACCGCTACAGGTGCGGTGGGCGGCCACCGGCCGACCGGTCGCCGTCGCGGCACCGCAACGGATCCCGAGTGGCGACATCAGCGACGTGGCCGCGAAGTTCACGACATTGACGGTGCCCCAACTGGTCGTCCTCGGCGAGCCGGGAGCGGGCAAGACGGTACTGGCGATCCTGCTGACCCTCGGGTTGTCGGCGGACCGGGCGCCGCACGATCCGGTACCGGTGCTGCTGTCCCTGTCGTCGTGGAACCCGCACCGTGAGCACGTGCACACCTGGCTGGCGTACCGGTTGCTGGAGGACTACCCGGGCCTCGGCAACACGGCCGCGTACGGGCCGAGCGCGGCGACCCGGCTGGTGACCGAGGGCCGGGTACTGCCGATCCTCGACGGCCTCGACGAGACACCACCCGCGCTGCACGCCGCCGCGATCGATGCCCTCGACCGGGCGATAGCGGGCGGCCGTCCACTCGTGGTGACCTGCCGTGCCGACGAATACGAGAACGCAGTCCACCGCGGCGGCATCCTCGCCAGCGCCGCGGTGGTGGAGATCGAACCCGTCGAACTCGACGACGCCATCAGCTTCCTCACCGCCCGCCACCACCCCGGCGACACCCGCTGGCAACCCGTCATCGATCACCTGCGCGGCCACCGCGACGGTCCGCTCGCGCGGGCGCTGACGACCCCGCTGATGGTCGACCTCGCCCGGACGACCTACCACGACTCCGCGAGCGACCCGACAGAACTCCTTGATCCGCAACGGTTCACCGATCGAGCTACGATCGAGCGCCATCTACTCGACGCGTTCCTCCCCGCCGTGTACGCCCAACGTCCCCAACCACCGGGATTGTCCCCCGAGACGGTCCGAAGCCACGGTCCAGATCAGGCCCGACGATGGCTGACGTTCCTTGCTCGCCACCTACGGCACCTGCAGACCCGCGACTTCGCCTGGTGGCACCTGGTCCGCGCAATACCTCGGCCCGTGAGAGGACTTGTTTTCAGCCTGCCGACAGCAGCACTGTTCGCGTTCGCCGGCCTCGTGGCCAGGGGGCCCTCCGCGGCCTGGGTCTACGGGCTGTCCACCGCAGTGGGCGGTTGCGCCGCCCAGGGCTGGGGAGCGCGCTCAGGACCGTCGCGAGTCGAGGTTCGTTTCCGGGGCACTGCGCTGCCGTTCCTCAGCCGGTTCGTGATCGGGGTGGCCATCAGCGTCGTGATCGGGCTGGTCTGGTCACTTCAGACCGGGCCGGTGGTCATACTCGCGTCGGCCTTCGGGTTCGGTATGGGACTGCACGTCTGGCTAGAGGTGCCGACAGAGGCGAACCGCGCGTCCAGTCCGGCGACGACCTACGCGCAGGACCGTGTCGCAACGCTCGCTTTCGCGCTGTCGGTGGCCGTGCCGATCGGGCTGTTCTACGCGTTCGCGATCTCCGTCAGCCAGCCGCACTCCCACCTCGGCGCGGTCGCGGATCCCTTTCACCTCGCCCGAGCGTTGCCAGCCGGACTCGTGTCAGCGTTGTTCGGCTGGTTCGCATTCCGGTACGTCGGCGCCGTGGGATATGGGCTTGCCGGCTTTGTCGTCGGCGGTCAAGCGATGGCCCACCACATCCCCTTGAGCCTCGGCCTCACGGCAGGGGCGATCTTCGGACTGGCCATCGGACTGACTGCGGCACTGTCCAGGTCGTGGGGCGTCTACCAGCTCAGTCGAGCTTGGCTGGCCCTCCACGGGCAGACACCCCTGCAGTTGAACCGGTTCCTCCAGGACGCCCACCGCCGCGGCGTACTGCGCCAGACTGGTGCCCAATACCAGTTCCGCCACACCCGGCTCCACGACCGCCTTGCCGATGAACCACCTCACCACGGGGCACCGTAACGTCCGCCCGGACGCCGAGTCGACGAAACTGAATGAAACGCGGTCGACGCCGGGACGTGTTGATCTGCCAGCCGCTGGCCGGGCGGTCTTACGCCCTGTGCCAGTTAACGGCCACTCCGACGTAGCCGCTATTGGGCACGATCACGATCTTCGTGGCGTTGCTGCCGGTGTAGTACGTGCGGGATGTCTGGTTCGAGGCGCTCCACACCTGCGTGCCGGACACGTCGTACATGCGGATCGTGTACGGCCAGTTCGGCCGCGAGCCCACGTTCGTTCCAGCGTCGGTCCAGATGTTCTCGTTGAACGCGGCGTGACCGTTGGAGTAGTTCAGCGTGGTCGAGCCGCTGCCAATGTACGAGTCCTGACCGTCGTAGTTGTTCGTGAAGCTCCCGGCGAACGCGGGCGTGCTCCCCACGAATAGGCCGACGAGCAGAAACACGGTCGTGATGCTTTCATACCTTCGGCCCATGGGTTGCCGACGCCGAGCTGTTGGCCGAGCACCAGCACCGCTGGCTGACCGCGGTCGAGGGCGAGCCGTGCGGTGTCGCACAGCAGGTGAGTCTTGCCGCTGCCGGCATTACCCCACAGCAACATCGCCGGCGCTGTGTAGGCCGGCCAGTCTTCGTCGAGCGTTGAGATGGCGGCGGCGCACAGTTCCGCGAGTGCGTTGAACTCGCGGTGGATACGATCTGCTGCGCCACTACGCTCGGCTCCCGCTGGGGGAGTCAGTGTCCAGACGGCCGCTTGCAGGGCTTCCCAGGACTGCCGCCACGTCCTGACCGGCGGCCGGGAGTCTTGTGTTGCCGCCTGTTCGGTGGCGAGCGACGTCGGCAGCGCTTCGACGAGTCGGCGCAACTGAGTAGTAGCGGCAGCATCGAGGGTCGCTCCCAGCTGTTCAACCTTCCCGACCGCCGAAGCTGCGCGCTGCTCAAGGTCGGCAAGTAGGTGCGGAAGCCCCCGCGCCCCAAGTCGGTTGTGTGGACATACCTGAAGCCGGTCTTCGACCGCTGTGTAGCTGCGGCGTTGCTGTTCATCGCAGGGCCGTTCATGGTTGTCGTCAGTGTGCTTATCGCCACCGAGAGCCCTGGCCCCGCTCTCTTACGCCAGCGCCGTGCGGGGATCAACGGCAAGGAGTTCACCTGCTTCAAGTTCCGCACCATGGTCAAGGATGCGGACAAGCTGCGGCAGGACATCGAGCACCTCAACCAGCACACCGAGGGCCTGCTGTTCAAGATGAAGCGGGACCCGCGCGTGACCAAGGTCGGCTCGATCCTGCGCCGCACCTCGCTGGACGAGCTGCCGCAGCTGCTCAACGTCATCAACGGCACGATGTCGATGGTCGGCCCCCGCCCGCCGCTGATGTCGGAGGTCGCCGCCTATGACGAGGACGTACGCCGCCGGCTGCTGGTCAAGCCGGGCATGACCGGGCTGTGGCAGGTCAGCGGCCGCTCGGAGCTGTCCTGGCAGGAGTCGGTGCGGCTCGACCTCAACTACGTAGAGAACGCAACCTTCGTCCTAGATGTAAGAATCTTGCTGCGCACCGCATGGGCCGTCGTCCGGGGGAGCGGCGCGTACTAACCTCGGTCGTTGCGCGCCCGCTGGGTTCGGCTCGAGACGTTGCTCGCCAGTGCGCCGGAGCCCGCTGCCACTGTGACCGCAGACCACGGACGTGGACGAGGCGCGCCGGTGGGCTGCCGACTGGAGGCGGCCGGAGTCGAAGGCGTCATCGCCAAGAACCCGGACGGGCGGTACGAGCCGGGCCGGCCCGGCTGGGTCAAAGTCAAGACCAGGTCGACGGCCGAGGCGATCGTCGTCGGCGTCACCGGCAGCCTGTCCGCACCCGGGGTGCTACTCCTCGGCCGGTACGACGCCGCGGGTCGGCTCCGGTACGTCGGGCAGACGATGCCGATCGGGGAGGCCGGCCGCGAGCTCGGCCAGGCCCTGGTGCGGTATGTGGCGCAGCGGCGTGGCGTCGACGTCCAGACGCCGTGACCGCAGCCTCTGCCGCCGGCGTGGTCCGGCCAGTTGGGGGAGCGGCGCCCCTGCAGTGCATCGCGGTGCAGCCGACCGTCGTGGTCGAGGTCGAGGTTGATGCGGCGTTCGACGAGGACGCCGGCCAGTGGCGGCACCGAGCCCGATTCCTGCGTGTTCGCGCGGACCTCTCCGCGTACGACGTGCGACGGATGAGCGCATCGTGAGTGACTGAAAGATGCACGAGCGCGGCGGCCCCTGCGCTGTTTCGGCAGGTCAGCAAGGTCGACGAGTTCTGTGGTTCCTTGTGTGTCTCGTCACTGCGCGTATGGCATGGATTTCCGTCTCGCGATCGTCCTGCTCATCGCCCGCGTTGTTGACGACACCCGCCGAACCCTGCGACTGTGTCTGCTGTTGCTGGCTGCCGCGCCGGTGTCCGGGATCGCAATCTACGTTGGCGTGCACGTGGTCCCGGCGCTCATCAAGCCTTGATCATTCGCAGCCGTCGTCGAACTCGCTGAGCCGGTCCGGCGGCACCATTTGCAGGTCGCCGATGTCGAGGCCGTGCCTGGTGCAGGAGCTGCTGCAACTGGCCGACGGTGACGAAGTGGACGCCGCCCTCGGGGGCGACAGCCTCGAACCAGGTCCGCCGGCCGGTGTCGTCGAAGTCGCCGACGGTTTCTTCGACTCGCCATCCGCCCGCGTGCAGCACAAGACCCATGCAGCCATGATCGCTCGGCGTTTCCGCAGGTCAAGGGTGCGGAGCGAATTGCGCGAGTGGGATTCGCGAACCGATCCACCGCCAGACGTACAGCACGCGCGGCGTTGCCGTGTCCTGCCAACCGCGACGTCGACCGCATCCAACGCTTCTCCCGCGGCGTCGACTTTGATCAAATCCTGGAAGCCGACCGCATCCTGCTCTGGTGGCTCATCGCCGCCGTGCGCCGCGCCGGCGTCGACCCGCGTAAGGACCTCGACCTGTACGAAGTCGAAGTGTGGGACAAGCACGACAACCGGGTCGTGCGGGTGTCCGCCGCGTCGCCGCTCGAAGTCACCGACGACATGGTGCCCCGCTGACGGCTACCATCAGGGCCATGGCCACGATCGAGGAGCGCGTCGCCCGACTGGAGCAGTAGGCCGCGGAACGGCTTGACGCCCAGGTTGAGGCCGGGCTGCGTGCCACCGCCTACGGCATCAGCCTCGTCCAGGCCGACGTTGCCGAGGTCAAGACCGCCGTTGCGGAACTCCGCGAGCAGGTCGCGACCCTCGACGGAAGCCTCAACGCGAAGCTCGACGCGATCCTGGCCCGGCTGCCGAGCTGAATCGCGCCGGCTGGCCTTCACGCTGTTAGCAGGGCGGCGGGTCTACAACGTCGCGGCCGTCGCGGGCTGCCCGCACCACGGCATCGACCGCCCACGCAACAAGCGCCGGCGCCTCCCGCGGCAACTGATGTCCTGCGTCGGTGGCCACGACGAGCGTTGCCCCGATCTGCTCGGCAAGATCCGCTTGAGCCTGCTGCCATCGCCCGTCGATCGCCGGGTCCGGCAGAGCGACGGCCCAGCGCCCGGGCGTTCTACACAGCACGACACCCGGCACCGTCGGCGTCTCGATACCCGCCATCTCCCGCTCGCCGGCGACGGAATCGACAGGCGACGAGTCGGGACGGTCGCCGTCGACAGACGCCGGGGCACCGGGCCACAACCGCAGCGCCGGAATCGATCCGTCGACGTGAACGACACCGGCAATCCGGTCTGGATGGTTGGCGGCGTACATGCGGATGAACAGGCTGCCGACGGAGTGCCCGGCGAGGAGGAGCGGGCCGGTGACGCCGAGGCCGTCGAGCATCGTGGCGAGTTCGGCGGCGGGCGCGCTGTACGGAATCGGTTTGCCCGGCTCGGGGCGTGCGTCGCTGGCTCCGATGCCAGGCCGGTCATAGGTGACGACGGCCGGTGTAGTGGTGAGTAGGTCGATGACCGGTCGCCACGTCGCGCCGGCGGTACCCATCTGGGCAACAAAGACGACAGTCGGGTCGCTGCCGGGCTGGACATGTGCGGCAACACGATAGCCGCCGAGATCGACCATCATCATGGTCACATCATCGCTGTGACACCGACGACAGGAAAGAGTGGACGGACAGCAGCCCGGCCAGAGCCGGGCCGGCACCATGCCCACGCCTAGCCGAGCTATCCGGAAAAGGTCAACCCACGACCAGACCAGCTTGATCAACAGCTAGCGAAAGACCAGGGCTAGCGCTCCAACGTCACTTGGCTGACCGGCTGCCTGGGCGTTCGAGTCTTCGCCGGTAGTGGGATCGGCGGGCTCGGGCTTGGGATGTTCGTCGCCAGGTTGACCAGTGCAGGGTGTGCGCTGGCGGTAGGGGTAAGGCGAGGACGAAGGCGGGCAGACGATCGCAATCAAGTCCTGACCTTGACGTGACGGAAGGTCAGGAGACGATGACGTGTGGCGACGGCGAGCCGGTGGAGAAACCGGCCCACCGCCGCCGCCGACGCGGGGTCAGGCGATCAGAGCAGCTGGTAGCAGCGCAACTGGTTGTAGTCGTTGCGAGTGGCCCAGGACATGACTTTGCGGGTCCCCGGACCGTAGATGCCGTCGGCGGTCAGGCCCCACGCATTCTGAATGCTGACGATCTTCGACTTGGTCGCCGGACCGTAGATCCCGTCGACGGTCAGACCAGTTTGGTAGCAGTCGTTCAGATCCCGCTGCAGCACCTTGACCGCCGGGTTCGCGACCCCGGATTGCAGGTGGCAGTCGACGTTGCCGCTGAACGCGGGCACGCTCGCGTACAGCTGCTCCCCGGTGAAGGGATCGATGCCCTTAGTCGCCTTCAGCACCGAACCGGTGCAGGTCGGCGTGGCCGCGGCGGCTGGGCTCGCCGGCACCAGTACCGCCGCGCAGGCGACGGCCGCGGCCACCGCCGCGATGACTCTCTTCATGCTTTCCTCCCGTGATTCAGTCCATATCGGACTTGGTGCGCGATCGTAGGATCACGCAGCGAGAGTGTTACATGAAGGACTTCGGCGCGCCGCCCTGCCGGACATCGCGCCGAATCACGGTGCAGCTAGCTACTTCGACCTGAAAAGTAGATCGACGGTTGTCGGCGTGTCCGGCTGCGCCGAACCGGCCGCGAGCGGCAGCGTGGCAGTCGGATCCGAGATGAACCACGGGTAGTGATGGTCGAGGGCGTCCGGCCACAGCGGGCACTTCGCGGATCGTCCGGGACCGGATCGAGTTGAGGTGAACGTCGCCGTGAACACGGCGTTGGACGGGGACCTGGTGTACCTAGGTGCCCGTCCAGATCGAATAGCCGTCTGTCGACGGAGAACATCAGGTTCCGCGCTCGTCGTAGGGAACCTCGGTCACATGACTCTGGCCGTGCTGCAGCCGTAGCGGCATCAGGTCGGGGAAGTCTTCCCAGGAGGCGGGCGCCGACATCCATGGGATTTCTACACGCGAGATGGGTACCGGCACACCTCCCCGCGCGCGGGGGGCATCCGTTCGCATGGCGGACCACGCCTGCCGACGGCGCAATGTTGTCCGCGCACGCGCGGGGTCATCACCGTTCTCGCCGACGGTGCTCGGGTCGGCGGCGCTGTGCCGGCTTCGGTCGTGGCCGGCGTGGGTCGCTGCCCGTGTGGTGCCGCAGCGGCGGGCTCGGACCAGTCCTGGATGAGGCTGTCCGGCGTGGCGTGCAGGACCGGCAGGTAGGTGCCGAGTTCCGGCGCCGCGGCGGCGATGATAAGGGCCGTCACGGGCGGCACCGCCTACCCGGCCGAGCGGGCCACGCTCAGCGGCGCCGTCATCGACACCCGCCACCCGGACTACACCGGCACGGGCTACGTCGACTTCACCGAGAACACCGGTGCCTTCGTCCAGTGGACGGTGCCCGTGCCGGCCGCGGGCACCCGGACCCTGACGTTCCGCTACGCCAACGGGGTGACCACCGGCCGGCCGCTGGCCGTCACGGTCAACGGCACGACGGTCAACGCCGCCCTGCCGTTCAACCCGACGGGCAGCTGGCACACCTGGGCCACCACGTCGTTCGCCGCCGCACTGCCGGCCGGCAGCCAGGTCCTGGTCCGAGCGACCACCACCGGTGCGAACGGCGCGAACATCGACAGCCTGACCGTCACGTGACCGGCCGGGCCCGCTCCTGTTCCCGGCGCCGCCGCACGTCCGCCAGGACGGACCGGCCGTAGCGCCGGGCGAACACGCCGATCGTGGGGCCGGGCAGCGGCACTGTCCGGCCGCCGACGGCAACGGTGATCAGCTGGTTGCCGGCCCAGCTCGCGCGCCTGGTGCCGACCGCCTCCACGGCGCGCCACGGCACGAACCGCCGGGAGAAGGTGCGGTGTAGCCACAGCCCCTCGGGCGTGGCGACCGTCCGCACCCGCACCGACCCCAGCACGATGAGCAGGCAGATGGGGCCCTCGAAGGCGAGAATGGCCCAGCGGTCGCGGGCGGGGTAGCCCGCCAGCACGCCGAACACGAGGAGCGAGACCCCGGCGAACAGCGGCCCGAGCCAGACGTACGGCCGCGCACGGTACAGTCGTCACCCGGGCACGCTCAGGATGCCTGCCATGCCGCGGTCAGGTCGGCGACGGCCTGGTTGGCGTAGCGGGTCGTGTATCGGCTCGGTGTCGGTGCCGGCACCACCGTGTCCCGGCCCCCTGCCCGCAGCACGATCGCGGCGGCCTGAGTCCGGCCGTACGGCCTGATGCCGACCTCCTCGACCTCGGACCACGCAATGAACCGGCTGCGGCCCGCCCAGGGATACAACCGCACCCCGTCCGGGCCGATGACCGTCCGGGCCCGCCACGAAATCAGCAGCAGCGCGAGGCAGGGCAGCGCGGTCACCGCCGCGAGCACCAGCAGGGCCGACGCCGGGCGGACCGTCGGGGCGAACGCCAGCCAGAGCGCGCCGACCAGGAGCGGGCCGACCCAGACCATCGGCCGGGAGCGGTACACCCGGCGGCCGGGGGCGGGGCCGCATCGTCCGTCATCGCGCTGCCTCTCACGCTGACTCATGCGGCCCCCGCAGCTCCTCCCCGGTTGCGCAGGATCCCAATGACCCAGCCGACGGTGAGCAGGACCGCGATCCCGGCGAGCGGCACCGTGTACCGCTCGCCCCGCAAGAACCACAGCAGCCACACGGCGCCGGCCCACGCGAGGCCGAGCAACCCGAAGTACGCCGCGAAACGGCCTCTCGGCAGGGTGCCGAGCCTGCCCCACATCCGCTGCGCCGTCGGCCGGCGCAGCAGCCCGACCGACACCACCGCGAAGCCGAACAGGCCGCCACCGACGCTCACCAAGGCCAGGTACAACAAACCCTCCGCGAGCCGCATGCTGCTCCTCACTGCCGTGGCATGCCGGTAAAGCAGCCGATGGACCGCCGACGATACAGCCTGACCATCACGTGACCGGCCGGCCCCGCCCCTGCTCGCAGAGCCTCCGCACCTCCGCCAACACGGCCCGGCCGTACCGCCGGGCGAACACGCCGATCGTGGGGCCGGGCAGTGTGACCGCCCGGCCCTCAACCGCCACGGTGATCAGCTCGTTGCCGGCCCAGCTTGCGCGTTTGGTGTCGATCTCCTCCACGGCGCGCCACGGCACGAAGCGCCGGGAGAAGGTGCGGTGCAGCCAGAGCCCCTCGTCCGTCGCGACCGTCCGCACCCGCACCGACCCGAGCACGATGAGCAGACAGACGGGCCCCTCGAAGGCAAGGATGGCCCAGCGGTCACGAGCGGGGTAGCCGGCCAGCACGCCGAACACGAGCAGCGAGACCCCGGCGAACAGGGGCCCGAGCCAGACGTACGGCCGCGCACGGTACACAGTTGACACCATCGCTCCTCAATGGACCGCCGGGAGGCCGGCGCCCGACGCGTCAGCCTCCCAGACGGTACTAGTCGCGGTCCCGGGAGTGACCGCGGATGCCGGGCGGCATCTTGGCCGCGCGCCGCGGGCTGCTGTTGGACTTCTTCGGCCCGTGGTTGGCCATCAGTCCGCCGATCATCGATATGACGGTGACGGCAAAGCTCCAGCCGAGGCGCGCCAGCCGGGGCGCCAGGAAGTCCACCATCCTCCGGAAGAACCGGCCGATGAGTATCGCCCAGGCCTCCCGCACCTCACGGCCGAGGCACCCGAGTGCGCCCAGGAAGCCCGCCGTCAGGGCGTGGGTGGCGACCTGGCCCCACGGCGGGTTCTTGCCCTTGGTCAACCGGTAGATGATGTAGAAGCTCAGCGCTCCCGAGGCGGCCCCGATCAGCGCACCGCAGATCGGCTGCATCAACGGACTGCAGGCCGCCGCGGCCACCGGGCCGGTCAGGATCTGGCTCATCCCGTCGAGCCCCAGCTGAATCAGCCACAGCGGGATCCGTCCGTCTAGGTCGAACTTGTTGACCGGATCGGCGCAGGCGTATTCATAGGCGTTGCATCCGCCGCCGGCAACCGGGTCGACCTGGAGGAACCGGCCGGTGTTCGGGTTGTAGAGGCGCACGCCCATGAGCACGAGGCCGCCCGGCGCGTCCGCCGCCCGCTGGTTGGCGCCCAGCCATCCGTAGCGCCGCGCACCGCGGTCGGCCGCGTTGCGGGCGACGCCGTATTCGGTGTAGCCGCCGGCCGACGACAGGCCCACGTCGCCGTCGTTGATGGTCGCCACCACGTCGCCGTGCAGGTCGACGAGTTGCCACGCGAGGGCCGTCGTCCCGTTCGTCGTCGTCATCGCCGCCAGGGAGCCGAGGCCCGCCACCGGCCGGGTCCACGTGCCTGCGGACTCGTCGGTCCAGACCGGACTGTCGCCGTCGCCGCTGTAGTGATGGACGTGGTTGGTGACGACGCTGCCGTCGGTGTCGCTGTAGGAGCGGATGCGGTCGAGCTCGGTGTCCAGCGTGTAGGTCGTGGTCCGGCTGCCCTGGGTGATGCTGCGGACCAGGTCGTTGACGTGGTAGGCCGCGGTGATCGCCCCGGACCCGCCGCCGTCCGCGGCCGGCACGTTGGCGGTGCGGCCGAGGACGTCATAGGTGTACCCGGCATTCGTGACGCGATCCGCGGTGTCGTACGACCACGTGGCGGTCGTCGCGGCGATCGTGCTCTGGCACACACCGCCGGTGCCAGGGTCATAGGCGGCCAGCGAGATCCGGTCGTACCCGGCGTTGAAGCCGTACACCCGGGTCGTGCACGAACCGCTCCCGATGTCCTGGACCGACGTGAGGCGCCCGGCGTTGTCGTACCCGAGCTCCTGCGTGGACAGCGAGGAGGCCGCCCGGATCGCGGCGGATGTGTGCGCGTGGTCGACTATCTGGATGGGGCAAGGTCGGATGTCGGTGGACGGATGGCGCGGCCGCAATCCGCTGGCGGCATTGCCAATGCGGCGGCAGTGGTGACCAGCCCGGCGAGCGTGGCGGCTTCGGCCATCACACCGATATGGCCGCGGCGTGGCACGAGCAGGAGGTGGGCGTTGGCCGCTGCCGCCAAGAACCTGCGTTCGTCCGCGCGGAACGGGTCACGGGCACCGTTGAACAGCAGCGTCGGTCCCGGATAGCGACGAAGCTCCCCGATCACGTCCAACGTGGACACTGCTGCTACCACCTCAGGCATCACCGCGCATCGCACGCCTCCGGCGACCATTGCCTCGGCGATCGGAGCCGGCAGCGCCCGGCGGAAGCCGCTTACAGTGAGCCGATCTGCGGTACCCGGACGGCTCGCCGCGAGCCGGGCCATGAGGCGATACGGGATACGGAATGCGCCCTGTGGCCGCACGGTACAGCCGCCTGCGACAAGGGCTGCGACCCGGTCCGGGTGTCGGCCGGCGGCGGCGATCGCCATGAAACCGCCGAGCGAGTGCCCGACGAGCACAGCGTGGCCACCGACGCTGTCGATGGCGGCGACGATCGTGTTGACGGCATCGTCGACGGTGAACGGCTCGGCGTGCCGCGCCCCGTGGCCGGGCAGATCCGGCGCGACGGTGCGGCCGTGGATCAGGGCGGCGACCGGCCCCCACATGCTGCCGCTGAGCCGGATGCCGTGGACGAACACCGTCGGGACCATGACGCCTCCTCGGAAGGATGGGACACAACGCAACGTTGCGTTGCATACGACGGTAGACTCCCACCATGGTTCAGGGAAGTGGCCCCCGTCGCACCGCCGAGATCCTTGACGCGACCTTGCACCTACTTGCCGAACACGGCTACGAAGGGCTCACGATCGAGGGTGTCGCCGAGCACGCCGGCGTCAACAAGACGACCATCTATCGCTGGTGGCCGTCCAAAGCCGCGCTTGTGGGCACAGCACTGATCGATGCGCCGTTGCTGCGGCTCACGGTGCCGGACACCGGCAGCTTGCACGGTGATTTGGTGGCCCTCGTCCGGGCATTGATCGAACTGCTCACCGAGCCACCATCGGCGGCCCTCGTGGTCCCCGCGCTCGGTGCTGCTGCGCAAAACCCGGAGTTGGCCGGATACGCGCGGGCCTTCTTCGCCGACCGCCTCACCAGCGAGCTGGCGATGTTCACGCGGGCTGCAGAACGCGGCGAACTGGCTACCGAGATCGATCCGATGCTGGTCGTGGATGCGCTCGCGGGCGCGGTCTGGGTCCGCGTCGTGCTGCGCCAACTCCCTATTGAGGATGGCTTTGCGGAGAAGCTTGCCTCCCTGATACATGTCGATCCGCCACGCTGAGCACGGATCTGTCAATCCAGTCCAGTGCGCTCACAGGTTCCAGCCCCGTCTCCGATCACATCCAGGTGGCACGGTGGTTGAAGGCGTAGCCTCCCCAACGACGCACGGCGGCAGCGATAAGAACAGAAGGCGCGACGACATGATCGGCTGTACTGATATCGGCTACGAGTGTGCGCCGGCGGCGCCGAGCCGCTGCCACGGAGCGTGCGAACTCCGGGTTGGCCACCGCGCGAGAATCGCGGCGTGAGCGGACACTTGATCAAGCGGCGTCGACCGCTCGCTCTCGGCTGACCGAAGTGTCGGGCTCGGGATGTGTATCTGCTCCCGCTGGTGCATTTCGTCGCCGCGCAGCTGTTCCCGGCTGGCAGCCGGGGACTACCCGAAGCGGGCACGCGGCGCTCCGCCGCACCACAGGCGCTGACCGTCGACAACACGACCCCAGCTGCCGGGCCTGGGCGGCCGGGTCCGGCACTGCAGGTCCGCTGATCGGACCGCTCCTGGCCAGCGCCACGCCCGAGCGCGACGACCGGCTGCGTCTCCTGGTTCAGCCTCTTCTGCTGATCCGCCCGAGGGCGACCGGCGGGCACGGGCGCCGCCGGTCGCTCAGTCGCCGCCCAACAGGGGCCGCAGCAGGCCGGTGAGCTGCGTCGCCGTCTGCTCGGCGACCTGCCCGTCCTCGCGCAGCTGGTTGATCGTGCGCTGCAGCTCCTGCGCGGACTTGCGCGCCTTGCCGCGGCCGGCGTTCTGGCGCAGGTCGTCGACTTTCTCGCGCAGCTTGTCCGCCGCCTCGGCGTCGATCGTGCCCGCGGCGACCGCGTCGGCGACCGCGGCCTCGATGCGGTCCGCGATTTCCTGCGGGGTGGTGGCGGCCGGCAGCGGGGACGCCGTCGTGGTGGGCGGCCCCGTCGGGTCGGCCTGGGTCGTCTGGGTCATCTGGCTCGGCTGACCGGGCCCGCCGGACCTGGCCGGCTGGGCGGTCTGGTCCGCGGGACGGGACAGCAGCATCGCGGTCACCACGGCCAGGGCGAGGCCGAGCACCACCACGGCGCCGACCAGCGCGCCCAGCACCGGCCGAGGCAGGCGCCTCCCCGCCGCGCCGCCCGGCTCGGTGTCCGGCCCGACATCGAAGTCGGGCTCCGGGGGCGCGACCGTGGTGGCCGGGTGCGGCAGCGGCGCGGACCCGACGGCATAGCCGGCCCGCGGGCCCTGCGCCGCCGGCGGCGGGGCGTGTGTTGCCGGCGGCGGGGCGCCCACGACGGTGGGCAGGGCCGTCGTGACCGGTGGCCGCCGGCCGGCCGCCGCGGCCAGTCCCCGCGCCGCCTCCTCCGCGGTCGGCCGGCGGGCCGGATCGGCAGACATGCAGTCCATGCACAGCCGCCGCACCTGCCGGGGCAGGCCCGGCACGTCGGGCGGCGGCACCGGTGCCCCCAGGGCCGCCGCCCGGTGCGCCTCGGCCGCCTCCTTCCAGGTCAGCGCCTTGACGGGCCGGCGCCCGGTCAGCGCCTCGTACAGCAGCACGCCCAGTTCGTAGACGTCGCTCTCGGGCGCCGCCGCGCCGGACTGGAGCCGCTCCGGTGCCGCGTAAGCGGGGGTGCCGACCAGCCGGTCGCCGTCGGCGGCCGGCTCGCCTCCGCCCAGCGCGGCGATACCGAAGTCGAGGATCTTGGCGCCCGCGCCGGTCAGCATCACGTTGCCGGGCTTGATGTCACGGTGCACCACGCCGACGCGATGGGCGGCCGCCAGCGCCGTGGCGACCTCAGCCGCCATCGCGGTCGCCTCCGGCCACGGCAGCGGCCCCTGCCGCAGCCGATCGGCGAGGCTCTGCCCCTCGACGAGCTCCATCACCAGATACGCCACTGTGGTGCCGCCCGGCAGCGCGGCCTCGCCGTAGTCGTACACCTGGGTCACATGCGGATGGGCCAGGCGGGCCGCGGCGCGCGCCTCCGTCCAGGTCGCGGCGCGCAGCAGCGGGTCCACGGCCAGCGGGGCGGTAAGCATCTTCACCGCCACCGCGCGGCCCAGCACCTCGTCCTCGGCCCGCCACACCTCCGACATTCCGCCCGCGCCGATCCGCTCACGCAGCGTGAACCGGTCATGCACGCGCATCCCAGCGGTCCACACCGACGCGGGCACACGCCGGCCCGACTCATCCGACCTCGACACCGTTGACCTAACTGTTGGGGAACATCTGCGTCGGCCGCGCCGGACTCGCGCCGACGCATACCAACCGTATAAAGGGCGGAGCGCGGCCGCGCCGCGTTACGGCGTGCCGCGGCCGTGCAGCACCAGAGACACGGCCAGCTTCGCGAAGACCAGGCGCCGGGGCAGGGAGGCCTCGCGAAGGGCCCAGGCGAGGCTTGTCGCTCATGCTGTGGCGCGCGGCAGGCAAAGTTGCCGACGTTTGTCAAGGGCGCCCGAATTGGTACGTCGTAGCCACTGGGAGCTTACGAGTGCAGTCGGGGAGAGTGGAGGGTTTCGAATTTCAGCGCGGCGAGGAGTTCCGATACGCGGTTGTTCCGGATGGCGTTGCCGTCGCGTCGGAGCCGCTGGGCGAGGGCGTCGCGGCTGATGGTGACGCCCTCGCGGAGTAGTTGATCCCGGGCTGCTCGGGCCGCCGGTAGGAGCGGCACCAGGTCGGGCGCGAGGTCCACACCGCTGCGCAGCTGCGCGGCTGGCCGAAGGCCTGACGTCGCATGGTCGTCGTCGGGGCCATGGATTGCGTCGTATGAGGTGCCGCCTTCGACTTCTATCGTCTGCCCACCATGGACACCTTTGCTGCTGCGGCGCCGGCCCGGACTTTGGCTGGCGTTGTTCGTGTTGGTGTTCGGGCCACCGGTTGCGGCGTTTTGCGTGGCGTCCGATCGGACGACGGCGGGGCCGTCTGGCGGTGGTGGCTTCGTCCGTGACTTCGGGGTTCTGGCGCACATTCCGTGAATGATCTCCCCGGCGCCGACCGAGCGGTAGATGAGTGCGAAGTCTGTGCAGGTCCGCCTACGGACGCGAGGCACCGTCGAACGGCCCGGCTGGTCGGCGTCACGGAATATGCGCCAGAGCCGACTTCGGGACCCGTTTGTCGGCGAGCTCGGGGCGCACCAGCCGACGCCCGATTCTTGTGTTCGTGAGTTCAAGACCCACCCATGTGGATGGAATGGCGGTCGGTGAGCCCAACGCGGTCGAGTCGCCAGCGATGTCGCTGCGCTAGGTTCAACTTGTCGTAGCCGACTATGCCGCGTGACGAAGGCGGCCTGGCGCAGTCGGCGCAAGGCTACGGATCGCGGCATGAGCGCGTGTCTGACAGGCCGATGCGTCATCGGACACACTTTGGTTCATGACCGATGAAGCCCTGGTCCACTTGGGAGACCTCCGGCGGGCCTTGGCGCTTGTGTTTACCTTTCGTACCTGCTGCGTATCTACAACGCTGCGACGAGCGGCGCCTTGGGATTCGCCGTCGAGGTAACGCGGAGATCCGGCCGGACCGCGTCGTCGACGCCGCACGGTACCTCGGCCTAGCCGGCCTGGCCGAGCTCGACGCCATCGCCTCGATCCTGCTCGCCCTATGCGATCCACCGGCATGCGGCCGCACTGCTACTTCGCGTGGGCCGAGGGCAGCCCGCTGGTGCACATGGTTCGCTACTTCCTGCTCGGCCGCGGCGACACCCCCCGTCACCCGCGAGATCATCCGGGAGTAGGAACCCGATCTGCAGCGCCGCCTGGGCATCCACGTCGGCACGTGACCACCACCACGCCATCCGTGCGAGCGCGGGGACACACGGAGTGGCGTGGCGGGTGCACAATCTGGATCGCACACGTCAACGATGCGTGGTCGCTCTGGGGTTCGTGCAGGGCGGGCCACGGGGTTTGGAGCAGCCTGTGCGCGGTCAGTCGCTGGTCGGCAAGGTCGGCCTGGTGGTCACCGCGGTGCGTGGGGGTGACCTGCCCGGCGAGATCCGTGTCGTGGTCCAGGGCATCCCGCACCACTACCTCGCCTATGCCGTCGAGCCGCTGCCGGCTGGCGCCCAGGTACTCGTCATCCACTTCCGCGGCACGCGTCAGGTCGACGTCGAACCGTGGCCGCCGATGCCGGCGGACCACACCACTACTGGCTGAGAGAGGCCAACCCGATGTTCGGTTACCGTGTACCCGCCCCGAACGAAGCCCTGCTGATCAGCGGCAGGAAGCAGCGCGGAGCCGATGCCCTGCCGTTCAAGATCGTCACCGGGCACGGCACGTTCGTCGTCCCGATCTTCTCCAAGGCGTCCCGGCTGACCCTGGCCATGCAGGAGGCCGAGGTCGAGGAGGACTGCTACACGCAGCAGGGTCTGACCCTGCACGTCCAGGCCGTGATCGCGTTCAAGGTAGGCGATGACCACGAGTCGATCGCTGCCGCGGCCCGCCGATTCCAGGGTGACCAATCGCAGATGCCGGTGCTGGTCGGCCGGATCTTCAGCGGGCACCTACGCAGCATCATCGGCAGCATGACGGTGGAGGCGATCATCCGCGAGCAGCAGACCCTCGCCGACGCGATCGTCGACGCGAGCAAGACTGAGATGGCCCGCATCGGGCTGGAGATCGACTCGCTGCAGATCAGCAGCATCCACGACAAGGGCGTCGGCTACATCAAGGCTCTCGCGGCCCCGCACCAGGCCCGGGTCAACCAGGAGGCCAACGTGGCCCAGGCGATCGCGGACCAGGCCAGCGCGATGGCCCGGCAGGAGAGCACGCGCAACCAGGCCGAGTACGCCCGCCAGACGGCCATCGCCCAGGCCCGCTACCAGGCCGAGATCGACCAGGCTCAGCAGACCGCGGCGCAGGCCGGCCCTCTGGCAGCCGCTCAGGCGCAGCAGCACGTGCTGGCCGAGCAGGCTCTCGTCGCGCAGAAAAACGCCGAGCTACGCCAGGCCCAGCTCATCGCCGAAGTCATCCGCCCTGCCCAGGCGGAGGCGGAACGGATCGTCACCCTCGCCCGGGCCGACGCCGACGCCACCAAACTGTCCGCGGAGGCCGCCGCCGCGCAGGGTCGCATCGCCCTCGATCAGATGATGATCGAGCAGTTGCCGGACCTGCTCCGCGCCGCCGCGGAGGGTCTGCAGGGAGCCAACCTCACCGTGCTGGACGGGGCCGAGGGGCTCAACAGCGTCGTGGCCTCACTCGCCGCGCAGGGAACCATGCTGCTGGAAGCCGTGCGCAAAGGCATGACTGCTGCACCGGCCGCTGATCCCACGACATCGACGGAGGTCGCTCGACGCGAGGCGGGATGACCCTGCCCGTGCGGGTACAGCAACTGGCGGAATTTGCCGAATAGGGAAAGCCTCGCTCCTGCCGTAGTTGCGATCCTCAGGATGCCCGCCCAGGTTACGTCCACGGGAGTGGTGTACGAATCGCCCACCTTTGCGATGGTTGGGGAGATGGAGACGGGTACCGCTTGATCCTTCGAACTGACGAAAGTACCGAAGGAGGGATCAAGCGGTGACCGTACCCAAGAGTGTGGACGTCGGACGGTTCCTGCGTGCGGAACTTGGCTCGACCGCCCGACGGATCTGAGGTCGAGTGTTTCCGTGCCTCCGCCGGCCACCGAGCAGGTCATCAGCGACGCCGAGTCGGTGATCGGCTATCTGCTACCCCCGCTGCTCCGCCGGATCTACCGTGAGCTTGCCGACGGCGGGATCGGGCCCGGCGGCGGGATCGAGGCTTGAGGCACAGCTCGTCGAACATCCCCATGATCGATGGATACCTGGAAATACTGGATGCCGGGTCCGGCCCCGGCGAGCGTCCACCGCCACCGCCTGGTGTCGTGTTCTTCTGCGACTTCGGATGTGCCATGTGGGCGTTGCTGGACTGCTGGCATCCGAGCGGTCAGATGTGGTGGTTGGACGAGTGCGAGCAGTGCAAGCTGCACCTCACCCTGCAGGAGTGGTTCAACGCCTGGCTGGCGGGCGACTCCTATGACGTCTGGGCAAGGCCGGCGCTCAGGTTGGGTCCCGAGTCGTGGAGCCGGGACCAAGCCGAGGCGGCCGCGCGGCGCCGGATCGTCCTGCATCGTGATCAGGCGTCGCTGTGGTGACTCCCAGACCTCAAGCCATAAACAAAATGCCTGATCTCAAGCAGATCAACAAACCTCCGTGGCACTCGGCCCAGCTGGTCACCGTCCGTAGCCAGTGAGGAAAAGCTGGCGCGGACCGTCGGCGGCATGAGCGGATACCCCGGTGGTTAGGTTTTGACCTTTCCCTGCCACGTTTTGAGCGTCAGTATTTGGCCGTCGAAGTCCAGTCTGAGGCCGATCACTTCGTTGATCTCGTTGCGAATCGACGCCAGTTCAGTGAGGGGCCTCGCGCTGACTGAGGCGAACGGCGGCTCAGTCGAGGCGTCCCGCGGCAACCTACGTCCACCGTCGTAGTCGTAGGGGTCGAGCCATCTGTCATCGCCCGGGCAGGTCTCCGCGAGGTTGAGGGTCCAGTCGCTCTGGCCGGCGAGGAAGAGACCTTGACCGGTCATCGAACACAAGATGCACCGGCCCAACACTGAGATCGTCGGGTTCGGCCGCCCAATGCCAGGCCAGCCGTACGACCTTCACGAGCCTACGGCCGATCGCTGCGTCCATCTGCGACCCTTCCTAACGATCCGAGCGGTCGGCTCAACCGGTCGATCGGACCCACGTATCGCTCGAACTCCGTCGCCCGCGCTGGACCCTCGCCTGGACTTTCGCGGTCAGGCATAAGGTATCGGGCGTGGTCGAACGCTGGTTGGCACGGTGGCGGCCGCTGCGTGTCGCGGCGGCCGTGCTGGTGACGTCCGCACTGGTTCAAGGGTGTGACTTCGTACCGGAGGACACCTGGGGCATCGGTTCGGTGACCTGGGCCGGCGACGGGTACGTCTACTTCACGCACCACTTCAGCGAACGGGGCGTCAGCGAGGTGTGGCGGGTGCGGCCGGGCGGGCAGCCCGTGGCGTTCGTGCAGACGTGGCCGGGCCGGTGCGCACAGGACGAGCCGGCCGTGGACGTGGTGCGGGCGTTCGGCGGCAACGGGCTCGCAGTCGCGCTGGACTGTCCGGACCGTCCAGCGCGGGTGGAGTCGATCGATCTGCAGGATCGCAGCGGTACCCGGCTGTTCGACGCGCCCGACCTGTTCGACGTCGCGGTCGATCCCGGCGGAACGCGTGGCTACGTCGAGCAGGGCGTTCGGGATTGTTTCTCGGTGGCGGCGTTCAGCGACGGTGCGGTCCGCGTGCTCGACGTGCGCGTGACGACGGCGGACGGTGGCTGGGGGCTGTCGGAGGCGTACCGGGCGCAGGCACGCCCGCCCGGTGGACAGGGCTGCCCCGGCGTCGGCCGCGCGGTGGGGCCGGCCACGAGCGCCGACGGCCGGGTGACGGCGATGCTGGTCTCGACGTCGCCCGAACCAGGCGGAAACTCGCTGCTGTCGCGGTTCAACTGGCGCGTCGCCGTCCTCGACAACGCCACGATGGCGATCCGGCTGGTGGGCCCCGACCTCGTCACGCCCAGTCGCCTGGCGGTATCGGCCGACGGGTCGCGGGTCGTGCTGGCCGGGATTCTCGGCACCGACCTGGCGGTGCTGAACGTGGCCGGCGGGGGGATCGAACGGCTCACGGTCGGGGACCGCAACGTCACCGACCCGGCGTTCTCGCCGGACGGGCGAACGATCGCCTACAACAGCGACGTGAAATCCATCAAATTCGTTCCGGCGCCAACGACTCCTTGAGGTCGTTGACACTGCCGTTGGACCGACGAACACGCCGAGTCCCGGCAACCAGCTGCGGTTGCCGGAACCCGTTGCCCTTCGAAGGCACATACCGATTCGCCAGAAAGAGCGTGTTCAAGAGGAGGCCCGATTCATCGGGCCCCGCCAGCGTGGCTGTCGGGTGGCGGGTTCGCCTTGAGCTTCCTCAGCCGAGATACCGCGTGCCATCATCGGCACGGCTGGAAGCCATGGCCACGCCGAGCCGGTCACGAGGTCGGACCTGCCGGCGCGCACCAACGCGGCCATGAGCGCGCAGCTGGCTGATCGAGCGGATGGCGGGCTGAGCTGCCTCGGCGCGGCGGCAGATGCGGGTGTTCTGTTGGTCAAAGCAAGATGACCGCGTGGACCATGGGCCAAAGGATGTCTGAGGCGCCCGGAGCGTCGAGGTCGGTGAAGACGAACGCCAGGATGGCGCCGTGGCCGGCCCAGATGCATGTCGTACCGCGCTGGCTCTGGCTGTTGAATTGTGAGCACCGGATCGTGCGGGCGAGGTCCTCGCAGGTGCGGAAGTGGTCCGCGGTCATGCCGCCGAGCGGACCGAGGCTGTTCAGGAGTGCGTCCAGGCCCTCGATGTCGAAGTCGCGGTCGAACGCCTTGCCTGTGCCGCCCCAGATCGTGGCGGTGTGCCCGGCCGGGTCGCGGTAGTACGCATCGAACGGATGCTCGACGCCCGGGAACGGGTGTGTGGTGAGCATCGTGGTCGCGGGTGTCTGGTCGGCCGCTTTCCGGTACTCGATGATGGCGTCGGGCGCCGCCAGGGTGCCGGTCGGCTGGAGGATGCCCGGACCCGGTGTCGCCGCGGCACGGGTTGCCGATGCCGTGCCGGCCGCGCGCGGTACGGTCGCCGACCGTCCGGGGTCGCTCACGACGATCGTCACGATCGTGATCCCGGCCAGACCGGCGGCGACGACGGCGGCCGCCGGCCCGTGACGGCGGGCGTTGGGCTGGTCGGTGACGTGTGATGCGTCCGGTGTGCGGGTGACGCGGCGCCAGACGACGATGGCATACGCCGACAGCAGCGCCAGCATGACGATCCGTAAGGCCGTGTAGCCCATCAGCGCGTAGCTTCGGCTGATGAAGGCGTCCCGGAACGCCGTCGGGTCATCGGTACCGGGCAGGTGCCGGCTGGCGAGCACGAGGGCGAGGACAACGACCAGCCCGAGGGCGATCCGCCAGATCGTGTAGGTCCAGTGCTCCAGGATGCCGGCACGGCCGGACTGCTGCAGGCTGCGCCGGTTGCCGGCCGACCAGGCGACGAACCCGGCCAGGTACACCCAGATCCAGACCTGCGTGACGGTGCCCAGCAGCGCGGCACGGTCGAACACGGCCCGGGACGCCGCGCTGAAGATCGACGCCGGATCGGCGAGGATCGCGTCCGCGGCAACCAGCGCCGCAACGTCGGCGACCAGCAGCCCGAAGTAGACAACGGTGACGGCCACGAACAACCAGGTCAATACATGCCAGATCAGCGGCGGTTGCGGGCCTAAGCCCGGAGCCGGTGGGCCGCCGTTATGCTCGGGGCACAGGCACCCGTCGCCGGTGGTCAAGCCAGGCTCACCGCAGATCATGCAGGGCATCGACACAAGATCGGAACCATAGCCGATCCGGAGACCGCGCAGAACAGTCGGTCACTTTTTGATCCCAGAGGCGCGAACACGCGTTGGGCCTGTCACTGATCGTAAGGACCCGGTCCTACCGCCGCGCAACACTCGCGGCAGATGCGGACGTCAAGATCACCGTCGGAGTGGTTCGAGAGTCGCGTGGTCGGTTTGGTTCCGTGTCTGCTCTGGACTCAGCGGTGGACACGCTGGTTGTCCGTCTTGTCGCGGGCGGCGCGCTGTGGGTGGTGTGGCTGATCGGGTGGCTCCGTCGGGTCGGCGCCGGTGCGACCTGCGTATGGAGGCGTGTTCCTGTCCGGGCCGTAGGATGCGCGGTGGAGGTGGCGGGCGGGTGTCTGACGCGGTGATTGTCCGCTACACGTTGACGGGTGGCACGTTCGGCGCAGCCGACGAGCGTGCCGCGGTCTATGCCCTGCAGGAGCGGCTCCGGGAGGCGCTTGCCGGGCTGGATGCCGGTGAGGTCTCGGGCAACGAGTTCGGCGGCGACGAGGTCGCGCTGTTCCTCGACGGCCCGGACGCCGACCGGCTGTACACGGCGGTCGAGGCGCTGCTGCGGGCGTTCCCGACCCGGCCCGCCCGGGCGACCCTGCGCTACGGCGGCGCGGGTGACCCCACGTCGGTACGCCGCGGCGTCGACCTCGACGTCGGCTTGGTCGGCCCGCCGCCCGCCCGGCCCGCACCCGGCCCGCGCACGCAGGTCGCGGTGGAGGGCGACGTTTTCCGGATCCCGCTCGATGACACCCGCTCGGTCTTCGGCCAGGTCGCGGCCAAGGAAGACGTCGACCTGACCTTCGGCGATGCACTCCTTGTCGTGGTCTTCGACGCGCTCAGCCTGGACGCTGTCGACACCGCCGACATCCTGCTCATCGCCAACACCTTCGACGACTGCCTGGTCGACGGCGACTGGCCGATCGTCGAGCGCCGCCCCGTCCGCGCCGACGTACCCTGGCCGGTCTGCAAGGCGAGCATCACGTCGGTGGGCACGTTCGTCGAGGACCACTTCGGCAACCACTTCCGCGAGGCGAGCCCGGATGAGGCCCGGACCCTGAAGACCCGCACGCAGTGCTCCCCGGCCATGGTGGCGGACGCCGCTCGCGCCGCCTTCGGTGTGGGCGACTGGCTGGACCGCTACGACGACTTCATCCCCGACGAGTCGGCGACCGTGGCCCGGGTGATCCACCGGTAGCGCACCCGCGGCGGCAGATGAGGATGCCGCGAGCCTGCGCCGTCAATCTCCACTGCTGTCCACCGGGTACAGCACCGGGTTGATCGCGGCAAGGGTGCCCGACAGACGAGCGGCACCTTGACGAATGCCTGGATCCGGCTCTTCCAGCAACGCGTCGCACGTCCGCACCGCGGCCTCACGTTCGCCGGCGTAGATCATGTACACGTTCTGGACGGCGGTAACGATCCAGTCTGCATGGTTGTCGTCGGCGTCCGTCAGCGCTTGCGCGACCAGCGCCAGACCGGCCCGGTCCCGTCGACGAAGCAGCGCATCCGCGGTCACGAGGGTGACGAACGTGTCGTCGGCATCAAGCAGGAGCCGCCGCAGCGGCTGTACCGCCTCCGGCATCTCCGCACAAAACCCGCCAGGGCCCGGCCGGCATCCGCACGGTCCTGGTAGGCGCCGCTGCCGGCCAGCCTCAGCAACGCCACAACCACGGCACGCCGACCTTCCACGTCCATGCCCGTCATCATCGAGGACGTCCGTCCGGGTCCCCGCACCGACTCCGACCTACCAGCCGCACGGGACCGACTATCGATGTCCGATGGCGAGCACACAGCGGCATGAGTGCTCGGCTGATCAAGTGGCTCGGACCCCGAGGAGGTGTTGGGGGGCGATCTGTCTTACCGATCTTTCGGGTTATCCGACGTCACTGTTTTGGCATCCTCGGACGCCGGCTCTGGGAATCCGTGACATCGACGTGCGCGGCTGGCGCTTGCCGTTGCGTTTGCTGCAGGCCGTGTGCGAGCCGCGTCAGGCCGTGGGCCGGCGGTCGCCATCGGCCCAGAGTCCGAGCAGGCGCAGGTTGTCCTGCGACGGGCTGCCGGGGTCGGCGGTGTACAGGAACAGCGTCTGCTCCTCGTCGCCGGGCAACGCGAGGGCCTCGTAGCGCAGCGTGATCGGCCCGACGGCGGGGTGCGTCATGCGCTTGGTGCCGTGGGTGCGCTCGTGAACCTTGTGGCTGTTCCACCACGTACGGAACTCCGAGCTTTTGATGGTGAGCTCGCCGACCAGTTCGCTGAGCCGGGTGTCGTCAGCGTTGCGGCCGGCGTACAGGCGCAGGGTGCCAGCGACGTCGGCCGCCACGGCCGGCCAGTCGAGGAACGCGGCGCGCGCATCGGGGTCGAGAAACATCCACCGCGTGTAGTTGCGCTCGCGGGGCGGCAGCCGTGTCCAGTCGGTGAGCAGAGCACAGGCCAAGGGGTTGGCGGCGAGCACGTCGGTGCGCCGACCCAGGATCAGCGCCGGATGCTCAGTCATCGAGGCGATCATCTGCCGCATGGCTGGGCGCACACGCTGTGGCGGTTGCTGCGTGGCACGCCGCCGGGTGGGCCGGGCCAGGTCGGCCAGGTGCGCGCGGCCGGCCGGCTCCAGCCGGAACACCCGAGCCAGGGCATCGACGACCGCGTCCGACGGGGTGCTGTGGCGACCCTGCTCGAGCCGGGTGTAGTAGTCGACGCTCACCCCGGCAAGCTGCGCCACCTCCTCGCGCCGCAGCCCGCGGACGCGCCGCCCGGCCGCCGCGTCCGGCCGTGCGACCCCGGCCGTCTCGGGCGTCGTGCTCGCCCGGCAGGTCCGCAGGAACTCACCCAGGGCCAGGTTCACCATGCAACAGATTGTCTCGCGACGTCGTGGCCTGCGGAAAGAGGCTGGGTAGGCATGGCGTTCCCAGGTAGCGCTGGGCTGGCCCGGCCCTGTCGTGCCGGCGCTGCCGCTCGCACGATGGAAGCCGTCGAGACACAACCACCACGAGGAGAACCTCATGTCGTACCCCGCCACCTGGTTCGTCACCGGCACCTCCCGCGGCCTGGGCCTGGAGCTGGTCACCCAGCTGCTGCGCCGCGGTGACAACGTGGCCGCGACCACCCGATCGGTACAGCGCCTCGACGAGGCCCTGCAGGACGTCGACCGGTCCCGGTTGATGACCGCCCAGGTCGATCTGACCGACGAGGCTGCCGTTGCGGTGGCCGTCGAGGCGGCCACCCAGCGGTTCGGCACGATCGACGTGGTCGTGAACAACGCCGGGTACGGCTTCCTCGGCGCCGTCGAGGAAGTCACCGACGCCGAGGCCCGGCAGATGTTCGACGTACAAGTCTTCGGGGTCTGGAACGTGCTGCGCGCGGTGCTGCCGGCCATGCGCGAACGCCGCGGCGGGCACATCATCAACATCTCCTCGATCCTCGGCCTGACCGCCTTCCCCGGCTGGGGTCTCTACTGCGCCGGCAAGTACGCCCTCGAAGGCCTCACCGAATCGCTCGCCGCCGAGGTGTCCGGCTTCGGCATCGACGTCCACCTCGTCGAGCCGGGCTACACCCGCACCGACTTCCTGCGCACCACCTCGCTCGGCCTGCCGTCGAACACGATCGCCGGCTACGAGGCCATCCGCGAGATGACCGACGCCCACCTGAAGATGCCCGGCACCCAACTCGGCGACCCCGTCAAGGCCGCGACCGCCATCATCAGCGTCGCCGCCGACGGAAAGGCCCCGCTACACCAGCTGCTCGGCTCCGACTCCTACGGGCTGGCCAAGGCCCGCCTCGATGCCCTCGCCGCCGACATCGAGAACGGCCGCGATCTGACCTTCTCGACCGACATTGCACAGAACGCCTGACGGTGTTGCCGGCCGGACGCTGTGACGCCACATCCGCTCGTCGAGCTGCGAGTGCGCAGCGTCGGTCCGGTTCGTCACCCTGCGCCGCACGCGGATCGCGGCCATGACCGTGTGCGCGCTCATCGGCTGCGAGCGTGCGCCGGCCGAAGGCCGGGCGAGCCCGAGCGGCGTAACGGGGCGACCTGCGGAGCGTGACGATCTTCAGTCAGCCGAAGCACCCGATCGGCGGCAGATCCGCGCAGCAGATCGTGGTGCTTCCCTCGGCGTGGAGGAATCCACGCTCAGGGCACAACCGACGACCGGCGCGGGTCGGTGGGGCTGATACCGGCGGTCTCGAAGCGTTGTTCAAGGGCCTCGAGGTCGTGCTTGTGCCGGAACGTCTTTTCGGCCTCCGTGATGGGCAGCAGCCACAGCAGGCGGACATGCCCGCCTGGCACGGGGCAGGTTTCGAGCTTCGGGCCCCAGGGGTACGGCAGACTGACGAGGAGGTGGTCGCACGTGGACCCGGGGAGCCAGGGCTGCCCGATCGGCACGGTGTGGCCGTGGTCGAGCGCGTAGTCGCCGCCGGTGGCGTGGTAGTACGCGATCATCGTCAGGGTTTCGACGTGTACCTCGTCGTCGGCCGTCGGGGCGTACAGCAGGAATTCCAGGCCGTGGCCGTGGTGTTGGGTGGCGTCCCAGAGGCCGGCGGTCACGTAGAGCCGGCCGCCATCGTTCGGGGTCAGGGTCAGGATGTGCAGGGTCACTCGGCTCCGGATGGGGCCGGGAGCCGGTGCGAGGGTGGCAACATGGCAGCCCGGGAATCGCTCCTGGAGGTGGTCCAGCAGAGCTCGAGCCGCCGGCGTTAGATCATGATCTACGCTGGCAGTGTCGCACGTTGACCTCTGCCGACGGCCGTGGCGGCGTGACCCGCCCGCCGCCGCGATCACGATTGAACGCACCGGCATCGCCACATCACGTCCGCCAAATCCGGCAGCCGAGTCGCCGCAACGCTCCGCGGCAAGCTGATCGCCAATCAGGAAGTCTGACCCGCGTGGCCCGATCTTCGTACGGCCGGCCTGTCGCAATGTTGGATGATCAACGGGTGAACATGGATGCGCAGGTCGACCTCGACGGACTCTCCCCGCTGGAGCGGGAGCTACTTCGGCTCGGGGTGCTGGAGTGGGAACGGTCGGAAGGCAACAGGGACGTGGTTGCTCGGCTGCTTGAGTTCGACGACCGTTCGGCACTGCGATCGGACGTCCAGCGGCTCGCCGCTTCGATCGGCTCTGGTAGCCCGATGTCGCGCCGTGACTGTCGACGCCTGCTGCTCGCCACCGAGTTGGCATTCGCCAGCGAAACCTTGGGATGGTCGCGTGACTGGTCGGCCGACACTGGCTTTACCGACCGCGACACCATCACGGTGCTGCGCGGCATCCAGGAGAAGTTGGCCGGCATCATTAAAGATCTTTCGGTATTTGAGTGATGGTCAGAGACGTAGGCCGGTGTGGTCGAGGAAGTTGAAGCACAGTTGGTAGCTGCTGCCGATGCGGTGCAGGCCGGTGTGGGCGGCGGTGTCGGCGTCGTTGAGGATGTCGGGGCACAGGTTGGCCAGTTCGGTGGCTTTGAGGTTGCCCCAGACCAGTTCCATGGGGTTGAGGTCGTGGGCGTAGCCGGGCAGTGCTTCGACGGTCAGCCAGTGCTGCTGGGTGGCAAGCCAAGCCTTCATGTCCTTGGACCGGTGCGCGGACAGCCCGTCCCAGATCAGCACGATCGGCTTGCCGCGCAGGTGCCGGCGCAGCTGGGTGAGGAACGTGATGAGGCTTTCGGTGTTGTAGCTGCCGGGTTTGGTCTGGAAGATCAGCTTGGCCCGGGAGCGGTCGGGCCGGTAGGCCAGCACACCGGCCATGGACATCCGCGACCAGGAGAACCGGTGCCGCAACACGGGTGTCTGCCCGCGCGGTGCCCAGGTGCCGCGGACTACGGGCAGGAGCGAGAAGCCGCTCTCGTCCTGGAAACAGATCCACGCTCCCCGTCGCCGGGCCCCCTTTTGATCCTGGGCCAGTCCTGCTTGACCCACGCTTCGATCGCTGCGTCGTCCCGTTCGACGGCCCGCCGGGCCGGGCGCTGCCGGGTCCAGCCGAGGCGCTGCCGCAGGATTGTCCAGGTCTGCGTCGGCCCGTACCGCACGCTGGTGACCCGTTCGATCACGTCCGCCACCCGGGCGAGGGTCCACAGGTCGGTGCCGAACCCGCTGGCCTTCGGCCCGGCCAGCAGTGCCGACTCCACTTCGGACAGTTGCTCGTCCGACAGCCGCGGCGTACGCCCCAGTCGCTGCGCGCCGGTCAGGGCCTCCCGGCCGCCGGCCCGCCACGCCCGATGCCACCGCGACGCGGTCTGCGCAGAGACCCCCAGTTGCGTCACCACATCGGCCTGCCGCGCGCCGTCCTCGAACAACTCCGCCGCCCGAATCCGGCGCTGCCGCAACACATCAACATCCAGACGAGCGGCACCACGCCGACCCGCCGGCTGTGCAGAGACCGACATGCCACCGATTCTCGTACCCGGCAACACGATCAGCCCGCAACGACTCACCTCAATACCGAAAGATCTTTAACGGCGCCGACGACCGCGTCACCGGATCCGAGCCACCGGCCCAGCAAGCCTGGGAGCCGATCGCCATGGACGCCGACGATGAGTACCGGACGCCGTTCTACCAGCGATTCGGCTTCCGGCCCAGCATGCACTCCTGGCCTGCGATTACAGAGCCCACACCGTCAGTCACCGTCGACCTCGGCCCCATCTTCGCCAGCGGCCACCCACAGTTCGCCGCCGGAGCGGACGCCGTCAACAGCCTCACCCTGCTCGCGCTGGTCCGCGTGCTCGAACCCGGCACCAGCCTGATAGTGCTCGACTGGCAGCACCAAACCTACCGCTTCTGGCCTCACCGATTCGCCTGCCAACCCAATCCGCAGTGGCCGACGGACGTCTTCCCGAACGGGGACTACTACACCTTCCTCACCGAGGACATGAGCAATGGCACATTCGGCCATCCCTGGGAACAGACACTCTGCGTCTTCGGCGAGCCACTGGTATCCACCCTGGTCCCGGTGCTCACAAGCTGGCTTCCCATCAAGCGCACCAGCCGATAGCGGAAGCGGCTCCGTACCTCCGCCAGAACCTCGGCCGAGCAACGGCAATCGCCGCGGTGGGCGCGGCCGGCCTCGCCATCGGCGTCTCCATCATCGGGTTCACGATGGGCATGCTGACCGCGCACGATGCGACGCTGGCCCAGAAGGTCTTCGACCTCGCTTCGAACGACGCCTTCATCAGTATCCCGTTCTATCTGGCACCGCTGTTCAACGTGGGGATGCTGGTGCTCGCCGTGGCGCTGATCCGGACCCGGGCGGTTCCGCTGTGGCAGTCCATCCTGCTCATCGTCGCGGCGATCGCGGCTTTCGGCGCCCCGGGCGGCGGCGTCGCCGGCGCCCTCGGGCACGCGCCACTCGCCGTCGTCCTGGTCGCATTCGCCCACCGGCTGTGGCGCGGCAACGGTACCGAGGCAACCGCGGCGCAGCGGACGTCACGGATAGCCGTCGCCAGCTAGGGCCAGGGATGGCCGGCGGTGACGCGCCCCACCCGGCCATCCCTGCGTGTCGGTCCCGGCGGCCAGCTCCGATCGCTCCGACCCGCGCAGCAGTCCACCACCGTTCCGACTGGACCCGGCCCGAAACCGCATCAAACCCGACGCAGACGGTGTCAAACGGCCGAAACGGCGTAAGCGGCAACGAGCAGCCTGCAAGCATCCACGGTCCACATCGGATCGGTAGGCAGGTTGAAACGCAGGTCAAGTGGTGGGCCGCCAGGGACTCGAACTCTGAACCTACGGATTAGAAGGCCGTCGAGGCCGGCACCGACAGCAGCGCCTGGTCTCACACCGGCGGCTGAGTCGTATCGCCGGGGTGGACGATTCCATGCTCGTATCCGTAGATGACGGTTTGGAGCCGGTCGCGCAGGCCGAGTTTGCGCAGGATCGCGGCGACGTGCGTCTTGACCGTCGTCTCGGCGAGGTACAACCTCGTTCCGATCTCGGCGTTGGAGCGGCCCCGGACCAGCTCCTCCAGCACTTCGCGTTCCCGGGCGGTCAGTGTGGCCGCTGCGTCGGATGGTGCGGGGGGTCGCCTCACATACGTTTCGATGAGGCGTCGGGTGAGGACGGGATCGAGGAGCGCGTCTCCTGAGGTGGCGGTGCGGATTGCGTGCAGCAGGTGGGCGCGGGGCGACGACTTGAGCAGGAAGCCGCTGGCGCCGGCGGCCATCGCGGCGTACAGGTATTCGTCGAGGTCGAAGGTGGTCAGCATGACCACGCGGGTGTTCAGCCGTGGGTTGGCGAGGATCTGGCGTGCCGCTGCGATGCCGTCGCCGCCGGGCATCTGGATGTCGAGCAGCGCCACGTCGGGGCATAGGTGCATCGCCTCGCGCGTGGCCGCCGCGCCGTCGCTGACGTCGGCGACGACCTCGATGTCCGCTTGTGCTTCGAGGATCATCCGCAGCCCGGCGCGGACGAGTTCCTGGTCGTCGGCGATGAGTACGCGGATCATGGCCGCACCGGCAGTTGCGCGAGTACCCGGAATCCGGCCGGTGTGAGGTGCTGGGCGGACAGGGTGCCGCCGAGCGCCTGTGCCCGTTCGGTCATGCCGGCGATGCCTCGGCCGCTGCCGCCGGCCGGCTCTGGCACGCCGGGACCGTCGTCGAGCACCTCCAGGGTCACGCCGGCTGCGTCGTGTCTGACGGTGACGACGACCTTCGACGCGGCCGCGTGTTTCAAGGCGTTGGTGAGGGCCTCCTGCACGATGCGGTACACGGCCGGCCGCAGCGGGATCGGGATCGGTTCCCCCGACTCGATCAGGTCGACGTTCAGGCCTGTGCGGCGGACGGGTTCGACCAGCGCGCTCAGGTCGGCCGGTACGGCGTCGTCGTTCGAGCGGAGCACGCCGAGCAGGTTGCGCAGGTCGCCGATGGCGCGCCGGCCGGTATCGCCGATCGCATCAAGGGTCTGCGCGGTCCGGTCCGGTTGGGTGTCGAGCACTTCACGGGCGGCTTCGGCCTGCAGCACCATGAGGCTGACGCTGTGTGAGATGACATCGTGCAGTTCACGGGCGATCCGTGCGCGTTCGGCCGCCGCGGCCAGTTCGGTGAGGTGGGCCTGTTCGCGTTCGAGCGCCTCGGTACGCTCCCGCGCGATCCGAGCGTAGTTCGCGGTGTGCCGGACGAGTCCGCCGAGGCCTCCGGCCGCCCCGAAGTACACGATCGGAATGATGACGCCGGCCGGGCTGTCCAGGCCACGGATGCTCACCACCACGTCCATGATGATGAGCGCGACCAGCGTTGCGGCGTACCCGAGCAGCATCGTGCGTCGGGTCCCGCTGCGGGCGAGGTGGAACATCGCAATCATCGTGGCCAGGAACGTCGCGAACGGGGGGTCGCCGACCGCGACCTGGTAACCGGCGTCGAGAACGAGCAGGACCCCCAGCGCGCCCAACGGTACGGCCGGTAGCACAGCGACCGCGCCACCGCCGATGAGGCATGCGCACAAGGCCAGGGCGAGGTGCTCGTCGCCGGGCGACCCGAGCTGCTGCACGACGCCGAGACAGGCGGCAAGGATGCCGAGGCCGGGGTAGACCCAGGCGCGCTTGGATCGCATTGGCGCACCGTACCGGGGTGGCGGCGGGTGCCGCTGCGCTCGTACGGACGAGTTCCATCCTCCTGGCGGATGAGACGAACCCGTTCCCGCGGCGACCCGGTCGGTGCATCGAGACGGAGGTCCCGGTGGCGGCGGATGACCCATGGTTGTCGCCAACGACACCACCCTCAAGGAGGTTCTAATGTTGGACGTACCGACCGTGCAGGCCGAGCTTGCGCCGGCGACCGATGCGCGCCGGCCGGCATTGCTGCTCGCCGGTCCGATTGCCGCCGTTTCGATCGTGCTGGTGTTAGTGGCCGCCGCCGCGACCGGCGGTGACGCGGTGAAGATGGTGACGAACGGCCTGGGCATCGCGTCCAACGTCGCCGCGCTGGCTGCGCTGATCGCGATGGCCGTGGGGCTGGCCGCTCTTCCGGCGCAGGTAGAGCCGCTGCGGCAGGGCTTCGGCCGGCTCGCCTGGATCGTCGGGGAGCTGGGCACGATCCTGGTCGCGGGAGGCTATTGGTCCAGCGTGTTCGTCCAGCCCGGGCTCGCGCACGTCGATCCGCATGCGGTCAGCGACGGCATTGCCAGCGTCACGGCCGGTTTCGTGGTGTCGTACATGGTGATGGGTCTGGGGTGGGCGCTGATCGCGATAGCGCTGTTGCGGGCCAAGCTGATCGGCGTCAGCGGCTGGTTCCTCATCCTGACATCGGTCATCGCGATCTCGCCCGCGCCGTTCCGCTACCTGCCGCTCGCGATCGCCGTTACCGTCGCCTGCGGCTTCCGACTGGGCCGCCGCCGTCCCGCGTGATCGCCCTCGGGGCCCTCTGGCGACAAGCCGGAGGGCCCCGCCAACGCACATACCGCTGACGGAAGCGACCGCGGAAGCCTCCTGCTGCGGCAGCGCACCGAAGGCCGACTCGGTCGGCGCCGGTCAGGGCTGCTGCGGATGAGCGCCCCACCCAGCCGTCACCGGCACCCGTCGCCCGGCCCGTCCTCGACCGGCTCCAGGCGGCGCTCGGGCAGGTGTCCGGCGAGCGGATGGCGGCTGCCGTCGCGGCTCTGGCCGGGGCGGCGTTCGCCGGGCGGCGGGTCGGCAGCACGGGCGGGGCCGCCGCCCGGGCCTGGCTGGCCCAGCGCTTCGACGACGCCGGCGCCGCGGCGAGATCTGGTTGCACATGGCCCGGACGACCGACGGGACGGGCAGCCGGGTCGCAGCGGCGAGGTGTCCGCCGATGCGGTGCCAGAGGTGGTCGTAGCGGCGGCTGGTCAGCGCTTTGCCGTTGCGGTACCGCAACAGGGAATCGGTGGGCAGGGTCGCGCCGCGGACGGCGGCGTGCTGGGCGAGGCTGGTGGCGAGGTCGAGGCTGATCGGTTGCCAGCGGACGGTGCCGCCCTTCTCGCGCAGCAGGAGCAGGCCCGTTCGGCGTCGAGGTCCTGCAGCCGCAGGCCCAAGCCGCCGGCACGCCGGCGGCGGTTTCGGTGTGCAGGTGCAGCAGCAGCGCGTCGAGGACAGTGTCGTTGCCGGTGGTGCGAGCGACCAGGTTGATCTCGGTCAGTTCGTCAGGTGTAAGGGCCCGTCGGGTGCTCGGCAGCCGTCGTGGCTTGCCGACCCGGTGCGCGGGGCTGTCTGTGGCCTGGATGAGTCCGTCGGCGATGGCCCCGTTGTAGAACGCTCGCGCGGCGGCGATGAACAGTTCGCCGGCGTGGCGGCCGCCGCGGCTGTTGCGGCGGGCCTGGGCGCTGTCGGTGAGGTGTTGCCGCATCGCCTGCAGGTCGCTGGCGGTGACGCTGTCGATCGCCTGGTTTCCCCAGGCTCTGGTCATGCGCTGCCAGTAGCTGCGGTAGGCGCGTAAGGCGCTGGGACCGGCTGCGGCGAGGACCTGGGGGAGGTAGTCGTCGAATGTCGGCAGTGCTGGTCGGGCGTCGTGTTGCAGGTCGGCGAGGGTGACGCCGAGCTCGGCCAGGCAGGCCCAGGCGGCTGCGAGTTTCGCCGGGTCAACGGCCATGGCCGTCTGCCATCAGTCGGATGTGCAGGTGCGAGAGGAGCCGCGCCACAGTTTCTGCGGGGTGGACGACGAGCAGACCGCGATCGAGGTCAGCGGCGAGGACGACGAGGCCGCCGGTCTCGATGGCGCACATCTGCCGGACCGCGGCCGGCAGGGTCAGATCGCCGCGGGCGCCGACCAGCGGGGCACCTGCGTCATCGGGCCAGATCAAAACCGCCCGATTAGCGTCATCGGTGCGCAGCCGCTGGCCGGGACGCCAGCCGAGCTGCTCGAGCAGCAGCCGGGCCGACACCCGCCCGGACTGGTCCAGCCGGGCGATGTCGAGCTGTGGAAGAGTCTGCGCGGGCGAGGTGCACGGGAACGGCAGGCTCGGCAGCGGTGGAGGTTGCGGCCTGGAGCGGGGGAGCGGAGCGGGCATCAGCGCCGCGATCATCTGCTCGGCTGCGGCCGGGATGCCGCGGCTCCCGCCGGTCATTGTCGTTGCCCGATCAGGGCTCTGGAGTGCAGATACCCGACCGGGTTCTTACCCGCTCGGGTCGGCCGGCGTGCCCGCTGGCGATGCTGCAAGGATGCTATCTTGGTGAATTTCCACCAAGATCTGTGTCGAAGGGGGGATGAACCCCCACCCATAGCATCCCTGCATGAAACAGGGATGCATGCGATTGAGCGTAGCGGGTTGAACCCGGCGATTCAATCGAAGCACACGAACGGCTGGCGATCTGGCGCCTGCCCGCCGAACGAGCGGTCCGCTGCAGTCTCACTGCTGTGTCTGGGGTTTGTCGGGCCACGGTGCGGAATCAGGGTTCGTGGTCTGAATCCGGTGCGTGGCGTCGTCGCCCCGTGCCGAGCGCGCCGCCCGGGAGTTGGGCCTGTCCGTCGAGCCGTTCGGCACGATCAGCTGGTTCGACGTGACCATCGACGGCGTTGACCACCGGACTCCACCAAGCCGGTCGAGGCGCTCGCGTGGTCGACGATCCGCATGGCTCACGGCTCGCCTCTGCGCCACCCCGAGGGGTGGTAGACCAGGGCCTGTTTCCGCCCGACCTGGTGGCGGTCGTGCTGATCGGGCTCGGCGGCTGACGCTTCGGGGAGTCGCCTAACCGACTTCGCCTACGTGTTAACACCGATGCCCGGCCCGCAGCCCCCTTTCTACCGTCGGGACATCCCCAAACCGAAAGGTCGTGATTCCCATCGCTCCCATACGGATCGCGGGTCGGACCCTCATATTCGCCATCACCGTGGCGGCGGTCGCCTTCGGCGCCGTGACGCCTGCTAGCGCCACGATGACCGGGTTCAGGGCGGTGCAGGGCTCGCAGGGCTGGGTCGACTTCAACGGCGACCGCAAAGCCGACATCTGCTATCTCTACAGCAACGCCGATATTCCGACGTGCCTCGTGTCCACCGGCACCGGGTTCGGCATGCAGTACCAGGCTTCCGGGGCCGACCCCGGGTATAGCGCCGGACGCGCCTGGGCGGACTTCAACGGCGATCGGAAGGCCGACTACTGCCGGGTGATCGGCGGGAGCTACAAGATGCTGGACTGCACCGTCTCCAATGGGTCCGGTTTCGCTTCGACGTATATCTCCGCGGCCGTGGACGCCGGGTACGACGAGGGACGGGCCTGGGTCGACGGCAACGCCGACGGCCGCGCCGACTACTGCCGCGTGGTGGGCCTGTGGTCGTACCAGATCTCGTGTACGACCTCCAACGGCACCGGCTTCGCCAACACCTTCACCTCCGGCAACCTCGACCCCGGCTACAACCAGGGCCGCAGCTGGGTGGACGTCAATGGCGACAACCGGGCCGACTACTGCCGCATCGTCGGTAACGGGCCCATGTATCTGGCCTGCACGCTCAGCACCGGCGTCGGATTCGGCACGACGATCACGTCCACCGCACTTGACCCAGGCTATGACGACAGCCGTCGCTGGGCCGATGTCAACGGCGACGGCAACGCCGACTACTGCCGGATCGTCGGCTCGGTGAACTACGCCTCGACGACCGTGCAGTGCACGCTGTCGATGGGCAGCGGCTTCGGCACCACCTTCACCTCGGACAGGATGGACGCCGGCACCGGCGGCTCGGGTGTCTGGGCGGACTTCAACGGCGACGGAAAGGACGACTACTGCCGCAAAAGTTTGGGCACGTACGCCGGGACCTGCACCGTCTCGAACGGCACCAGCTTCGGCCTCACCTACAGTGCCCCGGTCGCCTCGCAATTGATGTTCGGCTTTGCCGACTTCAACGCCGACGGCAAGGCCGACGTGTGCCGATGGGAGTCCGGTACCTACCGCTGCACAGTCTCCACTGGCACCGGCTTCGGCCCGACCTACTCGTGAACGGCACTCCAAGGAGGATTGCGATGCGCAAGGCACTGCGGGCACTGATGGTCACCGCCCTGCTGGCGTTGACTGTCGGCATGGTGACGGCGACCGGCACGGGGCAGCCCCGCTCCACGGCGATGCCACCTGCCGACGGCGACTCGATGTACTGCTGGCATGTCAGCGGACCCGGCAGCCCGATGATGTGCACCGCGCCGTAGAAAACCCAGACGCGCTCTCGGCTGTAGATCAGAAGGTCAGGGGTACGAGCCCCTTCGGGCGCGCAGCACGGAAACGGCCTCCCGGTACAGGTGGGAGGCCGTTTCCGTCTCGTTGACCGTCATTGAGCTCCGGCAGCCTGTACCGTTCGACAACTCGGTCAAGGGTGCTGACGTGCGCCTTTGTGCGTCTGATCCCCATGCACAGTGCGGCATGGTGGGGGCCATGATCCTGTCGTTTGGGTATCTCGTGCTGCGCCAGGTCCTGCATCTGGTGATCCTCGGGTTGCGTGGCGAGCGGTCCAAGGAGATCGAGAAGCCGAACCGTTCGTAGAGCTTGGCGAGTGCGGCGGTGGGAGGCTGGGCCAGGACCGTGATCTGGTCGCGGTCGGCGACGCGCAGGGGGCCAAGGACCAGGGGGCTGACGGCGCGCCGGTCTGCCGGGTCCGCGACGAGGTTGGATGCTTCCGCGACCCGGTCGAAGGGCTGCAGCGCCCACCCCTGCGCGCGGTGCCGTTGCCTCTGCAGGCCCGCCACCGCGGAGGGTAGGACCTGCGCGGATCCCGGAAGTATCTGCGCACTGAGGACACCGACCGCAGCGAGCAGGAGCCCGGCTGCCACCCAGCCGTCGGCGGCGTCATCGAAGTGCCCGGCGGCGGCGTACAGCAGCGCGGTGGGTGCGAGGTACACGGCCCCGATCCCCAGCGCGCAAGCTACCGTCGTGGCCTTCGTCCGCCACGTCCGGTGCTGCTCGGCGTGCAGTTCCTGCACCGTGATCACGGCCCGGCCTTCCCATCGGCCGGCGTTGCCGTCGGCGACGGCACGGCTGAACTCCAGCAGGAACGCCGGCCAGGTCATGACCTGACCGGCCCGGCGTAGCACCGGCACATCCAGCACCGGTGGCTGGAACCGGTCTGTGGCAAGCCAGGCGAGGGCGGGCACGTGCCGCCAACTGGGGTGCAGATCGTCGGGGATCACCTTTTCGAGGATGCCGCAGGCAACGCACCGCGCGTGACCCGCAGCAATATGCCGTCGCTCACGGTCCGAAAAGTGCGCAACTGGCGGGTCCGGTCGCCGGTGACGGTCATCATCGGCCGATGAGTTCGCTGGCGCGGAGAGCCGCGGCGAGCAGGTCAGGGTCGTGGGAGCGGCCGTAGGCCTCGGCCGCGGTGTCGGTGAACTTGATGACGTGTTCGTCGCCGTGGTCGGCGGCACGGTGCAGGACTTCGGTCACCGGGTCGTCGTCGCGCGGCGCCGGCGTTACCTCGGACCGTGGCGCCGACTCGGCCGGAGCGTAGGTCGCGGTGATCGCCGCCGCTGCCGCCCATGCCGCGTCGAAGCTCGCCGGCCAGAGCGACTCCGGGAGCGCCGGCAGCGTGTGCAGTACGGCGTTCGGCGCGGTGGCGGCGTGGACCAGCAGCACCGGGGAACCGTGGCCGCGGACCAGATAACCGCGGGTCGCGGCGTCGACGAGATCGGCGAGGCGCTCGGGTACGTCCGCGGTGTGCACCGGCCGAAGGGCGCGGAGGCTCGCCGGCCAGCCGGGGGTGGCCGACAGCCGGTCGAGGCGGTGGGCGATCAGGCCGCTCTGGGTCTCGATGCGCGCAACGCCGTCGAGCGCGTCGTTCACGGTCAGCCGGCCGGCAGGCCGGCTGAATCCGGGGAGCGACCGGTACCGCGCGGCCCAGAAAGCCAGGCCGTGGGCCAGTTCCTCGAGAGCCGGCGCGGGAGCGTCCGGTGTACCGGCGGAGCGCAGGGCGCGGACGGCGTGTCCGACCCGGATGACGCCGTGGGTGGAGCCGGCCACGATTCCCGGCAACAACCTCGGCCACCATTCGGTCAGGACGTCGGTCCACGGCCGGTTGCGGAGCTGGCCGCTGAACCACACCGCCCAGTCGGGAAGCCGGTGGTGGTCGCCGAGCGCGAGCGTCCAGGTGTCCGCGGCGATCGGGTTGCAAGCGCGGGGCAGTTCGGCGAGGCGGCCGACGTAGCGGTCGAGCCAGCGCTCAACGTCGACGTCGAGACCGCGGCGAAGCAGCACCTCGACCGCCATCGGCCCGTGGTTCGTCAGGCCGTGGTTGCCTTCCTCGTCGCCGCCGAACTCCGGCCCGTACCGGTGGAGGCGGGCATATGCCTCGAGCAACTGTTCCTGTGCGGCGCGACGGTAGCCCGTGCCGTCGGACCAAGGATTGACAGACATCGGAGTACTCCTCCATGGGTGCGGCAGGGACCCGGCCGGGCGGCCGGATCAGCACCTGATCAGGATCGCAGCGGCCGGCGCAGCGTCGCCACGATTCGGCCATGGCCTAATCTGTCACTGTGCTCCACCTGCACTTCGTGGCTGAGGACCTCAGCCGGATCAGGTTCGCCTCGTCGCCGTTGTGGGAGACGGTGATGAGTCTGCGAGCACTGACCGGGCCCGACACCGGCGCACAGCTGCACACGCCCTGGCGCCGCCGGGTCGAGCGGCGCCTGGCCGAGGTGGACATGGACCTGCTGACGGCGCTGGTGCGCCCGGCGGGCTACATCCCCGACTTTCTGGTGCCCTCACCGCACCGCCGTTCGGTTGGGTTCGCCACCGCCCTGGCGCAGGTCGCCGCCGGGGACCCGGCCGAGGTGGCCAGGCAATTACGGCATCTCGCCGGGCACCACGTCGCCCAGCAAGGCCCCGGCCGCGCCGCGCGGATCCGGCTGCTGCACCGGCTCGCCGACGCACCCGCCGAGAGCCTCACCGCCATCGTGCGCGAGCTCGACCGCTACTGGGGCGCCGCGATAGCGCCGTTCTGGCCGCGCATCCACGCCCTGCTCCGCGCCGACCTTGCGCACCGGCTCGAAGAGCTTGCGGACGGCGGAGCGAACCAACTGTTCCGCACGCTGCACCCGTCGGTCAGCTTCGACCGCGACACGTTGCGGGTGGTGAAGTACTACGAGGGCCATGCCGACCTAGCCGGCCGCGGCCTGCTGCTCGTCCCCTGCGCATTCGCCTGGCCGGACGTCATCGTGCTCACCGCCCATCCGAGCGTGCCGACCGTCTCCTACTCACCCCGCGGGCTCGGCCGGCTGTGGGAGCAGCACCCGACACCGCACCGTTCGGCACTGGCCGACATCCTCGGACGTACCAGAGCAGCCCTTCTGGCGCAGCTCGACCTGCCCATGTCGACCACCCAGATGTCCGCGCAGCTCAGCCTCTCGGCACCGACACTCAACGTCCACCTGCACGCGTTACGCGCCGCTCGAATCCTGGCCTCGCGCCGGGAAGGGCGGCACGTCCTGTTCTCCCGGACGGCGCTGGGCGACCAGCTCCTCGCCGGCGGCGCCGACGGCTGACCATCCTCAACCCACCAGAGGCAGGGCGGGCACAGCAGCGGGTGTGGCGGGTCGTCAGGCGGTGCCCATCGACACCGGCGACGACCCGCAGCGGCCGCGGCACGGGTGGCTTTCGTCCCACGCCTTGGCGCTGGCCGAGAGCAGGTCATCGGCGCCGACAGCGCCGGGGATGGCGTAGCGGCCGTCGAGCACGAGGAACGGCGCGCCGTGGGCGCCGAGGCGCTGTGCCTCACGCTGGTCGGCCGCCACACGGGCCCGGTATCGGCGGCTGCGTAGCGCCTCGGCGGCGCTGTCGGGGTCGAGGCCCACCTCGACGGCGAAGTCGAGGACCGGCTGGTCGGCTGCGGCGTCGTAGCCGCGATGGTATTGACCATGCTCGCCGTTGGCGATGCTGCGTAACGGTGGCGTGCGGTACCGGCTCGTCGCTCGCGCCGGTTCGAGTCGGAGGTCTGGTATGGCCTCGCGGCCGTTTACGCCTGGCGGATCCGTTGGGTGGAGACGCGGTCGCCGGTCACATCGGCGTTGGTGGCGACGTCGATGCCGAACATGGCGAGGCGGAAGTACTCGACGGTGAGCTCGGTGGGCACGAAGGCTGCACACCATCACCACCCGCCAGGCCGCCACCGCGGTCATCGTCGGGGCCGGCTACATCGGCCTCGAGATGGCCGAAGCCCTGACCACCCGCGGCCTCACCGTCACCCTCCTGGAACAGGTCAGCCAGGTCATGCCGACCGTCGACCCGCAGCTCGCCGAACCTCTGGCCGAGCATCTGCGCGAGCGCGGGGTCGCCGTGCACACCGGCACCACAGTCCTCACGGTCGGGCGGGCCGCGACCGGGCTTGTCGTCGGCACCGATCGCGGCGACCACCACGGCGACCTCGTCCTCGTCGTCACCGGGGTCCGGCCCGACATCGAGCTCGCCGCCAACGCCGGCGCCACGCTCGGCGTGCGGGGCGCGATCGCGGCATGCGCACCAACCTGCCCGACGTCTACGCGGCCGGCGACTGCGTCCACACCTACCACCGCCTCCTCGACAAGGACGTCTACCTGCCCCTCGGCAGCACCGCCCATAAACAGGGCCGGGTCGCCGGGACCAACGCCGCCGGTGGCGACGCCGTCTTCGCCGGCTCGCTCGGGACGCAGGCCGTGAAGGTGTTCGACCGGGTATTGGCGGGCACGGGCCTGCGCGACATCACCGCCCGCGGGGCCGGGTTCGACCCGGTCACGGTCACGGTCGCGGTCACCGTCGACGACCACAAGGCGTACTACCGGGCGCCACGCCGGTCGACGTCCGCATCACCGGCTACCGCACCACGGGGCGGCTGCTCGGCGCGCAGCTGCTCGTCGGTTTCTTCATCGTGCGGGGTCTGTAGCAAGGCGGGGACGTGTCATCGCGTGCGACGCCGTCGGGGCGACGGCTGGTGGCGACCGGCGTACCCGGCCGCCACCAGCCTGGTCGCTACGTGGCGAGCGGGTGCTGCTCGCCGGTCATGGCGGCCACCGCGGCCGTGACCTCGAAGATGGATGCGCGTACGTAGCTCGCGGTCGAGCCGGCGTGAAGGCGGCGACCTTGATGCCGAGGCCGGCCAGTTCGCCGTGGACTCGCCGGTAGCCCAGCTCGGGTGCTCGCGGGCCAGGCGCAGGACGAGGGTCTGGATGCTGCGGATGGTGGGTGGCCGTCCTGGCTGTTTCGGCCGGGATTGTTTGGCGTGGTGACGTCGGAGCAGGTCGCGGTGCCAGCGCAGGACGGTGTCGGGGGAGACGATCAGGTGCAACTGACGCAGCTTCGGCCCGGGTAGCCGGTGGAGGAGGGTGGCGAGGAACGCCCGGTCGGGCGGGGTGAGGCGGGGCTTGTCGATCTGGCGCTGCAGGATGGCGAGCTGGTGGCGTAGCGCCAGAATCTCGACGTTCTTGTCCGAATCGGTCATTGGTGTGAGCCGTATGAGGGTGAACACGCTCGTGAGCGCCAGGTAGGGCAGTCGCAGCAGCACGATGGACCATCCTGGCCTACCCCGTCTCGCAGACTTCAGCCATATCCGAGAACCGGCAGGTCACAACCCATGGATGGGGTTTCTCGGCACCCGCAGAGTCGAAGTCGGTAACGGTGAAGCTCCGCAGACGGGCGCTGCAGGCGTTGGAAGCCTGGCTGCTCGCAGCGATGGCGGGCGATGGCGAGGCTGATCTGGAACGGGACGGGTGTCGTGGCCGTCGGTAAGTCGGTCCCCAGCGACGAGGTCAGGCTTTCAACGCCGAAGGTGCACGGATGGACGTTCGGCCGGCTGGCTGAAGCCGATGCTGTCGCTGCTGTAGTCCGCCTTCCGGTGGATCTCCACCTCGTAGCGCGCGGCGAGCGGCGCACAGCGCGACAGCGCGGAGGGCGACCGGCCAGGCGCGGCCTCTCGCGACGGGCTAGCCTGCGGGCTGAGGGGTAGCAGTAACGCGTCGCAGTTCGGCGAGTCGGGATACGGCTGGAGCTTGCCGAACGTGGTCCAGCCCATTTTGCGTATGCGATCTGGGCGGCGGTGTTGTCGTCGCGGACGAGAAGGGTCGCGCCAGCTTCTGGGCGCTCGCGCAGAAGCTTGTTGTGGATGGCGCGAGCTCGAGGTGGTCAGCTTGATGGCCTTGATGGTCGGCTCGAAGCACGCCTGTCAGATGTATAACCTTGCTACGTGGAGACTGACGTGCGCCTCACCGCTGGAGCTGCCGACCTGGCGCCCTCGGCGTAGTTGCCGCCACGGTCCCGGCAGATGATCTCCGCCCCTGGATGACGCAGCCAGTCGGCGAACGTATCAGCACCACGGCCTTCCAGCACGTCAATCGGCCGATGCGTGTCCATGTCCAGCAGGATTGTTGCGTACGTCGCGCCGCGGCGGATCGCGAAGTCGTCGACGCCTAACACCCGTTGGCCGGCCCTGACCTGGGGCACAGGTACCGCCCGCAGCAACCGCAGCAGCGTTGATCTACTGGTCTTGATCGCTGTCCGCGCCGCCAACCGTGCGCCGGGCCGACCCGCCAACGCGCGTGCGATTGTCTCCAGCACTCCACGCAGCAGAACGCTCATCCGCCCATACCGGATGGTGAGCCCCGGTACCTGCTCGACGAACGTCCGCCGGGCACAGGCCACGATCATGCACAAGAACCGGCGTACCAGCAGCCGGACCACGACCGACCGGCCGCCGACCGCGAGATCAGCAACCGCCGCACATACCTGTCATGGACCCGGCCGGCCGCCTTTCCGCACGCTGGGCAGTTCCCCGAGTGGGCCTTGGCCTGGGCGTCGACCCACACCACGCCGCCGTCCTCGACAACGGCTACCACCCGCACTGCCGCCAGCCCTGGGAACAAGACTTCGATCAGCTTCGCATCGATCACTGCGAGATCATGACCGGCCGTTGCGCTGCGTCACGACTCCCCGGATTTGGGGCCAGATCCCATCGCTGTGGCGCATCGCAGCGGAGTAGGCGGGCAGGGTGGCGAACGGCGGGCAGCGGGCGCTGCGTGACCCTGTTCGCCATCTGCGCCGGCGCCGCGGTCGTGGGCGCCCTGCTGGCGCTGTTCATCCCGCGCCACGCCGCCAGTTCGGACGCCGCCCTGCCGGAGTGAACCGGACGCCGACGCCGGCGCCCGGGACCGTCCCCGGGGCCGGCGCCGGCCGGTCAGGATCGCTGTCTCAATCGACGGCGAGCTTCGGCGCCGGGTGCAGCGCCTCCAGCGCGGCGATGATCTCGCGGCCGACCAGGTGGGCGGGGCGCATCGCGTCCACGGAGAGCAGGATGCCGCGCAACTTGTACCAGGCGGTCACCGGCGCGGTCATCCGGTGGTACCGATGCAGCCGCTCTCGGATGACGGGCTCGGTGTCGTCGGAACGGCGGCTGTGCGCACCGCGGGCCAGTAGGCGCCGGGTCACCTCTTCGTCGTCGGCGCGCAGGTGCAGTACCACGTGAGCGTCCGGGCCGGCCTCCGGGCCGGCCTCGGAGGCCAGCCGGCGCAGTTCGCGGGCCTGTTCGACGGTGCGGGGCATCCCGTCCAGAACGTAGTGGCCGTGGGCCGCCATGACCCGCCGGAGCGCGTCGTACAGCAGCCCGTCGGGCACCAGCTCGCCGCGGTCCAGGTAGCCGGCGGCGGCCCGGCCGATGTCGGTGTCGCGAGCCACGTGGTCGCGAAGGATGTCGCCCGAGGCGATGTGGGGGATGGAGAAGTGCTTGGCGATCAGCGCTCCCTGGGTGCCCTTGCCGGCGCCCGGCGGCGCGATCATCAGGACTCGCATCCGAGTGTCTCCTGCTTCTCGTCGTTGAGCGGTCAGGTACTGCACTCGAAGCTACGGGCGCGCCCGGGGGCCACCATCGGCACAACTGCCGAACGTTTCGCCCGCACATGTAGGCGGTAACGCCTACCCGGCGCCGGGCCGGGTACCTGGTATTTGTGCTGGACCATCGGGAGGCCCTGGCCGGGTCGCCGCCCGTGCCGGGGACGTACGCCCCGCTGCTGCGCAACAAGCTCGTGGCGCCGCGGCTGTGGCCGGGCTGCCTGGAACGACCGGAGCTCGTGGGCCGGGTGGCGGCCGGCGCCGGCCCCGGCCGGCTCACCTTCGTCGGGGCGCCCGTCGGCTGCGGCAAGACGACCCTGCTGGCGCTGCTGACGCGGACCGTCGTCGCCCCGGCGCCGTGGGGCTGGTACATGGCCGACCCGGCGGACAACTCGGTGCTGTCCTTCTGGGCGTACGTGCTCGCCGCGCTGGTGGACGCGGCCGGCGAGGCGGCCGGGCGCGCAGCCCGGGTGCTCGCCGCGCCGGGCACGACCGTTCTCGACGACGTGCTGCCGGCGCTGATCAACGATCTGACCACCCTCTCGCACCCGGTCGCGCTGGTCATCGACGACTACGACGTGATCACCGACCCGCGCATCCACCGCACAGTCGGCTTCCTCGTCCAGCACCTGCCGCCCACCCTCAGCCTCATCGTCAGCAGTCGCCACCGGCCGCCCGCCGAATGGCGGATCGGCCGGCTGCGCGGCCGCAACCTGTTGCAGGAGCTCGGCCCCAAGGACATGCGCCTCACCCGCGCCGAGGCCGCCGGGCTGCTGGCCCGGGAGATGGGCGCCCCGCTGCCGGACGCCGATGTCGACCTGCTCTACGACCGCACCGAGGGCTGGTGCGCCGGCATCCACCTCGCCGCGCTGTCGCTGCGCGGGCGCGACGACGTCCACGAGCACATCGCGTCGTTCTCGGGCACGGACCGCCACATCGCCGACTACCTGATGTCCGAGCTGCTCGACCGCGAGCCCGCCGCGACGCGTACCTTCCTGCGCCGCACCTCGATCCTCGAGCGGATCTGCGCTCCGCTGTGCGACCACCTCACCGGCAGCGGCGACGCCGCCGGGCAACTGCTCCGGGCCGAGTGCGACCAGCTGTTCCTCGTCGCCCTGGACAACCGCGGCACGTGGTTTCGCTTCGAGCGCCTGCTGCGCGACATCCTGCGGCGCGAGCTGGACCGGACCGAGCCGGAACTGGTTCCCGCCCTGCACCGGCGGGCCGCGGAGTGGTTCCAGGACGTCGGGATGCACACCGACGCAGTCCGGCACGCGGTCGCGGCCGGTGACTCGGGCATGACCAGACGGCTGATCTGCGACGACTACTTCCGCGTCGCCAGCTCCGGGCGCGTCTCGACGGTGGTCGGCTGGTTCGAGGCCATCCGCGACTCGATCCTGCACGCCGACGGCGAGTTGCTCGTCGCGCGGGCCATGGCCGCTTTGTTCAACAGCGACCTCGATGACGCGCTCGGCTGGCTGGAGGAGGCGGCCGGCGCGGCGGGGGACGATCCGCGGTTGCGCGGCTCGGTCGAGGCGAAGACCGCGCTGGTACGCCAGATCCACGCCTACTGCGACGGCGACACCGGCGCGGCGTGCCGGCTGTCCCGCGACGCGCTCGAGAAGATCGGCCGCGACGACGTGTGGTACGGCGCCGCCCTCTCCCACGCCGCCTGCGCGGACATGCGCCTCGATGACGACGATGCGGCCCTGCACGCGTTCCGCCGGTGCCTGGCCCGGGCCGAGGCGTCCGGCGACCACCTGCTCGCGGTGCACTCGATGGGCGGCATCGCCCGCGTCTACTACGCCCGCGGCGAGCTCGAGCCGGCGCGCGAGTGGACCGGCCGGGTCGAGCGCGACGAGCGGTGGCAGAAGCTCGACGAGCACTGCCTGACGTACGCGCGGCACTTCGTCGGCGGCCGTCTCGACCTGGCCGACGGCCGGCCCGAAGCCGCCGAGCCGCGCCTGCTTCGGGCGCTGGAACTGGTCAGGCGCGGCCCGTACCGGATCGAACAGGCGGAGGTGCTCGACGCCCTGGCCGAGACCCACGAGCGGCTCGGCCGCCCGGAGGACGCCTCCAGCCTGCGCACCGAAGCCCGGCGCATCCTCAGCCGCTGCCGGGACCCGGGCCGGCTGATCGTGTCGCACTCGGCCCTCAAGCGCGTCCCGGCCGTCGCCGGGCTCACCGAGCGGGAGGTTGCGGTGCTTCGCGTCCTCGCCGAGGGCCTCACCAACGCGCAGATGGCCCGGCGGCTGCACGTCAGCGAGCGCACCGTGGCCGCGCACCTGCGCGCCGTCTACCGCAAGATCGGCGTCGCCAACCGCAGCGCGGCCACGCGGTACGCCCTGGCCCACCACCTCGCCGACGGAAACCACCGCTAGAGCTTCCTCAGCGTGAAGGGAAACCACGGTGACGCAGGGTGAGACCGTGCCGGTCCACGACACGATCTCGCTCGTGCGCGCCGCGCAAGGCCGGGACGTCCGGCGCCACCTCCGGGCCGACCATCGGCGGCAGCGGCCGCACCTGGTCGAACACGGCCGACGGGTTCGCCTCCACCGGCGGCACCACGGGCGGCGCGAGGCGGTCGACGGTCACCGTCACCACGTACGCGGACCTGCTCAAGTACGCCACGTCGAGCTCGGCGTACGTCATCAAGGTCGGCACGACCATCCCGGTGCCGACCTACGGCTACGAGATCCCGGTGACGTCGAACAAGACGATCATCGGCGCTGGCAAGTCCGGCCGGATCAAGAACGGCGGCTTCTTCCTCGGCGCCGGCGTGCACAACGTCATCATCTGCAACCTGACGATCGGGGACACCGCCGTCGCGTCGGACGACCCCGACGACAAGGACTTCGACTACGACGGCATCCAGATGGACAAAGCCGATCACGTGTGGATCGACCACGACACGTTCACGAACATCAACGACGGCTACATCGACTCCCGCAAGGACACCAGCTACCTCACCGTGTCCTGGAACGTGATGGGCAACCACAACAAGACCTTCGGCATCGGCTGGACCGACAACGTCACGGCCCGCGCCACGATCCACCACAACTGGATCCACGACACCACCCAGCGCAACCCCCGGCGCCGACAACCTCGCCTACGCGCACTTGTACAACAACTACCTGCAGAACATCACCAGCTACGGCAACTACTCCCGCGGCTCGACCAAGATGGTGCTGGAGAACAGCTACCTCGACCACGTCAACAACCCGTACTACCCGGACAGCACCGCGCAGCTGAAGCAGAGCGGGAGCATCCTCGTGAGCTGCACCGGCAGGAGCGACACGTCCGGCTCGGCGTTCGACCCGCACGGCTTCTACCCTCGATGCGGCCGCCGACGTACCGAACATCGTCAAGACGTACGCGGGCCCGCCGGCCAACATCGGCGGATAAGGGAATCACACCCATGAATTGCTGGCCGCGTGCGCGTAGGCTTCCGCGCCGTGAGTAGTGCTGACCGGGCACCGTTGAGCCGTCGCCTCGCTGGGCTGGCGCCGGCTGAGCCGGCGGAGGGCGTCTCCCCGCAGCTGCACCACGCGTTGCAGGGCTGGCTCCAGCAGGTCCTCGTGGGGGTTGCACCCGATCGGGTCGTGCGGCCCAGCGCCGACTACGGCTCGGAGGTCCGGCAGATCATGCTGCGCCTCGGCGTCGATGTCCCGCCGTGGCAGCTTCCGCCGGAGCTGATCCTGGACGCCGTCGACGCAACCCTGGGGATGCGATCGTGGGTCGGGTCGGATGGGGGGAGCCCGTGGCCGCTCGCCGACATCCTGACCGCCGCGAACTCTGTCTGGAGGGTGGCGAAGCAGACGGACGGCCGGCTCGGCCTGGAGCGCCGCATCGACGCAACCGTGACCGCGGCCGTCAGCGAAAGCGCGCGAGCAGCTCCCGCGCAGGCGGCCGAGCACCTTCGAACCGCCTGGCAGGCCGCGTACGGCCGCGATCCCGACCCGGACAAGGTATTCAACGAGTCGATCCGCGCCGTGGAGGAGCTCGCATGCCCGCTGATCCAGCCCAATCTCGCAGCCCAGAACCGGGCGACGTTGGGCACAGCTCTCGGCGAGCTATCCGGCAACGCCGCCCACCTATGGCCGGCCTGCTGTCCGGTGATGAGGGTGGGGTGGTGGTTGGGCAGGCGGCGGTGCACGGTCTGGGCGGTATCGGCAAGACGGAGCTGGTGCTGCACTACGCGCGGGAGTACGCCGGCCGGTATCGGCTGGTGTGGTGGGTGACCGCGGACACCGTAGAGAATGTCGGCCTCGGTTTGGCGGCGCTGACCCGTCGGCTGCATCCGGTGGCGACGCTGGCCGATGCGCAGGCTTGGGCGGTGGGCTGGTTGCAGTCGAACCGGGGCTGGCTGCTGGTGCTGGACAACGTCGAGCGGGTCGAGGACATCGCCAGCTTGCTGGGGCAGGTGATGGGGCGGGGTCACGTGGTGGTGACGACCCGCCGTGATCTGGGCCGGGCGCGGTGGGCCCGGCTGCGGTTGTCCCCGCTGCGCCTCGGCGTGCTGGATCGGGCTGCCAGCGTCACACTACTCACGGAGCTGACCGGGCTGCCGGATGCTGCGGCGGCGGATCGGCTCGCCGCCGACCTGGGTGATCTTCCGCTGGCCTTGGAGCAGGCAGGGGCGTACATCAGCCAGCATGAGGGGCTGGGCTGCGACGAGTATCGGGCGCTGCTGGCCTCGCAGTTCGCCCGGTACGCGGCCGAGGGTGGGGAGGGTGGCGCCGCGCAGCCCACCGTTGCGTCGGTCTGGCAGGTCACCATGAACGTCACCATGAACACGGTCCGGGCCAGGTCGGCGCTGGCGGACCGGGTGATGCGAGTGCTGGGGTGGCTGGCGCCGGAGGCGCTGCCCGACGACGTGCTGCTACCACTGGCCGACAACCCCACCGACCTCGGCGACGCGCTTGCCCTGCTGGTGTCGTACAGCATGATCGGCCGCAGCGACGGGACCGTGAGCGTGCACCGGCTGGTCCAAGCCGTTACCCGCGCCGAGACAACACCGGACGGCCTGGACGAAGCCGTGCGGCTACTTTACGCAGCGTTGCCGGACGATCCGTCCCACAACGTCGCCGGCTGGCCCCGGTGGAACGAACTGCTGCCGCACATCGATACGGTGCTGGCCCACCTGCCCCGCGCCCACGACAACGCTGCCGCGTTGTACATCGGCGACCGCGCGGCAACCTACCGCGAATCCCAAGGTCAAATCGCCGAGGCGGTTGCGGCGTTCGAGCAGCTGCTCACCGACTGCGGGCGGGTATTCGGCGAGGACCACCCCGACACCCTGGCCGCCCGCAACAACCTGGCCGGCGCCTACCGGGATGCGGGTCATGTCACTGAGGCGGTCGCGGCGTTCGAGCAGCTGCTCCCCGACCGCCGGCGGGTGCTCGGCAACGACCACCCCGACACGGCCGCCGTCCGCGATGGCCTCGCCGCTGCGCGTGAGGCGATGGACGGGCCTGATGACGGATCTGCAGCCCATGCGTCTAACTGGGCGTGACCAGCGATGAGTCCGGCATGTCGGGGCGATGCCTCCGTGCATCCTCCGCACGGCGCGTGTTGATCTGGACGATGGCGGCCACGGCTGGAACAGAGGGGGCGCGACGCGGCTCCCACCCCCTCTGTTTCAGCCGTCCCTCCTGAGGTTCAGGGACAGTCGCGATCAAAGTGTCCCCGGCATCTATGTTGGTAAATGGCCATTCCAGGGACACGAGGGACAGAAGGGAAAGCCAGGGCGACAATGTGTGAGCACTGCGTCGTCCATCGGGTAGGGTCGATCTTGCGACTCGACGGCGATGATCATCGATGGTGAGTTCGTCGAGCAGGCGGCTCCACGACACTGGCGCCGCCCCGCACACCTACGCCGCTGGCCGCGCCCGTGCGGTCGTGCTGCCCAACGTCGCCACCGCGACCGGCATCGGGTCGGGCACGGCGCATTCGTGGAAGCCGGGCGGCGCGGGGAACATCAGGTTCGATGGTCGTGATTCCCGTCCCGGCGGCGGAGCAGGATCTTGAGGACCTGTTGGGCGTCGCGGCGGCGGGCCGGGGTGCGGGCGAGCAGCGCGGTCAGCGCTGCGGTGGTGACGATGAGCGTGTACAGGGTACTAGCGGCGCCGGTGAGGACGGCGCCGTCGTGGATCAGTCCGGAGAGTGTCGGCATCGAAGGGGACTCCTCGTCGGTCGTTCGGTGCCCTCCGGTCTGCCGGTCCGAGGGGTTTGTAGCAAGCAGCCATCGGCTACCGTCCGGGTATGCGTAGGCCACGGCCTGTGAGGAGGTGTCCGGTCCTGATCCGGACCGGAGGGCACAACCGATCCGGGCAGGGCACGCGATGACGGAACGATCGGTGCCGGAGGAGTTCGCCGCCGAACTGCGCGCCCTGCGTTCCGCAGCCAGCTCCCCGACCTACGGCCAGCTCGTGTATCAGGCCAGCCAGCAGCGGCCGCCCGTGGTCTTGACTCCGCAGTCGCTGTCGGAATGGTTCGCCGGCAAAGCGGTGCCAGCGGACCCGGCCGCAGTGCGCCCCGTCCGGCGGCGTAAAGGTACCCGAGCCGAAGTGCTCCTGCTCGCCAATCGTCTGGGCACCACCGGGGTGCAGACCCAGTTGGATTCGTAGGAAACGTAGAGGGGCAGGGTAAGCCCGGCGGTCACGGCGTCGAGGTCGGCGGTGACGCCCTTGGCGAACTTCGTGATGCCGGGCAGTGCCGCTGCTTCCCTGTGGTGATCCAAGCGCCGAGCCGCTGCCCGCGCAGGCGGGTGAGCATCTCGGCGAACGACCGCACCAACTCGGCTGCGGCACGCAGTTCCGGACAACGCCCGAAGATCGCCTGCAGCTGCTCGGTGTCGCGGTCGGCGAGGTCGTCAGGCCGCCGGCAGATTTACAAGTCCTAACAGAATGATCACTTGATGAGTCGGCGGTAGCAGATGATGGAGCAGGCGAGGCTCATGAACGCTTCGTGGATGTCGTCGCGGATCTCCCAGCGGATGCGGAGGCGGCGGAACCAGTGCAGCAGCGCGACCGTCTGCTCGACCACCCAGCGGTGAACGCCCAGCCCGGAGCCGTGCTCGACGCCGCGGCGGGCGAAGTAGGGGGTGATGCCCTGATCGCGGACCCGGTCGCGGTAGATGTCGAAGTCGTAGGCCCGGTCGGCGTACAGGCTGTCGGGGCGTCGGCGGGGCCGGCCGCGTTTGCCACGTATCGGCGGGATGGCGTCGATCAACGGCAGGAGCTGCGTGACGTCGTGGCGGTTGCCGCCGGTCAGGCTGACGGCGAGTGGGATGCCCGCGCCGTCGGTGATGACGTGGTGTTTCGAGCCGGTCTTGGCGCGGTCGACCGGGCTCGGTCCGGTTTTGGGCCGCCCTTCAGGGCCCGCACATGCGAGCCGTCGATCACCGCCTTGGACCAGTCGAGCTTGTCCGCGGCGCGTAGCTCGGCCAGCAGGAGCTCGTGCAGACGTTGCCAGACCCCGGCCTCGTGCCACTCGGCCAGCCGCCGCCAGCAGGTCATCCCAGACCCGAAGCCCAACTCCTGCGGCAGGAACTCCCACGGGATCGCCGTGTACAGCACGAACAGAATCCCGCACAGCACCTGCCGGTCCGGCACCCGTTTCCGCCCGGGGTTACGCAACCGCCGCGGGTGCCGGGGCAACAGCGGCTCGATCCGCTCCCACAACCCGTCCGGCACCATCCATGGTGGCTGCTCGCCCTTCCGCACGGTCGACACTATAGATCATCGTCCACAAAGGACGGAAGTCCCTAGATCATTCTGTTAGGACTTGTTAGCTGGTCACCTGCCGCACCGATGGTGGGCGGCACACCGCCGTCAGGTCGCGCTTGCTGCGGTACTGCAGCACGCCGGCGGGATCATGACCCGCTACTGCCACATGCGGGAGAAATCCAAGGTCACCGCCGGGCTGACTGTGGCGGCCGGGCAGCCGATCGGGATCAGTGGCTCCACCGGCCACTCCTCCGGACCCCACGTGCACTACGAGATCCACATCAACAGCGACCACAGCAAGAACGGCGCCATCAACCCGATCGAATTCATGAAGAAAGTCGTTGCGTGCGAGGAGCGCGGGACCCTGGCACCGTCCTCCGGAGCGGGAGGACGGTGCCCCGATCAGGCCGCCGTTCCGGTCGGTGTCAGTGGTATCCGGCGGCGACGATGCTCGCCTGTACGGCGTCCTCGGTCGTGTCGTTCGGGTAGCCGGCCGTGACCGCGCCCTCGAAGAACTCGCCGATACCGGCGTGACTGTTGTCCCCGCCGGTACCCAGCAGGATGGAACTGTCCAGCTTCATCGGCGAGTACCCGTTGGGCAGAGGGCCGGAGTATGGCCGGGTCAACCCACCGCTGGTGGCATTGCCGTACTTGAGGGTGAAGTTGCTGGTGCCGTTGTTCTTCTCCCATGCGGACACGAACGGGAAGTGCACGCCGGAGTTGTTCGGGTCTTTGTTGGAGCCGGTGTTGGTGTGGTACATGCCGTTCTCGAGATCGGCCTCCACCCACGGGCCGGTGCCAACGCACGGGTTGTTCGCCCAGGTGCCGAACCAGCACGCGGTACCCCATTCGATCGCGTTCATCGTCGCGTTGCCCGTGTCAGTGTGCGAGTTCTCGCCGCTGCCGTAGTCGAAGCAGCACTGGTCGTTCACGTAGTTCGATGAGGTGACCATGTAGATGCCCTCAGGCTGGGACCCGGTCGGCGCATTCTTCGCGTTGTCGATCCGGTACCCCACGCCGGAGGTGACCTTGACGCCGTACGCCTTTTGACCACCGACGGTCACCGGCAGCGCCTTGGCGTCCGCAGGCACGTCGGCGCCGTTCGGCCCCGGACCCTTCCACAGGCCACCCCAAGAGACGGGCAGATCGTTGTGGTTGGCCGTCTGGTCGTAGATCTTCGTGATCGTGCAGGCGCTGTTCGCGCAGAACGTGTCCTGTGCGACGGCATTGGTCACGCCACCGGCAGACTGCACCCCGACGTCCAGGTACTGCTTGTCGGACGCGCGCTGCACCTGGTACAGCGGCCCGTTGTACGCGGCGAACAACGCCCGGGTGGTGCTGTGCGCCGCGATGCACGGGGTTCCGCCGGCCGCATAGAGATCACACGGCCGGCTCCCGGGCGGCGGCGGGCTGCTGCTCACCGGCGGGCTGCTCGACGGTGGGGGCGTCGATCCACCGGAGACGATCCACTGCTGGTTGCCCTGACCGTTGCAGGACCACAGAATGATCTTTGTACCGTTGGCCGTGCCGGCACCGTACGCATCCACGCACAGCCCGGACTGCACCCCGGTGATCGTTCCGTTCGAGTTGAAGTTCCACTGCTGGTTCGTCTGGCCGTTGCAGTCCCAGATGATCACCTGGGTCCCGTTGGACGTGCCCCGCCCGTTCGCGTCCAGGCACTTGCTCCCGTTGTACACGGTCAGCTGCTTGCTCGCGGAATACGTCCAGCGCTGTCCGGTCGCGCTGCCACAGTCGAACAACTGGACCTGGGTGCCGTTGGTGGTTGTGGAGTTCGGCACGTCCAGGCAGCGCCCGGACTGGCCGCCCACGATCGTGGCGTCCTGGGCGGCGGCTGTCGCCGCTGACGCGATCCGAACAGTGACGATCCCCAAGACCATGGCGAGAACGACCGCGGCCAGCGAGACGGTACGCCTCAGTGGTCGTCCCGACCGTTGGACTGCGGGTGGCTGTGCGCCCATCTGAACGATCTCCTGTCAGGTCGGAGCCGGCATGAGGTCACGACCGTCAACTACCGGCTGGCGTGGAGGTCGCCGGGCCGGACCGCTCCGGGGACCGGCGAGGCGGTGAACATATGCGGGCAGGGTGCTAGCGAAGGCTCCAGCGCTGGTTGGCCTGGCCGTTACAGGACCAAAGGATGATCTTCGTGCCGTTGGCGGTGCCGGCCCCGCTGGCGTCGAGGCACAGCCCGGACTGCACGCCGGTGATGGTGCCGTTGCCGTTGACGTTCCACTGCTGGTTGGCCTGGGCGTTACAGTCCCAGATGATGACCGCCGTGCCGTTGCTGGTGCCCTGACCGTTCGCGTCCAGGCACTTGCTGCCGTACACCTGCAACTGCTTGCCGGCCGTGTAGGTGAAATGCTGGTTCGTCTGGCCGTTGCAGTCGTACAGCTGGGCCTGGGTGCCGTTGGCGGTGCCGGCGTTGGGGATGTCCAGACAGCGGCCCGACTGGTTGCCGACGATTGCGCCGCTCTGCTGGCCGCCCGGCGGTGGGCTGCTGGCCGGTGGCGTGCTGGGTGCCGGTCCGCCGCCGAACTGGGTGAAGAAGCTCCACACCAGGTCCTTGGTCCAGGTCATCCAGCCGTCGCAGGTGCAGCCGTCGATCGGGCCGGGATCGTGACCGGCGCCGTCGAACGCGGCCCACACGACCGGGTAGCCGGCGCGGCATCCGGAGTAGGCCGTGACGACGTGGGTGAGGCTGCCGCTGGCCGGCTCCGGCGGGTTCTGCGGGGTGCAACCGTTGTTGCGCACGAACGTGTCGCGCAGCGAGCGGCCCGACGCGATGTTGAGGACGTTGTCGCGCAGCCCGTGCATCCCGATGTACGCCACCGGTTGGGTACCACCGGCGCAGCCGCTCAGGTTGGCACCCGAGTAGACCGCAACCGCCCGGAACACCGTCGGGCGCGCGCAGGCCAGCGCGTAGGACATCGCCCCGCCGTAGCTGAATCCGCTGGAGAACACCAGGGTCGTGTCGATGCACAGGCCGGACTCCAGCTGCCGGAGCATGTCGTCCACGAACGTCACGTCCTGGCCGCCGGAGTTCGCCCATCCGTTGTTGAGGCCCTGCGGCGCGACGAAGACGGTGCCGTTGCCGGCGTTGTCGGACAGCCGCCGCAGCCCGTAATAGGACCAGTTGTAACCGTCGGTGCCGCCGGAGTCGACGCCGTTCGCCGTGCCACCGTTCCAGTGGAAACCGAAGATCAGCCGGTACGCGTGGTTGCTGTCGTAGTTCGCCGGGACCCGCAAGATGTAGCTGCGGTTCTGGCCGCTGCTGCTGATCGTGTGCGTGCCGCTGGCCAGGGTGGGCGCGTGACCGCACCCGGCCGTCGCGGCGTACGCGGACGGCAGGGCCGAGCCGGGGGCGCCCACGACGATGCCGACGGCGGCGGCGACGAGAGCGGCCGCGGCGGCGAACACACCGACGGTGCGCCGTCGCGATGCCGCCCTCACTGGCGTGTCCACTTCTGGTTGGCCGCGCCAGAGCAGGTCCACAGCTGCACCGCGGTGCCGTTGGCGGTGCCGGAACCGGTCACGTCCAGGCACAGTCCGGACTCGCGGCCGACGACGGTGCCGTCGCTGTTGAGCGTCCACTGCTGGTTGGCGCCGCCGTTGCAGTCCCAGATCTCCACCTTGGTGCCGGTGGCGGTGGCGTGCCCGGGCACGTCGAGGCACTTGTTGCCGTATACCTGCAGCGCGCCGTTGGACAGCTGCGTCCACTGCTGGTTGGTGCCGCCGTTGCAGTCCCAGATCTCCACGGCGGTGCCGTTGGCGGTGGCGCGCCCGGTCACGTCGAGACACCGGTTCGAGCCGTTGCCGCGCAGCGCGAAGGAGGTGCCACCGCCGGGGCCGCCGCTGCCGCCGGAGTTGTTGGTCTGGTTCCATCCGTACTGCAGCCGGTCCAGTCCGGACTGGTTGTTCAGCGACAGCGAGAGGTTGGTGCCGCTGCCGTTGACGGTGGTGATGGCGCAGGAGGCGTTGTCGCACGGCCCGGGACCCTGGGTCTGGCTGAGCGTCTTGACCCCGGTCCACAACACGGTGCCGATGCCCTGGCTGCGGGCGGTGTCCGTGACGGCGTACAGGTAGGAGATGTTGTTGGTGCCGTCGCGGGGGCCGTTGTAGTTCACGCCGGTGGTCATCGGCACGCCGAACTCGGTGATGACGGCCCGGCTGCCGTAGCCGCAGAGGTTGCCCTGCAGGTCGCTGACCCAGCCCGACTCGGTGGAGTGGGAGTCGCCGAACATGCTGTAGATGTGCAGCGACAGCAGCGTGCCGGACAGCCGGGAGTCGCCGCCGACGGCGCACAGGTTGTTGTCGGAGTACTGGCCAGGCAGGATCATGCGGCTGCGGGGGATGCTGGAGTAGCGGTTGACCCAGGCCGCTTCGGTGTTGGTCAGATCGCTGGCGCTGTAGCCGTACGGCTCGTTCATCATGTCGAAGTAGACGTTGCTGTTCCCGCCGTATTTGGCGACCACGGTGTCCCACATGGAGTTGAACGCGTTGGTGTCGCTGATCTTGCCGCCCTGCAGCCACGGCGTGATGATGACGTTCATGCCGAGCGCGTTAGCCGCGTCGTAGGCGCCGACGAGGCTGTTCCACCAGCTCGACGAGGTCGTCCAGGTGTTGATGCCGAACCGTACGGTGTTGGCGCCCAGACCCTTGAATCCCTTGAGGACGTTCGTGGCCTTGGCGTAGACGGTGGCATAACTGTCCGATGTAGACAACCCGACCGGGGTGTTGGGTCGGGTGATGAAGTTGTCGTCGGGGTCGGCCCAGTTCACGCCGTGGAACTGGGAGGTCGCGGCGCTCGCCGGCGCCGCCGTGCCGAGCTGGACGCCGACCAGGCCAGCGACGGCCAGCCCGAGTGCGGCACCGGCCGCGGCGAGTCGCCGCAACCGCGGTCTGTGCAGTGTCATGGGGTGTCTCCTTCGTACGCCTGGGCGGCATTTGTGCGGAGAGCGCCTTATGTGAGCGCTAACAATCGGAGCTGGACCGATCGACGGGGTGCGACAGGACGACTCACGGTTGGACGGGATCGCACAAAAGCGAACCGATTCGGACGCGCGTTGCGCCAGGATGCTCTCTCCCGGGAGGCGCGTCAAGACGGCGGTGAATGTCTGCGGGCGACCCGCACGCCCGGTGCCGTGAAACTTCCACCGGCGCCCGTCCACGGGCATGCCTACCACTGCCGAATAGTCGCGCCGGACCCGTACGGTCGGGCGGTTTACCGATGGACACCCGCGGCGTACCCAGGGCGAGCTCGTCGGTCTCGGCCATCGGGTCGGCGCCAGCACCATCCGCCGCATCCTCGCCGGGTCGAGGGTCGATCGCACCCCGCGCGAGATGCACGCCGGCTGGCGTCGCGACCACCACAATCGATCGGCATTGCCGCCCGCGGCAGCCCACACCGACCACCGGTGACTGTCCGGCCATGGTGTGCGCGCGTTGCGCCACAGTGGAAACCAAGATCGCCGCCCAGGTCCGTCCGGCCGTCCGAGTGGCCGCCCTTGTGACGAAGCGGCAATCACGCGAAAGGCGGTGGTGACGTTGTCCCGTCCGTGCCGGTCGTAGCGTCGTTGGAGGCACGCAGCGGCTGTCGACACGGGACGTTGGGATGCGCGGTGGGCGAGTCCATCGTCCGGAGCCAACGGGTTTGGCGAGGATCGTCGTGCCATCGTGGCACGTCGGCTGCTCTTGGCGATCGGTGTTGCTCGTCTAGCGGTGCGCAGCATGGCTCGTTCCGGACCGGAGAAGCGTTCCCACAACCGCTCGGCGAGGCGTCGGGCCTCGAACTGCTCGGTGCGCGTGCCCGGCTTGGTGATTCCCTCCGCGAGGGACGCCGCATCCGCCAACGACGGGTCACCGCTCATAGGCCCAGCGCCATGACCCGCATAACGGGCGTCCCGTTCGCGAAGAGCCCGCGAATCCGCCTTGGGCGGTCGTTCGGATGGTGGCCGGTGTCGCGAGGGTGGCCGGCTGTTTGTCTGTGCATGATTTTGAACGAATATGTTCGAATGATGGTGCGGCCGGTCAAGCCGGATTATCAACGTGTTGCCGGGGGTTCACGGCCTCCGGTCCGAGGCGGGCACCGTCCGGGCCGGCGGGAGCGGCGCCTCAATGTCCGGGGGTCCGGCCCGGGCACGGCGCCGGCCTCCGGTAGTGGTCCCGGACCACCGGCTGAGAGGAGAAACGCATGAGCATCGGCACGCGGATGAGGGCCGCCGGGCTGGCCGCGGTAACGGTGCTGGTCGCCACCGGCATTTCGGTCGTCCTGGCCGGTCCGTCTGCCCATGCCGCCACCGCCCAGTTCAGGGGCATGAACTGGGCGGTGCTCGGCGACAACTTCAACAAGAACCCGCTCGTCCCGCAGGGCCTGAGCCAGTCCGACAGCAACGCGACCGTGCGGGCCAAGGCCAACGCTCTCTACGACGACATGGCCGCCACCATGGGGGTCAACACCGTCCGGCTGCCGGTCAACACCTACACCGTGTCCAACACGACCTGGTGGAACGCCTACCGGGGAGCCATCGACGCCGCCACGGAGCGCGGGTTCAAGGTCATCCTCGCCTACTGGGAGGACGCCGCCTCCGCCTCGGGCGGCCGGATCACGAACCTCGGCGCGTGGAACTCGATGTGGTCCACCGTCACGGGCACGTACGGCTCCAACGCCAACGTGTACTTCGAGCCGATGAACGAGCCGCACGGATACAGTTCGGCCGAGTGGCGCGACGTGGCCGCCAACTGGCTCAGCTCCCACCCCTCCGCCGCGCCCGGCCGGGTGCTCATCGGCGGCACCGGCTTCAGCCAGGACCTCCGGGACGTCTGCAATGACAGCCGCTTCAACGCCACGCTGCTGTCGTTTCACTACTATGCGTTCTTCTACGGCGCGATGACCTACGACGAGTTCCGCGGCCACATCCAGACCCGCCTAGGCAACTGCGCCGCGCGCGCGGTCGCCACCGAGTTCGGCGCGCCCATGGACAACGGCCTCAACTACGGCGACGCGAACAGCACGGACAACTTCGTGCGCTACATCCGCGCCATGGCCCAGGTCATGCGGGACAACCAGATGGGCGGCACCTACTGGCCCGCTCTGGGCGGCAAGACCAGCAGCCCCGACCACGACTGGTACTCGATGTTCGCGCTGAGCGGCAGCGGCACCGACCTCCACCTGACCGTCCGCAACACCTCCGGCGCCGACCAGGTCCGCTACGCGTGGGGTGACACCGTCGGCGGCGGCCCCACGACGCCGCCACCATCGGGCTCGTACTACCGGGTCACCAACCGCAACAGCGGCAAGGTCATCGACGTCTCGGGGCAGTCCACGGCCAACAACGCCGAGGTCAAGCAGTGGACCTGGTGGGGCGGCGCCAACCAGAAGTGGCGCTTCGACGACGCGGGCGGCGACTACTTCCGCATCGTCAACCAGAACAGCGGCAAGTGTCTCGACGTAGCGTCCGCCTCCACCGCCGACGGCGCGAACATCGTGCAGTACACCTGCGGCACCGGCACGAACCAGCAGTGGCGGTGGCAGGCCCAGGGCAGCTACTTCCGCCTGGTGGCCCGGCACAGCGGCAAGTGCCTCGATGTCTACCAGTCCGGCACCGGCGACGGCGCCGACATCCAGCAATGGACCTGCGGTACCGGCAACAACCAGCAGTGGACGCGCACCGCGGCCTGACGTTCGTCGCCGCCGACCATGACCGGGAGGCCATGGCCGGCGGCAGGTCAGCTCGGTCGCGGCGAGCAGCTGCAAACCACGTCGGACTCGACAATGCAGTCGACCGCCGGGCTACGGGCTCGTGCAGGACAGCGTCGGCGTCGAAGGCGTGCCGAAGCTGAGGAAGCCGAACGTCGTGGACGGCGAAGAACTGATCACGGTCAACGGCAGCGCGATCCCGGGTGCCATCACGTACACGACCACCCGCCGGAAAGAGGGCAAGGTGCCGATCCGGGTTCGCGTGCGGGTGGCCGCCCCGGTACCGGTCACTGTCCCGGCCGCAGGCATGCAGCCGGCCACCAGCAGCGGTGGTTGGCAGGTACGCCGTTGCGCATACTTAGGGCGACTGACCGACGCCGGCCCGGGAGTGACGTCCCAGCAACGCCCTGGGCGACCACGCCCTCATCGAGATCGATCGGGTGCCGAGCATTCAGCCGGATGAGGTCCGGTCCCATGTCAACACCGCGGGCGTCATGGCATCCAAGGCCCCCGGCCCACGGAGGGGCGGGTGAACACGCTCCCGATGGCGGTCGACAGGCTGCTGTCTAAGCGTGTTCGCCCGCCCCGGTGACCTGCCGAGTGGGGGTGTCCCTATGGGTTTGGTCAAGCGGCAGCTGGGCGGGGCTGGTAGGGCACTCAGTCTCGGAGCATCGCGAAGCGGACGTCGCAGCGGCGGCGGGCGAGGCAGATGAGGGCGGCGTTATGGCGTTTGCCGGCGGCTCGTTCGCGGTCGTAGTGGGCCCGCGACCGCGGATGTGACAAAGAGGCGGCTGGGTTCGGCTCGCCTCCAGCGTGACGCGGTGATCGGGGCCGAGCCGCGCCCCGAGGGCTTCCGCCAACGCCGAGACAAGTGCCGGGTCAAGGTTCTGGCCGATCATGAGTTCCGCGACCTCCTCGACGGTCTCGTCCGGCAGTTCGTCGAAGTCGGGGAACGGCGCTTCGCCCGCTCTGTGGAGAGCTACCGCCCGCATCACCAGCACGTCCTTGAGGCGAGGGTGCTCGGTGCGGCGGAGGATGTCCACCGCCTCGCCGGCGACCGTGGCGGCCTGGCGGGCGTCACCGCGCTCCAGCAGCAATCCGGCGAGGGGCTCCAGGCCGAAGGCGTATCCCGGATGCTCACGGCCATAGAAGGCGCGCCGCTCCTCGAGGCCCCTGCGCAGCTCCACCTCCGCCTCGTCGAGCCGGCCGAGGCGGCGCAGGGCAAGACTCACATTCGTCCGGTACGTCAGCTGGTCCCTGCGCGTTTCGTCGTCCCGCCCCGGCACCTCCGCCGCTCGGCGGAAGTAGTCGATCGCCCGCTCCACCGCGCCGGCGGTGAACAGCAGTTCGCCGAAGTCGGACTGGGCCGACGCCCATTCCGGACCGCCCTGCCCATATTCGGCGACGACGGAATCGATCGCCGCCGTCATCATCGCCTCCGCGTCGGCCGTCCGGCCCATCGATGCCGTCAAACATGCCATACCCAACGGTGTGTAGTTCACGACGCCGCAGAGTACGACCGCAGCGCAAGCGCCGCACCTGTCCTCGACCGTCGCCCGGCCGAGGCGCCTTACGAGTACCCCGCCGCCGCCGACCGCGCCTACGCCGGCCACACCGACACCACCGGCCCGGCCACCCGACCTACATCGGCGCCCGCGCGCCATCGGAACGTCGACCGCACGCGGGTAACCCCGGTCCATCGGTTTGTCCGCGGCCTCGCCGATCGCGGCGCGCGTGCGTGTGAGCGCTCACTCGAATCGATTCGAGGGGGCGATTTCAGAGTGGCCCGCAATGCGGCGTCAGTCAAGCGGCAGGCGTCGATCACCCGCTCGCCCGCCGGTCCGAGGTGTCGCCCGCAGAAAGTTTCGCAAGCCGCCGACCTGGCCGGTTCGACCCGCGGCCGGCCGACATCGACTGTGACCAGCATGGATGGGTTGGACGGCTCTCAGGGTGCCGTGACCTGTGCGCGGCCGAGCCCTTGTGTTTTCGGCGCCGGCATGGCAGAACCGGTACCTGGCGCGAATGTTAGCGCTCTCATTCCGGCGGCGGTCGACGCTCCGGAACCACGCCCCAAACGGAGGTGCCCGTGAAGATCAGACCGAAGTCCGCCCGCCGCGCCGTCGTGATCCTGAGCTTCGTGGCCGCGGTCGTCGCCGGCACGACCCTCCCGCTCGTGGCGTCGACCGCCGCCCAGGCGGCCACGTCGGGCCCGTGTGACCTGTACGCCGCGGGAGGCACCCCGTGCGTGGCGGCCCACAGCACCACCCGCGCGTTGTACGCCAGCTACAGCGGCGCGCTGTACCAGGTGCGGCGCTCATCGGACAACGCCACCCGCGACATCGGCTTGCTCAGCGCGGGCGGCTACGCCGACGCGTCCGCGCAGGACTCGTTCTGCTCCGGTGCCACCTGCCTCATCACGATCATCTATGACCAGTCCGGGCGCGGCAACCACCTCACCCAGGCGCCCGGCGGTGGCGCCGCCGGCGGCCCCGACAACCTGGCCGTGGCCACCGCCGCCCCCACCATCGTCGGTGGCCACAAGGCATATGGCGTCTACGTCGCGCCCGGCACCGGCTACCGCAACAACCACACCAACGGCATCGCCACCGGCGACGCCGCCGAGGGCATGTACGCCATCTTCGACGGCACGCATTACAACGGCGGCTGCTGCTTCGACTACGGCAACGCCGAAACCAGTAGCAACGACACCGGCAACGGCCACATGGAGGCCATCTACTTCGGCAACATCAAGGTGTGGGGCTACGGCGCCGGCAACGGCCCGTGGATCATGGCCGACCTGGAGAACGGCCTGTTCTCCGGGGTCAATCAGCACTACAACGCCAATGACCCCACGGTGAACTACCGCTATCTCACCGCCATGGTCAAGGGCGGCGCCAACCAGTGGGCCATCCGCGGCGGCAACGCCCAGTCCGGCGGCCTGTCCACCTTCTACAGTGGAGTCCGGCCGAACGTGTCCGGTTACAACCCCATGCACAAAGAGGGCGCCATCATCCTCGGCATCGGCGGCGACAACAGCAAGGGTTCGGCCGGCACGTTCTACGAGGGTGTCATGACCTCCGGCTACCCGAGCGACACCACCGAGAGCAATGTCCAGGCGAACATCGTCGCGGCCGGCTACGCCACCTCGTCCGGCGGCACCGATGGTCCGCAGAGCAACGTCGAGATCGTGGGTGGCCAGTCCGGCCGGTGCGTGGACGTGCCCAACGGCACCACCACCAACGGCACGCAGGTGCAGCTCTACGACTGCTGGGGCGGCGCACCGCAGCGCTGGTCCTACACCTCGGGCAAGCAGATCACCAATGGTTCCAAGTGCCTGGACGCCAACGGCCGGGGCACCAGCAACGGCACTCAGGTGATCATCTACGACTGCAACAGCCAGACCAACCAGCAGTGGAACCTCAACTCCAACGGCACCATCACCGGCGTGCAGTCCGGGCTGTGTCTGGACGCCAACGGCGCAGCCACGGCCAACGGCACGCCGCTCATCCTGTGGTCGTGCAACGGCGGTGCCAACCAGCAGTGGAGTCTGCGCGCCTGACCGCAATCGGCCCGCCCTGCCTGCTCCTTTCCGGGGAGGAACTGTGTTCCGTCGTTCGAAGCTGTTGAGAGTCAGCGCCGCCATCGTCGCCGTCGGCCTCGCCCCGGTGCTGGCGGTGGCGCTGGACGCCGACCAGCCGGCGAGCGCCGCCGCGGTGACGACCGCCTGGCAGAACGAAGGTTTCTCGACCGACGTCGGCGGCATCGTGTCGCGGGCGAACGTGGTGATCGGCCGGCCCAACACCGCCGCGACGCAGTTCCTGCCGCTGGGCAACGGCTCGTTGGGGGTCGCGACCTGGGCCGCCAACGGCTTCTCCGCGCAGCTCAACCGCAGCGACACCATGCCGTACCGGCTCTCCCCGGGCCAGGTGACCATCGGCGGGCTGTCGGCGATGACCTCGGCCTCGAACTTCGTCGGCTATCTCGACCTGTACAACGGCGTCCTGCACGAGTCCGGGGGCGGCATGACCTTGCAGGCCTGGGTACCCGCGGGCAAGGACGAGCTGATCGTCGACGTGACCGGGGCCAACCCGGGCAACCGGATCTCGGCCAACCTGAACCTGTGGGGCGGCCGCTCGCCGACGGCCGCGGCCTCCGGCGCGATCGCCTCGCTGGCCCAGGCGTGGTCGGACAACTCGCAGTCCGGGCACTCCAACCAGAACTTCGGGGCAATGGCCGCGATCACCGGCGGGGGGCAGAACGTCACGGCTTCGGTGGTCAACTCGACGCAGGTACAGGTCAGCCTCAACCCGAACAGCAACGGCACCTACCGGATCGTGGTCGCCTCGCCGTCGTGGACCGGCGGCAACGCGACAACCACCGCCAGCGCCGTGATCGGCAGCGACACCACCGCCTCGACGCCGAGCCTGCTGGCGTCCCAGTCGGCCTGGTGGAACAGCTACTGGGCCAACAGCGGCCTGATCGAGGCCAGCTCGTCGGACGGCACGGCCCAGTACATGGAGACCCTCAACACCCTGTATCTGTACTTCGAGGCCGGCATCATGCACAGCGGCCAGTACCCGGGCAGCCAGGCCGGGCTGGCCGACCTGTACAACTTCAACCAGGACCATCAGGCGTGGTACCCGGCGGGGTACTGGCTGTGGAATCTCCGCGGCCAGATCACGGCCAACCTCGACTCCGGCAACTTCGCGCTGAACCTGCCGATCTTCGACATGTACCTCAACGACCTGCCCGCCATCGAGTCGTGGACCAGCGCCAACATGAACGGCAAGCCGGGTGCCTGCGTGCCGGAGACGATGCGGTTCAACGGCAACGGCTACTACAACGGCGGCGGCGTCAACTCCAACGCCTCCTGCGCGGTGGCCTCCAGCCCGAGCTTCAACGCCGAGACCATCACCAGCGGCGCCGAGATCGCGCTCTGGATCTGGCAGCAGTACCAGGACACCGGCAACCTCACGTTCCTGCAGAAGTACTACCCGCTGCTCCAGAAGACCGCCACGTTCCTGCTGGCCTGGCAGACGGTCGGCTCCGACGGATACCTGCACTCGGTGGACAACGCCCACGAGACGCAGTGGGCCGTCCAGGACCCGACCACCGACCTCGCGGCCGACCAGGCGCTGTTCACCGCCACAATCAACGCGGCGACCCTGCTGGGCACCGACTCCTCGCTGGTCTCGCGGCTGCGCACCGCGCTGGGGCAGATCCGCCCGTACGCACGCACCGATCAGTCCTCACACAGCCAGTTGCTCGACCAGTCGGCCGACGCCTCCGGCACCGACGTGATCGGCAACTCCTACCAACCGACGGCGGCGACGCACAATGTGGAGAACCTCGGGCTGGAACCCGTGTGGCCGTTCGGCGTGATCGGTGACAACACCGTGATCAACGGGCACGACCTCACCGCGCTGGCCCGACGGACCTACAGTCACCGGCAGTACATCAACAACCCCGACTGGACCTACGACTCGGTCCAGGCCGCCCGCCTGGGTCTGCCCTCCGAGGTTGCCGTTGACCTGGTGAACAGCACGAAGTCCTACCAGGTGTACCCATCCGGGCTGGCCGCCTGGAACCCCGGCTCGCTGGACGAGCCGTACATCGAACACGTCTCCAACGTCGCCGCCACCCTGTACGAGGCGCTCGCCACCGACTACGACGACACCCTGCGCTTCGCCCCGGCCTGGCCGTCGGGCTGGGACGTGGCGGGAACGGTCTATATCCACGGCGGTTCCAAGGTGTACGTCCAGATCGAGGGCGGCACCCTGGCCACCGCCGCGATCCGGGCCGGCAGCACGCAGACGATGACCGTGCGCAACCCGTGGCCGGGTCAGTCGGCCGAGGTGGTCGACGGCTCCACCGGGGCGAGCGTGGTCGCCGCAACCAGCGCCGCGACGCTGCGCGTGCCGGTGACCGCCGGTGGTACGTACCTGGTGCAGCGACCCTCGGCGCCGACCACGTCGCTGCCCTTCGCCCAGGTCACCGGGGCCGCGGCGCGGACCAGCCGGGCGCTGGGCAACGTCTCCATCGGACTGGGCGGCAACAGCCTGCCCGCACCCTCGGGCAACACGGTCACGGTCGCGAACCCGGGTTCCCAGACCGGCAGCGTGGGCACCGCCATCAGCGGCGTCCAGATGCAGGCCACCGACTCGGCGTCCGGGCAGACCCTCACCTACTCGGCCACCGGCCTGCCGTCCGGGCTGTCGATCAGCTCCTCCGGGCTGATCTCCGGCACCCCGACCGCGGGCGGGTCGTTCTTCGTCACCGTGACCGCCACGGACGGCACCGGCGCGTCCGGATCGGCCGCGTTCACGTGGACGGTCAGCGGCACCGGCGGTTCATCGGGTAACACGATCGTCGGCAGTCAGTCGGGCCGGTGTGTGGACGTGACCAACAGCACGACCACCAACGGCACCCAGGTACAGCTCTACGACTGTACGGGCAACGCGAACCAGCGCTGGACGTACACCTCGAACAAGCAGTTGCTGGTGTACGGCAACAAGTGCCTGGACGCGTCGGGCCGCAGCACCGCCGACGGCACGGCGGCGATCATCTGGGACTGCAACGGCCAGCCGAACCAGCAGTGGAACGTCAACTCCGACGGGACGATCACCGGTGTGCAGTCGGGCAAGTGCCTGGACGGCTACGGCGCCGGTACCGCGAACGGCACCAAACTCGTGATCTGGACGTGCAACGGCGGCGCCAACCAGCGCTGGTCGCTGCGCAGCTGACGTGGAACCACCACGGGACCTACCGAAATGGCGACGGTCCCGTGGTGTGCAGGGCGATCGGCAGGTGCGCGAGGCCGCGGAGGTTGGCGTTGCGCCGCCACACCGCCTCCTGCGTCCCGGCGCGCCGTACGGCCGCTCGTCTCGGGCTCTGTTGCATTCGCCGTTCGGCATGATCGAGGCAGGCTTGAGCAGTGAAGTCTCCATGCCGTCGGTGGGTCTCCGCCGCAGTCAGCGTTCGCTGCGTTCCGGTTCCCGCCGGACGTCATCGTGGTCGCCGTCCGGCTGTACCTGCGGTACGGGCTCTCCTACCGCGACGTCGAGGAACTGCTGCTCGAGCGCGGTGTCGAGGTCGACCACGTCACAATCTTCCGTGGGTACAACGATTCACGCCGATGCTCGCTGACGTCGCCAGATTCTGCCGGCATTCGCCTGGTGACAGGTGGTTCGTCGACGAGACCTACGTCAAGGTCGGTGGCGTCTGGCGGTACGTCTATCGGGCCGTGGATCAGCATGGCCAAATCATCGACGTCCTCGTCTCCACCCGCCGGGACGCTGCCGCGGCGCGCCGGTTCTTCGACCTGGCGCTGGCCACATTGAAGGTGACACCCGCCGAGGTCGTCACCGACGCGGCACCGGTGTACCCGGGCGTCCTCGACGAGCTGATCCCGTCGGCGTGGCACCACGTCGAACGCCATGCCAACAACCGGGTCGAAGCCGACCACAGTCAACTGAAACACCGGCTCAGACCGATGCGCGGACTGCGCACCGACCGGACCGCGCAGACGATCATCGCCGGACATGCCTTCATGCAGAACCCTCCGCCGTGGCCACTACGAACTCGGCCATGACGCCCCACCCGGGCTTCGCGTCGCTGCGGCGTTCGCCGAGCTCGCCACCGCCATCTGACGACTGGCCACACACTCGCCCAAACGCGCCCTCCGATCGGCAAACGCAACAGCGCCAAAGTGATCGCCGAGGCAAAGCCTGCGGCGATCATGTACGAAGGTTCGTGTCGAAGGCCCGGTGGCCCCGGCCCGGCTTCCGCTCGACCCTCATCGGGAATCCGCGTAGGACCGCACAGATGCTCGATGTGCGGGCGCCGAAATCCGGTCCATCCTGCTGGGCGACACCGCCGCATCATTGGCCGTGGCTTCGCGCAACGTGAGCATCCTGGTGGCCGGTGCGACCGGGAACGTGGGCCGGCAGGTGGTGACGCAGCGCTTTGGCGAGGCTGACGATTCCCGGTTCGCCTGCTTCGAGCGCCCGGTATCCGGTGCTGCGGTAGAGAGCGATGTTGGCCAGGCTCTGGGCGCCGGTGAACAGCACGACGCGGCGGCAGCCGGGGGCGGCGGCGGCTTCCCCCGTGCGCAGCAGCCACCGGCCGACGCCGTGGCCGCGCAGGTCGGGTACGACGGCGAGCCGGCCGAGGTGCCAGTCGGCGTCGACGCGGCGGCCGCGGACCATGCCCAGCAGGCGGCCGTCGAGCCAGAGGCCGGTCGTGTGCCAGTCCGCCAGCCATCGGCGGACGTCGTCGAGCGATTCGTGCAGTGCCGGGATGGCCAGCGTGTCGTTGGCGATGGCCTCCTCTACCCAGCAGCACCGTTGCAGCACGGTGACCTCGGCGGCGTCGTCGGGGGTCAGCCGGCGCGTACAGGACCCGGGCACCGGGCCGGTAACCGAGCCCGGCTGTGTCCGTTCGCGCAGTGGCCGCAGGGCGTGGGCCACCCGGACCAGCTCGTCCAGCACGGCGATATCCGCCGTGCTGGACGAGTGCCGCGCTTCGCCGGTGGGGATCGCGGCCGGGGCGCGCAACGGCACCAGGCCCAGGGCGGTCGCCACCTGCTCGGTGGGCTGGTTGGCGCGGGTGTCGTGGCTGAGGAAGCCGATCGGCTTCCACGCCCACTCGCGGTCGCCGTCGTCCAGTGCCCGCTGCAACATCGCCGTCAGGTCGCAGTAGCCCTCCGGCATGACGGCGAGGAACCCGTCAGCTGTGCCGGCGAGCGCACTCCGGTCGACGGCGGACGAGGTGGGCCTTGCCGGTACGAGTTCGACGCCGAGCTGTGCTGCACGTCCGGCAAGCGCTTCGGCCCTCCGGGTGTTGCACGTCAGAACCAACACCCGGAGCGGCCTCGTTGACATGTCAACGAGCGTAGTCGCGATTTTGGTGACATGTCAAAGAAAACGGCCTTCGCTAGACCGCGAGTAGCGCGGAGGCCACGGCGTCAGGGCGGCTCAGCGCGATCAGGTGCCCGCCCGGCAGTACCGTCGCCGGCAGTTCCAGCCGCTCGCGGGCCACCCGCGCCTGGAAGCCCGCGGGGAACAGGCGGTCGTCGGCGCCGGCGAGCACCGTGGTCGGGACGTCCGGCCACGCGTCCAGCAGCCAGGGCTGGCCGAACGGTGTGTCGGCCTGCTGCTTGCCGCCGGTCATGGCCTGCTCGGTGACGTCCTCGGGTACGTCGTGGAAGAACGCTGTCCGCAGATCGAACTCGGCGTCGGGGTCGCGGCCCTGTTCGACGGCGTAGGCGCGGGCCGCGTCGCCCTGGCCGACGTTGTCCCACCAGGCGCCGCCGGTCTCGCCGGGCCGCGGGATCATCGCGTTGAGCAGCACGATGTGCCGGGCGCCGAGGCGCTCGGCCACGACCGGAGCGGTGAAACCCCCCATTGACTGCCCGACGACCACCAGGTCCCCCGGGCTCGGGGGGATCGCGTCGGTCACGGCCTTCGCGTACTCCTCCCAGCCGGCCGCCGGGTCGTCGCCGGGGATCTCGGCCGCGACGGCCCGGTGTCCGGCGGCCTCGAGGATGGGCTGGACGCGGTGCCAGTACCAGGCGTCGCCGCCGGCGCCGGGGATCAGGGCGTAGGTGGTCATGGTGCGAATCTAGCACCGGACAGTGCGAGATGTGTACCGTATGATGGCCGGATGCGACGCGCCTACGACGATCCGTGCGGCATCGCCCGCGCGCTCAACCTGGTGGGGGAGCGCTGGGCGCTGCTCATCGTGCGCGAGCTGATGCTCGGCCCGAAGCGCTTCAGCGACCTGCGCCGCGGCCTGCCCGGGGCCAGCCAGAGCGTGCTCACCCAGCGCCTCGGTGAGCTCGAGGACGCCGGCGTGCTGGCCCGGCGGCGGCTCGGCCCGCCGGTGGGCGCGGCCGTCTACGAGCTGACCGAGCAGGGCCGGGCGCTGGACCCGGTCCTGCTGGCCCTGTCGAACTGGGGCAGCCGCCGCCCGCTCACGTCCGCCGAGCAGCTCAGCGTCGACGCCCTCGTCATGGCGATGCGCAGCACGTACTCCGGCCACGACGGCGAGCTCACGATCGCCCTCACGGTCGACGGCGACGAGCTCACCGCCGTGGTGCGCGCCGGGCGGCTGGACATTGCCCGGCGTAGCGCCGCGGAGGCCGACGCGACGATCAGCACTACAGCGTCACGGCTGCGGGCGGCGCTCTTCACCGGCGCCGCACTCGACGACGGCGAGGTCGGCGGCGACCCGTCCGCGGCGGCGACGTTCCTGCGGCTGTTCCCCCGCCCCGCAGCCGGCTGAGCTGTGTTTGCCTGCCTCTGGACGCCTGATCGTCCGCACGAGCCGGGGCGGAGACATTACGCGCCGGCCGTTGGCAGGTGATAGACCACCAGCGTCTGCCCGGGGCGTTCGGCGACGTGGAACGCCGCGTGCGACACGGTGATCGTGCCCAGCCGCGGATGCCGGAGCCGCTTGCGGCCGGCGTGGCTGAACTGGATGTCGTACCGGGGCCACCACGCGCGGACCTCGGGGCTGGCCTCGGTCAGGTCGGCCACGAGCCGGGTCACGCGCGGGTGGCCGGGATGCCGTCCGGCGATCGCCCGCAGCCGGGCCAGGAGGTTGCGCGCCTCCTGCTCCCAGTCGACCAGCACCTCGCGAGCGGCGGGCTCGGTCAGCATCCAGCGCACGACGTTGCCGCCCGGTGCGATGCCGCGGAACAGTTCCGCCGCGGCGTCGTTCGCCACCAGGACGTCGTAACAGATGCCGGTGACGTACGCGGGATTGTCGCCCAGCAATGCCGGTACACCCGCAACCTCGGCCGCGACCTCCTCAGCGTCGTCCTGGTCCGGCGTCGCACTCGCACCGGCGAGGCGGCGCAGGTGCTCGTGCTCGGCATCGGTCAGCCGCAGCGCCCGGGCTAGGGCGTCGAGCACCTGGCCGGACGGGTTGACGTCGCGGCCCTGCTCGAGGTAAGTGAGCCAGGTGGCGCTGATCCCGGTCAGCAGGGCCAGCTCCTCGCGGCGCAGGCCCGGTGTGCGGCGGCGCCCGGTAGCCGGCAGGCCCGCGTCGGCCGGGGTGATCCGCTCCCGCCGGCTGCGCAGGAACGCGCCCAGCTCCGTGCTCACCTAGCACCTCCAGTACCAGAATAAACCGGCTCTGGATACCAGGCTATCGGCGCGAAAGGGTTGCCGCATGCGTGCTTGGACTGTTGCCTCACCAGACGATGGCGTGCGGCTCCGCGATATTCCTCCGCCGGCGCTGCAGGGCGGTGGCGTGATCGTGGAGGTGCTCGCCGCGCATCTGCCGGGGTACACACGAATGGTCGTGACCGGTAATCGCGGCGCCCTGCCCGTGCCCCTGATCCTGGGCCCCTCCTGTGTCGGGCGCGTGACCGAGGTCGCGGCCGACGTATTCCACGTCGCCCCGGGCGACATCGTGGTGGACACCGCGCTGCTCGACGCGGGCGACGGCGACGAGATCCTGGTTGGGTGGGTCGGCCTGGGCGGCTCCGGCGCCGGCAGCGGGCGTACCGATCGGATGCGCGGGGTCTGGCGCAACGGCGTCTTCGCCGAGCGGGCGCTCTGCGCCAAGGAGACCATCGTCAAGCTGCCCGGGGCAGACACCTATCCGGACCCGGCCCGGCTGGCGTTCCTGCCGTGGCTTTGCATCGCCGCCGCCGGCCTGCACACCGCGGGCCCGCTCGCGGGCCGCGACGTCGCCGTGATCGGGGCGACGGGCCAGCTGGGCGGCGCGGCGGTCCTGGTGGCGCTGGCCGAAGGCGCGGCTTCGGTGACGGCGGTGGGGCGCAACCAGGAAACCCTCGATCGGTTGGCGGGGCTCGGGCTCCGGGTGCGCACACACCGGCTGACCGGCGACCGGGCGACGGATGCCGCGGGCATCGGCCCGGTGGACGTGGCCCTGGACGCCCTCGGGGCCACGCCGACGGCGGACGCGACCATGGCCGCCTACGACGCCTTGCGCGGGCGCGGCACCCTCGTGCTCATCGGTGGCGTACGGCAGGAACTCACCGTCCCGTACGGCGACCTGATGCGCCGCCGGCTCACCGTGCGCGGCTCCTGGATGAGCGACCAGGCGACGGTCGGCACGGTCTGGAACCTGGTCCGCTCCGGGCTGCTGGACCTCTCCTCGGTCGAGCTGGTGGCGGCCGGCCTCGACGACCCGGCCGCCGCGCTCGAGCTCGCGGAGCGGACGACGGGCCTCGGGTTCGTGGCCCTCGTTCCTTGATCGTGGCACGGACCCGGCCAGGGCGACGGGCACCAGCAACGGGGTCTGCTCGACGACGCCAGCACCCCTACCCATAGATGCTCCGCCGCGGACACCTGCTGCAGGGCGCTGTTGCATTGAGCGATCGTGTTGATCGAGCATCGGAAATTCTTCGCCGCGAGGTCCGCCTGGAGGCTGGCGCTCGCCGGGTAGCACCCCTGCAGCTGTCCGGTTATGCGCCGTTTCGTTATCGCGACGGCCAGCATCAAGGAACACGAGCGTGGACCCCTACCGAAGTTCTTGCGCAGGGGATCTTGACGATGGCTCAATGCAACAGCGCCTTCGGGTGAATACCGGGTGGTAGCTTCGCTCCGGTTGCTTGGCCCGGAGATGGGTCCGCGCACGTCGCCACGGCATCCGCCACGGCTTGCCCATCGTTCTGTGCTACTACCGTCCGTGCGGGCATTGGACCGCGTTGTCGACGGAGGCGCCGTGCCGGCCCCGAGATCGCAGCCCTGGATGACCAGCGTGGCGGGTTGGTCCTTGCCGCGCAGGCGGTCCGGTTTGCCATGGGCGAGCGTTGGGCCACGATCACCGACGACGGTCTGCAGTTCGCCGCCGGCGCGGGCGTCCACCGTGATCGCAATGTGTTCCTGCGGTGATCGGATGTCGCGCACGCCGCGAGCATCAACCGAACAGAACCGGCACGTCTGTCTTGGCCATCACCGTCAGGAATGATGCTTCGCCGCCGCGCCTCGCGTAGACCAGCGGCTACGGATGTGCACTTCCGGAGCACAAAACCGTCCGTAACGACACGCTGGGACCCGTGTTTACCAGGGGTTATAACTTTTCGAAGGCATCTGACTACGGATCAGAAGGTTAGGGGTTCGAGTCCCTTCGGGCGCGCAACATCAAGAGGCGGTTGAGCTGCGGAAACGTAGATCAACCGCCTCTCTTCGTTTGTCCACTGTGGACCTGATGTGTTCCGAAAGTGATCGGCTGTTTCGGATGGGTCCAGACCGGCCCGTGCCGGTGAGCGCTGGCCCGTGCCGACTGGTCTGGATCTTGGACGGCGACGCGGGCGGTCGAACCGCTCTTCAGCAGCGTTGTCCGGGCTTCTGACCTCGGTCGGATTCCATGCCTCGACGAGAAGATCATTTCCCGCCGCACGCCCGGTGATCTTGCCATGTTTGGGGTCAACGGTGCCGCGCCAGCCCAGGGAACCCGCCGAGCGAGGCGATCGGCTCATCGCACCGGCCGAACACTCGAGGCACAGAGCCAGGCCCTCGACACCCACGACCGGGTCCGGTCCCCTCCAGCCTCGGAGGATGGCCAGATCACCGGTTATCGGTTGGCGGTAACGCCGAGTAACGGCAACGCCGCTACTCGGCGGCCGCTCAGCATCCTGATCTGCCGATGTGCGGATGCCCAGTAGGGGAATCTCAGATCGTTCGGTCCTGGACCGACAGCGATGAGAGAGGTCGCTGTCGGCCCATGGACGTGTCTGTTCGGCCGGGGCGCGGGCGCGTTAAGGCCGGGTCAGCCAGTGCTCGAGCCGCCGGCGTAGGTAGGGCATGAGTAGGCATTGTGTGATCGCGACGGTGGTGGGGATCAAGAGCGCCAGTCTGGCCGGCAAGGGTAAGCGGCCCAGAACCGGGGGAGGTGCCGAGCGCGAGTGTGGTGATGACTGGGTAGATGGCGAAGCTGGTGAGCACCCAGGTCTTCCAGCCGGTCGCGGCGTTGATTGCCCTAGTGTCGTCTGTCGTCTTGTCGTCGGCGTGTTCATGATGCCGGCTCACCGGGCTGCTGGGAGGCAGTCGAGTACGAGTCGTATGGCCTCGGGCAGGTCGATGTGATCGTCGGGTGTCGCGCCATAGTGCGCACCTGTGGCCGTGAGGGTGGCGGTTGCTTGCAATCCGACGACGAGTTCCTTGACGTGCTGGGCGGGATCCGGCTGTAGGACCGGGTCGTCCGCGGCGGTGAGGATGCGGTATTCGCGGGCGGCCCGCCGAAGGCGGGGCCAGTCGAATGGCTCCGCGAAGAATCCGGCAAGAGATTCGTACCCGGCCGGTATCCGCGCGGGGGTTGCCACCAGGACTGCGCCGGCGAAGGGGCCGGAGGCGCCGACGTCGTGGCCTTGTAGCAGGCGCAGGACATTGATGCCGCCGACGCTGTGTCCGACCAGGACCGTGTCGGCCGGGTTGGTGTCGGTTGTCAGCTTACGGAGGGCCGCGCGCCACGGGCCGAGTTCCGGTGCGTTGCTGTCCGGCAGGTTGGGGATGTGGACGCGGTGGCCTTTCGCTTCCAGCGCCTTGCGGGCGTACGGGAACCAGACGCTGTTGTAGTCGGCTCCATAGCCGTGCGAGATGACGACGGTACTCACCTAACCCCGATTCAAACGCTACGTATCGTTTCGATTAGCGCGACCGTAACAGACTGCTACGGTGACGTCCATGCCCAGGCGCCCTTCGACAACCAGCGCTGACCGTCCACGGCGCGGCGGGGGCCCCGTGCGTAGCCAGGACGCGCACGACGCCGCACTGCGCGCAGCCGTGCAGATCCTGGAAGAACGCGGATACGCCGCCGTCACCGTCGAAGGGGTCGCCGCTCAATCCGGAGTGGCTAAGAGCACCATCTACCGGTGGTGGTCGAACAAGGCGCACCTAGTGATGGAGGCATACGGACACCTCGTCGCCGAGCGAATGCCCGCCCCCGACACGGGCGACCTGACCCGCGACCTGACCGCTTTCGTCACCGCGCTGTACGGCGTTGCGGAGTACCCCACCCGCATGCGGGCACTGCGCGGACTGATGGCTGAAGCCCAACTGGACCCCGTCTTCGCCGAGGCGTTCCAAGCCTGGGTACAAACTCGCCGCGACATCCTGGCCACCGTGTTCACCCGCGCAATTGACCATGGCGAACTCGCCCCCGACGTAGATGTCACTCACGCGATCGACCTGATCTTTGGCCCCTTCTGGTATCGGCTGCTGGTCCGGCACGCGCCTATCGATCCGGTCGACGCTGTCGGCCACGTTCATCAACTTCTGCATGGACTACACCGACAATCGCCGTCCTGAACGGCCTGCAGCGCTCGGTCCATAGCGACGTCCGCCTCACCCCGGCACTCGGAACCGCAGGGTCAGCGGGAAGAAGCCGGCACCATCAGCGCGCCGGGCCACCAAGGTCACATGCCCGCTTCTGCCGCAGAGCATGCGCGGTGGGTAACCGATGATCGCTGACAATCGCCACGCTCCGTGGGCGGGGCGTGCGGCGTCGAGGGTGCCGGCCAACTCCGGGAGTCGGTCCGTAGGCGAGGCCCGGATCTGGCGGACCAGGTACGTCACGGTGACCAACACCTCGAACTGTTTGAGTCCAGGCGTCAGGTGCCGGGGCTGAGAGGTAGGAGGAGGCCGGTCGTTTGGCGGCGCAGGATCGTGCGGACCTGGGCCCAGGCCCGGCCGTCGCCGACGCCGGCGAGGGCAATGACCGCGTAGTCACGCACCCTCGCTGGGACCTGGGTCAGGTGGGCGGCAAGCACGTCGGATGCCGCCGCTCCTTCCCGCTTGGCCAGCGCCAGCAGTGCGGCGCACCGCAGGTCGACGGAGCGCTGTAGCACTGCGAGAAGACTGCGCAGCGCGGCGGGTCCCCGGCCACCATGGGCGTCGCCCAACGCCGCCACCACCGTGATCTTGTCGGAGACGGTCAGCGTGTCGAGCATGCCCGCCTGCACGTCACCAGGCGCGGTACGTGCAGTCGGGGCAGCTCCTAGTCAATGGGGTTCGAGGCCTACTCGGCAATGCCTGTCGTCGCCTCGGATCCAGTCGGCTTCGTAGGTGTCGTGCCGGTGATTTCGCCCTTGCTGCTCGCTCCGATGACGGCGTGGCTCCGACGTTGAAGCGCTTCGCGTTCGACGTCCGGGATGGTCATCGACTCCGCGAGCACGGCGGCAAGCGTGCCCCCCTGAGTGTTGTCGATGTCAGTGGAGAAGAGCCATCGGATGTTCTCGTCGCGCGTGATGAGGTCGATGAGGCCGGCTGTGGCGGTTGCGTGCCGGAACGGCTGGGTTGATTGTCGTCGGCTGGTGGTGGTTCGGTGGATGTCGATGGCTGCTGGTGTGGTCGATGATGCAGTTATGCGAGTACGACGGGGGATAGTCACTGGGGTCGGTGGGATCGTGGCCGTGGGGTTGGTGGTCGCGGCTGTGCTGGATGACGACGCGACGAATGTTCAGCGTCGATGAGTTGGTGGTCGCAGCGGCGTGATCGGCAACGTTCAGGGCGGCCGGCTGGGTCGGAGTCGTTGGTGGCGGTGCCGGACGGGGATCCGGGCCGGGCGATCCCGCTGTACGAGCAGGCCCTGACCGACCGGCGGCGGGTGCTGGGCGACGATCACCCGGAAACGCTGATCGCGGTGAACAATCTCGCCGGCGCCTACCTGGAGGCCGGGGATCTGGGCCGGGCGATCCCGCTGTTCGAGCAGGTTATGACCGGCTGCCGGCGGGTGGTGGGCGACGATCACCCGGAAACGCTGACCTCGGTGCACAATCTCGCCAGGGTCTACCTGGCGGCCGGGGATCTTGGTCGGGCGATCCCGCTGTTCGAGCAGGCTCTCACCGATCGGCGGCGGGTGCTGGGCGACGATGACCCGGACACGCTGACCGAGGTGAACAACCTCGCCTACGCCTACCGGGCGGCCGGGGATCCGGGCCGGGCGATCCCGCTGTTCGAGCAGGCTCTCACCGACTGTCGGCGGGTGCTGGGCGACGATCACCCGTCCACGCTGGCCGCGGTGAACAACCTCGCCTACGCCTACGAGTCGGCCGGGGACCTGGGCCGGGCGATCCCGCTGTTCGAGCAGGCTCTCACCGGTCGGCGGCGGGTGCTGGGCGATGAGCACCCGGACACGCTGATCTCGGTGCACAGCCTCGCCGGCGCCTACGAGTCGGCCGGGGACCTGGGCCGGGCGATCCCGCTGTATGAGCAGGCTCTCGCCGACTGTCGGCGGGTGCTGGGCGATGAGCACCCGTCTACGCTGGCCGCGGTGAACAGCCTCGCCGGCGCCTACCGGTCGGCCGGGGACCTGGGCCGGGCGATCCCGCTGTTCGAGCAGGCCCTGACCGATCGGCGGCGGGTGCTGGGCGATGAGCACCCGGACACGCTGATCTCGGTGAACAACCTCGCCAGCGCCTACCAGTCGGCCGGGGACCTGGGCCGGGCGATCCCGCTGCACGAGCAGGGCCTCGCCGACTGTCGGCGGGTGCTGGGCGACGAGCACCCGTCCACGCTGATCTCGGTGAACAACCTCGCCTACGCCTACCAGTCGGCCGGGGATCTGGGCCGGGCGATCCCGCTGTTCGAGCAGGCCCTGACCGATCAGCGGCGGGTGCTGGGCGACGAGCACCCGTCCACGCTGATCTCGGTGAACAACCTCGCCAGCGCCTACGAATCGGCCGGGGATCTGGGCCGGGCGATCCCGCTGTTCGAGCAGGCCCTGACCGATCAGCGGCGGGTGCTGGGCGACGAGCACCCGTCCACGCTGATCTCGGTGAACAACCTCGCCAGCGCCTACAAGTCGGCCGGGGACCTGGGCCGGGCGATCCCGCTGTTCGAGCAGGCCCTCACCGATCGGCGGCGGGTGCTGGGCGACGAGCACCCGGACACGCTGGACTCGGTGCACAACCTCGCCTACTCCTACCAGTCGGCCGGGGATCTGGGCCGGGCGACCCCGCTGTTCGAGCAGGCCCTCGCCGATCGGCGGCGGGTGCTGGGCGACGAGCACCCGTCCACGCTGATCTCGGTGAACAACCTCGCCTACGCATACCTGGCGGCCGGGGATCTGGGCCGGGCGACCCCGCTGTTCGAGCAGGCCCTCACCGATCGGCGGCGAGTGCTGAGCGACGAGCACCCGGACACCCTGACCTCCGTGAACAACCTCGCCAGCGCATACCTGGCGGCCAGGGACCTGGACAGGGCGATCCCACTGTTCGAGCAGGCCCTGACCGATCGGCGGCGGGTGCTGGGCGAAGAGCACCCGGACACGCTGGACTCGGTGAACAACCTCGCCGGCGCCTACGAGTCGGCCGGGGACCTGGGCCGGGCGATCCCGCTGTTCGAGCAGACCCTGACCGACCGTCGGCGGGTGCTGGGCGACGATCACCCGTCCACGCTGGACTCGGTGCACAACCTCGCCAACGCCTACCAGTCGGCCGGGGATCCGGACCGCGCGATCCCGCTGCACGAGCAGGCCCTCGCCGATCGGCGGCGGGTGCTGGGCGACGAGCACCCGTCCACGCTGGACTCGGTGCACAACCTCGCCAGCGCATACCTGGCGGCCGGGGACCTGGGCCGGGCGATCCCGCTGTTCGAGCAGGCCCTGACCGATCGGCGGCGGGTGCTGGGCGACGAGCACCCGTCCACGCTGATCTCGGTGAACAACCTCGCCGGCGCCTACAAGTCGGCCGGGGACCTGGGCCGGGCGATCCCGCTGTACGAGCAGGCCCTCACCGACTGCCGGCGGGTGCTGGGTGAGCAGCACCACCTGACCCAGAAAGTGTCAGCCAATCTGCACGCAGCCTTGGGCTCATAAGCCAGGCCGGGCGGCGGCTGTGCCGTGCTCGGCGCCGCTGCTGGCACATCCCCCGGCGCGGTGTGCCGCTCGCATGGCTTGCGGCTCCGGCGCGTCAGCGCCGGAGCCGGTTTCCATGCGGGGCGGCTTTCCGCGCCCACGAACTTGCTCAGCATGCCCGCCCACCGGAGCGCAGCGACCCCCGGAGCCAGAGGTCCCACCGGAGGCAAGACCGCAACTACCCGCGGACGATGCAGGCCAGGGAGCCACGGTCCAGAGGGCGCTGTTGCATTGAGCCATCGTCAAGATTCCCTGCCGCAAGAACTTCGGTAGGGGTCCACGCTCGTGTTCCTTGATGCTGGCCGTCTCGATTACGAAACGGCGCATAACGGACAGCTGCAGGGGTCCTACCCGGCGACCGCCAGCCTCCAGGCGGACCTCGAGGCGAAGAATTTCCGGTGCTCGATCAACACGATCGCTCAATGCAACAGCGCCCTTTGAGGTCGGTGTGGCGACGAGTGAGAACGTGCCTCTTGACGCCGGCCTCGTCGGCGAGGGCGACGACCGTCAGCGCACCGTTCGACCGAAGTGGTGTGCCTGCCAGGAGCCTGGAGGCTGCGGCCTTGATCGCGTTGCGTTCGTCGATGTGCTCGCTCGTCATGGGGCTGTCCTGTCGTTGATCCGGTCATCGAAGTGCTGTTGGGCTCGAGCGGTGAGCGCGTCAGCTTCGGCGCGGAGGCGGTCGGCCAGCGGGGTCGGGATGGCGCACGCGTGGGCTTGTTGCTGTTTGGCGTGCTGGAGCATTTGGGCGGCATGGTGGTCGGTGCGGGCGATGTTGGCGCAGTGGGACTGGCAGCGGTCCAGGATCGGGGTGTCGGTCTTGGCTCGGCCGGTGTGGCAGAGCGCCTTGTCGCGGGCGTAGTTGCAGAGCAGGAAGGCCCGCTTGTTCTCGAAGACGGTGAGCCCGGGGTCGTCGAGCAGGGCTCGGGCTTGGCGGTGGGTGGTGATGATGCCGCCGTAGCGGTGGTGCTCGCGGGCTGCTGCGTCGATGAGCCGCCGGGCGGCCGGCCCGGAGATCCCTTAGTTGTTCTCGATTGCCTCGTTCAGGTCGCTGAGGCCGTTGTGCTGCGTGGTGATCTCGTAGCCGAGGAATCGGGCCGCGCCGGCGTCCAGGGTGTGGGGGGTCGGCAGCGGGGCGGCGGCGATGCCCGCCGGCGCAGTACGATCTGCTGGCCAAATCCCCTTCGAGGAAGAACTCAATGAAGGAGGAACAACTCAATGAAGCATGCATTCGGACGGGCCGCGACGCTGATCGTCGCGGCCTCCGTGATTTTCGGGGCCGGCGCCTGCGCCGACAAGAACGACGGCGCCGCCACGCCCGGCGCCGCCGCGGCCAGCTCCAAGGCCCCCGAGCCCAAGGACGTGCTGGCCGGCGCGCTGGCGGAGTACGAGAAGGGCGTGTACTCGGTGGACTTCGCCGGCCTGGACAGCACCGGGCAGGCCGCGATCGACACGCCCAAGAAGCAGGCGTACCTGAAGATCGGCGGCTCCGGTCAGGGCTTCAGTATCACGATGGAGGTGCTGCTGATCGAGCCGGACGCCTACGTGAAGCTGGACCTGGGCGCGATGGCCGAGATCTATGGCGTGGCGCAGGGGAACGGCAAGACGTGGATGCACCTCGACCGCTCGAAGGTCAAGGACGCCGAGAGCCTGGGCCTGTCGGCCGACGAGACCGATATGCTCGACCTCAAGGCGCTGCTGCAGAGCGCGCAGTCGGTGCAGGCGGCCGGCGACCGCAAGTACAAGGGCACGCTCGACCTCGCCAAGGGTGCGGGTTCGCCGATGACCGACGAGGACGTCATCAAGGCGCTGGCGAACAAGGCGGCCAGCGTGCCGTTCACCGCGACCCTCGACGCGCAGGGGCGCCTCGCCGAACTGCTCATCGACGTGCCGGCCGCGGGCGACAAGAAGGCGCACCAGCTGAAGCTGACCGTGACTCAGTACGGCTCCGCCACGGTGCCGGCCAAGCCCACGGGCAACGCCGTGATCGAGGCGCCGGCCACCGTGTACGGCTTCTTCAACAACTGACGATCCCGGCCCGGCGGCGCCCGCATCCTCGTGCGGGCACCGCCGGTCGGATTGTGGTAACAACACCGCCATGTCTGACATTCACGGGGATGTAATCGAGGACGACGACGACGACCCGCTGCCGGAGCCGCCGGTCGTGACGAATCCTGATCGTCTCGGCCGCCGTGGCCGCGGCGGTGCTCGTCGGCGCGGCCGTCTACATCGGCCTCGACCTGCGCTCGGCCAACCGGACGACCGCCGAACGGGAGGCCGCCGACGCGGCGCGCCCCGGCGCCGAATCCCGATCCGCTGCCCAGCGGCGTGGAGGTCTGCCCGGGCGGCTGCGCCGCGTCGCAGCTGCCGGCGACGCTGGCGGACTGGACGAGCCGGCTGCCCCGGACCGTCGTGCTGGAGACCAGGGAACCACCCCGCCGCACGGCGAGGCGCCGCTGGACAAGGCGCTGGCCGTCATCGTGGTGACGATGGGTGCGCGCAAGTAGCCGCTGATGGCGCTCGGCCGGTTGGCGGCTATTGGGTCTGCGGGACACGTGATCCGGGGTCCTGCGGTGTGCGGTTGGGCGGACATGGCAGCATCTGACGGACCTCGCTCAGCGGGACGAGACCTATGTCGACTGGGACCTCCAGCACACCAACGAGATGATCCACGCCGCGGTCGGCAACGACGTGCCGATCAAGTATTTCCGCGCTCCGGGCGGCAACTTCACGGCCGATCTCGTGGCGAAGGCACAGTCGATGGGCATGGCCCCGATCTATTGGGACGTCGACCCGCAGGACTGGAACCACAAGAACGACGCCAGCGACGCCGCCCACATCGCGCGGGTGATCGCCGAGGTGAAGCAGCAGGTGCGGCAGGGATCGATCATCCTGTCGCACGACAACGTGCAGCCGGACACCATCGTGGCGTATCAGACACTGGTGCCGTTCCTCAAGCGGTACTTCACGCTCGTCGCGCTGCCAACCTGACGCGCCGGCCGCGCGGTTGCCGGGATCGCCGGACTGCACTGCGGTTGGCCGGTCGCCGTGATACGCCCGACTCCGCTGCAGGCGCCGCCGGTTTGACGAGACGTCGGCGACGGTCGTGGCTGGTCCCGGGCTTGTCGGCGGCGCCCGGACTACGGCACGACCGGATACCGCGGCTCCGGGTCCTCACGACGCCGCGCGGATGTGCTACAACTCCCTGCGACGGGGGAGAGGAAACGACGTGCGTCGCTGGGACCGTGCCCTGGCCGGGGCCGTGCTGGTGCTCTTCGGGCTGTCCGCGTGCGGTTCGGGGTCCGGCGCCGCGCCGGACGGCGGCGCCTCGCGGGACGGCTCCGGCTCGCCGGCCGCCGCATCGCCGGCCGCGCCGGACGTCGTGCCGCTGCGGGTCTTCACGGTCCAGAGCAGCTTCACCGTCGACCAGCTCCGCCTGCCGCTGCAGCCGGTGCCGCAGGGCACCGGCGCCATCTGCGGCCCGCACTACGGTCTGCAGATCGACCGGACCGGGGCGATGCCGCAGTTCGACGCGGACCACACGATCGGCATCCACCTGCGCACCGCGCTGCGCGAGCTCGACTATCCGGTGCGGGCCCCGGACGGCAAGGAGTTCGTCGTCGTCCACTCGGTCTTCACCTCCTGCGGCGGGGAAACGACATCCGGCGCGCCGGACTCCACCATGCTGCGCCTGGGCGGGCGCGCGTTCTCCGTCGACCGCGAGGTGCTCGACCCGAGCGAGCTGCTGGTCGTGCTCGTCGACCGGGGCGCCGGCGTAGTGCTCGAGGTCACCGACGCCGGGCAGACGCAGACGCTGGACCTGCGCACGGCGAAGGCCGGCGGCACCGTCGCCGAGTATCAGCCAGTGGCGAAGGGCTCGGTCGGCTTCGTCGGATTCGTGGGCAGCGACGTCATGCTCAACGCAGGCGTGGACGCCGAGCTGGTGCCGTATCTGGACGGCCGCGGGCAGGCGCCGCAGGGCCACTGCTGGCTGCGGATCCGCACCAACTACAGCTACCAGGGGCAGTTCAAGCCCAAGCCGCCGTCGTGGACCGTCGAGCAGCTGTTCACGATCACTGGGCCCGCGGGGAAGCTGGCGGTGACAGGGGAGTTCACCGTCATCCAGGTGGCCAAGCTGTCCTACGAGTCGACGATCCTGAACAGCCCGTGGGTCGTCTCCGACGCCACGTGCGCGCGCGGCCAGCGGCTCACCGTGAACCTCCACCCGAACGGGGTGAACTTCGAGGAGGCCGAGCGGAAGCTGACCCGCACGCTCGTCATCCAGTGAGGCGCCCGGTGAGACAGGGCGAGGGCGCCGCGACGGCGAAGCGGAGCTGACCCCGTGGCTCTAGGATCGCCGTGCTACCCGACGCGGTAGCGGGCGACCAGGTCGTCCATGATCTTGTCGAGGCGTTCGTCGACGACCTGCCGCGACGGGTCCTCGCCGTGCCACGCCACGATCACGCGCGTGCCCGGTGGAACGGGCTGTTCGGAGCCGGCCGGCCGGTCGGACGTTCCGGTACGGTCTGCGATCGTGAGTTACGTCGGTCTGCGGATGTTCAGTGTTGTCGCCGCATCCTCAGCCCGCTGCGCCACGTACTCCTCGCGGGTCAGCGCGAACCACGGCAGCATGTCGGGAGCTCGTGGACCACGCCCGCGGTGAAGAAGGGTGCGGCGCGGAGTCGTTGGATCAGTGGTTGCGCTCGGTACTGTTCCAGCGCGGGCGTCAGGTTGTGGTTCGGCACCAGAGGGTAGTCGTTGGGGTCTGCGCCGACTGGCATGTACCGAACATGGTGTTCCGGCAGCGTCCTGAAGTGTTCTAGCGGCGGGACGGCCGGCATTTCGTCGCGGAGCTGGTGGAACAGCTCCCAGAGCCGCCCGGCCGCGATCTTCGCTTCGGCGACAGGGCCGGCCAGGTCGAGCAGTCCTCTCGGGCCGCCCGCACACATATCGGCCAGGCTGGGCTGGGGTCCCTGCTCCCCGTGGGGCTGATCGTGGATGAGGCGCGGATCGTCCTCCATACCCGGCAGGACCCGGAACCCGGAGCCGTCGGAGCCACCCCGGATGGACCACTGTTCCCACTGGTCCCGCTCCGGGGCGAAGCCCTGGTACGCCTCGAACGGCGCCATCAGCCTGTCGAGCGCGGCGACGACGTCCGCCGCCGAGTCCGGTGGAAGGCACACGACGATGCTCAGACCGGCCAACCCTCATCCCTCCCTTTTCGACCCACGAACGCCAACACCGGTGTGCCGACGAACTACGATTCGGCGCCTGCGGTTCGCGTCGGCGTGGCGGGGAGGACGACGAGGTCCAGCACACCAGCGGGCAGAGTGCATCGCCATGAACTGGTATGTCGAGTGGTTAATCGTTGGTCGGCACTACGTGGCGCGGTCAACGGTAAGGCGGCCGCCGCCATGAACAGCATCGGCGCACCCCGCGGCAGATCCGGAAGCGAGCGCGACGACAGGATGCAGCGGGGCCGGGCTACGGTGTGGCTTCCGGGGTGTCGGGTCGGGCCAGCCGGGGCAGGTGTGCCCACGCCGGGTGACGACGGGTAGGAGGGGGCGGTGGAGATGGTCGAGCAGCTGCTTTCCCGGACGGATGCCGTCTACCAGCGGTGGTTGGCGTCGATCACCGATGACGTCGTCTCTGACGGGGTGGTCATGTTCTGCCTGAATCCCTGGTGGAGCGCCACACGACCTACGGGATCGGCGAGTGGCTCACGGGCTATCTCATGATCGGCCAAGAAGGCGATCGGGGATTGTTCCTCAGGTGCGACGGTGGCGGCGGTCCGGTGTTCTGGGCCGACCTGGGTGGTCTCGGCGAAGTCGACCTCGATGTTGTTGCTCCCGTGTTCGAGGTGTGGCTGCATTCCCGCTTCGCCCTGCCACCCGACCCGGAGCCGGAGCTGCCGCCAACCGCCGACGTCTATGTGGACAACGTTCCGGTCGATGCCGTTCAGCTGCTGGTACGAGTCAGGAAGCTGTTGGGTGTGGACTGGCGGTTCGGGGACCTTCGGGGCCTGCTCGCCGCCCAACCGTTCCTGGCGGTGAGGTCAGCTCATCTGGGCGCGCTGCGTCGCGACCTGGAGCACGCTCCCGAGTTGCGGCCGTACGTGCAGTACGCCACCGACCCCGGCCTGGAAGCAGTATGGTCGTCCGTCCGCCCAGGAAGCCGGTGACGTAACGGACGTCCTCGGCTCCGCATCTGCCGGAAGCGTGGCCGTGGTAGGAGCGGCAGTTTATGTCGTGAGTGCACTCTCATCAAGCAGTTCAGCGCATAGGCCAGGCACCGACGTCCGTTACCCGGCGTATCCAACCTCGGCGGAGACGGCACGCACGACCGGCGGCATGTCCGTGCAGTTGATGTTGAGTGACAGTCGCGATCGTGATTCGACCGCTACCAGCACTGCTGCTCGTCGCCGGTCGGCGGCCGGGCGATGGGACAAATGATGGTCGCGTGGTGGAGCAGCGTGCCGATCCGGTACCGGTTATCGCCCCGGCCCTCGGCCAGCAGCCCGCCACGGGGGACCTCTGGCATCCGATGCAGAACCCACTCTCGCAGCTGCCACCCGGCATCTGCGGGCAGACGACCGAGTGCTTCCCGGCCGGCACGATCATCCTGGCCGGCGTCATGATGGTTGTCGCGTTCATCGGGCACGCCATCGCGTACCCCGGAGGCGAGTGACGGAATGGCCCGGGAGCGCGATCGCCGCACTCCCAGGCCTGCGTCAGTGACACGAGGACCCGACATTGGGAGCGTTTGGCCGTGGCACGCAGATCACCGCTCAAAAACGTCGCCGCCGCCGCCGATGCACGGTTGGCGGCGGAGGGCTTCCGGCGGCGGACACACACGTGGTACCGCACCAACGCCCTCGGCGACCACGCCCTCATCGAACTCCAGCCGGTCCCGAGCATTCAGCCCAGCCAGACCCGCTTCCACGTCAACACGGCCATCGTCGTCGCACCGCAGGTCCACCGCGCCACCGAGTCGCGAGAGAAGGCGTTGCCGACCACCGCCGACGGGCTGTTGTTCAGCCGTGTCAAGCCGCCCGGGACCGATCTGCCGAGCATGGGCTGGACCGCCTCCGAACCAACCGCCGCCGCGACCGGGGCGCTGTTGGCCGAGGCGCTGCTCGCCGGGCCGGTCGAACGGCTGCGCGGGCTGCTCGACCGGGACCGGCTGCGGGCCGAGTTGTCGGCCCGTGGTCCGGACAACCCGGCCCTGCGAGCCGCGTTCCTGGCCGAGGAAGGGCCCGGGCCGGAACTGGACGCGCTGGTGGCAGAACTGGCCGCAGACCCTTACTCCGCCGAGTACGTCGCCTGGCTGCGCCGCTACGCCGCCCGCGGTTAAGTCGGGCGACGTGCCCGTTACGGCGCGACGTGCGGCGGCTTGACTCGTTGCCGGTTACATTGCGTAGCGCGCGACCAGCGGCAGATGCGGAAACCAACCATCGGCAGTCGGCGCGACTGTCGTATGCACCCTCTGGGCGCGGTCGGGCGAGTCGTTCTAGGCGGTGTTTCATAACGCGCGGAGCCACTGGCTGATGGCCGCGATGGCCACCGTGGCCTCGAAGCGAACGGCGAGCTTGTCGTACCTGGTGGCCATGGCGCGATGCTGTTTGAGCTGGTTGATGCCGCACTCCACGGCATGACGCAGCCGGTAGAGGGTCGGGTCGAAGGCGGGCGGACGCCCGCCTTTGGACCCCTTCGCTTTGCGGTGAGCGTCCTGGTCGGCCTTGCTCGGGATGCACACCCTGATCCCGCGACGGCGCGCGTAGCTGCGGTTGCCCTTGCTGGTGTACGCCTTGTCCGCCCGGACCCGATCCGGACGGGTCCGCGGCCGGCCCACACCAACCCGGCACACCCTGATCCGTTCCAGGACCGGGACGAACTGCGGACTGTCACCCCGCTGACCGGCGGTAATCACTACTGCAAGGGTCTTGCGGCCGTCGCCGCCGACCGCTTCGGGTACGCCGACTGGACCTACCTGCCGCCACGTACCGAGCATCTGGTCACCACCCAGGTCCGGCCGCTCGCCGAGGGCACCCTCAAGCCGGCCGACCACCTGGCCCAGGTGCAGGCGGTCTTCACCGACGAGGTGGCGACCGCGCCGGTCCCGGGATTGATCTGATCGAGTTGGTTCGCGAGAGCAGGCCCTTGTCCGCCGTGGTCGGGCGACGCGGTGGAAGCAGACGAGGGGCTGCGGTCGGTCCTTGCGGCGATGGACGCGCTGTGCCCGGCGTTCATCACCGATGATCTCGGCTCCGTGCTGGTGCAGAACGAGCTACACGTCGCCTTGTTCGGCTCCTTCGCCGGTCGGTCCGGCTGGGAGCGGAATATGTTCTGGCGCTGGTTCACCGAACCCGACTGGCGGGCTGCACTCGGTCCGGCGGCCACCTGCTCGACCCTGGATCTTCAGGACGGCCGCCTTCGTCCATAGGGCCGATGCCCGGCGTCATCGGCGGCGAGCGGATTACGTCGTACGTCAATGGTTGACGGTTTCCGATTCGACGTTCTGTGCGGCTCGCCCCCCGAACAAGCTACCGTCGCGGGGTGCATCGGTTGGAGGGGGTCGTGCCGAGGCGCCTGGTGCAGGCGATGATCGACGTGGGCGGCCCCTTCGTCGTCTTCTTCGTGCTGCTCAACGTGGGCGTCGTCAGCGGGCAGCGGGCCTGGTTGTGGGCCGCGTTCGCCGTGCTGATCCTCGGCTCGGTCCTGATCCAGGTCGTGCTGGCCCGCCGCGGTCGTGACGATCCGCAGGCCGGTGGCGTGCATTCCGGGCGTCGCGGCGGGGCTGACGCCGATCGAGCCTTTAACCGTGTATGCAGATCTGCAGCGGCGCTGTGCTGATTTCTTCTGCCGGGAGGCTGCGACTTTGCTTCTGTCGGGAGGCTGCGACGACCTCTACCTTCATGATGGCAACTCGTTAGCACCAGACAGATTCCGCGACTATGACTGTCGCGCGGCTGCCAACTGTTAACGTTCGGTATCTGACCATTCGCGAAACGCGGCATCGTCGCGGCGACGGCGGGATGGGTGTCCCGCCGTCGGGACGCGTCAACTCTCGGGAAAGGACATGTCATGCCACTGGCTCGGATCGACCTCATCGAAGGAAAGTCGGCCGAATATCGCCGCACGATCGCCGACGTCGTATACGACAAGATGATCGAATGCCTGGGTGTGCCGGAGGACCGGTTCCAAACCATTACCGAGCACAAGGCCGAAAACTTTCTCTTCGACGCCGACTACCTCAGTCTCTATCGGTCCGAAAACTGCATCTTCATTCAGCTGATCTTCCTCGATGTCGCAAGCCCCGAACAGAAGGTCGCTTTCTACAAGGCTGTTGTTGACCAGCTACACGACAAGCTGCAGGTACGACCGGAGGATGTCTTTTTCAACCTCATGACCGTCGACCCGCCGGACTTCTCCATGGGCAACGGCGCAGGCACTTACGTCAACGGGGTGCCGACGGACCGCCTCGACCCCAACTCGGTCTGAGCGTGTGTTTGAGATAGTGACTACGTCGGCGGGTCCGGTAGTTGCCAGCGGCGTTGGCGGGTGGCGGGTCGGCCGCGATAAGACGTGTTCACCAAGTTCCGCGCGTGCCGCCCCGCACGACCGCTACGAACGACGTACAGGATCGCGTCCACAATAGAGCGTCGCGGATGACGCTCCATACCGTCGCTGCCGTTCCACACGTGTACATCGACTGTCCAAGCAGGACGAAGCCGGCACCCCGTCCGACACTCATATCAAACACGCTCGTTGAGGTCTGGCTGGGTGTTCGCGACGGGGCTGTTGGCCTCGAGCACCGCGGTGAACTGCGGGCTGTCGCCGCGCTGCCCGGCGGTGATGACGACGGCCAGCGCCTTCTGGCCTTGCTCACAGGCCAGATGTCTATGCGGGACGGCGTCCTGGCAGCGTGCCGTTCCGCCGTCCGCACGGCTGAGCCCGATCCTCGCCGTGGGCGGCGGTCACCGACGGTCGCCTACGCTGTATGCCATGAGGTCGGAGAAAGCAAGCCCGCATCGTGACGCGCTTGACCGGCTGGGCCAGCAGGCCGATCACCGAGACGCGGAACAGGCACTTCTGGCGGCGGGGTGGACCCCGTGCGGCGCCGGCGACTGGGCGATCGCGCTTCGCTCGCCGGACGGCACGGCGGCCGCGCGGATCAGCCCGTTCGACCCGACCGGCCCGTATTCCGCGGCGCTGTACCGGGAGGCCGTGCACACCCGCCAGGTCCCGGAACTGTTCGCGTACCGTCGTCTGACCGGCGGCGGTGACCTCCAGGTGCTGGAGTGGCTCCGACCCGTCCCCAAGGACGAGGCCCTCGCTTTTCACCGGGCGATCGCCATGCGGGCCCCGGAAGTCGCCGATCTCGTTGATGTCGTGCGCCGTGTCCACGAACGAGCCCGGCGAGAGCTGCCCTGGTGCGGACCGCTGGACAACAACCCGGCCAATGTCATGCGCGCCGCGGACGGGCGACTCGTCGTCGCCGACCTGTTCTACGCCGACGGCCCGAACCTCTACGCAACCGCGGCCACGGTCCCCGATCGCATCGTCGCGCTGATCCCGGAAGCCGAGCGCCGGTTCATGACCGAGATCCCCCTGGCTGGCTCCGGGCCTTGGGAGCCCGGGGCGCAGGAGGCGATGCGAGCCGGGCTTGCGGCGGCCGATGCCCGCAAGGCGAATGCCTGACCCGGGTTCCGCAGTCCGGGCGGGAGCGACGAGACGGCAGAGAAGTGCTTCGTGGGCCGGCAGGGCACTCTCAGGCTGTTCCCCGTCTCCTGGCGCGCGCATTATCAGCGGCCATGAGCGGACGCTCGGGACGGCTCCCAACGATTTGGCATGATGACGATCATGTCTTGGAGGCAGCGGATCATAGAGGTGACCGGCGCGCGACCGGAGCCGCGTGACATCGACTGGACGCCGGTCGAGGCCGAACTGGGTACGACACTGCCTCCCGACTACCGCGAGCTGTGCTCGCTGCTCGGTGACGGTTACTACTCGGGATTCCTGCGGCTCCTGCAGCCGCGCGGTGAGGCGGCGGCGACGGACGGCCTGCTCTATTCCTTCCGGTGGAACCGGCGCCATCCGGAGTATGCAGGGCTCTACGCGCCGTACGACCTGTACGGCGGTCCCGGCCAGCCGGGTCTGCTCGGCTGGGGTTCCGATCAGACCGAGGGTGACTACTACTGGCTCGCCGACGCGGAGGTCGATCCGGCGGCGTGGCCGGTGGTCGCTCGCAAGGACGGCATCGAACCTTGGCACCGATATGACATGAGCATGTCGGAGTTCATCCACCACATGCTCACAGATCATGGCTTCGAGCCGTTCACGGTAGCCGCCACGACAGCGAGGCCGTTCCTGCTGCCTGAGGGTGTTCAGATCGCCACGGTGGAGGAGTGGAACGCATGGGCGAACCGTACCGACGGCAGTCCCACCGCGTGACCATGTCGATGCGAGCCCAGCAGGTGGCTACGGACTCACATCGGCCAGTTCAGTGCGTCGCTTGGCACCGCGACCTCGTCACGTGGCGTGACGGACGTGGTAGAGCCTGCCTCAACCTCCGCGGCATGTGCGGGCCGCGGTGGGGTGTCAGAGTCGTGGTTTGGTCTGCCCGAACGGAGTGGCACCGGCGCACCGGTCTGGGCAACTGCACGCGCTCTGGCGCACGAGACGGTGCCGCAGAGCGGCGGAGGCGTTCGGATGGTGGGCGATGAGGCTGCGGTGATGAAACCAGCCGCTGCCGTGTTTCGCTGCTTCCTCATCCGCCAGGCGCTCCAGCGCAGTCCCTGTGGTGTCCAGGTGCAGCAACGCGTTCCACTAAACCCAGCTGTCCGGATCCTGCAGCAGCCGGTCGAGCGCGTCGGGTGGCGTCCTCGGGTTCCGGGCCGCCCACAGCCGAACCGGGCGGATGGGATCGTCGGCCAACTGCCGCAAGCGCTCCGTGGTCGTTCGTGATGAACGCGCCTCGAGAACCCGCCGATAGCCAGCCATACGGTCGCCGTACGACGGAACTCCCCAGCAGCCTGTGCCACGAGCCTCATGATCACAGAAGGCTGGGTCCGGTAGTTGCCCGGGTCAGCAACGGCAGGGCAACACCGTGGCCGTCGCTCTCACGTCGGCACGATCGGAAGCATCGGCCTCGCTGGCCACGCACCGTCGGTGACGAACGCAGGCCGATCGCCGCACTCACGCAGCGGCAGATGTGTGCACCCCTTGGTGCTGTTCGCCGCGTCCGGCATGCTGATTCGATGCAAGCCGACGACATCATCGCGCCCCTGGCAGCGTGGTCGCCGTGGCTGCCCTTCAATGATGCGGCCCTACGCGCACCTCGCCTTCCGGGCGTGTATCTCGCCCGAGAAGGAGCGGGAGGTGAACTCGCCTACGTCGGCATGGCCGGTGAACGCCGTGGTCAGGGCCTACGCGGTCGGCTCACCGTGTACCGCCGTGGCAAGGCTGCCGTCAGCGGGCTGGGCGAGGCGGTACTGGATCGTGCGCTGGCCGATCCGGCGTTCGTACGAGCCCATCTCGACGAACTCCTTGCCGGCCGGCCGAAGCGGGCCGCAGCGTGGGCCCAAGATGCTTTGCGGCATGCCGACCTGCACATACGATGGGCTGTCACCCCAGACCGGCCGATGGCTGCGGTTCTTGAGCGAGCGGTTCTCGACGCGCTGGCTGCATCACCGTTGTGGAACCGGGCGCGATAGCGCGCGTCGCGACAGCAGAGTGCAGGCGCGTCCTACCGCTCTTGGCGGCGTTTCGGCTGTCCCGTTCATGGTCGAGCCGTAGGTCGGTGGACGAGTGTTCGCGCCGTCAGGACCGCGCGGCGATCGTGATCGGTTCCCCGCCGAGGTAGACGTTCACCGGCCTGCGCAGGGCGGTGATGTCGGCGAGCGGATCTCCTTCGACGACCAGCAGATCGGCGTCGAAGCCGGGTCGGATGCGGCCCTTGCGCTCCGGTACACCGCAGGCATCTGCCGCCTGCACGGTGGCGGCGGCGAGCGCGGAGGCCGGGTCCATGCCACTGGCCACGTATTCCTCGAGGGTGCGCGGCAGGACACCGTGTGGCTTGGCCGGGCCGATCCCGGCATCGGAACCGGCGACGATCCGCGCGCCGGCCTTGAAGAGCCGGGCCACCCCGTCCTGCAGAATGGCCTGGGTGAGACCGGCGCGCTCGGCCATGGCGAGCACCTCGGGTGGTACGACAACGGCAGGATCGGACCCGAGCGTCGGGCAGACCGCGACGCCGGCCGCGGCCAGTGCGGTGGCTAACTCGCCGTCGATGTGCGCGCCAGACCGGGTCACCGAGGTGCAGTGCTCGATGCCGTCTACACCGGCGCGCAGCGACTGCCAGACGGCGGCGTGTGCGTGGGCGTGGGCAGTGACCGGAAGGCCGTGCGCATGCGCCTCGTCGACGGCCGCCGCCAGCTCCTCGTCGGTGAACTGGGTGCCGGCCGTGTCGGTACCGGGGGTAAACACGCCGCCGCTGGCCATGACCTTCACGACGCGGGCTCCCTCGGCCACCCGGTCGCGCACCGCTCGGCGGACCGCGTCCGGGCCGCGGACCTCGCCGCCGAGGAACCAGCAATGACCGCCCGGGATGGTCAGCGGCGTGCCCGAGGCGATGACGTTCGGGGTGCGGGCACGACTGTTCAGCACGGCGCTGTGAGGGTCGCCCAGGTCGCGGACCGTGGTCACGCCGGCCTCCAGGTGCGCGCGCAGTGAGTTCTCGATCGTGGCGGTCAAGTCGTCCGGCGTGGCCTGCGCCAGGCGGTCGGGAGCGGCCTGGCCGGCATCGGCACACAGGTGGACGTGGCAGTCGACGAGGCCGGGCAACAGCGTGCCATCAATCACTTCTACGGTACTCGGATGATCGCCGAGACGTACCTCGGTAATCCGGCCCCCGGCCACGACCACCACACCGCCCTCACGGTGCAGCCGGTCGCCGTCGAAGATCCGGGCAACTCGGATCATCACCACGCGCCCTCCCCGCTCGACACGCCGGCCAAAGTAGACGGATGACCGTAGAGACGTCGGATCACACTCAGCGTGGCATCAGCATCCACCATCGGGATCGGCCCACCGCACGCCGCGCGGCATAGCGGATATCCTGCTCATCTCGTGGTACGCGCCTCGGCCCAGCTGTGATAGGAACGGCGCCATGCCGATCGAGTTCGTCGCGTGTGTGGCCGGCGTCGATGACGAGTACTGCATGGTCGCCGCCGTCGGGGAACGAGACGACGGCACCGGTCGCGCCCTGATCTTCCAAGCCGGCGATGAGCCTCCCGACGCTCAGGACATCCAGTTGGGCATGGACACCTACTGTCTGGTCACCGAGCCCCACGGAACCGCATACGGGTGCGTTCGCGAATTGAGCATCGACGGCGACCGTATGCGCGTTGTCGTCGGCGAAGACGCCCTCGCCGACCTCCACCTGGAAGACGCCGAGATCGTCGTCGAACTGGCAGCGGATACGCAGACGCTCGCGACTTTCCGGGAGTACTTGGCACGGATCTTGACGTACGGGGCGACTCGACGCGCGGCCGGCAGTACTGCGCCTCTGACTACTGCTGAGCGCAAGCCCCATGATGACCGCCTGCGCGGATCGCGGCTATGAGCGGACGCCAAGATCAGCTAGTCGCCCGCGGTCACGGAGACTGAGTGGTCAAGATTTCTGCCGGTCCGGTGGCCGTAGTTCCTCGATCATCGCCAGGGCTGCCGGGTCCATCGGTGTGGGTACGTCCGCGGGCCGGATGACCTCGTCGCCCTGCGGGTCGTAGATGGTCAGCTCATAGCGTCGGGTGAGTTCGTCGACGAGTTGCAGCGCAGGTTGGCTGCGGTGGCCGTGAGTCAGCAGCATGCTGACGTGGTCGATGCCGACGTTGGGAGCCATCGATCGACATCCACGGGCCTTGGTGGTCGTAGGGCGGGAAGTCCGGGTAGCGGGCGCAAAGGTCCTCGTAGAACCCGACGATGCGTCGTCCAGCTCGCCGTCTGGGTGGTGCAGGCGTCGACAGCGCTGCACCATGGCCCGTTGCCGACCGTTATTGTCTGCCTATGTCCGGCCCTGGAGACGTGCCACCGGGAATCTTGGACCGGCTGCGACCGATCTGCCGACGGTTGCCCGATACATACGAGGAACCGGCCTGGATCGGCGTCCGCTGGCGGATCCGCAGGCGGACATTCGCCCACGTCTACACGCCGGACCCGGAACGTTTTCCGCTCTACGCCCAGCATCTGATCGCCGGTGAGGCACCGACCGTGATGACGTTTCGCGTACCGATCGACGACCTGCTCGGCCTGACCGCCCGCGGCTTCCCGTTCTTTCGCGCCCCATGGGGCCGCAACGTCGCCGCTGCCATCCTCGGCGACCACACCGACTGGACAGAGATCGCCGAACTGATCACCGACAGCTACTGCGAGATGGCCCCGAAGTTCCTCGTCACCCGAGTCGCCCCTCCGCTGAACAGCTGATCCGCAGCACGGATGAGAGGACGGCAGCCATCACCACCTGCAACGTCCCGATCAGATCGGAGCCCCGCATCGGTCTCGAGAAGGCATGAGCGAGCGAACTGAAACTCGGCAGGACAGGAGGCCTCGGCGGTCGCCACTCCCGTCACTCACTGTGGCCTCACCGTCCTGCCGCCGCGCAGGATCAGCGGCATGTCCGGATGCCAAGATCATCTTGCCTTGATGGACTTCCGGCCGACCCGCCTCGTGGGCAGAACAGGAAGCTGCGGCACCTTCGTTCAGTCTTGTGTCTGGCAGCCCTGCGAGCCCGGCTGCGGAGCGATGCCGAAATGTGTGATGGTCATGTCGGCCACGTCAGCGGGATTCCGCCTGGTGTTGTCGATGCGCAGGTAGTCGGTACGGTCGTCGAACCGGCCTCCCGAGCCGAGGCGGTACTGCTGATCCAGTTCGAGCAGGTTGCGCTCCGAGAAGGCGACATCCCGCTTGGACGGCTTCTCCGCCAGGCGTGACACGCCGCGATTCCGCCGGAGCCGTTCCTCCTGACTGGCCTCGAGCTCAAGGAAGAGGACCCGGCCGCCGCGCCGTCTGAACGGCTCCGAGAAGCCATCCACCGCCAACTCATCGTCGGGAAGGTCGAACGCCCAGACAAAGGTGAAGATCAGTCCGGGCAGATCGCTGGCCGCCACCTCTTCGATCAGGTCGCGACGGAACCGGTCAACCAGCCGCCCGAACGGCGGACTACCGAACGGGAAGAACCGAAGCACCGGCTCAATCGCCATGTGGTTGTGGAACAGCCGCAGGCCGGTCCGGGCGGCGATCTGCTCGCCCACGGTCATCTTCCCCACGGCTGGCGGTCCGACGATGAACAGCAGCGTCCCAGTCACCTCGCCAACGCTAGCCATCTTCAACCTCACGATCGAGACGTTTACCGACCGCCCGCGTCGGCGCCGGATACCTGCGCGCTCATCGGCATCTTGTTGACTGGCGGTACGACCGCAGCCCGGCCAGGCTGGGTCGAGGTGATCGGCAGGGTCGCTCTCTCATCGGCTGCCCGCTGTGGTTTGGTGTGGCTCTCTCGTGGCGTGCGTCCTGCCGGTCACCGCGGCGTGGAGTGGCTCCAGAGGGGTCTGCATAGCTCGAAGATGCGCTGCCCTCCCGTCGACATCCGGTCGTCGAGTTGCAGCGGGAGCAGCGTATGGCGCGCGTCATCATCGGCATGGACCCGCACAAGCGGTCCGCCACCATCGAGATCATCAACGAGCGGGAGAAGGTCCTCGGGCAGGGCCGGTTCGGCACCGACCGTGACGGTTACACCGCGATGCTCAGACTCGGCCGGCAGCACGAAGACCGCGTCTGGGCCGTCGAAGGCTGCAACGGCGGCCAGCACATCGCCCAGCGTCTGGTCGCCGACGGCGAAACCGTCCTGGACGTGCCCGCCAAGTTGTCCGCACGCGCGCGGCTGTTCGACACGTCGCAGGGCCGCAAGACGGACCCGGGCGACGCGCACTGCATCGCCGTCGCCGCGCTACGGGCCAGCGGCCTGCGGCAGGTCGTGGTGGATGACGTCACGGTCGCGTTGCAGGTGCTCGTCGACCGCCGCGACGAGTTGGGCCGGGCGCGCAGCGAGGTGCTGAGCCGGCTGCACCAGTTGCTGCTCGAGCTCGTGCCCGGCGGCGCGAAGCAGTTCCTGTCCGCGCCGCAGGCCCGGGCCCTGCTCAACACGGTGCGGCCCCGTGACATCGTCGGTCGCACCTGCCGGCAGCTGGCCTCGGAACTGATCACCGAAGTCGCGGTCATCGACAAGAAGATCAAGACCGCCAATACCCAGCTCACCGAGCTGATCGCCTCGACCGGCAGCACGCTGCAGCAGCTCAACGGCATCGGCCCGTCCGGCGCTGCCCGGCTCCTGGGCGATATCGGCGACGTCGGCCGGTTCGCCAGCCGGGACCACTTCGCGTCCTGGAACGGCACCGCACCGATCGACGCTTCCTCCGGCGACCACCACTGCCGCCACCGGCTGTCCCGAGCCGGCACCCGGCGCATCAACCGGGTCCTGCACATCATGGCCATCGTCCAACTGCGCAACGACACCGAAGGCCGCACCTACTACCGCAGGAAGCTCGCCGCGGGCAAGAGCCCGATGGAAGCCACGCGCGCTCTGAAACGCCGCCTGTCCAACGTGGTCTACCAGCGCATGATCAACGACGCTCAACACGCTGAGACAGGCCCGGGAGGGCACATGGGAGCGACTCTGCAATCCAGCGCGGCCAGCTCAATCCCGACAGCCAGCACTTCGGACAAGCCACTTCCCGGACCCGCCACGACCCACTCTAAAACACCAACTCTGGCGGCCTCTTGACACAGAGGGGCGCCACGAGTCCGCACCAGCGGCGCCAAGACGGCGCCACGCAGCGTGACGATCTTCGGTCGGCCGACGCGCGAGAACCGCAGCGCTGCAGAGGCGACATTTGGTGGGCACGAGGGGCGCTCGCTGCGTGGTGAACTCCCGGTTCCGGCGGTGCTTCAGCGACGGCGATGCGACGCTGCGCTCGGAAATCGGCTTCGACGCGACCCGTTGGATGTCTCGGCCCGCCGGCCGGCGTGTGCTGCATGACCCCACCAGGGTTTGGGCTGGTGTTGTCTGGCACGATCACCGCCATGGCGAGCACGGATGCGTATCAGGAGAAGTACAGCTTTCCAGCCAGCTACGCGCGGCTGCTGTTCATCTGCGTCGCGTTCGCCTTCGGCGGGATCTTCGTGGCGCTGCCGGTCGCCACGCGGATGGTCGAGCTGGTCATTTTCGGCGGCGGGGGCCTCGTGCTGACGTTCCTTGGCCTCCGGGCCACCAGGCTGGTCGCGCTGCGGGTAGACGAGAACGGCATCACGCTCGGCGGATCGCCGATGCAGTATGCGTCGACCACCACCATCGTGCCCTGGCCCGAGATGCGCACGGTGCGCCTGACCCGCCAACCGGAAGGCCCGTCCCTGCCCGTCATCACTGCCGTGCCGCACGGCCAACGGGAGCCGGTGAGCAAGACGGTGCAGGGCTGGCGGCTGGACTCCGAGCGGCTCGGCGCAGCGCTGAGGGCGTTCGCGCCGGGGGTATACCTCAACGACCAGCGGTAGCAGTCGCTGCGCAAGTGCCAGACCACTCGGCCCGCCGGCGGCGCCGAGCTCAGCGAGGGCCGTCATGGTCCATTCGCACTGCAGCGCTCCGAGAACGCCGACGACCTCATCGAGGTGTTCGAGGAGTTGTTCCCCAATGTCCGTCCACCCGTTGCGTGAGCCGCATAGGCGTCGACCGGCCAGACTCCTGGTGTCTCGCCGTTGTCGCTGTCATCGACTGACGCCGTCTCGGCGGGCCGGGCTGGGCGGGGCGGCGGTAGGCCATTCTGCAATGGTCTGCCCCTGACCAGTCCAACCAGTCGACGGCGACGAGCACGTACCGCAGGCTGCTGAGGCCGATGGTCACGTGCACGCACATCGGCTTCCGGTAGCCGTTCCTTCACGAGCTTCCGCTACCCAACGTAGCGACGGCAGAGCAACGTTCGATCCGCCGCCCTGACCGCGTCCAGCGCCGCGACCTCCTGCTAGGCGGGTCCCAAACTCACCGACAAACGATCAAGGGGACGTGACGCGCATGGGCCCGGAGGTCACGCACATCCGGGCCCAGTTCTCACGGACCGAGCCAGACGGCGGTTGACCTACCCGGCCGCACCTATCCGATCGGTGGGCTGCTCACCGTCGCGATCGAGCCTGCCCGCCGGCTTCGGCGCCGGAGGGATCGGGAGCTCGCCGTGGCCGCCGTCACGGTGGCGTGCACAGCGCTGTGGCTGACCACCGGATAGCGTCGACGCCCGGGGGTGCGGCATATGCAGTTGGTGACGTTCGAACAGGCCCTGGTCGGCCGGCTCAACGGCAGCGGCCAAGGCGAGGTCAAGAGCTACCACGAGCTCAACGCGCGGTGGCTGTACGGCCTGGTGGTCAAGACGCACGACGGCACCGTCGCGTTCCGGATCACGAAAGGGTCCGGGACCGGCGACCCGAAACCCACCGAGGAAGAGCAAGCCGCCCACGACGCCTACGTGGCCCGGGCCGGCGCCGGGAAGGTCGAACCCAGCGCGAAGGGCATGGACGCCGCAGCGGCGAAGATCTCCACGCTGATGCGGGATGTGCTCGCCGCCGTCATGCTGCCGGGCGCGGTCCGCGTCGTCGGGCCGGGCGCCGGGGACCAGCCCGGGGTGAAGGTCGTCTTCTCGACCGACGCCGAGATTTACGTCCGGCCGGTCCTCTGACACGGCGAAACGAGCCCCGGCCCGATTCCGAAGGGGACTGAGGCGGGCGCTTTCGTCGGACGCTCACACGCGACGGGATGAGCGCGGCTTGCCAGCGGCGCTGGCGGGAGTGGTCGTCTACGGCGTTGTGCAGGTAGCTGTAGCCCAGGATCGGTTCGCCGCGTCGGACGCGGGTGACGCCGGGCATGGCGGAGCGGTTGCGTTTGCCGGTGTGACGGCCGACGGCTCGGTGACCGCCGCCAGCGCAGCACCGTCTCGGGGCGCACCAGCAGCCGCAACCGGTGCAGTACATCACGCGGGAGCCGGTGCGACAGGGCCGCCAGCAACGCCCGGTCGGCCGGGGCGAACCGCACCTTCGGCGTGCTCAGTTGACGCTGCAACACCATGATCTGATGTCGCAGCGCGAGGATCTCCGAGTCCTTGTCCCCTGTTGGTCATGGGCAGTAGGCGCAGCACCGCGAACATGTTCGTCACACCCAGGTACGCCAGTCGCAGCAACACGAACGACCATCCTGCCGCATCGATCACGGGGTCCGCGAGCACTCCGCAGCAACAGACCCGACCAAGGTCACAGCGCTTCATACACCGCCTCCCACCAGCACGGACCAAGTTTTCGGCAGGAGCAGCCCACTCGGACACACCACCGAGCACGTCACGAAGCAGCACCGCATCGAGCAGCCCGCCGGCCGCCCCCAACCGTTCGGACATCCGCGAAAAGTTGGGCGGAGGCCGGACGACCCACGGATCCCGGGCGCCGCGATCTTCGACAAACATGAAGCCCTGGTCAGCGTTTCCGCTGGCCAGGGCTTCTGTGTCCGGCTGCCGATGGGGCTCGAGCCGCTGACCCTGCTGATCCGTAGTGCGGCCGGTCATGTGGTCAGGCCGCGGTCGGTGCCTCCGGGTCAGTTCCGGAGGCTCCATTGCTGGTTCGCGCCGCCGTTGCACGACCAGAGGATGATCTTTGTGCCGTTCGCGGTTCCGGCGGCGTTGGCGTCGAGGCAGAGCCCGGACTGGACGCCGGTGATGGTGCCGTTGGCGTTGATGTTCCATTGCTGGTTGGGCTGGTTGTTGCAGTCCCAGATGATTACCTGGGTGCCGTTGCTGGTGCCCTGGGCGTTGGCGTCCAGGCACTTGTTGCCGTACACCTGCAGCTGCTTGCCGGAGGTGAGGGTCCAGCGCTGGTTGCTGCCACCGCCGCAGTCCCACAACTGGACCTGCGTCCCGTTGGTGGTGCTCGAGTTCGGCACATCCGCGCATCGGCCGGACTGGCCGCCGACGAGCTGCGAGCCGGATCCGGTGGGCGAGCGCCAGAGGGCCGCGTTGTCGAAGTTGGCCGGTTCTGTTTCGCCCGCCGCGCCGATGGTGTCGGTGGTGGTGACGGTGATGGTGGCGTCGGGCAGGCCGGCCGACTTCGCCGTGATGGTCGTCGTGCCGGCGTAGTAGGAGCGGAACTCGATGGCCGCCTTCCCGTCGAACGCATTGGCGCCGGGGGTGAAGGTGTACGACTTACCGCCGGGCAGGACGCCGGGTCCGCTGGTGACGCTCAGCGTGATGGCGCGGGTGTCGTTGACCCAGGCCCCGGAGGCGTTGCGCATCGTCACCACGAGCTGGGTGTCGATCATGCCGTCGTCGGTGACCGTCGTCGACGAGTACCGCCCGGTCTCCAGCGTCATCGCGGTCGCGGTCGCGCTCGTGGACTGTTCCCGGGCGACGGGAGTGGGATCGGCGAGGTTGGTGGTGCCTGACCACTTCGCCTTGTTGGCCCGGTACCAGTACCACTGGTTCTTCGGCAGCCGATAGTAGTCGATCATGCCCATGCGGGCGAAGCTCGGGTCCATGATGGTGCCGTGGTCGAAGCCGGCCCAGATGGCCAGCCCGGCGCTGCCGGTGGTGAGTTTGAACCTGCTCGGATCGTTCGGGTCCTTGACGTCGGCGTACGTCGGGTCGTAGGTGCCGGGCCGGTCGGAGGTGTAGGACCCGTACTCCGAGACGACGTTCGGCATCCACGTGTTGGCGATCTTTCCGCCGTCGCCGTTGTAGCCGGCGACGTCGCAGACCGAGAGCTGGTCGAGCGAGTTGCGTTGCACGCCGCCCAGCGCCGCCTTGCGGGTCGGGTCGAGCTGGTGCGAGTAGTCGCGCAGCTTGCTCGCCAATGCCTTGGCCTTGTCGAGGGTGGCGGAGGAGGTGAAGAACACCTCGTTGCCCATGGACCAGTTGATGATCGAGGGGTGGTTGCGGTTGACCCGGATCATGTCGCGCAGCGTGTCCATGGCGCTCTGTTCGAAGCCCGGCTGGTCGGCGGCCTTCTGCGGGTACCCGTCGGCCTGGTAGTCGTTGGGACTGCCGGTCGGGGTGGGCTCACGGCCCGCGGTCGCGGTCGCCCAGAAGTCGGTCTCCGACCAGAACATCACGCCGAGGCTGTCCGTGGCGTCGGCGAAGGCCGGGTCGTGGGGATAGTGCGACCCGCGGATGAAGTTCATCCCGGCCTCGCGGATGTAGCGCACGTCGCGCTGGAACCCCGAGTTGGTGACCGCGTTGCTCCAGCCGCCGTGGTCCTGATGGGCGTCCGCCCCGACCAGGAGCGTCTTGGCCCCGTTGAGGTAGAAGCCGTCCACCTTCCACTGTGCACTGCGGAATCCGAACGTCGTGTCGTACGTGTCGACGATCGTGCCGCCGACCAGCAGCGCGGTGGTCACGGTGTACAGCGCGGGGTTGTTCGGCGCCCACAGGTCCAGCCCCTGCAGCATGGCGGCGGTGTTCGACAGGGAGCCACTCACGGCGTCGAGCGTTGTCGTGCTCGCCGCGGCGAGCGTCCGCGCCGGCGAGTCGAACGTCGCCAGTACCGTCGCCGACCCCTGCCGGCGCACCTCCTGCCGGGCGGAGACGTCGACCGGCGCGGCGCTGTCGTTGCGCACCTCCGTCTGCACCCGCACGTTGGACCTGCGGGCGGCGACGTTGGCGCGCAGGTCCGCGTCGCTCGGGTACTGCGACAGGTCGATGCTGCGGTAGTAGGCGGGGTTGCTGGTGTCCCAGATCGGATTCGTCAGCGCGGGCGTGCTGACGAACGTGCCGTACCACGCGACGTGGACGTTGTCGGTGACGTTCACGTACACGTCGCGGTAGATCCCGCCGCTGAACTGGTGGTCGCCGGTCCGGGGCGCGAGGTCGGCCCGCCAGCTGTTGTCCACCCGTACCGACATCTCGTTGTCACCGGCTCGGAGCGCGCTGGTGATGTCGAAGGTGAACCCGGTGTAGCCGCCCCGGTGGGTACCGACCTTCGTCCCGTTGACCCAGACGTCGGTCACCGAGAACGAGCCCTCGAACTCGAGCTCGACGTGCCTGCCGTTCCAGGACGACGGGACGCTGAAGTGCTTGCGGTACCAGCCCGCACCCACGTAGAAGGACCGCCCGCCGTTGGCGCCGCCCACGTCGTACGGGGCGTCGAAGTCGTGGGGCAACGCGACCGGGACCCACTTCGAGTCGTCGAAGTCGGGATTCTGGGCTGCTGTCACATCCGAACGGATGAACGTCCAACCCCGGTTGAAGTTGACTTTCTGCCGCGGGTTGGAGGCGCTCAGCTGGCCGCTCGGCGCCCTCGTGCCGGCATGGACCGCGGCCGGCGTTCCCGCCAGCCCGGCGATGCTCACCAGCAGGAGGATGAGGACGAACGCACTTCTCTTCACGGTGTCTCCACGGTCGGGCGGGCGGGTGTGGAATGTGGAGCTGCGGGTGGGTGGCCTACAGGCCGATGAGTTGCCATTCCTGGTTGGCTCCGGTGTTGGCCGGCCATTGGATGACGCTTGCTCCGTCGGTGCTCGACGCGCCGGACACGTCGGCGCACCATCCGTTGTGGACGTTGACGAGCCGGTAGTAGCCGCTGGTGCTGGCGGGGACGAGCTTCCACCACTGGTTGTCGGTGTTGTTGTCGGTCCACTGGTCCAGCGCCGCGCCCTGGCTGGACCCGCCCGGGCTGTCCAGCACCTTGCCGCTGCTGACGCTGCGAAGGCGGTAGGAGCCGTCGGAGTTGGGCAGCAGTGTCCACTGCTGGTTGGTGGCGCCGCTCCACGTCCACTGGATGACGCGTGCGCCGTCGGCGGTCGACGCGCCGTTGACGTCGAGCACCTTGCCGCTGTTGCGGTTCACCAGCCGGTAGTTTCCGGTGGGCGTGGTCGCGGTGAGGCCGACGGTGATCTGGACCGTGGTCGCGGCGGGCAGCGTGACGACGCGCGCGTGGTTGCCGAGCGGGGACGCGGCGACGGTGGCGGTGGTGCTGATGGAGGCGATGCCGCGGCGGCAGATCAGGGTGATGTCCTGTGCGATCGCAGAGGTCACGGTGACGGTGGTGGTGTGGGCACCGGTGTCCCAGGTGAGGCTCTGGATCAGGATGCGGTTGCGGCCGCGGACTCCGGTGATCGTTCCCCGGGGAATTTGGTCGGGCAGCGCGGGCAGTAGTTCCAGGATGCCCGGCCGGGTGTACACCAGCGCCTCGGCGAGCACCGCGGGGATGGCGTTGGCGGCGTCGGCGTTGAAAATGCTCAGATTCGGGTTGTGGGACGTCATCAGGGACCGCCACACCATGTTCCGGCCGAGGATTTTCAGCAGGTTGCCGTACACGCCGGCGCCGTCCTTGAGCCGGGCCCGGGCCAGGGCGCGGTGCAGGCTGCCATGGGCCGAGAGGTTCTCGTCCCCGCGCAGGTCGAGCGCCCGGCGGGCGGTGCGGACCAGATCGGGTCGGTCCTCCGGGTTGATCTCGTGCAGCGGCCAGGCACCGTACAGGTGCTGTACGTGCCGGTGGTTGTAGTTGTCGGTCAGGCCACGCCAGGACCACTCGGCCAGCGCGCCGTCACCGTTGACGGCATAGTCGGGAAGCCTGGCCAGCAGCGCGGTCCAGCGTTGCACACCCTGTCCGCTGCCCTGCTCGAGGCCGAGCGTGTTGGCCGCGTCCACGGCGGCCGTCAACGCGTGCCGGCCGGCCATGATGTCGCCGGTGGCGTTGATCGCCAGGAGCTGGCCCGTGCTGGCCGGCCGGTTCTCCATGGAGAAGGACGGGACGAAGACCACCTTGCCGGCCGAATCGGTACGGGTGAGGAAGTCCTCGTAGAACAGGGCGAGCTCGATCAGGGCGGGGCCGAGCTGGTTGCGCAGGAACGTCGTGTCCCCGGTCGTCTGGTAGTACTCCAACAGCGGGTACAGCAGCCAGTCCGCGCCTCCCGTCCAGCAGTGCCCGGGGAAACCCGTGTCGAAATGCAGCATGTAGCCGTACTCGCCGTCGGTGCGGCTCGGGGCCAGGAAGCCGCGGGCGCCGTAGAGTCGGCGGGCGTTCTCCCGCCACTGGGCGAGCTGCCCGAGGATCAGGGTGCGGTACCCCTGCATGGCGTCACCGAGGTTGAGGATGTTCCCGCCGGCGACCTGCAGGTTGACGTTGGCGTCGGTGGTGAAGTCGTCGGCCCAGGACCCGTTCCAGGTACCGGTCCAGATCCCGGTCAGCCGCGGCGGCAGGATCCCACTGGCGCTGACGAACACGTACCGGCCCGAGTCGTACAGGCGCTCCAGCAGCGCGACGTCGATGGCGGAGGTGTTGGCGTTCTGCCGCGCGACCAGCTGGCTGGTGGACAGTTGCCGGTCGGCGGCGGAGACGCCCAGGTCGATGCCGGAGCGGTCGTACATCGCCTGATGCTGCGGGGCGTGCCGGCCCAGCAGCGTGGCGTAGTCGGCGGTCAGCGCGGCCAGTGCGGCCTGCAACGGCTGCCCGTTCCAGTCCCCGGCCGTCTCGTACCGGTCGAGCTTGGTCAGCAGCAGAATCCTGGCCGCCCGGGACACCACGAGGGCCGAACCGTTCACCGTGATCGACGCCTGGCTACCGCCGGCCACGACGCGGGTGACCCCTTCGAATCCGTACGCGCCGCCGGACGGGTAGGTGCCACGCACGTCCAGGTACCCGGAACCGCCGGCCACCGTCGCGGAGACCGTGTAGCCCACGTTGCCCGGTACGCCGTCCAACGCGGTGTTGACGCGCAGGGTCGCGTCCAGCGTCTGCCCGGCGGCCGGCAGCAGCTCATGCACGACGACCCGGTCGGCGCGCGAGGCGAAGGCGTGGCGCAGCCAGGTGCCCGACCCGTCGGTCCAGGTGTGGCTGACCTCGCCGGTGCGGAAGTCGGTGATCCGGGCGTAGTTGTCGACCGTCGTCATCGCCGGCGTGCTGATCTGCAGCTCATGGCCGGGGTGGTAGGTCTGCGTCCAGCGCAGCGCCCAGCCGTTGACGAAGGTGGCCGTGGCCCCGCCGTAGTCTCCGGACAGGGCCTGGTCCCGGGCGCGCGAAAGCTGCCCGGAGTTCACCGGCGGCAGCACGCCGCGGGAGCCGTTCGGCAACACGAACCGGTGATAGTTGAAGATCACCTTCTCCAGCGTCGGCGTACCGTAGAGCACCGCACCGTACTCGCCGTTGCCTGTCAGGAAACCATCGGTCCACGCAGTCGCCGCCGCCGTGTCGTAGACGCCCCGCTCGGGCAGCGTGACCTGCGCCGGGACGGCCGCGCCCGCCCGTGCGGGCACCAACCCGTCGGACAACGCGGCAGCGCCGGCCGACAGCGCCGCGGTCGCGAGCAGCCGCCTCCGCTTGATGGGACGTCCGGGAAGGCTCATGCGCCAAACCCGCTGTCAGTCACGAAATCCGACACAAGCGTGCCTCCACTCGACCTCGTCAACGATCGGCAGGGTCGGCCGCGATCAACACCGGTGTCCGATCAGGACGGACGTCGGTTCGTTGCCCGGCGCAACCTTCCGGAATGGCCCCGCATCACCGACGCGGCGGGCATCGGCGGGCTGTCGAATCGATTCGGCGGCATCCTAAGGGCAGCCGTTGATCAGTGTCAATGCGCGAGGGGGGCGTTCGCCGGCTTCGACTCCAGCAGTTCCGGACCCATCGACCGCCGCCGTCGCGCCGGCGATCCCGGCGACACCCAGCTTCCCGGCGCCGGCCCACTCGACGCCGCCCGGCCCCGGTGCTGCCAGTGCGCGTTTCTACGCTGCCCGGACCTGCCACCTTGACCAGGTTCAGCTGGTGCGCACGTATGCGTGATAGCGCTGAACAGCCGCAACTCACGGAGCGAAGGCGGCGTCGAAACTTTCACACCCGCGCCGGCGCATGTCCCTGGCCATGGCAAAGTCTCCGCTCGTGGCCAGTGAAAGTCCCCACCTCGCAGGGGATTAGCTGATCTTTGGGGTCCTTCGGGGCCGAGACTTGCGGCGCCAACCAGCACGTCTGCAAGCCCCGAAGAACCCCACTATTGAAGACTGCGAGGCAGGAGTTGGACATCATCAACGCCTACGAGAAGACCGGTAGCCTGCGGGCTGCGGCGGCCTTGTGTGGCACGACCCACAAGACGGTCAAGCGGGTGCTGGAGCGCCGAACGGCCCGGCAGCGGCCGGGTCGGCGGCGGACACCGGAGGCGGGTCTGGCCGACCCGTTCACTGATCTGATCTTCGCGAAGGTGAAAGACACGGACGGGCGGAATCACCGCGAAGCGGCTGCTGCCGGTGGTCCGCGCGGCCGGATACACGGGGTCGGCGCGCACGTTGCGGCGGGCGGTCGCGGTGCAGAAAGCCGCCTGGAAGCGGACCCGGCGGGTCTACCGGCCGTGGACGCCAGAGCCGGGTGGACATCTGCTCATCGACTACGGCACCGTCACCCAGGGCCCGAACCGCGGGTTGAAGCTGTTCACCGCGGTGCTGCCGTGGTCGCGGTGGCGGTTCGTGCGCTTCACCCGTGATGAGACGTTGGACTCGACCTTGCGGCTGCTCGCGGAGTGTTTTGAGGCTACGGGTGGGGTGCCAGCCGAGGTCCTCGCCGACCGGATGGGATGTCTGAAAGGTGGTCGCCAACGTGGTCGTGCCCACCGCGCAGTACGCGCGGTTCGCCGCGCACTACCGGGTTCCGGCCCGACTCCTGCGAAGCGAGGGACCGGAGTCCAAGGGCGCGGTCGAGGCCCTGGTCCGGATCGCGAAGTCGGATCTGGTGGTGCCCGCCGGAGACTGCGGCGGGGACCTGGCCGCCGCCAACGACGCCGCCCGGGCGTGGTGCGCGGAGGTCAACGCCCGTATCCACACCGAGATCCAGGCGGTCCCGGCGGCTCGACTGGCCGAGGAGGTGCGGGGGTGCTGCGGGCGTTGCCGGCGTCGGCCAGCAGTGGTGCGAATCGCTGCACCCACCGGTAGACGGTGACGTGGTCGACCTCGACGCCACGCTCGACCAGCAGCTCCTCCACGTCGCGGTACGAGAGGCTGTAGCGCAGGTACCACCGAACCGCGACGACGATCACCTCGGCCGGGAACCGGAAGCCGGCGAACGCTGACTTCGGCGGCAGCCACGGGCGTGAGCGGATCGATGACCTCACTGCTCAACTCTGCATGGATTTTGCCAACGCACAACGCAACAGCGCCGACGAAGCTCGCACCGACCGCGTTCCAGACCCAGATGGTGGCGTTGTTCGTCCTGTCCGTGCCGCTCGGCACGGCCGCCGCGGGCGCACTCGCATCCCGCTACGACCCGGCCCACGAGGTGCCGTACTTCCTGGTGCTCGGCGTCGCCGCAATCGCGCTCGGCGTCGTCATCGCAGCGCTAAGTCCGCTGATCCGCCGACTGATGCACGGCGTCCACTGACGAACTGGCGAACGCCGCCGCGGCGCCGCGGGACCGCCGGCGGCCGACCTCGTCGAGTCGAACCGTTCCCTACCGCTCTACGTACTTGCGCTGTGTGTGGCGTCGAAACTCGGGTTGCCCGTTTTCGCGGCCGCGCAGGCTGGCGCGCGGCGGGGACTCGGACAACTCAGTGGCATGCTCCGTCTCTGATGCCGGGACCGGGGATCGCGCCGACTCCGGCCTGTCCAGAAAGCGCAGCAGTTCGACTGGGAACGGCAGGACCAGCGTCGAGTTCTTCTCGGCCGCCACCTCGACCACCGTCTCCAACAGCCGCAGTTGCAGCGCGGTCGGTGTCCGCGCCATCGTGGCCGCGGCGTCGGCGAGCTTGTGCGACGCCTGCAGCTCACCGTCCGCGGTGATGATCCGCGCGCGCCGTTCGCGCTCCGCCTCGGCTTGCCGGGACATCGAACGTTTCATCGACTCCGGCAGCGAGACATCCTTGATTTCCACGCGGTCGATGTGGATGCCCCACTCAATCGCCGGGCTGTCGATCATGACCTCTAGGCCCTGGTTCAGTCGTTCGCGGTTGGTCAGGAGCTGGTCGAGGTCGCTCTTGCCGATGATCGAGCGCAACGACGTCTGTGCCACCTGGAGGACCGCGAACATGTAGTCCTGCACGTTGATGGCGGCCCGGACCGGGTCGAAGACCCGGAAGTACACCACCGCGTCGACTTTGACGGTCACGTTGTCCCGGGTGATGCCGTCCTGTGCCGGCACCGGCATGGTGACGATCTGCAGGTTGACCTTCTGCAGCCGGTCCACCCCGGGCACGATCAGGACCATGCCGGGCCCACGCGTCTCGTCCTGCAGACGGCCGAGCCGGAAGATCAGACCACGCTCGAACTGCCGGACGATCCGGACAGTGGCCGCAAACCCGGCGATCGCCAGGAGCAGCACCGTTATGAGTAATGGAACCATGGCATATCGCCACCATCCGTACGAATTGGAGTCCCACAGTCACAATAACGCGGCGTACGCGATGCGCTTCGATGCGCCGCAGCGTCGTGCAGCGCCTCGCTCCGCCCGGGTGGAAAACCCAAAACCTAGCCGTTGTAGACCGCGACGGCGCGCACAGGGAACGACGCCATCGCGCGTACCGGCGCGGGGAGGGCGGTCAGGCGGGCCCCGGTATCGGGTACTGATTCGAGGTTGGTTAGGTGTTCGATGATCGGGATGTCGGCGCCGAGCAGCCGCTGGTGGGCGGGCCGTTTCGGGTCGGTCGGGTCGTCGATGCTGAGCGAGTCGATGCCGACGAGCGCGGCGTTGGCGTCAACGAGTTTGTCGACGGCGTCAGCGGCCAGGTGCGGGCAGTCCAGGTCGAGGTAGCGGGATGTGGCCCAGTGATAGGCCCAGCCGGTGTGCACCAGGACAGCGCGTCCCCACAGCAGGTCGGGGTTGCCGAGGTCGGCTGCGGTCACTGAGGTTCGGCCGAAGGCACGCACGATCGTGATCGATACGTTGACCAGCCGTTCGAGTGGCAGGTGTGCGAGGTCGGCCCGGTCGGAGTGGTAGTGGTACGGCGCGTCGAGGTAGGTGCCGGTATTGCCGAGCAGGCCCAGCGACTCGATTTCAACCGAGCGGGTGAGTATTCCGGCGGCGATCTTGTGCGACAGGTCCACGATCACGATTCCGAGTTTACGCAGAGCAGGTTTACGCAGAGTAGCGACGTCACGGGCTCCGGCACGACAGCGGAATGTCGCGGGGACTCAGCTGCCGTGCTGCGTACGACCTGGAGGTTTCCGGCATTGCTGTCCGCGGCTACGTGGCCCGGAGGGTGGTGGCCAGGCCGGAGCGTGGCCCGGCCACCATCGAACCTCCGCGGTTACGACGTCGCGTAGACCCGCTCGACGAACTCGGCGAGCCGGTGATCGTCGAGGTTGCGGGCCAGGTCCGACTCACTGATGATGCCGACCAGGCGGCGGTTTTCGATCACTGGCAACCGCTTGACCTGGTGGTTCTCCATCACACGCAGCACCTCGCGGACGTGGCCGTGGCTTCGACGCAGGACAACCTCTCCTGGGCGAGATCACGCGCCGTCACCACGCGGGGGTCGCCGCCTTCCGCGATGCACCTCACGGCGATGTCGCGGCCGACCAGCACAGCGAACCGGAACCCTTGCAAGCCTTCATGGCCAGGGCCGTCGCCCGGCTCCTCACCCAGCGGTCGTGACGAACAAGTCTTGTAGCGCCGTCACCTGGCAGCTCGGACCGGTCCGGCACACCATCACGCCCGGCCGGCCCGGAACGCTCGCCGCCTCGCCGGGGCGAGGGCCGGCGACGGCGTCCTGGTCATCGGTACGACACCGTTCATCGGTGAAGGCTTCGACGCCCCGGCCCTGGACGCACTGCTCCTCGCCGCTCGGCTTTCGCCCGTGAACGGCTCGGCCGCTGGTCACCCGTAGACGGTCGGGCGAGATACGAGGCCACCCGGCACGCGCTCACGTGCCGGGCGGAACGCTCGATGTGGTGGAAGGTCTACGAGGCCAGGTCGACGAAGGCGCGCGCGAGCGTGGCGCCCGACGCGTCGGTCAGCCACAGGTCGAGGCGGTCGACCGCGGCCGAAGGGGTCACGGTCACCGCGACGGGCTCGGTCACCAGGAAAGGCTTGGCCTCGACGGAGGCACCGGAGGTACCGCCGCCGGATCGAAGCGACCAGTGCAGCGTCCCCGAAACCGCAACGGAGCCGTGGTGGGAGATGCGCACCGGCAGCGTCAACGCGGCGCCCGGAGCAACGGCGACGTCGCAGCCGGGTGACTGCGGGGTGACGTCGACGATGAGCGTCGTCTCCGCGTGCACGTCGGACGGCACCGTTCCCCCGAGATCCTTGGTGCGCCGGTCGTATGTGTAGACGCCCACCGTCTCGTGCTCGATGTCGTACAGCTCGGTGTAGATGTATCCGGCGGTGCGGGCATGCCGGCGCAGCTCCTGCGTCTGCCACCGCTGGTGCCAGCCGCGCTCCACGCTCGTCCAGCCGCCGCCGTATTCGCCGTTGAGGAACGGCTTGCCGGTGACGTCGAAGCCGGGCGCGGCGATCTCCTTGCGGACCGTGAGGTCGGGGCCGAGCTTGACCGGGAAGCCGTCGTCGGCGGTGTTCGTGAGCCGGTCGGTGACCCGGGCCCAGGACGCCGCGTCGTCGTCGTAGTAGTGCCAGTCCACCAGGTCGCTCTCCACGTGCGCCCAGCCCGAGTTGTCCATGACCGGGCGTGAGACGTCGAGCGAACGCAGCAGCCGGTAGGCGCGGCGCACCGCGTCCTGCTTGGCCGGGTCGCCGGGCACGTCCCAGTCCAGGCCCCACTCCTCGTTGTACGCGCCCCAGATGATGATGCTCGGGTGGTTCCCGTCGCGAGCGACCATCCCGCCGAGCACGTCCTCGAACGGGGCCACGGCCTCGGGCGTGAAGCGGCCGGTCGACGGCGGCTCGGCCCACACGAGGATGCCCAGCCGGTCCGCCCAGTGCAGCCAGCGCGGGTCTTCGAGCTTGAGGTGCTTGCGCACGAGGTTGAAGCCGGCCGCGCGGGCGAGCTCGAGGTCGCGGCGTAGCGCCTCGTCGGTCGGGGCGGCGTGCCCGCCCTCGGGCCAGAAGCCCTGGTCGAGCACGCCGCGCAGGAAGATCGGGCGGCCGTTGAGGCGCAGCCCGGCGTCGTGCCACTCGACGCGGCGCAGGCCCGTGTACCCGGTCACGGTGTCGACGCCGGCGGCCGACGTCAGCACAGCCGTCACCGCGTAGAGGTGCGGGTCCTCGGGGCTCCACAGCCGCGGGTCCGGGATCGGCAGCGTCGCCACCGGGCCCTCGACCGAGACACCGTCCACAGTGAACACCACGGTGCCCTCGCCGGCGATCGTGGCGACGGCCTCGATGGCGTCCAGGTTCACCGAAGGCCGAAGCTGCAAGCTTTCCACGAAGGCGGCGGGACGCGGTTCCAGCCACACGCTCTGCCAGATGCCGCTGGAAGGAGTGAACGCGCAGCCGTCGTAGTCGTCGCGGGGCAGGCTGCGCTGCTTGCCGTGCGGGATGAACCGCTTGTCGGCGGGCGCGTCGACGCGGACCACGACCTCGGCCGCGCCGTCGGAGTCCAGAAAAGCGGTGATGTCGGCCTCGAAGGGCAGATAGCCGCCCGTGTGCGTGGTCACCACCGTGCCGCCGATCGAGATGGTCGCGGTGTGGTGCACGGCGCCGAAGTGCAGGATCGTGCGCTGCCCCGCCCAGTCCGGCGGACGCTGGATCCGGCGGCGGTACCATGCGGTGCCCAGCCAGTGCGCCTCGATCCCGGATGCCGGGTGCTCCCAGGGGAACGGCACCATGATGGTCTCGGCGAACGTCTCGCCGTTGCGGGAGAAGTCCCACGCGCCGTTGAGCGGCAGCCAGGCGGCCGAGCGGTCGAAGTGCGGCCGCGGGTACTCCGGACGCGGAACGGACTCAAGCACGATGAAACCCCTTAACCTTTCACACTGCCGGCCATGACCCCGCGGATCAGGTGGCGCTGGAGGAGAACGAAGACGATGAGGACCGGCACCGCGGCCACGGTGCTGGCCGCGAGGAGCTGGCCCCAGGCGCTCGCCGCGTCGCCGAGCTGGCCGACGACGGCGGCCCGGGCGAGGCCGGACAGCATGACCTGCAGGGTCTGATGGCCGGTGTCGTTGACGGCGACGACGGGCCAGACGAAGTCGTTGTAGACGTTGATGAACGTGAGCACGCCGAGCGCGGCGAGCCCGGGCCGGATGACCGGCAGCACGACGCTGCGGAAGATGCGCAGTTCCCCGGCGCCGTCGACGCGGGCCGCGTCGAGCAGCTCGTCGGGGATCTCGGCGATGATCTGGCGCATCCAGAACACCCCGAACGCGTCCACGGCCCCGGGCAGGATCAGCGCCGGAAACGTGTTGACCCAGCCGAGCTCGCTCATCTCCAGCAGCAGCGGGATGAGCAGCACGAGGGTCGGCAGCATGAGCGTGGTGAGCACGGTGCCGAACAGCGCCCGCTTGAACGCGAAGTCGAATTTGGCGAACGCGTAGCCGGCCATCGGGCAGCACAGCAGGGTCAGCGCGCCCTTGACCAGCACCACGATCATCGTGTTGCGCAGGCCGGTGCCGATCGGGATGGTGTGCACCATCTCGCGGAAGTTCGTCCAGCTCAGCTGGTCGAAATCGAACGCGAAGGGGCGGGCGATGACGTCCCCGCCGGGCTTGAACGCCGACAGCACCATCCACATCAGCGGGAACAGCGAGACCGCGGCGACCAGCAGCAGGAAGCCGTAGCGGCCGATGCGGCCGAGCGTGATCATGTGCCCTCCCGGGGGCGCAGCAGCCGGACCGACGCCAGTGACAGCGCGAAGACCATCAGCACGAGCAGGAAGGAGTTCGCCGCGCCGAGGCCCAGATCGGAGTTGGTGATGTGGTTGTACAGGTACAGCCCGGCCGTCCGCGTCGAGTTGAACGGGGCGCCGCGGGTGAGCACGTAGGGCTCGGCGAAGAGCTGGAACACGGTCAGCGTGCCGATCACGACGACGAAGCTGACGGTGCGCATGGCCAGGGGCAGCGTGATGGACCAGAACTGCCGCCAGGCGCTCGCGCCGTCGAGCTTCGCCGCCTCGTACACCTGCGGCGGGATCGACTGCAGCCCGGCCATGAGCAGCACGACCGCGTAGCCGGTGGTCCGCCACAGCACGAGCAGTGCGACCGTCGGCCGCGCCCATGCCACCGTGGTCAGCCAGCCCACCGGCGGCAGCCCGACCGCTCCCAGCACGTGGTTCACCGCGCCGAAGTCGGTGTCGAACATGATGATCCACACCTGGGCCATGGCGACCAGCGGCGTGACGAACGGGGCGATGAGCGCCGCGCTGAACGCGCCCTTGAACCGGGAGTTCATGAGCACGACCGCGACGGCTAGCGCGACGATCACCTGGACCGGCACGACGAGCAGCCACACGATGCCCGAGTTGGCCAGCGAGCCCCAGAAGTCCGGGCTCGTGAGCAGGTACCTGTAGTTGCGCAGGCCGGTGAACTTGAGCGCCCCGGCGCCGTGCCAGTTGGTGAAGGACAGCTGCAGCGCAAAGCCCATCGGGTAGACGCCGAAGGCGGCGAAGATGACGAGGAACGGGGCGATGAACAGGTACGGCACCGCCGACCGGCGCCGCGACCCGCCGCCGGCCGACTGCGCCTTCGCCGACGAGGCCTGTGTCGCCTGCCGGTCGCGCTTGGTGGTCACTGCGCGTCGATCAGGTTCTTCTGGATCGCCGCGGCGGACTGCTTGAGCACGTCGTCGACGCTCATCTGGCCGGCGAGCAGCTTCTGCAGGTTGACCCCGAAGTAGTCCACGGCCTTGCCCCACCAGACCGGGATGCGGTACCCGCCGGGGATGGACCGGCCGGCCTCGGTGGCGACCTTCCACAGGTCCTGCCCGCCCATGGCCTCGATCGGCTGGAAGAGCGGCTTGGCCGGGTCGAGCGCGGGCAGGTACGACGGTACCGAGGTGTTCAGGCCGCCCGGGTAGGTGCTGTTGGCCCCGTACACCGTGGAGTACCCCTCGGACTTGAACGTCATGTGCTCGTACAGTGCCCAGGCCAGCTGCGGGTTCTTCGCCTTCGCGGGGATCACGAACGACGAGCCGCCCATCACGCCGGAGCGCGGGCCGCCGGCCGTCCACGCCGGCAGCGGCGTCGCCTTCCATTTGCCCCTGGAGGTCTTCAGCAGCGACTGGGGCGCGAAGGAGAACCACTGCGCCCACGGCACCAGCGACTGCGTGCCGTCCTCGAGCGTGGCCAGGTCGGTCGGCTGGGTGTACTTGGCCAGGGTGCCCACGCCCTCGCCGCGCACCCGGTCGAGCCAGGTCAGCACGGTGCGGTACGGCGCGGAGTCCAGCGTCAGCTTCCCGTCGGCGTCGGTCATCGCCCCGCCCTGCTGGCTGACGAACATGTCCACCCACAGCTGGGCCAGGAACTGGTCGTTCTCCAGGTGGATCGGCCGGGCGCCGGGATTCTTCTCCTTGATCTTGTGGGCGGCGGCGAGCAGCTGGTCGTAGGTCGTGATGCCGGCCGAGTCGACGCCGGCGCCCTGGAGCACGTCCTCGCGGTAGAACAGCAGGCCCGGGTCGAGGTCCCACGGCACGGCGACGACCTTGCCGTCGACGGTGGCCACGCCGAGCTTGACCGGGGCGATGTCCTTCTTGTACGGCGCGGTGAGGTCGGTGAGGTCGTGCAGGTGCGGGGCGATGCCGGTGACGAGCGCGTCGTCGTAGAAGGCGCCGTCGGGCACGTCGGCGCCGCTGATGAGGGTCGAGGGCAGCTTGGCGTTCACGTCGACCGCCTGGTGGTTCACCTTGACCTTGGGGTGCCTGGCGGTGAACGAGGCGATGGCGGCGTCGAAGACCTTGTACAGGTCGCCGGTGCGGTCCCAGATGGTGATCTCGCCGGCCAGTTCGGCACCGGAGCTGGAGGCGGTGAGGGGGTTGTCGTCGGTGGCGGCGCCGGGCGCGCAGGCGCCTAACGCGAGCGCGCCACCCGCGGCACCGACGCCGCGCAGGAAGGTCCGACGGGCAATGCGGGTCATGGTGAGGATCCTTCGCAGGATGGGGTGTCTGCTAACGTACGTTTTCAACGTTGCACCGTTGTGTTCCGAAACGTAGAGGTGCAACGTTGAACCTGTCAAGGGTCCACGCCTTCGAGGGAGTCCGTTGTCAGCCACACTGCGAGAGGTCGCCGCCCGGGCCGGGGTGTCGATCCGTACGGTCTCCAACGTCGTCACCGGCTCGCCCAAGGTCTCCACCGAGACCCGCCGCCGGGTGCAGGAGCTCCTCGACGAGATGGGCTACCAGCCCAACCACGTCGCCCGCACGCTGCGCAACGGCCGCTCCGGGCTCATCGCGCTGGTGCTGCCGGAGCTCGACGTGCCGTACTTCGCCGAGCTCACCCGCGCCGTCATCGAACGGGCGGCCCGCTCCGGGTACACCGTCGTCATCGACCAGACCGACGGCGACCCGCAGCGCGAGCGCGACCTGGTCACCCGCGGCAGCCGGGCCGCCCTGTTCGACGGGCTCATCTTCAGCCCGATCGGCCTGGGCGAGGCGGACCTGGCCGACCGGCCGTCCAAGACGCCGGTGGTGCTGCTCGGCGAGCGGGAAATCGGCCGCAGCCTCGACCACGTCGTCATCGACAACGTGGCCGCGGCCCGCCTGGCCACGCAGCACCTGGCCAGCATCGGCCGGCGGCGGATCGCGGCCATCGGCCACCAGCCGGACGAGATGCACCAGACGGCCCGGCTGCGCACCCGCGGCTACCTCGAGGCGCTCGCCGCCGCCGGGCTGGCCCCCGAGGAGCGGCTCATGCGCGGGGTGCAGTTCTTCCACCGCGCCGACGGGGCCGCGGCCATGGCCGGGCTGCTCGCGCTCGACGCGCCGCCGGACGCCGTGTTCTGCTACAACGATCTGCTCGCGCTGGGCGCGCTGCGGGAGATCCTGCGCCGTGGGCTGAGGGTACCGCAGGACATCGCGCTGGTCGGCTTCGACGACATCGAGGACGGGCGGTACGCCACCCCCAGCCTGACCACCATCGCCCCCGACAAGGCCCAGATCGCGCGCCTGGCCGTGGATCTCCTGCTGCGCCGGCTGGACGGCGACACCACCCCGCCCGTGGAGCTGTCCGCGGACTTCTCGCTCATCGTCCGGGAGAGCACGACCGGTTGATTGCGAACGCCGGGCAGGTCGCACGCTGGTTGCAACGTTGAATCCGGTGCGGTCCCAGGTCAGGAGGGTGGAGCGGCGGAGGTGTAGGCGGGCAGCGGCAGCGGCTCTTCGCGCAGGAACGCACGGAGCAGCGCGACGTATGCCTCCGGCTGCCCGCTCGAGATGTCGTGTCCGGTGTGCGGCAGGTACACCAGCGTCGACTGCTGCAGCGTGCGCCGGTACTCGTACGTCTCCGGCCACGGCACGAAGTCGCACTCTCCGCGCATGATGAGCGCCGGCACTCGTAGCTGCCGGAGCGCGGGCCGGGGGTCCGGGACATGCGCGAAGTCATCGACCGTGAGCTGGTTGACGTAGAAGCCCTGATGGTTGTCGTGCACCGACACGGGCGGCGCGCCCGGGCAGGCCGCACTGTCCTTGCCCAGCACCGCAATGGTGTGCAGGAGCGCGTCCGCCTCGTCGTCGCCGACCAACGCGTGCGCCGCGTTCGGGTTGATGCCCTGCAGGATCGACTGCACGAGGATCCGGGGCGAGCCGACCAGTTCGTCGCGGCGCGCACGCTGCTCGGTGGTCAGGCGCGCCCACGGGTCGCCGCCTCCGCCGTCGGGATACGCGCCCGGCCAGATCGGACCCGGTGAGGTGAAGACGGCCCGGGCGACGTGCTGCGGGTGCGCCACCAGGTACTGGGCGGTCAGCGAGCCGCCCCACGACTGTCCGATGAGGATGATCTGGTCGGCGCCGAGCGTCACGCGGATCGCGTCGAGGTCGGCGACCTGGCGGGCGACGGTGTAGCCGGTCACGTCCGGGAGCCGGGTGGAGCGACCGGCGCCGAGCTGGTCGTAGGCGTACACCTCGAAGCCGTCGGCCGCGAGCCTCGTGCCGGCCTCGGGCATGCCCTCGCCGGGCGTGCCGGGGCCGCCGTGCACGAAGACGACCGGCGCCGGCCGGGGCGTGCCGGCCGCGGCGGCGTGGACGTAGGCGATCCGCGATCCGGTGGGCAGCTCCCAGAACCGGACGGCGGGGGGCGGGGCCGCGGCGGCCGGGTGCGGGCCGGGCCGCAACACCGTCACGGCGGCGAGCCCGCCGGCCGCGACGGCCAGGCCGGCCGCGAGCACCGCCGCCGCACGCCGCCGGTGCCGCAGGCCGAGCAGCGCGAACCCCGGCCGGGCCAGCACGTAGGCCGTGGCCGTGAACACGAGGAGCCCGGCCGCGCAGAGCAGCGGGATCCACGCCGTGGCGGCGGCGGTCGCGAAGAACGCGGCGGCGCCGGTGGCCATCGCGGTGGGAAGGGCGATGGCCAGCAGCGCGGCGCCGGCGCCGCGACGAAGCAAGGTACGAACCATGGGAATCATCGTGATCGGCCGGGCGGGCGGTCTCGTCGTGCCCGCGGATGGTCGCACCCGGGTCGCAACCCCGTCTCGCGGCGGGGTCCGGCACCCCCCGCGAGGCTCCCGTAGGCTCGGCCCATGGGGGAGCCGGCGTCGTCATGGCGCGACGTCTGGGTGCCGGCGGTGGTGCTGGCGGCCCAGGTGCTGTGGTGGCCGCTGCCGGCCCTGTGGTCCGATGCGGGGATCGACCCCCGGCTGCTGCCCGGAGCGTGCGCGGTCGGCGTGGTCGCGGGAGGCGCGCTGCTGCATCGGCGGCGCTGGCCCGGGCCGGCGCTGGTGAGCGCCACCCTCGCCACGGCGTTCGGTGCGGACCTCGCCACGGTGGCGATCGCCGGTCCGGTCGCGGTGGTGCTGACGGCGTACTCGCTGGCGGTGCACCGTACCGCGGCGGTCTCGGCGATCGGCGCCACGACGGCGGCGCTCGGGCTCGCCGCGGCGACGGCCTTCCACGGCGCCTCGATTCGCGCGGCGGCCGGCGCGGCGCTGCTGTTCGGCGCCGTGGGCGCCACGGTGTGGGCGGTCGGGCGGCTGCGCCGGCGGGTCCACGCCGACCGGGACGCGGTCGCGGCGTTCCGGGCGGCATCGACCGGGCTGGCACCGTTCGCGGCCGCGCAGGAGCGTCGCCGTCTCGCGGCCGAGCTGCACGACGTGGCCGCGCACCGCCTGACCGCGATCGTCGTGTCCGCCGGTGCGGCACTGCGGCTGGGCGATCCGGCGCTGCGGGCGGCGGCGGTCGGGCACGCGGTGGACACCGGCCGGCAGGCGGTCGAGGACCTGGACCGGCTCGTGGCGATGGCGGAGCCCGACCACGAGGCCTTCGAGGATCTGGATGCGGTCGACGAGCTGGTCGCCGGTCACCCGTCGGTACGGTACGAGCGCACGGCGAACGCGTCGCCGCCGGCCGCCGCCGGCCTGGTGTACCGGATCGTTCGCGAGGCACTGACCAACGTCATGCGGTACGCCGAGGGTGCCGCCGTGACGGTACGGATCGGGGACGGCGACGGCTGGCTCGACGTCGAGGTGCTCGACGGCGGCGGCGCTCCCGCCGGCGGTGACCTGGGTGCCGGACGAGGCCTCGACGGGCTGCGCGCCCGCGTCGAGGCGGCTGGCGGAAGCCTCCGGGCCGGGCCCGACGGACGGGGCTGGCGGGTCCACGCGCGGCTGCCGGCACCACCCGCCGCCGCACCGGACCCGCCCGCGACGAACGTGGCCGGCGCGGCCATGCGGGACCGGGCACTGGTCGTTCTGGCGCTCGGCCTGTCGATGGGCGCCGTGCTGCTGCCGGACCGGGACGACCCGGACCTGCTGGCCGCGCCGGGGCCGGCGGTGCTGCTCGTCGCTCTGCTGACGCTGCACGCGTTGCCGCTGGCCTGGCGCCGGCTCGCGCCCGGCCCGGCGCTGGCCGCGGCGCTGGCGATCCTGCTCGCCTGGCTGGGCTGCACCGCCGCGCGCTGGACGCGGCTCGATCCGGCCGAGACGTTCCTGTGGTGCTGGTGGATAGAGATCGCTCTGGTGTACGCGGTGGCCGCCTACCGGCCCGCGAGCCGTTCCGGGTTCGCCGCACCGCTCGCGGTGGCCGCGGTCGGCGGGGCGGCGCTGGGTGCCGGGACGGGCATCACGGGCGACCGGTTCGCGGCCGGCGCGGTGCTGGCGGCCATGCTCGCAGTACCACTGGCCGCCACCTGGGTCGTGGGAAGGCTGGTGGCGGCCCGGCGGTCGCGGCGGGCCGCCACTGTGGCCGGCGAACGGCAGGCGCTGCGCCGCCGCGCGGAGGGTGCCGCGCGCGCCGAGCGGTCCCGTATCGCCGACGGTGTACGCCGCAGCGCGCGCGAGCATGCCGTGTCGGCGGTCGCCGCGGCCGAGGCGGGCCGGCTGGACGACGTCGCGGCGCAGGCCCGCGCCGGCCTGCACGCCTTGCGGGAACTGCTGCAGGGTCTGCCGCAGGAGCGGCCGGACCCGCCGCCGGCCGTGGCGGCCCTGGCCGATCTGGCGGCGCGGCGCCGGTCGTCGCTGCGCTACATCGGTGTGCCGCGCGCGTTGCCGGCGCCGGTGGACGTGGCCGCGCACCGCGTGGGCGAGGCGCTCATCACCGACGGCGCCACGGTGACGGTGTCCTACGCCGGCACGGGCATCGGGATGGAGATCCGCCGGCGCCCGCCGGCCGGCGCCGACGTGGTGCGGCCGTTGCGTCGCCTGGCCGACGCCGTCGGCGGTTCGGTGACGCTCGACGCCGACCGGACCACGATCCGTGTCTGGCTGCCGGAGGCGCTGCGATGATCCGGGTGACCGTCGCCGACGACCAGGCGGTGGTGCGCGCCGGCATCGCCGCGATCCTCGACGCCGAGCCGGACATCACGGTCGTCGGGCAGTGCGCCGACGGCGACTCGGCTGTCGCGCTCGCCGGCTCCGCGCGGCCCGACGTGGCCATCCTGGACATCCGCATGCCCGGCACCGACGGGCTCGCGGCCGCCGCCCTGATCGCCCGGCGGCATCCGCGGGTCGGCATCGTCATGCTCACGACGTTCGGGCTCGACGAGTACGTGTTCGCGGCGCTGCGCGCCGGTGCCGCCGGGTTCCTGCTCAAGGACGCCGAGCCGGAGCGGGTCATCGAGGCCGTGCGGGTCCTCGCCGCCGGCGAGGCGATGCTCGACCCCGGCGTCACCCGCCGGCTCATCGACCGCTTCGCCAGCGGCCCCGGCCCGGACGACGCCGAGCGCCTGCGCGGGCTGACCGCGCGCGAGACGCAGGTGCTGCAGCAGGTGGCGCGTGGGCTTTCCAACGCCGAGATCGCGACGGCACTGGGCATCAGCCCGTCGACGGTCAAGGACCACGTCGCGGTCATCCTCGGCAAGCTCGGGGTGCGCGACCGGGTCCAGGCGACGATCGCGGCGTACGAGGGCGGCCTGATCCGGCCCGGGATCAGGCCGGATTAGCCCGCCTTCGGCCTCGTCGGGCTTGCCTGTGCGGTGGGCGGTGGACGGAGCGCCTCACGTGGGCCGGCGGCGAAGCCACCAGAGTGTGGTCAGGATGAAGGCGGCCGCGAGGGCGGTCAGCCAGGTCGCGTCGATGGCCTGGAAGGACCAGAAGCGCGAGCCCGGTTCGTACAGCATCCAGGTCGTGTAGTCCGCCTGGTTCCACGTTCGGTCCCCGGCGTGCAGGGCGACGATCGCGTTCCAGTCGGCGTCGGACAGGCGGTGGCCCGAGGCGTCGACGACCCAGCTGTCCACGACCCAGGGCCGGCCGCCGTGCCCGAGGCCGCCGGTGGCGCTGCGGGCGAGCAGGGGCGGGGCGAAGTGCGGGCGCAGCACGTACCAGTCGGCGAAGAACACCGCGACCCACACGGCACCCGTGACGAACATGGCCACGACGGTGCGTCGCAGTACCGCGCCGGCGAGCATGCCGAAGGCGAAGCAGAACAGGGTCGCCGCGGCGAGGTAGATGCCATCGGCGTGGTACGGCCACGGCGCGAGCCGGTCCTTGATGACGGCGATCGGCGTGTACCACCAGTGGAAGAGGGCGCTGAAGGCGAGCGTGACGCCGAGCAGCGTGACGCCGAGCAGTGCGACCTTGCTCAGCAGCAGCCGGCGGGGCGTGACACCCTGGGTGAAGGCGAAGCGGAACGTTCCGGCCTCGTACTCCCGGGCGAGCAGCGGCGCGCCGACGAACATGCCGAGCAGCCCGGGCAGCAGGGCCAGGAACTGCGACCACAGGCCCCAGCGCTGCGCCTGTTCCGCGAAGGCGTTGAGTTGCGGCGCGGTGCATGTGGAGAGGCAGGCGTCGAGGCCCAGCTCGCGGTACGACTGCCGGATCCTGGCCCCGGTGAACAGCAGCATGGCGACGAGGGCGAGCAGCACGGCCGCGGTCGTGAGCAGCGCGGTGCGGTGCAGCCGCCACGTGGGCCACAGGGTGCGCGGGCGGCTCATCCGGTCACCAGTGCCTGCGGGCCGGACAGCGCGGACGCGCCGGAGCGCAGGTACGCCAGTACCAGTTCGTCCAGGGTGACCGGGCGCCGCTGCCAGCCGGTCGGGGGCTCCGGCCGCGGAGTGCGGGTGCGGATGAGCAGGTGCGCCTGGGCGGCCGCCTGTACCCGTGACACGACGGCGTGGGCGGCGGTGACCTCGCCGGTGCGCTCCGGCGGCCCGGTCAGTAGCTGGTGGTGCTCGAGGAGGTCGTCGACGTCCCCGGCCAGCTGGACCGCGCCATCGGCGAGAACCACGAGGTAGTCGCAGGCCCGTTCCAACTCGGCGAGGTTGTGTGAGGAGAACAGCACGGAGATCTCCTGTTCGGCGACGACGGACAGCAGCGCGGCCAGGAAGTCGTGGCGGGCCAGGGGGTCGAGCCGGGCCAGCGGCTCGTCGAGCAGCAGCAGCTCCGGGCGTTTGCCCAGTGCCAGGGCGAGCGCCACCTGGGCCTGCTGGCCGCCGGAGAGCCGGCCGAACCTGCGCTCCGGCGGCAGACCGAGCGCCTCGATTCGCCCCCACGCGGCCGTGGCGTCCCACCGGGAGTTGAGGTGTTCGCCCAGGCGCAGCAGCTCGCGCACGGTCAACGACGGGTACAGGGCGGCGTGCTGGTCGACGAACCCGACCCGGTCGCGGCGGGCACCAGGCTCCGCGCCGAGCACCTCGATGCGGCCCGCCGTCGGCCGGCGCAGCCCGATCGCGAGCTCCAGCAACGTGGTCTTGCCGGCGCCGTTGGGCCCGACCAGCGCCACGACGCGACCGGCGGGGACGGCGAGGGTGCACTCGCGCAGCGCGACGGTGCGCCCGTAGCGCTGGGTCAGCCCGAACGTCTCGACCGCGTTCACGCCGCACCTGTCCCTTCGCGCCCGGGCCCTGGGGACTCCGCGGCGGCCGCGGCGGTCGCGGAGTCCTCGTGCAGGACGCTCGCGACGAGGGCGCTGATGCCGCCGTGGTCGAGGCCCGCGGCCCGCGCGGAGCGCACCCAGGCGACGAGCCGGCGCCGCAGGGCCGCCTGCCCGGCCAGGCCGACCACGGGCAGCGCGCCGCGCACGAATGTGCCGACGCCCTGCTGGGCGGTGACGAGGCCGCGGGTGGTCAGTTCGCGGTATGCCTTCTGCACCGTGTTGGGGTTGATCGCGAGCGCCTCGACGACGTCCTTGATCCGGGGCAACCGGTCGCCGTCACGCAGCAGATCCAGCCGCATCGCCTGCTCAACCTGGTGGACGAGCTGCAGGTATGTGGGCACCCCGGAGCCCGGGTCGAGGACGAACTGGAGTCGCGAAACTCCGTCTTTATCTACTTCCATAGTAAAAGGATAAAACCAGGGGCAGGGGTAGTCAACGACCGACGCACGGCGAAGGTCAGCCGCGCTGCAGCGTGAGGCGGCTCGCGTCGAGGCGTTCGGCGGGGGTGCCGGACCAGGCGGCCGCCCGCAGCTGGTCCGGGGCGGTGATCTGCGCCTGGGACAGAGCCTGCCGGACGCGTTCGACGAGCGCGTCGGCGGCGCCGGCGCCCGGGCCGGTGGAGACCGGGGTGCCGTACTGGTCGGACCAGCCGAACTTGGCGGTCATCCGGCGCGGCGTGAACGCGCCCTCGGCGATCATGTCGCCACCCGGCCGGCGCAGCCACCAGCGGGCGCTGCTGGCGTACGGGTGCAGCAGCGGCAACGCGTGACTCCAGGAGCGGAAGAGCGACCGCAGCTCGTCCAGGGTCTCGTCGAGGGTGGCCGACGGCGAGTGGCGGTAGAACAACATCCCGTCCAGGGCCTTCGCCGACGGGTCCTCGACGTCCGGCTGGGTGGTCCACAGCTCGTCCGGACTCCACTCGTCGGGGGTCATCATCCACTTCTGGCGGTTGTGGATGAGGTTCTCCCGCGCCTCGGTCGGCTCGACCTCGAGCTGTAGCCGGTCGCCGCGCGGGCTGAGGTGCGCGGCCAGGGTCACGGTGGTACCGGTGCCGCGCCAGCGCGCGAACGGCCGGTCTCCCGTGTCGCCGACCAGCGGCGGGTGGCCGAGCGCGGCGACCGCGCCGGCGAGCGCGTGCCGGAAGTCCATGACGACGCCGGTGTTCGCGGCCGGCAGCGTCACGGTCAACGAGCTGATCTCGCCGTGGCCGTAGTGCCCCGCGTCCCGCGTGTGGCCGCTGACCGACTCACCGCCGGCGGCGGTGAACGTGTGCGCCCGATCCTGCGGCTGCCAGTCCTGGGCGGCGGCCAGCCGGTCCAGTGCCGCGGCGGACCAGTCGCCGAGACCGCCGGCGAGGATCTCGCACCACTGCTGCCAACGCGGTGCCGGCGGCGGCAGGACGGTGACCGGGTCGGGGGCGGGCCGCTCCTGGCCGTCTTCGGGCGCGACGGTGCGCAGCTGCGGCGCCCGCAACCCGTTGTTGTTGAAGGAGCTGTACCGCAGCGCGGCCGGGTTCGCGACGCCGTGCACCTCGCGCAGCGTCCGCACGATCAGGTTCGCGAGCCGCCGGGCGGTGGCCGGCTCCACCGGCGCCGGCACCTCCGGCTGGCCGACGGTCTCGTCTTCGTCGCGAGGCGCCCAGCCCAGCTCGGCCAGGCCCGCCGCGCCGGGGCTGGTGTGCACGTACACCACCGGCCCGCTCAGCACTGTGCCCCGTCTGAACCGGATGACCTGTACGAACGCGTCGCCGGCGTCCAGCGAGACCGCGTCCTCGTTCCGCAGCCGCTCCAGCGTGCCGGCGAGCTCGTCGGTCACATCGGGCCAGTCCGGACCATCCGCAGTGGACATACAGCGCCTCCCAGCATCGTGCCGACACATTACGGCACTGCTTCACTTGCGGCGCTTCACATTCAGGAGCGTCCTTCCCCGGGCAGTGCCGTGAATGCCGAGCCGAGGTGCGAGGTCGCCAGGGCGGCCGCGGGCCGGTCGGCCAGGTCGCGCAGCCGGGCCGTCCGCGACTCGCGGGCCGTGTCCGGGTCCACCTCCAGCGCGTACGGCACACCGGGCGCCACCAGCTGCACCGGATGGACCAGCAGGTCGCCGGTGACCAGCACGGCCTCGTCGCCGGCGGTGACCAGCACCGACTGGTGCCCGGGCGTGTGACCCGGGGTCGCCAGCGCCGCCACTCCGGGCGCCAGCGGCGTGTCGCCGTCGAGCAGCCGCAGCCGCCCGGCCGCGCGCAGCGGGTCGAGCAGCCGCTCGCGGAGTGCCGGGTTGATCGACATCACGGCGTCGTGCTCGGCGCGCTGCAGCAGGTACGCGGCGTTGGGAAAGTAGGCGGTTCCGGCCCCCACGACGGCCCACCCGATGTGGTCGGTGTGCAGGTGGGTGAGCACGACGGTGTCGACGTCGGCGGGCGCGATGCCGGCGGCGGCCAGCTCCTCGGGCAGCCGGCCGGGCACCGGTGCCCACGCGGCGGCCGGAGCGTCCGCCGGGCCGATGCCGGCGTCCACGAGCACCACCCGCCCGGCCACGCGCACCGCGAAGCAGCGAAACCGCAGCAGCCACTCCCCGCCCGGCCCGACGGTGGCCGGATCGAAGGCATCGGCGCGGTGCCACTGCTCGCGCGTGGCGGCGGGAAAGGCCTCTTCCCGCGGCTTGAAGAACGGCCCGGCCCCGTCCTCCAGGGCGACGACCTCGGCGGCCCCGACCGCACGGACAAGTGGCATGACGGCAGTCTACGGGCGGCCGGCCCGGCCTTGGCCTGCACCGCGTGGGCGGGGCGGTAGGGCGACCGGCCCGGCAGCGCGGCAGATTGCCGCGTGGTCGACGTACGGGTACAAAACGCACCGGTCCGGCTCGCCATCGACTTCGGGACCTCGCACACGGTCGCCGTGGTCCGCCGCGCAGGGCAGCAGCCGCGGGTGCTGCTGTTCGACGGTTCGCCGCTGCCGAGACCCTCGACGTGGCGGTCGGGCGCTCGCTGGTCGTGTTCGACTTCGGCAGCGGCACGCTCGATGTGGCGGCGGTCCGCCGCGAGCCCGCCGAGCTGCGCGTGCTCGGCACCGGCGGCCTGGACAACCTCGGCGGGCTCGACGTGGACGCGGCGCTCGTCGGCCACCTCGGCCAGGCGGTCGACGCCCGCGACCCCGCGCTCTGGGCGCGGCTGAGCAACCCGGCCGACCCGGCCGCGCTGCGCGACCGGCGCGCGTTCTGGGCGCGGCCACGGTCCGCGAAGGAGATGCTCTCGCGGACCGTGGCCGCGCCGGTACCGCTGCCCGGCGACGCCGGCGCCCTGCACCTGACCCGGGACGAACTGCAGCGCGTCGCCGGCCCGCTGGTCGACCGGGCGGTCGACGAGACCCGGCGGCTGCTGCGCGACGCCCGGATCGGCCCGGACGAGCTCGCCGGCATCTTCCTCGTCGGCGGCAGCAGCCGGATGCCACTGGTGGCGACCAAGCTGCACGAGCGGCTGGGCGTCGCACCCGCGGTGCCGGAGCAGCCGGAACTGCCGGTCTCGTTCGGCGCGCTGGCCGCCGCCGCCGACGGCCCGCCCCGACCGGCGCCGCCCGCCGCCGACGGCCCGCCCCGACCGGCGCCGCCCGCCGCCGACGGCCCGCCCCGACCGGCGCCGCCCGGCGGGGACGGCCCGCCCCGACCGGCGCCGCCCGGCGGGGACGGCTGGGCGCCCCGATCCGCGGACTGGCCGGGCGCGACGGCGAACGGCGGTGCGGTCGAGGCAGGCGCACGTCGTACCCCCGCGGGAAGATCCAACCGGGTACGCATCCTCGCCGGGGTTCTCGCCGCCGTGGCGTTGCTCGGCGGCGGGCTCATCTGGTGGTACGTCGCGCAGCGCCCGGCCGGCGGTGGCAACACCGGCGCGGCGCGTGACTCGCCCGGCGCCACGCAGGGCGGCCCGGGCACCAACCGCAGCGCGCCCGGGCCGAGCACGCCGACCGGTTCCGTCCCGTGCGGCCAGGGCAAGCTCTGCCCGACCACCCCGATCTGCTGGGGCGGGCCGGTCATCATCGCGGGCAACGCCACGGCCGAGCAGCGCGACTGCGGCGAGTCGCACTGCTCCGAAACCTACATCGCCGCGTACCTGCCCCCGGACGCCGTAGGCGTGTCGTACTCGAAACTGCAGCAGCGCCCCGACATCAAGGCGCTGTGCGACGTCTCGGTGCTGGTCTCGCGGCTGCGCACGCCGACCGGCAACGGTGGCTGGGTCTGGGAGGCGATGCCGGTCGCGGCCGGGGCCGACAAGGTGGTGCACTGCATGGGCGGGCGCAACCAGAAGAACCCGCTCACAGTGTCGCTGTTCCGCACCGGCCCGTGAACGACCCGCTGCCGTTTCGCATCTCGCTCGCGGGCACCCGGCCGTGAAAGTAGCGTGAAAACGAGCGCCCGGACACACCGGCCGTTAGATTGACGCATGTAGATCACGTCCCCGGCAAAAGGGGTAACGGCATGCGAACGCGACTCGTTCTCGCCTGCGCGGCCGTGGTGCTCGTCTTCGGCGGCGGCGCCTACGCGGCGGCCGCGCAGGACCAGACCGGCGCCGCCCTCCAGGCGAGCGGCGGCTTCGACTTCACCCGGCCCGACCTCGTCGCCAGCGGTCTGGAGGTGCCGTGGGGCCTGGCCTTCCTGCCCGACGGCAGCGCTCTGGTCGCCGAGCGGATGAGCGGCCGGATCCTGCAGTTGCGGCCCGGCTCGGCCGCGGTACCGGTGGCGCAGGTGCCCGGCGTGGCGCCGAGCGGCGAGGGCGGGCTGCTCGGCCTCGCCGTGTCGCCGACCTACGCGCAGGACAGCTACGTCTACGCGTACTTCACCGCGAGCGCGGACAACCGCATCGTGCGCTTCCGGCTGGCCAGCCCGCAGACGCAAGAGGTGGTGCTGAGCGGCCTGGCCAAGGCAAGTATCCACAACGGCGGCCGGATCGCTTTCGGCCCGGACGGCATGTTGTACGCGGGTGTCGGCGACGCCGGCCAGACCGCGAACGCGCAGAACGTGCAGAGCCTCAACGGCAAGATCCTGCGCATGCGCCCCGACGGCGGCGTCCCGCCGAGCGGCAACCCGTTCGCCGGCTCGCTGGTGTACAGCCTGGGGCACCGCAACGTGCAGGGCCTGGCGTGGGACAGCGCGGGCCGGCTCTACGCCACCGAGTTCGGCCAGAACACGTGGGACGAGGTCAACCTGATCGTGGCCGGCGGAAACTACGGCTGGCCGACGGTCGAGGGCATGGGCAACGACACCCGGTTCCGCAACCCGCTGCTGGTGTGGAGCACGTCGGAGGCCTCGCCCAGCGGCGCCGCCATCGCGAACAACACCCTCTTCGCCGCGGCGCTGGCCGGTCGGCGCCTGTGGACGGTGCCGCTCAACGGCAACGGCGGCGTGGGCACCCCGACGGCGGAACTCCAGGGCACCTACGGCCGCCTGCGCACCGTCGTCGTCGGCCCGGACGGCTGGCTGTGGATCACCACGAGCAACCGCGACGGCCGCGGTACCCCGACCGCCACCGACGACCGCGTGGTCCGCTTCCCGCCGTCGACCACCACGTCCCCGTCGGCGTCGGTGTCTCCCTCGGCGTCCCGCTCGGCGTCTCCTTCCGCGTCGGCCTCCGCGTCGGCCTCTGCGTCGGCCTCTGCGTCGGCCTCTGCGTCGGCGTCTCCCAGCGGCGGCGGGGCCTGCTCGGTGCAGTGGGATGTCAACCAGTGGGACACGGGCTTCACCGCCACGGTGACGATCACCAACCGCGGCGCGGCGCTGAACGGCTGGACGCTGACGTGGACCTTCCCGGGCAACCAGCAGATCACGAACTCCTGGAACGGCCAGGTGACCCAGTCGGGCGCCGCCGTGACGGCCCGCAACGCGGCCTGGAACGCGACAGTGCCGGCCGGCGGCACCGTGAGCTTCGGTTTCCAGGCGACGTACTCGGGCACGAACACCCGCCCGGCCGCTTTCCAACTCAATGGCCGCCAATGCACCTGACCGCATACCTCACCTAGCCGGTCACGATGAGTCGCCCGGTCGCGGCACCTGTCCCTGGTGAGGCGCGCCCATCGCGCGGTAGGCGTAAATGACCAGGTGGACCCGGTCGCGGGCGTTCAGCTTGGTCAGCAGGTTGCCGACGTGGGTTTTCGCCGTGCCGGGTGCGATGTGCAGCCGCCGGGCGATCTCCGCGTTGGACAGGCCTTCGGCGACGAGGGCGAGCACTTGGCGCTCCCGGTCCGTGATCGACGCCAGCGGATCGGGGCCAGCGGTGCCGGAGCCGGCGGTGCCGGAGCCGGCGGCCGGTGGGGCCGGCTCGGGGCGGGCGGCGAATTCGGCGATGAGCCGGCGCGTGATGCTCGGGGCGAGCAGCGCGTCGCCGGACGCGATGACCCGGATGGCGGCGAGGAGGTCCGCCGGCGGGGTGTCTTTGAGCAGGAAGCCACTGGCTCCGCCACGCAGCGCTTGATACACGTAGTCGTCAAGGTCGAAGGTCGTCAGGATGAGCACCCGCACGTCGGTCGACGCGGTGATGAGCCGGGTGGCCTCGAGGCCGTCCATGTCGGGCATCCTGATGTCCATCAGGACGACGTCCGGCCGTTCCCGCCGGGCCAGGTCGACCGCCTGCAGGCCAGTGTTCGCTTCAGCGATGACGGTCAGGTCGGCGGCGGTGTCGACGATACCGCGCAGGCCGGCGCGCATGAGGTGCTGATCGTCGGCGACAAGTACGCGGATGGTCATACCGCGGCCTTCGCGACCGGCAGCGACGCGGCGACCCGGAATCCCCGTCCGGGCAGCGGCGCGGCCTGCACGGTTCCGCCGTAGAGGTGCACCCGCTCCCGCATGCCGATGAGGCCGTGGCCGTGCCCGTTGACCGGTGGGCCGCCGCGGCCGTCATCGGTGACCTCGATGGACAGCTCGTGCTCCGCGTAGGCGATGGCGACCCGGCAACTGGCGGTCTCGGCGTGCTTGACGACGTTGGTGAGCGCCTCCTGCACGATCCGAAACGCCGACAGGTCGATCCCGGGCGGCAGCTGCCGAGGCACGCCGGTGATCTTTACCTCGACGCTGACGCCGGCTTTCGCGGTCTGCGCCACCAGATGGTCGAGCTCCCCGAGACCGGGCGCCGGCGCAAGCGCCGCCGGGCCGTCCTCGCGCAGCATGCCGAGGAGCCTGCGCATTTCCGCGAGCGCTTCCCGGCTGGTGGTTTCGATGGCACTGAGTGCGGCCCGGGCCTTGGCCGGCTGGTCGTCGATCACGAGGTTGCCGAAACCGGCCTGCACCGTGATCACGCTCATGCTGTGCGCGACCACGTCGTGCAACTCCCTGGCGATGCGCATCCGCTCCTCGGTGACGCCACGACGCGCCTTCTCCAGCTCGGCCTCGACTTGCCGGGCTTGGTACAGCCGCAGCTCCTGCTCGGAGGCCCGGTGCCGCCCGACCGCGTAGCCGGTGGTCCAGACCAGGCTGGAGATCAGGCCGAGCAGCACACCGCGGTCGAAAACCCCCACCGCCAGAGCCGGCGCGACGATCACGGCAGCGAGGGCGGCTAGCGCGGTCCGCCGCCGGCCGGTGACCGCCACCAGATAGAGGGCGCTCCACGCCGGCAGCAGACTTTGGTACGGCAAGTCGAGCGTCACCAGCACCAAGAGCACCACCGCCAACGCGAGCACCGGCTGCCGGCGGCGCAGCCCCATCGCGACGCTGAGCACCGTCACGGCGGCCAGTTCCAGCGCCATCGGCGTTCCGGACGGGTGCCGCACCACCATCGCGCCGGCGATCGCGGCGTTTCCGGTAGCGATGAGGCAATCCAAGATCAGCCAATGGGCGGGCCGCAGCCGTCTGATCAGCGGTGGGCGCGGCTCGGTGTGCATAGCCACAGCGTAGGGCGCTGCCAGACGGTCCGGCCTCCGCCGAACGGCATATGCCCACGGGCATAGCGGAAGTACCAATGATCGGCCGGACAGCAAGCGACCGGAGCCCGGTCAGCCGGCGCTCCGGGCGGTGCCCCGTCAGCCTCGCGGCATACCTCCGCAGGCATACACCAGGCCCGTTCACCGGTGGCGCATGCCCGCGGGCAGAGCGCGGAAATCTGCCTGCGGAGCAATGACTTCGGACCTGCCGGCCCGGCACCGTGGACCGCGACGTGAACGCCGCCATGGTCAAGGAGACCAGATGTCTGCACAAGCCCGGGTGACCGCCGATCCGCAAACCGCCGCGGCAAGCGCTGTCGGTCTCAGCAAGGTCTACGGTGAGGGCGACACCCGCGTCATCGCCCTGAACAACGTCGGTGTCGAGTTCGCACGCGGGCAGTTCACCGCCATCATGGGTCCGTCCGGCTCCGGCAAATCCACCCTGATGCACTGCATGGCCGGTCTGGACTCGATAACCGCGGGCTCGGCCTGGATCGGCGACACCGAACTGGGACGCCTCAACGACAAGCAGCTCACCAGGGTGCGCCGGGATCGGATCGGGTTCGTCTTCCAGTCGTTCAACCTGCTGGCGACGCTCACCGCGCTGGAGAACATCACGCTCCCCACGGCGATTGCCGGGCGCGGGCCCGACCGGGCGTGGCTGGACCGGGTGGTGGCGACCGTCGGCCTGGCCGACCGCCTCGGCCACCGTCCATCCCAGCTATCGGGCGGCCAGCAGCAGCGTGTGGCCTGCGCCCGCGCTCTGGCATCCAAGCCGGAGATCATTTTCGCGGACGAGCCCACCGGCAACCTGGACTCGCGGTCCGGCTCGGAGATCCTCGCCTTCCTCCGCGACTGCGTGCGTGACCTCGGACAGACCGTGGTGATGGTCACCCACGACCCGGTCGCCGCCTCGTACGCGGACCGCGTGGTGTTCCTCGCGGACGGCCACATCGTCGACGACCTGCGAGCCCCGACCGCGGCCACCGTCCTGGACCGCATGCGGCGTCTCGACACACAGTCGCGCACCAACTGAAGAGGAGCCGACACCGTGTACCGGACCGCGTTTCGTAATGTGTGGGCCCACAAGGGCCGCCTGCTGATGACGATGCTGGCGGTGCTCCTCGGCACCGCCTTCGTCGCCGGAACCCTGATTTTCTCCGACTCGATCCGCCAGTCCCTCGACGACAGCATGTCCGGCAGCCACTCGAGGATCTCGGTCCAGATCACCGACACCACTGCGGACCCGAGCTCCAGGGCCGGAAACAACAGCGGTGCCCTGAGCCCCCTGACCGAGTCGACGGTGCGGAGGATCGCCGCTCTGCCGGGAACGCGCTCGGTGCGTGGCACCGTCACCGGCTTCGCCGGGCTCTCGGACCCGCACGGCGACCTGATCGGTAGCCTCGGCAACACCCAGGGCGCCAACTGGGTACCGTCGGCGAACGGGGAGGACCCCGAGTTCCCGATGGCGCAGGGCACCGGACCGACCTCGGCGGGCACGATCGCCGTCGACAGCAGGACCGCGCGCGACAACAACTTCAAGATCGGCAACACCGTGCGGGTGGCCGTCAACGGGCCCGTGCTGCAGATGACGGTCACCGGCATCTTCACCACCGACGACCCGCACGTCAAAGCGGGCGGCTCGCTCGTGCTGTTCGACACCGCCACCGCGCAACGCCTCTACCTTCAAACGGGCCGGTACAACAGCATCCAGGTCGTCGCCGCGTCCGGCACCAGCCAGGACGAATTGCGCGGCGAGGTCCTGAAGGTCGTCCCGGACAGCGGGAACATCACGGTGAAGACCGGAGCGCAGCTCGACGCGGACCGGGCCGCACAGTCCCGGAGCAGCATGTCCGGGGTCAGGAACGTGCTGCTGGCCTTCGCCGGGATCGCCCTGTTCGTCGGCGTCTTCCTGATCTCCAACACCTTCACCATGCTGATCGCACAGCGCACCCGCGAGCTGGCGCTGCTGCGCGCCATCGGCGCGACCCGCCGCCAGATCACCAACGCGGTACTGCTGGAAGGTCTGCTGGTGGGTATCACCGCCTCGGCGGCCGGGCTGGTCGCGGGCATCGGGATCGGTGCCGCACTCCAGGGCCTCACCGGCTCCATGGGCAGCCAGATCTCCACCAGCACGCTGGTCGTCTCGCCCGCGACCGTCCTGATTACCCTGCTCACCGGGGTCACGGTCACTGTCCTGGCGGCGCTGCTGCCCGGTCTGCGTGCCTCCCGCGTGGCCCCGGTCGCCGCGCTGCGCAGCGACGACACCCCGGCCACCCGCAAGAGCCTCGTCGTGCGCAACAGCATCGGCGGTACCCTCGCCGGAATCGGTCTGACGCTCGTCCTGTGGGGGGCCGGCCGGGGCGGCTCGGCCGGAAACCTGCTGGTCGCGGCAGGCGCGGTGGGCACGCTCGTCGGCGTGTTCGTGCTCACCCCCGCGCTGTCCCGGCCGGCGATCGCGCTGGTCGGTCCGCTGTACACCCGGCTGTTCGGGATCTCGGGCACCTTGGCCCGGCAGAACGCGGTGCGCAACCCACGCCGTACCGCCGCAACCGCCTCGGCACTCACCGTCGGTGTCACCTTGATCAGCGCGTTGACGGTCATCGGCGGGTCCGTCACCCACGCGATCGACGAGCAGGTCACCCAGAACATGCGGGCCGACTATGCGGTCAGCGCGCTGCTCAGCCTGCCGATCGCGCCGACGCTGCTGCCCGCGATCGCCAGGACCCCGGGCGTGGCCGCGTACAGCGCGCTGGACGACCAGCAGCTCCGTACGGATGGCAAGGAGCTGCCCGTCACCGGCGTCGACGCGACGAGCTTCGACCAACTCATCGCCCCGACAATGGTCAGCGGCTCCACCGGCACTCTCCAGCAGGGCCAGATCCTGGTGGACCAGGACCGCGCGGCCAACAACCACTGGAGCGTCGGCGATACGGTCCCGGTGACCTACCCGGACGGCAGCGGCAGCCGGTTGACGATCGGCGGGACCTACCGCAACAGCGCGGTCCTCGGATCCGTACTGATGAGCGAGTCGGTGCTGAGCCCACACACGACCACACCGTTCTACAGCACCGTCCTCGTCAAAGGTGCCACCGGCGCCACGGCGTCGCTTCAGCAGGCACTCAAGGCTTCCACCGGCAACAATCCGCTGATCAACGTCCGCACGAAACAGCAGATGCGGGACCACTTCAGCAAACAGATCAACCTAACGCTGTACGCCATGTACGCCCTCCTCGCCATGGCCGTGATCATCGCGGCCCTGGGCGTCGTCAACACGCTCGCCATGTCGATCCTTGAGCGGAGGCGCGAAATCGGCATGCTGAGAGCGGTCGGGCTTTCCCGCAACGCGGTGAAGCGGATGGTCAAGCTGGAGTCGGTCCTGATCGCGTCCTTCGGCGCCATGCTGGGCATCGCCGTCGGCGGCTTCCTGGCCTGGGCCTGCGTCCGGCTGCTCAGGAATGCGATGACCGGACTCACCACCGTCTACCCGCTCGGACAATTCGCCGCATACGTTGCCGGTGCAGCCCTGGTCGGTCTGCTGGCGGCACTGTGGCCGGCCCGACGGGCCGCGCGGCTGAACGTCCTGGACAGCATCAAGACGGACTGACGACCCGCGCGAACCCGTGCCGGCCGGCCGGCCCAGCCGCCCAGCCGAGCAGGCCCACCCAACGCTCGTTGTTGCACTCGAAGAGTTCGGTGATCTCGCTGGAGAACATCTCCACCCACCATTCCGGCGTAGCCGGGTGATGGGCATGATTGGGTGACCGCCGGAAGCATCCGCCACAGCGTCGACAGCGGGATGTGTCCGTCCGCGGGCGGTAGGCTCAGTGGGAAGCGGTCGTGAGAAACGCCGGTTCGAAGTCGCTGTCGTCGCTGTGGAGGACGTGCCGCGGCGCATGCAGCCGGATGGCCGACGCTCCTACACTGGCGGAGCGTGGGCCGGGTCGAGGGTCATCTGCGTCACCAGCTGTCCCACTGACTCCTCGCCGGAGATCAGTTGTTGCCACTGCTCGGCCGAGACGTCGTTGAGCAGGACGGGTTCGAAGGTGTCGGCCTCGCGGTAGTACACCTTCAGCTCGCCGGTATCCGGGTGCCAGCCGAAACCGGAGATCCCGACAGAGGTGTGCGGGTTGTGCCACAGGCGGCCGTTGGCGTCCTTCGTGACGCCGCCGCCCCGCAGCTGTGCCGCGTGGGCCGCGAGCTGGTCGGCGGCCTCACCTGCACCCAGGCTGGCAATGACTGGCGTGAACAGCGCCTCGACGCGCTCCGGCAGCGTGCTCACACGTTTGAGAACGTTGTCGTACCGGGCACCCCGTTCCAGGACGCGGATCGCTGCGGCGATGTCCCCGGCGGCCAGGTGGATCCGCGCCAGCCGATGATGGGGTGCCGGGTCGAAGTGGGACCCGGCGGTGATCTCATCCAGCTCGACCAGCGCATCCTCGTGCCGGCCCACGTCCCGCAACAGCCGCTCCCGCGCGATCCGCAACTCATGCGTGGTGCTGGCCCAGATCTTCGGCAGGGCGAGCCCGGCGTCGACCTCGGCCAGCGCCGCGTCGAGATCACCGCGCAGGAACCGCGCGCAGGCCCGCGCGAGGTGCAGGCGGGCCTGCGCCTCGATGGTGTCGACCCTATGGCCGAGGCCAAGACCGAGGTTCACGGCGTCGGCGGCAGCCATGAACGCCGCGTCCGCCGCGGCGTCCGCCCCGTCGAGCAGTTCGAGATACCCCAACGACAGCTGGGCCTCGGCGTCCTTGCTCGCCGCCAACAACGGCCGCACGAGCGCGCGTACCGCGGCCGGGATCTCCGCACCGCCGGCCGGGCTCGCCAGCGCCGCAGACCACACCACCATCGGCATGGCCTTGAGCGCCCACTCCATGAAGGCATGGTCCAGCCAACGCCGGTACCAGGTCAGGAAGTCGGCCGCCTCGGGCACCAGCGGACCCTCGTGGGAGCTGTGGTCCGTCCACACCGTGCCCGCCGCCGGCCCGGTGACGACCAGGAGCGACCGCTCGCCGCAACCCTGGTCGGCCAGCACCAGCGTGCCGTCGAGCCGGTGCCCGCCGGGCGCGCACGGCTCCGTGTAGGGGCTCTGCTTCGTCCACGGGAACGGCCGGTCCGGCCGCGGCGCAGGCTTGTCCTCGTGGACTTCGTCCGTCGGCGTGATGCCGAGCAGTCCGTAGTAGGGCCCGGCACCGTCCGCGCCGACCGTCGTCACGAAGACGCGGAAGGCGTCCGGCAGGGTGATTCCGAGGTCCTCCTCAACCGTCCGCACCTCAGCGTCCTTCAGCGCCGGCCCACGCTGATAGTCGTGCATGACCGCACCGAACACTCGTCGACCGGTGTCGACGCCGGCCAGGAGATCCACCAGCATGCCCAGGTCGGAGACGCGCGGCTTCGACATGCGGGCCATTCTGCCCGAGCGGGTCAAGCCAGCCCCCATCCCAGGTGCAGGTGGTCGAGGACCAGTGAGCCACCCCCCACTTTGGTGATCGCCCCACCCACCATGGCCGTCAGAATCAAGATCACGCGATCCTCGGCGAGAAGGCTCCTCACCAGGCCGGATGGCATTCTCGGCAAGCGCAAGGTCGACGGCCGGCCGCCGAGCAGGGCCGGCCTCGTCGGTGCGGCGCTCACGGTCAGGCCGTGTGCCTTGGAGGGCGACCTTCCGCCCCCCAAGGCACCGCGACGGGCCGGGACTCACCTCTTGCGCGGGTGGGTGCTGAAGAACTGCCAGATCGAGTCGGTGGCGTTCAACGCCTGTGACGGTGGCGGCAGCCCGAGCAGTTGCTCCACCGCCGGCATCGGCGTGCCGCCCGGCCACTGGTGGCCGGCGCCGGCGATGGTGATGAGCTCGACGTCGCGCCCGTCCGGGCAGTGCGCCAGCACCGTGGTGACCTCTCCCGCGGTCCGTGTCTGCGGGGCGCCGCACCGGTCGATCGTCCGCCACTTGCCGATCTGGTCGGGCACCGATCCGCCGTCGATCTTGACCGGGATCAGTCCTTGGCCGTCGTTGTTCATTTTTCCCGCCTTGCCGTCGTACGGCACCACATCGTCGCCGGTGCCGTGGACATGGATCACGGAGATCGGTGCCGGCGCCGGGCATTGCCCGAGCTGCTTGCCGGCCACCACCCCGATCGCGGCGAACGTGGTGGTGTCGCAGGCCAACCGGTAGGCGAGCATCCCGCCGTTGGATATTCCGGTGGCGTAGATCCTGGCCGGATCGATCGGCAGTTGGTTCGAGACGTTGGCCACCATGTCACGGATGAATGCCACGTCGTCGACGCCGCCGTGGGCCGACGGCCCGCAGCAGTCGGCGCTTACGACCCAGGATCGCAGGAGCCCGTCCGGGTATGCGACCACGAACCCTTTACGGTCCGCCTCGGCGTTCCAGCCGTACGCCAGCTCCGCCTGGCGGCCGTCACCGAGGGCGCCGTGCAGCATGACCACCAGCGGTACCGGCTTCGACATCGACAGGTTGGCCGGCCGGTAGAGACGGAACGTGCGCTTCGTGCCGGCGACGGTGATGCTGTGGTCGGACGACCCGGCGGCAACGGACGGGCTCCCGGGCTTGGCCGTCACCGCCGCGGACCTGGTCGGAGCCTTCGGCGTGGGCGTGCCCTGCCCGGACGGCTGGGCCGCATCGCAGGCGATCAGCACGATGAACACGCTCACGGCTGCCACCGTCAACGCGGTACGCCGGACGGACGCCGCTGTGTTGGTTCTGCGGAACATGAACTTCCCACCTCTCATGGCAGCTCGCAGTTGCTCGCCGGAGCGCCGGCCGGTCGGCGACCTGCGCCGACCGGCCGGCGACCGGACGAGACCTAGCCGAGGTGCCCGGCGGTGGTCTTGAGCCGGACCAGCTCCCAACCGCCCTCGGGCACGTTGTCACCCTTGTCGGTGCGCAGGTTCATCGGGTTGGCCATGCCGAGGTAGATGGCCGATCCGTCCGCCACCATGTTGCGGACCCCGTAACTGAGGTAGTTGCCGAGTCCGGTGGTGTTCACCGGCTTGGCCGGTCCTTGCGGGCTGTCGAACGCCCACAGGTCGCCACCGTACGACTTCGGATCGGGCGTGCCCATTGCGGCCCGGACCCCGCCGAGCGCCGCCGGCGGCGAGTACTTGCTGATGTAGCCCCAGTCCATGGTGCCGACGTACAGCGAGCCGCCGGTGACCACCATCGACCAGGTGTAGGTGTTGTAGGCGTTGCCGAATCCGGCCGCGCCGTACTTGGGCTGGTACCCGGTCGAGGCGAGCTTCCAGGCGCCCGACCCGCTGTTCGCCTTCGGGTCGTAGGTGGGCAGTTGCGACGCCCCGTACAACAGGTCGACCGACGGGCGGCTCTTGTCGAAGCTTCCGGCGCGGAAGATGCTCACCGTGCGCTGCGTGTTCTTGACCGCGAGCGCGCCCTGCTGGTCGTTGGCGGGCTTGTACTGCTTCACCATTGCCGCGGTGGCCTGCAGCGGCACGTGCATGGTTCCCCAGTACAGGTATCCGCCGTAGGAGGCGAGTGAGCCGAGACCGTACGTCCTGGCCACGATGGGGTCAGGCTCGTACTGGTACACGTTCCACACCTGCTTCCAGGTGTTGGCGTCGTCCTTGGTCAGGCCGGGCTTGCCGTCCGCCAGCCGCGCGCTCATCCACACGCCGGCCGCGGTCGACTTGGTGTACCCACCGGCGCTGGGCCAGGTGGTGACGAAGATCCGGCCCTGGTGCACGGCGAGGTCCGCGACCTGCGCCGGCAGGTTGGCCACCACCGTGTACTTGAACGGGTTGGACTTGTCGCCGGTGAAGCGCAGCACCGCGCCCCCGCCCTGGCCCTCCGGGCCCAGGCCGACACCGACGTAGAGCGCGCCGTCGGCCACGACGAAGTGCCGGATGTTGCCGTACGCGTTGAGGCTGGTCGACCCGAGGTACCGGCCCGAGTCGCTGTCGAAGGCGAAGAGGTTGCTGCCCAGCAGGCCCGGTCCGCCCAGCAGCACCACGCCGTTGTTCGAGCCGGCGGCACGGATACCGACGGTCGTGTTGATGCGCAGGTTGTCGGCCCTGGACGCCTTGGTGATGTCGCCGGTTTTGTCGGTCAGCTTCCGCGACGACGTCTGGTAGAGGTACACCTTCGGCGCGCGCCAGTCACCCAGTCCCGCCGCCAGGTCACCCACTGAACCCCCCAGGCTGCCGGCCTTCTTGCTCATCTGGCTGGAGCCGTACTCGCACACGTAGTCGTCGTTCTGCGTCGGCGTGGTCTGCGAAAGGCTCGTACCCAGGGTCAGGCACTGGACGTTGGCGCCCGTTCCGAACCAGACCCGGTCGCCCGTCTTGGTCAGGCCCCACACGTACGACTGGTTCACTTTCGGCTTGCCGTCCTTGCACGGCGGCCCGGCCGGGTACGGCTGACCGATCCCGGCGAAGCACTCGTCCGGTTGGGCTTTGGCGAGCAGTTCCGGCCCCGACGACACCCTCGTCGTCTGGGTTCTGACGGCGCCGTCGGCCGCTTGGCCGACAGCGAGCACCGGTATGGCCGCGAGGATGGCGGCGGGGAGCAGAGATCGGGCGATGAACCTGATCCTGTGCATGCTTTTCCTTTCATCAGGTACAGGTCCGTCGGCGGCAGTCGCCGCGGACGTCGAGAACGCTTGCTGTCGAGACAAGGGATCTCTGGACGGGCAGGGGCGGCTGCCGTTTCGTGCGGATGACGGGGCACCGCGAAATACAGCGATGCTCGCAACCCGGGCTGGGCGGCGGCGAAGCCTGCCACATCCGCATACACAGCGTTGCGAGTCCGGCTGGGACCACCAGCGAACCGGACGCCCTGCGTTATGCGCGTCTCAGCCCAAGGTATCTACAACCTGGTTTGTACCAGACGGCCGATGCGTGGGCAGGACGATCCGCAAAGAGAGCAAGACCGTTCTGAGTAACCGGGGACAAACGCGACCGCCGTGTTATACGAATGATGTGCCGCGGCCGCAGCGCGCTGGAAAGCGCCGGGCCGAGCCGGCTACGGACGCCGGCGGCGCGCACGCCAAACGTGAGCTTTTGGCGGAACAGTCAACGGACTTGGCGCACGAGACTGCGCCGTCGGGCCGGTGTGCACCTGCGTCATCCCAGCGCTTGCTGCACAACTGGCCCAATCGACAGGAGCTTGATGAGTACTGCATTCGGCGGCAACGATCTGGTCATCGCCATCAATCCGTGTGGGGCGGTGGAGCCGGGTCCGCGGATCGTGGCGGCCGCGGTTGCCGGCGGCGCGCTGGGGGTCTTCGACCTGGCCGAAGGTGACCGCAGGACGCTGCGAGCGCTGGAAAGGGCGGCGTCGTGGTCGGCCGGGCCGATCGGGGTGCGGGTGCCGGCGGGTTGCATCGCCACGCCGGCCGACGTCCGGCGCGCCGCGAACGACAACGTCACCCTGGTGGTCTTGCCGGCCGACGGCGGGTGGCCGGTGCGTGAGGCGGCTGAACGGTACCGGGTGCTGGTGGAGGTGAACAGTCGTGCGGAGGCGCGCGCGGCGGCGGCGGCCGGTGCGCACGGGTTGATCGCGCGTGGCTCGGAGGCCGGAGGAAGATCCGGTGAGCTGAGCTCGTTCGTGTTGCTGCAGCAGCTGCTGGCCGATGAGGCGCTGGGTCTGCCGGTGTGGGTGGCGGGTGGCATCGGGCCGCGTACCGCCGCCGCGTGCGTGGTCGGCGGGGCGGCCGGCGTGGTCCTGGACAGCCAGTTGGCGCTGATGCCCGAGTCCGATCTGCCAGAGGACGTGCGGGCCGTGATCGGACGGATGGACGGCTCGGAGACGGTGCTACGCGACGGCGTCCGGGGCCTGCGCCGCGACAGCCGATCCGACGGCAGCGGCGAGTTGCTGCCGGTCGGTCAGGACGGCTGGATGGCCGCGGTGTTCCGGCAGCGGTGGGGGAGTACGACGCAGGCGGTGCGCGGCATCCGCGCGGCGATCGAGGCTGCGGCCACGGGCGCCGCGGCGGGTGACGTGCTGGCGCCGGACGCACCATTGGCGCAGGCGTTGGGTGTGCGGATCCCGGTGGCGCAGGGTCCGATGACACGGGTTAGTGATGTGGCCGGGTTCGCGGGCGCGGTGGCCGATGACGGCGCGCTGCCGTTCATCGCGCTCGCCCTGGCCACCGGCGAACAGTCCCGGCGGATGCTGCGGGAGGCCGCGCGGCAGCTGGGTCAGCGCCCGTGGGGGGTGGGCGTGCTCGGCTTCGCGCCGGAGGAGGTGCGGGCGGCGCAGCTCGCGGCGGTGATGGAGGTCCGGCCGCCGGTCGTGATCATCGCGGGTGGCCGGCCGGCGCAGGCGAAGGCCCTCGAGGCCGACGGCCTCAACGCGTTCCTGCACGTACCGTCGCCCGGGTTGCTGCGGCAGTTCCTGCGGGCCGGCGCGCGGCGGTTCGTGTTCGAGGGTGGCGAATGCGGCGGGCATGTCGGGCCGCGCACGAGCTTTCCGTTGTGGGAGGCGCAGGCGCTGGCGCTGGAGGAGTTCCTCGACGACGCGCCGCCCGGGACCGCCGCCCAGGTGCAGGTGTTCTTCGCCGGTGGCATCCACGATGCGCGTTCGGCGGCCATGGTGGCGGCGATGGCGGGGCCGCTGACCCGTCGCGGCGTGCAGGTGGGGGTGTTGATGGGCACCGCGTACCTGTTCACCCGCGAGGCGGTCGAGTGCGGGGCGATCCAGCCGCTGTTCCAGCGCGAGGTGCTGGGGGCGACGGTCACGGCGCTGCTGGAGACGGCGCCCGGGCACGTGACGCGGTGCCTGCACACGCCGTACGTCGACGACTTCCACCGGATGCGCGAGGAGCTGGACGCGGCGGGGGTGGCCGGCCGGCAGGTGTGGGAGCAGCTGGAGATGCTCAACGTCGGCCGGCTCCGGATCGCCAGCAAGGGCAAACGGCGGGAGGGCGACGCGCTGGTCGATGTGGACGAGGCGGCCCAGCACGCCGAGGGAATGTTCATGGCGGGCCAGGTTGCCGTGCTGCGCGACGCACAGACCACTGTGGCCGCCCTGCATGCCGAAGTGACCGTGGGGGCGCAGCGCTTCCACGCCGGACGGATCGCGGCCCTGACGGCGATGCTCGGACCGGACGCCGCGGCGGCCGAGCCCGAGCCGGCGGCACCCCTGGATGTCGCCATCATCGGCATGTCGTGCGTCTTTCCCGGCTCACCGGACCTGCCCGCCTTCTGGCAGACGATCCTCGGCGCCCGCGACGCGGTCACCGAGGTGCCGGCCCAGCGCTGGGCGCCGGACATCTACTACGCGCCCGAGGTGGAGCCGGGGCGGGCGGGCCGGATCAGCGTGTCGAAGTGGGGCGGCTTCATCGCGCCGGTGCCGTTCGACGCGATCGGGCTGGGCATCCCGCCGGCGGCCTTGGCCAGCATCGACCCGGCCCAGCTGCTGGCCCTGGAGGTGGCGCGGCGGGCGCTGGCCGACGCCGGGTACCACTCCGGCTCGGCCGGGGCCGACCATTCGCGGACCGGGGTCGTGTTCGGCGCGGAGGCGGGCAGCGACCTGAGCAACGCGACGGTGGTACGCACGACCCTGCCCGCCTACCTGGGTGAGGTGCCGGCAGAGTTGGCGGACGGGCTGCCCGTCGTCACCGAGGACTCGTTTCCCGGCATCCTGACGAACGTGATCTCGGGGAGGGTGGCCAACCGGCTGGATCTGGGCGGACCGAACTTCGCCGTGGATGCCGCCTGCGCGTCCTCGCTGGCGGCGATGGATGCCGCCTGCAAGGAACTGACCACCGGCGGCAGCGACCTCATGATCTGCGGCGCGGTGGATCTGCACAACGGCATCCATGACTACCTCATGTTCAGCTCGGCGCATGCCCTGTCGCCGACCGGGCGGTGCCGCACGTTCGACGCCACCGGCGACGGGATCGCGTTGGGCGAGGGGGTCGCGTGCGTCGTGCTCAAGCGGCTGGCCGACGCCCGGCGCGACGGTGACCGCGTCTACGCGGTGATCAAGGGGGTGGGTGCCGCCAGCGACGGGCGGGCGCTGGGGCTGACCGCCCCGCGGGCCGAGGGGCAGCGCCGGGCACTGGACCGGGCGTACGCGCAGAGCGGCGTCTCGCCGCGGCAGGTGGGTCTGGTCGAGGCGCACGGCACCGGCACGGTGGTCGGTGACCGCACCGAGCTACAGACGTTGACGCGGCTGTTCGTCGAGGCCGGTGCGCAGCCGGGCAGCTGCGCGCTGGGATCGGTCAAGTCGCAGATCGGGCACACCAAGTGCGCCGCCGGTCTCGCCGGGGTGATCAAAGCCGCGCTGGCGCTGCACACCGGGGTGAGGCCGCCGACGATCAACCTGACCCGTCCGAATCCAGCCTGGGACGCTCAGTCCAGCCCATTCGCGTTCTCCACCTCGGCCCGCCCCTGGCCGGCTCCGGCCGAGCAGCGCATCGCCGGGGTCAGTGCGTTCGGCTTCGGCGGCACCAACTACCACGTGGTGCTCGCCGCCGACCCGCGCACGCCCGAGCCGCGCCACGCTCATGACGAATGGCCGGCCGAGCTGTTCTGTTTCCGCGGCCGGGACCGGACGGCCGCGCACCAGGCGGTCGGCAGACTCGCCGACCTGATGCGCGGCACCGACCGGTACGGCCGGCCATGGCGGCTGCGTGACTTGGCGGCCACAGCCGCCGCGCAGTCCGACCCGCGGTCCGGCTCCGTCCAGGTCGCGATCGTCGCACGCGACGTCGCCGAGCTCGACCAGCTGGTGCGCCGCGCGCTCGCCGGCGAGCACGACCCCGGGCAGGGGCTGATCCAGCCACCACCGGGCACGGCCAGCGGTCAACTGGCGTTCCTGTTCCCCGGGCAGGGTAGCCAACGCCCGGGCGCCCTGGCCGAGCTGTTCGTCGCCTTTCCCGAGCTCCGCGAGTACCTCGAGCTCGGGCCCGAGTACGCGGATCTGCTGTTCCCGCCCGCCGCGTTCGATGCGACCACCGAACGCGACCAGCAGCAGCGCCTCCGCGACACCCGGGTGGCCCAACCCGTGCTCGGTATCGAAGGACTCGCCGTCGGCCATCTGCTGCGCCGGCTGGACATCTGTCCGGACGTCGTCGCCGGACACAGCTACGGCGAGCTCGTCGCGCTCTGCGTGGCCGGCGCCTACGACCCGCCGACGTTGCTACAGCTCAGCCGGCGGCGGGCCGAAGCGATCCTCGGCGCCGCCGGTGACGATCCGGGCACCATGGCCGCGGTCAGCGCCACCGCCAGGCAGATCGCCACGGTCCTCGACGACGCCGACCTTACCGACCAGGTCGTCCTGGCCAACCAGAACTCCCCGACCCAGCAGGTGATCTCCGGCCCCACCGCCGCGGTACAGGCGGCGATCACCGCGTTGCAGGCGGCCGGCCTGACGACACATCGTCTCAGCGTTGCCTGCGCCTTCCACAGCCCGGTCGTTGCCGGCGCCGTGGAGCGCTTCGCAGCGGTGCTCGCCGACCAACCGCTCGCACCACCGGCCATCCCCGTGTGGTCGAACCGCACCGCCGGGGCCTACCCCGCGAAGGCCGAGGAGGTCCGGGACGAGCTCGCCGCCCAGGTCGGCGCGCCGGTTCGGTTCGCCGAACAGATCGAGGCCATGTACGCCGCCGGCGTCCGGACGTTCGTCGAAACCGGCCCGGGGCAGGTACTCACCCGCCTGGTGCAGGCCATTCTCACCGATCGGCCACACCTCGCGATCGCGTGCGACCGGAACACCGGCGAAGGGCTCCGCGACGTGCTCACCGCGGTGGCGCAACTGGCCTGCGCCGGCGTACCGGTGCAGAGCGGCTGGCTGTTCCACGGCCGCGACAACGTCGAGGCCGCCCCGACCGGACCCGATGACCGTCCCTTCTGGACGGTGGACGGCCACCTGGTCCGCGACCGCGACGGCAACTGCATCCCCGGCGGGTTGAGGCCCCCACGACGCATCAAGGAGCTGTCTATGACCGCAACGACCAAGCCCGCCGCCGGCGACCCCGACAACCGGGCCGGGCGACGAGGCCCGGACGAGCTGCTCGCCGAGTTCCTCCGGACGTATCGCGAGCTGATCGCCTCCCAGCGCGACGTCATGCTCGCCTACCTTGGCACCGACATCAGCGATGGATACGGCCCGGCGGACACCGTCGCGGCACCGCCGCTGCCCCCGCCGCCACCGTCGACGCCGGCACCGGTTGCGGCGAGTCCGCACAGGCCGGTCTCGCCCGTGCCCGCCCCGGCCGGCCCGCCCGTGTCCGCCGTGCGGGCGCCGGTGTTCACCGCGTCCAGCAATGGCAGCGCGACGGCCTCGCTGGTGGCGCAGGCACCGAAGCTCGACTTCCAGGGTGCGGTGCTGGCGGTGCTGAGCGAGCGGACCGGGTACCCGGTCGACTTGATCGATCTCGATCTGGACCTGGAGGCCGACCTCAGCATCGACTCCATCAAGCGGGCGGAGGTGGCCGGGGACGTGGCGGCCCGGCTGGGGCTGTCGGCCGAGGGCGACGACTCGCAGCTGGAGGAGCTGGTCAAGGCCCGGACCGTGCGCACCATGGTCGGCTGGCTCACCACCCGGGTGAACGGCGCGCTGCCGGCACCGGCCGCGGACACCGTCGTCCGCCCGGCGCCCGGCGTACCCCTTCCCCGGACCGACACGCCGGCACCTGTCGTCGCCGTGCCGGCCGCGTCGGACTTCCAGGGTGCGGTGCTGGCGGTGCTGAGCGAGCGGACCGGGTACCCGGTCGACTTGATCGATCTCGATCTGGACCTGGAGGCCGACCTCAGCATCGACTCCATCAAGCGGGCGGAGGTGGCCGGGGACGTGGCGGCCCGGCTGGGGCTCTCGGCCGAGGGCGACGACTCGCAGCTGGAGGAGCTGGTCAAGGCCCGGACCGTGCGCACCATGGTCGGCTGGCTCACCACCCGGGTGAACGGCGCGCTGCCGGCACCGGCGGCGGAGACGCTGTCCATCCCCACGCAGGATCGAACCGAGGCACCGGCCGGCGGTGACGCGCGGCCGGGCGTCGCGCCGACGCGCATGCTTCCCGCCCTTGTTCTCGTCCCGGATCCGCAGGTCCAACCGGCGGCGGCGCTCGCGGGGGCGACGCTGCTGGTCACCGGGGCCGGTCCGGTGGCCGAACCCGTGGTCGAGCTGCTGCGCCGGCACGGGGCGACCGTACACACCGGCACGGTGGCCGAGCCGGGCAGCGTCGACATGGTGGACGGGCTCGTCCTGCTCAACGGGCTGGCAGGTGCACCGGCGCCGCTGCTGCCGGAGGTGTTCGGGTTGATCAAGCAGGTCCTGGCCGGCGGGCCGCGCTACGTGCTGGCGGCCGCCGACGCGAACGCCGGTGCCGTCGCGGACGGGCTGCGCGGCCTGTTCCGCACCATCGCCCGGGAGTATCCGTCGACCGCCGTGCGGCTGGTCGCCGTGGACGCCACGGAACCCGCGGACCGGCTTGCTCAGCACATCGTCGACGAGTTGCTCGCCGAGGACGACGTCCCGGTGGTGCACCGCGGCGGTGGCGCGCGCAGCGCGTACGAGCTGGTGCCGGCGATCCTCGGGCCGCTCGCGGCCGGTGGCGCCGGCCCGGCGGGAGACGGTGCGGCCGAAGCCCGCGCGATCGGTCTGGACCGCAACGCCGTGGTGGTGCTGGTAGGCGGCGCACGGGGCATCACCTCCTGGTTCGCCCGGGCGCTCGCGTCGGCCGCCGGGTGCCGCATCGAGTTGGTCGGCCGGACCCCGATGCCGGACGGACCGGAGGATCCGGCGTTCACGGCGGCCACGGACGCAATTGCGTTGCGGGCGGCGCTCGCGCGCCAGGGCATCGCCCCGCCGGCGGAGATCGCCCGCCGGGCTCAGGCGATCCTGGCCGGGCGAGAGGTCGAGGCCACCCTGCGGGAGCTGCGCGATGCGGGCGCCCAGGTGCGCTACCACAGCCTCGACGTCCGCGACGCACAGGCGACCGACCGGCTCATCACTGCGATCCATGGCGAGTACGGCCGCATCGACGGGCTGGTGTACGCCGCCGGTGTGATCGACGACAAGCTGATCGCCGACAAGGAGCCGGAGTCGTTCGCCCGGGTCTTCGACACCAAGGTGGCGGGCGCCCGGGCCGTCCTGGGCGCGCTGGACGGGCTCAGCGGCACGCCGAAATTCGTGGTGTTCTTCGGCAGCGTCGCGGCGACGCACGGCAACCGCGGCCAGGCCGACTACGCCGCCGCCAACGATGCCCTGGACGCGATGGGAGCACGCTGGGCGGCCGGCTCGGGCAACCGCTGCCTGACCGTCCACTGGGGACCATGGGCGCCGGTCGAAGGCCACAGCGGCATGGTCACCGCGGAACTGAGCCGGGAGTATGCCCGGCGCGGCATAGCGCTCATCGACCCCGAGGAAGGCGCGCTGAGCCTGCTGGGCGAGCTGGCCTGGGGTGATCCGGCGATCACCTCCGTCGTCTACACCGCGTCGGGCTGGTGACCGCGTTGCACGGCGACCAGACAGCCATCGTTGGTATGGCGGCGTTGCTGCCCGGCGCGGGTGACCTGGACGGCTACTGGCGCAATCTGGTCGAGGGTGTCGACGCGATCAGCGAGGTGCCGTCGGCCAGGTGGGATGCCGAGTTCTACGACCCGGCGCAGGCGCACCGTCCGGACCGCGTGTACTGCCGGCGCGGCGGGTTCGTCGACGAGTTGGCCACGTTCGAGCCGCTGCAGTTCGGCATCATGCCCGCTTCGATCGCCGACATCGACCCGGATCAGCTCATCACGCTGCGGGTGGCTGCGGCTGCCATCGAGGATGCGGGTGGTGCGGACCGGCTGCCCGACGGCGACCGGGTCGGTGTGATCATCGGCCGGGGCGGCTTCTTCAGCCCGGGCCAGGTCCGGCACAATCAGCGGGTCCGGATGCCCAGCCAGGTGATCCAGGTGCTCCGGGAGCTACTTCCCGACCTGCCGGAGAGCCGGCTCGAGGCGGTACGGCAGAGGCTCGACGAGCGGCTCGGCAAGCACCAGCCGGAGGGCCCGGTCGGGGTGGTGCCGAATCTCGCCGCGTCCAGGGTTGCCAACCGGCTCAACCTGCGCGGCCCCGCATACGTGTTGGACGCCGCCTGCGCCTCGTCGCTGGTCGCGGTCGATCACGCGATCTCCGAACTGAGCAGAGGCCGGCTCGACGCGGTGCTCGCCGGCGGTGTCCACCACGTGCACGACGTCGCCCTCTGGTCGGTCTTCGGCCAGCTCGGCGCGCTGTCCCGGCGCGGCGAGATCCGACCGTTCGACCGCGCGGCGGACGGGCTGCTGATGGGCGAGGGCACCGGAATCGTCGTACTCAAGCGACTGGCCGACGCGCTGCGCGACGGCGATCGGATCTATGCGGTGATCCGGGGCAGCGGGGTGTCCAGCGACGGTCGCGCCGCTAGCATGGTCAATCCGGCCACCGCCGGGCAGGCGCTCGCGATCGGGCGGGCCTGGGCGGCCGCCGGCCTCGACCCCACCGCGCCGGACGCGCTGGGCCTGCTGGAGGCGCACGGGACCGCCACGCCGATCGGCGACGCCGCGGAACTCGACACGATCGCCGAGGTGTTCGGTGCCCACGCCGGAGGCCCGAAGCCGGTGCTCGGCTCGGTCAAGTCGATGATCGGGCACGCCATGCCCGCGGCCGGCATCGCGGGGCTGATCAAGGCGGCCCTGGCCGTGTACCGCGGCGTGCTGCTGCCCACCCTGCACTGCGACGATCCGCGGCCGGAGCTGGCGCGGACCCGGTTCGCCCCGATCGGTTCGGCTCGGCCGTGGGAGAGCGAGGGACCGCGTCGCGCGGGCGTCAACGCCTTCGGCTTCGGCGGCATCAACGCCCACGTCATCCTGGAGGAAGCGCCGGACGCGGTGGCGGCCCGTCGCGGCGGCACGGGCACGACCGGGCCCGTGCCGTTGCGCGCCGCGCCGGTCGGCGTCGAGGAGCCGGACGAGATGCTGTGGCTCGCCGCACCGGACCCGGCCGCGCTGGCCCGCCTGCTCGACGCGGACGACACCACCGTTCGCGCCTGTGGCGCCGACAGGGCCCGGCAGGCCGGTCCTGCCGCTGGCGCCCGCGTCGAGGCCGGCGCCGAGAGCTGCCGGATCGGCATCGTCAACCCGGACGCCAAGCGCCTGGCCACCGCCCGTCTCGCCGTCGCGAGAGGGCAGTCCTGGCGCGGCGCCCGTGACATCTGGTTCAGCCCGGCACCGCTGCTGGCCGGCGCGGCCCCCGGCCGCCTCGCCTTCGTGTTCCCCGGGCCGGAGGCGGAGTTCCGCCCCCGCACCGCCGACATTGCGGCACACTTCGGCCTGGCCGACCGGCAGTGGTCCGCCGCCGACCTGGGCCGGCACAGCGGCGGCCTGGTCGAGCTGGGCCGGCTGCTCAACGACGCCCTGCATCGCATCGGGATCACCCCGGACGCGGTCGCCGGGTACAGCATCGGGGAGTGGACCGCCGCGGTGACGAGCGGGCAGGTCAGTGTCTCCTCCATCGACGAGGTCATCGCCGCGCTCAACCCGGCGTCGGTCGAGGTGCCCGGCCGCGCATTCGCCGTCGTCGGGTGCGCGGCCGAGCAGATCATCCCGCGGCTGGAGCGCTACCAGGGGGTGGTCCTCTCACACGACAACGCGCCCACGCAGTGCATCGTCAACGGTCCGGAGAGCGAGATCGACCGGCTGGTCGAAGCGCTGCGCGGCGACGGCCTCGTCTGCCAGAAGCTGCCGTTCCGCTCCGCCTTCCACACCCCGCTGTTCGCCTCCGGGCTGGAGTCGATCGGCGCCGCGCTGCGCCGCTGGCAGGTCCACCCGGCACGAGTACCCGTCTGGTCGGCCACCCTCAAGGCACCGTCGCCCAGCGATCCGGCCGGCGTGCGCGAGATGTCCATACGGCACATGCTCGAACCGGTCTGGTTCCGCGAAACCGTCCAGGCGATGTACGACGCCGGGTTCCGGGTGTTCCTGCAGGTCGGCGTCGGGCAGCTGGCCTCGGTCATCGACGACAACCTGCGCGGCCGCGACCACCTCGCCGTGCCCGTCAACGTCGCCCACCGCGCCGGCCTGAACCAGCTGCGCCGGGTCGCCACGGCACTGTGGGTCGAAGGCGCCGCACCTGATCCGCGGGCTCTGTATCCACGAGGCACGGCTTCCGTACGGGCCGCGGCGCCCGCCGCCCGGCCACCCGCCCGCCGCGGCCCGATCACGCGGCTCGACCTGGGCGTCCCGCTGATCCACCTCGGCGAGGGAGCCGAGGATCTGCTCGGCATGCCGGCCCGCGCCGCCGAGCCGGCCGGCGATCGGGGCGCGGGGCCGGCCGCCGTGGCGACGCACGCCGCGGCGCCTGCGGTGCGGACGCATGCCGCGGTGCCGGCGCCGCGATCGCCGGCCCTGGCCACGCTGCGCAAGCTCGCGGGGCGGTCGAGCGCCGCCGCCGAGCTCGCATCCCTGCTGGACGGCGCAGCGGATGGCGCAACGCACGGCGTGGCCATCGGCGACCCGGTACCCGGCGGCGGAGCCGGCCACGCCCCGCGGCCGCTGCCGCCGGATGTCCACCGCACGGTCCTGCGGGTCGCCCTCGACACGATGCCGTACCTGCACGACCACTGCTTCTTCGCCCAGCCCGACGACTGGCCCCATCCGGAGGACCGCTGGCCCGTCGTGCCGGCCACCACAGTCGTACAACACATGATGGACGCCGCCCAGCAGGCGGTCCCCGGCATGCGGGTGGTCGGCGTACACGACGCCCGGTTCAACCGCTGGTGTGTCGCCGCGCCGGCACAGGACGTCGAGATCACCGTCAAGGCCACCGCACCCGGCCGGCTCGCGGTGACCTTCGGTGCCTACGCCCGGTCCACGATCGAGGTGGCGCCGGATTACCCGGCCGAGCGTCCGGAGGTGTGGCGACACGACCCGGCCACGGAACGGCCACCGCGTTTCAGTGCCGAGCAGATGTACGCCGAACGGATCGTGTTCCACGGACCCCGGTTCCAAGGCTTGGCCGCTGTCGATGCCCTGGGCGACATGCACGTCCGCGGCGTCCTGACCGCCCTGACCCCGCCCGGCGCACTGCTCGACAACGCGTCCCAACTCATGGGCAACTGGCTCTTCACGACGCAGCCGTTCATCGCGTTGCCGGTCGGGATCGGACGTGCACGGTTCTTCGGACCGGCACCGGCGCCGGATGCGCCGGTCGACTGCGTCGTCCGGGTGCGCTCGGTCGACGATGCCCAACTCGTCTTCGACACGCAGCTCGCCGCCGACGGCCGGGTATGGGTGCAGCTCGACGGATGCGTCCACCGGCCGTTCGTCAGCCACCCCGCAATCCGGCCCGCCGAGCGCTTCCCGGGGCGCCATCCACTGTCGGTGCGCCAGCCGGAGGGGTGGACCATAGCGTTCGACCGCTGGCCCGACCTGGTCACCCGTGGCCTGGCCGCGCGCGGCATCCTCGGCGCCGAGGGCGTCGCCGAGTACGAGCGGCAGCCGCTCAAGGCGCGCAAGCAATGGCTGCTGGGCCGGATCGCGGTCAAGGACGCTGTGCGCTTCGGACTGTGGGACGACGGCCACACCGACGTATACCCGATCGAGCTGACGGTCAGCAACGACCCGAACGGGCGGCCCCGGGTGCGCGCGCGCTCCGGCCGTGGCTATCGCGACTGTGACGTCTCACTCGCCCACATCGCCGACGTCGCCGTCGCGATCGCGAAGCCACGCACACCCGGAGCACCGATCGACGCCCCCGGCGTCGGCATCGACGTTGCCGAGATCACCGACTATGCGGACAGCACGATCGCGTTCGCGCTGTCCGACGCCGAACGGCGGTTGCTCGACTCAAAGGTGACCTCCGGCGAAGACCGGCGCCTATGGTTCGCCCGCTTCTGGGCCGCGAAGGAGGCCGCCGCCAAAGCGGATGGCACCGGCCTGGACGGCGACCCCCGGCGGTTCAAGCTCGTGGCCGCCACGCCGGCTGCGCTGACCGTGCAGGTCGCCGACCGCATCTACCTGGTCGCCCATCGAGAAGTCTCCAACCCCGAGGGCCTGCCGCCACGATGCTACGTCGTCGGCTGGACATGGGGACCAGAGCCCGTCCACCCAACCGGTCGCCGTAGCGGCGCCAACCACGAACCAACAGAAGGGACATCTCATGTCTGCTGACCGGACCACGATCCTTGCCGAGGTCGCCGCGCTGCTGCACGCGGTCCGCGACCACGCCGGAGTCGACGGCGAGATCACGATGTCGACCAGATTCTCCGACGACCTGGAGATGGAGAGCATCGACATGGTCTCCGTCGCCGGCCGCCTGCAGGGCCGGTACGGCGACACGGTCAACTTCGCCCACTTCGTGGCCAGCCTCGACCTTGACTCGCTGCGGGACCTGACGGTCGGCCAGCTCGTCGAGTATGTCGCCGCCTCGCTCGACAAGGCGGAGGCCGGCACCGGCAACACGAAGGCAGGCCTCGGCAGCGTGAGCGACGCGCACACCGGCGTCGGCAAGGTGGGTACGCCAGCATGAGCATGGTGCTGGCCAATGGCCTGTCCATGCACGTGGAACAGCTCGCCCCGCCCGAACCGGCGTCCGGCGCGCGGAGCACCGCCCCGACCGCCGTGCTGATTCACGGTCTGGCCCTGGACACCTTGGCCAGCTGGTACCTCACCCTGTCCCACCCGCTCGCCGCCGCCGGTTTCGACGTGGTCATGTACGACCTACGCGGCCACGGACGCACGCAACGCCCGCCGGAGGGCTACGCGCTGGACGACTTCGTCGACGACCTGGCGGCGCTGCTGGCTACGCTGGACGTCACCGGCCCGGTCCACCTGTTCGGCAACTCATTCGGCGGCACGATCGCGTTCGGCTACGCGGCGCGCCACCCCGAACGGGTCGCCACCATCGCGACGATCGAGGCCATGCCGCCCACCGCGGTCTGGCTCAGGCTCGTGCCCCGGTGGATCGGCAACGCCGCCGCCTACCTGCAGCGTGAGCACGCGCTCGCCGGGAACAACCCCGGACGCGGAGAGCGCGCCAGCCGGTGGGCCAAGACCATTGGCGAAGTGCTCGCGGCGACGACACTCGCCCGCGACGTGCCGGCCAGCCGGCTGCCGGCGGAGGAGCGCATCGCCGCGATCCGGTGCCCGGTCCTGTGCATCTTCGGCGGCGAGTCAGCCGTGGACGAGGCGACCACCGACATACGCCGGCTGCTTCCGCGGGCACGAATCGTCACCGTGCCCGGCCAAAGGCACTCCGTCCTCGTCGACCAGCCGAACAACATCCGCGACATCATCCTGCCCTGGCTGCGCGAAGCCGGCGGGCAGCACTGCGACGATCACCAACTGGCACGCATCGACCAATAGGACATTGCGATGGACCCAGCAAGCCATGACCACGCCATCATCATCAACACCGGCCGGTGCGGATCGACACTGCTGTCCGACCTGATCGCCGAGCAGCCCGACACCCTGTCGGTCCAGGAGTTCCTCATGTGGGTGCCGTGGACCGCCGGTGCGGAGGTGCTCACCGGCGAGGCGTACTGGTTGACATTGAGCAGCCCCAGCACGCAGCTCGCCACCCTGTTCAGGATCGGGCTCACGCCGCCCGAGGTGCGCTACCCGGCGCACGGTCGCTGGGCCGGCAACCTCACCGAGCTGCCGCAGATCCTCGCGACCACACTGCCGAAAATCTCGGCCGACCCGGATGGCCTCTACGACACGCTCGCCGAGCTCGTGCCCGGGTTTCCGGCCCAGCCGCTGGCGCGGCACCACCGGATGTTCCTGGACCTGCTCACCTCGCTCACCGGCCGGCGGCGCTGGGTCGAGCGGTCCGGCGGCTCCAGCAACATCGCCCCGTGCCTGCTGCAGAACTTCCCGGACGCGAAGATCGTTTATCTGACCCGGAACTGGACGGATACCGCCGAGTCGATGAGCCGGCACTCCTGCTTCCAGCTCATGCAGCTGCGAGTAGAGTGCGCCGGCCGGTACGGCGTCGACCCGTTCGAGATCACCCCCGGCCAGCTGGTGCCGGCGGAGGTGGAGCGCTACCTGCCCGGCCGCCTGACCGCCGAGACGCTCCGCGAACGCGGCCGGGACGTCAGGCGTTACCGGGGACTGTGCGCGTTTCTCGCCGGCCAGGCCGAGCAGGCGATCGCCGACGCGCGCCCACGGCACCTGCTGACGATGGCGTACGAGGACCTGGTCGACGACCCGCCGGCGCAGCTCGGCCAGCTGGGTCGGTTCCTGGGGTTGGAGGACTGGCAGCAGTGGGCGGACCGGGTGGCCGGATCTGTCGTGGCCCGCCCGGCCGCGCGCGCGACGGCGGCGCTGGCATGAATGACTTCGCGGACAAGGTGGCGCTGGTCACGGGCGCGGGCTCGGGCATCGGTGAGGCCTGCGCCGGACTACTGGCCAGCCGCGGCGCCAGCGTCCTCGTCGCCGATCTCGACCTGTACGCGGCGACACGTGCCGCCGAGGCCATCGGCAAGTCGGCCCAGCCCTATCAGGTCGACGTGACCGACCCGCACGCGTGCGAGGCGATGGTCGCCACCGCATTGGAGACGTTCGGCCGGCTCGACGTCGCGGTGAACAACGCGGGCGTCGGCGGGCCGCGGGCGCTCACGGGGGAGTACCCCCTCGACGGCTGGGCCGCCGTGATCGCGGTCAACCTCAACGGCGTGTTCTACTCCATGCGGGCGGAGATCCCCGCCATGCTGGACAACGGCGGCGGGAGCATCGTCAACATGGCATCGATCATGGGAACGGTCGGATTCGCGCGGTCGGTGGCCTACGTGTCGGCGAAGCACGGCGTCGTCGGCATGACCAAGAGCGCCGCCCTCGAGTACGCCAGGCACGGGATCCGGGTGAACAGCGTCGGACCGGGCTTCATCCAGGCGCCCATGCTGTCCCAGGAGGGCGCCGCCGGCGTGGCCTACCTGCACCCCACGTGCCGGCTGGGCCGCGCCGAGGAGGTCGCCGAGCTGGTCGCGTTCCTCGCCTCCGACCGCGCGTCCAACACCACCGGGTCGTACTTCGTCACCGACGGCGGCTACACGGCGCAATAGCATCGATGACGTACTCCGACCTGACGGTCTCCGACCTGACCGTGTCCGATCGACCGTCGGCGAACGCGGCGCTGGTGCGGCAGATGCTGCAGCACGCGGCGCTGCGCCGTCCGGCCGCCCTTGATCAACGGCGGATCGCGTACGAACGGGCGGCCGAGGTGTTCACGGCGCCGCCGGCCGGCGGTGAGGCGGTACCGATCGGGGCGGCGTCCGGGACCTGGATCCGTCGCCCCGCCGCAGGCCGGCCCGTCCTGCTCTATCTGCACGGCGGCTTCTACTGCATGGGATCGGCCCGGTCACATCGGCACCTGGCGGGCCGGCTGGCGGACCTCACCGAGGCCGCCTGCCTGATTCTGGACTACCGCAGAGGTCCCGAGCACCCGTTCCCCGCGGCCGTCGCCGACGCCGTCGCCGCTATGGAGACGATCCGGGCCGTGGCGCCGGCCGGGCCGGTCGTCATCGCCGGCGACTCGGCGGGAGCGGGCCTGGCCGTGTCGGTGGCGATGCGCCTGCGCGACGACGGGGCCCGAGCACCGGACCTGCTGATGCTGTTCTCGCCGTGGACGGACCTGACCTGCTCGTTGCGCAGCCATCAGGAGCTGGCGTCGGCGGACCCGGTGCTGGCCACCGAGGATCTCCTGGCGATGGCTGAGCTGTACGCCGGCAGCGCCGATCGGCGGCATCCCGAGATCTCGCCCATCTTTGGCGACCTCGCCGGCCTACCACCGGTGCTGGTCCAGGTCGGCGGCCAGGAGGTGCTGCTCGACGACGCCCTGATGCTCGTCGAGGGCATCCGCACCGCCGGTGGACAGGCGATCCTGCACCACTGGCCGCACATGTTCCACGTCTGGCAGTGGTACCACCCGATCCTGCCGGAGGGAGTCCGCGCCCTGCACGATGCCGGTCAGGTCGCCCGGACCGTCACGGCAGGTGCAGGTACTGCGCGGAGTCGAACCGGCGGGTGCGCCGCCGGTACTCCTGCGCCGGGAACGGCCAGTTCTGCGCCGAGCGGCCCGCCTGGTTGACGAACCAACCGCCGGCCTTCGAGAAGCCCCAGGCGCGCTCTGCATTGGCCGCGTCCACTTCGGCATTGAAGGCGTCGCAGACGTCGCGGCGCACCTCGACCGCCCGGTGCGGCGCATCGAGCAGATGCCGGACCGCGTCGAGCAGGTAGGTGACGCCGCACTCCGACAGGAAGATGATGCTGCCGCCGTGCCCGGCCAGATTGGTGTTGGGCCCGTAGAGGCAGAAGAGGTTGGGGAAGCCGGGCACGGTGAGGCCGAGATACGCGCGGGCGTCGCCGTTCCAGGACCGGTGCAGGTCGATGCCGCCACGGCCGGTGACCGTCATCGGGGCGAGGAACTGCGACGCGGCGAAGCCGGTGCCGTAGATGATGACGTCGGCCGGATGCTCCGCGCCGTCCGCGGTCCGGATCCCTTCCGGCGTGATCCGCTCGATCCGCTCGCTCACGAGCCGGACATTGCTGCGCTTCAGCGTGGCAATCCAGGTGCCGTTGTCGCGCAGGATCCGCTTGGCGCCGACCGGGTAGGCCGGTATCACCAGCCGTTCAAGGTCGGGCCGCCCGGCGAGCTGGCCCCTCGTGTAGCCGGTCAGGGTCGCGCGGAGGGTGTCGTTGACCGCCGAGACCGCCCGCTCGCTCGGCGGGTAGTCCCGGTCGACGACCCAGCCCTCCAGCACTTGGTGCAGCCCGGGCGCCAGCAGCCAGAAGCGGTACCAGGCGGAGTAGTACGGCAGGTGCTCGTGCAGCCAGCGCAGCCCGTCGGCGACCGGCTGGTGGTAGTTCGGGGTTGGCCGCAGCCAGGGGGGCGTACGCTGGAAGATCCGCAGCTCGCCGGCCGTCTTCGCGATCTCGGGGACGAACTGGATGGCGCTCGCGCCGGTGCCGACGACCGCGACCCGCTGTCCGGCGAGCCGAACCGAGTGGTCCCAGCGGGCAGAGTGGAACGCCGGGCCGGTGAACTCGTCGCGGCCCGGGATGCCGGGCACGTGCGGCCGGTTGAGCTGCCCGACGGCGGTCACCAGCACGGTGCTGGTGACCGTGCGTTCACCGTCGGGCCCGTCCAGGGTGAGCCGCCACCGGCCCGCCGGCTCGTCCCACGTGGCAGCGCGCACCTCGGTGTCCAAGCAGATGTGTTCGTACAGGCCGTGCTGCTTCGCGAAGTCCATGAAGTACCGCAGCAGGTCGTCCTGGGTGCTGAAGTGGTACTCCCAGTCGGCGCGCCGCGCGAACGAGTAGCTGTACAGGTGGCTGGGCACATCGACCCGGCACCCCGGGTAGGTGTTCTCCAACCAGGTGCCGCCGACGTCGCTGTTCTTTTCGTAGACGACGACCGGCACGCCGGCCTGCTTGAGCCGATACGCGGCGAGTAGGCCGCTCATCCCGGCGCCCACGATGGCCACCTCGACGTCCCGTGCGCCAGGCAGGTCGTCACGGCTCCAGCCGGGCGCCTTGAGGTCGGCGCCGGGCAGCGCGATCTCCTCGGCCAGCAGCGGTACCAGGTCCGCCGTGTCCATGCCCAATGCCCAGCTGCTGATCCGGTGCAGCGTCGGCGCGTCCGGCGCCGGTGCCGGCGCTCCCCCTCGCAGCCCGGCCAGCACCGCGGCCCCGAGCGCTCGGGCCTCCTCCCGCTGCCGGGCGGTCAGGCCGCCCTGTGGCAGGAACAGCCAGCCGGGCGGGCGCAGGTCGTCGCGAAGGATCGAGGTGTCGCCGGTCAGGTGCGCCACCGTCATCAGGAGGGCGGGCACCTCGGCGTCGCGAAGGTGGCGACGCAGTTGCGCGTCGTCGGCATCGATCGTCATGGCAGATGTCTCCGGTCGGGGCCGTCGCAGTCGTCACCGGCGGCGGATCGGCTGTCCACGCCGGTACAGCAACAGCGGAATGCGGCACTCGACTGTGGCGAGGCTTCGCAGAGCACCGACGAGCCGTCGTCCGCGCGTGAACCCACCTGCGTTCGGACTGATGCGACAGCTGCGTGGCAAGCGCTGTGGGCCGCCGGTGCGCGCCGAGCGTAACACGCTGGTCGCGCCGGCCGCCGCCTTACTGGCCGATGCCGACGAGCAGCCTGTAGAGCTCGTAAATCGGGTTCTGGTCTGCGCGGCCTGTGTAGGCCACCTTCGCCGGTCAGCTGCAGCCCAGCAGTGCGCGCCTGCTCCACCAGCTGGGCCACGAGCGGCTCGTCGACACCGTACACCTCCGGCTGGGCCGGCTTCCGCTTCGCCACCAGGCCAGTATCAGCCTCGGCGATCACCACATCAGACATCAGGTGCTACTCCTTGATCAGGAGTTACACCGTTCGTTTTACAGTCCCACCAACGAGGAAAATCGTACGGGAGTGTGTACTGCGGGGTGTTCGTGCCGACCGCAGGCTGCCAGCCTGAATCCGGCTGGGTGGGTCGCCGTGCTGGCGTGGCCTACGCGTCGCCGGTCATCGATACCGTGGGGCGTCGGTCGCAGCCGCGAGGCATTCAGCGGCAGTCGGCGCCAGCCGCGCCGTCGGTAGTTCCATTGCTGCGGTGGGTGATCTGCGGGTAGCGGCAGAGGCTGGTGGTGATCTTCCGGCCTCCGGTGCCGGTCGTAGCTGCGGGCAGCGTGTCGGGTGCGTGGCCGTGTTCGACCCACGCGGTGAGGGCCGTGAGCGGATCGGTCGGGACGGGTCCGTGCCCACCGTAGCAGTGGCCCACGCCCGGGGCGAGGAAGACGCGATAGAACCGGTCGATGGCCCGTGCGTCGCCCATGTGCCCCTCGACCCGTCGACGGTAGTCGATCGTCCCCTGCGGGAAGACGATCCGGTCGGCCAGGCCGTGCCAGGTGATCAGTTTGCCGCCGGCGGCGCGGAACGCGGACAGGTCGGGGTTGTCGGTACCGATGACGGCGTTGTAGCGGGCTCGGGACCATTGCACCAGCCGCTCGAACTCGACGTGGTCGATGTTTGAAGTGGCGTAGTCAGGCTGCTGCAAGAGGAAGTACCTGATCCAGTTCTCGGCGATCGGGAACGGTGCACCGTGCCGGGACCCGAACGGGGGCTTCGCGGTGGCGGCCAGCGGGGTGAACGGCGTGCCGCGCAGCAGGCCGTACCACAGCTGCCTGCCGGACGTGCTCGTGGGACCGTCCCAGATCTTGCGGACGATGTCGGCGTCCGTCTGGCTGACGCGCACGGTCCTGCCATGGCAGACGACGCTGCTGCCGACGAGCGTGTTCGGGTCGAAGCCGCACCGCTCCGGCCGGCTGACGATGCCATCGGTGACGCCGTCGTCGCCGTCGCAGGCGGCGACCGCCGCGCGGTTGAAGGCGTCAAACTCGCACGCGGTGGGGTACACGTGAGCCTCGTTCATGACCACCTGCGGCCAGAACTGGGCGACGGTGAGCCGGTCCCAGTTGATGGCGGGTGCCGCGGCAAGGATGCCGTTGAAGTCAGTGGGGTAGCGCTGGGCTTCCATCAGGCCCTGCCGACCGCCGGTCGAGCAGCCGGTCCAGTACGAGTATGCGGCGGGTCGGCCGTAGAAGCTGGCCGTCAACTGCTTGCCGATCACGCTCATCTCGTGCACCGAGCGGTGCGCAAAGTTCTCCAGCAGTGCCTCGTTGACGGTTCCGTCACGGTTGAGGGCCCAGTCCGGCCGCCCCAGGCGGCGGGTCCGGGCACCAGCGTCGGTCGTGGCCACCGCGTAGCCCTCGCGAACCGCCGGGACGAGCGCACGCTCGGATCCGCCGGCGGAGAACCCACCGCCTCCGGTCGCCTGGAAGCGCCCGTTCCAACTCCTGCGCGGCAGCCAGACTCGCAACCCCACCCGGTCGCCAACCCCCAGGTGGGTGAGCGCGACGCTGACGTCGCAGAAGGGCGGAAGTCCAGTGACCACATGTCGCGTCCCACCGTCCAGGTAAGCGAACCCGCCCGGGTGGCCGACCGCGGTCACGGACAGGATGCGGACACCGGAAACCTGCGGCCAGCCTGTGTGCGCGCACCTACCGGCGCCGCCGACAGCGATGGACGTGGACGCCACGCAGGCCGGCAGCGCGAGGATCACAGGGACCACCAACGCCACCAGTCGGGCCGACAGGCGTCTCATCGCGCTCTCCCAAGCTGGGGACCGAAAACGAACGAGTGGAGCGACTCGGCACAACCTGGGCCGTCCACGATCGGCTACCCAACGCCGGTGCCGCCAACCGGCGTTGCGGATAGCGGCCCGCCCCGCGCTGTGGATCGCCTCCGCGCTGGGCGCCGCGATGACGTTCACGATCAGCGGGTACGGCGTGGCGTGGAGCGAATCCGACCCGCGCGCGGCGATGGCCCGCGTGGCGGTCACGTGCGTGATCGTGCCGCCGGTCGTCTACGCCCTCCTCGTCTCCGACCGGGCGTCGCGCGACACCGTCCTGCAGGTCGGCGAGGTGCTCGACGCCGGCCCGGCCGGCGGGGGAGCGCGGTTCGCCGGCAAGTACGCGGGCAGCTGCCCGGCCGCGGCGGCCCCGATCGGGCTGCTGTACCTCGGCGGCGCCGTCGCCTACGCGGCGATGCACGGCGCGCCGGCCGCCGTGCTCTGGGCCTTGATCGGCGCCGGAACCGTCCTGGTGCCGGGGCTGGCGATGCTCGGGGCGGTCGTGCTGTGCCTGCCGCTCGTCCTGCCCGTGACGCTGTCCCGCGTGCTGCTCGTCGGGCTGTGGCTGTGGCTGGGCTGGCTGTTGCCGCCGAAGGCCGTGCCGGGGCCGGCCGAGAGCGTGCTGTCGGCCACCGGCGGCTACGCCATCGACGTCTTCCTGGGCTATCGCGGACCGCACGGCGGCGTGGTCGGCTTCGCCTGGCCGGTCCCCGGGCCGCGTGGAACGCCATCCGCCGGCGCCCTCACCCGCGACCGCCGCGCTGCAGATCGCGCTGATGCTCGCCGTCGCGGCCGCGGTCCTCACCGCCGTCGCATTGCGCCGACGCAACCGTTAGGAGCCAACGATGATGGACATCGCCGTGCGCGGCGTGACGATGCGCTACCGGCGGGGCAAGCGCGCCCTCGACGGCCTGGACCTCGAGGTCCCGGGCGGCATGTTCGGCCTGCTGGGCGCCAACGGGGCGGCAAGACGACGCTGCTGCGCCTGCTGGCCGGACTGCTGCATCCGACCGAAGGCCGGGTCGAGGTCGGCGGGCACCCGCTGTCCACGCGCGCCGGGCGCCGTGCCGTGCGGCGCGCACTGGGATATCTCCCGCAGGACTTCGGCGTCTATCCCGACCTGACCGCCCGGGAGTTCCTCGACTACCTGGCGTTACTCAAGGGCGTCGACCGTACCGCCGAGCGTCGCTGCCACATCGGCGCGCTGCTCGAACTAGTCGATCTCAGCGGCCCGCCGACGACAAGCTTCGCACGTACTCGGGCGGGATGCGCCGCCGCGTCGGCATCGCCGAGGCCCTGCTCGGCGACCCGCGGCTGTCATCGTCGACGAGCCGACCGCCGGGCTCGACCCCCAGGAGGCGCGTCCGCTTCCGCATCCTGCTGTCCGGCTCGCAGGCGAACGGACCGTGCTACTCAGCACGCATATCGTCGAGGACATCGCGCAAACCGGCCCTCAGGTCGGCGTGCTTGGTGCCGGCCGGCTCCGGTTCACCGGCACCAAGACGCTGACCGCTCTCGCGAACGGTGTCGTATGGAGCGTCACCGCGACCGACCCACCGCCGGGCACCACCGTCGTGTCGGCGCTGCCCGAGGGTGCCCGGACCCGCTACCGCGTGCTGTCGCGCACTGCACCGGCCGAGGGCGCCCGGCCGGTCGAGCCGACCATCGAGGACGGCTACCTCGCCCTCACCGGTGCGCTGACACCGCGCCGCGACGTCCGACCCTAGCGGTACGGCGCCGCCGATGTACTACCTCAGCAGTACGGCCGGATGAGTGCTTGGCGTCAATGTCCGGCGGCCGCCCCGCGCCTAGCGTCAGGAGGCATTGGCCTGATCACGAGGGGTGCGTCATGACGTTGACAACAGAGGATCCGCCGCGCCGGTGGGCGGTGCGGACGACCGATCTGCTGAAGGTGTACGGCTCCGGGGACACCGAGGTCCGGGCGTTGGACGGGGTGAGCGTCCGGTTCGAGCGCGGCCGGTTCACCGCGATCATGGGACCGTCAGGGTCGGGCAAATCGACCCTGATGCATTGCGCGGCCGGCCTCGACGCCGTCACCGCCGGTGCGGTACACATCGGCGACACCGAGCTCGGCGGGCTGTCCGACCGGGCGCTGACCCGGCTGCGGCGGGTGAGCGTCGGGTTCGTGTTCCAGTCGTTCAACCTGCTGCCGACGCTGACCGCCGAGCAGAATATCCGGCTACCGCTCGACCTGGCCGGGGTCCGGGCCGACACAGCCTGGTTCGCGCACATCGTGGAGGTGCTGGGGCTGGCCGACCGGTTGCGTCACACGCCGTCGCAGCTGTCCGGCGGCCAGCAGCAGCGGGTCGCCTGCGCGCGGGCGCTGCTGCCCCGGCCGGAGGTGGTGTTCGCCGACGAGCCGACCGGCAACCTGGACTCGCGCAGCGGCGCCGAGCTGCTGGACCTGCTGCGCCGCAGCGTGCACGAGCTGGGGCAGACTGTCGTCATGGTGACGCACGACCCGGTCGCGGCCGGGCATGCCGACCGGGCGCTGCTGCTGGCCGACGGGCGGGTCGCGGCCGACCTGGCCGGCCCGACCGCGGACGCGGTGCTGGACCGGCTCAAGCAGCTGGGGGGCTGAGATGTTGCGGACCACCCTGGCGGGCCTGCGGGCCCGGCGCTGGCGGATGATCGCGACTGCGCTGGCGATCGTGCTCGGTGTCGGCTTTGTCGCCGGCGCGCTGGTGTTCGGCGACACGGCCAAGGCCGCGCTGTACGACGAGTACGCGCGGACGGCGCAGCGCATCGACCTGAGCGTGCAGCCGCCGCCGGCGCACGGCGGCGAGAAGTCCAGGGTGGAACCGGTACTGCCGACGTCCACAGTGGACCGTCTGCGGTCGGTCGCTGGGATCGGCGTCGTCATCGGCCGGATGAGTGAGCCGCTGCCGCTGCTGGACCGCAACGGGCGGCTTGTCACCAACTTCGGGCAGTCGGGCGTGGCAATGTCGGGGGGTGACGACCCGGGGCTGCGCGGATACGACGTGACCACCGGCCGGGCCCCGGCCGCGGTCGGCGAGGCGGCGCTGGACGAGGCGAGCGCGCGGCGTCTGCGGTTCGCCGTCGGCGACCGGATCGTCGTGCTCGACACCGCGCAGCAGCGCCACGAGCTGCGGCTGGTGGGAGTGGTCGGGTTCGGCGCGGCCAAGGAGTACGCCGACCGCTCGGTCATCGTGCTCACCGAGGCGGACATGGCCGCGATCGCTGGGGCCCGGGGCTACCGTGAGGTGGTCGCGACCGTCTCCGGCGCCACCCCGGCTGACCTGCTCCGCCGGGCCCGGGCGGTGCTGCCGTCCGACGCGGTGGTGCAGAGCGGCGACGAGCGCCGCCACGACATCGCCACCAATGCCGTGCACGAGGTCGACACGTTCCTGACGGTGCTGCAGATCTTCGCCGGGATCGCCGTGGTGGTGGCGGCGTTTGTGATCGGGAATACCTTCAACATCCTCATCGCCCAGCGGATGCGGGAGCTGGCGCTGCTGCGCTGCATCGGCGGTTCGCGCGGCCAGGTGCTCGCCTCGGTGTTGCTCGAGGCCGCCGCGGTCGGGCTCGTCGGCGGCATCGCCGGACTCGCCTTGGGCCTCGCGGTGGCGTACGGCATGTTCAGCGGGGCCAACGCGCTCGGCGCCGCCCTGCCCAGCCATGCCCTGGTGCTCACGGCTACCCCGGTCGTCGTCGCCGTCGTCGTCGGCCTGGTCGTCACCGTCGCCGCCGCGCTCGTGCCGGCGGTCCGGGCCGGGCGGGTGTCGCCGCTGGCCGCCTTGCGGGCGGTTCCGTCGGCGCGGATCGGGTCGCGCGGGAATCGGATCCTGCTGACCGTGGTGGTCGTGCTGACCGCGGCGGCCGGTGTCGCGCTGACCGTCCGGGGCGAGCAGAGCACCGATCCGAAGACCGGCACGCTGCAAGTGGTGGCCGGTGGGGTCGTCGCGTTCCTGGCGGTCGTGCTGCTGTCGCCGCTGTACGTCGGGCCGGTGATCGCCGCGCTGGGCTGGCTGCCCGGCCGGATCCTCGGTACCCCGGCCCGGCTCGCCGCCGCGAATGCCCGCCGCAGCCCGGGCCGGACCGCCGCCACGACCGCGGCGCTGATGATCGGCATCGGGCTGATGGCCGGCGCGGTCGTGCTCACCGCGACCATCCAGGCCACGGCGACCGCCCAGCTCGTCTCGCACTATCCGGTCGACTTCATCCTGCAACCGGCCGACACCGGCCAGCATGGCGTCAGCGTGCCGCCCAGCGCCGTGGCCAGGCTCCGCGCCGACCGTCTCCTCGGCGCCGTCGGCGAGGTGCGCCTCGACACGGCGACCAGCAACGGCAGCCGCACCCAACTGGGCAGCTTCGACCCGGCCGCGCTGCGCACACTGGCGACCTTCCCGATGACCGCCGGCTCCCTCGACGACCTTCGGCCGGGCACCGCGATCCTGTTCACCGGCGCGCCCGAGAACCGGACCCACCGGCTCGGCGACCACATCGCCGTGGTCAGCTCGGCCGGCAAGCGGCTGGACCTGACCGTCGTGGGGCTGATCGCCGGGACCGCGCGCACCGGCGACACGCTCATCTCGTGGGACGACTTCACCACCGTGCGGCCGACCGGCGGCGACGACATGGTGCTCGTCAAGGCGGCCGCCGGGGTCCAACCGGACGCCTCCCGCAACGCCGTCGAAGCCGACCTGGCCGACTACCCGGACGTCGCGGTGAACAGCATCGCCGGCTGGCGCGACGAGATCACCGGCACCGTCGACCAGCTCATCGGGGTGGTCGCCGCGCTGCTCGCGTTCGCCATGCTCATCGCGCTCGTCGGGATCATGAACACCATGTCGTTGTCGGTGTTCGAACGCACTCGAGAGTCCGCGCTCGCCCGCGCGCTCGGGCTGACCCGGGGCCAGCTGCGGGCCACCCTGCTGTACGAGGCATGCCTGATGGCGCTGGTCGGCGCGCTCGTCGGGATCGCGTTCGGGGTCACCTACGGATGGCTGACCGCCCGGATCATGTTCGCCACCATCCAGCCGCTGATCCGGGTTCCGTACGGGCAGCTGATCGTGCTGCTCGCCGTGGCCGCCCTGGCGGCGATCGTGGCCGCGGTCCTGCCGGCCCGCCGAGCGGCGAGCGCATCGATCGTGGCCGCGATGGCCGAGACGTAGGCAGTCCGTCACCCGGGCTGGGCGGCATTTCCGCTCAGCCCGGCGCCCCGGGGCGGACCATGCCCGTCTCGTACGCGAGGACCACCAGCTGCACCCGGTCCCGTAGGTCAAGTTTGGTCAGGATCCGGCCAACGTGCGTCTTGACCGTCGTGTCGACGATGTGCAGCCGGACCGCGATCTCGGCGTTGGACAGTCCCTGGGCCACCAGCAGCAGCACCTCCTGCTCGCGCTCGGTCAGCCCGGCCAGCGCCGTTCCAGCCGGCCGGGGCGGCGCGAACTGGCCGGCGAAGCGGTCTAGGAGCCGGCGCGTCATCCGCGGCGCGACCACCGCGTCACCGGCGGCCACGATCCGGATCGCGGCCAGCAGCTCCTCCGGCGGCCCGGTCTTGAGCAGAAACGCGCTCGCACCGGCCTGCAGCGCCGCGAACGCCTCCGCGTCCGTATCGAACGTGGTCAGCACCAGCACCCGCGGGCCGCCCGGCCCGGCGCACAGCCGCCGGGTCGCCTCGATGCCGTTCATCACCGGCATCCGGATGTCCATCACCACCACGTCGGCTGGCTTCCCCTGCAACAGCCGCAGCGCTTCTGCCCCGTCGCCGGCCTCGGCCGTGAGCGTCATGTCCGGCTGTGCCTTGAGCACCATCCGGAACCCGGCCCGCACCAGCGGCTGATCGTCCACCACCATCACCCGGATCGTGGTCCTGGCCGCGTTCATGTCGCCTCCTGCACCGGCAGCGTGGCGTCCACCTGCCAGCCGCCGCCGAACCGAGGACCGGCGCTGAACTGCCCGTCGTGCACCGCGATCCGCTCCCGCATCCCGATCAGCCCGTGCCCGGCCGCGCCGGGGGAGCTCGAGAGCCGGCCGCCCCCGTCGTCGATCACGCTGATCCTCACCAGCCGCGGACTGTACTCCAACCGGATCGTCACCTTGGCCTCCGCGCCGGCATGGCGGATCGCATTCGTCAGCGCCTCCTGCACCACCCGGAACACCGTGAGCTCCTCCGCCGCCGACATGTCCGGCGGGTCGCCGACACTCTCGTACGTGACCGCCAGCCCCGTCGAGCGCGCCCGCTCGACCAGCACGAGCACCTGCCCGATCGTCGCCACGCCCCGATCCGGGTCGACCGCCGGCCCGTCGCCGCGCAGCACCCCGACGATGCGATGCATGTCGCCCACCGCGTCCCGGCCCGTCGCCGCGATGGTCCGCAGCGCCTCCTCGACCTGGGCCGGGTCGTCCGCGAGCGCGTACCTGGCCCCCTCGGCCTGCACGACCATCACGGCGAGGGTGTGGGCGACAACGTCGTGCAGCTCCCGCGCAATCCCCGCCCGCTCGCCGGCCAAAGCCAGCTGCGCCAGGTGGTCACGCTCCCGCTCCGCCGTCGCCGCCCGCTCCTCAAGACTGCGCAGATACCGCCGGCGGGTGCGCAACGTGTATGCGACCAGCCACACCGCCGTGCAGAAGCCGAACAGCAGCAGGGCCGAGTACCACCACCGGAACGTGAGGTGCCGGACCTGCTCGATGACCAGCCCGACGGCGACGATGCCCGCGGCCACAAACCCGTGCCACAGCACCGGCGCGTACTTGACCACCGAGTACATCGCGATCAGCACGGCAATGTCGAAGCTGGTCGGGTCGGGCCGCCCGAGGATCACCAGATGACCCAGCGCGAGGGCCGAGACGACCAGCATCACCGTCAGCGGGCGAAAGCGACGGAAGCCCACGGCGATCGCCATCGCCACCCCGAACAGGACATGCGGACGGTACACGTAGGGCACCGTCAGCATCGCCACGCCGCCCGCCACCGCCAGATCGAACAGCACGGACCGGACGGTGACGCACTCCGCCCCGGCCACCATGCGCACAGCTTAACCAGCCGAGACGTGCAACCGGCCACGCCATTGCGGCTCGAGCGCGTCAGGACTGTTGTTCTCACCGATCGGTGTCGGACATGTCCACGACGCGGTGGCACGATGTCAGGCGTCACGATGACGCCAAGCTGGAGATAAACGGGGAGGTGCAGGCCGTGGCCGTAGGGAACAGCGGGTCGGCGGTGTCGTTGGGGACGTCTTCTCGGGATGCTGTAACAGCGTGCATGGACGACGGCAGTTCGAACGGGAGCGTCCCGCGGGCCGGTGACCGACCGAGCAGGACGCCGAGCAGGGCTTCGTCGCTGACGCCGAAGGTGCCGATGAGCGCGGCCGCGGTGGCGGCGAGCGGGTCAGGACCGCGGGCCGATCGAGCATGACGTCGACCACCGTGGGTAGCGTGCCGGCCAGGGCGAGCAGCGGGGCGAGCTCGTCGTCGGTGACGTCCAGTCGCCCGGAGTGCAAGAACGCCTCGAAGCCGCCCCACGCCGACACGCCGACGCCGCCGAATGGGAGGTGATCGTGCGACGCCTTCGCGAGCAGATTGAAGACCCGCGCCAAGAGGAAGCGGAGTAGGAGTAGGTCGCTACTCGCATCCGCCCGTCCGATGACATGCCCGGCGCGGTAGGCGCAGCACGGCAAACGCGTTCGTCACGCCCAGGTAGGCCAGTCGCAGCAACACGGTCGATCATCATGTCGCGGCGATCGCCTATGGCACGAGCGGCCGACTCGAGCTACCGCTGTCGACAGCCGCCCATGCGCGACCGCATCGGCCGTGCAGCCGTCCCACGTGCTGCGCCGGCATGCATACCCGCGCAGTCATGACGGTATCCGTGACTTTGGTCAGGTGCGGACGTGACAGGGGTACCGGCACCGTGGCAGTTGGCCGGACAGCCCGGCCAGTCAGGAGGTTGGTACATGTCCCCGTTCAAGCCCGCGGTGGTGGCCGCCGGCATTCTCCTCGCCATCAGCGACGTGCTCGAAGAGGTGTCGCCGGGCGCCCGGTTCAGTGAGCACGTCGTTACGCCGACGTTCCGGGCCGGTGCCCTGATCGGTTTGGTCGCGGCGTTCGCCCTCGCTCTCGCGCTGACCGACCTGCACGTCCGGCAGGCCGACCGGGTCGGTCGGGGCGGGCTGGCGGTGGCTATGTCGGCGGGTTTCGGCGTGATGCTGCTCGCCTGCCTGACCTGGAGTACGGCCTTTGTCGACCCGGCAGCGGCCGCGGTCGCACCCGGGTTCGTGGACAACACGCCGCCGGGGATCCTGGTGATCGGCTATTTCGGGTCCGTCGCCTGGTTCGGGCTGTCCTGGTTGGCCTACGCGATCGTCCTGCTCCGGACCGGCGTGCTCGCGCGGCCACCGTTGGTGCTGCTGCTCCTCGGCGCACTCGCGGCCGCACTGCCCGTCGTACCGTTCGCCATGGTCGCTTTCGGCATCGCCGTGGCCTGGCTCGGTCTGGCTCCGGCCCGGGTGCTCGGCCCGCGATCGCAGCCGCAACCGCAGCCGGCGATCTGAGGCAGTCCGGGGTGGTTCAGCGTACGATGCCTGCGTTGGACTCCACACCGGACCCCACCTCAGGTGCCCCGATGACGTCGTTGATCGTACGGATCGCCCGGCCGGCCTGGGTCGTCGTCGCCCTGGCCGGCCTGGCGCTCGTGCTCGGTGCCCTGGTGGCCATGCCCGAGTACTACCGGTCCCAGGCCGGGCCGGCGGCCCTGGCCGAGCTGCGCACTGTCCATCTTGGACTGCCAGCAGTAATCATCACGTTGATCGTGCTGACGATGGTGCCGACGATCGTCTACTTCGGGGTGGCGCTGATCGTGCGGTACCGCGCGTCGCCCGATTCGATGGCACTGGTCTGCGCGTACATGCTCGTCCTCTTCGGCTGCGGCGTGGTCAGCCCGGTGCCGTGGGTGGTCTTCGGCGGCCCGGCGACGCTGCTCGGCAGCCCGGCGCTGACGTCGATGGGGCAGCTCGCCACCCCGATCGGGCTCTACGCATTCGGCGTGTTCTTCGCGGTCTTCCCGTCCGGGCGGTTCGTGCCCCGGCCACTGCGCTGGGCGGTGATCGGGGCCGGGGCTGCCCTGGTCGGCGGCGTGGCCCTGGGGCTGGCCGGGCAGGTGAACCTGGCCAGCAATGTCTTCCAGCTCAGCGGCCTCGGCCTGTTGCTTGTCGACACCGGCGCCCAGGTCTACCGGTACCGACGGGTCTCGTCGCCGGCCGCCCGTCAGCAGACCAAGTGGGTGCTGCTCGGCCTGGCCTGCGGCGTCGTGCTGGTCGCCGCCAACCAGATGGTCATGCTCGCCCTGCCGGCCCGGGTGGCGCGCTCGCCGGTGGTGCAGAACCTCGACGGCGCGCTCACCTGGCAGCTCGTCTTCACCGTGATCGTGGTCGGCATCGCGGTGGCCATGCTGAGATTCCGGCTCTGGGATGTTGACCTCGTCATCAACCGGACCCTGTTGTACGCCGCCCTCACCGCGGCGGTCGTCGGTGTGTACGTGCTCGTCATCGGGTACCTCGGCCGGGCGTTGCGCACCGAAACGACGCTATGGATGTCGCTGGTGGCGACCGGAGTGGTGGCCGTGGTCATCCAGCCGCTGCGCGGCCTGCTGCAGCGCGGCATCAACCGGGTGACGTACGGGCAGCGCGACGAGCCGTACGCGGTCGTGACCGAGCTGGGGCGGCGCCTTGCCACCTCGCTGGGCCCCCGACCGCTGGCCAGCGTCGTCGAGTCGTTCGCCGGTGCGCTCAAGCTGCCGTACGCCGCGATCGTTGTCTATGCGGCCGGCGGCGCCGTTGTGGCGGCCCAGCACGGGGACCCGGTGCCGGCCCCGGTCATGCTGCCGCTGACCTACCAGTCCGAGGTCGTCGGCCAGTTGCTGGTGGCTTCCCGACGCCCCGGGGAATCGTTGACTCCGCGCGACGTGAGCCTCCTGCAGGACCTCGCTGTCCACCTCGGACCAGCGGCGCACGCGGTGGCGCTCGGCGGCGATCTGCAGCGCTCACGGGAGCGCCTGGTCACCGCGCGGGAGGAGGAGCGGCGACGCCTTCGACGGGACCTGCACGACGGACTCGGCCCCACGTTGGCCGGCCTGGCGCTGAAGGCCGGCATTGTGGCCGACCTGATTCCCACCGACCCGCGAGCTGCACAGGAGGGCGCAAACCGTCTGAGCAACGAGATCCGCGCCACCATCGCCGACGTCCGACGGCTCGTCTACGGACTACGCCCCCCGAGTCTGGACGAGCTCGGCCTGGTCGGTGCCGTCCGCGAGGCCGCCCTGGCGTGCCGGCCACCCGGGCCGACCATCGTCGTCGAAGGCGACCTTTCCGCCCTGCCGGCCGCGGTGGAGGTGGCGGCCTACCGCATCATTCACGAGGCGCTGACCAACGTGGACCGGCATGCCGGTGCCGGCGCCTGCACGGTGCGCATGGCCCGCGAGTCCGACCTCATCCTGGAAATCAGCGATGACGGGGTGGGGATTGCGGCCACCCGACCAGCTGGCGTCGGACTGCTCGCCATCAACGAGCGGGCCGCCGAACTCGGCGGGTCCGTCCACATCGGACGTAGCGGCCCCACCGGGACGACCGTGCGGGTGCGGATCCCGCTACCAGCTGATGAGGAGGAGGCCCGTGACATCGTTGAGCGTGCTGATCGCTGACGACCATCCGATGTTCCGCGACGGCATCCTGGCGCTGCTCGCCGCCACACCTGATCTGGTCGCGGTCGGCGAGGCCCGTACCGGCGACGAGGCGGTTGAGCTGTCCGCGGCGCTGATGCCCGACCTGATCCTGATGGACATCCAGATGCCCGGGTGCAGTGGGATCGAGGCCACCCGACGCATCCTCGCAGCGACTCCGGCCGTACGGGTGCTGATCGTGAGCATGTTCGAGGACGACGCGTCGATCTTCACCGCCATGCGAGCCGGGGCCCGCGGCTACATTCTCAAAGACGCCGACCGGGCCGACATCCTGCGCGCCATCCGGGCGGTCGGCCAAGGCGAGGCGATCTTCGCCCCCTCCATCGCCTCCCGCGTACTGGAATACTTCGCCACCCCCGCCCGGACGGTGGCCGCGGCCGAGTTCCCGGAACTGACCGAGCGCGAGGGCGAGATCCTCGAGCTGATCGCGCGGGGCCATCGCAACGCCGACATCGCCCGGAGGTTGGTGCTGAGCCCGAACACCGTGCGCAACTACGTGTCGAGCATTTTCACCAAGCTGCAGGTGGCCGACCGCGGGCACGCCATCATCCGAGCCCGCAAGGCCGGACTCGGCGACGGGTGACGATCCAGGGCGGCGCCGACGCGTTGTGGGATCTGAGACGCGTTGGCCCTGCGCTTGCCGCACGATGAGACGCCGCCGCGGCGCCGGTTGCGGGCCGTGCTGCTCGACCGGTTGCGGGCCGCGCCGCAGCAGCCGGTGCACCTGCCGGCGCCCAGCGATCCGCGGCTGCGGGCGGTGTGCGCGATCCTGCGCGCCGACCCGACCGACGACCGGGCCCTGGCCGCGCTGGGCGCCGCGGTGGGGGCGAGCGGCCGCACCCTGACGCGGCTGTTCCAGGCGGACCCGGGCATGACGTTTCCGCAGTCGCGGACCCAGCTGCGGCTGTACCACGCGCTGGTCCTGCTGGCCGAGCGCACCCCGGTCACGGCGGTGGCGCACCGGCGCGGCTGGTCGTCGACGAGCGCGTTCATCAGGCGCTCGCCACACTGGAGTTGCCGCCGATCCAGGCCTGGGTTGATGTTGACGACCTGGATTCCGGCCCCCCGGCGATCTATGGATGGTCGTCAGCGGCTTTCCCGCTCGCCGGCTACCGAGGAGAGACAAAATCGGGCACTAACTCCGAGGTCGATACCGGGCGCCCGGACCCGACCGGCTGGCAGATCCACCTCAGCGATGTGCCCGCGCCGGCCGTGACGGTACATCACGGCGGGCGCGGGTCATCCGTGCTGACTGGACGTCGGTCAGGCCTTGGGCACCTTGGTCACGAACTCGGTCGTGTACCCCTTGGCGACGTCGATCTGGGCCTTGCTGCTCGCGACATCCGGGTTACCGGCGGCGAGGACCTCGACGACGTTGCGGGCGCCGTCGGCGTCGATCACCCCGTCCGTGGTGAACCCGGCCTTGGTCTCCTTGATCGACGCGACGTACAGCTGCTGGTTTCCGCCGGCGTAGTCTGCCGGCATCTTGGCCGCGATGTCGTCCGCCGAGTGCCCGGCGATGAACTGCAGCGTCTTGACGAACGCGTTGGCCAGTTTCTGCGACTCCCGCGGGTGGGCCTTCACCCACTCGCAGGGCATGTACAGCGAGCTTGCCGGGTAGAGCCCGCCGAGCGCCTGCTTCGTGCTGTCCACCGTGGACAGATCGACCAGCGTGGTCGCGGTCTTCTTGTCCAGCAGCGTGGTCGACGTGGGTGGCGTCGTAATGCCGGCGGTGATGCCGCCGTTCTCGATCGAGGCGATGAACGTGGAGCCCGCGCCGGCCGCGACGCCGGTGAACTCGCTCTCCTTGACACCGCCCTTCGCCATCAGCGAGTTGATCAGGGCGTTGGTGGACGAGCCCTTGCTGGTGAACCCGACCTTCTTGCCCTTCAGGTCTGCCATCGTCTTTACCGTCGACGCCTCTTTCGACGACAGCATGACCTTCTCCAGCGGCGTGTTGGCGAACTGCACGACGCTCTGGACGCATTTGCCCTTGAGCTGCAGGGTGTAGGCGTGGTCCATGAACCCGACCACCCCCTCGAGCTGGCCGGCGAGCATCTCGTTCTCCTGGTTGACGCCGTTCTGCTCGTCGGAGAGCTCGACCTCCAGGCCCTCGGCCTTGAAGTAGTCCAGCCTCTCGGTGAGCATGGCCGGCATGTAGATCACTTTGTTGATGCCGCCGACGCCGATCCGGACCTTCGACAGCGGACCTTCGGTGTTCGGGGCGGCCGGCGGCTTGGCCGTGGCGCAGGCGGTCAGACCGACCGCCATACTGGCGGCAAGGAACGCCTTCAAGACGCGTCGCATGGTCAGCTCTCTCCTTTGGGGGGTGTCAAATTTGGACGGCTTCGCTGGCCGAGGGGGGACGCCAGCGCAGCAGGCGCTTCTCCAGCGCGGTGAGGAGCCACTCCGCGCCGAGTGCGATCACCGTGATGATGATCATTCCGGCGTAGATGCCGGCCGCGTCGAATGTTCCTTGGGAATGGGCGATCAGCAGGCCGAGGCCGCGCTTGGCGCCGATGACCTCGCCGACGACCGCGCCGATCAGCGCAAAGCCGAAGGCGACGTGCAGCGAGGCGAGGATCCAGGACGTGGCGCTCGGGATGACGATGGAGGTGAGGACCTTCATCCGGCTCGCCCCGAGAATGCGGGCATTGTTGACCAGGTTGCGGTCCACCTCGCGGGCGCCCTGGAAGGCGTTGAAGAAGACCGCGAAGAAGACCAGCACCACGGCGGTGGCGATCTTCGAGCTCAGACCGAGTCCGAACCAGATCACGAACAGCGACGCCAGCACGATCCGCGGGATGGCATTGGCCGCCTTGATGAAGGGCGCGAGCACCTCGGCGACGAAGCGGGCCCGCCCCAGCAGGACGCCGAGGACCACCCCGCCGAGCGAGCCGATGACGAAGCCCGACGCCGCCTCCCACAGGGTGACGCCGATGTGTTCCCAGATCGGGCCGCTGCTCGGCCCGGTGGTGAACCAGTCGTACAGGCGCTGCCAGATCTGCGAGGGCTGGGAGTAGAAGAACTGGTCGATGCCCCAGCGCTGGGCGTGTTCCTTCCAGTCCAGCGGCTTGCTGAAGTGGGTGTTCCCGTCGAAGTCGACCCAGTATCGGGCAGCGAACTCCCACGCCGACAGGCCGATCACGACGAGCAGAGTCCGCACACCCCAGACCAGCGCGCGGCGGCGACGTTGCGCCCTGGTTGCCGCCCGGATCGCCGCGCGGTCGGCGTCGGCCAGCCGCGCCTGCTTCGGGCGCTGTGGTGTTTCGGTGTCAGGCAGCACTGAGGGTTGCCCCCTTCCTGGCTCGGGCCACCTCTTCGCGCAGGGAGTTCCAGATCTCGCGATAGATGTCGAGGAATGCCGTGGTGAGGCGGATCTCCTCGACGTCGCGGGGGCGGGGCAGGTTGATCGTGAAGTCGGCCTTCACCGTGGCGGGCACGGCGGTCAGCACGATCACCCGGTCGGCGAGCGCGATCGCCTCTTCCAGGTCGTGGGTCACGAAGATCACGGCGGCGGTCCCGGCCCACAGCCGCAGCAGCTCGTCCTGCATCAACCCGCGCGTCTGCACGTCCAGGGCGCTGAAGGGCTCGTCCATCAAGATGATCTTCGGCTCGTTGACGAGGGTCTGCGCGAGGGCCACCCGTTTGCGCATACCGCCGGAGAGCTGGTGCGGGTAGTACGCTTCGAAACCGGCAAGGCCGACCCGCTCGACCCACGTTGCCGCGTCGGCCCGCGCGCGGGCCTTGGGCACGCCGCGGAAGCGCGGCCCGGCGGCGACGTTGTCCAGTACGTTCTTCCACGGCAGGATCGCGTCCTGCTGGAACATGTAGCCGACACCGGCCGGGATGCCCCGCACCGGCGCACCGTCCACCAGAACCTCGCCCGAGGACGGGGGTTCCAGGCCGGACACCAGCGACAGGGTGGTGGACTTGCCGCACCCGGTCGGGCCGACCACCGCCACGAACTCACCTGGGCGGATACTGATGGTGAGGTCGTGGACGGCCGTCATGATGCCGGACGAGCCGCGGAAGCGCTTGGTCGCTCCCCGCAGCTCGATCACGGGTTGGGTCACGTCTCCTCCTCATGTTGCCGGGCCATTTCGGGACGGTTATCGCCCGGTGTTGCGAGGACGGTAGGGCAACCGCCGGAGGGCTCCTAGCCTTGAAGTCGTTATGCGCGCAAGTGACGTTCTGGAGGTTCTGCGCGTTTTGCTCGCGACGGATCGTGACGTCAGCGGCGCGCCGTCGTACCGTCGTGCCATGCTTCGCCCGCGCATGAGCTTCACCCGTCAGGCACTCGTCCTGCAGAGCATCGTGATCACGATCGTGGTCGGCATCGGACTGTTGCTGTTCGGCTGGCTGCTCGATCGCGAGCTGATCACGCAGTACGGCGAGCGGGCCCGCGGCGTCGCCCGCTCGGTCGCGGCCGACCCGGCCATCGTCGCGGCCGCGACGCGGTACGACCTGCGCACCGGCCAGTACGACCCGGACGGGGTGGTCCAGGCACGAGCGGAGGCCGTGCGCCAAAGCACCGGCGTGCTCTTCGTCGTCGTCACCGACCGTGATGGCGTGCGCCTGTCGCACCCGAACCCCGCCGAGCTCCGGCACCCGGTCAGTACCGACCCGTCCGAGGCGCTGGCCGGGCGGGAGGTGGTGATCGTCCAGCACGGCACCCTCGGCGACTCGGCCCGGGCCAAGGTGCCGCTGCGCGACCTGGGCGGTCACGTCGTCGGCATCGTCAGCGTGGGTATCAGCCTGGATGACATCCACACGCGCTGGCGGGGGATGGTGGGTGTGGCGGCCCCGTTCGCCGGCGGCGCGCTCATCCTCGGCGTGGCCGGGACGGCCATGCTGACCCGGCGGCTGCGGCGGCTGACCCTGGGCCTGGAGCCGCACGAGCTGGCCGAGCTCGTGCAGGAGCGGGAGGCGGTACTGCACGGCATCAGCGAGGGCGTGCTCGCCGTGGACGCCGCCGACCGGATCTCCGTCTACAACGGAGAAGCCATCCGGCTTCTGGGCAACGAACCGGCGGCCGGAGCTCCGCTCGACGAGATCGACCTGCCCGCGGGTGTGCGCTCAGCACTGTCCGGCTCCGGCGACGCCAACAACCTCGTCACCGTTGCCGGTGACCGGGTGCTGATCGCCAACCGTCGGCAGGTACGCCGCGACGGGCGTAACCTCGGCCGCGTGCTCACCCTGCGCGACCGCACGGATCTCGAGGTGTTGACCAACGAACTCGACGCGGTCCGTGCGCTGACTGAGAGCCTGCGAGCCCAGCGACACGAGTTCTCCAACCGGCTGCACTTGATCGCCGGACTGCTCGAAACCGGGCACCACGCCGAGGCGATGGAGTACCTGCACATGTTGTCGGCTCCGTCAGCCGCCGCGACCGATACCGACCACGACGCCATCCGCGACCCGTACCTGCGGGCGTTCCTGGCGGCGAAGATGGCCATCGCCACGGAGAAGGGTGTCCGCTTGGACATCGGTGAGGAGAGTTGGGTGGACGCACGCGTGACCGCCCCGGTCGACGTGATCACCATCGTGGGAAACCTGCTGGACAACGCGATCGACGCCGCCCGGCTCGGGGCGGCGCGGCCCGCGTCGGTGGAGATCGTGCTCGCCGCCGAACGGGACACGCTGCACCTGAGTGTGGCGGACTCCGGCGACGGTGTCGCCGCGTCGGTGGTGGACCGCCTCTTCGTGCAGGGCGTGTCAACCCGAGCCGGCGACAGCCGAGGGCTCGGCCTGGCCCTCTCCCGGCAGGCGGCCCGCAGTCTCGGCGGCGAGGTGTGGCTGGCTCAGCCCGGCGGCGACGGCCACGGCGCCGTCTTCGCCGCACGCCTGCCCGCCGTGCTAGCCGTCGCGGCGGAGGCCGACAAATGATCCGCGTACTGGTCGTGGAGGACGACTTCCGGGTCGCCAAGGTCCACGTCGCCTTCACCCGCCGCATACCCGGCTTCCAGGTCATCGGGACGGCCCTGACCGCGGCCGACGCCCGCCGGATGCTCGGCGACGAGCAGCCCGACCTGATGCTGCTCGACACCTACCTGCCCGACGACTCGGGACTCGCGGTACTCGCCGAGACCGACGTGGACACGATCATGCTCACGGCAGCATCCGATTCAGCCGCGGTGCGCGCAGCCCTCGCGCACGGAGCGCTCAACTACCTCCTGAAGCCCTTCACGGCCGAGCAGTTCGTGGATCGCCTCACCGCGTACAGCCGCTATCGCACCGCGCTCGCCACGGCGGCCGGCAGCCAGCTCAGCCAGGACGACATCGATCGTGCCGTGCGCCAGCTGCGCGCCGGCGACCGCCCAACCGCGCCCAAAGGCCAGTCGGGCGTCACCGCACGGCTCGTGGCAGAACGGCTCGCCACCCTGCCGCGGACAGCACGCACCGCCGCCGAGATCGCGACCGAACTCGGCATCGCACGCGCCACCGCACAGCGCTACCTCGCCGCACTCGAACAGGAGGGCGCCGCGACCGTGAGCCTGCGCTACGGCACCAACGGCCGGCCCGAGCACTTGTACCGCTGGAAGGGCCCAGCCGACCCCAACAGTGACTCGGGCACCGACACCGGCTTACCGGGAGGCTGATCACCTCTCGACCTTCGTGCTTCATGCCGCAGCGAGTGTCCATGCTTGCTGGACCTGACGGTTTCCGCGTTGGTGGGTTGGGCCGGCGGGAGTCCCATAAGACGAGCTGCGACGGGGGTCCGTCGCAGCGTAGCGGATCTGCAAGAAGGGCTCGACGGTTCCTCCGTCGACGTCGCTGTCATCCTCGACTCTGTCGGTAAGGTCCGCCCGCTGCGCGGAGCGGCGATGCTGATCAGCGTCTCGCACGGCAGAGCGGACGGCCCTGCTCGTCGTCGCCACCAGCCATGCCGGTTTCTCCTGTACCGACCGCCGGCAGAGGCGGCCCCGAGGTCGTCAGTTCAGGTCGTCGCGAGAGTCGGACGTGACAGGGTGTGACGAGCATGATGAGCATCCGTACGGACCGGGCGGCACCGCGGCGTGGACCGCGAATTCAACGAGGCGGCCACGGGGCCTGGTCGCCATCGACCCGACATGGTCCGGGACAACAACCTTCACGGGCGTGTGCGATCCCCGCGCCGGGCTGAACCGTTCTCGGGGCGGATCAGTCGCTGTCGCGGTGTGACCTCGTGGTAGAGCCTGTGAGCATCGCCGCCAGCCGTGATCGTCCAGCGGCCCCGAGGGTTTGGTAACGGCACCAGCTGCTCGTCGAGCAGTCGCCACGACCTGAACCCGCAATCAATGCAGCGGCCATGCTGTACGGACACTCCGCATGGATGGGGCGCCTCAGTGGCCACAACCATGGTGCCGCCACACCGCCCACACACGACATCTGAAGCCGCGTCCACAAGCACACCGTAGGCGACTACCTCGATGAGCGCGACCGTTCCTCGATGAATGCGCTGGGTGAAGGGGCGCCCGCCCCGCTTCGCGCCGACTCCATGCAAGGGGGATGGCTCACACCGCTGGAATACTGCGCCGCAGGCCTCACACTCCGGGACGTCGCACCCCGTCACTTACCACGGTAGGTGGCGGCAGCCGTGACCGCAGCGCACATCACGGCTGCCGATGCGGGGCACACAGGTAGCGGGCAACCCTCGTCGACGCGTAGACGGCTCCCGGTTTGGGTCCCGGCTAGTCGTCGCGATCGGTGGCGGGCACGGTCGATGGCGGGAATTCGGCTTCTGGTTCGCGGCGGGTGACCGTGTTCCGGGCCTTGTCTGCGGCGTCCCGGGCGGCTGCCGCAGCGGTGTGCACGGCCGTGCTGGCCCGTTCTCCCACTGCCGCGGCGGCGGCGCGGGCCTTGTCCAACACCGCTGAGGGCGGCTCGTTCGGCTGCTGGGCTGCATCCGGGCCGGCCGGGTGTAGCCGCCGGTTTACCGCCGTCGCTGCGACGACGCCGATGACCAATCCGGCGGCCAGGCCGCCGGCGGCCCACCGCCACCGCGAGGTCGGCAACTCGCCGCGGAGGGCCAGCCGGGCCAGCACGGCCCGCTCCCGGGCCACCGACCCCCGCGCGCGAGAGGTGTCTGCGACCTGTCGGGCGGTGTCCTGAGCGGCGGTCAACAGATGCTCCCAGGCTGCCGACAGTTCGGTGCGGGCCCGCTGCGAGTAGTGGGCGGGAATTCGATCGGACAGGTTGATCATGACGCCACCTCCAGTTGCCGGAGCCGGGTACGACGATCGTGAGCCGTCACCATACTGTGACGCCGTAGCACGATCAATGGAGTCACTCGTGGTCAACCTGTGCCGCCGAGACCGTCGCGATGTCGGCCGGGCCGCGTGCGGTCTCCAGTTGAGGTCCCCATCAGGCTCATAACCGCTCACCAGCTCACTCATAACCGCTCACCAGCTCAGAGTCCCACTACAGACCGGGCGGCGAGCTTCCTGCGGAGCTCGATACGACCCAATGCCGTTGATCAGTCCTCGGGCGCCAGCCCGGCCGCGGGTACGACGGACGGTCCCTCCGCCGGGTGGTGGCGGACCGGGAGGCGCTCGGTTCAGGCGGCGTCTGTTCGCTGCTGATGGTGTTCGTTGTGGTGCAGGGCTTCTTCGAGTTGGTCTTCGAGGATGATGATCCGGCAGGCGGCTTCCAGAGCGGTCCCGTGGTCGACCATGTCCCGGGCCCGGGCGGCGAGGCGCAACTGGTAGCGGGAGTAGCGGCGGTGTCCGCCGGCCGAGCGGAACGGGGTGAACAGCTTCGCCTCGTCGAGGCGGCGCAGGAAGTCCTGCGAGGCGCCGACGATCTCCGCGGCGCGGCCCATCGTGTAGGCGGGGTAGTCCTCGTCGCCGAACATGTCATCGGGTTGGGCCATGCACACCTCCATGACGAGGGCCCCGGCGCGAAAGCACCGGGGCCCAAGGGTTTACGGGTCAACAACACCATTTACCGACAGACACGTCGGGTTCTCGTATCCGCACCTACCGTCGGTGACGGCGTCGGGTGCGAGGATCGCATAAGCGTGACCGGAGACCACCTCTCGTTCGATGGAGACTGCGGTGTCCACCTCAGCGTTGAAGTACCTTGCTGGTGGTGGGCGATCCAACGGTGTTCGGCCCTCCCTTTCCTCTGCTTCCACATCTGCACTGCTGTCGTGCTGCCCGCCGGTGTCGAAGCCCACGCGACTTCATGACCTCGTACGTATGGCGGACGGTTCTTCCAGACGGAACCCTGATCTAACCGCGGGCCCACCTGATGTGCCCTGACCTGGACTTACGTCAGGGTCTTGTCGTGCACTTACCCTTGCCTACTGCGGCGGTGACACGGATCACCGCTATGCCGAGGGAGCCGCGAAACATCCGGGCCCTGCTTAACGCTCGGTCTGATCGTCTGCGTCTTTTGCTGATCTCTGCTGCCAACCCCGAAAACGTTAACCGAACCCGCCCAGGATGTCTAGCGCTTTGGGCACAGATTTTCTCGGCCGTCACTCGCAGCCTCAGTCGCTACCGGGGACCGGTTCGCAAGACGGACAACGACGCGACCGGGCCCTGCCCAACATCGGACCCCGCAGGGCCGAACGCAACTGACCTTCGTGCCGAGCGGCAGCCGAGACCCGCTACCGCTGGGACTGGGCGAGCAACAACCCTGCGGCCGAGAAGGCGCATCGGGCTGGCGACGTACATTGCCCTCGGCATCGCGACGCCTGCATGGCCGACTCGGCGCACCGCGCCGGCCCCGTCGTGCGGAGCCACGATCCGGTGGGCATCCGAGAGTCCCGCAAGGTGATCCAGAGTGCGCAGCTGCCCCGGTTCTGCCATTGCTACCGGCCCTAGGTGTTCTGCCCACGGACGTTGGTAACAGTGCGAAGTTCCTGCAATAGGTGAGGACCTCCGGGTGAGGTGGAGCTTGTCGAAGGTTCCGCACCACCCAGGAGGTCCTCGTGCCCCACGCTAACGCCCCGTTGACCGAACTCGGCCGATTGCGGCTTGCTCGTTGTGTCGTCGATGACGGCTGGCCGCTACGCCGGGCCGCTGACCGCTTCCAGGTCGCCGTGACGACCGCGAAACGGTGGGCCGGCCGTACCGGGCGGATGGCGCCGCGGGCATGCGTGACCGGTCAAGCCGTCCGCATCGCAGCCCGGCGCGCACACCGCGGCCGGTCGAACGACGGGTGCTGCACCTACGACGCACGAAACGGCTGGGACCGGTCCGGATCGGCTGGCGCCTGGGAGTGCCCGCGTCGACCTGTCACGCGATCCTGCGCTGCGCCGGCGTCGCCCGTCTGGCACATCTGGACCGGGCCACCGCCAAGCCGATCCGCCGCTACGAACATGCCGCGCCAGGCGACCTGGTCCACGTTGACGTGAAGAAGCTGGGCAACATTCCCGACGGCCGATGACCACGGCCTGGTCGGGCTCCCCGGCGAGAAACAGCGCGCTGGCAAGGCCAGTTTCGTTGAGGACGGTACTGCGGACGTTGGGCGCCCCCAGTGCGGCGATTGCTTCGCGGGAACGGTCGACGGCGATGGGGCCGTGCCGGCGGTCGAGCCGAGCGAGGTCGCGGTATACGCGGCCGTACTGGGCGAGCAGTTCGCCGTGGTCGTAGAAGCGGAGCCAGTCCGGTTCGCGGGTCTCGTCGCGGTTACCGAACGCTTGGAAGGCGCGGTCGACCGTGTTGAGGGCGATACGGCCGTCGCCGACCGCAGCCTGCTACGCCGCTTGCGCGCCGAGGAGCGTGGCGGCGGCACCGGGCGTCGCGTCGCGCGGAAGCTGCTCGAGCGCGCGTGACAGGATATCGAGGGCCAGCCGGTTGTCGCGCAGATGCTGGGCCTGCCGGGCGATGCAGTACTGGCAACGAGATCACCCACGCCGAGGAGGCGCCGGAGGCGACGAACGTAACCGACCTCATGGAGGTTCTGTGCCGCAGTGTCGATGCCGCGCGCGAGCGCCGCGGCGAGCCCCCGCCCCGGGAAATCGAAGGCCGCACCATCGTCGAAGCCGGCGCGCGACGATCTGCAGACATGACCAAGGCCGAACTCGCCAAGCGCACCGCCGACATGCACGTCAAGGGCCGCTCGACCATGACCCGAGACGAGCTCGAACGCGCCGTCGCCGAGGCTGCCTGAAGCGCCGCGGGGTGTCAGAACGTCCACCGGCAGGTGGCCGGCGTTGCGTCGTACCAGGTCGCGGAGTCGTCGGCGCAGCTCAACCGATGGTCGTTCCACCGCCGTGATCCCGTTCCACCGGCAGCATTTTGAGCAATCCGGCCACGTCCAACACGAGCGTGACAAACTCGGTCGGGTTACACAGGACCAAAGCGGTGTTCTGTGCGGCCGCGGCTTTATATGTCCGCCACAGCACGGCCATCACCTGTGAATCGAGCAACCGCACCTTCGCCAGGTCGACCCGCAGCACCTCCGGGCGGCGCGTGAGCGCCGCATCGAGGGTCTGCTGGATCGCATCCGCGACCGAAACGTCCAGCTCCCCGGCGATGCTCACCACGGCGCCGTCAGCAACGTCACGGGTTTCGATAGACATCCCCATCCTCGGCCTCACTTGCTGATGTACCAGAGACGCCATGGCGTCACTGCGAGGGCTTCAATGCGCGGCTGGGCCGGACGTCACGAGTAAACCAGGGATCCTCTTACTGACCTCTCGCACGCAAGCGCCGGAACCATGCAGTGCACGTCCGTCACGATTGCGGCGGTAGAGTCGCCAGTGCACAGCGACGTGCTCACATGGGGCCGCGGTCGGCATGATCATCCTTTACGCCGCCCGAGCCCGACCTGACATCGTTCCAGGCCAACGCCGAACAGGTTGAGCACATCGACGGCGAGCTCGTGGCGGGGCCACGACTGCGGCGGCGCGCCCACGCCGGTCGCGTTCTCCAGGAGCTGGTCGTTGGTCAGGCAGACTGCGGTGAACATCGTCGACGCGAGGGGGCCACGCAGCCCCGCGTGCGCCATGACGCTGCGCACTATACCGACGAGGGCTCTCTGGCCGTAGTGCATGGCCACGTTCAGCGTTCGCAACCGTTCCTCCGGTCGCTCCGGCAGGCCCGTGAGCCGGGCCAGGACCCGAGCTGGCACGTATGAGTCCGGGCGGCCGCTGCTCGATCTTCTCCGCGACCGCCATCACCGCCGCACCGGCGACCAACCCTTGCAGACCGCCTGCTTTAGCATGCTCCTCATGTTTGGCCAGCTACCCCATGGGACCACAACAACACGACGCCGGTGGTGGCGACCGTCGGGCGGCAGATATCCACGGTGTGCGGAGTCGCCATCCGCCCGGTTCGGTGGACGGCGGCGAGCCCACCGAACCATGGCGTGCCCTTGGGGAAGCAGGGGCGCAGTACTTACCGCGCCCAGCGGTCGGGCAGCAGCCGGCGCAGCACGCCCTTCACGGTCGGCCCGGTACGGTACGACTGCGACAGGTACGAACCGCAGATGATGTTGGCGCCGGCCAGCACGGGCACCGCGATCTGCGTCAGGCGCTGGCGGCCTTGCCACTTCGCGATTTCCGGTGGTGTATCCGGGGTCGGCACCGTGGCGTCCTGCACCTCGATCCGGTCGCCCCTCGCCGCGGCCTGCTCGGCCGCCCGGCCGATCCGCATGCCGCAGTAGGCCGAGTACGCCGTGGCCGCCGCGCCGAGCACGGTGATCCCGGCCTTCAACGCCCCGATCGAGCCAAAGCCCTTCTGCAGTGCTATTCGCCTGCGACCGGTACGGGTCAGTTGCAGCCCGGCCAGCGTGGTGGCCGTCACGCCGGCCCACTGCAGCGGGCTGAATCGGCCCCACGCCGACTCCGCCACCCTGATCCGGTCGATGCCCTGCTCCAGGTCACTGCCGGACTTGTTCACGCCGGTGACGCCCATGACGGTGCCGCCGAACCACAGCGCCGAACCGACGTCGTGTACGGCCTGGGCGATCGCCTGATTGTCCGACTCCAGCGTCTGTAACATGTGGTGTCCCCCCGGTAAAGCGACGATTGCTGTCAAACCGGCCGGTCCGACGTCGATCCGCTTCCCCGTCCCGGCGGAACCAAACGACTGACGCGCGGTACGAGTGGAAAGCCGATGAGACGCCGGCCTGCCGGTCGACGGTGAGCCCGGCGGCAGCTATCCCTTGGTGTGATGGTCGAATCACGGGCGGGGAGGTAGTCGTCCCGCCCACGCACCGGTTAAGCGGGAAATTCCCGGGGAAATTCAAACGTATGACCTCGACTACCGGAGCACCGCCGCGGCAGGATGCCGCGCTGCTGCGGCTCGGTTCGACGCTCAAGGCGGCCGGCTACCGGTTCACGACCGTGACGCCCGCCACCCACGAGCGGGTCAACCGCCGGCCAGGCAACGAGCTCGGTCGCAGCCTGACCGACGTTCTGGGCTGGAGCCGGCCGTTCCGCACCGGCGCGCTGCCCGACGACGTCGTGACGCTGCTCGATGAGGCGGGCGCGCTGCGCCGCGACGGCGATCTCTGGCGCAGCCTCATCCGGGTCTCCGGCTACGACGGCGAGTTGTTCGTACACTCGGCGTTCCCGGCCGCGCCCGACGCGGTGTTCTCCGGCCCGGACACCCAACGCACCGTCGACGCCGCGCTGGCGCATCTGGCTGGGCGCGCAACCCCCCCAGGGCGGGTCGCCGACGTCGGCACCGGCAGCGGGGCGGTGGCCGTGGCCAAGCGCGTGCCGCAGGCGAGGTGGTCGCCGTCGACATCAACGCGACTGCGTTGCGCTATGCCCGGGTCAACGCCGCGCTGGCCGGCGTCGCGAATGTCGAGGTCCGCCGCAGCGACCTGCTCGGCGATGTGCCCGGCGGCTTCGACCTCATCGTCTCCAACCCGCCGTTCATGATCGACCCGGAGCGCCGCGCCTACCGCCACGGCGGCGGCCGGTACGGGCACGACCTGCCCATGGCTGTGCTCGACACGGCGGTGCACCGGCTCGCGCCGGGTGGGTCTGGTGCTGTTCAGCGGCACCGGCATCACCGGCGACCGCGACCCGTTACTGGCGGCCGCCGTGGACCGGCTGGACGGTACCGGCCAGCGCTTTGCCTACCGCGAGCTCGACCCCGACGTCTACGGCGAGAACCTCAACGCCCCCGCCGAGCGGATAGCGCTCGCCGAGACAATGAGCGCCCGAACCCATGTCAAGCCCGGCATCACCGGCCTCTGGCAGATCAACGGCCGGTCGGACCTGAGCTGGGAGCAGTCGGTGCAGTTCGACCTGACATACGTTGCCGCGTGGTCGGCCGCGCTCGACGTCCGCATCCTGCTGCGCACCCCGGCCGCCATCATCCGCGGATCCGGCGCCTACTGAACCAAGGAGCTCAGCATCACCCCCGCTCGTGTCCGTATCGAGACGTGCGAGCTGTCCCACGACGGCGGACGGCAGATCGCTGCGCGGCGCTACGGCACCGCGTCGCTGACGGAACGGGAGGTCGACCTGCACGCCGCCATCGGCACCGTGCTCGCCACGATGGCCCGGGCCGCTGACCAGGGGCCGTCGGCACCTGCGCGGGTGGGGGCGCTGGAAGTGACGTTCAACCTGGCCTTCGCCCCGCAGGAGGGTGCGTACCTGTGCTCGTCGCCGGCCGACGCTACCTTCACCGTCAAGTCGTCGCTAAGCCTGCCGGTCGCGACCGACTCCGGGCCGGCGGAAACCGCGTAGAGATCGAGTTGGCAAGTTCATGGCAAACGGTTGCCGTGCCTTTTAACGGTGACCAGGACCGCGTTGGTACCCAGGACGGTCGAGAACCTCAAGGTAGCGCGGCCTGGCCGCGGTAACCGCCACAGGGCTGCTGCGACGCGCTCGCACCACTCGTCGTCCGCCCAGCGGGCATCGGCGGCGGTTCGCTGCTGTTCGCACCAGAAGAATGACGTCCCAGCCAATCGTGTATCGGGGCTCTAGGAACGCCCCCAGCGGGCCTCGCTGCCACGTTGGACCGATATAGGTGGGTTCCAAGGCGTCGATTTGATCAATCGTTACGCTTTGAGGTTTGGTTGCGGCAGCCATGCCCCCCGCCGGGAAGGTGGCCGGCTTGTCCGCGTGCGCAAAAATCGGGTTTATGGACTCTGTGTCAGCCGCCGCCTGGGCCGCCACGGTGATCGCAACGGTTAGCGCCGCCTATGCGGGGCGGCAGGCCAAGAATGCGAAGGCGTCTGCGCAACATGCGGAACGACAGGCGCGAGCAGCGGAGGACGAACTACTCTTGACTCACCTTCGAATGCGTGCGCAGGGGGACGACACGCTTGCCTCACGCCTGTATGTTGGGCGCCTCGCGGCAAGGCGATACCTGCTAGCGGCGGTTGCTTCGCTGCATATCGTCCTGGGGCGAGAGCCGTTTATCCAGCCCAGCGTTGACCTACTTACCGCTTACGAAGAGTACAAACGGCTAGCGGTTGAGCTAAACGTTACCGCAATAGTCGAGGATGTTTGGCGCGAACTGCACGAGATTGACGATGATTCCAAGATTAGGCCAATCTATGGCCTTATTTCGGAGCGAATGATGTTGAATCTGCAGGTACAGGCCAAAGCCAACCAATTGCGCATCCGGATCAACCGCGTTCTCAACGACCCGATGGCTTTCGAGGGACCACCCTCAGGCTAGAACGCTTGTGCTAACAAGCTCCGACTGTACAAGTGACCCTGAGCGCCGGGTTCTGACTCGGCGCCCGGAACGCGGAGAACGTCAACGGCCCAGGGTGGCGGCGGCGACGTCACCGGCCCCGATCAGGCAGATCGTTGCGATGCGTTGCCATTCGGATGGTGTGGCCCACGCCCAGATCTCGAGCAGGGTTCGCGCCGGAAGCCACCAGGTCGCGGCGGAACGGCGCAGCCGTGTCCCCGTCGGTGTTTCGGCTGCTGCACATGGCTCGGGTTCCGGTTTCGGCGGACTCGTCGTTCATGGTGTCCTCTGCTGGCGTCGTGGAGGTTCGGAGGGTGAACACAGGCATGACGAACGGCACGCACGGCGAGGCGCCGCCGGGCGCGGCGAAGCGGAATGCTGGGAATGCTGGTGGGTAGGAGCGGTCCGCCGCAGGTGATGCCTTGCGGGCTCCTGACGATTGCCGGCGGCGTCAGCGCTGCACGGTGAGGTGTTCGGCGGCGGACGCGCATCTCGCGGCGGGGAGTGTTGAGCAGGGGTGCGGCATCGAGCGGTGCCCTGCGCCAGCGAAATGGTGCGGCCGCAGGGCACCGTGGTGGTGCGTGAACGGTCAGGCCGGTCGTGCGGCATCTTCCAGGTGGTGATCGGCAGTCGGCGGCTGCTCTGGCGCGTCCTGTGCGTCGGCGGCTGGCGTTGCGGTCTTGGCCGTGTGCGGGATGTGATTGAGGACATCGCGCATCGGCATAGGCAGCGATCGGACGGTGTATTCGCCGTAGGCAGCGCGGGAGTTGTAGACGGTGCTGAATTGGCGGTGCGCCTCGAAGAGGGCTTCGACGTTGAACATCGGCGATTGCATAGCCGCGATCTCGGCCTCGACCTCGGCCTGGTGTCCGGCCACCTCGATGCCGGGGAGCGGAGCGGCGAGGTGCGGGTTGCCGGTGCTGTGCCACGCCGTGCCGGCTTCGATCAGGTCCAGCGCCAGCGCTTCGGTGCGTTGTGCGGCAGCGACCAGTTGGTCGTAGGCGTCTTCGGGCAAACCCCAGGTGTAGCGCCACCGCCGCCGGCGCGTCTTGGTCAGCTCGCGCAGCGGCAGCGACGTCGAGCAGCGATGGGCATTTGGAGGCGGCACCCTGAAGGGCATCTACCCGGTATACATGGCGCTCGGGGAATGAACGATCGCCGGGCCGGAGGTGCGGACGAAGCAGGTTGCCTCTGTCATGGGCGTCGAGTTCCAGGGGCAGCCGTAACGGCTACTCGCAGCCATCGTCGAACTGGCTGAGCCGGTCCGGTGGCACCATCCGCAGGTCACCGACGTCGAGGCCGTGCCGGTGTAGGAGCTGCTGCAGCCCGCCGACAGTCACGAAGCTGACAGCGCCCCACGGGTCAACGGCCTCAAACCAGGTCCGGGCGCCGGTGCCGTCGTGATCGCCGACGGTCTCCTCGACCCGCCAGCCGCCCACGTGGAGTACGACGCCCATCGTCCGATCATGACGCGGTGTTTGTGCAGGTCAAGGGCGCGACGTGAATTACCGCAACGTACTTCGGCGCTGCCGCAGCAAGCCATGAGAACAAGACCAAAGGGACCGGTCAACGACCGGTCCCTTTCTCGTGCGAGTTGTGTGTTACGAGCGGCGAACGACCTGATAGAGACCGGCAGCGACACCGCGGAGACGATGGCGGCGCCGACGCGCGCCGTCCCATAGGACGTCGCGCTCATCGGCTAGATGCGGACATCTGACCAATCCAGCTGATTGTGACGAAGACGTCGGGGATCTGCGCTGCCAGCCGTCGGCTTCCCGGCGTGGGCTGAGACCTGGACGCACACCTCGACGGACACCGTAGAGGACGTCGCGTACGCGCTCGGCCTCATCGGCATCTTGTGCGCGAGTCGCACCGCTCGTCATGACGGTCGACGGCGACGGACAGCGACCTGACGTCCTGGCTCAGGCTGGGCCGGCGCCTCGCAGCGTGATCAACAGGTGCCCGATCTCACGAACACGAACACCGGCGGCAGCCACGTTACGAAGAGACCTACCCGCGCACATCAGGTGGTCGTGTCCCTATCAGCGGTCCGTCGGCGCCACCCGGCCCGGCGACAACAGCCCCCGGATCATGCACACGACAGGGGCGGTAAGTCATACCAGGCCAGGCGACCGGGCATCCCCAGGTCGGGGACAAGGAAAGGTAACGGGGGGCAAATCATCCCGCGGCGCTGACCGCCGCCTGCTCGACCCTGGTGGGGGTACGTTCCGGCCGACCCCGCACGGCGAAGGTGCCGATCGCGAACAGCGTCGCGAAGAAGAGGCTGTCGGGCAGGAGGAACCAGGCCCCCGGGAGCCCGGCAGCGCCGACAAGGCACGAGGCGATCAACGCGACACCGATCCACCACGGCAGCGTCCGGGCCCTGAGCACGGCGACGCCGAGGCAGATCGAGCCGACGACCAGCGCCAGGAGCGCGACACCCTCGAAGGCCGCGAAGCCCGACGGTCCCTGTGCGGGGATGCCGCCGTGGTCGACCAGGTACGGCTTGATGAACGCCTCGGTCGTGCCCTCGCCGACGTTGAGCATCACCAGCGCCGCCAATATGCCGACATAGCCGACGATGTGCAGCCTCGGCGCGCGCCCCGCGAAGGTCAGGATCACCGGCAGCCCCAGCGCGATGATGACGTTCCCGACCAGCGCGATTCCCTCGAACAGGGGCCAGAGCTGGTAGCGGAACACCTCGTCGCCGCTGCCCGGCGCGAGCAGATTGGCGGCGAGGTAGCCGACCGTCGCGACGATCGTGCCGACGATGAGCGCCCATCCGGCAAGGCGCGTCACGTTCACGGTCATGGTCTCCTCCATGGGTTGCAGCGTCATGCGCTGTGAGTGGTACCGCCCGTCGGCGGCGTGCCTTCAGCATTGGCCCGTCGGACCCGTGGCGTCGTCATGCTGGGGTCGGCACCGGCTCGTGCCCGGGTCGCGAACAGGGCTGCCGGAATTGCGACCTGCGGATGACGCCGCGCAGGTGCGCCCGCCGGTAACTTGCGGGTGTGATGCAGTTGACGGCACCGGATCAGGCGCAGGCGCGGGGCCGATCGCGGGTGCGGGTGGAGTCGGAGACGCGTGCCTGGCTGCGGCGCCGGCCGGCGGGCCTGCTGCCAGACGCGCTGTTCGCGGTTGCGGTCGCCGCCTTCGCCCAGGTCAATCTCGTGTTCCAGCTCGACAACTCGACCCCGTACGGCCCGCTGCCGGCCGTGGTCGCTTCCACGCTGGTGGCGACATCGGTGTTGGCGCTGCGCCGGGTGACGCCGCTGGCCACCGCCGTGATCGTCGCGGTCGCGATCGCCGGCCCGATGCTGGCAACGCCGCTGACGGTCACGCTGTGGGGCGACTTCCTGCCGATCCTGGTCGCCACCTATTCGGTGGCCCGGCACAGCGAGCGCGCGCGGGCCTTCATCGGCGTGGCGGCGGTCGTGGCCGGCTTGGTCGTCGTGTTCCTGCGCAACCCGGAGTCCGCCACCGCCGGCAACTTCCCGTTCGTAGCGGTGCCGGTGGCGGCCTGCCTGGTCGCCGGTCGGGTGCTGCGCGCCCGCGCCCGCAGCCAGTCCGACGACCGCGCCCGGGCCCAGCAACTCGAGGCCGAGCGCGAGGAGGCGATCCGGGCCGCGCTGGCCGAGGAGCGCGCCCGCATCGCGCGCGAGTTGCACGACATCGTGGCCCACTGCGTCAGCGTCATGGTGGTCCAGGCCGGCGCCGCCGAGGATCTGCTCGACCGCGACCCGCAGAAGGCGCGCGCGCCGCTGCAGTCAGTCCAGGAAACCGGACGCCAGGCAGTTGGCGAGCTCGGGCGGATGCTCGGCCTGCTGCGCGGGCAACGGGCTCAGCTCGCACTCAAGCCGCAGCCGGGCACGGCGGACCTGGCCGAACTGGTCGGCCACATGGCCGAGATCGGTCTGCCGGTCGAGCTCACCGTGGAGGGTCCGGGCCGCCCGCTGCCACCCGGCGTGGATCTGACCGTCTACCGGGTCGTGCAGGAGGCGCTCACCAACGCGCTCAAGCACGCGGCGCCGACCGTCGCGCACGTCAGGTTGTACTACGACGATCAGTCCGTACGGGTGAGTGTTCGCGACGCCGGGCGGACGGGCGGGTCGGGCGGAGCCGATGCGAACCGGGTCGGGCACGGCCTCATCGGGATGCACGAACGGGTCGGGCTCTACGGCGGCTCGCTTGAGACAGCGGGCGCGCCCGGGGGTGGCTTCACCGTGACGGCGCGGCTGCCGCTCGAGGCGGATCAGCGATGATCCGGGTCCTGCTTGTCGACGACCAGGCCCTCGTGCGCGGTGGCTTCCGCTCCATTCTGGACGGTCAGGACGATATCGAGGTGGTTGGCGAGGCGGCTGACGGCGCGGAGGCCATCGACCGGACGCTTACGCTACTGCCCGACGTGATCCTCATGGACATCCGCATGCCGCGCCTGGACGGCATCGAGGCGACGCGCCGCCTACTCGACGGCGGCCGCTGCCCGGCGCGCGTACTCATCCTCACGACGTTCGATGAGGACGAGTACGTCTATCAGGCGCTGCGTGCCGGGGCGAGCGGCTTCCTGCTCAAAAGCGCGCCGCCGCGCGAGTTGGCCGGGGCCGTCCGTACCGTCGCCGCGGGCGAGGCACTGCTGGCATCGGAGATCACCCGGCGGATGATCGAGGAGTACGTCCGGCGCCCGCGGCCGGGCTCCGGCCGGCCGGCCGAGCTCGAGACGCTGACCCGGCGCGAACTTGAGGTGCTGGGGCTCATCGCCCGCGGTCGCTCCAACGCCGAGATCGGCGCAGAGCTCTACCTGAGCGAGCCGACGGTCAAGACCCACGTCACCCGCATCCTTGCCAAGCTGGGCCTGCGTGACCGGGTCCAGGCCGTCGTCTTCGCCTACGAGTGCGGACTCGTCCAGCCCGGACACTGACCCACTGCATCCTCACCGGAACCCGCGGCCAGCCCAAAGGCTCGGTGACCCTCGGCGGCGAAGCCGGCACACCGCCTACGCCCTCACCGCCCGGCGCCCCGATCGAGGACCGCGCCGAAGACGCTGGGCGAGTCGAGCCGCGGCAGGCACAGCCACTCCACATTTCCGCCGGGCGCGACGAGTGCTGTCGTTTCGACAGTCGGACAGGAACCCGTACGACTCGATCGGCGGGAACGAAGACGCGCACATCCTGCAAGCGTTGCCCGGCCCGGCCCGGCCCGGCCCGGCCCGAGCCGATCCGTACCCTCTCGCCAGGATGAGGCGGGCACTGGGCATGATCACCGCGTGCGCGGGTAGGCCGCCGCCGTGACCAATGGACTGCTCGACGACCTCGACGGCAGGCTTGTCGATACGACCTACCTACACACGGTGTCGTGGTGGCAGGCGTTGCGGCAGTACAAGTGGGACGCGGCGACGCACGCGATCCACCGGGCCATCGGGATGGGTGCCGGCCGGATTATGGACCACCTGCTCGGGCCGGACCGCGACCGCCGCGACGACGACGACGGTATCCGCGCCGCGCACCGCATGTGGGCGCCGTCGGTGTGTACGACAACCCGAGGGCGCTGCGCGACGCGATCGACGTGGCACTGAAGCGAGAGCGCAGCAGCGGACAGGAGGTCAGGGCATGTCGTCACGCCCCGAGTATGACCGGGAGGCCCCGCGGCCGGAGCTCTCGGTGAACCCGCTGTTCACCAGGGAGCCGGTCCGGATCCCGCGGGACCGGTTCCCGCGCACCGAGCTCGATCCGCAGGTCGCCTACCAGTTGGTCCACGACGAACTGCTGCTCGACGGCAACCCGCGGCTCAATCTCGCCACGTTCGTCACCACCTGGATGGAGCCTGAGGCGACTCGGCTGGCGACCGAAAGCCTCACCAAGAACATGATCGACCGGGACGAGTACCCGCGTACCGCCGACCTCGAGACCCGTTGCGTGCGGATGCTGGCCGGGCTTTGGCACGCCCCTGACGCCGGGCAGGCGCCCGGGTGCTCGACGTCCGGTTCGAGCGAGGCGTGCATGCTCGGTGGGCTGGCCTTGAAGCGCCGCTGGCAGCACGCGCGCCAGGCCGCGGGACTGCCGACCGAGCGGCCGAACATCGTCATGGGGATCAACACCCAGGTCTGCTGGCAGAAGTTCGCCAACTACTGGGATGTGGAAGCTCGGCTGGTACCGATGGAGGGGGAACGGTTCCATCTGTCGGGGCCTGCGACGGTGGAGCACTGTGACGAGAACACGATCGGCGTGGTGGCCATTCTGGGTTCCACGTTCGACGGCAGCTACGAGCCGGTCGCGGACATCTGCGCCGCCTTGGACGAGTTGCACGGGCGCACCGGATGGGACATCCCCGTACATGTCGACGCGGCGTCCGGCGGGATGATCGCGCCGTTCTGCGACCCGGACCTGGACTGGGATTTCCGGCTGCCCAGGGTCGCCTCGATCAACGCGTCCGGGCACAAGTACGGCCTCGTTTGCCCGGGCCTCGGCTGGGTGGTCTGGCGCGCCGCCGCCGCATTGCCGGAGGATCTGGTGTTCCGGGTCAACTACCTGGGTGGCGAGATGCCGACGTTCGCGCTTACGTTCTCCCGTCCTGGCTCGCAGGTCGTCGCGCAGTACTACAACTTCCTGCGCCTCGGCTTCGACGGGTATCGCAGGGTGCAGCTCTACAGCCGGGAGGTCGCGCAGGCCCTGGCGGACCAGATCGCCGAACTGGGGCCGTTCCGGGTGCTCACCAGGGGCGACGAGTTGCCGGTGCTGGCGGTCACGCTGCGCGAGGACATCACCGCGTACAGCGTGTTCGACGTCTCGTTGGAGCTTCGCAAGAGCGGCTGGATCGTCCCGGCGTACACGTTCCCCGAGCACCGCACCGACCTGGCGGTGCTGCGTATCGTGGTGCGCAACGGGTTCAGCCATGATCTGGCCGGCCTGCTGCTGAGCGACCTGCGCCGGGCGCTGAGCCGGCTGGAACGGCAGGCCGCCCCGGTCCACGGCCCGGAGTCGGTGTCGTTCGCGCACGGCGCCGGCCGCCTCACCGATCGCGGATGACCACCAGCGGCCGCCCGGCCTCGCGGATCAACGTTCTCGAGGTCGGACTACGCCGGCGTATCGTTGCGATCCACAGGGTCGAACCGCATCAACGTCCCACAGCCGTCTCATCCCACGAATCCTCCGCCGGGCGGGACGGGGCGGTGCGGTGCCGAGACAGACTCGTGTCGTACGGACGGTGATGGGCGGAGGCGGCGATGTGTCGGTGGCTCGCGTACTCGGGCTCGCCACTTCTGCTCGAGGAGATGCTCTACAAGCCGGAACATTCGCTGATCGACCAGAGCCGCCACGCCCGCCTCGGCGTGGACACCACCAACGGCGACGGGTTCGGCGTCGGCTGGTACGGCGTGGGCGATGTCCCCGGGCTGCTTAGGTCCGTCAGCCCGGCGTGGAGCGACCGTAACCTCCGCGAGCTGGCCGCCCATGTCAGCTCGCCGCTGTTCCTGGCGCACGTGCGCTCCTCGACCGGAACGGCGGTCCAGCAGACCAACTGCCACCCGTTCCGGTACGAGCGGTGGCTCTGGATGCACAACGGCTCCATCGCCCGGTTCGCCACGTTGAGACGCGACCTCATGCTGGCCGTCGACCCCGAGTTCTTCCCCGCGATCGAAGGGTCCACCGACTCCGAGCTGATGTTTCTCCTGGCGCTCACCTTCGGCCTGCGCGACGACCCACCCGGCGCGGTGGCCCGCATGGTCGGGTTGGTCGAGGCCGTCGCGCGCCGGCACAACGTCGCGGACCCGGTACAGATGACCGTCGCCACGTCCGACGGATCGACGGTCTGGGCGTTCCGGTACTCCACGCGGCACGAATCCCGGTCGCTGTTCTACAGCACCGAGACCCGGTGCCTGCGCATGCTCCACCCGGAAATTCCCACGCTCCGGCTGGTATCGGACGGGTCCCGGCTGATCGTCTCCGAACCATTGGTCGACCTGCCGGGCGTCTGGAACGAGATGCCGGAATCGACGTGCAGCGTGATCGCGGACGGACAGGACGTGATCCACGCCTTCCGGCCGGAGCCGCCGAGATGACGTCGGCAACGGGGTGTAGGCGGTCGGGTTCTCCGCGGCCATCCGCAGTACCAGGTCGCGGAGTTGCGAAGACCGGCTGCGGCAGCGGCTGTCGGGATCCGCGTTGCGCCGGTGGTTGCACAACGGTGTGTCAGTGGGCGCTGGCCCGCCGGTTGGGCGATCGTCGTTGCCGCCGGGGTCCTGGGGACGAAGACGCCGACATTGCCGATCTTCCCGGTGAAGCGTACCGAGGCGACCAGCCGGTTCATCGTCAGGTTGGGGTGTTGGGTTGCAGTTCCTGCTCCCGGCAGCGGCCGCCCGGCAGCGGCCGCGCGGTATGCGGGGTGGGTCAGTGCTGGGCGAACTGGACCCGGGTCGGTTCCATGACATCCGCCGACAGGGCGATCCCGTTGACGGTCAGCTGTTCTCCGTAGATGTCGGTGACCCTGATCGCGCCGCCACACCCGTCACCGTTCGGGGAAAGGAAGTAGTTGTAGTCGGCACGGGTGAGTTGGCGCCAGCCACCGCCGCTGCGGATCTCCAGCCGCGCCACCGGATTGCGGTGGTTGATCACCTGGATCCCGCACCACCATTGGGAGGACCCGGCCTTGTACCGGATCGAGATCGAATCGGACATGCCGGGACTGAGCAGCTTCCACGTGATCGGTACCTCGCCGAGCTTGGGGTCGGCGAGCTTGGCGAACGCCTGCGGGCTCAGGTCGATCTGCCCGGGCGCGCAGGGCAGCGGGCACAGGTTGGTGATCCGGACGGTGACCGAGGCCCCACTGGCCACGCGCACCTGCACGTACGCCCCGCACGCCTTGGACGACTCGTAGTCGGTCTCGTTCATCGCCCCGATCATGAGGTCGCCGGCGGGGCCGAAGAGGCAGGCGCCGTTGCCGTCGCCGGCGTCGTAGAAGGTGGCTTTTCCGCGGTACGTGACGTCGGGTCGGATGCGTCCGGCCAGCTGGGCGTTGCCCGGCTTCGGCGGCGGGGTGCCCGTGGCCGACGGCCGTGCCGCCGCGGCGGTCGAACGGGACGCGGCGCTCGGCGACGCCGCCCCGGCCGGGGATTGCGCCCCGGTTGCGGATTCGGCCCCGGGCGGGACGCTCGCCTGCATGCTGTCGGCGGACGCGGGCGCGGCGTGCCCGGCCTGGGTCGGCTGGCCGCACCCGGCCGCCGCCGCCAGGATGCCCGCCGACACGGCGCTCACGAACGCACAGCGCCACCGGCCACGCGGATGCAGAGGGGCCATATCAATGTTCTCCTTCAACCACGCCAGTCGTCCCGACGATCTTCAGTGGTCTGGCAGACCGGAAAGGTTGCTCGCCACACGGAGAACTTCAGGGCGAGTAGGTCGTGGGTGCCGACCGCGCCGTTGAGGTGACGATGTCGGTGGCGGGTTGGCGCCGGTCTGGTTGCCGATGAAGCCGAAGGTGACGGTGTTGCCGCCGTTGGCGGCGAGGCAGCTCGTCGGCGTCCGATGTGCGGGGTCGACGGCGGGCGGCCGGTCGGGCCGCCCGCGTACAACGGCGATCTGGCGTCAGGTGCGCTGGCTCCATTGCTGGTTGGTGCCGCCGTTGCAGTCCCAGGTCACGACGGCGGTGCCGTTGCTGGTGCCCTGGCCGTAGGCGTCGAGGCACTTGTTGCCGTACACCTGCAATTGTTTGCCGGTGGTGTAGGTGAAGCGTTGGTTGGTGCCGCCGTTGCAGTCCCAAAGCTGGGCCTGGATGCCGTTGGTGGTGGCGGCGCCGTTGATGTCGACGCAGCGGCCGGACTGGCCACCGACGATCATGACGTTGCTCTGGCTGGCGCCGCCGGGCCGGCGGTACAGGCCGAGTTCGGCGACTGCAGGTGCGGCGCGGGAGCCGGTGACGCGCAGCCGTACCCGGCTGGTGGAGATGGGGGAGGCGAGGCGGATCAGCCGTTTGGCGCCGATGGTGGTGTCAACGGGCATCCGACGACCGTGTACACGCGGTTCCGGGACTCCGAGGTCGAGGCGGTCCGCGAGGTGCTTGCCGCGACCGCCAACCCGCAGGCGCCCAACGAAGTGAAGGTGTCCCGCCCGTCCGACGCGCTGACCGCGCGGCAGGCCACGAACAAGGCGTTCACGGGGCTGCTGCTCGGCCTCGGCACGGTGGCCCTGCTCGTCGGCGGCGTCGGCGTGGCGAACACGATGGTCATCTCGGTGCTCGAACGCCGCGCCGAGATCGGCCTGCGCCGCTCGCTCGGCGCGACCCGCAGGCAGATCCGGGTGCAGTTTCTCGCCGAGTCGCTGCTGCTGTCGGCGCTGGGCGGGATCGGCGGAGTGGCACTCGGCCTCGCCTTCACCGCCGGGTATGCCACGATCCAGTCGTGGTCACCGGTGGTACCCGCCTGGGCGAGCGGCGGCGGGGTTGCGGCCACGCTGCTGGTCGGCGCGGTGGCCGGCTTGTACCCGGCGATCCGGGCAGCCCGGCTGGCGCCGACCGAGGCGCTGGCTACACGGTAGTTTGCGGCGCGGGCGTGTCCGGCACAGCCGGACACGCCGACACCCGTCGATCTCCTGGGTGAGGAGCCGGAGGGTCTCACCTCCCGGCCCTACACCCGGCTGCGTTTCCGCGGATCGGTGTGAGGGTCGCCGCCTTCCAGAGCTGCTGCGATAAGCCCTTTGATCACAGCATGGCGTCCGCGTCAGCCATCGCTCAGGGCCAGGTCTGACGGGCACAACGCGGGTCGGACGGATTCGGCTGCGACGTGACGTGGGGGCTCATCGCGGTGACGCCCGCCGGTACGGCAAGCGCTGCCAGCGGAGGAACATCTGCGGTGCATCGAGGCCTCCAGGCGTGACACGCCGGAGTCTCCGGAAGGCCCGGCGTCTCGGCTTGGGGCGGGTGGCGGCGCGCGGTGCGAGGCGACCGCGCGCCGCACGGGTCGATAGCGCGGGCGTGAGCCGCGCTACACGAGCGGATCCAGGCCCGGTCAGATCGCCGTGATGGTCCACTGGTTGTTGGTGCTGTTGTTCGGCACCCACATGCAGCAGGTGGAGCCGGCGGTGCTGTTGCCCATGCCGTCCAGGGCGGTGCCGGTGCCGCGGTTGATGATCTGGTAGCGGCCATTGCCGACGTTGTTGAGACGCCATTGCTGGTTGTTGCCGCCGTTCCAGGGGGCTTGCCTGCCGTTGGCGCCGTTGGTGGTGTCGCCCCAGCTGTCGGCGACCATGCCGTTGGTGCGGTTGACGATGCGGTACCAGCCGCCGCCGAGGTCGACGAACTGCCATTGCAGGTTGGTGCTGCCGTCGTAGTTCCACTGCTTGAGCACCGAGCCGTAGCCGACGTTGCCGCCGCCGTCCAGGACAAGGCCGGTCGTCGCGTTGGCGATCTTTGACCAGCCCGTCGGGACCGGGCCGGCGTTCAGGGAGGGGATCTGGCCGGAGAAGGTCAGCTTCACCACGTACGCCGGCGCGTTGAACGGGGCACCGGACGAGGGCATCGTGATGTGCAGGCCGGACGCGTCCTGAGCCGGCCTGGGCAGGTCGACGTAGCTGCCGGCGGTGGAGTTCAGCAGCCGGGCCGACGTCAGGGTGCCGAGGTTGATCCGGTTGGAGTTCAGCGTCGCGACGTCGAGGGTGCTGCCGGGCCAGCCCAGCACGGTGGCGTACAGCACGGTGTTGTCCTTGCTGCGGGTGAATCGGATGTCGCGGTTGGTGCCCGCCTGCGGTCCGGAGAACGAACCGCCGCCCATCTGGGTCGGGCCCTCGCCGAAGACGGTCCAGGCGCGGGTCGCGTAGATCGACTCGCCGAAGCGTTTGAGGTAGTCGCCCATGGCTAGCAGGATCGTGCGCTGCCCATCGGGGATCGTGCCGTCGGCCATCGGGGCGATGTTGAGCAGCATGTTGCCGTTCTTGCTGACCCGGTCGATCAGCGAGTGCAGCATCTGCGGCAGCGAGTAGTAGCCGATACCGACCGTGTAACACCAGCTCGAGCTCGAGACGCTGTCGTCGGTCAGCCAGTACGGGTTCAGCATGCCGGCCGGCCCGCCGCGCTCGATGTCGAAGACCTCGCCGTTGGTGTTGAAGCCGTCCTTGTAGGTGGCCACGACGTCCTTGTTCCAGGCCACCGCGCGGTTGTAGTAATACGACAGAAAGTTCAGCCGGTACGACTCCGGGATCGCCGAAAGGCCGCCGTCCTGCCAGATGAGGTCGGGCTGGTAGCCGTCGATGACCTCGCGCAGCTTGTCGTACCACAGCTGCTGCTCCGTCGCCGCGTCGAGCTGGCCGTACAGCTTCTTCAGACTCGTCGTGGACTGGGGCGGCACGGCGCTGTAGTAACCGCCGAAATTGAACTCGTGGTGCAGCGACACCATGAACTTCAGGCCCTTGGCCCGGATCGCGGCCGCGTGCAGCCCGACCAGGTCGAGCCTTGGCCCACGGGCCACCGAGTTCCACTCGTTCACGGTGCTGTTCCACATCGAGAACCCGTCGTGGTGCTCGGCCACCGGACCGGCGAACTTGGCACCCGCATCAGCGAACAGCTGAGCCCACTCGTTCGGGTCGAAGTTGCCGCCCGCGGACTTCAGCCTCGGGGCGAACTGCGCCCAGTTGCCGGCCTTGTCGTAGGCGCCGTTGATGAAGTTGTGGTACGGCCACACCGACGGATCGCCGTAAACCGCCTTGTGGTGGTTGTTCTCGACGGAGCCGTTGATGTACATGCTGCGCGGGTACCACTCGTTGGAGAACGCCGGGACGCTGAACACGCCCCAGTGGTAGTAGATGCCGAACTTGGCGTCCTGAAACCACTCCGGCGCCGGCGGATGTTGATCGACCGACGACCAGCTCGCGGTGTAGCTGCCCGGACCGGCGGTGGCCTCGGCGACGCCGAATCGCGACAAGCCGGTGACCGCGGCGGCCCCGGTGATCCCAGCGGTCGTGAGCAGTCGACGACGACTGATCCGGAATGAGGATGAAGACATGGCACGACCCTTCGAGACAGGACACGGCCGGACTCACCGCCACCACCGCCGGCGGGGTCTCGGTCCGTGATGCGGGCTTCGTAGCTGGTTTGAGCTGCCGTTGGCCTTGCTGATCGACTACCCCAGGCCGGGGTGTGCGCGGGTCGACCGGTGGCGGTCCGGTGTCGATCACATGTGGATGTGAGCGCTCACAGTCGACGGCCGGGAGCCCGGGGGTGATCCGCCGAAAGCAGCTTACGTATTACGTATCACGTCTGGTGACGCTGCCACATCGCTCCCGCTCATTCAAGAGACAGGCGTCAACGTTCGGCGGCCGATCCGATCGCGGTAACCGCCCTGCACCGGGCTGACGCGGCCGGGCTGCCTGGTTCATGACCTGGCGGGACCGCCGAGAAGCCGGGCGTGGGCCAGCCGGCTGAAACTTTCATTCGCCAATCCCGACTCGCTCTCGAACCGTTTCGCAGCGCGTCCGGTGCCCGGTTGCCCGGTTGCCCGGTGCCGCCCCGGCGCTCCTGTCGACCTCGGCGAGGGGCCGGGGTGCACGGCGGCGGCGGCGCCTGGACTAGCGGAGACGGCCGGGGCTAGCCCCGTGTTCCGCACATGGACGTGGTTGAGGCGGCGTGGCGGATTGGTCACTGCCGGTGCGGGGCGTCCAGCCATTCGAATGCTATTGCTGGCACCGTCATGGCGCTTCGGAATTGCAGCGGCGCAAATGGTGGCAGTCGGCTTGACGCGGCCAGCGCGCCGGTCCGGTCCGGGTCGGGTCGGACGCCACCTTGCTGGACAGGGTGACGATGCGCTGCCCGGCCGCACCGCTGCAGCTGGCCCTCTCGGCCGCAGCAGCTCGGACGCCGGGTCCGGACCTTTAGCCGGCAGTGCAGGGGCGGGTGGCGTGCAATCGCCGCGGGCGCGGACAGCGGTCATTTCCTTTACCACAGCCGGCTCGCCTTGATCGGTGACGTGGAGTCCGGGCCCTCGATGTGCCGAGTGGTGGCGCAGGTGCACGAGCGCGGATTCGACCAGGTGCCGTCGTTGAGGTCGAGCAGGTGATGGCCTACGACCGGGCAGTCTACGTCGGACGGGCCCGGGTGAATTGGCCGTGGAAGCCGTAAGGGATGGCGTGCGGAACGTCGCCGCGGGCCAATTCGGTGAACGAGCGGGCGTCGAGAACCAGCAGCGACGAGCGGCCGGCCGTGGCGTCCAGGACAACCGAAAGGACCACACCCTCATCTTCAGCGGACGAGCCGGGCGCGGCGATGAACACCGGCTCGCCGGGGAAGCAGCCGTCCTCCCGCCAGACGGTGACGGTGCGGTCGGTGACGTCGAGTTTGACCAGACGATCGAAGAAGTTCGAGGTGGCCTGGTCGGCGCCACACCCGTACGCGTAGCGGTAGGGGCGTCCGTTGTGGCGGCCGTAGTTGATCCGGGCCAGGTCCAGCGTCTGGTCGACGAGTGTGGCCACCTCGACCGTGCCGGCGTCCGGGTCGATGTGGTACCGCGTCGGTCGGCAAGGCGGCAGCACTTCGCCGTCGCGCAGCCGCTCGAGTCGGAATACGTCGACGATGCCGGCGTCGGGGTAGGCGCACAGATCCATGACGATGGCGTTGCCGTCCTCGTAGGCGTTGATGTGATGGAATGCGAACGCCGCCGGTGCCCGGCAGTCGGCGCGCAACGTTCCGCTGACCAGGTCGAGGACCACGATGCGCAGGCCCAGCTCCGGCCGCCACCGGTAGTTGTCGATGAACGGCCGGTTTCGCAGCAGGAACGACAGCGGGTTGACCACCAGGGGAAAGATCGCGAGGACCACGTGGTGCTCGGTGATAGCGAAGCTGTGCACGTACCCGGGCAGGTCGGCCGGGATCTCACCGACCACAGTGGGCGCGGCGTCGGCCGGGCCCTGCCGGTACACCACGTAGCGGCTGTGCCGGCCGAACTTGAGCATGTAGTTGACGAGATCCCTGGTACCGGGCGCGGCGTGCGGGTGCGCGGTGGTGACGAGGCCAGACGCCTCCGGGCCGTACCTGATCACGCCGACGGTGGCCAGTGTCTCGGGCTCGAACTGCACCGCGAGGTTGGTCTCACTGACCGCAAGGGATCGGCCGTTTACCTCGGTCACGTTCACGCACCCGTTCGCCGACGTGCCACGGGTGAACCGGGTGAAGAACCGCCCGAACAGCGACGCGCACGGGTCGGTAGCGAACTCCTGGTACCCGATGCGGCCCCGCTCGCGCAGCGATTGAACGTTGAGCGTGTCCAGCAGCCGGTTGGCGTACGACACGCCGCCGTCCGGGCCGCCGGTGAACTCGAACCGGTGCAGCATCGCCTGGCCGTCGAACCAGTGCCGGAAGGACTTGCCGGCATGGTCGAACATCGCCGGACCATTACGGATCAATGTACCCGCCAGCCATGACGGCAGCTCGCCACGCACCGGCAGGCGGTCGACAACGATCTCATCGTCCAGCGTCTTGAGGCCAAGCCGGTAGTCCCCGCTCATGAAGTGCATGCTAGGCGGTGGTCCCGGTGATGATCCCCAGCCGAACGGCCGTTTCGGCGTGGCCCGGACAACCACGCAGCGGCACATCCACCGCTCGGCATGTCCGGGAGTTGGGTGACCAAGCAACTGTGCCCTCCGTAGCGAACTTATCGCGGCAAATCCGAATGCCGTGCTCAGAGTCTCAATACCGGCAGCGGGGACGTGCCTTCGTGCGCCAGGTGGATCTCACCCGACTCCGGTGTCGGAGGCCCAGCGGCGCCGTCGGGCCATGCGCAGAGGCACACGCGGTTGCCGGCACGGTCGGCGAGCGTCCATGCCTCCGGGGTGTTCCAGTGATGGACGATGCGGCCTCCTGCGGCGAGCGCCGCCGCTAGGCGAGCCTGGACGTGCTCCCGGGCCACCGACACGCCGCCGCGCCGCCGTTCACGGCGAAACCGATGCGTTGTCGGGTGCCTCGAATTGCGTAAGCAGGTTGGTCACGGTCGCCATCGAGTACACGAGCAACGCGTTCTGCTCGGACTTGGCCACGACCAGTACACGATCACCGCAGGCGATACCTAGGAGATGTCGAGTTGGGGAGGGGAGCCGGAGATGGCCATTCGCTGCCACGCGCAGGCGACCGACATCCGTGGACACCGCCCGGGCGCCGCCAGCATGCACTGCGATGTCGAACCGATCGCCGGGTTCCCAACCCAGCACGCGAACCGCCGAACGATCTGCCAGCCGCCCGGAGCCGTCGACAGTCGTGATCGCGCAGTAGACATCGCCGGTCGAATGCAACGCCGGAACGGCTGGCATCGGCAGCCCACGTGGAACGCGCGGGTACTGGGTCACACGGTCTGCGGCGGGCGCACCTGTCATCGCGAATCACGGCTCCCAAAGCGTGACGACCGCGGACTCCACGGTCACGGCCGTTCCATGCTGCTGCTGGCCAGGCGTGTAGGCGAGGTGTCAAGGGGTGTCGGGTGTTGCCACCGCAGGAGTGTGGCCGCTCCAGGAGAGCGGCCACACCACCCGCTTCTACTGCATCGGGTGCGGTTCGCCGGTCAGCGCGGCCAGTGCCGCGGCGACCTCACTGAGCTTGGCTCGCACGTACCGGACGGTGGTGCCGGCGTCGCTGCCGCCCTCGGCGTGACCTGCGTACGCCTGGGCAATTGCGTAGCCGAAGTTCCGCTCGACCCACGTCAGCGTCGTGTGCCGCAGCCAGTGGATGCTGATCTGCTGCGTCGCCACCCACGTCAGGATGTCCCCCATGCGCGTGGAGAGATGGTCGTACCGCCGGCGGGTGACCGGAGTTCCGTTGCGGTAGCGCAGCAGTTGCCCGTCGCGCCGCCCGGAGGCGCCTCGCTCGTGCGCATGCTGCTGCAGGTACTGCATCAGGGTTGGAGAGACCGGCTGCCAGCGTTCCGTCTCGCCCTTCTCCCGCAATCGGACCAGGCACTGCTCCTCGTCTAGGTCGACGGGCCGCAATGCCAGCGCCCCGCCCCGCCGGCACGCCGTCTCCGTGTACAGCCGCAGCAACAGGGCGTCAAGTTCCGGGTCGTTGCCGCTCGACGCCGCGGCCGCGTTGAGTTCGGCGAGCTTCGCATCGGCGAGGGCACCGCGGGTGCTCGGCAGCCGCCGCGGTTTCGGGACCTTCAGGGCCGGGTTCTCGTCCTTGGTAAGGTAGCCATCGGCGACGGCGTGGCTGTACACGCATCAGCGCCGCGATCAGATTCTCCGCCGTTCCGCGGCCGGAACGGGCGTTGCGCCGCAGCTCACGGTTGGCCTTCACGAACTCGACCAGCCCGCTAGTGTCCGACGCTTTCACGTCGTCCATTCGCCGCTCACCTCACTGGTCTTCGACGCGGTTCCAATAACTGCTGTACGCCCGCAGTGTCCCGCCCCCACAGCGGCACGGACGACCGGCAAATACTCTCGGAAGGTCGGCACCTCCGGCCGCTCCGCAGGCGACTGCAGCAGTTCCTCCGGCGACACCCCAAGCCGGGACAGCAGCAGCCGAGCAGCGTCCAGCTCGGCATCACGACCAGACACGGACGCGGCAGTCATGCGGCACCGTCCTGGAAGCGCGTCGCGTGCAGGCCGGTGACAAGTTCCTGGAGCACGACCGGCGGGTGCACGATGAGCAGGCTGTTGACCGGATCGGCGGTCAGCAGCACCCGGCCGCCCGCACCCAGCCTGCACCAGTGCCGCGCCGCTGCCGGCAGCTTGACGTGGCCGAGGCGGCTGAGCCGGAAGATGCCGTGCTCGTCAGCGGCGACCACGATCAGGCCCGTGTACGCCTGGATGTGCAGCCGGGTGGTGTCCGTCCACTCGAGCGCCCGGGTCAGGGCGGCGTCTGCCACCCGTCCGTTCGTGCCGATCGTCGCCAGTCCGAACCGCAGCGTGCCCGCCGGGCGCTGGGTGAGTCGGGCGAGGGGGAGTGGTCCGCGGGGTCGTATCGAGGCGGCCGCAATCGGGGAACGCGATTGCGGCAGCATCGAAGGGACGACAGCGGGAATCGGGCCCACGCTCATCGCGACCACCACGCCAGCGCTGTGCCGGAGCGGTCAGGGACATGCGGCGGATACGCCGAAGCCGCGTGCTCGATTGCGCTCGAACACGCGGCCCCCGGATACAGCATGTGTGCTGGGTTTTGTGTCGAAAGTCCGAGTTCGACCCCTTCAACCGTGCGCTGGATCGGGTAGGGCTTGAGGGCTCGGCAAGGCTCGGCCGGAGTTTCTGGCGAGCCTCCAGCTGCGTGTCGCTGACGCGGTGACCGCCTTCGCGGGCTCCATGCCGTTCGTGTACGTCCACGCCGGTGGAAGGGGTGCACGCCACTCGCGCAGCACCCCTCCGTTGGCGGTACGTCAGCCGGCCAGCGCGCCGCAGCAGGTCTCGATGATGAGGCGGGTGGTCACGTACGGGTCGCAGTTCGCGTTCGGACGGCGGTCCTCGATGTACCCCTTGCCATCCACCTTGACCTGCCAGGGGATGCGGACCGAGGCGCCCCGGTCGGAGACACCGTAGCTGTAGACGTTCCACGGGGCGGTCTCGTGCATGCCGGTCAGGCGGTGCTCGATCTCAGCGCCGTAGCCGGCGATGTGCTCCGAGACGCGCTTGCCGAGCGCCTCGCAGGCGATGATGATCGCGTCGTAGTTGTCGCGCATCGCGTTGGTGGAGAAGTTGGTGTGCGCGCCGGCGCCGTTCCAGTCGCCCTTGACCGGCTTCGGGTCGAGGGTGGCGGCGACACCGAAGTCCTCGGCGATGCGGTACAGCAGCCAGCGGGCGATCCACAGCTCATCGGCGACCCGCGGCACGCCGACCGGGCCGATCTGGAACTCCCACTGGCCGGGCATGACCTCGGCGTTGATGCCGGACAGGTGCAGGCCGGCGGCCAGGCACAGGTCCATGTGCTTCTCGACGATCTCGCGGCCGTGGACCTCGTCCGCGCCGACGCCGCAGTAGTACCCGCCCTGCGGAGCGGGGAAGCCAATGGGCGGGAAGCCGTACGGCCGGCCGTCCTTGAAGAACGTGTACTCCTGCTCGATGCCGAAGATCGCCTCCTGGTCGGCGTACATCGCCGCGATCTCGGCGCAGGCGGCCCGGGTGTTCGTCGGGTGCGGCGCCATGTCGATGGTGAGCACCTCGCACAGGACCAGCACGTCGTCCCCGCCACGGATGGGGTCCGGACAGGTGAACACCGCCTTCAGCACACAGTCGGACTTGTCGCCGGGCGCCTGGTTGGTGCTCGACCCGTCGAAGCTCCACAGCGGAAGCTCGGCGCCGTCGGCGACGATCTTCGTCTTGGAACGAAGCTTCGCGGTCGGATGGGTGCCGTCGATCCAGATGTACTCGGCCTTGAACGCCATGTCTGGTACCTCCCTCGGGGACTCGTGAACTGGGTGCGGCGACGCGGCTGCACACCGACGAAACCGCCGACACGCTCAGCCGGTCGGTGCGGAGTCCGCGCATCGCTCTGAGCCGGTGCATCAGGCGGCTTTCGGCGGCTTCGATCCGGTTGTTGGCATGGCGTTCGACTTGGTGCCACGCCGACGGGACCAACTCGTCGAGGACGGCCGGGTACACCGATGCTGCGTCAGTGATCACCTAGGTGGGCCTCACCTTCAACGTCGCCAACGTCCGGCGGAAGAACCGCCGTGCTGTGGCGGCGTCGCGGTGGGCCGAGACGAGCACGTCGATGACCTGGCCGTTCTGGTCCACGGCCCGGTACCGGCACCGCCGGACACCGCTCACTGTTCAAGCCTGCCTCGATCATGCCGAACGGCGTATGCAACAGAGCCGCTTGGTGTCCCTGGCTATCCTGCGCAAGCAGGGGCAGCCGTATCGCCGTCCGGCTGCGGGATGGGAAGAACGATGCGGTGGAAACACGACGAATGGGCGCAGCGCGGGAACGCCGAGCGCTTGATCGTCGGGGTCGAGGAGGTCCTGCGCTGGTGGGACCAGGACCCGGCGCGGACAGCCGGAAGGCTCAGCGGCCTGCTGCGCGTGGCCACCCCGCGTGCCGTCGTCGTCCTCGAGGGCGCGTACCGCGGCCATCGCCGCTCGCTCGCTGCGATCCTCGGAACCGACGTCGGCGCGCTGACCGAGGGCCAATATAGGACCCGGCGGTCGGGCGCCCGGGCCCCTTCACGACACCCACACAACTCCGAGGACGCTCGCGGGCCGGTCGCGAGCGCACCTGGTTCCCCTTCCGGTCGCCCGCATCATACTGACGCCCGTCGAGCGTCCGATGTGGACGGGCTGGCGTACCATCGCGTCGTGAATCGGCGGCGGATGTTGTGGGCGGCGGGGGCGGCCGTCGCGGTCGTCGCCGGGATCGTGGTGTACGCAGTGTGGCCCCGCGCCGAGGGCCCCGCCGACGTCGTGCGCAACTACCTGGCCGCCATCCGCGCGAAGGACGTCGACCGCGCGCTGAGCGTCGCCGGCGCCACCCGCCCTGACGGCGCCGCGGGCGTCCTGCTCACCCCGGCCGCGATCGGCGACGACTGGCGGGCCGACGTCGGCGGCACCGACCGGTTCGGCGACGACGCGACCGCCGAAGTCGACGTGAACCTGACGGCGGCCCCGGGCGGCCCGGACGTGTGGCCGGGCGGTGACCGGTGGGCACTCCGGCTCGCGCTGACCGAGCGCGACGGCCGGTGGCGGATCGACCAGCCCCTGGCCGAGCTGCACTTCGTGACCGTCCCCGTGAGGTACCTCGAGGTCAACGGCGTCCGCGTCGACCGCTCCGGCGCGGACAAGGACGGCGGCCCCTCCTACCTGGCGTTTCCGGGCATGTACACCCTCTACCACGACCCCGGCGACCTGGCGACGGTGGCGCCGAGCCGGATCGTCGCCTGGCCCGGCTCCGGCCCGACCCGCGTGCCGGCGGCGACGGTCACCGTCACCGGCCGCGGCACCGCGGCCTTCCAGCAGACCGTGAACGCCATGGTCGACCACTGCGTGACCGTGGCGGCCCAGCCCGGCGGCGACTGCCGCTTCAGCAACGGCGACGGCCTGTACCGCCTGCGCGACTCGGTCGCCGACATCCACGACGTGAAGACCGCGGCGTGGACGCTGCGCCGCTATCCCGTGGTGAACCTGCCCGGCACCCTCGTCGCCGCCCCCGACGAGACCCCGCTCCTGGCCGGCCAGGTGGCGGTGCCGGGCGAGGTCGAGCTGACCGCCAGCGGCCCGGACCTGGACGGCCGGGCGGTGACGTTCACCCAGGCCTGCCTGATCACGGACCTCGGCCTGCGGGCCGCGTTCGCGTTCGACGGCACGCTCACGACGTCGTGGTCGAGGCCGGTCCGCGCCCAGGACACCCCGCCCGGCCGCCAGTCGATCGCGGTGACCTGCACCGCGGTCTGACCGGCCGCGGCGGCCGCCCGGAACGGGCCGGGCGGCGACGGATGGGCGTCGGCGGCCGAAGCAGCGCTCCAGCTCGCGCAGCCGGTAGTAGAAGCTGCCCCGGGCGATCGGGCGGCACGACGGCGGGAAGGCCGTCTCCCGCTCGTTGTAGAGCATCCGGACCAGGTAGACGTCGCCCCGGGCGTAGAGGTCCCACTGGATGTTCGCGGCCATCGGGGCCACGTTCGCGCCGCGCCAGGGGTTGTTGAGGTAGGTGTACGGCTGGTCCGGGCGGGCCGGCTTCGTGCTACCCGGCAGCTGCAGCAGCACGGCCAGCGGCTCCACCTCCTCGGCGTGCGTGAAGCGCAGGACCGCGCTCCGGTCGCTGGTCCCGTTCGCCTCGGCCTCGGCCTCGGCCTGGGCGAACAGGTCGTTGAGCAGGACGCCCGCCATCTTGTACGTGATGTCGCGGCCCGCGAACGCCGGGCCGCTCTGGTAGAGCTCCTCGGCGTCGTCGAGGTAGGCCAGCCACTGCGCATCGCCAGCCGGCACGAACGGGTCGAGGTCGCCGCCGGGGGCCTCGACGGGCTCTGTTGCATTCGTCGTTCGGCAAGATCGAGGCAGGCTTGGGCAGTGAGGCTCCCAAGCCGGCGGCCGCCGTCGCCACCGCGGTCTGCGTTCGTCGGGTTCCGGTTTCCGCCAGACGTGATCGTGGTCGCGGTGCGCTGGTATCTGCGGTTCAACCTGTCCTACCGCGACGTTGAAGAATTGCTCCTCGAGCGGGGTGTCGAGGTCGACCACGTCACGATCTTCCGGTGGGTGCAGCGGTTCATGCCGCTGCTGGCCGACTTCGCTGTTCTGCCGGCATGCGCCCGGTGACCGGTGGTTCGTTGATGAGACCTACGCAGGGTCGCCGCTGTCTGGCGGTACGTGTACCGGGCGATCGACCAACACGGCAGGTCATCGATGTGTTGGTATCGGCCCGCCGGGACGCCGCCGCGGCCCGCCGGTTCTTCCGGAGAGCGTTGGCCACGTTGAAGGTGACCCCGAGCGAGGTGATCACTGACGCCGTGCCGGTGTACCCCGCGGTCCTCGACGAGTTGATTCCCTCGGCGTGGCATCACGTCGAGCAGTACGCCAACAACCCCATCGAAGCGGATCACAGCCAGCTCAAGCACCGGCTCAGACCGATGCGCGGCCTGCGCACCGCCAGGACCGTCGTCTACCAGCGCATGGTCACCGACGCCCAACGAGCCAGGACAGGCCCGGGAGGGCAAACGGGAGCGACTCTGCAATCCAGCGCGGCCAGCTCAATCCCGACAGCCGGCACTTCGGACAAGCCACTTCCCGGACCTGCTAGAACCCACTCTATGACACCGCTCTTGGCCGTCTCCTGACACAGAGGGGCGCCAGATCCGGAAACGTGATCAAGCGCCGAAGCCGTAAAGGAACCACAAAAGCCGGCCACGGACGGTAGCGGGCGGGGCGTGCGACTACGCAGCTGGTCGGCGGTCGTTGCTGGGGCTGCTGATCCCGCGTCGAGCGAAGGAGGCAGCGACGTCGTCGAAGTTGGCCATAGCGAGTTCCGGGTGGGCCGCGGCCTCCTCCAGAGAGGACTCGGTCTGCACGTCATAGCCCGTCAGCCCGGTATGACGCTCCACGATGCGGCCAAGGTCATACATCGCGCGGACGACCGTCTCGGCATCGGCTCCCTTGTACCAGTACGGCACTGTGATGGTCGCGATGTTGGAGTAGAGGTGCAGCTCGATGCCACTGGGCTCGTGCTCCATCGCATAAGAACCGCCGCTCGGGTGCATGGCGACGTCACCCAGTACCCGCCTTGCGTCCGCCACGATGGCTGACCACGTCTCATGGTCCGGCAGCTCGGCGGAGGCGTCGTCGTCGCCTTGCAGTGCCTCATCCCATGACTGCTCCGCGGTTTTCCGTACGAACGCCAGGTCGTAACTCATGGGAGCGCACGGTACACGCCGTGCGGCCGTCCCGGATGCCCGCGATTGAAGCGTCCCGGCTGCGGCGAAAGAGGCCGCTCAACGGCAAGCGGCGGGCCCCCTTGCGGCTATGCGAGTGAGGCGGCGACCGTCGTGACGGCGACGAGCTGCGGTGCTTGGGTCGCGTACCGTTCCACCACCGCCTCATGGTGGCGCCTCGGGTTGGCGCGGTCGGGCGGCTTCGGAGGTGAGACGCGCGTGAGCTTCGAGCAGCAGGCGATGACGCATTTCGCTGCATACTGGCAGGTCACACCGCAGCCACATCGGCTGAGCGCCGTCCCGGTCGATGAACTGCCGGCCTGGTTCAAGGTGCTGGAGTTCCGGCGGGAGCGGCCTGGTCCTGCCGGTGCTGCCGTTCGCGCCGATGAGCTGCCCGATCCGGCCGCGCTGGACGGCGGGCTAAAGGTACCAACGGCGGTGACCACGCAGCGGATGGATGTGCCGGCTCTTGCGGTTGCTCTGGGACCACGGTCCGGGCGGCCGGCTCAGGTGAGTGGGAACACCGGCTGGGCCCAGGGCGGTCGCGCTGACGGCTGGATGGACGTGACCCATTTGACCCACCAGAAGCCGCGGCGGCCGGGTGCGACGATGCGGGCAGGGAAGCCGTGGCCGTATGACAATGGCCGGCCGGCGATGCCGGTCACCAGCCAGACGTTGGTGAGCGTGGCGGCGCCGAACCAGCGACTGTAGCCGGTTGCTGAGCGGGCCTCGACGGTGCGCCAGCCGTTGCGGGGTACTCCCGCCGCGGCGAGCAGGACGCTGAGCCGCACGCCGTCCCATTGCTGTTCGGTGTACCAGCCGCTGGTGCAGTCGAGCACGGCGGTGAACCGCTCGTGCGGAAGGTCGTGCAGGGCGGTGAGGTCGAATGTGGTCGGGCCGACTCGCAGCGTCCACTGTGCTGGGTCGATGTGCTGGATACTGTCGTCGAGCCAGGATGTCACGAGATCACGGGCCTGTTCTCGGACATCGAGTAGACCTCGGGTTCCGGCCGGTCACTGTTGATCGGTGGCCCGGCCGGACCTGCACGGACGTCCCGATTTCGGGATAGGCGCCGTGTCGATTTCGTGCGTTCGTCGTCAACGTCACCGTCCGGCAGGCCACCCTGCACAACGCGGAAGAGGCCTTGCGCAAGGGCATGCTCATCGGCGACACGGTGGTGATCCGCCGGGCCGGGGAGGTGATCCCCGAGGTGCTCGGCCGTAGGGCAGCTCGCCGGTGTGGGGTGGCGGCGGGCCACGACCCAGTAGCCGCCGCAGCCGGGCTGCCACGAAACCCTGATCGGGGTCAGAGCCCGCTGGTAGATGCGTGGACCGTGCGCACCGGTGCCGGCCGAAAGGCACTTCCAGGCTGAGGCCGACAGGGCGGCGAAAAGGTCGTCGACCGGCACCATGCCCATGCTGGGGAAGTGCCGACACAAGGTGGCCCGGGTCACTTCGGCCTCGGCGATGATCCGATCGACGGGGCCGAGCGGATCCGCCGGGCGGGGTGTAGTGCGCACCTTAGAAGTCATCTGACGCATGTCGGCTGGCGCGGGCCGCCGCAGGATTCAAAAGGCACCGCATCCGGTGCGCGTCACAGGAGAAGGGACGACTATGCGACTGTTGTTGATCGCGCCACCAGGGGCCGGGAAGGGCACCCAGGCCGCCCGGATCGCCGCGCATTTCGGCGTACCGCACATCGCCACCGGCGACCTGCTGCGCGACCATGTGCGGCGGGGCACGCCGCTGGGCAAGGCCGTGCGCGCCAGGATGGACGCGGGCGCGCTGGTGCCGGACCCGATCGTGCGGGACATGGTGGGCGAGGCGATGGCCGACGCGAAGGCCGCCGGCGTCGGGTACGTCCTCGACGGCTACCCGCGCACCCGGGCGCAGGCCCGCGCGGCGTTCCGGGTCGCGGCCGAGCTGGGGATGACCGCCCACGCCGCGCTGCACCTGCGCGTCGACGACGAGGAAGCGGTACGCCGGATGCTCGCCCGGGCCGCCGCCGAGCACCGCGCCGACGACACCGAGCGGGTGATCCGCCGGCGCCTGAAGCTCTACCACGAGGTGACGCAGCCCGTGGTGGACGGCTACGCGGCGCGGGGCATCCTGGTCAGCGTCGACGGCACGGGAACCCCCGACGAGGTCACCGCCCGCGTGACCGAGCGGCTCGAGGAGCCGGCATGGCCGACATTCTTCCGCCGGAACCGAGTGGCGGGCACGATGAGCCCATGGGTTAGTGCGCAGTCGCACTCTATGGCGCGCGGTGTGCCCATTCCCTAACTGATTACGCTCGCTGAGGCAGCTCACGCAACTCTGGGTAGGGAGAGTGGCAGACTCTACGTAAAGGTGTTTTCGGTCCCGCCTTCCCTGCGGGGACGCGGGACGACGGTTCACGGCACCGGCAGGCAGCGCAATAGCTGCTCAGCGTCCTAGGCGCCAAGAACAAGGGATCCTCGCGTGGCGATCGGTGCATACACACATCACCAGACCCGGCATCCGGCAGGATCACAGCCTGTAGTCGACCTGCTGGGCCGCACCCACGAGCTCGAGTTGATCGACGCATTGCTCGCCGGGCGCAGCGACGTCGGGCCAGGCCTGCTCTTGCGCGGCGAGCTCGGGGTCGGTAAGACCGCGCTGCTGGATGTGGCCGCGGCGCGGGCGGAGGCGGCCGGCATGCAGGTGCTGCGCGCCTCCGGAGCGCAGTTCGAGACCGAGATCCGCTTCTCGGCGTTGCACCAGCTGATCTACCCGCTGAGTGACCATGTCGATCGGCTCGCCGGTCATCAGCGCGTCGTTCTCCACCAGATCCTTGGTCTCACGGCGGGATCGTCGCCGGACCCATTGGCCGTCGCGACGGCCGTGCGGGCCTTGCTGCGCGAAGCGGCCGCCGAGCGCCCGCTCCTGGTGCTGATCGACGCCGTGCCGTGGATCGACCGCGCCAGCGCCACGGTGCTGGGGTTCAGCGTTCGCCGCATCGGCGATGACCCGATCATGTTTCTCGCCGCCGCCCGCACCGATGCTGACGGCATTTTCGACCAGGTCGGGCTGCTCGAGCACGAGATCGGGCCGCTGGCGGAACAGCCGGCGGCGGCGCTGTTGGACGCGCAGTACCCGGACCTGCCGCCTCAGGTACGCCAGCGGTTGCTGGCCGAGGCGCCCGGCAACCCGCTCGCGCTGCGGGAACTACCCGCATCGCTAACCGACCAGCAGCGCCGCGGCCAAGACGCGCTACCCGCTTTCCTGCCCCTGAACAGACGGCTCAAGGCAGTCTTTGCCGCCCAGATGCGGGCGCTGCCCGCACCGGCCCGAAAGCTCCTGCTGCTTGCCGCGCTGGAAGCCTACGGCAGTCTGGCCACCATCCGAACCGCCGCACAAGGCCGCATGGACGTTGACGACCTCGCCCCGGCGGACCAGGCGAACCTGGTCCGCGTGGATGCGGACGCCGGCGTTGTGTCGTTTCGCTATCCGCTGATCCGCTCGGCGATCGTGCAACTGTCGTCGCAGCGTGAGCGCCGGGCGGCGCACCGCGCCCTGGCCGCGGCCCTGACCGACGACCCGTCCCGTCGGGCGTGGCATCTGGCAGAGGCCGCGACCGGACCGGACGAGGTTGTGGCGAGCGCGCTGGACCAGGCCGCCCTGGCCGCGTGGCAGCGCGGCGCCCCGTCTAGCGCGGCGACTCCATCGTCGGACAATGCGACCGTTTGCGACCGGAGGCACGGCGCGTCCGCCGCGGTGGTCGCGCTGGTACGCGCCGGTGAACTCAGCCCGCATCCGGCCGATCGGTGCCGGCGGCTGGTCGAGGCCGCTTTCCTCGCCAATATGACGGGTCAATTCGACCAGGTGCCCCGGTTGTTGGCCGACGCCGGACAGGCGCCCGACACGCCGACCGGACTGGTCTTCGCCGTCACGGCCCACCTCCTCGCGGCTGTCGACGGCGATATGGATGCCGCCCACCGGTTGCTGGCCCGGGCGCTGGACTACGTCGGCGACGCCCCCAGAGCCGACGACTGGGACTCCTACGGGATCCTGTTCACGCTGCTGCTCGTCGGCGTCTACGGCGCCCGGCCGGAGCCGTGGGAACTCCTCAAATCCGCGATGGCACGGTTCGCCTCCCAGGAGGTAGCCCCGTTTCAGCTGTGCTACGACGCCTTCGTGGACCCCGCCCGCACCGCTGACACGGTCCGGGACGCCCTCGCCCGCGCCTTCCCGGCTCTGCCCACCGACGCGGCGCCCTGGCAGGTCGTGCCGCTGGCCTACGCGGCCGTCGGGGTAGATGCGCTGTCCGACTACCGGTACCTGGTCCGGCGCATGGTCGAACAGGAACGTGACGGCGGAGCGATCACCATGGTCATTGCCGGGTTGCTCCTGCTCTGCATCGACTCGTATCACCGAGGGCAGTGGGACGAGGCCGAGGACCTGACGCAGGAGGGGCTCGACCTGGCAGCGGCGCACGGCTACCACCTTCTTTCGGGTCAGCATCGAGTGCATTTGACATACATCGCAGCCGCCCGCGGGAACCTGGGGCTCGCCCGGACCCTCGACGAGATCACGACCTGGGCCGCGCCGCGCCGCGTCGGGATGACCGAAGAGTCCGCCGGGCACACCCGCACATTCATAGCGTTAAGCCGGGGTGACTACGAAGCGGCGTATGCGCATGCGTCGCGGGTCAACCCGGCCGACGCGCCGAACTCCGGCCTCCCGGGCCGCTGGACACTGCTGGACCTGGTCGAGGCAGCCGTCCGCACCGGGCGGACGGACCAGGCCCGCGCGCACGTTGCCGCCGCCCAACAGGCCGGCATCGACCGTATCTCCACTCACACAGCGTTGATCACCGCCGGGGCCGCAGCCCTGGCCGCCGACGACGACCAGGCCGGCCCGCTGTTCGAGGCCGCGCTGTCCCTGCCCGAGGCCGACCGGTGGCCCTTCGAACAGGCCCGCATCCAGCTCGCCTACGGACAACGGCTCCGCCGCACCCGGGATACCACCCGCGCCCGCCTGCACCTCCGCGCCGCCCTGGGCACCTTCGACCGGCTCGGCGCCCGACCCTGGGCAACCCGCGCCCACAACGAACTGCGCGCCACCGGGATCACCACAATCACCGGACCGGACACCAGCGCCGCACTCACCGCGCAGGAACGACAGATCGCCACGATGGCCGCCACCGGCCTGACCAACAAGCAAATCGGCCAACAGCTGCACCTGTCCCACCGCACCGTCGGCGGCCACCTGCACCGGATCTTCCCGAAGCTCGGCATCACCTCACGCGCCGCCCTACGCGATGCGCTGGAGACGCTCACTCCAAGCGGCGACGAGCACGCACCACAGCCAGCGTCCCCCGCCGAAGGTAAAGACAGCTAAGAGTTCCTAACAACGATGGTCTATGGTCCGGTAGCGTCCTTTGTGGACGATCGTCTATCATGCTGAGCTGTGCGGCGTGGTGAGCAGCAGCCGTCGTGGATCGTGCCTGATGGGTCGTGGCAGCGGATCGAGCCGTTGCTGCCCAGACATGTCCCACGCGATCCGCGGCGTCCCGGGCGGAACCGGATACCGGATCGGCAGGTGCTGTTCGGGATTCTGTTCGTGCTGCATACCGGGATCCAGTGGGAGTTCCTACCCCAGGAACTCGGGTTCCGGTCCGGGATGACGTGCTGGCGACGTCTGGAGGAGTGGAACCGCGCCGGGGTGTGGCAGCAGTTGCACGAGCTGCTGCTGGCCGAGGTCCCACCGGTTACCGGCGACGTCGAGGAAGACCGCGACTCGGCCGTACGATTCGACGCGCGGCTCTCGTACGAACGTGACGCCGGCCGCGGACATTCTCCGGTACGAGGCGTCGAAGTCATCGACGCGGAGAAAGAATCCGGCTCGGCCCGCGACCTGACTCCCTACCGCCGCGGTTTGGCGTTCCCCGTCCGCCCGAGCAAGAAGGATGCCCGTCTGTGCGCCGGGCGGACGGACGACCACTCGGCGCTTGGGACGCCCGTCGTTGGTGAGCGACGGTGCATCCTCAATGGTTGATCAGTTCGTTCATGGTGCCCATGACTGCTCCCCTGTTCACCGGCCGGGGCAGCCCTCGGGCCGCCCCGGCCGGTGACGAATCAGACGGGGTCGATCGCGACGTCGGTGACCTGGTCGTCCTTGATGCCGAACACGAACGCAAAGGACAGAGGCCCGCCGGGGAACTCACCGTCCCCGGAGGCCACCAGCCGGTCGCCCGCGAACGAGGTCGGCGTGAGCACGATCTTGGGGTTGATCAGGTGCCCCTGGATCCACTCGCGAATCTCGGCCTCGCCGGCCCAGGTTTTCCCGTCATCGCGCACGGTGGCCCCGTCGCTGAAGACTGCGGCCAACGCGTTCGCGTCGTGCGCGTTGGTGGCCGCAATGAAGTTCTCAACGGCCTTGGGAAGGGTGATGTAGTCCATTTCTGTTCTCCGGTCTTCTCGGGTGCCAGGACGCGGGCGCGTCCTGGTACGTCCCTGTAGCACCTCAGCAAGCCAGATGACGATGCGGACGGCGACCCGCCAAGGGCAGTGCAGCGCGGTGACCAGCTCGAGGTGCCGACCAGGGGTGAAGTCGGCATAGACATGCGCGGTGCCCACGCTGATGAAGGCTTCGTCGGGTCGGTTCTGTGTGGTAACTCAAACCCACCCGGCAAGGCTCCTCACGTTCACTGCAAGGTCAACTGCCGCGAGTTACAGACACAACTTCTGGCGACAGGCCTAGAAGTCCGCACTGCGTGAGAGCTTCTCATTCGCGCGCAGTTCCGCGAGTGCGTTCTCGTGCATCGCAACAACGACGTCGTAGCCAGAGTTGCCGAGCACGATCCGTTGCGGCGGAACGGACGCGTTCATCGCGCTGATCACGGCCTGCACTCCACGAACAGGGTCACCCGCTTGCTTGCCGTTATGGTCCACGAACGCCGCCTTGACGCCCTCGACCATCGGCACGTAGGCGTCGACGGTCTCGTTGACGGGCTCGTCCTGGAAGCCGGCGAAGGCCTTGGTGCGGAAGGCTCCCGGCTCTACGACGAGCACGCGCACACCGAACGGCTCAACTTCCTGGCGCAGTGTCTCCGACAGTCCTTCGAGCGCGAACTTCGCCGCTGCGTAGTAGCCGAACCCCTGTGCGCCGACGAGGCCTGCCACCGACGACATGTTCACGATCCAGCCGTCGCCGCGTGCCCGCATACCTGGCAGGACCGCGCGCATCACCTCGACCACGGCGAACAGGTTGAGGTCGAACGTGCGGCGGATCGTCTCGTCAGGGGCCCCCTCGACCGAGCCGAACCAGCCACGGCCCGCATTGTTGACGAGCACGTCGATCCCGCCGAACCGCTCCTCTGCCGTCTTGACCGCCGCACGCACCTGGTCGGCATCGGTGACGTCGAGCTGGAGAACCAGCACACGGTCGCCGTGCGGTTCGGCCCATTCCTGCAGTTCAGAGGGCCGACGCGCGGTCACGACCACCTGGTCGCCCTGTTCCAGTGCAGCCTCGGCATAGACCAGGCCGAACCCTCCGGGGGTCCCACCAGTGATGAACCAAGTCCTCATGAACTTCTCCTCTCGCTATAGCGAGCAATGTAGCGCTATATAAGCTACTATAGCAAGCATGCAGAACGCGCGGGATCGACTCCTGCTCGCCGCGGCAGAGATGCTGGAGCGCGGCGGCACGGTGTCCACGAGGGCGGTGTGCGAAAGCGCCGGGGTGCAGGCCCCGACGCTGTACCACCACTTCGGCAGCAAGCAGGGCCTGATCGACGCCGTGGTGAACCACGGCTTCACCCAGTACACGGCGGTCGAGAGCTCTGGCGACCCGCTGGACGACCTGCGCGAGGGCTGGGACAGGCACGTGCGGTTCGGGCTGGAGCACCCGTCGTTCTACGGGCTGCTTTACGGCCGCGCCGAGCCGGGAAAGCCCTGCGCCGTCACCGCTCCCGCGCACGCCGCGTTGCGCGACCGGTTCACCGGCGCCGCCGCCCAGGGCCTGCTCAAGGTGCCAGCGGCCGACGCCGCCGAACAGGTGCTCGCCGCCAACGTCGGCATCACGCTCACCTTGATCAGCCAGCCCGAGCCGGACTTCGGGCTGTCCGAACGCGTCCGCGAGGCCGCGCTGGCCGGAGTCCTGCACACGCCCTCCGCCGACGCCCCCGCGACCCGTGCGAACGCCGCACTGACGTTGCGTGCGCTGGTCGACAACGACCCGGGCGACCTCACCCCCGGCGAACGCGCACTGCTCGGCGAGCTGCTGGACCGCCTGGCCCGCTAGAGCACGCGGTGTTCCTCCGAACGGCCGCACGTCCTCGTCGCTCTGGACGCGCGGCCCCGCCCGGATGTGCCGCTGCGCTACCTGGTCAGTTAGGGCTCGATGTCCTCGAACTCGGTGACCCGCCGCACCTCGATCGACATCCCCTCGACGCTGGCGAAGCATCTCCATGAACGCGTTTATCCGCTCGACGAGCTTGACGTTCGGCTTCCAGCAGGCTTGGTTACCCTCTTGGACGCGGTGCATGCACGTCCGGCCCTGCAGACCATGCAGCTAATGGGCGAAGGCGGGCGTGTAAAAAGGATCCGGGGCTTGCGCGCCCTCGACGTAGAGATGCTCGTGCAGCAGCGCCCGCAGCTCGTCGGTGGTTCCCGGCTGCGGTAGAGCATGGTCATGTACCGCTTCGAATATCGTGGCGAACCCGTACACGCGCCCCAGTTCGGCCGGAATCCATTCGCGGGGCGCAGGGCGGTTCCACATCCGCTGGAACCAGGCGAGCACCGTCGGGTCGGGCAGCCGGACGACCCGCTTGCTCAGGGGACCGTCATAGGCGGAGCGGTGGACGAAGTACGACCCGACGCTACGGCATTGCAGCTGCGACGCCCGCGGCCAGCTCGATAATGAACAACGGCCAGGCCTGGTCGCGTGGCCGCACGCGCTCGGCGGCAGATGTGCGGTCTGCGCACTGCCGCCGATCCACTCGGCGGAGGATCTGGCACGTGGCGATTACTACTGTGCAGGCATGGACGCGCTGCGAAGGGGCCCGCTGCACCTTGCCGCCCAGGCGGGCGATGCGCAGCGGGTCGCTCAGTTGATCGCCGAGGGCACTGTCGTGGACGCCCGCGACTCCCGGATGTACACGCCGTTGCATATCGCCGCGGGGATGGGCCATGCCGAGGTCGTCGCGGCGCTGGTTGCCGGCGACGCGGACGCCGGAGCCCTCACGACATTCCGGAGCACGCCACTGCATGCAGTGGCTCATGGCCGAGTCGGCAGCGGCGATGCCCGGGTGGAGGTTGTTGACAGCCTTCTCACTGCCGGCTGCCCACTCAACGCAGTCGACAGCAGCGGACGCACGGCGCTCTGGTACGCGGCGTCCACCGGGACCACGCCGTGGACGCCCGAACAGCACGCGACCTGCTTCCGAGTCCTGCAACACTTGCTGGAACGAGGCGCCGACCCCAACATCGCAGCACGCGGGAAGCAAGGCCGACGATCGACGCCGCCATGGGACTGCACCAAGCCAAGAAGTACCGAATCGAATGGGTCGAAGGCGCCGCGCTACTGGAGCAGCACAGCTGGTGACGTACGTTGGTCGCCGCCCGCGCACCAACGGCGGCAAATGAGTGCGCGCTGGGGCATGGGCGAAACCGGCCGCCAGATGACCAGAACGACAAGAGCCGTCTAGCGGAAGACTGTTATGCACGGATCTGTGGGAAGCGGCGGGTGAGACTCCCGCCGCCTACCCAGCCAAATCAATTTAATCGGGCGCCGCTTGCATGGCGAGGCGGTCTTGCAGGCGTGTGTGCCGGAACTGGTATCGCGGGCCGACGGCGCGCAAGACATGCTTGGCCCGGGCATCCTCGAGGAAGCGCATCATCCGCAGCGGACCGTCGCCGATGGCGCGTAGCCAGATGAAGACCAGAAACGCCCGCCACACCCGAGACATCGTCACGCCGAATCCCAGGCCGAACGCCAGATGGTAGGCGAGCTCGCGCGCCGAGGGTACGCCGGTGATGAGGATCCCGCCCAGCCCTATCACTGCCCCGACCAGCAAGCCGCAGCCGAGATCGCGCTTCCAGCAGGTCGACGGATCCACGGTGCTCACGTCGGTGCCGGTGGGCCTGGCCCCCGCAAACGCGAGCATCAGCGCCAGGGTGAGGGCCGAGGCGGTCACCAGCGTGTGGATCGGGCTGGGTATATCCTCGCCGGGCACCGGAAGGTAGGTGAACCGCAGCCGCGTGAGGGCGAACTGCGCACCGGCCAGGAACAGCCACCCCAGGATGGCACTCGGGGTGGCCAGCGAGCGCAGTCGGTTGAAGGCCCACGCGCGAGGCTCGTCCGAGGTCCTGCCGAACATCAGGTCGCCGCCTCGGTGCGTGAGCAGACCGGTGGGCATGCCGAAAAGCAGCCCGAAGACGATGCCCGACGCTATCGGGGAGGGGTCGCCGCTGACGATCATGCCGATCGACCCTGCGATGATGGTGCCGATCAGCCCCGAGATGGTGAGCGTCATGGCGAGCTGGACGAGGTTGGGTAACCAGCGGGGGAGGCGCCACCAGGCCAGGTCGCGATCGTCGGTCTCGCCGAGCCGGCAGGCGAGCCGGCCGAGCCAGCGGCGTGCCTGGTCGACGGTGTACCGCGGCGGCGGGCCGTCGGTGTCGGGATCCTGGCCGTAGGCGTTGGGCAGGATGGTGTCGAGCAGGTAGTCTTCGGCTGCTCTGCGGTTGCGCCGGCGGCGTGAGTTGAGCAGTTCGCCGAGCTGGTCTTCGCGTCCGTAAAGGTCGCGAACCAGGCTGAGCATCAAGGGGTTTTCCAGGGCCTGGCTGAGGCCGTCGTGAGATCCGGCGCGCAGGCGCCGAAGCAGCCGTTGCCAGGTGGGCCGCGGGGGGCCGGCCTGGCAGCTTTCCAGATAGTCGGCGGCCTGTGTCGCCGCGGCTGGCTTGAGCTCTAGGGTCGCCGCTCCGAATAGGATTCCCCGGCTGGCGGCCGCGTCGCCCATCTCGTCGCCGCGGCTGAGTAGCACGATTCGCTGCGCCGTCAGCGCGTTCAGCTTTTGCAGGACGGCCGGGCGCAGCCGCTGCGGCACAGCGTCGAGGCTGTCCAGGATGAGGGCGACGCGGCCGGCAGCCAGCAGCTCTTGGACCACGCCCGGTCCGAACTCCGCCGCACGCAGAAAGGGATAGTCGCGAAGCAACCGGGATGCGGCCCAGGACAGGGGGTCCTGCTCGCCCGGGTTCCAGTCATGAAGCCCCAGTATCACCGGCACCGGCGTGCGGGTCCGGTCGACCGGATCGAGCAGGCTGTCGCGGTGGGCCAGCGCGCTGAGCACAAGCAGCAGCGCGGCGCTGGTCTTGCCCGCCCCGGCGTCGCCGAGCAGCACCACCCGCCCCGAGTCCACGGCGCCGTAGACCTGGAGCAGATCCGCCAGATCCCCGCTGTCGACCTCGCCCGGCCCGGCTTTGCTCAGCCCAGGCAACGCAGCCGTGCGTTGCGCCGTCCAAACCTGGCTCACCGCGACGTCCTTTGATGAGCCGAGCCTGCGATTCGACCACTCCCAGCGCAGCGGAATGGGCGTCGGAAAGTGCAGCCCGCGCTGCTCCACTTCGGATTCGGCGCGTGCCCGCACGGCCTTGGCTAGCTGGTCGACGGCGCGGTCGGCTAGCGTCGGGGAAGGCTCCGGCCTGTGCCGAAAGTGATGCCGCAGCCAAGGCACGGCCGGAACGGCCAGGGCCAGCAGGGCCGTGATGGCCTGAATGGCGGCGGCGTGGTCTGGATGCGAAACCAACACGACGTACCCAGCAATGAGGGCGCTTACTACTACAACGCGGATGACAAGCAGCAGACCCCGGCGCTTATCGAACATGACGAGTAGGTTAGCCCGGCTCGTCAACGCCGCAGGGGCTCAGGAGCGCCGGCCGCCGCGACGGCGCCCATGCCTGCCCCACGCTCGCCGAAGCCATCCTCGACCGCATCACCAGGGATGGAATCCCGCAGGCGTTCACGGTGAACATGGTACTGCTGGACTGCCGTGAGATCCGCATGCACCATGCCCTGCCGTACAGGCCCGTGCGTACCGAGCGCCTTGCCGCCCTCGCCGCGCGCCACGCCCGCGTTCAAGGGCTGCTGCGGCACGCTCGCCGATCCCGGCACGGGGGGCACGCACCGGCCTGTCGTGGTCCGGACGGTGCGCCACCGGGCCGCGCTGACCGACTTGCTCATTCGGCGAAGTGCTCGCTCCATTCGTCGCGACCGATGCTTGCCTGCATCGACGACCGGAAGGAGTTGCATGTAGACCTACCTCGCCGGCACGAACGGAACGGCGGGCACCGACGACCTGTTCGAGGCTCTGACGCGGGAACTGGACGAATTCGACTACGTCGCCGGTGACACCGTCGACGGCATCACCACCTACGCCCATCCTCGCCAGCATCGACCATACGCGCCACGAGGCGCGACTCGCGTACCGCAACGACGACGGCGACCCCACCTGGATGATCCGCTGCACCGCCGACACGCCCACCGCGGTCCAGCAGATCTTGCTCTACACGGTCCTGAGTGCCCACCTCGGCGACGCGACAGCGATCCTGCCGAGGATTGCCGACCTGCTCCACCTGCCACAGAACCCGACGTAGCCACTACGCGGCAGGCCAGCACGGCCAGCGCGGGGCGCCCGACCCGACACCCGGATCGAGCGTCCCGCCATCGTCGCTACGCCGCGTGACGCGATCATGACATGCACCGCGCAGGGCCCTCCGCGGCGAACGTGCTGAGCCCTGCCGCGAGACCGCCGGCTGAGCCCGTTACCACGACGGCCCAGCGGCCACCGCCGACAGTACCGGCAACGGTGCCACGTCGTCGCGAGGGGATCGTGAGCACAGGTTGCCTCGGCGTCCGCGTACGCGTGGGCGGCTCACGCCGCGGAGGTACGTTCCGTGCCCGGCACCAAACCAGCGCGACCTTTTTCGACCAGTGGCCGACCAATCATCGTGGGGCGTCGGTCGCGGCGTCGGCGGCGCGGACCTCCGGCACGGCTCGGGCCTCATCGGCCTGACCGACCGGGTGGAGGCCCTGGGCGGCACGCTGACGCTGGACAGTCCGCCCGGCTGCGGCACTCACCTGGAGGTGTGCCTCCCCCTCGACGAGGCCATCTTGTGACGGGTACAGCCGCCGCCAACCGCCACCACGCCCGACCGGACACCGCGGCCGCACTGGTCGTCGTTCCTCCTTGCTCAGCCGCCGGCAGTTGGTAGCCGCGGTTGTTGAGCACGATGCGGTAGAGCCCCTTGCCGGGCGTGACATACAGGACGTTCGCCTCGTGGCCGGTGCCGAACACCGCTCTCGTGGGAAGCAGGTTGCCGGTCGGGATGCGGGCCAACTCGTGCCCCTGCGGGTCGTACACACGGATGCCCGGCCCCTGCGTGTCGCGCACCGCGACGTACACGTTGCTATCGACCTCAGCGGAGAGGCCGTCAGCACCGAAATGCGGAAGGTAGTTGACCGGCGCCCGACGACGCGACGCAGACGTCGACGACACTGGCCTTCGTGTGCTTGGCCACGTACGCCAACGCCTCACAGACGAGGTAGTACACACTGACCTCGACCGAGTGCGGGAGCCTCCCGCCGACCTTCAGATCGAGCTGCACCGGTATTGGTGAGCGGCGAGCCAACGCCTGGATCGCCGGCCGCAGACCCCTGCCGGCAATGGTCGCCGGATAGACACCCCGGTGAATCTCCCGGAGACTCTCCGTCGCCTCAACCAGCCCATGAGCGATCTTGGCAAGATCGTCGGCGAGCTCGGCACGCTCGGGCGCAACCGAAGCACGTGCCAGGCCCAGCGACAGACCCAGCCCGGCCAGCCGCTGCTGCACCCCATCCTGCAGGTCACGCTCGATACGGCACTTGACCTCGTCGAGAGCGGCGAACATCCGCGCCTTCGCCGCGAAGCGCTCGAGCGTCCGGGCCAACTGCACCCGCGACCGGACCCCGAGTTTGACAAAGACCCGGCGAAGGCACGACTGCACGGTCGACGCCGACAGCCCTAGCCGCTGCGCCACCACACGATTGGTCAACCCCTCAGCCACAAGCTCGGCCACCGCACGCTCCACCGCGGTCAGGCTCACCAGCCCCGACGGCGGCATCGCCTCGCCCACGACCGGGCCAGCCGACACCGGCCGCAGCCAGACCAGCACACCGGCCACCCGGTCGCGGTCCCCGACCGGCTTCCACCGAATACCGAGCGACGAACCGTCGACCAAGCGCAGCCCCCGGGCAGCCGGCGCCCCGCCAGTGAGCACCGGGGCGATCAGATCCCACAGGCGCTCTCGGTCCGCGCGGTGCAACAACCTCGCCGCCGCCGGATTTCCCAGCGTCGTGGTCGGGCTGAGCAGGACCAGCGGACCCCGGGCTCTGCGCTGGGCCGTCGCGAACTCCTCCCGCAACGCGTGTTCGGTCGCCGAACAGTGAGACCCGGATGAGTAGGACGTGACGGTCGCTCTCCGCCTGCTGCGGATCCGTGAACCAGCCCCGGCGGATGCCCCGACGGCGACGCCGGTCCCGACGACGTGAGGCAGACGGCTATCGTCTGCGGAATGCACGATGGGCGATGGCTCGGCATCGACTTCGGGACGTCCAGCACGGTCGCGATGGTGGCCCGGGCGGGCGGGCGGGTCGGTCCGGTCCTGTTCGGGGAGACGCCGGTCCTTCCGTCGGCGGTCTGTGTCGATGCCGGCGGGCAGTTGTTGACCGGGCGGGACGCGCTCTACCTGGGCCGGTCCCGGCCCGAGTGGCTGGAGCCCAACCCTAAGCGGCACATCGACGAAGGCGTGGTGCTGCTGGGCGACCGCGAGGTCGCCGTCACCGAGCTGGTCGCCGCCGTCCTGCGCCGGGCCGCTGGGGAGGCCGCCCGGGTCACCGGCGGTGCCGGGCCGGTCGTGCTGACCTTCCCGGCGGGGTGGGGGCCGCGGCGGCGCGCGGTGCTGCTCGAGGCGGCCGAGCGGGCCGGGCTCGGTGCCGTCACGCTCGTCGCCGAGCCGGTCGCGGCGGCGTCGTACTTCGTGCACGAGCTCGGCAACGACATCCCCGCCGGCCGGTGCGTCCTGGTCTACGACCTCGGGGCGGGCACGTTCGACGCCTCCGTGGTGCGCCGCACCGGCGACGGCTTCACGGTGCTCGCCGAGGAGGGCCTCACCGACGCCGGCGGCCTGGACATCGACGCGGCGATCGTGAGCTACCTCGGCGCGGTGTACTCGTCACGGGCGCCCGAGGCGTGGGCGCGGCTGAGCCGGCCGGGCGGGCCGGTCGAGCTGCGAGCCAACCGCCAGCTCTGGCAGGACGTCCGCGACGCGAAGGAGATGCTGTCCCGGTCGGCGACGACGAGCATCCACCTGCCGCTGCTGGAGACCGACGTGCCGCTGGGCCGCGAGCAGCTCGAGGAGCTGGCCCGGCCGGTGCTCGACCGGACGGTCGCGGCCACCCGGACCGCCCTGCGGGTGTCCGGCATCGCCCCGGACGAGCTCGCGAGCGTGTTCCTGGTCGGCGGGTCGAGCCGGATCCCGCTCGCTGCGACGCTGCTGCACCGCGCACTGGGCATCGCACCGACCGCTTTCGAGCAGCCCGAGCTGGCGGTGGCCGGCGGCAGCCTGCACGCCCCGGTCGTCGCCGCACCAGCCACCTTCCCCGTCACCGGCCCGGCCACTGCCCCCGTCACCGGTCCGGTCACCGTGGTCCCGCCGGTGCCCGCATCTTCGCCCGTGTCGGCAAGCCCCGCCGTGCCGGTGTCGCCGGGGCCCGTCTCGCCGGTGGCCGCGCCCGTCTCCCCGGGAACCGGGCAGTTCGGCGCCGACCGGACCCCGCCGTCGGCCTTCCCGACGGTCCCGCCCGCGGCCCACTACGCCCAGCCCCCGGCGGGCCCGGTAGCAGGGCCGCCACCGCGCCCGGCGGCCCGTGGACGGCGGGCCGCTATCGCGATCGTCGTGGCGGTGCTCGGGGCGGCGGGAACCGTCGCGATCCTGGCGCGGGGCATCGGCAACAGCAAAGGCGCCAGCGTCCCGTGCAGCAACCCGGCGATCGCCTTCATCGGCCCCCTGACCGGCAGCCAATCCGAGCAGGGCACGGCCGCGAAGGAGGCTGTGCGGGTGGCGGTCGAGGAGTACGGCACGGCCCATCCCGGCTGCCGCGTCGAGCTGATGCCCGTCGACACACAGAGCGCGGCCGGGTCCGCCGCTGTCAACCTCGCCGCCGGCGAGCTCGACGCCCACGTGCTCGGCGTCGTCGGCCCGATCTTCACCGAGGACGTCCTCGCCGCGGGGCCGAAGCTGGAGGAGGCCCAGGTGCCGTTCATCACCCCGAGCGCGAGCCGCACCGAGCTGTCCGGGCGCAACTGGCAGATGTTCCACCGCTCGATCGCGACGAACAGGGGCGTGGCCGCCGCCGCCGTCAAGTACCTCGGCGAGCAGCAGCACAAACAGTCGATCTACGTCGTGACCGACCAGGGGGCCGCCGGAAAGGACCTGCGCGCCGGCGCCCTCGCCGCGGCCGGGGCGTACCTCGCCGGCAGCTTCGAGTTCCCCACGGGCTACAACTTCGCTACGCTCGCCACTACCATCGCCGGCAGCAAGGCCGAGGCGGTGTTCTTCAGCGGGCAACTCGCCGACGGGGTCGCGTTCGTCAACTCGGTGCGCAAGGCGGGCTTCGCCGGCCCGATCGTCGCCAACGGAGACCTGTTCGACCGGACCTTCGCCAGCGGCGTGGCCGCCACCAAGGGCGACATCTTCCTGGCATGCACCTGCCTACCCGCGCCCGACGGCAACTTCCGCGACAAGATGCAGCTTTCGCCCGGCATCGGCCCCGAGTGGTACATCGCCAGCTCCTACGACAGCGCGAACTTCCTGCTCGACGCGATCGGCAAGGGCGCCACCACTCGCCGGCAGGTCGCCGACTACCTCGCCGCGAAGACCTACCACGGCATCCTCGGCGAGTACCGGTTCACCAGCACGGGCGAGCTGTCCGGCGCATCCGTCGCCGTCTTCAGCGTCGGCGCGGGCAGCTTCGCGTACAAAATGAACATCCCAGTCTGACGGAGGTCCCCCGGCGGCGCCGGACGGAGCAGGCCCGGCGCTGCCGCCCTGTGCTTGCCGAAATCTCATCCGGGCAGTTGAAGCGGCATGTTCGTGCTCGTGGAGGATGCCGCCGAGTCGATCGTGTCGTCGGACGTGGAGCCTGGTTATCTGGTTCGGATCGGTGATCGGTGGGGGTAGTCCGCCCAGGTACTGGAGGACCGCTGGGGGTGCCGGATCGGTCCCGGCCTCGTTGAGGATCGCCCAGACCGTGGACGCGGCGGCCTTGACTCCCGGTACGAGCAGTTCGCCGTGCAGACGTCGGTAGCTGCAGCTGGGGTTGTCCCGCGCCGGGCGGAGTACCAGGACACGGATGGACCGTAGCGTGCGTGGCCGGCCGGGGCGCCTGGGTCGGGAGGCGGCTGCATGGCGACGGGTGATGAGGTCGCGGTGCCAGCGCAGGACGGTGTCGGGGCGGACGAGGAGCCGCAGTCGATGGAGCACGTCGATGGGCAGTTGGTGCAGCGGTGCTGCCAGGAACGCCCGATCGCTCGGGTCGAACGGCGCCCGCTCGTTGCCCAACTGGCGTTGCAGCACCATGAGCTGGTGGCGCAGGGCGAGGATCTCAGCGTCCTTGTCCCGGTCGCTCATCGCCAGTAAGCGCAGGATCGCGAGTGCGTTCGTCACGCCGAGGTACGCCAGTTGTAGCAACACGGCGGACCATTATCTCGCAATGGGCGTGCCATGCATGAGGACGGGCACACTCGGACGGGCCAAGACCCCTGGTGGGCCGACATCGGTCCTGACCAGCGTGGATGACGTTTTCGGCAAGCACAGGGTCGGTGCGGATGGTCCGTAGCTCGCGCAGGCTCCAGGCGGCGGGGTGTTCGACCGGGGTGGTGGGGGTGTCGGGACCGGTGAGGTAGCCGTCGCGGAGGCGGCTGAGGACGGCGATGAGGTGGGCGGCGCCGACGGGGTGGGCGTAGCGGTCGTTGGGGGCACGGACGGCGGCGGTGACGGGTACGGCGACGCCGACGACCCAGCGGTAGGGGTTGGGTGTGCAGTCCGAGGCTGCCGGACGGCGAGGTGGGTGCGGCCGGGGCCTGGGGCGGGAGGTTGGTCGGTTGGGGCCGACGTGACCCGGCGGGGATCGTGGGTCAGCACGGCGAGCGCGTCGCCGGCCGACGGGCTCGTCATCCCGTGCACGACCTCCTTGGCCATCCGCGCTCCGACACGGATCGAAGCGCTGACGGAGCAGCCGAAATACCTGCGCAGCCTTGGGAAAGTCGACCTCGTCGGCACCGGCGAGCCAGATCGACCGGCGGATGTGATGCAGGGCTCTACCGCGCCGGGGCGGGCCAGGCGAGCAACGCGTGGTCGGCGATGCGGTGCAGGTCGGCCGTGGTGGCGCCGTCGCGGGCCTGGGCCGACATGCCCTGCAGGACGGCGCCGTAGAAGGTCGCCAGGGCGCCGGGGTCGGTCCCGGCTGGGAGTTCCCCGGCTTGCGCGGCGCTGGCGATCTTGGCCTCGAGTGCGCGGGCGCCGGCCGCTCGCTGTTCGCGGAGGTGGGCCGCGATATCGGCGGACTGGGGCGAACAGTTGGTGGCGGCGGTGATGAGCAGGCAGCCGCGTGGTCGGTCCAGCCTGGTGTAGGCGGCCGCGGCGTCGCGCAGCAGCCGTTCGACGGCGGCGCGGGCGTCGGGCTTGTCGGTCAGCGCGCGCTGGGTGAAGGCCGCGTACGTGTGCATGTACCGCGCGAGGGCCTCCAGGAACAGGGATCGCTTGTCGCCGAACGCGGCGTAGAGGCTCGGCGCCCCAATGCCGACCGCAGCGGTGAGCATAGCGATCGACGTGGCGTCGTAGCCGTGCTCCCAGAACACGGCCATCGCCCGCTCCAGCGCCTCGTCGCGGTCGAACGACCGGGGCCGCCCCATTGCCATGCCGCCATTCTACAGCGATCACTACAGAAGTGTGGTACGTTCCGTTCTCGAACGATCACTACAGAAGTGCGGGGAGCTGACATGGTCAACGTAGGACTGCTGGTGCACATCGAGGCCAAGCCGGACAGGGCGGCCGAGTTCGAGGCCCGGTTGCAGTCGGTGGTGGAGATCGTCCGGGCGGAGGGCAAGGCGGTCGTGTGGTTCGGGCTCCGGCTCGCACCGACGACGTTCGCCATCTTTGACGCGTTCGCCAACGACGAGGACCGCCAAGCTCACCTCGACGCCAACCTGGAGGCGCTGCTCAGGGCGGGGGAGGAGCTGTTCGTCGGGCCGCCCACGGTCCAACGCATCGACGTCGTCGCCAGCCTGCTCCCGGGTGAGTGACCATGCCGACGACGCGCATCGACGACGCCGACATCGAGGTCGACGTGAGCGGTGACGGGGAGCCGATCCTGCTCATCCACGGCTCGAACCTCGCCGATGGGCTCCGGCCCCTCGCAACCGCAATGCACCGGCACGTGCGCGGGCTGACGCTCGTGCGCTACCACCGGCGGGGGATGGGCGCCAGCACCGGCCGCGACGGCAAGCCCTGGCGGGGCGAGCCGGTCAGTATCGAGCAGCACGCGGCCGACGTCCTGGGCCTGCTCGACGCCCTCGGCCTGCCGTCCGCCCACATCCTGGGCTACTCCTACGGCGGGACGGTCGCGATCGAGGCGGCGCTCGCGGCGCCGGACCGCGTCCGCAGCCTGATCCTCGTGGAGCCGACGCTGCGGGAGGTCCCCAGCTCGAACCGGTACCTCGGGCAGATGGCGCCTGTGATGGACCGCTACCGCGCCGGCGACGTGGCCGGCGCGGTCACTGCGACTTTCACCGGGCTAGACGCCGAGCACTGGCGGGAACTCCTCGCGACCATCGGCCCGGACGCGTTCGAACAGGCCCTGCGCGACGGCGAGTTCTTCTACCGCGCCGAGCGGCCGTCGCTGGAGGACTGGACGTTCAGCGCGCAGCGCGCCGCTGCGGTGCGGGCGCCCGTCCTGTCGATCCTGGGGACCCGCAGCGGGGCGTTCTTCGACGACGGCCGCGAGCTCATCCACCAGCGGTTCCCGCAGTGCGCCGATGCCGACATCTCTGACGTCAACCACCTGCTCTACCTCCAGGCGCCCAAGACGATCGCCCTCGAGGTGGCCCGCTTCCTGCGGGCGTGACACAGCTGGGGGGGTGTGGGATGCCCCGGCGGCGGCATCCCACACCCCAGCCCGGCCGCTACGTCGCCCGGGTTGCGGCCCTTCGGGTGTGCGGCGGTATTGGGCGTGGCCGGACTGGCGCGGCTATCCGACCGTCACCGTCACCCAGGGCACCGACCCGCAGCACCAGACCGTCACCAAGACCATCTACCACCGGAGCATGTCCGGCGACGCGAAGAAGAACACCGACGGCACCCAGGTCCTCTATGGGCAACGGCCAGAGTTCACCATCGAGCCGCTCGAAGCCGGCTCGCAGATGGCGGTCGGGCTGGCCGGCGGCGGCACGAACACCGCAGGCGGGCAGTCCCTCGCCGCGAACGGCAGCGGCGCCGCGGACCCGACTCCGCTGACAGTCGCGCCGTGTTTCGGCAGCGCCTCGCAGCAGTGGCTTCGGTTCTCGCCGTCCCCCGGCGTGCAGTATCTGCAGAACACCGCGACCGGCAAGTGCCTCGACATCGAGGCCTACGGCACCGCCAACGGCGCCAGCATCCGGCTCTGGTCCTGCACCCAGGCCACGAACCAGCGGTGGATGCGCCAACCCGACGGCACCCTGCGCAACCCGGCCTCCGGGCGCTGCCTCGACATCGACAGCTACAACATCAGCGGCCTTGGTGGCGCGGTCCCGCACTTGTGGGACTGCACCGGCACCTGGAGCCAGGTCTGGATGCCGACCAACCGCGGCGAGCTCATGCTGTCCCAGAACGCCCGCTGCGCCGGCGCGACCGCCGCGGCTGACGGCTCGTCCGTGGTCAACCAGACCTGCGGGCTGCTGGATCACAACGCGAACCAGACCTGGATGCTGCAACCGAACGGCACCGTCGCCAGCTGGGGCTACGCCGGCAAATGCCTCGACGCCAACGGCACCACCGACGGCAGCCCGGTCCGGGTCTGGACCTGCGGCACCGCCGCCTCGCAGCAATGGCAACCCCAGGCCAACGGCACGCTGAAGAACCCGGCGTCCGGCCGCTGCCTCGACGCCCCGCCTCGGCCGCGCGGGCGTCCTCGTCCCAGTCGTGATAGTTCTGCTGGTACTCCGCCCCGAGTACGAACACGTGCTCGTGGGCGAGGGTCCTGCCCAGCTCGGCGCTGTCGATGGCGCCGGTCGCGGTGTGAATCGCAGCCACTTGCCCTTCATCTCATCCAGTCGGAACATGAATGCGAGGTGCAAAATCCTGTCACGCCCGGTCGGCGTCCCGCAAAGGACAGGCAGGCGCTGAGGGCCGCGGTGGGTCGGCGTCGCGCCGGATGCGCCGTGGAACCTTACAAATTGAGCGAGGCCAACTCCCCACGGCTGCCGAGTTCGGCTTTGGGTACGCCTTGTTCAGGTGGTACGCGATCGTCTTGGAGCTCAGGAACAGCTGCGCGGCGATGTCCTTGTTGGACAGTCCGCGTCCGGCGAGCCGGGCGATCTGGAGATCCTGCGGCGTGAGCGTGGTGCCGGTGCGCTCGGTGGCCACCGGCGCGGGCAGTCCGGTCGCCTCCAGTTCGGTATGGGTGCGGGCCGCCCAAGGTCGCGCTCCGAGTTGCGCGAACGCCTCCAGCGCGTGCGCCAGCTGGGTACGCGCATCCTGTACCGTCCGGAAACCCGGTTTGGCTACGCTGCCTGCGAATACTCGTTTATCAGTCCATTGAGGACTTTCCGGCAGCGGACCCGGACCGTGGTGAGGTCGGTGACCGGTGTCGGCAATGTCTCGAGGGCTGGCGGGCGCTGGTCGCGTCCCTGATGTAGTCGGTGTTCGTTGTAGTGCGCGACGTATTCCGTCAGGGTGGTGAGCAGGTGCCGCGGGTTGTAGATCAGGATCCGGTCCAGGCACTCGCGGCGCACCGTACGCACCCATCGTTCGGCGTAGGCGTTCGCCCGCGGCGCCCGGGGTGGCGTCCGCACGATCTTGATGCCCTCGGCGGTGAACACCTGGTCGAACACGGCGGTGTACTTGGTGTCCCGGTCGCGGATCAAGCATCGGAACTGCTCGGCCCGTTCTCCGAGTTCCATTATCAGGTTGCGGGCCTGCTGGGCGACCCGCACACCGGTCGGGTTCGTCGTGGCGCCAAGGACGTGGACCCGCCTCGTATCGACCTCCATCAGGAACAATACGTAGATCCGGGTCAACCCGATCGTGTCCACGTGTAGGAAGTCGCAGGCCAGGATGCCCTTGGCCTGGGTGGTGAGGAACTGCGTCCAGGTCGGGCCGGCCCGGCGGGGCTAGGGTCGAGGTGAACGCGGACAAGTGCATCGGGTCCGGGGTCTGCGCGCTGGTCGCCGCCGCGGTGTTCGACCAGCGCGACGACGACGGCGTGGTCGTCCTGCTCGCCGAGCACCCGGCCGAGGAGCACGAGGAGGCGGTGCACGAGGTCGCGACCCGCTGCCCGGCGTCCGTCATCGAGATCCACCGGACCTAATTGCTCCGACGGGTGATGCCGAGGCACCCGTGCCCGCATGGCGCAGTTCCGCCTCAAATAGGTTCGCCGCCTGCAGCTGCGCATCTTGGGCCGAGTTGGCGTGACGAGCATCCGCTATGCCGGCACAGCACCATGCTGCCATCGCCCTTCGGGCAGGCGGCAGCCATCACCTGGACGGTAGCGGGAGAACCCATCCTCGATTTCTTGTCGTACCGGTCGGCTAGCCTTCCCAGCGTTGAAGATCGACCTGGGGAGAAGCCGATGCGTAAGTTCGTGCTGCCGGACGAGGCTTCCTGGACGCTGCCCGAGGCGTGGCGTGACGGCCTGCGTCCCCGCCGGAGCGGGCTGACCGTGCCCGGCCAGGAGGTTTCCGCCGACGCCGTCGACGAGTTGCGCACCTGGCTGACGGACCCGGACGTCGTGAAGACCATGCAAAGGGTCCGGGAGCGGACGGTGATCTTCGACCCGGAGCTGCTCGCGGCCGGGGAGGGTCACCTGGACAGCTGGCGGGCGCCCGGTGGTCCCGGCGACGAGCCGGACCCCCGGGCGGCCGCCGTGGCCGCCCTGCTGGTCGGCGCCCGCATCCACGAGATGGGCCGGCGGCTGGTGCATGCGTGGGTGCACCAGTTCGGGCTCGAGTTCGCGGTCCGGGCCACCGGGGAGATGAGCCGGCTGGTCGCCGACGGCGCGCTGTGGGTGATCGACCCGGCCCCGGAGAAGAACTACGAGCGGCTGTGGCGCGGCGACGACCTGCAGGACCTGACGCGGGTGGCGCGCGCGCTGCGGGCCCTGCTGACGGCCGCCCCTGACGACGAGTACGAACGGGCCTGCGAGATCCTGGCCGGGTACCGTACGTCGCCGGTCGGGCGGATCCTGACGTCATACCTGGTGCCGACGCAGATCGCCTGGGTCGACGAGGACTGCGCGGCGACCGCGGCCGGCTGGCCGGGCGCACCGGACCGCGGGGAGGACTTCAGCTGGGGCGATCACCGGAACCTGAGCGGGATCCTGGTCGCCGCGGCCAGCACGATCGAGCATCTGAACCAGCTTCGCGGCAACATTAACGACAGCCTCCTCGGGTACAAGGACCGCGGTGTGGTGGGCACCATCCTCGACGGCATCGGGCCGGATGCGGCCATCGCCGTCCTGGGCGACCCCTTCTACCGCGGCGTGTTCAGGCTCCACGACGACCGGTGGAGCCACCGGGAGCGGCTCAACGCGGACGCCGTCCAACTGCTCGCCGAGGTCCCCACCGACGACGCGTTCCGGCTGATGCTGCGGGAGACCCTCGAGGGGTCGCGGCGGCGCCCCGGCCTGGTGCTGAAGACGAAGGCGCTGACCCGCTTCCCGGTGCGGACGCTGCGCGTCCTCACCGAGCTGGAGGCGGAGCGGGAGGGCCCGCTGTATACCGCCGTGCTGGGCCTGCACGTGCTGGCCGATCCGCGGCTGCTGCCGGCCGTCGCGGACCGACTGCCGGCCCCGGCGCGGGCACGGGCCGAGCAGATCGTGGCCGGCGGCGGCGCGGGGATCGGCGCGGCCTGGGCGACGGTACTGGACGCCTACGACAAGAGCTGGAAAAAGGACGAGCTCGACAGCTCTGACGAGGTGAAACGGGCGATCACCGCGCTGGCCTCGATCCCGACCGAGGAGGCGCTGGGGCTGGTCGTGGACCGCGTCGAGCGCAAGTACTTCCGGCCGGCGCTGCTGACCGCGGCCAAGCGCGACCCGCGGCTGGCGCTGCGGGTGCTGGCCGCCAGGGCCACCGACGAAGCCGTCGCCGAGCTGCTGCGCAATCACGTGCTCGCCTATCCGCAGGCGGTCGCCGACACCCTGCCGTCACTCGACGGCGACCCGCGGGCGCGGGTGGAGGCGATCATCGGCCCGGTGGAGCAGTCACCCGCGGCGGACCACTCGGCTGCGACGCCGCCGGTTCTGGCCGGGCCGCCGCGGCGTGCCGACGGCAAGCCGATGCGGGTTCCCGACCTGCCGGAGTGGCTGGTCCTGCCGACCCTGCCCGCGGTGCGCACGACCGGTGGCGACTCGCTGGCCTCCGACGCGGTACGCAACCTGTGCGCGCTGCTCGCCGTGTCGAAGATCGCCGAGCCGCATCCGGAGATCAGTGAGGTACGCACGGCCTGCGAGCCGGGCAGCCTCGCCGCCTTCGCATGGGCCGTCTTCGAGCAGTGGCAGGCCGCGCAGTACCCAGCGAAGAGCAACCTGGCGATGGTGGCGCTCGCCGTGCTCGGCGACGACAGCACCGTGCCGCCGCTGGTCGCGCTCTTCCCGGCCTGGGCGACCTCGAGCATGCGGGTCCGTACCGGCATGGACGTGCTCGCCGCGATCGGCACCGACCTCGGGCTCACCCAGCTCGGCCGGCTGGCCCGCAAGGCCAAGACCGCCGGGTTCCGGCGGTTCGCCGAGGAACGCCTCAACGACGTGGCCGCGGCCCGCCGCGTGCGGCCCGAAGAACTCGCCGACCGCATCGTGCCCGACCTCGGCCTCGACGCCGACGGGCGCGTGGTGCTCGACTACGGTCCGCGCCGGTTCACCGTCGGCTTCGACGAGCAGTTTCAGCCGGCCATCACCGACCAGAAGGGCGCCCGCCTCGCCCGGCTGCCCCGCCCGGCCGCCGCGGACGACGCCGAGCTCGCGCCGGCCGCCCAGCGCCGATTCACCGAGCTGAAGAAGGACGTCAAGACCATCGCCGGGGAACGCACCCGGGCCCTCGAAGAGGCGATGGGCTCGGGCCGGCGCTGGACCGGCGCGAACTTCCAGCGATTCTTCGTCGAGCACCCGCTGCACTGGCAGGTGACGCGTCGGCTGCTGTGGGCCGCCTTCGACGAGCAGGGCCGGGCGGTAACCGCCTTCCGCGCGGCCGAGGACCGCACCTTCGCCGACCTCGACGACAAGACCTGGACGCTCGACCCAGCCGCGACGATCGGCGTGGCGCACCCGTGGCACTTCGCCGCCGACCGGGCGGCCTGGGCGGAGATCTTCGCCGACTACGTGATCATCCAGCCGTTCCCGCAAGTCGGCCGGGAGCTGTTCGAGATCACCGATCTGGACCTGGACGCCGCCGTCGGCCGCGAGGTCGAGGGCCGCAAGCTGTACGCGCTGACCGCCCGCGGCTGGCGCTTCGGCGACGGCCACAGCTCACTGCTGCGCGACTGGCCCGGTGACGTCACGATCGAGCTCGGGTTCGGGCCGGGCTACCACTGGCAGGAGCCGGACGCCCCCCAGCACCTGAATCACATTCGCGGCGACATCACCGCCCTGGACCCGGCCGGCGTCTCGGAGGTGATCCGCGACGTGCGATGGCTCGCCGAGTAGTGATCGCCATCAGCTGATCGGGGGAGCCGGTGTCGCCCCGACCGTCCCGGCACCCGACGAGGTTTCAGCGCCAGTTTCCCTTCCGATGTTCCTCAACGGGCCCCACTCGGCATTCTCTCGCCCCCTGGAGCACCTGGCGGCCCCTCGGTGGCTCATTGCATGAGAAGAACCGATGAATGGCTCACCTCCGTGAGAACGGCTCAACCTCAATGAGACCGCCGAGTCCCTCGGCGGTCGCGGCCCGGCCGTGCGGTTTGCGCCGGCCGCGCGCGGCGATGTGGCGCCGGAGACCTACCGCCGGCCGGCGGGCGACGTCCTGCCGGGCATCCGCGGTACCGGCGCGGAGAACGCGGCGATTCCCGCGGTCGACGGCGTGGTCTCGGCGTCGAAGCAAGCACCCGCGGCACGCCGGCGGTGCGGCATCACCGGCGGTGGCCGTCACGGCGCGCCAGGACCTGCCGCGTGACCCGGGTCTGTCAACTTAACGGCACCTCTCTGTGTCAAGTGGTCGGCGACAGAGAGGTTTCCGTGTCTCTGATCATGGTTCGGTAGAGGACGTCTGCGAGTCGGCGTTTCAGGCAGCGCAGCGCTTCCTTGTGACTCTTCCCTGCGGCGCGTTTGCCCTGGTAGTAGACGCGGCCGGCGGTGTCGCGTCGGATCTGGGTGATCGCCATGACGTGCAGGGCGTAGTTGAGTTGCCGGTCGCCTGCGCGGGATAGCCGGTGGCGTTGCACGTCGCCGGATGACACTTCGATCGGTGCGACGCCCGCAAACGACGCGAACGCTGCGGGTGAGCGGAACCGCGAGATAGCGCCGGTGCGGGACAGGATCTTCGCGGCGAGGAGATCGCCGATGCCGTAAAGATCGGTCAGGGTGCTGCCGGACGCGGCGACCGCTGCGGCGACGGTCTCTGTGGCGCTGGCGATGCGCCGGTCGAGGCGGCGTAGTTCGGTGAGGAGCTCGACGGCGAGCTGTGGCAGGGTCCGGGCCAGGACCGCGCGAGGACGCACGGTGGCCAGCGCTGCGGCGGCGGCATCGGCGGTGAGGTTTCGTGCCACGCCGGCCGGGACAAGGTGCGCGAGGAGTGCGTGGAGCCGGTTGACGGTCTGCGTCCTGGCGCGGACGAGGTCGTCGCGGTGCTCGGTGAGGGCCCGCAGCGCGGTGATGGTCTCGTCGGTCTGGGTGCTGTTGAGGCGGGTCGCGGTCAGCGCGGCGATGCCCACTGACAGAGCGTCGGCTTCGTCGGTCTTGCGGCCGTGGCCGGTGGACAGCATCCGCACCCGGCGGGCCAGTTTCGCCGGCACGTCCAGGGCCTCGACGCCGTCGGCGGCGAGCCGGTCGCGCAGCGGCGCGCCGAGACCTGCGGCGCCTTCGATGGCCCAGGTCGCCTGTGGAAAGCGGCGCGCGAATCGTTGCAGGGCGCGGTAGCCGTCCCGGTTCACATCGACTACCCTGCAACAGATCGCGGCATAACCCGGTGTCCACATCCCGGGGGGAAGCCCAATCCGTCGGTATGAGCTCACGGATGTTGAGTGGGAGTTGTTGTCGTCGTATTTGCCGTCGGCTGTGACGGGTGGCCGGCCGCGGCAGGACGACCGGCGGGTCCTCAACGGGATTGTGTGGAAGGTGCGCTCGGGTGCGCCGTGGCGTGATGTGCCGGACCGGTACGGGTCGTGGCAGTCGGTGTATACCCGGTTCCGGCGGTGGGCGCTGGACGGGACGTTCGCGCGGATGCTGGCCGGGATGCACGCCGACGCTGACGCGGCCGGGGATATCGACTGGCTGGTGTCGGTGGACTCGACGATCGTGCGAGCGCATCAGCACACCGCCGGCGGCGGCAAAGGGGGCGGCGAAAACTCGGCGAACCGGACAGCGGGCCGGAACCGGCTCACGCCATCGGACGATCCCGAGGTGGACTGACCACAAAGATCCACCTGGTCTGTGACGGTGCCGGACGAGCCTTGGGCTTCGTGCTCACCGGCGGCAATGTCAACGATTGCACCCGCTTCACCCACCTGCTCGACACGATCCACGCATACCAGCGTCCAGTCACTCGAGGCGGACATCCGGTCGTGGATCGCCACTTGGAACAGCGATCCACGACCGTTCATCTGGACTAAAACCGCAGAAGAGATCCTGGAATCACTCGCCCGATTTTGCCGACGAATTTCCGGCGCAGGACACTAGTGCCACGTCAGGCAACGTTTGCCCCGTCCGCTACCGGCACCTCGGGGCGATGTCTCCTGTCGATATGTCCGCGCGTTCGGGGGCACGGCCGGCGCGGGGCAACGCGACCCCGAGCCGTCGTTCCGTCGCATGGCAGCGGCCAACGTGCCAGGACAGATCACGTCAATCCGGAGCTCGCGTGGGTCGGTATCGCAGGGCGATCGCCCCCGACCGGAACGCATGGCGGTGCACGAGCTCGAGCTGGATGCGCTCGCGCAGACCGGCGAGCAACGTCGGCCCGTGTCCGGCAAGGACCGGCTGCACAAGGAACTCGTACTCGTCGATCAGTCCCAGTTCTGCCAACGCCAGGGGGAGCGTCACGCCGCCCACCCACAGGCCCTCGCCTGGCTCCTGCTTGAGCTGCTGAACCGCTTGCCCCAAGTCGCCTCGCACCAGCTCGGCATTCCAATCGACCCCGCTCAGCGTGCTCGACACGACGTACTTCTTCGCCCGGTCGATGGTCTCGGCGAATGGGATCTGCCACTCACCCATCCAGTCAGGCCACGTGCCCGTGGCCGGCTTCCGCCACGCCGACTCCATCATCTCGTAGGTCACCCGGCCGAACAGCAGGGCATCGGCTCGTTCCATCTCAGCGGTCCAGTGGCGCATCGACTCCTCGTCCGGCGGGAGCCCTGCCTCGTGATGGCAGCAGCCATCGAGCGTGACGTTGATCGAGTATCGAAGTGGTCTCATCTCGTTGCTCTCCCTTGATGCGCGCCCCGCGTTCACCGATCCATATCTAGACGACTGCCGGCGCCATTTCTCATCGGTGCCCCGATCGCACCTACTCGACACCGTCGTGATGCGAACCAGACCGCAGACCGAGCGCGCGACCGATTCGGCGCTCGGGGCGTTTAGGTTCGCAACCGGACGGCGCCCATAACGCTCGACTTCGATGCACGGTGTCACGCCGCCCTACCGCCGGCTCAGGGTCAACGACGAACGTCGCAAACGTTGTTCAGCGCGTCCTCGGTGAAGAGTTGGTCGGGGCGGCCGACGAGCTTGACGTGGTGTGCGATGTAGCTGCCAGTCTCAGTCGCGGTCATGCCGGGCATGGTGTAACGCAACGCGGTCCGTTGCTCCAGCGCGGCCAGGACGGCGAGCTTCATGGTCCGGCGCAGGGTCGGCTGCCCGACGAGCAGGCAGGCCAGTGGGGAGTCCTGGCCCATGCCCTGGTTGGTCAGCATCCGGATCGTTTCGAGCTGTTCGTCGGTCAGCAGGTGCGCCTAGTCGAGGACGAGGACGGGGTGCGGCTGCGTTCCTCGCGTTCGGCGAGCAGGGCTTTGCCGGTCTGGGTGATCAACCGGGAGCTCAGGTGCGAGGGGGCTTGACCGAACGCGCCGCCGATCTCCTCGTGGATGCCGCGGACCCCGATCAGAAGCATGCCTGGTGCCAGGTCCCGGCCGAACGGCATGCGGTGGAAGCCGTAGTTGGCTTGCAGTTTCTCGATCATGTCAGTCCTCGCGGGATGGTTGGGCGGCGTTCAGGCGTGCCAGCAGATCGGTCTTCGCGGCCTGGTAGGCGGCACGCGCTCGTCCCGCCAGGTGCGGTGTCAGCCAGAAGCTTCGGTTCCGGCCGACGCGAAGACGCGCACGTCCCACGCGCCGAGGTGCACCGCCGTGCCCGGCGCGACCGTGGCACCGGTCAGGGCGTCGGTCAGCGGCACCGGCGCCTCGACCGCGACGGGTTCCCAGCTCCAGTTGTGCACGACGTGGACCCGGCGCCCGTCCGGGGAGGTGGCGGTGGTGGCCGTGACGGAGGCCGGGAGGCGGTGCCATCCGCCGGTCGGCACCGGCGCGAGCCATGCGGCGAGGGCCTGGGCGAGGTCGCGTCCGGGTACCGTGCCGACGCAGGTGACCCGGCCCGCGCCGTGGCGGCGGGTGGTGACCGCCGGCCAGCGGCCGAAGTGCGGATCGTGGTACTCGACGAGCACCTCGGCGTCCACGACGGTGAGGCCGTCGGCCCAGCGCGTCGCCGCCGCCCGCTCCGGCAGGTCGAGCGGCCGGCCCGGGGCGGCACGGACCGGGACGTCGCGCACCAGGTTGCTGAACTCCTCGTAGCGGACTCCGGCGGCCTCGACGAGCCGTCCGGGCGCCGGCTCGTGTCGCGCGCGGGCCTCGTGGTCGGCGTAGCCGGTCCGCGGGCCGAGCACGAGGTGGCCGCCGGCGGCCGCGTAGTCGGCGAGCCAGTCGAGCGTCGCGTCGTCGGCGACGTACAGCGCCGCGACGACCAGGACCGGATGCCGTCGCGCGGCCGACTCCGGCGTCGGGCCGGCCCGCTCACCGCTCGGGTCGTGCAACTGCGCGGCGTGGACGATGCGCACCTGCCGGCCGGCGTCGAATGCGCCGCGATAGAAGGGATCGAAGATGCCGTGGTACGCCGCGGCGTCCGGTCCACCGTCCGCGGCCGACAGCGGCGGGTACTTCTGCATGAGCCACTTGCTCGGCATCGAGTAGACCATCGTGATGTCGGCGTCGGGTTCGAGGGCGGCGACGAGCGCGCCGGCGGCGTCCAGTTCCGCGCCGAGGCGGGACAGCTCCGCGTACGTGCGGCCCGGCCGGCCGCTGTGCGGAAGGATCCCGCCCCAGTAGGTCTCCGCGCCGAAGTGCAGCGTGTGCCAGTGCCAGTACTCGATCATCTGCGCCCCGCGCGCGACGAGCGCCCAGGCCGCCTGCCGCCACTGGCCGTCGTACGCCGACCGGTTGTCCCACGGCATGCCGATGGACATGGCGTTGGTCTCGGTGACCAGGAACGGCGCCTGGCGCGACGAGAACATCCGGTCCGCGGTCTGGTACAGCGCCCACACCCCGGTGGTCTTCCAGTGCTGTTCGACGTCGTCGTGGTCGCGGTCCGGCAGCGCCAGGGCGTCCTGCATGACGTAGTACGGGTTGCCGGCGGCGACGTCGAGGTGTTCGGTCAGCTCGTCGTCGTGCACCGCGGGCCGGCCGTAGGAGATGCACGTGGTGACGAACTGGTCGCCGCGCGCGTACTCCCGGACGATGCCGGCCTGCCAGCCGATGAACTCGGTCGTCTGGCGGGCCTGGAACGCCCGCCAGGCGACGTCGTACTGGGGCTGGGCGTTGCCGTCCGGGGTCCACAGGTCCGCCCAGGTGGAGAGGCGGTGGGACCAGTAGACCAGGCCCCATTCGCGGTTGAGGGTCTCGACGTCGCCGTAGGTGGTGCGCAGGTGGTCCACGAATCGCTGGAAGACGCCGTGGTTGTGCAGCAGTTCGTTGCCGGGTTCGTTGTCCACCTGGAACCCGATGACCGCGGGGTGGCCGGCGTACCGGCCGACGATCTGCCGGATGACCCGCTCGGCGTGGAACCGGAAGCCCGGGTGGGTGAAGTCGACCTCCTGCCGCGCGCCCCATCCGATGCGCTGCCCGGTGGCCCGCTCGCCGGCGATCTCCGGGTACTGCCGGGCGAGCCACGGCGGCACGGCGTAGGTGGGCGTGCCGAGGATGACGGAGATGCCGCGTTCGTGTGAACCGTCGAGCACCGGCTGGAGCCACTCGAGGTTGAACCGTCCGTTCTCCGGTTCCCAGGTCGACCAGACCGACTCGCCGACCCGGATGACGGTGAAGCGGGCGTCGACCATCAGGTCGAGGTCGGTCTTGAGCCGTTCGTAGGGCTGGTACTCGACGTAGTACGCGGCGCCGAACAGGACGCGGGCGGGGAGCACCGCCATGGGGGGAACCTCCGAGGTGGAGCGGTCGGTCATTGCTTGACGCTGCCGGTGGCCAGCTCGCTCTGCCAGTACCGCTGCAGCAGCAGGAAGGCCGTGACGAGCGGGACGATCGAGAGCATGGATCCGGTCACCACGAGCACGACCGTCTCGCTGTTCGCGCCGGATCCGCCCCCTGCGGTCTGGGAGGCCCAGGAGGAGAGGCCGACGGTGATCGGGTACAGGCTGGGGTCGCTGAGCATGATGAGCGGGAGGAAGTAATTGTTCCAGGTCGTGACGAGGGTGAAGAGCACCACGGTCACCAGCCCGGGAGCCAGCAGCCGCAGGGCGATCCGGACGAAGATCTGGGCCTCGCCGGCACCGTCGAGGCGGGCGGCCTCGATGAGACTGTCCGGGACGGCGTCCTGCGCATAGATGCGCATGAGGTACAGGCCGAAGGGGCTGACCAGCGAGGGCAGGATCACGGCCCAGGGCGTGTTGACCAGGCCGACCTTCGCGAACAGCAGGTACGTCGGTATCGCCAAGGCGGTGGTCGGCACCATGATGGCGCCGAGCACCAGGTTGAATCCGGCGCGGTCGCCACGGAACCGGAACTTGGCGAACCCGTACCCGGCGGCGGCCGCCAGCAGCGCGGCCCCGACCGCGCTGACGACCGCGTACAGCATGGTGTTGAGCATCCAGTGCAGGAAGACCCCGTGGTCGTGGGTCAGCGTCGCCCGGATGTTCGACAGCAGTTGTGGTGACCGGGAGAACCACAGCCCGAACGTGCTGAACAGGTCCTGCGTGCTCTTCGTCGAGGCCACCGCCAACCAGAACAGCGGCAGCAGGAAGTACGCCAGGGCGGCGAACATGGCGATGGTCAGCGGGGTGCTGCGCCGCCTGGCCGGCCAGCGGCGCCGCGTGGCGGTGCGTGCCCGGCCGGTCGCCGCGGCGGTCGGAGCGGCCGGGGCGGTGGTGGTCATGAGGTCCTCCTGCGGTTCACGGTGAGCAGGACGGCGTAGGAGACGATGACGATGACCAGCCCGAGGAGGAAGGACACCGCGGCCGCATAGTTGATCTGCTGGCTGATGAAGGCGAGGGAGTAGGCGTACAGGTTGGCGGTGTAGGCACTGTCGATGACCGCGGGGGCGAGGCGCTGCAGCAGGTTCGGCTCGTTGAACAGCTGGAAGCTGCCGATGACCGAGAACACCAGGGTGAGCATGAGCGCCGGCCGCAGCGCGGGAAGCTTGATGGACCAGGCGATCCGCCACGCGCCGGCGCCGTCGACCGCCGCCGCCTCGTAGAGCTCGTGCGGTATGGCGCGCAGTGCGGCGTAGAGAATGATCATGTTGTACCCGACGAACTCCCACGTCACGATGTTCCCCAGGCTGCCGAGCATCCAGCCGCTGCTGAGGAAGTGCGGGACCGGCACGTGCAACGCCTTGCTCAGCTGGGCGAACGGGCCGTAGTCCGGCCCGTAGAGGTAGCCCCACATGAGCGAGGCGACCACACTCGGTACGGCGTAGGGCACGAAGATGCCCAGCCGGACCACGCGCGCCAGCCGCACCAGGCCGCTGTCCAGCGCGAGCGCGAAGAGCAGCGCCAGGACTAGCATCACCGGCACCTGGATCAGGAAGAAGGTCGCGACCCGTAGCACGCCGTGGATCAGCTGCGGGTCCTTGACGGCGGTGACGTAGTTGTCCAGCCCGACGAACGTCGTGCCTCCGATGAGCTTGTGCTCGAAGAGGCTCAGGTAGGCGGCGTAGCCGAGCGGGGCGAGGAAGAGCAGCACGAACAGCAGCAGGAACGGGGCGACGAACAGCGGCCCGGCCGTGCGCCGGGAAGACCGTGCGGTGATGGCAGTCATCGTCGGGCCTTTCGGTCGAGGGTGCCGGGTGCCGCGGCCGGCGCCGGCCGCGGAACCCGCCGGCTGCTACTGGACGGTGAAGCCCTGGCCCTTGGCGAAGGTGGTGATCCGGGTCTGCCACTCGTCGAGCGCGGTGACGGCGTCGGTCTTATCGGTGAGGGACTTGCCGACGGTCTCTTTGAAGTCCGCCTCCACCCGGTCGAGGAACGGGGGCCACTGGAACGCGGTGTTGACGGTGCTGCTGATCCCGGCGAAGACCTCGTTGACCTTCTGGCCGCCGTAGAAGGCGGGAGTGTCACCGACGTAGGCGGGGTCGGCGAGCAGCGCCTTCGTCGCCGGGAAGAAGAACTGCTTGGTGGCGAACAGCCTGGCGCTGTCCGGGTCGGTGTTGAGGAACTGGGCGAACACCGCCGCCGCGATCGGGTTCTTGGTCGACTTGATGACCGCGCTCGTCGAACCGCCCCAGTTGCCCGACTGCGGCATGGACGCGTCCCACTGCGGCAGTGGGGCAGCGCGCCACTTGCCCGAGGTGGACTTCGCCGAGCCGGAGAGGAAGACCGGTCCCCAGGCCGCGGTGAGCCAGGTGGCGTACTTGCCGCTGTTGAGCGCGGCAAACCACGGATCGGTGAAGTCCGGCTCGATCCCGACGACGCCCTCCTTGGCCAGCCCGCCCCAGTACGCGGCGAGCTTCTTGGACGGCGCGTCGTTGACGTGGATGGCGATGGTGCTCTTGCCGGACTTCACGTAGGGCTTGCCGCCCGCCTGCCACAGCAGCCCGTGCCAGGCGGCGGGCTGACTCGACGAGAAGTTGGTCAGGTAGACCTCCGGGTTGGCGGCATGGAGCTTGCGGGCCGCGGCGGCGAACTCGTCCCAGGTCTTCGGGACCTGAATGCCGTACTGGTCGAAGATGTCCTGGCGGTACAGCATGCCCATCGGACCGGTGTCCTGCGGGATCGCCCAGACCTCGCCGTTGGGCCCGCTGACCTGCGCCCACGTCCAGTCCACGAACTTGTCCTTCAGCGCCGCCGCGCCGTACGGGCGCAGGTCCAGCAGGCTGTCGGTGATGGTGAAGGTCGGGATGTACTGGAACTCGATCTGCGCCACGTCGGGAGCACCGGTGCCGGCCTGTAAGGCCGTGCGCAGCTTGGTGTACTCCGGGGCGCCCTGACCGGCGTTGACCACCTTGACCTTGACGGCCGGGTACTTCTGCTCGAACAGCGCCACCTCTTGCGCGATGTCCGGAACCCAGGTCCAGAACGTCAGCTCGGTCGCGGTTGACATCGCCTTGTCGATGTCGGCCTGGCTCACCGCCGTGGTGGCGGAGGTACCGCCGCCCTTGCCGTCGTCGCCGCACGCGGCCAGCGCGGCACTCAACGACACCGCTCCGGCCGAGGCGAGCAAGGTTCGGCGGCTTACCGGGATCTGTGGGGACGATGTGGCCATGGTGAACTCCCGTCAAAGGGCAGGGGGTACCGGCGCGCCGGGCAACGGCGTGCTGGGGACAGGGGGTATCGAGAGAGGTGCGCGTCCGCGCGGGTGCTACCGCCGCTCGTCAGCGGCGGCCGGTGCGGGCCTCGGGTGACGTGCCGCCGTAGGTGGACAGATCGACGCTGATCAGGGCTGGGTGGATGGGACTTCGCTGCCGGCGGGCCGACCGTGCGGGCCACCGTGGGCGTGGGGGATCGCTCGGCGGCCACGTCCCGGGATCGGCCGGGGCGGTGGTGGCGCCGTCGAGGCGCGGACGACGAGCTCGACCGGTTGGTCGGCCGCCGGTGGAAGCTCGACGTCCGGCTTCTCGATGACGTGTACCAGCCGCGCGAGGCCCTGCCGCGCGACCTCGTCGAACGGCTGCCGCACGGTGGTGAGCGGGGGAGTGACGTAGGCGGCGACCGGGATGTCGTCGAACCCGACGACGCTGATGTCCTCGGGCACCCGGCGCCCGGCCTCGAGCTGCGCGCGGATGAAACCGATCGCCATGTCGTCGTTCGCGGCGAACACCGCGGTCACGGTGCCGTCGCCGGCCAGTTCCCGGCCCGCCGCGTAGCCGGACGCGGCCGACCAGTCGCCCTCGACGACCGGCGGCTCGTCCGCGCCGTGGGCTCGCAGCGCCTCGCGCCAGCCGGCGACACGGTCCCGTGCCGAATACCACCGCTGCGGGCCGGCCAGGTGATGGACGGTCGCGTGCCCCAACTGCAGCAGATGCTCGGTCGCGGCCCGCGCGAGCAGGCCCGCGCCGACTCTGGCGGTCACCACCTGCGGCGCGGCGAAGGTGGGCGGCGCGCCGAGGACCAGGACCGGCACGTCGACGCTGATGAGGCCGACGCCCTCGTCGATCGGCTCGGAGATGACGACGCCGTCCACGCCCTGGTCCAGCAGCGACGCCAGGGCGCCCGCGATGCCGCCCGGGTCGCCCTCGATCGTGGCGGCCACCCGCAGCGTGTAGCCCACCTCCCGGACCGCCCGCTCGATGCCCACGAGCAGCGACGCCGGCCCGTACAAGGCGCTGCCGAGCGTCACCACGCCGATCGACCGGGTCCGCCCGGAGGCCAGCGCCCGGGCCGCCTGGTTGCGCCGGTAGCCGAGCTCCTCGGCGGCGTCCAGGACCCGCCGGCGCACGTCGGCCGAGACATACGGCTCGTCGTTGAGGACCCTGGACACCGTCTTCTGGGAGACGCCGGCCAGCCGCGCGACGTCCACGCTGCGCGGCGTCGGAGCGCTTCCACCCGGCCTCGCCAGTCGCGTCACGGCCTCTCCCGTCGTCGGCCACAGTCCTGTATGACTGCGCTGTCATGTCTACGCAACCAGACGCTCGCCGTCAAGCGCCCGTAACCCGCCCGTAACGCTGGCGAAGCGGTGATCGGGGGAGCCGTGCGAGGTCTATCATCCACCGCCGCAGATCGTTCCGGCCGCCGCGACCCCGGCAACAGCCCCCGAGTTTAGATCAACTTTCGGCCCCTGGTGATACGTTCCGGTTCGCCGACGCCGGAACGGAAGGCCACAGCCATGACAGGTTCCTGGACGAATACTCGAAACCTTGGATCGACCGGCCTCGAGGTCACCTCGGTCTGCGTCGGCGGCAGTCCGCTGGGCAGCATGCCGCACCTCTACGGCTACGAGGTCAGCGCCGAGCAGGCCGTCGCCGCCGTGGAGGCCGTCTTCGACGGTCCGTTCAACTTCCTGGACACTTCCAACGCCTACTCCGACGGCGACAGCGAGCGGCGGATCGGCGAGGCCATCCGGCGCCGCGGCGGGCTGCCGCCTGGATTTGTCCTCGCGACCAAGGTCGATGGCGATCGGCGGACCGGCGACTACTCCGGCGCGCGGGTTCGCCGCTCCGCCGAGGAGAGTCTCGAGCGCCTGGGGCTCGACCACTTCGAGTTGTTGCACCTGCACGACCCCGAGGTGATGCCGTTCGACGCGGCCGCCGCGCCCGGAGGTCCGGTGGAGGCGCTGGTCGAACTGCGCGATCGGGGCCTCGCCTCGTACATCGGAGTTGCCGGCGGCAACCTGGCCGAGATGGCGAAGTACGTCGCAACGGGAGCGTTCGACGTGCTCCTGACCCACAACCGGTACACCCTGCTCGACCGCTCCGCGGAGGCCGTGATCGGCGCGGCCGGGTCGCGCGGCATGGGCGTCATCAACGCGGCACCCTACGGCGGCGGCATGCTCGCGAAAGGGCCCGGGACGCAACCAAGGTACGCCTACGGGTTGGGCGACATATCGATGGGCGGCACCGCGAACGCGATGCAGGCCGCCTGCCAGCGGTACGGCGTGCCGCTGGCCGCGGCCGCCCTGCAGTTCTCGACGAGGGATCCACGCATCGACTCCACGGTCGTGGGCATCTCCACGCCGGCCCGGGTGGCCGAGACCGCGGCACTGCTGAACCATGCGATCCCCACGGCACTGTGGGACGAACTCGAGGCGTTGACGCCGCCACGGGAACTGTGGATCGGATAACCCTGGCGGACCCGCACCGGTTGGGTCCACCATCCCTTGCGGGTGAGGGCTTCGTCGCCGGCGCCGCCCCGATCGCGAAGTCGACCAGCGCCTCCACCGGGCCTCCGGGCGCGGCGGCCGCGTCGAACGAGCCATTGACCGGCGGTAGTCGACCAGCGGGAACCGGGTCGGCCACGGTCCTGTATGACTGCGCTGCCAGGTTTACTTTGACTGCGCTATCATGTCTACGCAATCAGACGCTTGCGGTCAAGAGCCCGCCACCCGCCCGCGGCGCTGGCGCAGCATGTTCCTTTTCAACACCCCAACCCCACTCTCGAACCGAACAGGTCGGCCGGGCCGCCCGCCGACTTCGCCGAGGATCGCAGGGCGGTCCACGCCTTCGACGTGTCACGCAGCTGGGCGCCGCAGGGGCGAATCGGTTCGCTACTTGATCGGCGCCGCGTCGGTAGGTCGGCGACACGGAATGCCTGAGCGCGAAACTTACTCCTCCGGAAGGGTCGTAATCATCGGCGGCCACTCGGAGCCTGCGACGCATCAGGAGCAGGAAAGTAACGGTTTTGAAACCTTGACTTCACGCTCGATATGCCCATTAATGCATACCTATGTATCCGGGCCGTAACCGCCCTTCCGGGTGGACGGCGACGCCGACAGATTTGTCGAAACGGTTCGGGCATCGGCCTTGAGACTGTGCCCTGACCCGGTGTTGCGGAGCTGTCGGAGAGTCACAGGAGGTTGGCATGCTTCGTTCGAACGTCCGCCGGCGCGGCTGGTTGCCGGCTGCCGCCGGGGGGCTGGCCGCAGCCGTGGTCCTCGGCGGCCTGACCCTGGCGGCCCACGGGCCGGCCCTGGCCGCGACGGGGGGCGTGGCGGCCGCCGGTGCCGACGGTGTCGCGGCCGGGAACGCCGCGATCGCCTCGGTCGACCTCAGCGGGACGTGGACCTTCACGCCCGCGGGCCGGGCGGCGACCACGATCGCGGTGCCCGGCGGCGGCTGGTACAAGCAGGGCTTCACCGACGTGAACGAGGCGGTGTACTCCCGCAGCATCACCGTGCCCGACTCGGGGCAGCCACAGTCGACCTGGATCGAGTTCGGCGCCGTCAACCACCAGGCCACACTGTCGGTCGACGGCCGCGCGGTCGCCACCCAGACCACGGCGTTCACCCCGTCGAACTTCGACATCAGCGCATACGCAGCACCCGGCACCACCCACACGATCACGGTGAACGTGAAGGGCCGCGGCGCGTTGAAGGCATCCAACGGCCGGTACCTGGTGCCCGACGCCGCCGAGTGGTCCGAGGCGGTCCCCCAGGGGATCTACCGTTCGGCGTTCCTGCGGGTGTACCCGGCGGTGTACGTCAGCGACACATTCGTGCGCACGTCGGTGGCGAACAAGACGTTGAGCTACGACGTGTCGGTGCGTAACACGTCGGCCAGTTCCCGGTCGGTGACGTTGACCGGCTCACTGTCGTCCAACAACGGAACGGCTTTCAGCTACCCGGACCTGCCCAGCCGTACGGTCACCGTGGCGGCCCACTCGACCGCGACCGTGACCGTCGGGCCGGTCGCGTGGAACCTCGACAGCACCTCGTACTGGTGGCCCAACGTGCCGTACCGGTCGGGGTACCGGGCGCAGCTGCACGGGCTGGCGGTGCATGCCGTCGCCGACGACGGGCACACCAGCGACGCCACGTACCGCTTCGGGTTCCGCGAGGCCACCCAGAACGGCGAGTACTACTACCTCAACGGCGTGCGCGTGAACTTCCGCGGCGACAACCTCCAGGGCGCCGACTACGACCGGATCGACAACGGCGGGAAGGGCGACGCGTACGACACCCTGCCCGGCTTCCGGCCGCCGTCGTCCGGCAACGGCGGCTGGCCCCAGACGGTGGACAACTAACCAGCGCCTCAACTACAACGTGATCCGCGTCCACCAGGAGCCCGCGAGCCCGTACATGCTGGATGTCGCCGACGAGATGGGCCTGATGGTCATCGACGAGGTCGCGATCCGCGGCTCCCAGTCCGGGCAGGATTGGATCGCCGGGCACGACAACATGGTCAACCACGCCCGTGCGCTGGTCCTGCGCGACCGCAACCACCCCGCGGTCATCCGCTGGAGTCAGAACAACGAGCCGAACCAGAGCGGCCAGGATTCCGAACAGTTCGAGAAGGACCTGTACACGGCGATGAACGGCGCCGACGGCACCCGGCCGGTCATTGTCGAGGTGGGCGTCGGCAACAATGTCAGCCTGTATCCCGGGATGACGTACGCCAACTTCGCGGTGATCCCGCACTACGTCGACGGCTTCGGCAGGTACGGGGAGGGCCTGGTCAGCGTGAACGGGCGGCCCGACGGCGAGGGCGAGTTCATCTGGCCGGCCTGCAACAACAAGCAGGGCTTCATGTGGTTCGCCACGGCAACCCTGGCCAAGCGCGGCAAGAACGCCAGCGACCTGCGCCCGTACACCCTGCTGTCGGCCTGGGCCAGCGTCGTGCCCGGCGTGCGGTCCACCGACTTCACCCCGGAGGAGGGCGGCCACCCCATCTACGGCGCCGACAACCTCCCCGACCCGTGGAGCAACCCGCAGATCCAGCGCGTCCAGGCGGCGTTCAACCCGGTCGCCGCGGTCGACCTCCCGTACTGGTCAGCCTCCGGCGCCTCGGACTCCAACGGCACCTTCCCACTGCCGCAGGCCGTGCCCAGCTACGCCCGCAACGCCACGGTGACCCGCAACATCACCGTCTTCAACGACGACTTCACCAACACCGCGGTCGGCTTCACCTGGACCGCCCGGCTCGACAGCCCGACCGGCACCGTCGTCGCGTCCGGCAGCAGCACCCTGACCGTCCCGCTCGGCTCCCGGATCACCCAACCGGTGACCTTCACCGCCCCGGCCACCGGTAGCCTCGTGTACCTGCAACTGTCGACCACGAAGTCCGGCAGCCCGGTCTTCACCGACGCGGTCGAGTACTTGAACCTCGCTGGCAGCGGTGGCACCGGGCCCGCACCGGGCACCTACCGCATCGTCAACCGCAACAGCGGCAAACCCCTCGCCATCGCCGGCAACTCCACCGCCGACGGCGCCAAAACCGTCCAGCAGAGCGGCACCCCCACCTGGACGATCAGCACCACACAAGACACCTACACCCTGCGCTACACCACCTCCGGAAAGGCGCTCGACGTCAACGCCGGCAGCAGCACACAAGGCCTGCAACTGCAGCAATGGACAGCCAACGGCGGCACCAACCAGCAGTGGTACCTACGACCCACCGGCGACGGCTACTACACCATCATCAACCGCAGCAGCGCACTCGCAGCCGACGTCTACGCGGCCTCCACCAGCGACGGCGCACAGGTCGTGCAATGGACCACCAACGGCGGCACCAACCAGCAATGGCAGTTCATACCCGCCTGACAAAAGAAGCAGAAGTGAATGTCAAACCCGGCCGCCGGTAACAGGCTGCCGATAGTCGCGCCGACTCGGGGGCACGGTTTGTGCGCCCGAGTCGGCCGCGGCCCGGCGTGACCCGGTGCGTGTCCGCATGCCCGTTTCCGCATAACGCCCGCACTTGCCGCGATGAGCGTTCGGCGCCTGTCGGTGATCGTTGTCGACGGTCAGCGGCACGGCCGGTGGCCGTGAGGTCGATAGGTAGGCCCGCTCCTGCAGGGCGGACGGGCTGCTGAGGGCCCAGCAGTTGCCGCGTAGACCGGCTGGATCGCGAACTCCACGACCGCCTCGTCCAAGCGTTCCAGGTCGCGTAGCGCGCTGGACAGTCGGCGGCGCGACACCGCCGTGGCCCGTCGCATGGGACTGAGCAGATAGGTCATCGCTATGTTCCGTGATCGCCTTGTCGGTGCAGCTGGGCTACGGAACGACCGAGCCGAGGCCTGTGGACCGCATTAAATAGCTGGCCGAATAGGGTGCGCACCATGCCGGTGAGGTCCTTCCTCAATTCCGGTGCTGAGACGTGCGTGGTGCGTTGGTATGCCTCGCCCTTCCAGGGCACGACGTTGTCGCGGATCGCCATCCGCTTGAATGTGTCCTGTTCGGCCTGCAACGTGTTTGGAATCGAGCCGTTGATGGCGTCGACTCGGACGCCCACGTCCACGCCGGTGTCGGTCAGTCCGGCGGAACGGCAGACCTGGCGCACCATGCAGGCGGTCCACATCGACGCGGTCCACATCGTTGTCCAGTCGAACGCTGAACGCGCCGGCAGGCTGCGGCCCGGGCCTTGGTCGTGAACCTCGGCCCGGGCCTCTGTGTTGGACCTCAGTTCACGGCGATGTAGAGCCGTTGACCGGCGGGGCGGTAGCCGACCCGCTCGTACACCCGCCAGGAGTCCTCGCCGGAGGCTTCCAACCAAGCGATCTCCGCGCCGGTGGCGAACAGCCGCCGGGTTATTCCGGCGGTGATAGCGCTCGCGAGCCCTTGGCGGCGGTAGGGCGTGCGCACGGCGATGCCGGCCACCTCGCTCACCGCGTCATTCGGCGGAACCGCCTGACCGCCTCCGGCGCATGTGCCGTTGTCGGTGACGGCCATGACGGCGACACCGCCAGCGGTCTGTAGGCGCCGAAGCCGAGCCACATCCGCCTCGGATGGCACCGGCTCGCCGCCGAAGGCGTTGTTCTGCGCGCTCACCAAGGCAGCACGCTGAATTTCGGTGGCCGGTTCGCTCAGGCCGAAACCGCCAGGCGTCGGTGGCGTCTTCAGCGTGTCGGGCAGGCAGACCAGGTAGGTGTGCCGCGCTTCCACCGTGAACCCGGTGGCGACCAGCATGGCCTCCAGACCAGGTGCGCAACTGGTGACGTACTCCAGGCGGGGTCTGCGGTCGGCCGCACGGAAGGCGGCCACCAGGGCGGTGACATCGGCCGCCGTATGGCAGCGCCGGGACGCGGCGTCGCGTAGTTGATGTTGGGACTGGTAGTGCCAGGATCCAGCCCGATCACGAACGGCCCCACCTCGGTGGGGGCGGGCCGGCTGGACAGGTTGGCGACGACGGACTGCTGGATGCGGACATCCATGTTCAACGTGAACCTCGAGACATGAGAGAACTGGGCGAGAAATTGTCGGACCGCCCCAACGGTGATTCGGCCAGCGCGACGGTCGTCCGGTCGCGCGGCAGAGTTCAGGCGGCCGCTCGGCCTACCCGGATCACTGGCGTCATTCCCTCATGCAGTGTGCCCGCGCCCCAGCGCGTGGTCGGCGCCGACACTGCCAGAGCGAACTCGCTGCTGTCAACCACCGTCATGTCGGCGATCCGCAGGTTGGAGGCGTGCTCTGTCATGCCGCTGATGTCGCCGACCACCAGCCGCCCGCCCGGCTTCAGTACCCGCGCCGCCGCGCTGAGCACCCGGGCCGGCTCCGGTATCTCCCCGAGCGCGGTTACCAGGTAGACGGCGTCGAACACGCCGTCGTCGAAGGGCAGCTCCCGCGCGTCCGAGCAGTGCGGCACGATCGCTGCCGCCGCGTTCCCTCCCGCCGCGGTCCTACCCGCTTGCACCTCCTCCTTCGCCCGGCGCATCACGTGGTCGTGCCCCCACCCGATCCGTCGGCCCGAACGCGGGTACCCGCATGACCCGGCCGCAGGCGACCCGCCCGTCCCGCAGCGGGATCGCCCAGTACTGGCCGGGGCGCAGGAACCGGTTGGACCTCGGCACGAACGGATACCTCACCGGCGTCAACCGGGTTCCCCGATCCAGCCCCGCTCGCGGGCGAGCAACGCGGCTTGGAACCGGGTACGCGCGCCGAGCAGGGTCATGGTGTTCGTCACGTGCTTCTGTACCGTGCGGCGGCTCATGTTCAGCGCTCGGGCGATCGACTCGTCCTTGAGGCCGGCCGACATCAGGTTGAGTACCTGACGGGAGCGCTCGTCGATCCCGTCGGCGACCCAGCCCGTGGCGCCCGGGCGCAGCGCGGTCGCCCGGCTCCAGATGCTGTCGAACAGCGCGATGAGCGCGTCCAGTAGCGGCGAGGAGTGCACGACGAGGGCACCGAGCCCCGGATCGTCGATGTTGAGCGGTACGAACCCGGTGCGCCGGTCGAACAGCGACAGCTTCATCGGCAGCCGGTCGGTCACGCGTACCTCCTCGCCGATGCGGATGCTGCGCTCCACGATGGTGAGCGTGACCGCGTCCGTCAGCCCTCGGCCTTCGTAGACGGAGCGGACGCGGATGCCCCGCCGGATGGTGGCGCTCTCCGCGGACAGGAAGTCCGAGCCGTCATCGCCGGCCACATACGGCGGCATCGTCAACGCGTCGAGCGTGGCCGCGGTGTTGTGCATGAGGTGTAGGTAGTGCCGCAACTGCTGCTCGCGGCCGACGATGACCTCGATGAGGTCGGCTGCGGCGCCGCTCTCCGCGACGCTGCGGAACTCGCCCTGCAACTCCTTGGCGTAGAGCCGAACCTGTGCGAGGTCCTCGGTGCGGCGGCTGATGAGCGTCTCCAGCGCCAACTCCGGAGCGCCCGCCGCGTAGCTCGGCGGGCGGGTGAGGGTGCGGGTCACCAGCGCGCGGTCTTCCAGACCGCGCAGCACATCGCGGGTCACCCGGAGCGAAGCCCCGAGCGCGTCGGCCACGTCGCGGGCGGTGCGGCTGCGGCCCTGGCTGATGAGGTACAGGTAGGCCTGTTCGTGCATCGGCCCGATGCCCAACGCCCTGAGTCGTTGGCTGGACTGCGTATCGATCATCGAGCCGAATCGTAGCGGAGCCGCGTTGCGGGCGCGTTCGCCACCGATGACGGCCGTGTCGCCGCCGGTAACCTACGCGGCCGCCTCAGGTTCTCACATGCGCAGGTGCGCGAAGACGCGATCCCGAAACCCTTGCCGGCGCCATTCGCGACAGAAGACTGAGGGCAGCACGGCACGCGACAGGCAACTGAGGAGGGAGCCCGGTGGGTACGAGGGCGAGCAAGAACGGTCGGCGAAGACTGGCGGTAGCCCTGCTGGTCTTCGCGTTCGCCGCCGGTACGGTCGGTCACGCGCGACCGGCTTCGGCGGCACCGCCGGGGTCGGACCCGGCCGGTACCGGCGGCTTCGACTGGGGCAGCCACGACCGGGCCACCCTGACCGACGGCGCGGCCCGCCACCCGTCCAGCGCCGCCCAGGCCGCCCCAGGGCCCACTGTGGACAAGAATGGCACGGGTGCGTACATCGTCGAGCTGGCCGAGGCTCCGGTGACGACGTACCCGGGCGGCGTCGCGGGGCTCGCCCGTACCCGGCCCGAGCCGGGCAAGCGGCTGGACGCGAACTCGGCGGCGGCGAAGGCGTACCGCCGGCACCTCGACGCCCAACGGGGCTCGGTGACCGCGGCCGCCGGCGTCACGGCCGGCGAGGTCTACACCACGGCGTTCAACGGCTTCTCGGCGAAGCTGACCACGAAGCAGGTCGCGGCGCTTAAGGCGGACAAGCGGGTCCGTGCCGTCACCGCGGCCCGGGTGGTCGCCACGAGCGCGGGTACCGCCGGTACGACGGCGACGCCCAGCGCATCTGCGGACGCGAAGCCGGCCGCGCCGGCATCGGGCCGCGGTACGGGCGCGGGCGTCGTGATCGGGGTGCTGGACACCGGGATCTGGCCGACGAGCCCCTCGTTCGCCAAGCAGATGGCGGCACCGGCGGACTGGCACGGTACCTGCCAGACCGGCGTGCGGTTCGTGGCCGAGTTCTGCAACGGCAAGATCCTCGGCGCCCGGTACTTCGCCGATACGTATCTCGCGAGCACCGGCGGCGCGCTGCCGGACGGCGAGGTCCTCTCCCCGCTCGACGTGGAGGGACACGGTACCCACACCGCGTCGACCGCCGCCGGGCTGCCGGTCTCGAACGTCACCATCGCCGGCCGCGACTTCGGCTCGGTCTCCGGTGTCGCGCCGGACGCGCAGATCGCCGTGTACAAGGTGCTCTGGGGCGGGTACGGGTACGACGGCGACATCATCAGCGCCATCGACGCCGCCATCGGCGACGGCGTCCAGGTACTCAACTACTCGATCGGCGTCACGTTCGGCGACTGGGACGCGAACACCCCGGTCGGCCAGGCCTTCCTCAACGCCACGCTGGCCGGAATCTTCGTATCGGCGGCGGCCGGCAACGACGGCATGACCGGGTCGATCAGCAACGCGGCGCCGTGGATCACCACGGTCGGCGCGGCGGTGACGAAGGCCGACGAGGGCACGCTGCGGCTGGGCGACGGTACGACGCTCGTCGGCGCCAGCCTCGACCCGCTGCCGGGCGGAAAGGGCCGCCCGCTGGTCTTCGGTGACCAGGCCGGCTCGTTGGCGAATGGTGCGGCGTACTGCGAACCGGGCAGCCTGGACGCGGCGAAGGTGAAGGGCTTCGTGGTGGCGTGCGCCCTGGAGGACCCGTTCAGCGAGGCCGCCGAGGTGAAGGCGAAGGGTGCGGCGGCGATGCTGCTGTTCGACCCGCAGGGCAACTTCCGGGTCAACTACGTCTACGACTTCCCGGTGCTGTACCTGAACACCGCGCAGCAGGCCGGCACGCTCTTCAACTACCTGATGCGCCACCCAACCGACGGGACCGCGCGGCTGGCGTCGGGTGGCGACGGTTCCAGCCTGCCCGGCCTGCCCAGCGTCGCGGACTTCTCGTCGAAGGGGCCGAACCACGTGGCTCCGGGTGTGTTCAAGCCGGATCTGGTCGCGCCGGGCGCCGACATCGTCGCGGCGGTGTCCCCGGTGGGCGACTTCGGGCGCCAGTACGACGCGTACTCGGGTACCTCGATGGCGGCGCCGTATGTGGCCGGTGCGGCGGCGGTGCTGCGCGCCGAGCACCCGGACTGGTCGCCCGGCGCGCTCGCCTCGGCGTTGCGTACCACCGCGACCGACACCGTGGGCACCACCGATCCGCTGTACCAGGGCAGCGGCCTGGTCGACCTGACGCGCGCCGCCGACCCCGGGCTGGTGATCGAACCGGACCCGGCGGACCTGGTCTCGTTCAGCCAGACCGCGCAGCCGGACGGCCGGGAGCTCAACCTGCCGTCGGTCCTGCTGCACGAGTACGACGGGACGGCACCGGTGACGGTGACCCGTACGCTCACCAACGTCGGCGCCAAGTCGGAGACGTACCGCGCCTCCGTCGGCGGCCTCGCCGGCATGCGGGTGACGGTGACGCCGGACACGGTGACGGTGGCCCCGGGCAAGACCGCCACGGTGACTGTCACCCTGCGCCGGGGCAGCGCCCCGTGGGACCGGTACGTGGCCGGGGCGATCACCTGGCGCGGAACCGTCCACAGTGTACGGATTCCGGTCGCCGCCCGCCCGTGGGGCATCACCCCGGAGCCGTACGGTGACGAGGGCGAGCAGTTCGGGCGGATGGCCAGCGGCGCCTACGGCTACCAGCAGCCGGGCTTCACCGGACCGCTGGCCGGGCGCTCGACGGGTTACACGAAGATGGCGTGGGACTCGTACTCGATGCCCGCCGGGGTCGACGGTGGGGTCTTCGACCCGCACGCCGCCGGCGTGCAGGCGCACACCTTCACGGTGCCGGCGAACGCGGCCGGGATCGTGGTGGAGACCGCCGACGACGACCCGGACACCAACCTGGATCTCTACCTGTACAAGGGCGACAAGCTCGTGTACAAGAGCATCTGGGATTGGAAGAGCTCGGAGCAGGCGTACGTGTTCCTGCCGGAGCCCGGCAAGTACACGGCGTACGTGTTCGCGCGGTGGTCCGGTGGCCCCGTCGTGAACTACCGGCTCGGTCACGTCGTCCTCAGCCGCACCGGGAAGTACCTGCCGGCCACGCTGAACCTGCCCGCCACCGTGCAGCGCGGCGTGTCGTCCGGGTTCACGCTGCGCCCGGACGCGCCACTGCCCGAGGACGGCGAGTACTGGGCCTACACCGAGCTGTACACGAAGGGTCAGGTTATTCCGGGGCAGCTGGTCTCCACGGACCGGTCGTCCTGGTCGTAACTCCACATAGGACAGTGATGGGGCGGGATCCGCGAGGGTCCCGCCCCAACTGTCATGCGAGGGCGGCGGTGGCGGCCGGCGCGGCGTCCGGGAAGAGGCTGTCGAACACGCGGACCCGGTCGAAGGACATCGCGTGCGCCAGGGCCCTGCGCTTGCCGAGAATGTCATCCGGGCAGGTCAGGCGGCATGTTCGTATTCATGGAGGATGCCGCCGAGATGATCGCGTCTTCGTATGTTGAGGCGGGCGATCCGTTCCGGATCGCCGATCGGTGCGGGCAAGGGGTGCAGTGGGCGGGCGTTGACGATGCCCTGGTGGGGCCTGTGTTCGTTGTAGAAGCGTTCGTACTCGTGCAGGGCGTGCAGCAGGTGCCGCTGGTTCCAGATCAGCGTCCGGTCCAGCACCTCACGACGGCAGGTCGGACCCACCGCTCCATGATCGCGTTCATGCGCGGCATCCGGATCTCGCTGAGTACGACCTCGACACCCGCATCCTTGAGAACGGCGTCGAACAACCCAGGGAACTTGCTGTCCCGGCGACCGGGCTCGACCCTCGCACCCCGGAATACCAGGCCGCCTACACCGCCTGCGAACATCTAGCCTGACCTCCCGCGCGGATCGACCTTGCGCCTGCCGAGAATGCCGTCGGTGCAGGTGGCGGGGCCTGTCTACCTCCTCCTGGTCAACTCGTCGCGCGGCCGTCAAGACCGGAGTGGAACGCGGCAGGATGCTCTCTCGTGCTGCTGCGCCTGGCTTATCTGACTGTCACGAACGCGTTCGCCGCGCTGCGGCTGCTGCCGGTGGGGGACCGGGACAAGGACGTGGAGATTCTGGCGCTGCGGCATCAGATCACCGTCCTGCAGCGGCAACTCGGCGCTGACCGGGTGAAGTTCGCAGCCGAGGACCGGGTTTTCCTCGCCGCTCTTCTCGCGCCCCTGCCCCGCCAGGTACTGCACCGACTGCGGCTGCTGGTGCGACCGGACACCGTCCTGCGCTGGCACCGCGACCTGATGCATCAGCGTCACGCGCGCACCTGCCGACCCAAGCGGCCCGCACGCCCACCCACGGTCCGCTCCATACGCGCCCTCGTCCTGCGCCTGGTCAGGGAGAACCCGAACTGGGGGTACCGGCGAGGGTGGCGAGCTCGCCACCCTCGGTATCAAGGTCGCCCCCTCCACCGTCTGGGAGATCCTCAAGACCGCGGGCATCGACCCCGCGCCCCAGCGAAGCAGCACGACCTGGGCCGACTTCCTGCGCTCCCAAGCCGAAACGCTGCTCGCCTGCGACTTCATCGAGACCGTCACCCTGACCGGGCAGCGCCAGTACATTCTCGCCGTCATCGAGCACGCCAATCGCCGTATCCGCATCCTCGGCACCACCGCGCATCCGACCGCGGGCTGGGTGGCGCAGGCCATCAAGAACCTCGTGATGGATCTCGAGGACGTGGGCTGCCGGGCGCGTTACCTGATCAGGGACCGAGACGGGAAGTTCCCCGCCATCATTGACGAGGTCCTCGCCGACGCCGGCATCCAGACCGTCCGCTGCGGCGTTCGGGTCCCGAGAATGAACGCGATCATGGAGAGATGGGTGCAGTCCTGCCGCCACGTACTGCTTGACCGCACGCTGATCTGGAACGAACGGCACCTACGCTATGCTCTGCGCCAGTATGAGCAGTTCTACAACGCTCATCGCGCCCACCAGGCCATGATGCAAGCCGCACCCCTACGAGCTGTCCCCACGCCGATCACGGATCGAGGACGAATCGCCCGCCTCGACATACGCCGACGAGACCGACTCGGCGGTGTCCTTCACGAGTATCAACATGCCGCTTGAGCTGCATGGACGAGGTATCCGGCAGGCGCAGCGTCAGCGCGGGCGAGGATGCCTACGGCGGCGAGGGTGCAGGCGGCCGCGATGGCGGTGAGCGCGCCGGTGTGGCCGGTGAGCGAGGTGAGGCCGGCGGCGGCGAGCGGCGCCCCGGCTTTGGCGAGAGTGACTGGCGTGTTGAGGGTGCTGGCGATGGTGGCGTAGGCGGTTGTGCCGTACCGGTCGGCGAGCAGCGCGGGGGCGGCGAGGGACGAGACGCCGAACCCGATTCCGAAGGCGATGATACCCGCGACGGCCCCGGCACGGGTGTCCGCGATGAACGGCAGCGCGGCGGCGGCGATGGCCTGGATGGTGAACACGGCGGCGACGATGGTGGTGAGCGGGAGGCGTCGACGGGCGCCGGTGAGCAGCAGCCGGCCGGTGACCGACAGCACGCCGAGGAGCCCGGCGGCGGTGGCGGCGAACGTGGCGGGGTGGCCGCGGCTGACGAGGAACCCGACGAGGTGGACGGTCATGGTGCTCATCGCGGCGCTGTGCGCGATGAACGCGACGGCGAGCCACCAGAACCGGCCGTCGCGGCGAGCCGCGCGGACCGCCGCGGCCCGTTGCGCCGGGCTTGGCGGGGCGGTTCGGCCGGGGCGGGTGGCGGGCGCGCGGACCGCGATGGCGTGCAGCGGGACGGCGAGCGCCGCGTAGAGGACAGCGAGGATCAGCAGGGTGGTGCGCCAGCCGTAGCGGTGCTCGAGCTGGCCGGTGAGCGGCATGAAGATGGTCGAGGCGAACCCGGCTACGACGATCATCGCGAGGATCGCGCGGGGTCGCCGGTCGGTGTCGAACCAGGTGACGATGACGGCGGTGGCGGCGTCGTAGAGGGCCATGGCCATGGCGACGCCGAGGGCGGCGAAGACGGCGTAGAGCTGCCAGAGTGCCTCGATGCGGGACCACGCCACGAGTAGCAGCGCTCCGGCGGCCGAGCCGACGGTCATGAGGGCGCGGCCGCCGTGGCGGTCGAGCCAGCGCCCGACGGGGATCGCGGCGGCGGCCCACGCCAGGATGGCGGTGGTGAACGCGCCGGTGACTGCGGTGGGGCTGGTGTGCAGGTCGTCGGCGATGGGGTGGAGCAGGACGGCGAAGGTGTAGTAGAGGCAGCCGTAGCCGATGGTCTGGGTGACGGCGAACGCGGCGACGATCCGCCAGCCGTGCGACGCCAGCCGGTGCCCGCGACCGGTTGAGGTCGCGGCCCCCGGCGTCGTGGTGTTCATCCGCGGGATGCTCAGCCGCAGCAGGCGTCGCCGGACTGTTGCTCGCCGGCGCCGACGACGGGGACCAGGCTGAGCGGCGCGGTCAGCAGCCCGCCGCTGATCCCGGTGGCGAGGCCGCGCCCGGCCGGGGTGGCGACCGGTGTCGGGCCGCAGCAGCCACCGCCGGTGATCGCGGCGTCGTCGAGGGGGACGTCGCTGCTGCAGACGCCGGTCTCGGGCAGGTCGAGCTGGACGTCGCGGGCGGCGGCCCAGTCACCGGCGAGCGCGGCGACGACAGAGCGAGCCTGCTCGTAGCCGGTCGCGAGCAGGAATGTCGGCGCCCGACCGTAGGACTTCACTCCGACGGCGTAGTAGCCGGGCTCGGGGTGGGTGAGCTCGTCGACGCCGTGCGGCGGGACGGTGCCGCAGGAGTGCTCGTTCGGGTCGATCAGCGGGGCCAGGGCGCGGGTGGCGCCGAGGACCGGGTCCAGGTCCAGGCGCAGTTCGCTCGCAATGGTGTGGTCGGGCCGGAACCCGGTCGCGGACACGATCCGGTCCGCGGTAATTTCCCGGATGCCGTCGGAGGCGGTGACCCGGCCGTCCGCGGTGGTGAGGGTCTGGACGGCGAAGCCGGTGACGAGCTCGATGGTGCCGTGCTCGACGTGTTCGCGCAGGCGGGTGCCGATCGCGCCGCGGGCCGGCAGCGCATCGGCGGTCTCCCCGCCGTACGTCCGGGCGGCGCTGGCCGAGCGGATCGCCCAGACCACGGACGTGCCCGGCTCCTGCGTGGCGAGCTCGGCCAGGAACAGCAGCGTGTTGGCGGCGGAGTGCCCGGCCCCGACGACGAGGGTCCGCCGGCCGGCGAACCGGTCGCGGTCGGCGCCGAGGACGTCCGGCAACGCGGTCTCGACGAACCCGGCGGCGGTGTGCTCGCCGTTTGCGGGGATGCCGGCGGCGCCGAGGACGTTCGGGGTGCTCCAGGTTCCGGAGGCGTCGATGACCGCGCGGGCGAGCACGTCGGTGCCGTCGGCGAGGCGGACGAGGAACGGCGCGGCGTCGCGGCCGGCGGTGCGCAGCCGGTCCATGCCGAGGCGGGTGACCGCTTCGACGCGGGCGCCGTAGCGCAGGTGCGGCTTGAGCGCGGGCAGGTCGGCGAGGGGCTGCAGGTAGTCGGCGGCGAGCTGCGTGCCGGTCGGCAGCACCTCCGGGTCCGGCTCGATCCACCCGGCATCGGTGAGCAGGCGGCGGGCGGCGGCGTCGATGTTGTACCGCCACGGCGAGAACAGCCGCACGTGGCCCCATGCGCGGACTGCGGCGGCGGGCTGAATGCCGGCCTCGAGGACGGTGAACGGGATGCCGCGCTCGGTGAGGTGGGCGGCGGCGGCGAGGCCGACCGGGCCGCCGCCGATGACGACGATGGGCAGGCCGTCGAGCTGATTGGTCATATCGGAGAACTCCTTCGATTGCCTTGACAATTGTCGAATCAACAGCGCGGAGTGCGCCCCAGACCGCGGATGGGCCGCGGGGGTAGAGCTAGTTGACGTGCGGGCTTCGGCGTTCGATGAAGACCACGTCGCGCCAGCGGTTGCCTTGCGAGGCGTGTCGGCCGATGCGTTCGCGGGTGCCGACGGTGCGGAACCCGGCGGCGTGGTGCAGGGCGAGGCTGGCGGCGTTCTCGGGGAACACGCCCGATTGGATGGTCCAGATGCCGTCGGCCTCGGTGGAGGCGATGAGCGCGTCGAGCAGCGCCCGACCAACGCCGCGACCTCGCGCCGCCGGGTCGACGTACACGGAGTGCTCCACCACCCCGGCGTAGACCGCGCGGGCCGAGACCTGGGAGACGGCGACCCAGCCGAGCACGATGCCGGTGTCGTCGATGGCGACGAAGCGGTGCTCGCGCGCCTTCGAGGCGTTGAATGCCGCCCAGTCGGGGGCGGTGTCTTCGAAGCTGGCGTTGCCGCCGTCCATCCCGGCCTGGTAGATGGCCAGGACCCGGTCGGCGTCGCCGGCGGTCATCGGCCGCACGAGCACTGTCGCGCGGGTCGGGGTGGTGGTCATTCGCACGCTCCGGTCGGGGTCGGCGCCGGCCGGCCCATGACGACGTCGGCGGCGGACGGGAAGCACGCGATGCACGCCTCGTTGATCCGGTAGTGCCGCGCGGTCCCGACCGGCTCGACCAGGACGAACCGGACCTCGGTGAGGATCTTCAGGTGCTGCGACACCGTCGACTGCGCCAAACCGACCGCCGTGACGAGGTCGCCGACGCTCATCGGCCGGCCCTGCCGGGCCAGGTACTCCACGATCTGCACCCGCGACGGGTCCGCGAGCGCGCGGAACCACGACGCGTACGTCTCCGCGGTCGCCCGCTCGAGGAGCTCCGACATCATCCACCAACTTCATCGTGTATCGCCGATCTACGATGAAACGGTAGCCGGGTCGGCGGCCAGGAGCAACCCGGCCGCCACGACGAGCCGGGCGACCGCGGTCAGTGTGGCCGTCTCGACGCGGTCCGCGGTGTCGGCCGGGCTGTGGTACCCAGCCATCCCCGCGCCGATCCCGATCGCGGCAAGTCCGGCGGCGGCGTAGCGGCGGTTGTCCGAGGCGATCGGCCCGGCGGTCAGGGGCAGGCCGGTGTGCCGGCCGGCCTGGTCGAGCGCCGCGAGGAGCGCGTCGGCGGGGCCGCCGGCCTCGACCGTGGCCGCCTGGTGGAGGTTCCCGGCGCCGTCGACGTTGATGACGAGCGGGGTGGCGCCGGCGGCGCGGAGCTGGGCGGCGTGGTGGGCGGAGCCGAGCGCCCCGGCCTCTTCGCCGTCGAGCAGCGCCACCGCCAGCCCGGCCGTGTCCGGCAGGACCTCGGCAAGGACTCTTCCAACTTCGAGGACGACAGCGACGCCGCTGCCGTTGTCCGCCGCGGCCGGCTGGCGCAGGCCCGGGTGGTCGCCGACACCGTCGTAGTGCGCGGTCAGTAGCACGTCCAGGTCACCCGCGGCACGACGCCACCGGCCGTGCACGTTCGCCGCGGGCACCTCCAGGCGCCGGATCGGTGTGTTCCCGGCGAACCAACCAGTGCCGGCGCTCGCGGCGTCGAGGACGGCGGTGTGGGTGGCGGTGTCGAGGGTGAGGATCGGTAGCGGGCCGGGGTTCGGCCCGGCGAGCATCGTGTACTGCCAGCCGTCCGCGTCGACGCCGCGCCCCAGGAGTAGCCCGAGGGCGCCGTGCGCGTGGCCGTAGGCGTAGGCGTAGGCGTCGGACAGTGTCATCCCGTCCGGTACGGCCAGCCACCGCCCGACCGGGTCGCCGGCCCCGGCGACGGCGAGCGCGCCGCGGCGGATCAGCGCCTCGTCCGCCGACGCGAGATGCACGGCGACCTGCCGCCCGAACATCAGGCGGTGCTCGGCGCCGCCGCCGTTGGACCAGTGCACGGTCGGTGTGGTGTAGACCTCGGGGACGTGCGGGACCGTGAACGGCTCCAGGGTCACCGCGGCGCCGTTGTCGGCGAGGTGCTGGGCCAGCCAGGTGCGCGCGGCCGCGCCGCCCGCGCTGCCGACCCGCCGCCCGGCGAACGCGTCGCCGGCGAGGGCCGCGACCGTCGCGGCCATCCGCCCACCGGCGATCCGGCCGAGGGCGGCGTGCAACCGGTCGGCGGCGACCGCAGCCGACGCCGGTGGCCGGGTCGGGGTGCTCATCCGCAGCAGCCCTGGCCGGCGGCGACCGCGTCGGCCTTCGCCGCGGAACCGCAGCAGGAACCCTCCGCGGTCGCCTCGGCCGGGGTGCCGCAGCACGGCGACCCGGTCGCGGCCGGCTCCGGCAGGGCGAGGGCGGCGGCGGGCGGGTTGCCGCAGCAGCCGCCGGTCCCCGCGACGCTCAGCGCGGCGGCCGGGTTGCCGGCGAACCCGCCGGTCGTCGCGGCCGCGCCGGTGCTCGTGGTGGTGGTCTCGCTCATGGTCGTGCTCCTTCGCTGAAGGTGATGGTGCAGATGGTCAACGAATCGGGTCGGTGGCTGGGCTGTTCAGCGCGGTCCGGTCAGGGCCGTGAGGTGGGTGCGGGCGCGTTCGACCCGGGCGCTGACGCGCTGCTCGGCGGTGGACACCGTGGCGCAGCCGTCGCAGAACCTCACCCCAGCCTCGGGCCGGGGACGGCGCAGCGTGCGGAACATGACGACCTCCTGGTAGCCCGTCGCCGAGGCTGTATCGACGTCTGTCTAATCAGACAGTTGCACGTTGATTCGAGATCTGTCAACCTAGATGTATGTCGAAACAGGCGGCGGTGCTCACCGTCACCGACCTCAACGCGGGCGAGCCGTGCTGCACCCCGCTCGCGCAGCAGCGACTCCTAGCGGAGTCCGCCGCGGTGCTCGCCCCGGCGTTCAAGGCGCTCGGTGATCCGGTCCGGCTACAGCTCATGTCAATGATCGCGTCCGCCGACGGTGGCGAGATCTGCGTCTGTGATCTCACCCCGGCGTTCGAGCTGTCCGGACCGACCATCTCGCATCACCTGCGCACGCTGCGCGAGGCGGGGCTGGTCGACGCGGACCGGCGCGGGACGTGGGTGTACTACCGCGCTCGGCCCGGCATCATGCGCCAGCTGGCGGCGCTGCTCGCCGTCACCGAGCCGGCCGCCGCCTGACTGGCTGTCGCCCGCCGGTGCGGGGCGTCAGCGGCCGGGCATCGGCAGGGGTACCGATGCACCGCGCCGTCGGCTTCGTGGACCTTGGCGAGGGCGCCGCCGAACTCGGCGGCGTACTGCTCGTGCTGGGCGCCGAGCTCGAACCCGTCGACGTCGGGCATCGCTTCGCTGAGGAAGTGGGTGGTCGCGACGATGACGCCCAAGACGGTCTCCTTGGTGACGTCCATGACGCTACCCAGGCTGCGATGCTCGACCGGGTTGTCGCTGATCTGCACGGTGAACAGGTGCGCGAACACCGGCATCGGTTCGATCGTGATGCGGCCGTGGGGGCGGCGCAGCTTCAGCCGGACCAGGACCCGCCCGTGCTCGGCGGGGCCGTCATACCGCCAGTCTTCGACCACCTGCAGCGGGTCCGGCGCGTTGATGAGGGTGGGGCCGAAGTCGATCGCGGTGCAGTCGACCGCGTGCATGAACCGGTGCTTGTCGACGTTGGACAGCCACCGCAGCACTTCCAGGGGCGCGGCATGTGCCGGTTGGCCGGCGCGGAACGGCTGGACCTGCTCGACCATGTCCCACACGTCCGCGGCCACGAGGGGTTGCAGCTTCTTCGCAACCTTCTGGAAGGTTGCCGGGTCCGGGGTGATCGGGAACTCGATCTGCGCCGGGTTGGCCGGAGGGCCGGAGTGCGCGTGGACCGCGGCCCACATCGCGTGGGCGAGGGCATCGCGCAGGTTCGCGGCCGCGTCGCCGAGCAGCACGCTCCACTGCCGCGGCGGCGGCTGCCGCACATCGAGGCGCCAGTGCATCCGGACCAGGTCGGCCGTCGGGTCGCCGAGGTTGTCCCACCGCTCGAATCCGAACGGGTCGGCGGCCAGGTACTCCCGCGTCCGCCGCGCCGGCAACCGCTGATGCTCGACCGCCCGAGCCAACTTCGAGCACGCCGACTCCATCACATGATCACCGTACCGTCGCTGACCAGCGATTTTCTGTCACCGCCGCCCGGCGTACCGTAGCCCGACGCCTTGACGTCCCGAGATTGCTCAGCCAGCATTGAGTCAATGAACGCCGAGTCTTCTTCGTTGTATGGGCGGGCCCGAGTGCACGCCGCGCTCGGCGACCCCGCCCGTCTCGCCATCGTCGACATCCTGGTGCTGGGCGACGCCTCCCCGGGTGAGATCGGCCGGCACCTCGGGATGCCGACCAACCTCGTCGCCCATCACGTCAAGGTCCTCAACGACGCCGGCCTGGTTACTCGGACCCGGTCGGAGGGCGACCGGCGCCGTACCTACTTGCGCCTGGTCCCCGAGGTCCTGGCGTCCCTCGCGTCGCCCGCCCTCGGCGCTGCGGAGCGGGTGGTGTTCGTGTGCACGCACAACTCCGCGCGTTCGCAGCTGGCCGCCGCGCTGTGGCGGGACCGGGTCGGCGGTGCCGTCGCCTCAGCCGGGACCCACCCGGCGCAGCGGGTGCACCCGCGGGCAGTGAAGGTCGCGCACCGCCACGGCCTCGCCCTCGACCCGGCGGGCACCGCCTTCGTCGCCGACGTCGTGCACGACGGCGACCTCGTCATCGCGGTCTGCGACAACGCCCACGAAGACCTCGCCGGCCCCGACGCGCCAGTCCACCCGCGGCTGCACTGGTCGGTCCCGGACCCGGTCCGCATCGACACCGACGCCGCGTTCGAGGCCGCCTACACCGACCTCGCCGACCGGATCACCCGCCTCGCACCCGCCGTCGTCGTCCCCGGCCCGCGCCGACCCGAGCAGCCTGGAGTCTCGTCATGACCGACGCGATCGCGCACTGGTCCGGCGGGTCCGAACCCGGCCGGGAGATCAACCCGGCCGCGGTCGCGGCGATGGCCGAACGTGGGATCGACATCACCGACGAGTACCCGAAGCCGTGGACCGACGAGATCGTCCGCGCGGCCACCGTCGTGGTCACCATGGGTTGCGGCGACGCCTGCCCCGTCTTCCCCGGCACCCGGTACGAGAACTGGGACGTCGAGGACCCCGCCGACGCCGACGTCACCACCGTCCGCCCGATCCGCGACGAGCTCGAACGCCGCGTCCGCACCCTGCTCGACCAGCTCGCCATCCCCGCCAACTAACCCGCGCCCCAACCCGAGGACAGGACTTCCACGCACGTGAACCCCACCCTGTGGCGGCGGCTGCTCGCCGAGTTCGTCGGCACCGCGCTGCTCGTGACCGCCGTCGTCGGCTCCGGCATCATGGCCACCCGGCTCAGCGACGACATCGGCCTGCAACTCCTCGAAAATTCCGTCGCCACCGCGTTTGCCCTCGGCGCGCTCATCCTCACCTTCGGCCCGGTCTCCGGCGCGCACTTCAATCCCGTCTCAATCCCGTCGTGTCGGCCGCGGACTGGTTCCTGGGACGCCGCGCCGGCGCCGGCCTGTCCGGGCGGGACCTTGGCGGGTATGTCGTCGCGCAGACGGTCGGGGCGATCGCCGGGGCGGTCCTGGCGGACCTGATGTTCAAGCTGCCCGCGGTCGACTTCTCGGACAAGCACCGCACCGGCGGCGACCTGTGGCTCGGCGAGGTCGTCGCGACCGCGGGCCTGCTATTGCTGATCTTCGCCCTGGCCCGGTCCGGCCGGGCCTCGGTGGCCCCGGCGGCGGTCGGTGCGTACATCGGCGCCGCGTACTGGTTCACCTCGTCGACGTCGTTCGCGAACCCGGCCGTGACGGTCGGCCGCGCGTTCACCGACACCTTCGCCGGCATCGCCCCCGTCTCGGTGCCCGGGTTCATCGTTGCGCAGCTCGTCGGCCTGGCCGTCGGGGTCGGGCTGCTCCTGGCGCTCTATCCGTCCGTCGGCAGCGCCGCCGGTGACGTCGTCGTCGCCCACCCCGGCGACGAGTCCGTCCGTTCCTGAACCGACCGCACTGCCATCCCGGAGGAACCACCCTGATGAGCACCAAGCCCACCGTCCTGTTCGTGTGCGTGCACAACGCCGGCCGCTCCCAGATGGCCGCGGGCTGGCTGCGCCACCTCGGCGGCGACGCCGTCGAGGTCCGCTCCGCCGGCAGCGAACCCGCCAACCAGATCAACCCCGTCGCGGTCGAGGCGATGCGCGAGGTCGGCATCGACATCACCGCCAACACCCCCCGCAAGCTCGACTGGGATACTGCGGAGTCTTCCGACGTGCTCATCACCATGGGCTGCGGCGACGTCTGCCCCGTCTTCCCCGGCAAGCGCTACCTCGACTGGAAACTCGACGACCCCGCCGGGCAGGGCATCGACGCCGTCCGCCCGATCCGCGACGAGATCCGCCGTCGCGTCGAGCAGCTCATCACCGAACTGCCCGTCACCACCGGCTGACCCGGCTCCGCCGCGCCCGCTGCTCCGCCGCCGGTCCAGGTCCTCACCGGTGGCGGGCACCACCCTGCCCACGAGAAGGCTGGACACATGCGTCTGCTCGTCATCGGCGGCAGCGACGCCGGCATCAGCGCCGGCCTGCGCGCCCGCGAACTCGACCCGACCGCCGACGTCACCCTCCTCGTCGCCGACCGCCACCCGAACTTCTCCATCTGCGGCATCCCGTACCACGTCTCCGGCGACGTCCCCGACTGGCGCAACCTCGCCCACCGCACCACCGCCACCTGCACGCCGCCGGCCTGCACCTGCGCCTCGAACACCGGGCCGTCGCCATCGACCCCGACGCGCACACCGTCACCGCCACCACCCCGGACGGCGGCACCACGGTGCTCGGCTACGACCGGCTCGTCATCGGCACCGGTGCCGTCCCCGCCGTCCCGCCGATCGGCGGCCTCGACCGGCTCGGGCCCGCCGACGGTGTCCACGTCCTGCACACAGGGCCGGGTCGCCGGTGCCAACGCCGTCGGCGGCGACGCCGTCTTCGCCGGGTCGCTGGGCACCCAGGCCGTCAAGGTCTTCGACCGCGTCGTGGCCGGCACCGGACTGCGCGACGACACCGCCCGCGCCGCCGGCTACGACCCGATCACCGTCGCCGTCACCGTCGACGACCACAAGGCGTACTACCCCGGCGCCACACCCATCCAGGCGCGCATCACCGGCGACCGCAGCACCGGACGGCTCCTCGGCGCGCAGCTCCTCGGCCACCGCGGCGCGGAAATCGCCAAACGCGTCGACATCTATGCCATTGCCATCAGCTACGCCGCGTCCGTCGCCGACATCACCGACCTCGCCCTGTCCTACACCCCGCCGCTGGGCAGCCCCTGGGACGCCGTCCAGGCCGCCGCGCTGGCCTGGCAACGCGAACCGGGAGCCTGACCCGAGGCTGGCAGGATGGCCGGCATGCCGCAGATCGTGTTCCTCAACGGCGCCTCCTCGGCCGGCAAGACCAGCATCGGCACAGCGCTGCAGGAGCTGGCCGAAGAGCCGTTCATGCTGCTGGGCCTCGACACCTGCTTCGCGGCGGTGCCGCCGCGGTGGGGCGGCGGCCGCGGCGGGCCGCTGAGCTAGCACGACTTCGCCTACCACCCGCTGCCCCCGGACGACGGCCACCCCATGCTCGCGATCGCCTATGGGGACGTCGGCTGGCGGATGCTGCGCGGCTTCCACCGCGGCGTGATCGAGCTCGGGTCCCACCGTCCGCCGAAAGGCCTCACTGGCCAGTGAACCAGCGTCTGCTCACGCACCGTGATGAGTTTTGGTAGCACGACGCGCGTTCTCTGCGGCATGTGCGGATGCCGTTGGGACACCTTCGGTGCGTGGACCATCTGCTGATGGTCACATGGTTTACCGATCCTGACAGCTACAGGATCGAACTCGTGCAGTGGCCATCGGACCATCCGGCCGGCATGACGGCGGCCGATCTCGCTTGACCGATCTGGCCGAATACGTGCGGGACCGCCGAACGCGACCTCGTCAGCAGACAGCCGATCGCCGCCGTCACGCCGTACAGCGTGCGACACGAGGCATGTCCACAAGCGGCGCCGCCGTACTGGCCATCACGCTTCGTGGCGAGGGATCGCGGCTATGAGCGTGCACGGCCGATCACGAGGCGGGAACTCAAGGATGATCACATGTTGGCACACGTCCGTGGCGGCGTGCGGGCGGCGCTCGTCTGTGTCAGGAGTTCTCGGGCGAGACGCGCGGCGAGCTGGCGCAGTAAACCGGCGATGAGCAGCCGGAGCCGACCGGGAGGGCGGTCTGGCACCGTCGGGCTGCACGGCAGGGCCGAGTACATGAGCGGAGTACCCGCGTCTGTGACCGGAGGAAGCGGGGGGAATTCGTGCATCAGGCGACTCTCCTTGCGGTGATGGGGGCCCTCCGAAGATAGTTGCATGCGCCGGATATTGCAAACGCTGGTAATGGGCAAAGGCCGTGTACCCTAGTTGCATGGCGGTGCGGGAACAGGGCGTCGATGACGCCGTCGTGTGCGCGCAGAGCTGGCGAGCCTTGGCCGGGTTGCACGCTCGGATCGAGCAACGGCTCGAGCGAACCCTGCAGGCCGCGCACCGGTTGAGCGTCGTTGAGTACTCGGTGCTCGAGCTGCTGTCGCGTCAGGAGCGTTGGCACATGCGGATGCAGCAGCTCGCCGACGCGGTCGTGCTCAGTCAGAGCGCCACCACTCGGCTGGTTACCCGGCTGGAGCAGCAGGGCCTCCTGGGCCGTTACCTGTGCGAGAACGACCGTCGGGGCATCTACACCGAGGTCACCGAGGCCGGCCTGCGACTGCTGGCAGAGGCCCGCCCGACCCACGACCAGGCCCTCCGTGAGGCGATGCACGACGCCGAGCAACTGCCCGAGTTCGCCGGCCTGGTCGGCGCGCTGCGCAGCACGCCCGCCTAGATAATCGCTTCCTCATAGCCATACTCGGCTGATGATCGTCGACGCCGACAGTGCCGCCCGCGTGGAGCGGGCCGAGCGGACACGTCAACATCTCACCCCAACGGCGTGGCCGGCCCGTTCGCGATACGCGACGGGCACCGGGTCGCCTATCTCGACTATCACGGCAGCGGCGCGGAGACGATCGCCCACCTGCAGGAGAACGCAAGGACCACCCTGATGTTCTGCGCCTTCCAGGGGGCGCCGTCCATAGTCCGCGGCGCTGGGCGCCCGCCGGCGGGTGCGTGACGGGCAGCAGCTGACCGTCACCGTCCTGGCCGCCGCGGAACCGTTGCGGCCGCCGCCGCCCGCGCCGTATCCGGCGCAGCTGGGACGCGCTGCGGCTGGTGTCGGGGCGCAAGCCCTCGTCGCCTTCCGCGGCAACCAGTACTCGGTGCCGCCGGCATGCCGGGCAGCAGCATGGTGGCTGATCCGGCTCGTCGCAGCGACGGCCCGATCGGCCATGATCGAGTGAGATCAACTCGGCACAAGCGTTAGCCGACCTAGCGATGCGTCGCTGGCGTGAGATACGAAGCGTAACGATTATCAGGTCGGTCGCCGCGCGACGCTCGCGGCATGAGCGTCCACAGGGCAGCGGTCATTGTCGGTGTGACGGGCCGGTACGGCAGCTGCGAAATCCGTATGATCCGCGCTGTGGGGAACACGCCTGGGACGACTCCCTGGGACGAGTCGATATCCGGATGGCGGTCGAACTATGTGCCCGCGCCGGAGCAATTGCGTCGCCAGCGGTCGAACCTGCTCGCGCTGGTGGGTCAACGGCTGCAGGCCGGCTGGGTCGGCTGGGAGCTGGCAAGAGACAGGTGGCAACCGGTCATCCCGTTGGTGCTCGTGTTCGATGGCGGTGTGCAGCTGGAGCTCGCCTGGGCCGACGACTTGTCGATCAGCTGGAACACCATCGACCTGAGGGCCGCGTTCACACTTGTCGGCCGACCGCACGAGTGGCGATCGGCGCACCCCCAACCGCTCGCTGCGGTTGCCGGTCGCATCCTGACCGGATGGGCGGTGACCGAGAGCCCGTACTTCTCCGGTGACGTGGACCTTACCGGCGAGTTGCCGATGGATCTGGTTGCTGGCTGGAGCATGGAAGGCTTGTGGATCGAGTTCGGGGACATCGGTTTGCACGTTTTCGGCGGTGCCGATACGACGTACATCTCGGAGGCACCCGAGCGGCCCTGCGACGACGGACATACCCGTGTGACGCACCGGCAGCTTCAGGAGGACGACGCGCAGGCCTCCTGAGACTCCTGAGACCCGACCGCCTCCAGTTGGGTGCTCGCTCATCGGCATGGTCGCGAACCGCGGCGTCAGGTTCCGGAGGCCATGAAGGCGGCGAGGATGTAGTTGGGGTGGCGGTCGAGGTTGTTGCGGGCCCGGTCGTAGCGCATCGTCGTGCGGGGGTCGGCGTGGCGGGCGGCGATCTGGACGTCGCGGAGGCTGACCCCGGCGTCGAGCATGGTGGTGACGAACGTGTGCCGAAGCATGTGGGTGCGCCGTGAGGCGCTGAGGTTCGAGTGGAGGTGTGAGACCTTCACCGCCGGCCCTGTCGCAGCAGGGAGGTGGAGCTGGGGGCAGCCTGACCCGGGTGATGCTGGGGAGGGCGGAAGCGGCCCCGACAACGACGGGACCGGCCAGTACTGCCAGATGGTCCGGGTCCGGCAAGCGGGACGGAGAGGAGTACGCGAGAACCGATGTTTGACACCCCCTTGATCAGGCGCCAGCTCGAACCTGGTGGATGTGGGCTGGAAGCGGTGCGTATCCGCCCCGAGTGCGAGTGGATCGGGCGGGGAACTCCTGGGGCGGATGGCATATGCCGCTAGGGAGGCTGCGGGGAAGGTCTGCGGCGTACCCGCAGCGATGCCGCAGGGGCACAGTCGGGCTCCTCCTTCGTCGAGCGAATCTCAGTGAACACGGGAACCGTTCCGGATCTCGCCCCTGCCCATCCGCGTCCGGCGGGTGGAGGGGCTGGGTGCATCGACCGCTGATCGGTCCGGGGCGGGGCGGAGCCGCCGTAGTACTCCGGGCCAGGGAAAGCCTGTGCACATGGGGAAGGGCGGCAGCGGTGTCGAGAAGGGACGGACGCTGCAATGCCGGAAGACGCGTCGCCGAACGGCGATGCTCCTCGGCCGAGGCTTGTCGGGCCGTGGTCGAGGGTATCGGAGATGCAGGCCAAGCTTCACCGTTGGGCGGTGGCCGATCCTGGCCGCCGGTTCGATGACCTGTTCAACTTCGTGCACGACCCGGCGACGCTGATCGTGGCGTATAGCCGGGTCGCGGGGAATCAAGGGGCGCGCTCGCCCGGTGTGGACGGTCTCACCGTCGCGCACATCGAGCAACAGGTGGGCGCGTCCGGGTTCCTGGACGACCAACGAACCGCCGTCAAGGCCGGTTCGTTGCGGCCGTTGCCGGTGCGGGAACGCACGATCCCCAAACCGGGCGGCTCCGGAAGGTCCGCAAGCTCGGGATACCGACGATTGCCGACCGAGTCGTCCAGGCGGCGCTCAAACTGGTGTTGGAACCGATCTTCGAGGCCGACTTTCTGCCGGTCTCATACGGGTTCCGGCCCAAGCGACGCGCCCAGGACGCGATCGCCGAGATCCACCACTGCGGCACCCGCGGCTACCGCTGGGTGCGTCGGCGGGTCGCGGTTCAGGGGCCGTCGTGGGAACCAGTCTCAACGACGTTTCGTGCCCCCGCTGCACGCATCATCCAAGTCAAGGTGCCCACAGCCGCAGGGTCCTCACAAACCTCGACTTCAATCCAGAACTCGGAATCATCGTTGATCCCGCCGTTCCACCAGAGCCATGAGCGCCGCAGGTCAGAGGAGAAGTCAAACCATTCGATCCAGTTGGCGAAGGTCCATGGCTGCTCGGCTCGGTAGCGGAGTTTTCCCGCTTGGTCGAGCGCCCTCCAAGCCCGCAGTTCCTCCTCGGCCTCGGCCGTAGACATCTCCGGGGCGCACGCACGCACAAACCAGTCCGGTGCGTGGGCTTTCCAGTCCTCGACGCTGACCGGCAGTTCTTCTCGCCGCGGAATCCAGTGCGTGACCGCGATCAACAACTCCTTGCAGCGATCGAGCGAAGCCTGCGAGTGACCATCGGTGTTGCCGACGAAGCGCCGGAGCACACCCTCCGGATTCCCCTGGGGACCTCGGAAGATGCGGACTCCCTCAACCGTGCGCGTCACGCACCCAGTCTCTCAGGACGACAAGACGAGGCGAGTGAGCACCGATCCCGCAACAGATTCGAACGCCCAGTCATCGGCAGGACAGGAGGCCGAGGCCGGTCACCGCCGGTAACGAGCCCTCGCCAGCCGTCGCGCACCAACGGCGGCATGAGCGTAAACCAAGATCGTTGGGCTTGCGGTCGATGGAGCAGGTCTTGGCGGGCCGGCGGCGCGGCAAAGCGGGGGTGATGTGGTGGCTTGCCGCGGTTCGGGCCGGAAGCGCCAGTACAGGTGTGGCGCGTTTCAGCGAAGCCGGACCTTTCCGGTCACGCGGGGGCGGGCGACGCCGTCAACAGCGGTGCAGATGCCGTAGACCCGGTGATGGCTGGTTCACCCGTTGACCTTGCCGCGATTGTTGCTGATCTGCACGCGGCAGGCGGCCGTGTCGATCGCGGACACCAGGTGCAGGTAGGTCGTCCCGGCAACTCTGGCCAGCACGATGTCGCCGGGGCTCCACCCGCGCGGGGTCCACCGGCGCCACCGTGACCAGCTGGCGACTGCGGATCAAGGGCACCATCGACGCCCCCGTCGGGCGGAACTCGACCGTCGCCCCGCCGGCGACGCGATCGGCGATCATGTCGAGTACACCCATGCCGACAGCGTGCCCGCCGACCATGCCGTAGACCACTGATTTCGTTGTCGTAAATCACCGGCACGACCATCAACGGCGCGTATCCGATCATGGTTGCGGCCAGCCGGGTGCGGTCGTTATGTAGTGCCGTCGTGCGATGGCCGCAGCGCAGCGGATGGTCCAGGGCGGGCTGGGCCGGGGCACGATCCGGAACGCGTCGTATCGTTCATCGGCCGGGTTCCAGGCACAGCCGTTGCGGAACGGGTGTAGCAGCGGACGGGCCTCGAGGACTGCTGCAGTGGGATCGCAGAGCTGCGTCCGTTGCGCTGCGGCTGCGGCGGGGCCTCCCAGGCGGGGCAGCAGGATGTCCCGATTGGTGCCGTCGTGGCAGTGGGTGGCGGCGATCCAGCCGTCGAGCAAGAGCTTGATCGTGGCGGTCAGTCGAGATGCCGCGACCGGGCGCGGACCGCACTCCCACGTCCTCATCCGGAACGTCGTCCAACGCGTTTACAGGTACTGGCCGCTGAGGACCGGCTCGCGCTCGACCGTCGTGTCGAAGCCGTCACGCAGTGCGTACAACTCGGCGAGGGTCGCGCCGTCGGCTGGGATGCCGGCCGACGTGCCCAACCAGCCCGCCGCCTCGTCGAACGGCAACGCAGGTACCTCGATCCGGGCCAGGCAGCGGCCCGGCCGAACGACAGCCGGGTGCAGCCGGGCGAGATCCTCGTTGGTGGTGATCGCCACCAAGACCTTACGACCTTGGCCGAGCAGACCGTCGGTCAGGTTGAGCAGCCGGGACAGCGCCTGCCCGGTGTGCTGCTTAGCCTCGCCGCGGATCAGCTCGTCGCAGTCTTCGAGTAGGAGCAGCCGCCACTTCTCGTGCTTCTTGTCCGGGCACGAACAGTCGCCGGCCCGGTTGAGCGCGACCTCCATCAGGTAGGCCGGGCTGCTGAACAGCGAGTCCGGGTCGAGCACGCAGTCGAACTGGCACCAGTCCTGCCACTCGTGGGCCAACGCGCGCAGCACTGTGGTCTTGCCCGTGCCCGGCGGCCCGTGCAGCAGCAGGAGCCGGCCCCGCACCGAGGTACGGTCGACCCCGACCAGCCGGTCGAACTGCGTCGTGGCGCTGCGGGCATAGTTGTTCCGGATGTCGGACCACGGACCGGCGGTGATGGGCCGCGGGTTGCGTTGCGGGCCGTTCGCCGAGGCATACCAGAAGCCCATGGAGACGGCCTTCTTCAGCGGTGGGGGCTCTTCGGTCATCCCGTCGATCGCCGACGCAATGATCTCGTCGCCGAGCTCCGCGCTGGTCGCGGTGACCGACACCGTGGCGGTCTTGTTGCGTGGCCAGTGCACCGCGCGCAGGGTCCAGCCATCGCCGGCGGCCAGGCTGGCGCGCTCGGTCTCGTTGATGGTCGTGCGCAGCACCAGCACTCCTGGCGGAAGGAGGGTCGCATCGTCGCGGACGTTGTTGAGGTCTTTGGTGGCCGCGTGCGGCTGGGTGCCGGTAACGAACGAGGTCAGCGCAAGGGCGTCGATGACGTCGCGCGGGGAGTCGGCATCGTCGACCGTGACGACGATGGGCAGCAGCGCCTCCGGCGCGGTACCGGGGGCGCCGAGCTGCAGCGGGAACTGGCGTGGAGTACGCACGGATCAATGATCGCCACTGAAGCTGTTGCGGTACACCGATTTTCCAGGCCCTGGCCGGACGCGGCGGCGCCACCGTCGAGCATCTGGATGGCGACTTCGTCGCGCCGGTCTGGTACCGAGGCTGCATGGTCGGGGTGATCCGTGACCTGCCAACATCACGCGATACATTCGATCACCGCCGCCGAAGTCGCACCTGGTGAACACCGACTCTACCTGGTCGCGGGCACGACCAGAGTGGACGGCGTGACCGCCGACCTCGGTCACGAACCCAACGGCGTCTTCTGGAAAGCGTTGCCCAACGCTCGTTGTGACAGAGGCACTCATCCGGACGGACGGTTCGCGTTCGACTCCGAGGCCGACACGTTCCTTGCGTACAGCCCGGATCGAGCCGCCGTGGATGAACTGGCCACCCGGCTGCTGGAGGTAACGGGCGACGCCGACCGCATCGACAGTTGCTGGCGCTTGCAGCGCAGCGCGGCTTTTAGTTCGACGACTGATCCGCCGGACAGTACAACGTCGACACGTCGCAAGCCACGACCGGGTGCGCTGAGCGCGGCACATGAGGATGCTCAGCCCCGCGCAGCCGTCCAGCGGTACGAGAGCGCAAGGCTGCCGCATCACGCTCGGGTGGCGGTTTCGGCTGGCACACTCAACCGGGTGAACACCGTTCCTGCCGCGTTCCATGCCGACTGGGTGCGCCTGTGGCAACTCGAACAGCGGGTCGAGCTCGCGACCGAGATGTCCTTCATCGACATCGGACTGGGACTTGTCGATCCGGCCTCGACGCCCCAGGACGGCGGCTATCGGGCCAGCCCGGTCAACGCGACCATGTTCGACGGCACCGGCACCGGCACCGGCACCGATGGCGTCCACTTCAGCGATCTGCACGCCGGCTCGGCGGACAACACCGCCGCACCGGTGGTAATGACCGTCCCGATGGCGTTCGACTCCCCGAACCACAGTCAGGTCCAGCAGATCCGAGCCCTGTTGGAGTGTGTCTGGCCGGCAGCGTTGCAGACCGCACGGCAGCCGTTTCGTTCCCTGACGTGGACCGCCGCGCTGAGCGTCGTGGTGGACCGTGATGGCGGGGACCTGACCCGGACCCGGCGGCTACGGTTGGCGCGCTTTGAGACAGCGGTGCGCCGCGAGGTCGTGCGACGTGGCCGGCAGAGGCCTTGCCTGCGAATCGTGCGGCTGCTGTTCGCGGCGTTGCGTGATCCGGCCGGCGTGATCGCCCACCGTGTAGGTGCCCTGGAGCGGGTCGCGTTGCTGCTGAGCGACTGGCTCGAGACCCACCGCCGGCTGTTGGACACTGAGACGCGGATGACCACGGTTCTGGATGAGCTGCGGCTGACCGACCTCGTTACCTCGATCTGCGGCCTGTCGGCGGTCGGCGCAGCGGCAATCCTGGCCCAGACCGGACCGGTGACCCGAACCGGTTCTCCACCGCGCGGGCGTTGGTCAAGCACGCCGGCCTGGCACCGCGGGAGAACCTGTCCGGCGCGTTCAAGGGACGCACGAAACTGACCGGGCAAGGACGTCCCGGGCTCCGGCTGGCTGCATGGCGAGCTGTCTGGGGCGCGCAACGGGCAAATCCGGTCTACGCCGCCCGGTCCACCCACCTGACCACCCGGGAGCAGAACAAGCTCACGGTCACCCAGGCCCAGGCCGTGATCGCCGCTGCGATTCTGCGGCAACTGCACGCCGTCATCACCACCGGCCGGGCCTGGGACCCGCCATCGCCACCCACGGCGCCGGACGCTGCATGGTGATGCCCGCCGCTGCCTGACATCTGCACGCGGCCCGTCAAGCCCGGTCGGGGCGAGCCCCACGCGGCATTGAGGAACCACGGTTACCTCGACGCTCATCATGGGTAGCCCCGCCCGTCGTCTCACCAACCCGATTACACGCTGCCGGGACCAACCCCATTACCGCTATGCCGGGACAGACGACGGACGAGGCACCGACCAAAGGGCTTGACGCAAAACGTCTTACGCTGATGAGCGGAAACGTGATCAAGCGGTAGTCGCCCAGCCCGCCCACCGTCGTATCGTGCCGACATGGAGTTCGTCGACGGGCCACCCAACGCTGGATTGTCACCCTGACGTCCGGCGCAGTCGTGGAGCTGACTGCCCATGGAGACGGACGATCACGCGATCTTCACCGTGCTGGTCTCGGTGACATCAGACGAGCAACTACCCGTGCGCGTTACCGGCCACCTCCCCGTGAAGCCACCGCTGCCTTGGCTCATGGTGGCGAAGATTCCGCTCTCTGAGATTGTGGGCATCACCAGCGACTGAAGCCGCTGACGGCCGGCCGCGCCATCGCGGTCGAGGTGGTCGATGCCCGGTCGATCGGCGCGGTGTGGCTGCTCGACGGCCTGTGGCGCCAACTCGATGTCGGCGGCGAAGTCCACGCCGCGACCGGTGACGTCGGTTCACCACGAACATGAACCGGTGCTGGCGTCGCGGTCTTGGTCAAGGCAGTCGCCTGAAAACATCACTACCCTGCAGGCGCCTGCAGGATAGCGGCAGGGCGGTGGTCAGCTACCGCCCGCGGAGCAGGCCCGGATCGCGCGGGAGCTGCACGACGTGCTCTCGCCCACCCTGTCGGTCATGGTCGTGCAGGCCGACCGGCACGCCCTCGCCGACGTGCGCTGGTTTCTGCGCACCGGGCGGGCCCGACGGGGGTTTTGCGGCATTCGCCGGGCGGCGCGGCCGGCGGTGTAACGCGTGGGCATCCGGAATCGCCGCTTCAGCGTGTCGTCCGGCGCGCACCACCCTGCGCCGGACGGCGCGGTCGCGGCGTGCCGGGCCGGTTGTCCAGCCCGACGATCGGAGCCGGTGCGTCCGTGGCGCATCGGGCGCCCCCTGCCTACCGGCGGCGGGTGTCCGCTTTACAGGGGCTCGCAACAGGGAGGTTGCATGAACGATCATCAGCGCCGATTCATCGGCGGCGCCGCGACGGCGATGCTGGCGCTCGCGGGGCTGTCCGGCACGGGAGTGTCCGGGCGCGCCGCGGCCGGCGTGTTTCATCCGGCAGTGTCGGAGTATGTGCAGATTTCGGCGTCGCAGACGCCGCCGACCCAGGCGCAGTGCGCCTCGGCCGGGCGGCGGTGCTTCAGTCCGCAGGCGATCCGGGCCGCGTACAACCTGCAGCCCCTCTACGCCGCGGGCTTCGACGGGCGGGGCCAGACCATCGCGGTCGTCGATTCGTATGGCAGTGACACGATGAGTCACGACCTCCACGTCTTCGACACCGCCTTCGGCCTGCAGCCGATGTGCGGCGAGGAGGGCGTGGTCTGCGCGCCGGGCATGCCGACGTTCGACGTGCTGCACGTTCAGGGATCCCCGGCGACGAAGGCGCCGCCGCCCGCGAGCAAGGGCACCGGCCAGGAGGACCGCAGCGCCTGGGCGCTGGAGGTGGCCCTCGACGTCGAGACCGCGCACGCGATCGCGCCGATGGCCAACATCCTGCTGGTCGCCACGCCGACCGCGGAAACGCTCGGGGTGCAGGGCTTCCCGGTCATGATGGACGCCGAGCAGTACGTCGTCGACCATCACCTGGCCAACGTCATCTCGCAGTCGTTCGGCTCAGCCGAGGACGCGTTCGGCAGCTCCCGATCGCTGGAGCAGCTGCGGCACGCGTTCAAGTCGGCGGCCGAGAACGGCATCACCGTGCTGGCCTCGTCGGGCGACGGCGGCTCGGCCAACGATCGCAAGCAGCCGGTGGGCAAGGGTGGCGCGCTCATCCCGTATCCGACGGTCGGGTGGCCGGCGTCGGACCCGCTGGTGACCGGGGTGGGCGGCACGTATCTGTGCACCGACCCCGCCAACACCACCTCCCGGGTGGCCGACAGCGTCGACCCGCCGGCGAAGTGCCAGCAGTTCCCGGGCGTCGCCGAGGTCGGCTGGACCTTCTCCGGCGGCGGCTTCAGCCACGTGTTCGGCAAGCCGGCCTACCAGAATGTCCTGCCGGCCGGCAGCACGCCGATCGGCGGCATGCGCGGCGTGCCCGACATCGGCCTGCAGGCCAGCGCCGGCACCGGTGCGCTGGTCTACCTGTCGCTGCCGCCGGACGGGCAGAGCGGCCTGATCTGCGGATCGGCGCCGTGCAGCACGGGGTGGTACGACATCGGCGGCACGTCGCTGAGCTGCCCGCAGTGGGCCGGCCTGGTGGCGATCGCGGATCAGATCAACGGCGGCGGACTCGGGCTCATCAACCCGGCCCTGTACCGCCTGGGCGCCGACCCGGGCCGCTACGCGACGGACTTCTACGACGTCACGACCGGCAACAACACGGCGGACCCGAGTGTGGCGGGCTACCCGGCCACCACGGGCTGGGACCCGGTCACGGGCCTGGGCACGCCGAACGCCGCCCGCCTGCTGCCGGACCTGGTCACGGCCGCACACGGCGGATAGCACCGGCAGCCGGGGAGCGGGCCGCGCCCGCTCCCCGGCACGCTGGGCGTGGCCACGGACACCTGGACGTTCGGCTACACAACCGCGGGCGCCGCCGACCGGGTGCCGACCACCGTCACGGGAACCGTGGCCGTCGACGTCGCGACCGGCCTGATCACGCGGGTCACGACCCACGACGTGGTCGACGACGTCGGGCCGGCGCCGCTGATCGGCGACGCGGAGACCCGGGTCGGCGACTTCGGCACGCCGATGGTCGTGACCGCCGCGAGCAGCTACGCGCCGCTGCGGCCCGGCAGCCCGGCACCGACGCCCGTCACCACGCGGTAGGGGGCGGCGCTAGGCGGGCGGAGAGAAGAACTCCCGCGCCACGCTGTCGGGTTCCTTGAATGAGCTTGCCCTCTGGAGCTGGCGCCTCGGCGAGCCGGTGCCGGCGCGACTCGACCCTGCGCTTGCCGAGAATGCTATCCGGGCAGGTCAGGCGGCATGTTCGTACTCGTGGTATGCCGCCGAGGCGATCGCATCTTCGTACGTTGAGGCGGGCGATCTGCTCCGAATCGGCGATCGGCGCGGGCAAGGGGTGCAGCGGGCGGGCGTTCACGATGCCCTGATGGGGCCGGTGTTCGTTGTTGCAACACGAAGTCGCACGTTGTGGGTGAGCTCGTGGAGGAGGTTCGACGTATGTCGAAGGCGTAGCTCCGGGTCTGTGTTCGACCTTGTCCCCGCCGTGGCGTGCGTGGCCGATTCCTGATCGGTTGGGTCCGAAGCCCATAAGAAAGCCCAAGGACCGTCGTCCCAACCATGACGGTCACAGGTGAGGGGAAGGACCGGTATAGGGCGACTGTCAGGGAACTCTTGCTGATGCCTCGTGACACCGACATCCCGGGTTGGGCTGTAATGCCGGGGTGGTAGGGATCGGCCGTTGTGAGACGGCAGGCGGCGGCCACGGACAACGCGATGGCCAGCGAACATCGTCATCCCCGGGGTAAAGAGAGCGCCCGGCCCGGTCCGGGTCTCACGCGTGTGGAACGTGGTAAACCCGCGTCTGGGTCCACGCCGGGTGCGCAGGTAGGCGCGCGCGGTGCTGGTAGGCCGAGAGTGATCGGGGCGGAACTTCCCGGCGGGACAGGGTGCCCAAGAAGCGAATGCCGGTGGTCGAAAGACGACGGGAAACCGACGACCGCGTGACCAGATCCTTCTCCTGGATGGTGGTCGGATAACCGGCCGGATACCGGGCCTGGTGCCCGGAGCCCCGGAGGGGGCACTGACGTGGGCAGGTGAGCCTTTGACGACGAAGCGGACGTGGATGTCGAACCGACGGGCACGTTGACATGGTCGAACACGCTGATCAGCGTGCGGCAGGTCACTCAGCGCAACACGGGCCGTGCGACCGCGGGGATCGATGGGCGGGTCGCGTTGACCGCCCGGGCCCGCGGTCCGCTGGTACCTGCTACCTGCGGACCAACCTGTCCTACCGGGATGTAGAAGAGTTGCTGGTGGAGCGTGGCGTTGAGGTTGATCACGTCACCGTCTACCGGTGGGTGCAGCGGTTCACCCCGCTGCTGGCCGCCGCCGCCCGATTCTGCCGCCACTCACCGGGCGATAGATGGTTCGTCGACAAGACGTACGTGAAGGTCAACGATGTGTGGCGGTATGTGTACCGGGCGGTCGACCAGTACGGGCAGGTCATCGACGTGCTCGTCGCGGCCCGTCGCGATGCTGATGCGGCCCGGCGGTTCTTCCGACGGGCGCTGTCGGCGTTGAAGGTGATGCCCAGCGAGGTGGTCACCGATGCCGCCGCAGTGTGCCCGGGCGTCTTCGACGAGCTCATCCCGTCCGCGTGGCACCACGTCGAGCAGTATGCCGACAACCGGATCGAGGCCGACCACAGCCGGCTCAAACACCGGTTGAGACCGATGCGCGGGTTACGGACGGACAAGACAGCACAGGTAGTCATCGCCGGGCACGCGTTCATGCAGAACCTGCGTCACGCACACTACGAACTCGCCATCGACGCCCCGCCGGCCATGCGGGTGACCGCTGCGTTTGCCGAGCTCGCCCGAGCGATCTGACCTCGGACCCGAGACGGGCGTTCACGCGTCTGTCGCTCCCGCAACGCAACGGAGCCCTCCTACGTCAAGGGCTGACCTGCTTCGTGGTAGACGGCGCGCGCGCGGCGAACGCCTCACACAGCCGGGAACCGCAGCTCGACGAGGACGCCCGGCGAGCCGACAGTGGCTGACGTGCAGGCCACGGTCGCGCCATGGGCCCGAAGGATCGCCGCGACGGCTCGCGGCACAGGGTCATCGGAGTGTCGCTCGCCGGTCAGCTCGGCGTACCAGTCCGCTGTGACCGACCCGCCCGCGTGGGCGAGTTCGATCGCCGGCGCGGGCGAGTCGCGGACCCGCACGCCGACCTGCGCGTCGGCCCCGGCGGCCTTGAGCGCGGTGAAGGTGGCATAGTCGAGCGCTCGCGATAGTGTCGGCGGATCAGCACGTAGCGGAGCGTGGTTTTCCAAGATCAGCGTGATACAGATGTTGCGCGCGTCGGCGATGCAGCGGAGGTCCTGGATGCGGTCGTCGGTCAGGTAGGCGAGGTCGATGGTCCGCGACGGGTTCACGTCCAGCTGCGCGGTGACGGCTAGCCGCCGCAGTTCCAGCAGTTCGGTGACCTGGTGCGCCAGGGCCCGCAGGGCGCGCATCCGGGCAAGGTCGAGGCGGTGCGGCGCGTGGTCGACGACGCAGAGGGTGCCGAGCGCAGCGCCCTTGCTCGTCATCAGCGGGGCGCCGGCGTAGAAGCGGACGCCGTGGTCCCCGCGAACGTACGGGTTGGCGGCGAACCTGGCGTCCGTCGTCGCGTCCGGTATCACCATCAAGTCCCGGCCCATGATTGCGTGCGCGCAGAACGCCGCCTCGCGCGTCGCCGCAAACGGGACGTCGCCGATCGTCGCCTTGAACCACTGGCGGTCCGTGTCGACCAGCGTGATCAGCGAGATGGGCGCGCCGCAGATCTCCGAGGTGATCCGGACGATGTCGTCAAAGTCGGTCTCGGGCGCGGTGTCGAGGACCGACATGGCATGCAGCGCAGAGATCCGCTCCGCCTCGTTGCTGGGCACCGGTGTTTCCATCCAGGCCTCCCAAGCGCCTTGCTCAATCAGGCGATACAAGTGTGACGCCCGGTTGCGTCGACGGCCAGCGCCCAGGGCTTGCGATCCGGTACAGCGCGACGCAGCTCGGAGGGCCGATGCGCGGTGGTGAGGGTTGCGTGGTAGCGGACGGCGAGTTGTCGTAGCCACAGCCCCGCGTCGGAGCAGAGCCTCCGGCATGGCCCGAGCGGTGTGCGCGGGGCATGCCGGGCGAGTGCGCGATCTGTGGACGTCAGGCCGTGCAGCCCAGCCGCACTCCTGTGTGCGGCCAGCCAGCGGTCCAGTTCGGCCGAGACGTAGCCTTGGGCTTCCTCCCGGGATGTGGACACCGGGTTACGCCGCGATGTGTTGCAGGGTAGTCGATGTGAGGGTTCGTTCGTAGTCGGCGGGGCTGTGGTAGCCGAGGGCTGAGTGGCGCCGGCGGTGGTTGTAGAAGGCGGTCCAGCGGAACACGTCGCGGCGGGCGCCGGCTTCGCATGCCCATCTGCGGTGATCGACATCGAGTTCGCGTTTCAGGGTGGCGAAGAACGCCTCGGCCAGGGCGTTGTCGTACGACGTGCCGGTCCGCCCGGTCGAGCGGCGCACCCGTGCCGGTCGCAGACCGCGGCGAAGGGGGTGCTGCCGTACTGCGATCCCTTGTCGGAATGGAAGACGACCCCGCCGACCTGGCCACCGCGGGCGGCGACCGCCGCCTCGAGGGCGTCGATGACGAGGCTGGCGCGCATGTGCGTGTTGATCGACCAGCCGATGAGCCGGCGGGTGGCGATGTCGATGACCGTGGCCAGGAACAGCCAGCCGGCGCCGACGCGCAGGTAGGTGGTGTCGCCGCGCCACCGCTGGTCCGGGGCGGTGGCGGTGAAGTCCCGGCGCAGCAGATCCGTCACCGGCGCTGCGGCCGGGTCCGGGATCGTCGTGCGTCGGCGGCGACGTAGATGCCGCCCGGCGATGCCGCGCCGGCGCATGACCCGCTCGACCCGCTTGCGGTTGACCCGCACGCCTTGGGCGCGCAGTTCGGCGGTGACCCGCGGTGACCCGTAGACGCCGCCGGACTCAGTGTGCACAGTGGCGATCTGCTCGGCGAGCTGGTCCTCGGCTGCGGCCCGGGCGCGGCGGGCTGGTTCGGCGGCGATCCAGCGGTAGAACCCGGACCGGGACACCGCCAGGAGCCGGCACAGCCGCTTGACGCGGTACGCGGCGCGGTGGGTGGAGATGAACCGGAAGCGGCTGGTCACCGATCCATCTCCTTCGCGAAATAGGCGGCTGCCTTGCGCAGGATCTCCTTCTCCACCCGCAGCTCAGCAACCTCAGCACGCAGCCGAGCGATCTCAGCGTCCTTGTCCGCCGCCGACAACCCCGCACCCGCCACCGCACCCTGCGGCTGCGCCGGCTTCTCCTGCCGACGCACCCAGTTCCGCAACGTCTGGTGACTCATCCCAAGTTCACGAGCGACCTCGTTGATCGGCCGACCCGACGAACGGACCAACTCGACCGCATCACGCCGGAACTCTTCCGTGTACTTTGACGGACGCCCCAACGGGGACACCCCTTCCTCTGGACCGACATCCGGTCTCAGGGTGTCCACACCTCAGGGGGAAGCCCAGACGGCAGGCGCCCCAAAGCTCATTCGCAGACTGAGCCGATCCGGTCAAGATCACGTGCACGCACATCGGCCAGGACAGGAAGCCTCGGCTTAACCGTTGTCGTCACTGATGGTGATCAGCACGGTCCCGCCAACGCGCAGCAGTCGCGGCAGATCCGTGCCCGTCCTCCGGTTAGCCGAGTGGTCAGGAGCGGTCGGGAGCGGCAGCGTCGGCGAAGGCGTGGATGAGTTCGATATCGCTTCCCCAAGCTTCAAATACATCCTCGTGGCCGTGGCGGCAGGCCAGGGTCTCAACCTCAGGAAATAGACGCAGCGAAGCTGTCCCGACGCGGTCCGGCGTAAGCGCTGTGTTCCAGCGGTCGGGGAGCGGGAAGGTCTCCAGCTCCCAGCGCAGGTATTTGTTGTAGGGGCGAAGTCTCCCGTGCAAAGCGAACACGGTCTCCAGCAGCCAGGGCAGGCTCTCCATCTCGTCGAGGAGCGCGGCATCGGCAAAGCCGTCCCGGCGGCTCTTGACGCAGCGGTAGAGCTGGTTGATGTAAGCGTCCAAGCTGGTGCGCGCGTGAAGGGCCGCCTCCTCAACCGAGAGCGTCGCCTGCCGATCGACCAGCTCGACGATGCCTCCGTTGAGGCGGTCCAGCAGCACCTTCGCACCGCGATAGGCATACCGTTGCCAGTGCACAGATGTGTCGGCGAGAGCCTCCACGGTGCAGACCACCTCGTCCAGTGTGTCGGTGCGGGTGCTGTGCCTCCAGGGCTGCGCCTGCTCCGCAACCACGATCGTCACGTCGTAGTCGGACCGGGCGTTCTCCGTGCCACGCGCCCGCGAACCGCTCAGGATCACGCCGCGGACGCCGGGATCCGCGGCTGCGCGGGCAAGGACTCGATCGAGGATGTCCACCGATCAGAGCTACCAGTACGGAACGGTAGCCCACCACCGATTTCCGCCCGCGTCACGCAGACAGAGACGCACGCACATCGGCAGGCCAGGAAGCCTCGGCTTAACCGTTGTCGTCACTGATGGTGATCAGCACGGTCCCGCCAACGCGCAGCAGCCGCGGCAGATGCGGAAGCCAAGATCGGTTGCGATCGTGTTGCTGCTACGACCGCACCGTGCCGTTGGCTGGCCATACGCTCGCATCACCGGCCATGAAAGCGGCGTTGAGCTGCCAGGGGTCGAGCTGCGGCAGAATGCGGGCTGAAGCTCGCGGTTGCCAAGGGAGGGCGATGAAGTGGCCTATGAGATGAGGTTCTACTGCCAGCGGCCCGGCGCCGCGTCCGCGGTCGCGGCGATGGTGCAAGGTGGCGTCCTGGCTCGCTATCCGGGCGCGAGCTTCCGGCGGTACCCGCCCCAGGCAGGCATTCGTGAGTTCGACATTGATGCGTCTACCGGGGCGACGCTGTACGTGCTCATTGACGTCGACGCCGCACGGGTGGGCACGGCCAGGGCCGACATGCCCGATGCTCCGGCCGGGTTGTCGGCCACAACGTCGATCGCAAGGGTTGTCGCGTCGGGCGCCGCCGACCCCGCGCTGCTGATGGCGTGCGCCACGACATTCGTGGTTGATCTCGGCGCAGTGCTGTGGGACGAGATGGACGGGTTCGACGTCACGCTTTCCTGGTGAGCTGTGCCGTGCTCGCCGGTCGTCGGCAGGGATGGCGCGGCCTTGCCGAGGACAGTCACCCGCGGTGACAAAGACCTGCTGGCCGGCGTGCATCAACGGCGGCATGAGCGCGAGCCAAGATCGCACCGCCCCGGTGGACGTCCACCGGGTCAGCGTACAAACGGCCCGCGCAACGCCGGCGACCTGTCACATCTTCGCCGCGCGGTTCGACGGTGTACTGAGGGGTGCGATCAAGGGCACCCAAGGACCGTGAAGGGGCCCGATCATGCGGATCGTCGTCTTCGGAGCCAACGGGGGAACCGGCCGGGTGCTGGTTCGGCAGGCGCTGACGGCCGGTCACGAGGTGGTGGCCGTGACGCGGCAGCCAGCCGCGTTTCCGGTTACCCACGACAGGCTCACCGTGGCGGGTGCCGACATCGGCGACAGCGACCTGGTCGCGCGCATCGTGGCGGGGGCCGACGCGGTGCTGTCGAGCCTCGGCGTCCCGTTCAGCCGCAAGCCGATCACCGTCTACAGCGCGGGCATCGCCAGCATCATCAGCGCGATGTCCCGCCACGGCGTGAAGCGGCTGGTCGCGGTCAGCTCGAGCGCCACCGAACCGAGCTACCACGCCGACGGGGGGTTCCTGCTCAACCGGATCGTGCAACCGCTGGTCACCGCCACGATCGGCCGGACCACCTACGCGGACATGCGCCGCATGGAGCAGTACCTGCGCGAGGCCGACCTGGACTGGACGGTCATGCGCCCGTCCGGGCTGTTCGACGCGCCGACCGTCAGCGCATACCAGCTGCACGAGGACCACGCGGACGGCATCTTCACCAGCCGCACCGACCTCGCCGCGAGTATGCTCGCCCAACTCGACGACCGCGCGTGGATCGGCAAGTTCGTCGCAGTCACCACCTACGAGGGCGCGCCGACCCTCATGCAGATGATGCGCCGCGAAGCGTTCGGCAGTCGTTGACCGGAAACGGGAGCAGACCGTTGAATGACATGCAGTGGTTCGCCGAGCAGTTCGAGGCGCACCGCCCCCACCTGCGCGCGGTCGCCTACCGGATGCTCGGATCGTTGGCCGAGGCGGACGACGCGTTGCAGGACGCCTGGATCCGCACCACGCGGGCCGATAGCCGGTCGATCGACAACATCGGCGCCTGGCTCACCACCCTGGTCGGCCGGGCCTGCATCGACCTGCTCCGGGCCCGCCGGTCACGGCGGGAGAACCTGGTCGGCACCCGGCTGCCCGAACCGGTCGTGAGCCTGGGGGCGACCCTCGATCCGGAGCAGTCGAGCCTGCTCGCCGACGCCGTCGGCCTGGCGCTGATGGTCGTGCTGGATAGCCTCGACCCGGCCGAGCGGCTGGCCTTCGTGCTGCACGACATGTTTGGCGTACCGTTCGACGAGATCGCAGCCATCGTGGACCGTACGCCAGCCGCCACGCGCCAGCTCGCGAGCCGTGCCCGGCGCCGGGTCCGGGGTGCCGCGACCGGGCGGGACACCGACCTGACGACGCAGCGACGGGTCGTCGACGCGTTCCTCGCCGCCGCCCGCGCCGGCGACTTCGCGGCACTCCTGACGCTGCTCGACCCCGACGTGGTGTTCCAGTCCGACACGGGTCCTCAGACGCCCTTCGCCCCGGCCCGGCTCACCGGCGCCGCCGTCGTCGCACGGCACACCGCCGCCCACGGACCGAGGTTCGCGACCCTGTGCGAGCCGGCGCTCGTCAACGGGGCGGCGGGCGTCGTCGCCCGGACCCGATCCAGCGTGGTGGCCGTGGTCGGCCTTACCGTCACCAATGGCCGCATCTCAGAGATCGACCTCATCGTCGACCCAGGCAAACTCGCCGGATTCACGATCTCCGGATGACCAGCCGCGGTGGTGGCTACGCTGGTCCTGCGCGAGCTCCTGCTCGCACTGCCGGAGGACTGCCCAGACAACATCTTCCGGCAAGGCCGGCGGGCGCTGGGCGGCGCCGTACCTTCGCAGCGGCAGATGTGCGGACATCTCACGTAGGCATCTGCCGACGATAGGGCCGGAAGCCGGGGCACGGCAGGCTGCTGTACCACGTGCGGTTACTGCACGCTCCGACCCTGGCGAGCTGCTCGCGTAGTGCCGGGTCGGTGTTCGGGTGGTGGAGCACGAGGTGGCGGACAGCGAACGTGTCAGGATGCGCTTCGGCGGCTTCATGCTGCGCCATCGCTTCGAGGGCGTGGGGCGGGGTTGCCGGATTGAACAGCGTTTGCCAGCGGACTGTGCTGTCCTCGTCGTGGGCAAGCCTGCGGAGCGCCTCTGGCGGCGTATTGGGGTTGCGGGCGGTCCACAGTCTGATCGGCCGGATTTCGTCGGCGGCCAGGACAGACAGCCGTCCTGGCGAGGTGTCCGCGGATCGCGCTTCGAGCACGCGAAGGTAGCACTGCCAGCGTTCGGCATCCGCTGGCACCGGCTGTTGGTCCACGCCACCATGATCCCATCAGCGGGCCAGCACCAGCATCCGCTCATCGGCAGGACAGGAAGCCTCGGCTTAACCGTTGTCGTCACTGATGGTGATCAGCACGGTCCCGCCAACGCGCAGCAGTCGCGGCAGATGTGCGCACGTGATCATGTGGATCTCTGGTCGGCGGCGGGTCGCCGGATCGGAGATTTGCGGCGTTTCGCTGTGCCTGGAATCGATGGGGTCGAGGCGACCGACCCGCTGCGGCACGGTACCTTGCGGCATGCTCGACCGCTTGCGCGCCGCGGTCCAGGCGGCCGATCAGGCCTTCGGACCGGACGATCACCGCACGCTGGCCGCTCGCCTGGACCTCGGTCGCGGGTTCCGGCAGCGCTGCCGTGACCACGAGGCGTACGCCGAGTTGGCAGCATTGGCGGACGCGTGCGCCCGGGCCCTCGGGCCTGAGCATCCGTTCACGCTCACCGTTCACCATGAGGTCGCCTTGTCCTGCTACCACCTGCACCTGTTGCAGGTGGAGCCCGAACCTGGGCGGCTTCCGGAGGCTGTCCGGCGGCTGGAGGAGGTCGCCGTCACCCGGGAACGGTTGATGGGTCCCGCCCATCCCGACACGCTTGCCGTGTGGACCAACCTGGCCGCCGCCTACGCCACGGCGGAGCGCTTCGCCGAGTCGCACGCCCTGGACAAGCGGCTGCTCGCAGGCTGGACGCAAGCGCTGGCCGGCCGGGAGCGTGACCTCGGCCCGGATGCCCCGGACACCCAGTTCGCGCGCGTGCGCCTCGCCGAAATCAGCAGTTCGGACGACTCCCGGGCGTTATGGCACCAAGTCATGACGTCGTGGGGCCGGCTCGCGGCCAAGCGGAGCACGACGCTCGGCCCGGCGCATCCCGACACGATCGATGCCCGCGGCTGGCACGCCTACAGCCACCGCGCGCTCGGCCGGTACGACGACGAGGTACGTCTCGTGGAGGAGATCGCCGCGGAACTCCTGGACCTCCTGGGTTCGGCGGATCCGCGTACGCTGCATGCCCAAGTGCAACTCGCGAGCCGCTATTTCGAGGGCAACTACGACGGCGCCGCCGCCGTCGAACTGGGTGAGCGGATCATTGAGGAGGCCTGCCGGGTGCTTGGACCGGAGCACCAGGACCTACGCGTCGTCCGGGCCGTGCTGATGCTCTCTTACCACGTCGCCGGCCGCACCGACGAGGTGGCCGCGCTGGCCGCCCGCTACCCCATGCCGGACGACGAGGACGGCCTGTAGGCCCAGATTCGCCGCAGCCCCGGCACGCCCACGTTCCGCCGTTCCGGTAGCCCCACAAAGCACAAAGTGGGTACAAGGCACTCGCGCAACCAACATGACCGTCCCTGATCAGAGGCAGTACACCAGCGCCAGTAAGCACGGGCACACCCATGATCCGGCGCTCGGGCATCGGATTCGCTATCCGCAACGCCACCTGCCCCGTCACGCCACTCGTGGACGGTGGCGAGCGACTCGCGGCAAATGAGGACGGGCGTAGAAACTGCCGGGCGTTGGCAGGGAGTCCTCTGTTAAGTCAGCGGGACACCCGGGCGCCTCGCACGGCCTACATGCGCCCGGCACAGCCGCCGACTGCGGTCAACGCGCCGCGGCCCGTCGCCTGCGGCCCGATCCCAACAGCAGGTTTGCCCCCGCCAGGGCCGCACCGCCGACGATGCAGAACATGCCGAAGTTGCGGAGGTTCGTGTGGTTGGTGGCTGGCGCGTCGCCGGTGTCGATCTTCAGCCGCTGCCCCTCGATGTGGATGACCTTGCCCTGGTACAGGGTCACCCGCACCGGGACGCCCCGCACGTCGGAAATCTCACCGGAGAGCGTGACCTTCGCCGTGGCGCGGCGCCCGCCGACGTCCATCTCCGCCCGATCGTGGGTCAGCCCGGTCATCGTGCCGTCGAACGTGATCTGACACTCCGCCGGCGTGAACGCCTGCCCTTCGGGGCAGGTCGGCGCGTGACGGGCTCGGTCCTCCGCGACACCGCTGCGCCACGCCGCCAGCAGCAGACACGCCCCGACGGTCCAGAAGATCGCCACCGCCGCGAGCGCGTCACGGACCGTGAACGGCCGATTCCACCACACAGCCCGATACTCCCACCCCACCGCAACGCCGTGGGGTCCCGTTTGGCTTCGGGGACCCGGTTGTCGGTGAGCTTAGTTCCAGCAGCCGGCGGCCGGTTCTTGTGTTCGTGAGTTCGGGGCCCACTGACGAGGCCGGCAAGGAACCAGATAGGCGAGCCAACGCGATGCGGGTCGTCGGCCTGCGGGAGCACGAGCCTAGGGCGAGCCGCAGTGCTCGACCAGCGGCAAATCCGGATGCTGGATCAAGGCGACGCGAGCATCATCACCGGATGGGTGCTCGCAGCACGGTCGCGCTGGTCGATGACCTCCGTTCGTTTGTGGATGGGCGTAGTGCGGAGGTGGCTCGGACGAGTGCGGCCGGCGTAGAACTCCTCGATCTGTGGCTGGATGACGATCTCGGCGAGGACGACACGATCTGGCCGGTGGTGGAGGTCCTGGAGCGGGCCGCCTTTGAGGAGCGCCCGTTCGACATCGGCGTCATCAACGTCCACTCTGCAAACCCGGTCGGCGCCGCGAAGCTCGTCCAGGTCTTGCGGCACTGGGGCTATCGTGTCCAGGTCGCGTCGGGATCGACGGACCTCAAGTATTTCGGCGGGCCAGCCGTCGACAGCGAGATCCGATGGTGCTCCGTACGTAGAAGCTCGTCGGACATTGCGGCTGGCGGAACAGCGCACCGAGCTCACCATCGCACGCGTACTATGTCGCATGAGCGGAAGCGTGATCAAGCGCTCTCTGCGACGAGGTGCGCAGCAAAATCGCGTGCGATTCGTGGACGCGGGCATCAGTATGTGCGGTGATGTGGCCATCGCCGTTCTTCGACCGGTCCCGGCCGCTGCGCCGCGACTGGGAACGGGTCAAAGACGACGTGATGCGCCGGGCCGTGACGGCCAAGTTCACCGCCCACGCCTACATCCGCGCCATCCTGTTGAACACCGGCGACGAGGAGATCGTCGAGGACACCAGCACGGACCACTACTGGGGACGCGGCCGGAGTGGCACCGGCAAGAACATGCTCGGACGGATCTTGATGTGCGCCCGCACCCAGCTGCGCGCCGACCTCACCCAGAACGCCAACACCCAGGGCCGCCGACAGCGGCGATAGCACTGAGCGCAACCATCGCGAGCGCGCTGTCCGCGGCATGTGCGGATGCCGCTCAGCCCGGTCACGCCGTGACGGCGATCGCCTGATAGGGGGTCTCGGTGGATCATCGATCCGACATGCCGCCGTGGCGCGGCTGACGACGGCCGGCGGTGGGGCAGCGTGGAGTTCACATTGCGGAATGTGATGGAACGAGCGGCAGCGGTCGGCCGCGACGTGGAACTCGCCGACGTGCACGGGATCTTCCGGCACGGCGGTCCAAACCCGGGCGCGAGCCCCTCGGACCTGGCTGCGCTCAGGCGGCGCGTCGACCTGCCCAGTCGTACGTCGAGTTTCTGACCTACTGCGATGCACAATCGCGTAGATCGTCCGTCCACTGTGGATCGACTCGTCCGTGGCAGATCAAGACGCGCCGATCACGGCAGACATCCCATGTCTTGGGTCTCGAAGCGCCCTCAAAGCGGATCATCGTATGGCGGCATCTCGTTGGCGAACGTGCCGTAGGCAGCGCCGCCGGAGGTGTAGCCCGCGACGAAGAGCGGCCTGCCGTCCAGCATGATCCACCACTCGTCGCGGACCGGGGGGCGGCGCGCTCGACGGTACGACAGGGGGTCGTTGGTGGGCGCGGCGCCCACCGCTGCGCCGAGTCAGGCAACGCGAACCCGAGCGCGGTCAGGTCCTCATAGGCCGTGTACCTGTCGACGCCGTACCGCCTGGCGTAGTGCTCCACCGTGACCACCGCCCCGGAACGGACCCACACCCGTGCCGAGCCTCGGCGTTGCCGCTGACGCATCCGGTGCCGACACGGTCGCATGCCCGGATGCGACCGGCGACCGGCGTCCGTCCCACCGCACACTGGACAACGCCAGATCGCGTGTCCTGCACACCCCGATAGCCACAACCGGCTGAACAGTATCGGCGGCAGAAGAGGAGCGGCGCCTCTCGTGGCGGGGCTGCGCCGGCGCGGCCGGGTCATAGTCTTCAGTCCATGTCTCGAGACAACGTGCGGAAGGCGGTGCGGTTCGCCGCGGCCGCCGCCGTTCTCAGCCTGACCGCCCTCGTGCCCGCCACGCCGGCCGCCGCCGCGGGCACCCAGACCATCTACATGAACGCGTCCGGATCGGATTCGGCCGCGGGTGACACCCCGGCCGCTGCGGTGAGAACGCTCGAGCGCGTCGAGCAGCTCGTCGCGGCCGGCCCGTCCGACCAGGACGTCGAGGTGCGCATCCACGCCGGCACCTACGTGGCCCAGCAGACGATCTGGCAGACGTACCGGCCGGGGCACACGATCTCGTTCATGCCGGACGACTACGAGATCGGCGGGGGCGCCGACTCGATCGCCGCGCGGCCGGTGTTCCAGAACGCGCGGGCCAGCGGCTCCAACCGGTACATCGCCGGGTACTGGTTCTACGCCTGCGCTGGCGGGGCGCTCAACGCCGGTGGCACCTCCGGCCTGCGGTTCTACTACCTGCAGGCGCAGTACTACTCGAGCGGCGGCATCTCGCTGGACGGATCGGCCGGGTCCTGTGGCGGCGGATACCACCCGTCCTCCGGGCCGGGCCTGCCGTCGGCGCGCGGCCTGGACGGCAACACCGTTTTCGGCATGGTCCTCACCTCGCTGGGCAATGCGTACACCGGTGGCATCTGCGGTGACGCGGACTGGCCGCGGTGCGGGTACGGCGGGATCGTGCTCACCGAGTCGTCGGGTAACCGGATCGCCAACAACCACTTCGTGAACCTGCGCAACAGCGAGAACAGCTACATCCACGCCACCTACATCACGCACAAGAGCTCGCGCAACACGTTCACCGGCAACAACGTGACCGGGGTCAGCAGCGATCCGGTCAAGCTACGGGACGGCAGCGACTTCAACACCTTCGACGCCAACGTGTTCGGGGCGAACGGCTTCCCGCGCTCGTCGACGCCGCCGTCCGCGCACTACCTGGAGGAGGTCAACGTGGACGCGGGCGAATGCTCGTCGTACCACAACCGGTTCACCAACAACGACCTCGGCACGTACCTGATCGGCAGCAGCGCCAACCTGCCGACCTGGTACCTCTACCCGGCGGGCGCGACCTGGGCCGGCGCCGCGGGCTGCCCGGCGCTGCCGGCTGGCGAGACCCGGCTGACCACGGCGAACAACACCTACTGACGCTCGGGTCACAGGCCCACGGCACGGCTGGCGAGGACCTCCCAGCGGCCGTGGGCCTCGGCGTACTCCCGCTCCCACTCGTCGCCCTCCTGGCCGAACCCCTCGGGTCCGCTTGTTGGGCAGGTCCAGGTCGGGCACGTCGAGGGGCGATGATCCCTCCAGGCCGCACGAACCGGCAGCCGCCACTTGACAGCAATGCTCAACCGCGTCCAACGTCCGCCTTCATTGCCGCATCGAGAACGATGAACGCCGACGCGCGTGGACAGCGGCATGTGCGTGCACCAATGCAGTCCGGGGCGTCACGGAAGGTGTGTGCGGCTGCGCAGCCGGTCCCGCGCGTCGGCGTGGCTGCTCCTGGCACAATCGAACGGCGGACACCGCCCTCGGTACGACGGCGCCAAGCCGCCGCCGCATCACATCGCATCGGAGGGGGTGGCGGTGGTCGACGTCGAGCGTTATGGCGCCTTCTCGGTCAACAGTGTCGGCATCGAGCGTGCGCCGTTTCCGCTGAGCTTCAGCGTGCGCGAGTTCCCCGGCTGCTGGGTGGTCCACGCGACGGCGGCACAGGCCGGCGAACTCGCAGACATCCTGGCCGGCAACGCGATGGACACCGTGGCCGTGATGGACGTGGCGACCAACAGCTTCCTTGACGACCAGTACGTGCAGTGGACGCCGTCGCGCATCGCGGCGCATCAGGGCATCGTCTGCTCGCCGCACGACCTGAGTGCGCTGGCGAGAGGCGTCCCCGGTCTCGGCGACGAAGCGCTGATCATGCACCGCGAAGATCTGCCGGGCTTTCTCGCAGGCTGGTCACCGTACGAGTTGACGGTGGTCGCCATGCGGGCTACACCGGACGCGGAGCAGTTGGACGAGATGGCGCTCGCCATCGGAACAGCCGATTTCAGTCGGCCGATCCTGCCGACCCTTCCAGGCTGTTGCGTGTGGTACTCCGGACACGACGACTGCTACGTCTGGCTGGAATCAACCAGTCCACATGTTCCTCGGGCCGTCTTCAGGCGCCTACTAGCCCTGATGGCCGGCTCGGCTCTGGTCACGGCCGAGCATGTGGAGGTGACGGAGCCCGATGACAGCTTCGTCGAATCCGTGATCGGCGAGCATGGGCACTGGACCGGCGTCCTGGGCGCCGGTTCCCCCACCGCCGTCACCGTGAACCTGTCCGCCGTGTCGGAGCGTTGGATGCTGTCTCATCCAGTCCCACAGCAGGTCGACCGCATCGCGGTCTACGACGCCGTCAAAGCGTCGTGGCACCTCGACAAGCCATGATTCGGTGCGGACCTTATCGCGGCCATGAGCGTAAACGTGATCAAGCACGTACGACGGCGGATGTGTACGGCGCTGAAGCCCTGGCCTCGGGTTCCGGGTGCCCACCTATGGAGGCTCTTGCGCCAAGACCTCGGTGTTGACACGGCTCAACGGCAATGACGGCGTTCACAAAACGCTGATGTTCCCTGAACACCGGCGAACGATCCGGCGCGCACGATTGCCTCATGGCAGACCCATACGCTGACGGACCGACCAGCCAGCTTCCGGCGTCCCCGGACTGGCCGCCGACCGCCGGTCTCGTGATAGAGGAAACGCCGCCGCAGCGCTCGTTCCTGCAGCGCCGCCGCATTGCGGTGATCGCCGGGGCGGCGGCGGCCGGGGTGCTGGCGCTCGGCGGCGTCGGCTGGGCCGTCGCGGCCTCCAGCTCCTCGCCGCCGCCGGCCCCTGCGGCCGCCGCCCCGCCGGTCGCCTCCACGCCGTCCAAGCACAAGGTGGCGACCAGCGACACGATCCGCGGCACCGTGCAGTCCGAGTCCGGTGACACCTGGACGATCCGGACCCGCGCCGGCGCCACGTTCACCGTCACGATCACGTCAAAGACCCAGTTCGGCACGAAGAAGGACCCGTCGTCGGCGGCCAAGTTCCCGATCGGTGCCATGGTCGTCATCACCGGGCGCGCCGACGACTCCAGCGTCGTCGCCACCCGTATCAGCTCGCCGTCCGCTGCGTCCAACGACCCAACGCAGTAGCCTTCCCGCCGATGGGACTCAGACGGGCCGGCGCGCTCATGGCTGGTGCCACATCCGCACCGCCGCCAACGGGAGCCGCTCCCGATCCAGCCTGCACGCCCGGCGCCGTGGACAGCGCGGTCACCGACGCCGCCACAGCGACCACGATCTGCTGCAAGGGCGGCTACACGTCCTCGGTGCGCCCGCCGGAGTCCCTGACCGAGCCCGCGAAACGCAAGCTCCTCGCCGCCTGCGGCATCCCGGCCGCGCAGATCTCCAGCTATGAGCTGGACCACCTGATCGACCTCGCCGGCGGCGGCGCGAGCGACATTCGCAGCCTGTGGCCGGAGCCGAACACGTTCCAGCTGTACAAGGGCAGCGAGTTCGTCCACAACGACAAGGACGCCGTGGAGGCCTACCCGATCTGGCCGCATCGGCTGACACAGAGCGCGCACTCGAGTGGCTTCGGGCCCGGCAGCCGCTCCGTCAGCGGCAGATTAGTGCATCCGGTCGAATTCCGGCTGCGTCCGTACCGGCTCGTCGGCGACGTACGTCGGGCTCAACTCACAGAATGCTTCATCCGCCCATCGCCTGCGCACCGGGTCCGTGCAGGCGTCCAGAAACGCTCGCGCCGCGGCGGCGATGTGCTCACGGTGGACGGCCAGCTCCGGAACTCGTACGAGCACCACAGCCGCAGTGATCGCCTCCTGTCGAACACGGGAGTCCGGATCGTCCAGAAACGCGGCGGCGGCCTCATACATCTGGGAACGGAGCTGCCGGACAGCGTGCCACGCCGGGTACGGGTACTCCAGCGGCGAATATCCAGCCAGCTCGACGAACTCACGGACGCGGACGTCACCGACTGCGTTCGCAACGGTGGACAACCAGGTCAGCAGATGGCCTCGCAACGGCCGGAGTCTGCCGTCAGGGCTCCGGACCACCGTATCGCCACCTGCCTTGCGGTCCAGCAGCGCCAGCACGTACCGGACGGCCGGCACCGCCGACTCGAATACGTTCGGATACTCGGCAAGCGAGGCCCACAGATACGACAGTCCCATCGTGATGGACTGCGGATCGTCAGTGGCCAGGCCGTGCAGCGCAGGCCGCATGTCGGGGTCCGGCCACCAGCACGCGTCCGCCTCGCAGGCCCGCATCATGTCGTCGACCATGTTGCATAGGTCGGCCCGCTCCTCAGCCACGGCAGCATGATGACACAGCATCGACGAGCCGGTGGCGGCGGCCGCTGCATTCACAAGATGATCTGGTCCCCTTCACCGTTGCCGTCATCGGTGCTCGCACATCGGCACGATCGGAAGCTCCAGCCTCGTCAGTTCGCTCACCGTCGGTGACCAGCGCCGGCTGGTCACCGCGCTCTCATAGCGGCCATGAGCGGAAACGTGATCAAGCGCGTCCGGCGGCACGAGAGAACCACGTTCAAACTCGCTCGGTGCCATGAGCGGGTGTTACCGGGCAGCCCTGCAGCGGGTCCGCCCTCGTCAACTGTGGAGTTCAGCTGGTGATACGGCGTCGGGGGTGTCGACCACGAAGCATGCGCATTGCAGGATCTCCAAGAGCGCGGCACGGATCCGCCGGATCGCGTCGTCGTCGACGTCGAGGTACAGGCGGCAGTCGACCGGGAAGCCGAGCGTGGTGACGGCTCGTGTGCCGAACTCGAGGGAGAGGTGGTGGCCGATGAGGGTCCAGGCTCCTGGGCCTGCGGCGACCGACCCGGCGCTGTTCATCACCTCGTCGACCCAGCCGGCGTAGCGCAGCCTGATCAGCATGACGTGGACGCCCGCGGTGCCAAGGATCAGCGTGAGCTCGTCATCGGTCTGCCGGACGTCAGCCCGATCGATGCGCAACGGCGGGCTGTCCACGCCGCGACCGTACTGTGGCGTCGACCGCTCACGCGACAGAGATACTGCGGCGCGCGCACCTTGCCATGAGCGCGCACCTGATCGAAGTCGTGTTCGGAGCGCGGATAAAGGTCTGACAGCCCGAAAGCCGGGCGCTATGGAGGTCGAAAGGCTGACGTCTGCGTCGTCATGGCAGTTCGGGTTCGAGGGTCATGCCGGTCTGGGCGGGGAAGCCGGCGATGAGGTCGGTCTGCTGCTGGCAGGCGCGTAGCCGCTGTTTGACGATGTCGGCGAGGAGGTCGACGCCGTGGACGGCGATGTTGGTGATGCCGCGTTTGGTTCAAGGCCAGACGCCCTCGGTTATCTGGTTCGCGGAGCGTTGAACCGTCAACCTTCGGGGTAGTGGCGGTGAGGTCGCTAGCGGGCGTATACGAGGTCAACCAGCTCACAGCAGTCTGGCGGGGCCAGCGACTGAGGAGGACACCGCCGCGACAGCGGAGACTCAGCCATGGCGTCAATGCGCTTTACCCAGCGTTGCCTTGAGCAAATGAGTCGCTGCTGACGCGTGAAATTGTCAGGGGAAGGAGTCATCATGCCGATGTGGCACGTTTATCATCCGAAGGGAACGTACACCGCCGAGGAAAGACAGGAATTTGCCGCACAGGTCACTGCGCTCTACGCTGACTGTGTCGAACTACCGAGGTTCTATGTGAGCGTGGCGTTCCATGAATTCTCGGCCGAGGAGTTCTTCGTGGGCGGCGAGCCTAATGACAGCTACGTGAGGATTTGGATCGATCACATCGCTCGCCGCACACCTGATCCAGGCAGGCGCAGGTGGTGGATGGAAACCATCAACCAAACGCTAGCGCCCTTCCTCAAGGACCGAAGGCTCCACTGGGAGATCCACATCGACGAGACGCCGTTCGAGTTCTGGACTATCGACGGATACTTCCCTCCGGCTCCTGGATCGGCGGACGAGCGGCGATGGGCCGCGCAGAACAGGCCATCTCCGCTGATCGGCGATTGAGGGGGACGGGAACCGCGTCGCCGCTGCGGCTAGTGGCGCTACAGAGGTCAAAAGGCTGACGTCTGCGTCGTTATGACAGTTCCGGTTCGAGGGTCATGCCGGTCTGGGCGAGGAAGCCGGCGATGAGGTCGGTCTGCTGCTGGCAGGCGCGTAGCCGCTGTTTGACGACGTCGGCGAGGTGGTCGACGCCGTGAACGACGATATTGGTGATGCCCCGTTTGGTCCAGGACCAGACGTCCTCGGTCGGGTTGAGGTCGGGGCGGAGGGCCGGCAGACGTATCACGGTCAGCCAGTGCCGGGCGGCGGTCAGCGTCCGCATCCGCACGCTGATGTGGGTGTGAAAGTCGGCCCGAAGCGCGGGTTCTGGTCTTTCGACCGGTCCGTTTCTTCGGGCCGCTTCCCGCACCCGGCGTGCCATGTCGACGGCGGCCTGAGACCGACCCTCTGGCGGGTACAGTGACCCCTCGATGAGTCGTGGCCTTACACGTCGGCAACGTTCCGGGCTACGCGAGTCGGCTATGACATCGAGATGGAGATCCAACCGGGGTATCGGCTCGTCCGCCTGCGGTTGCGTACAGCTTCCGGCGTCAAGCTGCGCGATCTGGACCTTCAGGGCGTGCGTACGGTCGCGGTCGAGCGCATGGACGACCGCGAGCTGCTGCGTGTGGATTTCCCGGAAGACTCGCCAGCCTCGACGCTCTGGTTGCGGATGACGCCGGACCTCACCATCATCTGTGGTCTTACAACACCGCCTCCTGACCCAGAGCGCGCCGGCAGCTGCATGAGAGCGCGCCAGGGTATGTCGGGCCGCAGATATCATCATCCAGCCCGTGATGCGGCCGTCCGCTACGGACAGACGGCGTTACTTCGCCCTCGTTTCGAACCATCGGGGCTTCCGAGCGGGAACCCGGGATGGCTCGCGTGCGTCTGATCGCTTGAATCGTCAGCTCGACCTCGGGGAGTGCAATGCGGGCCGTGATCAGGCTACTGACGGTCGTGACGGCAGTGGGTCTGGTGGGTGCGTGTGGCCGCCCGGCGGGACCTGATCCGACGGGGTCTGAGGCGGTGCACGTGGCATCGCTGGCGGAACCGATCGGCAACCAGCCGGACCTGCCGGACGGCTGGCGTTGGGAGTCGTTCGGCGGTGTCCAGGTCGGCGTGCCTGGCGACTGGGGGTGGGACAGTCAGGCGCTCCGGCTGGACGCGTGGTGCATAAAGCCGGGCGATCATCCGCCCGCGGTCGCCCGGCCCGGTGCTCCGGTCCCAGCCATCGGTTGCGGCACTGACGGGAGCGGTCCGCCGGCCGGGTTCCTGATCGCAAACACCGGTTGGACGGTCGGCTTCGACCGCACGGACAATGGCGATGGCACCGACCACGAGGGTGACCGTACGACGGTGCGGCGGGACGGTGTCGAGGTGATCATCCAGGCGCCGAAGGAGTGGCGGGACCGGATCGCCGCCACCATCCATCGGGTGCGGGTCGACGACGCCGGCTGCCCGACCAGCCACCGGATCAGTACCGGTCCGGACCTGCGCCCCACACCGCCGGTAGACGTCACGACCCTGCCTCACGTGACCTCGGTAACGGTGTGCAAGTACCCCCTGCCGGATGGGAGTTCCGCCCAGGCGTCCTCCCCGCGTCTGCTGTCCAGCCTGCGCCTGGACGGCGCGGCGGCCGCGGACGAGATCCGGCAAATCGCGGCGGCACCGGTTGGTGGCGGCCCGGACAACCCGGCGGACTGCGCACCGGAGGTAGCGCACGGCGACCAGATCATCGTGCTTCTGGTGCGGTCCGCGACCGGTACCGCGGAAGTCGCGATGCGCTACGCCGGCTGCGTGCAGAACGGCTTCGACGACGGTACGACCGTCCGCAAATTGACCAAGGCCAGCGTGGGTCCGCTTGTCACTGGCCCCAACCGCGTGTACGGCGGGTTCTCCGGCCACGCCGAGAAGTACGGCATGTTGATGCCACACGACTGAGTCCGTCGTTAACACTCCCGCTCGTTCCGGCCCGGGCATGGCGACTCGCTGTTCCTTGGGGGCGTCACACCGGACACTGTCCCTCATTGTCGACGTCCAGCGGTCTTTGGTCGCTGTGTCCGTGCAGAGGCGAAGGGCCAGCACCACAGCCGGCGCGGTGACGGCACGGATTATCCGCTCATCGGCATGTCCGACCACTCACGCCCTCGGCGCGTTGTTACGGTCAGTGACGAGCGGCAGGCCGGCGTCCGCGCCGTGACAGCGGCATGTGCGGATGCCAAGATCGGCTTGCTGGTCGCATCTCGAGCTGCCCGCGCGCGGCATGTCGCGGCAGGCGCTCCTCGATCACGCCCGTGCCCTGGCCGTACGGCGCGACCTGGCGCTTCTGCGGGTGGAGTGCCCGGCTGGCCGGGCCGCCTGGGACGAGCGCCAGGGCCTCACGCCGACGGCCGGCGCCGAGCTCGGCCGGGCGCTGCAGGAGCGCCTCATCAGCCCTTCGGGATGTTCTGTCCCCTGGTGCCAAAGACCGAGCCGGTGACGGTCTTGCCGCTCCACATCACGAAGTAGCACTGCGCCACGGCGATGCCGTCCTTCGACAGGTTCCTGGCAGCCCAGAAATTGTAGCCCCAGGTGTCGTCGAGCTTCTTCGCGGTGACGCCCATCTCGGCGGCGATCTCATCGCGGCAGGCGACCTGGAACGGCGTCATCGCCGCGTCGTCGTTGTTCCTCGGCATGACGCTGCCGTAGGGCGCGCTCGCCACTCCGATGTACTCGGCGCCGTGTGGCTGGGCGCAGTCGGCCGGGAGCAGGTCGTCGGAGGCCTTGAGCACCGTGAAGCAGCGTGGCGCGGCGGTGGTCTTCCCGGCCGCGTAGCTGCCCTGCACGGACGCCAGCTTCGGGTCGCCGGGCGAGGAGTCGATCGCGACGACCTGGCAGGCGAACCAGCGCGCCTGCGCGCTCCACTCGGGCGCAGCGGGCACCGCGACCTCGTACGTCATGCCACGCCGACCCAGCGGGGTGCCGAGATAGGCGGCGACCTTCGTGCGGCACGTGGCGTCGGCCGGCGCGAGGTCGGGCGAGCCGAGCGCCGGGGGGTCGGCCCGGTTCCGGTCGAGGTCGCCGACATAGGCGATCTCGATCTGGTGGTCCTTGGCACAGTCGGTCACCGTCGGCGTCATGATTTCGCCGCCGAACGGGCGGTCGTAGCACTGCCCGGCGACGGGCACCACGGGCGCCGCCGACGGCGAGGGGGACGTCGCCGGGGCGGCCGGAGAGGAGCCAGACTGCGCGCAGCCGGCGGTCGACAACAATGCGGCGAGTGCGAGCGCGACGCCGTGCCCCCGGATGGTCATCGGGACATCAAACGATCTTCCTGCCGGATGTGCAAGGAGATCTTTTCAACATGCGTCGGCAAGGCGCTTCAGCTTCCAGAGGTCGTAGCGGTAACCGACGGCGCGCGCGGGTGCTGGTCGGGTTACAGGGCCGGGCCGACGCGCTCGGGCTGATCACCTGGGACGTGAGCGGGGATTCCATGCTCACCCGGGCGCATCAGCATCCGCGCCGGCGCGCGCCGGGACAGTCACACGCAGGTCGAGCCGCGAGTTGCGCGCCACGGCCGAGCCGACCGATCACACGTCATTCCCGATCAGTGAAGCCCAGGCGCCCGACGCGCGCTCATCGGCATGTGCGGAAGCTGGACGACCCAACTCGCCGTGACGTTCCGTAGCGACCGGATCGCGGCATGTCCGGAAACCAAGATCGCCAGTTCGCGCTTGTGGTCGGCACGACCGGATCGCTGGCCGCGGACCACGCCGAGCGAGCGCGCAGATCACTGCAGGCCATACAGGCACATTTCTGCCCGACCTACCAGCGTCGACACGCTGAAGTTGAACGAGGCCTGCATAGCAAGCAGATCAGTGCGCCGCCCCGACCGTGGCAGCGTCAATCCGATCGACGGGAACGTTCTTGGTGAGGCGTGCGGTTCCGTCCGCGCTGGTGGATGGCACCAGGTCGTATCCCTCGCTCTGGTAGAGGTTGATGTTCCGCTGGCTGTTGGCGCCCGTGGACAGGATGACGCGACGGATGTCTGGGGCGGCGGCGGCTTCGGCGGTACGCAGGAGCCACCTGCCCAGCCCGTGACCCTGCAGATCCGGCACGACAGCAAGGCGGCCCACGTGCCAGTCGGTGTCGGTGCGGCGGGTGCGAACCATGCCCAGGAGTCGACCGTCCAGCCAGACGCCCGTGGTGTGCTGGTCCGCTAGCCACTCGCGGACCTGCTCCAGCGATTCGTGCAGGGCGGGTATGGACAGGGTGTCGTTGACGACGGCTTCGTCCACCCAGCAGCACCGCTGCAGCACGGTGACCTCGGGTGCGTCGTCGGGGGTCAGCCGCCGCACGTACGACCCCGGCACCGGGCCGGGGACCGTCCCGGCCCGGGCCCGCTCGCGCATCGGTCGGAGGGCGTGGGAGACCCGGACCAGTTCGTCGAGGAGGCCGAGGCCCGCCGCGTCGCGGGCGGCGTCGGGGCGTAGCCGCCCGTCGTCCACCGCGTCACCGATGCGGATCGCAACCGTGGCGCCCAACGGGACCAGTCGCAGCGTGGTCACCACCTGTTTGGCGTGCTGGACCGACCGCGTGCCGGCCGAGGTGTTGCCGTAGCTGACGAAGCCGATCGGCTTCCACGCCCACTCGCGGCCGAGGTAGTCCAGCGCGTTCTTCAGGGTCGCTGGCATCCCGTAGTTGTACTCCGGCGTCACCGCGATGAACCCGTCCGCCGTGTCCACGATTTCGCTCCACCGACGGGTGTGTTCGTGCCGGTAGATGCCCGATGACGGGTGTTCCTCCTCGTCGAGGAACGGCAGGTCCAGGTCGGCGAGGACCACCGGCACGAGTTCGACGCCGAGTTCGGCGGCGCGGGGCGTGATTGTGTCGATGAGCCACTGCCCCACCACGGGGCCGAGGGCGCCCGGGCGGGTGCTGCAGACCAGCGCGAGGACTCGGAGCGATTTCATTAACATGGAAACGAAGTGTAGATGGTAGGTTGTTTACATGTCAACGAAACCGTCGCCGCCGCCGGTGCGCTGGTTGAACCCGGACGAGGAGCGGGCGTGGCGCGCGTTTCTCCGGGTGATGTTCGCCGTCCAGGCCGGCATCGCGCGTGACCTGGTGGCGGTCGGACTCTCTGAGCCCGACTACGAGGTGCTGAGCACGCTGTCGGAACGGCCCGGCCAAACCAGCACCCTGCACGCGCAGGCCGACAAGATGGGCTGGTCACGCAGCCGGCTGTCCCGGCATGCCACTCGGATGGAGGCGCGCGGCCTCCTCCGGCGCACTCCCGACCCGGCCGATGGCCGGGGCTGCTTCCTCGTGCTCACCGAACAGGGCCTGGACGCCCTCACCACCGCCGCACCGGCCCACGTCGAGTCGGTACGACGCCACTTCATCGACCGGCTCACGCCGGACGACCTCGCCGCCATCGAACAGATCGCCCGGCGCCTGGAAGGCCCCCGACCGCATGACGGTCGATAGCCAGATCCGGCGGTCACAGCCATCCGCCGGGCTGCTCGGAACGGGGCACCATCTGGTGACGGCGGGCGGCCGCGTCCGGAAGTGAGCCTCGGGCGGCGGCACGGACTGTGACGGCCGCGGGCGGCTAGCGCGCCCGGTCGGCGGCATAGCGTAGGTGCCGACGGGCCGCGGTCTCGTCGTGGACGGCTACCGAGAGCATCAGGGCGTCCAGCGCCACGGTGCCGGCCGGGCTGTCCGGACCGCGACAGATGATCGGCGCGGGTCCTGCTGGTCAAGCCGGCCGGCGAGACGGCACCGGCGCCGGACGACGGGAGGTGGCCCGCCGGCCGGCACCGGACGTATGTGAGCGGTGGACTGACTAGGAGATGGTCACCGAGTCGATGTTGGCGGCGCCGCCTGCGGTGGTGCCGGTGACCCGGATGGTGTTGGTACCTGCGGTCAGGGGCACCGAGATGGACGCGGTGGCCCAGGTGTCCCAGTTGGCGGTGATCGGGAAGTTCAGCGTGCCGCGTGAGGTGCCGTTGACCGAGATGGTCGCGGGCCGCGCAGCGCTGGTGCCGTCGGAGTACCGGAAGGTCAGGGTCTTGGTGCCGGCGGTGGCCGCGGTGACCGGGATGTCGACGTACGCGCCAACTGCGTTGGCCGTGTTGGCGAAGCCGGTACCGGTGAAGCCGAGGTGGTTGGAGTCGAATGTGCCACCGGCTGACAGCGTGCCGGTCTCCGCCTCGAACGTGCCACCGGTCGGCGGCGGAGTCGTGGGCGGTGTGCCCCCCATGCTTGCGCCGAGGCTGTCCAGGGCCGTCTGGACCTTGGCCTGGATGTTGTCGTTCAGGGTGGCGTTGGTGCCGTTCACGACCCAGGACGGGCCGGAGAACATCACCAGGGTCACGCCGTTGTCAACACCACCGGTGGTGCCGCTGCTGGGGATGCCGAGCAGTTGGGCCGCCTTCACGGACCCCTCGCCCAGTTCGCGGGAGTCGTTGTCCGAGGTGGTCTGGTTGTTCGCGGTCTGCGTGTCGCCGAAGATCGCGCCGATGACCTTGCCGTTGTAGAACATCAGCGCGAACTGCCGGCCCGTCATGTTGTGGTCCTGGTAGAAGAAGTGCGGGCACGGGGACGTGCGGTCCCAGCAGTCGTCGCCCAGCACGTAGAACGGCACGTGGTGTGCGCCCAAGGCCTTGCCGTTGCTGTCTTCCCACGTCGTCTCGCCCTGGTGGTCGGGGTCGGGGTCGGGGTCGCTGCCGTCGGTGTCGATGGCCAGGCCGGAGGTGTAGGCGTAGACGCCCGGCGCGACCTGGTACACGTTCACGTTCTGGGCCCGCGTCATGGTGTTGATGTGGGGCTTGGAGTTGACCTTCTTCGCGGTCGTCATGTTCGCCTGGACGCCGGCCAGCACCTGGGCGGGCGTGAACGAGGTGGCGGCAGCGGGGCCTGCCTTCACAGTGGTGGGCGTCGTGGCAGCGTCGGCGTTCCTGATGGCAAGCGGGATGGCGAGCGCGAGAACCGCGGCGGCTGCCACGGCGAGGCGCGTACGGGTCGGTGACATGGGTCGGCGGCCTCCATCCATCTGTTAGTCAGACTGATTAACAGATAGAAGCACTCGTGGTTCCCGCGCACAAGCATCTTTATGAGTCAATATCTCGCCGCGTTGCACCTCGCCGTCGGCGCCGGCTGCACCTCGGGCGCCTCGCAAAGGAGTCGATCGACACGGTAGGCACCGCCGACCCCAGATCGTGGAGAGAAAACTGCTGATTTCCGTGGGCTCGGACCGGCACGCGCTCATCGGCCAGATGTGCGCGAGTCGCAACCACTCGTGATGATGGTCAACGGCTACGGACAGTGTGGCCTGACCCCCTAGTTCTGGCCCGTCGGGTGCCTCGCGCCTTGGTCAACAACGGGCGCCCGCTCTCACGAACACGGGCGCTAGGCCGGTCGGCAAGGTAGGGATCGGAAGTGACGAACATCTGGCCCGTTCTCCACGAACGAAGCCTGTACGGTGCCAAAAGTGTATTTCGGGCTGTGAGCTGGGGATTTGCAGGTGGATCAGGCAGCTCGGTGATACTCGTTGATGACACCGCTCAGGATGCGACGTCGCTGGATCGGTTTGTCGATCGCGACGACCGTGCCGGGGTCGTGGTCGGGTGGATGCTGGTCCAGGCTCTGGTGCGGCTGGCGCCGGTTGAAGTGTTCCTCGTAGTCGTGTAGCACCGTCCGGGCGTGCTGCTCGCTGTAGATCAGGACCCGGTCGGTGCACTCGGCCCTGATACTGCGCACGAAGCGCTCCGCGAACGCGTTTGCCCGAGGTGTGCGCGGAGGGATCTTCACGACGTCGATGCCTTCGGCGGCGAACACGGCGTCGAAGGACGCGGTGAACTTGGCGTCGCGGTCGCGGATCAGGAACCGAAACGCCGTGATCCGATCGCCGAGGTCCATCACCAGGTTGCGGGCCTGCTGGGTGGTCCACGCCGCGGTCGGGTGGGCGGTGACACCGAGAATGTGCACCCGCCGGGTCGTGGTCTCCATGGTGAACAGCACATACAACCGCCGCAGCGCGATGGTGTCGATGTGGAAGAAGTCGGTCGCCAGCAGCCCGGACGCCTGCGCGCGCAGGAATGTCCGCGCCAACTGGTGTCGATCTCACGCGGGGCAGGCCCGACCCTCGATCGGGCGAGGATGCGGCGGATGGTGCCGGCGCCGACCCGGTGGCCGAGCCCGACGAGCTCACCCTGGATGCGCCGATGCCCCCAGGGTTCTGCCTGGCCAGGCGCAGAACCAGGTCACGGATCTCGTCGCTGATCGGTGGCCGTCCCTGCTGGTTCGGATAGGTCCAGCGTCGGCGAACCAGCCGGCGGTGCCAGGCCAGCAGGGTCGGCGGGGTGACGATCCGGTGTTTCCACAGTTCTCGCGGCAATGCTCGGACCAGCGCGGACAACACCGCCCGTTCCGGCCACGACAGCTGCGGCCGCCCGATCTGGCGTCTCAGTACAGCAACCTCGTGGCGCAGCACCAGCAGCTCCGCGGCCATCGCGGACTCGCTTCATGTAGCCTGCGGCAGCCAGCCGAACACGCGTACCGCACTCAAGTACAGCAACCGAACGAACACGCTCGCCATCCTGCACCAGGGTCGCGAAACAGCAGCTCACACCGGGTGCGATGAGTTTTGGCACAGTACAGGCATACCGCCCTCCCGTCACCTGGCGCATGTCACATGTTCAAAGTGCTCAGAGCGGCAGGTGTACCTGCAGATGGGTGCCCTGACCGGCAGGACTATTGATCGTGATCGATCAGCCCATGGCGTCGACCCGGTCGGTCAGTCCGACGAGGCCGGAGCCACGTGCCGGGTCGGCGCCGCCGGCGCCGTCGTCCGCGACGGACAGGTGCAGCCAGCCGTCCCGGACCGCCACGTCGATGTGGACGCGCGAGGCGTGTGCATGCTTGGCTGCGTTGGTCAACGATTCGGAGACGATGTAGTAGGCCGCCACCTCGGCCGGTTCGGGAAGCCGGCCGTCGAGGTGCGCGTTGAGCTCGACCGGGACGGGGGAACGCCGGACGAGCCCGTTGAGCGCGGGCTGCAGCCCGATCTCGGACAGGATCGCCGGGTGCAAGCCGCGCGAGATGTCCCGCAGGTCGTCCAGCACGCCGGTCAGCCCCTGCTTCACCGTGGACAGCGACTGCGCCAGCTCCGGCATCTCGGACGGGATGTTCGCCTCGGCATCTCCTACTTCGAGGATGAGCGCGACGAGCTGCTGCTGGACGCCGTCGTGCAGGTTGCGTTCGATGCGCCGCCGGGCCTGGTCGGCGACAGCCGCCACCCGCACCCGGAGGCAGCCAGATCAGCGCGGGCCTGAGCGTTGGCGATGACGGCGGCGATCAGGTCGGTGGAGTACGCAAGACGCACCTCGGCGTCCGGGGCCAGCGGCTCGTCCCGTGACATGGAGGCGGTCACGACTCCCCAGACGCGTCCCTCGACAACGATCGGGGCGCCAACCGTCGAACGGATGCCCTGCTCGCGCAGGAGCGCGGCGAGCGGGCCTGGAGCGTCCGCGTAGCTGTCCATCCGAGCGGAGCGGCCGGTGCGCGACACCAGAGCCGTCACGCTGCGGCCCTCCAGTGACACGTTCGCGCCGACCGGGATCACCGTGCCGGACCGGCCCCAGCCCGCTACCACGGTCGCGGTGCCGTCGGACTCGTAGCGGACGATGCTCGCCCTGTCGGCGCCGGCGAGCCGTCCCAGTTCTGTGGCGACGGCGTCGAAGACCTCGGCCTGGGGAGCACCCCGTCCGACGAGCATGGCGACGCGCCGCAACGCCGCCTGCCCCTCAACGAATCGGGTGAGGTCGTTGGCGTTGCGCTCCGGCGAGGATGTCATGGCGTTCAATCTGTCGTGGCGGCCCCGCAAGTAGTCCTGTGCCGGCGGGCGGCCCGGGGTACGTGGTCAGTCGACCGCATCGGACAACGTGCATCGAGGCGGCGCACTATTCGCGGACATCGCCGACGAGTGGGCGCCTCGCGTCGAGCGCTGCGAGAATGTCCCGGCTCACCTGCTCGGCCGGACGCATCGCGTCCACCGAGACGAGGATGCCGCGCTGCGCATACCAGGCCACGATCGGGTGGGTCGTCCGGTGGTACACCTTCAGCCGCTTCCGGATGACCCTCTCGGTGTCGTCGGAGCGGTGCTCGAGGTCCGCGCGGGCCAGCAGGCGCCGCGTCAGTTCGTGATCGTCGGCCCGCAGGTGCAACGCGACGTCCGCGAGCATCCCGAGCTCGCGAGCGATCGCGTATCCCGCCCGTGCCTGGTCCATGGTGCGCGGCGCCCCGTCGAGCACGTAGCCGCCGCTGCCCGCCTTGGCATCGAGGAACGCCATGCGGACGATGTCCATCATGACGTCGTCCGGCACCAGCTCGCCGCGGTCGAGGTGTCCCTCAATGGAGCGGCCGAGGTCGGTGCGCTGGGTCACGTGGTCGCGCAGCAGCTCACCCGTCGCAACGTGCGGGATCCCGAAATGGGCCGCGATCAGGCCACCTTGCGTTCCCTTGCCCGCGCCCGGCGGGGCGATCATGACGACACGCATGCTTCGTCTCCTCGTATCGACTCGGTTCCTCGGTCGATGGTGTGACGGTGGTCAGTCGCCGGCACGTGTCAGATGACTGCATCGAACCGGCGTGCGGCAAGCACAGCCCGCCCGGCTACTCAGCGTGATTGGGCGCAGAATGCATCGCGGTCCGGCCGGGGGCGCGGGCTACGCTGGACTGGGCGTCGGCGGAACGCATAGTCCGCTGCTCATGGATGCTATGGCTGGCAGCAGTATGGAGATTCTCCCGGTGGTCGATGCGAAATCCTCCTCGTCAATCCGTCCGAATGTTTCCGGCGAACGACATCAAAGCAGACAGCCACGATTGTCACTGCCAGTAGTTGAGCTGCTGGGGCGCGCGGAGGAGCTGGAACTGATCGACGCGTCGCTCATTGGCTGCAGCCGGGTCGGAGCCGGTCTGTTGCTGTATGGCGACCCGGGGATCGGAAAGTCCGCGTTGCTGGACGTCGCGGCGGCGCGGGCGGAGACGGCCGGCATGCGGGTACTGCGCGCGTCCGGGGTGGAGTTCGAGGCCGGGATCGGCTTGTCGGTGGTGCATCAACTGATCTACCCGATCCGGGCGTGGATCGATCGGCTCGCAGCCGGCCATGGCGACGTCCTGCGACAGGTCCTCGATCTGCCGCAGCGCACTGCCCTTGATCCTGTGCTCGTCTCCACAGCGGTGCTTGCCCTGCTGGGCGAGGTCGCCGCCGGGCGCCCGCTGCTGCTGGTGGTCGACGACGTGCAGTGGATCGACCGGGGCAGCGCGACCGTGCTCGGGTTCGCCGCCCGGCGGATCGGCTCCGACCCGATCATGCTGCTGGCCGCCGCCCGCAGCGGCGCCTCCAGCCTCCTGCACCAGGTCGGACTGCCCGAGCGGGAGATCGGGCCGCTGGCCGACCAACCCGCGGCCGCTCTGCTGGACGCGTGGCACCCAGGCCTCGCGCCGGCGTCCCGGCGCCGCCTGGTGGCCGAGGCCGCCGGCAACCCGCTCGCACTGCGGGAGCTGCCCGCATCGCTGACCGACGCTCAACGATCCGGGAAGGAACCGCTGCCGACGTTCCTGCCGCTCTCCCGCCGGCTGGAGGCGGTCTTCGCCGCCGGGGCACCGGCCCTGCCCGCACCGACCCGGCAGCTGCTCCTGCTGGCCGCACTGGACGCCGATGCCGGCCCAGGCACGATCCGGGCGGCCCTCCAGTCCATCGCACCAGATCCCGCGGATGTCGGTGACCTCGCCCCGGCGCGACGGGCCGACCTCGTCCACGCCGACGCATGCCCCGGCCGGATGTCGTTTCGGCATCCGTTGATCCGCTCGGCGATCGTGCAGGCGACACCGCCGGATGAGCGCCGATCGGCGCACCTGGCATTAGCCGCAGCGCTGACCGACGACCCGGGGCGCCGGGCGTGGCATCTGGCCGAAGCCGCGACAGGACCGGACGAATCGGTGGCCCGGGCGCTCGAGGACGCGGCGCTTTGCCCCCAGCTGGGCTGCAACGGGTCCGCGACGGTGACCCGGCTGGTGCGCGCCGCCGAACTCAGCCCGCAACCGGCCGACCGGTCCCGCAGACTCATCGAGGCCGCCTACCTCGCCAACTCGACCGAACAGCTCGACCAGGTGACCCGCCTGTTGACCGACGCCAAACAGGCAGGCGGCGACGCCGGGCAGGCGCCGGACCCGCGGACCGGATCGGCGTTCGCCGCCGCGACGGCGACCTACCTCATGCATGGCGAGGGCGATGTCGATGCCGCACACCGTCTCCTGGCCCGGGCGCTCGACGACGCGGACACGGCCGAGACCGGCAGCGACTGGGTCAACGCCATGCTGGACGCGCTGCTGTTCGTGTGCGTCTATGCCGATCAGCCGGAGCCGTGGCAGCACCTCGGGCGCGCGTTGGCCCGGTTCAGTTCGGAGGGGACCACGCACCTGCGACTGTGCTACGACGCGCTCACCGACCCTGGCCGCGTCACGTACTCGGTGCGCAAGAGGCTCGCCGACGCCCTGGTCGCCCTGCCCGCCGACCCGCCGCCCTGGCAGCTGATCCCCATGGCCTATGCGGCGCTGATGCTGGACATGCTGGCGCCACTCCGGCAGCTGCTGCGGCGCATGATCGAACGGGAGCGCGACAGCGGCGGGACCGGCCTGGTCATTTCCGGATTGCTGCTGCTCAGTGGCGACTCCTACAACCACGGGCATTGGGACGAGGTCGAGGACCTGGCACGGCAGGGACTGGACCTGGCCACCACCCACGGCTACCACCTTCTTGCCGGTCAGCTGCGCGGCCACCTTGCCATCATCGCGGCCCTCCGCGGAGACGCGGAACTCGCCCGCACCCTCAGCGACGAGATCACGACGTGGGCGGCACCGCGCGGTGTCGGGACGACGCAGACGTTCGCCCGATACGCTCGAGCCTTCGCGGCCATGGGCGAGGGCGACTACGAGGCGGCCTACGTCCAGTCGTCACATCTCAGCTCGCGTGGCAGGACCAGCCCCGGCCTCGGCAGCTCCTGGATGGTGCTGGACCTCGTCGAGGCAGCCGTCCGGACCGGGCACAGCGACGAGGCCCGCGCTTGGGTCGCCGCCGCCCAGCAGGCGGGCGAAGACCGCATCTCTGCCAGGACGGCCCTCATCACCGCCGGCGCGGCAGCCCTGGCCGCCCACGACGACGACGCCGGCGGACTGTTCGAGGCCGCCCTGTCGCTGCCCGAGACCGACCGGCAGCCGTTCGAACAGGCGCGGATCCACCTCGCCTACGGCGAATGGCTGCGCCGCACCCGCGACACCACTCAGGCACGCCTCCACCTGCGCGCCGCCCTGGAAACCCTGGACCGGCTGGGCGCCCGGCCATGGGCACAGCGCGCCCGCAACGAACTGCGTGCCACCGGGATCCCGACCACCGCCCGACCCGACGCCCGCGGCGCCGCACTGACCACGCAGGAACGGCAGATCGCCACGCTGGCCGCCACCGGGCTGACCAACAAACAGATCGGCCAGCGACTGTTCCTGTCCCACCGCACCGTGAGCGCCCACCTGCACAGGCTGTTCCCCAAGCTGGGCATCACCACACGCGCGGCCCTCCGCGACGCGCTGGAAACGATCACATCCGACGGGCATGTCCCACGGCCACGGCGCCCGTAGGCGCACCGAAACGACCGTTCGTGGAGAGCGCACCTCGGTTGCGGGAGGATCACTCGCGCAGCGGCGGGGCGGTAGCCTCGACCACAGCGAGCATGCCCTCCAGTTGCTCGGCGAACCCGCCGAGGTCCCCGCCGATCCCCGTGTCACCGTCCGCACCGCCGTCCACGCTGATCAGCAGGCAGTACGAGAACTCCTGCGCCTGGGATTCGGTTGGGAGCCGCCCGAGGACGCCCTCCGCGACCCCAACACCCTCGTGGTCGAACGGGACGGCCAGCCGATCGGTACCGTCCGGTTGATCCGGGAAGGGGATCGGGCCGGCGTCTACGGCTTCGTCATCCACCCCGGCCACCAAGGACGCGGCATCGGGCGGGACGTGCTGCACCGCTTGTGCCGAACGGCCCGCGCCGACGGCGCCACCGCCGTCCACCTCGAGGTGGCCACCGGCAACGACCGAGCCCTGAACCTCTACACGTCCCTCGGCTTCCAGCCGGTGATCACCGAGGACTACTACGCGCTGCCCGGCCAGTGACGGCGACCCCGCGTCACCGGGCCGCGGGGTGCGCCGCGCAGGTCCGCGGAATCGCGGTCCGCGCTGGCCTTCGCGCCGGATGGTGTGCTGGCGCTCGCGGTGGCGGCGGCGGCGGCGAGGCAGAGTCCGTCGAGCAGAGCCCGCCCGCTCGCGGTAGACCGGTGGTGGCTACGGTGCTGCAGCAGCTCCGGCTGCGCGAGGCACCTGCACGGCGACAGCGCCGCTGGCCCGTGTCAGCGGCCCGCATAACCTCACTCGGTTCGGCAGCTCCGGACGCTGGAAACAGCGGACCGCCACCGCGATCTGTTCACCTCCGCCTGACCCGGCCGCGCCACGACGCCTGGGCTCTGTGCAAAGCCGGCTTCGTCGGCCACCGCGCGCTGCACACCATCGGTGTTTCCGCCTCATCGACCTCGGGAACTGCCTAGGGTGTGGAGGAGACCGAGCCGATGGTCGAGCCCGTCGCGCGGGTGCCGTTGACACCCCCGGCTGACCTGCCGCAGCCCGCCCGGAGGTTCCGCCGGGGCGTCGGGCGGAGGCCGCCGCGGGCGCGGAGATGGTACCGGCGGCCGTGGCTGGTCGTCGCTGTGGTGGTCGTGCTGATGCTATCCGGCGTCGGCGCGGTCGTCGGCGCGTTGTACTTCGAGAGCGTGCCGACGCCCGAGGAGCTTGCGCTGCCGGAGTCGACGACCGTGTACTACGCCGACGGTACGACGCCGATGGCCAAGCTCGGCACGGAGAACCGGACGATCCTGCGGTACGGCGAGATGAACGACGCGGTGCGGCATAGCGTAGTCGCCGCGGAGGACCAGACGTTCTGGACCAACAGGGGGGTGGACTTCGGCGGCATCCTGCGCGCGGCGTGGAACAACGTGACCGGCGGTCCAACGCAGGGCGCGTCCACCATCACCCAGCAGTACGCGCGGATCGCGGCCGATCTCAAGGGCGTGACGTACTCCAGGAAGCTGCGCGAGGCGGTCATGGCGTGGAAGCTCGACGACCGCTACTCCAAGCAGCAGATCCTGGAGTTCTATCTCAACACGGTTCCCTTCGGCCGGGGCGCCTACGGCATCGAGGCCGCCGCGCAGACCTACTTCGGCAAGACGGCCAACCGCAACGCGCCGCCGGACAACCAGGTCACGGTCGCCGAGGCCATGGTGCTGGTGGCGATGGTCAAGCAGCCCGAGGCCGACCCCGACGATCCGCAGGGCAGTCCGGGCTACGACCCGAGCCGGGGCGCCCAGGCGCTGGAGAACTCCAAGAGCCGGTGGGCCTACGTCCGCGACAACATGGTCGCCCTCGGATACCTCAGCCGCGCGCAGGCGGACGCGCTCAGCTACCCGGACACCGTCAGGCGGCCCGACCCGGGTGCCCGGCAGACCGGCCTGGACCGGCCGACAGGCCTGGTGGTGAGCCAGGCCATGGCCGAACTGCGCCGCACCGACGAATTCCGCGACAAGCCCGAGGACTACCTGGGCAACGGCGGCTTCCGGATCGTCACCACGATCGACAAGCGGGTACAGGACGTCGCCGAGGCGGCCGCCGACATCAGGCGGCCGAGCGCACCGCAGATCGTGCGGGGACAGCCGCCGAACTGGCAGGCCGCGCTCGTCGCCGTGGAACCGGGCACTGGACGGGTGCTGGGGTACTACGGCGGCACCAGCGGGACAGGCGCCGACTACGCGGGCTGGTACGTCGACGAAGCGGGCAAGCCGCACGGCTTCGGCGCCCACCCGCCGGGCTCCTCGTTCAAGGTGTACGACCTCGCCGAGGCTCTGCACCAGAACGTGTCGATGAAGTCGCATTGGGACTCTCCGGCGAGCAAGGAGTTCCCCGCCAGCGGCCGCGTCGACGGCAGCCCCGCCGGACCGATCCGCAACGCCGCCAGCGCCAGGTGCCAACCGGACTGCACCCTCTGGGAGGCCACGATCGCATCGCTGAACGTCACGTTCTTCGGGCTGACGGAGAAGCTGGGGGCGGCGAACGTCATCGACATGGCGAGCAGGGCCGGCATCGACTCGATGTGGGCCAGCCAGCCGGGCCAGGCCGATGCGGTCCGCGTGGATCTGCGCGGCGCGTCCGGTCGTGACGCCGGCCCGCGGTTCTCCAACGAGGTCGGCATCGGCCAGTACCCGGTCACGGTGCTCGACCACGCCAACGGCATGGCAACCTTCGCAGCGTCAGGCAAGCGGGCCGATGCGCATTTCGTGCGGTCGGTGTCCAAGCGTGGCGATCCGGTGTACACCGAGAAGCTCGCGCAACGCGACGTCGGGCTGGACCAGGAGCGGATCAACGAGCTGAACTGGACGCTGCGTCAGGTGGAGGCGGCGAAGCTGCCCAACGGCTGGGACTCGGCCGGCAAGACCGGCACCTGGCAACGCGGCAACAGCCTCGAGGAGAACGCGCACACGTGGATGGTCGGCTACACCCGGGCGCTGGCCGCGGCCGTCTGGCTCGGCACCACCGACGGCAAAGCCCTCGTCACCAAGGACGGAAAGTATGACGTCTACGGCGCCACCTACCCTGGGGCGATCTGGCGGCAGTTCATGCTCGACGCCACCGCCGCACTGAAACTGGACAAGAACGCGTACCGGTTCACGCAGCCCACGTTCGCCGAGGACCGCACCACCACCGCGTCGCCGAGCCCGGCAACGCCCACGTCGGCAAAGCTAGGCACCGCGACCCCGTCCTGCCGGCCGCCCGACTGCCCGAGCCGGAAACCCGGACCGAGCCGATCGCCGAGTCCGCCCGCCACCACCCCGGGCACACCGGCGAAGTCGGCAGGGCATAGATCACCAGTCCGGCTCAGGCGCGCTCGAAGATGAGGTCGAGCCGACTTACGGCGAACCACGCCGACGCATGAACCGTCAGCGAATCCAACGACAACCGTGTCATCGGTTCCCCGGTTCGGACAACCGGCTGCCGGTCGGGTCCGCCCCGGACGGGTTCGGAGCGCAGCAGTGGGCCGACCATCGGATAGGGTCCCGCCGCCTTCTGCTGGTGGAGTTCGTGCCGGTGCACCTGCGTAACGCCGGCTTCCCGCCGGGCGAGTTTGTCGACCTCGTGTTCGACGATTACCGACACGTCCTGGCGATCGACGAGCCCCGCAGGCGGTGGTGGCAGTGCACGCGAGACCAGCTCGCGGAATTTGCCCGCCGACGGGCGGGCTTCAGGCTCGTCGCCGTGGCCGACCCGGCGCACATCGAGATCATCGAAAGGTATCGGCGATCGGGCTAGCAGCATGCGTCGTGGGTCCTCGACATGTCGTGGCTCGATGCATCCTCAAGCGCGATACCCAACTGAGTCCCCGCTGGCCACCGCAGCCTCGTCATCCGCAGCCTCCCGCGCCGGTATCCCCCCGGGCTTGTCGAGTGGCAGCTCGACCTGCAGCGTTGTGCCCCGTCCCGGGGCGCTCATCACGCTGAGCTGTCCGCCCAGCGCCTCGAGGCGGTCGCGCAGGCCGACGAGGCCGGTGCCGGCGGCCGGGTCGGCTCCGCCGACACCGTCATCGGAGACCGTCACCCGCACGCGGCGCTCGTCAGCCTTCACCGCGACGCAGGCGAGCGTCGCCCGGGCATGCTTGGCGATGTTCGTCAGCGCCTCGGCAACCACGTAGTACACGGCAACCTCGACGGGCTCCGGCAGCCGCCGTGGTACGCACAGGTCGAGGTCGCACGGCACGACGCTGCGCCGGGCCAGCGTCCGCAGCGTCGGCGCGACTCCGCCTTGAGCCAGCAGCACCGGATGGATGCCCCTAGCGAGGTCGGAGAGGCTCTGGTGGATCTCCGTGAGCGCCTGGACAGCGCCGGAGAGCAGGCGTCGTGCGGCGGCCAGGTCCTGCACCGTATCCGTGGCGAGCCGCAGCTGCAGAGCCAATGCGATGATGCGCTGCTGCGCCCCATCGTGCAGATCACGCTCGATGCGGCGCCGGGCGTCATCAGCAGCGGTGACCAACCGCGAGCGGGACGCAGCCAGCGAGGCCCGGCTCTCGGCGGTGGCGATGGCCGTGCCCACCAGCTCGGTGAAGGCCCGCAAGCGCGCCTCGGCATCCGGCGGCACCGGATCCCGCTGGTAGGAGACCACCAACGCCGCACCCCACAGGTCGCCGTCGACGACGATCGGCACGCCGATACCACGGTGCACCCCGAGCTGCCGCATCTGCTCGGCAACCGGTCCCTGTACAGCGTCGTAGTCCACCTGGACGGCGCACTCGGTGCGCACCATGGTGCCCATGATGCCGTCGTCGCTGATCGGCTGGTTCGGGCGTCTCGGCAGCAGGTCACCCTGCTCGTCGCGTTCCGAGGCGACGAACACGTCGCCGGCGGGCTCGTAGCGCACCAGAGCCGTGCGACACCCCGTGAACAGCTGGTGCAACTCTCCAGTCACGGCTGCGAACACCCGATCCTGCGACCCGCCCCGGGCGACCAGTGTCGCGACCCGCCGCAGTGCCGTCTGCTCGGCGAGCAGCGCCTCGGTCCGCGCACGGCTGCTGCGCAGGGAGCTGAGAAGCCGATCGCGTTCCAGCGCGGCACACAGCATCGACGCCAGCGGGTCGCCGACGCCGTCGCGGATGCGCTGGCGCACGGGTGCCGGGGTCCCATCGGGCACGATGAGCCGCGCCTTCGGCTGGGCCTCATCACCAGTGCTGATCACGATGTCGCCGGGCGTGCGGTCGGCGTGGCCGGTCTCGCTGAGGTCGAGCGCTGCCGAGCGCAGCCCGAATCGGTCCGCGACGCACTGCGATGCGGCCCGCAGCCCGTCCTCCAGGTCGTTGCCGAGAAAGACGCGCGTCAGTCTCGCCACCGTCTCGGCCTCGAGCGCGCGTCGCCGCGCATCCCTGGCGTAGGTCCGGGCCACGCTGGCCAGCCCGCCGCCCACCAGCACCGTCACGGCGAAGAGCAGAAGGCGGACGGCATCGTGGGGAGAAGTCAGATGGAGACCGGCCGGCGGGACGAAGAAATAGTTGAAGACGGCGGTACTGACCAGCGCGGTAACGATGCCGAGCCGGCCGCCCCACACGATCGTGATCGCCAGCACCCCGAGCATGTACACCGACGCCCCGGGAGGGTTCCGTAGCGACATGGCCTGCAGCAGAAGCACCACGGCCGTTTCCACCACGACGATCACGACGGCGACGATCGCCCCGACCACCGTCGGGGGGCGGCGTCTCCGGCAACAGCCAAGAGGCCACCCGGTGAGCGATTGTGGGTCCTCCCAGGCCTTGGCGACCCGGCGAACGCTGAACAACATCCGCTCGCGGCCTGCACTGGTACGCGTGGCCTACTCCCACATGCCGACGGTTCGCCCGCCGCGACATGCGAACCATCACCCGCGTCGGGTGATAACAGCCGACCACGCGCCATGCGCGGCAGCGGACCGGGCCGCCCGATCCGCGCGGCGGGCAACGCAGCCGGCGTGTGCCACCCGGACGAACGCTCGGGAGACCGCTGTCAGCGAGCGTCTCAAAGTCGGTTGCCGTGCTGAGCTTCGGCCTCGCTGCGGCCGCCGCTGCGCGGGATCGCGATGGCAGGGTGAGATACAAGCAGAAGGGCAAGCGCAGCGGTTACTGGACGACTCATCCGTCGAACGGCGGCAGCATCGAGCAGCACGGTGATGACATATCGGGTCGGATGGGGGTTCGGTGGTATCAACGCTGAGGAGCGTGGCGCCGATGTCGCGCAGTCCGGCGAGGATGCCGTACAGCTGGGTCTGGTCGGCGATGGGGCCGGTGAGGAGGCTGGTGCCGTCGTGTTGGTGGACGATGCGCGGGCCGCCGAGCCGGCTGGACCACTTGGCGTCGAAGTGCCCGGCGACGCGGATGTCGTAGCTCGTGGTCACGGCGTGCGCCGGCGGCGGATGACGTACTCGGCCACGGCGAGGTTGATGAGCCAGCCGGCGCCTTTAGCGAGGTCGCCGGTGAGTTCGCCGGGCCCGAGGAGGGCCGTGGTGATGCCTTCGGTGAGCGCCTGGGTGCCGGCGGCGAGGCCGATGGCGTAGGCGCGGATCATCCAGGCGCGGTGGTCGGCGGTGTCGTGGCGGCGGACGGCGGCGAGGCCGAGGATCAGGCTGGCGGCCATCGCGCCGGCGAAGGCCAGCCGCAGGAGGTCACACCGCCGGCCCACTACCGCGCTGCGCGCGAGCCGGGGCGGCACGACCGGGTGACCTACAACAGGTCGCCAGTGCCCGGCTTCGGGCTGTACGCCAGGGTCATCCACAGCGCCGAGCCGGCGACGAGCAGGCCCGCGGCCGCTAGGACGCGACCGGTGCGGCGGTGCCAGCTCGGGTAGTTGCGCTGCAGGCGCGGGACGAACTGGAAGGCGCCGCCCAGCGCATAGACGGTAGCGCCGGCGATGTGGGCGATAAGCGGTGCGGGGGAGTGGAACACATCGTCGGCAAGTCCCACGTGCAGGTCGCCGGTGATGGGCAGGACGCCGGGCCCGTGCTGAGCATCGCGCAACGCCCGCTCGTACAGTCGCCTGGCCGCATCGGGCCGGCCGCGGGCAAGCCACATGCCGGCCAGCACGACGGTGGTGCCGAGCTCGTCGGCGAGATTGCCAGCGGCGTACAGGCTGCGCCAGGCGTCGGTGAACAGGATGATCGCGGTGGAAAGGTCGCCGGCGGCCCAGGTGGCGAGACCGAGGAATCCGGCCGCCCCGCCGCGGGTCCGCATGATCGGCCGGTGCGGTGAGCTCCAATGACGTCTCAAGCCCCGTCCGAAGCTTCCTGAAGGGTTTTCGGATCCGCAGTTTGCGTGCGCTGCGGCCATCCTCACATGCCGCTGCGGGCGTGGCGGCGTTCATCCTCGCCGGTGACGCACGGTGATGCATGGCCGCCCCACTCGCCGGCCGACTACGTCCACCGGCCGACGGGTGCCCGCGGAGTCGCCTAACCTCGGCCTTGGTCATCTGCAGTTCGAAGCTCTGATCACCACCGCCGGCACGGGGGCTGGCGTGCCAACGGATCGGCGAAGGCGGACAGCGCTCGAGGCTTTCCGGTGTGGCGGGACGGACGGGGCGTGCGCAGGCACGGCGCCGGCGAAACGAGCGTTGAAATGATCGGCCGTGGGTGGACACGTATCTGGTGACAACCACCCACCGTGAGATCCCGGGAGCCACGCTTTGGCACGAGCACCCTCCAGCGCCGCCCAGTTCGAAGACCTCTATCGCAGCTGTTATCAGGATCTGCTCGGCTACGCGCTGCGCCGGGTAGACCGGCCGCAGGACGCCGCCGATGTTGTCGCCGACACGTTTCTCGTGGCGTGGCGGCGGATCGACGAAGTACCCCTTGATCGGGCTCGCCCGTGGCTGTTCGGGGTGGCTCGCAACGTAATGGCCAACCAGCATCGGGCGAACCGGCGGAGGGCCGACCTGGCCGAGCGGCTGCGGCAGGAGCTGTCGCAGGCGACGGTGGTGCAGCCGGACGTTCCCGCGTCGCTCGGGGTGGCATTCGCCACCCTGACCGAGGCTGATCAGGAGGTGTTGCGACTCGTTGCCTGGGAAGGGCTGAGCGCCGAGGACCTCGCCGTCACGCTGGACTGCTCCGTCAACGCTGCACGTATCCGGTTGCACCGAGCCCGCAAGCGTCTCGCCGACGCGCTCACACAGACCTCTGTCACCACGCCACTCAGGAGTTCCGATGCATGACATCGACGAGGAGCAGGACGGCCTGATCCGTCTGCTCGCCCCGACCGTTCACCTCCGGACGAGCCCCGACGAGACCCTCATGTACGGCATCATGGCCACCGCGGACCGGCCCGCGCGGGTCCGCACCCGACGGCGTGGGCTGATCGCCGTTTCGGTCGTCGCCGGGCTCGCCGCGGCCACGTTCGCCGTCTTCGCCGCGTTGCCGATCTCCTCGCCCATCGGCGGACCGGCGCCGGCCAACGCGTTGTCGATCACCGAGGACGCCGGTTACCTGGTCATCACGATCAAGGATCCGGCCGCGGACCCGGCCCGGTACGAGGCCGAGCTCAAGCGTCGCGGCCTGGACATCAAGATCAACCTTGCTCCGGCCCGGCCGGAGGAAGTCGGCAAGGTCGTCTTCGACGAGGTCGGCGAGTCCGGGAGGCTGTCCTACATCGAAGACCCCGGCCACTGCACGTCCAACGGCTCCTGCACCGTCGGCGTCAAGGTTCCGCTCGACTTCAAGTCGTACGCCCGGATCACGTTCGGCCGGGCCCCGCTGCCGGACGAAGAGGACGAGGTCGGCACCACGTCCGGCGGCGACACCAAGACCGACGCGCTGCGTGGCAAGACCGTCACCGAGGTCCGCAAGATCGTCGCCACACAGGGCAAGACCATCCTGTACCGCGTTGGCTGGCAGTCGCTGGACGCCCCAGCCGACCAGGTCCCAGGCTCGTGGAAGGTCTACAGCGCCGCCTACGGCACGGACAACAGCATCGTCATCTGGGTGTCCCCGGACGGCACCGCACCCACCCCGCCCACCAACCCCAACCCCAGTCAGCGCGGCGGGGCCGGCGAAGGCAACTGACACATCCCGGGGGCCGGACTATCCGGCCGGCCCCCAGGCAACTGCCGCGGCCTGACGAACGGCAGCAATGGCCGGGACGAATACTCCACCGACGACGCAACCGGATCTCGACTCGGAACAGTACCCACCGCTCGATCCGCGTGAGTCCGCGCCTGGCGATGCCGGTGAACTGCTGCCGGAGGCCCCGGTCGAACCGATGCCGGACGACGCGAGGCTGGCGGCGTGCGCGAACCGCGTAGCGTCGAAGACTAGGTGCGGCGCACAGCACCCGGATCTCATAGGTTCTTGTCAGCCTGCGGATGCAGGATGGCTCTGCCGCGATCGGCTCGCTGCAGAGCGTTACGGTAACTCGATCGTCCGGTTCACGAACATGCGGTGATCGGCTCACCGCTGGGCCGTTCGGGGCCCGTGTAATCAGACGGGCCCCGGCGCCGCGGCCCGTCCCGGACCACCCAGCCCACCACCAGGCAGCGACCGGTTGACACCAACCGACCACACGTGCTGACGTCGGCACCGACATGATCAGCGACGCCTTCGAGCCCGACGTCGAGGACCAGGCCGCCAACGCACTCGACGACCAGGGCATGGACGCCGGCTTCGACGACGGCGGCGGCGACTTCGACTTCTGACCGGCCGGGCCGGCCTGAGCCGCACGCCGCTGATCACGGCGCCGCCGCCCCGACGCAAGCGGTCGGGGCGGCGGCGGTTGGCGTGCCGAGCGAGTGTCAGTCGTAATAGACCAGTCCGATGCCCGGGATGCACTTGGGCGGGTTGAACAACATCAGGTTTTTGATCGGTGTCCGGGTCTGGACCTGCCCACCCTGGATCTGCATGTCCCCGAAGAACCAGACGTCGCCGACCGGCTTGAAGATGTCGCACGGGTCCTTGGGAATGTAGTCGACCGGATTCCAGGTCGAACCGCCACCGCCACCGCCGCCGGGTGAACCCGTGTCGGAGCCGCCCGGAGTCGGGTCCCCGCCGACCGGTGAATGCCAGTTCGGGTTGAACCAGAGGTCGTGCTGGATGACGATGCCGGTCGGGGTGATGGCCCGGCACATGCTGTCGACATCGGTCCCCTCGCAGAGCTGCGATAGGTTGGCCGCCGCGTATTGGTCAAACGCCTGGATATCCTCGTCCGACGTGGCCAACGGCTGCGGATTGATGGTCAGCGCGGCGAAGTTCGGCCCCTTCGGAAAGAGCGACGGGAACGTCCCGGCCAGGAAGGTCGCGAGCGCCCTGCCCACGACCACCGAGCCGAGCTCGTTCGGGTGGAAGCTCTCCTGGTACGACTTGAAGTAGTCTCCTTGCCAGAAGATGCCCGGGCGGCGGACGAGACCCTGGATGTACGAGTCGGGCTGACCGAGCTCGTGTCCGGCGATCAGGCTGGTCCCGTTCGGACCGGCGGTGTTCGGGTCGAAGATGTGGACCTTCGTCGCCGGAAACGTGGACTGGAATTGCGCCACCCCGTCCCGGATGGCCTGGTTCACCTTGACCGCGAACGGATACATCAGGTCCATGCTCCGGCCGGTGAGCTCTCGGATGCCGGTGTTGCCCGATGGCTTGACCGGCACCGGGTAGAGCTGCACCACGATCTCGGTCGTCGGATGCGTTTCCCGGACGTCCCTCAGCCCGTTCGCGACCTTGTCCTTGAGACCGTCGATCTGCGGCTGCAACCGACCCACCTCCGCGGCCACCGCCTGCTCCTGGACCTGCTGCCATCCTCCCACCGTGAAGATGCCGCTGACCGGGTTCAGATACGCCTTCACCGCCGTGCCGACCAGGCTGGCGAAACCGGCGTCGTTGCCACCGAGCCCGAAGTAGACAATCTTGGCACCGGTCGGGACGTCCACAGCCTGGCGCTCGTTGCGGATGGCCGTGCAGCCGTCGCAGTCCGGCTGCGGCTCGTTGAGGTGCTTGATCAACGCCCCGGACGAGGCTTTGAAGAAGAGCCGGTCGCGTGAGAAGGTCGTCGTCATCGTGTTCGAGGTGAGGGTCATCCGCCGAAACGGGAACCGACCCAGTTCCAGGGCTGTCCAGGCCACGACGAAGGGCGCGAGACCGGACTGGTGACGGAAGTCCTCCGTGCCATCGGCCTTCGGCAGGTACATGTGGTCATGGCTCGCGCCCTCACCACTCGTGTAGCTGTCGCCGTAGACGACGGCGTCGTACGGGTCCGCTCCGGGCAGGTCGACACAGGTCGGCGGGCACGGCAGCACCGACGGGAACGGCGGTCGAGGCGGCAGCGGTATCGGATCGGCGCCCGCCATAGCGGCCGGCAGGAGCAGCCCCAGCGCGGCGAACAACGCCGTCAGGACGAGGCGTAGCTGGGTACGTCTTGGGACAGGGGTGCGTGGCATGTGGTACATCCCTCGATGGTTGCGGTGGCTTTGCCGCAGCAGCATGCTGCACGGCGGCCGTCGCTAGCATCGGGCGGTTCCCTACCCCACCCCCCTGAATCGACCAGCGTCCGCGGCCAGGAGCTGAGCGAGCGTGACGCGCGATTGCACGCCGAGCTTCGCGAAGGTGTGGGAGAGGTGCGCCTCCACCGTCTTGGGGCTCAGGTGCAGCCGCTCCGCGATCTGCTGGTTCGTCAGCCCGCCCACGACGAGGTCGGCGATCTGCCGTTCCCGGGTGGTGAGCGCTTCGAGCGGGCCGGCCGGTCGCCGCTGCCCCCGGGGCGCTCGGGCGGCCAGCCGACGCTCGTCGCGCGCCAACGCGGCGGAGAGCCAGGCCGCCCCGGCCGCGGCGAACAGGGATTTGGCCCGGCCTATCTCGTCGCGGACCTGCCCGACCGAGCCCAGCGCGGCATACAGCTCGGCGGCGAGCTGCCGCGTGAGTCCCTCCTCGACCGGCGCACCGGCCGCGGCGAAGTGGTCGGCGGCCTGTTCCGCGTACCCGGCCGCGTCCTTCGACCGCCCGCACAGCATGAGCACCTTCGCCTGCGCCCGGTGCGCGAAGCCCAACTGATGCGCCAGGCCCGACTCCGTCGCCCGGGACAGGGCCCGTTCGGCGAGCGAGCCGGCCTCCGACCGGGCACCGGCGGTGGCGGTGGCCATCGCCTGGAGGGCCAGGCAGTACGTCCTGGTCGGCTCGTCGGCCGGGTCCTCCGCGGTCAGCGCGGCCAGAGCACGGTCCGGCTGCCCGGCCTCGGCGTAGACCAGCGCAAGGTCGAGCCGCGCCAGCCCGGACCACCAGCCCGACCGGGGCCGGGTCCCGGAGATCCGTTCGGCCAGTTCCAGGGCGGCCCGCGGTCCGTCCCGCCACAACAGCGGACGCAGCAACAGGATGCTGGACATGGCCAGGGTCTCCCGGCTGTGGATCAGCCGGGACGCCTCGCGGGCCTCCTCGGCTGCGGTCACCGCCTCGGGCAGCCGGCCCTGCCGCTCGTTCAGCGCAGACACGACGATCAGCAGGTACGGCACGCTGTGGCTGCGCCCGGCGCGGTACGCGATGTCCAGCCCGCGGCGCAGGTGTCGCGACGCGTCGTCGTAGCGCCGCAGGTGCAGCTCGACCCAGGCCAGCGGCGCGATCAGCTCGAGGTGCGGCGCGAGCGCGTCGTCGGTCATGGCGTCCGTCAGCCACGCCGCCCGGTCGGCCTCGCTCCGGCTCGCCGCGACGTCGCCGTCGCGCAGGCTGGCCAGCGCGTGGATGGCCCGGGCGGCCGACTCCAGCGGCTCGTCGTCCGCGTCCTTCAGAGACCGCAGCGCGACGGCCGCCGCCAGCCGGGCCTTGCCCGGCTCCCGCCCCATCAGCTCGACCGCGGCCAGCCCGACCTGAGCCAGGCTGGTCGACCGCTCGCGCGCCTGCGGCCGGGTCAGCTCGGTGGTGACCAGTGCTTTCGCCTCGTCGAAGTCGCCGAGCAGCCGATAGATCATCGAGGAGAAGCCCGCCGCCGCGATCCGCAGCGGCGCCGACGCACGCATCACCTCCTGGAGGATCTGCCGGCTGGCCGCCAGATCGCCGGTCACCCCCAGCGCGCGGCCCAGCGCCCATTGCAGCCGGACCCGCCACAGGGCCCGGTCCACCTCGTCCGGCAGCAGCCGGATCGCGGTCCGCAGCAGCCGGACGGCGGTGGACGGCGCGGCGTCCAGCGCCGCCGCGGCCGCCGCCTCCAGCGTCCGCACCGCCTGCAGGTCGCCGTGCTGCGCCGACTGTGCGGTGTGGTGGGCCAGCAGCTGTAGCGGGCCGCCCTTGGCGCGCAGGTACTCCGCCGCCCGGTCGTGTGCGCGCGATCGCCAGGCCGCGCCGGCCATCCAGTACGCCGCGGCCCGGACCAGGGGGTGGCGGAACCGGAACGCGGCGTCTGCCTCAACCACCAGGCCCGCGCCGACCAGGTGGTCGATGGCGTGGTCGAAGGCGGCACCGGGCAGTTCGGTGATGGACGCGACGAGGTCCAACGAGATCGGTTCGCCGGCCACCGCCGCCGCGCTGGCCACCTGCCGGACGTCCGGCGTCAGGACGGTCAGCTCGGTGCTGAGCACGTCCAGCAGCGCCCGCTCGGGTGCGCCGGTCGCCGCCTCCCCGGCCTCCGCGAGCGCGGTGAGCGTCGCCTCGCTGGCGTCGGCAAGCGCCTGCAGGTAGAGCGGGTTCCCATGGGTGGTGCGGTACAGCAGTTGCCGCCGGCCGCGGTCCGCCTCCGGCAGCAGCGCCGCCACGTCGGTCTCGCCCAGCGGCGCGAGGCTGATGTGCACGGTCGCGTCGCCGAGCTCGGCGACGGCCCGGGCAATGCCCGCGGGCACCTGCGCCGCACGGTACGCGGTGGCGATCAGCAACGCCGCCCGCGGCGGGCGCCGCAGCAGGTACTCGGTAAGCTCCACAGAGGACTGGTCGGCCCAGTGCAGGTCGTCGAGCACGATGGCGACCGGGCCGGCGGCCCCTTGGTCCTCGATGAGCCGGCGCGCGCGTTGGAAGAGCCGGTAGCGGTCGAGCCCCGCCCGCCGGGCCTCGGACGGCCCGGTGGCGTCCACCAGCAGCTCGGTCAGCGCACCCTGCGCGTCCCGGTCCGGATCACCCGGCTGGGGTTCGAACGCGGCGAGATAGACGCCGAACGGTACGTCACGCTCGAACTCGGTCGCCTGCCCGTGATGGACGGCGAAGCCCCGGACCCGGGCCAGATCGGCCAGCTCGGCGAGCAGACGGGTCTTGCCCATCCCCGGATCGCCACGCACCACCACGGCCCGCAGCGCCCCGTCCGCCGCGCTCGACACGGCATTCGCCAGCAGGCTGCGCTCAGCGTCGCGGCCGATCAGCCTGCCGTATGTCGCCCCGTCTGCCATTCCGCCCTGAACATCCAGTCCGGTGAGTGAAGGTAGCAGCGGCGTCAGCCTAGCCCGCCGAGCGCGGCTGGGACCAGCGTTGCGGCCCGGCCGTTGCCCCGCCGCGTCAGCCAGGCGTCGCAGCATCGTCTTTGACGCTCAGCACGGGCATGGAGCTCCCTCGCCGATAAAGACATCGACCGGGGTCGAGCGCGGCCGGCCGCTCGACGGACTTCGCGAACTGGCCTGGTTCGCCCACGAGGGCCGGCGCCTCGACCGGCTGCTGGCCCACGCCCGGCACGCTCTCGTCGACGCGCGCCTCGCCCGGCGGACACGCGCAAACTCGTCCCCGAGGAACGAGGTAACCGTCGGACCAGCTGAACGGAGCCGATCAAGGCTGTGAGCAGGCCTACGGGGAGTGGCTGCGCCGGCAGCGCGGCAACGCCGAGTCAAGGGACCATCTTCGCGCCGCCCGCGACATGTTCGACGCGCTCGGCTGCATCCCCTGGAGCGAGCGGGCCCGCCGCGAGCTCCGTGCGGCCGGCGAGACCAGCCGCCGCCGGAACCCGGACGCCCGCGACCAGCTCACGCCCCAGGAGCTGCAGATCGTCCAGCTGGCCGCCGAGGGGCTGACCAACCGCGAGATCGGCCAGCGGCTGTATCTGTCGCACCGCACCGTCAGCTCGCACCTGTACCGCATCTTCCCGAAACTCGGCGTCGTGTCCCGTGCGGAGCTGCACGCCGTCGTCAGCGCGCTGCGCTGACATGCCGTCGTCCGGGCGCCCGCCCATCGGGGCGAGCGCCCGGACGGGCGGGCACATTGCGTGCAGGGGTGGGTCAGCTCAGGGGAGCGGCGGCGAGCCAGCTCGTGTCCTGGGCCCACGACGACGTGGCGTCCCAGGCGTTCGAGCCCCCGTTGCTGGCGATGTAGGCGGTGAAGCGGTAGTGGCGGATGTACTTGGTCGGGTAGTTGACCGACTGGAACGAGTAGCCGGTGCCGCTGTTGCCGGGCCGCAGGCAGAAGGTGGCGTCGGCGGCGAACTGCGCGGTGCCGTCGTTCGGCTTCAGGTACAGCTCGAACGCGTAGTGCCGGAGGTACTTGCCGGCCGCGTTGGCCGACTCGAACGAGATGCAGGCGCTGTCGGCCAGGCCGGCCCGGACGATCCACGTCGCGTCGGCCTTGCCTGTGAGCAGGGCCACAAGGTGTTGTCCCTGATCGTCACGGCCGAGCATCGCGGGGACAGCCCACAGTTCATTCCGGTCCTACGCCGTATCCGCGTCGGCAGACTTGGCGCCGGTCGGCCCCGGTCACGTCCGGCGCTGGTGCTGGCTGACAAGGCCTACACCAGCCGCGGCAACCGCGGATACCTGCGCTCACACGGGATCAAGGCTTGCATCCCCAGCAAAAGCGATCAGGACGCCCACCGCAAGACCAAAGGCGCCCGCGGCGGGCGTCCACCGAAGTTCGACCCGCAGCTCTACCGGCTACGACACGCCGTGGAGAACGGCATCGCCCGCCTCAAACGGCACCGCGGTGTCGCCACCCGCTACGACAAGTTAGCCGTCCGCTTCCAAGCCGTCCTAACCATCACGATCATCAGCGAGTGGCTCTGACCAGCTTATGAAACAGGCCTTAACGGTGTACCGCCGTCGCTGTTCAGGTCTGGTTGCTAAGGAAGAGGGCGGCGAGCCGGGGCAGGCGGTGGCGCATCTCGGTGGCATCGTCGAAATCGAAGTCCCAACCCGGGTCGAGGTCCGGGTAGGTGCCGGTGTAGGCGTCGTCGGGTAGTGCGTTGCCGGTGACCGTCTCGTAGGTGTGCCAGACGACGCTGATCATGTCGTCGCCCCAGAGAGCGTCGCCGGTGGCCGCGGCGTGAATGACCGCGGGATGGCCGGCGAGACTGTCCGGTGATGCGAGGGCCTGCTCGTATGTGATGCGTCCCTGGGCGATGAGCCGGCCGCGGAAGTAGTCGAAGCACCGATCGCGGCAGATCCGCGCGCCAGCCGCCTGGGCGTTGGTGAGTCATGTCCGTTGCATGATGTAGGTCTCGAGGACCGCGGCGGCCATCCCGGCGTCGTCGACGGTGACGACGATCGAGCGGCCGTCGCTGCGTACGACCTCGAGGCCAGGTCCGCGGTGGGTGACGATGCCCCACCGTCCCTTACGGTTCGGGCCGATCGCCCATCGGATTCCCCAGCCGCCGAAGTCGGCCATGGGGTCGATCTGGACGACTCCCGCCTTCGCCAGAGATCCGGCGGGGATGCTGAGCCGCGGCCAGCCGAGCGCCGATCGGACGATGAATCCGCGCGGTCCCGCGGTGACGACGAACTGCGCCGTGACCAGGAGCACCACCAGCAGCAGTGCCGGCGAGAGAAAGATCGGCCAGACCTTCCCGCCGACGGTAAGAAGCAGGAGCACTCCGAACACGATGAGCGCCGCGGCCACGCCGGCGATGAGGGAGACGAACCAGGCGGGGAGATCGACCTTCCCGGTCCATCCCGCGACTTCGCCCGGTCGGATCGGCAGCCTGTTGGCAGCCTCGACGCCGGTGCTCGCCGGCGCCTCGCGCGGCAGCAGCCACCAGGTGGAAAACGCAGCGGCGATCGCGAGGACGCCCCCGACGCCGAGCGGCAGGGCCGGTGCGAGCCGTGAGGCGTTGAACACGACCGAGCCGACACCCATGCCGAGGGCGTGGAAGACGGTGATCCCCATCGCGATCGCCGGCATCCAGGGGTTCATCCCTATCATCCGCGTCGCGCGGACGATGAAGAAGCCGATGAACGCGATAACCGGGAATCCGATCGCGGCGACCATGACCGCGTAGGTCCACCATGGTCCGGTCCGGTCGGGGCCGGCGCCCCAATGGACGATGAGCCGCGGGCTGCCCGTGGCGCCGACGCCGATGATCACCGCTTCGGACGCGATGACGATCGCGAGCGGCATCGCGATCGCCGCGACGAGCCCGGCCCGCCGCGCGGTGGCGTGGTCGACGATGCGACCGGTCATGATTCGTATTCCTCTCGGACGAGGGCCAGCAGGGTGCCGATCGGGATTCCCGCGCTCTTCGCCTCCGCAGCGGCCCGCGCGACCGCGTCGCGAACCCGGCCGGCGGTCGGCGTGCCGACGACGACGGCGCCACGACCCCGACGTAGTTCGATCTGGCCCCCGTCACGGAGTCCCTGATAGGCGCGCAGCACCGTGTGGACGTTCACCCCGAGCGATTCCGCGAGTTCCCTTGCCGCCGGTAGTCGCGCCCCGGTCGCGATCGTCCCCGTCGCGATCTGGGTGGTGATCGACGCTTCGATCTGGGCGAACACGGGAGTCGTCGCCGTCGGGTCGATAAGCACGAACATAGACTTATGCTAGTTCAGATAGAACTACTCTGCTATAAAGGTGCGTGGTTGTCGTTGTCGCATGGCTCAGGAGTGGGGTGCTGATGGGGTTGTCATCGTGAGCGGCGTTCTCGCCTGGGTGGCGGGTTCCGGCATCGTGCAGGGGCTGATCATCGGTGCCACGTTGGCGTTTCTGACGACGGTCCTGATTTTGGATGTCGTGGCGAAGGCCGAGACGAGGACCGTCCACGGCTGGAGTGCGATCCGTAAGGTCGGTCAGCCCGGAAACGGAGTGCTGGTGCGTGCCGCACTGCAGAAGGCCCTGCCGGTTGTCAACGTGTTCGAAGAGGCTGCCTACTGGACGGCGAGCAAGGATGGTGCGGGAAAGCGTCTCAGTGGCGAGCGCGCCTATCGTCTGCACTTCCCGGCCGGTCAGCTTCCACCTGGCGACGCCTTCTGGTCGCTCACTGCGACGGACGCCGTCGGCTACATGGTCAGCAGCCCGACCGGCCGGTCGAGCGTGGACGACCACTCCGGTCTCGTGAAGAACGCCGACGGCTCGGTCGACATTCTGCTGCAGTCGCATGAGCCGCCCGGTGGGGCACAGAACTGGCTGGCGACGCCGCCGGGCCATTTCAAGCTCATGCTCCGCGCCTACCTGCCCGGAGCCGCCATCCTGGATGGCAACTACGAGGTTCCGCCGCTGGTCGAGGTGCGGTCATGAATCGCCTGATCCTCAAACATGGCATCCCCGTCACGTTCGTCATCCTCGCGATTTTCGCGTGGGTGATCTACACAAGGATCGCCGGCGGGGGCGTGGACGCGACCATCCTGCTCGCCGTGACGGCTCTGTCCGTCTGGGTGCTCGGAGTGTTCGTCTTCATCTACTTCTGGCCGTGGATCACGGTCAACGGCTTCCGCCGAATCCTCGTCAAACATGGGCTGGGCGGCGGCCCGATCCCGGTGAACACGCTTTACGCCGTGCCGGACAGCCCGTCGCACTCCGCATCCACCAGCAGCGTCATGGCGACCGGCACCGATGACGTCCTCTACCTCGGCGGCTGGCTTGACCTGAAAGCCGGACCACGGGTGCTGCACGTGCCCGAAATGAACGGCCGCTACTACAGCGTGCAGTTCACCGAGCCGAGCAGCGGTGCCAACTTCGCCTATGTCGGCAAACGGACCACCGGAACCGCCACCCGCGACTTCCTCCTCTGCGAAGCCGGGTGGAGCGGCGCTACGCCACACGGCATGACCCGGATCAACGTGCCGCATCACGCTGCCCTGCTCATCGGCCGGGTGTTCGCCGCCGACGAAAACGACCGACGCACGGCATACTCGCTCGCGAAGCAGATCCAGCTCACACCACTGAAACCCCAGCGTGAGCGGTAGCGCGGGCCGATCAACACGACGAGCCGCTTCATCGCCGAAAGAACGCGCCGGAAACGCTTGCTACCGGCGCGCCCGCGACGCGCAACTTGCACGCGAGACATCCGCTCTTCGGCACGAGCGCGGGCCGAGCCGCAAGCCGACCCGCCAGGGTAGTGCGCGGAGCGTGACGATCGCAGGCACGCCGCGGTGCTCCGGTCGCGGCATGACCACGCGCGGCCGCCGCGCACTCCAGTGCGGATTCGATTGCCTTCGTCTGGCAGTCGAATGCCTGGTCAGGCCAGCAGATTGAGGAGGTCGTCGGCGAGGGGGATCCGGCGTTCGGTATCGTCGGCCAGTGCGACGATGACCAGGCTCAGGCCGGGTTCGGGCATTCGGGCCAGCTGCGCTCGCAGGCTCGGCCAGCCGCCACCGTGACGGTAGACCAGCCGCCCAGCGTGTGTCCGCACACCCATTCCCCAGGCGTAGTCCACCGGTGTGCCGTCGTCGAGCGTTCCGGGCGTCTGCATCAGTTCGGAGATGCCGAGCCGGTCGGTGTTGAGCGCCTCGGCCCAGCGCAGCAGGTCCGCCGGTGTGCTCCAGGCTCCGCCGTCCCCGCAGGACAGCGGGGCCGGACGGGGGCTGGCCAGCGGCGCCGCGCCGGGCGGTGCCGGTTCGGGCCCGGTCCAGAAGCAGGTCTGGTACATCCCCAGCGGGTCGAACAGGTGGTCGCGGGCGAAACGCGGCAGCGGCTGTCCGGCCGCCCTTTGCACGACCGTGGCGAGGCAGGCGCATCCGGCGTTGGAGTAGGTGTACCCGGTGCCGGGCGGGCGCGTCGAGCACCCGATGACCGGTGTGGTCGGTGCCGCCGGCCTCGGCCATGACCGCATCCAGCTGGGTATCCAGCGGTAGCCCCGCGGTGTGGTGCACGAGGTGGCGCAGCCGCACGGTATCCGCCCACGCGGGCAGGTCGGGTAACCAACGGGACAGGGGCCCGTCGAGGTCCAGCACACCGCGTTGGACCACCAGCGCTGCGCACGCCGCCGCCATCTGCTTGGACAGCGGTCCGAGCACACCGGCAGCCACCGCTCGTCGCCGCACGGTTGGCCGTCCCCATCGATCAGGCATTCGTAAACCTGGTGACCGCCATACCGTGCGGTGTCGCAGCCGCATTCGACCCAGTACAGCCGCTTCCGACCGCCACCGTGGATGTACTCGTGTCCGCGGCGACAGTGGGTGGCAGAGACCGGATTAAAAAAAGTACAAACCGGTCCCTTCGATGACGTCAATCCGCACCAGCTCGGTTCCGTCGGGCTGCGGCGGGATGTCGCTCATCCAGTCAACGTATCCAAGAGGTACGACTCCACGAAGATCGTGAGATTGCGTGCGCTGTATTCGGCACGAGTGTGCGCCGGCGGTGCCGAGCCGCGGCCACGGAGCGTGACGACCTCCGGGTTGGCCACCGCGCGAGATCGCGGCAGATCAGCTCACGTGATCTTGGCAATGGGTTTCACTGTGGAACCTCGACGCCGGTGCTGGTGGAGGCGGGAGGGACACTCCATCGGTGGATCTAGAGCCGCTCGTCTATTACCAGCATCCGCACACCAAGCCGAGCACGAACGGTGTCAACGAACTCGTCGGTGAGCGGACCGGGCCAGTTCACGAAGCTGACCGCGAGATTTCCGACCGCTGTTGACGCCCCGCGCCAGTCACCGAGTGGTCGCGCCTTCCCGCAGGCCTCGCAGGCCACGGTAGGCTCGCCGGTCTCCCCCCATGCCTCGCCGAATTCGAACAGTTGCTCCAGCACCGCTTCTATGTCTTCGACGCTGTCGATGCTGGGACTGTGGCCGCAGCTTGCGCACTCGAGTGGTTGCCATGCCTCCCCGGCGTCGTACCGCTGCCGGCCGACGTGAATCTCCACCGTACCGAAGGGTGCGTTCTCGTCGGGAGCGCTCACCGCGGTTGCCCAGCGCGGGCCGGGAACGTAATGGCCCTGCCTGTCCGGGCTGTCGCCGACCACCTCCGTGGCGAGCAGCCATTGCCGTAGCGCGCCTGCGGCGCTACCGGCCGCCTCGACGTTCGTTGATAGGTCGATCAAGTGCTGGATGTGGTCGCTCATCGGGTACCTCCGCGGCAAGCCTGCCAGGCTTAAGACGTCGGCGCAGGCCCCCGTGCGTTCGGTATGAGATGGCCTCCAGCCCCAGGGCCGTGAGATGGCTCCTCCCAACCATGCTGCTGCGGCGACCCATCCACAGCGTTGCCCGTGCCAGGAACCGTCCGCGATTTTGTGGTGAGCCGGTGATCCGAGAAGCTGGGGCGATCTCCGGGGGTCAGCGCACGTGATGGCGCGCGACCATGATCGGATGCGCGCTCATCGCCTACGAGAGCGCACCCGGTTCGTAGATCAGGCCGCCGTTGCGACGTTCGGAGGTGGCCGGCGAACCCCTGCGGCACCCGATCCCCTGTTCGCGGAGGCGTTCGCCATCGCCCGCAACGGTGGCCTCCTCGCCGTGCCGCACGCCGGTGAACTGACCGGTGCGCAGTCGGTCCGTGACGCGCTCGAGGTGCTCGGCGCCGACCGGATCATGCACGGTGTTGCGGCGGTCGCCGACCCGGGGCTGCTTGACCGCCTGGCGGCCGGCAACGTCGCGCTGGACGTCTGCCCCACCAGCAACGTTATGCTCTCCGTCGTCCCCTCGATCACCCGGCATCCCCTTCCGGCCCTGCTCGCCCGGGGCGTGCCCTGCAGCATCAACGCCGACGACCCGCTGCTGTTCGACACGGATCTGCTCACCGAGTACGCCCGTGTGCGGGATCACCTCGGCCTCACCGCCGCGCAACTGGCCGATTGCGCGCGAACCTCGCTACGTCACAGCGGGGCACCCCACGGCCTGATCGAGTCGGCCCTGGCGGGCGCCGACGCGTGGCTGCAGCACGCCACGGCATGACGGCGGAGGCGAGGCATCCTCAACGCGACGACGGGACGCAGCTTCTTGTGCCGCATGGCGGCATGGGCGACGCTGGCGGCGTCCGCGGCGTCGGTCTTGCGGGTGCCGCCGGTGTCCAGCAGCCGAGCGCGAGCCGCGAGCGTGGCCGGGACGTCGACGACGTCCTCGTCGGCGAGGAGCTGGGCGATGCCGCGGCCGAGGCCGGCGGCGCCTTCGACCGCGAAGCGGCGCTCGGGCCAGCGAGCGGTCCAGCCGGTCAGCGTCGTGTAGGCGGCGGTGTTGATAGCGATCTGGCGGGTCGCCAGCGTGCGGCCGGTCTGGTCGAGGGCGACGGCGGTCAGGGAGGACTTGTGCGGGTCGATGCCGATGGTGATCACAGCGCGTTGGGTTCCTTCCGCCAATCAGGATGGGGATCGCCGTGGCGGGCAGCCTGACTTGGGGAATTCGTTGCGCACGCCTCTGTTGAGCCACACCACGGCCGGGCGCCGGTCAGCGGTGGCACGCTCTGGATGAGCCAGCCCGAAGCGGCAAGGGGTATGCGAGCCAGTGCCAACCGGCGCCCTGACGCTACGGGCTGCGGACCCAAGCGTCTGACTCCAGTAGACAAGTCAGGGGTTTGCCCAGCTCGAAGTAGCGTTGCCCTCCTCGCCGATCGTCCACAGTGTAGGAACGAGGAGCTGCTGGTACGCCGCTCCAACAGGCGCTGACGGCCGACGTCGACCACGGATGCCAACGCCGGAGCCGCCCGGCGAGCGACCAGCGGCTACTTGTGCGGAAACGTGATCACGCAATCCTGGCGGTAGAGGACGCCGCGTGACTGGGCCATCGGCGGCAGGTAGGCGCTTCTTGTCGTCGCCCATCGCGACCGGGCGGTCGGCCGAGACGGTGGACGACGCCATCATCTACGCCCATCCCGCAGGTCTCGGCGTCCTGGCTGCGATCGAGACTGTCCACAGGTGGGCAGTGCTGCCCGACCACGTCCGCTCGGCAGCGCGCTGCACGGTCATCAACCCGATTCTCGAACGGGCCAGCCGCATCGCGATCACAGCGACGGCTGTATGCGACGCCGGGCCATGCCACTCCGAGGCTGAGCCGCCTGCGCCTCTACACCCGTTGGGTGACACGAGAAGCGGCGCGCGATGGCGCAGGGCGAGCACTCCGCCGCGTTCGCGCCTCGCAGGGTGCGCATCTCGATGGCCCAGCGGTGTTTAACCCGCTTGCTGGCGGCCTTGCTCGGGTCTGGTGATCAGTTTGCCGGCGTGCCGGCGGATCGTGAACCCGAGGAAGTCGAAGCCTTCATCGAGTGTCACGATGCGGGTCTTGTCCTCGTTGAAAGACAGTCCCCGCGGCGCCAGCCATTCGGCCATGCGGGCCTTGACCTGTTCGGCCTGTTGCCGGGTGTGGCACAGGGCGACCATGTCATCGGCGTAGACCACCAGGGCCGGGCAGCCTCGTTTCGTGCGAGCCGGATCGCTCGCCTCGTAACGGACTCCGGCCGCTTCCTCCAGCCCGTGCAGCGCGACATTCAGCAGTAGGGGCGAAATCACCCCACCTAATGAACAGTGCTGGGTTATGCGCAGTGCTGGACTGTGGGCCTGGTGAGGGCGGTGTCGGGGTCGAGCGCTGCGCATAATGCGCCCACGATTCTGATCACGTGGGTTGGCATTGTGCCGGCCCTGGATGATCGGATGTCGGCTGCGATCGCGACTGTGCCTGCACTGGTGTCGGGCTGGACGCGGAGTGGGCCAGCAGCCGACCATCCTGGCCGAACAGGTTGGGTGTTGGCGGGCGTGAGACCGCCGGTGGAGGCGTACCGGATGTGCGCGATGAACGTGGCCGCGCGCAGGTCGCGGGCTCCTGGGCGAAGGCCGGATCCTGACAGGCGGCGATCGGCGCCTTGTGAATCTCCGGCCGGCCGTCGTGGCCGACGACGCCGTCCGGCCCGCGGCGGCTCCGCACGGCCAGGCGGTCGGAGGCGTCGAGCAGCCAGAAGGTCCCCTGCACCCGCTGCGGCACGGCGCTCATGCCGAACAACCGGCAGGTTTGAAGCCTCCTACAAAAGGTAGGCCCATTTGGACCGAGATGTGAACACCGTCGCTGTACGGAAACAAATTTCAGCGAGGATATGCTCGCCGTTGTACTGACCGAGCCCATTCGTTGGGGCCGACGGAGTCTTGATGGTGCTGTTCCCGACCAGAAAAGGAGCAGCATTCATGACGCTTCGGAAGCGCTGGATTGCCAGCGGGGCGGCCGTCGCCATCACGGCGGCGAGTATCGGTGCGCTCAGCGGCGGCACCGCCGATGCGAAGGACAGGCTCGACTGGTCGTCCATTCCCGCCAACGCCGACGCCCGGGGTGTTGCCGCGCCCAACGGGTTGTCACCCCAGCTACGGGAGTACATCGCGGCGCAGGGGTCGAACGCTGTGGAGAACCCGACGGCTCTGGTGAAGTACTTCGGGTACCTCAACGACGGCACCCTCATGCCGGACCCGGCCAACGGCTACGCCGAGGCGAGCAAGACCGAGCCGGACAAGAACACCTACCTGCGCCTGTCCAACCAGCACGGCGCCGACCCGCACTACAACTACGGCCGTAACTTCGTCTTCCAGGGACACGAGGGTGGCAAGGCCGGCTACATCACCCGGGTCAACCTCGACGCCGACCCGGCCCACCGCGTGACGCTGCTGGCCACGACGCTCGCGGACGGCTCGCCGATCCCGGCCATCGACGGCTCGACCTGGGACCCGTGGGCCCGGCGGCTGCTGTTCACCGTCGAGAACGGCAACAAGGGCGCCGTCCTGCAGGCGACGGCGGACGTCAACTCGACGGTCGAGGACATCTCCTCGGTCCTCGGCCGCGCCGGATACGAAGGCATCCAGAACGACTCAGCCGGCAACGTCTGGCTCGTCGAGGACAGCGGCGGCGCGTCGCCGTCGGGCAGCAAGGCGAAGAACCCGAACAGCTTCATCTACCGATTCGTGCCCAACGACCGCAACAACCTGAAGAAGGGCGGCCGGCTGGAGGCCCTGCAGGTCATCTCGAACCGCAGCCACGCCCCGATCGCCTTCCAGGCGATCGACGCCGCCCACCCGACGGGCGGCATCTTCACAGACGACCAGAAGGACCTCAGCTCGTACGGCAACACCTTCCAGACCAACTGGGTGACAGTCCACGACACCGCGACCGACCCGTCGGGGCAGCCCTTCGACGCGAACACCCTGGCGAAGGCGGCCCAGGCCACGCCGTTCAAGCGCCCGGAGAACGGTGTCTTCCGCCCGGGCACGGACTTCCGGGAGTTCTTCTTCACCGCGACCGGCGACACCAACGTGACCAGCGCCGCCAACGCCGGCTTCGGCGGCTGGGGCGGCCTGTTCCGGCTCAACCAGAGCGACCCGCGCTCCGACCACGGCCAGCTGCAGCTGTTCTTCGCCGGCGAGCAGACGCACACCGGCCTGGACAACATCGCGTTCGTCGACCGCGACCACGTGGCCTCGGTCGAGGACGCCGGCTCCACCCTGCACACCCAGCGCAACGCACTGGACTCGGCGTACCTCTTCGACGTGAAGGCAGACTACAGCCGGTCCGGCAGCGAGCCGGTGCGTTTCCTGGCCGAGGGCCGCGACGAGGCCGCCACGCTGGACGCCCTGCTCATCGGCTCACCGGGTTTCACCAACGAGGACGACAACGAGATCACCGGCATCCACGTCTCCAACGGCGACCCGGGCACGGACGGCCTCCTCGGCGCCCGGGACCCGAAGCCGTTCAAGGACGGCTGGCGCATCTTCTGGACCCAGCAGCACGGCCAGAACGTGCTGTGGGAGATCACGGACAACGGCAACGACTGAGTGACGCGAACGGACCGGCGGCCGGCGGGGAACCCCCCTGCCGGCCGCCACGCCATGCGGACTCAGGACTCGCGAAACCCGCGTGCCAGCAGATAGATGCCCCTGGGGCACCTCGAACTGGCCACCCGGAATCGACAGCGCCAGGCCGATGTGCAGGCCGGCGAGCTCCGCGGCGCTGCCGAGCGCCAGCAGGGCGGAGCCGGCCGCGCCCCACCAGGCCAGCGGGGCCGGGATCAGACCGCCACGGCGCGGGCTGGCTGTCGCGGGCGCGAGCGGCCTGGTTCGCGGACGACTACCTGTTTCCCGCCTACTCTCCGGTGTTGTTCGACGTACTGGTCGAGTCGTTGGCCGACGTGCCGATCGGCGCTCACGTCTCGTTTGCCGCCAACGACGCCGACGGCAGTTCGAACTGGGACTCGTCGCTGCTGCGCGATCTGGATCGGATCGACAGCGACGCCGGTCCATGGCTGCTACTGCGCCTGTTGACGCTGAGGACACCCTTCACGAAGACGGACGGGATGGCGCCGCTGCTCGCCTTCGTACGTGGCGTCGCGAACGTCGGCAACCCGGTGCACGGCGAGATCGCCTGGGGCAACCAACGGCAGGAGAGTGTCTTCGAGCTCGCGACCAGCACGAGGCCGGAGCAGACTCTCCCGTACGCCCGGCAGACGCTGCGCGGCTACTCCTGGCTCACCATCCTGCCGAGGAGATCGGCCAGCGCCTCGGCGGCCTCGACGCGCTGCGTTCCAGCGGCGCATTCGTCGAGGTCGAACACCTCGACGCGGGCGGCTTCTGGTGCCAGGCCACTGCGAGTATAGAGAAGTACGACTGGACCGCGGCCGAGAGAGTGTTCGAGGTCGTCGCCCCGGTACTGCCACCAGGACAGCCGAACATGTGGCGGGTATCGCAGCCGAACGCGTTTTCAGCCGCAACGCCGCACACCCATTGACGGACAATCCCGCTTCAGCCGGCTGCGTGGACGGTCAACCAGCGCACACCGACGGCGGTATGTGCGCGCAGCTGATCAGGCGGTTCTACGATGCGTTCGTGACCGGGAACCAAGCGCCGCTGTACTGGGATCCGATGCAGTACGTCAGCGCAGTATTCGCCGCGCAACCGCGTGACGGCCTGTGGACAGGCTCTGACGCGACGTTCCAGGGCAAGTGGGCGGAGCGCAACTGGCGCAACGCGCCCGGCCCGTTCTACGGCGCCATGACCGACAATTGCTGAGTCGGCCGACTGCACGCGCCGCGTCATGTGCTGTACGGCGATGATATCGACTTCGAGCAGGAGTTCCTCTGCCGACAGCCGCGCAACATTGAGGAGCTCCGCGCCGTCATCGCCGCCACCCAGGAGGATCCCTGGGCCGGCTGGGCCGGCGACGGCGACGTGCACTGGACGCCGGCTCTGGTCTGCCAGTGGTGGCGCGACCGCGCACGCCTCCGGAAGTGGATCACGACCACGAATCGGCGCTGGAGCGACTCGGACCGCGCCGACGAGCGAGAAGCAGCCAGCGGCCTGGTCGACTACCAGGCCTACCACTTTCTGGACAACCACATCGGTCCGGCCATCGGTGACCGGCTGCCCTCGCTGTAAGCGCGGACCGACGCTCGGCACCGATCCGCATCGCGGGGTTATGCAGGTAATCCTTGTCAAGGGTCCGGCGAAGTTGATCGTGGCTGGCCGTGATGCTATTCGTACCCGGACCAAAGTTGGCTCCGGCGCGGCGAAGGGGCAGTCGCGTCCGGGTGTGACTGGTCCAGTGTCGGCCGTTACGGCGAGCCCAGGCCGGCGTCGCGGGCGCGGGCCACGGCCGCGGCCCGGTCCGCGACCCGGAGTTTGGCGAACACGTTCGATACGTTGTTGCGTACCGTCTTCTCGGTGAGCCCGAGGCGGTAGGCGATCGTCGCGTTGTTCGCGCCGGTGGCCATGAGGGCGAGGATGTCGCGTTCGCGGCTGGTCAGATCGGGAAACGGAATCGGGGTGTGCTCGGCGCCGCCGGCGAAGAACTGGGTCAACCGGGCCGCGACGGCCGCACCGAAGATCGCCTCGCCGGACGCCACAACCAGGATTGAGCGCAGGATGGTCTCGGGTTCAGCGCCCTTGAGCACGTACCCGCGGGCGCCGGCGCGCATGGCGGCGAAGATGGATGCGTCCTCTTCCACCATGGTCAGCACCAGGACGGCGACATCGGGTACCGCCGAGACGATCTGTCGAGTGGCGTCTACCCCGTTGACGCCCGGCATCCGCAGGTCCATGACCACGACGTCGGGCCGTTGCGCCAGCGTGATGGAGACCGCTTCGTCGCCATCGGCGGCCAGGCCGACCAGTTCGGTGTCCGGGGAGTCGCTGATCAGCGAGCGTAGGCCCTCGCGGAACAGCGGGTGGTCGTCGGCGACCACCACGCGGACGGTCACGGCGCGGCCTCCGGCAGCGGGAATTCGGCGTGTACGAGGGTGCCGGACGGTTCCCGGCGACTCACGACACACCGGCCGCCGAGTTCGGCGGCCCGCTCGCGCATTGAGCTCAGCCCGATCCCGGCGCGGTACCCGTCGGGCAGGCCGGTGCCACCGTCCGCAATGGACAGTTCGAGCCGGCCGTTGACGGCGAGTTGGACGGAGACCGGTGATCCGGGGGCGTGCCGGGCGGCGTTGGTCAGCGCCTCGACCGCGATCCGGTACGCGGCGACCTCGACCGCGGCGGGCAATGCCGGCAGCTGGTCGGGGACGTCGATGTCGGCGGCGCCGAGCCGCATCGCCTGCTCGCGTACGGCGCCGGCGAGCCCGAGCTCGTCGAGGATCGGTGGGCGCAGATCGTAGACGATGCGCCGGATGTCGTCGACCGCCGCCTCGGTGGCGTGGCGGAGCGTGGCGAGCAGTTGCGCGGTCGCCTCGTCGGTGCTCGTGGCCCGCCGGGCGGTGTCGATGCCGAGCGCGATCCCGGCGAGGGTGGGGCCGAGACCGTCGTGCAGGTCGCGCCGTAGCCGTCGCCGTTCCTCCTCGCGCGCCGCGACCAGGCGTTGCCGGGAGGCCTGCAGGGCCTGGGTCAGCACGACCGCCCGGGCCGCCACCGCGACCTGCCTGGCCAGGCCGGACAGCAGCCGCCGCTCGTCCGGCAGCAGGTCGCTGTCGGTGCGGGTCTGGAGCACGAGGTGCCCGATCGTCTCGCCCGCGAACGGCAACGGCAGTCGCTCGGTGCTACCGGGTACCGCGCGCCCGTACGTGCCGAGGATCTCGCCGCCCGCCTCGATCACGACGTACCTGAGCCGGAGCGCTTCGGCGACGGTGCGGGCCGCGGCCGGAAGGATGTTCTCGGGCACGCCGGCCGCATCGAGCCGGTCGCCGAGCCTGGCGAACGCGGCTGCGGGGTCGTCGCGTAGCCCGTACACGAGTTGGTTGATCCGCCGTTGCGCCAGGTCGCGCAGCGGGAGCACGGCCAGCGCGGCGGCGCCGGCGGCGACGACCTGCGCGACCAGCCCGTCGACGAACAACCCCAGCGAGACGACGACCAGAACGTACACCGCGACCAGCACGACGCTCAGGAAACCGTAGACGAGCGTGCGGCTTAGCACCGCGCGGGTATCGAAGAGGCCGTGCCGGACGATCCCGACCCACGCCGCGAGGCCGAGGGCGATCGCCGCGCAGTTCTCGAGGATCGCGACCGACGCGGTGTTGCCGGTGGTGACGCCCGCGACGACACAGGTCACGTACGCGGCGGGCACCACGAACGAAACCCATGCGGCGGTTCGCAGAGCGGTCGCGTACGGTCCGGTGTCGCGCCGGGCGAACCGCCACAGCGAGACGCACGCGAACAGGCTCAGCGGTCCCAGCACCAGGATACTGATTACCAGGACGTTCGCCGCGGGTACGCCGATCGGGTTGTACACGCCGGGAACGTCGAGGGAGTCGGTGGACAGTGCCGCCCATACGAACAGGACGGCGAGTTCGATCGCGTAGACCCGGCCGAGCACCCGCCGCCGCCGCGTGTCCAGCCGCCGATCGGGGAACAGCAGGATGCCGAAGGTGGCGACCAGCGGCACCCCGACCAGTGCGAAGGGCATGTTCACGAGGTACAGCCAGGAAGCCAGCTGTAAGCGCCCGAGGTGCACCGCGACGTCGGACGCCGCACCCAGCCCGGACGCGACCGGTGTGGCGGTGCCGGAGATCAGGAAGAGCCAGCCGGTGCTGCTGCGCGGCCGGGTGCGCAGGATCGCCGCGCCGACGAACGCGACCGACAGGTAGATCGCGGCGATGACCGACAGCATGACCGACAGCCAGGTCAGCTGGCCGGTGCCGATGAGGGCGAGTCCCAGCACGGTGAACAGCACGGCCACGGTGATGGCGGCCACGCTGACGGGGCGTCGATTCGGGGTCATCACCGATGATTGTGCGTTGCGGCCCGCCGGCTGGGAAGCGCCCGCGACCAGGCCACGGTCGGCCTGGTCACGAGCGTTGCCGATAGTGTTCATGCGCTGACGGCGACCGGCTGCGGCGCTGGGGCGGCGGCGCCGGTCGGCAGGTCCCACGCGTCGTTCGGGGTACGGGCGATCCGGTACGCCACGGCCAGCGAACCGATGCCGATCACAACCCCGGAGGCGTAGTCGACGGCCGGGCTGACCGCGTGGCCGACCGTGTGCAGGACGACGTACAGGATGTAGAGCGCGCCGACCCACCACGCGGCGGCATGCGACCGCCACAACGCGATGCCCAGGATGGTCATGCCGACGATGTGGCCCAGGACGAAGGTGAGCACCAGGACGTTGAAGATGGGATCGGTCATGATCGCGTCGACGAGCGCCGCGGCACCCGCCCGGTCGGGCAGCTTCGAGCCTTCGTACAGCGCGAGTTGCACACCGCCGAGACTGATCAACCCGGCCAGCCAGGCCAGCGCGGACAGTCCACCGCCGAGGAAGGCGAGTTTCGGCGCGCCCCGGCGGGCCAGCCGCGCGGCGTAGATCATCGCGGGTACCAGGCAGATCAACGCCAGAAGCATCACATTCGACGCGGTGGCTACCCCCGAGTGCGCGACGTAGTCGCGGAACTGGTCCGCGGCCGGCGCCTCGTCGTTCTGAGTGACGACCAGCGGGATGGCGGCCGCCACGCCGCTGATCGAGAGCGTGACCACGGCTGCGGTCCGGGAAACGGTACGGATGTCCACGGTGTACTCCTGTTTTCGATGCTCGGTCGGACACCCCAACCATCGGCGGCCCGGCGTCCCGGGCGGCAGAGGTGCGTGTCCCGCCACCATCGGGAAACCACCGACAGTTCGTCCTCGACCCCGTACTGAGCGTGAAACCGGCGCGAACAACCAGGAACGGGCCGACCTAAGCATCGCAGCAAACCCTGACATCACCAGGTTCACCACGTGTCTGTCGAGCTCAGGACCCCCGGCGACCTGATCTCATCGGGCGGCACGAGCTCATCTTCGACGGGGCCTGCCGAGCCGCGTCAACATCCGGCACCGACCTACACGGGCGAACTCGATAGTCCTACGACCCACAGCTACCGAGGCCAATGCATGTCACCTTATCGACATGAGCGCGGAACCGGCCCCGTGTGTGCGGTGACGCTGTGTAGCGATCCGACTCGCAATGAGCGGAAGCGCGATCATGTAGTTGCCGGCGGTCCGACGGCGGGTCAGGTCGACGTTGAGGTGTGGAACGGCGTCCGATTGCCGCTACGATCGACGGATGCAAGATCCACCCGGCGGTCCGGCGTACTGGAATCCGGTTCCCGCACATCGATGCCGTGTTTGCCTCGCTGCCGGCGCATGATCTGCGGCCCAGACTGGAACATGTGTTCCGCGGCAAGTGGGAGGAGCGGAACTGGCGCAACGTGCCCGGCCCGTTCTATGGGGCGATGACGGACGACTGCTGGGTCGGCCGACAGACGGCGCCCAGGCACATCCTGTACGGCGACGACACCGAGTACGAGTCGGAGTTTCTGTACCGGCAGCCGCGCACAGTAACCGAGTTGCGCGACGTGCTCGCCGGCATGCGCCACGACCCTTGGGCCGGTTGGGCATGCGACGGTGACGCACATTGGACGCCCGACCTGGTGCGTGCATGGTGGCACGACCGCAGCCGCCTGCGCGAGTGGATCGTCCGCAAACAGCAGGAGTGGGGCAGCGAGGGACTTCCATCCGACGAGCACGTCGGGGCCGGCCTCACCGATTACCTGACCTACCTCGACAGTGGACTCGCCGACGATCTACGCTGCTACATCCGCTTCCTGGAGACCGGTCATGGCCCGATCGTCGACGACCGCCTACCGGCGTTGTAGCGAGCGCAGATTGTCAGCCGCTGACGACGACGCATCACGCAACACCCGACCGCCTCACGGCGCGGATCGCGGGAGTTGCGGATTCCCAGATCATGGCCAGTTTTCGGTCGAGGTGGAGTCGCGATGTGCTGCGGTGAGCATCTCGACAGCTCTCGAACCTGCTACAACCTTCCGGTGCGCAGTCGAACGTCCGAGCAGGCCGGCGGCAAGCCAGCCGGCACTGCCCGCATGTCCACCGGTTCCATCCTCGGCGGCTCATCGCGGGAGTGCTCACACACGGACTTGCGATCGGTTCCTTCTTCGCGTTCTGGCAGTCAGCGCGCGCTCAGGCACCCAGATGCTTCCCAGACGAAGACGGGGTCGCCGGAGTACTCATGTTGACCCTTGACCTTGATGTCGTCGGTTCCATCGCCGAGTGTTGTAACCCGGTGAAGCCGTAGGCGCGTGCCCGCGGTCAAGGCTCGATCGCGATCAGAGTGCCGCCGCGGGCAGCCGAAGGCGAACACGTTGCACGACCGTCACCGTGATGCAAGCATTGCGACATGACGTTCGACCGAAAGGACCATGCCGCGTAAGCGGCCGGGCGCGATCCGCGCCGCACACCGGGCTGCCGGTCACGCTATCCGCCAGTGGGCGCATGAAGGCGGCCCTATCGACCGGCTGTCTCCCGCCACGACCGCCGTCGTCCGCGCGGTCGAGCACAGTGGCCACCTCGACCGGGGCGCGCAGGACTGGGCGTTCTACGACCCCGACCCGTTCCACGAACACGCCCGTCCCGGACGTACCGCGGCTTTTCTTCGCAAGTACCGGGACTTCCTAGGCCAACCCGGCCGAAAGCTGCGGCTTGAAGCCTCGGAGTGCCCCTCCTGCCCCGGCTGCCAGTACGTCGACGCGGCGCTGGTGAGAGACGCACTGGAGGCCGTCACCCGCCTCCTGCCATCACCGGCACGCGCCGAAATGCGCCGGTTGCTGACTCGCCTCGACCACGACTTTCGACGCCGTACCTTGCCCGATTCCAGTCCCAAGGCAAGGTGGAATGGTGAACCACTGCCCTGGTGGCATCGCCGGACCTACCAGAACTGAGAACTTCCCCGGACTTCCCGACGCCTGAGATGCCAATTGGTAGAAAGAGGCTTTCCTCCGCTATCTCCGCCCGGCGGCGAGTCGTCCACGGCCGAGTATCAGGCGTGGCCAGGGCAACGGACAACGGCGCCCCTATATCTCTGCATGATCAGGTGAGCGCTCATTGGCAGGACAGGAAGCCGCGGCCGCCGCCGAGCCTGTCACTCGCTGTTACCAGCGGTGTCCTGCCGCCGCGCAACACCAGCGGCATGAGCGTGTGTCATGATCGCCGTCGATGCTGTTCAGACCTTGCAGTGCAGCCGGACGATGATGACGTCGTCGGGCAGGTGCTCCAAGTAGGCGGCCTTCTCCGCTCGCGTCCATGGTTCGCTGCGGTCGGTGCGGTGCGGACACGTGTCGAGGCTTTCGCAGGCGCCGTGTACGGGTAGGTGGTCCCGCTCGATCCACCAGCCGTCGAGGGTGAGCAGTTCGGACCTGCGCAGTGCGTCCTCGGCCTGCTGGGCCACGTACTCCTCGCGGGTCAGTGCGAACCACGGCAGCATGTCCGGCAGTTCGCGGACCACGCCCGCGGTGAAGAAGGGTGTGGCGCGGAGTCGTTGGATCAGTGGTTGTGCTCGGTACTGCTCCAGCGCGGGCGTCAAGTTGCTGTTTGGCACCAGAGGGTAGTCCTCGGGGTCTGCGCCGACGGGCATGTACCGAACATGGTTTTCCGGCAGCGTCCTGAAGTGTTCCAGCGGCAGGACGGCCGGCATTAGGTCGCGGAGCTGGTGGAACAGGTCCCAGAGCCGCCCGGCCGCGATCTTCGCTTCGGTGACAGGGCCGGCCAGGTCGAGCAGTCCTCTCGGGCCGCCCGCACACATACCGGCCAGGCTCGGCCGGGGTCCCTGCTCCCCGTGGGGCTGATCGTGGATGAGGCGCGGATCGTCCTGCATACCCGGTAGGGCCCGGAACCCGAAGCCGTCGGAGCCGCCCTGGATGGACCACCGTTCCCATTGGTCCCGCTCCGAGGCGAAGTCCCGGTACGCCTCGAACGGCGCCATCACCCTGTCGAGCGCCGCGACGACGTCCGCCGCCGCATCCGGCGGAAGGCACACGACGATACTCAGGCCGGCCAACCCTCACCCCTCCCCACCTCGACCCACGCACGCACGCAAGCACCGGCTTACCGGCGAACAGCGATTCGACGCCTGCCGTTCGCGCCGGCCCGGCGGCAAGGACAACCAGGCCCAGCACACGGCGAGCAGCGTGCATCGCCATGAACGGGTATGTCGAGTGGTTAATCGTCGATCGGCACTCCGTGGCGCGGCCAGCGGCATGGCGGGCGCCGCCATGAACAGCAGTAGCGCGACCGCAGCGGCAGATCCGCGCACGTGATCTCGGGCGCATTGCGTCCCAGGGCGTGCGGGTCGCTCACGTGCAAGTGATCTACTCGGTGGGTGAGCAACCTGCGAGATCTCATCGTCCGCTGGCAGCGCGGCTGGGGGGTGGCTCGCGCGCTGCCCGTCGCCGAAGACGTAGGCGGCGCGTTGCGGGTCCGGTGCATGCAGCCCGGCCGCGACATCGAGTATGTCGCGCTCGATGTCGGCGAGGACCTCGAGTCGCTCACCACGCTGGCTGAGCTGGTCGCTGGCGAGGACGCCGTCACATGGCTGACCGTGCCCACTACCGACCCGGCGAGGGCGGCCTCGGCTCTGGCGGCCGCCGGCCTGATCGTGCTTAAGCACTCGGAACTGCTGATGACAGCCGATCTTCGCGGGCATCCGCAGAACATGCCCGTGGCACCGTACCGGATCCTGACCCAGGTCGAGTCGCGCCGAGGCGACAGCGTGGTCACGGCCATGGTACGGCACGAGTCGGGAGAGGTCGGTGCGCGCGGGACAATGGGACTGGCCGGTACGGATGCGGTCGCAGACCGAATCGAAACCATGCCGGCTCATCGCCGCAAGGGCCTAGCCAGCGCGGTCATGGGTGTACTAGCCCGTTCCGCGCTCGAAGAAGGCGTCGAACACGGCATTCTCATCGCCAGCGAGGACGGTCAACGTCTGTACATGACGCTCGGCTGGCGGCCGGTGGCCGCCGTACTGATCGCAACGACGCCCGGCAACACGTACCCGTCCTGAACGGCACAGATAGCCTCGGCCGACCCACGCTCGCGTCGTCGCCCAAGCAAGCGCGCAATCCAACGTCCGACGACAACGGCGCACTGAAGGCATGCTGCCCTTCGTGGACGATGTAATCGCGGTCAAGGTGACGCTTGCCGATGGTGGCGAGCGCTACTTCCTCACGTGGGGCCGGATCCAGGACCCGGTGGATCCAGGGCCGGTTTGTGCGCTGGTGTTGCGTCACGCCCGGCAGTTTTCCCTCGGCGGGCAACCGGTCGAGGCCCGGATCTGCGCGACGCTACGCGAAGCGGCCGACACGCCGTACTTCTATGAATCCCTGCTGTCGTTCGCTCGGCAGCCCTTACCTGATGACCAGGACCACTGGCGCACCCACATCGCTGAGGAGATGGACCTAGGCCACGAGATCTCGTACTGCGGCAGACCGGCAGACCTGGCCTGATGTCGTAGACGTGCGGTGCACGCCAGCGGGTAGGTGGCCGTTATGAAGACAAACGCGCGACTTTCGGCAGATCCGCGCGCCGAGCCGCCAGCTGGGCCATCACGGTCTGAAGCGCGCGGATCGCGGCAGATCCGCGCATGCACAGGCAGACTGGGCACCGTGTATGAGAACCGACCAGACGATGACCCGGAGGCGGTTGCTGCGGCAAGCCATGACCATGATCCCCCGATCCAGATCGTCTACCCGGCTGTGATGGACGACGGCGACTGGTCTATCACCGAGGCCAAAGGTTGGATCGAGGCGACGCTCCGCTGGGCCGGCATGCAGAAGACGATCACCTTCTACGATCCGATCCGGTTCGCCCAGGAGGTTCAGAGCGCCGTGGACCGTTCCGGCTACTTTCGCCGAGACTTGCGTCGTGGTGGTACCTGCAGTGACAAAGGTAGCGATCGAAACGGCAGTCGCTCGGATCGCGCGGAGAGACTTCGTGGACATCGACTGAAACGCTCGTCATCGGCACGACACGAAGGCGCGGCCCCGCCTCGCGGCTCACCGTCGGTGACGCGCACTCGCCTGCCATGTGCACCAACGGCGGCGTGAACGCGCACGCGATCTTGCGGATGCCATACCATCGCCGCGTGCGGATCGAGTTCACCCACAGCCGTAGCCGGGAGTACTTCCGAGCGCAGCTCCGGGCCGGCGCGTGGCGTGGAGTTGGTTCGACGCTGCTGCTGGCGGCGACGCTGGCCGTCGGCGGTGCATTCACGGCATCCAGCGACGCAGACCCTCGCCTCGCCGCCCTCGGGGTCGTCGCACTCGTCGTGGCGATCCTGCTGGCACTCAGGGCGCGTCACCGGTTCGTCGATGCCGTCACCGTCCCGGCGCAGTGGCACGGTCCCCGCACCTGGGTAATTACCGAGGACGCACTCGAATCCCACACACATCTCAGCTCGCAGCGGTGGAAATGGGCACGGGTTCAGCGCGTCGAGCAACGGCCGGAGGCGTACCTGTTCTGGCAGGCCGATCCGGTCATGTTCGATCTACCCCGGGCACCGTTGAGCACCGCGCAAGAATCCGAACTTCAGGCACACCTCGCCGAGTTGGGGCTGTCGCGACCGACCGCAGCAGTCACCCGCCCGGCACCACCTACCACCGACGGCGCCGGCGCCTGAATGCGCACCCGGACAGCGGCATGTGCGGATGCTACGAGAAGATCCTTTGGGGATGGTCGTTGCCGACTCGCAACCACCGACGGCCGGCCGCATCGACGAACTCCAAGCGGAGTTGTGCGTTCACCAACTCGAGCAGCGTTTCAGTGGGACGCCAGGCAACGTCACCCACATTCCAAATCTCGTGCCAGTGCTCAGACGGGCCGATCATCGCTCGTCGGCGGGGTTGGGTCGTACTCAGGGCTTCGCCTGTTCGGAGGGCTGTCAGGCATACGTCAGTGATCGGCATGCTGCTGAAGTTCACGCAGCTGCCTTTGAGGACGGTCATCTGCCCTTGCTCGACGAGCTCCGACTCCACTTGTAGGACGATCATCCGGGCCTGCGCCGCTTCCGCATCTCTGCGCTCAAGGCGGTGAGACCGCACTTCGTGCCGGTAAAGCAGCAGGGTGATAAGAGTGGCGAAAGCCGAGAACAACGTGCTCAGGACTGAGCCCCAACCTTGCATGATCTCGGTCGCGGTAGCCACCACGGGATGCACGGCTGAACAGTAGTTACATCGGTCAAGCTGAAGATGTGCGACCAGCAAGATCACGTACGTCTAGATGAGTGACGACCGCTTCGCCGCGAGTCGGGCACCGGCACGACGAGTGACGCGCGCCCAGCGGCAGATGTGCGCAGCCGATCAAGGCGGCTGCATGGAGCGCGCAGCTGACCAAACGTTCGCACGGGTGGCCGGTGGGCGAGAGCATCGATGATCTCGCGGCGTATGCGATGGCGGAGGGCGCGGAGGGCTACGACGTCCACGAAGTACGCCTTTGCAGGTGCGCCGTGTGCGGCGGTCAGGTCAAGCCGTGTTTGCGGCGGCTGCCGCAGGGCAGTGGGGAGACTGCCGTGCCGGGGGAGCACGAGCGTTGGAGGGATGCCCTTCGCCCCGGCCACTCGCTGAGGATCTGACCGTCGCCGACACGTCGCTGGGGCGGGAGTTGCCGTCAGCTGTCTGGTGTTGGGTCCGGCGGCGTCCTGTTCGGCGGGCTCCTGGGTCCCGGACGGAGGGTGCTCGGCGCGACCGCGTCGAGCCTGACCGTGCTCGTCCTGACCATGTTCTTCCTCGCCGACCTGCCGCGGATCCCGCCGGTTGCTGTACCGCCTGCCGCTGGTGGAGACCGTGTTCCCGCGGCTGAACCGTCGACGCGGTGTGGGGGAAGGGGAGACCGGTGCGGCGCCGGTGGGCTCGTATGTTGGTGGCCGGGGCGACGGTCGTCGCCCTGCTCCTTGTCGTCTGGGTCAACCGAGCGGACCTGCCAGCAGCGGTCCGGGCTCTGCGTGGCGCCGACCCGAGGTGGCTGGCGGGTGGGCTGTTGACGCTGACCATCTGGTGGTCGGCCTGGGCTCTGCTGTACCTGTCGTGCCGCCGGATCACCCGGGCGGGCGGCTACCGGGAGTTCCGGTGGCTGGTTCCGGTGGTGGTGGGTGCCGTCGCGGCCAACCTGGTGGTGAAGTCCGGCGGGCTGGCCGGGCTCGCGCTGTTCCTGGACGACGGGCACCGGCGGCGGCTGGCACCCAGCCGGGTCGGCAGCGCGTACGTGCTCGGCGCCGTCCTGGCGGAGGGGGCGTTCTTCGTGACGCTGGTGGCCGGGATTTCGGTGGTGTGGGCGTCGGCGCGGCTCACCCGTACCGAAGCCGCCGCCGTGACGGTCTTCCTGGCGTTCCTGGTCGCGCGCGCCGGTCTGCTGCTGGCGGTGATCCGCAGCCGGGAGGCGTTCGTCCGGATGTGGGGCGTCCCCGCCCGCTGGCGTGACCGGCTGCTGCGGCGTCCGGCCACGGGGTGTGACCCTGCGAAGCCGAACGAGGTCTACGACGCGGTAACGGTGCTGCGGGCCCGGCCGTCGACCGGGCTGCCGCCGTTCGGGTTCGCCCTCGGCGTTGACGCACTCGGGGTGGCGATGCTGTGGACCGCGCTGGCCGCGGTCGGCGGCGGCAACCGGCCGCTCGTGGCGCTGGTCGCGTATGCGATCTCCGCGGTGTTCGGCATGGTCGGGTTCCTGCCCGGCGGGCTCGGTTTCGTCGAGGTCGGCTCGGCGGCCGTGATGGTCTCGTTCGGTGTGCCGGTCGGGGTCGCCGCCGCGGCGGCCGTCGTATTCCGGCTGTGGGAGTTCTGGCTGCCCCTGGCCGTCGGCGCGGTGGCGGTGTGGTGGCTGAACCGGCGCCGGCCGGGACCCGCGGACCGGGCGGGCGGGTCGGGCGGGTCGGGCGGGTCGGGACTCTCCGCGGATGAGGCGTTCGGGTGAACGACGCGTTGAGCCTCGCTGGCCGGTGGGCGCGCCGCGGGTGCGCCGCGGCCGCACTGCTGCTCGCGCTCATCGACCTGATGTCGGCGGCCGTGGTGGTACCCCCCGCAGCCGTGCCGCACCGCCCGGTGTCGTACCCGGTCGCCGCGCTGTTCGGTGCGCGCTACCTCCTGCTGGCCTCCGGGGTCTGCCTGCTGCTGGTGGTGTGGGCGCTGCTGCGCGGCAAGCGGGCGGCGTGGTGGGTCGCGCTGCTCGCCGCGGCGGTGTCGCTGCCCGGCCACCACGCCGGGCCGGGGCAGTGGCCACGGCTGATGACCACCGCCGGCCTGCTGCTGCTGTTGCTGATCTGCCGGGAGGCCTTCGTCGCCCGGTCCGATCCCGCGCTCCTGCGCCGTGGGCTGGCGGTCCTGGTGGTCGGCGAGATCGCGGTGTTCGCGTACGCGGTGCTCGGCCTGTCCCGGCTGAACCCCGACTTCCGTGACCGCGAGACGGTCGGGTCGGCGATCGTCGACGCGCTGCGGCTGCTGTTCCTCCTGCCGGTGAGCGTCGAACCGGTCACCGGACACGGGCGATGGTTCATGGAGTCGGCGCGCACGGCGGCCCTGAGCGTGGCGGTGCTGGGGCTGACCTGGCTGGTTGCGACAGTGATCGGCCGGCCCGGGCACGACCGGGAGCGCAGGCGGGTGCGGCAGCTGCTGGACCGCTACGCCGGCACCGCGCTCGCCCACTTCCACCTGCTCGACGACAAGGCGTGGGTGTTCACCGCCGACGGCCGGGCGTTCGTCGGCTACAAGGTGGTCGGCACCACGGCGGTGGCGCTGGGCGAGCCGGTCGGCCACAGCGACTCGGTGCTGTCGGCGGCTCGCGACTTCGCCGAGCTGTGCACGCTCAACGGCTGGAACCCGGTGTTCCATCAGGTGACCGGCGAGGGCCTGCCTGTACTGGCCGCCACTGGCTGGAAGACCCTCAAGATCGGCGAGGAGGCGATCGTCGACCTGGCGACGTTCGACCTGCGGCGCCCGGAGTACAAGGGGATCCGGTCGTCGGTGCGTCGCTGCGAACGTGCCGGGTATCACGTGGTCGACCTGCCGTACCCGGTCGATGACGCGACGCTGGCCGAACTGCGCCAGGTGTCCGACGCCTGGCTGGCCTCCGGCGGTCACCGCGAACGGACCTTCACGCTCGGGCGTTTCGACCGCGAGTATCTCCGGACGACCTCGATCGTGGCGGTGCTCGACGCCGGCGGGCGCATCCAGGCGTTCGCGAACATCGTGCCCACCTACCGGTCACGCGATGCCACCTTCGACCTGATGCGCCGCCGGCCCGATGCGGTCAACGGGGTCGTCGAGCAGCTGTTCGTGGCGCTCATCGAGCGGTTCCGGGCGGCCGGGTACGCGGGCATGAACCTGGGGCTGGCGCCGCTGTCCGGCGCGGGTTCCAATCCGTCGCTGCCCGACCGGGTCCTCCAGCTGATCTATACGTACGCCGGCGCGGCGTTCAACTTCGCCGGTCTGCGCGCGTTCAAGGCCAAGTGGCATCCACGGTGGGAGCCGCGGTACCTCGCCTACCGCTCCGACGCGCGGCTGCTCGTCAGCGCCGCAGCACTCGTGCGCGCCGGAGAGCTGCCCGACCCCCGCTCGCCGATCGGCCGGCTGACGCGGCTGCTGCGGCGCATGCCGGTGACCACGGCGTTCCTCGTGCTCCAAGCGTGGATCATGACGGCGACCGCGCTCGACCCGGACACCCACGGGCAACTGATCCGCCACTTCGGCCTCGCCTGGCGCGATCTGCAGGGCGGCCAGCTGTGGCGCCTGGTGTCGGCCCCGCTCATCCAGACCGAACCCGGCTGGGTCTGGTCGGTGGTGTGGCTGCTGCTCGCGTTCCTGCCGCTGGCCGAGTGGCGCCTCGGCTCCCGCCGGACCGTGCTGATCTTCTTCGCCGCGGACGCCGTCGCGACGCTGTCGGTCCTGCTCGCCCTGCGGCTGGCGGCTGCCGCCGGGTCCACCGGCGCGGCGCGGCTCATCGCCGAACGCGACGCCGGCTCCTCGGCCGGCAGTTGGGCACTGGCCGCCGCGGTGGCCTGGAGCCTCACCGGCAGGGCACGGCTGCTCGCCGTCGCCGGAGTCCTCGCGACGCTGGGCGTTGCGGTGGCGACCCACCGCCGGCTCTTCGACGTCCAGCACCTGGTCGCGGCGCTCGTCACGTTCGGCGCCTGTGCCCTTCTGCCGGTATGGCGCCGGGCGCGGGCCGGACGCGCGGTCGCGGCCGCCCGCCGGTGGATCGGGCGATCACCGTAGAAGTTCCCGCCAGGCCTGGGTTTCGGGTGGATGGAACCGCGGTATCTGGCCCGGAACGGGCCGGCTGACGCCCTCTGCTGACGCGGTGTCAGCACGCCGCCGACCTGGTGAGGTGTGCCGTGCAGGATACGGGCGGCACGGCCGGCCGGATGCCCGCAGGCTCCGGCTCCCTGCGGCGCGAAGTGGGGCTGTGGGGCCTGACCTTCGTGTCGCTGGGCTCGATCATCGGCTCCGGCTGGCTGCTCGGCGCGCTGACCGCGGCGCAGGCCGCCGGGCCCGCGTCGCTGATCTCCTGGCTGCTGGCCGGTGGGATGCTCGCGCTGCTTGCCCTGGTCCACGCGGAGCTCGGCACCTCCTACCCGGTCGCCGGCGGCACCGCGCGGTTCCCCGGGTTCGCGTTCGGCGCGCTCGCAGGACTCACCGCGGGCTGGGCCGCCTGGCTGCAGGCCGTGACGATCGCGCCGATCGAGGTGGAGGCAAGCCTGCAGTACCTCAACAACATCGCATGGGTGCGTAGCCACCTCGGCCTCCTGCACGCCGACGGCACGCTGTCACCGGCCGGGCTGGGCTTCGCCACCGTGCTCATGTTGCTGTTCACCGTGATCAACGTGCTGGGGGTGCGGCGGCTCACCAGGAGCAACGCCACCGTCGTGCTCTGGAAGGTCGCGGTACCGGTGCTCACCGTCATCGTCGTGGCCGCGCTGACCTTCCATCCGTCCAACTTCACCGCAGGCGGCGGATTCAGCCCGTACGGTGCCCACGGCATCTTCGCCGCGCTGCCCGCCGGTGTCGTCTTCTCCCTGCAGGGCTTCGAACAGGCGATCCAGCTGGGCGGGGAGGCGCGCAACCCGCAACGCGACCTGTCCCGCGCCGTGATCCTGGCCATGCTGATCGGAACAGTGCTGTACATCCTGCTGCAGATCGTCTTCATCGGCGGCCTGGACCCGCGCAACCTCGCCGATGGGTGGACGCATCCGGTGGGCGCCGGGGACTTCGGCCCGTACGCGACCATCGCCGCCGCGGCGGGCGCCGGCTGGCTGGCCGTGCTGCTGTACGCCGACGCGTTCGTCTCACCCGCGGGGACGGGACTGGTCTATGTCGGCGCCTCGGCTCGGCTCTCCTACGCGCTGGCCCGGCAGGGCACCCTGCCGCCGGCGCTGAGCTACGTCAGCCGCCGCGGCGTGCCGCTGTACTCGATCGCGCTGGCGTTCGCCGCAGGAGAGCTGGCCTTCCTGCCGTACCCCAGCTGGCAGTCGCTCGTCGGGCTCGTCACGTCGGCGACCGCGATCATGTACGCGTTCGCGCCGGTGTCGCTGACCGCGCTGCGCCGACGTGATCCCCAGCACCACCGCCCCTACCGGGTGCCCGCCGCCGGGGTCGCCGCACCCGCGGCCTTCGTCGCGGCGAACCTGGTGATCTACTGGGGCGGCTTCGAGGCGACCTGGAAGCTCCTGCTGGCGATCGGCGCAGGGCTGGCAGTCTTCGCGATCACCGTGGCGCACACCCCCGACCGGGCACGGCCCGCCATCGACTGGCGTGCGTCGTCGTGGATCTGGCCCTGGCTCATCGGGCTCACCCTCATCGGGTTCCTCGGCCGGTACGGGCGCGGCGCACGCCTGTGGTTGCCCGGCTGGATCGACCTGCTCGTGGTGATCGCCTTCAGCCTCGTGATCTTCGCCTACGCCGTCAGCGTGGCCGTGGACAGCGAACGGGTACGTGCCGCGGTCGACCGGGAACGGCCCGAACTCGCCGCCCCGCTGGAGCGTGACGCACCGTGACGATCGGGTCCCGCCGCTGGTTAGGACTGTTGCTGGGAGACGGGTGAGGTCGTTGGCCAGCCCACGGGCGTGCATCTGGCGGCGGACGGTGGCGCTGGCCGCGTGCAAGGCCACCCGGTAGCGCAGGAGATCGGCGGCTCGGCGCACGGCCAGGAGCATGCCGATGCCACCGGCACCGATCGCGGTGACCATGCTCAAGTCGAGCAACAGGTCGCAGGGCAGCGCAGTCAGTGCCGTTGCCAGCGCCTGGTGGAAGGAACTGGCGGTGTCCTGGTCGAGTTCACCGGACAGCGTCAGCATGACCTGCCCGGCGCCTCGGCGCTGCACCTCGAACGAGAGCGCCGCGTCCGCGAGCGTCGCACAAGCGCGACGAAGATCGTAGTAGCCACACAGACAGTGCTGATGCCGGAAAGGAGCCGGTGGGCCATCATTTCCGCTCCCTACCCGGCACCCCGTCCTGGGCGACATCGGGCACCGGGGTGCCACCGGTCCGGGTGAGCGCGCAGGTCAGTGCCGGCTGGCCGGCCGGATCGGTCAGAAGCAGCAGTGCGCTCCGCCCCGTTGGCAGGGCCTGCATCGTCCGCTCGACAGTGGTGTCGCTGAGGCCGGCGTCGTGCCGGCGCGCCACCACCGCGACCGCACCCGCGCCGATGACCAGACCGGTTATCGGGAGGCCGACGAACGTGCCCAGCACCACCCCCCAGGCGCCGCCGGCGAGGGTGCCGTCGATCGCGTCCATGTCCCGGGTCTCCTGCACGTGTATCCCGCCCGCCTGGTCGGACCAGGCGACCGCGGCGTCGTCGAGGCGCACCGGACGGTGCTGGCGCAGCGCGGTGATCAGTGCTGCGCGAGCCCCCGTCACGTCGTCGAACGAGTAGGCCATGGTCTGGTCCGCGCGCAGCAGGGCCGGGCGGCGCAGACGCCCGGCCAGCGGACGCCGCCGCATTTGCCAACCGGCCAGGAAGCCCAGGAGGACCGCGAGCAGGTGCCCGACGTCGGTGAAGGTGCCGCCGTTCAGTAACGGCACGACCACGACCGCAATTGCCAACGGCACCAGGTACCGCCGTGCACGCACGGGCAGGGTGAGCGCGAGCGCGCCGCCGACGGCGTGCGAGCCGTAGCTCGTGCCCACATCACTGGCCATGGTGATCGCGCCGCCCAACCAGCCGCCGCGGACGCCGGTCAGCAACAGCCCGTACACGAGGCAGCTCGTCACCGCGTTGGACACGAAGAACACCACGAGCAGCCGCCGCCACCCCCACAGCACCTCGGCCACCGACAGGAGCAGCAGCAGCGGGATCATCGCACCCGCGCCAGCCCGTTCGTCGAGCACGAAGGCGCTGGTGACCAACGTCCAGATCCGGTGGTCCTGCAGGTTGACCACGTTGGTGGAGTTAGCGAGGACGATCTGAGTCCGGACCTCCGCACTGACGGCGTGGTTCAGGATGACATCGACGCCAATGACGATCAGCACGTACAGCGGGGCCAGCCGCACCCGCGCGAGGAACGACAGGCAGATCTTCGTCTTGGCCGACCGGCCCTCCGCGCCGAGAAGAGCGTCGGCGAGGTCGCCGCCAGGCAGGTAGGAGGCCGCTACAAGGCCAGGCAGATCCCGGTACAACCGGCACCGGCTCCGCACGCCCATGAGATGCCACCCATCAAAGATGATCTCCCCGTCGAGTGTACTGCCGCCGGATGAGGCCATGCCCTGACACCGACGTCGGCCGCAACTCGTGCCCCATGAACTCCGACGCCGAGGGCAGGTCCAATGACGTGCGTCCTGGTATACGGCTGACATGATCATCCGCCCCGGGCCGCGGGTCACCGCCGCTGTCGTTGTCCTGTTCGTCGCGGCAGGGGCCGGCTGCACCCGGCAATCCGGTGGTGAGCGGACCGCCGCGCGTGCGATCGCGTCGCCGAGTCCGAGCGCTTCGTCCTGCGGGCACAAGCCGAGCGATGGGTCCCGCCGCTCCTCGTCGGGTTCGACGAGCGCCTCGCCACCGCGCCGATCGTGGTCGCACAACGCCACTATCGACGTGGTCGTCGGGCTGGCGCAGCTCGGACGGACCGTCCAGGTCATCCCGGCGGATCGAGACGAGTACGTCGATAACCTGTCCGTGCTGGTCGATGGCGCGGTACACGTACCGCCACACGCCGTTGACATTGACGTACGTCTCGTCGACATACACCTGTCAGCAGGGTGTGACGCGTGAACCGGGCGGCGTCGGTCCGCAGCGGCGTGAAGCGCTGCACCCAGCGGAACACGGTGACGTGGTCGACCTCGACACCGCGCTCGACGAGCAGTTCCTCGACGTTGCGGTAGGACAGGTTGTCGCGCAGAGACCACCGGATCGCGACCACGATCACCTCGGGCGGGAACCGGAACCCGGCGAACGCCGACTTCGGAGGCAGCCAAGGGCCAGGACGTGTCGGTGACTTCGCTGCTCAAGCCTGCCACGATCTTGCCAACGCTCAATGCAACAGGACCCCGAGGCGGCCCGCTGCTGCTACCCCGCGAGAACGGCCGGGAACTGGACCGGCACACCGTCACCCGCCTGATCAACAAAGCCGGCGCCGCCGCCGGCCTGCCGCACATCCATCCCCACCAACTCCGGCACACCCTCGCCACCCAAGCCATCAACCGCGGCATGAGTCTCGAAGCCATCGCCGCGCTGCTCGGACATCGCAGCATGGACATGACCCTGCGCTACGCCAAAATCGCCAACCGCACCGTCGCCGACGAATACTTCGCCGTCACCGAAAAGGTCGAATCCCTCTACCAGCAAGGAAAACCACTCCCCGCCGACACCATCGGCCCCCACATGGCACGACTGCGCCGCGAACACCACCGCCTCCTCGGCAACGGCTACTGCACCCGACCACCCGAACTCGACTGCGCCTTCGAAGCCATCTGCGAAACCTGCACCTTCTTCCAGACCAGCATCGAGTTCCGACCCACCCTGATCCGCCAACGCAACCACGCCACCGAACACCACCAACCCCACCGCGCCGACCTGTTCAACCACCTCCTCAACCACCTCGACGACCAAGCATCCTGACCCACCGAAAGGGCATGACCGGCATCAACCTCGCCCCCCGCCACGCAGCCGAACTCACCGAACTCCTCGAGTCCCTCAACGCCTGGCTCACCATCGACCACCACCACCTCAACGCATCCCTGATCAGCTACGTCGGCCACCCAGCTACGACGTCAACCGGCTCCAAGCCGACCTCGCCAGGTTCATCTTTCCTGCTCGGCGGCGACACCGACGGTCAACTCTTCCAGCCACCGCCGACCCGATGGCCAGCCCCACACCGGGATCAACCTCACCAGACCCTTGACAAGGATTACCTGCGTAATGCCGATGAGAGTGCGGTCGGCACTGCGGGCGGCGGCGGTTGGCTTATCCTCCGCGTATGAGCGACATGACGTGGCGAGGGAACTCCGATGTGTCTCTAGTGATTCGTGCTGATTTTGCCCATGAGGATGAGTGGACACAGATTCAGGTAGCCATCGTCGAACCGCAGACCGAGGACGAGTTCACCGCCAACGTCGAATTCGTAGACGACAAGGCGTATGAAGGACTCACCGCGGCACGGCTGCTGGAGATCGTGCCGGCCGACACGGGTCACTCGTTCGCGTTCATTGTCGACACGCAGACGCTGACCCATCGCGACCGGCCGATCCTCGTGGTGAACCTCTACGACTGGGTGGAGGGGATCGAAGATCAGGGCAAAGGGCCACAGTACGGTGCTACGTTTCGGGTCGTCCCGTCCGAGATGTGGTCCGTACAGAACAACCTGTCGCTAGCGAACATGGACTGGGAAGAATTCGCGGACAGCGTCGATGACGACGGAATTCTCCGCGGCTTCGACTAGACCTGCAGACCCGCCCAGCCGAAGATCTGCGCGTACGGACACATCGCGTACTGCGAGCCTGTCCGCATCATCGTCCGGCCGGGCTGAGGCGAGCCGGGTGCGGCGCCGGTCCCCGCGGTCACCGGGCTCACCGTCGCGAACGGTCCAGCGTTCGACGCCGCCGGCACGACGATGTACCTGGCCGGCATCCCCGCGGATGGGTCGACCGGTTTACCGTCGAGCCACGCACCGGTGCGCTGAGCGGACGGGAGCCGTTCCTGCGACTGGCGCCCGGGCAGGGTGCGCCGGAAAGCACATGCCGGTCAACGCGCAACGAGTTCGGCCAACGTCGGCGGATCGGCGCCCCGGCGGCCGCAGGTGACCGCGGCGATGCGGGACGCGAACTGCAGGACGTCGATGAGCGCGGCGTCGTCGATGGCGGCCAGCTCGGCCCGCTTGTCTGTCCCGAGCAGGTTCGCTTCGCCGCACGCGTAGAGCAGGCCCGCCATGAAGGCGTCGCCGGCGCCGACGGTGTCGATCACCTCGACCGCCACCGCGTCGACCCGCGTCGCGCGGTGCCGGGTGTAGCCCCAGGCGCCGTCCGCGCCCAGAGTGACCACCACCAGGCGGGCGCCACGCTCGAGCCACGCCATGGCCACCTCGCTGTGCTGCTGTCCGGGATACAGCCACGCTAGGTCGTCGAGGCTTACCTTGACGATGTCGCTGATGGTGACGAGGCCCTCGACCCGCCGGCGAACTCGCGCGCGGTCGCCCATCAGCGACGGTCGGCAGTTTGGGTCGTAGGTGATCGTCGCGGTCCGGGAGGCCGTGTTGATCAGGGCGTCGATGCTGAGCGAGCCGGGTTCGAGGATGGCGGCGATGGAGCCTATGTGCAGGCACGTCGCGTCCGGTTCCACCTGGCGCACGGCTGGTGGGGCGAACGCTTGCCAGGCGATGTCGAATGTGTACTCGGCATGGCCGTCCGGACTCAGGCTGGTGCGAGCGACGCTGGTGCGGGGGCAGTCGAGCAGGGAACCTGGGGCGAGTCGCACGCCGTTGTCCCGGAAGTGCTCGATCAGGAGTTGGCCGTAGGGGTCGGTGCCCACCTGGGTCAACAGGCTCGTGGACCGGCCCAGCCGGCCGAGCGCGACCGCGACGTTGGCCGGGCTGCCGCCGGGATGCGCAACGAGTGTCCCTGGTGGACGCTCGATGAGGTCCACCAGGGCTTCGCCGACAACCGAAATCACGCGTTGCCTTTCCGGGTCTGGTCGGTCTGCGGCCTGCGTACAGTCAGGTCGGAAACGGTTGGGTCAGGTGGCCGTGCGGCCTGGGGTTTCGGCGAGTGTGGTGGCGCCGGTCATGATGGCGACCGCCTCCGACATCGTGTGTGAGTCTGGGGTGATGACACCGGCGCATCGACCGAGTCGCTGGATGTGGATGCGGTCGGCGACCTCGAACATGTGCGGCATGTTGTGGCTGATCAGGATGACGGGCAGCCCACGGGCGCGAACCTCGCCGATCATCTTCAACACCTGGTTGGACTCCTTCACGCCGAGGGCGGCGGTGGGCTCGTCCAGGACGATCACCTTGCTGCCGAACGCGGCGGCGCGGGCGACGGCGACCGCCTGTCGTTGACCACCGGAGAGGGTCTCGACGGGTTGGGCCATGTTCTGCAGGGTGCCGATGCCCAGATCGGACAGGGCCTTGCCGGCGTCGTCGCGCATGCCCTTCTTGTCGAGCATGCGCAGCAGCGAGCCGAGGGGCCCGGGGCGGCGGCGTTCCCGGCCGAGGTAGAGATTGCTGGCGATGTCAAGGGCGGGTGCGACCGCGAGCGTCTGGTACACCGTCTCAATGCCGGCTTCCCGGGCGTCCTGCGGCCGTTTGAAGTGTACCGTCCGCCCGTCGAGCAACAGTTCGCCGGCGTCGGGTACGAGGGCGCCGGTGAGGCATTTGATGAGGGTCGACTTGCCGGCGCCGTTGTCGCCGATGACGCCCAGTACCTCGCCCGGGTAGAGGTCGATGTCGACGCCGTCGAGACCGACCACCCGGCCGAAGGTCTTGACCAGGCCCCGCCCGGACAGCACCGGCTGCCGTTGTCCCTTCGTCTGCGGGGCATCGCCTCCGGCGGACGGGACGCGTGTGGTGGTCATGCCTTCACCTTCCGAATCCACTGGTCGACCGCGACGGCGACCAGCACCAGCAGGCCAACGGCAAGCACCCGGTACTGATCATCGACGCCGGCCAACGACAGCCCGCTGCGGAAGAAGCCGACGATGAGCGCGCCGAGCAGCGTTCCCAGGACGGCGCCCCGGCCGCCGAACAGGCTGGTGCCACCGATGACGACCGCCGTGATGCTCTCCAGGTTGGCGTCGGTGATCGCGTTGGGGCTGGCGGCGCCGGCCCGGCCGATGAGGATCCACGCGGTGAGCCCGTAGATGCCTCCGGCGATGGCGTACACGCTGAGCAGGACCCGATCGACCCGGATGCCGGCCAGCCTCGCGGCTTCCTTGTCGTCGCCGACGGCATAGACGTGGCGTCCCCAGGCGGTGTTCGCCAGGGCGAATCCGACCAGGAGGTACAGGACGGCGACGAGGACCACGCCGACGGTGATGTGGAAGCGTCCCACCGCGAACGACTCGCCGGTCCAGTTGAGCAGGTCCGGCAGGTTGGCCGCCTGGACGCTCTGACCTCGGGTGTAGAGCAGACCGACGGCGGTGAAGACGCTGAGGGTGCCGAGCGTGACGATGAACGGCGGCAGCCCGATGCGGGTGACCAGCGCGCCGTTGAGGGCACCTCCGGCGAGCCCGAGGCCGATGCCGATCAGCACCGCGACGACGCCGGGGACGCCGTGGCCTTCGGCCAGCTTCGCCGCGACCATCATGGACAGGATCGTGATCGCGCCGACCGACAGGTCGATGCCGGCGGTCAGAATGACGAGGGTTTGCCCGACGGCAAGGGCCCCGATCACGGCGACCTGTTGCAGTACCAGGGAAAGAGAGTTGGGCGAGGCGAATCGTGGGTTGATCGTGGCGAAGACGACGAAGGAGATGATCAGAACGAGGAACGGACTGATCGCGGGGCGGGAGTGCAGCAGGTGCTGAATGCGCTGCAGCGGCGACTGGCGGCGCAAGGCGAACTGCTCGGCGGCGGTGCCGGCCGGTGGTGCAGTGGTGGTCACGACGGCTCCCCTGCCGTTGGTGGTGATGGGCTTCGGGTGGTTGAGCCGATGCGCCATCGCGTCATGTCACGCGCTGGCGCATCGGCCGCTCTGCTGTGTCAGGCCTTGCCCCAGCACAGGTTCGCGCCCTCTGTGCTGGTGATGCTCTCGACGCCGGTAGCCGGCTTGTCGGTCACCAGGGCCACGCCGGTGTCGAAGAAGTCGAGTCCGCTGGTCACCTGCGGCTTCTGCCCGCCCGTGGCGATGGTCTTGATCGCCCTGACGCCGAGTTCGGCCATCTTCACCGGGTACTGCTGGGAGGTGGCGTTGATCAGTCCGTCCTTGACCTGCTGGACACCGTTGCACCCGCCGTCGATGGACACGACGAGCGCGCCCTGGGTCCCGGCGGCCTTGAGGGCCTTCTGCGCGCCGACCGCGGCCGGCTCGTTGATGGTGTAGACGACGTTGATCGCGGGGTTCTTGGTCAGGCACCGCTCCATCGCCGTGCGGCCGCCGTCCTCGGCGCCATTCGTCGGCTCGTTGCACACGATGGTGTACGTGCCGCCGGAGTAGTTGCCGGTCTTGTCCTCGTCGCCGTTCTTCTTCTTGTCCTTGGTGTCGATCCCCATCCCGGTGAGGAAGCCCTGGTCCCGGTTGTAGTCGACGGACACGATCTTGTCGTTGAACAGGTCGAGCAGGGCGATCGTGGCCGGCTTGCCGGCTAGCTGCGCGGCGGTCCACTTGCCGATCAGTTGGCCGGCCTTGAAGTTGTCCGTGGCGAACGTGATGTCGACCGTGTTCGCCGGGTCCGGTGGCGTGTCCAGGGCGATGACGTAGAGCCCGGCGTCGCGGGCCTTCTTGATGGCCGGGTTCACCCCCGGGCCGTTCGGCGTGATCAGGATGCCGGCGTCGCCGCGGGCGATGGCGTCCTCGATCGCCTGCACCTGGCCGGCCTCGTCGCCGTCCGCCTTGCCCGCGGCGATCGTGAGCTTCACGCCCTCAGCGTCGGCGGCCTTCTTCGCACCGTCCTGCATGGTCACGAAGAACGGATTGGTCGAGTTCTTGGTGATCAGTGCAACCGCGACCTTCTTGTCACCGCCGCCGCCGGAGGCGTCGTCTGAACCGCAGGCCGCGACGAGCACGCTCGCGGCAGCCGCGACAGCGAGCAGCGTGGCGGCTCTGCTCATGCGCTGGATCATGTTCACTCCTTCGAGAAACCTACGCCGCAGCACGAACGGCAGATTTGACAACGATGTCAGCGCAGTCTCGGCTCAAGCCGCTCATCCTGTCAATGCGCTTGGCAGGCCAATGTAGATAACGTCCTTGCAACGACGGCGCGGTCTTGACAACGTTGTCGGCTGAGGCTCACGATGCCAGCCATCACGAGTCGTCGCCGGCGGTCGGCCGCCGGCCTCCCGACGGAGGGTGTATGCGCGACTGTCCGCCATCGGTCCTGAGCCTCGTGGAGCACCGGTGCCGCGATACTCTCGAGTCGATCTTCCGCAGGCCGCGACCATCCAGCTGACGTCGTCCCCGACCAGTTGTGTCGATCAGCCGAACCGCCCGCCCGCGAGGAGCAGCGTGCACCGCGTCAACGAACCCAGCCCCTCCGGCATCGCGAAACCGCGGCCCACGCTGCGCGACGTCGCGCTGCTCGCCGGAGTGAGCTCGAAGACCGCCTCCCGGGTCGTCAACGGCGAGTCAGGCGTCAGTCCGGCGAAAGCCAAAGCGGTGCAGCGAGCGATCACGCAACTGGATTACCGGCCCAACTTCACGGCCAGCAGCCTTCGCCGGTCCAACGGCCGGACCGCCGCGATCGCCGCCGTCCTGGAGGACGTCGCCAACCCGTTCTCCTCCGCACTGCACCGCGCGCTCGAGGACGTCGCGCGCGAACGCGACGTCCTGATCATCGCGGGAAGCATCGACGAAGATCCCGATCGCGAACGTGCCCTCATCCAGGCCTTCACCATGCGGCAGGCCGACGCCCTGGTGATCGTTCCCGCCAGCGGGGACCAGGCGTACCTGAGTCGCGAGATCATCGCCGGAACGCCGGTCGTCTTCGTCGATCGACCCCCGATCGGGCTGCACGTCGACGCCGTCCTGGCCGACAACCAGGCCGGCGCCGCCGCGGCGGTGCACCATCTCGTTGCGCACGGTCACCGCGATATCGCATACCTCGGTGATCTGCAGACCATCGTCACGGCCCGGCAGCGATTCCAGGGCTACAAGGAGGCGCTCAGCGACCACGGCATCCGGCCGGCAACCGAGCACATCGTGCACGATCTGCACACCGAACAGGCCGCCGAGCAGGCCGCCCTACGCCTGTTCACCGGCGACTCGCCTCCGACGGCGTGCTTCGCTTCGCAGAATCTCGTCACCATCGGCGCCATCCGCGCCCTGCGCCAGCTAAACCGTCACCAACAGGTTGCATTGGTGGGCTTCGACGACTTCCCCCTCGCCGAGCTGCTCCAACCGGCCGTCACCGTGGTGGCCCAGGACCCGTTTACCATGGGCCGAGTCGCCGCATCCCTGATCTTCCGCCGACTCGACGGCGAGAGCTGGCAGCCCACTACGCACTTCGTCGAGACCCAACTCATCACCCGCGGTTCGGGTGAGATTCCGGGTCCATACGCCGACGGCCCGTAAGCCCGGACCGCGACGGGCCAGCGACCCTGCTCCGGATCACCCACTGCAGCGCATCTACTTCGTGCGCAGCACGAAGTAGATGCGCTGAGCGGTGGCGGACTCGCCGGTGAAGTACGCCATGAGGCAGCCGGTGAACGGGTCGAGCGCCGCGACTGGCTTCGGGGCGGCGCCGGACCAGGCGGTGAACAGCAGGCAGGCGGCGATGAGTGCCGCAATCGCCCGGGCAAGGGTCTGTCGACCACCGAATGGCTCGACGGTGTCAAGCCCATCGCCAGCCAGCTTGCCGCCGCTGGACAACGCCCATCTGTACGCCGATGTCCGGCGGATGGCCGACGAGCAGGCGGCGTTGCGGCGGGTGGCGACCCTGGTCGCCCGCGGCGTGGGTCCAGACCTGGTGTTCGCCAGGGTGGCCGGAGAGGTCGGCACGCTCCTCGGCGCCGACGGCACGGCGATCGTAGGGTTCGAACCGGACGGCGAGGCCACCTTGATGGGACGCTACGGGTTCGAGCAAGCTCAGCCAGGTTCGCCCAGCAGGCCCGACCCCGACTCGGCCGGAGCGTCGGTCCAGGCCACCGGCCGCGCGGCTCGCCGCGACGTCGACGACCCGGATCAGGCCGGCCAGACCGGGACAGCCCGCTCCGCGGTCGCCAGCCCGATCCTGGTCGAGGACCGGGTCTGGGGCGCCATGACCGTCACCTCGCGGCGCCAACGGCTCCACCGGGACACCGAGCAACGGCTGGCCGGCTTCACCGAGCTCGTCGCGACCGCCATCGCCATCGCCGAAAGCCGGGCCGGAGCTCACCACCTCATGGGCGCGGATCGTCGCCAACGCCGACCAGACCCGCTGGCGGATCGAGCGGGACCTGCACGACGGTGCCCGACCGCGTCTCGTCGCGCTGGCGTTGCAGCTGCGCACGGCGCAGGCGGCGCTGCCGCCCGAGCTCGACGCGCTCCGCACGCAGCTCGACGACACCGTGGCCGGGGCCGCCGGCACGCTCGATGAGCTCCGCGAGATCTCACGCGGCATCCACCCGGCATCCTGACCGAGGGTGGCCTCCGCCCGGCGCTGCGCGCGCTCGCCCGCCGCCCGCCGATCCCGGTCGACCTCGACCTGCGGGTGGCGGCGCGGCTGCCAGAGCATGTCGAGGGCAGCGCGTACTACATCGTCGCCGAGGCGCTGACCAACCCGGCCAAACACGCGCGGGCCTCGGCCGCCACGGTCACGGTCGAAGTCGACGCCCGCGACGCCGTCCTGCGCGTCGCGGTCTGCGACGACGGCGCCGTCGGCGCCGATTTCGCCCGGTGCACCGGCCTGGTCGGCCTCAAGGACCGCGCGGCGGCACTCGGCGGTCGAATCGTCCGGCAAAGCCCGCGCGGGGCGGGCACCAGCCTGCGCGCGGGACTCCCCTGACGGAGCCGGCCGCGAGTGAGCCCGCGCAGCCGTCTACTTGACCTTGTGGCCGGTGGTGATCTGCTCACGCTCTTCCGGCTCGCGCCAGGCCGGCCGCGGGGCGGACTTCTCGATCGGGAAGAAGAAGCCCCTCACGGTCGGGGCGAGCCCGCCGATGCGGTTCAACTTCTTCGGGACCACCCAGCCCGAGTACTCCGGGACATGCTTCTCCCCAGCGCCCCAGCCGTTGCCGGCCAACGGGAGCGGCTGGTGGACCTCGACGAAGCGGCCGTCCGGCAGGCGCCGGATGATGCCGGTCTCGATGCCGTGGGCAACCACCTCGCGATCGTGCTGCTGGAGGCCCAGCGCGATGCGGTAGGCCACGTAGTAGGCCAGTGGCGGCAGGATCAGGATGCCGATGCGGCCCGCCCACGTCATCGCGTTGAGGCTGATGTGGAACTTGGCCGCCAGCACGTCGTTGCCGCCGGCGATCAGCAGCACGACGTAGAACGAGATCGCCATCGCGCCGAGCGCGGTGCGGAACGGGTTGTCCCGTGGGCGCTGCAGCAGGTTGTGGACAGTCGTGTCCTTCGAGAACCGCTGCTCGATGAACGGATAGAGCATCGGCAACATCGCCATGATGCCGGGCAGCACGACCGTGGGCCAGAAGATCGGCGGGAGGGTGTAGCCGTTGCCGAACACGTGGAACCGGATCTCCCACGCCGGGAAGAGGCGGGCCGCGCCGTCGAGGAACATGACGTACCAGTCGGGCTGGCTCGCCGTCGAGACGACCGCGGCCCGGTAAGGGCCGAACAGCCAGATCGGGTTGATCTGGACGAGGCCGGCCAGCCCGGCCGTCATGGCGAACACGATCATGAAGAAGCCGCCGGACTTGGCCGCGAAGCCCGGGAACATGCGCACGCCGACCACGTTGTCGTTGGTCCGGCCGGGCCCGGGCCACTGGGTGTGCTTCTGCTTCACCAGCAGGCCCATGTGGACGCTGATGAGCGCGAGCAGCGCGCCCGGGATCAGCAGCACGTGCGCGATGTAGAGCCGGTCGAGGATGATCTCGCCCGGGAACTCGCCCCCGAACAGCATGGTGGTCACCCAGGTACCGACGACCGGGATCGACAGCATGATCCCCTGGGCGATGCGCAGGCCGGTGCCGGACAGCGCGTCGTCGGGCAGCGAGTAGCCGGCAAAGCCCTCCAGAAAGGCCAACCAGAACAGCAGTATGCCGACGATCCAGTTGGCCTCGCGCGGCTTGCGGAACGCGCCGGTGAAGAACACCCGGAACATGTGCACCACGATCGCGGCCACGAACAGCAGCGCGGCCCAGTGGTGCATCTGCCGGACGAACAGGCCGCCACGCACGTCGAACGAGATCTGCAGCGTGCTGTTGTAGGCCTGCGACATGTCCACACCGCGCATCGGCGGGTAGCTGCCGTTGTAGACCGTTTCGCGCATCGACGGGTCGAAGAACAGCGTGAGGAAAGTACCGCTGAGCAGCAGCACGATGAACGCGTAGAGCGCGATCTCACCGAGCAGGAACGCCCAATGGTCCGGGAAGACCTTGTTCAGCATCCGCCGCAACGGCGTCGCCGCCTGGAACCGCTCGTCGAACGCCATGGCCGAGTTGGCCGGGACAGCGCGCATGTTGGTCTTGCGCCGTGTCATGACCGCTCCCCGAGGGCTGGTCTGACCGCAACTTTTCTGGTCCCGTTCGGGGTCCGGGAACGCTCCAGCAGACTGGGACGTGAGCCTCGCCTGAGCATGGCCGCAGACGGTAACGCCGGCCTGGAACCCCGAAGACGCCGGACTGCTCGAGCAGCCACAACGCCGTAAGTGCAACTGCCGTATCCATACATTGTACGAGGTGGGCCGTCGCCCCGCTCCTCGCTGACGACCTCGCCGATGACCCGGCCTGGCAGGCGCACGAACCGCCGTTCGGTCGCGTGGCTCGGCGATCTGCTCCGGCGCCACGACCCTCTTTGGGCCGTCGCCGTGGAAGGTTTGTAGCGTCAGGGAACCGGTCGCCGCGTCACACCTGAGGCGGTCGCTGGTTGCCGACAGCGCTCTGTGGAGGTGGCGCGTGGGAAGGCCGGCCGACGCCGGTCGGCCCTCCGGCGCTCACCCGAGGCCATGGGCGGCAGGCTGGACTGCCGTGAGACCCCTGGCGGTGGGCTCACCGTCAGCCTGACCCTGCCCAGAGCCGCGGTTCGGTCGCCGAGCCCCGTGAGGAGGACGTGATGGTCGAGATGACCGTGCCGTGGCTCCACGGCGCGGCCGGCGAACGGGAGACCGTTGCCGCGGACCTCTGACGGCGACCGGCGCCGCAGCCGGCCCGGCAGGTTGCGGCCCCGATCTGACACGGTGTCGCGGCCCGTCCGATCACCTGGGTAACTGCCGGCGAACGCGCTGGCGCTGGAGGCGTCACCGGACATGCCCAGCGCACGCTGCGGCGTGGGAGACAGCGCCTGCACAACCGAAGAGCGCCCACGGGACGGCAGCACGATCGCACCGTCCCGCATCGGACCCTGCCCAACCGCATGGAAGCACGAGGACCGCTACATGCTCGAGCACGCCGACGGATCCGTCACGTTGCGCCAATGGGTCGACGTCGTGCGCCGCGCCCGGCTCGGACGGACCCCGAAAGCGGTCGCGCTGATGCTGGCCACCTACGCCGACAACGACGGCCGCCATGTCTTCCCCGGCGTCGCGCGGCTCGCCGTGGACTGCGAGCTGACCTACAACGTCGTCCAGACCGCGCTGCAGCGGCTGCGGCAGGCCGGTCTGATCGACGTCGTGCGCAAGGCGTCGCGACCAGGCCAGGCCGACGAGTACCGGCTCATCCTCGCCGCTGACGTGCTCGACCGGATCGACGTACTCACGCCCGGCCAGCACGCCGGCACCGCATCGGAGCTCGCGGCACGGCGCCGCGGCCGGTACCGGCCTGCAGCACCTTCCCGGCCGGCCGAACCGGCACAGCCGCTGCCACCCACGGCATGGGGTGCAGACCACGACGGCCGATGTGACCTGCACACCGGCGCGTGGGGCGCAGGTCATTCCCCGTCATACAGGCCTGGACCACACGGCGGCGGACCCTCGGTGCCACCTGCACCCCACGGTGACAGGCACCTGCACCCCACGGTGACAGGCACCTGCACCCCACGCCGTCACCACCCACCGTCCACGGACCGAACCACACCCCCGACCATTCCACCGCTGATGCTGTTCGTACGGACGTCGCGGTGAGTACGCCCGACGCCGCCGATCCGGCGGCAGCAGATGCCGCAGGCGACCGATGCGCCCACGGCCTCGGCGGCGGCAGCGGGATTCGCTGCCCCGCCTGCCGACGCGGGATCGGGGTAGCCGCACCGGCGAACGAACCACCCGCTGGGAAGCCGCTGCTGCGGCTCGTTCGCCAGAGCTCACGGCCGCCATTCCCAGCCAATGGAACGACCGGGCGCGTGCGTCGTGTCGGGGCGCAGTCATCCGATCCGCCGTCGTCCGTCGCGTCCGAAGCAACACCGTGACCGGGAGCCCAGCCGAGTCCGAAGTGGAACTGCGGCCGAGCGTTCCCCGACCCTGCGGCTGGAGGTTGGACCGCCCCGAGACTATCGCCTGCGAATCACACGCACGACAGGCACTGCACCGGGGCGATGCGAAGGCTGGCGATGATGAGCGGCAGCACGCCGACGAGGAAGCAGGAGCCCCACCAGAAACGATCCAGCATGGCGTCGCCGATCACCAGACCGCCGTCCCGCCACCCATGACGCAGGTGATGAAGACAGCGAAGGCCACAGACCGTTGCCGGTTGTTCAGAAACATATGCCGGATCAACGCCAGCCCGGAGGGCATCAGCATGGCACCGGGACGCCCAGTAACGCCCGGCAGGCGACAAGCATCTCGGGGCTGGTGGAGAATGCGGCGACGACCGACAGCGAGCCGAACGCGGCCGCGCCGGCCAGCAGTAGCTTGCGGCTGCCGATGCGGTCGCTCAAGGTGCCCATCGTGACCAGGAAGCCCGACAACACAAACCCGTACACATCCATGATCCACAGCTGCTTTACACCGGTGGCTTCAAGGGACTTGCTCAGGTTCGGTAGCGCCAGGAACAGCACGCTGATGTCCATGGATGCCACTAGGGTGGGCAGGGCCAGCACCACCAGGCCAGCCCATGCCCTCCGGCCCGCTGCAGGCGGTGTCTCGGTTACCACGGCCAGGACTCCTCGTTGAGACGGCCACCGCCGGTCGGGCGGCCGCACGTCGTTGAGACGGCAAGGCCGGGAAAACCTCATCGGCCGGACACTTCCCGACGCGGGCGAACAATGGATGCGTCCAAGGGGCCGGTCTCCCTCCTCGACGCGGCTCCGGTGGATGGACAGGGTGACCGTTGCTCATGACCAGCCCCAGGATCGGGTGTCGTTGGTGCCGCAGTTCTTCCACCAGCGCGAGAAACCTCGGTGCGGGTGTGCTCGTCGAGCTTGACGGTGGGCTCGTCGGCGAGCAGAACCTTCGGCCACTCGACCAGGGCCGGGCGCCGTCGGGTGGCCGGCGTCACCGGCCGATCTGCCGGTACAGCGCGGTGAGCAGCGCGGGCGCCAGCACCGCGTTGGGCTGCTGAACCGGGATCTGCATGACCGGCTGGTCCACGCCTGCGCGGAACACCCACAGCCAGCCACCCGACGAGGAGACGCCGCCGAACTGCGGCCAACTCAGTTCGACCGGGCTGAGTGGGTGGCCGCCCTTGCCCCGCAGGCCACCAGGGTGGACAGTGAGCCAGCCGCTTTCGCCACCTGTCACCGCCACCGCTTCTCCGGCACTCACCCGCCCGGCGATGTCCGCGATCAGTCGTGGCTCTAGGTACCGCCGGGACAGGCCGACGAGCGGTGACCACACGGGATCGTCGGCCGCCTTCGTCTTCCAGCGGTCCAGTCGCACCACGACTTCCTCGCCGGAGCCGCGCACGGCAAACACCCACTGGCTGCCGTTGCCGCTGGTGAACACGCCGTGGGCCGTGTGCCGCCGGGTGACCCAGTAGGCGACCGACTCGACCTGGCCCCACGCCAACCGCCGGCCGCCCAACTCGATCCGGTTGCTGTCCGCCCGCAGCCGCTTGGAGCCCAGTGTGGTGTCCAGCGGCGTGGCCGGGTACTGGTCGGGGTCGGCGGGCCGCTGGGCAGGGCCAGTCCCCGAGCCTTCCGGAATGGGGCTCGGGTCACTCCCGGTGCCGGTCTCATCGGGCGTAGCGGCAGCGGGTCGCGGCACCGCCGCATCGCGTAGTGCCTTCCTGCGCTTGGCGAGGGCCCACAGCCCCGCGGTGGCGAGGATCGCGACACACAGCAGGGAGCCGGAGATCGACGACGAGTCCGACCGGGTGTCCGATCCCGCAGCCGCCACCGGTACTTCGGCGACGGCCGGCGTGGGGACGAGCAGCACGGGGCCGGCGGCAAGCCCGGCTATGGCGGCCATTACCCAGGTCAGAGCCATACGGCGACGCCGAGGCGCGCTCCTGGAACGTTCGATTGGCGACTGCATGACGGGTTACCTCATCTCGGGGTGGGGCGGCAGCGAACGTGGCCCGGCTGCGCGTCGCCGTGGCCCGTCCACCTCGCGGGACAGCAGGCCACCGGCGCGCACGCCGCAGCGGATACAGGGTATTGACCGACTCGATCGTGCCCGGTCGCAGCAGCACGACCGCTGCTGCTGCGGCGATCGTCGCGGCGATGGTCCCGACACGGGCTGCCACTGACATGGCCTGAACGAACGCCTGCTGGACGGGTGGGTGGGTAAGGTCGGCGTCGCCGGTGGTCGGCAGCGAGGGCGAGCGCGTCGCCGGACGACTGCCGGGCAGCAGGGCTGGCACCGGTGGACGTGTCAGGCCGATCCGCTGGACGATCCCGAACCTCGTCAGTACCACGACCGACGACCAGCCGTCCCTGGCCACGGCGATGAGTCCCGGACCGGGGCGGTCAACCCGATGATCGACAGCAGGGTCCCGACCGGGTCCAACACCGCGGTGAGGCTCGCCAGGGTGCCCGGCATGCGGAGTGCCTCCGACGCCGATTCCCGCCCAACGCGGCCATGAACTGGCCTGGAGCGGTGGCGAACGATGCGGCCAGGCAGGCGATCCCGAAGAGCACCAGACCGATGACGAGGACCACGACGGCGGCCGTGGCGCGGCCAGGGCACCTGCGGTGAGCAGGAGACCGGCGAACACGAGGACGGATGGATCGAGGATCCACTGGACGCCCGAACCGCTCGCGCCCGGGCCGCGAATCAACGTGGGACTGGCAACGTTGAGCACCGACGTATGGATAACCAGCACAAGCATGCAGCGGCAGCAAACGGGCAGGATCCACCAACGACGCGGATCCGGTGGTGTCGATCCAACCATCGACCTGCCTTCCAAGACGTCACAGTCGGGAGCTTGAGATAGGGAACTGGCCTCGATTGAGACGACAGGCGCGTCCGCAACTCATCGGTCCACAAATGGACAACTATGGTGGGCAGGCGAATGAACAACCAACCCGGACAGCGACACCGCCGCGGTGCTTGGGCCACGCGACCACCCGGCATCGAGTGACCGGAGCGGTTCCGCAGCCACAGCCAGCGCGGATCGCGGCGACGAACGCGGCCGGGCAACGGTCGTCATAACCATCAATGGTGACGGTTGGGTACGACCAAAAATTACCTACTTCGGCCCTGCGCTTACTCGGTCCGGCGTCCGGCGGCTTCCCCCGGCGGCTTCCCCCGGCCCTTTGAGAATCTGGTCGGGGTTAGTGAACTCCGTCTCCAGGTACGCGCCTGCCTCGCCCGCCGAACCCGGCGCTGACAGAGTGGGTCGAAGTCCTGGAGTCGTACGGCTGGCAATTCATCGCCCCACATTCATGCGGATCTGGCAGTCTCGTCCCTGACGACTTGCTCCAAGCCGGAACCGAACGCGCGGTTGCGACACGTTGACCGCTGACACAACGCTGCTCGCGTAGCGCAGACCGATCGCGTATTACGAACCCCAGAGTCGGATGGTGCCGTCGCTGCCGGCGCTGGCGAGGAGGTGCCCGTCGGGACTGAACGCCACCGAATTCACCGGCCCGGTGTGGCCGGTGAGCGGTTCGCCGACGGGTTGCCCGGTGGCCGGGTCCCACAGCCGGATGGTGCCGTCGCCGCCAGCGCTGGCGAGGAGATGCCCGTCCGGGCTGAACGCCACCGAGTACACCCGGTCGGTGTGGCCGGTGAGCGGTTCGCCGACCGGTCGCCCGCTGGCCGGATCCCACAGCCGCACCGATTTGTCGCTGGCGGCGCTGGCGAGCAGGTACCCGTCCGGGCTGAACGCCACCGAGTACACCGAGCCGGTGTGGCCGGTGAGCGGTTCGCCGACCGGTCGCCCGCTGGCCGGATCCCACAGCCGCACCGATTTGTCGCTGGCGGCGCTGGCGAGCAGGTACCCGTCCGGGCTGAACGCCACCGAGTACACCCGGTCGGTGTGGCCGGTGAGCGGTCGGCCGACCGGTCGCCCACCGACCGGGTTCCACAGCCGTATGGCGTCGTCGCTGCCGGCGCTGGCGAGCAGGCGTCCGTCGGGGCTGAACGCCACCGACCTCGAGATCAGGCTGCCGAAGGGATGGCCGATGGGTTGTGCGTTGCCCGGGTTCCACAACCGCGCCCGGTAGCCCGCGCTGGCGAGCCGGTGCCCGTCCGGGCTGAACGCCACCGACCGCACCCAGTCGGTGTGGCCGGTGAGGGACTGGACGACGGATCGTCCGCTGGCCAGGTCCCACAGTCGCAGTGACTTGTCGCCGCCGGCGCTGGCAAGCCGGAGCCCGTCCGGGCTCAACGCCACCGAGGAGACGGGCTTGGGGGCGGTCGAACCTCCTTGCCCGTTGAGAATTCGCACGCAACGCTGCGGGATGTCCTGGTGTGGCGATCGATTTGCCGTGGGCGACGCCGGTCTTGCTGCTCGGGTCTCGTGAAGTCCTGCCGGGGCGTCCGGACGTACCGGCAGTACCGGTGATGGCTCGCCAGCCCTCGGGATCGTGGCCGGCGGGGTCGGCGTGGCCGGTCCGGCGCCCGCAGCTGCACTGGTGGTGGCGCGATGGTGGACGGCGCCTTCAGCGACGACGAGTTCGGGCTGGTCGATCACGGTCGGGGCGATTCTTAGCGTGCGGTGCAGCAGCGTGGCGACCAGTGGGATCCGCGAGGAGCCCCCGACCAGGAACACGCCGGAGATGTGCTCAGGTGGGATATTCGAGCTACGCAGCACGGACAGCGTCAGCTTGGCCGTCTCCTCCAGACGGGGGCGGGCGGCCTTCTCGAACTCCTCGCGGGTCAGCTGCACCTGCTGGTCGACCAGCGGAACCTGCAGATTGCCCGCAGCGTGCCGCGACAGCCGCTCCTTCACCGCCCGGGCGGCATGCCACAGCGTTTGCCGGGATTGCTGGTCGGCCGAGGTCTGCGGCCAGTCCAGCCGTTGCCAAGCTCCTGTCGCGCCGGCCGTCAGGCTGCGGACGTGATCGACCACGACGGCGTCGAAGTCCACACCGCCGACGTCGCCGAGCCCGTCGGCGGCAACCACCTCGAACCCGTCCGGCGACGGGCGGACCACACTGACGTCGAACGTGCCGCCGCCAAGGTCATACACCACAATGGCCCGGTTCGCCGAGGTTCGCTGCTCCAGCGCCGTGGCGAAGTACACGGCAGCCGCGACCGGCTCGGCCACCAACCGGACCGAACCCAGCCCCGCGCGGCCGGCGGCATCAGCCAGCACACCGAGCCGGACCCGGCCCCAGGATGCCGGATGGGTCATGACCACCTCGTCCACCGCCCGGCCCGTCACGCGCGATGCCTCCGCACGGACCCGGCCCAGCACCGCCGCGATCAGTTCGACAACGGGGTACTCCGCCTCGCCGAGCCACACTGTGCCGTCGTCGATGCGACGTTTCGGGTTCGGTTCGAAACCGGCGGGGAACCCGACCGCGGCTCGGACCGCGTCCGCGCCCACCAGCAGGTCGGAGCCCGGCTCCGCGAAGACCGCCGACGCCAGCAAGGGCGACCCGTCGAACAGCAACGGCCGGGTCCGGCCATCCGGCGCCAGCAACACCGCCACCGTGTTCGATGTACCGAAGTCGATGCCAAGCCGTACCCCGCCTACCGCCACCGCGCCAAACTACCGCGCCGGAACCCTGGATCAGTCCCTGGGTGGTGCCCTACGACGGGAGTTTACGGCGCAGCACCGGCAGACCCAAGGTAGCGCACCGCCCCGGTCGCCGGGTCGATCGTCTCGAGGACCGTCAACGGCCCGTACGGGTGCGGCAGCGGCAGCCGCAGCGAGCGCGTCATGGCCGTTCACCACCGTCTGGCGGCTCGATCCGGCCGGTCGCGGGGATGCCGTCGACCGCGATTCGGACGTCGGTGTCGCCGTGAGCGTCGACGGCGATGCCGAGCGTCTGGCGGCCGTCGGTGTCCAGCTGCGGGCGGATCGTGACACGGCAGTCGGCGGCCCCGACGGTGAGTTCGATGTTGCCGCGGTGTGGTGCGGCGACGTGCAGCGTCAGGCGGTGACCGGGTGGCAGCAGCGGCCGGCACGGGCGGCCGGAGCCGCGCAGGATCGTGCTAATCCGGTCGAGGACCGCGAATACGTTCCCGTGGTGTTGCCGGAGCGCCTGGTGGATTCGGTGATGTAGTAGCCAGCGGTGTCGATGAGCCACTCGAGGTCGAGGTCGGTATACCGGCGGCCGGCCAGGGCGGTGGCGAGGGTGGCCAGAGGTCTTCCCAGGGCAGGCCGGCGCCGTGCGCGTACGCGAGGGGGAGGAGCAGGTCGCGGGCCTTGTCGGCGTCGGGCCCGAGCCGGTCGAGGTCGTCGCGCATGGCGATGTCAGGAACTCGGTGACGTCTTCACCCGCGGACAGGAATCGGGCGTGCTGCCAATCCGAGGTGGTGTTGTTGACGATACCGATCACGCCGTCGAGGGGCAGGTACTCGGGCTCGTGACCGCCGCTGGCCCGATGCCCGACCGCCTCGACGAACGCCCGGCTGAACTCGGTCGACCCGGCCCGCTCATATGGTCGTGCCGCGATCACCACGCTCACCTGCGGCGACACCGCCAGGCCCTTCAGCCGGTTGATCACGTCCATACCGCTGCCGAGCAGCGCCATACTGGCCGTGGCCGCGTAACACGCATCCAAGATGATCAGCAGGCGGTGGACGACGATGCCGGACAGGACCTGGCCGGTGAGCTCGGCCGCCGGCATCGCGGTGAACGCGACATCCTCAGTCGTGTCGGCCATCGGCAGCAGCAGCCGGTCGTCGAGCAGGACGCCGTGACCGGTGTGGTAGATCACGACCGTGTCCTCGGCCTTGCGGTCGGGGCTGGTGTCCACGACCGCACCCCGCCCGGCCACGCCGCCCGCCACCCGCCGTCGGCTTGGACCGGGGGCCTCCGCACGACTCGGCAGCTGTATTACAAACCAGCAGTTCGGCGAGTTCGGCATGGTCACTGGCCAGCAGGGGCCGGCCCGCCGACGCACGGGCGATGTCGGAGGCGAGGACTTCCTCGTCCACGACGATGTCGATGTCTCCGGCCCGTCTGGCTGCGCGAGTTTGTTCGCTGACTCCTGCCACTGCCGGCGGGCGCCTCCGTGCGTTTGGACCGGTTGGAGCGGCACCGTCGCGGCGCAGCCCACGCAAACGGCCGTGGGCAGGACTCCGGGGACGGCGGTGACGGTCCCGCACGCCCGGCACGGCCCCGTGGTGGTGACGACGAGCCGCCGCGGTGCCGGAGCGGCGTCGTCGAGCTCGAGGTCACCAGCACGGATGGGTTTTCGGCAGGCGCAGCGTTCGTCGGCGTGCTCACGGCCCGGGCCTCCGGCGCGTTCGACCGCTTGCCGGACCTCGACGCCGACGAACTCACGTCGCTGCTACTCGAACTGCTGCCGCCGCGGCACTGACGACACCGCCCGTCAGCGCGGCGATGGCATGCCTGTTCAGTCGCGGCGGACCCGCGGTGAGTTGTCGACCTCCCCGTACTCCAGGCCGGTCGCCGGATTGATCATCGGCGGGCCCTCTTCGTCCGGGTCGAAGTCGTCCGGGTTGCGATCCGCCGCCCGCTGCCAGTCCACCTTGGTAGGCCAGCTCTCGGGGACGGCCGCCGGCTGGGTCTGCTCCTGCGTCCGTGCTGCCATGACACTCTCCCGTCCTCTCGCCGTACCCAATCGGCTTCCCCCGGCGCGGGTGCGCAAACCCGCCCGCGGAGGGCGGGTCGCATAGCTGTCACCGTGTGCGTCCAAGGGCGCAGACGGTGGGACCACCTACGGCACCGCCGGGGACGATGTGATCATCGGCACTGGCGGGCCGGACCGTATCTACGCCTACGGCGGCGACGACGTCGTCTGCGGTGGCGACGGCAACGACGTCATCTACAGCGGCATGCCGCCGGCCGACGGCGAGTTCAGCGACGCCGACCGCGTCGACTGCGAGAACGGCTCGGACGAGATCCACGGCGGTACCGATCAGGACGAGCTGCGCGGCGGCGCCCTCGACGACCGGATCTACGGCGACGACGGCGCCGACACCATCTACGGCGGCCCCGGCGACGACTACATCCTCTGCGGCAACAATCCAGCCGACTGGGCCGACGGCGGAACCCACGTGGTCGGCGGGGCGCCCGACGTCGACGGGCCGGTCGTCGGCACCGGCTGCGCGTGGGCGTACAACATTCCATGAGCTCCGGCGGTGGACGGGCCGGTGCGCCGGCCCGTCCAGAACGACCCGGTCAGGAGAGGCGCGTGCGGTCTGGAGCCATCACCGGTCGGCAGAGGCGAGACGCGGAGCTAGTGTTGGGTTGACGTCGGAAGCGCACATGTCGGAGATGGCGATGCCGGTACCGATTCCCGAGAACGAAGCGGATCGGGTGTCCGCGCTGCACGCGATGGCGGTGCTCGACACGCCGCCGGAGAGCGACTTCGACGATATCGTCCAGATCGCCTCGGAAATCTGCGCCGCGCCGATCTCGCTGGTCACGATGGTCGACACCGATCGGTGGTGGTTCAAGGCGCAGTGCGGCTCCATCGGGGTGAGCGAGGCGCCGCGTGAGATAGCGTTCTGCTCGTACGCGATCATGGGCCGGGACCTGATGGTCATACCCGACATCACTGCCGACGGCCGGTTCGCCGACAACCCGATCGTGCGAGGGGATCCCCGCTTTCGGTTCTACGCCGGCGCTCCAATACTGACCAGCGAAGGCGCCGCGCTCGGCACGTTATGCGTGCTCGACTACAAACCGCATCGGCTCGACATCGAGCAGATGCGCGCCCTTCGAATCCTGGCCGGGGAGGTGACCGAGCTGCTGGAGCTGCGCAGGCAGGCTCTCACCGGGACGCTCGATCCCCCGCCGGAGCTGCGCACCCTCGACCTCGCGTACATCACCGGGGACCGCATCCACCACCTGCGCGCGATCGGCGATGACCGCAAGACCGCGATCACCCTGGCTCCTACCGATCCGGCCTGGGTCCGCGCCGATCCGGTCCGGCTGGACCAGGCGGTCGACTACGTCAGCTTCACCGCACTCAAGGCCACCCCGGCGGGTGGGCGCGTCGCGGTGCGTGTGGCGACCTCACCGTCGCCGACGATCGAGATCCGCCAGGCCGCCGGGTCGGGCCCGCCGAAGTGGTGGGCCGACCTGTGCGGCACGGGTACATCGGACGAACCGGTGCCGCACGCGGTCGCCGACATCCTGCGGGCGCACGGCGCCACCAAGGCCAGCACCTCCGTCATTCCGGGTTCGACCGACGTCCGGATCGCCTTGCAGTTCCCGCCGGCCTAGTTGCCAAGAACAGGCTCTCCTTCGTTGTTGGGTGCGGACTATGCGCTGGACTCGGGAGCGCGGTAGACGCTGCTCACGACGTCCGGCGCGCTGGGGTCGACCGCGTCGCCGAGCCGGTCGGCCGGTATGAGATCGAGGTGCAGGTCCGTCCGCCGAGTGGCCATAGGTTGCCAACTGGCGGCGAGCGGCTCCCGGTCGATGACCGGCGAGCCACGGCGACGCCGGTTGGTGCGGCCGTGGCGATCCGGGTGACGATGTTGTCGAGGTAGGCTATCGCGGCGGACGAGCCGCGGCCGTGCACGGCCGCCGGAGGCCGTCGCCGTCTGCCTGTGTGGGGCCGCTGGCGGCCAGGTGCGCATGGCGGCGAACAGGCATATCGACGTTGGCCGCGACAGCGCGGATCGGGACTGTGCATGCGGCTGCGGCCTTGTCTGTCGACGCCGTGGGCCAGACCGCCGGGGGACCGCGAACAGGCGCTGGCGCTCCGATCCTCGTTGACATGCACCTCGAAATGCAGGTGCGGACCTGAGGTGTGCCCCGACGATCCGACCGTACCGATGACCTGGCCGGGCTCCCGGTCCGGTGATGGCGGTGTCCGGCAGGGATCTGGCCCAGGTGACGTCGGCCGGGGTGTACGGGTCGGTGGCGCACGCCAGCACCGCAGCGGCCCGGCCACCGTCGAGGACGGCCGTCTGCGCGCCGAGGGCGGCCAGGGACGCCGCGGCGTGCTCGGCACGGCGCAGCACCTCGATGTCCCGGCCGCGCTCACCGGCCGCGGTGACCGCGACGGTGACGGTCCGCCACAGCGGGTCGCGGCGGGCGGCGAGCTCGTCGAGGAACCCGGCGTAGTCCAGGGCCCCTCGGCCAGCGCCGGATCGGTGATCGTCTCGGCCTGGTCGGCGACCCGCAGGGCGTGCCCGGCGAGGTCGACCCGCTGCGCGGCGACGACGATCTGCACCGGCCCGGCGAGGGAGTTCAGCCAGCGCCCGTAGCCGCCGATGAGCGCGGCCTGCTCCTCGCCGGTGCGCAGCCCGATGTTCACCGTGGTGCAGGCGACCAGCGCCACGGCGTGCGGGCCGGTGTCGACGACGCCGGCGTCGCTGATCGCGGTCGCGGGCAGGTGCAGCATCGGCAGACGTGCGGGTCGGCACCGCACGAGGTGAGGCGGGTGGCGGGTTCCAGGGGCAGGCCGGAGAAGGTCACCGCCGGGGCGAGCTGCGTGATCTTGCCGTAGGGCGTGCGGAAGGTGACGGTTCTGGCCGGGTAGCTGCCGGAGGCGGGGAGGTCGGTCTGGGTGGCGGTGTCGACCAGTCCGAGGTCTTGCACCCACATGGTGCTGCGGGCGAGTGACACCCGCACGGCGTACGAGCCGCCCTCGAGGCTGCGGCGTAACAGGGCGGCCATGGTTCCTGCGGTTCCGAAGTATCCGGTCATCAGGTCGGCCCTGTAGTACACCGGCGAGAACCTGGGTGGGCCGCCGTCGCCCTCGGTGTGTGAGAAGCCGGTGGCGACCTGCGCGTTCTGGTCGAGGCCGGGCCGCTGTGCCCTGTCGAAGTCCCTGGGCGCGGTCGGCGGCGTGATCAAGGTCATGAGCAGGTACACCTAGGTCGCGGACTGGCTCGTTGCCGTCACCACCAACGTGTACTGCGCATCCACCGCGAAGGTGCCCGACTTCCCGTGGATGTGGACCTGGTGCTCGCCGGCACTGGGCGAATCGATCCGGGCCCAGAGCCCGCACGCGATGCCTCGGGTCTTGCCCGAGGTGTCGGTCACCGGGTTGCCCGGCGCGGCCACGAACGTGATGGTCTCGTGCTCGATGCGCTCGAGGGGCACCTCCACCCCGTCGAGCTGGATCGTGCCGTTGGCGTCGGCCATGTAGCTGCGGCAGTCGGTTTCGTCGCCACTGACCAGATTGATCGCGGGCGCGACCAGTCGTACGCCGAGCGGTACGGTGCAACGCCGCTGTACCTGCCCGCCGAAGGTACCGGCCAGGAACCACACATCATCGGGCTGGTTACGGGCGCAGTGCGCGCCGGTGCGATCGGCCACCGGATTGGTGTCGACGGGTTCGGTGGTGGCCCACTCCCACCAGCGGGCCTGCATCGGGCGCTGCGCCGGCGATGCCGTGGGCGGCGGCGCCGTACCGACCCCGGTCGGTTCACTGCAGCCGGCGAGGACGACACCGCACGAAGCCACGGCAATGATCCGACGGAGCATGACCGAGACGATACTGGCCGCGCGTGCGCCGTCGCGCAGCAGCCGGTGGAGGCCGGCTAGGCGAGCGCCGCGTCGACCACGGTCGCCTCCATGCGCCGCAGCAGTGCCGTCAGGTCGCCGCGGCTGATGGCGGTGGTGTCGGCCTGCGCCCGCACGCTGAGGGCGTCGACGGCGTCGTTGATGTGGATCATCAGGCGCTGGTGGAGGCTCGGGAGCCGGCGCCATTCGAACGTGGCGGCACCGGCGGCGCGCACGTCCGCCGCGGTCGGCGCGGTCTCGATGGGTCCGTCCTCGGAGCGCCGGTTGTTGAACAGGCACAGCAGGTCGAAGCTGACGCCGCGCTCCCGGCCGATCCTGGCGATGAGCCCGTCGACGTCGCCCTGCGCGTAGTACGCGTTCTTGTGCGCGGTGAGCAGGCGGCGCCGCGCCCGCAGTACGAGGTCGTCGAACCCGCCCTCGGCGAGGTCGAGCGTGCACAGGCCGTGCTGGCTCATGTGCCCGGCGGCATCGGCCAGGCCGGGGCGGAACCGGTTGTTCACCGTGATCATCGTCGCCACCCGGGTGGCACCCGTCGCCTGCCCCAACGCGTCCGCGAACGCGGCGTACAGGACGGGTGTCGTGGTCACACCGAGCCGCGCGGCGATGGCGCGCAGGGCCCGGTACAGGGCGGGCGAGAGGAAGTCCAACTCCCAGTAGCGGTCCTCCGGCGGCGCGGCATCGTCCGGTACTGGGAGCCGAGGGGACGGCAGTGTCAGCAGTTGCGTCTCCCAGTACCGCAGCGCCGCCTCGTTCTGGCGCAACGCCGACGGCGTCAGCTGCAGCCGCGCCTGCTCCAGCGGCTGGAGCCCGGGCGGCCGCGGCGGCTCGCCCGTCGAGGCGTCGCGGTTGGTCAGATCCTCGAACATGGCCATCGCGGCCGTCGGATCGGCGACGTGATGCGAGAGCGTCACCACCAGGTGGGTCAGCGCCCCGGCCTGCCGGACCAGCGCCATCCGCATCGGCCATTCCCGTTCGTAGTCGAAGGGAACGGCGTAGTGCTGTGCGCTCACTTCGACGGCGACGGCGGCCGGATCCCGGTCTCCCGAGTCGTACACCTCGATCTCGGCCGTCCCCGCGTCCACCACGACCTGCGAGACGCTGCCGTCGGGCGCGAAACGCAACAGCGTGCGCATCGACTGGTACCGGCTCAGGTAGAACGAGTACTCATCGACGAACCGGTCCAGGGTCGCGCCGGGCTCCAACGCCCTGACCGCGCTCATCGCCAGCGAGCTGCCGGACGTCGCCATCTCCTTCCAGATGGACTGCTGACCCCAGCTCAGCGGGCCCACCCCAGCACCGTCACCCGCGAACGGGACGCCGATTCGCTCTACCAGGCCGCTCATCATCTCGGTGGCTCCGTTCGACGGACGATACCCAGCGAGGCACTCTATCGGTAGATAGCCATACATCAACGGTGCGTCGAGGCGGGCCCGGTGGCCCTTGCGACCGCGCACAGCCCCGGCCGGGATTCCCCCATGTCGGCGCCACCGTCCATGCGGGGTCGTACGCTCGCCTGGTGGATCGCCGACCGCTACAGAACCGCGTTCTGCCGACCGGGGACATCATCGCGGACCCTGCCCGCGGGACGCTGATGGGCAATCGGGGCTGCCTGCACGGCATCGGCCGGGAGCTCGGCGTCGCCCGCTGGCGGTCGAAGCTCTGGATCTGCTGTACCTTGACCTGGAAGGACGTTCGCCGCGACCCGATGCCGCCGGGCCGCTGGACGGCGTTGTTCTTCCTCGACGAGGCGACCGCGCTCGCCGCCGGGCACCGGCCGTGCGCGTACTGCCGGCGCGCGGACTTCCTCGCCTACGCCGAGGCGTGGCGCGCTGCCGAGAGCCTCGCCCGGCGACCGTGGGCGCACGAGATGGACGCGCGGCTGCACGATGAGCGGGTCGAATCACGGACCCGCCGGCAGGTCACCCGGCCGGTTCGATGCGCCGGCCTGCCCACCGGCGCGATGGTCCGGCACGACGGCACCGTCGGGCTCATATCCCAGCGGCGGTTCCTGCCGTGGACGAGCACCGGATACGGCCCGCCGCGACCGCTGCCCGACCGGGCCGAACTGCTCACCCCGCCGGCGTCGGTGGCAGCGCTACGGGCGGGCTACCGCCCGGCACTCCACCCGAGTTCGGACGACGGGGAGACCACGTGATCGTGTGAGGGCGGACATGCGGGGCGAGGCCGCGGCCGCCCCGTGATCGGCCGCGGCCCCCGTCCGACATGGCGCGGATCGATCATCGCGGTTGGGCCTTTCCGTGATCTTGCAAGTAAAACCCGTACCCTGCGCGTATGGGTGGCGAGGAGTTCGGTGCGCTGCTGCGGCGGCACCGTGTGGCGGCCGGGCTCAGTCAGCGGGAGCTGGCCGAGCGGGTAGGGCTCAGCGTGGCGGCGATCCGCGACCTCGAGCAGGGGCGCACCCGCCGGCCGCACCGCGGGTCGGCCGAGGCACTCGCGGAGGTGCTGGGGCTGGGCGCCGAGGGACCGGGCGTCGACGGCGACGCGCCGGTCCGGATCGGGGTGCTCGGGCCGCTGTTCGTGCAGCGCGGCGGCGAGGCGGTGCCGGTCGGGCGCGGGGCCCGGCGGGCGGTGCTCGGGCGGCTCGCGCTGTCGGCCAATGCGGCGGTACCGCTGGCGGACCTGCTCGAGCTGCTGCACGACGGCGGCCGGCCGGCGGACGCCGCGGGCGCGCTCTACACGCACCTGTCACGGCTGCGCTCGGCGCTGCGCCCGGGCGGGCGCGACGGGGACCCGGTCATCCACCGGACGCCGGGCGGGTACCGGCTCGAGGTCGCCGACGACCGGCTCGACCTCGGCGCGTTCCGGCGGGATGTCCTGGCGGCCGCCGCGGCCCCGCCCGAGCAGGCGCTCGATCTGCTGGAGCGGGCCGCCCGGCAGTGGCGGGGCGCGCCGCTGGAGGACGTGCCGCAACTGCGCGACCATCCGATCGTCACCACCGTCGTGGAGGAGCGGGTGCGGATGGCGCTGCGCCACGCCGAGCTCGCCCTCGCCGCCGGGCAGGCCCACCGCTGCCTGCCCACCCTGCGCGACCTCGCCGCCGCGCACCCGCTCCACGAGCTGCTGCACGCGCGGCTCATCGCGGTGCTGGCGGCCGAGGGGCGCCAGGCCGACGCGCTCGCGGTCTACGGGCGCATCCGGCAGCGGCTCGTCGGCGAGTTGGGCGTCGAGCCGGGCCCCGACCTGACGGCCGCGCACCGGCGGGTGCTGCGGCAGGAGCCCGCGGCGGTACCGCACGCACCCGCGCCCGCCCGGCCGGCACCGGCCCAGCTGCCGGCCGACCTGCAGGCGTTCGCCGGGCGCGGGGCCGCCGTCGCGGCGCTCGACCGGCTCGGGTCGGCGGCCGTCATCGTCGTGTCGGGTACCGCCGGCGTGGGCAAGACGACGCTCGCCGTGCACTGGGCGCACCGGATCCGGGCCCGGTTCCCGGACGGGCAGCTCTACGTCAACCTCCGCGGCTTCCACCCCACCGGCGACGCGGTCACCGCCGCCGAGGCGCTGCACGGCTTCCTGACCGCACTGGGGCTGCCGCCGGGGCGGGTGCCGGGCGATCTCGAGGCGCGCGCCGCGCAGTACCGTACGCTGCTCTCCGGCCGGCGGATGCTCGTGCTGCTCGACAATGCCCGTGACGCGGAGCAGGTACGCCCGCTGCTGCCGGCCGCGCCCGGCTGCATGGCCCTCGTCACCAGCCGCCACCGCCTCACCGGGCTGGTCGCGGCCGAGGGCGCGCAACCGGTACCGCTGGATCTGCTCCCACCCGACGAGGCCCGCGCACTGCTGACCCGCCGGTTGGGCGCGGAGCGGCTCCGGGCGGAGGCCGAGGCGGTCGACGCGATCGTCGAGCGGTGCGCCCGGCTGCCCCTCGCCCTCGCCCTCGCCGCCGCCCGGGCGGCGACCAGGCCGGGCCTGCCGCTCGCGAGTCTCGCGGCCGAGCTGGCCGACCGCCTCGATGCGCTGCACGGGGACGAGCCCGGCACCGACGTGCGCGCCGTCCTCGACTGCTCCTACCGGCAGCTGACGCCGGCTGCCGCCCGGCTGCTGCGGCTCCTCGGCCAGCATCCCGGCCCCGACCTCGGGGCGGCCGGCGCGGCCCGGCTCGCGGGGCACAGCCGGTCCGAGGTCGCGCCGCTGCTGGCCGAGCTCACGGGCGCGCACCTGCTCGCCGAGCCGGAACCCGGCCGCTTCACGATGCACGACGTGCTGCACGCGTACGCGGCCGAGCGCGGCCGCGACGAGGACCCCGCGCCCGTGCGGATCGCGGCCCTCGGCCGCCTCATCGAGTACTACGTGGACACGGCCACGGCCGCCATCGCGACCGTCCTGCCCGGCGAGTCGGAGGCCGACCTCGCCGGCTTGTTCGAGAATGTCGGCGCCGCCCGGGCCTGGCTGGACCGCGAGCGCGTCAACGCCGTCGCGCTCGCCGGACACGGCCGGCCCGCCGAGACGATCGCCATCGCCCGGACCCTGCAGCGGTACCTCGACCTGGGCTACTACACCGAGGCGCAGGACCTGCACTCCCGGGCGCGCGAGGCCGCCCGGCAGCACGGCGACCCCACCGCCGAGGCCACGGCGCTGAACCATCTCGGCGTCACCTACCTGCGGCTCGGCCGCTTCGCGGACGCCGTCGAGCTGCACCACCAGGCTCTGGAACGGTTCCGGGCGGCCGGTGACGCCGCCGGTGTGGGGCGCAGCCAGGAGCTGATCGGCAACGCCGCATGGCGCCTCGGCGACTACGAGAGCGCCCGCACGTACCAGTACGCCGCCCTCGACACGTTCCGGGCGGCCGGCCACCGGCTCGGCGAGGCGATCCAGCTCGTCCACATCAGCACCGGCAACCGGCAGTTCGGCGACCTCGAGGCCGCGGCCGAGGGCCTCGACCGGGCCCTCGTGCTGCTGCGCGAGCTCGGCGCGCGGCACGGCGAGGCCTATGCGCTGGACACGCTGGGCCTGCTCCGCCAGGAGACCGGCGCCGCCGACCGGGCCGTCGAGTGTCACGAGCAGGCCTACGCGATCTGTACCGACATCGGCTACCCCGCCGGACAGGCGGACGCGCTGCACAACCTGGCCCGCGCGCTGCTCGTCCTCGGCCGGTCCGGGGACGCGATCGTGCACCACCATCGCGCCCTGAGCCTGTTCCGTGAGATCGGGGCGCGCGCCCGCGAGATCGACACGCTCAACGGGCTGGGCGCCGCACTGGCCGCCGCGGGCGAGCCGGACGCGGCCCGGGACCGCTACGCCGAGGCCCTCGCCCTGGCCGCGGAGACCGGCGAGCGGCTCCAGGAGGCCATCGCCCACGAGGGCCTGGCCGGCCTCTGCGCCGCGGCCGGCGACCGGGCCGGCGCCCGGCGCGCGTGGCGGCACGCCCTGACCGTCTACACCGACCTGGGCCTGCCCGACGCCGAGCGGATCAGCGCGGCGCTGCGGGGAGCTCGAAGATCAGCTCCGTGACGGTCGTACCGCGGGCGCGGGCGAACTAGGTCTCTACGGCGCCATCGGCACCAGCACGGCCAGACCGCGCCGCTGACCGCGCGTGACGCCGGTACGAGCACTGACCTGGAGCAACGTCATCGCCTACTCGGTGTCGTGTGGCTCTCTGGGCCTGAAGACGTTCAGTGCCCGCTCGAGGTCCGCACGCACCGCCGAGGGTGTTTCGGCGACGGGGTCGTCGGCGATAGCTGCGAAGATTTCATCGAAATGGCGGGCCTTCATCAGCCCGTACGTGTCGAGCCGGTCGGCTTCAATCTTGCAGACGATCAGCTGCCGGGTGACGGCCTCGATATCCCGGTAGGTGATCTGGCTCGGGTTCGCCTCTGCGCGTGCGCCTTCGTCAGGGTCCGGGCGTTCGGTCTCGAACCAGCGGCGCAGCCGGTTGAGGATCGCCAGGAACGCGCCGTTGTCGATGGATTGCTGGATCGCGCCGTCGCTGAAGCGCTCACCGCGGACGTAGGTGGTGGCCAACCGCGCCGCGTCGGCTACGGGTGCCTCCATCAGTCCAGCTGCATCAGGGAACAGCGGGCTGGTCCGGTGCCACTCCGGCCAGTTGAACGACACGATGACGCCGAGCTCGTACAACGACTCGATGATCGCTTGAACGGAATCGCTGTAGAGCGGGTAGTGCAGGGTGAAGACTCCCGGCTCTGTCTCGCCGCCACCACGCCAGCGAACTTGCAGTTTTCCTGGAGAGAGACTGTCGGCCAGGTCGAACAGCCGCCGCCACCGTTCCGCGGGTTTGGCCGCGAGTGCCGCGGTGATCTCTTCGTCGGTGGGTCCGAGGTGGTTGACGAACGCGGTGTAAGCATCCTGGTCGAGCAAGACGAAGCGTACGTCGGCGACCTGGGTCGAGGTGGCACGGACGGTCCCGATCGCGATGCGAGCGGCGTCGTCGAGCGGCCAGCCTCGCTGTCCCGCCGAAATGGCCGGGAACGCAACGGTGGACGCACCCAGCTCGTCGGCAATCCGCAGGCTCTCGCGGTAGCAGGAGGCGAGCAGCTCGGAGCGGTCCTCGTCCGCGGAGTGAACGGGGCTGACGGTGTGAATCACCCAGCGGGCCGGGAGATTCCCCGCCGTGGTCGCCACCGCCTGCCCGGTCGGCAGCCCTGCGCGGTGTCCGGTGGCGTGCAGTTTCCGGATCTCAGCAACGATCGCCGGCCCACCGCGCCGTTGGATGGCCCCGCTGACACCGCCACCACCCACAAGCGAGGCGCCGGTGGCGTTGACGACGGCATCCACGTTCTGCTCGGTGATGTCGCCCTGAACGACATGAATCCGCATGCCCGCGGAGTTTGCCAGGCCCGTGAGCGGCGCACCATGCTCCCCGGCAGCCGGACGCTTAGTTACTCGAGCTGTCGGTATGGCCGCCTGGGCGGCAATCACCCGAACTTCGTCCATTGGCCTTCGGAGACCACCTCGACCGAGCCGTCGACGACTTTGATGGCCGTCTGTTCGTCAATGGCGTAGGCCGGGCCACCGATGTCGGCGGCCCACCGCTCTGCGTCAGACGGGGTGTTCGTGGGGAAGGCGTTCAGGTGCGGGAAGATCGAGAAGTCGACGACTCCCAGGGTGCGGTCGTCCGGCGCGGACTGCCACTCGACGAAGTAGTCTCCGATGCGGGGCGTCATCACCATGCTTCCGGCACTCACTCCCACCCAGACGGTGCCGGGCAGCGAAGGCAGCAGATCGGCCAGCCCGGACTCCCGCATCCAATGGCACAGGTACGTCGCATCGCCGCCGTCGACCAAGAGCACGTCGGCCTCGCGGACCCACGGGACCCAACGCTCCGCGCCGATGGTGGGCAGTGCGGTGAGCTCGAGGACACCGAGGGACGCCCATCCCAGGCCGGACAGATACTGCCAGTCGGGCTCGGGCTTGGCGGCTATGAGGCCCCGTACCGATGTCGGACCGCACATCGGGTGACCCCACTGTGCTGTCGGGACGCAGAGAGCGTGGCAGTCTGCGACCGGCTTGCCGAGAAGCTGCACGAGCGCCGCGTGGATGCTCGGGTTCGTAACGCCGCCTGAGGTGAGCAAGAGCTTCACGGTGCCTCCGAATTCGCGCGGAAGGTGGACGTGCCTGAAGGCCAGGGATCGAGCCGGACCCATCGTAGTTCGGGCCTCCCCTTCCGGAAGTCCCTCAGGCAGGTCGGCGGCCGTCAGGTGACCGTTCGCACCGCTTGGATCCGGTTCTCGCGTAACCGGTAGAAGACATGCCCGGCGAAGGTGACGCGACGGCCGATGGCGGGGCGAGGCGACGCCGCTGGTCGTACGGTTTGGAGCCTGAGTTGTTGGAGCACCGGTCAGCATGCCGGGCGTCAGTCGACACGGATCAAGGTTTTGCCGCGGGCTCCGCCTTGCCTGGCGGTCTGAACGGCTTGAGGCGCCTCGGCCAGGCTGACTTCCCGGTCGATGGGAGCGACAAGGCTTCCCGTCGCGAGGCGCTCGCTGACCCAGCGGAGGCGGGCGGGTTTGTTGTCGAGCAGGTAGTTGGTGGCGGTGATTCGGCTCTGGGCGGTGAGTTGTCGGTCACGGCGCCGGCGATGGACACGATCCTTCCGCCGTCGCGTACGTGACGCACGGCGCTCTCGAGGCCGCGCCCCACCGGGGGCCGGACACTGATGACTGTCCCGGACAGGTGATTCGCGGCGTCGCTGCACAGGAAGGCCACGAGTCCGATGAGGTCGTCCGGCTGGCCGAGCCGTCCGCCGGGGTAGCCGGCCGAGACGCGCTCGACGTGTTCCTCGCCGACGCTGTTGCGCACGCCCGGTCGAGGTCCACGTTTCTCCCGTCTCCACAGCTGACTCGGGCGGGCCCAACAACATCATTGTTGGAACGGACTGTACTCAGATCCGGTGTCGGCAACAACAGTGTTGTTGCTATCGTCGACGTATGCGTGCTGTGATCATCACTCATCCCGGCGACCCCTCCGTGCTGGAGGTCGCCGAGCGGCCGATACCGCGACCTGGCCCGAACCAGGTGGTCATTCGTGCGGCCGCCGCCACCGTCAACCCGACCGATGTCCTGCTGCGTCAGCGGGGAGACGGCGTGTTGTCGCCGCCGTGGATTCCCGGCGTGGAAGTGGCCGGGACAGTGGCGGGGGTGGGAGAAGGCGCCGACTTCCAGCCCGGCGAGCGGGTCTTCGCCGTGGTCAACGCCCGTAGCCCGGAGGGCGGTGCTCAGGCGGAGTTCGTTCTGGCGTCTGCCGCGTCGGTGGTACGGACTCCCGCCGGAGTCTCGGACGTCGAGGCGGCGACGATTCCGATGAACGGACTCACCGTTCTGCAGGCGCTGCGCCGACTTGGCCTTCCGCGCGGCGCGACGTTGGGCGTGATCGGGTCGGCCGGCGCCGTGGGGCAGTACGCCGTCCAACTTGGCGTTCATGCCGGGTTGCGGGTCCTGGCCGACGCCAAACCCGGCGACGAGGAACTGGTCCGCGGTTTCGGCGCCCACGAGGTGATTGCCCGGTCCGACAACCCGGGCGCCGCGTTCCGAGCGGTCGTTCCTGGCGGTGTCGACGGATTGATCGACGCCGCCGTCATCGATGCGGCCGCGCTCGCGCCGATCCGCGACCACGGTGCGTTGGCGACTCTCCGGTTCTGGGCCGGCCCGGCCGAACGCGGTATCCGCATCGAGCCGGTCATGGTCCTCGACGACATGGAACAGATCGAGAGCCTGCGGGAACTCGCCGACCACCTCCGCGCCGGCCGCCTGACTACTCGGATCGCGGACACCTACTCGATCGACCGCGTGGGAGAGGCGCACCGCCGGCTGGCCGCCGGGGGCGTCCGCGGCCGATTGGTACTGGTCTTTTGACCGGCGGTGCCGACGTTGCATGGGCCAACGGAAACCTCGCGGCGACCCACCGGCCGGCCGGACCGGCTGCCGGCCACGCGGCGCCGCCGCCGAACTAAGCTGAGGCGATGCGGCAGACCTCGGAAGACATCCCGACCCGACTGAAACGGGCCGCTGTCGAGCTGTTCGCCACCCGCGGCCCCGACGCGACGACCGTGGACGAAATCGCCCGATCGGCCGGAGTCAACCGCGAACGCGTCTACGCGTACTTCGGAGGAAAAGACGGCCTCTTCGCCACCGTGCTCGGCGACGAACTGCTCGCCATCGCACAGGCCGTCACCCTCGACGCCGCGGGCATCGCCGATATCGGCGCGTTCGCAGGCAAGCTCTTCGACTACCACACGAACAACCCTCGGCTCCAACGGCTGCTGCAGTGGGAAGCCCTGCGCTTCGGCGACCACCCGGTGCCCGACGAGGCCGAACGACGCAAGCACTACCAGGACAAGGTCGACGTCATCGTCCAAGCCCAGCTCGACGGCACGCTCAGCGACGAGATTCCCCCCGGCGACCTGCTCTTCCTCCTCATCACGACCGCGGCCTGGTGGTCGGCCGTCCCCCAGATCACCCGGATGACCGAGAGAGGTTCCTCCACTCCCGAAGAGGCCACCGCCCGACGCCGCGCCAGCGCCGTCCGCGCCGCCGAACTACTCGCGCTCAAACATCCGATTCAATAAGGAGCCGAAGCAGCGTCTGGGGCTGGTACGCGGCCTGCGAATGGCAGGGTGCTCCGAAGATCGGCTCCAAGCGCCGTGTGCTCTCAGCACGTTCGACGCGGATCTGCGGCCCGGGTGGCCCGCGCATCGTCTTCGGCGAGATTGGTTCAGTTGTTCCCGACCGCTGCGGCCCAGTCCCAGTTGACGCCGAGCTGGGTGTAAAAGGCCGAGTATCCGAGGTAGCAGTCGAACTTCTCGACCTTGCCGTTGCGCAGGTACCAGAAGTCGGCGGTTGGGATGTCGACCTTGGCTCCGTTGCCTTTCAGGGTGCCGGCCGGCGTCGGCAGGGACCCGTTGAACGTGCCCCGGACCGACAGCTCGATGCTGATCACATCGCCGTGCACGGTGATCTGCTTCAGCTCGCGATGGACGTCGGGAAGGATTCCGACCATCTTGTTCAGCACCTGGCCCAGCGCCTCGCCCTGGTACGTGTGGCCGGCGACGACGTCGTTGAACACACCGTTGCGCGCGAAGACGGCCTCGAACGCGGGCACGTTGAGTTTGTCGCCCTCCGCCGTGTCGTACGCCTGCAGGACGGCCGCGAGGTTCGCCTTCTCACGCGGGTTCAGGTGGCGGTCGGTGAGCGGCAGCACCGACAGGTCAGGCCCGGTCGATGCCGGGGTGAGCGGCCGGCCCTCGGCGGGAGTTGCGGCTCGCGACGGTACCGCGCCGAGGGGGAACGCCCGGGCCACGACCGCGGCGCCTGCCGTCTTCCAGTGGAGAGCCTTCACGACGATCTCCTTCCGTTGTCGACCGGATCCGCCTCGCCGGCCCGGCCAGAAATAATTCAAATGCTTGATTGAGTATATGCGAGCCCGGCGCCGAAGCGTCAAGGGCGCAGCCACTGTGCGGTCGCACGCGTCACCTGCCGGCCAGCCGGGATCTGTCCGAAATGGGTGCGCTGGGGGCTGTCCACCGCCACGGTCCAGCAGTACGTGGTCGCGGTGCGCTCGTTCTACGAGTTCCTCGTCGAAGACGGCCTCCGCGAACGCAACCCGGTCCGCCGTGGACAGTCCGGGCGACGCGGTCGTCGTCCCAGGCAGGGTCTGGTGCGGCGGGTCGAGCAGGCGCCGTGGATCCCCAACGAGCGGGACTGGCAGCGGATCCTGCACACAGTAGCGGCGGAGCCGCTGCGCAACCGCAACCGTGGCCCCTGGGCCGAGACGCTGGAGTCGGTCCCACCGCCGTGGCGGGACTGGGCACTACGGTGGCGACGGCTGTCCACATTGGAGCCCGCGACGGTACGCGGCCGGTTCTCGGTCATCCTGATCGCCCGGCGCTGGGCAGCGGAACGGTACCCCGAGGCTGGCACCCCGGACCTGTGGACCCGCGACATCGCCGCGGAGTACGTCGCTGACACGCTGACCGCCACGATCGGGCAGTGGGCCGGGCACAGCCACAACCGCACCCGATTCGGCCAGCCGCTCAGCGCAAAAGGCAAGGCCCAACGCATCGACCACATCCGCGGATTCTTCGTCGACCTCATCGAATGGGAATGGATCACCGGCCGATTCGACCCGCGGCGGGTGCTCAGCCTGCCCCTGTCCGTCCACGCCCAGATCCGCCCCAACCCGCGGATCATCGACGACGCGGCCTGGGCCAAGCTGATGGCCGCCGGGATCACCCTCAACGCCGAGGACATCAACGGCTACGGCACCCCAGCGGCCCGCGCGGCAGGCAGCGCCACGACGTTCTACCCGATCGATTCACTGGACTCGTTCGGCGAGCCTCAGCTCAGTCAGGTAGCGCTTGACGACCCGCCCCCCGTAGTTCTCGTCGATGAGCCGCGCGATGGAGTTCAGCAGCGCGCTCTGCTGCCCGTCCGGCAAGGCCCGGTGTCCGGAGTAGGTCAACAGAAGATCCAGGTAGTCCGCTGTCGAGTACGGCAACTCCCACTCGTACCGGTAAAAGCTCGCAGGCCCGAATCGCCCGGACGAGGTCAGCTCCCGGTCGTCCTCCGGGATGTCACGAGCAGCTTCAAGACGCAGGCCCGGTGGGGTCGCCGGATCGAAGCGCTCGTAACACTTCTGAACCTCGACGAAGAATGCCTCCGTCCAGGTGCCGCCAGCGATGTGGCGGGTCCCCACGGTGGCCAACAGACCACCGAGACGCAAGGCGTCAGCGGACTTCGACACCCGCACGGCCGGGTCGACCCAGTGAAACGCCGTCGCGGAGAACACCACATCGAACGGTTCGCTAGGCAAGGGCCACTCCTCGAACGCCGCCGTAACGACCTCCACCGAGTCGAACGCGGCAAGATTTCGCCGAGCCACAGCTGCCATGTCCGTGCCCAACTCGACGGCCACGATCCGGTAACCCCGCTCGGCCAGCGGCACGGTCGCCTGCCCGGTTCCACAGCCGATCTCCAGCACCCTGGCACCGAGCGCTACTCCGGCCACAGCGAGATCGTCGAACATCCGCAGCGGGTATCGGGGCCTGGCACGGTCATACCGTTCGGCGTCCTCGTTGAAGGTTTCTCGCAGCTTCACATAGTCATTGCCATCGCTCACCCACAGAGAGTACGAGGGCTGTTCCCACGGCAGATACTCAATTCTGGATGTCAGGCGCGCCAGGACACAGCCGCTCGTCCACCTGCCGATCGTTATCGGAAATTCGCAATAACGTGCCTTTTTAGCTCAGGCCGGCTGGGACCGGCCCCGGAGGGCCCCCGCCAGCACGGGTACCAGAAGTTGCTCGAGCCGCTCGGCCGGCTGCGCTGCCAGCTCAGCCCCCAGCGGAGCAAGAACCAGCCAGTTCAGCAAGCCGGCGGAGCACCGGACCCGAAAGATCAACTCCTCTTCGCCGACCTCGGGAAGGCTGGTCATCAGCACGCGAAGTGCGTCGGTGCGAGTCTGCTGAAACTTGGCGATCAACCGCTCCCAGCCGTCCGGCGGATCAATGCCGACGCGGGCCACCGTCCGGATGACCGCCAGCTCGGTGCCGCCCGCGGTCAGCGCCTGCATCATCGGCCGGCCGAACGCGGCCGCCAGTTCCTCCACCGTCGAACCTTCGCTCAGCTGACCGAGCGCCTCGAGCTGGGCGTCCAGATAACTTTCCAGCGCGCTCTCGACGGCCGAGTCGCACAACCCCTTCAGGGAGCCGAAGTGGTAGCTGACCGCCGCCACGTTGGCACCGGCCCTGACGGTGATTTCCCGCAGTGAGAGACCTTCCGGCCCACGCGACGCGAGCAACTCCAGCGTCGCCCTCAACAAGCCATCGCGCGTACGCTGCCCAGCCGCGCGGCGCAGATCTGTCTTCCCGGTCGCCACGCCCGAACTAAAACGAATGTTTGATTTCTTGTCAAGCGGCGTCGCGCAACCACCTACGGGACGAGGCGGTCGGCGATGAGTCTGGTTGCGGCCTGCTTGACCTGGTGGTCGATGGGGGAGACCTCCAGCGATCGCAGGCCCGGAAGGTCGCCGAGGCGGGTGGTGGCGAGTTCGTAGAGGGCTTCCAGGTCACGGCAATGTGCGACGGCCTGGAGGTTGTCGCGGCCGGAGGTGGCGGCGGCGAACGGGATGGCGGGATCTTGGGCGAGTGCCCGGCCGGCGGCCTTCAGCTGAGCTGGATGGATGCGCAGGAGCAGGACAGCGCGCGTGTGCAGGCCGAGGGCGGCCGGGGGGATCTCGACATCGATGTGGACGACGCGCCGCTCCACCAGGGCCTGGAGGCGGCGGGCGGCGCGGCCCGGGGTGAGGTTCGCGGCGGCGGCGAGCGTGGACAGCGGGGCGCGGCCGTCGACGGCCAGGGTGGCGAGCAGCTTTTCGTCAGCGGCGTCGAGGGTGGCCGGGACGGCGGCCACGGCAGCGGACTCGACGAAAGGGGCCTGGCCCAGGGCGGCCTCTTCCTGCGGGGTGAGGGCGCCGGACAGAGTGGCCCAGTAATGGCCGCGCCCGCCGATGAACTGGTGCAGGATCACGGCCGCGCCGATGTCGAGGACGGCGGCGGTGCGGGGGAGGAGGCGGCCGATCAGGTCGTCGCGGTCGGTCGTGGTGCGGGAGCGGACGGCGCAGGTGATCTCGGTGCCGGCTGCGCCGACCGCGATCCAGCTGACGTCGTCGCGCCGGGCGAGGCCGGTGGCGATCCCTCCGACGCTGTCCGGGCGGCAGCGCAGCCGTACCAGCCAGCGGCTCTGACCGAGCGCGCCCGGGTCGAGGACGCCGGCGACGTGGATGACTCCGTCAGCGCGCAGGCGTAGGTATCGGCGGCGAACGGTGCCCTCGGTAAGACCCAGGACGGCGCCGATCTGCGCGTACGACGCCCGCGGGTCGAGCTGAAGAGCTCGGATGATTCGTACGTCATCCGGCTCCAGAGTGCCGGATTCGGCCACCGTTGATGCGTTCACGGAGCCAATCCTACGAAAACTGGCTCAAAGGTGAGCGGACGGCGAAGCTTACGGCGTACCCGGAAAGGGGTTTCATGATCGCAACAGAGGAACATTGGCAGCTGCTGTTCTCGACCGACCACCCGTTCCAGCGACCGTCCCGGACGGAGATCGACAAGTTCCTGACCGGGTTTCCGACCGATGCGGCCCGCGAGCTCTTCGCCGCTGGCAACGCCCGCGCTCTGTTCGGCATCTCATGACGACGGGAAGGGACGGCCAGGTGACGACTGCGGTGGTGCTGGGAGGTGGCGGGACCGTCGGTGTTGCCTGGCAGACGGGCCTGATCATCGGGCTGCGCGAGGCCGGCGTCGACCTCGCGAGAACCACGGGGATCATCGGAACCTCCGCGGGCTCCCTGGTCGGTGCGTTGCTGGCGAGCGGCCGAGACGTGACCGGCGCCCTCGCAGTGCTGGCGGCGGTGGGGGAACGGCTCGACGCCGGCACCCTGGCGGCCGGCTCCGACGGCTTCCAGGACGCCTCCCGCCGGGCAGCGGCTGCCGCGGACCCCCGGCCGACGCTGCGCGAGATCGGCTCCGCCGCGCGGGAGGCGCCGGTCACGCTCACCGAGGACGACTACCTCGGCCTGTTCGGCGTCCTCGACGGTGTCACCTGGCCGCTGGGCTTCCGGTGCACCGCGGTCGACACCGACACCGGCGAGTTGGTCGTGTGGGGCGAGCACTCTCGGGTGCCGCTGTTGCACGCCGTCGCCGCCAGTTGCGTCGTGCCGATGCTCTTCCCTCCGGTCACCATCGGCGGCGTGCACTACATAGACGGCGGCATCGTCAGCCGGCTGAACGTCTCGGCCGCACCACCCTCCGACGTACTCGTGGTGGTGTGCTGCCAGCCGCTGGAGGGCGCGGACGCGGCCCAGGTCGACAGGCAGCGCGGGTCCGCCCGGGTGGTCACCGTGGAGCCCGACTTCGGTGACCTCGGCGCCCCGGCCCGCATGATGGATCCGGCGGTCACCGCTCGTGCCTTCCCAATCGGCAGGCGCCAGGCGGAAAGCGCAGCGGTCGCGATCCGTGCTGCCAGCACTCGTTGACCGAGCCGTGTCGCAAGCTACCCCGGCGGCGGGCCGTCCACGCTGTCCCAGGTGACGCGACCGCTGTGCCCGATGAGACGGCTCTATGACGAAGACGTTCCATCGCGGCGGGGACATAGGGCCACGCCGAATATCGTGATGACGAAAACGAAGGCTGCTTCGGCGGCTCTGGTGACGCGGGCCTCCCGGCAGGCCCGGTCCATCTTGTCGCGGTAGAACTCGTAGTCGGGGTCGGCCTGGTCCGGCTTCGGCGGCGTCAGCCAGAAGACGTTGCCGCAGTCCATGTCGTTCGGGTGGTCGCCGCCGGGCTCCGAGGTCAGGACCGGAGCCGCGAGAAGGCCCACGACGAGCAGAGCGCCGGCGATCGCCAGCCAACGACCCATGCCCTGCAGCCGACCGCGGATACGGATCTTCACGCGTCGATCCTATTCGCGCGGGCAAGCCGAGAGACGGTACGTCCGGACCGTCGTGCGCCTGGCCGCGCCCGGCGCCGACGGCCCGACCGGTACCCCTCAGGATGAGCGCGGCGAACTGCGCTGGTAGCGCAGGGACAGCCCGGCGGCCGCGAGCGCGGCCTCGAGGCCGGACGGTCTGCCGCGCCAGGCGACGTGCGCGTCGGGCCGCACCAGGGTCCACGGCGTCGCCGCGTCGGCCGCGGATACCAGCGTGACGGGCCGGCCGGCGATCGCGGACCCGGCCGCGGGCGGGGCGACGAGCACGAACCGGCCGTCGCGCAGGGTCTCGTACAGGCGGCGGCCGTTCTGCAGGCCGAGGTCCGCGGCCCGCGGGGCGTGCGGGTAGTCGATGCCGATGCCGGAGATGGTGCCCGCGGCCTTGCGCGCGATCGGCGGCAGGCGCAGCACCGCGCCGCCCACGATGGAACGGGCGAGGCGGCCGGCCCGTGACTCGACCATGGCGAGGTGGATGATCGCGCCGCTGCTGCGCAGGACGAGGCGGCCGACCGGATGGCGCTCCTGCACGTAGGACGCAAGCTCGGCGTCGGCTCCCGCGCCGACGCGGTCGCCGCCGCCCACGGTCTACTACCCGTAGCCAGCTCTCCGGTCACGGCGGCGACCACTCCGGCGGTGCCGGCGAGCCAGGGTGCGGGAGCCTCGACGAGTCATAGCCCGGCATTGCCCGGAGTCGGTCCGCTACATGCGAGATTTCAGGACGTCGACCTCGCAGCCCGGGGCAAACGGGTCGAAGCCGTGTTCGGCGAGCCAGCGGACGTTGAGGAGGCTGCGGAGGGACCACCAGGCGCGGATGGCGGCCGGGTCGGCGGCGGGGCCGTAGCCGGCGAGGATGTCGGCGAGGCGGTCCTCGTGGCCCAGCGTCAGTGTGGCGAGGTCGAACATCGGGTCACCATGGCCGGCCTCGGACCAGTCGAGCACGCCGGTGACCCGATCGCCGTCGGTGAAGACATGGGTGATCTGGAGGTCGCCGTGGGCGAACACCGGGGTGAACGGGCGGAAGGCGACCTCGGCGACCTCACGGTTGCGGGCGACCAGGTCGGCGGGGAGGACGCCGTTCGCGACGAGCAGTTCGCACTCGGATTCCAGCTCCGCCCGGACCAGCGAGTCGGCGCTGCGACCGGGGCGCGCGGGTAGCGGCGCATCGTGCAGAGTGCGGACGGCGGCACCCGCGGCGGCCCAGGCCGCGGTCGAGGCGGGCGACGGCTCGCCGAGGCGGCCGAGGGCCTTGCCGGGGAGGGCGCCGAGCGCTATCACCGACGGTTTGCGCCACAGGATCGGCGCCGTCGGGATCGGCGCCGCGGCCATCGCCTCGGCCTCGGCGTCCAGGCGCGCCGGGTCGGCGTCCACCTTGAGGAACATGTCGCCGACGCGCAGCGTCACCCGCTCGGAGTGAGCAACCACGACCTGAACCTCATCCACACGGGCCAGTATCGCGGAAGGACCGCGCGGCGGCCCGCCCTTTGTCGCCCGGGCGCACACCATCGGCGCACGGGATGCGGGTGTGGGCGGGTGCGGGTAGTCCTGGTCGCCGGAGGCCACCTCCGGGTTGTAGAGCTGGAGGCATGGCGACGCCCTCCGGCCGCCGCCCAGTGGATGGTGGTTCGAGCGTCGGTCGGTTGTCACCCCTCGCCTCGCTCGATCGCGGCCGGGTGAGCGGCATAGCGTCACCTGCCCGAGGGCAGGATGGCCGCTGGGCGGGCAACGCGGGCACATTGCTTGCCTCGCAACACGAGGTGGTCGTGAGCCTGACCAGGGAGGACGCTGGTGGCGGGGCGACCGGATGGGGGGTTCGGTGATGCTGGTACGCCTGGCGGCCCGGCTGCTGCCGCCGACGCCGCCGCTCTGGCTGGGGATTGCGGTCGGCGTGCTGCTCGTCGCGGCCGAGATGCTGCTGGTCGATCTGCTCAGACACGTAGTGGCGCGGGACGCCCTGGAGGTGTTCTTTCTACTCGGCGTGCTGGCGATCTCCACGATTTGGGGCGTGCGGCTGGCGTTGGCGATGTCGGTTGTGAGCGTCGCGGCCTACAACATTGGCTATGTTCCGCCCGTTCGGGACCTCGACGTCAGCAAGACGCGGGACTGGGTGGAACTCGCGGCGTTCCTGGTGGCGATGGTCCTGGCCAGCGTGATGGCGGAGCTGGCCCGGGTTCGAGCGGTCGAGGCGGTCCAACGCCGCCAGGAGGCCGACCTCTTCGCCGGGCTGGCCCGGCACTGTCTGGCCGTGCACGACCTGCGGCTGGTGCTGCCGGAGGCGTCGCACCGCCTCGCGCGGATGCTGCGGCTGCCGTTCGCAGCGATCGAACGCGACAGTGTCCCAGGCGATGAGGACCGGATGGCACTCCCGCTGAGGTACGGCTCGCAGACCGGCACCTTGTTTGTCCCCGCCGACCTTCAGGACCCGGTCCTGCGCCGGGTGCGCGAACGGATGGTGCCCCAGTTGGAGATCCTGCTGCAGGCCGCGACCGAGCGCGAGGCCATGGCCGATTCCTTGCATGAGCTCGCGGCTTCCTTGCGGGAGCTCGCGGCGGAACAGGCGAGCCTGCGTCGGGTGGCGGTGCTCGTCGCCCACCTCGCGCCGCCGGCCGACGTCGTCGCCGCGGTCGCGGCCGAGACGGCGTCGCTACTGGCGGCGGACGCCACGAGGCTGATGCGCCAGGAGGCGCCCGGCACGGTCAGCGTCATCGCCGAGTACAGCCAACCCGGCGTCGAGCCCCTGCTGGGGCGGCAGTTTACCGTCGGAGGCGGCATTACGGAGCTGGTACTGCGCACCGCCCGCCCCGCCCGCATGGACAGCTACGACGACCGCAGCGGTCCTCTCGCCGATCTGGCGCGGAAGGAGGGCTTCCGCTCGTCAGTCGCCACACCGATCACGGTCGAGGACCGGGTGTGGGGCGCCCTCGTTGTCCTGTGGACCCGGGGCGAACCGGCGCCCCCCAATACCGAGCAGCGGCTGGCCCAGTTTGCCGAGCTCGTCGGCACCGCGATCGCGAACACCGAGAGCCGGGCCGAGCTCAACACGTCGCGGACCCGGATCGTCCTGGCCGCCGACGAGGCCCGCCGCCGTATCGAACGCGACCTGCACGACGGCGTACAGCAGCGCCTCGTGTCGCTCGGCCTCGAGCTCCGCGCGGCCGAGGCGCTCCTGCCGGGCGACCCCGACCAGGCCAAAGCGCAGCTCGGCCGGACAACCGAAGGCCTGGGCAACGCGTTCAACGACCTGCAGGAGATCTCGCGGGGCCTCCACCCGGCCATCCTTTCGCAGGGCGGCCTGATGACCGCGCTGAAGGCGCTCGCCCGCCGCGCTCCCGTCCCGGTCACGATCAACCATGGCCCCAAACGCCGGCTGCCCAGCGGTGTCGAGGTCGCCGCCTACTATGTCGTGTCCGAAGCGCTCACAAACGCGGCCAAGCACGCCGGCGCCTCCGAGGTCGACGTTGATGTCGACATCACCCTCGACGATCACACGGGCCGTGAGGTCCTCGTGCTCTCGATCCGCGACGACGGCGTCGGTGGCGCCGACCCGGCCTTGGGCTCGGGGCTCGTAGGTCTCGCCGACCGGGTCGAGGCGCTCGGTGGACACCTGCAGGTCTCAAGCCCAGCAAGGTCCGGGACGACCGTGCTCGCCACGCTACCGATCGACATCGACTTTGCGCCGACTGACTAACTCTCCAGCTCGCTGATCGCTCCCGATCCTCACGGAGACACGACGGTCTATCTACCGCACCACCTGCCCCACACCGGGCGGCACGCCGAACAACCACAATGATGAGGACATGGACGAGGTGACGATCCGAGACCGAGAACCAAGCGACCTGCAGCCGTGTGTCGACCTGCTCGCCGACGTGCATCGTCTCGATGGCTACCCGCTGAACTGGCCGACCGACCCGCATCGATGGCTTTGCCCGCCAGACATGTTGCACGCGTGGATCGCCACGACCGACAGCGCCGCCGTGGTAGGGCACGTCGCCGTACACGCCGCTCCCGTCCCGTCGAGAGAGTATGGTCCGACACCGCCGTCCGCCGAGCTCGGCCGCCTGTTCGTCGCAACCGCGTTCCGCCGGGACCACGTCGCGACCAGGCTGCTGCAGCAGGCACGACGATGGGCCGCCGAGCACCACATCGACCTGACGCTGGAGGTCGTCGCAAGCCAAGGGTCAGCGGCCATCGCACTCTACGAGCGCACCGGTTGGCAGCACCTGCACACCACGACGGCGAGCTGGACCACTCCGGACGGCAGCCCTGTCACGCTACGCCGTTACACGCTCCACCAAGATCCACGAGACCGGGCCTAGATCGCGAGGCGGAGGCCGAGTTGTCTGCGTTCTGTACCGACGGTGGCTACAGCTGGTTGCGGGCCGAGGCGTGGGCGCCACCGGCTCGGTGGCCGGCGGCTCGGCGCAGCCCATCCAGGCGATTTGACCGGTCAACGAATACCGCCCAGTTCGCGGTCGCGACGGCCCGCCTGGGCGGGCAAGCCAGTCGCGGGACGGTTTCGCCGGGAAGCCAGGAGCACGGCCGTTACGGTGATCTGGACCGCCAGGACGGCTGCTTGCGTGGCGGGTGATCTGACGTTCAGCAGCGCCATCGTGGTGTTGACGCCGAAATGGACGGCGATCGACGCGACCACGCCGGCCACTTCGTACGCGTACCCGGTCAGCAGCGCCATCGGGAAGACGCTGAGGCTGAACAGCAGTCCGCTCCAGCTGACCAGGCCGAGTTCGTTCTGCACGGTACCGGTGATGAAGAACAGCGGCAGGTGCCAGACCGCCCAGGCGGCGCCGAGCACCAGACCCGTCTGGAGGCGGTTCATTGTGGCGCGCAGGCGTGGGTACGCCGTGCCGCGCCAGCCGGGTTCCTCGGCGAGGGGCCCGGCGATGAGCATGCTGATCAGGAACGGCGCGGGTCCACCGGCGGTGGCGACGAGGTCCCGGCCTTCGGTGAGGTCGATCGCCGGGCCGTCGAGGAGGTCGGCGAGCACCGCGGCACCCGCCACGGTCGCCACCGCCAGCGCCAGCAGCGGCAGCGCCCACAGCAGCCGGCTGCCCTGCCGCACTGGAACGGTGTGCGCGGGGACGGGTTCGAGGCGGCGGGTCCGGCGTAGCCGGACCGCGATGGCGCCGAACACCGGGCCGAAGCCGCCGAGGAGGTACGGCACGGCGGTGGGGAAGCTGGTCGGGGTTCCGCCGATCGCGATGGCGCCGAGCCAGCAGGTCCAGGTGGTGGCGAACGTGACGGCCCAGAAGAGCCCGAGCCCGCCGGGCCGGGGAGGGGTTGCGGTGGTCACGCGGTCGTCCCTTTCACAGAGGTGTGGAGCCGGGTGGTGAGCCAGGCAGTGATCTGGGTGAGCAGGTCGGGGTCGACCGGCCGGCGCAGCTGCCGGGGGTAGGTGCGCAGTGACGGGCGGCCGGGTTCGCGTCGCAGCAGGTGGGTGAGGTCGGAGATGCGGTGGGTCTCGGCCCCGCCCGGTACCAGTCGGTTGATGTCGTCGAGGTCGGCGGGGTCGACCTGGATGTCCTTGTCGCCGGTAATGGCCAGGACCGGAACGTGGATGGCTGTCAGGTCCGGCCGTGGGTCGTGGTCGAGCAGTTCCCGCAGCCACCGGGCGTTGACGGGGATCCCCGCGACGCGCGCCGCGTCGGTGCTGGTCGCCTTGACCTTGGCCAGGTACCACGTGAACAGGGCTTGCAGCGGCCGTCGGAGGGGTGCGGGCAGACCGCCGGCGATCAGCTGGGCCTGCCGGCGCAGCGCGTCGGCACCCGGGCGGGCGAACCCGGCCAGCAGCACCACCGCCGCGACCCCCGGCCGGCCGGCGAGTCTCATGGCGTGGATGGCGCCTTCGCTGTGCCCGATCACGCCGATCGCGTCCGGCCGGATGCCGGGCCGGCCGGCCAGGGCACGCAGCGCGGCGGCAGCATCCTGGCGGGTGGTGGTGAACCCGGTCGTGCGCCAGTCCCCGGCCGTTGCGCCGACACCGCGCCGGTCGTAACGCAGCGTGGCGATCCCGGCGGCGGCGAGCGCCGCCGCGAGGTCGGCGCCGAGTCCCAGGCGGTGGCGGCGGGTGTTCCCGTCGCGATCAAGGGGGCCGGAGCCGTGCAGCAGCAGGACGCCCGGATGCGGGCCGGGTCCTTCGGGCAGGGTCAGGGTGCCGGCCAGCAGCAGTCCGTCGTCCGCCACCGCCGTCATCTCGACGTCCGGCATGACCCGCCTCTCGTTCACACACTTCGGAATATTGTCGTTCGCGGGAATATTCCCGAAAATGGTGACATTACCGTAGGTGGGAACATGGGGGGATGGCAACTGCGGACGTCCTCCTGCATCCGATCCGGATGCGTATTCTGCAAACGCTGTTCGACGCCGACCCGCTGACCACCGGGCAGCTGCGTGAGCGCCTGCCGGACATCCCGGCGACGACGATGTATCGGCACATCGCTGTGCTCGTCGAGGCGGGCGTGCTGACGGTGGTCGACGAGCGACGTGTCCGCGGCACGATCGAGCGCAGCTACCGCGTCAACCAGGAGCAGGGCGTCATCGACGCCACGGCCCGGGCGGCGATGACCCCGGACGACCACCGGCGGGCGTTCACCACGTTCGCGGCGTCACTGATGGGCGACTTCGACCGCTACCTCACCCACGAGCACGCCGACCCGCAGCGCGACGGCGTGGTCTACCGGCAGGCGGCGGTGTGGCTGACCGACGAGGAGTTCGCCGCGATGGTCACCGAGATCGAGCACGCCGTCGTCAGCCGGACCGGCAATACCCGCGACGGCGACCGCGCCCGCCGCGTCGTGAGCCTCGTTGTCGTCCCGGACACGCCGACGACGCCACCCGCGTCGGCCGCAACCACCCGGCCCGCGGCTGGTTGAGCCGCGGGCCGGGTGCCTGCCGTGCGGGCCCGTGGAACGGCATCGCGCTGCTCCGGCACCCGAGCCGCCGGCGCTCACCCCCCACTGGCTGCGACGGACATAGGTGGCCCCGTCGGAACTGAGGTTTCGACCGATGGACTCCATCGCCAGCCTGTAAAAGACGTTGACGAGGGTCAGCGAAGAGTCCGATGGTTCCGTGGTGATGATTCGACGTGAACTTCCCGATGATGTTGAGGTGATCCGTGCGGTCACGGCCGCCGCGTTCCGTGGCGTCGCGCACAGCGCACCGCCGGCGGAGTCAGGTGGAGATCCGGGCGAAGCGACCCTGGTCTCGCGGTTGCGAGACGATGCCAGTTGGGTTGCGCAGCTGTCGTTGGTCGCGGTCGAGGACAACCTCGTGGTCGGCCACGTGGTCGCTACACGTGCCCATGTCGATGCTCAGCCGGCTCTTGGTCTCGGGCCCCTGAGCGTTCTCCCGCACCGGCAGAGAGCCGGTATCGGTGCTGCCCTGATGCACGCCGTTCTGGGTGCTGCCGACGCGCTCGGCGAGCCTCTGGTCGGGCTGGTGGGCGACCCTGCCTTCTACCATCGTTTCGGCTTTGTTCCCTCCCAGTCGATCGGGATAGCCGCGCCGGACCCGTCGTGGGGTGACTACTTCCAGGTCCGGACCCTCGCCCAGTACGACGGCATGACTGGCCACTTCTCCTATGCCGGCCCATTCGACCGGCTGTGAGCGAGGCAGCATCGGCCTCGGGCCACGACCTGACTCGAGCACCGAGATCCCTGATCGGTGCTGCGGCATCACTGGCGGCCGCAGCGGCAGGCCCAGCGTGGACAGCCCATCGGCCGGCCGCGACGATTGACATCCAGGTCAGCTGCCCAGGGCGACGTGGAAGATCCTCTCGTTGCTGTTGTTCGGGACGCTGTCCTTGTCGCCGTTGTTCGTGGTCGTCAGCCAGAGGCCGCCGTCGGGGGCCGGCTCGACGGTGCGCAGCCGGCCGTAGGTGCCGTTGAAGTAGATCTGCACGTTGGTGAGGCTGCTCCCGCTGATGACCTCGCGGTACATCCGGGTCCCGCGCTCGCAGGCGACGTAGAGCACGTCGCGGACGATGGCGATGCCGGAGCAGGAGCCGTCGGCCGTGGAGTAGGTCTGCTTCGGGGCGATGAATCCGGCGGTACCGCAGGTGCCCGACGTGCCTTCGCAGGCGGGCCAGCCGTAGTTGCCGCCCTTGGTGATGAGGTTCGTCTCGTCCATGACGGCGTTGCCGAACTCCTGCTCCCACAGCCGGCCCTGCGAGTCGAACGCGAGGCCCTGCGGGTTGCGGTGCCCGTAGCTCCACACGTAGTTGCCGAACGGGTTGTCCGACGGCACCGTGCCGTCGGGGTTGAGCCGCAGGATCTTGCCGTTGAGGCTGTTCTTGTTCTGCGCGTTGTCGCCGTTCTGCGCGTCGCCGGTGGAGGCGTAGAGCTTGCCGTCGGGGCCGAAGCGCAACCGGCCGCCGTTGTGGAACTTGTTGCGCAGCAGGCCGGTGAGCAGGATCTGCTCGCTACCGGTGGTGAGCACGTCGTTGTCGAGCCTGATCCGCACGATGCGGTTGTCGGTGGGGGAGGTGTGCATGATGTACAGCCAGTGGTCCGACGCGTAGCTGGAGGAGATCGCCAGGCCCAGCAGGCCGCCCTCGCCGTCGGTGTTGTCGACGTTGGGCACGGTGCCGACGCTCGTCTTCGCTCCCGTGGCCGGGTTGAGGTGCACGATGTCGTGCGCGTCGCGGCGGTTGTAGAGGATGGTGCCGTCCGGCAGGGTGACCAGGCCCCACGGGATGTCGGTGTCGGTGGCGATCTGGGTCACCGCACACACTGAACTGCCGCACGCCGCGCCGGTGGTGACGGTCGCGGCGTTGCTGTGCGGGGAGACGTTGGCCTGGGCGTCGCGGGCCACGACGTAGTACTGGTAGGCGGTGTTGGCGGCCAGGGCGCTGTCGACGAACGCGGTCGCCGGGGCGGAGGTGGCGGTGCCGGTGACGGCGCCGACCTTGGCGTTGTCGCGGTAGATGTCGTACGCGCGGACGCCGACGTTGTCGCTGGCGGCGGTCCAGTGCAGCGTCACCGTGGTGCCGGACGCCGAGCCGGTGAGGCCGGCCGGGGCGGTCGGCGGCTGGGTGTCGGCCTGGCACTGCGGCGGCGTGATCGACACCGTGGCGCTGGCCTGCGAGACGTTGCCGGCGGCGTCGCGGGCGTTGACGTACAGGCCCCAGGTGACGCCGGCGACGACGGTGAGGCTCGTCGAGAGGGTGCTGCCGCTGACCGACTTCATCAGCTGCCCGTCGTGAAAGACGTCGTAGAAGGCCACCCCGACGTTGTCGGCCGAGGCGTTCCAGGCGAAGGTCACCGAGTCGCAGGCCAGGTTGCTCACCCGCGGGTTGCCCGGCACGCTCGGCGGCTGGGTGTCCGCGGCCGACATGCGCCACTGCTGGTTGGTCTGGCCGTTGCACGTCCACAACGCCACCGCGGTGCTGTTCGTCGTGCCCGCGCCGGTCACGTCCAGGCACAGCCCGGACTGCACCCCGACGATGGTGCCGTCAGCGTTGATCCGCCACTTCTGGTTCGGCCCGCCGTTGCAGGTGTAGATCTGCGCGGTCGCCGGCGCGGTCGTGTCCTGCCCGGCGACATCGAGGCACTTCGGGGTGTCGTACACCCGCAGCTCGCCGGCCGCGGTGAACGTCCACGCCTGGTTGGCCTGCCCGTTGCAGTCGTAGATGTTCACCAGGGTCTTGTCGGCCTGGGACTGCCCGACCACGTCCAGGCACCGCCCCGAGGCCTGAGCGACGATGGGCGTTCCCGTCGCGGCGTCGGCCGGGGCCAGGACCGTCACGATCACCGCGGCGATCACCGCCAGCCCCGCGCCGATGGCGATGAGTTTCCCCATCAGTCCTCCAAGTGCATGTGGTCGATGTGCTGGCGGGCTCCAGCGACGCGACGACGTCACTGCTTCGGCATCGGACCAGGCCCGGTTGACGGACGGGCCGAAAAGGAACAAACATCATAAAATATGAATGTCTGCCCGATGTCAAACGCTGGAATGGGCTTCGAGCAGGGCGTACCTGCTGACGGAATGCCCGGCGACGGCGAGCGCATCCCCGACCTGGCCGCCGCCTGAGTCCCCGGCCGGCGTCAGGTGCACTGGTACTGCAGCTGCAAGCGGCGGCCGTGCCGACCGGATCGTCGGACAGGACGCGCTGAACGCTCGGATCGAGCCGGTACTCGTGGGCCGGCTCGACGGGCGCCGCCGCCGGTCGCAGCGCGGCCAGGTCGCGGTGCACCAGCACCTTGAAGTCGCTGTCATCGCCGATGGTGAACAGCTGCACGACGCCACCGCCGGCCGGCCAGGGCAGCCAGCCGTCGAAGCGCCCGGCCAGATCGGTGAGGTTGAGCTGCAGGACGAACGGCAGCGGCTCCCCACCGGCGCCGGCGGGCCAGGTCGTGCCCGGCGGCAGGTCGGGCACCCCGCCGAGCTTCGTCGACAGTGCCGGCAGCGGCGCGTCGACCGGAACCGGGGTCATGGCGAGGCTGGGCCCTAGCCGCACGGATGGCTGGCCTCGGCCGGCTGTCTTGATTTGCCATTGATTTCGCCATGATCTGACTGGTCCAATGGATGACGGCGGGTGTCGCATATCGCAGGAGTCGATCGTGAGTGACGGCGAGCTGGGTTCGGGACTGCTGGCGTACACGGAGACGACCGCCTCGGAGTTCTCGGCGGTCGCCGCGTCGTCCTTCGCGGCGGAGCGGATGCGGACCGGCATCGTCATGCTGCACGGACTCTGTCCCCGGTGCGCATCGGCCATCGCTGTGCCGATCTTCGAATCGGTGTTCCGTCAGGGGACGAAGCGCTCGCGGCGCCGGACGGAGCCGGCTGAGCCGATGTACCACACCGTCGTGTGCACCTGCGACGAAGACCATCCCGGGCGTCCGGCGGGACAACTGGGATGCGGAGCGTATTGGACCGTCGAACTGCACGAGGACGGGCAATGATTCGTCTTGCGGCCGGACCGGATGCGTCACTGGCGGACCTTCGCCGGGCGAAGACCCGGCGGCAGCTGATCCGCACGGAGCTGGTCCGGGTTCGGGCGGCCGCGCGGGCGTGGCGCAACGGGCTCGGCGGCCTGCTCGCCGCCCTGGCCGGTTTCTCGCTGGTGAAGGGGCGGTCCGATCTCGGTGAGCTGACCCGAGGCTGGGCAGTTGCCGTCGGGTGGGTGCTGCTGGGTGCGGCGGTCGCCGGCACGCTCAGCGCGCTGACGCTGCTGCGAGCGGCGCACGGCCGGCCGAGCGTGGTGCGTGTCGCCGAGGTTCCGTCGCGGGAGGCGCTGGATCATGACGAGGCGCTGCGGACCGCGGCAGCGCTGCGGATCGGTATCGTCCTGGCGCTGGTGTGCCTGGTACTGCTGGTGGCCGCGGTGGGGATGACGTGGTACGGGCCCGCCGGCCCCGGCCAGGCGCACGCCGTGGGGCTGCTCGCCGGTCCGGGGGAGCGGTGACGGCCCCGGCGTCGATGACGACGGACGAGCTCGCGGACATCGTCATCGCCGTCGCCCACTGCTCGGGCCCGGACGAGCTGCGGGAGATCCTGATCGGCGAACCCCGCCTGCTCGATCCGGGGATGGATGATCTCTTCGACTGGTTCATCCAGGCCGGGATCTCCATGAGTCAGCAGGCGCCTGAAGAGCGTGAGGCACACCTGCGGTCGGTGGAAGCCGTGGTGGTACTGCGCAAGGTGCTCCTCGACGCCCGCGGCGTCGGGATCGCGGCGGCGATCGAGCGCCTCCAGCCGTTTGGTTGACGGCGTCCGGTCATGCGCCGATGTGGATGAA